>JACKEC010000099.1 GCA_020633195.1 Sandaracinaceae bacterium | reverse complement strand
GCGCGCTCGGCGACGTGCTCGAGCAGCCGCCGCCCGATCCCGCGGCGCATGTGCGCCTGCCGTACGTCGAGCTCGCGCAGGTGAAGCGCGTCTTTGCGCACCCAGCAGAGCGCGAACCCGATCGGCGCGTCGTCGTCGTCGGTCGCGACCCACGTCGTGCCCTCCCGGATCGCCGCCTCGACCACCGCGCGCGCGAGCCCCTCGAGGTCCTCGGGGATCCCGACCTCGCCATACCGCCGCCCGGCGTCGTCCTCGATGTCCTGGAGCAGCGGCGCCTCGTCGAGCCGCGCGTCGCGAATGCGATGCATGAGCGCGGTGTCCCACGCCGGCCCGCCGGAGGCCACGCGCCGACGGCACCCGGGGACGCTCTTCGTCAGTTTCGTCACTTCGTCCTACTGACGAAAGTGACGAACAGCGTCCCTCCCGCCGTCAGCGCTCCCGGGGACGCTCTTCGTCAGTTTCGTCACTTCGTCTTCGTGACGAACGGGAGGCCGCTACTCGAGGCCGGAGACGCCGAGGATGGCGTGATCCATCAGGCACTTGTCGAAGCGCGCGCGGAAGGTGTCGCAGTCGTACAGGTTCGCGCCGCGCAGATCACAGCTCGTGAACGAGACGGCGGCGAACCCGCCTCGCATCAAGTTCGACTTCACGAAGGTCGCTTCGCTCGCGCGAGCGCGTTGCCATCGGCACTCCTTCGCCTCGACCTGGTTCACGTTGGCCCGGTCGAGCACCGTGTCCTCCAGCACGGAGCCCTCGAGGACCGCCTCCATCCAGTTGCAGTCGCTGAAGTCACAGCGGCGCATGCTGGAGCTCGGAGCGACGACGCGGGCGAAGGAGGAGCCGACGAAGGTGCCGCCGTCGAGGCGGCAGCTGTTCATCTGCGCGTCGTCGGCGATCATCCGGGGCGCCACCACGTCGTAGAGCCGCACGTCGTCCATCTGCGCGCCGAGGAAGCTCGCGTCTTCGAGGCGCGCGGCGCTCAGGTCGGCGAAGACCAGGCGGGCTCCGTCGAAGGTCGCCCTCGCGAGGTCCGCCTCGTATCCGACCGCGCCATCCAGCGTCGCGCCGTTGAAGTTGGCGTTGGCCGCCCGTGCCGAGGCGAACGTCGCCTGTCGGAGCGTGGCGCCTTGGAGGTTTGCGCCCTCGAGGTTCGCGACGTCCAGCGCGGCCTCGGTCAGGTCGGCGCCCGTCAAGTCGACGCCGGGCAGCGACGCCTCGCGCAAGGTGGCTCCCGCGAGCCTCGCCCCCGAGAGGTTGGCTCCGTCGAGCTGAGCGCCGATCAGGATCGCCTTGGTCAGATCGCGGCCGCGCAGATCGCGCCCGCGCAGGTCGCAGTACGAGAGGTCCGCCTCGACGAGTGAGCGCTCCGAGCCGAGCGCGGCGTCGAGATCCGCGCCGACGACCGTAGCCGACGGCCGAGGCGGCGCGACGGGGGGGAGCGGCGGCGACTCGATGGTCGCAGCCCAAGCCGGCAAGCCGAGCGCCATCGCGCGAGCGGCGTCCATGCCGAGCGGTGCGGCTCGCCCTTCGGGCGGCGACGGCGTCGGCTCGGGCAGGTCGGGCTCCGTCTCCTCGGGCGTGCGAACGAAGCGCGCGGTGTACGCCGCCGCGAAGCGGCGCGCGACCTCTTCCATCGAGACCGGCTGGCCGATCGGCTCCGCGACGACGAACACGCTCGCGAGGTCGCTGGCGAATTGATCCACGACGCGAATCGCGCCGCGCCAGACGAGCTGAACACGAAGGAGATCCGGCTCGAAGAAGACCGTGTCGAGGTTGAGCGGGAGCTCGGTCAGCTCGCCCGGGCGCTCCAGCGGCTGCGCGAAACCACGCATCGTCAGCGACGGCAGCTTGCCCTCGAGGACCTCGTCGTCGGGACGTACCCCCATGAGCCGATACCACTCGTCCCCCCGCGGATACGCGATCTGCAGAGCGCGGGGGGCCGCTTGGAAGTAGTCCCAGCGGAAGTCGTCCGGGAAGTAGGGCGCGCGCTTCTTCACCCAGTCTCCCGAGTAGGTGCCCGCCAACTTCGCGCGCGCAGGCCACGTCTGCGCGACCGGCGTCGTCATCGCCGCGGGGGGTTGATCGCGCGGGCTGCGGATGAGGCGGTCGGCGAGCTCGAAGTTCGGCAGCGGGCTGCCCTCGCCGACGACGCGCCCCACGCCGACGGGGTTCTCCGGGTCGCCCGGCCCGCCGTAGGCCCGCTCGGGGCGGAGCTCGATCTTCTCGAACGGCGCGGGCTCGGACGGGACCCCGCGCACCCAGCGTCGATCACCGATGGCCGCGAGCGCGAGCGACAGCTCCGTGCCCAGGCGGATCTCGACGCGTCGAACGGCCGCTCCTCCGACGTTGCGGTAGGCGTGGCCGGCCACCAAGACGTCACACCGAGGCTTGAACAACGCCATGTCGCCGGGATATCGAACGGCCTCCTCCGCGCCCTCGAAGACCTCCGGCCCGAGCGGCAGGGCGAACTCCTCGGACGGGACCGCCGCCTTCGCTTGCCGCAGATTGAAGGTGCCCTTGACGATGAGGATCAGCGCGTCCTCGGGCGGCTTCAGCTGCCAGGATTGGGTGAACGCCGGGAGCGGCGTCGAGTTCAGGACGGGGACCGAGTCGGGCTCACGCGGGGGGACGGGAAGCGACATCGGTGGCTGATCAGGGAGAGGTGATCACGTCGGTCTGAGACGGCGCGCAGTGGACGCCACCGCCCGGAAGGTTCGCGCCGTTGTGCTTGGACGGTGTCAGGTGGGGGACCACCTTCTTGCCCTTCGCGTAGACCTTGCTGCTGCCCTTCATGAACCCGGTCTCGTTCATCTGCTTGGGCGCCTTCATCATCCCCTTGAGGCTCCCGGCCTCGTCCCCGTTGCTGGAGCTCGGCTCCGAGTCCTCCACGACGATGTCCTTGTTCTTCACGAGGACCCTGTCGATCGTCTTGTCGGAGTTGCGGACCTGCGACGTGTTCGGGAACGGCGTGGGGATCGGCGGCGCGGGCGGCGCGGGGACCTTGCAGACGTCGGGGAAGCCAGCGCAGCTCCCACCACCCTTGCTCGCTTGCGGGAAGTGAATCATCGGCTCATCCGAGCAAGACGCGCTGTCCGTCGATGCTGGTGTCCTTCTCCGATCGGACGGAGGTCCGACGGGCGAACAGGCTCATCCCCTCCCGCGCGATGCTCCGGAGGGTGCCGGCCCGCGTCTGGAGCATGCCGTCGACGTCGAGGAACGCGTTCTTCGCGCGCTCGACGATGCGGTTCGCACGCAGCTCCCAGCGATCGGCGGACGTCGACACGCGGTGCGCTTCGGTCACCAGGTCACCCACTCGCGAGGTGAAGCGCTCGGCCTCCACGCAGACGTCGGGCGCCTTGAGCTCGAGCTTCTCCGTGGCCTCGATCGAGAGCACCGTGGTCTGGGAGCGGACGCGCGTCACGCCCGAGACCGGGTCGAAGCTGAGGAGGAGCACCCCGTCCTCGGCGCGCACGACGATGTTGCCGTCCTCGACGGTGGCGCGTGCGCCCGACGGGCTCGGCTCGGGCGACGTCTCGCCGGCCACGAGGACGCCGGTCACGTAGGCGGCGCGGTCGTTGGCGACGCAGAGGACGCGGTCTCCGGCGGTCGGGCGATAGCCGACGAGCGCGACGCGCGCCTCCACGACCCGCGCGACGTCGGGTCGGCGCAGGGAGAGCCGACCCGGCTCGATGACCTCCACGATGAGCGCCTCGAAGAGCTCGAGCGGTGCGTGCGGAGCCGAAGATGGATGCGGCAGTGCGCTCATGCGGACTACTTTCGCACAGGGCATGTCCACACTCAACGCGTCCTCGTCGTGAAGTCCTCGGCCCTCGCGCGCTCCTCGTCGGTGGGAGCCGCGTAGTCGGTCCGCGCCCCCGTGAGGTGCGCCCCCGCGAGGTTCGCCCGGTGCAGATCCGAGGAGCGCAGGTCCGCGTCCATCAGGACCGAGGAGCGAAGGTCCGCGTTGCTCAGGTCGGCGAAGCGCAGATCCGCTCGCACGAGGTTGGCCTTCTGCAGGTTCGCCTCCGCGAGCTGACCGCACTGGAGGTCGACGTCCTCGAGCTTCGCCTCCGAGAGGTTGGCCTTCATGAGGTGGGCGTCGCGCA
>JACKEC010000098.1 GCA_020633195.1 Sandaracinaceae bacterium | reverse complement strand
GCCCCGACTGCGACGACCCCGACTGCGCGGGCGCGCCGACCTGCTGCGTGCCGTCGCCCGAGATCTGCGACGACCGCCTCGACAACGACTGCGACCGGCAGCGCGACTGCGCGGACCCGGACTGCCGCTTCGATCCGGCGTGCGCCGACGGCGGCGTCGTCACCGTCGACGGCGGCGTCATGTGCATCCCCGCCGAGGGGGTGCTCGCGACGTGCACCGACGGCCTCGACAACGACTGCGACGGACCCGTCGACTGCGGGGACCCCGACTGCACGCCGTTCCCGGGCTCCGTGGACGAGTGCTGCAACGGCGTCGACGACAACGGCAACACGATCGTCGACGAGTTCGCGTGCCGGTGCATCGACAACGGGGATTGCACCGGTGGAGGCCCGATTCCGTCGGTCTGCTGGTCGACGACGTTCCAGGTGTGCGCGCCCAACTGCGCGTTCCTGGGCGGCGACTCGTTCTGCTCGATGATCGACCCGTCGCTCTCGTGCTCGATGGCGACGGGCGAGTGCACGTTCTAGCCCCAAAGCACTAGGCCGAGGAGCTGAGGCATCATCGGCGGGTGGACGCGCCCGACGACGGCACGCTGCTCGACGGCCGGTATCGGCTCGGCGCCCTCCTCGGCAGCGGCGGGATGGGCTCCGTGTACCGCGCGCGCGACGAGGCCATGGGGCGCGACGTCGCGGTGAAGGTGCCGCACGCGCTGCCGGGCGCGCCGATCTGGGCGTCCCGGTTCCTCCTCGAGGCGCGGCTCATGCGCCAGATCCATCACGAGCACGTCGTCCGCGTGCTCGCGGCGTCTCGGACGGCCGACGATCCGGACCGCGTCTACCTGGTGATGGAGCTCGTCGAGGGGGTCTCGCTGAGTGGGCTCCTCGCCTCGGAGGCGCTCGACGTCCGGGCGCGGATGGGGCTGCTGCTGCAGGTGCTCGCGGCCCTCGTGCACGTCCACGCGCGGGGCACCGTCCACCTCGACCTCAAGCCCGCCAACGTGCTCGTGGAGCGACGCCGCACCGGAGAGCTGCGGGTCAAGCTGACCGACTTCGGCCTCGCCGCCGCGCTCGAGGAGGCGCGCTCCGACGACCCGGACGAGTGGATGGGGACCCCGGCGTACATGGCTCCCGAGCAGCTCGACGATCTGCTCGGCGAGATCGGGCCGGCGACGGACCTCTACGCGGTCGGGGTGATCGCCTACCAGCTCCTCTCGGGTCGGCGCCCCTTCGAAGGCGCCGCCCACGCCATCTTCGGTGGGAAGGTGCTCCGGGACGCCCCGCCGCTCGAGGCCGCAGGGCTGCCCGCCGGTCTCGCCGACGTCGTCATGCGGCTCCTCGCGCGGCACCCCGACGAGCGCTTCGCGTTCGCGACGGACGTCGTCGGGCACCTCGCTCCGTTCGCCGAGGTGCCGCGGCTCTCGCTCGACGCGTGGAACGCCGCCGGCGGAGGGGACGCGACGACCCGCTCGATCGCGGCGACGGCGCGCCCCGCCGAGCGGTGGTGGCGACGGGGCGAGGAGGCGCACCTCGACGAGCTCGCCGCGGCGGCCGAGGCCGGTCGCGGCGCGGTGGCGCTGCTCGAGGGCCCCGCGGGCGCGGGCAAGTCCAGCCTCGTCGAGCGCCTCGCGAGGGCGGGGACGACGGAGGCGCGGTTTCGCGTCCTGCGCTGCGAGATGGCGCTGTCCGCGCCCGACGCGGGCCTGCGCGGGTTGGCGGAGCGGCTCCTGTCCACGCGCGGGCACCGCGACGCCGAGGCGGTCCGCGAGCGCGTTCGCGCGGTGATGGCGGCGCACGGCGGCGCCTCCGCGGACACCGTCGAGGACCTGTGCGAGCTCGTCCGCCCGTCGGGCACGACCCCGGAGGGCGCGCTCGCGCGGGAGCAGCGGCACATCGCCATCGCGATCGACCTGCTGCGTCGCCTCGCCCGGTCGCGGCCGATCCTCCTCGTCCTCGACGACATCCACCGCGGCTCCGCGCACGGGGCCGCCATCCTCGACGCGCTCGTGGTCGGCCTCGCGACCGAGCCCGCCGCGATCCTCGTCCTCGCCGCGGCGCGCGAGGGCGCCGGCGATCCGTCCTTCCTCGATCGACTCCACGCCGTGCGCGCGCGTCCGTCGCTCCACCACGTGGCGCTCTCGCCGCTCTCCGACGAGGTGCTCGTCCCCGGGCTCATGTCCGACTTCGGGTTGAGCTGGGAGGAGGCGACGGACGCGGCGCGCACGAGCGGAGGCAACCCCCTGTTCGCGCGGCTCCTCGCGGAGCGGCTGCGCGCCCACCCGCGCGCGCGCTCCCCCGAGACGGTCATCGAGCACACCCTCGACGAGCGCCTCGCGCGCACCGGTCGCCCGGGGGTGGCGCGGGACCTCGTCGAGCGGCTCGCGGTGCTCGGCGTCGAGGTCTCCGTCCGGGGCTTCCAGGACTTCCTCGGCGACGAGGCCGCGGCGCTGCTCCCCTGGCTCGACGAGCTGCTGACGGTGGGCCTCCTGCGCGGCGAGCCGGGCGGCACGGTGCGCTTCGATCACGCGCTCGTCCGCGAGGCGGCGCTCTCGCGGATGGACCCGGCGCGGCGCCGCGCCCTGCACCTCGCGGCCGCGCGGTACTCCGAGGGCGCGTCCGAGGACGCGGCCGCGATCGGTGAGCACTATCGCCGGGCCGGTGAGGCGGCGGCAGCGGTCCCCTGGCTCCGTCGCGCGATGACTCGAGCGCTGCGCCATGGGGAGCCGGCGCAGGCACGGCTGCACGGCCGCGAGGCGCTCGAGCTGACCGGCGGCGACGACGCGGACCTCGCGGTCACCGTCGGCCGCCTGTGCCGGCAGCAGGGCTACAACGACGAGGCGCGTCGCTGGCTCGAGCCGCTCGCGCGGTCCGACGATCCCGACCACGCGCTCGTCGCGATCGAGCTGCTCGCCGAGATCCATCAGGAGCGCGGAGAGGCGCAGGCCTGGGACGACATCCTGGCGGGGGTCGACCCGCGCGCCGCCGCCGCCTCCCCGCGCGGCCGCGCCGCGGGGATCCGCGCGCTGCTCTTCTGGCTACACAACCACCTCGGCGATCCGGGGACGCGGGACCGGTTGGCGCGGGTCGCGGGCGAAGGGCAGGCGCTCCTCGAGGAGACCGACGACGAGGACGGGTTCGCGCTGATCACCCGCCTGTGGTGGTCGCTCTCGTTCCTCGGTCGCCCCGCCGAGGCGATCCTCCTCGCGGAGCGGGGGCTCACGCTCGCGGGCCCGCGCCCCGACCGTCGCGCGGAGGCGCTGCGCCTGCTCGCGAAGTCCTACATCGCGCGCGACGACAGGGCCCGGGGCCGCGCGCAGCTCGAGGCCGCGCTCGCGCTGACGCGGCGCTGCGGGAACCTCGCGCGCGAGGCCACCACCTTGAGCGACCTCGCGATCGGCTGGCTCCTCGACGGGGGCCACGCGGAGGCGCTCGAGCACGCGGACGCGGCCGAGCGCCTCGCGCGCTCGATGGGGCTCGTGAACGAGGGCATCCGCGCGCGCTTCCTCCGGTCGTCTGCGGCCGTGCACCTCGACGAGCCTCCGTCGGCGGACGAGCTCTGGCGTCTGCGAGCCGACGCGGAGGCGGCGGGGATCGGGCTCGCCGCGCAGATCGACATGCTCCGCGGCGTGGCGCTCCTCGCCGAGGCGCGCGCCCGCGAAGCGGTCGAGCTCGTCGCGACGCTCGAGCTGGCGCGGCTCCCGTTCAACGCGTGGTCTGGCCTCGGCGCCGTCGAGCTCGCGGAGGCGCTCGCGCGACCCGGCGAGCTCGAAGCCGCCCGCCGAGACGCGGCCCGTCTGCTGGCCCGCTGGGTCTTCGACGGCGCGGAGCGCCTGCGCATGGCGGAGCTCGCGCGTCGCGCCACGGCCGTCCTCGCCATCGCGGCGCCCGAAGGCTCAGGCGATCGGTAGATCGAGGAGGTCGGCGATCGCCCTCGCCGAGCGCGTGGCTTCGTCGGCCGTGCGGACGCTCATGACGAAGCGCAGCCCCGCGGGTCCGCTCACGTAGACGCCGCGGTTGACCATCCGGACGTAGGGCTCGTTAGTGCGGAAGGAGCGGGCGTGCACCACGAGCGAGTCGCCGGGGCCGACGCTCACGACCGTCCCGCGGAAGCTCGCGCCGAGGACGCGGTAGACGGGCGTCACGGTCCGGCGCTCTCGGTCGACGAGGACCCCGGACGAGCTGCCCCAGACCGCCACGCACGCGAGGACCATGACCGCGCCCATCACGCCGAGCCCGACGCGCAGGAGCGGTGGCGCGTCGCCTCGAACGCCCGCGAGGATCAGCCCCGCGCCCGTGAGCACCCCGGGGACGGTGGCGAACGCGACGACGGCGCCCCGAATCGGGCGCCGGACGAACACGGGG
>JACKEC010000097.1 GCA_020633195.1 Sandaracinaceae bacterium | reverse complement strand
CTCGATGCCGGACTACGAGCAGGCCGAGCTCGCCCTCCAGCCCGACACGCGACCCCTCCACGCGCCGGTCGAGCCCCACTTCGACGAGGAGCTCGTGCGGCTCGGCGATCCGCTGCTGACGGACACCGCGGCCGGCGTGACCACCGCCGCGCTGACCGGCGTGCGCGACTCCGGGCCCCACATCGAGCGGCCCGAAGGCCTCGACATCGACGGATCGGTGGTCGAGGGCGCCGAGCGAGCGCGCGTGGCCAAGACCCTCGCTCCGATCGCGCCCGAGCCCGAGCCGGGGCCCAATTGGCTGGTGCGAGCGGGGCTGGTCCTGCTCGGCCTCGTCGTGGCCTCGATCGCCTATCGGTTCCTCGTTCGTCCCCTGCTGGGGGATTGACCTTCTCGCGAGGAACGACGGCGGGGTATCATCCCGCGCGGTGAACCGGAAGGCGATCATCGCGGCCGTCGCATGCGCCGTGGCGGGGCTGGTCATGCTCTTCCTCTACATGCAGGCCTTCGAGGAAGAGGCGTCCGGCGGGCCGCCCATCGAGGTGCTCGTCGCGACCCGCGACATCGGCCTCGGGACGGCGGTGACCGCGGACATGCTCGGCAGCCGGGCGCTGCCACAGAGCTACCTCGAGGATCGCCACATCCCCGTCGCCGAGGCGGAGCGCATCATCGGCGTCCGCGTGACCAGCGGCGTACGCGGGGGCGAGTCGCTGCTGTGGACCGACCTCGCGACCACCAGCGAGCAGCGCCGCGACCTGTCCGGGCTCGTCGCCGAGGGGCAGCGCGCGATCACCATCCGCGCGGACGTGTCGGCCTCGTTCGGCGGCCTGCTCCGCCCGGGTGACCGCGTCGACGTGCTCCTCACCGTGGAGCGCGAGCCCAACCAGTTCGTGACCGTGGTGTTGTTCCAGGGGCGGCTCGTCCTCGCCTCGGGCCGCGACACCGGCGCCCCCATCCGCCCGGGCGAGCGGCGCACGACCAACTCGGGGACGGTCAACCAGGTGACGCTCAGCGTCTCGCTGGAGCAGGCCGCCGCGCTCGCGCTCGCTCAGGAGCAGGGGCGCCTGACGATGGTGCTGCGCAACCCCGACGACATCACGACCATCGAGAACCCTCGCGACACCACGACCCAAGACATCATGGGCGCGGAGGGCCGCCAGCAGCTCCAGCGGCGCGGCGGCCCACGGCCCACAGAACCGAGCTTGCCACAACGTGTTGAATGACCACATCGGCATCCGCCTCGCCCTCGCCGGGGTGATCCTCCTGTTCGCGAGCCCCGCCTTCGCGCAGCGCGAGCGGGACCTCGAGATCGACGTCGGCGAGCAGACGACGCTCAGCTCGGTCGGCGTCGAGCGGTACTCGGAGGGCGCGCCGAACATCGTGCAGGTCCGCGTGACCGAGCGCGAGTTCATCATCGTCGCGCTCCACCCCGGCCGCACCTCGCTGGTGCTCTTCTACGAGAACGCGCGCGAGGTCCGCTACCGCATCACCGTCCGGGACCCGAACGCGACCAACCAGCGGCCCGGCTCGGTCGAGGAGCGCGAGACGATCCGCCTCGACATGTACTTCGTCGAGCTCAACGAGTCGTACTCGCACCGCATCGGGCTCGGCTTCCCGGGGACCATCGGCGGCCCCGGCGTCGGGCGCGGCTCGCTCACGTTCGACTTCATCGGCACCCCGATGGACCGGACGCCGCAGTTCACCCAGGCGAGCCTCGCGCTGGTCAACCAGGTGCTGCCGCGGATCGACCTGGCGCAGACGCAGGGCTGGGCGCGGCTGAGACGGCAGGCGATGATCGTGACGGCGAACGGGACGGAGGCGCGCTTCAACAGCGGCGGCGAGGTCAACATCCTCGTCTCGGGCGCGCTGACCGCGCAGATCCGCCGGATCGAGTTCGGCAGCGAGCTGCGGATGACGCCGCGCTTCGACGCGCAGAGCGGCCGGATCGAGATCATGATGGAGGCCGACCTCTCCGAGCTCACCGAGCCGCAGAACGCGGGCGACCCGCCCGGCCGGCGGCGCACGCAGCTCGAGTCCGTGGCGAACCTCGAGCCGGGTCAGGCGATGATGATGAGCGGCCTCGTGACCCGCTCGGAGCTGCAGACCCAGGGCGGCCTGCCGGGGCTCAGCCAGATCCCGATCATCGGCGTGCTCTTCGGGCAGAACTCGCGCCGCGGCGACGACACGCAGAACGTCTTGTTCATCGTGCCGACGATCGTGCAGGCGGTCCCCCGCCAGCAGCGCAACTACATCCGCGAGTCCCTCGAGACCTACCAGCGCTTCGAGGGCTTCATCCACGACGTGGAGATGTTCGAGGCGACGCCGCCCGGCTACGGGCAGCCGGGGGGCCGCGGCCCGGTCACCCCCGCGCCCGCGTCGCGTGACTGAATTACCCTGTGAGGCGGGTGAGGAGCCGTCGTGTCGTTGACGATGACCATCGATATGGGTGCCGGGGCGGTCGAGACGCTGACCGTGCCCGCGGTGGGCCCGGTGGTCATCGGGCGCGACGCCTCGTGTCACGTGGTGCTGCCCTCGCCCGACGTCTCGCGCCGTCACCTCACCGTCGAGCTCAACGGCCACGGCTACCGCCTCACCGACGCGTCCGCGAACGGGACGATGATCGGCGAGAGCCACCTGCACCAGGCCACCGTCGACGCGCCCGGCGGGATCCCCATGCGGGTCGGGCCCTACGTGATCCGGCTCGCGCAGCTCGGGGCCCCCGCGCGGCCGATGTCGGCTCCGCCGCCCGCGCCGCCGCGGGCTCCGCCGCCGATGTCGGCGCCGCTCATCGAGCACCGGTCCGCGCCGCCCCCGCCGCCGCCCGGCGCGCCCCCGCGCGCCGCGCCGCCGCCGGGTTACAACCGCCCCGCGCCTCCCCAGGCGTACCCGGCGATCCAAGAGGAGCCCGCGCCGCGGCGCCGATCGCGGCCGCCGAAGCCCCCCCCCGGGTCCAGCCCCTACGACGTCAGCGGCACCGCCGACGTCACCGTCGCGGCGCGCAAGCGCATCCACCGGATGCTCCTCGACCACCTCGACCTCGCGTCGCTCGACCGCAACAAGATGGGCGACGCGGCGATGCGCCCGAAGGTGCGGCAGGCGCTCGTGCTCATCATGAAGCAGGTCGGCGGGGACCTGCCGACGACCACGAACACCGCGCAGCTCATCGACGAGATCACCAACGAGGCGCTCGGCCTCGGCCCGCTCGAGGTCCTCCTCGCGGACGACACGGTCTCGGAGATCATGGTCGTCGACCCCGAGACGATCTTCGTCGAGCGGCACGGCCAGATCGTCCCGACCGCGCTCCGGTTCACGGACGACGAGGCCGTCCGCGCGGTGATCGAGCGCATCATCACGCCGCTCGGCCGTCGAATCGACGAGTCGACGCCGCTCGTCGACGCGCGCCTCTCCGACGGCTCGCGCGTCAACGCGATCATCAAGCCCCTCGCGATCAAGGGCTCGTGCATCACGATCCGGAAGTTCGCGAAGGTCCCCCTGAAGATGGACGACCTGATCCGCTACGGGTCGCTGTCCGCGCCGATGGCGAAGTTCATCGAGCGCTGCGTGAAGTCGCGCAAGAACATCATCATCAGCGGCGGCACGGGCTCGGGGAAGACGACGCTGCTGAACGTGCTCAGCGGGCAGATCCCGGACAACGAGCGCGTGGTGACGGTGGAGGACGCGGCCGAGCTCCAGCTCGTGCAGCCGCACGTCGTGAGCCTCGAGAGCAAGCCGCCGAACATGGAGGGCAAGGGCGCCTACTCGATCCGCGACCTCGTGAAGAACGCGCTGCGGATGCGCCCCGATCGGATCGTCGTCGGCGAGTGCCGCGGCGGCGAGGCGCTCGACATGCTGCAGGCGATGAACACGGGCCACGAGGGCTCGATGACGACGACGCACGCGAACAGCCCGCCCGAGGCGGTCGGCCGCATCGAGACGCTCGCGCTGATGAGCGGCCTCGACCTGCCCGCGCGCGCCATCCGCGAGCAGATCGCGCAGTCGATCGACGTGATCATCCAGCAGACGCGCTTCTCGGACGGCTCGCGCCGGATCACCGCGATCAGCGAGGTCGTCGGGCTCGGCGACGACGAGGAGGTCGAGCTCCACGACATCTTCGCCTACCACCGCACCGGCCTCGGCGAGGGCGGGAAGATCCTCGGCGAGTACCGCGCGACGGGCTACCTGCCGACGTTCCTCGACGAGTTCATCGCGCAGGGCCTCATCACCGATGGGGACTTCATTTGAGCGCCGCCACCGACACCTACGTCCTCGGCTACGCGGGCATGTTCCTGTTCGTGATCGGCACCACCGTGGCGATCGCGATGATGGCGTTCGACCCGCAGAGCGCCTTGCGGAAGAACTACGCGCGCTACTGCTCGGCGATCGACAAGGAGCTGCGCTTCCTGCTCATCAAGCGCACCGGCCCCGAGGTCGCGCGGATGCAGGTCGGCGCGTGCCTCGTGACCCCGGTCCTCGCGTTCTTTCTCGAGGAGTGGATCCTCCTCTTGCTCATCCCGCCGATCGCGCTCGCGCCCTACGTGATCCTGCGGCAGCGCCGCGCCGAGCGCGTCGAGAAGATCGAGGCGCAGCTCGACAGCTGGCTGATGAT
>JACKEC010000096.1 GCA_020633195.1 Sandaracinaceae bacterium | reverse complement strand
GGCGCGCGTAGTCCGCGAGCGCCTCCGGGTCCAGGCGCGTCGTCGGGCGGTCCCGGGCGGCCGCGACGGAGTCGGCGAGGCTCGACACGGCCTCCCAGCGGGCCGCGAGCAGCTCGACCCGCCGCACCGGGGCCGGGCTCGCGCTCAGCTCCTGCCCGACGCGGACGACCTCGGCCGCGACGCTTCGCACGACCTCGGGCGCCGTCGCCGCGCGGAGCTCCGCGTCGCTCGGCGGCGGCGGTGTCGGCTGCGCCGTCGCCGCGGTCGCCACCAGCGCTGCGGCCACGAAGGCGAGCACGCCCCCGGTCGATGCGGACGGCTCGAGTCGAGCGCGCTCGACGGTGGCTTGCACGGGCTCAGGCTAGCGCCGGATCCGCGCGTCGCCCACGACGGGGCCCGTGGGGACGTACCCGTCGTAGCGCTCGTCCCCGGGGCTCCTCAGAACCAGTCGTCCTGCATCTCCACGTAGGAGCTCTCGGCCGACTCGCAGAGCTTCGCGAGGTGCTCGATCCGCGGCACCTCGGTGGCCAGCCAGTAGCGGGCGCTCTGCCGCAACCCCTGCGCGAAGGGCGCGTCGCCGGCCGCCGCGTTCGTCAACTTCACGTGCATCCACGCGATCACGACGATCGAGGTCAGCGCGAGGTAGTCCGCGCTGTGCGCGAGCATCCCCGCCACGTCGCCGCTCAGCCCGCGGGCGCCGAGCGAGGCGGTGAGCGCGCCCACGCGGTCGAGCGCCGCGCGGACGCCGCCCACGTCGAGCGCGCTCCGGTCGAGGTCCTCGCGGACCGCGGCCGAGAACGCCGCGAGCGCCGCGCCTCCCTTCGCGACGACCTTGCGGCCGAGCAGGTCCAGGCCCTGGATGCCCGTCGTGCCCTCGTGGATGCTGTTGAGCTTCTGATCGCGCAGCCACGCCTCGGGCAGGTACTCGCTCGAGTAGCCGTAGCCGCCGTGGATCTGGAGGGCGAGGACGTTGGACTCGTAGCCCTGCTCGGCGGGGAAGCTCTTGGTCACCGGGGTGAGCAGGTCGAGCAGCAGCTGCGCGCGCGCGTCGCCGTGCTCCGCGTCGTCGGCGAGGCGGGCGGTGACCGCGGCGAGGCAGAGGCTCCCGTCCACGATCGCCTTCTGGCGCAGGAGCATGCGCCGCACGTCGGCGTGCTCGACGAGCGGCACCGGCGGCGACGCGGGGTCGCGCGTGGTGAGCGCGCGCCCCTGGGTCCGCTCCCGCGCGTAGGCGAGCGACTCGTGGTAGGCGACCGACGCCGTCGCGGCGCCCTGCACGCCGATCATCAGGCGCGCCTCGTTCATCATCTGGAACATCTGCGGCAGGCCGCGGTGGGGCTCGCCGACCAGCCAGCCGTGGCAGTCCCCGCGGCTGCCATAGGCGAGCGCGAGGCTCGGCAGGGCGCGCCACCCGATCTTGTGGATCAGGCCGCTCACCTCGACGTCGTTGTCCACCAGGGCGCCGCCCTCGGGCCGCAGCCGCGGGACCGCGAAGAGGCTGATCCCGCGGGTGCCCGGCGGCGCGCCGTCGATCCGCGCGAGGGTCAGGTGCACCACGTTCTCGGTGACGTCCTGGTCGCCGCCGCTGATGAAGATCTTCGAGCCCTCGATCCTGTACGTGCCGTCCGCGGCGAGGGTGGCGCGCGCGGTGATGTCCGCGAGGCTGCTGCCCGCCTGCGGCTCGGTGAGCGCCATCGTCCCGGTCCAGCGGCCCTCGTACATCGGGAGCGCGAAGGTCTCCTTCAGCGCCTCGTCCCCGAACGCCTCGATCAGGTGCGCGGCGCCCGTGGTCAGCCCGCACAGGGCCGTCGGCGACAGGTTCCCCGCCTGCAAGTAGGCGTGCGCCATCGTCGCGATGGTCGCCGGCAGCGAGGCGCCACCGACCGCCTCCGGCCGCGTCGCCGCGATCACCCCGAGCTCCCGGATCTGCGCGTAGGCGTCGCGCATCTTCGGGTGCAGCTTCACGCGTCCGTCGACGAGCTGCGCGCCGGCCTCGTCCATCTCGCGGTAGGTCGGGAAGAGCACCTCCCGGGCGAGCCGTCGACACGACCCGAGGTAGAGCTCGAACGTCTCGCGCGAGTGGTCCTGGAAGCGAGGCAGGTCCGTCAAACGCGCAGCGTCGACCACGTCCCAGAGGACGAGGTCGACGAGGCGGTCGTCGATGAGCGGGTTGGTCACCCGCCAGAGACTACTCCAGGCCGGTCATCCGCTCGCGGATCGGGTGGACGAGCTCCGGGTCGTTCATCGAGGAGCCGGTGAAGGTGCCGTCGAACTCGAGCTGATCGCTCTCGTTGGTCCAGCGGGCGTGGGCCTCGCCGTCGGCGATCTGGTCGAGGTCGTAGTCCTGGTCGCTGTCGACGAGGTCGGCGCTGCCCGAGAGGTTCAGCGTGTCGTAGTCCCACAGGCTCCGGATGGCGCCGTCGACGCGACCCTCGAGCATCGTGACGCCGACGGTGCAGGCGGCCTCGGCGAGGCTCGCGGTGGTGCCGGTGCCGAGGCGGGCCGCGATGGCCTCGCAGTCGAAGTAGCTGCCGACGAGCTCGCCCATCGTGGCGGGGGCGCCGGGCAGGCGGGAGAGCAGCGTCTCGCGCAGGATGGTCTCGACGAGGTCGCCGAACGCGATGGGGAGCGCGTGCTCGTCGAGGTCGATGCGGTCGCCGAAGGTCACGACGGTGTCGGCCGAGGGCGGCGTCTCGTAGTTGTGCTGCGCCTCGGTGCCGTCCGAGAGGGGGAGCCGGACGCGCTGGATGGCGTGGACGCCCATCGCGACGCCGTACTCGTCGGGGTCCGAGAAGGTCAGCACGCCGTCGAGGGTCAGGCCCGCGAACGCCGCGTTCACGTCGGCGCCGAAGCGGATGGTGTCGGCGATCTCGGTCGGGAGGTGAATCTCCTCGAGCACGTCGCCGAGGAGGCTCGCGACGAGGCTGCGGGTGAAGGTGCTGCCGAGCGCGGTGCGGAGCCAGCTCGGGGTGCTCGGGTGGTTCGCGACGAGGTCGACGAGCCACGCCGCCGGGTCCGCGGAGCCGAGGCCGCCCGCGATGTCGAGCACGGTGTCGAGGCCCGAGGGGAAGCCGTCGGTGACGTCGAAGGTCTCGACGGTCGCGTAGGGGCCGCGGACGCGGACGGCGACGTCGGAGAGCGGGACGTTCACCTCGCGGTTCGGCTCCGTCATCGTGACGTCGGTGCAGGTCTCGGCGGCGACGCGGTCGGCGCCGTCGATGCCGAGCGCGTAGAGGGCCATCGGGACGTCGAGGGCGAGGCCGTCGAGCTCGGTGCGGCTGCCGATGCCGACGCTCCGGACGGTGGCCGGGCTCGGCACCGCGCGGGCGAGGTCTTCACAAGACGCGTTGACGAAGAGGCCCAGCTCGGCGCCCGTCAGCGGCCGGCTGCCCATGTAGCTCACGGTGACGCCCAGGGTGCCGAAGACCATCGGGCGGACGGTCACGGTGGCCCGCGCCGGGTCGGCCTCGTTGGCGCTCGCGACCACGTCGACGGTGCCCTCGGCCTCGGTCCGCAGCGTCGCGACCGCGACGCCTTCGCCGTCCGTCTGCGCCGTCATCGCCGCGAGGCTGCCGACCGCGGCGTCACCCTCGACCGAGAGGTCGATGAGCGCCTCGGGGACGATCGCGTCGTTCGCGTCGAGGTAGCGGAGCTCGATCTCGACCGCGCCGCCGGCCTCGACCTGGATCGAGCTGGCGCCGACCACCTCGAGGTGCGCGCGGCCCGTGGGGACCGGGTCCGTGCCGTCGACCGGCGGCATCCCCGCGTAGTCGGGGGCGCAGGCGAAGGCGAAGAGGAAGGGGAGGAGGGCGAGTGCGCGACGGGTGGCCATGAGGTGCTCCTGGGGTTCGCCCCTCGTCTCTGCGATCGGCGTGCCAGCCCGCCGCATGTCGGAATTGCCCCGAAAGACCGGCGATTCGAGTTGCCGATCGGCAAGTGGATCGGTGGCTACCCCAGCTTCCGGGCGTACGCTCCGGCCATGCTCTTCCGCCAGCTCTTCGACGCCACGTCCTCGACCTACACGTACCTGCTCGCGAGCCGCGGCGAGGCCGTGCTCGTCGACACGGTGTACGAGCAGCACGCCAGAGACGCGGCGCTGATCCGCGAGCTCGACCTGACGCTCGTGCACACCCTCGACACCCACGTGCACGCCGATCACGTCACCGGCGCGTGGCGGATGAAGCAGGCGTTCGGCAGCCGCATCGGGCTCGCGGCGTCGGTCGAGGCCGACGGAGTGGACACGCCCCTCGCCGACGGCACCCGCGTCGCGTTCGGTGAGCGCGCCCTGCTCGTGCGCGCGACCCCGGGGCACACCTCGGGCTGCCTGACCTTCGTGCTCGACGACGAGTCGATGGCGTTCACGGGCGACTGTCTCCTGATCCGGGGGGCGGGTCGGACGGACTTCCAAGAGGGCGACGCCCACGCGCTCTACCGCTCGATCCGCGAGGTGATCTTCGCGCTGCCGGAGTCGAGCGTCCTCTACCCGGGCCACGACTACTCGGGTCGCACGGCGACGACGGTGGGCGAAGAGCGACGCCACAACCCGCGGGTCGGCGGCGCCGCGAACGAGACCGACTTCGTCGGCTACATGGACAACCTCGGGCTGCCGCACCCGAAGCAGATCGACATCGCGGTGCCCGCGAACATGAAGTGCGGGCGCCCCGAGGCCGAGGTCCCCGCGCCCCCCGCTTGGGGCCCGGTGGTGTGGAGCTACGCGAGCGTCCCCGAGATCGAGGCCGAGTGGGTCTCCGCCCACCTCGACGAGGTCCACGTGCTCGACGTCCGCCAGCCGAGCGAGCGAGGGGACCCCGAGCTCGGCGCCATCGAGGGCTCGCAGGCCTTGCCGCTCGGCGAGCTCACGGCGCGCGTCGCCGAGGTCCCGCGCGACAAGCCGGTGGTCGCCGTGTGCCGCTCGGGCCGGCGCTCCGCGCAGGCGACGGTGATCCTACGGCGCCACGGCTTCGAGCGCGTCGCCAACCTCACCGGCGGCATGATCCGCTGGCGAGAGCAGAGCCCGCTCGCGGAGACTGGGATCGGGTGTGGGAGTAGGGGAGAGCGGGAGTAGAGGAGGTGCGTCCGCTTCGCGGCCGCGGGAGCAAAGACGGAACGCGCGCTTTGCGCGCACGC
>JACKEC010000095.1 GCA_020633195.1 Sandaracinaceae bacterium | reverse complement strand
GCCGGCGTCGAAGCCCGCGTCCGAGCCCGCGTCGAAGCCCGCGTCCGAGCCCGCGTCGGTCCCCGCGTCGAAACCCGCGTCGGTCCCCGCGTCCGAGCCCGCGTCGGACCCCGCGTCGACGCCGGCTTCGTCGACGCCGGCCTCGTCGACACCCGCTTCGTCGACGCCGCCCCCATCGCAGACGAGCCCGGTGGTCGCCGTGCACGAGCCGGCGGCAACGCAGATTCCGCGCTGACGGAGCCCGTCGCACGTGCGCGCCTCGCCGCAGCACTCGAGGCCTTCGGCGCAGTCGGAGGCTCCCGCCGTCCCGTAGCGCTGGCAGACGTCTCCGGCCTGCTGGGCGCAGGCACCGAGGAAGAGGGCTGCCGCGAGGAGGGGCAGCGTGGCGACTCGGAGCGTCATGGGCGGCGCAGGATAGCCGACGCGCCCCCCCTGTCCAGGCCGGCGGGATCGTACGCGCAGCGCAGCCCGACGTCGCTCGGAGCGGCGCCGAGGGGCTGCCACTCCCGATGGCTGACCCGCATGACCTCGGGGGGCTGCGCCCAGGAGCCGCCGCGGAGGATCCGGTAGACGTTCGGGTCGCCTCCGGTCTCGACCTCGTCCGCGCGGGGCGGGCTCGCCGTCCACTCCCAGACGTTGCCCGCCATGTCGAGCAGCCCGTACGGGCTCGCGCCCCCGGGGAACGAGCCGACCGGCGCCGCGTAGACGAAGCCGTCGACGTCGTCGGGGCCCCGCGGCGAGCGCCCGTGGTTCGCGAGCCGATCGTTGTACTGCCGACCCCAGGGGAAGCGGTGACGCGCGTCCCCGCCGCGGGCGGCGCGCTCCCACTCCTCGTCGGTCGGGAGGCGCCCCCCGGCGAACTCGCAGAACGCCCGCGCCTCGTCCCAGGTGACGCCGGCGACGGGCATCCGGGGATCGGCGATGCGCCCGTCGTCGTCGCGCAGCCGGGCCGGCGGGCAGCGGCCGTGGGCGACGCACGTGCGCCAGCGGGCGTGGGTGACCTCGGTGCGGTCGATGCCGAACGCGCCCGTCCAGACGCGGGCGCGCGGGATCTCGCGGGCGAAGCGAAGCGGGCTGCACGCGCCGTCGAGCATCGGGTTCGGAGAGTCGAGCACGAGGGGACGCGATCGCCGGCAGAGCTCGACCGCGAACGCCACGTCGCGCTCGCTCGCGCCCATGATCGTGGTGCCGGGCTGCAGCCACACGACGTCGGGGCGGCGCAGCGCGAGCCGCGCCTCGTCCATCTGGGCGAGCACGGGGAGCGCCACGACGAGGCAGCCGAGGCAGAGGCCGAGTCCGAGTCGCGTCACGTGCCGGCTCCGGTGTAGCAAACGCCGCGGGCCCGGGCTCGCTTGACGCGCGCGGCGAGAGAACCGAGTCTCGCTCTCGATGGGCCCCGCGTCGATCGTCCTGGGCGTGCTCTCGGTGATCTTCGCGTTCGCCGGAGCGATGCTCACCCCGGTCCCCTACCTCGGAGCCGCGCTCTCCTTCCTCAGCCCCGTGCTCGCTCTCGTGGGCGGGGTGCTCGGGGGCGTCGGGTACAGCCGCGCGAAGGAGGAGGGCAGCGAGAGTGGGGTCCCGCTCGCGGGGATGATCGTCTCGATCATCGCCTTCTTCCCGGCCTTCTTCGTCGCGCTCACCTGCGGGGTGTGCAATTCGGTTTGCTCCACGGGCGCGGTGAATTCGGCGGGGAGCTCGCCGTACTGGCTGCTCGACGGCGGCAACGTGACGGTCAGCCCCGGGATCACCCCGCCGCCGGCGCCGCCCGACCCCAACCTGCCGCCCGACCCGACCGCCGCGCCCGATCCGAGCGCCGCCGATCCGAGCGCCCCCGATCCGAACGCGCCGCCCGCGGATCCGAACGCGCCGCCTCCCGCGTTCCCGCCGCCCCCCTGATGCACCCGCTCGTGGGGGTCCTCGAGGTCGGCGGGGTGTCCCGACCGATCGGCAGCTACGGCGTCTGCGTCGGGCTCGGGATCCTCGTCGCCGGGGCCCTCGCGGCGCGAGCGGCCCATCGAGCCCGCGCCGACGTCGGGCTGACGATCGCCACCATCGCCCTCGTGATCGGCTTCGGCTTCGCGGGCGCGTGGCTCACCTTTGCCGCCGTCGAGCTCGTCCGGACGGGGACCCTCGACGCGCTCTGGCGCGGCGGCGGGCTCGTCGCGTTCGGGGCCGCGCCAGGCGCCGCGGTCGCGCTCTGGATTGCGCGCCGCGCGCTCCGGCTCGACGTGGTGCGAGGCCTCGAGCTCGCGCTCCCCGGGGTCGCGGCGGGGCACGCCCTGGGCCGCATCGGGTGCTTCCTCGGGGGCTGCTGCTTCGGCGCGCCCTTCGAGGGGCCGTGGGCCGTCGTCTATACCGACCCGCTCGCCCCCGCGTCGATCCCGGCGGGCCTCGCGCGACACCCGACGCCGCTCTACGAGGCCGCGGGGCTCCTCGCGCTGGCGTTCGCGTTCGCGCTCGTGCCCCTGCGCTCGGTGGGATCGGGCCGGCGGATCGCCGCCTACGTCGCGGCCTACTCGCTGCTCCGGCTCGCCGTCGAGACCACCCGCGGCGACGCGATCCGGGGGGTCGTCGCGGGCGTCTCCACGGCCCAGGTGACGGCGGTGGTGGCGCTGGCGCTCGCCGCGGTCGCTGGACGCGCGCTCGCGCATCGCGCATAGAGCGGCACGAAGATGGCAGAGGCACGCGCCGGCCGGGTCGCGATCGTGGGTCGACCCAACGTGGGCAAGAGCACGCTGCTCAACGCGCTGCTCGGGCAGAAGCTCGCGATCACGACGGAGCGACCGGGGACCACCCGGTCGTGCCTGCTCGGCGTGTACACGACCGACGATCCGCCGACGCAGCTCGCGTTCGTCGACACGCCCGGGCTCGAGCGCCCGCGCAGCGTGCTCGGCCGCGTGCTCGTCGAGGAGGCGCAGGGCTCCCTCGAGGACGCGGACGCGGTGCTCCTCGTGATCGACGCGAGCCACCGCGGCCCCGGCGGTGACCCGATCGTGCCCGAGGACGAGCAGGTGCTCGAGCGCGTCGTCGCGGCGGGCAAGCCGGTCGTGCTCGCGCTCAACAAGGTCGACAAGGTCAAGGACAAGACCTCGCTGCTGCCGCGGCTCGAGGCGTGGGCGACCCGTCACGACCTCGCCGCGCTCGTGCCGATGTCGGCGCTCAAGAACAAGAACGTCGAGGCGGTCGTCCAGGAGCTGCGCGCGCTGGTGCCCGAGGGCGTGCTCTACGACGCGGACTTCCTCACCGATCGACCCGAGCGCTTCTTCGCGGCGGAGCTCGTCCGCGAGGCCATCATCCACCACACCCGCCAGGAGGTGCCCCACTCGGTCGCCGTCCAGGTGGACCAGTTCGTCGACGAGGACGCGCTGACGCGGATCGTGGCGACCATCCACGTCGACCGCGCGTCCCACAAGGGCATCCTGATCGGCGCGGGCGGGGAGATGCTCAAGTCGATCGGCTCGGCGGCCCGCGTCGAGATCGAAGAGCTCCTGCAGCGGAAGGTGTTCCTCAAGCTCTGGGTGAAGGTCGACGAGGACTGGACCCGCGACGCCAACCGCGCGCGGCAGCTCACGCGGGACTCGGGCTGAGCGATGGCCCGCGGCAAGCGAGACCCGGAGCGCGATCCGCTCCCCGCCAACGCGATCGGGCAGCGCCCCGTCGTGGCCATCGTGGGGCGCCCGAACGTCGGCAAGAGCACGCTCTTCAACCGGCTCACGGGGCAGCACCTCGCGATCGTCGAGGACGTCCCCGGCGTCACGCGCGACCGGCACTACGCCGACGCGATCCTGCTCGGGCGCGACTGCGTGATCATCGACACCGGCGGGTTCGACCCGGCGAGCGACGACCCGATGATGGAGGGCATCGCCGCCCACGTGCGGCTCGCGCTCGGCGAGGCCGACGTGATCGTGTGCGTGCTCGACGCGCTGAGCGGCCCGATGCCCGCCGACCGGGAGGCGGTCGCGCTCCTTCGGCAGACCAAGAAGCCGGTCATCTACGTCGGCAACAAGTCCGACTCGCCCAAGCGCGAGAGCGCGGCCCTCGAGCTGTACGAGCTCGGCATCGACTCGCTCCTCCCGGTGAGCGCGCAGCACGGGATCGGCGTCGGTGATCTGGAAGAGCAGATCGCGGCGGCGCTCCCCGAGGCGGTCGAGGACGCGGACATCCCCGATCACGTCGGCGTCCCGCGCCTCGCGATCGTGGGCCGCCCGAACGCCGGCAAGTCGTCGTTCATGAACCGGCTGCTCGGCGAGAACCGGCAGCTCGTGGACGACCGGCCGGGCACGACGATCGACAGCATCGACGCGCTCATCGAGGTCGAGGGCGAGCGCTTCGTGCTCATCGACACGGCCGGGATCCGCCGCAAGCGCGCGGTGAAGAAGGAGCTCGGGGTCGAGGGCCTGAGCGTGATGAAGGCGATCCGCGCGATCGAGCGCTCGGACGCGGTGATCCTGATGGTGGACGCGCACGACGGCGTCGCCGAGCAGGACGCGCGCCTCGCGGGCCTCGCGATGGACCGCGGGCGGGCGATCGTGATCGCGCTCAACAAGGGCGACCTGCTCACGATGGAGACGCGGCGGCAGGTCATCACGCGGACCAAGGAGATCCTCGCCTTCATCCCGTGGGCGCCGGTCCTCGTGATCAGCGCGAAGACCGGCCGCGGCACCAAGAAGCTGCTCGGCGTGGTCTCCGCGGCGCTCGAGGAGCACGCCAAGCGCATCCCGACGGCGGAGCTCAACCGCTTCTTCGAGGAGGTGCTCGAGCACCACCCGCCGCCGACCCAGAAGGGCAAGGCGATCCGGCTCTTCTACGTGACGCAGGCGTCGTCCAAGCCTCCGACGTTCGTGGCGGTGACCAACGAGCCCAAGTACGTGCACTTCAGCTACCAGCGCTACGTGATCAACGCGATCCGCAAGCGCTTCGGCTTCGAGGGCGTGCCCGTGCGCGTCTTCTACCGCCAGCGCCGCCGCCGCGAGTAGGCCTGGCGCGGCTCAGGGGCCGCCGCCGTCTTCGGTGGACATCATGAGACCCGAGTCGAAGAGCGTCCCCGCCTCCGTGCCCGCGTCGAACCCGGTGCCCGCGTCGAAGCCCGTGCCCGCGTCGAACCCGGTCCCCGAATCGAAGCCCGTCCCCGAATCGAAGCCCGTACCCGCGTCGAAGCCCGT
>JACKEC010000094.1 GCA_020633195.1 Sandaracinaceae bacterium | reverse complement strand
CGCGACCGAGCGGCGGCGCTTCGACCTCGATCGAGGCGTGTCCATCGAGCGCGAGCGCCAGGGGGCCTGGCGGATCGACGAGGCCGACCGCGTCGCGCACCTCGTCCGGCGCTCCGACGGCACCCTCGCCATCGACGCGCCCCCGAGCGGGCCGCTGCTCGACTGGGCGGCGACGCGCTTCGGCGCCGCGCCCGTCGTCACCACCGAGTAGCCGTCGCGCCCCGGCCACCGCTCGTCGCGCCCGAGCCACCGCTCGTCACGCCCGAGCCGGGCGAGCGCGCCAGCGCGGTCACGTTCCCTCCTCACCGGAGGTGCTCGTGACCCGTCCCATCGCCTGTCTCTCGCTCGTGATCGCCAGCCTCGCGCTGGCTCCCCCCGCGCTCGCGCAGGATCGCAACGCCACCGGCCGCAGCCGGATGGAGCTCTCGTTCGACCACGGCTACGGCTTCGGCAGCGAGGGCGAGTTCGTCGAGCTCGCCGCCGACGGCCGCGTCTACGCCCCGTTCGGGCTCGGCGTCGTCGCGCGCGCCGGCCTCGCGACCCGCGTCTTCAGCAACGCCCTCGCGCTCGACCTCGGCGCCGCGTACCGGCTCGATCTCGTCGACACCCCGCACGCGGGCCTCCAGCTCGCGATCGCCGTCGGCCCGAGCGTGGCGCGAGGCCCCTTCGACGGCGGCGAGGTGTGGGCGTTCGGCGGCTGGTCGATGCTCCACCTCGACTTCTGGTACCGGAACTTCTTCGTCGGCCTCGGCGCCACCGGGCACCTGATGGCGACCACCCGCGAGGGCTCGGACGTGGTCGACGGCAACCCCCGGAGCGCGCCGATCCTCACCCTGACGCCCATGATCCGCATCGGCGGGGAGTGGGGGCTCTGATGCAACGTTCGTTGCTATGCTGCGCGCTGCTCGCGGCGTGCGCCAGCCCGCCCTCGACGGAGCTCTACGCCCACCCCTGGCCCGACGAGCGTCTGCGCGGCGCGGACGGCCGCCTCGATCTGTCGAGCTTCCCGGTCGGGACGGGGACGCCGCTCCGGCAGGACTCCCTCTCGAGCCTCCGTGACGCGCGCGGCTTCGGCGTCGCGTCGGCGGTGTTGTTCCCGTTCGACGCCGCGCTCGAGCCCACGTCGCTGCCCGACGTCGAGGCGAGCGCGGCCACCGGCGCGAGCGTCTTCATCGTCGACGTCGACGCCGCGTCCGAGGGCTTCGGCGAGCGCGCGCCCATCGACGTCCGTCAGCTCGCCGACGCGGGACCGTTCGGCGGCCTGCGGCTCCTCGTCGCGCTGCCCTACCCCGGCCGCCCGCTCCGCGCCGACACGCTGTACGCGGCCGTCGTCACCACGAGCGTGCTCGACGACCGAGGCGCCCCGCTCCCGAGCGCGACGCTCGAGCTCCCGACGCCGGCCCACGCCGAGGCCGCGCGGGCCCTCGAGCAGCTCGGCGTGCCCGCGGACCGCGTCGCCGCGCTCGCCGTGTTCCGCACCGACGACCCCACGCGCGGGATGCGCGCCGCCGTCGAGCAGGTCCTGCGCGAGGAGGCGCCCACCATCGAGCCCCCGGAGCTCGTCGAGGAGCACGACGACTACTGCGTCTACCGCGCCTCGATCGACATGCCCGTCTACCAGGGCGGCCGCCCGCCGTTCGAGAGCGAAGGCGGCGGCTGGGTCACCGCGCCCGACGGCTCGCTCGTGCTGCAGAGCCGCCTCGCGTCCCGCGTCTGGATCACCGTCCCGCGCGTCGAGGCCGCGACTTACCCGACCGCGGTGCTCGTGCGCGCCGGCGCCGGCGGTGACCGCCCGCTCGTGGATCGCGGGCCGCGCGACGCCGACGGGTGGAGCCCGCCCGGGACCGGCCTCGCGCGCGAGCTCGCCGAGGCCGGCTACGTCGGCCTGAGCGTGGACGGCCCCCTCGGGGGCGTGCGCAACCTGGCCGGCTGGGACGAGCAGACGGCGATGTTCAACGTGCTCAACCCGCCCGCGCTGCGCGACAACGTGCGGCAATCGGCGCTCGAGCTGGTGGTCTTCGCGCACGCGCTCGATCGGCTCGCGATCGACGCGTCCGACTGCGCCGGCGCGTCGTCGCGGCCCGCGCTCGATCCGTCGCCCGTGCTGATCGGGCACTCGACCGGGGCCACCATCGCGCCCCTCGCCGCGGCGGTGGAGCCGCGCTTCCGCGCGCTCGTGATGAGCGGCGCGGGGGCCAGCTGGATCCGCCAGATCATGTACAAGCAGAGCCCCCTCCCTCTGCGGCCCTTCGCGGAGGCGCTCGTCGGCTACTGGCCGCACGGGCACCTGCGCGAGCACGACCCGATCCTGAGCCTGCTCCAGTGGGCCGGGGAGCCCGCCGATCCGATGGTCTACGGCGGCGCGCTGCGCGACCGCGACGTGCTCGTGTTCCAGGGGGTCGTCGACACGTACATCCCGCCGCCGATCTCCAACCCGCTCACCCTCGGCCTCGGCCTCGACCTCGCCGGCGAGCCGCTCGACGAGGCGCTCGGTCCGCGCCCCGCGGCGGTCGACCTGGCGCTCGGAGGCGGCGTCACGCGCGCGCTGCCGGCCGGGCCCGACGCGCGCGGCCGCGTGCGGGTCGTGACCCAGCACCCCGACGACGGCATCGAGGACGGACACGAGGTGCTCTTCCAGCAGCCCGCGGCTCGCCGCCAGCTCCGCTGCTTCCTCGCGTCGCTCGCGGCCGGCGCGCCGTCGGTCCCGCGCCCCGAGCTCGACCCCGGCTGCGGGGGGCGTTGAATGCGAACCGTCGCGCGGGCCACCAGAGCTTCGATGATCGACGCCCTCGCGCCGCTCCGGAGCTCCTTCGGCGAAACGATCCCGCCCCCGGCCCCCGAGGAGCCGCTGCTCCCGCGGCGCGCGATGTGGTTCTTCGTCGTCGGCCCGGCGGTGCTCGCGTTCCTTTTCGATCCCCACTGCCTCAAGGAGCCCGGGCACATGACCCGGGCGATGATCGCCATCGAGGCGTTCACCGTGATCACCGGGCTCGGCGTGCATTACGGCGTCGAGTGGCTCCACCGAGCCCTGCGCGGCCGCCCGTGGGTGGCGCGCGCGGTCGCGGGGATCGTGTTCGTGCCCGCGGTCGTGGCGGTCGTCGGCGTGCCGCAGCTGCCGCTCGTGATGTGGGTGTACCCGGAGGCGGCGGGCGAGGAGATCTCGATCCTGAGCCGCTCGGTGCTCATCGCGTTCGCGTACCTCGCCCTCGCGGGGTTCATCGGTCGGCTCCAGCGCCGCGCGGTGCGCGAGCGCCTGCGGGCGCACGAGGAGCGCACCTTCGCGCTCGAGTCGCGGCTCGCCGCGCTCCAGTCCCAGATGCAACCTCACTTTCTGTTCAACAGCCTCAACGTCTGCGCGGGGCTCGTCCACACCGACCCCGATCTCGCCGAGGAGACCGTCGATCGGCTCGCGGGGTTCCTGCGCTACGCGCTCGAGAGCTCGGAGCGGCGCCTCGTGCCCCTCGACGAGGAGCTCGACGCGATCACGAGCTACCTCGAGGTGCAGCGACAGCGCTTCGGCGAGCGGCTCCGCTTCGCGGTGAGCTCGGACGCCCACGGCTGGTCGGTGCCGCCGATGCTCCTGCAGCCGCTCGTCGAGAACGCGGTCCTGCACGGGATCGGCGGCCTCGAGCGCGGCGGGTCGGTGCGCGTCGACGCCCGCGAGCGCGGTGATTCGCTCGTCGTGGTGGTGGAGGACGACGGCGTGGGCCCCGGCGCCTCGACGCACGCGGGCACGGGGCTCGGCCAGCGCAACGTGCGCGAGCGCCTGCGCTTGATGTACGGGACCCGCGCCCACCTCGGCACGGGGCGGACGGAGCGCGGCGGCTACCGCTGCGAGCTCGTGCTGCCGGCGGGTCGATGAGGATCCTCGTCGTCGACGACGAGCCGATCGCGCGGGCGCGCCTCGTCCGCCTGCTCGGTCGGATCGAGGGCGCCGAGGTCGCGGGGGAGGCGTCGACGGGCGCCGAGGCCCTCGAGCTCGTCGACCGGCTCCGGCCCGACGCGCTCCTCCTCGACATCGACATGCCGGGCCTCGACGGGCTCGCGGTCGCGGAGCGGCCCGGGATCCCTCCCGTCATCTTCACGACCGCGCACCAGCAGTTCGCGCTCGAAGCGTTCGAGGCGAACGCCTACGACTACCTGCTCAAGCCCGTCGCCAAGGAGCGCCTCGAGCGGGGCCTCGCGCGGGTGGCAGCGAGGGCCGCGGTCGCGCCGGCGGACCCGGAGCCGTGGCGGCTCGTGGTGAGCGACGGAGCGCTCAAGCGCTTCGTCGACGCGCGAGCGATCGACGCGTTCACCTCGGACCAGAAGTACGTCGCGTTCCGCGTCGACGGCGAGGAGGTCCTCACGCGAGAGAGCCTCGACGCGCTCGAGGCGCGCCTCGGTCCGCTCGGGTTCGTCCGCGCGAACCGCGGGGCGCTCGTCCGACGAGAGGCGATCACCGCCTACGACACCGCCGCGGGCGAGGTCGTGCTGAGCGGCGGCGACCGCGTCCCCGTGAGCCGCCGCGCCGCCCCGGCCGTCCGCGCCGCGCTCGGCCTGGGGTGAGGTCGTCCTCGGCCCGAAATTTCGCGCAAAGATCTCGAAGGGGGCAAAGACTTCATGGTCGTGCGCCGTGGCCGTCAGTCCCTCCCCTGGACGTCCCCATCGTCGATGGCCGCGATCGTAGAACAGCCCTCTTTGCCTCCTCTCGCGCCCTTCGCGCGAAATTGCCCCCGAGAGCGATCGGCGAGGGAATTCGTACGTCGCCGGCCATCGAATGATCCGGGCCTACCTTGCGTCTGAAGGAGTGCTTGGCCTCGTATCACCGCAAGAACGCTCGTTTTTTGCACACCCGACCTGGATCACCCATCCTGATCGCGGGGGTGCCGTGAAGAATTTCCCCTTCTCAATCCTGATCGGGTCCGTTATCGTCGCCGGCTTTTTTCTGCCGGAGCCAGCGGCGGCCTTCGATCCAGCGCCGCTCTGCTCGAGCCCCGCGTCGCCGGTCGAGTGGATCGAGGTGGCTCCACCGCAGCCCGCCGCGCCGCTCTTGATGTGCAGCCCGACCGGGCAGTACCTGCCCGAGCCCGCGCCGCGCGTGGACGCCCGCGCCGCGCTCGCGGACGCGAGGCGCCTCGCCGCCAGCGGTGATCCCGCCCGCGCGGCCCTGCGCCTGCGCGCGGTCGCCGAGGCCGAGCCCGACGTCGCCGATCGGATCGC
>JACKEC010000093.1 GCA_020633195.1 Sandaracinaceae bacterium | reverse complement strand
CGCGCTCGCGAAGGGCCTCGAGCTCGCGGTCTGTCTCGCCGAATGGACGTCGTGTGAGCAGGCGGCGCCAGGGTCCGGCCAGGACCGTTCGTGAGGACCAATCCTCCAGTCTTCGAGCTGTCGCCTAGCGGCGGGCTCGCCGATGCGATTGGCGCGGAGCGACTCCCGAACAGGGCGACCAACGCGTGAGCCCGGTAGGTCCTCACCCGACGGCGCGCCAAGGGGGAGCGCCGAGGAGCCCTTCGTGGGACTCCGTCCTCGAACGAGCCGCAGCCGTCGCCGGGATCCCCGCCGAGACGCTCGTCGAGTCCTTCGAGCTGACCGGCGGCGCGCTCGTCGCTGCGGAGCCCGAGCTGCCATCTGCTCGACGACCGAGGACGGAAACCCGATCGAGGAGCGCTACGTCGCCGGCGCCGTGTCGCAGAGGCGGGGAGGGCGCTCGGCGAACACGTCGGGCCAGGCTCTCGAAGCGCCGCGCTCGCCACGAGGCGCGCGCGAGGCGCCTCAAAGCGCGCTGGTTCGGATCGGTGAACTCTCCGCGTGGGTCGTCCGTGGACGTGCCCGAGCTCAAGCCCGAGGCGCGCGCCCGCGCCGAGCGAGTGGCGTTCGACCCTACGGGGCGGATGGCACTCGAGGCGCTCGTGCGCGTCTTGCCATGGGGCCAGGCCGAGAAGCTCTGCGGCGCGGCGCTCTCCGCCGCTCCATTCGTGGCGGCCCGCCAGACATCGAAGATGACGCGACGCGACGTCCACGACGTCCTCTTCCCCACCCACGACCGCGACGGTGCGCTCGCCGCGGCGGCCGAGATCGTTGTAGACGTGGCGCAGTCGGGCTGGTTCCGGCGGCTGGTGAGCTCGGCCGTGGGGCACTGGACGCTGGCCCGAAGGATGACGCGCATGGAGCGCCGGGCCTCGCGCGGTGGGGTCTACATCGTCGAGGGCTTCTGCCAGCAAGCCCTGAGCTGGATGGTGCCGCGGGTCGACGAGGGCTCCACCTGGAGTCGCTCCGCGATCTGGCGGTCGAACGGCCCCTTCCTGATGCTCGGCGAGCGCCCGCGCCGGCCCGGCCGCGAGCCTGGCACACCAGGGCTCGGGCTGTTCACGCGCTGGCAGCCGCCCGCTCACGCGGCGCGCTACAAGGGTCCGGTTCGGACGCGGGTCACGGCGAGCGGGCAAACGGTCACCGAGCAGCACGCGCTCGGGGTCAGCCGTTACGACGCCCCGATGTGCGGTCGCACGGCGTGGAGCGCGGCGCAGCGGGGCAACCCGATCGCTCGTGCATTCTGCAAGGCGCTCTGCCCCTGGCTCTTCGACGAGGACGACGGGCGCGAGGAGGAGCCGGTCGAGCTGCACGCGGCGACGCCGGCGCGGCACCAGGTCGAGAGCTCCTCCCAGGGTGAGGCGAATAGTTCGCACACTCCGGAACGCCCTCCCGATCGCGCTTCCTGACCTCCCACCGAGCGGCGCTCGGTGCACGCGGGGACCCATCGTGGCCCCCAGGGCGTCGTGCGCGGCCGGATCGACAGTCGTTTGTCTCGTCCGGCTCTTGAGGCTGGCGGCGGCGGGTGAGTCGCAGTTCGAGCCTCGGCGCAGCTCATCTCCGGGCCGTCTCGGGGAAGCGATCGCAGTGTCGAGGAAGGCCGGGCGGGAACCGCCCATTGGTTAGTGTGTTTCCAGAGCGCGCTCCCACCCTCCCTATCGGGATGGTGCGGGAGCCGAGCTCCCGTTTTCGAGCAGGCTGCGCGGCGTCGAGCCGGCGTTGCCGAGGGCGACCGCTCGGCGTCAGGACGAGACGGCCTCATCGGCGCCGGCCCGGCGGCCTCGACCGTATTCGAAGCTGCGCGAGAGGGCGACGGCTTGTCCCGTCCAGAACCCCACCCGCACGGTCATCGCGACGACCGTCCGCAGCTCGAAGGCGCCTCCGGCGGCGATGTGCAGGCCGAGCCCTACGAAGACCATGGCAGTGGCCGCCGCGAGCAGGCGTGCGAGCAGGACCGAGCAGATCCGGCGGCGGATGGCAGCGACTCCTGCGGCTACGTATGCGAGACCCGCAACGAAATTGAAGACCAGCACGAAGCTCACGACATCGCCGGCAACTGCCTCTGCTGCAGGGCCACCGAAGAGCGCGATCCCACCTGCGAGCAGCGTCGCGACGCCGAATACGATGGAGGAAAGGCCAAGCACCCGGAGAAGGACGGGACGACGAACGTCCGGCGTCTCGGTGCACGGACGGCGGATGCGGTCGAGGGCCTGCGCGCTCATGGCGTAGCCCCATCGGCGCTCATCAAGGTATCGGCAAAGGAGACGAGCACCTGTACGTCCACTTCGCTCGCCGCCGGCGCCTGGGTGTGGCAGGCCCGACAGGTCGAGACCATGTCCCGGCTCAGGGCCAGCGACTGCCGACGGCGCCCTGAGCGAAGCGCCTCCCCGAGTCGACTGGCGGTCCGATGTAGCTCCCGGTCGTGCTCGAGGAACGAGGGGCCGAGGCGGTCGGGCAAAGCCCCTTCGTCGTCGTCGTCCTGCTCGCACGCCACGGCGATCGCATCGGCGTGTGCCGCAGCCCCGGCGAGGTCACCCTCGGCGAGAGCCCCCTGCAGCTGCACCGTATCGACCAACATTCGTTGCATTACGAGGCGGAGTCCCTCGGACGAGCTGTGGTCGTGGTGGTCGACATGCGTCGCATCGGACCCCACGTGCCCGTGGACATGCTCGCCGTCGTCACCCACGTGATGGCTCGCGACGAAGCCAGCGGCAAAGACCGCGCTCGCGCCCACCAGGTGAACCAACCACCATCCGGGTCGGAGGAAGTACAGCGACTCGGGTAGCTTCATGACGATCGGCTTTCCTCTTGGAGGATCGAGGCGAGCCACTGCCACGCCTCGTTGGGAGTTGGTCTGGGCTCCATCGAGCCCTGCGCCGCCCCGCGGAGCATGCCCGTGACGACCCACACCTGCGCCGCCGCCGGCACCGTGCGGGAGATCAGCCCGTCGCTCTGCGCTCGCTCCAGGCAGGCGCGGATGAAGCTGACCGATCGCGCAACGATCTCCCGTACGCGGGCGGCGTGGTCGAGCTCACCGCTGACGACGAGCAGATGCTGGTTGAACGCCAGTTGGATGACCTCGGGGCGGGCTTGAACGAGCGCGAGCCGTTGGAGGAAGAAGATCCTCAGGCTCTCCCATGAGGGGGCCGACTCGGGGATCGTCTCGCCGAGTGCCGCTTCGAAGAGATCGATGGCCGCATGGAGGATCTCCCCCTTGTTGCCGAAGTGCCGGAACAGCGAGGAGCCATCCATGTCGACTCTCGCCCCGAGGTTGCGAGTCGTGAGCTGACGTGGGCCGCCCTCGGCCAGCAGCTCGAGCGCGGCTGCCGCGATCTCCCGTCTCCTTTCGTCACGCTGTCGTCGCATACGCAAGCAAATGATTGCTTGCATTATGGAGCGGCCGCACGAACCCGCAACCTCTGAACGCGCGCACGCTGAGCGGACTCACTGAATGAGATTGATTATCGATATCAGCTTGCTAGCGTGGCTGCATGGCGGAGACGGCAATGAGCGATGTCGGGGTCGGTCTCGACCTGCGAAAGATGCCGGGGCACTGGCTCCTGGCGAGAATGGGCAAGCGAGTGCTGCGTCCCGGCGGCATCGAGTTGACTCGAGCCATGCTCGAGGCGCTGGAGGTCTCCACGTCGGACCAGGTCGTGGAGCTCGCCCCCGGTCTTGGAGTGACCACGCGCTCGACCTTGACCCGAGCACCAGCGACCTACATCGGCGTCGAACGAGACCGGGTCGCAGCGGCGCAGGTCCGGCGTTGGCTCCGACCGGCCGTCGATCGGTGCGTCGTTGGCTCGGCCCTCGAAACGGGCCTCGATGCCGAGAGCGCGAGCGTCGTCTACGGCGAAGCCATGCTGACGATGCAATCGCCCCGGCAGAAGGAGCGGATCGTCCGCGAGGCTGCGCGGATCCTCGCGCCGGGTGGGCGGTACGGGATTCACGAGCTCGGTCTCACCCCCGATGACCTCGATGGCACCGCCAAGGCAGAGGTGGGTCGCGACCTGTCGGCGGCCATTCGCGTGGGAGCCCGGCCATTGACGGCGCCCGAGTGGCGCACCCTTCTCGAGGCGGAGGGGCTCGAGGTGGTCGCCGAGCGGACGGCACCGATGCACCTGCTCGAGCCCGGCCGGCTCGTTCGGGACGAGGGCCCCCTAGGAGCGGCGCGCATCGCGTTCAACGTCATGCGTACTCCCGCCGCACGCGCTCGCGTGCTCGAGATGCGACGCACCTTCCGAAGGCACCAAGCTCACCTCAACGCGATCATGCTGGTCGCGCGGAAGCGCCGCTGACCTCCTCACGCTTGGCCAGGACCGAGGACGAGCGCCAGCAGGAGGCCGATCCGAAAAGGGACCATGGCTCGTCGCCACCAGAGCTGCCGTTCCCCCTGGGTCTCGTGGTCCTCCGCAACGGATTCGACGAAGAGGCTCAGCGCGATCAGGGTCAGAGCACCGACCTGGACACCGGTGACGCCGGCAAGGACGTGCGCGCACGCCAAGCTCAGCCATGCCATCCGACTCCACCACCGCCCGAGCGACGCTCGTCCAGTCCAGATCCAGTGACCGGTCATGGTCGCCAGCCAGAGAGACGCAGCGGCAGCGCTCAAGCCCATGACTCGCAGACGCGCCGGACCAGCTCGTTCTCTACGAGGATGTGCTCCTGAAGCTGCCTCTCCAGATCGGCGAGGACTACGTACAGGCCGACCCACGCACCGGACGCTCCCGCGGGGGGACTGAAACCTCGAGTCCGCGTCCGGAGCTCGTCCAGGAATGCGCCGTGACGAAGATGCTCCCGCCGCATCGCGTTGGCCACGCCCGCCAGCCGCGCTCTCGCGCCGCGTCGGACCATCTCGGAGAGCAGCAACTCTTCACGCCACATGTGGAGCACGAGCTCGGCCGCGCCGGTCCTGACTCGTTCGAGAAGCGCCCCTGGGCCCGTTTGGCGGTCGGGGTACTGCGCTTCCACATCGTCGACCAGGGCCACCACCTCCACGAGCAGTAGGCGGAGGTTTGCATGGTAGTGACTCTGGACGAAGGCAGCGAGCGTCGGCAATGGGAGGGCAGGCAGGTCATCGAAGGGCGCCGGCGCGACGGGGTCCTCGGAATGCGCGAGCGCCTCGGCGACCTGCCAGGGCTCAATCCCCATATCGGCGCAAGCCTCGTCGAGCGGGC
>JACKEC010000092.1 GCA_020633195.1 Sandaracinaceae bacterium | reverse complement strand
GGCTCGGGCGCCCACCACGGAGCGCCACGGGAACGGCCCGTGCACCACCGTCCGCCATGCTCCGCACTCACGCCACCATCTACGAGCTCCTCCGCCAGGACCACGAGCACCTCACGGTCGCCTGCGCGAGGCTGCACCCCATCGTCGACTCCACCGACTTCGGTCGCGTCGCCAGCGCGTTCCTCCGCGAGCTGCGGGATCACGAGCGCGTCGAGGAGGAGATCCTCGCGCGGCCGCTGATCCTGCGCGTCCCGGACGCCGCGATCGTGGGCTCCCTCCACCGCCAGCACGACGAGCTCGCGGACAAGATGATCGCCTTGCTCCAGGCCGAGGACGCGGAGCGCCGCGCCACCGCCCTCAACGAGCTCGCGGCGCTCGCGGCGAGCCACTTCCGCTTCGAGCACGAGCGCGTGTTCCCCGCGTCGAGCCTCGTGTTCTCGTCGAACGCGCAGCAGGCGATGGCCGAGGCCTTCGCCCACGAGCGACTTGCCGTCCGCTAGGCGCTGTCCCACGGTCGCTCCGTGGGGGACGAGCCGGACATCGAGCGCGAGATCGGAGCGAGCCACCTCACCGAGGCCGGGTCCGACGACGAGATCGAGCGCCTCCGGGTCGAGCTCGCCGAGACGAACCGCGGCGTCCTCGCGCTCTACGCCGAGCTCGACCAGCACGCGCGGAAGCTCGCGGCGGCCGACGAGCGCAAGGACCAGTTCCTCGCGCTCCTCGCCCACGAGCTGCGAAACCCGCTCGCGGTCGCGGACCTCGCGCTCGACTCGCTCGAGGGCTCACCGGAGGTGTTCGTGCTGCGCCGGCAGATCCGGCACCTCACGCGACTCGTGGACGACCTCCTCGACATGTCGCGGATCGCGCGCGGAAAGATCGCGCTCGAGATGCGGCCGCTCGACCTCGTGACGCTCGTCGACGAGACCGTGCGCGACGGCGCGGTCCTGTTGCGCACGATGGGGAGCTCGCTGGATTGGACGGCCCCCGCGGACGCGATCGTCGTCGAGGGGGACGCGGTGCGGCTCACCCAGGTGGTGACGAACCTCCTCCACAACGCCGGGAAGTACTCGCCCGCCGGCTCGCGCGTCCGCGTGACCCTCGACGAGCTCGACGGTCAGGCGCGGCTGCGCGTCGCGGACGAGGGTCGCGGGCTCACGGCCAACGAGCGCAAGCGCATCTTCGAGCTGTTCGTCCAGGCCGACGTCGCCGCCGAACATGGCGCCAGCGGGCTGGGGATCGGGCTCACCCTGGTCCGACAGCTGACCCAGATGCAGGGTGGCCAGGTCCAGGTCGAGAGCGAGGGGCGCGGCCGCGGCTCGGTCTTCTCGGTGTGCCTGCCGCTCAGCGACGCGACGCCGCAGCCCCGGCCCCGGACGCCAGCCCCCGCGTCGCTCGACGCGCGCGTGCTGCTCGTCGAGGACGACGACGACCTCCGCGAGCTCCTCGCCGCGAAGCTCGAGCGCCGCGGCCTCACGGTGGTGACCGCGACCGACGGACGCGAGGCGCTCACGCAGCTCGAGGAGGGCGCGCCCGACGTGGTCGTCACGGACCTGGGGCTGCCCGCCATGGATGGGCACACGCTCGCCCGGGCGATTCGACGAAGCCACCCCGGGCTGCCGCTCGTCGCGCTGTCCGGCTACGGCGCGAGGCGCGACCGCGAGCGCTCGGCCGCGGCCGGCTTCGCGAAGCACTTCGTGAAGCCCATCGCGGTCGACGACCTCGTGTCCGCGCTGGCCACTCTCGTCCAACCCTGACGGTGGCGTTTCGCCTCGGCGGGGGGGTGTCGCCACGGCGCCCTTGGCGGGGGCGTCGGGCTCGGCCGCTGGTACGGACGTTGAAATGGCCTTGGAGCGGCATGGGTAGACGACGCGACTCACATCGAGACCTGGCCCGCGTCGAGGCGAGGCACGAGTACGACCACGAGTACCTCGACGTCGTGAGCGGGCCGCCCCCGTGGCCGCCGAGCGTACGCGCCCACCACGACCTGACGCGGCGCCAGCTCGGCGGGCGCTACTACGCGGAGCTGATCTTCGCGCTCCTCCACGTCTGGGTCGAGCCGCAGCGCGCGCAGGTGACCTGGAGCGCGATCACCGCGCACCGCGCCGCGCTCACCGAGGCGCTCGGACGCCGCGTGGACGTGACGGTCGCGGCCGTCGACTACGCGACGCACATCTCCGGCGAGGTGCCGTCCCCCGTCATCGTCCCCAAGTCCTTCTTCGACGACGCGGCCCGGCTCGCCACGCACGATCGCATGACGGGTCTGTACGACCACTCGACGTTCCGGCTCCGCCTCGACGAGGAGCTGCGGCGCGCCGACCGCTACGGCGGGTCCGTCTCGGTGCTCATGATCGACGTCGACGAGTTCAAGCGGTTCAACGACACGCACGGCCACCCCGCCGGTGACCGCGTCCTGATCGCGCTCGCGCGTCGGGTCTGCGCGTGCGTGCGAGACCTCGATCACGTCGCGCGCTACGGGGGCGAGGAGCTCGTCATCGTGGCCCCGCGAACGGGGCCGGACGCGGCCCGGTGCCTGGGAGAGAGGGTCCGACGCAGCGTCGAGGCGTCGCTGCCCATCACGATCAGCGTGGGCGTCGCGTCCGCGCCGCCGGCGCGCTCGGCTCCCGCCCTCATCGAAGCCGCCGACGCGGCCCTGTACACCTCCAAGGCGCGCGGTCGAAACAGGACGACCAGCCACACCGAGCTCGCGCTCGGGTGAGGCCGATCCGCTCACTGTGGCGATACGCCACGGTGGCTCGTCGCGCCGCGCGCGCTCCGCGTGGCGGAATGCCACGTGCACGGTGGGCGGCGCATGCCCGCTGGAGCCATGAGCCCCCTCGAAGCCACGCGACCGAAGCTCGGACCGAAGCGTGGCATGATCGACGCTGGCCCGATGAAGCGCCCACCCCCATCGAACGGCGCAGGACGCCGCGGCCTCGAGGGGCTGCGCGTGCTCGTGGTCGACGACGACGACGCGACCTGCGAGCTCCTCGTCGCGATGCTCGGCTCCCACGGGGTCGAGGTGGAGGCGTTCACGGACGCCGAGAGCGCCCTCACGAGCGCGAACCAGCGTCCCCCGCAAGTCGTCCTGTCGGACCTGGAGATGGAGGGCACGAGCGGTCTGGAGCTCGTCGAGACCCTCGGGGCGAGCCACCCCGACGTGCCCGTCCTCGTCATCACGGGGCACGCCGACCTGTCGCACGCGGTCGGCGCGCTCCGCGCCGGAGCCTACGACTTCCTCGTGAAGCCGTTCGACTCGGGCCGCATCCTCCCCGCGCTCCGGCGCGCCGCCGAGCACCACCGGCTCTTCTCCGAGGTCCAGCGCCTCCGCCACCAGGTCGAAGAGGGGACCCACTTCGGCTCGATCATCGGCCGCAGCCCCCCGATGCGGCAGGTCTTCGACCTCGTCGCGCGGGTGGCCCCGACCGACGCGTCGGTGCTCGTCACCGGCGAGAGCGGCACCGGCAAGGAGCTGGTCGCGCGGGCGCTGCACCAGAAGAGCGAGCACGCCGAGGGCCCCTTCGTCGCCGTCAACTGCGCCGCGGTGCCCGCCAACCTGATCGAGAGCGAGCTCTTCGGGCACAGCCGGGGCGCCTTCACGGACGCGCGAACCGCGCGCAAGGGGCTCTTCCTCGAGGCGGCCGGCGGGACCCTCTTCCTCGACGAGATCGGCGAGCTCCCGCTCGAGACCCAGCCCAAGCTGCTGCGCGCGATCCAGGAGCGGAAGGTCCGCCCCGTCGGCACCGACCACGAGGTCGCCTTCGAGACCCGCATCGTCACCGCGACCAACCGCGTGCTCGTCGACGAGGTCGAGGACGGGCGGTTCCGCGAGGACCTCTTCTACAGGATCAACGTCGTGACCATCGCGCTCCCGCCCCTGCGCAGCCGGGGCAGCGACGTGCTCGCGCTCGCGCAGCACTTCATCGAGCGCATCGCCGCGCGCTACGGCAAGGACGTGGTCGGCCTCGCGCCGGAGACCGCGCGGCGGCTGATGGACTACCCGTGGCCGGGGAACGTCCGCGAGCTCGAGAACTGCATCGATCGCGCGGTGGCGCTCACCCGCTACGATCACATCACCCTCGACGATCTGCCGGAGCGCCTCCGCGACCACCGACCCGACCGGCTCTCCGTCGACTCCGAGGAGCTCGAGCACATGCTGACGCTGAGCGAGCTCGAGGCCCGCTACCTCCGTCGGGTCCTCGCCGTCGTGGAAGGGAACAAGTCGCACGCGGCGCGGATCCTCGGCATCGACCGACGCACCCTCTATCGCAAGCTCGAGCGGCTCGAAGCGGGCGACGCATGAGGGGCGCTCGCATCTTCGCGGTGGGGCGCGACGACATCGCGCGCTGGGCCTCGAAGGCGCTCGATGACGACGTCGTGGTGGTGCGCGACGACGCCGAGATCGACGCACAGCCGCCCGGCGTCGCCTGGCTCTGCCCGCCCGAGGCCGCCGCTGAGCTCCGGGCGCGGCGCCCGAACGACCCCGTGATCGCGATGCGCCCGCCGGTCCTCCCGTGGGCCCGACTCGCGCACGATGTCCGCAACCCCGTGGGCGTGATCCTGGGCGCGCTCGCCGAGCTCGACGAGGACGAGGCGATGGTCGCGTTGGCCCTCCGAGGCGCGCGGAAGATCGCTCACCTCGCCGAGTGCTGGGAGGCGCTCGCGTCCGAGGTCGAGCCCCGGCCCCGCGTGCGGCTCGACGGCGTGCTGCGCGAGGCGTTCGAAGCGTTCCGCGCGTTCGAGCCCCGCCACGCCGAGCGGATCGACATCTCGGCGCTCCCGCGGAAGACGGAGCCGGGGCTCGTGACGGATCCGCGCCGCCTGCGCCTCGGCGTCGTGTGCCTCCTCCGACACGCCGCGCGCGTGACGAGCGCGCCCGTCGGCGTGCGAGTGGAGCCGGGCCCGGAGATCGTGCTCGCGGCGGACGAGTCGCTCGGGCTCCCCCCCCTCGAGGAGCTCGACCACGAGGGGTGGCGGACGCGATCACCGCGCCTCGCGATGGGTCACGCGCTCCTCGACCCCCTGGTCAGCGCGTGGCGGGTGGAGGATGACGCGCTCGGACTCACGCTGGTCCCCTGACGTCGACGCTCGGGAGGCGCTGGGGAGGCGAATCGCCTCGGGTGAGGCGATGCGCCCCCGCCGCGTTCAAGCGTAGAGGCTGCCCGAGTCGGCCGACGGCTTCGCGAAGGTCACGCGCTGGGTGGACGCGTGGCCGTGGACGTGGACGTGCTCGCGGCCG
>JACKEC010000091.1 GCA_020633195.1 Sandaracinaceae bacterium | reverse complement strand
TCGCGTCCGGCGCACCGTGCCGGTCCGCGTCTCGAGCACCCGGAGCTCATCGTCCTCGATCTCGAAGACGGAGCGCTGCCCGTGCAGCGCGGCGAGCTCGAGGGCATCCGAACGCGTCAGTCCCTGCACGAGAACCATGTCCTCGCGCCACCCGTCCTCTCCGGGCGCCGCGCGCGTGTAGAAGGCGCGGTCCCGCGGGTGGTCGAACCCGGGCACACCGTAGGCGCAGCCGTACAACGTCCGGGCGCGCACCATCTCGACGACGCGCGGAAGCGCATTGGCCTGCGGGCGCTGGACGCTCTCGACGAAGAGCGGGGTCCGCTGCGGGGCGAGGACTGCAAGCGCGGCGTCGGTCATGCCGGATCAGACGTGAGCCAGCGCGGTATCTGACGTGATCTTGTTGTTTCAGGCCGCGACGCCCCGAAACACCTCGCGCCAATGCCAGTCTCGGTAGTCGTCGTGCACGCGGTGCTCCGGCTGTCGGGGCGGGCGCAGCGGCCGCCCGTGGAAGCGTCCCACCAGCTCGTCGAAGGTCTGGTTGCCGGAGACCTCGTCGCTCACCCGGAGCACGTGCCGCTCGTCGATGCCGAGCCAGCCGCGGTCGAGCGCTTTGTGGTGCAGGGCGCACAACGCAACGCCGTTGGCGACCTCGTCCGGTCCTCGGGCGGCGTGCCATTTCACGTGCGCGGCTTCGACACCCTCGACCACTCCGCGGACGATGATCTGTAGCTCGCACACGGCGCAGCGGTGCTCGTAGGCGCGGAGGACGGCGTGGCGGAATGCGGGATCGCGCCGACGGACGTGGATCGTGTCGATCGGCTCGAGCGATAGCCCGACCGCCGCCAGGATGTCGTCGCGGTAGCTCTCGGGGAAATGCGACTCGAGAAGAGTCCGCGTGACCGAAGCCAGCAACTCGGGATCCGCGCGCAGCGCTTCGAAGTCTTCGAGGGGCAACCCGGCGTGAGTCTCGCTCTCGCGAAGCGCTCCGATGCGCGGCGTGTTCGTGGGCCCGGCGAGACCGTAGGTCGACCCTTCGAAGACCCAGAGCTCGTCGCTCTCCAGGTACCAGAACGGGTTGTGGGGCGTGGGCTTGCGGGGTGGTCCGAAGGCGCGGAGCAGCTCGGTCAGCGGCTCCTCGATCTCGACGAAGCGCACCAAGCGGGGATCTCCGCGCTGCAGGCGGCCGAGGGCCAGGAGCAAGAGGAGGGGCTTGTGCGGCGCCCGCTCATCGCCGCGCTGCCAGACGTTCAAGGAGCGAGCTCGATCGAGCAGCGAAGAAGACACCGAGCGATGGTAGCGCGTCGACCAACTTGGACTTCCTCGAACGAACGCCACCCAGGAAACCCTCCGCCGTCGAGACCGATGGTCCGGCATGCCCAAGAGCCACCGAAGCCTCAGGCGGGCGCGGAAGGAGCTGAAGCTTCTCCTCCGCAGGCTGCGCCCCATGACCGACCTGTCGGCCCCCGACGCCCAATGGCACCGCGTGTATACACGGCGCATCTGTCGCTACCTCCTCGAGCACCTCGACGACGAGCACATGATGGTCTGGGAGGTCCCCTTCACTGCGCTCCACGAGATGGTCGGCTTCGCCTACAGCTGGCGCTCGGAAGACGCCGAAGGTCTCGGCGACGTGGAGGCGTGGGCCCTCGTCAGGGCACCCGCGCAGTTCGCCATGGCACTCCGAATCACGAGAATGCCCGACTGGGTCGACCTGACGCGCCTGTTGCCACACATGCGGGGCTTCATCCGGTACCTCGTCGGCGAAGGCGCCATCAGCGAGGCCGATGCGGATCGGCTGGACCACGAGTACGCCGAGCTCGACCCAGCCGAAGCGCCGCACGAGGTCGTATGATCGATCTCGATGGTCAGAAACAGCGTGCTCTTGTCGTCCAAGCGACATGCAGCACGCACTCCCGCCGCGCTCGCCGCGCTCCCGTTCACCACGCCCGTCGCGCTGACCGAGGAGAGCTGGCGCGAGCACGTGACGCGCGGACCGGCCGTCTATCGGATTCGCGCGTGGGACCTCGAGCGGGACGCGCCGCGGGCGATCCCTCGGCTCGGCGGCGTCGACGAGATGGGCATCATGGACATCGGGGAGTCGGGGCGCGGCCGGACGCGCGTCGCCGACTTCCTGGGCGCCGCGCAGGGCAAGCCGCGCTCGCACCGCGCGGGCTGGGACTTCTACATGTACGGGGTCGCCGAGGTGGTGCCGCTCGAGGCGCTGCGCGTGGACGCGCTCGCCGTCGACGACAAGGACGTGGCCGAGGCGCTCGAGCTCGCGCTGCTCGAGGACTACCGCTGGCGCTACAAGGACCGGCCGCCGCTGAACGGGTCGGCGGGCAAGTACCGGAAGGTCGCCGCCTGGCTCGAGCGGCGCGGCATCGCCGCGCGGGATGGGCATGGCTGGCTGAACATCCTCACCCTGCTGCGCGCGGCCGGGTTCACGGCGGCCCGATAGACATCAGGGCAGCTCGAAGCCGAGCACGATCTCCCAGTTGGCGCGGACCTCGTCCTGGTGCTCGGCCTCGCGGTCGCCGAGCCAGGCGAGGAGCGCCTCGTCGTCTTCCGGCGGGAGGTCGTCGAGGAGACGCAGCGGGATCGCGGTGCCGTGCGGCTCGCCGATGTCCCAGTCCCACTCGACGAAGAGGTAGTGTCGGTCGAACTTGACGCGGTGCAGGCGGTAGCCGACCTGGCCGTCCTCGAGGACCGCGACGCCCACGCCGCCGTTGCGGGCGTGGATCAGGTACGCCCGGCCGATCACCACGTCGGCGAGCGGGACTCGCTTGGCGAGCAGCGGCGCGCGACTCTCCTCCATCGTTCAGCTCTCCTTTCCCGTCCTCGCCATCCACTGGCGCACGGCCATCTGGCTCGCCCGGCCCGGCTCCTCGTTGCCGGGCGCTTGGTGCTCGACGACGTGCCACTCGGCCCCGACGCGCGCGACCATCACCGTCGACGCTTCGGCGCCGACTTCGACGTGATAGACGGCGACCTCGCCCGCGGTGAGCTCCGGCCAGTAGCTGAAGATGCAGTGCTCCATGCGCTCGCCCTCTTCGTGGAGCCCGCGCACGGTGCGGACCGCGGTGACGCGGACGCCGTCTTCGTCCATGTCCGGCAGCGGCGGCTCGGGGACGCGGGTGTCCTGGCGCTCGAGCCGACGGAGGACCCGCAGGGCATCCTCCTCGAGGGCCCAGCGCTCGTGGTGCTGCTCGGCCTGCGCGGCGAGGCGCGCGAACGGGAGCCGGCGGCTCGGGCTGCGGTCCTGTGCGCGGACGTAGCGATGCACGCGCTCGAGCCGGACGGGGTCGACGTGGGCGATCTCGCGGTAGCGCGCGGAGACGTAGCGCACCCACCTCGGGTCGTGGCTCTGGTAGGGGTCGAGGTCGGCGAGGACGGAGAGCCAGACGAGCAGCTCGCGCGGATCTGCCGGTCGATCGCTCGGCGGGACGGCCGCGAGCCGCGAGACTTTGACCAGCTCGCGAGGCCGGGCCGCGCGCGGCGCGCGTCGCATCAACCAGCGCAGCCGCGGGCGATGCAGCTCGGGGTGGTCGAGGCGCTCGGCGACCTGCGCGAAGAGGTGGTCGAGCGAGCGTCCCGCGAGCACGTCGCGCCAGATCGGGAAGCGCGGCAGCGGGTTCTCGTCGAGCGCGGTCTCCGGCTCGAACGGGGCGGCGTTGGCCACCATGATCATCGTCCCGGGCTGCTGTTCGGCGAGCTGGAGCGCGCGACCCGACGCGTCGTGGCGGAGCACCCAGTAGACGGTCGCGCGGACCTCCGTCGCGAAGCCGCGGCTCGCCTCGAGGGCCACGCCGTCGCATGCGGCGAGCGCGCGCCCGAAGGCGGACGCGAGGTGTGGGCCGATCTCCTCCTCCGAGACGTGCTCGGCGCGGACGACCTCTTTCGTGGCGACCTCCGTCGCGCGCTCCAGGTCGCGCGGGAGGTTCCAGAGGCGGAAGTCCCAGTCGACCCAGGTGCGGCACAGGGCGCAGCGCAGCGTCAGCCGCACGCCGGACTCGGCGATCACCGACGTCAGCGTCGCGTCGGCCGGGCGGCGCCGCGCGCACACGTGCGAGACGGTCTCCTCCAGCCGCGGGAGCCGAACCGACAGCGGCAGGGCGCGCTGCCCGGAGGCGCGAGGCGTGGACGTGCTCACCGGCTCTCGCGGGTCCCCACGAGCCACGCGTCGACCTCCGCCATGAGTGCCGGCCCGAGCTGCCAGTACCGCTCGGTGAGGGTCTGGCAGCGCGTGGCCAGATCCTCGAAGGCGGCCTCGGACTCGTCGTCCTCCGATTCTTCCAAGCGCTCTACCTCGAGCCCGATCGCGTCGAGCTCGACGAGCATGGCCGCGACCTCGCGAGCGGTGTCGGTGCCCAGGTCCGCGAGCCGCGCGCGGAGCTCCTGCGCGCAGGCCACGTGGTAGCCGTTCGTGATCCAGAATTGCCCGCCGTTGCGCCGCATCTGGGTGTGGAAGAGGCCCATCACGACGGCCATCCGGACCGGCCTCGGCTCGCGGGACCAGGGCTCGGGGACGCTGCTCGCCCGCGACCAGTAGGCGTCCGAGATCACGCTCCACGGGGCCGGCGGCGGCTTCTTCTTCGGCATGCTTCTCGGACGCTGGACGGGCAGGATGTCTGACGCGGCGGCTGGGAAGCGCGTCGTCCGCGCCGCACGCGGGGGTGTTGTGGCTCGAGATCCGGGCCACCGACGCGGTGCCGAACCGTGGGACCAACCGTGGCACCACGAGGCGTCGCGATCGGCAGCGGGGGACGGAACGACGAAAGCCCCGGAAAAACCGGGGCTTTCTGGAGTGGGTCATTCAGGACTCGAACCTGAAGCCAATGGATTAAGAGGGGAGCACCGAGCCCAGAAAAGCCCAGTTCTTCTGAGGATTCTGGGTCTGGGGAGGTCAGCGCGGGCCAGGTTGGGACGCATTCGGGACACGGTGTCCCGATCGCTCAGCTCGCACGTGCGTTCGCCGACGCCGTCGAGTCCGGCGACGCCGCCGCGCTCGCGCGAGCTCGCGAGCTGGCGGTCGAGCTCGCCGCCTGGACCGCTCTCGAAGGTGCGGCAGCCGACGCTGACGAGGACGGCGCGTGAACCCGTCGCGCCGAGCTGGACGGACCCGCCGGGAGTCAGCGCGCAGTGCTACGCGAGTCGCCGGGTCGCCGCGTAGGGAGCTACTGGTCGAGGCGCCGCCTGGGCTGGCGATACTCCTGATGGGGGTGCGCAGAGCGTGAGCCTCGCGGACGCTCATGCGGTGGGGC
>JACKEC010000090.1 GCA_020633195.1 Sandaracinaceae bacterium | reverse complement strand
GCGCTTCCTCGACATCCAGCGCTCGCTGGAGCTCGAGGCGAGGGGCGTCTCCAGGGAGGAGAAGGCCGCGCTCGACCAGATCCAGGACGGCCAGATGGACATGCACCTGCGGGTCGCGCAGCAGCAGCAAGCGGTGCACGCGGCCGATCAGGACGCCGACCCCGACCCGGTGGTCTTCCCCGGCGAGCGCGTCGCGAAGCTCAGCGACTACGTCTCGATCCTGCGCGACATGCAGAAGGGCGACATGAACGGCGCCCTCGCGCGCTTCGGCCTCGACATGGCCAGCTACACGACCGTCGCCACCGCCTGGGGCGCGAAGATGGCGGCGGACCCGGTCCTGACCGAGAAGTTCCACCGCATGCTCGCCCCCTGAGCGGCTCGGCTCGCCGCGGCTTGGGGAATTTCACGCGGAGGGCGCGAAGGGGCAAAGAGGTTTTCTTTGTCGACCCTGGGAGCTCTTGGCGCCATTTCCGAGCCAGACAAATTTCGCGCAAAGGGCGCGCAGGGGGCAAAGATGTTTTCTTCGTCGACGCGCGGCGTCGGCGGTCTGGAGCCGGCGAGGCGGACGCGCGCGGGTTCGATCTCGACGCGAAGGAAGCCTTGGCTCCCTTGGCGCGCTTGGCGCGAAATTCCGCGCCGGGCGACTTCGCAAAGAGGCCGAGCCCCTATCGCTCCATCAGGTAGCGCAGGCCGTCTTCGATCGACATCTCTCCGTCGAGCGCGCGCGCGGTGACGGCGGCGATCGGCGCCTCGATGCCGACGCGCTCCGCGTAGGCGGCGACGCGGCGGGCGATGGTGACGCCCTCGATGTACGCGCCGGCCTCGCGGCCCGCGGCCTCGAGGTCGAGCTTGCGCGCGAGGGCGCGGCCGAGCCGGACCTCCGCGCGCTCGTCGCCGCCGAGCGCGGCGAACAGGTCGCCCGAGCCGGCCATCCCGTAGAACGTCGCCTCCTCGCCGCCGAGCTTCACGCCGACGCGCGCGGCCTCGGCGAGGCCCCGGCTCATCATCACCGCCATCGCCGACGGCGGGATGTGCCGCTCGAGGCAGAAGCCCGCCTGCAGCGCCAGCAGCCCCACCATCGCCGAGGCGACCTCGACCCCGACGACGTCGCGCGAGTCGTAGAGGCGGAGGCTCGCCCCCGCGATCGCCGCGCGCACCGCGTCCGCGACCTCGGGGAACTGCGTGCCGACGATCCCGCCGCCGGGGCGGTCCTCCGAGAACGCCTCCGCGTCGAGCGGGCCGGCGAGGCAGCCGACCCGCCGCGCGGGCGTGTTGTGGCGCAGGTGCCGCGAGACCGTCCACAGGTCGTCGCCGATCAGCCCGCGGCTCACGTGCACGAGCAGGTGGCGCCCGTCGAGGTGCGGCGCGAGCGCCTTGGCCACCGCCGGGACGTGCGTCGACGGGACGGACAGGAAGATCAGCTCGCAGCGCGAGAGCTCCTTCACCTCCGTCGTGACGTGCGCCTCCTCGCCGCCGCTGCGGCTCCAGAGGATCGCGTCCCCGGACCGCAGGATCGCCGTCGCGAGCGAGCGCCCGAAGCGCCCGCCGCCCACCACGCCGACCGGCGCGCTCACGCCTGAGCTCCCAACAAGCTGATCTCCCTCGCCGCGGGTAGGTCGTCGTCGCTCGCGACCTGCTGCGCGTAGTCGACGAGCCGGTTCTGGTAGTAGAGCAGCAGCGTCGGATCCTCGGCGACGATGTCCGAGCCGACCTGCCGCGAGACGCAGCGCGTGTGGTAGCCGTCCCAGACCGCGATGGACTCGTCGAGGATCGCCTCCGGGGTGGACTTGCGGAGCTTGCGCGAGAGCCGGACCCCGCCCGCGCTCTCGACCGCGGCCGCGCGATCGCGCGTCTCGCCGAGGTCGCGGACGAAGTCCTCCCGAGGCATCCGCACCTCGCCGCGGAAGCGCAGCCGACCGAACAGGTCGACGCCCGGGGTCTCGCGCACGAGGCGCCGGAACAGCACGTGCGCGGTGAGCTGCGTCTGCATCAGCACCGTGTCCTTGCGGTAGACGTCGAGCAGCGTCTCGCCGAGCTCGCGCGTGTACGCGGCGTCGCGGTGCGCGTCGAGCACGGGTGCGCCGTGCCGCCACACGTAGGTCCCCGGGTCGACCACCGTCCCGCCCGGCGCGACCGACCGGCCGTCGTCGTCGACCGTGTTGCCGAAGCAGTCGACGGGGCGGCCGTACCGAATGACGCAAGCGCCCTGCGTGCCGATGAGCTTGCGGAAGAAGGTCACCCAGCGATCGACCTGCGAGAACTCGTCGTCCTCGATGATGTAGCGCGCCTCGCCCATCAGCTTGAGGTGGTCCTCGATGAGCGACTCCGCCTCCATCACCAGGCCGTAGTTGATCGTCACGGGGACGAACCACACGGGCCTGTCGATGCCGAACACCTGGTTGCGCGCGAACGCCTCCACCGCGGTGCCGGCGAGCCCGAGCTTGAGGTGCCGCTCGAGCATCCCGGAGCGGCTGCGCGTCCCGCCGGGGAAGAACAGCGAGTGGTAGCCGCGCTCGATCATCACGCACGAGTAGGTCTTGAGCGCCTCCTTGTAGAGCCGCGCCGAGACCCGCCGGTCGACGCGGTACGCGCCGAGGTTGTGCATGAAGAAGCTGATGATCGGGTTCGTGAAGAGGTTCTTGCCGGCGCCGTACACGACGGGCGCGAGGTCCTCGCGCATCAGCGAGTAGCCGAGCGCGATCGAGTCGAGGTTCGAGCTGTGCGTCGGCACGTAGACGAGGGTGCCGATCTTCTCGAGCCGCTTGAGGAGGTCGAGCTCGCCCTCGGCGCGCAGCATCTCGTCGATCGCGGGCGCGCCGAGGCTCGCCAGGTCCTGAGGCAGCGACGCCGGCCGCATCACCCCCGTGAGCAGGCGCGGGGTCACGCGGGTCGCGAGCGAGTACACGCGCGGATCGAAGTTGCCCGCGATGTCGCGCGCCATCCGCTGCGCGATCCCGCGGAGGGCGTCTCGCTTGGCGTCGTCGCTCATGCGCGCGATGCGCCGCAGCAGGCCGCGCCAGTAGCCGAGCGCGGCCTTGGCCTCCTCGTCGCGCTGCCCCTCGAGGCGCCGCGTCTCGTGGAAGGCGACCTCGTTGAGCGCGTACTCGAGCGACGCGCGGTCGTGCGCGTACCTCTCGACGAGCCGCCGCACGACCTCGCGGATGATGTCGTCGCGCTCGGAGTTGAACCAGAAGATCGCCGGGTCGTCCGGGCTCGGCACGTACGGCTTGAGCCGCGGCAGGCGCATCGGTCGAGAGAGCAGCTTCTTGAGCATCAGACCGCCTCGAAGTAACGGGCCAGCTCCCAGTCGGTGACGGCGGCGCGATACTGACGCACCTCCCACTCGCGGCTGAGGACGTAGTGATCGACGAAGTCTTCGCCGAGGATCTCCCGGGCCGCGACGCTCTCGGCGAGCGCCGTCACCGCGTGCTCGAGGGTCAGCGGGACGGGCGTCCCCGAGGCCGTCGCGTCGCCCGAGGCCTCGGCCGGCGGGTCGATCGCGTTGTCGATGCCGAAGAGCCCGGCGCCGATCGACGCGGCCATCGCGATGTACGGGTTGATGTCGGCCGCGGTCTGCCGGTACTCGACGCGCGTCCCCGCGCCGCCGGGGATCACGCGGACCGTGCAGGTCCGGTTCTCGACGCCCCACGACGGCGTGATCGGCGCCCACACCCCCGGCACGTAGCGCTTGTAGGTGTTCACGAACGGCGAGTAGAGGGCGGTCAGCTCGGAGGCGAGCGTCACCTGCCCGCCGATGTAGCGCATCGCCTTCTCCGAGAGCCCGCGCGGCGCCTTCGGATCATGGAAGAGGTTTTGCTCCCCCGTGGAGTCGAAGAGGCTCTGGTGCAGGTGCCCGCTCGAGCCGGGGAGGTCCGCGTTCCACTTCGCCATGAACGTCACGACGAGCCCGTGGCGCGCCGCGATCTGCTTCATCGTGGTCTTGAAGAGCGCCGCGCGATCGGCGGCCTCGACCGCGTCGCCGTAGCGGATCGCGGCCTCCCAGACGCCGGGCCCGGTCTCCGTGTGCAGGCCCTCGATGGGGATCTCGAACGCCTCCATCGTGTCGAGGATGTCGTGGACGAGCTGCGCCTGCTGACCCTCGCGCAGCCACGAGTAGCCGAACATGCCGGGCGTGAGCGGCGTCAGGCCGTGGTAGCGCTTCTCCGCCATCGACTCCAGCGTCTCCTTGAAGAGCCAGAACTCGAACTCCGAGCCCACCATCGGCCGCATGCCGCTCGCCTCGGCGCGCGCGACGACGCGCTTGAGCAGGCTGCGGGGGCAGGCGGCGTGCGGCTTGCCGCTCGCGGCGTCGTGGAAGTCCACGAGGAAGCACGCCGTGTCGCGCTCGTAGGGCAGCACGCGGAACGTCGAGAGGTCGATCTTCGCGAGCGCGTCCGGGTAGCCGGAGTGCCAGCCCGTGACCTTCGCGTTGTCGTAGAGCTGGTCGGCGACGTCCCAGCCGAAGACGACGTCGCAGAACCCGAAGCCCTTGTCGACCGACGACCAGAACTTCTCGAGTGAGACGAGCTTGCCGCGGAGGATCCCGTCGACGTCGAAGCCGCCGACCTTCACCTTGCGGATCCCCCGCTCGACGAAGGCTTTCTTGAGCTCGGTGCGATCCATGCTGAGGCCTCCCGTGGGGCCGATTCTTACCAGACCCACGCCCGCCGCGACGAGGCATGATTGGGGATGGCCGACGCCGACCGCGAGAAGTGGGACGCGCGCCACGCCGAGGGGCGGCCCGGGTCGAGCCCCGCCCCCGCGTGGCTCGCGGACCACGATCCTGTCTTGCCGCGCGCCGGGCGCGCCCTCGACGTCGCGAGCGGCGCCGGCCGCCTCGCGCTGTGGGCCCGGGCTCGGGGCCTCGAGGTCACCGCGATCGACATCTCGGGGGTCGGCCTCGCCAGGCTCCGGGAGTCCGCGCCCGACGTCCTCACGATCGAGCGCGATCTCGAGCTCGACCCGCGCCTCCCGCGGGGGCCCTTCGACCTCGTGACCTGCTTCCACTACCGGCAGCCGTCGCTGTGGCCGGCCATGACCGCGGTCCTGGCGCGGGGCGGCGTGCTCGTCGCCGAGCTCCTCGGCGTCGCCAACCTCGAGCGCCACGCCCACCCCTCGCGGCGCTGGCTCGCGGACCCGGGCGAGCTCCGCGACGCGGCCGCGGGCCTCGAGCTGCTGTACGCCGAAGAGGGCTGGCTCGGGGATCGCTATTCCGCAAGATTAGTTGCCAGAAAATCGTCGCCCTGAGCTCGCGTTTGCGTCAGTCTCCGGCCCCCCGTTTCGTCCGTCAC
>JACKEC010000009.1 GCA_020633195.1 Sandaracinaceae bacterium | reverse complement strand
ATGGCGCGAGCGTGGCGACCCACGTGCTCGAGGACCTCGTGCTCGACCGCGACCGCTTCGGCCACCCGCGCGGCGACTACCCCCACGACGCGGCGTGGGACGAGGGCGCGCTCGTCGTCCTCGCCGGGCACCCCGACCGCGGGTGGGTGAGCTACCGCCGCGAGCAGGAGTCGTTCCGGTTCGGGCTCGACGGCCACCGGATCGGCGAGCCCGAGCCCGCGTCCGACGCCCTGCCCTGGCGAGACCGGGTCGTCGTCAGCCCGGAGCCTCAATGGGACTTCATCCGGTACGTCGGCCCCCGCGGCCTCGCGCGGGTGAAGATCACCGCCGACGGTCGCTGGACCTACAACGGCGCGGTCGTCGCCACGACGTGGGCCGGCGACGGCTTCGTGGCCGCCTACGCGGACCGACCGGGGACATCGCTGTGGACCGTCCGGATCGACTGCTCACCGCGACCGGGAAGCTAGCCACCCACCTCGTTTCACGAGCAGGTCTTCATGGGGGCGGCGACCGGAGGCCACGCGCCCACTATGGCGCCGGACCCCGAGTCGCACGATTCCTGGGGAGTCCTCCTCAGCAGGTCGAGGGCCGACAGCCGATCCCTGGACAACACACCTCGGAGCCCGTGCACGCGGGCCCGCCGTCACAGCGGCAGGTGCTCCCGGAGCAGGTCTCCCCGGCGCGGCAAGCCATGCCGCAGCTCCCGCAGTGGTTGGCGTCCGTTGACGTGTTCACGCAGCCCGAGCCGCAGCACGTCGTCGCGCCGGCGCACGCGCGGCCGCTGCCGATGGCGCCCGAGGTGCTGCCGCACGTGCAGCGGCCCGAGCCGGAGCACGCCTCGCCCGGTCCACACGACACTCCGCACGCGCCGCAGCTCGACAGCGACACGAGGGCCACCTCGCAGCCGTTGCCGTCCATGCCGTCGCAGTCGGCTCGCCCGGCGTTGCAGGCCTGGATCCGACAGCTCCCCGTCGAGCAGGTCGCGGTGGCCGCCGTGCGCGCGCACGTGACTCCGCACGAGCCGCAGCTCGTGAGGGTGGTCAGGCTCGTCTCGCAGCCGTCCGCGGCGACCGAGTTGCAGTCGCTGAAGCCGGGGTTGCACGACGCGATCATGCACGCGCCCCCCGAGCACACCCCGGTGGAGCGCGGAGGGGCGCAGATCCTCCCGCAGCCGCCGCAGCTCGTGGTCGACGTCCGAACGTCGGTCTCGCAGCCGTCTCCGTCCGTGCCCAGATCCCCGTTGCAGTCGTCACGGCTCGCCGCCGGGTCGCAGGCACAAGCGCCGTCCGTGCACAGCGCGTTCGGCCCACAGACCGCTCCGCACGCGCCGCAGTTCGCGACGTCCGCGGAGACGTCCCGGCAGGCGCCGCCGCAGCAAGCGTTGGACTCGACGCCCCCTCCCCCGGGCTCGGGGCACGCTTGCTCGCCGATCGTGCTCGCGGCGATGGCCCCGCAGACGCAGCGGCCGGCCTCGCACCGCTCGCCCGCGCCGCAGGCCAGACCGCACCCGCCGCAGCTCGTGACGTCGTTCGCCAGATCGTGGCAGCCGTCGTCGCAGCACGTCGGACGGTCGCCCTCGGTGCACGCCGCGGCGCTGGGATCACTTCGGCAGACGCAGGCCCCACCCACGCACGCGTCGGCGCCCGCGCCATGAGCCTCGGCGCAGTCCACGCGGCAGCCCCCGCAGTGCCGGAGGTCGGTCGCGAAGTCGACGGGAGCGCCCCCGACGCAGCCGAGGGACATCGTCGGGTCGAGGACCTCGTCGACGACTCCGTCGCAGTCGTCGTCCACGCCGTTGCAGACGTCGGTCGCGTCGGGACGGATGCTGGCGTCGCCTTCGCAGCCCGGGGGCTCCACGAAGCCGTCGCCGTCGGTGTCGCCGGGCGCAGGGCACGAGACGTCCTCACCCGGGATGCAGCTCTGCGCGACGCCGTCCCCGCAGCGCTCGATCACGGGATCGCCGGCGTCGTGGGTGTACGTCAGCGGGTCGGTGTCGTCGCAGTCCCGCGGGGCGGACTGGCCGTCGCCATCGGCGTCGCCCGGGGGACATCCTTCGTCGATCATCCCGTCGACGTCGTCGTCGATCCCGAGAGGGTAGCAGCGCTCTCGCCCCGTCGGGCTCAGGCCCGGGTCGCAATCGAAGCGCGCCTCCTCGCAGGGCGCCCCGGGCCTCTCCATGCCGCAGACGTCGACCCCGTCGCCGTCGAGATCGGGGCCGCGGCAGGCCGCGACCTCGTCCTGCATGCCGTTACAGTCGTTGTCGACGCCATCGAAGCAGACCTCCGGCGCTCCTGGGTTCACCGACGGCGCGTCGATCGAGGTGGGATCGCACGGCGGCACCTGGCGCAGGCAGTCGTCCGGCGTGTCGATGCAGTCCCCCGTCCGCGCGGACGTGACCGGGTCGACGCACTGCGTGTAGCCGTCCCCGTCGGCGTCGCAGCAGGCGTCCGCGCCGTCGCAGTCCTGGTCGATGCCGTCGCCGCAGGTGTCCTCGGCGCGTGGGCTGATGCGGGGATCCGCGTCGTCGCAGTCGCACCCGAGCGATCCGCCGACGGGGCAGGCCTCGACGCCGTCACCGTCCAGATCCCCGCACTCCTCGTCGGCGCCATCGCAGTCCTCGTCGATGCCGTTCTGGCACTGCCACGGCGCGCCCGGGAACACCGCGGGGCTCGAGTCGTCACAGTCGGTGCCCACCGCCGTGTCACAGGCGTAGTCGGAGGCGCCGCAGGGGCGCGGGCCCGGCTCGGCGCACGCCGCGAGCGGGTCCGACGAGAAGCCGTCTCCGTCCTCGTCGTCGCCGGCCGCCAGGGGGACCAGCAGGACCGTGTCGTCGAGCGACGCGACCAGCGTGTAGCAGCGGAGGCCCACGAAGCGCTCACCGTCGGGCCCCGCCCCGACGATGGACAGCACGTAGCGAGCGCGGGGCAGCGGACCGAGTCGAACCACGACCGGGTCGATGTCCAGCTCGCGAGACGTGCGGCCGACGCTCCGCGTGCCGGTGCTGCGCGGCACCTCTCCGTCGGGAGCCCAGAGGCTGAACGACAGCTCGCTCAGGTCGCCTTGGCTCTGCACCGAGACGGACAGGAAGACGCGTGTCCCGTGGTCGTCGAGCTGGCAGCTCGCCGCGGCGAGCGCGCACGCGCAGAGCAGCGCGCGCCTCACGGGCTCACCGTCACTTCGAGGGTCATGGCCGCGAGGCCGGGCCCGACGATGGGGCGCACGCGAGCGCTCGGGCCGACCTCGAGCTCGGGCCCGAGCACCAACATCAAGACCCCGCCGGTGATCACCGCCGCGCCGCCGATGGCGACGAGCACCCACTCGGCGATGAACAGGTCCGCCGCTTCGGAGCAGATCTCGGCGAGTCGCGCGGGTCTCGCGACCATCGGCCCGCACACCTCCACGTCCTCCGAATAGAGGTCCCGGAACGCCGTGAGCTCCTCGCTGCCTTGCAGCTCTTGCATTCGAATCAAGGGGTAGAGCGAGCTCGCGAGCACGAGCGCGCCCCCGCCGAGGAGCGCGATCGCCGGCCAGTTCGGCTCCGTCGCGGCGGCGGGCGCCGGGCCGGGCGACGGGTTCGACGTGGGCCGGTCCGGCGTCGACTCGAGCGTCAGGGTCAGCGACAGGCGCGCTCCCTCGGCGAGCTCGACCGAGCGCCGCGCGATCGTCTCGGAGCCGCGCCGCACCTCGACGGCGTGGCTCCCGGGGTCGACCCGGATCCGCGCGCGGCCGTCGGCGAGCTCGACCCCCTCGGCGTCGATCTCGAGCAGGTCGCCCGGTAAGGCGCCGTCGAGCTCGAGCTCGAGCGTCGGCAGCCGCGCTTCGATCTGCGCGAGCGCCCCGCGGACCTCGTCGGTGCGGTCCCCGAGCGCGCCGCGGTGCTCCTCGAGGATCCGCGCGTACAGCGCCGCGGCCTCGCGGAGCCGCCCCGTCTGGACGAGCGCCGCCGCCAGGTTGATGCGGATGTTCGGGTGAGGGAGCAGCGCGTCGGCCTGCGTGAACAGCTCCCGGGCCCGGTCCCACTCGCCCTCACGGGCCGCGGCGACACCTCGCGCGAACAGCGCCTCGGCGTCGGCGCGCTGGGCGACGGCGGAGCTGGACGCCAACACGAAGAGGACGCCGAGCAGGGTCAGGAGCCTCGGAGCCGCACGCACGAGTCGCATGGTGCCCGACCCGGCGCCCCTTGATCCACCGCGAGCAAGAGGTCTAGCGTGCGCACGTGGTCGGAGTCGGATCGAGCCCCGGCGGCTACGAGCTCCTGGCGCGCCTGGGCAGCGGCGGCATGGCCTCGCTGTACCTCGCGCGCCGAGCCGGCGCGGCCGGGTTCGAGCGCCTCGCCGCGGTGAAGGTCGTGCACCCCCACCTCGCCGAGGACGAGCGGTTCACGCTGATGTTCGTCGACGAGGCCAAGCTCTCCTCGCGCATCCAGCACCCGAACGTCGTACGCGTCGAGGACTTCGGCGAGCACGAGGGCACCTACTACATGGCGATGGAGTACGTGCACGGGTGCTCCCTCGCGCAGCTCCTCGGCGCGCTGGCCAAGCGCAGCCGGCGCCTCCAGCCGCCCCTCGCCGTCCACATCGCCATGGGCCTGGCGGCCGGCCTCCACGCCGCCCACGACACGACGGACGCCGAGAAGCGCCCCCTCGAGCTCGTGCATCGAGACGTCAGCCCGCAAAACGCGTTGCTCTCGTACTCGGGGCACGTGAAGCTGATCGACTTCGGCATCGCCAAGGCGCGCTTTCGAGCCCGCGAGACGAAGAGCGTCCGGATCAAGGGCAAGCTCAGCTACATGGCGCCCGAACAGGTGCGGATGGCGCCCCTCGATCGGCGCACCGACGTGTACGCGCTCGGCATCGTGCTCTGGGAGATGCTGACGATGCGTCGGTACTTCCAGGCCGACAACGAGCTCGCGCTGCTCGACATGATCCGCGCCCCGGAGCCGCGCTCGCCCGCGGCGTACGTCAGCCTCGATCCCGAGCTCGAGGCGGTGCTGCTGAGCGCGCTCGCCGCGGACCCCGCCGACCGCCCGCCGTCGGCGCGAGAGCTTCGCCGCCGGCTCGCGAAGGCTTGCCCCGCCGCCCTCGAGGTGGATGCCGCCGACCTGGCCGAGCTCCTCGCCTCGGCGATGGCGGACCAGCGCGCGAAGCTCAGCGAGAAGCTCCCCGCGGTCGTCACCGGCCAGCTCTCCGAGGTCCTGCCCGCGCCGCCGGGGCAGGGGCCGAAGGCGTCGCTGACCGAGGAGATCGACCTTCCGTCGGTCGTGTGGCGAGAGGACACCTTCGAGGACACCCCGCGCCCCGAGCTCGACGAGGAGCCCGCGAGCGCGTCGCCGGTGTCCCCCGTCGCGCCGCCCCCGCGGATCGTGCCCGCCTCCGGCACCCCGTCGTCGGGCACCCCGCCGCCCCGCTCGTGGGCCGCGATGGTCGCGGTCGTCGCGATCGCGTGTGGCTTCGGCCTGACGCTCGCCCTCCTCTCGCCCGACGAGCCCGAGACCGTCTCGTTGCCCGCGACGCCGGAGGCGCCTCGGAGTCGGCCCGCGCCCGAGGCGGAGCGCGCACCGCTCCCGGCGGCCTCGCCGCCCGCGTCGAGGCCGTCGGCCCCACCCGTGGCGGCGCAGCCGCCGCCCGAGCCTCCCCCTTGCGAGGAGGGCGACGCGCGCTGCGTGATCGAGCGGGTCAGCGCGGACGACGATCCGAGCGCCTCCGACCTCGCCCGCCTCGTCGACGCGCACCTCGCGCAGGGAGATCGCCCCGCGGCGCGGCAGGCGGCGCGCCGCTACCTCGCCCTCGCGCCCCGAGGCGACGACGCCGCTCGAATGCGCGAGCTGCTCGCGCCGACCGCCCCTGCTCGACCCGCTCCTGCG
>JACKEC010000089.1 GCA_020633195.1 Sandaracinaceae bacterium | reverse complement strand
GGCTCAGCCTCGGGCCCAGCCCAGGATCAGGAAGTGGGCGAGCGAGAACGGCGGGGGGATGAAGAAGCCCTTCGGGGCGAGCACCTCGTCGCGCGTCACCCAGCGCGCCTCCTCGAGCTCCTCGCCGTCGAGCTTCACCTCGGTCGTGACCGCGTCGGCGACGAAGCCGATCATCAGCGAGCGCGGGAACGGCCACGGCTGCGAGGCGAAGTAGCGCGGCGCGCGCACCGCGAGGCCGACCTCCTCGAGGGTCTCCCGCGCGACGCACTCTTCGAGCGACTCGCCGGGCTCGACGAAGCCCGCGAGCGCCGAGAACATCCCCGGCGGGAAGCGCGGCTGGCGCGCGAGGAGGCAGCGGTCGCCGTCGACGACGAGCACCATCACCGCGGGATCGGTCCGCGGGAAGTCCTTCTCGCCGTCCGGGGTCTCGCGCGCGAAGCCGGCCTCGGCCGCGGTCGTGGGCGCCCCCGTCTTGGGGTCGAAGCGGTGGCTCGCGTGCCAGTGCGCCATCCCGCGGGCGTAGGCGAGGAGCGACAGATCGTCGGGCGGGAGCTGCATCCCGGCCGCGAACAGGTCCAGGAACGTCGCGCCCTCGATCGCCGGCGGCGCATCGGCCGGCGGCAGGTCGACCATGAGCACCGCGATCTCGCCGTCGAGCCCGAGGAACACCACCTCACGGGCGAGCTCGAGCAGCTCTGGCGTCTCGCCCACGCGGGGGACGCGCGCCCGGGCGGGGCGCCCCTCCACGAGACACTGGCCGCGCCAGATCGGCACGAGCCGCGTCGCCGGATCGCGCCTCGCGGACTCCAGAAAGGATGCGTCGCGCCGCAGGTGGGCCGCGCGGTCGATCGGGTCGCCTCGCATGCGCGCAGGCTAACAGGGACCACCCCGCGCGCCCGTCGCTCGGGTGCGTAACGGACTACGCGGTTTCACGGTTCGAATCCAAACCCGCGGTCGCGCGTCGTGCAGGTAGCGATGCGGGTCTCGCAGTCAGGTATGCAGACGATGCACGGTTCGGCACCCCGAGGCGGATCGATGGCTCGTGCCCGCCGTGCGGCATGCGCGTTGCGTGGGGAAAGTTACACCCCATGAGCTCTCCAAGTCGCAACACCCCTCGGCTCTCGGTCCTCGACGGCGCTCGCCACGCTCGGCCGACCGTTCGGCGGGTCTCCTCCAACCCGCCGCCGCGCCCCTCGCTGGCTGACACCGAGGTCGAGGCGGGGCCGCGCGAGTCCACGGGGCTGTGGCGCCGCCCCACGCTGCCGCGCTTTCACGGCCGCTACCTGCTCGAGCGGCGCCTCGGCGTCGGCGGCATGGGGACGGTCTATCGAGGTGCTCGAATCGGCGGCGGCGACCCGGTCGCCGTCAAGGTCCTATCCGAGCACCTCCTCGGCAGCGAGGGCGCGGAGCGCTTCCGGCGCGAGATCGCGGCCCTGGAAAGCTTGCGACATCCGAACGTGGTGCGACTTCTCGATCATGGTTGGGTCGGGACCCAGCCCTACTACGTGATGGAGCTCGTCGAGGGCCCCGACGGGACCCGCCTCGTCAGCGACGAGGGCCCTCAGTCCCCCGCGCGCGTCGCGGCGATCCTCCGCCACCTCGCGGCGGGCCTCGCTCACGCCCACGCCGAGGGGTTCGTTCACCGCGACATCAAGCCGTCGAACGTCATCCTCGGCTGGGACGAGGAGGTCGGCGAGGTCGCGAAGCTCCTCGACTTCGGCCTCGTCCTGCCCGACCGCGGGGTGGGCGATCGCCTCACCGCGGAGGACATGCTGCTCGGCACGCCCGGCTACATGGCCCCCGAGGGCGCCAAGAGCGCGCACGCGGTGGGCCCTCGGGCGGACCTCTACGCGCTCGCGATGATCGGCTACCACCTGCGAACGGGGCGGCACCTGTTCCGGCCGGCGGACGCGGTCTGCGAGGAGGCCCACGCGGCGGCGATGCAGCGCGGCTGGCGCGAGCTGTACGAGGTGGGCGGGCTGCCCGCGCCGCTCGAGCACATCCTCTGGCGCATGCTCTCGTTCGACGCGCGCCACCGTCCCGCGTCGGCGCAGGAGCTCATCGACGTGCTCGACGCGCTGCCGCTCGGGTCCGTCTGGCCGAGGGCCGACGCCGAGCGCTGGTGGGCCGGCTACCGCGAGCGTCAGGCCGCGGCGACGAGCTCGCAGCTCAGCGCGAGGTAGAGGGCGCGCTCGACCTGCTCGGCGTCGAGCCCGCCGCGCGCGTACTCGCGCGCGAGCAGGCCCGCCGGCGTGGTGTGGCCGTCGAGGCTGGACAGGACGCGCTCCCACTCGGGCGGCACGCGGAACTGCGCGATCGGCGCGGGCGGCTGCGGGTTGAGCCGGAGCAGGCGCTGCTGCACGGGGCGCAGCGCGAGCTTGAGCTGCTCCGGGCTCGTGGTGAGCGCCGCGTCCCGCAGGAGCTCGTGCTCGCCCTGGCCGATGGGCAACGTCTCTTCCTCGCAACACTCGCCGGACACGTAGGCCCACTGACCTCGGGACCACTGGAACGCCTCGAGGTAGCGCGCCCGGACCTGCTGGCTGACCGCCTTGTAGAGCTCCATCGGCCGCAGGATCCCGAGCCCCACGAGCGCGTCGCCGAGGCGCCCCTCGTACCGGGTCAGCATGGCGAGCGCCATGTCGAGCTCCATCCGCAGGATCGAGCCCTGCGCGACGAGGAACTCGCCGAGCAGCTCGGCCCCGATGTTGGAGGCGACGAAGTCCGGCCGCCCCTCGCGGAAGAAGATGCGCTTCTGTCGGCCGCCGTCCCAGAGGTGCAGCACCCCGGTCTCGCGCCCCACGGTCAGGCCGTGGACCGTCTTGAGGAGGCGGCCGCCCTGCAGCACGCCGCGTCGGCTCGCGCCCTCGGGCGGACCTGCCGGGCCCCAGTGCAGCGCGTTGCTCTTGAGGTAGCGCTGCAGCTCGGGCATCCGCCCGGCGCTGTCGAAGTCGCCGGTGTCCTTGCGGACCTGCGTCCCCGGCTGGAGCTCGCCGAGCACGATGCGCCGCACCATGTCGCTGAACGGGATCGGGCCCTCGTGGCTTCCGTCCGGCAGGCGCAGCTCGTACATCGTCGGCGGATCGAGCGACAGATCGTCGAGCAGCGATCGCGTCTCGTCGGAGGCGGCCGTCGAGTCGTCGAGGTCGACGAGGAACGTGGGGCGCGCGCCCGCCTCCTGCGCGTTGACGTCGCGCGCGGCCTTGGGGATCAGCTCGAGCCGCTCGAGCAGCCGCGCGCACTCGCGCGGGCCGTGACCGAGCTCGCCGCGCCGCAGGAGGATCTCGCGGATCGCCTGCTCGAAGGTCCGCGCGCTCGGCCGGTGCCGCGCGTCGCGCTCGAGCGCCCAGATGATCAGGCGCTGCACGTCCTTGGGGATGTGCGAGCCGCGGCGGTGCAGCGTCGACAGGTCGACGTTGCGGATCTGGAGGAGCACCTCGAGGTCGCCGGTCTTGCCGAAGAGCGGCTCGGCGAGCAGCAGCTCGGCGAGCACGACGCCGAGCGTGAAGACGTCGCTCTTGGCGTCGACGGGATCCCCGACGACCTGCTCGGGGGACATGTAGCCGAGCTTGCCGCGGATGTGGCCGTCGTCGGTGCGCGACACCGTGGTGCGGCAGCGCGCGATCCCGAAGTCGGTGAGGCGCACGCGGCCCGAGCGGTCGAGGAGCAGGTTCGCGGGGCTGACGTCCCGATGGACGATGTGGAGCGGGCGGCCCTCGTCGTCGCAGAGCTCGTGCGCGTACGCGAGCGCCGCGGCGGCCTCGTAGGCGATGTGCAGCGCGGGGCCGAGCGGGACGGTCTCGCGGCGGCCGGCGACCGCGCGCAGGAGGCGGCCGACGGTCGTGCCCTCGACCATCTCCATCGCCATGAACAACGCGCCGCCGTGCTCGCCGAAGTCGAAGACCTGCACGACGCCCGGGTGGTCGAGGCGGGCGGCGAGCCGCGCCTCGTCGATGAACATCCCGACGAACTCGGCGTCGCGCGCGTGCTGCGGGAGGATGCGCTTGAGGGCGACGCGCTTCTGGAAGCCGTGCGGACCTTGCCGGAGCGCGACGAAGACCTCCGCCATGCCACCGGCGGCAAGCCGGCGCTCGATTCGGTAGGGGCCGAGGGTGTCGCGGAGCAAGTCCTTCCTTCCCGCCATGGCGTCCAGAGGACTCCTCAGTCTAGATCGGTCGGGGGGGCGCAGGGAAGGTCCCCTTACGGAACCGCGTCCTCGTGTATCATTCGACCGAGCTATGCCTGCTGCACGTTCCAGCTCCCGAGGCAAGAAGGACGAGTACCTCGGCAAGGTGGTCGCGGGCCGTTATCGGCTCGAGACGCTGCTCGGTGAAGGCGGCATGGGCGTGGTCTACCGCGCTCGCCACGTGCTCATCGATCGCGTCGTCGCGCTCAAGCTGATCCGCCCGGATCTGCGGGGTGAGACGCACCTCCGCGCGTGGATGCTGCGCGAGGCGCGCGCCGCCAACCGGGTCGACCACGCGCACATCGTGGAGATCCACGACGTCGGCGAGACCGAGGACGGCGAGCTCTACCTCGTGATGGAGTACCTCACCGGCACCTCGCTCTCGAGCGAGATCGCGAAGGGGCAGGTCCCCATCACGCGCGCCGTCGACATCCTCGAGCAGATGACCGCGGCGCTCGCGCGCGCGCACGATCTCGGGGTCGTCCACCGCGATCTCAAGGCCGACAACATCATGCTCACGGTGCGCGGCGGCCGCCGCGACTTCGTGAAGATCCTCGACTTCGGGCTCGCCGCGCTCGCGCGCGATCCGCGGCTCGCGCCCAAGGGCGCGGTGTTCGGGACGCCCGAGTACATGTCGCCCGAGCAGGCGCGCGGCGACGACGCGATCCCGTCGAGCGATCTCTACGCGCTCGGGATCCTCTTCTTCGAGATGACGACGGGCCAGCTCCCGTTCCGCTCGAGCGATCGGGACACGCTGCTCGAGATGCAGCGGTCGAGCCCGCCGCCCAATCCGTCCTCGCTCCGCAAGGACCTCCCGGACGCGGCCCGCGCGATCATGCTCCAGCTCCTCGAGAAGGAGCCGCGCCGCCGCTTCCGCGATGGCCACCACCTCTCCGAGAACCTCAAGGCGCTGCAGCGCACGCTGCCGTCGACCACCTGGGACGAGCAGCAGGGCGAGGCGCCGCGGCCCGAGCCGCCGCCGCCGCCGGCCCCGACGCTCGGCGTCGTGGACTGGAGCCGGCGCGCTTCGTACTTCTCGCGCATGGTCGCGCGCGCGTACCCGAACGGGCGCGCGCCCGCGGACGTGCAGCAGGCCGGCGATCTGATGTGGGATCTGTCGTCGCGCGCGAGCCGGCTCGAGGGCGAGCTGTCGTCCCACCAGAAGAAGCTCGAGGCGATCGAGCGCCGCGGTCGCGGCCTCCGCGCGGAGATCGGTCGTAAGGTCGAGGAGCTCGCCGAGGAGGAGTCGCGCACGCTGCGCGACGCGGCGGCGGAGCGCGCCCGCGTCGACAAGCTGCAGCTGCGCCTCTCGGAGGCGAACCGCGCCTGGGAGCGCGCGCACCAGCAGGCGGTCCAGAGCGCGCAGGCGCAGGGCACGGAGGCGCGGGCCGCGTTCGAAGAGGTCGGGGCGTCGCGCGCTCGCGCGCAGACCCTCTCGGAGATCATCGCGGAGCACCAGGAGCGGGTGCAGCACAAGGAGAGCGGCGCCGCCGATCTGCGCCGTCAGATCGACGAGCTGCGGGCTCAGCTGCAGCGCTACAGCGAGGCGCTCGAGAACGACCTCGCGGCCGGCCGGGATCGCATCGCCACCCGCGTCCGCGAGGCGCTCGGCTTCGAGAAGAGCTTCGTCGAGGCGTCGAACCTGCTGATGAAGCACCTCGACGAGCGCCCCGAGTGCGGCGAGCTGATGGACGAGCTCCGGCAGGCCGAGGCTCGCTTCACGCGCGAAGAGATGCCGAGCCAGGTGGTCAGCCCGCCGATCGCGGCGATGACCCAGGGCACCTGATCGAGGTCAGGGCAGACTGACGCTCAGTGCTCT
>JACKEC010000088.1 GCA_020633195.1 Sandaracinaceae bacterium | reverse complement strand
TGCTCAGCGTGATCGAGGAGGCGACAGACGGCCACGCCGATCGCCGGACCGAAGCGCGGCCGCGCGAGGAACGCGTCGGGGTCGAGGCCCTCCGCGCGCAGCCACGCCATCGGCAGGTACAGGCGCCCCGCCCGCGCGTCCTCACCCACGTCGCGGGCGATGTTCGTGAGCTGCATCGCGACGCCCAGATCCGCCGCGCGCGCGAGGACCCGCGGGTCGCGCGGGCCCATCAGGAGCGTCATCACCACGCCCACGCTGCCAGCCACCCGCGCCGCGTACGCGCGCACGTCGGACAGGGTCTCGTAGCGCCGACCGGCCACGTCCCACGCGTAGCCCTCGAGGAGCGCGTCGAGCGGCGCGCGCCCGATCCGGTGCTCGCGCATCACCCAGGCGAGCCCCTGGTCGGCCACGTGCGACCCAGGCGCCCCGGCGATGATCGCGTCGAGCCGGGCCCGCAGGGACGCGAGCGCCGCGCTCGGATCGTCGCTCTCGTCCACCGCGTCGTCGCTCACGCGACAGAACGCGTAGTAGGCGGCGACGGGATCGCGGAGGCGCCCCGGGAGGAGCCGCGACGCCGCGGCGAAGCTCTTGCTGCCGCGCCCGAGGATCGCGCGGCACTCGGCGAGCACGCGGGGATCGACGGAGGTGCTCAACGCGCCTCGGCGCCCGACCTCGTGGAGACCGCGGCCTCGGACGCGACCGGATCGGGCACCACCGTGTCGAGCACGCGCGCGCTCGAGAGCACGCCCGGCATGCCCGCGCCGGGGTGCGTGCCCGCGCCGACCAGGTAGAGCCCCTCGACGTCCTTGCTGCGGTTGTGGGGCCGGAAGAACGCGCTCTGGTGCAGCACCGGCTCGAGCCCGAACGCCGCGCCCTTCATCGAGAGGTACTCGTCGCGGAAGAGCTGGGGGGTGAGCAGGCGCGACGACACCACGTGGGCGTCGAGCCCCGGCAGGATGCTGTCCGCGAGGTAGCGCTGGATCTTGACCCGGTAGCGCTCGGCCTCGACGTCCCAGTCGACCTCGCCGTCGAGGTGGGGCACCGGCGAGAGCACGTAGAACGCGTCGCAGCCTTCGGGCGCCATCGAGGGATCGGTCGCCGTGGGCCGGTGCAGGTACAGGCTGAAGTCCTCGGCGAGCACCTTCTTCGAGAAGATGTCCCCGAGCAGCCCCTCGTAGCGCGGCCCGAGGAGGATCGTGTGGTGGGCCACCTCGTCGTAGACGCGATCGGTCCCGAAGTACCAGACGAAGAGCCCCATCGAGTAGCGCGACCGCTCGACCCGGCGGTTGCTCCACGAGGGCCGCGCGCTCTCCGGCAGCAGGTGCCGATAGGTCCACGCGCTGTCCGCGTTGGAGACGACCACGTCCGCCTCGAGCCGCTCACCGCTCGCGAGCTCGACGCCTCGGGCGCGGCCTCCCTCGACGAGGATCTGGCGCACCTCCTCGCCGAGCCGCAGCCGGCCGCCGAGGCGCTGCTCGATCAGCCGGGTCATCCCGCGCACGACCTCGCCCGTGCCGCCCATCGCGAACCACACCCGCATGTCGCGCTCGAGGAACGCGATGAGCGCGTAGATCGAGCTGGTGGCGAACGGGTTGCCGCCGACGAGGAGCGTGTGGAACGAGAGCACCTGCCGCAGCTTCTCGTTCTTCACGTACTTGCAGACGAGCTGCCACACCGTCCGCAGGCTCTCGAGCTCGAGCATCGCGGGGAGGATCTTCGCCATGTCCATCGGGTCGTCGAAGGGCACGTGCGCGAGCATCGAGAAGCCGACCTCGTAGATCTTCTCGGAGTGCGCGAGGAACCGCTCGTAGCCCTCGACGTCGTCGGGATCGAGCGCGCGGATCTGCTCCCGCATCGCCTCCGCGTCGCCCGTGTAGTCGAACACCGAGCCGTCGTGGAACCGGATCCTGTAGAAGGGCGTCACCTCGCGCAGCTCGACGTCGTCGGAGAGCTCCGCGCCGGCGAGGCGCCACAGCTCCTCGAGCAGGAACGGGGCCGTGATCACCGTCGGCCCCGCGTCGAACACGAACCCCTGATCCCGAAAGACCCGCGCGCGCCCGCCGGGCTGGTCGAGGCGATCGATCACCGTCACCCGGTAGCCGCGGGCGCCGAGCCGGATCGCCGCCGCGAGCCCGCCGAGACCGGCGCCGATGACGAGCGCGTGGGGCGAGCGCTCGGTCACGGGGACGGGCGGTCCCTCGGTGCGCAGCCGGTCCTGGCGCCTCGCGAGCCCGCGCACCGCTTCACTCAAGTACGGGAGCATCGGCATGGCGCGGGAACTTGGTATGGTGGCGGTCCGTGGGCAAGCGGCGTTCGAAGACGGGGTCGACCGACGAGGTCGCGCGGACGCTCCAGGTGGGCGACGGCGAGAGCCTGCGCTCCCGCGCCCTCGCCGCGGCCGAGGAGCGCAAGCGCCGCCCCATGTGCGTGGTGATCCTGGGCGACGACGTGGGCGAGCGGCAGCGGATGACCGAGTCGAGCTTCGTCATCGGCCGCGGCGGCCGCGCCGACCTCGTGCTGCAGGACCCGCGCGTCTCGTCGCGACACTGCCGCATCGAAGACCGCGGCGACGGCTTCGCGCTCATCGACCTCGGCTCCACCAACGGCACCAGCGTCAACGGCGCCATCGTCGACGGAGAACGCATCCTCGAGTCCAACGACCGCATCGAGGTGGGCGACACGGTGATCCGCTTCGAGCTGCAGGACGCGCTCGACGTCGCCTACGACGACGCGATGCAGCGGCTCATCCACATCGACGACCTGACGGGGCTCTACCAGCGCCGTCGGTTCGACAAGGAGCTCGAGGAGCTGCTCGGCCGCGCCCGCAACAAGAACGCGCCGCTCGGGATGCTCGTCCTCGACCTCGACGGGCTCAAGTCGATCAACGACACCCACGGGCACCTCTTCGGCGCCTACGTGATCGCGGAGACGGGCAAGCTCATCGGCCGCGTGCGGCCCCCCGAGGCGATCGCGGCGCGCTTCGGCGGCGACGAGTACGTGGTCGCCTGCCCCGACCACGACCTGGCCCAGACCACCGCCGTCGCGGAGCGCATCCACGCCGCCGTGGCCGAGCACGTCTACGTGCGCGAGGGCGTCCACCTCGGGCCGGGGATCTCGATCGGGGTCGCGTGCTTCCCGGAGCACGCGAAGGAGCGGGTCACGCTCTTCTCGTGCGCGGACCGGGCGCTCTACGCGGCCAAGCGCGCGGGTCGCAACCGCGTGTCGGTCTACGAGCCCTGACGGGCGATGCGGCCCGCCTCGACCCGGAAGTCCACGCGGTGGTGGGCGACCCGGATGAGCTCGGGCTGCGTCGTGGTCACGAACACCTGCGCGCCGAGCTCGTCGAGGAGGCTCATCAGCCGCGCGTTGCGCGTCGCGTCGAGCTCGCTCGAGACGTCGTCGAGCAGCAGGATCGGGACGCGACCGGTGCGCCGCTCGATCACCGTCAGCTCGGCGATCTTGAGCGAGAGCACGATCATCCGGTGCTGGCCCTGCGAGGCGTGGTGGCGCGCGCGCCGCTCGCGGACCGTCAGGGACAGGTCGTCGGCGTGGGGACCCTCGGCGGTGAACCCCCGCGCCCGGTCCTTCTCGAAGGAGCGCGCGAGGGCTCGGCGGAGCTCCTCCGCGGTGGGCTCGACCCGCGGCTGGTAGCGGACCTCGAGCGGGAGCTCGCGCCCCGCGACCTTGGTGAACGCGTCGAGCGTCGACGGCTCGAGCTCCCCCACGAGCTTGCGGCGAGCCCCCCCGAGCACCGCGCCGTTCGTGGCGAGGAGCTCGTCGTAGCTCGTGATGGAGCGCCGATCCGCGCCCTCCTGCTTGAGCAGACGGTTCCGGCTGCGCAGCGCCTTGTCGTAGTCCGCGAGGGTCTTCGCGTAGCCGGCGTCGACCTCGCACAGGATCCTGTCGAGGAGCTCGCGCCGAGCCTTGGGCGGTCCGCTCGCGAGCGCGAGGTCGCCGGGGTGGAAGAGCACCATCTGGATCGCCGCGATCCACGCCGCTCGCGACCGCGGGCGCTTGTCGTCGAGCGCGAGGGAGCGCGCCTTGGCGCGGTCGAGCGCGACCTTCACGGTCATCGGCGCGGGCGGCGCGGTCAGCTTGCCGGCGATCACCGCGCGCTCGGCGCCGTGGGCGATCAGGGCGTCCTTGGCCGCGAGGCGGAAGCTCTCGAGGGCGCCGAGGTAGAAGATCGCCTCGAGGAGGTTCGACTTCCCCTGCCCGTTGTCGCCGCTCAGGACGTTGAAGCGCGGGCCGGGCGAGAGGTCGAGGGCCTCGAGGTTGCGGAAGCCGCGCAGCGCGAGCCGCTCGAGGCGGAGCGCGACCGGAGTCACGAGAGACCCGTCAAATCCGCATCGGCATGACGACCCCGACGAAGTCCGCGGTGTCGCCGACCGGCTTGATGACGCCGGGGTCGAGCTCGCCCGAGAGCTCGAGCGCGACCTCGTCCTCGGTCAACGCGCCGAGCACGTCGAGGAGGTACTTCGCGTTGAAGCCGATCGTCACGGGCGCGCCCGCGTAGTCGACGTCGATCTCCTCGCTGCCGGTCCCGACGTCCGGGTTCTCGCTGAGGATGCGCAGCACGCCCTCCTCGACCGACAGGCGGATCCCGCCGCTCTTGTCGTTCGAGACCAGGCTGATGCGCCGCAGCGAGTCGAGCAGCGTCTGGCGGGACGCGACGACCCGCTTGGACTGCTGCTGCGGGATGACCTTCGAGTAGGGCGGGAACTGCTCGTCCGCGAGCTTGACGCTGAGCATCACCTCGTTGCCCCGGAAGAACGCGTTGCCGCCCGTCGTGGCCACCCCGACGGTGGGGCGCGCGTCGTCGTCGCTGCCGCGCTTGTGGTCGCTCTTGAGGTCCTCGATGAGCCGCTTGAGCTCGCCGACGCCCTTGTTGGGCACGAGCATCGAGAAGCTGAGCATCGAGTCGCCGTCGATCTTGTGCTCGGCCTTCGACAGCCGGTGACCGTCGGTCGTGACCATGCGCAGCGTCTTGCCGTCGCCTTCGAAGAGCGCGCCCGCGAGGTGCGGCCGGGTGTCGTCGGTGCTCATCGAGTAGCTGGTCCGCGCGATGAGGTCGCCGACCTTCTCCGCGTCGAGCTCGACGAAGTCCGCGCGGCCCACGCTCGGCAGCGGAGGGAAGTCGTCTCCGGCCAGACCGGGGATCGTGTACTTCACCTTGCCGCACTGGATCTGAGCGGCGCCGTTGGCCCCGACCGACCACTTCACCTCGCCCTCGGGCAGGTTCTTCACGATGTCGAAGAGCGTGCGCGCCGCGATCGCCACCGAGCCACCCGACGTCACCTGCGCGACCGCGGTGGCGGTCACGCCGAGGTACAGATCGGTCGCGGCCAGGCGGAGCGTGTTGGTGCTCTCGGTGGTCAGCAGGATGTTCGAGAGAATCGGCATCGAGCTCTTCCGGTCGGCCACGCCATGCGTGCGGGCCAGGCCCTTCAAGAAGCTCCGCTTGTCGATCGTCAGCTCCATCGGCATTCCACTACCACCTACGGGGAGATCAGATCTCCCTTTTAAATTCAATTTCCGTCTTCGTCTTAAGAGCTGTGAATTGGGGATCGATCCAGCCAACGCTCGGGGATCACATCGGATCCGGATTTTTTGGGCGCTGGATGGAACCGGGGGTGGACTGTGGAGGACGCAATCCCCAGTCCCTCCCGCGTGGTTCCCCCAGGATTCCCCATGGCTCCTCCCCAGACCTCACTCGAGGCCGAGGACGGCCGTGAGCTGCTCGATCGTCGTCATCTCGTGCGGGCTCACCTTGCCATCCGCGAGCACGGCTTGGACGAGCCCGTCCATCAGCTCGCGCTTGTCGTCGAGGCTGAGCGTCGCGACGATCGGCTCGGCCTCGTCCCATCCGTCGAAGTTGCGAACCTGGGTGCGCTCGTCGTCGGTGAGCCCCTGCGACGCCATCGCCGACTCGAGGAAGTCGCGCTCGTCGTCGGTCATGATTCCGTCCGCCGCGAGGACCTTCGCGACGAGCATGCAGCGTGCGGTTCGTAGTTCCATCTCGGTGGCGAAAAGTAGCAGCGGGGGCCACCTGCGT
>JACKEC010000087.1 GCA_020633195.1 Sandaracinaceae bacterium | reverse complement strand
ACTGGATCGAGACGGGCCCCGCGGCGATGCCCACGCAGGGCAGCGGCGACGACGCGCTGATCGCGAGCCTCGCGGTGAGCGTGCCGCTCTGGCAGGAGGCGTACGACGACGCGCAGCGCGGCGCGGAGGCCGACGCGGCGGCCGAGCGCGCCGCCGGAGAGAGCGCCCGCGACGCGGCGCTCGCGGAGCTCGCCGCGGCGCTCTCCGCGGTCCGCGACTCGCACCGCCGCGCCCGTTTGTACGAGGGCACCCTGCTGCCGCAGGCCCAGAGCGCGTTCGAGTCGGTGATCGGCGCCTACACCGCGGGTCGGTCCGGCGTCGCGGCGGTGCTCCTCGCGCAGCGCGACTTGCTCGAGCTCGCCGCCGGCCTCGAGCTCGCGCGGGCCGAGCACGGCGAGGCGTGGGCCCGCCTCGAGCGCGTGGTGGGCCGGCGCGTCGAGCGCGCGGTCGAGGCGAGCGCCCCGGAGGCGGCCGATGAGTGAGCCGACGCCGCTCGAGCCGACGCGCTCGCAGAAGGTCCTCGGCGTCGCCGTCGCGGCGCTCCTCGTGCTCGGCGCCGGGTTCGGGCTCGGGCGCTGCACCGCGGGCGCGCCCGAGCCGGAGCACGCGCACGCCGAGCCCGCCGACGAGGCGCAGACGTGGACGTGCTCGATGCACCCGCAGATCCGCCAGCGCGGCCCCGGCTCCTGCCCCATCTGCGGGATGGACCTGATCCCGGTCACGTCCGACGACGACGACGCGCCGAACCGCGTCTCGCTCTCCGAGCGCGCGCGCGCCCTCGCCGGGATCCGCACCTCGCCCGTCCGGCGGCTCGCGGGGGGCTCCGGGAGCGTGCGCCTGCTCGGGCGCGTCGACTACGACGAGACCACCCTCACGACGATCACGACGTGGATCGGCGGCCGGATCGATCGGCTCCACCTCAACGTCACCGGCGCGCAGGCGCGGCGCGGGCAGACCGTCGCCACGCTCTACAGCCCCGAGGTCTACGCGGCGCAACAAGACTTGATCACCGCGAAGCGGCAGGTGGACCGCCTCGCGTCGAGCTCGGAGCTCGCGCGGTCGGCGGCGAACGCGAGCCTCGAGGCGGCGCGGCAGCGCCTGCGCCTGCTCGGGATCCCGGACGCGGAGATCACGCGGATGGAGAGCCAGCCGCGCCCCGATCGGCAGGTCGCGATCCGGAGCCCGTTCGCGGGCACCGTGATCGAGCGGCTCGCGACCGAGGGCTCCTACGTCCAGACGGGCACGCCGCTCTACCGCATCGCGGATCTGTCGCGCCTCTGGGTGCAGCTCGACGCCTACGAGAGCGACCTGGGCCAGCTCACGGTCGGGCAGACCGTCGAGATGCGCGTCGAGGCGCTCCCCGGCGAGACGTTCGAGGGCCGGGTCGCGTTCATCGATCCGGTGATCGACGCGCGCCGCCGCACCGCGCGCGTGCGCATCGAGCTGTCGAACCCCGGCCAGCGGCTGCGGCCGGGGATGTTCGTCGAGGCGAACCTCAGCGCCGGCGACGCCTCCGGGGACGCGGCGCAGCCGCTCGTCGTGCCGGCCACCGCGCCGCTCTTCACGGGGCGGCGCTCCGTCGTCTACGTGCAGGTGCCCGACGCGACGCGGCCGACCTACGAGGCGCGCGTGGTGCGCCTCGGCCCGCGCGTCGGGGACGTGTTCCCCGTGGTCGCCGGGCTGAACGAGCGCGACGTCGTCGTCACCGAGGGCGCGTTCGCGCTCGACGCCGATCTGCAGATCCGCGGCGGCGACAGCATGATGACGGGGGGCGACGACAGGAGCGCCGGGCCGTACGACGGCGCGATCGACGCGCCCGAGGCGTGGGACCAGGGGCTGCGCCCGATCGTCGACGCGTACCTCCAGATGCAGGCGCGGCTCGCCGACGACGACGCCGACGGCGCGCGCGCGGCCGCGGGCCGGCTCCTCGAGGCGGTGGACGCGTTCGAGCCGACCGAGCCAGCGGAGGCGATGACGGCGTGGGAGCCGATCGAGCGACACCTCGCGATGCACGCGCGGCTCGCCCGCGACGCGACCTCGATCGAGGCGGTCCGCGCGCAGTTCGAGCCGCTCTCGGTGCAGATCGCGACGCTGCTCCAGACGTTCGGCAACCCCACCGCGACCGCGCTGCGCGTCGCCTACTGCCCGATGGCGTTCGACAACCGAGGCGCGCAGTGGGTGCAGACGCAAGAGGAGGTCGACAACGCGTACTTCGGGAGCGCGATGCGGACCTGCGGCGACATCCGCGCCGTCGTCGAGCCCGGCGGGCACCTCCCCGCCGAGGCCCCGGCGACCGACGCGGCGCGCGCACCGATGACGGGGGGGCACACGCATTGAGCCCGCCCGCCCGACCGCCCCGCGGGCTCTGGGAGCGCTTCCTCGGCTTCTTCGTCGACGCGAAGCTCATCGTCGTCCTGCTCGTGGGGATGCTCCTCGTCGCGGGCTTCCGGGTCGCGCCGTTCGAGCTCTTCGACGTCGAGGGGGTCAGCCGCGACCCGGTCCCCGTCGACGCGATCCCCGACGTCGGCGAGAACCAGCAGATCGTCTTCACCGAGTGGGCCGGCCGGTCCCCGCGCGACGTCGAGGACCAGATCACCTACCCGCTCACGACGGCGCTGCTCGGGATCCCCGGCGTGCGCACGGTGCGGAGCGCGAGCGCGTTCGGGTTCTCGACCGTCTACGTGATCTTCGACGACAGCGTCGACTTCTACTGGTCGCGATCGCGCGTCCTCGAGAAGCTCGCGTCGCTCGCGCCGGGGCTGCTGCCCGACGGGGTGTCGCCCACCCTCGGGCCCGACGCGACCGCCCTCGGGCAGGTGTTCTGGTACACGCTCGAGGGTCACGACCCGGACGGCAACGTGGTCGGCGGCTGGGACCTGCACGAGCTGCGCAGCATCCAGGACTGGACCGTGCGCTACGCGCTGCAGTCGGTCGACGGAGTCAGCGAGGTCTCGAGCGTCGGCGGCTACGTGCGCGAGTACCAGGTCGACGTCGACCCGGACGCGATGCGCGCCCACGGCGTCACCCTCGCGCAGGTCGCGGGCGCGGTGCGCGAGTCCAACCTCGACGTCGGCGCGCGCACGCTGGAGATCAACCGCGTCGAGTACCTCGTGCGCGGCGTGGGCTTCCTCCAGGATCTGGGCGACCTCGAGGAGGTCGTCGTCGCCGAGCGCGACCACACGCCGATCCGCGTGCGCGACGTCGCCCACGTGCACCAGGGGCCGGCGCTCCGGCGCGGCGGGCTCGACGACGCGGGCGCCGAGGTGGTCGGGGGCGTCGTCGTCGCGCGCTACAGGAACAACCCGCTCCAGGTCATCGACGGCGTCCACGCCCGCATCGCCGAGATCGCGCCCGGCCTGCCGCGGCGCGAGCTCGCCGACGGCACGATCAGCCAGGTCACGATCGTGCCCTTCTACGATCGGTCGCAGCTGATCCACGAGACGATCGGCACGCTCTCGACCGCGCTCTGGCAGGAGATCCTGATCACCGTGATCGTGGTCCTGGTGATGCTGCGCGACCTGCGCAGCTCGCTCTTGATCACGTCGATCCTGCCGCTCGGCGTCCTGCTCGCGCTGGTGGTCATGCGCTACGCGGGCGTCGACGCGAACATCATGGCGCTCGGAGGGATCGCGATCGCGATCGGCACCATGGTCGACATGGGGATCGTGTTCACGGAGAACATCGTCCAGCACCTCGACGAGGCCCCCGCGGACGCGGACCGCGCGGCCGTGGTGAAGGTGGCGGCGGCCGAGGTCGCGCCGGCCGTGCTCACGAGCGTGGCGACCACGGTGGTGAGCTTCCTGCCCGTCTTCGGGCTGACCGCGGCGGAGGCGCGCCTCTTCACCCCGCTCGCGTTCACGAAGACCTTCGCGATGGGCGGCGCGCTGCTGCTCGCGATGCTCGTGATCCCGGCGATGGCGCACGTCGTCTTGCGTCGGCGGCCGGCGCCGCGCGGCGACGGAGAGCCGTGGAACCTGGCGCGCGTGGGGCGCTCGGTGGCGCGGGTCGAGCACCTGCGCGACTGGCTGATGGTCGTGGCCGGCGCCGCGCTCGTGACGTGGAACCCGTGGGCCGGCGGCTTCGTCGCGCTCCTCGGGGTCACGCGCCTCGCGCGGCCGATGCTGCCCAAGCGGATCGCGACGTGGATCGAGCGCACCGAGAGCTGGGTCGCCATCGCCGGGGTGACGATCGCGCTCGCCGCCGACTGGCTCCCCCTCGGGCCCGCCGAGGGCCTGGTGCTCAACGCGCTGTTCGTGGGCCTCGTCGTCACGCTCGTCCTCGGGACGTTCCGGCTCTTCGAGCACCTCTACCCGCTGATCCTGCGGTGGTGCCTGCGGCACAAGGCCGCGTTCCTCGCGCTGCCGGCGCTGATCGTCGTGGGCGGCGCGCTCGCCTGGCTCGGCTTCGACGGCGTCTTCGGGTGGCTCCCGCCATCGGTCGGAGCAAGCACGCCCGCGCGGAAGCTCGCGCAGACGCTCCCCGGCCTGGGCCGCGAGTACATGCCCCCGTTCGACGAGGGCGCGTACCTGTACATGCCGACCACGATGCCGCACGCGTCGGTCGGCGAGGTGCGCGAGGCGATCGCGGCGATGGACGCGGCGATCGCGGAGGTCCCGGAGGTCGACCGCGTGGTGGGCAAGTGGGGTCGCGCGGACAGCGCGCTCGATCCGGCGCCCGTCTCGATGGTCGAGACCATCATCACCTACCGCCCGGAGTACCGGACCGAGGCCGACGGGACGCGCGTCCGGCAGTGGCGGGACCACATCCGGACCCCGCGCGACATCTGGGACGAGATCGTCGCCGTCGCGCAGCGGCCCGGGATGACGAGCGCCCCCGTGCTCATGCCCATCGCCGCGCGGATCGTGATGCTCCAGAGCGGGATGCGGGCGCCGATGGGCATCAAGGTGCAAGGCCCCGACCTCGAGACGATCGAGCGCTTCGGCCTGCGGCTCGAGGAGCTGCTGCGGCAGGTCCCGCAGATCCGGGCCGAGACGGTCTTCGCGGACCGCGTGGTCGGCAAGCCCTACGTCGAGGTCGACATCGACCGCGAGGCGATCGCCCGCTACGGCCTGACGATCGAGGGCGTGCAGCACGTCTTGCAGATCGCGCTCGGCGGGATGCCGCTCACCCGGACCGTCGAGGGCCGCGAGCGCTACCCCGTGCGCGTCCGCTACATGCGCGAGGAGCGCGACAGCGTCGAGGCGCTCGGCCGCGTGATGGTCCCCACCTCCGACGGCGAGCAGATCCCGCTCGGCCAGCTCGCCGAGCTCCGCTACGTGCGCGGCCCGCAGATGATCCGGAGCGAGGACACGTTCCTCACGAGCTACGTGCTCTTCGACAGGCAGCCCGACGTCGCCGAGGTGAACGCGGTCGAGGCGGCGCAACGTTTCTTGCAAGAACAGATCGACTCGGGCGCCCTCGAGATCCCGGCCGGCGTCCGCTACACGTTCGCGGGCACCTACGAGGCGCAGCTGCGGAGCGAGGCGCGGATGGCCTACCTGATCCCGCTCGCGCTCGCGCTCGTGTTCATCCTGCTCTACCTGCAGTTCCGCCGGCTCGGCACCGCGCTGATCATCTACAGCGGCGTCGCCGTCGCGGTTAGCGGCGGGTTCATCCTGCTGTGGCTCTACGCGCAGCCGTGGTTCCTCGACTTCGACGTCCTCGGCACCTCGATGCGCGACCTGTTCCAGGTCTCCACCGTCAACCTCTCGATGGCGGTGTGGGTCGGCGTGATCGCGCTCATCGGCGTCGCCACCGACGACGGCGTGGTCCTGAGCACCTACCTGAAGCAGCGGTTCGAGGGCGGCGCCGCCCCCGACGTCGACGCGGTCCGGGCCCGCGTGCTCGAGGCCGGGATGCGGCGCGTGCGCCCGTGCCTGATGACCACCGCGACGACGATCCTCGCGCTGATCCCGGTGATCACCTCGCAGGGCCGCGGCGCGGACGTGATGGTCCCGATGGCGCTGCCGTCGGTCGGCGGGATGACGATCGAGCTGATCACGCTCTTCGTCGTCCCGGTCCTCTATTGCTGGGTCGAGGAGCAGCGAACGCGCTTCGCCGGCCCGAGAACGGAGCACGATGATGTCTGACCTTCGAACCCTCGGCCTGGCGCTCGCGACGAGCGCCGCCCTCGCCGCCTGCGGGACCTCCTCCGACGCGGCGCCCGAGCCCCACCGCGTCGCCATCCAGGTCGGCGCCAGCGGCTACGACCCGGCCGAGGTCGAGGCCACCGCGGGCGAGCCCCTCACCCTCGTGTTCACGCGCACCACCGAGGAGGGCTGCGGCGGGACGCTCGTGATCCCCTCGCAGAACGTCCGCCGCGACCTGCCCCTGAACGAGCCCGTGGAGGTGACCTTCACCCCGGCCGCGGGGCGGCTGCGCTTCACGTGTGGCATGGACATGTACGACGGAGCGATCGTCGTGCAGTAGCCTCGCCGGCGCCGCATGGAGCTCCCTTTAACACGCCGCGACGACGCCATCGGCGTCCAGCTCGCCTTCGGCTACGGCGCGATCGCGACGCTGGGC
>JACKEC010000086.1 GCA_020633195.1 Sandaracinaceae bacterium | reverse complement strand
GCGGCTCGCGACCCAGCGGTTGATCTCGCCGCGCGCCGCCTCGGTGGCGCCGATGAAGTCGACGGGCGTCAGCGGCGCCTCGTAGGTGTCCCGCTGCAGCGTCACGAAGGCGGGATCGAGGTCGTAGCTCGCCTGCACGAAGAGGCGGTTCGCGACGCGCAGGTCGTACGCCTGCTGGTTCGGGTCGTTCCAGCCACGCAGCAGCGCGCCGGCCGACTCGTGCGCGCCCGCGGGATCCAGGTGCAAGGTTCGTTGCATCTCGGCGGCGGTCTCCCCGCGCGCGCCGCCCCACGTCATCGTCATCGCGGTGGCCACGCTGATCGGGGACACCGCGAGGTTGCCCGGGCGCGCGGCGAGGGCGCGGTACAGGTCGAGCCCGAACCCCGTGGTGGAGGTCGCGAAGTCGGCGCCGCGAGCGACGGGGCGCTCGCCTCCGGCCGAGCCGCCTCCCCCTTCGGGTCCCGGGTCCGCGCCGCCCGAGCAGGCCACGAGGACGGCGGCGAGGATGCAGAGTCGGGGAGCGAGCGCGCGTGCGTGGTTCGACATGGACCCGCAGCCGACCACGGCCCCCGAGCCGCCACAAGGGGGATCAGGCGCGCTCGAGCACGAGCGCGGTGGCGACCCCGGCGCCGCCGCAGATCGACGCGACCGCGTACCGACCCCCGACCCGCTCGAGCTCGTCGAGCGCGGACGAGACGAGCACGCCGCCCGTGGCGCCGAGGGGGTGGCCCATCGCGATGGCGCCGCCGTTCGGGTTGAGCCGCTCGCGGGAGATGCCCATCGCGGAGGCGAAGTGGATCGGGACGGCCGCGAAAGACTCGTTGACCTCGAAGACGTCGATCGCGTCGGCGCGAAGCCCCGCCCGCCCGAGCGCGCGGCGGGTCGCGTCGACGTTGCCGGTGAGCATCAGGGTGGGGTCGACCGCGGCGTGGGCCCACGAGCGGACGCGCGCACGCGGCGACCAGCCGTGGTGGGACACCGTGGCCTCGTTCGCGATCAGCGCCGCCGCCGCGCCGTCGGCGAGGGCGGGCGAGGAGCGGCTCTGGTGCAGGGCGCGGACCTCGACGTCGCCGAAGCGGGCCGCGATCCGGCGCCGCGCGTCCGCGTCCGGCGCGAACGCGCCCGGCCTCGCGGCGAGCGACGCCTCGTCGAGGTCGCGGCGGATCCCCTCGTCGGCCGCCAGCAGCGTCCGGTCCCCGCGCGTGACGGGGACGAGGCTGCGGAAGCGGCCCTCGTCGACGGCGCGGGCGGCCCGCCGGTGGGACTCGACCGCGAGCGCGTCGAGCTCGGGCTTGCCGATCCCCTCGAGGCTCGCGAGCAGGTCGGCGGCCACCCCCATGTGCACGAACCCGGTGCGCTCCGCGATCTCGGCGTCGGCGAACCACGGGCCCGCGTCGGCGAACATCGGCACCCGGCTGAGCATCTCGACGCCGCCCGCGACGACCGCCGACTCCATCCCCGTCCCGACCCGCGCCGCGGCGGTGGCGATGGCGTCGAGGCCGGACGCGCAGAAGCGGCTCACCGTCGATCCGCTCGCGCCCTCGAGCCCCGCGCAGAGGGCGACGAGCCGCCCGATGTCGCTCCCCTGATCCCCCGTCGGGGCGGCGCAGCCGACGACCACGTCGTCGATCTCGGCGGCGCCGACGCGGCGCACGAGCTCGCGGACGAGATCGGCGAGCAGGGTCACCGGCGCCACCGACGCGAGCGCGCCGTCCGGCTTGCCGCGGCCCCGCGGGGTGCGCAGCGCCTCGACGATCCAGGCGTCCACTACACGCCGACGACGAAGCTGACCGAGGTGGTCGCGCTGCCGCCGATGTTGAGGGTCTGCGCGCGGCGCGCGCCCTCGACCTGGGTCGGCCCGGCGGTCCCGCGGACCTGCTCGGCGCAGTCGAGCAGCATGCGCACGCCAGTCGCGCCGACGGGGTGGCCGAGCCCGATCAGGCCGCCGCTCGGGTTCATCGGGAGCGCGCCGCCGAACCGGAGGGTGCCGTCCTCGAGCGGCCGGCGCGGGTCGCCGGGCGGCGCGAGCCCGAGGTGATCGACGATCGAGTAGCCGGTGATCGAGAAGCAGTCGTGCACCTCGATGAGGTCCACGTCGGTCGCGCTCGTGAGGCTGGCGCGGCGCCACGCGTCCTCGAGCGTGCCGCGCAGGTGCGGGAACACGTAGGGGCCCTCCCGGCTCGCCGCGAGCTTGCGCTCGAGCTCCATCGGCGCGGTGCGGTGCCCCCATCCGAGGATCCGCGGCACCGTCTCGAGCGCGATCCCGCGGGCCGCCGCCCACGCGCTCGCGGCCGCCTCCGAGGCGAGGATCACCGCCGCCGCGCCGTCCGTGATCCGACCGCAGTCCTGCCGGCGCAGGAGCCCCTCGACGACGGCGTTGTGCTCGTCGTTCTCGCCGTACATCGCGTCGCTCAGGGCCCACTTGCGCGTCTGCGCGCGCGGGTTGCGCTGCGCGTTCTCGAGGTCGATCCGCGAGACCTCGACGAGGTGCGCGCGGTCGAGCCCGAAGCGCGCGTCGTACTCCTCGGCCACGCGCGAGAAGAGGGCGGGCCACACGTAGGTGACGTCCTGCGCCTCGCGCCCCGTCCACGCCGCGCAGCCGAGGTAGTCGGCGGCGATGTCGCCGGGGACGTTGCGCATCTGCTCGACGCCCGCGACGAGCACGAGGTCGTAGCGGCCCGCCTCGATCTCGGCGGTCGCCGCGAGCGCGGCCACGCTGCCCGACGCGCACGCGGCCTCGTGGCGCGCCGTGGGCAGCCCCTCGAGGTCGGGGTGGAGGCTCGCGATCACGCCGCCGAGCTGCCCCTGCCGGCAGAACAGCTCCGCGGTGAAGTTGCCCACGTGCGCCGCGTCGAGCGCGGAGGCCTCGAGCGTGGTCGCCTCGAGCGCCCCGCGGACGGCGTCGCCGAGGAGGACGTCGACGCCGTGCCCCTCGCGGGCGTAGTTGCGCGCGAAGTCGGTCTGCGCGCCGCCGAGCACCCACACCGTCACGACGCACCGCCCGTCGCCGGCGCCCAGGTCGCGTGGAAGCCCGCGGGCACCCGCGCGGGGACGCGGGCCTTCGTGATCGGCCCGCGCTCGATCGCGCGCGCGTCGTAGATCCAGAGCTCGGAGGCGCCCGCGCGCGTGTCCTGCACGAACGTCAGCAGGTAGCCGTCGTCCTCCTCGGTCGCGCCCACGCGCGGCGCGAAGGGCGCCTCGGAGCCGTAGACGCCGTCGCCGAACGCGTGCCGCGCCACGCGGCGGCCGTCGTCGTACTTCACGACGCCGTCGAAGCGCAGGGTGCGCGTGTCCGGGATCGTGACGTGGTAGCCGAAGCGCGAGCGGCGGCCGGCGAAGTCGGCGTTCATCGTGGGGAACTCCGCGTTGAGGTCGTCGAGCGCCTCCTCGGTGCACGCGCCCGTCGCGAGGTCGAAGCGCCAGCGGTGCAGGTGCGCGCGCAGGCGCAGGTTGGCCATCGCCGTGGCGAGGCGCCCGTCGGCCGGGTCCGGCGTCCCGATCGGGTCGTCGCAGCGGCAGCCGACGAGCACGACGGCGTCGCCGTCCTCCCACGCGTTGACCGCGTGGTAGACGTAGCAGGGGTCGGCCTCGAACCAGCGGACGTCCGCGCCGTCGCCGCGCCGCGGCAGGATCCCGAACCGCGCGGGCGTGTCCCGGTGGAAGTCGACCATCCACTTGCGCTCGATCGCCGCCTCGGGCCGCGGCCACACCGGCAGGTCCATCAGGATCGCGTACCGCTCGGTGAACGCCATGTCGTGGGGCAGGCGCGGGCCGGGGAGGGCGACGCTCGTCTGGTGCAGCGGCGCCCCGCTCGCGTCGGTCACCCCGTAGGTCATCGTCGGCCGAGGGCCGTAGTCGAAGTACAGGAGCTCGCCGGTGACGGGATCGGCCTTCGCGTGCGCGCTCATCCGAGCCGGCGTCGCGCGGGCGCCGAGGGTCTCGAGCGACCGCGGGTCCACGCGGTGCGCGACGCCGCCGATGTAGTGGAGCGTCAGCAGCTCTCCGCCGTGCAGCAGCACGTCGGTGTTGCCGGTGTCCTTGTAGGGCTGGCCCTTCGGGTTGTGCGACCACGACTCCATCAGGCCGCGCCAGAGCGCGTGACCGGCCTCGTCCTCGGCGGCCAGCGCCGGCGTCCGCACGTAGCGGTTCTTGTAGCGGAGCTGGCCGTCCTCCACGTGGACCGCGTGGAGCATCGCGTCTCCGTCGAACCAGTGGTGGAGCCCCTCGGCCGCGCGCTTCGGGTTGGGGCCGTTGCGCACGTAGGTCCCGTGCAGGTCGCGAGGGACCTCCCCGGCGACGACGGTGAGGGTGGCGTCGATCTCTTCGTCGACGGGGGCGTAGGGCCCGAGCAGGTAGGGATCTTCCACGACGAGGGAGCCTAGCGCTGCGGGTGATCGCGGCGCTACAACCCCCGAGCACGATGTACGAGCTCATCACGATCGCGTTCTCCCACTACTGCGAGAAGGCGCGCTGGGCGCTGGACCTGCACCGCGTGCCGTATCGCGAGCGCCGCTACCTGCCGGCCATGCACATGCTCGCCACGCGCCGGGCGCTCCGGGGGACCGACGCGGGCCAGGCCGACCGCGTCTCGTCGCGCTTCTCGACCCCGATCCTGCTGGGCGACGGCGCGCCGATCACCGACTCGACGGACATCGCGAGGCGCTTCGCGCCGGAGCTGTTCACGGACCCCGAGGCGGTCCGGCTCGACCGCTACTTCTCGGACGAGCTCGGGGGGCACACGCGGCGCATCGCGTACTGGTTCTGCCTCGAGGAGCCCGCGATCCTGCACGGCCTCGCGCGCGACAACGTCTCGGCGCCGCAGGCGTGGCTGCTCCGGGCCGCGTTCCCCTTCGTCGCCGGCGTGCTCCGCAAGAACCTGAAGGTCGACCGCGCGGGCTACGAGCGCTCGCTCGACAAGGCGCGCGCTGTGATCGACGAGGCGGGCGAGCTGCTCTCCGACGGGCGGCGCTACCTCGTCGGCGACCGCTTCACCGCGGCCGACCTCGCGCTCGCGACGATGATGGCCCCGGCCATCATGCCGCCGCCCGAGTCGTTCGGGGCCGTGCTGCCGCAGCCCGAGGGCCTGTCGCTCGGGCCGCGCGCGCTCGTCGAGGAGATGCGCGCGCACCCCGCGGGCGCGTTCGCGATGCGGATGTTCGCCGAGGAGCGCTGGCCCAGGGGCTAGCGCGCCTTCACTCGAGGAAGTCGAGCTCGACCGTGCGCGGCCCGCCGAGGGTCGGCTCTCGACTGCGCCCTCCCGTTCACGGCGCGCGATTTCGTCACGGTTTCACGCGGCGGGGCCGCCGGCGCGGGGAGAAGCGGCGCATCGCGGCGTATCCGGCTTGGTGCAGGCATCGTCCATGGACGCGGCTTCTGCTAATTCGACGAGCCGGGGGACGTCGATGACGACGGAGGCACGCGAGCTCTTCCCGCCGAGGCCCGAGGGCGTCCCGGCGGACCTGACCGCCCCGACGGCGGCCTACCGGCGCCACACCTGGCTCGCGTTCCTGGGCCTGCTCGGGTTCGTCGGCCTCTACGTCGGGCTGACCGGGTACCTCGGCTGGATCGTCTACCGCCTGCTCTACGACGCGTTCACCGGCGGCAACGCCGTCCTCGGCGTCGTGCTCGCGATCCTCCCGACCTTCTTCCTCGTCTTCCTCGTCCGCGGCCTCTTCGTGGTGAAGCACCTCGAGGACCCCACCCGCGTGCAGGTCACGGAGGACGAGCAGCCGGAGCTGTTCGCGTTCGTGAACCGCATCGCCGACGAGGCCGGCGCGCCGCGCCCTCACAAGCTCTACCTGTCCGCGCGCGTGAACGCGGCGGTCTTCTACGACCTGTCGTTCCTCAACCTGCTGTTCCCCACGCGCAAGAACCTCGAGCTCGGGCTCGGCCTCGTGCAGAACCTCGGCCTCGACGAGCTCAAGGCGGTGATCGCCCACGAGTTCGGGCACTTCGCGCAGCGCACGATGGCCGTCGGGCGCTGGGTGTACGTCGCGCAGCAGATCGCGGGGCACATCATCGTTCACCGCGGCTGGGTCGACCGGCTGCTGCAGGGGCTCTCGTACACCGACCTCCGCATCGCCTGGATCGGCTGGATCCTGCGCCTGATCGTCTGGTCGATCCGGGCCGTCCTCGACACCGCGTTCCGCCTCATCGTGCTCGCCCACCGCGCGCTGACCCGCGAGATGGAGCTCCAGGCCGACCTGGTCGCGGTGTCCGTCTCCGGCTCCGACAGCCTGATCCACGCGCTGCACCGGCTCGGCCCGGCCGACGACGCGTGGGATCAGGCGGTGCGCTTCTCGAACACCGAGATCGACAAGAAGCGCCCGCCCGAGGACCTGTTCGCGGTGCAGGAGCGGATCCTCGAGCACCTGCGCCGCGTCCTCGACGACGAGGGGTTCGGCGCCGTCCCGCCGCGGCCGAAGCTCGGCGGCGAAGCCCACCGCGTGTTCGAGGAGGCGCTCGCGCAGCCCCCGCGGATGTGGTCGACGCACCCGCCCAACCGCGAGCGCGAGGACAACGCCAAGCGGCGCTACGTCCCGTCGCCCCTCGACCCGCGCCCCGCGTGGTCGCTGTTCCGCGACGCGGCCGTCGTGCGCCGGAGCGTCTCGCGGCGCTTCTACGACGCGGGAGGTCCCGAGCCGATCCGAGAGGCCGCCGTCCCGATCGAGGAGACCCTCGCGCGGGTCGACGAGGACTACCGTCGCCCGAGCCTGGACCGTCGCTACCGCGGCGCGTACCTCAACCGGACCATCGTCGGGTTCGCGCCCAAGGTCGCCAACCTCTACACGAAGGTCGACGACCACGACGCGGCCGCGATCCTGCGCGGGATCGACGGGCTCTACCCCGAGCCCCTCAAGGACGACCTCGAGCGCC
>JACKEC010000085.1 GCA_020633195.1 Sandaracinaceae bacterium | reverse complement strand
ACCTCGACGACGGGCACGCGCACCGGCTGGGACACGGGCGTCGAGTGGTACGACATCTGGCTCGACGCGACGGGTGAGGTCGTCCTGGTCGGCGAAGGGGGTCGCGTGGCGCGCCGCGCGCTGGGGGCGTCGACGTGGGTGGCGACGCCGACGGGGACCGGCGCCGACCTCCGGGCCGTCTGGGGGCTGTCCGACGGAGATCTGATCGCGGTGGGACAGGCCGGGGTGGTGCTGCGGCTCGGCGCCACGGTCACGCGCATCGAGGTGGGCACGGGCGAGGACATGTTCTCCGTGTGGCAGGCGCCGAGCGGCGACGTCTTCATCGGCTCACGCGGATACACCGTGACTCGAGGCCACTGATGGACGATTCGCCTCCGCCGCGGGGGATGCTGCCGTGGTAGAGGATGGCGTTCGTGCGGGGTGCAGGCGGAGGAACCTCCGACGTGGAGGCGGACGCGGCAGCGGTAGCGGAGTCGGCGCACCGTGCCGCGCCGGGAGCGGCGCGCCGTAGCCGCCGGTCGCGAGGGTGCATCGCCTCGTCGAGGCGCAGCTCTTCGTGGTACGGCCAAGGGAAGCGATCGGCTGGGTGACGAGGACCGCCCCTGTCGAGTGCGTCACCTCGCCCACGCTCGACCAGGACGCCGTCCGTCCAGCGGGCCCCGCGAGGTTGATGTCTCCGCGCCGAGCCGTTATGTAGCTCTCCACGGAGGGGCCCCGTGCCGGTTCTACTGCCCGAAGAGCGGGTCGGCAGCATCATCGCGGAGAAGTACCGCATCGACGCCATCATCGGTCGCGGTGGAATGGGCGTCGTGTTCTCGGGCCACCACGAGTGGACCGACCGCCCCGTCGCCGTGAAGCTCCTCAACCACGAGCTCCTCGCGTACGAGGACACGGTCCGCCGCTTCATGCAGGAGGCGAAGGCGGCGGCGCGCCTCGACTCGCCGCACGTGGTCGACGTGCTCGACATGGGCAAGGAGCCGGACGGCACGGTCTACATGGTCCTCGAGCTCCTTCGCGGCGAGTCGCTGCGGGACCGTCTCGAACGGGAAGAGAAGCTCTCGCTCGGCGAGACGCTCGGCGTGCTCGGCCCGATCATGGAGGCGCTGGCCGACGCGCACGACCACGGGATCGTCCACCGCGATCTGAAGCCGGACAACATCTTCCTCGCCCTCGACGCGAAGGGCGCGGTCGTGCCGAAGCTGCTCGACTTCGGCGTCGCGAAGGTGGCCGAGGCGAGCAAGAACACCAAGACCGGCACCATGATCGGGACCCCGCACTACATGTCCCCCGAGCAGGTGCGCGGCGACTCCGACACGGGCCCGGCCGCGGACATGTGGTCGGTGGGCGTCCTCGTCTACGAGTGCCTGAGCGGCGAGCTGCCCTACCCCGGCACCAGCACGACCGGGATCCTCGCCGCGATCCTGACCCAGCCGCCGCGATCGCTCGACGCCGTGGCCCCCGAGCTGCCGGCGTCGCTCGTGCGAGCGGTGATGAGCACGCTCGAGCAACACCCGGAGGACCGGCCGCCGAACATGCGCTCGTACCGCTCCCTGCTCGAGCGGATCGGAGCCGCGGAGGGCGTCGCGCCGGTGACCCCGGACGTCCAAGAGGGGGGGCTCTCGGCCGCGGTCGACCCGCACGCCCGCACGACCACGCCGCTGCCGCCCGAGTCGACGCCCCGCTCCTCGCTACCGGTGGGCACGCCCTACCACGCGACGCCGACCGGGGCCGAGTCGGCCGTCGTCCCGCCCACCTCGCGAGCCCCCCTCGCGATCGCGGCGGCCGCGGTCGCGTTCCTCCTGCTCGGCGCTGGCGGGATGGCGATCTGGCTCGGCCCCGAGGACGAGGTCACGGGGGCCACCCCCGCCGCCACCGCGGCGGCGGCCGACGAGCCGGCCGCGCCCGCCGCCGCGGCCGAGCCCACGCCCATCGTGGAGGCCGAAGCCGAGCCGGAGCCGGTTCCGCCGCCGACGCACGTGGAAGCGCCGGTGGCCGAGGGCGCCGAGCCCCCCGCTCCCGCGCCGGCGCCGGTGGCCCACCGTCGCTCGGCGCACCGCGACCCGGCGCCCGCCGAGGAGCCCGCGCCGCGCCCCGTCGCTTCGCCCACCGCGCCGCGGCCGCCCGAGGCCACGCGCGCCGAGCCGGACGTGGAGCTGGGCGCCAACCAGGCGCCCATCCTCGGCTTGTAGTCGGCACCCGCCCATGGCGTAATCGCGTTCGCCATGAAGCCGTCGTGTCTCCTTCACCTGCTCCTCCTCCTCCTGCCCGTGCCGGCGTCGGCGCAGGAGGCGACCGCGCTGCTGGAGCAGGGCGTCGAGGCGCGCAGGGCGGGCGACGACGCCCGCGCGAGGGAGCTGTTCGAGCAGGCCTACCTCCTCGAGCCGACGGGGCTCGCGCTCGGTCAGCTCGGCCTCGCCGAGCAAGCGCTCGGGCAGTGGGTCCGCGCGGACGCGCACCTGCGCGGCGCGCTCGAGACGGAGGACGAGTTCGTGCTGCGCAACCGCGCGACGCTGGAGCAGGCGCTCGAGACGATCCAGCGGCACCTCGGCCGGATCGAGCTGCTCGGCGGCCAGCCGGGCGCGCACGTGCTCGTGAACGGAGACCTGCGTGGGACGATGCCGCTCGAGGGACCGATCCGCGCGGCGCTCGGCGACGCGGTCGTGGAGGTCCGCCTGGACGGCTACCACACGTTCCGCCGCACGCTGACGGTGACCGCGGAGAGCGTCGCACGCGAGACGGTGCGGCTCCTTCCCACGGAGACGGAGGACGGGGAGGCGACGCAGGGCCCGCGACCCGTCGAGCCCCATACGGCGGGCGCGATCACGCCGGCCCCCCCGACCGCGGGCAGGGGTGGCGACGGAGTGCCCTTCTACATCATCGGCGCAGGCGCGGCGGTCCTCACCCTCACCGCCACCGTGATCGGCATCGGCTATGCCGTCTCGCGCGAGAACCACGCCGCCATCTACAACGGCGACCAGTGCCTCCGCGACGGGATGACCCGCGCCGAGGCCTGCCCGGGGCAGCGCCAGGCCGTCCTGAACGACGAGGCCGCATACACCGCGGCGTTCGTGACCGGCGGGGCGCTCGCGCTGGTCTCGGTCGTCTTCTTCGTCATCGGGGCGGCGGTCGATGGCGGCGGCGACGAGGCCGAGGCGTCGTTCGGCTGCGGCAGCGGGCCGGGCGAGCTCGGGCTCTCCTGCACCGGCTCCTTCTGAGCCGCCCGCGATTTGATAGTCTCGCTCCGTGGATCCGGCGGCGGTCAACGTGTCCCCGGGGACGCGGTTCGGCTCCTACGAGATCGTCGCGCCGCTCGGGCGTGGCGGCATGGCGCACGTCTACGTCGCCGAGCACATCGGCCTGCGCAAGCGCGTCGCGCTCAAGACACTCCACGCGCAGCTCGCCGAGCACCCCGTCGTGCGGGCCAGGTTCCTGCGCGAGGGGCAAGCGACCTCGCGCATCCAGCACCCGCACATCGTCGCGATCCACGATGTCGGCGTCGAGGGCAACACGCCGTTCTTGGTGATGGATCTGCTGGCGGGGCAGGACCTGGCCGCCCGCCTCGAGCACGGCCCGCTCCCGGTGCGCGAGGCGGTCGACGTCCTCGTGCCGATCATCGACGCGATCGCCGCCGCGCACCGCCAGGGCGTGGTGCACCGCGATCTCAAACCCTCGAACATCATGCTCACCACCTCTCACGACGGGGGCGTCTTCCCGGTCGTGCTCGACTTCGGGCTCGCGAAGCTGCTCGCCGAAGAGGGCGGCCCGCAGCTCACCGTGAACGACGTCCTGCTCGGGACGCCCTGGTACATGCCGCCCGAGCAGGCGCGCAGCGCGACCCACGCGACCGAGGCGAGCGACCAGTACGCGCTCGGGGTGATCCTCTACGAGTGCCTCACGGGCCGGCGGCCCTTCCAGGCGAGCCTGGTCCACGCGCTGCTCGTGGAGATTGTCGGCGGGACCTTTCCGTCGCCCCGTCAGGTCCGCCCCGAGATCCCCGAGCCCGTCGACGCGGCGGTGGTCCGCGCGATGTCCCGCGAGCCCGAGGCGCGGTTCCAGAGCGTGCTCGAGTTCGGCAGAGCGCTCCTGCCGTTCGCGAGCATGCGCATCCGCGAGACGTTCCAGGGGCACTTCGGCGGCCCGCGGAGCATGGAGCTCGCGAGCACCCTCCCGGTGACCCGCGACAGCGCGGAGCGCCCGATCCCGCCGCCGTCGGCGCGCCCCACGGGCGCCGGCGAGGACGCGTCGCTCGCGGCCACCATCGCGTACGATGGCCCGGCGGACGGAGCCACCATCGCCGACCCGATGCCGCGCTTCGAGGAGCCCGCGCCGCCCGAGCCCACCGCCCCCGTGGCGGCGCCGCGCGTGGACCCCGAGCCGGCTCGCGTCTCCTCGATCCCTCCGCCGCCCCCGTCGTCGAACGCGATGGTGCTCGGCGCGGTGGCGCTGCTCGGGGTGCTCGTCCTCGGCGCGATCGCGATCGCGATCTACCTCGCCGCGACGTAGCTAATCACCGATGGTCGTGAGCTGCTCGCCGATGATGGTGCCGGTGCCCCCCGTCGTCGTGGTGAGCGTGGCGCTGCGGGCGTCGCTGTAGGTGGTGGCACCGGGCCGGCCCCAGAAGACGACGGGATCGTCGTCGCCGACCACGAGGTCCAGCACTCCGTCGCCCTCGAGGTCGCCGGCGGTGAGCGAGAGGCCGCCCTTCGAGAGGGTGACCGGCGAGGTCCGCGGCACGCCGGACGACGTGCCGAAGTACACGTCGGTCGTCGACGACGAGACGATCGCCACGTCGGGGTAGGTGTCGCCGTTCAGATCCGCCACGAGGCTCTGCCGCGACGGGGTGGTCGCGAAGGTGCCGGAGGCCGTGCTCGGCCAGGTGCAGCCTCCGCCGCTCCGGGTCCCCTCGAAGATCTGCGAGGTGGCGCCGGAGAACAGGAGCTCGTGGCAGCCGTCGCCGTCGAGGTCCGCCTCCGTCGCCTGGCGGGTGTTCCCCGTGTCGAGGGTGAAGTGCCCGGCGGTGTCGGAGAAGCCGTCTTCGCGGCGGCCGGCGGACGCGTCGAAGAGGAACACGTCGCTCCGGTCGTCGTAGGTACCGGCGACGATGTCGAGGTCGCCGTCCCCGTCGAGGTCCACGAGGTCGACGTCGGTCACGGACTGGGTGGCGAGGATGGTGGGGGTGCTCGTGGGTCGCGGCCCCATCGGGGTCCCCCAGTACACGCGCACGTCGCCCGGGTTGGCGAAGCGCCCGATCACGAGGTCCGGATTGCCGTCGTGGTCGATGTCTCCGGCGTCGATCGTGTACGCCTGCGCCGCGGGGTAGTCGCGGTTGACGAAGCCGCGCGAGCCGTTGCCGTAGTAGACGGCGGCGTCGGTGTCGCGCCCGGTCCCGCCGTAGATCCAGTAGGTCGCGAGGGCGATGTCGAGGTTGCCGTCGCCGTCCATGTCGAAGATGCGCATGTGGCGTGTGCCCGAGTCGCGCTCGCCGCTCGCCGCCCCATCGTGGTCCAGGTACGTCGAGCGAGCGATCGAGTAGCCGTCGGGCCCGCCCCACAGGATGTTGTGCGTGCAGGAGCGGCTGTCGTTGTAGAAGATGGTCGCGATGTCGAGGTAGCCGTCCCCGTCGAGGTCCGCCGACGTCCCCGTGATGGGCCCGCTGACGACGTTGGCCGTCCCGGCCCCTTGGACGGGAACCATGCTGTCGGACGTGAAGCCGGCCCCCGTGTTGAGGAACGTCTCGACGGTGGCGCCGAGGAACGCGATGTCGGGGCGGCCGTTGCAGTCGAGATCGCTGCAGCCGTCATAGCCGTCGCAGTCCATGTCCAGGCCGTCGCCGGGCACCTCGGTCGCGGTCGAGCCGGGGTAGATGCCCGGGTGACCGTCGTCGCAGTCGGTCGCGTCCTCGACGTAATCGTCGGGCGCGCTGCAGGCGAGGACCGAGACCGCCGGATCGCCGTAGCCGTCCCCGTCGTCGTCGGCGTAATAGGTGAAAGGCCCGCCGCCCGGGCAGCCGCCGTCATGGCCGGCGTCGGTGCCCGGCCCCCCGCCCGCGTCGCTCCCGCCGCCGTCGACCTCGTCGCCGGCGTCCGTCCCCGCGTCCGTGCCGGGCACGCCTCCGTCGTCCTCCGCGAGCGGCGTACACCCGCCCAGGCCGATCAAACCGCAGATCAGACCGCTCACCATCACCGATCGCATCGCTGCCCTCCCAAGCGCGCTCGAAGCGTAGGAGACGCGAAGCTACAACACGGTCCCTGTCAGCGCACGGGACGCCGACACCGGAATAACCCGCCCGTAACCTCCCCACGCACGCGGCCTGCTAGCATCGGCGCCGGGGGGATCGGAGATGACGAGGGTCGGGTGCGTGCTCGCGATCGCCGTGGCGGCGTTACGCCGCGAGCCGGCGCGCGCGCGGCCCCGCCAGGCTCGTTGGACCGGGGGGCCGGCGAACGCCGCTCAGGGGACGACGATCGGCGCGGGGCTCCACTGAGCGGGCAGGCCGAGCTCGCCTCGTCGATTGCTGCCCCAACAGAAGATCTGCCCGCCGGCCCGGAGCGCGCACGCCTGGGTGGTCCCCACGGTCAGGCCGATGGCGTCGGTGACGCCAAGCACGTCGACGGGCACGGTCCGCGTCGTCGTCGTTCCGTCGCCGAGCTGGCCGAACAGGTTCTCGCCCCAGCACACGACGGCCCCCGACGCTCTCCGTGCACACGAGGAGAAGTTCCCCGAGCGGAGCTCGACGGCGTCCGTCAGGCCGCTCACCGCGGTCGGGGTGAGGCGGTCCACACGGTCGCCGACGCCTACCTGGCCCTTGGAGTTGTCGCCCCAGCAGGCGACGGTGCCCGCCGACTGCAGCGCGCAGCTGTGGCCTCGGCCCACCGCGACGTCGATCACGTCACTCAGGCCGGGCACCAGCTCGGGCCTCGTGTGGTCCGAGGTCGTCCCGTCACCGAGCTGGCCGGACGCGTTGCCGCCCCAGCACTCGACCTGCCGGGT
>JACKEC010000084.1 GCA_020633195.1 Sandaracinaceae bacterium | reverse complement strand
ACCCAGAGGTTGTCGATCCGGACGCCGTGCGTGCGCACGTCGAGCCCGACGCCGCCTCGCGCCGGGCCGCGGCCCTCGACGGTGAGATCCCGGATCGTCGAGAAGCGCGCGAGGTGCGTGAGCCGAACCCCGACGTAGTCACCCGCGACGCGCAGGACCGCCCCGTGCGCGTCGAGGATCACGCGCCGATCGACGCGCCACGCGACGCCGTCCCCGTCGGCGTCCTCGAGCCGCAGGATCGCGTTCTCGGGCAGCGGCAGGGGCGTGCCGAGGCCGGAAGGATTCTCCGGCATCGCGGCGACGATGCGCCCGAGCGCGGGCGCCGCGTCGCGCTCCCCGGTGGGATCGAGGCACTCGCCGCGCACGCGGACGTCCGCCGCGTGCTCGCAAGGGACGTCGTCGGCGCGCGGGGGCGCGGGCTCGTCGGCCTCCGTCGCTTGGCTGGGCCCCGCACACGCGAGCGCGAGGCAGAACGGGGCCCAGCGCCAGCTCACGACCGGTTCACCCGCGTGCGGAAGTAGTCCACCGTGTAGCGGAGCCCCTCGGCGAGCGGGATCGAGGGATCGAAGCCGAGCGCCTGCTGCGCCCGGGTGATGTCGGGCCGGCGCTGCTTCGGATCGTCGGCGGGCAGCTCGCGCTCCACGAGGGGCAGGTCGAGCTCGGTGATCTTCAGGACCTCCTCGGCGAGCTCGCGGATCGTGAACTCGACGGGGTTGCCGAGGTTCATCGGGCCGGTCTCGGTCGGGTTCTCCATCAGGGCCATGAGCCCCTCGACGAGGTTCTGCACGTAGCAGAAGCTCCGCGTCTGCTGCCCCTCGCCGTAGATCGTGAGCGGCTCGCCGCGCAGCGCCTGGACGATGAAGTTGCTGACGACGCGGCCGTCGTCGACGGCCATGCGGGGGCCGTAGGTGTTGAAGATGCGCGCGACGCGGATCTCCACGCCCTCCTGGCGGTGGAAGTCGAAGCAGAGCGTCTCGCTGCAGCGCTTCCCCTCGTCGTAGCAGCCGCGGGGGCCGATCGGGTTCACGTTGCCGCAGTAGTCCTCGGTCTGCGGGTGCACGTCGGGGTCGCCGTAGATCTCGCTCGTCGACGCCTGGAGGAAGCGCGCGCCGGTCCGCGCGGCGAGGCGAAGGCCGTTGATCGTCCCGACGACGTTGGTCACCACGGTCTTGACCGGATCCCGCTGGTAGTGGACCGGGCTGGCCGGGCACGCGAGGTTGTAGATGCGGTCCGCCGGCGCGAAGTACGGCTCGGTGACGTCGTGGACGAACAGCGTGAAGTGCGGGTGATCGAGCAGCCCGGCCACGTTGTCGCGCGACCCGGTCGACAGGTCGTCGATCGCCATCACCTCGTGCCCCTGCGCGAGCAGCGCCTCGCAGAGGTGGGACCCGACGAAGCCGGCTCCCCCCGTCACGATCGCGCGCACGTGATCTCCTGCTTCGCCATGAGCCCGTCGCACCGCTCGCATCCCATGCTCGTCCTCCAGTTGCGCAGGCGGTTCGTACCGTTCGCCCCGCGCGGGCGCAAGGTCAGCGGGGCTCGAGCCAGGCCCCGAAGTCCTGCCCGAGGAGGGCCTCGAGCTCACGGACGTCGTCGGCGTAGATCGCCTGGAGCCGCGCCCGCTGCCGAGGCGTGAGCGGCGCGTTCGGGGCCGTCTTGCGCCCGAGGCGATCGACGAGGCGCGGCAGGCCCGCGCGGCGGAGGGCGACCCGGATCCAGTCGAAGCGCGACCGCGCGAGGCGCTCCGCGACGGCCACCCGCAGCTCGTAGAGCGCCCGCACCCGATAGCTCCCGGCCGCGTTCGACTTCTTCGTGAGCGCGGACGGTCGAACCGAGGGGTCCACCTCGAGGATCCGGCACACCTCCTCGAAGAGCTGCTCGGGTCCGCGCCGCAGGTCCTCGAAGCGCAGCACGACCACCCGATCGAAGCGCTCGACGAACGGCCGGAGGTGCCGCGCGTAGTAGCCCTCGTAGAGGATCTCGTGCGGGTCCTCGCGGGTCGGATCCTCGAGCAGCTCGTCGAAGTCGAAGGGCATCCGGTGGCGCCCCGCGAGCATGTGGTAGTGCGAGTGCGCTCGCTCCGCCGGGTCGCGCAGGATCGCGATGACGGTGGCGTCCGGGCTGATGTCGTGGAGGATCTCCGCGCAGCGGGCCCCGAGGAGGCCCGGCGAGATGTCTCCCCGCGCCTTCTGCCCGTTGGCCTCGTCGAAGAGGCGCTCGTAGGGGGCGAGGCCGTGGCCCTCGTACAGGCTCGGCTTGCCCGCCCACGCGCGGAACCAGTTCACCTCTTTGTGCTCCGGGAGGAACACGTCGGGGTGCTCCACGAGGCAGTCGTAGAGCCAGGTCGTGCCGGCCTTCTGCGTCCCGACGCAATAGAACGTGGGGAGCACGCCGCCGCTCAGCTCCCCTTGACGCCGATGCCGTCGTAGGTGAACCCGAGCGCGCGCAGGCCGTAGCTCGACCAGATGTTCCGGCCGTCGATGAGGAGCGGCCGGCTCATGAGCTCCTTGAGGCGCTCGAAGCTCGGGTTCTGGTACTGCCGCCACTCCGTCATCAGGCAGAGCGCGTCGGCGTCCTTGGCGGCGTCGTAGGCGTCGTCGACCATCGTGATCCGATCCCCGTACAGCGCGACCGCGTGCTCGCTCGCCTCGGGGTCGTGCGCGAAGACCTGCGCGCCGTCGGCGAGGAGGGCGTCGATGAGGGTCAGCGCCGAGCTCTCGCGGATGTCGTCGGTGCGGGGCTTGAAGCTCACGCCCCAGATCGCCACGCGCTTGCCGCGGAGGTCGTCGTCGAAGTGCTGCCGCAGCTTCCGGAAGCAGACGCCCTTCTGGCGCTCGTTGACGCGATCGGTGGTCGACGCGAGCTCGAGCTCCATGCCGTTCTCGCGGCCGGTGTGGACGAGCGCCTTCACGTCCTTGGGGAAGCAGCTGCCGCCGTAGCCGGGGCCGGCGTAGAGGAACTTCGGCCCGATCCTGTCGTCGCTGCCGACCCCCGCGCGAACGGCGTGGACGTCCGCGCCGACCCGCTCGCAGAGCATCGCGATCTCGTTCATGAACGAGATGCGCATCGCGAGCATGGTGTTGGACACGTACTTGGTGAGCTCGGCGCTCGCCGGGTCCATCCACACGATGCGGTCTCTGTCGAGGCACACCGGGTGGTAGAGGCGGCTCATGACCTCGCGGGCGAAGTCGTCGTCCTCGTCGCACCCGATCACGACGCGGTCGGGGCGGAGGAAGTCGCTCACCGCGTCGCCCTCCTTGAGGAACTCGGGGTTCGAGACGACGTGGACGGTGTGCTTCGCGTCCTTCACGAGCCGCCGCACGCGGGCGTTGGTGCCCACCGGGACGGTGCTCTTCAGGACGAGCACGACCTCGCGCTTCGCGTGCTCGGCGACCGCCTGGGCCACCGCGTCCACCGCGCTCAGATCCGCGCCGCCATCACCCCGCGGGGGCGTGCCCACCGCGACGAACACGGCCGTCGACTCGCCGATGGCCGCGGCCACGTCGGTCGTGAACCGGAGCCGGCCGCCGTCCGCGCAGCGCGCGACGATGTCCTCGAGGCCGGGCTCGAAGATCGGGATGCGTCCCTCTTCGAGCGAGGCGATCTTGGCCTCGTTGACGTCGGCGCAGATGACGTCCTGACCGGTCTCGGCGAAACAGGCGCCGCTGACGAGGCCGACATATCCCGTGCCGACCATGCAGAGCTTCATGAGACTCGTTCCTCCTCGCGCTCCCGTTGCGCGGGGGGGTCGTAGCGTTCGATGCCGGGTCGAGCAAGACGGCCCGTGATTCCGAGCACTTGGCATTTGGCCCGGCCCGGCTGGCGCGGGGTGGGCCCCGGCCCTAGACCGAAGCCATGCCTCGCCTCTCGATCGACGTGTGGTCGGACATCGCCTGTCCGTGGTGTTTCGTGGGCAAGCGACGCCTCGAGGCCGCGCTCGAGCGCTTCGAGCACGCGCCCTTCGTGGACGTGCGCTGGCGGGCCTTCGAGCTCGATCCGTCGGCGCCGCGCAGCCGCCCCGTCGAGACCGACTACGTCGAGCGACTGGCGCGCAAGTACCGGGTCGCGCCCGCGCAGGCCGAGGCGATGATCCAGAACATGGTCGACACCGCGGCCGCGGACGGGATCGAGATGCGCTTTGATCACATCCGCCCCGGCAACACGTTCGACGCCCATCGCCTGCTGCACCTCGCGGCGGAGCGCGGTCGACAGGACGCGCTGAAGGAGCGCTTCCTGCGGGCCTACCTGACCGAGGGCGAGCCCATCGGCGAGCCCGAGGCGCTCGTCCGCCTCGCCGGCGAGGTCGGGATCGAGGTCGACGAGGCGCGCGGCGTGCTCGACACGGACCTGTACGCCCACGAGGTCCGCATGGACGAGGCCGAGGCCGCGGCGCTCGGCATCCACGGCGTCCCGTTCTTCGTCCTCGGCGAGCGCTTCGGCGTGTCGGGCGCGCAGAGCCCCGAGACGATGCTCCGCGTGCTCGACAAGGCCTGGGCCGAGCTGCCCGCCCTCGAGGTCTTCGAGGACGGCGCCGTCTGCGGCCCGGACGGCTGTTAGCGGTCCGTCAGCGCGGGAGCGGCGCGAGCGGCTTGTCGCGACCGACCTCTTCGTACACCCGGCGGTCCGTGTCGATGTAGGTCGCGATGGCCCCGGCGATGGCGCGGGCGATGTGCCGCGCCGTCTCGAGCTGCTCGGCGTCGGGGCGCTTCGGGATCCCGGTCTCCGGGTCGAAGCTGCAGAGCAGGTCCTTGCGGATCTCGATCCCGAGCGAGCTGGGTCGGTCCGGCGAGCGCCGGAAGTCGGTGACCGCGTCGCTCGTCTCGAGGTAGCGCTGGATGTGCTGGTAGGCCTCGAGCGCGGCCTGGAACGGGGCGCGCTCGTCGGGCCGGACGCGGCGGAAGCGGTGGATGTAGCCGCGCAGCGCGTCGGCCTCGGCCAGCCGCAGGTTCGTGTCGAGGAGCATCGTCCAGACGGTCTCGTAGTCCGGGCGACCGATCGTGTCGGGGTGGTCCTTCGAGAACTGCTGCTGGAGGAAGCGGAAGAAGTGCCAGACCTGCGCCCGCATCTCGATGCCGCCGTCAGGGATCGGGTAGGGGTGGTTGTGGGTCACCCGGAAGCCCGAGCGCTCGAGGTTGAGGCTGATGCGATCGCGCAGGATGCGGCTGCACGTCGACTCGGCGAGGTGGTCCGGGTACATCGGATCGAACACGCCGTAGGTCAGCCGGGCGTCGCGCTGGTAGCTCAGCGGAAGGCTGATGATGCTGAGGTCGGCCCGCTTGGTGCGGCTCGCGTGGGTCTCGTCGTAGGTGTGGATCGCGATGCCCACGAGGCTGTCCGCGAAGAACGCCTCGATGCCCTCCGAGATCGGGTCGTAGTAGGACTCGAGCAGGGCGGTCGCTTCGTCGTGGCGCAGGACGTTGGCGAAGATGCGCCCGATCGCGAGGGTCTCGAGCGGCTCGCCGCCGTCGACGGCGGTGCGTCCCGGGAAGCGGTTGAAGTCCAGCAGGACCCGCGCGAGCTTGCACCGCGCGTAGCTCGCGAGGCCGAGCGTGCGCGCCAGCTCCTCCGCCACGAGGTTCGCGCCCCAGTCCCGCATCGAGACGTGCTGCTCCACGAGGCGCGTCGGCTCCACCCGCGGCGTCACGCCGTCGGGTCGGAAGTAGAAACGCGCGGGGATCGCTCCGCCGTCGTGTGGGGTATAAATGGCGATCCGCTCCGAGACACCGGGAGGCAGCTGGTGCTCACCGGTGGGGGTCACCCCGACGATCTCGAGAGGGGGATCGCAGGGCTGGTCGAAGTCGAAAGGAATGCCGGCCATGCGGTCCGCGAAGGGTGACATAAAACGATTCGGGCGGCTCCAGTTGACTCCGGGGGGCCGACAGCGCATCGAACAGGACCTGGCATGCAGGTAGCTCTGATCTCCGACATCCACTCGCACCTCGTGGCGCTCGACGCCGTCCTGGACGAGCTCGACCGCATCGGGGTCGATCGGGTGGTCTGCCTCGGGGACATCGTGGATCTCGGTCCGTACCCCACCGAGACCATCGCGCGCCTGCGCGAGCGCAACGTGTCGTGCATCCAGGGCAACCACGATCCCCTCGACGACGGGCCCACGATCCCCTTCCTCGCCGACGTCGAGGCGTGGACCCGCGACGCGCTCTCCGCCGAGGACCTCGCCTGGCTCGAGGGGCTGCCGAAGGAGCTGACCCTCGATCTCGACGGGACGAAGCTGCACTGCGTGCACGGCTCGCCGCGCTCGTTCACCGACGACATCCTCGCGACCACGCCCGACGACGTGCTGCGGTCCTGGACCGACGCGGTGGACTTCGACGTGCTCGCGTGCGGCCACACGCACGTGCAGCTGCTGCGTCGGCTCGGCTCGCGCTGGATCGTCAACGTCGGCAGCACGGGGCAGCCGTTCGAGCAGCCCTTCGCGGGCCAGGGCGAGCCGACGATCCTCCCGTTCTACGAGTTCGCGATCGTGAAGGGCGGCCGGACCGGCCCCGCGGTCGAGCTGCGCCGCCTCGCCGCGGACCGCGCGGCGGTGGAGCGAGCGACGCGCGCCAGCCAGATGCCGCACGCCGAGCAGTGGCTCGGCCAGTGGCGCTGGTAGCTGCGGCTCAGGGCGCCGACAGCACCTCGCGGAGCTGCAGCCCCCACTGCTCCTCGAGCTCGGTGGCCATCCGCGCCGCGTCGGCGTCGAGCGCGTCGAGGTCCCAGCGCCGGATCGTTCCGTCCCAGCTCGCGCTGACGAGGGTGGCGTCGCCTTCGAAGGTGAGCGCGGAGACGCGATCACCGTGCTCGCGCAGCTCCGCCGCGAGCGCCCACGTGGCCACGCGGTGAACCAGGATCCCGCCGTCGGCGAGGGCCGTCGCGGTGAAGCGCTCGTCCGGGCTGAGCGCCACGTCGAGCACGTCGGCGGCGCGCGGCAGGCTCGCCACCCCCTCCGTCTGGCCGTCGTCGAGCACGGCGAGGTCGTGCCCCCCGACGAGCACGCGTCCGTCGGCGAACGTCGCCACGGCGCGCGCACCGTCGACGCGCGACAGGGTCCGCGCCGCGCCGCGCGCGCGGAGCTCGAGGATCGTTCCGTCGTCCGCGAGCAGCACCGCGCGCGAGCCGTCCCGCGCGGTCGCCGCGTCGCGCAGCTCGGGGGCCTCGAGCGTCTCGATCGGTCCGAGCGGCGGGCGCCACCGCTTGACCCCCGGCCCGAAGTAGATCGCGAACGCGGAACCGTCGTCGAGGAAGCCGACGCGTCGGGAG
>JACKEC010000083.1 GCA_020633195.1 Sandaracinaceae bacterium | reverse complement strand
CACGGTCCGCCTCGAGGCCAGCTTCGACGTGACGAGCGAGCTCGACGTGCGCTACGACGAGGACGGCCGGCGCGTGTTGCTCGCGCTCACGCCGACGACGCCCCCGAGCGCGACGGTGCGTCCGATCGGCACCCTCCCCGTGGCGCCGGACGGCGGCTGGTCGGAGATCATCGGCGGGCTCGGCGGGCTGTTCGGCGTATCCACCGAGCAGCAGGCGCGGCCGCTGCTCGAGGAGGAGGCCGGCCTCCTCGTGCAGCGCCAGCTCGCGCAAGGCGTGACGCTGGGCGTGGACCTCTGCACGGGGCAGCCCGACCTGGCGTTCGGTCCGATCGGCGACGGCGACCCGATCGCGCCGCCACCCGTCGAGAGCGCGGGGGTGGTGTGGATCGACAACCAGCGGGTCCGGCTGCACGAGGGTGGCCTGGACGTGAGCGGGCCGTGGAGCACGGAGGACGGAGACGGAACGTTCGAGCTCGAGGTCGAGTTGGGCGGCCCCGTCGACGCGTACGTGATGTGCCGCGCCGAGGCCGCGTTGCTGGCGTCGGCCTACCTCGCGGGCGGCGAGGCGCGCCCGAGCGGCGCGGTGAGCCGGCAGCAGGTCCACGACCGCGCGAGCCTCGCGCTGCGCGCGGCGGACTGCGTCGATCCGCACGTCGTCTTGACGGCGCCCAGCGAGACGACGCTGCGCTATCGGGTGCGCCGCGACGGAGCCTCGCCCGAGGCGCTCGTCGACTGCGAGTGAAAGCGCAGAGAATCAGCGATCGCTGGCGCGGGGGAACGCGAGGAGGGTGAGCGGCTCGTCGCTCCGCGAGAAGCGGAGGACCTGGCCGAGGTCGACCTCGTGGACGATCCGAGGGCCGTCGAGGTAGAGGCGCCCCTCGCGGATCTGGCTGCGCAAGACGAGCGCGTCGCCCTCCTTCACGAGCCCGCGGCGGCGCCGGTAGCTCCCCTCCGGCGGGTGGTAGGGCTCCCGGACGACGTACTGGATCTTGCGCGAGGCGGGCGGGAGGATCTTGCCCCCGGCGGAGCGCATCGCCGCCGTCGAGCCGGCCGCCGGGCCGATCCAGAGGCCGCTCGACTTCTGCGGCTCCTCCACGCCCTCGTGGGAGAGGATGTAGCGCGTCGTCGCGGCGGGCGACTTGTGGCAGTAGAGCGCGTCGTTGAGCACCCGGCGATTGAGGACCTCTCCGTCGAGCTCGACCTGCATGCGGGTGAGGCGGCTCGCCTTGAGGCGACCCTCGATCGCGGCCTCGAGCGCCTGCCGCACGCGCCCCTTCCGGCCCCCGCAGAAGTGACCGACGCTGTGGAGCGGCGCGCTGTTGATCGCGAGCACCGCGACGCCGGGCGGCACGCGGTGCGACGCCCAGAGCAGCGTCCCGTCGCCGCCGATCGTGACGATGAGGTCGAAGCCCTCGACCAGGCCCTCGTCGCTGCGGTAGCGGAAGACGCCCTTGACGCCCATCGCCTTGACCGCCTCGCGGGCCTCCTCGAGGGTCTCCACGTGGTCGGCGTCGGCTGACAGGACGTTTTGCACGGCCGGATCGGCGCGATCGATCAGCTCGCGGACGCGGCCGTTCTTCCGCTCGCGGACGTGGATCTGGTACGCCGACTTCTTGTAGATGAAGAGGACGCGGCGAGTCCCTTTCATCCGGCGCTCTCCCGTTCGGCGAGGCGGCGGATGGCCAGCTCGGTCTTGATGTCGGCGATGAGGCCGGCGGCGCACGCGGCGAGCGCGTCCGGGAGCGCCACGAACCGGATCTGGGCGCGCTCCTCGACGGGGGTTCCGTCCTCGGTGGGCGCGCCGAGCGCGGCGGGATCCACGTCGGCGACGACGAAGCTCAGGCGCTCGGCGAGCACGCCGGGGCTGAGGGTCACGGGGGCGCCGAGGAACGCGAAGTCGGACGGCGCGAGCGTCGCCCCGACCTCCTCGAGCGCCTCGCGCGCGGCGCACGCGAGCGCGCCCGCCTCACCCTCCTCGCCGGGCTCGATGAGGCCCGCGGGGATCTCCCACTGCACCGCTCCGGCGGAGCCGTCCGCGCCGGACCGGAACGCGAGCGGCGGGCGGATGGCGCTCCGCAGGCAGATCCTCGGGCCTCCGTCCCCGCGCGCGACGAGCACGATCGCGACGGCGTCCATCGCGGTCCGATCCACGAGGTCGTACGCGTACGTCTCGCTGCGGACGCCGTCGGCGTAGCGGTTGCGCAGGGACAGGCGCCGCAGGCGGAGGAAGCCGACGTCGCAGCGCGCGGTGGCCGAGCGGTCCTCGACGACCTCGATCGCCACCTCGGGCAGCTCGCTCCAGTCGCTCACTCGGAGCTCCAGCTCAAGCCGAGCGAGGGCGAGAAGAGCGCCGTCTCCCCGTCGCCGAAGATGCCCCAGACCTCGAGGCCGAGGTCGACCGCGACGCCCTCGCCGAGCGCGAAGAGCAGGTACACGGCGCCCCCGAGGAAGCCGCCCGCGGTGAGCTTCACCTCCTGGGTCGCGCCGCCCCAGAGGCCGCCGCGAGCGCGGACCGACACGCCGACGATGTCGCCGAGGAGCTCGAGCCCGATCGAGACCCCGAGCGGCATGAAGATCCGGTTGTGGACGTCGTCCTCGGCGGGGACCGCGGCCACGCCGAAGAAGCCACCGAAGCGGAGCATCTCGAAGGGGAACCACAGGTCGGCGCTGACGCCGCCGCCGAGGTCGCCCTGGGTCGAAGCGAGGAAGTGAGCTTGCGTCGCTCCCGCGATGGAGTCCTGCGCCGCCGCGGGCGCCGCGGCGAGGAGCACGAGCAGGAGGGTGAGCGCGCCCGACTTCACTGCTTCGGGATCTTGGCGGCGTCGGCGAGGAACTTCTCGAGGCCGATGTCGGTGAGCGGGTGCTTCAGGAGCTGCAGGATCACCGAGTGGGGCATGGTGCCGACGTCGGCGCCGATCAGCGCGCAGTCGACGACGTGCTTCGGGTGCCGGATCGAGGCCGCGAGGATCTCGGTGGTGAACCCGTAGTTGTCGTAGACGGTGCGGAGCTGGCCGATGAGCTCCATGCCGTCCCAGCTGATGTCGTCGATCCGACCGAGGAACGGGCTGATGTAGGTGGCGCCCGCCTTCGCCGCGAGCATGCCCTGCGGCGCGCTGAAGCAGAGGGTCACGTTGGTCTTGATGCCCTCGTCGGTCAGGGCGCGGACCGCCTTGAGGCCGTCGCGGATCAGGGGGATCTTCACCACCACGTTGGGGTGCCAGGTCGCGATGTCGCGGGCCTCTTTCAGCATCCCGTCGAGGTCCGTCGCGATGACCTCGGCGCTGATCGGCCCGTCGATGATCTCGCAGATCTCCTCGATCACGTCGCGATAGCTGCGGCCCACCTTGGCCACGAGCGAGGGGTTGGTCGTGACGCCGTCGACGACGCCCATCGCGGCGGCGTCGCGGATCTCGGCGACGTCCGCGGTGTCGATGAAGATCTTCATGGGGACGCTCATAGCATCGCGCGACGGGGGGTGGAAACGGTCGGGTGCGTTCGATCGCTCCGCCGCGGCATACTCGTCCCCGTCATGGACGATCTCCCTCTGCTGGCGCGACGCTTCTGCGAGCTCGCCCGAGAGTCCACGGCCCTGGCCGCGTCGCTCGCGCATGACCACGAGGTCGAGGCGCTGATGACGATCGCGCAGCGCACCGAGGAGGTGAACGCGGCGCTCGCCGAGGCCGAGGCCGCGCTCGCTTCGTTCCTACCCGCGCGTTTGGAAGAGCTCCGCGCGATCTTCCTCGGCGAGGGGTTCCCGGCGGCCGACGTGGAGGAGGAGCTGCTCTTCCTCTCGGGCGACGAGGGCGCGCTCGCCCGGCGCCTCGGGCTCGACCCGAACCTGCAGGCGCGGCGCCACGAGGCGCAGATGCAGATCATCGGCAACCTCCGGCAAGGCGGGCACGCGGGCGTGCCGACCCACCACTACGACGAGGACGGCTCCTACCTCGGCTTCTGGTGAGGCCGAGGTCAGCCCGCGTCGTCGATGCCCGCGTCGGAGGGGACGGCTCCGTAGGCGGGAGCCGGGCCGCCGGCGTCGGAGCCCGCGTCCACGGGGGGTCCGCCGTACATCGCGAGCAGGCCCGCGTCGAAGCCGGCGTCGGTGGCCTCCGGGCCCGAGTCCACGGCCACGCCTCCGTCGGAGGGGGGGACCCCATAGGCCGGCGTCACCGATCCGCAGCCGCCGATCGCGGCGCCGAAGAGGAACACGGCGGTCCTCCCGAGGCGACCCACCGGCGCTTGGCGCGGCGACTCCGTCGGCGCGTCCACGTCGGCGCCGCAGAACGGACAGCTCCCTTCGTCGGCGTGCACGTGGCGCGCGCAGCCCTCACACGCGATCAGCTGCATGGACCCTCCCGCGAAGAGAGTACCCCAACCGACCCGACGCGACCCCTCGCCCGACGCGAATGACTTTTGTGGGGCGCGCCCTCGTCCGAAGGGTGTGAACCGCTTTCTTCCCTCCGCCGCTTTGGCGCTGGCGCTCCTGTGCGCGTCGTCCGCCACCGCGCAAGAGACCCTCCCCCCGCACGACCCGCTGCGCGCGCCGCTCAACCCGCTGACCCCACGCCAGCTCGAGCGCCTCGCGCCGCTGATGGCGATCGGGGTCGCGGGCGTCGTGGAGCACGACATGCCGCCGCTGCTGCCGGCGATCCACTACGCGCTCGAGGTGAACGCGCCGGCGCAGACCGTCGCCGAGCTGCTCACGCACCCGGAGCACTTCCCGGAGCTGCTCCCCGCCGTGAGCGAGGTGACGATCGAGGAGCGCTCGGGCGACAGCGTCGCCTACCACTGGCAATGGCAGACCTCGGTCTTCTCGCTCGGTGGCCGCGCCATGCTCACGACCTACGCGCCGCCGCGACAGCAGCTCGAGCGCGGCTGGCGCGTCGTCGTCGAGCGCACGGAGGGGGATCTGGGCCACGGCCGCGAGGTGTGGCGCATCCGACCCGACGGTCCCGGGCGCAGCACCCTGACGCTCTCGACCCGGATCGATCTGTCCGACGCGAACTACGTGACGCGGCAGATGCCGCAGTCGGGCCGGAGCCTGAGCCGCTCGATCACGATGACCACAGGGCTCGCGATGGTGCTGCGGATCCAGGCCGAGGCGGAGCGCCGCGCGGGGCGCCCGGCGCGCGCCCTCGGCGACGAGCTGCGCCGCCCCGCGATCGACGTGCGGCCGCTCGAGCCGCTGATGCTCCACGCCGATCTCGTCCTGATCGAGGCGGCCGGCGACCAGTTCCGCCAGAGCAGCGTGATCACCCGTTACCCGAGGCGCGAGGCGCAAGTGCGGAGCGTCATCGGTGACCCGGAGGCCTTCGCGGAGGCGCTCATCCAGGGCAGCACCGCCACCGTGACCAGCCAACCCGCGCCCGGCGCGGTGCAGTTCGACTGGGCCTACGACATGCCGATGGTCGGCGCGCGCGGCACCATGGTCCTCACCGAGCGCCCGGGCGGAGGCGTGATCGAGCTCGACGCCACCGAGGGCTCGATGCGCGGCGGCCGCTGGCGCTTCGAGACCAGCCGCCTCCCGAGCGGCGCGACGGCCGTGCTCGGCTGGGCGCACTTCGACGTCTCGGAGGGCAACTTCCTGTTGCGCGCGATCTGCGACGCGGACACGAGCTTCCGCATCGGCCTCGGCGCCTCGACCGAGGTGATGATGGCGCGCGCGGTCCGCATCCGGATCGACCGCATCCCCGAAGCCGACGATCACGTCCCGACCTGGCGCGCGACCCTGCCCCCGCCGCCGGCCGCGCCGGTCGAGGCCGCGCCCCCGGTGGTGCAACGCCCGGCCTTGCTCCCGCGCCGCGCGGCCGCGATCGACCTGCGTCGCGCGCGACCAATGCCCCCGCGGCCCACCGCTCGCTGAAGGAGCCGGGAAACCGCGGGCCTCCGCGATCGATGAAGACGCCGTAGCGGGCTCGCAAGGTCCGCCCGCGCGATCTACAACGGTCGAAGGAGGCCGAAATTGGAACGCTTTTCGCTCGCTGTCGCGCTACCGCTCCTCGTGAGCTGCAGCCTCCTCGTCGACAACACTGGCTTCCAAGCGGATGACGCAGGTGCGCGTCGCGACGCGAGCGCTGGGGACGCGGGCCGGGACGGCGACGCAGGTCCGGATGCAAGTCAGATTGACGCCGACACCCAGGATGCCGGACCCGATGTGTCGCCGTGGTCTCCATGTCTCCGCCGGAGGATGCCGAGAACGTCGAGCCCACGACCGCGGTGACTGCGACGTTCGACGACGATATCGATCCGGGCAGCATCGACACGATGAGCTTCTCGCTCGCCGATGGATCGGGGACCATCCCGAGCACCGTCTCGTACGATGCCACGACTCGAACGGCTCGACTGGAACCTGGCCAGCCACTCGTGCTCATGAGGACGTATACGGCGACGCTATCCACTGCCGTTCATGACACGGACGGCAACTCGTTGGCCGCAGCGCAGCGTTGGGACTTCACAGTTCGCGACGGGACATGGACGGCGGCAGAGCAGATCACCGTGACCAGTCGCGCCCCTGGCCGCGTCGCCGTGGCCCTCGGCCCCGAGGGGAGCGCGGTCGCGCTCTGGGTGGATGGCACGCCGCGCAGTCTATGGAGCAGCGCCTTCGTGCCCACGTCGGGGTGGGGCACGCCCGAGCTGGTCGAGACCGACGAAGAGGGAGATGTGGAGTCCATCGCGACGACATGCGATCTCGGGGGTCGGACGACCGTGGTCTGGAGCCAGGGGGATTCCGGTGGTGGCTCGAACATCTGGGCCAACCAGTACTCGCCGAGCATGGGTTGGAGCGGGGCGATCCGGGTAGACGACGCAGGTAGTGGAGGACAGCCCCAGATCGACGTCGATGGCTCCGGGAACGTGGTCGCCGTTTGGGAGCAGGCTGGTGTGGAAATCTGGGCGAGCCGCTACGTGACGGGCAGCGGCTGGGGTCCGCCGGGACCTGTGGCGACCCCTGGAGTATCGGCGGTCGCCCCACGAGTGTCGGTCGCCGAGGACGGGACCTCATTCGTCGTATGGGAGCAAAGACCCCCAGGAGAGATCTGGAGCCGCTCCTCGAATCCGACGGGAGTCTGGTCGAGTCCCCAGAGGATCGGCTCCGGGACCGTTCTCGTGCCAGATGTCGCTGTCGATCGAGGAGGGGCGGCGACCTCCGTGTGGTGGGCGGACTCCGCCATCTGGGGTAGCCGCTACTCGAGGTCAGTCGGCTGGGGCACACCCGAGGTTCTGGGCGAGCCGGTAACGGGAGCGCCGGATACCTACTCCCCCCAGGTCGTTTCGGACGATGTTGGGAACGCAATCGCGATGTGGGGCGCGCGAGACGGCACCGGTGCCCATGTGTGGGCCAACCACTATGCGGAGGGCATGGGCTGGGGGACCGCAGAGGTGTTGGCCGACGAGACCTTCCGGCCGCACATCGAGATGGATGGAGCGGGCCGCGCTCTCATCGTCACCACGGCCCGAGAGGGTGGCCGCCAAGGCCTGTGGGGCCGACGCTACCTACCAGCGATCGGGTGGCTACCCCTCGATCTGATCCAGGAGCACTCGCAGATCGGTGCGACTCACGTCGCCATGAACGACTCGGGGCAGGGCGTAGCGGTCTGGGCCCGCCAAGACGGCGGAGTCGACAGCATCTGGTCGAGCCGATTCGAGTAGCGCGTGGGTGGGAGCATCACCGGCATCACCACCCCAGCCCGATCTCCTACATACAGCTGCCGCTGGTACAGACCCGCGAGGCACAGTCGTTGTTGCTCGCGCAGCCCGTCGTAGCCGGACAATCGCGACCGCGACCGGCCGACATGCCGCCGAGGGTCCAGGTCAGGCCGCCGCCTTGGACGATGGTGACGTTGCCCAGGGCGCCATTGTGATTGGCCCCGCCGCCCACGCTGTTGGTGAGCGAGACCGTCTCGGCCGTCCGACTGGGAGTGATGCCCAGCGCACCGTCGATGGCGTTGTTGACCGCCAGCGCGACCTCCGCGGCCGTGGTGGCCGACCCGATGTTCACGCGCACGTTGCCGGAGGTGACGCTAGCGTTCTTGTCGAGCTCGAACGTGACGGTCGTGGTCCCGTCACCAAGGGTGAAGGTCCCACCATCGGGAGTTCCCGCCGCCGTAGTCGTGACGAGGATGCTGCCGGTCGCCGCCCTCGCGCTCTGGGAGGCACCGCAGTCGGCGCTGCAGGTCCCACAGGAGAGGAGGTTGCCGTCGTCGCAGGTCTCGACCGTCCCGTCAGGGACGCCGTCGCCGCAGACGTTGCCGGTC
>JACKEC010000082.1 GCA_020633195.1 Sandaracinaceae bacterium | reverse complement strand
TCACCACGGACCACGAGCTGCGCCACCTCGCGGTCGCACGGCGCGTCGCGGCCGAGGGGATCGTCAACGTGACCACGTCGCTCCTCGGCGCGCACGCGGTGCCGCCGGAGCACGCCGACGACCGGGCGGGCTACGTGCGCGAGGTCGTCGAGCGCATGATCCCCGAGGCCGCCGCGCGCGAACTCGCGGACGCCTGCGACGTGTACCTCGACGAGGGGGCGTTCACGCACCACGAGGCGGCCGAGATCCTCGGCGCGGCCGTCGAGGCGGGGCTCGCGGTGCGCGCGCACGTGGGTCAGTTCGCGGACCTCGAGGGCGCGGAGCTCGCGGCCGAGCTCGGCGCGCTGAGCGCCGACCACCTCGAGGCGGTCTCGGACGCCGGCCTCGAGGCGATGGCGCGGACCGGGGTGACCGCGGTGCTGCTGCCCGGGGCCTGGCGGACGCTGCGGCAGGCCGCCCCGGACGCGGAGCGCATGCGGCGCTTCGGCGTGCGGATCGCCGTGGGCACGGACTGCAACCCCGGCACGAGCCCGACCGTGGACCTGCCGCTGATGGCCTCGCTCGCGGTCCGGGACGCCGGGCTCACGCTCGAGGAGGCGGTCCTCGCGATCACCCGGCGAGCCGCGCGCGCGGCCGGGATCCCGGGGGTCGGGCGCATCCGCGTGGGGTTCCGCGCGGACCTCGCGCTCTACGACGAAGAGGACCCCCGCGCCCTCGCCTACTCGATCGGCGGCCTCCTCGCCCGGACGGTGGTCCTGGGCGGCGCCCTCGTGACGGACGAGCCCCCATCGACGTCCGCCCTTTGGTAGATTCGGCCGGCCGATGAAGATCGACTACGAGACCGCGTTCACGAAGTACAACGAGCGGTACGAGACGGCCCTCGGGGACCGCCCGCCCGGTACGTACGCGAAGTTCGGCAAGTTCATGGTGAAGCGCCTCGAGCGCCCCGAGTTCGACGACCGGCTCGACGCCTACGTGCAGCTCCACGCGGCCTGCAAGCGCATGCTCGACGGCGGCTCCACCATCAGCGACGCGCTCGTCCACGACTTCGACGAGGCCGCCGCGTGGGTCGCCGTCCAGGCGCCCGACGTCTACGCGATGTTCCGCGGCGAGATCGGCGACCCCGAGGAAGCCGCGCCGCGAACGCTGTCGGACTAGCTTCCGGGCTCAGGACCGGCCGTAGACCGGCACGATCGCGCCGCGACCGACCGCGTTGGACGGCGACGCGAGGTGCACGATCGTCGCCGCCAGCTCCTCGGGCTTCGGCCACGCGGCGTGGTCGGCCTTCGGCATCGAGCGGCGGTTGGCGCTGGTGTCGATGATCGACGGAGCGATCGCGTTGACCCAGATGCCGTCGGGGGCGACCTCCTCGGCGAGCGACGTCGTCAGCGCGGCGACCACCGCCTTGGACGCGGCGTACGCGACGAGGCCGCCCGTCGGCACGAGCGCGGGCTTCGCGGTCACGTTGACGATGCGCCCCCCGGCGCCGCCGGCGCGCATCTTCCGCACCGCCTCGCGGCTCGAGAGGAAGCAGGTCACCGCGTTCATGTTCATCAGGAACAGGAAGTCCTCGAGGCTCGTGTCGGTGAACGCGGCCATCCGGAAGCCGCCCGCGACGTGGATGGACGCCCAGCACGAGGGCAGGTCCGCGTAGTACTTCGCGACCGTCTCCTCGACCGTGAAGTCGAGCCCGAGCCGCACGCTCACCTGCTCGTGATCGCGGTACGGGAAGCGGTCGAGCTCCTTGGGCACGAACACGGGCACGTGGACGTGCGCGCCCCGCTCGATCAGCGCGGTCACGACCGCCGTGCCCAGCGCCCCGCTGCCCCCCGTCACCACCACGTGCCGCTTCTCGAAGTCCCGCATGGGCGGAGCGTATCCCGTCCGCAGCTTTTTTGACGCCGCGATCCGAGTCGGGCATCGGTGGGCTCATCGAAGCGCTTCGATAAGGGAGGAAGCCTTGGGATCCGACCAGTCCACCTGCACCGTCTGCGAACGCGAGTTCTCCGTGCAGTTCCGCTATCAGGTCCGCGAAGAGAGCGGACGCTTCGTCTACTTCTGCTCGCAGGTCTGCCAGCAACGCGGCTTGCGACGCCCGGTCTGCACCGTGTGCGGGACCGGGTTCGAGCTCGAGTTCCCGTACCAGTGCCAGGTCGGCGACGGCGAGCCGACCTACTTCTGCACCACGAGCTGCCGCGAGGCGGCGCGCGCCGGCGTCTTCCGCATCGGCAAGGCCGGCGGCCGCGCGGCCGAGGGGCCCCGCCGCATCGCGGTCTTCAACCACAAGGGCGGCACCGGCAAGACCACCACCGCGGTCAACCTCGCCGCGGGCCTCGCCGACAAGGGCATGAACGTCCTGCTCGTCGACGCGGACGGTCAGGGCAACGTCGGCGCCTCGCTCGGCATCCAGGGCGAGAAGACCCTCTACCACGTGCTCGTGCAGGGCCTGCGGGCGGAGGACTGCGCGGTGCCCGTCCGGAACAACCTCGACGTGCTGACGAGCAACGAGCTGCTCGCCGCCGCCGAGCTCTACCTCGCGGAGCGCCCGAACCGGGACCGCATCATGCGCGAGCGCCTCGGCGACAGGGCCAGCGGCTACGACGTCATCGTCCTCGACTGCGCCCCCGCGCTCTCGCTGATGAACCAGAACGCGCTCGTCTACGCCGACAGCGTGCTCATCCCCGTGTCGTGCGACTACCTCTCGCTCATCGGGGTCCGGCAGGTCCTGCGCACCCTCAAGAGCGTGCGCACCCTGCTCAAGCACGAGGTGAAGCTCCTCGGCGTGCTGCCGACCTTCTTCGACGTGCGCAACAACATCGCCCGCGAGGCGCTCGGCGCGCTCACCGATCACTTCGGCGACCGCTGCCTGCCGCCCATCCGGGTCAACACGCGTCTGCGCGAGGCGCCGAGCGCCCGCAAGACCATCTTCGAGTACGCGCCGACGTCGCACGGCGCGCTGGACTACTCCGCGCTCGTGGACCGCATCGTGCGGCTGCGCGGGGACGTGGCGCCGCTGGTCGACGAGGCGCTCGTGGGGTGAAGGGGAGTGAGATGAGCGAGACGAAAGAGGGCGTGCGAGCGCTCTTCGACAGGGACGAGGTCCGCGAGGTGCTCGAGGAGACGTTCTACAAGCGCGAGCCGGCCAAGGCCGAGCCCGCGCCCCGACGCCGCCGCGCGCGCAGCTCGAAGAAGAAGGAGGACGTCCCGTACGAGGTCATCTGCATCAGCCTCTACAAGGAGGACCTGCGGCGCCTCGACGAGAAGGTGAAGCTGCTCAAGTCGAATGGACACCGGAAGATGAGCCGCAGCGCGCTGATCCGGTACGCCCTCGACACCGCGGATCTGGAAGGGCTGCCCAAGGCTTACTGAGAATGATTTTGAGAATCGTTCTTGACTAGTCCCTGAGGGCGTCGTAGTCAGGGGGGCATGCGAACCGCCCTCAAGCTGTCCATCGCGGCCTCGATGCTGCTCGGTTGCGGCGAAGATCTCGCCGACGTCGCCCCCACCCTCGAGACCTACGGCGCCCTCGCCGAGGCCGAGTACGAAGACTCGCTCACCGCCGCCGACGCGCTCGCCGCGGCCATCGACGCCTTCACCGCCGACCCCACCGAGGCGAGCCTCCGCGACGCCCGCGACGCCTGGATCGCCGCGCGCGACCCCTACCTGCAGACGGAGGCCTACCGCTACTACGGCGGCCCGATCGAGCAGGGGGACCCGGAGCACGAGGGCGAGCTCAACAACTGGCCCATCGACGAGTCGGTCATCGACTACGTCCGCGACGGCGAGGGCGAGCGGCTCGACACCGGGATCGTCAACGACGACACGGTCATCGACGGCGCGACGCTGCGCGCGGAGAACACCGCCGCGGGCGAGACCGCGGTCACGACCGGCTACCACCCCATCGAGTTCCTCCTCTGGGGGCAGGACGACCCCGCGCTCGAGGGCGCCGGGATGCGGCCCGCCTCGGACTACGTCGACGCGCCCAACGCGGCGCGGCGGGCGACCTACCTCGGCGTCGCCGCGGGCCTCGTCCAGGAGGAGCTCGCGGCCGTCCTCGCCGAGTGGCGCGACGAGCCCGGCACGTACCGGCGCGCGATGGTCGAGGGCGCACCGCGCGACGGCCTCCGCGACGTCCTCACCGGCCTCGCGGAGATGAGCGGCCCCGAGCTCGCGGGCGAGCGCATCGGCGTGGCGCTGATCACCGGCGACCAGGAGGACGAGCACAGCTGCTTCAGCGACAACACCCACCGCGAGATCGCGATGGACGCGCTCGGCGTGCAGAACGTCTACCTCGGCCGCTACGTGCGCCTCGACGGCAGCACCGTGTCGGGCCCGAGCCTGAGCGACCTGGTGCGCTCGCGCGACGCGGACCTCGACGATCGGATGCGGGCGCAGCTCGAGGAGACGGCGCGGCTCGCCGGCGCCCTCCCCGGCCCGTTCGACGAGATGATCCTCCAGCGCGAGGGCCGCGAGCAGCTCGACGCCGTCGTCGCCTCGCTCCGGGCGCAGGTGCGCATCATCGTCGAGATCGCGGCGCTCTTCGAGATCACGCTCAACGTGGAGTAGCATTGCAACGTTTCTTGCTCATCGCGGCGCTCCTCACGGGGTGCGCGCCGACCGCGGAGCCCGACGAGGAGCTCAGCGGGGGCGGCACGACGGTGTTCGACGACACCGCGATGGCGTTCGGGCACGCGCTCCGGAACGCGAACGACGAGCAGCGCGCGGCGTTCCCCGTCGGCAACTCGTTCTTCACCGACGCCTGGGTCTCCGCCCCCGGGTCGGTGGAGACCCGCGACGGGCTCGGCCCGGTGTTCAACGCGAGCGCGTGCGCGACGTGCCACGTGCGGGACGGCCGCGGCCGGCCCCCCGAGGCCGACGAGGAGATGATCTCGTCGCTGGTGCGGATCTCCATCCCCGGCGAGGGCCCGCACGGCGAGCCGGTGGGGGTGCCGGGCTACGGCGATCAGCTTCAGCCGCGCGCCATCCGCGACGTGCCGCCCGAGGCCTCCACGCGCGTGACGTGGGAGCCCGTGCCCGGCGCCTACGGCGACGGCGAGGCCTACGAGCTGCGTCGGCCGCGGCTCACCATCGGCGACCTCGCGTTCGGCCCGCTCCCCGCGGACGTGCTCACGTCCCTGCGCGTCGCCCCGCCGACGATCGGGCTCGGGCTGCTCGAGTGCGTGCCGGAGGCGGCGCTCGCGGCGCTCGAGGATCCGGACGACGCAGACGGCGACGGAGTGCGCGGCCGCGCCAACCACGTGTGGGACGCGGCGTCGTCGACGGTGGTCCGCGGCCGCTTCGGCTGGAAGGCGAACCAGCCCTCGCTCGCGCAGCAGGACCGGGGCGCGTTCCTCGGCGACATGGGCCTGACCTCGGACCTCTTCAGCGGCGAGTGCGCCCCCGGCCAGGACGCGTGCGCGGCCGAGCCCTCGGGCGGGGAGCCCGAGGTGAGCCCGCAGATCGCGGAGCTCGTCGACACCTACGTCCGGCTCCTCGCGCCCCCGGCGCGCCGCGACGTCGAGGACGCCGAGGTCCTGCGCGGCCGCGACCTGTTCGCGTCGATGGGCTGCGCGACCTGCCACGCGACCACGCTCGAGACGGGCCCCTGCCCCGGCTTCGAAGAGCTCTCGGGTCATCGGATCCACCCCTACACGGATCTGCTGCTGCACGACCTCGGCGAGGGCCTCGCGGACGGTCGCCCCGACTTCGAGGCGTCGGGGTCGGAGTGGCGCACGCCGCCGCTCTGGGGCCTCGGGCTGACCGAGCGCGTGAGCGGCCACGATCGGATGCTCCACGACGGGCGGGCGCGCGGGCCCGCGGAGGCGATCCTGTGGCACGGCGGCGAGGCCGAGGCGGCGCGCGAGCGCTTCCGCACCGCCAGCCGATCCGAGCGGGCGGCCCTGCTCGCGTTTCTCGCCTCGCTCTGAGATGCTGCCGCGCGGTGAGCGCGCGCGGATCCAACGCCATCTTCTGGGTCATCGGCGGCATCGTCGCGCTGATGCTGGCGGCCGCCGGCACGATGCTCTGGGTCTCGCTCTCGCGCGACGCCGCCCGCGGCTACATCCCGCCCGAGCAGCGCGAAGAGCCCCGACCGCCGTGAGCCCTCGCGCGAAGCGGATCGTCGCGGTCGTGGCGGCGCTCGCGGCGCTCGCGATCGTGCTGCCGTTCGCGATCCGCTGGTCGCGGCCCTGCGAAGAGGAGCGCGAGCGCGCTCGCGCCACGTGGACGAGCTACGCCGATCACGTCGCCGGGACGCGCGCCGAGGCCGAGGCGCGGGCGGTCCTCGAGGCGCTCGATGGGGATCTCGGGGAGGCGGTCGAGCACGGGGACTCGGTGCTCGCGGCGCCCGCGCCCGACGACGAGCGCGGCGCTACCCTCTACCGAGAGGCGCTCGAGCGCCTCAGCCTCGCCGAGGGGGCCTGTGGCGCAGATTGGTGAAGAAGATCGGACCGGTTGGTGAGACGTCGAAACGTGCACGTGCGACGGCTCCTCGCGTTCTCGGCGCTCCTCGTCCTCGCGGCGTCCCTCCCGGCGGCGGCCGACGACACGTCGGGCGCGGTGCTCACCGTCACCCCGACGTGGCCCGCGGAGTGGCCGATGGACCCGGCGCCGATCACCACCGATCACTGGCCCGAGCTGCCGCCGCCGCTCGCGCCGCTGCCGCCCGCGACCCCCGCGGCGGCGCGCGTGGTGGCGCTCCTCGAGCGCGTCCAGGCCGAGCAGCGCGACCTCGCCTACCAGCACCGCACGTCGGTGAACGAGCGCCTCGGGCGCTACCGCTGGGACTGCTCGGGGATGGTCTCCTGGGTGATCCGCCACGCCGCGCCGCGCGCCGGCCGCGCGATGGGCTCGGAGCGCCTCGCCGCCCGCGGCCTCTACCGGATGATCGAGCGGGCCCCGACCGACAGGGACGCGCGCGGGTGGCAGCGCATCGACCACATCGAGGACGTGCGCGCCGGCGACGTGTTCGCGTGGCGCACCGCGCCCGGCTCGCCGAGCCGGCACACGGGCCACACCGGCTTCGTGGTGCAGCGACCCCGCCCCGTCCCCGGCCTCCGCGACGCGTACGCGGTGCGCGTCGCCGACTCGATCGTCGGCCCGCATCAGGACGACAGCCGCGCGCCCGACACCGACGGCGGCCTCGGCACGGGCGTGTTCGTGTTCCTCACCGACGGCGAGGGGCACGCGACCCACTACGGCTGGCACGGCACGCGGACCGCGGGGTACATGCGGACGCCGATCCTGTTCGGGAGGCTCCGGTGAGGAGTACAACCAGCGCATGCAGCAGGCCGACGCGTTCCTCGAGGAGTCGCTCGCGCTCCACGCGCTGATCGCCGACCGCGGCGACGCGCTCGCGGCGCCGACGCAGTTCAAGGGGTGGACCGTCGAGGACGTGGTGGCGCACCTCCACCACCTGAACCTCGCGGTGGAGCTCGCGCTCGAGTCCGAGGCGGCGTTCGCGACGAAGGCGAAGCCGCTCATCGCCCAGATGATGAAGGGGCGCCCGATGCTCGAGGTGCAGCGGGACGATCTCGGGGACCTGACCGGCGGCGCGCTCGTCGACGCGTGGCGCGAGACCTCGGAGCGGCTCGCCGACGCGTTCCGCGGCGCCGATCCGAAGCAGCGCGTGCCGTGGTTCGGGCCGAGCATGTCGGCGCGCACCGCCGCGACGGCCCGCCACATGGAGACCTGGGCCCACGGCGAGTCGGTGTTCGACGCGCTCGGCGCGGCTCGCGAGGAGACGGATCGCGTCCGCAACGTGGCGCACCTCGCGGTCCAGACGATCCCATACGCGTTCCAGGTGCGCGGCGAGGCGCCGCCCGCGCCGCCGCTGCACGTGCGGCTCGTCGCCCCCTCGGGCGCGATCTGGTCGTGGAACGAAGCCGACGGCGAGCCGCACCTCGAGGGCTCGGCGGTCGAGCTCTGTCGGGTGGCGACGCAGACGCGGAGCGCGGCCGACACCGCCCTCGTCGCGCGCGGCGCCGCCGCCGAGCGCTGGCTACGGATCGCGCAGTGCTTCGCGGGGCCCGCGGTCGAGCCGCCCGCGCCGGGCACCCGGTTCCGGCGCCCGACTGTGTACCCGCGGTAACCCCCGGGAGGGCCGGTCGACGGTAGCGTGGAGGCGAGATGAGCTCTCGCGTCGCCGCTCTGCTGCTGACGTGCCTGGCGACCGCGTGCGCGCAGCCGCCGACCCAGGTCGTCGTGCGCCTCGCGACCGACCTCGAGACCCCGACCGAGCTCGACGCGATCCGCCTCGTGCTCCTCGACGCCGAGGGCGAGGTCGTCCGCGAGCAGGACCTCGTCGACTTCTCGATCCCGGGGGACGGCGCCTACCACGAGATCGGCAGCTTCGGCGTCGTCCCGCGCGCCGCCGACGCGTCGCGGCGCTTCGAGGTCCGCGCGCAAGCGCGGGGCGCGGGGCGCGAGCTCTTCACGACGCGCGCGCGGACGGGGTTCGTGTCCGAGCAGACGATCCGGCTCGACCTCTACCTCCCGGCGTCGTGCCTCACCGTCGCGGTCACGTGCCAGCCCGACGAGACCTGCGGGGTCGTCGGCTGCGTGTCACCGGACGTCGACCCGCGCGGCCTCCCCTCGCACGCCGAGGGCGCGCCGCTC
>JACKEC010000081.1 GCA_020633195.1 Sandaracinaceae bacterium | reverse complement strand
CGTCCTCGAGCATCGGCCAGTGGAGGCCCCAGTACTCGCTCGACAGCGCCTCGAGGGGCGCGCCGTCGCCGTCCTCGAGCCAGCGCCGAGCCGCCCGGATCGAGGCCTCCGCCAGGTCGTGGGGCACGCTCGCCATCGCCATGATCCCGTCGAAGTAGGTCAGCTTCCCGGTGCTCGCCCAGCGGGTCCAGATCGGGACGCCGAGCTCGCACGCCTCCACGAGCAGCTCGATCCGCGTCCGCGGGGGCAGCTCCGAGAGCATCGCCTCGACGCTCTCCATCCGCGGCGGGTGAGGGACCGAGAGGCGTCGCCTGGTCGGCTCGACGAACCCGAGCGCTCCCCCTCGCATCAGGTACGCGTCCCGGTGGTGCTCCGTGAAGAGGGCGACCGACACGAGGTAGACCGCGTCCGAGAGGGTCAGGCTCGGCTCGTCGACCTCGAGCTCGACCTCCCGCCAGTCCGCCCGCTGGCGGAAGCGGACCATCGAGCGACCGTCCGAACGCCGCACGAGGGCGCCAGCGACGGTCGCGCCAGGCTCGAGCTCGAGCGTGTAGCTCGCGGGATCGAGCGTGAGCTCGACGAGGGCATCGGGCGGAACGTCCACCGGCCGACGATCGCACGGAGGCGGCCTATCGCGGGACGGCGATCGCCCAGAGCAGGCCGTCGCCGAGCGCCACGCGGCTCGTGGAGGTCAGGTCGCCGTCGTCCTCGATGCGGTAGACGGACATCGATCCGGAGTCCTGGCCGAGCGCGAGGAGGTAGCCGCCGCCAGCGGTGAGCTCGAATTCACGCGGCCTCGCCTCGGTCGGCGTCGTCCCCAGGAACGTCAGCCGGCCGTCGGCGCCAACGGCGAAGCGGGCGATGGAGTCCTCGCCGCGGTTGCTGGAGTACACGAAGCGGCCGTCCTCGGTGACGTGGATGTCGGCGGCCGAGTTGGCGTCGCTCGGGCCGCCGGGGAGGGCGTCCACGGTCTCGAGCCGGGTCAGCGCGCCGTCGGCGCCGACGGCGTGGGTCGAGACGGAGTCGGAGTACTCGTTGACGAGGTAGGCGAAGGCGCCGTCGGGCGAGAACGCGATGTGGCGCGGCCCGGCGCCCGGCTCGCTCGCGAGCTCACCCGCCATGTCGAGGGTCCCGTCGGCGCGAAGGCGGAGCCACCACGTCGTCATCCCGTTGCGGTGCGGGACGTAGAGGAGCCCGTTCGGTCCGAAGATCGCGCAGTGCGGCTCGTCGGCCGTAGACAGCATGCGAACTTGCGGGTGGGCGGGCGCGCCCGAGACGTCGTGGACCCGGAGCTCGTCCTGCCCGAAGAAGGCGCTGACGAGGCGCTGGCCGGGCGCGACGCTCAGGTACACCGGGTCCGGGGTGGGGGTGACGCCCTCGAGCGTCGGGCTCGCGCCGGCGACGCTCACCGTCGCGATCCCGCTCGAGCCACCGCCGAGGCCGACGTAGAGGCGCCGGCTCGCGGGGTCATGGGCGAGCGGGCCGGGGTTCGAGGGGAGCGCCAGGGAGTCGGCGCTCCGCTCGGTGGCCACGCCGGCCTCGTCGAGGTCGAGCACGGCGAGCCGGTTCTCGCTGCCGACGGTGACGTAGACGGTCCAGGGCCCGGGCGGCGGGGGCGGGCCCGCGTCCACGTCGCCGGCGTCCGCGACGGCGGCATCCGCGAGCGCGGCGTCGGTGGCTGCTGCGTCCGACGTCGCGGCGTCGCGCGCCCCGGCGTCCGCCCCGGCGTCGGGGTCGGACGAGCCGTCGCACGCGGTCAGCAGGAGCAGGGCGAGGAGGTGAGGGAGGCGCACGCGGGGAGCTTACTCCGGGGCGGGCACGGGCACGGGCACGGGCACGGGCACGGGCTTGGGGGCGGGCACGGGCACGGGCACGGGCTTGGGGGCGGGCACGGGCACGGGCACGGGCACGGGCACGGGGAGCGCCCTTTGGGCGCTCTAGAGGATGCTCGCGGACCGGATGTAGTCGAGCTCGGGGAAGTCGGCGCGGAGGTACGTGTTGCCCTCCGCCTGCAGCCGACCCTGCGCGGGGCCGCGGCCGCTGGGCGCGCCTTCGCCGTAGCCGGAGTAGAGGCCGGTCACGCCGCTCATCTCGCGCACCTGACCGAACGGGGAGAAGCCCATGCCGTCGAGGCGCGTGTTGTCCACCAGGTTGATGAAGAACTGCGTGGTGCGCGTGCCGGGGCCGGCCATCGCGAAGCTCACGAAGCCGCGGCGGTTGCTCTGGACGACCGGGTCGTCGGGGATGCGGCGGTTGCGCCAGCGGCTCGCGACGTTCGGGTCACCGTGGATGCCGCCCTGCGCCATGAAGCCGTCGATGACGCGGAAGAACGCGACGTCCGAGAAGTAGCCCTCGCGGACCAGGGTGTAGAAGCGATCGGCGCCGTGCGGCGACCAGTCGCGGTGGACCTCGATGTCGATGTTGCCCGCGGTCGTGTCGAGCCGAGCGGTGAAGGTATCGGGCGCGCGCTGGTCACCCTCGACCACCGCCACGTCGCCGGCCGGCGGCCGCGGCGCGACCGTCGGATCGGGAGCGGGGGTCGGGCGCGGAGCGGGGCGAGGGACGACCCGCCGCTCGGTCGGCTGGGCCTGCGCTCGGCCTTCGGAGGGGGCCTCGCCGCTCGCCATGCCGAGGCGGGGGCGGTTGTCGACGCCCATCGGCTCGTTGGGCTCCTGGCAGCCCATCAGCAGGCTCGCGACGACGAACAGGATCGGGGTGACGCGCACGGTTCTTCCTCCCAGAGATTCGGGGCGTGGGTATAGCAACGAAACTCCGCCAGGCCCACGGGGGCGGTAGGCTCGCCGCCGTGAGGATCGGGTGAAGACCTGGATCATCCGCGGGGCCACGCTCCTCGGCGCGCTCGTGTTCGGGTGGGTGCTCTACGTGCTTCTCGAGCCGCTGGGCTACGCGTGGGTCGTCTGGACCCTCGGGTGCTTCGTCGTCGGCTTCTTCGTGACCGAGCTCGTGCTCCGCACGCGGAAGCGCTCGGGCGAGCGAGCCGACTGGGCGCGGTGGAAGGCCGCGCTGCTCGATCCCCCCGCGCGTCGCCGCGCGATCGGCGAGCTCCGCCGCGCTCAGGAGCGCGCGCGCCGGCTGGGCCCGCGGCTCGTGATCCGGCAGGCGCGCGTCGCGGTCGCGCTCGCCGAGCTCGAGCTCGCCGACGGCAAGAGCGACGCCGCGATCCGGACCCTGTCGAAGGTCGACGTGTCGCTCCTCGATCCGCTGCAGGCCGTGATCGTCCGGGTCGCCCGGGCGCAGGCGTACCTGCACGGCGGGGACGTCGACGGAGCCGCGGCGACGCTGATCCCCTTGGAGGGCGAGACCACCGGCGACGCGGTGCTCGACGCGTCCCTCGCGCTGGCTCGGGGCGCGGTCGCGCTCGAGGAGGGGCGCGTCGACGAGGCGAGCGCGGCGGCCGCGTCGATCGTGGAGGCGGCCGAGCCGCACGACGAGCTCTGGGACGAGGCCAAGGCGCTGGAAGCCGCGTGCCTCGCCGCGTCCGCGGAGCCGCACGCGCCGTCGCTGGAGGCGATCCACGACGTGGGCCGTCGCCGCCTCGCCGCGCTCGGCTCGGCGCGCGTGCGCGCGCTGATCGAAGCCATGAGCCAACCGTGAGCGAGGAGGGAGACGCGGTCGCGCGGGCGCTGATCCTCGACCACGAGCTCGTCGTCGGTGGCCGCGCGCTCCGCGTCGAGGAGGCCGAGGCGTACCTCTGGAGCGCGACCCATCGCGATCCGTTCGCCCACCGAGACCCGCGCCAAGCCGCCGCGAGCCGCTGGTACTTCCATCGCGTCGGGGGGAGCTACCGGGGCGGCTCCTTCAAGGGGCTCGACCTCACCTTCGGGCCGCCCGACACGTTCGGCGGGGTGCTGATCCGATCGCTGCGCGACGGCGCCGAGCTCGTCTGCGGTCCGAGCCGCTGCGTCGATCACCTGCTCGCGCTCGCCGGTGCACGATCGGTCGCCGAGCTCGACGACGGTCGCGACGCGTTCGACCCGGCCGGTCGGCTGCAGCTCCGGCCCGCGCCGCGCGAGCGAGCGCTGCTCCGGACCGCGCGCGTCGGGCTCACCCTCAAGCGCCACGTCGAGGGCGACGGACGGCCGCGCTGGCTCCTCGTCCCCGATCGCTTCCTCACCGATCCGCGCGCCGTCTCGAAGGGCCGCGTCCACGCGGTCATCGCGCTGCATCAGGCCGGGCTCGACCCGCGCGCGATCCGGGAGCGCACCGGGAGCCAGGCGGTCGATCGCTACCTCGCCCGGTACGCCGAGGGCTGGCGCGATCCGTCCTTCGACCGCTTCGTCGGCCGCGCGCTCGCGGACGCGGACTACGCCGAGCTCCACGGGATCTGGACCCGAACGTACGGGTCCGACACGATCGCGTCGTGAGCTATCGCGATCCGCTCGACGCCGCCCGCGCGCGCATCTCGGCCCTCGAGGACCTCCTCGACACGCGGCGCTTCGAAGGGGGCGAGAGCGCCGGCTCGCAGGGACGCGCGCTGAGCGAGGCCCGCGCCGCGCTCGCCGAGGAGCGCGCCGAGCACGCGGCCGAGAACGCGGCGCTGCACGCCGAGATCGGCCGCGCCGAGCGCCAGATCGAGGAGCTGCAGCGCGAGCTGATCGACGAGCGCGCGCGCCGCGAGGCCGACGTCTCGCTCCTCCGGACCAAGCTCGAGGAGGCTGATCGCGCCGTCGCGAACAACGCGTCGCTCTTCGAGGCCGAGCAGACGATGCAGCGCGCGGAGGTGGCGGCCGAGAGCGCGCGCCTCGCGCAGCGGATCGTGTCGAAGGACACGCAGCTCCGCGAGCTGCGCGAAGAGATCCGGGTGCTCCTCGGCGGCGACCTCGCGGCCATCCGCGCGCACTACTCGGCGCGGGTGCGCGCCGTCGGGACCGAGCTCGCCGAGCAGGGCGACCGGGCGCGGCGGCTGGAGGTCGGGTTGCGGGAGGCGCGCGACGCGGTGCAGGCGCTGCCGTCGCCCGACGTGCGAGACCGCGAGGGGCTCGTCGAGCGTGAGCTGGTGAAGCGCAAGGTGGCCATCGCCGAGCGCGAGCTCGAGCGGGTGCGCGATCGGGTGAGCCGCCTCGAGGACGACCTGAAGCGGATCACCGCGGCCGAGGCCGAGCTCGCCTCGCGCCGAGCTTGAAGGCCTACTCGAGCGGCGGCACGGCCGCGCTCGCGCTTCGGCTTCCGTCGGTCCACGCCAACCGCACGGGGGCGGGCGCGTCGATGAGCGGCGTGAACGCGAGGCGGCACGCGAAGGTCTCGTCGACCATGACGCTCCGGCTCGTGCAGCCGTCGGCGAGCTCGTTGGTCCGCGAGTCGGCGGTGAAGCGGCTGCCGTCCTCGAGGGTCACCTCGAACGCGAACGGCGCGATCGAGATCGGGCCCACGCCGCGCGCCTCGATGGTCGCGTCGATGAGGTAGTACTTGAAGCCCATGCGCGGGGCGACGCCGTTGATGCTGTCGCGCATGGTGGCGCCGGTCGCGGTGAGGAAGACGCCCGTCGCGGGCTCACCCGCGTCGACGGTGGTGGCGCCGTCGCAGCCGGCGGCGAGGAGGAGGACCAGGGCGAGCGTGCGCGTCACGGCCCCAGGATAGCCTCGGACGGCTCCTCCGAGGACGGCGCGTCGAAGGGGTCGGTGGCCCAGCGCCAGTGGATGCCGAGCAGGAAGGTGTCGCCGCCCGCGGCGCCGAGGCTGTCGGGGCTGATGATGGCGGGCATCGCGAGCAGCCGCACCTCGAGGTCCTCCCACATCCGGACGCCCGCGCGCAGGCCGACGCGCACCACGACCTCGTTGCGCTCGACGAGGTGGACGACCTCGCCCGAGGGCTGGATGTAGAACTCCTCGGCGTCGCCGAAGCGCACGCGCAGCCCGAGCATCGCGCTCCAGACCCACGGCGGATCGAGGATGACGTGCAGGCTCTCCTCGAACGCGAAGAGGCCGTCCTCGACGAGGGTCACGTAGGTGCCGGTGATCTCGGAGACGATGTTCAGCGGCCCGATCGGGACGTTGAGGTCGAGCTGCGCTTCGAGCGACAGGTAGCGCGACGGAGGGCCGGACCGATCGCGCACCTGGAGGTGATCGAACTGGTCCATCGCGAACAGGAACGAGCGGGTGAAGGTGAAGAAGTAGCGCGCGCCGACGCGCAGCGAGCCCCACGGGATCTGACCGCGCAGGCCGCCGTACGCGCCCACGCCCTGACCGCTGATGAGCGGGTCGACCTCGAGCGCGATGAACGTCTCGTGGGGCGTCCCGTAGGCGAAGTAGAACTTGGGCCGCAAGAACAGGAACCCGAGGTCGACGACGCCGGCGATGTGCCACCGCGGCAACCCCCAGAAGCTCTCCCGCTCGGCGTCGAGATCGGGCACGGGCACGGGAGGCGGCTCGGTCGGCAGCGGCGGGTGCTCCCCCGGCTGCAGCCCCTCCGCCGGCGCGGGATCGGGCGCCCGCCCAGGGTCCGGCTCGTCCCCGAGATCGAGCGCGGGCCCCGGCTCGGACAGCTCATCGGCCTCGGTTTCGGATGCCGACTCGGACGCGGCGTCGGCCTCGGACGCGGACTCGGACGCGGACGCGGACTCGGACGCGGACTCGGACGCGGCCTCGGACCCGGCCTCCTGCGCCTCCGCTGGCCACGCGCTCCCCAGCGCGACCAGCGTCACCAGCAGGATCGTCCGGATGCCGCGTCCGGCCATCTCAGAACACCCCGGTGAGCGACACCCCGGTCGGGCCGGGGATGATCGAGACGCCGACCTCGCCGGGGTGGCGCGGGTTGAAGTGGAGGAGCCACGGGATGAGGAACCCCATCGCCGTGCCGACCGCGGCGCCGGTCATCACGTCGCTCGCGTAGTGCATGTCGCCGAGCATGCGGAACAGCCCCGTCATGCCGGCCACCGCGAACCCCGCGGCGCACGGGAGCACCGTGTTCTGCGCGCCGTCGCCGAGGAGCGGCATGTTCATGTGGAACGAGCAGATCACCGCGGCGGACGCGAACGCCTGCGAGGTGTGGCCGCTGAAGAAGCTGTAGTAGCGGTCTGGAGAATTGCAAAAGAAGATGTCTTCGTCGAAGTCGTCGGGTCCCCCGCCTCCGCACGTCCGGCCGTAGGGGCGCTCTCGAGACACGGCCACGTTCGCGAACGTCTGCAGCGCCAGCGTCGCCGCGATCACCTCCGCGTGGATGAACACCATCTCGATCGCCGCGGCCTCGTCGGCGTGCGCCCACGCCGCGAGGATCAGCGCGTCGAAGAGGACCGGCGTGGAGGTCATCAACGTCAAGAGGCCGTCGCTGAAGTCGCGGATCACGAGCCGCTGCTGCTCTACCGGGAGCCGGAGCGCGTCGCGGGCGGCCTCGTCGAAGTCGTTGCGGCCTCGGTTGGGGCGCTCCTCGTCGGCGGCGCGGATGATGTTCCCGAGGGCGATGACCGCGCTCGATCCGATCATCACGTAGTTGGGCCAGCCGGAGCGGCCCCACTCGTCGCGCCACAGCGACTCGTGGGCGCGGCCGGGGGCGAGCTCCGCCGCGGGCAGCGGCGCGGGCTCTTCGGGGAGCGTCGGTGCCGGGAGCGCGGGCGGGGTGGCCGGCTGCGCGGCGGCTCGACCGGGGACGACCGACCAGCACAGCACGGACACGAGGACGACACCGAGGAAGCGCAGGCTCAAGGACCGCGAAGGGTACCAGACCCCGAGGCCTGGTAACCTCCCGCCATGCTCGACGCGCTCGACGACGGACTGTGGGTCTGCGCCAAGCCCCACACGATGATGGGGCTGCACCTCGGCGCGCGGATGGCGGTGGTGCGGCTCCGCGATGGCTCGCTCTTGCTGCACTCGCCCGTGGAGCTCGATCCTCGGCTGCGCGCCGAGATCGACGCGCTCGGGCCGGTGTCCCACATCACGTGCCCCAACGCGTATCACCACGTGTACGCCAAGCCCTGGGCCGACGCGTACCCCGAGGCGATGCTCCACGGGGCGCCGACCCTGGAGAAGAAGCGCCCCGATCTGCGCTTCGACAGGACCCTCTCCGGGGCTCCGCACGCCGACTGGGAGGGCACCCTCGTCCCTCACGCGATCGACGGATGCGCGCTCCACGAGACCGTCGTCCTCCACCCCGCTTCGCGAACCCTGATCACCGTCGACCTGACCGAGAACTTCGACACCAGCGACCACTTCGCCACCCGCGCGTACCTCAAGATGGCGGGGATCCACGGCCGGGTCGGCTGGAGCAAGCCGCTGCGGGTGCTGTACCGGGACAAGCGCGCGGCGGCCCGGTCGATCGAGGGGCTGCTCGAGCTCGACTTCGAGCGGGTGATCCTCGCTCACGGCGCCATCATCGAGCGCGACGGGCCCGCGCTGGTGCGTCAGACCTTCGAGGGCTGGCTGCTCTGACCGCCGATCCTCAGGGGTCGATGTTGAAGCAGGCGCAGAGCTCCATCAGCTCGGGATCCGAGGCGCCGTCGAGGCCGATGCGGAGCGAGATCGTGTCCGCCTCTTCCCAGGGCCACCACAGCCCGTAGGGCGTCACGTGTCCCACCGCGGGCGCGCCGAAGACGAGCTGCGTCGAGCGCACCCCGCCCGTCCGCTCCGCGACGCGGCGGATCGCCTCGCTCGCGTGCTTCAGGGTCCGCTCGCTGAAGACGTGGGGGAACAGGGGATCGAGGAGCCCGCGCGCCTCGGGGGCGAAGCTGCTCGGGAAGCTCGACGCCACGCACTCGAGGCGGTTGTCGTAGCTCCAGCCGCGCATCGGCCACGAGGCTTTGAGCGTTCGTATCGGGGGCAGGACCGCCGGCGGGAGCGGCATACGCGGGAGGCTACTCGGAATCGGCCGTTTCGCCTATGAACCTTCCACGTTTGGCGACCTGCGCGCGGACCGTGACGAGCGCATCAGAGGTGCGCGAGGCTGACCG
>JACKEC010000080.1 GCA_020633195.1 Sandaracinaceae bacterium | reverse complement strand
CTTCTCACCCGCGAAAGTGCGAACCGTCCCCATGGCTACTCGGCCGCCTGGGCCAAGAAGACGACAGCTCAGCGCACGTTGGTGCAGTGCCACTCGGGCGCGTCGGGGGGGCCGGAGGTGTCCACGAGCTGGCCGGCCGAGACGGGGACGACGGGGGCGGGGAGGGTGGCCGAGCAGCGGCGGCCGGGGAGGCCGATGGCGCACTCGGCGCCGCCGGGGGCGGGGCCGCAGATCATCTGGAGGTTGGTGCCGTCGACGCGGCGGCAGACGCTCACGCGCTCGAACGAGCCGCGCATGGCGTCGCGCACGAGGTTCGCGGCGGCGGCGCCGTCGGCGGCGGCGGTGTTCGCGCCGCGCGACCCGACGGCCCAGGTGTCCTCGGGGCACTCGACGAGCGGGGGCGGCGGCGGCTCCGGCGGGGGGAGCGGCTCGGGCTCTTCCTCCTCCACGGGCTCGGGCGCCGGGGCAGGGGCGGCCTCGGTGCCGCATCCGGCGAGGCAGCCGAAGATCATCAGGGAGGCGAGGCTGAGGGTGACGAGCTTCATGCGCCGCACGGTACCAGAGGTCACGCGCCGGTTGCGGGCTCGAGGATCCAGCGATCGCTCCGATCGCGACCCTTCACCCGGAGGTCGATGGCGTCGCCGAGGCCGAGCCCGCGCACGCCGCCCATGTTGCGCCGGTAGAGCTTCACGTCCACGGGAGGCTCGTCGAGGGTCACGTACACCTTGGCCGGGGTGACGCCCATGACGGTCCCGCGCCGCACCGTGCCCTGCGCCTGATCGCGCTCGAAGAGCGCGTCGAGCGCCATCCGGTCGGCGCGCTCGGTGAGCGTGCGCTGGAGATCCCGGGCGTGGTTGGCGGCGTCGATCACCGCCTCGACGAGGCTCGCGTCCTGCTCGCCCGCGGCGCGCAGCTGCTCGACGAGCTCGCCGTGCAGGAACACGCCGACGATCTCCCGCATCGGCGCGCTGAAGCGCCCGTAGACCTCGGCGCCGACGCCGAAGTGCTCGCCCGGGGCGCTCTGGAACGTCGAGCGCACGTTCATCACGATCGCCTGCCGCTGGATCGCGCGGCTGAGGCGCGCGTCCTCTCCGTCCCACGGGAGCGCGCGCACGTACGCGGCGAGGCTCTGGCCGCCCGCGCGATCCCAGCGCCAGCGCGCGCCGCGCGCGGCCGCGATCCGCTCGAGCTCCGAGGCGAAGCCCCGCACGCGATCCTCGGGCGGCGCCGGGTGCACCCGGTAGATCGGCTCGACGTGCCGGCTCGCGCCGCCGTCCCGCAGCAGCCGCGCGCCCTCCGCGTTGCACAGCAACGAGAGTTGCTCGTTGTAGCGCTCGACGTCGTTGCGGAGCGCGCCGTAGATGACGAAGGAGCGCCTGTCGTCCAGGCCCACCTCGACGGTCCGCCGCCGGTACGACACGACGTCGCGGGCGTTCGCGTCGGCGATGCGCCGCTCCCCGACCTCGCGCAGCAGCCGCAGGCTCGTCGCGTAGTCCTCGCCCGCCCAGCTCGGCTCCATGCCGTCGATGAAGCGCTGCACGCCGTCGTAGGTGAGCTTGGCGCGCGAGCGGATGCGGGCGCGGACGACGCGCGTCCCCACGCAGGCGCCGGCCGCGTCGAGCCGCATGTCGAAGACCACGGCGCGGCGCGGCACCTCCGCGTTGAGCGAGACCAGCCCCTCGCTCAGCTCGCGAGGCAGCATGGGGACCATGTAGCCGGGCAGGTAGTAGCTCGCGCCCCGCCGCAGCGCCTCGGTGAACAGGGCGCTGTGGCGCGCGATGTAGAACGACGCGTCCGCGATCGCGTAGCGCACCCGGTGACCCTCGCCGTCGCGCTCGATCAGGAGGGCCTGGTCGAGGTCGCGGGAGCCCTCGTTGTCGATGGTGACGAACGGCAGCCCCTCGAGGTCCTCGAGCTCGGGATCGTCGAGACCCGGGCTCGCCGCCCACGCCTCCACCTCGGCGCGCACGGGATCGGGGAACGCGGGGTCGAGGCCGTTGGCGGCGGCGAGCTCGAAGAGCTCCGCGAGCGCCGATCCCGGCGCGGCGAGCGGCTCGCCGGTCGGCCGGGCGCGGTCGCCCTCGAGCTGGACCTCCACCCAGCTCCCGTCCTCGGCGGGCACCGCCAGGGCGACCCGACGGTCCCGGTACGGATCGACGACGTCGTCGCCCACCACCTTTCCCACGAACCGCGTCGCCTGGGCCATGTAGGCGAGCATACAACTCGGCTACAATCGCAACGGCAGCATGCACAAGAAGTGGCGACGCATCGCGCTCGGGGCGCTCCTCCTCGGTGGGCTCTTTCTCCCGGGCCCCCGGGGTCTGGCCTACATCAACCAGGTCGACGGAACGGTGCTCCCCGTGACCGGCCGCCTACAGGCCTGCCTCGACCGCCCGGTGAGCGGCGAGAGCACGCCCGGCGCGGTCGACGCGATCGCGGACGCCGCCGTCTTGCCCGAGGCCTTCCGCCCGATCCTCGACGCCGCGTCGGGCCACTACCGCGTCACCTTCCTCGACATCGGCGAGGGCGCCGGCTTCCGCAACTCCTACGGCTGGTTCTGGATCGGCGAGGACGTCACCGTCGCGTCCAACCTCCACACCGTCTTCGGCTGCCGCACCTACGCCACCTGCGACTGCCCCTGCTCGACGACCCGCACGCGCTCGATCGACTTCGACACGCAGCCGGGCTTCGCGGTGGGCCGCCCGATCGGCTTCTGGCTCCGCACCCCGGAGCGCCTCGACGGCTCGCGCGAGGACGGCACCTTCCCGAGCGGCTGCACGCTCCCCGTCGGCTGTGATCCGGGCGGCACGAACACCAACGACAGCTGCGGCGGCCGCCTCGACACCAACAACCGGATCTACTTCACGAGCCAGGCGCTCAACGACGACGGCGACTTCGTCCACTTCCTCGTCTACGAGAGCGTCACCCACGTCGACACCTTCTACTTCGGCTTCGAGGACCTCTTCCGCGGCGGCGACAACGACTTCGAGGACATGCTCGTCCGCGCGAGCGGCCTCGTGCCGCTCTGCTCGCCGCAGGCCGAGACCTGCAACGGTGCCGACGACGACTGCGACGGCGCGACCGACGAGGGGATCACCCGGGCGTGCAGCACGCGCTGCGGCGCCGGCGTCGAGACGTGCGCCGCGGGCAGCTTCGGCGCGTGCAGCGCGCGCGTCCCCGGCACCGAGACGTGCGAGGGCACCGACGAGGACTGCGACGGCTCGACCGACGAGGGCCTGAGCCGGGCGTGCTCCAACATGTGCGGCACGGGCACCGAGATCTGCATCACCGGGACGTTCGCTGGCTGCTCCGCGCCGACGCCGACGATCGAGAGCTGCAACAACCGCGACGACGACTGCGACGGAACCACCGACGAGTCCCTGACCCGCCCGTGCTCGAGCGCGTGCGGCAGCGGCGTGGAGACGTGCTCGATGGGTCGCTTCGGTGGCTGCACGGCGCCGACCCCGGGCGTCGAGACCTGCGACAACACGGACGAGGACTGCGACGGACGCACCGACGAGGGCCTCACGCAGGCCTGCACGTCGATGTGCGGCACGGGCACCGAGGTCTGCGTCTCCGGCGCGTTCGTCGGCTGCACCGCGCCGCGCGGCACGACCGAGACGTGCAACGACGCGGACGACGACTGCGACGGGATGGTCGACGAGGGGCTGACCCGCGCGTGCTCGACGTCCTGCGGCGTCGGCACCGAGACCTGCGTCATGGGCGTCTACGGCGGCTGCGACGCGCCGACCCCAGGCGTCGAGACCTGCAACAACATCGACGACGACTGCAACGGGATCATCGACGACGGCAACCCGGGCGGCGGCGCGACCTGCGTCCCCCTCGAGGACGGCGGCTTCGACACGACCGACGGCGGCGTCCCGATGCCCGATGGCGGGAGCACGTTCTGTCTGCCGGGCCGGGTCGCGTGCATCGCCGGCGAGCTCGCGTGCCGCGGCGCCTCGAGCACCACGCGCGAGGTGTGCAACTGCGAGGACGACGACTGCGACGGCAACATCGACGAGGATCCGGACGGGACCCTCTGCGGCGAGGGCGTCTGCGTGGACTGCGCGTGCCGCAACCCCTGCCGCGCGGACGAGTTCCCCTGCCCCCCGGGTCAGACCTGCGACCGCACCGGCGGCGAGCCCGGCTACTGCGTCCCCGGCCGCTGCGCCGGGGTGATGTGCGCGGACAGCGAGTCCTGCAACCCCGAGACGGGCGCGTGCGAGGACCTCTGCGCCGGCCGCGTCTGCGCCGACGGCTTCGAGTGCCTCCGCGGCGCGTGCGTGGAGAACAACTGCTACGCGATGGGCTGCCCCGTGGGCGAGCTCTGCCGCGCGGGCGCCTGCGCGCCCGACCCGTGCGTCGACGTGAGCTGTCCGGGGGAGACCTCGTACTGCCGTGACGGCGCGTGCGTCGAGGTGTGCGACGCGCTGTGCCCGACCGGGCAGTCCTGCCGCGACGGCACCTGCCAGGTGGACGCCTGCAATGGGACTTGTCGCACCGGGCAGACCTGCGTCGACGGGGAGTGCCTCGCGAACGAGTGCACGCCGACCTGCGGGGCGGGCCGCGTGTGCCGCGGCGGGACCTGCGTCGACAACCCGTGCCGCGGAGTGCGCTGCCCCGACGGGACGATGTGCGTCGGGGACGGCCAGTGCTTCTCGCCCGACGCGGTGCCCCCGCCGGTCCCCGACCTCGGGCTCGCCGCGGGCGGCTGCAACTGCGACGCCGCGGGCGCGAGCGGGTCCCCGCCCGCCTCGGGGTGGATCGTCGGCCTCCTGCTGATCGGCCTGCTCCTCTTCCGGCGCCGCGCCTCGGCGCGCGCCGCGCTGGTCGGCGCCGGCCTCGCCGCGACGCTCGTCGCGAGCGGCTGCGCGACCGACCCCTACTGCTTCTCCAACTGCGACGACGGCGACGGGGGCCCCGTGGACGCGGGCGTGATGCGCACCGACGCCCGCGTCGACGGCTGCGTGTCGACCGGCGAGGAGGAGTGCAACGAGCGCGACGACGACTGCGACGGCGTCGTCGACGAGGACTTCGATCTCTCCGCCGACGCGCGCAACTGCAGCGCGTGCGGCGTCGTGTGCATGCTGCCCGACGCCTTCCCGACCTGCGTCGAGGGCGTCTGCCAGATCGAGAGCTGCGCGATCGGGCACCACGACCTCGACGGCGCGCCCGCCAACGGCTGCGAGTACGAGTGCCCGCCGTCCGGCGCCGAGCTGTGCGACACGCTCGACAACGACTGCGACGGCGCGACCGACGAGGACTTCGACCTCACGACCGATCTCGAGCACTGCGGGAGCTGCGGCAACACGTGCGTGTTCGCCAACGCGGGCGCGAGCTGCGTCGCGTCGGCCTGCGAGATGGGGCCGTGCAACACGGGCTTCGTCGACCTCGACGGGGACCCGGCCACCGGCTGCGAGTACCGCTGCACGGCGGCGGGCGCCGAGACCTGCAACCGCCGCGACGACAACTGCGACGGCATGATCGACGAGACGTTCGACCTCACCACCGACGTGATGAACTGCGGTGAGTGCGGCCGCGCGTGCACGTTCCTCAACGCGGTCGGCGTGTGCGCGCCCGACACGAGCGGCTCGCCCGCGTGCTCGATCCTGATGTGCGCGCCGGGCTTCCACGACATCGACGGCGACCCCGCGACCGGGTGCGAGTACCCCTGCGTGCCGAGCGGCGGCGCCGACACGTGCGACGGCACCGACGACGACTGCGACGGCTCGATCGACGAGGCCGACCCGGCGATCGGGACCGCGTGCGGGACGTCGACGGGCTCCTGCATGCCGGGCGTCAGCAGCTGCCAGCGCGGCGCGATCGTGTGCGTGGGCGGGATCGGGCCGCAGGTCGAGACCTGCAACGGCCTCGACGACAACTGCGACGGGACGGCCGACAACGGGACCCTCGCGGGCGTCGGCGATCGCTGCGGCGCGACCAACGTCGGCCGCTGCGAGTTCGGGACGACGGTCTGCACCGCGGGCGCGGTCACCTGCGGCGGCGCGTTCGTCGGGCCGGTCGCCGAGACGTGCAACGGCACCGACGACGACTGCAACGGCGCGACCGACGACGGCCTCACGCCGCCGCCGCGCGCCACCGTCGCGAGCTGCGCGGAGACGCGCGGCGTCTGCGCCGGGCGCACGCCCTCGTGCCGCGGCGCGGCCGGGTGGGGCTGCGACCTGCCCGCCACGTTCCAGGCGACCGAGTCGCTCTGCGACACGCTCGACAACGACTGCGACGGCACGCCCGACGAGAACTGCCTCGCGCCGCTCGGGGCGAGCGACACGCGCGTGGACCTCGGCGACACCCGCGCCGCGGCCAACTCCATCAACCCCCACCTCGCGGGCGACGGCGGCACCGACGTCTGGCTCTCCTGGATGGACCTTCGCAACGGCGGCACCGCCCACGCGTTCTTCGCGCGCTCGACGAACTCGGGCGGCACCTGGTCCAACGCGGTGCAGCTCGACACGGCGGGCGGGCCCACCTTCGGCCCGCTCGTGGCCTGGGGCGGGGGCACCAACGTCGCCGCGGTGTGGGGCGACTTCCGCGGCGGCACGAACTACCGGGAGATCTTCAGGGCCTTCAGCAGCGACGACGGCGGCGGCTTCATCGGCGACGCGAAGGTCAACACCGGCTCCACCTCCACCGTCGACTCGTTCAACGTGGAGGTCGCGTCGAGCGGGTCGAACGTCTACGCGGTGTGGGAGACGTTCGTCACCAACCGCCAGCGTCACATCTTCTTCGCGCGCTCCACCAACGGCGGCAACAGCTGGTCGGTCGAGCAGCAGCTCTCGACGCCCGGGAGCGCGACCTTCGTCGCCGCCAACCCGCAGATCGCGGCGGCGGGCGCGAACGTCTACGTCGTCTGGCGCGACAACCGCAACGGCGGCCTCGACCTCTACCTGCGGCGCTCCACCAACAGCGGCGCGAGCTTCGGCTCCGAGACGCGCATCGACACCGGCGACGCCACGGGGTCGAACACGAGCTTCTCGCCGAGCGTCGCCGCGGAGGGCTCCAACGCCTACGTGGCGTGGGTGGACGACCGCGACATGGGCTCGTTCGACATCTGGCTCAACCGCACCCAGGACGCCGGCGCGACCTGGCGCGCGACCTCGATCCAGCTCGACGCGGACACCTTCCCCCACGACTCGATCGAGCCCCACGTCGTCGCGCCGCAGGCCGGCGTCGCGGTCGTGACCTGGATCGACTACCGCTTCGGCTTCAGCGACGTGGTCTCCGCCCGCAGCGCCGACCGCGGCGACACGTGGAGCACGCCGCAGCGCCTCGACACGAGCACCGGCCCCGGCGCGAGCGGCAGCTACGACCTCGCGGTCGGCGCGGAGGCGAACCTCGTGGTGGCGGCGTGGGCCGACGACCGCGCGGGGCTCCTCGACATCTACGCGAACTTCTCGCTCGACGGCGGGGTCACGTGGCAGCCGCAGGACTACCGCCTCGACACCTCGACGCTCGGCACGAGCGACTCGGAGAACCCCTTCGTCTACGTCGGCGCCGCGACCGCCCACGTGGTCTGGGAGGATCACCGCACCGGCGCGGGCTGCACGCGGCCCATCGGGCTCGAGTGCCCGGAGTCCGATCTGTTCTACCGGCGCATGAGGTAGGCCCACGGCCAAGCTCCTCGATCCGGGGCGGCTGACCCTGGCCATGCTCGCGATCGGGCTGCTCACGACGCGGGGCGTGAGCACGCTCGACGAGGCGGTGCACCTCGACCGCGCCGACGCGTGGGCGGGGGGCACGGACACGCTCTCGATCGACCCGGCCGAGCTCTGGGTGCCCACCGCGCCGATGGCCGGGGGGCTCTTCTACGACGCGGGCGACGGCCTGCGCTCGGCCTCGCCGCCGGGCCTCGCCGCGATCGCGTTCCCGCTCGTCGCCCCGGCGCGCTGGCTGGGTCGCGAGCCGGTCGGCGCTTCGCTCGGCGCGCTGGCCCGCGAGGGCCCCGTGGAGGCGACGCTGCGCGACCTGCGTCACGACCCGCGCGCGCTGGGCTTCTCGCTGATCGGGCCGGTGTGCGCCGCCCTGACGTTGCTCTTCTTCCTGCTCGCCGCGCGCGGGCTCGAGCTGTCGACGCGCGCGCAGCTCCTCGGCGCGGCGGCGCTCGCGCTCGGCTCGCCGCTGCTCGTCTACGCGGGCACGTGCTGGACCCAGCTCCCGGTGACCGCGCTGCTCGCCTTCGCGCTCTGGCAGACCGTGGAGCGCGATCGCCGATCGGGGCTGCGCGCCACCGCGCTCGGGCTCGCGCTCGGGCTCGCGGTGCTGGTGCGCGCCGAGTGCCTGCTCTTCGCGATCCCCTTCGGCGTCGCGACCTACCGCACCGAGCATCGGTGGCGGCGCACTCCGAGCCGCGCGCTCGCGCGGGTGATCCTGCCGCTCGCGCTCGCGGTCGGGGGGCTCGTGCTCCTCGGTCTCCCCGCCTCGGGCGGCGGGTGGAGACCTTCGAACCTCCTCGTCGGTCTCCCTGGCTCGCTGATCAGCCCGCGCGCCGGCCTCCTCGTCTACGCCCCCTTCGCGGCGCTCTCGGGCTCGGGCGCGGCGACGCTGCGCGACCGCCCGCTGATCTGGCCGCTCGTCGGGGTGCCCGCGATCGCGCTGGGCGTGTACGGCGGCTGGTTCGACTGGCACGCCTCGCTCGCGTACGGGCCGCGGCTGCTCCTGCCCGTCCTGCCGATGTTGGCGCTCGCGTTCGCGGCGAGCGCGGACCGCTGGCCTCGCGCGTCCTTCGGCCTGATCGCGCTCGGCTTCGGGATCGCGCTGCCCGGGGCGTTGATCGTCCACGCGCGCGTGCCCGAGGCCGACGCGTTCTGGGACCCGACGCCGCTCCGCGCCTGGGCGACCGCGCCGGCCGTCGACTGGATGATCCTGGAGTCCGCGCCCGTCGCCGCGGCGCTGCTCGTCGTGGCGGCGGCCGGCCTCCTCTGGGAGCGCCGCCGGGCGCTCATCGGCAAATCGGCGTGAAGGTGTGCGATGCTCCGCCCCGCGATGCCCTGGTACACGTTCCGCGGACCCGTCGTCGTGACGGAGGACGGCAGCGACGACGCCATCGACGAGGTGCCCCGCCTCCAGTCGATCGACGGCCTGAGCTGGGACGACGAGCCGATGGCCGACGAGCTCGAGGACGTCGAGCTCGAGGACTGCGACATCGAGGGCGGCACCATCGAGCTGCGCTGGACCGGTCACGAGCTCGAGGTGCGTACGGCGTACGAGGCAGGCGTGGTGCTCGAGTGGCCGCAGATCGACGCCCTGCGGCGCCACACCTTCGCGCTCTGGAAGGGCCGCCTCGGCGAGGCGCTCTCCAACGACTACGCCGGCAAGACCGGCCTCCGCCTCGACCTCGCCCCCGACGACTCCTCCACCGTCGACGTCGACATCGAGGATTAGCAGGCTGCTGAAAAGCAGCCTGCTCCGTGCCGCGCGCGAAGCGCG
>JACKEC010000008.1 GCA_020633195.1 Sandaracinaceae bacterium | reverse complement strand
TCGGTGACGGCGACGACGCGCACGATGCGCAGGCGCTCGAACTCGGGGAGCCAGTCGGCGGTGGCGTCGCGCTCGACGATGAGCGTGGCCCACGTTGGGATCGCGAGGAGGTCGTCGATCGGGAGCGCGTCGAGCCGGCGCGCGAGCGGCGCCGGCAGGCCGAGGGTGGTCAGCGGGCGCGGTCCGGGCCGGTCCTTGATCTGCGCGATCCCTTGCTCGACGGTGGCGCGCGCCGCGTCGAGCATAGCCTGGCCGGTGACATCGCGCTGGCTCGCCGCCTTGCGCGCGGCGGTCTTGAGGGTCTGCACGACGGCGCGAAGCCACTGCAGGCGGTCGCCCTTGCTGCGGGGGCTCTGCACCACGTCTTCGACCGCGGCGGCCCATGCGGCGGCGGGGATGCCGGTGAAGGCATCGGCGCGGTAGGGATCGGCCGCGGTGGCGCGGGTGACGAGCTGGTCGAGGATGTACAGGGAGCGGAAGCCACGCTGGCGGATGGGACCGGCGGGCGCTTCGGCCGGCGCCTCGACAGGCGCAGACGCCTCGTCGTCGGGCCGGCGGGTGATGCGCACCGTGCGCGCGGGGGCCTCGATGGCGAAGCGCGGCGCGAAGGGCGGGAGGCCGGGGTAGTCGCCGATCACCTCCGACTCGCCCCACCGGCCGGATGCCTTCACTTCGCCGAGGACGTGCGCGGGGAAGGCTTCGAAGTAGCGGCCGTCGAGGAAGACGGGATCGGGGTCGGCCTCCTCGGCGCGGCGGGCGAGGAAGACCGTGTCGAGGGTGAGCCGGGCGCCGGGGAAGATGCCCGACGGCAGGCGGAACGCGCCGATGAGATCCGCGCTCTCGGCGATGCGCTGGCGCAGATCGCGCTTCGACGTGCCGGTGAGGAAGCCACCGGGGATCAGGAACGCGGCGATGCCACCGGCGCGGAGCAGGGTCATCGCGCGGAGCAGGAAGTACTCGTAGGCCGCGCTGACCCGGAACCGCCGGTCCTTGTCCTCGGTGATGGACTCGCCGCGCGGGCCGTAGGGCGGGTTGCTGACGATGGCATCGAAGCGTTGCGCGGTGTTGACGTTGACCCATGCCTCGAACGAGCCGGTCGCGATGGTGGTGCTCGGGGGCACGCTCTGGCTCAGGATCAGCGCGGAGAGCGGCGAGAGCTCGATCGCGGTCCACTGCCATCGCTCGGGCGTGGTGGTGTGGATGAAGCGGCCGACGCCCGCCGAGGGTTCGAGGGCGCGGATGGGGCGGATGCCATCGAGCAGCCGCTCGACGGTCGCGGTGATGTCGGCGCAGACGGCCCACGGCGTGTAGTACTCGTGGACGAGCGATTGACTCGTCGGCAGGGGCACGCCCTCGGGCCACCCGGTCTGGACCTTCTCGATGCTCAGGCCGCCCCAGCCGGAGTATTGCAGCATGGCGGCGCGCTGCTCCGCGGTCGGGGTGTCGCCGGTCGCGCGCAGGGTGTGCGCGATGCGGACGGCGGCGAGGTTGGCGCGGGTGCGGGCGGATGCCTTCTCCGGGGCGGGGGGCCAGGTCTGGCGCGCGGGGGGCGAAGCGGGCGTC
>JACKEC010000079.1 GCA_020633195.1 Sandaracinaceae bacterium | reverse complement strand
GGCGTCAAACCGCCGCCCCGGCGCCTAGCTCGCGCGACAAATCCGTCATTTCGGACTAAAACCGGGGGACTGTCCCCACGCCTCCCGCCGCCGGACGGCGGCGTTCCCGCTCGCACAGGAACGACCCATGCGTCTGTCCGCCCGCGTCCTGCAAGCCGTCGCCGCGTCGGCGCTCCTCCTCGCGCCGCTCACCGCCCTCGCCGACGAGGCGCCTCCGGAGGCGCTCCCGGCGGCCGAGGCCCCAGCCGCCGCCGACCCCGAGCGGGAGCCGACGCCGGAGGAGCGCGCCGACATGCTCGCCACCATGAAGCGCGAGCTCGGCGCCATCGAGGGGCCCGCGACGGGGGTCGAGCTCGGCGACGTCGCGACGATCGACGTGCCCGCGGGGCACTGGCTCGTGCCGACCTCGGGGATGGCGCGCTTCAACTCGATCATCGAGAACCTCGCCGATCCGACGGCCATCGGCGCCATCGCGACCGACGACATGGACGAGGTGGTCTACTTCTCGTTCGACGCGGTCGGCTACGTGAAGGACGACGATCGCGACCTCGACGCCGACGACCTCCTCGAGAGCCTGCGCGAGGGGACCCGCCAGCACAACGAGCAGCGGCGGCGCCTCGGCTACCAGGAGCTCGAGCTCACGGGCTGGGCGCAGGAGCCGTTCTACAACGAGGTCACGCGGAGCCTCGAGTGGGCGCCGCGGCTCCGCCACCTCGGCGACACCGAGGAGTGGGTGAACTACAACACGCGCCGCCTCGGCCGCGAGGGCGTCATCGAGGTCGTGCTCGCCACGTCGAACGAGCGGCTCGCGGGGGCGCTCACGCGCATGAACGCCGATCTCGCCGGGCTCGCCTTCGTCCCCGGCAAGGACTACGCCTCCTTCCGCGAGGGGGACCGCATCGCCGAGTACGGCCTCGGCGGCCTCGTCGTCGGCGGGGCGGTGGCCGTGGCGGCGAAGATGGGGTTCCTGAAGAAGTTCTGGAAGCTCATCGTGGGGTTCCTCGCGGTCGTCGGCGGCGGGATCGCCAAGCTCTTCGGTCGGAAGAAGGCGGCGCCGGTCGTCGCCGACGGCCCCGACGACGGCGCGGCCGCGTGACGGGTCGTCACGGGTGAGCGACGCCGAGACGCTCTGGGTGCTCGCGGTCGGGATCTACCTCGCCGAGACGCTGCTCCTCGTCCCGCGGGACGCGGCGGTGTTCCGGAGCGCCGGCCGGGGTGGCTTCCGCGCGGTGCGCCCGTTCTTCGCGCGGCGTGACAGCGGCCCGGGGCTCGTCATGGGGACGCCCTGGCCGCCGCTCGGGCTCCTCGCGATCGGTCGCCGCGAGGGCGCGCTCCTCGCCCCCGAGGTGGTCCGGGATCGCGTCGGCGCCTGGCTCGCCGCGAGCCGCCGGGTCCGCGGCGCCGCCGTCGCGCTGCTCGTCGTGACCTTCGCGGGCTCGGCGCTCGTGATCTGGGCGCCGGCGGGGCCGTGGGGGAGGGCGTCGGGTGCCTGGGTCTTCGCGCTCGTCGGGGCGCTCTGGGCTCTGACGGGGGGCCTCGCGGTGCGCCTCTGGCGGCGGCAGGATCCGGCGCGGCGGGCGCCCGGGAAGGACCTGTTCACGGCGCTCGCGTCGCCGCTCTCGGCGGTGCGTGTGCACGACGTGCTCGGCCGGAACGAGCTCGCCGACGTGTCCGAGCTCGCGCTCGCGCTCGCGCTGCTGTCGCCGGAGGCGCGGGCGCCGGTCGTGCGGGCTGCGCTCGTCCGGGCGCGAGGGGAGGGGGGCGCCGCGGAGGCCGCGCTCGCCGCGACGCTCTCCGGCGAAGGCGTCGACGTGGGCGCGGTCCTCGCCCCGCCGGCGCGCGAGGACGCCGACGCGCAGGCCTACTGCCCCCTCTGCCTCGCGGAGTACCGCGTGGCAGAGGGCGTGTGCTCGACCTGCGAGGGCGTCGCGCTGGTCGCGTTCGGGGTCGAGTCGCGGTGACTCAGCGCTGGCGGCGCGGGGCGCCCTTCCGGCGCGGCGGCGCGCTCCCGCCACCGCCCGACGCGCGGGTGCCGCGGTGGGGCGGGCGCTGCGGGCGCTCGTCGCGGCCGGGGGCGCCGCCGTCGGGGCGCGCGACGGCGATGAAGGTCTTCCGGCCGCGGATGAAGGCGGTCGCCATCTTGCGGAGCACGGCGTCGACGTGGTCGGGCGCGAGCCCGAAGAAGGTCGACCGCGGCCCGATGTTGATGGCGCCGATGGCCTCGCCCGGGACCCCCGCCTCGTTCGTGACGGCGCCGACCAGATCGCCGGCGCGGAGCCCGGCGTTCTGGCCGATGCCGAGGAACATCTCGACGAAGGCGTCGGCCGGCGTGTGACCCTTGCGCAGGCGCGTCCGGCAGGGCGGGTCGGCAGGGAGCGAAGGCGCTCAGGCTCAAGGCTCAGGCTCCGGGCCAGGGCCGCGGCCGCAGGGGCCAGCGCAGGCTCGGCAGGCGCAGGCTCGGCGGCGACCGCGGCCCGCGCTCCGGCGGGGCGGTCGGCTCCGGCGTCTGCCGCGTCCGCGCGACCTCGCCGGTCGGCAGGAGCGGCCGGTGGCGGCAGGCCATCGCGGCGAGCGCGGCGGCGACCTGCTCGGCGGCGGCCCCGTCGGCGATGAGCTCGGCCACGACGCTCTCGTAGACCTCGAGACCGCCCTCCTCGATCGCGCGCAGCGCGGCCGCCTTGAAGCGCTCCTTCCGCGCCCAGGCGAGGTCGGCGTTCGACGGCACGCGGATCTCGGTCATCGGCTGGCGCGTGTGCCGCTCGATGGCGGTCCGGATCCGACGCTGCCGCGGCGTGAGCATCAGGAGCGACGCCCCGTCGCGCCCCGCGCGCCCGGTGCGCCCGATCCGGTGCACGTAGGTGTCCGGATCCATGGGCGGATCGAAGTTCACGACGTGGGTGATGTCGTCGACGTCGAGCCCGCGCGCCGCGACGTCCGTCGCGATCAGCAGGTCGACGCGCCCGGCGCGCAGCCGCCGCAGCACGTCCTCGCGCTGGGACTGGCTCATGTCGCCGTGCAGGGCGGCCGTCGCGTGCCCGTTCTCCTCGAGCGCCTCGGCGAGCTCGGCGCAGGTCGCGCGCGTCCGCACGAAGACGAGCATCGCCTGGTGGTCGGCGGCCTCGATGAGCCGCATCAGCGCCTCGAGCTTCCGCCCCTCGCTCACGCAGAGCACGTGCTGCTCGATGTTGGCGACCGTGCGCGTGGCCTGCCGCACGTTCACCTTCACGGGCTCGCGCAGGTACTGGCGCGCGACGCGCTCGATCTCGGGCGCCATCGTCGCGGAGAAGAGGGCCGTCTGGCGGGAGCTCGGCGTCGCCGCGAGGATCTCCTCGACGTCGTCGATGAAGCCCATCCGGAGCATCTCGTCGGCCTCGTCCACGACGGCGACGCGGACGGCGTCGAGCGAGAGCGCCCCGCGGCGCATGCAGTCGAGGATCCGCCCCGGCGTCCCGACGACCACGTGCACGCCCTGGCGGAGGCGGGCGAGCTGCTTCCCGATGGCCGCGCCGCCGTAGATCGTCACCGCCTCGAGCGCGCCGAGCTCCGCGCCGTAGCCGGCGAGGGAGTCGCTCACCTGGAGCGCGAGCTCGCGCGTCGGCGCGAGCACGATCGCCTGCACCTCGCGGCGCCGCAGATCGAGCGCCTCGAGGAGGGGCAGGGTGAAGGCGGCGGTCTTCCCGGTGCCGGTCTGCGCCTGCCCGATGAGGTCGCGCCCCGCGAGGAGCGGCGGGATCGCCTGCGCCTGGATCTCGGTCGGCGCGGTGTAGCCCTTGGCGGTGACCGCGTCGACGAGCGCCGGGGCGAGCCCGAGCGCGGCGAAGCCGCCCGCGTCGGGGGCCGTCGTGGTGTCGGCGGTGGTGGCGTCGGGCTCGGGGAGGGACAGGGAGGCGGACATGAGGCTCCGTTCGGGTTCGCTGAGGCGCGGCGTGCTAACACGCCTCCCCGCGAAAGGCCCGCGTCCGGTCGCAATGCCCGTTACCGAGCGCGTGAAAGCCGCCCCAGAAATGGCGAGAGCGCCCCGCGGAGGGCGCTCTCATCGTGGTCTTCGCCGCTCGGCGGCACCCGAGCCTGCTAGCCTGCTAGGCCATCAGCGCCTTGCCCATCGCCTCGCTGCCCGCCACGACCGGGCCGACCGGCACGTACGGCGGCGCGTACGTCGGGATCGGCCCCTTCCCGAGCAGGTTCATGACCTGCTGCATCACGAGCCACAGCAGGAAGTTCAGCGAGATCGGGAACGCGATGGTCTCGAAGATCGCGAGGTGCTTCTTGTCCTCGTCCTTGTCCTTCACGCCGCCGTCGAGCGCGTCGGCCATGGCGTCGCGCAGCTTCGGCATCGTCATCTCCGCCATCATCGCCGACGGGCAGGTGATGAGCGGCATCGGGATGTTCGGCATCGGCGGCGCCGTCGCGAGCGGGAACGCCGCGAACGCCGGCCAGAACGGCAGGCCCGGGATCATCACCTTGTCCTGCCAGGCCTTCCACTGCTTGGAGGTGCCCTCGACCACCGCCTTCGCGTAGGCCTTCTCGTTCTTCTCCTTGAGCGTGCCCTCCCAGCTCGAGAACGGCGCGAGGCTCTTCAGCTCCGGCCCCTTCAGCGAGCCCGGCGGGCCGATGCCGGAGACCGACATGATGTTGACCTTGATCTCCGCCTGGAGCTTCCACATGTCGACGCACTGCTTGAACTTGTCGAGCGCGTCGTGGACGAACTTCTTCGTCGACTCCGAGACGTCCTTCGCCGAGTCCTTGTGGGCCTTGTTCGGCGACGCGTTCCAGTAGTACGGCGAGGGCGCGGACGGCATGCCGCTGAAGAGCTTCACCTTCCCGGCGCCGTGCCCGTACATCATCGCGTAGTGATCCTGCGCCGTCTTGCCCATGGGGGGCTTGAAGTTGTGCGGGATCTGCTTCTTCTTGGTCGGGAACCACGCGTCCGCGAGGACCGGAAGCGGTAGGGTGAAGCCAGGCATGCGCTCTCTCCACGATCGAACGAACGTCCGGGACGTTCTCAGGTCGCTGGTGACCGGCGCCGGGCCCGCGAGCCTCGACGCACCTACCCCCCACGGCGAATCGAAAGTATCATCTCGCCTCGACGCGAATCAAGCCTCCACCCGGCGAGACGTTCATGGCGCCCTCGATCCCCTTGCCCACGGCCGCGGACATCCTCCTCCCGGACCTCGGCGGGACCCTCACCGGCGCGGCCCTGCGCGACCTCGCGCTCGCCGCCGAGGACGCCCGCACCGCCGCCGCCGAGGAGCTCCTCCTCCGCCACCACGGCTTCGACATCGACGGGCTCATGACGACCCCGTTCATGTACCAGGCCGGCGTCGCCGCGCGGGAGGCGGGCTTCTTCAGCTTCGATCGCCTCGAGCGCGACTTCCTCCCCTACGCCCCGGGCTGGCGCCACCCCGAGCTGTCGATCGACTTCACGACCGTCCGCCGCGGCCCGGAGCGCGTCATCGCGCCCGCGCTCTGGCCGTTCGCGCAGGACTGCCCCGTCGCCGACTTCCAGTCGAACCTGGCGCCCAAGTGGTGGAGCCACGGGCTCGTGCACGCCCTCGTCGGCTTCGCGTGGTGGCCGGGCTTCGACGAGTGGGCGCTCATGCACACCTCGCGGCTGAGCGAGGCCATCGCCGCCCTCCATTGGTATTGGCTCGCCGAGCTCGGGCGCATGCACCCCTTCGGCGAGAGCGTCGACCTCACGGAGCTCCGCGGCGACGACGCCGCGATCTACGCGCAGCTCGAGGTCGACGCCCACGATCCCGCCGTCCGCCGCGAGCGCCTCGCCCTGCCGCTCACCGAGCGCATCGGCGACAACGGCCTCGAGACCCTCAACTACGAGACCTTCTGCTACCGGCAGGCGATGTACGAGGGGACGCTCATCGAGCCGGAGGACCGCTACCTCGGCTTCGGCGAGGCGTGCGAGTACGCCCGCGTCCACGCCGGGCGCGTGCGGGGCGACGGCTTCCGGCGCTGGCTCGAGCGCTGCTGCGCGCCGGGCGTCGACTACGCGACCGATCCCGAGGCGTTCGAGCGCCGCGCCGCGGTCGCGCTCCGCGCGGTGCTCACCCCGGCCGCGCCGTCGCCGGACGTGCGCGCGCGCCGCGCCGTGCGCGTCCTGCAGGACCTCGGGCAGCGGATCTGCCACGCCGCCGAGCTCGTCGGGCGCCCGAGCGACGGGTTCGACGCGCCGCTCACCGTCATCGCCGATGGCCTCGGCCGTCTCCGCGGGGCAGGCGGCGCCCACCACGCCGCGGACGACGTGGCCGACGACGTCGTCGCCGCCGCGCTCGACGCCGTGGTCGCCGCCTTCCGCAGCGCCCCGGCGCCGATCCGCGCCGATCAGATCCTCGCGCTCGGCTATCGCCCGACCGACGACGTCGACCGCGAGCCGCTCATCGCGACGGCCATCCGCGGGGAGGCCGTCATCGCGCGCGCCTGGGCGATAGGCCCGGTCGTCGGGACCGCGTTCGAGAGCATGCGGCCCGCCGTGCGCCACGCGATCTCCCGCCCACGCGGGAACGACCCGCTGCTCGCGCTGCGGGTCGGCGCCGAGTCGGCGGCGGCGGCCGAGGAGCTGACCTACCTCGGCGAGGCGTACGTCGGCTGGCTCCAGTACGCGCAGTCGCTCTGGTCGCGCTTCGACGGCGTCGGAGCGAACGGCGACCGGCGCTGGCGCTACCGCCTCGCGCGGACGAAGCTCCCGACGGATCCGGCGACGTTCGAGCGCTTCGTCGTCGAGCGGAACCCGTACCTGACGCGCTTGCCGCTCCCCTTCGACGCCGCCTCGCTCGAGGCGTTGCTCGCCGCGCCCCGCGGGGAGGTCGAGGCCTTCGACCCGAAGCCGGGGACCGGCATCAACTACGTGTTGACGGGCCCGGGGCGCGAGCGACCGGTGTTCGCGCCGGTCTCGCCGCGGCTCTCGGGGTTGCTCACGAAGCTCAAGGCCCCGAAGCGCCTCGACGCGCTCCTCGCGATGCGGGAGATGGGCCGCGAGCTGCTCGAGGACGCCCTCGCGCGGGAGATCGTGCTCGTCTTCGAGAAGCCGTTCTTCGAGATGGCCGAGGAGACGGACGATCCCTTCGAGCTCATGCTGCGCGCGGCCGAGGAGGAGCTCGCCGTCGACGAGCCCGTCGGCGCCTGGCAGGACGAGCGCATGGCGGCCGCCTACGAGGCGTTCTGCGGGCGCTCGACCCTCTACCACGACGTCTCGCGCGCCCTCGTCGGCGCGCTCGCGCCCGCGGCCGACGCGCGCGTCGGCGAGCTCGGCGTCGGCACGGGCGTCACGTCGCAGGCGGTGCTCGACCGGCTCGGCGCGGAGGGGCGCCTCGTCGGCGTCGACCCGGCGCCGCGGATGGCGGCGCGCGCCCGCGAGCTGGTCCCGGACGGGCGGGCCCACTTCATCGTCGGCGCGGGGCGGGCCCTCGCGGCGGCGGCCTCCCGCGAGGGCGCGTTCGACGCGATCGTCGCGAGCTCGTCGCTCTGGCTCTCGCGGAGCGTGCGCGGCGAGCTCGAGGCGCTCCGGCGGGCGCTCCGGCCCGGCGGGCGGCTCGCGTTCTCGATCCCCGCGGAGTACGTGGGCGACGCCGATCACCTCGCGACGGCCGAGGCCCGCGCGGTCGCGGCCGCGCTCGAGGCCGCTCGGGCGGCCACGGGCATCGCGCCTCCAGGCGCGGGGGACGCCCACTTCGGCGGGGATCCGGCGCTCAAGAGCACGACCGCGCTCCGCGAGACGCTCGCGGCGGCGGGCTTCGACGACGTCCAGGTGACCCCGTTCCGGAGGCCCTGGCCGGCGGCCGAGTACCTCGACTGGCTCGCGATGCCGGCGGTGATCGAGGGGATGGTCACCGAGGCCGACAAGCCGCGCGCCGGCGAGCTCGTCCTCGCGATGCGCGCGGCGATCCCGCCCGAGACGCCGCTCGTCACGCTGTGGTATCTCGTGACCGCGGCGGCGCGCTGACGCCCCGCCGACGCAGGAACCGCGGGGTGAACCCATGATCATCGGCCTCACCGGCAAGTTCGCCGCCGGGAAGGGCACCGTCGCCGAGGTGCTCACGGCGCGGGGCTTCCGCTACCACTCCCTGTCCGACGTGCTCCGCGAGGAGCTCGCGGCGCGCGGGATCGCCGAGAGCCGCGAGGCGCTCACGGCCGTCGGCAACGAGCTCCGCCGGGACGGCGGCCCCGACGTGCTCGCGCGGCGGATCCAGGCGCGCCTCCAGGACGGAGGGGACCACATCGTCGACTCCATCCGGAACCCGGCGGAGGTGGCGGCGCTGCGCGAGGTGCCGGGCTTCTTCCTGCTCGGCGTCGACGCCGACCGCGCGGTGCGCTTCGAGCGGCTGCGCGCGCGGGCGCGGCAGGGCGACCCGACGACGTTCGAGCAGTTCGCGGCGCTCGAGGACAAGGAGACGCACAGCGTCGACCCGACGACGCAGCGCCTCGCGGCCACGTTCGACCTCGCGGACGAGGTGGTTCGCAACGACGGACCGATCGACGCGCTGCACGCCGCCGTGCTGGAGGTCGTGGCCCGGCGCCGGTGACAAGTCGGGCCTCCGCGCGCGGGCCCGCCCCCGAGGCGGTGATTAACGATCGAAACCCCGGGTTCGGCGCAACGAACTTGTAGGGCCCGGGAGTTGCTATCCACAGTAAACCTCGGGCAAAGTTCGCCATCCGCCGAGGGGAGGGTTCATGCTGCAAGCTGCGCACGACATCGGTGACCGGCTCGTCCGGGCGCTCGACAGCGTGGGGATCGTCGGCCAGAGGCTGCGGGAGCGTCTGGTCAAGGACCTCAAGGCGAAGATCGTCCTCCGCGCGGCCAAAGACGCCGTCGAGGTGATCGGAGACTCGGGCACGGGCAAGCACAAGGTCGTCGAGGCCGCGCACGCCATCGCCTGCGACATCCTCGGCCGCACGGGGCCGCTCGCGGCCTTCGACTGCGCGAGCGCGAGCTCCCGAGCCGACCTCGACGACGCCCTCGCCGGCGCCATCCGCGAGGCGCAGGGCGGCACCCTCGTCCTCGACCGCTTCGGCGCCCTCGAGGGCGACGCGCGCTCGGTCGCGACGCGCATCATCCGCGACCGCGGCGACGACGCGCTCATCCTCGCGGTGAGCCACCGCGACCCGAGCCCCGACAGCGCCGAGCCCCGCCCGGCCACGTCCATCCGCCTGAAGCCGCTCCACGAGCGCGAGGAGGACGTCTGGGAGCTCATCGACCACTTCTTCGAGGCGATGGCGCAGGACTACGACCTCCAGGGCTGCATGGGCTTCTCGCGCCAGGCCAAGGGCGACATCGCTCAGGTCGTGCAGGAGACCTGCCTGAAGAGCGTGCGTCGCCTCCGCGACATCGTCCGCGACCTGCTCTTCGAGGCCCTCGCCGACGGCGAGCTGCCGCTCAAGCTCACGAGCGAGCACGTGCGCCCCTACCTCGAGCGCACCTTCGGGCAGACGAGCGAGGACCGGGCCGAGCGTGACGCCGCCCTCGTCG
>JACKEC010000078.1 GCA_020633195.1 Sandaracinaceae bacterium | reverse complement strand
GTCGTTCCTGTGCGCGCGGGACCGCCGCCGCCCGGCGGCGTGCGGGGGGGGGACAGCCCCCCTTTTTTCGTCCTAAATGACTTTTTTGTCGCGCGAGCTCGGCGCCGGGACGGCGATTTGACGCCGTCGGACGCCGCGGAGTACGAGCAAGGGGCACCCGTGTGGACGCGCGCCCCGGCGCGAGGAGGCCCCTTGGAAGCGAGGCAGGTCCGGACCGTCGAGGACGCGAAGCGCATCGTGTCGGCGCGCGACATCACGCACGTGAAGGTCGGTGTGTTCGACACCGACGGCGTCCTCCGAGGGAAGTACATGGCGCGGTCGAAGTTCCTCTCGGCGCTCGAGGCCGGCTTCGGCTTCTGCGACGTGGTGCTCGGCTGGGACAGCGCCGACAAGCTCTACGACAACGTCTCCTTCACGGGCTGGCACACCGCCTACCCCGACGCGCCCGTGCGCATCGACCCGACCACCTGCCGCGAGCTCCCGCTCGAGGGCGGCGGGCTCTTCTTCCTCGGCGAGTTCGACGGCCCCGCGGGCGACGTCGGCCCGCGCGCGCTCCTCCGGCGCGTGTGCGACAAGGCCCGGAAGATGGGGTTCGAGGCGTGGGCCGCGCTCGAGTACGAGTTCTTCGTGTTCGAGGAATCGCCTTACAGCGTAAGGGAGAAAGGATACCGCAACCTGAAGCCCATCACGCCGGGCAACTTCGGCTACTCGGTGCTCAGGAGCTCGGTCTGGGCCGACTTCTACAAGGAGCTCCTCGCGACGTGCGAGGAGATGGACTTCCCGCTCGAGGGGCTCCACACCGAGACCGGCCCGGGCGTCATCGAGGCCGCGATCGGCGTCGATCGCGCGTTCGCGGCGGGCGACAAGGCCGCCCTCTTCAAGACCTTCACGAAGGTGCTCGCGCAGAAGCGCGGCCTCATGGCGACCTTCATGTCGAAGTGGTCGCCCGACTACCCCGGCCAGAGCGGGCACATCCACCTGTCGCTCACGAAGGCCGGGGACCACGGCGGCTCCGCCTTCCACGACGGCGACGCCGAGCACGGGATGAGCCCGACGATGCGGCGCTTCGTGGCCGGCTGCCAGCGGTACCTGCCCGAGACGCTCGCCATGGTCGCGCAGACCATCAACGCCTACACGCGCCTCGTGCCGGGCGCCTGGGCGCCGACGACCGCCACCTGGGGCGTCGAGAACCGGACGACCGCGCTCCGCGTGATCCCGGGGTCGCCGAAGTCGCAGCGCGTCGAGTTCCGCGTGGGCCCGGCCGACGCGAACCCGTACATCGCGCTCGCGGCGGCGCTCGGCGCGGGGCTCCGCGGCATCGAGGAGGAGCTCGAGCTCGGGCCGCCGGTGACCGGCAACGCCTACGCGGCGCCGAACGCGCCCGAGGCGGCGCTGCCGCAGACCCTCTGGGACGCGGCGCAGCGCCTGCGCGCGAGCGCCATGGCGCGCGAGGTCTTCGGCGACGCGTTCGTCGAGCACTACGCGGCCACGCGCGAGTGGGAGGTGCGCGAGTTCCGGCGGCACGTGACCGACTGGGAGCTCGCCCGCTACTTCGAGATCATCTAGGCACCTGGAGGCGGCTTTGCTGCAACGCACCATCAGCCCGGTCGACGGGTCGCTCTTCGTCGAGCGCGAGCTCGCCGACGAGGCCGCGCTCGACCGCATCCTGAGCCGCGCCGAGGCCGCTCGCGGCCCCTGGCGGGAGACCCCGCTCGCCGAGCGGCAGGCGCTGTGCACCCGCTTCGTCGACGCCCTCGTGTCCGAGCGCGACGCCATCGCGCGCGAGCTGACCTGGCAGATGGGGCGCCCCATCCGCTACAGCCCGGGGGAGCTCCGAGGCTTCGAGGAGCGCGCGCGCACCATGATCGCGCTCGCCCCCGACGCCCTCCGCGACGTCGCCGTCGGCGAGAAGGCGGGCTTCACGCGCTTCATCCGGCGTGAGCCCCTCGGCGTGGTCCTCGCCATCGCCGCGTGGAACTACCCGTACCTCATCGCGGTGAACGCGGTCGTGCCGGCGCTCCTCGCCGGGAACCCCGTGATCCTGAAGCACTCCGCGCAGACGCCCCTCGTCGCCGAGCGCTTCGGCGAGGCCTTCGCGAAGGCCGGTCTCCCGGACGGCGTGTTCCAGCACGTCCACACGAGCCACGCGCTCGTGGCGAAGGCGGTCGCCGATCCGCGCGTCGCGTTCGTCGCCTTCACGGGCTCGGTCGAGGGCGGGCGCGCCATCCACGAGGCGGCCGCGTCGCGCTTCGTCGCCTGCGGGCTCGAGCTCGGCGGCAAGGACCCGGCCTACGTCCGCCACGACGCGGACCTCGATCACGCCGTCGAGAACCTCGTCGACGGGGCCATGTTCAACTCGGGGCAGAGCTGCTGCGGGATCGAGAGGATCTACGTCCACGAGGCGCTCTACGACGCGTTCGTCGACGGCTTCGTGGCGCTGACCAGGCAGTACGTGCTCGGCGACCCGACCGACCCGGCGACGACGCTCGGCCCGGTCGTCCGCGCGTCGGCCGCGGCCGCCATCCAGGCGCAGATCGCCGAGGCCGTGACGCGCGGGGCGCGGGCGCTCATCGAGCCCCACGAGTTCCCGAAGCACGCGCCGGGGACCCCCTATCTCGCCCCGCAGGTGCTCGTCGACGTCGACCACGACATGGCCGTGATGCGCGACGAGACCTTCGGCCCGGTGGTCGGGATCATGAAGGTGCGGGGCGACGACGAGGCGGTGCGCCTCATGAACGACAGCCGCTACGGGCTCACGGCCGCGATCTGGACGCGCGACGAGGCCGCCGCCCTCGCGATCGGCGACCGCGTCGAGACCGGGACCTGGTTCATGAACCGCTGCGACTACCTCGACCCGGCGCTCGCCTGGGTCGGCGTGAAGGACAGCGGGCGCGGCTGCACGCTCTCGACGGTCGGCTACGAGCACCTGACGCGGCCGAAGTCGTTCCACCTGAAGACGGCGCTCTGATCTGGTACCTCTCTCCTTGGGCGCGGCCGCGCGGCCGCCGGGAGGCGCGACATGACGAGCTTCACGGGCAACTGGAACTACCCGACGAGCGTGCGCTTCGGCGCCGGGCGCGTGAACGAGCTGGGCGCCGCGTGCGCCGAGCTCGGGATCCGCGCGCCCCTCGTCGTGACCGACCCGGGGCTCCGGGCGCTCCCGCTCTTCGCGGACGTCATGGAGATCGCGCGCGAGGCGGGCCTGCGGGCCGCCGCGTTCTCGGAGATCCAGGGGAACCCCGTCGAGAAGAACGTGACGGACGGCGTCCTCGCCTACCGCGAGGCCGAATGCGACGGCGTGATCGCGTTCGGCGGCGGCAGCGCGCTCGACGTCGCGAAGGCCGTGGCGCTCATGGTCGGGCAGGCGCGCCCGCTCTGGGACTTCGAGGACGTCGGCGACAACTGGACGCGCGTGGACACGGCCGGGATGGCCCCCGTCGTGGCCGTGCCGACGACCGCGGGCACGGGGAGCGAGGTCGGGCGCTGCTCGGTCGTGACCGACGAGGCGGCGCACAAGAAGCGCCTCATCTTCCACCCGAAGATGCTCCCGGAGCGCGTGATCTGCGATCCGGCGCTCACGGCCGGGCTCCCGCCGGCGCTCACGGCCTGGGTCGGGATGGACGCGCTCTCGCACAACCTCGAGGCGTACCTCGCGCCGGCCTTCCACCCGCTCGCGGACGGGATCGCCATCGAGGGGATGCGGCTCGTGGCGCGCTCGCTGATCCCGGCGGTGCGCGATGGGCGCGACCTCGAGGCGCGCGCGAGCATGATGGCGGCGTCGCTCATGGGAGCGACGGCGTTCCAGAAGGGGCTCGGCGCGATGCACGCGCTGTCGCACCCGGTGAGCGTCGCGGTCGGGAGCCACCACGGGCTCACGAACGCCATCGTGATGCCCTACGTGATGGCCTGGAACGAGGAGGTCATCGCCGAGAAGTGCGACGTGCTCGCGCGGGCGCTGTCGCTCGCCGAGCCCGGCTTCCGCGGGGTGCAGGCGTGGATCCTCGGGCTCCGGGAGGCCATCGGCATCCCGCACACGCTCGCGGACGTGGGCGTCACGGCGGCGATGGCGCCCGAGCTCGCGCCGGACGCGGCGGCCGACCCGACGGCGCCGACGAACCCGCAGCCGGTCGCGGTCGACGGCTTCCGGACCCTCTACGAGCGCGCCGTGAGCGGGGCCGTCGGGGGCTGAGCCGGCTCACGCGCCGAGGCGCGCCCGCATGTCGTCGTAGGCCGCGGTGACGAGCGCCCTCAGCGCGGCGTTCTCGGGCTCGCGCCAGGGGTAGAGCTTCACGTGGCGCATGCGCTTGCCGGTCCCGACGAGGAGGCGCCTCGGATCCGGGAGGGTCGCGCCGAAGAAGAAGCCCACGTTCACGTGCTCGGAGAAGGCGGCGACGTAGCCGAACGCGGCGTCGCCGACGCAGGCGGTGGGGAAGCCGTCGTGGAGGAGCTCGCGCACGTCGTCGCCGGCGGCGCGCATGACGCCGAACCAGGTCGTCGCGAGGGGGCGGAGGTGCTCACGGAGCCCGGCGAGGTAGGCGTCGACCTCGGGGGCGTGGGGGGCGGCGGCGGCGAAGCGGAAGATACCGTCCATGGCGCGGATAGCGTACCGTGGGGGGGCGCCCCGGGCGAGCGGGGGCGCGCGGACGCGGAGGGGAACGTGCCGGGACGGCGAGGCGGCGAGGTGCTCATCGTGCGGGTCGGCGACGCGTCGGCGGCGCACGGCGCCGAGCACGGCGACTACGACGGGTGGGTCGCGCGCGGCCTCGCGGGCGGCGGCCCCGTCACGACGCGGGTGGTCGATCCGCGCGGCGGGGGCGCCCTCCCCTCCCCTCGCGACCTCGCGGGCGTCGTCGTGACGGGCTCCTCCGCGATGGTGACGGACCGCGCCGAGTGGAGCGGGCGGACGGCGGCGTTCCTGCGGGAGGCGGTGGCGGCGGACGTGCCCGCGCTCGGGATCTGCTACGGGCACCAGCTCCTCGCGGACGCGCTCGGCGGCGAGGCCGGGTGGAACCCGCGCGGCCGTGAGATCGGCACGGTCGCGATCACGCTGACTCGAGCCGGCGAGGAGGACGCCCTGCTCGGGGTCCTCGCGGAGTCGGGCCCCGTCTTCTCCGCGCAGTCGACGCACCGGCAGGTCGTGCTGCGGCTCCCGGAGGGGGCGGCGCGGCTCGCCGAGAACGCGCTCGACCCGAACCAGGCGATCCGCGTCGGCCGCCGCGCGTGGGGCGTCCAGTTCCACCCGGAGTTCGACGCGGCCTACCTCCGGACGCTGCTCCACGAGCGCCGCCCCGCCATCGAGGCCGAGGGGCTCGACGCGGACGCGCTCCTCGCGGGATGCCACGACACGGACACCGGCCCGCGGCTGCTCGCGCGCTTCGCCGATCTCGCCCGGCGCGGGTGACTGGCCCCGTCGGGCGTCGCCTCGCGCGCACGTCTCGACGCCAGGCGGGCGCGGCTGCAACGGTCTTGCGGTCGCTCTCGCACATGATCGATGGTGTCTGGACCGTCGCCCCCTCCCTGTGCAAGAGGAGTCGCGCCTATGAGGCAGCTCGCCGTGGTCTTGACCGCCGCCGCCGTCGTCGTCGCTTGCAGCGACCAGCCGGCGCCGCTCGGAGACGCCGCCGATCTCGCCGTCGCCGTGGCGCCGCTCCAGCTCGAAGGGATCGCCGCGGCCTGCTACGGCCTGCGCGTGGAGAACGCCTCGCAGGAGGAGGTGTGGTCCGCGAGCCACCTCTGCTCGACCCGCTACGGGAGCGGCGCCGGCGGCGACATCGCCTACGTCGGCACCTGCGACGCGAGCGACGGCGAGGAGGACAACACCGTCTACCTCACCATCGAGGGCCTCTACCTCGACGACGCCGACGACGACGGCGACTTCGGCGCCGGCGACCCCACCGCCGAGTTCGTGGACCCCTGCACCGCCCCGTACGCGCCGAACGGCTGCGCGATGCCGGCGCGCTGCGTGCCGAACGGCGACGCGCGCGTCGACTTCGACGTGACCGTCATGCGGCCCGCGCAGCAGGGCTTCTTCGACGTGGTCGTGAACTTCGAGGACGTGTTCTGCTCGGCCAAGGTCGACTGCGTGCGCGAAGGCGACGCCCCGATCGAGCTCGTCTTCGACCCGGTCAGCGGCCAGCGGATCCCGACGGTGGTCGTCGCGTTCGCCTGCAGCGACGGCGACGACGACGCCGCGACCCACCTCTACATGGACGACCTCAAGCTCTACTGCGGCGCGCGCGTCTACGACTACGACGTCGCGGCCGGCCCGGGCAACGTCGACCCCGCCGCCGGCGGGCCCGTCAGCCGCTTCGCGGTCTTCGAGGGGCGCGACGTCTCGCTCGGCGGCTCGCCGGGCGACGGGATCTACTGGAACGTCGCGCTCGGGCTCTCGCCGAGCTACTTCGGCGCGGGCTCGAGCGAGCCGAAGGACTGCACGCTCCACGGGCGCGCGACCGCGACGGCCGGCGCGCGGGCGAACGGCGTCCTCCCCGCCGGGACCTACCCGATCATCGACTTCGACGTGCCGCTCACGAGCGCGGCGGGCGCCCGGGTGTGCACGCGCCACCCGCTCGGCTCGAGCGAGGTCGCGACGCACTACACGCACCCCGAGACGACCGTCCAGCTCTGCAACGAGGCCGCGCCGGTCGCGGACGACGCCGTCGACACGCGGAGCATCGCCGACTGCCCCGCGATCTGCGCGCCCGTTCCGCCGCCGACCCCGCCTGCCGGCGTGACCTACGGCGGCGTCTACTTCCCGGGCGGCGACGCGTCGTTCGCGGACGCCGTCGTGAGCTTCGATCCGCTCTTCTCGGGCGGCCCGGCCGCGACGTCGCCCTTCTACCAGTTCCCCGAGGACGTCGTCGGCCCGCCCGACTGGACGACCGACCTCGCGCGCGGCGCCGTGTCGCTCGGGAACGGCGGGCGCCTCGTCATGCGGTTCACCGACAACGCCCTGCGCGGCAGCGGCGACGACGCGCCGGACCTCCACATCTTCGAGGTGGGCGGCGACGTCGAGTCCATGTACCTCGACATCTCGAAGGACGGCGTGAACTGGCTCTCGATCGGCAAGATCGGCGGCGCCATCTCCCACGTCGACATCGACGCGTACGGCGCGCTCCCGACGGACCTCTACCGCTTCGTGCGGGTGACCGACGACACCGAGCAGGGCGAGACGGACAACACCTACCGCGGCGCGGACATCGACGCGATCGGCGCCATCGCGACGACGCCGGTCGGCCCCGACGACACGTGCGACGGCGTCGACGACGACTGCAACGGCATCACCGACGACGGCTGCCTCTGAACGGCAGCGCCTCTCAGCGCTTCCTGAGCCCCGCGACGAGCCTCGCGCCGCGGATCGGCTCGCAGGCGAGCGCCGCGAGCACGCCGCCCATCATCGCGCCGATGACGCCGACGGAGACGACCTCCGAGCCCGCGAACCAGAGGCCCGGGATCGGTGACTTCGGGCGCAGCCAGCGGCAGCGGAAGCGCTCCGGCGTCGGCTCGAGGCCGTAGATGGAGCCCGCCATGGGGCGCGTGAAGTGGTCGGTCGAGAGCGGGGTCGAGAGCTCGACGTGGTCGATCATCGGCCCGAGGTCGGGCCGGTGCGCGAGGAGCTGGTTCAGGAGCTTCTCCTTGATGGCCGCCTTGAACGCCTCGTAGTCGGCGCCGCGCTTCTTCCAGCGGCTCCCCTGCCACGACGCGAACGACTCCCACGGCACGAACGTCACGACCTCGCCCGTGTGGCGCTCCTCGGGGCCGGGGACGTGCTCCGGGTCCTTCAGCGAGGGGAACGACACGTAGAGGACCGGCGCGTCGTCGAGGTTCTCGGGGGCCGACACGTCCCACGCGGCCGCGTCTCCCTCGGTCGACCACGTGTGGTAGAACCACTGGTTCGCCGCCGTGGCGCCGGCCTTCCGGATGTCCCCCTTGAAGCCGAGGTAGAGGCAGACGTGGGCGGGGCCCGGCTCGAGGCGCGCGACGTCGCCGACCCAGCGGCGCGCGCCGACCTCGGCGGGCAGGAGGCGCGTGACCGTCGAGGCCACGCCGGCCGCGGAGATGACGCGCTCGGCGCGGATCTCCTCGCCGCTCTCGAGCCGCACGCCGACGGCGCGCCCGCGCTCGAGGAGGATCTGGTCGACCGGCGACGAGATGCGCGTCCAGCCGCCCGCGTTCGCGACCGTCCGGAGGAGCGTCTCGGCGATGCGCGCGGAGCCGCCGACCGGGTAGTAGCCGCCGTGCATGAAGTGCTTCGTGACGAGGGCCTGCATGGCGAAGGAGCTGCGCTTCGGGATCGAGCCGTAGTAGCCCCACTGCGACGCGAGCACGGTGCGGAGGCGCGGGTTCGGCGTGAGCTTCGCGAGCGCGTCGGACGTGCGCTCGTCGAGCACCTTCCGCGCGCGGCGCGCGAGGACGGCCTCGACGACGGCGCCCGGGCCGGCGGGGAGCGTGCGCGCGAGGTAGTAGGACTTCATCGCCGCGGCGACGTCCTTCACGCGGTCGAGGTAGCCGTCGATGGCGCGCGTGTCGCTCGGGAAGGCGGCGGCGAGGTTGTCGCGGAAGGCGTGGGGCGAGTCCGGGAAGTCGATGTGGAAGTCGCCCGGGAAGAGGAAGGTGTCGTAGACCGAGCCGAGCGAGGCCCACTCGAGCTCGCCGCGCGACAGCGTCGACAGCAGACGCCCGGTGAGGCTGTGGTGCGTGACCTCGCCGATGGCGTGCACGCCGACGTCCCACGTGTAGCCCGGGCGGTGGAAGGTGTGCGTGAAGCCGCCGGGGACGTAGTGCTGCTCGAGGACCAGGACCTTCCGCCCGAGCGTCGCGAGGAGCGCGGCGCAGGTCATCCCGCCCATGCCCGAGCCGATGACGATGTCGTCGTAACGGGTCTCGCCCTTGCCGCGCTTGTCCCAGGGGTGCTTCGCGCGGCCCTTCACCGTGTCGTTCATGGTCGGTCCTCCGGAGGGGGCGCGACTCTGCCACAGCTCGCGCGCGTCGGGCAACGGCGGAGCGTAACGAACGTTATAGCGCCACCCCGGGACAATCGAATGGGACCACACCGGTCCGTATGGATTTCACCGAACCGCCTGTGTATCCATGGCGAGAAAGCGCCGTTCACCTCGGAGTCGCCATGGTCCAGCTCACCTCGCGGCACGCCCTGCTCGCGTCTCTCGCCCTCTCGGCCGTCGTCACCCTCACCGGCTGCCCGGACCCGGACGATCCGGCGCCCGACGAGGCGAGGTCGTGGTCGCTCGTCGCGACCGACCTGCCGGCGGCGCTCCTCGCCGTCGGCGGCGTCGCCGAGGACGACGTCTGGGCCGTGGGCGCCGACAAGGGCGCGGGCCCCCTCGTGCTGCACTTCGACGGCGCCGCCTGGACGCAGGTGCAGACGGGCTTCCGCGGGAGCCTCTGGTGGGTGCACCCGTTCTCGCGACGCTCGGCGGTCTTCGCCGGCGCGAACGCGAACGTCCTCCTCTGGCGGGACGGCGTCTTCACGCGCGTGACCCCGCCGGGCATCGCGCACCACACGGTCTTCGGGATCTGGGGCCGCTCCGAGACCGACTTCTACGTCGTCGGCAGCGTCGCCAGCAAGAACGGCTTCATCTGGCACTACGACGGCGCGACGCTCAGCGAGGTGCCGCTCCCGAGCGACATCCCGACCGACAAGGGGGACATCCCCGGGATCTTCAAGGTCTGGGGCGACGGCG
>JACKEC010000077.1 GCA_020633195.1 Sandaracinaceae bacterium | reverse complement strand
GCCGGCCAGCACCGACGCCGAGCAGCCGGTCGGCCACGTCCGCCTGCGCTACCAGGACCTCGTGAACGGGCGCCCCGGTGACTGCGAGGGCGCGCTCGCGCTGCAGCGCACGGAGATCGCGAGCGAGGTCTCGGACCTCGATCCCTTCGTCGGCGCCCGCGTGAGCCGGAGCCTGACCTTGAACGGGATCCGGGAGGCCAACGAGCTGTCCGCCCACGGCATGTTCGGCGCCGCGCGGGAGCGCCTCGCGGCCACGTCGCACCAGGTCAACGAGCTGCGCGGCGCGATGCTCGAGGACGCCGAGGCCGGCGTCGCCGAGGCGCTCGAGCCCGACTTCCAGGCCCAGACTCGGGCCCTCGACCAGGCGACCGGCAGCGTGGCCAACCCCGACCTCGCGGCCCCCGCCGCCAGCGCGGCCGGCCGCGCCGCGCGCCGTCGCGTCGAGACGCAGCGCCGCGTCAACGAAGACCTCACCAACCCCTGGGGCGACTAGTCCTCGGCGTTGGAGCGCAGGGTCAGGACCGGCATCTTCGCGTGGCGGACCACGCGCTCTGCGACGCTGCCGATGAGCAGGTGCTTGAGGCCCGTGCGACCGTGGGTCGCGATGACGATGAGGTCCGCGCCGACCTTCTCGGCGTGCGCGCAGATCGCGTGCGCGGGGGACTCGTCGGCGATGTGCGCCACCGTCACGTCGACCCCGTCGAAGGTGCTGTCTCGGAGCTCCGCGAGGCGCTGATCGATCCAGGCGCGGACCTCGGCGTCGATGTCCTTCTCGCGGGTGGGGCTGTAGGCGAGGTGCGCCGGCGCGCGGAGCCCGTCCGGGTCGTGGACGTGGAGCAGCGTCACGTGCGTGCCCAGGCGCTTGGCGAGCATCGCCGCCGCGTCGGTGGCGAGCTTGGCCGCGTCGGAGAAGTCTGTCGGGACCAGGATGTGCGTGGCGAAGGGCATGATGAACAGGGGAAGCATGCCCCGGCCGAGCGCCGAGCGATACCCGATGTATGCTCCGCCCCCGGATGACGACGCCGCGCTCGCTCCCGCTCGCGCCCGACTGGGGCCTGCAGCTCAGGAACGCGATCACGGACCTGGCTGGGCTCGAGGCGACCTTTCGCCTGACCGACTCCGAGCGCGAAGGGGCCCGACGCGCGCTCGAGGCCGGGCTGCCGATCTCGATCACCCCCTACTACGCCAGCCTCGTCGATCCCGACGACGAGCGGTGCCCGATCCGGCTCCAGTGCGTGCCGCGCGCGGAGGAGGCGGTCGAGGTGGAGGGCGACCTCGCGGACCCGCTCGGCGAGGTCGCGCACGAGGTCGCGCCCGATCTCGTCCAGCGCTACCCGGACCGCGCCCTGCTCCTCGTGAGCGATCGGTGCTCGGTCTACTGCCGCTTCTGCACCCGCTCCCGGATGGTCGGTCAGGGGGGCGGCGCGCGCTCGATGGACCACCTCGAGCCCGCCTTCGAGTACCTCGCCGCGCACCCCGAGGTGCGCGAGGTGATCGTGTCGGGCGGCGACCCGCTGGTCGCGAGCACCGCGCGGATCCGCGCGATCCTCGAGCGGCTCGCCGGCCTCGGGACCCTGGACACGGTGCGCATCGCCACCCGCGTGCCCGTGACCCTGCCCTCCCGCATCGACGACGCCCTCTGCCGGGTGCTCCGCGAGGCGTTCGGGGCGACCTGGGTGATGACCCACTTCAACCACCCGCGGGAGCTCACCGAGCGCTCGAGCCGGGCGCTCGCGCGGCTCGTCGATCACGGGCTCCCCGTCATGAACCAGACCGTCCTCCTGCGCGGCGTGAACGACAGCGCCGAGACCCTCGAGGCGCTGTTTCGGGGCCTGGTCGCCCGGCGGGTCCGCCCCTACTACCTCCTGCAGGCGGATCCCGTGCGCGGCACCTCCCACCTGAGGACGCCCCTCTCCACCGGCGTCGAGATCATGCGCCGGCTCCAGGGTCGCCTGAGCGGGATCGCTCTCCCGAAGCTCATCGTCGACACCCCGGGTGGGCTCGGAAAGGTGCCCCACGGGCCCGACTGGGTGGTCGGCGCGGCCGGCGGCGTCACGACCTTCCAGACCTTCCGCGGAGACGTCGTCGACTACGTCGACCCCCCCGAGAAGCCTTGAAATGAACCCCCCGAGATGTATAGCTGCGCGCCCATGCAGGGTGTTCTGACGCTCACACGCTCCACGATCGGTCAGAAGGCGATCGTCGCCGTGACCGGCGTGATCCTTTTCGGGTTCGTCATCGGCCACCTGACCGGCAACCTGATCCTCTTGGCCGGCCCCGAGGCGTACAACGCCTACGCCGCCGCGCTGAAGGGCAACGCGCCGCTGCTGTGGGGGACGCGCATCACGCTCCTCACCAGCGTGATCCTGCACATCGTCTTCACGATGCAGCTCGCGAAGCGCAACGCGTCCGCGCGGCCCAACGCGTACCAGAAGCCTCGCAAGGACCTGGTCACGACGTACGCGGCGCGCAGCATGGTCCTGACCGGCCCGCTGCTCGCCGCCTTCATCGCCTTCCACCTGGCGCACTTCACGGTGCCCGGCATCGGCATCAACGGCGTCTTCGACCCGCACAACCCGTACGCGAACCTCGTGCAGGACTTCCGCGTCTGGTACGTGAGCGCGATCTACATCTTCGCCAACATCCTCCTCGGCCTGCACCTCTGGCACGGCGGCTGGAGCGCGGCGCAGAGCATCGGCGCGCAGCACCCGAAGTACGACGCCCTCAAGATGCGCCTCGCCGCGGGCCTCGCGCTCTTCGTCGCGTGCGGCAACGTCTTCATCCCGATCGCGGTCCAGACCCACATCATCGGGAGCTCCGAGCAGCTCGCCGAGTCCCGCGCGCTCGTCGCTGCAGAACAGGCCGAGGAGGAGTGATGGAGCTCGAGTCTCACTGTCCGACGGGTGACATCGAGAAGCGCTGGGAGAACCACCGCTTCGACCTCAAGCTCGTCAACCCCGCCAACAAGCGGAAGTTCGACGTCATCGTGGTCGGCACCGGCCTCGCCGGCGCGTCCGCCGCCGCGACGCTCGCGGAGCTGGGGTACAACGTCAAGGCGTTTTGCTACCAGGACAGCCCGCGCCGCGCGCACAGCATCGCCGCCCAGGGCGGGATCAACGCCGCGAAGAACTACCAGAACGACGGCGACAGCGTGTACCGCCTGTTCTACGACACGGTGAAGGGCGGCGACTTCCGCTCGCGCGAGAGCAACGTCTACCGCCTCGCGCAGGTCAGCGTGAGCATCATCGATCAGGCGGTCTCGCAGGGCGTGCCCTTCGCGCGCGAGTACGGCGGCCTCCTCGACAACCGGAGCTTCGGCGGCGCGCAGGTCTCGCGCACGTTCTACGCCCGCGGCCAGACCGGCCAGCAGCTCCTGCTCGGCGCCTACTCCGCGCTCGCCAAGATGATCGCGGCGGGCAAGGTGGCCATGTACAACCGCCACGAGATGCTCGACCTCATCGTCGAGGACGAGCGCGCCCGCGGCATCGTCACGCGCGACCTGGTGAGCGGGAAGATCGAGGCGTTCACCGCCGACGCGGTGTGCCTCTGCACGGGCGGCTACGGCAACGTCTTCTACCTCTCGACGAACGCGAAGGGCTGCAACGTCACCGGGAGCTGGCGCGCGCACAAGCGCGGCGCGGCGTTCGCGAACCCCTGCTACACGCAGATCCACCCGACCTGCATCCCGCCCGCCGGCGAGTACCAGAGCAAGCTCACCCTGATGAGCGAGTCGCTCCGCAACGACGGCCGCGTGTGGGTGCCCAAGGACCCGGCGAACGCGGCGAAGGACCCGCGGTCGCTGTCGGAGAAGGACCGCGACTACTACCTCGAGCGCATCTACCCCGCGTTCGGCAACCTGGTCCCGCGCGACATCGCGAGCCGCGCCGCCAAGCGGATGTGCGACGACGGCCTCGGCGTCGGCCCCGTCGTCGGCGACAAGCGCCGCGGCGTCTACCTGGACTTCGCCGACGCGATCAAGCGCGAGGGCAAGGCGCGCATCGAGGAGAAGTACGGGAACCTCTTCGAGATGTACCAGCGCATCACCGGCGACGATCCGTACGAGACGCCGATGCGCATCTACCCGGCGAGCCACTACACGATGGGCGGCCTCTGGGTGGACTACGACCTCATGAGCACCATCCCCGGGATGTTCGTGCTCGGCGAGGCGAACTTCTCCGACCACGGCGCCAACCGGCTCGGCGCGAGCGCGCTGATGCAGGGCCTCGCCGACGGCTACTTCGTCATCTCCTACACGCTGGGGAACTACCTCGCGAAGAAGGGGAAGAACGACGTCGGCGCCGACTCCAAGCTCGCCAAGAAGGCGGTCAAGGAGGTCGAGAAGAAGATCGCCGACCTCATCGAGATCGGCCAGAAGGGCTCCACGCACCCCGACGAGTTCCACCGGCGGCTCGGCACGCTCATGTACGACAAGTGCGGCATGGGTCGGAACGCCGAGGGCCTGAAGGAGGCGCTCGAGGAGATCCCGAAGCTCCGCGAGGAGTTCTGGAGCGACGTGCAGATCGTCGGCTCCGGCACGGAGCTGAACTCGCTGCTCGAGAAGGCGGGGCGCATCGCCGACTTCATCGAGCTCGCCGAGCTGATGTGCCACGACGCGCTCGACCGCGACGAGAGCTGCGGGGCCCACTTCCGCGAGGAGCACGTCCGCGAGGACGGCGAGGCGAAGCGCGACGACGAGAACTTCGCGTACGTCGCCGCGTGGGAGCACACCGGCGATCACGGAGCGCCCAAGCTCCACAAGGAGCCGCTGGAGTTCGAGTACGTGAAGCTGTCGCAGCGGAGCTACAAGTAATGAGCGAGACGATCGACCTGAAGCTGCACGTCTGGCGGCAGAGCGGGCCCAAGGACAAGGGCGCGTTCGCCGATTACTCGAAGCACGCCAAGGGCATCAGCACCCACGCGTCCTTCCTCGAGATGCTCGACGTGGTGAACGAGCGGCTCGTCGCCGAGGGCGAGGCGCCGATCGCGTTCGACCACGACTGCCGCGAGGGCATCTGCGGCATGTGCGGCGCCGTGATCAACGGCGTCCCGCACGGCCACCGCAAGCAGACGACCACGTGTCAGCTGCACATGCGCGAGTTCCAGAACAACGCCGAGGTGTACGTCGAGCCCTTCCGCGCGGGCTCCTTCCCGATCATCCAGGACCTCGTCGTCGACCGCTCCTCGTTCGACACGATCATCCAGGCGGGCGGCTACGTCAGCGTGCGGACCGGCTCCGCGCCCGACGCCAACGAGATCCCGATCCCGAAGCAGATCTCGGATCGCGCGATGGACGCGGCCCAGTGCATCGGCTGCGGCGCCTGCGTGGCCGCGTGCCCGAACGCCTCCGCCAGCCTCTTCCTCAGCGCCAAGCTCGCGCACCTCAACCTGCTCCCGCAGGGCCAGCCCGAGCGCTACCGCCGCACGCGGCAGATGGTGCTCGCGCACGACCAGGCCGGCTTCGGTGGCTGCACCAACCACCGCGAGTGCGAGGCCGCCTGCCCCAAGGGCATCAGCACCGACTTCATCGCGCGCATGAACCGCGACGTCCTCGTCGCCTCGCTCACCGACAAGGACGGCGAGCTGATCTAGCAGCCCTGGCCGTCAGCTCGGCTTGCGCCCCGTCGCGAGCCAGAGCTCGCCGCCGTACTTGGGGTTCGGCGGCAGCGCCACGCGCTCGAAGCCCTCGGCGAGTCGCTCGAGCGGCTCCCACGCGCGCCGCGTGATGTCGGCGCGCGCGACCAGGTTCACCATCTTGCCCTGGAACCCGGGCTTCTCGGCGTACACGTCCACCACCGCGGCGCGGCCGCCCGGGGCGAGCCCCGCCCAAAGGCGCTCGAAGGCCTCCTCGTGCCGCGGGAACGCCGTCATCCCGAGGAACACGTGGAGGCGGTCGTAGCCCTCGACCTCGACGGTGTGGACGTCGCCCACGACCAGCTCGACCCGCGACCCCCAGCCGCTGCGCTCGGCGCGGGCGCGGGCCTTGTCGACCATGCCCGCGCTCAGGTCCACCCCGACCACCGTCGCGCTCGGGTCGAGCCGCTCGAGGAGCGGGCCCAGGCTCTGGCCGGTGCCCACCGGGAGATCGAGGACGCGCTCGGCGCTCGACAGCGACAGGCCGTCGGCCGCCGCGGCGCGCGCGTCGGCGTAGAGCGCCTCGAGGGAGGAGTCGTAGAAGGACGAGAACCAGTCGTACCAGCCCATGCGGACGACGATACCTCGGTCGAGGCCGGACGGAGCTATACCGCAGGCCGGTGTCGAGAGCGTCGCTGCGCGCGGCCTACGCGGACCGCCATCGAATCACCGTCGCGATCCGTCGCGAGCGGGGGCGCGTGCTGTGGGTCCTCGGCCCGGCCGCGGCGAGCCTCGGGCTCGGGGCGCTCCCTGCGGAGGCGACGGGGTGGCGATCGATCACGCTCCTCGTCGCGGCGCTCCTGTCGGTGCCCGCGGGCGCGTGGCTCGCGCCGCGCCCGCGCCTCGGCCGCGCCTGCGCGGCGGCCGCGCTCCTCGCGGGAGGCGTCGCGCTGAGCGACGTGCTGCTCAGCTCGCCCGCCGCGGCCGTGGGCCTCGGCGCGCTCGTCGCCGCGCTCTACCTCTACGCGTTCGTCGACCCGTTGGCGGACGCGCAGGTCCAGGACGCGCCGGGGCGAGACGGCGCCGCGCGCGTCGGCCTCCTCGTGAGCGCGGGGGCTTGCTTCGCGGTCGTCGCGGAGCCGCGCCACCTCGCCGCGCTGAGCGGCGCCGCCCTCGCGACCATCGCGGCGACGAGCCTCGCGATCCGCTGGGCCTGGTACCGCGAGTCGTCGCTCGGCTCGCGCGGCAGCGTCGGCCTGGTCCTGCTCGCGGGGTGGATCACCGCGTTGACCGTCCTCCCCGACGCGGCGGCGGCGGCGAGCCTCCTCGGCGGCGGCCAGCTGCTCGCCTCCGCGCTCGTGTGGGGCGCCGACCCGACGCGCGGGACCTCGCCCAGCTCCATCTTCGAGCACCCCGCGCGCGTGCTCGTCGCGACCTTCGCCGGGCTCTGCGCGATCGGCGCCGTCGCGCTCGCGCTCCCCGCGTGCGCCGAGGGCGGTCAGAGCGTCGGGCTCCTCGACGCCGCGTTCACCGCCGTCAGCGCGGTGTGCGTGACCGGGCTCATCGTGCTCGACACCCCCGCGGCGTTCAGCGGCCTCGGCCAGGGGGCCCTGCTCGTGCTCATCCAGGTCGGCGGGCTGGGCATCATGACCTTCTACACTGTCGCCATCGCGGCCCTCGGCGCGCGCCTCTCGCTGCGCCACGAGCGCGCGCTCGCGGGCGCGATGAACATCGAGGAGCGAGGCCGGCTCGTCGCGTCCGTGCGGCGGATCTTCCTGGTGACGGGCCTCTCCGAGCTCGGCGGCGCGGCGCTCCTGGCCGTGTCCTTCGCGCGCCACGGCGACGGCGTCGGCGAGGCGATCTGGCGCGGGCTCTTCACGTCCGTCAGCGCGTTCTGCAACGCGGGTTTCGCGCTCCAGTCCGACAGCCTGATCCCCTACCAGACGGACCCGCTCGTCCTGCACGTGGTGGCCGCGCTGATCGTCCTCGGCGGCCTGTCGCCCGCCGCGGTCGTCGCGATCCCTCGGTGGGTCCGCGGCGAGCGCGTCCACGTGCAAGCTTCGTTGATCCTGTGGACCTCGCTCGCGCTGACGATCGGCGGCGCCGTCACCTACGGCCTGATGGAGTGGACCGAGACGCTCGGCCAGCTCTCGTGGATGGACCGCGTCCACAACGCCTGGTTCCAGTCGATCACCCTGCGGACCGCGGGCTTCAACAGCGTCGACCTCGCCGCGGCGCGCCCCGCCACCCAGACCATGATGATCATCGCCATGTTCATCGGCGGCAGCCCCGGGGGCACCGCCGGCGGCGTGAAGACGACGACGGCCGCGGTGCTGATGCTCACCGTCGCAGCGACCCTGCGCGGCCACGACGAGGCGGTCGCGTACGGGCGCCGGATCGCGCGCCGCAGCGTCTACAAGGCCGCGGCGGTGGTCACCGTGGGCGTGCTCGTCGTCTTCGGCGCGCTCGTCGCGATGGAGCTCACCCAGGCCCTCACCCCCGAGGTCGCGGTGTTCGAGGTGGTGTCGGCGCTCGCGACGGTGGGCCTCTCGATCGGCGGCACGGCGTCGCTCGACGCCGTTGGCAAGGTGATCGTGATCTTGTGCATGTTCGCCGGCCGGGTGGGGCCGCTGACCTTGTTCTTGTTCCTCGCCGAGCGTCACCCCACGCTCGACGCCATCGAGTACCCGGAAGCAGAGGTCGACGTCGGATGAGAAGGCAAGCGATCGTGGTGGGCCTCGGCCAGTTCGGGATGGCGCTGGCGACCTCGCTGGCGGAGAAGGGCGTCGAGGTCCTCGCCATCGACAACGACGAGGATCACGTGCGCGCCGCCGCGCCCATCGTCGCCGAGGCGATGTGCATGGACGCCACGGACGAGTCCGCGCTGGCGCGCACCAACCCCGGACAACGTGACGTGTGCGTGTGCGCGATCGGCAACGAGGCCCGCGAGGCGTCGATCATCTCGACGGCGCTGCTCAAGCAGCTCGGCGCCAAGCGCCTCGTGTCCCGCGCGACCGATCCGCTGCACGCGCGGATCCTGCGCCTCGTCGGCGCCCACGAGGTCGTCAACCCCGAGCAGGCGTTCGGTCAGCGCTTCGCCACGCGCCTCATCTACTCCGACGTCGTCGACGAGATCGTGCTCGGCCCCGACCTCGTCCTCACCGAGCTGCGGCCGCCGGACAGCTTCGTCGGCCGCTCGCTCGCGGACCTCCAGCTCCCGCGTCGCTTCGACGTCACCGTGGTCGCCGTGCGGAGGCCCGACCAGGACGCGATCGACCTGCCCTCCCCGAGCCGCCCCCTCGAGGCCGGTGACCTGCTCGTCCTCGTGTCGCGCCCCGGCGCGGTCGCGAAGCTGCTGGAGAAGATCTCGTGAAGCTCGGCCGGCAGCTGCGGGTGCTCCTCGGCGTCCTCTTCGGCGTGCAGGTCGTCACCGCGCTCGCCGGGATCGGGCTCCTCGAGCGGATGAGCCCCGCGATCGGTCACATCCTCGACGAGAACGTCGTGAGCGTGGAGGCGGTCGAGGCGATGCTCGCGGTGCTCGCCCACGAGCACCCCGCCGAGGCGGAGCGAGCCCAGTTCCTCGAGGCGCTCACCGCCGCGGAGGGCAACGTCACGGAGCCCGAGGAGCGGCCGCTGCTCGAGGAGCTCCGCGCCCGGTCCGAGCTCGCGCTCGACGGAGACGCGGTCGCGCGCGCGTCGGTGATCGAGGATCTCGGGACGCTCGGCTCGATCAACCGCCGCGCGATGGCCCGCGCGGACCGGGAGGCGCGCCGGATCGGGTCGGCCGGCCGGTGGGCGCTGGCCTTCCTCGCGCTCGCGGGGCTCTTCGCGATCGTCATCTCCGCCCGCCGCACGCGCTCGAGCTTGCTCGCGCCGCTCCTCGAGCTCCAGGCGGTCGTGGCGTCGCACGAGTCGGGCGATCGGCTCCGCCGGTGTCGCCCGCTCCCCGAGAGCGAGCTCGGTCAGGTGCTCGCGAGCGTCAACGCGATGCTCGATCGCGTGGCCCGACGCGCGACCGAAGAGCGCGGCTCCGACGAGACCCTGCGCGCCGCGATCGTGCTCCTCATGGACGAGCGCGAGGCGCCGGCGCTCCTCCTCGACGAGTCCGGCGAGGTCCTCGCGACGAGCCGCGCCGCGTTCGACCTCATGGCCGAGAGCGGGGAAGCGATCTTGACGGCGGCCCGCGCGGCGGAGGCGCACGACGCGATCCGCGAGATCACCTCCGCGCCCACGGGCCTACGGCTGGTTCACCTCAATCCCAGCGGCTGACGACGAACAGCGAGAAGCTGCGCAGCGTCCCGCTCGCGCCGGCGCCGAGGTCCTCGACCTCGAGCGTCCAGCGGCCGTTGACCTGGTCGTCGCGCGAGATCCCGCCGGTCGTGACGAAGCTGCGCGACCACTCGGTGAGCTC
>JACKEC010000076.1 GCA_020633195.1 Sandaracinaceae bacterium | reverse complement strand
TGAGCCGCGTCGGTTGCCCTGCCGTGCTGCGACGCATGGCGATTCGCTTGCCGGCCATGACCCACGACTACGTCAGGAGAGCCCGAAATTCCCCGCCCGAAATTCCCGTGCCCGAAATCCGCCGGCCCAAGCCACCGCCCTCCCCACGGGCGCGCTGAGCGTCCACGCGCGCTTGTGGTAAGCCCTGCGCATGCAGGGCGCGGTGGACACCATCCTGGACGCGGTCGGGCGCACGCCGATCGTGCGGCTCTCCAAGATCGGCGCGGAGCTCGAGGCGTCGCTCTTCGCCAAGTGCGAGTACCTCTCGCCGAGCGGCTCGGCGAAGGACCGCATGGCCCGCGCGCTCGTCGACGCGGCCGAGGCGAGCGGGGAGCTCCACCCGGGCGGGACGATCGTGGAGGCGACGAGCGGCAACACCGGCGCCGCCCTCGCGCTCGTCGCGGCGGTCCGCGGCTACAAGTGCGTCTGCGTGGTGCCCGACAAGATCGGGCCCGAGAAGATCGCCTCGCTGCGCGCCTACGGCGCTCGGGTGGTGGTGGCCCCGAGCGCGGTGGAGCCCGACGACTCGCGGAGCCTCCGGTCGGTCGCGCGGCGCCTCGCGAAGAGCACGCCGAACGCCTGGTTCGCCAACCAGTTCGAAGCCGCCGCGGGGCCCGCCGCCTACGCCGCCTCGCTCGGCCCCGAGATCTGGGAGCAGACCGGCGGCGAGCTCGACGCGGTGGTGGTCGGCGTCGGCTCGGGCGCGACCGCGATGGGGCTCGCGCAGTTCCTCAAGGCGAAGAAGCCGGAGCTCGCGGTGATCGGCGTCGAGCCGCGCGGCTCGCTCTTCTCGGAGCTCGCGCGCAGCGGGCGGGTGACCGCGCCGTCGGCCTATCAGCTCGAGGGCATCGGCTCGGACTTCGTCCCGAAGATCCTCGACCTCGGGCGGCTCGACGCGTTGCTCCAGGTGGAGGACGGCGAGGCGTTCCGGACCACGCGCGACCTCGTACGGCTCGAGGGACTCTACGCGGGCGGCTCGAGCGGCGCGGTGGTGGCGGCGGCGGTCGCGTGGGCCCGCGCGCAAGGCGGCCCGCGGCGGGTGCTGGCGATCCTCGCCGACCGGGCGAGCGCCTACTCCTCGAAGATCTTCGACGACGCGTGGATGCGCGAGAACGGGTTCCTGCCCGACGAGGAAGGGCTCGGCACCGTCCGCGATCTGCTGCACCTCAAGGGCGGCGAGGGCGTCATCACCGCCAAGGCGCACGACCGCGTACGGGACGTGGTCAACCGGATGAAGGCGCACGGCATCTCGCAGCTCCCGGTGATGCGCGACGACGCGCTGCTCGGCGCCGTCGCGGAGGTCGACCTGCTCCGCTACCTCGTCAGCGGCGAGAGCTCGCTCGACGGGCACGTCGAGCCGCTCGTCGAGAGCCACTACGCGACGGCGAGCCTCGACACGCGCATCGAGGAGCTGCAGGCCGCGCTCGCCGAGGCGGGCATGGCGATCGTGGTGGAGGACGGCCGCGTGGCGGGCATCGTCACCAAGATCGACCTGATCGACTACCTCGCGAGGCGCGCGAGCTGATCGATCCCCCGGGCGAAGTCCTCCGGCGGGGTCAGGAGCGAGACCACCACCCACGCCTCGTCGTCGGGGAAGTCGTAGAAGTAGCCGGGGTGGCAGAGCACACCCGCCTCGACGAGCGCGAGGGCCCACGCCTCGTCCGTCTTCGTGGCGGGCAGCCGCACCGGCGCGTACCAGCCGCCCTCGACCCGCGGCGACGTCATCGCGGTGCCCGCGCAGACCGCGCGCAGCGCCGCGAGGTGGGCCGCAGCGCGCTCGCGGATCGCGCGCGGCGCCGCGTCGAGCGCGAGCAGCGCGGGCAAGGCGTGTTGCGTCGTGCTCGGCGAGAGGTACGTGTCCACGATCCCCTCGAGGCGCTCGGTGGCGGCCTTCACCATCGCGTCGGGGCCCGCGATCGAGATCCACCCGAGCTTCACCTGCGGGAGCGCGAGGCGCTTGGACGCGCCGTCGAGCGCGAACACGAGGCCCTCGGCGCGCTCGAACGCGCGCGGCGTGCTCGCGGGCGCCTCGAGCGGGTAGGCGTGGAAGACCTCGTCCACGATCAGCGGCACCTCGAAGGACGCGAGGGCCTCGAGCTGATCGGCGTCGAGGTAGGCGCCGGTCGGGTGGTTCGGGCTCACCGCGACGATCGCGCGGGTGCGATCGGAGACGGACTCGTAGAGCTCGGCCGCGTCGAACGACCAGCGCCCGTCGTAGCGGCACGCGTACGGCACGAGCGCGACGCCCGCGAGGTGCGCGAGGTGCGCGAGCAGCGGGTAGCTCGGCGCGGGGACGAGGATCTCGTCGCCCGGATCCGCGAGCAGCGTGAACAGGTGCGCGTACGCCTCGGACGTGCTCGCGGTGAGGAACACCTGGTCGACGTGGGGCGCGAGCCCCGCCGCGACGAGCGCCTCGCGGGCCTCGAGCCAGCCCCGCGGGTCGGGCTCGTAGACGAGCGTCGAGGGGGTCGCGAGCGCCGCGAGGATGGCCTCGTCGTCGTAGGGCAGCCCGGCCTTCGTCGGGTTCGAGACCGTCAGGTCGAGCAGGGGCTCGCCCGAGGCGCGCTTCGCGCGCGTCGCGCGGGTCCACGCGTTGAGCTCCCCCTCCCCCACGGCGCTGCGATCCGAGAGCACGGGAGGTCGGTAGCACGCGGCCTGGGTCGAGAGCCAACCCGGGTCGTCCAGGAGCCGAGGGCACGCGTCGCGAGCGCGGGGATCACTCGCCCGGGCTGGCCGGGGGACCGTCCATCCGCACCGACTCGAAGAAGTGCTGCGCGTCGTTCGGGGTGCCCGACGCCGGCGCCGCCACGACGACCATCTGGAAGACCCAGCCTGCGCGGATCATCGTCCGCAGCAGCGCCATGTGCTGGTTCCTCGACACGTTCTCGACGAGGACCTCGTAGTAGGCCTGACCGTCCGACGAGGTGCCTCGACGCGCTTGCGTGCGCTCGCCCGCGCGGACGATCTGGTCCTCCGCCTGCCGACGCAGCTGCTCCTGCTGCATCGGATCGAGGGCGCGCGCGTCGAAGGCGCGCAGCAGGTAGCCGCGCGAATTCATGTCGGCGCGGAGATCGAAGAAGAGCGTCTCGATGCCGCGACCCCCGAAGTGGTAGCGCTCCTGCTCGGCCGCGGGGACCCCGGGCATCTCGAACCGGTACCCGCCGTCGGAGGCGAAGCGGATCCAGCCCCGGAGCTCGGCGGTCTGCCGAACCCCCAGCGTCTCGAGGTGCGCGGTGCTCGGGGCGAGGCAGCCCGCGAGGCACAGCGCGAGCGTGGGGAGCAGCGCGCGTCGCGCGACCGAAGCTGGCATCGACGGCCAGCGTACGGGCGTCGGTGGTCGCAGGCGAGCCGACGATCAGCCGTCGGTGCGAGCGGCGATGAAGCGCGTGAGCTCTCGGACCGCTCGGTCCGCGTGCGGCATCCCGGTGAGGAGCATGAACGCGTGGATCATGTCGTCGTACACGGTGAGCTCGGCCTCGACGCCAGCCGCGCGCGCGCGCTCGTGGAAGCGCCGCGAGTCGTCGACGATCGCCTCGGCCTCGCCGGCTTGGACGAGGAGCGGCGGCAGCCCGTGGTGCTCCGCGAAGAGCGGAGAGACGAGCGGGTGATCGGCGGGGACGTCGCGGAGGAAGCGGCGGACGTAGACCTCGAGGACGTCTCGCGGGAGGTAGTCGTAGCGCGCGTTGGCGTCGATCGAGGCGCCGCTGAGCGTCAGGTCGAGCCAGGGCGAGAGGAGCGCCGCGCCGCTCGGGAGCGGCTCGCCGGCGTCCCGGAGGGCGACCAGGGTGCTGAGCGTGAGCCCGCCACCGGCGGACTCGCCCGCGATCACGGCGCGCGCGGGGTCGACGCCGCTCGCGAGCAGGGCGGACCACACGCGGCGCGCGTCCTCGAGCGCCGCCGGGTACGGGTGCTCCGGCGCGAGCCGGTAGTCCACCGCGACCGCGTACACCCCCGCCTCCCGAGCGAGCCGCGTGATGAAGTCCTGGTGCGAGTGGATCGAGCCGATGGAGTAGCCGCCGCCGTGCAGGTAGACGAGCGTCCGGGCGGGGTCGGCCGCGCGCGGACGGATCCAGAGGCAAGGCACCCCGCCGAGGCGCGTCGGCTCGAGCTCGAGATCGTCGGGCTGCCCCGGCGGCGGCACCATCACGTGGATTGCGCGGCGCTGGAGCTCGAGCGGCAGCCACGTCGAGCGTCGCGCGTAGTGATGCATCACGCGGGTCCACGCCTCGACCTCGACCGACCACCCCGCGCGCAGCGGCCCCCGTCGGCGGCGGCGAAGCTTGCCGGCGCTCACGACGGCTCTGTGGACCCAAGGGCTCACCATGCCAGGGAGCATAGACGACCGCCGCGCCCGTCGGTCCCTCGCCCGACCTTCCATCGAGCCGTCCGGTGGCTCGGGTTGCCCCTCCAAAAGAGCGTGGAGCTCTTCACCCTCGACCCTCGACTCGTGATCGGTCAGTCGCGGAGCGCGGAGGGCGAAGACGCGGACAGCGCCTCGGGTTCTTCCAGCTCGGGCGCGACCGGCTCGCGCGCGGGCACCCAGAACAGGCCAGGCCATCGCGCCGCGAGCAAGCCGACCAGGAAGAGGACGGCGCCGATCGCGAAGTAGATGACCTCGCCGTCGACGGCTTGCTCCAGCAGCGCCGCGGCGAAGACGACCACCGTCGCCGCCACCCCCCGCGTCGGCGCGTGTCGATTCCCCGTCGGCTTCAAACGCTGTTCCATGATGCTCGTCTCCCGTCCTCTGCGGCCTCGGGCCGCGCGTCGCTCGAGGGACTGGCGGCCGAGCCCAGCATCACCGCCAAGCTCGGCCTCAGCGCCCGCAGCTCGACCTCGGTCCCGGCCCCCTCGAGCCGCGCGATCTCGCGCTGGAGGGCGTCGCCCGCGCTGAGGTCCAGGACGGGCACCGCGGTGAAGTCCATGACCACGCGCGACGCCACCTCGCGGGCGATCGCGTGGGCGAAGCTTCCATAGTTGGTGAACACGAGCGGCCCCTCGAGGCGGTAGTGAGCGAGGTCGGCGTCCTCGTCCCGCTCGACCGTCAGGCTCAACCCCGCGCGCGCGAGCCCCTGGTGAGCGAGCGCCGCGGCGACGCCCACGCCGATCCCCAGCACGAAGTCCCAAGCCACGATCGCGACGGCGGTCACCACGGCGATGGCGAAGTCGGGACGCGAGCGCAGGTAGAGCGCGCGGAGCTTCGCCGGCTGCAGCAGCTTCACCCCGACCACGACGAGGATGGCGGCCAGCGCGGCGAGCGGGATCACGTCCAGGTGGGCGCCGAGCACCACGAGCACCGCCCCGAGCACGATGGACTGCACGATCGGCGCCGCGCGCGTGTCGCCGCCCGCGTCCATCGCCGCCGAGGAGCGCACGATGGCGCCGGCGACGGGCATCCCGCCGACGAGACCACACACCAGGTTGGCCACGCCCTGAGCGACGAGCTCCTGGTCGGAGCGGTGCGTCGTGCCCATGCGCGCGTCGAGGCTCACCGCGCTCAGCAGCGAGTCGAGCGAGGCCAACAGCGCCAGGCCGATCGCGCTCGGCAGGAGCGCGACGATTCGATCGAGCGACAGCGCGGGCAGCCCGGCGCTCGGCAAGACGCTGTCGATGTCGGGCACGTGCGGGAGGTGCAACCCGAGCAGCGCGACCACGCCGATGGGCACGCCCACCGCGACGAGCGGCGCAGGCAGCCGCGGGTGGATGCGCGGCAGGAGGATCAACGACGCCATCGCGACCCCGCCCACGCCGAGCGCGACCAGCGACACGTGCGCGCTGGCCCCCGCGGCGAGCTGGCTGAGCCGCGCGGTCTGGTCGGGCATCCCGAGCAGGCGAGGCAGCTGCGTGTCGAGGACGATCAAGCCGACCGCGACCATGAAGCCCGTGATCACCGGCGCGGGGATCGCGCGGACGAAGCGGCCCACACGGAGGAGGCCGAACGCGATCTGCATCCCCCCCGCGAGGAGGGTGCACCACACGAGCCCGCTCACGCCCGCTTGGGCGACGATGGCGAGGGTCATCGGCGCGAGCGCCACCTCGGGCCCGGTGATCTGGAGGCGCGTGCCGCCGAGCAGCCCACCGATCACGCCGGCGACGGCGCCAGTCACCAGCCCGACGCTCGCGGGCAGCCCACAGGCGAGCGCGAGGGCGATGTTGAGCGGGAGCGCGACCAGCGCCGTGGAGATCCCCGCGGCGACGTTTCGAGGCAGGGATCCGAGACCGATCGCGCCGCGGAGCTCGCGGTGAGTCTCGGCGAACGCGACCGCCCAACGTCCGGACTGTGCTGACGGCATCACGCCGGCACTCAGCAGCGGCCATGCCAAGCGAGCAACGCGTCGACCGGCGACCTTCCTCGTCGAGCGTCGGAGAGGGCCGACGCAGGGGAGGCCGACAGTGTCGGCGATCGCCGACGCTCGAGCGCGTCACCCGATCCGTGGGCGCACGTTTTCGGGTGTCACGAATCCTGCTAACCCCGGCCGAACGATGCGCCTCTTCCCTCGCCTCCTCCTCGCCGTCTCCGTTCCGCTGGCCGTCGTCATGGTCGCGGTCGCGCTGGTCTTCGTGTCGATGTCGCGCGTGACGAGCGCGCTGGCCGAGCTGCGGGTGCGCGAGCTGTCCTCGCTCCAGAGCGAGTCCGCGCTCCATCGCGCGGGCTGGGATCTCGACGTCGCGATGCGACACGCCGCCGTCCGCTGCGTGCGTGACCGCTCGGCGGGGCCGCGCGTCGTCGCCGACGTCTCGAGCGCGGCCTCGGCGCTGCGCACGCGGATGCTGCGATCGACCGGCGCCCACCCCAACCTCCTCGGAGCGGCGCGCGCATATCTCCGTCTCGCGTCGGAGCTGGAGGCGGCGCCGAGCTGCGCGCTCGCGACCTCCGAGCGCTACCAGGCGCAACGCTCGGCGCTGGACGAGCGGCTGACGAACATCTGGGTCGCGCGCATGGCCGGGCTCCACGACGCGATCATCGCGCGCGAGGATCGGGTGCACGAGATCACGACGCTGACGCTCTTCGGCGGGCTGACGCTGGTCGGGATCGCGGTGGCGATCACGCTGGCGATCTCGCTGGCGCTGGCGCGGAGCGTCACCGCCCCGCTGGCGGTGCTCACGCACAGCGCGCGACGGCTCGGCGAAGGCGAGCTCGAGGCGCCGGTCCCGAGCGTCGGCGGCGTCGCGGAGCTGGTGGAGTTCGCCGGAGAGCTGGAGAGCATGCGGGGGCGCCTCGCCGAGCTGGACTCGCTGAAGCAGGGGTTCATCGCCTCCTGCTCGCACGAGCTGCGGACTCCCCTGTCGAAGCTGCGCGAGGCGCTGGCGCTCCTGGCCGACGGCGCGGCCGGCGAGCTGAGCTCTCGTCAGCTCCGGATCGTGGGGATCGCGCGCGGAGCCTGCGAGCGGCAGATCCGCACGGTCACCTCGATCCTCGACCTGTCGCGGCTGCGCGCCGGCACGCCGCTCCGCTTGCGGCACGCGGTGTCGATCGATGGCGTCATCCGCGCCGCGGTCGATCAGGAGGAGCCGGAGGCGATCGCGAGGGGCGTCGATCTCCACTGCGACTGGGACGGGGACAGCTCGACGCGAGCCGACCTCGACGACGCGATGCTCGAGCACGCTCTCGCGAACTTGATCCGCAACGCGGTGAGCGTCTCCACCCAAGGGCAGAGCGTCGTGTTGACGCGACGGATCCGCCCCGCGAGCACGGAGCGACCGGCGGCGCTCGAGGTCGACGTGACCGACGACGGCCCGGGCATCCCCGAAGCGATCGAGAGCGCGATCTTCTTACCCTTCGTGACCCACTCGCCGTCCACCTCACCCAAGCGCGTCGGCGTCGGGCTCGGGCTGGCGCTCGCGCGCGAGGTCGCCGACGCGCACGGGGGGAGCCTGGAGCTGATCCGGCGCGACGCCGGCAGCGTGTTCCGGCTCACGATCCCGCTCCGCGGAGGCGACGTCCGGGCGCCTCGTGAGCGCGCCGAGGTGAGCGCATGAGCGAAGACAAGCTGCCGGCGCACGTCCTGGTCGTCGACGACGAGGAGGACCTCTGCGAGCTGCTCGCGATGCGGCTCGAGCACCACGGATACGCGGTGACCACCGAGACCTCGATGCGCGGCGCGTTCGAGCTGCTGACCCGAGAGCTCTTCGACGTCGTGGTGCTCGACCTCCGGCTCGAGGACGGCGACGGGATGGAGCTCCTCGATCGGATGCGCGAGCAGGATCCCGACCTGCCGATCGTCATGCTCACGGCGCACGGCAGCATCGAGGCGGCGGTCGAGGCGATGCAGCGGGGGGCGTACGGCTTCCTGACCAAGCCCTTCCACGACCACGAGCTGCTGCAGAAGCTCGAGCACGCGCTCGAGGGCTCGCAGCTGCGCCGCGAGCTGGCGTCGTTTCGCAGGATGGTCGGCGACGCCTCCTCGGACCAACGGCTCACCGGCGTCAGCGCGGCCATCGCGGAGGTCCGCGAGCTGCTGACGCGGATCGCTCCGTCCGAGGCCACGGTGCTGATCACGGGCGAGTCGGGCACCGGCAAGGAGCTCGCGGCGAGGACGATCCACGCGCTGAGCCCGCGCCGCGACGGGCCCTTCGTGGCGGTCAACTGCGCGGCGCTGCCCGCGGCGCTGCTCGAGAGCGAGCTGTTCGGGTACGTGCGGGGAGCGTTCACGGGCGCGGACCGCGACAAGGACGGTCTGTTGACCGTCGCCGGCGGCGGGACCGTCTTCCTCGACGAGATCGGCGACGCGCCCGCGCCGGTCCAGGCGAAGCTCCTCCGGGTCCTCCAGGAGCGCCGCTTCACCCGGCTCGGCGCCGTCCAAGAGCTCGGCTGCGACGTGCGCGTCGTGGCCGCCACCAACCGCGACCTCCGGCAAGACGTCGCCTCGGGTCGCTTTCGCGAGGACCTCTTCTACCGCCTCCACGTCGTGCCCGTGCGCATGCCTTCGCTGCGTGAGCGGCCCGAGGACATCGCCACCCTGGCCGACCTGTTCCTGCGCCGCGCGGCCCAGCAGACCGGGCTCCCGCGCCTGCAGCTCCACGCTGGCGCGGCGCGGCTCCTCCACGACTACGCCTGGCCCGGGAACGTGCGAGAGCTGGCCAACCTGATGACGGGCGCCGCGCTCCTCGCGCGCGACGGTCGAGTGGGCATCGACGAGATGGTCTCCCTGTTGCCCGCGCTCGCGCAGGCCCAGCGACGAGACGAAGAGCACCTCGCGGTCAGCACGCTCGCGCCTGCGCAGTTCATGGGCGTCGAGACGGGCGACCTGGTCCCGATGCGGCAAGCTCGGGACAACTTCGACCGCGCCTACCTGCGCGAGGCGCTGCGCCGCGCCCAGGGCAACGTGAGCGCCGCGGCGCGTCTGGCCGAGCGCAACCGGACGGACTTCCACGACCTGCTCCGGCGCCACGGCATCGACGCGAACGACTTCCGCGAGGGCTGAGGAGCCCGAGCTACAGCATCGAGACGGGATCGACGTCCACGTGCGCGCGCGCGGACGGGAAGCCCTCGTCGACGCGCGCGGCGACGGCGCGGGCGACCTTGCGCAGGGCGCGCCGGTCGGCGCTGCGGAGCAGGAGGCGGAAGCGGAAGCGGTTGCGGAGGCGCTTGATCGGGGCGGGCGCGGGGCCGAGGACCTCGACGGACCGCATCTTGACCTCGAGCTGCTCGCGCGCGCGCTCGGCGAGGGCGTCGATGGCCTCGCGCGCGCGGCGCTCGTCGGGCGCGTCGGAGCGCGCGGCGACGAGGCGCCCGAAGGGGGCGTAGAGGAGGCCGCGGCGCTCCTCGACCTCGGCGGCGTAGAAGCCGTCGTAGTCGTGCCGCTCGGCCGCGAGGATCGACGGATGCCGCGGCTGGAAGGTCTGGAAGATCACGTGCCCGGCGCGCTCCCCGCGGCCCGCGCGGCCGGCGACCTGCGACAGGAGCTGGAAGGTCCGCTCCGAGGCGCGGAAGTCGGGGAACGCGAGCGACTGATCCGCGAGCACGACG
>JACKEC010000075.1 GCA_020633195.1 Sandaracinaceae bacterium | reverse complement strand
GCACGTCTTGTTGCATGACGAGGTGCTCCGCCGGCACCCGGGGCGGGTGGGCTGGCAGCGCTGGCTGGAGGCCGCCGGCGCGCGCGGCGTCGACCCGGACGCGGGCCCGCGGTTCAGCCACGCGCACATGGCGCTCGAGGCGGCGGTCGCAGGGCAAGGCGTCGCCCTCGGTCGGACCACCCTCGTCGCGCGAGATCTCGCCGAGGGCCGGCTCGTCCAGCCGTTCGCGTTCGAGCTCGAGTCGGGCCTCGCCTACTGGCTGCTCACGCCGCGAGGCGCGGCGCGCTCCGAGCGCGTGGAGGCGTTCCGCGCGTGGCTCCAGGAGGCCACGCGCCGCGACGCTTGACCGTCCTCACACGGCGGGTCGGGCGCCGGGCTCCGGTTGACGAGGATCAACCGAGCAGGAGGCCCCGGCGTGCCTAAGTGAGGATCGTGGGATTCCGCCCGAGCACCATCATCGAGCCCTTCCGCGTCAAGGTCGTCGAGCCCCTCCCGGTCACCACCCGGGCCGAGCGCGCCCGGCACCTCGAGCGCGCGCGGAACAACCTGTTCGCGCTCCACGCCGAGCACGTGACGATCGACCTGATGACCGACTCGGGCACCGGGGCGATGAGCCAGGAGCAGTGGGCGGCGATCATGCGCGGGGACGAGTCCTACGCGGGCTCGACGTCCTTCTTCGAGCTCGAGAAGGTGCTCCGCGATCTCACCGGCAAGCGCCACGTGATCCCGACCCATCAGGGGCGCGCCGCCGAGCGGATCCTGTTCGGCGCGCTCGTCGGCGACGCGACCGACTCCCTGGTCCCCGCCAACACCCACTTCGACACGACCCGCGCGAACGTCGAAGCGGTCGGCGCGGAGGCCCACGACCTGCCGGTCGCCGAGGCGCTCGACCCCCAGAGCGACCACCCCTTCAAGGGCGATCTCGACCTCGAGCGGCTGCGCGCCTTCCTCGACGCGAACGCTCCGCGGGTCCCCGCCGTCGTGATGACGGTCACGAACAACTCCGCGGGCGGTCAGCCCGTCTCGCTCGAGAACCTGCGCGCGGTCCGCGACCTCGTCGACGACTACGGCGTCCCGCTCTTCCTCGACTGCGCGCGCTTCGCCGAGAACGCCTACCTCATCAAGCTCCACGAGCCGGGGCAGGGGCACCGAACGACCGAGGACATCGCCCAGGAGATGTTCAGGCTCGCCGACGGCGCGTGGATGAGCGCGAAGAAGGACGGGCTCGTCAACATCGGCGGCTTCCTCGTCCTCGACGACGACGCGCTCGCCACGCGCTGCCGCAACTCGCTGATCCTCACCGAGGGCTTCCCGACCTACGGCGGGCTCGCCGGCCGCGACCTCGCGGCGCTCGCGGTCGGCCTCCGCGAGGTCCTCGACGAGCGCTACCTCGACTATCGGATCGCCTCGGTCCGCTACCTCTACGAGCACCTCCACGCGCGCGGGGTCCCGCTGCTCGGGCCGCCGGGCGGGCACGCCGTGTACCTCGACGCGACCCGCTTCCTGCCGCACGTCCCGGCCGGCCAGCTCCCCGGCCAGGCGGTGGCGATCGCGCTCTACCTCGAGGCGGGGATCCGCAGCTGCGAGATCGGGACGGTGATGTTCGGGCACACCCAGCCCGACGGAACGCAGGCGACGGCCGCGCTCGAGCTCGTCCGCCTCGCGATCCCGCGGCGGGTCTACACCCAGAGCCACGTCGACTACGTCGCCGAGGCGGTCGGCTACGTGTTCGAGGGCGCCGCCGAGCTCGGCGGCTATCGCATCGTCGACGAGCCGCCCGCCCTCCGCCACTTCACTTGCGGGTTCGAACGAGCGGGAGCCACGTGATGCGATTGCCCGTCCACGGCGCCGCGCCCTACCAGGCCGCGTGCCCCGACTGCCCGGGGGCGCGCCTCGGCGTGCTGCAGGATCTGATCGGAGAGACCAAGCACGCGTGCGCGTTCGAGACCGTGATGATCGACGCGCGCGACTTCGTCCCGACGACGTGGACGGAGCGGCACGCGTTCGGGCTCGTGCGCCGCGGCGTGCTCATCCGTCAGCGCCTCGACGACGCGGGGCGCGCCACCGCGATCGACGCCGCGGGCCCCGGCTGCATGTTCCCGATCGAGCACCGCGAGGAGGGCAAGACGAGCATCTCCTGCGACTACGCGGCGACCGACCTCATCGTGTGCCTGTGCCCGACCCAGCTGCTCGACGACGTCCTCGACGACTCGCGCCGCGCCGGACGCGACTTGCTCAGCCTCCAGCTCGACGCGATGGAGCGTGTCGAGCGGCTCACCCAGGCGCGAGGCGCGGCGACGGTGCGCGAGCGGGTCGCCACCCTGCTCATCGTCCTGTCGGAGACGCTCTCCCCGCCCCGCACCCGCGAGCAGCTCCCCTCCGGGCTCCAGCAGCGGGACATGTCGAAGCTGCTCGGCGTGCGGCACGAGACGTTCTGCCGAGCCCTCAAGACGCTCGAGGACGAGGGCGCCATCCAGCGCACCGGGGACGGGCTCCTGATCACCGATCGGGCCCGCCTGTCCTGATCCGCGATTGAGCCAGATCAACGGCGTCGCGCCCGAAGACCTCACGTACAGAGGGTGGCTCCACGCGCCGCCTTGGCTTGCTTCACGCTGTCGATCGCTTGCGCCGCTCCGGGCGGGGACTTCGAGCGCGAAGCCTTGCCCGTGCTCGAGCAGCGGTGCTTCTCGGCGGCTTGCCACGGCGTCGGCCCGGACGACGCGATGCCGAGCGATCCTGGGCTCTTCGTCCGAGTCGGCGCGGATGGACGCGTCGTCGATGTCACCGAGGCCCGCGAGGCCGCGCTCGCTCGCGTGAGCGTGGTCGCCCCGCGCGGCTCGACCCTCGTCCGCGTCCCGATGCCCGACTGGGCGGGAGGGGGGCCCCACGCCGGCGGCGGCGCGTACACGGGCCCGGACGATCCGGGCGTGCGGCGCCTGCTCGCCTGGATCGCGACGGAGGCGGTGGGGGGTGAGGACGTGGAGCTGAGCCCCCTCGAGCAGCAGTTCGCCGACGAGGTAGCGCCGGTGCTCGTCGAGCGCTGCGCCCGCGAGGGCTGCCACGGGTCGCGCGACGTGGCCTTCAGCACCTTCCCCCTCCAACCGGACCCCGTCGACGGACGGATCGCCCCGAGCGAGATCCCGGGGGCGCGGCGCGCGACGCGCAAGCACCTCGACCTGTGGAGCGACGACCCGACGCGCTCGCGCCTCGTTCGCAAGGCGATCGGGCAAGCCGCGGGCGGGATGTTCCACCGCGGCAACGCAGGCACCTTCTTCCCGGAGGCCCCGCCCGAGGCCCCGCTCGAGGCGCCGGGGATGCAAGCGATCTTGCGGTGGGCACGGGCCGAGCGAGCGGCCCTCGGGGTCGACGAGGGCGTCGCGGTGCGCTCGCTGGTGTGGGTGCGCGGGCCCCCCGGGCCCCGGGCGCCCTTCCGCATCGAGCCGGGGCCGACGGGCTCCGACCTCTGGATCGCGCGATGGCCCGAGCTCGACGACGCCCGCAACCTGACGGCGACGCTGCACCCCGGCGAGGACGTGGAGATCCGCGACCCCGCGGCGTCCCACGACGGGACCCGGATCGCGTTCGCGATGCGGCGCGCGGCGCAGACCACGTTCTCGCTCTGGGAGCTCGCGCTCGACAGCGGCGAGGCGCGGCTCCTGTCCGACGGCCCGGGCTCGCTCGTCGAGCCGACACACGCGGCCGACGGACGCTGGATCGCGGCCTGGGACGGGCACGGCGAGGTGTCGGCGGACGGCCCGGGCGTCGCCCCCGAGCTCGTCGCGGTCGGCGCCGACGGCTCGCTCGAGCGGCTGACGTACACGCCCGCTCCCGAGGTCTCGCCGGCGTTCCTCGCGAGCGGCAAGACCCGTGGCGAGCTGGTCTTCGGCACGCGACGACGCGGCCCGTCGGGGGACGAGGGCGTGCTGTTCCGCTTCCCGCTCTGCCACGACGCGCGCTTCCACGGCGAGCCCGAGTACCACGTGCAGCACGGCGCGAGCGCTGCGCCGTGGGCTCCCCGAGAGGCCCGTGATCTGCCCGACGGACGCCAGCTCCTGGTGATGCTCCCGAGCGCCACCGCGGACGACGATCGCGGCGCGCTCGTCGTGCTCGATCGCAGCCTCGGCCCGACGCTCCGCTACGGCCAGACGTCCTCGGCGGGCGGCTACCACGACCCGCTCACTTGGATCGACGAGGCGCCGCGGTACCGGGACGTGGCGCCGATGCCGGACGGACGCGCGGTCGTCGTGGTCGACGACGCGCTCGGGATCCTCGAGCTCGGCGGCGAGCCACGGATCACGCCGCTCCTCGCCGGGGACGGAGCGGCGCTGCGTTCGCCGACCCCGATCTTCACGCGCCCCGACGAGGACGACGGGCACGCGCCCACCACCGACCCCACGCTGGCGACGGGGCGCCTCGCGCTGAGGGACGTGGCGGTCCTCGAGGTGCTGTTCGGGCGCGCCGAGCCCCGCGGTCCACGGCCGCTGCGCGACGACCTGAGCGCGCTCCGCCTGATCGCAGCCGATGGACGCGCGGCGCGCGACGTGGTGTACCGGGACGGCGGCACGACCGTGGGCGCGTCGACCCGCGTCCCCGCGCGGCTGCTCGCCGAGCTCCCGCTCGCCGCCGACCGCTCCCAGTGGATCGAGGTGCCGGCCCGCGTCCCGATCCTCGTCCAGCTCCTCGACGACCGTGGGATGGTGGTCGGCCGTCAGCTCGATCGCTGGTACGCCGCCGAAGGCGGCGAGACGATCCCCGGCGGCACCAACGTCGCGACGTATCGGAGCGCGTGCGCGGGCTGCCACGGCTCGATGAGCGGGGACCCGGGCGACGCGACCGCGGCCCCGCCCGACGCGCTGAGCTCGGCGTCGATCACCCTCTCCACCCACGCGGAGCGCGATCGCCGGCGCCCGCTGACGCCCACCGTCCTCGAGCGGCCGCCCGAGCGCGTCGACTTCGTGACCGCCATCGCACCGCTCGTGGCCGCAGAGTGTGCCCGCTGCCACGACGACCTGAGCTACGCGCGCCTGATCGAGCACATCGACCTCGAGGGGCTGCGCGCCCGGCGGAGCCCGCTGATCGAGCGGCTCGCGGGCGAAGAGCTCGACGCGATCGGCTCGCCCGGCTCCGGGTGCCCCCCGGCCCGAGAGGAGACCGTGCGCGCGTTCGCGCGCTGGATCGAGATCGGCGCCTTCGAGGACCTGTCGCGGAGCGAGCCGTGAGGGCTATCGCGGGCGTGGCGCTGCTCCTCGTCGGCTGCGGGCCGGAGCTCACCACGACGCCCCTCGAGGTCGGAGACCTCGGCTTCTTCACGGCCCGCGTGGAGCCTCACCTCGAGGCGCGGTGCGGGAGCGCGGGCTGCCATGGCCGCCCGGACCGGCCCTTCGCCGTGTACGCGCCCGGCCAGCACCGACGCGACGCCGGGCGGACGTGGCTCGACGAGCCGCTCGACCGCGACGAGGTCGAAGAGAACGCCTTGCGGGTTTCCGCGTTCGGGATCGGACGAGACCCCTTCGAGACCCTCATCGTGCAAAAACCGTTGTCACCCGAGGAGGGCGGTCTCTGGCACGGCGGCGGCGACGTGTTCGCCGGACGCAACGACGAGGGCTGCCGAGCGCTCACCGCCTGGCTGCTCGGGCGAACGCTCCCCGTCGACGGGGGCGCGCCATGAGGTGGGCGCTGATCGTGGTGGCGATGGGCCTCGGCGGATGCGCGACGGTGCACCCCTGGGAGCGGGAGACCCTGGCGCAGCCGGCGATGTCGGAGCAGCCCGATCCCGAGGGCGACGCCTTCGACGCGCACTTCGAGGGGGCGCGCGAGGCGGCGCTCGATCCCGGCGCGGCGGGGGGAGGCGGCTGTGGCTGCAACTAGAGCGACCATCGGGTGTCACACGCTGGTCGCGCTCGGGCTCGTCCTGAGCCCAGGCACCAGCGGCCGCGCCGATGACCGGGTGGGCGCGGGCATCACCTACCACACCGACACGGACGGGCTGACCGTCACGCACCCCGCGGCGAGCGCGCGGATCGCGGCGGGCGAGGACGTACACGTCTCGGCGGGCTACCAGGCCGACGTCATCAGCGCGGCCACCGTCGACGTGCGCACCGCCGCGTCGTCGCGCCCCTTCGAGGAGGTGCGTCACGGGGCCGACGCGGGGGTCGACGTCGCCCTCGCGCGCCTGACCACGCTGTCGGCCGGCTACGCGCTCAGCGTCTCGCCGGACTACCTCTCGAACGCGCTGAGCGTGAGCCTGCGGCACGAGCTCGACGATCGTCGGCACGCGCTCACGTTCGCGCTCTCCGGAGCCCACGACTCGGTCGGGCGCTTCGGCGACCCCGCCCCGACCGGCGAGGCCCTCACCCTCGCCGCGAGCGCTCGGTGGGCCATCGTGCTCTCCCGAGACGCGGTCGTGGACCTCGGAGGCGCGGTGGAGCACCGCCGCGGCTACATGGAGAGCCCCTATCGGTTCGTCACCGTGGCCGGCGCCGGCTCGCAGGTGCGGCTGCCCGAGGAGGTCCCCGACGAGCGCTGGCGCTTCGCGGTGGGCGGAGGCCTGCGATGGGCCATCGCGGAGCCCTTCTACGTGCGCGCCAGCTATCGCCTGCACGCCGACGATTGGGGGGTGCTCGGACACACGGTGACCGTCTCGGGCCACCTCGCGCCGGCGCCGGGGTGGCTGGTCACGGTGTCGGGTCGCAGCCTCGCCCAGCGCGGCGCGACGTTCTACTCGGGCGCCTACGCCACCCTCCCGGACATCCCCGTGCTGCGGACCCGCGACCGGACGCTCGCGCCGCACTGGAGCCTGGCCGCCGAGGCCGACGTCCGGATCCCATTCGCCCGCGTCGGTGGCTTCGATCTCGGGGCCCGCGTCCGCGGCGCCGTCCTCTGGCACCGCTACTTCGACACCCCGCTCCTCCCGGAGCGGACGAGCTTCCAAGCGTCGCTGACGCTGATCGCGGAGAGATGATCATGACTCGACCCACCCTCGCGCTGCTCGCGCTCGCCCTCACCGGATGCCCGGAGGGCACCGACCCCGACGGCGGCTCGTGCACCGTGGAGGTGGCGGTGGGGGAGCTCGAGGGCCGCTCCTTCGTGGAGCTCGCAGACGGAGATCCGGTCGAGATGCTGCTCGGCTTCCAGGGCTTTCGCATGCTGCGCTTCGCCGTCCGCAGCCGAGGCCCCGCGGTGGACGAGATCGAGGTCGGCTCGTTCCTGACCATCGTCGAGAGCGGGGTCGAGCTCGACCAGCGATCCCGAGAGCGCGATCTCGCGCCGCTGCCGGATGGTGTCCTCCTGCAAGAGTACTTGCTCTTCGTCAACGACATCCCGCCGGCGCAGATCGTGGGCTACGACGCGGACCTCGAGATGACGGTGCACGCGGCCGGCTGCGTCGGGGGCGCTCGAGTCCAGGTCGCCGTGCGCGACGACGATCCCTGCGTGGATCACGGCATCGTCCTCGACGCGGCCACGCGCCCGGACGCTCCCGACGGTGGCGTCGTATGCGAGTGACCTTCGCGCTCGCCCTCCTGCTGGCGGCCTGCGAGCCGGCGCCGAGCGCGCGCGAGCTGCCGCGCGAGCTGACGCCAGCCGAGAACCCGTTCGGTCCCGAGGACGGGCTGTGGTCGCCGCAGCCGCATCGCGATCGGCCGTACGCGATCGCGCGAGCCGGCGACCGGCTCTTCGTGACGCTTCGCGGGACCGAGGACGCGCCCGGCCGCGAGGTCGCGGTGCTCGACGCGCGCACCTTCGAGCTCATCGGTCGCGTGGAGGTGGGGCTCGCGCCGACCGCGATCGCCGCGCACCCCGACGGGCGGCACCTCGTCGTGCTGAACCGCTTCGCGAGCCACGCGTCGGTGCTCGACGGCCGGGCGCTCGAGGTCGTCGAAGAGATCCCCGTGCCCTTCTACTGCGAGGGCGTGGCGTTCTCACCCGACGGAGCGCGCGCGCTCGTCACCAACCGCTGGAAAGACTCGGTGCTGCGGTGGGACGTGCGCGTCGAGGGCGACCGGCTCGTCATCGACCCCGTCGACGTGCTGACGAGCCCCCAGGCCGAGGTGGGCGTGCGCGTCGACGCCGACCCGCTGCGCGTGCGCTTCCTCGACGCGCGCCGCGCGTTGGTGACGAGCGAGACTTCGCTCTCGCTCACCCTCCTCGACGCCGAGTCCGGCGCCATCCTCGCCCACCACGTGCCCAACGGCCCGGTGACCGACGTCGCGGTGGCGGGGGGCTACGTGCTCGCCCTCCACACCGGCCACGGCTCCGGACACCCCCCCGACTTCGGGTTCGACGGTGACTTCGACGGCGCGCCCGGCGACGGGACCGCGAACGTCACGTTCCAGGACGTGCAGAACGAGATCGACGTGCTCGCGCCGGACGACCTCCGGCTGCTGCACCGGTACACCTCGGACACGATCTGCTGCCGCGACTATCGAGACGTCGACCCGGACCACCCCGAGGCCGGGCTCGAGCTCCGCCCCGTGGATCGGTGGCCGCCCGAGCGGGTCGCGTTCCTGCCGCCGCGGGACACCTGGATCGTGGCGGGCGCGATGCCCGAGCGGATCGTCCCGTTCGCGCGGCCGACCGGCTCACCCGCCGTCGCGGTGGTGTTCGGGGGCTCGAGCGAGGTGCAGACGTTCGACCTCGACCCGACCGACGGCTCTCTGACCCCTCGCGAGCGCGCGGGCTCGCTCTTCGAAGTCCGCTTCGGCGCCCGCGACGCCGTCCTGCTCGAGGAGGTCGACCGCCTCGCCGTGGTCGAACGGCTCGGAGAGTCGGTCGCGTTCGTGGACCTCGCCTCGGGCGAGGTCGCGCGGACGGTCGTCGGCGACGAGCGCGGCGGGGCGTTCCCCGCGACCGACGCGGAGCTCGGCGAGGCGTTCAACACCGTCACCGCCCCGTTCACGATCGACGGCGACCAGAGCTGCGTCCACTGCCACCGCGAGGGCACGCCGATCGCGAAGCCCGTGAGCATGCCGCTGCTCGAGGCCCCCGCTTGGGGCGTGCGCAACGTGATGTCCTATCGCGGCGCGTTCGACTCGCGCCCGTGGTTCGTGGAGGCCGCGATGGAGGAGGACAACTTCTTCCCCGTCATCAACGAGTTCGCGCGACGCGAGAACTTCTGCTGCGAGCAATCCGACGTGCGCGTCTGGTCGCGCTACCCGAGCCACGACGAGTGCACCGAAGAGCCGGATCGCGAGGGTTGCGACCACGTGCTCCGCTGCCTCGAGTCACCCCCGCCGGAGTGCGCCGAGCGCGGGTACGGCGGCGAGGCGCTCACCCGGGAGCGACATTTCCGGGACGCCGCGCTGCGCGTCTTCGGGCGCGACGAGAGCTTCGGCGACGGGCTCTACGCCGAGCGGCTCGGCGACGACGGCAGGATCGAGAGGCGCCCGATCCGCCTCGGCTTCGACGGCGTGACGCGCGCGCTCGGCCTCTTCCTCCTCAGCCGCCCGCGCCTGCTCCCCAACCCCAACGCCATGGTGCCGCGGGCCGAGGCTCGAGAGGGCGCGCTCCTCTTCGCCTCCTCCCGCACCGGCTGCGCGAGCTGTCACCCACTGCCCGTCGCGGCGACCGCGGTGGGCGGCCCGCCCGGGCCTTTGCGCTTCTCCTACGTGCTCACCCCCGTCCGCGGCCCGAGCGGGGCGGACGTGGACCGAGTGAACCCGGCGTTCCTCGGGACCTTCCCAGACGCCGTGCAGGACAGCGTCGGCCTGCGGGTCGGCGTCCCGAGCTTGCGCGGGATCTGGGACCGGCGCCGGTTCCTGCACCACGGGCTCGCGCGCTCGCTGCGCGAGGCCATCGCCACGCCTCACCACCCCGGTCTCGCCCCCGGCGAGCGGGGGTTCGACGAGCGCGACGGACAGGCCGACACCCACGGCAGCACGTCCGGTCTCTCGGCCCGCGAGCTCGACGCGCTGATCGCGTTCATGGAGACGCTCTGATGCGGGCCGCGCTCGCGGTGCTTCTCGTCGCGTGCGGCGCGACGAGCCCTCCGGCGCTGGACGCGGGGCCGGGGACGGACGGCGGCGAGCCCGCGGACTGTCTGCGAGAGCCGGGCGTCCACCGCCTCTTCGTCCAGGGCCACGAGGCCGCCCCGCGACCCGACGGCACGTGGCCGTTCCTGCACGACCATCGCCTCTGCGACGACCGCGTGTTCGTCGACGACGCCAACGGCGACGGGGTCTGGCAGGTGGGCGAGGAGCCCCACCCGCTCGGCCCCGCGGCGCTCGTGCACGGAGAGCACTTCCTCGTCGGCGTGGGCGCGTTCGTCGAGCTGACCTACCCGCTCTGCGCGGACGTGGCAGGCGACGTGACGCTCTACATCCCGAACTTCGACGAGCCCGGCAGCCGAGCGCTGCACGAGCTGGTCGTGCGGCGCGGGGACGATGAGCAGATCATCGCCGAGGCCACCGACGAAGAGGCGGGGCAGAGCGGCTACAACCCGTTCGTGCGCGTGATCGCGGGCGAGGATCCCGCCGCCGCCATCGGCGACACCCTCGTCCTGCGCAGCACCAACCTCAACGGCGTCGCGTTCTCCGTGATGGTGTGGCGACCGCCCAGTGAGTACGA
>JACKEC010000074.1 GCA_020633195.1 Sandaracinaceae bacterium | reverse complement strand
CGGCCGCGCTTCGCGCGGCCACGACCTCCATGCGGTTTCAGCCTCGAGGACGGGGGTAGGGACTCAGCTCGGGGCGCTGACGCCCCGGTCCGCCTGAGTCTCGGCGTGGGTGCGGGGCGCGAGCGCCCCGCCGCGAGGCGTTGGGATCGCGCCGCCGCCTTCGGCACGGGCCTGGCAAGGAGCGGCATACATGAACACGACACGCTGGGGGTGCTGGTCCGAGCTCACGGTCGACGCTGCGGCGGCGACGCACGTCGGACGGCGGGACAACAACGAGGACGCGTACCTCCTCGACACGGATCGAGGCGTCTTCGCCGTCGCGGACGGGATGGGTGGGTATCACGGGGGCGAGGTCGCGAGCGCCGTCGTCGTGGGGAGCATCGAGCGCTTCGTCGCGCGCAACGCCGCCGACGGGGACGCGACGTGGCCGTGGGGGCTCGAGCCGGGGCGCAGCTTCGTGCAGAACCTGATCGCGGTCGCCATCCGCATCGCGAACCAGCAGGTGATGGCGCGGCGAAAAGGGGTCCTCGCGCAGATGGGGTCGACGGTGGTGGCGGTCGCGCTCGACGGACACGACGCGGTCCTCGCGCACGTCGGGGACAGCCGCATCTATCGCCTCCGCGACGGCGAGCTCGACGCGCTCACGCGCGACCACTCGCTCATCGAGGAGCTGCGAGCCACCGGCCAGATGGAGCACCCCGCCAACCTCGGGCACATCATCACGCGGGCCATCGGCTTCTCGCCCAACACGCGCCCCGATCTGCGCGTCGAGCGCGTGGAGGCGGGGGACGTGCTCCTGCTCTGCTCGGACGGGCTCTCGGACCCCCTCGGCGACGACGCCATCGCGCGCGGGCTGTCCTGCAAGAGCGCCGAGGCCGCGTGCACGGAGCTCGTCGCCGCCGCCTACGAGGCCGGCGGGACCGACAACATCACCGCGCTGGTCCTTCGCTTCGGGGAGCGCTGAGGCCGTGCTTCTGCGCCAGGCGACGCAAGCTCTTCCGGTCGAGCCCCGCCGCCCGCGCGGCCGCCGTCAGGTTGCCCTCGTGACGCGCGATCAGGTCCTCGACGTACGCGCGCTCGAACGCGTCGAGCACCTCGCGCTTGGCGTCGTGGAACGGCAGGTCGCCCCGGACGCGCAGCCCGCCCGGCTCGTGGATCGGCGCGAGCGACACGCCCAGCTCGCCGAAGGAGGTGGCCTCGGGGCTCAGCACGCGGGCACGCTCGAGCACGTTGCGGAGCTCGCGCGCGTTGCCCGGCCAGTCGTGCGCGAAGAGCCGATCGAGGTTCGGCCCGGCGATGGGGCCCGGGTCCGCCATCCCTTGCCGGATCAGGATCTCGCGCGCGGTGGGGGCCACGTCCTCGCGGCGCTCGCGCAGAGGCGGGATCCGGATCCGCATCACCGACAGCCGATAGAACAGGTCCGCGCGCAGCTCCCCGCTCGCGACGAGCGCCGAGAGGTCGCGCCGCGAGGCCGCGATGAGGCGGATGTCGACCTCGCGCTCGTCGTCGCCGCCGACCGGTTGGACGCGGCGACGCTCGATCGCGCGAAGCAAGCGGGTTTGCGTGTCCGGGGGCGCCGAGTCGAGCTCGTCGAGGAACAGCGTCCCCCCCGACGCGCGCACGAACGCGCCGTCCCGCGCCGCCGCGGCGCCCGTGAACGCGCCGCGCACGTGGCCGAACAGGGCGCTCTCGATCAGCGACGGCGGGAGCGCCGAGCAGTCGACGGTCACGAACGGACCCTCGCGGCGCGGGCTCGCGAGGTGGACCCCGCGCGCCGCGAGCTCCTTGCCCACGCCGGTCTCGCCCTCGAGCAGCACGTGGACGTCCGTCCGCGCGGCCAGCGCGAGCACCGCGAACACCTCGCGCATGGTGAGGCTCTCCGCGACCATCTCGCCGAAGCGGCGCTCCTGGGTCGGCGTGACCACGAGCGGCTGCGAGAGCGGCGCGACGCGAAGGAACGTGCGCCCGACCTTGAGGGTGGCGCCGACGCCGACGTGCGCGCGCTCCACCCGCGAGCCCTCGAGCTGCGTGCCGTTCTTGCTCTCGAGGTCCTCGACGGAGATCCCTCCGTCGGCCCCGGGCCCGACCCGCACGTGGCGGCGCGACACGCGGTCGTCGGTCAGCACCAGATCGCAGGCCGTGTCCGTGCCCACCGTGCGCGGCGCGTCGAGGCGGACGGCGCGCCCGCGGTCGGGGCCCTCGAACACGACGAGCTGCAGCCCGTCGGCGCTCCGGGGGCCGAGGGCATCGCTGTGGATCGTGGCGACCGTGGACACGACGGGCCTCGAGCGGGATCGTAGCAGCATGGCGATCCCCCGCCGCATCGGCCCCTACCGGATCGTCGCGCCGCTCGGCCACGGCGGCATGGCGGAGGTCTTCAAGGCGATCGCAGTCGGCGCGAGCGGCTTCGAGAAGCTCGTCGCGCTGAAGGTCCTCCGCGCGGAGCACCGAGGCGACGCGGAGCTCGAGCGCATGCTGATCGAGGAGGCGAAGCTCGGGGCCAAGCTCGCGCACCGGAACCTCCTGCAGGTCCACGACCTCGGCGTCGACGACGGCGTCTACTACGTCCGGATGGACTACGTGCACGGCGCCGACCTCGACACGCTGCGCGGTCGCGAGGCTCCGTCGCGAGACCTCGCGCTGCTCGTCGCCGAGGAGGTCGCGCAGGCGCTGGCGTACGTCCACTCGCTCACCGACGACGACGGCCGCCCCCTCGGCCTGGTGCACCGCGACGTCAGCCCGAGCAACGTCCTTGTCTCTCGCGACGGCGAGGTGAAGCTCGCGGACTTCGGCATCGCCAAGGCGACCCGCCTCGCGAGCAACACCGCCGCCGCGATCCGGCGCGGCAAGTACGCGTACATGTCCCCGGAGCAGATCTCGGGCGCGCCGCTCTCGTCCCGCAGCGATCAGTTCGGCTTCGGCGTGATGCTCCACGAGCTGCTGCTCGGGACCCGCCCCTTCGACGGCCCCACGCCCCTCGAGACGATGGACCGCATCCGCGAGGCGACCCCGCCCGAGCTGACGGGGCTCGAGGCGGACCTCTCCGCGATCGTCTCGACCTGCCTCGAGAAGAACCCCGACGAGCGCTTCGAGACGGCCGAGGCGCTGCAGCGCGCGCTCGCCGCCGCGCGGCGGCTCCGCGACGCGGTGGGCAGCGCCGACCTCGGCCGCTGGGTGCGCGCGAACCTCGACGGCCCGCAGGTCACCCCGCGGGCCCGCACCGCGACCCTCCCGATCGGCGAGGACTAGCGCCGGCGCCGGCGGCGCTCGAGGAGGGCGAGCGCGGCGACGAAGAGCAGCAGCGCCATCCCGTACGCCGGCGCGCGCGCCGCCGACGCGGTGCACAGCGCGCCGCCCGAGAGCCCGCCCGGCGTCATCGGCTGGCGCGGGTCGAGGTAGTCCGGGACGCCGTCGCCGTCCTCGTCGTCGTTCGTGAGGATCCCGTCGCCGTTCCCGTCCTCTTCGATCGTCGGGATCATGTCGCCGTCGTCGTCGGGGTCGCGCCAGTCCGGCGTTCCGTCGCCGTCGGTGTCGGGCTGGCTCGGCGCGGTGCCGCCCGCGTCCGTGTCGAACGCGTCGTCGATGCCGTCGCCGTCGGCGTCGTTCCCTGTCGGGACCACGTCGGGCATGCCGTCGTGGTCGCCGTCGGTGCCCTCGGTGGCGTCCGGCACCGAGTCGCCGTCGGTGTCGAGGTCACGCCAGTCGGGCAGGCCGTCCATGTCGGTGTCGGGTCCGGGGAGGCGCCGCCCGCGGGCGCCCGGGTCCGCGCTGTCCGCGAGCCCGTTGCCGTTGGTGTCGCCGCCGTCGGCGCGACCGTCGCCGTCGGCGTCGGTGCCGTCGGCCTCGACCACGTCGGTGAGCCCGTCGCCATCCGAGTCGAGGTCGAGGAAGTCCGGCCCGCCCGTCCCGTCGGTATTGGGCAGCGGCAGCGGCGAGGCCATCACGCCGTCGTCGAGCCCGTTGCCGTCGAGGTCCACGAACCCGTCGACGAGGCCGTCGCCGTTGGCGTCGACGCCGCCGCCCTCGCGGAGGTCCGTCAGGCCGTCGCCGTCGGCGTCGAGGTCGAGGTGGTTCGGGACGCCGTCGCCGTCGAAGTCGACGCTGCTCGGCAGCTCGTCGCAGATCCCGTCCGCGTCGGCGTCGTCGCACACGACGCTGTCGGGATCCTCGAAGTCCTGCACCCCGTCGCCGTCGGTGTCGACGCTGCGGTCCATCCCGCCGAGCTCGTCCACGTCGGGGATGCCGTCGTTGTCGTCGTCGAGGTCGACCTCGTCGGTCGTCCCGTCGCCGTCGCTGTCGGGGTAGGTGCAGACGTTGCCCGTCCCGCACTCCTGGCGGCCGCGGCAGGAGCCGTCGTCGACGCACTCGACGCACATCCCCGACACGGTGTCGCAGACGGGCGTGGGCGCGCTGCAGTCGGAGTCGTCGCTGCAGCCCATCGCGCAGGTGCCCGACGCCATGTTGCAGCGCTCACCGGTCGGGCACTCGGTGTCGAGCGTGCACTCGACGCACCGGACCGAGCCGGCCATCGTCGCGCCGCAGATCGGGGTCATGGCGTCGCAGCCGAAGTCCGTGCCCGTGCCGGTCTCGGTGTCCTCGCAGTCCACGCACGTCCGCGACGCGCCGGTCCCCGCGCACACCTCGGTGGGCATCGCGCAGCCCGGGTCGGTCCCCGGCCCGGCGTCGACGCACGCGGTGCACACGGGCGCCGAGCCGCTCTCGTCGCAGATCGGCGACGCGGCGGTGCACCCGCTGTCGCGGTCGGCCCCGGTCGCGTCGTCGACGCACGCGAGGCACATCGGCGACCCGGCCGTCCCGTCGCAGACCCCGCCCGCGCACAGCGTCCCCGCCGGCGCGACCGCGCGGACGCAGGCCCCCGCGGCGCACGAGTCGGTCGTGCACTCGATGCCGTCGTCGCAGTCGGCCGCCACCATGCAGCCCACGCACGTCGGCGCGGCGCCCGAGGTGTCGCACCGCGGCGTCGCCGAGGTGCACCCCGTGTCGGTGGCCCCGCCGGCCGCGTCGTCGACGCAGGCGACGCACGCCGCCATGCCGGCCACGCCGTTGCAGACGCCGCCCGTGCACATCGTGCCCGCCGCCACCGGAGCGCGCCCGCACGTCCCCGCGGTGCAGGCGTCGGCGGTGCACTCGTTGCCGTCGTCGCAGTCGGCGGCCGTCGCGCACCCGGTGCACATCGGCGACGCGCCCGACGTCTCGCACACGGGCGCGCCCGCAGTGCAGCCCGAGTCCGTCATGGTCCCGGCCGCGTCGTCGATGCAGTCCACGCACGCTGGCGCCGTCGACGAGCCGTTGCACACGCCGGCGCTGCACGTGGTGCCGGCGACGAGCTCCGTGGACGAGCACACCCCCGCGGTGCAGGCGTCGGTCGTGCACTCGTTCCCGTCGTCGCAGTGCGCGGCGGCAAGGCAGGCGACGCAGACCGGCGCCGTGCCGGAGGTGTCGCAGATGGGCGTGCCGCTGCTGCAGCCAGAGTCGACCATCCGGCCGGTCGCGTCGTCGATGCACGTCACGCAGGTCGGCGTCGCGACGCCGTCGCAGACGCCGCCGGTGCACGTCGTGCCGGCCATCGCGACGGTGGAGCTGCACGCGCCCGCCGTGCAGGCCTCGGTGGTGCACTCGTTGCCGTCGTCGCAGTCGGAGGCCGCCGTGCAGCCGATGCACATCGGCGTCGTCGGGTCACCGTCGCACGTGCCGCCCATGCAGGTGGTCCCCATGGGCTCTGCGGTGTGGACGCACGCGTTGGCGACGCAGGCGTCGGCGCTGCAGTCGTTGAGGTCGTTGCAGCCCGCGTCGGTGATGCACTCGACGCACACCGACGTCCCGCCGCCGACCAGACAGCGCGGGGTGCCGGTCGTGCAGCCCTCGTCGACGCCGTCCATGTTCGTGTCCGCGGCCACGCAGCCGGTGAAGATCGGCGGCACCGGCGGGGCGCAGCTCCCCGACGCGAGGCAGATCCCCGTCGGGCAGGTCGCGCCGGTGCGACAGGAGGTCGTGCCGTCGGCGCAGACGATGTCGTTCTGGATCCCCGTGAACGCCGACGAGCTGCCGCCGTAGGCGATCACGCCGCCGAGCGCGCCGAGGTCGGCGAGGATCGCGAGGGGCACCGCGACGGAGAGGAAGTAGTCGCCGCCGTCCGTGTCGTCAGCGCAGAAGTTCCCGCCGGGCGCGAGCTGGACGTCGACCCAGGTCCGGCCCGACCCGTCGGTCAGGACGGGATAGAGCGCGGTGTCGGGCGCTCTCCCGGTCCCGAGGACGAAGCTCGGGCTGACCCCGTTGTCGGGGTCCTGATCCTGGATCTCGACGCGGTCGGCCATGCCCTGACCGATGGCGGTGATGTACGCCTCGAACTCGCCGTCGTTGTTGGCGTCGAGCCCGAAGCCCCACGCGAACGCGCGCAGCGCCGTCGCCTGCCGGGGGTCCGCCTCGACGCGGATGCGGAGGTAGAAGTAGGTCCCGTCCTGCGAGTACTGGTACGCCGGCGTCGCGCCGCCGCCGATGATGTTCCTGTGATCGCGCGCCTCGTCGGTGCACGGATCCTGCGACGGAATCGCTCCCGGATCGGCGCACTGCACGGCCGCGAACGCCATCGCCGCGGGGAACGCCGCGGGCGGAGCGCAGGCGCCCGCGCAGGTCCGGCCACCGCCGCACCCCAGATCGGCGCCGCACGCGTCGCCGCTGACCGAGCACGTCCCGAGGCAGCTCTGCGCACGAGCCACGGAGCCAAACGAGACGGACACGCTCAGCGCGAGCGCGAAAGAGACACACGCCGGAAGTCGCAAGACTGCCTCCGCGGATGGAGCACCCAACAGACCAAACCCATCCTCACGGTAGTACAGAATGTGTGCATCAATCCAGTGAGTCTGGCGGGCCGAGGGAGCCTCGGGACCTCCGCGATGTGCTATTCACGCCCGGAGAAAACGTGAACGCGCAACCTCAGACCCCCTCCGGCCTCCAGCTCCGCCTCCTCAAGGGCGGGCTCCAGTGGATGCTCGACTTCAAGAAGCCGATCGTCACGATCGACGGCGGCACCCAGGCGCTCAAGTGGGGCTACCACCTGATCCCGCTGCCGCCGGGGCCGCACACCATCGACATCCACTGCCCGAGCCTCTTCGTCCGCTCGTTCGAGGCGAAGCTCCAGTTCACCGTCTACCCGGGCTACGTGACCGGGGTCGACTACGACACGTCGGACGCGCTGTTCATCTTCCAGGCCGGCAGCATCCGCGACCTCGGCTGCAAGCCCTGGGGGACCTGAGCGTCACTCCTCGGGCATCGGCTTGGGCATCGCGATCTGAGGGAACGGGCTCTCGGGCTTCGCGGCGCCGGCCTTGGGGCTCGGCGAGGAGTACGCGAGCTCGTTGATCTTGCCGCTCCACTCGCCGAGGAGGTGGAGCACGAGGTCCATCGCCCAGAACGCCTCGAGCGCGTCGAGGCCGGTGGTGGGCCGGCGGATGCCGAGCTCGAGCGCGTCGCCGTCGAGGTGGAAGGACGCGCCGCCGAGCTCCGCGGTGCCGTTGAGGCGCAACAGCTTCGTGAGGAAGGCGCCGTTGTCGAGCTCCTCCTTGCCGAGCATGCTCACGCGCCCGCGGACGGTCAGGACCTCGTTCGAGCAGACGACGTCGATGAGGCCCTTCTTCTTGCGGATCTTGAAGTGCCCGGACTCGGCGTTCTCCTCCTCGACGCTGGCGTCGCCGATCTGCATGAGCACGTCGACGGCGCTGCGCACGATCTCGGGCGCCACCTGCTCCTTGTCCGCGGTCTTCGCGAGGAGCTCCATGGGGATCTTCACGACGCCTTGACGCACGAGGCGGCGCACGAGGCGCACGTAGTCGCTCGCGGTGTGCGCGGGCACGGCGAAGCCGAGGCCTTGTGAGCCGGCGTACATCAGCGTGACGACGCCCACGAGGCGGCCGGCGCTGTCGACGAGCGGACCGCCCGAGTTCCCCGGGTTGATCGCGACGTCGGTCTGCACGTAGTAGTCGCCGTCGATCTCGCGGTGCGGGTTGCTGATGATCCCTCGCGAGACGCTGAACCGACACCCGCGCGGGTGGCCGAGCGCCCAGACCTCCTCGCCGACGTGGTAGGCGTCGGCGAGGTCGTTCTCGATGTCGAACGGCGCCTCGTGGCTCAGGTCCACCTTCACGATCGCGAGGTCGTGGTGGTTGCTCTGATGCACGCCGACCGCGTGGACGTTCTTCCCGCTCGACAACACGACGCGGTACGGGCCCACGCTCGGCGCGACGTGGCGGTTGGTGAGCACCCAGCCGTCGTCCCCGACGACGAGGCCCGTCCCGAGGCCCTTGCTGTCCTGCACCAAGACGATTTGCCCGGTGCGCACTTTGATCATGTCGTCCGCGTTCGTGTCCGCCATCGGTCCTCGCCCGGCACGCTACCTCCGCCGTCGGCGCCGCAAAAGGCCCTTGACCGAGGGCCGCGCGTTGCCGAATCTGCCCGCCTCGAAGGGAGGGACGCACCATGGGCGTGTTCGACGGTTTCCAGGGCAGCTCGATCCAGATGACCCCGCAGATCGGCATGGCGGCCGGCCTGTTCTACGTGGCCGCGGCGGACGGCCACCTCAGCCCCGACGAGCGCGGCGACATCCTCAAGATCGTCCCCGACGACAACGTCCTGCGCATGGGCATGGACTTCGCTCGGCAGAACGGGTGGCCGCAGTTCCTGCAGTCGGTCGCGGCCGTGCTCACCCCGCAGCAGAAGCTCTGCATGCTCCTCAACATCGCCGACATGGCGATGGGCGATGGCCACCTCGCGCCGCGCGAGATGCAGATGCTCAACGAGATGCAGGTCGGCTTCGGCATCGACGACGCGACGGTGCAGCCGTACGTGCAGGCGCTGATGACGAAGAACAACCTGGGCGTCTTCGGCTGGTAGCGCGTTCGTGCTACGGCTCGCCCCATGAGCCAGATCGAGAAGGTGGCGGTGCTCGGCGCGGGCACCATGGGGCACGGGATCGCGCAGGTCTGCGCGGTCGCCGGGATGCAGGTCGCCTTGCGCGACCTGAACGACGAGCTGCTGTCGCGCGGCCGCGCGGGCATCGAAGGCTCGCTCGGCAAGCTGACCGACAAGGGCAAGATCGCGGCGGCCGACCGGGACGCCGCGATCGCCCGGATCCGGACCACGACCGACCTCGCCGACGCCGTCGCGGGCGCGGACCTGGTCGTCGAGGCGATCCCGGAGATCATGGCGCTCAAGGTCGAGACGTTCACCGCGGTCGCCGAGCACGCGCCCGCGCACGCGATCCTCGCCTCGAACACGTCGTCGCTCAGCGTGACCGAGATCGGCGCCGCGAGCGGCGCGCCCGACCGCGTGGTCGGCCTCCACTTCTTCAACCCGGTGCCGATCATGGCGCTGCTCGAGATCGTGCGCGGTCTGAGCACGAGCGACACGACCGTCGAGGCCGCGCGCGCGTTCGCCGCGCGGATCGGCAAGGAGCCGATCGTGGTCAACGACTTCCCCGGGTTCGCGACGAGCCGCCTCGGCGTGATCCTCGGCTGCGAGGCGATCCGGATGCTCGAGAGCGGCGTCGCGAGCGCCGAGGACATCGACAAGGCGATGGAGCTCGGGTACCGCCACCCGATGGGCCCGCTCCGCCTCACCGACCTCGTGGGGCTCGACGTGCGGCTCGCGATCCTCGAGCACCTGCACCGCGAGCTCGGCGAGCAGTTCCGCCCTCCGGCGCTGCTCCGGCAGATGGTCCGCGCGGGCAAGCTCGGCCGCAAGAGCGGCGAGGGCTTCTACCGCTACGGGTAGCCCCCGGCGACCGGGTGTAGGCTGCTCCCGAGCGAGTGGGGCGGCGCGACACGGAGAGACGCAGCGTTCACGGGGCCGTGGGCCTCGGCGCGCTCTGCCTCCTGGCCGTCGGGGCGTGCGCCCCGACGCTCGCGCACCCGATGCGGGTGAAGCCGGGCGTGATGCTCGAGGTCGCGACGCTCATCCACGCGCCGGCGGGGCGGACGGTGGATTGCAACTTCGAGTGTGTGCGCTCCCGACCGAGCGCGAACCCACCCGTGCCCTACGGCTCCATCGGCTGGGGCGCGGTGGTCGACGACCACGTGGGCCTCCTCGTCGGCCTCACGATGCCCGGCCGGAGCGAGCTCGAGGGGGCGGCGTTCGATCTGGGGCCGCGCGTGTTCGGGGTGGTGACCTACCAGGAGCCGTGGGGATCGATCGGGCTCGAGGCCGACGTCGGCATCTTCGGCGCGGCGCCCGGCGTGTTCGCCGAGGCGCGACCCTGGCGCGACCCGTGGGCGCCGCGGCTCGGGGTCTTTCACCGCTGGTGGATCCCGTACGTGTTCCGCGAGCCGCGCTACTCGGAGACGACGGGGCTTCAGCTCGGCGGCCTGTACCCCGCGTGGGACTTCGGCGCCCGCGTCACGGCGGGGTTCCTCTTCGTGCAATGGTCGTTGACGGTCGAGACGCGCGGGCTGCGACAGCAGCCCATCTTCGTCGAGGGCGCCGACTACTCGGACCAGCGACACATCGTCTCGTTCGGAGTCACCACCGATGTCCAGCCATAGCCTCCTCGCGGCGCTGGCGATCATCGCCACGGGCTGCGCCGGCGCGACGGTCCCGCGCACGGTCGTCGGGCCGTTCACGGGCGGTCCGCAGGCGACGTGGTCGCGGGTGGGGCAGGC
>JACKEC010000073.1 GCA_020633195.1 Sandaracinaceae bacterium | reverse complement strand
TCACGACGCCCTCCGCGGTGATCTCGATGTCGTAGGTGGTCATGTTCTCGAGGTACTCGGCGGCGGGCCCCGCGCTCCCGGGGCTCAGCCCCGCGCGGCCGGTGTAGCGACCGGCGGCCAGCGCGAACGTCTCGGCGCAGTCGCTCCCCATCGTCATCGGCCCCGCGTCGAAGCCGCCGTCCACCATCGGCGGGTCGCCGGCGTCCACGTCCATCGGCCCCGCGTCCGTCGGCGTCGGTCCCGCGTCCGTCGTCATCGGCCCGGCGTCCGTCATCGCCGGCCCCGCGTCCGCGAGCGCCCCGCCGTCCGTCGGCTCCATGCCCCCTCCGTCGCAGCCCGTCGCCGCCGCGATCAGCCCCACCACCACCGTCACTCCCCACGCTCGGTGCATGTGCACCTCCTTCCGCGTCTTCGTACGCGAGCCGAAGGGCATCCCACGCCTCACCGATCTCTCACCGCTTGCCGCCCGCGCCCCGAGCTGAGACCGTGGCTGACGATGGCGTCGCGCGTGTTCCTCGTCCCCGGGTTCTTCGGGTTCACCAACCTCGGAGACTTCGCCTACTTCTCCCACTTCAAGGAGGAGCTCCAGGATCTGCTGGCCAAGGAGGGCTCGAGTGCCATCGTCCACCCGCTCGACACGCTGCCGACGAGCTCGATCCTGCTCCGCGCGCGCCGCCTCCTCGACCACATCAAGGCGCAGAGCGAGCCGGGGGACGAGATCCACCTCGTGGGGCACTCCACCGGCGGCCTCGACGCGCGCCTGCTGGCCTCCGAGGGCTTGACCATCCAGGGGCGCGAGGACGTGCTCGCCGGGATCCGCAGCGTCGTCACGATCGCGACGCCGCACCGGGGCACGCCCACGGCAGCGTTCTTCACCAGCCTCCTCGGGCAACGTCTCTTGCGTTTGTTGTCACTCGTGACCGTCGCCACGATCCGGCTCGGGAGCGTCCCCTTGCCGGCGCTGGTCTCGCTGGGCGGCGCCTTCGCGAGCACCGGCGCGCTCAGCTGGGCCTCCGGCGGCGTCGCCGATCAGGTCTACAAGCAGGTCCTGAAGGACTTCGACGACGACCGGCGCCGCTCCCTCGAGGAGTTCTTCGACAAGGCCTACGAGGACCAGACGCTGCTGCCGCAGCTCAGCCCCGAGGCGATGGACGTGGTCAACGCGATCGCCAAGCCCGCCGCGCACGTGCGCTGCGGGAGCGTCGTGGCGATGGCGCCGGCCCCCTCGATCGAGCGGCAGCGCGCGCTCGGCGTCCGCCCGATGTGGCACGCGCAGTACGGCATCTACCGGGGCTTGCACCTCCTCGCGTCGACGACCCCCGAGACCCTCCACAACTACCCGGACGCGGCGCAGCGCCGCGTGCTCGTGAAGGCGTTCGGGGACGTCCCCAAGCAGTCGGACAACGACGCGATGGTCCCCGCGCTCTCCCAGGTCTGGGAGAAGGTGATCCACGCGGGCTACGCCGATCACATGGACGTGATGGGCCACTTCCACGGGCCGGGCCTGCACCCGCGACACGTGGACTGGCTGCGCACCGGCTCGGACTTCGGGCGCGCCGAGTTCCGCGAGCTGCTCGGCGCGGTCGCGAAGTTCATCGTGGCCCCGTCGTGACTCCTTCGGAACGAGGCGAGAAACGGGGCGGGCGAGGTCGGCTCACGTCCCGGGGACGACGGACTGGCGCAGGGACTCCGGGATGCGGAAGGACGCGTTCTTCTGGCCGCGCTCGACCGTCGTGATCCACCGCATCGCGTGGCCGGTGATCGCGCCGAGCTGGTGCTCGAGCCAGCCCTCGCGGTCGTCGATGTCGACGACGTCGGTCGCGAGGGTGAGCGCGAGGACGAGGAGCTTGGTCCAGTCGGACTCGGGCAGGCCGAGGAGGTCCGCGCAGTGGTCGCCCGCGAGGTGGCGCACGAGGGTGGGCGAGAGGCCGTCGAGGGCGTCCATGTCCTGCGTGAAGAACTCTTGCATCATGTCGACGAGGGCGGACGCGAGCTTCCGGCCCTTGTCGGAGCGTCGCCACTGGTGCTGGCGGATCGCCTCCATGAGGTCCTGCGCGTCCTCGAGGTCCTGGGGGAGCAGGTCGTGGTCGATGCCGAGGAAGTGGCCGACCACGTTCCAGTGGTGGATCCAGGCGTCCGCGTCGGCGCGGCTCCAGCTCACCCCGAGGCGCCGCGCGGCCTCGTAGGTCACGACGCTGAAGGTCATCAGCGTGCCGACGAGGTCCTCCTGGTTGATCGGCTCGCCGAGCGTCGCGACGTCCCAGGGCACGTGGTGTCGGACGAGGCGGCGGACCGCGGCGTGCATCAGGCGCACCCGCTGCGGCGCGCGGATCCCGCGGCCGCCGGGGTCGAGGCTCCCCGCGTCGAGGACGTCGAAGAGGAACTGCGCCGTCTCGAAGATGCGCTGGCGGACCCGGTCGAGGAGCGCGCCCGTCTCGACGAGCACGCCCGCGCCGTGCGCCGCGCAGTACGACTGCGGCAGCGACGAGCAGAAGAAGCCGAACGTGATGTAGAGGCCGTCCTCGGCGAAGAGCTGCTGCGCGCGCGCGATCTTGGCCGGGTCGGCCCACGCGGGCATGTCGTCGGTGGCGTCGAAGAACGCGCGCGCCGCGGGCGGGAGGCCCGGCGGGATGGGGTCGTCGTTGTCGAGGATCGTCGCGAGCATCGCGTTGATCGAGCCGATGTCGCCCTCGGCGAAGATGGCGTCGGCGACGGCGTCCGCGGGCGGATCGCACACCCCGCGGAGCTGCTCGAGCCGATCGCTGGTCCACCGACCGTGGTGCTCCGCGGGCACGACGGGCGCCTGCTCCCGACGACGCGCGTAGCGCGCGAGCGCCTCGAGCGGCATGTGCCGGGCGGCGCCGTCGTACACGTAGAACCCGTCCGGCGGGACGTTCGTCGCGACGTAGTCGTCGTTCGGCCAGCTCCCGTCCGCGCGCTGCCGACCGATCAGGTACTCGATCGCCTCCTCGACCTTCGGGTGCTCGGCTTCGCCGATCTCGACGAGGCCCGAGACGACGAGCGCGGTGAGCGGCGCGGTGCTCGGCGCGGGGAACGCGCGGCTCGGATCGCGGTAGCTCGCGGTCGACTCGCCGAAGCCTCCGTCGGCGTTCTGCTTCGAGAGCACGAACGCCACCGCGTCGCGGACGTAGGCCTCCTGCACGTCCTCGCGGACGCGGGCGAGCGCGCCGAGCACGTAGCTCGTCGAGGCGAGGTAGTTGCACACCCAGCGCCCCCACCAGCCGCCGCCGTCGGTCTGCTGCGTCTTCAGGAAGCGGATCGCCGCGGCGACGTCCGGGTGGGTCGAGTCGGCGCCGATCGATCCGAGCCCGTGCAGCACACGGCCCGTGAGGTCCTCGGTGGACGGGTCGCCGAGCTCGGGCGGCGGCTTGAAGAACGCGCGCGCCGTCTTCAGCAGATCGTCGGGCGGGACGTCGGGGACCTTCGAGAAGAGCGTGTAGCCCACCGGCCGCTCGCCGGGCGTGTCCCACACGAACGCGGACCAGCCGCCGTCCGGGTTCTGCATGTCCGACAGCCAGTCGTGCGCCCGCCGCGCCGCGTCGTGGATGCGCGCGGCGAGCGCGGGCTCGACGTGATCGACGACGAGCCCGAGCGCGCTCAGCACGATGCCCGCGTCGTCGCAGTCGGCCATCGTCTCGTTGCCCGTCTGGAACGGCCAGCCCCCCGTGCGGATCGCCGACGGCTTGCGGTTGTTCACGCGGGGCTGCGGCTCGACGAGCTGCGCGTCGAGGAGCCACTCGGCGGCGCGCGTGATCCGCGGGTCGGTCGGCGACGCGCCCGCGAGCACCAGCGACCGCATCGTGAACGCGGTCGACCAGACGTCGCTCGAGAACACGTCGAACCAGATCCCGCGCGGATCGTCGACGCGCCGCGACCGCAACCACCGCACCGCGCGCTGCACCCTCGGGTCGCTCGTGCCGAGGCCCGCGGCGACGAGCGCGGGGATCACGAGCGCGGTCTGCACGGTGTTGGAGTTCACGCTCCCGTCGTGGTTCTGGAAGATCCCGATCAGCTCGACGGCGCGCGCGCAGGCCTTCCGCTCGAGCCACGAGCGGCGCGTTCCGTCGGTCCCGAACGCGCCCTGCAGCCGCTTCGCGATCAAGGAGAGCTGCAGCGCCCCCATCACGACGCCGAAGTGGAAGCGCGTGCTCATCGCGTCGACGAGCGGGTCGGCGAGGCACCACGTGAGGCCGGGATCGGGGAGGCGCCCCGGCGGGAGCAGGCCCGCGAGCGCGAGCCACACCGCGCCGACGTCGCCGGTGCCCATGCCCGCGACCAGCGCGTCGAGGCCGCCGTGCGCCATCACCCAGGCCGACGCGCGATCCGCCGCGGCGCGATCCGCGGGCGCGCTCGAGAGCGACAGCGCCGCCCAGCACTGCGCGGTGACCGACAGGTTGCCCGCGGGGGCGTGGGGGTAGGGCCGGAACGATCCGTCCGCGAGCTGGCGCGATCGCAGCCAGCGCGTCCCGTCGGCGAGCTCGGTCGCCGGCATCAGCCCGACGTGATGCAGCGCGACGAGCACGTTCGCGGTGCTCGAGGGCCCGACGTCGCTGCGCTCGTCCCACGATCCGTCGGCGCGCTGGGTGGCGAAGAGCGCGCGGGAGGCTCGGCCGATCGCTCGGCCGAGGGCTCGTTGGGACACGGGCATGGGGCGTGATATCGGTCACGGCCGCACCGCTTGTAAAGCGCGTTTTCGTTCGCGTCCGTGAGACCGGAGCCGCGCCGCCGTGGTACTCAAGAGGGCTGAGCCCCGACGAATGGCGCGCGACGGAATCGAGTGTGACGAGACCCGCTGGCCGATCGTGATCTTTCGGACGACGGGGATCCCGAACGACGAGAACGTCGACCGGTTCATCGCGAAGGCCGACGAGTACCTCCGGCGCGGCGAGCCCTACGTCGTGATCTTCGACAACACGCACTCGGGGCGCGCGACGACGTACATGCGCAAGCGCGCGAGCGAGTGGCTCACGTCGAACTCCGAGCGGCTCAGCCAGCACTGCCTCGGCACGGGGTTGGTCTTCCGGAGCGCGGCGTTCCGGTTCGTGCTGAGCACGGTGATGCTCGTGGTCTCGCACCCGGTGCCCCACGAGGTGTGCGGCACGTGCGACGAGGCCGTGGCGTGGGCCGAGGCGCAGCTCCGCATGCGGCGCTACCGCACGGGCTGACCCGGGATCGCGCGCGCCGCTATGATCGAGGCGATGCGCTTCTCCTCTGCTTGCCTCGGCGCTTGCCTCTGCGCGTGTCTGGGGGCGTCGCTCCTCGCGGGCTGTGAGTGCTCTTCGGACCCCGAGGGCGGCTGCACCTCGGACGCCGACTGCGCTGGCGGCGCGACGTGCGTCGACGGCCTGTGCCGGGTCCCGATGGGCGACGGCGGCGGCGCGGACGGCGGCGGCATGGACGCGAGCCCGCCGCCCATCACCGACGGCGGCGGGGGCCTCTGCCGCGCCGACGAGGTCGAGTGCGCGGGGGTCTGCTGCGTCGCGGGCGACCGCTGCTACCTCGACACCTGCGTGCCCGATCTCGGCCCCTGCGCCACCAACGAGGAGTGCGCGTCGGACTCGTACTGCGCGGGCGACGGCACGTGCGTCCCCTATGGCGTGCCGCCCGATCGCGTCCGCAACGACGAGTGCGTGCAGGACATCGACATCGACGCGATCACCCCGGCGCTCCAGTGCGCGTGGACGGCGACGGAGGCGGGCGACCCGTTCCCCGGCAGCCAGGAGCTGCGCGGGACGCCGCTCGTGGTCGACTTCGACTTCGACGACGACCCGAGCACCTTGCACCCCTCGATCGTGTTCACCACGACCGGCGGCGGCGGCGACGAGGTGCTCCGCGTGATCGACGGCGCCACCTGCGCCCTGCAGCACGTCGTCGGCAGCGGCGTGCAGAACGCGAGCATGGTCGCGCTCGGCGACCTCGACGGAGACGGCCGCGCCGAGATCGTCGCCAACGCCGCGGGCCTCACCAAGGCGTGGCGCTACGACGTCACCGCGGCCGCGTTCGTCGAGCTGTGGACCAGCGCCACCTGCGCGGGCGGCTCGCGCGCGCCGCACTCGGGCGCGGGCGGTCAGGGCTTCTCGCCCTCGCTCCACGACCTCGACGACGACGGGGTCCCCGAGGTGCTCATCGGCAACAGCGTCTACGACGCCGACGGGTGCCTCCTCGCGAGCGTCGCGGGGGACGCCGACGCGTTCGATCGGTTCCCCGTGGTCGCGGACGTCGACGAGGACGGCGAGCCGGAGATCGTGTCGAGCGCGGGCGTGTTCCGCTACGACCCCGCCGGGCCCGCGATCGTGCCCGAAGCTTATTTTGCGGGCTACACGGCGGGCGGCACGTTCCGCTTCGCCGCGGTCGGCGACCTCGGCGACTACCCCCTCGCGGCGTTCGGGGGCGAGGACCGCGCCGAGATCGTGCTCGTGGGCGACGCGCAGATCCTGATCCAGGACCTCGAGGGGACGGTGCTCTTCAGCGCGTCGTTGCCGAGCGGGCGCGGCGGGCCGCCGACGATCGCGGACTTCGACGGGGACGGGCGCGCCGAGGTCGCGGCGGCCGCGCACACCGAGTACACGGTGTTCGATCTCGACTGCCTCGCGGGCGGCGACGCGGCGCGCTGCGGCGGGAGGTCTCGCACGGACGGAGTCCTGTGGGCGCTCGCGGTCGACGAGCACAGCTCGGGGGTCACCGGGTCGAGCGTCTTCGACTTCGACGGCGACGGTCGCGCGGAGGTCGTCTACCACGACGAGTGCTTCCTCCGGATCTTCAGCGGCGTGGACGCCGAGGTGTTCTTCTCGTTCCCGCGCTCGTCGCTGACGTGGTTCGAGATGCCGGTGATCGCCGACGTCGACGGCGACTTCCACACCGAGATCGTGGTCGGCGCCTACACGTACACGGGGAGCTGCCCGGCCACCGATCCGTTCTTCCCGAGCGCGGCCTTCACGCCGAACCACGGCGTCTACGTGCTGCGCGACGAGCTCGACCGCTGGGCCTCGTCGCGGCCGGTGTGGAACCAGCACGCGTACTCGGTGACCCACGTCGGCGATCGCGGGGCGATCCCGCGCTCGAGCGACGTCGTGGTCAACCACCGCGACCCGACCCTCAACAACTTCCGGCAGAACGTGCAGGGCGACCTCGAGGCGCTCGGCATCGCGGACCTGACCGCGAGCGTGCGCGGGGTGACCCCGCTCGGCTGCCGCGACGGGATGGCGACGGTCCGCGCCAACGTCTGCAACCGCGGCCGGCTCCCGCTCGGCGGCGGCCTCGTGGTGGCGCTGCGCGAGGGCGCGCTCGACGGCCCCGAATTCTGCCGGACCACGATCGCGGCGCCCATCGGGACCGGCGAGTGCGTCGAGATCAGCTGCACCACGACGGCGCCCGAGGCCGCGGTCGACATCTACGTCGTCCCGGATCCGGACGACGTGATCGACGAGTGCCACGAGGCGAACAGCTGGGGCCGCCTCGAGAACGTGCAGTGCGTGCTGCTCGAGTGAGTCCGACGACGCGCGAGGGGCTCGGCCCTCGCCCGGAGAGGAATCGCCGGAGGCGATGGCTCGACAGACCTCGCCCGCTCAGCGGCGGAAGATCGAGAGCATCTTGGCGAACATGCGCCCGAGCAGGCTCACCGGTCGCGCGCGCTTCGGCGGCAGCGCCGGGCCCGCGTAGTCGCCGAGCTTCGCGAGCACCTGATCGACGTCGCGCGTGCGATCGAGCCGGACGGGGACCCGAGTGCCCGAGCGCTCCTCCTTGGCCGTCACGCTGATGATCGACTGCTCGTCGAGCGCGAGGACGAGGTCGTAGCTCTGGCTGCCCGCGGGCCCCGGCGGGATGTCCTCGATGACGATCGTGCCGAGGTACTCGTTGGAGCCCGCGTCCTGGCTCTCGCCCTGGAAGACGGGCATCTCGTAGGTGCGCTGCCCGTCCGTGGTCGTCTTGATGAGGAAGGAGCGGTCGGTGGGGACCCGCGTGTGCTTGCCGAGGAGCCGCAGGAACTGACGCCCCTCGCGCGCGATCCCGATGCTCAGCGGCAGCACGTCGACGAGCCGCACGCCGCCGCTCTTGGACTGGATCTCGTCGGCCATCAGCGCCGCGCCGATCGCGACCGCCTCGTCCGGGTTGATGCGCCGTGAGGGGCGGCGGCCGAAGAGCTCCTCGACGCGCGCTTGCACGATCGGCGCACGCGTCATCCCGCCCACGAGCAGGACCTCTTTGATGGTGTGCACGTGGATGCTCGCGCCCTCGAGCGTCTCGCGCGTGATGTCCGCCATGCGGTCGAGGAGCGGGCCCGCGAGGTCCTCGAAGAGGCCGCGGTCCATCGTCGCGCTGAGGTTGCGCCACGTCCCGTCGACCTGCGCGAACTGCGGGAGCTGGACGGTGAACTTCTGCTGCACCGACAGCCCGTGCTTCATCTCCTCGGCCGCCTCGCGAAGCCGCGCGAGCTGCTGCGGGCTCGGCTCGAGCTGCGTGCGCTCCGCGTTCTGGAACTCCATCAGCAGGTGCGACGCGACGAAGTCGTCGAAGTCGAGCCCGCCGAGGAAGGGGTCGCCGCCGGTGGCCACGACCTCGAACGCGTTGCCGTCGACGTCGAGGATCGAGATGTCGAAGGTGCCGCCGCCGAGGTCGAACACCGCGAGCCGCGTGCGCTCCGAGCGGTTGAACCCGTAGGCGAGCGCCGCCGCGGTGGGCTCGCTGATGATCCGCACCTCGTCGAGGCCCGCGCCTCGCGCGGCGCGGCGGACCGACTCGCGCTGGATCTCGCTGAAGTACGCGGGGACCGTGATGACGGCGCCCTCCACGCGGGCCTTGAGGTTGCGGGACGCGACCTGCCGCACCTCGGCGAGGATGAGCCGCGCGACCGCCTCCATGGAGATCACGCGCCCGTCGACGAGCGCGCCGAAGCGGTTCTCCTCGGCCTCCACGATCGGGTACGCGAAGAACGGCTGGAACTCCTCGGCGACCGCCTCCTGGAACGTCCGCCCGATCAGCCGCTTGGATCCGTAGACCGTCCGCTCGGGCTGCAGGAGCATCCGCTTGGCCGCGGCGTCGCCCACGAGGATCCCGCCCTCGTCGAGCGTGATCACCGAGGGGATCGTGTTCTTGCCGTAGCGCGTGGCGAGGATCTGCGGCTTGCCGTCCCGCACGATCGACGCGCAGGTGTTGCTCGTGCCGAGGTCGATCCCGACCGTGACGATCGGCACCTCGACGCGCGCGCGCGCCGCCTGCACCTGCACCGCTTCGGGGCCGCCGGCGGTGCCCGAGAGCTGATCGAGCTCCGTCTGGCCGAGCTGGACCGTGACGAACTCGATGCCGACGCCGACGCCGGGCTGCTCCCACACGATCCGGCCGATGCCCCGCGCGAGGACCGTGTCGTCCTCGGCGAGGAGCTCGAAGTCCACCTCGGTCAGCACCGCGGGCGCCGCGCCGGTGACGACGAACATGCCGCGCGAGCTGATGTCGCGCAGCTCCTCGGAGCGCAGGCCCTCGTCGTCCGCCTGGCCCCAGCGAACGCGCGCCGCGGAGGCGCGACGCAGCTCTCTTCTTCGGTCTTCGGATTCGCTCAAGGCACCCCCCGATGAGGGGTCCATCGTACCGTTCCCTTTCGCCGTGGGTCCCGATAATCTCGCCCCCCCGACGGTGGGTTCGGGACGAAAGGGGAGTGGAATGGACCGCAGACTGAGTTGGGCGATCGGGTTGCTGCTGATCGGTGCCTGTGGGGGTGGGGACGACTCCAACACCCCGCCGCCTCCGCCGCCGCCGCCGGCCGCGCCGAGCGTCGCGATCGGGGTGCCGGCGACGGTGACGATCGCGCCGATGGCCGCGGGCGGTCAGGCCGACTCGATGGCCGTCAACCTCGACTTCAACGTCGCCGCGCCCGGCAACTACCAGTGCACCGCGCACGGCGTGCAGGGCACCGAGGTGCGCGACGCGCAGATGAAGCTCTTCCAGAACGGCGCCGAGCTCGCGATGGACAGCGACTCCGGCGACGGCTTCGACGCGATGATCACGCGTCAGCTCGCGCCGGGCGCCTACTCGATCCGCGTGTGGGAGTGGCTCGGCCGCGACGCGCAGATCACCGTCACCTGCGGCCTCGCGCCCGCCGTCCCGGTCAACCCCACCGTCCTGACGGTCGGGACCCCTGTGAACGTCAACGTCGCCGCGGCGCAGGGACCGGCCGGTCAGGTCGACCTCAACCTCGTGATCGCCGCGCCCGGCAACTACCAGTGCGACGCGACGTCCTCGATGGACGCGCAGATGGCCATCCTCCAGAACGGCGCGACCCTCCAGGAGGACAGCGACGGCGGCGAGGGCGTCAACTCGCGCATCACCCGCGAGCTCGCGCCCGGCGCGTACGTCGTGCGCGTGTGGGAGTGGCAGCACCGCGAGGCGCAGATCAGCGTCAACTGTGCGCCCGCGGTCTCGGCCCCGGTCGTCGCCGATGGCGGCCTCCTCGTCCTGGGGACGCCCGCCGCGGTCAACGTGCCGGCCGGCGAGGGCCCCGCGGGTCAGGTCCACCTCAACCTCGTGATCGCCGCGCCCGGTCAGTACACCTGCGACGCGACCGACACCTCCCACGACGCGCAGATGGCGATCGTCCAGGGCGGCAACGTGATCGTCGAGGACAGCGACTCGGGTGAGGGCACCAACTCGCGCATCACCCAGACGCTCGCGCCCGGCGCGTACCAGATCCGCGTCTGGGAGTGGCTGCACCGCGCCACGCAGATCACCGTGACCTGCCGGCAGGGCTGATTCAGCTCGGCTCCTCGAGGAAGCGCCGGCCGGGCGATCGGTCGGCGCTTCGTCGTTTCGTCAGGGCCCACAGGCCGCGGGCACGCTCCCGTTCGGCAGGGTGCCGAGGGCTTGCCGCCACC
>JACKEC010000072.1 GCA_020633195.1 Sandaracinaceae bacterium | reverse complement strand
CGGGGCTCACGTAGCCCTCGACCGGGATCCGCTGGGGCGGGGGCGGCGAGGTCTCGATCGGGTCGCTCGGCTCGGTCTCTTCGGGCTCGACAGGCTCGGCCGCGGCCTGCTGCTCCGCGATGCGGCGCTCGAGGTTCTCGATCCGCAGCTCGAGGTTCGCGCGGTTCGGGATGTCGGTGACCTGGTCGAGGAACTGCCGCAGGTAGTCGCGCGCCTGCTCGAGGTGGTTGAGGCCCTGGTGCGCCAGCGAGAAGTTGTAGAGCAGCTCGGCCCGGTGGCTGAGGTCGTAGGCCCGCGACCACTCGCGCAGGGCGTCCTCGTAGGCGCCCGCTTCGTAGTACGAGGCCCCCGCCTGGAAGTGGATCCGCGCGCGCTGCTGGGCGCCCTCGTCGGCGAGCGAGTGCTCCTCCTCGGCCGGCTCGAGCGGGGCCTGGTCGTCGTCGTCCGCTTCGGTCTGGGCGACGGCCGGGCTCGCGAGCCACAGCCACGTCCCCATCGACGCCAGTGCCAACGCGCGGTTCATGTGGAGCCTCCCGAGCAAAGCGATACCGACAGGATACCGGTCGCGCCGCGTTCGGTCGCCCCTCCCGGAAACCGTCTGTGCTCGTGCGCCCCCAAAGAGGGTCGCCTTGCGTGAAAAGGTCCGCTCTGCCAGGATGCGAGACCGTCGTGGCGGGTGGGAACGGCAGCAAGACGGATCGCTTCCGGACCGTGTTCGAGCCCGAGGCGATCTTCGATCGCTTCGTGAAGAACGCGAACGGCAGCACCGAGCTGGGGCTCCCGGACGACGACGAGGTGACCGGCTGCGTGTCGCGCGACGACGTCGCGATCCGCCGCGGCGGGCCCCCGGCCTGGGACCATCAGGTCACGGTGGTGAACCCGGATCCGAAGGCCGCCCTCGCGAGGGCGCCCGAGGTCGAGACGGCACCCACCGACGACGAGATCACGAGCGTCGGCGAGAACCCCACGAAGGATCGCGAGGGGACCCGACCGGACGCGCCGATGCCGCTCGCGATGCGGCGCGCCTTCGGGCGCGACGACGACGAGGACGACGACGACGATCCCGGGGACAGCGGCGAGGGGATGACGGTGCCGCGCGGCGCCCCGCTCACCACGGACTCGGGGCAGCGGATCCTGCTCCTCACGAAGGTGAAGGAGTCGCAGGTCGGCACGATGCCCGCGCCCGAGACCACCGAGGAGGCGCACCCCTCGGACGAGCTCGCGATCGGCCCCGACGACGTCCCGCCGAGCTGGCAGAGCGTGGTCGCCCCGCGCGGCCAGATCACGCAGCGCATCGAGGCCGCGAAGCTCGTGCCCGACGTGGAGTCGGTCCATCGCAAGACCGACGGCCCGCCCTCGGGCGAGACCGGCGAGGACGGTCAGATCCCCACGCGCGAGATGGATCACATCCTCTCGGACATGGCCGTGCTGCTCCGCTACGGGCACGCGGGGCAGGTCCGGGACCGCCTCGACGCCCTGCGTCGGGAGTACCCCGAAGATCTGCTCCTGCTCCGACGGATCGCCGAATTCCATCTCGAGCACGAGCAGCGGGACGCCTCGATGGACGCCCTGTTCGCCCTCGCCCGGGGGCTCTTCGAGCGCAGAAACGTCGAAGGAATGCGGCAGGCGCTCGAGCAGGTGCTCATCCTCGATCCCCCGAACGCGCGGGCGCATCGGCTCCTCGGCCTGCTCGAAGCGCGGGCTGACGGTACCGAGCCCTAGGCATTTCTGCTAAGGCTCGCTCTTCGCGAGGGCTGAACGCCGATCCAGTGGCGTACGCTCGCGCAGGAGGGTGACGGTGAGCAGACGCGGCGACTCGCAGCTCGGGCTCTTCGCTCCCTCGTCCGGAGGACCCCCCCACATGAGCTTCGTGGACGCCTCTCTCGCGGAGGAGACTCGCAAACGCTACCTGAGCTACGCGCTCAGCGTGATCACGAGCCGCGCGCTGCCCGACGCGCGCGACGGCCTCAAGCCGGTGCAGCGCCGCATCCTCTACACGATGCAGAAGGAGATGCACCTGCGGCCGGACGGGCGCTACGTGAAGTGCGCGCGCGTCGTCGGCGAGGTGATGGGCAAGTACCACCCGCACGGGGACCAGTCGATCTACGACGCCCTCGTCCGGATGGCGCAGAGCTTCACGCTCCGGGCGCCGCTCGTCGACGGGCGCGGCAACTTCGGCTCGCTCGACGGCGACCCGCCCGCCGCGATGCGTTACACGGAGTGCAAGCTCGACCGCCTCGCCAACGAGCTGCTCTCCGAGCTGGGGCAGGGGACGGTCCCCTTCCGGCCGAACTACGACGGGCAGCAGCTCGAGCCGGTCGTGCTCCCCGCGCGGTTCCCGAACCTCCTCGTCAACGGGTGCCAGGGCATCGCCGTCGGCATGGCGACCTCGATCCCGCCGCACAACCTCGGCGAGGTCGTCGACGCCGCCGTCGCGATGATCGACGACCCCGACATCGACACCAGCAAGCTGCTCTCGCACATGCGCGGGCCGGACTTCCCGACCGGCGGGCAGCTCGTCACGAACAAGCGCGAGCTGGTCGAGATCTACGAGACCGGGCACGGCTCGCTGAAGCTGCGCGGCGACTGGAAGCTCGAGGAGCCCAAGTCCGGCCGCGCCAACCCGCGCATCGTCATCAAGTCGGTCCCGTACGCGACCGTGCTCGGGAGCGTCGTCGAGAAGATCGCCGACGTGATCATCCAGAAGAAGCTCCCCGTGCTCCTCGACGTCCGCGACGAGAGCACCGAGGCGGTGCGCATCGTGCTCGAGTACAAGCGCGGCGCCGATCCCGAGCTGATCATGGCGTACCTGTACAAGCACACGCCGTTGCAGACGAACGTCGCGATCAACATGACCGCGCTCGTCCCCACCGATCAGGACGAGGTCGCGGCGCCGTCGCGCTGCTCGCTCGCCGACCTGCTGCGCGTGTTCCTCGACTTCCGGATGGACGTCGTCACCGCGCGCCTCGAGTACGACCTCAAGCGGCTCCTCGAGCGCATCCACATCCTCGAGGGGTTGATCCACGTCTTCGACGCGCTCGACGAGACCATCCGGATCATCCGCCGCTCCGACGGCAAGGCCGACGCGGCCGCGAAGCTGATCAAGCGCTTCGAGCTCTCGGAGCTCCAGGTCGACGCGATCCTCGAGCTCAAGCTCTACCGCCTCGCCAAGCTCGAGATCCTGATCCTCCGCGAGGAGCACGAGAAGAAGACGGCGGAGGCCGAGGGGATCGAGGCGCTCCTCGCGGATCGGGTCGCGCGCTGGAAGATGATCCGCTCCGAGCTCCTCGAGCTGAAGACGGACTATGCCGACCCGCGCCGCACCAAGATCAGCGGCGCGACTCGCGAGCCCGAGTACGACGCCGAGGCGTTCATCGTCGACGAGGACCAGATCGTCATCCTCACGCAGCAGGGCTGGATCAAGCGGCAGGGCCGGGTGACCGACCTGAGCGCGACCCGCGTGCGCGAGGGCGACGCGGTCCTCGACGTCACCGCCGGCTCGACCAAGGCGTCCGTGGCGCTCTTCTCGAGCAACGGGACTTGCTACGTGTCGCGCATCGTCGACGTCCCCGCGACGACCGGATACGGCAACCCCGTGCAGTCGCTGTTCAAGATGGCGGACGGCGAGCGCATCGTGCGGATGATCGGCTTCGACCCGCGCCTGCTCGACGTGCCCGAGGCCACCGAGGGCGCCGAGGAGCCGGAGGCGCCGTGGGCCATCGCCGCGACCGCGGGCGGCATGACCACCCGCTTCTCGCTCCGCGCGCACCGCGACCCGAGCACGCGCAGCGGGCGCAAGTACATGCGCCTCGGCAAAGACGACGAGGTCCTCATGGTCGACGTCTCCGACGGCCAGGAGAAGATCGCGGCGGTCACCGAGAAGGGCCACGTCCTTCTGACCACGGGCGACGAGGTCCCGATCCTCGGCGGCGCCGGCAAGGGCGTGAAGCTGATCAAGCTCGGCGCGGGCGACCGCGTCCTCGCGGCGCGCGTGATGCGCGAGATGAACGACAGCTTCGTCGTCGAGAAGGACGGCAGCTCGGCCACCTTCGAGATCACGATCCGGCGCGGGCTCACGGGCCGTGGCGGCAAGGGTCAGCAGCTCTTCAAGCGGGGCAAGCTCGCGCGCGCGGTGCCGTCCGTGCCCGTCGTGCCCGAGCTGAGCGGGGAGTGAGCCGATGAGCGCGTACGGCACCGAAGACATCACCGTCCTCGAGGGGCTCGAGCCGGTGCGGCAGCGGCCCGCGATGTACATCGGGGACACCGCGAAGCGCGGCTACCACCACCTGCTCTGGGAGATCGTCGACAACTGCGTCGACGAGGCGATCAACGGGCACGCGACGACCATCGAGGTCGAGCTCGACGCGGACCGCAAGGGCGCCACGGTGACCGACAACGGCCGCGGGATCCCCGTCGGCATCATGAAGAAGTACAAGAAGCCGGCGCTCGAGCTGATCCTCACGACGCTCCACGCCGGCGGGAAGTTCGGGCAGGGCAACTACGAGGTCTCGGGCGGCCTCCACGGCGTCGGCAGCTCGGTCGTCAACGCGCTGAGCGAGTCGCTGCGCGCGGACGTCTTCCGCGACAACGAGCACTGGACCCAGAGCTACTCGCGCGGCAAGCCCAAGGCGAAGATCAAGCAGGTCGGGGAGACGCGCGGCAAGCGCGGCACGAAGATCTACTTCCGGCCCGACCCGCAGATCTTCGGCGACAAGATGTCGTTCGATCCTGCGGTCGTCCGCGAGCGCCTCGAGGCCAAGAGCTACCTCCACCGCGGCCTCAAGATCGTCTACAAGGACCCGGCCGCCAACGTGCGCGAGGAGCTGCACCACCCGGGCGGCCTCACCGAGTACCTCGGCAGCCTGGTGGCGGATCGGGGCAAGAAGGCGATCGCGCCCGAGCCCTTCCTCCTCGACAAGGAGGACGTCCCCCGGATCGAGCTCGCGCTCACGTGGACCGAGGCGCCCGAGGAGCGGCTCCTCACGTTCGCGAACGGGATCCCGACGCCCTCGGGCGGCACCCACGAGGCGGGCCTCAAGAGCGCGCTCAACCGCGCCGTGCGCTCGTTCATCGCGGCCAAGGGGATCACCATCAAGGGCGTGACGCTCTCGGCGGAGGACATCCGCGAGGGCGTGGTGGCGCTGCTCAGCGTCTACGTGCGCGACCCGCAGTTCCAGGGGCAGACCAAGGATCGGCTCAACAACCCCGAGGTCGCCGCGCCGGTCGAGGTCGCGATCCGGAACGCGCTCGAGCACTGGCTGCTCGAGAACTCGTCGGTCGCCGAGGCCATCGTCGCGCGCATCATCACCGCCGCGCGCGCCCGCGAGGCGAGCCGCGCTGCGGTCGCGCAGGTGAAGCGCAAGACCGCGGTGAGCCACCGGCTGAACCTCCCGGGCAAGCTCGCCGACTGCTCGAGCACGAGCCCCGAGGACAGCGAGCTGTTCCTCGTCGAGGGGGACTCGGGGGCGGGCACCGCGAAGCGCGGCCGCGACAGGAAGACACAAGCCATCTTGGCGCTCCGGGGCAAGGTCCTCAACGCCGAGCGCGCGAGCGCGAAGCAAGTGCTCGGCAACAAGGAGCTGTCGAACATCGTCTCGGCGCTCGGCTGCGGCATCGGCAAGAGCTTCGACAAGAGCAAGCTCCGCTACGGCAAGGTCTTCCTGCTGATGGACGCCGACACGGACGGTCATCACATCGCGACGCTGCTGCTCACGTTCTTCTACAGGATGCTCCCGGACCTCGTGCGCGACGGGCACGTGTTCCTCGCGCAGCCGCCGCTCTACCGGATCGACGCGGCCAAGGAGACGCACTGGGCGCTCGACGACGACGATCGCGACCGCATCCTCGCGGAGCTGCCGGGCAACGTGAAGCCCAAGATCTCGCGCTTCAAGGGCCTCGGGGAGATGAACCCGGACGAGCTCAAGGAGACGACGATGGATCCGAAGCGCCGGCGGGCGCTCCGCGTGCAGGTCGAGGACCTCCTCGAGGCGGATCGGACCCTCGACGAGCTGATGGGCAAGGACCCGGCGCCTCGCTACCAGTTCATCATGGACCACGCGCCGCAGGCCGGCGCCGAAGAGCTCGACGTGTGAGCGACGGTCCGACCGACGTCGACGGCGCGACGCCGCCGCCGCCGCGGAGGGAGCCCTGAGATGACCCACCCCCTGCTCGAGCGCGCCCGCGCGCTGCGCTCTCGGCTCGCGGCCGGCGCGGCCGAGACGGAGGCCGCCCGGCGCCTGCCCGCCCCCCTCGCGCGCGCGATGGGCGAGGAGGGCTTCTTCCGCATGCTCTGCCCCGAGTCCCTCGGCGGTCACGCGGTCGCGCCGCGCACGTGGGTCGAGACCATCGCGGCGCTCTCCGAGGGGGATCCGGCGGTGGGCTGGATCGGCGTCACGTCGTGCTCGACCGGCCTGCTCACCGGCTACCTCGACGCCGAGGTGTCTCGTCGCATCCTCGAGGAGGACCCGAGCGCCCCCCTCGCCGGCGTCTTCGCGCCGATGGGCAAGGCCACCGTGGTCGACGGCGGCTATCGGCTCACCGGGCAGTGGAAGTTCACGAGCGGCTGCGAGAACGCGCGCTGGATCAGCGGCGGCGCGCTCGTGATCGACGACCACACGCCGCGCGCGCTGCCCTCGGGCGCGCCCGAGATCCGCTCGTTCCTCTTCCGCGCCGAGGAGGCGGAGATCCTCGACACGTGGCGCGTCGCCGGGCTGCGCGGGAGCGGCTCGCACGACGTCCGCGTCGACGACCTGTTCGTCCCCGATGACCACACGACGTGCTTGCTCCTCGACCGGCCGTGGTGCGAGGCGCCGGTCTACGCCTTCCCGATCTTCGGGCTCCTCGCCTCTGGCATCGCCGGGGTGGGGCTCGGGGTGGCGCGCGCCGCCCTCGACCGCGTGATCGAGATCGCGCCCGAGAAGCGCTCCCGCGGCGGCGGCAAGCGCATGGCCGAGAGCGAGCTCGTGCAGGTCGAGCTGGCCACCGCGGAGGGGGAGCTCGCGGCGGCGCGCGCCTTCCTCTACGCGACGCTCGACGAATCCTACGAGCGCGCGATGGGCGGCGAGGCGCTCGACGATCGCGACCGCGCGCGCCTCCGGCTCGCCGCGGCCCACGCCGCCAAGGCGTCGGCGAGCGTCGTCGACCGCGCCTACCACCTCCTCGGCGGCGCCTCGATCTGGGACGACGAGCCGCTCTCGCGGCTGTTTCGGGACGTTCACGTGATGACCCAGCACGTGATGGTGGGCACCGAGGTGCTCAAGCCGGTCGGTCGGATCTTCTTGGGGCTCCCGACGGATACCGCGCTCCTGTAAAATCCCCCCATGCTGGGTCGGGTGCTCGGGTGGATCGCCACCCCGCCGGAGGGAGTCCGCCTCTCCGACGACGAGCTCGAGGTCTACGCCGTCTTGATCTGGGCGACGTGGATCGGCCTCGTCGCGCACGCCTCGTGGGTCCCGCTCTTCTTCTCCATCGGCGTCTCCGAGCTCGGCGTGTTCAACGTCGCGAGCACGCTCTGCTTCGTCGCCGCGATCACGCTCTGCCGGCGCGGCAAGCTCGGCGCGGCGCTCGTCCTGACCGCCAGCGAGGTCGTCCTGCACGCGTGGGCCGCGACGCTCCTGCTCGGCGTCGGCACCGCGTTCCACGCGCACATCCTGCTGGCGATGGAGCTCGGCATCCTGTTCACCACGATGGCCCTTCGGTACCGCATCCTCTACGGCCTCGCGGTCGGCGCGTCGTGGCTCGCGCTCGTCGCCTCGAGCCCCTGGCTCCCGGTGCTGCACCCCATCCCCGAGGGGGTGACCGACTTCTTCATCGGCATGAACGGCCTCGTGTTCATCTCGGTGCTGCCCGGGATCACCCTCTATCACTCGTGGCGCGTCACGCTGACCCGCAACGGGCGCAAGCAGGCGCAGGTCGAGCTCGAGGCGGCGGTCCAGAAGACCCGCGTGATCGTCGCGCAGATGGCGGACGGCCTCGTCGCGTTCTCTCCCGACATGCGCGTCACCGCGCTGAACCGCGCGATGTCGGCGTGGCTCGCCGAGCCGGAGATCGACATCGACATCTCGACGAGCATGGAGCTCGCGCTGCCGGGCTTCGGCGAGCTCGCGCGGCAGGCGATGGACACCGGCGCGGTCGCGTCGGCCGACGTGGCGCTCCCCGACGGTCGGGTGGGCGCCGCGGTGGCGTCGCCGCTCGGCGACGAGGGCGCCGTCGTGCTCGTGCGCGACGTGACCGCGGCCAAGGAGGTGGACCGGATGAAGTCCGAGTTCACCGCGATGGTCTCGCACGAGCTCCGCACGCCGCTCACGAGCGTGCTCGGGTTCGCGAAGCTCGTGCGCAAGCAGCTCGAGACGCGCGTGCTGCCCAACACGGACCTCTCCGACAGCAAGGTCAAGCGCGCGGCCGACCGCTCGCTGAGCCAGCTCGAGATCATCCTCAAGGAGGGCGAGCGGCTCACCTCGCTCATCAACGACGTCCTGGACCTCGCGAAGATGGAGGCGGGCAAGATGGAGCTCGCGCGCGAGGAGATCCCCGTCGCGCAGCTCGTCGATCGGGCGATGGCGGCGACCTCGAGCCTGTTCGAAGGCGAGGTGGCCTGCGAGGCGCGAGTCGCCGAGGACCTGCCCGTGGTCGTGGGCGACCCGAACCGGCTCCAGCAGGTGCTCGTGAACCTGATCTCGAACGCGGCGAAGTTCACCGACCACGGGAGCGTGACGGTCTCCGCCGAGCGGGCCCCCGACGGCGTCCTCTGCACCGTCCAGGACACCGGGCCGGGGATCCCCGCGGCGGAGCAGGAGCTCGTGTTCGAGAAGTTCCGACAGGCCAAGGGCGCGGAGGCGCGGCCAGGCGGGACGGGGCTCGGGCTCCCCATCTGCCGCGAGATCGTGCACGCCCACGCGGGCCGCATCGGCGTCGAGAGCGAAGAGGGGGAGGGCGCCCGCTTCTGGTTCGTCCTCCCCGCCGCGAGCTGAGTCCGACGACGCGAAGCGTCGGAGGATCTCAGTGGGGAGCGCGAGGGGCTTGCCCCTCGCCGGAGAGAAATCGCCGGAGGCGATTTATCGGGGCGCGCCGAGCCCTGCGGTCTCGGCGCGTTCTAGCAGCCCGTTGAAGTACTCGCTGTCGGCGCCTCGTCGACGGGACGCCGCGCCCAGCACGCCAGTCGCTCGGTCGAAATGCTTCAGCATTTCGACCTCGGCCCGGCGCGCTGGACACGACGTCGCGCTCGCCGATCCATCCGGGGGAGTACTTCAACGGACTGCTAGCGGCGGCGCGCCGAACGGAGACCCGCGACCAGGGCGAGGCCGAGGAGGGCCCACGCAGGGGGCGGGGTCTCCGGACGTGCCGCGCGGCAGGAGCAGCCCGGGTCGTCGGGCGGCGCGCCGGCGTCGGCTGGGGTGCCCGCGTCGGTGGCGACGATCCCGGGGTCGAGCCCGGTCGGGCCCGCGTCGCTCGCCGGGGCGCCGCCGTCTACCCCCGCGTCGGGCATCACCGGCGCGGGGTAGAGGTAGCAGATCCCGGCGACGTCGTCGGCTGTCAAGGTGCGTTGCTCTTCTCCGGTGTAGATCGGCGCCATCGTCGGGGTCTCGGTGAACGTGGGGCACGCGGGCGCGCCGTCGTTCGCGATCTGCTCGCACGGGTGGAGCAGGCCGAGGAAGTGCCCCGCCTCGTGGACGACGAGGCCCTGGACGTCGACGGGGTCGGCGTCTGGCTCGCCGCCCTCGATCACCCAGCGGAAGTCCTCGCCGTTGAGCAGCATGTCGGACTCGTCGATGCTCCAGACCCCGCCGCTCCCGAGGAACTGGTTGGTGGTCACGCCGATCGTGCCGCTGCCGAACCCGTGCCCCGTCCAGCCGGACTCGACCCACTCGATCACGTTCTGATCGTCGCCGTAGATGCCGGGCGTGGTCGTGGTCCCGTCGTCGCGGATCGTCAGCGCGCTGCACGCGGGCTCGGTCCACGTCTGGAAGGCGCGAAGGGTGGCCGCGCGGAGCTCGTCCTCGGGGACGTCGGAGGACGCGCGGAAGATCGCGTAGGGCACGGGGAGCGGCTCGAACGCGATGCGCCCGACGATCCCGGCGCGCTGGTTGAAGAGCGAGTCCTCGGACGTGCGGTAGGCCGCCGCCGTCGCGGGCGCGAGGAGGACCAGCAGGGCCAGCGCCGCCGCCCTCATCGGACGCTCCGGACGCGAGCGCGGAGCTCGGAGAGCGGCATCGGCGCGAGCGGCGCGGCGCCGGTGAGCCGGTCGCCCTCGCGGGTGACGAGCGCGCCGGCCTCCGCCCGGGACCGCGCCGAGTCGCCGTCCAGTGTCCACTTGCCTTGACTCATGTTGGTGGGGAAGAGCGCGCCGCCCGCGTCGTCGAGGAACACGAGCACGCGCTCCCCCGGCTCGAAGGTCGCCTGCCCGTGGGTGCGCATCGCGCGGTCGCCGACGCGGCCGCCGTGCACCCAGAAGGTCACGGGCCCGTCGGTGGCGCCTCGCCAGACCTCGTCGACCGACAGCTCCACGCGGGTGTAGATCCCGCCCTCGCCGCGCGGTCCGCCGTCCTGGGGCTCGGCCTCGACGACGGTGCCGACGACGACGAGCTCGCTCTCGGCGGCGAGCTTCTCGACCGAGGCGCGGATCATCACGGTGGCGCTCGCCGAGGCGGCGAGGCCGAGGATCAGCGAGAGGGGCGCCAGGGCGCGGAGCGGCTTCATGGCCGGGGATGCTAGAGGGCCCGAGCCCTCACCGGAAGGGCGGGCTCTCTGGCACGCGGAGGACGGCGTGCGCGTTCAGCCGCTCGAGCTCGCCGAGGGCGACGAACAGGTCCGTGTGGTGGCACGCGCGGCACGCGAGCACTTCGAACGAGTGCTGGCTCGATCCGGCGACCTGCTCGAACCCCACGTGGGGGAACCAGCTGAACTCGGTGCCCCCGCAGAGGCGGCAGGGCCGCGACGCGAGGTGCTGGACCACGGGGCTCGGGCGCTGACTCTGGGGTGCCATCCGGCGGATCGTAGACCCGACCCCGGGCGGCGTCCCCATGGACCTTCGTGATAGCCTGACCGTCGGGAAGGACGCTCGATGAAGCGCAGCACGGCTCTCGCTCTCGCTGGTCTGCTCGGGGCCGCCTGCGGAGACATTCCGCCCTCGATCGT
>JACKEC010000071.1 GCA_020633195.1 Sandaracinaceae bacterium | reverse complement strand
ACGCGGTAGTCGAGCTGGTCCGCGTGCATCCGGTGGAAGATGCGGTGCTTGCGCTCGTGGTACGCGTGCACGTCGCCGCGGGTGGGCTCGACGATCGTGCGCGGGGCGTTCATCGAGGCCATCGCCGCGCGCAGGCTCGGCAGCGCGCCGCTCGCGACCGCGCCGAGCATGCTCGCGCCGAGCAGGACGGCCTCGGGCTCCTCCGGTAGGACGACGCGGCAGCCGGTCGCGTCGGCGTGCTCGCGCACGAACACGGCGCTCTTGGTGTCGCCGCCGCACGCGATGAGCGTGTCGATCGAGTAGCCCGCGTCGTTCATCGAGTCGACGATGTGCCGCGTCCCGTGGGCGATCGCCTGCACCGTCGCGAGGTAGAGCACCGCGAGCGCGTCGACCGACGCGGTCATGCGGAGGCCGCTGATCATCCCGCGCAGGCTCGGGTCCGCGCGCGGGCTCCGGTTGCCGTGGAAGTACGGCAAGACGTGCAGCTCCTCGGTGAGCGCGGCGGGGAAGTCGACGCCCTCGGCGAGCGCGGCGAGGCGGCGGTCGAGCAGCGCGTGCACGCTCGAGCCCTCGCGGCGCGCCTCGACCTCGAGCTCGGCGTGCCGCGCGTGCGAGGTGATGACGTGGTCGATGAGCGCGCCCGTCGCGGACTGGCCGCCCTCGGTGAGCCACATGCCGGGGACCATCGCCGAGTAGTAGGGGCCCCAGATTCCATCGATGAACTTCGCCTCGCGGCTCACCGCCATGTGGCAGCTCGAGGTGCCGCCGATCAGCGCGAGCCGCGACTCGAGCGCCGCCTCGTCGAGCTCCCCCTCGAGCGCGCCGAGCAAGCCGAGCCCGCCCGCGTGCGCGTCGATGATGGAGACCCCGACGGGCGTCCCCACCGTCAACCCGAGCTCGGCCGCGGAGCGCTCCGTGAGCCCGCCGACGCGCTCGCCCATGGGGCGCACGTCGGTCCCGATCTTGGCGTAGCCGACGAGGTCGCCGAGGCCGATCGCCTCGAAGAACGAGTCGTCCCAGCGGCCCTCGGCGCCCTGGTAGGTCCACTTGCACACCGTCGTGCAGAGCGAGCGCACGTCGACCCCGGTGGCGCGGTACGTGAGGAAGTCCGGCAGATCGAGGAAGCGCGCCGCGCGAGACCACGACTTCGGGAGGTGCTCCTTCAGCCACAGCAGCTTCGGGGGCTCCATCTCGGGCGACATCGTGCCGCCCACGAAGCGCAAGACGTCGTGCTCCGTCGCGTTGATGCGAGCGGTCTGGTCGAGCGCGCGGTGATCCATCCAGACGATCACGTTCTGTGCGTCCTCGCCGGTCGGGCTCACCGTGACGGGGCGGTCCTCGGCGTCGAGCGCCACCAGCGAGCACGTCGCGTCGAAGCCGACGCCCGCGATCTGCTCGGGCATCGCGTGGACCTCGGCGAGCGCGGCGCGGATCGCCTCCCCGCACGCGCGCCAGATCGCGTCCGAGGACTGCTCGACGAAGTCCTCCTCGGGGCGCCACGTCTCGAAGGGCGACACGCCCACGCCGCGGCGCTGGCCCGTCGCGTCGAAGATGCCCGCGCGCGCGCTCCCCGTGCCGACGTCGACGCCGAGGTAGAGCTCGTCGATCGTGCCGTCCACGCTCATCGCGGATCCTCGAGCACCCGCACCGCGAACCCGAGCTCCTGCGAGAGCGCGACCATCTCCTCGAAGATGTCGCCGTACGCGACGGCGACGTGGTTCGAGAGGTAGTGCGCCATCAGCGTGTCCCGGCCGATCCGCATGTCGGCGGCCATGAACGGCCACTCGCGGGTGGTCCCCTCCCACCAGGCGTCGCGGACCTCGGGCGGCAGCTTCACGACCTCACCGCGGCCGATGTCCATCCAGAGCTTGCCGCCGCGGATGTAGCTCCGCGCCCAGGTCATCTCGCCGGGCAGGCTCTCGCCCGCGAAGGTGCCGCCGGGCGTCGGGAAGTAGAGCTTGGGCTGCCGGTAGGTGTGCGCGCCCTCGAGGGTGTCGGGGTCGTGGTTGAACGCGTACGCGCCGCAGCTCCCGCTGTTGAGGAGGACCCACAGGAAGCGGCCGTCGTGCTCCGCGCCCCAGCGGACGTCGTGGAACATCACCGCCGAGTGCAGCCCCTTCGCCTTCAGGAGCCGCTTCATCATCTCCTGCGGGACGACGTTCCCCTGGTCGGCTTCCGTCGCGGTCGCGATCGGCTCCCCGTTCGACTCGGGGCGGCACGCGGAGTTGAACAGGCCCTCGGCGAGATCGCTCGGCGGGCGCAGCGGGATGAGCCCGAGCTGGTACTGCCAGCCGAGGCAGTCGGCGCCGAACTCCTCGAGCAGATCGAGCACCACGAGGTAGTCGCGGAGCTGCTCGCGCGTGTCGTTCTCGGTGAAGTCCTCGCCCCAGTGGAACGTGAGGCCCTTGGCCTTCACGAACGCGAGCGCGTCGTCGATGCGCTTGGCGTCGATGCGCGGGCCGCGATCGAGGATCCAGGCCTGATCGATCTTGTGCTCGGCGAAGCCGTGCCGGTGGAGCAGGCGCGGGCCGAAGTAGCCGTTGATCATCCCCATCGACGTGTCGCCGAGCATGAGGATCAGCGCCCGCCGATCGCGGAATTGCCGGGCGACGTCCATGGCGCGCGCGCTCGCCTCGGCGCTCACCGGCGCGTGGTAGCGGATCGCCTCCTCGCCGTAGCGGACGGCGCCGCTCGAGCACCACTCGTCGAGGCGCTCCATGAACGTGGCGTCGGCGGTCCAGTCGGGGACGTCGGTCCAGATCCGCGAGTGCGCGCGGTCGAGCGACTCGAGGCACGCGCCGGTGTTGAGCAGCCCGACGAGCCCCGGCCAGCGCCCGCTGAAGTTGCTCGCGAGGAGGAGCGGGTTGTCCTTGCCGACCACGCCGTCGGTCGTGTGCGGGCCGTAGAACCAGTGGACGCACACGCCGACCATCGGGTCGTCGATGGGCCCGAGCTTCGCGATCGCCTCGTGCGGCTTCTCGAGGAAGCCCTCCACGCGGTAGGGCGTGCGGCCCAGCTTCTTCAGGGCCTTCTCGAGCTGCGCGGTCGCCTCCTCGGCGTTCGGCGTGGCGAGCTCGTTGGGGATGCGGCGGGCGTCGCCCGGCCAGAAGATCGCGACCTTCTTCGTCATGACGCGGGACGGTATCCCTTCTTGCCCGCGCTTGACACCGCCCCCGCCTTCGGATGGTGTGGCGCCGATGCGCGCACTCCTGTTGAGCCTGACCCTGATCCTGGCCGTGGGCTGCCAGTGCTCCGAGACCGACGGCGAGCCCGGCCCGAACGGAGAGCGCCGCACGATCGCGGTGATCCCGAAGGGCACGACGCACGTCTTCTGGCGCTCGGTGCACGCCGGCGCGCTCGCCGCGGGCCGCGATCGCGGAGTGGAGATCCTCTGGCAGGGCCCCGTCCGCGAGGACGATCGCTCGGCGCAGATCCGCGTGGTCGAGGACATGATCTCGCGCGGCGTCGACGCGATCGTGCTCGCGCCGCTCGACGACACCGCGCTCGTCCCCGTCGCGACGGAGGCGAGCCGCGAGGGCATCCCCGTGGTCATCTTCGACAGCGGCATCGAGTGGGACGGCCGCGTCTCGTTCGTCGCCACCGACAACTACCAGGGCGGCGTCCTCGCGGCGGAGCGCATGAACGAGCTCCTCGGCGGCCAAGGTCGCGTGATGGTGATGCGCTACCAGGAGGGCTCGGACTCCACCGCGCGCCGCGAGGCGGGCTTCCTCGAGACGATGACGGAGCGCTTCACGGGCATCGAGGTGGTCAGCTCGAACCAGTACGGCGGCGCGACCACCGAGACGGCCTACGCGACGGCGGAGAACCTGCTCGTCAGCCACCCCGACGTGGACGGGGTGTTCACCCCCAACGAGTCGACGACCTTCGGCATGCTCCGCGCGCTGACCGACGCCGACCGCGCGGGCGAGGTGAAGCACGTCGGCTTCGACGCGAGCGAGAGCCTCGTCGCGGCGCTACGCGAAGGCCACCTGCACGGACTCGTGCTCCAGAACCCCGTGCGCATGGGCGACCTCGCGGTCCGCGCCGCCGTGGATCGCCTGGACGGACGCGACGTCGAGGCCCGCATCGACACCGGCGCGACGATGGTGACGCGCGAGAACATGGACGAGCCCGACGTGGCGGCGCTGCTCACGCCGGACCTGTCGATCCTCGACGACTGACGGGCCCGATCCCGTTAGGCGGGAACCCGACCTCGACTCGTCGACGCTTCGCTCTCTACCCACTCCTCCCCCTCTTGGCCCCCTTCGCGCCCTTCGCGCGAAATTCCACGACGGTCAGTCGGACCGAAGCCCGCGCTCGGCCCAGCACCGACGCGCCGGCACGCCGTGGTCTTCCAAGCGCGCCAGGATGACGTCTTCGACGGTGTCCCTCAGGATCTCTCGCGCCTCGCAGGGCGGCGGCGGCGTTCGGTCCGGCGTGTGTCGTCCATCGCAGTCGCAGGGTAGCAACGGTCGAGCCACGCCTGGAAGGAGCGCGACGGGACCGGGCCGGTGTGCCGCTCCGTGTCAGCCGTCGCCGAACATGCCCTTCTCGAAGCGATGCACGTGGCTGATCAGGTCGTCGTCGAGGACCTGCTCGCCGTACGACGAGGCCCCCGCGCCCGCGCCCAGCCGCGCCACGATCGGATCGCGCAGCGGTCGCCGGCCGTCGTCGGTCCACCCGGCCACCGCGGCCGGACCGAGCACCGCCGTGTGCGCGCCCGAGCGCCGCGCCGTCGTCACGAGCTCGAGGAGGGTGTACGCCGCGAGGTAGCAGCCGGGGATCGGGGCCGAGCCGAGCCGCACCAAACAGCGCGCGATCGTCGGCCACCCCGGCTCGACCTCCGGGTCGCGGATCAAGTTGCCGAGCTCGACGCTCTGCTTGGTGCGCCGCTTGAGCTCCGCGAGCGTCGTGGCGCCCATCGTGGCCCAGATCTCGAGGGCCGCCTCCTCGTCGTCGAGCTCGGTCGGGAGCCGGACGCGCGCCTCCTCGATCAGCGCCGCGGCGCGCGGGTGCCAGCTCTCGGGGCGCGGCAGATAGACGAGGGTCCCGAAGATGTCCACTGAGCGCATCTCATCACGACCGCCACCGTTTGTCCTCGGCCGTCGGACCGTGGGAGACGATCGTCACCTCGCGCTCGAGCGCGTTCGAGACCCAGGCCGGCAGGTCCGCGGGCGTCGGCTCGAAGAGCGGCGTCACCCGATCGAGCGCCGCGCCGAGCGCCTCGACGTGGTCGAGGTCGTGGGGATCGGCGGCGGGCACGAGCGGCACGTCGAGCCCCTCGTAGCCCACGCACGCCTGCCAGTCGTCGTCGACGCGGTCGAGGTGGGTGAGCGCGAGCGCGTCCACCTCGCAGCACGCGAGCGCGTAGCGCGTGAGCGGCACGTCGAGCCACCCGCGGCGGAAGCGCCCCTGCCACCCGACGTCGTGGTTGTGCGGCTCCGCGAGCCGACGCAGCGCCTTCACCTCGGACGGAAACGGTCCGGCGCCGTGCCGCGTCGAGTAGCTCCGGAGCACCCCGAAGCGCTCGACCGCTCCGTCGTACCCCTCGAGCAGCGTGAGCGCGTTGTCGGTGGTGCAGGTGCTCCAGGTCGTGTGCGGGTGGAAGCCGCGCCACTCGTCGAGCAAGACCCCTTGCGCCCCTTCGAGCACGATCTCGCCCGGGGCCTCCCGCAGCGCCTCGAGGTGCTCTGGCCCCACCACGAGGTCTCGCGCGAGGAGCGGCGCGATCGCCTCCATCCACGCCTCGAGGGTGTCGCTCGAGAGCAGCGCCTCGCGCTCGTCGCGGGCGCGGACGTCCCCCGCCTCGAGCGGCCCCGCCTGCGCGGCCGCGTGCTCGCGGAGGCGCTCGAGCTGGCGTCGCAGCGCGGCCGGGCGCGCCAGGTCGCGCATGCGGATCGCGAGGTCGGGCCGCTCGATCGCGATCTTCATCGTCTCGCCCACGCCGACGCCGGTCGTGCCGTGAGGCGCGTCGCCCCGCGCGAGCTCGCGCAGCCGCCCGAGCGCCTGGACGTGCGGCGTGGTCACGAGCGCGTCGCCCGAGATGGTGAGCCTCTCGAGCGCGTCCGCCACGCCCGCGGCCGCGATACGCTCCGCCTCGACGAGCAGCGCCGTCGGGTGGACCACCACGAACCGGCTGAGGTGCGTGCGCACGCCCGGCACGAACGTGCCCGCGCCGAGCTGCGAGAAGGTGTGGTGCTGGCCGTCGGCGGTCACCACGTTGTGACCGGCCTGGCCGCCGCCGTTGAAGCGGATGACGGTGTGGGCGGCACGGTCGCGGACGAGGAAGTCCACGACCGTGCCCTTGCCCGCGTCGCCGAAGCCGAGGTCGACGACGACGCTCGCGCGCCGCACACCTGAAAGCTGCCCGTCCATCACACCGCCGAGGAAACGAATCGAGACCAGCCCATCGCGCAGCGATGGGCGTTGGTCGAGGGGCCCCATCGCGGAGCGATGGGTCGAGCCGTAGGTGCGCAGCACCGAAGGCTCGTACTCGGGTGGGAGCGCGAGCCGGCTTTGCCGGTCGCGCGGGAGGGGCTTGAAAAGCCCCTCCTGAGACTCAGTGGAGGCTCTCCGGGCGACGGGCGCCGGTGAGGGTGGCGGCGTAGGGGGACACCGCTTGGATGATCCCTCCGACGCGATCCCGCGAGAGGCCGTCGGCGCGCAGCCGCTCGGCCGCCTCGTCCACGTTCGCGAGGACGCCCTCGGCGAGGCCGACGAGCACCGCCGACGCGTGGACGGTGTCCTCGCTCGTCGCGAGCTCGATCACGTGATCGCCGAGGAGATCCCGCCAGGCGCGCCCGCACCGCTTCGCGCGGTTCGGATCGGGGATCAGGTAGAAGGGCTCGAACGCGACCGAGAGCTCCTCGACCACGCGCTCGATGGGGAGGTCGTCGTCGAGCTCGTCGCCGATGAGCCCCTGCACCTGCGCGCGCGAGACGAGCGGGTACGGGTTCTCGTCGCCGGTCATGAAGAGGTAGCCGCGGTGGCCCCGCTTCTCCCAGCAGTCCATCGACGTGTGCCGCGCGGCGAGGTAGAGGCCGAGCTCGTAGGACTCCTGCATCCCGCCGCCGCCGCCGCCCTCGAGGTAGCTCCAGGTGAGCCACTGATCCATGAGCTCCGCCTCGGACTCGAACTGCCCGATCTGCAGCGGCGCGCCGTCGCACGTGGCGTCGCCGACGGCCATGAAGAGGACCTGCGGATCCTGGATCCCGCACGCCATCAGGGTCTTCATGAACGTCGGCAGATCCCGCCGCGCGAGGCGGTCGGGGATGTCGCCCATGGATCCGGTGACGTCGAGCGCGAACACGATCCCGAGCGAATTCGGGTGCGTCTCGCTGTCACGGCTCTCCCGCACGCGGATGCCGTGCGGGTTCATGAGCGGGTGGCACTTGCGCTGCTTGAACACCGCCTCGCGCGGCGCCTTGGTCCGCGCGTCGGCGAGCGCCTTGTGCGCGGTGAAGCTGTAACTCCCGTATCCCATGGTCGACTCCTCGTTGGTTCTCTTCGGTCATCCCTCGTCATCGAGGGACAGAGGGGTGTGGCGCGGCGGCCCGAACAGATCGCAGGCCATGCGCTCGAGCTCGGCGTGGACCGCCCACGCGTCGTCTCGAGGGCTCGCGACGCTCTCGGCGGCGATGCGCGCGAGCGGCGCGGGCACGCCGCGCGGCAGCCGGCCGCCGTCGCCGCCGAGCACGTAGGTGAAGACGCGCGCGCTCGCGGCGACGTCCTCGGACGGCGCGCCCACCGCCTCGCGACCGAACCGCCACGCCGCCTTCGACCAGCCCACGAGCGCCACGCCGTGAGCGAGCGGGTGCACCACGCAGTGGTCCGGGGCGACGTCGCCGTGGACGAACCCGCTGCCGTGGACCCACGCGAGCATCTCGAGCACGCGCTTCCACATCCAGACGGCCACGCGCGGGTCGACGCCGCTCGGGTAGCGCGCCCGCACCTTGGTCAGCGGGTGCACGAACCCGGGCTTGTGCCGATACGCCACCGCGAGGTGCGCCGGGCCGTCCCCGCGCAGCTTCCCGAGCGCGACCGGCTGCGGGAGCAGCGGCTCGAAGTGGGACGCGCCCGCCGCACCGCTGCCCCGGAGCCGCTCGATCGCGCGGTGCTCCGCCCGGAGCGCCGCCGCCGCGTCCCCGTCGTCGTGCGCGATCTTGAGGACGACGTGCTCCGTCAGCCGCGCGTCGCGATGCGCCCGCCACACGTCGCTCGACGTCCCCGTGGCGATCTGCCGATCGAGCACGTAGCGGTGCTTGCCGAGCCCGACCCGCGGCTTGCCCCGGTCCTCGGGACGCCCCTCCCACGGCGGCACCACCACCGGCCGGGCCCACCACGTCGGCGGCAGGTCCACGAGCACCCGCCCGCAGTACGCGCACACCGTCGAGCGCCCGCCCTCGGGCAGCAAGGGCGCCGTGCAGTGGGGACACTCGAGGGCGGTGATCCGGACGGCCATGAATACATGTCATGTAGACACTAAACCAGTTAGCGTCAACTCGACACTTATCATCCGGCCCTGCAAACGATGCTCTTCGCTTTCTTCTTCGAACGTCGAGCGTCGAAGAGGGCGAGGGCTCCGCCATCGAGACCAGGCGAGCGCGAAGCGCTCGCCGTTGGTCGAGGGGTCCCATCGCGGAGCGATGGGTCGAGCCGTAGCTGCGAAGCAGCGGAGGCTCGTACTGGGGTGGGAGCGCGAGCCGGCTTCGCCGGTCGCGCGACAGGGGTGAAACGCCCCTCCGGCTAGCTCAGTACGTGAGGATCAGCGTGCAGCCCGAGCCGCTGCAGCGGCCGGTCCGGACCTGCGCCTGCTTCGGCATCTCGGCGAGCTCGGCGCCGACCTTGACGCCGTCCACGTAGACCGCCGAGGGGGCCGAGGGCGCGACGCGGGCGACCGCATCGGCGTCCGAGGCGAGCGCCGAGGAGGCCGGGAGGGCCAGCAGGACGAGCAGGAAGGCGGCGGTCCGCATGTGCCGAGGGTAGCCCGTCGGGGCCCGCGGCGCAGGCGCTCCCGAGATCGATCTTCCACGGTTCTTCGCGATGGAAGCCGCGTTGCCCTACCTTGGAGGGGCATGAGGCGGACGCGCAGAGGCAGCTGGGTGGTCGCGACGCTCGGTGTCGCGACCCTCGCGGCCGTCCCCGCCGCCGCCGCCGTGAGCTTCGGCGAGCACGACGTCCAGACCATCTTCTACATCTCGAAGAGCGACGATCGGAACCGGGTGGACTACGCGATCCGCCTCGACCAGACCTGCCAGCCGATCGGCTCCACGCCCATCTACGCCTACTGGCGTCGCTTCGAGCCCGGCCAGCCGCCCCTCGGCGACCTCAACTCCCTCGACGAGCGCGCCTACGGGATCTCGCGCCAGTGGGTGCGCACGGCGGCCCCGAACGGCGTCTGGCTCGAGATGCACCTCAGCGGCTTCGCCGAGCAGCGCTTCCTCGTGCTCGTGCAGCGCGGCGGCGCGGGCGAGTGCCACGCCCGGGCGATGCTCCCGATCCGCTCTCGGGACGCCTACCTCGACCACATCCACGTCACCCTCGGCTTCGTGGGCATCGATCACGTCACGTTGCACGGCCGGGACGCCGCGACGAACGCGGAGGTCAGCGAGTCCCTGCGACCTCCGAGCCGCGGACCGTTGGGCTTCGGCGGCTGAAGCGCCCGATGGCATGATGCGCGGGCATGGACCCGCTCTTGACGATGCAGGGCGTGGAGAAGCGCTTCGGCGCGGTGACCGCGCTCGCCGGGATCGACCTGTCGATCGGCCGCGGCGAGGTCCACGCGCTCGTCGGCGAGAACGGCGCCGGGAAGAGCACCCTGATGAAGGTCCTCTCCGGCGCCCACGCCCCGGACGCCGGCGCCATGACCTTCGACGGCGCGGCCTACGCTCCGCGCGGCCCCGCCGACGCGCTCGCCCGCGGGATCGCGATGGTCTACCAGGAGCTCAACCTCGCGCCCGACCTCACGGTGGCGCAGAACCTCTTGCTCGGGCGCGAGACGAGCCGCCTCGGCTGGCTTCAGAGCGCGCCCGATCGAGCGCGCGTCGACCGGGTGCTCGCGGTGCTCGATCACCCCGACGTGGTCGCCGATCGGCGCGTGGCCGATCTGGGCCCAGGCGCCCGGCAGCTCGTCGAGATCGGCCGAGCCCTCGTCGGCGACGCCAAGCTCGTCGTCCTCGACGAGCCCACCAGCTCGCTCTCGGCGGCCGAGTCCGAGACCCTCTACGAGGTGATCCGGCGCCTCGAGTCGAGGGGCGTGGCGATCGTCTACATCAGCCACTTCCTCGAGGAGGTGAAGCGGATCGCGAGCCGGTTCACGGTCCTGCGCGACGGCCGCACGGTGGCCACGGGCGACGTCGCGACGACGACGATCGAGCAGATCGTCGAGGCGATGGTCGGCCGGAGCCTCGACGAGACCTACCCGACCCGGGCGTCCATCGAGCCGGGCGAGGTGATCCTCGAGCTCGACGCGCTCCGGAGCGACCCGCTCCCGCGCTCGGCGAGCCTGTCGCTGCGCCGCGGGGAGGTGCTCGGGATCGCGGGGCTCGTCGGCGCGGGTCGCACCGAGCTGCTCCGCGCGGTGTTCGGGCTCGCGAAGGTCCGCGACGGATCGGTGAGCGTCGCCGGCGTCCAAGATCGCGGCCGCGGCGTGCGCGCGCGGATCGCGCAGGGGCTCGGCCTCGTCGCCGAAGACCGCAAGGTCGAGGGCCTCGCGCTCGACCGCTCGATCGCGGAGAACCTCACCCTCTCGAACGCGGCGCCGTTCGTGCGCTTCGGCTGGCTCGACCCGAAGGCGCGCGACGCGAGCACCCGGCGCTGGGTCGAGGAGCTGGGCATCAAGAGCCGCGCGCCCGACCAGGCCGCGGGCGAGCTGAGCGGCGGCAACCAGCAGAAGATCGCGATCGCTCGCCTGCTCCACCAGGACGCCGACGTGCTCCTCCTCGACGAGCCCACGCGCGGCATTGACGTCGGCTCCAAGGTCGAGGTCTATCGCCTGATCGGCGAGCTGCGCGCGAAGGGCAAGGCCGTGCTCGTCGTGTCGAGCTACCTCCCCGAGCTGCTCGGGGTCTGCGACCGCATCGCCGTGATGCACCGGGGTCGGCTCGGCGAGGCGCGCCCCGTCGACGCGTGGACGGAGGTCGAGCTGCTCGACGAGGCCACGAGGGGCGCCGCGTGAAGGCCCGGCTGCGCGCCTCCCTCGACGTCGCCGGCCCCCTGATCGGGCTCGTCGTGGTCGTCGTCCTGTTCGCCGCGCTCGCCCCCGATCGGTTCGTCAGCGCCTACAACCTCAAGACCGTCGCGACCCAGACGGTCATCGTCGGCCTCGGCGCGATCGGCATGACCTACGTCATGATCTCGGGCGGCATCGACCTCTCGGTCGGCTCCGTCATCGCGCTCGTCTCGGTGGTCACCGCGCTCCTGCTGCGCGAAGGCTACGGCGAGGGCGTCGCGCTGCTCGGCGGCCTCGCCACCGGCGCGCTCGTCGGCGCGGTGAACGGCCTCGTCGTGACCCGCCTCTCGATCGTCCCGTTCATCGTGACGCTCGGGACCATGGGCGTCGCGCGCGGGGTCGCGAAGTACCTCGCGAACGAGCAGACCGTGCGCGCGGACGCCGGGTGGCTCGGCGCGCTGATGACGAAGACGCCCGACCCGGCGTGGCTCCTCCTCGCGAAGGGCGTGTGGATCACGCTGATCCTGGCGGCGGTGATGACCCTCGTCCTGCGCCGCACGGTGCTCGGGGTGCACACGTTCGCGGTGGGCAGCAACGAGGCGACCGCGCGCCTCTGCGGCGTGCCCGTCGAGCGCGTGAAGCTCATCGTGTACGTGCTCGCCGGGCTCTTCGCGGGCATCGCCGGCGTGATGCAGTACGGGCGCCTCACGGTCGGCGATCCGACCACCGCGATGGGCCTCGAGCTCGACGTCATCGCGGCGGTGGTCATCGGCGGCGGCAGCCTGAGCGGCGGTCGGGGCTCGATCACGGGCGCGCTCCTCGGCGCGTTCTTCATGAGCGTGCTCGCCAACGGCTGCACCCTCACCGGCGTGCCGACCTACGTGCAGGAGATCCTCGTCGGCACGATCATCGTCGCCGCGGTCGGGCTCGATCGCCTCCGGCGACGCTAGACTGGCCCGATGAGGCTCACGCTCGGACTCGCGCTCCTCCTCGTCGCCTGCGACGGCGCCGTCGGAGGCGCCGACGCGGCAACGCCGGCGGACGGAGGCGCCGACGCCGCAGTGCTGGTCGACGCCACAGTGCTCGCCGACGCCACGGTGCTCGCCGACGCCGCAGTGCTCGCCGACGCTGGCGAGGCCGACGCCGGAGCCACCGGACCCGAGCATCGCGCGCTCTTCGTCGGCAACAGCTACACGTTCTACAACGACCTCCCGGCGCTCTATCAGACGATGGTGGGCGCCCTCCCCGCGCCGCCGGCCCCCCTCGTGGTGGACAGCTCGACCGCGGGCGGCCGACGCCTCGTCGAGCACCTCGGCGACGCCCGCACGATGGGTCACCCGCTCTACACCGCGCTGAGCACGGACGTGTCGTGGACGCACGTCGTCTTGCAGGAGCAGAGTCAGATCCCGGGCTTCGGCGCGGGCAACCCGGACTTCGAGATGTCCGCGAGCGCGGCCGCCGAGCTCGCGACGCTCGCCCAGATGCGCGGAGCGAGCG
>JACKEC010000070.1 GCA_020633195.1 Sandaracinaceae bacterium | reverse complement strand
AGATCGCGGCGCGCGTCCGGCGCGCGCGCGGCCGCCGGTGGATCTTCCGCTCGAGCACCAACGCCGAGGACCTCCCCGGCTTCAGCGGCGCCGGGCTCTACGAGTCCGTGGTGACGGTGGCCGACCCCGACGACGCGGCGATCGCGGCGGCCGTGCGCGAGGTCTGGGCCAGCGTGTGGTCGCGGCGCGCGTGGGACGAGCGCGAGTACTACCGCCTCGACCACGACGCGGTCGCGATGGCGATCCTGGCGCAGCCCTTCCTCGACGGCGTGACGGCGATGGGCGTCGCGATCACGGAGAACCCGTTCTCCACGCAGCGCAGCGGCATCCTCGTGAACCTCGCGCCGCCGGGCAGCAGCGTGACCGCGGCCGAGGGCGAGGAGCTCCCCGAGCAGGTGCTCCTCTACCGGCACTCGCGGCCCGAGGTGATCTCGCGCAGCACCCGCAACGGCGGCCGCGCGATCCTCGCCGAGGCGTCGATGCGCCCGCTCCGGGACCGGCTCGAGCAGGTCCACGTGCACATGATGGAGCGCTGGGGCGATCGCGCCGACGCGGCCGACGTCGAGCTCGCGCTGCTGGGCGACGGCAGCGCGGTGATCCTGCAGGCGCGCCCCTACCGGATGCGGCGCGAAGCGGTGGCGCGCTGAGCGCGGCCCGTGGTCTGATCGTCACCGGTGGGCGCCTTCGTCGAGTGGTTCCTGACCGGGTCGGGCGCGGAGGCCGATCCCTTCGATCGCCGCCGCGTGCTGGTGCAGGGCGCGTTCGCGTCGGCGCTCGTGTCCGCGGGCTTCTTCGCGCAGCGGCTGGCGCTCGAGCCCACCTGGGGGGTGCGGCACGTCAACGTGCTCGGGGCGACGCTGGTGATGGCGGCGTGCCCGTTCGTGCTGCGGTTCACCGGCGCCTACCGGGTCGCGGCGCACCTGCTCGTCGCCGGCCTGCTCGCGTTCGTGGGGCTCGACGCGGTGCTCTACGGCGGGCTCGCGTCGCCCCCGGTGTTCGCGCTGTTCGTCGTCCCGCCGATGGCCGTCTTCTACCTCGGCACCCGCGCCGGCGGCGCGTACACCGCGCTCGTGGTGCTCGCGCTCGGCGGCCTGTACGCGCTCGAGCACCTCGGTCGCGTGGGGGAGCCCCTGCCCGCGGCGCTGCTCCCGCAGATGCGCCTCGCCGCCGTCGTCGGCTGCCTCGCGTTCGTCGGGGTGCTCGCGGCGGTCTACGAGGCCGAGCGCAAGGCCGCGGTGGCGCGCGCGCGCGCGATCGTCGACCACCTCCACGACGGGCTCGTCGCCGTCGATCGCCAGGGGGTCATCGTCGCCGCCAACGGCGCGGCCGCGGCGCTGCTCGAGGTCGACGCGCTCGTCGGGGCGCGCGCCGCGAAGGTCCTCCCGCCCGAGCTCCTCGCGGTCATCGAGGCCTCCGAGGCCTCGGGCGGCATCGAGTCCGGGCGCCTCGAGCTCTCCGACGAGCGCGTCGCGACGGCCGCCGCGTCCCCCATCGCGCTCGAGCGCGGCGGGCGCGCGGGCACCGTCCTCACCGTCCGCGACGTGACCGTCGAGGTGTCGATCGACCGCATGAAGACGGAGTTCATCGCGACGGTCTCGCACGAGATGCGCACCCCGCTGACGTCGGTGCTCGGGTTCGCGAAGCTCATCCGGAGCAAGCTCGACGCCGACGTGTTCCCGCGGGTCCCCGAGGCCGACGCCAAGGCCGCGCGCACGATGACGAAGGTGCGCCAGAACCTCGGCATCATCGTCGAGGAGGGCGAGCGGCTCACCGCGCTGATCGGCGACGTGCTCGACATCGCCAAGCTCGAGTCGGGCCAGATGGAGTGGCACAAGGAGCACGTCGAGGTCGGCCCGCTCGTCGAGCGCGCGCTCGACGCGACGGGCGGCCTCTTCACGGGGCGCGAGGTCGAGCTCGTCGCGGACGTCGCGCCCGAGCTGCCGACGCTCCACGCGGACGCGCAACGTATCTTGCAGGTCTTGATCAACCTGATCTCGAACGCCTCGAAGTTCACGGAGGCCGGGTCGGTGACCGTGCGCGCCGCGCCGACCGACGACGGCCTCGCGCTGCGCGTCGAGGACACCGGCGGCGGGATCGCGCCGGCCGACCAGGAGAAGATCTTCGAGCGGTTCCGTCAGGCGGGCGACACGCTCCTCGACAAGCCCCGCGGCACCGGGCTCGGCTTGCCCATCTGCGTCGAGATCGTGCAGGCCCACGGCGGCACGATCCGCGTGGAGTCCGAGCTCGGGCAGGGGGCCGCGTTCGTGGTGGAGCTCCCGCGCGCCTGAGGGGTCACTCCCCTGCGGGTTGCTCGGTCGACGGCTCGGGGGGGTCGGGGGGCGGGCCGTGCGAGCCGCAGCTCGGGAACACGTCGAGGAGCAGGATCAGGGCGAGGCCCGCCAGGATCAGTCGCGGCATCGGAGCGCCTCCTTCGAGGGTGAGCGCACATCGTACCCAACGTCGCGGCCTCGCTGGGGTCGGAGCGTCGATGCGCTGGGTCATCTTCACGGGCGGGGTCCTGCTCGCGCTCGCGAGCCGGGCCGAGGCCCAGAGCGCGCTCGAGGTGGAGGGCTACGCGCCCGCCGCGTTCGTCGCCGCCGACGGAGACGGGCCGCGCCCCGTGGTCGTGGCGCTGCACGGCAACTTCGACCGACCGGAGTGGATGTGCGGGTTCTTCGCCCGGATCGTCGAGGGCCGCGCGTTCCTGCTCTGTCCGCGCGGGGTGCCGCGCACCGACGCCCCCGGCCAGGACCGGTGGCAGCTCCCGCTCGCGGTGCCGCTCGCGCGCGAGATCGCGGCGGGGCGGCGGGCCCTCGCGGCGCGCTTCCCCGGCCGCCTCGACGACGGGCCCGACCTGGTGATCGGCTTCTCGCAAGGGGCGCATCGCGCGTCACGGCTCGCCGCCGCCGACCCGGAGCGCTACCCGCGCCTGCAGCTCGTCGAGGGCGGCGCCAGCTTCTGGCGGGGCGCGGCCCGGTACGGCAGCAGCCGCGGGCGCGTCGCGTTCGTCTGCGCGGTCGGCTGGTGCGAGCAGCGCGGTCGCCGCGCGGTGGAGGCGTTCGAGCGAGGGCACGTCGAGGCGCGCCTCGAGCGGCGCCCGGGGGCGCACCACGCGCTCGACGTGATGGAGCCCGCGCTCCGCGAGACGTTTCAGTGGCTCGTCGCCGACGACCCGCGCTTCGCCTCGAGGTGACGCTCAGCCGGCCTCGGAGGAGCGACGGCGACCTCGCGCCGAGCCGCGGCGAAGTTGCGCTCCCCGGAAACGGGGGTAATTCACGACATCGTATCCCCTGGTTCCCCGTTCGGAAGGCGGAGCTCGCGTGCCGTTGCAAGCGCGACCTTCTCACTGGTTCTCACGAGTCCCGGATCGCCCTGCACGTCGCCCCGCCGCTCTGTCGAGCTGCGGGCTCGCGGTGATGGCGGTGTTCGCGCTCCCCGCCTCGCTCGCGTACGCGCAAGCCTCCGAGGACGTCCCGGCCGGCGAGGTGGAGGCCGAGGCGGAGACCGAGACCGAGGCGGAGACCGAGGCGGAGACCGAGGCCGAGGCGGTGCCCGAGACCGCGACCGAGGCTCCCCCCGCGGAGCCGTCCAGCAGCGACCTCGTGGTCGTGACCGATCCTCTGCCCGCCGGCTCCGACGCGACCGCGTCCGGCGAGGCCACCTCGGGCCCGCGGATCACCGCGTCGTTCATCGAGGGCGTGCGCGTCACGGTGCCCGAGGCGGCGGGCTTCACGTTCGAGGTCCACCTCGCGACGTGGGCTCGCTTCGTCACCGGCGCCACGGTGGGCGGTGGCGCCGAGGCCTACTTCGACGTGCCGCTCGTGCGGCCGATCCTCCAGACGAGCGTCTTCGACGGCATGTTCCGGATCCTCGTGCAGCCCGAGCTCGCGGGGCCCAACCCGCGCCTCCTCGATCTGCACCTCGACTTCGTCCCCGATCGGGCGTTCGCGCTGCGCCTCGGGCAGTTCCGGACGCCGTACTCGCGCGCGTTCGTCGCGCCCCTGATCCAGCTCACGATGCCCGACCGCGGGATCGTCAGCGACACGTTCCGCGCTGACCGCGACACCGGCCTCATGGCGTTCGGACAGGTCGGCGACGTGTTCGAGTACTCCGTCGGCGTCTTCGACGGCGCCGCGATCGACGGCCGCGCGGGCGACACCCCGCCCCCGATGGCGGTCGGTCGCGTGGTCGTCACCCCGTACGGGCACGTGCCCTACGACCAGGTTCCGTCCCTCACGATCGAGTCGCCGCGCGGCCTCGCGATCGGCGCGGGCGGCTTCTATCGCGACCGGAACGTCCAGGACGCGGCGGGCATGATGGTCGGTCAGCGGACCGCCAGCGTCGGCGGCGACCTGAGCCTCGTCGAGGGTCCGTTCGCCTTCACCTCCGAGGGCTTCTACCAGGAGCGGAGCACCGACTCGGGTCCATGGATCGCGAGCTGGGGCGCGTTCGCGCAGGCCGGCGTCTTCGTGATCCCGCAGATCCTCGAGCTGAGCGCCCGCGGCGGCTGGATCGACCCCGACCTCGGCGTCGACGCGGGGATCGTGCAGTCCTACGAGGGCGCCCTCAACCTGTACCTCGTCGTCGACGACGTCGCGTACGGGCACCACCTCTCGTTGGGGCTCCGGTACGGGTACTTCGACAGCCCGATCCCCTTCGGCGCCGTCCCTCAGGGCAGCACGCACCGGGTCACGTTGCAGCTCCGCGCCTGGATCTAGCCATGACCACCCCGCCGCCGCGCATGCTCAAGGGGCGCTCCGCCGAAGAGCGAGACCGGGACCACCTCCGGGACGCGGTGGACCACGCGCGGCACCTGCTGCCGACGCAGGCGCCGATCCGCGCCTTCGTGCACCACAACACGCTGCACGCGTTCGAGGACCTCCCGTTCGACGAGGCGGTCGTGCGCGCGGCCGAGCTGCTCGGCACCGAGCCGTACGAGCGCGAGGAGGCCTTCGGCGCGCACCTCGAGCGCCAGCGCATCACGAGCTCCGACATCGCGGCGGTCGTCGCGGCCGCCGGCTTCTCCGAGGCGCCGCTCGTCCCCGGCGGGCCCTCGCCGCGCGAGCTGCGCGCGCTGCGCCTTCACCACGCGCTCGAGCGCGTGGAGGGCCCCGCCCTGACCTGGCTCCTCGAGGAGGTCGCGCTCTCCGACTTCCACCCGGAGGTCGACGCGCCCGCCCGGGCGCGGGTGCTCGACTCGGCTCGCCGGGCGCTCGGCGGCGCCGTCGACGCGCGGCGCGCGCTCACCGAGCTGCACGCGCGCCTCGCCCCGCACGCGCCGGCGCTCCCCGTCGTCCACGCCGGCACGCGGCCCCGGGATCGCGTCCTCGCCAGCCACGGCGTCGACGTCGACGAGTGGGTCCACCCGCTCATGTACCGGCTGTGCGGGGCCTTCCTGGATCAGGGCCTGTCGTACTGGGCCATGCCCGCGCGCGACGCGGGGCTCCTGTCAGCGTTCCGTGCGTTGTACGGCAAGCCGTTCGGCCCGCCCGACCCGTGGCTCCGGGGGCTCCCGGCCGCGCTCGCCGAGGCGCAGGCCGCCGGCCGGGACGCCGAGCAGACCGTGATCGCGTCGCTCGACGCGCTCGGGGTGCCCCACGCGCGCTGGGACGAGGTGATCGAGGCGACCCTCCTCGCGATCCGCGGGTGGGCCGGGATGATCGCGCAGCTCGAGGCGCGCCCCGACCGGGCGCCGGTGAAGGCGCCGCCGTGCCGCCTCATGGACTTCCTCGCGGTGCTGCTGACGCTGGAGGCTCAGGCGGTGAAGCACGTCCTCCGCTCCGAGCCGATCGACGCCGCCCCGCCGCGACCCTCCGCGCCGGCCACCGATCTCGCGGTCGTGTACGAGGCGTTCCTCGTCGCCCAGCTCGCGGGGATCGGCCCCGCCGAGCTCGACGACCCGAAGGACGCGCGCGCCTTCGTTCACGAGGTCGCCGCGTTCGACTCGGTCAGCCGGCGACGGCTGTGGCATCGCGCCTACGAGCGCCACCATCGGCAGCACGTCCTCGACGGGCTGCTCGCGCACGACCGGCTCGGCGTGCCCGCGATCGCCGCGCCGCGCGCGCAAGCCGTGTTCTGCATCGACGAGCGGGAGGAGTCGCTGCGCCGTCACCTCGAGGAGGTCGACCCGACGATGGAGACGGTCGGCGCGCTCGGCTTCTTCGGCGTCCCGATGGCCTACCAGGGCCTCACCGACGTGAAGCCGACGGCGCTGTGCCCGATGGCGATCCGCCCCAAGCACCTCGTGGTCGAGGAGCCGATCGAGGAGGCCGGCGCCCGCAGCGCGGCGGCACGCCGGCGGCTCGTCGGCAAGGTCCAGAACGCCTCGTCGGTGGGCAGCCAGACCTTCGTCCGGGGTGGTGTGCTCTCCGCCACGCTCGGGCTCGCGGCGGCGGTCCCGCTCGTCGGTCGCGTCCTGTTCCCCCGGCTCGCCGAGCGCGCGGCGCACGCGGTCGAGCACCTCGCGGTGGGCTCCCCGCCCACGCGCCTGCGCATCGAGCGCGCGGAGGGCGACGACGCGCGCGACGAGCACGGGCTCCTCTCGGGCTTCACCGTCTTCGAGATGACGGCGATCGTCCGTCGGGTCCTCACCACGACGGCCATCGGCGGGCGCCTCGCGCCGCTCGTCGTCGTCGTCGGGCACGGCTCGTCGAGCCTCAACAACCCGCACGAGGCCGCGTACGATTGCGGCGCCACCGGCGGCGGCCGCGGGGGACCGAACGCGCGGGCGTTCTGCGCGATGGCCAACCACCCCGGCGTGCGCGCGGCGCTCGCGGCGGACGGCCCGGCCATCCCCGAGGGGACGTGGTTCCTCGCCGGGGCGCACGACACCGCCACCGACGCCGTCGACTGGTTCGACGTGGACCTCGTCCCCGCGGGCCACCGCGCCGAGCTCGCGCGCGTGCAGACCGTGTTCGGGACGGCTCGCCGCCTCGACGCGCACGAGCGGTGTCGGCGCTTCGAGTCGGCGCCGCTCAGCCTCGACGTCGACCGCGCGCTCGCGCACGTCGAGGGGCGCGCCGTGGACCTCGGCCAGCCGCGCCCCGAGTGCGGGCACGCGACCAACGCGATCTGCGTCATCGGCCGGCGTGACCGCACGCGCGGCCTCTTCCTCGACCGGCGCGCCTTCCTCGTCTCCTACGATCCGAGCGGCGACCCGGACGGCCAGGTGCTCGGTCCGCTCCTCGCCGCGGTCGGGCCCGTCGGCGCGGGCATCAACCTGGAGTACTACTTCAGCTTCGTCGATCCCGAGGGCTACGGCTGCGGGTCCAAGCTCCCGCACAACGTCACCGGCCTCGTCGGCGTGATGAACGGGCACGCGTCCGATCTGCGCACGGGCCTGCCGTGGCAGATGGTGGAGATCCACGAGCCCGTCCGCCTCCTGACGATCGTCGAGGCCGAGCCAGAGCTCCTCGTGCGGATCCTCGCGAGGCGCCCCGGCGTGGCGCGGGTGGTCCACAACCAATGGATCCAGCTCGTCGCCTGGAGCCCGAGCACCCGCAAGATGTCGGTCTTCGACGGGACGCGGTTCGTGCCGCACGTGCGCGACGCGCGGACGATCAAGACCGTCGCGACCTCCGTCGACCATTACCGCGGCGAGCGGGGCCACCTCGGCTGCGCGCGCGTCGAGGCCGCGCTCCGGACGGGGGCGCCATGACCGAGGCGTGGATCCAGGTGGCCACCGTCCTCTGCGTGGCCGCGCCCGGCGTGGCGTTCGCGCTGATCGCGGGCGCGGAGTGGATGCGGTTCCCGCTCCAGGAGCGCGAGGTCGTCCGGATCGTGGGGGTCTGCTTCAGCGTCGCCACGCTCGCCGTCGTCGGCTCGGCCGGGTGGATGCTCCACGCGGGCGTGACCGAGGTGCGCGTCCCGATCGGCGACTGGTTCGAGGTCGCGCACCACGGCTTCTCGCTCGCGCTCGTCCTCGACCGCCTGTCGCTCCCGTTCGCGGCGCTCGGCGCCGCGCTCGTCGGCCTGATCGGCGCGTTCAGCCAGCGCTACCTGCACCGCGAGCGCGGGTTCCGCCGCTTCTATCTGCTGCTCAGCCTCTTCGGGCTCGGCGTCGAGCTCGTGGTGCTCGCGGGGAGCCTCGATCTCGTGTTCTTCGGCTGGGAGCTCGTCGGCCTCACGTCGGCGTTGCTCATCGCGTTCTTCGACGAGCGCGCCGCGCCGGTCCGTCACGGGCTGCGCGCGTTCCTCACCTACCGCGTGTGCGACCTCGGGCTGATGGCCGCGGTCGTCTGGTTGCATCACACGGTGTCGAGCGCGGAGGTCGCGCCGCACGCGGGCTCGGAGTGGGCGGGCCTCGTCGCCCCGGAGGGCGCGCTCGACGCGACGATCGTGGGCGCGCTGCTCGTGTGGGCGGCGATGGGTAAGTCGGCTCAGGTCCCCCTCGGCGGCTGGCTCCCGCGCGCGATGGAGGGGCCGACCCCCTCGAGCGCCGTCTTCTATGGAGCGCTCTCCATCCACCTCGGGCCCTACCTGCTCCTGCGCGCGGCGCCGATCCTCGATCGGGCGCCGATCGTGGCCGGGCTCGTCGTCACGATCGGCGCGCTGACCGCGACGCACGCGACCTTCGTCGGCCGCGTGCAGACCGACATCAAGAGCGCGCTGGCCTACGCCTCGATGACGCAAGTCGGCCTGATCTTCGTGGAGATCGGGCTCGGCTTCCGCTTCCTCGCGCTCGCGCACATCGTCGGCCACGCGTGCATCCGGACGCTGCAGCTCCTGCGCGCGCCGAGCATCCTGCACGACAACCGCCACCTCGAGCAGGCCGTGGGCAGTCACCTCCCGCGGCCGGGCGGGCACCTCGAGCGCATGGTCCCGCGGCGCCTTCAGCCTTGGCTCTACCGTCACGCGCTCGAGCGGGGCTACTTCGACTCGCTCCTCGCCGACGGCATCCTCGCGCCGGTGGTGCGGCTCCTCCGCGGCGTCGATCGCGTCGAGCGGCGCTGGATCGCGCTCCTCGAGGGCGGCGACGACAAGCCCGCCGACGAGGGCTCCGGCTCGCGGGTGGCGCGATGATCACGGTCCTCGCGGCCGCCGCCGCGGCGCTCGTCCCCCTCGTCACCGCCGCCGTCGCGACGCGGTCCGCGACCGCGCTCGACGCGCGGCGCGTGGGCACGCTCGGCATGGCCCTCGCGCTGAGCTGCGGCGTGCTCTCCGGCGCGACGTCGGACGGCGGCTGGGACGCGATGCTCCCGGCCTTCGTCGCCGCGATCGGCCTCACCGCCGTGTCCATGAGCGCCGCGGGCAACGCGACCCCGACGCGCTCCGCGCGGATCCTGCTGGTGATCGGCGCGACGGGCGCGCTGGTCGTCACCGACCACCCGGTCGCGCTGGCGATCGTGTGGGTCGCGTCGATCCTCCCCACGTGGTTGGAGCTGCGCGCGCGGCCGGAGACGCGCCCGAGCGCGCGGGCGTTCGCCGCGTACCTGACGCCGAGCGCGGCGCTCGTCACCCTCGGCGCGCTGCTCCTCGCGCTCGGCGCCTCCCCCGCCGTCGCGGTGCTGCCGCTCGCCGCGGGCCTCGCGATCCGCGAGGCGATGGTGCCGGCGCACAGCTGGTTCCCGAGCTTCGTCGAGAAGGCGCCGATGGGCCTGGTGGTCGCGTTCGTCGCCCCGCAGGTCGGCGTCTATGCGCACCTGCGCTGGCTCGCCGCCGGGCTGCCGCCGCAGCTCGAGGACGTCATCGCCGCCCTCGGCGCGATCACGGTCGTGCTCGCGGCCGCGCTCGGCGCGGTCCAGCGCAGCGCCCGCCGCGCGCTCGGCTACCTCCTGATGAGCCAGACCGCGCTGGTCGCGTTCGGCCTCGAGGCGCACTCCGCGTCCGGGCGCATGGGCGCGCTCTTGGCCTGGCTGGTCTGCGGGATCGCCACGGCGGGCTTCGCGATGACGACGGCGGCCCTCGAGGCTCGCCGCGGCTCGCTCTCGCTCGACCGACCGAGCGGGAGCTTCCGACGCATCCCCTCGCTCGCGTCCGCGTACCTGCTGCTCGGCCTCGCCAGCGTCGGCCTGCCCGGCACGCTGGGCTTCGTCGCCGAGGACCTCCTCGTGAACGGGACCGTGGAGCGCTTCCCGGTCCTCGGCCTCACCCTCATCCTGGGCACCGGGCTGAACAGCGTCACGATCGTCCGCGGCTTCTTCGCGCTCTTCACCGGCTCGCGACGACACGCGGGGGAGCGCGACCTGACCCACCGCGAACGCGCGGTGCTCACGCTCCTCGTCGGCAGCCTCCTCGCCGCGGGCCTCTGGCCGTCGGGGCCGATCCGCTGGCTCTCGGGAGTCCGACGACACGAAGCGTCGGAGGAGGCGGTGGATCGACAGAGCTCGAGGTCAGCTCTCGGGCGCCTCGAGCCAGAAGGCGCGATGCACGGTGCGGTTGCGGTAGTCGACGGGGACCGTGCGCTCGGTGATCTCTTCGACGCGCGCGAACGGTAGCCCCTCGATCCACGGCTCGAAGCGCTGGTGGTTGGTCGAGAAGAGCGCGCGGCCGCCGGGCGCGACGACGCGCGCGACGCGGGTCAGCAGCGCTCGGTGATCGCGTTGCACGTCGAAGTCGCCCGCGCCGAAGCGCGTCGAGAACGAGGGCGGGTCGACGATCACGAGGTCGAAGCTCGCCGCGGCGGCGCCGTCGATGAACGGGCCGACGTCGCCGGTGACCAGCTCGTGCTTCGGGTCGTCGAGCCCGTTGAGCTCGAGGTTGTCGCGCGTCCACGCGACGTAGCGCGGGTTGGCCTCGACCGTGACCGTCCGCGCGGCGCCGCCGTGCGCGGCCCAGCAGGTGAAGGTGCCCGTGTACCCGAACAGGTTGAGCACCCGCAGGCCTCCGCTCTGCTCGCCGATCATGCGGCGCGTCTCGCGGTGATCGCCGAAGAGCCCGGTGTCCACGTAGTCGTCGAGGTTGACGAGGAAGCGCAGCGCCCGCTCGCGCACCTCGATCCGCGTCTCGCGCTCCTCGAGGCGCTCGTAGCGCGCGCCCGCCTTGGGCCGCGTGCGCCGCTTCTTCACGTGCAGGTGCGCGGCCGGGATCGCGAGCGCCTCCCCCGCCGCGCGAGCGAGCGCGTCGCCGTAGTGAGGCGCGTCCGCGGTCTGCGTCCGCTCGTAGACCGCGAGCACGAGGTGGTCCGCGTAGCGATCCACCACCGCCCGCACCTCGGGGATGTCGCGATCGTAGAGGCGGTACACGTCCACCCCCTCGCGCTCGAAGCCGCGCCGCAGCTTCTTGTCGTTCTTCCGCACGCGGTTCGCCAGCATCTCGGCGTGCCGGTCGATGGTGGCGGCGTCCATGCGCGGCTTCATCGCGGGACCGAGGCGCGGTGTCAACCGGTCCGGGTGCTCAGAAGGGGTTGCTGGGCATGCGCCCCCCCGGTGCTCTCGGCCTCCTCGGGGCGGAGGACGGAGCCCGTGAGGAGGTGCCGCCGGAGCGCTCCAGGATCTGCTGGTACATCCGCGCGCGACGGTTCGTGGGGTAGCGCTCGATGAAGGAGCGCATCTCGGCGTGCGCCTGAGCGGTCTGTCCCCGCGCGCGGTACGCCTCGATGAGCGCCGAGTGGGTGGACGCGTCGTTGGCGTGCCCTCCCGCGAGGAGCTCGATCACGCACGCGTTGTCGCCGTCTCTCACGCAGTCGTTCGCCCGGCTCTCGCGGTCGGCGTCCGAGAGGGTGGGCTCCGCGCCGGTCGGCTCCGGCACCGGCTCCGCGGGCGCGACCTCGATAGGCGGAGGAGCCGCGACGGGCTCGGCGGGGATGGCGAGCGTCGGCGGCGCTTCGCGCGGCTCGACGTTCGGGGCGACGGCCACCGTTGGAGGCGGGGCCGGGTCGTCACCGCCGAGGAGCCAGAGGCCCGCCACCACGGCCACGCTGACCGCGAGCGCGGCGACGCCGAGGCCCGCGAAGAGCCAAGGCCCGAGGGACCGCGAGCCCGAGGGGGCGGGCGGCGAGCCGTACGGCGAGGCGTACGACGGCGTGGATCCGTACGGCGCGGCGGGCGGCGATTCATAGGGCGGCGTGGATCCGTACGACCCGTGCGATGAGGCGTACGACGGCGTGGATCCGTACGACCCCTGCGACGAGGCTGGCGGTGGTCCGAACGGCGAGGCCGGCGCCTGCATCGGCATCGTCGGCGCGCGCGGCGGCGCGTGGTCGAGGGGCATCGTCGCCGCCACCGCCGACGGAGCCGCGAGCCGACCGCGGATCGCCGAGAGCGACTCGCGCAGCTCGCGCGCCGACGCCGGCCGCTGCTCACGCGACACCGCGAGGCAGCGATCGATGACCTGGCAGAGCTCGGGGGGCATCGAGGGAGCCACGCTGGCGAGCGAGCGCGGCCCCTCCGTGAACATCTGCGCCACGAGGTCACCGAACGACTCGGCCGTGTAGGGCAGCGCGTTGGTGAGCGCGTGGAAGAGGATCACCCCGACCGCGTAGAGGTCCGCGCGCGCGTCGGTCTCCTTGGCGTTGCGCGCCTGCTCGGGCGCGAGGAAGAGCGGCGTGCCCATCGCCATGCCGGTCTTGGTGGTGTTGCCGAGCTCGGCCCCGTGGACCTTGGCGATCCCGAAGTCGAGCACCTTGACCACGCGGCGGCCGTCGCCCTGCATGTCGAGAAACAAGTTGTCGGGCTTGAGGTCGCGATGGACGATCCCCGCGGCGTGCACCGGCTCGAGGACCGAGAGCGTCTCGATCACGACGTCGAGCGCCTCCGCGACGGGCAGCGGCCCGCGCTCGAGGCGCTGGCCGAGGCTCTCGCCGTGC
>JACKEC010000007.1 GCA_020633195.1 Sandaracinaceae bacterium | reverse complement strand
GCGTATCCACGGCCCCACCACGCTCGGCCGAGGTGCCAGCCGACCTCGATGTGCTCGGTGTCCACGCCGTCGCCGTCGGGCAGGGGCTTGAGGAGCCCCGTCCCGACGAGCGCGCCGCCGGCCTTCTCGCGCACCGCCCAGGCGACGTACGGGAGCCCGCGCTCGCGGTACGCGCGGTACTTGTTCGCGATGTAGGTCAGGTGCTCGCGCATCGCCTCGACCGTCGTGTGCTGGACCCCGCCGAGGAAGCGCATCACCTCCGGGTCGGCGTGGATCACGAGATCCTCCTCCGCGTGGTCCGGGGTGTAGTCCTCGAAGGTCAGCCGCTCGGAGTCGGTCACGTCCACCCGGACGATCTACCTCCTCAGGCCGCTTCGGTCATCGCGCCGCTCGCGTGCTCGAGGGCCGAGGCCGTCTGGCAGCCCACGATGGCCGGCGCCTCCTGGACGAGCGCGTCGTCCTCGAGCGCCGCGACCATGAACAGCGCGAAGTCGATCCGGCGCGTCAGGTTGCTCGCGAGGATGGGGTCCCCGACGTGTCGGCTCCACACCGGCAGGCCCTGGCTCTCGCCCTCCTCGAGGTTGCTCCCGCGGACCACCGTCCAGCGCGTGTCGCTCTCGAAGATCCGGCGGCACGCCTCGACCTGGTCGTCGAGCTCGGCGAACCGCGTGAGGCGCGCGATGAACCCGAAGACCTTCACGATCGCGCGGAGCTTCCACGAGTAGACGTCCTGCCCGTCGCGGGTGATGTGCCAGCCGCACGAGAACACCAGGCGCGCGCCCTTCGGGGCGTGGTCGAGGACGGCCTGCGCGGTCCCCGACGCGTACTGCTGGATCCCCCACGGCGCGAGCACGGTGAGCACCCCGTCGCAGCCCTCGACCGCTCGCCGGATCACCTCGGGGTCGTTCGTGAAGCCCGGCACGATGGTGATGCGGTCGGCGAAGCGGTCGAGCTTGCCGACGCTCTCTTCGCGACAGACGCCGACGACCTCGTAGCCCCGCTCGAGCGCGTGCTCGATCATGTACTGCCCGAGCTTCCCGGACGCGCCGACGATGCAGATCTTGCGGATGGTCATGCTGTTCGTTCCCTTCGTCTGCCTTCGATCTAACTCTGCATAGACGAAGGGTCGATGCCCGATATCGCATGCGTGCTATGCATTGATGCATGGACTGGCGGACCGTTCGCTTCGACTGGAACCGGGCGCGGTCCTTCCTCGTGGCCGCCGAGGAGGGCTCGTTCTCGGCCGCCGCGCGGGCGCTGGCCCTGTCGCAGCCCACCGTCGGCCGGCAGATCGCGTCGCTCGAGGAGGAGCTCGGGGTCTTGCTCTTCGAGCGGATCGGCCACGGGCTCGAGCTCACCGCGCCCGGCCTCGAGCTGCTCGAGCACGTCCGCACGATGGGCGAGGCGGCGACGCGGATCTCGCTCGCGGCCACCGGCCAGTCGTCGTCGATCGACGGCGCCGTGTGCATCACGTCGAGCGAGCTCATCGCGGCGCACCTCCTGCCGCCGATCCTCGGGCGGCTGCGGCGCGATCACCCGGGCATCGAGGTCGAGATCGTGGCCTCGAACACGGCCCGCGACCTGACCCGCCGCGAGGCGGACATCGCGGTGCGGAACTTCCAGCCCAAGCAGCCGGAGCTCTTCGCCAAGAAGATCGACGTACGTCAGGCCGGGCTCTACGCGGCGCCCTCCTACCTCGAGCGGATCGGGCACCCGAGCGCGCCAGCCGACCTGTCGCGCGCCGAGCTGTTCGCGTTCGATCGCACGACCGTGATGATCGACGGCCTGCGCGCGCTGGGCATCGAGCTGACGCCGAAGAACTTCCCGATCGTGACGGAGAACCACCTCGTGCAATGGGAGATGGCCAAGCACGGGCTCGGCATCTGCATCGTGATGGACGAGGTCGGCGACGCCGAGCCCCGGGTCACGCGGGTGCTGCCGGACGTCGCGTTCCCGGTGCCGCTGTGGCTCGTCGCGCACCGCGAGCTGCGGACCGCGCGGCGCATCCGCGTGGTCTTCGACCGGCTCGCGGAGGAGCTCGCGGTCTCGAATCGTCGCTCGCCGTCCTGACGCCCTCGTCCCTGCGCCGTGGCGCGCGCGTCCGTGTGGCGCGCGGGGGTCGTACGCACGCTGGGTTCAGGAGGAACGAGAGACATGAGCTACCTGAGCATCTTCGGCGCCCTGATCCCCATCGCGATGGCGGTGATCGTGGGGGTCGACGTCATCCTCGGCGCGCGCGCCGAGTACCTGAACGCCACCGCCATCGTCGAGGGGTGGGCCTCCCTGCTCCGCACGGGCGTGGTGCGCTCCACCCACGTGATGTTCTGGGGCGACGCCGCCTTCGGGGGCGCCGCGCGCCTCGGCCTCGGCACGGGCCTCTGGGCCCTCGAGGCGGCCGCCGCGTCCGCGCTGATCGCGCTCCCGATCTGGCTGGTGGTCCGATGAACCTCGAGGGAGCCAGGGTGCTCGTGACCGGCGCCAGCCGGGGGATCGGGCGAGCGATGGTGATGGCGTTGAGGGCCGAGGGGGCCCACCCGATCGCCTGCGCGCGCGGCGCCGAGGCGCTCGCGCCCCTCGCGGAGCTCGGGTGCGAGACGCTCGTCCAGGACGTCGCCGCCGCCGACGC
>JACKEC010000069.1 GCA_020633195.1 Sandaracinaceae bacterium | reverse complement strand
CGCGTACCGGGCTGATGAACCTCATCGTCCGCGGTCGCCCCAACTTCGACCCGGCGGTCCGCGCCGAGGTCCGCCGCCTCACGGAGCGCGGGATCCACCACGGCGGCTCTGCGCACGTCGTCCTGGCCGACGGCCTCGTCGGCGCAGCGGCGCGCGCGTTCATGAGCACCTCGGTCCTCCTCGGCCGCCCGAAGAACCCCACCCGCGTGTTCGGCGAGCTCGACCCCGCCGCCACCTGGATGGCCGGCCAGCTCGGCCTCGCGGCGGCGCCCATCGTCGACGCCTGCCAGGCGATCGTGTCCGGGATCGTGTGAGCCCGAGGCGAGGCACGCCGATATGCTCCCGGGGTGAAGAAGGACCAACCCCCTCCGCCGTTCGCGACCCGGGCGCGCCAGCTCGCCATCGTCGCGGTGCGCACGATGGCGCTCCTCCTCTCGTCGAACCGCGCGCTCACCGCGGGCCTCCTGGGCCTGACCCTCGTCTCGGGGGTGATGCCCGCCGCGGTGGCGTGGGTCGGCAAGCAGATCGTCGATGGAGTGGTGCAAGCCTACCTGACAGGCGAGGCCGCGCACCGCGAGGCCGTCGTGTGGTGGGTGGTGCTCGAGCTCGGGCTCGTCGTGGTCATGCAGGGCCTCGAGCGCGCGCGCTGGCTCGCGGAGACGCTGCTCCGCGCGCAGCTCGGCCAGCAGATCAACGAGCGCATCATCGCGAAGGCCCTCGAGCTGTCGCTCGCGGACTTCGAGGACTCCGAGCTCTACGACGCGATGACGAAGGCGCGTCAGGGCGCGTCCTACCGGCCGATCTCGGTGGCGATCGGCCTCTTCGATCTGGCGCGGAGCGCCATCTCGCTCGGGACCTACGCGGTGCTGCTGTGGACGCTCGCGCCGTGGGCGCTCCTCCTCGTCGTGGTCGCGGCGATCCCGCTGTTCGTGGTCGACACGAAGTTCTCGGAGCAGACCTTCCGCCTCTTCGGCTGGCGCGCGCCCGAGGCGCGCAAGCAGAACTACCTCGAGTCGGTCCTGACGAACTCCCACAACGTCAAGGAGGTGAAGCTCTTCGGGCTCGGGCCGCTGTTCCTCGACCGCTACGCGGAGCTGCACACGAACCACTACCAGGAGGACCGGGACCGCACGCTCAAGCAGGGCGTGATCGGCTACCTCGTCGGGCTCCTCAGCACGCTCGCCTTCTACGGGATGTACGGGTGGGTCGTGCTCCAGGCGGTGCGCGGCGAGCTCAGCTTCGGCGACATGACGATGTTCGTCATGCTCTTCCAGAAGTCTCAGAAGTCCCTGTCGGGCGTGCTCACCGGCGTCCGCGTCTTCTACGAGCACCTCCTCTACGTGGCGTCGCTCTTCGAGCTCCTCGACCGGCCCACGGGCGAGGTCATGGTGGGCACCGCGACCGAGGGCCCCGACCCCGCCGACGGGCTGCGCTTCGAGGCGGTGAGCTTCCGCTACCCCGGCCGGGAGGAGGCCGTCCTCGATCAGCTCGACCTGCACCTCCCGCACGGCCACAAGCTCGCGATCGTGGGCGAGAACGGCGCCGGCAAGACCACGCTGATCAAGCTCATGACGGGCCTGCACGCGCCGACGTCGGGGCGCATCCTCCTCGACGGCTTGCCGCTCGCCGAGTGGGATCGCGACGCGTTCCGGGCGCGCGTCGGGGTGATCTTCCAGGACTTCGTGCGCTACCAGCTCACCGCCGGCGAGAACATCGGGGTCGGCGACGTCGACGCGATCGACGACGAGGAGCGCTGGCGGACCGCCGCGCAGAAGGGCCTCGCCGCCGAGCCGATCGAGGCGCTCCCCGACGGCTACGCGACGCAGCTCGGCAAGTGGTTCGACGACGGCAAGGAGCTCTCGGGCGGGCAGTGGCAGAAGGTCGCCCTGTCACGCGCGTTCATGCGCGAGGGCGCCGACATCCTCGTGCTCGACGAGCCCACCGCCGCGCTCGACGCGGAGGCCGAGACGAAGATCTTCGAGCGCTTCCGGGCGCTCGCCGAGGACCGGATGGCGATCCTGATCAGCCACCGCTTCAGCACCGTGCGCATGGCCGACACCATCGCGGTGCTGCACGGCGGCGTGATCGTCGAGCGCGGCTCCCACGAGGAGCTCCTCGCGGAGGGCGGCCGCTACGCGCGCCTCTTCCACATGCAGGCGCGCGGCTACCGGTAGATCGGCGCCGAAACGCGCCTGCTACCCGTGCCCGTGCCCGTGCCCGTGCCCGATCAGGAAAGGCTCGGCGAGTCACAGGAGGCGACGAGGCACCCGAGGAGCCGCTGCGCGAAGCCCTCGAACACTTGGAGCGCGTCGTCTCCGTGCTCGTGAAGCTGATTCGCGCGCGGGCGCGCTGACGCCATTCGGGCATGGGCACGGGCACGGGCATGCGCGCTGCGCGCGCGGCACGGAGGCAGGCTGCTTTCAGCAGCCTGCCACATCGGCTCAGATCAGGATCGTGATCGGCTTCAGGTCGAGCCCGGCCGGCGTCGCGTACGACGTGAAGCTGCCCATGCCGTAGGCGATGAGGCCGAAGGGCATCGCGGCGGTCATCGTGTGGGTGCCCCCGTCGAGCAGGACCACGCCGACCTCGCTGCCTCCGATGGTGGAGAACGAGGCGCTCAGCGGCGCGCCGTCGAGCAGGATCTCGAGGCCCGGAGGGCGCACCACGAGCAAGTGGTTTTGCCCGTTCGTGCCCGGGTTGTACGAGCTCGGCAGGATGAAGGTGTACTCGCTCCGGTACTGCTCCGAGGGGACGAGCACCGTCATCGCCGGGTCGCCGCGCGCCGACTCGGGCGTCGTCGCGTACTGACCGCGGAGGTACTGCGCGACGAGGATCGCGGAGGTGCCGGTGACGGTGAACGGGCTCGTGGCGTCGAACTCGAGGAACTGTCCGGGCGACAGGGTGCCGCCGTTCACGCCGCCCTGCGGGGGGCTCACCGTGACGGTGGTCGCCTCGAACGCGGGCAGGACGCGCACGACGTTGGTGCCGCTCATCGAGCCGTCCGCCATCGGCGCGCTCACGTAGGCGCGGCCCCAGCTCTGGATCGGCGGCATCTGCACCTCGAGGTGGTCGCAGGCCTGCGCGCTGGTCGGGATGTACGCGCAGACGTGGCCGCCGAAGACGCCGACGGGCTGGCTCGTCACGAGCCGGGTCCCGGTGAGGTCGTAGTCCCGCTCGGCGCACGTCTGGAAGAGCTCGCACATCTCGCCGAAGAACGGGACGGTCATGCACTCGCGCTGCTCGACGAAGCCGGGGCGGCCGGCGGAGCACTCGGGCGGCACGCCGGCGACGATGTGGGCCACCTCGCCCTGCGCGAGCTGGAAGGTGAACGAGCCGCCGGTCCGCGTCGCGGGCCAGCGGCCCGACGCGTCCGCCGCGACCTCGCCGCGCGCGGTGACCTGCACCTCGGTCGTGCCCGGCGTGGTCCCGACGACGGCGATGTAGCCGGGGTAGCGGATCGAGTCGAGCCCGCCGCCGATGCCGCCCTCGCTGCCGGTGCGCCGGCTCAGCGGGAAGTAGCTCGCGCCCACGTAGTCGCCGGTGAGCACGTGCGTCGGGTAGAGGAGCGTCGCGTCGTTCGTGTACGAGAAGACCCCACCGACGCTGTACTCGAACGGGTTGAACTGCGACGCGATCACCGGCGCGTCGCTCACCAGTCGGTACGCGCCGTTCGCGGTGACGAAGCTCTGCCAGCTCCCCTCGGGCACGTTGAAGGACTGTCCGTCGATCCACGGCAGGGGGATCTCGACGAGCCCGTGCGGCGGGACCGCGCCGGTCCACGCCTCGGCGCCCCCGCGGGTGACGTGCACGTTCGCGGCGACGTCGTTCGGGTTGGCCACGACGACGCGGTAGTCGAACGTGGTGGGGTTGAGCTCGCCCGTGTTCGCGAGCGGCGTCGGCCAGTACTCGCAGCCGACGTTCGAGGCGCTGCGCTCGGCCTCGGCGCACGCGTCGCCGCAGAACCCGTCACCGCCGCACGTGCTGCCCCACTCCGAGCAGTCCCGCCCGGGGACCCACGCGCGGCCGTTGGCCGTGCAGACCTCCGAGACGCTGCCCATGCAGCGGCGGAGCCCCGGGTTGCAGAGCACGCAGCGGAGGCCGGGATCGCACGCGCTGTCGCAGGTCGTCTCGACCGAGCGGCTCATCCCGTCGGCGGCGCACTCCCAGTAGACGTTGCCGTCGCACGCCGCGGTCCCGGGGACGCAGCTGAAGGGGCCGACGGCCGCGTCGGTGCCCGGGGGCGTCGAGCCGTCCACGCCGGGCGGCGCGCCTCCGTCACGACCGGGCGGGGGGTTCCCCGCGGTGCAGCCGAGGGCCACGAGAGACGACAGGAGAAGCAAGCGGTACATCGCCTCCGATCCTACACCGCCTGTCCAGCCTGGAGCGCTCGGCCGAAGCGCTCCACCGCCGCCACCGCCTCCGGCTCGAGGGCCGCCAGCCAGGCCGCGGGGATCGCGCCGGCCCCGAGCGCCGCGCCCGCGAGGGCGCCCGTCATCGCGGCGATCGAGTCCGTGTCGCCGCCCATCCGGATCGCGCGGGTCACCCGTGCCTCGAACCCGCCGCCCTCGTCGAAGGCCCACAGCGCGGCCGGCACCGCGTCGGTCGCGAGCACCCCGCACCCGAGCCGCCGGGCGGCGCGACCAACCGGCGCCGATCGCAGCGCGCGGGCCTCGACGATCCGCGCGGCCAGGGCGGGGGACGCGAGCCGCTCGATCCCGTCGAGCGACTCGTCGCGCAAGACCCTTTGCAATGCGACGGCGATCACCGCGGCGCCGCTCGCGCCGTCCTCGTGACCGTGCGTGGGCTGCGCGCTCCGCCGGGCGCGCTCCGCGACGTCGTCCTCGGGGGCGTCTCGCCAGCGCGCCGCGATCGGCGCCACCCGCACCGCGGCGCCGTTGCCGCGCGAGCCCTCGGGCCAGATCGCGCGGCTCGCGTCTCGCCAGCTCGCGCCAGCCTCGAACGCCTCGAACGTGGCCCGCGCCCCTCGCCCGTAGCCGCGCCGGGGGTCGTAGCGGGCGGCGAGGCTCGCGAGCACGCGGGCCTCGTCGACCTCCCCGACCTCGAGGATCGCGGCCGCGATCGCGAGCATCATCTCCCCGTCGTCGCTGTGGGGCCACGCGCTCGGCGCCGCCACGCGCTGCTCGAGCGCCTCGTCGAGCGCGCGGGTCCCCCCGACCTCGGCGCCCTCGAAGGGGCGGCCGAGCGCGTCGCCGACCAGCGTCCCGAGCAGGGCGCCGCGCGCTCGATCGTCCATGGCGCAGCGTACACCGCGGGCGGGCGGCCTCCGTCGGAGCGAGATGAGGTAGCCTCGTCCGCGTGAACGCTCGCGTCTCTGCGCTCGGCTTGGCCGCGCTCCTGCTCGCCGGTTGCGACGCGTCCGACGACGACCCCTCGACCCCGACGGTCCGCCCCGACCCGGCGAGCCCCGAGTGCCGCGCGGACTCGGAGCGGGTCCGCGACGCGTTCTCCCGCCCCGAGGGCGCGATCCTGTTCCACGGCGTGAGCCCCGCGCCCATCGCGTCGCGCGGCCGCGAGCTCGACACCCGCCTGCCGCGGATCATCGTCACCGAGGACCGCATCGAGATCGACGACGTCGTCATCGCGGGCGAGGCGCCGCCGGTCGCGCTCGCGGCGGAGCTGTCGATGCGCGCGACCCTCGCCGGCGTCGCGGACCACGGCGGGGCGGACGGTCACGGCGGCGGCTGGGCCAACGAGGTGCTGCTCTACGCGCCGGGGATGACGCCGGTCTCGAGGCTCCGCGACGCGCTCGCGGAGACCGACCCCGAGCTGCGGTTCGACTTCGTGGTGCAGCACGCCGCGACCGGCGCCACCGAGGAGCCGCACCCGCCGGCCTGGCTCGCCACCGAGCTCGAGCAGCTCCGGCGCCAGGAGGACCTCGACCTCCGGCGGCAGCGGTTCCGCGAGCTCTTCACGCGCGCGGTCGGCGACTGCGCGGAGGCCCGCGCCCACGCGCCCTTCGTCTTCGGCCGCGACCCGGCGGTGCCCGCGAGCGCGGCGCCCTCGGGGACCGTCGCCGACGCGCTGCGAGCGTGCGGGTGCCGCGGCGTCGAGACCGACGCGCTCGTCGCGATCGGGATCCTGACGGGGCCTCCCAACCGGCACCCGCTCCGGCGGCTGACCTTCCAGCGCGCGGACGCGCCGGGCGAGCGGGTGATCACCGCGATCCCGTCCGACACGGTCGCCGCGTTCGTGGATCAGCTCGCGAGCGGACGCGATCCGTTGCGGGTCTACTTCCCCCCGGAGTAGCCCGTCGTGCCCCCGTCCAGGGGCGGGTTTCAGGGGGGTTACCCCCTGTCCCAGCTAGGCCGCGTCCGACTCGCTTTCGCCACGCAGCAGTCGGCGGAGCAGCGCGCTACCCCACTCGAGGCGGTCGGCGAGGATGCTCTCGGTGGCGCGCTGAACGCACAGCCGATAGCCGTCCCCGATGTTGACCACGCTCAAGCCTTTGGGGCTACGTAGCGCTTGGCCCGCTTTGGCCACGATGTTCCCCTTGGCGTCGTAGAGAGCCGCCATTCCGGGGAGCTGGAGTCGATCGAGGATTCGCTTGGCTTGTGCACGCGCGACGGGCGTCTCGAAACTCACGGGCCCGAGCATAGCGCGCAATTTTCGTGCGCCAACTTCCAGGCGTGATGTTGGTCTCAGAAAAGCGATCTTGTCACCGATTGGGGGGTGACCCTCACTCCTCCTCGAGGCGGCCCATCGCGTCCTGCGCGGCGAGCTGCTCGGCGCGGAGCTTGGAGCCGCCCGAGCCCCTGCCGACGACCCGCCCGGCGTGCCGCGCCTCCACGTGGAACACGCGATCGTGGTCGGGGCCGTCGCTCCGGACGAGCTCGTAGACGGGCGGCGGCCCACCTCCAACCTGCAAGGTTTCTTGCAGGCGGCTCTTGTAGTCCAGCTCGCCCGGCGCGATCGCGTCGACGTAGGGGGCGAGCAGCGCGCGGGCGACGGTGATCGCCTCCTGCTCGTTGCCGTCGAGGTACACCGCCGCCACGATCGCCTCGAGCGCGCTCGCGAGGAGTCGCGGCTTGGTGCGACCGCCGCTGCGATCCTCGCCGCGCCCGAGCCGCAGACCGTCGCCGAGCGCCAGGCTCTGCGCGATCGCGGTGAGGCCCGCCTCGCAGACGAGATCGGCGCGGCGCCGGGTCAGCTCGCCCTCGCGGGCGTCGGGGTAGCGCTCGAACAGCAAGGCCGACGCGGCGAAGTCCACGATCGCGTCCCCGAGGTACTCCATGCGCTCGTTGTCGCGCGTGGCCAGATCGGGGCGCTCGTTCAGGAACGAGCGGTGCGTGAGCGCGTCGACGAGCCGGCTCCGGTCACGGAAGCCGTAGCCGAGCCGCTCTTCGATCGTCGCGATCGGGTCGGGGTCGGGCATCGCGGTCGACCATAGCGCGATGACCGCATCACACCATACTGGAGCCTGTGGGAACTTTGGGCGGCGCAGGGGGTCATGGCTTCGTGCGCCGTGTCCTGCCCGCGCTCGCCGCGTCGATGCTCGCCCTGAGCCTCGTGCCCTCGGCTCACGCCGACGGGGAGCGAGAGCGCCCCTGGCCGGACGAGTGGCCCATCGAGCTGCCGCCGATCGAGGGGCCGCTGCCGCCCGCGCCGCCGCCGGGCCCCCGGGTCGAGCCGGCGACCGCGTCGGCGAGGCAGGTCGTCGAGACCCTCGAGGCGGTCCGACAGAACCTCCGCGAGACGCGCTACCAGCACTACCGTGTCGTCCGCGAGCGCACCGGAACCTACTTCTGGGACTGCTCGCTCATGGCCTACTGGGTCCTGGATCGCGCGGCCCCGCGATCGGTCCGGCACCTCCAGCGCGTGCAGCGCCCCCTCGCCGAGCACTTCGTCCGGAGCATCGAGCGCGCCCCGACCGACCGCTTCCGCAACGGCTGGCAGCGCATCGAGCACATCGAGCAGCTCCGCCCGGGGGACGTGTTCGCGTGGCGCCGGCCCCGCGGCTTCCCGAGCCGGAACACGGGCCACGTGGGCTTCGTGGTCGGCGCGCCGCGCCCCGTCCCGCGCATGCCGGGCGCCTACGCGGTGCGCGTCGCGGACTCGACGGGGTCGGGCCACCAGAACGACACGCGCCCCTACCCCGGGCACGGCGGCTTCGGCCTCGGGACGCTCGTGTTCCTGACCGATGGCCAGGGCCACGGCACGCACTACGGCTGGTACGGCACCCAGAGCGGCGGCTACGTCGTGACGCCGATCCTGTTCGGGCGCGTCGGCACCTGATCGCGCGCGTAGGTCACGAAGAAGCGGCTCACGCGATCGACCACCTCGTCGGGCTTCTCGAGCTGCAGGAAGTGCCCGGCGCCGGGGAGGATCTCCATCTTGTACGGCGCGTCGACGAGCGCGCGCTGACCGCGGGCCGAGCTCGGGCCGACGCAGCCGTCGTCGAGGCCGTGCAGGTAGAGCATCGGGGCGCGCACGGTGGCGCGGTCGCGGTCGATGAACCGCAGCAGCTCGAGGCGCGTGGGCCGGGGCATCGCGCGGTAGTAGCGGATCGGCGCGTCCCCGCCTCCGCGGATGGCCTCGGCGACCGCGTCGAGGTGCGCGGGGTCGGGCTCGAGGCCCGGCGACCAGCGACGCCACAGCCGCTCGATGCCCGCGCGGTCGATCGAGCGCGCCTGGAGCGCGAGCATGTACCGGCTCCGCCAGAGCTGCGTCGGCTCGCGGAGGAGCGAGCGGCCGAACGCCACCGGGTGCGGCACGCTCAGCGTCGCCGCGGCCGCGAAGCGCCCGGGCGAGCGCATCGTCGCGAACCACACCGCGGCGGCGCCCCAGTCGTGACCGATCGCGAAGATGGGCGCCTTCGGGCTCAGGTCGGCGGCGAACGCCACGACGTCCCGGCTGGTCCGGTCGAGGCCGTAGGGGCCGTCCGTGGTCGACGGCGGGTAGCCGCGCATCCACGGCGCGACGCAGCGATAGCCGAGGCGGGCCATCCGCTCCATCACCGGGCGCCAGCTCACGGGCAGATCGGGGAAGCCGTGCAGGAAGAGCGCGACGGGGCCGTCGGCGGGTCCGGTGGCGAGGGCCGCGAAGGACGCGTCCTCGGTGTTGAGGTCGATCCGTTCCACGGCCGGAAGATAGTAGGCTTTCGCCGATGGACGAGCTGAAGGTCCGGGTCGACGCGCTGCTCGCCGAGGGGCGACACGCGCAGGCGGCCGATCTGCTGCTCGACAAGGGCTTCGTCGAGCGCGCCGCGGAGCTGTTCGCGTCCGTCTGGAAGTGGGACCGGGCCATCGGCGTGGCCGAGGACGCGGGCCTCTTCGACGTCGCCTACCACCACGCGCTCGCGGCCAAGGATCGCGACGCGTGCGGCCGGATCCTCGCCAAGCTCGAGGCGCGACCCGAGCAGGCGGTGCGCGCCGCGAGCTACGCCGAGGGCAAGGGCCTCCTCCTCGACGCCGCGCGCCTGCGCGAGGCGGCGGGTGAGACCGCGGCCTCCGCCGACCTCTACGAGCGCGCGGGCGAGTACCGCGACGCGGCGCGCTGTCGGCTCGTGCTCGGCGAGCCTCGCAAGGCGGGGATGCTGCTCGAGAAGCGCCTGCGCGAGGACCCCGACGACGCGGCGACGGGGCTCGAGCTCGGCCGGATCCTCGCGCAGTTCGGCCGCTGGGATCACGCCGTGCGCGCGCTGCAGAAGGCCGCCGAGCACGGCGAGCACGAGGCCGCCGCGCTCAAGCTGCTCGTCGCGTGCTTCTCGGCGATGGGCATGGACGAGGCCGCGGGCAGCCGGCTCGACGCGCTGCGCGAGCTCGAGCCGGGGCTGCCGGTGACGGTGCCCGAGATGCTCGAGCAGGTGTACGGCGACTCGCGGGGCGTGGCCGCGTTCGTCGGTCAGGCGGACTCCGATCGGCTGCTCGCCGGTCGCTACCGCGTGATGGGCCCGCTCGGGGCCGGCGCGACCGGGCGCGTCTTGCTCGCGCACGACGCCTTCCACGAGCGGCAGGTCGCGGTGAAGCTGCTCAACGTCGGCGGCGGCGCGGCGGGGCGCGACGCGTTCGTGCGGTTCGGTCGCGAGGCGCGCGTCGCGGCGGGGATCGACCACCCGAACGTGGTGAAGGTCTTCGAGTTCAACCCCGACGGCCCGTTCCTCGTCATGGAGCACATGGCCGGGGGGACGCTCGCCGATCGGCTCGAGGGCCCCGACGAGGCGCCGCGCTCCTACGGCCCGCTGGAGACCTGGGCGATGATGCGCGGCGTGCTCGCGGCGCTCGAGGCGGTCCACCGCCGCGGCGTCGTCCACCGCGATCTGAAGCCCGCGAACATCTTCTTCGCGGAGAACGGCGACGTGAAGCTCGGCGACTTCGGCGTCGCCCACCTCGCGGATCTCGGCGCGACGCTGACCGGCGCGATGGTCGGGACGCTGGCGTACATGACGCCCGAGCAGATCACGGGCTCGCGGCGCCCCGACGCCTCCACCGACATGTACTCGATGGGCATCATCCTCTTCCGCTGCCTCACGGGCCGGCTCCCGTTCGAGGGGCCGGACTTCGTCGCGCAGCACCTCGAGGAGACGCCGCCGGCCCCGAGCGAGGTCGCGCCGTGGCTCGGCACCGCGTTCGATCCGGTGCTCGCGAAGCTCCTCGCGAAGGACCCGGCGGACCGCATCACGAGCGCCAACGAGCTGCTCGACGCGCTGCGTCCGTTGCCCTGGGCGCAGGCCGAGGAGGACCGGCCCGCGGCGGCGCTCGCGCCCGCGCCCAAGGTCGCGTCCATCGCGCCGGCGGCGCCCGAGCCCGAGGGCACCCGGTTCGAGGTGATCGAGACGCGCGACGACGGGATCTCCATCGCGCGCGACGAGCTGCTCGAGCGCACGGTGGAGCTGGTGCCGATCGACGCGACCCTCGCCGAGCGCCTGCGCGCGTTCGCGCGCTCGGACGGGCCCTACCTGCAGGCCGTCTACGAGGTCGACGAGGAGGCCGGCCGCGCCGTCCTCGAGCACCCGAGCGGGGTCCCGCTCGCGACGCTCGGGACCCGCGACCCGCGCCGCGCCGCCGCCGTGCCGCAGCTCCGCGACGCCATCGGTCGCCTCCACGGCGAGCGCGTGGTGCACGGCGCGGTGCGCGCCGCCAACGTCATCGTCGGGGCGGCGCGCGCGGTGCTCCGCGTCGAGCTGGTCACGCCGGAGGATCCCGATCCGCAGCGGGACTGGAGCGGGCTCGACGTGATCGGCGGGCGCTACAACCGGAACGGGTAGGCGACGCTGAAGCTGTCGCGCCCGAACTCCGAGACGCGCGCCGAGCGGGCCGCCTGGGCCACGCACGAGCGCACCGGCGCGGGGAGGTCACCGCCGACGTTGGCGCTCTGCACGGTGCCGTTCGACGCGAAGCGGAAGCGCACCTCGGCCATGCCGTGGCTGCCGGCGCCGCACGCGCGGACGGGACCCTCGAGCGCGCGCATCGCCGACACCACGTCGCCGCGGCTGGGCGTCGGGGGCAGCGCGCGCGTGGGCGCCGGGGCCGGCGCGGTCGGCCGCTCGTCGAAGATGCGGCCGAGGGGGTCGTCGTCGGCCGGGGCCGGCCGCGTCACCGGCCGCGTCGTCACGGTGGGGGTGGGCCGCTCGGCGGTGGCGACGGGCTCCGGGCGGTTCGGGTGGCGCGGGCGCGCGCGCGTCGTGGGCGTGGTCGCCTCGGGCGTCTCGACGACGGCCGCGGTCGGCTCCGGGGCGTCTTCGTCGGTCGGCGCGACGGCGCTCGGCGCGTTGGTCGTCGGGGTGGGCGAGCTCGTCCCGACGGTCGGCAGCGGCGCCTCCGGCGCGGGCTCGTCCACCATCGCGCTCGGCGGCTCGGCGGGCGCCGGGGTCGGGCGCAGCTGCACCACGAGGACGACCGCCGCCGCCGCGAGCGCCGCGACGACGGCGACGCCCCCGCCGATGAGGATGGGCGTGAGGCTCGTCGAGCGCCGCCGCTCCGGCAGCATCACCGGCGCGCCGAGCGGGGAGGCGAGCGGCGAGCCGAACGACAGCAGCTCGTCGGCGGCTGGGGCCGCAGCGCTCTGGGGCGCGTTGCCCAGCGTCTGCGCGAGCGCGCGGATGTCGATCAGCCCCGAGCCCTCGGTCGTGGTCGGGGAGGGCGCCGCCGCGGTCGCCGTCGCGCCGCGCGAGAGGTCCTTCAGGTTCGAGAGCGAGAAGAGCACCGAGCTCTCGCTGCGCTCGCCGGTGAGGGAGGGCTCGGCCACGCCGAAGAGCGGGCGCTCCGCCGAGCTCGGCGCAGCGTCGTCGTAGGCGTCGTCCTCGCCTTCGTCGTCGAAGAGGTCGGCGAACGCGTCGAGCTCGCGCGCGGGCCTCCAGTCGTCCATGCCCTCGCGCCACACGAACGCGTCGCCGTCGATCGATCCCTCGGCGAGGCACGCCCGGAGCGCCGCGAGCGCGAGCGGCCCCTGGGTCTCGCCGCCCGCGGCGACGTACCACGCCTCCCCCTCGGCGCGGATGGCCATCGTCTCGCCGCAGCGCTTGCATCGGACCGCGACGTTCTTGCCCCGGATCTTGTCGTCGGAGATCGCGTATCGGGCATCACAGGTCGAGCATTGGATCTTCATGGTTCGGGGCTCCTCCGGGCTTCGGACGGACCGCTGCCTCGAGCCCACGGGGACCCACGAGCTCGACGCTCGGGGTCCCGCCCGTGGGGGGCGCGGCCTGGGTCTCGGTTGCGCTACGGACGGATGGACACGGAGCCCGAGGGGGCCTTGGGTGCGATCGACTTCAGTACGCTTTCGGCAACCCGAGGACGCGCTCGGCCACGTAGCTGAGCAGGAGGTTGTTGAAGACGAACACGGTCGTGTCGCGGAGCTTGCGCTCGACGTGGTAGTCGGCGCTCAGGGCCCAGCCGCCGAAGGTCGTGAGCGCGGCGCGGGCGGTCTCCCAGGCGGCCTCCGACGCGAGGATCTTCGCGAGCGCCGAGCGCCCGCTCGCGCCCGGGTCGTCGGCCTCGATCAGGCGCAGCGCGTCCCATCGCATCAGGTCGGCGGCCTCGACGCTCGCGTACGCGTGCGTCAACGGATATTGCACGCCCTGGTTCTGCCCGATCGGGCGATCGAACGTGACCCGCTCCTTCGCGTGGACCAGCGATCGGTCGAGCATGAAGCGCGCGTTGCCCAGCGCCTCCGCGGCGGCGAAGACCCGGCGCGGCGCGAAGCCCTTCATCAGGCACTTCAGGCCGCCGCCCACGGGGCCGAGCCGCACCGAGTCGGGCACCCGCAGCTCGTCGATGAACACGCTCGTGGTGAGCCGGTTCGTGATCATCTCGATCGGGTGCCGCTCGACCGCGTCCCCGACCTCGTCGAGGTCGAGCAGGAACAGCGTCGGGCCCTCGTCGGTCGAGACGAGCAGGATCATCAGGCGCGTGTGCTCCGCGAGCGAGATCAGCACCTTGCTCGCCTGCAGCACCCAGCCGTCGCCGTCGCGGCGCGCGGTGCTCAGGAGCGTGCTCATGTCGGCGCCGCTGTCGGGCTCCGTCGCGGCCACGCTGAGGAACCGGACCGAGCCGTCGACCACGCCCGGCAGGTAGCGCTGGCGCTGCTCGTCGTTCCCGTCGCGCACGAGCGTGCCGCAGATCGCCATCTGCGCGTTGACGGTCGTGGCGTCGCCGCCGGCGCGGTTGATCTCCTCGACCACCACGCTCGCGACCGCGGGGCCCACGTCGGCGCCGCCCCAGCGCTCGGGGATCAGCGTCCCGAACCAGCCGCCCTCGGCCATCGCGGCGAAGAGCGCGTCGGGGAACGCGCGCGCGCCGTCGAGCTCGCGCCAGTAGTCGGGCCCGAAGGGCGCGAGCGTGGCGCGGAGGTTGCGGCGGATGTCCTCGAGGTCGACGTCGGACGTGGTCATCGGAGCGGATAGTAGACGCTGCGGGCCGCTACGCGAGCGTCGCGCGCGCCATCGCGAGCGCCTCCTCGAAGGTCGAGGCCGCGGCGAGCCGCCCGCCTGGGTTGCCCGCGGCGCGCCCGGCCAGCGACATCGTGCGGACCACCATCCGCTCGAGGGGTTTGTCGCTGACCACGATCGACTCCATCGCCTTTCGCAGGAGCAGCCCGCCGGGGTGCGTGATGACGGTGCGCAGGTCCGCGTCGTACCCCGAGAGCCCCTCCGTGAACGCGATCGACACGTACGGCTGCCGAAAGCCCGGGGCCCCGACCACGAGCTCGGTCAGGCGGTCGAGGTGCTCGCGCTTGAAGTGACCCACGAGCCAGTAGACGTAGATCTGCCGCTCGACCTGCAGGCAGAGGTGCTCGTCGGTCGACCCGACGAGCTCGTAGTGGCTCAGCGAGAGTGGCAGCACGCCGGAGCCCTCACTCGATCACGATGTCGAAGGTCGCGGTGACGTTCACCGACGTGTACATCGACGGGCCGATCTCGTCCGACAGGCGGGCGGTGAGGGTGCCCGTCACGCGGCCGCCGGCGCGGTAGTCGTAGCTCGTCACCTCGAGCTCGCA
>JACKEC010000068.1 GCA_020633195.1 Sandaracinaceae bacterium | reverse complement strand
GACGCCCGCGAGCGCCCGCTCGAGCCCCTCGCGCCGCGCCGCCTCCACCTGATCGACGACCTCGTGCCCGCGATCCGTGAGGCGCACGTCCCGCCGTCGCCGGTCCGTCGCCGAGGGCTCGCGGGTCACGAAGCCCCGCGCCTCGAGCTGGTCGACGAGCGCGCTCGTCGACGACTGCGAGCGGCCCACCACCGCCATCAGCTCCGTCACCGAGGCCGGCCCGACCTCCCCGAGGTGGAACAGCGCGAGCGCCTGAGCCAGCGTCAGGTCCAGATCGCGGACCACCCCGAAGCCCTGCTGGATCCCCGCCGAGATCCGCCGCCGGAGCGCCGCCACGCGTTCGAAGAACCCCGGCGGCAAGGCGCTCTGCTTCTTCCTCGGCACCGGCGGAGCCTAGCGCGGAGAATACATCGGAGTATCGATACATCGGTCTGACGATGGGTCTCCGATCCGCGCCTGGCAAGTCCGTCCCGCGCCACGGGCATGGCACACCCGTCCGGGGGTGTGCGCGTGAGTCACTGGATCCGGGCGCGTGGGCGTACGGGCCTACGCCAGACGTCCCGGCACGCGATCTGCTCTACGATCCCCACGAGGTGTTGGGGATGCGTGCTTCGATGGGGATGGTCCTGCTGCTCGGCGGCCTCGCGGGCTGCTCGGCGGTGAACGGCGACGGGAGCTGGGGCGAGGAGAACCGGAGCCTCTGGCGGATCGACGACGGGCTCTGCCCCGGCACCGAGGGCGGCTGCGGCCTCGAGGTGCCGGTGGCGTCCGGGGTCGAGGTGTCGCTCGACGCGAACGTGCCGTGCGCCGAGCTCCGTCGCACGTCGAGCGGGACGCGGAGCGACTGCGACCTCCACGCCTACGACGTCTCCACGACGGGCGCGGGCGAGCTGCGCTCCACCAACTACGACACGGCCGACGCGCGGATCGACGTCGAGCTGGTGACCGTCGGCGTCGGCGACGCGGCGGTCGAGCTGCGCGAGGCCGACGGCGCCCTCTTCGACCGGGTCACCCTCGACGTCCGCGACGCCGTCGACATCGAGTGCGGCTCCGTCGGACCCCGCGGCGCGGCCTGGGACATGCCGAGCCTCGACACGACCTCGAGCTACGGCGTCTCGACGAGCGGCTCCGGGCGGGTCACCCAGATGGAGCTCGGCTGCCGCCTGATCGACGACCGCGGGCTGCCGCTGTTCAGCGGCGCGTCGATCACGTGGCGCATCACCGAGGGCGCCGACGTCTCGCGCATCGACGACGGCGGGCTCTTCGGCGGCGACAGCTCGACCGGCGCGCGGATCTACGTCCACTTCGAAGGCCGCGGGACCATCCGCCTGCTCGCGACCTTCGGCGACCTGAGCCGCGAGATCGTGATCGACGTGACCTGAGGCCACCTCTCAAGGTCTGTCGATAAATCGCCGTCGGCGATTTCTCTCCGGCGAGGGGCAAGCCCCTCGCGCTCCCCACTGAGATCCTCCGACGCTTCGCGTCGTCGGACTCAGTCGCAGATCGCGGCGGCGGCGGAGCAGGCTCCGGCGCTGCACGTCCGGCAGGTGCCGCAGGTCGCGGTGACGTCGACCACGGGCTCCACGCGGATCGGGATCGGGGAGAACGTCTCGTTGCCGATCGCGATCGATGTGCAGCCGTAGAGCTGCGGGGCGCAGCTCGCGTCGCGGGCGAGGACCGCGAAGGCCCACTGGCCGCGCGGGATCTCGCCGACGCTCATGCCCACGTCCTCGAACGACTGCGCGTGGACGAGGCGGCCGACGCGCGCCGCGCTCGCCGCCTCCTCGGCGGTCGGGCAGGGCTCGCCGGGGTCGACCTGGGTGATGCGCAGCTCCCACGAGACGACCTCCGGCGGGACGTCGACGGAGCTGACGATGTCGAGCTCGAGGGCGTGCTCGTTGGTGCAGCCGACGAGGAGCGCCGCGAGGAAGAGGGCCCGCCTCATGGCGCCACCGGAGCGCCGACGACGTAGGAGTCGCCCGACGCGGTGAAGCCGATCGCGACGCCCGCGACCACGAGGACGACGCCGATCGCCACCCACAGCCACGGGTTCTCGAACACGTTGTCGCCCTCCTCCTCCTCGGGCTCGGGCTCCGCGGGCGTCGGCAGCGCGACGGGCGGGATCACCTCGGCGGGCGGCGCGGCGGGCGCGGCGGCGGGCCACACCCCGGCCGAGCCGAGGGCGTTGCCGTAGGCGTCGAGGAGCCGCACGCCGAGGGGGCGCGACTCGGCCGGCGGCTCGAGCGACCGCGCCTCACCGTCCCACGCGAAGGTCCGGCTCCACCCGCCGGGGCCGCGGACCTCGATCGTCCGCACCAGCCCCGCGGGCGCGTCCCGCACATCGAGGACGATCGGCGCGCTCGGGTCCGAGATCTCGAGCACCGCGCGCAGGCGGCGCTGCGACCGCTCGACGAGGATCGCGGCCGCCGCGTCCTGCATCGCCTGCGGGCCGTCGGTCACCGGCGCGTCGGGGCGCAGCGCGAGCGCGTAGCCGAGGTGCCGCGTGCCGAGCTCGATCTCCTCGCCGAGGAACGCGATCTCCGCGAGCCGCAGGTGCGCGTGCGCGACCTCCGAGAGGCCGAGCTCACCCGACTCGAGCACGCGGGTGTACGCCGCCGACGCGTCCTCGAGGCGCGCCTCGGCCCGCGCCGTCTCCGCCGCTTCGAAGGGATCCTGCGCCCGCGCGGAGCTCGCGCCCCCCGCGAGCCACGCGCCGACGACGAGCGCGGCGGCTACTCGCAGCGGCCCTGAACGCACCGTTGAGAGGAGGAGCAGTCGTTCGCGTGAGCGCATTCCTGGCAGTGCCCGTACACGCAGGTCTCGCCGGAGTGGCAGTGCTCCTGGCGTTCGCAATTGGGATGCACCGGGCCACACGCGGTGGCAACCGCCGCCAACGAGAAGAACCCGCAAGCCATGATCCATCGTCGCACGCTCACCTCCGAGACGGCCGCGATGGTAGCAGACGCGACCCGCAATGGCGCCGACGTCCTATCATGGCGGCGATGTCGGCTCGAAGCCCCTCTGGGTCCCCCCCGTTCGCGCCGATGATCGGCCGCGCGGAGGCGCTCGCCCGCGTGACCGAGCGCCTCGACGCGGGGGCCCGCCTCGTCACGATCGTGGGGCCGCCGGGCATCGGCAAGACGCGCCTCGCGGCGGCGCACCTCGAGGCGCTGCGCGAGCGCGGCGCGGAGGGCGCGTGGATCGACCTGTCGACGACGAGCGGCCGCGAGGAGGTCGCCGCGCGGGTCGCCCACGAGATGGGCCTGCGCCCGAGCTGGCTCGACACGCCCGACCTCGTGGACGAGATCGGCTGGGCCATCGAGGGCCACGGCCCCGTGACCATGATCCTCGACGAGGCCGAGCACTGCCTCGCCGAGCTCGCCGACGCGCTCGGGCGCTGGCTCGCGCTGGCCCCGGACGCGCGCGCCGTGGTGACGAGCCGCGAGCGCCTCGGGATCGCGGGCGAGGTGCTCGTGGAGCTTGGCCCGCTCGCGGACGACGACGCCGCCGCGCTGCTCGCCGCTCGCTCGGGCGTCGCGCACGACGCGACGGTCGCGGAGCTCGCGGCGCGGCTCGACGGGATCCCGCTCGCGATCGAGCTCGTCGCGGCGCGGCTGCACCTGCTCGAGCCGGCGGACGTGCTCGCTCGTCTCGCCGACGGCCTCGAGGTCATCGACGGCGCGCGCGCGACCCTGCGCGACGCGCTCGCGGCGTCCTACGAGCGCCTCGACGCGGCGGAGCAGGACGCCTTCACGCGGATCGCGATCTTCGAAGGCGGCTTCCGGATCGACGCGGCCGAGGCGGTGATCGGCGACGGCGCGCTGCTCGCGCTTCAGGCCCTGCGCGACAAGTCGCTGCTCGCGCGGCAGGCCTCGCGCGCGCGGCTCTACGCGCCGGTGCGGGCGTTCGCGCGTGAGCGTCTGGCGCCCGCGACGGAGACCGACGCGCGCGCGCGGCACGCGAGGTTCTTCGCGGACCTCGTCCGACGCGCGCTCGCGGAGCCGGAGCACGCGCGGCTCGCGACGCTGGTCCCGGAGCTCGACGACCTGCGCGCGGCGCGGCTCCACGCCGGCCCCGCCGACGCGAAGCGCTGGCTCGGCCTCGGCGTGGCGGAGGTGGCGCTGACCCGCGGGCCGCCGCTCGAGGCGCTCGAGGCGCTCGAGGGGATCGACGCGGTGGACGAGGCGCGGGGTCGCGCGCTCGAGATGCTCGGGCGCACGGACGAGGCGGCGGAGGCGTACCGCGTCGCGGCGAGGGATGCCGATCGCGCGAGCGGCTCGAGCCGCCTCGCGCACGCCGAGCTCGCGCGGGGGCGGCTCGACGCCGCGGCGGCCGCCGTCGAAGAGGCCTGCGACGCGGCCGCGCCCCACTCCGCGACGCGCGTCGAGGCGCTGCGGATCCGCGGGGTCCTCCACCACGCGCGCGGGCAGCTCGACGCCGCGTTCGCGGCCTACGACGAGGCGCGCGTGCTCGCCGAGGAGCTCGGGCTGACTGGCCAGGCCGCGCAGCTCCGCGCGGACGTGGGCACGGTCCGCCTCCAGCAGCGCCGCTACGAGGAGGCGCGCGCTTGCTACGAGGGCGCCATCGAGGGCCTCGACGAGGTGGCGTCGCCGATCGCGCGCTCGGTGACCGAGGGCAACCTCGCGATCCTCGAGCTCGAGCTCGGCGATCTCGACGCCGCGGCCGCGCGGCTCGGCCGCGCCTACGAGCGCGTGCGGCGGGTCGGCCACCGGCTCTACGCCGCGCACCTCGGCGCCTACGTCGGCGTGGTCGAGCACGAGCGCGGCGACAGGGAGACCGCCGTGCGCTGGTACCGCGACGCCCTCGATGGCCTGCGCCGGGTCGGCGACAAGCGAACCATCGCGGTGGTCGCGGCGCTGCTCGGGGCGGCCGAGGCCGGACGGGATCGGCTCGACGCCGCGCGCGACGCGTTCGCCGAGGCCGACGCGGCGCTCGCGTCGGTCGACGACCCGGGCGTGGCGCGGGCCGCGGCCGTCCACCGCGCGCACCTCGAGCTCGGGCGCGGACGCGCCGGGGAGACCGCCGTCGACGCGGCGCGCGCGGCGGCCACCGCGATCCTCGAGGAGCACGCCGACGACGCGGCGCTCCGCTCCTCGGACGACCTTCGGCTCGCGCTCCGGCTGCTCCGATCCGCGCTCGGCCACGGCGCGATCCACGTCGACGCCGAGAACCACCGCCTGACCCTGCCGGACGGCGAGGTCGTCGACGTCGGCGCGCGGCTCGTCCTGTGGCGCCTCGTCGAGGCGCTGGTCGCCGCCCGCCGGGAGACCCCGCCCCGCGCGCTGGACGCCGAGGCCCTGCTCGAGGCCGGCTGGCCGGGCGAGACCATGACGGGCGCTTCGGGGCTCAACCGCGTGAAGGTCTCGCTGTCCACGCTGCGCAAGCTCGGGCTCCGGGCCGTGCTCGTCCGGGTCGAGGACGGGTACCTGCTCGATCCGGACGTCCCCCTCGACGATCGCGCGTGAGTCGACCTTGACGGAGCCGAGCCCACCGTGATTGGCTGGTCGCGACGCATGGGGGCGATCGAGGGAAGCACGGCGCCGTGGCGTTCTCTGGGGTGGCTGGCGGCCCTGCTCGCCTCGGGCTGCTACTTCACGAACACCGGGGACGACCTGAGGTTCGACCTCCCAGGACGGACGGACGCAGGGCCCGGGGGCGCCGACGCGGGGCCGCCGCCCGATCCGGCGCCGGCGGTGACGCAGCTCGACCTCCTGTTCGTCGTCGACAACTCGAACGACATGGTCGAGGAGCAGTCCTCCTTCCTGGCCGAGCTGCCGTACGTCTTCAACATCCTCGGCTCGGGCGACTTCGACCAGGATGGCACCGCCGACTTCCCGGCGTTCACCGACGTCCACGTCGGGGTGGTCACGACCGACATGGGGACCGGCTCCTACACCGTGCCCACCTGCGCGCTGTCGGACTTCGGCGACGACGGGGTCTTGCAGACGGTGGGGAACACCTCGATCGGCGGGTGCGTGGCGACCTACCCGTCCTTCCTCGACTTCGTGCCCGGCGTCCGGACCTCGAGCGACTTCGCGGTGGACGTCGCGTGCGTGGCGAGCGTCGGCAGCAGCGGGTGTGGCTTCGAGCAGCCGCTCGAGGCGGGGCTCAAGGCGGTGTCCCCGGGCGGGCCGACGGGCTGGACGGCCGTGGGCTACGAGCCGCCGTCGTTCTTCCAGGCGACGCCGGGCCGCGGCGACGGCTCGAACGCGGGCTTCGTGCGGGACGGCTCGGTCCTCGCGATCGTGACGCTCACCACGGAGGAGGACTGCTCCATCGCCGACCCCACCGTGTTCGACAACACGAGCCGGTTCGGGGCCACCGACCTGAACCTGCGCTGCTTCGCGTACGCCGGCGACGTGCTCCACAACGTCGAGCGCTACGTGCAAGGGTTCTTGCAGCTGCGCCGCTTCCCGCGCCACCTCGTGTTCGCGCCGATCGTGGGCATCCCCGCGGACCTCGCGCCGAGCGCCGAGGGCCGGACCAACTACCCGGTCCTCGTGAGCGACGATCTCTCGATCCGCGACGATCGGATGGAGGAGCAGATCGACGCTGCGATGCCCGGCCGGCTCGTCCCGAGCTGCAACGTGCCGGGCCGCGGGCTGATGTTCCCGCCCCCCCGGATCGTGCGCGTCGCGCAGGGCCTCGAGGCGGCGGGCGCGCAGGTCACCGTGCAGAGCATCTGCCAGGAGAGCTACCGCGACGCGATGCAGGCGATCGTCGCGCGGATCCGGGACGCGGCGGCGGGGGACCCGTGACGGCGCGTCGCCGAGGCAAGGCGCGATGCCCATCCTGACCGCCGAGGAGCGGATCGGGACGACGCTCGCGGGCAAGTACAAGCTCGAGCGGATCCTCGGCCGTGGCGGCTTCGGCACCGTCTTCGCCGGGACCCATCAGTGGACTGATCGGCCCATCGCCGTGAAGGTCCTCAACCACGGGATCTGTGAGCAGCCCGCCTTCGTCGCGCGCTTCCTCCAAGAAGCGCGATCGGCCGCGAAGCTGAACCACCCCAACGTCGTCGACGTGCTCGACATGGGGCAGGACGAGGAGGGCTCGGTCTACCTCGTCCTCGAGCTGCTCGACGGGATGAACCTCGGCGAGCTCCTCGAGCGACGCGGATCGCTGGGCGTCCAGGAGACGCGCTCGATCCTCGTCCCGGTCATGGACGCGCTCGCGATCGCGCACGAGCGCGGGATCGTCCATCGCGATCTGAAGCCGGACAACATCTTCCTCAGCCGCGACCTCAAGGGGACCGTCGTCCCGAAGCTCCTCGACTTCGGCATCGCCAAGGTCGCCGACGAGGGGGGCCAGCGGACGGCGACGGGGATGGTGCTGGGCACGCCGCAGTACATGTCTCCCGAGCAAGCCCAGGGCGTCTCGGACCTCGGGCCCTCCGCCGACGTCTGGTCGATGGGGATCGTCTGGTGGCACTGCCTGAGCGGCCGCGTCCCGTTCGAAGGGCCGACCCCGGTCGCGGTGATCGCCGCGCTCGTGACCCAGCCCGTCCCGCCCCTCGAGGTCGTGTGCCCCGAGGCGCCCCCGGAGCTTCGCGCGGCGATCGATCAGGCCCTCTCTCGCGACCGCGCCGTCCGCTTCCCCGACATGACCGCGTTCCTCCAGGCGGTGTCGAACCCGACCCTCGCGGCGACGGAGAAGAACCCGGTCCCCGTCACTGAGCCGCAGAGCGCGCAGCCGCTCGCGGCCACGATCCTGCTCCCGACGCCGCTGCCCTCGACGGTGCCGTCCGCGCAGCCGCCGATCACCGCGGCGGGGCGGATCGCGCCGACGACCCCGACGCCGAACGCCGGCTACGCGAGCACGGGGCCCATCGGCGCCTGGGCGACCCCTCAGCCGTCGAGCGCGGCGCCCGCGGGCTCGCCGAAGACCGCGGCGCTCGACGCCTCGGGCGCGTCGTGGACGTCACAGCCCGGTACGTCGAGCCCGCACGTGGCCTCCCCCGCGATCACGCCGACGCACCACGCGCCGTCGGGCTCGGTCGCCGTCGCGCCGGCGAAGCGCGCGTCGCTGATCCCGATCGCGATCGCCGCCTTCATCGCCATCGCGGGCGTCGGCGTGGGCGTCGGCATCGCGGTGGTCGGGATCGGGGGCGGCGACGAGGCCATCACGCCCGCCGACCCGGCCGCGACCGCCGGCGCCGCCGAGGCCCCCGAGGCGGAGCCGCCCCCTTCGGCGCCGGCCCACGTGGTCGCCGAGCCCGAGCCGACCCCTGACCCCACGCCGGTCGCCGAGCCCACGCCGGTCGCCGAGCCCACGCCGCCGCCGGCCGAGCGCGAGGCTCCCGCGGCCGAGGAGCCGCCGGCCCCTCGCACCCCGCGGATCCGCCGGCCGGTCGTGTCGACACCCACGCCGGAGATCCGGCCCCTCACGCCGACGCCGACGCCGACCCCCACCCCCTTCAACCCTGCCCCCGTGCGCTCGACGCCCCCCGTCCGGGGGACCGATGGCGTGCCGATCGTCCGATGAGCCTCACCTCACGCACGCTGCTCCTCGCGCTCGCGCTCGTCGCGCTGCCGGCCTCGGCGCTCGCGCAGGGCGGCTCCGACACGCTGATCGACCAAGGCATCGCGCTGCGCGAGCAGGGCCGCGACGCGGAGGCGCTCGCGATGTTCGAGGACGCCCACCGGCTCCACCCGAGCATGCGCGCGCTGACCCAGATCGGGCTCGCCGAGCAGGCGCTCCGCCGCTACCTGCCCGCGTGCCGTCACCTCAGCGAGGCGCTCGCCTCCAACGACCCGTGGGTGCAGGAGCGGCGCAGCGTCCTCGAGGGAGCGCTCTCGTCCGCGGCCCAGCACGTGGCCCGCGTGACCGTCGAAGGGCAGCCCGCCGGCGCCGAGGTGACGGTGAACGGCACCTCGATCGGGACCATCCCCACGCCGCCCCTCTGGGTGGAGCCGTCGACGCTGACGATCGAAGTACACGCGCAAGGTTATTTGCCCACCCGCGAGCAGGTGAGCGTCGGCGCCGGCCAACAGCTCCGCCACCAGGTCACCCTCACGGCGCGCGGCGCGTCGCCCGTCACCGGCCCCGGCGAGCGGCCCCCCGGCTACGAGCCCACGCCGAGCGGGAGCGGCGGCGGCTCGATCAGCCCCGTGGGTCCCATCCTCGACGGGCTCGGCGGCGCGATGCTGCTGACGGGCCTCGTGACCGGCCTGCTCACCCTCGACGCCGACTCACGCCTCTCGGCGATGTGCGACGGGACGCGCTGCTACCCGGAGGCGGAGTCGATCCTCGGGGAGCGCCGCACCCTGGCGATCACCACCGACGTCATGCTCTTCGGCGGCGCCACGATCGCCATCGTCGGCGTCCTCCTGACGGTCCTCCTCGACGGCTCCTGAGCGGTGGAGATGGAGCGCTCGATGGCGAAGCTCACCCGGGACCGCGAGCTGCTGATGGGCGTCAAGGCGCTGGTGCGCGTGATCAAGGAAGCGTGAGCGCGAGCTCCGAGAGGAACCGCTCCACGCGGGCGCGCGGGTCCCCCTGACGGCGGGCGCGCCGGACCTCGAGCTCGATGAAGCGAGCGTCGACGTCGCGCACGCGGGCGACCACGCGGTCCTCGCGGGTCTCGAGCTGAACGGAGCAGAGGCGGGGCCTGGGCATGCGACTCACTTTCAATCGACGGATACAGGTGGGCCCCCGAGCCGCGTCCTCACGGGCGAAGAGAGGACGCGGTCGGGGGCCCGATGGATCCGGGAGGGTGGATGTGAATCCCCGGAAGTTGCCGAGCTCTCAGGGAACCGGCGGGACGACCCCCGTCGGGCAGATGCGCTGACCGGCGGGCACCGGGATGGTCGGCGTCGAGTCGTCGATGGTCCGCAGGAAGGCGATCAGGTCGGTCACCTGCGTCGCCGTCGGCACGAAGACCTGGTTGCCCGCCCGGAGGTGGTCACCGAAGTCACCGCTCGGGTCGAACAGCTCCTCGAGCGTCGTCGCCGCGCCGTTGTGGAGGTAGGGCGCGCCGAGCCCGATGCCGAGCAGCGAGGGCACGTTGAAGCCGTCGACGCCCTGCGCCGCCGCGCCGTTCTGGCGAAGCTCCGCCGCGCCGTGGCCGGTCGGGCCGTCCGCGTCGAAGGTGCCGACGGTGCGGACCGAGCAGAGGTGCCGCTGCGGCGCGCCGTTGGCGTCGTTGTTGAGGAGCGGCGTGTCGAAGCCGAGGTCGTCGAGCACGGTCTGATCCGCGCGCAGCGCGCCGAGGCCGGTGACGCCCTGCGACGCGAAGGTCACGAGGCGGAGGTCGCCGTTGAAGACCGGCGTGAAGTAAAGCTCCGAGAGCGTCCACAGCGCGCCGCCGTGGCAGTTCGCGCAGCCGGCCGTCTCGAACACCGCGCGGCCCGCCGCCGGGTCGCCCTCGGTCACGCTCGCGCCGTGGGGCGTGCGGATGCTCTGGATGTAGGCCTCGATCTGGTCCCAGTCCTCGATGACGCTGCCCGCGCCCGCGGCCGAGCCGATGTTGAAGCCGTTGGTCGGGTTGCCGACCCCGCCGGGCCCGACGAAGTCGATGCGGCTGCTCGTGGCGAGCGCGGGGTCGCTCACGATCGCGCCGACGCCGTTGGCGACGCCGCGGGTGTTGAGCTCGAAGTCGTGGATCTCGTCGAAGATCGCCGACCAGTTGAGGATGCGCTGCACCGAGCCGTCACGGCTGAACGTCGCCGCGGTGTCCACGGTCTGGCGCGGGCCCGCCGGGAACACCCAGGTCACGTTGTCGGTGGTGCCCGAGGGGTGGCAGCCGACGCAGCCGACCCACGCCGAGGTCGACCAGCGCGCGAGGCCGGTGTTGAAGAAGCGCTGGCCGCGCAGGACGTCGGCCTCGGTGGTGCCGGCCGCGGGGAGCGGCGACGAGGGCACCTCCATCGCGGTCGTGGTCTGGGTCGCGAGATCGATCTCGGTGAACGAGCGGCCGACCTCGTTGTAGACGAACGCGGTCGTGCCGGTGATCGCGATGCCCGTGGGCGAGGGGCCCGTGGTGAGGAAGTTCGCGCCGGACGGCGAGCCCGCGGTCGGCGGGGACACGGAGAAGTCGACGCGGATGACCGCGTTGGCGGTCATCACCGGGATGTAGGCGAAGTCGGTCCCGTTCACGAACTGGATGTCGTCGGGCACCGCCGCGAAGCGCTTCTCACCGCTGCGCGCCGCGATGAGCTGCGACAGGTTCACCGTGCGGCCGTCGTCGACCGAGCCGTCCGCGACGTTGATGGCGTACACGAGGCCGTGGATGTTCTGCCGGAAGTCCGTGCCGCCCATGAACGGCGCCGGCGAGGCGCCGACCGCGGTGACGTAGAGGCGGCTGCCGTTGATCGAGCAGGCGTAGAGCTGGTTGGCGAACGCGCTGGTGTTGGCCGCGTCGATGCTCGCCTCGATGCCGGTCACGGCGATGGGCTCGAGCGTCGTGGTGCCCGAGACCGAGCTCGGGTCGGCCGCCGAGAGGCGGAACACGCGCCCGTTGCGCGCGGTGTCGGTCGCCGCCTGCTCGCCCGCCGCCGCGCGCGAGTAGAAGTCGGTGACGAAGATGGTCTCGTCGTCGTCCTGGTCGTCGCCGTCGTTGGTGACACAGACCGCGTACGGCGCGCCGCCGAGCACCGTCGTCGAGCGCACGCTGCGCGAGGCGGTGTCGATGACCGTCAAGGTGCCGTCGACCCAGCTCGTCACGTAGAGCGAGCGGCCGCTCGGGGAGAGCGCCGCGAGCACCGGCTCGCTGCCGACGTCGATGGTCGCCGCCACGCTCGGCGACTCCCCGTTGGCCGCGGTCACCACCGACACCGTGCCGCCGGCGCGGTTGACCACGTAGAGCGTCGCCCCGTCGGGCGAGAAGGTCACCGAGACCGGCTCGTCGCCCACGCTGATGCGCGCGCGCTCGCCGTTGTCGGTCGGGTCGAACAGGGTGACGTCGTCCGTCCCGCGGTTCGCCACCGCGAGCGTCGCCCCGTCCTCGCTGACCGCGATGGAAGAGCCCCGACTCGGCAACGTCGCCGTCGGGCCGGGCGGGCCCGCGTCGAAGTCGCCGGCGTCGAAGTCGCCCGCGTCCACGCCCCCTCCGTCGACGCCGCCGCCATCGACGTCCACGTTGCCGGCGTCGTCGCCGGCTCCTCCGTCCATCCCTTCGCCGCTGTCACAGCCTCCGGCGGTCAGTGCGACCACCAGGGCAAAATAGAGCTGCCGACGCCAAACCACGCGATTCATGAAGTTCCTCCCGGATGCGTTCGTCACGCAGGGCACAGCCTGGGCAGGACCCCCGCTTCACACGAGTTAAGCGGGGTAAAACGTGCGATAAACCGAGCGATGGACGCCCCCAAGAACACCCGCGAGGTCTCCGAGCGCCACCGGTTCGACGAGGCCCGGCTCGCCGAGCACCTCGGCGTCGGCTCGCTCACCGTCCGCCAGTTCCGCGGGGGGCAGTCGAACCCGACCTTCTGGCTCACCGACGGGGAGCGCACCTGGGTCCTGCGCAAGAAGCCGCCCGGCAAGCTCCTGCCCTCCGCCCACCAGGTCGAGCGCGAGTACCGCGTCCTCGCCGCGCTGCAGGACACCGACGTGCCCGTGCCGAAGGTCCACTCGCTCTGCGAGGACGCCTCGGTGATCGGGACGCCGTTCTACGTGATGGACCCGGTGGAGGGCCGGATCTTCTGGAACGTGCAGCTCCCCGAGTGCGACCGGGACGAGCGCGCCGCGATCTACGAGGAGGCGGCCCGCGTGCTCGCGGCGATCCACACCGTCGACCTCGAGGCGACCGGCCTCGCCGACTACGGCAAGACTGGCGGCTACGTCGAGCGCCAGATCCGGCGCTGGAGCGAGCAGTACCGGAAGAGCCAGACGCAGCCCGTGCCGACGATGGAGGCGCTGCTCGAGTGGCTCCCCGCGAACCAGCCCGCGAACGACGAGACGACGCTGGCGCATGGCGACTTCCGCCTCGACAACTTGATTTTCCACCCGACCGAGCCGCGCTGCCTCGCCGTGATCGACTGGGAGCTGTCGACGCTCGGGCACCCGCTCGCGGACGTCGCCTACACCTGCATGCTCTACGACGTGCAGCTCCCCCGCGTGGGCGGCCTCCTAGGCGTCGACTTCGAGGCCACCGGCATCCCGAACGAGGCCCGGTTCATCGAGCGCTACTGCGCCCACGCGGGGCGCGACGGCGTCGAGTCGTGGCCGTTCTTCAAGGCCTTCGGCCTCTTCCGCCTGGCCGCGATCGCGCAAGGGGTGTTCAAGCGCAGCCAGGAGGGCAACGCGAGCAGCGACGACGCCGCGATGTACGGCGCGGCGGTCGGCCTGCTCAGCGGCATCGCGTGTCGGCTGGTCGATCTGAAGGTGTGATAAGGTAGGTGCGTGTTCGTGCGACGCAGCGCCCTCGTGGCGGCGTCGGTGCTCCTCGCGCTCGGCGCCCTCGACACGGTGGCGGCCCAACAGGCCGCTTCGAGCCCCTCGTCCGCCTCGGTGCCCCACGCGCCCACGGTCGGGGCGACCTACCCTCGAGGGTCCCCGCACTCGCCGATCACCCCGGCGGTCGCCGCGCGGCTGCGCGCGCTCCTCGAGACCGGCGACGGGCACCCCGACGTGTTCGTGAAGGTCGGCGCCTCGGCCACGGTGAACCGCAACTTCCTGCGCTGCTTCGCCGGCCCCAACGTCGACCTCGCCGACCACGACGAGCTCTCGACCACCTTGCGCTTCTTCAACGAGAGCGAGCACGCCGACTCGTTCCTGCGACGGAGCCGGAGCGCGACCGTCGGCTGGCACGCCGGCCGCGCGGTCTGGGGGTCGCCGCCGCCCCTCGTGCGCGAGGTCCGCGACCTCGATCCGCGCTTCGCGATCGTGATGTACGGGACCAACGACATCGAGCTCGAGCGCCCGCAGCTCTACGCGAGCCTCATGCTCCGGCTCACCCACATGCTGACCGAGCGGGGAGTGATCCCGATCCTCTCCACGATCATGCCGCGCGACGACAGCCCCGAGTCCGACCGGCTCGTGTCGCTCTACAACGCGGTCGTGCGCGGGGTCGCGCAGCGTCGACAGGTGCCGCTCATCGACCTGCACCGCGAGCTCGCCGCGCTCCCCGACCACGGCCTCGCGTCGGACGGCGTCCACCCGAACGTCCTGTTCGAGGACGGCGAGCCGCTCGGCTGCGACTTCGGCGCCGAGGGCCTCCAGCACGGCTACAACATCCGCAACCTCCTCACGCTGCAGGCGCTCGACCGCCTGCGCCGCACCGTGATCGAGGGCGAGGCCGCGCCCGACGCGCCCGCGCCGCCGCCGCGCGGGGCGGGATCCCGCGACCACCCGATCGCCATCGACGCGCTCCCCTTCGCCCACTCGAGCGACACCTCGCGCTCCCCGCACCGCGCGCTCCACACCTACGCCTGCGGAGACCAGGACGAGTCCGGCCCCGAGGTCGTGTACCGCGTGACGTTGACCGAGCCCACCGAGATCGCCGCGCTCGTCGCCCACGACCACCGCGTCGACGTGGACTTGCACCTCCTGCGTGACGGCGAGTGCGTGGCGCGCGACGACGACTACCTCGCCCTCGCGCTCGAGCCCGGCACCTACGACTTCGCCGTGGACACGTTCGTGTCGGCGAGCGGCGACGAGCGCAGCGGCGAGTACCTCTTCGTGGTCGGCCGCACGGATCGCCCGAGCGACCCTGACTGAGTC
>JACKEC010000067.1 GCA_020633195.1 Sandaracinaceae bacterium | reverse complement strand
CCCGCGAGGCCGTCGATCGGCTCGACGGGGCCGCGGCTCTCGCCGAGCTCGAACTGCAGGTCGACGCCGAAGGTCTTCTCGAAGAGCTCCGCCTTGCGGCGCGCCGTCCACACCTCGAGCGCGAGGTCGCCCGCGCCGTGCGGGGTGATCGTGACCGTCGCGGCCTCGAAGCGGACGTCGAGGTGGCGGACCTTGCTGCGGTGGCCGCGATCGAGCGCGTCCGCGATCCGTAGGATGGAAGCGAGCTTGCGGACGCGGCGGCGGTCGGCGGGGCCGAGCTTCTTGAACATCGCGTGCTTCGCGTTGGGCGCGGCGCGGCGGTGGTAGCGGGCGACGCACGCGACGACCATGCGCTGCTCGACGCTGAGGCCCATCACGTCCGTGTTCTCGATGATGTACTGCGCGTGCTTGTGGTGCGCGGCGGAGCTGATGAAGTCGCCGATGTCGTGGAGCAGCGCGGCGACGCGCAGGAGCTGACGGTCCGCCGGCCCGAGCTCGTGCATCGCGGGCAGCCGATCGAAGAGCAGGCACGCGAGGCGATCGACCTGCGTCGCGTGCGGCTCGTCGAAGTGGTAGCGGCGGCCGAGGTGGATCGCGGCGCGCGCCATCGTCGCCTCGTCCACGCCGTAGTCCCAGACGCGGTAGTACTTGTCGACGAGCTCGACCGTGATGCCCTCCTTGAGGCCAACCCCCGGGCACACGATCTCCTCGGTCCGCGCGAGGTCGGCGCAGCGGATGACCACGTAGAGCGCCGGCACGATGACGTCGGCGCGATCCTCGCGCAGGTCGTAGGCCGCCTGCCGCTCGATCGGCGTCAGCTTCTTCATCCGATCGAGCAGCGCGCGCGCGGACGGCACGTGGATGGTCGGCGTCTCCGCGCCGGTGACCGGGCACAGCCGCGCGATCGCGTCGAAGTTCCCGCCCGTGCCGGCGACGATGTCGTAGCGGCGCCGCCGGAAGTTGTCCTCGACCGGCGAGAGCATCCGGTCGATGTACTCGCCGAGGAGCTTCTCCTCGCGCGCGTTGACGGGGCCGTCGGGCGACAGGAACGACTCGAGCAGGCGCACCGTGCCGATCTCGAGCGAGCTGGAGAAGCGCACCTCGTCGTGGTGGACCTCGGAGAGCTCGAGGGAGCCGCCGCCGAGATCGACGAGGAGCGAGCGGTACCCGCCGAGCCGCAGGCGGCTGTCGACCGCGAGCTTCACGAGGCGGGCCTCTTCGCTGCCGCTGATCGACTCGAGCACGATCCCCGCCTCGGTCTCGGCGCGGTGGATCAACACGTCGGAGTTCACCGCGTCGCGCGCGGACGCCGTGACCACCGCGCGGATGGACGCGAGGTCGCGCGTCGCGAGCTCGGTCTTGAACTCGCGCAGCGCCCCGATGCACTGGTCGATCTTCGCGGGGTCGAGCCGACCGGTGAGGAAGACCCGGTGGCCGAGGCGCACGGGCCGGCGGAGGGACACCTGCTTGCGCACCGTCTCCGCGTCGTCGGCGTCGACGATGAGCAGACGCGAAGCGTTGGACCCGAGGTCGATGGACGCGAAGCTCGGCACGGGAACGTGGATAGAACGAATGGCCGCCCGAGTCGACGATGAAACGGTCCGCGGGGGGCGCCCGATGGACAGAACGGGGCGCGCGGCGTAGCCGAGCCTCGTGACTCTGGCTCCCGGCTTCCGCGTCGCCGACCCATACGCCATGCGGGGCGAGGCCCCCGAGCCGTCGTCGCTACGGCGCTGGCTCGCCTCCATGGGGCCCGGACGCTGAGCGGCGCGGGGAAGGGGGCGCCGGCTCGCCCCGTAAAGGACGGACATGCGCGTAGGTCTCCTGGCGCTCGCGGCGCTCGCGCTCGCGGGCTGTGACTCGTCCCCGATCAGCCCCGACGCCGGGGCGGCGACGTGTGAGCCGGCGTGCCGCGACGGCTTCACGTGCCTGCGCGGCGAGTGCGTCTCGGCATGCAACCCGCCTTGCGGGGCGGGTGAGCGCTGCACCGGGGCGGGGATGTGCCTCCCCGACGATCTCGATGGCGGCGGCGCGATCGACGCGGGCGGCGAGGTCACCGACGGCGGCGCGATGGACGCGTCCTCCCCCGTCGCCGACGGGGGCCCGAGCGACGGCGGCGCGAGCGACGCCGGCGCCGGGGCCGGCGCGTGCCCGGGTGAGCAGGTCCGCTGCGGTGGCGCGTGCGTCGCGCCGACGCTGCCCGACGTGGGCGTCCGGCTCCCGACCACCGGCACGTACGGCACCGACTGGTTCGACGGAGGCGACATCGCCGTCGACCCCTGCACCGGCACGATCGGCCTCGCCTACGCGCAGCAGGTGGATCGCTCGGACAACTGGGAGGTCTACTTCGCGGCCGTGCCGCCCACGCTGGGCGCGGCGCTCCCGGCCCCGATCCGGATCACCACCGCCCCCGGCGCCGCCGACAGCGTCGCCATCGCGTGGGCGGGGGATCGGTTCCTGATCTTCTGGGCGGATCCGCGCCACGACCCGACGCCCGAGGCGTGCTCGTCCCGCTGCCTCGCCGAGCTGTACGTCGCGGGCTTCACCGCGACCGGCGCGCAGGTCGTGCCCGAGACGCGCCTCACCACCTTCCCTTCGGACCACCGCGTCGCGAGCACGCGCGCGGTGTACGGGCCCGCCACGGGCGAGGTCGGCGTCGCCTGGGTCGACGTCTACGGGACGCGCCAGGTCTACGGCGCGATCGTCGCGCCCGACGGAACGATGCGCGCGGAGACCGAGGTCAGCGCCGCGGTGAGCCCGCAGCGCGGCAACAGCCCGCGCATCGTGTGGAACGACGACGCGTGGGTCCTGCTCTACCGCCACGACGACCCGGACGGCGCGCGCCCGGACTACCTGCACACGCGCAAGCTCGGCGTGTCGGGCTTGCTGAGCCCGGACCTCGACCTGCGCGTGCCCGCTGAGCAGATCGCGCTGACCGCGCGCGGCACGCTGGGCTACGCGACGGTGACGACGGGGGGCTCACCCCTGCAGCTCCGGCTCTGGGACCTCGGCTGGACGGCGACGACGACGCTCGCGGTGAGCACGAGCACCTTCGACGGCAGCCGCGGGCTCGCGTGGGACGGCGACGACCTGTTCGTGACGAACACCGGCGGGACGTTCGACATCGTGCGCTTCAACGGCCTCGGGACGGAGACGGGGCGCATCCCGCTCACGATGGACTCGGGCGAGCGCGCGGCGAGCGACGTCGTCATGCACCGCCTCGGGACGCGGCTGATCCTCAGCTGGATCTACGCGACGCGGGTCGCCGGCAGCACGATCCACCACCGGGTTCAGGTGGTCGACACGTCCTCGGCGATGTGAGCCCGCGCGCGCCGCTCGAAGCGGCGCCACGCGCGATCGAAGAGGCGCCGGCGCCGCGGGATCGGCGAGGCCTCCACGCGGCGTCGCCAGCTCGCGGTGGCCTCGTCGGCGCGGGCGAACGCGGTCGACGGATCCTCGTCGAGCAACGCTCGCTCGAGGGCGTCGCGCTCGGCCGCGAAGAGGCGCGAGCGGGTGGGGTGGTCCCGCTGCACGGCGCGCGCGAAGGCCTCGTGCCGCCACCACAGCGTGCTCGGATCGGGGGCCCCCGTGGGCTCGGGTCCGCCCGGCCACGGCCCCTCGAAGGACACTGGCTTGAACACGCTCGTGCACGGGGTCGACGTCCCCGTGAGCCACACGCGCGGCCCGTCGGGGCCGAGCCGCGCGACGAGGGAGCCCGTGGTGTGGCTGATCCGGACCGGGCCGTAGCCCGCGTGCATGCAGACGTCGGCGCCGAGCACGCCCTCGGCCGGATCGAAGCGGTCCGGCGGCTCGGTGTGGCTGCGCAGGAACGCCATCAGCATGGAGGGGCGCAGCGCGCCGCGGAGCTCGTCGAGGTAGCACGCGGAGCGCGCCTGCCGCGGCCGGCCGGCGCCGAAGTAGGTGAAGACGCGATCGCTCTCTTCGGCCGCGAAGTCGGCGCCCGGCGAGACCCCGCCGCGGAGGTCGCCGGCGTCGTGGATCGTCAGCGCGTTCGAGATGCTGCGCGCGGCCTCGACGCGCTCGGCCACCCAGGAGCGCCCGGACGTCTCGAGGACCCAGGCGCCGTCGGCGTCGGCGATGATGAACGCGTTGTCGTAGCGCAGCGATCCGTCGTAGCCGGCCTCGCCGCCCTGGCCGTGGGCCTCGAGGAGCGACGTGATCACCGACAGGGCCTCGTCGGCGCTCGCCGCGCGCTCGAGGCCGAGGCGCAGCAGGTCCATCCCGAGCAGCGCCGCGCCGGCCTTCATCACGCGCTTGGTGAACACCGCCTCGTTGCCGATCGCGACGCCGCGCTCGTTGACGCCCATCTCCGCGCCCCACATCCAGAACGGCTTGCTCAAGATCACCGCGTGGGTGCGGGCGACCTGGGGGATCTCGACGTAGGTGCACCGCACCGACGCGCCGGCGCCGTGCTCGCGGGCCTCGACGCGGACGATGGCCTGCGCCTCGTTCGGGTGCCGGTCGCTGTTCTTGGCGAAGAGCGTCGCGCCATCCGCGGTGGCGGCGCCCCGCGCGACCATCGTGTCGCACATGGCCCGAGGATATCCCGCCGCCGGCCGGTTCGTGGTTCGCGACGCGCGCCTGGTATATGTTCTCGCATTCCTGGGTGGGATTGAGGACCGATGATGATGCGAACGACGGTGAAGCTTCTCCTGGTGGTGGGTCTGCTCATGGGATGCGGTGAGTCCGCCGACCCGAGCTTCCCGAACGTGACCTGCGACGACTTCGCGCACGCCAACTGTGTGCTGATCACGAGCGGCGACGCCGCGGGCCTCCTCGACGCGGTCAACGCGCTCGAGGACGACACCGCCGTCATCCTCGGCACGGGGACGTTCGAGCTCGACAACCAGGTCACGATCCGCGCGAACCAGATCACGATCACCGGCCAGGGCATGGACGACACCACCCTGTCGTTCGGCACCGCCACCGCGCAGATCAACGGCATCGACGCGGTCAGCAACGGCTTCCTGGTGCAGGACCTGACCGTGCTCGACGCGGTCAAGGACGGCATCCGCGTCGAGAACAGCGACGGGGTCACCTACCGCCGCATCCGCGCGACGTGGACCAACGAGGGCGACTCGACCAACGGCGCGTACGGCATCTACCCGGTGCGGTCGCAGAACGTGCTCGTCGAGGACAGCATCGCCGAGCGCTCGAGCGACGCGGGCCTCTACGTCGGCCAGTGTCGGAACGTCATCGTCCGCAACAACCTCGTCACCGGGAACGTCGCCGGCCTCGAGATCGAGAACACGCAGTACGCCGACGTCTACGGCAACACGGCGGAGAACAACACCGCCGGGATCGTGGTCTTCGACCTCCCCGGCAACCCGATCGTCGGCCGCGACGTGCGCCTGCGCGACAACATGATCATCAACAACAACCACGCGAACTTCGCGCCGGGTGGGACCGTCGCGATCATCCCCGCGGGCACCGGCACCTTCGCGCTGGCGTCGCGCCGCGTGGAGATCACGGGCAACACGTACATGAACAACCAGACTGGGGACATCGCGATCCTGAGCGGCCTGGTCGTGGACTCGAACCCGGCCATGTGGGAGCTCGTCGAGGCCGAGCTCGTCGGTGACAACGCGGGGCTCGACCTGCCCGCCGGCGCGACCGCCGGGACGATCACGAACTTCAGGACCGAGAACGTCCTCATCCAGAACAACACCCACTCCGGCAGCGGGTTGGCCCCCGATCAGACGCGCGACTTCGGCGTGCTCATCGCCGCGGTGTTCGGCTTCGATCCGGTCTCCTCGATCCTCTACGACGGGTACGGCGAGACGATCGACGTCGAGGCGTCCACCACCACCAACGAGAACCGCGTCTGCGCGGGCGGCAACACGGCCGCGAACGGCCTCGCGGTGCTCGACGTCGAGACGCAGCTCGTCTCGCTCGGCTCGCCCATCCTCGTGATCTCGGACGCGCCGTTCGCGCCCTTCGACTGCGACGACCTCGCCGGTGACCGGGTGGCCGAGGTCGTCATCCCGTGAAGCGCGCCGCCGCCTGCCTGGTCCTGCTGCTCGCCGGCTGCACCGAAGAGGTGGCCCCGATGAGCATCGCCGACGGTCCCCCGGTCGTGGCCACGACCGGGCGGCCCCCCGATCAGCTGTCGCACCTGCGCCTGCTCGACTGGGACGCGGCGGCCGGCGAGATCCACTACAACGCTCGCGTCGTCCCCTACGACCTGAACACGCCGCTCTTCAGCGACTACGCGCTCAAGGCCCGCGCGATCTACGTCCCGGACGGCCAGACGATCAGCTACGACCCGGACCACCCGTTCGCCTTCCCGGTCGGCTCCGCGATCGTCAAGACGTTTTACTTCCCCGCGGACTTCCGGCAGCCGGATCAGGACCTCACGCTGATCGAGACGCGCATCCTCATCCGCACCGAGGACGGCTGGTCGGCGTGGCCGTACGTCTGGAACGAGGCGCAGACCGACGCGACGCTGCAGGTCGGCGGCGAGTCGCGCGCCATCTCGTTCGTGGACGCGGACGGCGCGGCGCAGACCGCGAACTACCTCATCCCGCAGCGCAACCAGTGCCGCAGCTGCCACGAGCGCAACCTCGGCGCGGGCGGCACGGCGACCATCTCGCCGATCGGCCCCGCGGCGCGGCACCTCAACCGCGACCTCGACTACGGCGCCGGGCCGGTCAACCAGCTCGCGCACTTCGCGGAGCTCGGCATGCTCACCGGCGTCCCCGACGCCGCGTCGGTCCCGCGGGCGTACGCGTTCGCCGAGGTGGAGGCGCGCGGCGTCTCGGCCATCGCGCCCGAGGACCTCGACTTCGCGGCGCGGAGCTACCTCGACATCAACTGCGCCCACTGCCACGACCCGCTCGGCACGCAGGGCGTGACCTCGCAGCTCTTCCTGAGCCACGACAACATGGAGCCGTTCAACCTGGGCGTGTGCAAGCGCCCGGGCAGCGCCGGCTCGGGCACGGGCGGCCTCACCTGGGACCTCGTCCCCGGGCAGCCGGACCAGTCGATCCTCGTGTTCCGTGTCGAGACCACCGAGCCCGGCGCGATCATGCCGCTCCTCGGCCGGTCGCTGCAGCACCGCCACGGCGCGGAGCTCATCCGGGCGTGGGTCGCGGCGATGGACCCGGTCGACTGCGCGATGATGGAGCCTTGACCGGCCCGAGCGGCCGGCTCACGGTCGTCGCGTCATGGAACGACGCAGCAGCTCGCGCATCGACGCCGGCATCCCGGCGGAGTTCGACACGGCGACCGAGCCCGGCCACGCCGGCATCGTCCAGGACGTGAGCGAGACCGGCGCGCTGCTCCTCAACCACATCGAGCACGAGTGGCACGAGGTGTTGACGGTCCGCTTCCGCGCCGCGGGCACGGGCGCCGAGCTCATCGAGCGCCGCGCCCGCGTAGTGCGCAGCGAGCCGCACGACCCGGAGTCGGTCTGGCCGGTGCGGACCGCCCTAGAGTTCGACCAGGACGTCGAGCTCGACCGCGCCAAGCTCGCCGGCTCGTGAGAGCGGGATCAGCGAGCTCGTCGTCCGCGACCGCGCGCGCGCGGGGCCTCGCCCCGACTCGGTGAGGACCTTCGCGTCCGCGGCGAGCCCATCGCAGAACGCCTGCAGCGGCAGGTCGTTCTCGTCGTGGCCGAAGGGATCCTCGATCTCCATGCCGGCCTCTTCGATCCCGATGAGCCCGAACGCGATCACCGCCATCGCGGGCACGGTGAGCCAGCCGAGCTCGGCGACGAGCGCGAACGGGAGGGTCGCGAGGTAGACGACGAGCAGGTGGCGGATCTGCGCCGCGTAGGCGATGGGCACGGGCGACGTGGCGATGCGCTCGCACGCGCTCTGGTGCTCGACGAGCTGACCGACGTAGCGCTCGAGGCTGCTCGCGATCTCGGGGCGGAGCGCGCCCGACTCGACGTGCTCCTGGATGCGCGCGGTGATCCGCGCCGTCAGGGCCAGCGGGTCGGCGGTCATCGGGCCGAGCGCGCGCGCGTCCTCGTCGCCGAGCCGACGCTGAACGTCTCGGGTCTCCTGATCGCCCTGCAGCCGGTGCCGGAGCGCCGTCACGTATGCGGTCACGAGCTGCGCGATGGGGCCCGGGTCGCGCGCGTGTCCGATCGCGCCGCGCACGAGGTTGCGCGACGCCGCGACGATGGCGCTCCAGCGCCGCCGCCCCTCCCAGTAGCGGTCGTAGGCCGCGTTGGTGCGGAACACGAGCAGCATGCCGAGCGCGATCCCGAGCAGCGAGTGGGCGAGCGAGCCGATGTACGCGTGGACGCCGAGCTCGAGCACCAGCACCGCCGCGACCGCCGCCAACCCCGCGTAGACCGCCACCCGTGGCGCCACGCGCTTGACCACCGTGCCCTTCACCGTGGTCGTCAGTCGCATCCAGCCCCTCCGCTCGTCCGCCATCACCGTCCCCCGCCTTCAGGGCACAACGGCGGAGCGGCTCGCTCATTCCGGGAGGCGCGTCGGGACGCAGACCTGCACCTCGGTGCCCGAGACGGTGAGCGTCTCGCAGGAGCTCGACGGATAGCAGGTCAGGACGTCGCAGCGCTGGTAGCAGTACGACCGCGTGTCGCCCTCGAGCGTGATGCAGTGACCGCCGCCGAGCCCGACGCGGCTGACGCAGTCCTCGCGCGTCGTGCAGGGCAGGGTGCAGAAGTTGCCGACGGTGGTGCGCCCCGGCTCGACCTCGGCGGTGACCTCGATGCACTCGAGGTGGATGTCGTATTCCCGGTCGCCCATCTCGTAGTGGCGCGACCCGCACTGCGCCCGCTCGGTGCAGTACGTGTAGAGCGCGTCGCTGCTGCAGCCGGCGAGCAGCGCGACGGTGAAGAGGACGGGGACCGCTTTCACGGCGCAGAGGATACGATGCGTCGCGTGAGCCGGGTCGGGATCGTCGTGTGCGCGCTGATCGCGTCGTTCGCCTTGGCGACGCCGGGGGGCGCGTGCGCGCAGGTCCGCAACACGCGCGGCAGCACCCGCCGGGCCGGCTCGCGAGGTGGCCAGGCCAGCGCGCACGGCGGCTCCGTCCGCGAGCGTCGCGGCAGCCGACGCAGCAGCCGCGACGACGACGACGACGACGACGACCGATACGACGACGACGACCGGCGGGGAGGTCGCCGCGGGTACGAGCGCACGCGCCGTCGCCGCTTGGTCGTGGACGTCAGCTACGACGTCAGCGGCTGCGTCTACGTCGAGGACGGCTACTGCTACTACGACGAGGACGTCTACGTCGGCGCCTCGATGATCTCGTTCGGCTTCTCTCTCGACGTCCTCGGCGGCGTGTTCCCGACCGACCCGAACGGCCTCTCGAGCCGCCGGTTGGTGAGCGGAGACCTCGACGCGGGCCTGTTCGGCACCCTGGGCGCAGGCGTGCGCGGCTGGCTCCTCTACGACCGACTGCGCCTCGGCGTGCTCGGGCAGGTGGGGGCCGGCTTGCGGACGCAGACCATCGAGCTCCCGGCCGACGCCGTGGTCGAGGCGGGCAGCACGGTCGGCGACGGGTGGTGGAGCGGGTGGTACGGCTTCGCCGCGTACCAGCCGCAGCTGAGCGACCTCGTCCAGCTGTGGTTCGGCGTCCGCGCGGGCGTCTCCACCTTCGCGACCACCCTCGAGGCCAACGGCCGCCGGTACGGGAGCCTCGAGCGCGCCTTCTTCGCCGCGGGCCCCGAGATCGGCCTGATGCTCAGCGGGGACGGAGTCGGCGTCATGTTCTGGGCCTTCGCCGACCTCGCGCAGCCCGGCGTGGCGCAGCTGTCGATCGCCTTCGTCTACGAGGAGCCCAAGCCGCAGGGCTCGGCGTTCTGAGGGCGGGCCACGCTGACAACTCGGCTGGCGCTCGTCGTCTTCGCTGGCAATCTGGCGAGGCCCCCTGCCCGCGGCCGCGCGACGCGCCCGTCTTGCGCTGGCACCGCCATTGCTGAGCTTGGGTCGACCCCGGAGGACTCATGACTCGCTCGGACGAAGCGGCGCCTTGGCGCGCGCTGCTGCATCGATGGTTCATCCAGTACAACCCCCTCTACCTGCTGAGCGCCGCGCTCGTGCTCGGCGGCGCGACGGTGCTCTCGCGCGAGGTCGCGCAGCTCCACGTCGACTACGGCGGCCTCGCGGTCGGCGCGCTCGCGGAGATCTACTCGCTGGCGCTGATCGCCGGGGCCGCGTGCCTGACGCGCATGGGGCTGCGTCGCCCCGCCGTCCTGCTCGCGCTGCTCGCGGTCCTCTACCAGTGCGACCTCACGCTGCAGGTCGAGACGTACGTCTGGTACGGCGCCGTGGGCGTGACCGCGTCCGCGGCGTGGCTCGGACTGTTCATCGCAAAGTTGTTTGCGCTCGCGCGGGCGCTGCGGCTGCGGGCCGCGCCCTCGGCGTTCCTCGTGCCGACCCTCGGCGCGCTGGGCCTCGCGGGGTTCCCGCATCTCCTGCGCGAGGTCGACGGGGCCACCGGCTCCCAGCTCGTCGGGGCGTGGGTGTTCGCGCTCGTCGCGGCCGGGCTGTGGACCAACCGCGCGATCCACAGCGCCGACGGCTTCGACGCGCGCGGCCTGCGCGCGGTGCGGGGGACCTGGCTGCTGTGGGCCGCCGCGGCGCTCGCGCACGTCGCCTTCTGGGCCACCGAGCCGGACCTCGACCTGTCGCTGTTTCCGATCGTGCCCGCGCTGGTGCTCGCGAGCTCGCGGTGGGTGCGCGGCGAGGGGACCCTGTGGGCGCTCTGCGTCGCCACGCTGATCGGCGTCGCGCTCGTGAGCCCCGCGTCGCTCTCGCTCACCGCGTTCCTCGTCGCCGCCGTGTTTGGGCTGCACCGGTGGCGCCGACCCCAGCGCGTCCTGCCTACGGAGCGTGACGCGCTCGTCCCCCCGCACCCCGTCGCCGTGTTCCGGTCGCCGCCCGTCTCGTGGGTGGCGCCCGCGGTCGTCCACTCCACGCCGCTCACGACCTTCGCGTGCGCGTCGACCGAGCCCGCGCGTCGCCACCTCCTCGGTATCGCCAGCGCCGTCTACCTCGGCGTGTGGATGCACGGCTGGACCGGCGGCGCCGCGCCCGACCACCTCCTGGCGCTCGACGCCGTGTTCCTGCTCGGGTGCGCCGCGCACGCCTGGCGAGCCCGCAGCTGGCTCGCGGCAGCGCCCGTCGGCGCCGTGGCCCTGCAACTCGGCGTGCAGCTCTCCTGGATCGGCCTGCCCCGGAACGCGCTCGAGGCCGGCGGCGCCGCGGTCGGCCTCGGCTTCGTCCTGCTCGCGATCGGCCTCGCCGTCACCTGGCGGCTCCAGCGCAGGGGCGAGCCCACTGAGCCGGAGGCGCGAGCCACCTGATCAGCGCGTCGAGCGCAGCGATGCGCGCGCCGCCCACGCGCCGACCACCACCACCACGGCGACCAGCGCGAGCCACCCGGACCGACGCGGGGCCGGATCGTCCGGGGGCGCGAGCGCCACCGGGACCGGCTCGATCGGTCGGTGTGCGACCACCGAGCGTCGCGAGCCGTCCGGGTAGAGCGCCGTCACCGTGACCTCGTCCGCGTCGACGCGCGTGCCGCGGGTCGGGTGCGTGTAGCCCAGGCAGCTCACGTGCCCGACGCGCAGCTCGCGGGGCTCGTCGGTCGCGCGAAAGAAGCGCCCCGGCACCGTCGGGAGCACCGCTCGCCCGCCGTCCCAGCTCAGCTCGAAGACCGGCGCGCGGCTCTCGACCTCGAGCACGTCGGCGTCGGTGAAGCTGCACGACCAGTAGCTCTCGACTGTGGTCCAGGCGTTCACCGCGGGGCCCAGCTCTCCTCGGTCCCAGGCCGGATCGATCACGTACTCGTGCGTCGTGCGCCCCACCTCGACCGTCAGCGTCCCTTCCGCGATCGTGAAGTCGAGGCGCTGCACCGTGATGTCCCCGAAGGTCTCGGGAGCCCCGACCACCATCGCCGTCTCCGAACCCACGCGCGGGAGCCGATCGGCCGTGAACACCCACAACGACGGGTTGGGCGGCAGCGCGCCCTCGGACGGCGTGACGAACGAGCCCGGCGCCATGCACATCGCCGACGCCGACGCGGGCAAGCAGAGCGCCATCAGCGGCAACGAGATCCCGACGCCGCTGCCCGATGATCGCATCCCCGTCCCTCCGCTCTCGTTCTGACGCTGCTCCCGGTCCTCGTCGAGCCCGTCCCCTCGGAACCGGGTTGCCTCTGGGCCGGCATCACCAATACTCCGCGCTTCCCACGGCCGAGTGGCGGAATGGCAGACGCGGCGGATTCAAAATCCGCTGTCCGCAAGGGCGTGCCGGTTCGAGTCCGGCCTCGGCTACTGAGCAAATCGCCGTGTTTCTCTACGGAACGGGTCGCGTCCGCTACCTCACCCCCGACCAAGAGGCGAAGCTCCTCGCTGCGCTCCCGGCTGAGCTCGTGCCCATCGTCTGGACCGCGGTGCTATCCGGTATGCGCCGCTCCGAGGTGATGGATCGCGTGCGCCGCATCCCGATCCATCCCGAGCTGCGCCCTGTGCTCGAAGCCCCGGGCGCCGCGCAGGACCCCAGGGCCACGTGGTCCCGCACCCGTCGCTCTCGGCCGCGAGCAAGCGTGTGAAGCGCTCCGAGCCGGTGCGGCGTCGGGAGTTCGTCTCGAAGCGCTTTCGGCTCGCCGTGGCCGACGCGAACGAAGACCTGCGGCTCCACGACCTCCGGCGCGGTTCGCGACGCGCCTGCGGAGGAGCAGCGCGGGCATCGACGCGATCGCGAAGCTGCTCGGACACGGCTCGCACGCGAGGGCCAGACCGGTACGCACATCTCGAGGACGAGGAGCTGCGGGCCGCCGTCAGTGCAGCGCGCGGTCCGATTGTCCGAGAGCTCGCCGACAACGCCGAGGCGGCCGAGTTTGATTGCTACGCATCGGGGCCGGCCTTCGTCATCTCCAGCAGCACATAGCTCGGGCGCGCGGAGCGAACGCGGGTCTCGCGCAGGTGCAGCGCGGCGGGTACACGAAGCCATTTCAGGCTGAGGGCGTGGGCATCGAGGGACCGGTCAATACGTCCTCGAATGACTTCGCCATCGTCTCGGCGGGCCTCGAAGCGACGGCCTTCGGGTAGCACGCCGATCAGTTCGCCCACAGCGGTCACGTCATCCTGTTGGATCTGATCGGTACTGAGCGAATCGAGCACGACGCGTCCCTCTGCTACGTCGTGAATCGCGACCCGCTGCTCCCCAAACGTCACGCCGAAGAGGGCGTTTCTGTCGATGACGTGCCTTACGAACTCCTGGACCTTCGCCGCCGCACGAGGATGGGTGGCCGAGATGACCTCGGAGAGCGCGTCCTCATCGCCAGCGCTGGCCTCGCGAATGAGAGCGAGCGTGCTGTTCACGGCATCGCTCATGTCCGGCAGCAAGCCAGGCAGCTGCTCCGGGTTGGGGGGCGGAAGCTCCATTTCGAAGCCGAAGGACCCGACGGCGGTGCCGACGATTCTGAGGTGTCGCTCGGCAACCTGGGGGAGGGGACCGGCGCTCCCAAGCTGCGTGGACAGGCTCGCGCTCACGGTCGCCAGGGCCTCGCTGAACAGAGCAGCCGCCTTGCCCCCGAACTCCGCGTGAATGGCGCGGTTCCGCTCGACCGGGTCTCCTCGGAACGTCAGCAACAGCCGGGGCTGCTCCGGCCCGAGCGCCGCCAGGTCGGCTCGACGCGCCTTCAGGCGTTGCTCAATACCGATGCGTTCGATGACTCGATCGGGGCCGATGTCCCGAAGCATCTCTTCGAGCATCGCGACCTCAGAACCGAGCATGCCACGTTCGCTCCTCGTCACGGCGACACCTTGGCGGCGGCTGCAGCCTCCAAGTCGTTCAGCCGCTGGCCGGCCTCGGCGTCGTCGATGTCTGACATCGCGACTTCGACGAAACCCTTCCAGAGCTGATCATCTCGGCGGTGCGCCCACATCGAGTACCAGTAGGCGATGGCCCTGACGGACCTGTCAGAGAGTGCATCGTCGAGGCTGCGAAAGTAGGCGTCGACGTGGAACTTGGCCTTCGCGCGGTCAGGGTCGAAGACGTCCGGGTGGTTCGTCAGCAGGTTTTGCTGGTTCGCCCCATTCCCGAGTGGCACAAAGCTCACCACATCGATGTCAGCCGGTGGCCGGGCCCGCGACGCTTCGACGTCCTCCATGAAGCTGCCGTTCAACCACTGGAAGCCATCCGGCAGCCCCGCCGCCGCGAGCGCTCGTCGGTAGTCGATGAGGCCGCGCAGGATCTTGCGTCGCTCGGGGGTGGTGCCGTAGCGGTCGACCACCTGCCGCAGTGAGGCCAGGTAGGGCGCCCGCCGGCCGCTGTTCCTCGGCTCCCCAGGGGCGATCGGTGGGATGACTCCTTGCGCGTTCCAGTCGGGGATCATGCCGAGTTCGTTCAGCATAACTCGGCGGGACTCCGGGCGTGCGACTTGTGCGTGCGCTGCTGGGTTGTCCACGCATTGCCCACGCACCCGGCGGGCCCCATCCCCAACGCCCCGACATCACACCGCTTCCGCCCGTCGACCCCACGGACCAAAGACCGCTGTCCGCACGGGCGTGCCCGTTCGAGTCCGGCCCGGTTACTCCTCTGACGCCCCTCCGGCCGCACCGCCGTGCGCCTGCTCAGCTCCTCTCTTACGCCGCACACCTGCTCGCGCTTCAGCGCCAGCCGCACGACGTTGGCGCGTTCCATCTGGGGGTCGATCTCGTCACACACGCGGTTGAGCATCGCCCGCACCTGGCGTCGCGTCCTGGGGGGATGAGATGCTCCGCGACGACCGCGTCGCGGGGCCAGCGACGACGCCGCGGTGCTCAGCGTCGCAGCGCGCCATCGCCAGGGTCACGTCGTCGTCGGGCACCGACTCGCGGCCAGCCTC
>JACKEC010000066.1 GCA_020633195.1 Sandaracinaceae bacterium | reverse complement strand
AGGGCGACGCCGCCACCGTTCGCGTCGAACGTGGGCAGCGCCATCAGGCGCACGCCGTCCTGCGCCGTGCCCTCCTGGTCGTCGTCGCCCCTCAGCCCGTCGATGATCACGAAGAACGCCGTCGCGCCGGCGGCGGCGATGGTCCCGATGATCAGGACGTCGGTCACGATCGAGAGCGCGTTCGCGGTGTCCGCCGCGCTCTGGCCGTCGGCTCGCGCCTGCCGGCGCTCGGGCCCGGGCGGCGTCGAGGCGACGAGGGCGACCGAGTCCTCGAACTGCGAGTTGTACGACATCGCCAGCGCGCCGGTGATGATGGCGCCGACGCCGAGCGCGGCGGTGGTCGCGCCGAAGATGATGACCGGCTCGGTGAACCGGAGCTGGAACCCGCCGCCGTCGTCGGCCGTGTCGTCGTAGCTCGCGTCGGCGGTCGCCTCGTCGCCCGTGTCGTCGACGGGGTCGGTCTCGACCGGGTCGCCGGTCGTCTCGACGGGCTCCACGGGGTCGGCGACAGGCTCGGTGACGGCGGCGACGACGGGCTCGTCGGTCCCGCGCTCGAGGCGGATCGAGACCCGCGGGCTGTCACCGCCCGCGACAGTGATCGTCTCGCGCGCGGTGCGGTAGCCGTCCATCGCGACGACCACCGTGTGCTCGCCGGTGGTCATGAGGATCGGCTCGAGCACCGGGGCGCGGCGCGTCTCGTTGTCGTCGATGGTGATGCGCGCGCCGTCGGGCGCGACCGCGAGCCGGACCTCGCCGACCCGCGCGTGGAGCGCCGTCACCGCGGCCTCGACCTCGCGCCGCTGCGCGCGGGGGGCGTTCGGCGACTCGGCGAGGAAGCGCTCGAAGTGGTGGATCGCCTCGATCGGCCGATCGAGCCGGTCGTAGCAGTTGGCCATGTTCACCCGGACCGTCGGGTGCGGCGCGAGGCGGTAGGCCTCCTGGAACGCCGCGAGCGCGCCCTCGTAGTCGTGGGCCTCGTAGAGCCCGACCCCGTGCTCGAACTGGACGCGAGCCGCCTCGCGGTCGTCCTGAGCGTGGGCCACTCCGAGCGTGGACATCGTGGCGAGCGACAGGGCGCCGGCGAACATGGCAAAGCGAAACATGGGTATCTCCCAGCAGGGCCGATCCGGGTCAATGTAGAGAGGCGGCGGGAACGGCGTCAACCACGCCGCCGGAGCAGCCCCACGAGGGCGAGCGCCGCGAGCCACATCGGCGGGCTCGACGATCCGCCGCCGACCCGGCAGTTGCAGCCCTCGGGAGGGGGCTCGACGTCGGGTCCGGCGTCCACGCCGGCGTCCATCGCGGGCGGCACGCTGCCGTCCATCCCGCAGGTCTCGGGGATCGGGCCGGCGTCGCGGGGGGCGCCCGAGATCCCGCCGTCCGGGACGCGCGTGCCCGCGTCGAGGCGCAGGTCATAGGCGATGTCGGGGAACCACTCCGGGCACCCGTGGCCGACCTGGGTGCACGCCGAGCACTCCACCATCTGATAGATGTCCATGAAGTGGAGGGTGGGCTCGAGGGTCTCGCCGTCGTCCGTCGAGCGAGCCATCGCATAGCCCTCGACGAGCTCGTCCACGCAGATCCAGACCTCGTCGCCGGACATCTCGAGGCACGGCAGGCTCAGGCGCTGCAGCTGCGTGAAGCTCCGACCGCCGTCCTCGCTCCGGAACAGCCCGTCGAGGATCCGCGAGGTCACCCAGGCGCGGGTGCCGTCGGGCGAGAAGGCCCCGCCGCTGATCTGGCGGCCGCTCGCGACCGGCGTCCACGTGTCGCCGGCGTCCTCGGTCAGGAGCACGCGCTCTTCGCGATCGTCGATGACCCGGCGGGTCATGCGCACGAGCACGCGATCCGGGTTGGTCGGGTCCACGGCGAGGAGGTGGACGTTGCGCTCCTCGTCCACGAGCGGCATCTCGATCGGCTCGAAGGTCTCGCCCCCGTTGGACGACCGCAGGAAGAAGCCGAGGCGCTCGGTGGTCGTCGGCCCTCCGTCGGGCACGCCGCCGTCGTAGACGATCGGCATCACGGGGACGGCGCCGCTGAGGTAGACGCGCGTCGGGTCGCTCGGGGCGACGCGCACGCGCTCGAGCAGGATGTCGTCCACCGGCGCGCCCACGCGCGCGAACGTCTGGCCCTGGTCGACGCTCCGGTACACCTCGTCGGGGTCCGAGCCGCTCGTCGCGATGGCCCACACCGTGCCCGGCGACATGGCCTCCGGCTGGACGTCGATCACGAACCGATCGCGCAGCGCCTCGGGCAGCTCGAAGCTGCAGTGATCCGAGGCGCTCCGCGCCAGGCCCCCGAAGGTCCCCACGAGGATCGAGCCGTCGGGCATCACGGCGATCGGCGGGTCCTCCCGCGTGGGGTCCGCGCCCGTGGCGGCGGCGCAGATCCATCGCCACGTCTCGCCGCGGTCCTCGCTGACGAGGAGCCCGAAGGTCATCCGCGCGACGATGACGTCGGGGTTCGTGGGGTGGAACGCGATGTCCCCGACGAACGGGGGGCGACCGTGGGCCAGGGCGACGGTCGGCACGCAGAGCACGGCGAGGAAGCAGGCGAAGACGCGAAGCATGAGCCCTGACGGTAGCTCAACTTCGGCGCGCCGCCGTCAGCCGGCGAGGCGCCGGCCGTCAGCGGCGACGGACCTCGGCGGCCCACGGGTCGAGGACCTCGCTCCAGACCTGGCGCGTGGCGCCGCGGCCCGAGGGGCTCGCGAAGGGATCGACGACCTCGCTCCAGAGCAGCGCGACGGGGCGATCGCGACCCGACGGAGCGTCCTGGGCGAAGGGATCGACGAGCTCGTCGCGCAGCGCGAGGATGATGTCCTCGTCCCACGACTGGCTCCGCGGGCGGCGCGTCCGCGGAGGCGGCGCGGCGGGCGTGGGCCGCTGGGCGGACTGCGCGGTCACGGCGTGGGGCGCGCCGTCGATCACGGTGACGACGCTCGCGGCGAGCGCCGCGAGGCGGGGCCGCAGATCGCTCGGGCGCTCGATGTGATCGGCCACCCACGCCACCTGCCCGCCCGCCTCGTACTGGAGCACCCAGCGGTTCGGGCGCTGGTACGCGATGCTCAGGCGGCCGCGCGCCGAGGGCGCCCGCGAGTCGGTCATGCGGATGACCTCTCGCCGCGTGGCCGTCCCGATGGCGCTGACCAGCCGGGCTTGGTTGATCGGCGTCTCCCCGGCTTCGACCACGAGGACGAGGAGCTCCTCCTGCGCCGCGGCGGCCGACGTGCCCAGAGCGATGGCCAGAAAGAGGCCGAGCGCGAGCCAACGGTTCACGGCTGGACGATAGCAGACGTCGGGCGTGTCAGCCCTCAGCGGCGATCAGAGACCGTGTGCGATCGATGGCTCGGCCGAGGTCCAGCACGCAGGGCGTGCACAGCATCCCGCAGCACGCGCGCCAGCTCGAGCGGTCCGTGCGCAGCATGTCGCGGAGCTCCGGCAGGTACGCCGGGTCGATCTCGAGCTCCTCCGCCGCCTGTCGCAGCGCGTCCTCTTCGCTCACGCGCCAGGGCTCACGTGATGGTCAGGTAGACCCAGAACATGTAGCCCGCGAACGACGCGACGAGGATGCCGCCCTCCACGCGGGAGATGTGGCTCGGGCGCAGGAAGAACCGGGTCATGATGAAGAAGAGGAGCGTCACCCCGAACATCGCGGGCAGATCGCGGCGCAGCACGTAGACGCCGACCTCGTGCGGGAAGATGAGCCCCGGGAGCGCCAGCACCCCGAGGGTGTTGAACATGTTGCTCCCGATCACGTTGCCGACGGCGAGGTCGTGCTCACCGCGCCGCGCCGCCATCACGCTCGCGGCCAGCTCGGGCAGGCTCGTCCCGAACGCGACGACCGACAGCCCGATCACCAGCTCGTCGACGCCGAGCGCGCTCGCGATCTCGACCGCGCCCCAGACGAGCAGGCGGGAGGCCCCGAGCAAGAGGACGAGGCCGAAGACGATCCAGAAGATCGCCGCCTTCGTCGACATCTTGTCCGGGATCTCGTCGGACTCTTCGTCCGGGTTCTCCGAGCGCATCCCGAGCCAGATGACCCAGCCCATCATCGCGAAGAGCGCGACGCCGAGGATGATCCCGTCGACCCGGCCGAGCTCGCCGTCGAGCATGAGCCCGGTCGCCAGGAGCATGCAGGCGACGAGCACGGGCAGCTCGCGTTTGAGCACCGTGCCCTTCACGTCCATCGGGGCGACGAGCGCCGCGGCCCCTAAGACGAGGGCGACGTTGGTGATGTTCGAGCCGACCGCGTTGCCGATGCACAGCTCGGCGTTGCCGTACGACGCCGCGACCGCCGAGACGAGCAGCTCGGGCGCGCTCGTACCGAAGCCGACGATCGTCAGCCCGATGATGAGCGACGAGACGCCGAAGTTCTTCGCGGTCGCGGCCGCTCCGAGAACGAAGCGATCGGCCGCCCACACCAGGACCACGAAACCGACGGCGACCGCCGAGATGGAGAGGAGCCAGTTCAGAGAGACAGCCTCCGAGGCGCCACACTATAAGATGGTCTGGCCTCTCTGCATGGAAAGCGGTACCGAGACGCATGAGCGGGCCCGAAGCGGACCTCTCGGCGCGGTTCGGTGATCGCGCCCCGTTCGTCGAGGTCGAGCCAGCGCTGCCCTTCCGGGTCTACGAAGGTCGGGGCGCGGTCGCCCTCGTCGGCACCCCGGCGCGCGTGCGCGCGTGGCTCGACGGCTGGCGCGTCGCCGAGGGCAGCCCGTTTCGGCCCGTCGTGCTCGAGGAGACCGAGGGCGCCGTGCTGCTCGAGCCGATCGGGGAGCTCGTCGATCCGCGCGCCGCGCTCCTCGCGCTGCCCCGCGGGGAGGCGCGCGCCCGAGGGACCCGGCGCGCGGTCCTCGCTTCGCTCGACGCCGAGGTGAGCCTGCCTCGAGCGCTCGGCCGCCTCGGGGTGCCGCGCCGCAAGGTCGACCGCTACCTCGACGCCGAGGTCGACGAGCTCGTGGAGACCCTGGCGGTGGGCTTCGGTGGGTGTGAGCCCGGCGGCTGGCGTCGAGCCGACAAAGGGATCGTCGCCCTCCGGATGGATCGCGCTCGGCCCGACGGCTGGCTCGCCCTCGAGCTCGCCGCGCTCGGCGACGACGGCGACGACGAGGTGTCCTCGCTCGCGAGGCTCGCGGTCGCGCTCCGCCGAGCCGCGCTGCTCGGGGACACGGAGGACGCCGCTCGGCTCGCCGCCTCTCTCGTCGGCGGCTCGCCCGAGCCGTCGCGGGTGCGGGTCTGGATCGAGGGGCCCGACGTCGCGCGGGGGCTCTGGGAAGCCGACGGCGCGGAGGTCGACGCGCGCCGCGCGCGGTGGCTCCTCCAGCACGTCGACGGAGTCGCGGTCGCGGGTGATCGGATCCGCGTGCGGGTCGAGCCACCCGTGCGCGCGGGTCGCCGACCGCCGCGTCGAGAGCCGCGCGCGGAGCGCCAGCGGCGCCTCTTCTCCCGTTGGGACGAGGGCGTCGAGGTGGACGACGAGGGGCTGGTCGGCCTCACGCCCGAGCGCCTCGCGCTCGCGATCGCAGCGCGGGTGAGCGGCGTGGTGATCGACGGGACCTGCGGGGTCGGCGGGCTCACCATCGCGCTCGCGCGGACCGCTGGCGTCTCGCGGGTGGTGGCGGTCGACCGCTCCGCGGAGCGGCTCGCGATGGCGCGCCACAACGCCGCGATCTACGGGGTCGAGGACCGGATCGAGCTCGTCCACGGCGACGCCGCCGCCGTCGTCCGCGAGCGCGCGGCCGACGCGCTCGTGCTCGATCCGCCGTGGGGCGGCCGCGAGTACGACCGCGAGCGCGTCGCCCTCGGTGACCTCGGCATGGACGTCGCCGCCACGGTCGAGGCCTTCGAGGGGCGCGTGCTGCTGAAGCTCCCGCGCAGCTTCGACCCGACCACCTTGCCGGCCGGCGCGTGGACGCTCGAGCTGCTCCTCGACGACCGCGAGATCGCCAAGCTGCTGCTCGCGGAGCGCGCGCCGATCAGGGATCGAGCACCGTGATGGACTGAGCGCCACGGACGGCGCGGACCAGGGTGGCCTCATCCTCACCCGCCGGCACCACGAGCACCCCCTCTTCGCCGGCCACGAAGATCGTGCCGTCCGCGGTGACCGCCAGCCCTCGCGGGTGCGCCACCTCGACCGAGAGGCTCGGGTCGAGGGTGCCGTCGAGGGTGAAGCGCTCGACCCGGTCGCGTCCCCAGTCCGCCACGTACAGCCAACCGCCGGGGCCCTCGTCGATCCCGATCGGGAGCTCGAGGTCCTCGCCGAAGTCCCCGACGAGCGCGCGGGTGTAGGGGTCCCACACCTGGATCCGGCCGTCCGTCTTCGCGTTCCAGGAGGTCGTCACGTAGAGCCGGTCGTCGCTCGCCCGCACGAAGTCGTGGGTCCTGTCGAGCTCCGGGCCGCCGATGAGGTCGAGGAGCGTGCCGTCCGCGTCGAGGAGCACGAAGTGGCGCCCGTCGCGGCCGAGCACCCAGAGCACCTCCTCGTGCCAGCCCATCGCCACCGGCTCTTGGAGGAACCAGGTGTCCCGGAAGATGACGCCCTCGTCCCCCCGGTGGACGGCGCCCGTGTCGAAGCTGCTGACGAACATCTGGCCGTGGTCCACGGCCGCCGCGGTGGGCTCCGTGACATCCGTGTGACGGGCGATCTCCGTGCCGTCGCAGCTCCGGATCACGAGCACCTCGTCGCTGTCCCGGAGGCTCACGACGAGGAGCGGACAGCCATAGATCCCCGCAGAAACGTCCGTTTCCGCCGTGAAGGCCTCGGTCGGTGTGGCGCAGCCCATCGCCAACGCGATCGAACCGATCCAGCCACACCACCGCCTCACACGATCAATGTGCCAGAACTGCGACGAAGCTCACACTTTTGTTTCGCTTGATCGTGTGACGTTTTTTTCGAACCCCGCGGGGACCGTGGCGCGTCCGCCTCTTTGAACGCCGATGCCCACGCAAAGCTCCGCCGCCCGGTCGGAAGAGCGATCATCGGGTCCGAGGAAAACGGCCCCCGTGGTTCCCCTCTCCGACCGAGTCCTGCTGGAACGCCACGTTCGTGGTGACGCGGACGCGTTCGCTCAGCTCATGCAGTCCTACGCCAACCCCATCTACGGTTACCTCGTCCGGAGCGGCATCCGCCCGGCCGACCGCGACGACCTGTTCCAGCAGGTCTTCGAGAAGGTCCACCGCGCCTCGCTGCGCGGGCTCCCCGACGGGCCCGTGCGGCCGTGGCTGTTCACCATCGCCGCCAACACGGTGCGCGACGCGTTCCGGCGCGCGAAGGTCCGCTCGATCGTCGAGCTCGACGACACCGCCGGGCACGCGGAGCCGTCCGACGACGTGCGCCCCGACCAGGCCGCCGAGCACGAGGAGGAGCTGTCGTTCCTCGATCAGGAGATCGCGAAGCTGCCGCTCGACCAGCGGGAGGCGCTGCTGCTCTGCGCGGTCGAGGGGCTCCCCCTCGCGGACGCGGCGGTGGCGCTCGACGTCCCGCTCAACACGCTCAAGACGAGGGTTCGGCGGGCACGGGGCGCGCTCGCGGTGGCGGCGCAGCGGCGCCGCGCGATGCAGGAGCGGGAGGGCGCGTGATGGATGTGACGCACGAAGCCGTCCACGAGGCGCTGCTCGAGCTCGAGCCGGACGAGGCGCTCGACGAGACGCTGCAGGCGCACCTCGATGGCTGTGAGGAGTGCCGCGCGTTCGCGGCGGCGCTCGAGGGCGTGGACTCCGAGCTCGCCGAGCTGCCGGCGCTCGCGCCCGACCCCGCCTTGCTAGAGCGCACGCTCCGCGCCGTCGAGGCGCTGCCGCGCGAGGTGGTCCGCGAGCGAGAGCCCACGGGCGGGACGCTCGGCCTCTTCGGCGCGATCCTCGGCGGCCTCTTCTCCGGGATCGCGGCGCTCCTCGGCCTCCTCGTGGCGCCCTTCCGCGGGCCCTCGCGCAAGACCTGGGCGATCGCGATCCCCGCGCTCGCGGCGGTCGGGCTCGTGTTCGTCGGGGGCGTCGGCCTGTTCGGCGTGACGAATTCCGAGGCGCCGGTGGCGACGCCCGCGTCGATCCCGGACCGGGCCTCGCAGCTCGTCTTCGAGGACACCGAGTCGACCGTCGACTCGACGACCGTCCGCGGGCCGGTCGGCGCCGACACGCTGCTGCCGATGGGCGGTCGGGCCGAGGTCGCCGCCGCGGACAACGGGGACGGGGCCGGGCTCGCCGGTGATTGGGTCTCGCGCGACGCCGAAGGGGAGGGGCTCGACGACTCGTTCTTCTGGCGACGGAGCCGGGGCGAGCGGGGCGTCGTCGACCTCCCGAGGAACGGTCCGACGACGACGGGGGCGTTCGAGGTCGACGGCCGCTTCGGCGACGTGTCGGGGAACACGCGCGGGCTGGCCTTGCGCGGCCTGGTGGCGCCCGACGGCCAGCGCGCCGAGGTGTTCAACGGCACCGACGAGGAGGGCGACGCCGAGGATCGCGCCCAGGTCCACCTGCCGGCCCAGGCGCAGACCCAGCCAAGACACGCCGGCTACTTCGACGTGGGGGGCGAGTTCGATCCGCCGGAGCGGCCGCCCGCCATCGACGCGCCTCCGCCTCCGCCGCAGAACGACGAGGGGCGTCCCGTCACGCGACTTCCCGCCCCCGCGCGCCCGACCGAGGGGCTGACCTTCCGCTCGCCGACGGGCTACTGGGCCAACACCTACCTGCCCGGCGATCCCGCGGTGCGGATGCTCCGCCGGCGCCTCGCCGACGACCCCGCCGCGCTGCGGCTCGCCGAGCTCGCGATGCCCTCGGAGCCGAGCTTCGACGCGCCGCGCTCCGGGGCGCTCGCGCTGGCGGTCGAGGCGGACCGCGCCGGGGTCGAAGGGCGCACCCGCGTCACCGTCTCCGTCGGTCTCCGCGGCGCGGCGCAGCGCGCCGGTCGTCGCCCGACCCTGCGCACCCAGGTGCTCCTCGACCTTCGCCGCCCCCTCGACGAAGAGGGGCAAGGCCGCGTGCGCGCTCTCATCGACGCGCTCGCCCGGCGCCACACCGGCGGCGACGAGCTCGGGCTGCTGGTCGCGGGCCCCGACGGCGGCACGCGGATCGAGCTGGGCACGATGCGCTTCGGCGAGCAGACGGTGGCGCTGCGTCGCGCCTTCGGGCCGACCCCGGGTGACGCGACGCCGCTGAGCCTGCGCGACGCGCTCGAGCGCTCGGTGGAGTCGCTCGGCCAGGTCGCCGAGGACGCGCCGCTCGGCAGCTCGATGGTCCTGCTCGTGACGCCGGGGCTCTCGGACGCGGAGTCGCGGGACCTCGAGTCGGTCGCGCACCTCGGGGCGCTCGCGGGCGTCGGCACCACCGTGGTGGGGCTGAGCGCGGACATCGCCCTCGAGCCGATGGAGCGGGTCGCGCTCGCGGGGCAGGGTCGCCGCCGGCGGCTCGAGCGCGCGGCGGACGCCGACGACCTCGCGCGCGACGAGATCACCGCGGTCAGCCGCGTGATCGCCCGCGCGGTGCGGCTGCGCGTCCGCCTCGCCGAGGGGGTGCAGCTCGTGGACGTGCTCGGGTCGCGCTCGCTCGACGAGCTGCAGGCGCAGCGCGTCCGCGAGGCGGAGCGCGCGATCGACAGGGCGCTCGCGGCGCGGCTCGGGATCGCCTCGGACCGCGGCGAGGACGAGGACGGGATCCAGATCGTGGTGCCCGCGTTCTACGCCGACGACACGCACCGCGTGCTCCTCGACCTCGTGGTCCCCGGGCCCGGGCCGGTGGCCGACGTGCAGGTCCGCTTCAAGGACCTCGTCCGCCTCGGCAACGGGACGCTGACCGAGCGCCTCGTCCTCGCCCGCGGCGGCGCCGACCGCGGCCCCGCGCAGCGCGCCGTTCACGCGGCGGCGCTCGGCTACCGCGTGTCGCTCGCGCTCCGCGAGGCGGCGGCGCACCTCGACGCGGGCGACGCGGCCAGCGCGAGCGCCACCCTCGAGGCCGCCCGCGCGAGCCTCGAGGCGGAGACCCGAGCGCTCCCCGAGCTCGCCTCCGAGCCCGCGCTCGCGCGCGACCTCTCGCTGTTCCGCCGCTACGTGGCGGAGCTCCAGGCGCGACCGACGAGCGGCCTCGCGGGCTCGCTCCGGTACGCGGCGCATCGACGACTTCTGGGAGATCCGCTGGGCCTCGGCGGCGAACCCTGATCCCAAGCGCGCGCGGCGCGCTCGACGAAAGGACGGACCATGAAGCTCGGCCCCACGCTGGCCTGGAGCGCGGCGGCGCTCTGCGCCCTCGCTCCCATCGCGCACGCCCAGGACGGAAGCGTGCGCATCCCGCTGTCGCAGTACGAAGCGCTCACGACGGGCGGCGGGCGCGAGGAGAGCGCCGCGGGCTACGCGTTCAGCCAGGCCCGGGTCACCGCGGTCGTCTCGGAGGAGGGCGAGCAGGCGGTGGCCGAGGTCACCGTGGAGGCCTCCGTCGAGGTGCTCACGGACGAGTGGACGCTCGTCCCGATCGCGAGCACCGGCGCGGCGGTGACGTCGGTGACCGAGGGGGGGCGCGAGCTCGGCCTCTCGACCCGCGGCGGCTCGCTGGTGTGGGCGACCCAAGCGCGCGGCGTCCACGACCTGCGCTGGACCTACCGCGCGGACGCGCGCCGCTTCGGCGACGGGCGCGTGCTGTCGCTCGGGACGCCGCCGACGGTATCGCAACTGACCTTGACGGTTCCCGGCGCCGATCGAGGCGTCAGCGTCATCCCCGCGACGGGGATCGCGATCAGCCGCGTGAGCGACGCCACCCGCATCACCGCGACCCTGCCGGCGACGGGGGCCGCGCAGGTCGCGTGGCGCGACGAAGGCAGCGGCGGCTTCACGCTGAGCCGCGCGCGCTACCAGGGCGTGGTCGACGGCGACGTCGTGCGCTTCGAGGCCGAGCTCGTCGTCGACCTCGACGGCACCTCCCGCGTGCGCGTGCCGCTCTTCCCGACGCAGGTCGCGCTCGAGGAGGTCCGCGTCGATCGCAACGAGGCGGCGATCGCGACCGACGAGGCGGTCTTCGTGGTCCCCGTGACGGGGCGCGGCCGCCACCGCATCCAGGCGACCTTCGTCGTGCCCGTCCAGCGCGACGGAGGCCTGCCGCGCTTCGACCTCGCGATCACCCCGACGCCGGTGTCGCGCTTCGAGATCACGCTCCCCGGCGAGCGCGAGCTGACCGTGGAGCCCGTCGCCGGCGTCCAGGCGGTCCGGCGCGACGGCCGCACGGTGGCGACGTTCCACCTGCCGATGAGCCGCGACGTGTCGGTGCACTGGGCCGAGGCCGTGCCCGAGGACGCGAGCGAGGTGGAGACGCGCGCGAGCGCGGACCTGGTCCACGTCGTGCGCCCCGACGAGGGCGTGCTGGCGATCCGCGCGCACGCGACCTTCGAGATCACCCGCGGCGCGCTCAGCCGCGTCGAGCTCTCGCTGCCGCCGGACGTGCAGGTGAACGCCGTGACCTCGGAGGCCGGCGTGGTCGGCGACTGGCGGGTGAGCGCGGAGGGCGACGACCGCGTCCTGAGCGTGTTCCTCGATCGCGAGGTGGAAGACGCCTTGACCCTCGACGTCGAGTACGAGCGCACCTGGCCGGTCGGTCGGCGCACCACGGAGGCGTTCGACGTGCCGATCCTGCGCGCCCGGGGCGTGCACCGGCAGCGGGGCATGGTCGCGCTCCTCGCGACCCGCGAGCTGACCCTCGAGCCTCGTGAGGAGGCGAACCTCAGCCGCGTGGGGGACAACGCGCTGCCGCCGAGCATCCGCGACGGGCTGCCGGGCACGGTGGCGCACACGTTCCGCTACCTCGACGAGCCGCCGCGCCTGGTGGCGATCGGCGCGGTCCGCGCGCCCGAGCCCGCGCGCTACGACGCGCAGGTCGACACCCTCGTCTCGCTCGGTGACGTCTCGACGACGGTCACCACGATGATCGAGGTAGACGTGAAGAGCGGCGAGCTCGACGCGCTGGCGATCCGCGTGCCCGAGGGGCTGAACCTCCTCGAGGTGACCGCGCCGTCGCTCCGCCACTACGCGCTGGGCGAGGACCGCGTGCTCTCCATCGAGCTCACGCAGCCGATGGAGGGGCGCTTCCGCGTCGAGGTCGTGTGCGAGCGCATCACCGGTCAGGAGGAGGAGCTCGAGGTCCCGCTGCTCGGCGTGCCCGGCGCCGAGGTCGAGCGCGGCCGGCTCGGGGTCGAGGCGCTCGCGCCCTTCCAGGTCGACGCGCGCGCCGTGGAGCGGCTCTCGCCGATCGAGCCGGGCGAGCTGCCCGACCAGCTCCTGCTGCGGACCGACAACCCGATCCTCCACGCGTACCGCTACGCGCAGGCGGACCCCGCGCCGCGCTTCACCGTCGGCATCACGCGCCACGCCGAGATCGAGACGCCCCACGCGGTGATCGACGAGGCGAGCTACCGGACGCTGTACACGCGCGACGGCGTCGCGGTGACCACCGCGCGCTGGATGGTGCGTAACCGCCGTCAACAGTTCTTGCGGGTGAGCTTGCCCGCGGGCTCCGAGGTGTGGTCGGCGCGCGTCGACGGTCGCCCCGAGACGCCGGCGCTCGAGGCGGGCAGCGACGCGGAGGAGCCGATCGTCCTGCTCAACATCGTCAGCGCGGCCGAGGCGTTCCCCGTCGAGGTCGTGTACGCGACCCGCGTGCCGGCGCTCGGCGCATTCGGCCGCCTCGACGCGGAGCTCCCGCGCGTCGACGTCGTCGTCACGCGGACGAGCTGGGAGGTCTTCGTCCCGAGCGGCGCGAGCTACGCCGACCCCGTCACCTCGATGAGCCTCGTCACGAGCGGCTACGCCGACGCCCCGCTCGTCGAGGACCTGCCCGACGCGATGCAGCTCGACGTCCCCACCGAGGGCGTGCGCTACCTCTTCCAGAAGATGTACGCCGGCCGCGACGGCGAGACCGTCTCGCTGTCGATGCCGTACGTCGCCGGCTGGGGCGCGCCCTTCGTCCTCGGCCTGAGCGGCCTCGGCGGCCTCCTGTTGTGCCTGGGCCTGCTCGCCTTCGCGGTGCTGCGCCTCGGCTTCCCCGTCCCCGCCGCGTTGGCCGAGCGTCTGCCGATCCACCTCGCGACGTACCGGGGCGCCGACGACGTCGTCCCGCCGCGCTCGAAGGCCTCGCGCCGCGCGCAGTGGACCTCCCTCGTGTTCACCCTCACCGGCGCGATGCTCCTGTTCGCGTCGATCGGCTACCTCTGCGCGAGCGCCTGGCCCGCGGTGCTGGTCGCTCTCTTCGTCGGCCTCGGTGCGATCGGCATGGTCGCCAAGCGCGAGCTCGATCGCCGGCGCGCCGAGATGCCCGAGCCGCCGCCTCCCGCGCCGGCTGGCTGAAGCCGGGGACGATCTTCTTCGCTTTCTTCATCGCGACCCTCGAAGAAGAAACTGAAGAAGATCGTCCCTACCGCTCGGCCGGAAGGGCTGGCGCTCGCGGGCGATGCCGGGGCAGGCTCCGCGGTCGTGAGCAGGGAGCCGGACGCCGAGGCGCTCGAGGTGACGCTCCTCGCTTCGCTCGCCGAGGCGGGGATCGACGCGCGGACGATCGCGCAGCGCCCGGGCGACACGATCGCGCCCGCGCGGCCCGACGTGGACAGCGCGGCGCGGCAGGCGATCGCTCGCCTCGGCGCCGTCGGGGCCGGACCCGCCGCGGGCCTCCGGCTCTCGCGCACGCTCGGCGAGGGCGGGATGGGCGTCGTGCACCTCGCGGTCCAGACCGCGCTCGGGCGCGAGGTGGCGGTCAAGACGGTCAAGGCCGAGCGGCGCGACGAGCGCGCGGAGCTCGATCTGCTGCGCGAGGGCTGGGTCACCGGCGCCGTCGAGCACCCGAACGTGGTGCCGATCCACGATCTCGGCCTCGACGCTGCGGGCGCGCCGCTCCTCGTGATGAAGAAGATCGAGGGCGACGCGTGGTCCACGCTCCTCGGCGACGCGGCCCTCGTCGCGGAGCGCTTCGGCACCGACGACCTCCTCGCCTGGAACCTCGGCATCCTCATGCAGGTCTGTCACGCGCTGCACTACGCCCACAGCCGCGGCGTCGTTCATCGCGACCTGAAGCCCGACAACGTGATGATCGGTCGCTTCGGCGAGGTCTACCTCCTCGACTGGGGCCTCGCGGTGGCCCTCGAGGACGACGGCAGCGGGCGCATGCCGCTCGCTCGAGACGCGCACGCGATGGCGGGGACGCCTTGCTACATGGCGCCCGAGATGCTCGGCGGCGCCGGCCACGCGATCACCACGGCGACCGACGTCTACCTCCTCGGCGCGGTGCTCCACGAGCTCGTCACGGGGCGCCCCCCGCACGTCGGCGCCCGGCTGATCGAGGTCGCGCTGTCGATCGCGAGCTCGCCGCCGAAGCTCCCCGCGGACGTCTCGCCCGAGCTGGCCGCGCTCGTCGAGCAGGCGATGCAGCGAGCGCCCGCCGATCGCGTCGCGAGCGCGGACGTGTTCCGGCGGCGGCTCGCGGGCTACCTCGACCACCGCTCCTCGGAGCGCCTCGCGGCTCGCGCGGATCGAAGGCGGGTCGAGCTCGAGGCGCGGCTCCGCGACGCCGAGGATCCCGCGGTCCGCGAGGACGCCTACCGGCTCTTCGCGGAGTGCCGCTTCGGGTTCCGCCACGCGCTCGAGGTCTGGCCCGACAGCGTGGCCGCCCGGCGCGGCCTCGACGCGGCGGCGCTCGCGATGATCGAGTACGAGCTCGGGGAGGGTGACCCGCGCGCCGCGCACGCCCTCTTGACGGACCTCGGCGCGCCGCCGGACGACCTCGTCGCGCGGGTCGAGCGCGCGGGCGCCGCGAAGCGCGACGAGGACGACCGCCTCCGCCGCGTGCAGGCGGACCTCGACCCCGCGACCGGCCGCGCGACGCGCGTCCTCCTCGCCGCCGTGATGGGCGTGCTCTGGGTGGTGATGCCGGTCGTGGCCACCGTCCTGTTCCGGACCGGCGCGAGCCGCTACGACGGCTACCAGGACGGCACGCTCGCGGGCCTCTTCGCGCTCGTGGTCCTCGGCCTCGCGATCTGGAAGCGCGCGCAAGTGGGGCGGACGCTGATCAACCGCGGCCTCGTGATGGCGGCGCTCGTCGCGATGTCCACCCAGGCGCTCGGCGCGGTCTACGGCGCGCTCGCGGAGCGATCCCCGTGGGCCGTCTTCCACGATCAGATCCTGGTCTTCGCGGCCATCGTCGCGATGCTGACGATCCTCGTCGACCGCCGCATGCTCGTCTCCGCGCTCGCGTACGTCGCGGGCTTCCTCGTGGTCCCCCTCGTCGGAGACGAGAACGTCCTGCTCGTGATCGCCGCCTGCAACCTCGTCTCGCTCGTCACCATCGTGGCGATCTGGGGCGGCGCTGGGACCCACGGCGAGGCCGCGCCGAAGACGTAGAGACGGCCGCGCTCAGGCTCGGTGGATCAGCCGTCGCACCGGCCCCGCGAGCAGCTTCAGCACCGACTCGCCGACGTCGAAGTAGTCTCGCCACAGGACGATCTTGCCGTCCCGTACCTCGAACGTGCCGTTGACGCGGATGTCGAGGTACAGGAGCGGGCCGATCAGGATGTCGGTGCGCTCGGTGAGCACGACGCCGTCGCGCTCGGCGATGTTGTGCATCTCGACGCGGAAGGCGGTCATGACCTTGCCGAAGCCGCGGAGGGTCTTGGACACGGCGTCGATCCCGCGATCGGCGGGGAGCGGGTAGTTCTGGTAGACGATGTCGTCGGCGAGGAGCGCGAGCGCGCCGTCGAGGTCGAGCGCCTCCATCTTGGCGAGGAAGGTCTCGACGACGGTGGTGGCTTCGGTCTCCGAGGGGGTCGACATGCGCGGAGGCTACCGCTCGGGCGACGCGCGGCAACGGCGAGGGGCA
>JACKEC010000065.1 GCA_020633195.1 Sandaracinaceae bacterium | reverse complement strand
GACTACGAGGAGTATCGAGCCCTCCTCGTCGCCTGCTTCCCCAAGCTCAAGCCCTGGAAGCAGGACCAGTTCGAGAGCATGGTCACGCGCTTCCCCGCGGGTCAGGTCTGCATCGAGGTCGACGGCGAGATGGTCGCCTCGTCCTGCTCGCTCATCGTCCGCTACGACGACTACACCGACTGGCACGACTACCTCGAGATCTCCGGCCAGGGCTACATCGAGAACCACGACCCGGAGGGCGACACCCTCTACGGCATCGAGATGATGGTCCACCCCGACTACCGGGGGCGGAAGCTCGCGCGCCGGCTCTACGACAAGCGCAAGCAGATTTGCAGGGAGCACAACCTCGCCCGGATGATCATCGGGGGCCGCATCCCCGGCTACGCCGCGCAGAAGGCGACGCTCACCGCGCACGCCTACGTCGAGCGGGTCATCGGCAAGCAGCTCTACGATCCGGTCCTCACGACCCAGCTGTCGAACGGCTTCCAGCTCCGCCAGCTCATCGAGGACTACCTCCCCAACGACGAGGACTCGGCCGGCTGGGCCACGTGCCTCGAGTGGCCGAACCTCGACTTCGTCCCGCGCCAGCGGTTCAAGAAGGGCCGCCGGCTCGTCCACGGCATCCGCCTCTCGCTGGTGCAGTGGAAGATGCGCCAGATCGAGACCTGGGAGCAGTTCGAGGCGCAGTGCGAGTTCTTCGTCGACACCGCGTCCGACTACAAGGCCGACGTGCTGTGCTTCCCGGAGCTGTTCACGGTGCAGCTCCTGTCCCTCGTCGAGCCCGGTCGGCCCGAGCGCGGCGCGCGCGACCTCGCCGAGTACACCCCCCGCTACCTCGAGCTGTTCAGCCGCCTCGCGACGCACTACGCGATCAACATCGTCGGCGGCTCCTCGCTCGCGGTGGACGACGACGGCCGGCTCTTCAACATCGCGTACTTCTTCCACCGCAACGGGAAGATCGACGAGCAGCGCAAGATCCACGTCACTCCGAACGAGACCCGCTGGTGGGGCGTGATCGGCGGCAACGACCTGAACGTCTTCGACACCGACCTCGGCAAGGTCGCGATCCTCGTCTGCTACGACGCCGAGTTCCCGGAGCTCGCGCGGGTGGCCACCGAGGCGGGCGCGCAGATCCTCTTCGTCCCGTCGAACACCAACGACCGGCGCGGCCACCTCCGCGTCCAGATCTGCTGCCAGGCCCGCGCGATCGAGAACCAGGTCTACGTCGTCAACGCGGGCTGCGTGGGCAACCTCCCGTTCGTCGAGAACGCCGACACGCACTACGCGCAGTCCGGCATCTACACCCCGTCCGACATCCAGTTCGCGCGCGACGGAATCGCCGTCGTCGCGGAGCCCAACGTGGAGACGATCCTCTACCAGGACGTCGACCTCGAGCTGCTGCGCCACGCGCGCCGGACGGGCACCACCCAGAACTGGATGGACCGCCGCACCGATCTCTACAAGGTCCTCTGGACGCCGCGCGAAGAGGGCACGCCCGCGCCGGAATGAGCAGCGAGCCGACCATCCGCTCGGGCGCGATCCTCGGCGCCCTCGAGGCGCTCCGCGCCGCGGGGATGGACGCGGACGGCCTGCTGGGCGAGGTCGGCCTCGACGCCGCCGCGATCGCGAGCGACCCGGAGCTCGCCGTCCCGCTGCGCGGCTTCGTCGCGCTCCTCGAGCTCGCCGCGGCCCGGATGGGCGCGCCTCGGTTCGGCCTCCGCGTGGGGCTCGCGCACCGGCCGGCCGCGCTCGGGGTGCTCGGCTACGTGCTCGTGCACTCGCCCGATCTGGGCGCCGCGGTCCGGAACCTCCAGCGCTTCGTCGGCGCCCACCAGCAAGGCGCGGCGCTGACCATCGAGGAGGCGGGCGACGAGGTCCGCATCGGCTACCGCCTCGTCGATCCGACCATCCAGCCGCGGGTGCAGGACGCGGAGCTCACCATCGGGGTGGGCGTCGCGCTGTTCCGCGGCCTCGTCGGCGAGGGCTTCCATCCCCGCTGCGTCTGGCTCGAGCACGGCGCGCCCGCGGACGACGCCGAGCACCGCGAGCTGCTCGGCTGCCCCGTCCGGTTCTCGATGCCGACCAACGCCGTCGTCGTCGACGCAGCGCTGCTCGCCCGGCCGACGCGCTCGCCCGATCCGGCGCTGCTCCCGATCCTCGAGCGCCACGCGTCGCGCATCCTCGAGGAGCGCGCGCGCGCGAGCTCGCTGGCCGAGCAGGTCCGCGCGGCGGTCGCCGAGCGCCTCCGAGACGGGCTCCCCTCCGCCGAGGACATCGCCCGCCCCCTCGGCCTGAGCGCGGCCACCCTGCGCCGCCGCCTCGAGGAGGAGGGGACCACCTTCCGCGCGGAGCTCGACGCGGCCCGCCACGGCCTCGCGCTCGCGTACCTCGACGACCCCTCGCTGACGATCAGCGAGGTCGCGTTCCTGCTCGGCTACTCGGACGGCACCGCCTTCCACCGCGCCTTCAAGCGGTGGACGGGGGAGACGCCCCGCGCGCACCGTCAGATGGCCGCCGACTCGATCGGTGGCGACTCGATCACTGGCGGCGGTACGTGAGGGAGAACCGCATGGCCTGCGGCATCATGTCGCCGTTGGTCACCGCGTCCATGCGCATGCGGCCGTCCGGCAGCGGCACGTAGGTGTTCCAGCGGGTCCCGTTGTCGGCCTGGAAGACCTGCTCGAGGTTGGAGCCCCGGAACCGCTGAGTCAGCCGCATCGGATCGCCCTCCGGGGTGCGCACGCGTCGCGTCCCGTTGAGCGGCGAGGTGTAGTTCGCCCGGTTGTCGAACCGCACGTAGATGTTGTTGGCGGCGCGGAAGCGGAGCTCGATCTCCTCGTTGACCGGGGTGTTGTCCCGGATCATCGGCCGCGCGACGCCGCGCAGGAGCATGTTCATCGCGTCGACCGCCTCGTCGACGGCGGTCTCGACGGTCTGTCGAGCGGTGGCGACGGGTACGGCGAGGACCCACACGCCATCGAAGCGCTGGCTCATGACGTCCCAGCTGTCTTGGCTGGGCGCCGGGCTCGGCCACGCGAGCGCGGCGATCAGAGGGATCAGGGCGGGGAGTAGGCGAAGGGGGCGCATGCGCATCCACGGACGTGGGGGGTAGCGAAGGTATTCGAGGTTATCATCGCTCGCCTTGCCGGAAGCGACCGTCCATTTCTACCTGACGTTGACCGAGATCGGGATCGCGATCCCGACCCTCGCGGCGCTCCTGTGGATCTCGGCCCCCTACGGGCGCCACGCCCGCGGCGGCTGGGGCCCGACGATCCCCGCCCGCGTCGGCTGGATCCTGATGGAGCTCCCCGCGTCGGCTCTGTTCGCGGTGATCTTTTTCCTCGGAGACCACTCGCAACAGCTCGTGCCGCTCGTCCTGCTCGGAGCCTGGCAGGTCCACTATGTCCACCGGACCTTCATCTTCCCCTTCCGGCTTCGGGAGGGCGGAAAGCGGATGCCGCTGTCGATCCCCGGGATCGCGATCGTCTTCAACTCCCTCAACGCGTACGTGAACGCCCGCTGGATCTCGCACGTCGGCACCTACGCCGAGAGCTGGCTGACCGACCCTCGGTTCCTCGTCGGCCTCGGGATCTTCGTCACCGGGATGGCCATCAACCTCCACGCCGACACGGTCCTCATCCACCTGCGGAAGCCCGGAGAGACCGGCTACAAGATCCCGCAGGGGGGCCTGTACCGGTTCGTCACGTGCCCGAACTACCTCGGGGAGATCCTCGAGTGGATCGGGTGGGCGGTGATGACGTGGTCCCTCGCCGGGGTGGCGTTCGCCGTCTACACGGCGGCCAACGTCGGGCCGCGGGCGCTCACCAACCACCGCTGGTACCTCGACAAGTTCGGCGACGAGTACCCCAAGGAGCGCAAGGCGCTCATCCCGTTCGTGCTCTGAGGAACGTAACGAGCGTATCGATCGTAACGGCCGAGTGAACACGCGCCCCGCGATCTCCTGGACCTCGACGGCGATCCCGCCTGGCACGATGCCTGCCTAGTGGGGTCTCGTCATGGGCGTTCCGACGATCGAAGCTGCGCTGCGCTGCCACGGGAGCACGATGCGCGAGACCCTCACCATGGACCGGCCGATCGGCTTCGGGCTGCTCGAGCGCGTCGACGGTGGCTGGGAGCTCTGCATCCCCGACGGCGCCCGCGCGCTGTGCGACGACGAGCCCGTGGATCTGCGGAGGCTCCGCCTCGACCCCTCGGGGGAGCGTCACCTGCCCTACGACTTCGCGCGGAGCGCGCGCATCGACATGGCCGGCTTCTCCTTCGAGGTTCGGCGAGCTTCCTGACGGTCGCGTTCGGGGCCCCGTGACGGGGCCTACCCTCAACGCATCAGCTCGATGATCACCACGCCACGCTCCTCGGCACGGTCCTCCGTGCTCGGGATCGAGCGGCGCAGGGGCAAGGGGAGATCGAGCATGGGCTGCACCTCTGGCTCTCGGCGAGCCTGTTCGCGACGGCGCAGCTCTTCGATGATGTAGGGAGGCAGCATGGCACTGAGAAAGTGCACACGACGTGCCCATTGGGCCAGATCAACGAACCGATGAAGAAATCGGTTCGGGCCTGTGGACTCGGGGCCGCAATCCGAGACATCCGTGTCGCACCGGGCCCCCCCTTTCTGCGACCATGCCTAGGTGACCGAGGCCACCGACCCGCCCCCGAACGCGGACGCGCCGGAGCCCACGGGGGGACGCTTCGGGATGTTCGGTGGGGTCTTCACCCCGTCGATCCTGACGATCCTCGGCGTCGTCATGTACATGCGCCTCGGGTGGGTCACCGGGGCGGCCGGGCTCGGGGCGGCCCTCGCCATCATCGTGGTCGCCCACCTGATCTCGCTGGCCACGGGCCTCAGCGTCGCGAGCATCGCCACCAACCGGACGGTCGGCGTGGGCGGCGCCTACTTCATGATCAGCCGCGCGCTCGGCGGCCCGGCCGGCGCCTCGATCGGGATCCCGCTCTTCTTCGCGCAGGCGCTGAGCGTCACCTTCTACATCGTCGGCTTCAGCGAGTCGGTCCTCCAGCTGATCCCGCCCGAGTACCACGTGTACGTCCCCACCTGGGCGATCGGGACCGCGGTCAACGTCGCCCTCACGGCCTTGTCGCTCAAGAGCGCGGACCTCGCGATCAAGGCCCAGTACGTGATCATGGTGATGATCATCGCGTCGCTGGTGGGCTTCTTCACCGGCCGCTCGGACACGTTCTCGACCGACATCACCTGGGTCACCCCCAACGCCAACTTCGCGCTCATCTTCGCGGCCTTCTTCCCGGCGGTGACGGGGATCATGGCCGGCGTCTCCATGTCCGGAGACCTGAAGGACTCGCGCAAGTCGATCCCCGTCGGGACCCTCGCGGCCATCGCGGTCGGGTTCCTCGTGTACATGGGGATCGCGATCTGGCTCGGCCTCAACTACTCCAACGAGTACCTCGCCGACGCCGCGCACGCGGACTCGGTGTTCACCCTCGCGAGCGTGCCCGCGACGATCTACGCGGGCGTCTGGGGCGCGACGCTGTCGAGCGCGCTCGGGAGCATCCTGACCGCGCCGCGCACGCTGCAGGCGCTGTCCTGGGACGGGCTCATGCCCGCCGCGCTGGGCAAGGGCTACGGGCCCGCCAAAGAGCCCCGCGTCGGGACCGTGCTCACGTTCGGCCTCGCGCAGACCGGGGTGATGCTCGGCGACCTCGACGCCATCGCGCCGATCCTCACGATGTTCTTCCTCGCGACCTACGGCGTGACCAACCTCGCGTGCGGGCTGCAGAAGTGGGCCGCGAGCCCGAGCTTCCGACCGACCTTCGTGGTCCCCGCGTGGATCAGCATCAGCGGCGCCTTCGGGTGCTTCTACGTGATGAGCATGATCAACCTCGGCGCGATGGTCGCGGCGCTGCTGATCTGCGGGCTCATCTTCGCGATCGCGCAGCGCCGGCAGCTCGGCGCGAGCTACGGCGACGCCCGCCACGGCATCTGGGCCGCGCTCGTCCGCTCGTCGCTGCACCGGCTGCGGCGCTCGCCGTTCCACCCCGTCAACTGGCGGCCCAACCTGGTGATCTTCGGCGGCGACCCAGAGAAGCGACCGCACCTGCTGCACCTCGGCTCCTCGCTGGTCCAGGACCGCGGCGTCGTCACCTACTTCCACATGTTGCGCGGCCGGGTGACGGAGCTCGCCAAGCAGCGGCGCGCGGTGTTCGAGCAGCGCGAGCCCGAGTTCCGCGAGAAGTACAGCAACGTCTTCTTCAAGGTCGACATCGCCGAGGACGTGTACCGAGGCATCGTCGCGGCGTCCCAGAGCTACGGCGTCGGCGAGTTCGAAGCCAACGCGGTGATGGTCGGCTGGACCACCAAGCCGGAGCGCTCCGAGGAGTACGTCCGGATGCTCCGCGAGCTGGTGATGCTCGACCGAGCGCTCCTCGTCGTGCGCTACCACCCGACCAAGAAGCTCGGCGAGGGGAAGAACCTACACGTGTGGCTCGGAGGCGACGCGCGCACCCGGGCGATGCTGCTCTTGTTCGCCCACCTCCTGACCGCGCACTACCGGTGGCGGTCGATGGAGATCACCGTGTTCGACCACGCCGACTCGGACGCCGAGAAGGCCGAGACGAAGGCGCGCCTCCAGGCCCTGCTCGACGAAGCCCGCATCGAGGCCCGCGCCCGAGTGGTGCTGCGTCAAGGCCGGACCCTGCGCGACCTGATGCACGTCGAGAGCGACGACGCGGACTTCGCGCTCGTCGGCATCTCCCTGCCCGGCGAGGGCCAGAGCGCGACCGCCTTCAGCGCCGACGTCGCGGGCATGCTCGAGGAGCTGCCGACGACGATCCTCGTCCACTCGGCGCAGAGCTTCGAGCACGAGCAGGTCCTCCTCGACCGCGAGTAGGGCTACCCCGGCGGCAGCAAGTCCTCGAGGAAGAACGCGCTCAGCTCTGCTCGGCCCTCGAGGCCGGCCTTCTTGTAGACGGCGCGGGCCTGGGTCCGGGCGGTGCGCTCGGAGGTCCCGCGGACGTCGGCGACCTCCTTGTGGCTCAGCCCCTTGAGCAGGAGCATGGCGACCTCCTTCTCGGCGGCGCTCAGCTCCCAGCGTTCGAGCTGGCGGTCGATGGTCTGACCGAGCCCGCGCAGCAGCTCGGTGGCCTCCTCCCGATACCGCTGCGCGTCGCGGTGCGTGACCGCGAGCTGTCGGGTGAGGTGGTGCGCCCGAGCGCGCTCGCGGGCCAGGTCCCGGACGAGGATGGCGGCGCCCAGGAGCGCGGCGCTCACCACCGCGAGCTCGACGAGGACGTGCGACACGGAGGCGCCCTCGAGCAGGTCGCCCACCACGTCCGCGCCGATCGCGATCGCGATCGCGAGGAAGATGCCGACGATCAGGGGAGAGCGACGGGGTGCGTCGGATGCCTCCGGCGCCTCGTCCAGGCTGGCGGAATTCCCTGTGTTCTCGGAACGGGTCATCTGACGCATCGCCCTCTCACCGCGGTGAACCCAAGCTCTTCGGGCCTCGAGGAGACCCGTGATGAACGACATGCCGCTCCACCCCGCCATCGTCCACCTCCCGCTCGGCCTCGCGATGCTGATTCCACTCCTCGCGCTCGGCGCGGCGGTCGCCATTCATCGGGGGAGTCTGCCCCGATGGCTGTGGGGCGGCGTCCTCGCGCTGCAGCTGCTGATGGTCGCAGGCGGTCTGGCCGCGATGAACACCGGCGAGCGCGACGAGGAGGTGGTCGAGGACGTCGTGTCCGAGCGCCTCATCCACGAGCACGAGGAGGCGGCCGAGCGCTTCGTCTGGGTCTCGGCCGCGCTCGGGCTGCTCTTCGCGCTCGGCGTGGCGCTGCCCAAGCCGAAGTGGCGGAGCGTCGCGATGGCGGCCTCGGTCATCGGCTCCCTCGGCGCCGCGGGGCTCGCCCTCGACGTCGGCCACGAAGGCGGCGTGCTCGTCTACCGCCACGGCGCCGCGGCAGCGCACGCGACACCCGGCGGAGCCGCGACCCGCGCGGAGGACGAGGACGACGACGACTGACGTCAGTCGGTCTGGTACCAAGGCCGGAGCGCGCCGAGCTCGTCCGCGCTCGGGAAGCGCCCCTCGAATCGGTGCGCGCGATCGTCGAGGTGGAGCGCCGCGTCCACGTGGCCGGCGGGGAACGCGATCCGGTCGAGCACCCGCCCCGGCAACCCGTGCGCGCGGAGCCAGCCGCGCATCGCTTCGGGCGCGCCCGGGTGCGCGTTGCGCACGGACACGATCGCCAGGTCGAAGCGCTCGTCGACGGAGACGAGCCACGCGATCGCGCCCTCCACGGGCGGATCCGGGATCGTCGTCGCGCCCTTCCACCCGCTCGCGTAGGAGTGGAGGACGCCGTCGAAGTCCACGCTGAGGAGCGGCCGCGCGCGAGGGGCGCCCGGGTCGGGCGCGAGCACGATCGCCTTGGCCTGCGTGAGCTCGTCGTCTGTGAGGAAGCCCGACGCCCGCAGCGCTGCCAGGCGCTCGAGCGCGTCGACGAGCGCCGTCGCGGGGTCGGGAGCGGGGTCCGAGGCGGGCACGGGGGCGGGCACGGGCACGGGCACGGGCTCGGGGGCGGGCTCGGGCTCGGGCTCGGGGGCGGGCACGGGCACGGGCACGGGCACGGGCACGGGGGCTTGCGCCGGCGAGGACTCCCAGTCGTCGAGCTCTTCGTCCCACGGCTCGTCCACGAAGTAGAGCGCGTCCGGATCGACGTGGTCGACGTAGTCCTTGTCCGGGTCCTCGCCGCGGATCGCGCTCGGGATCCCCTCCGGGGGTCGCTTCGGCGCCAGCTCCAGCCGCGTGCGCCGCGCGAGGACGCCCTCGTCGACGGGATCCAGGATCGCGCCCGGGCGCGCGAACGCTTCTCGCGGCCAGTCGCGGCTCCGCACCGCGGGCAGCGCGTAGGTGGCCGCCGGGCTCTTCATCGAGGGGTCGATCGTGAAGTGGGCGTGCTCCTCGGCCCAGCTCCACACCTTCCCCCAGTCCTCCGCCGCGACGGGGAACGCGAGGGGCATCACGAGGCGGAAGCGCGGCGCCTCCGGCGTGTGGCTCCAGGTCGTGTACACGAGGTGGAACCAGGCGCTCCACGTCGTGCTCGCCTCGCGGATCCCCGTGCCGTCGTCGTAGTCCAGGACGAGGCACGAGACGTGGGTCACGCCTTCCTTGCCGCGCTTGCGCGCGCCCGGCCGGTAGAGCGCGGGGCTCCACAACCGCAAGTCGCGTTTCGCGCTCTTGTCGGCGTCGACGACCATCTTGTCGGCCGCGCTCGCGAGCGCTGCGGCCGGATCCTCACCCTGCTTCTTCGCGCGCTCGACCTCCTTGTAGAGCTTCCCCATGAAGCGGCCGCGGACCATCTCACCGGCCGTCAGCCGCTGCTGCGCCTGGCGGATGCGGGCGATGTCGCGCTCGATCTTGGACGCGGTGGCGAGCTTCACCTCGAAGCGTCGCAGCGCCGCGGTGAGCTCGGGGAGCGTCAGCACCTCGTCCTCGGGCTCGGTGTCGAACACCCGGAGGAACGTGCAGCACGGCAGGAGGAGGCTCATCGGCGTCGCACCTGCGACAGCGCCGCCCAGCCGCGGTCGCCGCGGTCGTCCACGAGCGCGAGCGCGTGCCCGACGCGCGCGGCCACCAGCCGCGGCGCCCGCCGATCGTCGGTCCACACCCACGCGCCGGGCGACACCCCCTGCGCCCGGACCTCCTCGTGCTCGAACCAGCGCGCCGCGCCCTCGCTGAGCGCGACCAGCCGGCGCAGGCCTTCGGTGCGGACCGTGACCCCTGGGCGCCACTGACCAGGCTCGACCTCGGCCTCGACCCAGGCGTCGAGCGGCACGTCGCTCTCGCGGCCCTCGCCCGTCGCGTGGAGCGCGTCCACGCGGATCCGAAGCCGGCCCATGCTCGTCCACACCGCGTCCGCGCGGACGGCCGGGCCGAGCCGCTCCGTCACCGCCGCGGCGACGTAGCGTCGCCCGTCGTAGATCTGGACGCGATCGCCGACGGCGATCTCGGGAGCCAGGAGCCCATCCGCCCCCACCCAGTCGGCGTCGCCGTCGGCGAACACGACGAACGCGCTCGGCGGGCTGACGCGCACGATCACGGCGAGCTGGTGCCACGGGCCCGCGCCCCGCCGGGCGAGGACCTGGGTCCCGACCCAGAGCGGCGCGCGAGGGCGAGTCGCGGGCCCGACCGGCAACACGCTCCCCTCGTCGTCGTCGTTCCGCGCCCTCGCGGTCCCGTCGATGGGGCGGTCCGCGTGGGTCCCGAGCGCCATCTCGAGGAGCGGCGTCGAGCCCGCCCCGACGCCCGCGACGCGCGCGCCCACCGCGAGCACCGCGAGCCCGAGGAGCGAGGTCGCGAACCAGAGCACGGGGCCCTCTCGGCGCGGTCGGACGTGACGCAGCCGGTGCCGCGCCGCCGCGCTCCAGCGGGCCGCGCGGTGCCCCGAGTCCGCGAGGTCGACCACGAGGAGCCCTTCGGCCTCGAGGAGCGGCGCCGCGCAGTGGCCGCAGGTGCGGCGCGCCACGACGTCGGGCCCGCGCGCCAACAGCGGTCGTGCGCAGCGAGGGCAGTCGACCGATCCGGCCCGCGCGCGAGCCTCGGCGATCTCGCGGTCGAGCCGACGACGCGACCGCCGCGTCAGCGCGAGCGGCAGCCCGAGCGCGACGCCGAGCGCGAGCGCGATCGACACCGCGAGCCCGAGCGCGTCGGCCCCGGCGACGCGCCGCGCCATGACCTGCGCGACGAGCGCCACCGTCACCGACCCCGTCGCGAGGACCAGCGCCGCGAGCCGTGACCGATCGGCCGGCGCGACGAGGCGGCGCGCCTCGAACCGCCACGCGCGGCGGGCCTCGTCGGCGAACGCCTCGGTCACGGCGCGGCGCCGCTCCAGGCCACGACGCACGCATCGCCGCCGTGGGCGAGGGCGAGGCGCACCCGCGTCCCGGCCCGGACCCCTCGGAGCGGCACGCGAACCGTCAGCGCTCCCGGCGGCGCGGGCATCGGCGCGTCGAAGCCGTTCTCGATCCCGTCGCGGTCGGCGCCGACCAGCGCGACGTGCCACGGCCAGTCGGATCGCCGATCGAAGCCGATGGCGAGCCGGTAGGCGTCCTCGATCGGCGCGAACGCTCGCGGCGCACCAGACGGGAGCCGCACCTCCCGGCTCCCTCGCTCGAACCGAGCGCCCGAGCGCTCTGTCACGATCGGCCCGCTGGTGGCGGTGTTCTGCGGGACGTCGATCCGAGCCTCGATCACGACCTGCTCGCCGTCCCGGACGAGCGTGGCGCCGAGCAGGCGCGGCGCGCGCTCCGCCGGTCGACGGCGGCCGTCCTCGCCCAGCGTCCACGCGGGGGTCTCGCACGGGCCTTCCGTCGCGAACGTCGCGCACCGATCGCAGTTGCAGCCGTCGCACACGGGGACGCCGACAGGCGTGGCGGCGCCCGCCTCCGCGCGCAGCCACTGGTCGAGCGTGATCTCGGTCGGGGTGCCCGGGCCGCTGGCCCGCCACGCGGCGGTGAACCGCGCCGTCGCGTCGCGGCCCACGTAGCGAAGGTGCCAGGGCTCGTAGCGGTAGCCCGTGCGCGGGTCGCGCTGCTCCTCGCCGCCCTCGATCGCGTCGCACTCGCTTCCCTCGCGCCGCAGATCCGGGTGCAGCGGGTACGGCAGCACGAAGCCGAACTCGGCCGCGTGGGCGGCCAGCCACCGGCCGCCCTCGGAGCAGCCGTAGCCGGGGCGGAACTTGTCGCCGCCGTTGCTCCACGCGTAGGTGAACAGATCGAGCGTGGTCCCGAGCTGATGCTGCGAGTGGCCGGGCAGCGCGCTGGCGCGAGCCGCGGCGCAGAAGTCGGCGCGCTGGACCCAGCGGCTGAAGGTCGAGCACTGCACGCGGTAGTCGCGGAAGGCGCTGCCGACGTGCGGGGTGTGGCCCGCGTCACGCATCGCGCGGGCGAGCTCACGGTAGGCCTGGGCCGCCTCCCGACGGAGGCACTGCCGCGCCGGCGGCGTGCAACGAGACGCGGTCGAGGGTCGCATCGTCGCGAGGTCGACCAGGTCGGAGGGGCGATACCCCGGCGTCAGCGCGCCCTCGGGCGAACGATCGACGAGCACGAGGAGGTCGTCGCCGTCGAGCGCGCTCTCGGGCCGCGCGAGGTCCGCCATCGCCACGAAGTGCCCCGCGCGGTCCGGCCGCGTCAGGTCGGTGCAGCGCGCTGGCAGGTCCTGCGCGATCGCGGCCCCCGCGAGGGCCGCGAGGAGGACGGAGGCGAGGAGCGCGCGTACGGGCCGCATGCCCCGAGCATTCGACCACCGGCATCTCGCTTCCGCAAGGTGTCGATCTCGGGGATGCTCGTTCGACCTCGGGAGGAGGAGGCGACGAATGGGCGAATTCAGAGGTTTCGGCACCGAGACGCTGGGGTTCCTGGCGGACCTCGCGAACCACAACGACAAGCGGTGGTTCGAGGCCAACAAGCAGCGCTACGAGGACTGCGTCCGCGAGCCGGCGCGCGCGTTCATCCGCGACATGGGGGCGAAGCTGGGCAAGGTGAGCCCAGAGCTGCGGGCCGACGACCGCAAGGTCGGGGGCTCGCTGATGCGGGTCCACCGCGACGTCCGCTTCAGCAAGGACAAGACGCCCTACAAGACGAACCTCGGGATCCAGTTCCGGCACCAGCTCGGCAAGGACGTCCACGCCCCGGGCGCCTACGTCCACCTCGGCCTCGACGGCTGCTTCACCGGCATCGGCATGTGGCACCCGGATCCGAAGGCGCTGCAGCAGATCCGCGAGGCGATCGTCGCGGACCCCAAGCGGTGGAAGAAGATCACCGGGGCCAAGAAGCTCACCGACGTGTGGCGACAGGGCGGCGAGTCGCTCTCGCGTCCGCCGCGCGGCTTCGACAAGGAGCACGAGCTCATCGAGGACATCAAGCGCAAGGACCACATCCTCGTGAGCGACATGTCCCTCGAGCAGGCCGAGAGCGCGAAGCTCGTGAGCCTGTGCCTCGAGCGGTTCGCGGCCGCGAAGGCCCACACCGCGTTCCTCTGCGAGGCGGTTGGCGTCCCGTTCTGATCGGCGCGCATCTCTGTCAGGCTGTGGGAATGCGCCGCCTGCTCTTGTCCTCCCTCTTGGTGCTCGCGTTCGGCTGTGAGCCTTCCGTCAACCCGCGGGGTCGCGACGCCGGCGGCGGCGGCGCGGACGGAGGGACGGCGGGGATGGACGGCGGCGGCTCGGGGACGATGTGCGACCCGGCCGCGTCCACGTGCCCGACCGGCGAGTACTGCTCGGCGGCGATGGTCTGCGTGCCCGTCGGCGAGTGCCGGCTCGACGCCGACTGCGCGGGCCTCGTGTGCGGCCCGGGCTCGCGCACCTGCCTGAGCCCCGGCCAGTGCGGCGCAGACGCCGACTGCTCCTTGGGCCAGACCTGCGACGAGGCGACGTCGACCTGCGTCATCGGCGGGATGTGCGGCATGACCGACTTCGCGATCACGCGGCTCGCGCCCAACGTGATGATCCTGCTCGACCGCAGCGGCAGCATGGACAACGACGTCGACGGTCGGACCCGCTGGGACGTCGCCAAGGTCGCGATCCGTTCCGTCACCGAGCGCTTCGCCGGCGAGATCCGGTTCGGGCTCGCGACCTACTCGAGCTGCACGGGCGGCGGCTGCTCGGCGGGCAGCGTGGTGGTCCCGATCGGCGACGACGTCGCGCGCATCAACGACTTCCTCGCTCCGCTCGCGGGGCGCGGGAGCCGCAACGGGACGCCGCCCGACTACCTCTGCGACAGCGGCGATCCGGAGACGAGCACGGGCCCGTCGCTGATGGCGCTCACGACGGAGCCGACGCTGCAAGACCCGTTGCGGGCGAACGCGGTGCTCCTCGTGACCGACGGCGCCGAGAGCGGCTGCGGGGGCCCCAACGGCGCGGGCGGCGCGACCGCGCTCATCAGCCTGCCGATCCCGGTGCGCACCTACGCGGTCGGCTTCAGCGCCGACAGCAGCGCCGCGCAGCTCATGGCCATCGCGGTCGCGGGCGGCACCGAGCGCTTCTACCAGGCCAACGACGAGGCCGCGCTGGCCTCCGCGTTCGAGGCGATCGCGGACGAGGTCGCGACCTGCGACTACCGCATCGACATGCCGCCCCCCGATCCGATGGAGCTCTACGTCTACTTCGACGACGATCCCGCCGGCGTGGCGAACGACCCGACCAACGGCTGGACCTTCGACCCCGCGAGCGGGACGCTCCACTTCCACGGCGCCGCCTGCGACGGCATCCGGTCTGGCACCGTCACCGACATCGACGTCGTCTTCGGCTGCCCCGGTCCGGTGCTCGATTGAGCACAGGGGCGAGCCGCTCCGGCTCCTGAGAGTCTCCAACCGGCGTCGATCGTGTAGCCTCGGCGAACAGGGGGCTGGATGGGTTGGTATGTGAGCGTGGGCGGCCGGAACGAGGGGCCGTTCGAAGAGCACGTGGTCGTCGATCGGATCCGGTCGGGGCAGCTCGACGCGCAGACGACGTGCGCCCTCGATGGAGCCGCGAGCTGGCAGCCGTTGACGGCCCACCCGCCGTTCGCAGCGGCCCTCGCGGCGCGCGCCGCGATGGGCAGCGCGGGAGGCTTCGAACCGCCGATGGGCTCGCCCGCCCCCTCGGCGGGCGGCTTCGGGACCCCGATGAGCTCGCCCGCGCCCTCGGCTGGCGGCTTCGGGACCCCGCTGCCCCCCGCCGGCGGCTTCGGCGCGGCGCCGAGCGGCGGCTTCGGCCCGCCCTCGGCGGGCGCGCCGCCCGCCGCTCCGGGCGCGTCGAAGGGGATGTCGCCGACCACCAAGAAGATCCTCGCGGGCGTCGGCGGCTGCGCGCTGCTCGGGGTGCTGTCGATGTGCTGCGCGCTGGGCTGGGCGCTCTGGCCCGCGAGCGCGCCGGAGCTCGAGCTCATCTCCGCGGAGATCGTCGTGGTCCCGCCGTCGAGCGACGCGCCGACGCGCCCCGGCGCCGATCCGCCGCACGCGACCGAGGTCCTCCGCGTCCGCTACCGCACCGATCCCGACGCGCGCGTCGACCTCGACTACTCGCCCGGTGACACCGACGACGACGGCGAAGGCACGGTCGAGGTCACGCTGAACAACGACGACCGCGAGCGAACCGTCACCCGTCGCCTGCGGGCCCAGGTCGAGTACGACGAGCCGGAGGCGACCGTGACCGTGACCGCGCAGCGCTCCTACCTCTTGTTCCCGACGCGCAACGGTTGGCGCTGCAACCTGGGCGGCTGCTACGCGAGCGACGAGATCCGCGGCCTCTCGGTCCACGCGCCCGAAGGCGGGACGGTCACCGTGGGGACCGCCACGGGCGACTCCCCCGACATCACCAACGACGTGCTCGCGGCGGCCGATCCCTCGCGGCTCTACGGCGGCGGCGAGTACTCGGTCCCGATCCCCGTCCGGTTCACCTTCGCGGACGGCGAGGCGCTGAACGAGACCCTCCAGATCAGCCGTCTCAGCGCGCGGCGCATGCTCGGGACGCGGCTGCGCGGGGTGACGCGCGGCCCGGTCCCGATGACCCCCGAGGGCACGGGGAACGCGCTGTTCTCGACGGTCGGGGGCGGCGAGCTCCACGGCCAGGCGACGCGCGTGGGCGACATCGGTCGGGTCGCGATGAGCACGACGCGCAACCAGCGCGTCAACTGCGGAACGTACAGCGGCGCGAGCGGCGTGCGGCGCCTCTACCTCGAGCGCCGGCACGCCGTGATCACCATCTACGATCGCCGCACCGGCGCGGTGCTCGACACCCACACCATCGACGCGCCCCGCATGGGCTGCCCGAGGAACGTCCAGGTCACGCCCGGCCGCGGGGACATCTTCTGGGATCACTCGGAGGTGCCGAGCGCCCGGATCCGCGCCTGGATCGCGGCGCAGTAGCCGGCTCGGGCGATCTCCACGCGGCGAGGTGCGAGCTGGACGGGCGTGCGCTCCCTGCTTGCTTCGGAGCTCCTCGTCGCGACGGCGCTCGCGCCGCGCGTGGCGTCGGCCGACTACTTCCCTCTCAAGGTCT
>JACKEC010000064.1 GCA_020633195.1 Sandaracinaceae bacterium | reverse complement strand
CGCGGCGCTCGAGGACGACGCGCTCGTCCAGGAGGCGCCGGCCATCGTGGGCTGCCAGACGGCCTCGGCCCTCGAGCACGCGAGCGGCGCGATGACCGAAGCGGCCTGAGGAGGTAGATCGTCCGGGTGGACGTGACCGACTCCGAGCGGCTGACCTTCGAGGACTACACCCCGGACCACGCGGAGGAGGATCTCGTGATCCACGCCGACCCGGAGGTGATGCGCTTCCTCGGCGGGGTCCAGCACACGACGGTCGAGGCGATGCGCGAGCACCTGACCTACATCGCGAACAAGTACCGCGCGTACCGCGAGCGCGGGCTCCCGTACGTCGCCTGGGCGGTGCGCGAGAAGGCCGGCGGCGCGCTCGTCGGGACGGGGCTCCTCAAGCCCCTGCCCGACGGCGACGGCGTGGACACCGAGCACATCGAGGTCGGCTGGCACCTCGGCCGAGCGTGGTGGGGCCGTGGATACGCGACCGAGCTCGGCCACGCGCTCGTCGCGCGCGGGTTTCGGACCCTCCCCGTCGACACGCTCCACGTGGTGACCGAGATCGGGAACGTGCGCTCCGAGGCCGTCGCGAAGCGCCTCGGGATGACCTACCAGGGGCGCTCCGACGCCTGGTACGGCAACACCGTCGAGCACTACACGCTCGCGCGCGCCGCGTGGGCGTCGCGCTGATCACTGGACGGCTTGGCGCACGCGCTCCGGGGTGTCGCCGGTCCAGTCGTGGAACGCGCGGAAGAACGAGTTGGGCTCCTCGTAGCCGAGCAGGAACGAGATCTCGGTGCAGGTGAGCTCGGTCTTGGCGAGGTAGTGCCGCGCGAGGCTCTCCCGCGTCTGGTTGAGCTGCGCCTGGTAGGAGGTGCCCTCCGCTCCGAGGCGCCGCTGCAGCGTCCGCTTGCTCAGCGCGAGGCGCGACGCGACCTCCTCCATCGACGCCTGACCGCTCGGCAGGGACTCGAGGAGCACCGCGCGCACGCGGTCCGCGACGGTCGCGTCGGCGTCGAGCTCGGCGAGCCGTCGGCGCAGCTCGGGCTCGAACAGGTTCCACATCGACTCGTTGGCGGTGAGGAACGGGCGCTCCGCGTCCTCGCGCGAGAACACGAGCGACGCCGCCCTCCCCCGCTGCACCGGGACCCCGAAGTAGCGCTCGTACTCGCGCGCCGGCTCTGGCGGCAGCGGCGCGGTGACCTTCCAGGGGCGCACCGGCTCGCGCGTGGCGAGGCGAGCGAGGCGCACGAGGAACGCGAGCTCCATCGCGACGAGCGACCGGGGCGGCGCGCTCGTCGCGTCGAGCCACTCGAAGGTCAGCGAGAGCGTGTCGCGGCGCCCCTCGACGTGCAGCGCCATCGGCGCGACGAGCCGCTTGTACCGGCTGATGCGCTCGGCGCCGACGATCAGGTTCGGGCTGCAGAGCGCGGCGAAGAGGGGGGGCAGGAACACCTCGGCGGTCGCCGCCTCGACGAGCCGGACCGGGAACATCGGGTCGCCGATCTCGGCCTCGAGCCCCGCCCAGAACCGGAAGTACTCCTCGGTGCCGAGCCGCGCGTCGGCCTGGGTCAGCAGGTCCTCGGGGAGCCGGGCGCGGCGCAGGACGTTGGCGGGCCGGACGCCCAGGTCCTCGAGCAGCGCGCGCCACCTCGGCTCGACGGGGAACTCGTTCGAACGGGCCATCAGGCTGGAACCTAGGCCGTCGAGGCCGCCGCGTCTCCATCGGACGACGCCATCGCGTCATCCGATGGCGCCACCCCGGCTACTCCTCCTCGTCCGCGATCTCCGGGAACGGGTTCGCGAAGCGAGGATCCGTCGCGAGGGTGTCGTCGGTGAGCGTCCGCAGGAAGGCGACGAGCGCGGCCTGGTCCGCGGCGTCGAGGTTGAGCCGCAGCGGGCCGCCGCCCGGGCCGGCGGTGCGCAGCGCCGGGTCGAGGTTCGGGTGCGCCTCGATGCCCGAGTTGTAGAAGGCGACGACCTCCTCGAGGGTCTCGAACCGGCCGTCGTGCATGTAGGGCGCGGAGAGCTCGATGTTGCGGAGCGACGGCGACTTGAACTCGCCGTCGTGCTCGGCGAGGCCGGTGATCTCCATGCGGCCCGCGTCGTCCTCGTCGATGAGGCCGTTGTTGGCGGGCTCGACCATGAAGAAGATCGCCGTGTTGTCGGTCGCGCCGCCGCCGGGGGCCCCCGCGGGAGCGCCGGGCGGGCCCGCGGGCGCGCCGGGCGGAGCGCCTGACCGGCGCCGGGCACCAGCGCGAGGGGTTGCCCATGAGGTGGCAGGTCCCGCAGAGCCCGCGCGTGGTCGTGTCGTGCTGGCTGAAGAAGATGGTCTTGCCGCGGTTCTCCTCCGCCGTGAAGTTGGGAAGTCGCTGGCGATGTCCCTGTCGACGGCGGCGACGCCTCGTCCCAGCGCGAGGCGGTACGAGACGATCGAGCGGACGAACTGCGCGAGGGCTCGCGAGACGCGGGTCGGGGTGACCTCGGATCGCCGAACGCGGGCCTCGAAGAGCGGGCCGTAGTAGTCGGTGGAGGAGAGCCGGTCGACGAGCTCGTCGAGCGAGAGGCCCATCTCGGTGTCGTCCTGGATCGGCATCAGGACCTGGTCCTCGAGGGTGGCCGCGCGCTCGTCCCAGAACATCGCCTCGCGGGCGTACCAGCGGAGGTTGATGAGGCCCATCGAGTGCCGGCGCGTGAGCTGCGCCCTGGCCCGAGCACCGCGAGAGCGGGGTCCGGGGATCCGAGAGAAGCCGACCGCCGGGTCGTGGCACGGGCGAGGAGTAACGCGTTCGGTCTCGCCGTCAGCGCTGAGGCGCCGGTCGTGAAGCACTCGAAGCTACCGCGCGACTCTTACCTGCCCGTGCATCGCCGCCGGAATCGCCAGGAGACGCCCGTGTTCGGCAGGTCGCAGGGTTGTCCGCCGGGTTGTCGAAGCGGCGCAGCGTGTCGGTCCGGAACGCCGCGGGCAGCTCCGCGTCGCTGACCGGGGCGACCTCGGTGACGACGGGGCTGGGCAGGTTCTCGAGGCTCGGCGGCGCGCAAGCGGTGACGCCGAGCGCGGACACGAGCGCGAAGGCGAGGCGGGGCGTGGGGGTAGGCAAAGGGGACCTCCGGGTAGCGAGCCCCGACGCACCGCAAGGGCCGTTCCGCCCCACTCTCGCGTGGGCTCGGTGGGATCGCGGCCGCCCGAGCGGTGCTTCCCGCACGCTGCGGCTGCGGACTCCGCAGTGACTCCGCAGTCACGGAGGATCGCCCGTGGGCTCGAGCACGAGACGCTGACGGAGCCAGCTCCCCGCCGGGCCGAGGGGTCGGTCGGCGCGGACGATGGTGTGCAGCGCGACGTCGTGTCGACCGCCGAGCCACGGCTCGGGCCGCAGGCGCACCAGCTCGCCGCGCTCGAGCAGGTCGGCCACCGCGTCGACGGGGGCGCTGCCCCACCCGACGCCGGCCACGAGGAGCCGCACCTTCAGCGCGAGGTCGGTGACCCGCCACGTGCGCGGCGCGAGGACGCCGCGGTCCTCGCTGCCGCCGGCGCGCTCGGTCAGGACGAGCTGCGTGTGGTGCTGCAGACGATCGGCCCGCTGCGGCGCGGGCTCGTTCGCCAACGGGTGGGTCGGCGCGCAGACGGGGACGAGCTGCACGCGGCCGGCGGGGAGCGCGGTGAGCGCGCGGTCGTGCGCGTCGCCGAGGATGCAGACGCCGAGCTCCGCGTCCCCCTCGCGCACGAGCCGCCGGGCCTCGCCGAGCAGGTCGGTCTGGAGCCGGAGCGAGACCGAGGCGAACTCCGCGTGGAAGGCGCGGCACGCCTCGACGAGCGCGCCGGCGGGGTAGATCGGATCGACGACGAGGGTGAGCCCGGGCTCGAGGCCCTCGCGGATCGCCCCCGCGACGTGGCGCAGCTCCCGCGCCTGAGCGAGGACGAGGCGCGCCTCGGCGGCGAGCCGGCGCCCGGCGTCGGTGAGGGCCGGGGGTCGGCTCGCGCGATCGAAGAGCGTCGTCGAGAGCGTGACCTCGAGGCTCGCGACGCTGTGACTCACCGCCGACTGCACGCGCCCGAGCTCGCGCGCGGCGGCGCTGAAGCCGCCGTGCTCCACGACCGCGAGGAACACGGTCATCTGGTCGAGGGTGAACGGTTCGAAGCGGTCCATCGATGCCGTCGATGATCTTCGTGAACAATACTCGATTGCGTCGATACTGGCCGCCCCGGACTCTCATCGATGATGGTGGGGTTCGACCAGCGCACCGGCGGGGCCGCCCGGAGCACGGTGGCGTCCCTGTTCCGCGCGCGCAGCCGAGAACACCCGGCGCGGGTCGCGGTGCGCGACGACGTCCGCGCGCTGACCTACGCGGAGCTCGAGGATCGGGTCCGTCGGCTCGCCGCCGCGTGGTCCGCGGCGGGCGTGGTCGAGGGCGATCGCGTCGCGGTGCTGTCCGAGAACCGGATCGAGTTCCTCGAGGCCTTCCTCGCCGCCGCGTGGACCGGCGCCATCGTCGCGTGCCAGAGCTGGCGCCTCGCCGAGCCCGAGCTGCGCCACTGCCTCGAGCTGGTGCGGCCGAAGCTGACCCTCGTGTCGCCGACCCACGCGGACCGGCTACGCGGGATCGAGGCCGGCGCGACGTGGACGCTCGGACCCGAGCTCGACGCGCGGCTCGCCGCGCAGGCGCCCGCCGGAGAGCCCGCCGCGCTCGACCCCGAGGCGGCGCTCCTGATCCTCTACACGAGCGGCACCACGGGGCTCCCGAAGGGCGCCGTGATCAGCCACCGGGCCGAGATCGTGCGCAACCTGGTGGTCCGCGCCGAGTACGGGCTCGCCCCCTCCGACGCGTTCGTCGCGTGGGCGCCGATGTTCCACCTCGGCGGCGCGGAGTACTCGATCGGGACGCTGATCACCGGCGGTGAGGTGATCGTCGTCGATGGCTTCGACGCCGAACGCATCGCCGACGTGGTGGCGACCCGAGAGCTGGGCTGGCTGATCTTGATGCCCGGCGTCGTCGACCGCCTCGCCGAGGTGCTCGAGGCGCGCGCGATCGAGCCGGCCGGCGTCCGGGTCTGCGGCGTCATGCCCGACCTCGTCCCCACCGCGGATCTCGTCCGGATCACGCGGCTCCTCGACGCCCCCTACGCCAACACCTTCGGCGCGACCGAGACGGGCAACCCGCCCGCGTCGGCCGGGCTGGTCGCGCGAGGCGAGGCGCCGGCGTCCCTCGCGAAGCGCGCGAGCGCGTTCTGCGAGATCCGCCTCGTCGATCCCGACGGCGTCGACGTGCCCGACGGAACGCCGGGCGAGCTGTGGATGCGCGGGCCCACGCTCTTCAGCGGCTACTGGGTCTCCGACGAGGAGGTCCCCGACGAGGAGGACGCCGACCAGGCCAACGCCGAGAGCTTCGCCGGCGGCTGGTTCCACATGGGCGACGTCTTCGTGCGCCAGGCCGATGGCTCCATCGACTTCGTCGACCGCGTCAAATACCTCATCAAGTCGGGCGGCGAGAACGTCTACCCGGCCGAGATCGAGCGCGTGATGCTCGCGGACCCGCGCGTCGCCGAGGCCGCGGTGGTCCGCCGCGCCGACGCGCGCTGGGGCGAGGTCCCCGTCGCGTTCGTGGCGCGCCGCGACGGCGCGCTGCAGGAGGCCGACCTCTACGCCGCGTGTCGGGCGCAGCTCGCCGGCTACAAGCAGCCCAAGGACATCCGGTTCATCGCCTACGAGGAGTTCCCCCGGAGCGCGTCGGGCAAGGTCGTCCGCCACGAGCTCGAGCGCCGGCTCGCGGAGACCGCGTCGTGAAGCCGAAGGCGACCACCCGGATCTGCCACAGCACCGCCGACGACGTGTTCGTCCGCGGGCGGAGCCTGACCGAGGAGCTCATCGGTCGGGTCTCGTTCACCGAGATGATCTACCTGCAGATCCTCGGGCGCATGCCGACCCCGGGGCAGACCGCGATGCTCGACGCGTGCCTGGTCACGCTCGTGGAGCACGGGCTCACGCCGACCGCGATCACGACGCGCATGACCTACACGAGCGCGCCCGAGTCGATCCAGGGCGCCGTCGCGGCGGGCCTCGCCAGCGTGGGCAGCCTGTTCGTCGGCACCGTCGAGGGCTGCGCGCTGCTCCTCGCGCGCATGGTCCAGAGCGAGGACGGCGAGGCCGAGGCGGTCGCCATCGTGCGCGAGCACCGCGATCGGGGCGCCCGCGTGCCCGGGTTCGGGCACCCGATCCACCGACCCGACGATCCGCGAACGCCGCGCCTGCTCGCCGTCGCGCGCGAGCACGGCGTCGCCGGCGCCCACGTCGACGCGCTCGAGACGCTCTCGGCGGTGGTCGATCGCGAGCGCGGCAAGCACCTCACGATCAACGCGACGGGGGCCATCGCGGCGACGCTCGCGGACTGCGACGTGCCCGCCGAGATCCTGCGCGGGATCGCGCTGATCAGCCGCTGCGCCGGCCTCGTCGGCCACGTCCGCGAAGAGCAGCTCCACCCCGCCATGAACGCGCTGTGGGAGGCCGCCGAGGCGGCCGTCCCGTTCGAACACACCCCAGAGGAGGACTCGTGACGATCCGCATCCAAGGCCTGCACCACAACGCGTATCGCTGCCGGGACTCCGAAGAGACGCGCGCGTTCTACGAGGACTTCCTCGAGCTCCCGTTCGCCGCCGCGCTGAGGCTGACCGAGACCAAGACCGGCCGGAAGACCAACTCGCTGCACACCTTCTTCGAGATGGCCGACGGCAGCTACCTCGCCTTCTTCGAGGTCCCCGAGAGCCCCTACGACTTCAAGGAGTGGCACGACTTCGATCTCCACATCGCGCTCGAGGTCGACGCCGATCACCTCGCCCGCATGCTCGCCAAGGGGCAGGCCGCGGGGATGGATCCGCGCGGCCCCGCCGATCACGCGTTCATCGAGTCGATCTACTTCCGCGACCCCAACGGCTACGTGATCGAGCTGACCCGGCGCCTCGACAACCACGAGGAGGCGATGACCGACGCCGCGGCGAAGGCGCGCGCGGTCCTCGCGCAGTGGCAGTCCGACAAGGCCGCCTCCGAGTGACGGTGGCTCCTGGAGTTGCCAGCGGCGGCGGATCGGCTCGCCGGTAGAGGGGCCACGACGCCTGCTGCGGCCCGGCGCCGTTGGGGGCACGACCCTTGCGGAGCGCGGGGCCATGCGACCCCTCCTCTCTATCCTCGTCCTCCTCGCCGGCTGCGCCGCCCCCACCGAAGACGCCGCGGTCTCCGCGCTCGAGGGGACGCGGGAGGGCTACGGGATCCTGCGGCTCCTCAACGACGGCGAGGGGACCACCGCCGCGTTCCTCGACGTCGACGTCGCGCTCGATCGCCGCGCCGCGCAGAACTTGATCAACCACCGCGATGGGTGGGACGGAGTCTTCGGCACCGCCGACGACGACCTCTTCGACAGCATCGCCGAGGTGGACGCGGTCTCCTACGTCGGCCCCTCGGCGCTCGAGCGGCTCCGCGAGTTCGCCGTCCTCAACGACTACGTCCCCGGCGACAACGCGCACCTCGGCACCTACGACGGCGTCGACTTCACGTACGGCGAGGCCGATCGCGTCCTCGACTTCGTCAACGTCGCCACGGACGCCGAGCTCGCGGACGCGAGCGTGCCCTCGCGCGCGATCACCTCGATCGTCGACGCCCGCCCCATCGCGACGGTCGCGGTCCTCGCCGACCTCTACTGGGTCGGCCAGCGCACCCTCGAGCACCTGATCGAGGCGACCGCCGAGCCGGTCGGCGGCGAGGTCTGCATGAGCCACGACGACTGCGCCGCCGGGCTGCGCTGTACTGGCCGCCCGGGCGGCGAGGGCTGGGGCAAGTGCCGCGACCTCAGCAACCGACCGGGCTTCCAGGAGGAGTGCGACGAGGACGCGCAGTGCATGGACCGCCTCATCTGCATCGGTCAGACGGTCTACACCCACGGCTACTGCGCGGACGACTGGATGCGCGACTCGTTCACCGTCGGCGGGGCCGCCTCGATCCCGCCCGTCGTCATGACCGGGCCGATGGGCTTCCCCTTCACGGTCTACGGCCAGGCCAGCGTCCCCGAGGACATCATCCTCGACATCGACATCGTCCACTCGGATCCGTCGAGCCTCTGGATCGGGCTCCAGCCCCCGACCGGCCAGGAGGCCGTGACCCTCTGGGACGGCGCGACGATGACCGGCCCCCTCCCGACCCGCTTCGTCGACCGCGCCATCTACCGCGACGACGCCGTCAACGGCACCTACGTCCTGCTCGTCCAGAACGTCGGCGGCCGCGGCGAGGGCCGCCTCGGCGAGTTCACGCTGACCGTCACGTCGCGCTGGGACTAGCCCACGAATCCGGTCGCGCGCGGCCTGGCTCGTACTAGATTCCGCGCGATGTCGACCCGCGGACGCGTGCAGCTCGGTGTCCCCCTCCTCGCCCAACCCGACGACGTGAGCTGCGGGCCGACCTGCCTCACGCAGGTCCTCGCCCATCACGGCGACGCGCGCGGCTTCGCCGACATCGAGCCGCGCGTCGAGCGCAACCCGGACGGCGGGACGCTCGGCGTCTACCTCGGCCAGTGCGCGATCGCGCTGGGGTACGAGGTCACGCTCTACAGCTGCAACCTGCGCGTGCTGGACCCGAGCTGGGCGGGGCTCCCGCGCGACGGCCTCCGCGGCAAGCTCGAGGCGCGCGCCAACCGCGTCACCGACGAACGACTCGCCCACGTGGTCCGGGCCTACGTCGACTTCCTCGACCACGGCGGCGAGATCGCGTTCGACGACTTCGACGGCGACCTCCTCGTCCGCCTCCTGCAGGCCAACCAGCCCGTCATCGCCGGGCTGAGCGCCACCTACCTGTACGCGTCCCCCCGAGAGGATCCCTTGACCAACCTACCCGACGACGTCGCGGGCGAGCCCGCCGGCCACTTCGTGATCATCGACGGCCACGACGACGGCGGTCGCGAGTTCGAGGTCGTCGACCCGTGGCCCCACAACCCGTTCGGCAAGAGCCCTCGCTACCCGGTCGGCGCGCGCCGACTGCTCAACGCGATCCTGCTCGGCGACGTCACCTACGATGGCGTCCTCGTCGTGGTGAGGCCCGCGTCGTGAGCCGCCGTCGAACCGTCGTGGTCGCCCCCGGCGCCCTGACCGAGGTCGAGACGATCGACCCGTCGCAGTACGTCGGCGACGACGCGCGCTTCGGGCCGGGCGCGCTCACCGTCCTGAACCTCTGCGACGTGAGCCGCTACCTGTCGGAGGGCTACTACGTCTCGCTGCTCGCCGACGCGCGCGGCCACGAGGTGGTCCCGTCGATCGACACCCTCGAGGCCCTTGTCAACGTGCCCGAGGCGCTGCGCGTCCTCGAGGAGGCGGGCGTGCCCACGCTCCGCGATCCGGCGCGGCTCGCGGCCCTCGGCGACGCCAAGCGGGCCGAGCTGTCGAGCGTGTTCGGGCGCTGCGATCGGCGCGAGCTCGCGCGCCTCGCCGCCAAGATCTACAGGCGCCTGCCGGTCCCCGTGTGCGAGCTCTCGTTCGTCCACGTCGACGGCGGCTGGCGCTTGTACGACCTCCGGGCTCGCGGGCTGCTCGACCTCGACGAGGTCACCCGCGCGCAGCTCTCCGAGAGGATCCGGAGCGGCCGCCTCGAGACCCGCAGCGCCGCGGCGGGCCCCGTCCGGACCAGCCTCGCGGTGCTCTACGATCCGACCGAGCCCTTCAAGCCGTCCTACGACGAGGCGCTCGCGCGGCTCGAGAAGGTCGGCGAGCGCATGGGGGTGTCCGTCCGCCGGATCGGGCCCGACGACCTCGAGCGCGTGGCGGAGCACGACGCACTGTTCATCCGCTGCCTCACCGGGCCGCACCTCGCGTCGTTCCGCTTCGCGCAGCGCGCCGAGGCGCTCGGCATCCCCGTGATCGACGACACGCGCTCGATCCTCCGGTGCGGCAACAAGGTCTACCTCGCGGAGCTCCTCGAGCGCGCCGGGATCCCCACGCCGCAGTCGGTGCGCGTCGTCCGCGCGACCACCTACGACGAGGTGACGAGCGCGGTCGGGTCGCCGTTCGTGCTCAAGGTCCCGGACGGCTCGTTCAGCACGGCGGTCTTCAAGATCCCCTCCCCCGAGGTGTGGGAGGAGCGGGTCACGGATCTCCTGAAGTCCTCGCCGATCCTCATCGCGCAAGAGTACTTGCCCTCGCCCTTCGACTGGCGGATCGGCGTCCTCGACGGCAAGCCGCTCTTCGCGGCCATGTACTTCATGGTCCCGGGCCACTGGCAGATCCGGCGCAGCGCCTCGAGCGGCACCGCCGCCCGCGACGGGCGCGTCCGCGCGGTCCCCCTCGAGCAGGTGCCCGCGGCGGTGAAGCGCATCGCGTGCGCGGCCGCCCGCCTCATCGGCGACGGCATGTACGGCCTCGACATGAAGGAGACGCCGTCGGGCCCCGTGGTCATCGAGGTCAACGACAACCCCGACCTGAACCGCGACTACGAGGACTCGGCCGAGGGCGAGCGCATCTACGAGGACATCCTCGGCTGGTTCGTGAAGCGCGTGGAGCAGGAGTCCGTCACGGCGCCGTCGGAGCCGCCCGCGCCCGACGATCCCACGCGGCCACGCATCGGGGGCTCGCGGCCGATCACGCGCGACTACCACGCGTACCAGGTCGTCGGGGTCGAGGTGGAGTACGCGATCGTCGACGAGGAGCTGCGCGTCGTGCACGCCGCGGAGGAGGCGCTCTCGGCGCTCGCCGGCCGGGCGACCTCGGAGGCCGAGCTCGGCGCGGTCGCGTTCTCGAACGAGTTCTTCGATCACCTCGTCGAGCTCAAGACGATCCGCCCGCTGGTCAGCCTGGCCGAGTCCGAGACGCTGCTCGCGGAGGGCGTCGAGCGCCTCGCGCGCGTGCTCGAGGAGCACGGCGCGCGGCCGATGCCCACGTCGATGCACCCGTTCTTCGATCCGAAGACGGCCGTCCGCTGGTCGCGCTCCGGCAAGCGGGTCTACGACACCTACGCGAGGCTCTTCCCGACCGACACGCACGGCTGGGCGAACGTCCAGAGCATGCAAGTGAACTTGCCGCTCGGGCGGGAGCACGAGGCGGTCGCGATGATGAACGCGGCGGCGCTCCTCGTGCCCTACCTGCCGGCCATCGCGGCGAGCTCGCCGATGTACGACGGCGCGCTCCAGCCCGCGGTCGACAACCGCCTCGCGTTCATCCTCGAGCACCAGGCGCGCCTCCCCGAGTCGCAGGGCGTGACGGTGCCGGAGTACGTGCAGAGCCTCGTCGCGTACCGGCGCGACATCCTGCGCCCGATCTACAAGGCGGTGGACGCCCTCCCCGACGCCGGCGCGATCCGACACGAGTGGCTCAACGCGCGAGGCGCGGTGTTCAAGCTCTCGCGGCGCTCGATGGAGGTGCGCGTCATCGACTCGCAGGAGTGCCCCAAGATGGACGTCGCGGTCGCCGCCTATGTGCGCGGCGCGCTGCACGACCTGAGCGTGGATCTCACGCGCGGCCGGCTCACCCTGCCGGACCACAACCTGCTGGTGCAGGACCTCGCGGCCTGCGTGCAGCACGGCAGCCGCGCGCGGGTCCACGCGCCCCACGTCCCCGGCCTCGACCGCGACGCGGACGGGCTCGCGGCGGTGGCCGACGTGACCGAGCGCATGCTCGTGCGGGCCGAGCGCCGCCTCAAGCGCGCCGAGCGGCCCTACCTCGAGCTCATCGACGGCATCCGGACGCACGGGACGTTGTCGGAGCGGATCCGCGCGAAGGTCGAGGCCGCGACCGATCCGACGGCCACGACCCGCGAGATCTACAAGGAGCTCTGCGGCTGCCTGCGCCACAACCGCCCCTGGCGGGGCCGCCAGGAGCCGGCGGGCTAGCAGCTGCTAGAACCAGCCCTGGCGGCGGAAGTACGCGAGCATCCCGAGCGCGACGGAGAGCATGAGCCCGAGCGCCGCCGGGTAGCCGTAGGTCCAGCCGAGCTCCGGCATGTTCCAGGGGGACACGGTGGCGTCGAAGTTCATCCCGTAGAGGCCTGCGATGAAGCTCAGCGGGATGAAGATGGTCGCGATGATGGTGAGGACCTTCATCACCTCGTTGGAGCGATGGCCGAGGCTCGAGAGGTGGCCCTCGGACAGCGACTTCGCGAGGTCGCGCTGGCCCGTCAGCAGATCGACCATCTGCGCGAGGTGGTCGAGGCAGTCGCGCAGGTAGATACGGACGTCCTTGTCGATGAGGGGGTGCTCGTCGCGGACGAGCCGGACGAGCGACTCGCGCATCGGGAGGACGGCTCGCCGGACCGCCATGAGATCGCGGTCGACGTCGTGGATCTCCTCGGCGAGCGCGGGGGACGGGCTGCGGAAGACCCGCTCCTCGGCGCTCTCGAGGCGCTGGTCGTAGATCTCGAGCAGCGGGAACATCGCGTCGACGGTCGCGTCGAGCAGCGCGTAGGCGAGGTAGCTGGCGCCCATCCGGCGGACCCGCCCCTTCGACTGCCGGATGCGCTCGCGGACGGGGTCCCACGCGTCCCCCTCGCGCTCCTGGAACGTCACGACGAAGTCGACGCCGATGAACATCGAGATCTGCTCGATGTCGAGCACCCCGTCGCGCTCGCGGGGCGCGCGGATCACGACGTAGAGGCTGTCCGGGTACTCCTCGATCTTGGGGCGCTGATGCGGGTGGACGACGTCCTCGAGGGCGAGCGCGTGGAGGCCGAAGCGCTCCCCGACCGCCTGGATGACGTCGACGGATCCGAGGCCCACGACGTCCACCCAGGTCACGCCGTGGCGCACGGCGTCGAGCGACTCCAGCGTCGTCGCCTCGTCGAGCGCGGCCTCGTCGAACGTGACGAGGCGGACGGTCGAGCTCTCGGCTCCCGCGAGCGCCTCGAGCGTGCCGGGAGGCGCTCCGACGCGGGTCGCCCCGTGCCTCCGCCTCCGCCGCCGCTGCCGCTTCGCGCTCATGCCCTCCAGGATCGAGGGCGCACCTCACCGGGGTCCACTTTTCGCCACCCGTGCGGCCGACACCCTGTCGGAGGTACCCTCGGGCGCGATGGCGGATCTGCGCACCACCCCACACGACTCGGGCGCCATCGCCCCCGTGCGCTCGCTGCGCGTCGAGGTCGTCCACGGCCCGGACGTCGGGCGCACCGCCTGGAGCGAGGAGGATCGCCTCGCGGTCGGGTCCGCGAAGGACAACGACCTCGTCCTGCACGACCCGACGGTCAGCCGCTATCACCTCGAGCTGGTCCGGGACCGCGAGGGGATCCGCCTCGTCGACCCGGGCAGCACGAACGGCACCCGCTTCGCGGGCGTGCGGGTGGAGCGCGCGGTGGTCCCCGCGGGGACCGAGATCGAGATCGGCGCGACGCGGCTGCGGATCGGCGAGGGCACCGAGGTCGAGGTCGAGATCCACGAGGAGACGCGCCTCGGGGATCTCGTCGGCGCGAGCGAGCCGATGCGCCGGGTGATGGCCTGGATCAAGCGCGCCGCGAAGAGCGACGTCCCGGTGCTGGTGACCGGCGAGAGCGGGACCGGCAAGGAGCTGGTCGCGCGAGGCATCCACGAGCGCAGCGCGCGCGCGGCCGAGCCGTTCGTGACCGTCGACTGCGGCGCGCTCGCGCCCTCGCTCGTCGCGAGCGAGCTCTTCGGCCACGAGCGCGGCGCGTTCACCGGCGCCGAGCGGGCGCGGGCCGGGGCGCTCGAGCGCGCGAACGGCGGCACGCTGTTCCTCGACGAGATCGGCGAGCTCCCGCTCGAGCTCCAGCCGAACCTGCTCGGGGCCCTGGAGCGACAGCGCTTCCGCCGGGTGGGCGGCAGCGACGAGATCGCCGTCGACGTCCGCATCGTCTCGGCGACCAACCGCGACCTGCGCAACGAGATCAACGCGGGCGCGTTCCGGCTCGACCTCTTCTACCGGGTCGCCGTGCTCAAGATGACCCTGCCCGCGCTGCGCGAGCGGCCCCAGGACATCCCGCAGCTCGTCCGGCACTTCCTGCAGGAGCTCGACGCGGAGACGTCCGCCGCGCACCTCTTCGACGACGCCACCCTCCAGGCGCTCGCCGCCCTCGCCTGGCCCGGGAACGTGCGCGAGCTGCGCAACATGGTGATGGCCTCCGTCGCGCTCGAGGAGCTGCCGCCCCTCGAGGAGGGCCGCGGCGCGCCGTCGCAGCCGCCCGGCGTGGAGCCCTTCGCGGACCTCACGGGCCAGCCCTTCAAGCGCGCCCGCCAGGCCGCGCTCGGCCGCTTCGAGCGGGTCTACCTGAAGGCGCTCCTCGAGCGGACCGGCGACAACGTCTCCGCCGCGGCGCGCGACGCGGGCCTCGACCGCTCGTACTTCTTCTCGCTCCTCAAGAAGCACGGCCTGCGCTGAGCTGTCCGGAGGGGTGCCCAGCGCGCCCAGCCCCCTCCAGCTAGCTCAGCACCCGAGGGAGGCGAGGCGGCAGACGCCGCCGCAGCAGGCGTTCAGGGCTGGGCAGGTGCGGCCGCAGGAGCCGCAGTTGTTCGCGTCGTTGGCGAAGTCGCGGCACTGGCCCTGGGCCGCGCACCAGGCCTGACCCGACGGGCAGCAGTTGCCGTCGCTGCAGATCTGGCCGCCGGGGCAGGTGCGGCCGCAGGCGCCGCAGTTGAGCGGGTCGTCCTCGAGGTCCACGCAGCCCGAGTCGCAGCACTCCCCGGTCGAGCAGGAGACGCCGCAAGCATTGCAATACATGTTGCCGATCGTGACGCAGCTGCCGCTGCAGCACAGCTCGCTCCCCGGCGTGCAGACGCCGCAGCCCTGGCCGCAGTGCGACGCGTCGCTCCCGACGCAGGCGCCGCCGCAGCACACCTGCCCCGCGCCGCAGACGTTGCCGCACGCGCCGCAGTTCGCCTCGTCGGTCTGCTGGTCGACGCACGAGCCCCGACAGCAGTCGCGGCCCATGGCGCCGCAGTCGTCCATGCAGGTGCCGCAGCTCAGCGCGTCGGCGCAAGACCCGTTGCAGCACACCTCCGAGCCACCGCAGGTCGCCCCGCCGTCGGTCGCGCAGGCGCCGCAGTGACCGGCGCTCGAGCGGGTGTCGACGCACGAGCCGCCGCAGCAGGTCTCGTCGGAGCCGCAGGCGTTGCCGCAGGCCCCGCAGTTGAGCTCGTCGTTGGAGAGGTCGAAGCCCTCGTCGACGCTGCGGTCGCAGTCGTTGTCGTTGCCGTCGCAGCGCTCCTCGGTGGCGGGGGCGGGCAGGCAGCTGAGCGCGGGGCCCATCCCCGCGCAGCCGAGGTGGCCGAGCTGGCACTGGCCGACCGCCTCCGTCGCGGTGCAGGGATCGCCCTCCCGCGGGATGTCGTCGATGACGCCGTCGCAGTCGTCGTCCACCATCGGGTTGGCGCACGTCTCCATCGACGGCACGACCTGACCCGCGCAGGCGGGGTCGAGCTCGCCAGCGGTGCAGGTCTGGGTGCCGCCGACGCAGGCGCCCACGCCCTGGGTCCCCGCGGGGCCGCCGTAGCAGGCCTGGTCGGCGCTGCAGCCGCAGCCCTCGTCGATGACGCCGTCGCAGTCGTCGTCCGCCGCGGGCGTCGCGCCGCACGCCTCGTCGACGGGGCCGACGAAGCCCTCGCACGCGCCGAGCGTCCCGCCCGCGCAGGTGGAGCGGCCGGCCGCGCAGGTCCCGGCGCACTCGAAGTCCCCGTCGCCGTCGCTGTCCACGCAGCCGAGCATGGTGCTCGGGTAGCAGCGCACCGGCGCGAGCTCGTCGACCGCGTCGTCGCAGTCGTCGTCGAGGCCGTTGCAGGCCTCCGGCTGGGGCAGCGTGCTCCCCGCGCAGACGGGCGCGCCGCCGCTGCAGACGTAGGTGCCGTCGCCGCAGATCCCGGGCGAGCCGGTCTCGCAGGAGGTGGTCGTGAACTCGTCGATGGTGTCGTCGCAGTCGTCGTCGCGACCGTTGCAGAGCACCTCCACCCCGCAACCGCCGTCCATCGGCTCGCCGGCGTCGAGGGGCTCGGCGGCGTCGGGGCCGGGCCCCGCGTCCGCGCCGCCTCCGTCCGTGCCCTGCGCGAGGAGGCAGAAGCCCCTGTCGCAGACCTGGCCCGGATCGCAGTCCGCGTCCCCGACGCAGTCCCGGAAGCTCGGGTGGACGGTGGGGTCGACGGTGCAGCCGACCGCGAGGAGCGCGAGGAGCGTGTTGTAGCGGCTCATCGCGCACCCCCGAACCGGCCGGAGACGTGGAGCCCGGCGAGGCCTGGCCCGAAGGTGGGCGCGACCGCGACGGCCTCGTCGCCGCCGCTCACCGCCTCGATGATCCACACCACCACGCCGGCGGCGAGGAGCGCCCCGCCGAGGCCGAAGAGCACGTCGGCGGCGATGGCCTCGGACTGCGCCCTGTCGTAGAGCCCGAGCGCGACGTCCACGTCGGTCGGGCCGGCGATCGTCGTGGCCTCGTACTGCGACAAGCTGTCTTGCGACACTGCGCCCAGCGCGAACCCGACGCCGAGCGCGACGGCGCCCGCCCCGAGCAGGACGATCGGGACGATGGGGACGTCGCCGCCCGAGCTCGTCGCGGTGGCGGGCGGAGCCGCGTCGGGCGAGACCCACGGATCCGCCGGCGCGGCCGCGGCCTCGGGCTCGTCGTCCGGCGGTGGGAGCCCGAAGGCGTCGCGCACCATCGGATCGATCGCGTCGAGGGCCCGCGCCGCGGCGTCCTCGCCGCCGATGCGGCGGGTCACCGTCCGGGGCGCCGCGGAGCCGACGTGGAAGACCGAGAGGGTCAGCAGCAGCTCCGAGCCCGCGCGCTCGACGTCGAGGTGGACGAGGGTCGAGACCTCGAGCTGGCTCGCCACGGCGCCGAGGCACTCGGCGGTGTCGGCGACGCAGCCCACCGCGAGCTGCATGTCCTCGAGCCCGAGCGCGGGGGTCGGCGCGAGCTCGAACACGCCGTGCACGACGAGGCGCGAGTGGAGGATGCGGTCGAGCGCGTGGCCCACGCCGTCCACGTCCTCGCCGCGGAGGCGAGGCTCGAGGACGACGCCGCGGGAGGAGGCCTGGGCGCTCGCGGCCACGGGGGCCGCGCAGACGATCGCCAGGCTCACGATCCGGAGGAGGTGGTGGTTCATGGCGGACCGACCCCAGCGCAAGGGTCGGGCCAGCGTCGGAACGAGCGCGGCGAAATCCGGGGCCGCGGCGCCGTGTGGGGTCCCACCCCACAGGGTCGTGCGGCAGCCCATAGGCGCCGCGCCGCCTCACATGTTCATCACGCCGGGGACGTGGGGGAGCTCGATTGCCTCGCCGATCGCGGGCGCGCGCCAGACGCGGAGACCGTCCTCGCCCCACGACGCGAAGCACACGTCGTCGAGGTCGCGAGCCACGTCGAAGCGCGCGGCGCGCCAGCCGGTGGGCCCGGAGTCGGTCACGTGGATCGTCAGCTCGCCCGCCGACACGACGTCGCCCACCGCCAGCGGCGCGTCGCGGTGGACGCTCTCGAGCGCGCTCGGGG
>JACKEC010000063.1 GCA_020633195.1 Sandaracinaceae bacterium | reverse complement strand
AGCGGAGGTCGAGTGACAGGGGGCGGCAGGTCGCGGCGAGGGCGAGGACGGTGCTGCCCGCGCGGCCCTCGAGCGAGGTCACGACGCCGTTGGGGCCGCAGGCGTGATCGAAGGGGGCGTCGCCGGTGCCGCCGCCGCCGCGGCTCGGGGTGGTGGCGCCGGGGACCTGGCGCAGCTGCCACGCGAAGCCGGCGTTGCGCTCGATCACGAAGGAGGCGCAGCGCAGCGAGATGCGGTCGAGGGCGAGGTCGGCGTGGCCCTCGATGCCGACGACGAACTCGTTGGCCGGGCAGCGATCGTCGTACGCGCTGCCGCCGCTGCCGCCGTGGGTCGCGCCGACGATGGGCGCGCCGCTCTCGACGGTGAAGGTGTCCTCGGGGTGCTCGAAGGTGCGGGTGGTGTCCACCTGGAAGCGGACGACGGCGCACAGGGGCTGGAGCTGGTCGACGCGGGTCGACGCCGAGCCCGCGATGCCGATCAGCGCCGCGCCCATCGGGCACGGGTCGACCCACGCGGTGCCCGCGGTCGCGCCGACGGACGGGGACGTGGCCGGTGTGCCCTGGTCGATCGACTGCGGGCAGCCGTCGTCGATCACGCCGTCGCAGTTGTCGTCGACGCCCTGGCAGAGCTCCTGGCCCGAGGGGCACTGGCAGCTGCCGTCGGGGAAGCAGATCTCACCGACGTCGCTGCACCGCGACATCGCGCAGTCCGGGTCGTCGCAGTCGAGGACGCCGTCGCAGTCGTCGTCGGTGCCGTCGCCGCACAGCCACTCGGTGAAGCCGCTCTCGCACGGGCACGCGCCGCCGCCGCAGACCACGCCGCCGGGGCCGCACGGCATGCCGTCGCACTCGGGATCGGCGCAGTCGCGCAGGCCGTCGCAGTCCTCGTCCGCGCCGTCGCCGCACATGGTCTCGGTCGCCTCACCGCGGCAGCCGTTGCACGCGCCGTCGCGGCAGCGGTTGCTCGACGCGTCGCACACGACTCCGTCGCAGTCCGGATCGACGCAGTCCGCGGCGCCGTCCATGTCGTTGTCGAGCCCGTCGTCGCAGTAGATCTCGACGGGGGGCATGAACGCGGCGTCCCGGGCCGCGTCGACCGGCGCGGCGTCCCGAAGCGATCCGTCGGGGGCCTCGCCGGCGTCTCGGTCCCCGCCGTCGAACCCGACCGCGGCGTCCATCCCGCCGCCGTCGAGCGGGCGCGAGCCCGCGATGGCGGGGCTGCAAGAGCACCCGGCCAGCCAGAGGGTCACGGCGATCGCGGAGGTCGGCCGCATCCCGGGGAGCATAGCCCAGGGTCTTGACCTGTCGGCCTCGGTCCCGAACAACGTCGTTCCATGGGTGACGAGGACGATCGGATCGGGCGGCGCGCGTTCCTGGGCACGACCGCCGCCGCCGCGGCCGGGCTCGCGCTCGGCTGCGGGGACGGAACGACGACGGACGGCGGCTTGGCCCCGGACGCGGGCGGCGCGGGGGACGCGGGCGCGACGGACGCGGGGGCCGACGCCGGCGCAGACGCGGGGACCGACGCGGGCGCGCCCGAGCCGATCGCGCCGCCGGAGGACACCCCCGAGGTGGACGCCTGGGGCCTCGGCGTGGCCAGCGGGGACGTCACGACGGACGCGGCGATCCTGTGGACGCGCTACGACGGCGCGGCGCCGCTGACGGCGGTGGTGTGGGAGCTCGACGCGGCCGGCGGGTACGCGGTCCAGCACCCGCGCTCCCCGCGACGCCAGCGGAGGGCGGCTTCGTCCACGTCGAGGCGACGGGGCTCGCGGCGGGGCGCGTCACCGGTACGCGTTCTTCGAGATGGATGGCGACGCGCGCGGCGCGCAGCCCCATCAGGAGCTTCCGCGCGGCGGTCGCCGAGGACGCGATGCCGTCGCTGATCGTCGGCGCGGTGAGCTGCACGACCAACGGGCGCGACAAGGCGCCGCTCGAGCGCGCGGGGAGCGCGAGGACCTCGACGTGTTCCTGATGCTCGGCGACACGACCTACAACGACGGCGCCACGAGCGTCGCCGACTACCGCGCCAAGTGGGACGAGAGCCTCGCCTCCGCCGGCTGGCGCGCGGTGCGGCAGGCCACGAGCGTCCTCGCGACATGGGACGACCACGAGGTCGACAACAACTTCGACCCGAGTCCGACGACACGACGAACGCGCGCGCGACGTTCTTCGAAGCCTGCCGCTCCGGCGCGACGCGACCGATCCGGACCGCATCTGGAAGCGGATGCGCTGGGGCTGACGGCCGGGATCTTCGTGCTCGACTGCCGAGGCGAGCGCTTGCCGTCGACCCGCGGCGACACGGACGTGTACCTGTCCCGCGCGCAGATGGACTGGCTGAAGGCCGGGCTGCGAGACAGCCCGTGCGTCTTCAAGCTCATCATGAACTCCGTGCCGATCAGCGACTTCCCGTTCCCCAGCGAGCCCGATCGGTGGAGGGCTACCTGACGCAGCGCGAGGGAGATCCTCCGCTTCGTCGAGGACGAGCCGATCGAGGGCGTGCTGTGGGTGAGCGGGGACTTCCACTTCGCGTCGATCGGCCGCGTCGGGCCGAACGCCTCCGCGCTCGGCGGCACCCAGACGGAGATCCTCGTGGGCCCCGGCGCGCAGACGGGGAACCCCGGCTACCTGCTCTGTCGCCCGCCGCAGTTCGACTGGGCGTCGACGACCAACAACTACACCACCCTCGAGCTCGAGCCGATGCGGCGGCGCGCCCGGGTCGAGTGGCACGACCGCGACGGGAGCGTCGTCAGGAGCGCCGAGGTCGACCTGTGAGCTCGGGCAGGCGCCGCCGGATCTCGGCCTGCGCCTCCGCGAAGCCTCGCAGCCCCTCGTCGACGTGGATCTGCTGGCCGCGCGGCCCGTGGAGCACGTAGACGAGGTCGCGCTTCGCGGTCCGGATCTCCACGTGCTTCACCGCGCTCCAGCGCAGCGTCGTCGCGCGGGTCGCGGTCTCCTCGGTCACCCCGTCGTCGTCCATCACGATCCGCGTGCGGAGCTTCTCGATCGTCACCCACCCGAGCATGACGGCCACCAGCGCGATGAAGATCGCCACGACCCAGATGCCCACCCCCACCCCGTGGGCGTCCCAGGAGCCGACGCACAGGAGGAGGGACACGCCGCCCGTCAGGGCCGTCAACGTCGCGTGCTGCACGACATCCCACGGCGTGGCGCGGAAGACCTTGGGGGCGCTCCCCTCGTGGAGTCGGTACGGTCCCTCGCGCACCCCCCGAGCCTACCTCAGGCGCCCGCCGTCCAGCTCCGGACGAGGCGCAGCTGAGGGGCGGTCTCCGGCGACGGGCGTTCGCCGTGGGGTTGGCCTCGGCGGCGCACGCCGAGCTCGACGAGCGCGTCCTCGGGGCTGAAGAGGCCGTGTCGGATCCACCAGCACGCGACGACCGTCCCCGTCCGACCGAGGCCGCCGTGGCAGTGCACGTAGACGGGCCGGTCGCGGGCCAGCGACGCGTCGATCACGTCGAGGATCGTGACGAGCTGCGGGTGGGTGGGCGCCGCGCCGTCGAGGATCGGGACGCCGACCCACGTCGCCTCCTCGCTCAGCTTGTCGAGCAGCGATCGGATCGAGGGCGGCTCCACCGGCGTGCGCAGATCGATCACGGTGCGGATCCCCGCGTCGAGCAGGGCGCGCAGGCGGGCCCGCTGGGCGGCGCGCTCGCTCACGTGGTTCAAGGGATGCGGCCCCGCCAGCAGCCGCTTCGGGTCGGCCCAGTAAGCGTCGGGGAGCGGTCCCCCGTGACCATCGGGCATGTGCTCTTCATACTCGGTCCGGCCCATGTGCGCTCGCTACACGATGGTCACGCCGGCCGACGAGCTGATCGAGGAGTTCGAGGCGACGCTCGTCGCCGACGCGCTGCCGGCCCAGTACAACATCGCCCCGACCGCCGAGGCGCCGATCGTCGTGTCGACGTCGACCGGCGAGCGGCGGCTCGGGCTCGCGAAGTTCGGCCTGATCCCGCACTGGGCCAAGAGCCCCCGCGAGGGGGTCAAGATGCTCAACGCGCGCGCCGAGACGGTCGCGAAGAAGCCCGCGTACCGCGACGCGTTCCGCCGCCACCGCTGCCTCGTGGCGGCCGACGGGTTCTACGAGTGGGAGACGATCGAGAAGAAGAAGGTCCCCCACCGCTTCCACCTCGACGGCCGCCCCTTCGGCTTCGCGGGGCTCTGGGCGGTCTGGCGGGACGCCGAGGACAAGAAGATCTCCAGCTTCACCATCCTCACGTGCCCCGCCGTGGGCGCGGTCGCGGCGGTGCACGACCGGATGCCCGTGATCCTGCCTCGCGAGTCGTACGGGGCGTGGCTCGAGCGGACCGACGAGGTCGACGAGGCCGCGCTGATGAAGCTCGTCGAGGGCCACCTCGGCTCCTACCTGATCGACTCCCGCGTGTCGCCTCGCGTGAACTCCGTGAAGAACGACGACGCCTCCCTGATCGAGCCGATCGCGTAAGCTGCCGCTGGCGATGAGCAACGACCTCACGCGCCCCGACGGTGCGCTCTACGACGACCGCGATCGGGCCTCGGTCGTGGACGAGGTCGACGACATCCTCGGCCAGGTCATCGACGGTCGCTACGAGGTGGTGTCGCGCCTCGGCTCGGGCGGGATGGGCTTCGTCTGGGAGGCGCGCGACGTGGTCCGCGGCCAGAACGTCGTCCTCAAGACGCTGCGCCCCGAGCTCGTCAACAACGAGAAGACCGCCGAGCGCTTCCTCCGCGAGGCGATGGCGTCGGCGTCGATCGATCACGAGAACGTGATCCTCGTCCTCGGGCACGGCGTCACGTCGAGCTACGGCGCCTACTACGTGATGGAGCGCCTCGTCGGGATGGACCTCGCCGCGGCGATGCGCAAGCACGGCGGCCCGCTCCCCGTGGAGCTCACCCTCGACCTCGCCGAGCAGGTCGCCTCGGCGCTCGGCGCCGCGCACGCGCGCGGGATCATCCACCGGGACCTCAAGCCCGAGAACATCTACCTCAGCGAGAAGGACGGCCGCGAGGTCGTGAAGGTGCTCGACTTCGGGCTCGCTCGGCTGCTCGACGCGGGCAACAAGCTCACCGAGACGGGCGCCGTGATCGGGACGCCGCGCTACATGGCGCCCGAGCAGTGCCAGGGCGAGAAGGCCGACCCGCGCGCCGACGTCTACTCGCTCGCTCTCGTGATGCACGAGATGTTGACGGCTCGGCAGCCGTACCGGGAGTTCGGGACCTACGAGATCCTCGGCAAGAAGATGTTCGAGGAGATGGCCCCGCCGAGCGCGCTCGACCCGCCGGTGATCCTCGATCCCCGCCTCGAGGCGCTGCTCATGCGCTGCCTTTCGAAGGCGCCCGAGCCTCGCCCCGCCGACGGGGCGCAGATGCTCGAGGCGCTCGTCGCCTTGCGCGAGGAGCTGCGGAGCGGCGCGCCCCCCGTCGTGGCCCCGTCGGTCCGCCCCCCGGTCGGCTCGGAGCGCCCGCCCGCGCCCGCGTCGGTGGCGCCCCCGCCGGCGCCGGCTCCCGAGGTCGCCAAGACCATGGCGATGGCGCACTACGCCGCGCCGTCGTCGCGCCCCGAGATGGCCGCCGCCGCGCCGGCTTCGAAGCGTGGCGTCCCCGCGTGGGCCATCGCGATCGCGACCGCGGTGATCGTGGTCGGGCTCGGGGTGGGCGCGTTCGCGGGCTGGATGTGGCTCAGCCAGGAGCCCGTGGAGGCCGCGCCGCGACAGGCGGCGCCCGTGGCTCCGGCGCCGCCGACCCCGACGCCCGTGGTCGCGCCCGCCGCGCGCCCTGCGCCGATCGTCCGCGTGACGAGCGAGCCGCGCGGCGCGGAGGTGCGCGCGGCCGGCGGGCGTCTCCTCGGCGAGACCCCCCTCGAGGTCCACATCGGCGACGACCTCGAGGACGGCGCGTCGGTCGAGCTCTCGATGGAGGGCTACGCGAGCCGCGTCATCACCGTGTCGGGCGAGGTCCCCACCGCGCACGTGATGCTGCACCCGACGTCCGAGGGCGACGGGCCTTGATCGCACGGGCGCCCGGGACGTAGATCGCCCCCACATGTCGATCGCACCGACCGAGACCGCCGCCTGGCGCGCGCTCCGCGCCCATCACGAGTCCTTCGCCGGGGTCACCCTCCGCGACCTCTTCCGGGACGACCCCGGCCGCGCGGCGCGGATGACCCACGCGGTCGAGGAGCTCCGGGTCGATCTCTCCAAGCACCTCGCGACGCCGGAGACGATGCGCCTGCTGCTCGCGCTCGCCGAGGAGCGCGGCGTCGCCGCCGGCTTCGAGCGGATGTTCCACGGCGAGATCCTCAACCCGACGGAGGAGCGCGCGGTCCTCCACGTCGCGCTCCGCAACCGCGCGAGCACGCCGATCCGGGTCGAGGGCAAGAACGTGATGCCGCAGATCTACGCGTGCCTCGCGCGCATGCGGACCCTCGCCGAGCGGATCCGCTCGGGCGAGCACACGGGCTTCGGGGGCGAGCCGATCACCGACATCGTCAACATCGGGATCGGCGGCAGCGACCTCGGCCCGGCGATGGTCTGCGACGCCCTGCGGCCGTACTGGAAGCGCGGCCTGCGGGCGCACTTCGTCTCGAACGTGGACGGCACCCACCTCGCGCGGACCCTCGAGGAGGTCGACCCGCGCACGACGCTCTTCATCGTCGCCTCCAAGACGTTCACGACCGCCGAGACGCTGACCAACGCGCGCACCGCGCGCTCGTGGCTCGTCGAGCACCACGGCAACGAGCTCGCCGTCGGGAACCACTTCGTGGCGGTCTCGACGAACCACGACGCCGTGCGCGAGTTCGGCATCGACGCCGATCACTGCTTCGAGCTGTGGGACTGGGTCGGCGGCCGCTACTCGCTCTGGTCCGCGATCGGGCTCCCCATCGCCTGCGTCGTCGGCATGGATCACTTCGAGGAGCTGCTCGCCGGCGCGCACGTGATGGACCAGCACGCGCGCCACGCCCCGCTCGAGCAGAACCTCCCCGTGCTCTCGGCGCTGCTCGGCGTCTGGTACGCCAACTTCTTCGGCTGGGCCTCTTGGGCGGTGATCCCCTACGACCAGTCCCTCGCGCGCCTCCCCGCGTGGCTGCAGCAGGGCGACATGGAGAGCAACGGCAAGCGCACCCGGGCCGACGGCGCCGTGATCGAGGGCTACGACACGGGCCCCATCGTGTGGGGCGAGCCCGGGACGAACGCGCAGCACTCGTTCTTCCAGCTTCTCCACCAGGGCACGCGCCCGGTGCCCGTCGACTTCATCGCGCCGATGCGCTCGCACCACCCGCTCCCGGAGCACCACGATCACCTGCTCGCGAACCTCCTCGCGCAGGCCGAGGCGCTCATGATCGGCAAGACCGAGGCCGAGGCGCGCGCGGAGCTCGAGGCCCACGGCGACGACGAGGCGACGATCGCGCGGCTCCTCCCGCACAAGGTCTTCGCCGGGAACCGCCCGTCGACGATGATCCTCTTCGACTCGCTCGACCCGCGCACGCTCGGCATGCTGCTCGCGCTCTACGAGCACCGCATCTTCGTGCAAGGGCTGATCTGGGGCGTGAACAGCTTCGACCAGTGGGGCGTGGAGCTCGGCAAGCAGCTCGCGAAGGCGATCCTCGGTGAGCTGCGCGGCTCGAGCTCGGGCGATCACGACGCCTCCACCGCGGCGGCGATCGCCCACGTGCGGGCGCGGCGCCTGTCGTGACGCTCGGCGCCCGGCCGGCGCTCTACCTCGGCTCGCGCGGCCTCGCGTTCGCGTGGCACGGGCCGCTCGGTCCGATGGTCGCGCGCTACGACACGTGGTCGCGCGAGCAGCCCTCGCTCGTGCGCGGCCTCGGGCACCCGGGCGCGGACCTGCCCGTGACGCCCGAGCCGTACGTGACCTCGGCGGGGCTCGTCGTCGTCTGGTGCGAGGAGGACGGCGCGTGGGCCTCCTGCCTCGACCTCGAGGGCGGGGCCGAGGACGGGCCCCGGCTCGTGCTCCCGGGCGCCGCGCGGATCGCGGTGGCTCCGCGCGCGGAGGGCGCGACGCTCTTCGGCGCGGACGAGCTCGGCATCCAGTCCGTCGAGCTCGACGCGCGCGGCGCGCCGCTGCGGGAGCCCGCGCGCCGCGTCACGGAGACGCGGGCGCCGGCGACGCTGAGCGCGGCCTCGCTCCGCGACGAGGGGCTCTGCGTCGCGGTCCACACCGGCGACCCCGAGTGGACGGCGCTCTCGGTCCGCGACGGCGCGGGGGCCACCGTGCGTCATCGCCACCGGCGACCCGTCGACGACGCGCGCGTGCGCTCCGTCGGCGGGCGCGCCGCCGTGCTCTTGACGAGCGACGCCGAGATCGAGCTCGCGCTCGTCGGGCCCGGGGGCAAGGTCATCGAGCGGCCGCACACGGTGTTCCCGGTGGGCACGGGGCGGCTCGCGTGGCCGGACGCGGTGTGGGTCGACGACCACTGGGTGGTGCTCGCGCGGGACGTCGAGGCGGGAGTGCTCCGAGCGCACCCGCTGTCCCCGAAGGGCACCGCGTTCACCTTCCCGCGCTGCGACGGGGCGTTCGCGGCGGCGTATCGATCGCAGGCCTACTACGCGCTCGAGATCGAGCCGAAGGGGGACGACGCGGAGCTGCGCCTCTTCCGCTGCGGCAAGACCGGCGAGCAGCAGCAGCAGCGCGTGGACACCGTCCCGAACCCGGACGCGCGCGCGCTGCATCAGCGCCGCGCGATCCGTCGCTCGCTGGCCGCGCTCGCCGATCAGCTGCGCCGCGCGCGCGGCTACCGCGACTCGGCGCTCCGCCCCGCGCTCGGGCGCGAGGGCTCGACGCTCGAGCTCGTCGACGATCGAGGTCGGCTCACCGTCTCGGCGCGCCCCGACCCCGAGGAGGGCGTGTCGCTGCGGGTCGCGAGCGCGCTCGGCGAGGAGGCCGAGCTCGAGGCCGCGCCGTCGTCCCTCGTGCGCCTGGCGGCGTGGGTCCGGCGGCGCTTCTCGGCCGCCGCGCGAGAGGCCCTCGAGGCGCGCCGCGCGTGGGCCGAGGCGCTAGCGGTCGACCTGGGCGCCCGCCTCGAGGGCGTCGAGCGCGCGGGGACCACGGTCGTGCTCGATCTGCACCTCGACGCGCTCCCGCACGCCGAGGCGCTGCAGAGCTGGCTCCGGCGACTGCGCGACGCGCAGACCGACGGTCCCTGAAGTATCCTCCGCGGCGCAGTGGTCCCTTCGGATGCAGACATCGTCGCGGGTATCGCCGACGCGTTGCCCTTCGGCGTCTGGGTCGCGCGGGCGCCGGGCGGCGAGTTCGTGTACGCGAACCCTCGCTTCGCCGAGATCATGGGGATGTCCGCGCGCGCCGACGTCGCCGTCGGCGAGTACGCGGCGCCGTACTCGATCCACGATCGCGACGGCAACCTCTACCCCGAGGACCGGATGCCGTTCGTCCGCGCGCTCGAGGCCCGCGAGACGGTCACCGTCGACGACATCGTCATTCACACCCCCACCGGCGGCCGCGCGTCGATCCGAGCGTACGCGCGGCCGATCTTCGACGGCGACACGATCACCCACGTGGTGATCGCGTTCCTCGACATCACGCGCGAGGTCGAGGCCGAGGCGCGGCTCCGTCGCGCGCAGCGGATGGAGTCGGTGGGCAGCCTCGCCGGCGGCATCGCCCACGACTTCAACAACCTCCTCGCGGTCATCCGCGCGATCTCGTCCACCCTGCTCGTCGCCGAGCAGGACCCCCGCCGTCGCGAGGAGCTCGCGGCGATCGACTCGGCGACGGAGAGCGCGGTGCAGCTGACGCGCTCGCTCCTCGCCTTCGCCGGCCGCGAGACGGTCACGACGGAGCCCGTCTCCGTCACCGAGCTCGTCGAGCGGCTCTCGGAGCTCTTGTCGCGCGCGCTCGATCGGCGCGTGGTGCTCCGCCAAGACCTCACCTCGCGCCGCCGCGTCGAGGGGGACGCGTCGCAGCTCGAGCAGGTCGTGATGAACCTCGTCTTGAACGCGCGCGACGCGCTCGCGGGCCCGGGGGTGATCACGCTCCGCACCCGCGACGAGCGCGGGCAGGTCGTGCTCGAGGTCGACGACACCGGGCCGGGCGTCCCCGTCGCCATCCGTGACCGCGTGTTCGAGCCCTACTTCACGACCAAGCGCGGCGACGGGCCGCGCGGCGCGGGCCTCGGGCTCGCGACGGTGTACGGGATCGTCGAGGCGCACGGCGGCTCGATCATGGTCACGGACGCGCCCGGCGGCGGGGCGCGGTTCCAGGTCCGCCTGCCTGCGCTCGGCCGCGGCGCGCGCCCGACCCCCGCCATCCCTCAGGCCGCGATCGTCCCGGGCCAAGGCCTGATCCTCGTCGTCGACGACGAGCCCGCGGTGCGCACCTGGACCCGACGGGCGCTCGAGGAGCTGGGCTTCTCCGTCATCGAGGCGGCCGACGGCGAGGAGGCGCTCCGCGTCTACGCGGAGCACTCGGGCGACGTGCGCGCGATCGTCCTCGACATGACGATGCCCGGCCTCGACGGGCGGGCGACGTTCCTCGCGCTGCGCGAAATCGACCCGAACGTGCGGGTGCTCCTCACCTCCGGCTACGCTCTCAACGAGGAGGCTCGAGCGATCTTGGACCTCGGCGTCGACGGATTCCTCGCGAAGCCCTTCGGAGTGCGGCAGCTCTCCGCGGCGATGGCGGAGCTGTTCTGATTCGCTCGAGGATTCTGCGCGGCGCGGTCGCGGTCCTGGCCGCGGGGCTGTTCGGCTGCGACCCGGCGACGACAGAGGACGCGGGGCTCCCCGACGGAGGCACGCTCGACGCGAGCGCGATCGATCTCTGCGCGCTCGAGGAGGGCTGGGCGATCGGTGACGACTGCGCCAGCGCGTCCACGCGGCTGCGCCCGCTCGCGCGGATCGACGGTCGCTGGGTCGGCCGCGACGCCCCCTGCGCCGAGGGCGCGGACGGCCTGCGCTGCGACGTCGACGAGGGCGCGCTCGTGCTCGAGGTGCGGGGTGATGTCGTGCGCGTGGGGCTCGAGGCGTCGTCGGAGGTGGTGGTGGAGGGGCTCGTGGCCGAGGGCCCGCTCGCGCTCGACGGGGCGACGACGTGGATGTCGAACGGCTTCCACTCGTGGTCGCAGACCGGCGCGCTCGTGATCGGCGCGCTCCCGACCGACGAGACGCTCTTCGCGGCGCTCGCCGAGACGGGCGACACGGAGGTGCTGCGCGACGGCACCGCGCTGTCGTGGGAGCTCACCGTCGTCGGTGGCGGGTCGCGAGCGCTCCTCGTCGGCGCGATCGACTCGGCTCGCTTCCGGCCCTGGACCCAGGTCGGCCGCGGAGACGCGGGCCTGATGCTCCGGGCCGGCAGCGGCGGCGTCGACCGCGTCTCCGTCGCGAGCGGCGAGACGGTCTGGGGCGAGCCGTTCCGGGTCGCGTTCGGCGACGTGGAGCCGCTCCTCCGCGACCACGCCGCGGCGCTGCCCGCGCGCGCCAGCGCGGCGTCCGCCGAGGCGGGATGGAACAGCTGGTACGAGCTCTGGGACGGCGTCGACGAGGCGGCGGTGCGGGCCAACGCCGCCGCGGCGAGGACCCTGCTCGCGCCGCGCGCGGGCACCGACACGCTCCGCGTCGTCGTCGACGACGGCTGGCAGCAGGCGTGGGGCGACTGGCTCCCCAACGATCGATTCCCCTCCGGGCTCGACGGCCTCGCGACCGACCTGCGCGCCGACGGCTTCGAGATGGGGGTGTGGCTCGCGCCGCTCCTCGTCGCCGAGGGCAGCGACGTCGCCACCGCGCACCCCGACTGGCTCGTCGAGGGCGCGAGCTACCTGCACGCGAAGAACGGGACCATGCGCGTCCTCGACGTCACGCACCCCGACGCCGCGGCGCACCTGCGCGCGACCATCGAGCGGATCGTCGGCTGGGGCTACGGCCTGCTGAAGATCGACTTCCTCTTCGCGGGGACGTTCGAGGGCGGTCGCGTCGAAGACGTGACCGGCATGGAGGCCTACCACCGCGCGCTGAGCATCATCCGGGAGGCCGCCGGGGAGGACACGCTGCTCCTCACCGTCGGCGCGCCGGGGCTCGCGTCGCTCCCGTACTCCGACTCGTGGCGCGTCGGCGGGGACATCGCGCTCGAGCCCTTCGGCGCGGGCTGGCCGTGGATCCCCAACCAGGCGCGGACGCTCGCCGCCCGCTGGCCGTACTGCGCGCGTGTCCTCTGCGACGCGGACCCGCCGATCCTGCGCGAGCCGCTGACGCGCGAGGAGGTCGAGACCGGCGCGTGGGTCGTGGCGTTCGCGGGCGGCGCGCTCTTCCTCTCCGACGACCTGCGCGCGCTCGACGCCGCGCGCGTCGACTGGCTCCCGGCCGAGGTCGTGACGCTCTCGCTCGGGGGCGAGCCCGCGCTGCCGGAGGACTACCTGCCCGCGTCGCCGCCGCGCCGGCTCTCCCACGCGATCGGCGACCAGGTGTCGCGCGGGGGCGCGAGCACGCACGTCGTCCCCACCACGTGGCGGGCGCCCGACGGGACGCGCTACGCGCTCAACGTCACCGAAGCCGAGATCAATGTCGAGGGCGTGCCGGTCCCGCCGCGCGCCGTCCGCCCGCTGCCCTGACGGGGCCGCTCACTCCGCGAGGCCGCTCGGCGCGACGGGGGAGGGCGGGGTCGCGTAGCGTCCTGGCCGCACGGGATCGAGCTCGCCGGGGGTGTATTGAGCAAAGGTCGTGTCGCGCGCGTGGGCCGCGGCGACGCACTCGACCACGCGCTCGTCGCCGTACGCCGCGAGCCGCGCGCGAGCGGCGGCCGCCTCCGGGACGGGCAGCGAGGTCCGCCGCGCGAGGCGAGCGGCGAGCACGTACCGCTCGACCGCGGCGCACTCGACCGGGCGGACCCGCTCGTCGAGGACATCGCGCAAGCGATCTTGCAGGCGCGCGCGCACCTCCTCGCGCGCCGCGGGCGAGGCGCGCCGGAGCTGGCGCGTCACGTCCGTGGGCAGCTCGAAGCGCGCCGCGAGCACCGCGCGCACGGTGGCCTCGTAGAGCCGCCCCTGACGGTGAAGCGCGAGGATCCGCGTCTCGGCGTGCCCGAGCTCGATGGCCGCCTCGTACCCGTCGAGGGCCGGTCGCGCGCGCGCCGACTCGGCGCTCACCTGGCGGCCGAGCTCCGCGAGGTACGCCTCGACCGACGGCTGCCGGCCAGGGGCGATCGCGCTCGACGGGAGGCCGTCCCGGAGCGCGTCGGCGATCGCGAGCGCGGCGCGCCCCGCGGTCTCGAGGTCCTGCGGCCGAGGGCTCGCGCGGTACGCGGCGAGCGCTCGGGTCCACCCGTCCACGCGGCGGCGCTCGTCGCCCGCGCCCTCGGCCGCGCGCGCCCGCAGCGCCCACGCGCGCACGCCTCCGGGCCCTTCGCGCAGCCACGCGTCGAGCGCCTGTCCGGCCCCCCGCGCGTCCCCCGCGTCGAGCGTCGCCTCGGCCGCGCGGAGGCGCGCCTCTCGCGCCTCACCCGCGGGCAGGAGCTCGGCGGCGCGCGTCCACGCGCGCGCGGCGTCGGCGTGGCGGCCGAGCCGCGTGGTCCACTGCGCGATGCTCACGAGGGCGTCGCGCCGGCGCTGCCGCATCGTCGTCGAGGGGGACGCCGCGAAGCGCCGGGAGTCGGCGATCGTCGCGTAGCTCGCGAGCGCGCGGTCGTAGTCGAACGAGCGCGCGGCGGCCTCCGCGAGCTGGAAGTGCGCCTCCGCGACGACCTCGTCGTGGGCCGGGTCCGGGTCGTCGGTGACCTCATCGACCACCCGGCGGTAGACGCGCATCGCGGCCTCGCCGCGGCCCCCCTCCTGGTCGAGCAAGCTCGCGGCGAGGAGGAGCGCCGCGGGCGCGTCGTGGTGGGCGCGGTTGCGATCGACGGTCGCCACGAGCGCCGCCGCGATCCGAGCCGCGCGGGCCGCTCGATCGGGCGCGTCCGGTTGGGCGCGGAGCGCGTCGGCTCGCTCGCGGAGCTCCCGGAGCTGCGCGGAGGTCTCGAGGGTCGGCAGCGTGGTCGCGATGCACGCCGGGTCGTCGCCGCAGTCGCCTTGCTCGAGCACCGGCGGACCGCCTGGCGAGAACGCGCAGCGCCGCTCGCGGAGCTCCCGCGCGAGCCGCTGGATGCGCGCGGCGTCGTCCGCGCGGACGGCGTCGTCGAGGAGCGCGGCGAACGCGTCGCGGCCGACGCTCGACGCGCGCGGCCCCACGCAGCGGGCGCGGAAGAGCGCCTCGAACCGGCGCCGCGCGGCGTCGGCGTAGCCGTAGCGCGAGACGAGCAGCGCGTTGTTGAACGCGTACGCGTCGCGGACGTGCTCCTCGTCGTCCTCGGGCGCGATCCAGCGGACGTAGATCTCGCGAGCGCGGGCGATCCGCTGGAGCGCCTCCGGGACGGGCTCGGGCCTCGCCGCGGGCTCTTCGGGCAGCGCGGGCTCGCCGCCCTCGACGGCGCGGCGCTCGGACTCCACCACGCGTCGCGCGGCGCCGGCGCGGTGCCGGCCGTCGAGCGGGGAGTCGCGCACCTCGGCGTACGCGCGCGCCGCCTCCGCGTAGCGGCCCGACCAGAAGAGCGCGTCGGCGAGATCGAACCCGAGCTCGTAAGCGCCCTCGCCGTTCGGGTAGTGCGCGAGGAACGACCGATAGCCCTCCACCGCGAGCGCGTACTCCGCGCGCGCCGCGCGCTCCGTCGCGGCGTCGCCGTCCACGGCCGACCGCTCTCGGAGCCGCTGCGCCCGGCGGTGTCGGATCCGCGCGGTGCTCACCAGCGTCGCCCGCGCGAGCGCGTCGGCGCGCGCGCCGCGTCCGGGGCACGCCCGCGAGCGCCAGCCCTCGTCGTCGGTGACGGTGCTCGCGAGCTGCTCGAGCGTCGCGAGCGCGGCCTCCTCGTCGCCGAGCTGCCGCGCGGCGCGGACGATCGAGAGGTACACGTCGGGCGTGTCGCACGCCGCCGGGTAGCCCGTGAGGCGGAGCCGCCACGCGACGATCGCCTCGTCCGGGTGGGCCTGCTCGAAGAGCACCTGACCGACGCGGCGGTACACCTCGGGCGACCACGCGCGATCGCGGGGCCAGAGCCCACCGTCCTCGAGCCGCTCGAGCGGGTGCGGCCCGCCGGTGGTGTGGTCGGGCCGGCCGTCCTCGTCCCAGTCCTCGTGCGCGAGCGTCAACGCGATGTACTGCAGCGCCTCCTCGCGCAGGTCCGAGCCGGCGTGGCCGGTCCGGCGCAGCTCGTCGTCCGAGCGCTGCACGAGCTGCGAGAAGTGCTCGATCGCGTCGGCGTAGTGGCTCGAGCGGTACTCGCTCCACGCGAGCTTGTAGAGCCCGAACGGGTAGAGCCGGTCCTCGGGGTGCTCGACCACGCGGCGGTAGGCGCCCACCGCGAGCGTCAGCTCCGCGGCGTCGAAGTGCGCCTCGCCGATCCGGAGCCAGATCTCCGCGGCGAGGGGCGACGCCGACGGACGGCAGCCCGCGTACGGATCGCGCGCGCGCCGCGGCGCGTCGGGCGAGAAGAGCGCGGGGTGAGCCGGCGGCTCCTCGACGTCCGGCGCCAGCGGGGGATCGGGCTCTGGCGCCGTCCCCTCCGGGTAGGCGTAGAGGTCCGGGCACACCACGCTCCGCCACACGGCGACGCCCTCGCGGTCGTCCCCGCGCTGGGCCAGCGCCCACCCGAGCAGGTAGGCGGCGCGCTCCCGGTGGGGCGACGCCGCGAAGTCGCGCACGACGCGCTGCGTGACCTCGATGGTGGGCGCGAGCTCGAGGGTGTCCCCGGGCGCCTCGTACGCGCGCTCCACGTAGAGCTCGGCGAGGCGGAGCAGCGCGGACGGCGTGTGGCGCGGCTCGCTCGGGTGCCGCCGCACGAACAGCTCGAGGTCGCGGATCGCGGTCCGGCGCGAGCGCCCCTCCTCGGCCTGCTCCCGCGCGACCGACCCCGCGTAGCGAGCCAGGATCGCGCGCCGCCGCTCGCGGGCGCGGCGCGACAGCAGCTCGTCCACCGTGCCGCGGTAGTCCACGACTCGCTGCCCGAAGCGCGCGAGCTCACCCTCGAGCTCTCGGAGCCCGTGCACCGTGTCCTCCGAGGGCGCGCTCGCCGACGCGCGCGGGCGGGCCGGCACGTCGAGGAACTCGAGCCCCGGCGCCTGCGCGTGCGCGCTCACGGCGAGGAGCCAGGTCGCGAGCGCGATGGACGTTCCGGAGCGCAACGGGTCCCCTTCCAGCGTGGCACGGGGCTCGACGCGCGGCCGCTCCGAGGCGGCTCACGGACCGACTCAGAAGGGGTTGGCGGGGATCGTGCTCGCGATCGGAGCGCCGGTGTCCGGGTCGAGCGTGCCCGGCGCGACGCGGATGATCCGATCGGTCGGCGGGTAGAGCAGCCGTCGGTTCTCGATGCGGACGCCACCGGCGTCGTGGATCGTCCGCTCGCGCAGAATGGTGAAGCCGCGGATCGGCCGCTGGGTGATCCGCTCCCGACCGGGCGGGACGGTGGCGTCCTCGACGTAGCGGTCGCTCCACCCTTCGGTGGCGAGCGTCTGCCGGTGCCACTCGACGGTCGCGGTGCGCCGCGCTCCCCAGAGCTCGACGACCATCTGACCGTCGACGCCGCGCGCGCGCACGTCGAGCGGGAACGGGTAGGGGTTCGCGAGGACGAGGTCCACGTCCGGCCACACCACGGTCGCGTCGAGCCCCATCGGGATGTACGCGCTCGGCCGGCTGTGGGGGCGGTGCTCCACGACGTCGAGGCCCGCGAGGAACGCCGCGGCGTGCAGGGTGCTCGCGACCTGGCACACGCCGCCGCCGAGGCCGTCGACCATCTCGCCGTCGAGGATCACGTGCGCGATCCGGTAGCCGCGACCCACCGAGCGCTCGCCGACCCGCGTGTTGAAGCTGAGCCGGCCGTTCGCCGGGATGCGCGCGCCGTCGAGGAACGACGCGGCGAGCTCGACGTTGTGAGCGCGCGGTCGCTCCCCGCCGCTCGTCCCGTAGTCGGTCGAGTAGCGCGCGACGAGGACCGGCGCGGTCGGCTGCGGCACGAGCGGGGGCAGCGCGTCGTCGCCGACCCCCGACGGAATCCGCTCGACCGGCAGGCGCACCGATCGGCGCCCCGCGGCGAGGGCCTCGAGCAGGTCGCGGGTCGACGCCTCGCGGTCGAGCCGAGCCCCGTCCGCGCTGAGCTCGAGGAGGCGGCCACGCTCGCTGATCCGCGCCGGCTGCGGCGGGTGATCGATCTGGTGCGCCACGTCGTCCACGAACGAGCGCACGGCGTCCTCGTCGGTCTCGATGGTCCAGGCCAGATCCACGTCGCCCGACCAGGCGGCGAACAGCGCGGGCAGATCGGTGAAGGGGTTGCCCGAGCGGCCGTACGCGCGGACGCGGTGGAGCATCGCCTCCACGTCGACGCGCGTGCCGAGCGCCGCGCGGGTCGGGGTGCGGATCGCGTCGCCGCCGTCCACCGCGACCTCCTCGCGCTCCCACCGGGTGGCGCGCGCCTCGAGCTGCTCGCGCACGTCGCGCCCGGGCTCGATCGGCTCGGCCGCGACGCGCAGCCCGTCCGGGACCCGGCCCGACAGGAGCAGCGCCCCCCACGGGATGAGGGGCGAGGCCAGGCAGAGAGCGAGCGCGACGAGCGCGGTGCGGACGGTCCGGGACACGCGCGATCATGGTAGCCAGAATGCGCGAGGCGTCCGCTTCCTCGTATTCCGGCCGCCGAGCCCTCGTTCATAATGGCGCCTCCCGAAGGAGGAGGGTGATGCCGCTTCGACTCGATCACGTGGTCCTGTGGGTGGCCGATCCGCTGCGGTCGGTCGAGTTCTACGAGCGGGTGGTGGGGCTCGAGGGGGTGCGCGTCGACGCCTTCCGAGAGGGCAAGGCTCCGTTCCCCAGCGTGCGCATCTCGGACGACTCCATCGTCGACCTGATGTCGCTCCAGGCGGCGCAGCTGCTCAACAGCCTCCCCGGCGCCGCCGGCAGCGCCGGCAACCGCGTCAACCACCTCTGCCTCGCGATGAGCCAGGCCGAGTACACGGCGCTCCGTGCGCGCCTCGCCGACGCGGGGGTCGAGACCCCGGTCACGATGAAGCAGTCGTTCGGCGCGGGCGGGCTGGCCCCCGAGGCG
>JACKEC010000062.1 GCA_020633195.1 Sandaracinaceae bacterium | reverse complement strand
GCTCGGCCCGCCTCCCGAACGGCCTCCACGAAGCCCTGCTTCACCGCGGGGAAGTGCACCTCGCGATCGTGGTTGCCGATCACGTAGACGATGCGGTGGCCAGCCGCCGCGAACGCGGCCAGCGCCCCGAGGAAGGTCTCGTGATCGGCGAGCACGCGGTCGAGCTTCCACCGCGACTTGGCCTCGGTGGCGTCGAGCCCGAAGCTCCGCTCGAGCGCGCGGAGCGGCCACGGGGGCGCCTCGGGGACCGCGGTGACGAGGTCGAAGTCGAGCACGTCGCCGTTGAGGACCAAGGTGAGCGCGTCCCCCTCGCGCGCCTCTTCGACGAACTTCTCGAAGAGCTGGCGCAGCTCCTCGTCCGGCACGAACCGCCCCGCTTTGTGGGCCTTCCAGCCGTCGGGGTGGTCCTCCACGTCGCACAGGTGGAGGTCCGACACGACGAGGTAGCGGTTCGAGCTCATGTCAGGTGGGCCGAGCCGATCCGAGGCACGAGGGTTCGCGCATCGCGAGCGTCAGCCGAAGGGGAGCGCGAGCTGGGAGCCCTTGGACCGCGTCCGCGCTTGGGCCGAGGCGCGCACCTCGAGGTCGAGCACCGCGTCCTGGTGTGCACAACGGACCTTGACGCGCCGCTCGCCGATCGCGGCGCGCACCTGCGCGAGCGCGAGCATCGGCGTGTTGTTGGTCTCCGAGAGGTGCATGAGGACGATCTCGCGCGTCTCGCGGCCCAGGCGCGCGCAGAGGTGCGCGGCCTGCTGGTTGCTGAGGTGACCGGTCCGGGAGGCGACCCGCTTCTTGAGGAAGTCGGGGTAGGGCCCCCCGGCGAGCATCTCCGGATCGTGGTTGGCCTCCAGCAACACGAGTTGACAGCCCTCGAAGTGCGCGGCGAGCTTGTTCGGGACGTGCCCGAGGTCCGTCACCATCCCCGCGCGGGCGCCGCGGTGCTCGAAGACGAGCGCCACGTTGGGGGCGTCGTGCGGGACCGGCATCGGCTCCACGCGCAGGCCGGCGATGTCGAACGGCGTGTTGAAGCCGAAGACGCGCTTGCGGGCGTGGGGCAAGGGGAGCCGGCGCTGGGTCGCCTCCGTCATCCAGACGGGGCACTCGAAGCGCTTCGCGAGCTCGGACGCCTTGCACGCGTGATCGCCGTGCGGGTGCGTGATGATCATGGCGTCGAGCGGGACCACCTCACCGAGCGCGCTCTGCATCCGCGCCTCGATCGTGCTGGCGCCGACCCCTGCGTCGACGAGCACCCGCGCCCCCCCGGCCGAGACGAGGGTGGCGTTTCCACCGCTGCCGCTCGAGAGGACCGTGACGCGCATCCTGCCCATCATGGCAGGCGCGATCTCAGGGCTCCAGCCCGAAGTCCCGCTCGTCGTACAGGCGGTCGAGCATCGGCGCCATCTTCGTCTCGATGGCCTTGCGCTTGAGCTTGAGCGTCGGCGTCAGCTCGCCCTCCTCCTGCGAGAAGTCGCGGTCGAGGAGGATGAACTTCCGCACCTGCTCGACCTGCGCGAGGTTCGCGTTGCCGCGCTTCACCGCCGCCCGAATGCGGGCGGCGTAGTCGGGGTGGACGACGATCTTGGCCATCGCGAGGTTGAGCTTCTCGGAGCGCCCGGCCGGGTTCTCCATCAGCTCTCGCGTGTGCTCCGCGATCTCGTCGCCGGTCACGAGCCCGCGCTCCTTGCCCCACTCGAGCGTCTCGAGGGGCGCGGGCGTGACGATCGCGCTCACGAACTTGCGCCGGTCGCCGTGCGCGTGGACCTGGCTGATCAGCGGGTCCTCGCCCTTGAGCGCGCGCTCGATGTTCGCCGGCGCGAGGTTCTTGCCGCCCGCGGTGATGATGAGGTGCTTCTTGCGGTCCGTGATCCGCAGGTAGCCGTCGGCGTCGATCTCGCCGATGTCCCCGGTGTGGAGCCACCCGTCCACGACCGTCTCCGCGGTGGCCGCCTCGTTCTTGTAGTAGCCGTGGAACACCCACGGGCCCTTCACGAGGATCTCGCCGTCCTCGGCGATCCGGTGCTGCGTCGGCGGGATCACGCGCCCGACGGTGCCCAGCTTCACCGCGCCCTCGCGGTTGATGTGGGTGATGACCGTCGACTCCGTCATCCCGTAGGCCTCGTAGATCGGGAGCCCCGCGCCCCAGAAGAACTTGAGGATCTCGGGCGCGGTGGGCGCCGCGCCCGTGATCATCGCGCGCACTCGCCCGCCGAACGCCGCGCGGATCTTGTCGAACACGATGCGCTCGGCGAGGCGGTGCTGGAGCGCGAGCAGCGGCGGGATCGGCCGGCCCCGGATCACGAGCTCGGAGCGCGCGCGGCCGACCTCGTCGGCCCAGGCGAAGATGCGACGCACCGCGGGCGGCTTCTTCTCGAGCTCCGAGTGGATCTTCGCGAACGCCTTCTCGAAGATGCGCGGCACCGATCCGAAGACGGTGGGGCGCACGTCCTGCAGGTCGTCGAGGACCGTCGCGGTGCTCGTCGCGTAGGCGCCGGGGATGCCGTTGTTGACCCGCCCGTAGAAGCCCAGCACGCGCTCGGCGGCGTGCGCCATGGGCAGGAAGTGGAGCGAGATGTCGCTCTGGAACCACGGCGAGACCTCCGCCGAGGCGTCGAGCAAGGAGAGGATGTTCCGGTGCGAGATCATCGCGCCCTTGGGCGGCCCGGTCGTGCCCGACGTGTAGATGAAGATCGCCGTCTCGTCGGGGTCGATCGCGTCCTGGATCGCCTTCACGCCCTCCTCGTCGAGCCGCTCGTCGGCGAAGCGCGTGGGCGAGGTCAGCCGCGGATCGCGGTCCTTCGTCTTCTCGTAGAGCTCGGTCGTCCACGGCACGATCGCCACCGGGCCCTCGAGCCCGTCGATGGCCTCGAGGACCGTGTCGAGCTCCTCCGGATCGGCCACGAAGAGGACCTTGGCTTCGGAGTGCTCGAGCAGATAGCGGACCTGCGCGACGGACTGCTTCGGATAGATCCCGAAGCTCACCATCCCCCCGACGTGCGCGCCGAGGTCGTAGATCGCCCACGCCGGCTGGGTCGGGCCGAGCACGCCGACCCGGTCCCCGCTCGCGAGGCCGAGGTCGCGCAGCCCCTTGGCCACGCGCGTCGCCGCCGCGTACAGGTCGGCCCAGGACGTGGTCACCCACTGTCCATGTTCCTTGTGATAGAGCGCCGGCCGCGTGGAGCTCCGCGCCGCGCGCAGCCAGAGCATCTCGCCCACGGTGCGCACGCGCCCTGCGACCGGCTGAGTGGGGATGTGGGGACCCAGCTCGAACATGCGAGGAAGCTACGCGCTAAGCGGGCCGGGCGTCCATCCCCGCGGCAGCTCAAATGCCGCCGTCGAGGCTCGCGCCGCCGCCGTCGGGCACCTCGGTGCACACGTTGCGGACCTCGGGGCCCGGCGTCAGCCCGCCCCACTGCAGGCGCGAGCCCGTGAAGACCACGCCGAGGCTGATCGCGTCGCACAGCGCGCCGGCGCCGCCGCTGCCCGCGCGCGACCGCACGTCGGCGATCGTGTCGAGCTGGCCCGAGAGGATGTCGTAGCTGTCGCTGTCGCGGCAGATGCCGACGTTCTCGGCCGTCGAGAGCAGGTCGAGGATGCTCCAGCGGCCCGACACGGTGGCCTCCTCGAGCGTCGAGCCGTCCTCCGAGATCCGACCGATCGCGGTGGCGTCGGTCAAGCGGACGAGCACGCCGACCTCTTGCGCGGGGAACAGGATCTCGACGCGCTCGGGGAGGCGCGCCACGACGTAGCGGTTCACGACGTACGCGCTGTCGTCGCGGATCGTCGGCTGGTCGGGGTTGCCGTCGAGGAAGGTGGTCTCGCGGAAGTAGCCGTAGTCGGTTCCGTCCCACACCGGCGGCGGCACGCGCACGCCCATGTCGACCGGCTCGAAGGCGGCGTTGACGGTGTGCGGGTGGGGCGCGCCGGCGACCTCGGGGACCATGTAGATCGCGTTGGTGATCGCGACGTCGACGCTCGGGTCGTTGTCCATCCCGTTCCACCCGCGGATCCGGACGACGGGCAGCTTGCCCTCCTCCTGAGCGGCCCGCGCGGTGGTCTCGAGCCCCATCACCGCGAGGTCGACGAGCGGGAAGAGCTCGGCGCCGAACACGTTGTCGATTCCGTCGTCGCCGTCGACGGGAGGCCGCGTCCGCCGCGGCGGGCGACACTCGGTCGCGTAGTCCGGCTCCCGCGTGCAGTGCCCGTCGAGGTCGAGCCCGATGCCCTCCCAGAGCCCGCCTTCGTCCTGGGCCAGGATCACGCGGCGGAGCCCGAACAGGATCTCCTCCCCGTCCGGGCCGTCGGCGGTCGTCGGCCGCGCCGGCGCCACGCGGTTGTTGCACTCGCCCCCGTCGATCGGTCCGCCGCCGTCGACTCCCGCGTCGACGAGCGACGCGTCGTAGACCTGGCAGCCGGTCGCGACGACCAGCGCCGCGAGCGCGACCCCCCTGCGGATGAACGAGCGCATGACGCGATCCCGAGGATACCAGCGAGCCACCCGCGCGACACCTTCGGCGCGGGGGCGCCGCTCAACGCCGGTAGGGGTTGAGCATCAGGTCGTCGTCGTCGTCCGACCCGCGGCGGCCCGCCGGCGGCTCGTCGGAGCCCGACGACTCGTCGTCCGCGCGGTGCCCGCGCCGTCGGCTCCGCCGGCTCGACCGCCCGCTCGACGCCTCGGGCTCGGGCTCCACCTCGGGCTCGGGCTCGGGCTCGGGCTCGGCGACGACGGCCTCCGGCGCGGGCTCGGGCTCCGCCGCGACCTCGGGCGGAGGCTCCACGGGGGCGGGAGCCGAGATCGGCGCGCCCGTGGTCACCGGGGGCGGCGCCTCGGGTGTGCCGGGCAGCAGCGCGACCGCCGCGAGGGTCCCGCCGAGCAGGAACAGCAGCAGCACGACGAGCCCGCCGAGGACCAGCGTCCGCCGGTTCGACCCGGTCTCGGGGCGAGGGATCGTCGAGGGGCGCGCGCCCACGGTCACGTCGGCGGTCGCGACCGGCGTCGCCGGCCCCATCGGGTGGGAGCCGCTCTCGATGGGTCGGGGCAGGACCCCCGGCTTGAGCTCGTTGCGCCCGAGGGCGTCGATCGAGCTCTGGATGGTGTCCTTCTCCTCGGCGATCTTGGTCGCGAGCCAGCGCTTCACCTCGCGGCCGACGGAGCGCGGGGTGCCCACGCCGCCGACCGTCCGCGCCGCCTCCTCGATCGCCTCGAGGAACTCGTCCGCGGTCTGGAAGCGGTCGTCCGGCTCCTTGGCGAGCGCCTTCGCGGTCACGGCGTCGAACGGCTCGAGCGCCGGGTCGAGCTGCGACGGCCGCGGGACCTGCGGGTTGAGGATCTTGTTGAGGACGTCGGCGTTGTTCTCGCCGCGGAAGAGGCGACGCCCCGTCAGCGACTCCCACAGCACGATGCCCATGCTGAACAGGTCGGAGCGCTGGTCGGCCTGCCCGTTCGCGGCCTGCTCGGGCGCCATGTACGAGAGCTTGCCCTTGAACTGGCCGTCTCTCGTGGAGCTCAAGCGGACTTGCGCCTTGGCGACGCCGAAGTCGGTGATCCGCGCGACGCCGTCGGCGCCGACGAGGATGTTGTGAGGGCTCACGTCGCGGTGGACGAGGTTGAGCGGCTCGCCGTCGGCCGAGGTGAGGATGTGCGCTGCGTGCAGGCCCGCGAGGGCGTCCATGACGATGCGCGCGGTGACGGGGGTCGGCAGCCGCTCGCCGCCCTGGGCCGCGCCGCGGAGGAGGTGGCCGAGGTGATCGCCCTCGACGTAGTCCATCACGAGGAAGAAGCCGTCGCCCTCGGTGTCGCTGATGTCGAGCGTCGCGACCACGTTCGGGTGATGGATGCGCGCCGCGAGCCGCGCCTCGTCGAGGAACATCGAGATGAAGTCGCCGTCGTGCGCGAGGTGCGGGTGGAGCACCTTGATCGCGACGAGCCGCTCGAAGCCCGCCACGCCGCCGCGCCGCGCGACGTACACGGTGGCCATGCCGCCCGACGCGAGCTGCGTGAGCACCTCGTAACGCCCCAGCCTCCGACCGGTGAGGTCGGTCGAGCGCGGAGCGGGCATGGGCTGGGCCATCAGAAGCGTCCCCTGGCACCCAGGATGGCATGGTCGGCACCGAGATCGAGGGAGGCCTCCACCTGCGTATCCGCCTCGTTACCGTCTCCGTCGCCGCCGCCCCAGTCGGTGAAGATGAGGAGGATGGCGGTCGCGGCGCCCGCCACGGCGGTCCCGGCGATGAGCCAGTTGGTCCGCTCCTCGCGCGAGCGACCGTCGGCGAGGCCCTCCGCGGTCGGGTTCGCCTCGTACGCGGGCACGCCGTCGAGGGTGTCGACCCCCGACCAGATCAGGACCCCGCCGAGGCCGGCGGTGATGACCAGCGCGGTGATGGAGACGGCGAGGGGGACCCCGCCGCCGCCCTCCGCGGGCGCCTCGACGATCGGGTCGGGCTCGACCGGGACCGGGTCCGGCTCGACGACCGGTGGGGGCGCGGGCGGCGCCTCGAAGGACAGCGCGACCGTCTCGCCCGCGCCGCCGGTGGCGGTCTGGGTGACGGGCCCCGTCTCGAACTCGGCGGTCACGTCGTGGTCGTCCCCGGCGTCGAGGAAGAAGGACGTGTGACCCATGATCGCGCCCGCGACGACGACCGTGCAGTCCTGGTCGCAGGTCACGTCGACCCGCAGGAATTGCCGCGCGTCCGCGAGGGCGCGCTGCGCCGTGGTCCGGGCGGTGCGGTCGTCGGGGTAGAGCGCTTGGAGCCGGAGGGCGAGCGTCGCCGCGCGCTGCGCGTTGCCGGCGCGCTGATGGGCGCGGACCGCCTGCACGAGCGCCGCGGCCGCGGGGGCGAGCCGGTCGGCGGTCTCGAACCAGCGGGCGGCCTCGGCGAAGTCGTCCGCGAGGTACGCGGCGGTCCCGCGATCGTAGGCCTCGGCCGCCGACTGCCGGTCGCGGGCGCTGACCTCCTGGGCGCGCACCTCGGCGCTGGGCAAGGTCGCGAGGACCGAGCCCGCGCAGATCAGGCACGTGAGGGCCGAGCGGCGCATCCCCGGCCGATCATGGCGGGGGCCGTGTCAGGCCGTCAAGACCGCGGCGGCCTTACATCGTGGAGCTTTGGAGCGAGTGCTGCACCGGATCGTGCGCGAGCGGCTGGTAGGACCAGTTGCTCCCGGCCCCGTGCGAGAACGGCGAGTTGCTCGAGATCGTGTAGATGACCAGCAGCGCCGTCGCGACGGTGACGCAGAAAAGGACCATGAACCGGGTGCTTCCCCACTCTCGGTCCACCTTCGACAGCTTGCCGTGGGCGCTCTCGGCTTCGCTCATGACTTCTCCGTTGGGGTCATCCGGGCCCCAGGGAAAGGGTCCGATGATGTCGAGCTACTCCGATGGCGTCGCGTTGTCCAGCCTCTCGCGCCTCCGGGCCGCCCGGCGCTCCTCCGGCGTCGGGTGGTCGGCGTCCACGACCGCGAGCAGACGGACGCGGGTGCGGATGATGCCCCGGCCCATGAACGCGCACTCGAGGCCGCGGATCGGGTCGTCCACGCACATCAGAGGGAGGATGGGCGTCGGGTTCAGCGGGTTGGTCATGCACATCATGGGCGTGGCGACGTCGCCGAACTCGAAGGCCCAGTCGCTCCGGATGGCCTGGCGCTCGCCCACGATGTCGACGGGCGGCGCGGGCAGCTCGATGTCGCCCGAGCGGGCCGCCTCGAGCGCGGCGCGGTCGAGCGCGGGGAGCCCGCTCGAGCGGTGGACCCACGCCGCGCTGAGGACGCCCTCCGGGTTGTGGGTGATGCGCAGGTCGACCCGATACCAGGTGACCGGCGCGTTCAGCGGGTTGCAGTGGTCGAACTCCTCTTGCTCGACGGCGGCGCGCCGGTCGGTCGGGTCCGTGGTCAGCGCGGTCCCGCCGCGCATCTCGGGGGTGTACTGGCCGGGCACGTCCTGCGGCCGCTCGGGTCCGCCCGCGTAGCGGCGGAGCTCGTCGAACACGAGCTGGAGCAGCGTCATCCCGGCGCGTCGCTGGCCCTCGATGCGATCGCGGTCGGGCCGGAACTGCTGGCGCATCTCCCGACCCACCTCGTGGTACCAGCCGTCCACCTGGCCGGCGTCGAGCCGGTCTCTGTCGAGCGCCTCGTCGAAGTAGCGCTCGAGGTTCGCCTGCGCCTCCTCTTCGCGGTCGCCCGGCGACGGCTCCGGCGGCAGCAGCCAGCCCGCCGCCCGCGCGAGCGGCAGCCGCGGGAACAGCGGCAGCGGTCCGTCCTCGTCGTCGTCGGCTGGCTCCGGGATCCCCTCCGGGAGCGCGGGGCCTTCGGGGCCCGGGGGCGGCGACCGCCCGGGCGTCCCCGGATCGCGGGGCACGACCGCGGTGGCCGACGGCTCGCGCTGGTTCGCCGAGGCCATCGACGGCAACAGCACCATCAGCAGGCTCGCGAGCCAGGTTCGCGCGTGGCCCCCCACGCGGGGCCAACCCCCGGAGGGCTAGCCCTCTTCCGGTGTCTGCACGCCGAGCGGCTCGAGCTCGACGTTCGACCGCGCCGCGCGCCGCTCGTCCGCCGCGCGCGATCGCGTGAAGCGACGCAGGCTCTCCTCGGTCACCAGCCCGACCGGCGGCGCGCTCGGGTCGCGGGGCGGCTCGTCCTTCGGCCGCGGGGGCGCCTGCCGCGCTTCCTCCACGCGGCGCTCGAAGTCGGGCCGCCAGTCCGCGAGGCTGCGCAGCGGGTAGCTCGGGTCGGCGGGGTCCGAGATGATCCGCTCCACGATCGGATCCATCGGCACGAACACCGGCGCTAGCTCCTCGGGGTCGTAGGCCTGACCGCGATCGAAGAGGCCGCCGCAGATGTTGCGGAGCGAGCAGGGTCGACACGCCTCGGTGTAGACGTGCTCCCAGTCGGTCTGGCGGACCGTCTGCTTGGCGTCGAGGAAGTGCACGACGCGCTCCTCGCCCTTCACGATCTTGCGCGTCTCGGTGCTCGCCCACGCGAAGTCGGTCATGTAGCAGAGCGGGACGCGCTCCACGCGGAACGTGCGACCGCCCTTCTGCAGGAAGCGAAGCGCGCGCGCGAGCGACAGCTCGAAGTCCGCGAGCCGCGGCGTGAACTGATCCTGGTTGACCTCGGCGCGCCCCATCGACGGGTCGAGGTTGTTCCAGACGAAGTGGCGCACGTGCGGGTGCCGCTCGACGAGGACGCGCACGTTCTCGTCGAGGTGATCGGCGTTGAGCCGGTTGATCACGCAATTGACGTTGGCCTCGATCCCGAAGCGCCCCGCGTTGGCGAGGGCCTCGTGCGCGCGGTCGAGGGTGTCGGGGACGCCGCGGATGCGCTCCTCGACGTCGGGGCGCACCGAGTAGATGGACACGTGCACCAGCTCGAGGCCCGCCTCCGCGAGCTCGCGCGCGAAGTCGGGATCCGAGAGGCGCCAGCCGTTCGTGATCATCCGGACGTGCAAGCCGCGCGAGCGCGCGTGCGCGGCGATGCGGGGCAGCTCCGGGTGCAGCGTGGGCTCGCCGCCCGTCAGGACGACGCCGAAGTAGCCCCTGTCGACGAGGTCGTCGACGAGCCGCGCCATCGTCTCGAACGTGTGGTGGTACGCGCTGCTCGGGTTCGAGCAGAACCCGCAAAAGTGATTGCAGTGCCGGACGACCTGGATGTAGCCGATGTTCGCCACGCTCGGAGGGATCGTAGCGGACCGCTCAGCGCGCGGCTCGCGCCACGTGGAGCATCTCCTCGGCGGCCTTCCGGGTGCTCTTGGTCACCTCGAGGCCGCCGACCATCCGCGCGAGCTCCTCGAGGCGCTCCGCCTCGTCGAGGCGGTCGATCGAGCTCTCCGTCCGGCCCTTCTTCGGGCGCTTCACCACCCGGTAGTGCCGATCCGCGTAGACCGCGATCTGCGCCAGGTGGGTCACGCAGATGACCTGGTGGTGCGCCGCGACCTCGCCGAGCTTGCGGCCGATGACCTCGGCCACCGCGCCGCCGACGCCCGCGTCGACCTCGTCGAAGACGTAGAGCGCCGCGCGGCCGACGCCGGCGAGCACGCGCTTCACCGCGAGGAGCGCGCGCGACAGCTCGCCGCCGCTCGCGATCTTCCGGAGCGGCCGTGGCGCCTCGCCGCGGTTGGGGGCGATCAGGAACTCGACGTGGTCGATGCCGGTCTCGCTCAGGCGCGCGCCGTCGACCGCGAGCTCGCCGCGCCGCTCCGCGAGCGGCTCGACGTGCACCTCGATCTTCGCCTCGCCCATCCCGAGCGTCGCGAGCTCCGCGCCGATCGCCTCGCCGAGGCCGTCGGCGATCTTCCTCCGCTTCTTCGAGAGCGCCCGCGCCTCGCGGGTGGCCGTCTCGAGCGCCTTGGCGCGCGCCTTCTCGAGCCGCTCCACCGCCTCCTCGACGCGCTCGAGCTCCTCGAGCTCCGCGCGCATCTCGTCGCGCCGGGCGAGCACGCCCTCGACGTCCCCGCCGTGCTTGCGGGTCAGCCGGCGCAGGCGGTGCGTCCGCTCCTCGACCTCGGCGAGGCGGGCGGGGTCCACGCGCACGTCCTCGGCGTACGCGCCGAGCTCGTGGGCCACGTCCTCGAGCTGCACCAGCGCGGCGTCGAGCGCGTCGGCGTGGGGCGCGAGCGTGGGGTCGAGCGCGGCGCCGTCACGCACCGCGCGCGAGAGGCGGTTCAGCGTCGAGCAGATCGCGTCGTCGCTCGAGTAGAGCGCCATCTCCGCGCCGGCCGAGGCGGCCACGAGCTTCTCCGCGTGCATCAGCCGCGCGCGCTCGGCGGCGAGCGCCTCGTCCTCGCCCGGGGCCGGATCGAGCTCCTCGATCTCGCGGATCTGGAAGCGCAGGAAGTCCTCGCGCTCTCCGCGCTCCGTCACCGCGTCCCGCGAGCGGCCGAGCGCGTCGTCCGCCGCCTTCAGGTCGCGGTGCGCCGCCAGCACCGCCTCGCGCCCCGCCTCGAGCTGCCCGAACGCGTCCAGGAAGCCCAGGTGCGTCGCGGGGTCCACCAGCGTCTGGTGCTCGTGCTGCGACGAGATGTCCACGAGCCCCCGCGCGAGCTCCTCGAGCTGGCCCGCGGTGGTGAGGGTGCCGTTGACGTAGGCCCGCGTGCGACCCGTCGAGGCGAGGACGCGCCGGATCACCAGCTCGCCGTCGATCTCGATGCCCGCCTCGGCGAGCCGGGCTCGCGCCTCGTCGTCGTCCCCGAGCTCGAAAAGCGCCTCGACCTCGGCCTGCTTGGCCCCGGTCCGGACGAGCTCGGCCCGACCCTTGGCGCCGAGCACGAGCCCGAGCGCCCCGATGAGGATCGACTTCCCGGCCCCGGTCTCGCCGGTGATGACGTTGAGGCCCGACCCGAGCTCCACCTCGAGCTCGTCGATGATCGCCAGGTTCTTGATGCGAAGGACGGTCAGCACGAGAGGCCCGGACGGATACCACCGGGGGCCGACTGACGCATCCGGAGGTGATAGAACGATCCCATGCTCGTTCGCGCCGCGGCGATCCTCGCCGCCGCCCTCGCGGTGGTCGGGCCGAGCCGGGCGCGGGCCTTCGCGGGCTTCTACGCCGGCCGGCGCGCCCCCGTCCGCGCCGGCGAGTCCACGGTCGTCCTGATGCGGGACGGCGATCGCACCGTGGTCTCCCTGCGGATCGCGCCGGGCGCGACCGACGACCTGGCCCTCGTCGTCCCGGTCCCCGGCCCGATCGACAGGTCCGCGGTCCGGACGCTCCGGCCCGACGCCTTCGAGCGGATCGACAGGGTCAGCGCCCCGCGGCTGGTCGAGTTCTGGGAGCGCGACCCCTGCGCGCCCCCGCCGCCCGAGACCGCGACCACCCCCCGGGTCTTCGACAACGCGTCGCGGCCGCCCGAGGCGAGCGTCGAGGCGCGCTTCGCCGAGTCCGAGTACGACGTGGCGATCGTCCGGGCGACCTCGCCCGATCAGCTCCTCGGCTGGCTCCGCCGTGAGGGCTACCGCGCGCCCGACGGCCTCGAGGCGGCGGTCCGTCCCTACGCCGACGCGGGGCACCGGTTCCTCGTCGCGCGGATCGACGCGGCGCGGCTCCGCGCCGAGGGCCCCTCGCCGCTCCGCTTCCACTACCGCGCGCCCGAGCTGACCCTCCCGCTGCGCCTCGGCCGGCTGAACGCGAGCGGGCCGCAGGAGCTCTGGGTCCACGTCCTCGCGCGCGGCACCCGGTACGAGGCGGCCCACCGCGACGACGTCCTCGTGCCGACCAACCTCCTGATGTTCCCGACCGCCCGAGCGCGCTTCGGCGAGGTCTACGAGACGATCATCGACAGGGTCTTCCAGCGCCACCCGGACGCGGTGGCCACCGAGTACGCCTGGCCCGCGGATCGGTGCGACGGGTGCCCGGCGCACGCCCTCGAGGAGACCGACCTCGGCACCTTCGGCCGGGACGTCATCGGCGGCCCTGCGACAGGCTTCGTGCACACCCGCCTGCACCTGCGGCTCCGCGGGGACAGCGACGATCTCGTGCTCCGCCCCGGCCATCCGATCGCCGCGGGCCGAGGGCGCCCCGCGGGCTATGGGCGCTTGTCCCGCCGCGTCGATCGACGCGCGACCGCCAACGCCTTCTCGACCCGCTACGCGATCCTCCACGGCTGGACGCGGCCGAACCGCTGCGCGCACCCCGCGCGCGGCACCTGGGGCGCGCCGCCCGGCGGCCGGCGCCCGCCCGCGCTCACCGCGCCGCGGGCGATCCCGAGCCCGCCCCTGCGCCTCCGGCGCTTCCTCGACACCTGGGCGCCGGTCCTCCGGATCCCCGCGCGCGGCGACGCCCCGCGCCCCGATCAGGTTTCGGCGAGGTAGGCCATCCACGGCAGCCCGACGCAGACGAGGGTCACGATCAGCAAGAGGTAGACGGTGCTGATCCGGAGCGCGGTCACCCCGACGCGCACGTTCTGTGGCTCGCGATAGACGAGGGCGGCGACGAGCCCGATCATCCCGACGAGGACCGAGCCGACGTAGAGGGCCCAGCGCTCGAGGCCCGGGGGATCGCCGGTCGGCGGCTCGGCCTCGATCCGCGCGATGCGGAGGCTCCCCCAGCGCCACAGGAACCCGCTCGCGACGAACCCCGAGATCACCAAGATCGCGCAGATCCCGATCACGAAGGGGAGGGGGCTGCGCGAGTGCATCGCGTCGCCGAGCGGCCCGAGGGGCGCGATCAGGGTGGCCAGCCCGAAGTGGCCGAGCAGGAGGAAGAAGCAGTTCCGGCCGGCGCGGGTCCACTCGCGCTTCGCCATCCCCACGAGCGCGAGCACCGCCGCGGCGAGCCAGACCACCGAGGCGCCCGCGTAGAAGAGGAGCGCCGTCTCGCCCTCCGGCAGCGCGGGCCTCCCCAGCTCCGCCTCCACCTTCCGGGTGCGCCAGTGCGCGAGCCAGCCCGCCCCGCCGGCCATCAGGCCGTACATCCCGAGGCAGCAGGCGCTGGCGCAGAGGGCTGGCCCGAGTTGGTCGTTCATCGCGCGCAGGATACGCCCGCGCGCGTCGAGCCTTCCGCGGACTTCACAACGAGAGGATCTTCAGCTCCGCGACGTTCACGCGGTTGAAGGCCCCGCTCGCGCCGCCGAGGCCGCCCGTGTAGCGCTCGAAGTGGGCGAAGGCGCTCATGTTCACGACCTCGTCGTCGCCGCGGATCACGATCCGGTACTCCGTCCCCGCGGTCAGATCCACGCGGACGAAGGTCGAGTCGCCCCAGCGGTCCCAGTCGCCGAGGTGCGGCATCACGACGGGGCCCTCGGCGACGACGGCTCCGCTCGCGACCTCCTCGACGACGAGCCGCTTCACCCCGCAGGTGATGCCCGTGGTCACCCCGCCGGCCCCGTTGCCGAAGACGACCTGGAGGAGGTGCGGCCCGGTCTGCGTCGCGGTGAAGCTCGGGACGGTGAGCGAGTGGCCCTCGTCGCCCCACGGCTCGTTGTGGAAGCGACCGTGGTCGGTCGAGCCGCTCCCGCCGACGTGGGTCATGCTCATCGCGCCGATCGACGTCACGACCCGCGTCAGGCCCGCGCCCCACCAACACCGGCGGCGGGTGCTGCGAGTGGTTGCCGCTGCTCGTGAAGGTCAACTCGGTCACGTAGCAGGGGCTGCTCGGGCTGCTCGCGTCGTGGGTCGGGTCGGTCCACGTGGTCGTCGAGCCGGCGAGCCCGTCGGCCACGACCTCTCCGTCGCGATAGACGGTCCAGGTCACGTCGCTCGCCTCGGCCGTCATCAGGCCCAGGACCACCCGGCCGCCGCTCGCCGTCACGCTCGTGATGCGCGGGGTGCGCGGCCCGAACACGTTCTGCCAAGCGGCGTCCGAGGTCTCGGTGAGCGAGGAGCCGTCCCCGCCGCCGGCGCCGAGCGTCACGTCGATCCGGTGCGCGCCGCCGTCGAGCCCGGCCACGAGATCGCCCGTCACCGGTCGACCGTCGAGCTCGATCGCGTCGACCGACAGGGCGCCCGCGCCCGCGGCCTCGGGCAGGTGGAGCACCACCGTCACGGTCCCGCCGTGCCACGGGTAGTCGTTGAGCACGAGCGCGTCGGTGCCGCCGAAGAGGCCCGTGCGCATGGTCGCGGTGACGTAGGGCCGCACGTGCAGCCCGTCCGCCTCGGGCGCGAGGCCGAACAGCGAGTGCTGCACCATCGAGAGGTAGCCGGCGACCGACCAGAGCTGGCGCTGCGAGTTGACGACGGGCCCGCTCGTCGCGCCGTCGTCGAGGTACGCGGCGCCGCTGCCGGCCTCGAAGTTCTCCATGTTGGAGAGGTTCAGCGCGGCGCCCCGGACGAGCGCGTCGACCATGCGCTCCGCGACCGCGGGGTGGTCCGCGGCCGCGGCGGCGCGCAGCCAGTAGGCGGTGACGAACGGCCACTCCCCGCGGTTGTGGTAGATGGGCGTCGCCTGCTGCTGCGGCCACACCACCGGCGCGCCCGGCCCGTAGTGCGGGTAGCTCGAGAGCACCCGCGTCGCCTGCGCCGGGGTCGCCACCCCGAACAGGATCGCGAACGCCGAGCCGAGCAGGTCGTAGCGACGCACGGGCGCGGGATCGAGCGCCGTCGTCACGTAGGTCGAGAAGAGCCCCTCGTCCTCGAGCCAGAAGCGCTCGCGGATCGCGGCGCGCAGCGCGTCGGCCCAGCCGCGGTAGCGGTCCCGCGCGCCGGTGTCGCCCGCCTCGTCGGCCAGCGCCGCCGCGATCTCCATCGCGCGCAGGTGCAGGAGGTTCGTCCCGAGGGCCTTGCTCATCCCGATGTGCACGACGTCGGTCGAGGTCCACTCGGGGTAGGTCTGCTCGCGCCAGTCGAGGAAGGACTGCTCGCCGAAGTAGAGGCCGTCGGTCGCGTCGTAGACGATGCGCCGGTCGTGCTCGAGGGTGTTCCCGATCGCCTCGTAAGCCCGCGCCGCGAACGCGTCGCGCTCGGCCCCCGAGAGGTGGTGGAGCAGCTCCCAGGCGCCGACCGCCCAGGCGACGCGATCGCTCGACACCGGGTAGCTGCCGCCGGTGCCGGTGTCCTGCACGATCTGGAGGTCGCCCCCACCGCGCCGCTCGCTGAGCTTGAACTCGAGCGATCGGCGCGCCCGCGAGGGGTCGATCGACGCCATCCCGAGGTGGGTCGCGTACGCGGTGTCGCGCGTCCAGACGTAGTTCCAGAGGCGCCCCGTCTCGAAGCAGCCGCCGCAGTCGATCGCGCGCCCCTCGTCGAACGCGTAGTCGCGGATCGCGCTCACCCCGAGCTCGCCCGTCTCGTCGAGGGCGAGCGCGTAGAGCGCGTCGAACAGGTCGTTGCCGCTGCGCAGCGTGGGCGCCCCGTCGACCTCCGAGACCACGCGCGGGTTGCTCGGCTCGGCGTCGCGCAGCGTGGCCGTCGAGGTCAGCGTGTAGGTCCTGTAGCAGGCCGTCCGGTCGGCGATGCTCGTGGTGGCGCGGCCGAGCGCGTCGGTCCACGCGTCCGTGCCGGTGGGGTCGGCGCCGTCGGGGCTCACGCAGGTGGTCGGCCGCATCGGGCCTCCGTCGTAGTCGGGGCCGCCGTCGAAGTCGGGCCCCGCGTCCCGGAACGGGCTCGGCCCCGCGTCGGTCGCGCCGCCGTCGGTCGCGCCCGCGTCGCGCGCGGGGGGGCTCGCGTCGCAGCCCATCGCGAGCAGGAACGACACGAGGGTCACGAGCCACGCTTGCGCGCGACGGCGAGGAACGTCACTGTGTGGCTTCGGAGGCATCCGTGACTCAGCCGGTAGGCACGCTAGCAGTTCTTCTTCTTGCCACGGCTTGCGCCGGCTCGCCACCCCCACCCGACGGAGGCGGCGCCGACGCGGGCGTGGATCCGAGCGACGGCGGAGAACAGGGTAGCGACGCGGGCGTCGACGCTCACGTCCCGGGCCTCGACGCGGGCATGGCGAGCTGGTCCGCGCGCTCGTGCGACGTCACCGTCAGCTACGCGGGCGGCACGTCCGTGCGCCTCGCGGGCGAGTTCACCGACTGGGAGACCGGCGCCCTCGAGCTGCGCGACGACGACGGCGACGGGGTCCACGACCTCACGCTCTCGCCGAACCCGCGCCTCGTCTCCGGCGAGCTCTACGCCTACAAGCTCATCGTCGACGGCAACTGGATCCTCGACCCGCGCGAGACGCAGCGGAAGTACGTCGACACCTGCCTCAACAGCGCGCTCTTGATGCCGCCGTGCGACGCGGGCCCCGAGATCGTCGTGACGCAGCCGCTGACCGCGAGGTGGTCCGACCGCAGCGCGACCACGCGCATCCAGATCCTCACCGCGTCCGACGGCGCGGCCCCGACCACGATCGGCATGAGCCTCGACGGCGCCGCGCTCCCCGACGGCGCGTGGACGCTCGACGCGGCGGCCGGCGCGTTCGACGTCGCGCTGAGCGGCCTCTCGGAGGGGCGCCACGTGCTGAGCGTGCGCGTCACCGACAGCTCGGGCCGCGACGCCGAGCCCGTCGACCTGCCCTTCTGGCTCGAGGCGGACCCGTTCGAGTGGCGCGACGCGACCATGTACATGATCGTCGTCGACCGCTTCGCGAACGGCGACCGCGAGAACGACCGCCCCGTCGGCGCGCCCGTCGAGTACCCCGCCGACTTCCACGGCGGCGACCTCCAGGGCGCGACCGAGGTGATGCGGAGTGGCTACTTCGACGACCTCGGGATCAACGCGATCTGGCTCAGCCCGATCAACCAGCAGGCCGAGGGGCACTTCGAGGGCCGCGACGGCCCGCAGCGCTTCGCCGGCTACCACGGGTACTGGCCGAGCCGCGGCCGTGAGGTCGAGCCGCGCTTCGGCGGCAACGCCGCGCTGCGCGCGTTCGTCGACGAGGCGCACGCCCATGGGATCCGCGTCCTCTTCGACCTGATCAACAACCAGGTCCACGAGCAGCACGAGTACTTCACCGCGCACCCGGACTGGTTCCGCACCGGCTGCGTCTGCGGCGTCGACCCCGGCTGCGGCTGGAGCGAGCGGCCGCTCGACTGCCTCTTCGCGTCCTACCTGCCCGACATCAACTGGCGCGTGCCCGGCGCGGAGCGCCAGTTCATCGACGACGCCATCTACTGGGTCGAGGAGTTCGGGATCGACGGCTTCCGCATCGACGCGGTCAAGCACGTCGAGACGAACTCGATCGTCAACCTCCGCACCGCGCTGCACCGGCGCTTCGAGCAGGGCGGGCACCGCCTCTACCTCGTCGGGGAGACGGCGGTCGGGCAGTGGGACTCCGCGGACTACGGCTGCGGGGAGACCTACGCGGACGGCTACGCGTGGATCGACGCCTACGTCGGCGACAACGGCCTCGACGGGCAGTTCGACTTCCCGACGCACCATCAGCTCCAGGACGGGCTCGTGACCGACCGCATGACCTACGGATCGGTCGACGCGGTGATCCGCGAGGCGCAGTCGCGCTACGCGCCCGAGGGCCTCCACGTGCGCTTCCTCGGCACCCACGACAGCAACCGCATGGCGTCGCGCGCGGCGTTCGATCCGGCCCAGGGCTGCCGCTGGCCCGACGGCGGCGGGTGCGCGTCGCTGCCCGGCGATCCGAGCGACCCGGCGGTCTTCGGGCGGCTGCGGCGCGCGTTCACCATCCTCTACACCACGCCTGGGATCCCGTTCCTCTACTACGGCGACGAGATCGCGATGGCCGGCGGCAACGACCCGGACAACCGGCGCGACATGGTGTGGACCGACACGCTCGCGACGCTCGCGATGGGCGGGACGAGCACCACGGCGGAGCAAGAGGGGTTGCGATCCCACATGATGGCGCTCGGGGCCGCGCGCGCCGACTCCATCGCGCTGCGCCGAGGCCGTCGGGTGCCCCTGATGGTGTCCGACGACCTCTACGTCTACGCGTACACGCACGACTCGGGGGACCTCGCGATCGTCGCGGTGAACCGCGGCGGCGCGATCAGCGGCCA
>JACKEC010000061.1 GCA_020633195.1 Sandaracinaceae bacterium | reverse complement strand
GGCGCCCCGACACGGTCGCGTCGCCGCGGCGTGGGGTGCCCTCGTCGCCCTCTTCGAACCGGACCTGCGCGAGTGAGGCCCACTGCTCGTCGCCGTTCGGGAAGCGCACGTAGATCACGTCGGCGAGCCGCCGGGCGACGACGCCCTCGGAGAAGTTGCCGCCGTAGGTCGGGCGGACGTCGACGCGGGCCTCCTCGGCGAGCGAGTCCGGGCGGAGCGCCTCCGCGGTCAGCCACTCGCTGGTGCCGTCGTCGAAGATCACGCGGTGCTGCTCCTCGCGGCGATCGACGACGACGCCGTGGAAGTAGAATCCGGTGCTCCGGAGCTCGGCCCAGACGGGGGTCCCGATCGCCATGGGCTCGGCCGCGACCTCCGGCTCGACTGGGCGCGAGCTGCCGGCGGTCCGATCCCCCGAGTGCGTCTGGCCGATGTTCTCGGGCAGATCTGGGCCCATTTGGCCCAGGCAGCCGGGGAGGAGCGCGAGAGCGAGCCAGCGAGCGCGACGCACGGAGGGATTCGAGCACGCCCGCGCGGGGACCGCCAGCGCCCCGCGCCGCGAACCTCGTTCGAGCTCTGTCTGGCGTGTCGATGCGCCGAACGGCCCTGGCGGTGCTAGGTTCCGCGCCGTGCCCGTCCCCATGGACATGGCCGAGCTGGAGCGACGCTGTTGGGCGCTGGCCGGCGAACGGATGGTCTCGGAGTCCCTGGTCACGGTGCTCCAGGCCGCCGATCCGCTCGCCAACCGGCTCCTCGCGGGGTTCGTCGGGGACCCCGCGGCCCCGGTGGCGAGCTTCTTCGCGGGCGACGCGAGCGAGGTCCGCGAGGTGCTCGCGCCCGAGGGCTGGGCCACGGTGGCCGACGCGTTCCTGCGCTGGGCGGGCGACGCCGCCGAGTCCGACGCGGGGTGGGTCGCCGCGCTCGACGGGATCGACGACGCGCCGCCGATCGGCGCCAAGGCGCTCGCCCCCTGGCTCATGCGGCACGGCGTCCGCCGCCGGCTCGCGGACCCGCTGCGCAACGCCGAGCCGCTCGCCGCGACCTCGCGCGGGCGCTTCGAGATCATGCAGGCCGGCGCGCGCACCATCGAGGACGCGCTCGAGGGCCGCGTGAACACGCGCTCCGCCGACGAGCTGCGCGACGCGGCCCGCGGCTACCTGTCCTGGGCGGCCGGTCGCCTGCGGCTCCGCCGCGCCCGCGAGGAGAGCTGGAACCACGAGCCCGACTCGCGCGCGCTGCGCGACGCGGCGACGCGCGTCCGGGCGCTCCTCGCCCACCTCGATCGCGAGGGGGCGCGCGCGGCCCCGGTGCCCGCGGCGAACGCGCGGCTCGCGCCGTCGACCGATGGGTTCGCGCTCGAGCTCCACGTGACGGGCACCCGCTCGTGGACGGGCTCGGACGTCGTCTTCGTGCACCTGCTCGAGGCGACCAGCGGGCGCGCGTCGAGCTCCTGGGACGCCGGGCTCTCCAACAACGGGCACCTCGTCCGCGTCTGCGCCGAGCGCGCGCTCGACGCGCTCCTCGACGACGAGCACCCGCTGCACGCGCGCATGGCCGAGGTCCTCGAGCGGCCGCGGTGGGCGCACCTGCTCGCGGATCTCGATCGCGAGGTCCGCCCGTGGACGCCGCCCGCGCCCTTCGAAGAGGACGAGCGGCTGATCTGGCGCATCGACGACGCCGAGGGCGGGCTCCACGTCGAGGCGGCGCTCCAGAAGCGACGCAAGCGCGGCGGCTGGACGAAGGGCCGGCACATCGAGTCGGCGAAGCTGCAGGCCGTCGCCGACCGGCTCGACCCGCGCGACGCGGCGGTGCTCTTCGCGCTCGAGGACAGCCACGGGCACCGCGGGAGTATCGGCGACGCGCTCGTGGCGCTCGTCGGTCACCCGCGCGTGGTGCGCGCCGATCGCGGCACGATCCCGGTCCGGGTCCGGCACCGCGGGCTCGACGTGCGCTTTGACGAGGTCCGCACGGATCTGCACCTCGCGTTTCGCTCCGGCGATCGCGTGCTCAGCCCCGACGCGCTGACCGAGGCTCGCGTGGGGCCGGCGCACGTCGCCTTCTACGAGCCGTCGGGCGACGTCGTCACCGTCGCCGACGCGCCGCCGCCGGTCTGGGCGATGGTGAAGGTGTGGACGCGCTGGACCACGGGCCTGCCCCGTGAGGCGGACGACGCGCTGCTCGCGCTCCTCGAGCGCCTCCCCGCGAGCGTCGGCCGCGAGCTCCCGGCGCGCCTGCGCGGCGCGCCCATCGATCCGGATCCGCGCCTCGCGCTCCGCCTCGAGCCGCTGCCGGGGGGCGGGCTCGGCGCGAGCCTGCGCGCGCGCCCGCTGAGCACGGGGCCGTCGCTGCGGCCGGGCGAGGGGCCCTCGCAGCTCCTCGGTCGCCTCGAGGGGCGGCGGGTCCACGTGACGCGCGACTTCGCCGCGGAGCGCGAGGCGGCGGCGCGGATCGAGTCCGCGCTCGGGCTCGAGGACGGGATCCCGACGGGCCCCCACGAGTGGCGGGTGGACGAGCCCGAGGCGGCGCTCGACGTGGTCGCCGCGATCCAGCGCCACGCCGACGAGGTCGTCGCCGAGTGGCCCGAGGACATGGCCCCGTGGCGGGTCGTCGGTCGCGCCAACCCCGGCAACCTCAAGGTGAAGGGCAAGAAGGTCGGCGAGTGGCTCGCGCTCGGGGGCGAGGTCGAGCTCGACGAGGGCCGCGTCGCGCTGGCCAAGATCATGGCCGCGCTGCGCGCCGGGCGTCGCTACGTCGCGCTCGGCAAGGGGAAGTTCGCGGCGATCGAAGAGGAGCTGCGCGCGCAGCTCGAGCCCGCGGCGGACCTGTTGTTCGAGGAGGACGGCGAGCTGCTCGTCTCGGGCGCGGCGATCGCGGCGATCGAGGCCGCGCTGCCCTCGGAGATGCTCGAGGTCGACGAGGCGTGGAAGGAGGCGCGGGAGCGTCTCGCGCGGTCGGCGGGCTACTCGCCGGACCTGCCCGAGGCGCTCGTCGCGACGCTGCGCGACTACCAGCGCGAGGGCGTCACCTGGCTCCAGCGGCTCGCGACGTGGGCGCCCGGCGCGTGCCTCGCGGACGACATGGGCCTCGGCAAGACGGTGCAGGCGCTCGCGCTCGTGGCCGAGCGCGCCAGCGAGGGGCCGGCCCTCGTCGTGGCGCCCACCTCGCTCGCCGAGACGTGGCGGCGCGAGTGCGAGCGCTTCACGCCGTCGATCGAGGCGGTCGTCTATCGCGGCACCTCGCGACAGGAGCAGCTCGGTCGCCTCGGGCCCGGGATGCTCGTGATCACGAGCTACGACATCCTCCTGCGCGACGCCGAGGCGCTCGCCGAGGTCCCGTGGTCGACGCGCATCTTCGACGAGGCGCACGCGCTGAAGAACCCCGAGGCGCAGCGCTCCAAGGCGGCTCGCTCGATCACCGCGGGCTTCTCGCTCGCGCTCACGGGCACGCCGCTCGAGAACCACCTCGGCGAGCTCTGGAGCCTCTTCTCGGTGGTCGTGCCCGGGCTGCTCGGGCCGTGGCCGCAGTTCCGGTCGCGCTTCGCCGTGCCGATCGAGCGCGATGGCGATCTCGGGCGCCGCGAGCGCCTGCGCGGCCTGCTGCGGCCGTTCCTCCTCCGTCGCACCAAGGCGCAGGTCGCCCCGGAGCTGCCGCCGCGCGTCGAGGTCGTCCACGCCGTCGAGCTGTCGGTCGACGAGCGCTCCCTCTACGAGGCCGAGCGGCGCGAGGCGCTCGAGCGGCTCTCCGAGGGCGACCCGAACAAGAGCCGCTTCGCGGTGCTCGCGGCGCTCACGCGCATGCGGCGCCTCGTGTGCCACCCGCGGCTCGTGCACCCCGAGAGCACCGTCGCGTCGTCCAAGCTCGCCGAGGCGGTCGAGCTCGCCGACGACCTGCGCGCCGAGGGCCACCGCGCCCTCGTGTTCAGCCAGTTCACGAGCCACCTCCGCATCGTGCGCAACGCGCTCGAGGAGCGCGGCTACCGGCTGCTCTACCTCGACGGCGCCACGCCCGCCGCGCAGCGGGGAGGGCTCGTCGATCGCTGGCAGGGCGGCGAGGGCGACTTCTTCCTCATCTCGCTCAAGGCGGGCGGCACGGGCCTCAACCTCACCGCCGCCGACACCGTCATCCACCTCGACCCGTGGTGGAACCCGGCGGTCGAGGACCAGGCGAGCGACCGGACCCACCGCATCGGTCAGGACAAGCCGGTCACCGTCGTCCGCCTCGTCGCGCAGGACACGATCGAGGAGACGGTGCTGTCGCTCCACGAGACGAAGCGCGAGCTCGCGCGCGGGATCCTCGAGGGCGCAGAGACGAGCTCGACCCTGTCGACCGAAGAGCTCCTGCAGCTCCTCGAGCGCTAGCTGCTAGGGGCGTCATGCCCCGGGGCCTCCGACGCGGGGGCATTCTGCCCCACGCACGGACGCCCGCGGGCGGGTCGCCGTCGGGTTCGGCGCCGGCACACCACGTGCTGAAGCCCCTCTCGGCTCCGATCTCTCCGACCTCCTACCACCGCTCCCCGCGGCGGTCTCTCCACCTCGCGTCACCGCCCAACGGCGCTCGGAGGAGAGGCCGCCGCCACTCTTTCGGCCTGCTACAGCAGGATGTCGCAGGTGAGGTCGCCGATGCCCCCGGCGTTGTCGTCCTCGTCGCACTCGACGACGATGCCCGCGCCGGTCCCGTCGTCGTCGACGACGGCGACGAACGCGTAGGGCGCCGCGCCGGTCAGCGGGGTCATCGGGAGCTCGACGACGGTGGAGGCGCCCGGCAGCAGGGGGACCGTGGTGGCGACGGTGCCGAGGAGGGCGCCGCGCATGGCGGGGGTCCCCGTGTAGAAGCTGACGGGCACGCCCGCGGGGACGCCGAGGTTGCCTTCGTTGGCGACGCGCGCGCGCAGGAGCGCGTCGTCCGGGCAGCCGTCGAGGACGACCTCGAGCGCGAGCACCACGAGGTCGGGCGCGTTGTAGACGCCCTCGCCCTGCGCGTTCTGCCGGTAGTTGTTGAGGCCGGGCGTCGACCAGTTGTCGACCTCCGTCCGCGGCACCGTCCCCGCCGCCGCGATGTTGGTCACGTGGTAGGCGTGCTGGTTCCAGACCCGCCGCGTGCCCACCCACTGGTCGCGCGTGTCGCCGTAGACGAACACGCCCGCGCGGGCGCCGTCCCAGCCCGCGTCGCCGGCGCGGCACTGGCCGGGCAGCCCCGTGCCGCGGTTGTTCGCGACGATGACGATCTCGGAGTTCCCGTCCGCGTCCACGTCGGCCACCAGCGGGTACTCGTGGATCGTCGAGCTCGTCGAGTCGATCTCGAGCAGGACGGTCCCGTCCGAGCCGCGGTAGACGCGCATGTAGCACTCGTCGCCGTAGACGACCTCGGCCGCGCCGTCGCCTTCGAAGTCGAACACGCTCGACCCGGTCGCGTTGCTGCTCACGTCCTGGGTGGTCCGCGACCAGAGCACGCCGGTCGGCTCGGCGAGGTCGTAGACGCTGTAGCTGCCGGCGCCGGCCACGCCGATCTCCGGCGCGCCGTCGCCGTCGAAGTCGGCCACCGTCGGCGGCCCGCCGCGACCGCCGCCCGGGAGCGCGGTCGGGCCCCACTCGATCGCGCCCGTCATCCCGTCGAGCACGTACACGTTCCCGCTCGCGACGAGCACGACCTCGGGCTGCGGGTCGGCGTCGAACTGCGCGATCGCCGGGTAGCCGTCGGGCGTCGTCGCGGTCCACACGGGGTCGCCGTTCGCCTCGTACGCGTGCCGCCCCGACACGATCTCCGGCTCGCCGTCCATGTCGATGTCGGCGACCGCCGAGATGCCGCCGGTGTAGCCGCTGTTGGTCCCCTCCGCGGCGCCCGTGTCGCGTGTCCACACCAGCCGCCCCATCGCGTCGAGGACGACCGCGCCGAAGATGATCTCGGGCGAGCCGTCGTGATCGAGGTCGGCGATCGTCGGGGCGCCGTTGTCGACCGTCATCGTCAGCGGCGTGGTGCCGTCGGCCTGCGTGCTCAGCCACAGGATGGACCCGTCGTCGTCGAACGCGATCGCGCGGTTCACCCCGATCATGCGGACGCCGACGATCTCCGCGCGGCCGTCGCCGTCGAGGTCCGCGCCCGCGATCCCCGCGCGCCCGTTCGTCTGGCGCGCCGCGTCGGTCGCCTCCCACACGGGCTCGCCGGTGTCCCCGCGCAGGGCCCGGACCACGCCCCGCTGCCAGTCGTCGTCGCACGCGAAGTTGACGACCACCTCGGGCACGCCGTCGCCGTCGACGTCCACGATCACCGGCGCGCTGATCCCGTGCATGCAGTCGGGCGCGAGGGTGGCGGTCTCCATGCTCCACTCGATCGTCGGCTCGAAGTCACCGAAGACCGGCGTCGTCTCGCACGTCACCGGATCGAACTGCGGCAGGCAGCGGCCGAGCGTCGGCTCGCAGAACTGCCCCATCGGGCACTCGAAGCTGTCGGCGCACGTGTCGCCCGGGTCCTCGCAGGACGACGAGATGCAGACCTGATCGGTCCCGCAACACGTCGTGCGATCTACGCCGCACCGGACGCCCGACGCGCAGGCGGGCAGGCAGGCGCCCTCGACGCACTCGTCGCCGACGTCGCAGCACATCGGCGGGGTCCCGCAGATCGTCATGCTCGGGCAGCCCGCGCCCCCGTCCACCCCGGCGTCGCCGCCCATCGAGCCCGCGTCGGCGTCACCGCCGGCGTCCATCGACCGCGCGACGCAGCTCCCGTCCACGCAGACCTGGCCGGTCGCGCAGTCGTCGTCGTTCCCGCAGCCGGCCGGCGGCACGGTCCCCTCGCAGTCGCAGCCGGCCAGGAGCAGGACGGTCAGGAGCAGGACGGTCAGGCACATCGAAGCAAAGCGCATGGCGCCGATCATAGCGCGCGATCTCTTCGCGGCCGCGAAGCGGACGCACCCTCCTCTACTCCTTCTCTCCCCTACTCCCACCCCCTCGTCCCTGCCGCTCGTGCTCCCCGAGACAGGGACCCACGAGCTCGATCTCCCACGAGCGCCGAGGAGCAGCGCTCCTCTACTCCCGGCGCGAGAGCCGGAGCCCGCCGAAGAGCCACGAGTACACGAGCGAGCCGAGGAGCCCGAGCCCGAGCACGCCGCCCATCCAGCGCCCGAACGCGGTGTGGGGGCGCCCGCAGATCGTGTACCAGGTCGTCCCGTCGGCGGGCGGCTCGTCGACGCACGCGAAGCTGAAGTCCTCGTCGAAGTCGGCCGCGCAGAGGTACTGGTAGCGGGTGAGCCCCGTGACGTCGGTGGCCTCGACGTAGCACTCGCCGACCTCCTGGTGGACGCCCGTGCTCCGGTGCGACGCGGGGTCGGCGAGGGCCATCACCGCGATCAGCCCGAGGTAGTAGACGACGACCCCGCCGTTCGCGAGGCGGTCGACGGGGCGCGGATCCGTCGGCTTCGCCTTGCGGGCGCCGAGCGCCGCGGCGACCGCGTAGACGCCGACCCCGACGCCGAGCGCGACGTAGCCCGGGGCGCCGCCGTCGAGCTGCTGCAGGACGGTCATCTGGAGCACCATCACGATGGTGGTGAGCCCGGCGACCGCGGCCAGGCCCTTCGCGAACGTGAGCCCGGACACCTCCGGGTCGCGTCGGATCACCCACTCGACGAGGAGCGCGAAGCTCGCGGCGAACGTGAGCACCCAGAGGGTGCTGCTCGCGGGCGCGCCGAGGATGCGCGCCGCCACGGGCAGGTCGGTGTCGTGCCAGGTCCACCAGAGGTGCTTGGCGCCGGTGATGTCGAACGGCGCGTAGAAGAGCACGGCGAGGAGCCCCGTCAGCGGCGCGCTCGACCACAGCGGGAGGCCGAGCCGACGCGCCGCGACGGCGGGTACGTACATGAAGCTCACGTACACGCACGGGATGTAGAGGGGAAGCCTCGCTGTCAGCATGATCGTCGCCTGGCCGTGCCAGAAGTTGTCGACGAGGGGCAGCGCCATGAAGATCAGGTCGTTGGCGGTGCCGGCGAGCAGCGCGCCGACCCAGATGAGCACGTGGGCTCGGCCCGAGCGGACCGCGTGTACGAGCAGCGCGACCGCGAGCGCGATGAAGAGGTACTCGCCGACGAGGAACGAGGGCAGCGCGGACCACTGCGCGATCGGGCTCGTGAAGACGTGCCAGGGCATCGGTCAGTACCGCACGAAGGGGGGAGGGGCGGTCTCGTCGTCCTCGGGCTTGCCCTTGCCGCCGAACGTGTCGGCGCCGTAGGTGCGCTTCTCGCGCCGCAACGTCCCGTGCAGTCGATCGAAGAGCTGCAGGTGCTGCCCGAAGTTCACGTGGAAGTGCACGTGGTGGTCGTCGTGGTACTGGCTCGGCCCCTGCCACGGCCACATCGACCGGAGGCGCACGCCCGAGTGGTCGATGATGTTGAAGACCAGCACGTAGACGAACACCGCGATGACCGCGAGGTAGTGGAACGGCAGGACCATCATGGGGATGAAGGTCGCGGCCTGGAGCGCGAGGAACTCCACCGGGTGGACGGCCACGACCACCCACGGCGTGGGCGACGCCCAGCGGTGGTGCGTCTTGTGGAAGCGCACGTAGAGCGGCTTGGTGTGGAAGAGCCGGTGGACGTAGTAGGCGGCGCCGTCGACGAGGAAGAAGAGGACGGGCAGGCCGAGGATCGTCCACGCCCAGCCGTAGTCGGAGACCTCGAAGTAGATGGGGGTCCGGCCGCCCTGCATGATGAAGAACACGAGGTGGCCGGTGATCAGCCCGCCGACGGCGAGGTTGAAGGTGCTCAGCGCCATCGCCTTCTTCTGCTGCTTGGCGGTGGGCATCCGCTTGGGCTGGAGCTTCCACGTCTCGGGCTCGTGGCGGCGCCGGACGTAGTAGCGGACGTGGTAGTAGCCGGCGACGATCCAGAGGATCGCGATGCCCGAGACCACCGAGCCGAAGACGACGCTGGCGTAGAGTCCCCAGTCCATTCCCGGCGGACTGTACCGCGTCACGGATTACGGCGGCCCCCAACAGGCGTAGGCTGGCTCGAGAGGGGCCGTGCGTCGTCCCCCGGAGGAGGCTCCCGTGCGATCGCCCAGCGCGCACCGCGCGCTGGTGGGCGCGGTCGCCGCGTTCGTGCTCTCCGCCACGCCCGTGGCGCTCGCGAGCTGGCTGCTCCACAGCCAGCAGCACGAGGCCGCGAACGAGGAGACCCGCATGCTCTCGGAGCAGGCCGCCCTCCGGCTCGCGGACTTCGCGCGGTCCCGCTTCCTCGCGGTCGAGATCGTCAGGCGCGAGATCCAGGAGCCCGGCCTCGCCGCCGAGGCGCGCTTCGACTCGCTCGCGGCCGCGACGGAGGCCGAGTACTCGGGCTTCGCCGCCATCAACTGGGTCGACGGCGAGGGGGTGATCCAGCGCGTGTTCCCGCGCGAGCCCAACCTCGCGGCGCTCGGCCGCAGCGTGCTCTCGTACCCGCCGTCGCACGCGGCCGCGCAAGAGGCGTTGCGCACCGGGGAGCCCCGCGCGACCCCGCCGTTGGACCTGATGCAGGGCGGCCGCGGGTTCGCGACGTACTTCCCCGTGTCGCGCGGGGGCGTGCTGCGAGGCGCGATCAACGGCGTCTTCCGGATCGACGATCTCGTGCGCGGCTGCCTGCGGCCGTCGCTCCTCGAGCGCTACGTCGTCGTGATCGAGGACCGCGGGCAGCCCGTCTACGGCGACCCCAGCGAGCTCTTGCCGGGGACGACCCCGCACGCGGTGCAGGTGCTGGATCGCGAGTGGAGCTTGCGGCTCTCGCGCCGGAGCGACTCGACGGGGGGCGACGTCGCGCGCTGGTCGTTCACCGCCGTGGGGCTCGGCTTCGCGATCGCCCTGGCGCTCGTGGTGTTCCTGGCGGCGCGTCGACAGGAGCTGCACCTGGCCGCCGAGCGCGAGCACCGGCGGCTCGAGCTCCAGCTCAACCGCGCGCAGCGCCTCGAGGGGCTCGGGCGGCTGGCCGGCGTGGTCGCGCACGACTTCAACAACCTGCTCTCGGTGATCCTCACCGCGACGGAGTACGCGCTCAGCCGTGGCGAGGTGCTGGGGCCCGCGCGCGAGCCGCTCGAGGACGCGCGCACCGCGGCCGAGCGGGCGGCGGGCCTGGTGCGCCAGCTCCGCGCCTTCTCGCGCGAGCAGCCGCGCGACGTTCAGCGGCTGGACCTCGCCGAGGTCGTGCGGACGACCGAGCGCTTGCTGCGACGAACGATCGAGGGCGACGTCGAGCTCGTCGTCCGCGCCCCGGACGCGCCCGTCTGGGTGATGAGCGACCCGACGCAGCTCACGCAGGTCCTCATGAACCTCGTCACGAACGCGTCGGACGCGCTCGGGGGTCGGGGGCGGATTGACCTCGAGCTGTCGGTGCGCGAGGGCGACGGGCCGGACGAGCCGAGCGGCCGCTGGGCGGTGCTCGAGGTCCGGGACGACGGGCCGGGGATCGCCGCCGCCGACCTCGAGCACGTGCTCGAGCCGTTCTACACGACCAAGGGCCCGACCGGGGGCACGGGCCTCGGCCTCGCGACGGTGCAAGAGGTGTTGCAGCAGCACGAGGGGCACGTGACCGTCGAGAGCGCGGTGGGGCGAGGGGCGACCTTCCGCGCCTTCTTCCCCCTCGCACCCGACGCCGCGCCGCCGTCGGCCGAGCGCGTCGAGCCCGAGCGCGTCGAGCCCGAGACCGCGCGCGAGCCCGAGCGGGCGCTCGTCCTCGTCGTCGACGACCAGGAGCTGGTCCGCCGGAGCACGCGCCGGATCCTCGAAGGATCCGGCCACCGCGTCGTCCTCGCCGAGGACGGCGTCGCGGCGCTCGAGCAGCTCGACGCGGGCGTGGCGCCGGACCTCGTGCTCACCGACCTCGTGATGCCCCGCATGGGCGGCCTGGATCTGCTGCGCGAGCTCCGCCGACGGGAAGAGCGCATGCCCGTCCTCCTGGTGAGTGGGTTCGCGGACCAGCGCATCGACGCCGACGAGCTCGCGACGCTCGGCGCGCGCTTCCTCGCGAAGCCCCACCGCGCCGACGCGCTGGTGGCCCTGGTGGCCGAGCTGCTCGAGGCGGTGGACGCGAAGCGAGCCTAGAACGCGTCGTTCGACACGTACTGCCCGCCGACGGGCACGGCGTACGGCTCGAGCGTCCCGCGGCGCGCGCCGATCCAGACGTCGCGCCACTCCGCGGGCACGCTCCACGTCCGCGCGGGGTCCGCGTCGACGTCGTACGCGAGCGCCACGACATGGAGGTGCGGCTCCGCGGTGACGCCGCTGTTGCCGACGAGCCCGACGAGGTCCCCCGTCTCGACGCGCGCGCCGACCGTGACGCCCGCGGGGACGCTCCCCTGGCGCAGGTGGAGCAGGTACACGTAGTAGCCCCCGTAGACCTGCACCCCGACGAGGTTGTTGACCGCGTCGAGGTCGGCCGGGCCCGGGGGGACGTCCGGCGCGTCGGAGACGACCTCGACCACGATCCCGCCGACGGGCATCCGCACCTCGCGCTCGAACGCGTAGTAGTCCGTGTTGACGAGCCCGTCGCCCGAGTGGCTCCGGCCGGCGTCGTCGTGGACGACGAGATCCCACGCGAAGTCCCCGTAGCCGTTCTCCTCGAGGTGGTAGCGCTCGCCGCCGGTGATGACGAACGCGACACCGTCGAGGGGGACGCGCTCGAGCCCGACCCCGGCGCCGCGCATCGCCTCGCGGTAGGTCGGCTGGCCAGCGGGCCGCGCGATGGCGTCGAGCGCGGTCACGTCGAGCGAGGACACGAACCGCAGCGATCGGTCGTCCGGCCACTCGGCGAGCGCGCGCGGATCGAAGAGGGCGTAGGTTCGCTCGTCCGCGGGGCTCCACCACCAGATCGAGTGGTCGTAGGTGGCGACGAGCTCGCCCTCGAGCCGCGCTCCGTCGGCGGTGGTCACGCGCGTCCACGCCAGCTCGCCCGCGTCGGGCGCGGCCGCGTCGGACGCCGACGCGTCGAGGAGAGCCGCGTCTCGGACGGCGCCGTCCCGACCCGCGTCGAGGTCCCCGGCGTCGAGGCCCCCCGCGTCGAGGCCGGGCGCGGGCACACCACACGCGAGCACCAACGCCGCGGCGAGCGGAGTTAGAGTGCCGCGGGGGACTCGATGAACACGATTCGTCTCGGACAAGCCTTCGCCCTCGTGGTGGGGATTACCTCGATCACGTCGTCCGTGCAGGCGACCTGCTCGTGCATGTTCCGGATGCGCCCGCCGCCGACGGTCACGCAGGACACCTCGGCGACGTCGGACCCGAGCTACAACCCCGCCTCGGCCGTGTTCGTGACGCGCCAGGGGACGCGCACGGTGCTGACGATGGAGACCGTCTACAGCGGCCCGCCCGTCGAGCTCTCCATGCTCATCCCGGTCCCCACGTCGATCGAGCGCGATCACGTCCGGACGGTGACCGGCTCGATCTTCAGGAACCTCGACCGGCGGACCTCGCCCCGCGTGCGCCACGTGTGGCCCGCGTGCCGGCGGATCCGCCGCGCGCCGATGCGCGCGATGTCGGCGATGGGTGGGGGTGGCGGCTCCGCGCCCGAGCCGCAGATGCGCATCGAGGAGCTCGGCATCGAGATCGAGGACGAGTGGGAGGTCGACGAGTACGACATCACCCTCCTCGGCGCCGACGAGTCCACCGGCCTGCTCACGTTCCTCCGGCAGCGCGGCCTCGACCTCAAGGAGAACGCGATCCCGATGCTCCGGGCCTACATCGAGTCCGACCATCGCTTCGTCCTCGCCCGCGTGGACCCGTCGCGCGCGAACGTGCTCGGCGACAAGATGATGCTCTCGCCGATCCAGCTCGAGTACGAGTCCGAGGAGCTGCGCGTGCCCGTCCGCCTCGGGACCCTCAACTCGCCGGGGCAGCAAGAGCTCTTGCTCTACATCCTGTCGGACCAGGGCCGCTTCGAGATCGCGAACCGGACCAACGTCACCGCGCCGACCGACCTGCGGATGCGCTCGAGCGTGCGCGGCGGGGTCGCGGAGGTGTACGCGTCGCTGACCGACGAGGTGTTCCGCCAGCACCCGGGCGCCGCGATCACGGAGTTCGCCCACGTGCTCGGGAGCCGCGTGCCGCGGGCCAGCGTCCGCGAGCTCGGGATCCCCACCGAGCGCGAGGCGGGCCGGACCTGGACGCTGACGCGGATCCGGCATCGCTACGGGATCGAGCTCGACGACGACCTCACGCTGCGGCCCGCGGCGGAGCCGCTCCGGATGACGCGCCGCTGGCCGTACCCGGAGCTGCGCGTGGGCGCGCGCAGCGGACAGTCCGCGTTCCACGTTCAGTTCGCGGTGATCCACTCGTCGAGCTGCCCCGACACGGCCGTCCAGCAGCGCTACGCGCGCAACTGGGCGACGGCGGAGTCGATGTGGGACCTCCAGGAGCACGTCTGGCCAGGCGAGGTGTTCCTCGACCCGATCGAGTCGCTCGACATCGAGCCCGGCTCGTCGGCGCCGCCGGGCTGGCCGCCGCCGCCCCCGCCGCCGCCGCCGCCGAGCCCGTCGGCGCCCGACGAGGCGCCGGCGCCCGCCGAAGCGCCTCCCGCGACGGAGCCCGCGCCCCCCGCGGACGCGCTCGAGGAGCCCGAGGAGAGCGCCGACGACAGCGGCTTCTGCGCCGCGTCGCCCGGCTCGCGCGGGCCCGCGGGGCCGTGGCTGCTGATCGGCCTCGCCGCGCTGGCGGTCGGCGCGAGCCGAAGGAGGACCCGCTGATGCCGCCCCCGGCGCAGCCCCAGAAGAAGTCCGGCGGCGTCGTCGCGCTCGTGGTCGTCATCTCCCTCTGCGTCGTGTCCGTGCCGTGCGTCGGCGTGCTCTCGGCGATCGCGATCCCCGCGTTCATCGGCTACCTGACGAACGCGAAGACCTCCGAGGCGAGGGCGAACCTCGTCTCGATGGTCCACGGCGCCGAGGCCTACTACGCGACCGAGTCCTTCGGCCAGGGCGGCGTCGCCAACACGAATTGCGCGGTCGGGGACGGCCGCACCACGAACGTCCCGGGTCCCGCCAAGACCGCGCTCGGCCCGCTCGGCGAGCCGTTCGACTCGATCGGCTTCGCGCTCGCGGACCCCGTCTACTACCAGTACGAGATCGTCGGCGTCGGCGGCTGCGGCCACACCGAGGGCGAGCCGCTCTACTCCTTCCGCGCGTACGGCGACCTCGACGGCGACGGCACGACCTCGCTCTACGAGATCTCCGTCGCGGCCGGCCCCGACGGCACCCTCACCCGTTCGCCGGCGATCTACACGGAGAACGAGCTCGAGTAGGCAGCCACGGCTCGAAGGCGCGGAATTTCACGCGGAGAACGCGGAGGAGCAAAGAAGCGCAAAGGGGAATCGAGGGGGTCGGGATGGCGATCGCGGCGCGGTTCCACGCGTGGCGAACGCCGTCCCACCAACAACCCTCTTTGCCCCCTTCGCGCCCTTCGCGCGAAATTCCACGACGCTCGCGTCGCGAGCCGCGATCAGTCGTTGCGCGCGATCAGGGTGAGGCGCGCCTGCGCCCACTCGATGTCGCGGATGATCTCGGCGTACTCGTGGCCCGTGTAGGCCGTCTCGAGCGCGTCGAGGCGCTTCTCGGCGTCCGCGAGCTCCGCGCGGACCTCGTCCGCGTCCACCTCGGAGGGCGACGTGAACGTGTCGGTCAGGAGCAGCACGCGCTCGGGGCCCGCCTCGACGAAGCCGGGACCCACCGCGGCGAGCTGGACCTGCCCGCCGACGGTGTAGCGGATGACGCCCGAGCGGAGCGCCGCGAGGAGCGGGAGGTGGCCCGGGAAGACCCCGAACTCACCGGCCACGCTCGGCGCGGCCACGGACTCGCACTCCGTCTGGAGCGCCAGGCCCACGGGCGTCGCGATCTCGAGGGTGAGCAGCTCCTCGGCCACGATCAGCCTTCCTTCGCCATCTTCGCGGCGGCTTCCTTCACCTCTTCGATCGCGCCCTTGTAGGCGAACGCCTGCTCGGGCACGTCGTCGAGCTTGCCGGCGAGGATCTCCTCGAAGCCGCGGATGGTGTCCTCGAGCGCGACGTACTTGCCGTCCATGCCCGTGAACTGCTGCGCGACGAAGAACGGCTGCGACAGGTACTTCTGGATCTTGCGGGCGCGGTCGACCGTCGCGCGGTCGTCCTCGCTCAGCTCGTCCATCCCGAGGATGGCGATGATGTCCTGCAGATCCTTGTACTTCTGGAGCGTCTCCTGGACCTGGGTGGCCACGCCGTAGTGGCGCTCGCCGACGACGCCCGGGTCGAGCAGCGTGGAGGTCGAGTCGAGCGGGTCGACGGCCGGGTAGATGCCGAGCTCGGCGATCTGGCGGCTGAGCACCGTCGTCGCGTCGAGGTGGGCGAACGTGGTCGCGGGCGCCGGGTCGGTGAGGTCGTCGGCGGGCACGTAGATGGCCTGCACCGAGGTGATCGAGCCCTTGCTCGTCGAGGTGATGCGCTCCTGGAGCGCGCCCATCTCGGTGCCGAGCGTGGGCTGGTAACCGACGGCGCTCGGGATGCGGCCGAGGAGCGCGGACATCTCCGAGCCGGCCTGCGTGAAGCGGAAGATGTTGTCGATGAAGAGGAGGACGTCCTGGCCCTCGGCGTCGCGGAAGTGCTCGGCGACGGTCAGCGCGCTCAGCGCGACGCGGGCGCGGGCCCCGGGGGGCTCGTTCATCTGCCCGTAGATCAGCGCGGTCTTGCTGAGGACGGTCTCGCCCGTGTCGAGCTTCGACTCGCTCATCTCGATCATGAGGTCGTTGCCCTCACGGGTCCGCTCACCGACGCCCGCGAAGCACGACACGCCGCCGTGGCTCTTCGCGACGTTGTTGATGAGCTCCATGATCAGGACCGTCTTGCCGACGCCGGCGCCGCCGAAGAGGCCGATCTTGCCGCCCTTCCGGTAGGGCGCGAGGAGGTCGATGACCTTGATCCCCGTCTCGAAGACCTCGACCGTCGTCGCCTGCTCGACGAACGCGGGCGCCGGGCGGTGAATCGGGTCGTGCTTCTTGGCGTCGACGGGGCCCTTGCCGTCGACGGGGTCGCCGACGACGTTGAGGATCCGGCCGAGGCACTCCTCGCCGACGGGCATCGAGATCGGCGCGCCGGTGTCGGTGACGGGCATCCCGCGGACGAGGCCGTCGGTGGTGTCCATCGCCACGGCGCGGACGGTGCCCTGGCCCAGGTGCTGCGCGACCTCGAGGACGAGGTTGCCTTCCTCGTCGGAGATCGCCTTGTTCGTGACCTTCAGCGCGTTGAGGAGGTCGGGCAGCTGACCCGGCGGGAACTCGACGTCGACGACGGGACCGATGACCTGGGTGATGTGACCTGCGGCGGACATTCTAGGCTCCTGGTTTCTCGGGGGCGCGCGGCTCGTAGCATGGGCACCACAGGGGGTCAAAGCCCTCTGGCCGCTCGGGAATCGCCAGGGAGATGGGGCCGTCCGTCGCTCGCGTCGACCTACTTGTCGCGGCCGGTCTTGCCAGCCCCGCGGGCGGGCGCCGTCGCGCTCCGGGGGCGCAGGTCGAGCGACGGAATCGGCGTCCGGATGAGGTGCTCGATCCGCACCGGGCGACCCGGCGACAGCGCGCGGGCGGCGGAGGTCCGCGATCGCCCATCGGGGGGCCCGCCCCAGCCGCCGCTCATCCAGTTCCGGCAGGGCGTCGTGGGTCGGGTCCGCCGGCGGTGGAGGATCGCGTAGCGCGCCTGGAAGGTGTTCGTGCCGGTGACCTGGTTCACCGCGGGGGACATCCGCGCGCGGCCGTTCGGCATCCCGGTGCCCCCGCTCACCGGCGGCGCGGCCCGGAACACGAGATCGGTGGCGGGCGCGTCGCGCCCGTAGCGGTAGCGGAGCCGCGTGAGGGTGAACCCGGTCGAGGAGGTCTGAACGTACGTCACGGTCTGGTCCACGTGGATCGCGACCCGGACCTGGGTCCGGGGCCGGTCGCGCGAGTCGCTCGGCACGCCGCCGCCGAGCGCCTGCTCGAGGCACTGCGCCTCGGGCGAGTCCCCCTCGACGTCTGCGGCGACCAGCTCGCGGCCGACGATCGTGAGGGTCGTCTCGAAGGTCTCCGGGTGGTCGACGCACTCGAGCATCGCGAGCCGGCGACCTTGCAAGATCGCGCTCACGGGGCGCTCCGGGCGCGGACCGGAGATCGTCCGCGTGCGGCCGAAGAGCACCTGCGGGTTCGGGTTGGTCTGGCGCTGCGCCCCGGTCACGAGGTCCCCGCCGAGGCTCGTGAGGTCGGACGCGTCGAGGGGCGCGCCCGGGCACGGATCGCACGTGGAGGTCGTCCACGCGTACTCGGTCACCACCGAGCCCGGGTGGCGCTCCCACACGCGATCGAGGAGCGACGCGTAGAAGTCGCCGAAGCGGCCGCGGATGGTGCTGCGCACCTCGAGGTTGGTCGGGACGAAGACGTTCTCTCGGTTGGCGACCTCGAAGCGGCCCTCGCGGGAGATCACGTAGACGATCAGATCCTGGGTGCCCGGCGAGCTGAGCATCCCGAGGCGGACGGGGAGCATCAGCTCGGGCGACTCGACCCGGATGCGCAGCGGCGAGAGCATCGCCGTCCCGTCGGCGCCGAGCCGGACGCGGGCCGCGTTCACCCGCGCGGCGAAGAACCGGAAGCCCTGCTCGACGTAGGGGCGCAGCGCCGCGCCCGCGCCGTCGGGGACGCGGTAGCCCTCCGCGCGGAGCCAGCGCTCGAGCCCCGAGGACTCCTCCGCGCTCAGGATCACCACGTCGTACTCGCCGACCGCGAACTGCGCCTCGACCACCACGCGGCCGCCGCGGCCCATCCCGTAGAGCGCAGCGCCGTAGCCGTAGCCCATTCCGTCCGCGCAGATCGGCTCCTGCTCCCAGTACTCGACGAGGCGCGGCGAGCTCAGCTCGTCCACGTGATCGAAGAGCTCCGGCGACAGCGTGCGCACGTCCTCGGGGCCGATCGCCGAGGGCACCGGCACGATCAGCGCGAAGTCCTCCGGGGGGCCCTCGTAGCTGTTCTGCATCGACAGGACCGTGGTGGTCCCGTCGCGCATGAGCACGACGCGGCTCGCGCGGCTGGTGATCCGCGTGTCGTCCTCCTTGACGTAGAATCCGCAAAACGCCTGGACACTCGTGGCGGTGAGGCACACGAGCGCGGCGAGCCCCGAGGCGAGCCAACGCATGGCCCATCCGACACCCTCAGCGCCGCGCGGTTCCCCCGAAGCCGCCGCGCGCCCACGGCAGCGCGTCGAGATCGGCGTTGCCGCCGCTGAACACGATGCCCACGCGGGTGATCCCCTCGAGCTCGCCGAAGCGGCGGGTCATCGCGGCGGCGAGGGGGACCACGCCGCTCGGCTCGACGACGAGCTTCATGCGCTCGAACACGAGCTTCATCACGCCCACGGTCATCACGTCCTCGACCACGAGGATCTCCTCGACCAGATCGCGGACGACCGGCCACGTGAGATCGCCGAGGGTGGTCTTGAGGCCATCGGCGATGGTCTTCGGCGTCTGCTGGGTCACGCGCTTGCCGCTCGCCTTGCCGCGCGCCGCGTCGTCGGCGCCCCGAGGCTCCGCGCCGAACACGCGGACGTGGGGCGCGAGCTCCTTCAGCGCGAGCGTCACGCCGCTGATGAGGCCGCCGCCGCCGATGGGGACGATCACCGCGTCGAGGTCCGGCGCGTCCTCGAGCAGCTCGATCGCGACCGTGCCCTGGCCCGCGATCACGTCCGGGTGATCGTAGGGCGGGATGAGGGTGCCGCCGGTCTGCTCGACCACGCGGGCGGCCGTCTCGAGGCGCGAGGCCTGCGTCGGCTCGCACGCGATGACGTGCGCGCCGTAGCCCTCGACCGCGGCGCGCTTCACGCGGGGCGCGTCGCTCGGCATCACGATGTGCGCCTCGATGCCGCGCCGCGCCGCCGCGATCGCGACCGCCTGCGCGTGGTTGCCGCTCGAGTGCGTCACGACCCCGCGCGCCGCGGTCGCGTCGTCGAGGCGCATCACCGCGTTCGTCGCGCCGCGAGCCTTGAAGGCGCCTCCCTTCTGGAGGTTCTCGCACTTGAAGAAGAGCTGTCGGCCGGCCGCGCGCCGATCGAGGGTGGCGCATGTCAGCACCGGCGTGCGGTGCACGTGGGGACGGATGCGCTCGTGCGCCTCCCGAATCGCCGCCAGATCCACCGCCCAGCTCACGGTCGGACGATACCGCGCAGACGCGCTCCCGTGTCGCCACGGAGACACGTCATTTTGGCAGTCTCAATGATCTCGGGAGGTTGGCTCGGTGGCACGGCTACTGCGTAGAGGACCTTCGTCGGCATCGGGCCGACCGAAGGAGAAAGCGAAGATCATGAAGACCAACCTCAAGCTCGTCGCCGGCAGCGTCGCCGGGTTGCTCACCGTCGCTGGCCTCGTCGTCGGCGGGATCGCGTGGGCCAACGCCGAGGAGAGCGCGGCGCGGCCGCAGGCCCAGGCGTCGACGCCCGATGGCGGCGTCGCGACGATCCCCATGCCGTCGTTGGAGCACGAGCTCGCGACCACGACGCCCACGCCGCGCCCGCTGCCGCAGCCGACCCTCGTCGAGGAGGACCCGATCGATCCCTACGCGCCGACGTTCGACGACAGCGGCTCGGTCCGGGTCCGTCGCCTCGTCATCGGCACGGGCATCCGCGACCACGAGCCCACCGGCGCCGCCGACGAGCTCGTGCTCGGCGACCAGACCCGCTACTACGCCTTCGTCGACGCGGTGAACGAGACCGGCGACGCGGTCGCCCTGCGCGTG
>JACKEC010000060.1 GCA_020633195.1 Sandaracinaceae bacterium | reverse complement strand
CGAGCCCCGATGACCGACATCCTCTAGACGATGTCCCCGCGCGCCGCTGTCTTCGCGCTCTTCTTGATCGGGGCCATCGCTCTGCCGTCGACGCCGAGCCCCCACGCGAACGCGCCGGGTGAGCACGCCGACGGCGCCCCCTGGGGGGCCGCGTTGCCGCGCACCGTGACCTCCTCGGTGACCGCCCTTCAGCGTCACGCGCCGCGCCACGTGCGGCGCCACCGGAGCGTCTCGCCGCCGCCCGTCGCGACCGTCGCGACCGCCGCGCCGCGCCGCGCCTCCCCGGCCCTGCGGCCGCCGCCGCGCGTTCACCCTTCGCGAGATCCCGACGACCCATGAGCCCTCGCGCGCCTCCACGTCGGGGGCGCGCTTCGAGGCGGTCGGAGCTCGAGCTTCCGAGGCGGCGCCTCGGCGGGAGGGTCGCGTATGGGACGAGCAGAGGAACACACCACACGAGGAGGGAGAGGCTGATGTCCGGCGACTCGCATGGAGCGTCCCTCGTCCTCGACCTGGCGCTGGTGCTGGGGGTGGCCGCCATCACCAGCCCGATCGCGCGCCGCTTGGGTCAGCCGACCGTGCTCGCGTACCTGATCGCCGGGCTCGTCGTCGGGCCGTATATCCCCATCCCCCTCTTCGCCGACGCCGCGCGCGTCGAGACCCTCGCGGAGCTCGGCGTCGTGCTCGTGATGTTCGGCGTCGGGCTCGAGCTCCGCGTCGCGCGGCTGCTCCGGGTCCTGCCGACCGCGGGCCTGACCGGAGCGGTCCAGGTGGGCTTCCTGTTCTGGTGCGGCTTCGCCTTCGCGGAGCGGCTCGGGTGGGGCACCACCGACGGCCTCTTCCTCGGCGCCTGCGTCGCGATCTCGAGCACGATGGTGGTGAGCCGCGCCTTGACCGCCGGCGTCGACGAGGGGCTGCGGGAGCACGTCCTCGGCATCCTGGTCGTGCAGGACGTCCTGGCCATCGTCTTGGTCGCCGTCATGACCGGCGTGGCGGCGGGCAGCGGGCTGGAGCCGGAGGCGCTCGGAGGGGACCTCCTGCGGCTCGCCGGGGTGCTCGTCGGCATGGTCGTCGTCGGGCTGCTCCTCGTCCCTCGGATCGTCCGCTGGGTCGCGTCGCTCGTGAGCGACGAGGTGCTCGTCGTCGTCAGCGTGGGGCTCTGCTTCGTCCTCGCGGCGCTCGCCTCCGAGCTCGGCTACTCGGTCGCGCTCGGCGCGTTCGTCGCCGGCGTCCTGGTCGCCGAGTCCGGTCACGGTCACGCCGTCGCCCGACGGACCGAGCCCTTGAAGGACGTCTTCGCCGGCATCTTCTTCGTCTCCGTCGGGATGACCGTCGACCCTCGCGAGGCGCTCCAGAGCCTGCCCGTCGCGCTCGGCGTGACCGTGCTCGTCATCGTCGCGCAGCTCGCCGTCGTGAGCATGGCCGGCCTCGTATCCGGGATGGGCGTGCGACGCTCCGTGACCGCGGGGCTCGCGCTCGGTCAGATCGGCGAGTTCGGCTTCATCCTCGCCGCGGTGGGCGTGTCGGCGGGCGTCGCGCGCCCCGAGCTCCGATCGATCCTCGTGACCGTGGCGGTCCTGACCGCGTTCACCACCCCGCTCGCGATTCGAGCCTCACCGCGGATCGTGAGCCTCGTCGATCGAGCCATGCCCAAGGCCTTGCGCCGGCTCCTCGCCCTGCACGAGCAGTGGGTCGCGCGCCTCCGCGCCGGGAGCTCCGACGGCCGCGCGAGCCGGATCCGCGTCGGCGTCCGCGCCCTCGCGTGGGACGTCGGGCTCGTCTTCGGGATCGTCCTCCTCACGGCGAGCTTGTCCGGGGAGGCCGTCCCCGCGGTCGCGGCGCGGCTCGGCGTCTCGTCGCCCACCGCGAGGGTCCTGTGGCTCGCCGGGGCGGTGGCCGTGATCCTCCCCGTCCTGGCCGTCACCGTTCGGACCACGCGCTCGCTCGCCACCGCCGTGCTCGCGCCCCCCGAGTCGGCGGCTCCGTCGCCCGCGCGCGTGCGCGCCCTGACCGTCCTCCTCCTGATCGGCCTCACCGCGCTCGTCGGCTTCCCCTCCGCCACCGTGCTCGGCGCCGTCCTCCCGGACGGCCACGGCATCCTCTTCGTCCTCGTCGTGCTCGCCGCGCTGACGATCATCGCGATCCGTTCGGCGAGGAAGGTCGACGCCGAGGTCCGCTCCGCCGCCGCGCGGCTCGTGGCCGCGCTGTCGAGCGACGAGGACGAGCCCCCCGCCGACGCCGAGGAGGTCGACCTGGGCACCATCGCCCGCGTCCGCCTCACCGACACCTCACCTGCGCACGGCCGCACCCTGACCGAGCTCGACCTGCGCGCTCGCATTCAGCGCCACCGTCCTCGCCATCCACCGGGGACGCGGTCCGGTGACGTTGCCTGGCGAGCGCAGAGCGCCCGAGGACGGAGACGAGCTCGTCCTCGCGGGCACCGCCGAAAGGCTCGACGCCGCCTGAGCGGCGCGTTGCTGGGGACGCATCGGGGGCAGGGCTGGGGAGTCGCGTCGGGGGCCTGATGCTCGCCGCGATCCTGCTCCCTGCATCCTCCTGGTCGTTCGCCGTGACGCCGCCACGAAACCCTCCGATCGCCGGGCCGATGGGCTGGCATGTCGAACACGAACCGTCATCGCGCCTGCAGCCTGCCGCCTCCGTCGCGAGCTGCGCGCGCTCCTCCACAACCCCCTGCCGGCGACGGCCTCTGAGCCTGGCCCTCGAGTGGTATCGCGTACACGAGGCGCATCTGCTGCTACTTGCTGCGGAGCTCGACGACAGGAGATGAGAGCCTGGAGGTCGCCTTCACCGGCGTTGCACGAGATGGTGGCCTGCGCGTGGGCGTCCTGGCCCCACGACGCGGTTGGCCTCGGCGACGCAGGCGTGGGTCCTGGTGTCTGCGAGGAGCATCTGGCCGTGGCCCAGGTGCTGACGATGATGCCGAGACCATCGACGTCTTCGCTTCGTCCCCACATGCGTGGGCTTCCCGCCAGCGGTCGTGTCCGAGGGCGGCAACCTCAGGGACGCGCTGAGCGCCCCGACCACGAGTACGCGATGTTCGATCCGACCGAGCTCCCCGAGCGGTCGCCCGGAACCTGCCCTGCGCGGTCTGGAAGGCACGCGAGCCCGACGCTGCGCCTGAGCTGGTCGACCTGCGAGGGCGCGGTCAGCGAGCCGATCCCAACGGACGCGGAGCCCGCCGCCGCCTCGAGGCCGACTCCACGGACCAGCACGCGGGCTCCTCGCAGCTGGCCGTGAAGTACGCGTGCCACTCGCGGGGATCGTCACCGATGGTGGCGTCGAAGTCGGCGGACTCGTACTCGAGGCTCCCGTAGCGCGCCGCGGGCCATTCCTCGTCCGGCGAGGCCGACAGGATGCGTCCGAACCGAGGGTTGTCGACCGGGGACGCCCGCACGGGGATGACCGCCTGACGGAACGTCTCGCCCCGGATGCGCCGGACGCTCCAGCGCCGAGCGTCGGGTACACGCCGCAACGTCTTTTGCAGAACTTCAACGTAGCCCCACGTCGCCTCGGGAGGATGGAGCTGGACGCGACCGCACTCGAGCTCGAAGTCGTTCTCGACGGAGAAGTGCCCGATCGCGAGGCGAAAGCGAGGCGGAGCGGTGTCTGGATCGATGTCCTCGCAAGCGAGCACCGGGCCCAGCTCACCGACACCGACCCCCTGCTTGGGGGCCTCGGTCGGAGGAGGCGGGGGAGTCGGCGGGGAGCAGCCCAGGCCCAGACCGAGGACCAGGACGCCACACCGTCTCACCTGGACACCCGCAAGACGCGTCGCCGGTCGCGCCGCCGCGAGTGCGGCTCTGGCGGCCGCCCGCCGACCCATCGGACGCCAAGCGGGGAGACGGCGAGGACATCATGGAAGCGCTCCTTGTCGCGATCCGTGAGTCGACGGACGCTGTCGCCTCGGTGACGGTCTCTCGCCATCAGGTCCGGCCCTTGGTAGTTGAAGTCGGCCATGCCCAGCATGTGACCCAACTCGTGGGCGACCGTCCGATTGTCGGCCTCCTGGATCGCCCCGAGGTGAAGGACCATCGCGTTCGATGTTCTGGTCAAGACACCGGGGTGCTCGGCACGTGGCGCGGAAGGAGCCACAAGCCCACCCGGACGCTGAATACAGGGCGCGCAGGCATTGCCTCGAAGCGCGGTGTGAACGAGCGCGATGTTCGCGAAGCGGGCCGCGTTGGCCTCGGCGAACGCGTCGACGATCGGCCGAGCGCTCTCTTCCGGCACCTCCCGGTCGCGGTCAGCGTTGGTGTCCCGCACAAAGCGTCGTACCGGGGTCATCGTCGACGCCATCGCGATATGGAAGTCGAACTCGTAGGCGTAGGTGATGCCGTTTGCTTCCACCTGAAATGGGCCCCAGACCCGCGCGGCTTGGTCGCGCATCGCGCGCACTCCGGGTGGGAGGGTGATCGCGTTGGGGGCCTTGAAGGGGCGGTGATCGACGGCGGCGTTCTGAGAGGGTTCTTGAGCCGACGGAAACACCATCACGCCAACGTGGATCCGCCGGCGGAAGCACCGAGCGCCCGCTGGACTCTGTTGCACCGTGAATGTCATCGCGGTCAGGGTATCGGACCGCGGCCATCGAGGTCCCCTCGGGCGGAGGCGAGGCGCTTCGTCGGACTCGACGTGGCCGAACGACCATGGCGGACGGACCGCCTGAACCGGTAGCGCGGCCCGCCGTGAGGGGCGCGCGATGGCCGACGGCGAGACGTAGCCGTCAGAGACCAGACAGGAAGTCAGGCCCAGAACTTCACGAGGGCTCGAACGAGGTTCGCGAAAGATGCGGGATCGCGTGCGGCGGCGTGCTGAGCAGATGCGTCCTCTGGTCCGAAGTCGCAGACGTCCCCGGCCCACAGCGAGACGTAGGCACCCTCGGTCGAGTGGCCGACGAAGATCCAGGTCCCCCCTCCCAGAGGACGGCAAGCGTGGATGTCACCTCGGTCGTCCACTCTCGAGCGAATAGGCCGATCGGTGTAGGACCACGCGGCCATGATCTTGGTCAGGATGTCCGCAGCGACTGCTTGAGTTTTCGCCACCTCGGAGGCCGCGATCAGTTCGGTCACCGCGGCCTGATCGAGGGACGCAACGACCGCATCTGCACGAGCCGCCAGGTCTGCGGCGCCGTGGTCACCCGAGCTGTTGAGCAGGGGAAGGTGTCCCCGTTGCTGCACGAAGCTCCACAGGAGCCGTGCCTCGAAGAGCCCAGGAAGAACTCCACGCGCGTCTCGCCGCTCGGTATCGGCCTGAATCGCCGGCGGAAGTGGGCACAGCGCGACGTAGAGCCGACTCACCTCCGCCTCAGGCAGTGCCGACCGCCGATCTTCGATCTCCAGCGCGGGCCTGAGTCCCCATGCGGCATAGTGACCGTCCTGAGGTGGGCCGAAGATGCCTGCGCTGTTCCCGAACTGCTTCAGGCGACTCAGGAGGCTCGAGGTCCGCCCGTGGGTCTCGCCGATGTAGATCACGCCCGTCCGAGCAAGCGGCCCCTCTCCCTCGTATCCCGTCGCTGCCTGAGTCGGCCTTTCGTCGAAGCGGCCTATGACGTAGGCGCCGAGGCGGTGGATGGGGTGCTGCGCGTCCGCGGCCACGTTCTCGAGATCGGGCCACGCGATCCACTCGGCGGGATCGAAGCTCGGCTCGGGCGGAGATGTCGTCGGGTTCACCTGGTCACTCCCGTGTCGGATGTTCACTCAGCCCTTCCTCGAAGCTGCCCGAACTATCTCGGCGGTCCGCATTGTCGTCACGACGCCGGTAACCCCGAGGGCGACCGTGAGCGCGCCAGTTGGAGGGTCGATGGCGTCGGATCGCCAGGCTACCGCTTCTTCACAGTCGACACGCCGCACCAGTCGCGCGCCCGGGTCATGCCCACGTAGAGCAGGCAACGCTCCTTCCGATCCCACAGCGTCCGGTCCTCCGGGTCACCGCCACCTGGATACCGCGCCGGCACGAGCTGCCGCCCGGCGAGCACGACACGCGGCGCCTCGAGACCCTTGCTGCGGTGGAGCGTGCAGAGGAGCAGGCGGTCCTCGTTCTTCGGCTCGTCACCGCTCTCGAGCACGCGGGGCTCGAGGCCTCGGGCCTGTAGCAGCTTGCGGAGGCTCGTGATCCAGGAGCGCTTGCGGGCCAGCACGAGCAGGCGGCTCGGGTCGTCGCGGACGAGCTCGGCGATCCAGTCGGCCTCCTCGCCCGCGGTCGCGAAGGTGCGGTGCTCCGGGGGGATGCCGCGGCGGATCGAGCGGTAGCCCCGGAGCGCGTGGACGCCCTCGTCCTCGAGCTCGTCGCCTTCGTTGCCCTCGAGGAGCGCGACCGCGGCGCGGCGGATCGCATCGGTGGTGCGGTAGTTGAGGCGGAGCACCCGCGAGGCGCGCCCACGGACGTCGATGCCGCAGGCGCTCAGGCGGAAAGGGACGCGGTAGATGCGCTGGTGGCCGTCGCCGCACAGGGTGAGGCCGTTCGGGCGGAGCGTGCCGCTCTCGGGGTCGGTCGCGAGCGCGGCGAGGAAGCGGAGCTCGCTGGCGCCGACGTCCTGGATCTCGTCGCAGACGACGGCGGTGTAGGGCGAGGCGACCTCGCCGCTGCGCAGCGCGGCGGTGGCGCGGCGGGTCAGGGCGATGACGTCGCCGCCACCCGCGGCGAGCAGCGCCTGCTCGAACGCGTCGAGGACCTTCCAGACCTCGCGGCGGCCCGCGCGGTCGAGCCGAGAGCCGCGGCCGGTGCGCTTCACCTTCAGGTAGGCCGCCTCGGTCCAGGCGTCGTTCACCGCGACGACGTGCTCTCGCTCGGACTCGTAGAAGAGCTTGCCGCGCCCGCTTCCGTCGTGGGCCAGCGCCTTCTCCCAGCAGTCGTCTGTGTCGACGACGAGCTCGCGCGGGAGCGCGGCGGCGTCGAGGACGTCCTGGGCGACCGAGACGAGGCTGCGCGCGACGATGCGCTCGCGGATCGGGGTGTCCTTGCCGCAGAGCAGGTCGAGCTGGTGGCCGAGCTGCTCCGTGAGGACGCTGCTAAACGTGGTCACCAGGATCGGGCGCGGCTCCGAGTCCGCGCGCCCTTCGGCGAGGTGCTTGGCGCGGTGCAACGCGACGACCGTCTTGCCGGTGCCGGGGCCGCCGGTGACCTTCACCGCGCCCTTGCTCTTCACGCGCACGACCTGGCGCTGCGTGGGGTGGAGGAACACGCGCCACGTCTCGAATCCGCCGCGGAGCGCGCGCCGGTAGGCCTCGTCCGCGGGGTCCGGGATCCAGAAGTCCGCCGAGTTGGCGTCGTGCCGGAGCGCGTCCGAGAGGCTCGGCTCCTCGTCGTTGCGTGCGATCGCTGCCAGGTATTCGAGCTCGGCGCCCTCGATGTCGGCGGGGTCGGTGGCGAGGTGGAGCAGCGCGTTGCCGCGCGTCGAGGGGAAGTGCGTGAGCAGGTCGACGAGGAGGTCCTCGTCGGTGAGCTCGCGCAGGAGCCGCGTCGTGGGGGGGTGGACGTGGAGCTTCGCGAAGGCGTCGTCGTTGACCGTGGCCAGGGGACCGCTCGTCGTGGGCTCGGGCCCGGTGACCACGGGGCGCTCGGCTTCCTCCTCCTCGCGGGTCTGAACGATGCGGACGTAGTTGCCGACCTGCAGCACGCGGTGGCGCTTGGCCCAGTGGTAGGTCTCGTCGTGCGCACCGACGTAGAGGCAGATGAGGATGTTGCCGTCGCGCTTGCAGATCACGCGCATCGCGTCGCGGTTCACGCCGAACGAGACGAACGGCATCGGCGCGAGGTCGTGGACGTGGACGCTCGGGAGGCCCTTCTGCACCTTGTCCATCGCGTCGGCGAGGGCGTCACGCTCACGGTTGTCGAGAGCGTCGCGGCTCTTCCAGAACGTCGTCGACAGCGCGAGCTCGTAGGCCATCCCACCCCGGTTCGTCAGCCTCCGCGCGGAGGCACCGCACCCGCGTCGATTGTGCCCCATTCGCGGAGCGACTGGGCGAACCGACGGCTCAACGGGTCGTCGTGGCGCTCCACATGGTGCGCGAAGGTGGCGAAGTCGACGGCGCCCTTCGTTCCGTCCGATTGGGGCTGAACGTAGACGACCTCGATCGCCGCGTCGCGCAGCACGCGGATCTTCTGAAGCTCGCGCGTCAGCCCGCGGCGCGGCTTCGGATAGACGTAGGTCTCGAGCCCGTCCGGGAGCTCGAAGAAGCCGTGGTCTGCCATCGCCGTGGCGAGGTGGAAGTACTTCTGGTGCGCGCTCGTCGCCTGGAGGATGTCTCGCAGCCCCTCGGCGATCGCGCGGAAGCCGAGCGCCTTCGCGCGCTCGAGGTAGGTGTCCTGAGTCTCGCGGCGCGAGCCGGCGTCGGTCTTCAGCTCGACGAACCAGACGCGGTCACGGCCGCGCTCGAAGGCCGCATAGTCGACCTTCACCGACTGCTTGCTCGGGGTCTCGGGGAACACGAGGTCTCGACGGATCGGCAGCTCTGGGATCAGTCGCGGGTCGAGCTCCACGCCGAGCTCGGCCTGGAGCACCTCGCGCAGGTAGAGCGCGAAGTAGATGTCGGCGCGCCGCTCGAGCTGGTAGGCCGGCAGGTGACGCCAGCGGTCGAGGAGGTCGAAGACCGCGTCCACGCTGGGATCAGTCATCGGTCTCCCCCTCGCCTTCGGCCTCTTCGGCACTGACCGAAGCGAGGTCGTCCTCGTCGTCCTCGCCTTCGTCGGGGAGCCCCAGCTTCTCGCGCAGCGCAGCCACCGCGGTGCGCGCCCACCCCAGCTCGGCGGTGTCCGCGACGACGACGTCCCACCCGATCTTCGCGAGGCCCGCGGACTCGTCGGGGGAGAGGTCGAGACCGAGCCCCACACGAGCGGCCTCCCACGCGAGCTCGAGGTTCGCGACGACGGGCTCGCCGATGTCCGCCCCGACGCGCGGGACCGTCGCGCCGGATCGCAGCAGCGCGAGCAAGCCCCCCCGTATCGCCGCGTCGACCTCGGTGAGCACGGCTTCGCGGTCGGGAGTCGAGGGGATCTCCTCGTAGGGGCCGACGAGGACGGTGCGGACCGACTCGCAGGGCGCCACGGTCTGCAGCACCGCCTTTGCGTAGATGGCGACCTGCTGCTCGTAGCTCGCGCGCACCGGGTCGCCCTCGGGCGGCAGGTCCGACTTCCAGTCCACGACGACCCAACGCTTCAGCTCGGCGTCCTCCGGGAAGCACAGGTCGATCACGCCGTGCACGGCGCGGCCGCGGTCATGGAAGGCGAACGGAACCTCCTTCCAGAGCTCGGTCGCGTCCCGCACCTCGTCCATCACCGGGTGCCGGAGGATCTTGCGCACGACGTCGGCGCACTTGTCGGTCATGTCCTCGTCGAGGCCGAGCTCGACGGCGAGGGCGCCGATCAGCGGATCGATCTGCGGCTCCAGCGCATCGGCGGTCTGCGAGAGGTCGAGGTGCTCCATCGCGCGATGCACCACGCGGCCGCCCACTGTCCCGACGCCGGAACCCCACACCGGCGCGCGGCTACGGCTCACGAGCTCGCCGACGCTCTTGCTCTTCATGCACTTCCGCTTGGAGGCGCTCACGGCGGCCCGCTGAGCTCCGTCGCGCGACTCGCCCGCGGGGTCCCCCTTCCCGGCAGGGTTGGCGATCCACCGATCGACCTCGGGGTCCCGACCGGGGAACGTCTCGCTGCCGTAGTCCACGCTGGGCAGCTCGTCTCCGACGCGAATCCTGACCTCCACGCCGTCGGCCAGCGTCTGGTGTGCCTCGTGCTCGAGCGCGTCCGCGTCCCAGCCGCTCGCGATGTGCTCCAGCAGGTTCGCCTTGTCGTGACGCAGGATCACGAGCTGGTCGCGGGCGCGGGTCGTCGCCACGTACATCCAGCGGCGACGCTCGGCGTGTTGCGCGTCCTTGTCGGCCTCCGCGATGTCCGGCCAGCCGGGGGAGGCGAAGCCGCTCCCGATCTTGATGGCCACCGTTCCCGCACGCCGATCGACGAACACGGTCGGGTCGCCCAGCTTCCGGAACGCGTCGAGCAGCACGACGATGGGCGCCTCGAGGCCCTTCGCGCTGAAGACGGTGGTGATGGTCACTGCGTCCGACTCGGGGTCCGCGCGGGAGAGGTCGGCCTCCGAGTCGCGCGACGCCTTCACCAGCTCCGACACCACCGCGGACGGCGATCGCGTCTCCGCCTCGAGGCTGCGAATCATCACGCGGAGCTTGTCGAGGTTCGCCAGCCGCGATTGGCCGTCGGCGAGCAGCGACCACACCGCGCTCGCGCGGGTCTCCTCGAGCAGACGGTCGAGCGGCGGTACCCACGACTCGACGCGCGACAGGCGCAGGTCGCGCAGCGTCTCGAGCGCGTCGCGCACGTTGCCGGCCGGCTGCTCGGGGACGGTGTAGCGGAAGCTCCCGCCAGCCGCCGCGTGGGTCGCGAGGTCCTCCAGCGTGAAGCCGAAGAGGCCCCGGAGGACGTGGACGGTCGCCTCGGTGTCGGCGGGCTCGTCGAGCGCGCGGAGCGCGCTCATCGCGAGGCGCACCTCTTCGCCCAGGAAGAACGTGCCGCCACCCCCGACGATGGCCTCGACGCCCGCGCGCTCGAACATGGCGGCCAACTCGGGCGCCTTGGCCCAGCGCGGTACGACGACCATGACGTCGCCCCAGCGCATCGGTCGAAGCTCGCCGCTCTCGCGGTCCACTGCCTGGGCGCCGTTCTCCTTGAGGTCGAAGAGGTGTCGCACCGCGTGGTCGAGCTCCGCGTCGACGTCGCTCTCGATCACCACGACCGGGTCGAGCGCGGCCCTCCCGCGCCAAGCGACCTGCGGCGTGAAGTCCTCCATGTCCTCGAACACGTGCGCGACCCAGTCGACGATCCCGGGGACCGAGCGGAAGTTCTGGGTGAGCTCCTCGGCGTGGCCATCGCTCGCGACGAGCTCGGCGAGGTCCCGCCAGACCGTCACGTCGGCGCGGCGAAAGCGGTAGATGGACTGCTTCGGATCGCCAACCGCGAAGAGGTGGCCCGGCCACGGCGCCGCCGACAGCCAGTCGCCGTCGACGGTTGGGTCGCGCGAGAGCAGCGCGGCGACCTCCGCCTGGATCGGATCGGTGTCCTGCACCTCGTCGATGAGCACCGCGTCGAAGCGCGCGGACAGCCGCGCCCTCGGGTCGGGCTCCCGCAGCAGCGCGGCGGCGCGGAAGAGCAGATCGTCGAAGTTCGCGACGGCGTTCTCGAAGCGCGCGCTCTCCATGACGGGGAAGACGTGCTCGCGAATCGAGAGGACGAGGTCCCGCTGGGCGCGGACGAAGCAGGTCGCCCGCCACGCGTCGATCGCGTTGAGCGCCTCCTTGAAGTCATCGATCCCGTCCGGCCCCCAGTTCGCCTTGGTTCCGCCCCGGCGATCCGGCTTGACGTGCGTGGCGAGCAGCGCGGCGAGCGTGACCTCTCCCGGTGGGCTCGCCGCCCACTCCGCGAGCCGCTCTCGGAAGGGAGCGTTGTTGGTCAGCAGCTTGTCCCGTGGCGATGCGCACCTGGCCGCGACCGCCTCCACGTGCTCGTGCACCGCCAGCAGCTCCGCGTGCGCGGCCTCCCAGTCGAGGTGCTCGTCACCGACCAACGGCGTCAGGTCGCGGTTGGCCCACAGCGCGAGCACGCCGCGCGTCAGCGAGATCTCCGGCAGCTTGATGTCGAAGAGCCCCAGGAGCCGTGGGTCCCGATTGGCGATGGCGCGACGCCACGCGCGGATGCCCGTCGCGAGCCCGCGCTGGTCGTGCTCGGCCACCTCGGTGCCGGGCGCCCAGCGTGACGCGAGCGGCTCCGCCTTCAGCAACCCGAGGCAGAAGCTGTGGATGGTGGTGAGCGTGAGCTCGTGGAAGCGATCGAGCTGAGCGCGCAGGGCGGGGTCGTCGCCCTTGGCGACGAGGCGTGCTTCGAGCGCGTCTCGCACGCGACGTTGCAGCTCCCCCGCTGCCTTCTCGGTAAAGGTGATGGCCGCCACGCGGCTCGGGGGCACACCGCTCGCGAGAACCTCGACGAGGCGGTCCGTGAGCACGCTCGTCTTGCCAGAGCCGGCGCCCGCGCTGAGCGCCATCGACTCGCCGACCCGACCGATCGCGCGGTCGCGGACGTCCTGGTCGACGGGGGAATCGCTCACGCGTCCCTCCACGCCTGCCACCAGTCCTCCGATACCTCCGAGGCCGGCGCGCCGTCCACGCGCAGCGCCGCCGGCCCCGCCCCTGGGTACGCGCCGGCCTGCACCATCTCGGTCACCAGCGTCAGGCGGTCCTGGAAACCCGCGAGCAGCTCCGCGGGGTCGCCGGCCTTCTGCTGGCTGCCGTCCACGCCGACCCATCGCAGCTCGTCGACCGCTTCGCCGCGCGCCAGCGTCGCCGCGACTTCGGCCAGCGCAGCGAACCCCGCCTGCTGCGCCTTCTTGGTGGGCGCCTTCTCCACCAGCCATTCGACGCCGCTGCCGGTCCGTCGACCCTCGGCGCCTTCGAGGCGCCATGGCAGGTCGGCCCGCACGGTCGCCACCTCGAGCTCCAGCCCGGGCCCGGCGAGCGGCTCGGCCCTCAGCATCGCTCGCGCCAGCCGCCGCGCCATGCGACGGACGCGCTCTCCCGTCGACGCGTCGTCGTTCATGCCTGCGCGCTCGAGATCCACCTCGAGGGCCGCGTCGAAGCGCGCGTCGAGCTGGGTGGCGAGCCCGGCGCTCGTCCCCGTCAGCAGCTCGCGCGCCTCGGCGCCGAGGATCTTCTTCACGTACCACTCGCGGACCGGGTTGAAGTCGTCGTAGAGCCGGGGTGCCCTCCACGCCCCGAGGCCCCAGCGCAGGAAGAAGTCGAGCGGATCCGAGAGCAGCGCGGCCAGCTGATACGGAGCGAGCGCGGCGCCATCGAGCCCCTGACAGCTCAGCACCTCGGGCGGCACGAAGCCGGCCCACGGCCGCAGCTCTTCGTGGACCCCCCCCGACGTGATGAGGGTCGCCGCGCGGTGCGCCTTCAGGAGGCGCCTCGCGTTGGGGTGATCGACGAGCGCGGTCAGCGCCGCGGCTCGCACGGCGGCTTCGCTGGCGTGGAGCCGGCTCAACAGGAACTCACCGGCGTCGAGCGCGGTCTCGGGGTCCGCGGGGTAGGCACGGCTCCGGCGCCCCGCCGGCTCGAGCGAGTCGTCGAGCTCTTCGAACCCGACGCGACGCCCTGCGAGCTCCTCGGCCAGCTCGAGCAGAAGGGTGCCCGGGAGGAGCGGTCGCCCCTTCATCATGTCGACGCGCGGACAGCTCACCCACAGCTCGCTTCGCACCGCAGAGCGCACCGCCGCGAAGCGGCGGCGCTCGAGCGCGACACGATCGGACGAGCGAAAGAGCCCCGCGTCGAGCTTCGCGTTGATGGCGTCGACCAAAGCGTCGTCGAGGATCGGATCCTCGGACGGATCGAGCGGGAAGCGCCCCTGCGTCATCGACGCGACGCAGACCACCTCGAGCTCTGCGCCCAGGCACTGCATGGGCGAGAGCACACGAATGGACGCATCGCGCAGGCTCCCCACCGTGACTTGCGTCCCGGCGAGCGCATCGCCCAGCGTGACCGCGGCGTCCGACAGTGAGAGCGGCGGCCCCGCGTCCGCGCGACTCCAGCCCTCGAGCAGCGACTTCAGCGCGCGCTTGTCGGTGCCCTCGCGCCAGTAGCGCGACACGAACGTCAGCCACGCTTTGGCCCAGCGCCCCACCGTTCGCGGCGTGCGCCAGGACGCGAACAGCTCGGCGAAGTGATCGACGCACTTCAGCAGCGACCCGTACGCGAGGCGATCCGACTCCGACTCCTCGCCGGGGTCCAACTCGGCGAGCGACGCACGGAGGGCAGTCTGGATCACGTGGCTGCCCCGGTAGGCCCCGCAGCTCGAGAGCAACCTCCGCCAGCGGCCCCGCCCACGCACCGCGTCGGCCCCGAGCTCCTGCCGAAGCCGTAGTCCCGGACGCATCAGCAGCTCGTACCAAGACGTGACCGAGTCATCGCCTCGAGCCAACTCGATGGCGTGTGTCAGCAGCGACGCCGAGGGCGCCGTCGAGAGAGGCGGCCCCGTCTGCCACGTAGCAGGCACTTGCGCGCGATCGAGCGCCTCGCGCAGCGCCACCGCCTCCGACGGATCGGGCAGCACCACCGCGATCCGGTCGAGCGCTACCTCGTCGCGGATCGCCCGCTGCACACGACGAACGATCTCGACGCACTCGCGCACGGGATCGGGGGTGCGAACCATCCGAGTGTGGGGCACCGAGGCCTCGACCGAGACGACCTCGGCGTGCGGCGCCGCCGCCGTGAGCCCACCCCACGCCGGCGCCAGGTCGTGCATCGCGGGGAGGTCCAGGCGCACCACCGCACGCTTCGCGAGCCACGCACGCAGCGTGTCCGACACCGTGCGCGTGTTCCGTGCGTCTCCGAGCAGGATCACGCCTCGTGGCTCGTTCGCTGGGATGGTCGCGTCGGAGGCGATCGCCTGCCTCGCCGCGTCGGCCTCGTCGGCTGGGCCGGCGATGTCCTCCCTTGCCCGAGCCCCCTTCACGGCGTCGAGGAGCGCGGCCAGCACCTCGGCCCGGGCACGAAGGTCCCCGTCGAGCCCGAGCGACCGCAGCGCCTCGGCGTCGAGGCCCCCCGACTCGAGCGCCTCGATTGCGCTCACAAGCGCGGGCAACCAGCCTGGCGCGCGCATCACCTCGCCGTAGGCCCCGAGGTCCCGCTGGACCAGCTCGTGGTGCAGCGTGGCGCGCAGCCAGCCTGGCGGTTCCGGGCGCAGCCCGCGGGCCCGCAGGCCCGGCGCGGCGAGCAGGCTGTGCAGGCGGTTCGGGGTGAGGAAGGAGACGCGGATGAACGGCGTCGCAAGGGCCAGCTCGTGGCGCGCGAGGGTGGCGTTGACCTCCGAGGGGGCCAGGACGGCGAGCGCAGCGGTGGAGTCGAGCTTGGTCCGGAGGGAGAGCACCGCGGAGGCGAGGACCGCGCCCAGATGGGGGGGCGTCGTCATGTCAGCGATCCCAAGACGATCGAGGTCGCCCAGACCTGACGAGACACGGCCGATTGCGCCGTGGGTGCACTGGAGTCAGCGATGCGTGCCGAGAGCATCGTGGCCACCGTATCGAGAGACGATGCCGGGCGGGGTCCAAACCCGACGAGGTCCGTTGGGAGAGGCCAGACTTCACCCCAGCAACCACGAAAACGGCCTACCATGCCCTCGTGAGCACTGCGGAATGAAGGGGATTCCCAAGACACTCGGTGCGCTGGTGTTTCCGGCCAGCTCTGAGGCCGGCTTGGCGTTGCACAGGTTGGTCGGTGACAACGAGAACGCCTCCGTTGACACGGTTCTCCGGGCTGCGTCCGCGCGGGGGATCCCCATCGACGTGTACACCTACGTGTGTCGATCTGCGCTTCTGGATGCTCTCGCATTCAGACAGGAGCCAAACAAGCAAAGGGGTCGACTCCTGCTCAGGCATCCCGGCGGGTTCGACGAGTCGGTAGCACACCGACTCCCACCGACGGACAAGAAGATCCGAGTGATTCAGCCGCCGGAGACACCGACGTGAGGTGGGGCGCCCATCGGTGGCTGGGCCGTTCCGGGACCGGACCGTGGAGATGAGCATCTGCTCGTGTTGGGGTCGACGCGGTCGATCACCTCACCGAGAGCCCCTACCAGCGACCGAAGCTCTGGGGCTGCGACGACCTTGCTTCCAGCGACACGGCGCCTGCATATGATGGGCAGCTTCCTCGCGCCCGACTTCATCACCGAGCGCTGCTCCTCGTTCTCTCCGGCAAGCCCGGCTTTGGCTTGGCTCATGGCGAAGGCTCGATCCGGCGCTCGCGGGGGATCACGGGCCAATGTCATCGAGCTCACGGCCGCCCCTGCAGGAGATCTCTGAGTTCAGAGGGTTAGGCCTGGGCGGGAACGTGTTGAGTCGGTGCCGCCGAGCGGTCTAGCCTGCCAATCCGCCTGAGGGCGGCGGCAGGAGGCTACCCGGGGGATGACCCAGCGCGTTGTGGACGAGATTCGGGCTCAGATCGAGGGCGCAGCACAGCTCTACCATCGCCTCGTGCTGGTTGTCGGGCCCCCGCGCAGTGGCAAGACCACGGCGCTACGACAGCTCCGGGAGCAGCAGGGCTGGCCGCTCCTCAACATCAATCTGCTGCTGGCGGAACGCCTCCTGGAGCTGACCACTCGGAAGCGTGCCCTACGCGTTGCCCGCATCGTCGACGACATCGTAGGGGAGCAGAAAGCCGACCCCATCATGCTCGACAACATCGAGATGCTCTTCCACCCGGAGCTGAAGCAGGACCCGCTCCGCCTTTTCCAAGGCCTCTCGCGCAACCGCACGATCGTGGCGACTTGGCGCGGAGCATACGTCGGCAAGGCGCTGACCTATGCGACTCCCGATCACCCGGAGTACCGTCGCTTCGACGAGCCTCAAGCACTCATCGTGAACACCGGAGCGGCGTCTGCTCAGGAGCACTCGGCATGAACTACGCGGACCTCATCCAGTTCGACCCCATCGAGACCGTCGTTCAGCTCCGCGAAGCCGACCGCGCGGCCAGTGCCCGTCGCCTCGTCGAGACCTTCGTCATCTCCAACCGGATGGGCGAGCAGCTCGCGGACCTCGTGCTCCCGCAGCTCCAGTTCGAGACCCCGGCCGACAACAAGGGCCTCCTCGTCGTCGGCAACTACGGCACCGGCAAGTCGCACCTCATGGCCGTCATCTCCGCCATCGCGGAGCATGCCGAGCTCGCGGGCGCGCTCACCAACCCCGCGGTGGCCGACAAGGCCTCGCTCGTGGCCGGGCGCTTCTTCGTCATCCGCGCCGAGATCAACTCGTCGATGCCGCTGCGGCAGTTCGTCATGGAGACGCTCCAGGACCAGCTGTCGGAACACGGCGTGCAGTTCGAGGTGCCGCCCGAGGACCAGGTCAAGAACCACAAAGACGTGTTCGCCTCCATGATGGCGGCGTTCACGGCCAAGTTCCCCGACAAGGGGCTGCTCTTCGTCCTCGACGAGCTGCTCGACTACCTCCGCTCCAACCGGGAGCAGGAGCTGATGCGCAACCTGAACTTCCTCCGCGCCGTCGGAGAGTTCGCCAAGGGCTCGCGCTTTCGCTTCATCGCCGGCGTCCAGGAGAGCCTCTTCGACAACCCGCGCTTCCAGTTCGCCGCCGACAGCCTGCGGCGCGTCAAGGACCGCTTCGAGCAGATGCGCATCGCTCGCGAGGACGTCGCGCACGTCGTCGCCGAGCGGCTCCTCAAGAAGGACGCGAAGCAGCAGGCGCTGGTGCGCGAGCACCTGACCAAGTTCGCGCCGCTCTACGGCTCGATGAACGAGCGGATGGACGAGTTCGTCCGCCTCTTCCCCGTGCACCCGGCCTACCTCGACACCTTCGAGCGGGTGTACGTCGCGGAGAAGCGCGAGGTCCTCAAGACGTTGAGCGCTGCCATCCGCCGGATGCTCGGCGAGACCGTGCCCGCCGACGAGCCGGGCCTCATCGCCTACGACTCGTACTGGCAGAACCTCAAGGACAACCCGTCGTTCCGCTCGGTGCCGGAGATCCGCGACGTCATCGAGAAGGCCGACGTCCTCGAAGCGCGCATCCAGCAGGCCTTCACGCGGCCGCAGTACCGCCCGGCTGCGTTGCGCATCATCCACGCGCTCTCGGTGCACCGGCTGACGACCAGCGACATCTTCGCCCCCATCGGCGCGACCGCCGAGGAGCTGCGCGACGACCTCTGCGTGCTCATGCCGTTGCCGGAGCGGGACGCGGAGTTCCTGAAGACCGTCGTCGAGACCGTGCTCCGCGAGATCGTGAAGACCGTCAGCGGGCAGTTCCTCTCGTTCAACCGCGAGAACGGCCAGTACTACCTCGACCTCAAGAAAGACATCGACTTCGACTCGCTCATCGACAAGCGGGCGGAGTCGCTGAGCGACTCCCAGCTCGACCGGTACTACTTCGATGGTCTGCGCCGCGTCGTGCTCGAAGACCCGGAGGCGCCGCCCTATGTCTCCGGCTACCGCATCTGGGAGCACGAAGTCGAGTGGCGCGAGCGCAAGGCGGGCCGCAGCGGCTATCTCTTCTTCGGCGCCCCCAACGAGCGGTCCACAGCTCAGCCGCCGCGCGACTTCTACATCTACTTCATCCAGCCGTTCGAAGCGCCGTACTTCAAGGACGAGCGCAAGCCCGACGAGGTCTTCTTCCGGCTGACGCAGCGGGACGAGGAGTTCGACCGCGCGCTCAAGCTCTACGCCGGGGCGCGCGAGCTCTCGGCCACCGCGTCAGGCAGCAACAAGAAGATCTACGACGACAAGGCGCTCGAGCACCTGCGCACGATGACCCGCTGGCTGCAGGAGAAGCTGACCACCGTCTACGAGGTCACGTACCAGAGCAAGGCCCGAAGCCTGGGCGAGCTTCTCCAGACGCTCTTCGCTCGCGCCCCATCGCGCGGCGGCGTCCGGGACTACGTCGACGTCGCGGCGGCGGTGTCGTTGTCCACCCACTTCACCGACACCGCGCCCGACTATCCGATCTTCGACACGCCCATCACCCGCGCGAACCGCGGGCAGGCGGCGCAGGATGCCTTGCGTTGGATCGCCGGGAGCGTGAAGAGCAAGCTCGGCGCCGCCGTTCTCGACGCGCTCGAGATGCTGGACGGCGACCAGCTTCGACCGCGCGAGTCTCGCTACGCGAAGCACATCATCGAGCAGCTCGGTGCCAAGGGCGAAGGCCAGGTGCTCAACCGCTCCGAGCTCGTTCAGGAGCAGGCCGGGGTCGACTACTGGAGCCGCTTCCGGCTCGAGCCGGAGTTCCTCGCCGTGGTGCTGGCCGGGCTGGTTCATAGCGGCGACGTCGTTCTGAGCATCACCGGCAAGAAGATCGACGCCGGCGCCATCGACCAGTTCGCGAAGCTCTCGGTGAACGACGTCGCCCAGTTCAAGCACATCGAGCGCCCGCGCGACCTACCGCTCGGCGCGCTGCAGGAGCTCTTCGATCTTCTCGGCGTGCCAAAGGGGCTGATCGTCAACCCGGCCAAGCGCGACGACGCGGTGACCCAGCTGCAGGCCAAGGTCGCCGAGCTGGTCAACAAGGCAGTGCTCGCCCACGCCCACGTCGCCGACATGGTGCTCTGGGGCAAGCCCATCCTCTCGGAGCAGGAACAGACCGAGTGGCGGCAGCGCCTCGGCGACCTGAAGCGCTTCCTCGAGTCGCTCCAGGCCTTCAACACCGCCGGCAAGCTCAAGAGCTTCCCGCACGACGTTGCGGCCATCCAGGCGCAGCGGCCTGGGCTCGCGCTCGTGCGCGAGGTCGAGGAGCTCGGTGAGCTGGTGCAGCAGGTCGGGCCCACGACCTCGTATCTGGGCAAAGCCGAGGCGGTGCTCCAAGCCGGCCACCCCTGGGTGGACCAGATGCGGGAGCGACGCGGCGAGCTGATGACCAAGATCACGAGCCCGAAGCACCGCGCCGACTCGGGCTTCCAGCGGGCGCTCGGCCAGGCCCTGGCGGAGCTTAAGACTGCCTACCAGGACGCCTACCTACAGCGCCACGCTCAGGCGCGCCTTGGGGCCACCGACGACCAGCGCAAGGCTCGGCTGGGGCAGGACCCGCGCCTCAAGCAGCTCCAGCAGCTCTCAACGGTCGAGATGGTGCCGACCCAGCAGCTGCGCGACTTCCAGAACACGCTCTTCGGCTTGAAGACCTGCTTCAGCCTCACGAAGCAGGACCTCGACGCCGATCCGATCTGCCCGCACTGCGCGTTCCGCCCCGTCGAGGAGCCCTTCGCCGGGACCAAGGCAGGCGACCGCATCGGTCAGCTCGACACTGAGCTCGACGACATGGTGCAGAGCTGGACGAACACGCTCCTCGGCAACCTCCAGGACCCGACCGTGTCCGGCAACATCGAGCTCCTCGGCGCCGGCGAAGGTCGTGACGCTGTCGAGGCCTTCCTGAAGAGCAAGAGCCTGCCCGACCCGGTGAGCCCCGCGTTCGTGAAGGCGCTGCAGGAGATCCTGAGCGGGCTCGAGAAGGTCGTGCTCACCGAGGCGAGGCTCCGCTCCGCGCTCACCGACGGTGGCGTCCCGTGCACGGTCGGCGAGCTGAACGAGCGCTTCGAACGCTTGGTCGGCGAGATCAGCAAGGGGAAAGACGTCACCCGTGTTCGCGTTGTAGTGGAGTAGCCGCATGAGTCTGCACAACGTCCTCGCACTCAAGGCTGCTCGTTCGCTGGTCCACCTCGTTCACGCGGGGGGCGATTGGCGGCAGACTTTCTCCGGCGCCAACGTCTCGCTCGGCTATCTGCGTAGTGCGACTGCGTGGCCGGTACCTGACGCCGTTCTTATGGACGATGTCAACGACGACACCACCTACTGCGCGCTGGAGTTCAAGCCGCCGAACTCCTCCAAGTCCGAATGCGTCCGCGGGCTCGGTCAATCCATCACGTATCTCGCTGAGTACGACTCTGCCGCGCTGATCCTCCC
>JACKEC010000006.1 GCA_020633195.1 Sandaracinaceae bacterium | reverse complement strand
TCCTGGACCCGCTGGCCACGCGCCCGCTTGTCAACATCTATTGCGGTGGTGAGATCGTGTCGACGTTCGGCGCGGCCCCCGACACCGTCCCCGGCTTCGTGTCGGAGGAGATCGGCGAGGACGGCTTGATGTGGCGCGTCGCCGACATCGTCGCGCACGTCGACGCGAGCGGCGTGACCACGGGCTGCGACGTGACCGCCCTGCACCCGACCGGCTCCACGACCGGCTTCTGGCTCACCACCGGCGACACCTCGTACTAGGCGGCCGGATCCGATCAGGCCGCGGCTTCGGCCTCTTCGCTGTCCTCTTCGCGGAGCCGCACCGGGCCGAACTTCTCCGGGTACTTGCCGACCTTGTCCGCGTAGAAGGCGCGGATCTGGTCCATGTCGGCGCGGATGTCGCCGCTCGGCTTGATCACCAGACCGAAGCCGCCGCGGCGGCGCTGGTAGTCGAGGTAGCCGCAGACGATGGGCACGTCGGCGGTCTCGGCGATGTGATAGAAGCCGCTCTTCCAGTACTCGACCCGGCTGCGCGTGCCCTCCGCGGGGACCGTGAGGACGAGGTCGGGGATCTCGTCGAACAGCGCCGCGAGCGTCTGGACTCGGCTCTGCCGCTCGTGCCGGACGATCGGGATGCCGCCGAGCGCCTGCATCAGCCAGCCCCCGGGCGGCTTGAAGAGCGTGTGCTTGCCGACCCACCGGATCGGCACGTCGTAGACGAACGAGAGCGCCATCATCACGGGCAGATCCCAGTTCGTCGTGTGCGGCGCCGCGATGAGCACGAACTGCGGGGGCGCGGGGCGCTCTCCCTCCGTTCGCCATCCGGAGACCGCGAGATAGGTCCGACCCACGAGCTGCTTGAGGACCTTTCGCATGCGCCTCTTGAATCGCAGAAGGGCGGCGTCCCGTAAAGGGAGAAGCGCCCCCGCCCTTGACCTGGCGCCCGAACGCCCACACTCCCAGAAGCGATGGGCGACGATCTCCGCGAGCTCGCCAAGGGCTTCCGCAAGCGCACCTGGGTGACCGCCAAGCTGGCCGCGAAGGTCGGCGTCAGCGCCGCCAAGCGGCAGCTCCGCGGCCGAGACGCGAACGCGCCGACCGCCGCGCAGGTGGTCGGCTCCACGGAGGCCGCGCGCGAGCTCGTGGCCAAGCTCGGCCAGCTCAAGGGCCTCGTGATGAAGGTCGGGCAGATGGCGAGCTACCTGCCCGGCGCGCTGCCCGACGAGGCGCAGGACGTCCTCGCGGCGCTGCAGGCGCAGAGCACCGCGATGGACTTCGAAGCCGTCCGCGGCGTGATCGAGGCCGAGCTCGGCGGCGCGGTGGCCGACCGCTTCGAGGACTTCGAGGAGCGCCCGTTCGCCGCCGCGTCGATCGGTCAGGTCCACCGCGCGCGCTTCGAAGGCCGCCCCGTCGCGGTGAAGGTCCAGTACCCGGGCATCGAGGAGGTGCTCGCCAGCGACCTGTCGACCCTCGGGCTCTTCGCCAAGATGGGCACGCTCGGCCTCCCGATCGACGGCGCGGCGCTCGTGAAGGAGCTCGAGGCGCGGATCCTCGAGGAGTGCGACTACGAGCGCGAGGCCGACAACCAGGCGCGGCTCGGCGCCCTCCTCATGCAGGACGCCGGGGCGTCGGTCCCGGGCGTGGTGCGGGAGCGCTCGTCACGCCGCGTGCTCACCACCGAGCTCGTCGACGCGATGCCCTTCGATCGCTTCCGCCGCGAGGGCACCCAGGCGGCGAAGAACCGCGCCGCCGAGGTGATCTTCCGCGCCTGCTTCCAGGGCCTCTTCCAGCACGGCGTCTACAACGGCGACCCGCACCCCGGGAACTACCTCTTCGGCGAGGACGGCCACGTGACCTTCCTCGACTTCGGCTGCGTCCGCCGCTTCGAAGAGCCGTTCATCGAGACCTGGAAGGCGCTCGCCCGCTCGATCCTCGACGGCGACCGCGCGCGCTTCCCCGGCCGCTTCGAGGCGACCGGGCTCGTCGGCACCACGCGCGGCTTCGACTGGGACCACCAGTGGGAGGTCATGCAGTACCTCTACCGGCCCTTCATCGAGCGCGACCCCTTCTTCACCTACACCGACGACTACGTCCGGCAGAGCTACGGCCTGTTGATCTTCGACAGCCCGAACCAGCGCAAGATCGATTGCCCCCCGGAGTGGCTGCTCCTGAACCGGCTCCAGTGGGGCCTCAACGCGGTGCTCTCCAAGCTCGAGGCCGAGGGCCCCTGGCCGGTGATCTTCGGGGACGCGGCGCGCGGCCCGTTCGTCGGCGAGGCGCTCGCGGAGCCCACCGACGAGCGTCAACGACCCGTGCTCTGATCGAACGCGCTCATCCCGAGCGCGCCCCCGCGCCGCGACGAGGGCGGGGCGGCTCGACGGCGACGACGTGAACGCGCGGGTCGAGCCGCGGGGCCCGGCTCGGGTGCGTCGGCTTCGGGCGTGTCGGCCTCGGGTGCGTCGGCTTCGGGCGTGTCGGCCCCGGACGTGTCGGCCTCGGGCGCGACCGCTTCGGGCTCCACGACGTCGACGACGAGGGCCTCCGCGGGCGGCTCGACGCGCGGCTCGGACTCGGGCTCGGGCGACGGCGCAGGGACCGACGCGAGGCGCGCCTCCACGGCCGGCGGCTCGTCCGGGCTCCGTCGGATGGCCCAGGTCACCGCCGCGGTGACCCCACAGAGCACCAGCGACGCCGCGACCAGCGCGCCGACGGGGAGCCGTCGCCGCGGGGGCGGCGACGAGGGCGCCACGAGCGGCGTCGACGAGCCGTGGGCCGCCTCGATCAGCTCGATCGTGGACTCCTGCCGGCCCCCTCGACGCCGCGCGCCGTCGCCGGG
>JACKEC010000059.1 GCA_020633195.1 Sandaracinaceae bacterium | reverse complement strand
TCTGGAAGCCGTCGCCGCGGCCGCCGCGGATCTGCATGAGCAGGTCGACCATCGCGTCCTCGACGAGCGCGAGGCGGACCTTCACGTCGGCCGCCTCGAGGATCTGCTGGCGACGCGCGGGCTCGGCGACGAGCCGGTCCGCGAGGCGGTCGGCGAGCACCGAGGCGGGCATGGCGGGCTCGAGCCCGAGCTCGAAGTCGGGGTGCGACTCGCGCACGAGCGCGGCGACCGAGGCGGCGGTCGCGAGGACCCGGGGCCGCAGCGCCTCGACCGCGTCCGGATGCGGGACGCGATCCTCGAGCGCCACCGCGCTCGCTCGTCGGTACTCGAGGCCGTCGGCCGGCAGCTCGGTGAGGCGGACGCGCAGCTGCCCCACGAGGAACAGGTCCCAGCGGCCGTCCGGTCGACGGCGGTGCTGCGCGATGCGTCCGACCCCCGCGATGGGGTGGATCGCCGGTCGGCCCTCGTAGTCCGCCTCCCAGCCCGGCGCGAGCATCGCGACCGCCATCGCGAGCGGGCCCTTCTCGACGCAGTCCTCCATCATCGCGCGGTAGCGCGGCTCGAAGAGGTGCAGCGGGAGCACCGCGCCCGGGAACAGGACGGCTCGGGGGAGGGGGAAGACCGGCAGCGCCGTCAGCTCCTCGTCGGAGATCGGCCCCGGGTCAGCCGTCACGACCCCAGAGGATCCGCATCGCTCGAGGCAGGTCCGCGCGACCCATCACGTCGCAGTCGGTGCACCCGGTCGGGAACGTCTTGGAGTCGCAGGCCTGGCACTCGCCGATGATCGCCACCGTCGCCGCGAGCTCCTCCCGGAGGCGGCGCAGCACCGCGATCTTGCGCTGCATCTCGCCGATCTGATCTTCGAGCACCTCGGCCATCGCGGCGCTCGCGGCCTCGGCGTTGCCGTGCTCGCGCTTGAGCTCGAAGAGGCGGCGGATGTCGTTGAGGGACAGCCCCGCTTCGCGCAGATCCATGATCAGCTTGAGGCGCTCGAGGTCGGCCTCTCCGAAGAGCCGATGGCCGCCTTGGCTGCGCGTCTCCGGGCACAGAACGCCCGCTTCCTCGTAGAAGCGGACGGTCCGGACGGTGGTCTCGCACTCACGAGCGAGGTCCCCCGTGGTCAACGGGCGGTCGTCGTCTTCGGTCGCGATCGGTGCGTCGGCGTCGGCCACGGGCCCCCGGATCCCCAAAAAACAGGGCTCGAAGAGGTATAGGGAGGGGCCGGTCACCCTGTCAAGCCGGGCTGGCGACATCGGGAGCCGGAAACCGACCGCTCCGAGACCCGATGAAGCGGGGAGAGCGCGGTGGTCTTCCTTGCGGGCCGTGAGACGCGTTCGATATTCTTCGCGGAGGTTTCCCATGAGCACGCCCATCAAGCCCCCCGGCACCCCGACCGGGGTCGACGGCTCCTCCGGCCTGGAGGACGCCAGCGCGACCGAGGGGGCCGACGGCTCGTTCGAGGCGATGGTCGGGTCCTCGGTCGAGGGCGCGTCCTCGCCGGGCTCGGCCGTGGCGGTCGACGACCCGAGCGCGCTCGGCGCGCTCGAGGCGGATCTGATGGCGGGTCGGGCGACGCCCGAGGCGGCCATCGAACAACTCGTCCAACGCGCGCTCGCGAGCTCCTCCGGATTGTCGGGGGAGCATCGGGCCGCGCTGGAGGCGCAGCTGCGCGACGCGCTGGCCGGGGATCCCACCCTGGCCGCGCTCCGGAAGGACCTCGAACGTGCGTCTTCGAAGGCTTGATCTCTTCTTCGCTCTGCTCGCCATGGGTGGCGGGTCGCTCGCCGCGACGGCGCGCGCTCAGGACGAGCCGCCCGTCTACATCGTGTCCGTCCCGATGGAGGACGGGCTCGAGGCGGTCGCGACCCGCGCCGGCGCGGCCGCGCGCGCTGCGCTCCGCGGGATCGAGGGCGTCAACTGGCGAACCCCCGATCAGCGGTTCCTCGGCTACGACGACTCGGCGCTGAGCGTCCTGGATCGTGCGCGCGAGGGGCTCGACGCGGGCCGCGGCGCGTACCTCCAGCTCGAGCTCGATCAGGCGATCGAGGCGCTCGAGGGCGCCGTCGAGAACTTCGACGCCGCCTCGGCGGCGCTCGAGGACCCGGGGGATCTCGGCGAGGCGCTCCTCTACCTCGGCGCGAGCCACGCGTTCAACGGGCAGACCCGCGAGGCGACGGCGGTGTTCAGGCGGCTGCACACGCAGATGCCCTTCATCACGCCTGACCCCGACACGTTCCCGCCGGAGGTGGTGACGCTCTTCGAGCGCGCGCGCCCGTCGGACGCGCGCCGCCCCCAGGGCTCGATCACCATCGACTCGAACCCGCAGGGCGCCATCGCCTACGTCGACTTCCTCGCGCGCGGCCGCACGCCGCTTACCGTCTCGGGCCTCGTCGAGGGCGAGCACGTGATCCGCGTGACGCGGCCCGGCGCGACGCCGTTCGTCGAGACGCTGTCGGTGCGCCGTCGGGGGCGGGCCGAGTCGAGCGCCTACCTCGTCGACGCGCCCGACCTCGAGGAGCTCTCGAGCTCGCTCGACCAGCTCCGCGACGCCGACGTGGCCGAGCTCGGCTCGGGCCCGATCTCCTCGATCGCGACGATGCTGCAGGTGGACAAGATCGGCGTCATCCGCGTCTCGAGCGCGGGCGACGAGCAGGTGAGCCTGGAGCTGCTGCTCTTCGACGTCGCGAGCGGGCGCCGCCTGCTGCGCGGCGAGCAGACCTACGGGACGGCCGTCGGCGAGTTCGAGCGCCACGTCCAGCAGGCCGTCGCGGCCGCGTTCGGCGCGGCCCTGTCCACGGCGGACCAGGCCGAGGACGACGAGCAGATCCCGGCCGTCTACACGGACCCGGGCGATCAGACGACCACCGACGGTCCCTCCACCCCGGTGACCGAGGAGGCCTGGTTCTGGGTGCTCATCGGCGTGCTCGCGGCCGGCGCGATCGCCGCGGCCATCGCGATCCCCCTCGCCACGTCGCAGGGCGAGCCCCTCGCGCAAGACCGCGGCGGGCAAGTCATCATTCGCTTCTGATCGCTCGCTTTTTCGATGCAACGACGTCTCCTTCACCTCTCCCTCGCGGTCGCGACGCTCGCGTCCTCGGTCGCCCACGCGCAGGACGAGCGCACCACCTCGGCGGTCTTCGTCTACGAGGCCGGGGCCACGATCGAGCAGGGCGCGATCGTGTCCATGGGGCTGCGCCAGGGCGTCGCCGACATCCCCGGCCTCCGGTTCGTCCACCCGGTCGACGCGATGACGCGGCCCCCCTACGACCAGGCCGTCGAGGACGGGCTCCAAGAGCTCGACTCGGTGGCGGACATGGTCCGCACGGGGGACGCCGCGTACGCGTACCAGCGCGCCGACGAGCTCGTGGAGCTGTTCGAGCGCAACCTGCTCCGGGTCCAGCGCCAGCAGCTCGTCGACGCTTACATGCTCAGCGCGGTGGGGCGCTGTCGGGCCGCGCGGCGTCGCGAGTGCGAGCAGCGCATGGCCGAGGTGATCGCCTGGCGCGAGGGCCTCACCTACGACTCGGCGCGCTACGGCGACTCCGCGCAGGACGTGTTCGACCGCGTCCGGGCCCGCGCGACGAGCGGCGCGCGCGGCACCCTGATCGTCGAGACCGAGCCGGCGGGCGCCGAGGTCTACGTCGATGGTCGGAGCTACGGCCCCTCGCCGGTCCGCGTCGACGGGCTGCTCGCGGGCGCGCACTACATCACGGTCAAGGAGGTCAACCACCTCAAGCAGATCGTGCGGACCGAGGTCCGCGGCGGGCGCGAGACGACCGAGCGGGTGGTGCTCGACATCAACCAGCAGGCCGACCTCGTCGCCTCCGAGGCGGTGCAAGCTCACTTGCGCGGTGAGGTGGGCGAGGCGCGCGCGCAGCGCACGGTCCAGAGCGTCGGCCACGAGCTCGGCACCTCGCAGCTGATGATCGGCGTGCTCCGGCCGGCCGCGGGCGACCGCGTCCACGTCCAGCTCTACCTCTACCACATGGTCACGCAGCACCTTCAGGCGCAGGCCGAGGCGACCCTGTCGGTGGACGACGCGGGCATCGCGCGAGGCGCCGAGCTGGCGCGCCAGCTCTACGCGGGCGTCGACCTCGAGGGCGGCATCGAGGCGCCCGAGGACGACACCGAGATCATCGGCCCGCAGCCCGAGGTGTACGAGCAGTGGTGGTTCTGGACCGCGATCGCGGGCGGCGTGGTCGCGGTCGCGATCGGCATCATCGCCGGCGTCGTGGTCGCGAGCGACTCCGCGCAGGGCCCCCCCGACGGGCTCTTCCGGTTCGAGCTGGGTCGACTGCCGTGAGCCGCGGGGGCTGCGGCCCCTGGATCGTCCTCGTCGCGGCGTTCGCGGGGGCCTGCGAGACGCACCCACGGCCGCGCCAGGAGTCGTACCAGGACGACGAGCTCGAGGCGGAGGTCTTGGTCGAGGAGACGCCGCCCGACCCCGACGACGCGCCGCCGGCCATCTCCCCGAACCCGACCCCCGCGGCCGCCATCGAGCGCGGGGGCCAGCCTCCCACCATCGTCCCCGCGAGCCACGGCGACGACGACTACGCGAGCCCCGACCCCGTCGTCGCGCGCCGCTACGTCTACCGGGTCCGCATGATCGTCCCGGCCGGGCTCGGGACCGGTCGCGTCCGGATCACCCCGCCGGCGGCCGAGCTCCACGTCGACGTCTCGCACGAGCGGCTGCGCGCGCGCTTCATCGGCTCGGCCTGGCCCATCGCCCCGGGCTCCGAGGTGCGGCTCCGGCGGGACCGGCCCGGCGTCTACCTCTTCGACGACCGCGGCGGTCGCCCGCTCGAGCCGGGGGAGCTCGCCGAGTGGTTCGAAGGCGGGCCCGTCACGCGTCGGGGCCCCCCGCTCTACATCTTCAACACCTACGGCTTCCCGCGCGGCGCGCGCCCGCCGAACGACGAGGAGCAGCCGGGCGAGCTGTTCTGCGCGCTCCTCGCCGAGCTCGTCGGGGAGTCCCGCGAGACGGTGCTGCGGCGCTGCGAGCTCGGCGCCCCGTTCCTCTGGCGGATGGGGTTCTGGCGCGCCGAGCAGACGGCCGGCGTGCCGGTCGAGCTGCCGCGCTCGGCGCTCCGCGCGGACGAGCGCTCCCCGCCGCGACCGATGAGCCTCGAGACGAGCCGGGCATTCCTCGAGCCCGAGGCGCTGTCCCGCCTCGACGGCGGGAGCGCGCCGCGCGATCCGCCCCCCGAGGGGGCGCCCGGGGAGGGGCTCCGCGTCTCCAACGAGAGCGCCGACCGCGCGATCATCGCGATCGACGGGATCGCCGTGGGCTGGGTCGACCGCGGCGCCGAGGGCTGGTTCGTCGGCCTGCGACCCGGCACCTACGACGTCGGCTCGATCCGCCCCCTCGGGGCGGTGATGCAGCGCGGTCGCCCGGTCCGCGTCCCCGGCATCCACCGCGTCTGCGACGGCCGCTGCCCGAGGCGCACCGAGAACGCTGATTAGCTCAGCGGCGCAGGACCTCGAGCGCGTGCTCGAGGACCTCGTGGCGGATCGCGAGCCGGTAGAAGTCCTCTTCGCGCACCGGCGCGGTCGCGGACAGGGCTCGGTCGACGAGGGCGCGCGACTCGAGGGGCAAGGAGAGGTGCGCGCTCCACTCGGCGAGCGACTCGCCGTAGATCGCCTCGAGGGCCGCGCCGATGGGGTTGAAGGACAGCGAGGTCCGCGTCCCCTCGAGGCGCCACTCGCGGTACTCGTGGCCCTCCTCGGGCAGCACCCAGCTCAGCTCGCCGAGGGTGCGGCGGGCCACCTCTCCGAAGTACGCGCCCGCGCAGGGGGCCACGACGGAGACGACCTTCTCGTCGGGCGCGCCGTCGTCCTCGCGCAGGCTCATCAGATAATGATCGAGGATCGGCAGGGTCTCCGCGGAGAAGTCGAGCTCGAGGTCGAGGCTCTGCTTCACGAGGCGGAACGCCCCCAGGGCCAGGTCCTCGACGATCGGGGGCGGCGAGTCCATGCGCGTACGCTGCCACGAACCCGGCATTTGTGATACCGATCCTCGGCACCATGGCCATCTCTGAGCCGAGGAACGCTGCGCCCCCCCGCAGCGACGAGCGGGAACCGGCGTACGAAGGCGCCTCGGGGCGCACTCGGCTTCGCTCGATCCACGTCACGCTGCCCAGCGGTTTCGTGCGCTTGGTGCAGCTGTACGACGTCGTGAACGTCGGGACGGATCCGCATTTGAAGGAGCCCGCCTTGTCGGGCGCGCTCCATCGGTTCGAGAGCGGTGAGGCGCTCGCGATCGCGTTCGTCTACCACGACCCCGGCGCGCGCAAGCTCGCGCTCGTGGTGCCCACGGCGCTGCGCCACGAAGAGATCGCGCTCCGCGCGAAGCTGCTCACCGCGCTCGCCGAGGACCGCGAGTCGCCCATCCCCGGCTACGTCGCGGAGGGCACGACGGTGGTGGGGGTGGCCGCGCTCAAGACCTACCTCGAGGCGAAGGACACGCGCGTCGCGCTCGGCGAGCTCGAGCTCGAGAAGGACTCCGTGGCGAAGCGCGAGCACGCGCTCCTGCAGCGCGAGACGATCCTGACGCAGCGCGAGGCCGAGCTCGCGAACGCCCAGAAGGACCACGCGATCCGCGGCGAGGCGCTGAGCCAGCGCGAGGAACGCCTGCACTCGCGCGCCGAGACGGTGACGCGCCGCGAGGACGAGCTGCGCACCCTCTCCGAGGAGATCGAGGCGGCCCGCGCCGACCTGCGGATGCAGGAGCAGGAGCTCGAGTCGCGCTTCGAGATGCTGCACGAGCGCGAGGAGGGGCTCATCAAGCGCGCGGAGTCCGGGGCCACCCCGCTCGCCCAGCTCGCCGACGTCTCCGAGGTCGCGCCCGTCGCCCCCGAGCCGCGGAGCGAGGTCGTGGAGCTGCCCGCCCCCGTGGCGGAGCCCGTCCGCGAGGTCGGGGACGACGACGTGGTCCAGCTCGTCGACGACGAGGTCGAGGACATGTCCGAGGTGATCGAGGACGTCGAGGAGCTCGAGGAGCTCGAGGACCTCGAGCCGCTCGAGACCTCGCCCGCGGTCGTCGCCTCGCCCGCCGCGACCCCCGCGTCGTCGGACCTGTCGAGCGCGATCGAGATGGCGGCCCAGTCCATGCGCGCGCCGGACGTCCAGCTCATCGGCGAGGACGACGTCGTCGAGCTCGAGGAGGTCGAGGCGATCGAGGACGTGACGGGCGTCCACGCCAACCTGATCCCCGAGGATCTCCCCGCCTCGAAGACCGTCATCGCGCTGCCCGCGGATCCGGAGGAGGCGCCCCTCGAGGCGAGCCCCCAGCCGTCGGTGCCGCCGCCGGCCGCGTTCGCGGAGCGGCTCTACGGGGCCGACGCGGTCCCCGTGCTGGCGCCGGACGGAGTCCGGATCTTCGCGACGCTCCCGGTCGGCAAGGACGAGGCGTTCGCGGAGGGCTCGGCGGCGGAGCTGCTCGTGCAGCTCGTGGTGGTGGAGGAGTGCCCCGTGGTGCTCCTCACCGTGGTGGAGGACGTCGAGAGCCGCCCCGTGACGCTGCGCGCGCCGCTCGACCCCCGCACCGACGACGGGCGCGAGATCCTCGAGCGCCTCCGCCGCGACTGCGCGGCGCGGGTGTCGCTGCACGCCTCGTCGGGGCGCTACCTGCGCGCGATCGACGCTCGCGGGCCTCGCGAGCTCAACGTCCTGCGCGTCCTCGATCGCGTCGCCAAGATGCGGACGGCCGCCGCGGTGGACATCACGACCGCCGTCGATCGCGTGCTCGGGACGCCGCCGCCGGTCCGCACCAAGGATCACCCCTTCGTCCCGAGCGAGGAGCGCGTCTCCGCCAAGGACGCCGCCGCGGCCAAGGCGGCGCTCGAGGAGCTCGCGACCTGGGCCACCCACGACCGCATGGATCGCGCGCTGCTCGGCCTCAGCGTGCCCGCCGACCACGTCGACGGGACGCTCCGGCATCACCTCGAAGAGGCGGTGTCGTACGGCCTGCCGCTGACGCCGGTCCTGCGCGACCACGCCATCGCCCTCGACGTGGCGCTCGACGCCGCCGAGCTGGTCGCGGCGCAGATCCGCGCGTTCGTGGAGACCACGAAGCTCCCCGATCGCGGCGGGCTGAGCACCGAGGACGCCGCCGCGGCGTTCGAGGCGCTGCTCGGCGCGGCCGCCGACGCGGAGGTCGCGATCGACTCCGACACCCACGAGCACGCGTGGGGCGTGATCCGCAGGATCCGCGGCGGCGACGTCGCCAACGTCGACCCGAAGAACTTCCCGAACCTCAGCGCCGACGAGCTCCTGCTCCTGCTCGAGCACCCGAAGTACCGGCAGGAGGCCGCGCTCGAGCTCGCGTCCCGCAAGGAGCCGCAGCTCGTGGAGCGGCTCTGCAAGGTCGTGCGCAAGATGCCGCGCAACGAGGTCGTGCGGGTCGTCCCGAAGATCGTCGAGCTCGGCGACGAGGCGGGCGACGCCCTCATCGACGGCCTCTCGGCGCGCAAGACGTTCGTCCGGCAGGCCTTCGCGCTCGCCCTCGGGCACCTCAAGCTGCGGCGCGCGGTGGTGCCCCTGCTGCACCTCCTCGCGTCCGAAGAGAGTGACGTCTGGCACGAGGTGGCTCGCGTGCTCGGCGGCTTCGGCCAGGCCAGCCAGCGCACCGTCGCCCGTCAGCTCAAGGATCCGAAGGGCCCTCGCGATCGATACATCCTGACCCTGGCCCACCTCGCCAACCACGGATGTGAGAAGCAGGTGGACAAGCTGACCAAGGAGGAGCGAGCTTCGGTAGCGGCCATGGCCGTCGAGGCGCTCACGTTGCGTCAGGAAGCGAAGACCATCGACGATCGCGCCCGAGGCGACAAGCCGCTCCCGAAGAAGGACCCCGTCCTGGAGTTCTCGCGTCGTTTCTACGCGGAGCTCGAGGGTCGGGCCCCCGACGGGGATCTCGAGGAATGACGCCGAAACCCGACGTTAGGGAAACTTGGAAGCCCAAGGTTTAGTAATGGACACCGTTTCGGCTACGCTCTATACCGGAGCCTTGGGTTCCCTGCGCCCATGCGGTTAGGCATTTTCAGCGACGTTCATGCGAACATCGAAGCTCTCTCGGCGGTCATGGAAGCCTACCGCCAGGAGACGGTGGATCGCTATTACTGCCTCGGCGACGTGGTCGGCTACGGTGCCAGCCCGAACGAGTGCGCGAACATCGTGAGGCAGAAGGCCGAGGTCACCATCCTCGGCAACCACGACGCCGCCGTCGCGGGGCGCATGGACTACTCGTACTACTACGAGGCCGCCCGCCACGCGCTCGACCTGCACGCCCGGCAGCTCACCGCCGAGAACCACGAGTGGCTCAAGAGCCTGCCGTATCGGCATGACCTCGAAGAATACGGGGTCACCCTCTGCCACGGCTCGCCGGTCCGCCTCGAGGAGTTCGAGTACATCTTCGCGCCCGAGCAGGCCCGCGAGTGCCTCGGCATCCTCGAGCAGCTCGGGGACATCACGTTCATCGGCCACTCGCACCTCTGCAAGGTGTTCGCGCTCAAGCCCGGCACGGTCGAGGAGCTCCCGGCCCGCAAGTTCCAGCTGCGCGAGGGCTACAAGTACGTGGTCAGCGTCGGGTCGGTGGGTCAGCCCCGCGACTACGACAACCGCGCGAGCTACACGATCTTCGACACCGACACGCGCGAGTTCGAGTTCAAGCGCGTCGAGTACGACATCGAGTCGTCGGCGATGAAGATCTTCGAGGGCGAGCTCGAGCGCAACTTCGGCCACCGCCTCTTCATCGGCGTCTAGCTACTCCTCGCTGACGAAGCGGCGCCAGCCGTCCCACGGCGGCAGCCCGTCGGCGTACACGGTGAGCGCCGGGGTCTGCATCGTCCCCGCTCGACAGACGCGCGGGCTCACGCCCGGGAGCAGCGCCGAGGCCACCGCGTGGCGATCGCCCGCGACGCCGATCGCCTTCAGGTGCCCGCCGAACGCGCTGGCTCGCTCGGCGAACGCCGCGGCGCTCGGGGCCTCGAAGACCATCACGTTGCGCCAGCCGGGGCTCACCCGCGGCGCCTGCGCGCCTTCGTCGGCGACCGCCCAACCGTCGCCCTCGCGCAAGATCCCGCGGGCCGCGGCGACCCCGCGCCACTGCACCTGCGCGGCGCCCACGTCGGTCGGCAAGGCCCCGCGCGGCAGCGACGTCGCGAGCTCCTCGAGCGAGGCCGCGAGCGCCCTCGAGAAGCGCTCCCGGTCCGCGCCGCGCTCCACCCCGATGGCGTGGGGCGACATGCACCCGCGCTGGTCGTAGGCGGCCACGTCGAGCGCGAGATCCCGCGCCGCCGCGTCGAGGTCCGCGTCGCGGCTCACCCAGCCGAGCCCGAGGCCGTGCCCGTGGCCCACGAACGTCGTGCTCGCCCTCGCGCGCGCGCGCAGCGACGCCAGCGTCTCGTCTCCGCCGTACACGCTGAGCACGTCGGCGCGGTGGACGATGGTGTCCTCGAGCGTCGGCGTCCCGCGGGGGAGGCTCACCACGAGGCAGGCGCCCGCGAGCTCCGGGTCGACCGCCTCGAGGGCCTCCTCGAAGAGCCGCGGCATCGCGTCGTCGGCGCTCGACGCCTTCACGAGCACGGGGACCCGCGCGAGCAGGGCGATCGAGAGCGGCTGCACGCACGCGGTGAAGACGTTGCCCGCGAGGACGAGCGCGCCGAGCCGCGGCGGCGCCTCGAGGGTCCCCAGGGGCGGCTCCATCTGCGCCGCGAGCGAACCGAGCGCCTCGCGCGCGTCGCCGAGCGTCGTCGAGAGGCCCCACGCCACCATCGGCAGCGTCAGCCCCGACGACTCGGGGACGCGGGTCCTCGCGGCGCGACCGAGCGCGCGCTCCGGATCGGCGATGCGCTCCCACGCGTTGGCGAGGGAGCTCGCGATCGAGCTCCGCGATCGGGCTCGAAGCGCCTCGCCCCCGCGCGCGAGCTCGTCGAGCGCGTCGCGCAACGCCTCTGCGGCGCCCTCCAGGCTCACCCGAGCGCCTCCTCCACCGACAGCGAGCAGCCCCGCGGGACGGCGCCCGGGGCGCGGCCGAGCAGCTCGATCGCCGCTCCGTGACGGATCGCCAGGTCCGAGGTCTGGATCGCGCTGACCGAGTCGAGGTTGGCGGGGTCGTCGATCCGGAGGATGCCGCGCGCGCCGTCCGGGACGTCGGCGAGGGACTCGGGATCGACGACGCGGGCGCGCACCCACGGCGGCACCCACAGCCGCCCGGCGGTGTCCGCGCCGACGCGCTCGTACATCTGCGAGCTGAGCTCGGTCATCCCGTACTCGGCGACCACGCTCGGCTCTGGCACGCCGTAGCGCTCCGCGATCGCGCGTCGCAGCGCGTCGGGGGCGACCTCGCGCGAGCGCCCCTTGAAGCCGCCCGTCTGCATCACCCGGCTCCCCGGCGCGAGCGCGAAGCGGCGGTCGAGGAGGTCCTCCGCGTGGACGAACGCGAACGAGGTCCCGAGCAGCGCCACCGGCGCGTCGCCCGCCTCGTCGAGCGCTCTCTCGAGCCGCTCGTCGAGCGGGAAGACCCAGTCGGTCGTCGTCCCGAACCACGCCTCGAAGCGGCCCAGCATGTACGAGAGCGACGAGTCCGGCGCCTCGTCCGGGTGCGGCGCGAGCATGACGAGCCGCAGCGGCGCGCCCTCGCGGAAGAGCGTGAGCCGGGCCGCGGCCTCGGCCGCGCGGTCGTAGAGCTCGAGGTCGCGGAGCGGGTGCTCGCCGCGCTGGCCGCTCGTCGTCCCCGAGGTCCGGAAGACGCACGCGTCGAGGGATGGCGCGTGCCGCGCGACGCGGACGTGGCGGAACACGTCGGTGGGCAGCGCGGGCCAGTCGAGCGGGTCGACGCCGCGCGCGTCGTGCTTGCCGACGAGCCGCCCGTAGGGCGCGACGCCGTCGGCCTGCCACCGCGCGAGGTCGCGCAGGAGCGCGTCGCGGGCGTCCGGCCCGAGCTCGCCCCGGGCGCCCGCGTCGATCGCGGCGGCGACCCGCGCCTTGAGCGTGTCCCTCACGGGGTCGCCTCGACCGTCTCGACGAGCGCGCGCGTGAAGCCGCGGAGCAGGGCCTCGTCGATGTTGAGCGGCGGCGTCAGCTGCAGGCTCCGCCCGCCGGGACCCGCGCCGAGCACGAGCCACCCGCGCGACAAGAGCGCTTGCGTGACACGGCCAGCGCGTTCGCCGCTCGCGAGCTCGACGGCGATCATCAGGCCGCGGCCGCGCACGTCGGTGACGCGGTCGCCGAGCGCGGCGCGCAGCTCCCCGAGCCAGCGCGCGCCGACCTCGCGCGAGCGGCGGATCAGGTCCTCCTCCTCGAGCACGTCGAGCGCCGCGCAGGCGGCGGCGCAGCTCACCGGCGAGCCCGCGAACGTCGCGGTGTGGATCGCCTCGCGATCCGGGTCGCCCCAGGCCTGCATGACCTCGGCGGTCCCGATGCACGCGCTGATCGGGAGGCCGCCCCCGAGCGCCTTGCCCACGCAGAGGACGTCCGGCTCGAACGCGCCTTCGAACGCGAAGCGAACGCCGGTGCGGCCGAAGCCGGTGAAGATCTCGTCGGCGACGACGAGCGCGCCGACCTCGCGCGCCCGCGCGCTCACCGCGGCGAGGAACCCGTCGGGCGGGAACACGAGGCCGCCGCGGCCGAGCGCGGGCTCGACGACGACGGCGCCGATCGATTCGTCGACGCCGTCCGCGAGGGCCGCCGCGTCGCCGTAGGGGAGGAAGCGCACGTGCGGGTTGAGCTGCTCCGCGAACGGCTCCCGGAAGCCGGGGTGCGAGCCGCACACCGCGAGCGGCCCGTACATCAGCCCGTGGTACCCGCCTTCGAACGCGACCACGCCGGGGCGCCCGGTCTTCAGCACGGCCGTCTTCAGCGCGGCGGCGATCGCGTCGGCGCCGTTGAGGCCGAGGATGATGCGCGCGTCGAACGGCACCCAGTCGGCGAGCCGATCGAGCAGCTCGAGCTTGGCGACCGAGGGGTGCACGTCGCCGAGCGCGTGGGGCAGGAGCGCGACCTGGCGCTGCGCGGCCTCGACGACGCGAGGGTGGGCGTGCCCCACCGCGCAGACGCTGAAGGCCCCGATCAGGTCGACGTAGACGTTGCCGTCCGCGTCCTCGACGTTGGCGCCCGCGGCCCGGGCCCACACGATCGGATCGTGGGACGCGCCCGAGCGCTCGGCGCGCCGCGCGCGGCGCATCGTGAGGGAGGGGCACTCGGTCCGCGCGAGGCGCTCCACCCAGCGCTCGCTCTCGGGGCCGGGGACGCGCGCCGTGACGATCTCGGGCAGCTGACGGCCGAACACGCTCGTCCTGCTAACACCGGACGAACCGGCACGCCACGCGGCTACTTCTTGCGCCAGGGATAGAACACGCCGCTCGCGCGGGCGGTGCGCATGAGCTCGGGGTCGTCGAGGAGCAGGACGTCGAGGGCCGCGCCGTGCTCGTCGCCGGTGCGCCGGACCTGCTGGATGATCTCGTTGAGGCGCTGACGGAACGAGGTGTCCACGCGGAGCCCGACGGTCGGGACCGGCGCGGTGGGGCCGCGCGCGCCGTTGCAGAGCGCCGCCCACTCGACCTCGGGGTAGTCCCGGAGCACGGCGGTGAGCGCGTCGTAGATCGCGTCGGGCGCCACCTGCGACAGGGGAGACAGGGTGACGCTCGTGCCCCCGCCGAAGGTGGCGGCGGCGTTCGGGTCGAAGTCGCTCGAGACGGTGAAGCCAGGGGTCGAGGGCGGCGGCGCCGCGGGTGCCTGGATCGCCCCGGGGGGGACGGACTTCGGCGGCTCGATCGCCTTCTGCGCCGGGATGGTCCCGGGCGCGGGGGTCACGCGGCTCTTGAGCGAGGTCGAGATCCGACCCGCGGCCGCGTACGGGCCCTGCGAGTCGCGCCGCGCCGCCTCCGAGAGCAGCGGCTCGTACTCTTCGCGCGTCAGCTCGAGCGCGTGGTCGGCCGCGATGTCGAGGACGACGAACGTGATGTTCTGCGAGATGGCGTAGTTGAGCGCGTTGCGCGCGCCGATCTCGGCGCACGGCGCGGAGTTGTCGGCCGCGAGCCAGCCGTAGCGGCGGGCGGCCTCCTCGAGCTGCTCGCGAAGCGTGAACACGGGCAGCGCGGCCACTCCGTCGCTGTTCACGAGCGTGCGGAAGCCTTCGATCCCTGCGGGCCAGGGAACGACGAAGACGGTGCGCTGCACGAGCGCCACCATCGCATCGATTTTGGCTTGCCCCCCCGCATGGGCATCCGCCAAGAGCCTGTGAAAGGCCGCGGTCTGCGCGTTCGTCACGACGAGACCATTGTACCGGCGCTACGGCACAAGCCCATTTTTTGGTAGTGACGGTCAGCGGAACAGGCTGCAGTAGACCTGCTCGGCCGTGTCGGCGGGCTGGCAGGTGCAGGCCCCGGCGACGCACTCGCCGCACCGATACGACTGGCACTGCCCAGAGGACGTGCACGACGCGCCGTTCGGCAGGCGCTCGCCGCACTGATAGCGCGTGTCGGAGACGGGCTGGCACAGGAGCCCCACCGCGCAGTCGTTGAGCCCGACGCACGCGGCCCCGAGCTCGCCCCGGTCGAGGCACCGCCACTCCATCACGCTCCCGGTCACTCGGCAGGCGAGATCCCCCTCGCAGGAGTAGAAGCGCGGGAAGTCGACCCGGCCGTCGGGGAAGCTCTCCGGGAACGCGGGCGTGCAGAGCTCGGCCTCGGGGACGGTCCCCCGGAGTATGGAGACCAAGCCGTCCAGCCGCGCCTGCCACGCGACGATCCCCGGGTCGCAGGTGGCCGTGAGGTTGCGCGCGACGTTGAGCTGGTAGCCCGCCTCGTCGGCGTCGTAGCCAGTGCGCTGATCACCGACCAGCGTCGACAAGCTCATCGCGCAGATCGGGCCCACCAGATCGGTGCACGACTCGAGGGACATCCCCGCCGCCGCCGGGCAGCAGTCGAGGACGCCCTCGCACAGCACGGCCGCGTAGGTCGCGCAGAAGTCGTCGGCGGCGACCGGCTCCGCCACGTGATCGCTCGGCGGGTTGACGGCCGAGCAGCCCGCGAGGGCGCCCACCGCGAGCAGGATCGCGGCGCGCCTCACCACCGACCTCCCGCCGCGACGCCTGCGTACCCGGGGCCGAGCGCGGGCCACACGCGGGCGGTCGCCTCGTTCGCGTCCGAGGGGCGCAGGCTCTCGCCGATCAGGATCACCGCGCCGCCGATGACCGCGAGGCTCGCGCCCACGACGAGGCTCACGTCCGCGCCGGTGTTGAACGTCTCGAGGTCGGTCGTGTCGGCGGCCCGGCACACGCGGCCGGCGTCGCGCCCGCAGCGGCTCGCGAGCGACGCGTCCTCGGACTCGCTCAGCCCGGCGAAGACGCCGAAGCCGCCGAGCCCGAGCCCGCCGGCGACGAGGACGACCACCCCGGTGACGACGAGCGCGTCGGAGGTCTGGTGCCTGGCCGCGACCTGCGCGAGCCGCTCGCCGCGCTCGCTGTCGGCCCGCTCCTCGGCCGCCGCCCGCTCCGCGCGCTCCGCCTCGAGCTGCGCGTCGGCCTCCTCGCGCTCGCGCCGCGTCGCGGCCTCTTGCTCCGCGGCCTGCAAGCGCTCTTGCTCCAGCCGGAGCTGCAGCCGCTCCAGCCTCAGCTCGAGCGCCTCGCGCCGCGCCTCGTCCGGGTCGCCGTCGCGCAGGTAGCCCTCGAGCGCGGCCGCGGCCTCGGCGAGCTCCCCGTTGCGCTCCTGCGCGGTGTAGATGTTGTAGAGCAGGTCGGCGTGGTGGGTCAGCTCGTAGGCGGCGCGGAACTCCGCCGACGCGTCCGCGTAGTCGCCGCGCTCGAAGGCGAGCGTGCCCCTGTCGAAGTGGTCGCGCGCGATCGCTCGATCGTGCTCCGACAGCTCCTGCGCCGAGGCGGGGGTGGCGATCGCGACCAGGAGCACGATCGACGCGAGGGCGCTCCGCACGCGGTGAGGGTACCGCTCGCGTCCGAGGGCGTTCAACGCTGCTCCCGGATGAGCTTCGCGATGCCCTGCGGATCGGGCAGGCCCTTCACGGAGATCTCCACGTCGGACTGCCCCGCGCTCGAGATCTCGAGCGTGCCGACGCTGAACATCCGCTGCACGAAGCTCTGCGTGACGCGGACGTTGCGGACGTCGGCGTGGCGCACCTCGTTGGTCTGCCGGTCGAGGATCCCTCGCTGCAGCGTCGTGCGTCGCGTCGTCACGAGGAGGCGCGTGCCCCGGCAGGTGAGCCACTCGATGAAGTAGAGGACGAAGCCGACGATCACGAGGCACAGCACGATCATCAGCGCGTGCATGAACCAGTTGCCGCCGAAGATGCGGGGGCTGACCGCGAGGAGCGTCCGCTCGGGTCCGCCGTCGCCGCCCTCGTCGCGCACGGGGAAGCCGCAGTGGGGACAGGCCTGCGCTCGATCGGAGACGCGGCCGGCGCACTCGGGGCAGGCGATGAGGGTCACGGTCGGGCAGGATACCCCGCATGGACGGCGCGCGATGACCCTTCGGGCCGGGCTGGCCAAGGTCGACGTCACCGTCTTCGAGCCGGGGATGGCGATGCTCGGCTGGGGGCGCCCGGACCACGTGCCGGAGCGCGTCGCGCACCCGCTGCACGCGCGGGCGCTCGTGATCGAAGAGGGCGGCCGCGCGCTCGCTCACGTCGTGGTCGACCTCTGCTTCGTCAGCACCTCGCTGCGGGTCGGGGTGCTCGCCGAGCTCGCGCGCCGTGGAGTGCCGATCGCGCCGAGCGACGTGATGCTGACCGCCACACACACGCACGCCGGGCCGAACGGCTACAGCCACGCGTTCTTCTACGACCTCGGCTCGCTCGGCTTCTCGCGGCTGGTCTACGAGACGCTCGTCGACGGAATCAGCGACGCGATCGCCGAGGCGCACGCCCGGCTCGAGCCCGCGCGCTTGCGGCTCGGCGCGGCCTCCGTCGACGGCGACGTCGCGCGGAACCGCTCGCTCGACGCGCACCGCCAGAACCGCGACGCCCTCGCCGACGGGGTCGACCGCGAGCTGCTCGCGCTCCGCGTCGACGACCGCGCGGGCCGCGGGCTCGGCGTGCTGAGCCTCTTCGCGCTCCACGCGACGTCGATCCACGGCGACGTCCGCGCGCTCCACCCCGACCACAAGGGGCTCGCCGCGGAGGCGTTCGAGGGCTGGGCGCGCGGCGCGGGGCACGCCCCCCACTTCGTCGCGCTGTTCGGGCAGGGCGCGGCGGGGGACGTGAGCCCGAACGTCCGCTTCGACGCCTCGCGCGGGGTGATGGTCGGGGCGCGCGGCGACGACGAGGCGAGCGCCCGTCACGTCGCGGACGCGCAGGTCGACGCGACGCGCCGCGCGTTCGAGGGCGCCTCGCTCGAGCTCACGGGTCCGATCGACGCGGCCGCCCGACACGTCGACTTCGAAGAGCGCTTCGTCCCGCCGAGCTTCGCGGGTGGCGTCCCCGCGCGCACGACGCGAGCGCGCCTCGGCCTCGCGATGGCCGCGGGGACCGCCGAGGGGCCGGGCCCGCTCGGGCGCTCGCCGCTGCCGCGGCGGTGGGGCGCGCGCGACCCGAAGATCACGCTGCTCGAGGTCGGGCCCGACGTCCGGCGGCGGCTGCTCGGCGTCGACCCGCGTCGCGCCCCCATCCCGCACGCCGCGTTCGAGCACGCGCGCCGAGCGGGCGGCCTCGACCGGGCGTGGATCCCGACGGTGCTGCCGGTGCAGGTGATGCGGCTCGGGCGCTTCGCGCTCGCGGCGCTCCCCAACGAGCCGACGACGACGGTGGGGCATCGCCTCCGCGCGCGGCTCGAGCCGCTCCTCGGCGTCGATCGGCTGCACGTGCAGGGCTACGCCAACGCCTACGCGGGCTACCTGACGACGCCCGAGGAGTACGCGCGTCAGCGCTACGAGGGCGCGTACACCCTGTTCGGTCCGCACACGCTCGGCGCGTTCGAGCACGCGCTCGGCGAGCTCGGCGACGAGCTCTGTGGGGAGCCGCGCGCCGTGTCCGGCCCGCCGCTGCTGACGTGCACCGAGGCGGAGCTCGCCTCGCGCGCGTTCAGCGACCCCGGCCCTGCGTGAGCTCGTCCTCCGGCGGCGGGGGCGGCTCCTCCTCCTGCGGGGGGATGTACTCGGTGGCGCCGCCCGCGACCTCGTAGTCGGGGTGGCGATCGATGACGGGCTCGACGGTCTTGGCGATGCGCGCGACCGCGGAGTCCTCGAGCCACGACGAGATGTCGAAGCCGATCAACCGGAACAGCGAGAGCGAGAACACGAGGCCGAGGAGCGCGACGATCATCGACGCGGCGCCGGTGAGCGTTCGACGCGCGAGGCGGCGCATCGCGGCGAAGCGGATGGGCGCGCAGTCCGTCGTGACGACGGTCCCGTCCGCCCGGCGATAGAAGCGGACGCAGATCTCGCCGGTCGCCTGCGCGAGGAGCTCGTTGGCGTCGTCCCGCGTCATGTTCGAGAGGTGGAAGACGTTCTTCTCGCAGAGCCCGCAGAAGCGGACCTTGTCGTCGCCCTTCATCCCATCCCACGGCTCGGGGCAGGGATCGGGGACGTCGATCACGTCGAGGGAAAGCTTGCGGCGGGGCTCCGGGGTCACGCGCCCGAGCCTTCGCCGTCGACGGCGGGCTCGGTGGTCGCGGGCTCGGTCGTCGCCGGCTCGTCGGTCTCGATGTCGTCACCCTCCCAGTGCATGGGCATCTCTCCCATCACCTCGATGTCCGGCTCGGGGTCGACCTCGCTGGTCACCTTGCGGGCGACCTCTTCGACCCAGGACCCCGCGACGTGCATCGAGGTGAACCCGAGCGCGCCGACCAGCCCGAACAGCCCGGCGATCCCCATGCCCGCGAACGCGAGCCCCTTGCTCGCCGCGCGCCGCGCCGCGCGGAACCGGACGGGCGCGCAGTCGGAGGTCACCACGGTGCCGTCGGCGCGGCGGTAGAAGCGCACGCAGACGCGGCCCTCGGCCTCGGCCACGAACCGCTCGGCGTCCGCGCGGTCCATCTCCGAGAGGTTGTAGACGTTCTGGTGGCACATGCCGCAGAAGCGGCTGACGTCGTCGCCGCGCATCGCGGCCCAGCTCTCTTCGCAGGGGTCTTTCACGTCCAGGATGTCGAGGTGCACGCGGCGGTCGGTCATGGGCTGCTGAACCCAGCCGCCGCGCTCGACCTTGGAGATTTTTTCTTGGGGGTGCCTCGTCCGAGGTGCTTCGCGCGCGCGCGCGACGAGGCGCCCAAGGCCCGCCAGCGTGCGGTGGTCGGAGGCTCCATGAAGCGCCTCGCCCGAGTCCTCACCCAGCTGCCTCTGGCGACCGCGCTCGGCGCCGGCCTGGGCCTCCTCGTCGCCCTCGTCGCGGCGGTCCTCTCCGCCACGCCGCTCCGCCTCACCGTCCACCCGCTCGCGCCGTTCGCGCTCGCGCCGCTGCCCGCGCTGCTCGGCGCGTGGATCGACTGGGCGCGCCTGTGGCGGCCGAGCCCGCGGACCCGGTTCTGGAGCTTCGCGCTCCTGGCCCTCAGCGGCCTCGGCGCCGTCGAGGCGAGCGTCTGGGCCTCGGACGTCGGCTCGATGGGCCTGCTCCTCGCCCCCGCGGTCCCCGTCGGCGCGGCGCTCGTCGTCGGCTTCGGCGCGTGGGCGATGCTGTTCCTCGGCCGACGCGGCGTGCGCGTCGCCGGCTTCGAGCTCGCGTGCGGGACGATCCGGAAGGACGAGGTCGAGCGCCTCGTCGTCGACACCGGCGACGGCGCGCTCGAGGTGTCGCGGGCGCTGTCGGCCGACCTCGGATCGCGACGCGAGATCGACCTGTCGACGGGCGCCACGATCGCGCTCCTCGCGAGGGTCCGCGACGCGCTCCCCTCCGTCGGCCCCTTCCGCACCGAGCGACGCGCCGAGGCGCGCACCGTCCTGGCGGTCGCCGGCTCCCCCCGCGATCTGTCACGCACCGTCCGCCGGCGAGCGCGCGCGTGGGTCGGCTACCTCTTGCTCCTCGCGCTCGGCGCGAGCGCGTTCGCCGCGACCGCCGCCTACCAGCCCCAGACCGCCTGCACCGCGCGCGGCTGCCTCATGAAGCAGGGGTAGCTCGACGAGCTGAGTAGGGGACGGATCGAACTTTTCGAACTTTCGAGAGCGCCGCCGCGCGGCCGGGTCGCGCTAGAGTGAGCGGGTGAACCGTCCTCTCGAGGAGGACGCGGACCGTGGGGTGCGCGCGTCCAGCGAGACGAGCACGTGGAGCGAGCAGGTCGGTCGCTTCGCGATCGTGCGCAAGCTCGGCGCGGGCGGGATGGGCGTGGTCTTCGAGGCGATCGACGCGGAGCGCGGCGCGCGCGTGGCGCTCAAGACGCTGCGCTCGGTCCGCCCACGCGCGGCTCAGCGCTTCAAGAACGAGTTCCGCGCGCTCAGCGACCTCAGCCACCCCAACGTGGTCGAGCTGCACGAGCTGCACGTGGAGGACGACCGGCTCTACTTCACGATGGAGCTCGTCGAGGGCACCGACTTCTTGTCCTGGGTGTCCGCGCCCGGGGTCCCGACGGGGTGGAGCGACGACGACCTCGAGGGGCGCGCGGCGCCGGACTACGACCGGT
>JACKEC010000058.1 GCA_020633195.1 Sandaracinaceae bacterium | reverse complement strand
GGTCAAGGCGAAAGTGCGATGACTCCCGGATTATCTCGTTCAACGTCTTCGTTTGAGGGCGCCCGTTAATTGCAATTGACGCGAGGAGCCCTTCGCAAATGCTGGGTGCATCGCCTGGATGCGATCGCGTCACGCACTCGACTCCGGCGCTCGCCTGAAGGCGGGGCGGTCGAAGGCGACGAGGCCCAGCGCGAGCGCCACGTAGGCGAACGTCGAGATCGCCGTCGGGGTGAGCTCGGGCGACTGGCCGGGGTTGCTGAGGTGCGCGCCGACGTGGAGCAGCACGGCGAGGAGCAGGCTGCCGTTCGTGCGCTGGTAGAGCCACGTGAACATCACGCTGCCGGCCAGGAAGTAGGGGACCATCAGCGCGTAGTAGGCGGGGTCGGTGGTGCCGACGGCGATGAACATCGGGAGGTGCCAGACGCCCCACAGCCCGCCGAGGAGGAGGCTCGCTCGGAGGGGCCCGAAGCGCGCGATGAGGCGAGGGAGCGCGTAGCCGCGCCAGCCGATCTCTTCGCCGATGGGCACGAGCACGGCCCCGACCACGTGCTGCGCGTCGCCCGGCGGCCAGAACCACGGGCCGCCGTCGTCTCCGGGCAGCAGCTCGTAGAGCGCGCGCGCGACGAGGTAGGCGAGGGTCGGGAGGCCGAGGGCGACGAAGAACCAGAGGGGCCCGACGCGCCCCGCCCCGAGCCCGGACAGGAGCTTCCGCACCGCCGCCCGGCCGCCCTCGCGGGCGCTCGCGACGCAGGCGGCGATCGTCGGCCCGAAGATCGCGATCGGCGCTCCGGCCATGTAGTCGTCGGCCGACCCGGAGAGGACCCCGGCCACGGCGAGCACGGCGGGCAGGAGCGCGAGCGTGGTGATCGAGAGCGCGAGCGCGAAGTAGAGCTTCGTCGATGACCCGTCCACGCGCATAGGATGGCGACGACGCGGCCCCGGTGGATCGAAAATTCGGCTCTCCTGACGCCGTCCTCCGCCGCCTGGCGCGCGCGCGCGTCAGCACCACCGCTGCGCGGTGCCCGGCTGTTCGAATTTCGCGCAAAGGGCGCGAAGGGGGCAAAGAGGTTTTCTCGATCTCGGTGGCATGTTGGACCGTCGCCGTTTCGACGACCGGCCCGCGACCGCGCCCCCCCTTTCCCCTTGGCTCCCTTCGCGCCCTTTGCGCGAAATTTCCCTGCGCCTGAGCGGCTTCGCTCGCGCCGCCGCGCTGCGAAGCGTGGCGACCCGACTCGAGCAGGAGAGCCGATGGCTCACACCTCGAGGCGGTCGGCGATCGCGAGGAGCTTCTCTCGGCGCGTGGTCGCGATCTGCGCGGTGGCGCGCGTGACCCGCGCGACCGCGTGCCGCGGCAGCGCCTCGAGGAGGGGCCATCCGTCGGGCTGCTCGAGGACGAGATCGGAGCGCGCGTCGCCGAGGTGCGCGTAGAGGAACGCGGCGAGCGGCGAGTGGCGAAGGTCGAAGCCGGAGTCCTTCTTGCGGCCCTCGGAGAGGAGCCGGAACACCGCGTCGTCGACGTCGTCGCCGAAGGTCGGGAGCTCGCCGAGGAGGTCCTCGATGCGCTGGCTCTCGGCCTCGAAGGGGAGGTCGCCCATGAACAGCGAGACGGGGGCGTCGCCGCCGGTCAGGCCGGCGAGGCTCTCGAGGAGGCGCGCCGCGAGCACCTTCTGGCGAAGGTAGCGGCAGCCGCGGCGGAGGTTCGTGGTGGCCCGCTCGTGCAGGGCGTCGAGGTCGGGGCCGCTCGGGGTCCCGCGGAAGACGCGGAAGACGCGGCTCGCCTCGAGCGTGGACAGGAACCCCGCCATCTTGCTCATCGCGTTGCGGTACTCGCCGAGCGTGTACGCGGGCATGCGGAGCGTCGGGTTCGTCTCCGGGAGGATCTCCCACGTGTGGCTGAGGAAGGCCGCGGGGTCCTCGTAAGCGAAGTTGCCGACGTCCCGGTTGGCGACCTCGACGGCGCGGCGCACGGCGCGCTCGACGCCCTCGTCACCGAGCCCGAGCCCGTGCTCTTCGTCGGCCTCCGCGAGGCGCGCGGCGAGCAGGTCCTCGGCCTCCTGGGGCCGGAACGGGATCGTCGCCTCGATGCACGTCACGACCTCGGCGAGGGTGCTCAGGTCGAGGTGCGACTCCAGCGAGCGCACCGCGAGGAGCGCCGACGCGAGCTCGTTCAGGCCCGTCTGGAAGGTGACCCGCTGGCCCGGCTCGAAGCCGAAGATGCGGGCGACGAGCGCGCGCAGGACGTCCTTCTCGGGATCGAACGCGCCGAGCTCGACGTGATCGTCGTCGACCTGGAGGGCGTCGCCGAGGACCGGCCACAGGGTGCGCGGGAGGCCGCCGTCGACCTCGCAGTACACCGTGTCGTGGAAGAGGATCGCGAGCGATCCGATCGGGTCGTTGCCCACGTTGACGGTGAACACGTGCTCGACCGTGTGATAGCTGCGGCCGCGCCCGCTCATGCTCGAGTGGATGACCACGGCCCACTTCTCGAGCACGGAAGGGTCCACGGTCTTGCCCAGCCCGAGGAGGGCCTCGCGGAACATCTCCGCGAGTCGCGCCAGGGTCGTCGGTCCGTCGGATTGGCTGGGGTGACTCATCGCCGCGCTGGCCGGGGATCGCTCGGGCTGGCCGAGTCTAGCAGGCTCGAACCTCGCCACGCACTGTGTTTCCCGGCTGGCGCCGTTTCCCGGAGCGGCGCCGCGCTACGGGTTGGGGTCGGCCTCGGCCTCGGCGCGGGCCGCCGCCTGCAGCTCCTCGGGGAGCGGGAAGAAGCCGGCGAGGGGGCGCTGCTGGCCGCCGCGGATGTTGCCCGCCAGGACCTCGACGGGGACCGGCGGGTCGAGCTCGAAGAGGAAGCCGCGGTTGTCGAGCTCGAGCACGAGCGTCTCGTCCGAGCCCTCGGGGGTCAGCTCGCGGCGCAGCGACGCGGGGATGCGGCCGCTGATCCGGTGGGTGCGGTGGTGAAGCAGGAAGCCCCCCATGCGGACCGCGAGGTGGTTGAAGAGGCGGTGGCAGCCGTGGCTGTTGCCGCGAAGGATCGAGCGGTAGCTGACCGAGCCGTGGCTGCGGATGCCGTTGTCGATGTACTCGGCGTCCTCGCCCTCGCCGCGCACCTGGTGGTGGATGACCATCGCGAGGCCGTACGCGCTGTCGTAGCCGGGGCCGGTGATCGACCGGTTCACGCGCCACTGCCCGCCGGAGCGCTGCAGGAGCTCGTCGTCGGGCGTGTTCGGCGGCGGGAGCCAGGCGGGGCCGGCGACGAGGTCGCGCCACACGCGCGGGCCCACGTCCGACTCCTTGTAGCGGAGGCCGACGCCGCCCTCGGGGTTCACCTCGGGCTGCCAGCCGCCGATCGTCGTGTTCCACCGCACGAGCGGGATGTCGCGGCCCTCGTAGCGCGCGAAGATCGTGGTCACCGGCCGGTTGCGCACGGTCACCCCGCGCGGCCGACCATCGGACGTGTACGGGAACGCGTAGTAGACGTCGCCGCGGTCGATCTCGACGTGCAGGTCCATGTGCGCCGAGTGGTACGCGGGCGGCGGCGGCAGGGGGAGCGCGACGACGCGGTGGTCGGCGCGGTCGGCGGCGTGCTCGTTCAGCCACGCGAGCGCCGCCGCGGGGTCGGTCCAGCCGAGCGCTCGAGCGGCCGCCTCGGTCTCGCGCGAGACCAGGTCGGGGGCCCCGTTCGGCCGCGGCGGGAGGTGCCCCACGCCGCGGAACTCGTCGTCGATCTGGAGCTGCCGGCCGAGCACGGTGCCCCACTGGTTGCTCGCGGAGCCGTCCTCGATGATCCCCGTCGCGTCGACCACCCGCTCGCGCAGCGCGCGCAGCAGGGTCATGAAGTCGAGCTCGCGGCTGTCCATCATCAGCGAGGCGCGGGTCGCCTCGTCCACGCGGCTCGCGAGGCTGATGATCATGTGGCGCGACTGCCAGATCCGGAGCGCGCGGCCCGTCCACGCGTCGAGCACGCCGTCGCGCGAGCGGGACGAGAGGGTGCCCTCGCATCGCAAGTGGGCTTGCACGGCCTGGATGGCGTGGACGACCGGCTCCATCCGCTGCAGGCGCCGGAGCTCCTGCCCCTCGCGCGAGCTGGGGTTGGACGCGAAGTCGTCGATCGAGGCGAGGTGGCGCCGCGCGGCGATCCCCTCGAGCCGGCGCCGGAGCACGCGCACCGCGACCACGCGCCGCCGCTGACCGTCGGGGTCCGCGCCCGGCCGCAGCGCGTCGTCGAGCGCGCCGAGCGCCGAGTCGTCCACCGCCTCGTGGCAGCGATGGCGCTCTTCGTCGGCGAGGCGCGCGCGCACGATCGCGAAGCTCGGCGAGATGCCGTAGAGCTCGAGGTAGCGCTCGGTCGGGTCGCGCTGGCTGCGCTCCTCCTCGTTCGCGTAGCGCACGAAGTGCCGCCGGTAGGGCTGGTGGCCGCGGGGCCCGAGCTCCGGGTCCTCGGTGAAGATCGTCGGCGTCCATCCCTCGCCGAGGTCGAGCAGGGTGAGCCCGCGCCGCGCCGCGCTCGCTTCCGTCACCGGGACGCCGGCGGTCCCGTCGGACCAGAAGGGGATGTCGCCGGGCGGGTCGGCCGCCGCGCCGCGCCGCGGGCTCGCGTCGCTCGTCGGGGCCCCGGACGCGTCGGCCATCGTCTCGTCGTCGACCCCGTCCTCGTGGGTCGCCCCGATGCGCGTCGGCGAGGAAGACCCCGCGCACGCGCTCGCGAAGAGGACGAGCGTGAGGCCAGCGGCGCGGGTCGTGTTCGAAGCCATCGGTGCTCCCTATTTCTGCGTACGTCGGACGCTCCTTGCAAAGTTTCAACAAAGAACCCGGCGCCCGCCCTTCCCGTTACTCGGTGCGCAGGGCGAGGTCGACGGCGAGGGAGCGGCCGGGGAGGGGGAAGCCGAGGAGGTCGAAGCCGCGCTGGTCGAACACGTCCCGGACGGTGGCGTCGAGGCGCAGCCGGCCGTCCCAGACCTCCACGGTGACGCCGATCCCCACGCGCGTGCGCGACGCGATCGCGGAGGTGTTCGCGGGGTCCCAGAACGTCTCGGAGACGTGGACGACGTCGACGAACGCGCCGAGGACGTCGAGCGGTCCGACCCCGAACGCGCGCACCTCGGGGCGGACGTAGCCGTTGAGCCACGGCCGCAGCGGGAGCTGGCGCTCGCGCCCCGCGTGCTCGGTCCACGTGCCCAGCAGGGTCCACGCGGTGACGAGGCGGACGTGCCGCGTGAGCTCGCCGCGCAGGCCGAGCTCGGCGCCCGCGAGGGTGGCGCTCGCGACGTTCTCGGGGACCGCCTGGTAGAGGGTGTTGCGGCGATAGCGGATCAGGTCGGTGGCCAGGGTGAGGAAGCCGCGCAGCTCGGCGCGCCCGCGGAGCACGCCTTCGCGCCCGGCCAGGGCCACGCCGAGATCGAAGGTCTCCGCGCGCTCCGGCGCGAGCGACGCGACGCCCACCAGGAACCCGCGGTCCCCGAACAGCTCGACCTGGTTGGGCACGCGGGTCGCCGAGGTCGCGCTCGCCGCGATCGTCAGGCCGACGACCGGCTCGAGCGCCGCGCCGAGCCGGAACGTGGGCGCCGGCGTGAACGCGTCGGTCGAGGGGTCGCCGAGGTGATCGGGGCGCAGGTCGTTGAGCCGCGCGCTCACCAGCGCGAGGCGGGCGGACGGCCGCAGCTCGAACCGGAGGCCCTCGACGCGGCCGAAGAAGCGGCCCTCGATCGCCGCGTTCCCTTCGTCGCGCGCGCTCGCCGCGTTGGGGACGGGCGCGAGCGCGTCCGACGGCAGCAGCTCCTCGTGGGTCCAGAGCGCGACGCCGGTCAGCTCGAGCCACTCGAGCGCGCGACCGGTCGCGGCGACGCGCGCCGTCGAGCGCACCGCGAGGTCGTCGGCGTCCGTCGGCACGAGCCCGACCTCGGCGAGCGGATCGGAGAACCGGCGCCGCCGGACGCCGACCGACGCGCTCGTCGAGAGCCGCCAGTCCGCGAGGTCCTCGCGCCGGCCGCGATCCGTGACGCGCCACGCGAGCCCGACGATCCCCTCGCCCTCGGTGCGGCGGGTCCGGGTGGTCGGCTGCACCGCGCGCCCGGGCACCCCGCCGTCGCGGCCGCGCCCGTAGAGCAGCGCGCTGAGGACCCCGTCGCCGACGCGCAGCGTCCCGTGGGCGAGGCCCGCGCCCTGCGTCACCCAGGCGTTCTCGCGGCGCCGCTCCACCGCGTCACCGCCGCCGTCGAGGAGCGTCACGTCGGCTAGATAGGGAAAGTCGCTTTGCGTCGCGGTGGCGCCCCCCGCGACGAGCCACGCGGCGTCGTCCTGCGACCCCGAGTGCACCAGGCGCCCGTGCCCGAGCCCGTAGGAGCCCACTCCGCCGGCCGCGCCCAGCGTCGGGCCGCGGCCGGGCTCGCGCGGGACGAGCCGGAGCAGGCCGCCGATCCCCGACCGCGCGAGCCACGTCGGCGCGCCGCCCCGGTAGACCTCCACGCGCTCGAGCGCCCAGAGCGGGATCGTCGACAGATCGAACGGGCTCCCGTCGGCGGTGGTGAGCGGCACGTCGCCGAACAGCACCTCCACCTGGTCCGCCTCGCTCCCGCGAAGCGACAGCGTGGTGGGGCTCCCGAACGCGCCGCTGCGCAGCCCGCGCGCGCCCGGCGCCTCGAGGATCGCGTCGGCGAGCGTGTCGAGCGCGGTGGGCCGATCGGTCGCGTCGATCTCCGTCGCGCTCGCGGTCGGGTCCTCGCCGCCGGTGCTCGCCATCGGCCGCGGCACCTCCGCGGTGACCCCGAGCTCGTCGTCGTCGCCGTCGCCCTCGCCGTCGTCCTGCGCGGTGCAGGGCGCGGTCGCGAGGGACGCGAGGACCAGAGCGATGAGCGCGCGGCGCACCCCGCGCCATAGCGCGAACCCGCCAGCGCGTCGCCCACGTCGCGGCGAGCGAGGTCGATCGCGTTCCTCACGCGACACCGCGGTCGAAGGGTAGAGTCGGGCGATGAGCGCCGATCACGAGTGGTGTCCCTTCACGTTCGATGGCCTCGACTACGAGTGGAGCCAGCCCGACGGGCGCGTCGCCGTCCGTCGCGCCGACGACGCGAGCACCTCGCGGCGTTACGAGATGGTCGACCTCGTGGGCAAGCGACGCCCCCTGCTCCCGCCCGGCGGCGCCCAGGCCTCGATCGACTTCACGAACGCGCTGGCCGCGGCCATCGAGCGTGGCTCCTGACCTCTCGCGTGGCGCCCGGCCGATGAAGAGCCGGCGGCTCCACGCGCTCGCCGCGCTCGGCGCGGTCGTGGCCGTCGGCTGCGCGCCGCGCCCGGCCGAGTCGGCGCGCGCGACCCACGTCGACGTCCCCACGCCTTCTCGCGCCCCCAGCCCGGTGGCGCCCGAACCGGAGGCGCCCGAACCCGAGGCGCCTGCTGAGCCGCTCGTGGAGGAGCCCGTCACCGAGCCGTCCGTCGAGGAAGCGGACGCGGAGCCCGACACACCGTCGATCCCCGCCGAGGCTCCCGTCGCCGACGCGGGGACGCCCGACGCCGGCCGCGTCGCGCGCCCAGCGCCAGCCTCTTGCGAGCCGGAGACCTGGGGTGGCTGGGACGGCACCGCGCAGTGCCGCGCGTCCTCGCGCCGACGCGTCGCCGGCCCGCACCGCCGATGCGAGACCGACGCCGAGTGCGTGTTCGTCAGCGAGGGTTGTCATCCGCACGCCGTCCATCGGCGTCACGCCGCGCGCTATCGCCGCTGGTCGGGTCCGTGCACCGGCCCGGGCGCCGGCGCGTGCTCGGGACCCGGAGACGCGGTGTGCGACCAGGGCTGCTGCGTCGCGAGCCTCGGCTTCGGCCGTCGGCGTGGACCGCCGGCTCCGCTTCGGTGACGCGATCCCTGGCGCGCGATCAGCCGAGGAGCGCGCGATGGTCGCGGAGGAAGGTGGCCAGGCTCCGGGGCGGCTTCCCCGTCAGGCGGGCGACCTCGTCGCTCGAGCGCTCGGCGCGGCCGGTCGCGTAGAGGTTCACGTAGACGTCCGTGAGCAAGGCGGCGAAGGCTGGCGGCAAGCCGGCCTCGCGGAGGCTCGCCTCGAAGGCCTCTCCGGGCACGTCCACGAACGCCACCGGGTGCTCGAGGAGCGCGCTCATCTGGGTCGCGACGTCGGCGTGGCTCAGCAGCTCCGGACCGGTGAGCACGTACCGCTGCCCCCGATGGCCATCGCTCGTCAGCACGATCGCGGCGACGCTCGCGATGTCGCGCGCGTCGATGAGCGCCGCGCGGGCGTCACCGGTCGGCAGGGGCAGCGCTCCGGCGCGGATCGCCGGCGCGAGCCCGAGGAAGTTCTGCATGAAGAAGCTCGGCTCGAGCACCGTGGCGTCGAGCTCCGACGCGAGGAGGTGCTCCGCGATCTGGCCATGCATGCGTTCGATGCGCGACGCCTTGTTCGGCCGCGCGTCGATCCCCGAGACCTTCACGAAGCGCTGGACCCCGGCCCGGCCGGCGAGATCGACGAGCCGGGTCTCGGTGGCCACGAGGTCGTCCGGGCCGCGGGGACCGCCGACCGCGACGTAGACCCCCTCGGCGCCTCGGAGCGCAGGCTCGATGCTGTCCTCGACCTCGAGATCACACGAGACGATCTCGACGTCGGCGGGCGCGACGCCGACCGAGCCGAGCCGCGCGTGCGTGCTCGTCAGATCCCGCGAGGTGACGCGGACGCGCTCCCCTCGCTCGAGCAGCTCGCGACACAGATGCGGCCCCGTGGAGCCGGTGCAACCAAAGACGACGATCATGGCGACGACCTCCTTCTGTGCTCGTCATGCTGCGGTCGCCGCGGGGACGTCTCCATGCGCCGGCTGGCGCATGGACGGGCGTTCAGGTGTCGTCGTCGAGCAATCGGTGCTGCATGGCGATCAGCGCGAGGCCGGCGCGGCTCTCCACGCCGAGCTTGTCGTAGACGTTCATCACGTGGCGCTGCGCGGTCCGTGGGGAGATGCCGAGGAGGCGCCCGATCTCGGGGTTCGTGCGACCGACCGCGACGAGGCGCACGACCTCGACCTCGCGGTCGGTGAGGCCGAGCGGGTTCGAGGGGCGACGCCCCCGGGCCGCTCGCGGCGCGTCGAGGATCGCCTCGACGGAGGCGGCGTCGAGGTCTCCGCTCGCCGCCATGCGGACGAGCTCTTTTTCACGAGCGCGCGCCGAGAACCGCGGCCGGTGGGCTCGGTCCGAGCCGAGCGCGACGTAGACGTCCGCCGCGCCGACGAGGCGCGCGATGGCGGGCGTGGAGGAGATGGCGACCCGTCGGTGGTAGCCGTCCCCGCGACCCCGCTCGTGGACGTGCGCGGCCGCGTCCGCGATGTGCTCGAGCGACGGCGCGAGTCGGAGGATCGTCTCGGTCTGCTGGCTATGCGTCCGCACCCGCTCGCGCTCGTAGGGGGAGAGCGCGCCTCGCTTGTCCCAGATCCCGACGGAGATCGCGACGCGGCCGAGGTCGTGCGCGAGGCCGGCGAGCTCGGCGAGGGTCTGGTCCGCGTCGCCGAGCCCGAGCGCGGCCGCCCCGGCGCGGGCGACCTCCGCGACGGCCTGCGCGTGGCCGAGCGTGTGGACGCTGGTGAGATCCGCGATGCGACCGAACGCGGCGAGGATGGCGCCGAGGCCCGGGCCGCCGCCCTCGCCCGCCACGAGCCACGGCTCGGGCTCCGCGTCGAGGAACGCGTCCCACGCGCTCGAGCCGTGGATCCCTACGTAGATGGCCGGCGCCTCCGCGACGAAGAGATCCACGAGGCGAGGATCGAGCGCGCCACCCCGCCGTCGCCCGAGCTCCGCGAGCGCCTCCTCGATCCCGAAGCTCCACGCGTAGAGCTCGGCCACGTCGGCCACGTCGGCGACCCGCGCGGCGAGCGGGAGCGCCTCGCCCGCTGCGATTCCCCGAGGGCCGCGACCGTCCCATCGCTCCTCACGGAGGCGCAGGACCTCGGCCACCTCGGGGAGATCCACCGCGCGCGCGAAGGCGACTCCCCCGTCGCACTGGGCGAGGGCGTGCTGCCTCGGGACGCCGGGTGACAGCAGTCGGCCGAGGGCGCGCGCGCGCTCTCCGATCGACGCCCGCGGGGCGATGTCGCGGAGCGCGCGCCCGACGAACATGGAGGGGCGGTCGAAGTCCACGTAGGCGAGGGTCGCGCGGAGCGATCGATCGTCGCCGGCCGAGTAATAGCGCGCCTCCTCGTGCGCGAAGGCCGTGCAGCCGGCGTGTCGCGCGAGCGCGGCCCAGTACGCGCGGCGCACCTCCTCGGGGTCGTCGGTGACGCGGCGCGCGAGGCGGGTCGCCAGCACGGTCGTCCGCAGCGACTTCTCGAGGCTGAACCCGTCCGAGAGATCGGTCGCGAGGGACAAGGAGCCGAGGAGCTCGGCGACGCGGACCACGCGCTCGAGGATCGCCGAACGATCGGAGCGACCGCAAGCCATCCTCGGTGAGCTCCCGACTGTGACGGGACACCGTGCCGCGCACTTCGCCTCGGCGAGACGCCGGCGGCGCGCGCGCTCGCGCCCGTGGCACGACCGTTGCCGAGGTGGGGTGCATGACTCACCGACCCGCCTCGCTGTCCGACCACGCCCTGCGCGTGTCCCCTCCGCGTTCTCGCGGTCCCCTCGCGCGCTCCGTCGTGCGTGGGCGCCGCTACACCCACGAGCACGTCGACGTGCGCGCGCTCGCGCCGCTCGAGCTCGAGGCGCTCGTGGACGAGCTCTACGAGGTGCAGGTCGCCGTCTTCGATGGCGTCGATCGCGCCTGCTTCGCTCGTTACGTCGCCGACCCAGACGCGTTCGCGGCCGCCGTCGAGGTGCACCGAGACGCGGACGGTCGAGCCGTCGGCTACTACGCCGCCCAAGCCCACGAGCGCGTGGTCGACGGTCGATCGTGCACCGTGCTCCGCGGCGAGGTGGGCGTGCTCCCCGGCCACCGCGGCCTCGGTCGCGTCGCCGCGTTCGGGGCGCGCTTCGCGTTGCCGATCCTCCTGTCGAACCCGCTGCGCCCGGCGTACGGCTTCGCCTGCCCCGTGCACCCGATCTCGTATCGGATGGTCGCTCGCTACGCGGCCGGCATGTGGCCGCGGCCCGAGGTCGCGCCGAGCGCCGCGCAGCGCGCGTTCCTCCTCGAGCTCGCCGAGGCGTTCGGCCTCGAGCGCGTCGAGGGCCGGGGCGAGCTCGTGCGCGACGTCGGCTGGGTCACCCGCCAGTGCGACCAGGCCGCGCGCGCGTGGTCCCGCGTCGACGACGACGCGGCGCGCTTCTACGTCGGCCACAACCCCGACTATGGGCGCGGCACGGGCCTCCTCGTCGCCTTCCCGCTGACGGTGGCGACGGCCTTGTCGGCCGTGGCGCGCGTCAGCGCGAACCGGCTCCGCCGCCGCCTGTTCGGCCGCCGCTCGAAGGATCTCCGCGTGGCCGTCTCTCAGTAACCGACGTCGTTCAGCGCCTCGATGTGCTCGACGTCGTCGCGGTCGGCGATGCGGTGGAGCATCGCGAGCTGGACCTGACCGACGATCTGTCGACCCACGCGCGAGAGGAGCAGCTCGGAGAGCTCGTCGTCGCTCGGGGTGTCGCTGAAGTAGACCTTGATGGCGAGGCGCGCGGTGGTGCCGCGCTCGACCTGCGCGCGCAGCGTGGGGTCGAGGCGTCGGAGGTGCGCGTCGGTCCAGGCTCCGTCGTCGCTGCGGGTCTGGACCGAAGCGGCGGTCTCCGGGTTGGCAGGGGCGCTGGCGCCGCAGGCGGCGAGGAGCGGGAGGGCGAGCACGGCGGCGAGGATGGAGCGGGTCACATCGAGTAGGTATCGCGTCGCGCCCGTTGCATTCAGTCGGCCCCCGGTCCAGGCTGCGAGCGTTCGTGGTTCCGTCGCGTTCGCGCGGCGGCGAAGAGGGAACCCGGTGAGAGTCCGGGGCTGCCCCGCAGCGGTGAGCGGAAACGAAGGTCGTCTTTTGCACTGGGCCTCGAGCCTGGGAAGCGATGACCGTAGGTGCCTCCTCGGAGGCGTGTCCGCGAGTCCGAAGACCTGCCACGAGTGCCGCGTGTCCTATCGCGCGCGGTGGTTTCGGGATCCCGAGGGGAGGTTCCGAGATGCGGCGGATCGAGCTGTTTCTCTCGTGCGTGTTGGTGTGGGTGCCCGTCGGCTGCGATGGAGCGCCGCCGACGATGGATGCGGGTCGGGCCGCGAGCGACGGAGGCCTCGCCTCGAGCGTGGGCGCGACCACGATCGAGGACGCCCCCGGCGCGGGACGGAGACCCTTCGGCGATCCCGAGCGCGCGACCAACGGGGTCCGCGGCGCGGGCACGGGGGCGGGGAGCCTCGACGTGTACTCGATCGAGTACGGCTCCTACCTCGTCCTGAGCTGGGGCGGCGGCCTCGTCCGGAACGGTCCCGGGGTGGACTTCGCGGTCTTCGAGAACCCGTTCGCGCTCCCCGACGGCACCGTCTTCATGGACCAGGTGGTCGTCGAGCTCTCGCTCGACGGAGCCGCGTGGGTCCCGTTCCCCTACGACTACACCGCGCCGGACGAGCACCAGTACTCGGCCGAGCCCGACCACTGGCCCGGCTTCGCGGGCGTGCACCCGGTCACGCTGAACGCGGACGACTTCGACGTGGATCCCTTCGACGCGGAGCTCGCCGGGGGCGACGGCTTCGACCTCGACGCGCTGCCGCAGGACGGCGAGGCGGGGCGCATCCGCGAGCGCGGGTTCGCGTTCGTGCGGCTGAGCCCGGCGCGCGATCACGTCAACCCGGACACCGGCGAGCCGTTCCCGCGCGACCCGAGCGCGAACGGCCCCGACATCGACGGGGTGATCGCCCGCGTCGTGGAGCTGCCGTGAAGCGCGCGTGGCTCGCGCTCGCGCTGGCCGCGTGCGCGCCGCCCGACGGCGACTGCGCCGCCGCCGACCTCTCGCGACCCGCCGTGCCGCCGTCGTACGCGGTCGTGTCCACGGACTACACGTCGAGCGCGATCGGCCTGCTCGACTCGGACGGATCGGTGATCACCGCGGCGTGGCTCGACTCGGGGACCGCGCGGCCCGGCATCGTCGCGGCGCTGAGCGGCGACGTGGTGCTGCCGACGTCGCCCTTCGCGCCCTGCACCCTCGTCGTCGTCGATCGGTACGGGACCGACGTGGTCTCGATGCTCGACCCCTGCCGGGACGAGCCGGTCCGTGGGCAGGTCGACGTGGGCGCCGCGTTCGCCGCGAACCCGCACGACGTCTTGCGGGTCGGCGACGCGGTCTGGATCACCCGATACACCGCGAACCTGGCGGTCGATCCCGCTGACCTGACGCGCGGCGACGACGTCGCGATCCTCGATGGCGACCGCGTCGCGCGGCGGATCGACCTCGGCGCGATCGGGGACGAGGGCGACGTCTACGCGCGGCCCGATCGCATGGCCCCGATCCGCCGCGAGGGGCTCGAGCGCGTCGTCGTCGGTCTCGCGCGGCTCTCCGCCGACTTCCGGCAGACGGGGTCGGGGGCGGTGGCGGTCGTCGACCCGGTCACCCTCGAGGCGCGGCTCCATCGCGTCGAGGGGCTGTCCACCTGCGGCGAGGTCGATCCGATCGGAGACGCCGTGGTCGTCACCTGTCAGGGGCCGGCGTTCGCGGACGAGGCGATGCGGCGAGCGGGCGCGGGCGTCGTCGCCTACCGCCTCGACGCCGCGGGAGAGCTCGTCGAGGTCGCCGCGTGGCGGGCGGCCGACCACCCGACCGACGCGGTCCCCACCGGGCCGACCGTCCCCGTCGCCGAGGATCGCTGGGTCACCGTCGCCTGGGGCGACGCGGGGACGGGCGCGACCGATCGCGTGCTGCTCCTCGGCGCCGAGGCGCGGGTGCTCTTCGAGGCGGCCTCGTTCACGATCGGCGACGGGGTCTACGAGGCGGCGCACGATCTGCTGCTGCTGCCCGACGCGGACCGGGGCGTGATCCATCGCCTGCGCGCGGACGGGACCGAGCGCGAGCCGATCGACGCCACGGGCTGTCACGGCCTGCCCCCTCGCGAGGTGCGCCGGATCGCTTTTCCGTGACGGAAGCCCGACGGACCGGCCACGCAGCCGGCATGACTTCTCGTTCGGCGTTCTTCGCTTCGTGCCTGCTCGGCCTCGCGTCGGGGCTCCTCGGCTGCCAGCGCGTCCACGTGGGCTCCAACGACGGCGGCCTCGACGCCAGCGCCTCCGACGGCGGCTCCGCCCGCGAGCAGTGCGGCCCCGTCCTCTGCGGCGCCGGTGAGGTGTGCTGCAACTCGAGCTGCGGCATCTGCACCGAGCCGGGCGGCGCGTGCATCGAGATCGCCTGCACCAACGAGTGCTCGAGCAACGCGGACTGCGCGCCCACCGACTACTGCGCGGTCCCCGGCTGCGGCGAGGGGATGGTCACTGGCACCTGCATCCCGCGGCCCGAGGACTGCGCGACGATCGCGGCGCCGGCCTGCGGCTGTGATGGGGTGACCTACCCCAACGGCTGCGAAGCCGGGCGCGCGGGCGTGGGCGTCGCGAGCGACGGCGCGTGCGGTCCGCCGCCGATGTGCGAGGCGATGGACGCGCGCGGCGACGGCGACTGCGCGGCCATCGTCGGGATCGTCTGGGACGGCTCCCGCTGCACCACGATCGGTGGCTGCGGCTGCGTCGGCGCGGACTGCGGGAGCACGTACGCGACGACCCTCGAGTGCGAGCAGGCGCGCTCCGGCTGCCACTCGTGCGCCCCCCAGGAAGCGGTGGGCGAGGGGCCCTGCGACGCCCTCCTCGGGATCTTCTGGGACGGCACCGCGTGCGTCAGCCAGACCGGCTGCGACTGCGTCGGCGCCGACTGCGGCGACGGTTGGTCGTTCGACGTGGCCGAGTGCGAGGCCGCGCATCGTCACTGCTTCGGCCCGCCGCCGGGCTGCGACGACAGCTCCGAGTGCGGCCCGGGCGAGTGGTGCCAGAAGCCGCGCGGCGCGTGTGGGGCGCGCGGGGTCTGCTCGTCCGCCCCGCCGCCGGGCTGGTCCTGCCCCGATCCGGGCCCGCCCGTCTGCGGCTGCGACGGTCGCACCTATGGCTGCGACGACATGGCGACCTCGCTCACCATCAACGTCGCCCACGATGGCGAGTGCATGGGCGCGTGCCGCGCCTCCGACGTGACCGCCGACGGCGCCTGCGACCTCGAGCTGGGCTGGTACTTCGACGGCGCCGCGTGCCGGTCGCTCTCGGGGTGCTCGTGCGTCGGCTTCGACTGCGGGTCGCTGTCGCCCGACGAGATGACCTGTCTCGCCGCGCACGAGGGCTGCGACCGTCCGGTCGGCGGCGACTGCGGCGGCTTCGCGGGCGCCGTGTGTCGCCCCGACGAGTGGTGCGACTACCCGGCGTCGATGATCGGCTGCGGCGCGGCCGACGAGATCGGGACCTGCCAGCCCCGGCCGACCGCGTGCACGTTCGAGGTGACCCCCGTCTGCGGCTGCGACGGGCTCACCCACGACAACGAGTGTTTCGCCAACATGGCCGGCACCGACGTCGCCACCAGCGGCACCTGCGCCAGCCCGTAGCTCGGCGGTGGTGGAATTTCACGCAAAGTACGCAGAGGAGCGAAGAGACGCAGAGAGAAAGGGAGGCTGGGTCGGGATGGCGATTGCAATGTGCCCCGGCGATCGCGATCGGACCGAACGTCCCTTTGCTCCTTCGCGTCCTCCGCGTGAAATTCCACGACGCTGACCTGCGCCAAGCCGGGTCACTCCAGGCGGTGGCCGTCGAGCACCACGACCGCCGGCGCCGTGAGCGTCGACGGGTCCTCGAGCGGATCGGCGTCGAGGAGCAGGAAGCTCGCGGCGCGCCCGGGCTCGAGCGCGCCGAGGTCGTCGAGGCCCCAGAACGCGGCGGGCGCGGAGGTGGCCGCGGCGAGGATCGCGGCTCCGTCGAGGCCGGCCTGCTCGAGCAGCGCGAGCTCGCGGCCGTCGATCGACGCCGTGCTCGTGTTCCCGAGGTCGGTCCCGTAGAGCACCGTGGCGCCGGCCTCGCGCAGCCGTCGCAGGTTCTCGATCGCCCCGACGCCTCCGCCGAACGCGCCCAACGTGCTGACGACCGCGCGGCTCGACCACGCGTCGATGGTCGCGGGCTCGAGGGGCGCGGTCGGGGTGTGGGCGAGCACGTCGGCGCCGAGCCTCGCGGCGCGCGCGGCGTCGGCGTCGCCGAGCGCGTGGACGGCGACCCGCACGCCCGCGTCGTGGGCGCGCTCGACGATCGCGGCGATCGAGGCGTCGTCCAGATCGGGGCCGGCGCCGAGCGAGATCTTGATCACGCCGGCGCCCGCGGTGATCGCGCGATCGACGGCGTCGCGGCACGAGGCGGCGTCGGTGCAGGCGACGCCGTAGCCGTCCCGACCCCAGCTCGTCGTGGGGTAGCCGTCGGGCGCGCCGATCATCGGGCCGGCGCGCACGAGCCGCAGCGGCGCCGGGTCGGTCTCGAGGAACGCGATCGGAGAGGCGAGATCCACGGCGGCGGCGACCCCGCCCGCGGCGAGCTGGGGGCCGCGCGGGAGGTACGCGAGGTGGACGTGGCTGTCGATGAAGGCGGGGACCGCGAAGCGGCCGTCGGCGTCGAGGGTGGCCTCGCAGTCCATGTCTCGGACGAGCCGCCCGTCGCGCACCGCGAGCTCGAGGGGCTCGCCGCCCGGGGCGCGCGCGCCGACGACGCGGAGGCAGGTCGGCGTCGCGTCGTCCGCCGCGACGCGGGGGTCGCCGTCGGCGCTCGCGATCCGCGGCGGGGCGCTCGAGCAGGCAGCGAGCGTGAGGGTGAGCGCGGGGACGACGAGCTTCACGGAGGCACTACGCGCGAGCGGCGCCAGCCGATCGATCTCAGGGCGTCACGGTCATCGTGAGGCCGAGGTCGTTCTCGCCCGTGGCCCCGTCGCGCAGGGGCGCGCCGCCGCGGGTCGACGCGATCGCGATCGCGTACGGGATCACGTCCGGCCGGTCCGCGTCGGGCAGCCACAGGCGCAGCCCATACGTCCCGACGGCGGGCGCGGCGAAGCGCGCGCGGACGGTGATCACCTCGCCCGGCCCCCACGTGACGACGTCGTCGCCCTCGACCGATCCGGGCAGCTCCGCGCCCCCGACGACGAGCCGCTCGTCGCCGCGCAGCACCACCGACGCGCGGCGCGGGTTGTGGAGGCGGGCCCAGCCGGTGTTGCGGATCTGGATCGCGATCGTGGTCGGCTGACCGACCGTCGCGGCGGGCGCGTACTCGACCGACACGACCTCGAAGCGATAGCCGAGCCGCCGCCGGAGCTCGTCGTAGCAGCCCATCGCCTCCCACGTGGGGCGCGCCTCCTCGGCGTAGCCGCCGTGCAGGTAGCTCATGTGCAGCGCGCCGGGCTCGGACGCGTCGCCGACCATCGCGTCGCAGTCGCGCCAGCGCTCGCGACCGTCGGTCGGGCACGTCTCGCCGCCGAACGGCGCGCTCGCGGTGTGCGCGACGGCCCACGCCTTCGCCGCCTCGCTGCTGTCGAAGTTGGACGGGTTGCCGCTCTCGACGTTCGAGTAGGTCCCCTGGTCGGACGCGTCGGTCATGAAGCAGTCGTTGTAGAGGCCGATGTGTGCGGTCGGATCGGCGTCGACGAGCTCGCGCGCGAAGAGCGGGCGCCGCACCTCGACGAAGCGATCGACGCCGGCCGCGCGGTAGGTCTCGGCCACGTACGCGAGGAACGCCCGTCGCGCGTCCGGGTCCACGAGCACCGGCGCGGTGGAGGCCGCGTGCCCGGCGTGGTTCCACTCGCCCCAGCGCCCGAGGTAGCCGGCCTCGACGAACGCGATCACGTCGACGAAGTCGGCGAGCATCGCCGCCACCGCGTCGACGTGGGCCCGCATGCGCGCGGCGTCGCTCGCCTGGAAGACGCCGCAGCGGTTCAGCTCGCCCTCGGTCGACGGGGTGTCGTAGCGAGGCCGGAACACGACCTTGCGCCCCGCGGCGCGGTGCTCCACGAGGCGAGCGGCGTACGCGTCGAGGACGGGGCTCGTGGCCGCGTCCCCCGCGCCGGCCCAGACGAGATCGCGGTCGCACTCGGCGCCGAGGTAGAGCCACTCCGCGACGAGCGTGTGGGGATCGCCGGGGTTCGGGTCCCAGTAGTAGATGCCCCGCTCGGGGTTCAGGAGGTCGGGGTCGTCGTCGGCCGCGTAGTCGGTGTCGGTGACGGTGTCCGCGACGGCGGCGTCGACGTCCCCCGCGTCGCCCGCCGTGGCGTCGCGCGCGGCCGCGTCGAGGGCGCCTGCGTCGGGCGCGCCGCCCGCGTCGACGGGGCCGGGGTCCCCGCACGCCACCAGCGCCACGGCCATCACGACCCACGGAGATCGGGTGATCACCCGACGAGCCTATCGACCCCGGCCGCGCGAAGCGACCTTGGCGCGGTCTCTCGCATGAGGTACCAGGGAGCGATGGCGGCGACGTGGAAGGTGTGCAGCGCGTGTCGCAAGCCGATCGGCTTCGACGTCGACTACTACGCTTGCAGTGTATCGACGTGCAACCGGTCGCGGACGGCGCTCTTCTTCTGCTCGGTGGACTGCTGGGACGCGCACGCGGCCGGCGCGCGGCACCGCGACGCCGGCGCCGTCGAGAAGCGCTCGCCCAAGTCCTGAACGCCCTCGGGTCGCGATCGGAGGAATCGATCCGGCCCGCCGCGGCGTACGCTGGGGCGTGCACCGCCTGACGCTCGCGCTCGCGCTCCTCACCGTCGCCTGCAGCGGCGGCACTCCCTCTCGGGTCGAGACGGAGGCGCCAGCTCGCGATCCGGGGACCGCGTCGCCCACGTACGCGCTCCACGAGTGGGGGCTGATCAGCGTCCGGGGCGCCGGCTTCGAGGTGTCGGCGGGCCCCGGCCAGCGGGTGATGGAGGCGATGACGGCGGACAAGCCCGTCCTCTACGTCCACACCGACGACCAGTTCACGCTCGATCTCCGCGTGGAGCCGCCGGCGGGTCTGTCCGTCGTCGAGCACTACCCGCAGACCGACCTGTCGCCGCTCCGGTGGCGTGCTCGGGTCGGGCCGCACTGCGCCGGCGCCTACCCTGGCGTGGACGACTCGCGCTGCCCCGACGGCTACTGCGAAGCGGCCGAGCTGCCGATCTACGAGACGCCCGACGCGGCGTGCCTCGAGGTCGGCGCGGTCCGCGCGCCGCTCTTGTTCTATCGGCTCGCCGCGCGCGGTCCGGCCCCCGCGCTGCCGCTCGCGGTGCGCTGGGACGGCGACGCGATCGTCGTCGAGAACGCGTCGCTCCGCGAGCCCGTCGGGGCGCTGTGGCGCGTCCGCGTGGACGGGGCGACGGTCCGCGCGACGCGGTCGGCGGTGCCCGCGGTGGGGCAGAGCGTCCGGCTCGAGCCGGGCGCCGAGCCCGTGGGGGCCGCGCGGTCGACGCTCCGCGCGGAGCTCGTCGAGCAGGGCCTCACCGAGACCGAGCGCGACGCGTTCCTCCGCGCCTGGGACACCGCGCTCTTCGGCCCGGGCGCGGCCGACGGAGACGACGGAACCGCGATGGACGAGGCCGACCGCCCGTTCGACGTCCTCACCGATGATCGCACGACGCTCGCCGGGCCTCGCCTGCCCGACGTCCTGCTGTACTGGCTCGACCGGCCGAGCATCGACGCGCTCGCGCCCCTCACCGCGGAGCCGCCGCCGAGCGAGGTCCACCGCGCGTTCCTCGTGCGAGTCGCGCCGTAGCCGCTCAGATCGCGGCGACGGCCAGGCGCTCGACGATGGTCAGGACGGCGCCGTAGCCGAAGCGACGCCGCCAGTCGGGGGGACCCGTGTCGTCGCGCAGGGTCCAGCCGGTGGACTCGAGCAGGGCCGCGAAGTCGGCCGGCGAGGTCATGCCGCGAAGCGGCTCGCCGAGGACGCGGAACGCGAGGCGCACGGGGCCGGAGAGCCGCGCGAACCAGAGGCCGTCGTCGGTCGTGGCGTAGGTCACGGCGAGCGCGCTGCCCGGCGCGGAGCGGCCGGCGAGCGCGGTGAGGGTCGCCCGGGAGGCCTCGACGGGGAGGTACATGGTGACGCCCTCCCAGATCCAGAAGGTCGGTCGTGATGCGTCGTGACCCTCCTCGCCGAGCCGCGCCGCGAGGTCCTCGCGGGTGAAGTCGACGGACACGAACCGCAGGTCCGCGGCGCAAGGGGTGAGGCCCGCGACGCGGCGCCGCTTGAGCCGCTGGGTCGCCGGGTGATCGACCTCGAAGACCGTTCGCCCCGCCAGCTCCGGCACCCGCCACGCGCGCGCGTCGAGGCCCGCACCGAGCAACACGATTTGCGGAACGTCGCGCGCGCAGGCGTCGCGGAGCGCGGCGTCGATCGCGGCGGTTCGGAGCGCGACGTGGTCGACGAGCCCGAGCGACGCTGCCCGCAGGGACCACGAGACCGCGCGCGTTCGGCGCGCGAGGGGGGCGAGCCCGTCGAGGAGCCCGCCGAGGCCCGGGTGCAGCATGCGCGAGGCGACAGGATCGGGGGCCGGAGCGGGGTGCCGAGCCGGGAGCGTCGCGATGCCACGCGCCAGCGCCACGGCGACGGCGGTCGCGCTCGGCGAGTCTTCACGCATGCGCAGCCTGTAGCAGGCTGCGCGGGACTACGCGATGGAACGGGGTTTCGTCTGCGTGTGGGCACGAGCGGGAGCTCGAGCACGGGCACGAGCTCGAGCACGGGCACGAGCACGAGCGAGAACACGAGCACCAGCACGAGCGGGACCAGCGCGAGCGGGGGCACGAACACGAGTACGAGCACGGCGAGCCGGCCAGGTTCGCCCATCGCGCCCGCACCCCACCGCTC
>JACKEC010000057.1 GCA_020633195.1 Sandaracinaceae bacterium | reverse complement strand
ATACGACGCGAACGGCGGGTGGTTGCGTGTGTAATCGGACTCGCAGCTGCGGCGGTCGGTGGTTCGGCCGGTCGAGGGCTGAGCTGCCGCGGGATCGCCAAGCGAGCTACGGTGCGTCCCATGCTCTCGCGGGGGATGGGTCTCGTCGCCGTCGGCGTCTGGGTGATGGGGTGCGCGGTCGCGCACGCGCAGGACACGCCCGGGGGGCGGGAGCCTTCGCTCATCGACGAGGGGGAGCTCGTGGACATCCCCCTCGACGATCTGATCCGGCCCGACCCTCCGAGCCTGTTCCCCGGGTCGCCGTCGGCGAGCCTGCGCACGCAGATCACGATCCGATGCCGGGTCACCGCGGAGAGCCAGCGGTGCACGTTCGACAACCTCGGGAACGCGACGGGTCACGCGTGCGTGCGCGCGACGCTCACCGGAGCGGGAGACTCCACGGTCCGGAGCGAGGAGCTCTGCTGCGAGCCGCTCGCCGCCGGCGGGACGGTGGTCCTGCCGCTGGTGTTCGCGGGCGAGCCGCCGTCGGCGGTCTGCGTTCGAGACGGTCGCCCCGACTACGGCGCCTGTCGCCTCACGGTGGAGACGACGAGCGTGTCGGTCGACGAGGGCGTCCCGATGTGGCTGGCCCAGCTCATGCCGCTGCTCTCGTTCGGGCTGGTGATCCTCGCGACCGTGTGGGTCGGCTGGGACGCTCACAAGCGACGCCTCGCCAACCCGGGCGCCTGGATCGCGGGGACCCTGCTCCTCTGCGCGATCGCCTTCCCCCTCTACGTCTTCTGGGGCCGCAACCAGCGCAACCCGCTCGACCTCGAGGACGAGCCCGAGACCCCAGATCCCCCTCTGGGCTGAGCCTCAGCGTTGCCCGAGGCGCTCGAGGACCCGGTCCGGGAGCGCGCGGCCGCGGACGTCGGCGCCGAGGCGCTCGAGCGTCTCCACCATCACCGAGCGCAGGTGTGGGTCGTCGCCCAGCGAGCGGAACGCGTCCTCGCACGCGAGCAGCGCGGCCTCCGCGTCGGGGGCGCGCGCGATGCGCGCCTCGTGGCCGGCGCGCACCTGCACCTCGTAGCTCCGTCGCGAGCGAAACAGGCTCGCGAGGATCCCGAGGCCGTCGGTGTAGCTCTCGCCGCGCTCGGTCTGGATGCGGCGGGGGATCAGGTTGAGGACCACGCTCAGCCCCGCCGCGATCGCGACGGCCTGCAAGGCGATGACGCCGATCGCGCTCGTGCGCGTGAGCAGCGCCTCGGGGCCGAGCGACAGCGCGATGATCCCCACGAGCGAGGCCTCGGCGGCGGGGCCGGCGGCGTAGACGAGCGCGCTGCGCAGCCGGATCCCCCGCAGCGATCGCGGCGCCGGCGAGACGTAGCCGCCGAGGGGGTAGAGCTTCACCGTGCACGGGAAGCCGAGCAGCTCGAAGCGGAGCGCGGCGGGGCCGAAGCCCACCACGATCGCGTCGACGCGCCAGCCGAGGAGGCGCGCGACGACCGCGTGCCCGAGCTCGTGCACGGCGATGAGCGGGAACCACGACAGGAGCATGAACACCGGCGCGAGGCGGGCCGGCTCGTAGTCGTCGAGCACGATCGCGACGAGCGCCCCGAGCGCGAGCACGAACGCGCCGAGCAGCATCCAGCGCTCGTTGCCGAGGGGCTCACGGTCCGGGGCGGGGTCGTGCACGACGCGTGAGCTTAGCCTCTCAGAAGTGGAACCCGACCGTCAGCCCGATGTACGGCGTCAGGGTGCCTTGCTCGAGCGAGTAGGGCGTCGAGGGCTCCGTGAGGCGCAGGTCGAAGCCCGCCTCCACCGCGATCGTCATCCAGTCCGTCACCCAGAACCGCACGCCGGCGCGCACCGTGAGGTCGACGTCGGCGAACGGGCTCCCGTCGGTCCACGTCGTGCCGCCGTTCACCGTCACGCCGAGCTGGGCGTAGAGCTGGACGCGCGGATCGACGAAGACGCTGGGCTCGAGGTAGACGTTCGCGCCGCCCTGCACCGAGGTCTGCCCCGCGGTGCTTCCCATCACGCCGAAGCGGAACGAACGGACGCCCAGCCCGAGGTGCTCGGTGAGCTGGAAGGCGACGCCCATGCTCGGCAGGAACGTCGGCGACGGCTCGGGCCCGCGGAGGCTCAGCGCGAGCCCCGCCTGCGCGAAGAGCGAGAACCGACTCCGCATCGCGAAGGTCGACTCCCGCGCCTGCATGGCCTCGATCGGCGCGGCGGCCATCGGCTCGGCGAGGCGCAGCCCCGCGCCCTCCTGCGCGCTGGCCGTCGCGGGCACGGCGCAGCACGCCGCCACGAGCCAGAGCGCGCGAGTCGCTCTCCCCATCGGTCCCTCCCGGGTTGGTCGCCCAACCGCCCGGCGTCGCGCCTATTCCGCGCCGGAAGTCATGTACTGTTCGAGCCGCGCATGGCCTCCGCGACTCAGGATGAGAAGATCGCGCCGACCGCTCACTACACGGCCTACGTGTGGCATCGGCTGGGCTTTCCGAACGCGTCGCTCTTCGTGACGCCGCTCGGCCGCGCGATGTTCTGGGGCTTCCGCTTCGCGGGTGAGGGCTTGCTCACGTGGGCGCCGTTCGCGCCGTCGATGACGCAGTACCTCGAGTACCGGCACCGCGCGTTCGAGTCGGTGGTCGAGGACACGCGACCCGACGTCGTCGTCGAGCTCGGCGCGGGGCTCTCGCGCCGAGGCGTGACGTGGGCGAGCCGCGGGGTGCGTTACGTCGAGGTCGACCTGCCGCACATGGTCCGCGCGAAGCAGGCGATCCTCGCCGAGCGCTCCGACCGGGCGCTGCGCGAGTCCATCCGCGGCCGGCTCGAGCACGTGTCGCTCGACATCCTCGGCGACGGCTTCGCCGAGGAGCTCGGGGCGCTGCTCGAGGGCGCCGAGCGGCCGGTCGTGATGACGGAAGGCGTCTTGACGTACTTCACCCCCGAGAACCGGCGCCGGCTCGCGCGCTCGGTGGCGACGGCGCTCGCGGGGCGCGGCGCGTTCGTCGGCGAGATGCGCGTGAAGCACGCCGGCGCCACGGGGCAGGCGCTCGGGGTCCTGCGCGGCTCGATCCGGCTCGTCACGGGCGGCCGCGGCGCGGGGGCGGACGAGCCCTCGCACGAGGTGGCCCGCCAGGCGTTCCTCGACGCGGGGTTCGCCTCGGTCGAGGCGGTCGAGCCGAGCCGCTGGCCGCACCTCGCGCGCTTCCCGCTGCCCGCGCGCGTGTGGGTCAGCCGCGGCCTCAGCGCGACGGCCGGATGACGATCTCGATCCGCCGGTTCCCGACCTGACACGCGCGGCGCGCGCGGCGGCGCAGGCCGTCGCAGAGGCGGCGCGGCCGCGTCCCCGCGTAGCCGCGCGCCTCGAGCCGGTCGCGGTCGATCCCGAGGCGCACGAGCGCGACGAGCACCGCCTGGGCGCGGTCCTGCGTGAGCCGGCGACCGCAGTGCTCGCAGACCCACGCGGGGTCGGTGTGGCCCTGGATCTCGACGCGCACCCCGGGGCGCTCGCGGAGCCGATCCCGGATCGACTCGATCACGGGCATCGCCTGCGGCCGCAGCTCGTGCGAGTCGATCTCGAACTCGAGGGGGCGCGCCAGCGTGATCGCGTCGCCCTCCCACGTCGCGAGCTCGGGGGACGCGCTCGCGGTCGAGGCGAGCGTCGAGAGCAGCGACAGGATCACCACGAGCGAGCGCCGATGGGTCATCCCGTCATCATCGGCTCACAGCCGACTGGTGACGAGGTGCCAGCACCGATCGGCGAACTCGCGGTAGGCGTCGCGCTCGAGCTCGGGTGGGTGGGAGAGGATCCCGCGCTGGGTCGCGAACATCGCGTTGAGCGCGCCCTGGATGTCGTTGCTCGTCTCCACCCAGAGGAACTCCTCGACGCCCGACACGACCTGCGAGCGGATGAGCGTCGGGAGCTCGCGCAGCGGGACCTCGTCGCCCACCCGGCGGCGCGCCGCGCGCGCGATCGCCCGGGCGTGTGACGGCCAGCGCTCGAACGCCGCGTGGAAGGCGTTGCCGATCACCCGCAAGATCTCTCGCGCCATCCGGCGCACGCGCGGGCGCTGCACCTGCTCCTCGTGCTCGGCGAGCATCGAGAGGTAGTCGGCGCCGAGGAGCTTCTCGAGGTCGCCGATCAGGATCGCGCGCGTCTCGTGCGTCACGCCCAGATCGCGGATGTCGTCGAGGACCCGCGCGCGCACCAGCTCGAGCTGCGCGCGGATGGCCCCGTCGGGCCCCGTGTCGAGCAGCTCGGTGAGCGGATCGATGAGGTGACCACCGAACGTCGTGAGGATGTGATCGAGCAGCTCGCGCTGCAGATCGCGCCGCGCGAGCACGAGCAGCGCGCGCTCGATCGTCTTCGCGTCGGGGGTGGCGACCCTCGCGTCGGGGAGCCCTCCCGCGACCTGCCCCTCGGCGTGCATCGCCAACGAGCGCATCAGCTCCTCGTAGGCCGCGACCGCGTCGCCGTCCTGCTCGCCGCCGTAGATCGAGACGACCAGCTCCTCGCCCGCGTCGCCGGTGCCGAACAGCCGGTACAGCTCGCGGCGGACGTCCTCGGCGGTGATCAGCGGCGCGGGCGCCGCTGTCGTTTCGGGCGACGTTTCGGGCGGCGCTTCGGGGGAGGGCTCGGCAGCGGAGGTTCGCGAGGAGCTCACGGCCGCAGCGTGACCGAACCACGATCCGCTGTCTGCTCGCAGATCTGATACCTCCGCCGGCTGGCGAGGACCCCGCCCATCTTTCATACCTCCGGGTCCCGTGACCTTCGACTTCGACAGCTATTTCGCGTCCCGCCCCGCGATCCTCGCCCCCATGGAGGACGTGTCCGACGCCGTCTTCCGTCGGCTGAGCCGCGATCGCGGCGCGGACCTGTGCATGACCGAGTTCGTGAACGTCGAGGGCCTCCTCCGCGGCTGCAAGAACGCCAAGCAGAAGCTCGACCTCGAGCCCGGCGACCACCCGACCGCGATCCAGATCTACGGCAGCGACGCCGACCGCCTCGCCGAGGCGGCGACCGTGGCCGAGGCGGCCGCGCCGGTGTTCCTCGACATCAACTGCGGCTGCTGGGTGCCCAAGATCGCGCGCCGCGGCGCGGGCGCGGGCTGGCTCCGCGACCCGGAGGCGATGATCGCGATGGCCGCGCGAGTGGTCGAGCGCGTGGCCCTGCCGGTCACCGTGAAGACTCGCATCGGCTACGGCCCCGAGACGGAGATGCCGATCGTCGATCTGGCGCGTCGGCTCGAGGACGTCGGGGTCCGGGCGCTCACGATCCACTGCCGCACCGCGAACATGGGGCACTCGGGCGAGGCCGACTGGACGTGGGCGGCCAAGGCGCGCGAGGTCGTGAGCATGCCCGTGATCGTCAACGGCGACGTGAAGACGGCCTATGACGCGCGGCGCGCGCTCGAGGAGACGGGCTGCGCGGGCGTGATGATCGGGCGCGCGGCGATCGCGCACCCGTGGGTCGTCGGCGAGTGCCGCGCCTACCTCGACGCCGGCGTCGAGCCCGAGCCGGTGGCTTGGACCGACCGCATCGCGCTCTGCCGCGAGCACCTCGCGGCGAGCTGCGCCGCCCGCGGCGAGAGCCGCGCGGTCCGCTACATGCGCCGCTACTACCCCGGCTACCTCAAGGGCCTGCGGAGCAGCTCGACGATGCGCAACCGGCTCAACGTCACCGAGGAGCTCGACCCGGTGCTCGCGCTCTTCGACGAGTACGAGGCGTACCTCCGCGAGCGCGACGAGGCGACGGGCGCGGTCGAGTCCGCGGCGTGACCCAGCTGGAGGAGCCGCAGCTCCTCGAGACGCTCCTCGGCACGCTGTTCCGGCCGCGGCGGACCTTCGCCGAGCTCGGCCCGCTCACGTCGTCGAAGCACGGCGGGGCGGGCATCGCGCTGCTCGGGATGCTGTGGGGGCTCCTCTCGTTCCTGCTGTGGAGCTCGGGTCGCGAGCCGCCGTTCGTCTTCGTGCCGATCCCCCAGGGCCAGTACTACCTGGTGCAGGGCCTCTGCATGCTCCCGCTCGTGACGGCGCTGTGGTGGCTCTACTCGGAGGTCGCGTTCCGCCTGGCGGGGGCCGGTCGCGAGCCCGGCACCCGCACCGCGCTGGCCTTCGCTTACGCGGTGCCGATGCTCGTCCACGTGAGCCTCGAGATGCTCGTCTACCTCCTCGGCGGCTTCGAGCGGCTGGCCCCGTTCACCGCCGTGGCGCTGCCGATCGCCTCGCTCTGGGTGTGGGCCCTCGCGTCGCTCGCGCTGCGCGAGCTGCACGGGGCGTCATGGCCGCGCGCGATCGGGGCGTCCTTCGCCGGCCTGTTCGTCCAGGCCGCGGCCGGCGCCCTGATCCTGCGCTGAGCGGGTCGCCAGCAGCGCGGCGCGGACGTCGGGCTGGGTGACGATCCCGAACCCGTCGATGCGCGTGTTCTGCTTGTAGTGGGGGTAGCGGCGGAGACGGACCTCGCCGCGCGAGTTGCCCTCGATGGTGTAGAGGGTGTCGCCGGCGACGTAGCGGACGATCGCGCTGTGTCCGTAGCGGTCGGTGTGGAAGCGGAGGTAGTCGCCCGGCCGCGGCTGGAACGCGCCCCAGGTCGGGCCGCCGTTCGCGACCCAGCGCCCCGACCGGAGGAACCAGCGACGCACCGCGTAGTTGTTCGTGAGGTGCCAGCCGCCGTCGTAGCCGCTGGTGAACGGCAGGCCCGCGGCGCGGTACACCCACGAGACGAAGTCGGTACACCAGAGGCCGCCCGGCTTCACCCACTGCTGGAGCGGGCCGGGGTACTCGGCGAGGTCGCGACCGACGTTGTGGATGCGGCGGCCGCCCTCGGCGCTGGCGATCATCACGATGCGCGCGCCGACCGACGAGGAGCGGGTGGCGCGCGCGTCGGGCGCGGGCGTGGGGGCCGCGACGCACCGCAGGCCCTCGGCGGCGTAGCCCTCGTCGCAGAAGCAGAAGGGGTCGCGCGCCTCGAGCATGCACTCGCCGTGACCGGCGCAGGTGACGCCGGCGCACGGATCGGGCTGCGCTCGCGCGGTGGCGGCGACGCCCGACACGGTCAGCAACAGGACGAGCGCGCGCGCCACCCGGTGAGTGTAGGTGACTCCGGGCGCGGGTGCCGTCTCGGGCCCTCGAGGACATGGAGTAGATTCTCCGCCAGGGATGGGAGAGGAGATCACGCCGGACTCGCTCCTCGAGCGGATCGCGCACGCGCCGACCGTGCGGCCGGCTCACGGCGCCGTGATCCCCGACCGCTACGAGGTGCACGGTGTCCTCGGCGAGGGCGGCTTCGGCACCGTCTACGACGTCCTCGACACGGAGCGCGGCGAGCGGATCGCGCTCAAGACGCTGCACCACGTGGCGCCCGACGCGCTGGTGCGGTTCAAGCGCGAGTTCCGGTCCCTCGTGGACCTCCGTCACCCGCACCTCGTGCGGCTCTTCGAGCTCGCCGGGGATGGCCGCGAGCTCTTCTTCACGATGGAGCAGGTATCGGGCGCGCGACCCTTCGAGGCCTGGGTCGAGGGTGACGAGGCGCGGCTCCGGGACGGGCTCCGGCAGCTCGTCGAGGGCCTCGCCGAGCTCCACGCGGCGGGCGTCCTGCACCGGGACCTCAAGTCCTCGAACGTCCTCGTCGACGACACGGGCCGCGTGGTCCTCGTGGACTTCGGGCTCGCGCGCGAGGTCGCGGCGGACGGGAGCACCCAGCTCGCGGGGACGCCGCTGTACATGGCCCCCGAGCAGTGCGCCGAGGGCGAGCTCGGCCCCGCGGTCGACGTCTACGCGCTCGGCGTGATGCTCTTCCACGCGCTGGCCGGTCGGTACCCGTTCGAGGGGAGCTCGCTCGTCGTCTTGGTCGCCAAGCAGACGACCGATCCGCCGTCGCTCGGCGAGCTCTCGCCCGACGCGCCTGCGGACTTGGTGGCGCTCGTCGACACCATGCTGCGGCGCGATCCGGCCGCGCGCCCGACGACCGCGGCCTTGCTCGAGCAGCTCGGGGGCCGCCAGGCGCCGAAGGCGGCCGAGGAGCTCTTCGTCGGCCGCGACGCGGAGCGGGCGCGGCTCCTCGAGCTCGTCCGCGCGCGCCGCGGGCTGCTCGTCCGGATCGAGGGGCCGTCCGGGATCGGCAAGACCGCGCTCCTCGACCGCTTGTGCGAGGACCTCGACGACGTCTGGATCCTGCGCGGGCGCTGCCACCCGCGCGAGAGCGTCCCCTACAAGGCCTTCGACGAGGTCGTCGATCAGCTCGCGCGCCGGCTCGCCAAGCACCCCGACGCGGCGGCGCTCTTCCCGCGCGACGTCCACGCGCTCGGCGCGCTCTTCCCGGTGCTGCGCACGGGCAAGCTCACCCACGAGCCGGTCGACAGGAGCCGCGGGCTGTCCGCGCTGAGGGAGCTCTTCGCCCGCCTCGCGGATCGCCGCACCGTGCTCATCGCCATCGACGACCTGCAGTGGGGCGACGCCGACAGCGCGCGGCTCCTCGTAGAGCTGCTGCGGCACCCCGATCCGCCCGCGCTGACGGTGGTGGCCACGGCGCGCGACACCGAGGTCGGCGCGCTCGCCTCGACCCTCGAGTCGCTCGTCGACGCGGACGTCGAGCTCCACTCGGAGACGATCGCGCTCGGGCCGCTCGACCCCGCGCAGGCCCGCGCGCTCGCCCAGGCGCTCGCCGCCGACGAGGGTCGCGCCGACACCATCGCGGTGGCGTCGGAGGGTCACCCGCTCTTCCTCGCGGAGCTCGCCCGCGGCGGCGAGGACGACGACCTCGCGGGCCTCCTCGGGCGGCGGATCGAGGCGGTCCCCGAGGCCTACGTCGACACGCTGCACCTCGTCGCCATCGCTGGCCACGACCTCGGCCCGAAGACGATGGCCAGCGCGCTCGGCGCGCCGGTCGACGCCGCGATCGAGGCCCTCGTCGCGGAGCGCCTCCTGCGCGAGACGCCGAGCGGGGTCCGCGTCTATCACGACCGCGTGGGCGAGCTCGTCTTCGATCGCCTCGACGCGGGCCGTCGACGGGAGCTCCGCGGTCGCCTCGCCGCCGCCCTCATCGACGCGGACGGGGACCCCGAGCAGATCGCGGCGCACCTCGACGCGGCCGACGACCCTCGCGCGCCCGAGTACCTCGAGCGCGCCGCCTCCCGCGCCAGCGCGACGTTCGCGTACCGGAAGGCCGCGGCGCTCTACGCGCGCACGCTCGACCTGCGGCGCCGCGCCGGGATCGAGCGCGAGGAGGCCTACGCGCTCGAGGCGGCCCGGGCTCGCGCCCTACGCTCGTCGGGCCGCGCCCGCGACGCGGCCGAGGCGCACCTCGCGGCCGCGGATCTCGCGCCGGTCGACGAGGCGCGCGCGCTGCGCGCCGAGGCCGCGATGCTCCTCGCCCTCGGCGGTCACCTCGATCGCTCGATCGCGGTGTTCTCGGCGGTCCTCGCGGAGGTCGGGGTGCGGCTGCCGCGCACGCAGCTCGAGGCGGTGGCCCGCGCGGCGGCGGAGCGCGCCCGGGGTTGGCTGCGGAGCCGCGATCGCTCGCGGCCACCCACGCCCGAGCAGCGCTCGCGCCTCGACGCGCTCTACCGCGCCTTCTTCGTCCTCCTGTTCACGCGCCCCGTCTACGGCGTGGCCGCCTCCGCCATGTTCGTGGCGGAGGCGGAGGGCCTCGACTCGCCCGTCGACCGGTTCCACGCCGCGTGCATCGAGAGCATCCTCGAGGTCTCGCGGGGCGGCGCGGCGGCCCACGGCGCGGCCGTGGACCGGATCGCCCGCGGCTACGCGGAGGTCGCGCACCTCGGGGATCCGCGCCACGCGATGGAGCGCAGGCAGTTCGAAGGCCTGGTCCACAACTTCGGGATGCGGCTCGTCGAGGCGCAAGGATCCTTGACCGAAGCGGTGGAGATCGCCGAGCGCCACGGCTTCGCGTGGGAGATCGGTCCGATGGCCGCGCGAGGCCTCCTGACGAGCAGCTACTACATCCTCGGCGACGTCCCGAGCGCTCGTCACGCCGCGCCGCGCCTCGTGGTCGACGCCAACGAGCGCGATCAGCTCTTGGTGTGGATCCTGGTCGCCTTCCACAACTGGTGGGTGCGCGCCTTCCGCGACGGGCCCGAGCTCGCGGGGCGCGCGCGCGCCGAGATCGCGGCGCGCTGGCAGGCCCGCGGCAACGAGCTGCAGGACTGGTGGATGCGCATCGGCGACTTCAACATCCGGATGATCGAGGGTGACGCGGAGGGCGCCCATCGCGGCATCTCGCAGAGCTTCCTCGAGGGCTGGAAGCAGCGCGCCTTCGCGAGCCGCTTCCACTACCTGGAGGGCCGCATGATGGTCGGGCGCGGGGCGCTCGCCCTCGCGACCGTCGACGAGGCGCGGCGCCCGAAGCTCCTCGAGGAGGTCGCCAGCGTCTGCGAGGAGCTACGCGCCGAGCGGAGCGCGTGGACCCTCGCCCTCGCGATCGGCCTCGAAGCAGGCGTCACGAGCCTCGGCGACGACCCGGCCGCGACCCACGCGGCGCTCCAGCGGACCATCGCGGCCGCGGACGAGGCCGGGCTCGTGTTCATCGCCGCGTCCGCGCGCCTCGAGCTGTCGTTGATGGACGACGACGCCGACCTCCGCGCCGAGGCGATGCGGTTCTTCGAGGCCGGTCAGGTCGTTCAGCCGGCCTGGGGGACGCGCTACATGCTGCCCGGCCGCTTTCGCGTCCACGAGATGCGCTGAGGGAGGGCGGGCGCTCGCGCTCGGCTACGGCGCGATGCTCTGCGCGAAGCGGAACAACCCGTCGGGGTCGTGACGCGCCTTGATCGCGCGCAGGCGCGGGAGGTTGGCGCCGTAGTACGCGTGGGCCCAGTCGCTCAGGCGCGGGTCGATGTAGTTCTGGTAGGCGAACCCGCTCGCGTGTGGGCGCGCGGCGGCGTAGAGGCGATCGAGCCAGCGCGTGCTCGCCTCGACCACGGCGGGGGTCGCGCGTCGGCCCCAGAACGTCGCGTACTGGGCGATGAACCGCGCGCCGCGGTGGACGAACGCGGTGGCGTCCGCGGGCACCCGGTTCACGGCGCCGCCGACCGCGTCGAGCCCGATCCGGCCCGAGCCCTCTTCGAGGCCTCCGCGGTCCATCGCCTCGAGGAGCGCGGTGATCCCCGCGGGCGGGAGCGGCGCGTCGAAGACGTCGGACCGGCTCAGGTGGATCCCGCGCCCGAGCGTCCCCTCGGGCGGGAGGTGACACTCCTCGAGGGTTCGGCGCGCGCACCCGCCGAGCGCGAGCATCGACTCGAGCAGCGGCGCGGCCTCGACGCTCCTCCGCCGCGGCGCCGATCCGACGAGGCGCACGAGCGCGTCGAGCGACGGGGCGAGCGCGCTCGGCGGTCCCACGTAGACCCCGTGCACCGCGATCGACGCGGCGCCGCCGCGCGCGCCGATCTCGCACTTGGACCAGAGCTCGTCGGGCGCGTCGGGTCCCCAGCTCTGCCACGCGGCGATCACGTCCGCGGCCGCGGCCCACGGCCACGGGAGCGCGAAGCGCGTCAGCTCGGCGACCGGGTCCGCGCGGAACGTGAACGAGGTGGCGACCCCGAAGTTGCCGCCGCCGCCGCCGCGGCTCGCCCAGAACAGATCGTCGTCGCGCCCCGCGTCGCACGCGTGGATCGTCGCGTCCGCCGTCACGATCCGCAGGCTCGAGAGCGCGTCGCAGGTCAGCCCGAGCTTCCGGCTCAGCACGCCCTGGCCGCCCCCGAGCGTGAGCCCCGCGATGCCGACGCTCGGGCAGCTCCCCCCGGGGAGCGCGAGCCCGCGCGCCGCGAGGCCGGCGTAGATGTCGATGAGCCGGGCGCCCGCGCCGAGGACCGCGGCGCCTCCGGCGGCGTCGACCCGCACGGTCGATAGGGGGCTCACGTCGCACACCAACCCCGCGCCGCTCGAGTAGCCGCCGTAGCTGTGCCCGCCGCAGCGGGCCGCGAAGGGGAGGCCATGATCGCGCGCGAACGCGATCGAGCGCTGCACGTCCGACTCCGACGCGCAGTAGGCGATCCCGGCGGGCCGCAGGTCGTCGAAGCGCGGGTCGAACAGGAGGCGCGCCGTCGCGTAGTCGGGGGCGTCGGGTCGGACGAGGCGCCCGTCGAGCTGCTCGGCGAGCCGGGCCCAGTCGGCGTCGGTCGCGGGGCGCGTCGGCGCGGTCGGCTCGGGCGCGGGATCGACCTCCGGCGCGACGTCGACGTCTGGATCGGCCGGGGGCTCCGGCTCGCTCGGCGCTGGCGGAGCGGCGCGGCCCGAGCAGCCCACCCCGACCGCCGCGCTCCCCAGCCACCGAAGGAACTGTCGGCGCTGGACCATCGGGCGAGGGTACCTCGCTGCTACGGCGAGTCCGCGCTCCCCTCGTCGTGGACGACCGACAGCCCCTCGCGCTCGGCGAGCCACGCTCGGAGCTCGCGCGTGACCTCCTCGTGGTGGCTCAGGATCAGCCAGTGCGACGCGTCGGGGTAGCTCACGTAGCGGGCGCGCCGACCCGCGCGCTCCACGTACGTCCGCGCGAGCCCCGGTCGCGTCATCGTGTCCCGCTCGCCCTGCAGCACCAGCGTCGGCACGTGCGCGGGGTTGGCTTGCAGCGACGCCCCCGAGATCAAGATCAGGCCCTCGATGTCCAGCGTCGCGGCGAGGCGGCTCGCGCCGATCGCGCCGGCGCTGAGGCCCGCGAGGTAGATGCGCTCGACGCCCGCGCCGCGCAGGCGCGCGATGTGCGACTCGACGATCGCGCGGCCCGCCGGGAGCTCCCAGCTGCCGGTGTACTCGGTGGACGGGCACACCACCTCGAGGCCCACGGGGTTCGCGGCCTGCGCGACCTGCCAGCACTCCAGCGTCACGTTGCCGATGTAGCCGTGGAGGAAGAGGACCACGCCCTCGCGCGGGTCGAACGCGCCGCCGGGCGAGATCCGAAACACGGTGTGGTCCTCGGGGGTCTGGTCGAGGACGAACGTGCTCACGACCGACGAGGGGACGGGGCCCTCGGCGCGGCGCATGCGGTCGTAGCCGTCGCGCAGCGCGTCGAGGAGGCCGGGCTCGTGGATCTGGCCGAGCGCCAGCAAGAGGTTCGAGCCGCCGAGCGCGACGTCGCGCTCCGGGACGATGCGGTCGAGCCAGCGGCCCTCCGTCATCACCGGGCCGGTCGCCTCGCGGATCGTCGCCGACGACTCGGCCTCGACGAAGCGGTAGCCGATGATCGCGAGCAAGAGCAGGAAGCCCGCGCGCGCGCCCCACGTCGCGTTCTTGCGCCACGGCGCGAGGAAGCCGCCCACGACGGTCACGAGCACCGCGATCGAGAACGCCACCGTCTCGGGGCTCGGCGGGCCGATCAGCGTCAGGCCGCACAGCGCGAGCAGCGGCAGGCCCACCACGATCGAGAACAGGAACCAGAGCCACCGCCCGGCGCCGCGCTCTTCGGCCTGGCCCTCCTTCTTCGCCAAGCGTTCCCTCAGCGCTTCTTCAGGCGCGCGGCTCGCCGCTCGGCGGCCTCGGCGGCGCGCCGCTCGTCGTCGGCCGACTCGGCGACGAGGGTCGGGACCGGGCAGGTGCTGCCGCTCTCGTCGATCGCCACGAAGGTCATGAACGCGTCGACGCAGCGCCGACGGTGCGCGGTCAGCGCCTCCTCGACCTTCACCTCGACGTGCACCTCCATCGAGGTGCGGAACGCCGCGTTCAGGCGCGCCGTGAGCACGACGACGTCGCCGACGCGGATCGGGGCGAGGAAGCTGACCTCGTCGATCGCCGCGGTCACCGCGACGCGGTTGCAGTGCCGCTGCGCCGCGATCGCGCCGCAGATGTCGATCCAGGACAGGACGGTCCCGCCGAACGCCGTGCCGATCACGTTGCCGTGCTGAGGCAGGACGAGCTCGGTCATCTCGGTGAACGAGTCGCGCGCGGTCTTCCGATCGCTCATGGCTCAGGCCTCCGCGACGCCCCCGGCGACCCCGACCACGCGGGCCGGGTCGATCCCGAGCGTCGCGAGCGCGAGCAACCAGCGCTGCTCGGGGTCCGCGTCGAACACGAGCGCCGGGTCGAGGTCGATCGGGATCCAGCTGCCCTCGCGGATCTCGTCGTCGAGCTGCCCCGGACCCCAGCCCGCGTAGCCGAGGAGCAGCGCGTAGCGGGTGGGCCCGCGCCCCGCGGCGAGCAGGTCGAGGAACGCGCGCGACGCGCTCACCGCGACGCGGTCGCAGAGCTCCACCGCCTCGACGTCCTCCGCGTCGCCGCTCGTCGGATCGAACAGGACCCAGCCCGTGTCCGGGGCGACCGGACCGCCGACCCAGACCTCGCCCTCGAGGCGCGTCGCGAAGTCGTCGTCCTCGTCGCCGTCGAGGAGCGAGGTGACGGGCGTCTCGGTCGGGCGGTTCACCACGAACCCGAGCGCGCCGTCCTCGCTGTGCTCCACGAGCAGCACGAGCGTGTGGTCGAAGAACGGACACGTCGTCCCCGGCGCGGCGACCAGCAGTCCCGGGGCGAGATCGATGTCCACGCCTCATCGTGACACGTCGCCCCATCCTCGCGAAACCCCGGATCGCGGCGCCGCCACCTGGGGTAGGCTCCGTCCCCGTGACCCAGCACATCCTCGCGCTGACCGCGCTCGCGCTCGTCGCGTGTGGAGGCGCTCAAGGCGGCGCATCCACCGGCGACGAGTTCACCGGCCCCAACCAGCTCGACTTCCTCGTCACGACCCCGATCCGGAGGCAGCTGCCGCCCGAACGCCACCGCGGCGGCGCGGTGATCGTCTCGGACGAGGGCGGGACGGTGACCCTCGAGCTGCGCATGGTCGAGGGCGGCGACGTCTGCCGCATCCAGGCGACGCGCGCGGGCAGCGGCCCGCTCTCCGTGCAGCCCGGGGAGTGCTCGTCGCGGTTCGTCTACGAGGAGAACCCGACGGCGGCCGTCGTGCAGATCCAGCAGGGGACCGTCACCGTCGGCGACGGAACGCTCAGCGTCGCGCTGTCGGGCGGGTTCGTGGCGAACGTGCGCTCGGGCGAGGGCACCAGCGAGGTCTCGGGCGTCGCGCAGTGGAGCTTCGAGGGGCGACGATGAGCGAGGGGGCGACGATGCGTTGGATCCGGGCGGGCTGGCTCTTGGGCTTCGGGCTCGCCGTCGCGTGCGGCGGCGGGGACTCGAGCGGCGGCGGAGACCGCACCGCGGGGGACGAGGACGAGTTCGAGGAGTCCGGCTCGATGCGCGCGCTCGCCGAGGGCGAGGAGGCGCCAGCGTTCCCGACCAGCTCGATCGGGGACGGCGCCTCGATCGAGGGCGACATGTCGATCCTCCGGCCGCGCCCCGCGGGGGCGCCCCCGGCGGACACCCGCGACCTCTACCGCCAGCTCGCGCCCGCGACGGTGATCGTCCGCTCGGCGACGACGATGGGCACCGGCGTGATCGTCGGCCCCAACGGCCTGATCCTCACGAACAACCACGTGATCGAGCACGCGGACTACGAGAGCTTCCGCATGCGCGTGACCGTCGAGTACGGCGCGATCGGCGAGGCCGGCTCGATGATCCCGGACGGCCAGCACCGCACGGCGTACGTGCTCAAGCGCGACGCCCACCGCGACCTCGCGCTCCTGCGGGTGGTGGAGCCGCTCGAGGGGCGCCCGATCGTGAGCCTCGCGGCGGACGACCCGTCGCCGGGACAGGTCGTCACCACGCTCGGCCACGGCAACATCGGGATGGTGTGGGCGGTGCGCCGCTGCGAGGTCGAGGCGACCGGCCGGCTCGAGGAGACCTACGCGCGCCTCGCCGCGGTCTGCGGCAGCGAGGACGCGCAGGCGGCGTCGATGTGCCAGACGATGCGCGAGCGCATGCACGAGGACATGGAGGGCGTGGTCGTGCAGACGAGCTGCCCGCTCTCGCCGGGTGACTCGGGCGGGCCGCTCGTCGACGGGCAGGGCGCGCTCGTCGGGCTGAACGTGATGACGATCAGCAACCAGCAGGGCCAGCACTCGAACTACCACATCCACGTCCGCGAGCTGCGCGACTTCCTCGTCAACGTCCCGGGCGAGCCGATCGCCGACGTGCCGACGCCGTTCATCGAGCACCAGCAGATCGAGGAGCAGGACCAGGACCTCGACGGTCGCTTCGACACCGTGTTCATGCGGAGCGGCGAGACGACCTCGAGCCTCGTGGACCTCGACCAGGACTCGCCCGACGGGTCGGTGTCCAACCTCGAGCAGCGCGTCGCGAGCCACGGCTTCGACGCCGAGGTCGCTGTCGTCACCCGCTTCCCGCACACGTTCGTCTGGTACGACACGAACAACGACGGGACGCTCGACCTGGTGCTCAGCCTCGACGCCCGGCAGCGGGTCGAGGCCGCGCACACCGTGCAGGGCACGACCGTCACCGAGACGCAGGTCCCCGCGGGCCCGGGCCTGATGGCGGCGCGGGTGCCCACCGCGATGCGCGCTCGGTTCGAGCGGATCTTCCACGCGCAGCTCAGCGACAACCCCGACCCGATGCCGGCGCTCCTGCGGCGCGGCGAGGTCACCGACGCCGACCACGACGGGGTGATGGACACGGTGCACGGCCAGCGCGGCCTGGTGCACGCGGTCGCGTTCGACCTCGACCAGAATTCCACGCGCGGCGTGACCACCGAGAGCGCCGACGAGTTCGTGCGCTCGGGCGCGCTCGACGCCGAGTTCACGATGGTCTACCGCGACCCGACCCTCTACACGTACTACGACCGCGACAACGACGGCGCGTTCGACATCGGCCTGCGCTGCGCGCCGAGCTCGAGCGTCATCGCGGCGGTGGTGCCGGTCAACGGGTCGAGCCCGCTGAACCCCGACGACGTGATCGGCACGCTCGGGATCCGCGGCGATTTCGCCGGCTCGTTCGGGGCGCAGCTCCGGACGATGGCGGTGCCGCACGTCGTGGACTCGTGGATCGCGTACGAGGAGGACGTCGGCGGCCTGCCCGATCCGGTGGGCCACCACCGCAACCTCCGCGTGACCGCGTCGTTCCACGAGGACGGTTGGGACAACTTCGTCCTGCGCACCGAGGACGACGGCTACATCACCTCGCTCGTCGACGTGGACCGCAGCTCCTGGCGCGGCCGAAACCGGCAGTACCGCGAGGACCTCAACGCCGCGGTCCGCGAGCACCACTTCTCGGCGGACTTCGCCGTGATCTCGAACCGCGTCTCGTTCTGGGCCTGGTACGACCGCGACCACGACGGCACGTGGGACACCGTCCTCGTGCAGGTCACCGACACGCCCGACGTCCTGCACAACGCGTTCGTCCGGCAGGGCGCGGGCTGGGTCCACGACGCGGCGCTCGTCGCCGGCGCGCCGATCCGGCCCGAGCTGATCCGTCGTCAGGACCGCGCGCGCTTCGACAGCTTCGTCCGGCGCTACTTCTCCGAGCGCTACGTCACCCCGGCCGCGACGCCCTCGACCGCGTCGCGCTGACGGCTTGCCGGCCTCGCCTCGCCCGGATAATCCGTCGGTCATGAGCCCGCTGGAGAGGGTCCGCACGCTCGGTCGCGCGGTGAGCTTCGCGGCCTGGACGAGCGGCGTCGTCTACTCGCACAAGGTCTTCGCCCGCTTCGACGAGGAGCTCGAGACCCCGCGCGGGAAGCGGCAGTTCATCTACACGTGGAGCCGAGGCGCGTTCCCCCTCCTCGGCGTGGACCTCACGCTCGTCGACGGCGACGTGCCCAGCGCGATCGGGCGGAGCTACCTGGTCGTCTCCAACCACCGCTCGCCCCTCGACATCCTCGTCTGCGTCCACCTCGTGGGGGGCGTCGTGCTCAGCCACCACGGCGTCGCCGACATCCCCGTGATCGGCACCGCGGCCCGCGCGACGGACACCATCTTCGTCGACCGCGACGACAGCCGGAGCGGCGCCCAGGCGATCCGCCAGATGCGGCGCTGCCTCAAGGCCGGGCAGAACGTGATCGTGTTCCCCGAGGGCACCACCTTCGCAGGCGACGAGGTCCGCCCGTTCAAGCCGGGCGCGTTCACCGCGGCCAAGGGGCTCGACCACGTGCGCGTGCTGCCCGTGGGCGTCGCGTACGAGCCGGGCTCGGAGTTCGTGGAGGAGTCGTTCGGCAACCACGCGCGGCGCATGGCGGCGCGGCCGCGCACGCCGGTGTGGGCCACGATCGGCGAGCCCGTCGACGTGCCTCGAAAGGCAGACCAGCAAGAGGCGTTGCGGTCCGTCGTGCAGTCGCTGGCGGACCGCTCGGCCGCCGCCCGGGACCGCGGTGCGCGCTGAGCGGCTCGCCTTGGCGCTCGCCCTCGTGGCCTGCGGCGCCCCGTCCGACCCGCCGGCTCCCGCGCCTCCGTCGAGCCCGGCCGCCTCCACCGACTGCCACGCCGAGCTCGAAGCGATCGGGCGCTGCCTGCACGCCGTCGTCATGCTCACCCACGAAGAGCCCGCCTCGCCGGACGTCATGCCGTCCTTCCTGGGCCGCGCCACCTGGACCATCGCGGCCGCCGACGTCCACGCCGTGTGCGAGCCCCTCGGCCTCCGCGAGCAGAGCGACGTCATCCGCCTCTCCGACGGCAGCGAGGTGCAGGTCACCCGCACCGAAGACATCGACGAATTCGACGACGGCGAGACCGTCTTCAACATCCTCTACCGCTTCGAGACCCCCACCTGCCCCGAGCCCGCCGAGACCAGCCTCCAGCTCCACATGGGGGGCTGAGCGGGTCAGTGGCAGGTGGCGCCGGGCTGCTGGCGCTGGGCTGCGAGCCAAGCGGCGGGGGTGCGGAGGATGGGTGAGGCGGAGAAGCCGAGGCGGGTCTGGAGGGCCTCGAGCTGGGGGTCGTCGAGGGCGCCGGGGACGAACAGGACGGCGTCGCCCATCTGTCGCGCGCACTGGCCGCAGGTCTCGTGGCGGATCCAGACGCGCTGGGCGTCGGTCGTGACCGTCAGCGATCGATGGCGAACACCGCCTCCAGCCGGCTCGACGAGGCAGGACGCTCCCGTGAACGGGGCGGGCGCGCGCCAGCCGTAGCGGTCGAGGGGCATCGAGACCATCGCGACGCGGCCCGTATGGCCGCAGGTGCAGGTCAGCTCGCCCGCTGCGCAGACGGGGATGGGCTGACCCGCGGTGCAGGCCGTGCCGAGCTGCGCGAGGCCCGCCGGCGGGGGGACGCGCCGCGCCGCGGGGCGACCGGGATCGGCGAGCGCGATGGAGACCACGGCGGTCGTGACGAACGCGAAGAGGGTCAGCGAGGGCAGGAGGTGTCGCATGGGCTCAATCTGGGTCGCCCCGGCGCGGCGCGAAGTAAAGGTCTGGCAAGGAAAACAGCAGCCGCCTCCCTTGACCCTATCGATCGATAGACCCAGCCACCTATCGATCGATAGACCGGACTCAGGAGGCTTCGATGACCGAGACGACCTGCCCGCGCTGCCACCACCGCTCCCCCGTGCGTCGCCGCTCGCGCCTGTGGTGGGCTGCGCTCGTGAGCCTGACCATCGCGTTCGTGGTCCTCGTGCTCGCCGCCGGGATGATCGGCCCCTTCATCGTCGGCGCGGTGCCCTTCCTCGCGCTGGTCGGGTTCGCCTTCGGGCCGCTGCACTCGATCCTGCGCGAGGAGCCGACCTGTCCGCGCTGCGGTCGCACCCTCGTCGACGTCGCCGCGTCCTCGAAGCCCGCGACCCGCGCAGCCGAGATGACCCCGAGCCCCGTCGAGGGCTGCTAGAACCAGATCGATGCCCACCCCCCCGGTCCCGCCGCCGATCAGCGAGCGCCACTACGCGGTCCTCCGCGAGGCGGTCGCGCTCGTGGCCGAGCGGGGCTACGCCGGCGCCTCTCTGCGGGAGCTCGCGCGCCGGGTCGGGGTCAAGCAGCCGAGCCTCTATCACTACTTCGCGTCGAAGGACGAGCTGGTCGCGCAGATCCTCGAGCACCTGCCGACCATCCTCGACGTGCGCGGGTCGATGCCTCCCTCGCCGCCGCTCGAGGCGATCCCGCCGATGATGGCGCAGGCCGCGCTCTACCTCTATCGCGCCACCGACTGGGGCCTGTTCGTCCGCTTCGTCTTCGCGCTCTCGCTGAGCGAGCCGCGCTTCCGCCCGCAGCTCAAGGGCCTCTTCGTGGACCGCCTGTCCGAGGCGCTCGACGAGACGATGCAGCCGTTCATCGAGCGCGGAGAGATCGGCCGCGAGGACGCTCACCACGTCGTTCGGATGACCCTCAACGCGGTCTCGCTCCTGATGATCGAGCAGACGATCCTCTACCCCGGCGAGGCCGGCGTCACCGACGCGGACGCCTTCGCGGCCTTCGTCGGTCGCTTCGTCGCCGCCGGGCTCGCGGGGTTGAAGACGCAGGCCTGAGCCGGTTCGCGTGGCCCGCGAGCCTCGGGAGCTACTCGAAGCGCAGGCGCGCCGAGGCGCCCGCGTCGGCGCCCGGGGCCGCGGGGACGAGCTCCACCGCGGCGAGGCCCTCGGTCGGGCTCGTGAGCGCGATCCCGAGGACGATCGCGCCCACCAACGTGGTCGCGGCGCCGTAGGCGACGAGCGTGTAGGGGACCTCGAGCTCGTCGAGCGGGCCGCCGCCTCCGGCCGCGAGGGCGAAGGCGACGCCGAAGGAGACGCCGCCCGCGGTCAGGGAGAGCGCGCCCGCGCCGAGCAACCCTCCGTCGGTCCCGCGGACGACGCGCGGGTTCAAGACGCCCTCGGGCCTCGCTCCGGTGGGCGCTGCCCAGTGGAAGTCGTCGTCGCTCGCCGCGTCGTCCGACCCGTCGCTCATCACGGGTGCGTCGCGCGCCGCCTCGAGCGCGAGGATCAGATCGCGCACCTCGACGTAGAACCGCGGGTGGATCCGAGCCTCCGTGGCTTCGGGATCGATGCGCTCGTTGACCGGTCGCACGCGGATCCA
>JACKEC010000056.1 GCA_020633195.1 Sandaracinaceae bacterium | reverse complement strand
ATCGGGTGGACCCGCGCGATCCGCTCGAGCTCGTCCAGCGCCCGCCGCAGGTGCTCGCCCCCGAACGGGGAGTAGAGGAAGAAGACGGTCCCGGTCGGGACGCTCCCGAGCAGCTCCGTCGCGTCGCCCTCCAGGGTCGCGACCCGCGACAGGCGCAGCTCCTCCGCGACCCGACGCGCGGCGCGCGCGAGGGTCGGCTGGACCTCGAGGCCGATCGCCTCGGCGCCCGTCGCGAGGTGCGCGCACACCAGCGCTCGCCCGAGCCCCGAGCCGACGTCGACGAACACGTCGTCGGCTCGCACGTCGGCAAGGACCGTCGCTCGCAGCACGGTGTCGACAGGGCAGGGCAAGTAGGGCACGCAGCCGCGGGGCAGCGAGGGGTCGTCGTCGGGGATCTCGTCGATCCCCAGGATCGCGTCGAGCCACGCGTCGCGCTCGGTGAAGGGGACCCGATCGGCCGCGGCGCGGAACTCCCTCGGCGTGACGTCGCCGCGAGCCAGCGCGCCCCGCATCCGCGCGGCGTCTCGCTCGACCCCCGGGTGCACTCGATCAGCCTCGCTCGAAGAGCATCGCGTGGAGGGTCGCGACCGCGGTCGCGATGTCCTCGTCGCGGATCACCATCTGCAGGTTCAGGCTGCCCGACGCGTAGCTGATCATCTCGACGTTGACGCCCGCGTCCGCGATGGCGCCCAGGATCTGCGCTCCGGTGCCGCGGCCCTCGGCGAGGTGCTGGCCGACGATCGCGAGGATCGTGCGGCCGGACTGGACGGTGACCTCGCCGAGCGGCTCGAGCTCGGGCAGCGCCGTCTTCAGCGCGCTCGCGTCGTGCGCGGTCAGCGACACGCTCACCTCCGAGGTGCTCACCACGTCCACGCTCACCGCGTGCCGCGCGAGGATGCCGAAGACCTTGGCGAGGAAGCCGACCTCCCCGAACATCCGGGTCGCCTGCACCGTCAGCACGACTTGCGCCTCTTTGTAGGCGATGGAGGTGGCGCGGTTCGGGTTCGCGGGCCCGACGGCCTGGATGACGGTGCCGGGGTGGGCGGGCCGGTTCGTGTTGAGGACGCGCACCGGGATCTTGGCGTCCATCGCGGGCAACAGCGTCGAGGGGTGCAGGACCCGGCTCCCGAAGTACGCGAGCTCCGCGGCCTCCTCGAAGCGCATGTGGGGGATGTTGCGCGCGCCGGCCACGACCGACGGATCGGCCGTCATCACGCCGTCCGTGTCGGTCCAGATCTGGGCTTCGTCCGCCTCGAGCGCCGCCGCGAGCAGCGTGGCCGTCAGGTCGCTGCCGTTGCGGCCGACCGTGGTGATCTCGCCGCGCGCGTCCTTGCCGATGAAGCCGGTGACGACCGCGACGCGGTCCTTCGGCAGCGCGTCGAAGGCGGCGCGCACGCGCTCCTCGAAGCCGGGGAGGGGGCGCGCCGATCCGTGGACCGAGTCGGTGATGAAGCCGACGTCCCAGACGTCGTGGGCGTCCGCGGCCAGGCCCTCCCGCGTGAAGAAGTCCGCGAGGACGCGGACGCTCATCCGCTCGCCGAAGCTCGAGATGTAGTCGACGCTGCGCGGGCTGAGCTCGCCCACGAGGTGGATGCCGCGCAGCAGGTCGCGCAGCTCCGAGAAGAGCCCGTCGAGGAGGTCGGGGGGGCAGCCCATCGAGCCCGCGATGGCGTGCTGCTTCTCGATGACCGCGCGCGGCTCGAACGTGCCCTCGGCGGCCCGACGCGCGGCGTCGATGAGCCCGTCCGTGATGCCCTTGTGAGCCGAGCTGACGACCACGACGCGATCGTCGGCCGCGGCGGCTCGCACGATGCCGAGGACCTTCTCGATTTGGGCCCGGTCCGCGACCGAGCTCCCGCCGAACTTCATGACGCGCACGCGCGAGCGATAGCACGGAAGTCCGCGGGCGTGGCGTGGCCGGCCGTCCGATGCGAACCTCCCGGGGCCCGATGGAAGAGATCGACGTGCCGAGCATCGAGCCACCGACCCGCGTGGCTCCCCCTCCCGAGGGCGATCCGGAGCCGGCGGCGCCGAACGAGGTGGAGGTCGAGGCCCGTCGCGTGCCGTGGTGGGGGGGCGTGCTCGCGCTCGTGGTCGGCGGCATCAGCGCGCAGCTCGTGGGCGCGATCCCGGTGGTGATCGGCGCGGTCGTGTGGATGGCCCAGCACCCGTCGGACGCGCCCCCCGACACCGACCGGATGATGCAGGACATCACCCGGAGCTTCTGGGTGCTCGGGCCCTCGATCGTGATGACCGGCGGGACGATGATCCTCGCCGCGCTCGCGACCGCCCGGCTCGCCCGCGTGCCGATGCGCCAGGCGCTCGGGCTGCGCGGCGCGCCGTGGCCGGCGTTCCTCGCCGCGCCCGTGGGCATCCTCGCGCTCGGGCCGACCTCGGATGCGCTGCGCCGGTTGATGCAAGAGTACTTGCCCTGGGCCACGCTCGGCGCGCTCGAGGGGCTCGACGAGATCGCGCGCTCGGTCCCCGTGTGGATCGCCGTGCCGGCGATGGCGCTCGTGCCGGGGTTCGCCGAGGAGACCCTGTTCCGCGGGGTGTTCCAGCGCTCGATCCGGAACGGCGTGCTCGCGGTCCTGCTCTCGGGGGGCCTGTTCGCCTGCTACCACATGGATCCGCAGCACGTGGTCGCGGTGCTGCCGCTCGGCTTCTACCTCGCGTGGCTCGCGCAGCGGACCCAGAGCCTGGCGGTCCCGGTGACCGGGCACGTGTTCAACAACGCCGCCGCGGTGCTCGGGTCGGTGTACTTCGCGGAGGAGGCGGCCTCGCAGGAGGCGCTCGATTGGTGGTGGGCGCCCATCGGCTGGGTCGTCTGCGCGGGCTGCGTGGCGCTCGTCTGGTGGACGACGCGCCGGCGGGAGGGCTGAGGGACGTGTTCACGGGGATCGTCGAAGAGGTCGGCGCGGTCGCCGCGGTCGAGCACCGCGAGGCGCTCACCACGCTCGTCACCGAGTCGCGCGTCGCGCACGAGGGCGCCCTGCTCGGGGACTCGATCGCCGTCAACGGGGTGTGCTTGACGGTCGTCGCCATCGACGGGCCGCGGCTCACCTTCGAGGCGGTACCCGAGACCCTGCGCAAGACCAACCTCGGCCTCCTCGCGGCCGGCGCGCCGGTGAACCTCGAGCGCGCGGTCAGCGCGGGCCGCCCGATGGGCGGGCACTACGTGCAGGGGCACGTGGACGGGCGCGGCGCGGTCCGCTCGCGGCGCGACGACGGAGACGCCCTCGAGGTGTGGTTCGACGCGCCCGCCGAGCTGATGCGCTACGTGGTGCCCAAGGGCTTCATCACCGTCGACGGCGCCTCGCTGACGGTGGTCGAGACCGACGGCTCCGGCTTCAGCGTGACCCTCGTCCCGCACACGCGCGGCAACGTCGTCTTCGGCGACCCGAAGATCGGCTACGTGATCAACCTCGAGGTCGACGTCATGGCCAAGTACGTCGAGCGCGCCGTCGACGCGCGCGTCGCCGCGCTCGAGGCGCGCGTCGCCGACCTCGAAGCGACCGCTCAGACGTCCAGGCGGTAGATCTCTCGGATGTCCTCGAGGATGTCGTCGAACGGGATCTCGAGGTCCTTGAGGAGCCCGTCGTGGAGGTCGAAGACCCAGCCGTGGACGGTGGGGAGCTTCCGCTTGAGGTAGCTCTTCTGCACCGACGCCGTCTTGAGGACGTGGATGCACTGCTCCTGGACGTTCAGCTCCACGAGCCGCCGGTAGCGGGCCTCCTCGTCGGCGATCCCCATCAGCTCGGCCTTGTGCAGGCGGAAGACGTCGCGGATCTCGCGGAGCCAGCCGTTCATGACGCCCAGATCCTGCGACTTCATCGCCGCGCCGACCCCGCCGCAGCCGTAGTGGCCGCAGACGATGATGTGGTCGACCTCGAGGTGGTTGACCGCGTACTCGATCACCGTGTGGGCGTTGAGGTCGGTGTTGACGACGATGTTGGCCACGTTGCGGTGGACGAACACGTCACCGGGCTCGAGGCCCATGATCTCGTTGGCGGGGACGCGAGAGTCCGCGCAGCCGATGTAGAGGAACTCGGGCTGCTGACCGCTCGCGAGGCGTTCGAAGTAGGTGGAGTCGTGCTCCCGCTTGGATTCGACCCAGCGGCGGTTGTTCTCGAAGACTTGGCGGTACTTCTCGAGTCGCGACATCCAGCTCCCTCCCGTAAAGACGGCCGCGAGCCTAACCCGCGTGGCCGTGGAGATCGACACCTGGGGCCGGGCTCCGCGAACGCAACCCCCATCGGCTGACGGCGCGCCACGGGCTGTTGCATACTCGGGCGCGAGGAGGACCAGCCCGTCTCTTCCAAGCTGCACCACGGGGGATGGCCCTGGCGCCACGTCGCCACGCTCGGGTGCTCCCTCGCGCTCGCCTGCGGGTGCGCCTCGGGGACCCCCCTCGAGGACGGCGGGCCGTCGGTCCGGGACGCGGAGCGGCCCCCGACGACGATCGTCGACGCGGCGTGGCTCGACGACGTGGTGCTCCCCGAGCCGCTCGGGCCGCTGCCCCCGCACGAGGCGGCCTCGGCTGGCGACCTCGAGACGCACGACACCTGCGCGCGCTGCCACCAGAACGTGGTGGGGAACGCCGCGATGCGCGACGAGGCCGGCGCCCCGATCGCCCCCGACGACCTGTGGCGCGCCTCGATGATGGGGCTCGCCGGGCGCGACCCGTACTGGATGGCGGTGCTGAGCCACGAGCTCGAGGAGCACCCGGCCGCGGCCACCCGCATCGAGCACCTCTGCACGCGGTGCCACGCCCCCGCCGCCAACGTCGCGCGGACGCCCGAGACGCCGCTCTCGCTCGACGCGATCACGGGCGAGGTCTCGGCCGACGGCCACCTCGCGAGAGACGGCGTGACGTGCTCGCTCTGCCACCGCATCGCGGACGTGGGTCTCGGCCAGGAGGCCAGCTTCACCGGCGGCTTCGTCGTGGAGGATCGCTCCGAGATCTACGGCCCGCACGAGATGCCCGACGGCGCGAGCATGATCACCGCGACGGGCTACGGGCCGGTGTACGCGCCGCACTTCACGCGGTCGGCGCTCTGCGCGACGTGCCACACGGTGATCACGCACGCGCTCGACGACGACGGCGCGCAGGTCGGGCCGCCGTTCCCCGAACAGGTGCCCTACCTCGAGTGGCGCAACTCGTCTTTCGTCGACGAGGGGCCCTCGCCGGGCCCCGAGGCGCGTGGGTGCCCGAGCTGCCACGTCCCCACCGACTCCGAGGCGGGCGCCCCGATCTCCACCGCGATCACCAGCGCCCCCGAGGGCCTGCCGCCGCGGACCCCGTACGGTCGGCACACCTTCGTGGGCGGCAACGCGTACATGCTGCAGCTGTTCGGGGAGAACCTCGACTGGCTCGGGGCCGACGTGACCGCGGAGGCGCTCGCGCAGATGGGCGCGGCGACCGAGGCGAACCTCCGCGCCGCGGCCACCCTCGAGCTCGCCGCGACGCGCGACGGCGATCTGCTCGACGCGACGGTGACCATCGAGAACCAGACCGGCCACCGGCTGCCGACCGCCTACCCGTCGCGCCGCATCTTCGTGCGCTTCACCGTCGAGGACGCGACGGGCGTCATCCTCTGGCAGTCCGGCCGCACGCACGCGAGGGGAGGGCTCATCGACAGGGCCGGCGCGCGCCTCGACCACCCGGGGGCCTACCTCCCGCACTTCGACGTGATCACCCGCGAGGACCAGATCCAGGTCTACGAGGGCGTGATGGGGGACCTCGAGGGCGAGCCGACGCGATCGCTCCTGCGGGCGGCGGGCTACCTCAAGGACAACCGGATCCCGCCGCGCGGCTGGTCCCCGACGCACCCCGACGCGGCGCTCACGACCCCGATCGGGACCGAGACCGACGCCACGTTCGTCCCGGGGGCGGACACGGTGCGCTACCGCGTCCGCCTCCCCGCGGGGGCGACGCTGATCCGCGCGGAGCTGGTCTACCAGGCGATCCCCGCGCCGGCCGTCGAGCACCTCTTCGACCGGCCGACGCCGTCGACGTCGAGGCTCGATCGGATGCGTCTGGCCCGCCCGGATCGGGGCCGCGTGCTGGCCTCGAGTGAAATTCCGGTCCCGTGATCGAAGACGAGCACCCCCCGCGGGTACGTGCTACAAGGGGGGCCTGCGCGCGAGGCGATCGGATCCTTTCGGGTCGAAGTGTCTCACGGGAGAAGGCCCGGACGACGCCGAGCGACGAGAGAAAGAGAATCGAGAAGAATCATGTCCAACAAGCTCTTCGTCGGCAGCCTCAGCTGGGGGACCGACGACCATTCCCTTCGCGCCGCCTTCGAGCGTTTCGGTGAGATCACCGACGCCAAGGTCATCACCGATCGCGAGACCGGCCGCAGCCGCGGCTTCGGGTTCGTGACCTTTGCCGATGCCGCGAGCGCCAGCCAGGCCGTGCGCGAGATGAACGGCGCCGAGCTCGACGGGCGCAGCCTCAACGTCGACATCGCCCAGGAGCGCAGCCGCGGTGGCGGCGGCGGCGGCGGCGGTGGTCGCGGTGGCGGCGGTGGCGGCGGTCGCCGCAACGACCGCTGGTAGGCCCCACACCGACGTAGTCGGATGAAAGCCGGCGCCCCTCGGGGTCGCCGGCTTTTTCTTTTCCGTCTCGGGAGCTCGGCAATTTCGCGCCAAGGACCCGAAGGGAGCGATGCCGCCGTTCGGGAAATCTCGGCCCCCTTTCGCGTTCTTCGCGCGAAATTCCCAGGTTTCCGGGGAGCGACCAGCTGACGAGAGCCTGAATTCCGGGGCCGGACGGCCCTCGATCTTTGTCAGGCGGCGGATCGCTTGCGACACTGCCCGGATGGCGCGGCTCGTATTGGCGCTCGCGGTCCTGCTCGCCCCGCTCCCGGTGAGCGCGCAGGACCGGACGGAGGCGGCCTCGGCCGCCGACGTCGCGCCCGAAGCCGAGGAGGCGCCCTCGAGCCCCAGCGCTTCCGTCGGGGTCCCCGATCGAGGCCGGCTCCGCGACGGTCGCCCGCTCGGCGAGACCGCGCACCTCTTCGTGCGGGTCAGCCGTCGCGCCGCGAACTTCGGGACCGCCGAGCTCGTCGGGTTGATCGAGCGCGCGGCCGACGCCGTGTACGAGGCGCTCCCCGGGCCCAAGCTCGTCGTCGGGGATCTCAGCCGCCTGCGCGGTGGCCGCAACCCGCCGCACCGCTCGCACCAGAGCGGGCGCGACGCGGACATCGGGTTCTATCTCTTGGATGGGTCCGGCCAGTCGACGCAACCGGATCGGTTCGTGTCGCTGCGCCGCGACGGCTGCGGGACGGTGCGCGAGGACCGCTTCTGCTTCGACACGCCGCGCAACTGGGCGCTGCTCGCCTCCATGGTCCAGGACGAGGGCGCCCAGGTGCAATACGTCTTGATCGCTCCCGACATCCGGCGCCGGCTGCTCGAGGAGGGGGCGCGGCAAGGCGCGCCGGCCGAGCTCGTGGACCGAGTGAGCCTCGTGACCGAGCCGCACTCGGGCAGCCACTCGCACCGGTCGCACTTCCACGTGCGGATCTATTGCCCGGTGGACGACCGGCCCGCGTGCATCGACGAGCCGCCCTACCACCCCTGGTACGAGGGCGCGCCCGCGCCGCCGACCCCGCGGTGCGTGGCATGCGGACGAGGCAGCGGCGGGCCGCGGCGCGCCAGCGCGCGGCGGCCGCGCGTCGCCGGGCGGCTCGCGCGTCGGCGCGCGCCGCGCAGGCTCGCCGCGCGGCTGCGCGCCGCGCGCGGTCGCGCCGAGCTCGGCCGGCCGCCCGTCCCGCGAGCCGCAGCCGTCCCGCGGCTCCGGCGACGGGTGACGGAAGCTGACCGTAACGCGAGCGAGGCGTCCGCGTAGGTCGAGCGTGTCACGCTTCATCTCCATCCTCGTGCTCGCGACCCTCGGCTGCTCGTCCCCGACGCGCGCCGATCCACCCCCTGGCGGAGGCGCCACTCGGCGCGCGCCCGCCGTGCCCGCCGGTCGCCAAGTGGCGATCTTCGCGGGCGGCTGCTTCTGGTGCATGGAGGCGCCGTTCGAGTCCATCGACGGCGTCGACTCGGTCACGTCGGGCTACACGGGCGGCCGCGTGCAGGGGCCGAGCTACGGCGAGGTCAGCGCCGGCGGCACCGGCCACGCGGAGTCGGTGCGCATCGTCTTCGACCCCGCGCGCGTCAGCTACGCCGACCTGCTCGTCCACTTCTGGCACAACGTCGACCCGACGCAGCGAGACGGGCAGTTCTGTGATCACGGCAACCAGTACCGCACCGAGATCTTCGTCGTGAACGCGGAGCAGCGGCGCCTCGCCGAGGCGTCACGCGCCCACGCCCGGGAAGAGCTCGGCCGCGACATCGTCACCGCGATCACCGACGCGGAGGCCTTCTGGATCGCCGAGGACTATCACCAGGACTTCTACAGGACGCACCCCGTGCGTTACCACACGTACCGCCAGGGCTGCGGCCGTGACGCGCGGCTGCGGCAGCTCTGGGGCGAAGCCGCGCCCCATTGATTTCGCGGATGCCTGCCATCGGTGGGGGCACGGTGCACGGCGGATCGGTCTCCACTATCGTAGCGACCATGTCCCCCAAGCGACGCCACGCGCTCGTCCCCGCCCTCCTGCTGGTCATGGCCGGCTGTGATGGCGGGGGCGGGATGATGATGCCGCCGCCGGGAGGAGACGCGGGGCCGGGGGGCCACGACGCGGGCAGCATGACGACCATGATGCCTCCTTCGGGGTGCTCCACGCCGCCGCTGGCCGCGTGCGAAGTGACCGACACCGCCAGCGTGTTCCCGCTCGACGTGCGCGGGAGCACCGCCGGCGCGTCCGACCAGTTCGGCGCGTCGGGGTGCGGCGGTCGAGGCTCGGGCGGCACCGGCGCGCCGGACATCGCGTTCCGGTTCACCGCGCCCGAGGCGGGTCGCTACGAGGTCACGACCGTGGGCTCGAGCTTCGACACGCTCTTGAGCATCCGCTCGGACTGCGGCGGCGAGGAGCTCGCCTGCAACGACGACATCGGCCGGGGCATGCCGCAGTCGAGCCTCGAGATCCGCCTCGAGGCCTGCCAGACGGTGCTCATCGTCGTCGACGGCTACGGCGCGATGGACTCGGGCGACGTGGTGGTCAACGTCGTGACGCACGAGAGCGCCTGCGACGACACCCTCGACAACGACGGCGACGGGCTCGCGGACTGCGACGACCCGGACTGCTTCTCGCTCGAGTGCAACGGCGGCGACGACTGGACCCCCGAGTGGCAGGCGTTCGAGTGGGAGGTCCTCCAGGAGACCAACCGCTACCGCGCGATGGGCTTCAACTGCGACACCGAGGGCAACTTCGGACCGGCCGGCCCCCTCGAGATGGACGCGGTGATCCAGGTCGCCGCGCGCGGCCACTGCCTCGACATGGGGCAGATGAACTTCTTCTCCCACGACAGCCCCGACGGTCGGACCTTCGACGTCCGCATGAGCAACGCGGGCTTCAGCGGCCCCTCGCCCTGGGGCGAGAACATCGCGGCCGGCCAGCGGACCCCGGCCGAGGTCGTGGCGGGCTGGATGGAGTCCGACGGCCACTGCTCGAACATCATGAACCCGAGCTACACCGTGATCGGGATCGGCTACGCCTACGTCGACGGCTCCGAGTACGGCCACTACTGGACCCAGGACTTCGCCGCCGGCCACTGAGCTGAGTTTCCGAAGTGGGCTTCGCCCCCTTCCCCCGGTTCGGCAAAGCCGAACCGGGGCCCCCAACCCCAGCACGAACGCTACGGCGCTTCGCGCCTACGCATTCGACCCATCGCTCCGCGATGGTGCCCCTCGACCAACGGCCATCGCTTCGCGATGGCCTGGTCTCGATCTGCGCCTTCGGCGTCGGGCATGGATCGACACCCTTTGAGTCCGACGACGCGAAGCGTCGGAGGATCTCAGTGGGGAGCGGTACGGGGCTTGCCCCTCGCCGGAGAGAAATCGCCGGAGGCGATTTATCGACAGACCTCGAGTCCGACGACGCGAGCGCCGCTGACCTACCTCAGGTGCTCGCGCAGGAAGGCGCGGGTGCGCTCCCAGGCGGCCTCGGCGCTCTCGTGGTCGTAGTGCGCGTTCGAGGGGTTCGCGAACGCGTGGGGGGCGTCGAAGCGCAAGATCTCGTGCGTCACTCCAGCTTCCGTGAGCGCGGCGTCGAAGGCGTCGACGCGCTCCGGGGGGATCGACGTGTCGAGGTTGCCGAAGATGCCGAGCAGCGGCCCGCCGAGCGCGCGGAGGCGCTCGGGGTCCTCGACGGTGCGGCCGTAGTACATGACGGTCGCGTCGAGGCCCTCGACGCGCAGCGCGGTCTCGAGGGACCACGCGCCGCCGAAGCACCAGCCGATCACGGCGCGACGCGGCGCTCGCACGCGGGGGTCCTCGGCGAGGAGCTGGGCGCCGCGACGCACGATCGCGACGCCGGCTTCCTCGTCGACGGTCCGCATCAGGGCCATCGCCTCCTCCGGGGTGGTGGCGACCCGCCCCCCGTAGAGATCGATCGCGAGCGCGGCGTAGCCCTCGGCGGCGAGCCGGTCCGCCCAGTGGCGGATGTGATCGTTGAGGCCCCACCACTCGTGGATGACGAGCACCCCGGCGCGCGGCGGAGCGCCCTCCGGGAGCGACAGGTACGCCGTCGAGCCGCCGAGATCGATCGTCTCGCCGCGGAGCGCGGGGGCCTCGGCCTCGGTGAGCTGGTGGAGGCGCACGAACTCGTCCTCGCTCACCGCGCCGGTCGTCGCCACGCGCTCCGGCGGAGGCGTGGCGGCGCCGCCGCACGCGCCGAGGGGGACGAGGATGAGGGCCAGCGTCGATGCACTGAGTGAAGGCATGCGCGTCTTCTAGCAGCCTCCACGGTTCGCGGTGGAACTGCTCGCGGCGTTGGTGCCCCGACGCGGTCGCCGGTACCTTCGAGCGATGAAGCTCGGGATCGGGGTGCTCCTCCTCGCCATGGTCGTCGGCTGTGACGGCAACGCCGCGGACGACGCGGGGATCGCTCGGGACGCGGGCGGCGACGTCGACGCCGCCGCGGTCGACGCGGGCCCCGGGCTCGACGCGAGCGGCGTCGACGCCTCCGTCGATCCCGACGGCTGGTCGTTCGAGGTCTTCGAGGAGCGCACCGTCCCGCTCGAGGGCCGCATGGTCGCGGTCGAGCTGATCCGCGCGCACCGACCCGACGGCGGGGTGAGCTACCTGCTGTACTTCCCGGCCCCGAGCCCCAACGCGCCGGTCGCCGTGCTGACGGAGCCTTACGCCGGCGTGGACTGGACCGGTGAGTCGGTCGACGCGCGCTGGGCCGCGCTCGGCGATGGGCTGCACGACGACGTCGACGCGCCGGACTGGGACGGCGACGACCAGATCGCTTACGGCGCTCAGTCCATCGAGCAGGCGGCGTCGGCCTCGAACATCTTCCTGCTCCACGGGGTCGCCGCGGTCCGGGCCTACGGGCGCTTCTACGCCGGGGGCGATCTGGCGGACGACCTCATGGACTCGGCCGCTCCGTACTTCTTCGTGCGGAGCCGCGCGGGCGAGCTGGACCTCTCGCACATCGGGGCCTACGGCGGCTCGTGGGGCGGGATGATGGTGATCTACGGCGCGGCCCTCGCGCCCGACGAGGCGGTCCCGCGCGCGGCCGTCGCGCTCGCTCCCCCGAGCGACTTCGCCGACATGTGGCGCTGGATCGCCGAGGACCTGCCCGCGGTCTACCCCGACCCCACCGAGGCGGAGCGCTTCTTCTCGCCCTACCGCCGGCGCATCGAGGCGGCCGCGGGCGGGCCGCCGGGGGTCGGCGACTACGCGCCGTTCTCCTACGACGCGCTCTGCGCCGGGCTCCGAGCGCCCGTCGTGCTGCCCCACGACCAGCACGACGTGCTCGTCACGGTGCGACAGACGGAGGGCTTCGTCACCGCGTGCGGGGCGCAGCTCGAGCCGCTCTACTGGCACCGCCAGGCGCCCCTCGACTACGCCGCGGTGGGGATGTCGCACGGGGTCTTCGACGACGCCCCCGGGGTCGCGACCGCGCTGACGTTCGCCGTCGTCCACCTCCTGCTCGAGCTCCTCCCCGACGCCTCGCCCGTGTACACGGTGGCCGACGCCGCGCCGCTCGAGGGCTTCCTCGCGACCGTCCGCGCCGAGCAGCTCGCGGGCGGCGACGCGGCCGACGCGTTGCCGCGCCTCCGCGAGCTCGCCGACGCGCGGGTGCAGGCCTTCGCGAGCGACAGCTCCGTCGCCCCCGGGGCGGAGCGCCTCGCCGACGCCGTCAACGCCGTCTACGGGACGACGCACGACGCCGACTCGATCCGCGCCGCGCTCGCGACCGGGCTGCCCACGCCCTGAGCTCGTGGGTCAGCCGATGAGGCGGAGGGCGAGCATCACGAAGAGGGTCGGGCCCATGAGCGCTCCCGCGCTCATCCCGATCACGAGGAGCTGCCGCGTCGAGTCGGAGGCGACCCGCAGGCGGCGCCAGCCGACGGAGTACGTCACCGCCGTCACGAGCGCGCCGAGGGGCCCGATCACCGCGGGCCCGGGCCAGTCCGTCGGGTGGTGGACGAGCCAGCCGAGGGAGAACCCCAGCATCGCGGGACCCCACACGAACATCAGGAAGAAGAGCTTGGCCATCGGCGCTCGGAGGAGATCCCCCCCGCCCTCAGCGTAGGCTCCGAGCAGACGTCAGACCATGCTGATGACCGACACCGTCCCCGTCCTCGCCGGGCTCGCCGGGTTCGCGATGCACCTCGCGTTCTCGCTCGCGTCCTTCCGCTGGGCGCGGCGCGTGGCCGCGGCGCGGGGTGGGGTGTTCCACGTGCTCGCGTACCTCCCGCTCGTCGCGTTCGCCGCGTCGGTGCTCGGCGGCCTGCTCACCAGCGAGGCGTTGAACCAGGCCTTCGAAGCCGTCGCGAGCGCGCCGCCCGAGTCGAGGGCCACGCTGCTCGCGACGAGCATCGCCGACGCGATGAACGCCACCGCGTTCGGGCTCGGGACCGCGATCACCCTGCACGCGGTGAGCGCGACGTGCTCGTGGCTGGGGGGCGCGAAGCGCCCGGGCGGCGCGGTCAGAGACGCCGCGTCATGAAGACGCTGTTCGGGTCGTCGGCGTAGTCGTGGAAGGGCCCGCAGGGCTCGAACCCGTAGCGGGCGTAGAGCGCGCGCGCGGGCTCGAACGCGGGCATCGCGCCGGTCTCGAGGTACACGTGCTCGTAGCCGCGTCGGGCGGCCTCGGCGAGGAGGTGCTCGAGCACGCGAGACGCGACGCCCTTGCCACGGTGGGCCTCGGCGGTCCGCATGGACTTGATCTCGCAGCGCCGCGCGTCGAGCTCGCGCAGGGCGCCGCAGCCGAAGAGCTCGTCGCCATCCCACGCCGACCAGAAGGTGATGTCGGGCCCCCGCAGGGCCTCCACGTCGAGCGCGTGAACGCTCCCCTCGGGGGTGACCTCCCGCATGTGCGCGAGGTGCTCGCGCAGGAGCGCGGCGATCGCCTCCCCGCGCAGGTCGTCGAGTCGGATCGAGAGCGCCACGCACGGGACGTTAGCGCGTGCGATGCTCCGCGCATGTTCGTTCGCTACTCGCTGAGGACGGTCGAGATCGACGCGGCCCGCGCCTTCTACCGCGACGCCGTCGGGCTCGCGCTGCCGGACGGCGCGTCCGAGGGCTCGGCGCTCGAGTCCTGGCCGCTCCACGAGCGGGCGCGGGCCGCGGGCGCGCCGCCGCACTGGCTCGGGCACGTCGAGACCCAGGACGTCGAGGCGACCGCGGCGCGGCTCGTCGAGCTCGGCGCCCAGGCGCTCGGGCCGTCGGTGACCACGCGAGACGGCGTGGCCTACGCGACCGTCCGCGACCCGTTCGGCGCCGTCGTCAGCGTGCGCGGCGAGGGCCTCGGCGCACGTCACGCGCCCGTGGCCTGGCACCACCTCCACAGCGCCGACGCGGACGGCTCGTGGCGCGTGTACTCCGAGCTCTTCGGCTGGGTCGAGGCCGGCCGGATCGAGGCGCCCGATCTCGAAGGCGGCCACCGCCTCTTCGCGTGGACCGCGGGCGGCGCACCGGTCGGTAGCGTCGCGAACACGGCGCGCTGGCCGGGCGTGCACGCGCACTGGCTCTTCCACTTCCCCGTCGCCGACGTCGAGGCCGCCGCGCGTCGCGTCCGCGAGCTCGGCGGGACCGCGATGGGCGTGGTCGAGCTGACCGGCGGCGCGCGCGTCACCGCGTGCGAGGACCCGCAGGGCGCCGCGTTCGGGCTGCTGCAGCGCGGGTAGGCGGGAATGCCGGCCGGCCTCGCGGCCGTCCCCGTCGGCATGAGGCTCCGTGACCTGGTGCTCGCGTGCGCGCTGACCGGCTGCGCGGCGAGCGCCGTGCCCGCGCCGCGCGCGTCCGTGGATCCGCGGCCGCTCGAGGCGCTCGTCGAGCCCCTCGTCCCCACGAGACGGCCGCCGTCGCGACGAGCCCCGACGAGCTCGACGGCCCCACGCCGGCGCGCCCGGTGGAGCCCCGGCCCCACCCCGCGCCGCCGCTCTTCGGAGGCACCCTCCTCGTCACCCCTGACGGCTTCGCGGTGACGTCGGATCCCGAGCGCGACAGGATCTGGGTGGCCCGCTTCGACCCGCCCGCCATCGTCCGGGAGCTGGTGCTCGAGCCGCTCGACGAGCCCGGCCTGCTCGCCCGCAGCGAGGATGGAAGGGTGCACGTCGTCTTGCGTCGCGGCGGGGCCCTCGTGAGCTTCCGCCCCGACGACGACGAGCCGGCGTCGCGTCGATCCGTGTGCCCGTCGCCGAGGGGCGTCGCGGCCCGCGGCGTCGAGCTGGTGGTCGCCTGCGCGGGCGGCGAGCTCGTTCGGCTCCCGAGCCGCGGCGCCGCGATGGACGTGCGGCGGGTGGGGCCGGACCTGCGCGACGTCGGCTTCGAAGCGGACGGGTCGATCTGGGCCACTCGCTTCCGCTCCGCGCGCATGGTCCGGTGGGTCGGGGACGACGTCCGCGAGGTCGAGATCCCGACGATCACGCGCGCCGCGGGCGTCTACACGAGCGCGCCCTTCGGGGCGGGCGTGGCGTGGCGCACGATCGCGATGTCCGACGGGACCCAGGTCGAGCGATCTTCGAGGACGCCCGGACGCAGTGCGCGCGCTGCCACGCCGGGCCGCGGGGCACCGACGGCCGCGCCCACGACGTCGGCACCGGCGGTCGCTTCCAGACGCCGCCGCTGAGCGGGCTCGCCCTCCGCGCGCCGTACCTCCACGACGGCTGCGCCCAGACCCTCGAGGACCGCCTCGGCCGCTGCCACACCCGCGGCCACGGGCGCGTCGATCACCTCGACCCCGCCGCGCGCGCGGATCTGGTCGCGTACCTCGCGTCGCGCTGACCGCGCTCAGGCTTCGTAGCTCGCGACCGCCTCGATCCACGAGGCGACGTTGGCGTCCGAGGGCATGCGCCAGTCGCCGCGCGGCGAGAGCGCGACCATGCCGACCTTGGGGCCGTCGGCGGTGCAGCTCCGCTTGAACTGGTTCTGGAAGAAGCGGCGGTAGAACACGGTGAGCCACTTCTTCAGCTCGTCGAGGGAGTAGGGCACCTCGCCGAACGCGACGCGCGCCAGGTCCAGCACGCGCCCCGGCCGCGCGCCCTGGCGGACCACGTAGTAGAGGAAGAAGTCGTGCAGCTCGTAGGGGCCGATCGCCGACTCCGTGAGCTGCGCGATCCGCCCGGACTCGTCGGCCGGCAGGAGCTCCGGCGAGATCGGGGTGTCGAGGATCTCGAAGAGCACCTCGCGCAGCGCGTCGCCGTCCTCGCTCCACGTCTTGGCCCGCTCGTTCGCGACCCAGCGGATCACGAACCGGATGAGCGTCTTGGGCACGCCCGCGTTCACGTCGTACATCGCGATGTGGTCGCCCGCGTACGTCGACCAGCCGAGCGCCTTCTCGCTGAGGTCGCCGGTGCCGACGACGAAGCCGCGCTCCTTGTTGGCGAGCGTCATCAAGACGAGCGTGCGCAAGCGAGCTTGCACGTTCTCGAGGGTCACGTCCCCGAGGCTCGGGTCCTTGCGGACGCGCTCGAGGAGCTCCTCGACGGTGGTCGTGCCCTCGGCCGAGCCGTGCCCGACGGAGCGCAGCAGGAGCTGGCTCGCCTCCGAGACGCCGACCTCCTCGAAGCGCGCGCCGAGCTGGGCCGCGAGCACCTCGGCGTTGGTGCGCGTCCCCGCGGTCGTGCCGAGGCCCGGCATCGTGACGCAGAGCAGATCGCTGCGCGGCCGGTCGAGCAGGTCGAGCGCCGCCGCGCATACGAGCGCGGCCATCGACGAGTCGAGCCCGCCGCTGAGGCCGAGGATGAGCTTGGGCTCCCCGATCGCCTTGATGCGCGTCGCGAGCGCGTTGCTCTGGATCTCGAAGATCTCCCAGCAGCGCGTCGCCAGCGTCTGCGGGTCGCTCGGGAGGAAGGGGTGCGCCGCGACCTCGCGGCGGAGCGGCCCCTCGGCCACGCCCGCGCGGAACGGGATGCGGCGGAACGGCTTGCGGTTCTCGCGGGAGCAGTCCCCGAAGGTGTTCGTGCTGGCGCGCTCGCGCACGAGCTGCTCGATGTCGACGTCGGCGGTGACGAGCTGGTCGGTGCGCGCGAAGCGGGTCGACTCCGCGAGGACCCGGCCGTTCTCGCAGATGAACGCGTCGGCGTCGAAGGCGAGGTCGGTGGACGACTCGCCGGGGCCGGCGGCGACGTACAGGTACGCGCACTTGCCGCGATCGGACGCGGAGCGCGCGAGGAGCCGGCGCAGCTCGGCCTTGCCGACGGTGAAGTTCGACGCGCTGAGGTTCGCGATCACCGTCGCGCCAGCGGACACCTGATACACGCTCGGCGGGACGTGGACCCAGTAGTCCTCGCAGATCTCGAGGCCGATCACGAGGTCGGGGTCGTCCTCGGCCTCGAGCAGCAGATCGAGCCCGAAGGGGACGGTCTGGTCGGCGATCGAGATCATGGAGCCCGGCGGCACGTCGGTCCCCGGCCGGAACCAGCGCGCCTCCTCGAACTCCCGGTACGTCGGGAGGTAGGCCTTGGGGACGACCCCGAGCACGCGGCCGCGGTGGATGGCGACGCCGCAGTTGTAGATCCCACCGCCGACCCGGACGGGCATGCCGACGACCGCGAGCGGCGCGGTGTCAGGGCTCGCGTCGAGGAGGTCGCGCAGGGCGTCCTCGCACGACTCGAGCAGGTGGTGGTCCAGGAGCAGGTCGCGGACGGTGTAGCCGCAGAGGCCCAGCTCCGGGAACACGACGAGCGCGTCGCCCTGGTCGTGGGCCTGCTCGAGGAGGGCCAGGGTGTGCTCGAGGTTGGCGTCGAAGTCCGCGACCCGGACCTCGGGAACCGCCACGCTCACTCGTGCGAATCCACGCATGGCCTACGTGTGCCACAATCAGGTCGTGCGTGCTTCGCTTCTCGTCGTGCTCGCGATCGCGGTCGCGGCGCCCGGCTGCATCCTCGATCGGTCGGGGACGCGGCCGGCGGACGCGTCCGTCGGCCCGGACGCCACCGCGAACGCGTGCCCCGGCGTCGACCTCCAGAGCGACCCCCGGAACTGCGGCGCGTGCGGCCGCGCGTGCCTCCGCGTGCCCACCGCCGCGACGAGCTGCGTGGCCGGCGTTTGCGTCCAGGAGTGCAACCCCGGGCGCGGCGACTGCGACGGGGACCCGGCGACGGGCTGCGAGGTCGACCTCGGCCTCGACGCCGCGCACTGCGGCGCCTGCGGGGCCTCGTGCGCCGGCATGGCCACGGGGCCCAACCAGATCGCCGGCGGCTGCCAGATGGGGGTCTGTCAGACGCGCTGCCGCCCCGGCTTCGCGGACTGCGACGGGGATCCGGCGACGGGGTGCGAGGCGGACCTCGCGAGCGAGCGGGCCAACTGCGGGGCGTGCGGGCGGGCGTGCCCGCTGCCGACGAACGGCCAGCCGATGTGCGTCGACTCGGAGTGCCGGGTGCAGTGCGACGACGCCCGGTTCCTCGACTGCAACCGGGACCCGAGCGACGGCTGCGAGGTCGACGGGCTCGACCCGTTCCGCTGCGGCGTCTGCCCCGACGACACGGTGCCGACCGATCGGATCTGCGGCGCCGCCGACTTCTGCCGGTGCGATCCCGCGACGGGCTGCCGCTGCGTGTTCTTCTGAACGCCGCCCCGACCCCCTTTCCTCACGGCGGGGGGTAGCCAAGCGACGCTCGATTGGGTAGCCCCGTGCCCGATGGACATCCACGACTCGGTTCTCTCCACCGTCGGCAACACCCCGATGGTTCGCCTCTCCCGCCTCGCGCACGACTGCAAGAGCGAGATCTACGCGAAGCTCGAGTTCCTCAACCCCGGCGGCTCGGTCAAGGACCGGATCGGCGTGCGGATGCTCGTCGAGGCGGAGAAGCGCGGGGAGATCAAGCCGGGCGACACGCTCATCGAGCCCACCAGTGGCAACACCGGCATCGGGCTCGCCATGGCCGCCGCGGTCAAGGGCTACCGGATGATCATCACGATGCCGGAGAAGATGAGCCGCGAGAAGCAGGTGGTCCTCGAGGCGCTCGGCGCCGAGATCATCCGCACGCCCACCGAGGCCGCCTTCGACTCCCCCGAGAGTCACATCAGCGTCGCCCGTCGGCTGCAAGAGATCTTGCCGAACGCGCACATCCTCGACCAGTACGGCAACGAGGACAACCCGCTCGCCCACGCGAAGACGACGGCGGAGGAGATCCTCGCGCAGACCGACGGCAAGATCGACGCGTTCGTCATCTCGGCCGGCACCGGCGGCACCATCAGCGGCGTCGCGCGCGTGCTCAAGCAGCGGGTCCCGAGCTGCCTCGTGGTCGGCGTCGACCCGGAGGGATCCATCCTCGCCGGCCCCGGCGAGATCCGCTCCTACAAGGTCGAGGGCATCGGCTACGACTTCATCCCCGACGTCCTCGATCGCAACCTGATCGACCGCTGGATCAAGAGCAACGATCGCGACTCCTTCCGCGTCGCGCGCCGCCTGATCCGGCAAGAGGGCTTGCTCTGTGGAGGCTCGAGCGGCTCCAACGTGTGGGCGGCCCTCGAGGTCGCCAAGGAGCTCCCCGCGGGCTCGCGGATCGTCACGATCCTCCCCGACTCGGTCCGCAACTACATGACGAAGTTCGTCGACGACGCGTGGATGCGGCAGAACGGCTTCTACGAGGAGCAGGCCGGCCTCGGGAGCGTGGGCGAGATGGTCCGCGCGCTGCCCCCGAAGGAGGTCATCGCGATCGAGGAGGACAAGACCCTCGGCTACGCGGTGCGCGTGTTCAAGGCGCACGGCATCTCGCAGATGCCCTGCGTCGCCGACGGCCGGCTGAGCGGCATCATCACCGAGTCGGACGTGCTGCACTTCCTCGTCGAGGGCCGCGACATCGACACCCCGCTCGCCGAGGTGATGGTGCGGCGAGTCTCCACCGTGGAGGAGCACGACGCGGCGGACGTGCTGCCGAAGCTCTTCGAGCGCGGCGAGGTCGCGATCGTGGTGGACGCCGACCGGCGCGTGAAGGCGGTCCTGACGAAGATGGACCTCATCGACTACATGTCGAAGGAGCGCAAGCTCGGCGCGAGCCTGCTGTAGCGCGGGGTCTGACGCCGTCGCCGGGGTCGTCCACCTGCACGCACGCGTAGACGTGCACGTTCACGAACGTTCACGAGGACGAGGACGTGCACGTCGAAGCCGTCGGGCTCACCACGCGCTCATCGGGCCCAGGTCGTGGACCTGGTAGCCGTGCGAGCGGAGCATGCTCGCGGCGCTCGCGGAGCGCCCGCCCGACAGGCAGTAGACGACCACCGAGTGGTCGGTCGGGACCTCCTCCATCCGCTGCCCGAGCTCCGAGATGGGGATGTTCACGGCCCCCTCGATGTGACCCGAGGAGAACTCGCCCGGGGTCCGGACGTCGAGGAGGGTCGCGCCTTCGGCGACCATCGCGTGCGGGTCCTCCGCGGGCGAGGAGGGCGCGGCGTCGGCCGTGCTGCAGGCGGCGAGACCGAGGGCGAGGGTGAACGCGAAGGGGAGGGCGAGACGTCGCATGGCGAGAGGTTCCTTTCGTCGCGACGACCTGGCAACCCTCATGCCACCCCAGGGCCTCCGGGTCCTGTCGCGCATCGGTTGCGTGAGCGTTGCGACGCGGCGAACCGAGCGTCGCAATCGGTTTCATGGAGCGGTCCGAACGGGCGTGTGCTCTCCTTGGCACGGCCCGCGCTGCGCAGGGCCGCGGAGGATCACGAACGGATGCTCGAAGGGCTCTCGACCATCGCTCACGCTTACGTCGGCGCGACCGAGCACGACGCGCGACCGCACTCGCACGCCATCGCCCTCGCGGCGGCCGCGAAGGCGAAGCTCGTGAGCGTGCACGCGGCCACCAGCGCCCACGACGACCCGGCGCCCGGTCGCCCGGCGCACGAGCGCCTCGCCGCCTGGGGCCGCGCGGACGAGCCGCTCGAGGAGGAGGTCGTGGTCCACCGATGCTGCGACGACCCGGTGGACACCGTCCTCGACGCGCTCAAGCGCGTGAAGCCCGACCTCGTGGTCGTCGGCACCGAGCAGCGCCGAGGCTGGCAGCGCATCTTCGGCGAGAGCCGCGCCGAGGTCCTCACCGCGAACCTCGACGTCCCGGTGCTCGTCGTGCCCCGCACCGCGAAGGGGTTCGTCGGGTCGCACGGCGAGCTGGAGCTGACCCGCGTGATCATCCCGTGCGGCGACCGCCAGTCGGCGCGGGCGGCGCTCGATCACGCCCTCGCGCTCGTGGAGTCGGCCGGTGTCGCCGAGGTGGTCACCTTCCTGCTGCTCCACGTCGGCGACGGCGAGCCGCCCGACCTCGACCATCCGGCCAGCGTGCGCGTGCGGATCGAGCGCGAGCACCTCGACGGGGACATCGATCGGACGCTCGCCGAGGCCGCCGACGGCGCCAGCCTCGTGGTGATGGCGACCCGCGGACACGACTCTCTCTACGACGAGCTGATGGGCAGCCACACCGAGCGGGTCATGCGCCTGGTGCACGTCCCGCTCCTGTCGGTCCCGCTGCGCTAGGCGCGGACGAGCCGGTAGACGTTCGACCAGGCCGACGTCGCGAGGACGAGGGCTTCGATCCAGGCGCGGTCCACGCCGAGCGCCTCGACGATCCGCGTCGGGTCGAAGGCGTCGAGGGAGAGCGGGTAGGCGTGGACGTCGTGCCGTACCTCCGCGACGCGCCAGCCGAGCTCGCGCATCGCGTCGGCGACCTCGTCGTGCTCGGGGTTCCAGAGCGGCTCGTCGACCCAGAGGAGCTCGCCGTCGGGTCGCAGGCAGGCGGCCGCGAAGCAGAGGAAGCCGAGGCCGCCGTCCAGGTCGCGGAACGGGTCGGTGATCGCGGCCCGGAACCGGCCGCGCAGCGGCTCGGGCACCGGGCCCGCGAGGAAGTCGGCGCGGTGGGTCTCGACGCCGTGGTCGGCGAGGAAGGCGAGGAGCCGATCGTCGAGGTCGACGGCGCAGACGTCCTGATGGCCCAGGCGGCGCAGCGCGAGGGTGACGCCGTCGTCGTCGCCGACCGCGATCACGGGGCCGTCGCGGCGG
>JACKEC010000055.1 GCA_020633195.1 Sandaracinaceae bacterium | reverse complement strand
AACAAACGGTCGAGCAATTGAGCCTCTGCGGCGGGCGACCGATCCGTCATCTGAGCCGACTCCCGCAAGATGCGCACGGCCTGGAGCGCAGAGCTGCGCTGGATGGAGGGCGTCTGGGTCTTGAGGACGCGCATCACGCCCCGAATTGGCAGCGTGCGATGCAGGGAGGGTGGGAGATGGATCTCGTCGCCACCACTCATCGGCGAGACATGCCAACCGCTCGCGGTCGGATAGATCGCGGCACGATCCCGCGCGAAGGCGCGCGCCCCCTCGCAGTGATTCGCGGCCGTGGTCTTGCCAGCCCCCGAGGGACCGATGAAGAGATAGACGCCATCGTCGAGCTCGACACCGCTCGCGTGGAGGACGACGCCACCGATCCGGTCGATGAGGGTGCCAGCCAGCGCCGTGCAGAGTGAGGAGACCCCACTCGCGTCGGGGCTGACGAGCCCACTCGCGGCGAAGGTTCGCGGAGCGAGCTGGCGAATCTCCGCCCGCGCGCCCCGAGTGCTCACGCTGCCCGTCGAGCCGTCCCAATGGGCGTGGATGTCGCGCTCGACGACCTGGGCGAGCTCGGGGGCCGCCGCCACGGCGACGCTCACCGAGAGCGCCACGGGGCCGGCGTCCGCAGGGGCGATGTACTGGCGGTGTTGGGGGACCAGCTCGAACGGCAGCCCGGGCGCCATTGCGAAGTCGAACGCGACGCCGCCATACACGAAGGACGTCGGGTCCCCGGGGGCTGCGGCGGGCTGTGAGAGGGCGTGCATTCGGTTCAATCAGAGCAGGACGATGTCCTCGACGTCGAGCGTCTCCTGCGCGACGACGGTCCTCATCTCCTCGTCTCGTTTCGCGGCGAGCTCGTAGAGTTCACCGAGCAGGGTCGGATGCTCGCGGATCGCGTCCTGGAACTCGGCCGCGGTGAGGCGCAGCGCCACGGTCCGGTGCGTCGCGACGACGTCCGCGGTGGCGGGGCGGCGGAGCACGAGGCCGATCTCACCGACGACGTCCCCCGGGCCGAGCTCGGCGACGACGAGCTCGTCGCCGTCGGCGTCCACGCCGAGCACGCGCACGTGCCCGCTCGCGATGAGGAGCAGCCCGGAGGCCGGCGCGTCGCGCTCGACGAGGACGTCGCCGGCGTCGAAGGTGACCGTCTCGAACCTGTCGATCAGCGACTCGCGCCGATCCGCGTCGACCGCCGCGAGGATGCGGCTGTGCCGCATGAGGTTGGCGACCATGCGCGCGCGGCAGAACTCGGACAGCTCGCGCCCGAGGTTCGGGGCGCGGGACGAGAGCTCCTCGAGGCGCTTCACCGGGCCCACGAGGAGCTGCACCGGCTCCGTCGCGATGACCGACGCGGCGCGCGGGGCGCCGCTCACGAGCGCCATCTCGCCGAAGATCGATCCCGGGCCGAGCTCCGCGAGCACCGTCGCCGAGTCGCCCTCGCCGCGGACCGCCTGCAGCATCCCGCGCACGACGATGTACGCCTCGGTGCCCTCGCCGCCCTCGGCGACGACGACCTCGCCCGTGCGCACATCGCGGACCTCGAAGGCCTCGAGCAGCGCCTCGAGATCCGCGGGACCGAGGGCGCCGAACAGGGGCAGCTGGGGCACGCTCTGCCGATCGCTGCTGCGGGGACGCTCGCGCAGGGCCTTCAGCCCGCGGGACACGAGCGCGTCGCCGCTGTCGGTCACCGGGCGCAGAGACGCGGGCGGCAGCGGCGGAGGCATGGGGGGCACGGCCGCGACCCGGTCCGAGCCGACCGCGAAGGCCTCAGCCACGCGGTCGAGGCCGTCCCGGGCCACCTTCGCCATCACCACCGCGCGCGGGAGGTCGCCGCGATCGATGAAGACGTCGACGAGCTCGGACGCCCGCTCCCGTGCCTCCTCGTGGGTGTCGGCGAGCGCGAGCGCGAGCAGCGAGGCCGCGGCGTCCTGGGAGCCGTCGGCCTCGAGGATGCTCACGCACGCCCTCAGCGCCGCCTCGCTCTGTCCGTCCAGCCAGGCCGTCCAGGCGTCGTCGAGGCTGTCGAATTCCGTCGCCATGAGGCGCGCCAACCTAGCACGCCCCTCGGCTGCCACCCAAGGGGCGCCGAGGGGCGTGATGCAGGAGCCCGCGAGCTACGGCCCGGGGGGCGGCGGCGGGGGCATCATCCCGCCCATCGTGGTGCCGACGAGCTCGGCGCGGATCGCGTCGAACGAGAAGGCCGCGCTGTATCCGTCCGCGATCTCGGGGCTGGAGAAGCAGCCGCGGCCGTCGATGCGAGTGCCGTCGCCGTCGATGCAGCTCGTGACCACCGGCTGGCAGTCCGACCCGCGCTCGGTCTCGAAGCCCTCGAGGCCGTCGGCGTCGAGGTCCAGATCCGGAGCGGTCGCGCTGAAGCGGACCGGGATCATCATCCCGCCGATGGCGATCGTCGCCGAGCCGCCCGCGATGATGACGTCGAGGAGCTCCGCGTTCGCGCCGCCGTCGCAGGGCGGGTCCGTGATCAGCATGTCGCCGAGGAAGCCGCCGAGGAGCGCGAGCAGACTGGCGGGGATGCCGCCGCACAGGGTGCCGTCGCGGATCTCGTAGAGCTCACCACCGTCGGCCACGGTCTGGCCGAGGATGCGGCCCTGCTTGAGCTCGATCGGGAAGAAGCTGATCGGGATCGGGATGTCCTCGGGACCGCCCGTGAGCATCGAGGCGGCGACCTGCGACTGGATGGACGTCGAGGCCGAGCCGTCGGCGTTGAGCGAGCCCGAGTCCACGAGGAACTGCCCGCTGCCGCTGAAGTTGTTGGTCGCGTCCATGTCGCCGTCGGCGCCCTGGAGCCACGCGATGCGGAAGTCGTCGTCGGCGCGGCCGGAGGGGTCGTCGAGGCCGAGCATCGCGAGCAGGAGGGTGACGTCGCCGTTCGTGATGGCCTGCTCGATGAGCGGCCCGAACGCGGCCGACAGGAGGCCGAGCGCGCGGGCGAAGGCGTTGTCCGGGGTGCCGTCGCCGTTGAAGTCGCAGCCTTCGCCGCGACCGGCGAGGGCCAGCGAGCTCATGACCAGCGCGATCTCGTTCTGGCAGGCCGCGTTGCAGCCGTCCCAGTTGTCGGTGTTGCCCGGGTCGTTCTCGCACTCCTCGGGGGCCTCGACGGTTCCGTCGCCGCAGCCCGTGACCGTCATGCAGTCGGCGCCGCAGTTGGCGGCGCCGTCGCAGATCTCGCCCGCCGCGAAGTCGACGATGCCGTTGCCGCAGGTCTCGTCGCTCAGGCAGTCCGAGCGGCAGCCGTCGCCCGAGGCGTTGTTGCCGTCGTCGCAGACCTCGCCGCCGCCGACCGTGCCGTCGCCGCAGTACGCCTCGCGCCGGCACATCGCGTCGCAGCCGTCCCCGGGCGTCGCGTTGCCGTCGTCACACATCTCGCCCGGATCGACCACGCCGTTGGGGCAGAGGTCGGTCGGCCCGCCGTCCGGCAGCACCGCTCCGTCGAACATGATGGTCCCGGCGTCCTCACCGGTCCCGTGGGTCTCGCTGCACGCCGTGCACACGCCCGCCAGCGTGATCACCGCCCAAAAGCCAAGGCGCCTCATCATCGAACCTCCGTTGCTCAGACCGCCCCACGTCCGATCCGGGGCGCGCGGCGCCGGGAACTTACCGCAGGGGTCCGGCCCTGAGAAGGACGGCGCCACGCTTACGGCGGGGTGTAAGGAGCCTGGAAGCCCCAGAGCGTTCAGTCCGACTCGATCGAGGCGAGCACGGTGCGGGCGCGCCGCAGCTCCTCGCGCAGCGTGGTCGCCTTCGCGGAGTCCGCCGAGGCGTTGCGTCGCAGGAACGCGCGCAGATGCACGGCCGCGCGCGCGTCGTCGCCCATGCGATGCCGGAGCATCCCGAGGACGAGCTCGCCGTAGCCCTTGCTCGCTTTCGAAGAGCCCTCGAGCTCGGCGAGGATCTCGTCGAGGTCTTCGACCGGCTCGTCGAGCTCGAGGAGGATCCACGCGCGGTGGGCGCGCAAGAGCGGTCGGTCCTCACGCGCCCAACGCTCGGCGCGTCTCAACGCCGACTCCGCGCCGTCGAGGTCGCCCGAGAACTGGAGCTGCGTGGCGAGCGCCCACCCCTGGAAGCTCCGTCGATCCGGCGGCGCGGTGCGCGCGGCCATCCGCTGCTCCTCGATCGCGCGCGCGGTCTGACCGAGCGCCGCGTAGGCGCGCGACGCGTCATGGTGGGCGACATCCTTCAGGGCCGTGGCGAGCTCGGTCATCCGCCCCGCGATCTCGACCGCCGTCTGGAAGCGGTGCGACTCGAGGTGGGCGAGGTACAGCTGGCGCAGGAGCAGCAGCTCGGTGTCGGGCTCGAGGTCCTCTTCTCCGAGCTCGAGGCCCTCACGCGCGAGGTCGGCGCGGAGCTTCGGCGAGTCGGCCTCGAGCGCGCGGCGGAGAAAATCCTCCGGAGTGCGCGAGGGTGAGACCTCCTTCAGCGGCATGACCTGCCCCTCATTGATACCTTTATCCACAACGATAGCACAGCGGCTCGTTCTGTCGATTCCGCATGAGATCCCGATGGTTATCGCGATCTGTCCACAATTTGTCCCACCCGATCCCCAGCACTGGGGATCGTTTCAGGAGTAGAGGAAGGCCTCGATCTCGTCGCTGCTCTCGCGCGCATCACGCCGGCCGAGCGCGATCAATTCCTGCGCGTAGCCCCCATCGAAGAGCAGATAGCTCGCGAGATCCGCGGCCGTCGCGCCCTCGCCGACGTCCATCAAGCGGAGCAGGGTCCGGCCGAGCTGCTTGCGCAGCGCCGCGCGCTCGCGGTCGAGGAAGTCCGCCGCGATCACGCCGAGGTCCTGGCTCGGCCGGATCGTGAACGAGCCCACGAAGCGGCGCGGCGGCGCTCCGCGCGCGGCGCCCGCCTCGTTCAGACGCGCCACGAAGTCGGGACCGAACGCGGTCACGCCGTCGGCGAGCAGCTCGTTGATACGGCCGAGCTCCTCGAGGTCCACGTTCACGTGATCGAGCATGAACGCGTCGAGCACCTTCCCGAGGAGGAACGGCAGCCCGGGGTAGCGCCCCGACGCGATCTCGGGCGCCTCGATCTCGGAGCTGAGCCCGATCACGAAGACCTTGTCGGCGCCGAGGTGGATGGCCGGTGAGAGCGGGGTGTTCAGGCGGAGCCCGCCGTCGCAGTAGAGATCGGCGCGGATCGAGACCGGCGGGAACACGACTGGTATCGCTGCCGATGCGAGAACGTGGTGCGGCATGATGTGCGCGGACCGCACCCCGACCGCGCGCGGCATCCCCACCGGCAGGCCGACGCCGGGCGCTCGATCGACGAAGCAGATGGGCTTCCCGGTCCGGACGTGGGTCGCCGTGGCGGTGAAGGCCTTGAGGATGCCGGTGCGCAGGTTGCGCGCGAGCTGCCGGTAGTCGATGCCGGTGCGGATGATCTCCGTCATCGGGGTGGCGTCGAACAGGCCGCCGCCGCGGCGGCCGCCGAGGACCACGCGGTGCAGCCGCGAGGCCTGCGTGACGTTGAAGCCGAGCACGTTCGGGAGCTGGATCGCTCGCCACATCGACTCCAGCCGGGCCATGCCCGCGGGCGCGTCGTGGACGCTGGCCGCGACGAACGCGCCGTTGATCGCGCCGACCGAGGTGCCGCAGACGAAGTCGAGCGGCCAGGCCCCGCGCCGACGGACGAGGTCGCCGAGGATGTAGGAGAGGACCCCGACCTCGTAGGCCCCGCGGGCGCCGCCCCCGCTCATGATCAGGCCGAGGGTCACGCGGTGAGGTCGCCCTGCCGGATGGCTCGAACGTGAGGCGCGTCGAGGTAGGTCCCGCGGAGCACGCCGTCCCCGATCTGGTCGAGCCGCGCGTCGACGAGCCGCCGCGCGTGCGCGAGCGCCTCGTCCGCCGCCCCGGCCTCGCCGGCGAGCGCGAACGCCCGCGCGAGCATCAGGTGGATGTGCTCGGCCCGCTCGATCCCGTCCCGGCCGCGGACCCGATCCGCGAGCTGTCGCGCGAGGTGGAGGGCCTCGTCCAGATGCCCGGTGCGCGCGAGCGCCTCGGCGCGGGCCGCGATGCCGAGCTGCTCGTAGCCCCGCGCGCCCGCGGTCTTCGCGTGGCGGATCGCGTCGCGGGCGGACTGCGCCGCGCCCTCATGGTCGCCGCGCGCCGCCTGGATGGAGCCACGGACGAGACACACGTGGGCGAGGTCGTAGGGGTCGTTGATGCGCTCGGCGATCGCGCGAGCGTCCTCGAGCACCCCTTCGGCGGCGGGGAAGTCCCCGATCTGAAGGGCGAGCAGCTCGCTGATCGCGCAGAGCGCGTCGGCCTGCGCGGACTGGTCCGCGACCGTTTCGAAGACGTCGAGGGCGCGGCGCAGGAAGCCCATCGCGTGGTCCACGTGACCAAGCTCGCCATAGAGCTGCCCGATGTTGGAGACCTTCCGGCCGAGGTGGATGCGATCGCCGGCCTCGCGATCGAGGAGCACCGACGCGCGGATGACCTTAATGGCGTCCTCGAACGCGCCGCGGTGGGCGAGCGCGACCCCGAGGCTCGACAGGGCGTTGGCCTCGTGGGCCTTGAGCCCGAGGCGCCGGAAGATGACGACGGCCTCCGCCGACGACGCGAGCGAGTCCTCGATCTGAGCGGCGCGCCACTGGAGGATCGCCTTCTGGACCAGGGTCTGGCCGCGCGCGGACAGCCAGCGCTCGTCGGTCTGGGCGCGGGCGAGGGCCCTGTCGAGCGCCTCGATCGCGCCGAGGGTATCGCCCTGGTCACGGCGCAGCTGGCCGAGGAGCCGCAGCGCCTCGATCTCGGCGCTCTTGTCGTCGGCCTCGATCGACGCGTCGAGCGCCCGCCGCAGCATCGCCTCCACCCCGGCGGGGCGCGAGGCGTCGAGGTCGTAGCGGGCGAGCCGGCTGAACGCGATCGCCGTGTGCCGCGGCTTGCGCGTGCGGTCGGCGAGGTCGCGCAGCGCCTCGAGCTCGGTGCGCTGCTCGGTCCGGCGCCCGAGCGAGCGCAGGATCTGCTCGCGCGCCTCGTGCGCCTCGAACGCGCCGTCGGCGTGCGCCGGGGTGAGCGCGAGCGCGCGCCCGAAGAAGCGCATCGCCTCGTCGAGCGAGTGCATCCGGTGGGCGGCCTTGCCCGCGGCGAGGTAGGCGTCCGCCGCGCCGCTCCGATCGCCCGCCTGCTCGCGGTGGTGCGCGAGCCGCGCCGGCGAGATCGGGAGGTCCAGCGCGGTCAGGTAGTTGGCCATCATCCGGTGCATCCGGATCCTGTCGGCGCTGTCGATGCTCTCGTAGGCCACGTGACGCACGACCGCGCTCGGGAAGAAGAGGCCTCCGCCCGTCCGGCGCTGCACGAGGCCGCGCTGCTCGAGCGCGATCAGCTCGTCCTCGAGCTCCTCCCCCGTCAGCACGCGCAGCTCCTGCACGCGAAGACCCGGGCCCGTGACGGCGAGCCAGCGCAGGGCGTGTCGTTCGGGCTCCGGGAGCTCGGCGAGCCGGGCCGCGATCACGTCCTCGAGCGTCGTGGGGAGCGCGAACGCGGCCCCCGAGCGCCTCACCACGCGGCGGCTCGGCCCCTCCCCTTCGACCCGCACCGCCTCGCGATCGAGGAGCGCGTCGACGAGCTCGATCAGGAAGAACGGGTTGCCGCCCGCGCGGTGGACGATGGCCTGCTGGATGTCCGGCGGCACCTTCGCCCCGCCGAAGCGGGCCGTGATGAGGGCGCGCCGGTCCGCGTCGTCGAGCTCGGCGAGGTCGATGCGCGCCACGTTGCCGAGGATCTCCTCGACCCGCTCGTCCTGACGGCTCGACACGATCACCATGAGCGGCACCTCGTAGGTGTGGCTCATGAGGCGGGCCATCAGGGACAGGCTGGGTGAGTCGACGAACTGCAGGGCGTCCACCCAGACCACGCACGGGCCCTGCGCGGCGAGGCCGCCGAGGAGGTGGCGCACCGCGCGGATGAGGCTCGCGCTGTGGTCGCCCGGATCCTCCGAGGCCTTGAGCTGGGGCGCCACGAGCGGCTCGAGCGCCTCCAGGTCCGCCGAGCGCGTCGCGGACGGCACGACCCTGCGCATCACCTTGGCGAGCTGGGCGCGCGCCTCGTCGGAGGACGCATCCTCGGCGATGCCGCAGGCCTCGCGCACCAGCTCGGCGACGGCCTCGTAGGGGACCTCGGAGCTGCCGAACACGCACTCCACGCGGAGCACCCGGGGGGCCGGATCGAGCTCCGCGAGGGCCGCGGCGACGAGGGCGCTCTTTCCCGCGCCGAGCTCCCCGAGCACGCACAGGTACGAGCTCTTGCGCCCCGCGCTCGTCTCGTCGTAGGCGCTCGCGATCGCCTTGATCTCCTGGGTGCGGCCGAAGAGGCCCACCTGGCCCGCCATCGCGCGGGCCTCGAAGGCCCGCTCCTCGCGGGTGCGCGCGCCTCGCAATCGATACGCTCGGAACCGGCGGGGACCGGCCTGCGTCCCCGTGACGGTGATCTCCCGGACGGCGTCCTCGTCGAACGAGAAGGCGCGCCGAGCGAGCCGATACACCTCGCCGGTGGCGAGGATCTCGCCCGCGTCGCCTTGGTCGCCGAGCTCGCGCGCGACCTCGAACACGCCGTCCACCGGCTGGTATCGAAGTCGACGCCCTGCCGCCGCGCGCACCGTCGCGACGACGCCGCGGCTCAGGCCGATCGAGGCGTTGAGGGGCGACAGCAGGTCGACGCTGAGGCCCTCGAGCGCGTCGAGGACGTCCATCCCCATGCGGGTCGCGTGGAGGGGGTCGTCGACGGAGACGCGGCCGAGCCCGATCAGCAGCCGGAACCCCCGCTTGCCCGTGCCGTCCGGCCAGTCGAGGATCGCGTGGTACTTGAAGGCGATGTCCTCGAGGACCCGCACGGCGGCCGCGTCGACGCTCGGACCCGTGCGCTCGACACCGGTGACGCGGTCGTCCATCTCGCCGCGGAAGCGGCCGTGCACGACCACCACGTTGCGGCGCTCGCGCAGCTCGCGGGCCCCGACGTGCGGGAGGGACGCGTGGGTGTCGGCGGTCCCCGCGCCCCGGCTCGGGGACGACGTCCCGTCGGGGCTGGTGACCTCGCGCGGGGCGATCTCGGCGATGAAGCGCTCGAGGTCGACCGCGTCGAGGACCTCGTCCTGCATGTGGAGCCACTTGTTGAGCGCGCCGGCCAGCGAGCGCGAGCTCGGGTAGCGCAGCTCCCGATCCAGCGAGGTCGCGCGGCGCACGATCTCGTCGAGCTCGGGCGGGACCGACGGGTCCACGCTGCGCGGCATCGTGCGGTTGCCGTCGCGGACCTGCTCGAGGACCTCCATACCCTGCTGCCCCGGGTACATCGGGCGGTTCATGAGGAGCTCGGCGAGGAGCACCCCGAGCGAGTAGACGTCGCTGCGGCGGTCCACGCGCTGCCCGCGCGCCTGCTCGGGCGACATGTAGGAGAACTTGCCCTTGATGACGCCGGTCTCCTCGCTCACGAGGCGCGCCCGCGCGATCCCGAAGTCGGCGATCTTGACGATGCCGTCGTAGCTGATGAGCGCGTTCTGCGGGCTCACGTCGCGGTGCACGATCTCCATCGGCGTGCCGCTCTCGTCCTTGCGGTGGTGCGCGTAGTCGAGGCCCTTGGCGATCTCGCTGACGATGTAGGCGCACAGCGCGGGGGCCAGGCGGCGCCCCGCGCGACGCGCCGCGGAGACGAGCCGGCCCAGATCGAGGCCGTCGACGAACTCCATCGCGAGGAGGAACTCGCCCTTCACCTGCTCGAAGGCATAGACCTGCACGATGTTCGGGTGGTTCAGGCGCATCGCGACCTTCGCCTCGTCCACGAACATCGAGATGAACTTCGGGCTGCGCGCGAACGTGGGGAGCACGCGCTTCACCACGAGGACCTTCTCGATGCCCTCGGCGCCCGTCGACCGCGCGAGGAACACCTCCGCCATGCCGCCCGCGCCGAGGCGGCGGACGACGCGATAGCGCCCGAGGTGAGCGGGCGGCGGGGTGGTGGGAGCAGGCACGACCGCGGAGGATAACAAGGTGTATCCTCCGCGCGTGATTCGCCTCGCACGCCCCTGGATCGGCGCCGAGGAGCTCGACGGCGTCCGCGAGGTGCTCGAGTCGGGGATGCTCGTCATGGGCGCGCGCGTCGCGGCCTTCGAAGCGCGCCTCGCGGAGGTCTGCGAGCGGCGTCACGCGATCGCCGTGGGCTCGGGCACCGCCGCCCTCGAGCTCGCCCTCGAGGCGCTCGACGTGCGGAGCCACCGGGTGCTCTGCCCCGCCTTGAGCTGGCCGAGCCCCGCCCACGCGATCGTCCGCTCCGGCGCGGTGCCCGTGCTCTACGACGTGGACCCCGCGTCGTGGAACGGGACGCCCGAGGGCGCGGCCGCGGCGAGGACGCCGCTCGTCCGCGCCGCGATCGTGATCGATCAGTTCGGGATGCCCGCGCCGCACCCGCCGAGCGACGTCCCGACGATCGTCGACGCCGCGTGCTCGATCGGGTCGACGGTCGACGGACGCCCCGCGCCGGCCCGCGGGACGATCGCGTGCCTGAGCTTCCACCCGCGCAAGCTCCTCACGACGGGCGAGGGGGGCGCGTGCCTCACCGACGACGACGCCCTCGCCGACGCGCTGCGCGCGCTCCGCAACCACGGGCAGCGCGACGGCGGGTTCGTGGTGGCGGCGGGCAACCAGCGCATGACCGAGATGGCGGCGGCGATGGGCCTCGCGCAGCTCGACCGGCTCGACGCGATCGTCGCGCGGCGGCGCGAGCTCGCCGATCGCTACCGCGACGCGCTCCCCGACGCCCGCGTACAGCGGCCCGCGCGGGACGGAGTCGAGAGCAACTGGCAGACGTTCGGGGTGATCGTCGACGACCGCGACGCGCTCGTGGCCGCGCTCCGCGAGGACGGGGTGGAGGCGGGGCGGCTCTCGTTCGCGATGAACCGGATCGGGTCGCTGGCGGGGCGCTTCGAAGCCGGGAGCCCCGACTTCGCGGTGGCCGAGTCCCTCGAGGACGGCGGCCTCGCGCTCCCCCTGCACCCGCTGATGAGCGACGCCGATCAGGCGCGCGTGATCGAGCGCTTCCGGAGGCACACGGGCTCATGACCGACCCCGTCCTGCGCGTGAGCGGCCTGGCCAAGACCTTCCGCATCGGCTTCTTGCGCAAGAAGGTCGAGGCGGTGCGCGGCATCGACTTCGAGGTGCGCGACGGAGAGACGTTCGGGCTGCTCGGCCCCAACGGCGCCGGCAAGACGACGACGATCAAGATGGTCCTGCGCCTCATCTTCCCGATGGCCGGGACCATCGAGCTCTTCGGCGACCGGCACGGCCGCGCCGAGACGATGAAGCAGGTCGGCTACCTGCCCGAGAACCCGTACGTCTATCAGTACCTCAAGCCGCTCGAGTTCCTCGACCTGTGCGGGCGCCTCGCGGGGATGGACGCGGCGAGCCGCAAGAAGCGCGGCCGCGAGATGGTCGAGCGCGTCGGGCTCGGCCACGCGGTCGACCGCCCGATCGGCAAGTTCAGCAAAGGCATGATGCAGCGCATCGGGCTCGCGCAAGCCTTGTTGCACGACCCGGCCCTGCTGATCCTGGACGAGCCGATGAGCGGCCTCGACCCGATCGGGCGCAAGGAGGTGCGCGACCTGATCCTCGAGCACCGCGAGCGCGGCAAGACGATCCTCTTCACGAGCCACATCCTCAGCGACGTGGAGCTGCTCTGCGACCGCGTGGGGATCTTGCAGCGCGGCAAGATGACCCACTACGGCCCGCTCGGTGAGCTGCTCCGACCCGAGACCCGGCGCGTCGAGATCGTGCTGACGCAGGTGAGCGACGCGCTGCGCGACGAGCTCGAGGACCTCGTCGCCGACGTGCGGGCCGTCGAGGGCGAGGTCGTGGTGCACGTCGAGGGCGCCGACGGAGGGCAGCCGGTGATCGAGCGCGCGGTGCAGGCGGGCGCCCAGATCGTGTCGGTGACCCCCGCGCGCGAGACGCTCGAGGACCTCTTCGTGCGCGACGCGCTCGCGAACGCGCGGCCCGACTCCGCTTGACGCGCGCGAGGGCGGCACGAAGAGTCGCGGTGATGATCGAGCGCATCGGCCCCCTGGACGCGAAGCGGCGGATCGACGAGGGCGGCTACGCCTACCTCGACGTGCGCTCGGTCGGCGAGTTCGAGCAGGGGCACCCGAACGGCGCCTACAACGTGCCGCTGCTCCACATGGCGAGCGGAGGGATGGTCCCCAACCCGGACTTCCTCGGCGCGATCGAGCGCGCGTTCGAGCGCGACGCGAAGCTCATCCTCGGCTGCCAGTCGGGGGTGCGATCCCTGCGCGCGGCCGAGATGCTGCTCGAGGCGGGGTTCACCCACGTGCTCGAGCTGCGCCCCGGCTACGGCGGCACGCGCGGGCCCTTCGGCGAGGTGAAGGAGCCGGGCTGGCACGCAGCGGGCCTGCCGACGTCGACCGAGGCGGCCACCGGCCGGAGCTGGGAGGAGCTGGGGCGATGAAGCTCGGAGAGCCCGTTCACCCCGACCTGTCCTGGGTCCGCGCGATCCACGCGCTCGACGACGCGCGCGCGATCGGCGCCGCGGGTCCTCGCCTGCGCGCAGTGCGTCAGGCCGCCGAGCGCCTCGGCGACGCGCTGCGCGACGGCCCCGAGGTCGTCGCGGTGCGGACCCTGCCCGTGAGTGACCTGATCTACCCGACGAAGTACGCCTTCCAGGGCGCCGCGCGGGCGCCGTGGCCGTTCGTCACGATGCGCCACCGCTGCCTGCTCGTGCAGGTCGAGGCGGAGGGCGAGGTGAAGAACGTCCTGTTCAACCCGACCGATCGGGAGAGCTCGCGCGCCACGCCGTTCTTCGCGCACCTGCTCGACAAGATCGGGTGGGCCGAGGAGTACTTCGGCAAGCCGTTTTGCACCGTCGAGGAGAGCCTGGAGCAGCTCGGCCTCACGCCGGCGGACATCGACGTCATCGCGTTCGACCACTTCCACACCCAGGACCTGCGCGCGACGCTCGGCACCCTCGACGGCGCGCCCCCGCGCTTCCCGAACGCGCGGCTGCTCGCGCCGCGCGCGGAGTGGGACGACTGGGACGAGCTGCACCCGATGCAGCGCGCGTGGTTCATCGAGGACGGCAAGCGCGGCGTCGACCCGTCGCGGGTCGTCCTCACCGACACCGACCTCGCGCTCGGCGCCGGCTGCCTCCTGATGCGCACCCCGGGCCACACCACCGGCAACCAGACCCTGTTCGCGCGCGCCTTCGACGGCGTCTTCGGGTGCAGCGAGAACGGCACCAGCGCCGACAACTGGAGCCCGCGCGACTCGGCGATCGCCGGCCTGAGCGCGCACGCGAAGATCTACGACGTCGAGGTCGTGCTCAACGCGAACACCCCCGAGCTCGGCGCCGAGCAGTACACCTCGATGGTGCTCGAGCGCTCGCTGGTCGACCGCGTCCCCGACCGCCCGACCCTCGTCCAGATGTTCCCCTCGAGCGAGGTCACCCCGTCCCCGATCGCGCCGGGCCTGCGCCCCGCGATGATCTTCGGCGAGCGCACCAGCGGCACCCTGCGGCACCGCGGCGCCAAAGCGACGGCGACCACGGCGGCACGCGCCTGAGGCGGCGTGCTCCGCGCCGCGTACATCCAGGTTCAGCAAGCCGGTCGCCCCGACCGCGAAGCCGTCGCTCTGCTCGAGGAGCTCCCGAGGCGAGGCATCGAAGCGACGACCTTCACCCTGAAGCAGCTGTCCCGGCGGCGCCTCGGCCTGGCGCCCGACGTGTTGGTCGCCGGTGGGATGGAGGCCGTCCGCGGCGCGCTGAAGCAGCTCGGTCGTACGGGTACCGAGCTGCCGACCTATCCGCTCTCGCTCCGGGACCGGCTCGGCCGCACGGTCTGGGAGGCGACGCTCGGGGAGGCGCTGCGCCGGGTCGAGACCCGAGGTGAGCCCTTGTTCATCAAGCCCAGGCTAGACTCGAAGCGGTTCACGGGACTCGTGCTTCGCGACGCGAGCGAGTCGTTCCGGCTGGCGGGCGCCTCCCGCGGCACCCCGGTCTGGTGCGCGGAGCCGATCGAGATCGTGGCGGAGCACCGCGCCTACGTCGTCGAAGGGCAAGTGGTCGCGGTCGCCCAGTACGACGGCTCGCCCCGACCCGCGCCTTCGGCGTGGATCGACGCCACCCTTCAGCAGCTCATCGACGGCGGCGAGGCACCCGCTGGTTTTGCGATCGACGTCGCCACCAAGCCCGGTGGCGAGCCGGTCCTCATGGAGTGCAACGACGGCTTCGCCCTCGGCCAGTACGACGGTGTATCGAACGCAAGTTACGTAGACCTCGTCTGCGCGCGCTGGCGCGAGCTGGTCGGTGCCGACTGACGTCAGCCGCGGGTAGCACCTGCGAAGCTCGCTGCGTCGAACCGCGCTGCCTCCTCAGGGGACGGCGCAGCGGGCGAACGCGACGTAGGCGCCGTCGGTGTCCGCGAACGCCACCGCGATGTCGACGCCGCGCACGGCGACGCGGACGCGCGCCGCGGTGCCGCGCGGGCCGCGGAGGGTGACCGGCTCCTGGAGGCCGCCGCTCCCGTCGACGGTGCGGAGCTGGACCTCGCGCGGCGACTCCGCGGGCGCGGCGGTCGGCACGTCGGCCACGATCACGGCGCCGTCGCCGAAGGAGGCCGCGCCGACGTAGAGCACGCCGTAGCCGGTCCCGGAGACGACCGCGGTCGGCGGCTGCGAGCCGGTCAGCGCGACGAGCCCCACCGCGGTGGTCGCGACCGCGCCGATGCCCGTGTAGACGAGCCAGTCCGCGCCGCGCATACGGACCGACGCGGCGTGCGGCGGGTCCGTCAGCAGGCTCACCGCGCGCAGGACCTCGGGGGCGCCGTAGGCGTCGCCGGACGCGTCGACCCGGTGGATCACGCTCGTGGCCTCGCGGGCGTCGACGTAGATCAGGCGCAGGCCGTCCGTGTCCGCGACGAAGGTCGGCGACGCCGCGCCGCCCGCCGACGGAGACAGGTCCACCGGCGCCGCCGCGCGGCCGTTCGTGACGCGCGTCGCGAACACGCGGCGGCCCCCCGCCTCCTGATCGGTCCACGCGGCGAGCAGCGCCTGGTCCCGCCACGCGAGCGCGGGCGCGAACTGGAGCGACGCGCCTTCGGCGATGCTCCGGGGCTGCAGCGGGCCCTCCCCGGACGGATCGAAGACCGTCAAGACGAGGTGCCGTTCTCCATCTGGGTACAGCAGCGCGGCGCGGCTCCCGGCGATCGCGAGCGCGGGGCCCGCGCGGCGGTGGCCGCTCATCGCGTCGGCCTCGAGCGCGCGGCGGGCGATCAGGCGCGGCGCCGCGCCGGGGGTGACGGACGCGGCGAACGCGTGCTCTCCGTCGCCGAGGCGCGAGACGCCCGCCACCACGAACGCGTCCTCGGTGGCCGCCACGTCGACCCACGCGTCGCCGGTGAAGACGCGCGTCGGCGCGCCGACCTCGCAGCCCTCCTCGGGCGCTCCCTCGAGGGCCTCGGGCGCGATCGCCGGCGCCTCGGAGGGATCGGGGTCCGGGGCGGTCGGGGGGTCCGGTGGATCGGAGGGCGGGGACGGGACGGGATCGACGGAGGGCGGCGGATCCTCGTCGGTCACCGCCGAGGTCGAGGCGGGATCGGAGCCACACGCGACCAGCAGGCACGCGAGCCCACAGAGCACCCTCACGCCGAGGCGCCTCCGGGCGCGAGGAGCGCGAGCCAGCGCGAGGGCTCCCGGAGGCCGAGCTCCTCGAGGGCCTCGAGCTCCGCGTCGAGCGCGGCGGCGTCACCCTGGAGCTCGGCCGCGCGGGCGCGCATGACCGCGGCGTGCACGCTCATGTCGGCGTCGACGAAGGCGCGCTCGGCGCGGGCGAGGTCGCGCGCGGCGGCGCTCTTGTCCTTCGCCACGCCCGCGCGCAGCGCGCTCGCGAGGCCGCGACCCCAGGGCGCGCCGGCCTTGTCGATCCGCGCGGCCGCGCGCGCGACCTCGTCGACCAGCTTGCTCCGGCGCCTACCGTGCGCGCGCGCGACGCAGGCCAGCGCGACCCGGCCCTCGAGGTCGCGCCACGTCACGTCGTACATCTGGAGCTGCAGCAGCCCCGACGCGCGGACCGTCGAGCGCATCGCGTCCACGCGCGCGTACGCGGCCTCGGGACGCCCAGCGTAGAGCTGCGCCTCGGTGCTCGAGAAGAGCTCCCAGAGGTGGAGCAGCGTGAAGCCGGTCTGGGACCAGCGCGACAGCGCGGCGCTCGCCTCCCGGATCGCGTCGTCGGTGCGGCCAGCCGCGAGGTGGGCCAGCGCGCCGAACTTCACGCGGCAGTAGATCTCGAGCAGCAGGTCCCCGCGGCGGACCGCGTCCGCGAGCACGTCGGGCCAGCGCTCGAAGAGCTCGCCCCATCGGCCCATGCGCCAGAGCGCGTCGAGCAGCACGATGGTCGAGCTCGCGATCTCCCACGCCGCGCCCGCGCACTCGCCGCGCAGGATCCGGAGCGCCTCCTCCTCGAGCTCGAGCCCCTCGGCCCAGCGCCCCTGCAGCCAGCGCGCGCCGCCGCTCGAGGACGCGAGCAGCCCGCGGACGTACGGGTCGCCGGCGCGCTCGGCGAGCTCGCGCCCGATCCGCATCAGCTCCTCGGTGCGCGGCTGGTTCTCGATCCCCGACGTCGCGCTGAACGGCACCTCCACCGCCACCGCGCGCGCCACGCGCGACAGCTCCCCCGCGTCGAGGGCCATCAGGAGGTGGCGCGCCTGGAAGATCCCGCCGCGCACGGGGTCGATCATCGCGAAGCCGATCGCGATGGACCAGCAGACGTCGATCCGGAACAGCTCCTCCTCGGAGATCTGGTCGCGGCCGCGCTCGCGGAACGACAGGCCCCGCAAACGGACTTGCGCGCGACGCGCGAGGAACTCGGCGAGGACCCGGACCGAGCTCTCGGGGAAGCCGATGCCGAGGCCGTCGAGGATGCGGCGGAGCACCGCGCGGCCCTCGTCGACGTGGCCGCTGAAGAGGAACTGCTCGGCGCCGAGGCGGCGGAGCTCCTGGGCGCGCCGCGGGGCCGCCGCCTCCGCGGCGTCGAGGTACGCGCCCGCCGCCGCCGCCCCGCGGCCCGCGTCGCGGAGCGCGTTGGCGAGGCCGACGCGGAGCGCGCCGACGTCGATGGGCCCGTGCGCCCGCGGGAGCTTCGCGCGCTGCCCGAGCGCCGTGCGGTAGAGCTCGGCGGCCCTGTCGAACGCGAGCGTCGACTCCGCGTGGCGCGCCGCCGCGACCGTGTGCTCGAACGCGAGCGCGTGATCGCCGGCGCCCGCGTAGTGCCGGGCGAGCGCCTCGGCGTCGGCGTCCGGCCGCGCGCGGAGCGCGTCGGCGAGCCGGCGGTGCAGCCCCTGCTCGCGCTCCGGCGTCAGCGACGCCGTCACCGTCTCGCGGATCCTGTCGTGGTAGAGCTCGAGGGCGTCGTCGCCCTTGAGCAGCTTGGCGTTGCGGAGCTGCGTGAGCGTGCGGACGTCGAACGCGTCGACGGAGAGCAGCTCGGCGGCGAGGTCCAAGGGGAGCGGCCGGCCCCGGAGCGCGAGCAGCTCGAGGAGCTCGCGCGCGTGGTCGGGGAGCTCGTCGAGGCGGCCCGTCAGCACGACCGACAGGTCGATCGGCGCGCCGCGCTCGCGATCACGGGCGTGCCGCACGAGCAGGTCGATGAGCAGCGGGCTGCCGGCGGCGTCCCGCGCGAGCTCGTCGAGCAACGCCTCGCTGCGCGCCGTGCCCGAGAGGCGCAGCTCGAGGAGCGTGCGCGCCTCCTCCTCGTCGAGCTCGGGCACCTCGACCATCACGGTCGCCGCGTCGGTGTCGGCGCTCGCGTGCATCGCCTCGAGGTACGCGCTCTGCCCCGCCTCGGCGGTCCGGTAGGTGCCGATCCAGAGCACCGCCGGGTCGTTGGGCCCGTGGAGCAGCGGCCGGACGAGCTGCGCGCTGTCGCCGTCGCCCCACTGCAGGTCGTCCATGAAGACGACGACGTGGCGGTCCGCGGCGAGCCGACCGAGCAGCTCCTCGAACGCGCTCACCGCGCGGCGCCGGCGCTCCTGCGGATCGGAGGCCTCGGAGCGCGTCTGCGTCGCGTCGCGGAACGCGGGGACGCGCACCAGCGTCGGGAACACCTGGACGAGCTCCTGCACGTCGGCGGGGACGACCCGCGACTGCGCCGAGCGGCTCCAGCGCAGGAGCTGCTCCGCGAGGTCGTCGACCACGCTGTCGAGCGCCTTGTACGGCAGCGTCTCGCGCTCGTAGCAGCGCCCGCGCAGGACCAGCGCGGTCGGGTCGTCGGCGACCACGCGCTCGAGGAAGTGGCGCACCAATGCGGTCTTCCCGATGCCGCTCGGGCCGTGGACGTAGGCCGCCGTGGCCTGGCCGTCGCGCACGCGCCGCCGCGCGACCTCGAGGCCGCGGAGCTGGCGGCGCCGGCCCACGAACACCTCCGTGTCCACGCTCGGGTAGGACACGCGACCGCGGGGCTCGGCCCCGAGCGCGGCGAGGATCGACGCCCCGTCGGGGCGCGACGCGGGGTCGCGCCGGAGCAGCGCGGCGCAGAGCAGGTCGAGCTCCTGCGGCAGATCGCGGACGAGCTCCGACGGCGCGTCGGCGTCGCGCGTCTGCTTCGCCGTCATCACCTCGAAGGTCCGGCCGGTGAATGGGAACTCGTCGGTGAGGGCGCGGAAGAGCATCACCCCGAACGCGTACCAGTCGGCCGGTCGATCGACGGGCGCCCCCGCGCACTGCTCGGGCGCCATGTAGAGGGGCGTGCCGGCGACGTCGAGGGTGTCGGTCTCCCGCGAGGCGCGGAGCTCGCGCACCATCCCGAAGTCGAGCAGGACGACGCGGCCGTCCGGGGTGACGAGGACGTTCTGGCACTTGAGGTCGCGGTGGAGCTTCCCCGCGTCGTGGAGCGCCTGGACCCCGAGCGCGAGCTGGCCGAAGACCTCCCGCACCTCGTTGGCGTCCACGTCCATCGGGCGCCGGTCGCCGGGCAGCAAGGTCTGGGCGGCGGCCTCCGCCGCGGCGCGCATCCGCGCGGCCCGGCGGCGCATCACCGTGCTCGAGCCCACGCCGGTGCCGAACGAGACCGGCCGGCCGTCAGGGCGCAGGAACGACGGCACCGGCTCGCCCCGGACGTGCTCCATCGTGAAGAACCAGCGGTCGCCGTCGCTCTCGAGGTCGAAGAGCGTGACGAGGTTCGGGTGGCTGATCTCGGCGAGGCTCCGGAACTCGTTCTTGAACCGGAAGATCGTCTCGCCGTCCGCGTAGCGCAGCCACTTCAGCGCCACGGAGCTGCTGCGCGCGTGATCGAAGGCTTCGTACACGACGCCGAACGAGCCCGCGCCGAGCCGCCGCCGCACCTCGTAGCGGTCCGTGCCCGTGAACGCTGGCGCTACCGCGGGCGCGTCGTTCTCGTGCCTCTCGGACGTCATCTGAGCTCGGTCCAGCCTACCGCGGCCGGCCGCTCTCGTCTCCATCCTGGTAGAAGACCTCGAGGTCCGCGAAGGTGGGACAGCGGGTGGCCTCCGGGAGGCTGCGCAGGAAGACCTTCCCGTAACCCTTGGTGGTCAGCCGCGAGTCGAGGACCGCGACGATCCCGCGATCGCGGCGGGTGCGGATGAGGCGACCGAAGCCCTGCTTGAGCCCGAGCGCGGCCGAGGGGACCAGGTAGCGGATGAACGGCTGCTCGCCGGCCTCCTCCATGTGCCGACACCGGGCCTCGACGAGCGGATCGGTCGGCACGTCGAACGGGAGCTTGTCCATCACGACGAGGCGGAGCGCGTCACCGGGGACGTCGATGCCCTGCCAGAAGCTCATGGTCGCGAAGAGGACCGCGTCGCCGTCGTTGCGGAAGCGCGTGAGCAAGGTGCTCTTCGGGGCCTCGCCCTGCACGTAGAGCGGCAGCCCGGTGAGCCGGCGTCGGGACGCGTCGGCGAGCTGGCGCATCACGCGGACCGACGTGCACAGGACGAACGCCCCGCCGCGGGTGAGCCGGACGAGGCGCACGACCTCGTCGAGCGCGTCGTCGAACCAGGCGGGCGATCGCGGGTCCGGCAGCGGCGGCAAGTAGAGCGCGGCCTGCTTGGCGAAGTCGAAGGGCGAGGGGAGCACGACCTCGTCCACCTCGAAGTCGAAGCCGAGGCGACGGCGCGTGAAGTCGAACGTGCCGCCGGTCGTGAGCGTCGCGCTCGTGAGCACCAGCGCGGGCACGCGGTGGAGCACCTCGTCGCGGAACAGCGAGCTGACGTCGACGGGGCTCGCGCCCACGGCGACGCGGCGCTCCGCGCGCTCGGTCCAGCGCACGTGGCGCGTGTCGGGGGTGGCGACGCGGCCGAGCTCGTCGCGCACCCGGCGCGCGCGACGCGCGAGCTGCGCGAAGGACTCCGAGTCCTCGCGCGAGGCGGCGAGCTCGAGGGCCTCGAGCGCCGCGTCGAGCGCGTGATGCGCGGCCGCGCCCGCGCCGCCTTCGAAGAACCCGCCGGGCAGGTCCGCGCGGCCGCCGTCGCGCGCGGGCCGGTCGGGCAGCGCCGCGAAGAACATCCCGGCGCGCGAGCGCAGGGTCATCGACAGCTTCACGTCCAGCGTCGAGCGCTCCGCGTCGCGGCACAGCTTCTCGATCGTGGCGTCCGACACGACCACCCCGAAGAAGCGCGTGGCCACGTCCTCGATCTGGTGGGCCTCGTCGAAGATCACCGCGTCGTAGTCCGGGATGACGCCGCCCCCGTGGGGTCCGCGCATCGCGAGGTCCGCGAAGAAGAGGTGGTGGTTGACGATGACGAGCTGCGCCGCCTGCGCGCGGGCCCGCATCGCGGTGACGAAGCACTCGTCGTGGAACGAGCAGCGCGGGCCGATGCGGGTCTCGGAGCTGCTGCGCACGGCGGCGTGGGCCGCGTCGTCCTCGGAGAGCGCGGCCACCTCCGACAGATCCCCGACCTCGGTCCGCTCGACCCAGTCCATCAGGACGGGGAGGCGCCGCGCGATCGCGGGCTCTTCGGAGGCGGGCCCCTCGAGCGCCTCCCGCCAGCGCCGCCGGCAGAGGTAGTTGGTCAGGCCCTTCATGACCGCCGCGTTCACCGGCTCGCCGAGGTGCGCGCTCAGGAAGGGCAGGTCCTGCTCCATGATCTGGTCCTGGAGCGCGCGGGTGCCCGTCGAGACGACGACGCGCTTGCCCGAGAGGAGCGCCGGGACGAGGTACGCGAGGGTCTTGCCGGTGCCGGTGCCGGCCTCGATCAACGCGACGCCCTTGTGCGCGAGGGTGTCCTCCACGAGGGTGGCCATCGCCCGCTGAGACTCGCGGTGCTCGTAGCCGGGGAGCGCCCTCGCGATGGGACCGTCGGGCCCGAGCAGGTCGGCGGCGCGCATCGCGGGTGGTCTACCACGACGGCGCCGCTCGGCAGAATGCGGCGAAGCGCGCGTGATGGATCGGCGAGGCCGACGTCGTGTCCAGCGCGCCGGAGGCTGTTAGGTTGCGGGGGCGTGATCCCGCTCCGCGACATCAACCCGACGCGCCGGCGCCCCCTCGTGACCTGGGCGCTGATGGCGATCCTGACCGCGGTCTGGGCCTACCAGGCGCTCAGCGGCGAGGACCTGATCGGGGCGTGGGGGATGATCCCCGCGGAGCTGACGGAGGTCGGGGGCGCGGCGGCCTACCTCCGCATCGTCACGAGCATGTTCATCCACGCGGGCTGGTGGCACCTGCTCGGCAACGTGTGGTTCCTCCACGTCTTCGGCGACAACGTCGAGGACGAGCTGGGCCGAGGGCCCTTCCTCGCGTTCTACCTCGCGAGCGGGCTCGCCGCGGCTGCCACCCACGTGGCGATCGCGCCCGAGGCGCCGCTCCCCCTCGTCGGCGCGTCCGGCGCGATCGCGGGGGTGCTCGGCGCCTACCTCGTGCTGCACCCGCGGGCGCGGGTGGTCGCGCTCGTGATCGTGTTCTTCGCCGAGCTGCCGGCGTGGATCTTCCTGTTCGTCTGGTTCGGGCTCCAGCTCGCCTTCGCGTTCTCGTCGCTCGGGACCGAGTCGACGGGCGGCGGCGTGGCGTTCTTCGCTCACGTCGGCGGGTTCGTGACGGGGGTCCTGATGATGCTCGCCCTCCGCCGCTCCAAAGCCGAGGACGAGCGACAGCCCGACGATCGGATCGAGCCGCTCGGCCCCGCTCCGCGCTGAACGAGCCTGATACGAGACGAGCCCGGAGGTGCATGCACCACCGGGCTCGAGTCCCTCGGGAGATCCCGCTCGGCTAGCTCTCAGGGTCTGTCGATAAATC
>JACKEC010000054.1 GCA_020633195.1 Sandaracinaceae bacterium | reverse complement strand
CGGGTGGGGGCGCGATGGGCGGACTTGCCGCCCCGCAGAGATCAGGGCCGTGCTCGTGCTCGTGCTCGGGCTCGGGCTCGGGCTCGTGCTCTCGCTCGTGCTCGTGCCCGTGCTCCTGCTCCCGCTCGTGCTTGCCCGTCACTCCGTGCCGCCCCCCTCACCTTGTCCGCCCCCTCCGATCGCGCTATTTCCTGCCCCTTCGCGACTGGAAGCCAAGCCCGTGAACGACGCCCGTCCCCGATCCTCCGATCCTCGGCCGACCCGCTGAGCGACGACGCGCGCCTTCCGCTCCTTCGAGTCCCGACGCTCCTCTCGCTCCGCCTCGGCGCGAACGCGAGAGAGCCATGTCCAAGCACGTCCTCACCCTCCGTCTCCCCTTGCGCGCGGTCCTCCGCGCCGACGGCTTCGTGCGCTCGCTCCGCGCGGTGCGTCGCGACCCGAGCGCGAAGCTCGTGCAGGCGTTCGCGTTCAAGAACGACGAGCGTCCCTTCGCGCGGCGCGTGCTCGAGGTGCACTCGCGGATCTGGCTGTTCCGGTGCAACCAGCACGCGTTCGCGGGTGACTTCGTCGCCGTCGACATGTCGAGCCGCGATCCCGCGGCGCGCAAGGCGTGGGGTCTCGACCTCAAGCAGGGCGCCCCGATCAAGCTCGGCGGCGGCGGCGCGGGGACGGCGTTCCTGCGCCTGAGCGCGGCGATCCGAGAGATCGCTACGTTGCACGGCGTCTTGACGCCCGATCACCCCGTCGTCCGCGCCACCGGGGACGGGCAGGCGCTCGCACGGCTGTTCGACGCGGCGTGATCGGCGCGCCCCTCGGGCCCGAGTTAGGATCCGCGCCGCAATGGCCAAACGCCTCTACGTCTCCGCGGCCGAGCCCTACAGCGGCAAGGTGGTCGTCTGCCTCGGCCTCATGGGCATCCTCGAGCGCACGATCAGCCGTATCGCGTTCTTCCGCCCGGTCGCGCGGCCCTGTCGGCTCCTCGGCGAGGACGTCTTCGACAGGGACGCGCACCTCATGCGCGAGCTCTACCGGCTCGACGCGGCGCCCGAGCACATGATCGGCGCCACCGGGCCAGAGGCGGCGGCGATGCTCGCCGATGGCCGCGCGGACGCGCTCTACGAGAAGATCCTCGCGGCCTACCAGCGCCTCGAGGAGGACGCGGACTTCGTGCTCATCGAGGGCACGGACTACCTGTCCGCCGCGTCGGTGGCCGAGGACGACTTCAACAGCGACGTCGCGCGCGATCTCAACGCTCCCGTGGCGCTCGTCGTCGACGGCTCCTCGGGCGACCTCGAGACGCTCCACGCGAAGGCGAAGGTCGGCCTCGAGGCCTTCCAGAGCAAGGGCTGCGAGGTCCTCGCGGTCGCCTTCAACAAGGTGCCGCCCGCGCAGCTCGAGGAGGTCCGGACCGTCCTCGGCGCTCGCATGCGCGACGCGGGGGTGGCGCGCGTCGCGGTGATCCCGATGGAGCCGAAGCTCGCCATGCCCCGCATGGACGAGATCGCCACGCAGCTCGGAGGCGAGGTCCTCTTCGGGCACCGGCACGTGCACAACAAGGTCGGCCACACGATCGTCGCCTCGGGGTCCGTCGCGACCATCATCCCGCTGCTCGAGCCGGGCGTGCTGCTCGTCGCGCACGTCGATCGCCACGACGTGATCTTCATGGCGCTGACCTCCCTCATGTCGACGGCGTCGCCGAACATCGCGGGCATCGTGCTCACCGGCACCCACCCGATCGCGGAGCCCGTGATGAGCCTCCTCGAGGGGCTGCCCGGCCCACGGATCCCGATCGTCCGGTCGAACAAGAGCACCTTCGAGACCGCGGTCGAGCTCACCCGCGTCCACGCGGACCTCACGCCGAACAACCTGCGCGAGCTCGAGATCGCTCGGCAGCTCTTCGAGGCCGCCGTCGACATCGATCCCTTCGTCCGCGAGATCGAGGGCTCGACGCCCCAGCAGATGACGCCGAAGCGCTTCAAGCTCGAGCTGGTGCGGCGCGCGCGGCGGGACCGCAAGCACATCGTCCTGCCCGAGGGGAAGGACGAGCGGATCCTCAAGGCCGCGGACGCGCTCCTGCGCCTCGGGATCGTGGACCTGACGCTCCTCGGGCAGCCCGACGAGCTGCGCAACCGCGCGGGTCAGTTGGGCCTCGACATCGAGGGGGCGCAGATCCTCGATCCCGCGAACTGCCCGTGGACCGAGGAGCTGGCCGACGTCTACCACCGCGCGCGCCAGCACACCGGCGTCACCCTCGAGATCGCGCGCGAGACCGTGCTCGAGCCCCCCGTGTTCGGGACCCTCATGGTCCACACCGGCCGCGCGGACGGCATGGTGGCGGGCGCGACGTGCTCGACCGCGACCACCATCCGACCCGCACTGCAGCTCGTGAAGACGAAGCGCGGGAGCTCGCTCGTCTCGAGCGTCTTTTTCATGTGCCTCGCCGACCGCGTGCTGGTCTATGGCGACTGCGCGGTGGTCCCCGATCCGACGGCGGCGCAGCTCGCCGAGATCGCCATCGCGAGCGCCGACACCGCGGCCGCGTTCGGGATCGAGCCGCGCGTGGCGATGCTCTCCTACTCGACCGGCGAGTCGGGCTCGGGCGCCGACGTCGACAAGGTGAAGGAGGCCGTGCGCCTCGCGAGGGAGCTCCGCCCCGACCTCGCGCTCGAGGGCCCGATCCAGTACGACGCGGCGGTCGACGCGAGCGTGGCCCAGAGCAAGCTGCCGGGCTCGCAGGTCGGCGGTCGGGCGACCGTCTTCGTCTTCCCCGACCTCAACACCGGCAACAACACCTACAAGGCCGTCCAGCGCTCGGCCGGCGCGGTGGCGGTCGGCCCGGTGCTGCAGGGGCTGAACCGCCCGGTGAACGACCTGAGCCGCGGCTGCCTCGTCGAGGACATCATCAACACCGTCGCGATCACCGCGATCCAGGCGCAAGCCGTGTAGACGAGGCTACCCCGAGCACCCGCACGCCGCGTCGACCCGCTCGCGGGCCCTGTCGCAGCGGCGCTCGCCGTCCGTGCACCGCGAGGTCAGCTCCGAGTCGCCCTCGTGGCGCGCGGCGATGTCGCAGATCGCGCCCGAGAGCTCGCAGATGCGCTCGACGGCGGGGCAGAGGTCGTCCTCGCACGCGCCCGAGCGATCGAGCGCCGCCGCGACCGACCGCTCGAGCTCGGTCAGCTCGTCGTGCTTGGCCCGCGCGTCGTCGCGGTCGGAGAGCACCTCGACGTCTTCGCGGACCACCGTGCCCGCGGCGCACCCCGTCGCGCCGAGCGCGCAGGCGAGGATCAAGGCGCGCACGTGCAGCTCCCCCCGAGGCGCTCGCGCGCGCGGTCGCACCGCTCGCTGCCGTCTCGACAGCGCCCGGCCGTCTCCGTGTCCTCCGGGTGCCGCTCCGCGATCGCGCAGATGCGCTCGCCGAGCTCGCAGATCCGGTCCCCCAGGTCGCACGCCGCGCCGCAGTCGGCCTCCGGCCGCGCGAGCGCGGTCTCGAGCTCCTCGACGAGCTCGGACTGCTCGTGATCGAGCTCGACCGGCGACTCGGGCTCGTACTCGGGCAGCGGCCCCTCGCCGCGCGCGGCCCCCCCGCACGCGGGCAGCCCCGCCACGCAGGCGAGCGCCACGATCCAACCGAGCCAACCGTACGCCTTCGCTCTCATGGTCCCTCTCCGAGCGCCCGATCGAGCAGCGCCTCGTGGATGATCAGCGCGCGATGGTAGTCGCGAGCGGCCTCGCGATCCCTCCCCGCCGCCTCGAGCGCGCGCCCTCGCATCGCCCACAGGTTGGCGGTGAACAGGTCCTCGCGCTCGCCGAGCACGAGCCCGCGGTCGACGTCGGCGAGCGCCGCGACCGGGTCGCCGAGGGCCAGCCGCAGCTGCGCGAGCCGCGCGAAGGCGTCCTGGCGCACCACGCGAGCGTCCTCGGCGGCGACGGCCTCGGGGACCTCGCCCTCCGTGATCCGCTCGAGCGCGCGCGCCGCCGCCGCGGCGTCCCCGCGCGCCTCGGCGGCGTCGGCCTCCGCGCTCGCCGCGCGCACGTCTCGGATCCACGACGCCGCGTCGCCCGCGCAGCCGTGGAGCAGCGCGAGACACAGGAAGGCGGCGACGTGGACGAGCTTCACTCGTACCTCGCGCTCAGCGCCCCGTAGACGGACGCGCGGTAGGTGGCCATCTCGGCGCGGAAGCCCTCCTCGTCGGCCCCCGGGGTGAGCCGCCCCAGGCCGCTCGAGACCAGCGACGCGCTCGGGGCGGGGAGCGGCGTCGGCTGCACCGGATCGCGGCCCAGAGCGAGGAACAGCACCAGCGCGATCGCCGCCGTCAGCCCCGCGAAGCCGATCACCCAGCGCCACCACGGGGTCGCCGCGGGGGCCGCGACCTCGCGCTTCCGCGCCGCGCGCTCCGCCGCCTCGAGCACCTCGCCGAGGAGCGCGTCCTCACGGTCCGCGGCCAGCTCACCGCCCCCCGCGCTGTAGCGCAGGAGCGCCGCCGTCTGGAGGGCGTCCTCGGGCAACCCGTCGTCGGCGCTGCCGCGGTCGAGCGCGCGCGCCAGCGCCTCGGCCTCGCGTCGCTCCGTCTCGTCGATGTCTTCGTCGCTCATGCGTGACTCCCCAGCTCGCCGCCGACCACGGCCTCCCAGCGCTTGCGGAACGCGCGCAGCGCGCGCAGCAACACCACGTCGAAGGTGCCCAGCTTCACCTCGAGCAGCTCCGCGCACTCCTCGCGCGTCCGGTCCTCGAAGAAGCGCAGCTCGATGGCGCGCGCGTAGCGCGGGTTGAGCTCGCCCATCACCGTCTTGACGTGCTCCTCGAGGAGCTGCTCGCGCTCGCGCTCGACGAGCTGCTTCTCGGGGCGCGGGGCGCTCGGGCGGAGCGGCGCGAGCAGCTCGTCGAAGCTCGTCAGGGCGCGCCGCGTCCGGGCCTTCACGCGGTGCATGTCGGTGGCCTTGTTCACGGCGATCCTCGCGAGCCAGAAGTAGATGCTGGTGCCGCGGTCGTCGAAGCCGTCGAGGCGCTCGAGCGCGGTCCGGAAGGTCTCCGAGAGGGCGTCCTCCGCCGCCTGCGCGTTGCCCAGCCGCGGCATGAGGATGGTGCGGTACAGGCGCGCCGCGAACGCGCGGTAGAGCTCGGCGACGGCGGCCGTCTCTCCACGACGCGCCGCGGCCACGAGCCCTCGCTCGCGGGACAGCCACGCGTCACTCGTGAAGTCGACCTCCACCGCCCGCCTTGTACCTCAGCCGCCTTCCATCGAGACGCGAACCCGTGCACGGACGACGCGATAGGGGTGCCCGGTGTGCGAGGCGAGGGCGCGGGCGAAGCCGTCCAGGGTCTCGAGATCCTCGGCGAGCTGGGTGTCATTCGGGCGCGCCGCGGCCACCGCGGAGATGACGGCGCGGGCTCGATCGAGGCGGCGCTCGGCGTCGTCGTACTGCCCGGAGCGCGCGAGCTCGGCGACGTCGCGGAGGTCGCGCGCCATCCACGCCACCGCCGAGTTGCGAGCGACGGTCCCCTCGGCCGCGTCCTCCACCACCCGAACGGGCTCCGCCTCGGTCTGTCGCGTGGGCTCGCCGGCGCGCATGTCCACGTAGTCGAGGGTGAAGCGGCCCACCGTCGGGCCGTGCTCGAGCGGATCGACGCCGCGCAGGGTGATCAGCGCGACGCGGTGCTGACCCGCGCCCATCCGGCCGAGCTCCATCCGCCAGTGCTCGCCGCTCGTCTCGACGTCGAGCCCCTCGACCCGCACGACCTCGACGCCCGGCGCGGGCGAGAACGTGAGGTAGGCCTGGTCCGCGACGTCCTCGAGGAGCCCCTCGACCTCGGCGCTGAACACGCGGTGGATGCGCTCGGGCGAGTCGAGGAAGTAGTGGTTGCCGTAGCCCTGCCGCGCCATCTCCACGAGCACCGCGTCCTGGTACTGCAGGCCCACGCCGACCGCGGAGAGGCGCACGCCCGCCGCGTCGCCCTGCCGCGCCTGGTGCGCGATCCTGTACATGTCCGTGTCGCCGACGTTGGCCATCGCGTCGGTAAGGAGCACCACCCGCCGCATCGTCCCGACCGACGCCGGGCCCTCGATCGCCTCGTAGCCGACCCGGAGCCCCTCGGAGAGGTTGGTGCCGCCCCGGGGGACGAGCTGATCGATGGCGCGGTGGATCGCGTCGCCCTCCCCCACCGAGACGAGCGGGAGCAGGACGTCCGCGCGGTCGTCGAACGCGGTGATGCCCACGCGGTCGGACGGGTCGAGCTGCCCGACGAGCTGGTGCAGCCCGGCGCGCACGAAGGTCATCTTGTCTTGCTCCTGCATCGAGCCGCTGCGGTCGACGACGAGCATCAGCGACAGCGGCGGGCGGACGTGCGAATCACGGGCCCGGACCGCCACCTGCGCCACGAACAGGGGCTCGCTCGACTCGCCGCCCCAGGCCGCGCGCGCTCCCTGAAGCGTCATGCCGAGCGCGTAGGGCGCGGGGTCGGGCAGGGACTCGTCGTAGTCGGCCAGGTACTCGTCCACCCGGATCTCCTCGGGGAGCGGGAGCTGGCCGTGCGCGGCCACGTAGGCGGTCCGGCCGCGCGAGGCGGCCATCGCCCCGCAGCCGGTGAGGGCGAGGGTGAGCGTCAAGAGCATCGAGGGGGTCGGTCGCATGGTGCCTCCGGGGTTCGGGGGCCCAACGGAGCCGGCCTGCCGGGCTTACACCCCCACCGCCAGAAATTCGTCTGCCCCTGTTCGGAGAGGGGCTCGGATGCGAAGATCGGAGCCATGCGCCGCAGTTGGGCCCAATTCGCCGTCATCGCGCTCGCCCTCGCGGGGTGCAGCGCCCTCATCAACCCGGACGTGACCCAGCTCGGCGACGACCCCGACGCGGGGCCCGACGTGGTGCTCATGGACGCGGGGACGCCCCCGCCCCCTGGCACCGACGCCGGCACGCCCCCGCCCGGCACCGACGCCGGTCCGCCCCCGCCCGGCACCGACGCCGGCCCGCCCCCGCCCGGCACCGACGCCGGCCCGCCCGGCGTCGACGCGGGCTGCACCCCGAGCTGCGCGGGAGGCGTGCTGGCCGGCTGCGACGGCGACGCGGTGACGTGCCCGCTCGGCTGCGCGCTCGACGGGTCGGCCCAGTGCGCCGAGATGATCCCGTCCAACGTCGACGCGTCCCTCTGGCGCTCCGACGCGCGGGACCTCGTCGCGTCCGCCTCGCCGGGCGGCGCGGCGCTCTTCTTCGACACCACCGAGTGCATGGCCCGGATGGTCGACTCGATGGTCGTCACCCAGTCCGACGGGACCGAGCTCTGCGTCCTCATCGTCGGTGACCTGACGATTCAGCGAAACGCGGGGCTCGTGGTCCGTGGCTCGCGGCCCCTCGTGGTGATGGCGAGCGGCGACATCACGATCGAGCAGAACGGGGTCCTCGACGTGGGCGCTCGCACGAACGTCCCCGGACCGGGCGGCGCGGCGGCGGGGACCCGCGGCGCGACCGACGGCGGTGGCGCGGCCGGCGGCGAGGGCGGCTCCCACGTGGGGAGCTTCGACGACGGCGGCGGCGGCGGCGGCGGCTTCTGCGGCGACGGCGGCCACGGCGGGACCGGCGGCGGCGGCTCCGGCGGGCCGGGCGGCGGCGCCCTCTCGGCGACCGAGGTCGGGCTGCTGATCCCCCTGCGCGCGGGCAGCGGCGGCGGCATGGGCGAGGGGGGCATGGGCGACGGCGACCCGGTCGGCAACGCCGGCGTCGGCGGCGCCGGCGGCGGCGCGGTGCAGCTCAGCACCCGCGGCACGATCACCATCGACGGCTGGATCCTCGCGGGCGGCGGCGGCGGCAGCGGCGGCCGCAACGACTTCGGCCAGTGGGGCGCGGGCGGCGGCGGCGGCAGCGGCGGCGGCGTCCTCGTCGAGGCCCCGACCGTGTCCGTCGGCGCGATGGGCGGCGTCGTGACGACGGGCGGCGGCGGCGCGGGGAGCGCGAGCGACTCGCGCGACGGGTTCGACGGCGAGAACGGCGCGATGACTCTAGGCCCGGCCAACGGCGGGTTCCGCGGCGGGAACAACTACGGCGCCGACGGCGGCGACTCGGGCGGCGGCGACGCGCCGGCCGGCCTCGACGGCGGCGACAACCTCCGCGGCGGCGCCAACGGCGGCGGCGGCGGCGGCGGCGTCGGCTGCGTGGTGTACAGGACCGGCGACGGCGTGGAGCCGGCCGGCGCGCGCGCCCGGACCAGCGGGAGCACGGACGCGTCGTTCATGCACGCGCCGGTGCTCCTGCGCTGAGGCCAGCCTGAAGCGCCGAGGAACTCGACGGCGCGGGCCGAACCTGGGAGCATGAACGCCGTTCACCCCGAACCTCGTTCCCCGGAGGCCCGCGTGCATCGGCTCGTCTCGGTATCGCTCGTTCTCGTCCTCGGCCTCGCGCTCGTCGCCTGTGATGGCGACACCCCCAGCGACACCGACGCCGGCGGCGGCGGCACCGACGCGGGCGGCGGCGGCACCGACGCGGGCACCGACGCGGGGCCCGCCGAGACGGACGCGGGCACCGACGCGGGCGCCGAGGACGCGGGGCCGACCGACGCGGGCGCGGACGCCGCGCTGCCGCCGGGCGCGTGCACGAACGCAGACGACGCGATGGCGCTCGGGATGGTCGACACCGCGATGGAGGCCGAGCGCTGCGGGACGATGTGCTTCGGCGGCGCGATGTGCGTGACGATGTGCATGGAGATGCTCGGCATCTCCAACGAGTGCGCCACCTGCTTCGGCGAGGTCGCCAACTGCGCCGCGCGCATGTGCGCCCTGCCCTGCGCGCGCGGCGCCTCGACCATGTGCACGGACTGCCGCCGGATGATGGGCTGCTCCGGCGCCTTCGAGACCTGCTCCGGCCTCCCGGGTTCCTGAGCGGTTCGGGCGGCGCGGTCCCGCGGGGGCGGCTACGGTCCGCCGATGCGCACGCTCCCGTTCGCGGTCCTGCTGCTCGGATGCGGCTCGACCATGGTCCCGAGCCCCGGCACCGACGCCGGGTTCGACGCGGGCACCGACGCCGGCCTCGATGCGGGCCCGCCGCCCCCGCTCCCCGCGTGCGCGCCCGACACCCCCGAGTCCCTGATGGGCTGCGTGGAGCGGGCCCGCTACGTCACCGACCTCGAGGCCGTCGAAGGCGCGCGCTCGCCGAGCGACGCCCACCACGACGAGGTCCGCGACATGATCGCGACCCGCCTCGAGGCCCTCGGGCTCACCGTCGAGCGACACGACTACGGCACCGGGGTCAACGTGATCGGCACGCTCGCCGGCACCTCCGACGAGCGCGTCCTCGTGTCCGCGCACTACGACCACATCCCGGACTGCCCCGGCGCGGACGACAACGGGTCTGGCGTCGCCGGCGCGCTCGAGGTCGCCCGGGTGCTCGCGATGGCCACGCACGACCGCACGCTGGTCGTCGCGTTCTGGGACGAGGAGGAGCGCGGCCTCGTGGGGTCCGAGGCGTACGCCAACCGGCACGCCACCACGGGCGAGCCCCTCGTCGCCAACCTCGTCTTCGAGATGATCGGCTACCGCGACGAGACCCCGAATTCGCAGAGCTTCCCCGACGGCTTCGAGCTCCTCTTCCCGCGCCAGATCCGCCAGATCCAGGCCAACCAGATGCGCGGCGACTTCATCCTCCTCATCGCCGACGAGCTCCACAGCACGGCGAGCGTCGAGGCCTACCAGCGGATGGCGGCCCGGGTGTCGCTGCCCGCGATCGCGCTCGTCCTCGACGACGGCAACAAGCGCTCACCGCTCCTCGGCGACCTGCGTCGCTCGGATCACGCCCCCTTCTGGGCCCTCGACGAGCCCGGCGTGATGATCGGCGACACCGCCAACTTCCGGTACGCGCGCTACCACTGCGGCGCGGGGGCCGACACGAGCGATCACCTCGACCCCGACTTCTCGGTGCAGGTGATCCAGGCGACGGTGGGCGCCGCCGCCGAGCTGCTCGCCAACCCGTGACCCGCGTCGGTTGCCGCGCGCCCGGCGGCGGTCATGCTCGGCCGATGCAGCGACGAGACTTCCTGGTGGGGACGAGCGCGACGCTGAGCTCGCTCGCGCTCGGCTGCGGCGGGCCGATCGGCGTCGACGAGCCCACCGCGAGCGCCGCGTCGATCGAGGTCGTGGACCTCATGCCCGAGCTCTTCGCGTTCTGGGACGCGCACGAAGCGCTCCCCGACGCCGAGCTCGCCGCGCGGTTCCTCGACACCATCGTGGCCGCGCACCCCGAGCTGTACGTCAGCTCGGTGATCGGCGGCGCGGGGGTCGGCGACGCCGGCTTCGAAGAGCGCGTGACGGCGTGGATGGGCTGGCTCCGCGACGTCCAGCCCACGATGCGGAGCCTCCACCGCGCGTTCTCCGAGGACCTCGACGCGTCACGCGCGCGCTTCGTCGACGCGCTCCCCGACTTCGACTGGCAGGGGAACGTCTACCTCTTCGCGTCCATCGAAGCGCGTTCAACGCGCCGGCCGCATGGTCCCAGGGTCACGGCGCGCTGTTGACCAGCCTCGACGCGTCATCCGCGCGTTTGCAAGCCGACGCGAAGACCTCGCAGTGCTGCTCTTCCACCACGAGCTCTTTCATGTACCAGGCGCAGGCGCAGACCTACCTCGCCGAGGCGGTATGATTGGAGGGCCTCGCGACCTACGCGTCGTCGTCCTCAGCAGGACCACGGACGCCGCCGCGCTGCCCGTCTCACCTGCACGACTGACGTGCAGCGCCGCGCCCGGCGCGCCGTGTCGCTCGCCAAAGGTGATACCCGCGCTCGTCCCAGCTTCCAGCCCGATGCTGCGCAAGCGCCTCCGGAGCCGCGAGGGAGCGGCAGCGGGACCACCGATGTTCTTCCTCAACCGCGCCGCTCCTCGCTCGGCCGTCGCCCGAGGTGCGCTCACGTACTGGATTCGGCCTCAGATCGTCCGCCGCCTCAGGGCGGGCGCTCGCTCGCGAGCTCGCCGCCCTCGAGCCCGCCAGGCTGATCCCCGAGATGGGGCGGGCCCTCGACGCGATGATCGAGGCCGCGAACGGCCTGACCATCACGGCCGGGGCTCGAGGCCCTGAACAGGCTCGCCGCCCCGGCACTCTCTCGGGGCGTCATTCACGGCTGCGCTCACGGGCAGCCGTGACGAAGGCCGTCAGATTCCGGGTTGGCCACCTGGCCGCCTCGCTGAAGCTCGCGATCGCCACTCGGCTCCGTCGCGTTCGCGCGGCACTCCCGAGCTGCTGGATCTTGCGAGGTCCCGGTAGGTCTGACCGCGCCGGACTGCTCGATCCCCGAGGGCCCGGTAGTTGTGGACGCAGTAGACGTGCATGCCGTTCTCCAGCCGGGTCAGGTCGTGATCAGGCGTACGAGGATGTCGTCCGTGTTGAGCTGCGCACGTAGGGCGCCGCGTTCAGGGGCGCCGGCTGCCGTAGTAGACATGGGCGCCCGGCAGCAGCGTCGCAGGTGCGCGTCGGTCACGCGGCTCGGGCCCTACGAGGCGTGACGTCGCGATGACAACCGCCGGCCCCCGGGATCCTGGTCGCCGATGTCCAGCGTCTCGCCCGCCGGCGGCATGACCTCGATCAGGACGCTCCGCTCGTTGCGATAGACGGCCCACACGCTCTGGTGCGGACCGGGTTCTGGGGATCACGAACCTCCCCGCTCCGTCCGTGTGGCGCGGAGCCACCGCGGTAGTCGACGCCGCGATGTCGACGTGGGCGTTCGGCGGCGTCCCCCACCGCGTCGACGACCCGGCCCGGACAGGTAGGACGCGTCGACTGCCCGATGTCGAAGTTCCACGGGGTGAAGTGCATGCCGTGCCGACGAGCGCGGTGCCCCACGCGCGTGGCGAAGCCGTCACCGACCCGGATCGCGGCAGCGTCAGGTACCAGAGCGGAACGGTCCGGGCGCCGTCGCGCTCAGCGCCCAGTCGAGCCTCAGCTCACGCGGCGCCGTCGCGATCGCGACCCGCGCCGCCGCTCGCCGTGGTCAGGGAGACGTCGAGCCCGAGGCTCTGAGCGCGCTCGGCGGTAATATCGACCGTGAAGTCACCAGGGAACGCCTCGATGTCAGTCGGCTGGCTGTAGTCGAACGCCGCGAGCGCCACCGTGACCGGCTCCGGTGATCCGGCGCCCGTGGCCTCGTCGACAGGCTGCGTGCGCCGGGAACGTGACCGTCTGCGAGCGCGCTCGCGACGGCGCACGCCAGTGCTCGGCTCGTGTCGCGGTCACCTGGACCGGCGCGGTGCACGTCCCGATCCACGTCGTCGCGCGCCCTCGACGATGGGGAGTCGTCTCGGAGGGCGTCGATGTAGCCGTCGAGCGACGCGCGCACGACGACGCGCTCACCCGCGGGGACGCCCGCGACGGTGAACCACCCTTGCCCGTTGGTCTCGGTCTGCCGCCCGGCGAGCGTCACCGAGGCGCCGTCGAGGGCCCCGCCCGAGAGATCCGTGACGACGCCCATCACGATGCCGCCCTCGAGCAGCTGTGGAGGATCGGAGACGTCGGACCCACCGCAGGCGACGAGCCCGGCGGCGAGCAGGACGGCGAGTGAGGCGGTGCCTACGAGGGACTTCATGGCTTGCTCCCTTCGATGCGCGGCCGGGCCTCGATGGCGGGGTCGCTGGTCTTTACCGCTCAGACTGCAAGTCCGAGGCCACCACTCGGGGACATCGAGGGGTCGAGGCTCAGGGTGTCGCGAGGCGGCCAGGCGCCTCAGCCCGGCTCCGGCTCGGGGGCATCATCGACACCGGATCGACGGCGCGGTCCGCCTCCCGGAGGCGGTGCGTGAGCACGCGGATCACTCCCTCGGCGATCTCGGACTGCTCGCGCAGGACGTCGTAGAAATCGTCGCTCGCGATGGCCAGGCACTCGGTCGCTTCCTCCGCAACGACCGTTGCGCTGCGCGGCTCCGCGTCGAGCACCGCCATCTCCCCGAAGGTCTCGCCGGGACCCAGGGTCGCGAGGGTCGTCCCGGAGCGCTGGACGGTCACCCGCCCGCTCAGGAGCAGGAAGAGGACGTCGCCCACTTCCCCCTCCTCGACGATCGTCGCGCCCGCGTCGAAGGCGTGCTCCTCCGCCGCGTGGGCCATCGCCGCGAGATCTTCCGCCTCGACCTGGGAAAAAACGCGCGCCGACTTGAGCGCGAGGACCTTCTCGAGCGTGGTTCGCATGGGGGCTCCATCTTCGGGGTCGAGGACGCGCGCGGCGCGGGCCCGCACGACGGGGGACGGATCGGACGCGAGGCGCGCGGCCGCGCGGGCCGCGGCCGGCGGATCGGCGACCGCGAGCGCGACGAGCGCGAGCTCGCGGGCCAGCGGGCTGAGGTGATCGAGCGCGCGCGACGCGAGCTCGGCGCCCTCGGGGCTCGGGTGCGCGGCGACCGCGTCGAGCGCGATCGCGACGTAGTACGGGTTGTGATGCGCGCAGCTCGCGCGCAGGTACTCCATCGGGGTGGGCACCTCGTGCAGCAGGTCACCCGCGCGGGCGACGCGCTCGGCGATCGGAACGTCGTCGAACCACGGCATCACGCGCGCGCGCAGGCCGGGCTCGAGCACGCCGTCGAGCAGCTCGAGCGCGTTGCCCCGCCGGGACGCGTGCGCGACGCCCTTGCGCACCAGATCGAGCGCGCGCTTGTCGTAGCGCATGGAGAGGATCCGCAAGACGCGCTTGCTCGTCCGCTCGGCGTAGAAGCGGTGCGCGAGGTCGAGCAGCTCCGTACCCACCTCGGGCCGCGCGCGCTCCCACGCGGCCATGCGGTGGTAGCCGTGACGCAGCTCCGCCTCCACGAGCGCCTCGGTCTCGGCGAGCGGGATCGGCGCGGCGCCGCGCCGGGCGTGGATGGTCGCCATCGCGGAGAGGACCCGCAGCCGGACGTGCCCGTCGGGGTGGGACGCGTGGACGCGCAGGCCCTCGAAGGCCGCCTCACAGGGGATCCGTCGCAGCAGCCGCGGCAGCACCAGGGTGAGGCTCCGCGGGGTGCTCTCGTCGGCGAGCATCGTGAGGAGCGAGGGCACGGCGGGCTCTCCGATGGCGACGAGGGCGGCGGCCGCGCGGCCGCGCGTGTCGAGGGGCGGGAGCGCGTCGACGAGCAGGGGCACCAGGCGCGGATCGGCGACGTGGACCGCGGCCCGGAGCGCGCGTCGACGCACGTCGGCGGACGGGTCGGTCAACAGATCGTGCAGCGGGCGGTACGCCGCGCGACCCAGGCCGCCGAGCGCCGCGCACGCCTCGACCCGCTCGTCCGCGGAGTCCGAGCGGATCAGCTCCGCGAGCCGGCGGCCGCCGACGATCGCGCCCTCGACCCCGCCATGCGTGAGGATCCCGGCGAGCGCCTGCGCGCGGACCTGCGGGTCGGCGTCGTCGAGCGTGGCCACGAGCGGCTCGATGCAGCCGTCGCCCAGGACCGGGCCGCAGGCGTCGACGGCGGCGCTGCGGAGCGTCGCGTCGGGATCCGAGAGCGCCGCGAGGATGGGCTCGGCCGAGACGCCGTGGCTGACCGAGAGCGCGCCGAGCGCCGCGCGGCGGGCGCGCGCGTCGGAGTGGAGCGCGAGCCGCTCGACCGCGGGGACGAGCTCCGGCGGCAGCGGCCCCTCGAGGTGCTGGAGCGCGACCGCGGCGCCGCGCGCGTCGCCGGTCTCGAGGAGCGCGCGCACGACGCGCTTGGCCTCCGAGCCGAGCTCGTTGGCGAGGCCCCCCGAGAGCGCCCCGTGCAGCCCGAGCGTCTTCTCGAGGGCGCCGACGTAGCGGCGGCGCACCCAGGGGATCGTCGCGAACCAGAAGACCACGAGCCCCACGCTCACGGCCGAGAGCCAGATCACGTCGACCCGCGGCGCGAGGAGCGCGAGCACGAGGCCGCCCGCGCCGTAGCTCGCCGGCTTCACCACCGCGTCGAGGAACGCGCGCGTCCGCGCCTTCACGCTCTCCGCGAACGGGACGTAGAGCGCCTGCAGCGTGGTCTCGTGGATCGTGTACTGGAACCCGTTGTCGGCGAACTTCATCACCGTGGCGACGGCGAGGTGCGGCACGAACAGCAGCGTCAGGCTCGCCGCGCCGAAGACGCCCGGCATCACCCCCATCCCCCACCCCACGCCGAGGCGACGGAGGACGCGCGGGGTGACGAACACCTGGAACGCGAACGAGACGAGCCCCGTGCCTGCGTAGAACAGGCTGAAGTAGCGCGCGAGGTCGTCCTCCTGGAACGTCGCGCGCGCGATGGCCTTGAACTGGTAGTCGCCGATGGTGAGCACCACGAAGGTCAGCAGGAGGAACACCGAGAGCGCGCGCACGTACGGGCTCCTCGTGACCGCGGGCGCCCGCGTGGGGGCGCGCCGGAGGATCGCGTTCGGACCGTCGGACGTGACGGCGAACCGGCGCAGCGCGAGCGCGAGCGCCACGATCACCCCCATCAGCCCGACCAGCACCAGCAGCAGCTGCTCGGTGCCGAGGAGGTCGACGATGGCGCCCGTGACGAGGCCGATCAGGACCACGCCGAGGACCCGCGCCGAGCCGACGAGCGGGAACAGGCGGCGCGCCGAGCGCGAGTCGTTGAGGTCGTTGGCGAAGGTCCAGAACTGCACGATGAAGAGGTTCGCCGCGACCTCGGACCACACGTAGAAGACCGGGTAGATCCAGCGCAGCCCCGCCTTCACGGCCACGTACGTGCCGACGTAGGTGACGGCGCCGATGGCGCACGACAGGACGATGAGCCGCGCGCGCGGCATGCGGTCGGCGACCTGCGCGTAGACGATGACTGTCAGCGCGGAGGCGACGCCGTAGAGGACGAACATCCAAGGCAGCGCGGAGAGCGGGTAGCGGCTGAGGAAGAGCGTGTCGCGGACGGTGCGGCCGAGGATGAAGATCGAGGACGCGACGAGGAGGTGCGCGAAGAGCAGCGCGGTCTTGAGCCCCTCGCCCTCGCGGACCGCGAGCGCCGACGCGACGGCTCGCACGACCCGCGCCCGGCTGGAGGCGTCATCGCTCATCGACCCCCTCGAACGTACGCCCGCGCGCGGGGGGCACCAGCACGCTCTTGGGTGCCGGCCACCGGAGGCGGTATCGTGGTCCCGTGGCCACGTACCTCTACGGCGACTCGCAGCCCTTCGAGGGCGGCTACGACTTCCTCGCCGAGCTGCGGGGCTTCGTCCACGCGGCGAGCGAGGCCCTCGTGCTCGCCCACGAGGCGGACGCGCTCGAGGAGAGCCTCGGCGAGCGGGCGCAGGAGCACCTGCACGCCATCGAGGCCCTGCAGACCTTCTTCGACAACGTCTACCGAGGGGTCGCGGACCGCGCGGCGCGCTCGGCCGCGCCCGCGCTCGTGGCGCCCTACGCCCAGGACCTGCTCGCGCAGATCGAGAGCATGGGTCAGCGCGCCAAGCAGTCGCGCGCGCACCACCTCGACGCCGACTCGGTGAAGGTCACCTCGAGCATCCACCAGAAGCGCTCGGACCTGCGCGACGTGCTCGCGACCTACCTCCTCGGCGACCCGATCCCGACGCTGTCGTGGGCGATGTCGCTCAACCTCGGCGGCACCGCGCCGCACGGTCAGATCGTGCTGTCGCACCCCGACGAGCTGACCACGAGCTTCTCCGTCGACGTGAACGAGAGCGCCTGGGGGAAGGCGCGCAAGGTGAGCGAGCTCTGCCCGGGGCTCTCGCTGCAGGTCGGGTTCAAGAAAGCCTTCTTGCGGAGCTCGCTCCAGCCCGACGTCCACGCGCTCGACGACTACTACCTCGGCGACCTCGAGATCGGGCCCGACTCGATGGACGTGCACCTGCGTCGCAAGCCCGACGCGCCGCGCGACAGCTACGTCCTCGAGCTCGACGTGGACGAGACGGGCGTGACCGTGGCGCGCGTGGTCACCCGCAACGTCAAGAAGGGCGGCGAGTCCGAGCCCTTCACCTCGCAGGGCGAGGACCTCGAGAAGATCGAGGCGCTCGGCGAGATCCTGCGCCGCGAGTGCGCCCCGCTGCTGCGCCGCAAGCGACGGCTGGTGTTCGCCCACCTCGACGGGCACGACGTCTTCGAGCGCGGCCTCGTCCGGCAGCTGTTCGAGCGGGTCGTCGCGCGCATGGCGCCCGTCGCGCGGCGCGTCGCCGCCCACTCGCCCAACCCGTCGGAGCTGTCGCTCAAGGTCGAGCGCGACGGAGGTCGGCGCGAGGAGATCTACCTGCGCAAGCAGGACCTGATCGACATGGTGGCCCCGCTCCCCGACGAGGAGCGGGCGCTCTTCGCGCCGCTCGAGTTCCTGCCGACCCGCAAGACCAGCGCCCCGCCGCCGCCGCCCAACCGCAAGTGGTGAGGCCCCTCGCGGCGCCGAGCCCCGCGTGCAGTAGACTGCGCGCCGCGTGATCTACAGAAGCCTCGTCCGCCCGCTCTTCTTCCGCCTCGACGCCGAGCGCGCCCACCACGTCGCGTTCGGCGGCCTCCGCGCCTCGATGGCGGTCCCCGGCGTCGGCGCGCTGACCGAGGCGTTGATCGCCCCGCGCGACGAGCGCCTCGCGGTGCACGCCTTCGGGACGCGCTTCGCGCACCCGATCGGGCTCGCCGCGGGCTTCGACAAGGACGCGATCGGGCACCACGCGCTCGCCCGGCTCGGCTTCGGGCACGTCGAGGTGGGGACCCTCACCGCGCACGCGCAGCCGGGGAACGAGAAGCCGCGGCTGTTCCGCCTGAGCGCGGATCGCGCGCTCATCAACCGGATGGGCTTCAACAACGGGGGCTCCGCCGCGGCGGCCCCGCGCCTCGCCGCCCCGCGCCGCTTCCCGCTCGGCGTGAACATCGGCAAGAGCAAGATCACCCCCGAGGACGCGGCGGCCGACGACTACGCGACCAGCGCGCGCCGGGTCGCTCCGCACGCGGACTACCTCGTGGTGAACGTCAGCTCCCCGAACACGCCGGGGCTCCGCGACCTCCAGGCCGTCGAGAAGCTCCGGCCCATCCTCGCCGCGGTGCAGGACGCGGCGGCCGAGGCCTGCGACGGGTCGCCGCCCCCGCTCTGCGTGAAGATCGCCCCGGACCTGAGCGACGAGGACGTGGACGCGGTCGCCGACCTCGCGCTCGAGCTCGGGCTCGCGGGCGTCGTCGCGACCAACACGACCATCTCGCGGGCGGGCCTGCGCAGCCACGCGACGCTCGTCGAGGCGTGCGGCGCGGGCGGCCTCAGCGGCGCGCCGCTCAAGGCCCGCGCGCTCGCGGTGCTGCTCCGGCTTCGGCGGCGCGTCGGCAACTCGCTCGTCCTCGTCGCCGCGGGCGGCGTGGAGGACGCCGACGACGCGTGGGCGCGGATCCGCGCGGGCGCGTCGCTGGTGCAGGTCTACACGGGCTTCATCTACGGCGGCCCGCTGTTCGTCCGGCGGCTCGCGCTCGGCCTCCTCGACCGCGCCCATCGCGACGGCTTCTCGTCGATCGAGGACGCGATCGGCGCCGACGTCGAGCCCGCGCCACGCGCCGTCGCCGACCTCCACTAACTGGCCCGCGCGGAGCGCGCCTCACTACGCTTGCGCGGTGGCTACCCGCATCCTCGCCGTCCGCCGCACGGAGCACGGACCGGAGCGCGTGCACGCCCGGGTCGACGACCTCAAGGAGCTGCTCGAGGACCCGGAGGTCGTCGTGTGGGTCGACCTCGACTCGCAGGGCGACGAGTCGCAGCGGATCCTCGCCGAGATCTTCGAGTTCCACCCGCTGTTGATCGAGGACGCCTTCGCCGACGCGACGACGCCGAAGATCGAGGACTTCGGCGACTACCTCTACCTGATCGTCCACGGCCTGAGCGACGCGGACCCGAGCGGCGACGGCGAGGTCCACACCGCCGACCTCGACCTCTTCCTCGGCCCCGGCTACCTGATCACGCACTACCGCCTGCCCTTCAAGGCGGTGACCAAGATCCGCGACCGCGTGGAGAAGCACCCCTCGCACCTCGCGAAGGGCCCCGCCGTGATCGCGCACCAGATCATCGACGTGCTCGTCGACGAGTACCTGCCGATGATGGAGAAGCTCGATCAGGAGGTCGACCACATCGAGGAGCGCATCCTCGCCGACTCCTCGCCGGACCTGCTCGAGCACATCTTCCGGATGAAGCACTCGCTGCAGCGGATCCGCCGCGTGGGGCTGCACCAGAAGGCGCTCCTGCTGAGCCTCGCCGAGGGCAAGTACCCCCTCATCCCCGAGGCCGTGCGGCCCTTCTTCCGCGACGTCTACGACCACATGGTCCGCGTGACCGACCTCAACGAGGTCTACCGCGACCTGATGGACGGCTCCCTCGACGCCTACCTCGGCGTGCAGTCCCACAAGCTCAACGAGGTCATGCGCGTCCTCACGATCTTCTCGACCGTGATGCTCCCGCTGACCTTCATCACCGGCCTCTACGGCATGAACTTCGACGAGCTCCCCTACATGCACCAGCAGTGGGGCTTCGGCGGCGCGGTCTTCATCATGGTCGCCGTCGCGGTGTCGATGATCTTCTTCTTCAAGCGCCGCCGCTGGCTCTGATCGGTCGGCACGCTTCGACGGGTGGCTCGGCCGCGGGGCGCGGCTACCTCCCACCCGAGGCGACCGTCATGACTCGATGGGGCTCGGCGCTGATGTGCTTGCTCACCGCGTGCAGCGGCCGCCCCATCGGCGGTGACGCAGGCCTCGACGCGGGCACGGACGCCGCGGCGACCGACGCAGGGCTCGACGCCTCCGCGTGGGACGCGTCCTGCGTGCCCCTCGACCCCCCCGCCGATCCGGCGAGGCCCTGGGGGGACGGCCCCGCGGACGTCTTCGAGGTCGAGCCGAACGACCTCGCGCCGTTCACGGACTGCACCGCCTGCGCGCGCGGCGAGCCGACCGGGTTCCGTGTCGGCGACACGCTCGGAGGGACGCTCTCCCCCGCCGCCGTCGGCACGGACTGGGACTGGTTCGTCGCCCGCCTGACGGGCGGGTCGGTCGTGGAGCTCGCCCTCGAGACGGACGCGGACGTGCGGCTCGCGGTGGGGACGATGGCGGCAGCGACCGACGAGGCGCCGGAGGAATGGCACCGCGTCAGCTGACCGGCGGTACGCGATCTTCCGAGCGGGAGCTGCTCGGCCCCGGGGGTGAGCGGCAGCTCTTCATTCTGCAGGACGGCGACTGCGCCCTGGCTTCACCCGTCGACGCCGGGGACTCCGACGCGCAGCGAGGCCGCGCGCGTCGCGTACGTGCTCCACACGCGCGTCGTCGACTGCGCCGAGGGATCCGCGGCGGCCTCGGCGGTATGCGACGACCTCAGGGGCCAGGCGCGCTGGGGCTCCTCCGCTTCGTCTCTCGGAGCAGGACGTCGCCGTGCGCGGTGGTGCTGCCGTGGGCCCCCTACGAACCCGCTGCCCATCGTGCTCGCGGCCTACGACCCGTCGACGCCACCGTCACCGCCTCAGCCTGCCTGACAAGACGCCGAAGGACCGGCGCTCTGCTTCAGGGGCGTCGCCGGGCTGAAAGCCGCTGGGTCGTGATCGATCGCCGAACGGCCCCGAGCGACAAGAGATCGGTACAGGCTGAGGTCACGACCACGCACGACGACGCGATCGCGCCGCGGCCGCTCCGTGAAGGCTCCGTCTACTGGGGCAACATCGCGGCCATCACGCCCGACCCCGATCCGCGCGTCGACGCGGACTACTTCTCCGTCCGCGCCACCGGCGAGCGCGCCCTCCGCGTCGAGGTGACCGCGCCCCCGGGCAGCGACCTGCTCCCCGCGCTCGAGGCCTACGAGCCCGTCTTCATGGGCGGCGGCGGGCCGCACGTAAGCGCGCGGCCCGAGGGCGGCACCGCGGCGCTCGAGATCCCGGCGGGGGTCGAAGGATGGCTCGTGCGCGTCGACGACGTCCGCAACCTCCCGGACGAGGCGCACCCCGAAGGCCCCCTCGCGCCGCTCGGCGGCCCGACGCTTCGCTATCGCCTCGAGGCGACGCAGGCCGGTCCATAGCGTCGCTTCGAGCTCCGCGTCCATCGCGGATGGGCTCGCCTCGCCATGTCATCCTCGGGCGAGTGAGCGAGCCGGGGACACGAGCGCCACGTGCGCCGATGACGATCGCGCGAGACGCGCTGGGGGTCGGGCTGCGGCCGTCGCTTCACGCGTACGTCGTCGAGCATCGGCCCGACGTCGGCTACCTCGAGGTGATCAGCGAGAGCCTGATGGGCCCGTCCCCGCTGCCGCGCGAGCGGCTCGAGCGGGTGCGCGCGCACTATCCGGTGGTGCTCCACGGCGTCGGGCTGAACCTGCTGGGCCACGCGCCGCTCGACGAGGACTACCTCGACGCGCTGTGCCGGCTCGCCGACGCGGTCGACGCGCCCTTCGTCACCGATCATTTGTGCTGGACCGGCGCGCACGGGGTCTCGCATCACGACCTGCTCCCCGTGCCCTACGTGCCCGAGCTGGTCGAGGTCGCCGCGGAGCGCGCGGCCTACGTGCAGCGGCGGCTCGGCCGGCCGTTCGGCGTGGAGAACCTCTCGAGCTACGTCGAGCTGCGGCGCTCCACGATGACCGAGTGGGAGTTCTACGCGGCGGTCGTGCGCGAGGCCGGCTGCTGGGCGTTGCTCGACGTGAACAACGTCTACGTCTCCAGCGTGAACCACGGCTTCGATCCCGAGCAGTACCTCGACGCCGTCGACTTCTCGCGGGTGCTCCAGGTCCACCTCGCCGGTCACACGCGCGAGCCGGACGGCACGCTGGTCGACACCCACGACCACCCGGTGGCCGACGACGTGTGGTCGCTCTACCGGCGCGCGTGGCGCATGGGTGGACCGTTCCCGACGATGCTCGAGTGGGACGACCGCATCCCGCCGATGCCAGAGCTCCTCGCCCAGCTGGACCGAGCGCGGGCGGTGCGCGCGTGAAGCCCGCGCCGGAGTGGCTCGGGGAGCTCCAGGCGCGCTTCGGCGAGGTGCTTCGCACGCCGCTCGACCGCAGCACCGGGACGCTCGCCGCGGCGACGTCGTCGTACGCGCCCGAGGCGCTCGGCGACGTGGTCGACGGGCCCGCCACGTCCGGGCGAGACCGGCTCGCGGTCTACAACCGGCAGTACTGGTTCCGGCTGTTCCGAGCGCTCGCGACGGCGTTCCCGATCACCGCGCGCGTCGTGGGGCCCTGGGACTTCAACGAGCACGCGTCGCGCTTCCTCCTCGCGCGACCGCCTCGCGGCTGGGATCTCGAGCGGGTGCCGGACGGCTTCGACGCGTTCCTCGAGCGGTCCCTCGAGGGACACGCGGACGGCGACCTGATCCTCGAAGCGGCGCGGCTCGACGCGACGTGGCGGCGCCTGACGCGCGCGCCCACCACCCGGCCCTTCCGACCGGACGCGAGCGCCGCGGCGACGATGCCCGACGCGCGCCTGACGCCCTCCGAGGCGACCGCCGTGGTGGTCGAGCGCTGGCCGCTGATGGGGCTCGCGCGGAGCTCGACGCGGATCGACCGGTCCGAGCTGCCGCGGCTGCCGCAGCCTCGCTTCTGGGCCCTGGCCCGGGAGGCGACGGGCATCCGCCGCTGGGCGCTCGAGCCGCGCGAGGGGGAGCTCCTGCTCTTGCTCCAGCGCTACCGAGTGCGCGACGCGCTGGCGCGGCTCGAGGCGAGCTGCACGGCCGAGGAGCGGGCCGCCTTGCCCGCGAAGGTCGAGCGCTGGCTCGCCCACGGCGCGGAGCGCGGCCTCTGGAGCGGCGTCAGGGGATGACGCAGCTGAAGCCGGTGCAGGTGTTGAGACCAGCGCAGGTGTGCTCGGTCAGCACCCCCGTGTCGGAGTCGTAGGAGATCCCGCCGCACGAGTTCATGCCGCCACAGTGCGGGTGGATCTCGATGTAGCCGCCGAGCCCCTCGCACATGGCGGTGAACTCCTCGAGCGTCAGGCCCGGCACGGTGGAGGCGTCGGTGATCGTGCGGAGGGGATCGACGTCGCAGGCGGCGTCGCGAGGGGCGAGCGACGCGTCCGGGAGCGCGCCGGCGTCGGCGCCCGCGTCCATGCCCAGGCCCGCGTCCATGTCCGCGCCCGCGTCGGCCCCCGCGTCTTCGATCTCCACGCCCGCGTCGACGTCCGATCCCGCGTCCCCATCCGAGCCCCCGTCGACGTCCGCGCTGGCGTCGGTGGTGCCGGCGTCCGCGGGGTGAACGACGCCACCGTCGGTCCCCGCGTCGGGCGGGAGCTCGTTCGATCGGCAGGACGTCAGCGAGAGGAGCCCACCGAGCGCGGCGGAGAGCACCGCGTTGCTCAGGGGAGGTCGGCTCGGCGCGAGCGGGTCGTGGTCGGGCGGCATCTCCGAGACACAGTAGCGGATCGACCGTCGCGACCGCGAGTCGCTCACCGCTCGTCGAGCGCGAAGCGCTGCGTGAAGGTCGTCGAGAAGCAGAACGCGGCCACCTGCCAGAACCACACGCTGCTGAAGAGGAAGCCGACGCCGAAGCCGAGGAGCCCGACGAACGAGAGCAGCATCGTGGGGATGACGATCGCCCAGGCCTTCCAGTAGCGGAGCCCGCCCTGGCGGACGCGCGAGAGCGCGAGGAAGGGGTTGAAGATCTCCCGGAGCTCGTAGCGCTTGCAGTAGTGCGACATGTAGCCGGGGATGGCGATCACGGCGATGAGCCAGAGCGCGAACCCGAGCGCGAACACGAGGCCGCTCTGGAGCCACCCGCCGAGGGCCATGAGCGAGACGCCGGGCCAGCCGTACCAGACCATGCCGGCGAAGGTGATCACCCCGTGCTTCAGCAGCTCTCCGGGGCGCTCCCACGCGGGCCACGGGGCCTCGCCCGCTTGCAGTCGGTGCACGTAGCGGACGCGGTGGCCCATGTTGAGCAGCCAGCCGAAGACCGGCACCAACAGCCAGAGCCCACCGATGAAGACGTCGCGCCTCGACTCCGGCGTCTGCAG
>JACKEC010000053.1 GCA_020633195.1 Sandaracinaceae bacterium | reverse complement strand
CTCCATGCCTTCTCGGCTCTTCAAACCGATCGGCGCTCTAGCCCCCGACGGCCGGGCGCAGCATCAGCAGGCTGAACTCGATGCGGCGGTTGATCGCGTTGTCCTCCGGCGTGTTCCCCGTCGCGAGGCGCTGCTGCGAGCCGTAGCCGACGACCTCGATGCGGTCGCGCGGGACGCCCATGCCGGTGAGGAGGTCCGCGACGCTGCGCGCGCGCTGCTCGGAGAGGCGGAGGTTGTCGCCGTCGTTGCCGCGCTCGTCGGTGTGCCCCTCGACGCGCACGCGCAAGACGTCGTTGCGGTCGCGCATCATGCGGACCGCCTCCTCGAGGAACAGGCGCGAGCGCGCGTCGACCTCGGTGCCGCCGGTCGCGAAGTGGATGCTGCCCGGCAGGTGCCACCACTCCTCGATGGTGGCGACGGGCACGGCTTCACCCGAGCCCATCGTGGGGCACGCGGGGCAGACGGTCTGCGCCGGGCAAGGCTGCGAGCCTCCGCAGGCGCCGAGGGTGAGGGCGAGGCCCGCGAGGGCGAACGAGAGGTGGCTTCGAATCATCGTGGTGAGCTCCCTTCCTGCGCGCGGTGCGCGCGGTCGGTGCCTCCGCATCGGGCGTTCCGCCGCGTTTGTCGGGGAAACTGGCCGAGCCCATCGCGTCGAGACGGTCCGCGGACGGTCCGCGGACGGTCCGGTCAGCGGGCGCAGCGGAAGCCGACCTCGAGCAGGATCTCGGCGGTGCCCTCGGGGCAGTCCCCCGTCGCGCACAGCGGCACCCGGTGGGCGAGCGGCACGCCCGGCGGCGGCGAGAACCGCGACCGCGTGAACACGGGCAGGCCCCGGACCGCGCGATAGCTCCGCTCCTCGGCGTCGGCCCACGCCGCCACCGTTCCGTCCGCGTCCGCGCGGTACACGTCGCGCGTCCACTCGCGCGCGTTGGCGGCCATGTCGCGGAGCCCCTCCGGGGTCACGTCGCCCGGGCGCGTGCCGACGGGGACGAGGCTCGGCTCGTCGATCGACAGCCCCTCCGAGGGCGCCGCGCGGCGCGCCGGCCCGCGCGCGGCGAGCTCCCACTGCGCCTCGGTCGGCAGGTCCGCGTCGAGCGAGCGGCAGTACGCCCGGGCCACGTTCCAGGGCACGCCGGTGGCCGGGAACGCGTCGCGGCCCTCCTCGGGCAGCCACGGCGGCGGCTCGCGCATCGGCGACTCGTGCCCCGTCGCGCGCAGCCACGGATCGAGCTCGCCCCACGTCACCTCGTCGCGCTGGAGCGAGAACCGCTCGCTCGCGCCGCGCTGGTCGGCGCCCGGCCGGAAGCCCGTGTAGCCCTCGTCGAGCGCGTCGTCGTCGACCCCGAGCCGCGTCGCGGGCGAGGGCTCGATGGTCACGAACGGGTTGGCGAGCTCGGGCGGCGCCTCGACGGCCGCGTCCGGCGGCGCGGGCGGCTCGATCGCCGGGGGGCGCGGCGGCGCGGAGAGCAGGACCCAGGCGCCGACCCCCGCGAGCGCGAGCAGCGGCGAGCCGAGGAGCAGCGTGGCGCCGAACGACCGGCGGGGCCGGCGCTCCCCTTGCCAGCGCTCGAGGTGCAGCGGCGTCGGGGCCTCGGTGACCTCGGCGCGAGGCCGGGGAGACGAGAGCGCCGCTCGGGCGCGGGGCAGCACGCCGTCGAGCGCGTCCGCGAGGGCGCGCGCGTCCGCGGGCCGACGCTCGGCCTCCTTGGCGAGGCAGCGATCGACGAGGCGCGCGAGCTCGGTCGGCACCGCGGGGACCACGTCGCGCAGGGGCACCGGCGCGCGCGTGAGGATCTTGGTGATGATCTCGTTGCGGCTCGGCGCGTCGAACGGGAGGCGGCCGCCGATCGCCTCGTAGAGCATCACCCCGACGGACCAGACGTCGGCCGCGGGGCCGACCTCGCGCGCGTCGGTCGCCTGCTCGGGGCTCATGTAAGCCGCGGTGCCGAGCCCCGCGCCCGTGTCGGTCACGTCGGTGCCCGCGCCGGACTGCCGGGCGATCCCGAAGTCGAGCAGCTTCACCGCGCCGTCGTCGGTGACGAACACGTTCTCGGGCTTGAGGTCCCGATGCACGATGGGCGGGTCGAGCGCGTGCGCGGCGGCGAGGGGCTCGAGCAGCGCGCGGATCGTCTCGACGGTGTCGAGCGCGGCCTCGCGCTGGCTCATGAAGCTTCGCAGCGAGCCGCCCTCGAGCAGCTCCATCACGAGGTACATCGAGCCCCGCTCGCCGTCGGTGCCGTAGCTCAGCACGGTCGCGATGCCGGGGTGGCCGATGCGGGCCGCCGCGCCGACCTCGCGCTCGAAGCGCTTCGACGCGGCCTCGTGCCGGTCCGGGCGGGAGAAGAGCACCTTGACCGCGGCGAGCTCCCCGTCGCGCTCGGCGCGCCAGACCTCGCCCATGCCGCCCTGGCCGATGCGCTCGAGCAGCGCCCACCCCCCGACGACGTCCCCCGGCGCGTACACGCACGCGAACCTTACTCGACCGCGCGCCTCGGTGGCGCTGCGCTTGCCGAGGGCGCCGGGGCGGGTATGTCGCGGCGATGAAGATCGTCGACGCGGAGACCGCCCTCGAGGTCGTGCGCTCGGGCATGCGGGTCTACCTGCACGAGGCCATGATGGCGCCCCTCTCGCTCATCGACGCGTTCACCGAGCGCGGTCGGTCGCTGCGCGGGGTCGAGGTCGTGCACCTCCACACCAACGCGCCCGCGCCCTACGTCGCGCCCGATCTCGACGGTCACGTCCGGCACAACGCGCTGTTCACCGGCCCGAACGTCCGCGAGGCGGTGCAGGCCGGCCGGGCCGACTTCACGCCGGTGTTCCTCTCCGAGATCCCGCAGCTCTTCAAGGACGGCACGCTGCCGATCGACGTCGCGCTCCTGCAGCTCTCGCCGCCCGACCGCCACGGCTTCTGTCGGCTCGGGCTCTCCGTCGCGACGGCGCGCGCGGCCGTGGACCACGCCAAGATCGTGATCGCCGAGATCAACCCGCGCGTGCCGCGGACCCTCGGGCACACCGGCGTCCACGTCAGCCAGATCGACTACGCGGTCGAGGTCGACAGGGAGCTCCCCGAGGTCGAGGGCCCGCCCATCGACGACGTCGCGCGCCAGATCGGCGATCACATCGCCTACCAGATCCCGAACGGCGCGACGCTGCAGATGGGCATCGGCGCGATCCCGGACGCGACGCTGGCCGCGCTCCACAACCACGAGGACCTCGGCATCCACACGGAGATGTTCAGCGACCGGCTCATCCCGCTGGTGGAGTCGGGCGCGGTGAGCTGCCGCAAGAAGACGCGCTTCGAAGGCCGCATCGTGACGAGCTTCGCGATGGGCAGCCGCAAGCTCGCGAGCTTCGTCGACCAGAACCCGTTCGTGGAGTTCCACCCGAGCGAGGTGGTCAACGACCCGCGCGAGATCGGCAAGCAGCACGCGATGATCGCGATCAACTCCGCCATCCAGATCGACATCACGGGCCAGGTCTGCGCCGACTCGATCGGGGACCGGATCTTCAGCGGCATCGGCGGCCAGATGGACTTCATGCGCGGCGCGGTCTGGAGCCCCGGGGGCAAGGCGTTCATCGCGCTGCCGTCGACCGCCAAGGGCGGCTCGATCTCGCGGATCGTCCCGCGGCTCGATCCCGGCGCCGGGGTGGTCACCACGCGCGGCCACGTCGAGTACGTCGTGACCGAGCACGGCGCCGTCGACCTGCGCGGTCGCACGCTCCGGCAGCGCGCCGAGATGATGATCTCGATCGCGCACCCGGATCACCGCGCCGAGCTGAGGCGGGCCGCGGTCGAGCGCAACATCTGCTGTTGATCGGGCGTGGCCCTCGCGGGCCCAGACGTCGTAGTGTTGGCCCCGTGAGCGACTGGGAGTGGACCGAGCACGCGCTCGACCTGAAGCTGGGGCGGGTCGCGTCCGCCGTGATCGGCGGCGACGCGCTCTACCTCGTCCGGCACCGCGACCTCGCGACCTGGCGCGTCGAGGGCGATCGGGCGGTGCCCTGGCACGAGCCGGTGGACGCCGAGACCCGCGTGCAGCTCGACGAGCGGAACCTGCAAGTCGCCTTCGACGACGACGGGGTCCTCTTCGCGCTGTTGATCGACGGGAGCACGTGGCGGCGCGAGAGGGGCGGCGAGCTCGTCTCGATGACCGCGCCGGACGTCCGCCTCGCGGGGCACTACGCCCACCGCACCGGCTTCGTTTGGGACCCGCGCGGTCGCCGCGTGGTCGTGGTCGGCGGCGACCACCGCAACGACGGCTACACGATCGACCCGAGCACGCGCGTGGTCGTCCCGCTCGCGCACGGGCCGGGGCACGGGCCCGGGCAGACGGTGGGCACCGCGCACGGCGTCTTCCGGATGACGGGCGAGGAGCTGTGGCTGCTGCAGGGCGACGCGTGGGCCCTCGTCGGCAAGCACGACCAGGTCCGGCGCGACCGCGGGGTGCTGCTGTACTGGGATCCCCAGGCCGACGCCGTCTTCTTCGTGAGCCAGCCGCGGACCCACCGCGAGGGCGCGGTCCGCGTGCAGATGACGACGATGGGGCCGACCGAGCCGCTCGCGTTGCCGGGCAGCTTCGCCGGCCCGCTCGAGGCCCACGAGGCGGTGGCGCAGATCGATCCGCGGACGGGTCGGCTGTGGCAGATCGACAGCCTCGGCGCGCGCTACCTCGAGCTCGACGACCTCGGCCTGAGCAAGGGCAGCCCCCTGGTCGTGATGGTGCAGCCGCGGCGCGTCGTGGAGCACCCGCCCATGCACTGGTACCGCGAGGCGCTCGCGCTCCGGCAGCGCGACGAGGAGGCGCCCGACCTCGGGATCCCCGTCCGCGACGGATGGGTGCTCGCGGCCACGATGCCCAACAGCCCGCACCTGCCCGTCGGCGACGCGGGGTCGGTCCTGCTGTTCAGCCGCGAGCTCCCCTACGAGTACGACCCGTGGACGCTCTCGTACTCGAACGCGTTCGAGGTGCGGATCGTCGACGCCGTCTACCCGACCACCGCGGGCGGGATGCTCGTGGAGCAGATGAAGTTCGTCGAGGCCGATCCCGTGTTCGCCGATCGCATCGACACCGCGTGGGATGGCTCCACGCACCTCGCGCGCAGCTCCAAGATCGGCGGCTTCCCCGCGCTCGTCGCGGGGACCCGCGAGGAGGCCGCCAACTCGCTCGTCGCGGACCTCACCTGCGAGGACTGCGACGCGCGCCTGCGCTTCGTGGCGCAGCTCGCGTGGCCCGAGTGGGACCTGATCAGCGCGCGGGTCTACATCTACGCCTGCCCCTTCGGGCACTCGGGCGCGGCGAAGGCCCAGAACGTTTAGCAGGCTGCTGAAAAGCAGCCTGCTTCCGTGCCGCGCGCGAAGCGCGCATGCCCGTGCCCGTGCCCGTGCCCGGACCGTTCCCGTCAACCGTTCCCGCAGAAGGCGCGTGATCTCGGTCACGGGGAACGCTCACGGGTCACGGGCGGGCACGGGCAAGGGCACGGGCACGGAGCAGGCTCCGAAACGGTCCCTTCGGGCCCATTTCGGCAGCCTGCTAGAGCCGCTCGCCGAAGTAGGTCAGGACGGAGTCGAGCGCTTCGCGGGTGGGGTGGCCGGCCGCGTCGACGAAGTCGAGCGTCAGCACGCTGTGTCCCCGGCCGGGCAGGGTGACGAGCCGGATCCGCTCGGCGTCGTCGTTGAAGGCCCGGTCGAGGGCGCGGAACTTGGCCCCCGCGCAGAGGGGATCCTTCTCGAAGCGGAACGCGAGCATCGGCCCCACGTCGTCGAGCGCGGCGCGCGAGGCGGCGACGTCGGCGTCGGACATGTGCAAGCTGTCTTGCGACAGGATCGGCATCGACGGCTGCGACGCGACGGCCGCGAGCACGCTCTCGTCGGCGATCAGCGAGAACGCGAAGTTCCCCGTGAGGCACATCCCGATCACGCCGACGCCGCGCGCGTCGTGGCGCTCGCGCACGTCGCGGCAGAGCGCCCGGAGCCAGTCGACGACGGGGCTCGTGGACCGCTGACTGAAGAGCGTCAGCTCCTTGCGCATGCACAGGATCCGCGCGGTGTTCCCGATCGTCGAGACGCGCCCGAGCGGCCCGAACAGGTGCGGCAGCACCACGAGGTGGCCGGCCTCGACGAGCGCGTCGGCGAGCCGGAGCGTCTCGGGGCCGATCCCGGGTAGCTCCTGGATCAGGACCACGGGGGTGCCCGCGCCGCGCCAGTAGACGTCGTGCGTGACCGGGTGGCCAGCCGCGTCCGCGGTGAACGAGCGCCTCTCGTAGCCCCGCAGCACGCCGCTCACTCGAGGCCGAGCGCGTGCCGCGCGCGTCGGGCGTAGTGGCCGTCGGGGGCGAGCTCGAGGTAGCGCCGGAACGCGTCGGCGGCGGCGCGGCCGTCGTGACCCACCTCGGCCTCGGCGAAGCGGAAGAACGCCTCGGGCGGCGCGCCGTCGAGCGCGATGGCCCGCGCGAGCGTGCGGCGCGCGGCGTCGTTCTCACCGAGCTGCCCGTAGGCCCGGCCCCGCAGCACGAGCGCGCGCGACCGGAACGCGCTCGGCCGCGGCTCGTCGATGAGCGCGCGGTCGAGGCGGTCGAGGTGGTAGAGCGCCTCGCGCGCCTGGTCGCCGCGGACGGCCATCTGCGCGCGGCCGAAGAGCGCCTCCGGCCACGTCGCGTCGCGCGCCTCCGAGCTCTGGTAGGCGCGGGCGGCCTCCTCGACGTCGCCGGCGGCGAGCAGCGCCCGGCCGTAGAGCGCGAGCACCGACGCGGGCGCGCCGTTGTTTCGCGACAGCGGCGCGAGCTCCTGAACCGCGTCGTCGGGGTGGCGCCGCGCGAGGTGCAGGCGCGCCGCGGTGAGCCGCGCCGGCGTGGCGGTCCGCTCGGCCTCGGGGAGGGCGGCGAGCTGCGCGAGCGCCTCGTCGAAGCGGCCCTCGGTCACGAGCGCGTCGATGGTGGCGAGGCCACCCTCGGGCGGCGGCCCCGGGTCGTCCTCGTCCGGTCCCGGGCGCGGGGTGTCGGACGGCAGGCGCGCGACGCGACGCCGCGCCGGAGCCTCACGCGGGGCGGTCCGCTCGGGGGCCGGCTCGACGGTGCGCGCGATCTCCACCGGCGCGGGCGTCGGCTCGACCTCCGCCTCGACGTCCGTGTCGTTCTCGGGGCTCGACTCGGGCTCGGGCGTCGCCTCGGGCTCGGCGACGATCGTGTCCTCGACCGGCTCGATCGCGGTCGGGGGCGGCGTCGGATCCAGCACGACCTCGGACGCGGTCGCGGTCGGCGGCGCGGGGGGCGCGTCGGTCGAACCCACGGTGCGCCACGCGAGGAGCCCGACCCCGATCGCGAGCAGCGCCACCGCCGCCATCGCCCACCCGCGGCCGCCGCGGAGCGGGGAGGGGGAGAGCGTCGCGGGGACGTCGACGGGCTCGAGGGCCGCTCCGAGGGCGGGCTCGCGCGGCGCGGCCGGCTCGGGCGCGGGGGGCGTCGCCTTCTCGACGCGGGGCGGCTCCGGATCGGGGGCCGCGGTGGCGCCGTAGGTCAGCGTCTTGAGGACCGTCGGCTTCGACCCGGCGGCGGGCTTCTGTGCGCCCGCGCGCTCGGCGTAGCGCGCCGCGCGCTCGGCGGACCGAGCCGCCGCCTCCGCGCGCGCGGCCTCGTCGCGCATCCGATCCGCGAGCTGCGCGTCGACCTCCGCGCGCTCGACGAGGCGAGCCTCGAGGGCGGCGAGCCGCGCCTCGCGCGCGGCCATCTCGGCCTCGCGCTCGGCGAGGCGGCGGGCCTGGTCGAGCCGCTCGACCTCGGCGCGCTCGGCGTCGACGCGCGCCGCCTCGATCCGCGCGAGCTCCGCGGCCTCCTGCGCAGCCTCGAGCGCGGCCTGGCGCGCCGCCTCTCGCGCCTCGCGCTCGATCCGCTCCTGCGCCTGAGCCTGCTGCTCCGCGGCGCGCTCGGCGGCGAGCTTCGCCGCCTCGAGCTGCTCGACCTCGCGTCGGGCGGCCTCGCGGGCCGCGTCGAGCCGCGCCGCCTCCTGGCGATCCGCCTCGCTCCGCGCCTCGGCCTCTCGCGCCGCCTCGGCGCGCTGCGCCTCGAGCCGCTCGGCCTCCCGTCGAGACGCCTCCCGCTCCTGCGCGATGCGCTCCGCGGAGCGCCGCTCCGCCTCGACGCGCGCGGCCTCGAGCTGCTCGGCCTCGGCCCGCAGCGCGTCGCGCTCCGCGTCGAGCCGCGCGGCCTCGGCCTCGACGGCGCGTCGCTCCGCGTCGAGGCGCTCGCTCCCGCCGCGCCGCTCGCGCTCGAGCCGGGCCGCCTCGTGCCGGACCGCCTCGCGCTCGGCGTCGAGCCGGCTCGCCTCTTCGCGGACCGCCTCGCGCTGCGCGTCGAGCTGCGCGGCGTGGCTCCTCTCGGCCTCTCGCTGGGCGGCCTCGATCCGCGCCGCTTCGGCCTTCAAGGCCTCGCGCTGCGCCTCGAGCGCCCCGGCCTCTCGCCGCGCCGCCTCGCGGGCCGCGTCGAGCTGGCTCTGCTCGGCCCGCTCGCCGCTCGCGCGGGTCGCCTCGAGCCTCGCGGCCTCGGCCTTCAACGCCTCGCGCTCCGACTCGAGGCGCTCCGCCTCGCGGCGGGCCGCGGCGCGCTCCGCCTCGAGCCGCTCGACCTCGTGGCGGGCCGTCTCCCGCTCCGACTCGCGCCGCTCGCGCTCCTCGCGCTCGGCCTCGCGTCGCGCGGCCTCGAGCTCCTCGTTGCGCTGGCGCAGCGCCTCGCGCTCCGCCTCGAGCTCGCGGTGAGCCGCCTCGCGCTCCGCCTCGAGCTGCGCCGCGCCGGTCGCCTCGGCCTGGAGCCGCTTCGCCTCGAGCCGCGACGCCTCCGCGCGCAGCGCCTCGCGCTCCGCCTCGAGCTCGCGCCGAGCCGCCTCGCGCTCCGCCTCGAGGCGCGCCGCCTCTGCGCGCTGGGCGTCACGGCGCCCGCGCTCGAGGGCCTCGACCTCGCGCCGCTTCGCCTCGAGCCGCGCTGCCTCTTGCTTCGCGGCCTCCGCGCGCTCCGCCTCGAGGGCCTCGACCTCGCGTCGCCGCGCCTCGAGCCGCTCCGCTTCTTTCTTCGCGGCCTCCGCGCGCTGCGTTTCGAGGGCCTCGACCTCGCGCCGCTTCGCCTCGAGCCGCTCCGCCTCTCGCTTCGCCGCCTCTCGCTCCGCGGCGCGCCGCTCGGCCTCGAGCCGCTCGGCCTCGAGCCGCTCCGCCTCGAGCCGGGCGGCCTTCGCCTGCGCCGCCTCCTGGCGCTCCGCCCGCTCGGCCGCGCGCTGCTCGAGCTCCTCGCGCCGCGCCTCGCGGGCGACGCGCTCGGCCTCCGCGCGCTCCGCCTCGCGCTCGAGCCGAGCCTGGCGCTCCGCCTCGGCGGCCTCCTCGCCCTGCTCGCCCCGCTCGGCCTTCTCCCGCGCCTGCGTGAGCAGGTCCGCGATGGCGCCGTCCCCGGGATCGATCGCGGCGCCCTTCTCGAGGATCTTGATCGCCCGCCCGGGGTCGCGTCGCTGCATCAGCAGCTTCCCGAGCCAGCGGAACGCGGTCGCCTGCTCGGGGTGGGCCCGCGCCGCGCGCAGCAGCAGCGCCTCGGCCGTCAGCGAGTCCCCCTGCGCGTCGTGCGCCCGGGCCGCCACGATCAGCAGCGCCGCGTCTTCCGGGCTCCTGCGCATCGCCGTGTTGGCGACCTCGAGCGCTGGGGCGACCTCACCCGCCTTGAGCAGCGCGCGCGCGAGCGACGCGGGGTCGTTCACACCCACGCCATCGCGGAACCGCCGCAGCCGCTTCGAGAGGTCCTCGTCCACCGGACGGCAAGCGTACTGGGTCCGACCCGGGTTGGCACTTCAGCGGCAAAGGGAGCGCCCGAGGGGGCCGTCAGAGGTGCTCGTCGGTCGCCGCGAAGCCGCCCCCCTCGAGGGCGAAGACGTAGAGCAGGCCAGCGTCGGGGAGGGGGGCGCCGTCGTCGAAGCTCAACTGGAACACCAGGTGAGCGCCGCCGGCCACCAGGCCGGTCGCTTTGGGCTGCACCGGGGTGTAGGTGCCCCCGATCTTCGAGCCCGCGTGTCGTTTGTCCTCCGTCTTGGCGGCGTAGCAGCCGAGGACCGTCTCGACGTCGCTCAGCGACTGTGGGCCCGGGAACAACTCCGGTGAACGACGCCGGGCCCACTCGGGGTCCACGGGCTCCTTGCCCTTGCGACCGACCGCGAGCGTCTCGAGGCCCGCCGCTTCGAACGGTCGGCGTTCTCGGGCCGCGACGTCCGCCGCGCCGAGCGCGACCACGTGGTAGCGCGTCCCCCGGAAGACGGCGAGGAGCGCGGCGCCGTGCGCGAAGCCGTCGGGGAGGCCGCGAAGCCCGTGGAGGGCGACCTGGCAGACGAAGCTCGTCGTGGCTCCGAGCTCTGTCGGCCGCGCGTCGTCGTCGACGCTGGGGCACGGCACCTCGTCGGGGCCCCGGGCGACGCAGCTCTGCGTCGCGCTCGCCGGCCTCGTCGGCCGCGCGGTGACGGGCCAGAACCCCAGTGGAGGGTGCGCGCGGGTGAGGGCGGCGAGGCTCGGCTTCTTCGGCTTGGCGAGCCCACCTCGTTCGATCAGCGCCGCGAAGACGGGGTCGAAGGGGCCGCCGCGGATCCGGTGCGTGGCGAACCCGTAGGCGACGCCGAGCGCCATCGCGTCGAGCACGCCGCGCCGGACCGCCATCGGGTCCGTGTCGCCGAGCGAGCCGGCGAGGCGGGCCACCCGCGCGTCCGCGCGCGCCAGCAGGTCGGGCGCATCGGCTGCGGAACGCAGCGCCCCCTCGAGGACTTCCCCGAGGTCGGACGCGGCCTTGGTGAACCGGTCGAGCGCCGGCGTGGTGAGGGGCCGCTTCCCCTTCTGCAGGCCGAACGGATCGGGGCTCGCCGCGCCGTCGAAGCCCGCGGCGCGCGCCGCGTCCGCCGCCGCGACGGCCCCCTCGAAGAACGCCTCCATCCCGTGCAGCCAGCCCGCATGCCCGCGATGGTGGGCGCTCTGAGGCGTCATCCAGGTCGCGTTGCCGCGCGTCAGCGGGAGCAGGGCTCGCGCCCAGGACGACGTCAGCGCCCAGGGCGGCCCGAAACCGGCGCGGTCGCTCACCGTCCGCAGGAGCGTCAGCTGCTCTCCGCGATGGCGCAGCGACTCTTCCTCGGCGCTCCGCGGCGCGACCGCCAGCTCGCTGCGCGGCCTGGGCTCCGCGGCCTTCGGCGGCGGAAGGCCGACCCCCTCGCGGAGCCTGGCGCCCGCGAGACGCAGGCCCGACCCGAGGGGCAGCCAGCCCTCGATCTCGCGAAGGCGCTCCCCCGCCATCGTCACGGTGTCTCGCGCGAGCGAGCCGCGGGCGACCCCGCGCTCGGTCCGTTCGAAGAAGACCCCGAGGCATCGGTTCTCGAAGGCCGCGTCGAGCAGACGCGGCCAGCTCGACGCGTCTTCGAACACCGCGTCGGGCGCCTCGGCGACGAGCGCTGGGGCGGTGGCCGAGTAAGGGACGAGCTTGTCGACGAGGCGCAGCCACGAGCGCGTCTGGGCCTCGCCCGCCGGCAACGCGCGCAGGCGCTCGGCGAGGTCGTCGAGCAGGTACACGTACCGCGGGCTCGCGATCGCGATCGCGGCGTGGATTGCGTCGGCGAGGCTCTCGTCCGTGGCGTCCGTCGCCCGCTCCAGAAGGGCGTTCCCGACCTCGCCGCCGTGACGGGTCTCTTGCTCGAGCGCGAGGCGGAGAAGGGGGAGGCGCTCCTCCGAAGTGAGCCGCCAGAGCTCGAGCTCCGCGAGGTCGGGGACGTCTCCGATGCTGTCGGAGGCCAGCCGCGCTTCGATCGCGGCCCGTAGGTCGCTCGCGTCGAGCCTAGGGCGCGCCGTCGCGTCGAGCGGGCGCGCGACGACTTGCTCGTGAGCCGTGCCGTAGAGCACTCCGTCCACGACCGTGAGGGCAGTGAAGTCGCCTGGCACGCTGAACGCCTCGAGCCCCGTGTCCGCGTCGAGCAGGACCTGACGATCGTCGAGCGCCGCCCGGACCCACGCGCCGGCGAAGGTCGGCCCGCGCTGGCACTCGAGGGTGCGGGTCCAGCGCGGAGCCCCCGTCGCGAGGTCGAGCAGCTCGATCTCGAGCGGATCGAAGTGACCGGCCCCCGGGGCTGGCGGCTTGGTGTGCAGCACCGCGTCGGCGCGCGCGTCGAAGGGCCAGCCCCCGGTGGGTCGCGACCAGAGGAGCTCGCCGTCGTCGGCGCGCACCTCCACCGATCCCGTCCCGACGCTGGTGCGCCGGAGGGTGATCCATCGGTCGCCGACGACCGCCAGCTGAGCCCCACCGGGCTCGCGCACGCGAACGAAGGCTCGCCCGTCCTCACGGTAGAGCGCATCTCGGTCCACGACGTAGAGGTCGTCGCCGACCTGCTGAAACGTCGCCCGGCCCGCGAAGGTCTGGGTGCGCTCCACGATCGCGCCCGAGCTGGCGTCGAGCACCAGCAGCGTCGAGGTGGGCAGCGTGTCTCGGAGCGCGAAGATCCGGCCGCCCGACACCGCGACCGTGTCCTTCAGGAGGCCGGGCGTGACCCGGTGCGTCCACGACGTCTGCCCGGTCTCGTCGAGGCCCACCAGGTGGGTCGCGCCTCGTGGGCTCGTGGAGGCGACCAAGCCGCCCTCCCGCGACAGCAAGATCCGGCCCGCCCGGCCGTCGACCGAGGCCTCCCACAGCGGCGCGCCGGTGGCTCGATCCAGCGCCCACACCGCGGCATCGAGGGAGACGTAGACGCGATCCGTCGTGACGAGAGGGGCGGTGAAGAGGGACGGGTTCCTCTCCGTCCGCGCGGTCCAAGCCGTCGACAATGCCTCGCTCCTACGGCGCGCAGTACCCCGCCGCCCGCGAGCACGTGTCGATGCCGGGGCAGGTCGAGTTGTAGTAGGTCACCGAGACCGTGTTGGATCGCTCGCCGTCGATCTCGGCGGTCACGTTCCAGCGCCCGTAGATCGTGCTGTCGCACGCCAGGGTGCCTGTGGTCAGCGGGTCGACGACTCGGCCGCTCGAGTCGAGCGTGCGCATCTCGGCGGCCATCTCGGCCTCGCCGCAGCTCACGTGCTCGTTCAGCTGGGTCGACGTGGAATTCGCGCGTCCGGTGATCGTGACCGTCAGCGCCGGCGGGCTGATGTGGGTCACGCCGAGGTCGACGCAGCCCGGGCCGTTGCTCGTCGAGATGGCCAGGGTCGGGTTCGGCGTGCAGGTAGTGCCGAGGTAGCAGTAGTTGCTCCCGAAGTCGCAGCTGCGGCAGGGCGAGCAGTAGCTCCGCGCGAGGCTGCACGTGCGGACGTTGGCGCAGCGCGAGTTGTAGTAGGTGACCTCCTCGACGTTCGAGCGCTGTCCGTCGACCTCCACCCAGGCGTTCCAGCGCCCGAGGATGCCGTCGTAGCAGTTGGTCACGGCCGCCGAGTAGAACGAGCTCATCTCGCGACCCGCGCTGTCGAGGCGGTGGACGGCGGCCGCCTCGACGGGCGTCCCGCAGCTCACCTGCTGGTTGAACTGCGGCGCGTCCGCGTTCGGTCGGCCCGTGACGGTGCGCCGGAACAGGAAGTCGCTGCCGCCCGGGTGACCGACCCCGAGGTCCGCGCAGCCGCCCGCCGAGGGCGTCTCGAGGCGGAAGGTCGGGTCGGGCTGGCAGACGCCGAGCCGGCAGTACTCCGTCGCCCCGCACCGCGGCGTGTTGACGCACGCGCCGCCCGAGCAGCCGTCGTCGGTGCAGGGGTCGCCGTCGTCGCAGAGCGCGGGGACGCAGGTGGGTCCGCCATCGACGCCGGCGTCGAGCCCCGCGTCGAAGCCGGGGCCGCCCGCGTCGAAGCCGGTGCCGCCCGCGTCGACGACGACGCCCGCGTCCCTCGGCGGCTCGGGGAGCTGCGTGCACCCCTCGACGACGTCGCAGTACTCGCCCGTCGCGCAGCGCGTGTCGACGGGGGCCGCGAGGCACTCTCCCATCTCGCAGCGCGTGTCGGCGCAGTCCACCGGCGCGGTGCATTGTGCGTCGCTGGTGCAGCCGGGGGTGCCGCACAGGTCGACGTCGTCGAGCGTGCAGTCGGGCGGCACGCACCGGCCGCCGAGGCACTCGGTCGCGTCCGGCGCGTCACCGCCTCCGGGGCACGACACGCCGAGGCAGTCGCTCGTGATCCGCACCCGGATGACGCGGCTGGCCCCGAGCGCGACGCGCACGTCGCGCGACGCGACGTCGGCGCCTTCGCCGTCGAGGAGGCGCACCCGCACGAGGTAGTCGCCCGCGGGGTTCCCGAACAGCTCCGCGATCCGTCGACCCGGGAAGGTGAGGAAGTCGTCGTCGATCGCCGGCACGAAGTCGTCCTGCGTCCCGACGAGGGAGGCGCTCGGGGCCTCGACGATGCTCGTCCGGACGTGCTCGAAGTCGAGGCGGGGACGCAGGTCGGTGTTCAGGTCGACGAGCAGGTCGTAGCTCGAGCCGTTACAGGCCGAGAGCAGCAAGCACAACCACGGCACCACGCGCATGCGGGACATCCTACGCCCCGCGGCGCCTCCAGTGCTCGCGGTACGCTTTCGCGAGCTGCTTGCGATCCCGGCTCGAGCTCGCGCTCGCCTCCCCGAGCCGCTCGCCGCTCAGGTGCGCGAGCTCGTCGCAGACGAAGTCGAAGACCGACTCGTGCCCGCGCTCGAGGCTCTCGAGGAGCCACTCGACGCGTCCCCGTCGCTCGTTCTTGTCGAGCCACTTCGTCCACGCCTTCACGTCGCGACCGAACGTCTGCCCGGTGAGCACCGCGAGCGCGCGGATCGTCAGGTCGTTGAGCTCCGGGTCGTCGGGCCCGAGGAGGGGGACGAGCACCCGCGCCGCGGACGGGTCGCGCATGCGCGTGAGCGCGGCGATGGCGTAGGTCAGCGGCACCCGCATCAGCAGGTCGTCGCGCACCGCGGAGCGCACCGCCCCGCACGCGTGCGCCGTCGCGTCCGGCCCGATCCCGATCAGCGCGGCCGCGGCCACCTCGCGGACCCCCGGGTCGTCGTCCAGGGTGGCCTCCGCGAGGCTGTGGAACAGCCCCGGCGCGCCGAGGTCCTGAGCGACGAGGGTCGCGTAGAAGCGGATGTCGGGGTGCCGGTCGCGCATGAGCCGCGCGACCGTCTCGACGGAGGCTTCGCCGAAGGCGACCAGGGTGCGCGCCACCGGGGAGACGTCGCGACCTCGGGCCACCGCGCGGTGCGGGTAGCGCCGGTTGAACCAGAGCAGCCCGGGGAAGCCCTCGCCGATCACCGGGAGGACCTCCGGGCCGAGCTTCAGGAGCGCCCGCACCGTGGGCTCCTCGAGCCCCGGGCCCACCGTCTCGAGGGTCTTCACGAGCTTCCTCGCGCGCATCGCGGGCGTCGGCGGCGGCTCGGGCGGCGGCGTGGGCGCCTTCTGCGGCGCGGGCGAGATGTTCCCGACGCTGATGCGCTCGACCCGGACGAAGAGGTCCTTCGGGATCGAGGGCGGCCGGAGCGACGCGCCCACCGGCACGAACGCCTGCAACGTCGCCTCGGGCGGGACCGAGCCGAGCTCGAGGGGAGGGCGCTCGGACTCCAGCAGGAACTCGAGGAGACGAGCGTCGAGCTCGAGCTCACTCGATCCCGTGGGCGCGGAGGGGAGCTCCTCCGGCGGGTCGGTGCGTCGGTCGTTCCCGATCCGGCGACGCTAGCATGGGTGGGGTCCCGGGATCGTACTTAGGCGGCCTCTTCGAGGGACGGATCCGGCTCCGCCGCGGCCCGCCTCGGCGCGACGACGAGCGCCTCGAGGACGACCCGCCGCGTCGGTCGGCCGAGGCGCCGGACCCAGAGGTCGATCACCACGAGCAGCCCCACGAGGAGGAACAGCCAGGGCCACGACGGCTGCTCGTCGGGGGAGGCCACGACCGGCGCGCGGACGAGCTCGTCGGCGGAGGCCACCGTCGCGCCGCCCCCGAGCCGCGAGAGCTCGCGCAGCGCTCGCGCGTCGGCGCCCGCGCCGGCGTGCTCGGCGACGGAGTCGTCCTCGGCGCTCGCCTCCGCGAGCACGTGGCCTTCGGGGTCTCGCAGCCGCGCGACCACGATGGGCTCCCCCTCGGTGCGGGCGCGCGCGCGGTACCGCTCCGGGCCGACGCGCTCGAGCACCGCGTCGAGCCGGCGTGTCTGCGCGCGCTCGTCCACGGCCGTGATCTCGAGGCCGCTCGGGTCGATCTCCGTGCCCGGCGCGACGTCGACGAGCACATCCACGCCGCGCGCCCCGAGCCGCACGTCGAGGTCGGCGCGCGCGCTGCGGCGGCGCATCGCGTGGCGGACCATCTGGCGCAGGAGCTGCGGGCTCTGCTCCCAGGAGGACCAGCCGCCCGACCAGCGGCCGGAGAGATCGCTCGTGAAAGCGACCACCGTGCCCACGCCGTAGCGCCAGGTCGCGAGGATCGGCCGGTCCTCCGTGGTCGTCAACACGGTGTGCGCCGTCGCGCGGCGGCGCGCCTGCACGAAGCCGGCGAGCGACGGGATGTCCGTCACCCCGTCGAGCATAGGGTGATCGAAGGCCTCGATCGGGGTGACCTCCTCGCGGAGGTTCGAGCGCGAGACGGCGCGGGTCTCGGCCACGAAGATCCGGCGCAGATCCGCGCCCGTCTCGGTGATGTAGTTCCGGCCGCCGCCCGCCGCCGCGAGCTCCGAGAGGAAGAACGCGTGCCGAGCGTCGGCGGCGCCGATGCCGACCACGGTGGTGGTGATGCCGCGAGCCCGCGCGTCCGTCGCGAGCTCGATCGCGGTGTGGCCCTGGCTCGAGCACGGCGGCCAGATGCAGCCGACCGCCTGCTCCTCGCTGTCCGCGGTGTCGCTGAAGAGGAGGACGTGGCGGATCGGCTCCTGGGCCCTGTCGAGCACGGCGTAGGCGTCGCGCAGGCCGGTGTAGACGAAGATGCCGCCGGAGCCCGCGCGCAGGCGCCGCACGCGGTTCTCGTCGAGGTCCGAGACGAGCGCGAGCGGCTGGATCCAGCGCGTGCGCTCCTCGACCGCGGCGACGGCGATGCGGTCCTCGGGGCGCAGGGTCGACGCCGCCGCGAGGCAGCCCTCCGCGGCGAGGCGGATCTTGGTGTAGCCGCCGACCTCCACGCCCATCGAGCCCGACGTGTCGAGGACCATCGCGATCGCGACCGGCGGGTCCTGGAGCTCCCCGTGGTCCTCGATGGTGACGGGGAGCATCCGCGTGATCGGCTGCTCGGCCCACTCCGGGCCGAACCCGAACGCGCCGCCGCTCACGAGCACCCCGCCGCCGTCCTCGGCGACGTAGTCGAGCAAGTGACGTTGCGTCTCGAGATCCAGCCCGCTCACCACGTTCGTCGACGTCCCGGGCTGCTCGAGGGGGAGGTCCGCGAGGACCACGAGATCGACGTCGCGGAGCTGCTCGCGCGAGACCGGGCCCGACGTCAGGGCGTGACGGCCCACCTCACCGGCGCCCTCGAGCGCCTGCATCAGCAGCGTCGGCCGCTCCCTGTCGGTGAGCGTGACGAGGAGCACCCGCGGCTCGCTCGAGACGCTGACGAAGCGCCGCGCGACCTGCTCTCCCACGCGGGCCTCGTACACGTGGACGCCCGCCGGCGGCGCCGGGTCGCGCAGGTCCACCTCGGCGGCGCCGTCGGGATCGAAGCTCGCGACCGCCCGCGCGACGGGGACGCCGTCCCGGGAGAACTCGACGTTCGCGGTCTGCGTCGCGGGGCCCCGCAACGTGGCGTGCGCTTCGAACGGCTCGCCGGGGGCGATCCGGTCCTCGACCGCTTCGAAGCTCGTCAGCCGCGGGGCGCCGCCGAGCGCGTCCCCGAGGGCGAAGGTGTCGACCCGGATCCCGCGCTCGTGGGCGGCGCGCGCCGCGGCCTCCGCGCCGGGGGTGGTGCCGCGCCCGTCGGTCAGGACCACGATCCGGCGCCGCCCGCTCGGCGGGAGGATCGCCGTGGCGAGGCGCAAGCCGCCCGCGAGGTCGCTGCCCGCGGTCGCGACCGGCTCCTCGCCGCGCGCGCGGGGGAACGGCCACCGGCGCACCCGAGCGGCGCCGTCGACCTCGACGACCCCCACCCGCGCGTCCTCGTCGAGCGCCTCGGCCTCTCGCACGAACGCGTCGGCGAGCTCGCGGTCCTCGGCGGCGACGCTCTCGGAGCGGTCGAGCACGAACACCACCGTCGAGCCGTCGTCGCCCACGGGGATGGGGGGCGCCCACGGCGCGACGACCACGACGGTGACGGCGAGGGCGCGCAAGCCCAAGGCGATCCAGCGGCTCATCGCGCGTACCCCCGGTGAAAGGCGAGCCCCTCGCCGAGGAGCAAGAGCGCCGCGCCCGCGGCCAGCAAGAACGGCAGCCCGGCCGGGAGGGGCACGGGGTCGGGCAGCGCCGGCGCGCCCGCGAGCATCTCGGACGGCGCGAGCGCCGACTCGGCGCGGGGCAGCGTGGGCGCCACGCGCAGGTCGGTCGCGCCGCTGAGGGCGGCGACCGCGTTGGCGATCAAAACGGGGAACGCGACCCTGAGGACCAGGTCCGAGCCCATCGGATCGATGCCGAGATAGACCCAGCGCTCGCGGCCCGCGCCCCCCGTCGCGACGACCGCGCCTCCGTCGAGGGCGACGACCTCCTCGTCGTCCGGGCCCAGGTCCACGGCGGTGGCGTGCGCGATGGTGGCGCCGTCGAGGTCGACGCCGCGCGTGAGCGGGTGGCTCGGATCGATGGAGCGGAGCTGCGCCGTCTCGGCGTCGAGCGTCGCCCCGACGTGGACCGGGAGCTCGCCCGTGCGGGTGTCGAGGTAGAGGGTGGGGCCGGCGATCCGCGTGTCGGGCGCGGCACCCACGACCACGGCGATCTCCCCGTCCGCGAGCCGCGTCGGCGCGTCGGTCGGGAGGTGCCGCACGACCTCGCTCACGCCGGACGCGCGCAGCGCGCGCTCGACGAAGAACGCGGCGCCGTTCGACGCCTCGGCGATCAGGTGCGCGCGCGGGGCGGCGATCGACCCGAGCGCGACGACAGCCTCGTCGTCCGACGCGAGCCCGTCGGTGAACCCGCGCGGCTCGACGCGAGCGCGCAGCTCCGAAGCGGGGACGCGGAGCCGGAACGTCGCCTCGGCCTCCTCGCCGCCGTCGATGGTGAGCCGGCGCCGAGCGATCTCGGAGTCGTCGGCCTCCACCACGAGGTCGACCTCGCGAGGCGGGCCGGCGGACGCGACCACCGTCACGAGGACCTCGCGGTCGGCGTCGCTCGTGGCGTCGGCGGGCGGGCGCGCGGCGAGGACGGTGATCCCGACGTTGTCGCGGCGCTGGCCCACGCGGAGCAGGCGCAAGGGCGCGGTGAGCTCGAGCTCCGGCTCGACCGCGGCCGCGCCACCGTCGCTGATGAGCCAGACGCGCGCGCGGTGCGCGCCCTCGACGAGCCCGTCGGCGAGCCGCAGCGCGCCCGCGAGGTCGGCCTCGCCGCCCTCGATCACCAGCTCGTCCACCGCGGCGTCGAGGCGGCTCGAGTCCGTCGTCGGCCCCGCCAGCGGGTGTGGCTCCGCGCCCGCCGCGATCAGCACCACCGAGTCGCGGCCCGTCGTCTGCCGGAGCACGCGCCGGACCTGATCGCGGACCTCGGCCTCGGTCTGGCCGCCCATCGACGCCGAGACGTCGACCACGAGCGCGATCGTGCGCCGGTCCCCGAAGCCGCGCGGCTCCGCGGCCGCGAGCACGAGGGCGGCGACCGCGCCGAGGCACGCGAGGAACGACGCCACGCGCAGCAGCTCCCGGAGCCGTCGGTTCTTCAGCCGCGAGAGCGCGACCTTCCGGAACAGGAGCGTCGAGGGGACGGTCGCGACGCGGTCGCGGGTCCGGTAGAGGAACGCCACCAGGATCGGGAGCAGGAGCGCGAGCCCCACCAGGAGCCACGGTCGCATCACCATCAGGCCACGCTCCGCGTCGAGAGCACGCCCGCGCCGAGGGCTCGGAGGATCACCGCGTCGAACGGCTCGTCGGTCGCGATCGTGAGCAGCATCGCGCCCAGCCTCGCCGCGCCCTCGTCGAGCAGGCGCTCGTGCTCGGCGAAGGCCGCGAGGTACGCCTCGAGCACGCCCCCCGGCGGGAGCTCGAGCAGCTCGCCGGTCTCGTGGTCCTCGAGGGCCAGGCCGTCGAGGTCCTCCGGGCGGCGCTCGAAGGGCGTGAGGACCCGCGCGAGGACCACGTCGTGGCCGGCGTCGCGCAGGACCTCGGCGGCGGCGAGCGCCCCGTCGGGATCCCAGAGGTCGCTGAGCACCACGCAGAGGCCGCGGCCACCGAGGATCGGGCGCATCGCGCGGGCGGTCTCTCGGAGCCGGGTCGGGCCCTCGGCCTCGAGCCCGTCGAGCGCCCCGAGCAGTCGCGTCAAGCCCGCTTGCCCTCCACGGGCGCGCATGAGCGCCCCGTGCCCGGCTCGCGCGAGCGCGACGCGGTCCTCGGCGCCGACCGCCACCGCGGCGAGCCCCGCCGCCACGCGGCACGCCTGGGTGAGCTTCGACGGGGCGCCGTAGGCCATCGAGCCGCTCGCGTCGACGAGCAGGCCGAGCTTGATCGGGGCGTCGTCGGCGACCACTCGGACGAGCAGCCGCTCGAAGCGCGCGTAGGCGGACCAGTCGATCCGGCGGACGTCGTCGCCCGGCACGTAGCCGCGCTTGTCGATCGCGTCCGTGCCCATGCCCACGCGCCGCGTCCGGCGTCGCCCGCGGCGCCGCGCCTCGGGGAGCCGGCGCGCGAGCAGCGAGAGGCGCGCGAGCCGCGCGGCCATGTCGGGGCCGAGCAGCGGCGCGTCGGGCGCGGGGCCGTCGGTCACTCGCCCGCTCCGTCGCGCGGGACCGACGCGAGCAGCCCCGCGACGAGGTCGCGCGCGCTCACCCCGCGCGCCTCCGCCTCGAAGCCGAGCACCACGCGGTGCCCGAGCACGCTCGGGGCGACCGCCTGGATGTCCTTGACCCCGACGGCGGGGCGCCCGCTCATCATCGCGCGGACGCGGCCGCAGGACATGAGCGCCTGCACCGCGCGGGGGCCGGCGCCGTAGCGGACGCCCGCCGGCTCGTGCGACGCGAGGACGAGCTGCGCGGCGTAGCGGAGGACGTGCGGCGCGGCCGCGACGTGGCGCGCCGTCTCGATGACCCGGGCGAGCTCCTCGGGGTCCGTGACCGGCTCCGGTCGGCTCGGCTCGTGGGCCCGCGCGCCGATCTTGGTGAGCGAGTCGAGGCTCGGCATCCCGAGGTCGAGCTTCATCAGGAAGCGGTCGAGCTGCGCCTCGGGCAGCGGGAACACGCCCTCCATCTCGATCGGGTTCTCCGTCGCGAGCACGAAGAACGGGTGCGGCAGCGGCCGCGGGACGCCGTCCACCGAGACGGTGTGCTCCCCCATCGCCTCGAGGAGCGCGCTCTGGGTCTTCGGGGTCGCGCGGTTGATCTCGTCGGCGAGCACGAGGTTGGCGAAGATGGGTCCCTCTCGATACCGGAAGTCGCGTTGACCATCCTCGCCGGTGACCACGAGGCTGGTCCCGAGCACGTCCGAGGGCATGAGGTCGGGCGTGAACTGGACGCGGGAGAAGCTGCCGTCGACGAGCGCGGCCAGGGTCCGCACGATCTGCGTCTTGCCGAGCCCCGGCGCGCCCTCGAGGAGCACGTGCCCGCCCGCGAGCATGCACGTGACGACGTGGGTCAACGTGTCTTGTTGGCCATAGATGACGGACTCGAGCCCCTCGAGGAGCGCCGCGGACACGCGTCGGCCCTCCTCGAGGCGGCGCTCGAACGCCTCGGTGCTCATCACGGGCCCCGACTCGTCGGGACGGGGCGGGCTCACGGACTCCAGGGCTCGGCTCATCGGGGCTCCTCCTCCTCGTCCGCGTCCGGACGGATCGACTCGAAATAGCGGCGCACGGTGCGGCGCCGCGCGGCGGGGACGCGCTCGTCGGCGAGGGCCTCCTCGACCTGCACGCCGTAGCTCGGGAAGACGTCGCGCAGCTCGGTGGTCGGCTCGCCGTTGGCGCCAAGCCCCTCGAGCGCGGCGATCGCCCGCTCACCGACGCCGTTCACCTCCGAGCGGGTGAGCGCGTCGCCGTGCGTCGGGAGCGCCGCGCGCGCGCGACCCGTGCGGCTGCGCCCGCCGGTCCCGCGCGGATCGTCCGACGGCCCCCGCGCGAGGCCGAGCGCGGTGAGCCGGTTCATCAGCGTCTCCGAGAGCTGACGGCCGCCCTCGCCGGGCATGGGCGCGCCTTCGGCGCCGGGCTCGTCGCCGCCGAGCATCATCGCGTCGGGCTCCTCGTCGCCGCGCCCCATCCGGCCGAGCTGCAGCGCCCGCTCGGCGCGCTCGGCTTCCTCGGCGAGGTTCGCCTGTCGGAGGAGCGCCATGCGGGTCTCGGCGAGCTGCGCCTCCATGCGCTCGAGCGCGCGCGCGGCCTGCTCCATCGCCTGCCCCGCCTGGTCGTCCTGACCCGCGGCCATCGCCGCGGCGGCGCGCTCGAGCGCGCGCGCGAGATCGTCTTGACCGGCCTGCTGCGCGCGGTTCGCGGAGCGCTCGAGACGATCGAGGGTTCGCCGCCGCTCTCGCTCTCGCTCCTCCGCGCGCTCCTCGTCCTGCGGCTCCTGACGACGCTGGAGGAGCCGCGCCAGCTCCTGCGCGCGCTCCGAGGCCGTGGGGACCGCGTCGCGGCCCGCGCGCGGCGGCGCGCCGAGCGCGGAGGCGAGCGCCGACAGCCGGTCGGTGCTCTGGCGCGCGCGCCGCGTCGATCGGCCGCGCGCCGCGTCCATCTGGCGGAGCGCGCGCAGGGCCGCGTCCCTGTCGCCGCGTCGCGTCGCCGCCGCGGCTTGCCGGGCTTGCGCCGCCACCGCGCGGTCGTCGTCGCGGGAGGGATCGCGCGGCGTCGTGCGATCGGCCTGGGCCGGGTGCTCGCGCGTGGGCTCGGGGACCTCCGCCTCGAGCGCCTCGGCGGCCGCCTCGAGGGACTCCGCCGCGACGCGCTCGGCCGCGGTCGGCGGCGACACGAGCGCGGCGACCACGGTCGAGTCGAGGGTCCCGAGCCCGAGCCCCGACGCCGCGAGCGCGGCGCCGATCGCGACGCGCCGCCACCGCGGGCGGAGCCGGGGACGCGGGACCGCCTGACGCGGGTCGTAGCCCCGCAACACCTCGTGCGCGCGACGCCGGGCCAGCGCCGCGGCGGGAGCCGGGTCGCCCCCGACGTCGAACGCGTAGGCGCTCGAGACCACGTCGGCGAGGCCGAGGTGATCGTCGATCGTCGTGGCCGCGGCGAGCGCGCCCACTCGACTGCGGCGCCACGCCCAGAGGCCGACGGCGAAGGCCGTCGCGAGCGCGCCGATCCCGAAGAGCGCGGCGGCGCGAGGGAGCCCGACGAGCGCCGCGTCGACGTCGCCGCGCGGCCACACGAGCGCGCGCGTCGCGGCGAGCGCCGCGCCGGCCGCGACGAGCCCGAGGCTCGCCCGCGCTCCGCGCTCGAGCGCGCGCATCCGATGGGCGCGCGCACCCGTCCGTCGCACCGACTCTCGGAGTCGGTCGCCATCCCCTGCGTCCAAGCTCACCTCCCGAACCGACGGGAAAACGGGGCAGCCGCGAGCCTGATTCCCGGCGCGACGGGGCCGGTGCGATCCGTGACGCGAATTGTCTCGAGGGTCGCCCTGGCCGTGACGTCGGCGCACCGTGGCATCCTCCGCGGATGCCCGGGCTGCCCGACCTGCACCGCCACCTCGACGGATCGCTGCGACCGGCGACGCTCGACGAGCTGGCCCGGACCGACGGCGTCGCCATCCCGGAGGACCTCGTCTTCTGGCCCGGGATGGGGCTCGAGGCCGCGCTCTCGCGCTTCGCGCTGACGCTGTCCGTGCTGAAGACGCCGGACCGCGTTCGGCGCGTCGCCTCCGAGATCTGCGAGGACGCGGCGGCCGACGGGGTGACCACGCTCGAGATCCGCTTCGCGCCACAGCTCCACGAGGGCGCGCCGATCGAGGCGATCGTGGAGGCCGCGCTCGACGGCATCGCCGGTCGCGCCGGGCTCCTCCTGTGCGGGCTCTACGGCGAGCCGCCCGCGCTCGTCGAGGCGCTCGCGAAGCAGCCGGGGATCGCGGGCCTCGACCTCGCCGGCGGACCCACCCCCGCGCAGCGCTTCTCGCTCGAGGACTACGCGGGCGCCTTCGAGGTCGCGCGCGCTCGTGGCATCGGGCGGACCGTCCACGCCAGCGAGGGGCGGCCTCCGCACGAGATCCGCGTCGCCATCGAGCAGCTCCACGCGCAGCGCATCGGCCACGGGACGACGCTCCTCGAGGATCCGGGCGTGCTCGAGCTCGTCCTCGCCCGCGGCGTCACCATCGAGGCGTGCCCCACCTCCAACTGGCAGACGGGCGCCATCGCGCGGGTCGACGCGCACCCGCTCCCGCGCTGGCTCGAGCTCGGGGTGAAAGTGTGCGTGAACCCCGACAACACGCTCTTCTCGAACGTCACGGCGAGCGAGGAGCACCGGCGCGCTCGGATGATCGACGGAATGACCGCCGACAAGCTCGATGCCGCCATCGCGTTCGGGCACGCCGCCGCGTTTCGAGCGGGGCTCTAGCTCCGCGCCGTTGGGCCCGCGGCCGATGGTAACCTGCTCCCGTGGGGCTCCCGCGCCGTGGTGTGGTGCTGATCTGCTTGGTGATGGCGGCGGGGTGCGCGCCCGACCCGGCGGTGCTCGTGGTCGACCTCAAGACCGACTACCTCGCCGGCGTCGAGATCGACGGCGCGCGGCTCGAGGTGACCTCGTCGTCCGGGGAGCTCCGCACGCTCCCCGACGTCACGATCGCCGAGGGCGCGACGCTCCTCACCGGCCTGCGCATCGGCGAGATCTCGGTCCCTCCGGGCGATCATCGCCTCGTGCTCACCCTCCAGCGCGGCAACGCGCCGGTCGCGACGCGGGCGGTCTCCGTCACCGTGACCGTCGACCGGGCCGTCACCGTGCTCGCGACCCGATCCTGCGAGGACGTGCGCTGCGAGGCGCCCGACTCCGAGTGCGTCGGCGGCGTCTGCGTCTCCGAGCGCTGCACCCCCGAGACGCCCGAGAGCTGCCCGGCGCCCGCGTGCGTGGCGGACGCGGACTGCGTGCCCGCGCTCTCGTGC
>JACKEC010000052.1 GCA_020633195.1 Sandaracinaceae bacterium | reverse complement strand
GAGCGCCGACTGCGGCGGCTGCGGGATCGCCTGCGACTCCGGCGAGAGCTGCGTCGCGTCGGCCTGCCACTGCGGCGGCACGGGCCCGGACTGCACGGGCAGCACGCCCAACTGCTGCGGGACGACCTGCGTCAACCTGCGGCAGGACGAGACCCACTGCGGGACCTGCGGGCACCCGTGCCCGGGCCTCGAGCGCTGCCGTAGCTTCGCCTGCGAGTGCGACGGGATGGCGAACGGTCGGGCCTGCGGCGGCATCAACGGCGGGATCTGCTGCAGCGACTCGTGCGTGAGCTCGTGGCACGACTCCTCGAACTGCAACGGCTGCGGCCTCCGCTGCCGTAGCGGTACGAGCTGCGACACCGCCTACTCGGGCCTGCTCGGGATGAGCGTGGGGACGTGCCAGGGCTGCAGCGTCGACGGCGACTGCCCGGCCAATTTCGTCTGCGGCTTCGCCAGCTTCGGGGGGGTCTGCGAGTGCGCGCGCGACTCGGCCTGCGCGACCGGACAGAGCTGCGACGGAGACGGCGTCGGCGGCGCGCTCGACGCCTGCCGCTACTGATCAGGCCGTCTCGCCGCCCACCCCCTCCAGCCTGCGCGAGCCATCGGGTACCCTCGCCGCGCATGGACCCCTCGAGCTTCGAGCACCTCGGCGCGTTCTACCTCGGCCACCGCGTCGTCGACGGCGAGCGCACCGACGATCCCGTCCTCTACGACGCCAAGGATCTGACGACCCACTGCGTGTGCGTGGGGATGACGGGGAGCGGCAAGACGGGGCTCTCCGTGGTGCTCCTCGAGGAGGCGGCGATCGACGGGGTGCCGGTGATCGCGATCGACCCGAAGGGCGACCTCGGCAACCTGCTGCTGACGTTCCCCGGGCTCAGCGCCGCCGAGTTCGCGCCGTGGGTCGACTCGACGGAGGACCCCGCGCGGGTCGCCGCGACGTGGAAGGAGGGGCTCGCGCGATCCGGCCAGGACGGGGGGCGCGTGGCCCGCTTCGAGGGCGCGGTCGAGCGCGCGATCTACACGCCGGGCAGCAGCAGCGGGCGGCCGCTCGCGGTGCTCGGGCGCCTCTCCCCGCCGCCCCGGGCGATCCGCGAGGACGCCGACGCGCTGCGCGACGAGGTCGAGGCGAGCGTGTCGGCGCTCTGCGCGCTCATCGACGTGGACCCGGATCCCGTCGGGAGCAGCGAGCACATCCTCTTGTCGACGCTGCTCACCCGGGCGTGGCTCGACGAGCGCGAGCTCGACCTCGCGGAGCTCGTGCGGCAGGTGCTCGATCCGCCCCTCGACCGGGTGGGGGCGCTGGCGCTCGACGACTTCCTGCCCCCCGCCGATCGCCGCAAGCTCGGCATGCGCCTGAACCACCTCTTGGCCGCGCCGGGCTTCGCGCCGTGGCTCGAGGGCGAGCCGCTCGACGTGGGCCGGCTGCTCTACACGCAGGACGGGCGCCCTCGCCTCTCCATCCTGTCGATCGCGCACCTCTCCGACCGCGAGCGGATGTTCTTCGTCACGCTGCTCCTGAGCCGGGTGGTCACGTGGATGCGCGGGCAGCCCGGCACCTCGAGCCTGCGCGCGGTGCTCTTCATGGACGAGGTGTTCGGCTTCTTCCCGCCGGTGCAGGAGCCGCCGAGCAAGCGGCCGATGCTGACGCTCCTCAAGCAGGCCCGCGCGCACGGCCTCGGGGTGATGCTCGCCACGCAGAACCCGATCGATCTCGACTACCGCGGGCTCTCCAACTGCGGGACGTGGCTGCTCGGCCGCCTGTCGACGGAGCGCGACGTGGACCGCATCCTCGAGGGGCTCGCGGGCGCCTCGCAGAGCGACTTCGATCCGGCCGAGGTGCGCCGCGCGCTCGCGGGCCTGGGCAAGCGGCGCTTCCTGATGCGCAACGTGCACGAGCGCGCGCCGGTGACGTTCGAGACGCGCTGGGCGATGTCGTACCTGCGAGGGCCGCTCACCCGCGCGCAGATCGCGCAGCTCACGAGCCGACCGGCGTCCGCGGCGGCGCCCGCGGCGAGCCCGCCGCTGGCCGAGACCCGCGCGGCGCGCCCCGCGCTCGACGTCCCGGAGCGCTTCCTCGCGCCGCTCGCGGGCCGCGGCGAGATCGAGTGGCGCGCCGGGCTCGTCGCGAGCGTGCAGCTCCACTACGCGCACGCGGCCTCGGGGCTCGACGCGTGGCTCGCGCCGACGGTGCTCGCGCACGGCGGGACCTGGACCGACGCCGAGCTGCTCGACCCGCGCGCGATGCCGTGGGTGACGGAGCCGGCGGACGGACGCTGGTCGGACGTGCCCCGCGCGGTCACCGCCAAGGGCGGGCTCGCCAAGCTCGAGAAGGCGCTCAAGAGCCACCTCGGCAAGACGCAGATCGGCTACGTGTTCCGCGCGCCGGATCACAAGGCGTGGTCGACGCCGGGCGAGACGCGCGCCGAGTTCACGAGCCGCATCGCGCTCCTCGGCCGAGAGGAGCGCGACCGCGAGGTCCAGAAGCTGCGCGAGAAGTACGCGCCCAAGGTGCAGCGCCTCGAGGCGCGGCTCGATCGGGCGCGCGACGCCGTGCACCGGGAGCAGAGCCAGTACTCGGCGCGCAAGATGGACACCGCCGTCTCCGTCGGGAGCACGATGCTCGGCGCGCTCTTCGGCCGCAGCGTGCTCGGCCGCGCGACGACCGCCGCGCGCAGCGCCTCGCGGGTCTCCAAGGAGCGCGAGGACATCGCCCGCGCGCAGGAGGACGTGCGCGAGCTCGAGGCCGAGCTCCGCGAGCTCGAGGCGGAGGCGCGCGACGCGCTGAAGGCGCTCGAGGACGCGCCGTTGGCCACGCCGCACGTCGAGGAGCGCGAGGTCCGCCCGCGCAAGGGCGACCTCGAGATCACCGACCTCGCCGTCGCGTGGATCCCCTGGCGCACCGGCCCGGACGGAATCGCCCGCGAGGCCTGGCGCGCCCCCCAGGGCTCCGCCTGAGGCCAGCCGCGCTCAGCGGCGTAAGTAGATCGGGTTGCTCACCACGAAGGGTCGGTGCCCGTTCGTGTCGAAGGGCGTGTCCGAGGCCGCGTGCAGGACCACCCAGGATCCGCTCGCGGCGACGTCGACCTCGACCGTGGCGTGGAGCCGCTCGATGTCGTCGACCGCGTCGCCGGGGCCGATGGAGATCGTCTCCGTCGTCTCCCCGTCGACGATCACCTCGAGCCGATCGACGACGACGTGCGGCGCCGCGAAGAGGCGCACGTCGAGGCTCGCGCGGTCGCCGGTGCCCGTGGCTTCGTCGCCCGGCCCCACCCCGCCCGGCGCGGTGACGTCCATGTAGATCCCGCCGTTGATCGTCGAGTGGCCCGCGACGGTGGCGTCGCGCACCTGCTGCGGGCTGATCGCGGCGGGGTCGTCCATGCCGACCCGCAGGCAGGTGCGGGGCCAGCCGACGGGCGCGCTGGTGACGTCGTGGCTGTCCGAGCTGCCCACCGCGAAGACCCGCCGGCCCTGGCGCAGGAGCGCGAACCAGTCCTGCACGGTGCTGTCGCGGAAGCGCTCGAAGTCCCCGTCGTTGAAGACCTCGACGACGTTGAACGCCTCGTCCCACAGCTCGGGCCGCGCGATGGTGCCGGTGACGGGGTCGTAGCCGGCCTCGGTGAAGTAGGCCTGGCGGATGCCCCCCGCGCGCGGGTGGTTGATGATCAGCGCGGGCGCCTCGGGGCGCGCGCGGACCTCGTCGAACACGTCCGGGGCGTTGCGGTCGTACCAGAAGAACGCGCCGCCGCTCGGGCGGGCCCTGTCGGTCTCGAGCGGGAAGACGCCGAAGTGCCCCCACGTGAAGGTCGTGAGCTCGAGGCCGGTGAGGCCGCGCGCCCACGCGCCGAGGCCGAGGTCGTCGATCACGGGCTGGAAGTCGTTGACCCACTCGTGGTCACTCCGGATCGCGATCTCGAGGCCGTCGCCGACGAGCGCCGCGACCTTGAGCGCGCCGGAGTCGGGCGAGTCGATCGAGCGCGTGGTGTGGATGTGGTAGTCGGCGCAGAGCACGCCCGGCGTCGGCACGACGCGAGCGAGGTCGGCGACCAAGGGCGTCTCCGTCCCGGCGACGACGGTGACCTCGGTGTCGACGCGCGCGTACTCGGGCCCGCGCGACACGCGGACCTGGTAGTCGCCCGGGAGCAGCTCGAGGCGCGCCACGCCGTCGGTCGGGTGCAGCAGGAGCGAGCGGCCCCGACCGGGCACGAGCTCGCCGAAGGAGGCCGGCGCCTCGGGCGGCGCCCCGCTCGACGGGAACACCTCGACCCGCGCCGGGAGCGGGGTCATCGCGTCCGCGTCGCGCGCCTCGACCACGAGCGTCCCCGTCGCCGGCATCGAGACGTCGACGGTGCCTCCGCTCGCGTCGAGCGGCCCCACGAGCGGCTGCCCCGCGCGCCAGGCCCACAGCTGGCCCGCGCGCGCGTCCACGTCGATCGCGAAGGAGCCGTCCGCGGCGGGGAAGAACCGCGTGAGGTGCTCGTCGCCGGTCGCCGTGACGTGGAGCCGCACGTCCGGCGCGGGCGTGCCGTCGGCGTTCCGCACGGTGCCCGAGAGCCCGCGCAGCGCCGTGCCGTCGATCGCGGCCACCGCCGCCTGCAGGCCCGGCAGGCCCGGCCCGCCGAGCACGAGCTCGCCGAGCGGGAGGTCGCCCTCGTCGCAGGGGCCGAGGATCAAGCGGCCGCTGGTGAAGATGTCCACGCCGCTGGTGCCGATGAGCGGCTCGATCGACTGACCGTCTACGCCGTGCCACGCGAAGCTGGTCCCGCGCGGGTCGTCGAACGCCAGGTACGGGAGCGCGCTCCCGCTCTCGGTGAAGCCCAAGCCCGGGCGCCACGGCTGGGTCCTGTAGGCCTGCAAGAAAGCTTGCACCGCGCCGAGCGTCGCGCGGAGCCCCGCGGTCGACGCGCGCACGCGCAGGGTGACGCGGAGCGCGTCGGCGTCGGGCGAGAGCGCGTAGTCGATGGCCGCGGGCAAGCCGTCGAAGTCGCCCGGCACGATCGCGTCGAGCAGATCGGCGAGCGCGCGGACCCGGGTGAGCGTCCCGACCGCGCGGACCACGGCGGGGCCGCCGTCGGAGCCGTCCGAGAGCACGGTGACGCCCTCGGTCGCGAGGGTGAAGCGGCCGAGCGCGAGGATCAGCATGTTGTAGTCGCCGATCTCGACGAACGCGCCGTCGCCGACGCGCCCCACCCCCACGATGCGCCCGCCGTACGGGTCGTAGACCTGCGCCGGGGCGTCCGTGTCGGACACGATGAACGCGACGCGCCCGTTCGACAGCACGAAGTCGTCCGGCCGCGCGTCCGCGAGCCCGCTCGGATCGACGGGCACGTCGGCAGCCGCGAGGCGGCCCGCCCGCGCGGTGCCCACCGCGGCGCCGAGCGCGTCGGCGACGCCGTCCGAGGTGACGAGCTCGAACGCGCCGAGCGGCTCGCAGGCCATCGTCGTGCCCGCGTCGGTGCCCGCGTCGACGGGCGGCTCCTCGGAATCGCAGCCGAGGCCCGAGAGAAGGAAGAAGGAGAGCAAGTAGGGGATGGGTCGCTGGGTCACGGAGGACACCAGCTTGTCACAAACCGCGGAGCACCGAGAGGGCGGGTTGCGTCACGAGCCTCGATGACCATACTGGCGCTCCGATGACCGAAGCCAAGAAGACCGAGCGCGTCGAGCTGTCGTCCACCCGTCGTCCGCGGCCTCGTGGGGCCGGCGGTGGCGTGACCGTGAAGACCGCCATCAAGGCGGGCCCGACGCGGCGAGCCGAGCTCGATCACGTGGGCGCGTACAACTTCATGGTCGAGATCTCGGGCGTCAACGCCGGCTACTAGCCTCCGGGGCGCCCGCGCCCCGGTGCCGAATGCGTCACCTCCTCCTGACCCGAGACCTGCGGATCGAGCCCGCCGGGCCGGGTGAGTTCCGCGTGCTCGGATCCGGCCTCGCGAGCGCCGAGGGCGTCGTCGACGGCGGCACCCTCGACCTGCTCTCGTGCTTCGCCTCGCCCCGCACTCCCGCGGACGCGCGGGGCGCCGTCGACCAGCTCCTCGCCCTCGACGACGAGGCGTACGACGGCCTGATCGCGCGCTTCGAATCGATGGGGTGGCTCGTCGACGCGGACGCACCCGGCGCGTCGTCGGACCGCGGCGACGGGGGGTTCGCGTCGCTCCGGGTCCAGCACGCGATGGTGCGCGACGCGGCGCGGGTCGACGCCTACCGGGTGGCCCTCCTCGAGCACGCGCGGGGGCGCACCGTCCTCGATCTCGGCGCCGGCACGGGGCTCTTGTCGATGCTCGCGGCGCGGGCCGGCGCGCGGCGCGTGTACGCGATCGAGGGCTCGAGCACGGCCGACCTCGCCGCCGAGCTGTTCGCGCGGAACGGGCTCGAGGATCGCGTCACCTTGATCCGAGGGCTCAGCACGGAGGTCGACCTTCCCGAGCGCTGCGACCTCGTCGTGCACGAGATCTTCGACACCGACCCGCTCGCCGAGGACGTGCTGCGCTACACCCTCGACGCGCGGCGCCTCGTCACGGACGACGCGCTCTGGCTCCCCCGCACGCTCTCGATCTGCGTGACCGGGCTCGAGCTCCCCGATCGCGTGGACACGACCACGCTGGCGCATGAGGCGAAGGAGGCGGGCGCGCGCCTCGGCCTCGACCTCGACCCCCTCGCCGACGCGCTGATCGTCGGGGCGGCCCGGCGCCGTCGGATCGTCCGCGCGATGCCCGCGGGAGCGCGCGCGCTGACCGACGAGCAGGTGGTCTGGCGCCTCACCCTCGGCGAGGACGACGTGGACGCAGCCGGCCCGGTCACGGTGTCGCTGCCGGTCCGGGCGCGCGGGGTGATCGGCGCGTTCGCGATCTCGTTCCGGGCCGAGTTCCCGGGGGGCACCGCGCTCTCGACCGGCGTCTACGCGGCCCCGACGAGCTGGGGCTGGCTCCTCGAAGAGGCGAGCGCCGAGCGCGGGGTGCGCCCCGGTGACGCGGTGGACGCGCGCGCGACCGTGGAGGTCGGGCTCGGCGGGCCGCGCTGCCGCGTCGACCTCGCCTGATCGCGGCCCGCGGAGCCAACGTCGCCGGAGGCTGCTACGGTCGCCGCCATGCGACGGCTGCGATGGCTCGGTGCGGCGCTCCTGCTCCTCACCGCGTGTGACCCGGCCACGCCGAGCGACGCGGGGCCGACCCCGATGGACGCGGGCGGCCTCGACGCGGGGACCCTCGACGGCGGCGGCCTCGACGCCGCGACCTCGGACGCGGGCGGCGCCGACGCGGGCGGCGCGGACGCCGCGACCTCGGACGCGGGCGCGTTCGACGCCGGCCTGGCGGACGCGATCGGCGCGCTGTCGGGCGCGTGCGGCGAGATCGACGACGAGCTCCTCTCGCCGGAGAGCTTCCTGTTCGAGAACGCGATCGACTTCGGGCCGGTCCCGCTGATGGAGATGGACATCACCCGGCTGAGCCCGGGCGCGCAGGAGCTCCTGATGGAGGGCACCATCGGCGGCAGCAGCATCTACAGCGAGGCGATCGCGTACGAGGTGCTCTACCGCTGCGAGGGCGCCGCGCTGCTCAAGAGCGAGTCCGAGATCGTCTACATGGACCCGATGGGGACCCACACGGACATGCTCGTCGACATCGACGGGCACCGCGTGGGGGTCAGCGTGGTGCGCGCGGTGGGCTTCCCCCGGGACGCGCCCTACCCGCTCTCGCAGGCGATGACGCTGTTGATGCGCAAGGTCGGGGACGTCACCGAGAGCTCCGCGAGCGTCGCCGACGAGGACCGCTGGGTGAAGCAGATCCTCCACGTGATCGCCTACGCGCCGATGCACGCCGACGCGATGCGGATGGCCTGGGCGATGATCGATCCGGCGGTGCGAGCCGACACCATCCTCGTCATCACGGTCACCGACGGCGAAGACGCGTTCATCTACGACAACATGCTGTGAGCCCCGCGCGAGCATCTCCGCGTCACCGCCTGGGGGCGCCCGACCCGGCCGAGGCGGCCATCGGATGGCCGCGCGACCCTGCCCCCTCACACGGCTTGCGCTTGACAGGCGGCGCCACACGTAAGAAAGCCCCCGGGATGCATCGAGCTGCCCCCCGTTGGGTCGCCGTCGTGGCGGCCTGCGTCCTCGCCGCCTGGAGCGCCCCCGCTCACGCTCAGCCCGCCCTGCGCCAGGTCCTCGACCTGAACCGCGAGGCGATGGAGCTGTACATGCAGCTCGAGCTCGACCGAGCCCAGGCCAAGCTCCAGCAGGCGCTCCGCCTCGCGCAGCAGGGTGGCGTCAACGGCGCCCCGCTCGCCCGGACGCACCTGAACCTGGGCGTCGTGGCGATCGGCGGCTTCGGCGACAACGGCACGGGGATGGACTACTTCATCACGGCGCTGCGCATCGACTCGACGATCCAGCTCGATCCGCTGACGTCGACGCCGGACATCCAGCAGGTCTTCACGCTCGCGCACCAGCGCGCCGCGAGCATGCCGCCGCTCGAGCAGTCGACGCCGACACCCACACCCACGCCGACACCGACGCCGACCCCCACGCCGGCCCCTTCGGCCGGCGGCGGGAGCCTCACTCACATGGCGGTGCCCGAGCAGCTCGCGCAGACCGGCGTGCCCATCTACATCGAGGTCCCGAGCGCCGCCGCGCACGTCTACACGTTCTACCGCGCGCACGGGATGGCCGAGTACCGGCGCGTCGAGATGCACCCGGTCGCGGACGGCTACGGCTACGAGGTCCCCTGCGCCGACGTGTTCGAGCCGTCGCTCGACTACTACATCGTCGCGTTCGCGAGCGACGGGAGCCCGGTGGGCTTCGCGGGCTCCCAGAGCTCGCCGTACACCGTGCGCATCGTCAGCTCGCGCTCCGGGCCGGCCCCCGCCCTTCCGGGGATGGCGGCGCCCCAGACGTGCGGCGAGAGCGAGTGCCCGCCCGGCATGTCGGGCTGCGCCTCGAGCGGCGGCGGCGGGACCGGCGGGATGGGCTCCACCTGCCGCAACAGCGGCGAGTGCTCGTCCGGGCTGACCTGCGAGGACAACTTCTGCGTCGTCGGCGAGCGCTCGAGCGGCGGCGGCGGCGGCGGCTCGAGCAGCCCGAGCGACGGCGGCGACCACCCGCCCATGTTCGCGATCCAGGTCGGCGGCACGCTCGGCCTCGGGCTCGCGACGTCGGGCCAGCAGGCCGACCGCTTCGGCAACAGCGCCGCGCTCGTGCCCTCGGGCGTCGAGGACTGCGCGGTGCCGGACGGCTACTACTGCGTCCGCGTCGCGACGAGCGGCCTCGTCGCGCAGGGCGGCGTCCGCGTCCAGGCGCAGCTCTACTTCCTCGACTTCCTCGGGGTCGGCGTGTGGGCCCGCTTCGCGCCGGCCGGCGAAGGCGACTTCGCCTTCTTCCACCTCGGCGCGCGCGTGAACCTCGTGGTCGTCGACACCCCGCTCGGCGCGGGCGGCTACGACGGCATGGCGCTCCACGTGGACGCCTTCGTGGGCGGCGGCTTCGGCCAGATCCAGGTCCAGCCGCCGGACAACCTCCAGGTGCCCGGCGAGGCCGGGACGCCCGAGTCGCTCGACTCGCCCTGGGTCGTGAGCGGCCTCGGCAACATCAGCCTCGGCGCCGCGGGGACCCTGCGCTTCACCCGGAACATCGGCCTCTTCCTCCAGGCCGACTTCATGTTCCAGATCCCCACGTTTCTCTTCAACATCGACCTCACGCTCGGCGCCGCGGTCAGCTTCTGACGCGGTGGGGATGAGCCAGCGCGTCGAGCACGGCGACTGGCAGACGCCCCCCGAGCTCGCCGCCGCGTGCGTGGCTCGGCTCGTGGCGGCCGGCGTGTCGCCGCGGACCGTGCTGGAGCCGACGTGCGGGCGGGGCGCGTTCCTCGCCGCCGCGCGCGACGCGTGGCCGCGCGCCCGCCTCGTCGGTCACGAGCTGCGAGCCGACTACGTCGAGGACGCGCGGGCGACGGGCGCGGAGGTCCACCAGACCGACTTCTTCGACGCCGACTGGGACGCCCTGACCCGAGACCTCGAGCCGCCCGTGCTGGTCCTCGGTAACCCTCCCTGGGTGACGAGCGCGGCGCTCGGGGCGCTCGGATCGAGCAACCGGCCGCGCGCCCGGGTCGCGGGCGTGTCCGGGCTCGACGCGGTCACCGGCCGCAGCAACTTCGACGTCTCCGAGCACGTCGTCGCCCGCCTCCTCGACGCCTTCGAAGGGGAGGACTTCACCCTCGCGATGCTCCTCAAGACCGCGGTGGCGCGACGGATCGCCGAGCGGCGCGCGGTCGGCGGCGAGGTCCGAGGGATCGACGCGCGCCGCTGGTTCGGGGCCGCCGTCGACGGCGCGCTCGTGACCGCGTCGCCCGGCCCGCGCCGGTGGAAGCGCTTCTCGACGCTCGACGCCCTCGAGCCCACGGCGACCTGGGGCGTGGTGGACGGAACCCTCACCCTCGACCTCGACGCCTTCGAGCGGACGCGCACCCTCGCCGGTACGAGCGACCCCGCGTGGCGGTCCGGGATCAAGCACGACGCGGCGGCGGTGATGGAGCTCGCGCGCGACGGCGCGGGGTGGCGGAGCCGCGCGGGCGGCGCCGTCTCGATCGAGGCCGACCGGATCCACCCGCTCTTCAAGGGCGGCGACCTCGCGCGCGGGATCGAGGCGCCGACCCGCGGCGTGATCGTGACGCAGACCCGGCTCGGCGAGCCCACCGCGTGGATGCGCGAGGCGCTCCCGAGGACGTGGGCCTACCTCGAGGCCCACCGGGCCGCGCTCGACGGCCGCAAGAGCCGCATCTACCGCGGCCAGCCCGACTTCGCGATGTTCGGGGTCGGCGCCTACGCGTTCGCGCCCTTCAAGGTCGCGGTCGCGGGGCTCTACCCCGACCTCGCGTTCCGCCTCGTCGGTCCGCACGATGGCAAGCCGACTTTACTCGACGACACCTGCTACTTCCTGCCGTTCGAGGCCCGCGCCGACGCCGAGCGAGCGCTCCGCGCGCTCTCGAGCGAGGCGGCGCGGGCCTTCTTCGCGGCGCGCACGTTCGTCGACGCGAAGCGGCCGGTGACCAAGCAGCTGCTCATGGCGCTGGACTGGCGGCGCGTCGCGAGCGGGTGATCTCGGCCGATCGCGACGGATTTCGGGCGCGCCAGCCACTCACGGGTGAGCGCCGACGGCGCTGCGCCTACACTGGAGGGCATCATGCGCTCGACTTCACTTTGGCTCCTCGGCGTCCTCGCGATCGGGGCGCTCCCCGGCTGCGGGTTGACCCTCGACGACCCCGAGGACCCTGGCCTCGACGCCGGCGCCACGATGGACTCCGGCGGCGGGGGCACCCCGTGCGGTCCCGTCACGTGCGGCGCCGGCCTGGAGTGCTGCAACGCGAGCTGCGGGACGTGCGTGGGCCCCGGCGGGAGCTGCACGGACCAGGAGTGCTTCGACGCCGGCGAGGTCGGGCCCGACGCGGGCCGCGACGCGGGCGCCGACGGTGGCGGCGGCGTCGCCTGCGGATCGGTCACGTGCCTCGCGGGCCAGATGTGCTGTCCGGGCTGCGGCACCGACACGTTCTGCGCCTCCGGCAGCGACTGCCCCGTCCCGACGTGCCCGCCGCCGAGCTGCGGGGACAGCGTCGCGTGCCCCGACACCGAGTACTGCGCGCGCCCCTTCGGCACGTGCGGCGGCGAGGGGACCTGCGAGCCGATCCCCGAGGTCTGCCCCAGCGACTGCGGCGGGGTCTGCGGCTGCGACGGCCGCACCTACTGCAACGCGTGCGAGGCCAACGCCGAGGGCGTCACCGCCGCGATGAACACGCCCTGCGCGCCGCCGACCCGCGCGTGCGCGGCGATGGACGTCGTCTCGGAGGGCGACTGCCTCATCGTGCTCGGCTTCGCGTGGAACGGCTTCTCGTGCACCCAGATCGACTGCCTCTGCACGGGCACCCAGTGCGGCGAGCTCTTCACCACCCTCGCCGCCTGCCAGCGCGCCTACGAGACCTGCAACTGCGGCGGGTTCATCGGTCGCGGCTGCCCGGTGGGCAGCTTCTGCGACTACCCACCCGAGGCGATGTGCGGAGCCGGCGACGCCGACGGGGCCTGCCACGCGCGCGCCATGGGATGCACGGGGATGGACGCGCCGGTCTGCGGCTGCGACAGCCTGGACTACCCGAACGCCTGCTACGCCAACTCCGCCGGCGTCGCGGTGGCGCACGAGGGGCGCTGCACCGCGCCGGGGCCCGGGACCCCGTAGCCACCAAGGATGGGGGACGTGCCGAGGTCGGAACGCCGCGCATGAGGCACGTCGCCCTCCTGATCTCGCTGGCCGTGGGCTGTGGCGGGGCCGAGCTCGAGCTCGCCGCGACGGTGGCCACGGTGCGCCCGGTGCGCGGCGCCGCGAGCCTCGGCGACGAGCCGCTCGAGGGCGTCTCACGCATCCCCGAGGGCACGCGGCTGTCGCTCGGTGAGCGCGGGCTGGCCCGCCTCGAGCTCGACGGCGGCGGGCGCGCCCTGCTCGGGGACGGCGCGGTCCTGGTCGCGGTCGACGACTCGACGTTCGAGCTGACGGCCGGCCGCGCCTACGTCGAGGCCGACGCGGGCGGGGTCGAGGTCCGCGCCGCGGGGGCCGTGCTGCGGAGCCGCGACGCGGGCGTGTCGATCCGCGTCGAGGGCGACGTGCTCCGCGCCTACGTCGTGCGCGGCGAGCTGGGGTGGACGACCGCCAACGGCCGCGGGATCACCGGCGCAGGCCGCGAGCTCGTCGTCGACGGAAGCGGCGCGCGCGCCGAGCCGGCCACGCTCTGGGACGACTGGACGCGCGGGCTCGCCGAGCCTGGCCCCTCGGAGGTCCTCGCGCCCGAGGGGGTCGGGGTCATCCGCGCCCGCGTGCCCGACGAGGTGGGTCAGGCCCGCTGGCCGCTCGTGATCCGTCGGCTCGACGTGCGCGTGCGGGTCGAGGGCGACCTCGCGATCACCGAGGTGGACGAGGTCTTCTTCAACCCCGCGAGCGAGACCGTCGAGGGGCTCTATCGGCTGCGCGTGCCGGCCGGCGCGGTGCTGTCGCGCTTCGCCGTCGATCGCGAGGGCGTGCTCGTCGACGGCCACGTCCGCGAGCGAGGCCAGGCGCTCACCGCCTATACCGAGCAAGTCTACCGCGGCTCCACCGACGACCCCGCGCTGCTCGAGTGGGACGGCCCGCAGGCGTACTCCGCGCGCATCTACCCCATCCGGCCGGGCGAGACCCGACGCATCGTCGTGCAGTACGGCGAGTGGATGCGGCGCGCGGGCACGCGCCGGACCTACCGCTACCCGATGGGCGGCGCCGGCGACGCGGCGCGGGTGCAGGAGCTGTCGCTCGTGGTGGACCTCGAGGACGCCGAGCTCGACGCCGTGCGCGCGGGGCTCGGGGCGCGCGTCGAGGGCCGGGCGGTGCGCCTGCGCCGCAGCGACTTCGTCCCGCGGGCCGACTTCTGGCTCGATCTCGAGGGCGGCCCCGACCCGCGCCCGAGCCAGCGCGCGTGGCGCGCGCCCCACGAGCCGCCCCCGCGCGCGAGCGCCACCCGGCCGGGCACGAGCGAGGCCGACGAGCGCGACTACTGGTACCTGCCGCTCGTCGTCCCGGCCGACCCGGAGGGATCCGGTGACGCCGACGCGCTCGACGTGGTGGTCGTGGCGGACATCTCGGCGGGCACCGACCGCGCGCGCCTCGAGCTCGGCCGCGCGGCGGTGGAGTCGCTCGTCGGATCGCTCGGCCCGGCGGATCGCGTGGCGGTCCTCGGCGCCGATCTCACCGTGCGCCCGATCGACGACGACGCCGCGCTCGGGCCCGCCGAGCCCGCGCGGGTCGAGCGGCTCCTCGAGGGGATCGCGCGCGTCGGCGCGGGCGGGGCCACGGACCTCGGGGCGGTGCTCACCGCGGCCGCCGACCTGCTCGACCCGGAGCGCGCAGGGGTGGTCGTCTACGTGGGCGACGGCGCCCCCACGGTCGGGGAGCGCACCGCCGCGGCGCTGCGCGAGCGCCTCGCCCGCGCGCCGGTGAGGCCGCGCCTCTACGCGCTCGCGGTGGGCGCGGACGCGGGCGTCGAGCTCCTCGAGGGGATCACGCGCGGCGGCGGGCTCACCCGCGTGATCGAGGAGCGCCGCGCCGCGGCCGAGGCGGCGCTCGACGTGGTCGCGCACGCCCGCCACCCGATCGCGCGCGACGTGACCGTGGAGCTCGGCGACGGCGTCGCCAACGTCTACCCGCGCGAGCCCGTGGACGCGGTGGTCGGCGACGTGCTGCCCATCGCGGGCCGCCTCGCGGGGGCGCCCCCGACGTCCGCGGTGGTGTCGGGGACGATCCACGGGCGGCCCTTCCGCGTGGCCATCCCGCTCGCCGAGGCCACCGCGCCGTCGACCGCGGGCTCGGACCTGCGCCTGCGCTGGGCCGGGGCGCGGCTCGGGCGGCTCCTCGCCGAGGGCGCGACCCGCGAGGAGGTCGCCGAGCTCGGGGTCCGCTACGGCGCGATCACGCCCTACACGAGCTACTACGTGCCGAGCGCGCGCGAGCTGGCCGCCGCGGCGACGCCGGCCGCGACGACCCCCACCGAGCCGGAGACCGCCGCGGAGTACGAGCCCGCCGACGCGGTCCCCCAGCCGGTCGCGGCCGCGCCGCGGCCCGAGCCCGCGCCCGAGCCCGAGTACCGGACCCCCGCCCGGCGCGCCGCGCGCGCGCTCGCCGAGGAGCCCAGCGCCGGCTCGGGCGGGACGGTCGTGGAGCGCTCCCTCCGGGGCCGGTGGAGCGCGGGCGCGCCCCAGGTCCAGGGCGGCGACGCGGGGGCCGTCGCTCGCGCGGTGCGGTCGCGCGGAGCCGCCTTTCGCGCCTGCTACGAGTCGCGCCTCCGCGCCGACCCGACCCTGGCCGGGGTCATGAACGTGCAGTTCACGGTGGGCGGCGACGGCGCGGTCACGAGCGCGAGCGTGACGAGCGCGAGCCTCGGCGATCCCGTCGTCACCGCGTGCGTGCTCGCGGTCGTGCGCTCGCTGCGCGTGCCCGAGGCGGCCGGCGCCAACGTGGTCTACCCGTTCGTGTTCGCCTCCGACGCGGGGCCGGGCGCCCCGGCGTTCTCGCTGCTGATCGCGCAGACGCTGCCCCTCGCCATCGCGGCCCTCGAGGAGCGGTCGCGCGCCGGCCGCCACGAGACCTCGCGCTGCTCGGACGCGGCCCAGATCCCGCTCGAGGAGCGCCAAGCGCTGTGGCGCGAGCGGCTCGATCGCGAGGGCTGGCAGGCCGTCCAGGTCGCCGCGCTGCGCGACTGCGAGGCGCGCACGTGGCGCGAGCGGCGCGCGCTGCTCTCGGTGGTGCTCGCCCACGCGGGCGGCGTGGCCGGGATGCTCGCGGTCTACTCGCTCCTCGACTCGCCCGCCGCCCGCGGCCACGCCCGCGCCGTGATCCTCGATCGCGTTCGCACCTCCGAGGACCTGCGCGCGGTCCGCGCGGCGTTCGGGGACGACGGCCGGGTCGACTGGACGCTCGTCGAGCAGATCCTCGAGCGCGCGGGGACCGCCGAGCGTCGCGCGCGCGCGCTCCGCGGCCTCGTCGAGCAGTACCCGCGCAGCTTCGAGCTACGCCTGCGCCTGCTCGCGGAGCTCGAGGGGCTCGGGCGGACCGCGGAGGCCGACCGGCTCGTCGCGCGCCTCCGCGCGGATCCGTCGTCGGACCCCGGCGTCCGCACCGCGATCGGCGAGCTGCTCCTGCGCCGCGGCGACGAGGCCGACGCCCGGCGCGCGTTCAGCGAGATCGTCGAGCTCGCGCCCCTCGACGAGCTCGCGCGGCGCCGACTCGGCGACCTCTACCGCGCTCACGGATGGCACGCGGACGCCTACCGGCAGTACGAGACGCTCGCCGAGCTGCGGCCCGACGACGCGAGCGTGCTGCTGCTGCTCGCCCAGGCCGCCGCCGGCGCGGGCCGCGTGGACGAGGCGCTGCGGCTCGAGGCGCGGCTCGCCCAGACCTCGGAGCCCGGGCACGCGCGCGGCATCGCGAGGACGGCCCTGCTCTGGTCGTCGGTGCGCTTCGCGGCGCTGCGCCACGCGACCGAGGACGCCGAGCGCCTCGCGCGGATTCGGCGTCGCATGCGACGCAGCGGGGTGCTCTCGCAGTCGGTCCCGCTCCGCGTGACGCTGACCTTCGCGCACCCCGACGCGCACGTCGCGCTCTACGTGGCCCGCCCCGGCGAGCCCCTCGCGCGCGCCGAGGACATCGATCCGGAGCACGGCATCGAGGTGTTCGAGTCCCGCGAGCCGGACCTCGGCGCGATCCGGCTCGAGGTGCGTCGCGAGATCGACGACGCGACGACCGCGGTCGACGCCGAGCTGCTCGTGGTGTGGAACGAGGGCGGCGACGAGGAGCGGATCGAGGTGGTGCCGCTGCGCTTCGAGGGAGAGCCGCAGGCGCGCGCGTTCACCCTCGAGGGGCGTCGGCTCAATGCCTGTCGATAAATCGCCTCCGGCGATTTCTCTCCGGCGAGGGGCAAGCCCCTCGCGCTCCCCACTGAGATCCTCCGACGCTTCGCGTCGTCGGACTCAGCCCTTCGCGACCGCCGCCGAGGTGAAGCGGCAGTCGATCTCGATCGCCTTCTGCGTCTCCTTCGCGACCAGGTCCGCGACCTTGCCGCCCACGAGCGGCACGTCGACGGTCGGCGCAGGTGTCCCGTAGATTTACCCCTTTGCCGGACGGCTTGAGCGTACACGCCCTTCACGCGGATGCGCGCTCACGAGCGCATCGTAGGTGCTGGCAGCTTGCCGTCGCTGCCGCTCGTCCACTGGATGGTGTCGACTCACGTGGTTGACGGGTTCACGGGCAGGCTTCGCGAAGCTCGATCCTGACTGGATGCGTCGCGCCTTCGAGCCGGATCGCAGCGCCCGTCCTTCCGTCGACGGTGAGCTGGATGTTCTGTGGACCGGCCGCGGCGGACTGCGCCTTCAGGTGCTCGGTGTCGGTGAGTCAAGGAAGCACCGCGTCGACGGTGGGGTGTAGTCGAACCGGAGCTTGCCCATGCGTCCTCCCCGAGTGCGGGCGGACGCCACCGCGCCCGTCGACGGCGTCTCTTTGCGTTGCGTCCCGCCGCACCCTCTCGGCGTGCCACATCGCGCCACCTGGAGACCCCTGATGCGCCTCTGCCCGTTCCTCGCGCCACGTCTGCGCCCCTCGCGACCGGCTGCTTTATGGACCACAACGTCCCCTGCGAGACTTCGATCCGGAGGTCGAGGCCACCGTCGAGTGCTGCCATCTCGGGCGCGCCACCCTGGGCGACGATCACCCCGGCACGGGCGACGCGGGATACTGCCAGCGGCGCTCAGGCGCCTGACGCCCCTGCCCGTCGCCTGCCAGCAGTCCAACGTGCAGCTCACCATCACCACGCCGAGACGGCGACGGGCGAGATCGCGCTGCTTCACGTGGAGGTGATCGGCGCCACGCTCCACGACCAGGCCACCGGCGAGCCGTTGCAGGAGCTGACCTGGCGACTCCGCGTGTGGAGCGCGAGGACGACGGCTACCGAGGGACGAGCTGCCCCTCGCGCCGAGCGATCTGCTGTCGACGGACGAATACGACTCCGGCGCCCTGACTGGACGTCGGTGAGCGAGCGCGTCGGGGCCTGTTCTGTCGCAGCCCTTCCAGATCCGGATGACCGTGGAGGTCGACGGAGTCGCCCGCGAGCTTCCGTCTCCGACGCTGGGTTCACCGCGTTCCGACATCGACACCTGATCGTGCGAGCGAGCGCGCGCGGTCATCGGGATCTCGCCTCTTGGGCGGCTGGCGCGGTTGACCCCGCCCGACGCGGGCTGCTTGACGAGGGCGAGCGCTACCTCGCGGGATCTGGCCTGGCGCGAGAAGGCGCTGCTCGGCCTGCCTGAGAACCCGACAACGTCTACGCGCAGGGAGCGCATCGCCAACTACGGCCCAGACGCGCGGCTGGGACACCCTGCCTGGCGTGGAACCCGCGCTCGACGCGCGTGACTGCCGCCGAGGTCGCCGGCGCGCTCGCGGCCTGGAGCCGGTCACCGACGCCCTCGAGCTGGTGTGTGGGACGGAGTAGACGCCGACCACGATGCGATGGCTGGGGTCGCGCTCGGCCGCGAGGTCTTCCGCCACGCTGCGCGCCGATCCGTACGGTGGAGCATCGCGCTGTACCGTGCCGGACTCGACGTCGGCGTGGCGCGGTCGAGGGACGGCGAGGCGATCGGCGTGGTCGTTCCGGACGTCGACGGCGCGATTCCGCGTCGGCCTGCCTGCGCGCTCTGCCACCGCGGGTGCGACGGCGAGGTGGTCGTGGAGCGGCGCGGCGCGACTCGATCAGCGGCGCTGCGGGTCGCCTATCACGACGCGACCGGCCGCCTGGATCGACGACGCGCGCCCGCGCGCGCGCATGGAGCGCTGGGGACCAGGCCGGGCGGGATATCACTGCCGACGTGACTGAGGACCCTGTCGCGATCCTCCTGGATCTGTGGGATCAGCGCCAGCAAACGTCGTTGACGCAGGCGGCACGATCCGCTACACCCGTCTCTGGCGGCGCTCGCGATCCGACAGGAGACCCAGTACCTGCACGCGAACCACCAGCGCACGCGCTCGCTGCGCGAGTTTCGCGTTCGCGCCGCGATAAATTCCTACTCGCTCGAGCCCCCTGCGCCGCCGGCGATGACGCGTCGCCGAGCGCGGCCGCAAGCAAGACGTTCGAGGCCCGCTGCAGGACCTGCTACGACACAACGCTGTCGGGGGCGCGCGCCTGTCCTGGCGGTGAGCGGGCACTGATCCTGCGCTCGCGAACGGCGTGAGTGCGCGGGGCACGGCTTCTATCGACCGCCCGCGCTCCTCGCCGTGCGCGACGCCGCGCTCCTACCCACGACGGCACCGTCCTGTCGCCCGAGGCGCTGCTCTCGTCGGAGCGCATGGTCGACGGCTACGAGGGCAACCGCGCGGCCCTGGCGCGGTCCCGGGGCACCCGTACGGCATCGACCTCCCTGCCACGGGAGCGCGACGCCCTGCTCGCCTACCTGCGCGGCCTCTAGAGCGGCGTCGCGCAGGGCGAGCCCTCGACCCGCCCCCCCTGGCTCTCTTGGTCGTGGTACTCGGGGCTGCGTGGAGAACGCGACCGCCAGCCCCAGTCGGTGGCTCCTGGCCATCCGGTGAGCATCCTGTGTCGCTGGCGCCGGCCTGGGCTCAGGTCGCGACCGCCTTCGCGGCCGAGATGTTCCGCACCACGCGGACAGCGCGGCCAAGGTGTTCGTCGGCGCGAGCGCCCTGGTTCCTGGCCAGCCAGCCTTGCATCGAAGCCGGCCTCGATCCCTGATGAGCGTCGCGGATCGTCAGCCCGAAGCGATGGCGCGGGGCCGCGATCGAGGCGCGCGGTGCCCGTCGCGATCGTCGTCGCCCCCGCGATCGTGGACGCGGTCGCCCCGTCCACCTCGACTCCGTAACGACATGGGGCACGGCCATGGGGACGATCCCTTCGATCCTTCATCCTGGCTGGAGCGCCTGCCTGCGCGGCGGGGAAACGGAGGACCGGATGATGCAGCCGGAAGATCCTGGGCGGGCTCGAGGGAGCGACCCCGCCGGTGCTTCTGCGATCGGCCGCGCCGCTGAGAGCCTCGCGGGCGCGGGTCGGCTGCCTGCCGGCAGCCGTTATCGACCGTCTTCCGGCGGATCAACGCCATCGCGCCGGAGCACATCTGCCGCGCGCGGCGAGCGCAGCCCCTCGTCGTCACGGTAGCCATGCGCCTTCGATACAAGGCGAGCCGCGAGGTCTTCATTGCCCGATGGTGTCTCATGATGAGCGACGATCACCGTGACCTTGCTGACGACCGATGCGTCCTGAAAGGGACCGTTTCGGCGCCTGCCCGGTGGGCTCTCGCTCTTTGCACTGCCCGCTTCCCTTCGCCGTGCCCGCGATCGGCGTGCGGGTTCTCGCTGGGAACGGCCGATGGAACGGCCGACGGAAACAGCACGGGCACGGGCACGGGTATCGCACGGAAGCAGGCTGCTTTGAGCAGCCTGCTGCCAGGAGAAACACGGGGTACGGGGTGGAAGTGCATGGGGTCGGTCAGCACCACCCCTGAGCTGAAGTGCGAGTTGCTCCCCGCGCAGAGGATCGCGGGGGGCTATGCCTGCTCGCAAAAAGCAGGAGGCACGCGTGGCTGAGGGAGAGGCGACGTCGGCGTCGAGGTCGGGTCGAGGATGACGACGACGGCGTCGCGCGCGCCCGCCATCGGGCGCTGAGGCCGAGGAGGTTGTAATGTTGGCGCCCCAGCGTAGCGACGCTGCTGCTGTCCGCGGTCACCGCGAGGACGTTGCCGCCCTCCGGCCTGATGTGGCGGATCACGGGGACCGCGATTGGCGGTCGGTGACGACGGTGGGCCCAACCACGCTGTTGCCGGTCTGACCGTCCGCTGTCGCCCCAGCAGAACACGGCGCCTGCGTCGTCGAGCGCGCACGCGAAGTTCGAGCCCGCGCTGACCTGCACGACGCGGGATAGCCCCATGATCTGGGGTGGGCGGCCACCGTGGTGTTTGGGGTCTGCGCGTTCTCGCCGTCGTCGTTCGCGCCCCAGCACTACACCGTGCCGCCGTCGAGCGCGACGAGGCTGAAGCCCTGCGAGCCGCTGAAGCCGACTGCGACGGATCGCGCAGCGCGACTCGAACGGGAGCCCTCCACCGGGGGAAGCAGGCGGCTGCTCGGGGCCGTCGCGGCTGAGCTAGAAGGTTGTTCCGCCTGAGTAGACTGACGTCGCGGCGCGCGCAGAGGTGGCTGCTGCGTGGTCGAGCCTGAGGATCGGCCTGGCGTCGCTGGAAGTACAGGGCCGCCCGGGGTCGGGGGTGGTGGAGCTCCCTGACGCCGCCGCCGAAGCGCTCCGGGCTGTTGATTCCCCAGCAGAGCGCGGACCCGTCGATCGCGGAGACCGCGCAGGTCGCGTCCCAGCCGACGTAGACGTCCGACGCGTCGACCACGTCGATGACCGGCTGCGCGTCCGGCCGATCCGACATGTAGCTCTCGTCGGTCATGCCGTCGCCGAGCATCCCCCGGTAGTCGCTGCCCCAGCAGTAGACGGTCCCGGTGTCGAGCAGCGCGCAGGTGTGGAGGGTGCCCGCGCCGATCTGCACGATCGAAGGCGGAGGCCCGGCGTCGAAGCCCGCGTCGGACCCGGCGTCGAACCCCGCGTCGAAGCCCGCGTCGACGCCCGCGTCGAAGCCGGCGTCCATCCCCACCGCCGCGTCTGCGCCCGCGTCCACCGCGGCGGCCGCGTCGGAGCCCGCGTCCGAGGGCACCTGCTCCGCGTCGTCGAAGATCGGCAGGGGCGTCGTGCAGGCGACGAGGAGCGCGGCGAGCAGCGCGATCGCGATGTTCCGGTTCACGGGGAGATCCTACCCCTCCTCCGGGCCGATCGGGATGCCGGGACCGAACCCGACCTGTCATGATCGCGGCCGTGCCCACCCACCTCGTCATCACCGCCGACGACCTCGGCCTCGATCCCCGGCGCGACGACGGGATCTTCCACGCCTTCGCGCAGGGCGCGATCACGCAGGCCAGCTTCATGGTCGCGGGCCCGAGCGCGGACACGGCGGCCGCGCGGGCGCGGGAGGTGGGGCTCCCCGTCGGCTTGCACCTCGACCTCACCGAGACCGCCCCGGCCGCGGAGCCGAGCGCGGTCGCCTCGCTGCTCGACGCCTCCGGGCAGAAGCTCGGTAAGCACGGGCTGCGGGACGCGCTGAGCGCGGGCGCGGTGGACCTCGATCACGTCGCGCGCGAGGCGAGGGCGCAGATCGCCGCGTTCGTGCGCCACTTCGGGCGGCCGCCGCGCCACGTGGACGGACACCAGCACGTCCACTGCGTGCCCGCGCTCGCGGCGGCGCTCGCGCCCGTCCTCGCCGAGGCCGGCGTGGTCAGCACGCGGATCCCCGAGCAACGCGACGTGCACGTGGACGACCCCGAGAAGGCCCGGTTCTACAGGGGCGTGAGCGACGACGGGGCCCGGGCCCGCGCGACGTTCACCGCGCACGGCGTCGGCTCGACGGCCGAGTTCGTCGGCCTCGACCTGATGGGCGCGGCGTCCCGCGCCGACCGGCTGCGCGACGCGGTCGCGGCGTGCGGCGGGCCCACCGTCGAGCTGATGTGCCACCCGGGCTACGTCGGCGTCGGCTGGGACGACTTCAACCGCTCCCCCGAGCGCGAGCACGAGCTGAGGGTGCTCTGCGCCCTTCCCTTCGCCGACCTCGTGGAGGCCGGCACCGTGCGGCTCGCGAGCTTCGCCGACCTCGCCGAGGCCGGCGCGCTCACGCGCTAAGTCCAAGCCCTCCTGGGGGCGGCGCCGTCAGACGCCGAACGACGCCTGGATCGCGGCGAGCTCCTCCGCGAGCACGAACCCGCCGCGCGCGCTCAGCGCGTGATCCGGCGACGCGAGCAGGTGGTCCGCGACCGCGACCTGCAGCGAGCTCCACCCTTCGCGCGGCAGCGTCGCGAGCGCGACGCGATCCACGTCGGGGCCGAAGAGCCTTCGGATGGTCTTGTCCTCGCGGAGCCGCGACGGATAGAGCGAGCACGCCTCCTGGAGCTCGCGCAGGCGGCGCGCGCGAGGGAGGAAGTCGCACACGTGTGGGTCGAGCAGCCACGCCTCGCCGGCGACGGCGACGGGGGTCACGTCCGGCTCGAGCTTGGCGAAGAGGCGCGCCGCCTCGCGGAGGCTCTCCGCGAAGCGCCGGAGCGACACGAACGTGTCGGCCGGGATGTGGAGATCGAACACCGGCGCGCCAGGCTCGAGCACGAGCTCCCACGCGTCGTCGAGGGCGGGCGCGGCCTCGCTGGCGCGACCGCTCGCGAGGTCCACCGCCCGGCCGTCGCCCGTCCGCGCCGAGAGCGCGCGCGTCTCGCGGTGGCGGTGCACGAAGAGGTCCGCGTCGAACGGCACGACCCGGGTCTGGAGCGCGCCGACGCGGAGCAGATCACCCCGCAAGTACTCTTGCGACCAACCCACGATCTCGGAGGTGATCCCGTGGATCCCGATCTGCCGGTGATAGTGGCGCGCCCACACCGACAGGTCGCGCAGGGTGCGGCGGGTGATCTCCGGATCGATCCCGCGCCGCGCGTGGCGGACCTCGGCGGCCGGGACCTGCAGCAGCGTCAGCAGCAGGAACGCGGTGCGGGCGTCCTCCCCGAGCGACGCGGCGAGGCCGCGGGTGATCGCGTCGGTCGGCTCGCCCGCCTCGAGCGCAACGCGCGCGGCGCGGATCGACTCCACGCGATCCGCGTCCTGCTCGAGCCGCGAGACGAGCGCGCTCAGCGCGTCGAGGGTCTCCTTCGCGATCCCCACGCGGGCGCCGGGCGCGAGCGACGACCGCAAGCTGTCGTGCCACTCGGGCATCGCCTCGAGCTCCTCGCGCAGCACGAACCCGCCGCGCGGCGAGAGCTGCCGCTCGGTGGTCGTGAGCAGCTCGGCGAGGGTCCGGCGGAACGGGTCGAGCGACTCCGCGGGCAGCGCCGCCAGATCACCGCGCGTCACGTCGGGGCCGAAGAGCCGCCGGATGGTCTGCGCCTCGGTCGGCGCGTCGCTCGGGAACAGCCGCACCGCGCGCTGCACGTCGTGCACGCCGGGCGCGTCCGGCACCAGCTCGAGCACCTGCGGATCGAGGCGCCACGAGCGGCCCATCATGCCGACGGGATCGGTCTCCGGCGCGAGGCGCGCGAAGAGGGCCCACGCCTCCCGCGCGCTGCGCCCGATCGCGGGCAGGCTCACGAACGTCATCGGCCCCGGGATCCACATCTCGAGGATGGGCGAGCCCGCCTCGAGCGCGACGCGCCAGGTGCGCGCGTCGAGCGGCTCGGCGGGCGCGTCGGAGACGGTCCCCATCGCGAGGTCCACCGCGCGCGCCGGCTCGGTGCCGTCGTCGGTGATCGCGCGCAGGCCGCGGTCGCGGGCGTGCCGGAAGACCGCGATCGGCGCGTCGAACGGCCGCAGCTCGAACTGGAGCGGGCCCACCGTGAACAGGTCGCCCCGCAGCGACCGCTGCAGCCACTCGAGCAGCTCGAGGGTGAGCCCCGCCGCGCCGCTGATCGCGTGCAGGTGGTTCGCCCAGAGCGCGATCTCGGAGACCGTGTCGCGCACGATCCCCTCGTCGACGCCGCGCACGGCGTGCCGCGCCTCGGCCGCGGGGACCTGCCCGAGCGCGAGCAGCAGGAGGAACGTCCGCGCGCCGTCCCGGCCGAGCGTCGCCTCGAGGTCGGCGTCCGCGATGCTCCGGATCGCGACGCTGGGCGGCGCGGTCCCGAGCTGGCCCCCGAGCTCGCGGTGCACGCCGGTGAGCGCCTCGTCGGCCCGGACCCGCGCGACGAGCGCGTCGAGGGCCGCGAGGACCGGCGGCTCGAGCCCGATCCGTCGACCGACGGCGAGCGCCGTCGCGAGCGGATCGGCCGGCGCGACCGGCGGAGGCAGCAAGCTCGGGCGGCCGAACGGCTCGATCTCGTCGACGAGCTGGTGGTAGGCCTCGCGCTCCGCGCGGTTGGAGTGGCGCTCCTCGATGAGGCCGCGCGCCGTCGACGCGAGCCGCTCCCGCAGATCGCCCGAGGCGAGCAGCGCGCGCGCCCAGTGCACCAGCTCGTCGGGGTGGTCGTAGAGGAGCCCGGTCGAGCCGTGCGCGACGAGCGACTCGTTGCCCGCGTTGCGCCGCGCGACGATCGGGGTGCGCAGGCACATCGCCTCGAGGAGGACGCCGCACATGCCCTCGGAGAGCGACGTGTTGATCACGACGTCGGCCTCGTGGATCGCCGTGAGCATGCGCTCGCGCGGCAGCGCCGGGACGTAGTGGACGCCGGGCAGCGCCTCGAAGACGGGGAGCGCGTGCTCCACGTAGTCGGGCTCGAGGAGCGCGCCGGCCACCGCGAGGTGCACGCGCGGGTCGCGGGCGTGCCACGCGGAGACCGCCTCCACGACGTGGAGGGGATCCTTCACGCGGCGGATCCCCGTGGGGAGCAGCAACAGCACGTCGTCGCGACCGAGCCCGAGCTCGGCGCGCAGCGAGTAGTCGGGCTCGGTGAGCGGCGCCTCGACCGCCTGCGGGATCTGCTCGACCCGGCCGGCGACGTTCGGCCACATCCACTCGGCGCGCGCGACGTTCTCGGGGCTGAACCCGATCAGCCGCGCCGCGCCCGCGACCGCGCGGGCCATCTGCGTCTGCTGCAGCTCGTGCACCGGCTCGTACAGATCGGTGCCGCCGAAGACGAGCGCGTAGGGGATCCCGAGCCCGCGCAGGAACGGCCCGCCGAGGAGCGCGTGGAGCCCTACCGCGACGTCGATGTCCCGCTCCTCCACGAGCGCGCGCACGTCCGCGGGGCGCGTGGTGAGCGAGTCCACGAGGTGCACCTGATGCTCGGGCGAGAGGTGCGAGGCGATGCGGCGGGCGGTCACCGCGTTGCCCGTGGCCTTCGCGAGCGCGGCGAGGACGAGGACGTTCATGGCCCCGGATGGTAGCTCGGCGCCCGCGACGAACGGGTGACGGTCGGGGCCCCCCGGTTGCGGATGGAGCCAACCTGGTTCAAGGCGTCCCCCCCATGATCTCCACCGAACGCGTATCGCTGTCCTTCGGCGCCAAGCCCCTCTTCGAGAACGTCGACATCAAGTTCACGCCGGGGAACTGCTACGGCCTCATCGGCGCCAACGGGGCGGGCAAGTCCAGCTTCATGAAGTGCCTCTCCGGCGACCTCGAGACCTCGTCCGGGAAGGTCATCGTCAGCCCGAACCACCGGGTCAGCGTGCTCCGGCAGGACCACTTCGCGTTCGACGAGGTCGGCGCGCTCGACACGGTGATCATGGGCCACGCGCGCCTGCACGAGGTGATGACGCAGAAGGACGCCCTCTACGCGAAGGCGGACTTCAGCGACGAGGACGGCATCCTCGCCGCCGAGCTCGAGGCCGAGTTCGCCGACCTCGACGGGTGGAACGCCGAGGCCAGCGCCGCGATCCTGCTCAGCTCGCTCGGCATCCGC
>JACKEC010000051.1 GCA_020633195.1 Sandaracinaceae bacterium | reverse complement strand
GCCGCGCCGCCTCGCGCGCGCAGCGCGCGAGAGAAACGCGGAGTCGACCACGAAGCGGCCTCGGGGGCGTACCCTTGCCGCGTGGACGGTCCCACGGAGCGCCGGGCGGCGCGCGGCTTCACGCTTCAGGCGCTCGCGGTCGAGGTGGTCGCGGGCGTGGACGCGGGCGCGCGCGCGCGGGCCGAGGACGAGGGGCTGACGATCGGCTCGGCCGAAGGCAACACGCTGCGGGTCTCGGATCCGACGGTGTCCCGCTACCACGTGGAGCTGACGCGGGTCGCGGGCGGGGTCCGCGTGCGGGATCTCGGCTCGACCAACGGGGTCCACGTGGGCGCGGTGCGCGTGCGGGACGCGACGGTCCCGGCCGGGACGACGCTGGCGCTCGGCGACACGACGCTCCGGGTCGTCGACGGCGGGGAGGGGCGCTCGGATCTGCTCGCCGCCGACCACCTCGCGGGGCTGCGCGGGCGCACGCCGGTGATGCGGCAGCTCATGGCCAAGGTCGAGAAGGTCGCCCAGAGCGACGTCGGGGTGCTCCTCACCGGCGAGTCGGGGACCGGCAAGGAGCTCGCCGCGCGCGCGCTCCACGATCTCGGGCCCCGGGCGCACGGGCCCTTCGTGACCGTCGACTGCGGCGCGCTGTCGCCGACCCTCGTCGCGAGCGAGCTGTTCGGCCACGAGCGAGGCGCGTTCACCGGCGCCGAGGCGCAGCGCGTCGGCGCGTTCGAGCAGGCCGACGGCGGCACGCTCTTCCTCGACGAGGTGGGCGAGCTCCCCTCCATGCTGCAAGCGAGCTTGCTGGGCGTGCTCGAGCGACGGCGCTTCAAGCGCCTCGGCGGCGGCGCCGACGTGAGCGTCGACGTGCGGGTCGTGTCGGCGACCCACCGCGATCTGCGCGAGGACGTGAACCAGGACCGCTTCCGGCTCGATCTGTTCTATCGGCTCTCGGTCGTGACGCTGCACATGCCGCCCCTGCGGGAGCGCGCCGACGATCTGCCGCTCCTCGTCGAGCACTTCCTGCGGGACGCCGGCGAGGAGGCGCCCCTCGAGGACCTCCTGAGCGAGGCCGCGCTCGCGATGCTCCGGCAGCACCGATGGCCGGGGAACGTGCGCGAGCTGCGCAACTGGGTGGAGGCGGCGCTCGCGATCGGCGAGGCCCCGGCCCTGCACGAGGGGCTGCCGGCGGGGGAGGGCGACGCCATCGCGGCCCACCTCGAGGAGCCGTACGCCGACGCGCGAGGCGCGCTCCTGCACGCGTTCGAGGGCCGCTACCTCGCGCGCCTGCTCGAGCGGGCCGAGGGCAACGTCTCCAAGGCGTCGCGCATCGCCAAGATGAACCGGAGCCACCTCAACGACCTCCTGCGGCGTCACGGGCTCCGTTAGGCGTACGCTCCCCGCATGTCGGAGACGGACTCGGACGTCGCGCTCGTGAGCTGCCCGTGGTGCTTCGAGACGATCGAGCTCTACGTGGATCCAGAGACCCGCGGCGCCTTCATCGAGGACTGCGAGATCTGCTGCCGCCCTTGGCGCGTCTACGCCACGCGCGAGGACGGCGAGGTCCACGTCTCGGTCGAGCGCGCCTGACCCATCACGGCTCGTAGGCGAGCAGCAGCGCGCACCCGCGGGCGCAGATCACGGCGACCTCGTCCACGGGAGCAGTCGGCGACAGGTAGCGCAGCCCGCACAGCCGCGACGCGACCGAGCACGAGGGCTCTCCGCCAGCTCTTCGCTCCACCGCCATCACGCCTCCGAACGCGTCGTAGCGGGTCGTCGTGTGCCGCCCGCCCGGGACGCCGCGCTCGACCCGGGTCGACGCGACCACGCGGCCGTCGGCGTCGAGCTCGAAGCGCTCCACGGTCCGGGGGCGGCCCCGACCCTCGAAGAATTCGCGGCGCACCACCGTCCCGGACGCGTCGAGGTGCTCGACCTCTCGGTGCAAGCCGTCGTCCCAGGATCGCGTCCTCCGGGTCAGCACGCCCGCCGCGTCGTAGGTCAGCGTGAGGACGTCCCGCTCGCCCCTCCCGTCGCGGCGCTCCGAGACCAACCGCCCCTCCGCGTCGTAGTCGCGCTCGACGAGCGTGGCCCCCGCCTCGTCGACGGTGCGCGTGCGTCGCCCGTCCGCGTCGTAGCGGTGGATCGAGATCCTCGGCGCCTGGCCCACCGGGCCCTCCTCCTCGCGGACGCAGCGCCCCGACGCGTCGTAGGTCCACGTGTGCTCGAGCGTGTAGTGCGTCCGCTCGATCGTCTCGCGGATCGGTCGGCCCTCCGCGTCGTGCTCGCGCCGGAGGCGCTCCATCGTGCGGTGGTTGGCGAACGTGTCCTCGATGCGCTCGACCTCACGGCCGCCGTCGTCGTAGCGCCGCCGAGTCACCCCGTAGCCGCCTCCGCCGCGGTAGAAGACGAGCCGATGCTCGCACCCGCGGCGCGCGGCCTCGGGGCCCGCGCAGTCCCGGAACGGCCACGGCGCAGGGCCTTCCGCCACGGCGCCCGCCCGTGCTTCGCCGCTCACGCGGACACGATCGACCTCGCCGTCGAGGTCCGCGTCGAGCCCGACCCGCGCGAGCGCGCCTACCTCGTCGTAGTCGTAGAGGAGCGCGAGGTGGCGCTGCGGCCAGACCTCGCGCGACGGTCGGCCCGCGGCGTCGAGCGACAGCCTCAGCCCCCCTCCGTCGAGCCGGCACCCACGTCGCCCACCCCCATCGCACGGCGGCGCCTCGACCGCGTCGAACCCCATCGCCGCCGCGGACTCGGACTCAGACGCGGACGCGGACTCGGACGCGGACTCGGACGCGGACTCGGACGCCGCCGCGGACTCGGACTCGGACTCGGACTCGGACTCGGACGCGGACGCGGACTCGGACGCGGACTCGGACGCGGACTCGGCCGTGCCTTCCGCCCCGCAGCCCAGCGACAGCAGCACCACCAGCGCCGTGTGCCGGATCCTCACCGCCCCTCGACCACGAGGCGGTGGTCCCGATACGCGAGCCGGGTCGGGACCTCGGTCCGCAGCCCCGCAAGGCCGCCGAGGCGCTCGAGCACGGGGTCGATCCGAGCGCGCGCGGCGTCGTCGAGGGAGGCGTAGAGGTCGAGCGGTCGCTGGAACATCCACTGCGAGAACGGCGTGACCTTGCGCTCCTCGGAGACACCCTCGATCTGGTAGCGGTGCGCCCCGATGATCCGCGAGACGCGCGCGCGGTCGGGGTGCTCGAGGGCCCACGCGTGCACCCGCCCGATGGTGTCGACGAGGATGGGGAGCTGTTCGTCGAACATCCGGGCGAGCAGCGGGTAGAGGGTCTCGGGGACCTCGTCGTCGGGGAGGAAGCCGTCGTCGTGTCGCGGCTCGGGCTGCTGCATGCGCTCGACCCAGCGCGCGACGTTCGGCGCGATCCGCCGCATCAGCCGGCCCGGCGCCGGATCCCTGTAGAGGTGCGCGTAGAGCGGCCCGATGAGCCCGAGGTCCCCGATGCTCGGGCGCGTACCGAAGAGGAACGCGTGGTCGGCGAGGTGGGCGTCGAGGTCGCGCAGGAGCGCCTCGTAGGAGCGCTCGATCGGCCCGTGCATCCTCGGGGTGACGCCGAAGTACGCCTGGTACTTCCTCCCGAAGAACATCGCCGCGGGCAGGCCCAGGAGCGGCTGGACGAGCCGCGGGGCGCGCGGCGACGCGGTCCGGCCGAGCTCGCGTAACAGGAAGAGCAAGTTGTCGCGCCGGGGGTGCCAGCGGTAGTGCATCGCGGGCATCACGAGCCACTCGTCGCCGTACACCTCGAGCAGGAGCGCGAAGAGCCGCTGCATCGGGCCCTCCGGGTAGATCGACGGCTCCGGGAAGCGCTGCTCGAGCGCGTCGATGATCACCGTGGTGTCCTGGAGCAGCTCCCCGTCCGGCGTCCGAACGACGGGGATCACCGGCCGGCCGACCTCCGGCACGATGATCGAGCGATAGACCTCGATCGTCGCGACCCGGTCCTCGAAGGGGATCCCCTTGTAGCGTAGGTACGCGCGGGTCTTCCCGGAGTAGAGGGAGACCTCGGTGCCGTAGTGCAGGTAGGTCACGGGCTCCGATATCCCACGGGCTCCGCCCCGCACCAAGCGCGAGACGACGATGCGGTGGCGGGCCCAACCGAGATACAATCCGGCCCACATGGCTTCGACCGAGAGGGCCCCAGCGGTGCGCGGGCCTCGAGTCCCCCTCCTCGCTCACGTCGACGTGGTGGCGCCGGCCGCGTTCGACGACGCGGTGGAAGCCGTCGCGCGGGCGTACGACTTCGCCCACCACCCGTACTTCGTCTGGGCCTGGGCGAGCTCGACGTCGCGCGCCGCGTTCCGGCACAGCCAGACGGGCTTTCGCTTCGCGGTCGCGGGCTGGGGCCAGGCGCTCGCCGCGGTGCTGGCGCGGACGCCGCGGCTCGAGCTGCGGCGCGGGGTGGCGCGCAACCTCGCCGACGAGGTGGGGGCGAGCCCGGAGCTGAGCCACGAGGCCTCCTTCGAGCGCTACCTGCGCGCGCTCGGAGCCACCGACGCGGAGCTCGGCGCACCTTGTCCCATCGCGGTGCGCGCGTTCTCGGAGGCGACGACCAACTTCGCCCTCGCGCACCCCTACGCGGCCGGCGCGGCGGCGCTCGGGATCATCGAGCACGTCTACATCGGCATCAGCGCAGACATCGGCGCGCTCGTCACGGAGCGAGGCTTCGCGGCGCCGGGCAGCCAGGATCACTACGCGGTGCACGAGGCGCTCGACGTCGAGCACGCCCGCGACCTGTTCGAGCTCGCGCGGCCCGCGTGGTCCGACGCGCGCGGCCGCGAGGAGGTCGCGCTCGGCCTCGAGCTCGGGGCTCACCTCTTCTGGCAGCTCTACCTCGATCTGCTGCCGGGCGACTGACGGCGGGTCATGTCCGAGAGCGACGTCGCCTTCTCCCAAGTGCGCGAGGACCCCTGGGTGGACGAGCGCGTGATCGAGGCGATCGCCGAGTCGCTCGGCCGGCCGGTGCGGGTGCTCATGGTCGCGTCGGGGGGCTGCACGGCGCTCGGGCTGCTGCGGCTCGACGCGGTGGAGCGCGTCGTCGCGGTCGACGCGAACCCGGCCCAGCTGCACCTCGTGGAGCTCCGTCGCCAGGCGATGGCGTCGCTGCGCCTCGACGCGCAACACGCCTTGCTCCTCGGCGACGGCCCGTTCGGGGCGGGCCTCGCGGCCTACGAGCGGCTGCGCCCGCACCTCCCGGAGGCCACGCGCGAGCACTGGGACGAGCGGCCCAACGAGATCGCGGGCGGGCTGCTCTACGCCGGCCGCTTCGAGGCGTCCTTCCGAGAGCTCGCGGAGGCGCTCCGCGAGGCCGGGCTCGATCCGCTCGGGAGCCCCGCCGAGGCGATCGCGAGCCCGCGCTGGCGCGAGGTCTTCGAGCAGGTGTTCGAGCGCGAGGCGCTCACCCGGCGCTTCGGGCCCGCGGCGGTCGACTACTCGATGGATCGCTCGTTCGGGGAGCACTTCGCCGACGTCTTCGCGCGGGCGCTCACGCGCTGGCCCGCGGGGGAGTGCTACTTCCTCCATCAGGTCTTCGAGGAGCGCTACCTCGAGATCCCCGGGGGGCGCCCGCGGTGCCTCGAGGAGGACGCGCAGGCCGCCGCCAAGCAGCGCGGGCTCGATCGCCTCGAGCTGCGCGCCGGCCGCTTCGATGAGGCGCTCGCCGAGCTCGTCGGCCCCTTCGACCTGATCCAGACCTCGAACATCTCCGACTGGATGCCCGTCGCCGACCTGCGCGGGCTCCTCGCCGCGGCCCGCGAGCGCCTCGCCCCGGGCGGCGCGGTGCTCGGCCGGCGCCTCAACGGGGACCACGTCCTGCGCGACGTCTTCGCCTCCGAGCTCGAGGTCGACGAGGCCCTGTCGACCGAGCTGACCGAGGCCGACCGCTCGTTCTTCTACCGCGAGGTCGTCGTGGGGTTCCGCCCGCGCGTCGACCCCGACGGACAGCCAGGAGGCTCGTCGTGAAGCTGGTTCGCATCGACAAAGCGGATCGCCCTCGGTACCAGGCGCGCCTCGCGCACTTCGACGAGCACTGGACCTACCCGTACGGGGAGGACCGCTTCCGGCTCGACCACGGGGCCGACTACTACGCGTTCTTCGACCGCCTCGGCGAGGTCAGCGCGCACGCGTTCGTGGAGGGCGACGAGATCCTCGGGATGGGCATCGCGATCCTGCGCGACGTGCCCTTCATCGCGGGCGAGCGGCCGCGCAAGGCCTGGTACCTGTGCGGCGCCAAGGTGCACCCGGACCACCGCGGCCAGGGGCTCTCGTTCCGGGCGGCGACGAGCCGCTTCCTCAGCCACTACGTGAGGTGCGGCCGCGCCTACGGCATCACGATGAACCCCGGCGACGGACGCGAGAACGGGGTCGTCCGTCACGCGCGGCGCTACCGGCTCGCCAGCCTCCACGTCGCGGGGGTGCTCGGCCTCTTCTCGCTCGACGAGGACGCGATGCGCCGGCTCGAGGACATCGTCGTGCAGCACCGCGGGCCCGTCAGCTACCTGTCGCTCGAGGGCAAGAAGGACCTGATCATGCAGAGCACGCAGGCGCGCCTCCCGCTCCTGCACGTGCAGTTCGGCGCCTGCGCGACGCGGGGCGAGGCCGCGCCCAGGCCTGGTCACACCCACATGTTCTGCGCGCTGCTCGAGGACCCGCTGGTCCGCGCGATGGCGGCCGAGGGGGTGGAGCCCTCGGCGACCGCGACCATCGTGGCGCACCGGATGACCAAGTGTGATTGGAAATTCGTCTTGACGAGCGACATCTGAGCTCCGGTTCGCGACGACTGGTGAGGCGCGATCTCCTGGGGTAGAACCCCCGCTTCGGCTGCCTCACCAGGAGCGACCATGTCCTCGTCGAGAGTCTCTTTCGGGTCCTGCGCGCTCCTGCTCGTCGCCTCGGCGATGCTCGGCGCCTGCAACGAGTCCATCACCGTCGACGCCGGGATCGAATTCGACGCGGCGACGCTCGAGGTCGACGCTGGCCCGTCCGAGGTCGACGCGGGTCCGACCGGGCCCGACTCCGGCTTCCCCGAGTGCGGCCCCGACGAGCGCACCAGCCGGCTGGTCTATTACGGCACGCAGGAGCCGACGCTCCTGCCGCTGACGCCGGGCCAGATCCTCGCGGTGGTCGACTTCGGCTTCTGCTCGGGGACCTTCGTCACCGACGAGTGGGTCCTCACCGCCAAGCACTGCAGCATCGCGGTCGGCGCGCGCCTCTGCGTGGGCCCCGACCCGCTGAACGCGAACGTGTGCTTCACCGCCGACCGCGTCGAGAGCCACCCGAGCGCGGACATCACCCTCGTGCACGTCGACGCGCCAGCCTCGAGCCGGATCCCCGAGCTGATCCCGATCCCCCTCAACACCGAGACCCTCGACGCCTCGTGGATCGGGCGGATGGTGGAGGCCGCCGGCTACGGCACCCAGGAGGACGGGTCGAGCGGCGAGCGCGAGTTCACCGCCGAGCCGATCGTGGAGCTCTCGGGGAACCTCGTGACGATCGACGGCGGGGGGACGCACGGCGTCTGCTTCGGCGACTCGGGCGGCCCGCTCATGGCCCTCGCGAGCGACGCGACGGTGCGGGTGATCGGCGGGCTCTTCTTCGGCGACATGAGCTGCGTCGGGCAGGACAACTTCACGCGGGTCGACCTCTACCTCGACTACATCGAGGCGATCATCGGGCCCATCGTGGTCGAGGGCGCGCCGTGCGGGCGCATCACCGAGGCGGGCGACTGCGTGGGCGCGCGGACCGCGGTGTGGTGTGACACCGCGAGCGGCACGCTCACCACCGCGACGTGCGACGCGCCTACCGCGTGCGGCTGGGACGCGGGCGTCTCGGGCTTCCGCTGCGTCACCGACGACCCGTGCGAGGGCGTGGGCGCCGCCGGCGCGTGCGTGGACGGCACGGCGAGCTGGTGTGACGCGGGCACGCTCCGCCACCGCGGCTGCAGCGCGTGCGGCGAGCTCTGCCGCTACGTCACCGAGGTCGGCGGCTTCTACTGCCGCCCCGATCCGTGCATCGGGATCGACCCGATGGGCGAGTGCGACGGCACGATCCTCACCGAGTGCGACCCCGAGACGGGGATCAGCGTCGAGGACTGCGCCGACCGCGGCCGCGTCTGCGGCTTCAGCACCCGCCGCAACGCGAACCGCTGCATCCGCGGGTAGCTCGCTCGGCGGGGCGTGGCTCTCGATCGAACGACGCTTTGGCCCGTGGCCGGAGCGTCGGGGGGCGGGTATCCCGAACCCGCCATGTCGACGCTCACCCCCACCGATCGCACCCGCCTCCGCCGCCGCCCGCAGCGCGGGCACTTCGACCGCGCGACGATCGACGCGATCCTCGACGCGACGCCGCTCTGCCACGTCGGCTACGTGATCGACGGCGCGCCCGCGGTGACGCCGACGCTCCAGTGGCGCCACGGCGACCGCGTGTACTGGCACGGCGCGAGCGCGAGCCGCGCGCTGAAGGCGAGCGAGGGGATGGACGTCTGCCTGACCGTGTCGCTCCTCGACGGGCTCGTCCTCGCGCGGTCGGCGTTCCACCACTCGGCCAACTACCGCTCGGTGATGATCTACGGGCGCGCGATCGTGGTCGACGACCCCACCGAGAAGCGCGCCGCCCTCGAGGCGTTCCTCGAGCGCCTCTACCCGGGTCGCTGGGCGACGCTCCGCCCGGTGCAGGACAAGGAGATCAAGGCGACCCGCGTCCTGTCGCTGCCCATCGAGGAGGCCTCCGCGAAGATCCGCGACGCCGGCCCGGTGGACGACGAGGAGGACTACGACGTGCCGGTGTGGGCGGGCGTCCTGCCCCTCCAGCAGACGTTCGGCGCGCCGGAGCCGGACCCGCGCAACCTGCCGGGCGTGACGCTCGACCCGGCGAGCTTCCCTCCGATCGGGCACGGGCACGGGCACGGGCACGTTTAGCAGGGCGCTCTCGAGCGCCCTGCTAGCGCGGGGAGTTCCCCGCCGTGCCGTAGCCCAGCGTCTCCTCGCTCACGATGCGGCCGTCCTCGATGACGAGGCGCACCATGAAGCGCTGCGGGCCGAAGTCGTAGGTCCACAGCTCGATGGGGACGGTGACGGAGATCGTGTCGCTGATGATCGTGCCGTCGGGGAGCTGGCGCTGGATCACGCGGCTCCGGGTCACCGTCTGCTGGATGATCTCCGCGGGCTCGCCGCAGAGCTCGAGCGCCCGGCCGCTCGTGTCGCCCTGCTGCACGATCCGTTGACGGCAGGTCATCGCCTCGCTGGGGGCGGCGACGAAGGTGACGGCGGCGAGCGCCGCGGCGAAGAGTAGGGCGTGTTCTCTCACGGGTCGGTCTCCCTCATCGTGCCTCCGGCACGATGGACGGCGCGGCCTGCGCGTTTATTCGAGGGCCTCGGAGCCAGGGTCACAGGCCCGCCGGAGCTGCTCGTAGACGGCGGGGTGGTTCTGGAGCTGATGGTGCATGACCCCGCCGTAGCGGCGGATGTCGATCGAGAAGTGGGACTCCTCGAGGGCCGGCCCGCCCGCGCTCGGGACGCGCACGAGCAGGTCGCCGATCAGCCGGCCGACGGCGTGGTCGGGGTCGTCGGTGATCGTCGCCGACACGAAGTAGTGGCGCGCGTGCGCGAGGAGCGTCGCGTCGCTCCGCGCGTCGGGGTCGGTGCGCAGCCAGTCCTCGTCGAGGACCGCGCCGTGCCGCAGGTCCTGGATGCCCGCGCTACGGCCGGCGAGGATCCGCGCGCCGATCTTGGTGCCGGGCAGATCGATCGCGTCGAGCACCCCGGTCAGCGCGTGGCCGAGCTTCGCGAGCGGCGCGCCGCGGTGGGGCGTGCCGAGGCAGAAGACGCGGGTCACGCGCGCGGTCCAGCCGTGCCCCGACTCGGCGCCGTAGTGGCAGGCGCTCCGCACCACCAGCCCGCCCATGCTGTGCCCGACGAGCACGAGCTCCTCGATCGGGACGGGGTAGGCTTCGACGAACCGCTGCAGCTCGTCGGCGAGCTGGCGCCCGTTCTGCGCGACGTGACGCCCCGTGTTGTAGCGGAGGTAGATCGGCGTGAAGCCGAGGTCGCGCTGCAGGAGCGATCCGAAGCTCGCCGCGGGGTCGCCGTGGTAGGCCTCCGCCTCGAGGCACCAGGACCACTCGGTGGTGCCGAGGCCGTGGACGAAGAGGGCGACGCGCGGGCTGGCCTCCGGGAGCGCGGCGCGCACGGCGTCCGGCTCGAGCGCGACGTAGCGGTCGCCGGCTCGGAAGACCATCTCGAGGTCCAGGCCGTTGCGCTTGGTGGCGAGGTGGTCGCCGACCGCCGCGTTGACGAGCCCGAGGGCCGCGTCCGCGACCCACGCGCCCGACGGGGCCACGTCCGAGCGCATCGGCATCGGCGCCGGGGGCTCGGCGTCGGGCGCCTCGGGGTAGGCCCGCTCGGCCGCGTCGAGCGCGACGTCGGTGACCGCCTCCACGGCGCGGTTCACGACCTTCACGGTGCCGAGCACGCCCCGGGTCGTCACCCGGCGCACTCCGTCGACGAAGCGGACCGGCTCGCGGAGCGGCTCGATGTGATCGGCCACGCCGGTGACCGCGCGGCTCGTCGACTCGTGGCCGAGGTCGACGAGGTCCGTGGTCGCGTCGACCGCGTCGTGGACCAGCGACTTGAGCCCGCGCCACCTCCGGATGCCCTTGCGCCGCATGGCGGGAGCTTAGCCCGCCCCGTCGCTCGCGCCGAGCCGACCATCACTCGCAGCGGCCGCTCGGGACCCCGATCCCGGCGCACGTCTGGACGACCGTCTCGTCGCAGGTGCTGCTGAGCGCGTCGAGCTCGAGGAGGACGTCGCCCTGCACCTCGTCGAGCTGGACGGGGCAGCTGTAGACGCACCCGAGCAGGTCGTCGCAGCGCAGCGGCCCCGGCCCTTCGAGCTCGTCGCACGGCTGGTTGGTGACGACCATGCGGATCAGGACGACGCCGTCGGGGGCGTCGTCGGTCACCGGGCTCACCGCGCGGAGCTGGGCCAGCGACTCGCTCAGCAGGGTCTCCGGCGTCATCGGGAGCGGCGGCTCGAGCACCAGCGGCACGCAGTCGCGGCGTCGGATCGGGCAGCCGCGCGTCCCGCACCACTGCAGGAGCTGGACGGGCCGACAGCTCGGGACGCCGTCGAAGCCGAGGTAGTCGAGGACCACCGAGGTCTCGACCCGGCCCTCGACGCGGCGCGCGCTCGCGATGAGCGGCTCCCGCGTGGTCGAGTCGACGCACGCCAGGCCGAGCGGGCCGTCGGGGGGGAACACGAGGCGCACGGGGTTCACGTCGGCGGCGCAGCCGACGAGGAGGAGCGCGCAAAGGAAGCTGCGGCGCATGTCAGAAGCCCACCGTGGTGCGGGTGCCGTAGTCGGTGAGGAGGACCGCGGTGACGGTGCCGGCGAGGACGACCCCGGCGGCGATCCCGATCCAGAACCACGGCGACTCGACCACCGGGGCGGCGCGCTCCACCACGCCGCCCTCGACGAGGAGGTCGCGCAGGAGCTCCCACGTCCCCGCCTCGAGCGAGCCGTCGACGAGCCGCTCGCCGCGCGCCGCGACGGCGCCGTCGAGGCTCAGGACCGCGCGCAGGCGCGCCCGCGGTCCCTCGCGCTCGACGCGGACGAGCGCGAGGCGGCGCGCCCGCACCGCGCGCGAGAGCAGCTCCATCGACGCGGTCGAGTCGTGCTCCCCGCGCCCGACGAAGCGCGCCGCCCACTGGCGCGCGGCGAGCTCGGGGGTGGCCTCGGCGAGGGCGACGGTGGTCACCGGAGCGTCGGCGGCGGCGCGCACGAGCCGCCACGAAGGCTCGAAGCCGGGCGCGGACCAGGTGACCACGTGATCGCCCGCGGCGAGATCGAGCGTGCAAGGCGTCTGGCACCCCGGGGCGCGGCCGTCGACCGCGACGCGGGCCGGGGGCGTCGAGGTCAGCGCCACCGAGACGCGAGGCGCCGCGGCCGCGGCGTCGAGCGCGACGCCGAGCGCCCGCTCGACCTCCGGCGACGCGGCGGCCACGTCGGCGGGCAGGTCCATCCCGAACGTCGCGAAGCGCGCGGCGTCCTCGGCGGCGCTCGGATCGGCGAGCCCGACGCGGCAGGCGATGCGCCAGAAGAGCCAGCGCGCGGCGGCGCGCCGCCGGCCCTGTCCGAGCTCGGCGTGGACGGGCGCGTCGTCGCGCAGGAGCTCGAGGCAGCGATCGAACTCGGCGTTCACGTACGCCTCGCGCGCCGCGGCGATCCGCGGGTCGTGGGCGGGCGCGCGCGGGGCGGCGTCCTCGCCCGTCGGCGGCGCCGCGAGCGTCACGTCGACGGGGAGCGCCTCGGGGACCTGCCGGGCGGCCCGCGCGACGGCCGCGTCCCCCTCCACGATGACGGTCAGCGCGAGGCGCTCGTCGTCCTGCGCTCGCGCGGGGGGCGCGAAGGCGACGAGGGCGACAACGACGGCGACGCCGCGCACCGCGCCACGATACCCCAACCGCTCGGGTCAGCTCTCGATCACCCGGATGCCGAACTCCGCGCGGACCTCGCACAGCGGTCGGTCGAGGTAGGCCTCGTGGTCGCGGAAGGACCACTTCTTCGTCATGCGCAGCGCTCGCCAGAGGGCGCGGGGGATCAGCACGGTCGAGATCGCGAGGGCCTGCACCTTCTCCCAGAAGGTCATCGACGCGAAGATGTCCTGGGTCTCCTGCAGCTCGAAGTAGCGGCGGTAGGCCTTCAAGGTGACGTCGGTGCCGAACACCGACCACGTGTCGGTCAGCGCCTCGCCGCGCATCGACGTGTCGCAGCCGAAGAGCACGTGGGTGGTGTCGTGGAAGCGGAACAGCGCGGCGACGTCGGGCGCGGCGTTGTCGTCGGTGACGAGGTCGTCGATGGTGCCGTAGTACTCCTCGAGCCCCTCGCGCAGCGTGAGCGTCGAGGCGGGATCCATGTAGGCGAGGTGACGCCGGCGGTGGACGCGCGAGCTGGCGGGGATCATCGGAGCGGCGGCGTCGTGGGCTCGTAGGTCTGGCATGTCGAGGGCCTCCTCGGATCGGTCGGGGGTTGCAGGGGGCTGTTTAGACTAACGGTCCGACCGGTGGTCTAATCGTGTGCATCCTCGCTTGGAAGTCAAGCCCGCGTAGAATCAGGGCGTGGGGGAGGGCCTCGAACGCGCTCCGGGGAACGGTGGCTCGCTGGTCGGGTCGACGGTCGCGGGCAAGTTCGTCGTCGAGGCGCGGGTCGCCGCGGGCGGGATGGGGATCATCTACCGCGCCCGTCAGCAGCCGCTCGATCGGGTGGTGGCGCTGAAGGTCCTCTCGATCCGACAGGGCGACGTCGACGAGGACTTCGAGCGCCGCTTCTATCTCGAGGCCGCGACGTGCGCGAAGCTCAACCACCCCAACATCGTCGTCGTGCACGACTACGGCCGCCTCGAGCCCGAGCAGGGCGGCGCGTGCTTCATGGTCATGGAGCTGATCGAGGGCCGCACGATCGCGGAGGCGATGCGCGAGGACGGCCCGTTCGACGCGATGCGCACGATCCGCGTCGCCCGTGACATCGCGCGCGCGCTGCGCGTGGCCCACCGACGCGACGCGGTGCACCGCGACCTCAAGCCTTCGAACGTGATGCTCGAGCGCACGCCCGAGGGCGAGCGGGTCAAGGTGCTCGACTTCGGCCTCGTGAAGATCCTCCAGCAAGAGGAGGCCGACACCATCACCCAGGAGGGCGAGTTCCTCGGCTCGCCGCGCTACATGGCGCCCGAGCAGATCGAGCACGCGCCCGCCGACGCGCGCACCGACCTGTACGCGCTCGGCGCGCTGATGTTCCTGATGCTCACGGGCGAGGCGCCCTTCGAGCGCGACAGCTCGATGAACATCCTGCTGGCCCACCTGCACGATCCCGTCCCGACCTTCGCCGAGCTCGGCGTCGACGTCCCGCCCGAGCTCGAGCGGGTCATCCGTCGCTGCCTCGAGAAGTCGGCGGAGGATCGGCACCGCTCGGCCGAGGACCTCCTCGCGGACCTCGCCGGGGTCTGGGCGCAGCTCGCGGACAGCGAGCTGGCCCGCTCGGACGCGTGGGAGACCTCGACCAGCTCCGAGGAGGCGCTGCGCGTCCACGCGTCGACGGTCAGCGCGGACGCGATGCCCCTCGAGTCCGCGGAGCTCGAGTCGACCGAGCCGTGGACCCGCAAGTTGGCTTACGTCGCGCTCGCGGTGGGCCTCCTCGCCATCGCCGCGGTCGGCACCGTCGCGTGGGATCGACGAGCCGACGCGCGCACGCCGGTCGCGCCGCCGGTCGCGCAGGAGATCTCGGCGCCCGCGCCGGCCGCCGAGCCCACCGCCGTCATCGTGCCTCCGGCGCCGCCGCCCGCGGATCCGGGCCACTACTCGCTCCTCGTCGAGAGCACGCCCCCTGGGGCGCGGCTCCTCCGCGGCGACGAAGAGCTCGGCGTCACGCCCGTAGCCATCGAGCTCGACACCGAGGCGCTCGACGCCGAGCCCGTGACCCTGACGCTCAGCCTCGCCGGTCATCACCCGTTCACGTGGACGCAGGGACCCCTCGGTCGCGACGGCCGCATCCAGGCCACGCTCATCCGGCGCGCCGGAGGCGGCGCGCCGCCGCGCGCGGTGCCCCCGCGGGTCGAGCCGATGCCCGAGCCGGAGGACTCCCCGGTCGTGCTGCCGTGGGCGCGGCCCAACCCTTACTGAATTTCGCGCGAAGGGCGCGAAGGGGGCAAAGGCGAGGGGTGCCACGCGATGGTCGATCGGCGGGGCTCGGCTGGCGGCTCTCTCGGGCTGGCCGCCGCGGCTCGTGGACTTACTCGAGCGACTCCAAAACCTCGCGGATGGTGTCGCGGTCGCGCTCGAAGGTGGCCTCGAGCGCGTCGGGGGCCGCGCCGTCTTCGACCTCGGCGGCGCGCGCGCCGGTCTCGACGGCCCCGTACGTCGCGCTCGATCCCTTGAGCTTGTGGGCCGCGCGCTCGGCGGTCTCGGCGTCACCCTCGGCGTGGGCGACCTTGATCGACTCGATGAGCTCCTCGGCGTTCCCGAGGTAGCGCTCGACCATCTCGCGGACCTTCGCGACGTCGCCGCCGGCGACCATCTTCAGGCGGCCGAGCGCTACGACCGCCGCCTCTCCGCGCTCGATCGCCGCGTCCACCCGATCCGCGAGCCGGGGCGGCGGAGGCGGCTCCGACATCGTCTCGATCAGCGCCTCGGCGTCGTCCTTCAGGGTGTGGCGCCGCTCCGCCGCGCGCACGAGCGCGGCCGCGAGATCGGGGAGGCGCACGGGCTTGTCCACGAAGTCGGCCATGCCGATCTCCTGGCAGCGCGCGCGCACGTCGTTGGTGACGCTGGCGCTCAGGCCGATCACGTCGGGCGGCGCCTTCATGTCCACGATCTGTCGGGTCGCCTCGATGCCGTCGAGGATCGGCATCTGCAAGTCCATGAGCACCACGTCGTAGCCGGCGCGCGCCCGCTGCACCGCCTCGGCGCCGTCCCCGACGATGTCCGCGCGATAGCCGAGCTTCTCCAGCATCATCTGGATCACCTGCTGATTGATCGGGTGATCCTCGGCCACGAGGATCCGCAGCGGCGCGCGCTCGGCGAGCTGCGCCTCCTGCTGCCAGATCGGCGCCTTGACCGCGCGCTCGGAGCCGAGCGCGGCGAGGATGGCCCGCGTCAGCGCGGAGCGCCGGACGGGCTCGGTGACGTGCAGGGCCGACGGATCGTGCGGGGAGCGCATCCCGCGGACCCACACGACGGGGGTCTCTCCGAAGTCCTCCTCGTCCGTCTGGCCCGCGATCACGACGTCCGCGCCCTCCGTGACGGTCCGCGCCCCGAGCGAGGCGAGCATCGACTCGAGCATCCGGCGGATGTGCTCGCGATCGTCGACGAGGCGGACCTTCTTCAGCACCAGGCGCGTCTCGAGCGCCGTCTGCGTGACCTCCTCCGACTCGCCCTCGATCGCGACGCGCGCCTCGAAGCACGCGCCCGAACCCACGCCCTCGGTGATGGTGAGCGAGCCCCCCATCGCCTCGGCGAGCTGGCGGCTCACGGTGAGGCCGAGGCCAGTCCCCGCCGAGCGCTCCTGGGCGCCGCGGCGGAACGGCTCGAAGACGGCCTGCGCCTCCTCGCCCGAGATGCCGGGGCCCGTGTCCTCGACCTGCAGCTCGAGCACGCCCTCCTCGGGGCAGCGCACGCGCACCTCCACGAGCCCCTCGGCGGTGTACTTCACGCCGTTGCCGACGAGGTTCGCGAGGATCTGTCGGATGCGCGCGGCGTCGGCGGTAGCGCGCAACGGGACTTGCGCGTCGATCGTGTAGACGAGGTCGAGGCCCTTGTCGGCGGCCTGCGCGGCGAAGACCTCGAGCACGTCCTCGACGAGCTCCCGGACCTCGAACGACAAGGGCTCGAGCTGCACCCCGCGCGCCTCGATGCGGGCGTAGTCGAGGAGCTGATTGACGAGCGCGAGCAGCGTGATGCCGCTGCGCTCGAGGGCGACCGCCATCCGGTGCTGGTCGGAGCGCAGCGGGGTGTCGCGGAGGAGCTGCGCCATGCCGAGCAAGCCGTTCAGCGGCGTCCGGATCTCGTGGCTGATCGCGGCGAGGAAGCGCGCCCGCGCCTGGGCCGCGTCGAGCGCCTCGTCGCGCGCGCGCTGCACCTTGCTGAGCGTGCGCTCCCGTGTGACCTCGACCGCGAGCCCCGCGAGGCCGACGGCGAGGATGGCGTGCGCCAGCATCACCACGCGGATCAGGGTCATGTGCTCCGCCGGCAGCGTGCTCGCGAGGGTGAGGTCGAGCGCGTCGCACGCGAACAAGCTCCCGAGCGCGAACAGGGCCAGCGCGAGGAGCGCGTTGACCCCGCGCCGCCCGGTGGCGCTGAACGCGCTCGTCGGGGCGACGACGAGGATGGGCGTGAACGGCGAGTCGACCCCGCCGGTGGTGAACGCCGCGAGGCCGGTGAAGATGATGGCGAGCACGTACCCGACGTTCGCGAGGCGCCGGGGCGGCGCGGAGCTCGGGACCATCGCGAGCAGGAACGGGTAGAGCAGCCCGCCCGCGAGGGCGGCGGCCTCCCAGGTCTCCGGGGCACCGCGCAGCGCCAGGTAGATGCCGGTCGAGACGAGCTGACTGACCCCGAGGATGACGAACGTGCGGCGAACGCCCGCGTGGGCGGTGGGCCTCGGCTCGTCGTCGGCTCCCTCGGGGGGATCGGTCACCGCTTCGGTTATAGACGGTCGGGGGGCCCGGCGGGTACTACGCTGGCGACGTGCAGCGCGTCGGCCGGTATCGCCTCGTGCGTCGCCTCGGTCGAGGCGGCATGGCGGAGGTCTTCGAGGCCGTCGCGGAAGGCGAGGGCGGCTTCGAGCGCCGGGTCGCGCTCAAGCGCGTCCTCCCGTCGGCGCAGGAGGATCCCGCGCTCGCGCGCATGTTCGTCGACGAGGCGCGCATCGCGAGCCGCTTGCATCACGCAAACATCGTAGCGGTCCTCGACTACGGGGTGGTCGACGGGTCCCCGTTCCAGGTGCTCGAGCTCGTGGACGGGCTCGACGCCACGCAGCTCCGCCGCCGCGCCGGCTCGATGCCCGAGGCGATCGCGCTGCACGTCTGCGCCGAGGTCGCGCACGCGCTCGACCACGCGCACCGCGCCAAGGACGCGAGCGGCAAGCCGCTCGGGATCGTCCACCGGGACGTGAGCCCGTCCAACGTGCTCGTCTCGTGGGACGGGGACGTGAAGCTCGGCGACTTCGGGATCGCATGGGCCCGCGACCGCAGCGAGGAGACCGAGGACGGGGTCACGAAGGGCAAGCTGGCGTACATGTCGCCGGAGCAGGCGAGGGCCGGCCGGCTCGACGCCCGCAGCGACGTGTTCTCCCTCGGCTGCGTGCTCGTCGCGCTGGTCACCGGCGAGAGCCCGCTCTCGGGTCCGCTCGGGTTCGATCGGATGCTCGGCGTCGAGCCGATCGAGCTGCCGCCGGAGGTCGCCGACGACGTGCGCGAGCTCGCCCTGCGCGCGCTCGCGACGGAGCCGAGCGAGCGCTACCCGACCGCTGGAGCGTTCGCCGAGGCGCTGGGCCGAGCCGCGGCCGACCGCATGGACGGTGACGCGCGCAGCGCGCTCCGGGCGTGGCTGGCTCCACTGCGTCCGGACGCGAAGAAGCGAGGCCGGCTCGACGCGGCGCTCGGCCTGGCGCTGGTGCTCGAGCCAGCCTCCGAGGAGGCGACGAGCGACGACGTGAGGACGTTCCACGCGGCGCCGGTCGACGAGCCGCCGCCCGAGCCGGCGGTCTCGGAGGCGTCGGTGCGGCTGCCGTCCGCCGGGCGGGGGCCGTGGATCGGGTTGGGGTTGGCGGTGCTCGTGGTGCTCGGCGGAGCGGGCGCGTGGTGGACGCTCGGAGCGACGGAGGTGTCGGCGGGGCCGGAGGCGGAGGCGGATGCGGGGGCGGAGGCAGAGGCGGAGGCAGAGGCGGGGGCGGTCGCGGATGCGGAGGCGGACGCGGCTGTCGCGGATGCGGCTGTCGCGGATGCGGGGGCGGACGCGGATGCGGGGGCGGATGCGGGGGCGGATGCGGGCACGGGCACGGGCACGGGCACGGGCACGGGCACGGGGACGAGCACGAGCACGAGCACGGGCACGAGCACGGGCACGGGCACGGGGACGAGCACGGGCACGGGCACGGGCACGGGCACGGGCACGGGCACGGGCACGGGCACGGGGACGCTCCTCGTTGGGGGGGCTGGCGCGGCGAGGGCCGAGATCCTCGTCGACGGGGTTCCGCAGGGCTTCGCGCCCAAGCGCCTCGAGCTCTCGGTCGGCGTCCACCAGCTCGAGCTCGTCCTCCCCGACGGCTCGCGGGTCGGTCCTCACCGGGTCGACCTCGACGCGCGTCACACCCGCGTCTCGCCGGCGCGCTGGATCGTTCCCTGACCTGGATGGTCCACCAGACACCTGGTGGGCTCGCCCGTCAGGCGACGCGCGGGACCCGCGAAGACAGGGGTCGGCACGAGGTTGGCTGGAGTCGGGGGTATGCCGAGACCTCGACTCTGCCTCCTCGCCCTCGCCGTCCTCGCCGCGCCGAGCCCCGCGCTCGCGCGGCCCGAGGCGCCCGCCATCCTCTGCGCCACGTACCCCGACGCGCCGGCGTGCCGCGGGCGGGTGGCCGAGTGCACGACCTGCCACGTCTCCACCTCGCCCGCGGTCTGGAACGAGTTCGGGCTGCAGATCGCGGCGGCTCTGCCGGACGCGCCCTTCGTCGACGTCCTCGGGGTCACGCTCTACGCGATCGACGACCTCGACGCCGATGGGGACGGGGTGAGCAACGGCGACGAGCTGCGCCTCGGCACGGGGCCGGGCGACGCCGCGGACGTGTGGCCCTACTGCGCGCCGCCGCCGTCCTCGGGCGGCGCCCCCGTCGCCGAGGGCTACGACTTCGACGCCGCGCTCCGCCGGGTCATGATCCTCTACTGCGGCCGCTCGCCGACCTACGACGAGCGCGCCGCCTTCGGGGCGGACACGGCCGCGCGCGACGCGCTCTACGTCCGCCTGCATGACGCGCTCGGCGCGTGCCTGCGCTCGGACTACTGGCGGGACGAGGGGCTGGCGCGGCTCGCGGACCCACGCATCCGGCCCATCGAGGCGGTCGGGATCCGCTCGCCCGTCGGCATCGTCATCGGCGACTTCGACTGGGACTACAACCTCTTCCGCTACGTCCTCACAGGCGACCGCGACGCGCGCGATCTCCTGCTCGCCGACTACCACGTCGAGCAGGCCCTGGACGGAACGCTCCGGCCGCGCACCGGCACGTTCGACTCACCGCGCGGCGGCTCGGGCGGGCAGCCGCTCGCCGTCGACCGGCGCGCCGGGATGATCACCACGCAGTGGTTCTTCGCCATCAACACCATGTTCAGCCCGCTCCCGCGCACGACCGCGGCGCAGGCCTACCGCGCCTACCTCGGCGCGGACATCGCCCGACAGCAGGGCCTCGTTCCCGTGCCGAGCGAGCCGCGCGACGTGGACGACAAGGGAGTACGCAACGCGACTTGCGCGCAGTGCCACTCGACGCTCGACCCGCTGAGCTACGTGTTCGCCGAGTACGAGGGCATCGCGGGGGCGCGCACCGGTGTCTACGACCCCGGCCGGCCACGCCGGCTCATCGACGCCTGGGACGACGAGCAGAGCTTCCTCTTCGGCGAGCCCGTGAACAGCGTCCGCGAGTGGGCCGACCAGGCCGTGGCGAGCGACGACTTCCTGCGGAATCTCGCCACGATGTTCTTCCAGCACGCGTTCGAGCGCGCTCCGACCCCCGGCGAGGTGCCCGCGCTCGACGAGGCGTGGGCGGCCATGCCCGGGGACGGGTACTCGGCCAACGGCCTCCTGCACCGGCTCGTCGATCTGCCCGCCTTCGGAGGTGTCCAGTGAACCGCTCGCTCGCGCTCGTCTCCGCCCTCGCGCTGCTCGCCGCCTGCGGGGAGCCGCTCCAGCCGCTGCGCCCCGCGCCGCGCCCGCCCGAGCCCTTCGCCTGCGATCCCGCCGCGACGCCGCCGGCCGTGGAGTCGCTGCAGTGGAAGCGCGTCGCCGCGTTCACCGCCGACCTCGAGGGCGCGCTCGAGCTGACCGGCGACACGCTGTGCCGCGAGATCGACCGCATCGACTGCGAGGCCGTCCACCTCGTCGCGCTCGGCGGCAACGACGCGCTCGGCGCCGCGCAGTACACGGTGGTCGCGAGCCCGCTCGCGACGACGCCGGCCGCGGTCGACCGGGTCGTCCTGAGCGCGTGCGAGAACGCGGTGGCGCGCGACGCCGCGGGCGCGCCTCGGGTCTTCACGGACCTGCCGCCCACCGACGCGCCGGCGGACGCGGCGCTCGCCGAGCGACAGGCCGCCGCCCTCTACCGGCGGCTCCTCGCCCGGGACGCCGCGCCGGACGAGCTCGCGATCCTCGCCGAGCTGACCGTCGACCCCGCGGGCGCGCCTCGCTCCGCGCGCGAGGTCGACGTCCTGACCTGCTTCTCCATCGGCACCACGGCCGAGATGGTCCTCTTCTAGAAGGAAAACGACGATGACGAACGCCAAGCCGACCCGCTCCCTCGCGCGCCGTGGATTCCTTCGCTCGTGCGGCCTCGCCGCCGCGGCCGCGACGCTCCCGCTCTCCTTCTCGATGCGCCGCCGCGCCCTCGCGCAGCCCCGCGCCGACCAGAAGTTCCTGTTCGTGATCACCGCCTCCGGCGGGGGCAGCATCATCGACTCGTTCCTGCCCATCGCGCAGAGCGAGGCGCCGAACGCGAGCGCCGCCGAGAGCCTCGTCATCTACCCCGACGCGGCCGTCGAGCGGCCGATGGGCTCGGCGATCAAGGTGGTGCGCAACCTCCCCATCGAGGGCCCGTTCCAGAGCCGCTTCGAGCAGGCGCAGCTCGTCCGCAACCACTACCGCGACATGTGCGTGGTCACCGTCGAGGGCACGAGCGTCAACCACGTCATCGCGCAGAAGCGGGCGATGACCGGCGCGGGCATCGACGGCGGGCGCACGCTGCTCGAGGCGATGGCGATGACGCACGGCGAGGACCTGCTGCTGCCGAACTGCAACATGGCGAACGGCGGCTACCTCGAGCCCGGGGATCGCGCGGACGTGCCGGCGCGGATGCGCTCGGAGATCATCGCCGACCCGGTCCTCTACTCGGTGTCCACCCACGGCTACGCGGGGCTCCCGAGCGCGCCGTCGGCCGACGCGATCGAGCAGGCGCGCGGCGTCCGCGACCGGCTCGACGACGCGTCCGCGTTCTCCCGTCGACACGCCGCGAGCGCCCTGCGGAGCCGCTACCTCGAGCTGCGCCGCGACGTGCTGCCGCAGCTCGAGGGGCAGGACCTGATCCACCGGCTCCTGATGATCCGATCGAGCGAGGCCTTCCCGCTCGACGAGTACGGGCTCGGGCTCGACGCGGAGCAGAACGCGCAGCTCGAGCGCCTCCTGACGGTCTTCCCCGATCTCGCGAGCGACCAGCTCCAGGCGCAGGCCGCGCTCGGGTTCCTGCTCGCCCGCAACGGGCTGACGAGCGCGGTGGGCCTCGGCCCGAGCTTCGCGCCCAACTTCCTGCCCGACGGCCGCATCCCGGACACCCCGATCGCGTTCGACTACAGCCACACCAACCACGTCGCCGCGCAGAACGTCATGTGGAGCCGCGTCTCGATGGCCATCGACGGGCTCGTCACGCTCCTCAAGGAGACGCCGCACGGAGACGGCTCGATGTGGGACCGCTCGCTCGTCTACGTCGCGACGGACTTCGGTCGCACCAAGGAGCGCCCGCGCGGGAGCCTGAGCTTCTCGTCGGGGCACCACCTCAACAACGGCAACCTGTTCCTGTCGCCGATGCTGAAGGGCAACCGCGTCTTCGGCGGCGTCGACCCCGCGACCTGCCTGACCTACGGGTTCGACCCGCTCACGGGGGATCCGGCGCCCGGCACCGTCATGCGCGAGGGCCACCTCTACAGCCTCGTGGCGCAGGCGCTCGGCATCGACTTCGCGGGTCGCTACGACATGAGCGGGCTGATCCGGTAGCCCCTCGGCGCGCCCGCGGTTGAATCCGGCGCGCCCTCCGACCGTCGACGCGATGGGCGTTTGACCCGGCCCGGCCGGTGTACGAGGCTCCCCGCTCGATGGGAGGGACGATGAGCATGGGTCGGTTCGTCTTCGCCGCGGCGCTCTCGATGGCGCTGCTCGGCACGTCCACGGTCGAGGCGCAGGTGCGACGCCCGATGCCGGTGGTGCAGCGGATCGAGCCCACGTCGGGTCCCCCCGGGACCCTCGTCGCCCTCGTCGGTCGCTACTTCGACGGCGAGCAAACCGTCTTCCTCGGGAGCGCCGAGCTCACCGTCCAGAGCCGCCTCCCGAACCGCTGGACCGTCACCATCCCGCCGGGCGCGGCGAGCGGGGAGATCGAGATCCGCACCCCCCGCGGCAACGTGCGCGGCCCGCGCTTCCGCGTGACGGAGGCGGCGCCCGCGCCCGTGGTGAGCGGCTTCGCGCCGACCAGCGGCGCGGCGGGCACCGAGGTCCTGCTCCGCGGGGAGAACTTCTCGCCGCGCGTCGCCGACAACTACGTCCACCTCGGCGACACGCCCGTCGTCGTGCGCACCGCGAACCCCACGGAGCTCCGCGTGATCGTCCCCGAGGGGGCGACGAGCGCCCCGTTCCGCGTGCGCGTCACCGGCGCGGGCGAGGCGACGAGCAGCGACTCGTTCACCATCGGGACGGGCACCTCCATCGCCGGGTTCGAGCCCGCGTTCGGGCCGCCGGGGACCCACGTGACGATCCGCGGGACGGGCTTCGATCGCCGCGCCTCGCGCGTCCGGGTCTACCTCGGCGACGAGCGCGTCCGCGTGCTTCGCGCGACGGAGACGGAGCTCGAGGTCGAGGTCCCGCGGCGCGGCGCCACCAGCGGTCGCTGGCTCGTCGACGTGACCAGCGGCGGCCGCGCCTACAGCGCCGGCCCCTACGACGTGCGCTACGCGCCGGTCATCGCGTCGATGGATCCGCAGTTCGGCGCCGTCGGCGTCCGCGTCACCCTCACCGGCGAGCACTTCGGCGACGACGTCCGCGCGGTCACCGCGCTCCTCGGCGAGACGCCGATGCAGGTGCGCGACATCGCCGACGACCACCTCGTGCTCGAGATCCCGGAGGGCGCCTCGAGCGGCGCCATCTCCGTGACCGTCAACGAGATGGGCCCGGTCGTCAGCCGCGCCGAGCTCCGCGTCGTCCCGCACGTCGCGGTGGATGGCTTCACGCCCCGCAACGGCGGCGCCGGGACCGAGGTGACGATCCACGGTCGCGGCTTCGCGACGACGGCGGCGCTCAACACGGTGACGTTGAGCGGCCAGTCCTGCGAGGTGGTCCGCGCGGCCGTCGACGCCCTCGTGATCCGGGTGCCCGAGGCCAACAGCGGCCCGCTCGTCGTGACCGTGCAGAACGCGGGCGAGGCCCGGACGCGCCAGCCGTTCGTGGTGACCGACGCGCCGACCATCGCCTCCGTCTCGCCGCCGAGCGGCGCGGTCGGGACCGAGGTCACGATCACCGGCACGAACTTCGGCACCCGCCAGGGCCTCATCGACGTGCGCCTCGGCGATCACCGCATGGACATCCGGCGCTCGAGCGACACCGAGCTCGTCGTCACGGTCCCCCCCGGCGCGCAGAGCGGCCGCATCCGCGTGACGGTGCGCCTGCAAGGCACCGTGCAGGCCCCGCAGCCGTTCACGGTCCCCGAGGCCGCCGCGCCCTGAGACCGAGGCTCGGGTCAGGGACAGGTCGCCTCGCGCAGCGCGCGAGCGGCGTCGACCGTGCGAGACGGATGCGCCGACCATCGGGCCTCGAGCGCGGCCCACGAGGCGCACGCTCCCTCGAGGTCGCCGGCGTCGCGCTGAGCCTGACCGAGCAGCCACGCGGCGCGGATGCTGGCGTACGGATGGTGGAGGCGGAGGCAGCTCTCCGCCACGGCGCGGAGGCGCTCGATGGCCTCGGCGGGACGGCCGGCGAGCGCGAGCGCCTCGCCCCCGAACGCCAAAGTGACCGGCTCCCCCGACGTCGGCAGCGGCCCGGGCGCGCGCTCGAGGGCCGCGCGGGCCTCGTCGGGCGTCGTCGCGAAGGCCGCGTCGGTCATCGCCCAGCGCTCGAGGTCCTCGATGGCGCCGTTGCCCGAGAGCGACGTCGTCCAGCGCTCGCGCTCGCGCGCGAAGTCGGCTTCACCCAGCGCGGCTCGGGAGGCGCGCAGGATGTTGGCCTCGCGCAGCGCGCGCAGGCCGTTGTGCGTCACCGAGGCCAGGGTGCCCGTGCTCCGCAGCACGTAGCTCCTCGCCACCTGCCCGGCCTCTTCGTCGCGCCCGAGCTCCTGGAGGGCGGCGATCCGGAGGGCGGTCGCGGTGATGATCACGCCGGCGACGTCGGCCTCTCGCGCCGTCGCCTCGGCGGCGATCGCGAGCTCCAGCACGCGCTCGTGGTCGCCGAGGTGACCCGCGAGCAGCGCGCCGAGACCAGCCGCGAGCACCGGGTCCGGCCGCAGGCGCAGCGCCTCGTCGATCTGGGCGCGGATCCGCTCCTCCGGCGCGCCCTCGACGGCGTACGCCCGAGCGAGCTGGAGGCAGGGCGCCGCGTCTCGTGGCGCGCGCGCGCGGGCCGACCGGGCCAGCTCGGGGATCGGCTCGCATCGGTTCGCGAGGGCGTAGCGGTCGACGGCCGACACCAGGCAGGACTCGCCCGTGGTCGCCTCTCCGCACCGCTCGAGCGCGGCGAGGGCCTCGTCGGGTCGGCCGGCGTCGTCGAGCGCCACCGCGAGGGCCTCCCAGGCCACCGCGTAGGCCGGATCGATCTCCGTCGCGCGCCGCGCGGCGTCGATCCGCGCGTCGGCCGTCGCGCTCGACTCGCCCGCGAAGACGGCGAGCATCTCCGCGTCGTCGGCGAAGCGCGCGGCAAGCTCCGCGATCCGGGCGCGGCTCGCGGCGCGATCCGGCGGGTCCTCGAAGAAGACCGGCTCGAGCGCGTGGAGCAGCGCGCGCTCGCGCTCGGACAGGTGATCGGCGCCCGCGCGGGCCGCCGTCGCGTGCTCGCGGAGCCCACTCGACCACGAGTACACCTGTCCCAGGTGCGCGACCCGCAGGTGGGCCGAGGCGCACGCGTCGTCCTGCTCGGCCGCGCGCTCGAAGCCCTCGAGCGCGGCGCCGGACGCGCCTCGACGCAGGTCGGCGATCGCGCGCGCGTAGGTCTCGGTGGCGGGCGGCGAGCACGGGGCCGGTGGTAGGTCGAGCAGGCCGACGCCCGACGCCGCGCGAGGCGCGGTCGGAGGCGGCGGCGATGCGTCGTCCGGGAGGAGCGCGTAGACGACGCCCGCCGCGACGGCGAGCGCGGCGATCCCACCGGCGATGGCGAGCCGCGCGCGCGCGGGGCTCGATCCGCGAGGCGGTTCGGCGCGCGCGACCACTGGCGCGGCCTCCGTGCGCGCGAGCGCCTCGTCGCTGCTCACGTGGCCGAGCGCCGTCATGAGCTCCCGCATCGACCCGAAGCGGTCGGCCCGGTCCTTCGAGAGCGCGCGCCGGAGCGCGGCCTCCGGAGCCCCGGCGATCCCGAGGGGCGCCGGGTCGTGCTCGAGGACCTGGGTCAGCACCTCGAGCACCGCGCGCCCGGGCCACGGGAGGCGGCCGGTGAGGAGCTCCCACGCGACCACCGCGAGCGCGAACTGATCGGCGCGCCCGTCGATCGGCTCACCGCGCGCCTGCTCCGGCGCGAGGTACGCGGGCGTCCCCACCATCGCGCCCTCGGCGGTCAGGGGCGCCGCCTCCTCGCGCTTCGCGATCCCGAAGTCGAGCACCACGGCGCGGCCGTCGTCGGCGCGGAGCATCACGTTGTCGGGCTTCACGTCGCGGTGGACGATCCCCGCGGCGTGGGCGTGCGCGAGCGCCGCGCCGATCTGACGCACGATCGACAGCGCCTCGTCGAGCGGCAGGGGGCCCCGCGCGACCCGGGCTCGGAGCGACTCGCCCCGGACGAGCTGCATCGCGAGGTACGCGCCTCCGTCGCCCGTCCCGCCGACGTCGTACACCGGCACGATGTGGTCGTGCTCGAGGGCGGCGGTCGCGCGGGCCTCGCGGATCAGCCGCGTGACGGCCGTCGCGTCGCCGATGCGATCCGGGCTCAGGAGCTTGAGCGCGACGGGTCGATCGAGCCGCTCGTCGTGCGCGCGGTAGACGCAGCCCATCCCGCCTCGACCGAGCGCCTCCTCGATCCGATACCGCTCGCCGACGACAGTCCCCACCCCTTGGGTCACACGCCTCGGTACTGGGGCGGCCGCCTCCGTGTCAATCGGCCGATGGTCGCCACGAGGCGGCGACGCGCTCGCTCACGATCCCGGCCCGGTCGGGCTCGAGGGAGTACGCGTCGACGCGGACGACCGCGCCGGGCTCGGCGAAGAAGATCCGATCGAGGGTCACGTCGTTCTCGAGGCGGTAGCGCACGCGGCGCAGCTCCCGGTCGCCTCGGGCGAGCCGCTCGGCGGCGCCGAGGAGCGCCGCGCCCTCGATGTCCGCGGACACGGCGGCGTCGATCACCTCGGCCTCGTGCCCGCGCTCGTCGTCGTCGCTCGGGTACACGGTGACGATGGTCATCACGCGGCTCGACCCGAGGTCGCCGTACTGGACCTCGGTCGCGGTCGCGCGCCGGTCGACGTGCTCGGCGCCGCGGTCGACGGGGAGCTCGAGCGACGCGCCGAGCGCGGAGCTCTCGACGCGCTCGAAGGCGGGCGGGTCGCCGTAGCGGAGGGCGCCGCCGAGGAGCGGCCCGGCGAGCGCGCCCACCGCCAGCACCACCGCGCAGATCGCCGCGACGACCTTCATGCCGGGCAGCGGCGTCGGCTCGTCGGTGGCGAGCGCCTCTCCGCGCGGGACCCCGCGCGAGAGCACCAGCCAC
>JACKEC010000050.1 GCA_020633195.1 Sandaracinaceae bacterium | reverse complement strand
CCGGCCGCTCCTCACGAGCCCCGAGATGCGCTCCGAGGAGGCGGCGACGCACGTCCTCTTGCAGTCGGGGTGGCAGGTGGAGCGCGGCCCCGACTCGGTCCTCGTGAGCTACCCCGTGTCGCGCGTGGGCCGGATCGTCGCGTGGCTGATCTTGATCTTCCTCGTCTGTCCGCTGGTCCCGTTCCTGTTCCTGTTCGCGTCGGGGCGCCGGATGCTGGGGGACCTCTGGGCCGACGCCAACGGCGCTCCCCCGCCGCGCGCCTACTACGAGATCCGCGCGGGCTCGATCGAGACGCGCACGGTGCGCGGCGACGAGGTGCGGGAGCGGAGCGTCATCGACGGCGCGGACCTGCTCGGGATCGTCTACGGGCCGTCGCTGACCTGGTCCAAGCACGAGATGAAGCGCGTCGATCCCTCGCTGTCGCTCGTCTCCACCGGTGGCCAGGTCACCCTCGGCGTCCCCCCGCAGCTCGGCTCCGCGGTGCGCGACCTGATCACCGCGGCGACCGTCCGGCTGCGCACGGAGCGCCCCGAGCTCGGGCTCCTCGCCGGCCCGAGCCCGACGCGCTGCCCGTGGTGCAGTCAGCTCTACGTCCTCGAGCCGGGCGCGCGCTGCCCGAGCTGCGGCGCGCCGGGGCTGCTCCAGTAGCGGCCTCGCGCTACGGTTCGCGCCTCATGTGTTCCATCTTCGCGATCCTCGAGATCCAGGGTGACCCGCAGGCGCTCCGGCCGCGGGCCCTCGAGCTGTCCAAGCGCATGCGCCACCGCGGCCCCGACTGGAGCGGCGTCTACGTCGGCCCCGGCGCGGTGATCGCCCACGAGCGCCTCGCCATCGTCGATCCGGCGAGCGGCGGGCAGCCGCTCCACGGGCCCAACGACACCGTGCTCGCGGTCAACGGCGAGATCTACGACCACCGCCGGATCCGCGCCACGCACCCCGACTACCCGTTCCGCACGGGCTCGGACTGCGAGGTCATCCTCGCCCTCTACGACGACAAGGGCTCGGACTTCCTCAACGACCTCAACGGCATCTTCGCGTTCGTGCTCTACGACGCGTCGAGCCAGCGCTACGTGATCGCGCGCGACCCGATGGGCGTGATGCCGCTCTACACGGGTCGCGACGCCGAAGGGCGGCTCTACGTCGCCTCCGAGATGAAGGCGCTGATCGACGACTGCGTGACCATCGAGGACTTCCCCCCGGGCCACGTGCTCGACAGCGAGGTCGGCGAGGTGCGCCGCTACTACGAGCCGACCTGGCGCGAGTACGACGCGGTCGCGAGCACCCCCGCGGAAGCCTCGAAGCTGCGCGCGGCGCTCGAGGCCGCGGTGACCCGCCAGCTCATGACCGACGTGCCGTACGGCGTGCTCCTCAGCGGCGGGCTCGACTCGTCGCTCGTCAGCGCGCTCGCGGCGCGCCACGCGAACCGCCGCGTCGAGAGCGACGAGCGGGAGGACGCGTGGTGGCCGCGCGTGCACTCGTTCGCGATCGGCCTCGAGGGCTCGCCCGATCTCGCCGCCGCCGAGGTCGCCGCGAAGGCGATCGGGACCGTGCACCACAGCCTCGTCTACACGTTCGAGGAGGGCCTCGACGCGATCCGCGACGTCATCTGGCACCTCGAGACCTACGACGTCACGACGATCCGCGCGTCGACGCCGATGACCCTGATGGCGCGCCGCATCAAGGCGATGGGCATCAAGATGGTGCTGAGCGGGGAGGGCGCCGACGAGATCTTCGCGGGCTACCTCTACTTCCACAAGGCGCCGAACGCGCGCGAGCTCCACGAGGAGACGGTGCGCAAGCTGTTTTCCTTGTACAAGTACGACTGCCTCCGCGCGAACAAGTCGATGGCGGCCTGGGGCGTCGAGGCGCGCGTGCCGTTCCTCGACCGCGAGCTGCTCGACGTGGCGATGTCGTTCGACCCGGCGGCGAAGATGTCGGGGGCCGGTCGCATGGAGAAGCACATCCTGCGGCAGGCCGCCGACGGCTTGCTCCCGGACGCGATCCGCTGGCGCCAGAAGGAGCAGTTCTCGGACGGCGTCGGGTACGGCTGGATCGACGGCCTCAAGGCGCACGCCGAGGCGCACGTCACCGACGCGATGATGGCCGAGGCGGAGATGCGCTTCCTGCACGCGCCGCCGACGACGAAGGAGGCCTACTACTACCGCGCGATCTTCGCCGAGCTCTTCGACCACCCGTCGGCGCCGCTGCAGGTCCCGGGCGGCCCCTCGATCGCGTGCTCGACCCCGACCGCGATCGCGTGGGACGAGGCGTTCGCGAAGAACGCCGATCCGTCCGGCCGCGCCATCCGCGGCGTCCACCAGGACAGCTACGAGTAGCGATCCCGCGCAGGCGAACCGCGCTGGGATCGCTATCCTCTGGCGGATGCGTGTATCCCGGCTCGTCGTGGTGATCGCGGTGCTCGGCCTCGTCGGCTGTGTGCCCGACCTCGGCGGCTGGCAGGTCGAGCGCGAAGACGCGGGGGAGCGCCCGCCCTTCGACGCCGGCGGCCTGCGCGTCGACGCGGGCGGGACCCCCATCGGCCCGCCGCCCGACTGCTCGAGCCCGATCCCGCTGGGCGCCGGCTACCGCGAGGGCTTCGAGGCCGGGCCGAGCGGGTGGGGCGTCACGTCGGAGAACCCGATGGTGCCCTCGAGCTGGGAGTGGGGTCGCCCCGCCGGCGAGATGATCACGCGCGCGGCCGAGGGTGAGTCCGCGTTCGCGACGCGGCTCTCCGCGCAGTACACGAACCACGAGGAGTCGCTGCTCGTCTCGCCTTGCTTCGACGCCTCGAGCGCCGCGCACGACCTCCTGATCACGCTCAGCGTGGCCGCGTTCACGGAGGAGTCGTTCGACCGCGTCGCCCTCGAGTACAGCGTCGACGGCGGGGGCTCGTGGCAGGTCGCCATGGGCGAGCGGAGGATCGGCTGGTACGACGGCCCCGGGTTCGGCGGCACGCGGGACTGGAGCGAGGGCTCGACGCTGCTGCCCGGCACGGCGGGGCAGCCGAGGGTGCAGCTCCGCTTCCGCTTCCACAGCGACGAGAGCGCGATCCGCGGCGACGGCGTCGCGATCGACGACGTGTTCCTGCGCCCCGCGTCGGTCGACCTCGCGATCGCCCTCACCGAGGCGCCGCGCTGCGGCTGGGCGGTGGCGACGGTCACGAACGTCGGCGGCGTCCCGCTGACCGGCTTCGAGATCCGCGGCGACGTCGACGGCGCGCCGAGCGCCGCGCCCTTCGACGGGGAGCTGCGCTACCTCGCCACCCAGTCGATCGAGATCGGCGGGCCGCTCGCGGCCACCACGCGCGCCACCGTGTTCACCGTCGGCGACGAGGTGCCCGACAACGACGCGGCGACGATGGGGCACGCCGCGCGCGCCTTCGGGTCGGGCTACTTCAGCGACTTCGAGTCGGACGACGGCGGGCTCGTCGTCGAGGGGTCCCCGACCAGCTGGGCGTGGGGCGTGCCCGACGACGCGCTGATCCGGAGCGCGGCGAGCGGCACCCACGCGTGGATGACCGGCCTCGGCGCCGACTACGGGCCGAACGAGCGCGGCTACCTGATGCTGCCCTGCTACGACATGCGCGCGCTCACCCGCGACCCGCAGGTCTCGCTCGCGCGCGTCTTCGACACCGAGGCGTGCTGCGACTTCGGGCGCGTGGAGGTGTCGATCGACGGCGGCGACTTCGTCACCGTCGGCGGCACGATGAGTGGCGGCACCGGGTGGTACGGGATGGCGAGCGGCTGGTCGGGCTCGAGCGGCGCCGGCCTCTGGCAGGTCGCGCAACACCCGTTGACGAACGCCCACGGGCACGCGGCCGTCCGCGCGCGCATCGCGTTCCACAGCGACACGAGCGCTCAGGGCGAGGGCTTCGGGATCGACGACCTCGCGCTCATTCCGTGAGGCAGCACTCGTAGAGGCGCAGGAAGGGCCGCATGTTGCCGCTGCCCACGGCGCCCTCGGTCCACACGAACGCCAGCCCGCGCGGCGTCTGCGTCAGCGCGATCGAGTGCCGGTTGTAGGGAAACACGGGCGGGGGCGGCGCGACCTCGAAGAGGGTCCGACCCAGCTCGAGCGTGTCGGGGTCGAGCTCCGCCACGTGGATCGCGGCGTCGGGGGTGAGGTGCGTCGCCACCACCGCGAGGGTCGCGCCCATCGCGAACAGGCGCGCGCTCCCCCGATCGTCGAGCGGACCGACCGTGGCCTCGCGCACGAGCGCTCCGTCGAGCGTCCAGCGACGCACCACGTGACGGCCGTCGTAGTGAGAGTGCAGGGTGAAGAGCGCGCCCCCGAACGTGAAGACGTCGTTCGGCGCGAAGCCGTCGCCCTCGACGCCGGCGATCGGCGCGTCCCAGGCGGCGCCGTCGTGCCGGAGCAGCGACCCGCCCGCGAGCCCACGCAGCTCGCCGGTCCATCGGTCCGCCAGCGCGGGGCCCGCCCCGTCGACGCGACCGGTCCCGATCCAGTCGAGCTCGCCCGGCGCCACGCTCGTCCCGAGCTGCGTCTCGAGCCCTCGACCGGACAGGGCCACGGCGAAGCCGTCCTCCGTCGGGCCCACGTCGAACGTGGAGCGGAAGCGCTCGTCCGGGGACAGCCACGCGCTCTCGGTCGGATACCCGTCCGCGCCGATCCAGGTCAGCCCGGACTCGGCGCTGAACAGCCCCTGCGCGATGCGCGGGTTCCACGCGAGGTGCGTCTCGTTGTACCCGCGCGGCAGCGGCACGGTCTCGATCACCCGACCGTCGAGGTCGAGGTGCAGCAGCTGCGGCCCGCCCGAGCCCTCGTCGCCGGGCGCCCAGAACGCGAGGAGCAGCCGGTCCGGTCCCCACACGATCTCCGGGGACTGGCTCTGCTGGTCGAAGAGCTGGAGCGCCGCTTCGTGGACGGGCGCGCAGCGCTCGAGGCGCACCTCGCACGCCGGGACGGTCGGGGACCCCGCGTCGCGGCGGAGCCCCGCGTCGCGGCCGATCGGGCCCGCGTCGCGCGGGGGAGGCCCCGCGTCGAGCCCCTCGATCCCGTGGGCGAGGTAGCAGCCCGATCCCAGGAGCAGCGCGGCGACCGTGAGGAGGATCCGGGGCACGCTCGACACTACCCCCGGAAGGGCGCGCCGCGAAGCCGTCCGGCCGCGCTATCCTCCGGCGCCATGACGCGCCCGATCCTCTACCTCACGGCCTCGCTCCTCGCCGTCCCCCTCGTCGCCTGCGGCAACGCGCAGTCGGAGCGCACGACCGTGGCGCGAGACGAGAGCTCCACGGGCACCTCGGGCGGCGACGCGCCCCCCGACGGCGACGCGGAGCGGGCGGAGCCGGTCGTCGTCGTGATGCGCTCGACGCTCCCGGTGCCGGTGCCGCTGACCGCCGTGCCGCGCGACGAGCTGTCTGCGGAGCTGCAAGCCGTGTGGTCACGCGTCGAGGAGCAGGTCGCCGACATGCGCCCGGACGGGCCCGCGGAGGCGACCGTCGAGAACGTGCAGGCGTGGGCCGACGGCCCGTTCCGAGCGTGGATCGACGGCCGACGGCTCGCGCTCGACGAGACCCGGCCCCTCCTCGCCGCGGTCGGCGAGGAGCCCCCGTGGGAGCGGGCCGTCGCGCTCGCGCTCTGGGCCTACGCGTTCGAGGACTTCGGCGCGCAGATCGCTGGCGCCCCGGTGCCGGACTCCATCGCCCAGGACGACGAGCTGCGCGGCATCTACATCGAGTCCCTCAACGAGGCGACAGTCCCCCTCGGCGAGCGCGCGGTGGAGCTGTACGGGCTCTGCCAGCAGCGCCTCGTCGTGCTCGGCGACGACTCTCCGTGGCTGCCCTGGCGGGCGTACTGCGTGCAGCGTGGCCAGGAGGTGATCGCCGGGTATCGGCTCGCGCCGGCCGCGGACGGTCGTTGACGGCGGGCTCGGTCGACCCGACCCTCCGACCATGCTGCTCGCCCATCACCCCGAGGCGCTCGCCGCGCTGCGCGCTCCGACCGTCGACGATCCCTGGCGCGTGCTCGTCAGCGGCTGCCTCGCGGCGTGGCCGTGCGGCGTGGACGGCAGCGACTACGGGCTCGGATCGGTGCTCCGCGAGCTGCTCGCGCTGCCGACGGTCCGCGCGCTCCCGTTCTGCCCCGAGCAGCACGCCCTCGGGACGCCGCGCACCATGCCGGACATCCACGGCGGCGATGGCGTGGACGTCGTCCTCGGCAAGGCTCGCGTCCTCGACGAGCACGGGGCCGACCTGACCGAGAAGATGCTCGAGGGCGCCCGCGCGATGCTCGCCTTCGCGCAGCGCGAGCGCGCCGAGCTCGCGATCCTCACCGACGCGAGCGCGGCGTGCGGCAGCCAGGTGATCTCCGACGGGTGCCGGCTCGTCGAGGTGCGCCAGCATCAGAAGGGGGTTGGCGTGGCGACCGCCGTGCTCCTCGACGCGGGGCTGCCGGTGGTGAGCCAGCGCGACTTCCTCACCCTCGGCGCGCTGCGGTCGCGCCTCGAGCCCAGCTACGCGCCCGACCCGGACGCGCGCGATCACCATCGCCACCCCTGGACCCTCGAGCACCTGCCCGGGCCGCACCCGCGAGCCTGACCGAGCGCGACCTTCGAAACGCGACGAGGCCCCGACCGCCCATGCGGCGCGGGGCCTCGCTGCGTCGGCCGCGGGGCCGACTACATCCGCTGCATCACGTTCGCGCCGACGCCGATGACGAGCATCACGATCGTGAGGATCAGCGAGATGACGCCGATGGCGACGCCCGCGATGGCGAACGGCTTGCCGCCGTACTTCTCGGGCTCCTTGTTCTGACGGACCAGCGAGAACGCGCCGAGGCCCAGGGCGATCAGCGGGAAGGGGATCCCGAAGGCGCCGCAGCAGAAGCAGGTGATGAGGCTGAAGACGCCCACCGCCAGCGACGCGATCGCGAGGGGATCGGGCGAGGGCGCGCCGCCGCCGACGGTGCCGCCGGGGCCGACGCCGAACGCGTTGGGCGGGCCGCCCGGAGGCTGACCGAACCCGGGCGATCCACCGGGCGGCGAGCCGAAGCCGCCGCCGCCCCCGGGAGGAGAGCCGAAGCCGCCGCCGCCGCCGGGCGGCTGCCCGAAGCCGCCGCCGCCACCGGGCGGCTGCCCGAAGCCACCACCGCCAGGAGGCTGTCCGAATCCACCACCACCGGGGGGCGGTCCGCCGCCGGGGGGCTGCCCGAATCCGCCGCCACCGGGGGGCGGTCCGCCTCCGGGGGGCTGACCAAATCCTCCCCCGCCGGGGGGCTGTCCGAAGCTACTCATGACTCTCCTTCTGTGCGTCTTACGTCGAGGCGCAGCGAAACTTTCTCATGAATCGCGGCGACCGCAAAACCCTGCCGAGCCACAAAACCCTGCCGAGCCACGGTCACTGCGGCATCATCGGCTGGTTGCCCGGAGGGACGCCGCCCGGCGGCGCGAGCGGGATCTGCGCCGGCTGGATCTGCGGCACCTCGGTGAGGCCGATCGCGTACTGGCCCTGCGTGCCGCTCTGGTAGCCGCCGACGAACACCTGGTAGGCGCCCGGACCGAACGCGCCCTCGACGGCCGGGTTGGTGTCGACGTCCGCGTTGTAGTCGTCGTTGCAGCGCACGCTCCCGTCGGGGCCGCGCACGACGAGGACGGTGTCCTGCGCCGAGTTCACGAGGATCCGGAGCAGCGGGAAGTCCGTCTGGAGCTGCAGGATGTGGCTCGGCGCCTGACCGACGAAGCCGATGCAGCCCGCGCCCATGGTCGAGGCGTCGACGGGGCCCGCGACGATGACGCCGCCCGCGACGAGGGGCTGCGGCTGGAAGCCCTGCGCGAGCGGGATCGGCGCGCCCTGCGGCTGCATCCCGCCCGGCGGCATGCCCGCCATGCCCGGCGGCATCTGCGGCATCGGGGGCTCCGGGATCGGATCCTGGCCGGGGACCGCGAGCGGCGGATCGAACTCCGAGTTGGCCTGCATCCCCGGCGGGAGCTGGCCCGGCGTGGGCGGCGGCGGGTCCGCGGGGACCGTCTGCCCGGGCACCGAGTAGGGCGGATCCTCGGGCAGCTCGTCGTCGTCGTCGCATCCGACGAGCGCGAGCGCGAGGCCGAGCGGGAGGAGTCGTCGCAGCATGCTCGGCGCGAGGATACCCCAACTCCCTTGCTCGCTGCGTCGTCTGCGGTAGGGACCCTCGATGACCGGACGCCTCCCCCTCGCGCTCGTCGCCGCCCTGCTCGTGTCCTGCAGCGGCGCCTCCACCGTCCACCCCGAGTACAGCGCCGCCGAGGGGCGCGCGGGCGGCGAGGCGCCCGACCAGGCGCCGCCTCCTGAAGAGGCGATCCCGACGGGGCGGCTCCCCGAGGGGGTGACCCGCTCCACTACACGCTGTGGCTCGAGGTCGTGCCGAGCCGCGATCGCTTCCGCGGCCGGGTCGACATCCGCACCCGGCTCGACGCGGCGCGCCGCGTGATCTGGCTCCACGGCCAGGACCTGAACGTCACCGAGGTCGAGATCCTCCCCGAGGGTCAGGAGCCCGTGTCCGCGCGCTACGAGCAGGTGGACGAGTCGGGCGTCGCGGCGCTGCGGCTCGACTCCGAGGTCGGCCCCGCGAGGTCGAGATCTCGATCACGTACGACGCGCCCTTCGATCGACAGCTCAAGGGCCTCTACCGCGTCGACACCGGCGGCGACTCCTACGCGTTCACGCAGTTCGAGGCGACGAGCGCGCGGCTCGCGTTCCCGTGCTTCGACGAGCCCCGCTTCAAGACACCGTTCGACGTCACGCTCGCGGTCTCGCCCGACCACGAAGCGATCGCGAACACGACCCCCGCCGACACCCGCACCGTCGACGGCATGAAGGAGGTTCGCTTCGCCGAGACCCTGCCGCTGCCGACCTATCTCGTCGCGATGGCCGTCGGCCCGCTCGACGTCGTCGAGCACGCGCCGCTGCCGCCCAACGCCGTGCGCACGCGGCCGCTGCCGTTCCGCGGCGTCGCCGCGCGGGGTCGCGGCGCGCAGCTCGCGTACGCGCTCGAGCACACCGCGCCGCTCGTCGCGTACCTCGAGGAGTACTTCGGCATCGAGTACCCCTACGACAAGCTCGACATCATCGCGGTGCCGGACTTCGCGTCGGGCGCGATGGAGAACGCGGGGGCGATCACCTTCCGCGAGACGCTCCTCCTCCTCGACGCGACCTCCGCCCCCGAGGACCAGCGCCGCGGCTTCGCCTACGTGATGGCCCACGAGCTCGCGCACCAGTGGTTCGGGAACCTCGTGACGATGCCGTGGTGGGACGACATCTGGCTCAACGAGGCCTTCGCGACGTGGATGGGCACCAAGGTCATCCGCGGCGTCCACCCCGAGTACCAGGCCGACGTCGGGATGACGCGCGCCACCCACTACGCGATGGGCGCCGACAGCCTCGTCAGCGCGCGCCGCATCCGGCAGCCGATCGACTCCAACCACGACATCCGCAACGCGTTCGACTCGATCACCTACCGCAAGGGCGGCGGCGTGCTCGAGATGTTCGAGGGCTGGATGGGCGAGGAGACCTTCCGCGACGGGATCCGCGAGCACATGAGCCGCCACCGGTTCGGCACCGCGACCGCGGACGACCTGCTCGACGCGCTCAGCCAGCTCGCGGGCAGCGACGTGGCGACGCCCTTCAACACCTTCCTGGAGCAGCCGGGCGTGCCGCTCGTCGAGGCGAGCCGGAGCTGCGGCGACGAGGGCAACGCGCTCGTCGTCCGGCAGAGTCGCTACCTGCCGATCGGCTCGACGGGCGATCGCGCGCAGCGCTGGCAGATCCCCGTGTGCGTGCGCTGGGGCGTCGGCCGCCAGGTCGAGGACACGTGCGAGCTGATCACCGAGGTCGAGGGCGGATCGATCTGGGCGAGCGCTGCCCCGACTGGGTCATGCCCAACGCCCACGCGACCGGGTACTACCGCTGGACGATGCCCGCCGAGGACGTCGCGCGTCTCACCGGCGCCGGCTGGCGGAGCCTCGACGCGCGCGAGCGGCTCAGCGTCGCCGACGCGCTGTCCTCGTCCTACTCGGCGGGCACGCTCGACGCGGCCGCGGTGCTGGGCAACGCGCCGCGCTTCGCGGCGGACCCGGCGCGCTACGTCGCGGTCGAGCCGATGGGCCTCGTCCACTTCGCGTACGAGCGCGTGGCCCGCGACGACGCCGAGCGGGCGCGCGTCGCCGCGTTCGCCGACCGCACGTACCGGTCGCGGTCGCGGGCCCTCGGCTGGGGGCCGCGGCGCGGCGCGACCGAGGACGGCGAGGCGACGCTGCTGCGCGAGTCGATCCTCACGTTCCTGGCCGAGACGGCGCGGTCGACGGCCGTCCGGCGCGAGGCCGCTCGGCGCGGGCGCGCGTACCTGGGCACCGACGGCGAGCTCCACCCCGAGGCGGTCGACGCGAGCCTCCTCCCCATCGCGCTCGCGGTGGCGGTGGAGGACGGGGACGCGGCGTTCTACGACGCGCTCGAGGCGCGCGTGCTGGCGAGCGAGGACGCGCTCTTCCGGACCCGCGGCCTCGACGCCCTCGGCTCCACCCACGACCCGGCGCTCGCCGCGCGGGCCCTCGCGCTCTCGCTCGACCCGCGGGTGCGGGTGAACGAGGTGACCAACACGATCTCGCGTCAGCTCGACATGCCGGAGACGCGCGACGCGGCGTGGGCGTGGCTCGAGGCGCACTTCGACGAGGTCTTCGCCCGGGTCGCGACGACGCGCGCGGGGTACGCGCCGTGGATGGCCACCAGCTTCTGCTCGGAGGAGCGCGCGGTGGCCGTCGAGGCCTTCTTCGCGCCCCGCATCGAGGCGCTCCCGGGCGGCCCGCGCAACCTCGCCGGGGCGCTCGAGGCCATACGCCTGTGCGCCGCTCGGGTCGAGGCGCAGCGCGAGAGCACGTTGCGCTTTTTCGCGCGGTGACCTACCTGTGCAGGTCCACACTTCGTCTCGAACAGGGGGAATGAACCGATGTCATTGACCAGCACCTTGCTCAAGGCCGGCGCGCTCTACGCCGTCGGTCGCTACGCCTCGCACATCAAGCCCGAGGACGTCGAGAAGGTCACCGGGATCAGCGGCGACGACCTCAAGCGCTACGGCCTCGATCGCGCCGACGCGCTGCTCGGCCAGATCGGGCTCCAGCGTCAGGCCACCGTCCCGAACACGACCGCCCTCGTCCTCAGCGGCTTCGCCGCCGGCGCCATCGTCGGCGCGGGCGTGACCTTCCTGTTCTACTCGGAGCAGGGCAAGGACGTCCGCAAGAAGGTCGCCGAGTACTTCATGGGCGGCGACGACGACGAGAAGGCCGCCGAGGAGCCCGCGAAGGCCAACGGCGAGTCGAAGACCGTCGAAGCCTGACGCTGAGGTTTCGACCTCGGCGTTTTCGAGGCAAGCCCTCGCGCTATGGATCCTCTGACGCTGCGTCGTCGGACTCAGAGCGTGACTGTAGACCGGCGCCAGCACCGCCGTGAGCGGATGGCCCGATCTGCGGGCGCGCGTCTGCCTTGTCCCGCGTCGCGCAGGACCGCGACCTGTCGGTGATCCAGGGCTCAGCTCACCCTGGTGCCGCTCGGGGGCCTGCGCGGGCACCGCGGTCCGACTCGTCACAGGCTTCGAAGCACCGCGGCAGTCCTGATCGACGATGGCCGCACCACTGGTCCGCCATCGGCTGCGCAGATCAGCGTCCGAACGAGCGTCACCGGAGCGCTGCAGCCGCCATGTCGCGGTCGTCGTGGTTCTCGCGCGAGGACGACCTCGGCGCTCCCCGACAAGACGTCCTCAGCGAGCCTGCGGACGATAGTCGCGGTAGCTCCATCCGGTAGTGCTCGCGGCGCGAACGCGCGCACTATCGCCGTCGCGCGGGCACGAGACGTCCCGCGTTCTACCTCGGTCGACCGAGCGTCGACGACAACCTGAGCCCACCACGGTCCCGAGCGCGCAGGCGACACGGCGATCTGGTCGCCTCGAGGTCCGCGCGTGGCCTGGCCCGGCGCGAAGGCGTCTGCCCTGCAGTGGGCTGAACCGGCGGCCGGTCGAGCGCGAGTGCGGCACCCCGCGGCCGGCGCGCGTCGGAAGGCGCTTCGTCGCCTCGGCGCGCGTCTCGTGGAGCGCCCGCGCCCGATCAAGGCCAACGCGCTCTAGGCGCGAGGTCTAACCGGCGCGACCGCTTCCGAAGACGGGCGGCGTCGAAGCCCGCTGGGCGGTCAGGCAGAGCACGAGGGAGCACAGGCCGGCGAGGTCGCGCTTCATGCCCGTCAGAAGTACTGGATGCCGCCGACGAGCACGTAGCGGATGCCCTCGTTGCCGAAGCGCCTCGTGTCTCCGATCCCGAACTCGAACTCGACCGGTCGGATGTAGATACCGAGGCGCTCGCGCAACAGCATCAAGCGCAGGAGCAGGCCGAAGCTCAGGTGGAACCAGACGTCTGGGTCCGTCCCGTTGTTGAACTGGTCGGTGACCGCGACCCCGAGCGTGCCCGTGCCGCCGAGCTGGAAGGTGACGTCGGAGTTGCGGAAGAGGTCGAAGGTCCCGCCGAGCCGGAGCGGGAAGACGAGGACCCACCAGTCGTTGCCCCAGGACTGCGACGGGGCGAAGGCGAGGTAGAAGCCTCGCGGGCTGCCGCTGAAGAAGTAGCCGATCTCCTGCTCGACGCGGACCTGCGTGGGCCAGTCGTCCAGGTGGACGGCCGGCCCGGCGCCCACGCCCACGTAGCCGCCTTCGGCGGCGGCCACGGACGGCGCGGCGAGGGTCGCGAGGACGGCGGCGGTGAGGAGCAGGCGTCGCATGGGGGGATCATACAGCGGGCGTCGTCGAGGCCGGGTGAGGTGATGTCCCGACGGGAAACCGTCGGCCGCGCGGGCCGATGTCCAGGGCACGGCGCGCGATGGGCGCGTGCCTCGGAGCTGTTCCGATGTACAGTGGCCCCCGACGATGAGCGACGCGTGGGAAGAGACGCTCCGGGAGCGCTTCGGCCTCCCCGGCTTTCGCCCCTGGCAGCGCGAGGCCATCGAGGAGCTGCTCGACGGGGCGGGCCGCGTGCTCGCCATCGCCCCGACCGGCGGGGGCAAGTCGCTTTGCTACCAGTTCCCGGCCACCGTGCTCGAGGGGACGACCATCGTCGTCTCGCCGCTCATCGCGCTCATGGAGGATCAGGTCCACGGGCTCGAGGAGCGCGGCGTGCGCGCCACCTACCTCGCCTCGAACCTGGACGCGACGAGCGCCGGCGCCGGTCCCGCGGCCTGCGCGAGGGCCGCTACGACCTCGTCTACGTGGCGCCCGAGCGCCTCGGCAACCCCGCGATGGTCGACGAGCTGCGCGCCCTTCGGCCGCCGCTCGTCGCGATCGACGAGGCCCACTGCATCTCGCAGTGGGGCCACGACTTCCGGCCGGACTACCTCCGGCTCGGCGATCTGCTGCGCGAGCTCGCGCCGCGCCGCGTGCTCGCCTGCACCGCGACGGCGACCCCGGTCGTGCGCGACGAGATCCTCGCCAAGCTCGGGCTCGGGGACGAGACGAAGCAGATCCTGCGCGGCTTCGCGCGCCCCAACCTGCACCTCGCGACCGAGGAGATCGACGCGAAGTCCGCGCGCAAGCGCGTGATCTTCGCCACCATCGACGAGGCGCTCGGCTCGCCGACGGCGCCGCAGGGCGGCGTGATCGTCTACGCGGGCACGCGCAAGAAGACCGACGAGCTCGCGACCGAGGTGGCCGGGCGCGGCTGGCGCTGCGGCGGCTACCACGCGGGGATGGATCCCGACGAGCGCACGCGCGTCTCCCGCGCGTTCGCCGACGGCGAGCTCGACGTGGTGGTCGCCACCAACGCCTTCGGGATGGGCATCGATCGCCCGGACATCCGCGCGGTCGTGCACCTGTCGCCGCCCGGCTCCATCGAGGCGTACTACCAGGAGGTCGGCCGCGCGGGCCGCGACGGCAAGCCCGCGCTCGGCCTGCTCATGTCGGGCGCCAGTGATCTCGCGCTGCGCCGCTTCCTGATCGAGAACGGCGGCCGCGAGGGCGACCGCCCGCCCCAGGAGCGCATCGACCAGCAGTGGGGCCTGTTCCGGGACCTGCTGCGCTACGTCGAGGCGGGCAGCTGCCGGCACGACTTCATCCTCCGCTACTTCGGCGACGAGCACGAGCTGCTCGGCGGGTGCGGCCACTGCGACGTGTGCGAGCGGCTCGACGGCACCGGCGGCGAGGAGCGCGCGGTCTCCGAGGCCGACGCGGTGGTGGTGCGCAAGGCGCTCAGCGGCGTCGCGCGCGCCCGCCGCCAGGTCGGGTTCAAGAAGGTCGCCGCGATGCTCCACGGCGATCACGACGCCTCGCTCTCGCGGTGGGGGCTCGATCGGGTGAGCACCCACGGGCTCTTCTCCGACAAGCCCGTGCCCTGGATCGAGGGGCTCCTTCGGCGCCTCATCAGCGCCGGGCTCGTCGACATCACCGCCGACCGCTACCCCATCCTCCTGCTCACCCCCGCGGGCGTGCAGGTCATGAAAGGCGCCGCGCCGGTGCGCGTCCTGCCGCCCGAGCCGGTGCGGACCAAGCGCGAGAAGCGCTCGCGCACGCGCGGCGCGGCGACCAAGCGCGAGGCGCCGCCGGGCATGGACTCGGCGCTCTTCGAGCGCCTCCGCGAGGCGCGCACGGAGCTGGCCAAGGAGCGCGGCGTCCCCGCGTATGTCGTCTGCCACGATCGGACGCTCATGGAGATCGCGGCCGACCGCCCGAGCGATCGCGCGGCGCTCCTGAACGTGTCGGGCATGGGCCCCGCGCGCGTCGAGTCCTACGGGGATCGCTTCCTCGAGGTGGTGAGCGCGTCGGTGTGACTAGGCCGAGGGGCTGTTAGCCTCCGTTCGTGCGCCTCGGCTCCGCGATCGTGCTCGCCGTCCTCCTGCTCGCGCCGGTGGCCCGCGCCGACAGGGCGCCGGTGGCCCCGTCGACGCCGGCCGTCCAACCCCGCGCGCGCCCTCGGCCCGTCCCCGTCCAGCGCGTCGTCGCGCCCCCGCAACGCGGACCCGCGCCCGTCAACCCCGTGCGCACGGCGCTCCGCGGGATGGGCCACGACGTCCAGCGCTGCGCGGAGACCCACGAGCCGTGGCCCGGCGCGGGCGCGAGGCCTCGCCTCCGTCTTCGGGTGTGGCTCGAGCCGACGGGCCAGTTCTCGCTCGAGGTCCCCGAGCTCGAGGGGCGCACGGACACCTCGCTGACCCCGCGGGTGCGCGTCAACCTCGTGCGGATCTACGCCTGCCTCAACGCTCAGGTGGCCCGCAACATCTCCCGGCTCTTGCACCCGTTCCGCGGGCGCCGGCAGAAGATCGAGCGGGCGTTCCGCATCACCACGCCGGGGCCGCCGCCGTCGGCGGCCGAGCTCGTGCGCCTCGTGTCCGCGCGCCGCGCGGAGCTGCTCGGGTGCGTCCCCGGGGCCGGCGCGACGGGTGACCCCGAGGAGCTCGTGATCCGCGGGACCCTGCGGACCGATGGGTTGGTGCAGCTCACCGGGCTCGCGGTCCCGGCGTCGGTGCCCTTCGATCTCGTCGCCCGCTGCGTCGCCGACGCGATCGGGGGCGTGCACACGGGGCGCGTCACCAGCGCGCAGCCCTTCGAGGCCGTCGTTCGATACCGCTTCACGGGGAGTGCAGACCCGGGCCCGGAGTGAGGTAGAGTCGTCAGTCATGGGGGACGACCCTGAAGACGACGGGCTCGACTGGGGCGAGGACGAGGGGACCGTCCAGCTCGACCTCAAGAAGATGGCGGCGGCGACGAGCCGGCGCGCCGAGACCGCGCAGCCCTACCTGATCGTCTACGCCGGCAACGCCGTCGGGCGAACGGTGCGCGTGGGCGAGGAGCTCACCATCGGACGCGGCACGAAGGCCGACCTCCAGCTCTTCGGCGACGGCGTCTCGCGGCTCCACGCCCGGCTCCGACGGGTCGAGGGCGCGATCCACGTCGAGGACCTCGGCTCGACCAACGGCACGATGGTCAACGGCGAGAAGATCGTCGGCCTCCGCAAGCTCGAGGACGGCGACCAGATCCAGGTCGGGGTGAACCTCCTGCTCAAGTTCTCGCTCCAGGACGAGGCGCAGGCGCGCTTCCAGCAGGAGCTCTACGAGGCGGCCCTTCGCGACCCGCTCACCAACGTCTACAACCGGCGCGCGTTCGACGACCGGCTCGAGGGCGAGGTCTCGCACGCGAAGCGTCACGGGACCCCGCTCGCGCTGCTCCTGTTCGACCTCGACTTCTTCAAGCTCGTCAACGACACCTACGGCCACCTCGCGGGCGACCAGGTGCTCGCGGAGTTCGCGGGCCTGGTCCAGGCGATGGTGCGCCGCGAGGACGTCTTCGCGCGCTACGGCGGCGAGGAGTTCGCGATGATCTGCCGCAGCACCCCGCTCGACGCGGCCGCCAGCCTCGCCGAGCGCGTCCGCGCGCAGGTCGCGTCGACCCGCGTCATCTACGAGACGACCCCGATCCCCATCACGGTCAGCATCGGCGTCGCCGCGCTCCGCGCCGACGACACGACCGACGCGCTCATCGAGCGCACCGACAAGATGCTCTACCGCGCCAAGGAAGACGGCCGGAACCGCGTCGCCATCGCCCCGGAGAGCTGAAAAGCGGAGACAGTGCTGCGCAACAATCGTACAGTCACCCTCGGGTTGGAGGGCTGGCGATGACGAAGCGCGGTTGGCTGGGGGTTCTCGTGGTGCTCGGGGTGGGCTGCGCGGCGCCGCCCGAAGAGCTCGTGGAGGCGATGGGGCCGCTCACCATCGAGCAGCTCGACGCCGAGCGCTTCGCCGGCACGTACACCGCGCCCGAGGGCGAGCTCTCGTTCGAGGCGCTCCACGTCGGTCGGGATCACGCGACGGTCACGATCCGCTTGGCGAGGGAGCGCTACGACGCTGACGTCGATCACCTGCCGAGCTCGTCGTCATCGACGGCCACGGCAACTCCGTCATCGAGACCGAGCACGCGCTCATCGTCGCGCGCTCTGCGGAGCTTCGCGGCCGAGCTCGGCGACGACGAGTTCCCTGGCGCGCCGCACATGCAGCACGTGGGAGCTTCCGCTTTCCTCGGCGACGCGCTGCCCATCTACGTGCCTGACCGCCACGAGGACCGGCTGCGCCTGCCGAGGTGCTGACCGTCGACCTCGACGACGAGGAGGGCGTGTCAAGACCGACGGCAACGACGGCATCTCGTGCGTGATGATCAACAGCGTCTACGAGATCGAGTACCGCTACGCGACGAGCTGGTTCACGAGCCGCCGGGTCACCAAGAACGGGGTCGTCGGGCACCTACCACCCCGGCTACGACAACGTGTTCGATTGCATGGGTCGTTGCGGCCTGGGTTGCGACAGCGCGCCCTTCGGCAACGGCGGCGCGTGGACCCTGACTGCCTCGAGCACGACTACTGCGTGGCTGACATGTACGGGATGAACCCGTCCTTCGGGGAAACACGATCTTCAACTACCACTGCAAGGGCGAGCTGCTCGACGCGACCTCGGACTACTTCGCGAGCTACTGACCTGCCCTCGACGTTCCACTCCGGCACGTCGATCTCGAAGTACCGCGGCGCGATCCAGTGGTAGCTCGCCCGGTGGTGATCGGCCCCGTCGAGGCGTAGGCTCGCGTCGTGAGCCGTCGCACCGGGATCGAGGGCGGCGTCGTGCTGGCCGCCAGCGCGCTTCGGGGTGGGCGCGTGGCTCGCCGCGGTGATGGTCGCCTCGCGACGGTCCTGCCGCTGCACCTGACGTCTCGTGGATTCGCCTCGTCGCGTGGGGCCGCCTGGGGTCGCGCTCGTCGCGGTCGCCCTCGTCACGCGGGAGGGCGACCCACGCGCGGCGCGCGGGGGCGCCCTCGGCGTCCTCGGCGCGGCGGTCGCCAGCAGCGTCGTGTGGGCGGTCGGCAGCAGCCACGACCTGCCCCTCGGTCTTCGCGATCGACGTCGTCGGCGGGCTCGGGGGCCTGATCGCGCTCAGCTGGGCCGTGAAGCCGTGGTGCCCACGACGCCTCGTGGGTCGCGCCCGCGTCGTCACCGCCGCCGTCACGGGGCTCGCGTCGCTCGGCTGGGGCTCCGCGACGCTTTGGGACTTCGCCGAGGAGCACGCCTCACAGGTGCTCCCGGCGCACCAGCTCGAGCTCGTCGCCGCGTACCCGTACTCGCTCGCCCCGACGGGCGAGCCCGGGTCGATGCCCGCTGTCGTCGTCGACGCGTCGGGCCAGCCGGGCGACGTGATCGCGCTCGGCGGCGAGGACTGGAACGTCCACCGCGGCGACGCGCTGAGCTTGTCGCCGACCGACGTCCCTCGGATCCGCTGGATCGACGCGGGTGAGGTCGTCGGGATCTCGATCCGGCTCGAAGGCGAGGCGAGGGCGGCGCTCGACGCGCGCTCGCGCTCGCGGTCCAGCCAGTACGACGCGCTCTACGTCGACGGCGAGCCGCTCGCGCTCGTCTTCTACTTCGGGAGCGAGCCCGGCCGCCTGGTGCTGATGGACACGGACCGCGCCCACCTGCACCAGGTCTACCGGCGCCTCACCCGCTGATTCATCGACAGACCTCGAGTCCGACGGCGCGAAGCGCCGGAGAGCTCACTTGAGCTCGCGCTTGAGGATCTTGCCCGTGGGGCCCTTGGGGAGCGCGTCGATGATCTCGACGACCCGCGGGTACTTGTAGGCCGCGAGCTTCTCCTTGCAGTACGCGATGATCTCGTCGGCGCTGGTGGACTGACCGGCCTTGAGCGCGAGCACCGCCTTGACCTCTTCGCCGTGGCTCTCGTGCGGGACGCCGATGACGGCGGCCTCGGCGACGGCGGGGTGGCCGTAGAGGACCTCCTCGATCTCGCGCGGGTACACGTTGTAGCCGCCGCGGATGATCATGTCCTTCTTGCGGTCGACGATGAAGTAGTAGCCCTCCTCGTCGCGCGTCGCGATGTCGCCGCTGTGGAACCAGCCGCCCTTGAAGGTCTCCTCGTTGGCCTCGGGCTTCTTGTAGTAGCCCTTCATCACGTTGTGGCCCTTGATGCAGACCTCGCCCGGCGTGTTCGCGGCGGTCACGGTCTTGTCGTCGTCGTCGACGAGCTTGAACTCGACGCCCCAGATCGGCATGCCGATCGAGCCCGCCTTCTTGGGCCGGTCGAGCACGTTGAACGAGGCCACCGGCGACGTCTCGCTGAGGCCGTAGCCCTCCAGGATGTTCACGCCGTACTTCTCGTCGAACGCGCTCATCACCTCGACGGGCATCGCGGAGCCGCCGCTGATGCAGATCTCGAGGTCGAGGTCGTAGCTGCTCGCCTCGGGGTAGTTGAGCAGCGCGAAGTACATGGTCGGCACGCCGGCGAAGAGGTTCACCTTGTGCGCCTGCATGAGGTCGAGCGCGCTCTTCGGATCGAAGCGCGGGAGCAGCACCACGGTCCCGCCGGCGGCGAGGACCGCGTTCTGGATGCACGTCTGACCGAACGAGTGGAACAGCGGCAGCGTCGCCAGCGCCGTCGTCTCCTCGGTCATGTACATCAAGAAACGTTGCGCGTAGAGCGCGTTGAAGAACATGTTGAACTGCGTGAGCTCGGCGCCCTTCGGGTGGCCCGTCGTGCCGGACGTGTAGAGGATCACCGCGGTGTCGTCGGGCATCCGGTTCGTCAGGTCGGTGATGGGCTCGGAGCCGCCGATGAGCGCGGTCATGTTGTGCGCGCCATCGGGCGCCTGGACGTCCGCGCGGTCGGCCTTGGCGACGATGAGGTGCTTGCACGCCTCGACGCGGTTGAACGCGGCCTGCGCCTGCTCGAGGAAGCCCTCCCAGGCGATGATCGCGACCGCGTCCGAGTCCTCGAGGTGGTAGGCGATCTCGTCGGCGGTGAGCAGGACGTTGAGCGGGACCACCGCGGCGCCGGCGTACTGGACGCCGAAGTAGGCGATCGTGAAGTGCGGGACGTTCGGCAGGAGCAGCGCGACGTGCTTGCCGGGCGCGATCCCGAGCTTCGCGAGCCCGCCGCCGAAGCGCGAGGCGAAGGCGTCGAGCTCGCCGTAGCTGATCGAGCTCTCTCCGATGACGAGGGCGGCCTTGCCCGGGTTCTTCTTGGCGCTCTCGCGGAGCAGCGTGGCGAGGTTCAGCATCTTCTCATCCCCCTGTGGGCCCGGTCGGGCGACCAGCGTGGCGTGGACGGCCGATCTATCGCGGACCTCGCCCGCGATTCAAGGGTCGGGATGGATCCGAAACGGATCAGAAGTGGCTGAGCGTGAGCCCGAGCTGCCCGCCGCCGGGCGCGGGCAGCGCGTCGAGCGCGAGCCGAGGGGCCCGCTCGCCGTCGCCGAGCGCGTACGTGGCCACGCGCACGGTCCGCGTGAGCGAGAGCCCGAGGATGAACATCGTGAGCCCCGCGGCCTGCGCGATGCCGCCGATGAGCGCGCCCGTCGTCTCGTCGTCGCTGTTCGCGTAGCTCAGCGCGACCCACGGGCCGATCAGCGGGACCCACGACCACGACACGTAGTCGCTGTCGTAGCTGAGCGCCGAGCTCATCACCCCGCTGAGGACGTAGCTCACGCCGAACACGATGATCCCCGGGATCCAGAGCGCCTTGATCGAGGTCTCGCGATCCTCGTAGCGGATCTGCCGCTGCTGGGGGACGTAGGTCGGCGCGTAGGTCGGCGCGTACGTCGGTGCGTAGGTCGGCGCAGGCTGCACGTAGACTTGCCCCTGCACGCCGTACCCCGGCGGCGGCTGCGGCACGCCCTGCGGCTGGCCGTAGGGCTGCACCTGAACCTGCCCCTGCACGACGACGGACTGCGCCTCCGCGAGCTGAGGCAGCAGGGCCACGACGAGGCCGAGCCCCAGAGCGGTCCATCGAAGAGCGGTCGCGTTCATCGGGTGGTTCTCCATGCGCTCACGCGAATTTCGGGCATCCGCGGGGCCGTTGCAAGCTACGCGCGGGGTCGCGCGATCCTCCCTTCGGGCTCGAGCGGCACTTCGCCTATGCTGGGCGCGATGCCTCGCTCGCCGCTGCTGGCCCTCGTCCTCGCAATGCTCGTGGGCTGCGACGACGCCGCTCCCGACGACGCCGGCGCGCTCGACGCGAGCGCCGCCACGGACGCGGGCGCCGCGATGGACGCGGGCGTCGCGATGGACGCGGCGACGCCCGAGACCGACGCGAGCGTCGACGCCTCCACGCCTCCCCTCGACGCGGGAGCCGACGACGCGGGCCTCGACGCCGGGGCGCCCGACGCGGGCTCGGCGCCCCTGGTCACGACGACCGGCTGCTTCACCGTCGTGGCCGCGGGCGACAAGATGCGCGTCGACTTCGGCGAGGTCGGGACCGCGTACTCCGCGATCGACATCGAGGTCGACCTCGTCGTCGGCGCCTGGCGCGAGGACGTCTTCGATCGCCCGACCCTCAACCACAACACCTTCGGCGTCTACAGGAACGCCCCGGTGAGCCGCGAGCGCTACCTCGGGGGCCTCGGCGTGCAGATCAGCCCGCCCGCGCCGCTCCGGCCCACCACGCTCTTCTTCGGTCGGGTCGACCTCGATCCGCGGCCCGCGGGGATGGGCTACATGGGCTACACGACCTTCCGCGAGACCGCGGCGTGGGCGAACGACACGCGCTATCACGTGGCCATGACCTTCGACGCCGCCGCGCATCGGCAGGTCCTCGACGTCACGCGGGCCGGCATGCCCTTCAGCCACGTCGAGGGCGACATCGCGTACTTCGACTCCAGCCTGACCGACGACGGCTGGTACCTCGAGCTCGGCTCCGACGAGACCGACGGCCGGGACGTCAGCCCGGTGGGCTGGCAGCTCTGCGACCTGGTGGTGCGAGGTCGCTGAGCGGTGTCGGACAACCGTCGCTGGCTCGCGCTCGCGGTCTTCGTGATGCTCGTGCTCGGCGGGCTCATCGCGTACCTGTCCCATCACCCGTCGCGCGCCCCCGTCCCGCGAGGCTCGAGCCGCGGCTTCGAGGATCCCGAGCTCGGCAACGCGGGCTACGACTCCGACGACGTGCGCGACGCCGGGGTCCTTGATCTCGGGGTCGCGTCGAGGGGGCGCTCCGACGATCCCGGCGGCCAAGACGAGAGCGTCGAGGGCCGGAGCGACGGCGCCGTCCCGTTCGTGGCCGAGGCCCCGTACCAGTCGCCGACCGACGACGTGCAGGTCCTGAGCCCCGCCGAGCTGCGCAGCCGACGCCTCGAGCAGGTCGCGCTGATCGAGCAGTCCATCGCCGACATCGACAGGCAGATCGCGCTCGCGCCCGGGACGCCGAACCGCGTGATGCTCCTCGGTCGGCGCGAGCACCTCGAGGCGCGCCGCGCGGAGCTGCTGAGCGTGGTCCTCCAGGAACGCTAGCAGGCTGCTGAAATGGGCCCGAAGGGACCGTTTCGGAGCCTGCTCCGTGCCCGTGCCCGTGCCCTTGCCCGTGCCCGCCCGTGACCCGTGAGCGTTCCCCGCGCCCGAGAACACGCGCCTTCTGCGGGAACGGTTGACGGGAACGGTCCGGGCACGGGCACGGGCACGGGCATGCGCGCTTCGCGCGCGGCACGGAAGCAGGCTGCTTCTTGGCAGCCTGCTAGCGATCAGGCGTCGGCCTCAGCGAACGCGGACCGCCCAGCGACCGGGGACGAAGACCACGCCGCCCGACCGCGGGCGCCACGAGGGAGCCTGCCACTCGGCGTTGGCGGTCGGCAGCGCGTACCGGCCGCTCACCCACGACGACGCGCGCGCGTCCCACTGCCAGTAGCCGGGCACCCAGGCGACGCGGGGGGCGGGCGGCGGGGGCGGCGCCTCCGCCTGCGGCGCGGGCGGAGCGCTGGGGGCGACGACCGTGGCCTCGACGCGGAGGTCCTCCTCGGGGACCTCCCACGCGCCGCCGAGCCAGACCCACCGCGCCGCCAGCCAGCGCCAGTAGCCAGGAATCCATGTTGCGTGCGCGCTCGGGCGCGGCGGGCGGGCCTCGGCCTGCAGCGGCGCCGGCAGGGGGCCGTCTGGCTCGGCGGGGGCAGCAGGCGCGCTCGGCGCTGGTGGCTGCCACGCCGGGGCGGGCCCTCGGGCGCGGCGCTTCCTCCTCCTCGCGCCTCAGGCGCGCGACGTAGACGTCGTAGCCCCCGCGGCCCCAGCAGCCCTCGTCCTCGTGGTGGGCCTGGCAGCGGGCCTCTCGGGCGTCGTGCTCGCGCTGGGCTTGGGCCTGTCGCTCGGCCGCCTCGCGGGCCCGCACGATGGCCTCCCGCTCGGCCTCTCGGCGCTGCTCCTCCAGGTGCGCGACCCACTCTTCGTCGGAGACGCTCGGGCGCAGCGCGAGGTGATGGACCACGGAAGGTCACGCCCTCGAGCGGGTTGGGCAGCGTGGACCAGAAGCGGATCCGGATCGGCGCGCCGGCCGAGAGCCGCGGCGTCGCGTCGACCTCGGCGTCGGGGAGACCCACACGTGGCCGCCCATCGACATGCGTCCCCAGCCCGCGCCGGCGAGGTCCTGGGCGGACAGCTCGAGGCAAGCGCCCCCACGGGACGGGGTGCAGCTCGAGGCTCGGAGCGGTGAGCGTGACGTCGCCGCCGTCGGTCGCGCGGCGTCGGCTGCGACCGGTGCCGCCGCCCGGGACCCCTCGCCGCCGGGGGACCTCGCCGCCCGCGCCGGGGCCGGCGTCGCCGGTGGTAGCCAGGCAGCGCGCGCGATCGACGGCGGCGCCCGGCGTGGTGAGCGCGTACTCCACGCCGTCGCGGGTCGTGCGCACGTACTCGCCCGTCTGCCACGCGCCCACGGAGCCGGTGGTCGCGCGCGTCGTCGCCGGCCGAGAGCTCGACCGTGCCCTCGATCGCGCCGGGCCGTACGCGTAGACCTCGACGCCTTCACCCCAGCGCGAGCCCGTGGCCGGCACGACGATCTCGTAGGGCCCCTGACCGCACAGCTCGGCCGCCTGGTACGCGAGCACGCCGACCGTCTCCTGACGCATGTGGGGCCCGCACCCGGGCGCGAGCCCGGCGGCGGCGAGGACGAGCAGAGCGAAGCGCGACTTCGTCATGGAGCGCGCCCCACGCATCGCGCGTGCCGCCGCGCCGGGCGGCTCTCCGGGCGCGCTCGCGTGAAGCCGCGTTCACGCCGAACGGGGGAGGATCGTTCGCAGGGGGGCGGCTGCCGTCACTCCGCGCGCAGCGCGCGCCACGCCGCGTCGGCGAGCGGCCGCGCGAGCGTCCGGATGTCGCGATCGATCCGACCGCGCAGCCAGTGTCGGACGACGTCCTGCGCCGGGCCGATGATGAGCGGCGTGTAGAGCACGTGGGGCAGCTCGAGGATCTCCCCCGCCTCCACGTAGCCCTTCAGCCGCGCGAACATCTCCTCGAGGAAGGCGCGGGTCGACGCGCGGGAGACGGTCTCCGTCTGTCGGACGCCCCGCTCGCGCGCATCTCGAGGAGGTAGCGCGCGCTCCGTGCGGTGCTCGACCGACCACTCGATGTGGTGCAGCACGAGGGCGCGGACGAGCCCCTTCGCGGTGCGCGTGCGATCGAGGCGCTCGCCGAGCGCCTCGCGATAGGAGCGCAGCGTCTCCGCGTACAGCGCGGCCGCGATGCCCTCCTTGTCGCCGAAGTGGTGGTAGATGCTGCCGGTGCTCGCGCCCGACCGCTCCCGGATGTCGGCGATGGTGGTCGCGGACCAGCCCAGCTCGTCGAAGCAGGTCAGCGCGGCCGCGGAGGATGGCCTCCCGGCGCGTCGACGTGGCGGTGCGGCCCGTCATTCGAGCGCGATCGTGCCGTCGGCCCCCGACCCGCGCAAGCCCGTTGACAGAACCGTGTTCTAGAACCAGATTCTAGAACAGGTTTCTAAAGGAGGTCGCGTGATGATCACGATCCCGGCTCGCGATGGGTCCCCGATCGCCGCTCGCGTGTACGACTCGGCCGACGCCGCCCCGCGGGCGGTGGCGCTCGTGCAGGCGGGGACGGCGATCCCTCAGAGCTTCTACCGCCACTTCGCCGCGCACCTCGCGGGGCGGGGATCGCGGTCGTCACCTTCGACTACCGAGGCATCGGCGACTCGAAGCCCTGAGCGCCTCGCCGACCTCGACGTGACGATGGAGGTGGGCCACCGACGACGCGAGCGCGGCGCTCGCGTGGGTCCCGCGAGCGCTACCGGGGACGCCGCTCTTCGTGGTCGGGCACAGCTTCGGCGCGCAGGCGATCGGCCTGATGGACGAGCTCGGCGACGTGGACGGGTTCGTGTCCGTGGCCGGTCAGCTCGGCTGGTACGGCCACTGGCCGCTGCCGACGCAGCTCGAGCTGGGGCTCCTCTGGCACCTCGTGATCCCGCGACGACGACGCGCGCGCTCGGCCGTCACCCGGGCGCGGCGGGCCTCGGCGGCGTCGACCTGCCCGCCGGCGTGGCGCGCCAGTGGGCGAGCTGGTGCCGGAGCCGGCACTACTACCTCGACCACGTCCCGCAGGCGCGCGAGCGCCTCCGCCGCTTCGACCGACCGATGTTGATGTGGAGCTTCACCGACGACGACTTCGCGCCGATCGGCGCCGTCCGCGCGTTCGAGCGGTCGCTGAAGCTCGCGCCGCTGACCCCGTCAGGTCGCGCCCGGCGACGTTCGCCTCGAGCGGATCGGGCACTTCGGCTTCTTCCGCGAGCCGATGCAGCCGGCGTGGGACCGCGTGGTCGAGTTCGTCGACAGCGTGATCGAGAGGCGCTTCGTCGCCCGGCGGCCGGCGCTCGTCCCGACCGAGGCCGACGTCATGGCGGACCTCGCGTTCGGCCGGGCCTGACCGCTACGCGGCGCGCTCGCGGAGGTAGTCCTCGAGCCGACGCGAGCCGTGGGCCGGCGCGACCGAGTCGTGCTCGGCGAGCTCGCTGACGAAGCCGCCGAAGTCGGCGATGCGGGGGTGGAGCGGGCGCATCGCGAGCGAGCCGAGGCGCGCCATCCAAACGGGGATCGGCGCGAGGAGCGCGCGCACGCCGACCACCTCGGCGGCCAGCTCGAGCAGCTCGCGCCGGGTGAGCACGTCCGGGCCGCCGACGCTCACCTCGGCGTCGCCCGACTCGATCACGTCCGCGCACACGCTCGCGCGACGAGGGCTCGCGCGACCTCTCGCCCCAGCGCGCCGCTCGCCCCCGCCACGACGATCCTCGCCATGCGCGAGAGGTGGGGTGGGTGCGCCCGCGGTTCAAGCCCGCGCGCCGCTCAACGGCGGCGGCAGCGCATCAGGCGCCGCAGGTCGACGTTCATCTCGGCCGCGTGCTCCATCGACACCAGCACCACGCGGTGGTGCTCGAGGTGGCCCTTCCACGTCGCGTACCAGTCGTAGTTCTGATCGAGGGGCGCGAACGTGTGCTCGACGAAGCCCATGCGGACCGAGAGCCACTGCCGCGGGACGTGGTCGGTGTAGTAGATGAGCACGCGCGGGTCGTGCATCTCGGGCTCGTCGGGCCGCGGGCCGACGCACTCGAAGTCCGCGTCGAACGGGCCCTGCAGCGCGGTGTAGAGGCGCCGGCTCGTGTAGTAGTCGTGGTCGCTCGAATCGATCTCCGCGGTGACGTCCTCGAGGATCGAGTCGCGGGTGGTGTCGCGGACCGAGCGCTGCGCGTAGAAGAGCCAGCCGGCGTTGAAGAGGAACGCCGCGCCGACGGCCGCCGCGAGGACCTGCGAGACGCGCCGGCTCGGCCAGCGGACGCGCAGAGCGGTCAGCCCCGCGCCGAACGCGACGCACACGTAGGGGAAGAGCTGGAGGAAGTTGCGCTGCTGGAGGAGCGGCAGCGTCGACATCGTGACGACCACCGCTAGCGGGTAGATCGCGACGAGGAGGCTGAAGGCCTTGCGGCGGCGCACGAGCCGCACGAACCCGATGAGCGAGATCCCGGACAGCGCCGCCGCGACCGGCACGACGGGGGAGGGCGCCACGAGGAAGGTCCAGAGCTGGATCCGATAGAAGTGCTCGTGCGGGGGCTCGACGTAGAACGGGTAGCCCGGCTGCACCGAGCGGTAGCCCTCGGCCGTGTTGAAGGCCTGGTGCAGCACGCGGATCGGATCGGAGAAGGTCTCCGGGGCGAAGAACGCGAGCGCGCCGCCGAGCGCGGCGAGCATCGCGAGCACGAGGAGGAGGCGCTCGCCGGTGGAGCGGTGGGTCGGCGCGAACCACGCGAGCATCACGGACGGGAGGCCGAGGAAGATCCCCGTCATCTTGCAGCCGATGACGAGCCCGGTGGCCAGGCCCACGCCCATCATCGCGAGCAGGGTCCGGTTCCTCGTCGTCGCGGTGAGCGCCACGCTCGTCAAATAGACGTGCAGCGCGACGAGCATCATCTGCGGCGCGTCGACCTCCGTGCAGCGCGCCCGCACGGCGATCTCCCACGACAGCCCCATCAGCGCGGCGGCGCCGGCGGCCTCGAGGTAGCGCCGCGGGAACAGGCGCAGCACGGTGAGGAAGACCCACAGGATCGCGAGCGACGTGAGCCCGAGGAAGACGCGCCGGACCTCGAGCTTGAACTCCTCGGAGCCGAGGAGCCGGTACATGTCGGTCTGCCAGATCTGGATCGCGCGGTAGCGCGCCGGCTCGAACGGGAGCACCGGCATCTGCTTGATCTCGGCGATCGCGCCGGGCAGGTCGTCGATCCCGTGGGCGGCGACGACCGCGAGCGCGCACGAGAGGTAGAAGCCGTTGTAGATGTGCCGCGGCTGGACGACCTCGACCTCGCGCACCGAGGCGCGCGTGGCCTCGAGGAGCGCCCACTCGTCCCAGTTGTAGCCGTGGTCGACGCTGGCGGTGCCGATGAAGATCGACATCACGAGCCCGACGATCACGAAGCTCGCGTGGCGCTGCTGGCGCAGGTGCTTGGCGTCGCCCGCGCTCACGGCAGCACCTCGACCTCGGCGAGCCCGCCGCCCTCGCCCCAGAAGCTCTCGACGTCGATTCGGATGCGGTCGACGCCCCGCGCCTCGAGGGGGACGACCGTCCGGTCGAGCGCGCGCAGCTGGGGGAGCTCGAGCTCGGCGTCCGCGACCTCCCTGTCGCCGGAGTACGCGTGCACGTGGATTTGACGGGAGGCGAAGTCGAAGCGCCGGCGGTCGTAGCGGTTCTGGTCGTCGGCGTGGACGTCGTGCGCGTTCATGATGCGCAAGGCGGTGATGTCGCGGGGCGAGGTGAGGGTCAGGTCCAGCCAGCCGGTCTCGCCGGGCGGGAGGTGCCAGTAGCTCATCTCGTCGTGGTCGGCGGCGTTCTCCGGCGGCCACGCCTCGACGACGTCGGCGGTGCGGTACGCGGAGGCGGTGACGACGAACGGCGTCGGATCGAACCGCCAGAAGTAGAGGAGGAGCCCCGCGAGCCCCGCGACCAGCGCGAGCGCGGCGCCGAGGCGCGCGCGGCGGGCGCGGGCGACCTCGGCGGGGCCCAGCGCCCGATCCTCGAGCGCCGCGGCGAGCCGCTCGGCGCACGCGAGGTGCTCCGTGTAGAGCTGGCCGTGGTGGTCGGCGAGGTCGGCCGCGGCGCGGGGGAGCGCGAGCTGGCAGGCGTCCTCGGCGCGCGCGACGCGGGCCGCCCACGCGTCGCCGACCAGCCGCTCGAGCCCGTCGCTCGCCTCGCCGACCGCGGCGCGGGCCGCGTCGAGGCCGTGCCCGAGCGCGCCGACCGCGTAGCGATACGCCTCCGGCCTCGAGCCGGTCGCCCACAGCGACCGGGCCCGCGCGGCGTCCCGGACGGACGCGTCGATCGCGGTGGCGACGGCGCGCCGTCGCTCCTCGTCGAGCTCGGCCGCCGCGCGGCTCGCGTCTCGGAGGAGGAAGAACTCGAGGGCCCGCATCGTGCGCGCGGAGGAGAGCACAGCGCCCCCGCCCGGACAAGCTACGTCCAGACGCGAAGAGTTCGCGCCTCGGGCGGGGCCCGCTAGGATGCAGGTCGAGTGGTCCTCGGTCATCCCATCCGCGAGGTGGTCACCTCGTCCGGCGAAGCCCCGCAGCCCGCGGCGGTGGGGCCGCGCGTGGCCGTGATCATCCCGTGCTTCCGCGTCGAGCGCTCGATCGTGGACGTGGTCTCGTCGGTCGGCGACTGGGCGTGGGGCATCTACTGCGTCGACGACGCGTGCCCGAACGGTTCGGGGAAGCTGGTCGAGGAGGCGTTCCGCGACGACGAGCGGGTGCGCGTGGTCATGCGCGCGAAGAACGGCGGGGTCGGCGCGGCGACGATGGCGGGCTACCGCGCGGCGATCGAGGACGGCGCCGACATCCTCGTGAAGGTCGACGGGGACGGCCAGATGGACCCGCGGCTGGTGCCGCAGCTCATCCAGCCGATCGTCGAGGGCGACGCGGACTACGTGAAGGGCAACCGCTTCTTCAGCGCCGAGACGGTGCGGCGGATGCCCTGGACGCGGCTGATCGGCAACGCGGGCCTGTCGTTCTTGACCAAGCTCTCGACGGGCTACTGGGACCTGTTCGACCCGACCAACGGCTTCACCGCGCTCGAGGCGAACGTCGCGCGCGAGCTCCCGTTCGACAAGATCCACCCGCGCTACTTCTTCGAGACCGACCTGCTGTTCCGGCTCGGGGTGCTGCGCGCGCGGGTCGTGGAGCTGCCGGCGCAGGCCGTCTACGGCGAGGAGAAGAGCAACCTCTCGGAGCTCCACGCGCTCACGACGTTCCCGTTCCTGCACCTGCGCAACTTCCTCAAGCGCATCGCCTACAGCTACTTCCTCCGCAACTTCAGCGTCGCGTCGCTGAACATGGTCGCGGGGATGGGCCTGTTGCTGTTCGGCCTCGTGTTCGGCGCCTGGCGCTGGGTGACCTCGATCGAGACCGAGAGCGTCTCCACCGCGGGCACGGTCATGCTCGCCGCCTTGCCCATCCTGCTCGGGCTGCAGCTCTGGCTGAACGTGCTCGCGCACGACGTGAGCATGGTGCCCAAGGTTGCGCTACACCGGCGCCTCGGCGCCATCCGGGTGATGCGCGCCCAGGACGAGGACTCCAAGTGAACCTCACCCGTTTCCGGCACATCCGCGCGCGTCGCCGCGCGCTGAAGCAGTCCATCGACGCGTTCGGCGCGTTCGAGACCTGGGAGGAGACCTGCGTCCCCTCCTACGTGCACCCCAACCGCGCGGCCGCGTACGTCGCGTGGATGCGCCTGTTCGCGTCGGTAGACCTCGCGGGTCGCCACACGCGCTGGGGCCCGGTGCTCGACTTCGGCGCCTCGGTCGGCGAGCTCGCGCACGTCCTGCCGTCGCAGGCGCACCCGTACGCGTTCGTCGAGCAAGAGGAGCCGGCCGTGGCGCAGCTCCTCGAGAACGTCCCGCACGCCGAGCGCTACACCCTCGAGGCCGCCCCCGAGAACCACTTCAGCGTCGTGTTCGCGCTCGACGCGCTCGAGCACAACGAGGACTACGCCGAGCTGCTCGAGGTCCTCGCGACCAAGCTGCGCCCCGACGGCCTGCTCATCGTGTCGGGCCCGACCGAGAACGCGCTCTACAAGCTCGGCCGCGCGATCGCGCGCTTCGACTCGCACTACCACGAGACGGACATCCACGCGATCGAGCGAGCGGCGCAACGCACCTTGCGCATGGTCGACGTGACCACCGTCCCCTTCGGCGTCCCGCTCTTCCGTATCTCGGCTTGGAAGCGGAAGTAGCCGCACCGCGGCGACTTCGGCGTGGTGGAATTTCACGCGGAGTACGCGAAGGGGCAAAGGGGATGGGATCGGCGTTCGCGAGCCTCGAGGCGGGACGCGATCGACATCCCGCCCCCCCCGAATTCCCTTTGCGCTCCTTTGCCTCTTCGCGCCCTTTGCGCGAAATTCCACCACCGACACCGTCAGATCAGGCGTTGGCGCGGGTCAGCATCGCCTGCAAGAGGACCTGACAGCCGGCGGCGACGTGCTCGGGCGTCGCGCTCTCGATCTCGTTGTGGCTGATCCCGTCCTCGCACGGGATGAACACCATCGCGGTCGGCGCGACGCGA
>JACKEC010000005.1 GCA_020633195.1 Sandaracinaceae bacterium | reverse complement strand
GAAGGTCGTCCCGCTGGTGTTCTAGGCTGCTGAAATGGGCCCGAAGGGACCGTTTCGGAGCCTGCTCCGTGCCCGTGCCCTTGCCCGTGCCCGTGCCCGCCCGTGACCCGTGAGCGTTCCCCGTGCCCGAGATCACGCGCCGTCTTCGGGAACGGTTGACGGGAACGGTCCGGGCACGGGCACGGGCACGGGCATGCGCGCTTCGCGCGCGGCACGGAAGCAGGCTGCTTTTCAGCAGCCTGCTACGCTGCCCGCGGTGCGCGTGCGCCCTGCGACGGTCGCGGATCTGGATCGGGTGGCGGTCATGGCCGCCGCGCTGGTGCGCTTCCACCACGAGCTCGATCCGACGCGCTTCCTCGTCGCCCAGGGGCTCGAGCGCGGCTACCGCGGGTGGCTCGCGACCCAGCTCGAGCGCGAGGGGGCGATGCTCTTCGTGGCCGAGGACGACACCGGGCTGCTCGGCTACGTCTACGCCCGGCGCGAGGAGCGCGACTGGATGAAGCTCGTGGACGAGCGCGTCGCGCTGATCGATCTGTGGGTCGACCCCGCGGCCCGACGTCGAGGGGTCGCGGACGCGCTCGTCGAGGCGGTCCTCGCGGGCGCCGACGCGATGGGCGTGACCCGGGTGCTGCTCGAGACGGCGGCGAAGAACCCCGCCGCGCAGGCGCTCTTCGCCAAGCACGGGTTCGCGCCGTCGATGATCGAGATGATGCGTCGACCCGGCGACGCGTGAGGCGCGGGCGAGGCCTCGAAGGTTCTCGCCGCCACGGCCGAGCCGAACCGGTACTCTCCCGGCCATGCTGCCGTGGTGGGCCTGGGCGCTCGTCGGAACCGGTGGAGCGCTGCTCCTCGTCGTCCTCTACGACCTCCTCCAGACGAAGGACGCGATCCTCCGGAACTTCCCGCTCGTCGGGCACTTCCGGAGCGTCATGATCGAGCAGGGGCCCAAGCTCCGGCAGTACATCGTCGCGCGCAACGACGAGGAGCGGCCCTTCACGCGGGACCAGCGCGACTGGATCAAGCGCTCCGCGGCGAAGGAGAACAACTACTTCGGCTTCGGGACCGACAACGACCTCGAGCAGTCGCCGGGGTACTTGATCCTGAAGCAAAGCAACTTCCCCTCGCACGAGCCGCACGCGGGGGATCCGGACTACGACCCGACCCACCCGATCGAGTGCGCGAAGGTGCTCGGCGGCGCGCGCGAGCGGCCCAAGGCGTTCCGGCCCAAGAGCGTGTTCTACGTGTCGGCGATGAGCTACGGGTCGCTGAGCGCCCGGGCCGTGACCTCGATCAACACGGCCTGCGGGCTCACCGACACGCTGCACAACACGGGGGAGGGCGGCATCGCGCCTCACCACGGGCACGGCGGCGAGCTGATCTTCCAGATCGGCACGGGCTACTTCGGGTGCCGCGACGCGAACGGGAACCTCGACCTCGATCGCCTCGTCGCCACGGTGGAGAAGTTCCCCGTCCGGGCGATCGAGCTGAAGCTCACGCAGGGCGCGAAGCCCGGTCGGGGCGGCGTCCTGCCGGCGGCGAAGATCACGAAGGAGATCTCCGACATCCGCCACATCCCGATGGGCAAGGACTGCATCAGCCCCGCGTCGCACACCGCGTTCTCGAGCGTCGACGAGATGCTCGACCTCGTCGAGACGATCGCGGAGCGCACGGGGCTCCCCGTCGGGGTCAAGAGCGCGGTCGGGCAGATCGGGTTCTGGGAGGAGCTCGCGACGCTGATGGAGTCGGGCACCCGCGGGGTCGACTTCCTCACCATCGACGGCGGCGAGGGCGGCACCGGCGCCGCGCCGCTCGTCTTCTCCGACCACGTGAGCCTGCCCTTCAAGCTCGGCTTCACGCGGGTCTACCGCGTGTTCGCGGAGCGCGGGCTCACCGACCGCGTCGTCTTCGCGGGCTCCGGCAAGCTCGGCTTCCCGCACGCGTCCGTGCTCGCGATGGCGATGGGCTGCGACATGATCGGCGTCGCGCGCGAGGCGATGCTCGCCATCGGCTGCATCCAGGCGCAGGAGTGCCAGACGGGCCACTGCCCGACGGGGGTCGCGACCCAGGACCGACGCCTCCAGTGGGGCCTCGACCCGCGCGACAAGTCCGCGAAGCTCGCGAACTACCTCGTCACCCTCCGCAAAGAGGTGATGTGGCTCGCCCGCGCCGCCGGCGTGCCTCACCCGAGCCTCGTCCCGCTCGACGACTTCGAGGTCCTCGACGACCGCCTCGGGAGCAAGTCGGCGCGCGAGCACTTCGCGTACGCCGAGGGCTGGGGCCTGCCGCCGGAGCCCGAGCTCGTCCGGCTGCGCCGCAGTAGGACCGACTGAAAGACCGTCGAGAGAAATCGCCGGAGGCGATTGATCGACCGATCTCGAGGCCTAGTCCGAGCGGACCACCACGCCGAGGACGCTGCTGAAGGCGACGTTGATGGGCGCCCCCTGGGGGTCGGGGAAGCGCGGGTCGCTCGCCGCGTCGAGGCGGTTGTCGAGGCGGATGACGAGATGCGCGACGGGGCGCACGTCGATCGTGAACGTGCCGGTGTAGAGGTCGCGGCCGGCGGCCTCGTCGACGTCGGGGTCACCGATGTACTCGAGGCGGAGCGCGAGGAAGAGCTCCTGGATCACGCGGACCTGCGCGGCCAGCATCACGCCCCAGAGCGTGTCGTAGGCCCCGCCGAGCTGCTCCTCGGTCACGACGTCGAGGTTGCCGCTGAGGGTGAGCGCGTCGAGCTCGAGGGTGGCGACGAGGTCGACGAGGTGCCGCACGCGCGCGTCCGCGCCCGGGTCCATCGGATCGGGGGACTGCTCGGGGCCGAGCAGGTAGCCGATCAGGACGGTCAAAGGGCCCGCCTGGAGCCGCGCCTGGACGCCGCCGCTCTTGCCGTCGTTGTTGTCGAGGAA
>JACKEC010000049.1 GCA_020633195.1 Sandaracinaceae bacterium | reverse complement strand
CGGGGCCGTCGTCCACCGCGGGCGGGACCACGACGGGGGAGGGCGCCGCGGCCTCGGGCTCCGGCTCGGGCTCGGGTGGGGGCGCGGGCGCGCGGAACACGAAGCGCAGCTCGATACGCGCCGCGATCGGGGCGCCGTCCCGGAGCGCCGGCTCGAAGCGCGACGCGAGCAGCGCCGCCCGCGCCGCCTCGTCGAAGAGCGCGCCCGCCGAGCCGAGGATCTCCACGTCGGTGACCACCCCCGTCGCGTCGATGGCGAGGCGCGTGAGGACCTCGACCATCCCGCGGCCCGCGATCGGCTCGGCCTCGGGCCAGCTCGCCTCGACGAGGTCGACGGCGACCGGCGGGACCAGCGTCTGCGACTGCGCCGCTGTAGGCCACGCCGCTGCAGGCCACGCCGCGACGATCAGGAACCCCAGGATGCGCGCTCGGTCGAACACGGGGACTGAGAATGAGAATAATTCTCATTCTCGTCAAGGAGAGAGTCCGAGGGCGTGGCGCCCCTGAGCGCGCGCCTTCGCTCAGGTCCCGTCGACGAGGATGTGGCGCACGATCACGCCGCCCGTCCCCGCGAGGTAGACGTTGCGGTCGCTGCGCCAGATGGTGCGGATGCTCGCCCCGAGCACGTTGACCCCCACGCGGGTCCAGGCGCCGTCGACGAGCTCGAGGACGACGCCGTCGTCGCCGGCCACGATCGGGTGCCCCTCCGGGCCGAGGCCGACCGCGTGGAGGGTGGGGCCGCCGTGGTGCACCACCGAGCAGGCGTCGCCATCGATGACGACGACCGTGCCCTCGTCTCCGACCGCGTAGGTCCCGCCGGGGAGCCTCGCCACGTCGCGCAGGGTGACCTCGGTGTCGCAGGCGACCCGCGAGAACCCGGCCTGGTTGAGCCGGATCACGACGCCTCCATCGCCGACCGCGATCGCGCCGGTGGGGGCGCCCGCGACGGCCCAGAGATCGCTGGTGTCCGCGATGGCGGTCGCGACGAGGTTCGTCGCGGGGCCGCGCAGGACGGTGCCGCTCCCCCCGACGACGAGCAGCGCGTCGAGGTCCCCGACCGCGTCGCGGAGCGAGACCTCGGTCGGCGTGGTGAGCAGCCGCGCGCCGTCGTGGCGGATGTCGACGAGCGCCCCGAAGTCGCCGACCGCGAGCATCCGCGAGGCGTCGATCTGAACGATCGCGGCGAGCCCGCTCTCCGTCGGGGACTCCGCTTCGACGAGCCCGGTCCGGGTCTCGCGGAGGATGCGTCCCCACTCCCCGACCGCCACGAGCGCGCCGCCGAGGGCCCCGAGCGCGCGGATCGGGACGGCCGGCCCGGCGGTCCGCGTCCGCACGTGGTCGGCCTCGATCGTGGCGAGCCGTCCGCCCGCGCCGACGACCCAGGTGGAGCCCTCGTCGCCTCCGTCGACGCCCATCCAGGCGTGCTCGAACCCGCTCGGCAGCGCCAGCGTGCGGTCGCCGCTGAGGAGCACGATCCGGCCGTCCGAGGCGACCGCGGCGACGCGACCGTGGTCGCAGCCGACCCCCGTGAAGGTCTCGCGGGTGTGGGTCGCGACGCGCTGCCATCGCTCGCCCGAGCGACGCCAGAGGATCACGCCCTCGTCCCCGACCGCGTAGACCCCGCCGTGCGTACAGCCGCCGACGGCTCGGAGCATCGAGGTGACGGGCGACGGCTCGCGGGTGACCTCGCTCCCGTGGATGTGGAGGATCACGCCGTCGCCGACCGCGAACGCGTCCTCGCCCCGCCCGAAGACGCCGAGCAGGTCGGCGTCCGTGCCCGACGCGACCGGCGTCACGCCGTCGGCGATGCGGACGATCGTGCCGTCGTCTCCGACCGCGAGCGCCTGACCCTCGGCCGTGGCGACGACGTCGCGGAGGGTCACCTCGACCCCGTCGATCGAGCGCGGCGCCGCGCCCCCGAGCCGGAGGATCGTGCCGTCGTCGCCGACCGCGAGGGCCTCGCTCGCGCCGATCCAGGCCACCCCTCGGAGGTCCGCCTCGGTGTTCGTCGTCCAGAGCGAGATCGCCGAGTCGGCGTAGCGCACCGCCGCGCCCCGGTGACCGACGATCGCCACGCGGTTCCCGTCGTCCGTGCTGTCGACCGCGTACCAGGTCGGCATCCAGCGCGGTTGGGGGTTCACCCAGGTCCACCCGTAGCCCTCGCCGGTCGAGACCATCGGGCGCTCCTGCGGCTCGCCGGGCTCGGGGAGCTCGGGCAGCGCCTCCTCCGCCTCGGGGAGCAGCGCCTCACCGGTGAGGAAGTCGTGCAGGAGCCATCCGCCGAGCGCGAGCGCGCCCAGCCCGATCGCCGCGACCATCAGCTTCGCACCGTCCGCCGCGCCTCCTCGAGGGAGCTCGGCGCGATCGCCCTCGTCGGACATCGCGCGAGTAGACCGGCTGAGGCGCGCTCAGGTCAACACACGGAGGCGGACGTCACGACGCGCTCGTCGTCGTTCCAGGCCTCGGCGGAGCTGAGCTCCACCGGGATCGTCCGGCCGACCGACTCGGCTCGAGTGACCGTGAGGACGGCGCTCCCGATCGAGCTCCGCACCGTCAGCTCGACCTCGTCCTCCTCGCCGAGCCAGTGCACCACCGCGAGCCCGTCCGCCGTGCGGAGGCTGCGATCCAGGCAGCGGTTGGAGGGGCTCCACCGCAGGCTGACGTCCAGGAGGAAGGGCGCCTCGCCGTCCGCGTCGACGACTCGGAGGAGGATCGGGGGCGTGGGACGCTCCCGCGACAAGAGGCCTTTCAACCAGCGCACGGGCATGGGTGGCCCCCACGATACGAGACGTTCACGGATCCGTCATCCGATCTTTTTTCTTCCGGGGGCGGACTACGGCCGGAGATCCGAGGCGCACCGGAAGCCGAAGCGGTGTCCGGCTTCGTTCTCCGGGTGGGCGCCGCGGCGCGCCGCGCCGCGCGCGCGCTCGAGCGGCCAGAACCAGGATCCGCCTCGGATGGATCGCAGGGCGTGGCCCGGGCACTCGGCCGCGCCGCCGCACGGGCCGCGCGGGTTGGTGCCGAAGCACGCGTCTCCGCACTCGCGCCGGCACCCGCGCAGGCAGGGTGAGTACGCGTCCGCCACCCACTCGTGGACGTTGCCGGCGATGTCGAAGAGGCCGTAGTGCCCGGCGGGCCGGCTCATCACGTCCGCGGTGACCTCCGTCCCGCACCCCTCGCCGGCGCGGGTGCGCACCACCGCGTGGGCGCACGGATCGTCCGCGTCGTCGCCCCACGGGTAGATCGTCCGGTCCGGCCCGCGCGCCGCGCGCTCGAACTCGGCGTCGGTGGGGAGGCGCTTGCCCACCGAGGCGCAGTACGCGGCGGCGCCCGGCCAGCTCACGCCGACGACGGGCTGCTGGGCGCCCATGAACCCGACGTAGCGAGCGTGCCGCGGGCAGCTCCCGGCAGCCATGCACGCGCGGTAGGCCTCGTTCGTGACCTCGTGGAGGTCCATGTAGAACGAGCTGATGGTGACGTCGCCGGGGACGCGCTCGTCCTCGCGCCCGTCGTCGGAGCCGAGCAGGAACGTCCCGCCGGTCACGCAGGCCATCCCTTCGGGCCAGCGATCGCGCGGGGGGCAGCCGTCCTCCGTCGGCGCTTGCGCGCGGGCGGACGCGCAGCCGACCAGCGCCAGGCACAGGACCGTTCGGGAGACCGTCACCGGAGGCCCGTACGCTACCATCGCCGCGTGCGGACCGTCTTCGCGCTGGCCGGCGTGCTCTCTCTCGTCTCGTTCGGCCCGACCGTCGCCGCCACGGCGTCCGCGCAGCCGGCCCCCCTGAGCGCCGAGCAGCGCCGCGTCGCCAACGACGTCGCCGACGGCCGATCGGGCCGCTCGGAGCGCAGCTACGTCGTCTCGAACGAGTGGGCGCACCGGCTCTTCTTCCCGCACATCGAGGGGCTCGGCGGCGCGATGGTCGGGGTCGGCGCCGACCAGGCCTACACGATGGCCGCGGTCGCGCGCTCCGAGCTCCCCTTCGCGGTGGACTACGACCCCGTGATCGCGGCGACGCATCGCCTCTACGGCGTGCTCGTGCCGGACGCGGCGACCCCCGACGCCCTGGTCGCGAGCTTCGAGCGGGAGGCCGAGGCCGCCGCGGTCGCGCGCATCGAGGAGCGGCTCGGCGCCGACGCGGCCCCGGTGGTCCGCGTGTATCGGCGCTACCGGCAGCGCCTGCTCGTCTACCTGCGCAACGTGCAGCGCTACCGGTTCGGTCGGACCTGGCTGAGCGACGCCGAGCTGTACGCGCACGTGCGCGCGCTCCACGCGGGCGGCCGGGTGATCGCGCGGACCGCGGACATCACCGGCCCCCCGACGCTCGAGGCGATCGGCGCGGCGTCGCGAGCCCTCGGCGTCCCCGTGCGGGTCGTCTACCTTTCGAACGTCGAGATGTTCGTCGCGAACCGGCCGCAGCTAGTCACCAACATGCGCGCGCTGAACACGGACGAGCGCGCGGTGCTCCTGCGCACCGCGTACAGCCCGCGGCTCCGCAGCGCGCCGCGCGATCACTGGCACTACGTGGTGCAGCCGTTCCCCGACTACCTCGCGCGGCTCGCCACGGGCCAATACCTCTACGCCAACACGATCGTCGAGGATCTGATCCGCACGGGCCGCGGGGGGGACGGGTTCTCCCTCCTCGACTCGAGCGTGCCGATGAGGAGCACCCCATGAGGTTCGTGATCGTCTCCCTCCTCCTCTTCGGCTGCGGCGAGGCCGCGGTGAGCGACGGCGGCGTCGACGCGGGTCCTGTGGACGCGGGGCTCGACGCGGGCGAGGACGCTGGCTTCGTGGCCGAGTGCGCCACCACGTTCGCCCCCACGGGCTGTCGGGCCGTCCCGTCGAGCGCGCCCGCGCTTCCGTCGCGCCAAGCCTGGCGAAACCTCCACTCCGACGTCACGGGGTCGGACGAGGTGGCGCTCGTGATCGGGCCCGTCCTCGCCGAGGCGTGGGACGCGGAGCCCAACACCTTCAACGTCACCGGCCCCGTCTTCGACTCGAGCGGCGATCTCTACTTCGCGCCGCTCAGCCCGGCCGAGGACGTGGCGCTGATCGCGCTCGATCACACCGACGGGTCGCGCCGCTTCGCGATCCCGAACACGACGGGGGCGCTCCCCGGCGGCGGGACGCCGGCGATCTTCGTCGACCCCGCGACCGGCGACGAGCAGGTGTTCCTCGGCCTCTACGATCGGGTGTTCGCGGTGACCACCGACGGCGCGTCGATCTGGGACGAGCCGACGGGGCTGACGGTGGCCGACGGCGAGGCGTCTCCGCCGGTCTACGGGGTCCAGCTGCACCCGGCCACCGACACCGTGATCGGCCTGACCGGCGACGGGTTCGTGTACGCGCACGACCGCGCGACCGGGGTGCCTCGGCTCGCGGCCCCCTTCGCGCTGCCGGGTGAGGTCTCGCCGTCGGGCGCGGCCCCGATGGTCCCCGACATGGTGATCGAGCGGGTCCTGGTCCAGCTCGCGCCGCTCCTCGCGCCGCGCGGCACCGGCGAGCCGACGCAGCTCATCGACGCGCTCCTCGGCAACGCGACCGAGGTCGCCAACTTCTTCTCGATCGATCCGCACTCGGGGACGATCTGGATCGCCGCGACGGCGCCCGACGACGAGGACGGAACGACCGATGGGATCTCCGAGCTCGGCGCGTTGTACGCGCTCGAGCTCGTCGACGACGGGGCGAGCCTCCGCGTCGAGGAGCGCTGCCACGCGAGCTTCATGGGCGGCTCGGCGTCGACGCCGGCGCTGCGCGCGAACGGGGGGCGCGTCTACGTCGGCGACAACGACGGCGCCCTGATCGCGATCGAGCCGGACTGCTCCGAGGCGTGGCGGGTCGACGTCGGCTCGCAGATCGTCGGCTCGATCGCGGTGGCCTCCGACGGCGGGGCGGTCTTCGCGGCCACGCTGTCGGAGGTCGTCCGCGTCGACGACGCGGGGGCGACGGGCACGATCGTCTGGCGCAACCGGCCCAACCCGCCGGGGCTCGCTCGCGCGGGCGAGGAGACGTTCAACCTGAACCTCGTCGCGATCGGGGAGAACGGCCTCGCGTTCCAGGCCGGAGCCGGCGTGGAGCTCAACGCCGCGCCGCTCGTCCGCGTGGTCGGCGTCGGCGTGCTCGACCGCGAGACGGGGGCGGTGCGCTCGTTCGTGCAGGGCCTCGAGGAGACCCTCGCGGTGATGTCGACGTCGCCCGACGGCGGGGTCTGCATCGGCGGCTCGCCGCTCCGGCGCGCAATTTATCGTGCAGTGTTCGGGCTGGACATGGCCGAGCCGCTGCGCGGCGGGATCACCTGCTATCGACCCGGCGATCCCGGCGCGACGCTTGTCGACGCGCTCTGCGCGGGGCAGCGCCGGGCCGACAACGCGGCGAGCGTCGAGGGCACCTGCCCGGACTCCGCGGACGTCGATCGGGCGGTGATCCGCGGGGTCCTCGAGCAGGCGCGGGCGGCGCTCCCCGGTGCTCCCGTCGACGCGGATCGCCGCGCCGCCGCCGAGGCCGCGATCGGTGACGCGGAGGCCGCGCTCGACGCCGATCTCGCCGGCGCGGCGGCCGCCCTGCAGCGCGCGCTCGACGCGCTGTGAGCCGACGCCGCGGGTGATGGCGGCCGGGTTTCGCTATCATGGAGCCGTGACCACGAGAAACCGCATCGGCGCTGGGATCTTCGGCCTCGGGGCCGCGCTCTTCCTCTGGCTGGGTCTGCGCCTGCTCTCGCCGTGCGGCGGTGGCTGCGCGGCCGGGCCCTCGATGCTCGCGGCGCCCGCGTTCGGGCTGATGACGCTCCACGCCGTGCTCGCGCTCGGGGTGCTCGGCGATCGCGCCTGGGCCCGCTGGATGGGCATCGGCGTCGGCTTCGCGTGGGTGCTCGCGACGTCGCTCGTCGCATGTACGGCGAGCCCGGCGATCTGGCTCTTCGCCGCGCTCCACGCGCCGCTCCCGCTGCTGCTCGCGCGGCCCGACGGCGTGCACGGGCGCACGTCGATCAGCCTGCTGCTCACGGGGATGGCGCTCCCCCTCGCGCTGACGCTGGGCCTCGGCGAGCTCGCGCGCTTCTCCGTCAGCTGGGTCAACCTCCTCGCGACGGGGATCGTCGCGGTCGGCGCCATCGGGCTGGCCCGCGACCGCACGTGGGGGCTGCTGCTCTGCGGGCTCGCGGGGGTGACGTTCCTCGCCGGGGGCCTGCTCGATCCGGTGGCGATGGAGCGGCCGCTCTTCGAGATCTCGGGGCTCGTCGCGTTGCCGCTGATGGCGGCGCTGGTGCCGTTCGCGCGGCCGATGGCTCGCTGGCTTCGCGCGTAGTCGCGTCGCGCGGCTACGGCTCCTCGAGGGCGATGAGGCGCTCCTGAGCTCGGGCGACGCCGTCGGGGTCGCGGCCGCCGAGGGCGGTGATGTAGCGGTGGTACATCTGGATCGCGTCCTGGTCGCGGCCGAGCTGCTCGTAGCAGTACGCGAGGTCGAACATGGCGCCGTGGTTCGTGGGGGCCCCGCGCAGGCCTCGCTCGAAGGCGGCGGCGGCCTCGGCCCAGCGGTTCTGTCGGCGGTACATGGTGCCGATGTTGAGGTTGAGCTCGGGCTGGTCCGGCTCGCGCTGGAGCGCCGACTCGAGCATCTGGACGGCCTCGTCGAGGCGGCCCGCGTTGCGCAGCGTGACGGCGAAGTTGTTCAACAGGTCCGTGTTCCCGGGGTTGTGCTGGAGGCCCTGGCGGTAGGCCGCCATCGCGGCGTCGGCCTGGTGGGCGCGGTTCAGGCAGGAGCCGAGGTTGGCCCAGCTCGGGACGTCGGAGTGATCGAGCTCGGTGGCCCGACGCAGCGGCGTGATGGCGTCGGCGCAGCGGTTCATGCGCGCGAGCACGGCGCCGGTCATCGCGTAGCCGCGGTTGCTGTTGGGCTCGAGCTCGACGACGCGCTGGAACGCGGTCAGGGCCGCTTCGAAGTTGCCGGCCATGCGCTCGAGGGAGCCGATCGTGAAGTGGGCGGCGGCGTGGTCGGGCCGGAGGCGCACCGCCGCGCGGGCGTGCTCGAGGGCCTCGGCGTTGCGGCCCGCTTGCTTGTAGCGAAGCGCCAGGAGGTACTCGGCCTGGGCCTCGTCGTTCGGCTGCTGGGCGTACGCCGTCCGCGGCTCCGCGCCGGCGGCCATCGCCATCAGCCCGAGCATCGCCATGAGGACCCCTGCACCGCGCATCGCATCGCCTCCCGTCGGTCCGACGTGAACGGACTCCCGGGCATTCTCTCCCCTGGGGATGACGCACATCAACCATCGACGTTGTACGTTGATGGACGTGGCGCGAGCGACGTGGGCCCTCTCGGTGGTGCTGCTCTCGAGCTGCGCGACCGAGGGAGCGCGGCCGCCGCCGGCGCCTCCGCCCGCGCCCCGCGCCGAGTCCCCCCTCCGGGTGGTGGTCGTCAGCGACCTCAACGGCGAGTACGGGGAGACGTCGTACGGCGACCCCGTGCACGCGGCGGTCGAGCGCGTCGTGGGGCTCGCGCCCGACCTGGTGCTCTCGACGGGCGACATGGTGGCCGGACAGCGCCGCGGGCTCGACTACCCGGCGATGTGGGCGGGCTTCCACGCGGCGGTCAGCGACCCGCTCGAGCAGGCCGCGATCCCCTTCGCGGTCGCGCCGGGGAACCACGACGCGTCGGGCTACCGGCTCTTCGCCGAAGAGCGCGCGGCCTACGCCGAGGCGTGGCGCGCGCGCCGGCCCCGCGTGACCTTCGTCGACGACTCCGAGTTCCCCTTCCGCTACTCGTTCGTGGCCGGGCCCGCGTTCTTCGTGGCGCTCGACGCGACGACGGTCGGGCCCCTCGACGAGGCGCAGATGCGGTGGCTCGACGCGGCCCTCGCCGCCGCGCCGCGCGGGGTCCGGATCGTGTTCGGCCACGTGCCGCTGCACCCGTTCACGATCGGCCGCGAGCGCGAGTCGATCGGCGACGCGGCGCTCGAGGCGCTCCTGCGCCGGCACGACGTGGACCTGTTCGTCAGCGGACACCACCACGCCTACTACCCGGGGCGGCGCGGGCCGCTGCGGCTCGTCTCGATGGCTTGCCTCGGCGGCGGCCCCCGCCCGCTGATCGGCACCGAGGAGCGGAGCGAGCGCGCCATCCTCGCCTTCGAGGTGACCGAGGACGGCGTCCGCGACCTCGACGCGTTCGCGGGGGACGCGTTCGACGAGCGGGTCGCGCGCGCCGCGCTGCCGGTCGTGGTGGGGGAGGGCGATCACGCCATCCACCGGGACGACGTCGCGGGCGGCGAGGTCTCGACACAGCTCCGATGATCGTCTGCGCGGGCGCCGAAGTGCGGTCAGCCCCGCTGCGCGAGGAGGTGTCGGAGCGGGACGTGGGTGAGCGCGGCGAGCTCGCGCGCGGCCGTCTCGAGGTCGCCCACCCGCCCGTCGACGATGCCCTCGCCGACGCCGAGGAGCGCGGCGACGAGGGTGTCCGCGTGCACGCCGATGGTGCCGAGGTGCGGGCGGATCGCGTCGGGGTCGCCGGCGTGCTGCCGCAGGTACTGGAAGAAGTCGGCGCGCAGCTGGGTGTGCAGGTGGCCGAGCACCCGGCCGAGCGCCGACGGCGTGCGGCGGTAGCGGAGGAAGAGATCGACGAGCTCCTTCTCGTCGCGGAAGAGCGTGAGGACGTCCTCGTAGCTCGCGGTGAGCGCCGCGAAGTCGTCGCTCGGCGTGGCCCGGAGCGCGGCCATCCACGTCGCCATGTGCTCGCGCAGCGCGAGCCCGGTGCGCTCCGCGAGCTCCTCTTGCAGGTGCTCGGGGTTCTTGAAGTGGGCGTAGAAGCCCGACTGCACGATGCCGGCCTCGCGGGTCACCCGGACCGTGGTCAGCGAAGGGAGCCCCTCGCTCCGCAGCAGATCCACCGCCGCGTCCAGCATCCGGTCCCTCGTCTGCTCTCGGCTCCGCCGCCGCTTGCGTCCTTCGGTCACTCACTGGATCTATCACATCGAGCCAGATATCCATACCTCCCCAGCTCAGGAGGTAGGTCCATATCCGACTTTCTTGCAGGGATGGGGTTGATTTCGTCATCTAAGTGATGCATCTATCTCTGACTGGCGATTGGGGTATCATCATGACGCGACGGATCACGTGGATGGGGACGATGTTGGCGGCGCTGCTCCTGGCGGGGGCAGGGGTCGGGGGGTGTCAGGCGCTCACCCGCGGGGAGGCGTCGGCCGCGCTCGAGGAGGCGTCGCTCGACGCCGAGGCGATCTCGCTGACCTCGGGGAGCATCGAGATCACGACGGACTTCACGATCGGTGACGCGGTCGAGAACGCCGCCGCCGAGATCGCCACGTTCGTGCAGACGCAGCTCCCGTGCGCCGAGATCACCGTCGAGGCGGCGACGATCACCATCGAGTACGGCGCGAACCCGGGCACCTGCACCTACCGGGGCCAGACCTACGGCGGCATCCACCAGATCACGGTCATGCGGAACGCGATGGACGACGTGATCGTCAGCCACCGCTGGGAGGACTTCCACAACGACGACCTCTCGGTGACGGGCACCGCGATGGTCACCTGGAGCTTCGCGGACCCGTCGCGGCATGTGGTCCACGAGCTCACCTGGACCCGCCAGTCCGACGGCCGTCAGGGGACGGGCAGCGGCGATCGCATCCAGCGCCCGCTCGCCGAGGGGCTCCTCACCGGCTTCAGCGAGGACGGCACGCGCCAGTGGGAGGGCGAGTCCGGCACCTGGACGCTCGACATCGAGGGCGTCGAGGTCCGCTGGGTCGACGCGGTGCCGCAGGCCGGCTCCTACGTGCTCACGACCCCCGCGTCCAAGATGCTCAGCTTGTCGTTCAGCCGCTCGGCGGCCACGACGATCACGGTGACCATCTCGAGCGGGATGCAGACCTACGACTTCGACGTGACCACGCTGCCTGGCGACGTCTGAGCGGGTCGCGGGCGTCGGGGGCGGGGCGCTCTATACTCCGCCGCATGTCCGTGGAGGTCCGAGTCCACGAGGGTCCCGCGGCGACGACGGTCGAGCGAGTCCTCTCCCTCATCGACGAGGCCGCCCGTCCGCGCCCGCTGGCCGAGGTCCTCGGCGTCCTGTGCGCGGAGGTCTCGGCGGTCGTGGCCGCCGACGTCGCCTCGCTCTACGTGCGTGACGAGGAGGCGCTGATCCTGCGCGCCAACGTCGGCTTCCCCGGCGACGCCATCGATCAGGTCAAGCTCGCGATGGGCGAAGGCATCACCGGCTTCGCGGCCGAGTGCATGCGCCCCGTGACCGTCACCGCGGCCGCCGAGGACGAGCACTTCAAGGCGGTCCCGGGCCTCGGCGAGGAGGAGTTCCCCGTCTTCATGGCGCTCCCGATCCTCGTCGGCCGTCGCTCCGAGGCGGTGCTCGTCCTGCAGCGCCGCCGCGGGAACCCCTTCACCGACCCGGAGGTGACGCTCGCGACGGCGCTGTCGTCGTGCTTCGCGTACGCCCTCGAGCGCGCCCGCGCGCGGCAGGAGGACGACCCCGCGGACGAGTCACCCCGGCACGCCCTGCTCCGCGGCCGCGGCCTCGCGGGCGGCATCGCGCTCGGTCGTGTCGAGACCCCGCCGACGTTCGAGGGCCTCGCGGCGGTGGCGCGCAAGCGCGGCCTCGTCGTCGACCCCGCCCTCCGGATCGAGCACCTCGGGTCCGCGCTCGGTCGGATCGAGCGCAAGCTCCGGCGGGTCAGCGCGACGCTCGAGCTCGACCCGGCCACGCGCGGCCGGCTCGACGCGCTCTTCCTCGTGTTCGACGACCAGGTCCTGCAGCGCCTCGCGCGCGAGCGCGCCCAGCAGGAGGCGAACCCCGCGCTGGTGATGCGGGACGTGGCTCGCGCCTACGCGCGCGCGCCGTACATGGTCGCGGGCGCGCCCGACGGCGAGTCCACCGAGCGCTCGGCCGAGGTCGAGACGCTGTGCCTGCAGGTCGTGCTCGACGTCGTCGACCAGCGCGTGCCCTCGCAGGGCGCGGCGCTCCTGCTCAGCGACCGGCTCCCGGCGCTCCTCGTCCTCACCGCGCTCGCGCACCGGGCGTCGGCGCTCGCGGTCGGCGCGTTCGTCGATCCGGCGGGCCTGGCGGCGAAGCTCTGCCGCGCGTCCTCGCTGCCCACCGTGCACGGCGTCGGCGGCCTCTTCGCGTGGGCTCGCGGCGGCGACCGCGTCCTCGTGGACGGCGACGACGGGGTCGTGCAGGTCAACCCGAGCCCCGCGGCGGTGGCCGAGTACAGGAGCCGCGCGTGACCACGGCGCTGCTCGTCCTCGCGGCGGCCCTCGTCGCGCTCGTCGTCGCGAGCTGGCTGCACTATCGGTACTGGGTCGGCCGGCTGACCCTCGATCTCCCTTACGAGGTCGAGGAGCGGCTGCCCACCGAGGACGGCTCCGCGGTCGAGCTGCGCCGCCTGCCGCGTGAGGACGCGACGGAGGGGCCGCCGGTCCTGCTCGTGCACGGGCTCGCGCTGAACCACCGCAACAACGACCTCACCGAGGACCTCTCGCTCGGCCGCTACCTCGCGAAGTCCGGCCGCGACGTCTGGCTGCTCACCCTGCGGTGTGGTCGCGACGATCTGTCCTGGGGCGAAGAGCGCCGGGCCACCTTCGAGACGATGGCGCGTCACGACCTGCGCCTCGGGATCGACGCGGTCCTCGAGCGTACGGGCGCCTCGCACCTCGACTACGTCGGCTTCTCGATGGGCGGGATGCTCATGTACGCCGCGGCGGGTCGCACCGTGACCGACGCGTCGCTGCGGCGGGTCGTGATCATCGGCTCGCCCGCGCGGGTTCAGTCGCCGCTCGCGATGCTCTCCGTGATCGCGCGGGCGATCCCCGGGTGGCTCGTCCCGACGCTCCGGCTGCGCATCGTGAGCCGCTTCCTCGCGTTCGCGGCCGACGTGATCCACACGCCGATTCACCGCTGGATCTACAACCCGGCCAACGTCGAGGCGGGCACGGCGGGCTACGCGCTGACCAACGGCTTCGTCAACATCCCGAGCGGGCTCGCGGCGGAGCTCGTGCGCTTCGCCTCGGCGGACGGCGTGGTCAGCTTCGACGGGGAGCCCGTGCTGCCCGCGCTCCGCGCGATCACCGCGCCGGCGCTCTTCGTCGCGGGCGCCGCGGATCAGATCGCGCCGCCCGACACCGTCCAGCTCGCGTTCGACGCCTGGGGCGCCGACGCCGGGACGCAAAAGGACTTTCGGGTCATCGGCGTGGACGGCGGCGCGGCCGCCGACTACGGCCACGGCGACCTCGCGGTCGGCCGCTTCGCGGATCAGGACGTCTTCGACCCGGTCGTGGCGTTCCTCGCGGCCGACGTCCTCGTCGCTCGCGCCTGACGCGCCTCTTCGAACGCGGGTTTGGAATTCCGCGCCCGCCCCGTCGACGCAGAGGCAGGAGGAACCTGCTGATGACGCGGATCACGACGCTACTCTCGTTGCTGCTGGCGACCGGCTGCACCCCGCTCTCCCACACCGCCTCGGATGGCGGCTCTCCGGGGGTGGACGCCGAGGCGCCCGACATCGGGAGCACCGCCGAGGCGCTGATCGGCCCGAGCGGAGGCATCGTCGCGCTCGCCGGCGCCTCCATCGAGGTCCCCGCCGGCGCGCTCGCGGAGGACACCATGATCCGCGTCCGGGTCACGGGGCGCGCGGTCGAGGCGCCGTTCCAGGGCTACTCGCCCATCTACCGCTTCGAGCCCGCGGGGCAGACCTTCGCGCGGCCGATCACCGTCCGCCTCCCCTTCGCGGGTGACCGCGACACCGCGACGGTGTTCTGGACGGTCGGCGAGACCGACGCGTTCGCCGCGCTCGACACGCGAATCGAGGACGACCTCGCGGTGGCCGAGGCCGTGCATTTCAGCCAGGCGTTCGTGGGCACCGCGTGCGAGGGCGACTGCTGCGGCCGCGGTCGGGGCACGCTCGACGTGCTCCTCGACGTCGACAACTCGAATTCCATGAGCGAGGAGCAGTCGATGCTCGCCGCGCAGATCCCCCACATGGCTCGCGTCTTCGCGACCGGTGACGTCGACGGGGACGGCGTGCAGGACGTGCCCGCGCTCCACAGCGTGCGGATCGGGACGGTCAGCTCCGACATGGGCACGGGGGGCTTCACGGTCCCGACGTGCGTGCGGTCCGACCTCGGCGACGACGGCGTGCTCCACACCACGGGGCGCACGGACATCTCGGGCTGCCTGGCGACCTACGCGCCCTACGCCGAGCTCGCGTCGCCCGCCGGCGCCGCGGAGGTGGACGCCTTCGTCGACCAGGTGTCTTGCACCGCGCAGCTCGGCACGGGGGGCTGCGGCTTCGAGCAGCAGCTCGAGTCGGCGCTCAAGGCGGTCACCCCGTCGAGCTCCCCGCTGACGTTCCAGGGCGGCACGACCGGCCAGGCCGACGCCGCCAACGCGGGCTTCGTCCGCGACGACTCGATCCTCGCGGTCGTCGTCATGTCCGACGAGAACGACTGCTCGGCGCAGGACCCCGAGCTGTTCGACCCCTCGAGCCCCACCTACGCGGCCACCGACCTCAACCTCCGCTGCCCGACCTTCCCGGACGCGCTCTACCCGCCGAGCCGCTACGTCGACGGGCTGCGCGCGTCTCGCCGGGATCCGTCGGACCTCGTCTTCGCGCTCATCGGCGGCATCCCCGTCGACCTCGCGGGCGCCGACGCGGCGACGATCCTCGCGGACCCGCGCATGCTCGAGACGGTCGACCCGGCGATGCCGAACCGGCTGCTCCCGAGCTGCGTGACCGAGCACGGGGTCGCGACGCCGCCCACGCGCCTCCTCGAGGTCGCGCGCGACCTCCCGGGCTCCACCGTCCAGTCCATCTGCCAGGACGACTTCGCCCCGGCGGTGGACGCCATCCTCCGTCGCGTCGCGGCCCGCGCGAGCGGCTCCTGCGGCGCGCCCTGATCCAGACCCACACCACCATCCACCCACCCTTCGCGCCGTGGCCCTCCGGGGCCACGGCGCGAAACCTGTTTGGGGGTCTCCGGTTGACGCGCCGGGCGACCGGCGCAACGTACCCGCCGTGCTCCACAGCATCCTGTTGACGGTCCACTCCGGCCTGCGCTGGCTCGTGCTGATCATGCTCGTCGTCGTGCTCGTCAACGCCGTCCGCGGCTGGCGATCCGGGGCCGAGCTGCAGAAGCGAGACCGGGCGATCACCTCGGCCGCGATCGGGTTCGCGGACCTGCAGCTGCTGGTGGGGCTGTCGCTCTATCTCACCGGCCCCTGGCTCACGACGTTCCGCGAGGGCATGGGCCACGTGATGCGCACGACGGTCCTGCGCTTCTTCGTGGTCGAGCACGTCACGGGGATGCTCGTCGCGCTCGCGGTGCTCCACATCGCTTCGGTCCGCAGCAAGCGCGCCGACGAGCCGAAGATCGCGTGGCGTCGCCTCGCCATCGGGGTGGGCCTCGCGCTCCTCATCATCTTCGCGTCGATCCCGTGGCCGTTCATGCCTTACGGGCGGCCGCTCCTCCGCTTCGGCTGATCCGCGCCGATCGCTACCGCAGCGAGCCGACGGCGTCGGCCGCGAAGAGCCGCTGCACCTCGTCGAGGGTGAGCGCGCGCGACCACACCGCGAGGTCGTCGACGTCTCCGTTGATCGGGCCCACCCGGACGGGCGACGGCGACGTGAGCGCCCCGAGGTCGCGGCCGTCGATCGCCATCGCGCGCAAGGCGCCCCCCGCTGGGCCGGCGTACATCGTCGCGAGCGCGCCGTCCCTGTAGACGGCGGCGACGAAGTGCCACGCGTCGCCGTCGGGCTCGAGCGCGGCGACCTCGACGCGGTCGGTCGCGCTCGCGTAGGTGGCGCCGAAGGTCGCGGCGTCGACCCCGACCGCCCAGCCCGTTCCGTCGAGGTCGCCGAGGAGGGTTCCGTCGCTGCGCGCGCGGGTCCACAGGGTGACGGAGAAGGCGTCGCCCACGACGAGCGACGGCAGCTCGATCGTCGCGCCTGGCTCGAGCGTGGCGAAGCCGCCGAAGCGTCCGCCGTCGGCGCCGACCGTGGCGCCCGCGCTCGCGACGCCCGCGGCGCCGCCGACGGCGTCGGCGAGGTCACCGTCGAAGGCGTGGTAGCGGAGCAGATCGGGTGAGAGGGTGCCCTCCGCTTCGACCTCGCTGCCGCGCGCGGTCCCGGTGAGCGCGGCCGGGACGGCGACCCCGTGGTGGGTGAGCACCGTGGGCACGACGTCGGCGTTGCGGGTGAAGCTCGGCAGGCGGCCTGGGCTGACGTCGCGCCCCGCGACGAGGAACGGGATGGTGTGCTCGACCGCGCGCGAGCCGCCGTGTCCCGTCCCGAACCCGCCGTGGTCGCTGGTGAGCACGATCAGCCAGCGCTCCTCGTCGAGGTGGGGGCGCGCGCCGAGCGCGTCGAGGATGCGCCCGATCTGCGCGTCGACGTCCTCGAGCTCGGCGACGTACTCGGGGACGCCCGGCTCGAAGCCGAACGCGTGTCCCGCGTGGTCGGGGTCGTCGAGGAACAGGAAGATCGCGTCCGGGTCGGTGCCCGCGGGCCAGCGCGGGCCGGAGAACGTGCCGTCGAGCATGCCGACCACGCGATCGACGTTGTCCGCGTCGCTGTCGCCCGAGACGAAGTCCGCGCCCGACGTGATGACGCGATCGACCGCCCACGTGAACAGCGCCGCGGTGTTGCGCCCGGGGTCGTCCTCCTCGAGGAGGCGGAGGTAGTGGCGGTTCGTCTCGAAGTCGCCGTCGCCGACGTCGTCGTTGTCCGTGACGTGGTGCTGCGAGCTCGTCGCGCCGGTCATGATGGTCGCGTGGTTGGGGCCGCTGACGGTGATCGCGTCGTAGAGGTTCTGCGCGAGCGGCGTGTACGCGGCGTGGTAGTCGGCTCGCCACGTCCCCGCGATCAGCGCGTCGAGGTGCGGCGTCCGCGCCGCGGCGAGGGCGTCGGGGCGGGTTCCGTCGAGCGCGATCACGAGGGATCGCATCGGCCCGGAGCGCGGGCCGGCCGCGTCGACGCCCGCGTCGGAGCCGGCGTCGAAGCCGGCGTCCGGCAGGGGAGCGCCGCCGCAGCCGACGAGCGCGCCGAGGCACGCCGCGCCGATCGCGTGGCGCGCCTTCACCGCCGGTCCTCGTGATGGAAGAAGCCCTCGACGAGGTCGAGGAAGCGCGCCCGGAAGGCGGGGTCGGTGGCGAGGTCCTGGCGCACCTCGAGCTCGATGGCCTCGCGCCGGTGGGCGCGCGCGTGGCGGTCCACCGAGTACATGAGCCCGTCGCGACCCGAGTAGGGCTCGTTGAGCGCGACGCGGAGGCCCGCCTGGTCGAGCCACGCCGCGAGCCGCTGCGCGAGCGCCTCGTCGAGGTCGTGGAGGACGCCGACCTCGAGGGTGCGCCGGTTCCCCTCGTAGACCGGGGTGAACGAGTGCATCGACAAGAGCTGCGGCGCGCGGGAGCCGCCCACGCGCTCGTCGACGACGCGATGGTAGGGCCGCAGCAGCGACTCGATCCGGCGCTCCGCCTCGCGGTCGTCGAGGTGCGTCGTGTTCAGGTGGACGGGCAGCCCCTCGGCCTCTTTGCGGAAGAGGGTGGGTGAGTCCTCGGGCCGGTTGGGATCGATGATCAGCCGCGAGAAGCGCGACAGCACGGCGCCCGCGCCCATGCGCGCGGCCAGCTCGAGCGCGAGCTCGCGCGCGCCGAGGTCGTAGGCCCAGTGGGTGCCCACGAGGCGCCGATCTGCGTCGGGCCAGGCCCAGCCGTCGGGCATGCGCTCGGAGGCGTGCTCGCACGTGAGGAGGATGGCGGCGTCGCCGTCGATCACCTCGACCGCGTCCGTCAAGGCGCGGCCTCCACGACGACCTCGGCCGCGCTCGCCTCGACCTTCACCCAGAGCCAGCGACGGGCCGCGTCGTAGCGCCACCCGCTCGTGGCGGAGCCGAACGCGGCCGCGTCGGCGACCTCGGTCAGCGCGGCGCCGCCCGACGTCACCCCGCTCGGCGCGGCGTCGGCGCGGAGCCGCCAGATCGTCGGCCGGAGCGCGCGCGACGCCGACGCGCGCAGCGTGCCGTCCGTGAGGCGCGCGGTGGTGAGGGTGGTGGACGCGTCGTCGGTCTCGTGGAGCACGAACGCGCTCTCGGTCGCGCCCGGCCACGCCAGGACGGTCAGGTGGCCGTCGCTCGAGGCGTCGCCGAGGCCGGTGACGTCGCTCGCCACGTCGACGGGGACCAGGGCGCCCTCGCGGACGAACAGGGGGATGCGCCGGCGCTCGGTCACGTCGTACGCGGTCAGGGTGACCCCGCCGTCCATCGCGTCGCCGCTCGGGTCCCACCAGTCGTACCAGCGCTCGCCGCTCGGGAGCGCCACGTCGCGCGTGTCGCCGGGCTCGAAGATCGGGGCGACGAGGAAGGCCTCGCCGACGAGGTAGCGCCAGTCGCCGGCCCACTCCGCTTCGGCGCCGATGGGGTGCATGAGGGTGCCGCCCGACGCGTACGCCTCCTCCGCGAGGCTGTACCAGAAGCCCACCATCTCGTGGTGCAGGGTGGCCCAGTAGCGGTAGAGCTCGACCGTCTCGTCGGCGCGCTCGGGCACCGTCCACGGGGCGAGGTTCGCGCGGCCGTGGAGCTGGAAGAACGGCATCATCCCGCTCATCGCGATCCACCGGTGGAAGACCTCGACGTCGAAGGGGATCTCCTCGGTGAGCTGAGGCTCCACGCGGTCGAGGTAGCCGCCGAGGTCGGAGCCGAGCACGACGTAGCCGTGGTCCGCGCTGCGGAAGATCTCGTCGAGCGCGTCGAGGACGCCGGTCCAGTCGCGCTGGTTGTCGCCGACCCAGCCGACCGGCGCGTGCTCGGGCCGCGCGTGGAAGCGACCGCGGCGGTCGTAGCTGACGTCGTAGGGGCGGACCATCGTCAGGAAGTCGCGGCCGCGCACGTGTCGGCCGTACGCGAGGTAGTCCTCGTAGTAGCGCTCCGAGTACGCCTGGTGCGGGGTGAGGCCCTCGAACGTCATCAGCGGGTCGTCCTCCTCGAGGTAGGACTCGCCGAAGTCGAGCTTCCAGCCGTCGATGCCCATCGCGAGCAAGGCGTCTTGCTGGCGGTGCCACCACGCCCGCGCGTCCGGGTTGAAGAAGTCGACGCCCGAGCCCGAGCCCTTCCACCACGAGTAGAGCTTGCACCCCTGGACGAAGTAGCCGCAGGCGCACCCCTCCTGGTAGTTCGGCGCGGCGCCGCGGTAGGTGTCGCCGCCGGTCTCGAGGTCGTAGCTGGTGCGGTTCACCATCTGCGTGACCCACATGACCACGTGGACGCCGCGGTCGTTCATGTCGCTGACCATCCCCGCGAAGTCGGGGTAGCGGCTCGGGTTCGGGACGAAGGTCGTGTACTGCGCGTCCCACGGCGAGTCGATCACGAGCGCGCCGACGGGGATGTCGCGCTCGATGAAGCCGTCGACGAACGCGTAGCTGTCGTCCCTGTCGCTGATGTCCTTGCTGATCCAGGGCTCGAACGCCCAGCGCGGCGTGTACGCGGTCGGCTCCGCGATGTCTTCCGGGGGCCCGGGATCGAACGTGCACGCGTTCCCTCCCGCGTCGGTCGGCGGAGGCGGGCCTCCGTCGGTCCCGGGCGGCGGCTCGCCGTCGCAAGAGAACAGGAGGATCGCTACCCACAGCCCGGCGGTCCGTCGCATCGTCGAGAGGATAGCCGCTCCCGCGTCCGCGTTCCGTGTCAGCGAGGCTCGCTCAGCGCGCGCCGGACCTCGAGCGGCACGCCGCCGCGGACGCGGTCGTGGCCGATCTTGCCGCGCACGTACAGCGCGCGCTCGACCATCGTCCGGACCGCCTCGCGGAGCTGCGCGGCCGCGTCGCGATCACCGAGCGCCTCGAGCGCGGCGGCGATCGCCTCGCCGGTGCCGAGGCGACCCGCCGACGGGGCGGCCCGCAGCCCCGGCCGGGCCGCGGCGTCCACACGGACCTTCTCGATCCCCGGGAGCGGCGCCAGCCGGCTCGCGATGCGTCTCGACTCGCGCCACGTGCCGTCGGGGACGAGCACGCGCACCGGCCGCGCGTCGGTGGGCACGAGCCGCGGCGCGTCCTCGCTCGGGTAGAGCAGCACCGTGCGCTCCGCCTCGCGGACCAGCGTCGCCGGATCGAGGGGCTGATCGCGCACGCCCCACACCGCGAGCTCCGCGCCCTCGAGCGCGAGCACGGCGACGCGCCCGGTGTTGCTGAAGCGCCTCCACTCGGCGGCGTGCGCGACGAGCGTCACGCGCGCGGCGGCCTCGATCCGCGGCAGGTCGTCGCAGAGGCACAGCGGCGTGTGCATCAGGCACCGCTCACAGCGCGGCAGGACTCGGTTGCGCGACACGGAGCCGAGTCTGGCTCGCTAATAGGGGAAGGGCGAGACGCCGAGCTCCCACTCGTGCAGCCCGAGCATCGCGCCGTAGGCGAGCCCCGCCGCGAGCAGCCGCCAGGCTTGCCCCGTGACGTCGAGCTTCGCGCGGCCGCCGAGGATCGCCGCGAAGGGGACGATCGAGGTCTGCTTCACGAACGCCTCCCACGGCTCGCCGAGCTGTCGCGCGCGGCGCCGATCGATGTGCGCCATCCCGAGCAGCGCGAGCGCGGTGATGCTCCCGAAGAGCAAGAGGCTCGCGAGGTCGCCGTTCGGCGGGAGGTGGCAGAGGCCCCAGAGCGCGAAGCCCCACAGCGCGGGGTGCCGCGTGATCGTGGTGACGCCGACCGGACCCGCGCCGAGGTGCTTCTGCTGCCCCGCGGTCGCCGGGTTCTTCGTCGTGTAGCCCGCGATGAGGAAGTAGAACGCGATCGGCATCCCGACGAGCGGCACCCACCGCGCCCACGCGCCCAGATCCCAGAGGGGGACGTAGGGGCGGTACATCCAGCCGACGAAGATCGCGGCGAAGGGGAGCCCGACCCCGAGCGAGTAGACGCCCTGGAAGGGGCCGGCGCCGAGCTTGTCGACGAGCCGGCTGCGCACCGGGTGGAACGACAAGAAGAGGTGCATGAACAGGAAGCCGAGCGTCCCCACCGCGAGCGGCACGATCGACTCGAACGGCGGCTCCTCGGCGGGCAGGGTGCGCAGCGCCTCGACGAGCGCGTCGACGTCGGCCTCGGCGACGTGCAGGTCCGGCATCGGCGCGTAGCCCTCGACCACGTCGGCCCCGGGCTCGCGGATCGAGCGCGCGACGTACTCCGCGTCGCGGCGCTCGAACAGCCCCGCGAACGTCGGCCCCGGGCCGGCGGTGCCGTCCGTCGTGTGGCACGCGAGGCAGCCGTGCGCCTCGAGCACCTCCGACGGCTCGTCGGCCCGCGCGGGCGCGGCCAAGAGGAGCACGAACGCGATCCATCCCCATCGCACCGACCGAGCGTAGCCCGGCGCGGGGGCGGGCGGCCGCCCCCTTCACGTTTCTTCACGGGCTCGGGACGAAGGTCGAGTTGAGGACGTAGGGACCCGCGTCGGTCGGGTGCGCGCCGCCGACCACGGCGTAGTAGGTGCCCGCGGTCAGCGAGACGTCGACGCGGGTGCGGCCGCGGCCGCCCGCGACCTGCGACTCCCCGCAGCCTCGGTAGAGCGTGAGCAGCGCGTCCGGGTAGCTCGCGATCAGATCGAGGACGACGCGGCTGTCGGTCGCGACGTCGACCCGGTAGACGTCGTCGGGGGCGTAGCCGTCGCCGCAGATCTCGCGGTCGCGGAACGCGTCGACGGCGCCGGTAGTGTCGCCCATCCGTGAGCCGCTCCCCGCGATCGATGGGGCGCTTCGACAAGACGTGTTGACGCCTTCGGTGCTCAGCGTCAGCTCGTAGCCCGCGTCGCCGCCCGCCACCCCCTCGACCACGACCCAGTAGGTGCCGGGGTCGAGCGTGCGTTCCAGCGTCGCTCGCGCGTGGCACTCGCGGCCGGTGTGCTCGAGGCAGTCGACGCGGGTCGCGGCGGGGTCGCAGCCATCGTGGAGCGCGAGCCGCAGGCCGGGAGCCACGCCGGAGGTCGGGTCGGGCACGCCGACCGCTTCGAGGCGGACGCGGCGGCGGCTCGCGAGCGTGAAAGTGTGGAGCGCCTCGTCGGCGCGGAGCGCGGCGCCGCGGCAGTCGCTGTCGAACGCGTCGGTGCCCGTCCCCGTTCGGCCCGGCGTGGCCGCGCCCTCGGTGAGGACGGTGGCGGCGCCGCACGCCGGCGCGTCGGCCGGGGTCACGTCGACCTGCAGCGAGAACTCGATCGCCGCGGGCATCCAGCCGCGCCAATCGCTCGCCTGCACCTCGACGGTGTACGCGCCCGCGGGGACGCGGCGCACCAGCCGGGTCAGCGTCCCGTCGCCGCCGAAGAAGGTGTCGGAGCCGAAGATGCGGCAGCCGCCCGCGCCGTCCGGATCGGTGGTGAGGTCGCCGCACGTGGTCTCGAGGAACACGTTGAACCAGTACTCCCACTCGTGGTCCGCGGTGCACTCGGGGCAGCCCGGCACCGGCGTGGGCGGCGGGGGCTCCGAGAGCGTCAGGATGATTTGCACGTCGCTGGTCTCGGTGAGCGTCAGGGTGTGGAAGCTCGAGGTCCCGCACGTGCCGCCGCCGGTCCCGAACGAGCCGTCGGTGATGACCGCGCCCTCGAGGGGCGTCCCGGACACGAGCGGGCGCGCGGTGGCGCACGTGTCGCCGCCGACCGAGCAGTCCTCGTCCACCCGATCCACGCGGCCGTCGCAGTCGTTGTCCACGCCGTCGTCGCACGCCTCGGCGGCGCCGGGGTAGACGCTCGGGTTCGCGTCGTCGCAGTCGTCGCCGCCGAAGCAGAAGCGGCTCCCGTGCCCGTCGCCGTCGCGGTCCGGGCACGTGCTGCCGCAGCCCGGGATGCGAGACGACACGCACGCGCTCGCCTCGCACGCGTCGACGGTGCAGGGGTCGGCGTCGTCGCAGTCCGCCTCGGTCGCGCACGTCCGCGCCTCGTGGGTGCACCGGAAGTCGCTCGTGCAGGCGTCCCGCGTGGCGGGGTTGCCGTCGTCGCACTCTCCGTCGGAGAGGCACTCGCACGCGGGGCTCCACTCGAAGGCGCACACGCTGCCCTCGCAGCGCTCGATCGAGCAGGCGAAGCCGTCGTCGCAGTCCGCGTCCGTCGCGCACTCGAAGCAGCCCTCGACGCGCCGCGCCCAGCACGCGCCGTCCTCGCAGAAGGTGCTCGTGCAGGGGTTGTCGTCCGCGCAGTCCGCGTGCGTGGTGCACTCGCCCGGCGGGGGCCGCACCGTGGCGCCGTCGACGCCCGCGTCGGGGATGGGGATCTCCGCGTCCGTCACCGTCACGCCCGCGTCCTCGGCGGGGCCGACGGACGGCGGCTCGCAGCCCCCGACGAGACAACACGAGACCAAGAGCGCACCCCACCCGAAGGGGTGCCCGAGAGTCGAGCTCCGCACGGTTCCTCCTCGCTGCCACGGGGCGGGCACGACGCGCGTCCCCCCACGGGTCCGCGGCCTCGCCTCCGTCGTTTCGCCCGTCCTGGTTGCCGGCCCGGGCGAACCCATTCACGGCGCGGCGCGCGCCAGCCGGCGTCGCCGTCGGACGAACGCGAGCGAGAGCAGCGCGAGGAACACGATCCACGCGACGGCCGAGACCACCTTGCCCGCGACGCGGTCGGGCGTGTCCTCGAAGTGCAGCGTCACCTCGTGGTGGCCGCGCTCGAGGTCGAACATGATCAGGCCCGAGATCGCCTCGGGGCCGACAGTGATCGGCGCGCCGTCGATCTCGGCCTGCCAGCCCGGGTAGAACCACGTCGCCACGCGGACGCGGCTCTGCGTGTCGTCGACGTCGACGAGGAACCGTCGCGAGTGGGAGCGCCACTCGAGGACCTGCGCGGTGGCGTTCCCGCTCAGGACGACCCGCTCCTCCATCGGCCCGCGCTGCCACACCGACCCGACGCTGCGCGGGATGTGCTCCTGGTTCCAGACCACCACCGGGTGCTCGTGGAGGTTCACCCAGCGCGGTTGGTCGAACACCGTGGGCAGCGCGATCAGCCCGCCGACGCAGCCGACCAGCGCGAGCGCGGCGAGCCGGGGCCGGCGGTCCATCGTCCACACGAACGCGAGCGGGACGAACAGCGAGGCGAGGATCCCGAAGCGGTAGGGGTAGAGCAGGTACTCCATCCCCGGGAGCCAGCGCCAGATCGGGTAGGTGATCGCGGTGTGGAGCGCGGTGACGAGCAGCGCCGCCGCGATGCACGTCAGGAGCGCGCCGTTGCGCGTGCGCCGCAGCAGCGGGAGCAGCGGCGCGAGGCAAGCCGCCTGGACGAGGAACGCGAGCTCGACGATCGTCGTGAAGAGGTCGCCGCGCAGCGCGAAGAGGAACGGGAAGCCGCGCGTCGGGCCGTACTGCGCGTCCCAGTGGACGAGGTCGCGGCTCAGCAGCAGGGGGACCACGTAAGCGCCCGCGAGCGCGAGCGAGCCGAGCAGCGCGGCGCCCATCGTCAGCGCGCGGGTCGGGTGGCGCCACGGCTTCGAGGTCACGAGCACCACCGCGCCGATCCCGACCACCACCATCTGCGCCACGACCACGTGCGAGACCACCACCGCGGCGAAGGACGCGGCGAGCCCGAGCGCGGCGCCCAGGCTCGGGCGCGCGCGCAGCGACAGGCCGTAGTGGAGGACCAGCGGGATCCAGATCGCGCAGGAGAACTCCGCGAACGCGAAGCGGTGGTAGAGGACGACGACGTGGTAGGGCGCCAGCAGGTAGAGCGCCGCGCCGATCCCCGCGACGCTGGGGCGCGCGAAGCGCCGCGCGAAGACGAAGAAGGACAGCCCCGAGAGGAAGTTGATGAGGACGATCACCACGCGGAACGCGGCCATCGTGTCGCCGGTGATCAGCTTCGCGACGCCGACCATCGCGCCGCTCAGCGGCGGGTAGCCGACCAGCGCGGGGAGCCCGAAGCCGGCGTTCGCCTCGCTCAGCCACCGCGGGTAGAGGTGACCGTCCGCGAGGCCCTGCGCGAAGCCCTCGCCGAGCGCGATCGCGAGGGCGTAGTCGTGCCCCGCCGGCATGCGGTCGGCGACCTCGCGGATCGGGGCGCTGAACGCGGCGGTCGCGCAGACGATGGCCGAGAGCGCCACGAGGTGCTCCACCCACCAGCGGCTCCGGGAGGTGACTCGGCTCGCTTCGCTCACGGGACGGGCAGCGGGGCCGGCGACGGGATCGGCGCGCGGAACGGCGGCGGCGTTCGGCCGGGGACGGGGATCGGGTCGCCGAGCGTCACGGTGGTCCCGTGGGGGGAGTCGAAGGGGAGGGCGGTGCGCCCGTCGCGGATCGACAGCCGCGGCGTGATCGTGGTCCCGGGCTGGAGCTCGGGAGAGAGCACGAGCACCACGTGATCGCGGATGATCTCGCCGGCCTGCCACTCGGACGTCATGTACCGGCCCCCGACGGGGTAGTGCTGGGACTCCATGTGGTGCAGGCGCGGGTGGTCGGCGGGCACGGCCGCCTGGAGGACGAACTGATAGTCGCGATCGGTGCCCTCGTCGACGCGGTAGTAGCAGTCCACGGTGAGCGATCCGTCGGGGCGCACCTCGGTCGCGTCGACGTCGCAGCCGAGGAGGGTGAACGCGCCCTGGAAGCCCGCGTCGACGCGGTGCTGGATCCGCGCGGGCGGCTCGTCGAACAGCTCGCTCCGGATCGCGTGGCGTCGCTGGTTCTCGGGCCGGCTCATGCTCGAGGTCCAGGCGCGGAGCAGCCCGAGCAGCTCCTCGGCGAGCTCGGGGTCCTCGGCCGAGCGGTCGTGCTCCTCACCCGGATCGGCGTCGAGATCGAAGAGCGCGACGCGCCCCTCGCGCACCCACCAGTGCAGCTTGTCGTGCCCTCGGATGATGCACTTGCGATCGAAGGGGAAGCGGCCGTCCGGCATGATCTCGCCGATCAGCGCGCGCTCGCCGAAGTCGTGCTCGGCGCCGGTCATCAGCGGCACCAGGCTGCGCGACGCGATGGGCCTCGGCGCGGGCTGGTGGACGAGGTTGAGCACCGTCGCGAACAGGTCGACGAGCCCCACGCGCTGCCTCACCACGCGCGGGGTGAAGCCGGGCGCGCGCACGATGGTCATCGCGCGCAGCTCCTCCTCGTAGAGCGTCGTGGTGTGCCCGAACGCGCCGTGCTCGCCGAACGCCTCGCCGTGATCGGACCAGAGCACGACGATGGTGTCGTCGTCGTGGCCGCGCGCGGTGAGCGCCTCGAGGACGCGGCCGACCTGCTCGTCGGCGAGGGCGACCTCCTCGTCGTACTGGTCCATCAGCTCGGTCCCGTACCGCGACGCGTGGCCGTCGGGGAGGTAGGGCTGGTGGACGTTCATCAAGTGGATCCACAGGAACCAGGGCGCGTCCTGCGCGTCCATGCGGCTCATCATCGTGAGCCCGCGGTCCACGCCGGCGGCGCGGCCGGGCTGCTCGTTCTGGACGACGTCGCGGAAGCCCTGGAAGAAGCCGTGCGCGCGCTCGAAGTAGGTCGATCCGATGACCGCGCCGGTCTGCCACCCGCGCTGCGCGAGCAGCTCGGCGAGGGTCTCGTTCGACGGATCGAGCCCCGTCCACTCGAGCTCCTGCCCGTAGCGGATCTCGGACGGATAGAGCCCCGTCATCAGCGAGGTCATCGAGCGGATCGAGCGCGTCGACTGCGCGTGGGCCTGGTCGAAGCGCGTCGCGGTCTCGGCGAACGCGTCGATCGCCGGCGAGGTGTCGCGCGCGTAGCCCTGGTGGCCGAGGTGGTCGGGCCGGAGCGCGTCGACGCTCAGGAACAGGATGTTCGGCCGCTCGGGCGCCTCGGGTGGGACGTCGCCGTAGTCTCCGTCGCCGAGCGCCGCGACCGCGGGGCCGCCGTCGCCGGCGAAGCAGTCGGAGTCCACTCCGTCGCCCGGCGGGTCGGGGGCGCCCGGGTAGATGTCCGGGTCGCCGTCGTCGCAGTCGCCGCCGCCGTAGGCGAACGAGAAGCCGTCGCCGTCGCGATCGGTCAGGCGGATCAGCGCCTGCACGACGGTCCGGCCCGCGACGGTGCGGTCCTCCACGATGTGGCGGGTGCGGTTGCTGCGACCGTAGAAGAGCCCACCGAAGAGGACCCCGACGACCGCGAGGCCCAACGTCGCGGAGGCGGCCCGCCGCACGTTCCGCACGCGCTCGGGTCGCTGGCCCTCGAGCTGCGCGGTCGCGAGCGAGCCGAGCGCGTAGGCGAGGACGAGCCCCGGGCCACCGAACACCCGCGCGGGCCGGTAGGTGTAGAAGAACTCGGGGAAGGCGCGCGAGAACGCGTAGACGCCGACGCCCGCGGCGATGGCGACGAGCACGGCGAAGACGCCGCGCGACGCGAGCGGGCCGAGCGCCTGCGCCGCCGCCAGCCGGGCGCGGCGCGTCACCGCCAGCGTGAAGGCGATGAAGAGGCCCAGGCCCACCGTGGCCGCGGCGTTCGCGCCGGCCGCGAGCCAGGGCGCGTGGAACTCGGTCGCGAAGAAGTGCGAGCCGTAGGTGACCCCGGCCGCGAACGCGGCGAGCGCGACGGCGCCGCCGACGAGCCGCGAGAAGCTGTGCGGGCGAGCTCGGAAGAGGTCTCGCGGCGACAGCGAGACCCGCGCGAGCGCCTGCAGCGCCCGCACGCGGCGCAGACCGAGCACGCACAGGCCCGCGAGCGCGCCGAGGCCGACCGCGAGGGGCGCGTAGAGCGAGAGCAGGTCGAGGCTCGCCCCAGCCAGCTCCGCGGCGCTCAGCGGCGGAGGCTGCTCGGACAGCGCGGCGATCGTCACTTCGAGCGCGGTCGCGAGGACCGCACAGGCGAAGCCGACGACGATCTGACGCGCGACGGGCGCCCTTTTCGAGTCGAACATCAGTGCGAAGCGAACGAGTGTTTTTTGTACCACGCCCCGGTCGGCCGGTCAGTTTGCTGACCAAGCGGCGCGTAGCCCTATTCCCAGGCGATCTCGGCCAGCGCCGCGCCGACCCCGTGATGGGACACCACGTCCACCCGGATCTTGTCGATCCCCATGGCCTGGACGGGCAGCTCCTGCCACACCGGCGCGGTCTGGATGGTCGGCCAGTGGAACTCGAGCGTCCGCTGCAGCTCGCCGCGGCGATACAGCGAGACGAGCGCGCGCGCGCACCCGCGATCTCCGAAGCGGCCGTTGTGCCCGTTGAGGAGCCGGACCCGCGTGACGTCGACCGGCGGGTCGACCCGGACCTCGAGCCAGCCCGGCTGATGGTTCGGCGTCTGCCACTCGGTCTCCTCGTCCCCGTCGACCGCGTCGCGCGGGAAGTGGGCGTCGAAGGCCCACTGGCCCGAGGCCGTCACGTGCATCCGGGGGAGCTGCGGGAAGGGGACGACAGTGACGACCACCGCCACGACCAGGCCGAGGATCGAGAGGGCGACGCGGGCCCGGCTCGAGCGCTGGAGCTGCCGCTCGGTCGACGCGGCGAGGGCGAGGGCCTCGTCGAGGCGGCGCCGTGTCGCGAGCGCGCGAAAGTAGCGGGCGTCGGCGTACGCGGGGGCGCGCGCGTCGTCGCGAGATCGCCGCAGATCGTCGGCGAGCGCTCGCGCGGGGCCCAGCGCGATCCCGCGGTGGGCCAGGAGCCGCTCGTGCGCCGCGTCGTCGACGAGCGCGAGGGTCGCGTCGAGCGCCTCCCCCATCAGGCGCAGGGCCTCGGCCCGGAGCCCGTCGCAGAACAGCGCGTCGGCGGCCCGCGCGAGGTCTCGGGCCCTGTCGTTGCCCTCGCGGAGGCGGGCTCGCGCGGCCTCCGAGGTCGCCCGCGCGACCTGGCTCGCGGCCTGGAGCGTGAATCGGTCGGCCACCCGGAGGTGCAACGGGACGTGCTCGGCCACGGTTCGGACCCGAGCCTGCCGCCCCCGGACGTCGGGGTCGAGCCGCGCGTGCAACTTGACGCCGCCCGGTTCGGAGGCTTTACGTCGCCCTTCGATGAGGAGGACGTCCACCGCGCTCGCGGCGATCGCCTTCGGGGTCGTGATCGCCGTGGCGTTCGTGGCCGACGTCGCGTACTTCGCGCACGGGTTCAGCGCCCACTGGTACCAGTACGTGGACGGCGAGCGCGTCCTCATCGACCGCACGACCGAGCACCGGGTCTTCTTCCCCAACGTGCACCGCCCCCTCGCGCGCTACGTGCAGGGCTGGCCGACCGACCGGTACGCGGTGCCCATGAACCTGCCGCGCATCGACGCGGTCCTTCGCGCGCGCATCGAGATCCCCGGCCACCAGCCGATGCGGGTGGGCGCCTACGCGGTCGAGCGCGCGACGATCTGGGCCGACGGGGCGCCCCTCGGGGACCGCACGCTCGCGCCCGGGTCCCACGACCTGTGGATCCGCTGGCGCGCGAAGCCGCGGCCGCACTCGCGGACGAGTCACTCGGCCGACACGGCCGCGTTCCGGCTCCTCTGGGGCTCGGGCGCCGAGCCGACCGCCCCGGTGCCCGCCGCCGCGCTGACGCCCGCGGACGGGGGCGGGACGAGTCGGACGGTGCTCTGGGGCTTCGCCCTCGTCCTCGGGCTCCTCGTCGCGGTCGGCGTCTACCGCTGGAACCAGGCCACCGACGAGCTCGTGCGGTCGCGGCGCCTCGGGCTGGTGCTCGCGTCGCTGCTCGTCGTGATCGGCGTCGGGACGCGCGGCTTCGACTACGACGTGATGCCGGAGTTCAGGGACAACGCCGACGAGCTGTTCGCCACCTGGAACGGCTGGTCGCTGCTCGACGACGGCACCACCCGGGGCTGGAGCATCTGGGCCTCGGCGTACCGCGGCCGCATCCCCGTGGTGCAGGTCCGCGCCTTCGGGCAGGACTTCAACATCGTCTCGCCGTACTTCGAGCACCCCCCGCTCATGCACGTCCTGGTCGGGGCGGCGGCGCACCTCGGCGGCGCCAACCACTACCTCCACGCGAAGCTCGCCCACACGCGCCTCGTGCCCATCGGGCTGATGGCCATCGGGACCTTCCTGCTGATCGCGGTGGGGCGGCGGCTCTGGCCCGGCTCGGCCGCGCCTTACGTGGGCGCGCTGCTCTTCGGGGTGATCCCGACGATCGTGCTGCAGACCCGGGTCATCAAGGAGGAGGACGTGCTGGTGCCGCTCCTCCTCGGCGCGGTGCTGTGCTTCTTGCGCTGGCGCGACGACGGGCAGCGCGCGCGCGACCTCTTGGGCGCGGCCGTCTGCGTGGGCCTGGCGCCGCTCGCGAAGGTCCCCGCGGGGGCGCTGATCATCGGCGTCGCGATGCTCTTCGCGGCCGAACGGCAGGGCTTCCGGCCCGCGCTGCGGGTCGTCGTGATCGGCCTCGTGATCGCGTCGACGCTCCTGCTCTACGCGGCGCTGATCGACTTCGACGAGTTCCGCTTCGCGACGCGCCTCCAGACCGGGCGCGCGATCCACTGGAACATCTTCCCGCGCTTCTTCGACGTCGGTCAGATCAACGGGAACCGCATCGGCCGAGGCTGGACCCTGTTCCTCTGGCTGTCGTTCGCGGCGACCATCTACGCGCGCGGGCTGCGCTCGAGCGCGGTCCTCACCGTACCCGCGTTGGTCTACCTGGTCGCCATCGCCGTCGGGAGCGGCAACTGGACCTACGGCTGGTACGTGGTGCCGCTCTACCCGTTCCTGTGCCTCGCCGCGGGTGACCTCGTCGTGCGGACGTGGCACCGGCCCACGCTCTTCGCGGGGCTCCTGCTCGTGGGGCTCCTGCTCTTCTACACGCTCAACTTCACGCTGAGCCCCACGTGGATCCGGCAGTCCGCGACGTGGCCCTGGATCCGGACCCTCGTCACCGCCGTCACGGTGGTCGGCCTCGCGCCCTTCGCGCTCGCGGAGATGTGGCGCAAGCACGCGATCGTGATGCGCCTCTGCCGCGTCGGCCTGGTCGGGATCCTCGCCGCCACGAGCGTCTTCGGCGCATGGACGGTCGCCCACTACGACACCATCTACGAGACCCACCACGAGATGGACGTCGACGACTGGTACGCCCGCTGATCCCCGATCTTGGCCGCCCTCGGCGGCCGAGATACGGTGGCGCCATGACACGAGCCTACGTCTGGGCCGCCCTGTGCGGCGTCCTCTTCGCTTCCTTCGCCAGCGGCTGCGCCGTCGACCCCAAGGGCACCTGCGAGTCGGTCTGCGAGGAGCAGCGCCGCCGCATGTGCAACGGCTTCACGGGTGACGAGAACTGCGTCGCCAACTGCTCGGACGCGGAGGCCAACTACGACTCGGCGAAGGCCGACGCCGAGCGCATCGGCTGCAACTCGCAGTTCGACAACGTCTACGGCTGCGCCTCCGGCGGCGACTACTGCGACAACTCGCGTTGCAACGCCGAGACGAACGCGCTCGTATCCTGCATCACGTCGTACTGCACCGTGAACCCGACCGACCGCGTCTGCGCGTCGCCGTAGGGTCAGGGGGCCCGAGCGATCGGCGCGGCGCGCAGCTCCTCGGTGTCCAGCGAGCCGCTGCCGTCGCCGTCGCGCCGCAGGGTGATCGCCGACGCCATGCCGTCGCGGAGCATCGCGAGCCGATCGGCGTTGCGCGCGTCGTCGACGTAGGCGAAGCCGTCCGGGTCGAGCTCGAGGGTGGCGACGCCGAGGCTCGCCTCGATCAGCGATCGGTCGATGGCGAGCAGGACCGACTCGCCCTCGGCGAGCTC
>JACKEC010000048.1 GCA_020633195.1 Sandaracinaceae bacterium | reverse complement strand
GCGCGAGCCCTTGCGCCATCTGCGTCGCGAGGTCGACGACGCGGGGGATCGCGAGCTTCCCTTCACGGACGATCTCGCGGAGCGAGCGCCCCTCGAGGAGCTCCATCACGATGAACGGGCAGCCGTCGTCGGTGATCCCGAAGTCGTAGATCTCGATGATGTTCGGGTGGGTCAGCGCGGCCGCCATGCGGGCCTCGCGGCGCATCCGCTCGACGGAATCGGTGTCCGCGGAGAAGTGCCCGTGCAGGACCTTCACCGCGTACGGCCGCTCCATCAGCGTGTGCCGGGCGAGGTAGACGATCGCCATTCCGCCTTCGCCGATCACCCCCTCGAGGCGGTAGCGGCCGCCGAGCACCGTCCCGATCCGCGGGTCCTGCTCCTCGACGAGGTCCGTCCCGCACATCAGGCACCTCGACCGCGAGATGTCGAAGTGTCGGAGCTCGCACTTGGGGCACACCCGCATACGACGGTCAGGTACGCGCGCGCGGGGGCGCGTCCATCAGGCCGCCGCCGCTGCGCCCGCGAGGTCGAAGCCGGTCAGGATGCCCTCCACCACGCCGTGGTCGCAGATCACGATCCGCCGCGCGTGCATGCTCGCCATCCGCCCGGCCGCGCGGTAGGCGCGCACCGCCGGGCCCTGGATCAACACCTCGTGGCCCATCACCTGCTCGACGGCCGTGCCGTCGTCACGGTGCCTCGCGGCGAGCGCGTCCTGCTCGGCGAAGATCCCGATCGGCCACCCCTCGTCGGCGACGACGAGGCCGCGGACGTCGAGGTGCGTGAGGAGCCGCCGCGCCGCGCCGAGCGGCTCGAAGGGCGCGATGGTCTGCACGGGCCGGCTCATGAAGCGGTGGATCGGCGCGCCGAAGCGGACGTCGACGATCGCGCGCATCACGTCGCGGGTCGTGAGCACCCCCTCGAGGCGGCCGTCCTTGTCGATGAACACGCGGTGCACGCGGTGCGACACCATCAGGCCCGCCGCCTCCTTCACGCTGGTGCTGCTCGCGACGCGCACGAGCTCGGGGCTCATCACCTCCTTCGCGGTCGCCTCCGGGAGGCTCCACTCGGGGGCGCTTCGCCCGTCGTGCGCCACGAGCACCCCCACGCGGAGCAGATCGCGCCGGCTCACCACGCCGATCGCGTGGCCGCCGGGGTCCACCACGGGGAGCGCCGAGATGCCGCGCATCGCGAGCCCGGCCGCGACCTCCTCGAGCCGGTCGTCGGGGCGAACGAACGCCGGACCGAGCGTCATGTAGACGGAGACGGGCACGCGGAACATGCCTCGGAGGTAGGCGCCGGGGGGCGGATCGCCAGGCCGAGGGCGGTTGACGGCGGGGCGTCGCGGGGTACTTGGTGGGTGCCGTGCCCGAGGCCGATCGCCAGCCGCAACGACCCGATCCGCCCCGCCGAGCTCGCACGCTCTGGTGGATCCTCGCCGTCGTGGCGGTCGCCGCGGGGATGAGCGCGCTCGCTGCGGAGACCGCCACGCCCGCGTCTTCTCGGGTGCGCTACGACGAGCTGCAGACGTGGATCGACGAGGACCGCGTCGAGTCCGTCGTCCTCGGCGAGCGCGAGATCCGCGGGAGCTTCAAGGAGGGGCACGTCCCGGAGCGCGACGGCGTCACCTCCACCCAGCGTCGCTTCGTCGTCGGTCGGGTCGAGGACCCCGCCCTCGTCGAGCGCCTCACCGCGCACCAGGTCCGCTTCGAGGGCGAGACCGTGAGCTCCTGGAGCGAGGCTTGGCCCACGCTCGTGTCGGTCGGCCTGACCGTGATCATGGTCTTCTTCCTCTGGCGCATGCTCGCGCAGCGAGGCGGCGCGACCGGGGCCCTCGCGTTCGGCAAGAGCCGGGGCAAGGTCCTCCAGGAGGCGGACGTCGACGTCACCTTCGACGACGTCGCGGGCGCCGAGGAGGCGAAGGAGGAGCTCCTCGAGGTGATCGAGCTGCTCCGCAAGCCCGAGAAGTTCACTCGCATCGGCGCCAAGATCCCGAAGGGCGTGTTGCTCGTCGGGCCGCCCGGCACGGGCAAGACGCTGCTCGCCCGCGCGGTGGCGGGGGAGGCGGGGGTCCCTTTCATCTCCATCAACGGCTCCGAGTTCGTGGAGATGTTCGTCGGCGTCGGCGCCGCTCGCGTGCGGGACCTCTTCGAGCAGGCCGAGCGCGCCGCGCCGTGCATCGTCTTCATCGACGAGCTCGACGCGCTCGGCCGCTCGCGCTCCGGGGGTGGCGGCTTCGCGGGCAACGAGGAGCGGGAGTCGACGCTAAACCAGCTCCTCGTCGAGATGGACGGCTTCGCCCCGCACCGCGCGGTGATCCTGATGGCCGCCACCAACCGCCCCGAGGTCCTCGACCCCGCGCTGCTCCGCGCCGGGCGCTTCGACCGCCAGATCCTCGTGGACCGCCCCGACCGGGTGGGCCGCGAGGCGATCCTGCGCGTCCACTCGCGAAACGTCCGGCTCTCCGACGACATCGACCTCGAGGTGATCGCGCGCCGCACGCCGGGCTTCGCGGGTGCCGACCTCGCGAACCTGATCAACGAGGCGGCGCTCCTCGCGGCCCGCGAGGACGCAGAGGCGGTGACGATGGAGCACGTCAGCGCCGCGCTCGATCGCGTGGTGGCGGGCCTCGCGAAGAAGAACCGGCTGCTCGACCCGGCCGAGCGCGAGCGGGTCGCCTACCACGAGGTCGGCCACGCGCTGTGCTCGCACCTCGCCCACAGCGGGGAGCGCGTGCACAAGATCTCCATCGTCCCGCGGGGGCTCGGCGCGCTCGGGTTCACGATGAACCTGCCGGATCGGGAGACGCAGATGATGACCCGGCCCGAGCTCGTCGCGAGGCTGCGTGGCCTGCTCGGCGGGCGGGCCGCCGAGGAGGTGATCTACGGCGAGCCGTCGACGGGGGCGCAGAACGACTTGCAGAAGGCGACCCAGATCGCCCGCGCGATGATCACCGAGTACGGGATGAGCGAGGAGCTCGGGCCGGTCTACCTGGGGGGCGATCCCCGCCCGATGTTCCTCGGTGGTCCCCCCGTCCCCAGCGGCGCCGGGGCGCACGGGGCGCTCGTCGCGGACCGCGTCGACGCGGAGGTCCGAGGGCTCGTGGCCGGGGCCCTCGCCGACGCGCGCGCGCTGCTCGAGGGGCACCGCGCGCACCTCGAGAAGATGACGCGGCGGCTCCTCGAGGCGGAGCAGCTCGAGGGGGACGAGCTGGCGGCGCTGCTCGCCGCCGCGGAGGGCCCCGCCGGCGAAGCGTTGGCTCCCCTGTCGGAAGGGAGTAGGTCCTAGCTCATGAGCATCATCGCGCACCCCTACGCGGGGACCGCCGACGCGGATCGCCTCGCCCATCACCACGCGGTCGCGCTCGCCGCGGCGTCGGGCTCCAAGCTGCTGTCGGTCCACGCCGACGACGGGTCCCCGGACCGGACCCCGCCCGAGCGCGCGTCCGAGGTGCTGCGCCGGTGGGGGCGCGACCCCGCGTCCGTGGAGCACGAGCTGCGCGTCCACGAGAGCGCCACCGATCCGGTCGAGGTCGTCCTCGCGTTGCTCGAGCAGGTCGAGCCAGACCTCGTGGTCCTCGGCACCGCGCAGCACCGCGGATCGCTGCGCGCGATGCTCGAGAGCCGCGCCGAGGCGATCGCGGCGCACGTCGAGGTGCCCGCGCTCATCGTCCCGACCGAGGGCCGGGCGTTCGTCGACGAGCAAGGCGACGTGAAGCTCTCCCGCGTCGTCGTCCCCTCGGGCGACCCGGCCGCGATGGCGGCGGCCGTCGAGCGCGCGACGTGGATGGTGGACCTCGCCCGCGCCAAGGCCGTCGAGGCGGAGCTGCTCCACGTGGCCGTCTCGGGCCGCTCCGCGCCGGAGCTGACCCTCCCCGATCACCCGCGGGTGAAGTGGACGCGGCGCGAGCGCGGCGGGCCGCTCGAGGAGTCGATCGCCGACGAGGCGAAGACGGCCGACCTGATCGTGATGGCGACGCGCGGCCACGACTCGCTGTTCGACTGGCTCTTCGGGACGCACACCGAGCGTGTCCTGCGCAAGCTCGATTGCCCCCTCCTGCTCGTCCCGATGTAGCCGCGCGCGTCAGCGAAAGGGTCCCCCGCCGCGCGTCCCGTCGTGGCGCGTGGCGCCCTCGATCGCGTCCCAGTCGATCCCCTTCGCGTCCCGGACGTGCTCCTCGAAGAACCCGCAGCCGGGGCACACGTAGGCCTCGGTGGTCAGCGCCGGGTGCCGCACGGTGACCCCGCCGAGGGCCCCCGACCGCTCGAGCCGGACGGCGAGCGTGCGCTCGACCTCGGAGCGCGGGCTCGGCGCGCGCGTGTCGGGCCCCCCGTAGGCGGTCCCGCTGTGCTTGGTCCAGTCGAGCACCCGCTCGAGGCGGATGACGGGGCGTGTGTGGCACTTGGGGCACTCGCCGCTGCGCTTCATGGGTCGAGTATCGCTCCGCGCGGACTCGGCGTGGCCGGTGTTCAAGGCGCGTTGACGCCAGGGCCGAGCGGCAGCGACACGCGGAAGCAGGTGTGCCCGGGGACGCTCTCGACGAGCTCGATGGTGCCGTCGTGGGCCTCGACGGCTGCCTTCGTGATGGCGAGGCCGAGGCCCGCGCCGCGGCTCTTGGTGGTGAAGAACGGCTCGAAGATCCGCTCGCGATGCTCGGGGGGGATCCCGTTGCCCGGATCGTGGAGCTCGACCGAGCACACGTCGGCGTGGCGCGAGATGACGACGCGCACGGGGCCTCCGCCGGTCGCCTGCACGCCGTTGAGCGCGAGGTTGCTGAACGCGCGCTCGAGGAGGGCGGGGTCCGCGAGCAGCTCCACGTCGTCGCCCTCGAGGATCAGCGCGTCCGGGCCGACGTGCTCGCGCACCCGGGAGAGCAGCGACCCCAGCGACGTCCGCACGAGGCGCGGCGTGGTCGGCCGGGCGAACAGGAGCAGCTGCGTCAGCAGGTCGTCGAGGTCCGCGATGCGGCGGACGATCGAGGCGACCACCTCGCGCTCGTGCGAGGAGTCGCCGAGCGAGCGGCCGATGATCTCGACCGCGCCGCGGATCCCGGCCAGGGGGTTCCGGACCTCGTGCGCGATGATCGCGGACATCTCGCCGAGCCGCGCGAGCGCCCCCTGCTCTCGGAGCTGGCGCTCGGTCTCGCGCGCCGCGGTCACGTCCTGGATGACCCCGATCACGTGGTCGGGCGAGCCGTCCTCTCGGCGGACGAGCGAGACGGTGGTGTGCCCGAGGAACGAGGTGCCGTCGCAGCGCAGGTAGCGGCGGTCGATCTGGTAGTGGTCGCGGTGCCCGGCTACGAGCTCCGCGAAGAGCTCCCGGTCCAGCCCCGGGTGCTCGGGGACGGCGAAGTCGGTGAAGGGGTGCTGCGTGAGCTCCTCGTGCTCGCAGCGCAGCATCCGACGCAGCGCCGCGCTCCCCTCGAGGATGTGGTCCTCGAGGTCGACGACCGCGATCCCGACCGCCGCGTTGTCGAGGATCGCGCGGAAGCGGTGCTGGCTCTCGTGGAGCGCCTCGCTCGTGCGCACCAGCTCGGTCACGTCGTGGCGCACCGCGAGGAAGCTCTCGGGGGCGTCGCTGGTGCCGAACATCGGCGTGATGACCGTGTCGACCCAGTAGAGGGTGCCGTCCTTGCGCCGGTTCTGGATCCGGCCTCGCCAGATCGAGCCCCCGAGGATGGTGCGCCAGAGGTCCTCGAAGAACGCCCGGTCGTGGTGCCCCGAGCTCACGACGCGGTGGGTCTGGCCCACCAGCTCCGCCCGGCTGTAACCGGCCATCGCGCAGAAGCGATCGTTGACGTGGCGGATGATCCCGTCTCGATCCGTGATGGCGAGGATGGCGCTCGCGTCGAGCGCGCGGCGGAGCTCTTCGAGCTCGTGGACGGTGCGCGCGGGGGAATCGCGTCTATCTCTCTGCATGGTGACTCACCTCGCCAAATCCCGACCCGGCGCCGCGCCTTCGCCCTCGGACGTAGACACGAGGGCCCTCACCGCATCGGTCCTGATCGTGGACGACGAGGACCTGATCCGATGGTCGCTGCGCGAGGCCCTCGAGGCGGCGGGGCTCCGCGCGGTCTGCGCGGGCACCGGGAAGGAGGCGATCGAGTGCTTCGAGCGGGGCGTCGACGCGGTGCTCCTCGACTACCGCTTGCCCGACGCCGACGGGCTCGCGCTGCTGCGCCGGATGCGCGACATCGATCCCGACGTCCCTGTCACGCTGCTCACGGCCTTCTCGTCCGTCGAGCGCGCGGTCGACGCGATGCGGCTCGGCGCGTTCGACTTCATCGCCAAGCCCTTCGACATCGACCACGTGGTCGCGCTGACCGCCAAGGCCCTCGAGACGACGTCGCTGCGGCGCGAGGTGAAGGCGATGCGGGCGCGCGAGGCGAGCTCGCTCGACGCCATCATCGGCGACTCGGCGCCCATCGCCGAGCTCAAGCGCGTCCTCGCCAAGTTCGCCCGGAGCTCCGCCTCGACGATCCTCATCACCGGCGAGAGCGGCACCGGCAAGGACCTCGCGGCGCGCGCGGTCCACGCGGCGAGCCCCCGCGCCGACGCGCCGTTCCAGAACATCACGTGCTCGGCGCTGCCCGACAACCTCCTCGAGAGCGAGCTCTTCGGCCACGAGCGTGGCGCCTTCACGGGCGCTCACGCGCTCAAGCGCGGCCTCCTCGAGCTCGCCGATCACGGCACCGTGTTCCTCGACGAGATCGGCGAGATGACCCCGCCGCTGCAGGCCAAGCTGCTGCGCTTCCTCGAGGAGCGGACCTTCCGGCGCGTCGGGGGGACCACGGAGCTGCACCCCGACGTGCGCGTCGTCGCGGCCACCCACCGCGACCTCGCCGAGATGGTCCACGAGGGCTCGTTCCGCGAGGATCTCTTCTACCGCTTGAGCGTCCTCCACGTGCACATCCCGCCGCTGCGCGAGCGGACCGGGGACGTGACCCTGCTGGCCCGATCCTTCGTCGGCCACTTCGCGCGTGATCTCGGCGCGGCGGTGACGGCCATCTCGCCGGACGCGATGCGAGAGCTGGTCGCGTACGCCTGGCCGGGCAACGTGCGCGAGCTCCGCAACGCCATCGAGCGAGCGGTGCTGCTCGCCGAGCACGACACCCTCGAGCCCGAGGACTTCGCCCACCTCGGCGCGATGGCCTCGAGCCCGGTCGCGGGGCACGGCACCGCCCCGTTCGCGCTCCCCCCCGAAGGGCTCAGCCTCGTGGGCCTCGAGGAGGACCTGGTCCGGCAGGCGCTCGAGAGGACGCACGGGAACCGGACGCGCGCGGCGAGGCTCCTCGGGATGAACCGCGACCAGATCCGCTACCGCATCGAGAAGTTCGGCCTCCACGAGGTGGGGAAGCCCCTCGACGCGGACGCGTGAAATCTCCCTCCGCCCTGGGAGAATTCCCCCAGCGCGTCAGGCGACCCGGTCCAGCTCGCGACGCATCTTGTCCTTGGCCCGCAGCTCGAGCTGCCGGACCCGTTCGCGCGAGAGCCCCATCTGCTGTCCGATCGCGCGGAGCGTCTGCCCCTCGTCGTCGAGGTAGCGGCGCCTCACGATCTCGAGCTCCCGATCGTCGAGCGCGCTCAACGCCCGCCGGACCTCGTCACGCGCGCGGCGATCGGACTCCACCCGGGCGACGGCCTCCTCCGGGTTGGGCCCGGTCGCGCTCACCTCGAGGGCCGGGCCATCCTCGCGCGGAGCGAGCGAGACGTCCCGGCCGGCCAAGGCCGAGTGCACCATCTCCACGTCGCCCACCGTGACCCCGAGGGCCTCGGCGAGCTCCTCCGTGGTCGCGGGGCGGCCGAGGCGCGCCGTCAGCTCGGCTTGCGTTCGCGTCGATCGACCCAGGACGAGGCGCCCGTTCCGGGTCGCGGGGAGCCCCACGACCCTGCGGTTCCTCAGGGCGAACGAGCGGATGTGGGCCCGCACCCACCACGAGGCGTAGGTGGCGAACCGGGTCCCGTGCGCCGGATCGAAGCGATGCGCGGCCTCGCAGAGCCCGACCGCGCCTTCGCTCACGAGGTCTTCGAGCCGGACGTTGCGGCCCGAGTAGCGTGAGGCGACGTCGAGGGTGAGCCGCAGATGCGCCCGCACGAGCTCGGCCATCGCGTCCGCGTCGTCCTCCTCGCGGATGCGCTCCAACAGCAGCTGCTCGCGCGGTTGAGAGAGCAGCGGCGTCCGGGCGGCTCGCCGGATCGCGCTCGGGATCGCGTCTCGTCCCATGGTGTCCTCCGCGATCCGACACCGCATCGCTCGTGCCACGCGGACCGCTCGGGCACTCGTGCCCCTGAGGCGGCGAGCGCTGCGGGATCCTCCCCACCCGGGCCTCACGTCTTCGAGGTCGGCACTCCGAGGGCGTCGTCGAGGTCCCCGTGCCGGATCTCGCGCTCCGGCTGGATGGTCGAGTGCGTGACACCGTGCGCCTCGGCGAGGCGTTCCCCGACCGAGCGCACGACCTCCGTCGCCTCCGCGTCGGCCTCGAGCACCACGTGGGCCGACAGGATCGGCACGTCCGGCACGAGCGCCCAGACGTGGAGGTCGTGGACGCTGGCGACCCCGGGCGTCTCCTGGATCGTCGCCTCGATCGCGCCGACCTCGATCCCGTCGGGCACGCCCTGCATCAACACTCGGACGACGCGCCGGAGGAGCCCGACCGCGCCCGCGACGATCAAGACCGCGATCACGAGCGAGGCGATCGGATCGCCGATCGGCAGATCGAAGGCGAGCACGCACACGCCCCCGACGATGGCGGCGACCGAGCCGAGCGCGTCGCCGAGCACGTGGAGCAGCGCCGCGCGCACGTTCATCGACTGGCCGCCCGCGCGCCACAGGAGCAACGCCGCGAGCCCGTTCACGACGAGCCCGCCGATCGCGGTCAGCAGCATGCCCTCGCCGTGGATCGCGGGGGGCGCGACGAGCCGCTCGACCGCCTCGACCCCGATCCAGAGCCCCGCGACGACGAGCGCCACCGCGTTGACCGTGGCGCCGATGACCTCGGCGCGGCGGAAGCCGTACGTGTGGCCCGTCGTCCGCTCGCGCGCGGCCAGCCACGTGACGACCAGCGAGAGGGTCAGCGCGACCGCGTCGTTGGCCATGTGGCCTGCGTCGGCGAGTAGGGCGAGGCTGCCCGACCAGAGCCCGACGGCGACCTCCACCCCCATGAAGCCGAGCGTCAGCGCCAGCGCTCCAGCGAGCGCGCGCCGCGCGCCGTCGCCCGGCCGACCGTGTCCGTGCTCGTGCCCGGCGCCCACGGACCCTACCTAAGCACGGCCACGAGCGCCGTGTCGCAACGGCCCTCGGTGCGTAGGTAAAGGGCATGAGCCACACCCGACCCATCGTCGTCGCGCTCCCGCTCGATCACGAGACCGACGACATCCTCAACTCGGCCGGCGAGCTGTCGCGCCGCCTCGGCGCGCCGATCATCCCGGTCCACGCGCTCGGTTGGCGCCCCGAGACCGAGTCGGGCCGCGTCTCCCGGACGGCGTCCGAGCTCGACGAGGTCGAGACCCACCTCGCGCCGCTGAGGGACATCGGCGTCGAGCTGTACGAGCCCGTCGTCGAGCGCGACGCGCCCGACGAGCTCGTCATGAGCGTGGCCAACGAGGCGAACGCGCAGCTCATCATCACGGGCGGCGGCGGGCCGGTGACGGTGCGCCGCTGGGTGATCGGCTCGATGGCGGAGAAGATCGTCCGTCACGCGGTCATCCCCGTGTGGGTCGCGCGCGGCGTCCTGCCCGTCCGGGGCAAGATCCTTTGCCCCATCGACCTGAGCCCCCAGTCGAGGGTCGGTCTCACCGCGGCGATCCGCATGGCCCGGCTCTTCGAGGCCCGGCTCGTCGCGTTGAGCGTGATCTCGGAGACCGACCACGGCTACATCGGCGAGGACGAGCTGATGATCCGCCTCGACCGCGACGAGGCCCGCGCGCAGGTCCAGGTCGAGGAGTTCCTCGACGCGAGCGACACCAGCGGCATCGACATCGACGTGCGCGTGACCATCGGCGCGCCCGCCGACCGGATCGTCGAGGCGTCCGAGGAGGCGGGGCTCATCGTGATCGGGAGCCGCGGCTTCGACATGCTCAAGCCCGGCGCGATCGGGACCGTCACCGAGCGGGCGCTCCGCTTCAGCCGGTGCAGCGCGCTGACGATCCGCGACTCGGACGAGGGCCGCGATCGCCGCGAGCGCTCGCTCCAGCGCGTGGCCGAGCTCACCCGCAAGGCGGCGGCCATGCTCGAGGCGGGCGACCCGGCGAAGGCCCTGCCGCTGCTTCAGATGGCCGCGTCCCGCGCGCCCGCGAACGCGGCGGTGCAGGAGTCCCTCGCGCGCGCGCTGGACGGCGTGGGCCGGACCGAGGAGGCGGACGGCCGCCGGAAACTCGCGCAGATGATCCGCGACAGCTTCCGCTGACGACTGAGATCCTCCGACGCTTCGCGCTCAGCCGCTGAAGTCGACGTGGATGACCGCGTCGGTGAGGAGCTGGGGGTCGAGCACCTCGGCCTCCTCGTGCTCCATGTCCTCTTCGATGCGCCCGATCATCACGAGGGCCTGGGTGGTCACCTCGCTGGCGTCGTCTCCGTGCGACTCGAGCCAGGCGCGCGAGGTCTTGATCCACTCGCGCTGGCTGTGGTGCTCCGCGCGCATCCGCTTCTCGCGCTCGGGCCCCCACGCGTCGATGGTCGCGAGGGTGGGGCCGAGGAGCTGGTCCTCGAGCCCGAGGTGCGCCGAGAGGTGGTCGAGCAGGCTGGGGAGCAGCTCGAGCAGCGCGGACGCGTCACCCGACTGGTCGGCCACGCGGATCGCGCGACGCAGCAGCTCGAGCCGCACCCGCAGCGCCGCGTGATCGGCGAGCACCACCTCGCGCACCTCTCGGGGAGACAGGTCCATGGCTCAGATCATCCCGCTGATGTGCGAGCTGCGGGGGCCGAACCGGATCAGCTCCGAGCGCGACCAGCCGCGACCCTCGGCGAGCTGCTCTCCGCTGCGGATCGCCTCGGGCCAGTCGGTCTTCTCCATCTCGTCGATCTCCTTGGGGCGCGCCACCATCACCGGGACCTTCGCGGTCCGCAGCAGCTTCTCCGCCACCGAGCCGAGGACCAGGCGGTCCACGAGCCCTTGGTGTCGATGGCCGACGATGATCAGGTCCCCGCCCATGTCGACGGCGACCTGGTGGATGCTCTCCGCCGGTTCGCCGACGCGGACGTGCAGGACCGTGTGCTGGTCCCACTCCTGATCGCCGAAGAGCCCGCTGGCCGCGAAGCGCGTCCGCTCCATCAGCACCTCGCCGGCCTTCGACAGCGCCGCGTCGAGCTGATCGAGCTTCTCCTTGCCTGGCGCGTGCGGCAGCACGTGCACGGGGTGGAGCTCGCAGCCGGGCAGGCGCCGGGCGAGGCGGATGGCGGTGACCAGCGCGTGGTCCCCGGTCGGCTCGAAGTCGACGCCCACGATGAAGCGCGTCGTCATGTTCGTGTCGGTCATGGGCACTGTGTATCGCTCCTTCGGGCGGTGGTCACTCCTCTTCGAGGGACCACTCGCGCAACCGGTACTGGATCTTGCGACGGCTGATGCCGAGGATCTCGGCGGCCTTCGCCGTCGAGCCGCCGACCGCGCCGAGCGTCTTCTCGATCGCCATCCGCTCGAGCTCCGCGAGCGAGATGCCCGGGATCATCAGATCGAGCGCGTCCCCCGCGCGGCCGGTCCGTGGCCCGTCGCTCGACTGGGGCAGGAGGGCCGCGTCGATCTCCTCGTCGGCGCAGAGCACCACCGCGCGCTCGATCGCGTTCTCGAGCTCCCGCACGTTGCCCGGCCAGGGGTAGGAGACGAGGGCCCGCATGGCCGCGGGCGTGAACCCGCGGAGGTCCCGCTCGTTGTCTCGCGCGAACCGACGCAAGAAATGCGTCGCGAGGAGCGGGACGTCGCTGCTCCGGCGGCGGAGGGGAGGGACGTCGAGGCGGATCACGTTGAGCCGGTAGAACAGGTCCTCGCGGAAGTCGCCGTCCTCCACGAGCTGGGTGAGGTCGCGGTTCGTCGCGGCGACGACGCGCACGTCGACCTGGATCGTCTCGTTGCCGCCGACGCGCTCGAACTGTCGCTCCTGGAGGAAGCGCAGGAGCTTCACCTGGACGGTCGCCGGGATCTCGCTGACCTCGTCGAGGAACAGCGTCCCGCCGTCGGCCTGCTCGAAGCGCCCCTCGCGCTTGCCCGCCGCGCCGGTGAACGAGCCGCGCTCGTGGCCGAACAGCTCGGACTCGAGCAGCGACTCGGCGAGCGCCGCGCAGTTCAGCCGGACGAACGGCCCCGCCTTGCGCTTGCTGTTCTGGTGGATCGCCGACGCGATGAGCTCCTTGCCCGTCCCCGTCTCGCCGTGGATGAGCACCGTCGCGCGGCTCGCCGCCACCTGGCCGACCGTCTTGAGCAGCCGCTGCATGCTCGGGTGGTCGCCGATGATCTCGCCCCACGAGAAGCGCTCGTCGAGCCGCTCGCGCAAGCGTGCCGCCTCGGCCGAGAGCTTCGCCTTCTCCATCGCGCGCTCGACGAGGACGCCGAGCGTGTCGAAGTCGAGCGGCTTGGTGACGTAGTTCTCCGCGCCCCGCCGGATCGCCTCGACCGCGGTGTCGATGGAGCCGAAGGCCGTCATCACCACGAAGGCCCCGTGGGGGAGGAGCGCCCGGCCGCGCTCGAGCAGCTCGAGGCCGTCCATGCGGGGCATCTTGAGGTCGGTCAGGACGACCTCGGGCTCGAAGGAGCCGATGCGCTCGAGGGCCTCGAGCCCGTCCGCGGCGGTGGCGGTCTTGTAGCCCTCGTCGCGCAGGAGCTCGTCGAGGGCCTCCCGAGCGTTGGCCTCGTCGTCGACGATCAGGATTCGGCCGCGTGACTTCGGCTTCGCCATGGGCGCCGGATCATGCTCGGCGCGGCCGCCCATGTCATGCGACTCGATCGAGGAGCGCCGCCCGCAGCTTCTGCCGCGCCCGCAGCTCGAGCTGCCGAACCCGCTCGCGCGAGAGGCCGAGCTGCTCGCCGATGTCGGCGAGGGTCTCGCGATCCTCGTCGAGGAGCCGCTTCTCGATGATCAGCCGCTCGCGGGTCTCGAGGCGCTCGAGCGCGTCGTGCACCGACCGCTCGTTCATCGCGCGGGCCTCGCGAAAGGACGCGGTCTCCTCGGGCGAGGCGTGCTCGCTCGCGAGCTCGACGACCTTGCCGTCCGGCGCGGGCGCCAGCGAGATGTCCCGCCCGCTCAGCGCGGCCTCGACCACGGCCACGTCCTCGACGGTGACGTCGAGCGCCTTGGCGACCTCTTCACGGCTGGGCGCGCGCCCGAGCTCGGCCGCGAGCTGACGCTGGGTCTCCCGCAGCTTGCTCAGGAGGCGACGGGCCGCGCGGGTGGAGGGCGCGCCGACGATGCGCCGGTTGGCGATGGTGTAGCGACGGATGAGCGCGCGGATCCACCACGCGGCGTACGTCGAGAAGCGCGTCCCGCGCGAGCAGTCGAAGCGGCGCGCGGCCTCGACGAGCCCGAGGTTGCCCTCGGCGACGAGGTCCTCGAGGGGCAGGCCGTGGCGCCGGTACTTCTGCGCGATCGAGAGGACGAGCCGCATGTGAGAGACGAGCAGCCCGTTCAGCGCTCGCGCGTCGTCGGAGGCCTGGATTCGCTTGAGAAGGTCACGCTCGGTGTCTACATCCAGCATGGGCGCGGCGATGGCCGCCTGACGAAGCTGATGCAGAGAGTCCTGTCGGTCGGTCGCGAACATTCTTGCCTCCACACCGACCCATCGCAGGGGGCGTGCCAGCGCGGCTGGTGAGAGAGGTTCCCCAGCGCTCGCGAAATCGTTGCGCGGTCAGGGGAGGGGACGCATCGCCTTCGCCGGACCCTCGAGCGGGAGGGTGATCACCGCCTCGGTGCCGGGCCCATCCGAGCGCGGCCCGATCACCAGCGTCCCTCCGTGCATCTCGGCGATCCGGGTCACGATCGGGAGCCCGAGGCCCGTGCCCCCCTCCTTCGTCGTCTCGAACGCCTCGAGCACCCGCCGCCCGTGCGGGAGGCCCGGCCCGTCGTCGAGGACCCGCAAGGTGATCGCGTCGTCGCTGGCGCCGACCTCGAGCTCGACCCCGGTCCCTCGCCCCGTCGTCGCCTCGATCGCGTTGACCAACAGGTTGATCAGCGCCTGCTTGAGACGACCCTCGTCCGCCTCGATCCGGGGCACCTCGCCTCGCACCACGAGGCGGCACTCGAGGCCGGCCTCGCGCGCGCTCGGCTCGTGGAGCGCGTGCACGTGCTCGGCGATCTCCACCACGTTCACGCCCTCCATCGAGAAGTGCTTGGGGCGCGCGAGGCCGAGGAAGTCGTCGAGGAGCGAGCTGAGCCGCTTGATCTCCGCGGTCACGATCTCGGCGCGCCGCAGGACGCCCTCGTGACCGGCCTTGGCGGCGCTGCGCCGCATCAGCTCGAGCTGCAGGGTCGCGGCGTTCAGCGGGTTGCGGATCTCGTGCGCGAGGGCCGACGTGAGCCGCCCCATCGCGGCCATCGCCTCCGAGCTCGCGGCGCGGGCCTCGAGCTCGAGCCGCTCCGTCAGATCCGTCCCCGAGAGCAGGACCATGGGACCGCCCGCGGTGTCCGGGATCAGCGGCCGCACGTGCCAGTGGACCACGCGCTCCTCACCGTCGCGCGTCCGCACGGGGACGCGCGCCTCGCCGCTCGCGCCCGCCTGCGCCTCGCTCGTGAGCTCGTGGAGCGGGCCTCGCGAGCCGTCCGGGAGGAGGAGCTCGCAGACGTCGCGGCCGTGCGCCTCGCTCGCTCGCCAGCCCGTGATCTGGGCCGCGCTCTCGTTCCAGAGCTGCACCCGATGCTGCTCGTCGACGCCGATGATCAGCGAGCCGACGGTGTCGATGACGGCGCGGTGCAGCGCCTCGGATCGGGCGAGCTCGCGCGAGAGGAGCCGCCGCTCGCGCCGCAGGGAGACCTGGCTCAGCGCGCGGTCCGCGAGCTTGAGGAGGTCGGCCGGATCGAACGGCTTCTTCAGGTAGGCGTGGACCCCGTGGCGCACCGCCTCCATCGCGCTGTGGACCGAGGCCGCGCCCGTCATGACGATGATCTCGCCGTCCGGTGACCCTTGCCGGAGGCGCGGCAGCATCGCGAGGCCGCTGCGGGTGGGGAGCCGCACGTCCACGAGCGCGAGGTCGTAGGGGTCGGTCTTCACGAACGCCTCGGCCTCGTCGGGGTTCGCGAACACGCTCACGCGCGCGCCGGTGTCTTCGAAGAGCTCGCGGATGTCCTCGGTGAGATCGGCGTTGTCGTCGATCACGAGCACGTGAGGGATCACGTGGCTACCGCCTCCGGGATGCGCAGCCGGACGTGGGCGCCGCCGCCCTCGCGCGCGCGGGCCTCGATGGTCCCGCCGTGCTTCTTCACGATCCGCGCGCAGAGCGCGAGCCCGAGCCCGACGCCGCCGGGCTTCGTCGTGAACAGCGGCTCGAAGACCCGCTCGAGGAGCCCCTCGGGGAAGCCCGGTCCGTCGTCCTGGATGTCGACCTCGAGGTGGCCGTCCACCACCGTCGCGCGGAGCTCCACGGTGCCCCCGCCCTTGGCCTCGAGGGCCTGCACCGCGTTGACGAGGAGGTTCAGGAGCACCTGACGCATCTGGACGCCGTCCACCGAGACGGTTCGGACCGAAGGATCGATGTCGAGGAGCAGGTTCACGCCGTCGACCACCACGAGCGAGTCGTGGACGTCCTCGATCAGCGAGATCAGATCGACGGGCTCCCGCGTGGGCGGCCGATCGCCCGCGAGCGCGAGGAGATCCCCGATGATCCGCTCTCCGAGCTCGATCTGGCGGGCGATCTTGTCGACGTGGCGGGCCCCCGCGTCGTCCACCTTCTTGCGCAGCAAGTGCGCGCTCGTGGCGATGACCGCGAGCGGGTTGCGCAGCTCGTGGCCGATCGAGGCGGCGAGCTGACCGAGCGTCGCGAGGCGCTCCTGGGCTCGTTGCTGCTCCACGTATCGATCGCGATAGGTCTCCAGCATGATCGCCAGCTCGACGTCGCAGATGCGATCGATCGCGACGTGGCCCCGCTCCTGGAGCGCGGCGTCGGCCTCCGAAGCAGAGAGCGCGTCGTGGAGGCCTCGACGGATCACGTTCATCGCCCCGAACATGAAGCGCTGCTCGAGTCGGATGCGGACGTGGACCCGGCCGATCCGCTCGCGGAGCTCGAGGTACGCCGCGTCGTACTGGCCCCCGACGATGCCCTCGAGCCACCCCCGCAGGTGGACCTTCTGGCGGGCGATCTGCGCCTCGCCGTCGCGGAACACCGCCGCGGCGCGGGGCGTGCGGGTGATCACCGCGTAGAACTTGTCGACGATCCCCTCGAACGCCGGGGTGACGAATGGCCGGATCGCTACGAGCGCGTCGCGGTCGTCCTCCCCGAATCCCACGTAGTCGAAGAGGTCCTCGAGGAGGTCGCGGTTGCTCACGCGACGCAGTTTCGCCGCCCGGAGGCGTCCCGTCGAGGCCACGTTCAGCGCTCGCGTCGGCTCCAACCGGGCGGGAACTCCCATAGCAGCCACCGGACGAGCGCGTTGAGGCGCTTCCGCTCGCTCTCGGTGGCCGCGGGGTGCTCCGCGAGGCGCTCGCGAGCGGCTCTCGGGAACGCGGCCCACTCCTCGGCCGTCAACGAGACTCCAGCCCGTTCGAGGCGCTCCCGGGTCTCGTCGTCGGCATCGGTCATGACTCTGGCGGCTTCCCCCATGACGTCTCCTCGTCAGAGCTCCTCTGCAATCCGTGCGCCCGCCACGAGTGGTCGCCGGTCGTCATGAGCGGGTACCTACCCACGCGCGAGAGCTGCGCACCCTCCGAACGATTTGCGCGTCACTCGCTCTCGTCTCGATAGCGCTGGAGGAGCTCGTGGACATGGCGGCGCTCCGCCTCGAGGCGATCGAGGAGGTGCAGGACGACCTCGAGCCCGGCGAGGTTCACCCCGAGCGCGTCGTGCATCGTCCAGCACACGCGGACCCGCTCGACGGCGGCCGCGTCGTAGCGACGCTCGGGGCCCGGGAGGACGATCTCGTGGCGCTCGAGCTCGACCAGGAACCCCTCGTCGAGATCGAGGAGCTCCGCGATCTGGACGCGGGTGAATCGTCGGGTCATCGGATCACCTGTCCCTCGTAGAGCCCGACCATCGCCTCGGCGGCCGCCGCGCGGGCCGCGTCGTCGCCGCCCTTCGGCATCACGATCTCGAGCGTCACGTAGAGGTCCCCGGCGGGCTTGCCCTTGGGCTCGATGCCCTTGCCACGCAGCCGCATGCGCTGGCCGTTCTGCGCGCCGGCGGGGACCTTGAGCTTCACCGGGCTCGCGAGCGTCGGCACCTCGACGGTCGCGCCGACGAGCGCCTCGGGGACCGTGATCGGGACGGCGACGCTCAAGTCCTTGCCGTCCCTCGTGAACCGCGGGTGTGCGGCGACCTGGATGCGAACGTAGAGGTCCCCCGCGGGGCCGCCGTCGCGACCCGGGATCCCTTGGCCGGCGAGCCGCAGCTTCTGTCCGGGCTCGATCCCCGCCGGGATCGCGATCTCGAGCGTCTTGCCGTCGATCCCGACCGAGGTCCGCACGCCGCGCGCGGCGTCCTCGAAGGACACCTCGAGGCTCGCCTCGACGTCCTGGCCGCGGCGCGGTCCGCGCGCCTGACGACCGAAGAGCTCACCGAGGAGCTCCTCGAGGTCGGGGATCGATCCGTCCGAGCTCCCCCCGTAGCCGCCGAAGCCGGCGCTCGCGTCGGCGCGTCGCTTCCACTGCCGGTACTCCTCGGCGCGCTCCGGGTCGTAGCCGATCTTCTCGGCGTCCGCGCCGAGCTCGTCGTAGAGCGCGCGCTTCTCCGGGTTGCTCAGGATCTCGTAGGCGCCGCTGAGGCGCTTGAAGCGATCCTCGGCCCCCGCGTCGCCGGGGTTGACGTCCGGGTGGTGCTTGCGCGCGCCCTTGCGGTACGCGCGCTTGATCTCGTCCTCGGTCGCGTCGGCGCTCACGCCGAGGATGGCGTAGAGGTCTTCGCTCATGGGCACACCCTAATCACGGAGGTCGGCGCTGCCAGACCCTGTGACTTCCGCGGCGCGGCGTGTACTTACGGGGCATGAGCACCGCGATCCGACGCATCCTCTGCCCCGTCGACTTCTCCACGCCCTCCGAGCACGCGTACCGCTACGCGCTCGGGTTGGCCGAGACGCTCGGCGCGGAGCTCCACCTGCTGCACGCCTATCAGCTGCCCGTCTACGCGCTCCCCGACGGCGCGATGATCCCGACCGCCGAGGTCGCCATCGCGGTGAGCACCGAGGCGCAGCGATCCCTCGACGCGATGGAGGCGACGCCCAACGTCGTCGTGCACCGTCACCTCACCGAGGGCGTGCCTCACAAGGAGGTCGAGCGCGTCGTCGAGGAGCTCGAGATCGATCTCGTCGTGATGGGCACCCACGGCCGCACGGGGATCCGACGCCTGCTCGTCGGCAGCGTCGCCGAGCGCGTGGTGCGGACCTGCACGGTCCCCGTCATCACCGTGCCGCCTCCCGATCGCTGAGAGGTCAGGCGCGGACGCAGAGGATCGGCACCGAGCTCAGGCGCAGCGTCCGCTCCGCGGTGCTCCCGAGGAGGAAGTGCGAGAGGCCCGTGCGCCCGTGCGTGCCCATCACGATCATGTGCGCGTCGAGGGTCCTCGCGTGGCTCGCGATCTCGTGCGCGGGATCGCCGACCGCGACCTCGACCTCGATGGGCGTCCCGAGCTCGCCCTTGACGAGCCCGATCAGCTCGGCCCGCTTCTGCTCGGCCATCTGCTTGGCGACGTCGTCGAGCGGCGGGAACGGCTCCTCTTCGCCGGCCGGGTCGAGCCGCAGGATGGGATCGTGGGTGACGTGGAGCGCGACCAGCTTGGCCTTGCAGGCCTTGGACAGCTTGAGCGCGAGCTTGAGCGCGGCGCGCGCGGGCTCCGAGAAGTCGACCGCGATCAGCCAGGTCGCGCCGCCGATCGGGGGCGCGTGTCCGTCGCCGCGCGGGCCGACGAGGACGGGGCAGGGCGCGTGCCGGAGGATCCTGTCGGCGGTGCTCCCGAGGATCCACTCGGTGAGGTCGCGGCGCGTGCTCGACCGCGGCCCCTCGTGTCCGTGCGGCCCCACGACGATCAACGAAGCTTGCGCGGCGCGCGCGTGCTCCACGATCGCCTCCCAGGCGCGACCGCCGAGGACGGTCGCGGTCGCGTGCGGGCCCCACGACAGCGCGCGGACACGCTCCTTGTCGAGGGCGTTGGAGGCGGCGTCGTAGCGGCGCTCGAGGCGCTCCCGGTAGACGCGCTCGGCCTCGGTCTTCGGGGCGCCGACGGCGTCCGGCGGGATCCCGCCCACCGTCACCAGCTGCAGCGCGCTCGACGTGGCCGCCGCCATCCGGGATGCGATCTCGACCGCCTCGGCCCCGCTCGGGGAGAGGTCGGTCGCGCAGACGATGGGTCCTCGTTCCGTCATGCGGGCTACCGTAACAGTCCTCGTGCCATCGCGGGACGCCTGGCAGGATGTCCCTGGGGTGTACTTGGGGTGTGTGTGGGCTCTCTTCGACGCGAACGATGTGCGTCTGGACGAAAAGGAATCGCGATGACCCAGCCCGTGACCAGCATCCTGTGCCCCGTGGACTTCTCCTCGACCTCGGAGGAGGCGGCGCGTTACGCGGTCAGCCTGGCGCAGTCCGTGGGCGCTTCCCGGATCACGTTCCTCCACGTCTTCCAGCCGCCGATCTATCCGCTGCCCGAGGCGGCTGGCACGTTCCTCGACGCCGAGGCGCAGCGGGCGATCAAGGATCACTTCCGGCGTGAGCTCGAGGGGCTCGCGATGCGCCACAGCGGACACGGCGTCGAGGTCGAGCCGAAGCTCGTCGAGGGCTTCCCTCACCCGACGATCGTCGACACCGCGCTCGAGCTCGGCGCCGACCTGATCGTCCTCGCGACGCACGGGCGCACGGGGCTCGGTCACCTGCTGCTCGGGTCGGTCGCGGAGAAGGTCGTGCGGACCTCGCCGATCCCCGTGTGCACGGTCCGCGTGAAGGAGTGAGCCCCGCTCACTCGAGCCCCGCTCACTCCTCTTCGAGCGTCGGCTGGGGCGGCGCCGCGGGCCCCGTGTGCAGGAGCCGGTGACACGCCGCGCAGGTCGCGAGGTAGCGGCCGTACACGCTCGCGCGCCCCGCCCAGTCGGTGGCGTCCGAGGCCTCCGCGCCCAGCTCGTGGACGTGCGTGGCGAGCGCCGCGACCCGCTCGGGCGGCTGCTCTTCGCTCGAGGGGAGGGCGTTCTCGTGCAGCGCGACCTCGCGGAGCGCGTCCGTCCCGGCCGTGTACTGCTCGACGTCGGCGGTCACGAGGCCCTCCCACATCCGCTCGGCCGCCCAGCGGTGGCGCTGCATGTGGGCCGCCGTCGTCTCGCCCTCGGGCAGCGGCGGCAGGGCGACGTGGAAGCCCCCACCGCTCGCCTCGTGGCACTCACCGCAGCGCACCAGCGTCCGGGCGAGCGCCTGGCCCGCTTCGGTCAGCGTGGTCGCCTCGGCGAACGCCGCGGCGTCGGTCTGCATCGACGCGAGCCGCGGCTGCAGCGCCTCGGGCAGCGCGTCGCCCTCGTGGTGGGTCGCGAGCCACTGCATGTCGCCGCGGGCCTGTTCGATGTCGCCGCGGATCAGCGACTCGCGCGCGTCCGACGCTCGCCGATAGTGCCCGTGCATGAGCGCCTGCGCGGGCGTGGGCTCGGGGATCGCCGCCGTCTCGGGGGCCTCCTCGGTGGGCGGCTCGACCGTCTCGGCCGGAGGGCTCGGCGCCGTCGGCTCGTCGTCACACCCAACGGCGAAGGGCGCGGCGAGGAGGAGCGACAGACCCAGGGTGACGCGAGGTGACATGCCCGCGACCTACGCACGCGCAGGTCACCGGCAACGCGTTCAGGATCCGCTGGCTCCCACCATCCGATCGATGCACGGCTGGAACACGGCCCGCCAGAGCTCCTCGAGGCCGTCCTCGTAGGCGGGCTCGGTCTCCCGCATCACGAGGATCAACGTGTCGAGCCAGATGCCGTAGTGGTGGGCGGGGATCGCGAGCTTGCGGTGGGAGTGGCTCTCGGCGATTCGCTCGAGGTGGTCGAGGCCGTCCTCGAGCCCATGCGCGGCCCGCATCACGAGGTAGAGCGAGCGCTTGAGGACCGTGCCCTGGGTCTTCAGGTCGGTGTTGGCGAACTTCTCCGCGATCTCCTCGTTGGCGAGGAGGAAGCGGGCGTAGAAGCGGCTCGCGAAGGTCGCGTCGGCGAGGCAGCGCTCGAGGCTGCGCTGGAAGCGGTCGAGGTCGCCAGGCGTGAGTCCTACCTCCATTTGCGGGACCCTATCACGCTACTCGAGGCTGAACGTGACGCTCACGTCGGGTGCGTATCCGAGGATCGTCCGGGCCCGGGTGCCGTCCAGGATGCCGCCGAAGTGGAGGCGGCCGCGGTTGATCGCGTAGTCGAAGTCGGTCCCGAGCGCCGCGCGGCGCAGCCGATAGAGCGGCGTCATCAGCGGCCCCGGGACCGGGACGGAGGTCCGCCCCGTGCGCCGGACGATCTCGCTCAGCGGCAGCGTCGTCGCGCCGGGGATCGTGAAGATGCCTTGCGCCTTCGAGCACGCCGCGAGCGCGAGCGCGCGGCCGAGATCCTCGCCGCTGATCAGGTTGATCACGGGGTCGAAGCCGAGGGGCCGGAAGCACACCTCGGAGCCGAGGTAGTCGTAGAGCTGGCTGCCGCTCCGCGGGGCGAGGCACTCGGCCGCGCGCAGCACCGCGATCGAGAGGTCGCTCATCCCGAAGCGGGTGCAGACGCCGAGGTCGGCCTCCACGCGATCGCGCACCCACTGCGGCGCGCTCGGCCGCAGGTCGAGCGGGTGGGCCTCGTCGATGAGCGAGGGGAGCGAGTTGCTCACGTCGTAGACCTCGCCGTAGCTCCTGTACACGAAGCGGCGGATCGTCGGGTGCTCCTCGGACAGGCGCAGCATCGCGCGGGTCTCGAGCACGTTGAGCGCGTGCGCGCGCGGACCGGTGGCCGAGCGACCGCGGTGGCTCGCCATCTCGATGACGACCTCCACGCCGTGCTCGCGCGCCGGGCCGAACAGGAGCTGCCGGAGGTTCCGCTCGCGGGTCAGATCGGTGCGCACGTAGCGCACCCGCCCGTCGATCTCGACGGTCGCCCGCCGCACTTGCTCCGCGCCCACCGCCAGGATCGACTCGGTGTCGCCGCACGAGAGGAGCGCGCGGATCAGCGCCTCGCCGATCGCGGTGGTCGCGCCGGTGATGAGGTAGCGGCTCACCGGAACACGCCCCGCCTGGCGGCGAGGCCCTCGTCGATCAGCGCCTGCACCCGCGCCTTCACCCGCAGCGCGGCGTCCTGGAGGATCTCCGGATCGCGCGGGTCCCCGTCGTAGTCCTCGTGCAGCGCCATCGGCGCGCCGTACCGGATGTGGTAGCGGACGGGCAGGGGGATCGGGGTCAGGGGGATGGGGAGGTAGGGCGCGCCGAACGGGTGCACGTGGTGGAGCTCGAACAGCGCCGGCATCTGCTCCTCGGGGCCCACGATGGCGGTCGGGATCACCGGCACGCGGTAGCGCATCGCGAGCTCGACGTGACCGACCCGCCACGCCTGCAGCCGGTAGCGATCGCGGAAGGGCTTGCCGATGCCCTTGGTGCCCTCCGGGAAGACGACGAGCAGGTGCCCGGACTCGAGGACGTGCTCGACGTTGCGGCGCGTCCCGTTGATGCCGCCGCCGCGCGCGACGAGCGTCCCGTAGAACGGCAGCGCGGGGACGAACCGATCCATCACGGTGCGCGGCGAGCGCGGCGGGGAGCTGCGCCGGACGACGTCGGCGTGCAGCATCATCGCGTCGAACGGCAGGGTCCCGGAGTGGTTGGCGGCGATCACCGCGGCCCCGTGGGCCGGCAGGTGCTCGCTCCCCTGGCTGTCGACGCGGAACCACGCGTCGTAGAGCGGCCGCGTGAGCGCGAGCGCCATCTCGACGCCGCGCGGGTGCCCGCCGAAGCAGTCGTAGCCGTCGGGGGCCGCGTCCGCGATCCTGTCCGCCCGATCGCGCAGCTCTCTCGAGAGCAGCGCGCGGAGCACGCGTCGATGGAGCGGGAGCGCTTCCACGAGGGGCAGCTACGCCCGGGCGCGTGGCTCGCCAGCGCCGCCCGAAGCCCTCGACGAGGCGCTCACTCGTGGTTGGGGTTCAGGCTCTCGACGTGGGCGGCGAGGGCCTCGATCTGCTCGGCGTCGAACTGGCCACCGAAGGCCGCCATCAGCGCGGAGCGGCCCACGGAGGCGCCGCCGTTGGTGATGGTCGCCACGATGTGCTCGTGATCGCGCGTCGGGTCCGCCCAGAAGGCCGGGTCCGTGAAGTTCGCCGGGTGCGGCTCGAGGGCCGCGGCCGCCGGGCCGTCGCCCGCGCCGCCGGTGCCGTGGCAGGGACCGCAGGTGTTCGCGAACGTCGTCGCCGCGTCGAACGCGCCGGGCTCGAGCGCCGGGCCGTGGCCCTGCGCGATCAGCGCGCGCTCGATCTCCTCCTGCGCCGCCATGTTGGTCCAGTTCTGACCTTCGTGGTTCATCACGTCGGGGGCGACGCCGAAGAAGAAGAGCAGCATGAACGCCAGCGCCGTGCCGAGGAAGTACAGGACGTACTTCGGCTGCACGTCGAGGTGCATGAAGTGCTTGCAGACGAGGAAGGCCTTGACCACCGCGATGCCGAACGCCGTCAGCAGGGTGATGACCTTGATCTCGAGGAACGGGCCCGCGACGCTGACCGCGAGCAGGACGACCAGGACCAACCAGATCCGGATGTAGTCCTTGGGCCCGTGGTGCGCGTGCCCCTCTTCGTGGCCGTGCTCCGCTTCCGTACCGTGGGATGCCGCGTGTTCGCTCATGACGTCACTTCGCGATGTAGAGGAGCGGGAAGAGGAAGATCCAGACCACGTCGACGAAGTGCCAGTAGATCCCTACCAGCTCGACCCGCTGCAGCTCCCGGTTCTGGTTGGCCTGCCAGGCGACCCACCCCATGAGGATGGCGCCGACGATGACGTGGCTCGCGTGGATGCCCGCGGCGACGTAGTAGAAGGCCCAGAAGCCATTGGCGGTAATGGTGAAGCCCTCGTGGATCTCGTGGGTCCACTCGAAGGACTTGATCACGAGGAAGGCGACCGCGCCGCCGATGGTGGCGAGCAGGAGCTTCGCCGCCTTCTTGCCGTCGCCCTGCTCCGCCGCGTGGTGCGCGAGCACCGCGGAGAGGCTCGAGGAGAGCAGGACGAGCGTGTTGACCGTCCCGATCCACGTGTTGGTGTGCGACGCGTAGTCGGCCCACTCGGGGTGGGCGAGGCGGTGCATGATGTAGGACACCAGCAGCCCGCCGAAGATCACGATCTCGGAGGCGAGCAGCCACCACACCGCGAGCCGACCGGTCTGGATGCCCGCGGCGGTGCGGGTCGTTGCGACGGGCTTCATGACGGATCCTCCGCGGGGGGCGCGTCCTGCGGCCAGAAGTCGTCCTCACAGTCCGGGTGGCTGTACTCGTAGGGGCCCCGGTAGACGACCGGCAGGGTCTCGAAGTTCCCGTGTGGCGGGGGCGAAGGCACGGTCCACTCGAGGGTGCTCGCGCGCCACGGGTTCTTGCCCGCCTTCTTCCCGCGGAACAGCGAGAGGAAGAAGTTGAGCAGGAAGATGACCTGCGCCGACAGCATGATCACGAGGCACGTCGTCGCGAAGATCCGCAGGTTCTGCATGTCCTGCGTCGCGAGCTCGGGGAAGTGCTCGTAGTTGTAGATGCGGCGGTGCTGCCCCCACATGCCGAGGACGAACAGCGGGAGGAAGATCCCGTTGAAGCACAGGACCGTGATCCAGAAGTGGATCTTGCCCCACGTCTCGTTCATCAGCCGCCCGAACATCTTCGGGTACCAGAAGGTGAGGGCCGCGAAGACGCTGATGATGGCGATGGGGAAGAACGTGTAGTGGAAGTGCGCGAGCACGAAGTACGTGTCGTGGAAGTAGACGTCCGCGCCGCTCGCGCCGAGGAAGATGCCCGTCACGCCGCCGATGAGGAACTCGGCGAGGAACGCGAGCGCCCACAGCATCGGGACGGAGAACTTGATCGAGCCCCCGTACAGCGTGGCGATGTAGACGAAGCACATCTCCGCGATGGGGATGGAGATGAGCACGGTCGTGACCGTGAAGATGTTCGCCATCCGCGGGTCGATGCCGGCGATGAACTGGTGGTGCGCCCAGACGAAGAAGGACAGCACGCCCGTCGCGATCGCCGTGTAGAGGACGATCTTGTAGGCGAAGAGCTTCTTGCGGGCGAAGACCGTGATGATCTCGGCCACGATGCCCATCGCGGGCAGCAGCACGACGTACACCTCGGGGTGGCCGAAGAACCAGAACAGGTGCTGGTACAGGATCGGGTCGCCGCCGGTGCGCGGGTCGAAGTAGCCGGTGCCGATCTGCTGGTCGAACAGGAGCATGATCGCGCCGGCGATCAGCGGGCCCACCGACGCCATGAACAGGATGCTCGCGATGACGATGAACCAGACCACGATCGGGACGTCGAACATCTTCATCCCGGGGGCCCGCGAGTTCATCGCGGTCGTGATGAAGTTGATGCCGCCCATGAGGAAGGCCACGAACTCGAGCGCCACCGCGATCACCCACATCGACGAGCCGAGGGGCGTCAGGTTGTAGGCGCTGTCCGCGGAGAGCGGCGGGTAGGCCGTCCAGGCGCCGCCGAAGCCGCCGCCGGGGACGAAGAAGCTCGCGATGATGATGATCGCGCTGATCAGGAAGATCTGGTAGCTGAGCCGGTTCAGCCGCGGGAACACCATGTCGTCGCACCCCACCATGAGGGGGATGAGGTAGTTCCCGAAGGCGGCGATGAGCACGGGCATCGCCACCCAGAAGATCATGATCGTCCCGTGGTTGGTGACGAAGGCGTTGTACTCGCCGGGCGACACGACCCCGACGAGCGGGATCTCCGCGCCGGGGAAGGCGAGCTGCATGCGGAACGCGTAAGCGAAGTACCCGCCGATCAGCGCCATGGCCATCCCGGTGAACAGGTACTGCATGCCGATGATCTTGTGGTCGGTCGACCACAGGTACTTCATGAAGAAGTTCTGCTTCTGCGCGGCCATCGTCTACCTCAGTCCGCCGCGGCGACCGCGTCGCCTCGAGAGCGCATCCACTGCGCGTGTTGCTCGGGGGTCTCGATGAAGATGCGAGCGGCCATCGCGCCGTGCCCGATGCCGCACATCTCCGCGCACTGGATGTCGTGCTCGCCGGTGACGATGGGCTCGAACCAGCCGACGATCCGACGGCCGGGGACGGCGTCCTGCTTGAGCCGGAAGACGGGCACCGAGAAGTCGTGGAGCACGTCGGTCGACTCGAGCTGGTAGTGGTAGACCTGCCCGACCTCGACGTGGAGCTCGTCGGTCGTCGTGATGTCGTCCTCGGTGTCCAGCTCACCGTCCGGCCCCGGCTGCACGAACGTCCACGCCCACTGCTGCGCCACGACGCGGATGGTCCGGTCGGGCTCGGGCAGGGTCTGCTTGACGTTCATCCACACCATGACGGCGCCGACGATGATCGCGACGTCGCAGAGGATGATCAGCATGTGGGGGATGCTCACCCACTGCTTCAGCTCCTTCTCGTCGCCGGTCACGTACTGGGCCTTGTGGCCCGGGCGCTCCCGGAAGCGATAGAGGAGCCAGAAGAACATCCCCTGGGCGGCGAAGAACCAGAAGCCGCCCAGCACCGCGACCAACATGATCAGGTTGTCGATGTCGGCGGCGTAGGTGGAGGCCTGTACGACGTGTTGCTCGATCACAGGAAGATCCAGAAGATGACGGCGGCGCCGTAGAGGACGACGCAGATCATGGTGACGGCGAACCACATCTTCGCGGTGTCGCCCGCGATGGCTCCCCAGCCCTCGTCGACCCAGAGCTTGCGCGTGTCGGGCGGGTGCGGGTGCCCGTGGTGGTCATCGTGGTCGTGCGCCATGACTACTGCCCTCTCAGCGTCGCGATGAACGCGGCGACATCGGCCATCTGAGTCTCGTCGGCGAGGCCGATCGCCATCGGGCGCATGGTCGCCCCGGTCGCGTCGCCCTCGCTCGTGCCGCGGTCGCCCGCCTTGAACAGCGAGAGCTGCGCGACGATGTACCAGTCGTTGAGGCTGGTCAGGGGCGGGGCGTCGCGCTCGATGTTCCCGGCGGCGTTCCCGCCGTGGCACTGCACGCAGCTCTGGTAGAGCTCGCGGCCGTTCTCGGCGTTGCCGCCCAGGACCGGCTCGGGCGCCTGCGGGGGCATCGACGCGACGTAGGCCGCGATGGCCTCGACGTCACCCTCGTGGTTCAGCGTGCGAGCCATGCCGCGCATGCGCAGCCCGTTGCGGTCCTGCGGATCGGAGCCGCGGTGGCCCGCGCGGAACTTGTTGAGCTGCCGCAGCAGGTACCACTCGGGCATCCCGGCGATGGCGGGGCCGCCAAACTCCTGGTTGCCCTCGCCCTGCGCGCCATGGCAGGCCGCGCAGGTCTCGAAGAGCCGCGGTCCGCGGGCATCGCCCTGCGGCTGCTGAGGGCCGCAGCCACCCAGCAGCGCCGCACAAACGGCGGCGAGCGCCCAGCCTCTGGTCCAGGTCATCGGTGCTTCATCTCGCGTCGTCGGGGACATTGCAAATGGAAACCGCACCCGTCGGCTCGGGAGCCGCGCGGAGCACGATCGGTGACGTTTCGTGAGCTTTTTGCTGCGCCCGGGCCCGAGCCCACAGCACGAGCACGATCCCGCCGATGAAGGCGAGGGGCAGCAGCGACAGGACGACGGTCGTCCCGAGGTAGGCGTCGCGGTTGGCCTCGTTGGCGTCGAAGCAGACCGGGCACGCGAAGGCCATCGCGGGCACGAGCCACGCGCCGATCGCCGCGAGCGGAGCGGTGACCCTCACAGGTAGACCTCCACGTACAAGAGCGGCCAGATGCCGACCACGAAGTACCAGAAGGTCTGCACGGTCCAGAACGCGGAGGGCTCGAGCTCGTCCCGGAGGAGCTTCGAGAACGCCCAGCCGAGCGCCAGGATCGCGGCGATCGCGTGGGCCGCGTGGGCGCCCACGATCAGGTAGAAGAACGCGCCGAGCGGGCCCGAGGTGATGGTGAGGCCCTGGCCCAGGAGCGCCGTCCACTCGCCGCCCTGGACGAGGACGAAGGCCGACCCGAGGGCGATCGAGACGAGGAACGGGACCTTCGCGCTGGCCGGAGCGTCCTTGAACCGGCGGTGCGCCCAGTACAGCGCGACCCCGCTGAGGACGAGCGCGGCGCTGTTGATGGCGGTGATCTCCACGGGCAGCCGAGGCTGATCCGGCGGCGGCCACCCGAAGGGCGCGCCGGCCTTCACGATCACGAACGCGCTGATCAGCCCCAAGAAGAACATCAGCTCCGTCAGGACGAAGATGAGCATCCCGAGCACCCCGCTCGGGATCAGGGGCTTGACCGACGTCGCGCGCGCGGACACGGAGCCGTTTATACACGGCTCCCACAGGAACGCTAGGGCCGCGAGCGAGCGCGCTCCGGTGGTGAAATGGTAGGCTCCCGCGCCCATGACGGCTCTCCTCACGGACCGCGTCGCGGTCGTCACCGGCGCCGGCCGCGGCATCGGCCGCGCCATCGCCGAGCTCTTCGTCACCGAGGGGGCGCGGGTCGTGATCAACGATCTCGACGCGGGCCCGGCCGAAGAGGCGAGGGCGGCCTGCGAGGCCATCCGGGAGGGGGCGGCGGTGACCTCGATCGGGAGCGTCACGGACCCGGCCTACACCGACGCGCTGATGGCGCGCGCGGTCGAGGCGTTCGGGGGCCTCGACGTGCTGGTCTGCAACGCGGGCCTCACCCGGGACCGGATGGCGCACAAGATGAGCGACGACGAGTGGCGCTCGGTCATCGACGTCAACCTGTCGGGCACCTTCCACTGCATCCGCTCGGCCGCCCCGCACCTCCGCGACGTCGCCAAGCGCGAGCTCGAGGAGCACGGCGAGGTCCTGAAGGTCCGCAAGGTCGTGACCTTCTACTCGACCGCCGCGATCCGCGGGAACCCCGGCCAGATCAACTACACCGCGGCCAAGATGGGCAACGTCGGCATCGCCCGGACGGTCGCCCAGGAGTGGGCGCCGTTCCGGATCTGCGTGAACGCGGTCGCGCCCGGCTTCATCGAGACCCGGATGACCGCCGAGAAGTCGGCGGGCGCCCCGATGGGGATCCCCGCGGCGATGCGCGAGGCGGCCCTCGCGCGGATCCCCTTCGGCCGCTACGGCGCCCCCGAGGACGTGGCCAGGGTCGTGCTCTTCCTCGCGTCGCCCTTGAGCGACTACGTGACCGGCCAGGAGATCAACGTCTCTGGCGGCCTCCAGATCCCCTGACCGTCGAACTAGTCGAGGAGACCCATCGCGCGGGCGTCGCCGAGCTGGCGTCGCAGCTCGGTCAGCGAGCGCGGGTCGGCGGCGAGGACCCCCTCGGCGCCGAACACGCGATGGAAGGGCTCGGGCAGGTCGCGGGCGACCTTCGTCAGCGCGCGCGTGAGCTCGGCCCCGAGCTCGTCGCGCAGCTCGGGCGCGGCCACGAAGAGATCGGAGGGAATCGGCGGCGTCGCGAGGATGACGCGGACGTCGTCCTGGTGACCGAGGTCCACGAACCCGGCCCGGACCATGGGGGAGAGCGCGTCGCCGCGCTCGAACACGGCGAAGGTCGCGCCCGCGTCGACGGTCCCGTCGAGCACCGAGAGCACCGCCGCGCCGTGCGTCTCGAAGAAGCGCTCGCTGGAGAAGAGATCCGAGGGATCGAGCCCGTGCGCGGCGAGCGCGACGCGCGGGAAGATGTAGCCGGCGGCGGAGGTGTCCGCGACCCAGCCCATCGACCGCCCGCGCAGGTCGAGGACCGAGCGGATCACCGAGTCTCGCCGGACGAAGATGACGCCGTGGTAGTGAGCGACGCCCTGACGGATGCAGGTGCCCACGGGGACGGCCCCGCCGAGCTGCGGCGCGCTGAGCGCGAGCGTGGGGGACGACCAGATCAGGTTGACGGTGCCGGCCTCGAACGCGCCGCAGAGCGCGTCGGGCGACTCGAGGCGGTGCACGGCGCAGTGCCGCCGCGTCGCCTTCGCGAGGCTCTGCGCGACGCGCTCGAGCGCGTCGCGCGTGCGGTCGTCGTCGACCACGGGTACGAGACCGAGCTGCAGGTCCACGTGGCCCGGAGTATCGCACGCGGCGCGGGTTACGGGGAGACGTTCACGGTGACCATCGCCGACTCGACCGAGGTCGTCATGCCTCGCGCGATGAAGCGGTTCGAGCCGGGGATCAGCGGCACGCGGATCGTCGCGCGGCCCGTGAGGTCGGGCCGACCGAAGCCGTAGGACGACTCCACCGGATCGAGGAGGAAGAGCTGCACCTGCTCGAGCTCCTCGAGGCAGGTCGAGTCGATCACGAAGTCGTACTGGAGCTGCGCGTCCGATGGATCCGCGTCGTCGGCGGCGCCGATCGTCTGACCGTCGGTCGGCGAGACGATGGTCAGGCTCGGGTCGGGGCAGGGGCACACCGAGCGATCGATGTCGGCCTGGCAGGCGCGGAAGTCGTCGCAGGTCACGCCGTCGAGGCAGGCCGCGACCGCCGACTCGCAGGTCGAGCGAGCGTCTCCGCTGAGCCGGTCGAGCCGCTCCTGCTCGGCGGCCGTGCACTCGGCGAGGGTGAGCCCCTCGAGGTTGCCGCACTCCTCGCGCCGCTCGCACGTCCCGCCGCTCGGGTCCGCGTTCGAGCAAGCGCCGAGGGCGAGGGCGAAGAGGGCGAGCGCGAGGCGTCGTGTCACGTCCCCCTCGTACACCTGCTTGCGCCGCGCGACAAACGTCCGCATGTTGCGACCGTTCGTTGACAACTCCATCGGGGGCGAAACGGTTTCGACGAGGGCATGGAAGCCCTGTTGGCGTGTCGCCGGATTCGGTAACGGCGTCAAAAACATCCGGAACCCCACAAGTGCGAACGACAACGCGCTTGCTCTCGCCGCCTAGTTTCTAAGCGGATAGAGAGCCGTCGAAGGCTGGAGCCCGTCAGCGCTCCACCGGAGGCGTAATCGAGCTGACTGGTCCAAACCCACGTGATTCGGGGTGAGGACGAGACAAACAGGATCGCTCGCGGCGAGAGGAGCCCGTCCACAGGCGCCTCTAGCGGCTAAATCAAATTGCGGACTACACACGTAGAAGGCAGTGTCGCGGACTGCTCGCGGACGTGGGTTCGACTCCCACCGCCTCCATCCACGCCGCTTCGCGGCGCGTCTGGCGAGGGGTTGCTCCATTGGAGCAACCCCTCGGCGCGCTTCGCGCGCAGGCGGTGTACGTCGGCTCCACCGCAATCGTCCGGCTCCGTGGACTGGCGTCCACTCCGCTCGGACGATGGCGGTGTCGTGCGACTCCCTGAGCGTCCGTGAGCGTCTTGGGGTGCCGGAGAGGGAGACATCGGCCCTCCGGGCCTCGTCTCCGGGGGAGACATCGGCCCTTCGGGGGAGACATCGGCCCTGCGGGCCTCGTCTCCGGGAGGGTGGAGACATCGGCTCTTCGGGCCTCGTCTTTGGGAGGGTGACCCTGACCCGGATTCGTACACAGGTTTGCAAGCCGTTGGTCTCTTCTGTGCGGTCGGTGTACGGCTTGATTGCATCGGAACAGCACCTGTTCGCGACGGGCCTGGCTCAGTTGGGGGCGCTACTCCGGCAGGACGACGACGAGGCACGAAGCGCACAGGTAGCGCCGGTCGTAGATCGAGTCCGTCCGCTCCAGACGCCTCTTCGTGCGTTCGTCGGTGCGGGTCTCCCATGCGTGCTCGTCCACGTCGGCCGCGTGGCTCACGTCGGACGGGACCGACTACGTGTCGATCCCCGCGATCCTCATCGAGGCAGCCTATGCCCGCGAGCCG
>JACKEC010000047.1 GCA_020633195.1 Sandaracinaceae bacterium | reverse complement strand
CGTGACCGCGCTCCTCGACGCCGGCACGCCCGAGGCGCTCGACGCGCGCCTGCGCGCCGCGGGGATCGATCACGTCGCGATCTACAGGAACCACCTCGTCGTCGCCGAGGCCGCGAGCGCCGAGGGCCTGCGCGCCGAGCGCACCACCACGCTGAGCCCCGACGGGGCCGCGCGGCTGCGCGCGTTCCTCGACGCACACACGACGGTGGTGGCCGCGAGCGACGTCGCCGCCGTGCACCGCCTCGACGATCCGTGAGGCGCCAACTGCTACGATCCGCTCGTGCGCTGGGCCTCGCTCGTCACGTCGCTGCTCGTCCTCGGCTGCGGCTCGACCGCCGCGACGGACGCGGGGTCGCCCGTGGACGCGGCGATGGTCGTCGACGCGGGGACCGACGCCTCGACGGCCGAGGACGGCGGCCCCGTCGACGCGGCCCTCGAGACGGACGCGGCGCTCGCTGACAGCGGCCCGCCGGCGCAACTTCGCGTGCTCGTGTTCAGCCGAACGACGGCGTTCCGGCACGACTCGATCACCGACGGCGTGGCCGCCCTGCGCGCCCTCGCGACCGACCGCGGCTGGGTGCTCGACGCGACCGAGGACGCGACCCGGATCTCCGCCTCGGGCCTCGCCGAGGTCGACGCGCTCGTGTTCTTGAGCACGACCGGCGACCCGCTCGACGCCGCGCAGGAGGCCGCGCTCGAGGCGTACGTCCGCGGCGGGGGCGGCTGGGTCGGCGTGCACGCCGCGGCCGACTGCGAGTACGACTGGCCCTTCTACGGCGAGCTCGTCGGCGCGTGGTTCGCGCGCCACCCCGCGATCCAGCCGGCCACCCTGCGCGTCGAGGACCGCGGCCACCCCGCGACCGCCCACCTCGACCCGACCTGGATGCGCACCGACGAGTGGTACGACTTTCGGAGTAACCCTCGGGTCGACGTCCGCGTACTGATGACCATCGACGAGGCGACGTACGACGGCGGAGGGATGGGCGACGATCACCCGATGACGTGGGCGCACGACGTCGGGGCCGGCCGCAGCTTCTACACCGCGCTCGGCCACACCGCCGAGAGCTACGCGGAGCCGGCGTTCCGCGCGCTGCTCGGGGGGGCGATCGAGTGGGCCGGCGGGCGCTGACGGTCCGCGCCGCGATCGCGATCGGGGTGCTCGCCGCGGTGGTCGGCGGCACCGCGTGGCTCGGGCTCGACGGCCCGCCCCGCGCCGACGTGCCGCGCTGGCTCGCGGGGCTCGGGCTCTCGAGCCTCGGGGTGATGCTCGCGGGGCTCCTCGTCGCGCGCTTGGACCGACGCCGCCTCGTGGCGGTGACGCTCGCCAGCGCGGCGGCGCTGCGCCTGGCCGCGGCGTGCGCGCCGGTCTCGCTCAGCGACGACGTCAACCGCTACGCGTGGGACGGCGCGCTCACCGCGAGCGGGCACGACCCGTACGCGCACCGGCCCGAGGACGTGATCGGGTGGACCGCCGGCACGAGCCGCGAGCGCTTCGAGCGGCTCAACTCGCCTCGCTACTACACCGTCTACCCGCCGCTCGCGCAGGCGTCCTTCGCGGTGGCCGCCGCGGCCGAGCCGTGGGTCGACGCGACGCTCGCTCTGCGGCTCGTCTTCGCGGGGTTCGACCTGCTCGCGGTGTGGGCGCTGTTCGGCCTGCTGCGACGCCTGGATCGGGATCCGCGCTGGGCGCTGCTCTACGCGTGGAACCCGCTCGTCTACTGGGAGGTCGCCGCGGGCGGACACACCGAGGCGCTGCTCGTGCCGATGCTCGTGCTGGCCGCGTGCGCGGCGCTCGATGGGCGAGGTCGGCGCGCGGGGCTGTTCCTGGGCCTCGCGGCGAGCGGCAAGCTGACGGCGCTCGTCGCGGCGCCGCTGCTCGTCGTCTACCTCGCGCACCGCCTCGGCCTCGCGCGGGCGCTGCGCGCGGCGGGGGTCGCGGCCCTCGCGCTCGGGGCGGGCTTCCTGCCGTTCGCGAGCCCGACGCTGATCCCTCACCTGCGCGAGTCGCTCGGCCTGTTCGGCGCCCGCTTCTCGTTCAACGCCCCGGTCTACTACGCGATGCGCGACGGCATGGGCTACGTCGAGGGCCTCCGCCCCTCCGTCGATCCCGTGCTCATGCCCGCGCTCGCGGTGGCCACCCTCCTCGGGCTCGCGCTCGTCGTCTTCCTCCAGGACGGCTCACGGAGCCGCTTCGTCACGGGGGTGGCGTTCTCGTTCCTCGCGCTGATGCTCTTCGCGCGGGTCGTCCACCCCTGGTACCTGCTGCCCGCGCTCGCGTTCGGGGTCGCCGCGCGGAGCCCGACCCTCGTCCTCGCGAGCGCGCTCCTGCCGCTGAGCTACCTGCGCTACCACCCGTTCGGCCACGAGGAGCCGTGGGTGATCGCGCTCGAATTCCTGCCCGTGCTGGCGCTGCTCTTGGTCGAGGGGGTCCTCCGCGCGACGGCCTCGGTGGCTCCGAGCGAGCGCGACGCCCTCGCGCCCCCGAGCAACCCGCCGGTCCCCGTCCCGGTCGCCGCCCCCGACCGCGTCGCGGCGGAGTGATTTCAGGGGGGCTCCACCGCGCACGGACCCCCTGGGGTCCGGGGCCCCGATCAAGTTACCCTTCGGCAACTTCTGGTGAGCTACACGGACTACTACGAGGTGCTCGGGGTCCCGCGCGACGCGTCCGCCTCGCAGATCCAGAAGCGCTACCGGACGCTGGCGAAGAAATTCCACCCCGACGTCAGCAAGGAGCCCGACGCCGAGGAGCGCTTCAAGGCGATCGGCGAGGCCTACGAGGTGCTCAAGGACCCCGAGAAGCGCGCCCTCTACGACAAGTGGGGCCAGCACTGGCGCGCCATCTCCGAGGGCCGCGCGCCGGCGAGCCCGGATCCGGGCGACGTCCGCTTCGACTTCGGGCGCTACGGCTTCAACTCCAACGTCAACGACATCAACCAGATCTTCGAGCAAGTGTTCGGGGGCTCGGGCCCCGCGGGCCGCAACCGAGGCTTCCGCCCCCGGAGCGATCAAGAGACGCTGCTCGAGCTCGGGATCGCGAAGGCCTACAAGGGCGGCCCCCGCGACATCCAGTTCGTCGAGCCGCAGACGGGGATGAAGCGCCGCCTCACCGTGACGGTGCCGCCCGGGGTCCGGGACGGGCAGCGGATCCGGCTCGGCGGTCAGGCCAGCGGCGGGCGCGGCGACCTGCTGCTCACGGTCAAGCTCGTCTCCGACGAGCAGTTCCGCCTCGAGCAGGACGACGTCCACGTCACGCTCCGGGTCTCCCCGGCCGAGGCCGCCCTCGGCGCCAACACCCCGCTCGAGACGCTCGACGGGCGGGTGAAGGTCCGCGTGCCCCCGGGGTCCTCGAGCGGCCGGCGGATTCGGCTCAAGGAGCGCGGATACCCCCGAAAAGGCGGCGGTCGAGGGGATCTCCTGGCGGAGATCCAGATCGTCGTGCCCCCCGAGCCGACCTCCGAGGAGAAGCGCCTCTACGAGGAGCTGCAGCGGGTCTCGCGCTTCGATCCGAGGGCCGGATGAAACTCGCAATTCCCAGGCGGTCTCGGCAACATGGCGGGTTGGATGAACGATCCTGAGCGCAAGTCTCAGCCGGAGCGCCCGACGCTCCGTCCGCGGGTCCGCGAGGAGACCGCGGATCTGCCTGCGCGCGTGCCCGAAGAGGAAGAGGACGCGCTGCCGACGCAGGCGCTGTCGCTCGAGGACATCGAGGACATCGGCTCGCTCCTCGACGACGCCGAGGCCGGGATCGAGAAGATCGTCAGCTTCGAGAACCAGCAGCAGCCGGTGATGTCGGGGCGCCCGCCGGACGAGCCCACGCGGCGGCTGCCGACCATCGGGACGTTCGGCCCCTACGCCATCGTCGGGCGCCTCGCGCTCGGAGGCATGGCCGAGATCCTCCTCGCGCGCGAGGAGTCGGAGGGCGCGGGCGGCCGCTACCTCGTCATCAAGCGCATCCTCGCCGAGTACGAGAAGGATCAGTCCTTCGTCGAGATGTTCCTCGACGAGGCGCGCGTGATGATGCGCCTCGCGCACCCGAACGTGACCCACGTCTACCGCTTCGGGAAGCAGGACGGGAATCACTTCATCGCGATGGAGTACGTCGCGGGCGCGTCCTTCGGGAAGCTCATCCGCAAGGCGCGCAAGAGCGGCGGCGTCCCCGTCCACATCGCCTGCAAGATCATCGGCCTCGTCGCGGAGGCGCTCGACCACGCGCACAACGCGAAGAACGAGGACGGCTCGGAGCTCGGCATCGTCCACCGCGACGTGACGCCGGACAACATCATGGTCTCGTACGACGGGAACGTGAAGCTCCTCGACTTCGGCATCGCGAAGGCCGCCACGCGCTCCCACAAGACGCAGGCCGGCGTCGTGAAGGGCAAGTTCGCATACATGGCGCCGGAGCAGTGCCGCGCGAAGGACCTCGACCACCGCGTCGACGTGTTCGCGCTCGGCGTCTGCCTCTACGAGGCCGTGACGGGGCGCCCGCTCTACCGGCGCGAGACCGAGTTCGAGACGATGGAGGCGATCGTGCGCGGGCCCGTGCCCAAGCTCGCCGACCGCGTGAAGAACCCGCCTCCCGAGCTCGAGGCGATCATCCAGCGCTGCCTCGCGAAGAAGCCCGAGGACCGGTTCCAGTCCGCCGGCGAGCTGCAGGAGAGCCTCGCGGAGTTCATGGCCGCGCGGGGCAAGGTCGTCACCGCCCGCAAGATCCGCGAGCTGATGAACAAGCTCTTCGCCGAGGAGATGCGGCGCGGCCCCACCGTGGACACGACGCCGTTCGGCAGCTCGTTCCACATGGGCTCGGACGTCGCCTCGATGCTCCAGTTCTCGACCGGCGACGGCGACGCGCTGCCCGACCTGCCCGTGCCGGACGTGCCGCTGATCGAGGACCCGTTCAACTTCGACCCTCCCGCGCCCGAGCCGGCCGACGCGCGCCCGGGCGCTCCGGGATCGCTCGTGGAGCGCGCGGGGGCCTCGCTCTACCAGCCCGACCCGGTCGGACCGACGCTGGCCCACCCGCTCGCCAAGGACCGGCGCCCCGCGCCGACCGCCCCGGGCCGCGCGATCCGCCCGCCCGCGCCCGAGTCGAGCGGCGGCGGCGTGGCGAAGTACATCGTGCTCGCCGTCGTCGGGCTGATCGTCCTCGGCGGCGCCGCGTTCGCGGCGATGACCTTCCTCGGCCCGACCGAGACGGTCGTGGACGACACCGACCCCGTCGTCACCGTCCACACCGGGACGCTCTCGATCGACTCCACGCCGAGCGGCGCCGCGCTCTCGGTCGACGGAGTCGAACGCGGCGTCACCCCCGCGGTCGTGCCCGACCTCGGCACCGGGACCCACCGAGTCCACCTCGAGCTCGAGGGCTTCGAGCCCCACGACGGCCAGGTGGAGATCCGCGCCGACCAGACCCTCGACGTGAGCCAGCCCCTGACCGCGCTCGCGCCCCAGGAGGAGGGCCCCGTCGAGACGGGGACCCTCAACCTCACGAGCACGCCGAGCAACGTGCACGTGTACCTCAACGGCAACGACCTCGGCGCCACGCCCCTGCGCAACGTCCGCGTCCCCGCCGGCCTCATCGCCCTCGAGCTCGACGGCCCCAACGGCGAGCGCGTGCGACGCGGCGTGATGATCCCGGCGAACGACTCGACGTCGACCCACGTCGACCTGCGCTGACGCGGGCGTAAGCCCCTCGCGCCTCCCCACTGAGATCCTCCGACGCTTCGCGTCGTCGGACTCGAGGTCTGTCGATCAATCGCCTCCGGCGATTTCTCTCCGGCGAGGGGCAAGCCCCTCGCGCTCCCCACTGAGATCCTCCGACGCTTCGCGTCGTCGGACTCAGAGCCACTGACGGACACCGACGGTGGGGCTGCGGAGCTCGACGTAGTCGGCGCCGCTGCTCAGCGACTCCATTTCGTAGCCGACGTAGACCTCGGTGCCGTCGACGAGGAGCCCCGCGCGGACGGAGGCACGCACGATCGTGGCCGCGCCCGCGACGCCGAAGGAGGCCTCGGCCGACAGGACGAGCGGCGTGACGAGGAACAGGTCGAGCGAGGCATGCGCGCTCGGTCCGAACAGGCCGCCGAGCTCGTCCTGGAAGTGCAGCACCCCCAGACCGAGGCGGAGCTGGATCCCGATCGAGTCGAGCAGGCGGAGCTCGAGGAACGTGCGGCCGATGGCGATCGCGACGTCGTCCTCGGGCTCCCAGTAGAGGGAGTAGTGAGTCGCCAGATCGAGGAAGAAGGGGAGCTGGACTCGGGCCGCGCCGCCGACTCGGACCGCGCCCTCGATCGCGTAGCCGACCTCGGCCTCGAGCCGGAACGCGGTGCGCGCCTCCACGTCCTCGCTCTCGTCGTCGAGCCCCGCGCGGGCGTAGCCGCCGTGCCCATCGGCGTAGGGGTACGGCCCGAGCACCGTCGCCCACGGGAACACGAGGCCGCCGATCTCGCCCAGCCCCGAGTCGCGCCACCACTTCCGCAAGCAGCCCCACGACGAGCCCCAGCAGCTCGAGGGCTTCCCGCCGGCGCGCCCTCCTGTCGACGAGCCGCTCGAGCTCGGGGAGGCCAAGCTCCCCGCGCCGCCCCCCGACGAGCCGCGCCTCGACGCCGAGCTCCCGCCGGAGGATCCGCCCTGAGCCCGGACGACCGACGACGCGCGCCCGAGCACCTGGGCGCTGGCGGTCGGCGGGCCGAGACACGTGGCCACGAAGAAGATCACGACGCCGAGCCGCCGTGGTCGATCCGGGACAGGAGCTCGTGAGCAGGTCATGAGCCGTAGTGTCCGCCGCCCCGCGGCCGCTCGCCGCTCGTCGCCCGAGCTACTTCAACCCTATGGAATCATGCCGAAATGGACGACGGCCCCGCGAGGCGTTCAGCTCTCGCGGGACCGGTCCGTCCCTACGCGGGCGGGACGCAGACGCCCTCGCCGCTGCCGAGGATCTCGCAGGTGTAGCCGGAGCGGCAGTCGGAGGAGAACCGGCACTCGACGAGGCAGACGGTCGCGCCCGCGTCGACGCAGAGGGAGCCCGTGGGGCAGAACGAGGTGCAACCTTGCGTGCAGTATCCACCGGGGAAGCCGTCCGCGGCGGTGATGCACAGCCCACCCGACGCGGGCGCGCACTGCGCGTCCGAGGTGCAGGGCGCCCCGATCGGGACCTCGCAGGAGCCGAAGCGGCAGCTCGATCCGCTCGGGCACGAGCGGCCGCACGCGCCGCAGTTGGCGGGGTCGGTGTCGGTGTCGACGCAGCGGCCGCCGCAGCTCGTCTCGGAGCTCGCGCATCGGCAGCTCCCACCCACGCAGGTCTGATCGAGTGAGCACGCGCGGCCGCAGCCGCCGCAGTGCTCGGGGTCCGCGGTCGTGTCGACGCAGCGGTCCGAGCAGAGGCGCAGGCTGCCGCAGTCGGCCTGGCACGCGCCCGCGACGCAGAGCTGGCCCGAGGCGCAGGCCATCCCACAGCCGCCGCAGTTCATCGGGTCGGTCGTCGTGCTCACGCACGCGTCGCCGCACCGCACCTGACCGGCGCCGCAGGACACGCGGCAGGCGCCGGCCTCGCAGGTCTGCCCGCCCGGGCACGCGTTGCCGCACGCGCCGCAGTGCGACTCGTCCGTCTGCGTGTTCGCGCACGCGCTCCCGCAACGAATCGTGCCCGCTGCGCACTCGCAGCTCCCGCCCGCGCACATCTCGGTCGCGGCGCACGCGTTGCCGCAGACGCCGCAGTTGTTGCGGTCGACGTTCGTGTCGGCGCAGCGCCCGCCGCAGATCTCGGCGCCGGCGGTGCACTCGCAGGCGCCGCTCGCGCAGACCGCGCCGGTGCCGCAGTCGTTGCCGCACGCGCCGCAGTGGCGCGCGTCGGTCCCGATGTCGACGCAGCTGTCACCGCACCGCGTCTGGGTCGCCGAGCAGTTGATGACGCAGGCCCCCGCCTCGCACGCCTGGCCGGTGGGGCACGCGTTGCCGCACGAGCCACAGTTCGCGGCGTCGCTGCTGCGATCGACGCAGGCTCCGTCGCAGCGCTCGGCCGGCGGACACAGGCACGCGCCGCCCTCGCACACGAGGCCCGCCTCGCAGGTCGCGCCGTTGTCGATGCGGCCGTCGCAGTCGTCGTCGAGGCCGTTGCAGAGCTCCTCGGGGGCGCTCGGCTCGCAGAGGCAGACGAGGCCGGCGCCGGGGATCGCGTCGCACGTCCACCCCATCGGGCACGGCCGCGCCTCGTCGCAGTGATCGGTGCAGCGACCGATCTCGAGGCACAGGCTGGTGTCGCAGTCCGCGTTGCGCGCGCACATCGCCCCGACCGTCCCGGGCGCCGGGCCCGTCGAGAGGGTCCCGTCGTCCGGCGAGCAGCCGACGACCCACAGCCCGACCATCACGAACCCAACGAAGCTTGCTCTCTTCATCATCCCCTCACTGTCCACAACAGACCGAGCCGACCCGGCACTCGCTGGTCGAGCTGCACGGGCAAGGCCCACACGTTCCGTCCGCGCGGCAGCACTCGCCCGCGGTGCAGTCGTCGTCGCCGCCGCACGGGCAGCCGCCGCAGGTGCCGTCCATCTGGCAGCACTGGCCGGCGCTGCACTCCGCGTCGGAGCGGCAACCGCAGTCGCCGCAGCGCCCCTCGGAGCAGCACTGCCCGGCGCGACACGCCTCGTCCCCGGTGCAGGGGCACTCGCCGCAGCTGCCGTCGGGGCCGCAGCACTGGCCCGCCATGCAGTCGTCGTTGCTGGCGCAGCCGCACTCGCCGCAGCGCCCGTCGCCGAGGCAGCACTCGCCCGCGTTGCACTCCGCGTCGCTGGCGCAGGCGCACGCGCCGCAGACGCCGTCGGGCCCGCAGCACTGGCCCACCGTGCAGTCCGCGTCGCCTGAGCAGCCGCAGGCGCCGCACGTCCCGTCGGTGTGGCAGCACTGGCCCGCGGTGCACTGCGCGTCGCTCGCGCACCGGCAGCCGCCGCACGATCCGTCCGCGCCGCAGCACTCGCCCGCGGAGCAGTCGAGGTCGCTCGCGCACCCGCAGGCGCCGCACGTGCCCTCCGAGCAGCACTCGCCGACGCGGCAGTCCGCGTCGCGTCCGCAGCCGCAGTCACCGCAGGTCCCGTCCGCGCCGCAGCACTGCCCCGCGCGGCAGTCCGCGTCCGCCGCGCAGCCGCACGCGCCGCACGTCCCGTCGGCGTGGCAGCACGTCCCCGCGGTGCACTCCGCGTCGCTCGAGCAGGCGCAGGCGCCGCACTCGTTCGACGCGAGATCGCAGCACTGGCCGGCGCGGCAGTCCGCGTTCTGCATGCAGCACGGGAGGCACTCGCGGCCGGGGCTGCAGCAGAGCCCCGGACCGCAGTCGGCGTCGGAGCAGCAGGTCCCCGGCTCGCAGGTCGGGGCGTCCACCGACGCGAGGCGCTGACCGTCGCAGCCGGCGAGGAGGGCGAGGGCGAGGAGCGCGACACGGAGCGGCGCCGCGCGCCGGATCGAGAGATGGGCGTCAGGGTACATCGAGCCTCTGGGGCGGGGGCCGCGAGGGGGCTCCGTCCGCCGGACCTCAACGTGGGCGCGAGGCCCCCGAGGGTCGACTCAATCGACGCTTAATCCTCGACGCAGAGGGGCACGCGCGGGTCGAGGCGCCAGCCCTCTTCGGTCGTCTCGAGCGCGTCCAGACCCAGCTTTCGCAGGGTGTTCACGAGCACGTAGAGCCGCTGGCGCGCGGCCTTCTCGAGGATGCGCTCGCCCGGCCAGCCGGCCTCGACCATCGCCTCGCGCGAGAGGCTGTCGCCCGGCGATCGCTCGCGCAGCGCGACGAGCGCCTCGAGGACGCGGCGCGCGGACTGACGGCGGTCGAGCTCGACTCGCTCGGTCGCCGACGCGAACCACGCGCCGGTGGCCGCGACGCGGAGCGGCTCCACCCGGTGCCGGAGCCCCTCGGCCTCCGCGCGGAGGCGGCGCGCGCGTTCCGTCTCGCCGCGCGCCTCGGCGACCTGCACCTCGCCGTCCACCACGAGCGCGAAGTCGGCGGGGCTCATCGCCCCCTCGCCGCGGACGCGGGCTCGTTCGAGCTCTCGCGCCGCGGCGGTCACGTCACCCTCCGCGAGCTCGAGGAAGCCGAGGAAGCAATGCGCGAGCGCCTCGGAGCGCCGGTTGCCGACGAAGCGGTGAAGGCGCAGCGCCTCCGCGAAGTGCGCTCGGCTCTCGTCGAAGCGGCCCATGCAGCGCTCGACGTTGGCGAGGTTGGAGCAGGCGATCCCCTCGCCGCGCAGGTTGCCCTCGGCGCGGTGAAGGCGGGCCGCCTCGGCGAAGCCGCGGCGCGCGGGATCGAAGCGCTCCTGCGACCGGGCCACCGCGGCGGCGTTGCCGATCGCCGCGGCGCGACCGGCGCGATCGCCGGCGCGCTCGTAGAGGACCTGGGCGCGTTCGAACGACCGCTCGGCGCGCTCGAGCTCACCACCCTGATAGGCCACCACGCCGAGGCTCACGTGCGCGTCGGCGGCGACCCGCGGCAGCGCGTCCGCGAGCGCGAGGCCCGCCTCGAGATCCCCGACCGCGGCGGCGTCCCCCGCGTCGGCGAGCAGGCGCCCGCGCTCCACCCGGGTCAGCGCGCGCAGCCCGTCGCCGCGCCCGGCCTCCGCGATCGCGCAGGCCTCCTCGAGCGGCGCTCGCGCCTCGTCGAGGTGACCGCGGAGCCGAAGGAAGCGGCCCTCCTCGACGAGCGTTCGGGCGAGCAGCCCCGCCGCGCCGACCTCGCGCGCGCCGTTCACCGCGCGGCGGAGCCGGGCGAGGTCCGCCGCCTCCCCGTGGCCGCCGAAGCGAGCCACCTCGTGCGCGAGGACGAGCTCCGCGGAGACCACCGGGTCGAGCGCTCGGGCCTCCGCCGCCTCGACGTTGGCGCGCTCGCGGCGCATCCACCGACGCCGCGCGCCGAGCTCGCGATCCTCGAAGCGAGCCGCCACGTGCGCGAAGAACGCCGCGTGACGGGCGTCGACCTCGGCCGCCTCGCGCGGGCCGAGGAGCTCCGCGGCGCGTAGCTCGACCGCCTCGAAGACCTCGTAGCGCGTGCCCGCTTCGCCGCGCCGCACGGACACGAGCGAGCGCGCGACCATCTCCGCGAGCCAATCGAGGACCGGCCTCGCGCCGATCTCGACGACCGCCTCGGCCGCCTCGAGCTCGAAGCCCCCACGGAAGCGCGTCGCCTGCGCGAGCGCGGCGCGGTCGTCGGGGGCGAGCAACCCGATCGCCCAGTCGACGGCGCCGGACAGCGCCTGACCGCGGTCGATCACCGCGAGGCCCTGCTCGAGCCGGCCGAGGAGCTCGTCGAGGTCGAGGAGGGCGAGGCGCGACGCGGCGAGCTCGAGCGCCAGGGGTACGTCGTCGAGGCGATCGAGCAGCTCGTCGGCGCGCTCGGCCTCCACCGGGTCGAGCCCGCGGCCGCCGCGCGCGCAGCGGACCCGCTCCGAGAGCAGCGCGAGCGCGTCCGCGCGCGCGAGCGGCCCGACCGCGAGGACGTGCTCGTGGGGCACGTCGAGGTGGCGCTGCGACGTGACGAGGAACGGGACCCGGGGCGCCGCCGCGCGCACCGCGGCCAGCGCCGCGCGCCCGCCCGCGTCGAGCCCCTCACAGGCGTCGAGCCACACCAGCCCGGGCCGTCGCGCCGCGATCACCCGGCCCAGGGCGCGCGGCGCGGCGTCGACGTCCGGGCGCACGACCTCGAGCGAGGCGGCCAGCGCCGCGGTCAGCCCGTCGGCGTCGCGGACGCCGCGGACGGAGACCTCCACGACCCGCTCCTGGGTCGCCGCGAGCTCCGCGGCGAGGCGGCTCTTGCCCACCCCGGGGGGGCCGACGAGGCTGACGACGCGGCCCGGCCCGACGAGGGCGCGGAGCGACCGCAGCTCGGCGCGCCGCCCGACGAACGCCGTCTGGTAGGAGCCCTCGCCCCGACGGACGGGGCGCCGCGCCGCGACGTGCGCGGGCCGGAGCGGACGGGGAGCGACCATCGCTACGGGTTACGTCGCGCGGACCGGCGTCTCCCCCTACCCTGCTCCGAGATGGACCGGTCGCCGAACGCCCCGACGACGCTCTTGGCCATCCTGGAGCGGCGCGCCTCGGGCGAAGCCGCGCGGGTGGCGCGCGCGAGGGAGGCGCGCGACGTGGTGCGGGCGTTGCTGGGCGACGATCGCGACGCCGACCACGGGCCCGACGTCGAGGCGGCCCTCGCGACCGCCGGCGCGTGGCTCGCAGCGCGGCTGAGCGACCCCTCCAAGACGGGCGGCGAGGGGGGCGTGGAGCACGCGAGCGCGCACGCCCGCGAGGCGCTGCGCGAGCTCGGCCCGCGCGCCGCCGAGGCGGTCCTCGGCCAGCTCAGCCCGGCGCGCACGGCCGCGCAGCTCGTCGACACGGTGCAGCTCCTCGAGGAGATGACCGAGGGGGAGCGCGCGAGCGGGATCCCGCCCGCGTTCGTGCCGCGCCTCGCGACCCTCCTCGCGGTGCGCCGCGAGGCGCCGATCCTGCGGGCGCTCGGGTGCCTCGTCGCGCGGCTCGCCGACCACGACGGGGATCCCGACGCGGCGCGGGCGCGGCTCCGTGCCCTGCTCGAGGCGGCGCTCGACGGCGACCGCGAGGATCGCCGCGAGGCGGCCTTCCACGTCCTGGGCGCGCTCGGATCGCCCGCCGACGATCTCGCGGACCGACTCCTGGACGAGCTCGGTCGCTCGCCCTCGGCGGGGGTGGCGCTCGGCGCGCTCTCTCCCGACGTCGCCTACCCTCGGGTCGCGCGGGCGCTCCAGTCGAGCGACGCCGACGTCGTCTTCGGCGCCCTGCGCGCGGTCGAGGTCGCCGCGGGACGGGACCACGAGGGCGCGGCCGCCGCGCTCGCAGACGAGTGCATCCGTCGCCTGCACGATCCGCGACCGCGCGTGAGCGACCAAGCGCTGCTGTCCTTGCTGGTGCTCGGGCCCCCGCTCCGCGCGCTGACCATCTGGACCACCGCGGTCGTCGAGCGCGAGGCCGCGTGGCTGTTCTCGCTGCCCTTCCGGGCCGGACACCTGAGCGACGAGCTGCTCGAGGCGCTCTTCGGCTTGGTGATCGACGAGCAGACCCCGCGCCCCGTGCGCGACAAGATCCGCGGCCTCTTCTTCGGCTTCTCGCGCCTGCCGGAGCCGCCGGCTCGGGCCCGCCGGTACTGGGAGCGGCTCAAGCAGTAGCGCGGCCGGCCGAGTCGTGGCCGGTCCTTGTCGCCGGCGCGCCGAGCGCGCTGCGCCGTCATCGGATGGGTGACAAGCCTGCGTGCGACGCGTGGGTCCGGCTCGCGGCGCGGACCTTGCGATGGTGAGGGGCGTGTCGCTCCGCGCGTCGGTGATCGGGATCGCGTCGCTCGTCTGCGGGGCGTGCGTGGGGCCGCTCTCGATCGAGTACGCCGACGCCGTGGACGCGGGGCCGCCCGACGCGGGCTCGGTGACGGTCGACGACGGTGGCGCGCCGCTGCCGCCGAGCCCGATCCCCAGCGTCGACGGGGGCTCGATAGCGACGCCGGACGCGGGGACGATCCCCACGATCGACGCGGGGACGCTCGCCCCGCTCGCCCCACCGGAGGCGCGCTACCACACGTTCGACGAGGTCGACGCGTTCGTCCACGAGCTCGGCCGCCGGCACCCGGACCGGGTCCTCGTGGATCGATACGGCCAGAGCGCGTCCGGGCGGCCGCTCAACGTGCTGCGCATCAGCGATCACGTCGGGGTCGACGAGGGCGAGCCCGAGGTGCTGATCAACTACGCCATCCACGGCGACGAGATCATCACCGTCGAGTGCGCGCTCGCGCTCCTCTACGAGCTCGTCGAGCGCTACGACGAGGACCCGCGGATCCGCGCGGTCGTCGACGACCACGACCTCTACGTGGTGCCGGTGGTGAGCCCCGACGGCTTCGCGGCGCGCTCCCGCGAGGTCGAGGGAGTGGACCCGAACCGCCAGTTCCCCTACCCCGAGGCGCCGTCGCGCGCCTCGATCGGGATCATCGCCGCGGCCGTGCGGTTCTTCGAAGCGCACAACTTCTCCGGCTCGCTCGACTACCACGCGTTCGGACAGCTCGTCTTGCTGCCCTACGGGGCGTCCTTCGAGCAGCCCCCAACGTACGCCGAGCTGATGGGCGTCGCCCGCGACCTCGCGTCCGTCGCGGGCTACGAGCCCACCCAGATCTCGTACCTCTTCGGCGAGCCCGCGATCGGCGGCAGCGTCGACTACTACCTCTGGCGCGGCGGCGGCACGCACCTCGGGATCGAGCTCGCGACCGAGAAGGCCCCGCCGACGTCGCAGATCGCGACGATCCGAGGCCACGCCACCGAGATGGGCCTCCGCTTCATCGAAGCGCTCTGATCCTGCGCTTCGCGCTCGCCGCGTGAAAATTCGACCTGTCCCCTTGCGCCCAACCCGCGGAGACGTTAACACTGTTCACGTCGGATGAGCGCCAAAGACGAGATCCTCCGCTGCGCGCGGGACATCTACCTCGAGAACGGCCTCAGCGGTCTGTCGCTGCGCGCCGTCGCGCGCTGCGCGGGGGTCACCGCCCCGGCAATCTACAGGCACTACGACGACAAAGAGGACCTGCTCTGGGCCGTCTGCGAGCAGGGGCACGAGCTGTTCGCGCGCTACCTCGGGCGCGGGCTCCGCGGCGGCGATCCGCGCGCGCGGCTCATCGAGACGGGGCTCGGCTACCTCGACTTCGCGCTCGAGCACCGAGCCTACTACGTGATCATGTTCGTGGCCCCGCCCTCGCATTTTGGGCTCGATCGGCTGGCCGAGCGGAGCGCCGACGAGAACGGCGCGACCTTCCAGATGCTCGTCGACAGGGTCCGCGAGTGTATGGACGCGGGCGTGATCGCGCCTGGCGACGCGACCGCCGCCGCGGTGATCATCTGGGGGCATGTCCACGGGCTCGTCACGCTCGAGCAGCGCCTGCCCACCGACCCCGACGCGCGGCGCGTCGCCGCCCCCGACCCCGTCGCGACCGAGGCCAAGTTCCGCGAGCTCTACCGCCGCTCCCTCGACGCCCTGATCGACGGCCTCGGACCTCGATGAGGACCGAGGCTCCTTTTTTTTGATCTCGAGTGAACACCGTTAACACACCAGGAGACCCAGCCATGAGCCAGCGCATGACCGCCGTTATCGACCGCCCCTTCGTCGTGTTCCTCATCGGGATGCGCATCAACAAGTGGTGGCGCCCCGACCTCTGGCTCCCCGTCGCGATGGCGATGCCGAGGATGATCGCGGAGCTCGAGGCCAACCCGGAGCACGGGCTCCTCGGCTGGGAGAGCGGCGGGCTCGGGAGCCCGTCGGTGATGATCCAGTACTGGCGCAGCAGCGAGGACCTGATGCGCTACGCCCGCAGCCAGGATCACGAGCACCTGCCGGCGTGGTCCGCCTTCCGCAAGCGCGTCGCGAGCACGGACGCGGTCGGCATCTGGCACGAGACCTTCGTCGTCTCCCCCTCGGACTACGAGTGCGTCTACGCGAACATGCCCGCGTTCGGGCTGGGCAAGGTGGGCTCGCTGGTCCCGGCGACGGGGCACCTCGCGACGGCGCGGCGGCGGCTCGGATCGGGGCCCGCGCGGACCGACGTGGCGGCGTAGCCCCTCGCGCGCCTCGCGGACTACCATGCGGCCCATGCGACACCTCTCGATCCTCGCGTGCCTCGGGCTCCTCGTCGGTTGTGGCTCCGCGAGCGCCGAGCCGGGCGAGGCGACCGAGACGACGACCGGAGACGAGACCATGGACGAGCCCACCGCGAGCGAAGCGACCGACGCGGACACGAGCGACGCCGCGGACGCCGACCGCGCGGTCCCCGAGGACGAGGGCCCGATCGCCGAGGTGCCGTTCCCCTGGACCGAGATCCGCGACGCCACCCCGGCCGGCCGGACGCTCGTGTTCCAGTTCCGCGAGGGCGGCCGAGTCCGCTACGAGCGCTGGGTCTTCACCGACGTGAGCCCCGAGGGCTACCGGTCGACGTCGACCCCCGTCGACGAGAACGGCGCGCCGACGGGAGAGCCCGAGGAGGACGCCGGCACGTGGCAGCAGCTCGAGCACCACGCGCACTTCCCCGCGGACGCGACGGAGATCACCAACGCGGTCCTCACGCTGCCGTCGGGTCGCTACCGGTGCCGCCTCTACACGGTCACCGCGGGAGACGCGGTGCAGCGCTTCTGGTTCGCGACCGACCAGGCCGGGCCGCCCGTCCGGATGGTGCGCGAGGTCCGCGGCGAGACCGTGATCGAGATGCAGATCGTCTCGGGCTCCTGAGCGCGGCGCTCACGGGGTCGTCGGCCCGGTCTCGAGCGCGAACGCCTCGATCCGCGCCGCGAGCAGCGCCGGCCGCTCCGTGTGGAGCGCGTGCCCCGTGTCCTCGAGGAAGAGCGTCTCGCCCGGCGCCTCGAGGTGCGGCGAGAGCCGCTCGACGAACGTGAAGGTCTGCATCGGCACCGAGTCGTCCTCCGCGCCGGTCACGAGCAGGAGCGGCAAGGCGATGCGACGGAAGCGCCGCGGCTCGCCCTCGGCGTCCGGCTCGAGGTGCGAGAACACGAGCTGCTCGAACGCCACCCGGTAGTGCCAGCGCCGGAAGCGCGCGTCGTAGACCTCGCCGAGCTGGACGAGGCCCTCGTCGATCGTGCGCTCCCGACATGGCGCCCAGCTCTCGCGGTACCAGTAGCTCGCCTGGTTCCGCACCGACGTGAGCCCGCCCGTGAAGTAGTGCGCGCGGGACGCGTCGTCCTCGGGCTCCTCGCTCGCGCCGCGCGTCATCCGGACGGCCTCGTGCTTCACGATGTCGACGTACTCGCCGGAGCCCGCCGCGAGCGGCCAGTCCGCGTGGGCCCACGAGAAGTCGATCGAGGCGGGCGACCACGCGACGAGCCGCGTCGGCCAGGTGACGCCCGGCGACTCGCCGAGCCGCAGGACGAGGTTGCCGCCGAGGCTCCCCCCGATGACCGCGCGGATCCGCGCGCGGGTCCCCGGGGTCGCGGCCTCGAGCGCGTCGACGAACGCGACCACGGTGCGGTCGAGGAAGCGCAAGACCGCGTCGTCGCGGCCGCCGTCCGCGCCGATCACGATCGACGGGTCGAGGCGCTCGGCGTAGCCGTTGGACGGCAGATCGTACGCGAGCACGGTGAGCGCGTCGCCACGCTCCGCGGCGTTGGCGACGAGCGCGTCGAGCAAGCCGGCGCCCTCTTCCGCGAGGGAGCTGTGGCCGTGGAGGAACACGATCACGTCCCCGGTCTCGGGGACCGCGAGGGGCAGCGGCGCCGGGACGCGCCCGACGCGATCGACGGGCGCCGGCTCCTCGACGAGCTCGGTCGACGCGATCACGACGCGGGTGCGCAGCCGCCGGATCGTTCCGTCGCCGAGCGGCACGTCGAGCCACGCGTCGGTCACCGGGTGTGAGGCGCCAGGGACGTTGACGGGCCGATCGGGGAGGTCGTCCTCCCCGGAGACCGCCACGTAGCCGAGCCCGGGGCGCAGCTCGGCGCGCGCCGCGGCCGGACCGCGCAGCGCCCAGGCGACGTCGTACGCGCGCTCGAGGGTCCACTCGACCGCCTCGGGGCTGGCCGCGTCGGCGAGATCGAGGGGCCGCGGCGGCGCCGCCGCGAAGCGCGCGTAGCTGCGCTGCCCCGTGACCGCGAGATCGGAGAGCGCCCGAGCCGACGCGAGCGCGGCGTCGTCGCCCTCGAGGTAGGCGTCGTAGCGGCGCGCCGCCTCCGCGAGGGTGGCGAGCGGGGTCGCGTCGGCCGCGAACGCGCGGAGCTCGGGGGCGAGGCGCAGGCAATACGCCTCGCGCTCCGGGTCGCAGCGACCGTCTGCGTCGAGCAGCTCGCGGGGCGTGGCGAAGACGTGATCGGGCGCCGTGCAGGTCTGCTCGTCATCGGTCGGCGTGAGCCGGAGCTCGGTGCGGGAGGACTCGGTCGGGAGCTCGCCGAGGTCACCGCCGCAAGCGACGAGCAGCGAGAGGGCGAGGGGCGCGGAGAGCGAAGAGAGGCGATGCGTCATGCAACGTCCGTGGCCTCCCACCGACGCGCTGGGACATTTTCTTTTCGCGGCCGCGAAGCGGACGCACCTCCTCTACTCCGACTCTCCTCTACTCCCAGCTCGACCGGTCGGGAGAAGAACGGATGTGGGAGTAGGGGAGAGAAGGAGAGGCGGAGCGTGCGCGCTGCGCGCGCGTTTTCTTTTCTCGCGGCCGCGAAGCGGACGCACCTCCTCTACTCCGACTCTCCCCTACTCCCACCTCGACCGGTCGGGAGAAGAACGGATGTGGGAGTAGGGGAGAGAAAGAGAGGGGGAGCGAGCGCTGCGCGCGCGTCTTCTCGTCTCGAGCCAGTCAGAAACGACCCTCGACGCCGGTGGGGCTCACGCGCAGCGACAGCCGCGGGCTCTGCCGCTCGGGGACGGTGAGCTCGAACGTCAGGATCGAGAGCGCGCTCGGGAGCACCGCGGCCAGCGCGGCGCCGAGGTACGTCCAGCCGCTCGTCACGCCGTCGTCGGGGCGCGTGTCGGTGACGTACCCGACGAGCAGCAGCAAGCCGGCCGCCGCGCCCGCGCCCACGCCGGCGACCGACGTCCAGAAGGGGTCGCCGTCCGCGCCGGTGAGCCGGCCCACGAGCAGGGCGCCCGCGGTGCTGCCGAGGGTGGCGGCGACGGTGAGGCCGACCGCCCACCAGGGGAACGGGTCGCCCATCGCGAGCGCGTCCGCGACGAGCGCGCCGCCGAGCGCGAAGAGCCCCCCGCCGATCGCGGCGCCGATCACCTCGAGCCCCACGCGATCGAGGACGGGTGGGAGCGGCGCCTCGGGCTCGACGAGCGCGACCGTCGTCTGCGGTCGCGGCGCCTCCCGAGGCCGAGGCCCCTCGAGCGCGGGCGGGACGAGCAGCGACCCCGCGGCGGCGCGAGGCTCGGTGGGGCGTTGAGGCGCCGGCGGCGGCGACGGCTCCACGGGGGCCTCCGCGGGCGCGGCGACGATCACGGGCGGCTCGACGCGCTCCGCGTCCATCACGAGGCTCGAGACGAGCATCGCGACGGCGCGCGGCGCGACGGCGCCCGACACCGACTCTTCGACGAGCCGCCCTCCGATCACGCTCACGATCTGGGTGCGGCCGCCCCGCCGGAGCACCCCGACGACGTTGGCCGACGCGAGGAACGACAGCTCGCGCAGCGACGCGGCGCCGCCCTCGAGGGGGACGACGCGCGCGGGGACGCCGGCGAGCTGGAGCTCGATCCGCAGCGCGTCGCGGAGCGCATGCGGCGTGTCGGGCGCGACGGCGACGATCGCCACCTGGCCCTGCGCGACGGCCGTCGGCCACAGGGCGACCGCCATCCCGAGCGCCGCCAGCCACCGCATCATCCCCGGCCCGCCTTACTGTGCGCCCCACCTCGCGTCCAGCCGGAGCGCCGCCGCGCGGACCGGCGAGCCCTCGGCGAGCGCGCCGGAGCGGCGCAGGGTCTCGCGGGCGTCCTCGATCCGCGCCAGCCGGTCCCCGAGGACGCGCGCCGCCGCGAGCCCGGCGACCGGGCGCTCGGTCGGCCCCCCCGCGCGCTCCGCGGCGCGGTAGGCCTCCACCGCCGCGGCCGCATGCCCGAGCCCCAGCTGCGCGTCCCCGCGCACCATCGCCCACTCGAACGCGTGCCCTCGCCCCGCGCGCTCGGCCAACGCGAGCGCCTCCGCATAGCGTCGCGCGGCCAACAGCCGCCGCGCGACGCTAGGAGCGACGACCGCCGGCGCGGGCTCGGTTGCGGGCTCGGACGCGGTCTCGGTCTCGGCCTCGGGCTCGGACGCGGGCTCGGGCTCGACCTCGGGCTCGAGCTCGAGCTCGGGCTCGGGCTCAGTCGCGGGCTCGGGCTCGGGCTCGGACTCGGGCTCGGACTCGGGCTCGGACTCGGTCGCGGCCTCGGTCGCGCCCAACGACACGCGCCGCCGCGCCGCCGCCCGCGCGCGCTCTCGCAGCGCCCCGCCCAGCTCCGGGCCTACCCGCTCGCCGGCGACCAGCGCCCGGACCCCGCTCGCGTCCGTCACGGAGACCGCGCCCTCGAACACCCGCACCGAGACCGCCTCGGCCTCGCGGGTCACCGTGAACACCGTCCCCGTCACGCGCACCGCGACGTCTCCCGCGAGCACCTCGAAGTCGGAGCCGCGCACGACCTCGAAGAGCGCCTCGCCGCGATCCAGCGTCACGCGGACCGCGTCGCCGTCGACCACGTCGAGGTGCGCTCCCGGAGCTGTCGTCACGCGATGGCCGCCCGCGAGCAGCATCTCCTCGGGCGCGGCGCGCGCGGCGACCGGCTCGGGCGCGCTCGGGCGCCACGTCATCCACGCCGTGAAGCCCAGCGCGACGGCGGCGGCGATCGCCAGCGGGACCATCCAGCGGCGCGCGTTCGCGGCCCGGTCTCTCGCGATCGCCGCGCGCGCCATGCGCGGCGCGTCCGCGGCCGGCGCCGGGGCGTCGCGCAGGGCGTCGGCGAACGCGTCGAGCAGGGACTCGTCCTCCAGCGCGGCCAGGGCTCGCGCGGCGGCCGCGGCGGGATCCCCACCGTCGGGCGGCTCGTCGGCGCCGATCGCGGCCGCGAGCCCCTCGATGAGCTCCTCGTCGGTCACCGGTCGCCCCGCAGGCTCGCGACCAGCTCCGGATCGGCGCGGAGCCGACGGGCCAGCTCGGCGCGGGCGCGCTTGAGCCGCGCGCGCAGCGTCTCCAACGAGATCCCCTCGAGCGCGGCCGCCTCCTCGTGGGGCAAGCGCTCCACCGCGCACAGGACGAAGGCGACGCGCTGCTTCTCGGGGAGCCGCTCGAGCACGCGGTGCAGGCGGTCGAGCTCCTGGCGACGCGCGGCTCGGTGCTCCGGATCGTCGTCGCCCGCGACGCGCTCGAGCGCGGCCGGCTCCGCGCGCTCTTCGACCCGACGGCCCATGTAGCGGTAGGCCGTCCGCAGCACGATGGGGTGCGCGTAGGTGGTCAACGCGGACCGCCCCTCGAACCGAGGGAGCGCGCGCGCGAGCTCGACGAGGGCGTCCTGCACCGCGTCCTCGAAGTCGGGGCGCGGCCCGAGGAGCCGCCACATCCACTTGCGGACGGTGGGCACGAGCTCGGTGAGGCGCGCGTGGACGTCCACGCTAGAGGACCCCGAGGTCGTGTCGAGGCGAACGAAGAGCGCGGCGCCGGAGTCCATGCGGGGTGAGTGGGCCGAGCGCGCGGGGGTGGGACGAAAAAGATCGAGGGGTCACGACCGTCGACGGCGCAGCGCCGCGGCCGAGCCCAGCGTCGCGCCGATCACCCAGAGGGGCGTCGAGCCTCCCGGGACCGTGGAGCAGCCCCCGCCGCCCCCCGGAGCCGGCGCGTCGATGCACTCGTACTGCCCGTGGTCGACGTTGAGCGCGCGGCCCGACTCGCAGCGCGGGTAGTCCACCTCGTCGCCGATGGCGTCCGCGGCGGCGGGCGACGCGATGAAGAGGAGCGCGAGCGCCAGTCTCCAGGTCATGGGGAGAGCCTACCTCAACGGAGCGTCGCCCCATCCCGCGAGGCGTGGGTCTATGCTCCAGCCCGTGGACTCTGCCCTCCAGGTCGCCCCGGGCACCGTGATCGGCGATGACTACAGGATCCAGCGCCCGCTGTCGCAGGGCGGCATGGGCGCGGTCTACGTCGCGGAGCAGGTGTCGACCGGCAAGCTCCGGGCGCTGAAGCTGATGCACCCGCAGCTCGTCACCGATCCGAAGAGCCGCGTCCGGTTCATCGACGAGGCCCGGGTCGGCGCGAAGATCCCGAGCGAGCACGTCGTCGAGGTGGTCGGCGCGGGCGTCGACTCCGCGAGCGGGGTCCCCTACCTCGCGATGGAGCTGCTCGAGGGCGAGGACCTCTCCTCCGTCGTCGAGCGCTCGGGCGCCCTGCCCCCCGCCTCCGTCCGCGAGCTGATGCTGCAGCTAGGGCACGCGCTCGGCGCGGCGCACACGCGGGGCATCGTCCATCGCGACCTCAAGCCCGAGAACGTCTTCATCGCGCGGTCGCGACGCCGCGGCGCCGAGCTCATGGTCAAGGTGCTCGACTTCGGCATCGCGAAGACGCTCGAGTCGAACCGGACGGCCGCGACGGCGACCTCGGCGATGGGATCGCCGCTCTTCATGGCGCCCGAGCAGGCGACGCCCGGCGCGCCGATCCGCCCCGAGACCGACGTGTGGGCGCTCGGCCTGATCGCCTTCCACGCGCTCACGGGCCGCTACTACTGGCGCAGCGCCGAGATCGAGCCGTTCAACCTCCAGTCGCTGCTCGCGGAGGTGCTCGTCCACCCGCTGCCCCCGGCGTCGGCGCGGGCCGCGGAGCTCGGCCTCACGGGGACGCTCCCGCCCGGGTTCGACGCGTGGTTCGTTCGCTGCGTGGCGCGCGATCCGGCGGGCCGCTTCGGCGACGCCGGCGCCTGCGTCGAGAGCTTCGAGGCGCTCATGCAAGGCAACCTGCATGACGCTGGCGCAGCTGGCTCCCCGTCGTCGAGCACCGGCCCCGCCGCGTTCGCCGCGACGATGCACGCGACCCCCGCGCCGTCCGGCTCCGCGCCCTCGTACGGATCGGGCCCCGGCGGCTTCGGCTCGACGCCCGCCCATGGCAGCTTCGGCGCGCCACCCGGTCCCGGCTCGAGCCCCGGAGCGTTCGCCTCGAGCCCCGCGCCGGTGGCCCGCACCGCGTACATGATGCCCGGGGGGACCATGCAGGCGCAGGTCGCGCCGCCCTCTCGCTCGGTCGCTCCGATCTTGATCGGCCTCGTCGGCTGCGGGGGCGGGATCGCGGTCGTCAGCGTGGCCCTGCTCGTGCTCTTCGCGAAGCCGACGCCCGCGCCCGCGCCGCCCGCGAGCCCGGCCTCTCGGCGCGAGGTGACCACCCCGCCCGAGGCTCCGCTCGCGCCCATCGCGCCTCGCGCTCCGTCGGGCGAGCCCCCGGCGTGGGAGCCGCCGGCCGGCGTGCCCACGGGCTCGGTTCGGGTCAACACGAGGCCCTGGTCGACGGTGTACCTCAACGGTCGCCTCGTGGGCCGGACGCCGTTGACGGTCGTCGCGCCGGAGGGCCAGCACTCGCTGCGCATGGTGACCGATCAAGGCGCCGACGAGACCGTGACGGTCTCCGTGCAGGTCGGGGAGACGACGACCCTCGTCCGACAGCTCGAGCCGGGCCCGTCTCCGGAGCCGCTGCCCCCGAGCCCGAACCGCTCCGACGTCGTCGCGGCCATGCAGTCCGTGTCCCCGGCGGTGGCCGCCTGCGCGCGCGATCACCACGGGATCGCGGCCGTGCGCGTGAGCTTCCGGGGACCCGCGGGCGACGTGAGCAACGCGACCGTGGGTGGCGGCTCGTTCTCCGAGGAAGAGCGCTCCTGCATCTCGGCCGCGGTCCGCCAGGCGCGCGTCCCACCGTTCAGCCGGCCGATCTTCAGCGTCAACTACCCGTTCAGGCTATAGCAGGTCACTCCGCCGCCGCGGGCTCCGGGTCCGAGGTGACCTTCACCCCGCCGAACACCGCGCTCCGCGCGCGCCAGACGACGGCGAAGAACGCGGGCACCACGAAGATCGTCAGCACCGTCGAGAGGGTCAGCCCCCCGAGCACGACCGCGCCGATCCCGCGGTAGAGCTCGGAGCCCGAGCCGGGGAGGATGACCATCGGGAGCAGCCCGGCCAGCGAGGTCGTCGTGGTCATCAGGATCGGCCGGACCCGCCCCTCGACCGCGCCCTGCAGGGCCGCGTCGAGCGCGTCCCCCGCGCGGAGCCGCGCGAGCGCGCCGTCGACCACGAGAATTGCGTTGTTCACGACGACGCCGATCAGGATCAAGAACCCGAGCGCGGTCATCAGATCGAGGGACGTCGTCGTCAGCGTGGCGTCCACGAGCCGGAGCGCGCCGACCCCGCCGGCCGCGGCGAGGGGCAGCGTCACGAGAACCACGATGGGGACGAGGAAGTCCTCGAAGAGCGCGCTCATGAGGAGGTAGCTGATGACGAGCGCGAGCAGGAGCACGTTGCCGAACTGCCCCCGCGCGACCTCGAGATCGCCGGCCGTCCCGGTGTAGCTGACCGCGACGTCGTTCGGGATCGCGCCCTCCGCTCGCAGCGGGGCGATGACGTCGTTCTCGACCGACGCGAGCGCCGTCTCGAGGGGGATGTCGTCGGGCGGCGAGACCATCAGCGTCAGGGCGCGACGCCGCTCGATGCGCCGGATCGTGGTCGGGCCGAGCTCCTCGCGCAGATCCGCGAGCACGCCGAAGGGGACCACCGATCCGTCGGGCGCGGCCACGGGCGCGGAGAGGATCGCGTCGGGGTCGTCGACGCGCTCGCCGTCGTCTCGGAGCGCGCGCAGGAGCACGTCGAGGTGGGGCTCGCCGGGCGGCCCGAGCTCGCCGACGATGGATCCGTCGACGAGCGCGCCGAGCGTGAAGCCGAGCTCGGAGGTCGGCACGCCCATCGGCGCCGCGTCGCCGCGCCGGGGGTACGCGCGCAGCTCCGGCGCGCCGGGGTCGAGCGACGGCACCGGGCGAACCTGCGCGCCGGGCACCGCCTCGCGGAGCATCCCGAACATGCGACCGCCGAGCGCGGTGAGGGTCTCGAGGTCGCTGCCCGCGAGGTTCACCTCGATCGAGCGCCCGCCCGCGGCGCGACCGAAGAGCGAGGCCTGGGTCGCGAACGAGATGAAGCCGGGGATCTCGGCCTGGTTGCGCTGCAGCCACGCGAGCATCTCGCCGACGCGCTCGGGGTCCTCGGCGACCGCGCCGGCGAAGATGCGCTCCGGGCTGCCGACGAAGAAGGAGCGCGAGATCGCGGGCACGCCGCCGACGTCGCGGCCGATGTGCTCGGCGACGCCCGACTGCACCTGGCGGCCGACCCGATCGAGCTCCTCGACGGAGGTGCCGGGCGGCGGGACGAGGATGCCGAACACGAGGTTCCGGTTCCCCCGCGGGAGGTACTCGAGCGGCGGGAGGAAGCCGATCGCGAACGCGCTGCAGGCGACGACCGCGACGACCACGAGCGCGACGCTCGCCGCCGTCGATCGGGTGAGCCAGCCGACCATGCCGCCGACGGCGGCCCGCGAGCGGCCGCCCATCGTCACCTTCGACGGGCCGGCGGCGGCCTTGCTGGAGAGCACCTTGCCGGCGAGGCCGGGGATGACCCAGACCGACACGACGAGCGAGGTGATGACGGCGAAGCTGATCGCGACCGCGACGTCGCGCAGGAGCTGGCCGACCTCGCCCTCCCACGCGATCACGGGCACGAACACGGCGGCGGTGGTGGCGGTGGACGCGACGAGCGCGCCCCACACCTCTTTGATGCCGAGGTACGCGGCGCGGCGTGGGTCGGCGACCCGGGCGCGCCACGTGTCGATGCTCTCGAGGGAGACGATCGAGTTGTCGAGCACCATCCCGATCGCGAACGTGATCCCGGCGAGCGAGACGACGTTCACCGAGCGCCCCAGCAGGGTCATGCCGAGCGCGGTGCCGAAGACGCTGATCGGGATCGCGAGGCTGATGATCGCGCTCGCGCCGAAGCTCCGCAGGAACACGAAGAGCGTGATGACCGCGAGCAGCGCCCCGATGAGGAGGTTCTGCTCGACGAGATCGAGGGCGCCCTGGATGTACGAGACCTGATCGCTGAGCACCTCGAGCTGGAGGCCCTCGGGCTCGAAGAGGTCGCGGTCGAGCTCGGTCACGCGGGCGCGGATGTCGCGCGTCACCTCGAGCACGTTGCTGCCGGCTTCGCGGCGCAGGAGGAGCACGAGCGAGGGCCGGTCGTCGCTCATCGCGAGCCCCGTCGCGTCGCGGAGGCCGAGGCTCACGCGCGCGACGTCGCCGAGGCGCACGGGGGTGCCATCGTCTCCGGCCGCGAGCACGATGTCCTCGAGCCGCGCCGGCTCCGGCGAGACGGCCATCGTGCGGACGAGCAGGCGCCGCCGGCCGAGCGTCACGTCGCCAGCCGACACGTCCCGCAGCTCGCTGCGGACGCGCGCCGCGAGCGCCGGGATGCTGATGCCCCGCGCGGCGAGCTCGCGGGGCTCGAACTCGATCAGGAACACCGTGTCCCGACCGCCGATCGGGTCGACGCCGCCGATCCCGGGCACGCGCTGCAGCTCGGGCAGCACCGTCTCGATGAGCCAGGTGCGGTAGCCCTCGACGGGCGCGCCGGTGCGCGAGCGGACCGCGATGACGGCGAGCGGCGGGCCCGAGTCGTCGGAGGTCTCCACCGACGGCTCGTCCGCGCCCTCCGGGTAGCCGGGCACCTCGGTGAGCCGGTTGGTGGCCCGCACGAGCGCGTCGTCGATGTCCGTGCCGACCTCGAGCTCGAGGGTCAGGCTCGCCGCGCCCGGTCGCGCCTGGCTGCTCAGGCGGATGAGCCCCGGCAGATCCTTGAGCACGTCTTCTTGCGGGACGAGGATCTCCCGCTCGATCTCCGAGGGCGACGCGCCGGGCCACACGGTGCTGACCTGGATCGTCGGCGTGGCGATGTCGGGGGTGAGCTGGATCGGCAGGTCGAAGACCGACAGCACGCCGAACATGACGAGGAGCACGGCCGTGACGACGACGGTGACGGGCCGCTCCACGGCGACGCGCAGCAGGCCGCCGCCGGCGCCCGAGGGCTCACCGACCGACGCCTCGTCGACCGATTCGCCCGTGGGCTCACTCACCTTCGACGATCCTGACGGGCTGCGCGGGGCGGAGCCGATCGTTGCCTCGCACCACGAGCACGTCGCCCACCGCGAGCCCCTCGCCCCGGACGCGCGCCTCGGAGCTGCCCGTCTCGAGCACCTCGACGACGAGCGGCTGCGCGGCCCCATCGATCACGCGCACGAGCCGCGTCTGCGCGACCCCCGGGACGAGCGCGTCGCGCGGGACGATCACGCCGTCGCCCCCGTGTTGGAGCGCGAAGTGGACGTCGACGGTGGACCCGGGCAGGAGCCACGGGACGGCCTCGGTGGGCGCGAGCCGCAGCTGCGCCGTGCGGGTCGTCGGATCGAGCGCGGAGACGACGCCGCGCACCGTCGCGGGCGCGGTCCTGTCGCCGCGGCTGAGCGTGGCCTCCGAGCCCACGACGACGTCGTCGAGCAGCGCGGGCTCGACGCGGACCAGCACCTCCGTGTCCTCGTCGGCGACGAGCTCGAGGACCGTCGTGCCCGAGGACACCCAGTCGCCCGGGTCGGCGCTGCGCGCGGTGATGACGCCCGCGAAGGGCGCGACGACCTGATGGCGGCCCAGGCTCTCGCGGGCCCGGGCCACGTCGGCGCGCGCCGCGGCGCGCTGCGCCTCGAGGGAGTCCGACTGCGTGGCCGCCCGCTCGATCTCGCTCTGCGCGACGGCGTTCGGGCCCGCCGCCGCGAACCTCGCCGCGTCCCGCGCGGCCTGCTCGCGCTCGGCCTGCGTGCGCCGCTCGGTCGCCTGAGCCGCGGAGAGGCTCGCCCGGGCGAGGCCCGGATCGACCCGCAGCAGCACGTCCCCCGCGGCGACTCGGTCACCCTCGCTGACCGAGACCTCGAGGACCTGACCGTCGGCCCCCACCGCGAGCTGAGCTCGCGCGCGGGAGCGGACCATGCCGAGGTAGGTGCGCTCGACGGCGAGCTCGCCCGCGCGCGCCGTTCCCACCTGCACCGGGGCGGCGGGCGGCGGGCCGCCTCCGCCCTCGGCCGCGGCCTCGCCACCGCACGCGGCGACGAACGCGGCTAGCAACAAGACCGCTCGGCGAGAACCCACCCCTGCCGCTTAGAGCGTGGGAAGAACGGGTGCAAGATGAGATGTGCCTCCCCCATGCGCCTCCGCCTCGCCGCGCTCCTCTTGCTCTGGGCGCTCCCGACGGGAGCGGCGGCCCAGGCGACCTGGCGCGCGACCCGCCTGCCCGACGACGTCGCGCCCCCGTCCGTGAGCACCTCCGTCGCCGAGGCGGCCCTCCTCGGCGTCGCCTTCGAGGGCATGACCCGGCACCTCGCGGACGCCGAGCGCGAGGGGCTGCGCGACGTCACTCGAGCCGAGCTGAGCCGGCTCGCGGAGCGCTACCCCGGCGGTGTCCCGAGCCTCCTCGAGGCCTCGCACACGGTGGCTCAAGGTCCCGCGGGCTTCGACGCGCTGATCGCCGAGCCCGAGGGCGAGCCGACCCGGGCGGTGATCTTCCTCCACGGCTTCGGCGGCAACGCGCTGTTGCCGTGCGCGGTCGTCGCGGAGGCCGCGGCCCGCGCCGGCGCGCTCACGATCTGCCCGAGCTTGAGCGGCGCCGGCCACTGGCGCGGCGCGGCGGGCGCTCGGATCGTCGCGGCGACCCTGGACTGGTTGGAACGACGGCGCGGCATCCAGCGCGTGGTGCTCGCGGGGCTCTCGAACGGGGGCATCGGCGCGAGCCGGCTCGTGTCGCGGCTCGCGTCGCGCCTCGCCGGCGTGGTCTTGATCAGCGGGGCCGCCGACGGGACGCGCACCGAGCTGCCCGCCCTCGTGATCCACGGCACGTCGGACACGATGACCTCGCCCGTCGCGGCGCGGGCGTTCGCGCGGCGCTCCCGGCGCGCGACGCTCCGCGAGCTCGACGGAAACCACTTCGTCCTGCTCCATCAACGCGCCACCGTCGTCGAGGCGATCGCGGCGTGGCTCCAGGCGACGCTCGACGCGCCGCCCTGACCTACCTCGGGATCGTCGCGAAGCTGACGAGCCGGTATTTGCCCGCGCCGTCCGCGTCGATCCGGGTGATCGAGCAGTTCGCGATCCAGCGCGTGCGTGGCTTTCCGCGCACGAACAGCGACGCGAGCAGGATCCAGTAGCCGTGGCCGCAGACGGCGATGCGATGGGCGGGCATCGCGTCGAGGCGCGACAGGACGGTGAACGCGCGCTCGCGCGGGTTGCGCAGATCCCAGCCGGGCGGGGTCACGCCGGTCAGGACGCTGGCGCGCACCGCGCGGGCCGCTCGCCAGCCGTCGAACCACGACCACCGATCTTGCTCCGTCGTCTGCTTGCCGACGCGGAGCCGCGTCGGGTGGATCTCGTTGAGCGCGCCCCACTGGTGCTCGTAGGGCAGGTGTCCCCGCTCGGCGATCGCCGCGGCGGTGCTGCGCGCCCGCGCCAGCTTGCTGGACACGACGCGCTCGACCCCGAGCTGCAGCAGCCTAGGCGCGACCTGGTGGGCCTGCGCCTCCCCGAGCGACGAGAGCGGCCAGTCGATGTCGCGCGGGTACTTCGAGCGATCGAAGCCGCGCTGCTGGTAGATGGCCTGCCCGTGGCGGACGAAGAAGTAGCTGCGCCTCACGCGCCGGCCTCGCGCCGCCAGGCCTCGACGATGGCGGGGTAGCCGTCGCGGTAGCCGGGCACCGAGGGGCGCCACCCGCTCGCGCGGAGCGCCGTCGCGCGACAACGTTTGTTGCCACCTCGCCCTTCGCCCGGGGGCCCCTCGCCGAGCGTCACCCCGAGCAGCTCCGCCACGAACGCGTGGACGTCGGAGAGCGGCGCCGGATCGTCGTCGACCCCGACGTAGGCGGGCTCGAGGGCGTCGAGCGCGAGCAGGTGCGCGAGGGCGCCGGCGCAGTCGTCGCGGTGAATCCGGTTGCCGTAGATCGGCGGCGCGCCCGCCGGCGCCAGCGTCGCCTCCCGGGCGAACACGCGCCGCACCAGCCAGGTCCGCCCCGGCCCGTAGATCCCCGCGAGCCGGAGCGAGGCGGTCGCCATCGGCGCGGACGCGAGCCTTCGCTCGGCCTCGAGGAGCACCTCGCCGGTGAAGCGGGTGGGCTCGGCGGGGCTGGCCTCGTCGACCCACTCCCCGTCGTCTTGGCCGTAGACCGCCGTGCTCGAGGTGAACAGCGCGCGCTCGACGCTGCGCCCCGCGAGGACTTCGAGGACGTTGGAGAGGCCCTCGACGTAGATCGACCGGTAGTCGTCCTCGGTGCGGCCGCTCGCCGCCGCCGCGAACACGACCTGCTCGACGTCCGAGGGCACCGCCGCGCGCAGGGACGCCGTCGACGTCAGGTCGGCCTGGATCGCGCGGACCCCGTCCGGGAGCTCGCGAGGGCTCCGCGTGAGCCCGAAGACCGTGTGCCCGGCGCTCGCGAGCCGCGCGGCGAGCGCCGACCCCACGTAGCCGCAACCGGCGACGAGGACGGCGCGCGCGGCCATCAGTCCGCCTTCTTCGACGCCGCCTTCTTCTTGGCGGTCTTCTTCTTCGACGCCTTCTTCTTGGCGGTCTTCTTCTTCGCCGCCTTCTTGGCGGGCGCCTTCTTCGCGGTGGCCTTCTTGGCCGCGGCCTTCCGCGGGCGCTTCTTCGAGGGGCCGCGCTCGCGGCGCCGCGCGAGCAGCTCGGCGGCGCGCTCGGTCGTCATGCCCTCGATGGTGTCGCCCTTGAGGAGCGACTGGATCGACTCGCCGTCGGTGACGTACGGCCCATAGCGTCCCTCGCGAACCGTGATCGGCTGGCCGCTGACGGGGTCGTTGTCGAGCGTGCGCAGCGGCTCGGAGCTCGCGGCGCGCCCGCGGCGCTTCGGCTCGGCGAGGAGCTTCTTCGCCTCCTCGACGGTGACCGTGAAGATCTGCTCCTCGCGCTCGAGGCTCCGCGTCTCCTTGCCCTTCTGGATGTAGGGCCCGTAGCGCCCGTTGAGCGCGACGATGAGCTCCCCGTCGGCGTCGTCGAAGCCGACCTCGCGGGGCAGCGTCAGCAGCTTGAGCGCGTCCTCGAAGGTGAGGGTCTCGAGGCTCATGCTCTTGAAGAGCGACGCGGTCTTGGGCTTCTCCTTGCGGTCGCCCCCGGCCTCGCCGAGCTGCACGTAGGGGCCCCAGCGGCCGGCCTTCGCGAAGATCGTCTCGCCCGTCTCCGGGTGCTCGCCGAGGGCGCGGTCGTCGCTCGGCTTCTCGAGCAGCTCCATCCCGAGCTCGAGGGTGAGCTCGTCGGGGAGCTGGTCCTCGGGGACGCTCGCGCGCGCGCCGTCGGAGCGCTCGAGGTACGGCCCGAAGCGGCCGACGCGGAGCACCACCGCGCGCCCCTCGGGGTCGACGCCGATGGGGAGGCTGTTGATCTCGCGGGCGTCGATCTCGTCGAGGCGGACGTTGACCATCCGCTTGAGGCCGACGTCCATGACCTTGCCGTTGAGGTTGGCCTTCTCCGCCTCGGGCCCATGGTAGAAGCGCGAGAGCCACGGCCCGACGTCCTCGGCGCCGGAGGCGATGCCGTCGAGCTCGTCCTCCATCTTGGCCGTGAAGGCGTAGTCGACGAGCTGCGCGAAGTGCTTCTCGAGCAGGCCGACCACCGCGAACGCGGTGAACGACGGGACGAGCGCGGAGCCCTTGCGGAAGACGTAGCCGCGCGAGTCGATGGTCGAGATGATCGACGCGTAGGTCGACGGCCGGCCGACCCCGAGCTCCTCGAGCGCGCGCACGAGCGACGCCTCGGTGAAGCGCGGCGGCGGCTGCGTCTCGTGCCCTTCGGGGGCGATCTCGGTCGAGCGCAGGCCCTCGCCCTCGGCGAGCGGGGGGAGGTGCTTCTCCTTGTCCTCGAGCTCCGCGTCGGGGTCGTCGCTGCCCTCGACGTAGGCCCGCAGGAAGCCGGGGAAGGTGATGGTGCGGCCCGAGACCGAGAGCTCGACCTGGTGGCTCGGGGTGCGCCCGCCGATCTTGACCGACAGGGTCTCGCCGAGCGCGTCCTCCATCTGCGAGGCGATCGTGCGCTTCCAGATCAGCTCGTAGAGCCGCGCCTGGTCGCGATCGAGCTCGCGGGCCACGACCTCGGGCTTCTTCCACGCGTCGCCCGCGGGGCGGATCGCCTCGTGGGCCTCCTGCGCGTTCTTGACCTTGTTCGGGTAGGTCCGCGGCGCCGCGGGCACGTAGCTCGCGCCGTAGAGCTCCTCGATCTGCGTCCGGGCCGCGTTGAGCGCGGTCTCCGACAGCGTCGTGGAGTCCGTACGCATGTAGGTGATGTAGCCGGCCTCGTAGAGGCGCTGCGCGGTGCTCATCGCCTGCCGCGCGCTCATGCGCAGCTTGCGCGACGCCTCCTGCTGGAGGGTCGAGGTCATGAACGGCGCAGCGGGCTTGCGGCGGTACGGCTTGCGCTCGACCGAGTCGACGGTGAAGCGGCCATGCGCGAGCAGGTCGTCGGCGAGCGCACGGGCGGCCGGCTCGTCGAGCACGACCACGTCGTCCCGCTGCGGCGTCCCCGTCGAGCCGAAGTCCTTGCCGCTCGCGAGGCGCGACCCGTCCAGGGTCGTCAGCTTCGCCTCGAAGGTGCCCTCGGCGCCCTCGCCCTTGTGGAACGTCGCGGTGAGGTCCCAGTAGGAGGCCTTGACGAAGGCGATCCGCTGCCGCTCGCGCTCGACGATGATCCGGGTGGCCACGGACTGCACGCGACCCGCCGAGAGGCGGGGCATCACGCGGCGCCAGAGCACCGGGGAGAGGCTGTAGCCGTAGAGCCGGTCGAGGATCCGCCGAGCCTCCTGCGCGTCGACGAGGCGCCGATCGAGCTCGCGGGGCTGCTCGATCGCCTCCTGAATCGCCTTCTTGGTGATCTCGTGGAACACCATCCGCTTCACGGGGACCTTCGGCTTGAGCACCTCGAGCAGGTGCCAGGCGATCGACTCCCCTTCGCGGTCTTCGTCGGTCGCGAGGTAGAGGGTGTCGGCGTCCTTCAGCAGCTTCTTGAGCATGCTGATGTGGGACTTCTTGTCCGGGTCGACGAGGTAGAGCGGCTTGAAGTCGTCCTGGACGTCCACGCCGATCTCGTCCTTGCGGGCGAAGCGGTCCCGGAGCTCCTCGGGCACCTCGCTGGTCTTGCCCGGGAGGTCTCGGATGTGGCCGATGGACGACTCGACGACGTAATCGTCGCCCAGGTACCTGGCGATGGTTCGGGCCTTCGCGGGCGACTCGACAATGACGAGAGACTTCGACACGGCGACGCTTTGTGTTGGCACCAGGTAGGGTCTGTCAACCCGGCGCGGGGGGCGGACCCTGACACAATCGGCCGGCTACGGCCATCGTCATCCGTCCCCGCCCCGTAGGGGCGTCCAGGCCATCCGTGCTACATCGGGGCCCGTGGATCGCCCCGATTCTCAGCCAGGCCCGAGCGCCCCGACCCGGGGTCGAACGCTGCCGTTGCTGAGCTTGGGGGTCAGCGTCCTGGCGCTCGCCGCGGCCCTCACGGCCCTGTCCATCGTCATCGTCGAGCGCCTCCCGGACGAGCCGTCCCCCGTCGCGGACGAGGCCCCCGCGATCCCCCCCGCGGAGCCCGCCGCGCCCCGGCCCGAGGCGCCGCTCGGCGATCTGTCGCCCTCCGCGGGCACCGCCGACGTGGTCGCCCACTGCCTCCCCGCGGTGGTCAACATCAGCTCGCGGCGGGTCACCCAGGAGCCCGGCGGCCCGAGCGGCAACCCCTTCTTCGACCTGTTGCGGCCGTTCCTCGGCGGCGGCGGCCCCCGCGAGTCCCAGAGCCTGGGCTCCGGGGTCATCGTCGATCCCGCCGGGGTCGTGCTCACCAACCACCACGTCGTCGCCGAGGCCACCGAGATCCGGGTGACCCTCTCGGACGGCCGCGAGCTCGCCGCGCGCTCGGTGGGGAGCGACCCCGAGAGCGACATCGCCGTCCTGCGGATCGACCCCGAGGACGGCCTGGCCCTGAGCGCCCTCCCCTACGGCGACTCGACGGCGCTGCGGCAGGGCGACTCCGTGCTCGCGATCGGGAACCCCTTCGGCGTCGGCCAGACGGTCACGATGGGGATCGTCAGCGCGATCGGCCGCGCGTCCATGGGGATCACCGACTACGAGGACTTCATCCAGACCGACGCGGCGATCAACCCGGGCAACTCCGGCGGCGCGCTCGTCAACTCCCGCGGCCAGCTCGTCGGGATCAACACCGCGATCCTCAGCCGGACCGGCGGCAGCCACGGGATCGGCTTCGCGATCCCCTCGAACATGGCGCGCCCGATCGCCGAGGCGCTGCTCCGCGACGGGCACGTCACCCGCGGCTGGCTCGGCGTGGCGCTCCAGGACCTGAACCCGCAGCTCGCCCGCTCGATCGGCCTCGCGCCCGGGGCCCGCGGGGTCGCGCTCATGGACGTGGAGCCCGCCGGTCCCGCGGCGGGCGTGGACCTCGCGCGGGGCGACGTGATCACCCGGCTCGACGCCGAGACGATCCACTCGAGCCGGCAGCTCCGGAACCTCCTCGCGACGCGCGGAGCGGGGACCGAGGTCCGCCTGACCCGAGCGCGCGGCGGCGCCGAGGGCGTGGTGACCGTCACGCTCGCCGAGCGCCCGGTCCTGCGCGCCGAGGCCGCGCCCGCCGGCGAGGTGACCGGCGGCGCCGAGGTCGCGGGCCTCACGCTCGCCCCGATGAGCGACCCGCTGCGGTCGCGCTACTCGATCGCGACCGACGTGACGGGCGTGGTCGTCGTCGCCACCGGCCAGGGCCCCGGCCCGAGCGCGGGGATGCAGGTGGGCGACGTGATCGTCGACGTCGGCGGGCAGACGGTCGAGACGCCCGAGCAGTTCCGGGCGGCGTTCGAGGGCTCCTTCTTCGTCGCGATGGTCCGCGTCCGCCGCGGGGACGCGACCCGGATGTTCTTCGTCGGCCGATGAAGCGCCCCTCCGGATGGAGCCTCGCGATGGGCGGGATGGCCGTGATCCTCGTCGGGCTCGCGCTCGCCTCGGTGCTCAAGGGCGCCTCCGATCCCGTCGACACGACGCCGGCGCCGCCCTGCCCGTTCGGGTTCGTGGACAACGTGGGCGACGCCGAGCGCATCCGGGAGCAGCTGCGCGCCGTGCCCGAGGGGGCCGAGCTCCTCGGCGCGTTGCGGCGCGAGGTCCGCTTCTGCTTCGGCACCATCGACGTGCCCGTCGTGACCGAGGGGAGGCTCCTCGTCCTCGACGCGCGCGCCTCCGTCCCCGAGCAGGCCGCGCGGGTCGGCCACCTCCTGCACCACGTCACCGAGGGCATGCCGTTCCCCGACGACGTCCCCGCCGACGCCGACTGCGACGCGATCCTCGAGACCGCCATCGAGCGCGAGGCCGAGGCCTACGCGCTCGAGGTGCGCCTCCGGCAGGCCGTCGACCTCGACCCCGACCGCTACGAGTTCGAGCCCGCCGCGAGGCGCGCGAGCGGGCGCGCGCAGGTCGCGCTCGTGGAGCGTTACCTGCGCGAGCACCCGAGCGGCGCCCCGAACATGGACCCGCTCATCGCCGGCTACCGCCAGCGCTGCGAGGTCGAGCGCGCCGAGGCGGGCTCAGCGTCGAGTCCATAGTCTCCCGCGTCAGAGTCCGCTGCTCCGACGTCAACACGGATTGAGCGATGCGGCGAGCCCCGACCGACCGAACAGGGCGACGCCGAAGGCGAGGAAGAATATCGCGATGGGCTGCCACCGCCCCTCGCGCGCGTCGTCTCGCTCCACGTGGGGGACCGCAGCGAGGACCGCCGCGGCTCGAGACCCATCGGGGTACAGCGCGACCGCGCGGTACGTGTGCGCCGACGGGCGCTTGCCAGTCACCGTGGGGCCGAAGCAAGGGATGCGGCCGAGCTCGATGATGGCGGGCCCCCGATGTGCCGTGGTGCCCACCCACCACCCTCTGGGCGCGGCGGGCACGATCGTTCGGCCCTTGGTCCACGTGACCTCGAAGGCCGCCGCCCTGGTCCGGTCTTGAATCGGACGACATCCACGCTCAGCTCTTGCGCGGAGACCGTCACCACCACTCCCGGCTCGATCCGCGGCCTTCGTTCCCGCGGCGCCCAAACCGGGCTCACGCGGTAGTC
>JACKEC010000046.1 GCA_020633195.1 Sandaracinaceae bacterium | reverse complement strand
TGAAAACCCCTCCAGAAACTCAGTCGTGCGCGGCGCCGCGGCGCAGGTACGCGGGGATGTCGAGGACGGCCTCGTCGTGCAGGGCGTGAGCCCCGAAGGCGCGGCCGCCGCGTCCCTCCGCGAGGGAGACCTGCTCCGGCACGTGCGAGCGTCGCGCGGGCGCGCGGCTCGTGCGGGCCGCCGCGGGCGCGTGGCGCTGCGCGGGGACCTTGATCGGCAGGGTCGGCCGGCTCTGCCGGACCGCGGACTGCGTCGCGATCTCTTCCATCACGTTGGCGTGGCCGTCGAAGCCCGTCGCGATGACGGTGACCTTCACGACGTCGCCCATGTCCATGTCGGTCACGAGGCCGAAGATGATGTTCGCGTCCTCGTGGGCCTCCTGCTGGACCAGGCTCGCCGCTTCGTTGATCTCGCGCAGCCGCACGTCGGGGCCGGCGGTGAAGTTGATGAGGATGCCGGTCGCCCCCTCGACGCTGACCTCGTCGAGCAGCGGCGAGTTGATGGCCATCGTGGCCGCCTCGATCGCGCGCCGGTCGCCCTTGCCGTAGCCGGTGCCCATCAGCGCCCGACCCATGCTGCTCATGATCGTCTTCACGTCGGCGAAGTCGACGTTGATCATGCCGCTGTGGGTGATCAGGTCGCTGATCCCGCGCACGGCCTGCACGAGCACGTCGTCGGCCCGCTGGAAGGCCTCGAGCAGCGACATGTCGTCGTCCTCGAGGTTGAGCAGCTTCTGGTTCGGGATCGTGATGATCGTGTCGACCGACTCCGAGAGCTCCTCGATGCCGTTGTCCGCGTTGCGCGAGCGGCGCTTGCCCTCGAAGAGGAAGGGCCGCGTGACCACGCCCACCGTGAGCGCCCCGAGATCGCGCGCGATCTGCGAGATGATCGGCGCGCCGCCGGTGCCCGTCCCGCCGCCCATGCCGGCGGTGATGAACACCATGTCGGCGCCCTCGAGCGCCTCACCGATGCGCTGCACGTCCTCGAGCGCGGCCTTACGGCCCACGTCCGGGCTCGCGCCCGCTCCGAGTCCCTTGGTCAGCGCTGGCCCGAGCTGGATCTTGGTCGGCGCGAGGTTGTCTTCCAGCGCCTGCATGTCCGTATTGGCGGCGATGAACTCGACGCCCTCGAGCCCGCTCTGGATCATGGTGTTCAGCGCGTTACCACCGCCGCCACCGACGCCCACCACCTTGATGCGGGCGTTCATCTCCGCGTCGTCCGCGAACTCGATCGAGATACCCATCGTCGTTCCTCCCTATGCCGCGCCCCTCGGATCGCCCTCCGCAGCGGCGCGCAAAGACTCTTGCTCGTTTCAGAATACTTCTCGGAACCACTGCCCGAGCTTGCTGCCCCAACCACCCTGCGCGTGCGCCGGCAGCGCGATCGACGGCTCCACCTCGCGGCGGAAATCGGTCGCCCGCAGTCGCTGCGCTCCGTACTTCACCAGTCCGACCCCCGTCGCGTAGGCGGGGCTCTTCACCACATCCATCAGGCCGCCGACGCCCGCCGGCGCGCCGCGCCGCACGGGGAGGCCGAGGATCTGCTCGGCCAGCTCCGGCATCCCGTCGAGCTGCGTCGTGCCGCCCGTGATGACGGCGCCGGACGCGAGCATGTCCGCGTAGCCGGTCTCCGCGATCACGTGGCTCACCGCGCTGAAGATCTCTTCGACGCGAGGCTCGATGATCTGGCAGAGGACGTGCCGCGGCAGGACGCGCGGGGCGCGGCCGCCGACCGAGGGGACCTCGATGGTCTCTTCCTCGTCGACCATCGCCGTCGCGGCGCAGCCGTACTTGATCTTGATGCGCTCGGCCTCGGCCATCGGGGTCCGGAGCCCGGTCGCGATGTCGTTCGTGAGGTTGATCCCGCCGATCGGGATGACGCTCGTGTGCACCACCGCGCCGTCGACGTAGATGATGAGGTCGGTCGTGCCGCCGCCGATGTCGATCAGCGCGACGCCGATCTCCTTCTCGTCCTCGCTGAGGACCGCGTGTCCGCTCGCGAGGGGCTCGAGGACCATCTCGGCGATGTGCAGGTCGCAGCGCTCGCAGACCTTGGTGATGTTCTGGGCGGCGGAGTTGGCCGCGGTCACGAGGTGGACGCGCGCCTCGAGGCGGACGCCGCTCATCCCGACCGGCTCGCGGATTCCGTCCTGGTCGTCGACGATGAACTCCTGGGGGAGCACGTGGATGACGTGGCGGTCGCCCGGCAGCGGGATGGCCTTGGCCTGCTCGAGCACCCGGGTCACGTCCTCGACGGTGACCTCGCGGGTCGAGATGGCCGCGACGCCCTCCTGGTTCATGCCGCGGACGTGGCTCCCCGCGATGCCGGCGTAGACGCTGGCGATCTCGACGCCAGCCATCGTCTCGGCCTGCTCGATCGCGGCGAGGATGGCCTGGACCGTCGACTCGATGTTCACGACGACGCCCTTGCGCAGGCCCTTCGACGGGACCGATCCGATCCCGATGATGTCGAGGCCGTCGTCGGTCAGCTCGGCGACGATGGCACAGACCTTCGTCGTTCCGAGATCGAGCCCTGCGATGATTTCGTTGTCCGACATCCTCTTTCGCTCCCGGGCTTTTCTGCGCCCAACGACGTCACTACAGGACACCGATCGGGGTGGCCAAATTTCGTGCATGTCCCGAGCGGCCGCGGGGTCGGCTAGACTCGCCGGATGCCGGTCTGCCCGACGTGCGGCCACGACGCGGACGACGCCGTGTTCTGCCCCCACGACGGAACCCCGCTCTCCCACCTCGGGCGCGGGATGGCCGCGATGCCGAGGGAGGGCGACACGGTCGACGGGCGCTTCGAGCTGCTCGAGCGCATCGGCTCGGGCGGGATGGCCGTGGTGTTCCGGGCGCGCAGCATCGCCCTGCACCGCGACGTCGCGCTGAAGGTCCTGTATCCGCGCTGGGCCGAGGACCGCAAGACGGTGGCTCGCTTCGCTCGCGAGGCCCGCGCCGCGTCGGCGATCGACCACGAGTCCGTCGTGCGCGTGTACGACTTCGGGTTCGCGCAGGAGGGCTACTACTTCCTCACGATGGAGCTCCTCGAGGGCCGGCCGCTCTCGGCGATGCGGCTCCCGATGCCGTCGACCCGCGCGATGCGCCTGCTCATCGACATCGCCTCGGGGCTCGCGCGAGCGCACGAGCTCGGCGTCATCCACCGGGACCTGAAGCCCGAGAACGTGATGGTGCTGCGCGACGACGGCCGCGAGCGGGTGAAGATCGTCGACTTCGGCCTCTCGAAGATCGACGGCAGCAGCCTCCTCACCGGCGAGGGGGACGTCATCGGGACGCCCGACTTCATGGCCCCCGAGCAGTGGCAGGGGGCGGCGGTGGACACCCGCGCGGACGTCTACGCGTTCGGCATCCTCGCCTACGACGTGCTCTCGGGCGAGCTGCCCTACCACGGCGAGTCGGTGATCCAGCTCCTCCAGCAGCACCTCTACCAGGACCCGATCCCGCTCGCCGAGCGCAAGCACGTGGTCCAGCTGCCGCCGGGGATGGCGGACCTGGTGATGCGCTGCATGGCGAAGGACCCGCTCGATCGCCCGCCCCACATGGGCCGTGTCCTCGACGCCCTCGTCGCGATCGACGACGCGAGCCGCGAGCTCGCGGCCGAGCCGACCCGCCTCGGCCACGCGCCGGTCCCCGCGACCACCGTCGTCTCGATGGACGACGCGCTCCTGCTCGATCGGCGCGAGCTGTACAACGAGATCGCGCGGCTCCGGCGCGTCCGGCGCAAGCGCCTCACGGAGCTCGTGCCCAAGGCCTTCGGGAGCCTCACGCCGCCGGCGATCGACGCCGTGCAGCGCCGCATCCGCGTCGCGGAGGCCGAGCTCGAGGAGGCCGAGCAGGACGCCGCGATCGCCGAGGCCAGCCTCACCGAAGCGCAGCAGGCGCACCGGGTGCGCGAGGCCGAGCTCCGGGGCCGCCTCGTCGCGGCCAACCTCGAGCTCGCGGTGGCGCGGCACGCGCTCCCCGGCGAGGTGACCGAGATGCCCCTCGGGGACGAGACCATCAACCTCAGCGGGCCCGAGTCGTCGTGGCCCCCGACCGACCTCGAGGCCAACGGAGACCTCCACAAGGCGCACATCGTCTTGCGTCGCGCGGAGGACCGCCTCGCCGAGTTCGTCCGCGCCCCGGACGAGTCGATCGAGCGCGCGGAGGCGCGCTTCGAGGAGACGCTCGCCGCCAAAGCGCGCGCCGAGGTCCCCATCACGGGCCTCTACGAGGAGCTCGAGCACGCCCTCCGCTCGGCGCCCAACGCCGATCACCGCGCCCTCGACGACCTGGTCGAGATCGACGGCGTGGTCTTGGCCTACGGCTCACGCCTCGAGATCCTCGAGCGCCACACGCGCCTGCGCTCGCCAGACTAGGACGGCCGACTAGCCGCCGGTCTGAGGAGCCTGCGCGATCGCGGCGGCCTCGACCTCGGGGTCGAGCACGTCGCGCACGCGCACGGTCACGCGGTCGGGTCGACGCTCGTTGTCGAGGTAGACGTACTCGGCCCGGGCGCCGCGCCCGCCGAGCTCGTCGAGGACGGTCCGGAGGCGGCCGAGCTTCTCCCGGAACGGACCGTGCCCGAGGCGCACGTAGGTGGCGTCGCCGCCGATGTAGAGGCTCAGGCCGTCGTCGCGCTCGACGTGCACCTCGCCGATCGGCTCGCGCCGCGCGAGGCCCGCGCCGCGGTAGTCGTGCAGGAGCGCGACCGCCTCGAGCAGGATGGACGTCCGGTAGACCCGGTCGTGGGTGAAGCGCTCGCGCTCGATGCCGGTGATGACGGGCAGGTCGATGGGATCGTCGTCCTCGACGGCCTTGAACACCGCGCCGTTCTCGGAGACGAGGAAGACGTCGCCGAGGGCGAGGAGCGCGACGGGGCGCCGCTCTCGCACCTCGATCGTGTACGAGCCAGGGAGGCGACGCGTCACGCTGGCCTCCTCGATCCACGGGTGCTCGAGCAGGGCCGCCTCGGCGTCCTCGGGGGCGACGTCGAACACGTTGGCGCCGAGCGCGAGCCCCGCCCGCGCGAGGACCTCCTCGCGCGAGAGCCGCACGTGCCCCTCGAGGTCGATGGAGGTCACCTCGAACGCCGCCGACGTCCGCACGTGCCGCTCGACGAGGCGACCGAGCGCGACCGCTCCGGCTCCGATCGCGACGACCACGAGCGCGCGCAGGGTGAGCTCCGCGGGTCGCCGGAGCCGCTCCAGGAACGCCGTGACGCGCAGCCGCACCGAGCCGAGGCGCTCGCCGAGCTTGGGCTTGGGCTCGGCGGGCTCGGCCGGCGCCGCCTTCGGGCGGATCCTGCGGTTGCCGCCGCGCTTCGGCTCCGGCGCGGGCTCGGGCTTGCGGCGCGAGCGCTTGGTCACGCGCCTCCCGCACGCAGCCGCTCGAGCAGCAGCGGGCCCACCTGGGTCACGTTGCCGGCCCCGAGCGTGATGACGACATCGCCGGGCTCCACGCGCTTGGCGAGGGCCTCCACGAGCGACTCGCACGGCCCGACCCACGCGACGTCGCGGTGGCCGTGCTTTCGGATCGCCTCGGCGAGGTGCTCGCTCGAGGCGCCCTCGATCGGCTCCTCTCCTGCGGCGTAGACGTCGGCGAGGAGGAGCACGTCCGCGCGGTTGAACGCGCGGGTCAGCTCGTCGAAGAGGTGGTGCGTGCGCGAGTAGCGGTGAGGCTGGAACGCCACCACGAGGCGTCGCCCGTAGGCCCGCTGAGCCGCCTCGAGGGTCACGTGGACCTCCGCGGGGTGGTGCCCGTAGTCGTCGATGACGGTGACGCCCTCGTGCTCGCCCACGATCGTGAAGCGCCGGTGGACGCCCCCGAAGCCGGCGAGCGCCTTGCGGGTCACGTCGAGGGGCACCGAGAGCTCGTCGGCCACCGCGATCACGGCGAGCGTGTTGAGCACGTTGTGGATCCCGGGCATCCGCACGGTCACCTCGCCGAGCTCCTCACCGCGGCGGACGAGCGAGAACGTCGTGCTGAGCCCGCGGACGGTCGGGTTCTTCGCGCGGTAGTCGGCCTGCGCGCTGAGGCCGTAGGTCGCGGTCCGCTTCTCGATCCGAGGCAAGAGATCTTGCACGTGCGGGTGGTCGAGGCAGGCGACGACGAGCCCGTAGAAGGGCACGCGGTTCGCGAACTCCGCGAAGGCCTGCTTCACCTGCTCGTGGGTCCCGTAGTGGTCGAGGTGCTCCGCGTCGATGTTGGTGATGACCGCGATGACGGGGGTGAGGTGCAGGAACGAGCCGTCGGACTCGTCGGCCTCCGCGAGGAGCAGGTCCCCGAGGCCCGCCTTGGCGCTCGTGCCGAGCGCGTTGAGCTTGCCGCCGATGACGACGGTCGGGTCGAGGTTCGCCTCGCGCAGCACCGTCGCCACGAGCGACGTGGTCGTCGTCTTCCCGTGGGAGCCCGCGATGGCGATCCCGTCCTTGAGGCGCATCAGCTCGGCCAGCATCTCGGCCCGCCGGATGGTCGGGATCGCGAGGCGGCGCGCGCGGACGAGCTCCGGGTTGGTGGGCGGGACCGCCGAGGAGTAGACGACGACGTCCGCGCCCTCGACGTGCTCCGCGGCGTGGCCGACGTCGATCCGCGCCCCGAGGCTCTCGAGGCGCTTCGTCGTCTCGCTCTCCTTCATGTCGGAGCCGCTCACGGCGAAGCCGCTCGACAGCAGCACCTCCGCGATGCCGCTCATGCCGATCCCGCCGATGCCGACGAAGTGGATGGCCCGGACCCGACCTCGGAACATGCTGCGGTTCTAATCCGCGGACGGGTGGTTGGCGAAAATTCTGGTGGGAGGCCGCCTCAGGACTCGGCGGCGGCGGAGGCGGGCACGAGGACCTGCAGGTACGCCGGCGGCGGCGGCTGCGTGTCGCGCAGGGCGCGGCGACGGATCTGGCGGCGGACGGTGAAGTCGACCGCGGCGAAGCGCTGCCGGCCGTCGTCCTCGTCCTCCTCCTCCTCGACCACCTCGGGCGCCGCCTCGACGACGGGGCCCCCGAGCCACGCGAACAGGTCGTCGACGATCGCCGCTGCCGCGTCCGGGCGACCGTGACGTCGAGCCGCCTCGGCCATCGCCTGGCGCGCGCCGAGGTCCTCGAGCAGCTCGCGAGCCGCGGTGGCGAGCGAGTTGGCGTTCAGCGCGGACTCGCGGATGGCGACGGCGGCACCCTCCAGCTCGAGCGCGAGCGCGTTCTTCGCCTGGTGGTCGTCCGCGGCGTGCGGGTACGGGACGAGGATCGAGGGCCGCCCGATGGCGCACACCTCGGCCAGCGTCGTGGCCCCGGCGCGGGCGATGACGAGCGCGGAGGACGAGTAGGCCCGCGCCATGTCTTCGACGAAGGGCGTCACCTCGGCGTCCACGCCGAGGGCCGCGTACCGAGCGGCGACCTCGTCGCGCATCGACGCGCCGGTCTGGTGGACGACGCGGAGCCCCTGGGCGGCGAGGTCGAGCTTCGCGAGGGCGGCGGGCACCGCCTCGTTGAGCGCCTTGGCCCCCTGGCTCCCGCCGAGGACGAGCACGGTGCGGGCGCGGGCCTCGAAGCCCTCCGGATCGCTGGACGCCGCGCGGGCCGCGTCGACGAACGCGCGACGCACGGGGTTGCCGAGCAGCCGCGCCTTGCGACCGAGCTGCGCTCGGGCGGCGTCGAAGGCCACGTACGCGCGCCCGGCGATCGGCGCGAGCAGGCGGTTCGTCAGCCCCACGTGCGCGTTCTGCTCGAGGATCGCCGTCGGGATCCCCCGCGCGGCGGCCGCCACGAGCATCGGCCCCGACGCGTAGCCGCCGACCCCGATCACGAGATCGGGCCGGTGCTTCGACAACAGGCCGTGCGCGCGAGAGAACGCGCCGGGCAGCATGATCAGGCTGCGCGTGAGCTCGGCCGCGGTGCGCCCCTTGAGCGGCTTCACCTCGATCAGCTCGAGCCGCTCCCCTCGCTCGGGGAGGACGCGCGCCTCGATGCCGCGCTCCGTCCCGACGAAGGTCACGTCCACGTCGGGGATCCGTCGCCGGATCTCCTCGACCACCGCCATCCCGGGGAACAGGTGCCCGCCCGTGCCCCCGCCCGCGACCATGATGCTGCGAATCGTCATGCCGTCCCTCCCTGAGCCACCGCCTCGAGCACGCGGGGGGACTTCGCCCCGTCCCCCTCGCGGCGCGTCACGCCGGCTGCGCCCACGGCCTGCCGCGGACGCGAAACATTCAAGAGCACGCCCAGCGCGGCCGAGTTCACCAGCAGCGACGAGCCGCCGTAGCTGATGAAGGGGAGCACGAGGCCCTTGGTGGGCAGCATCCCCATCGCCACGGCGAGGTTGGTGAAGGCCTGCATCCCGAAGAACATCGTGATGCCGACCGCGAGGTACGTGCCGTAGTCGTCGGCGGCTTTGAGCGCGGTGCGCATGCCGCGCACGAACACGATCAGGAAGCCGATGATCAGGACGACGAGCCCGATGAACCCGAGCTCCTCGCCGATGATGGCGCTGATGAAGTCGGTGTGCGCTTCGGGCAGGTAGAAGAGCTTCTGGCGGCTGTCCCCGATGCCGACGCCCCAGAGCCCGCCCGAGCCGAAGCTCAAGAGCGACTCCGCGACCTGATAGCCCGCGCCCTGGCGCGTCCCGAACGGGTCGAGGAACGCCGTCATGCGGAGGCGCCGGTACTCGACCCACATCACCAGGCCGTAGACGACCGGCGCCGCGAGCATGCCCGCGCCGAGGATGTAGCCGAGGCGCGCGCCCGCGGTGAACAGCAGGATGAACGTGAGCATCCCGATCATCACGGAGCTGCCGAAGTCCGGCTGCTTGAGGCAGAGGAGGATCAGCAACCCGGCGCCCAGCATGTGCGGGAGGAAGCCGACGCTGAACGTGCGGATCTTCTCGCGCTTGCGCGACAGCGAGTACGCCAGCCAGAAGATCAGCGCGACCTTCGCCATCTCGGCGGGCTGGATGTGGACCGGGCCGATGGCGATCCAGCGCGCGGCGCCGCCGGCGCTGTGACCGAAGCCGAGCGCGGTGAAGGCGAGCAGGCCCACCACCACCGCGAGGAGCGGGTAGGTGAAGCGCTGGTAGCGGTGGTAGTCGACGCGCGCGATCGCGACGATCATCGGCAGCGCGACGAGCGCGAAGATGCCCTGCCGAATCAGGAAGAAGTAGCCGTTGTCGTAGCGCTGCGAGGCGAAGACCGCGCTCGCGCTGAAGACCATCACGACCCCGAACGCGATGAGCGCGATGACGGTGCCGTAGAGCACCGCGTCGGCCGGGCCGACCACGCTCGGGAACGGGCTCGCCTTCGCCTTTGCGGGCGCCGCGTCGGCGTCGGGGGTCGACGCCGTCCGACGCTTCGCGTCCGCGTCGGGGGTGCGCCGGAGGATGACGTCGAGGAGCTTCACGACGCGCCTCCCTCGTCGAGCGCGCGGACCGCGTCCTGGAAGACGTCGCCTCGGTGCGCGTAGGAGCGGAACATGTCGAAGCTCGAGCACGCGGGCGCGAGGAGCACGACGTCGCCGGGGCGCGCGAGCGCGCGGGCGCGCGCGACCGCCTCGGCCATGGAGTCGGCGTTCTCGATGGGCAGCCCGAGGCCCGCGAAGGCGTCGGCGAGCAGCGGCGCGGCCTCGCCCATGAGCACGACCGCCCGGCCCACCTCGTAGAACCGCTGCGCGAGCGGGACGTAGCTCCCGCCCTTGTCGACGCCGCCCGCGATCAGCACCGCGAGGCGGGTCGGCGACGCGAGCCCCTCGAGCGCCGCGAGCGCCGCGCCGACGTTGGTGGCCTTGCTGTCGTCGACCCAGTCGACTCCGTCGACGGTGCGCACGAGCTCCGCGCGGTGAGGCAGCCCGCCGACCTCGCGGAGCGTCTCGGTGATCGCCTCCCCCGACGCCCCCGCGAGGCGCGCCGCGAGGACCGCCGCGCACGCGTTGAGCTGGTTGTGGAGCCCCTGCAGCCGCAGCTCCGAGAGCGGGAAGCGCCACCCGGTCTCCGTGTCCACGATCGCGTCGCCGTCGACGCGGACCTCGCCGTCGGAGCCGCCGTACCAGTGACGCGTGGCGCCGTCGCGGGGCGGCGCGAACGCGGCGACGGTGGCGTCCCCCGCGGGCAAGACGGCGTGCTCGGTCGGCCCCTGGGCCGAGAAGATGTTGGCCTTGGCGCGCCCGTACGCGTCCACGCTCGGGTAGCGGTCGAGGTGATCGGGGCTGACGTTGAGGAGCAGCGCGACGATCGGCTTCATCACGCGGACCCGCTCGAGCTGGAAGCTCGACAGCTCCACGACCGCCACGCCGTCGGGCCGGTCCGCGTCGCCGTCGACCGCGTCGCTCAGCGCCACGCCGAGGTTGCCGCCGACGAACGTGGGCTTCCCGCTGCGCTTCATCATCTCGCCGATCAGCGTGGTCACCGTGCTCTTGCCGTTGGTCCCCGTGATCCCGACCAGCGGGGCCGCGAGGAAGCGGGCGGCGAGCTCGACCTCGGAGATCACCTCGACGCCGCGCGCCTCGACCTCGCGAAAGATCGGGAGCGGAGGGACGCCCGGCGAGACGACGACGAGCTCGGCCTCCTCGAAGACGGCCTCGGCGTGCCCCTCGAGCGCGAGCTCCACGCCCGCCCGCTCGAGCCGCGAGGCGTCCGCGCCGAGCTCGGCCCGCGTCCGCAGGTCGTTGATCGTCACGCGGGCGCCCTTGCGCGCCAGCAGCAACGCCGCCGAGACGCCGCTCGCGCCCGCGCCCACCACCAGGACCTTCTCGTCGGTGACGTCCACGCGGCTACCTCAGCTTCAACGTGGCGAGGCTCGCGAGCGCGAGCATGACACTGATGATCCAGAACCGGACGATCACTCGCGGCTCTGGCCACCCCTTCTTCTCGAAGTGGTGGTGGATGGGAGCCATCAAGAAGATGCGCTTCTTGAACAGCTTGTAGGAGGCGACTTGGCCGATGACGCTGACGGCCTCGACGACGAAGATCCCGCCGAGGAGGAGCGACAGCATCTCGTTCTTCGTCATCACCGCGAGCGAGCCGATGCCCCCGCCGAGCGCGAGGGAGCCGACGTCGCCCATGAAGACCTGGGCGGGATACGTGTTGTACCAGAGGAACCCGAAGCCGGCGCCCATCAGCGCGCCGCAGTAGATCGACAGCTCGATGGCGCTCGGCAGGGACGGGATCCGCAGGTACTCGGCGAGGTTCTGTCCGAAGAACATGACGCCCGCGAGGTAGGCGAGGATCAGGTAGGTACCCGCATTGATCATCACCGGACCGATCGCCAAGCCATCCAGCCCATCGGTCAAGTTGACGGCATTGGAGAACCCGACGATGCACACGGAAGCGAAGATGACGTACGCCCACGGCGGGAGCGTCACCGGGTAGCGTTCGAAGCTCAGGAAGGGGATCGACATCCGGTTCCGGATCTCGAGCCAGTCGGCGGGCAGGCCGGCCTCGCCGTACCAGAGGTAGACGCCGAGGCCGATCGCCACGGCGAACTGCAGAATGAGCTTCCAGCGCCCGCTGAGGCCGCCGGTGTCCTTCTTCCGGATCTTCGCGGCGTCGTCGATGTAGCCGATCACGCCGTAGGCCGCGGTGACCGCGGTGACGACCCAGACCATGAAGTTCGACGGGTCGGCCCAGAGGACGGTGGAGATGATCAGCGCCAGCAAGATGAGCGCGCCGCCCATGGTCGGGGTGCCGGCCTTGCTGAGGTGGCTCTCCGGCCCCTCCTTGCGCACGACCTGGCCGATCTGGCGCTTCTGCAGGCGCCGGATGAACCAGGGGTACATGCCGAACGTGACCCCGAGCGCCGTCAGCGACGCCGCGATCGCGCGGAACGGCACGTACCGCAGGACGTTGAGGAAGCCGAGCTCGTCGTGGAGCGGGTAGAGGAAGTAGTAGATCACGCGTCCGCCCCCGAGAGCGCGGCCACGACCCGCTCCATGCGCATCCCGCGCGAGCCCTTCACCAGCACGACGTCGCGCGGGCCGACGAGCTCGCGCGCGCACTCCGCGGCGTCCTCGACGCGCTTGAGGATCACGATCTTCGCCCGCGCGCCGGCCGACTCCATGGTCTCCCGGAGCGCCGCGCGACCCGCCTCGCTCATGCGCTCGCCGCACGCGACGAGCGCCTTCACGCCGCTGCGCACCGCGTCGCGGCCGACCGCCTCGTGCAGCGCGATCTCGCTCGGCCCGAGCTCGAGCATGTCCCCGAGCACCGCCACCACGCCGCCGCCTCGCGTCGCCGCGATCTCGCGGCACGCGGCGAGCGCCGCCTGCATGGAGCGGGGGCTCGCGTTGTACGAGTCGTCGATCACGAGGAGGTCGCCGACGGGCACCGCGCACATCCGGTGCGGGGAGGGCCCCACGTCGGCGAGGCCGGCGGCGGCCTCCTCGAGGCGCGACGGCTCGATCGCCAGGATGGCCGCGAGGGCGCCCGCGGCGTTCACCGCGGTGTGCGCGCCGAGCAGGGCGAGCCGAACGTCGAGGGCGCGCTCGCCGATCGCGATCCGCGCGCGCGTCCCGTGCTCGTCGACGGAGTGCTCGACGACCCGCACGCCGGCGGCCACGGAGCGTCCGTACCCGAGCTTGGTCGCGGCCGCCGACCCGTCCGCGTACGGCGAGAGGCGGGCCTCGTCGGCGTTCCAGATCGCGGCGCCGTCGGCGGGGAGCGCGAGGAGGAGCGCGCCCTTCTCTCGCGCGACGCCGTCGATCGAGCCGACGCCCTCGGTGTGCACCTCGGCGACGGCGGTCACGATCCCGACGCGCGGCGCGGCCATCGCGGCGAGGTCGGCGATCTCGCCCGGCTCGCTCATCCCCATCTCGATCACCGCGGCGTCGTGGCTGGCGTCGAGGGTGAGCAGGGTCATCGGCACGCCGACGCGGTTGTTGAGGTTGCCGCGGGTCACGAGCGGCGTGCGGCCGAGCGCGCGCAGCGCCGCGCCGAGGAGATCCTTCGTCGTCGTCTTGCCGACCGAGCCCGTCACCCCGACCACGTCGAGGTCGAAGCGCCCGCGGTGCGCCGCGCCGAGCTTCCCGAGCGCGGCGAGGGTGTCCTCCACGGTCAGCACCGCGGCGCCGCTCACGTCGACGGGGCGATCCACCAGCACCGCCGCCGCGCCGCGCTCGACGGCCACGCCGACGTAGTCGTGCGCGTCGTGGTTCTCGCCCCGCAGCGCCACGAAGAGCGACCCCGGGCGGACCGTGCGGCTGTCGAGGCACACCCCGCGCACCTCGCCGTCGAAGGCGCCAGCCGCGCCGGTCGCGGCGCGGAGCTCGTCGCCGCTGAAGCACGCCTCGTTGTCGGGGATGGGCGTCGACATCAGGCCCGCCCTCCGATCGCGGCGATCGCCGCGCGCGCCTCTTCGCGGTCGTCGAAGTGGAGCACCTCGCCGCCGCGGAGCTGGTAGTCCTCGTGGCCCTTGCCCGCGATCAAGATGGTGTCGCCGGGCCTCGCGGCCTGCACCGCGCGTCGGATCGCGAGGCGTCGATCCTCGATGACCTCGTAGCCCCGCTCGGCCTCGCTGGAGTCCGCCGCGGGCAGGTGCGCCGCCACGGCCGGCTCGATCGCGGCGAGGATGGCGTAGGGGTCCTCGGTGCGCGGGTTGTCGCTCGTGACGAACGCGAAGTCCGCGCGCGCCGCGGCGGCGTCACCCATCTTCGGGCGCTTGTCGGCGTCGCGGTCCCCGCCGCACCCGAACACCACGATGCGGCGCCCGGGCGTGATCGACTCGAGCGCGTCGAGCGCGCGGGCGAGGGCGTCCGGGGTGTGGGCGTAGTCGACGAGGATCGCCACGTCCTCGAGGCCCTCGACGCGCTCGAGCCGCCCCGGCGCGCCCTTGGCCTTCCCCAGCGCGGCCACCGCGTCGGGCGCGTCGTGACCGAGCGCGATCAGGCACCCGAGCGCGAGCAGCAGGTTCTCGAGGTTGTGCGCCCCGATCATCGGCGAGGACAGCTCCACCTCGTTGCCGAGCACCTCGACGCGGGCCCGGATGCCCTCGCGACCGAGGCGCTGGTCGAGGACGCGGATCTCGGCGTCGCGCTCGCGAGAGATCCGCAGCACGAGGGGCGCGGAGACCTCGTCGGCGAGGCGGCGACCGTGCTCGTCGTCCACGTTCACCACCGCGGCGCGGGGCGAGAGCTCGAGGAAGAGGCGCGCCTTCGCGGCGAAGTACGCGTCCATCGTCTCGTGGAAGTCGAGGTGGTCCTGCGTGAGGTTCGTGAACCCGGCGACCGCGAACGACACCGCGTCCGCGCGGTGCTGGGCGAGGGCGTGGCTCGAGACCTCCATCACCAGGTGCGTGGCGCCCGCGTCGACGACGGCCCGCGCGAACCGGGCGATCGCGTCGCCCTCCGGCGTGGTGTACGGCGCGGCCTCGCGGACCCCGGGGCCGCGGCTCTCGATCGTCCCGAGGAGCGCGGGCCGCGCCCCGAGCGCGCGCAGCGCCTCGTCGAGGATCCACGTCGTCGTCGTCTTGCCGTTGGTCCCCGTCAGGCCGACCACCTCGAGCTGGCTCGTCGGGTCCCCGTAGACCACGGAGGCGAGCGTCGCGATCGCGCGGCGCGCGTCGGCGACGCGCAGCTGCGGGATCTCCAGGGGCAACTTCTCTTGTGAAGCAACCGCGATCGCTCCGCGCGCGATGGCGTCCCGCGCGAACCGCGCGCCGTCGGTCGTGCGGCCCGGGACGGCGACGAAGAGGTCGCCCGGCTCGACGGCCCGCGAGTCGTGGCGGACGCCCGAGACGGCGACCGTCGGATCGCCCCACACCTCGAGCCCGAGGCCCCGGTCGCACAGCTCCTGCAGCGACGTCATGGCCGCACCACGTTCGCGAGGGTGCGGGACGGAACGGGGACCGACGCGGGCGGCTCGTCGTCGCCGCGCATGTCGGCGCGCTCGAGCATCAGGCGCACGGTCGTCCCACGGGCGACGACGGATCCGGGCGCGGGGTCCTGCGCGAAGACGAGGCCCGTCCCCTCCACGTGGAACGCGAGCCCGACGCGGCGGAGCTCCATCAGCCCCGCGCGGATCGTGCGACCGGAGACGTCGGGGACCACGACCTCGCCCTCCCCCGGCTCGCGCTCGACGATCATCTCGGCGACCGGCTCCGCGGGCGCCGTCGCGCCGGCCCGCTCGGCCCGCTCGGCGCGCGCGAGGCGACGCTCGATCTCGGCGAGCGCCTCGCCGCCGGTCTCCGCGGGGACCCCGAGGTGGCGCAAGGTCGCTTGCCCAATCCGACGGAACACGGGTCCGGCCACGGGGCCGCCGTAGTGGTTCACGATCGGCTCGTCGATCACCACCGCGATGACCAGCCGCGGGTCCTGCGCGGGCACGAACCCGACGAAGGAGGCGACGTACAGATCCTCGGTGTAGCCGCCGTGCCGGTGGTCGGCCTTCTGCGCCGTGCCCGTCTTGCCGGCGACGAGGTAGCCGTCGATCGCGGCCTGCGGGCCGGTGCCGCTGTCGCCGGTGACCGCCGTGAGCATGTCCGCGACCAGCCGCGCGGTGCGCGCCGGGATGACCTGCCGCTGCACGCGGGGGAGGCTCTCCTCGACGGTCGCGCCGTGCCCGTCGACGACCCGCCCGATGAGGTGCGGCTCCATGAGGCGCCCGCCGTTCGCGATGGCGGCCATCGCGGTCGCGAGCTGGAGCGTGGTGACGCTCATGCCCTGGCCGAAGCTGATCGTCGCGAGGTCGAGGTCGTACCAGCGCGTGTGATGGCGGAGCGCGCCGCCGGTCTCGCCGGGCAGCGGGATCCCCGTGGGCTCGCCGAAGCCGAAGCGGCGGAACGAGCGGTACAGCCGGTGCCGGCCGAGCTCGGTCCCGATCAGCGCGGCGCCGATGTTCGACGAGTAGATCAGCACCTCCGAGGCCGTGATCGGCTCGGCGCGCGGGTGCGTGTCCCGGATCACGTCGTCGCCGATGTGGAGGCGCCCGATGATGTGGTTCGGGTCGTTGCCCGCCACGTCGAAGACCTGATCGGGGCGGATCACCCCGGCCGCGAGCGCGGCGCTGACGGTGAAGGGCTTGATCGTCGAACCCGGCTCGAGCCGGTCGGTCACGGCGCGGTTGCGGCGCGCCTCGAGCGGGTACCGGCCCGGCTCGTTGGGGTTGAACGTGGGGTAGCTCGCCATGGCGAGGATCTCGCCGTTGCGCGGGTCGAGCACGACGACGCTGCCCGCGCGGGCCTCGGCGGTCTGCACCCCGAGCGCGAGCTCGCGCTCCGCGACGTGCTGAATCGTCTTGTCGATGGTGAGGTAGAGGTCGTCGCCCTGCGCCGCCCGCTCGTCGAGGAGCTGGTCGCTGAAGACGACGCGTCCTTGCCGGTCGCGCACCGCCGCGACGGGCTCGACGGCGCCGCGCAGGCGGTCCTCCATCGACAGCTCGAGCCCCTCGATCCCGACTCCGTCGACGTTCGCGAAGCCCAGCATGTGCGCCGCGAGCTCGCGGTTCGGGTAGAAGCGCCGCGCCTCCTCGGACATCTGGATGCCCTCGATGTCGAGCGCGCGCACCGCGTCCGCCTCGACGGGCGACACCTGGCGCTTGATCCAGACGAAGTAGCGGAGGCGCCCGCGGTAGGTGGAGCGCAGGCGCGTGAGGAGGACGTCGCGATCCACGCGCAGCGTCGTCGCGAGCTGGGTCGCCGTGCGCTCGAAGTCCACGCCGCGCGCGTGCATCAGGCGCGGGTTGGCGAACACGGACTCGACGTCGACGCTCACCGCGAGCTCGGCGCCGTGGCGGTCGTAGATGGTCCCGCGCTTGGGCGCGAGCCGGATGTCGCGCAGCTGCTGCTGCTCGGCCATCGCGCGGAGCGCCGGGCCGTGCACCATCGTCAGCTCCCACGCGCGGTGGGTGACCATCCCCGCGCCGATGACGACGCAGGTCGCGAGCACCCCGATCCGGATCCGCATCCAGCGCGCGCGCTTCGCGGACGTGTCCTCGACCGGCTTCTCGACGACGGGCGCCTCTTCGCGGCGGTTGGTCGTGCGCTTCTTCATCGCACCCTCCCCGCCATCCGCGCCTGACGGCGCGTCCGACCGACGGGCACCACGCGCGCGGGCTCGGGGACGTCCATGTGGAGCCGGCCCCGCGCGACGACCTCGACGCGCTCGGCCTGTCGCAGCGTCGCCGCCTCGATCGCGAGGAGCCGGCGCTGCTCGATGAGGCGCCGCTGCACCCGCCGCGCCTGGCCGACCTCGTAGCCGAGCTGCACCGTGTTCTGGCGCAGCGCGAGGTGCGCGACGAAGGCGGCGGCGCACGCGAACACGGCGACGCTCCAGAGCACGAGGAAGCGGGCCCTCACGACGCCACCTCCAGCTCACGGGGCAGGCGACGCGCGGCTCGCAGCTTCGCGCTGCGGGCGCGGGGGTTGTCCTCGAGCTCGGCGGCGTCCGCGATGATCGGCTTCTTCGTGAGCGGCGCCAGCGTCGGCTCGCCCTTGAAGAAGCGCTTCACCTTCCGGTCCTCGAGCGAGTGGAAGGAGATGACGACCGCGACGCCGTCGTCGGCGAGCACGTCGGGCAGCGCCTCGAGCAGCGCGTCGAGCTGACCGAGCTCGTCGTTCACCGCGATGCGGAGCGCCTGGAACGTCCGGGTCGCCGGATCGACGCGCCCGCGCTTGGGGCCCATCACGCGCACGACGGCGCGCCGGAGGTCGTCGGTGGTGTCGAGCTCGCCGTGCTCGAGCGCCCGCTTGATGGCGCGGGCGATCGGCCGGGAGCGCCGCTCCTCTCCGAGCTCGTAGATCACGTCGGCGAGCTCCTTCTCGCCGAGCCGCTCGATCAGCTCGAGCGCGGTCTCTCCGCGCGAGCGATCCATCCGCATGTCGAGCGGCCCGTCGGTCCGGAACGAGAAGCCGCGCTCGGGCCGGTCGAGCTGGGGTGAGCTGACCCCGAGGTCCGCGATCAACCCGTGCACGCGCGGCATCCCGACCCCAGCGAGGATCGAGCGCAGCTCGGCGAAGGCGCCGTGCACCAGCGTGACCCGATCCCCGAACGGGACGAGCCGCTCGCGGCCCGCGGCGAGCGCCGCCTCGTCCCGATCCACTCCGATCAGGCGACCGTCGGGGGCGCTGCGCTCGAGGATCCCGGCGGCGTGTCCCCCACCCCCGAGCGTCGCGTCCGCGTAGACCCGACCGGGTCGCGGATCGAGCGAGTCCAGGGTGGCTTCGAGCATCACGGTGCGATGCCGAAACACGTCCGCCTCTGCGATCGCTTTCGTGTCGGTCACAGGCCGAGCTCCGCGAGGCGACGCGCCATCTCGACGCGGGCGCTGGGATCCTCGAGGACGGTCGACCGCAGCTCGTCGAACCGAGGCTTGGACCAGAGCTCGAGGTGGGTCCCCATCCCGGCCCAGAGCCCCTCTCTTTCCAGGCCCGCGTAGCTTCGCAGGGCCGCGGGCACGAGCACGCGACCGAGCTTGTCCATCTCGAGCTCGACCGCGCCGGAGACGTAGATCCGGCGGATCATCGCGACGCTCGGATCGAAGCGCGGGAGCGCGGCGAGGCGCTCCTCGAACGCCTCCCATTCCGTCATCGGGTAAGCGACGAGGCAGGGGTCGAGCCCGCTGGTCAGGACGAGCTTCGACTCGTTCCGGAAGGCGAGCACCTCCCGGAAACGCGACGGCACGGACGTACGTCCCTTACCGTCGATCGCGTGCTCGTACTGCCCCCGAAACATGGGGCTGGCACTCCTTACCACTTCTTACCACTGCGGCGACGGTACGAGCGCCTCCGCGGGGTGTCAACTTCATTCGATATCGGCCTAAGTGGCCGGTAAGAAGGCATTTTCCGGGGGTGTGGGGAGAGGTGGATCGGGGTATGACAACCGTGGTCGATCGTCCACTGGACACCCGTTCCCGTCAGCGCGAAAATGGGGTCCCAAGACCCCGAAAAAGTCGGCTACATTAGGGACGCGTGGCCGAAGACCCCGTCGAGGAGATCTGGCAGGAGGTGCTCGCCTCGTTCGACGACGAGGCGGTGCACAAGAAGTTCCTGACGCTCTGCGCGGGCCTCGACCGACTCGGCGAGGCCGGCGCGCGCTACCGGCCGATCACGGCGGACGAGGACGACCCGCGGCGCGAGATGGCCAAGCGACAGGTCGACCGGCTGATCGGCCTCGCGATGCAGAACCTCGACGCCATCAAGACCCCCCCGACGAAGAAGGGGAACCTCAAGACGATCATCTTCCTCGTCGCGCTCGGGGTGAGCGGCGCGCTCGTGGCGCATTCGCTGTGGTCGATGCTGCGCGCCATGTGATCGTTGCGCCCACGACGAGCCGCTGGTTACTCTGGTCCTCCTCGAGACGGACGCGACGAGTTGCAGCTCGACTTCAAGGCGCGAGAGCTCACGATCAAGCTGGTCTATTACGGGCCGGCCCTGAGCGGAAAGACGACCAACCTCCAGAGCATTCACCAGCTCGTGGCGGGGGACGTCGCCGGGCGCCTGATGACGCTCGAGACGAAGGACGACCGCACCCTGTTCTTCGATCTGCTGCCGCTCACGCTGAGCTCGGAGAAGGGGCTGCAGGTCCGCGTGAAGCTGTTCACGGTCCCCGGCCAGGTCATCCACAACGCCACGCGACGCCTCGTGCTTCAGGGCGCCGACGGGGTCGCGTTCATCGCCGACTCCCAGCGCTCCGAGACCAAGTCGAACGCGAGCTCGTTCGTGAACCTGCGCCAGAACCTGGCGGAGAACGGCATCGACCCGGCCGCGATGCCGCTCGTCATCCAGTTCAACAAGCGCGATCTCCCCGAGATCCGGACCGACGCGGAGATCGACGCGCTCGCGGCGCGCGGCAAGGAGCCCGTGTTCAAGGCGAGCGCGATCCGCGGCGTCGGGGTCCTCGAGACGCTCCTGGGCCTGATGGAGAACACGTGGCGGCACCTCGAGGCCACGCACCAGCTCGAGGAGAAATTCGGCGTGCGCACCGAGCCGCTCCTCGCGGAGATGCGTACTCACCTCGGCGTGAAGACCGACCCGGCACCGGAGGCTCGACGATGAGCGAAGCCCCGGATCTGATGCACGCGGATGTCTCGCGCCTCGAAGACATCGTGGACAAGAGCGCCCTCGCGGAGGTGTGCCGCTCCTTCTTCGAGCTCTTCTCGATCCCCATCCGCGTCTTCTCGCGGGACGGCGCGCTCCTCGCGGACGCGCACGAGACCCGCGCGATCTGCACGTACGTGAACACGCTGAGCGGCGGTCGCCTCGCGTGCTCCGCGCTGGTCGGCGAGGTGAAGAACCTCGATCCCGAGGGCACCGTCGAGCACCCGTGCTTCACCGGCGCCATCTATCGCGTCGTGCCCATCCAGTACCAGGGCCGCCGGCTCGGCCGCTTCGTCGTGGGCCCGTACTTCCCGGCGGAGCTGCGCCGCGTCCCCGGCTCGCTACTCGTGATCGACGACGGAATCGACGGGGAGAAGGCGCGCCGCGCGCTCGGCGAGATGCCGCGCGTCCGCGAGGAGACGGCCAAGCGGCTCTCCGACCACCTGACCCGCATCCTCGACCTGATCATCTTCAGCGGGCACCGCTCGTTCCTGACCAGCGAGATGCACGTGGCGAGCGTCCGGGAGAGCTTCCGCGCCCTCGCCGAGAAGAACGCCGCGCTCCAGGAGGCCTACGACAAGCTGCGCGAGCTCGACCGCCTCAAGTCGAACTTCCTCGCCACCGTCAGCCACGAGCTGCGGACCCCGCTCACCTCGATCATCGGCTACTCGGACATGCTCGCCACCGGCATCGCGGGGGAGCTGAACGAGGAGCAGGCCGAGTTCGTCGACACCATCCGCGGTAAGGGCGACCACCTGCTCGCGCTGATCAGCAGTCTCCTCGACCTGGGCAAGCTCGAGCAAGGCAAGCTGTCGCTCTCGCTCGTCCACATCGACGTGCCGGCGCTCATCGAGGAGGTCGCCAAGACGCTGGCGCCCGCCGCCGCGAAGCGCGAGGTGCAGATCCGCACGAGCGTCGACGGCTCGCTCCCCATCGTGAAGGCCGACCCGGTGCGGCTGCGGCAGGTGCTCTTCAACCTGACGGAGAACGCCGTGAAGTTCTCGCCGCGCCTCGGCACGGTCACCCTGTCGGTCCGCGGGACGGAGGTCGACGCCGACGGAGAGGGCGACGGCATGGGGCTCGTGCTCCTCGCCGCCCCGAAGAACGCGCTCGAGCTCTCGGTGAGCGATCAGGGGCCCGGCATCGCCGCCGAGGAGCACGCGAAGATCTTCGACGCGTTCTACCAGGTCGACGGGAGCTCGACGCGCGAGCACGGCGGCACCGGCCTCGGGCTCTCGATCGTGAAGCGCCTCGTCGACGCGCACGGCGGCAGCGTCTGGGTCGAGAGCGAGGTCGGCAAGGGGACGACGTTCCGCTTCACGATCCTCGAAGCCGACGAAGATTGAGCCGCGCTCGATGAGCGGGTCGCCGGAGTCCGAGGACGAGCTCGTCCGAGCGCTGCGCGAGCGGCTCGCGACCGACGACGGCCGCGTCACGACGAGCATCGGCGACGACGCGGCGGTGCTCGCCGACGGAACCGTGATCTCGGTCGACGCGTCGGTGGAGGGCGCGCACTTCCGGCGCGAGTGGCTGTCTCTGCCGCAAGTCGGCTTCCGGGGAACGGTCGCGGCGCTCAGCGACCTGGCGGCGATGGGGGCGAGCCCGGTGGCGGTGCTCTCGTCGGTGGTGGCGCCCGAGACGAGCGAGGTGCAGGCGCTGATGGACGGCGTCGGCGAGGCGGCCCACCTCTACGGCGCGCCGGTGATCGGCGGCAACGTGGCGCGCGCCAATCACCTCGCGCTCCACACGACCGTGATCGGTCGAACGCGCGCCCCGTGGACCCGCGCCGGCGCGCGCGTCGGCGACGCGGTCTACGTGACCGGGACGGTCGGGGCCGCCGCGCTGGGGTGGCGCGCGCTCGAGGCGGGCCGCGACCTCGCGCCGTTCATCGCGCGATGGCGGCGCCCCCGAGCGCGCTTCGACCTCGCGCCGTTCTTGGCCCCGACCGCGTGCATCGACGTGTCGGACGGGGTGGCCCTCGACCTCGCCCGCCTCTGTCACGCGAGCGGAGTCGCCGCGCGGATCGAGCTCGCCAGACTCCCCGTCGAGGCGGGCTTCGCGGAGGCGTGCGCCACGATGGGCCTCGACCCCGACGCGCTCGCGATCGGCGGCGGGGAGGACTACGAGCTGCTGTTCACGATGCCCGCCTCCCTCGACCCCTCGGTGGCCACGCGGGTCGGGGAGATCGTCGAGGGCGAGGCCGTACACGTCCTCGGACGTGATGGAGTCGTCGAGCGCGGCCGGGGTGGCCACCAACACTTCTGAGGAACTTGTTCGCGCCTCGGACGTCTGGATCGACGTGGAACATCGACGGGGGCGTTCGGCGTTGGGCAGCACGTGGGAATGACGCGGGAGCCGGGGGGCATCCGACCGAGCGTGCTGCTCCTGAGCGCGCTGCTCGTGTTCGGCTGCGGCTATGGGATCTACAGAGCCTGGACCTTCGATCCGCTGACACAGCGAGCGGAGATCGAGGACCACGACCGCGACGACCGTCGCCGCGCGCGCGCCGATCGCCACGGCCGGAGGCGCGATGGACGCGTCCGCTCCGGAGGCGTCGCCGGCTCCACGGGAGGCGCCGGCTGGGTCCACCACGACTGGGGCACGGAGACCGAGCTGAGCCGCGCGCTCACGCTGCACCTCCCGGGGCCGACCTTCTGGCGCGACGCCGTCGACCGGGGGGTGCCCCCCGAGGACCCGCAGCTCCTCGCCATGTGGCGATCGTTCCACGGCCTCGCGCAGGAGTACGGGGAGGCCCCTCCCCTGCCCTTCGAGCCGACCGCGCACCGGGCCGAGCTCGTCGACGCGACCGGCGACGTGGCCTCGAGCCCGACGAGCTGCGACGTGCGCGTGCTGCCCGTCGCGAGCGGTGAGTTCACCTGCGTGGTGCGCGTGATGTGCGATGGGCGCGTGCTCTACCCGAACGCGACCCAGACCGCGGGCTACGTGCGCTGCGAGATCGAGGACGGTCAGCCGGTCCGGGCCCTCGACTCCGGCTTCAGCGCCCGCGACGGCGACCCGCTCGTGGACCTCGACCTCGCCCGCGGCACGGTGCGCGTCGAGGAGTACGACGAGGCCGGGCAGCCGACCTACAGCGCGACGCTCCGCATCCAGAGCTGACTCCCGGTTGAAGCCACCACCTGGTCGGTGGTATCAGCGGCGCGAGGGGAGAACGAACATGACCAGGGTTGGGTTGGGGTTCGCGGCGGTGCTCATCGTCGCAGGGCTGGGATGCGACGGCGAGAGCGGCATGGACGCCGGTGAGGGCGTCGACGCCGCGATGACGGACGGAGGAGGCGGGCCCACCGACGCGGGCTTCGACGCCGGGTCCGACGCCGGGATGGAGATGACGGACGCGGGTCCGGGGATGGACTCGGGCACCGACGCGGGCTCGGACGCGGGCACCGACGCGGGGCCGCCGGCCTGCGCGCTGCCGATGCAGGCTCCGCTCTCGATCCCCGATGACGTCTCGGCCCGCCTCTCGGGCGCGAGCATGAACATGTCGACCACGTGCACCAGCGCCACCGGCACGGGCGGCCCGGAGCACGTCTACCCGCTGACCGTGACCTCGACGGTCGGGGTCGAGATCGTCGGTGACGCGAGCTTCGACATCGCCGTCGCGGTCCGCGCGGCCTGCGCGGACGCGCTCAGCGAGGTCGCGTGCGAGCGGTCCTACAGCGCCGGGCCCCCGCCCGGCGAGCCGGCCGCGGCGACCGCGCGCGTGGTGCTCGATCCGGGCACCTACTACGTCGTCGTCGACACCCTCGGCTTCGGCGTGGGTGGCGACTACACGCTCACGGTGGCGGAGTTCACGCCGCCCACGAACTCGACCTGCGCGGCGGCGACCCCGGTCACCGGCGGCACCGCGCTCGCGGGGCAGGACCTCGACCTGTCGGCGTCCTCGCCCGCCACCTGCATGGCGGCCGCGGGCAACGCGCTGTACTACTCGATCGACGTCCCGGACGGCATGGCGCTCGTGGTGTCGACGCCCCCGCCCGCGGTGCCGGGCACGGAGCCGGACATCGAGGTGCTCGACGGCTGCGCGAGCCCGATGTGCCTCGCGAGCTCGGGGACGACCTTCCCGCGCGAGGCGTCCTACGTGAACACCTCGGGCTCGACGCAGAGCGTGATCGTGGCGCTGCGCGGCTCCGGCATGCAGGACGTCACGTTCGACCTCGTCACGATCCCGACCAACGTGACGTGCGCCTCGCCGACGGTGGTGACCGACGGGACGATCCTCCGAGGCCAGCGCGCGGAGTTCGGGAGCACGAGCCCGGCGGCGTGCTTCACCGGGATCGACGGCGACGCCACCTACGAGACGCTCTTCTACTCGGTGGACGTCCCGGCGGGTCAGCTGCTCGGCGTGACCGCGAGCCCCACCGGCCCGTTCGGCACGCTCGCGCTGAGCCTGCTCGACGGCTGCGCGGCGGGCGCGACCTGCCTCGAGTCGGGGGGCGCGTTCCCGCCCGCGCCCGGCGCCGAGGGTGAGCTCGAGGCCTTCTGGGAGAACACCAGCGGCAGCGCCGCGACGGTGATCATCGCGGTCGCGAGCCAGGGCGGTGAGGCGTTCGACCTCGCCGTCTCGGTGGGCGCGCCGCCCGCGAACACGGCTTGCGGGATGGCGACGACCGTCATGGACGGGACGTCGCTCCCCGTGGAGTTCGCCGGCACGGCGACCGACACCCTCGAGACCGCCTGCATGGCGACCGCGACGGCGCCCGTGCTGTACTACGCGGCCACCATCCCGGCGGGCGAGACCCTGACGGTCGGGTCGACCGCGAACGGCATGGGCGCGACGACCGCGGTGCGCGTGCTGACCGCCTGTCGGGCGACCTCCTGCCTCGCGAACGGCACCAACGGCGCCGTGTTCACGAACACGCGCCGCACCCCGCGCGACGTGATCATCGCGGTCGGCATCGAGCCGGACGCGTTCCCGCCGCCCGGGGGGACCCTCCCGAGCAGCTTCGCGCTCGACGTGACGATCGGGTTCCCCCCGTACACCGAGAGCACGACCCCGACGTCCTGCACCGACATGACGACGGGGACCGTGCTGCCCGGCGTCACGTCGGACGACAGCGTCTCGGCGACGACCGCGCTGCCCTTCGCCTTCGAGTTCTTCGGCGCGCCGGTCACTCACTACAGCGTCAACTCGAATGGCTTGATGCAGATGTGGGGCTCGGCCTCGGACGTGGGCCAGACCACGTTCACCAACGTCGCGATCCCCAACGCGACGAACCCCAACTCGTTCATCGCTCCGTTCTGGGACGACCTCTTCCCGGGGACGGTGCGGACGCTGACGACGGGCACGGCCCCGAACCGCGTGTTCACGGTCCAGTGGACCACGTTCTCGCTCTTCCGAGACCGCAGCGCGTCGCTGACCTTCCAGGTGCAGCTCTCGGAGACGAGCAACGTGATCGAGACGCACTACTGCACGCTGACCCCCGGCACGATGGACGCCGCGGGGGTGAACGGCTCGTCCGCCACGGTGGGCCTCGAGAACGGCGCCGGTACGGTCGGGACGTCGCACTCGTTCGACACGGCCGCTTCGGTCAACACCACCGACGCCCTCCGCTTCACCCCGCGGTGAGCGGCGTCTAGCCCCGAGGGAGCGCCCGGTGAGAGGCTCGCGCGACGCGCGGGCGCGCTCACCGGGCGTCTTCGTCTCCGTCACTCGATTCCGAGGCGCTTGATCATCTTCTGCAGCCCGTAGCGGGACAGGCCGAGGAGCGAGGCCGCGCGGGTCTGGTTGCCCCCGGTGGTCTCCATCGCGCGTCGGATGAGGCGCCGCTCGAGGGCCGCCACGCGGCGCTTGAGATCGAGCTCGTCGACCGGCTCCGACTCGCCCTCGCCGCGCACCGAGGGAGACAGGTGCGCCGTCGTCACCACGTCGTCGGCGAGCACGAGCGCTCTGCGGATCTCGTTCTCGAGCTCCCGGACGTTGCCCGGCCAGCGGTGGGCGCGGAGGGCGCGCATCGCCTGCGGCTCGATCCGGACGGCGCGGTCGGGCGCGTGGCGCTCGAGGAACGCGGCCACGAGCGGCGGCACGTCGTCCGGCCGCTCGCGCAGCGGCGGCAGCTCCACCTGGACGACGGCGATCCGATAGAAGAGGTCGCGGCGGAACCGACCGCCGTCGACGAGCGCCGGCAGGTCGCGGTGCGTCGCGGCGACGAGCCGCACGTCGACCTTGCGCGTGTGCTCCGAGCCGATGGGGCGGAGCTCCCCGTCCTGGAGCACGCGGAGCAACTTGGCTTGCATCGGCTCGCTCATCTCGCCGATCTCGTCGAGGAAGAGCGTGCCGCCGTCGGCGATCTCGAACAGGCCGCGCCTCGCGCGGTCCGCGCCCGTGAACGCGCCGCGCACGTGCCCGAAGAGCGCGCTCTCGAGGAGGCTCTCGGGGATCGCGCTGCAGTTCTCGCTGACGTAGGCGCCGTCGCGGCGGGGGCTCGCCTCGTGGACCGCGCGCGCCACGAGCTCCTTGCCGGTGCCGCTCTCCCCGAGCACCAGGACCGGCGCGTCGCTCGGCGCCACCCGCCCCACGAGGTGGAGCACCCGCCGCATCGGCTCGCTCTCGGCGACGATGCCCTCGAACGCGGGCACGTCGTCCGCGCGCTGCCGGAGGGCGGAGAGCTCCTGCTCGGCGGTCTCCACGCGCTCCGAGAGGCGACGCTTCTCGAGGGCGAGGCGGCGAGCCTCGCGCCGCTGAGCGCGCAGGGCCTCGGCGCGCTGCACCGCGCCAGCGGCGAGCTCCGCGAGGTCCGAGATCACCTCGACGACGTCCCGATCGAAGGCGGCCGGGCGCAGCCGATCGTCGAGCACGATCGCGGTCGCGCTCGCCCCGTCGAGGGGGAGCGGGACCGCGAGCACCGACCGCAAGGCCATTTGATGCACACTGGCGGCGGCGTCGAGGCGGTCGTCCTGCAGCGCGTCGACCGTGACGAGCGGCCGCGCGGAGTCGAACACCCGCGTGGCGACGGAGGTCGACGGCGACTCCCCCACCAGGTCGGCGCCGAACGCGCGCGCGGCGAGCACCTTGAGCTCACCGTCGGGGCCACGGCGGACGAGGAAGCCGCGCTCGGCGTCCGCGAGCTCGACGGCGGCGTCGACGATGGCCTCGTGGAGGCGCGACAGGCGGGGCTCGCGGACCAGCCGCTTCGCGTGGCGGGCGAGCACGCGGTGGCGATCGCTGCGCGGTCGCGGGCTCCCCGCGGGCGCCGCCGTCAGCGCGCGCTGGTAGGCGGGGACCGCGCGCAGCCGGGCGCGGGCGTGCGGCCCCAGCGTCGCGGCGGCCGCGTCGAGGAGCTCGCGCGCGCGCCCCAGGCTGGCTCGCGCCTCCTCGCTCCGGCCCGCGTGCTCGAAGGACTCGGCGCCCGAGAGCGCGGCTCGGAGCTGGCACTCCCAGCCCGCGCCCTCCGCGCGCGCGAGCCCCTCGGAGGAGCGCTCCGCCGCGGCCGCGGGCTCTCCCGCCGCGAGCGCGACGCGCGCGGCGGCGATGGCTCGCTCGACCTCACCGACCCGGTCGGCCGCGAGGCCCTCGATCGCGGTCAGCGACGCGCGCGCGGCCGCCACCTCACCCCGGATCGCGAGGGTGAGCGCGAGGCGCGCGCCGACGGTGACCTTCACCACGTCGGCGGCCGTCGCGAAGCCCTCCTCGAGCACGCGCGTGGCGAGCTCGAGCTTGCCGGCGCGGACGGCGAGGTCGGCCTCCACGACCGCCGCGAGGCCCGACGCGACGGAGTCGCCGAGGGCCTCGGCCCACTCGCGCGCGCGGCGCACCGCGCTCCGCGCCACGACGTCGTCGCCGACCACCGCGGCCGCGTTCGCGAGGTTGTAGAGGGCGCGGGTGGCGTCGCGGCGGCGCCCGAGCTCGGTGAGCCGCCGGGCCCCCTCGCGGAGCGCGTCGGTGGCGGGGCCGGCGGCGCCGCGCTCGAGGCGGCCGAGGCCCACGTTCACCAGGTAGCTCGCGGCCGCGTATCGCTCGCCCGCGCGGTCGGCGAGCTCGAAGGCCCGCTCGAAGCAGGCGGCGGCGTCCTGGACGAGGCCGCGGGCTTGCAGCACCGCGCCCTCGACGCTCGCGGCCCGGGCCGAGGCCGCCAGCGAGTCGGCGCGCTGAGCCGCGCGGGAGGAGTCGCGGGCGGCTCGAGACGCGTCGTCGAAGCGACCCCTCGCGAGGGCCACGAACACGCGGATCTCGTGCGCACGGGCCTCGCTCGCGCCGGCGGGCGCGGAGACCCCCTCGATCGCCGCGAGCGCGCCCTCGAGGTCGCCGCGCCCCAGCGCGATCCGCGCCCGCACCGTCGCCGCGTCGGGGTGATCCGTCGCCCGCGCCTCCGCCTCCGCTCTCGCGAGGTCACCCGAGAGCCGAGCCAAGTCGGCTCTCGCGGCGATCGCGGCGGGCTCGTCCATGTCCGCGAGCACCTCGAGCGCCCGCGCCTCTCGAGCGCACGCGCGCAGCGCGTCGGCGGTCTCGAGGCGGAGCGCGGCGGGCGGCTCCTCCATCACCCCGAGCGCCTCGGTCCCGAGCGCCGCGGCGCGCTCCGGATCGCCCGCGTCCCGAGCGACGCGCATGCGGCTCAGGAACGCCTCCGCGGCGCGGCCGGGCCGCCCCGAGGCGAGGTGGACGTGAGCGCGCGCGAGGGGGTCGAGGTCGAGCGGCTCGAGGGCCTTGGCGAGCGCGGCGCGACGGCTCGCCGAGACGACGACGTCGCGGCGCACATCCTCGCGCAACCGGACACGGCCGCGGGCGTCGACGTGCGCGACGCCCGCGCCAAGGAGCGCGCGCGCCATCGCCTCCGCGTCGTCGAAGAGCGCCTGCGCGGGCGCCGACGCGAGCGCGCCGCCCGCCACGACGAGGGCCTCCGCGAGGGGGCGCGCGAGCGCGGGCACCACGGCGGCGTCACCGTGCTGTCGACCGAGGTCCTCGAGCGTCGCCGGGCGCGCGGGATCCAGGCCCGCCTCGAAGCCCTCCGCGACGAGACGAACCAGCCGACCCGGGAGCCCGCCGCTGGCGGCGCGCGCCGCGGAGACCAGGGCGCCGCTCGGATCCACCTCGAGGAGCTCTCCGACCAGCGCGCGCAGCGCGGCGTCGTCGAGCGGACCCACGGCGACGGTGGGCACCCCCTCGGGCACCGCGACGCGGTCTTCGGCCTCGACCACCACCGCGAGGCCCAGTCGCTGGACGCCGGCCGCCTCGACCGCGAAGCGACACGCCTCCCAGTCCACCGACGCCTGGAGGTGCACGACCGCGTCGTGCTCGACGCGTGGCACCGCGTCGCCCGCGTCGGCGACGAAGGTCGGCACCGACGCGCGCTCGAGGGAGCGACGCGTCTGGAGGGCGCGCGCCGCCTCGCGGATCAGGCGCGAGCGCCCGACCCCGGGGGAGCCCACCACGGCGATCACGCCACCCTCGGCGAGGAGCTCCTCGAGCGCTCGGAGCTCGGCGGCCCGCCCCACGAGCGGCCGCACCGACGCACGCGCCGCCCGCTCGAGCCCTCGCGACGAGTCGGCGAGCGAGGCCTCGGGGGCGACGTCGAGGCCAAGCTCCGCGGCGATCGCGACGAGGCGCAGGACCACCTCGCGCGCCGCGTCGGGGCGCTCGTCCGCGCGCTCCGCGAGCAGGTCACCGACGAGGCGACGCACCGCGAGGGGCACGTCCGCGGGCAGCTCGTCGACGCGCGGGCGCCTCGCGAGGGCCTCCGCGAGGGTGGCCTGCGAGCCCTCGGTGTCGAAGGCGGTCCGCCCGACGAGGAGGGCGTGCAGGGTGGCGCCGAGCGCGTAGAGGTCGGTGGTCGGGGAGCGCTCCCCGAGCAGCGCCTCGGGCGCGAGGAAGCCGAGGGTGCCCGAGACCGAGGACGACACCCCAGGCGGCCGACAGAGGCCGAGGTCGATCAGGCGCGACCGCTCGGGGTCCTCCGGGACGACGATGTTCCCGGGCTTCACGTCCTGATGGACGAGGCCGGCCGCGTGGATCGCGCCCAGGGCCCGAGCCACCGCGCCGCCGACCCGCACCGCGAAGCGGACGCGCGCCTCGAGGTCCTCGAGCCCCGCCGCGGCGACGCCAGCGGTCGGGCCGTCCACGTGCTCCTCGACGAGCGCCACCGCGCCCGGCTCGAGCGACCACGGCGCGGCGACCCGCTCGGTGATCGTGAGCAGCTCGTGGACCCGCGCGAGGTTCGGGTGGGCGAGGCTCCCGAGAAGCGCGCGCTCCCATCGGAGGCGCTCGCCGTCGGCGCCCGAGACGATCTTGATGGCGCGGGTCGCCCCGTCGAGCCGGTCCTCCGCGAGCAAGACCCGCCCCGAGGCGCCCCTCCCGAGCTCGCGCAGGTGCGCGTAGCGACCCGCGAGGAGGGTGCCCTCTGCCAACTCCGTTGCGCGCTTTGACCCCTTGGCGATGGGCTAGTGTACGGCGTCGCCAACTCTGGTGCGAGCCACTAGACGCAGCCGATCCCGGAGGTGGACGGCCAGGCCGCTGAGCACCATCAGGGCGAGCACCGCGACGGTCGCCTGGGTCATGTCGAGCCGTCCCCGGAGCGGCTCGCCGAGGCGGCCGTAGCAGAACGGGATGTGGAACACGTAGGCGACGAGGGAGCCCTGCCCGAGCCGGACGAGGCCGCGCCGGGCGAGGCTCGGGAGCCGCCCGCTTCCGAGCGCCGCGACGGCGAGCACGAGCACCCCTCGGGCGCCGAGATCCACGACGTTCGCCCACACCGCCGGGTGGGCTCGAGAGAGCGAGCCACCGAGAGCGTCGACCACCGCGCCCGTCGCGAGGTGCGCCGCCCACGCGACCGCGAGCGCGCCCGCGGCCATCACGGCGAGGAAGGACGTCGGCGCGCCCGCGGGCAGCGGGCGATCGGCGCGCGCGCGGAGCATCGCGAGGCACACGAGGGCCCCGATCCCGACCCAGGCGACGAGCGGGACGAACGGCATCAGCGTCACGCCGGGCACGTCGATGAACAGCCCGAGCGGCCAGCGGAGCGGGCCCTCGATGCCGTGCCCGAGCTCGCTGAGCCGAGGGCAGAGCGCGGTCGGGACGATCGCCAGCCCGAGCGCGGCCCAGCCGAGCGCGCGCCGGTCCGCGCGGACCCCGAGGATCGCGAGCGCCAGGATCGAGAGGCCGATCACGTGCAGCACGTCGGCCCGGAGGAGCGTGTCGACCGTCTCGAAGCCGTCCATCGCGGCGTACGCGAGGTTGGTGAGGTAGCCGTAGACGAGCACCGCCGCGCCGCGCTTCGCGATCGAGCGGCGCACGCCGGTCATGTCCTCGCCGCGACGCCTCGCCGCGTCGACGCGGAGGACCACCGCGGCCCCCGCGAGGACGAGGAACGCGGGGAGCGGGAGGCTCCCGAGGAGCCGCGTGAGCTGGTAGGCGGCGCTCGCCTTGTCCGCGGGCGCGACCCAGCCGTCGTAGGCGTGGCCCTGGATCATGATCAGGGACGCGACGCCGCGCGCGACGTCGACCCCCTCGATGCGGCGACCGCTCATCCCTGCTCGGGATAGCGCAGCCAGGGGCGCCGTGTCGCCTCGAACGCCTCGCCGCCCGCCCGCTCCGCGGCGACCACCGCGTCGATGCCCGTGCCCCGATCGACGGCGTCGCGCAGCTCGGGGCCGCCGGTGAGCAGATCGATGGCCGGGATGTCCGCGACGAACTCGTAGGGCGCGTGCCGCCACTCGAAGCGGTCGCCGAGCAGGTCGCGCGACGCCGCGATGAGCCGCAGGTACGCCTCGTAGGGCCGGAAGGCGTCCGGGTCGGTCACGTGGACCTGGACCCCGCCGCAGATCGCGCCCGCGTGCTTGTGGAACGTGGGCGTGAAGGTCGTCGGGCGCAGCGTCGCCCCGTCGAGCGGCACCCGCTGGGCGAGCGCGACGCCGTCGAGCCCGGCCGCGCCCCAGATCTCGAACGGACGGGTCAAACCGCGCCCCTCGCTGAGCGCGGTCCCCTCGAGGAGGCAGCCGCCCGGGTAGACGCGCGCCGTGTCCAGCGTCGGCATGTTCGGCGACGGGAGGACCCACGGCAGCCCCGTGTGCTCGAAGGTCATCGCGCGGTCCCAGCCGCGCATCTCCACGACCTCGAGGGCGGCTTCGTCGATCCCCTCGAGCTCGCGCACCATCGTGGCGATCTCGCCGATGGTCATGCCGTGGCGCACCGCGACGTCGTAGAGGCCCACGAAGGAGCGGTGGCCGGGCCGCTGCGGCGCGCCCTCGACGTGCCGGCCGCCGAGGGGGTTGGGCCGATCGAGCACCACCGTGCGCACGCCGGCGCGGGCGGCCGCGACGAGCGCGAGCCCCGCCGTCCAGACGTAGGTGTAGTACCGGCTCCCGACGTCCTGCAGATCGACGACGAGGACGTCGAGCCCCTCGAGCTGCGCGGGGGTCGGCGAGAGCGTCGCCTCGGTCTTGCCGTAGAGCGAGTAGATCGGGAGGCCCTCGGGGTCGCGCAGGTCCCCGACCTCGATCATGTCCTGCGCCTCGCCGCCGTAGCCGTGCTCGGGGCCGAAGATGGCGACCACGTCGACGCCCGCGTCGGCGAGCGCGCGGCGGGCGTGGACGAGGCGACGATCGACGCTGGCCGGGTGCGCGAGGAGACCCGCCCTCCCCTCGATCGAGGCCTCCCCGGCGACGACGCGATCGAGCCCGGTGACGACGGTCACGCGGCCGGCGCCGTGCCCGCCTCACCGGCGAGCTGATAGAGGATCGCCATCCGGACCGCCACGCCGGCCTCGACCTGGTCGAGGACCACGCTGCGCGGGCCATCGGCGACCTTCGCGTCGATCTCGACGCCGCGGTTCATCGGGCCGGGGTGCATCACGATCGCCTCCGGCGGGGCCGCCGCGAGGGTCCGCTCGTTGATGCCGAAGGTGCGGCTGTACTCGCGCAGGCTCGGCAGGTGCGCGCCCTCGAGGCGCTCCTGCTGGATGCGCAGGACCATCACGACGTTCGCGCCCTCGAGCGCGGGCGCGAGGCGATCGAAGACCTCGACGCCGAGCGACTCGGCGTTCGGGGGAAGGAGCGTCCGCGGGCCGACGAAGCGGACCTTGGACCCGAAGGCCTGGAACAGCTCCGCGTTGCTGCGCGCGACGCGCGAGTGCTTCACGTCGCCGCAGATCGTGACGGTCAGGCCGCTCAGCGTGCCGAGCCGGCGCCGGACGATGAACGCGTCGAGCAGCGCCTGGGTCGGGTGCGCGTGTAGCCCGTCGCCGGCGTTGACGATGGAGCAAGACAACCTGTCGGCGATGAAGTGCGGCGCGCCGCTCGCGGGGTGGCGCACGACCACGACGTCGGGGCGCATCGCCTCGAGCGTGCGGACGGTGTCGAGCAGGGTCTCGCCCTTCTTCACGCTCGAGGTCGCCGTCGAGATGTTCACCACGTCGGCGCTGAGGCGCTTGCCCGCGAGCTCGAACGAGGTCCGCGTGCGCGTGGACGCCTCGTAGAAGAGGTTGATGACGGTCTTGCCGCGCAGCGTGGGCACCTTGCGGACCGGGCGACGCGACACCTCGAAGAAGACCTCGGCGGTGTCGAGCACCTGCACGATGTCCCGTGGATCGAGCCCGGAGATGTCGAGCAGGTGCCGATGCCGGAAGGGACGAGGCGCGCTCACGACTTCTCCTCGAGCGTAGCGATGGACGGGTAGCCGGCGTCGTCGAGGACGACCTCGAGCCGCGCCGAGGCGCTGACCTCCACCACCCGGCCCACGAAGTCGGGCGCGATGGGGAGCTCTCGGCCGCCGCGATCGAAGAGCACGGCGAGCCAGACGCGCTTCGGGCGCCCGTAGTCGAGCAGGCAGTCCATCGCCGCGCGCACGGTGCGCCCCGTCTGGAGGACGTCGTCGACGAGCACCACGTCACGCCCGCGCACGTCGAACGGGATCTGGCTGGGCCCGATCTTCGGGTCGGGCAGCGCGGTGGCCGCGTCGTCTCTGTAGAGCGCGATCTCGACGGTCCCGACGGGGACCTCGAGCCCCTCGGCGCTCTCGATCTCCTCGGCGAGGCGCTGCGCCACGGGCACGCCGCCGCGGCGCACGCCGACGAGCGCGAAGGGGAGCTCGGCGCCGCCTCGGCGTTGCACCTCGTCGACGATGTGGGCCGCCAGACGCCGGATGCAGCGAGCGAGCTCATCGGAGTCGACCAGCGTGGTCACGCCGCGCGATCTACGCCGCCCGGTCGCCACGGGTCAAGGCGATCGGTTTGCCGTGGACCTCGGCCGAGACCAGGCTCGGCGCGTGAGCGAGCTGGAGCGACGCAAAGACCACCACCTCGACATCGTCCTCAACGAGGCGGTGGGATCGACGGGCCCCGCGCTGGGCCTCGGGCGCTACACGCTCGAGTACGACGCGCTGCCCGAGCTCGACCTCGACGAGGTCGACCTCACCACGGAGCTGCTGGGAAAGACCCTGCGCGCCCCGCTGGTGATCGGGGCGATGACCGGGGGCACCGAGCGCGCGGGCGAGGTCAACCGCCGCCTCGCGCGGGCGGCCGCGCAGGTGGGCGTCGGGATGGCGCTCGGCTCGCAGCGCGCGATGATCGTGAAGCCCGAGCTGACGTCCACGTTCGTCGTCCGCGACGTGGCCCCCGATCTGCCGCTGCTCTTCGGGAACGTCGGCGCCGTTCAGCTCAACTACGGCGTCGACGCCGACGCGATCCGCGGGGCGATCGAGGCGGTCGGCGCGGACGCGCTGAACCTCCACCTGAACCCGCTCCAGGAGGCCGTGCAGCCGGGAGGGGACACGCGCTTCTCGGGGCTCGAGGCGAAGATCACGGCGCTCTCCGAGGCGATCGACGTGCCGCTGCTCCTCAAGGAGGTCGGCGGCGGGATCTCGTCGACCACCGCCGCGAAGATCGCGGATCTTCCCGTGGCCGGGGTCGAGACCGCGGGCGTCGGTGGGACGAGCTGGGCCAAGGTCGAGAGCTTCCGCTCGCCCGAGGGCAGCCCGCAGGCCGAGGTGGGGCGACGCCTCGCCGGCTTCGGGGTCACCACCGCCGACTCCATCCGCGCGTGTCGCCGCGTCCTCGACGAGCGCCAGGTCGTGATCGGCTCGGGCGGCGTCCGGACGGGGATGGACGTCGCCGTCGCGATCGCGCTCGGCGCGGACGCGGCCGCCTACGCGGCCCCCGTGCTCGAGGCCGCGATGCGCTCCGAAGAGGACGCGGTCCGCGCGCTCGAGACGATGATCTACGAGCTCCGCGTGATCTGCTTCTGCACCGGCGCGCGCACGCCCCGCGACCTGCGTCAGGTCACGCTGGTCGACGCTCGTCAGTAGACGCGCCCCGGCGGTGAGCCGGGCGCGATCCCACAGAAGACGTTCACCGAGAACCGCCCCGCGCCGAAGCGATCGGGCGCGCGCGTGGCCAGCACGCGGTGGACCGCGCGAGACGGGAAGAGCACCGCGCGGTCGTGCCGCGGCTCGACCCGCGCGACCTGTCCGTTGGAGACGAGCTCCCCCCGGCGCACGAGCGCGTCGGTCAGCTCGAGCTCGCCCCCCTCGAAGAGGCGCGGCTCCTCGAACAGGTAGTAGGCGATCGAGAGGACACGGTCGTCGTTGCCGATGCGATCCAGGTGCCAGTCGTACGCGTCGCCCTCGGCGCCGTACCGGCTGACCTGCGTCTCCCATCGGTTGACGTCGGAGAGCTTGCACAGCGGGTGCGGCGCGCCGTCGAAGACCTCGCGCAGCTCCCCGCTCATCAGGAGCCCGTCGATGGAGGCGAGCAGGATCGAGCGCTCGGCGCGCCGCGCGATCCGGTCCTCGAAGCCGAGCGCCTCGTCGTCGGGCTCGAAGAAGTGCGCGTCGACGCCGCACGTGAGGTTGCGCCGCATGGTCGCGAGCTCCCCGTCGCGGCCAATCCCGGCCGGCGCGAAGGCCGGCTCGAGCGCCTGGACGTGGGAGAGCATCGCCGCCGCCGCGTCGGCGCCGAAGACGTCGTCGATCACCACGTGCGGCACCGGGTCCCGACGGACCTCGATCCGCTGCGGGCCGAGCTCGAACGGCGCCAAGGGGGCGCCTCAGGTCGAGGGCGGCGGCGCGCTGTGGGGCATCGCTTCGCCGTCTTCCTGCCGCTGACGCATCTCGTACTTGGACGGACAGCGCGGGATGACCTCGTTCGCGAGGAACGTGTCGTCCTCCTGGAGCTGCCCCTGCACGACGACGTCGATCTGCATGTCGTCCCGGAAGGTGTCCGGCACCACGCAGCGGGGGAAGCGCACGGGCATCTGGTGGCCGCCCCGCGAGAGCACGAAGCGGTGCTCGCACTGCGGCTCGGCCTCGAAGACGATCGAGCCGGCCTGGAGCTCACCCTCGACGCGAAGCTCGCGCCCCCGGTAGTGCCCCGGGTCGGTCATCACCTCGTCGACGAGCTTGCTGTACACGAAGGCGTCCGAGGCCTCGGTGCCCCAGAGGAGCATGGCGACGCCGCCCCCGAGGACGACGAACACGCCGCCGATCTTGGCCCACGCGGGGATGGGGCGCTTGGCCGTGGCGCGACGGGGCACGGCCGCCGGCCGTACGACGCGCTCGTCGGCGTCGTCGACCTCGGAAGCGCGGATCTCGTCCGCGAGCTCGTCCTCGTCCTGGGCCATGGCGGGAGTATGGATCCGCGGGGGTCAGGAGTCGATCGGCTCGGGCTCTTCCGTCGCGTCTTCGACGTG
>JACKEC010000045.1 GCA_020633195.1 Sandaracinaceae bacterium | reverse complement strand
CGCGGGCGGTGGCTGGAACGGCTCGCGGTCGGGCAGCGGCGGCGGCGCCGAGGAGGCCGGAGCGTCGACCTCCGGCGCGGGCGCCGCGGGCGGCTGGAACACCGGCGCCGCGGGCACCGCGGGCCGGGGGGGCCGCTCGTCGAGCGTGGGCTCGCCGTCGCGGAGCGCGTCCATGAAGCCGTCGACGGCCGCGTCGGACTTCTCCGCCTCGATGATCTTGCGCAGCTCCTCGAGCGGCAGCTCGCCGGGCTTGGCCACCCGCGTCGACTCGACCGGCTGCGGCTCGACGAGCTCGTAGTCGCCGAGCTCCACCTGCATCGTGACCTCGTCACGATCCGGCCGGTACGCCGCCTGCGGGATCTCCTGGTCCGGGATCGCCGCCGTCACCTCGTCGAAGATGAACGCCGACAGCGGCATCTCGCCGCCCTTCGCCACGCGCGTGCTCGCGAGCGGGTCGCCCTTGTCGTCCTTGCCGAAGGGCGTGTCCTCGAGGCGCAGGCCGGAGAGCGACAGCTCGATCTCGATCGAGTCGGGCACCTCGAGCCGGTCCGGGAGCTCGAAGCCCCCCGCCGCGGACGCGACGACGCGCACGCAGTGGAGCAGCCCCGCCGTGCGCTCCCCGGGGCGGAGCTGGATCAGCTCCTCGTAGAACGCGAGGGCGGCCTCGAGCTGGCCGGCCGCGAGCAGCTGGCCCCCCTCGGTGAAGTCGTCGTCCGGGACCTCGTCGTCGTCGGGAGAGACCTCGGCGAGCAGGAGCTCGAGCGCGTCGGCCACCTTGATCGCGTCCAGGTGCAGCGAGTCGCGCGTCGCGAGCTGCGCCACGGCCCGGTGCGCGGCCGCGAGATCGCCCGCCCCGATGGGCCCACGCAGCGCGTCGGCGAGCGCTTTCCTTCGCTTTTGGGGATCTCCCACGGCTCGGTGCCCGATGACAGCGCGGATGGGATCCGGCGTCAATGGGCGCGCCGTGGGAGGGTGCCGACCTTGACGCGGCTGGGCTCGCTTGCTTGTGTCCCGCCCGCGGCCCCCCGATGCTCTTCAACAGCTTCGACTACCTCGTCTTCCTCGCGCTCGTGTTCGCCCTCTTCTGGGGGCTCGAGCCGAGCACGAGCGCGCTCGCGCGCCGCTTCGCGGAGGACTCGGAGGCGCGCCGCCGCCTGCTCGCGACCTCGCGGACCGCCCTGCTCCTGTTCGCCTCCTACCTGTTCTACATGTCGTGGAACGCGGTCTTCATCCTGCTGATCATCGCCTCCACGATGGTCGACTACTGGGTCGGCCTCGCGCTCGGCCGGGTCGAGAAGGAGGCCGGCCGCAAGGCGCTCGTGGCGCTCAGCCTCGTGGTGAACCTCGGGCTGCTCGGCCTCTTCAAGTACGCCGACTTCGGCCTCGTCGCGGCCTCGCAGGCCGCGGGCCTCTTCGGGGTCGCGTGGCGGCCCGAGCTGCTCCACCTGATCGTCCCCGTCGGCATCTCGTTCTACACGTTCCAGACCCTCAGCTACACGATCGACGTCTACCGCCGCCGCATCCCCGCGCACCGCGACGTCCTCGAGTTCGCGACCTACGTCGCGTTCTTCCCGCAGCTCGTCGCGGGCCCGATCGTGCGCGCGAAGGAGTTCCTGCCGCAGTTCGCGCACCGCCCCAAGCTCACCGCCGACGGCGCGCAGCGCGGCATCTACCTGATCGTCCGCGGCATGGTGAAGAAGGTCGCGATCGCCGACTTCCTCGCCACCTCGCTGATCGATCGCGTGTGGGACAACCCGCACGCGTTCAGCTCGGGCGAGGTCTGGGTCGCCGTCTACGCCTACACCTGGCAGCTCTACGGCGACTTCTCCGGCTACACCGACATCGCCCGCGGCAGCGCGCGCCTCCTCGGCTTCGAGCTCCCCGAGAACTTCGATCGACCGTTCAACACGACGGGCCCGGTCGAGTTCTGGCGCAAGTGGCACATCACGTTGTCACGCTGGGTGCAGGACTACCTCTACGTCCCGCTCGGCGGATCGCAGAAGGGCGTCGCGCGCAGCTACTTCAACCTCTGGCTGTCGTTCCTGATCATCGGCGTCTGGCACGGCGCGGGCTGGACGTTCGTGATCTTCGGCCTCTGGCACGCGTTCGGGGTCACCCTCAACCGCGGCTTCCGCCAGTGGCGCAAGAGCCGCGGCCTCTCCGACGCGCCGCCGGAGGGCGGCTGGAAGCGCGCCGTCCTCGTCTTCATCAGCGTCCACTTCTTCGTCGTGCACTGGCCGATGTTCCGCTCGCCGTCGCTCGCGCGGATGCTCGAGATGTACGACCAGATGCTCTTCGCCAACGACTGGGCGTCGATGCGGATCGACCCGTGGGTCGCCGCCGTGATCGTCGGGATGGGCGTCGTGCACTTCTGCCCGAGGGCCTGGGTCGACGCGTTCGAGGAGCGCGTGCGCTCGATGCCGTGGCCGCTCATGAGCCTGTTCGTGCTCGCGATCGGCGCGTTCCTGATGCACCTCGCGGCTGGACAAGCGGCGCCGTTCATCTACTTCCAGTTCTGATGACGACGCACTTCCGGACCTGCCCGCTCTGCGAAGCGATGTGCGGGCTGACCATCGAGACCGAGGGCGCGAACGTGACGTCGGTGCGCGGCGACCCGGACGACCCGCTCAGCCGCGGCTTCATCTGTCCGAAGGGGCCCGCGCTCGCGGCGGTGCACGCGGACCCGGATCGGCTGCGCGAGCCGCTGCGCCGCGTGGGGGATCGGTTCGAGCCGATCTCGTGGGACGACGCGCTCGACCTCGCGGCCGACGGCCTGCACCGGGTGCAGGAGCGCCACGGCCGCGACGCGGTCGGCATCTACGTGGGCAACCCGACGGTGCACAACCTCGGCGCGTCCATCTTCATCCCGATGCTGATGCGCGCGCTGCGCACGAAGAACAAGTACTCGGCGACGTCGGTCGATCAGCTCCCGCACCACCTCGCCGCGCACTTCATGTTCGGCCACCAGTTCCTGCTCCCGATCCCCGACGTGGATCGGACGCAGCTCTTCTGGGTGCTCGGCGCCAACCCGCTCGCCTCGAACGGGAGCCTCATGTCGGCGCCCGGGATGCGGCACCGGCTCGACGCGATCCGCGAGCGCGGCGGGCGCGTGGTCGTGTTCGATCCCCGGCGGACGGAGACCGCGGCCGTCGCCGACGAGCACGTCGCCGTTCGCCCCGGCGCCGACGCGTGGCTGCTCGCGGCCGTCCTGAAGATCGCGCTCGAGCGCGGCCGCGGGCTCGGTCGGCTCGCGCCCCACACCGAGCGCCTCGGCGTCCTGCGCGACGCGATGGCGCCCTTCGACGTCGCGAGCGCGGCCGCGCGGACCGGCGTCGACGCGGCGACGATCGAGCGGCTCGCGGCGGAGCTGTGCGCCGCCGACCGCGCCGTGGTGTACGGCCGCATGGGGCTCTCGACGCAGCGCTTCGGCGGGCTCTGCCAGTGGCTGATCACCGCGCTCAACTTCGTGACGGGGAACTTCGATCGCGAGGGCGGCGCGATGTTCACGTCCCCGGCGTTCGACGCGGTCCAGATCCCCGGCGGCCTCGGCATCGGCAAGGGCAGCCACGGTCGCTGGCGCAGCCGCGTGCGCTCGATGCCGGAGTCGAACGGCGAGCTGCCGGTCGCGACCCTCGCCGACGAGATTCTCACCGAGGGCGAGGGCCAGATCCGCGCGCTCGTCACGAGCGCCGGCAACCCCGTGCTCTCGACGCCCAACGGCGCGCGCCTCGACGAGGCGCTGGCGGGGCTCGAGCACATGGTCTGCATCGACTTCTACCTGAACGAGACCACCCGCCACGCGAGCGTGATCCTGCCCCCGCCCTCGCCGCTCGAGCGCGCGCACTACGACGTCGCGTTCCAGCACCTCGCGGTGAGGAACACGGCGAAGTTCTCCGATCCCCTCTTCGAGCCCCCAGCCGGGCAGCTCGGCGATCACGAGATCGCGCTCGCCCTCGTCGAGCGAATCGAGAAGCGGCGCGGCAAGTGGTCGCTGCGCCGCCGCGTCGAGGACGCCGCGATGCTCAAGCTCGGCCCGACGGGGATCGTCGACCTCGCGCTGCGACAGGGGGCCTACGGCCTGCGCCGCGGGCTCGACTCGCTGAGCGTGCCCAAGCTGCGGCGCCACCCGCACGGGATCGACCTGGGCCCGCTCCGGGAGACGATGCCCGGCATCCTCGCGAAGTGGCGCGAGGTGGTCGATCTGGCCCCGGCCGCGTTCGTGGAGGACCTCGATCGGCTCCGCGCCGAGGCGCCGGCGAGCGACGAGCTCGTGCTGATCGGGCGCCGGCACCTGCGCTCGAACAACAGCTGGATGCACAACGTGCCCAAGCTGATGGCGGGCAAGTCGATTTGCACCCTGTTGATCCACCCCGACGACGCGGCGGCGCGCGGGATCGCCGACGGCGCCCGCGCGACGGTGTCGAGCCGGGTCGGCGCGGTCGAGGTCGACGTGGAGGTGACCGACGCGATGATGCCCGGCGTGGTCTCGCTGCCGCACGGCTTCGGCCACGGCCGGGACAGCACCCGCCTGAAGGTCGCGAACGCCCACGCCGGCGTCAGCATCAACGACCTCACCGACGAGACGTTCGTGGACGAGCTGACCGGCAACGCAGCGCTCAGCGGGGTCCCCGTCGAGATCGCGGCGCTCTAGCGACGTTCGTCCACGCGACGCACGCCTGGACGGACTGCTTCGCGCTGCGCTGTCTCGTCGAGCGCCCCGTCGCGCTCGAGCGCATGCGCCCCTTCGCGATCGCGATCGCGGCCGCATACACGACCGGCGCGGAGGAGCACGGCTGCGTGCGGGGCACGCGCTTCCCGTTCCACGAGCGCCCCCTGACGAGCGCGACCGCGATGCTCGCCGGGGCGCTCCTCGAGCTCGGGCAGGACATCCCGCTCGCCTCGCGCCTCGCCCACTCCGTAGCGACCTCCCAGCGGAGCGACGGCGCCTTCGGCGACGACGACGAGCCCTCGGACCTCTTCACCACGTTCCTCGCCGCGGAGCTGCTCGCGCGCCTCGACCCGGGCTTCGACGCGACGCGGCCGGCCGCGTTCCTCGCGCGAGCGCAGTCCGCGGATGGCTTCTTCCGCGCCCTTGGGCCCGAGGCGCCGTGGCTCACCGACGCGGTCGCGCGCTGGCTCCGCGTGGCCGAGCGCCCCTTCCACGCGCGCTTCCGCTGGCCCGCCATCCCCGCCGCGAACCGCGACCGCAAGACCGGCCTGCCGCCGTACGCGTGGTTCGTCGATCTCGCCGAGCTGTTCGCGTCGCTGCCCGGCCTCGCGGCGGCGCCGTGCACGCTCGCGTTCTTCGACCTGATCGGCTTCCGCGCCTTCAACAACGCGCACGGGCAGGACCGCGGCGACGACGTGCTCGAGGAGCTCGCGGCCGCGCTGATGGAGATCGAAGGCGCCGCGGCGATCCGGGACGGAGGCGACGAGTTCCTCCTCGTGGGGGCGCCCGGGGCGGACCTCGAGGCCGCCATCGATCGCTTCGAAGCGGCGTGGCCAGCGCGCTTCGCGGCCCGGTTCGGCGACGTGGGCGAGACCGTTCGACCACGCGTCTTGCTCGGCCACGTGGGGCGCGGCGACCGCCTCCGAGAGGCTCGCGAGGCCCTCGGCCGCGCCGTCGGCGAGCTCAAGGATCGAGGCGCGCTGCGGATGACGCTCGATCTCTAGATCCGACGCGACCCTCGACACCGCCGCGGACCTGCGGTCTATTGTGTGTGCCGTCACCCGGAGAAACGACCATGCGCTCCACCGTCGTACACGCGGGGCTCGCCCTGCTCGCCCTCGTCCTCTTCGCCTGCACGCCGGGCAGGTTGAGCACCGGCCGGGACGGCGGGGGGCCACCGCCGGGCACCGACGGAAGCGTCTCCACGGGCTGCTCCGACTCGACCGACTCGGACGGCGACGGCATCGCCGATCAGCGCGAGGGTGAAGGCGACATCGACGGCGACGGCATCCCCAACTCGGCGGACGACGACTCCGACGGCGACGGCATCCCGGACTCCGTCGAGGCGGGCAGCGACAACCCGTGCGCCCCGCGCGACACCGACGGCGACGGCTCGCCCGACGCGTTCGACACCGACTCGGACAACGACGGCGTCCCGGACGGTGAGGAGATCGCGGACGGCACCGACCCGACGAGCGTGGACAGCGACGGGGACGGCATCACGGATCTGGGCGAGCGCGCGGCGGGCACCGACCCGACCGACCCGACGAGCCGGATCCCCGAGACCGACTTCTTCGTCGTGCTCCCCTACAACGGCGACCGCGCGATGCGCCCGCTGCGCTTCGGCACGAACATCGACCAGGCCGACGTCTACTTCCTCGTCGACATGACCGGCTCGATGCAGGGGGAGCGCACCAACCTCATCAACGGGCTGACCAGCGTGATCATCCCGGGCATCCAGGCCGAGATCGACAACGTCGAGTTCGGCGCGGGCGGCCTCGACGACTACCCCTACAGCGGCTACGGCGCGGGCAACGACCTGCCCTACTACAACCTCCGGGACATCGGCCCGTTCGATCAGGACATCGGCGGCTGGTCCATCAGCGCGGGCCCGACGACGTGCCCGAGCAACCCGTCGACCAACGACATCGGGATGATCACCGGGGCGCCGAACGGCCGCCCGGACATCCTCGACGCGGTCGAGGGCCTCCCCTGCCACTCGGGCTCGGACGGCGAGGAGTCCTACGTGCCGGGGATGTACGCGACGGCGACGGGCATGGGCCTCACCTGGCCCGGCGGCAGCATCCCGGCGCGCGGCGCGTGCCCCTCGTTCCCCGACGAGCTCGGCACGCGGCGCGGCTACCCCTGCTTCCGGCCGGGCAGCCTCCCGATCGTCATCCTCTTCGGCGACTGGGCGTTCCACAACGATCCCAGCGGCGCGGCGACCTACTCGTTCCCGTCGCCGAGCTACGCGGAGACCTCCGCCGCGCTCGACGCGATCGGCGCGCGGGTCATCGGCATCTACAGCGGCGGCGGCACGACCTACCGCGACGACTACGAGTCGGTCGCGCGCGACACGGGCGCGGTCCGCTCCGACGGCACGCCGCTCGTCTTCGACATCTCGGGTGACGGCTCCGGCCTCGACGCGACGGTCGTCGACGCGGTCCGCGACCTCGTCGGCGGCACCCCGCAGGACGTCGACACGGTCACCGAGAACGTCCCGGGCAACCCGGACAACTTCGACGCGACGCTCTTCATCAAGAGCATCGTCCCGCTCGAGGGCTACAACGGCGGCGTCACCGGCCCGATGCCGGGCGTGACCTACGCGTCGAAGGACGAGACGACCTTCTACCAGGTCATCCCGGGCACCATCGTCGAGTTCACGGTCGACTTCTGGAACGACGTCCGCCCGCCCGCGGCGACCGCGCAGGTCTTCCAGGCGCGCATCGTGGTGATGGGCAACGGGGTGGCGAGGCTCGACGAGCGGCGCGTGTTCATCGTGGTTCCGCCCGAGGGCTACGTGATCATCATCTGAAGCTCTCTCGGGTGAACGCGGCGCCACGCGGCCCGACGGTCAGCCCGCGCGATCGCGGAGCACGCGCGACCACGCGGGAGGTCGGGTCGAGCGCACGGGGTCGCTCGCGGCGGACGAGTAGCCGACGACGATCCGCAGGGTCGGCGCCTGGTCGCCAGGCCGCCGGAACACCTCGACGCTGAGCCGACCGGGCTCGTCGGGGGCGTCCGCTCGGGCCTCGAAGCGACCGCGGAAGACGCGTTGACGCGTGGCGAAGGGGGTCGGGCGCTCCTCGGCGGAGACCGTCTGCCATCGCCCGACCTCGCACGGCGGGTAGCAGACCTTGGCCTCCCCCGACGCCATCGCCGCCTCGAGCACGTAGTGCGTCGGCCCGGCGTATGTGGGATCGACGTAGAGGAGGTAGACGCACATCGCCGCGCGGCGGCCGCGCAGGGCGCGACCGGGGCCGAGGTAGTCGACCCGGTAGGGCCGTGGCGCGTCGTGATCGGCGCAGAAGTCCCGCACGTCGTCCACGCTGGCGAACACGCGGCCGACCTCGTCACGGGGACGCACGCCGCTCTGATGGACGGCCTCGTCGGCGCGGTCGGGCAGCGCGCAGCGGCGGACGGGGAGATCGCCGGCGAAGACCTGCTTCGGTTGGTCGAGGACGTGGCGCGAGGGGCGGGCGTGAGCGGTGTAGGAGCCGATGTGCATGACCCCATCGTGGGCGGTACGCGCGGGTTCCCCACCGGTTGACATCGCGCCTCCCCGGCGCGTCCCCCCTCGATGACGCGGCCAGCACCACGGCTGTCGCGTGCGGCACGCGTGTAACCACCCCGTAGGTTCCCCCGCGCCGGATCCGTACGCACCGTGCTCGCCGTGCCCACCCTCGCGCCGATCGACGACCACAACGGCTCCGTGACCCTCACCGTCACCTCGCGCTTGCTCACCGAGCTCGGGCTCGACGCGGCCGAGGAGCTCGCCCGCGTGGGCGTGGACGAGCCGCTCGAGGAGCTCACGACCCTGCCCCGAGCCGCGTACTGCGCGCTCTGGCAGCGCGCGATGGAGGTCGCCGGGCCCGACGTCGGGGTCCGCTTCGCCGAGGGCCTGCGGCCCGGCGCGCTCGGGTTCCTCGAGTGGGGCGCGATCACCGCGTCGACCCTGCGCGAGGGCTTCGAGACCGTCGCGAAGCACGGCGCGCTGCTCCACACCGGCGGCCACTACGAGCTGGTCGAGCGGCACGACGCGGCGACCTTCGTCTACCACTCGGGCAGCACCGTGCCGCCGCGCGCGCTCATCGACTGGTCGCTCGGCTACCTGCTGCGCTGCGTGCGCCGGGTCGCCAGCCGCGACGTCGAGGTGCGCGAGGTCCGGCTGCAGTACCCCGCGCCCCGGGACCGCGAGGCCGTCGAGCGCTTCTTCGGCGCCCCGGTCGTCTTCGGCTGCTCGCGCAACGAGATCGTGCTCCCCCGCGCCGCCCTAGACGTCGCGCTCGTGAGCGCCGACCCGCAGGTCCACGCGAGCCTCCGCGCGATCGCGGAGAAGCGCGCCGCCGCCGTCCGCCGCGAGCCGGCGCTGCTCACCAAGGCGCGCGCGATCGTGCTCGAGGAGATCTCCAACGGGCAGAGCCCCACCCTCGAGTCGGTCGCCGCCGTCGCCGGCGTCGGCGAGCGCACCCTGCAGCGGCGGTTCCGCGAGTCCAAGACGAGCTTCCGCGCGGTGCTCCAGGACGCGCGCCTCGAGCTCGCCGCGACCTGGCTCCGCAACCCGTCGCGGAGCGTCTCCGAGGTCGCCTTCGCGGTCGGCTACGCCGACACGAGCGCCTTCGCGCGTGCGTTCCGCCGCCGCTTCGGCTGCTCCCCCGGCGAGCACCGCGACCGCGCCGCGGCCTGAGTCACGTTCGACGAAGCGCCTCGAGCACAGTAGGTTCGGGGCGGTCGTGGAAGAGGTACGGAGAAGAGAGGAGCCACACCCCGCCGGCGTGTGGCGCGCTGGGCAAATCGCGTTGCTCGCCGCGTGCTTCCTCTGGATCCCGTACGTCGTCCCGGGGCTCGAGGAGCTGCAGGTCGTGGGGCCCCACGACGACTGGCCGCTGACCGATCTGCTGCGCTCCTCTCCGCGCCAAGGCGGCGCCGGGCTCGCGGGCGCGCTGCGCGAGAACCGCGCGCTCGAGCTCGACGAGGACGACGACGCGCTGCTCGAGGCGGCGCCGCTCCCGCCCCCGATCGACCTGGGCCCCGAGCCGCCGCGCGCGACGCCGCCCGCCCCGACGCCCCCCGTGCCGCCCGGCCAGGCGAGGCCCCCCGCGCCGCCGCCCGAGCGCGTCGAGCGCGTCGAGTACCAGGGCCTCACGCGCGAGATCGAGGATCCGAGCCACTCGATGCGCCCCTTCTACCAGCGCCTCGCGCGCGTGGCGCGGGGCGAGCGGGTCCTCGCGCGGATGAGCGTCTACGGCACCTCCACCAACGGCGCCGATCGCATGACCTCGCAGCTCCGGCGCCTGCTCCAGGAGCGCTTCGGAGACGGCGGCAAGGGCTGGGTCCCCGTCTCCCCGGGCTGGCGCTACCAGCGTCACCAGGACGTCGAGTGGTCGAGCGACCACTGGCGCACGTTCGTGGTCAACCGGGGCGACGGTCCGCTCGACCGCTATGGCTATGGCGGCGTGGTCGCGATCAACCGGGACGACGGCGCGGTCGCGCGCTTCGCCACCGTCGAGGACTCGCCGGGCTCGCGGGTCGGCGTCTTCCGCCTCTTCTACCAGGCGTGGCCCGAGGGCACCTCGGTGCGGCTGTCTGTCGACGAGGGCACCCCGCGCGTCCTGTCGACGCAGGCCGACACCGTCGAGGACCGCGTCGAGACGATCGAGGTGCCCGACGGGGCGCACGAGCTGACGGTCAGCGCGGTCCCCGCCGAGGGCGAGGGCAGCGAGGAGACCCTGCGGCTCTACGGCGTGACCATGGAGCGCCGAGGGCCCGGCGTGGTGGTCGACGGGCTCGCGCTGATCGGCGCCTTCACCCGCGTGCTGCGGCTCTTCGATCGCGCGCACCTCGCCTCGCAGGTGCAGCTGCGGGATCCCGACCTCGTCGTGTTCTGGATGGGCGCGAACGACGCCGTGAGCTCCTCGGTGGCGTTCGTCCCGGAGCGCTACACCGAGCACTACCGCGGCATCCTGCGGCGCTACCGCGAGGCGAACCCGGAGATGGGCTGCCTGGTGATGTCGGTGCTCGACAAGGGCGAGCGCGTGAACGGGCGCATCGTGACGCGCCCCCGGGTGCCGAGGCTCGTGCAGACGCAGCGCGAGGTGGCGACCGCCGAGGGCTGCGCGTTCTTCGACACCTACGAGGCGATGGGGGGCGAGGGCACGATGGCGCGCTGGTACGCGAACCACCCGCGCCTCGTGACCGACGACCTCGGCCACCTCACCGCGTCGGGCTCGCGGATCATGGGCACGCTCCTCTACCGCGCGCTCCTCAAGGGCTACGACGACTGGATCGCCGCGGGCGCGCCCAGCCCATGAGGGCGATCCGAGCCCTCGCCCTCACCGTCGGGCTCGTCGCCGCGGCGCCCGCGAGCGCGCAGGCCCCGGTCGTCCATCGCGTGGAGATCGAGGACCCGCGCGCCCTGAGCCACTTCTACGACGCGCTCACGCGGCTCGAGCGCGAGCCCGACCGCCGCGTGCGGGTGTTCCACTGGGGGGACTCGAACGTCGCCGCCGACCTCTGGACCGCGGTCACCCGCGAGGCGCTCCAGCGGCGCTTCGGCCACGGCGGCAGCGGCTACCTGCTGCCTCGGTCGATGGGGAGCTGGCACCGCGGGCCCGTCCGGCTCGTGAGCGACGGCGGCTGGGCGCCGCGGCGGCGCGGGTTCGCGCGGGACTTCGGCCCCAACGACGGCCTCTGGGGTCTCGCGGGCGTCGCGATCGAGGCGTCGCGGCCGCACGCCTCGCTGATCGCCGAGGTCCCCGAGGCAGGGGTCGAGCGCGTCGTCGAGCTGCACCTGCTCGGCCGACCGCGACCCGGCCGGGTCGAGCTCCGAGTCGACGGAGGCGACTGGGAGACGATCTCGACCCTGCGCCCCCGCCCCGAGCTCATCGTCGTCCGTCGCGCCCTCGACGGAGCCGCGCACCGCGTCAGCGTGCGTCACGCGGGCGGCGTCCCGCGGGTGCTCGGGCTCGTGGTGGAGCGACGCTCGGGCGTCGTCTACGACGTGCTCGGGATCAACGGGCACCGCGCGAGCGCGCTCCTGGCCTGGAACGAGGCGCTGATCGCCGAGCAGCTCGCGGCCCGCGCGCCCGACCTGGTGGTGCTGAGCTACGGCGGCAACGAGGCGCTCGACCCGAACCTCGCGCTCTCCACCTACGAGGAGCAGACCGACGCCGCGATCGCCCGCGTGCGGCGCCTCGCCCCGGGCGCGAGCTGCCTCCTCGTGGGTCCGCTCGCGACCTACGAGGAGCACGCGAGCCGGATGAGCGCGGTCACCACGATCCAGCGACGGCTCGCCGCCGCGCACGGCTGCGCCTTCTGGGACAGCGCCGCGACCTCGGGCGGCCCCGGGACGCTCGGCCGGTGGGGTCGCTTCCCGGGCATGGTGGGCCACGACCGCCTGCACCTCGGCCGGCTCGGCTACGAGGAGGTGGGTCGCGGCTTCGTCAGCGCGCTGCTGCGAGGCGCAGGACTCATGTAGACTTTCGGGCCCCCGCGCGCGGGGCGCCGCCCATGCCCAACACGACCGAAGACGACGAGGATCGGCCCACCGAGGCGGTGTCCGTCCCCTGGGGCTCGGCTCCGAGGTCGCTGGAGGAGTTCGACCCCGACTCGTTCGACGTCGGCGTCCCGACGCTGGGCGAGGCGTCGGAGCCCGCCTACGAGGACGTGCCCTACGGCGTGACCTCGAACGACGAAGATCCCCTCGACCCGTTCGGGCACCTCACGACGGGCGCCGAGCTCGGCGGGCGCTACCGCCTCGAGCGCATCATCGGCCGCGGCGCGTGCGGCGTCGTGTTCGAGGCGTCGCACATGGTGATCGGCAAGAAGGTCGCCGTGAAGTGCCTCTACCCGCAGCTCCGGAGCCACCCGACGCTGGTGGAGCGGTTCTTCCGCGAGGCGCGGATCGCCGCGACGGTGGACCACCCGCACGTCATCAAGGTCTTCGACGGCGGCGACGAGAAGAACACGCTCTTCCTCGCGATGGAGCTGCTGCAGGGAGAGACCCTCGCGGAGCGGCTCGACCGCGGCGCGCTCGCCGTCGGCGACGCGGTCGAGGTGTTCTTGAAGATCCTCGATGGCGTGGCGGCGGTTCACGACAAGGGCGTCGTGCACCGCGACCTCAAGCCCGAGAACGTGTACATGACGCGGGCCGAGGGCGCGATCGAGGGTGACCCCAAGGTCCTCGACTTCGGCGTCTCGAAGCTGAAGCAGCCCGGCCGCAAGGAGCTCACCGTCCTCGGCGCGGTGATGGGCACGCCCTACTACATGGCGCCCGAGCAGATGCTCAGCGCAAAGGACGTGGACGCCCGCGCCGACGTGTACTCGCTGGGCGTGATGCTCTACGAGGCGATCACGGGCGAGCTGCCTTACGACGGCGACAACATCGCGGACATCTTCACCGCCGCCAAGGCGGGGGACTGGGTCCCCCTCGAGCAGACCAGCGCCGACGTCTCGCCGCTCTTGTCGCGGGTGGTCGAGAAGGCGATGCAGGTGGACCGCGAGGCGCGCTTCGGTTCGGTGCGCGAGATGCACCGCGCGCTCCTCGCCGCGCACGAGATGGGGAAGTTCGACCCGAACATGGACGCGGCGCGCACCGTCGACGACATGCGCTCGCCGCTCGCGGACGTGCCCATCACCCCCGTGGCGCCGCGGCCGGACCACGGCGAGATCACGGCCCAGACCGAGATGCCGCGCCCGACCCACGTCGACGACCTCCACACGCGCGAGCTCGCGAACGCGCCCGCGGCGACGAGCAGCCTGCCGATGTGGGCGATCGTCGCGATGGTCGCGCTCGCCGGCCTAGCGGTCGGCTCGCTCGCGCTCGCGATCGTCGCGCTCTCGTTGTAGCCCGGCGCCTCGGCCCGAGGCTCAGCCGTACCAGCGGTAGAGCAGCACGCCGAGCGCGGCGAGGAGGAGCACGGTCCACAGGATGTTGCTGAGCGTGCTCGGCTTCTCCTCGGGGCCGTCGGAGCCACCGCCGGCCGCGCGCTTGAACCCGGCCCGCAGGCCCTGCATCACGCCGCCGCCGCCGGCCCGCACGCTCTGCTTCACCGTCGACGTGGTCGCGGTCACGTCCGCGGCCTCCGCGGGCGCCGACTTCTTCTTCTTCCGCCGCCGCTTCTTGGGCGGGGTCCCCGACTTGCTGGTCATCCCTGACTCCCGTAGCGCTGGTCGATGTCCGCCGCGGTCCCCACGTGCTGCAAGGAGTGTTGCTTGAGCGCGGGATCGAACCGCAAGAGCCAGTAGTAGCCGACGGTGGTCCGGTAGACCCCGAGCTCGCGGCCGTTGCCGTCGAAGTGCCGCATCCAGCGCGCGTCGGCCGTCCGCTCCACCAGGTCGAGCCGGCTGAGCGCGGCTCCCGGCAGCGGGGTCGGCCCGGCGCCGCCCCACTTGTAGCGGTTGTAGAGGTCGGTGATGTTCACCGAGAGGTCCTCCTCCGGCACCTCGGACGACGCGAGGACGAGCTTGTCCACGCGCTTGAGGTGCTTGGCCACTTCCTCGACGTTCATGCGGCCGACTGTAGCGCAATTCCCGCGCGGCGCGGCCCGCGGGAGCGACGCTCAAACGAGCATCTTTCGGGCGTCTTCGACGAAGCGGGCGTCGTCGCGCGACGCGCCGTCCGAGGACGGGGGCACCGCGAGCCCTCGCTCCACCGCGGGCCGGCTGCGGATGCGGTGCCGCCACGCCGCGAGGTTCGGCAACCCCGTGACGTCGACCCGGCTCCAGCGGTGCGTGCGCACCCACGCGTAGTTGGCGATGTCGGCGATCGTGTACCTGTCGTCGGCGAGCCACTCGCGCCCCTCGAGCCGGGTCTCGAGGACCTCGAAGAGCCGCCGGCACTCTCGCTCGTAGCGCTCGATCGCGTACGGGATCTTGTCGGGCGCGTAGCGGCCGAAGACGTTCGCCTGACCCATCATCGGCCCGATCCCGCCGACCTGGAACATCAGCCACTGCAGCGTCTCGCTCCGGCCGCGCAGGCCCTCGCCGATCAGCCGGCCGGTCTTCTCCGCGAGGTGGAGCAGGATCGCGCCGGACTCGAAGATCACGAGGTCGCCCTCGTCGTGGTCGACGATCACCGGGATGCGCGCGTTGGGGTTGAGCTCGAGGAACCAGGGCTCGTGCTGCTCGCGCGCGCTCAGCGTCAGCGCGCGGACCTCGTAGGGCAGCTCGAGCTCCTCGAGCGCGATGGAGATCTTGTGCCCGTTCGGGGTCGCCGCGGTGTAGAGGGTGATCACGCGAGCGCCCGCTCCACCAGCGCCCGAGCCGACGCCGAGAGCTCGATCGCGAGCGCCGCCTCGCGCCCGCGCGGGCCCATCTTCGCCCAGGTCTTCTGGAGCACCTCGATCACCTGATCATCGTCGCGCTCGGCCGCGAACGCCTCGAGCCGCGTCTCGAGGAAGACCACGCACGCGGCGTCCTCGAGCGCCTGCGCCTCGGGGTCGGTGGCCCGGCCTCGCTTGCGCACGAGCGACGCGACGCGGTCGAGCAGCGCCTCGTCGAACCCGAGCGGGCGCAGGGTCTCGACGGCGAGCTCCGCGTGCGCCTTCCCCTGCGCGGTCCGCCACGCGTGGTAGCCCGGGCGCGTCGAAGGGAACGCGGCCCGCGCGAGGCGCCAGCGCTGCAGGTGCTGCGCGCGCACGGCGATCCGCAGCGCGTCCGAGGGGGCGTCGATCACGCGCTCGAGCGCGTCGGTCATGCGCCGGGCGTAGTCGAGCTCGGCGGCGACGACGACGCCGTCGACCTCGACGGTGTCGGGGTCTTCGGCGTGGAGGGCGTCGATGGCCGAGAGCGCGGCCTCGAGGGAGCTCATTCGGGGAGCGTGGCGGATCCCGGCTCGGTCGTCACGGCGGGGGTCGAGGGGACCTCGGCCTCGAGCTCGGCCACCAGCGCCGCGTAGCTCTCCACCTCGGGCGCCAACCGCACGGCGTAGCGCGCCGCCGCGAGCGCGCGCTCGTGCCGCCCCATGCGGTGATGCGCGCGGGCGCGGATGCTCGAGCGGCGCGCCCGCTCCTCGCGCGCGCTGAGCGCGGGCGCCGCGCGGGTCGGCTCGGGCGCCTCCGCGACGACCTCGGACGGCTCGACCTCGGAGGGCTCGATCAGCTCCTCGAGCACCGGCGTGACGGTCGGCTGCCCGAGCTCGAGCGTCGCGCGCGGCGGAGGCGGGGTCGCGGCGAGGGGCGGGGTCGGCGCGGGCTCGGGGATCGCCGCGAGGACGATCCCCGCGGTCGCGGTGGCGAGCACGAGGCCGATCCCCACCCACGCCCGGACGGGGCGGGGACGGCGCCCGAGCGCGACCGCGGGGACGGACGGCCGCGCGGGGAGCGGCGGCGGCCGGGAGGGCTCGCGCGCCTCCTCGGCGTCCTCCGCGGCGGCCTCGCCCGCGTCCTCGTCGTCGATCCACTCCACGTGCGAGAGCAAGTCGAGCTGCTCCGTCGTGACCGGGGCGTAGGGCCGCGTCTCCATCAGCGAGACGGGATCGGGCGGGTTCGGCGGCGGCGGCCGCAGCGCGCGGAGGCCGGGGTTGGTGTCCTCTCCGTCCGGGTCGCGGTCGGGCGCCCCGTCCGCCGCGCGGCGCCGGAAGATCGCCGACTCCTCCCGCGTCTGCACCGCCGTCGACACGTGCTCCCAGTCGAGGTCCGCGACGGGGGCGCCCTCGAGCTCGCGCGCCTCTTCGAGCACTGCACAAGTGAGCTTGTCGACGAGCGCCTCGATGCGCGTCGCGTCGGCGAGCCGCAGCTGAGGCGCGTTGCGGCGCAGGCGGCGGGACAGCTCCTGGCAGAGCTCGTCGGCGATCCGCTCCGGCTGGAGCACGACGGAGCCCTCGCGCGCGTCGAGGCAGCGCGACAGCTCCGCCGCCAGCCGCTCCACGCTCCCGGGCCAGGTCACCACCGTGCCCTTCTCTCGCAGCACCAGCTCGATGAGGCGCGGCTGGTCCGGCCAGGCCACGACGATGACGCGCGAGCGAGCGAAGCGCAGGCGTCGCCGCGTGCGCGACAGATCCGGCGATCGTTCGAAGAGCACCACGGCGCCGGCCGGGACCATCTCCCAGCCGCCGATGGCCTTCGCTTCGAAGAGCGGCGCCTCTGGCTGACCGATCGCCTCGAGCAGCGCCTCACCGCGCTCGCGATCGTCACAGACGAGGAGGAGACGGGCGGGCTCGCCGGCTCGCCGTTCACGCGCAGGCTGGGTCATCGACCTGCGGTTCTGCAAGGCGTGGACCGCTCTCCCCGCCACGATTCGCTGGCGATCCCTGTCACTCGGCGAGCAACAGTGGGGTCCGCGATCCCGCCGCGGGTTGTGATCGAGGCGACACGTGCCCATAAGGAAGGCGTCGATGCCCGACGAGGTGAGCGCCGAGACCGTGGACGCGTCCGCGCCCGCCAAGAGGTCGAGCCGCTTGCGGCTCCTCGCCCTCGCGGCCTTCTTCGTCGGCTCCCTGGCGATCGCGAAGCTCACCGGCCTCAGCGACGCCATCGACGTCGAGACGATCCGGCGGTGGATGGACGCGGCGGGGCCGCTGGGCTTCGTGGGCTTCGTCGTCGCGTTCGCGGTCGGCGAGCTGATGCACGTGCCCGGCGTCGTGTTCGTGGGCGCGGCGTCGGTCGCCTACGGGAACGTGCTCGGCTCGCTCGCGGCGTACCTCGGCGCGCTCGCGAGCATCACCGCGAGCTTCTACGTCGTCCGCACGATCGGCGGCCAACCCCTCGGCGAGGTGCAGCGCCCGGTGGTCCGCAAGATCCTCGCGCGCCTCGACGAGCACCCCATCGCCACCATCGCGATCCTGCGCTTCATCTTCTGGATGGCGCCCGCGCTCAACTACGGCCTCGCGATGAGCAAGGTCCGCTTCCGCGACTACTTCATCGGCTCCGCGCTCGGGCTCGTGATCCCGATCCCGCTCGTGGTGGTGTTCTTCGACTGGGTGATGAGCGTCGACGTCGGCGCGTGGCTCACGGCGCTGTTCTAGCTTTTACGGGGGTCTTACGTCGCGCGGGCGCGGGGGATCGCACCTTGCGGAGGTGGCCGACTGGATCCCTCGCGCGCGCGGTGAGCTGACGACGGCGGAGCTGCGCGCGCTCTCGCGGGCGAACCACGAGGACCTCCCGGCCCTCGAGCGCGAGCTGTCCGCGGCCACCGGCTGGCCGTTCGTGGTCCTCGTCCCCTCGGCGCGCGTCGGCGTGGTGGCGGCGCTCCGCGCGCTCGGCGCGCCGGCGGGGAGCGAGGTGCTCGTGAGCGCGCTCAACTTCGCGCCCCTCGTAGAGCGCATCCGCGCGCGCTGGGCGCCGACCGCGGTGGACGTGCGCGGGACGAGCGCGTGCCCGGATCGCGTCGCCGAGGCGGTGACCGGGCGGACGGGCGCGATCGTGGCCACCCACGCGTTCGGCCGACCCGCGCCGATGGCGGAGCTCCGCGCGATCGCCGACGCGGCGGGCGTCCCGCTGATCGAGGACGCGGCCCAGGCGCTGGGCGCGCGGACCGACGCGCGCGGCGACGCCGCCGTCTTCAGCTTCGGCCCCACCAAGCCGCTCGCCGGCTGGGGCGGCGGCGCGGTCGGCTGCGACTCGGCCACGGTGGCGGCGCGGATCCGCGCGAGCCTCCCCACGCGCGGCGAGCGCGCGAGCCGCCTCGTGCGAGGCGTCGCCTTCGAGATCGCCTCTCGCTTCGGGGGCCCGCTCGCCAAGACCGGCGCCGTCGACGCGATCGTCGAGCGCTGGCTCGTGGACCCGGCCCGCGCGACGCGACGACGCCCGTGGCAGGACGCGCCGATGGGCGCGATCGAGGCCCGCCTCGTCCGGCTCCGGCTGGCCGGGCTCGCGGCGCGCACCCTCGCGCGGCGCCTCGACCACGCCGCCGTCCGCGCCCGCCTCGCGGCGCGAGGAGTCCAGAGCTGGCCGGACGCGCCCGGCGGCATCGGCTACGGCGTCCTCGTCTCGTGCGACGACGCGGAGACCCGCGCGCGCGAGCTCCGCCACCTCGGGGTGGACGCCCCGTTCGGCGAGCTCCGCCTCGTCGGCGACCCCGACCGCTGCCCCCGCGCCGCCGAGCTCGAGCGCACCCTGCTCCGCGTGCCCGCGGCTTGGTAGGCTGCGGGCAGCATGGTCACCGTGGCGCTCGACGCGATGGGTTCGGACTTGGGGCCCGAGGTCACGGTGGCCGGCGCCGCGCAGGTGAGCCGCGCCGAGGGGGCGCCCGAGCTCTTGCTCGTCGGCGACGAGGCGGTGCTGCGGCGCCTGCTCCTCGTCCACGATCACGACCGGGAGCGGGTGCGCATCGTCCACGCGGCGCGCGCGGTGGCGCAGGACGACAAGCCGCGCGAGGCGCTCGACAGGATGCCGGACTGCTCGATCCTGAAGGCCGCGCAGCTCGTGAAGCGGGGCGAGGCGGACGTGCTCGTGAGCGCGGGCAACACGGGCGCGGTGACGCTGGCGTGCGCGCGGACGTTCGAGCGGCTCCCGCACGTCGGGCGGTGCGCGCTCGGCGCGGTCTACCCGACCGAGCGGCGACGCGGTCCGAAGGACGACCCGTTCAGCCTCATCCTCGACGCGGGCCTGACGCTCGAGGTGGACGCGGACGACCTCGTGGCGTTCGCGATCATGGGCTCGGCCTACGCGTCGGTGATCTCGCGCAACGCCCGCCCGCGGGTGGCGCTCCTGTCGAACGGCTCGGAGGACTCCAAGGGCACCGCCGCGGTGGTCGAGGCCAACCGGCGCCTGCGCGAGCTCGGCCCGGTGATCGAGTTCATCGGCAACATCGAGGGCATGGACATCCCCAAGGGCACCGCCGACGTGGTCGTCACGGCGGGGTTCACCGGCAACATCGTGCTCAAGATGCTCGAGGGCGTGGCCGAGACGGTGATGCGGCTCGGCCGGTACGCGGGCGACAAGAGCCTCCGCTACAAGGCGGGCCTCGGCCTGCTGATGCCGGCGGTCAAGAAGCTCCGCAAGGCGACCGACTGGGAGCAGTACGGCGGCGCGCCGATCCTCGGCTTCGATCACCTCTGCATCAAGGCCCACGGGCGCAGCACCGAGCGCGCGATCGCGAACGCGCTCAAGGTCGCGACGCGCGCCGCGCGCACCGAGCTGGTGCGGACGATCCGCGCGGGGCTCGAGGCGCTGTAGGGCTACGCGAGCGCGACGCGGACCTCGAGCCCGCCGCCGTCGCGCGGGTGGACCGAGGCCCGGCCGCCGTGCGCCTCGGCGAGCTCGGCGACGAGCGACAAGCCGATGCCCGTCCCCGGGGCGTGCGCGTGCTCCGGCCGCGCGACGCGGTGGAAGCGCTCGAACACGCGCTCGCGCTCGGCCTCGGGGATCCCCGGGCCGCGGTCCGCGACGATCACCGTCGCGGGCGCCTCGACGCGCACCGAGATGACATCCTCGTCGCCGCTCCCGTACTTGAGCGCGTTGTCGATCAGGTTCACGACGATCTGCTCGACGGCCTGCCGATCGAAGCTCGCGTCGAGGGGCTCCGAGGACCCGGGCGCCTCGAGGGCGAAGCCGCGCTCCTCGACGAAGCCGCGCTGACCCTCGACGACTTCCCGCACGTGGGCGCGCAGGTCCGACTCGGAGCGCTCGATGCGGCGGTGCCCCTCCTCGAGCTTCGCGAGACTCAAGACGTTGTCGACGAGGCGGGCGAGGCGCACCGACTCGCGCACGAGCTCGCGGTGCACCTTGGGCTGACGCGCCTCGCTGACGAGCCCCTCGTCGAGCATCTCCGCGTGCATGCGCAGCGTCGTGAGCGGCGTGCGCAGCTCGTGGCTGACCGCCGAGACGAACTCGCTCTTCTGGCGGGACAGCGCCTGCGCCCGCCGCGCCGCGATGACGATCGCGAAGGCCGCGATCAGCGCGATGCTCAACAGCGCGAGGAGCGCGGCGACCTGCCACCCGAGCTCGCGGTCGAGGGCGCCCGTCGCCACGCGCAGCGCCTGCGGCTCGAAGCACAGCTCGAGGCCGTCGACGATCGCGCTCGCGGGCTCGCGCACCGCGCACGAGCCGGTCCCCGCCTCGACCACCGTCGGGGTGACGTCGCTGACGTGGCGCGCGACGAGCGCGGGGATCCACTCGTCGGCGATCCGGTCGCGATCGATCAAGACGCCTTGCACCACCGAGACGCCCTCGTGCGACACGAGCCGGTGCAGCACGAGGTCGTCGCCGAGCTCGCGGAACGTCATCGGGGTGTACTCCACCTCCGTCTCGCGCTGGACCATGTTGTCGAGCCCCGTCGCGTCCGCGAGCTCGGGCTCGGCCGTGCGCGCGGGGGCGTAGAGGTAGCCGACCACGAGGACCTCGGCGAGGAACGGCGCGAAGCGCACCCGGCCGAGCGCGTCGCGCACGCAGCGCTCGGCGTCCGGGTCGTCCACCCCGCTCACGGTCACGCCGCTCGGCACGCCGTCCTCGCCGCGGACGCGCAGGCGGACCACCACGTCGACGCCCGGCGCGCAGGCGGCCACCTCCTGACGCCGCGCGTCGAGGCGGGCGCGCACCAGGCCGGCGGGGGGCCGCCGCGGGAGCGTCGGCGCGTCGTTCTGGCGCTGCGTGACGTGCGCCTGCTGGGTCTGCGCGGCCTCCCAGGTCACGTCGCGGCGGTTGAAGCGCGGCACCTGCCGCCCGCGCTCGATGACGCGCATGTTCGCCAGCGAGTCCCCCTGCTGCGCGAGGTTGATGTCCTGCGCCTGCACGTTCCCGTAGGCGTTGAGGTCGACCTCCGCGACCGCGTCGTCGGGGAGCGCGGGGGCGTCGCTGATGCTGATGGTCAAGAGCGACGTCTGGACGTCGGCGACGCGCGCCTCGACGACCGCGGGCGGGCTCGGCTCGGACGTCAGCGCGCGCAGCGGCGCGAAGCTCGGGCTGGTGACGACCTCGCGCACCCGGGTCGAGAGCGGGTGCGGCGGCCCGTCCGCGCTGGGGGTGTAGGGCGTCCGCACCGAGCCGCCGGGGTCGACCTGGAAGTGACCCACGACGCGCGGGTCGGTCGGCGGGTGGGCGAGGGGCGAGACGGCGACCGGGTCGCTGATCGCGAGGACGTCGGGCGGGCTGTAGTAGTAGCCGTAGAGGTAGAACGGCCGCTGGTCCTCGCGGACGCGGAGCTCCTCGAGGCTCTCGTCGACCGCCCCGCGCACCACGTCGGCCACGCGCTCGAGCCGCGCGTGGGCCTCGCGCATCCGGATGGTCCGCTCGCGCCACGTGCTCCAGAGCCACCCGCCGCCGAGCAGCAAGGTCGACAGGACGAGGCCGACCGCGAGCGCGACGACGCGGCGCGGGTGGGTCACGGCTCGCGCTCGAGCTCCGCGACGAACCGATAGCCGCGGCCCCGCACCGTCTCGATCCACGCCTCGCCGTCGGGCACGGCCTTGAGCTTGGAGCGCAGCTGCTGCACGTGGACGTCGACGGTCCGCGTGCGAACGGTCCCGTCGTTGTAGCCCCACACGTCGACGAGCAGCTCACCGCGGGTGACCGGCCGGTGCCGTCGCTCGATCAGGTAGCCGAGCAGCGACGCCTCGCGCGAGGTGAGCCGGACCTCCTCGGCCGCGCGGACGTGCTGCGCGTCGAGGTCGAGCAGCGCGGCGCCGATCACGAAGCGGCGCGGTCGGTCGTCCTCGCGGCGCGGCCGACGCAGCAGCCCCTTCGCGCGGGCGACCAGCTCCTTCACCCCGAAGGGTTTGGTCACGTAGTCGTCGGCGCCCGCCTCGAGCCCCGCCACCACGTCGTCCTCGGCGCCCTTGGCCGTCAGGATCAGGACCGGCGTCTCGTCGCCCGCCGCGCGCAGCTTCCGCAGGACGGTCAGCCCGTCGACGCGCGGCATCATCAGGTCGAGCACGATCAGGTCGAAGGTCCCGAGCGCGATGCGATCGAGCGCGACCTCGCCGTCGGGGGCGAGGGTGGTCGAGAACCCCTGACTGGAGAACAGCGCGTCGAGCCCGTCGAGGATCGGCTCCTCGTCTTCGGCGAGCAGGACGCGCGGCTCCGGCGCTTCGACGACGTCTTCGGGCACGGCGACCGCCATGGTGACACGCATGGCCTCAACGTACGGCCCCGGACGTCCTCGCGACGTAAGCGTTGGGTAAGAAGGCCGCGCTCCCGGTAAGGTCGCGTCCCGGTGCTCGTCCTCTTCATCGCCACCGAGGTCGCCCCGTGGATCAAGGTCGGGGGCCTCGGCGACGTCGTCGGCTCGCTGCCCCGCGCGCTGCGGGACCTCGGCGTCGACGCGAGGATCTGCGTGCCAGCGCACGCCGGGGTGCTCGCCGCGGCGCCCGACCCGACCTCGATCGCGCGCTTCGAGGTCCCCGGCGCGAGCGGGCCGCTCGGAGCCTCGGGGGCCGAGATCTTCGAGACCCGGCTCGGCGACGTCCCCGTCTACCTGGTCGCGGGCGGCCCGATCGAGCCGGACGGGATCGTCTACACCGGGCGCATCGACGAGGAGGGCCACCGGTTCAGCTTCTTCGCGCGCGCCGCCCTCGAGCTGACGCGGCGCCTCGAGCGGCCTGTCGACGTCGTCCACGCGCACGACTGGCACGCCGCGGCGATCCCGTGGCTCCTCTCGCGCGGAGGCCCCGCGGCCCCCGCGAGCGTGTTCACCGTCCACAACCTCCCGTACGCCGGCGTCGGGGCCGAGCCGGCGCAGCGAGCGTTCGGGATCCCCGGCTCGGACGACCCTCGGCTCCCTCCGCACCTGCGCGGCGCCCCGATGGCGCTGGGGCTCCTCGGCGCCGACGCGATCACCACGGTGTCGCCGACCTACGCCGACGAGATCACCACGCCCGAAGGCGGTCACGGGTTCGACGCGTTGCTCCGCTCCCGACGCGCCGATCTCACCGGCATCCTCAACGGTCTGGACGTGGACGCGTGGGACCCCCGAGCCGACCGCGCCCTCGCGGCGACGTACTCGGCCTCCGATCGGGGCGGCCGCGACCGCTGCCGGGACGCCCTCGCCGACGAGCTCGGCCTCCCGCGGGACGTCCCGCGGATCGGGATCGTCAGCCGGCTCGTCCCGCAGAAGGGCATCGACGTCGCGATCGCGGCGCTGCGCGGCCTGCGGCGAGACTTCGCGGCGGTGATCCTCGGGGCGGGCGATCCCCACCTCGAGCACGAGGCGCGCGCGCTCGCGGCCGACCGCCCCGACCGGGTGCGCGTGTGGGTGGGCTTCGACGCCGGCCTCGCGCGCCGGATCTACGCGGGCGCCGACCTGCTCCTCTTGCCCTCGCGCTACGAGCCGTGCGGGATGACCCAGATGATCGCGATGCGGTACGGCTGCGTGCCGGTGGCCTGCGAGACCGGCGGCCTGGCGGACACGGTGCGTGACCTGGACCTCGCGGAGCAGCCCACGGGCGTGCTCTTCGCGGAGCCGACCCCTCGGGCGGCGGCGTTCGGGTTGCGGCGCGCGCTCGCGACGCGCGCGCAGAAGGCCGAGTCCTGGGACGCCCTCGTGCAGAATGGGATGACGACGGACTTCTCGTGGCGCGGCTCGGCCCGGGAGTACCTGACGACGTACGAGCGCGCGCGAGCGCGACGAGCGGAGGTGAGATGAAGAAGGTTTGCGCGGTGATCCTGGCGGGCGGAGAGGGCTCACGCCTCGGCATCTTGACCGCGAAGCGGACCAAGCCGGCGGTGCCCTTCGCCGGCAAGTACCGGATCATCGACTTCGCGCTGTCGAACTGCGTGAACTCCGGCTTCATGGACGTGATGATCCTGGCCCAGTACCGACCCCACTCGCTGATCGAGCACATCGGCGCCGGCGGGCCCTGGGACCTCGACCGCGAGCACCGCGGCGGCGTCCGGATCTACACGCCGTACCGCTCCCGCGAGCTGGCGGACTGGTTCGTCGGCACCGCCGACGCGGTCCAGCAGAACTTCCTGTTCATCAAGGACCGGCGCCCCGACATCGTGGTCCTGCTCAGCGGCGACCACATCTACCGGATGAACTACGGCGACCTGGTCGAGTCCCACGTGCGGACGGGCGCGTCGGCGACCCTCGCGACGATCCCGGTCTCGCGGGAGGAGGCGTCGCGCTTCGGGATCGTGACGACCGACGGTGAAGGTCGGGTCACCTCGTTCGTGGAGAAGCCGAAGGACCCGCCGCCCGGCGACGCGAACATGGGCGTCTACTGCTTCGACTACGAGGTGCTCGACAGGGTGCTGCTCGAGGACCACCTCGACCCGGAGTCGAGCAAGGACTTCGGCAAGGACATCCTCCCGAAGATGGTCGCGCGGGGCGAGCGCGTCTTCACGTGGCCCTACCACGGGTACTGGCGCGACGTGGGGACGCTCGAGTCGTACTGGGAGGCCCACATGGACCTGCTCAGCGATCCCCCCGCCTACGACCTCAACGACCTCGGCTGGCTGATCCACACCCGGAGCGAGCGGCGCGCCCCCGCTCGGGTGGGGGCCGCCCACATCGAGCACTCGCTCTTGACCCACGGCTGCGTGGTCGAGTCGGGCGGCTCCGTCATCCGGAGCGTGCTCGGGCCCGGGGTGCGGGTCGCGCCCGGCGCGGTGGTGAAGGAGTCGGTCGTGCTCAACGACACCGTGGTGGAGTCGGGCGCGGTGGTCGAGCGAGCGCTCGTGGACAAGCGAGTCCACATCGGCGCCAACGCGCGCGTCGGCGGTCCGGGGAACAAGCTGGCCGCGGTCGGCAAGGGCAGCGAGCTCCCCCCGGGGTTCGTCGTCCACCCCGGCGGCGAGGTCGCCCACGACGTGGTCGGCTCGGACCTGGACGGGATGGAGGTCCCCGAGGGCCTCTGCGTCTACACGAAGCGCCGCCCCTGGGACGTCTCGATCAAGCGCCGCTGAGAGGTCGGCGGCGGAACGACGAAAACCCTGCCCGCGGGTGGCGGGCAGGGTCGTGTCTCGAGAGTGGAGGAGCCGCGCGGGCGCTACATCCGGCCGCCGGCGGCGACCTGCTTCTCGCGCTTGCGACGACGCCGAGCCGCCTCGGACGCCTTCTTCCGGCGGCGGACCGAAGGCTTCATGTAGTGGCGGCGGCGCTTGAGCTCACGGAGGATTCCCTCCGAGGCCATCTTGCGCTTGAGGTGCTTGATGGCGCGCTCGACGCCCTTCTCGCCGACGATGACTTCGACCGGCTTGCACTGAACTGCCTCGGGGCTGCTGATGCTCTCGTTCGTCATGAAGGCGCGGAAAGTGGCACGGCGGCTCGGCGCGCGCAAGCGACGATGCGGATCACGGACGAAGCGGCGGCGGATCGAGCTCCTCGTGCTGGATCTCGCGGCTGATCGTCACCTCGACGATCGTCTGGTTGGCCGCTCCGGCGGGCGGATACACGCAGGCTCGACCCGCTCGCGACACGCGCGTGAGCTCGGCCACGAGCCGGCGCACCACCTGACGCTCGTGGGCGATCTCGGCCTGGTCGCCGCGCGCCACCGCGCTGCGGATCCGGTCGCGGCGGAGCTCGAGGAGGCGGGCGACGCTGTTGAGCTGGAAGAGCTGGCTGTCGACGCAGGCGATCCGCGGCGCGTTGCGAGCGAGGCGGGTCTCGTCGAGCAGACGTAGGAGCCGGACGCCCTCCCGGTCGGCCTGGACCAGCGCCGTCTCCACCTCGCGGAGCGCGGGGGGTGGATCGGCCATCGCCACGGTGGAGGTGGTCGCCACGATCAGCGCCACCAACCCCACGAGCACCTCGGACTGCCTGCTCACAGACATCTCGTTGCCCTCGCTCGCCGACGCGTTCACGTCACCTGGCATGCTCCGCTTTCGGCGCATCCAGCGTTCCAATCGTGACCACGGCGCGCCCGCGCGCAAGAGGTCTTCAGCGGCATGGGGTGTGCAAAATGAGGACGACGTGAGCACGCGCGTCGCCAGACCCCGCCCCCGACCCCTGCGGCGCAGCCTCGCCTACTCGGACACGGACCTCACCCTCGACACGGCGACGCGGCTCCTCCTCCGGGCCGCGCGCCACGAATTGCGGGGTGAGCTGGACCGGGCGCGGGACATCTACCAGAAGGTCGCCGAGCTCGACGACCTCGCCGCGATCGCCCTGACCCGGCGCGGGAAGGTCGAGCGCGCCCTCGGCGACCTGGCCTCCGCGGTGCGGTCCCTGACCCAGGCGCTCCATCACTGCGTCGACGACGACGAGCACAGCTTCGCGATCTTCCTGGAGCTCGGGGACGTCCACGCCCAGGCCGGCGACTACGAAGAGGCGTCCTACCACTACCGGCGCGCCCTCGTCCTCGAACCAGGGCGCGTGGAGGTACAGCGTCGCCTGCGCGGCGCGCTCCACCTCCGGTACTCCGCCCGTCAGACCGCTTAGGCGGTCGCCGTCGTCTCGGCCGAGCCGTCGCGCGCCGCGGGGCGGATCACCAGCCCGCCGGAGAGCGCTCGGTCGACCAGCACCGCGTCGCCCGCCCCGTACTTGCCGGCGAGGATCTCCTCGGCGAGGCGGTTCTCGAGGTGCCGCTGGATCGCCCGCTTGAGGGGCCGAGCGCCGAACGTCGGGTCGTAGCCGACCTCCGCGAGGAAGTCCTTCGCCGCGTCGGTGATCTGCAGCTCGATCTCGCGGTCGGCGAGGCGCTCGCGGAACCGGCGGAGCTGGATGTCCACGATGGCGCGGAGGTTCTCGCGGCCGAGGCGGTGGAAGACCACCGTCTCGTCGAGGCGGTTGAGGAACTCGGGCCGGAAGTGGGACCGGAGGTCCTCCATCACGGCGCGCTCCATCGCCTCGGCGTCGTCGAGCTGCATGATGTGATGCGAGCCGACGTTGCTGGTCAGGATGATGACGGTGTTGCGGAAGTCGACGGTGCGACCCTGGCCGTCCGTGAGGCGGCCGTCGTCGAGCACCTGGAGCAGCGCGTTCCAGACGTCGGGGTGGGCCTTCTCGACCTCGTCGAAGAGCACGACGCTGTAGGGGCGGCGCCGGACCGGCTCGGTGAGCTGACCGCCCTCCTCGTAGCCGACGTAGCCCGGCGGCGCGCCGATGAGGCGGGAGACGGCGTGCTTCTCCATGTACTCGCTCATGTCGAGGCGGATCATCGCGCGCTCGTCGTCGAACAAGAACTCGGCGAGCGCCCGGGCCAGCTCGGTCTTGCCGACGCCGGTCGGCCCGAGGAACAGGAAGCTCCCGATGGGCCGGTCGCGATCGCCGAGGCCGGCGCGGCTTCGTCGGACCGCGTTGCTGACGGCGACCACCGCGTCGTGCTGGCCGACCACGCGCTCGGCGAGGCCCTCCTCCATGCGCAGGAGCTTCGCGCGCTCGGACTCGAGCATCCGGCTGACGGGGATCCCCGTCCACTTGCTCACGACCGTGGCGATGTCCTCGTCGGTGACCTCCTCCTTGAGGAAGGAGCCGCCCTTCTGGAGCTGGTCGAGCTGCTCCTGGGCGTCCACCACCGCGCGCTCCGCGGCGGGGATCTCGCCGTACTGGAGGCGGCTGGCCGTCTCGTAGTCGGTCGTGCGCTGGGCGCGGGCGAGGTCGAGGCGCAGGTGCTCGAGCTCGGCCTTCTGGTCGCGGATGTTCTCGAGCAGCTCCTTCTCGCGCAGCCACTGGGCGCGCATCGACTTGTTCTGCTCCTCGAGCTCGGCGAGCTCCTTGTCGACCTCGCCGAGGCGGCGCTCGGAGTACTTGTCGCCCGAGTCCTTGATCGCCTGCCGCTCGATCTGGAGCTGGGTGATCTTGCGCTGGGCGCGGTCGATGTCGGCGGGGACGGACTCGATGTCCATCTTGAGCCGGCTCGCGGCCTCGTCGACGAGATCGATGGCCTTGTCGGGCAGGAACCGGTCGGTGATGTAGCGGTCGCTGAGCGTGGCCGCCGCGACGATCGCGCTGTCGTGGATCCGGATCCCGTGGTGGACCTCGTAGCGCTCTTTCAGGCCGCGCAGGATCGCCATGGTGTCCTGCACCGTGGGCTGGCCGACGAACGCGGGCTGGAAGCGGCGGGCGAGCGCCGCGTCCTTCTCGATGTGCTTGCGGTACTCGTCGAGGGTGGTGGCGCCGATGCAGCGCAGCTCGCCGCGCGCGAGCGCGGGCTTGAGCATGTTGGAGGCGTCCATCGACCCCCCCGCGGCGCCCGCGCCGACGAGGGTGTGGAGCTCGTCGATGAAGAGGATGATCTCCCCAGCGGCGGCCTCGACCTCCTTGAGGAGCGCCTTGAGCCGGTCCTCGAACTCGCCGCGGTACTTGCTGCCCGCGATCATCGCGCCGAGGTCGAGCGACAACAGCCGCTTCTCCTTCAGGCTCTCGGGCACGTCGCCGGTCGCGATGCGCTGGGCGATGCCCTCGACGATGGCGGTCTTGCCGACGCCCGGCTCGCCGATGAGGACCGGGTTGTTCTTCGTGCGGCGGCTGAGAACCTGCATCACCCGACGGATCTCCTCGTCGCGGCCGATGACGGGGTCGATCTTGCCGGCGCGCGCGTCCGCGGTGAGGTCGTGCGTGTACTTCTCGAGGGTCTGGTAGCGGCTCTCCGGGTCGGCGTCGGTCACCTTCGCGGTGCCGCGGACCTCGGTGATCGCCTTCTCGAGCGCCTTCTCGCTCACCTTCAAGGTCTGCGCGAGCTCGTCCTTGGCGCGCACGATCGCGAGCAGCACGTGCTCGGCGGACGTGTACTCGTCCTCGAGGCGCTCGGTCTCCGTCCACGCGTTGGTGAGCAGGGTGCGCAGCCGGCGCGAGATGGTCGGCTCGGCGCCCCCCTGCACCTTGGGCATGGTCCGGAGCTTCGCGTCGAGGGCGCGGCCGATCGCCGCGGTGTCGGCTCCCGCCTTGAGCAGGATGGGCGACGTGATGCCTCCCTCCTGCGTCATCAGCGAGAGCAAGAGGTGCTCCGGGTAGAGCTCCGGGTTGGTGCCCTTCGTCGCGAGCTGCTCGCTCGCCACGAGGGCCTCACGAGTCTTCGTGGTCAGCCGATCGAGTCGCATGGTAGGCGGAACCTAAGCATTTCATTCGGGGGATCAACCCCGAGTTGGCACAAGGTGGCACGTGACTCGGGCCCGTGATTTCGGGGATCTCCGAGAACGTTGTGTCAACCCTGGACGCGTGCTCGTGCGCACGGTATGAGCGAGAGCGTGGGGCGGTGGCTCGTCTGGACCGGTGTGTGGCTCGCGGCGCTCGTGGGCTGCGACGACGCGCAGGTGACCGATCCCCGCTTCGCGACGCCGGAGCGGACGGTCGCGACGCTGCTCGCGACCCACGGGCTCGCCGACGAGTCGCAGGACGCCATCCGGGCGCGCATCGCCGAGCGCGGCTCGTTCGAGCTGCGCGACGCCGAGACCTGGCGGATGTGCTTCACCGACCTCGATCGGCCCGGTGGCGAGGGCATGGCGGGCTACGTGCTCGGCCTGCTCGCGGCGGGCCGAGAAGACCTGCGCTACGAGACGATCGCCGACCGGGGCTACGCGATGCCGCGCGAAGGGATCCGCGTGGTCCTCGAGCGCGGACAGGACGGCGCCTTCCGCATCGTGCTCGCCGAGAGCGTGCCCGAAGAGGTGCAGCGCGGGCTCCTGCAGGTCGAAGAGAACGCCCGCCGACGTCGCGCCCCGCCCGGTCCCTGACCTAAGGGAGTCATTTTCGCAGCCCGGTGCGTAATCCCTTGCGCACCCCCGCGAAGCTGGTATTACCAGTTGGTCGATTGGTTTAGCCAAACGCCAGACACAGGGGGCCGCGATGATTCGATGGGCAGCCGTAGTGATGAGCGGGTTCGTGGTGAGCGAGGGATCGGAGCCGATGCTCCAGCCCGGCGCCATCGACTGGCACCGCGGGACCCGTGAGTTCCTCGAGATGGCCTCTGCCAAGGGACGCCTCGGCGTCCGGGTCGGGCTGCTCCTCGCGATGACCGCGCCGCTCTGGATGTGGGGCAAGCTCCGCACCGCGGCGGGCCTCGGCGAGGCCGAGCGCGCGCGCCTCCTCGCGGCGATGCTCGAGCACCGGGTCTTCTTCGTCCGCGAGCTCACCCTGCTGCTCAAGCTCGTCGCGTGCATGGCCATGCTCCGGCCAGCCGCGGTCCGCGCGCAGACCGGCTACGACAGGCCCGCGCCGCGTCGCGAGCGCCTGCTCCTCCCCGTCGTTCGGGAGGTGGCGTGATGCCGCGGCTCGAGGACGAGGCCGACTTCGTCATCGTCGGCACCGGCGCGGGCGGAGCGACCGCGGCGCGCGTGCTCGCGGCGGCGGGCGCCTCCGTGATCATGGTCGAGGAGGGGCAGCGCCTGCGGCCCGAGGATCGACCCGCGGCGCTCCTCGACGCGATGCGCCTCGCGGTCCGCGACATGTGCATGCAGGCGACCGAGAGCCGCGTGCCGATGCCCATCCTGCAGGGCCGCGCGGTCGGGGGATCGACGGCGATCAACTCGGGGATCATCTGGCGGCTGCCCGACGACGTCCGCGACGACTGGCGCGAGCGCTTCGGGCTCGGCGAGCTCGTCGACGAGCGCCGGATCGACGAGGTCTTCCGGCAGATCGAGGACGAGCTCGAGATCCACGCGACCGAGCCTTCGATCCTCGGCCGCAACAACGAGCTCATGGCCGAGGGCGCCGCCGCGCTCGGTCTTCCGGGGCGCGCGATCCACCGCAACTCCCGCGGCTGCAAGGGCAACGCGCGCTGCCTGCAGGGGTGCCCCGAGGGGGCGCGCCAGAGCATGGACATCTCGTACGTGCCGCGCGCGATCGAGGACGGCGCGCGCCTCCACACCGGGTGCCGCGTCGACAAGATCGTGATGAAGCGCGGGCGCGCGGTGGCGGTCGAGGGCAGGGGCTTCTCGATCCGCGCGCGGCGCGGCGTGATCGTGGCGGCCGGCGTGGTGCACACGCCCGTGCTGCTCGCGGGCAGCGGGGTTCGGCACGCGAACCTCGGGCGCCGCTTCCAGTGCCACCCCGGCGTCGCGATGGTGGGCCGCTTCGATCAGCCGGTGCACATGGGCTTCGGCGCCGCGCAGGGCTACGAGATCCCCCAGCGCGCGAAGGGCTTCAAGCTCGAGGCGCTCGCGCTGCCGCCCGAGATGCTCGCCGCGCGCCTTCCCGGCGCCGGCGTCGAGTGGCAGCGGCGCCTCGCTGATCTCGGGAGCTACGCGCAGTGGTGCGGGCAGATCCGGATGAAGGCGCACGGCCGGATCCGTCGGGTCTTCGGGCGCCCCTGGATCGCCTACGAGCCGACGCACGAGGACCTGCTCAAGGCGCGCGAGGTCGCCGTGACGCTCGGCCGCGTGATGTTCGCGGCGGGCGCGAAGGAGATCTTCCCCGGCGTCGCCGGCTTCGACGAGGTGATCACCGACCCGGCGCGCCTCGACGCGCTCGAGCAGAAGCCCGTGTCCCGGGCCGACTTCCACCTCGTGGCGTCGCACCTCTTCGGCACGGCGTGCGCCTCGGCGGATCCGAGCGTGGGCGTGGTGGACCCGAGCCTCGCCGTCCGCGGCGCCGACGGGCTCTACGTGATGGACGCGAGCGTGTTCCCCACCAACCTCGGGGTGAACCCGCAGCACTCGATCATGGCGGTGGTCTGGCAGGCGGCCGAGCAGCTCGCCGAGCGCGCGCGCGCCGCGGCGTGACGCTCAGCGCGTCTCGCAGACGTAGGGGCGGGTGTTGCTGCAGGGCCGGTCGGCCCACCAGGTGCGGGCCTCGGTCCCGTCGCTCCCGTTCTCGATGTTGCCGCAGTCGAACGAGCCCGCCATGTAGTTGCCGGGCTCGCCGGGATCCCAGTGCGTGTAGCTCGAGGTGCCGTAGGCCCAGACCCACGTGCCCTCCATCGCCTGATCGCTGATCCCGATCCACCAGTCGTCGTTGCGGTCGGTGAGCGCGGCGTCGGTGACGAAGGTGTTCTCGCCCGCGTCGTTGATCGTGACCAGCTCGTAGCTGCTCGCGCGGCACGCCGCGAGGCCGCCGGTCCAGCTGTTGGGCGTCGCGCAGAACATGTAGGCGTGGCCGCCGTAGTGCCGGACCGGGCACGGGCAGGCCGCGCCGTCGTCGATGATGCCGTTGCAGTCGTCGTCGCGGCCGTTGCAGGCCTCGGTGATCCCCATCGCGGAGCAGGTCCAGACGCCGCCCGCGCACGTCTCGGTGCCCGTCACCGCGCCGCAGCCCCCCGAGACGGTGCACGGCCGCGGCGGCAGGTCGTCGACCATGCCGTTGCAGTCGTTGTCGACGTTGTCGCAGACCTCCGTCGTCGGCGTGGGCGCGGTGCAGCCGGTGTACACGCCGCTGAGGCAGGTCTCGATGCCGGAGCCACAAGAATTCGAGCAGGCGCGGGTCAGCCCGTCGTCGATCACGCCGTCGCAGTCCTGGTCGAACCCGTCGCAGGTCTCGGGCGTGGGCTCGCGGACGTCGCAGAACCAGGTGCCCATGATGCAGGTGTCGGTCCCCGTCCCGCAGGACGTGGTGCACGACCGCGTGAGCCCGTCGTCGATGATCCGTCGCAGTCCTGGTCGAAGCCGTCACAGGTCTCGGCGCTCGGGACGCAGGCGTCGGGGATCGGCACGGCCGAGTCCACGCCCGCGTCGAAGCCCGCGTCGGTGCCCGCGTCGAACCCGGCGTCGTGCCCCGCGTCGGGGCGAGGCCCCGCGTCGTAGTCGGGGCCGCCGTCGAAGCCGCCCGCGTCGAACCGGGGCCGGCGTCGACGCCCGGAGGCGTCGCGCCGTCACGCGCCGTCCCCGAGCGATCGAGGATGCAGCCGCTCGTGAGAGCCGCGCAGAGCAGACACCCGACGCCGGCCGCTCGCGTCACGGCCTCAGCAGCTCCCTCCCGTACAGGCCCGGTCGAGGTCGCAGACGGGGCCGCTGCCGCACATGCACATGCCGGCCGTGCAGCGATCCGCCGAGACGGTGCAACGACTGTTGCAGAAGCCACAGTTCGCCATGTCGTTCTGCAGATCGACGCAGCCGCTCGAGCAGCAGTCCTGCCCCCGCAGGGCACGGGCCGTGCCCGGCTCGGCGGAGCAGTCGCACGCGCCCGACTCGTCGCAGATGTCGGCGCGCGAGCGCAGCGACACGTCGGCGCAGCCAGCGCAGCACTCGGCCGCCTCGTCGACGCGGCCGTTGCAGTCGTTGTCGACGCCGTCGCAGACCTCAGGCGCGCCGGGCACGGTCCCGAAGGCCGGCCGCACGTCCGCGCGGCTGTCGTCGCAGTCGCACATCGTCAGGTCGTCGCCGGCGCGGCAGGCCATGATGCCGTCGCCGTCGGTGTCGCCACAGCCGGTGTCGCGGCCGTCGCAGTTCTGGTCGATGCGGTCGCCGCAGATCTCGATGGTGGGCACGCAGCCGTCGGTGCCGGGAGCCGGCCCTCCGTCGGTGCCGGGCGGCACCGACGAGTCGGTGCCCATCATCATCATCGAGCCGTCCATCCCGCCCGTGGTCCCGCCGTCGGTCCCGGGGTCGGGGTGCCGTCGTCACAGCCGACGACGAGCGTCAGCGCGAGCAGCGCGAGCGCGGCCCGCTCATCGACGCCTCCGGCGGAAGGAAGAAGAGCGCGAGCGGCGCGAGGAAGAGACCGTAGAGCGGGTGCGCGCCCCGCGGCTCGGCGCGGCAGGCGCAGCCGGGGCTGCTCCCGCCCGGAGGCAGCGCGGGCCGGCCCGCGTCCATCTCGCCGCTCGACGCGTCCACGTCGCCGACCACGCCGGAGTCGAGCCCCGGCGGCACGTCGCCGGCGTCGACGTCAGGCGGCACGCCCGCGTCGCCGGGATCGGGCACGCCGTCGACGCAGGAGCCCATGCGGCAGACCTGACCCGAGGGCAGACCGCGCCGTCACAGGCGTCGAGGCACGCGCCGGCCTCGCAGTAGAAGCCGGGCTCGCACACCGTGATGTCGCAGCCGACCGGCGTGCAGGAGCCGTCCGCGCCGCAGATCGAGCCGTCCGGGCACGCGCGGCAGGGCACTGAGGCACGCACCCGCCGTCGACGCAGACCTCGCCCATCGCGCAGGTGAGGACCGCGCACAGGTCGATGCACTGACCGGCGACGCACTGCTGACCGTGCGGGCACGCGACGCCGTCGCAGGCGCCGACGCACGCGCCGCCGCTGCAGCGCTGGCCCGCCGGACAGGTCACGTCCACGCACGCCGTCTCGACGCAGATGCCGTCGGTGTTGCACGACTCGCCGGTGCCGCAGCCGCCTTCAGAGCAAGGCGGCACGCACGCGCCGCGGATGCACACGTCGGGGGTGGAGCAGAGGTCGCCCTCGTCGGTCTCGCCGTTGCAGTCGTTGTCGATGCCGTCGCAGCGCTCGCTGCTCGCGGTGCCGATGGGGCTGCACACCACGTCACGACCGACGCACTGGGTCACGCCAGGCCGCAGGCGCCGATCATCCCGTGTCGCAGGCCATGCCGCTGTCGGGGCAGGAGACCATCCGCCGCGGACGCTGAAGCGCCAGATGCCGGGCATGCTGACGTTGGAGGTCGTGCACACGTCGCGGATCGCGCTCGTGCGGGAGCCGGGGATCTCGACGAAGTCGGTGCTGTTGCCGGCGTCGAAGCCCGCCTGCGCCGGCGTGCAGGTGGTCTCACCCGCGTCGCAGAGGCCGTTGCGGTTGCTGTCGCCCGAGGCGGTGCCCGCCTCCCACTCGCACCGGTTGTAACGGAACTCGACGTCGAAGTCGCCGGAGCGGCAGTCGAGCGCGTTCGTCAAGATCATTTGAAAGTCCATCTTGACGGTGTCGTTGATGGAGTAGACGCCGACGTTGTGCCAGGTCACGACCATCATCCCCGGCTGCAGGTGCCAGAAGACGCCGTTGTTCGTGGGCGCGCCGCCCCCGCGGGTGTCCACGTCGCCCCAGTACGCCGCGATCATCGGTCGGTCGGCGACCGGGAAGGGCATCGGGGTGTAGTTGTAGACGGCGCCGCTGAACGTGATGTTGCCGTTGTTGTTCACCCACACCTGGGTGTACGGGCCGCCGAAGAACGTGAGGCCGCCGGGAAGGCCGCCGTCAGATCGATCGGATCGGACGAGCCGTCGTCGTTGGCGGGGAGCACGTTGGTGCCGTACCCGATCGGCCCGCCGAACGTGTCGAGCAGCGGCACGGCGTGAGCCTCGGGGTGGCGAGCAACAGAACGGCGACGAGCATCGCCACGCTCGCGGCGACGCGAAAGAAAGACTGCATGGGGGACTCCTCGCGATCACAGTACTGCGCCCGCAGCCGTTCGAGAAGGATCCGGCCCGTCATCCCTACCCGCGGGCGTCGACGAAGGCGCGGACGCTGAGCGTGAGCACGCGAGGACGATGCCGAGCAGGCCGACCTCGAGCGCCACCGGGGACGCGGGACCCGCGAGCCCGACCGCGGCGCAGACCGCGACGAGCCCGTAGATCCCGCGCAGGGCGGGTCGCTCGGTCGCGCGCGCGAGCATCGCCATCCCCGCCGCGATGCCCACCGCGAGCAGGAAGAACTTCGTGTGCGCGGCGCCGCGCGCGAGGGCCGCGACGGAGTCCGCCCGATCGCCGTCGAGGGCGCGCAGGAGCGCGAGGTTCTCGACCACGTCGGCGCCCGCCCCGAGGGTGACGAGCGCGGCGGGGACGCGACCGCCGCGGGCGAGCCAGAACGAGCCCGCGAGCAGCGCGGCGTAGAGGACGAGGTAGGGGAAGTCGACGAGGACGTGGTAGCGCCACGTGCCGGTCGAGGTCGGGCCGTCGAGGACGCTCGCGAGCTGCGCGCCGCTCTGCGGGAGCTCGGCGCAGAGGATGGGCGCGCGGTAGGCGCACGGCGGCTCGACGCCGGCGAGCTCGAGCGGCGCCGACTGCATCGCGATGGTGGCCGCGAGGAGCCCTAGCGCGACGCCGGCGAGCGCGAGGCGAACGCGACGATCGGGCCGCGTCGCGCTCCCCGCCGACTCTCCGGCGCTTCGAGTCAGCCGAGGCTCCAGCCGCCGTCGACGGTGAGCACGGCCCCGGTGAAGTAGCCGCCCGCGTCGCTCGCGAGGAGCAGCGCCGCGCCGGCCACGTCGGAGGGCTGACCCACGCGCTTGAGGCTCGTCTTCTGCATCACGATGTCGAGGATCTGCTGGTTCTGCGTGAGCGCCGACGCGAACTTGGTGTCGATGAGGCCGGGCGCGATCGCGTTGACGCGGATGTCCGGGCCGAGCTCGACGCTGAGCGTCTTGGTCATCGAGATGACGCCCGCCTTGGTCAGCGCGTAGACGCCCTGGAGCGGCATCGCCATGAAGCCCGCGACCGAGGCGATGTTCACGATCGACCCGGTCCCCTTGCGGCCCTGGATGTGGCGCACGACCTCGCGGGTCATCGCGAAGTAGCCCTTGAGGTTGACCTCGAAGGTCTTGTCCCACGCGGCGTCGTCGATGTTCATCATCGGGCCGAAGTAGGGGTTGGTCGCGGCGTTGTTCACGAGCACGTCGACCTTGCCGAAGCGCTCCACGCTCGCGGCGACGAGCGCCTCGATCTGCTCCTGCTTGCCGGTGTGGCAGGCGTAGGGGAGGGCCTCGCCCCCGGCGGCCTCGATCTCGGCGGCGAGCTCCGCGAGCGGCTCGATCTTGCGCGAGGCGAGCACCACCTTGCCGCCCGCCGCGGCGAGCTGCCGCGCGATCTCGGCGCCGATCCCCCGGCTCGCCCCGGTGACGATGGCGACCTTGTCGTTCATCTCGATCATGGGGCGGCATCCTAGCAGCCTCCGCCAGCCGATCGTGCGCGAGCGGGTACTGCGGCGCACCGGGCGCTCCGCGACGCGGGGCCAGGCGACCCCACCGAGGCCCGACGATCGGCGCGCGCAGGGGCCGGCACGGACATTGATTGGCAGGCGGGCGTGCGCCTCACCCTCGCGGCCCTGCTCCTGATCGCGATGCCCGGCTGCGCCAACAACTCGGGCACGATGACCCGAGGCGGCGACGCCGGGCCGGACGCGAGCCCGGGGTTCTGCGGCGAGGAGAGCGAGCCGTGCTGCGGCGCCGGGTTCTGCAACGGCGGCCTCGCCTGCATCGCCGGCAGCTGCATGGCCAGCTCCTGCGGCGGCGCGTCGATGGCCTGTTGCGCGGTGGGCTCGCCCTGCGGCCCCGGCCTCGCCTGCTCGGGCGGCACGTGTATGCCGGAGGGGTCACCGGACGGCGGAGTCCTCAGCTGCGGGATGCGCGGCGAGCCCTGCTGCGGCAGCACGCCGTCGTGCCTGAGCGGGCTCGCGTGCATCGCCGGCTCGTGTCGGGAGACGGGGCCGTGCGGCGCGGCGAGCCAGGCCTGCTGCGGCGGCGACACGTGCGACGCGGGCAACCTCTGCGTCGACGGGACCTGCCGCATGGAGGTCCCGATCCCGATGTGCCGGCCGCTCGGGAGCTCCTGCGCGACGACCACCGACTGCTGCGAGGGCAGCTGCCAGTCCGGGACCTGCTCGAACGCGACGCCACCACCGCCGCCGCCGCCGCCGGACGACACCTGTGGGGGCGCGTTCAGCTGCTACGACTGCACGCTCATGGAGAACTGCGGGTTCTGCGACGGCGCCTGCATCTTCGTGACGAACCCGGACACCGCCCCGTGCTCGAGCTTCCAGTGGACGATTCTGGAGTGCTTCTGAGACCCTGACGCGGTCGATGCGCCGCACGCTCGCCAGCCCCCGCGCGCCCGGATCCGCAGGGGACGCGGGGTCGCGACCGAAGGTCTTCGTGGTCGGCGGCGGCCCCTTCCAGGTCGACATCGTGCGGACCGCGCGGGCGCTCGGCGCGACCGTCGTGGTCGCCGATCGCGACGCCGCGGCGCCCGCGCTCGCGCTCGCCGATCACCCGCTCGTGATCGACGTCGTCGACCTCGAGGCGATGGTGGAGGCCGCGAGGGTCCAGGCCGTCGACGGGGTCGTGACCGCGGCGAGCGACGCGGCGCTGCCCGCGGTCGCCGCGATCGGCGCCGCGCTCGGGCTGCGCGCCCTCGCGCCGGACGTCGCGAGCCGCTGCCGCGACAAGCTCGCCACGTTCGAGGCCGGGCGCGCCGCCGGGGTCCGGG
>JACKEC010000044.1 GCA_020633195.1 Sandaracinaceae bacterium | reverse complement strand
CAGCCACGCGAGCGCGGGGACGAGCACCTCCCGCATCGCGTCCACCCCTTGGTCTCGGACGAGCCAGATCACCAGCCCGATCCCGGCGATCCCGAGCGCCGCCCGAATCAGCGTCCAGACCCTCTCCCGCCCCTTCGCCTCGCTCACGAACCGGACCTGTCCGAGCCCGAGTGCGAGGGCGAGTGTCCGTCCTCGTGCCCGTGCCCGTGCCCGTCGTCCTCGTGCTCGTGCTCGTGCTCGTGCTCGTGCTCGTCCTCGTCCTCGGGCTCGTCCTCGGGCTCGTCCTCGGGCTCGTGCTCGTGCCCGTCCTCGTGCCCGTCCTCGTGCCCGTGCCCGTGCCCGTCCTCGTGCCCGTGCCCGTCCTCGTGCCCGTGCCCGTGCCCGTGCCCGTGCCCGTCCTCGTGCCCGTGCCCGTGCGAGTGCCCGTCCCCATGCCCATGCGAGTGCCCATGCCCCGCATGCCCATGCGCGTGCCCGTGATGATGATGATGCCCCGCCCCGAGCCCCTCCCCGATGCTCGCGAGCCACGCGCGCAGCCCCGTCTTCCACACCGAACGCAAGAGCGCCGCCGCGAGCAGCCCCGACGCGACGAGCGCTGCCCACCCGTGCTCGTGGGCTCCCCCCGCCGTGACGTCGACAGTGATCGGGACGTCGACGACGTTGACCAGCCCCGCGATCGTCCACGACGCGGCCACCACCGCGCCGATCCCGACGAGCGTGGCGCGCCCCCCGAACGTCTTCCGCAGGAACCCGATCGTCGCGAGGTTCGTGGCCGGCCCGAGCAGCAGCCCCACCAGCACCGCCCCGGGGCTCATGCCCTTCGCGAGCAGCACCGCCGCGAGCGGCGTCGCGCTGGCCGCGCACACGTAGCTGGGCACCGCGACCGCCGACACCACGAGGACGTCGAGGCCGAAGGGCCGCATCGAGGCGAGCGAGTCCGCGTCCACCACGCTCTGCACGTAGGCGGCCGCGATCAGCCCGACCACCGTCCACGGGGCCACGTGGTAGAGGAGCTCGTCGAACGCGGTGAGGGTCCGGCCGAGGAACGTCCCCCCCTCCACCTCGCCCGTCGCGGCGATGGCCTCCGTGTCGACGTCCTCGCCGGCCGACGGAGCCATGCGGTGCACGACGAGCGCGGCGACGATCGCGAGCACGATCGCGGCGGTCAGGCGGAGCACCGCGAACGGCCACCCGACGAAGCTCGTGGTGAGCGCGAAGGTCTCGACCCCCAGCTCGGGCGTCGCGATGAGGAACGCGACCACCAACGCCGCGCCCGCGCCGCGCTTGCGGAGGGTGGCCGCGAGGGGCAGCACGCCGCACGCGCAGATCGGCAGCGGGGCGCCCACCACCGCGCCTCGGAACGCCTGCCCGAGGGCGCCGCCGCCGCGCAGCCAGCGCGACGGGAGCTTCGAGCCGAGGGCCGTGAGCACCGCGCCGATCCCCAGGCCGAGCAGCAGGGCGGGGGCCGTCTCGATCGCGAGCTCGAGGAGGATGGCGCCCAGCTCCGCGCTCCCCTCCGCCTCGTGCGCGCCGTGGTGCTCGTGGCGCCCGAGCAGCACGAGCCCGATGCCCGCGGCGACCGCGAGCAGATCGACGAGCCGCGCGCGGGCCGACGTCGGCACCCGCAGCTCCGGGCTCCAGTCGTGCGCGACGACGTGGAGCAGCAGCCCGGCCACCGCGGCGGCGACCCACGGCTCGTAGGTGTCGAACACCCCCGCCGGCAGCAGCCCCGGCAGGAAGATCCCGACGATGGTCGCGAGCGCGAGCCCCGAGCAGCGACCGGCGACCGCCCGGACGCCGCCGTTGGCGTGGTAGCTCATCGCGACGAGCGCGATGACGGGCACGTCGTGCGCGGCGATCGCGAGGAACACGTCGAAGTGCTCGTGCCCCGCGTGGGCGCCCGTGGCGTAGGTCCCGAGCGCGAGCCCGTCGCCCATCTTGTGGACGATCAGCGCCGCGTAGCCGAGCTCGAGGCCCCACCGGTTCGACTCCTCCGCGCCGAACCGCGCCGCCGTCTTCTCGAGCAGGCTCGGCACCACCAGCGCGATCACGAACACGACGAGGGCCCACAGCCCGACCTGCCCGAGCGCGTCGGGGAGGAGCTGCGCCACCACCACCGCGAGCGCCGCGATCGTCGCGAAGGTCGAGATCGCGGACACCGAGCCCCGCCGCCCGCCGAGGCCGAGCGCGGCCCCGAGCGCGACGCTGACCACGGCGATCGAGAGAGGGAGGAACATGACCTGCGAATGCAACCCGGTTACGAGTGCGGGCCAACGCATAGCACGGCTGGCGGGCGCGGTCGTCCGTGGCTACGTCCGTCGCCGACGATGCTTCGACGCACCTTCCTCGCCGCTTCGCTCACCTCCGTCGGCGCGCTCGTCGCGTGCGGCGGGGCCGAAGCCCAACCGTCCGGCCGCACCTGGAACGCGACCGGCGTCATCACCGAGATCCGCCGCGAGCGCTCCTCGATCACGATCCATCACGACCCGATCGAGGGCCTCATGCCCGAGATGACGATGCCCTTCGACGTGCAGGACGCGTCGCTCTTCGAGGGCCTGTCCGTCGGCGATCGCGTGGCCTTCACGGTGTCGCGCGAGGCGGGCGGGCGCTACGTGATCCGGTCGATCCGTCGGCGCTGACGCCCGGGTACACCGCCGCGCGCACGGCCTCGGCTGCCTCGAGCATCCCGGGCCCGGGGTCGTCGAGGAGGTCTGGGTCGAGCTCGATCACGTCGCTCGGGCACGCTCGCAGGCGGCGCAGCACCGGGTGCCCGCACAGCGTGGGGCGCATGCCCTCGCGGCTGATGATCACGTCGGGGTCGAGCTCGAGGAGCTGCTCGACGTCGTACGTCGGCCAGCCGTGGTAGCTCGTGGCGGCCGCGTCGATCACGCCGCCGGCGCTCATCACGTCGTGGTAGCTGCTGCCGACGGTGCCGCCCATGAAGCGGTCCCCGTACACGGTGAGGTAGAGGCCGCGGCGGCGTGCGTCGGCGGGGACGTCGGCGGCGACCGCGTCCATCCGGCGCTCGAAGGCCTCGGCCCAGCGGCGGCCTGCGTCGGGAGCGCCACAGAGCGCGCCGATCACCCGGGCGTCCTCGCCGAGCGACGCGCGCCCCTCGAGCGCGCCGAGGTCTTCGACGCGGACGCCGGCGCGGCGGAGGCGCTCGACGCGGCCTGGGTCGGCCACGTTGTGCGCGAGGACCACGTCGGGGCGCAGGCCGACGATCGCCTCGACGTCGTCGAGCGAGCGGACCGTGGGCACCCCTTCGAGCCGGTACGCGTCGCGCCCCTCGGCGCTCAGCGCGGTCACCGCCACGATCCGGCCGGGCGGGCAGAGCTCCCGGAGCAGCGCGTCCGCGACGGTGCTCGCCGACGCGATGCGGCGCGCGCCGCCGCCGGCCTCCGTCGGGGTCGCGGCGACCGGGGCCTCGACCGCGACCGAGCGCGGGGTGGTGGCGAGGATCGAGCCGGCGATCGCGAGCGCGAGCGCCCCCGCGTTGATCCACGAGGTCCGGCTCACGCGGGACCTCCGAGCCGGAACCCGAGCGCGGCGTCCTCGACGAGCTCGACGCCGTAGACCGCGCGGACGAAGTCGGGCGCGATCACCTCGTCGCTCGGCCCGGCCGCGACGACGACGCCCCGATCGATCAGGGTCGCGCGGCGCGTGTGCCGCCGCGCCGCGTCGAGGCCGTGGAGCACCGCGACGAGGCACAGCCCGTCGTCGGCGAGCGCCTCGAGGAGCGCGTGCAGCTCGAGCGCGTGCCGCACGTCGAGCGCCGCGGTCGGCTCGTCGAGGAGGATCACCTCGGCCTGGGTCGCGAGCGCGCGGGCGAGCAGGACGCGGCGCTGCTCGCCGGTCGAGAGGTGGTCGAAGCGGCGGCCTCGCAGCTCGAGGACGTCGGCCTTGCGGAGCGCGTCCTCGACCGCCTCGAGATCCGCGGGCCCTGGCCGACCGAGGCCCGCCTGGTGCGCGTAGCGCCCGTGCGAGACCACCGTCTCCACCTGGAGCGCGGAGCGCAGCTCGGTCCGCTGAGGCACGTACGCCACCCGCCGCGCGCGCTGCATCGCGGTGAGCTCGCCGAGGCGGGCGCCGCCGATCGAGACCTCGCCCGCCTCGATCGGGAGCAGCCCCGCGAGCGCCGCGAGCAACGTGCTCTTGCCCGCGCCGTTGGGTCCCAGGATGCTCGTCACCTCGCCCGCGGCGGCGTGAAACGCGACCCGGTCCAGGACCTTGCGGCCGTCGCGGGTCACCGTCAGGTCGCGCGCCTCGATCACGCCACGCCCTCGCGTCGCGTGCGGACGAGCAACAGCAAGAAGAGCGGCGCCCCGATGAGCCCCGTGACCACGCCGAGCGGCGCCTCGACGCGGGTCGGGAGCACGCGGGCGAGCAGGTCGCAGGCGCCGAGGAAGGTGGCGCCCCCGAGGACCGCGGCGGGGATCAGCCGTCGGTGCTCGGCCCCGAAGAACGGCCTCAGCGCGTGGGGCACCACGAGGCCGACGAACGCGATGTTGCCGCCGATCGCGACGGCCGCCGCGGTCAGCACGCCGACCCAGGCGATCGTCCAGCGACGCGTGCGCGGGACGTCGACGCCGAGGCTCGCGGCCTCCATCTCGCCGGCGAGGAGCACGTCGAGCGGCCGACCCCAGAGCCAGCCGGCCACGACCGCGACGGCGACGAGCGGGATCGCGAGCCGCACATGGGTCCAGTCCACGCCGCCGAGGCCGCCGAGGGTGAACGCGACCACCGCGCGGCCGAGCTCGTAGCGCTCCTGCGCCAGCGTCGTCAGGAAGCTCCCGAGCGCCAGGAACAGCGAGGTCAGCGCGAAGCCGATCAGGAGCAGCGAGAGCAGGTCCGCGCCGCGCCGGACGAACGCGAGGAGGACGGCGAGGCTCACGAACGCCCCGGTGAGGCAGCCGATCGGGAGCACCATCTCCGGCGCCACCCACGCGAGCCACCCCGCGGACGCGAGGCTCGCGTGCGCGAGCAAGACGACCTGCCCCCCGAAGCTCGCCCCAGCCGTGGTGCCGAGGATCGAGGGGCTCGCGAGCGGGTTCCGAAACAGCCCCTGGACCAGCGCGCCCGCGGCTCCGAGCGCGCCTCCGGCGAGCATCGCACCCGATACCCTGGCGGCCCGAAGCGACAGGAAGGTCCCACGCAACGCCGCGTCCCCGAGATCCCCCGGGCCCACGAGCAGCGACAGCGTCGCCACCGCCGCGAGGGCGGCCGCCAGGACCAGGTAGCGCATCGGCCGCGGAGCCTAGCAGCCATGATCCCCTTTCGTTGAGAATGAGATTGACTCTCAATCGTGCGGGGCTATCTTTGGGGTGCCTTGCTGGTCTGCCACTGCCACCGGGTCAACGACGCCACCATCCGCAGCATCGCCCGCGAGGGCGCGCGGACCGCGGAGGAGATCGGGGAGGCCTGCGGCGCGGGCACCGGCTGTGGCGGCTGCAAGCCCGCGATCGCGGGGCTGATCGTCAGCGAGGGCGCCTCCCGTGGCGTGGCTTCGCTCCCGATGATCCTGGCTCCCGAACCCGGGACCTAGTAGCTTGCCCGCCATGAAGGGCGACCCCGAAGTCATCGAGCTGCTCAACGAGGTCCTCACCTCGGAGCTCACCGCGATCAACCAGTACTTCATCCACTTCAAGATGTGTGAGGACTGGGGCTACCACCGCGTCGCGCAGAAGAAGCGGAAGGAGTCGATCGAGGAGATGCACCACGCGGACTGGGTCATCGCCCGGATCCTGCTCCTCGACGGCGTCCCCAACATGCAGCGCTACTTCCCGGTGAAGGTCGGGGAGAACGTCGTGGAGATGCACCAGGTCGACCTCGAGCTCGAGATCGAGGCCTGCGCGCGGCTCAACCGCGCGATCAAGCTCGCGCGCGACCGCAACGACGCGAACACGGCCGAGCTCCTGCAGAAGATCCTCGAGAGCGAGGAGGAGGGCATCGACTGGCTCGAGACCCAGCTCCACGTCATCGGCGAGATCGGCAAGGAGCGCTACCTGGCCGAGCAGCTCGAGGGCTGATCCTCACTCCGCGACGGTGACGGGCCGGCGCGTCGCGAGCGCGCGCTGGTCCCACAGGAACAGCGCCAGGAAGAGCACCGCGAACGCGGCCGCGCTCCACTGGTAGAACGTCAGGCCGGCGGCCACCCGCGGCTCGGGGCGCCACAGCTCCGAGAAGAAGCGGAAGACCATGTAGGTCCCGATGTAGACCTTGATGCGCTGGTTCCGGAGCCACCCGCGGCGGCCGATCCAGATCATCAGCGCGGCCATCCCGAGGTGGAACGCGACCTCGTAGAGCTGGTTGGGGTGCCGCGCGATCCCGTCTCCGAAGTCGAAGCCCCAGGGCAGCTCGGTCGGGGCGCCGTAGCAGCAGCCGGCGTGGAAGCAGGCGACGCGACCGAACGCGATCGAGACGGCGACGGGCACCGCGAAGGCGTCGCCCGTCTTGCCGCGGACGCTCGCGAGGAGCTTCGCGATCTCGACGCCGAGGTAGCCGCCCACGAGGCCCCACGTGATCGTGCGGCCGTCCGAGAGCCAGGCCGTCCCCGTCAGCGCGCCCTCCGGGTCGGAGATCACGTACGGCAGCTTGGCCCCGAGGGTGCCCCCGACGACGACGCCGAACAGGAGCGCGAGCTTCTGGGCCCGCGACAGCTCGACCGGCGCGCCGCTCGCGTCCTTCGCGCGGGGCTCGGCGACGAGCCTCCGCGCGAGCGCGCCGGCGACGATGGCGCTCGCCATGATCGCCACGTAGACGAGGTCGATGGGGCGGTCCACGACCGGCTCAGTGCATGCCGGAGCTCGACACGAGCACGAGGCAGATCAGGAAGAAGATCACGACCGCCGCGACCGCGAGCAGCATCAGCCCCGCGATGACCGCCATCGCGATCGCGAGCCCGAGCGCGACGCTCTGCATCACGTCAGGGCCCGTCACGCCCTTCTTCGGGGCCGCCCCGCCCTCGGGGCCGCCCGCCGCGGAGGCCGCCGCGAGGGTGGGCTTCTTCTTGAGCTGCACCCACGCGGTCCGGCCGAGGGCCACGAACGCGACGAGCACGATCACGGCGTATGGGATGAGCATCCCGGGCCAGTTCAGGCCCAGCTCGACAGCGATCAGGATCGCCGTGAAGCCGATCCCGAGCAGCAACGAGCTCCACCCCACGACCTGGAGCGCGCGCGTGGACTTGTCATAGGTGGCGGCCGGCGGGGGCGCGGCCGCGGCCCCGGGCGGCGGCGCGGCGGTCAGGTCGGCGCCGCAGACCCAGCACCGAGCGACCTGAGCGGAGTTCCCGCTCCCGCAGATGAGGCATGCGCGCACCTCGCTCATGGCTCTTCTTCCCGCCGGCGCAGGTCCGCGTAGGCCTCGACCGCCCGGCGCACCTCCTGGAGGATCGCGGTGACGATCACGCCGCACAGCACGAGCGCGGCGATGGTCGTGATCTGCCAGTGCGCGGGGACGCGCAGCGCGGTCCGGCGCTGGCCCACCTCGCCGAGGACGAAGAGGTAGCTCATCACCGCGCCGAGCGTGGCGAAGCCGACGAGGCGCGGGTTGAGCCGGAGGCCGGCGAGCACGATCACGAGGAACAGCACGAGCATCATCGGGCTGCGCGGACCGTCGGCGAGCGTCAGCACGCCCGTCATCAGGATCAGGTCCATCCCGGTGCTCACGTAGCTCAGCGCGGGCGGGAAGATGCGGTTCTTCACCGCGACGAGGACCGCCGCGGCGACCGCCATCCACGCGACCGCGAGGGCGGTCGAGGCGCCGTGGAACGTCGCGTCCACGCCCTCGACGCTCGGGATCTGGATCGGGCCGACGGCGAGGCCGCGGTAGTTGAGCACCTCGATCGCGTAGAACACCGCGACCCCGAGGACCCGCAGGCCGTTCGCGCGCTCCTCCCCGCGCAGCGACGCGAGCCGGCGCGTCACGTGCCAAGGGGTCGGCGAAGCGGAGGGAGCGTCGGCCACCGAACGCGAGGTTCGCCCGAACGAGCCCCGCGATGCAAACTCCTCCGCGTGTTCCGCATCACCAAAGGCATCCACATCCACTTCGCCCACCACGTGCGCGGTCACCGCGGCGCGTGCATCTCGCTTCACGGGCACACCTGGAAGCTCGAGGTGACGCTCGCCGCGGCGGACCTCGACGCCGAGGGCTTCGTGGTGGACTTCGCCGTCATCAACCGCGAGGTCCTCAAGCCGGCCCACCTCCTGCTCGACCACGCGCTCGCGATCGGCGAGGCGACGTGGGGCGAGACGCGCGCCGAGCTCGCGGCCCTCGGGACCAAGCTCGTCGACTCGCGCAAGGAGACCATGGGCGACCGCGGCGAGCTGCAGGCGCACCTGACCGAGCCGCTCGGCGGCGCGCGCAACGAGCTCCCCGGCGACATGAAGGTGGCCGTGTTCCCGTTCGCGCCGACCTCGGAGACGCTCGCGAAGTGGCTCTACGACGTCGCCGTCCAGAAGCTCTCGGACGGCCGCGTGCAGGTCGTGAACGCGCGCGTGTTCGAGGCGCTGCGCCCCGTGGAGACGTACGCCGAATACGCCCCGTGAGCGCGCGCGACGGGTGCGCCATCATGGAGGGATGGCGCGGCTCGCGTGGCTCTCGATGCTGCTCTGCGCGTGCGACCCCGCGCCGCCGCCGGACGCGGGCCTCGACGCGGGCTTCGACGCGGGCTCGCCACCGCCGCGTCTGAGGGCCGGCGTGGCCACCGTCGACATCACCCCCGAGCCCGGGATCGACATCGTCGGCTACGGGACGCGGGCGTCGACGTCGGTGCGCGACCCCCTCGAGGCGTCCGTCCTCGTCCTGCGCGGAGGCTCCGCGCGGGCGGTGCTCGTCACCGTGGACCTCCCGGGCGTGGCCGACTGGTACGCCGAGCAGCTCCGGGGCCGCGTCGCGATCGCGGCCGGGGTCGGCTACGAGGACGTGGTCGTCGCCGCCTCGCACACCCACTCCGCGCCGCTGCTCGGCGACGACGCGTGGAGCGCGCGGACGATGGACGCGATCGGCGACGCCGCGCGCCGCGCGGCGGCGAGCCTCACGCCGGTGCGCGTCGGCCTCGGCGAGGGGCGCATCGACTTCGACGTGAACCGCCGCCTCCTCGTCGACGGCGTGGTCGAGGCGCGCGCGAACCCCGACGGGCCGCGCGACCCGCGCGTGCGGACGCTCGTGCTCGAAGGCGACGACGGGCTCGTGGCGCTCGTCTCGCACGTGGTCTGTCACCCGAACGCGCTCCTCGGCGAGGAGAGCACGCGGATCAGCGCGGACTTCCCCGGCGAGGCGCGGGCGCTCTTGCGGGCCCGGCACGGCGCGCCGTGGCTCGTGGTGATCGGCCCCGCGGGCGATGTGCGGCCCGACCTGCGCGACGCCGACGGGGCGATCCGGCTCGCCGACGACGCCGACCTCGCGCGGCTCGGCGCCGAGCTCGCCGAGGCGGTGACCGCGGGCGTCGACGACGCGGTCGCGGTCGACGGGCCGCTCGCGACGACCCGCGCGAGCTGGACGACGCCGACGCGCACCGAGGGCGCGCGCGTCCTCGACCTCGCCGTGTGGCGGATCGGCCCGGTCGCGATCGTGACGATGCCGGGCGAGCCGTTCGTCGAGGTCGGGCTCGCGACGGAGCGCCCGCTGCTCGCCGCGGGCGCCGAGCACGCGCTCGTGGTGGGCTACGCGAACGGCTACGCGAGCTACTTCGTCACGCCCGAGGCCGAGGCGCTCGGGGGCTACGAGGTCCGGCAGTCCAGCCTGTCGGCCGCGTCGGTGACGGCGATGGAGGCGCGCGCCGTCGAGCTCGGCGCCTCGCTCTTCTGACGGCACGGTTTTGCCGAGCTCTTACGTCGCGCCTCGACGCGCTCGGCTAGACCGAGGGCAGGAGGAATCGACTCATGCGTCTCATCGTCCGGCTCTCTCTCGCGATCGCCGCGGCGCTCGCCCTGAACGCGTGCGGAGCGCGGCAGAACGTCGAGCTCGCGTCCGGCGAGCCGCTCCGGCTCACGCGGATCGTCATGTACCAGAACGGCCTCGCGCACTTCGAGCGGCGAGGGCACGCGGAGGGGCGGTCGGTCGACCTCGCGGTGCCCGCGACGCAGGTCGACGACGTGCTGCGCAGCCTCACCGTCGTGGACGGCGCGGACGCGGCGATCACCGGCGTCCGCATGATGCCCGCGACCACGGGCGAGGACGTGACGCTGCGGATCGGGCTCGTCGGGGAGGGCGCGCGGGACCTGCGGATCTCCTACGTCACCGAGCTGCCCGGCTTCCGGCCGACCTACCGGCTCGTCGTCCACGACGACGCCGTCCACGTGCAGGGCCTCGCGGTGGTCGACAACCCGACGAGCGAGAGCTGGAGCGACGTGGGGCTGACCCTGTCGACCGAGGTGCCGCTGTCGTTCCGCTTCGACGTCCGGACGGCGCGCACGGCGAACCGGCCCGCCTTCGGCCCCGACGGCCACCTGATCCGGACCGAGCTCGGCAACCAGCTCACCAACGTGTTCCACTCGAACGCGGCGCCGACCGGCGCCGGCGAGATCAACGCCGCGTACGGTCGCGCGCAGGCCGGTCAGCCCGAGATGAGCAACCGCGCGGGGCGGCTCGTGGGCGAGGCGCCGGAGGGTGACGACGGCGCGCCCGACGCGCCCTCCAACGGCGGCGCGTCCAACGCCCTGCTCGCGTTCGAGCAGCGGCCGGCGAGCGCCGAGGGCGCGTTCGCGGAGATGCACGGCTTCCACCTCGGCGGTCACGAGTCCGGCCTCGTCCCGTTCGTCGACACCCGCACGAGCGGGCGCATGGCGCTCGTCTTCAAGCCCTCGCAGGGGGGCGCGCTGAGCGCCGAGCACCCATACCGGGCCGTGCTCTTCCGCAACCCGAGCGACGCGTCGCTCATGACGGGGCCGGTCTCGATCTTCAGCGGCGACCGCTTCGTCGGCGACGGCGTCACCGCGACCGTCGCGGCCGGCGCGCACGCGTTCGTCCCCTACGCGCTCGAGCGCTCGGTGCACGTCACGCAGAACACCGAGCAGGTCGAGGACGAGGTCCGCGGCACGCAGCTCAACGGCGGCGTCCTCACGGTCGAGCTGCGCGCCGTCGCGCGGGATCGGTTCGACGTGACGACGACCCAGCCGCTCGCGCATCCGCTGTACGTCTACGCGCCCCTCCTCGAGGGCTTCGAGCCGCGCGAGCTCCCCGCGGGCGCGATCCAGACACCGCAAGGCTACTTCCTCCCTGCGACGCCGTCCGAGCGGGGCGACGCGACCGTCGTGTTCGATCAGGTCCGGCGCCGATCGGTGCGCGTGAACCTCGCGTCGGACCCGGACCACGCCTACGTGCCGGCGCTCCTGCGCTTGCTCGACGGGCGCCCCGAGGTCGCGCGGCTGCGCGAGATCGCCAACCGCCTCGTCGCGATCGCCGAGGAGCTCGACACCCACGCGGAGGACCTGAACGTGGAGCGGGCGGCGCTCGTCGAGCGGCGCGACGCGCTCGAGGCGCTGCGCGGGGTGAGCGGTGGCGACGACGTGCGGCAGCGCCTGTCGCGAGGGGTCGCGGAGAACGTCGCCCGCGTCGACGCGCTCGCGCGGCGGGCCAGCGAGCTGCACGCCGAGCAGATCGGGCTCGAGCAGGAGTGGTACGCCCGCCTCCGCGCCATGGACGACACGTCGCCGTAGGGAGCCCGCGCGCTATGCTGCGCGCCGTGCCCAACCTCCGTCTGTTTCCCCTCGATCGCTCCGTTCCTTCCTTCCCGCTGGTCGGCCACGCGCCCGCCTTCTCCCGTGATCCGCTGCGGCTCGTCACGCGCCTCGCGGCGGAGCACGGGGGGATGGCGCCCGTCCAGATCGGCCCGCTGCGCGGCTACGTCGTCAGCGAGCCGGAGCTCGTGGGGGAGGTCTTCACCTCGAAGATGAAGCACTACACGCGGCGGACCCGCGTGTACGAGGCGATGCGGCTCTTCCTCGGCGTCGGCATCCTCACCTCGGAGGGCGACGACTGGCGGGTCCACCGTCGGATCGTGCAGCCGGCCTTCCACAAGAAGCGGCTCGAGTCGTTCGCGACGGACATCGTCGCCATCACCGACCAGGAGCTGAAGCGCTGGACCGGCGAGCTCGACGTCAGCGACGCGATGATGAAGCTGACGCTGCGCATCGTGAGCGAGGTCCTGCTCGGCACCAAGACCGCGGGCGACGCCGCCGACATCGGCCGCGCGGTCGACGACTCGCAGCGCTACGTCGAGGGGATCATGTCCGCGGTCGTGCCGACGCCGCGCTGGATCCCGACGAAGCGCAACCGCCGCCTCGCGCGCTCGCTCGTGGTGCTCGATCGCGTCGCGTACGGGATCATCGACGAGCGCCGTCGCTCCGGCGAGCGAGGCGACGACGTCGTGTCGATGCTGCTCGAGGCGCGCTACGAGGACGGCTCGGAGCTGGCGCCCGAGCGCATCCGGAACGAGCTGATCACCTTGATGGCGGCCGGGCACGAGACGACGTCGAACGCGCTCTCGTGGACGCTGATGCGGCTCAGCCAGCACCCGGACGTGGCGCGCCGCCTCGAGGCCGAGGTGCGCGAGGTGCTCGGCGATCGGCTGCCGACCTTCGAAGACCTGCCGAAGCTCGTCTACACGCGGTGGGTCTTCGACGAGGCGATGCGGCTCCACCCGCCCGCGTGGATCACCGGCCGGCTCGCGACCGAGACGCACGAGCTCGGCGGCCGCACCGTGACGCCGGGCGAGATGATCCTCCTGAGCCCCTACGCGACGCAGCGACGCGCGGACCTCTGGGACAACCCCGAGGGCTTCGATCCGCAGCGCTGGGAGGCGCTCTCGGTCCGCGGCGCGCTGCCGCCGTTCACCTTCTATCCGTTCGGCGGGGGCACCCGGAAGTGCGTCGGCGAGGCGTTCGCCTACCTCGAGGCGACGCTCCTGCTCGCGATGATCGCGCAGCGCGTGCGGCTCGAGCTGGTCCCCGGCCACCCCGTGGTGGCGGCGCCGCAGATCACGCTCGGGCTCAAGCACGGCCTGCGCATGCACGCGACGCGGCGGTCCTCGACGCCCACGGTCGCCGAGGCGGCGCGGAGCTCGGCGTGAAGAAGACGAACGCGGCGCGCCAGCTCGACAAGCTCGGGCTCCGCTACGAGGTGCGGGAGTACGAGGTCGATCTCGAGGATCTGTCGGCGCCGACGGTCGCCGCCAAGGTCGGCCTCGAGCCGGCGCAGGTCTACAAGACGCTCGTGCTCACCGGGGACACGGTGAAGCACTTCATGGCGATCGTCGCGGCCGACGCCGAGCTCGACCTCAAGGCCGCGGCGCGCGCGAGCGGCAACCGCAAGGCCGCGCTCGTCGCGCTCAAGGACGTGCAGCCGCTCACCGGCTACGTCCGCGGCGGCGTGACCGCGCTCGCGGCGAAGAAGCGCTTCGACGTCGTCGCCGACGAGTCGCTCGTCACCCACGATCGCATCGCCGTCAGCGCGGGCGTCCGCGGCCAGCAGCTCGTGCTCGATCCGAAGGACTACGTCCGCGCCGTCGAGGCGACGCTGGCCCCGATCCAGCGCCGCTAGCAGCGCGCCCCGATCACTCTCCCGCGGGCGCGGGCAGCCCCGAAGGAGCGACGCCTTCGCCGATCGCGACGGCGTCACCGACCTCGAGGAGGCGGTGGCAGGTCGCGCACGTCGCGAGGAGGCGCCCGTAGACGTTGGCGCGGGTGGCGTCGTCGGGCGCGGCGGCGGCCTGGTCGCCGAGCTGATGCACGAGGTTCGCGATCGCCTCCACGCGCTCGGGCGGGCCGGGGTTCTGCGCGGCGCCGTCGATCTCGGACTCGAAGAGGGTCGCCTCGCGCAGCGCGCCCGCGCCGGCCTGGTAGAGCTCGGCGTCGTCGGTCACGAGCCCCTCCCACATGCGCTCCGACGCCCACCGGTGGCGCTGCATGTGCGCGGCGACGGTCTCGCCTTCGGGCATGGGCGGCGTGGCGATCTCCGGCCCGGTGTCGCCCGCGGTGTGGCACGCGCCGCAGCGCGTGAGAGTGCGGGCGAGGGCGGTGCCAGCCTCGGTGAGGGTCGTCGCCTCGGCGAAGTGGCCGGCCTCCGTCTGCATCTGATCGAAGAGCGGGCGCAGGTCCTCGGGGAGCGCGCCGCCGCCGTCGTGGGTCGCGAGCCAGCGCATGTCGGCCTGCGCCGGAGGCAGGTCCCCGCGGATCAGCGCGTCGCGCGCGTCGGCCGCGCGAGAGAAGTGCCCGCGCATCACCGTCCCGACGGCGGTCGGCTCAGGCACGTCCGGGTTCTCCTCCGGATCGACCTCGCGCGTGCTGGGCTCCGGGGCCGTGACCTCGGGGGTCGGCTCCGGAGCGCTGGGGTCGACTCTTCGCCGCACGCGACGCCGAGAAGCGCCACGCCCGCGCACATGATGAGCACTCGCCGCATGCAGGGCACGTACACCCGCGCCCGCGCCGCGCACCCCGCGCAGAGAAAACGAGAGCGGCCCGAGCGGAGAACCGCCCGAGCCACCATCGATTCGATGTGTGTGAAGGGCCCAGCTCAGCAGGCGCCGTTGTGGTCGAGGGCTCACCCGCGGCGCGGCGCGCAGTCGTTGCTGTACGTGCGGCCGTTGCAGCCGCAGACGGGGATGTAGACCGCGGGGCAGATCCCCGCTCGGCCGACGTGCAGGTGCCCGCGAGGTCCGCGCCGCAGAACGTGTTCGCGCTCATGTCGCAGCGCAGGCCGTCGGCGCAGACGAAGCCGGCGATGCCGCCGCAGATCTCGCCCTCGCCGTTGCCCGGGCGGCCGCACGCGCCCTCGTGGTCGAGCGACACGCCCGCGTTGCGGCGCTCGCACTCGTTGCTGTAGGTGACGCCGTCGCAGCCGCAGACCGGCGCGTACTCGCGCGTGCAGGCGCGCGGCTCCAGGACGCGGCAGGTGCCGCCGATGTCCGCGATGTCGCAACCCACGTTGCCGCTGAAGTCACACTCGAGGCCGTCCGCGCAGACGAGCGCCGCGATGCCGGCGCAGGTCTCGCCGACGCTCTGGCCCGTCGGCGCGCACTCGCCCTCGGTCTCGGCCGACACGCCCGCCGCGTTGGCGAGGCACGCGTTGCCGTAGGTGGTGCCGTCGCAGCCGCAGACCGGCGCGTAGCTCTCGATGCAGAGGTCCGGGATCGGGCGGCAGACGCCAGGGGCGTCGGCGCGGCCGCAGTTCGCCGTGCTGGCCCAGTCGCAGAAGAAGCCGTCGGCGCAGGGGCCGAGGCCGCGCAGAGCCACACGCCTGGGGGCCGCGTCGCGCACACGACCTCGAGCTCGTAGGTGAAGCTCGGGCGGCGGTTGCGCGCGAGGTAGTCCCAGCTCGAGGCGAGGAAGAGGTAGCGCCCCTCGTCGAACGAGCGCTCGAGGCAGCTGTTGGTCGAGCCGCGGCAGTCGTCGTTGACGTCGATGAGCTCCAGCCCCGGCCGGTGTCGGCGTAGACGAGCAGGTACGTGTCGCCGCCGTCACGGCTCGCGAGGTCGACGAACGCGTCTTCGCAGCCGCCCTCGAGGACGTAGAGGTCGTAGGGGTTGTTGCGGCTGAGGTCGTCGCGCACGCGCTCGTTGAAGGCGATGGGCGTCTCGCGGCGCGCGCTGTCGGCGGCGCGACCGGAGAGGGCGATGCCGTCGGTGTCGACGGCGCCCTTGCCGGCGTCCACGGCGCAGCCGCTGACGAGGGAGAGGAGGCAAGCACAGGCGAGGGGTCGGATATCGATCCGCATGGTGGATTCCTTCGAGTTGTTTCGGAGAGGGTTCGGTCGGGTGGGAGCCCCCGCTTCCCACCGGACGCGGGACGCGCGTTGGCAGGTCCCGTGCCCAGCCCGAACGGGTCCGAAATCGACCCGTTTCCGCTCCGCGGAGCCGCCCGAAGCGGCAGCTCGCCCAGCCACCGGCCAGTCCTCTAGCCACTCCCGATGTGGCGACGAGAGGCCGAAAAACGTGGGCTCACCGCGTTCCGAGGGGGTGCGCTGGAGCCTCGGGACCCCCCTCGGGCTACAGCCCGCGCTGGTCGAGCAGCCGGTGGATCTGCTCGGCCACCTGGACTGGCTCGCGGCCCATGTCGATCGGGAGGTTCGCGTGCGCGCTCGGGACGCCGTCGAGCGCCTGTTCGTGGTAGCGCGCCTTGAACTCGGTGAACTTCAGGCCGTGCGCGGTGGAGATGACGACCACGCGCTCGCCCTTCCGGATCGTGCCCTTGGCGACGAGCTTCTCGAGGCACGCGAGCGCCACGCCCGTGTGGGGGCAGTTGAACATCCCCGTCCGGTCCGCGCGGGCGACCGCGTCGGCGAGCTCCGCCTCGCTCGCCTGCTCCACGATCCCGCGCGTCTCGAGCAGCGCCTTGATCGCCTTGGGCAGCGACACCGGGTTGCCGATCCGGATCGCGCTCGCGAGCGTGTCCTTCGCCTCGACCGGCGCGAAGTCCTCCTCGCTCAGGTCGCGCCCCGCCGCCGCCGCGCGCTGGTAGGCGAGGTAGAGCGGGTTGGCGCGCTCCGCCTGGCAGCACACGAGGCGCGGCAGGTGGCTGATGATCCCGAGCCGCTTCATCAGCGAGAAGCCCTTCGCGATCGCGCTCACGTTGCCGAGGTTGCCGCCGGGGACGAGGACCCAGTCGGGGACCTCCCAGTCGAACTGCTGCACGATCTCGACGGAGATCGTCTTCTGCCCCTCGACCCGCAGGCTGTTCATCGAGTTGGCGAGGTAGATGTGCGGGTCCTCGGTGAGGTGCTCGACCACGCGCATACAGCCGTCGAAGTCGGTGTCGAGGCTGCACACCAGCGCGCCGTTCGCGATCGGCTGCACGAGCTGCGCGGCCGAGATCTTCCCCTTCGGGAGCAGCACGATCACGGGGATGCCGGCGGCCGCGCCGTACGCGGCGAGCGCCGCGGAGGTGTCGCCCGTCGACGCGCACGCCAGCGCGCGGATCGGCTTCCCCTCGCTGATCATCTGCTTCACCGAGGAGACGAGGACCGTCATCCCGAGGTCCTTGAACGAGCCGGTGTGGCTCGTCCCGCACTGCTTGACCCAGAGGTCGTCGAGCCCGATCGAGCGGCCGTAGCGGTCGGCCCAGAACAGGTTCGTGTTGCCCTCGTAGAGCGACACGACGTTGTCCGGGTGGACCTGCGGCTGCACCCACTCGTGCTTCGACCACACGCCGCTGCCGAACGGCCAGGACGTGCGGCCGTACCGCTCGTCGAAGAGCCGCATCCACGCCGCGGCGGAGCGGCGGCCGAGCGCCTCGTAGTCGTGGACGACCTCGAGCAGCGAGCCCGACTTCGGGCAGCGGTAGATCACCTCGTTGAGCGGGTACCGATCGTCGCCGCCGGACACGCTCTCGAACCAGGCCGAGTAAGTCATCGCGCTGCGATCTACCATGCGCGCGGCATGGAACACGTCGTCACGAAACCGACCCCCCCGTTCACCACCTCCAGCGGCGCCCTCGAGGTGCATCAGATCCCCGCGTGGAAGGACAACCTGGTCTGGCTCGCGGTCTGCGCCGAGACGCGCGAGGCGGCCGCCGTCGACGGGCCCGAGGCGCAGTCGGTCCTCGACTACTGCGCGGCGAAGGGCCTCTCGCTCACGACGATCCTCAACACGCACACGCACATGGATCACGTCGGCATCAACCACGAGCTGAAGCGGCTCGGGAAGCTCGACGGCCTCCGCGTGTTCGGCCCGCGTCGCAAGGCGTCCGACGTCCCCGGCCTCACCGACCCGGTGGACGACGGCGACGCCGCGACCGTCGGCCGCGTGCGCTTCGAGGTCCTGCTCACCGAGGGCCACATCGACGGCCACGTGAGCTACGTGCACGACGACGTCGTCTTCTGCGGGGACACGCTCTTCGGCGCCGGGTGCGGCTACCTCTTCGACGGCCCGCCCGAGAAGATGCACGCGAGCTTGACGCGCCTGATGGCGCTCGATCCGTCGACGCGCGTCTGCTGCGCGCACGAGTACACCGAGGACAACCTCCGCTTCGCGTGGAGCGTGGAGCCGGACAACGACGCGCTCGCCGCGCGCATCCGCGACGTCTGGGCGCTGCGCGCGCGCGGGGAGTGCTCGATCCCGTCGACGGTCGGCGTCGAGCGGGCGACCAACCCGTTCGTGCGGCACCAGAGCGCGACGGTCCGCGCCGCGGTCGCCGCCGCGTGGCCCGACCGCGACCTCGCCGAGCCCGCGGCGGTGTTCGCGGCGACGCGCGCGCTCAAGGACACGAAGGCCTACAAGTCCATCGCGGACGACGCGCTGCCGATCTGAGCGGGACCCGCACGCCGGCTGCGAGGATCGCACGGCTCGAGGCCCTCGATCCGTCGCGCGCGTTCGCCTGGGCGCGTGGCACGAGGCGTGCGGAGAGCTCCGTCCACGAAAGGAGCCCCCCATGTCCCGACGAACCCCGCTCGCCATCGCGCTCGTGCTCGCGATCAGCGCGCCGCTCGCCAGCCTCGCCTTCGCTCAGGCCCGACACCCGCACCCGCCTCCGCCCGAGGCCATCGCCGCCTGCGACTCGCAGGACGAGGGCTCGCGGTGCGAGTTCCAGAGCCCGCACGGCACCATCGAGGGCACCTGCCAGACGCCGCGCGACCGCCTCGTCTGCGTCCCCGACGGCCCGCCCCCCGGCCGGCCCCCCGCGCGGTGATCGCGTCACCCTCGGGCGCAGGTGATAGCTTGTCGAGGTGACCTTCCCCGAGCGGATCGGGCGCTATCACATCGTCGGCTACCTCGCCGCCGGAGGCATGGCGGAGATCCTGCTCGGCAAGCTGCTCGGGCCGGGCGGCTTCGAGCAGGCCGTCGTGATCAAGCGCGCGCTGCCGCACCTCGCGCGGCAGTCCGAGTTCCGCGACATGTTCCTCGACGAGGCGCGGGTGGTCGCCCGCATCCAGCACCCGAACGTCGTGTCGGTGACGGAGCTCGGCGAGGACGACGAGCACCTGTTCATGGTGATGGAGTACCTCGCCGGCGAGAGTGTCGTCGGGCTCGTGAAGCGCCTCGGCACGCGCGGCGAGGAGCTCCCCCTCGACGTCGCGCTGTACATCGTCACCCAGGTGCTCGCCGGCCTCCACGCCGCCCACGAGCTCACCGACGAGGACGGCGCGCCGCTGCAGCTCGTCCACCGCGACGTGTCGCCGCAGAACCTCCTCGTCACCTACGACGGCCGCGTGAAGCTGCTCGACTTCGGGATCGCGAAGTTCCACGACCGCTCGGTCGAGACGAGCACGGGGCACCTCAAGGGCAAGTTCGCTTACATGTCGCCGGAGCAGTGCACCGACGACGTGATCGATCGCCGCTCGGACGTCTTCTCGACCGGCATCGTGCTCTGGGAGCTGCTGGCCCGGGAGCGGCTCTTCAAGCGCGCCAACGAGCTGCTCTGCTGGAAGGCGATCGTCGAGGATCCGACCCCGCGCCTCGCCGACCACGTCCCCGACGACCTGCGGCCGCTGCCGGAGGGCCTCGACGACATCGTCATGCGCGCGCTCGCGAAGTCGCCCGACGGCCGCCCGGCGACCGCGGCCGACCTGCGCCGCGATCTCCTCGGGGTCCTGCGCGAGATCGACCCGAGCGAGAAGGCGAAGGATCGCCTCGTCGCCCTCATGGAGGCGTGCTTCGAGGATCGCATCGCCGAGAAGCGCGAGCTCCTCCGCCGCGTGCGATCCGGCGACACCGTCACGTCGATCCCCTCCGCCGAGGTCGACGTCGACGAGGCGATCGAGCCGACCGTGGCCGCACCGCAGGTGCCCGCGGCCACGCGCGCGCCGACCGGCGTCCCGCGCTGGGGGATCGCCGCGGGCGTCGGCCTCGCGGTGGTCGCCCTCGTCGGGCTCGTCCTCGTCCTCGCGGCCGAGCCGCCCGCGGGCGGCGCGACCCCGACCGCGGCTCCCCCCGTCACCGTGCTGCCGACCGCGCCGCCCGCCCGGCCCGCCCTCCAGCTGCCACCCGCGCTGCCGCCCGCGCCGCCGCCCACGACGGAGCCCGTCCCAGACCTGACCATCGTCGTCGAGATGCAGACCTCGCCCCCCGGCGCGCAGGTCGTCGACGCGCAGGACGAGGTGCGCTGCGAGACGCCGTGCCGGGTCGAGCTGCCGCGCGGCGACGAGGAGGTCACCCTGCGGCTTCGCCTCGCCGGCTATCAGGAGCGCGCCGAGACGCTCGTGCCGGACATGAACCAGCGCGTGCGCGCGTCCCTGGTCCGCGCGCGGGTTCCTCGCGATCGACCGCGTCCGACCGAGGGGCCCGCGCCGGAGCCCGGCTTCTTCCGGTTCGATTGAGCTATCCTGAGCCGTCATGCGCTGGCCCGCACCCCCCTGGGCGACCACGGTGGCCGTCGCGATGCTGGCCCTCGCCGCGTCCGTGATCGCCACGTCGCGGGCCTGCGCGCAGCAGGACGACCACGCGCGCGCCCTCGCCCTGTTCGAAGAGAGCGTCGGGCACTACCGCGCGGGTCGGTTCGATCGCGCGGCGGAGCTGCTCCGGGAGGCGTACGGGCTCGAGCCCGAGCCGGTGCTCCTCTACAACCTGGCCCGCGCGCTCGAGGGGGCCGGCGAGGACGAGGAGGCGGTCGACGCCTACGAGCGCTACCTCGGCGCCGAGGAGGAGCCCGCCGACGCGGCGTCGGCGCGCGTGCGCCTCGAGGTGGTCCGCCGTCGGCTCGAGGAGCGACGCGCCCTCGAGGAGCAGGCGCGCGCGGCCGAGCGCCTCGGGATCGAGGTGCAGCCGACCGCCGCCCCCAGCACCCGCGCCGACGACCCGACCCCGTGGATCCTCGCGGGGAGCGGGGCGCTGCTCCTCGCGGTCGGCGCCGTCCTCGGCGCGCTCATGCTCGATCGATCCGCGGCGGCGATGGACGCCCCGATCCACGCGGACGCCGCGCGGGCGTTGTCGGACGCGGAGGGCCTCGCGATCGCGGCCGACGCGTTCTTCGGCGTGGGGGCGCTGGTCGGCGCGGTCGGCCTCGTCTGGGAGCTCGCGATCCTGGCCGGCGGGGAGGGCGACGCGACCGCGCGCCTCACGCTCGGGCCGGGGACCGTGGCGCTGCGAGGGGAGCTGCCGTGAGCCGCGCGGCGTGGCTGCTCGCGCTCGGGTCGCTCGCGTGGGGCTGCGTCCCGCCGACGATCGACCTCCGCGGTCGCGCGTGCCCGTGCGGCACGGGTTGGGTCTGCATGGACGACGTCTGCGTGCCCGAAGGGACCGCCCGAGCCGACGGCGGCGCGACCGACGGCGGCGCCGACGCGGGCGCCCCGGTCGACGCCAGCGTCCCCGTCGACGCCGCGGTGGGGATGGACGCGGCCGTCGGGAGCGACGCGGGCCTCGACGCGGGCGGCGCCGACGCGGGCGGGACCGACGCGGGCTCCGACGCGGGGACGCCCGACTCGGGCGCCGGGGAGACGGGCTGCGACGGGCCGCTCGCGGGCGCGATCCTCTGCGATGGCTTCGAGAGCTCGCCCGGGCCGTGGACGCTGCGCGCCGAGCGGACCGGGAGCGCGACGCGCACGACCACGCGCGCGCAGGTCGGCGCCTACTCGTTCGACTCGGTGACCACCGCGATCAACGGGCAGGCCTCCCTCGGCGCCCGCGGGCTCGGGCCCTACACCGACGCGGACCTCTGGATGCGCGTGTCGCTCTACGTCCCGAGCGCCGCCGCCGTCGACGACTTCACCTTCCTCTACGTCGGCGAGGACGTGTCGCCCTTCCACGGGGTCTCGCTGGGGATGGGCTCGGACGGCCGCGCGGGGGCCTACTCCACGATCTCGGCCAACTACGTGTCGAGCTTCGACGCGCTGCTCGTCCCCCGCGACCGCTGGGTCTGCTTCGAGGTCCACGTCGCCGTGGCCTCCTCGGGCGGCGCGATCGAGGTCTTCATGGACGGAACCCTGCGCGCCGGGATGACGGGGCTCGACACCCTGCCGGGGGCCGGCTTCACCATCGCGTACAGCGGGATCGACTACACCGGCCCGGCGCAGGGGCCGCTCGAGGTCTTCCTCGACGAGTACGCCCTGTCGCGCACCCGTCTCGCGTGCCCCTGACGGCCTCCGGGAGAAATCGACGGACCGTCGTCGATTTTCTCGAAGCTTAAGAAGTCCTTCAGACCCGCCTCGTCTGACCTCTCGAACCCCAGACGAGAACGAAGGTTGGAGGAAGCGATGACCAAGACCCGAACCAAGACGATCCTGACCCTGGTGCTGAGCGCCTTGCTGGTCGGAGCCGGGCTCGGGGCACCTCAGCTCACGAGCGCGCAGACGACGACGGCTGCCTCGAGCACCTACAGCGACCAGATCCGCACCGCGGTGAACCACTACGTGAACGCGGAGCGGGACAAGGCCATCACCGAGGTGGCCCTCGAGCGCGCCCTCGCCGAGCACGCCGCGGGTCAGATCACCGACGCCCAGCTGCAGCGCGTCCGCGACCAGGACGCCCGCAAGCGCTTCGCCTACAACGCGGCCATCACCGAGTACCGCGCGGCGGTCGCCGCGGCCCGGCCGGACGTCCCGATGCCCTCCGACGTGGGCACCTACGAGGCCGCGGTCCGCCGCGCCCTGACCCAGTACCTCGCGGCGGCTCGGGCGGACGGCCTGGCGCAGGCGAACCTCGACTTCGGCGTGCTCGACCTCGACGCGCAGCGGATCGACGGCATCCAGCTCCAGGTCCTGCGCGACGCGAAGGCCGCGACGCAGGGCGGCGTCGACCGCGCCCTGATCGAGATGCGCGCCGCCTGGCACGCCATCGACCCGGTCTACGCGTCGGCGGTCAACGTCTACCAGAACGCGGAGAACGAGCGCATCGCGGCGGAGCGTGCGGCCGAGGCGGCCCGCCTGGCCCAGGAGCGGGCGGCGCAGCGGGCGGCGGAGAGGGCGGCCGAGGCGGCCCGGGTGGCCGAGGCGCGGGCGGCGGCGGCGCGTGACGCCGAGGCGCGCCGGGCGGCGGAGGCTCGGGCGGAGTGGGAGCGTGCCCGTCGGGCCCGCGCCACGGTGCCCACCGCGACGGCGGCGAACGGCCAGGGCTCGGTGGTGGTTCGCCCCACCGCCTCGGCCCCCGGCAAGGGCGGCGAGACCTGCCCGGTGACCGGCGCGAGCGCTGGCTTCACGGCGACGGTCCGGGTCGCGGTTCGCTGAACGAGGACGAGACGCACACGGCGGCGGGGTCACCTCTCGGGGTGGCCCCGCCGCTTTTCCGTCGGCCGAGCTATGCTCGCCGTCATGGCCGCCCCCCAGCACGTCGTCTTGCTTCGAGCCGTGAACGTGGGCGGCACCGCCAAGCTCCCGATGGCGGACCTGCGGCGCCACCTCGAGGCCCTCGGCTGCACCGAGGCTCGCACCTACATCCAGAGCGGCAACGCGGTGGTGCGGGCGCCGGCCCGGGTCGCGGCGCGCCTCGCCGAGCGCCTCGCGGACCGGATCGAGGAGGCGCACGGCTTCCGCCGGCCGGTCATCGTGCGCTCCGAGGCGGAGCTGCGGGCCGTCCACGCGGCCCAGCCGTTCGACGACGAGGATCCGAAGAAGCTCCACGTCGCCTTCCTCTCGGCCGCCCCCGAGGCGGGCCGAGCGCTGGATCCCGCGCGCTCCCCCGGGGACGCGTTCGCCCTCGTGGGCGCCGAGCTCTACCTGCACATGCCCAACGGGATGGGCCGCACGAAGCTCGACAACGCCTACATCGAGCGGCAGCTCGGGGTCACCAGCACGGTCCGCAACTGGCGCACCGTGACGACCCTCCTCGAGATGCTCGGCTGACCGGATCCCGGCCCCGATCTTTTTTCGACGGATGGCCGACGCCCCGGCCACGAAGGGGATGTGACGCGCCGAGCGCGTCCGCGGGCGCGGCCTCCGAGGCCGCCCGAGCCCGTGTCATTCATGTTTGATTGCCGCGTTTGAACGCGCGGCCATACGGGGGCGCGTCGTCGTGGCGTACATGGTTTGTCTCGTCGCGCTCGTGGCACAGCCTGGCATCGCGCTGTCTGCCTCGTGCCGCAGTTTTCGTTGGCACGGACGCTGCTGAAGGCGTTCGTAGGCTCAGACATGTTGGTTGAGACTTCTCGAGGGAATAAGATGAATATCAATGCTCACAAGTTGCTCGGATTCTCCCTGCTGGTGGCGCTCCCGTTCCTGGGCGGGGTGACCGAGTGCGGCGGACCGCCGGAGCCCCCGCCCGAGCCCGAGCCGGAGCTGTGCCTCTCGGACGCCGACTGCGGCGCGGGGGACTACTGCGACATGGACGAGTGCCTCAGCCCGTGCGGCCCCGACGCGATCTGCCCCGCTGTCTGCTACGGCGCGTGCGAGCCGGCGCCGGGCCCCGAGCTGTGCATGTCCGACGCGGACTGCGGCGCGTTCGAGCGGTGCAACGCCGACGCGTGCATGGCTCCTCCCTGCGATGCCGACGGGGTGGCCCACCTGACCGTCTGCTACGGCGTCTGCGAGCCCGAGCCGCCCGCCTGCGAGCCCGTCGCCTGCGACATCGCGTGCGAGCGCTTCGCCCGCGACGAGCGCGGGTGCGAGATCTGCGGCTGCGAGCCGCCGCCGCCGGTGTGCGACGACGTCCTCTGTGATCTCTACTGCGAGGGTGGCTTCGCCACCGACGAGCTCGGCTGCCCGATCTGCGCCTGCGAGCCGCCGCCGCCCCCGCCGATGTGCGAGGAGGTCCTCTGCGACCTCTACTGCGAGGACGGGTTCGCCACCGACGAGCGCGGCTGTGCCATCTGCGCCTGCGCGCCGCCTCCGCCCACCCGCACGAGCTGCGGCGGCTTCGCCGGGCTCACCTGCGCCCCCGACGAGTGGTGCGACTACGACGCGGACGTGCCGGCGTGCGGCGCGGCCGACCACCTCGGCACCTGCCGCCCGCGCCCGGAGGCCTGCATCGAGATCTACGCGCCGGTCTGTGGCTGCGACGGGAGCTCGTACGCCAACGACTGCTTCGCCCACGCCGCCGGCGTGGACACCTGGGCGGGGGGCCTCTGCGCGCCCCCCGAGCCGGGCCGCTGATTCGCTCCGACCCACCACCACCACACCACCCAAAGGGGCCGGTCGTCGCGAGGCGGCCGGCCCCGCCCTGTTCCGTCTCCCGGATCGAGACGTCCAGTTGTGCCAGCACAGTACGGCACAGTGGCACAGTGTGGGCATGGCGAATTGGCGTGATTTTCTGGGTGGTCGACGTGGCATGTGCCGTGCGGAAGGAGGTGGCACACGGAGGATGCCCACGATGACCAAGCCGCTCTTCGCCCTGCTCGCCCTGCTCGCCCTCGCCCCGACCGTCGCCTCGGCGCAGGCTGGGATGGCGCTCGGCAGCCCGGATCCGGACGCGGTCGTCGAGGCGGTCGAGGTCCCCGAGGCGCCCCCCACGGCGCTCATCGATCCCGAGATCCTCGCGCTCCGCGGTGAGTCGCGGGTGCGGCCCGCGATCCGGTTCGAGTCGACGTACGGGCCGGTCGCCGCCGAACAGGACGAGCCCTCGAGCGACGGGCCGAGCTTCGGCCGCAGCTACGGGCACGCGTGGGCCGGCTTCGGGATCGGCGGCGGCGTGGGCGGCCTCGGCGGCGGCGCGCTCGGCCTCGCGCTCACCTGCGGCGGCTCCGACGGCTGGTGCATCATCTGGGGCATGGTGGGCGCGGGCCTCGGCGCCGGGACCCTCGCTCCCTTCGGCGCGGCGCTCGCGACGTGGGGCTTCGGCGAGCGCAACGGCGGCACCGGCAACTTCTTCGCCTCGCTCGGGGGCGCGTACCTCGGCACCGGCCTGGGGATCGGTTTGTCGGCCGCGCTCGCGAGCGCCGGGGGCGACGGCGGGAGCTACGGCGCCGCGCTCGGCCCCATCTTCGGCGTGCTGCTCACCACGCTCGGCGCCGCAGCGGGCTACCAGCTGAGCTCGCACGGCGGCGCCGACGACGCCGGCGAGACCGCGCAGGGCCCCTCGATCGTGCCGACCTTCGACACGGTCGAGGGCGGCGCGACGGCCGGCATCGCGGGGATGTTCTGACAGGCTGCTGAAAGCAGCCTGTCTCCGTGCCGCGCGCGAAGCGCGCATGCCCGTGCCCGTGCCCGTGCCCGGACCGTTCTCGTCGACCGTTCCCGTCGATCGTTCCCGAAGAAGGCTCGTGATCTCGGGCACGGGGAACGCGCACGGGTCACGGACGGGCACGGGCAAGGGCACGGGCACGGGCACGAGCAGGCTCCGAAACGGGCCCTTCGGGCCCTCTCCGCAGTCTGCTAGAACGTCCCCTGGATCGAGACGCCGAGCCCGGTGTCGGACACCGTCGGCGTCACGTTGAAGGTCACGTCGGTGCTCGGTCCTTCGGGCGCGCCGCCGTCTTGGTAGCGCTGCCAGTTCGACTCCGCGCGGCTCTCCGTGAAGAGCGCGCTCAGCCCGCCGATGAGACCGACGAGGACGTAGAGACCGCCGAAGCCGTAGCCGTAGATCTGACCGGACTCGTCGAGGCTCGCCGCCGCCGTCGCGAGCACCAGGCCGAGGCCTCCACCCGCGATGGCCAGGTTGGTGACGGCCTCGAAGCCGCGGAGCACGCGGGCGGTCTCGGCCTCGGCCCGCAGCTCGCCCTCGAAGCGCCCGAGCGACCGCTCGTCGAGGCCCCCCGCGAGCGCGGCTCGCCAGCGCGCGTTGCGATCCTGCGCCACCCCCATCGTCGTCAGCGCGTAGATGCCGCTCACGATCGACATGAGCCCGAGCGGGATCCCGAGCGCGCCGCCGGTCGCGCGGAGCATGTCGAAGCCCCCGAACGTCACGTCGTCGAACATCAGCCAGAGCCCGAGCCCGAGGTTGCCGGCGCCCAGCGTGATCTCGAACACGCTCGACACGACCGTCCCGTCGCGCTCCTGGTTGGCCTCGTCCTCGAAGAACGCGCCGAGCCGCGCGACGTCCAGCCGCAGGTGCGGCGGCACCGGCAGCTCGAGGCCCACCGTCGCGGCCTCGCTGGCGCTCGGCGCGTCGGGGACCTCGAGGTCTTCGACCTCCTCGAGCTCCACCGGCGCGTCCAGCGCGTCGGCGGACTGCGCCGTCGCGACGCTCGCGATCGTCCAGACGATCGCGAGCGCAGCCATGCCCCCGCTGCGTCGCATGACGCGGCCAACCCGTGCGCTCATCGTGGCATTCCCTCCGCGCCTCGCCCGAGCGAACCGCGTGCCACGCGCGCGAGGTCCCGGAACGGATCGATGCTCGGCGCGGCGGTGTGGCCGCGCGGCTCCCCCGCGACCTCGATGTCAGGGTCACGCGCCGTCGCGAGGCGGCCCGAGGTCGGACAGGTCGTAGCCGCCCGGGTAGCTGCGGTGCGCCTGCTTGGTCCGGATGCGCGGCCGTCGACGGCGCGGCAGGTACCGGAGCACGCGGGCCCGCGCGCGCAGGGTGTGATCCACGAGCGCGCGCATCCCGGCGCTCGGGTGCTCGAAGCCGAACGCGTCGAGGAGCGGCGCGTCGAGCATCGCGTAGATCGCCTGCGCGCCGATGCCGCGCAGCGGCGCCGGGGCCCAGCTCAGGAAGAGGTCGCGGCCGGCCTCCCCGATGCGGCGCGTGTTGTCGTCGAGGCGGAAGTGCTCGCGCTCGAACGCGCGGCTCCACCGCTCGAAGTCGTCGTAGTCCTCGGGGATGTCGCGGATGGCCATGCGGGATCCGATCGCGCGCCAGCAGTGGAACATCGCGAGCCGCTCGTTCGGGTGGAGCGGCCGCCACCCGTAGCGCTCGATCCAGCGGATCGGCTCGTAGATGAACGTGCTCAGGACGTAGAGGTAGTCGTCGTTCGAGATGTCGAAGCGGTGGTGGATCGAGTTCATGCGGCGCAGCGCGCGCTTGCCGGCCTCGCTGTCGTAGCCGTCCTCCATCAGGAAGCTCACGAGCAGGTCGGTGTCGTCGTAGCGCTTCTGCGGCCGCTCGAATAACTCGCCCGTGCTCGCGAGGAGCGCCGAGACGCTCGGCACCGCGAAGGTGCGGAACAGCGCCATCTCGAGCGCCCGCGTGATGTCGAACGGGAACTCGTAGCAGGTCATCAGGTGGACGATGCGCTGGTGATCGTCGAGCGGGTCGAGCCGCGCGATCTCCTCGAGGTGCCGGCTCATGACGCGACCTCGACCGCCTCGATCCGCAGGCGCGTGGCCTCGACGATCGCGGCGAGCGCGTCGCCCCCGACGCCCGCGTCGCGGCCGAGCTCCTCGATCATCGCGCGCTCCTCGGCGGCGATCCCGCAGTTCGCGTAGGCCACCGCGCACGCGAAGGCGAGGCCGGGCTCGATCGCGTCGGCGTCGTCGAGGCGCCGGGCGAGCCGCGCGGCGTAGTCGTGGGCCCCGAGGCGCTCGAGGTCGTCGGCGATCCGCGCGATCCGCGCGCGCGCCGCGTCGCCCGAGGCGTCCGCGTCGAACGCGCGGAGCATCTCCACGAGCACCTCGATCTCGTAGTCGTCGATCACTCCGTCGGCCTGCGCGACGAGCACCCCGAGCCGCGTGATCGTCTCCTCGAAGGCGGGCTCGTCGAGCCCGGCCGCGTCGCGGAGCTCGTCGACGAGCGTGGGCATCAGCGCGCGCGTCCGGGCGCCCGCCTCGAGCGGCGGCAGGCGCCACGCGCGCCGCATCTCCGTCGGGATCCGGAACTCCGCCTTGCGACCCCCGGTGAAGAGCGTGCCGCCCTGCTTGAGCAGCGCGGTGCCGAGGCGGTTCACGAGGCCGTTGACGAGCCCCGAGCGCTGCTGCACGGACTCGAACGCGCGCGCGAGCAGCGTCCCCTTCTCGATCGCCACGTTCCACGGGCTCTTCGGCACGTCGAGGATGTCGCAGATCTCGTCGCCGACGCAGTGCCGCGCCATCGCGTACACGCTGCCGACCATGCGCGAGCCGCCGGGGAGCAGGCCCTGGAAGACCTTCATCAGCGCCGCCGTCAGCTCCCGGCCCTCGGGGGACGGGCGGAAGTGCCGTTCGCTGATGCGCTGCACGACCTCCTCTGCCTCGGCCACGTCGGCCGGCTGGACGGCCTCGGGGATCCCGAGCACCACGCCGACCACCTTCCAGAAGTGAAGAAAGTCTTCTTGCTCCTGGGGGGTGACCGCCTTGCCGATGCGGCCGAGGTGTCGGACGGGCGTGTAGCCGAAGCTCATGAGCGTCCCGAGCAGGTCCTCCTGGTTGGCGGGGACCCCGTTCTCGGCCGCGTCCCAGTCGCCCTCCGAGATCAGGAAGCGCGCGCCCGCGTGCATCAGGCGGACCTTGAGGATCAGCGGGATCGCGCCGCCGCCCTCGAACAGGGCGCCGGGCTCCATCACGCCCATGACGAACTGGGACGTCTCGCCGAGGCGCCGCTCGGCGCCGCTGTAGCCCATCTTGTCGGTGGCGTGGAGCGCCCGGACGCCCTTCTCGGCGGCGTAGCACTCGAGCAGCGAGACCATCCCGAGCATCACCGTCATCGAGAGCCCGTGGTCGACGAAGAAGGCGGTCGCGCGATCGATGCGCGCGCGGTCGGCCCACTCCGGCAGCCGCGCCTGCGCCTCGATCCACGCGCGGAGCTCCTCGGGCAGGTCGTCGGGGATCGGCTGCCCGTTGACCCGATAGCGCGCGAGCAGCCGGTTCACGTGCTCGAGGCGGCGGCCCTTCATCAGGTCGGGCATCAGCGCGTCGAGCGCGGGGTCGCCCTTGGTGCGGAGATCGTCGAGCAGCTCGTCGGTGAATCTTCCGGGCACGGTTCCACTCCCCCCGCGGACCCTCGCCCGCCAGGCCGGCGATGATGCCACCAAAGAGGGAGGCTCCGAAGGCCTCACGAAAGTGAGCTTCGTCGGGGGGAGAAGCGCGCCTCGAACGTATGCTCCCGCCGATGACCGAACGAGACCAGTTCATCCAGGCCCAGGTCCAGGGGATGCTTCAGCCCGGCGAGCAGATCCGCGGGATGGCGTTCGTGCAGCGCACGCCGTCCATCATCGTGATGATGCTCTGCTACTGGGCGTACTTCTTCATGACCACGAGCTACTACGCCGCGCTCACCGACCGCCGCATCCTCCTGATCAAGACGAGCATGGGGCTCTTCCGCCCGAAGATCGCGAACAACGGGATCGAGGAGATCGACCTCTCGACGGTGAAGAGCGTCTCGCTCGGCGGCTTCCTCAACAACCGCACGATCGACTTCGACAAGAAGGACGGCTCGAGCGAGTTCCTCCGCATCGCTCCGTGGTTCAAGCTCTGCGCGGGTCAGGGCAAGTTCATGGACGACGTGAAGGGCACCGTTCAGGCGCTCCCTCAGGGCTGATGCCCGCGGGCGAGGGCCGCCGCCAGCTCGGCGCGCGGCCCCGCCGGCATCCGCTCCTCGAGCGCGATCCCGCAGCCGCCCATCGCGCGGCGGAGCTCCGCGTACTCGGCCCACGCGCTCGCGTCGTTGGGCGCGCGGCGCATCGCGCGCAGCAGCGTGTTCTTCGGCGTGTGCTCGCTCGGGACGAACTCGAGCGCGCTGACGTCGTAGCCCGCGCCGCGGACGAGGAGCGTGCGCATCAGGTCCGTCACCGTCGCGGCCGTCTCCCGCCGCAAGTGCGGGCTCCGGAAGAGCGGCCCGAACGCGCCGTCGCCGTCGGCGCGCGCCGCCCACTTCGCGGCGAGCTCGGCCTGGCAGCAGGGCGCGACCGCCAGGAGATCGGCGCGCCGCGACAGCCCGAGCGCGAGCGCGTCGTCGCTCGCGGTGTCGCACGCGTGGAGCGACGCGACGACGTGGACGTCCACCGGCGCCTCGGCGCCGAACGCGCGCGCGAACGCGGCGTCGACGTCGAGCGCGTCGATCGACGCGGCCTCGAAGCGCACCACGTCGTCGAGCTCGGTCAGCGCCGCGCGCCGCTCGCACTCCTCGACGAGCGCAGCGCGCCGCTCCACCCCGAGCACCTGCACGGGGTGGCCGTGCTTGCGGAAGCTCCAGGCGAGCAGGAACGTGAAGTAGCTGCGGCCGCAGCCCGCGTCGAGCACGCGGACGAGCGGGTGGCGCTCGCGCAGCTCCGCGAGCGCGGGCCCGAGCACCGCGAGCAGGTGGTTGATCTGGAAGTACTTGCGCACCTGCGCCGGCGGCATCGACGCGTCGCGGTGCAGCAGCCCCATCGCGCGCCACAGGAGCGGCGCCTCGCCCGGGAGGATCGCGACGTTCTTGCCGCCCGTGACCGCCTCGGTGCGCTCCGGCGTCCAGAATTCCGCGGCTCTCGCCTCGAACGCGTCGATCCAGCCCTGGCGCATCCCCGGGGGTGATGTCCTCTGGGCTCGGCCCCGTCAACGCCACCGAGCGCTTGCGTCGCCGGCCTCACCCCCTAACGTTGCCGGGGTGAAAACGCGCATGGGTCGGAGACACTTCATCGAAGCGGGCGCCGTCGCCCTGAGCGCCCCCGGGGTGCTCTCTGCCTGCGGCTCCGCCGCGCAGCACCTCGCGGCGGGGCCGACCACGCCACAGGCCAGCCCGCTCGACCCGTTCGCGAGCATCTTCGGGGTCGACGAGGCGATGGTGCGCGGCGCCCTAGCCGAGCTGACCTCGCGCGGCGCGGACCAGGCGGAGCTCTACTTCCAGTCGTCGCGATCGACCTCGATCGACTACGAGGACGGGATCATCAGCCGCGCCCACGCGAGCGTCGACCTCGGCGTCGGGCTGCGGTGCGTCGTCGGCGAGCAGACGGGGTACGCGTACACCGAGGAGCTCACCCGCGAGTCGATGGTGGCGGCCGCCCGCACCGCCGCGGCCATCGCGCACGGCGCCGCGGTCGCGCCCCCGCAACGGATCGTGCACGACCCGCTCGCCGCGTCCCGCTACGCGATCGACGTCCCGTGGCGCGACGTCGGCGTGGACCGGAAGCTGCCGATCATCCAGCGCGCGGCGGCGCTCGCGCGCGCGGCGGACCCGGCGATCGTGAAGGTCGAGATCTCGTGGGCCGACGCGGAGTCCCGCGTGCTGATCGCCGACATGCACGGCCGCCTCGTGTTCGACGAGCGGCCGATGACGCGCATGTACGTGACGCTGACGGCCGAGCGCGGCGGCGAGCGGCAGACCAACCGCGCGAACATCGCGGCGCGCCAGGGGCCGGACTTCTACAGCGAGGAGAACCTCCAGCGCGTGGTCCAGCAGGCGGTGGACCGCACGATGATCCTGTTCGAGGCGACGCGGCCGCCGGCCGGCGAGATGCCGGTGGTGCTCGCGGCCGGCGCGAGCGGGATCCTCCTCCACGAGGCGATCGGCCACGGCATGGAGGCCGACTTCAACCGCAAGCAGATCTCGATCTACGCCGACATGCTCGGCCGTCAGGTCGCCGAGCCGTTCGTCACGATCGTCGACGACGGCACCCTCGAGCACGAGCGCGGCGCGCTCAACGTCGACGACGAGGGCCGGCCCGCGGGCCGCACCGTGCTCGTCGATCGCGGCCGGCTCGTCTCCTACCTTCACGACGGCATCAGCAGCCGTCACTACGACGTCGAGGCGACGGGCTCGGGGCGCCGGCAGAGCTTCCGCCACGCGCCGATGCCGCGGATGCGCTGCACGTACATGGAGGGCGGCCCGCACACGCGCGACGAGATCATCGCCGCGGTGCCGCGCGGGATCCTCGCCGAGACCTTCACCAACGGGCAGGTCCAGATCGGCGCGGGCGACTACACCTTCTACATCAAGAACGGCTGGCTCATCGAAGACGGCCGGCTCACCGCGCCGATCAAGGACGTGAACATCATCGGGACGGGCCCCGAGACGCTGCGGCGGATCTCGATGGTCGCCGACGACGCGCAGCTCGACACCGGCGGCTGGACGTGCGGCAAGCGCGGACAGAGCGTGCCGGTCTCGATCGGCATCCCGACCGTGCTGGTGCGCCAGCTGACCGTGGGGGGCGAGAACCGTGCTTCGTGAGCTGACCGCCCGGGCCGCCGAGGCGATCGAGCGCGCGCGCGCCGCGGGCGCCGACGAGGTGTTCGCGAGCGCCGACCGCAGCCGCAGCGTCGAGGTGCAGGTCCGCGACGGCGAGACCGAGAAGCTGCAAGAGAGCACGAGCCGCGGCCTCTCCGTGCGCCTCTACGTGGACGGTCGCTACGCGACCTACCGCACCAGCGACTTGCGGCCCGAGCCGCTCGCCGCGTTCCTGCGCGACGCGGTCGCGATGACGCGCGCGCTCGAGGTCGACCCGTTCCGCGTCATCCCCGACCCCGCGCTCTACGCCGGGCGCCCGACGGTGGACCTCGAGCTGAAGGACCCGGCGGTGCTCGCGCTCGACATGGACACGCGGGTGCGCTGGTGCATGGAGCTGAACGCGCAGTGTCGGCACGAGCGCCTCGTCAGCGCGACCGTCGGGGTGAGCGACTCGCACTCGCTCGTCGCCTCCGCGAGCAGCAACGGCTTCAGCGGGCACCACGAGCGCACGGGCCACTGGCGCGGCGGCACGGTGACCCTGCGCGACGAGGGCGACGCCCGCCCCGCCGGCTCGTACTGGGTCGGCGGCCGGCACCTCGAGGGGCTCCCGAGCACCGAGGAGGTGGGTCAGAAGGCGCTCGAGGACGCGACGCGCCGGCTCGGCGCGGGGCAGGGGCCCACGCGACGGACGACGATGATCGTGGATCCGCGCGCGACCGCGCGGCTGATCGGGCTCCTGCTCGGTCCCGCGAGCGCGGGCGCGTTCAGCCAGGAGCGCTCGTTCTGGCGCAGCCGGATGGGCGCGCGGGTGCTCGCCGAGCGCCTCGAGATCGTCGACGACCCGCTCATCGTGCGAGGGCTCGGCTCGCGCTACTACGACGGCGAGGGCATCGCCGCGCGGCGGCTCCCCGTGGTGACCGGCGGCGCGCTGCAGAACCTCTTCGTCGACACCTACTACGGCCGCAAGATCGAGCGCGCGCCGACGACGGGCGGCGCCTCGAACCTGGTGGTCACGCCGGGCACGCGCGACCTCGCGGCCATCGTCGCCGACGTGAACGAGGGCTACCTCGTGACGAGCTGGCTCGGCGGCAACTCGGACGCCACCACCGCCGACTTCAGCCTCGGGATGCGAGGCCACGCGATCGCGGACGGACAGGTCGGGGCGCCGGTGCAGGAGATGAACATCACCGGCAACCTCATCGAGCTGTTCGCGCACCTCGCCGAGGTGGGCGACGACCCGTGGCCGTACTCGAGCTATCGAGTGCCGACGCTCGCCTTCGAAGGCGTACAGTTCAGCGGCGCATGACCACGACCCCGCCGCCTCCCGTCGAGGTGCAGAAGCAGGCCGACGACGTCCGCAAGCGCCTCGCCGTCGCCATCCCGAAGCCCGTCGTCGAGCTCGATCACGAGAACGCGTGGCAGCTCCTCGTCGCGACCATCCTCGCGGCGCAGGCGACCGATAAGAAGATCAACGAGATCACCCCCGCGCTGTTCGCGCGCTACCCCACCCCCGCGGACCTCGCCGCCGCCGACCTCGCCGAGGTGCAGGAGCTGGTGAAGCAGTCCGGCTTCTTCCGCGAGAAGGCCAAGCGCATCATCGGCGCCGCGCAGGTCGTGACCGAGCGCTTCGGGGGCGAGGTCCCCAAGACGATGGCGAAGCTCACGCAGGTCCCCGGCGCCGCGCGCAAGACCGCGAACGTCGTGCTCGGGATGGCGTACCGCAAGCCGACCGGCGTCGTCGTCGACACCCACGTCACGCGCCTCGCCGCGCGCCTCGAGCTGTCGGTCGAGGACACGCCCGAGAAGATCGAGCGAGAGCTCATGACCCTCTTTCCGAAGCGCTCGTGGATCGACACAAGCCACCGCCTGATCCTGCACGGCCGCTACGTGTGCAAGGCCCGCTTCCCCCGCTGCGGGCGCTGCCCCCTCCACGAGATCTGCGCCGTCGCCGAGGGCAAGAAGGAGACGCGCGGCTGGAAAGAGCGCGCCGCCTGGGAGCAGCGCCTCGTCGAGTCCAAGGGCGCCGTCGACGAGCTCTGACGAGGACGTCTGTGATGGGGACGCTCTTCGTCACTTTCGTCAGTTTGGGGACTGGCGTGGGGACGCTCTTCGTCACTTTCGTCAGTTTGCGATGGGGACGCTGTTCGTCACTTTCGTCAGTCTTGGCTGAGTGATGGGGTGACTGACGTCGGGGACGCTCTTCGTCACGCTCGCCGAAATCTCGGCTTCGCGTACGCCCAAGAGCCTCCGAGGGGAAACGAACGCCTCGCGCGGCCGACAACCATGCATGCCCCGCAAGCCCCGACATTGGGTGCCCGGACAGGGTGCGCACATCATCTCGCGCTTCGTCGACCGTCGATTCTGCCTCGCAGACGACGTGGACCGCCGTGAGTTGTTCGAGTCGATCACACGCGCCCACGACTGGGTCGCGACACGCGGCCATACGTATGAGCTCATCGTCCAAGTGAACAACACGACGGACGCCGAGCGCGAGGTCGTGCTCGCTGGACCCTCAATCGAGAATCAGCCGGTGTCGGTGCCCTCTCATGACGCCGTCGAGCGCTCCATCCTGGTCGGGTTCGACGAGGTCGGGCTCTGCTCTCTGCAGTGTCTGGGGATCGGGCTGTTCGAGGAGGGTGACGCCCGTGGGATCGACTTCTTCATGGGTACGGTGAGCGTGGTGTCCGCGTCGAGCCCGTGACGGTCGACCACGCCGCGCCGGCGAGCGCCGCGCCGCATCACCGGCGCCCTCACACGGGCTCCGGGGGGACGATCGTCGGCCCGATGGTTCCGTCGGGCATGACCTGACCGGGCAGGTCGAGGCCGGCGCCGATGGCGGTCAGGGCTTCGAAGAGCTCCGAGCGATCCACGCGGAGGCGCGCGATGGTGAGGCGCCTCCGCTCGCGGGTCAGGCGGACGCGGATCGCGCGGGCGGTCTCGCGGGCGAGCCGGAGGTAGCGGAGCGAGATGGCGCCGCCGGCGAGGGCGAGGAGGAAGGTCACGACGCCCGCGGTGATGAAGGTGTCGGGGATGCTCGGATACATCTCGTGCAGGACGCTGTGGCCCCAGCCCGCGAGGATGGCGGCGGCGAGCCAGAAGAGCGGGAAGAGGACGGCGCCGGCGAGGACCTTGATCGACGCCTCGTCCTTCTCGGTCTTCGAGGCCCACTTGGTCAGGAGCCAGAGGAGGCCCGCGGGCGGCAGGTTCACGATGCTGCCCACGAGCATGATCGGCGGGAAGAACAGGTAGACGAGGATCGCCTGCAGGCCGAGGAGGATGCCGAGCCAGACGTTGACGATGTTCGGCGGCTGGTCGAGCTCGTGGTCCTGGATCTCGAGGGCGCGCATGTCGGCGTCGTACTCGGCGATGCGCGCCTTCAGCGCCTCGACCTCCTCGGGGTGCGTCTCGAGCCGCGCGTAGTAGCCCGCCCAGATCCGCGCGAACGCGCGGGTGCGCTCCTCCATCGTCGGGGCCTCGAGGTGGGAGCCCGCCTGCGCGGCGCGCTCGGCCCGCAGGAGCTTGCGCGCGCGGTGCATCAGGTGGTGCACCTCCCACGTCTCGGTGCAGTGCACGGTCTCGCGCAGGACGCGCTCGACCTCGTCGGTGAACGCCCGGTAGCGCTCGCGTCGCGCTTCGCGCTCCTCGTCCTCGGGCGGCGTGATCGCGAGCTCGCCGGGCAGCTCGATCGGCGCGTGGAACGCGACGAGCACGTTGGAGCGGAAGATCCGCTTCTCGTCGTAGTGCAGCCCCACCGGGATCACGACGGGCTCGGGGTCGTCGGGCGCCTTGCGCTGCCGCGCGCGGTAGTAGAACCGCGCGACGCCCGTCTTGAGCTCCATCAGGTGCGGCGCGTCGTGGCTCACGCCCTCGGGGAAGAGCGCGCTGAACTTGCCCTCCACGATCGCGTCCGAGAGGGCGTCGAGGCTCTTCTGGTTGGCTTCGTCGCGCGCCTTCTCCGAGGTGCCCTTCATGTCCTGCGCCCGATAGATCGGGACCGTGTCGGTCGCGCGCAGGATCGCGCCGAGGACCGGGATCTTGAACAGCCCGTGGCGCGCGCCGAACACCACGTCGCGCGGGAACGTCTCGAAGATGAGGGCCGGGTCGATCATCCCGTTCGGGTGCCAGCTCACGAGGATGCCGCCGCCGTGCTCGGGCACGTGCTCGAGGCCGGTGATCTCCACGCGGCGGAAGAACAGCCGCAGCAGCAGGTGAACCAACTTGACGATCAGGTCCCGCACGCCGCGAGTATCGCCGAAACGAAGCGAGGTGGACCGGCTGCTGACCGGAAAAGCCCGAGCCCGCCGTCCGCCATTGGTACTAAACTGCCGCCCGTGACGGAACGGCGACTCGTCCTCGGACTGGCCGCGGCGGCCCTCTTCGGCGCGGGCTTCGGGCTCGGTTGGCTCGTCCGCGGCGAGCGCGCGGCGCCCGCCGATCTGAGCTCGGCGGCGGCCCCCGGGGAGGGGACCGCGGACGCGTCCAGCGGCGAGGCCGGCGCGGCGGGTGACGGCGGGACCGCCTCGACGGTGACCGCGAGCGCGGGGACGACCGGCACGGCCAGCGGCGGCGCAGGGGCCGACGGCCCGGGCGGCGAGGGCTCGGTCGCGGTGGTGGGCTCGAGCGGCGCGTCGTCGGGGGGCGCGGGCTCGACCGGCGCGGCCGGTGAAGCGGCGGGCGAGGCGAGCGGGGCCACCGCGCCGACCGACGGCGGCGTGCGCGGCCGCCTCGACGCCACGGCGATCCGCGACGTCGTCCGCGACCACCGCGACGAGCTCGGGTTCTGCTTCGCCTGGCAGCTCCACTCCCACCCCGACCTGAACGGGCGCGTCACGATGGAGTTCGAGATCGGCCCCGACGGCCACGTCACCGAGGCCCGCGTGGCCGACGACGCGCTCGGTGACGAGACGGTCACGCGCTGCTTCACGGGCGTGACCCGACGCATGGAGTTCCCCGAGCCCGAGGGCGGCGGGACCGTCACGGTTCGCTATCCTTTCATCCTGTCCCCGGAGCCGGCGCCCGACGAGCCATGAGGCGGATGCAGGAGAGCGACACGTACCTCCTCGACCGTGGAGGCACGATCCTCCTCGGGCGCTACCGCGTCGAGGAGCTGATCGGCGCGGGCGGCATGGGCAGCGTGTGGCTCGCCGAGCAGCTCGCGCTCCGGCAGACGGTGGTCGTGAAGTTCCACGAGACGTGGTCGCGCGCCGAGGACCCGGAGCGCGCGCTCGAGCGCTTCGTGCGCGAGGCGAAGCTCCTCGCCGCGGTGCGCCACCGCAACGTCATCTCGCTCTTCGAGGTCGGCAGCAACGAGGGCGAGCCGTTCCTGATCATGGAGCGCCTCCACGGCCACGCGCTCGCGTGGCGCATGCGCGACGGGCGGCCGATGCCCTTCGACGAGTCGCTCGAGATCGCGATCGAGATCGCCAAGGGCCTCGAGGCCGTGCACGCGGCCGGGGTGCACCACCGCGACGTGAAGCCCGAGAACATCTTCCTCCACCGCGACGACGGCGTGATCGTCCCGAAGCTGCTCGACTTCGGGCTCGCGGGCTCGGCCAAGGTGTCGCGGCTCACGGACTCGGGGCACACCGTGGGCACGCCTGGGTACATGCCCCCCGAGCAGGCCTACGGGCTCGACCACATCGACCACCGCGTCGACCTCTACGCGCTCGGCGTCACGCTCTACGAGATGCTCTCCGGTCAGCTGCCCTCGATCGGGGACACCAACGAGGAGCTCGTGCACTACGTGGTCCACCACGACCCGATCCCGCTCTCGGACCACCGCCCCGACCTGGCGGGGCCGATCGAGGACACGATCATGCGGGTCCTCGATCGCGATCGAGAGGTGCGCCCCGCCGACGCGCGAGCGCTGCGCCGGCAGCTCGAGGACCTCCGAGAGACCTGACCGCCACCCTTCGGTGAGCACTGCGTGACGGTTGTGGGGCGGGCCTGTGCATGCCCGGCCACGATGGATACGCTCCGGCCGCCTGATGGAAGCCATCTTCGACGGCAGCCTGAGCGCCGGGACCCTCGCGTTGCTCGTCGGCTGCCTGGTCGTCGCGCTCGGCTTCGAGTTCGTCAACGGCTTCCACGACACGGCCAACGCCGTGGCGACGGTCATCTACACCAAGACCCTGAAGCCGATCCCCGCGGTGATGCTCTCGGGCCTCTGCAACTTCGCCGGCGTATTCGTCGGCGGCATCGCGGTGGCGATCGCGATCATCCGCCTGCTCCCGGTCGAGCTGCTCGTGTCGGCGGGGGTCGGCCGCGGGCTCGTGATGGTCATCTCGCTGCTCCTGTCGGCGATGATCTGGAACCTCGGGACCTGGTGGAAGGGCATCCCCGCGTCGAGCTCGCACACGCTGATCGGCGCCATCCTCGGCGTCGGGATGGCGAGCTCGGCGATGGACGGCAACTTCGGCGAGGGCGTCGCCTGGGACAAGGCGCTGCACGTCGGGCTCACCCTGCTGCTGTCGCCGGTCCTCGGCTTCGCGATGTCGGCGGGGCTGCTCTGGATCTTGCGCAAGGTCATCCGCGACGAGCGCGTGTTCCAGCCGCCGAAGGGCGAGGAGCCGCCGCCGTCCTGGATCCGCGGCCTGCTCGTGCTCACCTGCGGCGGGGTCAGCTTCTCGCACGGCTCGAACGACGGGCAGAAGGGGGTCGGCCTGATCATGCTGATCCTCATCGGCCTCGTCCCCGCGGGCTTCGCGCTCGATCTCGACGCGCCCGCCGCCGAGGTCACCCGCGCGCGCGCCGCGACGGTGGCGATGCGCGACCACATGGCGCCGCTCGCGGAGGCCTGCGAGGAGGGCTCGACGGAGCCCGAGTGCGTGATCCACGCCGAGCTCGTGATCATCACCGAGGCCCTCGAGGGCCACGCCACGGTCCGCGACATCCCCCGCGCCGAGCGCTGGGGCGTGCGTGAAGGCATCTTGCGCATCGACGACTCGCTGCGGCACCTGGAGGAGCACGTGGAGCCGGCCGTGATGGCGCAGCTCCGGACCGATCGCGCGGGGATCGCGCCGCTCACCGACTACGCCCCCTGGTGGGTCATCCTCGCCGTCGCGCTCGCGCTCGGCATCGGGACGATGATCGGCTGGAAGCGGATCGTGGTCACGGTCGGCGAGAAGATCGGCAAGTCGCACCTCACCTACGCGCAGGGCGCCTCGGCCGAGCTGGTGGCCGCGATCACGATCGGCCTCTCGTCGGTCTTCGGGCTCCCCGTCAGCACCACGCACGTCCTCTCGAGCGGCGTCGCGGGCACGATGGTCGTCGAGGGGTCGGGCCTGCAGAAGAGCACGGTCCGCAACGTCGCGCTGGCCTGGGTGCTCACTTTGCCCGCCGCGATGGCGATCAGCGCGACGATCTTCTTCGCCCTCGCCTCGATCATCGGCTGAGCATCGGCTGAGCATCGGGGACGATCCTCTTCACTTTCTTCTTCGAAGCTCGCGCGATGAAGAAGATCGTCCCCGGTCAGTAGGGGCTGAACGGGGCGGGGCTCTCGCGCGTGGCGTTCAGGCGCGCGAGCTCGGCTTCGGAGTAGGCGTCCTCGCTGCCCGGCGGGAGGTTCTCGAGGACCCAGCGGGTGACGACGGCGCGGGCGCGGCGGCCGGTCTCGTCGTCCGCGATCTCGTCCCAGAGCTCGAAGATACGACGGCGCCGCGCAGCGGCCGAGCGCGTGGTCTGGCGCCAGATCCCGGCGAGGCGCCCCGGCAGGATCCGGAGCGCCTGGGTGTCGGTCTGTACGCGGTGCTCGGCCTCGAGGCGCTCGCGGAGGGCCTCGGTGTGGTCCATGAACCGCTGGCGCTCGTACGCGTAGACATCGTGAATCATGTTGTCGAGGTCGAAGGGGATGTTCGTCAGGTCGGGGCCGTC
>JACKEC010000043.1 GCA_020633195.1 Sandaracinaceae bacterium | reverse complement strand
TGATGGACGGGACCAAGCGCACGCCGATGTCTCGGATCATGGAGAACCTGACCTTCGAGAACCCTCGCGAGTTCACGCTCTCGTGCAAGAAGCTCCTCTGGTTCGGCAAGAACACGCACACGATGTCTCAGAAGACGCCGCTCGGCGTCACGTTCGCCGAGTGGTTGTCCGGCAAGTTCCACGAGATGGAGAGCGTCTGGGGTCTCTTCGAGTACTTCGGGATGAAGGCCGCGATGCAGGTCGGCCTCGTGGGCGGCCCGGGCATGGCCAACCCGCCCATCCGGACCGCGATGGGGCAGCGCGACGGCAACTACTGGTTCGCGTTCGACATCTTCTACGACCCCGAGATCGAGAGCTCTCGGGAGAAGACGATCGCGTTCACGAACGGCATGGCCGCCGACGTCGTGAGCAACGCGCTCAACCTGTTCGAGGACGGCCGAGAGCGTCGGCTGATCCTCGGCCCGATGCTGATCGACGACGAGAAGCCGATCCTCGACGAGCAGTGGGCGCTCTACTACGACAGCCGCGAGGTCTACGACCGCCTGCTCGCGATCAAGAAGGCGGTGGACCCCCACCACGTCTTCACCGCGAACCTCTTCGGCGTGGGCGCGACGACCTGTCCGCGCTTCCAGCGGTAGCGCCGAGCCTCGGTCACGGGGCTCGCCGCTTCGGGAGCCCGAGCAGCAACGGCAGCGCGACGAGCGAGGCGCCGCACAGGACGAGCAGCGCCGTCGCGTAGCCGTGCGCGGCCTCGAGCCGACCCATCGCCCAGACCGACCACGCCTCGCAGCCGTTCGTCGCGCCCATGAACGCGGAGAACTGCGTCGCGGCGAGGAGCGGGCGGGTGAGGTCCATGAACATCGCGTAGGAGCTCGCGGTGTAGACGCCGATCCCGAACGCGCAGAGGGCGAGGAGCACGAGGAGGTGCGCGCCGCCGGCGCCCCCGAGCGCGAGGTCGGTGACGGCGAGCGACGCGACCGCGACGATCACCGCGCCGAGCGCGCCCGCGACGAACCGCGGCCGCGGCAGCCGATCGGCGAGCGCGCCGCCGACGAGGGCGCCGAGCGTCATCGCCACGATCATCGGGCCCGCGCTGAACCAGCCGACCTCGGTCTCGGAGTAGCCGCGATCGATCAGGAACGGTCCGAGCACCACCTCGAGCGCCTTGAACGCCGCGCCGCCGATCACCGCGACGCCGATCCCGAGCCACGTGCTCCGGTCTCGGAGGGCCTCGACGAGCGCGCGCAGCAGGGCTCGAGCGCGCTCGGCGCGCGGACCCTCGGGGGGCGCCTCCATCGAGCGCGCCGCGAGGACGAGCCCGATCGAGAACGTGGTCAGCGCGACGAGCACGAGGACCACCGCGCGCGGCCCGATCCAGCCGCCGAGGACGAGCGCGCCGCCGCCCATCGCCGCGCGGCCGATCATCATGCCGGCCTGCATCCACCCGTTGAGGCGCCCGCGCTCGTCCTCGGCGGTGGCCGCGATGCAGAGCGCGTCGATCGCCACGTCCTGCGTCGCGGCGGCGCACGCGTGCGCGAAGAGGATCCCCGTGAGCAGGCCAAGGTCGCGCACCGGATCGAGCGTGAGGGTGGCGAGCAGCGTGCCGCCCATCACGAGCTGCGCCGCGATCACGAACTGTCGCCGGCCCCACCGGCGGGTCCGCAGCCCGTCCACGAGCGGCGCCGCCAGGAACTTGAACGTCCACGGCAAGACCAAGAGCGCGGTGAGCCCCGTGATCTGCTCGACCGGCAGCCCCGCCGCTCGCAGCCGCGTCGGCAGCGCGAGCCACAGATACCCGATCGGCGCGCCCTCGCTGAGGTAGAGCGAGAAGAAGAGCACCCGCCGGCCCAGCGGCGTGTCGATGCGCGCGCGAGAGGTCAGCGGATCATCCAGGGAGGTCGAGGTCTTGGCGCGAGGTCACGCTCGACGTTGTCACGAATGGGCGTCCCTCGCGACGTCGGGCCCCGCGCGCGCGGTGACCGTCGTCGCCGCGACGAACGTCGTCGTTCGGTCGACGGAAGCTCGTCGCGGGCGCTTCGAACGAGCTGGATCTCCTCACGCATGCGTTCGGCACGCCCCTTGTGTTGCGGTGCGCCATGCACACACGACTTCAACGAACGCGAATCATCCTGTGGGCCGCCGGGGCCTTCCTTCTCGCTCTGGCGCTCGGCTGCGGGAGCAGCGGCGACGGCGACGAGGAGGAGTCGGCTCCCGCCGCGGCGGCGACGGTGCTCTCCCGCGTGGAGCAGCTCACCCCGGAGACGGAGCGCTCCGACTTCGAGCCCTACGAGCGTCAGCTCGACAGCAACCGGCTCATCGCGCAGTCCCGGCAGGCGGGCATGGAGCCTCCGTCCTTCCTGACGGAGTACGTGCTGCCGCCCACGCTCACCGACGTCCTCATGCACGACTTCGGGCTGACCGCGCAGGTCGACCTCGACATGGGCACGATCGACCAGTCCGTGACCGAGGCGCAGATGACCCAGATCATCGCCTTCTACGTCACGACCTCGGAGGCAACGTCCGCGGCTACCTTTAAAGCGCACAAGCGCTTCATCTCGTGGGGCTGACGGAGGGAGCGCGCGCAGCTCGCGACCGAGTCCGTGGCGTACATCCACGAGCACGGGATCCTCCGGTCCGCCGCTGTGAGCCTCTGATCGGGATCGAACGCTCACGCGCGTCCCTGCCGAGCTGCTCTCGATCGCGACAGCGCCGCCGTGTCCTCGACGATGCGCTGACGAGCGTGAGCCAGAGACCGACGCCGCGCGTCGCGGACCCAGCTGCGCTCGGCGCGGAAGAACGGCTCGAAGACGCGGGCGAGATCCTCCGCCCCGATGCCGATCCCGTGGTCGCTCACCTCGAACACGACGTCGTCGCCGACGCGCTCGACGCGGAGCTCGATCGGGGACCGACGTCAGGGCTGTACGCGCGCGTTCTCGAGAGGTTGTCGAGCACGCGTCGGAAGAGATGGGGTCGACCTCCGCAATCGCGTCCCCGCCCTCGACGGTGAGGAGCGCGGTCAGGGTGTCAGGTGCGGAAGCGGCGTCGGCCTCGTGCGCGACGTTCGAGTGCCGACATCGATCCGCAGCGCCGCGGGGCGAAGCGGGGACGCGCCGCGCAGGCGGCGACGTCGAGCACGACGCCATGAGGATGTCGACACGATCACCTCGAGCTCGGCGAGGTCGGTGGCGATGTCGGCGGGGCCTCGCGCGTCGCGTCGGCACGTCGCCCTCGGAGGCGAGCGCCCGGTGGCTCCGCGGATGCGCGCCATGGGCGTACGGAGACCGTGCGACACGTTCGCGAGCAGCTCCCGCCGGCAGCGCGCTGCTCGGCGATCCGCTCGAGCATCGCGTCGAACGCGCGCGACCTCGCCGATCTCGTCGCCGCGATCGAGGCCGGTGCGGATGGACAGATCGCCGCGGCCGACGTCGCGCGCCGTGCTCGCAGAGGTGACGCAGCGGGTCACGATCCAGCGCGCAGTGAGGAGGGCGCCAGGCCGATCAAGGACGCCCGCCCAGAGCGTGAGCGCCGGCCGCCGAGGAGGCCGTCGGGGCTCGTCAGGCCGTGGGGCGCGTCGTGTCGCGGCGCCGCGTGGTGCAGGGCGGCGGTTCGTGGTGATGGTCGTGGTCTGGTCCGCAGGCCGCGTGACACGCGATCACGAGGGCGACGGCCGCGAGCACGGCGAGCTGCGCGAGCGTGAGCGCGACCAGCCAGACGGTCAGGGCCTCGGATCGTCCAGGTCACGTGGGCTCGGGGGTGGCAGCAGCCGACGCCCCACCGTCTTGAGGAGGCGGGGCCGTGGTCGTCGCCGAGCTTCTGGCGCAGGCGCGACCGTGGACGTCGATGGAGCGATCGAAGGCGTCCCCGGCGCCCCGCGCGCGACAACATGGCTGCTGCGGGTGAGGACCCGACCGGGGCGTTCCGCGAACACCTTCAGGAGCTGGAACTCGTACGTCGTCAGCGCGATCGCCTCCGCGCCGAGCGTCACCGTCATCGTCGCCGAGTCGACGACGAGCGCGCCGACCGCGAGGCGCTCCATGCGCGGCCCGCGTCGCCTCGCGCGCGGCGCACCTGCGCGCGGATCCGAGCAGGAGGCTCGCGCGACGAGAACGCTTGGAGACGTAGTCGTCGGCGCCGCCCTCGGGGGCCCATCACACGGTCGGGCTCCTCGTCGCGCGCGGTGACCATGATGATGATCGGGACGTCGAGGCGCCCGCGGATCTGGCAGCACACCTCGAGCCCATCCATCCCGGGAGCATCAGGTCAGGCTGGCACGAGGTCCGGCCGGAGCTCGAGGACCTCTGTGAGCGCGGTCACCGCGGCCGACCACGTGCACGACGAGGCCGTGCGAGCGGAGGAGTACTGCGCGGTGAGTCGCGCGAAGGCGCTCGTCGTCCTCGACGTAGACGATCGTCAGCGTACTCGCCCGTCACGGGGCCCATCATGGGTCGGTCGGCGCCTCGACGGTAGCGCCGCAACATTTGGAACATGCCGGCAAGAGAGCCGTCGAGGGGCCGCCCCATGTTCCTCGCTGCAAGACACGCTGCAAGGAGGTTCCAAGAAGGCAGACCCCATCGAGGCTCCAGCCCTGACCCGACGCGCTGCTCCGCGTCGCGGGATCAGCGCCGCCACCGCCCGTTCGCGGCCCTGCTCGGGTGCTCAGGCTCGGCGCTCGACGTGGATGGCGGCTGACGACGCCAGCACTGCGGGCGCCGACGCGGGAGGCACCGACGCGGGTGGCACCGACGCCGCCGTCCCGGACGGCTGGGCGACGGGAGGCACCGCCTCGATGACAGGGAGCGCCAGCTACCCGATCCGTTCGCGACGGGGCTCGGGACCGTCTGCGCCGTGACCTGCAGCGCACGATCAGCCCTGCCACACCGTCGCCCGAGCGCTCCGACGTGAGCGGATGGCTGGGACAGCAGCCCGTCCGCCTCGCCCCAGTGGTCATCGAGCAAGGCCGCAGAGCCCGTCGAGGGCGTCCCTCGTCGAGATCTGGCACACCACAGGGGCATCACTCGGGCGCATCAGCGGATGCACCTGCTGAGGAGGACGCGCGGCGGGCTACTTTCGCGCTATCAGCGCACCGACGCGGATGGGCGCGGGACTTCGACACCGTCTTCTGGCTGGTACTGAGCCGCGCCGTACCCATCCGCGCGTCCGAGACAGGCGGAGCGCCGATGGTGCGCCGCGGAGGTCAGTCTTTCTTCTTCACCGACGCTCGCTCCAGACCTTTCGCGCCTGACTGCCATGGATTGGCCAGCCGACACGTTCTGACCGACAACGTGATCGGCGGCGAGTCGGATCTGAGCTTCGTCTCCGTCGCGCGCATGGCCGACGCGATTGCGTCAGACGATCGTGCCCGGACCACGTCGAGCCAGGTGCACGATCGCGGGCGCGACGGCGGCGCGACCCTGGGAAGCGCCCTCGGCGTCAGGCGCTGGCTTCCGCAGGGCGAGCTCGCTGCCGCGCCTCGTGCAGGCCGAGCCCGTCGCCGAAGCACCGCAGCAGTGTGGTCGGCTGTCCGTCCGCGGGGCGGTACTCGCCGCTCGGGCCGCTGAGCACGCTGCCCTTCAGGACGAGCTCGACGACGAGCTCGTAGACGAGCTCGCGATCCGCGGCGCTCAGCCCCGCGGACTCCTGGGTCACCCACGGCTGCAGCGTGCCCTCGGCGCGCACGCGCTCCGCGTCGTCCCGGAGCTCTCCGATCACGTTGTCGGTCTCGAGCAGCGAGTAGCCGCGCGCGCCGAACTCGCCGCGGACCACGCCCCACTCCTCCGTCGTGAGCTCGCCGTCGGCGAGCATCGCCATGACCACGAGCTCCGCGATCGCGACCTCGTGCGCCTCCTCGGCGATCGCGGCCTGCCGCGCGGCGCGCTCCTTCAGGACCTTCGCGGCCCACACGCCCGCGGCGCCCGCGGCCACCACCGACAGTACGATCAGCGCCCCCATGCGGACCGGACGCTACCAGGCGCCCCGGCGCGGATCACCCCTCGTCTGGGGTCAGCCGCACCACGCGCGCGCCCGGCCCCGCGCACACGACCTCGACGCGGCCGGTCGCCGCGTCCCGCGCGGGCGTCGGCGTGATCGCGGCGCCGTCGCAGGTCACCGAGAACGCGGCGGGGTAGGTCACCGGGACGTAGATCACGTGCGGCGCGAGGTCCGAGCGACCCTCGTAGCTCAGCTCGAAGACGCGCGTGTCGGCGTCGTAGCGCATCGACGTCGGCTCCCCCGCGATCCGCTCCGCGTACACGCGCCCGTGGGCGGCGACGACGGCGGGGCGCTCGGTCCAGTCGCCGTCGGTGTCGCCGTCGAAGAAGCCCCAGCGGCCCTGGCTCTCCTCTTTCCAGAGCCACACCGCCGAGCTCGCGAGGTGCTCGTCGAAGAGCTCGTACATGATGCGCACGTAGAGGTCGCTGTTCGGGGCGTCGGGGCCGATGCCCCACTCGCCGACGAGCAGGGGGACGTCCCAGCGCTCGGCCTCGCGGACGGCGTTGAGGACGTTGGGCTCGAGGTCCGCGCGCGTGAGCATCGCGAGCTCGGCGGCCGAGTCGGTGAACGCGAAGGTGTAGAGGTGGACCGCGTAGACCCCGCCGTCGTCGGCGAAGGGCACGCGCGAGAGCGGCGCCCGCTCGGTGAAGTTCCGCGTCGCGCTCGGCTCGAAGAGCAGCAGGTGCCGCTCGTCGACCTCGCGGATCGCCGCCGCGACCCGGTCGTGGAAGCCCTCGAGGTAGCGGTCGGCGACGATCGGCTCGTTGTAGAGGTCGTAGCCGAGCACGAACGGCTCGTCGGCGAAGCGCGTCGCCACGTGCCTCGCCATCGCCGCGAAGGCCGCCTGCAGGCGGACGTCCTCGGTGTCCGCGTCGTCGTCGACGAAGAACGACGTGTAGGCGCGCTGGACCTGCTCGGAGACGATGCGCTCGGAGAGCGAGCCGCCGAGCGGACCCTCGAGGAGCATGTCCGGCGGCGGGTGGATCGCCCACAGCGGCGCGCCGTCCTCGCCGATCTCCTTGCTGTACCCGTCCTGATGGAAGTCGACGATCACGTGGACCCGCGCGTCGCGGCACGCGCTCACGATCGCGCTCACCCGATCGAGGTAGGCCTCGTCGTACGTCCCCTCGACGGGCTCGATCGCCGACCAGTTGATCGGCAGGCGAAGCACCGAGAGCCCGAGCTCGCGCATGCGCACGGCGTCGGTCGCGTCGAAGCTCGGGATCGTCTCGAGGGGCACCCGCCCGTCGTCGAACGTCACGTCGAACACGCCGTCCACGCGCGCGTTCACGCCGCGGAGGATCACCACCCGCCCGGTGTCGTCGCGCAGCCGCGCGCGGTCCGAGCTCACCCACTCGGCGTCGGGCGGCGTGTACGCATCGAGGACGACCGGCGGATCGCCGCAGGCGTTCAGGGCGAGCGCGCAGAGGCCGAGAGCGAGGCAGCGTCGAGGCACGGCCGGGAGGCTAGCAGCGTCGCCCACCCGGTGCTCCGCTCGCCCGACGTTGGGGCGCTCTGCCCCACGAGGGGGCAGATCTCCGCGGGCGCTTCGCGAGCTCCGAAGCCCGCCCACGTTTCGCCCGCGTTTGTCGCGCGGCCACGAAATCGCTCAGCGACTCTGCATGCGCTCGAGGGTGCGAGCCACGGTCACGCTGCTCGGATGCGCCGCGCTCCTCGCCGGGTGCGACGAGGCCTGCGCGTCGAGCGAGCTCGACGTCCTCGCCGACAGCGTCTGGCTCGAGCTGCTCGGGGTGCCGCGCTGCGACCCGCCGGCGGGCGATCCCCTCCCGCGCTCGTCCTATCTCCGGAGCTTCGACGAGGAGCGCGACGCGGCGCTCGAGCTCGCGGTCGTCCGGGGCGTATCGGAGCTGACGCTCTACGGCCTCGGTGACGCGCTGCGGCAGGACCCCGGCGCCATCGCCGCGTTCGTCACGGCGGCGGGGGCGCGAGGGGTCGCGGTCGTGGCGCCGGTCTCGGACCTCGAGCGGGTCGAGCTGCTCACCCGCTACGAGCGCGACCACCCGAACGCGCGCTTCGCGGGCTGGGTGACCGAGCACGAGTTCTGGAACGGCCCCGCCGACGAGCGCTCGGCGCGCTTCATGGAGCTGCAAGCGATCTTGACGGCCATGCGCGACGCGAAGAACGAGGGCTGGGTCGCCTGCTACCTCGGCTACCCCACCGCCGAAGAGGCCAAGTGGATCGCGGAGCGCGTCGACCGCGTCTACCTCAGCATGAGCGTGTCGAACCCGCGCGACGCGCTCCGCTACGGCCGGGGCGTCCGGAGCCACCGCGCGCGCCACGCCTACTTCGCCGGCCGCGTGCCGATCTGGCCGATCGTGTACGCGCGCGGCGACCGCCACATGCGGCCCTGGCTCGAGCACCACACCATCGAGGAGCTCGACGCGTCCCTGCGCGGGGCGCTCCACGGGGAGCTCGCCGGCGTGGCCCTCTTCGACTTCGCGTCCACGCCCGGCCTCGCGCGCTGACGAAGGAGCGTCGAAGGGACCTCGAGGGAGGCTACCATCGCGTCCGATGGCCAACCCCCCGAGCGCCGCGGAGCGCGCCGAAGACGCGTCGAAGGCGCGGCGCCGCGCTTGGCTCCGCACGGGCTCGATCGTGCTCGTCGTCGTCGCGATCGGCGGGGCGGCGCTGTCGATCGACTTCGCCCCCAACCTCCGGCACATCGACATCGGCGTCGTCAGCGGCTCGCCCGAGGGGCACTACCACGCGCAGGTCGAGGCGTTCCGCGTCCGCGCCGAACACGACGGAGGCCGGGTCCGGAACCTCGCGACGGCGGGGTCGGGCGAGAACCTGCGCCGGCTCGCGGAGCCCGGCGAGGAGTGCGAGGTGGACTTCGGCCTCGTGCAGGACGGCAGCCACTTCGACCCCGACGTGCCCGTCGAGGTCGTCGCCCGGATGCCGCGCGGCGAGTCGCTCTTCTTCTTCGGCCGCGACGCCGAGGCCATCCACGACTTCCGCGATCTGCGGGGCCTCACGATCGGCGTCGGCCCCGAGGGCAGCGGCACCGCGCAGCTCGTCGGGGATCTGTTCGCGCTGCCGGGCTTCGCGTCGCTCGACGTCACGCTCCAGAACGGATCGGTCGCCGAGCAGATCGCCTCGGCGGCCCGCGGCGAGCTCGATCTCGCGGCGGCGGTGCTCTACGAGGACTCGCGGCTCGCGATGGAGACCGTCCGGCGACGAGGCCTCCACATCGCGAGCTTCGACAGCATCGCGGCGGTGGCGTCCCAGCTCGTCGGCGCTCACGCGCACACCATCGAGGCGGGCCACTACGACGCGGTCCGGGGGCTCCCCGCCACGGACGTCCACCTGCTCGCGGTCGACACGCTGATCCTCTCGAGCGCCTGCGCGCGCCGCTCCGAGATCAACGCGATCCTGTCGGTGCTCTCGCACGAGCTGCCGGGGTTCGTGGAGCAGAACCGCAACGCCATCGAGCCGCACGGCCTCGAGATGAATTCGGTCGCCACCGAGTACTTCGACAACCACGGCCCGCAGATCGTCGACGAGTACCTCCCGCGCGTCGTCGACGTGATCCCGCTGAGCAACTTCATGACGTTCGTCATGGCGATCAGCGTGCTCTTCAACGTGATGAGCATCCTCAACCGCTTCCGCCTCTGGCGGCTGGACACGCGCCGCGTGAAGATCGAGCGCGAGCTGCGCGAGCTGTTCGGCGGCGGCATCACGCGCGGCGAGATCGATCTGCTCGATCCGCACGAGACGCTGACGACGCACGCCGACCGCGAGCGCTTCGATCAGCTGGTGCTCCGCCTCCGCGAGCTCGTCGAGGTGTGCCGCAAGCAGGCCGTGTCGTTCCTCGTCCCGATGGGCCAGGAGATGGTCTACCGCTACCAGGAGGACCTGATGATCGACACGCTCGCCGACATGCGGCGCTTCCGCGCGCGGCTCCCTCCCGTCGACGACGCGCGCGACGCGTGATCCCTACCGGGAGACGAGCGCGCCGTTCCACCACTCGAAGTCGCGGCCGAGCTCGTCGCCGTCGGGGAAGAACACGAGGTAGCTCATCGCGTCGTAGGGCAGGAACGTCGGACGGCCGCCGAGCCCGTGGCCGATCTGGTGGACGGAGCGCCACGTGCCCGTGTTGAAGTAGACCGCGGGCTTGCCGTCGACGGTGCCGATCGGGCGCATCGCGGAGAAGTGCGAGTGGCCGTTCACGACGTACCGGAGCCCGCGGCTCTCCGCGAGCTTCTCGGCGCCGAGCTGGGCCATCTTCCCGTCGAACGCGTGCTGCATCACGCCGTAGGCCTCGGTCAGCCGCTTGTCACTTCCTTTTGCGATGATGCGCTTGGTCGACAGCTCGAGCATCAGCCGGAGCTTCTTGCCCGTGTCGAGCCCGAAGCGCCTCTGCCGCTGCTTCATCCAGTGCCGGACGAAGCGCTCGCTGAGGAACGACTCCACCACCTCGACCCACGCCGCGTGCACCGGCGAGAGCAGCGCGGGCTCGACCACGCCGAGGTGGCGGACCCACGATGGCACCGCGTACACCGGCCGGACGTCGTCGATGTCGTCGAGCATGGGGTGGCGCTCGCCGGTGATCGCGCGGACCGCGAGCGGGAAGCGGGTGATGAGCTCGGAGCCGATCGCGTCGCCGATCGTCGCGGCGCCGTCGCGGTCGTGGTTGATCGGGTCGCCGACGTGGCCGTGGTAGGCGAGCACGCCGTGGTCCTCGAAGAGCAGCTCCGGGGGGAACTCGACGTTCTCGTCACGCCCGGTGAGCGCCTTCCAGATCCGCCTGCGCGCCTGCGGCGCGTGGCGGAGCAGGCGGTCGTGGTTGCCGAGCGCGTACTGCACCTCGAGCGCGCCGGTCTCGACCTTGGCGCGGATCGCGTCGAAGAAGGCGGCCTCGCGCTCGAGCACCGCGTCGACGATCGACTCGATGACGCCGAGCATCTCGCGGCTCGGCTCGTGGTAGGGCCGGTGCCGTCCTTCGAACCAGCGCGGCGAGCGCACGAGGTCGAAGAGGTCGCCGACGAACGCGAGGATCGCCGGCCGCGCGCCGCGCGCGCCCTGGATGCGCACCCAGAACCGCTCGAACGCGGCCGCCTTGGGGACCGCGCTCCCGTGCAGGGCGTCGGTGAGGTGGATGTCGCTGACGAAGACGACCAGAGGGCGCTCGACGGCCATGCGCCGACGATATCAGGTAGCGGATTCGGTCGGCGCCGCGTCCCTCACGCGCGCGTCCCAGAGGTGGAACACGGCGACGCCGAGGAGGGGGAGCGCCGCCGCGATCAGGAACATCGTCCGGAAGTCCGTCGCCTCGATGAGGACGCCGAGCAGCGGGCTGCCGATGAGGATCCCCGCGTCGAACACCGCCGTGAAGAGCGACATCGCGGAGCCGCGATCGGCGGGGTGCGCGCGGGTGACCGCGAGGGTGCTCAGGATCGGGAACGCGTAGCCGTGACCGATGCCCGCGAGCGTCCCCGCGAAGGCCACCCAGCCCGCGCCGGTCGCCTGCGAGAGGGCGACGAGCGCGACGCTGAGGCAGAGCATCGACGGGTAGTACACGCGCATCGGCCCGACGCGATCGGGCAGCCAGCCGAACCCCACGCGCAGGACGATCGCGGCGCCCGTGTACCAGCTGAAGAAGAGGCCGACCGAGCCGAAGTGGAGGTAGTCCTCGGTGTAGCCCTTGAGGAACGCGAAGAGGCCGCCGAGGGCGGTCGCCATCGCCGACCCGACGAACCACACGGGGAGCAAGTCGCGTTGCGTGGCCGCGCCGAAGAAGCCGAGCCCGGTCGCGCGCGAGCGCTCGGGCTCGGGCAGCGGCAGCGCGAGGAGGAACGCGACGCCGGCGATGCCCGCGGTGATGAGGAACAGCTCGTGGTAGTCCCACCGCGCGAGGATCGCGTCGCCGAGCAGGCCGCCGAGCGACATCGGCAGCATCCCGGACACGCCGAACAGCCCGATGCCCTGCGTGCGCCGCGTCGGCGGCACGATGTCCGCGGCGTAGGTGAACAGCGAGCTGAAGAGCGCGCCGATCGCGACGCCCTGCAGGCTGCGCACGACGTAGAGCCACGCGCCGACCTCGTGGACCGTCGTGTAGAGCAGGCAGACGGCGACGTGGAGCAGGCCGCCCGCGACGATCACGATCCGCCGCCCGCGGCTGTCCATCACCCGGCCCGCGAAGGGGCGGATCACGATCGCGGCGCCGCTCATCATCCCGAAGACGAGCCCGACGAGGGCCTCGCCCGCGCCCATCCGCGTGAGGTAGCCCGGCAGGTGCAGGTACGGGTGGATCGCGAGGCCCTGGAGGAAGTTGGCCGCGAACACGAGCACGAACGGCCACGTCAGGAACCTCTCGGACGGGGGGCTCGCCACGGCCTGCTTTAGCCCTCTGCCCGCGTCGGCGCCACGCGCGTAGACTCGGGCTCGTGGACCCCGATCGAGCGAAGGAGCTGGACCGACGGCTCGTGGACGCGGCGAGCGAGGTCCGCGTGCTGTCGCGGCTCACCTGGGGCGAGGCGCCGGTCGAGCGCTTCCTCCGCGGCTGGCGCGCGGGCAACCCGCGGCTCCCGGAGGTCGAGCTCGAGGCGCCCGACCTCGACGACGTGCGCGCGGAGCTCGACGCGGTCGCCGCCGCCGCCGATCCGGACGATCCGTTGCAGGCGTTCGTGCGGGACACGGCGCAGAGCTACTCGACGGCGGTGCGCATGCTCGACTCGATGGGCACGCCGGCGTTCACGGAGCTCTCGGTCGAGCTCTACGGCCGGCCCGGCGACGGCGTCCCGGGCGGCCGACACACCCACGCCGAGCTGGCCGAGCGGCTCCTCGACAACACCGACGACCTGCGCGCCGCGGGGGTCGTCTCCGAGGAGGACCTCTGCCTCACCGCGGACACCGTGGCGGCTCACCTGACCGAGGCCTTCTCGAGCTTCTTCGGTGATCGCGCGCCCTCGATCGAGATCGATCCCGACCTCGCCTCCAAGGCGGCCGCCGGGGCGAGCCGCGTGCGCCTGCGCGGGAAGACGTGCTTCACCGAGGTCGACGTCCTGCAGCTGCGCGAGCACGAGGGGTTCGTCCACGCGGCGACGATGATGAACGGTCGGTCGCAACCCATCTTGACGTGCATGGGCATCAGCACGCCGCGCACGACGCTCACGCAGGAGGGCCTCGCGACCTTCGCGGAGGTCGTCACCCACGCGATCGACATCGCCCGCCTCCGCCGGCTCGCGCTCCGGACCGTCGCGATCCGCGCGGCGCTGGACGGCGGCGACTTCCTCGACGTGTTCCGGGTCTTCCTCGAGGGCGGTCAGACCGAGGACGAGAGCGCCCGGTCGGCGATGCGCGTGTACCGCGGCGGCGACCCTCGCGGCGGGGTCCCGTTCACGAAGGACCTCGTCTACCTCGCGGGGCTCGTCGCGGTGCACTCGTACCTGCGCAAGGCCATCGCCGAGGCGCGACCCGAGCTCGTGCGCCGGCTCTTCGCGGGGCGCCTCTCGCTCTCGGACGTGGTGAGCCTCGACGAGGCCTTCGAGGCGGGGCACCTCGACGACTCCGGCTTCGTCGCGCCGTGGGCCACGCGCCTCGATCGGCTCGGCGCGTACCTCGCGTTCAGCGCGGCGCTCGACCGCGTGGACCTGTCGATGGTCTCCCTCGAGGCGCCCCTCTGAGCGCGTCAGGTCTCGTTCCAGGGGAGGGTCTCGAGGAGGTGATCCCGGAACGCCCGGACCTTCGCGGGGATGTGCGCGGCGCCGGGGTAGACGATGTAGACGGCGCCGCTCGGGACGCAGTGGTCGGCGAGCAGGCGTTGCACGAACGGGTGGTCCGATCCGAACGACGCCCCCGGCACGAGCCCGATCCCCGCGCCGGCCGCGACGGCGCCGCGCACGAACATGAGGTCGTCGGTCCAGATGTGACCCCGCACGTCGACCTCGCGCGGACCGTCGGGCCCGATCATCGACAGCCGGCACACGCCGTTCTGCGGCCGGAAGAGGATGACCTCGTGGTCGGCGAGGTCCTCGATCGCGCGCGGGGTGCCGCGCTCGGCGAGGTAGCGCTCGTGCGCGAAGAGCTGGAACTCCGGCGTCGCGAGGCGCCGCGCCACGAGTGAGCTGTCGCGCAGCCGACCCGCGCGGATCGCGAGGTCGAAGCCGTCCTTCACGAGGTCGACGCGCTCGCCCGTGACGTTCACCTCGACGGTGATCTCCGGGTAGCGCGCGACGAAGCTCGCCACCGACAGCGGGAGCTGCTCGTGATCCGCGGGGACCGAGATGCGCAGGTGGCCGCGCGGCTCGTCCTGCTGCTCGGTGACGGCGCGGGCCGCCTCCTCGATGCGCTCGAGGGCCGGCGCGACGCGCGCGTAGAAGCGCTCGCCGTCGGCGGTGAGCCGCGACCGGCGCGTGGTGCGCACGAGCAGCGCCACCCCGAGGCTGGCCTCGAGGCGCGTCACGTGGCGGCTCACCGTGGACTTCAGGAGGTCGAGCGCCTTGGCCGCGGCGGTGAAGCTCCCCTGCCGCACGACCTCGACGAACGACGGCACCAACGAGAAGTCGACGCCGGTCCTCACGGGCGCTCCGATTGTTGCGTGAGGGCAACGGTGATGTGCATCAGAGGGTAATAGTCGGTCTGGAGGGACAGTCCCAGAGTGGTCTCCACAAGGAGATGACCACGATGTCCACCGTTCTTCGCCACGCCCCCACCGCCGCCCGCGTCGTGCTCGGGCTCGCCTTCCTCGTCTTCGGCCTCAACGGCTTCCTCGGCTTCCTGCCGATGCCGCCTCACGAGGGCGGCGCTGGCGCCTTCCTCGGCGCGCTCGCCGCGACCGGGTACATGTTCCCGCTCATCAAGGGCACCGAGGTGCTCGTCGGCGCGCTCCTGCTCGGCAACCGCTTCGTCCCGCTCGCGCTCACCCTGCTCGCGCCGGTGATGGTGAACATCCTCGCGTTCCACGCGGTGCTCGAGCCCGCCGGCGTCGCGCTGCCCGTGGTGCTCCTCGGCCTGCAGCTCTTCCTCGCCTGGGCGTACCGCCGCAGCTACGTCGGGGTGCTCGCCGCCAAGGCGCGCCCCGAGGCGCCCGCCTTCGCCGCCAGCGAGGAGGCCCACGCGACGGCCTGATCTGCATACGAGACGACGAGCGCGCGCGGGTGGCCAGCTGGCGATCCGCGCGCGTCGCGTTCCGTCTGCGCTAGCATGCGGGCGTTGCGCCGCGTCGCCCTCATCGCGCTCCTCTCCATCGGCTGCTGTATCGGCTGCACCGGCGAGCTCCCGTTCCTCGTCGTCGACTTCGCGACCGACCTCCCGGCGGGCGCGTCGTTCGTCGCGATCGAGACCTCCCTGACGCGAGACGGGGCGCCGGTCGCGGACGCGCTCTCGGTCGCGCGGCTCGGCGAGAGCTTCGTGGAGCCGCGCCGCCTCGCGAGCTTCGAGGGCCTCGAGCCCGGGGCCTACCGGGTCGACGTCGTCCTCACCGACGTCGCGGGCGACGAGGTCGCGCGCCGCTCGACGCTGGTGACGGTGGAGCGCTCGGTGGCGATCACGGTCGTCATCTCGCTCTCGTGCGTCGGCGTGACGTGCCCCGCGACGGGGGACTCGCCGGCGGCTACGGCGTGCTACGGCGGCCAGTGCGTCGACCCGCGCTGCTCCGACGATCAGCCGGAGTATTGCACGGGAGCTTGCGCCTCGGACGACGCGTGCGGCGGCGGTCAGTGCGTCGCGGGGGTGTGCCTCGGCGGCCCCGTCGCGGGCTGTGACGACGGCGATCCCTGCACCGACGACGCGGAGACGGCCGACGGCTGCACCCACGTCCCGAACACCGCCGCCTGCGACGACGGGGTGTTCTGCAACGGCGCCGACACGTGCCTCGCCGGCGCGTGCACCGAGCACGGCTCGCCTCCGTGCGACGCGGACCGCTGCGACGAGGCCGCGCGGCGCTGCGACGTGGGCTGCCTCACCGACGCCGACTGCCCCGCGCCGGTGGTCGGCGACTGGACGGCGTGCGCCGGCTTCTCGGGCGTCTGCGGCGAGGACGGCACGCACACGCGGAGGGTGACCTCGTTCGCCTGCGAGGCGGGCGCGTGCGCGCCGCACGCGGTCGACGAGGACGAGGCCTGCACGCGGACCACGGACGGGACGCCGTGCGGCGCTCGCTCCTGTGAGCCGACGTGGAACGACTGCGTCTTCTCGCCCTGCGCGATCGCGGGAACCCAGAACCGGCGCTGCAACGACCTCACCTGCGGCGGCGGCACCTGCAACGCCACCGGCGTCGAGTACGAGACGCGCCCGTGCATGCGCCCGTCGCAGGAGGGGATGACCTGCAACCCGTCGGGCGCGGCCGGCTTCTGCACCGGGACCTGCGCCGGCGGCGCCTGCGGGGACCTGTGCGCGAGCTGCGGCGGGAGCTGCACGATCGTGGGCTGCGCCGGCGGCACCTGCTGACCGGCCCGGTTGCCCGGCGGCGGGTCGCGCGGTAGCGCAGTCCCATGCAACGACTCGCGCTGTTCTCCGGTCTGCTCCTCGCCGCGTGCGGTGGCTCCACGACGGCTCCGGCCACCACCCCTCCGCCCGACGAGGCCGAGCCGGTCGCGGCGGCGGCCGAGGAGGTCGCCCCCGAGCCGAGCGCGCTCCTCGCGGAGGTGGTCGCCGCCGAGGATCGCCAAGAGGCGGACCGCGCGATGGACGACGGACGGCGCCCGGCCGAGGTGCTGTCCTTCTTCGGGATCGAGCGCGGACAGCGCGTCGCCGATCTGTTCGCCGGCACCGGCTACACGACCGAGCTGCTCGCCCGCGCCGTCGGGCCGGAGGGGCAGGTGCTCGCGCAGAACAACGCGTTCGTCATGGATCGCTTCGCGCGCGGTCCCCTCGCGGAGCGCCTCGCGCGGCCGGGGCTCGAGCACGTCGTGCTCGTCGAGCGCGAGCTCGACGCGCCGCTGCCGGAGGACGCCCACGATCTGGACGCGGTCATCTACATCCTCGCGTACCACGACTCGGTCTGGATGGAGACCGACCGCGCGGCGATGAACCGCGCGGTCTTCGACGCGCTCCGGCCGGGCGGCGTCTACGGCATCGTCGACCACGCGGCCGAGGCGGGGAGCGGGGTTCGCGACGTGCGGACGCTGCACCGGATCGAGGAGTCGGTCGTGATCGACGAGATCACCGCGGCGGGCTTCCGGCTCGACGCCCGCGCCTCGACCCTGCGCAACCCCGAGGACGCCCGCGACTGGAACGCCGCGCCCGGCGCCGCCGGCGAGCGCCGCGGCACCAGCGACCGCTTCACGCTCCGCTTCGTCCGACCCTAGGGGGAGAAATTCGCTGGCGCGGCGCGGACGGGTGGCTACGTCACTCGGGCCTGAGTTACCCTGGAGCCGCCATGCCCCGCATCGTCGCCCTCCTCGCGGTCCTCGCGATCGCCGCCCCCGCGTCCGCCGACGTCGTCACGCAGCCGACCGGCGAGCGCGTTCCGTCCGACCCCGGCTGCAACGGCGGCCGACCGACGGGGCTCCTCGCCACCTTCGCGTGCATCTGCGAGGAGGCGGGGATCTGCAACATCGGCGATCCCTGCCCGAGCGAGTCGAGCTGCCCGGACGGCCGCAACGGGAATTGCGAGAGCCGGATGTTCCACGTGTTCAACGACAACACGTGCATCCCCTCGCAGAGCGACGGCATCGACCCGCGCGAGGACGCGTCGCTGCTGCCCGAGACGTTCTCGCCGACGTGCGCGCTGACGTTTACCGTCGAGAGCCGCGGGACCGCGCTCTTCGAGAGCGCGTTCGGCTGGTACAACGCGTCGACCGACGGGACGCCGCCGAGCCCCGACGACCTGCACGTGATGCTCGCGTGCGACGCGGCCCCGGGGAGCTCCGTGGTGCTCGACGTCCGCAGCGAGCCCGACTACCGCGGCGGCGAGATCGGCTTCTTCCTGCTGACCCCCGAGGAGCGTCCGTCGAGCGCGCGGTGCGCGGGCGGGGACTGCTGCGCGACCGTGGACCGGCTGCGCGGCGGCGAGGGCTACGCGTACTACTCGCAGCGCGAGCTCAACCCGGACGCGCGCGGCGCCGACTCGTTCGTGCACCTGCTCGTCTACGACAGCCGCATCTTCGAGCGCACCTTCTACTTCGCGTGGGAGGACACCTTCAACACCGCCAACAACGACTTCACCGACCTGGTCACGAGCGTCACCGGCGTCGAATGCGCGGGCGCCGGCGCGGACTGCGACACCGGCATGGTCGGCGCCTGCGGGCGCGGCATCACGCGCTGCACCGGCGGGACGCTCGAGTGCACGCCGCGCTTCAGCGGCGAGCCCGAGCGCTGCGACGGCCTCGACAACGACTGCAACGGGGTGGTCGACGACGCGGTGACGTGTCCCGGCGAGGCCGTCTGCGACGACGGGGCGTGCGTGCCGCACTGTCAGCTCGCGGTCGAGTTCCAGTGCGGCGGCGTGCGCATCGAGTGCGACACGGACACCGGCCTCTGCGTCGAGCCGTCGTGCCTCGGGGTGACGTGCCCGAGCGGTCAGGTCTGCCGGGACGGAGAGTGCCGCGGCGAGTGCGACGGCATCGTGTGCCCGGGCGACGCGACGTGCATCCTCGACTCCTGCGTCGACCAGTGCGCGGAGGTCTCGTGCCCGTCCGGCTCGGTGTGTCGCGGTGGCTTCTGCCTGCCCGGCTGCAATCAGTGTGACGGGTTGATCTGCGCGCCCGCGGAGGTGTGCGACGCGACCAGCGGCGACTGCCGCCACCCGGACTGCCCGAGCAGCTGCCCCGCGGGCCAGGTCTGCGACGGCCCCGCCGGGTGCCACGACGCGTGCGACGGCGCGGTGTGCCCGCGCGGGCAGGTGTGCCGCATGGGTCGCTGCGGGATGCTGCTCCCCGGCGAGGACGGGGGGCTCGTGAGCGCGATGGACGGCGGCGCGCTCGACGGCGGGGTGGGGGCCGACGCCGGCCTTCGTCGATCGCAGCCCGGCTGCGACTGCCGCGCCGCGCCGCGCGGCCACGACGGCGCGCCGCTCGGCGTGCTCGCCGCGCTCGCGCTCGGCCTCTTCGTCCGGCGGCGCGGGTGATCGGGGCTCAGAAGTAGAGCGCCGAGCCGATGTGCAGGCCGACCTCGTGGATGGTCGTGCGGATCGGGACGGTCGCGCGCTCCAGGCCTCGCTGCGGATCGAACAGGAGGCCGCCCACCTCGCCGGCGCCGAACGCGTAGCGCAGGCCGATGGTGGTGCTGAACACGAGGTTGTCGGAGCGCTCGCCCTCACCGAGCGTGTGCTGCGTGCGGTACTCGAGGCCCGCGCTGAGCCCGTAGAAGTCGACGCGCGTCTCGCCCAGCTCCTGGATGGGGTCCTGCTCGGAGAGATCGGTGAAGAACCCCGCGCCGATCCCGAGCTGGTCGTCCACCTCGTAGCGGCCGCCGACGCGCACGTTCCACACGAAGCGCCGCGCGAGGATTCCGTCGAGCTCGAGCGGCGGCTGCACGTCGATCTCCGCGGCGATCCAGCCGCGGTCGAAGCGGTGCCCGATCGACAGGTTGAGGCGCCCGGCGGTGAGGATCGCGATGCCGGGCGCGAGGTCCTCTTCGTCCATCGGGATGAACGACACGGCGTCCGGGCTCGCGTCGTCGACGGTCACGTCGATCGCGGTCGTGGTGGAGCGGAGCTGCGTGAGGATCTCGAGGCCGGGGCTCCGGAACGTGGCCGCGATGATCACGCCGCGCTGCGGCTCCCACTGCACCCCGAGCCCGAGCTCGGTGCCGAGGCTGCGGACCTGCGAGATGCCGCCGCGCGCGACGAGCCGCGTGCTCCCGTCGGCCGCGAACGCGCCGGCCGTCTGGAAGCTCGTCGAGGTCTCGCGGTAGACGCCGAAGAGCGAGACGCCGAACCGCAGGTGATCGTCGATGCGGATCCCGATCGCGCCGCCCGCGTGATAGGTGGCCGAGAAGGCGGTGCTGCTCAGCGTCCAGCGCGCCGAGTCGGGGAACACGCCCGCGTCGAGGCCGGTCCGCACGGTGTGCTGCGAGAAGCGCGGCGCGAAGACGCCGAACGCGATCACGAGCCCCGGCTCGAGGCGCCGCGCGATCGTCGACGCGCTCGGGATCGAGAGCAGCTCGAGGTAGCCGCCGTCGTTCGACTGGCCGGTGGTCGAGGAGATCAGCCCGCCCTCCTCGGCGGCGCGGACCTGGAAGGCGTTGCCGCTCACGTCGACCGCGTCGCGCTCCATCGCGGCGAGGCCGGCGGGGTTGTACCAGGTGGCGGTTCCGTCCGAGATCGTCGCGGTCACCGCGCCGCCCGTGATCGCGGCCTGGTTGCCGACGAGGATCCCGTCCCCGTTGCCGGCTCGGGCCGTCGCCGGCGCGAGCAGGATGGCGACCACCAGCATCGATGCGCCCCGCACGGCCTGGTGCATGGCACGCATCCGGGGCTCGCGCGAGACTCCCAACTCGCTCCGTGCTCGATGACCGCCGTGGAAGAGAACGCGGAGCGCGCGAAGACGCGAAGACGCAAAGGGATGGGTGGGGGGCGGGACGGGGCGATGCCCACGGGGCCCGCGATCGCCGAGGCCGCACCTCGATAAAAGAAACCCTCTTTGCTCCCTTCGCGCCCTTTGCGCGAAATTCCACCACCCCGATCGCGCCCTCGGGACTCAGCGCCGGCGGCGGAGCAGCGCGGCGGCGAACAGGAGCCCGAGCGGCCAGGCCGACCCCGGGCTCGTGGCGCCGCCCGCGCTGCAGGTGCCCGACAGGCTCCCGCTGTGCGGGAAGGGCTCCATCGGATCGTCGTCGAGGGTGGGGTCGCCCTCGAGGAGCGGGCCGAGGTCGCGCAGCGGCAGCTCGCGCAGGTCGATGACGTGCGGGCCGGGCTCGGGCTCCGCCGTGGGATCCGGGTCGGGCTCGGTCGTCGGGCCCAACTCGGGCGCGGTCGGCTCGACGCGGACGAGGCGCATCGCGTCCGCCGGGATGTGCTGGTCGGACGCCACCGCGCCGGCGGTGTTGTCGTAGACGCTCAGGTGCTGGCCGCCGCCCGGCGCGAAGGTGAACGTGCCGAGCTGGACCCAGCCGTCCGCGCCGGTGAAGTCGACCATGATCTCGTGCTCGACGTCGCCGTGCATGAGCACGTACCGGGTCGCCGTGTTCACCGCGTACGGCGACTGCGCGTAGACCTCGACCGCGTACTCGCCGCCCTCTTCGAGGTCGATGTGCCAGCGCGCCCAGTTGCTCGGCGAGCTGCTCTGGAACGCGTTGGTCCAGCGCATGGAGCCGCCGTGGCCGGTCGCCTCGGTGCGCCAGTAGGTGGCCGGGCCGTAGGCGGTGAAGCAGTCGTCGTTCTCCTCGACGACGCCGCCGTCGCGCGGGAGCACGCCGCACATCGAGTCGGGGAGCGGTCGGCTGCCCGAGAACCACGGGGTGCGCCGCGCGGCCGCGTCGGTGCTGAGCTCGACGTGGAGGTGATCGTGGTGCGGGTGCGCGCCGCCGTAGGCCCGCCCCTTGGCGCCCGGGGTCCGGCTCGCGCTCCAGGTCCAGCGATCCCAGATGATGTACTGGATGCCGATCTCCTCGGCGTGCTCGATCAGGTAGGCCCCGATCGGGTCGCCGAGGTCGTTGTCCGCCTCGCCCCCGTCGAGCGGGAGCATGATGTCGAGCGCCCGACCGGTGGCGTGCACGCTCATCGTCGAGCTGTCGCCGTTGATCGAGCGGCACGAGTAGCCGCCGATGCTCCGGACCTGCGGGAAGGCGACGAGGAGCCAGTCGCGCAGCTCGGCGCTGCCGGCGAGGAGGCTGCCGCCGCAGGCGCTGGGTCCCACCCACGGGCCCGCGCCGGTGTAGGGCACGTACTGGCTGTCGCCGATCGCGAGGGTGTCGGCGGGGATGACCCACGGGCCCGCGATCGCGAGGCCGGCCTCCGTCTCGCCGACGTCTTCGGCGCCCGCGCAGGAGGCGAGCAGGAGGAGGGCGAGGCATCGGACGTGGCGGCGCATGCGGGGAACCACAGCAAGCCGCGAGCCACGGAGATCGAGGATCGAGTGCGGACTCCAGATCGCAGGTGGCGCCCTCGAAGGCCCTCCAGGCCGTGCGGACTCGTCACGAACGGCCGTCCAGAACATGGACGGCGCCACGAGGTGGAGCCTGGCTCGTCCCCGGGCGCCGCGGAGGCGCCTCGCTAGAGACTCAGAGTCCGACGAGGCGCGCGACCGCGCGGGCCTCGTCGAGCTCCCCCGCGCGGGCGAGCACGCAAGCGAAGCATCGACCGAGCGTCAGCGTCTCGGCGCGGCCCGGCGCCCGCTCGACCAGGGTCTCCACGAGGTCGCGCTCGGTCCGCAGATCGGCGGTCTCGGCGAGCGCCACGGCGAGCTCGTGGGCCAGCGCTGCGGGCAGCTCCGGGAGGTGCGCCACGGTCACGCGCCGCCCGATCGGATCGAGGTGCTTCACGAGGCTGCTCCCGTGTTGGTGGGACAACGGGATCGCCTCGAGGACGCGCTCGAGGAGATCGGGCGCGGCCTCCGCCACGCGACCATGACGAGCCGCGTCGAGATAGGTGGCGACGGTGAAGAAGAGGGGGCGATTCTCGCGCACGACCCGCAGCGCTCGCTCGAGCGCCTCTCGGCCACCGCTCGTGTCCCCCGCGTGGAACCGCGCGGCGGCTTCTCCGGCGTCTACGAGCCCCGCATCGCCGGGCTCGAAGCGCGCTCGCAGCTTCGTCACCGCGGCGTCGACGTCGGTCAGCGGAGCCAGTCGGTACACGAGCCGCGTCACCACCCGCGCGAGCGCCTGGGGGATGGCGTGGGGCGCGGCGAGGACGGCCTGCACCCGCTCGGTCGTCGCCTCTTCGGGGTGGTCGGCGAGGTGCCCGGCGATCTCGAGCGCGAGCGACGCCGGCCCCATCCAATCCGACCGGCGGTCCCCCATCGCGCGGAGGGTCGCGATGGCGCCGTCGACGTCGCCGACACGCAAGAAGAGCGATCCGAACCGAAGGTCGTAGTCCTCTTCCGGGTCCCCCGCGGGGCACCTCCGGAAGCACGTCACCAGGGTCTGGCGGTGCGCAGGGCTCGACGTGCGTTCCGCGATCGCGAGCAGCGCGAGCTGCTGGGGGAGCGGCCTCAGCCGGGCCGCCGCCTCGATCGCGTCGTAGAAGCTCCAGCGCTCCGCGAGGGCCGCGCAGAGCCCCGGCGCGAGGTCGTCGTCGAGGGTGATCCCCACGAGCGCGTCGATCCCCGCGAGCCCGCGCGGGGCGAGGTGTCGGGTCACCGCGGCGAGCCGAGGTCGCGCCGACTCGGGGAGGATCTCGGCCCAGACCTCCAGTTGGCGCGGATCCTCGGTGAGGTCTCCGAGGCCTCGCAACGTGTCCGCGACGCGGACCGCGTATCCCCTGTACCCCGGGTGCTTCAGCTCGTGATCGGTCCGCTGGAGGACGGCCTTCAGCAGCGTCGTTCCGAGCTCGTCGTCGCCCTCCGTGAGCCGCGCGAGGAGCTCGCCGATGGACGAGGGGGTGGATCCGCCAACCGTGTGGAGGTGGACTCCCCGCTCGATGGCGGTCCGCACCAGCGCGTGGCGAGCCTCGGGCGCGCAGCCTCGCCCCAGCTCCCAGACGGACCGCGGGACCGCCGCCAGGGCCGGGTCGTGACGCGCTACCGAGGTGCGGGCGCGATGGAGCAGCTCGGCGCCGAGGTCCTCGTGCTCGGCGCGGGCCCGCAGGAACGCCAGATCCTCGAGCCAGCTCGCCCTCGCCGAGGGCTCGGGCCGAGCGAGCGGATCGTCGAAGGCCGCTAGCGCAGCCTGGACTCGCTCCGAGGCGGACATCGACGTCGACCTTACCCGAGCTGGCCAGGGCGAACGCAGGGATGAAAGTCGGAACAACGCTCGTCGTCGGAGCCGTCCTCGATCCACCATGCTCCCCGTGATGCGCCGCTCGATGCCCACCCTCGCGCTGCTCCTGCTCGTCGCCGCGCCGCTCGGGGCTCAGACCCGCGACTGGGTCGCGCCCGCGCGCTACGAGCACCTCGTCCCGCGCGTCGGGGGCGAGCCGGGGCGCGTGTTCTCGAACCTGCGCTACGAGAGCAACAACCGGTCGATGCGGGGTGACTTCGATCCGCGCGCCGAGAGCGGGGCCGAGAACGCGCGGCGGCAGCAGGCGATCGCGGGGCGCATCCGCGGGCTGTTCGTCCTGCGCGACGCGCTCTTCAGCCAGCAGGACCATCCGGTCGAGCACCAGGCGTTCGCGCTGATGATGCCGGCCAACTGGGTGACCGCGGCGGTCGCCGACACGATGGCGGGGACGCCGCTCCGACCCGTCCGCGCGCCAGCGCTCGACGACGACGCGGCGTGGGCGGCGATCCCGGACGCGGCGACGATGTTCGGGAGCTTTCAGCCGAGCGATCGGCTCTTCGAGACGGCTCGGCGCGCGCGCGGCGCGGGCACGCCGGCCGAGCAGGCGGAGACGCGCAACGCCCGACACAACGTCCGGGTCCTCGCCGAGGAGGCCGGCTACATGATCGCCGACGCGCCGCGGGGCGCGCGCGCGGTGGCGGCGTGCGGCGCCGAGCGGATCTCGCGGAGCGACAGGGCGTACTTCACCGAGGCGCTGCGCCGCGAGCGCGTGATCACGCTGTCGGTCGAGAACCCGAACGAGCACGAGCGCCGCGACGAGAACAAGGGCTTCTCGATCTGGGGGCGCGATGTCCCCGCGGCGGCGCTCACGCTGACCCGCGACGCGGTCCTGCGGCGGCGGCTCGAGGACGGCGAGCTCGCGCTCGAGCGCTACGACCTCACCCAGCCGGCGGAGCGCCGGCGCGCCGTCGAGGTGCTCGAGGCGATCGTGCCGACCGGCTCCACCGGGCACCGGGTGTGGGTGTGGGTGGGCGGCGGGATCATCGAGGGCACCGAGCTCGTCGAGGACGCGTCCGACCAGCTCCCGACGTTCCAGCGCGAGCTCGCGGCCGCGGCCATCGCGCACGATCGCGTGATCGTGTTCAACCGCCCGAGCTTCCGGCTCCGCGGGCACACCGCCGAGCTCGAGGCCACCGTCGATCGCTTCCACCGCATGGGCCTGCCGCTCAGCGTCAACGCCAGCAGCGGCGCGCTGCAACGTGTGTTCCGCCGCTGAGCGGAACTCGCTACTCTCCCGCCCCTATGAACCGCGTTCACCGCGGCGGAGTGAACATCCCGTGCTTTCCGAGCTCCTCGGTCTCCCCACCCACCCGCTCACGACCTTCCTCGGCCTCGTCGTCGGGGGTGTGACGCTGTACGGGACGCTCTCGACGCTCTCGTACTTCTACTTCTTCCGCTGGCGCAAGGAGCGCTACCACCCGACGTACGTCGAGGATCCGACGACGATCAAGCGCGCGCTCAAGTGGTCGGCGGTCTCGCTGCTCGGCAACGCGCTGCTGATGACGCCCTTCCACCTCGCGATCGCGTACGGGTGGAGCCGGGTCTACTACGACGTCGACGACTACGGCTGGGCGTGGCTGCTCGTGAGCATCGGGTGCTACCTCGTGGTCACCGAGACGCTGATCTACTGGGTGCACCGCGCGCTCCACTGGGGCCCCCTCTACAAGTACATCCACGAGCCGCATCACAGCTTCAAGCAGCCGATCTCGTTCGTCGGCGTCGCGTTCAACCCGCTCGACTCGTTCGCGCAGGGGCTCGCGCATCACCTGTGCGCGTTCCTGTTCCCCGTGCACGTCGCGGTCTACCTCGTGTTCGTGACCTTCGTTACGGTGTGGGCGGTGATGATCCACGACCGCGTCTCGTTCGTCCGGTGGAAGGGCATCAACTACACCGGCCACCACACGCTCCATCACTGGTACGCGAACTACAATTTCGGGCAGTTCTTCACGGCCTGGGACCGCCTCGGCGGGACCTACAAGGACCCGGAGTCCGAGGAGGTGCTGGCCGAGGTGCCCGCGGGGGTGCTGCGCCGATGACCGCCGCGCGTCGCGTGCCGTGGATCGCGGCGCTGCTCGTCGCGTGCGGCGGCGGCGGCGCCGTAGACGGCGGGGCGCGGCTCGACGCGGCGGCGATGGACGCGGCGGGGACCGACGCCGGGGGACTCGACGCGGCGGGCCTCGACGGCGCGACGGGTGGCGACGCGGGCGTCGAGACCGTCGACGTGTCGCACGAGCGCGAGGTCCGCGGCGTCTGGATCGCGACCGTCTACAACATCAACTGGCCGAGCCGCTCGGGTCTGAGCGCGGACGCGCAGCGCGCCGAGCTCGACGCGTTGCTCGACACCGCGCGGGCGGCGGGCATGAACGCGGTGTTCCTGCAGGTCCGGGCCGAGAGCGACGCGTTCTATCGATCGGACCTCGAGCCGTGGAGCCGCTTCCTCACCGGCACCTCGGGCGGCGATCCGGGCTGGGATCCGCTGGCCCACGCGGTCGACGCGGCGCACGCGCGCGGGCTCGAGCTGCACGCCTGGATGAACCCGTACCGCGCGCTCGTGTCGGGGACCCCGGCCACCGCCGCGCCGACCCACCTCGTCAACGCGCGCCCCGAGCTGATCGTCGAATACGGGTCGCTGCACTGGATCGACCCGGGCAACCCCGACGGTCGCGCGCACGTGCTCGCGGTCATCCGCGACGTGCTCGAGCGCTACGACCTCGATGGCCTGCACTTCGACGACTACTTCTACCCCTACCCGGAGTCGGGCGTCGCGTTCGACGACGACGCGAGCTACGCGGCGCACGGCGGCGGGCTCGCGCGCGACGACTGGCGCCGCGCGAACGTGAACACGATGGTCGCCGAGGTCCACGCGCTCGTGCGCGAGGTGCGCCCCGACGTCCGCTTCGGGATCTCGCCCTTCGGGATCTATCGGCCGGGCATGCCCTCGGGGATCAGCGGCCTCGACCAGTACGCGTCGCTCTACGCCGACCCCGTCGCGTGGATGGACGCGGGGGACGTCGACTACCTCGCGCCGCAGCTCTACTGGCCGACGACGCAGGCCGCGCAGGACTACGCGCGGCTGCTCGATTGGTGGGCCGAGCGCGCCGACGCGGCCGGCCGGCACCTGCTGGTCGGCAACTACCTCGCGCAGCTCGGGACCTCGCCGGCGTGGACCCTCGACGAGATCCGCACCCAGCTCCAGCTCGTGCGCGACGAGCCGCGCGCGCAGGGCAACATCCAGTACCACGTCGGCCCGATCGTCGATGACCGGATGGGCGTGGCCGCCGCGCTGCGCGATCACTACGCGACCCCCGCGACCACGCCGGCGATCCCCGGCGCGACCGGCGGACCGCCGCTGCCCGGCGTGACCGTCGAGGGCGCCGCGGTCCGGCTGACCGGCGACGGGCGATGCTTCGCCGTCTACCGCGAGGACGCGAGCGGCTGGACGATCGACAGGCTCGTGTTCGGCGAGACGGCGACCCTCTCGCGGGGGCGCTGGGCGATCAGCCTCGTCGCGCGCGACGGCCTCGAGAGCCGCGGGGTCGTGGTCACCGTCGAGTCGGGCGACCCGCCGCCGATGGGCGCGGCCTGCACGCACAGCTTCGGCGGGCGCTACGCCCACACCGCGTGCTCCGCGTCCTACCAGTGCTGCGACGGCGCGTGGCAGATGCTGCCCGGCGGCTGCGGCCCGTGCCTGTGCACGGAGCCGACCGGCATGACGGGCTGCGAGTGAAGCTCGAACCCTGTCGATCAATCGCCTCCGGCGATTTCTCTCCGGCGAGGGGCAAGCCCCTCGCGCTCCCCACTGAGATCCTCCGACGCTTCGCGTCGTCGGACTCAGTCTGTCGTGAACGTGAACGGGTAGCTGACCGGGAGCGTCTGTCCGCCCGGCGGCGGGGGGACCTCGAGCTCGCGGACCACGCGGAGCACGCAGCGCTGTACGTCGGGTGAGGGGAGGGAGCTCTCGTCGAGGCGGACGTTCTCGAGCTCTCCCCACGGGTTCACGTCGAACGCGGTGAGGACCCGCCCCTGGACCCCTCGACCCTGCTCGAGGTAGCGCGAGTAGCACTCGCGGATCGGCCCGACCCCGAGCCGGAGCGTCGCCTGCAGCGCCTCGGCGTAGTCGCCCTCGGCCGGCGCGGCGCAGCCGTTGGCCAGCGCGGTCTCCTCGGTCGCCCCGCCGGGCGGGCAGCCGCACACGCCATCTTCCTCGGGCAGCAGCCCCGCGCCGCAGCACGCAACACGACTTCCGTCGCGGTCGCACCACCCCACCGATCCACCGCTGCACGGCGGCTCGGCGTGCTCGCAGATCGTCGGGCGCGGCTGGCGTCGCGGTGGGTCCTCCTCGTTCGCCGCCGGGCCGCTCGGAGAGGGCTCTGTCGACGCGACCTCGGGGGGCGGGCGCTCGGGCGCCTCCCGCAGCGCGACGTAGAGCATCGCGCCCAGGCTCGTCACCGCGAGCGCGACGGCGAGCGGGAGCACCCACGCCGGGCGCTCGGGCGCCGGCGCGGTGACGACGGCGACCTCGGCGGGCGCGGGCGTCGCCGCGATCGTGGGCGCCACCCCGAGGTCCTCGTGCTCGGGCGCGGGGCCTCGGCCCTCGATCGACGCGAGCGCGCGGAGCAGCGCCGCCCCGTCCGCGGGTCGCGCGTCCGGCTCCTTCTCGAGGCAGCGCGACACGAGCGCCGAGAGCGCCGTCGGCACGTCGTCCCTGGGGATCGGGGGCGTCGGGGCCGTGCACACCGCGAGCACGAGGCCGGGCCCGTGGGGCGCGTCGAAGGGGCGGCGGCCCGCGAGGAGCTCGAAGAGGAGCACGCCGAAGGCCCACACGTCGGTGCGGGCGTCGACGTCCGCGCGCTGCAGCTGCTCGGGCGACATGTACCCCGGAGAGCCGAGGATGGTGCCGGCCGCGGTGAGCTCCCCGAGCAGCGCGGAGTCCGGCGTGTCGGGCGGGACGGTCGCGCGCTCGGCGAGCTCGAGCGCCGAGCGATCGGAGTCACCGGCGCGCTTCGCGAGGCCGAAGTCGAGGACCTTCGCGCGCCCCGTCGCGCGCTCGATCATCACGTTGTCGGGCTTGAGGTCCCGATGGACGAGGCCGGCGCGGTGGGCCGCGGCGAGCGCGCTCGCGATCTCGGAGGCGATCTCGAGGGTCCGCGCGATGTCCGGCGGCGCGGCGTGGGCCTGCTCGCGCAGGGTCCGCCCGTCGACGAACTCCATCGCGAGGAAGAGCGTCTCGCCGTCCTCGCCGACCTCGTAGATCGTGCCGACGTTGTCGTGCGAGACGGCGGCGGCCGCGCGGGCCTCGCGCAGGAAGCGCTGGCGAGCGATCGCGTCGTCGGTGCCCTCCTTGAGGACCTTCACCGCGGCGCGCCGGCCGAGCAGATCGTCGACGCCCTCGTAGACCACCCCCATGCCGCCCGCGCCGAGGCGGCGCAGGATTCGGAAGCGACCGATCTTGGACGGGAGCGGAGCCGTCACGGCCCCCATCAGAGCACGGCTCTACTTCTTCTTGCCGAAGATCCCGAGCTTGAGGTGCGCGAGCTGGCTCTCGACGAGGCGGCCGGCGATCTTGAGCGCGCCCTCGTCTTCCTTCTTGGTGAGCCCCTGCTCCTCGTAGAGGGCGCGCGCGCGGCGCCGCTGGAGCTTGCCGCTCGACGTCTTCGGGATCGTCCCCGCGTCGACGACGACGACCTCGTCCACGGTGAGGCCGGTCTGCTTCGCGATCTCCGTCTTCACGTCGCGCGCGAGCTGCTCGCGGCCGTCCTTCTGTTTGGTCTCGGCGACGACGACGACGGCCTCGCGGCCGAGTCCCTCGCGGAAGCTCGGGAAGGCGATCACGTTGCCCGCGCGGACGCCCGGGACCTCGCTGCCCGCCCACTCGAGGTCCTGCGGGTAGTAGTTCTTGCCGTTGACGATGATGACGTCCTTGGCGCGGCCGCAGATGAAGACCTTGCCGTCGACGAGGTAGCCGAGGTCGCCGGTCTTGAGCCAGCCCTCGGGGTTGATCGTCTGGGCGGTGACGCCCTCCTGCTCGTAGTAGCCGGTCATCACCGACGGGCCGCTGACCTCGATCTCGCCGACGCGGCGATCGGGGAGCACCTCGCGGCTCTCGACGTCGACGATGCGGATGCCGTGATCGGGGAACGCGCCGCCGCAGCCGACGATCTCGAGGCCGCCCTCGTCGACGCTCACCGCCTCGCCGTCGGACCAGAGGCGGTCCTGGTCGACGCGATCGGTGGGGATGCCGCGGCTGAACGCGATGGCGAGCGTGTACTCGGCCATCCCGTAGCTCGGGACGAACGCCTTCTCGGTGAAGCCGATGCGCGAGAAGCGGTCCGCGAAGGCGCGCAGCGTGTCGGCCTGGATCGGCTCGGCGCCGCAGCCCGCGACGCGGACGTGCGACAGATCGAGGCCCTCGATGTCCCTGTCGCGCACGCGCTTGGCGGTGATCGCGTAGCTGAAGTTGGGCCCGTAGGTGATCGTGCCGCGGTGCTTGCTCAGCACCTCGAGCCACGTCGCGGGGCGCTTCAGGAACGTCATCGGCGACATGAACGAGACGGGCACGCGGTGGATGATCGGCGCGATCACGAACCCGATCAGGCCCATGTCGTGGAACAGCGGGAGCCAGCTCACGCCGCGGTCCTCGTCGTTGCTGTTCAGGCCGACGCGCATCACCGCGTGCGCGTTCTCGGCGAGGTTGCCGTGCGTGACGACGACGCCCTTGGGTCGGCTCGTCGAGCCGCTCGTGAACTGGATGAACGCGGGGTCGTCGAGCCCGAGGCCGGGGTCGCGCCACAGGCCCGGGTCGCCGGCGAGGTCGTTCATGCCGAGGATCTCGCGCAGGTCGGGGGCGGACTCGCGGACCTTGCCGATCACCGCGTGGATCTGGCGGTTGGTCACGAGCCACTTCGCGCGCGACGCGCCGACGATGTGCTTGCAGTGCTCGAGGTAGCCGCCGAGCTGCCCGACGCCCATCGGCGGATAGAGCGGGACCGGCACCCCGCCGCCCTGGATCACGCCCAGGAAGGTCGGGATGAAGTCGCCCGCCTCGGGGAGGATGAGCGCCACGTGGTCGCCGTTGCGCATGCCGCGCTCGTTGAGCGCGACCGCGATCGACTTCGCCCGCAGCAGCAGGGCCTCCCAGGTGTGCTCCTCCTCGGTGCGGTCGTCCTTGACGAAGGTGAACCCGTAGCCGGTGCGGAGGGCCGCCCGCTCGAGGGCCGCGGGGAGGGTGATCAGCAGCTTCTCGGTCATCGCGGCGAGCCATATAGCCGGCCTTTGTGGCCCTGACAAAGGGCGGGCGTGCCTTCGGGCCCGGCCCCGGCCAGACTCGCGGGGATGGAGTGGCTCTCCGCTCAGCTCGGGCTCCGCCTCGACGCGTTCCGGCGCCACCCCGGCTTCGTCGACGGCGCGGCCGCGCGCGACCACATCGAGAGCTACCTGGCCACGATCCACGAGCGCGGCGAGGTGCACGTCCTCGAGCGGTCGGGGCGCGTGGAGGCCGTGATCGCGTGGCGCTACGACGACGACTCCTGGTTCGGGCCGGCGGTCCACACGCTCACGCTCGACCACCGGATCGGGGCCGACGTCGAGCCCTGGCTGCGCGACACGCTGGCCGAGGTGCTGCCCAGGCTCGACGCGCCGCTCGACATCATGATCGACGCCGCCTACGCGCCGGCCTACCGCGCGCTGACGGGGCTCGGGCTGCGCGTCGACAGCGTGCAGCTCGTCGGCGACGTCGAGGTCGCGTTCCGGCGCCTCGACCCGGGCGTGGTACCCGCGGGCGTCCGCATCGATCGGATGGTGGCCGACGACCTCGAGCCGATCATGGCCCTCTACGAGCAGACCTTCGCGGCCGAGCCCGAGTACTGCTGGTTCGGCGGGCACCCTCGCTTCCTCGAGCGTCAGCGAGAGCGCCTCGAGGCCGCGCTGGCCAAGGAGGCGCACCTCGAGCTCGTCGTGCGCGCCGACGGCGGCGTGCGCGCCCACGCGAGCGCGACGGTCAACCCCGACAACCCCGTGTGGGGCCCGACGAGCGGGATGAGCCTCTGCTTCGCGCCCGAGATGCGCGGGCGGGGGCTGCTCCGCCCGGTCTACCGGCGGCTCCTCGAGGGCATGCGCGAGCAGGGCGCGGTGATCTTCAAGGGCGGCACGAGCCAGCCCGCGGTGATGAAGCTCGGGCGCGAGATGAAGCGAACGCTCCAGGGTGTGAACCTGCGCCGCGGCGCCCCCTTCGACGAGGCGCACTTCGCGCCGTACCTACCGCTCCGCGCCCCCTGAGCGCGCTACTCGTTCTGCATCAGCCCGACGATCCGGCCGTCCACGATGCGGACGTTCGCGGCCGCGGGGACCTTCGGGAGCCCGGGCATCGTCATCACGTCGCCGGTGAGCAGGATCACGAACCCGGCGCCCGCGCTGAGGCGCGCCTCGCGCACGGTGATGGCGAACCCGCGCGGGCGGTTGACGAGGCTCGGGTCGTCGCTGATCGAGAGCGGCGTCTTGGCCACGCAGATGGGCAACCGCACGCCGTCTTGCTCGAGGCGCGAGAGCACGCGGGCGGCGCCCGGATCGATCACGACGCGATCGGCGCCGTAGATGCCGCGCGCGACGGCCTCGATCTTGTCCTGGTAGCTCGCCTCGAGCGGGTAGAGGAAGCGCGGCTCGGTGGCCTCGCCGAGCGCGTCGCGCACGACCGTCGCGAGCTCCGCCGCGCCGGGGCCTCCGTCCGAGAACCCACGCGACGGCGCGCAGGCGACGCCCTGCGCGGCGCAGTGCTCGACGACCGTCGCGAGGTCCTCCGCGGAGTCGTCGGGGAAGACGTTGATGGCGACGACCGGCGTCACGCCGAAGCGCCGCACGCTCTCGAGGTGGTGGTCGAGGTTCGCGAGCCCCTCGACGAGCGACCCGTCGCCGTGGGCCGCGAGCGCGCGGACGGTGGCGACGAGCACGATCGCGTGGGGCCAGAGCCCCGCGGCGCGGCACTTGATGTCGAGGAACTTCTCGCCGCCGAGGTCGAACCCGAAGCCGGCCTCCGTCACGACGATGTCGGCGTGCGCCATGCCCATCCGCGTGGCGAGGATGCTCGAGCAGCCGTGCGCGATGTTCGCGAACGGGCCGCCGTGGACGAGCGCGGGGGTGCCCTCGCGGGTCTGCGCGAGGTTCGGCGAGAGCGCGTCGAGGAGCAGCGCGGTCATCGCGCTGTCGGCGCCGAGATCCTTCGCGGTCACCGGCTCGCGCTTCGCGTTCTGGCCCACGACGATCTTGCCGAGCCGCTCGCGCAGGTTCTCGCGCGAGGTGGCCAGGCCCATGATCGCCATCACCTCGCTGGCCGCGGTGATGTCGAAGCGCGTCTCGCGCGGGACCCCGCCGTTCATGCCGCCGAGCCCGACGAGCACGCCGCGGAGCGCGCGGTCGTTCATGTCCATCACCCGCGGCCAGGTCACGCGCCGCGGGTCGAGCCCGCTCTTGCCGCCGAAGTGGAGATCGTTGTCGATCAGCGCCGACAAGAGGTTGTGCGCGCTCGTGATCGCGTGGATGTCGCCGGTGAAGTGCAGGTTGATGTCGGCCGCCGGCTCGATCTGGGCGCGACCGCCGCCGGTCCCGCCGCCCTTGATCCCGAAGACGGGGCCGAGCGACGGCTCGCGGAGGCACACCACCGCCCGCTCGCCGATGTTCGCGAGGCCCATCCCGAGCGCGATGCTCGTGGTGGTCTTGCCCTCGCCGGCCTTGGTCGGCGTGATCGCGCTGACGAGCACCAGCTTGGCGTCCGCCTTCGATCCTTCGAGCGCGGCGAGATCGATCTTCGCCTTCCCCCGCCCGTAGGGGAGGACCAGGGCCGGGTTCACGCCCAGGTCGTGGGCGACGTCTTGAATCGGCTTCATGAGCTCGTCTCCTCGAGCAGCCGGCGGATCGCGTCCGCGATCTCCTGGGGCTGATCTTCTTGCAGGTAGTGGGAGGCCTTGGGGAGGCGCGTCACCCGGGCGCCGCCGAGGTGGCCGAGCCAGCGCTGGATGTAGCCCTCGTCGCCGAACGCTTGGTCCTTCTGACCCCAGACCAGCTCCGCCGGGATCGCCGAGAGGGCGCTCAGCCGTCGCTCGATCGACGCGAGCCACGGTCCGCTCTCGCGGATCGCGCGCGGGAACACCCACGTGGCGAGCCGCTCGCGCGGGCCCGGGAACGGATCGGTGTACGCGCGGAAGACCTCGGGCGGCTTCTTCTTCGCGTAATAGATCGCGCTCTTCACGATCTTGTCGGCGAAGAAGTTCCTGCGCAGGCAGAGCTGCTTGCCGATCGGCCCGCCCATGAAGGCGCTGAACGCCTTGCCCTTGAGGTCGGCCGGCCACGCCCACGTGTTCATCACCACGAGGCCGGCGATGCGGTCGGCGTGCTCGACCGCGTACGACATGCCGATGGGGCCGCCCCAGTCCTGCACGACCAGGATGAACGGCGGCAGCGCGAGCGAGTCGAGCCACGCGGTGACCCACTCGGCGTGCTCCTGTGGCGTGTAGCCGTAGCCCGGCGGGTGATCGGAGAAGCCGAAGCCCGGGTAGTCCGGCGCGAGGCAGCGCACCTCGGGGCCGAGGGCGTGGATCACGTCGCGGTAGAGGAACGACCAGGTCGGGTTGCCGTGGAGCATCACGACGGGCGTCGCCGAGCTCCCGACGTCGATGTAGTGCATCGCGACGCCGTCCCGTTCGAACCACTGGTCTTCGAACGGGTAGAGCGCCTCGGGGACCACGAACGGGCGGAGCCGTTGCATGGCGCGGAGCATACCCGCGGATGGCTCAGGTGCTCCTCGGGATCGAGAACCAGCCGTCGAGCTTCGGCAGCGCGGCGTCGGCGCGGACGTCCTCCAGGATGCGCTGGACCTCGGCCTCGGGCAGCGGCTCGCGGGCGTAGACGTCCATCCCCTCCGGGGTCACGCCGAGCGTGGCGCGCGAGAACCAGGTGACGGCCCAACGGCCCGCGGGATCCACGCGCACGAACCCCCACGTCGACGTGCACCAGACCAGCCACCCCGCGCCGCGCCAGCCGAAGAAGCCCGGGCCGTGCGCGTGGGGGGTGTCGACGCCCACGAGCGTCCGCGCCTTGGCGCCGCTGCGGTAGGCGAGGGTGTCGCTCCAGCGCCCGTCGGCGCGCTCGGCGTAGGTGACCGTCGCGTCCGACCGTCCGCGCCAGAACCCGAGGGTGGTCGCGACGATGTGCCAGCGGCCGAGCAGCGTCCGAGGGTCGAGCGCCTCGATCGCGGGGGGCAGCCCGGTCACGGCGCCGGCGGCGCGGCGACGAGGTCCGACCAGCCCGCGTCGTCCTCGGCGAGCATCGCGGCGATCCAGTCGCGGAGCACCACGTCCTCGACGCTCACGACGTCCATGTCGGCGAGCTCGACGACCCCGAGCACGCCGGAGTCCTCGGGGAGCTCGACCGCGCCGAGGTCGCTGCCGATGATCCCGGTGACGTCCCCGAGCAGCGCCGTGTGGGCCCAGCCGCCGAAGAAGAAGCGGCGATACGCGTCGGGGTGCTCGGCGTGGAGCGCGTCGGTCTCGTCGAGTAGCCACCCGCTCCAGGTCTCGCGCGTGGTCATGAGGAAGACCTCGCTGATCACCGCGTCCTGCAGGCTCGAGATCGCGCCGATGCGCACGCCGTCGTCGCGGTCGAGGAGGTAGTCCACCAGATCGGTGATGTGGCCGTCCTCGGTGCAGCCCACGCAGTCGTCGGGGATGAAGTCGCGCGCGCCGAAGTCGTCGATGAGCGTCGCGACGAACGCCGGGTCGTCACCGCGCGCGACGCCGATGCCCGCGTCGTTCAGCACCAGCAGAGGCACGTCGGGGTAGAGGTAGCGGACGAGGAAGCTCGCGAGGATCGTCCCGAAGCCCCCTCCCGAGCTGCCGGCGAGGACGACGCGGCGCGGGGTCGGGTAGTGCTGAAAGCCCATCGTGAGCGCGGCGGACAGGTTCGCGAGCCCGTGGTGGAAGCGGTCCGGGACGCCATCGCCGTCCTCGTCGACATCGCGGTCGCCCGCGAAGAGCGAGCCGTCGCAGTAGGGGAGGTAGAGGATGTTCCAGTCCGAGAGCGGGTTGGCGGGGTCGCTGCGCAGGAGCCCCGACGAGGGGATGCGCACCGCGGCCGCGGTGACCGCGAGGCAGAACGCGCTCCAGCAGGCGCCGCCGCCCTGGAGGAAGATGAGGAGGTCCTCGCTGCCGCGATCCTGGATCGACGTGTGGTACGTCGCGCCGCGCATGCACATCGGGCCGTCGGCCGGATCGAACGCGTAGGTGGTGAAGCCGCCGGACGCCATCGTCTCCGCGGGACGCGCGGTGCCGAGGTAGCGGGTGAGCCCCTGCGCCTCGGCGATCGCGCCGACGCTCCCGGGGCGCGGGGCCTCGAAGGTGTCGGGGAACGGATCGTCGATCGGGTCGGGCTCCTGGCAACCGATGCCCGAGCCGATCCAGCAGGCGAGCAGCACGCAGCGGCGCGGGAGGTCCATCGCCGCGAACGATAGCGCAGGTCCGCTACAGCACGCGGCTCGCTTGGCCGATCAGGAACAGCTCGAAGCGGTCCGGGTCGAAGCGCGGGTCCCACCACGGGACGTTCGGCACGCGGTCGAGCGGCGGGAGCAGCGCCGGGTCCGACCACGCCGCGGCCTGGGCCGCGTCGATCCGCTCCCGCGAACGCGAGGTCGTGCTCCATCACGTGGTCGTGCAGCTCGGCCGCGATGCGCGCGTCCTCGATCACCACCACGTCCTCGAGTTCAGCGCCAGGCTGCGGGGTCGAGGTTGTAGGAGCCGATGATCGCGACCTCCGAGTCGAAGACCCTGAACTTGGCGTGCACGGTCCCTCGCCGTGGCTCCGCGTGCCATCGTAGACGTGGACGCTAGCCTCCATCAACGGCGCGTAGGCGATGCGGCCGGCGTCGTTGATCGTGGGGATGTCGTTGTCTCCTTGCTGTTCGTGATCACCGTCACGGACACGCCGCGGCGCGCCGCGTCGATGAGCGCGGCGCGCCCGGCTCAGGATGAAGTACGCGTTGGCGATCACCACGCTGGTCTCGCGCCGCCGCCACGCGTGACGGTGTGCTTGCTCGATCCAGCGCTCGCCGACCCGGAGGCCGGCTCCGGATGAACTGCACGCGGACGTCGTCGTGGCCGGTCGTCACGATCTGTCGGCGCCGGAGATCGGCGGCGTCGAAGGGCGGACCGGGTGACGGCTCCACGGGCGATCTTCACGGAGCGACGCGGTGACGCGTCCCTCAGCTCCGGGTGGACGTGCCGCCACGCGCGCCAGTACGAGTCGGACGCGAGCGGCGCGGGGCGCCGCGCCTGGATGCTCTCGAAGTAGCCGAAGTTCTCGGAGAACGCCGACTCGATGTCGCGGACCACCGGTCCCTCGAGCAAGACGTCTTGATCCCGCCAGATGAGCGCAGGGTCGCTCCCGATCCGCGCGTACTCGTCGGCGATGTTCATCCCGCTGACGATCGCGCGCTCCCCGTCCACGACGAAGTACTTCTCGTGGTAGCTTGTTGCCCGCGGTCCAGTCCTCGACGTTGATCTCGTTGATCCACTCCAGGTACAGCGGCTCGTAGCCCTGGACCTGGATGCCCGCGTCCATGAGCTCGAAGTAGAGCATCTGCGTCGTAGTCCTGGATGTTCGCGTACGCGTCGACGATCACCCGGATGTCGAGCTCGGCCGCTCGCGCTTGCGCTCGATGAGGCGGTCGGCGATGGCCGCGCCGGCGGTGTCGGCCTTGAAGATCAGCGCCTGGATGTAGATGGATCGCTCGGCCGAGTCGATGAGCCGCATCCGCTCGAGGAAGGACGCCTCGCCGTTGATGAGCAGCCGCGCGTGGTTGTCCGTGCGCATCGGTGGTGGCGGCGACGGCTCCTCGCGCCAGGTCGCTCACGCGATCGAGCACCCCGTTCGCCGCGCTCTGGAGGCTCCGCCCGCGTGCTGCATCCGGTCCGCGGCGTCGCCGTCGCAGGACGAGCAGCTCGTCGACGCGAGCGCGCAGAGGCCGACGCCGAAGCGCGCGAGGAGCGCGAGCGAGGGCGATGCAGGATCACGCCTCGAGCGTGCCATCGCGCGGCCGACCCGCGGAGCTGGATTCGTGGCCGGGTCGGGCGAGCATGACGGGATGACGAATCGGATGGCTCTGCGGTGGGCGCTCGTCGCCTCGCTCGGGTGGGGGTCGCGGCCTGCGACGGCGCGACGGAGCCCGACGCGGGCACGGGGCGCCGACGCGGGCACCGCCGTCGACGCCGGAGACGGAACCGTGGACGCGGGCGCGGGGACGGACGCGGGCCCGGACGGCGGCCCAGGACGGACGCGGGCGAGGGCACGGACGCGGGCGTGAGCACGGACGCCAGCACGGGTACTGACGCGGCGCGGACGCGGGCACGGACGCGGGCACGGACGCGGACGCGGGCGGGGCGCGGACGCGGCACCGACGCCGGCCCGGCATGGACGCCGGCGCGGGCATGGACGGCGCGGGCACGGACGCCGGCACCGACGCCGGCACGGACGCCGGTCCTCCCCGGCTCACTGCGGCGGGCCTGACCTGATCATCGAGCGCGTCGATCCGGGCGTCGGCATCACGATCTTCAACCCGACCTCGGCGCCGATCCTCACCAACGACTACTGGTTCTGTCAGCGCCCCATCTACGTCCGGTTGGGCACCATCGAGCGGGCCATCACGATCGCGCCGGGGGCGCGTCACACCTTCGCGTGGCCCAGCACGTTCGCGGACACCGACGTCGGCGGCGAGGTGGCCTTCTACCAGATGGGGAGGTTCTCGATGGCCACCGACCAGATCGACTTCGTCTGCTGGGGCACGGGCCACTCGCCGAGCCGCAAGAGCCTGGCGGAGTCCGACGGCGACTGGTCGGGGGCGTGCACCGGCGCGATCACAGGGACGCAGCTTCGGCGGATCCGGAACACCGACGGGCACGGGCCCGCCAGCTACGACCCGACCGGGACCGCGGCGCCGCTCACCTGCCCCTGAGGGATCACGGTCCCTGGGGGATCACTGTCAGGGACCTGTTAGCCGGCGGCCGCGCGCCTCCCGACTATCTTGGGGCTCCGTGCGCCTGCTGCCGTGTCTGACCGCCCTGCTCCTCGTCGCGTGTGACGGAGCCGCGCCCCCCGCCGACGACGCGGGGGTCGACGCCGGCCCGCGCGAGCCACCGCAGCCCGCGTCCACCGCGCACTGCCAGTACGCCGACCTCCCGCCCACCGCGGGCGCGGGCGGGACCGTCCGCGCGGGCGCGATCGAGGTCGGGCTCGCCGAGCTGGCCCTCGACCTGCCCATCGGCGTGGCGCTCGGCGGCAACACCTCGCGCGCGGCCCCGATCGACAACCAGGGCTACGTCGACCGACGCGAGGTCTACGTCTCCGGCAGCTTCACTCCCTCGGTCGGGATCGAGACGATCCCGAAGGTCAAGGCCGTCGCGATCCGCGCCGGCGACGAGACGATCGTCCTGCTCCGCACCGACACGATCTTCGCGGACGACACCATCACGCACGAGGTCACGAGCCGGCTCGGCCCCGAGCTCGCCGGCAAGGTGCTGTGGACGACCACCCACTCCCACACCGCGCCCGAGCAGTACTCCGCCGATCGGAAGCTCCAGGTCGGGGGTGGTCCCGTCCGCGGATCGGTCCGCGCGCAGCTCATCGACCGGATGACCCAGGCTGCGCAGCAAGCGCTCGCGAGCATGGTCCCGGCGCGGATCGGCGTGGCGACGCAGACCGGGTTCGATCCGGACGACCGCGTCTCCTACGACAGGCGTCCCGAGAACGACTTCTTGCACCCGGGGCGGTCGGGCAAGGACGACGACCTCGCGGTGATCCGCATCGACGCGATGGACGGCACCCCGATGGCCATCCTGCCCATCTTCGGGGTGCACTCCGCGATCCTCGACGACGACGTCTCCGTGTTCTCCACCGACGCGAGCGGGATGTTCGAACGCATGCTCGAGGAGGAGCTCGATCACGAGGTGATGGTCGTGCACCTGCAAGGCGCCGCGGGGGACGTGCTCGGCGCGAGCGAGGGGCACCTCGCCTACGAAGGCGACGAGCCACGCTGGGACTTCGCGCGCAACGAGGAGTGCGGTCGCTGGGCGCTGCCCCAGATCCGCGCCTCGGCCGGTCCTCGAGCGAGAGGTCGACGGAACCTTCGAGCCGGCGCGTCGCCGGAGCGGCCGGGTCGTCGAGGACTGGGATCTCATCCTGGTGTGGACCCCGCTGCCGCTGCGCGAGCAGGACGACCCGCGGACCCACCACTGGTCGCTCGAGTGGCAGGCCGTGAGCTGGACGGGGGATCTCGCCGAGCGCGCCGCGGCGCCGCTGGGCCGCTACCGCTTCCGGGTCGAGGGCACCGGCTACTCGATCGCCAGCGAGCCCTTCGAGGTCGTGCCCGCGCCGCTCGTCGTCGCGGCGACCGTCGACGGGAGCGACCTCTCGATCTCCGTCGGCGTCGAGCCGCTCGAGGGGTGGAGGCTGCTCCGCATGGAGGGGATCATGAACCGGTACGTCCCGCTCGAAGGGGGACCGTTCACGGTGGAGCTCCATCGGGGCGCCGAGGTCGAAGCGATCCCCGACGTGTCGCCGGTCGGCCCGGGCCAGCTCCGGGTCACTCCGTCCGGCGCGGGCTCGATCGATCGCGTGGTCGTGATCGACGGCGCGGGGAATCGGGGCGAGCAGGTCCTGTGACGCCCGCGGTCGTGGGCATCGCGGAGGTGTGACGCTACCTTCGGCGAGGGAGGCCCGATGGCGGAGATCACGCTCACCTTGCTGCTCGAGCCGGTCGAGACGGCCGACGCCTTCGACGCCGCCCTCGCCAAGCGTCGCTGGACCCGCGTCGAGGCGCTGCCCTCCACCTGGACCTGCTACTTCGACGCCGCCTTCCTCGAGCAGGTGGAGCGCATCATGACGAGCGACGTCGAGGGCGCGGCCGCGGAGGCGGGGGTGAAGCGGTGGCGAGGCGTGGGCGCGGTGGCCGCGATCCCGACGAGCGTCGTGGGGCCGGCCGACGCCGCCCCGGTCCGTCGCCCCGCGCGTGAGGTGTGGGCCGACGGCGCCACCCCAGTGGGTCCGCTCGGCGAGGTGGTGGTGACCTTCGACGCGGCGACGGAGCCGCTCGGCGCCG
>JACKEC010000042.1 GCA_020633195.1 Sandaracinaceae bacterium | reverse complement strand
TCGCCCTCCGGCTCGCCCTCGGGCGCGCAGGCCGCGAGCGCGAGCGCGCCGATCAAGACCAGGGTGCTCCGCATGGCCGGATCGTAGCAGGGCGTGGTGGGCGAGCCCCCTTCGTGGACCCGGCCTCGCGGAGCCTCGTCGGTGATGTATCGTGGTCGCGAGGATGGTGGGGCTCATCCGTCTGGCCCGAGGTGCCCGGTTCGCGGACGACTTCGACGTCCTGCGCCTGGTCGCCGAGGGGGGCATGGGGACCGTGTACGCGGTGCACGACCGCGTCGCGGGGGAGACGCGCGCCCTCAAGCTCCTGCTCCCCGAGCTGATCGCCGACGAGAAGAGCCGCCGCCGCTTCACGCAGGAGGCGCAGGTCGCGTCCGCGATCGAGAGCCCGCACGTGCCGCAGGTCTACCGAGGCGGGATCGATCCGGTCACGTCCACGCCGTTCATCGTGATGGAGCTCCTCGAGGGCGAGGACCTGCGGGCGCGGGTGGGGCGTGACGGCGCGATCCCCGTCGCGGAGGCGCTGGTGTTGTTCGAGCAGCTCACCCACGGCCTCGACGCGGCCCACCGCGCGGGCATCGTCCACCGCGACCTCAAGCCCGGGAACGTCTACCTCCAGCGCGATCCCGACGGCGAGGTGATGGTGAAGCTGCTCGACTTCGGGGTCGCGAAGCTGCTCGACGCGCACCGGACCTCCGCCACGGGCACCGGCGCGGTCGGCTCGCCGATGTGGATGGCCCCCGAGCAGACCTCCGCGGGGGGCCGCATCGCGCCCGCGACCGACGTCTGGGCGCTCGGCCTGCTCACCTTCTACGTGCTCACCGGGAAGATGTTCTGGGCCTCCGCGACGGGACATCAGGGGGTGACGGGCCTGCTGCGGGAGATCCACCTCGACCCCATCCCGCCTCCGTCCGAGCGAGCCCGCGAGCTCGGGGTGAGGGTCCCCCTCCCGGAGGGCTACGACGCCTGGTTCGAGCGCGCCGTCTGCCGCGAGCAGAAGCTGCGCTACCGCGACGCGGGGATCGCCATGCAAGCGCTGCGGCCCGTGCTGCGCGCGAGCGACGCGCGATCGGAGCTGGCCTACGCGACGACCCTCGCGTTCGAGCCCCCGAAGCCGCCCCGCCCGGTCAGCTTCGACTCGGCCAAGACGACCCCGTTCGAGGCTCCCCGCGAGGCGTCGGGGCCGAGCTCGATCCCCACCACGCTCTCGCCGGAGGACCCCGCGCCGCTGCCGGCGGTGGACGACGCCGGCGCTCGCCGCGTCGAGGTCCGACCCGCGCCGCCGAGCCCTGAGGTCCCCGTCGCGCGGCCCGTGCCCGCGTTCACGGCGCCGTCGAGGCCCGAGGTGCCCGCGTCGCGCTCCGGGATGTCGCCCGTCGTGTGGGTCGTGCTGCTCCTCTTCGCGGGCCTCGCCGTGTCCTTCCTCGCGGCGATGGTCGTCTGGGTGGTGCTCACCCTGAGCACGCCGTAACCTCCCGCGCGTGTCGTCCGAAGAGCCCCGGTCGATGTTCGGCGTCGCGATCCGCGACGCGAACCGCCTGCGCAAGGTCGCGGCGGTCGTGGCGAGCCACGGCTTCGGCGAGATCATCCTGCGCACCCCGCTCGCGGGGCTCATCGGCAAGACGAGCACGCAGGGCGAGGTGCGCGGCGACGCCCCGGAGCGCTTCACCCGCCTGCTCGGCGCGCTCGGCCCGACCTACATCAAGCTCGGTCAGGTCCTGTCGATGCGGGCCGACCTCTTGCCCGCGGCGTACGTCAAGGCGCTGTCCACGCTGCAGGACCAGGCGCCCGTCATCCCGTTCGCCGACGTGAAGCAGGTGATCGAGGACGGCCTCGGGCAGCCGCTCGAGGAGCTGTTCTCCGAGCTCGAGGAGGAGCCGCTCGCGACGGCGTCGATCGGGCAGATCCACCTCGCGAAGACGCTGGCGGGGCAGCGCGTCGTGGTGAAGGTGCAGCGGCCTCGCATCGGCGACGTGATGCGCGGGGACCTCGACCTCCTCTACCTCGCGGCGCGCGCGCTCGAGGCGAGCGTCGACGAGCTGAAGCTCATCGCGCCCTCCGAGATCATCGCGGAGTTCGAGAAGAACCTGCTGCGCGAGCTCAACTTCACGGCCGAGCTCGCGAGCCTCGTCCGCGCCAAGCAGCTGCTCGATCCCCAGCGCCCGATCACCGTGCCCGACCCGGTGCCGGAGCTGAGCTGCCGCACCGTGCTGACGATGACCTACTTCGAGGGCCGCGCGGTCCGGGACCTCGAGCCCGGCAGCGCCGAGGCGGAGCACGCGGTCACCGAGATCCTCCACGCGATGTGCCGCGGCGTCTTCCTCGACGGCTTCTTCCACGGCGACCCGCACGCCGGGAACATCCTCGTGAACGACGAGGGCACCCTCTGCTTCCTCGACATGGGCCTCGTGGGCACGCTGTCGCCCGAGCAGCGCGACGACCTCGTGACCCTCGTGCTCGGCACGATCCTCGACGACGCCTCCACCGTCGCGCGCGTCCTCTTGAAGATGGGCACGCCCACCCAGCGGGTGGACATCGGCGAGCTCAAGCGCGAGATCACGCGCGTCCGCGCGGACTACGTGATGGTGAAGTCGGTCGGCGAGGTCGACACGCAGGGCTTCATCGACGAGTTCGCGCAGGCGGTCGGCAAGTACCGCGTGAAGCTCGCGACCGAGTACTCCGTGCTCGTGAAGGCGGCCGGCACGGTCGAGGGGCTCGTCCGCCAGCTCTACCCGGACATCGACGCGCTCGCGATCACGAAGCCCTACGTCGAGCGGATGTTCGGCGAGCGCTGGAGCCCGCAGCAGATGGTGCAGCAGGCGCTCGGCGGGGGCGTCGGCGCGGCGTCGCTGCTGCGCACGCTGCCCACCCACGTGGACCAGATCCTCCACGACTTCGAGACCGGCAACATCATCGTCAACCCGATGACGCCGACCCTCGACAAGATCCCCGACACCCTGCACCAGTCGGCGACCCGCATCGCCGTCGCGCTGTTCGCGAGCGCGATGACCGTCGCGTCCGCGGTCTCGATCCCGGCCGGCTACGACGGCTACATGGACTGGGCGCGGATCGGGATGTTCGTGCTCTTCACGTGCTTCGCGATCGGCGGCTGGACGGTCACCTGGTGGTGGCACTGGCTCGGCAAGGGCGTGACGCTGAAGCTCACGCCGATCCTCAACTTCTTCCGTCGCCGGCGCTGAACGCGAAACGGCCGCCCTCGAGAGGGCGGCCGTCCCACGGTGGTCGCGAGCGCGGAGGCTAGCGGACGACGACGTTGAAGAAGCGGAGCACGCCGACGTCGGCGCGCGCGCGGTCTTCCACGTGCAGGGTGTAGGTGCCGAGGCCGCCGCTCGGGCCGACGTCCCAGTGCTGGGTGAGCTCGAAGTCGTCGGCGCTGCCGCCCGCGCGGTTGGTCAGGACCCGGCGGTTGCCGTCCGGATCCTCGAGCCACACCACGAGGTCACCCCGGTAGGTGTGGTCGATGCGGACGGTCGCCTCGTAGACGAGGCCGCCGGTCGGCGCGACGACGCTGAGGGTCTGCGAGATCCCCGTCGCGTTCATGTCCGGGATCGCCACGCTCAGCTCGCACTCGCCCTCGTGGGCGTAGGGCGCGATGCCGATGCGGCCACACTCGTTCGAGAACGTCTGGCCGTTGCAGGCGCAGACCGGCGCGAGCTCCCGCGTGCAGATGCGGGGGCTCACGTCGGCGACGCAGGTCCCGATCGCGTCGATCGAGCAGGTCGCGCCCGGGGTGCGGCCGCGGTCACAGGTGAGCCCCGCGTCGCAGACGACGCCGGCGCCGCACGCGCCGCCCTCGCCCACGCTCGGCGGGCAGTAGCGCTCGGTGCACCGCCAGAGGCCGCCGCTGCACGAGCAGACGTTGCAGCCGTCGTCGCGCGTCTCGCCCTCGGTGCAGACCGGCTCGGCGCCGCAGTTGTAGCCGCACGCGCCGTCGGTGCAGGTGCCGTAGCCCCAGCAGCGCAGGCGCGGCCAGTCGTTGCCCGGCATGTTGCACTCGGAGTAGTCGCCGCCGCCGCAGGTGCCGTCACGACGGCAGAAGCCGTCCGCCGCGCAGAACAGATCCTCTTCGCAGTCCGCGCTGCTCGTGCAGCCGTCGCCCTCGACGCCCGGCGTCGTCGGCTGACAGGTGAGGAAGCAGGGGAAGCGGATGCAGCGCACGAGCTCGGTCGGGCACTGCGTGCCCTCGCCGCAGTCGTCGTCGTCGAGGCAGCCGAGGCCGAAGACCTCGACGTGCTCCATCGCGAAGCCCCAGGCCGTCACCGAGTAGTCGCTGACGAGGCGGATGCCGAGGTTGCCGGTGTCGTACTCGTGGGTGGTGAACGCGCCGAGCGTGCCGTCGAAGCGATCGATCACGGCCCCGGTGTCCATGTTCACGACCTCGACGAAGTCGTACCCGCGCTCGGTCTCGATCCGCGAGAAGCGGATCCGCGCGCGCGTGGCGCCGCCCGAGAAGGGGCGGAGGTCCCACGTCTGGTCGGTGTCGTTGGCGTAGTCGTGGTCGCTCTCGATCGAGGGCACGACGACCTCGCTCCAGATGTTCCGGCCGTCCTCGACCGGCGGGGCGGCCTCGGCGTAGTCGAGCTCCACCGTCCACGTGAGGATGCGGCCGGTGTCCGCCGACGCGTTGTCGCTGACCGTGAGCTGCCAGTCACCCACCGCGGTCTCCCCCTCGAAGACGCTGGTCAGGTCGACGCTCAGGTTCAGGTCGTCCGCGTTGCCGCCGGTGCGGTCGTGCAGGACGTGCTCGGTGCCGGCCGGCGAACGCAGCACCACACGGAGGTCCCCCCGCCACGTGTGGTCGATGTTCACGCCGACGGTGAGGTGGGCCACGTTCGACGCCGGGCGCTCGACGTGGATGGTGCGCGTCACGCCCGCCGGGTCGGCGTCCGGGATCGCGGCGCCCTCGTTGTCGTACCAGCGGTGGATGTCCGCGCAGTGCCCGTCGCTCGGGCAGGGCGTGGTGATGCAGACGATGCGGTTGCAGTGCTCCCACGCATCGCAGGCCGAGTCGTCTTCGCAGGACGCGCCGACGAGGGCCTCGTCCTTCTGCGCGATCTCGTCCGCGTCGGGGCGGGCGCCGGGCTGCGCGGCGCAGCCGACCAGCGCGAGGACCAGGGTCCAATGGGCTCTCATGAAGGGGGTCTCCATACAGGGGGGGATGCCGCGCCGCGTCATCGCGCGCAGGCGGTCCCACCTCTCCGACATCCCCCGACACGCGGCAACGGGCTCTGAGAGCTTTCTCTCTGTGCACCCCCCGTACGACCGTATCGTGTTGGAATCATGGACGGATCGGGTCAACGAAACGCCCGTGACGGAGGGCCTCGAGAGGCCAGCTCGCGGCCTCGCGAAGCCGCCTCGGCGAGCTCCCGAGCGCCGCCTGTCCACGTTCGAGGACCCCTTCGGGAGCCTGGACGAGGGGCGGTGAGAGTGGGAGCGTGGGCGCCCCAAGGAGAAGCCATGCCCGACTCGACCCCGCTCCCCGCCCCCGGCACGATCGCGCCCGCCGACGGCTCGGCGCTCGAGGCCGTGAAGCCCTCGACCCGCGACGAGGTCGTCGCGGCGGTGAAGGCGGCTCGCGCCGCCCAGGCCGGGTGGGCGGCGAGCCCCCTCGCGGTCCGCGCCGAGCACTGCGAGCGGCTCGCGCAGAAGCTGCTCGAGCGCCGCGACGAGGTGCTCGCGATCATGAGCTCCGAGACGGGCCGCAGCCCCACCGAGTGCTTGATGAGCGAGCTCGCGACCGTCGCCCCCTACGTCGCCGGCGCGATCGCGGAGGCGAAGCTCGCCCTGAAGCCGGCGAAGGTGCCGCTCTCGAGCCTCGAGTACCCGGGCAAGCGCGCCGTCGTCGAGCAGCTGCCCCGGGGCGTCGTCGCGATCATCGCGCCCTGGAACTACCCGCTCAGCAACTTCTACAAGCACCTCTTCCCGGCGCTCCTGTCGGGCAACGGCGTCGTGCTCAAGCCGTCCGAGTACACGCCCCGCACGGGCGCGTGGCTCGCGGATCGCTGCGCCGAGATCTTCCCCGCCGGGCTCGTCGGCCTCGCGCAGGGGGGCGGCGACGTCGGGGCGTGGGTCCTCGACGCGGGGATCGACGCGGTGACCTTCACGGGCTCGGTCGCGACGGGGAAGAAGGTCGCGGCGAAGGCCGGCGAGCTGCTGATCCCGGCGTCGGTCGAGCTCGGCGGCAAGGACGCCGCGATCGTCCTCGAGGACTGCGATCTCGCGCGCACGGCGGTGGGCGTCGCGCAGTGGGGCATCCACAACTGCGGCCAGAACTGCGCCGCGATCGAGCGGGTCTACGTGCTCGAGCCCGTCGCCGACGCGTTCGTCGAGCGGCTCGGCGCGGTGATGAGCCAGCTCCGCGTGGCGCCCGAGGAGAGCTCCGAGCTCGGCCCGCTCCAGAGCGCGCAGCAGCTCGCCATCGTCGAGGACCACGTCGCGAACGCGCTCGAGCTCGGCGCCACGCTGGTGACCGGCGGCGAGCGCACGGGGTCCGGCTATGGCTACCGGCCCACCCTCCTCGATCACTGCACCGCCGAGATGAAGGTGATGAGCGACGAGACCTTCGGGCCCGTCCTCGCGGTGACGCGGGTCGCGAGCGAGGACGAGGCCCTGAAGCTCGCCAACGCCTCCGAGTACGGGCTCAACGGGTCGGTCTGGACCACGGACGTCGCGCGCGGTGAGCGGCTCGCGCGGCAGCTGCACGTCGGCGTCGCGCTCGTGAACAACCACGCGATCACGGGGACGATCCCGCAGACCCCGTGGACGGGCGTGAAGAGCACGGGCGCCGGCGTGGCCGCGAGCCGGTTCGCCTACCACACGTTCGTCCGGCCCCGGACGGTGTTCGTGGACAAGTCGTCCAAGCCCGACCCGTGGTGGTTCCCGGCCAACCCGGACCTGCAGTCCCTCGGCGACGCGCTCGTCGCGCGCGGCCAGGGATCGCTCGGCGCGCTCTTCACGCTCGCCGGCCTCGTCGGCAAGCGCGTGAAGGCGATCCAGACCCTGGCGGCGTCCAAGCGCTGATCAGGGAGCGAGCGCCGCGCGGCACTCGACGAGGTAGGCCTCGGCGACCTCGTCGATCGGGCGGGGGCCGTCGTCGCGGGAGCGCTCGTCCCAGCCGGTGATCGCGGCGAGGGCGTTGGCCACCAGCCGCCGCGTGCGGTCGCCGGCCTCGTCGCTCGGGCCCTCGAGCCACGGGAGCAAGATCGGGATCGAGCGCGGCGTCCCGAGCTGCGCGGCGAGCCACGCCATCCGCTCGCGCACCCACCACGCGAACCGTTCGTCGAGGTGCGGCGCCGCGGCCTCGAGCCGATCCTGGAACAGGTCGCGATCGGCGTCGGTCGCCTCGCCCCGCGTCAGCCCGAACGGCTCGATGAGCGGGAACAGCGCGTCGCGCGCGAGCTGGACGGCGAGGTAGCGCCGCTGCCCGGGGCTGCTCTCGTATCCGGTGTAGCGGTCACCGAGGCGGCGGCCCTCGTCGTCTGCGATCTCGATGACCGCGTGGAAGTCCGACGACGACCCGAACCCCGAGCCCCCGCGCGGCGGACGCGTCGGCTCGATCTCGCGGAGCCGGGCCGTGAGCGCGGCGCGCACCCGATCGAGGGCTCGATCGACGGTCGCCGCCGGGACCTCGCCCTCCGCGCGGCCGAGCTCGTAGCGGTCGGCCTCGAGCGCGTACGGATCGGACCCCTCGGACGCGCGGCGGCGATGGAGCAGCCCGACGCCCTGCACCCGGAAGACCTCGCCCTCGCGCCGGAGCCGCCAGAGCGACAGCGAGCCGCCGTGGCCGTAGCCGAGCTCGAGGTCGATCTCCATCACGTCCTCGCCGAGGCCGTCGCAGCCGAAGCTCACGTCGACGACGCTCCCCTCGACGGTGCGCTGGAACGCCGCGGTGAGCTCGCGGCGCAGCGCCCGCTCGGCTCGGAGGTGGTTGGCGCACACCTCGGACGCGTCCCGCGCCGTCGGGGGCGTGGGCGCGTCGGGCGCGGTCGCGAGGCAGCGGTTGGGGGCCGGGGCCTCGGCCGCCACCTCGACCACGGGCGGCGGCGCGCTCGGGCACGGCGTGATCGCCGGACACGCCACCGCCGCCGGCGCGGCGCCGCAGCCCGTCAACAGCGCGAGGGCGCAGGCCCTCCACCCCTTTGCGCGGCTCACCGACAGGCGCCGCTCGAGGCCCCGGTCAGCGGGTTCACGCACGGCGCGCAGAGCTCGCCGCCGGCGCAGGTGGAGCGGCTGAGCAGGAAGCTCTCGAAGCCGCTGACCATGCAGTCCGGCACGCACGCGCCCGGCTGGCCGCCGCCGATGAAGCCGGTCGTGGTGCAGCCCGGGAACACGTAGGTCGGGTCCGCGAGGAGCGGATCGGGGACGCACAGGGTGCCCATCCCGCAGGTGTCGGTCGGCAGGCTGTCGCGGTCCGCCGCCGGCACGAGGCTGCTCGGCACGCAGGTGCCGCGATCGGTCCCGCGGTAGGCGCAGCAGCCGGGGAACACGAACGGCGGCTCCGTCGGCATGTCCCCGTTGAGGCTGCAGGAGCCGGTGTCGGTCCCGTCGGTCGGGTCGAAGCAGGGCGCGCAGAGGTAGCCCATGTCGCAGGTCGCGCGCGGCAGCCGATCCGCCTGGGCCGCCACGTCGGGCAGGCACGCGGGCAGACAGCGACCCTCGCCGCCGCCGAGGGAGCGGCACGTCGGCGGGGTGAACGTGGGATCGGTCAGGTCGGTCGGCGCGCACAGGTTGCCACGCATCGAGCAGGTGTCCGGACCGAGCTGATCGCGCTGATCGGCGGGGACCGCGGAGCGCGGCACGCAGAGCCCGATCCCGCCGCAGCACATCTCGAACATGACCGGCGGCTCGGTGGGCATGTCGCCGTTGAGCGAGCACGAGCCCGTCGCGTCACCGGTCGTCGGGTCGTAGCAGGGCACGCACAGGTGAGCCGCCGCGCAGCTGTCGCGCGGGAGCAAGCTCGCTTGCGCCGCCACGTCGGGGAGGCAGTCGGGGAGGCAGCGCCCCTCGGCGTCCGCGATGGAGCGGCACGTCGGGGGCGTCGCCCCGGAGATCAGGGAGTCCGGCGCGCAGAGCGCGCCCGCGTCGGTGCAGGTGTCCGTGCCGAGCTGGCCGCGCTGATCCTCGGGCACGGCCGACGACGGCACGCACGCCCCGATGCCGCCGCAGCAGCGGTCGAACGTCACGGGCGGCTCGCTCGGCATGTCGCCGTTGAGCGAGCACGAGCCCGTCGCCTCGCCCGTGGTCGGGTCGTAGCAGGGGACGCAGAGGTGCGCGTCCATGCAGGTGCCCTGGGGGAGCAAGTCCGCTTGCGCGGCGACATCGGGCAGGCACGCGGGCAGGCAGCGGCCCTCGGCGTCGGCGATCGACCGGCAGGCCTCGGGGCGCGCCGTGGGATCGATCAGGGTCGCCGGCGCGCAGAGCGCGCCCTCGGCGCAGGTGTCCATCCCGAGCAGCGAGCGCTGGTCCTCGGGGACGACGTCGGCGGGCACGCAGGAGCCGAGGTCGCCGCAGCAGCCCGCGAACATGACGGGCGGCTCGGTGGGTCCCGTGTCGCACCCGAGGGTGCACGCGCCGGTGTCCTCGCCGGTGGTCGGGTCGTAGCAGGGCACGCACACCTCGCCGGTGTCACAGCCCGCGGTGGGCAGCAGGTCGGCCTGCGCCGCGGCGGAGGGGATGCAGGTCGACACGCAGCGACCCTCGCTGTCGTTGATCGAGCGGCACGACGCGAGCGTGACGTTCCCGCCCGTCTCGATGAGCAGGTCCGGGACGCACTTGTTGGCGTCGTCGCAGTCCGCGAGCAGGTCGCGCTGACCCTCCGGGACGAACGAGACGGGGACGCAGCGAGCGTTCGCGCACAGCGTGCACTCGGGCAAGAGCGAGGGCGCGATCGGTGGCGGGATCGGCTCGCAGTCGCCGCCCGGGCCCGCGTCCGGGGTCGGCGGGGGAGGCGGGGGTCCCGCGTCCATCCCGGTCATCCCGCCGTCGGTTCCCCCGCCCATCGACTCGCCCGTGCAGCCCACCGCGACCGCGGCGGACGCGAGCAGCGCGCCCATCCGAATCCATCCCATGAGCTACGCAGTAGCATGGGAGGTGCCACGGCCGCCCGTTGTCCGATGCGATCCTGCGCGACACCCCGGAGGTGACAGTGGGGTCTCTGGACGGAGCCTGGTGGGCCCGAGCGGCGTGCCTCCGGGAGATCCGCTAACCTCCGTCGATGACGCTGCCCCTCTCCTTCTTCGAGCGCCTCCCGAAGACCGATCTGCACGTTCACCTCGACGGCTCGCTGCGCCTCACGACGCTGCTGGAGCTGGCCGCGGAGCAAGGGGTGGAGCTCCCCGCCACCGATCCGGCGGGCCTCAAGCGGGCGCTGCACCTGGGCGAGAACACGGGCTCGCTGGTCGAGTACCTCAAGGTCTTCGACACCACCCTCAAGGTCATGCAGACCGAGGAGGCGCTGATCCGCGTCGCGCGCGAGCTCGCCGAGGACGCCGCCGCCGAGAACGTCCGCTACATGGAGGTCCGCTACGCGCCGATGCTCCACACGCGCCGCGGGCTGCGGCTCACCACGGTCGTCGAGGCGGTGCTCGAGGGGCTCTGGCAGGCGAAGCAGACGATGGGCATCGAGTCCAACGTCATCATCTGCGGGATCCGGAACATCTCGCCGGAGAGCTCGCTCGAGATGTCGCAGCTCGCGGTGGCCTACAAGGGTCGCGGCGTCGTCGCGTTCGACCTCGCGGGGGCCGAGTACGACCACCCCGCCAAGCACCACCTGCCGGCGTTCCAGCTCGTCCGCCAGAACAACATCAACGTCACGATCCACGCGGGCGAGGCGTACGGGCCCGAGTCGATCCACCAGGCGATCCACGACTGCGGCGCCCACCGCATCGGTCACGGCTGCCGGCTGCGCGAGGACGGCGACCTGCTGCACTACGTCAACGATCACCGCATCGCGCTCGAGTGCTGCCCGTCCTCGAACGTCCAGACCGGCGCGGTCCGCGACCTCGCGAGCCACCCGCTCAAGCTCTATCACGACCTCGGGCTCCGGGTGACCGTCAACACCGACAACCGCCTCGTCACCGACACCACGGTGAGCAAGGAGCTCTGGATCACGCACACCCAGATGGGGCTGTCGCTGTCCGAGATCAAGCGGATCATCCTCAACGGCTTCAAGGCCGCGTTCCTGCCTTTCCACGTCAAGCAGTCTTTCTTGCGACGCACGGCCAAGGAGCTGCAGCGCTTCCACGACGACGGCACGGTCGAGTCGGCGACGGCCGAGCCGGAGCCCGAGGCGGTCGCCGAGGCGCCGCGGACCGAGGCGAGCGCCTGAGCGCGCTCTACGACAGCCACTGCCACCTGGACTACGCCGCGCTCGCCGGGGACCCCGGCGCGCTCGAGCGCGCGCGCGCCGCGGGGGTGACGCGGATCCTCGTGCCCGGCGTCTCGCCGACCGGCCTCGCCGAGCTCGACGGCCGAGGGGTCGTGTTGCGCCGCGCGGTCGGCGTCCACCCGGCTCACGACGGCACGGTCGCGCAGGTCGAGGTCGCCCAGGTCGAGGCGGGGCTCGAGGGCGTCGACGTCGCCGCGATCGGCGAGCTCGGCTGGGATCGCGCCCACCCGCCGCGGGACGCCCTCGTCGACGCGCTGGTCGAGCTCGCGAAGGCGCGCGGCCTGCCCGTGATCCTCCACGTCGTGGGCCTGCACGGCCACGCCGTCGAGCGCCTGAGGCGTCACGGTCAGGTGCAAGGTGTCGTGCACGCCTACAGCGGGTCGGCCGAGCTCGTGAAGGCCTACGTCGCGCTCGGGCTGCACGTCTCGATCGGGCCGAGCGTGCGGCGTGACGGGGCCCGCAAGGTGATCGCCGCCGCCGCCGCGGTCCCCGACGGCAGGCTGCTCGTGGAGACCGACGCGCCCGACCAGTGCGCGGAGCCCGCCGAGCTGCCGAGCGTCGTCGACGCGGTGGCGCGCGCGCGCGGGGCGACCGTCGAGGCGATCCGCCAGCTCACCTACGACAACGCGCTCGCGCTGTTCGGGTGAGCGGCTACCCTTCGAGCGACATGCGTCGCGCCCTCTCCCTCACCACGCTCTCACTCCTCGTGGTCGCGCCCGCGCTCGCGCAGTCCTGGCGAAGCGTCCCGGACGCGAGCCGCTTCGCGGAGCCCGGCGCGCCGGAGGTCACCTTCGACGTGCGCGCCGGCGGGCGCTCGGCGTGCGGCGGCGGCGGCTGCACCGCCGGGGTCGAGATCCGGAACGTCCGCGGCGCCCTCCCGTCGCGCGATCTCGCCTACTACTACTCCGACCGCGACGGCGCGAACCCCGGCTGCCCCGACCCGCGCTCCGAGGCCCTCTTCCACGACTGGACCCAGGTCGCGATCGCGCCTGCGCGCGGCCAGGAGTCCGACCGCCCGAGCTGCGGCTTCGCCATCCAGACCGGCTCGACCATGCGCTACTGGGTGATCCTACGCGTCCGGACCGGGCCCCCTCGCTAGGGCCGCGGGAACCGCGCGCGCGCGGCCTCGACCACGGGGCGGCTCGCGCAGCCCTCGAGGTGGTCGTTGACGAGGCCCATCGCCTGCATGAACGCGTACGCGGTGGTCGGTCCGACGAACTTGAAGCCGTGCGCCTTGAGGGCCTTGGCGAAGCGGACGCTGCCGGGCGTCTTCGCCATCGTCATCAGCGCGGCCTTGGTCACGCGCTTGGGGCGCTCGGCCTTCGGGGGCTCGAACTGCCACGCGAACGCTGACAACGAGCCGTGCTTCTCTCGGACCTCGAGCACGCGGCTCGCGTTGTGGATGGCCGCCTCGATCTTGCCGCGGTGGCGAACGATCGAGGCGTCGGCGAGGAGGCGCTCGACGTCGCGCTCGCCGAAGCGCGCGACGGCCTCCGGATCGAAGCCGGCGAAGGCGCGCCGGAAGCCCTCGCGCTTGCGCAGGATCGTCAGCCAGCTCAGGCCCGACTGGAAGCCCTCGAGGCAGAGCTTCTCGTAGAGGCGGTGGTCGTCGCCGACCGGTCGGCCCCACTCCTCGTCGTGATAGGCCACGTAGTCGGGCGTCCGCCCCGCCCACCAGCACCGGCGCGCGCCGTCCTCGTGGTCCTCGAGCCCCTCCGGCGTTCGCGTTGCCACGGCGCGACTCTACCGCCAACCTCTGCGCCCGTGAGCCCCTACCTCCGGTCCCCCATCGCCTTCGCGCACCGCGGCGGCGCGGCCGTGTGGCCCGAGAACACGTTCCCGTCGTTCCGCGGCGCGATCGAGCTCGGCTTCCGCTACATCGAGACCGATCTCCACGTGACGCGGGACGGGGTCATCGTCTGCTTCCACGACGACACGCTCGATCGCACCACCGACGGCGTCGGCCGCGTCCGCGAGCTGTCGCTCGGCGAGCTGCGGACCCTCGACGCGGGGTATCGCTTCTCGCCCGACGGCAGGACCTTCCCGTTCCGCGGCCAGGGCGTGACGATGCCGACCCTCGAGGAGGCGTTCGCGCTGCACCCCGAGCTGAAGCTCAACGTCGAGATGAAGCAGCGCGAGCCGCGCATGGAGGCGCTGCTCTGGGACGAGATCGATCGCCTCGGGGTCCACGACAGGATCCTCGTCGCGGCGAGCCACGACCCGCTCGTGCACCGCTTCCGCAAGCTGCGGTCGCGCCAGCTCCCGACGTCCCCGGGCATCCGCGGCGTGATCCGGTTCTGGGGGGCGACCCGCGCGCGCCTCAGCCACCTCACGCGCCCGCCGTTCGCGGCGCTCCAGGTGCCGCCGACGTACGGCGGGATGACCGTGGTCGACCGGGCGTTCGTCGACGCCGCGCACCACCTCGGGGTCCACGTGCACTGCTGGACGATCGACGATCGAGAGGAGATGCACCGCCTGCTCGACCTCGGCGTCGACGGCCTCATGACCGACCAGCCCGCGGTGCTGCGCGACGTGTTCGAGGAGCGTGGGCTCCCCCTCGACCCGTCTGCTACATCGTGAGGTCGCCATGCCGTTGCCGATGATCGACGTCACCCCCGCGCCGGCGCTCGAGGACGAGCCCGCGCTCCGCACGCACCGCCGCTTCGACCGCGCCGCGCGCCTCGTGAGCGAGCCGGGCCTGCACGCGCTGATGCGCTCGCGCGTCCTCGTGATCGGGATGGGCGGCGTCGGATCGTTCGCGGCCGAGTCCCTCGCGCGGAGCGCGGTCGGCGAGCTGGTCCTGATCGACTTCGACGACGTCTGCGTCACCAACGCGAACCGTCAGCTCCACGCGCTGCGCGGGAACATCGGCAAGGCGAAGGTCGACGTGATGGCGGATCGCCTGCGGCTCGTGAACCCGGCCAGCACGGTGACGCCGGTCGCGCGCTTCTACGAAGCGGAGACGAGCGAGGAGCTGCTCGCGGGCCGCGTGGACTACGTCGTCGACGCGATCGACAACCTCACCGCCAAGGCGCACCTCGTCGCCACGTGCGTCGCGCGCTCGATCCCGATCGTGAGCTCGATGGGCGCGGCGGCCCGGCTCGACCCGACGCAGATCCGCGTCGCGGATCTCGCGGACACGCGCCGCGATCCGTTCGCGCGCGCGCTGCGCAAGATCCTCCGCAAGGAGCACGGCGTCTCCGCGCAGCCGGGCGCGCCGATCGGGGTCCGCGCGGTCTACAGCGAAGAGATCCCGCGCGAGCCCGCGCCGATCTCGTACGACGCCGGCACGGGCTTCGTGTGCGTCTGCCCCGGCAAGGACAACGGCAAGCACACGTGCGAGCACCGCGCGCGGATCGACGGCTCGATGTCGTTCGTCACGGGCGCCTTCGGCCTGGCCGCGGCGAGCGTCGTGGTGCGCTCGATCACCGGCGCCTGAATCGCCCTCCCGACCTGTTTTCGCCTCCCGAGTCGTGCCAGGCTCTAAGCGTGGATGTGGTGGTGAGAGCGGCCGATCGTGCCGACGCAGACGAGCTCGCGTCGGTGCATCTGGAGAGCTGGCGGTGGGCGTACCGCGGCTTGCTCCCGGACTCCTATCTCAACCGCTTGCGGCAGGACGAGCTCGCCGCGCGGTGGTGGCGGCGCCTGGCCGCGCCGGACCTCGAGGAGGCCATCCTCGTGCTCGAGCACGAGGGCCGCGTCGGCGGCTTCGTGACCTTCGGGCCGCGGCGCGACGACCCGAGCTGGCTCGGCTACTCGGGCGAGATCCACATGCTCTACCTCGCCCCCGAGCTCGTCGGGCACGGCTACGGCCAGCAGCTCATCCAGAGCGCGTTCGAGGACCTCGCGAGGTATCGTTGCCACTGGGTGGTGGTGTGGGTGCTGTCGAAGAACGAGCGGGCGCGTCGGTTCTACGAGCGCGCCGGGATGCGCCTCGACGGAGGCCGCCGATGGGATCCCTTCGGGGACCGCGCGGTGCCCGTCATGCGCTACGCGAAGGCGATCAACCCCGTCTTCGACTTCGACGCCCTCCGCTCTCGTTCCCGCATCGGGTGAGCATGCATCGCACGGTCCTCCTCTCGCTTCTCCTCGTGGCGTGCGGTGATCCGCCCGTCGGGGTCGACGCCGGTCCCGGCGACGACGCGGGCGACGCGCTCGACGCCGGCCCCGCCGGTCCGACCGCCGTCCTCTACGACGACACGTCCGCGGGCTTCTTCGACACCCCGTTCCCGAGCGACCGGCGCACGACCTCCGAGGGGCACCCCGATCTGACCGGCTTCCCGCGCGCGCGCGGGCTGATCGCGCAGGGGATCGAGCTGGTGAGCCAGGAGCGCGCCGGGTTCAGCCCGCTCACCGCGGTGTACTTCCGCTTCACCGGGCCGATCGACGAGGCGTCGCTGCCGACCCTGGACCAGGCGCGCGATCCGTCGAGCCGCGTCTTCTTGATCGACGTCGATCCCGACAGCCCGGACGTCGGGACGCGGCTGCCCGCGTACGTTCGCTTCCGGCGCTCGCCCTCGCAGTTCTGGCCGGCGAACACGCTGACGGTGCGACCCGTCGCGGGGTTCGAGATGCACGTCGGGCGCACCTACGCGGCCGTCGTGCTCGACGGATTGCAGGCCGCCGACGGCGCCCCCGTCGAGCGGTCCGACGCGTTCGAGGCGCTCAAGTCCGGCAGCGATCCGCACTACGCCGCGCTCTTCGACGCGCTCGAAGGGCAGGGCATCGCGCGGGCCGACGTCCTCGTCGCGAGCATGCTGACGACGAGCGATCCCGCCCTCGACATGGACCTGGCGCGCGCGTTCGTGGAGTCACAGCCGATGCCCGACGTCAGGGGCTGGGCGCTCGTCGGGCAGACGCCGAACGTGGTCACGTACGAGGCGGTGTTCGACACCTACGAGCTCATGGAGGGCGAGCCGCCGTACATGGACTTTGGCTCCGGGCTCATCCGCTTCGGCGCCGACGGAACGCCCTCGGTCGTGAACCGTCGGCCGGTCCGCGTGGGCATCTCCATCCCCACGACCGAGCTGCCCGCGGGCGGTTACCCGATCGCGCTCTACGGTCACGGCACGGGCGGCGATCACACGACGCACCTCAGCAGCGAGGGCGCGCAGGTCGCCCGCGTCGGCTGGGCGATGATCGGCCTCGAGGCGGCGCTCCACGGCGACAGGAACCCGGGCGGCTTCGACGTCGAGTCGCTCGTCGTCGCCAACCCCGTCGGCGCGCGCGAGGTCGTGCGGCAGACCGTCATCGACATGCTCGTGATGTACAGGATGCTGCGCGACGGTCGCTTCGCGATCCCCGCGTCGGTGACCGGCGACGCCGAGATCCCCTTCAACGTCTCGCGCATGGCGTACATGGGGCACAGCCAGGGCTCGCAGGAGGGCGGCGTGCTCCTCGGGATCGAGCCGACGATCCAGGCGGCGTTCCTCTCCGCGGGCGGCGAGTCCGGCCTCATCTCGATCGTCGAGCGCGAGCTCACCCCGGGCACCAAGATCGCGTGCGTCATCGCGGGGATCCTCAGCGAGAGCTGCGACGTCGTGACCGAGGATCACCCCGCGCTCACGCTCGTGATCCAGCCGCTCCTCGATCCCGCCGACCCGGTGGCGTTCGCCCACCGCTTCCGCCGCGAGCGCCCCACGGACTGGGAGCCGCTCTCGATCGCGATGACCGAGGGCCTCATGGACACCTTCACCCACCCGCGCGGCATCGAGGCCCTCGCCGTCTCGATCGGCATGCCGATCGTCATGCCGGTCGCGCAGATGACCGACCCGTTCGTCCTGGCCGGCTCCCCCACCGTCGCCGCGCCCGTGACGGCGAACGCCATGTCCGCGAGCGGCGCGATGGTCACCATGGGCCTCATGCAGTTCCCGGACGACGGCCACTTCGCCATCTACAGGAACGACGACGCCCAGCGCCGCTACATCGAGTTCTTCCGCTCCTTCCTCGACGGCGGCGCCCCCACCATCGTCGGCCCCATGTAGCCGACTTCCGCGCTACGGCGCGTCCTCGGGAGCGATCCAGCGGTCCTCGTCGGGCGCGTAGCGATAGAGCGCGGTGCGCTGCTGCAGATCGCAGACCTCGCCTCGTCCGCGCGGCGGGTCGCTCTCGGGGCACTCGTTGCTCAGCCAGTCGATGACGTCGAGCGCGATGTCGCGACGGCCCGCGCGCGGGACGAAGCGCAGCTGACTGACGAGGTTGCGGTCGCCGCCGTCCCCTTCGGTGGGGTGATGGTAGAACCGGACCGTCAAGCGGGCTTGCTCGTGCAGCTGGCCGTCGAGGATCAGCCGGACCGATCCCTCGTCGACGACGGCCGGGTCGGTCTCGGTCCGGCGCAGGTCGCTCCACGCGTAGCCGAGGATGATCTCCGGCTCGCCGTCGCGGTCCTCGTCGCGCAGCGCCAGCGACTCGACCTCGAAGGCGCAGATCTCGCCGAGGCCGATCGGCTCCACCAACGTCGCGCGCACGTCCCCCTCGCGCTCGTCGCCGTCGCGCTCGCGCCGGGGTGGCCCGATGTCCACGCGCGCGACGCCGCCGAAGTTGCACTCGCTCTGCTCCGTCGCCAGCGCGCCGAGGCCCTGGCCGATCAGGCACTCCTCGCGCGGGGTGCCCGCCGTCACGCAGCGCTCGATGTAGCTGCCGACGAACGTGGACACGCTGACGGTGCTTCCGTCGTCGCGCACGTAGTGTCGGCTCGTGATGAGCGTGGGCCGCGTGCCGATGCGCGCCCGGATGGCGTTGCGGACGCGGGCCCCGGTCCTGTCGTCGAGCCGCCGCGGTGAGCCGAGCCCGCTCGTCACGTCGTCGGTGAGGCCCGCCAGCGGGTCGGGTGGCTCCGGCTCGTCCGGCTCTGGCTCGTCCGGCGGCGGCTCGTCCACGGCCGGCGGCGCGACCACCTCGTCGACCGGCGGCTCCGGGTCCACGTCGCTCGGCGGCTCCGCGCACGCGAGCGCCAGGATCACGACGACGATCGGTGCTCGACGGGCAGCCCCACCCACGCGGGGGAGCCTACTACGACTCTCGGGGACGCCCACACGGTCAGCAGAGGCGGTTCAGGCCGTTCAGGGCGGCGACGCGGTAGGCCTCGGCCATGGTGGGGTAGTTGAACGTGGTGTTGACGAAGTAGTCGATGGTGTTGGCGGGCGCGGGCTGCGCCATGATCGCCTGGCCGATGTGGACGATCTCGGCGGCCTGGTCGCCGAAGCAGTGGATGCCGAGGAGCTCCTTGGTCTCGCGGTGGAAGAGGAGCTTGAGCATGCCGACGGTGTTCCCCGTCAGCTGGGCGCGCGCGAGGCTGCGGAACAGGGAGTGGCCGACCTCGTAGGGCACGCTGTGCTCGGTGAGGTCGCGCTCGGTGCGGCCGACGGAGCTGATCTCGGGCGCGGTGTAGATGCCCGTCGGGATGTCCTTCACCAGGGCGGTGTCGCAGTCCGGGTCGAGCAGGCGCGCGGCCGCGAAACGACCCTGGTCGTAGCTCGCGCTCGCGAGGCCGGGGTAACCGACGACGTCGCCGAGCGCGTAGATGTGATCCTTGCCCTCGATCCGGAAGTCCTCGTCGATGTCGAGCTGCCCGCGCGAGTTGGGGGTCACCCCGATGCGATCGAGGCCCATGTCGTCCGTGTTGCCGGTGCGCCCCTGCGCCCACAGGATGATGTCGCTCTTGATCTTCTTGCCGCTCTCGAGGTGCATGAACACCGCGTCGTCGGTCGGCTCGATGCGCGCGTACGTCTCGTTGTGCCGCAGCACCACGCCCTGGTCGCGCAGGTGGTAGCTCAGCGCGTCGATGATCTCGTCGTCGAGGAAGGAAAGCAGCTTGTCGCGCTGGTTGACGAGGTTCACCTTCACGCCGAGCCCGCGCAGGATCGACGCGTACTCGCAGCCGATGACCCCGGCGCCGTAGATGGTCACGAGGCTCGGGGTGTGGTCGAGGGTGAGGATCGTGTCGCTGTCGAAGACCCGCGGGTGCGTGAAGTCGATGTCCGCCGGCCGATAGGGGCGAGAGCCCGTGGCGATGATGATGTGCTCGGCCCGCAGGGCGGAGCGCTGGCCGCTCGGCGCCTCGACCTCGATGGTGTGGTCGTCGAGGAAGCGCGCCTGCCCGTGCACGACGTCGATCTGGTTGCGGAGGTAGAAGTCGCGGCGCATCGAGACTTGCTTGGCGATCACCCCCTCGGCCTTGCGCAGGAGCTGCGGGAAGGTGAACGGGACGCCCTCCGAGAGGTGCGCGAAGAGGGGGTCCTTCCGGAAGTCCACGACGGACTGGACCGACTGGCGCAGCGCTTTGCTGGGGATCGTCGCCCAGTGCGTGCATCCTCCGCCGACGTGCTCGTGACGCTCGACGACGGCGACGGAGAGGCCCTCTTTGGCGGCCTTCATCGCGGCGCCTTCGCCGCCAGGGCCGCTTCCGATCACGACGACGTCGAGCTCGCGCTCGTGGTGGGGGCTGGAGGTCATGGGGGCCGGAGCATAGCAAGGCACCCTGTAGCCGACTTGAAGTCAGGAACCGGCCCGGAGTCGTTTATGCTTCGGGCGATGCGGGCTTCGCTATGGATCGCGGCGTGGGTCGTCGTCCTCGGGGGCGCCGCGGTGGCGAACGCCCAACCGCGGGAGGAGGGCTCCCCTCAGGCCGTCGAGCTCGGCCCCGACGAGGAGGAGGCGCGCGCGCACTTCAACCTCGCGCAGCTCCAGTACCGGCGCGGCCGGTTCATCGAGGCGGCGCAGGAGTTCGAGGCGGCCCGCGCGCTCTCGCCGCGGCCCGAGCTGCTCTACAACATCTACATCGCGTACCGAGACGGCGGGGACCTGGCTCACGCCGCCGACGCGCTCCGTCAGCTCCTCGAGACGGACCCGCTGCCCAGCTCCCTCGATCGCGAGCACCTCGGCGCGCGCCTCGAGGCGCTCCAGGATCAGATCCGCGAGCGCGAGGAGCTCGAGGCGCGCATCGCCGCCGAGCCCGAGCCGGAGCCCGAGCCGGAGCCGGAGCCCGAGCCCCCGCCCTCGAGCGGGCCGTGGGTCCCCGGCTTCGCGATCGCCGGCGCAGGCGCCGCGCTCGCGGTGGCCGGCGCGGTCATCGGCGGGGTCGCGCTGTCGCTCTACTCCGATGTCCAGGCCCGCTGCGTCGGCACGGTCTGCCCCAGCGACACCGAAGGCGATCGCGCGACCGGCCAGGCGCTGACGATCACCACCGACATCCTGATCCCGGTCGGCGCGGCCGCCGCCGTCGTCGGGGTCCTGCTGGCCTTCGTCCTCGAGGAGAGCCCCTCCCAGAGCGTCGCGCTCCAGGTCGGGCCCGACGGGGGCGCGGTGGTCGTGCGAGGATCCTTTTGAGGCGTCACCTCGGGTGCTCGTTCGTCGCCTTGATGTCCGGCTGCACGCTGCTGGCGCCGTTCGGTGATCTGAGCACGGGGGACGTCGACGGGTCGGTCGTCGGCGGGGACGGAGGCGTCTGCCTCACGCGGCCGATGACGCCGGCCGACGATCCGTTCCCGACGCCGACGGGGATCGAGATCTGCAACCGGCTCGACGACGACGGAGACGGCCGCGTTGACCGCGACACGCTCGTGGTGGAGGCGGTGCGCGGCGTCGGCGGGCTCACCCGGGTGCTCGACGCGCGCGGGATGCGCGGCGGGGCCGAGGACCGGATCGCGATCGTCGCCTCGGTCGGCGACGGGATCGCCGAGTCGCTCCAGCTCGCGGAGGTCTTCCTGCCCGAGGGCTTCGATCCGATCGTGTCGACGCTCGTCGAGGGCGAGGTGGTCGGCTTCGACGGCGCGCGCGTCCGAGACGGCTACGCGATCGCGTACTCCGTCGGCGGCGAGATCCTCCTGGGCGTCGCGTCCGACTGCAACTTGACTTTCGGTGAGCGAACCACCGTCGTCGCGACCGGCGCCGCGTCCCACGTCCGCGTGGCGGCGATCACCCCCGTCAACGTGCTCGTCACGTGGCAGCTCGACGCGGGCGGGATCGGCGCCGCGCTCGTCGACGTGCGGACCCGGCCGAGCGTCGAGGCGATGCACGACTCGTTGCTGACCGACGTCGGCTACACGGCCGGGCGCCACCCGGAGCCGCTCGTCGATGGGTCGGGCAACGGGCAGGTGACCTTCACCGCGCGCGACGGATCCGGCGCCGAGGACGTCTTCGTGCGGCCGGTCGGCGGGGCGCTCGGCGCCGTCGTCACCGTCACGTTCGATCCCTTCTACGGGGAGGGCCCGTTCGCGGACCCGGTGGGCGCCACGACGTCCAACGGCGCGGTGTGGATCGCCTTCGACGTGGAGGCGGTGAGCGGCCCCGCGTACATCACGGCCAGCACCGGCGGGGGCCGCCAGTACGGGCCGCCCGCCGAGATCCTCGCCATCGCGTCGAGCGACACGCCGGACGTCGGGGTCCTCCTCGAGTTCGCGGGGACCCCGCTGATCGAGCGGGTCGGCCCCACCGTCGAGGGCTCGTTCTCGCAGGACACGGACGGGCCACGGCTGGCGCTCGAGCGCTGGCGCGATCTCGTCGGCCTCCCGCAGGGCCGCACCCGCTACGTGGGCGTCGCCACGCGCGGCGGCGGGGCGCTCGCGATCCAGCGCGTCGGCTGCTTCGAGTAGTCCTCAGGGCAGGTCGCGGAGACGCCGCCGGGCGCCGCGGTGGCGGCGATCGATCCGCAGCGCGCCGTCGAGCGCGCGGCGCGCCGACGCCGGATCTCCGGCGCCGATGAACGTGTCCGCGAGCAGCACGTACGACGCCGCCGTCGGCTGCAGGCGCACCACGCGCTGCGCGTAGAGGATGGCGTGGGCGTGATCCTCGCGGGCCATCGCCACCCGCGCGAGGCCGACCGTCGCGGGCACGTTGCGCGCGGTCAGCGAGAGCACCTCGAGGTAGCGGCGCTCGGCGTCGTCGAGCTCGCCGCGGATCCGATCGCGCGACGCGCGGACGATGAGGCTCCGCGCGCGCCGGTTCAGGGCGGCGGCGGGCTGGCGGCTCGTCGAGGGCGTCGCGCCGAGCGCGGCGAGATCGAAGTCGTCGTCGGTGCCCTCGATCGGGGTGTCCGGCGCCGGCGACGGAGGCGGCGCGTCCGCGGCCTCGGGCGGCGCGTCGGCGACCGGGTCCGCGTCGGTGGGCTCGGTGTCCGCGGGGGCGTCCGCGGCGACCGGCTCCTCGACGTCCTCGTCCGGCGGATCCGGATCGGGCGCGAGCGCCTCGTCGGCGGGCTCGTCGCTCGGCTGCTGCTCGGCCGCCGCGATCGGGTCCGGGGTCGCGTCGAGCTCGGCCTGCTCGGCGAGCCACCACGCGCCGGCGCCGCCGCCCACGAACGCGACCGCCGCGACGCCGACCGCGATCCAGACGCCACGCCGAGAGCGGGTCGGCGCGAACGCCGCGGCCGGCTCCTCGATGTCCTCGACGTCGAACACGCCCGCCTCGTCGCGCGGCGGCGGGATGGAGCCGAGCGCGGGGATCTCGAGCACCTCCGGCGCGGGCGTGTCCGGGATGGTCCTGTCGAGGTGCTGCTCGTCCGACGGCGCCGCCGGCAGGACCAGCTCGGGGTCCTCTTCGAAGGGGTAGTCGCCGTCCTCGTCGGGCTCGTCGTCGACGTCGACCATCACCTCGTCGTCGCTCGTGACGGTCTCCTGGGCGAGCTCCTCTTCGAGCTCCTCCTCGAGCTCGTCGAGCACGTCCTCGGTGGCCGACTGGAGCGCGGGCACCGGGACGAGCGGCTTGCTCGCGTCCGAGCCGAGCTTCATCGTCGGCTCCCGCCGCGACGCGGGGCGCTCGACGGGCGCGGGCGCGGCGCCCTTCTTGGCGCGCTCCTCCGCCATGCGTCGCCGGAACTGGTCGGCGAGCGACGCGCTCCACGTGTGCGTGGGGTCCTCGTCGTCCTCTTCGAAGACCGGGTGCGCCGCCTCGGGGACGGGCGCGTCGACGGGGGCCTCGCCGATCTCCGTCGCGTCCTTCTTCTCGTCCTGCGTTCCGTCCTGCGTCTGCAGGAGCTTCTCGAGCCGGTCGACGAGGAGGGCGACCTGGCTCCCCTCGGGCGCCTCCTCCGAGGGGGTGGCGAGGCGGCGCGGGGGCGGCGTCACCGCGGGGGGCCGCTTCTCGAAGACCGACGCGTCGCCGACCGGAGGGGGAGCCGCCTCGCGCTGGATCGCGGGCTCGACGTCCACCGCCAGCGCGAGCGCCTCGTCGAGCGGCGTCATCACGTGGCTCGTCGTCGGCTCCGTCCGCTTGATGCTGACGCGCCCCGACGGGAGGTGGAGCAGCGTCGCGATCGCGCCCGGCCCATCGGCGGGGCGCTGCCGTCGCTGGAGCGCGCGCGCGCTGATCCGCCCGAGCATCCCGTCGACCAGCTCGAGCTCGACCTTCACCTGCGGGTGGAGGATCGAGACCTTCAGCGACAGCCCCGTGGCGGCCAGCGCGCGGAGCGTCCGCGCCGCGCCGACCACCTCGAGCCGCGCGTCGACGCTGTCGCGGGCCTTCACCCGGGTCACGAGCTCGAGGTCCGGCTGCAGCAGATCCAGCACGCCGTTCGACAGCGCCGCGATGTCGGGGACCTTCCCCTGCCACACGTCCTCGCGCTCGACGACGAGGAGCGAGCCCCAGCAGAGCAGCGGGTCGCGGCGGATGCGGCGCAGCGTCTCGACCGCCCAGTCGCCGACCGCCTCCTCGTAGACGACGAAGACCTCGGGGAGGATGTCCCGCGCGAACTCGAGGCCGTGACCTTCCTCGCCCGCGATGGCCACCGTCGCGCCCGCCGCGCGCAGCGTCTGGGCGAGCCGATCGGCGCGGACCGCGTCGCGCTCGACGAGCACGATCCGCCGGCCGTTGAGCTGCTGGCGCACGCCCGTGTCGGCCGCCGCGGCGAGGGCCCCGACGCGCGCGCGCCCGCTCTCCTGGAACTCGTAGCGCAGCTTCGCGCGGTCCTCGCCGTCGAGCGCCTTGAGCCGCTGCGCGAGCTCGCGGAACGTCTCGTCGACGGGCCGGTCGCCGCGCACGACCATGTGCATGAGCGGCGCGCCCGAGCGGTCGGTCACCGACAACAGCCCGAAGCGGCGCGACTCGGTCAGCATCTGGACCAGCCCCTGCAGCTCCTTCTCGTTCAGCGCGCCGGAGGCCTCGCCGGTTCGCTCGGGGAGCTCGCTCGCGAGCGCCTTGATCGAGCGGGCCATGCGCTCGGCGCCGCCGGCCGGATCCACGATCGCCACCACGCCATGGCGGAGCGCGGCGCGCGCGTTGCTCACGTTCGTGCCCGCGCCGATCACGACCACCGGCAGCATCGAGGTGGCGTGGTGCTCGCCGAGCCGCTCGAGCAGCGCGTGGCCACCGTCGAGGGCGGCCTCGCCGCCGAGCACGATCAGATCGGGGGCCGTGACGAACGCGGTCTGGACGAGGTCGTCGACCGCGACCTCCTCGACCACCACGCCGAGGAAGCGGGTGCGCGTCGCGAGGGTCTTGGCGAGGGGCTCCCCTTCGACCGCGAGCAGCACGGTCGGGGCGTCTTTTGCGACCTGTCGTTTCGCGTCACCCACGGCGCGGAGCTCCCCGCCGAAGATTGTAAGCGATCTCCCTCAGGGTCCCTCGATCCAGACCGCGGTGAGCAGCTCGCCCTCGTCGGTGACGCGCCAGCGGCCCCGCGCGACGAAGCCGCGCTCGAAGGGGCCGACGTCCTGCTGGAAGGTGCAGATCAGGCGGTCCTCGTCGAGCGCGACGTGCAGCGCGTGGAACCCCATGAACTGACCCGACCGAGGGTACTGCGCCTTGTAGAGGGCCTCCTTGGCGCTGAAGAGGGCGAGCGCGTGGCGGCCGCGGATCGTCTCGTCGAGCGCGTCGAGCGCCGCGATCTCCTCCGGGAGCATCGTGTGCCGCCACAGGTCGCGCTTGAGCTCGGCGCGGTGCTCTCCGTCGATGCCGACGGTGCCCCAGCTCCGCTCGACGAGCGCGATCCACGCGCGGGTGTCGCAGTGCGAGAGGCTCCCCGCGACGCGCTCGGGCCAGATCGGCGAGCGGTCCTCGGCGTTGAGGAGATCGAAGTCGCGCAGCCCGAAGAAGCGCGCGAGGCCCTCGCGCGCGAGGGCGCGGCCGGTGGCGTACTCGCGCAGGCGCTTCTCTCGCATCCGCGTCGTCGCCGCCGCCTCGCGCGGGCTCAGGCGCTCGACCGCCGCGTCGTCGAGCGCGGTCGCGAGCACGATCACCCGCTCGTCGTCGAAGAGCCCCGTGAGCTGAGAAGACATGGACGGTGCCGTGCGCTAGGGTTCCCGCTTCGTTGCCGGGGCGCGGTGATCCCCACCGCTGAGACGAACCCGTGGAACCTGATCCGGATCATACCGGCGTAGGGAGCGACCGCATGCAAGACCGACCGATCTCCAAGTACGACCTGCCGCTGCGCGGCGCCGCCAACCCCTCCTCGCAGGAGGCTGGGACGACGCCCGGCTCGTTCGCGAACCCGCCCGACATCGGCGGGCCGCTCGCGTTCTCGTCGCCCGACACGCCCGGCATGCCCGCGCCGAGCGACAAGACCGCGTGGGACTTCCTCCCCGACGGCTGGACGCGCGGCGCCGACGGCTTCGCGGTGGCGCCCGAGGGCTTCGAGCCGATCACGCAGCTCGAGCACGCGCGGCTCGGGATCGTGACCCCGCAGATGAAGCGGGTCGCGGAGCGCGAGACCCACCTCACCGCCGAGCAGGTGCGTGACGAGGTCGCCGCGGGCCGCATGATCATCCCGGCCAACACCGTGCACCTCGGCTACCAGCTCGACCCGATGGCGATCGGGCGCGCGAGCCGCACCAAGGTGAACGCCAACCTCGGCGCGTCGCCCGTCTCGAGCGGCACCGACGAAGAGGTCGAGAAGCTGCTCTGGGCGGTGCGCTGGGGCGCCGACACGGTGATGGACCTGTCGACGGGCGGCGACCTCGACGCGTGCCGCGCGGCGATCCTGAAGAGCAGCACCGTCCCGATCGGGACCGTGCCGATCTACTCGATGATCATCGGCCGCAAGATCGAGGAGCTCACCGAGGAGGTCATCCTCGAGCAGCTCGAGCACCAGGCGCAGCAGGGCGTCGACTACTTCACGATCCACGCGGGCGTCCTGCGCGAGCACCTGCAGTTCGTGCGGCGCCGCCTGATCGGGATCGTCAGCCGTGGCGGCTCGCTGCTCGCGAAGTGGATGCTCACCCACCAGAAGCAGAACCCGACCTACACGCTCTTCGAGAAGATCTGCGACGTGATGCGCCGCTACGACGTGAGCTTCTCGCTCGGCGACGGGCTGCGCCCGGGTGGCCTCGCGGACGCGACCGACCGCGCGCAGCTCGCGGAGCTCGAAGTGCTCGGCGAGCTCACCGAGCGCGCGTGGCGCAAGGGCTGCCAGGTGATGGTCGAGGGGCCCGGCCACGTCCCGTTCGATCAGATCGAGTTCAACATGAAGCTGCAGCGCGCCCTCTGTCACGGCGCGCCCTTCTACGTGCTCGGCCCGCTCGTGACCGACGTGTTCCCCGGCTACGACCACATCACGAGCTGCATCGGCGCGACCGCCGCCGGCTACCACGGCGCGAGCATGCTCTGCTACGTGACGCCCAAGGAGCACGTCGGCCTGCCGAAGCGCGACGACGTCAAGCAGGGTTGCATCGCGTACAAGATCGCGGCGCACGCCTCGGACGTCGCGCTCGGGATCCCGGCGACGCGTGATTGGGACGACGACCTCACGCGGGCGCGCGCGGCGCTCAACTGGGAGAAGCACTTCGACCTCGCCTTCGACGGCGACTTCGCGCGGGCGCTGCACGACGAGGACCTCGACGTCGACACCGACTTCTGCGCGATGTGCGGCCACGACTGGTGCTCCGTGCGCATCAGCAAGGAGATCGTGGAGCTCGAGAGCGGCAAGGCCGACGGCTTCCAGCGCGAGCGCGTGATCCAGAGCCTCGCGCTCTCGAGCGAGCAGCGCGCGACGCTCGAGGCGCGCGGCTACCTGAGCCCGGACGAGCTGCACCGACTCGCCAGCAAGACGCGTGGACGCATGGGCGCGTCGACGGGGAGCAAGGCGGCGTGCCATAGCGACGCCGTCGAGTCGGAGGCCGCGAAGGAGCTCCAGGGCGAGCTCGTCCCTCTGCGACGCGACCGTGACGGCCACGCCGTCGAGATGGGTGGGTAGAGGCCTTACCTCCGCCCACCTTTGACGCGCCGCTGCGCATCCCTTGCACACAAGTTGTGCACAACCTGTGGGTTACGGTGATTCCTCAAGGATCCCGATAGCCTACGGATCCGGTATCGCGAATAGTCCACCGTTGCCGCGGTGCGTCGACCGGTCGACGCGAAAATCGCGGCTCGGTGACGACCAGGTCACGTGAAGAAGTCCACGATCTCTTCGGATCGTGCCAACGCGTCACGCTTTCCGAGGGTCGCGAGGCTCTCGGCGAACTCCCCGTCGAAGAGGATGAAGCTGAGCAGATCGGACTCGATCTGGTCGCGCAGATCCGCGAGCCGGCGGACGAGGAGGCTCGACGCGTTGCGGGTCTTGGTCCGCCTCGCGTGGTCGTGCGCCATCCGTCCGATGTCGACCGACGGAGCGAACACGAGCGTGTCGATCTTCCTGTAGGGCGCGCCGCGCGAGCGCGTGAGGACCTCGTCGACGCGGCTCATCTCCTCGGGCGTGAGGTTGTCCTCGAGCGCGCCCATCAGCCGGTTGAGTCGGTCCATGACCTGGAGGTCGTAGCGGACCGGATCGAGCAGCAGCGCGTTGAGCACCTTGCCGAGCAGGAAGACGGGGCTCGGGTACGCGGCGACGTTCTGGTCGGCCTCGGCGCTCTCCGCCTCGGCGCCCATCGCGCGGGGATAGAGGAGCGAGATCACGACGAGCTTGGTCGCGCCGCATCGGATCGCGGGCGCGATGGGGGTGTTGAAGCGGATGCCGCCGTCGCAGTAGTAGTGCCGCCCGATCTTGCGCGCGGGGAACAGGAGCGGCAGCGCGGCCGACGCGAGCACGTGGTGGGACTCGATCTCGCTCGGCCGGAACAGGCGGCGCGGATCCTTGGACGCCGCGAAGGTCGTGCGCGGCGACAGCTCCGCGAACAGCGTGGTCCGCGCGGTCGAGATCTCGAGCGCCGCGACCACGAGGCCTTCGACGACGCCGTCGCGCACGTTGTCGTGGAGGCGCTCGTAGGGGACCGTCTCCTGCACCAGCGCCTCGAGCGCGCGCGGGTCGAGCAGCGATCGGCCGAAGCGCTCGTCGTCGCCGTCCCGCCAGCGCGCGAGCCGCTCGCGGACGCGCCCCGCCGCGAGGAAGCGGAGCGGGTCGATCGAGAGGTGCTTGTGCAGCTCGAGCGCGCGCCAGTGGGAGAGCAGCCCCTCCACGTTCATGTCGGGCTGGTCGGCGTGGGCGGCGAGGAACGCGGCGTTGATCGCGCCGACGCTCGTGCCCGTGAAGATCGAGAACGGGGCCTCGTCGCGCGGCTGACGCGAGAGGACCTCGACGATCCCGGCGACCACCCCGGCCTCGTACGCGCCGCGCGCGCCGCCGCCGCTGAGGACGATCGCGGCGCTCACGCGGCTCCCGACGAGCGTGGGTCCAGCGCGCGCATCAGCGGAGCCCGGCGCCGATCTCGACGGCGCCCGCCGGGGCGACGAGGTCGCCGAGCTGGAGGCCGTCAGTCAGGACCGAGACGCCGAAGCCGATCTCGGCCGCGGCGATCTCGCTGCCGAGGCTCGCGCCCCCGGTGTCCCCGAGCACGGCCAGCCGGGGGACGCCGGTGCCGTCGGGCATGGTCCAGCCGAGCGAGGTGAGCGGCGGGACCGGCATGAGCAGCGCCGACCCCGGCAGGTGCACGATGAACATCTGCGTGCGGATCGGCTGCCTCGACGCGAGCAGGTCGTCGAGGCCGTCGTCGTCGAGGTCGGCGAGGGTGAGGGTGAGCCCGAGCCGGTCGCCCGTCATCAGCCCGGACGTGGGCTGCTGCTCGAGGAGGGCGCCGTCGATGAAGCGGTAGAGGCGGCCCGCGCTGTCCTCGGGCGCCGAGATCATCGCGTCGCAGCGGCCGTCGCCGCCGAAGTCGCCGAGCGCGATCGCGGTCCCGAAGCCGGACGCGGCGACCGGGGAGCCCGTCGGGACCACGTCCTCGAGGTGCAGCGAGGCGACGTCGGCGCTGCCGCGGACGATGTAGGCCCAGCCCCCCGTCATCGCGTCGGGGGTGCCGACGAGGAAGTCGTCGTAGCCGTCCGCGTCGACGTCGCCGCCGCCCGCGATCGTGAGGGTCCCCGCGACGATCGGCCGCGTGACGACGCCGACCTCGAGCCCGTGCGGGGTGCCGAGCCAGATCTCCACGATCAGCTGCCCGGTCGCGTCGGCGCCGCTGATCGCGAAGTCGTGGTAGCCGTCGCCGTTCACGTCCCCGACGCCGGCGACGTTCTCACCGAAGCGCGCGACGATCGCGCCGCTTCCGTCCTCGAGCGCGGTGACCGGTGCGCCGGGGGTCTCCGCGTCGTAGACGACCGCGCGACCGCCGTCGAAGGTCGTGGGCGCGCCGACGACGATCTCCATGCGGCCGTCTCCGTCGAAGTCGCCGCTCCCGATGGAGCTCCCGAAGCGCTCGACGCCCGGCGGAGGGGTCAGCTCGACCGAGGTCCACGTGTTGGGCGCGCCGTTCGCGCCCTGGAACACATAGGCGGCTCCGGTGGTGCCCGTCCCCGGCGCGCCCACGAGGAGGTCCGGGATCGCGTCGCCGTTCTGATCGAAGAGCATCCCGCAGGTGGTGTCGCTGCTGCGGTCCACGGCTCGCGACACGAACCACCAGATCGACGAGGTGACCGTCTCGGCCCCGCGGTCGCCGATGGCTCGCCAGTAGTGGACCCGCCGCGTGGCGTCGAGGGGGACGCGGGCGTCGCGGCCGGCGATCTCGGTGAAGCTCGCGCACGCCGGATCGTCGCAGTACTGCAGGACGACGCCGACGACGTCGGCCGCCATCTGCACCTCGAGGGTGGGGGTCAGCGAGCTGACGCGCTCGCCGAGAAGAGGTCGCAGCGGCCGGATCGCCTCGTCGCCGGGCGGCGGGGGCGGGGTGACGGGCGGCCGCGGATCCACCGGATCGGTGGGCGGTCGCTCCTCGTTCGAAGGCAGCGTGGACGGATCGATCTCGGGGTCCACGCAGCCGCTGATCCCGCAGGTCTCGTCCGGCTGACACGTCGCCGCGAGGTCGATGCACAGGCCCGGGAGGTAGAGGTCGAGGCGGATCGTCCGCTCGTCGACGAAGCTCGACCGGGCGCGCGTGGTGAACAGGGTGGTGGCGCCCGAGAGCGCCGTCGCGCGCACCTCGAAGCGCCGCCCCGAGTCCCCCCCGCGCGGGACCAGCCCGAACGTCGCGAGCTCGTGGTAGCGCCCATCCGCGAGCGCGGGGTCGAGGTCGCGTACGTCCTGCTCGCGCACGACTACGCCGTCGCCGTCGACGACCTCGAGGTGGATCGCGTCGAGCTCCCCCGGGACCGCGAGGTCGGTCGCGAGGCGGACGACGACCTGCGTCGGCGGCGCCGCGCAGCCTACGAGCAGCAGGGCCACGACCAGCGCGCCCCTCACATGGACCATCGCAACACTTCTTGCGAGAACCCGAGCGACCCGAGCTCGATCGGCGGGGTGTCGTTCGCGAGGACCACCGCCACCGCGATCGCGACGCCGACCGCGACCACGCCCGCGCCGACCAGCGTCCAGAACCACCACTCCGACTCGATGGGCGTCGGGGGGATCGCGGTCAGGTTGACGGACAGCGCGGACTCGGCGCCGGGATCGAGGGTGACCTCGCGGCGCTCGGCGACGAAGCCCTCCGCGTCGAACGCGAGGCGATAGGTGCCCGGCGGCCGCGTGAGCACCGCGTGGCCGGACCCGGCGAGCTCGCCGTCGATCGCGATCGTGGCGATCGGCGGCGTCGCGTCGACGGTGAGCGTCGCGGGCAGGGGCGACTCGGACGCGTCGACGTGGAGCGACTCGCGCGCCCCCGCGTCGAGCGAGACGGTGCGGTCGATCGGCGCGTAGCCGCTCCGCGTGACCCGCACGTGGACGTCGCCCGGATCGCGGCGCAGCTCGAGGTGCGCGTCCGCGCCGGCGACCCGCTCGTCGTCGATCCGGACCTCGTCCGGGTCGCCGACCACGTCGAGCACCAGCACCGCGACCGACGCGCGCAGCTCCTCGAGGATCGTCTCGGCGTGGGCGCGGGTCCGCGCGTGCCGGGGCTCCGTCGCCTGCTCGAGGTAGCGCTCGGTCTCCGCGATCGCCTCGAGGTAACGGCCCGCGCCGCGCAGCGCGACGGCACGGTTGAACCGCGCCGGCGGCGAGTCGCGGAGCTCGAGGGAGCGCGCGAGGAGGTCGGCGGCGTCCGCGAAGCGACCCTGGTCGAGCGCGGCGACGCCCTCGTCGAAGAAGGTCCGGGCCTGCGCGTCGTCGTCGTCCTGGGCCTGGGCCATGACCGGCACGGCGGCGGCAAAGACGACGATCGCCAGGGCGGCGAGGGCTCGCTTCATTCGTACTCCCGCTCGATCACGAAGCCGCGCGGGGGCGGCGTGGTGGTCGGCGTCGAGGGCTCGGTCCGTCCCCGCCGCGCCGGGCGGGGGCGCGCCTGCGCAGCGGCGGCCGGCTCGGGCTCGACCACCTCCGGCTCGGTGGCTTCGGGGGCGGGCGGCTCGGGCTCGGGCGCCTCGGCGGTCACGCGGGCCGGCGTCGGCTCGTCGGGGGTCGCGGGCTCCACGACGGGGGCGACGACCTCGGGCTCGGGGTCCGCGGTCGCCGCGATCGGCGGTGTGACCTCGGGCGGCGCGTCCGGCTCCTGCATCAGCGCGACCGCGAGCCCCGCCACGCCGAGCGCCGCCATCACGACCGCGATCCAGACGAAGGGGGTCGAGCGGGGAGCCTCCCGGCCGCCGGTGGTGGTGGGCTTCTGGAGGACGGTGACCTCGCCCGAGGCGTGCCGCGCGGGCGGGCGATCGGAGAGGCTCCGACGGACCGGCGCCGGCAGGTCCGGGTCCGTGCACGGCGCGTCGCCCCAGGTCTCGATGCCCGAGTCGTCACCAAGGAGCTCGGCCATCGCGGCGGCGCTCGCGATCCGCGCGGAGGGTCGGCGCACGAGCCCGCGCTCGATCACGTCGGCGAACGGGCTCGGCAGCGACGGGTGGAGCTCGCGGATGCTCGGCGGATCCTGGGTGAGGATCTGCGCGATGAGGACATTGTAGTTGTCGGCGACGAAGGGCGGATCGCCGGCGACGGCGCGGAAGAGCATCGCGGCCACGCTCCAGAGATCGGCGCGGCGATCGACGACCTCGCCCTTGGCCTGCTCCGGGCTCATGTAGGCCGGCGTGCCCATCACGGTCCCGGTGACCGTGAGCTTCGTGTCGACGCCCTCCACCGTCTTGGCGATCCCGAAGTCGAGCAGCTTGGCGCGCGGCCCGCCGTCGCCCTCGCACAGGAAGATGTTCTCGGGCTTGATGTCGCGGTGGACGATGCCCGCCTCGTGCGCGGCGTGGAGCGCGTCGAGCACCTGGAGCATCACGTCGCGCAGATCGCGCAGGGTGAGGTCGCCGTCCTCGAGGGCGTCCTCGAAGGTCTTGCCCGTGAGCAGCTCGAGGGCGACGTACGGCTGGCCGCGGTGGTAGCCCGCGTCGAGCACCTCGACGATGCCGGGGTGGCCGATCTGCGAGGCGGCGCGGCCCTCGCGCATGAACCGCGCCGCGTCGGTCGGTCGGGTCCGCTCCTCGAGCAGCACCTTGAGCGCGACGCGTCGGTGCGTGTGCACGTGCTCGGCCTCGTACACGACGCCCATCCCGCCGGCGCCGATCTGGCCCAGCACGCGGTACTTGCTGGCGATGATCGTGCCTTCGGCGCCCCCCGGGGGAGGCGGATCGGTGGGCGCCGACCCGACGTCGGGCTGGCTGCTCACGGCACGGGTGCGGCTCACTCCCAACCTCGAATCACCTGCCCCCTGAGGGTATCCAAGCGCGCCGGTCCGAAGCAATTCGTGGAAACCCCCTGAAGGCCCGGAAGACGACCCCCACGCTATCACCTCCGGCGGCGACGAGGCTTGGTCGGTGGGGCCTCCTCGTCGCTGGCGATCGTCCACAGGCCTTCGAAGATCGCGCCGAAGTTCGACGCGAGGTTCGCGTTGGCGATCTGGATCCCGACGAGGTCGGGCGCCTCGGTCGACATCACCGCGACGACGTCCCCGAGCACGTAGATCGCGAACCGCGAGACGCGCATGGCCTCGGGGAGGAAGCGCCAGGCGAGGTGCGGCCGCGCGCGGTAGCCCGCCGCCTGCTCGCGCTCGATCGGCGACGGGTTCACGAGCAGCCGGGTGTCGATCGCCCGGGGCGCCCGGAGCGCGCGCACGCGCTTGCGCCACGCGCTCGACGACACGAACGCCCACTCCGGCGTCCACAGGAACTCGTCTCGGAGGATCGACATCGTCGCGCCGCGCGGCGCTTGGCGGAGCATCGTGAGGTAGACGCGCTTGAGGCCCTCGATGCCCTCGAAGTGGACGACGTGCGGCAGGCGGCGCTCCCCGCCGGCCTCGCGCGCGGCGAAGTGCGGCGCGAGCTCGGCGGCGAGCTTGGCCCGCTCGCGGGCGCGCTCCTCCTCACGCCGCATCGCGTCGAGCAGCGCCGCGTGCCCCTCCGCGACGAAGCGCTTCACGCCCTCCTCGTGGGTCGTGCCGACGAGCCCGCGCGCGGTCAGGGACGCGAGCGCGGTGTACACGCTGCTGCGCGCCAGCCCCGTGGCCTTGGCCAGGCTCGATGCCCCGAGCGGCGACCGCTCCACGAGCGTCGCGTACAGCGTCGCCTCGTGCCGGCCGAGGCCGAGGCGCGCGAGCGCGGTTCGAAACGGGTCGGCGGCGGGCATGTCGTCGGAGTTGTACGACAGATTGTACAGACGCCGCGAGGGCCCACGTTGATGGCCACGAGGAGGCCTTCGATGCTGAACGTCCTGCACGAGATCGAGCGCGCGTTGCCCGAGCTGCTCCGCGACCCCCGAGCCCTGACGGAGTGGCGGAGCCTCGACGTGGACTACGAGCCGCCCCGGGTCGAGCGCGTCTACCGCGACGTGGGCGCGCACCGGGTCTCCCTGCACGTGATCCACCCCTGCCCCGCGGGGCGCGCGCTGTTCCACCCGCACCCGTGGCCGAGCGCGATGCGGGTCCTGTCGGGGACCTACGAGATGGCGGTCGGCGCGGGCGCGGGCGAGGTGCCGCCGCGGGTCGCGCTGACCCTCGTGGCGCGGGGGCCGCTCGAGTACGAGATGGTCGATCCGGACGGGTGGCATTCGGTCCGGCCGATCGGCGGTCCGTCGCTGTCGGTGATGGTCACGGGGGCGCCGTGGGCGCGGTGGTCACCGAAGAGCGAGGCGCCGCTCGAGCCGCTGTCGCCCGCGCGGGTCGCCGAGATCCTCGAGGCGTTTCGGGCGCGCTATCCGGCGCGCGTGTAGACGAGCCGGAAGCGGATGTCGCCGGCGAGGCGCTGGCTGCGCATCAGGACGTCGAGGAACATCGTCCGCCCGTCGCTCTGCGGCGAGTAGAAGTTCCACTGCGTTCCGTCCATCGCGCGGAAGCGCTGCTCGATCCCGCCGTCCGGGCGGTAGGTCTGCGTGAGCTGAGCGCGCACGCCCGAGCGGCTGTAGACGTTCTGCGAGGCCCCCGGGGCGCCCTCGAAGACGTGCTCCTCGTCACCCGAGACCTGCACGCGGAGCCGGTCCGCGGTCGCCTCGATCACGATCTGCGTCGGGATCCCCGTGGACTCGCTGATGCGCGCCCGCGCCATGCGCTGGATGTCGGGGGTGAGCGGCGCCACCGCGGGGTTCACCGCGGCCTGGATCTGGGTCCGGGCGTCCTCGACGCTGCCCTGGAGCCGCCACGTGCCGGAGAGCGCCGGGCTCGGCGCGGGCGTCTGAGCGGTGATGACCGACGCCAGGCTCAGGATGGAGCCGGCGGCGAGCAGGGCGAGGGAGGTTCGGAGCGATTTGTACATCGAGGGAACTCCGAGGGTACGGCGACGACGGTCCAAAGGGTACCCCGTAGACCTCACAACCCTCCTACGCATTCAACCGATCGCTTCCCCCCCGGTCGGGGGTCGCCAGCGGAGCACCGGGTTGCGCGCCGCCCGGGTCTCGTCGAGCCGGCGCAGCCGGGTGAGGTGCGGGGCGTGCTTGACCATGTCGGCGTCCTCGTGAGCCTCGCGGCTGATCGCCTCGAGCGCCCCGACGAACTCGTCGAGCGACTCCTTCGTCTCGGTCTCCGTGGGCTCGATCAGCATCGCGCCGCGGACGACGAGGGGGAAGTAGACGGTCGGGGCGTGGAAGCCGTAGTCGAGGAGGCGTTTGGCCACGTCCATCGTGGTCACGCCCGTGTCCTTGAGGTGGCGGTCGCTGATGATCACCTCGTGCATGCAGACCTGGTCGAAGGCCACGTGCCAGGTGTCACCGAGGCAGGCGCGGAGGTAGTTCGCGTTGAGGACCGCGAGCTCCGTCGCGCCGCGCAGGCCCTCGGCGCCCATCTCGCGCAGGTAGGTGTAGGCCCGGACCATCATCCCGAAGTTGCCGTAGAAGGACCGGAGCCGGCCCACGCTCTGCGGCCGATCGTGGTCGAGGTAGTAGACCCCGTCCTCGCGCTTCTCGACCGTGGGGGTCGGCGCGAACGGCGCGAGCGTCTTCTTGTAGCCGACCGGGCCGCACCCGGGGCCGCCGCCGCCGTGCGGGGTGGTGAACGTCTTGTGCAAGTTGAATTGCATGACGTCGATGCCGAGGTCGCCCGGGCGCGTGCGCCCCATGAGCGCGTTGAGGTTGGCGCCGTCGCCGTACACGAGCGCGCCCTTGTCGTGGAGGAGCTGCGCGATCCGCGGGAGCTCGCGCTCGAAGAGGCCGACCGTGTTCGGGTTGGTCAGCATGATCGCCGCGACGTCGTCGTCGACGTGCGGGGCGAGCTTCTCGGCCGACACGACGCCGTCGGCGCCGGCGGGGAAGGGGACCGCCTTGAGGCCGTTCAGGGCGCAGGACGCGGGGTTGGTCCCGTGCGCCGTCTCGGGGACGAGCACCTTGCGCGGGTTGCGACCCTGCGCCGCGTGCCAGGCGCGGATCATCATCAGGCCCGTCAGCTCGCCTTGCGCGCCCGCGGCGGGCTGGAGCGTGACGCGGTCGAGCCCGCAGACCTCGGCGAGCCCGCGCTCGAGGCGGTACATCAGCTCGAGCGCCCCCTGCAGCATGCGCTCGGGCGCGTAGGGGTGGAGGTTCGCGAAGCCGCCGAAGCGCGCGACGTGCTCGTCGACCTTCGGGTTGTACTTCATCGTGCACGACCCGAGCGGGTACATGTTCGAGTCGATCGAGAAGTTCGCCTGGCTCAGGCGCACGTAGTGACGGAACGCCTCCGGCTCGCTGACCTCGGGGAGGTTCGGCGCGTCGGCGCGGAACTGGGCGCCGAAGAGCGCCGCGGGATCGGCGGCGGGGACGTCGAGGGCGGGCACGGAGCTCCCGTGCCGACCGGCCGCTCCCCGCTCGAAGATCAGCGGCTCGACGAAGTGGATCCCCCTCCTGGCCTGACCGGGCATTCGACCTCCTGATTCGGAGGCGAACGTTAGGTGGGCGCGAACCCGTACGCAACAGCCGCGCGCGGCCCTTTTCGCGCTCGCGCTGCGCGTGTAGGGTTCGCGCGATGCGAGGCGCACCCATCCTGGCCCTGGTACTGCTCACGGGCGCGATCGCGGGCTGTGGCGGAGACCGCTACAACTTCGCGCGAACCTACTCGGCGTACGGCGACGAGGGGCCCTACCTCGAGCGCGCCGAGGAGCTCTCCTACGAGGACGTCCGCCGGTTCCCGGACCGGCACGCCGAGACGCTGCTCGGGTGGTTCGGCGTAGTGACCGAGATGGAGCAGCTCGACGCCGCGACCGGCGAGGCGCGCATCACGCTGGAGTACCACCGCCACCAGGAGCGGCACCTGTGCCAGGACGAGCGCGACGGGTCGTGCCGGGTGACGATCACCCAGCGCGCGATCGGCCCGTTCGTGGCGCTGATGACGGTGCGCCCCGAGGACCTGCACGACGGCCCGGACCGGCTGTGGACCGGGTCGCTCCTCAAGGTCTACGGCCACGTGACCGACGCGGGCACCGAAGAGAGCGGGCCGATCATCCAGGTCGAGCACTACCGCCACTTCCCCCACAACACGTTCGTGACGACCGCGGCCGCGGGCTCGATGCGCCAGTGAGGCTCGCCCCGCTCGCCTCCGCGCTGCTCCTCGCGGCGTGCGGCGCGGGCGCGCCGACGTTCGCCGACTGCGCCGACGACCTCGACTGCGCCGACGCCGCGGACACCTGCTACCGGCTCCTCTTCGATCGCACCGACGGGACGAGCGCGGACGGCAACCTCTGCACCCACGAGTGCGCGACCGACGCCGACTGCGGCGCGGACGGCCTGTGCATCGCGCTCGACGGCGACCCGTCCGCGAGCTTCCTCTGCGCGCGGCGCTGCACCGTGTCGGCGGACTGCTACGCGGACTTCGTCTGCACCCCGCTCGACGGCGCGATGGATCTCGCGGCCTGTCTGCCCTGAACGCTCACGCGCCCGGGCGCGCCGCCAGCAGCTCCTCCCCGTGCTCCATCGCGCGACGGGTGCTCTCGAGCAGGCTCGGGCGCGAGGCGAAGACGTTGTCGGGCCCGACCTGCTCGACGAGCCCGTAGCCCTGCAGTGGTCGCATCACCACGGGCCTCACGCCGCAGACGACGACGTGCCGATCGGCCGCGTGCATGTCGGCGACGAAGCGAGAGAGCACCTCGAGCACGGTCGCGTCGACGAGGTGGGTGCGCTTGAGCCGCAGGACGACGACGGCCGGACCCCCGCGCACCACGTCGGCGAGCTGATCGGCGAGGTCGTCGGCGACGCCGAAGAAGAGGTCCCCGGAGAGCTGGACGACGAGGAGCGGGCGGCTCAGCGACTCCTCGTCGAGCTCGCGCTCGAGGAAGCGGCCGTCCTCGCGCGCGATGATCTCCACCGCGCGTAGCTTCCCCGCGTGCCGGAGGTAGAGGGCGAGGCTCAGGAAGACGCCGACGTAGATCGCGTAGCTCAGCGGCACCACCAGCGTGATACGAACGTCGCGACGAAGATGAGGAGATCGGTCCGGCTTCGTCTGCGCGTGAGGCGCCGCAGCGCCTTCAGGCTCTGATGCGAGGCCGGCGGCCACCACGAACAGCACCGCGGCGCGAGGGACGCGAGCGGGGATGAACTGGCGCCAGGGCGCGAGCGCGACGAAGAAGAGCGCGCGTTGAACGCGGCGCAGAACACGCTCGCGACCCAGTCCCCGCGCCGACGTTGACCCATACGCAAAGGAAGGCGCCGACGACGTTCGCGAACCCCGGCTGAAGAACTCCGGCTGGCGCTGATGCGCTGGCCAGTGGGATCGCGATGGACTTGGCGATCGCGACGGACCTCGAGCATGCCGAGGACTGCGAGCGCGAGCGCGCCGCCGAGGAGCGCTCGACCTCGTTCCACTTCCACGCGCGCTGCTCCCTCGCCGAACCCGAGGTGCGGGATCTCGAAGCGCGGCAGGTGGGAGCCGCCGACGAGGCGCTGCCGGGGTCGGTCCAGCCCATCGCCCAGACGACCACCGCGCCGCCCGCGACGGCGAGGAAGCGGGCCGGGCGCGTGGCGCCACTTGAGCTGCAGGCCGATCACCATACGAGCGCGGCGACGCCGACCGAGCGCGGGTCGATGTCCGAGAGAGGTGGGCCACCGAGCGATCGATTGCTGAGGGAGCCCCTGGAGCCTGCTCTGCGCGCGCTCGACGCTGAACCTGGAGGAAGCCGGGGACCGGCTCCGCGAGGGATGAGGACGCCCGCGCCGGCGGTGAAGCTGACCATGATGCTCTTCGCGCCGGACGAAGCGGACCAGCCGGGCCCATCTGCGCGCCGAGAACGCGAGCTGGATGTGAGGCCCTTTGATCAGCGCGAGGGCGGGATGACGAGCGGGAGGTGCTCGTCGACCCTGTGACGCGACGTGATCGAGGCGACGAGCAGGCTCTGTGTTGGTCGGCCGACGGACAGGAACTGGCTCGAGGTGAAGAGCGCTGACGAAGGCGAGGACGATCGCGGTAGAGCGTAGACCGGTGGGACCGGCGATGAGCGCGAACGCCATCGACTGCGAAATTCACCACTGAGACGGTGGAGACTGGCGACGAGGTCGCGCGGCAGGAACTTCCGCTCGTAGGTGCGGAGCGCGTCCACGGGCGGCAGGTACGAGCGGTTGCAGCGCGCGTCGGAGCCAGGGACGCATGAGGGCGGACCTTGCCACTTCGTCGCGCTCGATCTTCGAACTACCGCGTCCCGCGCGCTGCTCGTCGCGGCGCACTGAACCACGTGGTCATCGTTCGCGGAGGCCTGCGTCTGCCGTCTCCCACCCAGGCCACGTGTCCGTCGGGCGGATCGAGACGGCTGCCGTACCGCGCCGAGCGCGGGAGCTCCCACGCGCTCTTCGCATCGTCCACGCGCACCCGATCGGCCTAAGGGGTGATGTCGATCGCGCTCGGCCTCGAGGCTGGAGGGAGCAACGGTCGCGCGTCGTGCAGCAGCGTGAACATTGCGCCGCGGCCCGCCGTCCGTGAGCACTCGAGGCCGGAGCGCGCGGCGGCCGAGCGGGTGATCCGCGCCGAGGTCGTAGGTGGACGTCGAGCCGGACGGATTATCGCGGCAGCCGGCGCGGCCTGTCCATCTGGAGCAGCTCGACATCGTCTCGCGCACCGCGTCCATGTGCTTCGTCGCCTCGGCTGAGCGCGGTCTGCGCCATCGTCTTGCGCAGCACCTGCGCTGCCAGCCGGGTGACGCCTGCTTGGTAGGTGTCAGAGGGCCCCTGGCGAGGTCCCGTGGATCACCTGGGCGAGCTTCCAGCTGAGGTTCACGGCGTCCTGCACGCCGGTGTTACCCCCTGACCGCCGACGGGCGAGTGGACGCGGCGTCGCCGGCCAGAGCACGCGCCGGTCTCAGCCACCGCCTGCCGCGTCGTGTCGCTGAACCTCGAGATCCACGACGCCTCGCAGGCTGAAGTCGGTCCGTAGAGCGCGACGAGGGCTTCGCGGAGCTCGCCTCGGCGTCGGCTCGTCGCCGCGATGGACCTCCTCCGCGCAGCACGAGGCTCACGCGTCCGTCCTCGAGCTCGGCGAACGCGTGTGTGGGTCCCCTTGGCGTCGCGGTGGAGGTGCCGTACGGCGGTTCTGTCATCGCGGACTATGATCAGGTAGCCCGCCGTCGAGGCGTCCCAGCCTTTCGCGAAGTCGATCCCGAAGGCGGTTTTGCGGATCCGGCTGCGGGCCCCTGTCGCAGCCGGCGAGGTAGCGCGGCGCGGAGCGACCTCCTCTGTCGGAGAGCTCGACGTCGACCCCATCCTCGTCCTGCGCGAACCCCGCGACCTCGATCCCGCGCAGCGTCGGCACCCCGAGCTCGTCGACCCAGCCGGCCAGGATCGCCTCGAAGCGGGCCTGCTCGAGCGCGAGCCCGTAGGGGTGTGGGCTCGGCGCGTCGCTCAGATCGAGCGGCGTCGTCCCGAACGACGCGACCTGCGCGACCCGCCCCTGCGCGAGGAAGCGATCGACGACGCCGCGCTGATCGAGCACCTCGAGCGTGCGCGCGTGGAGACCCCGGGACCGGGTGCCGACGAGGGTGTGATCGACCCGTCGCTCGACGATCACGACGTCGACGCGCGCCAGCGCGAGCTCCGCCGCCAGCATGAGCCCGGTCGGGCCTCCCCCCACGATCACCACCGCGTGCTCCGTCATGGCGAGCACTGTGGAGGCCGAGGGGGGCCTTCCCGCAAGCCCCCACCTGACGTATATCCTGGAGGCGAAGGCGGCCGTCAGCAGGAGACCAGCGTGGTCTCGTAGACGATGTCGCCGACGGAGGTGTCGTGGATCGTCACGCGGTAGGTCTCGCCCGCCGCGGGGGTCCAGCCCATCGGCGTGAAGCCGACGCTCGGCGGGGGGCCGCCGCCACCCGTGAGGTAGGACTCGACGGGCATGTCCATGCCGTCGCTGACGCGCACGACCGTCGCGGTCGAGCTGCCGACGTTCGGGCCGTTCGAGTGGAACGACCACGTGTTCTGCGCCGTCTCGATCGGCGCGAAGCCCTGGTTCGGGTAGGCGGTCCAGTCGCGATCGGAGGTGCCGCCGCCCGCGAAGACGCCGAGGCACTGGCCGCGACCCGCGAAGCCGATCTCGACGCTGCCGAGCCGCTCCCCGAGGATCCAGCGGCGGTGGCCGAGGCTCGGGGTGTTGCCGTCGCGCATGTAGCCGTCGATCGCGGAGCCGGGGGTGCGGTAGCCGAGCGCGATGTTGCTGCGTCCCGCCGCGGACGCGCCGCCCGCCGAGTAGCAGGTCCAGCTCGTGGGCGGCATGTGCGAGAGCGCGTTGTTCACGTTCATCATGTTCGCGCACTCCATCAGCTCCTGATGGCGTGACGCGTCGTGGTCGACGGGGCCGAGGCCGGCGAGCCAGCGGAACATCGCGATGCGGCGCAGGGTGTCGTCGATCGCGGCCGAGTCCATCGTGCCCGCGTCACACATGGACGGGCCCGCGGTCCACGGCGTGGCCGAGTTCTCGACGTGACCCATCACCCACTGCGAGCAGACCTCTGCCTGGGTGCGGCCTGCGGGATCGCCCGGCGGCAGCGCGACGCAGGCGCTGCCCATCATCACGTAGCCCGCGTCGCAGACGCACGCGCTCGAGGACGGATCGCAGTGCGCGTTCGCGCCGCAGGTGATGCCATCGCAGGGCCCCGGGGGCGGGCCGGCGTCGACGGGCGGGGGCGGCCCCGCGTCGGTGCCGGGCGGCGGATCGCCGCCGTCGGTGCCGGGCGGCGGGGTGCCCGCGTCGTCGAGCATCAGGAAGATGCCCGAGTCGTAGCCGGCGTCGGAGCCGGAGCCCTCGCCGACAGAGAGGGTCCCCGTGCAGCCCACCATCAGGAGGGCCGCCATCGTCGCGCTGGCTCGCGGCATCTCGCCACGATAGCGAGACTGGCGCGCGAAATCACCCGCGGGCGCTACCCTCCGAGCCATGACCTGGGAGACCCTCGAGCAGCACGCGTCCTTCGGTGGGGTGCAGGGCTCCTACCAGCACGAGTCCGCGGCCTGCGGCGGCCCGATGAGGCTCTCGGTGTTCGTCCCGCCCGGCGACGGGCCCTTCGGGGTCGTCACCTTCCTCTCCGGCCTGACCTGCACCGCCGACAACTTCACCACCAAGGCGGGCGCGCAGCGGGTCGCGGCCGAGCTCGGGTTGATCGTCGTCGCGCCGGACACGAGCCCGCGCGGCGCCGGCGTCCCCGGCGAGGACGACGACTGGGACTTCGGCACCGGCGCCGGCTTCTACGTCGACGCCACCGAGCCCGGCTGGTCCGATCGCTACCGCATGCGGAGCTACGTCGCGGACGAGCTGCCGCCGCTGATCGACGCGCGCTTCCCGACCAAGGGTCCGGGCCACCGTGCGGTGATGGGCCACTCGATGGGCGGCCACGGCGCGCTGGTGCTGGGGCTGAGCGATCCGGGGGCGTGGCGCTCGGTGTCGGCCTTCGCGCCGATCTGCGCGCCGACGCAGGTCCCCTGGGGCGTCAAGGCGTTTAGCGGATATCTAGGCGAGGATCGGGCGCGCTGGGTCGAGCACGACGCGACGGAGCTCGTGCGCGCGGGGAAGCGCACCACGTCGATCCTCGTCGACCAGGGGACCGCCGATCCATTCCTCGAGAAGCAGCTCCGGCCCGACCTCCTCGAGGCGGCGTGTCGCGAGCACGGGCAGCCGCTCGAGCTGCGGATGCAGCCCGGCTACGACCACAGCTACTTCTTCATCGCGAGCTTCGTCGCCGACCACCTCCGGCATCACGCGAGCCACCTCGGCTGAGGCGACCCGGAGGTATCGTTGCCGTCGATGCGCCCGCACGCCTTCCTCGTCGTCGCTTGCTGCCTCGCCGCCTGTGGGGCCTCGGACGACCCCGCGCGGACGGCACCACCCGAGCCGCGGGTCGAGGACCGGGCCGAGCCGGTCGCGGAGACGCCGGAGCCTCGCCCCGAGCCGGTCGTCGGGGGGCCGTGCCGCGCCGACGCGGACTGCGGCTGGGACGACGAGTGCGTGGCTCGCGCGTGCGTCGCGGGGCCGGCGCCGTCCCCCGTCTGCGAGGAGACCGCTCCACCGCCGGGCACGTGCGGCTGCTTCGCGGGGCGCTGCGCGCTGCGCCCCACCGCGCCGCCCGAGCCCGCGCCCGAGGCTTGCGAGGGGTACGGCCCGCGGGCGTGTGGCCTCGACGTCGGCCACGGCACCTGCGTCGCGGGGCGCCCGAACGATCTCGCCGGCGCCGATCGCCGTTGGACGGGCCCGCGCTGCAACTGCGACTCGCGACCTCCTCGACGTTGCCTGTTCGAGTGGGTCGACCCGGTCCCGTGCGAGAGCGTCGACGACTGCTGGGTGGAGGTCGATCCCTCCCCGCGCCCCGTCGCGCGCCCTGCCGCGCTGCGCGGCCGCGCGTTCCGGCCGTGTCGCGACGGCGAGCTCGCCCCGGCCTGCCAGGAGGGCGCATGCACCCTGCAGGGTTTCAGCTGCTGAACGGCTCGCGCGCCTGAGCGAACATACGCTGGTACGGTCCAGAGCGGTCTTCGTGCAAGTCGTCCTTCCTTCGCTGTTTTGTCTGCTCGTGTCGCTGGCGCTGACCAACGCCGCGCTCGCGCAGGCGGACGACGTCGCCCTCGTGGTGACGGGGGAAGACGCCGAGGTCGCGGGCTCGGCGTTCGAGAGCTTCGTCGCGGTGGACGCGGCGAGGCGGCTCGACGTGGCGCCCGTGGTGCCCGACGCGAGCGTGGGGATGCTCGTCAGCATCGACACGGACGGCTCCGTCGTCCGGGTGTGGCGGCGGCGCGACGGGGTCACGCTCGAGCGCGCCTTCGACGCGCGGCAGGACGGCTACGCGCTCGCGGTGGTGGCGTCCGAGCTGCTCGAGGTGGCGCGGACCGGCGCGGACCCCGCGAGCGTCGGCGCCACGGTGGTCGAGGTGGCGCCCGTCGAGGCGGAGCCCGTGCCCGAGGCGACCGATACGACCGACGCGGTCGACGCGACGGCCGCGGCCGACACGACCGACGCGCCCGCGGCCGTCGACGACGCGACGCTCTCCGAGCCCGGCGCGGCGAACGAGGACGGCGGCTGGCGTGCCTCGTTCACGCCGGGCGTCGGGGTCGAGGGGTGGCTCTCGACCGAGGGCGAGCCGTGGATCGTGCAGCCCACGTTGTTCCTGGAGGTCCTCGCGGGGCCCGCGACCGAGAGCTGGCGGATCGGCGGGGCGCTCTTCGCGTCGGCCCTCGGCGCGTGGTCGTTCGAGTCGGCGGGCGTCGAAGGCACCTACGCGAGGCACGACTTCGGGGCGCGGCTCACGGTCGGCGGTGACGTCGGGCCCGTCGACACCCGGCTCCTCGGACACGTGCGGGTCGGCGGCTCGGCGGTGGTCGTGTCCGCGAGCGAGGGGCGCAACGAGGACAGCGTCGCCGCGACGCGCGCCGGCTGGTTCGTGGGGCTCGGGCTCGACGCGCGGCAGCCTCTGATCGCGGGCCTCGAGGTCTTCCTCGACCTGAGCGCCGACCTCCTCCCGGCGCCCCTCCGGTTCACCGCCGGTGGCGCTACGGTGGTGCTCGAGCCGAGCGTCCGGCTCGGCGGTCGACTCGGCCTCGCGTGGCGGCTCCCATGAAAGAGAAGCGCGCCGTTGATCACTTCGAGGGGCTGCCGCGACCCAAGGGTGTGACGACGCTGGCCAGCGTGTGGACGGGCGACTCGAGCGACGAGCGTGATCTCGTCGCGCGCGCGCAGTCCGGCGACGCGAAGGCGCTGCGGGCGATCTGCGAGGCTCAGCTCCCGCGGGTGGAGCGCCTGCTCGGTCGGATCCTCGGGCCGCGGCGCGACTTCGAGGACCTGGTCCAGAACGTCTTCCTCGAGCTCTGCAAGGCGCTGCCGGGCTTCCAGGGCAACAGCAAGCTCTCCACCTTCGTGGGCGGGATCACCGTGCGCGTCGCGCGGCGGGCGCTGCGCCCCACCGCCTACGATCGGCGCCGGGGGCCGATGCCCCACGAGGTCGCGGTCGCCGACGACGGACCGGAGCGGTCCGCGATCGCGACCGAGCGGCTCCGACGCCTGCACGCCGCGCTCGATCGGGTGGGCTCGAAGAAGCGCATCGCGTTCGCGCTCTGGGCGCTCGACGGGATGAGCCCCGCGGAGATCGCCGAGCTGACCGGCGCGAAGCTTCACACCGTGCGGTCGCGCATCTACCACGCGCGGCAAGAGCTCATGGCGGACCCGGCCGTCCGCGAGCTGATGGGGGAGCCGTGATCGACGACGACGACGATCTGCGCGGGCGCCTCGGAGCCCTGGCCGACGAAGGGGCGCCGCGCCTCGACGAGGCGGCGCGGCGGCGCGTCCTGACGCGCGTCGAGGCCGAAGGACCGGCGTTGGTCCGCGGCTCTCGCGGTCGCTGGTACGGCCTCGCGATCGGGCTCGCGGCGGCGGCCGCGTTGATCCTGTGGGTGGTGTCGTCGCGCCCCGCGGAGCCGGTGGCCGAGGGCCCCGCGTGCGCGGGCTGGGGCGCCGCGTCGGCCAACGTGTACGAGGGCCGGCTCGACCTGGGCCGCCGCGGCCTCGTCCGCGTCGAGGGCGAGCTGGCGCTTCGCGCGGTCGACGGCTGTGCCACGGACCTCGAGCTCACGAGCGGGACCGTGAACGTGCGCGCCGACGATCTGGGCGGCGGCACCCTGCGAGTCCTCGCGGGTGACGTGACGGTCGAGGTGCGCGGCACCCGCTTCACGGTGACCCGCGACGCCGCGCACGTCGCGGTGGCGGTCGAGGAGGGGCACGTCGTGGTGCGCGCGCCCTCCGAGCGCGAGATCCACCTGCGAGTCGGCGAGCGTTGGTCGCGCGGCGCGCCGCAGGCGGCGGTGGAGCCGGCGCCCGTCGCGCCCGTCGCCCCGCTCGCCGAGGCGCCCGCGCTTCCTTCGGAGCTCGAGGCCGCGCCGACGCCGACGACGAGCCCCCGAGCGGAGCCCGCGCCCGCGCGCCCCGACGATCGGGCCCGCCTCGCCGAGGCCGAGCGCCTCTGGCGCGAGGGCGACAGGGACGGGGCGCGGGCGATCTTCCGCCGCGTCGGCGCGGGTCGCGGCGCGCTCGCCGAGGCGGCCTGGGTGCGCCTCGCGCGGCTCGAGCTGCGGGCCGGCGATCCGGCGAGGGCGGCCGAGGCCGCGCGGTCGCAGCGCCAGCGCTTCCCCAACAGCCACCTCGGCGCCGAGGCGCTGTGGATCGAGGCCGACGCGGCGCGCCGCGCGGGCGACGCGGCGGGCGCGCGGGCGGCCATCGCCGAGCTGCGCGAGCGCTATCCCGACTCGCCGCAGGCGCGTGCGGTCCCTGGCGCCCCGACCCCGTGAAGCGCGCGCTCCTCCTCTCGTGGGCCCTCGCGCTCCTCGCCTGCGGGGAGCAGCGCGTCGAGCTGTTCGACGCGTGCGCCACGTGCGGCGACGCGAGCGTGGTCGACGTCACGCAGCGCGATCCGGAGCGGTGCGGGCCGACGCTCCAGCACTGCGAGGACGACGAGTACTGCATCGCCGGGGCGTGCGTGTGTCGGCCGTCGCTGACCCGGATCGGCGAACGCTGCGTCGAGACGAGCAGCGATCCCGACCACTGCGGCGGCGAAGCGCGCGCGTGCTCGCTGTGCGCTGGCGGCGCTTGCGTGAGCGCGTGCCCCGCGGCGACGACGGAGTGCGAGGGGGCCTGCGTCGACACGCGAACGAGCCCGCTCCACTGCGGCGAGTGCGGGCGCCCATGCGGGTCCGACGCGACCTGCGTGGACGGAGTCTGCGTAGAGTTCCGGCCGGCCCCGTGCACCAGCTGCCCCTGCGGATGCGCGCGGGCGTGCTGTACCTACCCGGGGCGGCCGACCGACGCGATCTGCGTGGAGGGGGATGCCTGTCCTTGAGGGAGGGAGCGGGCAACGAGCACGGGGACGAGCGCGGGGACGAGCGCGAGCGCGGGGACGAGCACGAGCGCGGGGACGAGCACGGGGACGAGCACGGGGACGAGCAGGAGCGGGAGCACGGCCGGCCGGGGTCCGCCCACGCCCGCAAAACACAACATCATGAACTCCGTCCCCATGGGAGACGGCACTCCCCGTCCCCATGGGAGACGGCACTCCCGGTTCGGACCTGCGCCAAGGGGACGGTTCGAACTTTCCGAACTTTCGCCGGGCGATGGATGGGAGACGCGGACTCCGCGAGCTGTTGTTCTCTCGCGCGCTGCGCGCGCGAGGCGGGGGCTTCGCCCCCGGTGCTTTGAGACGGCGAGGACGCTAGCCACGTGCGGGTCCGTGGGACTTCTGTCCCCCAGGGGGACCCCGGTCCCCCTCGTTGGCGCCTGCGGCGCCGCCTCACCCCTCGGCCTCCGTCTCCGGCGCTTCGCGCCTACGACGGAGGGGCGGCGCTTCGCGCCGTCGGCGCGCGGAGCGTGGCGCTTCGCGCGGCCACGACCTCCATGCGACTCGAACGGTGGGTGGGGGCGGGATGGGCGGACCTGGCCGGCCCGCAGGGCGCGTGCTCTCGCGCGCGCTCCCGCTCGTGCTCGTACTCGGGCTCCCGCTCGAGCACCGGAGCCTCGGAACCGCCACCGGCTCCGACGCTCCGGGCCCCTCTTCAGCGCTTCACCATCACCAGCTTCAGCAGCGTTGCTCCGAGCCCCCGCCTGAAGGTGGGGACGGAGTTCATCTTGTTGTCTTGTCTGAGCGGACCACTGCCGTCTCCTATGGGGACGGAGTTCATCATGTTGTGTTTTCTGCGCAGGTCCCATGACGCGCCCCACGAAGCCCCCGCCTCGCGCGCGCAGCGCGCGAGAACACGACAGATCGCGGAGTCCGCGTCTCCCATCACATCACCCCGCGAGAGCTCGAACCGTCCCCATGGCCGCAGGCAGCGGGTTGCCTTTGATCACTCGCGGGGCCTCGTGCGACTCACGGTTCATGAAGCTTCTTCGAGCCTCCTTCACCGCCCTCCTCCTTTGCGTCGGCTGCTCCAGCGGGCCGTCCTTGCCGGACTTGCCGCCGTGCCCAGGCCCGGCTTGCGACTGTCCGGACCCCGATCAGTGCACGTGCATGTCGCGGTCCGAGTGTGCGCTGAGCTGCGGTGACGCCTGCAACTTCGATTGCCGCGAGGACTCGACCTGCGCCTCGGCGGCCGGCAACAACGCCAACCTCTCGTGCGTCGAGGACACGACTTGCACGCTCTACGCGGGCGACGACAGCACGGTCACGTGCACGGCGGCGACCTGCACGGTGGAGGTCGGCAGCGGCTCGACGGTCACGTGTCGCGACAGAGGCTCGTGCGAGGTCACCTGCACGGGGTCTTGCACCGTGGAGTGCCAGGGCGCGGCGGTCTGCACCTATCGCTGCGGTGTCGGCGGTGACCTGATCGAGGGCGCGGGAGCGTGTGGGTGAGGACGCTCCTTCTGATCGCCGCGCTGTTGGCGGCGACCGGGTGCGCGACGACGAGGCCCTGGGAGCGCGAGGCGCTGTCACGCGGCGTGATGCGCATGGACGGCGACGCCGAGGAGGAGGCGCTGCGCCATCACGTGCTGTCGACCCGTGAGGGCACGGCAGGGAGCCTCGGCGGCGGGGGCGGTGGGTGCGGCTGCAACTAGGCTCCGGAGGGGGCGTTCCCACTCCCCTCGCGCTCGCGCTGCTCTGCCTGGCCGCGCCCGCGGCGGCTCAGCCCGAGACACGGGTCGCGGTCGACGCGCTCTACTACACCGACACCGACAACGTGATGGCCTTCACGCCGAGCGTGTCGGCGCGGCATCGGTTCGAGGACGGCGGCTCGGTGGGCGCGCGGGGGGCCCTCGACGTGATCACCGCGGCGAGCGTCGACGTGGTGTCGCACGCGACGAACCGCTTCGACGAGGCGCGCACCGAAGGGGCGATCGACTTCGCCGTCCCCATCGACGACGCGCTCTTCCGCATGGCCTACCGCGCGTCGTGGGAGCCGGACTACCTCTCCAACGGGCTGTCCGCGGGCCTGCAGCTGCGGCTGGGCTCCGCCGACTCGGTGCTCGACGTGAGCTACGGGCTGACCTGGGACGTGGTCGGCCGCACGCACACGCCGTGGTCCTCGTTCTCCGAGGACCTGTTCACGCACGCGCTGTCGCTCTCGCTGACCCAGAACCTCGGCCCCGAGACGGTGCTGCGGCTCGTGTACTCGCCGACGATCCAGGACGGCTACCTCGAGAAGCCCTACCGCTATGTCCCGCTCTTCGACGACACCGGGCAGCAGCTCGCGTCGCGCGTCCCGGAGAACGTGCCCGACCTGCGCCACGGGCACGCGTTCGGCGCGCGCCTGCTGCAGTACCTCGAGCCGATCGATGGCTCGCTGCGCGTCGACTACCAGCTCTACGTCGACGGCTGGGGCGTCACGGGCCACGTGGTCGAGGCGGTCGGGCTCGCGAGCGCGTCCGACGGGTTGCGGTTCGGGCTCCGCGGCCGCTTCTACGGTCAGACCGCGGCGAGCTTCTGGCAGCGCCAGTACACGGTCCCGCCTGGGCAGCTCCCGCGCTGGCGCACGCTCGACAGGGACCTGTCCCCGTACGTGTCGGTGACCGGGGCCGCGCGCCTCGAGTGGAACGTCGACGACGTCAGCGGCTACCTCGACGGCGCCGCCACCTACACCCGCTTCCTGGACTTCCTCCTCCTCGATGAGCGCGTCGCGATCGTGACGCAGATCGGTTTTCGATGGACCCCTCGATGAAGTTTCGCGGCCCGCTGCTCGGTCTCGTGCCCCTCGTCCTCCTCGCGGGCTGCCTCGGGGTGAGCCCCGAGGAGGCGCGCCGGCGCGGGCTGAACGTCCGCGGCGACGACGACGACGGCGACCCGACCCACAACCCCGGGACGCCATGCCTCGCCTGCCACGCCGCCGACTACAACCCCGGCGACGACGTCTTCGCGCTCGCGGGCACGGTGTACTTCCACGTCGAGGATCCCGACTCCCGTGGCCTCGCCGGCGTCGACGTCTACGCGCGCGACGCGCGCGGTCGGGAGATGCACGCGATCACCAACCGGACCGGCAACTTCATGTTCGACGTCGAAGGCGGCCCCGACGGAGTGGGCTTCCGCGAGCGCAGCAACGGTCGGACGCGCCTCTTCTTCGAGCCCGAGTACCCGATCGAGGTCTGGATCGCGCAGGGCGGCACCGAGCAGCGCATGCGCACCCCCATCCGCCGCGAGGGCAGCTGCGCGACCTGTCACGACGCGCTGCCGAGCGCGACCTCGATCGGCCGCGTCTTCCTCATGGAGACGCCTTGAGGTGGGCGTGGATCGTCCTGCTCGGGCCCCTCGCGCTCGTGGGCTGCGTGGAGCCGCAGGCGGCGCTGCCGCTGCCCGAGCTCGACGTGCCGTTCTACCAGCAGCACGTGCACCCGATCGCGCGCTGGTCCTGCACCGCGCTCGAGTGCCACGGCGTCGAGGGGCGCCCCTTGCGGCTCTACTCCGAGGACGGCCTCCGCGCCTCGGGTGACCTGCGCGGCCAGCCGCTGAGCGACTTCGAGGCCTCCGAGAACGCGCTCTCCTTCGAAGGCGTCGATCCCGTCCCGCGCTCTGTCGACGAGCACACCGCGTTGACGAAGCCGCTCTCCGTCGACGCGGGCGGCCTCTTCCACGAGGGCGACGACCTCTGGCTCGACCGCGCCGATCCATCGTACGTCTGCTTGCGGGGGTGGCTGGCCGGCGAGCTGGACGTGGTCGCCGCTTGCGAGCAGGCCGAGCGCGCGATCGAGCCCCCTCCGTGACGGGCGCGCGCCTCGCCCCCCGTCGATGTAGGATGGCCGCCGCATGGACGAGGCGTTCAGCGCGCTCACGACGATCTGGCGGCAGCGCGGCCTCTCGCCATCGCACCTGACGATCGCTCCGGACGGGACGCTGTCGGCGTCCGACCGGCAGCTCTCGCTCGACTCCGCGACCCTCGCGAGCGCCACGTTCGCCGACGCGGCGGGCGCGTCGCTCGTCGACGAGCCGCTCGAGGATGGCGAGGAGCTCGGGCGCGGGGGCATGGGCGTGGTGCGGCTCGCGCGGCAGACCGCGCTGCGGCGCGACGTCGCGGTGAAGCGCCTCCAGGAGCACGGCGCGGGGCTCGCGAACCTCCTCAAGGAGGCGTGGGTCGGCGGGCACCTCGAGCACCCGAACAT
>JACKEC010000041.1 GCA_020633195.1 Sandaracinaceae bacterium | reverse complement strand
CGCGCGACTCGAGGTCGAGGCGCGCGATCCGCATCTTCACGGCGCCCCGGCTCGGCTCGTGGAAGAGCCACGCCACGTCGTCGTCGACCTTCAAGTGGCTCGTCGATCCGAAGCCGGTGGGCACCGACACGCGCGCCACCTCCTCGTCACCTCGGGCGACGCGCACCGCGCCGTCGACGAGCGTCGCTCCGAGGCTCGGGGGAGCGCCGACCTCGCGGACGCGCTGGGGCCAGCGATCCGTCGCGACCGCGTAGCGATCGCCGGAGGCCGGCTTCAGGGGCTGCTCGATCCGGCGCGCCCCGCTGACCGGGTCGAGGCCGAGCAGCTTGTCGTCGGCGCTCAACCAGAGGAGGCCCGGCGGCCCGTGCAGGGGACGAACCGAGAGGGCCCAGTGGTTGAGGCGACGACCGTGGAGGACGGAGGGAGAGCTCATGCGGGGGAGCCTACGCCGCGAGGCTCTTCTGCACCCCCTCGCTTCCCCCGACGGCCCGTACCGCGCCCGCGCCGGCTATCCTCCGCGCGATGACCCACCCGGACGGAAAGCGCGCGCTCGTGCGCGAGCTCGGTGAGACCCCGCAGGACGCGATCGAGCATCACCTCGCGATCGAGGCGCAGGCGCCCCCCGACCCCGCGGACCTCGCGCCGACGGATGTCCTGATCGCGGTGTCGAGCGCGGGCGTCGGCTGGGTCGACCTCCTGATGATGAGCGGGCAGTACCAGCACGTCCCCGAGCCGCCCTACACGCCCGGGATGGAGTACGCGGGGACGGTGCTGTGGCGCGGCGACGCGGTGCGCGGCGTCGACGAGGGCGCCGAGGTGATCGTCGACGGGCTGCTCACCGGGCCGCGCTCGCTCGGCGCGCACCGGCGCTGGGGCGGGTTCGCGTCGTACGCGGTGGCCCCCGCCGAGGCCGTGGTCCCCAAGCCCGGGCCGCTCTCGGCCGACGCGGCGAGCGTGCTCCTCGGCGCCTACGAGACGGCCTACCACTGCCTCTTGCACCGGGGCGAGGTCCGCGCCGGTGACGTGGTGCTGATCCACGGCTCCTCCGGCACCACCGGGCTCGCCGCGGTGCACCTCGCGAAGCTCGCCGGGGCGACCGTCATCGCGACGGGCCGCTCGCGCGACAAGCTCGACGTGGTGCTCGAGGAGGGCGCCGATCACGTGGTCGACACGAGCGATCTCGCCGCGCTCCGGCCGGCGGTGAAGGAGCTCACCGGCGGGCGCGGCGTCGACGTCGTCTACGACCCCGTCGGCGGGCCCATCTCGGCCGAGAGCATGCGCTGCGTCGCGTTCGGCGCTCGCTTCCTCGTCGTCGGCTGGGCCGCCACGCCCTTCGTCGCGAAGGGGAAGGGCGGCCGCGGCGCGCCGAACGTCAACGTGCTCCCGACCAACCTCATCATGATGAAGAGCCTCGACGTGCGCGGCTGCCCGGCCGCGATCTCGGCGCACCGCGATCCCCTCATGCGCGCCGAGCGGCGCGAGAAGATCCTGACGTGGGCGACCGCCGGCCGGATCACCCCGCGCGTCGGCGCCACCTACCCGATGGACCGGCTCGTCGAGGCGCTCGAGGCCAAGTGGAAGAGCGCGGTCGTCGGCAGCGTGGTGCTCCACCCGAGCGCGTGAGGTGCGGCGCCTCTCCAACGTGCTCGGCGTGGACGACACGCCCTTCCCGCGCGCGCACCGCGGCGACGTGCCGATCGTCGGCACGGTGTTCACGCGGCAGCGGCTCGACGGGGTGGTGCTGAGCAAGGTGCGGCGCGACGGCGCGAACGCCACCGAGCGCGTCGCCGCGATGCTCGAGGGCTCCCCCTTCGACGAGCACGTGCAAGCCGTCTTGCTCGACGGGATCGCGCTCGCGGGCTTCAACGTGATCGACGTGCACGCGCTCGGCGCGCGGCTCGCGCGGCCGGTGCTCGTCGTCACGCGCAAGGCGCCCGACCTCGCGGCCATCCGCTCGGCGCTGCTGCGCCGCGTCCCGGGCGGCGCGCGGAAGTGGAAGCTCATCGAGGCGGCGGGCCCGATGGAGCCGCTCGAGGGGGTGTGGGTGCAGCGCGTCGGCCTGAGCTCCGCGAGCGCGGCGCAGCTCCTGCGCGACTCGCGCGTGCAAGGGGTCTTGCCCGAGCCGCTGCGGGTCGCGCACCTCGTCGCGGGCGCGATCGCGAGCGGCACGAGCCATGGGGCCGCCTGAGGATCCGGGCGGCGCGCGGGCGCTGCGCGTCGACCGGCTGCCGGCGCGGCTCGCGGAGCGGGTCCGCCCGTTGCCCGAGGATCCCTGGGTCGAGGCGTTCGCGCGCGAGGCGACGGGGCACGGCGCGCTGCGCGACGCGCTCCGTCGGACCCTGCGGCGCGTCGTCAGCGACTTCGACGCCGACGGCCTCCTCGGCACGCACCCGATGGCCCTCTTCGGTGAGGCGTCGTGGCGCGACCTGCTCGGCCCGCGGCGCCGTCTCCTCGACGTCGGCGCGGGCTCGGGGGACGTGACCGTCCACGCCCGCGCGACCGTCGGGGAGATCGTCACGACGGAGCTCTCGGCGCCGATGGCTCGACGCCTGCGCCGCCTCGGCTTCACGTGCCACCAGGTCGACCTCGCGTGGAGGACGCCCGCCGGCCTCGGCCGCTTCGACGCGGTCTCGTTGTGCAACGTGCTCGATCGCTGTGAGCGCCCCCGGTCGCTGCTGCGCGCGGCCGCGTCGGTGCTCGAGCCGGGCGGGGCGCTCGTCGCGACGGTGCCGTTGCCCGCGCGGCCGCACTTCGACGTCGGCGCCGCGACCATCGATCCGGACGAGCCGCTCGGCGGCGAGGGCGATGACTTCGAGAGCGCGCTCGTCGACCTCGTCGAGCGCACCTTCGAGCCGAGCGGGCTCACCCTCGAGAGGCTCGCTCGCGCTCCCTACCTCTCGCGCGGCCGCGACGACGCGCTCCACCGGCTCGACGCCGCCGTGATCGTGCTGAGCGCCTGAGCGTCAGGGGGGGACGCAGAGCTCGCAGGTGCCGCTCACGCATACGGGCACGAAGGGCTTCATCGCGATGTCGACGCGGCCCCGCGAGTCCTCGGCGCGCACCGCGAAGCGCAGGTGCTCGCCGATGATCGCTCGGTCGGTCGGGCAGATGATCATCGTCAGCGGTCGATCGAGGACCCACGTCCCGGGCTCGGTGTCCTCGACGAAGTCGAGCGGGCCGCGCTGGATCTCGATGAGGGCCTCCGTCTCGTCGTCCACCACGCGGCGGTCCACCTCGATCTCGGGCGGGCAGAAGCCGGCGACGCGGAGGTTGAGCCACACGTGCATGCCGATCTGAGGGCCCGTCGAGAGCGGGAGCTCGCCGCCGTCGTCGAAGAGATCGAAGGTGGTCGCCTCCGCGTTGGTCGTGCCCAGCGTGAGCGTCGGCGGGCCGAGATCCGCGCACGGGTCGGCGCACCCCCCGAGGAGCACGACGAGCGCGGCGAGCGACACGCGCTCACGCATGCTCGAGCCGCTCCGCCACCTCGGCCTGTCCGAGGGCGCGGTAGCACGCCGCGAGCATCGCGCGGGCGGCCGCCTCTCCGCGGGGATCCACGAGCTCGCGCGAGCACGCCAGGGCGCTGAGCCCGCGGCGGACCCCCTCGACGGCGTCGCCCGTCTTCAAGCTCAGCAGCGCCATCGCGAGCTCGTAGCGCCCGCGCGCCGCGCGGTCGTCGCGGCCGCGCGTGCGTGCGTCGTCGAGGCTCGCCTTGGCCCGCGCGACGTCGCCCCGCGCGAGCTGCGCGATCGCGCGCACCCGGCCGATCGCGCCGAGGTCTCCGCCCTCCGCGACCGCGCGCTCCATCGCCCGGTCGAGCTCGTCGAACGCGCCCGAACGGATCAGGTGCGTCGCCTCGTCCACGAAGCTCCGCGCCGGCGCGGGGCCGACGTTCGTCTCCCCGGTCCCCCCTTCGAGCTCCATCGTCGGCGTCGACTGCTCGACCGTCGACGGGGCCGGCGGCTCGGGCGGGGGCTCGGGCGGCGTCGCCGCGATCGCGTGCGATCGGAACGCCGCCATCAGCTCCGCTGCGTCGCTCAGCATCGTCTCGTCCGAGTCGGGCTCTTGCTCGGGCTCGTCGGGCGGCGCGAGCTGGTCGGCGTCCACCCACGCGCCGTCGTCGTCCTCGTCGTCCCCCTCGTCCTCCTCGAAGATCGAGAGGGAGTCGGGCTCGGCGGCGAGCGGCGCCGCAGCCGGCACAGAGGAAGGCGGCGCAGACGAAGACACGGAGGGCTCGTCGCGCGCGAAGAGCTCGACCTCGTCGACCTCGGGGGGATGGGGTCGATGAGGCGGCGGCTGGTGCTCGGCGGTCTGATCCTCGGCGAGCTCGAGCGCGAGCCGACGGTCGGGCCCCGAGCTCAGGCCGTCCATGTCCAGCTCGAGCTCGTCGAGGAGGTCGTCCATCGGCTCGTCGATGAGATCGACCTCGTCGACGGAGAGCTCGAGCATCTCCTCGTCCTTCGGAGGGCCGGCCTTGGGCGGGGTGGGGGGCGGCATCCGGCGCCCGGGCGGCGGCGGCGGCGGCGGCAGCTTCGCGGGGATGGGCGCGGCCGCGGGCGCCTCGGCGACCTCTTCGAGCGGGGGCAGCTCCGGCGCGGGCTTCTCCGCGATCGGCTCCTCCGCCATCTCGTCGAGCAGCTCCCCGAGCGCCATCTCGTTCGACGGGGGCCCCTCGTCGTGGGCCTCCGCGGGCGGGGGCAGCGGCGTCGCGCGCGTCGCGCCGCCCTCGGCCGACTCGGTCTCGGCCTCGGAGATCCAGCCCGAGAGGTGCCGCGCCGCGCGGCGGTAGCCCGCCTCGAGGAGGTCCTCGACCACCGCGGTGAGGAGGGGGCGTCCCTCGTCGTCGCGACCGCCCTCGCAGAGGTAGTACCCGAGCTCCACGAGCTGCGGGACGTGCTCGTGGGGCTGCGCCGCGAGGGCCTCACCGAAGAAGCGATGCAGCTCCATCGCGCGCGCCGCCGGGGTGAGCCCGAGCACGCGCCATCGCAGCAGGCTCGAGGTCGGCCGCGGCCGCGCGTCGTCCCGCGCGAAGGCCTCCTTGATCAGCCGCTCGAGGCTGACGTCGAAGGTCGCCGGCCCGATCGCGTCCCGCGCCGCGACGGACTCGAGCAGCTCGCGGGAGCCGCCGTCGGGCGCGACGCAGAGCGCCTCGAGGACCTGCCGCGCGTCGGCGTCGAGCAGGTCGATGCGCTCGCTGATCAGCTCCTCGGTCGAGATCATGTCGACGCCCGATCGCGGGCCGGCTCGCCAGACGAAGCCCTCGACCTCGCCCCGCACGACCTCGCCGGTGGCGATGAGGGTGCGGGCGGCCTCGACCACGCCGATGACGGTGTCGCCGCCGAGCACCGCGACCTTCCGCGCGACGTCGGGATCGGTCTCCTGCCCCAGGATCTCCTCGGCGACGATCCGCGCGTCGGCCGTCTTGAGCGCCGGGATGACGTGCTCGATGACGCGCTCGTCCAGCAACACGAACGGGGTCGGCAGGGCGGCCTCGGTGGGCAGGCGACCGAAGAGCACGAAGTCCGCGAACTCCCGCGCGCGGAGCAGCACCGCCACCGTCGCTGCGTCGACGAGGCTCAGCGGGCTCAGGAGCGCCCACGCCGGCTGCTCCGAGGGCGCGAGGAGCGCCGCGACGGCCAGCGCGAGCGCGTCGCACTCCACGAGCTCGCCCGCGGCGACCCCGGCGAGCGCGTCCGCGGCGGTGGGTCCGGCCCCGCGCTTCAGCACCGCGCGGGCGACGTCCTCGGGCCCGCCGTAGCGCCGCTGCAGGGCGAGGCGGAGGCTCGCGAGGGGGACCAGCCCGCCCGGCGCCGCGCCGATCTCGAAGATCTCGGGCGCGTCGCGCTCCGCGGCGAGGACGCCGACCAGCTCGCCGGCGCCCGCCCCGACCGGCCCGCGCAGCACGAACGTCCGCGAGGTGCCCATGTCGAGGTGCATGGAGATCTCGGCCACGACCGACGCGCCGATCGGCGGGAACGTCGCGGGCGCGAGCTCCATGATCGCGTCGGCGCTCTCGAAGCGGCGCGGGTTGTCGCGATCGATCGTGGTCCCGCGCCACGCGCCCGCGACCTGGCGCCCGAACAGGAATTGCTCGCGGGCCGCCTCGCGGGCGCGCGCGTCGAGCACCAGCTCGCCGGCCCGGGCTCGGTTGGCGAGCTGCTGGGCCCGTTCGAACGCCGCGCCGAGCGGTCCGTCCTCGTGGTCGTGGACGAAGCCGACGGCCGCGCCGATCGCGACGTCGACCCCCTCGTTCTCGGCCTCGTCGAGCAGGTCGAGCGCGATCTCGAGCGCGTCGACGCACTCGGCCGCGTCGAAGGTGACGACGACCGCCGCGCCGATCTGCGCGACGACCTCACCCCCGCCGACGGCGAGGCGCGCGGCCACCATCCGGCGCCAGGAGGCGACCTCCACGGGCTCGCGCTGCTCCCCGGCGCGGCGGGGGAGCCAGCGGTGCCAGAGGACGAGGAGATCCGCCAAGGCGCGTATCCGCGCTCACTCGTCGAGGCGGCGCTTGAGCGCCTCGAGCTCGTCGTCGACCTGGGTGTTGCCCGACTTCCGCTCGAGGGCACGGAACCGCGCGTCGAGGTCCCGCTCCTTCGGCTCGTCGAGGATGTCGTGCACCTCGACCTCGGACTCGAGCTGATCGATGCGGCCGGCGAGCCGCTCCAGATCGCCGATCGCGCCGCCGCGACCGCTGACTCCGTCGTTCGGATCCTGCCGCGCGCGGCGGACCTTCGCGGCCAGCGTGCCCTTGCGAGCCTTGAGATCGTCGATCTTCTGCTCGATCTCCTCGAGCGTGTCCTTCATCTCGAAGGCGGCCTTCTCGGCCTCGGCGGCGCGGTTGGCCGCCTCGTCGGCGTCCCGGCGGGCCTTCTGCTTGAACTTGAGCGCCTCGCGGGCGAGCTCCTCGTCCCCCGCCTTGAGCGCGAGGACGGCCTTGTCCTCCCAGCGCGCGACCTCGCCCTCGAGCTCGTCCTTCTTCTTGTCGAGGCGCTTGGCCGTCCCGAGGGTCTGGACGAGCTCCTTCTTGGCCGTCTTGAGCTCCGACTCCATCTCGGTGACGGTCTGATCGATCAGCTTCGAGGGGTCCTCGGCCTTGTCCATCAAGGAGTTGAGGTTCGACTTGAGGACCCGGTTGAAGCGGCTGAAGATGCCCATGTGCTTTGACCTCGCGGCGACGAGCGGGCCCCGAGCGTTCCACGGGGCGAACGAGTTTGTAAAGGACGGCTCGTCGGTCGCAACCACCGAGGCCGGGCCGTCGTTCCATCTTGCTCGGTCGGCGGCGATGTCGCATGAGTGCCCCCCATGCTCACCGACGCGCACCTGCTCCTCACCGGCGGCGCCGGCTTCATCGGCACCGCGCTGTGCAAGGTGCTCCTGCCGAACAACCGCGTCCGGGTGCTCGACAACCTCCGCCGCAACGGCCTCGAGGCCGCCGGGCTGGCCGACCACCCGAACCTCGAGCTCGTGGTGGGCGACGTGCGCGACGAGGCGGCGGTCCAGAAGGCGACCGAGGGCGTGGACTACGTCGTCCACATGGCCTCGATCGCCGGCGTCGACACGGTGATGAAGAACCCCGTCACGACGATGGACGTCTCGCTCCGCGGCACCATGAACGTGCTGGAGGCCGCGCGGAAGGCCGGCGGCGTGCGCAGGGTGATCGACTTCTCGACCAGCGAGGTGTTCGGCAGCTACGCGTTTCGCGTGCGCGAGGCCGACGTGACGAGCCTCGGCGCGGTCGGCGAGGCGCGCTGGACCTACGCGGTCAGCAAGCTCGCGACCGAGCACCTCGCCCACAACTACTGGAAGCAGTACGAGCTGCCGACCTGCTCGATCCGGCCGTTCAACATCTACGGCCCCGGGCAGATCGGGGAGGGCGCGGTGCACGCGTTCGTGGTGCGGGCGCTCGCGGGCGACCCGATCACGATTCACAACGAAGGCGATCAGATCCGGTCGTGGTGCTACATCGACGACATCATCCGCGGGATCCTGCTCTGCCTCACCAAGGTCGAGGCCATCGGTGAGTCCTTCAACATCGGCAACCCGCGCAGCACCGTGACCATCTATCAGCTCGCCCGCTGGGTGGCCCGGATCGCCGAGAGCGACAGCGAGATGCGCTTCGTCCCGTGGGACTTCCCGGACGTCGAGCTCCGCATCCCGGACGTCAAGAAGGCGGAGCGGCTGCTCGGGTTCCGCGCCGAGGTCGATCTCGAGGATGGACTCGCGCGCACGATCGAGTGGTACCGTTCGAGGACCGGATGAAGACGTACCGGCTCGACAGGGTGCGCGCCGACGGCTGGCTCGAGCAGCTCGGCGAGGGTTCGCCAGGCTTCGCCCAGCTCTGCGAGGTGGTGGGCACGCACTTCGTGGCGTTCTCCGTGATCGCGGGGATCCGCATCACCGCCCTGACCGTCGACCCGCGCAGCCCGGACGCCTCCGTCGTCGAGTTCGAGGTCGGCGCGTCGGGCGGCTCGCAGAAGCTCTCGCTCGGCGAGTTCCGGCAGCGCCTCGCCCGCGCGATGCTGTCCGCGGACGACCCGGAGGCGGCGCTCCCCGACGAGCCCGACTCCGAGGACCTGCAGCAGTACATCGGCTTCCGCTACGTGCTCCTCGCGCCGCTCTTCGGGATCCGGCTCGACGTCCTGCGCGTGGGCAGCGAGGCCTCGTCGCTCGAGGTGATCTGCGACGGTGACGACATCGACCTGTCCCTCGAGCAGCTCCGCCTCGTCCTGCGCGAGCGCATCATGGCGCTCGCGGAGAAGCACAAGCCGCCGTCGCCGTTCGCGATCGACCTCAACGTGGTGCCGAAGGCTCGCGCCGCCGCCGCGGCGGACGACCCGGCCGAGGTCGTCGAGCTGCTCGAGAGCTGGCCCGGTCCGCTCTCGCTGCTCCTGCGCACGCACGAGGGGATGGCGCTCGCGCCCGAGGTGCGCGCGACGCTCGCCGACGCGCTCGGGATGCTCGGCTCGGCCTACGTGGCGCTCGGCCGCGCGGACTGGGCGCAAGAGGTCTTGCGCCTCGCGATCCAGTGGGCGCAGCAGAGCCTCGAGGTCTCGGCGGTGCTCTTCCGTCGGCTCGGAGAGGCCCACCTCGCCGAGGCTCGCTACGGCGAGGCGATCGGCCTGCTCCGCCGCTCGCTGGCGCTCGGCGGATCGCGCACCGCGCTGCTGCCGCTGCTCGCGCACTGCTTCCTCGAGCGCCAGCGCTACCTGCCCGCGCTCCTCTGCGCCGACGAGGCGCTCGCCGCGGGCGCCCACGAGGACGACGTCCGGGAGGTCCGCGAGCGGTCCCTCGAGGTGCTCGGCGACTCGTGGGTGCGCTTCCGCGCGCGCGTGCCCGCCTGATCGAGCGGCGAGCTTTGTTCCGGGCAGACGGCCGAGGGCGTAGTACCTTTCGTCCGCCGTCATGTCTCGAGCCGCCAGCGCCGAGGGGCCCCTCGGGGCGCCGAACCTGCCCGACGGACCTCGCTTCGCGCTGCGCTTCGAGGACGGCTCGGGCCGCCTCGTGCTCGCCAAGCCGCTGCGCTTCGAGCTCGGGATCGTCGACGCGCTCGACCTCGACCTCGGACCGCTGCGGTTCCCCCTCGACCTGAGCGCGGGGCCGAGCCGGTTCCGCACGCGCCGCACCCGGGTCCGCTCGGCGAGCGTGCGGATCGACGTGCCCGCGCTCCTCGCGCGCTACGTCGAGGAGCCGTTCGGCCTGGCCCCCCTCGCGCCGCTCGACGCGGGCATGGCGTTCGCGCTCCGGGACGCGTTCGGGACGGTCGCCCTCGACGCGCACGCCCGCTTCGAGGGCTCGACGCTGCGGGTGGTGCCCGCCCGCGCGCGCGGGGTCCACGAGGGGCCGGCGCCCGCCCTCGTGCGGGCCATCGTCGCGGCGCGCGCGCTGGGCTTCGATCTCGAGGAGGATCGCGGCGCCCTCCGCGTCGAGCGCGCGCTCTCCGCCGTGCTCCTCGAGGCGCTCGTGCCCCACGGCTGGCGCGTCCCCGACGACCGGTCGGTGCGGCTCGCGGTGGAGGTGCTCGGCGCGCGTCGGGTGGCCCTGCGGACGCTCGACGAGGGGGAGCCGGAGCCGGCCCCGGGGCCCGAGTGGGAGCAGGCCCGCGCGCTGTCGCCGGTCCTCCAGCACCTCGCGCTCGGCGAGGTGGAGCAGGCGCGCGCTCGCTGGGCGGCCCTGCGCGAGCGGGACGCGAGCGTCGACGGCGGCGAGCTCGGCTGGGCCGAGCCGTCGGGGGTCGGCCCCGTCGCGCGCTCGGTGGCCCTGCGCGACGCGCTGCGGGATCAGGACGTCGACGAGGCCGCGCGCCTCGCGGACGCGCTCGAGCGCGTCGAGCCCTGCGACGCCGTCGCGGTCGAGGGGCTGGTGGCGGCCGCCGATCTGGCGATGAGCGTCCGCCCCACGCTGGCCGGCCGGCTGCTCGAGCGCGCGTGCGCGCGCCGCCCGTCCGACGCGCGCATCGCCCTTCGCCTCGTCGAGGCCGCGACGCGCCTCGGCGACGCGCGCGAGGTGTCCCGCGCGATCGAGGCGGGGCTCTCGCTCCGCGAGCCGGGCGCGGATCGCGGCGCGTTCGCGCGGGACGCGGCCGCGCTGTGCGAGCTCTCCGGGCACCGCGCCGAGGCCGACGCGCTGTTCAGCCTCGCCTTCGAGTCGCTACCCTCCGACGCCCGCGTGCTCGAGGGGCTCGCCGGGGCGTACGAGCGGGCGCGAGACGGAGTCGCCGCGCTCGACGCGTGGGATCGAGCCGCGAGCGCGCATCGGCAGGACGGAGATCGCGCCGGGGAAGCGCGGGCCCTCCGCGCGGGCGCCGACGCCGCGAACGCGCAGGGGGACGCCGCCGCGGCGGAGTCCCGATGGACGCAGGCGGCCGGGCTCGTGGACGACGCCCGCGCGTGGGCCGCGCTGGCCCTCACGCGGCGGGCGCTCGGCCGAGCCGACGCCGCGCGCCGGGCCGAGGATCGCCTCCTCGAGGCGGTGCAGCGCGAGCCCCACCTCGACGACGACGTGCTCGAAGCGCTCGTGTCGGGGGCCCGCCACGCGCTCTCCGGCGACCAGCTCGAGCGGGCTCGCGCGTGGACCGCGGCCATCCTGCGCGCGCGCCCCGACCACCCGGCCGCGGAGGAGCTCACCCGCGCGATCGAGGAGCGGGACCTCGCGGCTCGGGCCGCCGACCCGGCGCGCCTCTTCGACCTCGATCCCGCGGCGGTGCCCGCGCTCGTCGAGCGAGCCCCGGACTCGGTGGCGTTCGCCGTCGAGGCGGTCGAGGCCGCAGAAGATCCGGCGCGCGCGCTCGAGGCGCTCGGGCCCGCGCTCGAGGGCGCGGTCGGCGCCGCGGTGGCGCGCGCGGTGGTCGCTCGCCTCCCCGAGGTGACCGACGGCGCGGCGCTCCTCGAGCTCGCGTCGAAGGCGGGCGATCCCGAGACGCGCGACGCGCTCCTCGACGCGGCGCGGGTTCGCCTCAAGGACGCCGGCGACGAGGCCGGCGCGGCCCGCGCGCTCGCGCGGCTCGGGGTGCTCCGCCGCGACACGGCGATGCTGCGCGCGGCGCTCACGGCGGCCGAGCGCGAGGGCGCGCTCGAGATCGCGCGCGAGATCGTGGAGCTCGCCCTGCAGGTCGTCGGGCGGGGTCCGGCGCGAGCGGCCCTCCTCGCGGTCCGCGATCGCCTCGCGCGTCGGTGACCCCGGCCACCGAGGGGCTGCTTTACACTCCGCGGACACACCGCGTACGGTAGCGACCCCATGTCTCGGTATCTGCTGGCGATCGACCAAGGCACGACGGGCAGCACCGTCGTCGTGCTCTCCGACGATGGGACGCTGCTGGCGAAGGCCACCCGCGAGTTCCCGCAGCACTTCTTCGCCGACCGCAGCGGCTGGGTCGAGCACGAGCCCGACGAGATCTGGGACAGCGTGGTCGCGAGCCTCGCCGACGCGCTCGCGCAGGCCGGGGTCGACGGCGCCGACTGCGCGGGGATCGGGATCACGAACCAGCGGGAGACCACCATCCTGTGGGAGCGCGCCACGAGCGCGCCGATCCACCGCGCGATCGTGTGGCAGGACCGGCGCACGGCGCCGCGCTGCGCCGAGCTCCGCGAGGCGGGCCACGAGGCGCTCTTCCGCGGGCGCACCGGCCTCGTCCTCGACTCCTACTTCAGCGGCACCAAGGTCGAGTGGATCCTCGACCACGTCGACGGCGCGCGAGCGCGCGCGGCGGAGCTCGCGTTCGGCACCGTGGACAGCTACCTCGTGTGGCGGCTCAGCGGCGGCGCGGCGCACGTGACCGACGCGACCAACGCGTCCCGCACCCTGATCTACGACATCCACGAGGGCCGCTGGGACGACGAGCTCTGCTCGATCCTCCGCGTCCCGAAAGAGATCTTGCCCGAGGTGCGTTCCTGCTCCGAGGTGTACGCGACCACCCAGGGCGTCCCCGGGCTGCCGGACGGAATCCCGATCGCCGGGATCGCGGGCGACCAGCAGGCGGCGCTCTTCGGCCAGACCTGCTTCGACGTCGGGGACGCCAAGTGCACGTACGGCACGGGCGCGTTCGTGCTCGTCAACACCGGCGAGACCCCCGTCGCGTCGAACAACGGCCTGCTGACCACGGTCGCGTGGAAGCTCGGCGGTCGGACCGTCTACGCGCTCGAGGGCAGCTGCTTCATCGCCGGAGCCGCGGTCCAGTGGCTCCGCGACGGGCTCGGGCTGATCGAGCGGTCGGGCGACATCGAGGCGCTCGCGCGGACCGTCGACTCGTCGGGCGGCGTCGTCTTCGTCCCGGCGCTCGTCGGGCTCGGCGCGCCCCACTGGGACCCGGACGCGCGCGGCCTGATCTGCGGGCTCGGCCGGGACACCACGGCGGCCCACGTCGCGCGGGCGACGCTCGAGGGCATCGCGTTCTCGGTGCGCGACCTCGTCAGCGCGATGCGCGCCGACGGCGCCCCGCTGCGCCGGCTCCGCGTCGACGGCGGGGCCTCCCAGAACGATCTGCTCATGCAGCTCCAGGCCGATCTGCTCGACGTCGAGGCCGACCGACCCGCGTCCGTGGAGACGACCGCGCTCGGCGCGGCGTACCTCGCGGGCCTCGCGGTCGGCGTGTTCCCCGACCTGAGCGCGGTGATCGGGGCGCACCGGATCGAGAAGACCTACCGCCCGTCGATGGACGCCGACGTGCGGCGCGCCCACCTCGATCGGTGGGCCCGGGCGGTAGAGCGAACACGAACGAGAACGGCAGGATGACCAACCCCAAGGACGCCGGAAAGAAGCCCCTCAAGGAGGTCCCGATCGCCTGGGAGGCGCTCGAGGACGCCTTCGAGAACAACGCTCCGGAGGTGCACAGCTACTTGCACCTCGACACCGGCGAGGTGATCCGCATCGTGGACGGCATCGCCGATCCGGGGATGCACCAGCGGGTGATGAAGGACACGACGTACCTGCGCATCGACCCCGTGTCCTCGCGCGAGCAGTACCGCTGGATGGAGCGCTTCATCGAGACGGTCGAGGCCTCGGACTTCCGCGACCAGCTCAACCACGCGATCGACGGCAAGGGCGCCTTTCGCCGCTTCAAGGACGTGTTGATGAGCTTCCCCGTGGATCGGGAGCGATGGTTCGCGTTCCGATCCGAGCGCCTGCGCTCGTGCATGGAGGCCTGGCTCGCGGCTCACGGCATCGTGGCCGCCGAGAGGACGGAGTGGCGTGTGCCCACCGCTGAAGAGGTGCGTCCCCAGGTCGAGCGCGAGCAGGAGCGCCGCGCCGGTCGGAAGACCCGCGCCCAGGTCGCCGACGCCCAGCGCGCGCGGCTCCACGGCCTCGCCGACGAGCTGCCCGCGCGCGAGCTCGACGCCGCGCTCGCGTTCCTCGAGTTCCTCCGGTCGAGGCGCCACCTCCCGCGGCCGCGCGCCAAGTCGCCCGAGGAGGGCGGGACCGACGCCGATCTCGACTCCGACGTCGACGACGACTCGGACAACGACGACGCCTGACCGCGCGTGACCGCGCCCCGACTTCTGCGCATGCTTCCGTTCGTGCTCGGAAGGCTCACGCCTCGGCTGGGGATGGCGGTCCTCCTCCTCGCGCTCGTCGCTCCGTCCCGCGCGGCCGCGCAGGTCCCGGGGAGCCGCACGCGCGTCGAGGGGATCGCCGCGTGGGTCGGCGGCGTCGGTCGCACGGGCGCCTCCCCCATCCTGCGGAGCGACGTCGTGCTGCGCGCTCGCATGCGCCTCGGCGGCCAGACCGGCCGCGTCGAGATGGGACCGCTCCCCCCCGCGCTGCTGCGGGCGGCGCTCGACGAGCTGATCGGCGAGGTGCTGATCGAGCGCGAGGCGGACCGGCTCCGGGCGACGCGCCCGAGCGACGCCGAGGTGCTCGAGGAGCGGGCTCGGATCGATCGCGAGGCCGGCGGCGCCACGGTGCTGAACGAGCTGCTGCGCCGCCTCGCCGCCGCGCCCGAGGAGATCGACGCGGTGGCGCGTCGCCGCGCCTACGTGGACGCCTTCCTGCGCGCGAACCTCGAGGGCAACACCGAGATCACCGACACGCAGGTCGATCGCGCCTTCGAGGCCGGCGACCACCCGTTCGTGGGGCGCGACCTCGAGGCGGTGCGCGAGGTGCTCCGAGCCTGGCTGCAGCAGCGGCTGCTCGCGCGCGACGTCGCCCGCTGGATCGAGGTGCTCCGCAGCCGGACCACGGTCCGCGTGCTGGCGGAGTGGGCTCGCGATGCCTGATCCCGCGGCCGACGCCGGCCGGACGTTCGTGGTGCGACGGCTCGAGGCGGGGGACGAGCCCACCGTCGCGGCGCTGAGCATGGCCGCCTTCGAACGCGGCTGGAACGCCGAGGAGCTGGGTCGCGAGAAGGATCGGAAGGTCGCGCGGGTCCTCGTCGCGGACGAGGCGGGCGTGCTCCTCGGCTACGCGATCGCGTGGGTCATCGCGGGCGAGGCGGAGGTCCTGAGCATCGCCGTCGACCCGCCCGCGCGGCGGCGTGGGGTCGCGCGCGCGCTCCTCGACGGAGTGCTCGAGGGCGCCGAGCGCGCGGTGCTCGAGGTCCGCGCCAGGAACCTCGGCGCCCGCGCGCTCTACGAGGACTACGGGTTCGCGCTGGTGGGCGCCCGCCGCGGCTACTACTCCGACGGCGAGGACGCGCTCCTCATGGCGTGGCTTCGCCCATCGTCACCGTGAGCACGACGACGACGAAGAGCGCGAAGAGGATCCCCGCCGCGATCCCGAGGGGCCGGAACCCCTTCGTGCCGAGCCGGTCCGCGAGGAACATCCCGCCGAAGGCGCCCGCGAGGAACAGCACGAAGGTCGTCCAGGTCACGGGGTAGCCCTCGCCGAACGCGACCGAGAGGCCCCAGTTCGACAGCACCCCGAGCGAGCCGCCGGCGATCCAGCCGAACGCCGTGGTCAGCTTGGCGCGCGTGCGCTCCCGCTCGTCGTCCGACATCGCCCGGACCGTAGCAGCCTCCCGGACGGATGCCCCCGCGCGCGGTCGCGGCTCGCCGCCGAGCGCGAGGATCGAGGAGCCAAGGAACGGGCCGCGCGACCGTCGAAGGGTGACAACCGGCCAGGGAAGCGTCACGATTCGCGGGACCTACCGGTCGGATTTCGTGCTACCGAGGGCAGCCGTGAGCGACGACGACAACAAGGACCATGAAGACGACGGGCTCGCCGCGCTCTCCGCGCTGGTGAGGCAGTCCACGCTCCCCCCCTCGCTCGAAGACGAGGACTCGGCGGACGACGACGAGGACGAGGACGACGGAAAGCTCGATCTCGGCGCGCTCGTCGCGTCGGTCCCGCCCCCCGCGATGGACGAGCCCGCGGACGAGGCTCACGAGGACGACGAGGACGAAGAGGAGAGCGAGCCCGTGGCCGCGGCTCCCGTCGCGGCGGCGAAGCCGGCCGCCAAGAAGGCCGCGTCGAAGGGCAAGAAGTCCTCGAAGAGCAAGTCCGCGAAGGCCCCCGCCGAGCGCGAGGAGCGCCCCGTCGCGGCGGCTCCCGTGGCGGTCGCCCAGCCCGCCGAGAAGAGCGGCGGCGGCAACATGTGGGTCGGCATCGTGATCGGCCTGGCCGCCGCGGCCGGCATCGGCTTCTTCCTGATGAACCAGCAGGCCGACGACGAGGCGCCGGGCGCGCCCACCGCGTCCGCGCCGACGAGCGTCGAGTCCGCGGACCCCGCGCCCGAGCCGGCGACCACGGTGGCCGCGGCCGAAGACCCGACGCCCGCCGAGGAGCCCGCCGCGGAGGCGGTCGAGCCGACCGAGGAGCCCGTCGCCGAGGCGGTCGAAGACACGGCCGAGGACACCGCCGAGGACACGGCCGAGGACCCCGCTCCCGCCGTGGCCGCCGCCGCTGGTCGTCGCCCGTCGCCGCGTGGCGCCGCGAATCGTCCGGCCCCCGCGGCCGCCGCCGCCGCCGCGCCCGCTCCCCTGCCGCGGCCGCCGCCGAGCCCGCGCCCGCGCCGGCCTCCGCCGCCAACTCCGGCCGTCGCGCCGGCACGCAGGCGGCGGCTCCGGCTCCGGCCGGCGTCGACAACGTCCTCGACCAGGCCTTCGGGGGTCGCCCGAACGCCGCGGGCACCGGCACCACGACCGCCGCCGCGCGCCCGGCGCCCGCCGCCGCCGCGGGTGGGGGCTCCGACGCGAACCTCCCCGCGAACCCCGATCGTCGCGACGTCGCGCGCGCGCTCGGCCCGCTCACCAGCCGCATCCGCGCTTGCGCGGGCGACCAGGTCGGCCTCGCGCTCTCCACCATCGTCGTGAACAACGACGGCAGCGTCGCCACGGTCTCCGTCGGCGGCAGCCCGTTCGGCGGCACGCCGCAGGGCGCCTGCATGGAGGGCGTCATCCGGACGGCGCAGTTCCCGCGCTTCCGCAGCTCGACCTTCCGCGTGAGCTACCCCTTCAACGTCAGGTAGTCTCTTCGGCGCCGTGGATCGACCGGTCCGGAACGCCCTCGTCGCTCTCCTCTCGCTCCTCGCGGGGTGCGGGGGACCGACCGTCGCTCCGCGGCCGACGACGCCCGTCGGGATCCCCGACTCCGCGGCCGCTCGCCACGAGGCCATCGACGCGCTCGGGCATCGGGCGTGGGCCGCGATGCTCGCCGGGCGCCCCACCGATCTCCTCTATGGAGACGGCGATCTCGAGGTCCTGCTCGCCGACGACGCGATGGCCCGGGTGGCCGCGCGCCGGCTCGCGCTGCCCGACCGGCTCGGGATCGAGCCCGTCCGCCTCAGCCACCCCCTCGAGAGCGCCGAGTACGCCGGGATCTGCCTCCAGGGGGCTCGCGCCGAGCCGCCGGGAGGCCCGCTCGGGCTCCTGTCGGAGGCGTGGGTGGTCGACCGGGTGCTCGTCATCGGGCGCCGCCCGACGGGGCGCCGCATCGCCGCCTGGCTCGAGGGCGTGTTCGTCTACAGCGACACCGGGTTCGCCGCGATCGACCTCGAGCGGGTCGAAGAGCCCCGCTGGGAGCACTCGGATCTGGAGATCGCCCCCTGCGATCTGTCCATCCGCAACGATCTGCCGGAGATCGCCAGGTAGGGGAGGCGATCGCCCCCACACATCGTGGTCCCCTACCCGGAACCACTATATGTAGTGGTGGTCACGGGGTGGCACCCACCAAGTCTCGCGATGCGCGTTGCACCCGACGATCACGGATGATAGTCGGAAAGCTCGGGTGCACCCGGAGGTGCGCACGTCCGTCGCTGAGATGGTGGGACCGAAATGAAGATCAAGAAGATCGAGGTCTGCGGCTTCAAGTCGTTCGTGGACCGCGCCGTGATTCACATCGATCACGATGTGACGGCGATCGTCGGCCCCAACGGGTGCGGCAAGTCGAACATCGTGGACGCCATCCGCTGGGCGATGGGTGAGCAGTCCGCGCGGCACCTCCGTGGCAAGAACATGGAGGACGTGATCTTCAACGGCTCCGAGTCCCGGGGCCCGCACAGCTTCGCCGAGGTCACGCTCACGTTCGACAACGTCGACGGCCTCAGCCCGCCCGAGCTCTCCGCGTTCCCGGAGATCGAGGTCACCCGCCGCCTCGATCGCACCGGCGCCAGCGAGTACCTGATCAACCGGACCCAGGTCCGCCTCCGCGACGTCACCAACCTCTTCCTCGGCACCGGCGTGGGGACCAAGGCCTACTCGATCATCGAGCAGGGCCGCATCGGCTTCATCGTCTCGGCCAAGCCCACCGATCGCCGCCACCTCATCGAGGAGGCGGCCGGCATCACCAAGTTCAAGGCCAAGAAGAAGGCCGCCGAGCGCAAGATGGACCAGACGCGGCAGAATCTGCTCCGCGTCAGCGACATCATCGGCGAGATCGAGCGCAGCCTCGCGATGCTCAAGCGGCAGGCGCACAAGGCCGAGCGCTACAAGCGCTACCGCCACGAGATCCGCGACCTCGAGCTCCTCGTCGCCTCGCACCGCTGGATGGAGCTGACGGTCACCCGTCGGGTGCTCTCCTCGGAGCTGCAGCGGGTGGACGCGCAGGTCGAGGGGACCCGCCTCGCGCTGCGCATCCGCGAGGCCGAGCTCGGGGCCGAGCGCCTCGAGGTCCAGACGCACGAGAGCCGGGTGGAGCGCGCGCAGCGCGCCGCGTACGAGCTCGACAACACCGTCCGCATGCTCGAGGGCCGGATCGAGGGCCACCTCTCGCGGCTCGAGAGCCTGCGCGAGACCGAGCGCACCGCCGAGCGCGAGCTCGGGGCCCTCGTGGCGCAGCGCGAGATGCTCGCGTCGGAGCGCTCGAGCCTCGAGGAGTCGCTCGTCGAGCTCGAGGAGATCGAGGCGCGCGAGTCCGACGTGCTCGCGCGCGAGGGCGCGGAGCTCGAGCGGCGCCGCGCGGCCGCCGCCGAGGCCGAGGCCGTGGTGGTCGCGGCCCGCGCGCGGCACAGCGAGGCGCGCGCTCGGATCGCGCGCGCGGAGGCGGTCCTCGATGGCTTCGAGCGGCGCCGCAACGAGGCGCGCGCGCGGCTCGAGCGCCTGCGCGCCGAGCGCGAGGAGCACGCCGGCAAGGTCGTCGAGCTCGAGCAGGAGTGCGACGAGATCCGCGCTCGCCTGCGCGGCCTGAGGAGCGGCAAGGAGGGCACCGCGCAGAAGCGCGAGGAGCTCGAGGCCGAGCTCGTGCAGCTGCGCGAGGCGATCCGCGGCAGCGACGCCGAGGTCGAGCGCCTGCGCGATCAGCTCGCGCAGCGCCGGTCGCGGCTGCGCTCGCTCGAGGAGATCCAGCAGCGCTTCGAGGGCGTCGGCGAGGGCGCGCGCGCCCTGATGCGCAAGTACGCGCCGGACGACACGGCCCGGCACGACAAGGGCATCCTCGGCCTCGTCGCCGATCGCATCGACTGCCCGGTGGAGCTCACCCCGGTCCTCGCGGCGGCGCTCGAGGACGTCCTCCAGCACGTGGTCGTCCGCGACCCGGCGGCGTCGAGCGCGGCGCTCGACTTCCTCGAGAGCGAGGCCCACGGCCGGGCGACGCTCCTGCTCCAGCGGCCGCGTCGCGTCGTGCGCCCGCAGCCCTCGGCGCCCACCGACGAGGGCGTCGTCGGCTGGCTCGCCGATCTGGTCGAGCACGCGAGCGAGGACACCGGCCTCGTCCGTCACCTCCTCGACGGGATGCTCGTGGTGAAGGACCGGGCGATCGCCCGTCAGCTCCGCGATCGCGGGGTCGACGCGGAGATGGTCACGCTCGACGGCGTGGTCCTCGGCCGCGATGGCAGCGTCCGCGCGGGCCGCGGCGAGGGCGTCGGCGCGCACCTGATCGAGGTGAAGCGCGAGATGCGCTCGCTCTACGGCATCGTCTCGCAGCTCGACGAGGAGCTGCATGCGGCGATCGCGCACCACGGCGAGCTCCGCTCGGGCATCGCGCAGCGGCGCGCCGCGCTCGACTCGGCGCGGACCGAGGCGCACGACGCCGAGATCGCGATCGTCAAGGCGGACAAGGATCTGCGCCGGGGCGAGGAGAGCCTCGAGCGGACCAAGCAGCGCGTGGCGCAGCTCGGCAACGACGCGGAGCAGCTCGGGGCGCAGCTCGCCTCGGCGAGCGACGAGGAGCGCGAGGCCAAGGACGAGATCGAGTCGGCGCGCGTGGCGGACACGGACGCGGCGCAGGCCCTCGACGCGGGCAACGAGATCCTCCAGAACCGCCGGCTCGCGGCCGAGGAGCAGGCCCAGGTCGTCACCGCGGTGAAGGTCCGCGCGGCCGAGGCCAAGCAGCGCGCGGAGAGCGATCGCGGCGCGCTCGAGCGGCTCGATCGGTCGGTCGCCGAGCTCGGCGAGCGCGAGGCGCGGCTCGAGGGCGACATGCGCGTGGCGGCCCACCAGCAGGGCGAGACCGCGGCGCACGCCGTGTTGACGCGCGAGGAGCTCTCCGAGACGGTCGCTCAGGCGATGGTCGCGCACGAGGAGCTCGGCGCGGTGCGCGCGCGCTACGAGGAGGCGAAGGTCGACCTCGGCGAGCGCGAGCAGGCGCTCGTGTCGCTCCGCCGCACGATCGAGGCCGGCGACAAGGAGCTCAGCTCCCTGACCCTCCGCGAGCGCGAGCTCGCGAAGGACCTCGAGTACCTCCTCGAGACGACGGAGGAGCGCCACGACGTCGAGCTCCACAAGATCATCGGCGACTACCACTACCGTGAGCTGCCGGACGCGCAGGTCCGCGCCCGGATCGACGAGCTGCTCACGCTCGTGCGCCGCATGGGCGAGATCAACCTGACGGCGATCGAGGAGTACGACGAGAAGTCGAAGCGCTACGAGTACCTGACCACGCAGCGCGCCGACCTCGAGACCGCGCTCGGCCAGCTCGACAAGGCGATCCGCCAGATGAACAAGGAGAGCCGCCGGCTCTTCCGCGAGACCTTCGACGCGGTCAACCAGCGCTTCCAGCAGGTCTTCCCGCGCCTCTTCGGCGGCGGTCGCGCGGAGCTCCAGCTCACCGACCCGGCCGACATGCTCGAGACGGGCGTCGAGATCATCGCGCAGCCTCCGGGCAAGCGGCTCGGCTCGATCGAGCTGATGAGCGGCGGCGAGAAGGCGCTCACCGCGGTCAGCCTGATCTTCTCGATCTTCCAGCACCGCCCGAGCCCGTTCTGCCTCCTCGACGAGGTCGACGCGCCGCTCGACGAGGCCAACATCGGCCGCTTCGCGGAGGCGATCCGCGCGATGACGAAGCACTCGCAGTTCATCGTCATCACGCACAGCAAGCGCACGATGCAGCTCGCCGACGTCCTCTACGGCGTCACGATGGCCGAGCCCGGCATCTCGAACCTCGTCGCCGTCGAGCTCCGCGCGAGCGAGGCCAAGGTCGCGCCGGCCGGCGAGACCGCGGTCGCCTGACCAGAATTTCGCGCGAAGACCACGAAAGGGGGCAAAGAGAGTTTCTCTCTCGATGCGCTCGTCGGCGGTTTGGGCCTTGGCTCCCTTCGCGCGCTTGGCGCGAAATTTCCGGCCGGGGAATTGCTCCGATCCGAGAAGGGGCGGCCCGGGTGAGAAAAGCCCCAACCAACCCGGCGCGGACGAGGCGGCGGGGTTAGTATCCGCGCCCATGAAGGTCGCGGTCGTCGTCTTCCCGGGATCCAACGCCGATTGGGACGCGCTCCACACGGTGCGCGACGTCCTCGGCGTGGAGGCCCGCTACGTCTTCCACAAGGAGCACGAGCTCGGCGCCGTGGACGCCGTCGTGATCCCCGGCGGGTTCTCGTACGGCGACTACCTGCGCGCCGGCGCGATCGCGCGGTTCTCGCCGATCGCCTCGGCCATCGCGAGCTTCGCGGACGGCGGCGGGCCGGTGCTCGGGATCTGCAACGGCTTCCAGGTCCTCACCGAGCTGGGCCTGCTCCCGGGCGCGCTCACGCGGAACGCGCACCTGCGCTTCGAGTGCCGCGACGTCTGGTTGCGCGTCGAGGGCGGCGGCCCGTTCACCCACCAGCTCTCGCAGGGCTCGGTGCTGCGCCTGCCGATCGCCCACGCCGAGGGCCGCTTCGTGTGCGACCCCGACACGCTCGCGCGCATCGAGGCGAAGGAGCAAGTCGCCTTTCGATACTGTAGCCCGGACGGCTCGGTGCTCGCCGACCCGAACGTGAACCCCAACGGCTCGCTCGCGAACATCGCGGGCGTCTACAACGAGGCGCGCAACGTGCTCGGCCTGATGCCCCACCCGGAGCGCGCGGCCGAGGCGGTCCTGGGCAACGAGGACGGCCTCGCGCTGTTCGAGTGCCTGCGCGCCCACGTCGAGGAGGCGGCCTGATGACCGACCCGAGAGACACGCTCCCCGGCGCCCCCATCCCGTTCCCCGACGAGCCCGAGGTGAACCGGGACGCGGCTCGCGAGATGGGCCTCAGCGACGCCGAGTGGGACAAGGTCATCTTCTTCCTCGGCCGCGAGCCGACCTACGCCGAGCTCGGCGTGTTCAGCGTGATGTGGTCGGAGCACTGCTCCTACAAGAGCTCGCGCGTCCACCTCGCGCGGCTCCCCACCGAGGGCCCGCAGGTCGTGCAGGGCCCGGGTGAGAACGCCGGCGCCGTCGACATCGGCGACGGGTTCTGCGCCGTCTTCAAGATGGAGAGCCACAACCACCCGAGCTACATCGAGCCCTACCAGGGCGCGGCGACGGGGGTCGGCGGCATCCTGCGCGACGTGTTCACGATGGGCGCGCGCCCGGTCGCGTCGCTCAACTCGCTGCGCTTCGGCCGCCCCGACCACGAGAAGACGCCGCACCTGCTGCGCGGCGTGGTCAAGGGCATCGGCGACTACGGCAACTGCATCGGCGTCCCCACGGTGGGCGGCGAGGTGCAGTTCGACGCGAGCTACGACGGCAACATCCTCGTCAACGCGTTCACCGTCGGCATCGCGTCGAGCGACGAGCTCTTCTTCGGCACCGCCGAGGGCGTCGGCAACCCCGTGCTCTACGTCGGCGCACGGACCGGCCGCGACGGCATCCACGGCGCGACGATGGCCTCGGCGGAGTTCGACGACGCCTCCGAGCGCAAGCTCCCGACCGTCCAGGTCGGCGACCCCTTCATGGAGAAGCTCCTCCTCGAGGCGTGCCTCGAGATCTTCGCGGCCGACGTGCTCGTCGGGGTGCAGGACATGGGGGCGGCCGGCCTGACGAGCTCGTCGGTCGAGATGGCCGCGCGCTCGGGCAGCGGGATCGAGCTCGACCTCGACGCGATCCCGCGGCGCACGCGCGGGCTGACTCCGTACGAGATGCTCCTCTCCGAGTCGCAGGAGCGGATGCTCATGGTCGCGCGCGCCGGCGAGGAGCAGCGCGTCCTCGACATCTGCGCGAAGTGGGATCTCGAGGCGGCGGTGATCGGCCGCGTCACCGAGACCGGGCGCTTCGTCTGCAAGGCCACCCCCGGCTTCGATCCCCTCGGGGACGCGACCCGCGAGCGCGCGTCGCAGCCCGTCGTCGACATCCCGATCGGCGCCCTCGCGGACGAGGCGCCGAAGTACGACCGACCCCAGACGCAGGCCGCGCCGCCGCCGCGCGAGCCGGCGCCGCGCGTCGACGTCGACGCGAGCGAGGCGCTGCGCACCCTGATCGGGTCGCCGAACCTGGGGAGCCGCCAGTGGATCTGGCGCCAGTACGACCACGTCGTCCGCGACGGAACGGTGTTCCGGCCCGGCGAGGCCGACGCCGCGCTCGTGCGCGTGTTCTGCGAGCGCGAGGGCGAGCCGACGCGCGAGAAGTTCCTCGCGGTCAGCGTCGACTGCAACGGCCGCCACGTCCTGCTCGACCCCTACCAGGGCGCGGCGATGGCGGTGGCGGAGTGCGCCCGCAACGTCGCTTGCACGGGCGCGCGGCCGCTCGGCACGACCGACTGCCTCAACTTCGGCAGCCCCGAGAAGCCCGACACGATGTGGCGCTTCGCCCAAGCCATCGACGGCCTCGCGGCGGCCTGCGCCGCGCTCGACGTGCCCATCGTCAGCGGCAACGTCAGCCTCTACAACGAGACCGACGGCTCCCCGATCTTGCCGACGCCGACCGTCGGGGTGGTCGGTCAGCTCGACGACGTCGCCCACCGCGTGGGCTCCGCGTTCATCCGCCGCGGCGACGTGGTGGCGCACCTCGGCGTCCCCTCGCGCGGCGCCCTCGGCGGCTCGGAGTACTGGGTCTGGCAGACCGGCTACGTCGGGGGCGAGCCCGTCGGCATCGACCTCGACGCCGAGGCGGCGCTCCAGGGCCTGCTCCAGTCGCTCGCCCGCGAAGGCCTCCTCGCGAGCGCGCACGACGTCAGCGACGGCGGCCTCGCCGTGTGCCTCGCGGAGAAGTGCATCGGCAAGGGCCTCGGCTGCCAGGTCCGCTTGCCCGGAGACGGCGGCGTCGCCCCGAACGCCCGCCTCTTCGCCGAGGAGCCCACGCGGGTCGTGGTCAGCTTCGCCCGGGATCGCGGCGAGGAGATCCAGCTGATCTGCGAGGAGCACGGCGTGCCCTTCGAGGTCCTCGGCGAGGTCGGCGGCAACGAGCTCGTGATCGAGGGCGCCATCGCCGTCGCGGTGGGTGAGCTGGCCGAGCGCCACCACGGCGCCCTGCGCGACATCGTCGGCGATTGAGCGGGGCTCGCGCCCGCGGCTTTGTTGACGCGGCGGATCGGCGGCGTCAGCTTCCAGGCATGGGCCGATGGCTGGCGATGGTGCTCGTCTGTGCGCTGCCCGCGGGGGCGAGCGCGCAGGAGCGCGTGCTCGACTCGATCGAGGCGGTGCAGGACGCCTGCAACGAGTCGCGCGACTCGGAGACCGCGCACCTGCACGTGGTCGAGGTCGAGAGCGGCTGGCGCTTCGGCGGCGCGCACGACGGCGTGCTCGCGCTCGACACGGGGCGGAACTTCCGCGCCTTCGACGGGCACGTCTCGCTGCTGGTGCCGCGCGAGGATCGCGTCGGGTTCACCGTGGACGAGGCCGACGTCGCGCGCGTGCGGCAGGCCAACGGCCGGCTCCGGGTCGGGTTCTTCCTCGGCTTCGACGACCGCAACCGTCAGCCTTGCCTGGTGCGCAGCCGCTTCGCGGTGACGATCGTCCGCGCGGAGGTCGCCTTCGTCGAGCTCGTCGACGCGGACGGCGGGCGGATCGCCCGTGGCGAGACCGATCGCTGGCGCGCCTGGAACGACGACCGCGAGGCGCTCGCCATCGCGGGCGAGGGCCCGCGCGGGGTCGTGGATTCGCCGCGGTTCACGAACGGGACCGCGCCGCCCGACAGCTGGCTCACCGCGCTCGGCAACGGAGGCTCTCGCGCCGCCATCGCGCAGTGCCACACCGAGGGCGTCGCCCGCGGCGCGGCTCGCGAGGCGCGCGTGGTCGTCCGCCTGAACGTCGAGACGCGCACCGGTCGCGTCCGCCGCGCCGACGTCGCCCTCTCGAGCCTCGGCGACACCGCCGAGGCCGAGTGCATCGCCCGCGCCGTCGGCGCCGGCTCGTCGCTGCCCCCGGGCCCGAGCAGCTGGCAGGCCGAGGTCGTCGATCTCGCCGTCCCCGTCCGCCTGGTCGCGGACTGAGCGCGGGCCCTGGCTCAGGGATAGGCGTAGAAGGTCCAGACGCCCCGGAAGAACCACGCGTTGCCGGCGTTGCCGAGGTCCGCGATGCCGCCCTCGAGGGCGGGCTCGGAGAGCGGGCCCTGGTGGCCTCCGAACGCGACCGCGTAGCGCAGGTAGAGGGGGACCTCGAAGGCGTCGGCGTCGTTGTACATGACCACGCCGGTGGTCAGGCCGAACGAGTTGGGCCCCGCCTGCAGGATCGCCCGCAGGGGGACGAAGATGGTCTGCTGCAGGGGCTGGGTGAAGTGCAGGCCGTACTCGATCGCGGCCTCGAAGCGGAACCACGGGATCGGGTTCCACGCGAGCTCGGCCGAGTAGCCCATCCACGCGCTGGCCGTCGAGGAGGCCGGGATCGTCCACTCGCCCCGCAACGAGAATTGCACCTCGCCCGAGACCAGGCGCGCGCGCAGGAAGAAGCTCGGGTCCTGACCCGAGAACGGCGGCGCGAAGGTCACGCCCACCGGGTTGGTCCCGATCTCGAGGTCGTCGAAGACGCCGACCGCGTAACCGAAGAAGCCCGAGGCGCGGAACTGGCCGCTCGTGCCGGCCGGCACGACCGCGACAGAGATGGTGGAGCGCCAGAACATCACGCCCTGCGGCAGGGTCTGGGGGCGCTGCGTGTCGGCGCGGGGCATCCGCCAGAACCGGGGCCGCGTGGGCTCCGGCTCCGCGGCGGGCGGCGGGGGCGTCTCGTTGCGGGCCTCGCGGATCGCGCTCGGGCTGGGCTGACCGGGCGGCGCCTCGTCGTCGAGCTCCGCGAACTCGCCGCTCTCCTGGGGCTCCGCGGGAGGGGCGGTGAGCGCCGATGCGGCCGGCGGCTCCTCGGCGGCTCCGTCGAGCGCCTCGGCGCCCCCGTCGTCGGGCGCCTCGGCGTCCTGGACGGGTGCCTCCGCCTCGGCCACGGGCGGGCCCTCCTCAGCCGGAGCGTCCTGTGCCGTCGCGGTCGCGGCGATGAGCCAGAGTCCCGCGGCACAAACGTGCCAACCTGTGCAACACACCCTCATGACGCGGCCATCGCATCACGGATTGTGCCAGCTCTGGGGGGCGCGGATCTACTCTGCCGGCTGACCGCGCACCCGGCGGTCGAGCTCGTTGTAGTACCGATCCGCGAGCTGCCCGATGCCGCGGACCGCCGAGCGGAACGCGCGCCGGTCGAAGTTCGAGTCGGTGTTGAGGATCATCGCGAGGCGGACCTCGCCGTCGGTCGAGCTCCACTCGAACTTGCCGAGGAGCAGCGTCCAGTTGAGCTCCATGAGCCGCCGGAGCACCGCGTCGGTGGTCTGGCCGTCGGCCGGCAAGCTCAGGTAGCGCTCGACATAGAAGTAGATGGTGTCGGTGCGGTCGCTGTAGACGACGTGCACGTTGAACTCGCGGCCGGTGGTGATCCCCCGCACCGAGAACTCGCAGCGCGCGCGCTGCGGATCGGCGGCCTCGCAGCGGGTGCCGCGGAGGCGCATCGAGGTCAGCTCCCGCTCCATCGCCGCGAGGTAGCGCGGTTGCCCCTCCTCGACGGTCTCGGTCTCGCGCGTGGGCGCGTCCTCGGAGGGCTCGTCGTCCTGGGCCGCGGCGGGCGCGGCGCAGAGCAACACGGCGAGCAGAAGCGTGGGGGCCGAGCGCATCGGCGCGGAGTCTTGCCCCGCTACTCGAGGATGTCGAGCGCGGAGTTCCCGATCTCCGCCGGGTTCTCGGCCGCCGTCAGGCGCATGAAGGCGCGCCCGATGCAGGACACCTCGGAGACCTCGCCGAACGTGCGGCTGTCCTCGCCGATGTAGCTGCGGTTGTCGCTCATGAGGTAGGCGCCGCCCCGGACCTGGTGCGGGCGCGTGTCCGGTAGGCGCCGCCCCTCCTCCACGAACGTGTAGTGCTCGTGCGACAGGATGTCCTCGGTCGCCCACCGCATCGTCCGGATCCGCCCCGACTCCATGTCCGTCCACCGGATCGGGTCGTGCTGGTCGTGGTCGGGGACCTGGCCGTTGATGTGGAGGTTGCCGCGCTCGATCGAGATCGTCTGACCCGCGCGGCCCACCACGCGGCCGAGCACGTAGCGGTTCGCCTCGCTCGGGTGCGGGCACAGGACCATCTCGCCGAGCTCGAAGTCCTGGGTGCGCCACACGAGGATCTGGTCGCCGAGCATCACCGTCGGGGCCATCGCGTTGTGACCGACGGTGACCACGCGGACGAAGAAGAAGTAGAGGACGGCGCCCACCGCGAGGAGGATCACCGCCACGACGCCCAGGAACTTCAGCGCCCCTTTGGTGAAGTCGCGCACGCCGTGATCCTAACCCTCCGGGGGTTCCTTCCGCCATTGTCCTGCGTCCCGAGTGGCCAGGAGCAGCGCTCCGAGCGCGGCCGCGGGGTCGGCGGCGCCGAAGACCGCGCGCATCACCGCGACCCCCGCGGCGCCGCGACGGATCAGCTCCGGGGCTCGCTCGGCGTCGACGCCGCCGAGCGCGAAGGCGGGAGCGGGCCACGATCGGGCCGCCGCCTCGAAGCCGTCGAGGCCGAGCGGCGGGCCCTTCCCGGGCACCTCGTCGACGGGGGCCAGCGTCACGTAGTCGGGCGCCTCGTCGTCGACACGCGGCCCGTGCCGCGACGCGCCGACCAGCGCGCTCGGCCCCAGCGCGGCCCGCGCGTCCGCGACGCTCGGCCCGGACTCCGGCAGGTGGGCCCCGTCCGCGCCGACCGCGCGCGCGATATCGCAACGGTCGTTGACGAGCAACGCCGCCCCGCGCTCCCGACAGACCGGCAGGAGGGCGCGCGCGAGGGCGGCGAGCTCCCGGGCGCCGGCGCCCTTGAGGCGAGCCATCACCGCCACCTCGCCCGGCCGCGCGGCGACGAGCGCGGCGCGCGTCAGCGGGACCACGTCGTAGCGAGGGTCGGTGACGAGGAGGACCCGAAAGCTCACTCGGCGCGCCCGAGGGTCACCCGGGCGCGCTCCGCGAAGCGGCTCGAGGGGTAGCGCTCGATGATCTGCTCGAGCGTGCGCCGCCGCGCGCTCTCGTCTCCTTCGGCCTCGAAGCGCTCCGACAGCTCCCACAGCGCCTGCGGCGGGCTGTCCTCGAACTCGGGGTGCTCGCGCGGCGCCGTGCCGCACTGGAGCGGCGCGAGCGCGAAGGCGAGCGCGAGGACCAGCGCCCTCACGCCAGCTCGGATCCGATCACCCCCTCGAGCGGGCTCGAGGCGGTGGCGTAGAGCCGGCGCGGGATGCGGCCGGCGAGGTACGCGTCGCGGCCCGCCTCGACGGCCTTGCGCATCGCGCGGGCCATCCGGATCGGGTCCTTGGCGCCCGCGATCGCGGTGTTCATCAGCACGCCGTCGCAGCCGAGCTCCATCGCGATGGCCGCGTCCGACGCCGTGCCGACGCCGGCGTCGACGATGATCGGGACGCCCGCGCTGCGGCGGATGATCTCGATGTTGTACGGGTTGCGGATCCCGAGGCCGCTGCCGATGGGGGCCGCGAGCGGCATCACCGCGGCGCAGCCGAGGTCCTCGAGGCGCTTGGCGGTGATGGGGTCGTCGCTCGTGTACGGCAGGACCGTGAAGCCCTCGTCGCAGAGGGTCTTGGCGGCCGCGAGGGTGCCGGGGACGTCGGGGAAGAGCGTCTCCGGATCGCCGATCACCTCGAGCTTCACCAGCGGCGTGCCGAGCAGCTCCCGCGCGAGGCGGGCGGTGCGCACCGCGTCCTCCGCCGTGTAGCAGCCGGCCGTGTTGGGGAGGATCGTGTAGCCGGCGAGCACGCTCATCATCGAACCCTCGCCCGTCCCGGACAGGTCGACCCGGCGCAGCGCGACGGTGACCACCTCGCTGCCGGACGCCTCGAGGGCGGCGCGGGTCTCCTCGAGGTCCTTGTACTTCCCGGTGCCCACGAACAGGCGCGACGAGAAGGTGTGCTCACCGATCGTGAGGACGTCTTCGCTCATGGGATCAACCTCCGCCCACGAAGTGGACGATCTCGAGCTGGTCGCCGTCGGCGACCTCCGTGCGCGCGTGCTCCGCGCGCGGGACGATCTCGTGGTTCCGCTCGACCGCGACCAGCGTCTCGCCGAGCTCGAGCGCTTCGAGGAGGCCGCGGACCGTCGTGCCCGGCGCCACCTCGCGCGGCTCTCCGTTCACCTGGATTCGCATCGGCGCGGACTCTAGCCCACGTAGACCCGCGGGACACGCGGGGCGATCGAGGAGAGCACCTCGTAGGCGATCGTGCCGGCGCCCCGCGCGACCTCTTCGGCGCGCAGCTCCGCGCCGACCATCACGGCCTCGTCGCCGCGCTCGCAGGCCACCAGATCGGTCACGTCCACGCCGGTGAGGTCCATCGAGACGCGCCCGACGAGCGGGCAGCGCGCGCCGCGGATCACCGCGTGACCGCGGTTCGAGGAGGAGCGCAGGTAGCCGTCGCCGTACCCGATCGCGAGGGTCGCGATGCGGCTCGGCCGGCTCGCCGTCCACGTGCCGCCGTAGCCCACGCGCGCGCCGACCGGCACGTCGACCACGCGCGCCACCGTGGTCAGCACGCGCATCACGGGGCGGAGGTCGAGGGTCGAGTCGTCGGTCGGGCGCACGCCGTAGAGCGCCACGCCGGTGCGCACGATGTCGTAGCGCGCGCGCGGCCAGAGCAGCGCCCCCGCGCTGTTCGCCGCGTGGAGCACCGGGGCGTGGCCCGCGGCCCGCACGAGCTCCGCGGCGCGATCGAACGCGTCGAGCTGCGCGGTCGTGCCCTCGGGATCCGCCTCGGCGGTCGCGAGGTGGGTCATCAGCCCGTCGATCCGGAGGGACCCGCAGCGCTCGAGGAAGCGCGGCAGGTCGGTCACGCCGAGCCGGGTCATCCCCGTGTCGACCTTCACGTGAACCCCCGCGCCGAGCGCGCGGAAGCGCTCCGCGTCGCCGAGATCGTAGACCACCGGTGTCAACGCGGCTTCCACCACGTCACGATGGGCGCCGTCGTAGATCCCGTTGAGCACGATGACGGGCGCCTCGACGCCGGCGGCGCGGAGGCGGAGCCCCTCCTCCGTGAGAGCGACCGCGATGCCGTCGGCGCCCTCGGCGACGAGGCGCTCGGCGACGGCGACGAGGCCGTGGCCGTACGCGTCGGCCTTGATGACGGCGAAGATCTTCGCGGCGCCCGCGTGCGCCCGCACGACGCCGAGGTTGTGGGCGAGCGCGCCGCGATCGATCTCGGCGCGGGTAGGGCGGACCTGCACGCACCAGGGCTGGGCCATCCCGCGGCCCGCGTCAAGACATCCGGGAGATGCTACACCCGTCGGACGATGGCCGACGCCGCCCCCAACGAGGAGCCGAACGGCGAGCCCCAGGGCTTGGGCGCCGTGGTCAAGGCGGCGATCGCGCCGGTCGTCGACCCGCCCATGACCGCCCTCGCCGAGGTCGGGGTCATGGCTCGGCTCCTCTACGAGACGTTCATGTGGGCGATCCGTCCGCCCTACCGGTTCTACCTGTTGATCGACGCGCTCGAGTTCCTCGGCGTGCAGTCGATCTTCATCGTCGGGCTCACCGGGACCTTCGTCGGCGGTGTGTTCAGCCTGCAGCTCATCACCGCGCTGCGCGCGTTCGGAGCCGAGTCGCAGGCGGGCGCCGCGATCGGCCTCGCGCTCGCCCGCGAGCTCGCGCCGGTGTTCAGCGCGCTGATGATCACGAGCCGCGCGGGCAGCGCGATGGCGACCGAGATCGCCTCGATGCGCGTGACCAACCAGATCGACGCGCTCACCACGATGAGCGTGAACCCGGTGCAGTACCTGATCGTGCCGCGGGTGATCGCCGCCACGATCGCCACGCCGATCATGGCGCTGCTCGCCTTCCTCGTCGGCATCGGCGGCGCGTACCTGGTGGGCGTCTACATCATGGGCGTCGACGGCGGGATCTTCTTCGCGAAGGTCACCTGGAACGTCGACGTCGACGACGTGCTGCAAGGCCTCGTGAAGGCGGCCGTGTTCGGCTTCGCGCTCACCATGATCGCGTGTCGCCACGGCTTCTACGCGACGGGCGGCGCCGCGGGCGTCGGGCTCGCCACCAACCGCGCCGTCGTGCAGGCCTCGGTGGCGATCCTGATCCTCGACTACGTCCTGACCGCCATCATCATCGGCAACGACCTCCTCTAGCAGCCTCCGGCAAAAATGACTGCGCGCGCCTCGCCGGCGGGACGCCGCGCCCAGCACGCCAGTCGCTCGGTCGAAATGCTTCAGCATTCCGACCTCGGCCCGGCGCGCTGGACACGACGTCGCGCTCGCCGATCCATCACGCGCATCTTTGCCGGAGTCTGCTAGCGGGTCGTCGCGCGGATCACTCGGGCGGCGCGATCGCGATCAGCTCCACGTCGAAGACGAGCACGCCCTGCGGGCCGGAGCGGCCCTCGTAGGCGAGCGCGGGCGGGATCCAGAGGCGACGCCGCTCGCCCTCGACCATGAGCTGCAGCCCCTCGGTCCAGCCCGCGATCACGCGGTTGAGCGGGAACGTGGCGGGCGCGCCGCGCGGGATCGAGCTGTCGAACATCTCGCCGTCGGTGGTCCAGCCGGTGTAGTGGACGGTGACGCGATCGGCGGGCCCGGGGTGGACCGCGCCGGTGCCGGGCGCGAGCACGCGCGCGAGGCGAGGCCGGAGGCGGTGCGCTGCGCGTCGGCCGGCGCGGCGGCGACGTCGGGGGCGTCGGCGGCGGCTCCGGCGTGTCGAGGATCTCGAGGAGGCGCACGTCGAAGACGAGCATCCCCTGTGGCGCGCCGGGGCGGCCTCGGTAGGCGAGGTCCTCCGGGATCCAGAACAGGCGGCGCTCGCCCTCGACCATGAGCTGGACGCCCTCGGTCCACCCTGCGATCACCTGGTGCAGCCCGAACGTCGCGTCGTGGTCGCGCGTGTACGAGGAGTCGAACATCGCTCCGTCGGTGGTCCAGCCGGTGTAGTGGACGCGCACGCGCGAGCGGGGGCCAGGTGGACCAGGCCGGTGCCGGCCTCGATCACGCGCGAGGCGAGCCCGGTCGGGGTGCGCTCGGCGTCGGGGCCGGCCCGGCCACGTCCGGCGGCGCCTCGGTCGGGCCGCGCGGGGGGGCTCGCCACCTCGGCCTGCGCCGGAATCGGCGGCGGTGGCCAGGCCGGCTGGGCGAGCGGCGCGGGCGGAGGCGGGGGCAGATCCGACTCGTCACTCCAGTCCTGGTTGAGGGCCCAGAGCCCGGTCACCGCGATCGCCGCGACGAAGATCGCCCCGAGGGCCATCACCGCGGTGGTCAGCCCCGAGTCTCGCGGGGCCGGCTTCGGAGGCGCGGGCTGCGCGAACGGAGCGACGGGCTCAGGGCGCGGGGTCGCCTGCATCGGCGCGGTCGCGGCGAGCGGGATCCCAGGCGCGTCGAGGGCCGGCCGCAGCGCGTCGACCGCCTCGCGCGCGTTCGCGAAGCGCTGCTCGGGATCGGGCCGCAGGCAGCGCGCGAACCACGCGTCGAACCCCGCGGGGACGGACCGCGCCCGCAGCTCGCGCGCGCGCTGCGAGGCCGAGACGCGCGCCCCGCCCGCGAGCTCCGCGAGCAGCGCGTCGCGGTCGACGTTCGGGTGGTTCGCGGCGAGCCAGTACGGGCGCGCGGTGAGCAGCCGGAACGCGATGAGCCCGATCGCCCACACGTCGGTCGCGGGCGACCACGGCCGGCCTCGCTCGGCTTGCTCGGGGCGCGATGCAGCAGCCTCGCGGTGGGCGCGCGCTCGAGCGCGAGCAGCCCCGCGACGCCGAAGCCGAGCAGCTTCACCTGGTCGCCCGCGGTGAACGCGCCGCCCGCGAGGAACACGCTCTCGAGGTCGAGCTCGCCGTGGACCATCGCCGCGCCGTGCGCCGGCTCCAGCCCGCGGGCGACCTGCTCGGAGCAGCCGCGCACGCGGGCCGGGGAGCGCGCCGCGCGACCGCGCGTGGTCCTCGAGCGTCTCTCCCTCGAGCGGCTCCAGCACCAGGAACGGCGCGCCGCTCGCCGGATCCACGCCCGCGTCGAGCACCGCGGCGACGTGCTCGGAGGCCACGCGCGCCACCACGGAGGGCACCTGCGCGAAGCGCGCCTGCTGCGCGTCGTCCTCCACGAGCGCCGGGTCGAGCACCTCCACCGTGCGAGAACCGCCGGCGGCCTCGACGAGGTAGAGGGCGCCGTCCCCGAGCGGGCGCACGACGCGGTACTGGCCGGCGAACAGGGCGCCGGGGCGAAGCCTCTCTCGATCGCGATCACCAGCGCAGTCTAGGGCGTCCGGCTCGGGCTGCACTCCGCGCCCGCCGCCGGAACCCGAGCCCGAGCATCGCGACGAAGAGCCAGGGGCTCAGGGCCGGTCCCTGGCTGGCTCGCCTCGCAGGCGCAGCCGCCCGCGGTGCCGGTCCCGTCGCCAGCGTCCGCTCGGGCTCCGGCGTCCGCCGCCGCCGCGCCCGCGTCGCGCGCGCCCGCGTCGTTCGCCGCGGCGCCTGCGTCGGTCGAGCCCGCGTCGGGGTCGCTCGCGCCTGCGTCCGATCCCGCGCCCGCGTCGAGGTCCGCGGGGCCCGCGTCCGACGTGGTCCCGCCGCGGCACGGGAGCTCGTCGAGGCCTCGGGCGACGACGCCGCCGATCCGGCTCGCCGTCTCGTCCCCGCTCATGGAGCCGCCGCCGAGCCAGGCGCCCATCTCGGCGTCGCCGCGGAGCACGCAGCTGACCCACGCGATCGAGTAGCGGCGGAAGACGACCGAGGTCGACGCGTCCCCCGCGCCGCACCCGATCGGGCAGAGGAAGTCGCCGGGCTCTTCGGGGTCGCAGTGCGCGCTGCGGGTCACCGTGAGCTGCAGCGCGGGCGTCGGCAGCATCGGCGTGACGACCCCCTCGTTCCACTGGCTGTTGCAGGTCCCGGGGACCGCGGCGAGGAGCTGCGCGGTGGGCGCGGTGATCGTCGGCGTCGCGTCGCGGCCGACGGTGCCGTCGTCGTTCGGATCGAGGAGCACGAGCGCGTCGATGCTCGAGTCGCGCGCCGCCGCGAGGTGCGACGCGAGGGCGCCCCAGGAGTGCCCCACCAGCGCCCGCCGGCTCGCGTCGACGAGGCCGGCGATCGGGCTCGCGCCGTCGCCGCTCCGGGCCACGCCCCACTCGAGCAGGGCGACGAGCTGGTTGGCGTTCGCGTCGTGGTCGCAGCCCGTGAACCCGCACGGCATGTCCGGCAGGAGCACCACGAAGCCGCGCGAGGCGAAGGTCTCGGCGAGGACGCGGTGGTTCGCGCCGGTGCGGCTCGCGCCGTGGATCACGCCGACCAGGGGGTAGGGCGCGACCCCGTCCGATGGATAGAGGACGCGGACGGGGATCGAAGCGCCGGCGAGGGTCACGCGACCCGCGTCCCACTCCTCGACCGTCAGCGATCCGCGCTCGTCGGGGTCCTGCGCGGCGGCCGAGCCCGCGCCCAAGCCCCACGCGACCGCGAGGACCCCGGCGAGGGCGCGTGTCCGGCGGGTCAAATGAGCGGCCCCGGGCAGCCGAAGTCCACGTCGATGCTCGCCACCGATCCGGCCTGCACCTGGGTGCACTCGGCGCCGTAGAACGTGATCGTGTTGGTCGACGTGTCGTAGTCCCAGCCGCTCGTGTGGGCCGTGTTGCGCGGGATGAGCGCGCCGCCGTCGAACCGCACCTGGAAGAGGCCCGGGTCGCGCGAGGGACCGTCGAGCATCACCACGCAGCTCGGCGGGATGATCTCGGCCGCGATCATGTCGAGCGCGCGGTCGAGCTCGGCCGCGGAGCGCGCGTTGTAGGGCGAGCCCGTCCCACCCGCGGTGGCCATGCGGTCGAGCGCCGCGCCCCCGCCCGAGAGGTCCGCCCCGAAGCCGAGGACATAGGTCTGGATGCCCGCGGCCGCGAGCATCTCGATGGCGGTGACGGTCTCGTCGACGGTCTCCTCGGTGCTTCCGTCGGGCAGCTCGGGGCCGCAGTTCGGGAGCCCATCGGTCGCCAGCAGGACGTAGCGGCCGACCGGGTTCACGGGGATCATCCCGTAGTAGGCGCGCGCGGCGTCCAGCGAGAGATGCGTCGGCGTCGCGCCCGCGTTCGCGAGCGCGCACCCGAAGAAGTCGTCCCGCAGCCCGCCGAGCGTGCCGCGGATGGCGGCGCCGTTGCGGGCCATGATCGGGTTGCGGACGGTCCCCGCGCCGCAGGCGTTGTCGCCCGGGAAGAGCATCAGCCCGAAGTTGATCCGGGCGTCCTTCGAGGTGACCAGGGTGTCGAGCGCGCCCTTCATGATCGACAGCTTCGTGATCATCGAGGGCGGGAAGCTGTCGACGAGCGGCGAGCACATCGACCCGGAGATGTCGACGGTGAGCAGCATGTCGGGCGGGTCCCCGACGATGGTCGCGCCCACCGGCGTGGTCGCCTCACAGCCCGCGTCGGGCGGCGGCGGGCCGGCGTCCGGCGGCGGGCCCGCGTCGGTGCCGGGGGGCGGGCCGCCCGCGTCGACGCCCGGCGGGGGTCCGCCCGCGTCCATGCCCGGTGCGCCGATGCCCGCGTCGCGTCGGCCGGGACCCGCGCTGCAGCCGACCGCGACCGCGGCGATCGCCATGAGAACTGCCGAAAATGTGCGCACGCCGGACCTCCCGCTCGAACCGTCCCTGCGCTCCGTTGTACACCCAGCGGCGAAGCTCGTGAAAGCGAGGGTGTCGCCATGCTTGACCCCGAGGACCGGCCCGAGCCATAGACCCCCCGTGGACGACGAGCGCCTCGGCACCATCATCGCCGACCGCTACCAGCTCGACCGGGTGCTCGGGCGCGGCGGGATGGGCGTCGTGTACGAGGGGACCCACAAGTGGACCCAGCGAAAGCTGGCCGTGAAGGTCCTGCAGCCGCACGTCGCCCACTCCGAGATCGCGGTGAAGCGCTTCTTCCAGGAGGCGCGCGCGGCGGCGGCGCTCAGCCACCCGAACGTCGTGGACGTCCTCGACCTCGGCCTCGACGACGCAGGGGACGCCTACATCGTCCTCGAGCTCCTCGCGGGGGAGTCCCTCGAGGACCGCCTGCGCCGCGAGGGCTCGCTGAGCCCGACCGACACGCTCGACATCCTCCTGCCCATCCTCGACGCGCTCGGCCTCGCTCACGAGCACGGGATCATCCACCGGGACCTCAAGCCGGCGAACATCTTCCTCGCCCGCGACGCGCGCGGGCGCCTGGTCCCGAAGCTCCTCGACTTCGGCGTCGCGAAGCTCCTCGAGCGCGTCGACGCGAACATCAGCTCGCCCAAGACGCGGCCGGGCGCGATGCTCGGCACCGTCCACTACATGGCGCCCGAGTTCGTCCTCCACGACGACGCGGTGACCCGGCAGTGCGACGTGTGGTCGATGGGCGTGGTGCTCTACCGCTGCCTGTCGGGCGCGCTGCCGTTCGAGGCCGCCGCCAACACGACGCTGCTGGTGATGATCGCGTCCACCGACCACAAGCCCCTGGCCGTTCGCGCCCCCGACGTGCCTCCGGGCATCGTCGTCGCGGTCGAAGGGGCGCTGCGACGCGAGCTCTCCGAGCGCTACGCGAAGGTCGACGAGCTCGTCGCCGCGCTCCTCGCCGCGGCCGACGCGTCCGGGGTGGAGCTCGCCGCCGCCACGCGGATCGCGGCCATCGCGTCGATCACCCCGCCCGGCGGGGACGACACCGAAGCACCCTCCGGACGAGGCTCCGGAGACGACACGATCGCGGACTGATTCGGAGGCTCCATCATGGCTGCAGACTCGCCCCCCAACTCCCCGCCCGAAGACGACGATCCCATCGACGTGGGCATCCTGCGCGCGGCGCTGTTCGGCGCCGAGGACGAGGAGGCGGTCCCCGCGAACCCGCAGATCACCCGCGAGGTCGAGTCGGCGCTCTCCGCGCTGCTCGCCGCCGAGCTCATCGAGATCGAGGACGACCGGCGCCCCGCGCTCGTCGCCGAGCTGGCCACCGTGGTCGGCGAGGCGCGCAGCCCGCGCGACTACCTCAAGCGCTTCGTGCGCACCGTCGTCCACTCGGACCACGTCGAGGAGATCTACGGCTCCGACGACGAGCTGCGCGAGGTCGTGGCGAGCATCGCGAACGGCTGAGAGCTCGCGCCTCGGATGTTCTGGAACAAGAAGAAGGACCCCGAGGCCGAGCGCGCCGCCGCCGAGGCCGAGAAGGATCCCGTCCACGTCCGGGTGCGCGGCCTCCGCAAGTCGTACGACGGCACCGACATCCTGCGCGGCGTCGAGCTCGACATCCTGCGCGGCGAGATCAACGTCATCATCGGCGGGTCGGGCGCGGGCAAGAGCGTCTTCACGCGGCAGCTCCTGCGCCTCGAGCGCCCCGACGCGGGACAGATCCTCGTCGACGGAGTGGACATCGTCCCGCTCAACGACTGGCAGCTCGTGCCCATCCGCAAGAAGTTCGGGATGGTCTTCCAGTTCGGCGCGCTGTTCGACTCGATGACCGTCTTCGACAACGTGGCGTTCCCGCTGCGGGAGCACACGAGCATGTCGGAGAAGGAGATCAAGGAGCGCGTGATGTCACGCCTCGAGGATCTCCACGTGGCGCACGCGGCGCACAAGCTCCCCGGGCAGATCTCGGGCGGCATGAACAAGCGCTCGGCCCTCGCGCGGGCGCTCGTCCTCGAGCCGGCGATCCTCGTCTACGACGAGCCCACGAGCGGCCTCGATCCGCTCAGCTCCCGCCGCGTCGACGACCTCATCCGCGAGACGAGCGAGAAGTTCGGCGTCACCTCGCTGATCATCACGCACGACATGGCGAGCGTCTTCGAGATCGGGACGCGCGTGAACATGCTCTACCAGGGCCAGATCGAAGCGAGCTGCACCCCGGACGAGATCTTGTCGAGCACGAACCCGACCGTGATCGACTTCCTGAAGGCCTCGGGCGTCAGCGTGAACGAGCTCGAGGGCGTCTCCCCCCCGGCCGCGCACCGCCCGGGCAAGCCGCCTCAGTAGTTTCGAACGACGACCTCGGCGACCTTACCGCGGCCGGAGCCGTTGCAGTTCACCGCGCGCGGGGCGTTGACCACGTCGATGCGGTGCTCGCGGTAGAGGTCGCGGATGAACGGGACGTCGCTGTTGGAGAGCATGCACTTGCAGCCGCGGCGCGTGAGCTCGTCGAAGACGTCGCGCAGCCGGCGCTGATCGTCCTGGCCGAACCCGTCCTTGGCGTAGCTGGTGAAGCTCGCGGTCGTCGAGACCGGCTCGTAGGGCGGATCCATGTACACGAAGTCGCCGGGGCGGGCGCGCGCGACGAGGGACTCGAAGCCGTCCTGGACGATCTCGGCGGAGCGCAGCGCGATGCTCGCCGAGCGCAGGGCCGCGTCGTTGAGGATGCGCGGGTTCTTGTAGCGCCCCGCGGGGACGTTGAACTCGCCGCGGCGGTTCACCCGGTGCAGGCCGTTGAAGCAAGTCTTGTTGAGGTAGATGAACATCGCCGCGCGCTCGGGGCCGTCGCTCGAGGCGCGGCTGGCGTTGTAGCGCTCGCGGACGCGGTAGTAGCGGTCGGGGTCGTGGCGGTCGGCGAGCGGCCCGAGCGCGTCGATCACCTCGTCCACGCGGTCACGCACCATCTTGTAGGTCTCGACCAGGTCGCCGTTCACGTCCGACAGCAGCGCCCGGACGGGGTAGCGCTGGAAGAACAGCGCGGCGCCGCCCATGAACGGCTCGACGTGGCGCATGTGGCTCACGCCGCTCGGCAGCAGCGGCATCAGCTGCGGGAGGAGGCGACCTTTGCCCCCCACCCACTTGATGAACGGGGCAGGGCGGGCGGCGAGCTCGATGCGGGCGACCGGGGCGGGGGTAGGCATGGGTGCGACGTTATCCGACACCTCCGCACACACGAAGAAACCTGCGATCCACGCGTCCGACCAAGCGGTATCCTCGAGATCTCGTGCCCCGACTGGCCGCCCTCGAACCCATCGCGCGGATAGGCCGCTACGACGTGATCGGACGCCTGGCGTCGGGCGGGATGGCCGAGATCTTCCTCGCCCGCGAGTCGGGCCCCGGAACCGTGGGGCGTCACGTCGTGCTCAAGCGGATCCTCCCGCACATGACCGACGACGAGCGGATGGTGGAGATGTTCGTCCACGAGGCGAAGCTCTGCATGAACCTCTCGCACCCCCACATCTGCCCGATCTACGAGTTCGGCGACGACGACGGACGCTTCTTCCTGTCGATGGAGTGGGTCCGCGGGGTGTCGGTCCGCGAGCTGATCGATCGGGTGGGCGCGCTGCCCGTGTCGCTCGTCGCGCAGGTGTTCGCCGACGTGGCGGGCGCGCTGCACCACGCGCACACGTGCACCGACCAGGCCGGCAAGCCGCTCGCCATCGTCCACCGCGACGTGAACCCCGAGAACGTCATGATCGGCTTCGACGGGGTGACCAAGCTGCTCGACTTCGGGGTCGCGGCGGCGGCCACCGAGCGCAAGCACAAGACCGAGGCCGGCAACCTCAAGGGCAAGTTCGCTTACATCTCTCCAGAGCAGTACCAGGGCCTCGCGCTCGACGGCCGCAGCGACGTGTTCTCGCTCGGGGTGAGCCTCTACGAGGCGCTGACGGGCAAGAGCCTCTACGAGCGCGCGAGCGAGTACGAGACTGTCGCGGCCATCGTCCTCGACCCCGACGTGCCCTCCGTCCGCGAGGCGAGGGCGGACGTCCCCGAGGAGCTCGACCGCATCGTGCAGCGCGCGCTCGCGAAGGAGCGGGACCAGCGCTACGCGAACGCGGACCAGCTGCAGTCCGACCTCGACGCCTTCAACGCGCGCGCCGGCTATCGCCTGCGGCCGTCCGACATCACCGAGGCCCTCGAGCGCCTGGTCCCGGACCTCGTCACGGCCGAGCCGACCCTGGACCGCCGGCCACCGACGGTCAGCTCCAAGACGCCGTCCAAGGCGGAGCTCGAGCTCGACGACCGGCCCAGCGGGAGCGCCGAGCTCAAGGCGATGGCCCTCGGCATCGAGGCCGACGAGGACGCCGAGGAGCTGCTCGGGCAGCGCCGCCGGGGCGGCCGCGTGCTGACGCTCATCGCGGCCCTGGTGATCGTCGTCTCGATCGGCGTGGTCGCCTGGGTCGTGACGCGGCCACGTCCCAGCCCGACGCCGGACGCGCCCTCGACTAGCGCTCCAGCCACCCCGTGACCGCGGGATCCGCGGTCAGGTCGATCTCGTAGTAGGTGCCCCCCGCGGCCAGCCACGGCGTGGTCGCGAGCGGGACGAAGTCCTTCCACTCGTTCCCCGGGACGGGTCCGTTCACGACGTGCGCCGCGAGCCGGATGGTGGTCGCGCAGCCGATCGCGGACCACGGCACCCGCACGCTCAGCGCCGTCGTGCCCTCCGCGAACACGTCGGCGCTCGTCAGCGCGTGTGCGAGCGTCGTCCACCCGCCGGCCGGCGTGTACACGCCGTTGTAGGCGATGCCGTCCATGCCGGTGGAGGTCCGCCGCACGGCGATGAGGTGGGTCGCCGTGAACGGGAGGCCCGCGGTCAGCGAGTCGTAGAACTTGCCCGACGACGCCGTGGCCGCGCCCAGCGTCGGCCGCGCCTCGAGGTAGACGTGGATCGGCCGGAAGCCGTCCGCGAAGACCGGCGAGCTCAGCGCGATGTAGAGGTAGTCGCGGTCCCAGGTGATCCCGTACTGATCGGAGCCGCCGACCGAGCCGCCGGCCGCGAGGCGCTGCGACATCGGGAACGCCGCGAGGTCGCCCGTTCCGTCCAGCGTGACGGTGTCGCCGACGTTCAAGAGCGGGCACGTGCCGCCGGGGCCGGCGTCGCTGCCCATCGTGCCCGCGTCGGTCCCCGCGTCCATGCCCATCGGCCCGGCGTCGGTCCCCATCGGGCCCGCGTCGGTGCCCGTCGGGCCCGCGTCGGCGAGGCCAGCGTCCATCGCGCCCGCGTCCTCGGATCCCGCGTCGGCCATCGCGCCGCCGTCCTCGTCGGATCCGCCGTCCCTGAACATCAACGCGGCGTCGGTCGGCTCCCCTGCGTCGACGCCCCCGCCCGCGTCGCGGGGACCCATCGGGTTCGCCGCGCACCCGAGCGCGACGGTGGCGAACAGCGTGACGAACGACCGGCCCATGCGACGCCTCCGGAGAGTAACTCAGCACAGAGTGCCTGAGATGCCCTTGGCGCGCCAGCCCCCCGGCGCTTTCTCGGCGGTGACACGACGAGGGCGCTCGAGCGCCGGCTCGGATAGAGTGTCCGCGAGCATGCAGGAGCTCGAGAGTCTATCGTCCGCCGCTCCGCGGCCGAGGCTCGCGCCCGGCACGGTCCTCGGCGAGCGGTACGAGCTGATCCGGTCGGTCGCCGCGGGGGGCTTCGGCGCGGTCTACGAGGCGCGCCACCTCCACACCGCCCGGAAGGTGGCGGTCAAGGTGCTGCACGCCTGGCTCGCGAGCGACGACGACACGCGCGAGCGCTTCAAGCGCGAGCTCCAGGCCCCCGCGGCGATCGACCACCCCGGCATCGTCGACGTCATCGACGCCGACGTGGACGCCGAGGGCGCGCCGTTCCTGGTGATGGAGTGGCTCGAGGGGCAGACGCTGCGGCAGCGCCTGCGCGAGGGGAAGTTCTCGCTGACGGAGCTGCGCGACGTGTTCGCGCCGCTCTTGAGCGCGCTCGAGGCGGCCCACGGCGCCGGGTTCGTGCATCGCGACCTGAAGCCCGAGAACTGCATCATCGCGCGCGGCCCCGACGGCGTGGAGCGGCCGCGGATCGTGGACTTCGGGCTGGCTCGTCAGACCGGCTCGCGCACCGTCACCGTCACCGGGACCTCGCTCGGCACGCCGCGCTACATGAGCCCCGAGCAGTTCATGGACTCCAAGACGGTCGGCCCCGCGTCGGACGTCTGGGCGGTCGGGGTGATGATGTACGAGGCGTTGACGGAGGTCGCGCCCTTCGACGCGCCGTCGCCTCACGCGATGATGCTCAAGATCCTGATGGAGCCGCACGTGCCGTTGACGGTCCGGCTGCCCGGCTGCCCGTCGCGCCTCGCCGCGCTCATCGATCGCTGCCTCGAGAAGGAGCCCGGCGAGCGGCCGTCCGACGCGCGCGCGGTGCGCTCGCTATTCCTCGGAGCCTACGCCGCGATCAGCGGCGGGATGGATCTCCGGACGATCCCCGAGATGCCCCTCGGCGGCGCGGCGCCCAGCACCCCCAAGACCGTGAGCGCCGAGCAGCCCACGGTGGTGCCCGGTCGCCGCCGGACCCCCGAGCCCGCGCCGACGCCGCTCCCGGCGCCCGAGGCGAGGCCACAGCCCGCGCCGTACGTCCCGCCCCAGCCCCAGCCGTCGCGGCCCGCCCCCGTCGCGCGCACCACCCCGATGCCGCCCGTCGCCGCTCCGCCACCGTCGGGGGTGGCGACGCCGCTCCTGATCGCGGCGGTCTCGTTGATCGGGGTCATCGTCGCCGCGAGCCTCGGGCTCGCCGGATGGCTCTACCTCGACCTGGGCGCGGACGCGGAGATGGGCCCAGCCCGCCCCGTCCACTCGTCGGAGGCGCGGCGGCCGTCGTCGACCATCGCGCCGTCGGTCGAGCCGGGGCCCGCGATGGAGCCGACGCCGGCGACCCGCTACGCGGGCGACGACGAGGCGGTCGACACGGAAGCGGTCGACACGGAAGCGGTCGACGACGAAGAGGACGAGACCGAAGAGGACGAGACCGAAGAGGACGCCGAGGAGCGCGGCGATCCCTCCCGCTCGGGCCGAACCTCGAACACCGGGCCGCTCCAGCCGATCACCGGGCCGCTGGAGCGCATCCTCCTCGAGTGACCCCGGCCGCGGGCGGCGCGCTTCCGGCGCGGTCCCCTGCTATGGTCCGCGCCCCGATGTCTTCGAAGCGACCCGCCGCCTTCCGCCGCGTCCCTCGCACCGGCGTCATCTACGTCACGTCCCAGGCGCGCGAGCGCGGCTACGACGCGGCGGACGCGAGCTGGTGCAACCTCGGTCAGGGCCAACCCGAGACCGGCCCGCTCGACGGCGCGCCGCCCCGCATCACGAGCATCGAGATCCGCCCCGAGGACCAGGAGTACTCGGCGGTGGCCGGGCTCACCGAGCTGCGCGAGGCGGTCGCTGCCTTCTACAACCACCGCTACCGGCGCGGGATGAAGAGCCAGTACACCGCCGAGAACGTCGCGATCGGCGGCGGTGGGCGCGTGTCCGTGATGCGCGCGTGCGCGGCCATCGGCCCCGTCCATGTCGGTCACTTCCTGCCCGACTACACCGCGTACGAGGAGCTCCTCGACGTCTTCCGGCGCTTCACGCCGATCCCGATCCTGCTCGATCCCGAGCGGGGCTACGACTTCTCGATCCGCGAGCTCCGGCGCGAGATCCTCGGCCGCGGCCTCGGCGGGATCCTGATGAGCAACCCGTGCAACCCGACCGGCAAGGTCGTCCGCGACGAGGAGCTCGGCTCCTGGTGCGCGCTCGCCCGCGAGCTCGACTGCGCGATGCTCTTCGACGAGTTCTACTCGCACTACGTCTGGCGCGGCGAAGGCAGCGTCAGCGCCGCGGCGTTCGTCGAGGACGTCAACGAGGACCCGGTCGTGATCTTCGACGGGCTCACGAAGAACTGGCGCTACCCCGGCTGGCGCGTGTGCTGGACGCTCGGCCCCGAGGAGGTGATCGCGGCGATGGGCAGCGCGGGCTCCTTCCTCGACGGAGGCCCCTCGCGCCCGATGCAGCGGGCGGCGATCCCCCTGCTCGATCCGGCCCTCGCGGAGCGCGAGGCGCAGGCCATCCGCTCCACCTTCTCGAAGAAGCGCGCGACCCTCCTCGCCGGCCTGCGCCGCATGGGCGTGCGCTTCGACCTCGAGCCCGAGGGGACGTTCTACGCGTGGGGCGACCTCAGCGACCTGCCCGAGGGCCTGCGCACGGGGACGGAGTTCTTCGACGCGGCGCTCGACGAGAAGGTGATCGTCGTCCCCGGCGCGTTCTTCGACGTCGACCCCGGGCACCGCCGCGGCGGCCGCACGAGCCGGTTCAAGAACCATGTCCGCTTCTCCTTCGGCCCCGCGCAGGAGACGATCGAGGTGGCGATCGAGCGGCTCTCGAAGATGGTCGCCGCGCGCGCGTGAGCCTCTCCCTCGGCGTCAACTTCCCCTGGGTCTCGTGCGGACACGACTTCGGCCCGCGCCCGCCCCCGTGGGCGGGAGCGAAGCCGACGGACTGGGCGCGCGTCACCGACGAGCTGCGGGCGCTGCGCGCGCTCGGCCTCACCACCGCGCGCTGGTGGGTGTTCGGTGGCGGCGTCAACCTTCCTTGCGGCAGTGACCCGTCCGAGATCGCGACGCGCCGGCCCTTCGGACCTCGCTGGCCGCGGGCCGCGGAGCGCTGGGCGCCGCGCCGGCCGCTGCCCGCGCTCCCGCGCGCGTTCCTCGAGGACTTCGAGCGCTTGCTCGACGCGTGCGCCCTCACCGGCGTCGCGCTGTGGCCGTCCCTCGTCTCGTTCGAGGCCTTCCTGCCGCTCGAGGTGCAGGCCGCCGGCGTCACGAGCCGCGGGCGCGACGCCATCGTGCTCGACCCGGGCTTCTTCGACGCGACGCTCGAGCCGATGCTCGACGTCTGCGCCGGGCGGCCCGGCGCGGTGCGCGCCTTCGAGGTGGTGAACGAGCCGCGCTGGGCGATGACGAAGGGGTGGCTCCACGCCGCGTACGGCGAGCACCCGCCGTGGGTGCGCCCCGAGGTGATGAGCCGGTTCGTGGTCGACGGCGCCGAGCGGATCGCGCGACGTGGGATCCGGGCGAGCGTCGGGTTCCTCGACGCCGCCGCGCCGTGGCTCACCACCGAGGGGCGGGGCCGGCTGCGCCACCTCGCGGGCTCGGGGCGCTACGTCCACCAGCACCACCACTACCCGTCGGTCGTCGGCGAGCCGACCCTGCCGCCCGCCTGGCGGAGCGCGATCCGGCCCGTCTGGGTGGGTGAGCTGTCGACCTCGAGGCACGGTCGCTGGAACGACACGGGGCTCGCCGAGGACGACGACGACGCCTACCTCGCGCGCCGCCTCGCGCTCGTGGAGGCGTACGGATACGAGGGTGCGCTCCTGTGGGCGCGCCACGCCGAGGATCCGCATACCCGCTGGGACGCCACCGTCGAGGCGCAGGTGCGTGCAATGGGTCGCCAGGCGCGGTAATCAGCGGCGATGAACGAGGACCGCGCGCGTGACCGCCCGTTCTCGATCGCCAGCGCCTTCGCGCCGGCGGGCCCGGATCGGTTCGTCGGCGAGCTGACCGAGGACTGGTACCAGGGCCGCGCGCTCTTCGGCGGCCTGACCGCGTCCATCCTCGTCCGCGCGATGGAGGCCCACGCGGGCGAGGGCCGCCCGCTGCGCACGCTGCACACCACGTTCTGCGCGCCCGCCACCGCGGGCCCGGCGGTCGTCGTGACCGAGGTCGTCCGCGAGGGGCGCTCGGTCGCGTTCATGCGCGCGCGCCTCGAGCGCGAGGACGAGGTGCTCGCCATCGCGACGGCGACCTTCGCGCGCGAGCGGCGGTCGTTCGCGGAGAGCTTCGAGCCCCCGCGCCTCGCGCTGCCGCCCGTGGACGAGGTCGCGCCAGGGCCCGAGGCGCTCTTCCTTCCGTCCTTCAGCCGCTACTTCCAGTTTCGCCAGGCGATCGGCCAGGAGGCCTTCAGCGGCGGCGCCGAGGCGCACGTCGGCGGCTGGTGCCGCCTCCGCGAGGGCCCCGTCCGAGCCGAGGCGGCGCTCGTGCCCGTGATGCTCGACTCGTGGGCCCCCGCGGCGCTCAGCCGCCACCCGCGCTGGGCCCCGTGCGCGTCGATCGACATCTTCGTCCAGCTCCACCGGGTGCTCGACGGATCCCCCATCGACTGGCTCGGCTACGAGGCCCACAGCGCGCACCTCGACTCGGGGTACGCCGACGAGCGCGCGACGCTCTACGACGCGGACGGTCGCGCCATCGCGTCGGCCAAGCAGCTCATCGCGATCTTCGACTGATCAACGCAGGCGCGTCACGATCGCCGGCGTCGGCCGGAAGCCCTCGGGCCCCGCGCCGAGCTGCCCCGACTCGTTGGTGCCCCAGCACGCGACGCGGCCGTCGCGGCGCCGGGCGCAGGTGTGGGTCGTGCCCGCTGCCAGCTCGACCACGTCGTCGAGACCGGGGACCTCGATCGGCGCGGGCAAGGGGCCCTGCCGGCTGACCCCGAGGTCGTCGCCGATGCCTCGGGAGCCCGCGCACCAGACGTGCCCGTCCGCGAGCGCGCAGACGTGGACGCCGCCCACGATCGAGGTCACCCCCGTGACCGGCCACTCGCCGGAGTCCCGGCAGCGCACCCGGCCCGCGGTCGTGCGGATGCAGGGCTCGTGCGCGGCGACGACCTCGACGGCGTCGACGAGGCCCTCCACGGGCTCGAGGGGGGCCGTCCACGACCAGCTGCACGCGACGCTGTGGTCCTGCATCAGCGCGCACACGTTCGTGTACATCGAGACCGCCGTCGCCCGCTCCGAGCCGGGGACCCGCCTCGGCGTGCCCATGAGCCCCGCGCAGGCCACGCCGCCTTCCTCGAGGACGCAAAACGAGTTGCTCCGTGTGGACATCTGGCGTCCACGCAGCGGCTCGCGCACGCCGTCCTCGGGGCGGTCGGCGATGAACGGCTGGAGCCGCCCGTCGTCCCAGCGCACCCAGAGGAGGCGGCCGGCCCCGCCGATCTCCGCGACGTGCTCGGGCCGAGGGATGGCCACCCGCGTGATCGCCGCCTGCTCGTCGACCCCGTCGCCCACGACGCCCCAGCAGCGCAGCTCCCCCTCGACGAGCGCGCAGGTCCCGGTGTCGGTCGCGAAGATGCGCGCGGCTCTGAGCTCGGGCACCTCCGCGACCCCACCCGCGCCGCCGGTCGGGCCGATCTGTCCCTCCGTCCCGCGCCCCCAGCACCACACCTGGTCCTCGCGGTCGAGCGCGCAACCGAAGTTGCCGGGCAGCGCGGCCTCGACGACCGGGGGCAGGCCCGGCACGACGCGCGGCTCGTGCCGGCTCGTCGTGGTTCCGTCGCCGAGCTGCCCGCGCCCGTTGTGACCCCAGGTCCAGAGCCGTCCCTGCGCGTCGATCGCGCCGTTCTGGGAGACGCCGACGATCAGCCGCTCGATCGGCGGCAGGCCGGGCACCGGCCCGGGCTCGTCGCGCTCGCCGATCGAGGGGGGCACCCCGAGCTCACCGGATCGGCCGGTCCCCCAGCAGACGACCTCGCCGCCTTGGCGTAGCGCGCACGCGTGCTCGTTGCCGACCCCGATCTGCGTCGCGTCGTCGAGCCCGAGCACCGGCCCGGGCGTCTCGCGCTCGACCGTCGTTCCGTCGCCGAGCTGGCCGGTGTGGTTGGCGCCCCAGCAGAGCACCCGGCCGTCCTCGGACCTCGCGCATCGGCTCCCCGAGCCGATGGCGAGCTCGGCGACGGGCGCGCCGACGGCGACCTCGGAGAGCGCGCCCAGCTCGTCGTCGAAGCAGCGCACGGACCCGTCCTCGCCGACCGCGCAGTTGCCCGACTCGTGCAGCGCGAACATGCGGAGCGGCCCGGACACGGGGACGCGGGCCTCGTCGGGCCACGGCCCCTGGGGTGGTGGCGGCGGCGCGCGGCCCCAGCACTCGCCCGAGCGGTCCGGCAGGACGAGGCAGCCCATGTCCGACCCGGCGTAGATGGCGTCGGCCGGCCCGAGGCCGGCGATCGGGGCCGGCTCGGGGCCGCCGCGCCCGGTGTCGAGCAGCGGGAAGCCACCCCAGCCCCGCACCGCGCCCGTCGCCGTGAGACCGACGCCGAACTCCATGTCGGCGGCGAGACGCGGCCCCGTCGGGGCGTGAGTCGGGGGCGGTGGTGGCTCGGCCGGTGGCGAGGGGCGCTCCGTGCCGCGCTCGGCGTTGCCGCAGCCGAGCCCGAGCACGAGCGCGACGCTGGCCATGACCGGACCGATCCCCCGCTGCATGGGCGAAGGATACGTCGGCGCGCTCGCGATGGGAGTGCTCCGATATCGGACAGTGTCCCGAAGTAGCACCGTTTGGGCGACCTAAAACGAGGCACCGTAGATGGGGGTACGAGGCGGATCTCAATCGCTCTTGGAGTGGCCCGACGTTTGCGGATGGGGGTCCCCAGCGGAGGACGACGACCATGAAGCGTGCAGCGATTCTGAGCGTACTGGTAGCGAGCGTGGGGCTCGCGGGTTGTGCGGCGGACGAGTCGGTCGACGGCCTCCCCCAGGGGCTCACCGTCCTCGACGCGCAGGCGGGCTCGCTGTCGCTCGCGTACCGCTCGGCGGACGTCGTGATCTACATGCAGGCGGAGCGCGGCCACGAGACGCCCGAGCCCTACCAGCTCGCCGAGAACATGCCCGACTGGGAGGTGGACACGATGTTCACCGACGAGGCGGGCTTCGCCTTCTACACGCGCCGTGGCGGCGACGGCTGGGTCGACCCGTCGTGGGACGACCGCCTCGAGCCCCAGAACACCCTCATCCCCGAGGTGGCCGACAACGCGGTGCTCTACCGCCTGGCCGGCGAAGCCGCGGAGGTGATGCAGGCCGAGATCGAGCGTCAGGCCCCCGAGCTCGCGGGCCAGCTCGGCCCGGAGATCGAGGCGCTGCTCGACTTCGCGTCGCACGCTCCGCAGATGTACGCCGAGGAACTCCAGGTCCTGAACACCTACCGCGCCGAGCAGGGCGGCCTCGTGGTGGAGACGCCCGAGATCCTGACCACCGGGGACGTGGCCTACGGCACCCCGGGCCCCTGCGGGAACTGCGGCTTCACCGACAGCACCCCCGGCTACCGCTACCTGCGCCTCGGCCACGACGGCCTCTGGTACAGCGGCAACCTCGGCGAGCACAGCGCCACCAGCGTCTACCGCTGGAGCAGCAGCTCCTGGCTCCGCGTCCACGACAACACGAACCACGGCGCGGCGGGCTCGACGATGGGCGAGAAGTGCCGCCAGGACTACTACGCCAACCCCGACCAGACGGGCGGCTGGTTCCTCAACACGCTCTACCAGGGCTACTGCTCGGGCGACTACAAGTGGGACTCCGACGGCGGCTCCGGCGGCCACAACTGCCACGACGACTCGCGCATCCAGATGAACAACGAGTACTGGGGCAACTCGGTGGGCATCAGCGGGACCCGCACCCGCTGGTGTGACGGCGGCGACCGCGACCACGACATCAGCATCGACGTGTGGGGCGTCGAGCTCGACCAGAACGGCAGCCCGAGCTGCGACAGCGGGACCAACCGGGGCTTCGGCAGCCCACTCTGAGCCAGCGCGTTCTCACGAAGACGAACGGGGCGTCCGCGAGAGCGGGCGCCTCGCTCGCTTTCGAAGGGCGAGCGCGACGAGCGCGGCGAGCATCCAGCCCGCGCCGGGCCGCGCGGGTCCGACGGCGCAGGCGCCGCACGTCGGCTCCGGCTCCGGGAGGCAGTAGAAGTCGATCCCGCCGAGGTGCTCACACGCGAAGTTGGTCGGGCAGTCCCCGCGCCCCGACACGCAGCGCACGCTGCAGACGCTGCCCTGATCGGTCAGGCAGTCGCCGCGCACGCAGTCCTCGTGGGTCACGCAGGTCGAGCCGATCGCGCCGGGGCTCGGCAGCGGGTAGCGACAGAGGGCCTCCTGACAGCTCAGGGACGCCCCGCACTCCACGTCGGTGGTGCACGCGGACGCGCAGAAGCGGAGCGACGGCTCGTCGAGGGCCTCGGCGCAGACGCCGCGAGCGCAGTGCGCGTCGTAGAGGCAGGGCGCCCCCGCCTCGAGCGATCCGGGAGCCCAAGCCTCGAGCGTCGGGCGGATGAACGCGTCGAGGTGCACGTCGAGTCGGGTCGCTCTCGCGCGGTCGGTGCACGCCGCGTCTCCGCGGCTGACCACGCCCGCGAGGCGCTCGCCCATCGGCGTCGTGACGTAGACCGGCCCGCCCGAGTCGCCGATGCACGGCAGCGACGGGTCCGGCCCGAGCACGACGTGTTGCGGGTTCACCTCGGTCGTCCGGCTCCGCCCCTCGCGCTTGCGCACGGCGTCGCCGGCGCCCGCGGCGGTGAGCCCGTAGCCGACGAGCCGCACCCCGACCGGGGGTGGGTCGGCGAGGATCGCGTCGGCCACGAGCGAGACGGGGGCCACCGGCGCCGGCTCCGCGAGGAGGAGCATCGCGAGGTCGGCGTCGGCGGTGCCGTCCGCGCCGAGGTGGACGAGCGCCGCCTGCACGGGGACGAGCGTGCCCGGCCGCCGCAGATCGGGGCCGAAGAACACGAGGAGGTTCTCGACGGGGATGTCCGAGGCGCAGTGGGCCGCGGTGAGCACGACACGCTCCCCGACGACGGTGCCGGTGCACTTGAGGACCGTGGGATCGTCGGCGAACACGAGAGCCACCACCGCGGGGTCGCCGTCGTCGTCGGTCCCCATGCTGAGCTCGGCGTGCGGCCCCGCGACGGGCGCCGCGCACCCCAGGACGACGAGCGCCACCCCCAACCCGAGCGCGATGGCCATGCGCGGCATGTGGCCAAAACGTAGCAGGACGCACCGATGAACGGTCGGCGCGTCGCTGGTAGAGTGTCCGTGCGTGCGTGCGCTGCTGTTGGGCGTCCTTCTGATCGCGCTGGGCTGCGAGGGGCCGGCGATCGTCGACGCTGGCTCGGACGGCGGGGTCGAGCTCCCTTCGGACGCGGGCCCGCCTCCGGCGCGCTGGTTCGACGACGTGACCGCGGCGGCGGGCGTCGACGCGACGCGCCCCGACGACTTCGGCAACCTGCCCGAGCGCATGAACGGCGGCGTGTGCGTGCTCGACGTGGACGGCCAGCCACCGATGGATCTCTTCTTCGCGATGATGACCGGCGAGGGCGCGCGGTCACGGCTCTACGTCGCGAGCTCGGCGATGGCCTTCGAGGAGCAGTCCGAGATGCGAGGCCTCGGCGACGTCGGGGCCGCGATGGGCTGCCTCGCGTTCGACGCCGAGGGCGACGGCGACGACGACCTGCTGGTCACGGGGCTGGGGGTGGTCCGGCTCTTCCTGCGCGAGGGCGAGGGCTTCGTGGAGCACACCGAGCAGCTCGGCGTCACGCCGGACCCGGTGGGCATGTACACGGGCGCCGCGGCCGGCGACGTCGACGACGACGGCGACATCGATCTCGCGATCGGCGCGTTCGTGCACTGGGACGAGGCGCGGCTCCCCGAGATGTGCGGCCTCGCGTGCGGCGGGCTGCTCCAGGTCTACGACCCGATCCCGAACCTGCTCCTCCTGCGCGAGGCGGACGGCACGTACCGCGAGGCCGCCGCCGAGCTCGCCCCCGACATGGCGCTCCTCGAGCCGACGCAGCTCGTCTCCATCACCGATCTCGACGGAGACGGGCGCGTCGACATCTACGTCGGCAACGACCTCGGGGTCAGCTACCCCAACCGCCCGCTCGTGCGCGACGCGGACGGCGTCTACCGCGACGTCGGGATCGATCTCGGCCTGAGCTACAACGCGTCGGGCTACGGCATGGACACGATGGGGTTCAGCACGGCCGACATCGACGGAGACGGCCAGCTCGACCACGTCTCGAGCAGCGTCCCCGAGGACGCGACGGCCGTGTTCCTCTGCGCGGAGGACTTCTGCGAGGCGCAGCTCGCGACGCGCTCCGGGACGGTGACGACCGAGCACACGTTCCGCTGGGGCGTAGCCCTCGTCGACCTGGACCTCGACGGTCGGCCGGACCTCGTCGAGGCGTCCGGCCACATCCACAGCGACGAGCAGGCGCGGCTGATCGAGTCCTCGCGGGACCAGGCGCCCAACCTGCTGCGGAACGTGGGTGGGCGCTTCGAGCCGATCGGGATCGCGCTCGACGACGGGCGGCGCCCCGTGGTGGCGCGCGGCGTCGCGGTGACCGACCTCGACGAGGACGGACGGCCCGACGTGGTGCTCGCCACGACGGTGGGTGAGCCCGTCTTGTTGCGGAACGTGGTCGAGCCGGTCGGGAGCTGGCTCCGCGTGCGGCTCGTCGGCCGGTCGCCGAACACCGGCGGCCTCGGCGCTCGCGTCACGATCCGCGACGCGGACGGCGCGCTCGTCGGCGTCCAGGATCGCCGGGCCGGGGAGGGCTACCTCGGATCCTTCGACCCGCGGCTCTTCTTCGGGGTGACCGGCGCGGGCCCCTTCACCGTCGAGGTCACCTGGCCCGCGGGCGGGACGACGTCGGTCGAGGGCGTGTCGCCCGGGCGCGAGGTCGAGCTCCGCGAGGAGTAGCGCTACGCGGTCGGGCCCTTCGAGCGTCGCTTGGGCCGGCGCGCGGGGCGGCGGCGGCCGAGCTCGTCCTGGGGGATGAGCGCCTTCAGCGCCGAGACGTTGCCGTAGGCGACGATCTGGTCGCCGCTGAGCAGCTCCTGGTGGTCGCGCGGGTTCGGGATGATGAGGCTGTCGCGCTGGATGCTCAGGATGCGGATGTCGCGCTCGTCGAGGGCGAGGTCGGCGATGGTCCGGCCGGTCAGCGGGCCGTCGGTGGTGAGCTCGAACTCGGCGACGCCGTAGCCTTTGGCCAGGGTCAGGCGCTGCTTCACGTCGACCTCGGGCAAGAGGAGCTCCTCACCCATGTGGGCGACGATCGCGCCGGCGACGTCGATCCCCGTCGCGGCCTCGATCCCCTGTAGACCGGGAGACGAGTTGACCTCCATCACGAGCGGGCCGTCGTCGGACTCGAGCATGTCCACGCCCGCGACGCGGAGGCCCATGATCTGCGCCGCCTCGATCGCGCTGCGCTCGTACTCGGGCTCGAGCCGGATCGGCTCGGTGCGGCCGCCGAGGTGGACGTTGCTGCGGAACTCCGCGCCCTGCGCGACGCGGCGCATCGCGGCGACGACCTGGCCACCGACCACGAAGGCGCGCACGTCGCGGCCGCGGCTCTCCTCCACGAAGCGCTGAATCAAGACGTGTTGACGGGCGCCGTGGAGCGTCTCGATGATCGACTGCGCCATCTTCACCGACTCGGCGAGGATCACGCCGCCGCCCTGGGTGCCCTCGAGCACCTTGATGACGACGGGCGCGCCGCCGAGCCGCTCGATCGCCGGCGCCACGCTGCCGCGGTCCTGGACGAACACGGTCTGGGGGATGCCGATGTGGTGACGGCTCAGGACCTGGAGCGAGCGCAGCTTGTCGCGCGAAACGCGGATCGCGTGGCTGCTCGCGAGCGTGAACACGCCCATCTGCTCGAACTGCCGCACCACCGCGGTGCCGTAGAGCGTGACCGACGTGCCGACGCGGGGGATCACCGCGTCGTAGCGGCTGAGGCGCTTGTCCCGGTAGTAGAGCTGCGGGTCGTCTTCCTCGACGGAGATCGAGAAGCGCAGGGTGTCGAGCACGCGGACCGTGTAGCCGCCGACGAGGCAGGCCTCGCGGAGGCGGCGCGTGCTGTACGCGTGCGGGGCGCGCGAGAGGATCACGACCTTCACGTCGCGCCTCGCTTCTTCTTCACGCCGCGCGCCTTCTTGACCTTGGGCGGGCTGCACACGTAGCGGCGGCTCGGGTCGACGAGGAAGTCCTCGGCGAGGGCGCTCCGGCCGAGCAGCATCCGGAACACCATGCGGCGCCGGCTCGCGAGGCTGATCTCGATCTCGCGCTCGACCCCGCCGAGCAGCAGGCGCGTGGCGACGAAGATGCGGGGCTGCGAGCGGCCCGAGCTCGAGCGCACGAGCGCGCGCCTCACGATCGGCGCGATCACCGTCACCCGCTCGTCGTGCTTGTCGCGATGGAGCACGATCGTGAAGCGTACGCGGTCCCCGTCGAGCTCTTCGACCTTGTTGACGTGGAGCGCGCTCGTCCGGGCGCCGGTGTCGATCTTCGCGCGGAGCCGCGCGACGCCCCAGTCCGGGAGATCGATGCGCTCGGCCACCCCGATCACCGTCCGCTCTTTGGGTCGCGACATCTCGGGTCAGCCGGCGGTGAGCCCGCCGTCGATCGTGAAGATGGTGCCGGTCACCCAGCGAGCGTCGAGGAGGAACACGATGGCCGCCGCGACGTCCTCGGGGGTGCCGAGCCCGAGCGGGTGGAGGGAGGCGAGCGCCGGCAGGTCGAGGTCCCGGACCATGTCGGTGTCGACGACGCCGGGCGCGACCGCGTTCACGCGGATGCCGCGCTCGGCGAGCTCGAGCGCGAGGGTGCGAGTCATCGAGATCAGCGCGGCCTTGCTCGCCGCGTAGGCGAGGCGGCCGGGCGCCGGGCGGAGGCCCAGCGTGGACGCGACGTGGACGATCGAGCCCGGGCCGCCGCGGCGCGCCAGGTCCTGCGCCATCACCAGCGGCGCGGCGACGTGCAGCTCGAGCATCGCGTCGAGCTCGTCCCGGGTGATCGCCTCGAGCGGCGCGTGGCGCGCGATCCCCGCGGCGTGCACGACGCCGCTCAGCGATCCGGCGAGCACGGCGGCGGGCTCGACGACGTCGGCGTCCACCAACAGATCGCGCGGCAGCACGTGCGCGTGGGGGCGACCCGCGGCGACGGCCTCGAGCCGCGCTACGTCGCGCGCGACGAGGACGACGGGGCGGCCCTCGTCCAGGAGCCGCTCGGCGACCGCGCGACCGATGCCGCGGCTCGCTCCGGTCACGAGGACCGCGCTCATCGCTCGACCGGGATCGGGATGAAGGGCGCCTGCGGGCGCACCGGGGCCGGCTCGCCCTCCACCTCGACCTCGTCGGCGGGGATGAACGGGGGCGAGTCGACGCACAGGATCGACTGCCAGTCGGCGGTCGGGTTGTCCCAGCGGTGCGCCGCGCCGCGAGGCCATCGGAAGATGGTGCCCGCGGCGACGGGGCGCTGCTGGCAATGCAGGCCCGCGCCGAGGACGAGCTCGGCCTCCCGCATCGTCTGGTGGACGTGCAGCGGGATGCCCCGATGCGGCGCGACGTTGAGCCGGTAGACGCCCGCGCGCCGCGTCTCGTGGACCACGTCGACGGTGCCCCAGCGCTTCTTCTCCTGGGTGAGCGTCACCTCGCGGGCGTGGCGCGTGACCTCGAGCGACGGGACGCCGTGGCCGGCGAGCGCGTACGGCTTCTCGAGGCGCAGGGCGACCTCCTCGACGCGGGCGCGCCGCTCACCGGGCGCGGGCGGCGCGAGCAGGTGGCGGCTGAGCACGTGGGCCGCCGTCTCGAGCAGATCGAAGCGGCAGCTCTGCAGCAGGAACGCGATCTGGTTGGCGACCTCGGCGTAGTGGACGGTGTGCGCGAGCCGCTCGCTCGTCCCCGCGCGCCGCGTGTCGAGCCGCATCCGGACGTGCACGTCGAGGGGCTGCGCGCGATCGCGCTCGTGCGGATACACGCCGACCACGCAGTCGATGCGGAGACCGGCGATCGCGATCACGTCCGTGGCGCTCATGGGAGCGGAGACGATAGGGCGCCGACGCGCTCGCGGCCATCGCGCTCTCGGCTCTTCGAACCGATCGCTCTACCAGCTCGGGTTCCCGCTCTCGTCGCCGAACATCATCGTCATGTACGTGGTGCCGCCGTTCTCGTAGACGCCGACGCCGATCGTGAAGTTGTTGCAGAACATCGACGCGCAGTGGTGGCTGACGGTGTAGCTGCCATCCGAGCGGCAGTGCTCCTCGATGCCCGCCTCCCAGCTCACGATGTACTCGGCGGTCTCGCGGACGCCGTAGGCCTGGCCGACGTTCTCCACGTAGCCGTGGCTCGAGTGCCTCACGAACGGTCCCGACTGGTGCTCGTGAGCGAGGCGGCCGAGGTTGTCGTTCCAGCGCAGGGCGTTGTTGCACTCGCCCTGGTGCATGTGGCTCGTTCGATACTCGTTGATGACCTCGGCGGCGAAGCACTCGGCCTCCGTCCCCGAGCACGGCCCGAGGGCGTCGTCTTCGACCGGCGGAGGGCCGCCCGCGTCGAGCTGCGGCGGAGGCGGCGGCGGGGTGCCGGGGCCGGCGTCGTAGCCGGGCATGAGGGACACGCCCGGGCCGCCGTCGACGGGCGAGGGCGGCCGCCACGCGCCGCCGTCCGACGGCACCGGCGGGACCGGAGGCATGGCGTGGTCGCGGGTGATCGCGCCTTCGCAGGCGGGGAGGGCGAGCAGGAGCGAGGCGAGGAGCACGCGGCGCACGGCCCGCGTCGTCGCAGGTTCGATGCCACCGCGCCTCGCCCGCGATGTCGACGGTGACGTCGAACCGGGTGGCGCTCGGCGGGCGACAGCTTTGGCCCCCCTGGCGCCTCGGAGGTTCGGGAGGCCCCTCTCGGTTCGCTTGCCCTCGAGAATGCACATCCGTACAGTGCCGCTCATGCGTACAGTGAGCGACGAGTTCGCGCGGCGCCCGGCGGCGCCCTGGGCCGCGGCGAAGGGGCTCGACGCCGTGCTGGGCGCCTGGCGGAAGGACTCGTCGATGAGACGGAACCTCCGCCTCGACGAGACGCTTCCGGCGACCGAGGGGCGCTACGCGCAGCTGCCCGAGGGCCTCGCGCCGTCGCTCCTGGACGCGCTCGCCAAGCGCGGGGTGGAGCGGCTCTACGACCACCAGGCGCGGGCCTTCGAGCTCGCGTCGAGCGGTCGCCACGTCGTCGTCGCGACGCCCACCGCCTCGGGCAAGAGCTTCTGCTACCACCTCCCCGTCCTCGATCGGCTCGTCCGCGAGCGCGACGCGCGGGCGCTCTACCTGTTCCCGACCAAGGCGCTCAGCCGCGATCAGGAGGACGGGCTGCGCGGCCTGATGACCGACGCCGGGATCGAGGTGGGCGCCATCACCTACGACGGCGACACCCCCGGCGACGCGCGGCGGGCGGCGCGCGAGCGCGCGGGCATCCTGCTCAGCAACCCCGACATGCTGCACGCGGGGATCCTCCCGCACCACGCCGCCTGGGCCCGGTTCTTCTCGAACCTGCGCTACGTCGTGCTCGACGAGCTGCACACCTACCGGGGCGTGTTCGGCTCCCACCTCGCCAACGTGCTGCGGCGCCTCGTGCGCATCGCGCGCTTCCACGGCAGCGAGCCGACCTTCGTGTTCGCGTCGGCGACGATCGGGAACCCGAGCGAGCACGCGAGCCGGATGATCGGGGCCCCCGTCGAGCTCGTCGATCAGAGCGGCGCGCCGCAGGGCGAGCGGCACGTGATGCTCTACGACCCGCCCGTCGTCGACGAGGCGCTCGGGATCCGCGCCAGCTACGTGAAGACGGCGGTCCGGCTGACCGCGGACCTCGTCCGCGCCGAGGTTCCGACGCTCGTGTTCGGGCAGTCGCGCAACACCGTCGAGACGATGCTGAAGTACCTGCGCGATCGGCTCGCGAAGGACCACGTCGACCCGGACCTCATCGTCGCGTACCGCGGCGGCTACCTCGCCGACACCCGCCGCCGCATCGAGCGCGGCCTGCGTGATGGCAACATTCGTTGCGTCGTCGCGACCAACGCGCTCGAGCTCGGGATCGACATCGGGAGCCTCGACGCGGTCGTGTGCGCCGGCTACCCGGGCAACGTCGCGGGGCTCTGGCAGCGCTTCGGGCGCGGGGGGCGCCGCAGCGGGTCGAGCGCTTCGGTGCTCGTGACCTCGAGCCGCCCGCTCGATCAGTACGTGGCCACCGACCCGAGCTTCGTCCTCGGCGCGCCCATCGAGCACGCGCGCATCGATCCCGACAACGTCGAGATCCTGATCTCGCACCTGAAGTGCGCCGCGTTCGAGCTGCCCTTCGAAGAGGGCGAGCCGTTCGGGGACGTGCCCACCGAGGCGGTCGCCGACGCGCTCGGCTTCCTCGAGGACCACCGCGTGGTGCACGCCGCGCCCAACGGGGTCGGCAAGCGCGTCTGGCATTGGTCGACCGACGCCTACCCGGCCAACCACGTGTCCCTGCGCAGCGTCGGCTGGGACAACTTCGTCGTCATCGACCTCGAGACCGACCACACGATCGCGGAGATGGACTGGCGCAGCACGCACACCATGTTGCACGAGCAGGCCATCTATCAGCACGAGGGCGAGCAGTACCAGGTCGAGCGCCTCGACTTCGAGAACCACAAGGCCTACGTGCGAAAGGTCGAGCCCGACTACTACACCGACGCGATGACCCACACGCGCGTGAGCGTCCTGAGCGAGGACGACGGCGCGTGGGTGAAGCTCGGAGGCAACGGACACGGCGTGGCCACCGGCGTCGGCGACGTGAGCGTCGTGGAGAAGGTCGTCGGCTACAAGAAGATCAAGTTCCACACGCACGAGAACGTGGGCTACGGCGACGTGCGCCTGCCCGAGATGCAGATGCACACGACGTCGTTCTGGCTGACCGTGCCCGAGGACGCGGTGCGCGCGCAGCGGGTCGATCGCGCGGTGGTGCTCGACGCGCTCGAGGGGATCGGGAGCGCGATGCACCTCGTCGCCGCGGTGGGCCTGATGTGCGACCCGCGCGACCTCGGGCAGACCCTCGGCGACCGCAGCGACCCGGACGGACCGCCGACGAGCGAGGGCGGCGGCCCCGGCTTCGACCCGACGATCTTCCTCTACGACCACGTGCCCGGCGGGGTGGGGCTCGCGCCGCGGCTCTTCGTCGAGCGCGAGGCGCTGCTCCTGCGCACGCGGGCCCTCATCGAGGGCTGCCCCTGCAAGGCGGGTTGCCCGGCGTGCATCGGTCCGGGCGCCCCCGGCGGCGATCCGAGCGGGATCAAGGGGCTCGCGCTCGAGCTCCTCGCCTCGCTCGGGGTGGCGGCGATCCAGTGAGCCTCCGGGACAAGCTCGCGCGGCTGTCGAGCGCCGGCCCGGGCGGCCGCCCGCCGGGGCCGCCGCCGACCGAGAACGCCGAGCGCGTGGCGAAGCTACGCGGGCTCCTCTCGCAGATGATCGCGGACGAGAAGCGGCGGCTGCGCGACCGCGTGGTCGAGCCGGCGACGCCGCCCGCGCCCTTGCCGGGCGAGTCGATCGACACGCCGTACGGCGCCTACCAGCGGGTCTGCGAGTACCTCGAGCCCTCGCACTGTCACGGGCGGATCCCGATCGCGCAGGCGACGCGGGTCTGCCCTCGCACGATCGCCAAGCTCGCCCTCGACGAGGAGCTCGAGGGGGTCGACCCGAGCCGGATGCTGTTCGTCGACACGGAGACGACGGGGCTCAGCGGGGGCTCCGGCACCATCCCGTTCCTGATCGGGCTCGCGTGGTTCGAGGACGAGTCGCTGCGCGTGGAGCAGCTCCTGCTGCCCGCGCCCGGTCTCGAGGTGCCGATGCTGCGCCGCCTCGCCGAGCGCATCGACGCGTCGAGCGCCCTCGTGACCTACAACGGCAAGGCCTTCGACTGGCCGCTCCTGAGGAACCGGTTCGTGCTCAACCGCGTCCCCGTGGCGACGCCGGCGGCGCACCTCGATCTGCTGCACTGCGCACGACGCGTTTACAAGCGGCGGCTCGGTCAGGTCCGCCTCGTCAACCTCGAGGAGAGCGTGCTCGGGATGCGTCGCGAGCGCGACATCGACGGCGCGGAGATCCCGGCGCTGTTCTGGGAGCTGGTGCGCGGCGGGGACGGCTCGGTGATCGCGCCGGTGGTGGAGCACAACGCGAACGACCTGATCGCGCTCGCGGCGATCCTGGTTCGCCTGGTGGAGATCTACGAGGGGCTCGGCCCCGAGGACGAGCCCGCGGACCGGCTCGGGGTGGCGCAGGTCGCGAAGCGCGCGGCGGACGTGGAGCTCGCGGGGCGGTGGGCGACGGCGGCGGCCGAGGGGGGAGGGCCTCAGGACGTGACCGCGGACGCGCTGTGGCTCGCGGCGGAGCTCGCGCGGGAGCGGGGCGACGTGCCCGAGCGGCGCGAGCTGCTGCACCGCGGGCTCGAGGCGGCGACCCGGGACGAGGCGCGGGCGGCGCGGTTCCACCTCGCGCTCGCGAAGCTGTACGAGCACCACCTCAAGGACTTCGAGGCGGCGCTCATCCACGCGCGCGCGTCGGATCTGGAAGAGGGAGCCGCGCGGAGGGATCACCGCGTGGCGCGGATCCTCGTGCGGCTGGAGCGCGCGCGGCGACAAGTCACGTTGCGTTCGACGCGGCGCCGGCGGCGGTCCGCGGACGCCTAGCGCTGGTCGTAGTTGTAGAGGATCGAGGCCGCGGCCTGGCGGGTGAGGTCGGCGGCGGGGTGGAACCCGCCGTCGGCGTAGCCGCTCGCGATCCCCTGGCTCGCGACCCACGTGATCTCCGCGCAGAACGGGTGGGTGTCGCTCACGTCGTCGAAGCGGGTTCCGTCGCAGCCCGAGGTCGCGCCCGCGAGCCGATAGAGGAAGACCGCCATCGCCTGGCGGGTGACGCCCTCGGCGGGGCGGAACGTGCCGTCGGCGTAGCCGTTGACGATCCCCCGGCCGGCGGCCCAGGTGATCTCGGCGCAGAAGGCGTTGCTGGCGTCGACGTCGTCGAAGAGGCTCGCGTCGCAGGTGGAGGCGCTGGCGCCCGAGAGCCGGTAGAGCAGCGCGGCCACGACCTCGCGGGTGACGACCTCGACGGGGTGGAAGCCGCCGTCGGCGAAGCCGTCGACGAGGCCCCGGTTCGCCGCCCAGGTGATCTCCGGGCAGAACGGGTTCGACGCGTCGACGTCGTCGAAGAGGGTGGCGTCGCAGGCGGC
>JACKEC010000040.1 GCA_020633195.1 Sandaracinaceae bacterium | reverse complement strand
CCACGCCGATCGCGACCAGCGCGTCGGCGACGTTGAACGTCGGCCAGCTCCCGCCCCATGGGTAGTGGACCTGGATGAAGTCGACGACCCCGTGGCGCAGGACCCTGTCGAGCCCGTTCCCGATCGCGCCGCCCGCGACGACCCCCAGCGCGAGCGCCCGCCACCGGAGCTCGGGCTTGCGGATCACCACCACGAAGAGCGCGATCACGAGGACCAGCGAGGACACCCCGAAGACCATCCGCGCGGTGCCGAGATCGCGCACGAAGCTGAACGCGGTGCCCTCGTTGTACGAGAGGCTCAGGTCGACGTAGCGGTCGACCACCGACATCGACTGCCCGGGCCGATCGCGCAGGGTCTCCTCGGCCCAGTGCTTGGTCGACAGATCGCAGCCGCCGCCGAAGATCGCGGCGGTGAGGAACAGCGCGGCGGGCACGGCGACGCGTCGGATGGAGCTTCGCATGGCGAGAGTGTTTCACCGTGGAGGCGTCGAGGCACGCCCCGCTCGTGAGGTCACGCCCGGCCGGGTCGCGCTACCCTGTCCGGGTGCGTCACGCCTTCACCCTCCTCGCCGTCCTCGCCGTCGCCGCGCCCGTATCCGCGCAAGTCACCCTGCCGAACGGGATGGTCGTCCCCGTCGACTCGATGAACGGCGAGATCCAGCTCGACGCCTTCTTCGCGTCCCGCGGCGAGCCCATCGACTGGATCAGCGACGCGCGCAACGTGCCGGACACCTTCTCGCCGCTCTGCGACTTCACCGCGGCGCTGCTCCTGCACGAGGCCGGCGCCTCGCTCGGGGTGGGCTGGTACAACGTCGTCCCCGGCGCGACCGCCGCCCCGACGGCGAGCGAGATCTACCAGATCGTCCCGCCGGGGGCCGCCGTCGGCACGACGATCACGGGCGCCACGATCCGCGGCGACGCGCGCTACCTCGGCGGCGACATCGGCTTCGCGCTGATCCGGACGCCACCGCACTTCACCGAGTCGCGGTGGAACACGGTCTGCAACGCGGGGCCCTGCGCGAGCTCGCCCGGGCCCTGGATCCTGAGCCTGTCGTACCTGTCGCCGACGATGGCCGACGCGTTCTACGTCGCCTTCGAAGACGGCGACACGTCGAGCAGCGCCTGGAACAACGACGGGGACTACAACGACTTCGTGTTCCTCTTCACGGGGATCACCTGCGCCGGCGCCGGCGAGCCGTGCACGGTCCCCGGCGCCGAGGGCATCTGCGCGAACGGGCTCACGGAGTGCGCGGCCGCCGGAGCGCTGACGTGCCGGCAGGTGAACCCGCCCGGGGAAGAAGCTTGCGACGGCGCGGACAACGACTGCGACGGCGCCATCGACGAAGGCGACGGGCTCTGCGGCGCGATGGAGGTGTGCAGCCGCGGGCGCTGCGTCGGGCGCTGCCAGGTCGAGTTCGGCTGCGCCGATCCCGCCGACGTGTGCGAGGACGGCCTCTGCATCGACGCGGCGTGCGCGGGGCTGACCTGCGACGCGGGCCTCGCGTGCGAGGCGGGCATGTGCGTGTCGCCCTGCGACGGCGTCGTGTGTCCCGGTGACCAGGTGTGCCGCGTGGGCGTGTGCCTCGACGCATGCGTCGGCGTCACCTGCGACGCGGGGCAGGTGTGCGAGGGCGGCGTCTGCGTGAACGCGTGCGCGTGCCGGGCCTGCGGGGCGGGCCTCGAGTGCGCCGGCGACGGCCGCTGCGTCGACGAGGGCTGCGGCGCGGTCGACTGCGCGGCTCCGACGATCTGCCGCGCGGGCGCGTGCGTCGACCCGTGCACCGGGGCGGTCTGCCCGCGCGGTCAGGAGTGCACGGACGGCGCCTGCGTCGACGTCCCGACGCCGGACGTGGACGCGGGCCCGCCGGGCGGCGCCGACGCCGGCGCCCCCGGCGACGACGCGGGCGGCGCGGGGATGGACGGCGGGCGCGCCTCGAGCGACGCAGGCCCCGGCGGCTCGCTCGACTCGGGCTGCGGCTGCCGCGCGACCGGCTCTCGACGAAGCGGCCCGCTCGCGCTGCTCGCGCTCGGGCTCGCCTTCATCCTCCGTCGCCGGCGACGCTGACGACTCGAGGTCCTCCGAAGCAACAATTCGAGGAGCCGGGGAGGCGGTCGCGTCACGGATCGACGCTGGCGAAGCGCCATCCCGCCGCCACATTCCCCCTTTGCCCCTTCGCGTTCTTCGCGCGAAATTCCACGACGCTCACGCGCGGAGCGGCACCGTCAACGATAGGGTCGCCCGTCCTTCGCGTAGGCGGCCGCGGAGCGGAAGAGGTTGCGCGACATCAGCCCCTCCTCTTCTTCCGCGCGCGCCTCGTAGATCGCCGCGACGCGCTTCTGGGTGTCGGCGCTGTCGGGGTCGGCCTCGAGGGCGTAGTCGGCGAGGCTCCCCGCGAGGCGGCCCTCCCCGCGCTCGAGCAGCTCCTCGGCGCGTCGCAGGAGCGCGCCGGCGCCCCCCGCGAGGCGGGCGATCTCCTTGGCGAGGTCGTCGCGCGGCGGCGGCTTGAGCTCGCTCGGTCGGCCCGACCACCAGCCGCCGTAGTAGCGGACGACGTTGCGGATGATGAACTCGGCGTCGTCGTAGACGTTCTGGAGCCAGGGGCTGTCACTGATGGGCAGGGCCACGCGGTGGACGATGTCGACATGCGGCGGCGAGCCGTCGTTCATCGCCTCGATCGTCTGCTCGACGATGTCGTCGAGGAAGTCGGCGCTCTCGAGGAGCATGCGCTTCACGAGGGCGGGGTCGTCGACGACGGGGCCGCCGTGGCCGGGGCACATCGTGCGCGGCTCCTTGGCCGCCATCGCGCGCAGGCCCGCGGCCCATTCCCAGGGGTAGCGCTGCACCTTCTGCGGGTTGCCCGCGTTCGGGACCGCCCAGATGAACAGGTCGCCCGGGCACAGCACGCCGCGCTCGGGGCAGTAGACCCACGTGTGATCGTCGGTCTCGCCGCGGCAGTGATGCACCTCGAAGCGCACGCCCCCGACGGTGAGGTCGACGCGCGTCTCGTACGTCTCCGTCGGGGGCAGCGCGGGCGCGCCGAAGGTGTCGTAGTCGGCGCCGTGATCGGCCTCCTGCGACGCGCGGACGGTCCCGCCGAACTGGCGCGCGTTGATCGCGATGTTGTGGCCCGACGTGAGCGCGTAGCGCTCGAAGCGCGCGGGCATCGCGCGGTGGCCGATCACGCGCGGGTGCGGCTGCCCCTCCTGGAGGAACGCCTTCAGCCCGAACGCGTGATCGACGTGGCCCTGCGTGAAGACGGCCGTGTGGATCGGCGCCTGCGTGCGCATGCGGATCATCCCGTTGAGCATCGGCCCCATGCGCGCCAGCCCGGAGTCGACGAGGACGATCCCCTCGTCGGTGTCGAACGCGGTGACGCCGCTGAACGCGCTCGCGAACCAGGTCCGCGGCGCGACCTCGATCGGGCCGCCGGTCCAGAAGAACTTCGCCTCCTCGGGCGACTTGCCCGAGTTGCGGGTGAACAGCGTCATGACGTCCATGCGATCGAAGAACCACGAACGGGCGGGCCTCGCAAGCGCGGCGGTTGGCGTTCGCGCCTCGCCGTGAGATGACAGCGCCGTGGAGCGGGGCACGACGAGGCTGATGCGGTCGATCGCGGCGCTGGGCGCGGCGGCGCTGGTCCTCCTCGTCGCGCTGCCGATCGTCGCGCTCGCGCTGAGCGTGAGCGCCGCGGACTTCGGCGAGGCCGTGACGCGCGGCCTGTGGGAGGCGCTCTGGCTGAGCCTCCGCTCCACGACGATCGCCATCGGCGGCCTCGCGGTGCTCGGCACCCCGCTCGCCTGGTGGCTCGGCCGCGAGCGGGGCCGCCTCGGGCGCTTGGTCGAGGCCGTGATGCGGCTCCCCGCCGTCACCCCGCCGGCCGTCGCCGGCGTCGCGCTGCTCACCGCGTTCGGCCGCCAGGGGGTGTTCGGGGACACCCTGTCGACCCTCGGGGTGAGCTTGCCCTTCACCCCGGCCGCGGTCGTCGTCGCGCAGGTCTTCGTCGCCGCGCCGTTCTACGTGCTGCCGCTCGCGTCGGCGTTCCGCGAGATCGACGAGGATCTCCTCTGGACCGCTCGCAGCCTCGGGGCCACGCCGGCGCGGGTCTTCTTCCGCATCTCGCTGCCCCTCGCGATGCCCGCGCTGCTCGGGGGCCTGGCGATCGCGTGGGCGCGCGCGCTCGGCGAGTTCGGCGCGACACTCGTCTTCGCGGGGAGCCTGCCCGGCGTCACGCGGACCCTGCCCATCGCCATCTACACCACGATGGAGGGCGACATGGCGCCGGCCCGCGCGATGTCGCTCGTGCTCCTCGGCTTCGCGCTCGTGATGTTCCTGGCGCTGCGCTCCTCGCCGATCGCCCGCGCCTTCGGGGGTCGCCCGTGACGCTCGAGGTCTGCATCACCGTCGAGCGCGGGACCTTCTCGCTCGACGTGAACATCGCCTGCGGCGGGGTCACCGCGGTGATGGGCCCCAACGGCGCCGGCAAGACGACGCTGCTGCGCGCGTGCGTGGGCGCGCTGCGGCCGAGCCGCGGCCGGATCGTGCTCGGCGGCGAGACGCTCTTCGACGAGCGCGGCATCGATCAGCCGCCCGAGGACCGCCACGTGGCTTACGTCCCGCAGGGGCTCGGGCTGTTCCCTCACCTCAGCGCGCTCGAGAACGTCGCGTTCGGCCGACGCCGCGGCACCGACCGCGAGCGGCGCGAGGCCGCGATCGATCTGCTCGGGGAGCTCGACCTCGCCGGGGTCTGCGATCGCCTCCCCGGCGAGCTGTCGGGCGGCCAGCAGCAGAAGGTGGCGCTCGCCCGGGCTCGCGCCGCGGAGCCCCGCCTGCTGTTGCTCGACGAGCCCCTGTCCGCGCTCGACCCGACGGCGCGGCCGCGGACGCGCCGCTTCCTCGCCGAGTGGTTCGAGGAGACGCAGCTGCCGGCGCTGGTGGTCACCCACGACCCCGCGGACGCAGTGGAGTTCGCGTGGGCGGTGCTCGTCCTCGAGGGGGGCCGCGTCACGCAGCACGGCGCCCTCGAGGAGGTCGCCGTCCGCCCGAGCACCGAGTTCGTGGCCGCGCTCACCGCCGGGCTCATCGACCGCCCCCTCGGATCCGTGCCCCCGCCGTCCTGGATCTCGGAAGACGAGTAACCCGCGGAACTTCTCCCGAGCCGCGGGGTCCAATGCGCCATGCGCATTGTCTGCCTCGTCGCTCTCCTGAGCCTCCCCGCCGGCGCCGCCCTGGCGCAAGACACCCCCACCTGCCGTGAGGTCCGCCCCGGCTACATGGAGTGCGGGGAGACCCACGTGACCGCCTCGGTCCCGAGCTCCTTCCTGCTCCTCTCGCGCTCGCGGGCTCGCCACGACCTGCCGCCGCTGCGACGCGACCTGGTGAGCGAGGTCCGCCGAACGGTCCGCGGCGCGCCCTTCTGAGCGTTGTCGGCGCGGGCGCGGCGTGCGATAAACGCGCCCGCGGATGAGCAGCGACGGCAACCCGGATCGAGACGACGAGCCGCGGACCCGCCTGGAGCGTCCCCTCTCGGGCGGCGGGACCCTCGCGGTCGAGGTGGACGGCTGCGACGAGGCGGAGACCCTCGCCGAGCGGGCGCTCGCCGCGGCCGCCGCGGAGATCGATCGACCGCCGGCGCGGGACGCGTTCGACGGTGAGGTCGAGAGCTACGCCGGCATCGTCGGCGGCAGCCCGTCGATGAAGCAGCTCTTCCGGATGCTCGACCGCATCAAGAACAGCGACGCCACGGTCCTCGTGCTCGGCGAGAACGGCACCGGCAAGGAGCTGGTCGCCAAGGCGATCCACGCCCAGTCGCGCCGCGCGAAGGAGGGCTTCGTCGCCACCAACTGCTCGGCGTTCAACGACAACCTCCTCGAGAGCGAGCTGTTCGGCCACCGCCGCGGCGCGTTCACCGGGGCCGTCACCGACAAGCCCGGCCTCTTCCAGGTCGCCGACACCGGGACCTTCTTCATGGACGAGGTCGGCGACATGTCGCCGGCGCTCCAGGTCAAGCTCCTGCGCGTGCTGCAGGAGGGCGTGTTCATGCCCGTGGGCGGCACGGAGACCAAGAAGGTCGACGTCCGGATCGTCGCGGCGACCAACCGCGACCTCACCGAGATGGTGAAGGTGGGCGCGTTCCGCGAGGACCTCTACTACCGCTTGCACGTGGTCAGCTTGCGGGTGCCGCCGCTGCGCGAGCGCAAGGAGGACATCCCGCGCCTGGTCGCGCACTTCCTCCAGCGCCTCGGCGCGCGGGACGGGCGCAGCAAGGTGCTCACGAAGCGCGCGATGGCCCAGCTCCAGACGCACGACTGGCCCGGCAACGTGCGCGAGCTCGAGAACGAGATGGAGCGCGTCTGGGTGCTCTCGGGCGACGAGGCGGTGATCGACGAGGACCTGCTCAGCCCGAGCGTCCGGCGTCAGCGCCGCTCGATCACCGCGCCGCCCCCGCCCCTGACGACGGCCGCCGCCGCCACGCCGACCGACGAGGCGCCGACCGGGTCGCTGCCCGACGCCGTCGAGGCGCTCGAGCGGCGCATGATCACCGACGAGCTGCGCAAGAACAAAGGCAACAAGACCCGGACCGCCGAGGCGCTCGGGATCAGCCGGCGCAACTTGATCCGCAAGGTCCAGGGCTACGGCCTCGAGGACGCCGGGCGGCGCGCCCCCGGGACCGACTGATGGGTCAGCTCGTCCTGCTGGCGGACGGAGACCCGTTCAACCTCCGCCTGCTCGAGGAGCTGTGCACGGAGGCGGGCTTCGAGCTGGTCACCGCGAGCGACGGCAGCGGGGTCCTCGACGTGATCGCGCGTCAGCGACCGGCCTTGATCGTGCTCGACGCGGAGCTTCGCACCGACGACGGCGCCGACGTGCTCGAGGTGCTGCAGTCGGACCCCGCGCTCGCGCACATCCCCGTGCTCCTCGCCACCGAGCGCGAGGACGACGAGGCGCGGCGGCGCGGCATCGAGCGGGGCGCGAGCGACTTCGTCACGCGCCCCTACCGGGTCTTCGAGGTGGAGCAGCGGATGCGGAACCTCCTGCGGCTCGCCGCCGCCGAGGAGCGCGCCGAGCGCGCGCGCAGCCCCCTGTCGTCGCCGCCGACCGAGGGCACCGACCCGCTCACGCACGCGGGCGGCGAAGCGCAGCTGCGGATGACGCTCGAGTACGAGGTCACCCGGGCGGTCCGCTACGGGAGCCCGCTGACCTGCGTGGTGCTCCGCATCGCGAACCTCGGCGCGATCGTCCAGACCTCGGGCGACGACACGGGGGTGGGCCTCGTGCTCCAGCTCGCGTCGAACCTGCGGCGGGCGATCCGCAGCATCGACCACCTGTTCCGGTCGGACACCGACGAGTTCACGCTCCTGCTGCCCGAGACGAGCGCCACGGGGGCGGAGGTCGTGGTGGCGCGGCTCCGGGCCGAGGCCTCGGACGGCGCGCTCGCCGGGGTCGGGATCGAGCCCGCGCCGGCGCTGATGCTGGGCCTCGCGTCCGTCGGTGAAGGCAGCCCGATCGTCGAGGGCGAGGCGCTCCGACGCGCCGCGCGCGACGCGCTGCGCGCCCTCCCGAGCGCCTGAGATCGGCCGGAGCGTGCGCTACCGCCCGAAGAGTGATTGATCCGACCCCGGTCCATCGGGTAGGTCGTCGGTCATGACCAACCCCATCGCTACGTTCGAGACGTCGCTCGGGAGCTTCCAGGCGGAAATTCTCGTCGACCAGATGCCCATCACGGGCGGCAACTTCGTCCGCCTCGCGAAGGAGGGCTTCTACGACGGCCTTCACTTCCACCGCGTCATCCAGAACTTCATGTGCCAGTTCGGCTGCCCTCACAGCCGCGACCCGCAGAGCCCCCGCGCCGGCACGGGCCAGTCGCCCTACGGCTCCATTCAGGACGAGCACCCGGCGAACGCGCAGATCTCCAACGAGGTCGGCACGCTGTCGATGGCGAACGCGGGTCCGCAGTCGGGCAGCTCGCAGTTCTTCATCAACACCAAGCACAACTCCTACCTCGACTTCTTCAGCCCGGGCGCGTCCAAGCACCCGGTGTTCGGCCGCGTCACCCAGGGCATGGAGGTGGTCAACCGGATCGAGTCCGTCGAAACCGACGGCCGCGATCGGCCCCTGACGCCCGTGCAGATGATCAAGATCACGATCGCCGAGTAGACCGCTCGCGACCGCGCTCGATCCGGGCTTCCGCACGACGGGGGCCCGGATCGCGCGTTTCGAAGCCGGCTACTCGCAGCGCTGGCCCCAGCTCTCGAGCAGGGGCCGCACGTCCGCGATGGCTGGGTGGTCCCCCGCGATGCGACAGAACCGTTGGTAGTCCTGGATCGCGGCGTCGCGACGCCCCATGCGGTCGTAGCACTCGCCGCGTCGGCGCAGCGCGATGGCGGGAGCGCCGGACTGGATCGCGCGGTCGAGGATCGACACGCACCGCGCCGGGTCGCCCTCGTCGAGCGCCTGGCGCGCCGAGCGCAGCAGCTCGCGCGGCGAGTTGGGATCGGGCTCCTCCTGGAACCCCGGCAGGAAGGGGCCGTTCGATCCGTTCGAGGAGTCCGTGTCGCTCTCGCTGCGACGGCGCTCGCTCCGTCGCCGGCGAGGCGCGGGGTCGGGGGTGGGATCCGCGGCCGCCACCTCGGTCGGCGGGTCCGGCGCCTCGGGGAGGAGCTCGGCGGCAGGAGCCCCCGCGTCCACCGCGGCCACGGGCTCGGGGAGCGGCTCGGGCGAGACGGCCTCGGGCGTCTCGATCGGGGTGTCCTCCGGCGTGTCCTTCCAGGACAGCACCAGGATGACCACGCCCGCGCTCGCGGCGCCCGCGAGCAGCGCCCCCACGACGAGCAGCGCCCGCCCGACGGCGGAGCTCTTCTTGCGCGGCGGCAGCGCCACGGGCCGCGCCGGCGGCTCGAGCCCGAGCCCCGTCGAGTCCATCATCTCGGTGGCGGGGACCACGCGAGGCGGCCGCACGTCGGGCACCGGCGTGTCCGGGATCATGCCGAGCGGGGTCTCGCGGGTGTGCGGCATCGGGCGCCGCGCGGCGACCGCGGCCGGGTCGGCCTGCGCGAGCGGCTCCTCCTGCGGCTCGAGCTTCACGGGCTCCGCGACGGGGTCCGGGCTCGGCGCGCCCGGCGAGGCGCCCATCTCGCGCGTCCGCGTCTCCGGGACCACGCGGCGCTTCGGGGGCGCCTCCGCGACGGCGGCCTCGGCGACGCGCGCTGCGTCGACCTCGGGCAGGCCCGAGAAGGTCCCGAGCTTGAGCTTGCCTCCGCCGCTCGGCGCGGGCGGGGGGTTGGTCTCGGGGACGCTCGGGAGCTCGACCTTGCCGCCGAACGCGCGGGTGGGCATCCCGCGGCGCTGCATCTGGCGCACCGCGGCGACCCCGCCGACCGCGTCGATGTAGGCCTCCGCCAGATCCATCGCGCTGTCGAAGCGCGCCGCGCGCACCTTCGACATCGCGCGCATGACGACGCCCTCGACGTTGGGCGGCACGTCGGGCCGCGCGGTGTGGAGCGGCGCGACCTTCCCGTTGAGGATCGCGATGATGAGGTCGGTCGGCGTCGAGGCGAGGAAGGGCGGCTGCCCCGCGAGCGCCTCGTAGAGGATCACCCCGAGCGCGTAGATGTCGACGCGCGGATCCACGTCGTGCTCGGCGCCGAGCTGCTCGGGGCTCATGTAGCGCGGCGTCCCGAGGACCTCGCCGGTCTGCGTGAGCCGCTTGCTGCCGTGGATCTTCGAGATCCCGAAGTCGAGGAGCTTCACCTGCAGCCCCTTGTCGGTGGGGCAGAGGTAGATGTTGTCGGGCTTGAGGTCGCGGTGGACGATCCCCTTCGCGTGCGCGGCGAAGAGGCCCGCGCAGCAGCCAGCGACGATGGGCGCGAGCTCCTGCGGGTCGAGCGTGCCGCGCCGCATCCGAGCGCCGAGCGTCTCGCCCTCGAGGAGCTCCATGACGAGGAAGACCGTTCCGTCGTCGAGCTGCCCCCACGTCTGCACCTGCACGATCGCCGGGTTGTCGAGACCGCTGAGGAGCTGCCCCTCGCGCTTGGTCCGCTCGACCGCCTCCGGGTTCGTCGCGACGTCGGGGTGGAGGATCTTGACGGCGACGCGCTGGCCGCTCGCGATGTCGAAGGCGCGGTACACCTCCGCCATCCCGCCCTCGCCGAGCTTGTCCTCGACCCGATAGCGATCGGCGATGACCGTCCCGGGACCGAACGACGCGAGGGAGCGACGCCTGGCGACGCGGCTCACGGCTCACGCCCGAGGGACGAGGTCATGCGGAATAGTACTGGATGCCGATCTTCACGACCCATACGACGATCGAGACGATCGAGAGCCCGATCGCGATCTTCTCCGCGTGGAGCCGGTCGAGGGTGTCGACGACGGGCATCCGCTTCACGATCCCGAACAGCGAGATCGGGACGATCGCGGCGGTCGCCAGGAAGAGCAGGATGCCGAACGGGTTGGCCTGGAAGGCGCCGAAGATCTCCATCCGGATCATGTGCGCGAAGGACGTCGTCAGGCCGCATCCGGGGCACGGGTAGCCGGTGTAGACGAGGAACCCGCACGGCGGCAGGCCGAGCTGCGTGTGCGTCCCGTGGTGCTCCGGCGACGGCGTGAGCATCGCGGCGGTCACGAGGACGGCGAGCGGTCCGGCGAACAGGACGGCCCACGTGATCAGGGAGCTCCAGTCCCCCTGACCGACGAGATCGTCGCCGAAGATTTTCCCGCGACCCCGGGGAGAAGGCAGACCTTCGGCGCTGGCGAGCTCGTCCATCGAGGCAACTCAAACGCTTTCGGTGAGGGTCGTCAAGGCGTGCTAGACGAGACCCATGCTCGGACGCGCCCTCGCGCGCCGCGCGCTCGGGGTCGCCCGGGTGCTCGGGCGCCCCCTGTTCGGCCCCCCGCCCCGCAACGATCGAGGGGTCCCGCTCGACCGCGAGGTGCACACGCTCGTGACCCTCCTCGAGCGCGGCGCGCGGCCCTCGCTCGACTCCCTCGGTCCCGAGCGGGCCCGCGTCGAGTTCACGAACCAGACCCGCCTCGCCGAGATGCCGCGCGAGCCGCTGCACCGCGTCGAGGACCAGTGGATCACCGGCCCGGCGGGCGAGCTCGCGGTGCGCGTCTACACGCCCCGCGGCGGCCCCGACCCACTCCCGGCGATCGTCTACTACCACGGCGGCGGCTTCGTGGTCGGCGGCCTCGACTCGCACGACGCGAGCTGCCGGCACCTGGCGCGGCACGCGACCGCCACGGTGATCGCCGTCGACTACCGGATGGCGCCCGAGGATCCCTTCCCCGCCGCCGTCGACGACGCGTGCGCGACCTTTCGCTGGGTCCACGCGAACGTCGGCGCGCTCGCGATCGACCCCGCGCGGATTGCCGTCGCGGGTGACTCGGCGGGCGGCAACCTCGCCGCCGTCGTCGCGCAGCAGATGCGGAGCGAGGGCCACCCGCCGCCCTGCTGGCAGCTGTTGATCTACCCCGCGACCGACATGACGCGCTCCTGCGAGTCGCACGCTCTGTTCGCCGACGGCTTCTTCCTCAACGGCAGCACCGTCGACTGGTTCCTCGCCAACTACCTGAGCGACCCGACGCAGGCGCTCGACCCGCGCGCCTCCCCGCTCGCGACGCGCGACGTCTCGGGCCTCCCGCCCGCGCACGTGGTCGTGGCCGGGTTCGACCCGCTGCGCGACGAGGGCGAGGCGTACGCGCACGCGCTCATGGCGGCGGGCGTGCCCACCACGCTGCGCTGCTACGGGAGCCAGGTGCACGGCTTCTTCGGGATGGGCGGCCTGATCCGCTCCGCCGCCTGGGCCGTAGAGGACATCGCCGGCGAGGCCCGGCGCGCGCTGTGGCCCTGAGTCAGGTCTGCCAGCCGTAGCTCGCGATGCGGCCGCGCCAGTACACGAAGGGCTCGCCGTCCAGGGTCCATGCGACCTCGGCCCGCGTCGGCAGGCGCACCCCGTCGAGGACGGCGTAGTCGAAGAACCGGCCCTCCCACGGGGTCGGCCCCTCCCCCAACCTCGGTCGGGTCTCCGTGTACGCGCGGACCACGTCGCCGTCTTCGTCGAGGTGGAGGTCGACGTAGCACTCCGGGTCGCCGACCCAGACGCGGTGGGCGCCGTCCGGCCCCTCGTCGAATCGGAGGGCCTCGTTGGTGAGCATCGCCGACGGGAAGAACGGGAGCTCGGCCAGGTAGCGCTGCACCTCGCCCCGATCGATCTCGGGCCCCTCTCCGTGGCTGACCCGGAGGCCGCCCCAGATCTTGACGTCGAGGTGTCCGTGGCCGTCCTCGAAGGCGTCCTCGACGACGGCGGTCACGAGGGGGGCCATCTTCACCCGGGCGTGCCAGCAGAACGCGACGTCCGTGAGCGACGCCCACTGCTCGGCGGTGAAGGTCATCCACCGCCCGTCGGGTTGAAGGCGCATCTCGCCCGTCTGCTCGAAGAGCGCGCGGCGAGGATCGGCGGGCATCGAGCTCGCGGATCGCTCGGCGAAACGGCGCAAGGGCTCGGGGACGACGGCCATGTCCGTCATCTATCCACGCGCCGCTCCACGGCCAATCGGGGCGGCGACAACCGAGAAGTAGGAAGGAAGCTGTCTTGCGCCCCGGCGGACGGGCCCGGGCTCCGGGGGCGGTCGGGAGCCGCCCGCCGCGACCAAAAAGTGAGCCCCCCCCTTTTTTCTCCATTGTGTGGCGTCGCGAACATGCCCACGCTTGCGCAAATCAACCGGCTCAATCCGGTGGACTCGTGAGGGCGCGGCCCCAATGGCCGCTCGGTCAGTCTCTCCTCAGTGGAGGATGTAATGCTTCACCCCTCGACCCGCCTGAGCTGGATCAGCGACGCGGTCGGCTATGGCGTGCGCGCTACCCAGCGCATCCCCAAAGGCACCATCCTGTGGGCGCTCGACCCGCTCGACCGTGTCTTCGGACCTCACGAGGTCCAGGCGCTCGGCGAGTCGCTCTGGCCGGTGCTGGAGGTCTACTCCTACGTGAACGGCAGCGGTAAGCGCGTGCTGTGCTGGGACCACGGGCGCTTCATGAATCACAGCTGCGAGCCGGTGAGCCTCAGCCCCGGCGTCGACTTCGAGCTCGCGGTGCGGGACATCGAAGAGGGTGAAGAGGTCACCTGCGACTACAGCTCGCTGAACCTGGAGGAGGACCTCAACTGCCTCTGCGGCTCGCCGAACTGTCGGGGAGTGATCAGCAGCTCCGAGTTCTCTCACCTCGCGCCGCTCTGGGACGAGCGCCTGCGGGAGGCCGTCGCCCACGCGGGCCAGGTCGAGCAGCCGCTGCTCCCCTGGGTCCAGGACCGGGAGGCGCTGAGCCGCTGGTCGAGCCACCCCCACGAGCTGCCCTCGGCCATCCGCCACCACTTCCCCTTCCGGGACGCGGTCGCGACGCGGTCACGCTCCGCTCAGCGCTGAGCACCCCCGTGCCGAACAAGGAGAAGGCGGGCGCCCCCAAGCGCTCGCCCTACCGGCTGCGCCGCGCGCGGCGCGCCGACCTCGAGGGGATCTGGGCCTGCCAGAGAGCGGCGTACGCGTCGCTCCCCGAGTCGGGTCTCTGCGACCGCCGCCACCTCGAGCTCCAGCTCAAGGCCTTCCCCGAAGGCCAGGTCGTGGTGACGCTCGACAAGGTCGTCGTCGGCTACGCGATGAGCCTCATCGTGCAGCTCGACGAGGACTCGCCCTGGTACTCGTACAACGAGATCACCGGCGCCGGCACCTTCAGCACCCACACGCCGAGCGCCGACACGCTCTACGGCGCGGACATCGCCGTCCACCCCGACCACCGGGGCAAGGGCGTCGGCAAGCTCCTCTACCGAGGACGCGTCGGCATCCTCGAGCGCTTCAACCTCCGGCGCATGATCGCGGGCGGCCGGATCCCCGGCTTCTACAAGGTCGCGGGCCGGATGACCGCCGAGGAGTACGTCGCCGCGGTCGAGGCGAAGCGCATCCACGACCCCGCGCTGAGCCTGCACCTCGCCATCGGCTATCAAGTGCGCGCGGTCCACCACGGCTACCTCCGCGACGAGCACAGCCTCGACTACGCGACGTTCCTCGAGATGCTCAACCCGAGCTTCCACGCGGAGCGGCGCCGGATCGCGGGCTCCCCGCTGAAGCGCCCCGTCCGGCGCGTGCGGGTCTGCGCGGCGCAGTACCAGATGCGCCCGATCAGCGGCTGGGAGGACCTCGAGCAGCAGGTCTCCTTCTTCGTGAAGACGGCGCAGGCCTACCACTGCCACTTCCTCGTCTTCCCGGAGCTGTTCACCGCGCAGCTCTTCAGCAGCTTCCCTCGCGCGGAGCTCGAGCTCGCCGGCATCAGCCGCCTCACCGAGCTCACGGACCGCTACCAGGAGATGTTCACCCGCTTCGCGAGCGAGAGCGGGCTGTTCATCGTCGGCGGCTCGCACCCCGTCCGCGAGGGCGACGAGACCCGCAACGTCGCGCACCTCTTCACGCCGAGCGGCGGCGTCTACACCCAGGAGAAGCTCCACGTCACTCCGAACGAGAGGAAGGAGTACGGGATCGCCCCGGGCAACGAGCTGTCCGTGTTCGACACCGGCTACGCGCGGGTCGCGATGCTCGTTTGTTACGACATCGAGTTCCCGGAGCTGTCGCGCATCTTGACGCTCGCGGGCGCCGAGATCTTGCTCGTCCCCTTCAGCACCGACGAGCGCAAGGCGTACCTGCGGGTGCGCTACAGCGCGCACGCGCGCGCGGTCGAGAACATCGTCTACGTCGTCCTGAGCGGGAACGTCGGCAACCTCCCCCAGGTCGACAACTTCCTCATCAACTACGGGCACGCGGCCATCTGCACGCCGAGCGACTTCGCGTTTCCGACCGACGGCCTCGCGGCGGTCGCGGACACCGCCTCGGAGACCGTCGTCATCGCCGACCTCGACCTCGACGCGCTGCAGCTCTCGCGCGAGATCGGCAGCGTCCGCCCCCTGCGGGACCGCCGCGCCGACCTCTACGAGCTCGTGTCCAAGATCGACGTCAACGTCATCCGGACCAAGTAACCCTCAGCGCCGGCGGATCACCGCGAGGCCGAGCAGCCCCAGGCCCGCGAGGAGCCCGAAGGGGCTCGAGCCCGTCGGGGCGCCGGCCCGGCACGCGCAGCCGGTGTCCTGGACGACGTCGACCTCGGCGGGGCGGTCGGGCGTCGGCGTGGCCGCCGGCGGATCGGGAGGCGTCAGTGGGATGCAGCCGTCGGCGGTGCAGGCCTCGCCCTCGGCGCAGGACGCGTCCGCGCCCTCGTCGACCTCGCCGTCGCAGTCCTCGTCGGTCATGTCGCAGGTCTCGGCGGCGGCGGGCATCACGCCGCCGGCGCACGCGCCCCACGTCCCGCCCTCGCAGGACTGGGTGCCGGCCATGCACGCGCCGACGTCGGTGCCGCACGGCTGAGCGTCGCCGTCCACGCACGCGCAGCCGGGGTCGGTCGTCCCGTCGCAGTCGTTGTCGACGCCGTCGCAGACCTCGGGCGCGCCCGGGTAGACCACGTCGCTCATGTCGTCGCAGTCGACGAGCGTCGGGTCCGGGTCGACGCCGGGCATCGACGGGTCGGAGCCGCAGGTGGTGTAGCCGTCGACGTCGACGTCGAAGCCCTCGTCGACGGTCCCGTCGCAGTCGTTGTCGAGGCCGTCGCACATCTCGTCGGTGATGTCGCGCGCGATGGAGTCGAGCGCGGCGCGCAGCTCGATCAGGTCGTTGGCCTGCACGTAGCAGTGGTTCATCGCCGAGGGCTCGGAGAGCGACGCGTCGCAGCCCGGCAGCGCGGTCCCGGCGGCGACCGCGGCGCGGTTGAGGGTGAGCGAGTCGACGCCGGCGCCGAAGCCGACGACGTGGACGGTCACGCCCGCGTCGCGCAGCGCGGTGACCGCGGCGACCGGCGTGAAGCGGGTCGTCGCCTCGTACGGGTCGCACCACTGCCACCCGTCGGTGATCAGGATCAGGTGGTTGCCGCCCACCGCGAGGCGGCTCGCGTAGTGGTCGCGCGCCGCGTCGAGCGTCTGCGCCATCGGCGTCCAGTTGCCGCCGCTCGGGGGCGGCTCGCCGAGCCCGGCCATGATCGCCTCGGGCGTGTGCGTGCCGAAGTCCATCGTCACCGCGCCGGGCTCGCAGCGGTCGGGGTACGGGAAGACCTGCAGGCCGAACGCGATCGACTCGGCGTACGCGCTCGTCAGCTCACCGATCGCCATCCGCGCGGCGTCCCACTTGGTGCCGCCGCTCGGCAGCTCCCCGAGCATGCTCGACGACTTGTCGACCGACAGCAGGACCTGCGGCAGATCGCAGCGCTGCGCGTGGGCGCGCCCGGCAAGCGAGGTGAAACCGAGCGAACCGAGGACCAAGAGGGTGAAGCCGAATCGCATGCGACACGCCATCGCATGTCCCGATCCAGGGGAATTCCCTTGCAAAACGCGGCGCCGGGATGGCCAATCGCCTAGCCAGCTCGGGCTCCGAGGTGGCCGCTCCGTCCGCCAGCGGCGGGCATCCCCCGTGACAGGCATCGGAGATGCCTGCTACGTTCAACGCCGCATCCCCGAGACATCCATGGCTGCCTCACCGCTCCTCGGCTACAACACCAACGTCCGGCACCTCGGGAAGCTCTACCACATCCAGACCGAGGACTCGGGGACGTCCCACGGGCACATCTTCACCCACCTCTTCGCGGACGGTGGGCGGATCATCGCGTCCAAGAAGACGACCTACTCGCAGTACATCGACACGACCCACTACCCGGGGATCGTGAAGCAGCTGATGCGCGAGTCGCACAAGGCGATGTTCATCGCCCTGCGCGACGGGCTCTTCGACGAGGACGAGGCCGCCGGGGCGCGGGCCATCGCCGCGATGGAGATCCAGCTCGACGAGTCGTCGGAGGTCTCTCCGACCCCGAGCACCCCGGGCCTCGACGTCGACGCGCTCGAGCGGGCGGCGGCCTCGGCGCTCGCCGACTCCGACGCGACGAAGACCCCCGCGGCCACGACCTCGCCCGGCCGGTACGCGATGACCGAGCCCGCGTCGGTGACGCGTCGGTCGAGCGCGCCGGTGCGCTCGAACCCGCACGCGGAGTCGATCTTCGGCGGCGACCTCCTGAGCGAGAAGAGCCTCGACGAGGTGATCCTGAGCTACCTCGCCGAGGACGTGCAGGACGAGGGCTGATCGAGCCCTCCCCGAGCGTCGTCCCTCGCGCGCGCGCCCGGCACGTCCTCGAGCGCGAGTGGGACGCCATCGTGGTGGGCTCGGGCCCCGGGGGCCTCGCCGCCGCGGTGCTCCTCGCCGAGCACGGTGACCTGCGGGTGCTCGTCCTCGAGCGGCACTACGTCGCCGGGGGCCTCACCCAGACCTTTCGTCGGCGCCGGCACGAGTTCGAGGTCGGCGTCCACTACGTCGGCCAGGTCGGCCGGCCGGGCATGGCGCTCCGTCGCATCTTCGACGGGCTGACCGACGGCCAGCTCGCGTGGAGCTCGCTCGGCGCGGTCCACGACCGCGTCTCCTTCGACGGTCACGAGGTGTGCTTCGGCGACGACCCGAGCCGCACCCGCGAGGCGCTCGTGCGGTTCGCGCCGACCGAGGCGGCGGCGATCGACGGCTACCTCGACGCGGTGCGCGCCTGCGTCCGCGAGGCCCCGCCGTTCCTCCTCGCGCGCGCCGAGCCGCGGCCGATCGACGACTCGCGCGTGCCGTTCCGCCGCTTCACCGACCCGACGACCACCGAGATGCTCGACCGGCTCGGCGCCTCCCCGCGCCTCGCCGCGCTGCTCGCGTACTGCAGCGGCAACTACGCGTGCCCCCCCGACCGGAGCAGCTTCGCGGCGCACGCGATCGCCGCGGGCACCTACCTCGAGGGGGCCGCCTACCCCGTCGGCGGCGGGTCGCGCGTCGCCGCGACGATGGCGCGCGCGCTCGCCGACCGCGGCGGCGCGATCGTGATCCGCGCGGGCGTCGACGCGATCCGGGTCCGCGACGGGCAGGCCGTGGGGGTCCGCCTCGAGGACGGCCGCGAGCTCGACGCGCGGCTCGTGGTCAGCGACGCGGGCCTCGCCGCGACCTCGAACCTGCTCGACGCCGAAGCGCCCGGGGTCGGCGCGATGCGCGAGGCGGCGCGGACGATCCGACCGTCGCTCGCGCACTGCGCGCTCTACCTCGGCCTCGACCGCGACCACGCGGCGCTCGGGCTCGGCGCGGCCAACCGATGGGACCTGCGCGTCGCGCCCGCGGACGCCGAGGCCGCGATGGCGGCGTGGCTGCGAGGCGACGTCGATCGGCCGCCGTACGCGTTCGTGTCGAGCCCCGGCGCGTGCGATCCGACGTGGTCGACGCGCCAGCCCGATCGCGCGTCGGTCGTCGCGCTCTTCAACGCGCCCTTCGAGCCGTTCGCCGCCTGGGCGGACGGCGCGCGCGGCCGACGGGGTCCCGCGTACGAGGCGCTCAAGGCGCGCCTCCAGGCGCAGGCCCTCGCGGCGGTGCTCGACGTCGCGCCCGAGCTCGAGCCCGCGATCGACCACGTGGAGCTCTCCACGCCGGTGAGCACCAAGACCTTCGCGGGCCACGCGCACGGCGAGGTCGCGGGGCTCGACCACACCCCCGACCGGTTTCGTTACGCGTGCACGCCGCGCACCGCGATCCGGGGCCTCGCGCTCGCGGGTCAGGACGCGTGGCTCGCGGGCGTCGGCGGCGCCGTGCTCGGCGGGGTCGCCGCGGCGTCGTACCTACTCAGGCGCAACCTCGCTCGCGAGCTCCTCCTCGGCCGCCCTCGCTAGCTCGCTCGCGACGATCGCGCGGGCCGCCTCGAATCCATCCGCGCCCGCGCCGAGCTGCGTGGCGAGCTCGTCCATCGCGAGGTCCGCGGCCGGCGCTCCGTCGACGAGCACCGAGAGCGCGCGCGTCTCGCGGTCCGCGACGGCGATGGCCCAGTGCGCGCCCACGGGATCGAGCACGAGGGTGTCGACGAACGGCTGGGCGATCGGCGTCCGGCCGTCCGGCGTGAGCACGTAGCGCCGGCCCGCCTGGCGAACGACGCACGCCCATCGGGCGCTGCCCGTCGCGAGCGAGGGCGCGTCGGCCCACTCGCCGCGAAAGACCGGCCGGCCGTCGACGACCACCGCGGAGCCGACCCGCCGACGACCGACGTAAGCCCAGTGCCCGGCGGCGTTGACGACGGGCCCATCGACCGCGTCGAAGCGCGGGCCCGCGCGCCCCGCGTGCACCACGCGCTCGCCCCGCTCGTCGGTCGCCACGAAGATCGGCGCGAGGCTCGTCGGGACGAAGCCGAGCTCGCGGACCTCGCCGTAGCGGCCGACCCGCGCGCCGTCGACGCGCACGTCGACGCGACGACCCGCCGGCTCGGTCCACGCGACGCGCGCGCCGTCCGCGCTCGTGACGAGCCCGCTCGCGCCTCGCTCGAGCGTCGTGGGCACGCCGTCGCGGAGCAGCTCGAGGCGACCGCCGCGCTCCACGATCGCCGCCCACCGCGCGCTCAGCGTGGCGACCGCGACCTCGTGCACCGCGTCCAGCGTCGGCCCGGGCACGCCGTCGACGACCACGCGCGCGCCGTCGTCGTCGTAGCCGACGTAGAGGACCGAGAGCCCCTTGCCCACCAGCTCGAGGCGATCGACGTACCGAAACGGCGGGCCCCGCTGGCCGTCGACGACGGCGAACACCGCGCCCCCTTCGCGGGTGACGTAGGCGACGCGGCCGCGCTCGACGCGCAGCGACCCCGCGAGGATCGACTCGTGCGCCGGCCCATCGAACCCGGGCGCGATCACCCGCCAGCCCTCGTCGCCGAGCGCCGCGTAGGCGACCCCGCCCTCGACCACGCGGACCTCGGCGACCGCGTCGTGCGCCGGGCCGAGCGTCGTCCCCACCAGCACGTGCCACCCGAGCTCGGTCTGAACCGGCACCACCACGGCTCCGTCGGACCACCGGAGGTGCTGCACCGCCACCGCGGCGAAGACCCCCACCTCGCGGTCGTCGAGGACGAGCCGCTCGCCGCGCTCGGCGGGCAGCACCCGGACCCGCGCCGCGCCATCCGGGCTGCGCCCCATCCACACCGGCTCGAGCGCCGCCGCGCCGCACCCTGCGAGGAAGAGCAGGCCGAGGACGGGCGCGCGGATCACGTCGGGAACGCGTGCGGCAGCGCGCTGCTCATCGTGCCCTCGGCCACGGGCCGACCGTCCACGGTGGCGAGGACGTCGAAGCGGCGCGCGTTGGAGAACGCATGGGTGAGCGTCACGCGGTACTCGAGGGTCGCGCCGGCGAAGACGGGCTCGATGAGCTTGACGTCGATCGCGCCCGCGAGCCCCACCCGCGCGCTGGCCGGGCCGAGGCGCTCGATGAGCTCGCGCTCCGTCTCCGTCGCGGGGCGCGCGCCGAGCCGGTGCCGCGCGTCGATCGCCCGCAGCGCCTCGAACGCCTCGGCCTCGGTGTGCTCGTGGCGCTCGAAGCCCTCGACGATCGCGAGCAGCACGAGGAGCGCGTTCACCGCCTGCCCGAGCCCCTCGATCGTGTACACGCCGGGCCAGAGGCTCAGGCCCGGGAAGTGACCTTCGAAGACGGGCTCGTTGACGGACACCTGCTTGAAGCCCGTCAGCGTCGGTCGCGGCTGTCGGGTGAGCCCGCGGATCCCGTCGAGGAAGACGAACGGGCGTCGGTGCGGGAGGAGCCGGAGCACCGTGTCGGCGCCGAGCTTGAGCGACGTCAGCTCGCTCATCGGACGCCTCGAACGAGGGGTCGCGCCTCGAGCTCGTCGCGGGCGGCCCACGTGTGGCGCCGCGGATCGACGTAGAGGCTGCGGTTGTCGATCAAGGGCGGCGCCATCGTCCGAACCGGGACCCGGTCGGCGCCGACGCGGTAGCGGTCGATGCCCCCGTGCGCCCACGCCGCGTCGAGCATCGCGGCGACGACCCAGCGGTCGAGGACCGGCGAGCGCTCGGCGCGCGTCACGACCCCGATCTCGGTGTCGCCGAAGAGGACCGGGTCGCCCACCGTGACCTCGCGCTCGGCGAGCAGGCACGCGCGGCGCCGCGAGACGCCGACCCGTCGACGCGCGTCGATCGCCTCGCGGCCGACCCACCCGTCGCGGCCGTAGTCGAGGCGCCACGAGAGCTGCAGCTCGAGCGGGGTGGTGTCGTCCGGGACGAACCTCGGATCGAAGAACCAGCTCTCGAACCGGCACAGCGACAGCGTCGCCGCGTCGACCTCGAGCGCGTCCATCGCGCGCGCCGCCGCCTCCACCGAGGCCCACACCTGCGCAGCCGCGTCGCGACGGATCACCAGGTCGTAGCCGTACTCGCCCGTCTTGCCCGCGCGAACGCAGAGCCCCGCGTCGATCCGGAAGAAGTTCAGGTACGGCAGCGCGACCATGTCCTCGCCGAGCACGGCGGCGACGAGGTGCCAGGCCCAGGGGCCGTGCAGGGAGATCACCTCGTGCGTCTCGGACGCGTCCACGAGCTCGGGGCGCACCTCGGCCGGCAGGTGCGCCTCGACGTGCGCGCGCAGCGCGGCGCGATCGAGCCCCTCGACGAGCAGGAGGAAGTCCTCGTCGTCGGCGCACACCAGCACGTCCGCGATCGGTCGGCCGGCTTCGTCGAGCAGGAGCGACTCCTTCACCTGCGCGTCGCGCAGGAACAGGCGCGAGGGCAGGAGCGCCTCGAGCGCGGCCTGCGCGTCCTCTCCGCGCACGCCGAGGAGCGCGACGTCGGGGGAGCGCGAGTACGCCGCGCGCGTCCGGATCGCGAGCATCGCCTCGGGGACGGTCACGGCCGGCTCCCTTCCGGCGGATCGAGCACGAGCTCGAGCAGCGAGTGCACCGTCCGGAACCGCCACGGGCCGGTCTGCTCTTCGGGGAAGCGGAGGCCGAACGCGGACTCGATCGCGACCACGAGCTCCACCGCGTCGATCGAGTCGAGGCCGAGGCCCGTCCCGAACAGCGGCGCGTCGAGGTCGATCTGCTCGGGCTCGACCCGCACGCGCAGGTCGTCCACGAGCATGGTCCGCAGGCGCGCGAGGATCGCCTCGCGCTCCGCGCAGTGCTGGGTCAGCTCTTCATCCATGCGTCTTCATCCGTCCCGGGTTGGGCGCGAGCACCACGGCGCAAGATACGCTGTCGTCCGCGGCGGCCGCGACGGCGTAGCGCGCGCCCTCTCTCACCGCGACCGCCGCCTCGAGCGCGAGGCTCGCGCTCGACAGCGACGGGGCGGGGCCGACTCCGTCGAGGCGATGCCACGACGCCACCGCGTCGCGCGTGGCGCCCGCCCGCGTCAGCGCGGCGTCGATCGCGGCCTCGAGCGCGTCCGGGCCCGCCGTCGCGAACCCGACGACGCACGGGCCCGCGTCCGCGTCGGCGGCGATCACCGCGCAGGCCGCCCCCTCGGACTCCTCGAGCTCGGCCCGCTCGTCGAAGCCGAGCGCGAGCATCACGTCCGCGTCGCGGCGACGCCGGATCGTGTCGGCTGCGTAGCCGAACGCCAAGAGCCCACCGACCCCGTAGGCCGCGAGCGTCGTCGTCGGCCCGCGCAGCGCGAGCAGGCGCGACGTGGCCCCGGCCGGCGCGTGCAGGACGAGGCGCGAGAACGCGACGGCCGAGCAGCGCCCGAGGCCGTGGCGCTCGATGCTGTCGCGGTACTCCGCGAGGCTCGTCGGCGACACCCGGGTCGCGCCCGCGAAGATCCCCGCGCGCTCGCGGAGCCCGCCGCGGATCCGGATCGAGGCGTCCGCGAGCGCGCGCGAGGCGGCCGCGACGCACAAGCGCCCCGAGGGATCGGTGTCCAGCAGATCGACCCCGACGCCACGCGCGAGGCGCGCCTCGTCGCGCGGCTCGTCCGCCTCGAAGCGCACGCGGCCGAGGCCGACCACCCGCGCGACGCGAGGCCCCGCGTCCGTCGCGGGCGCGGGCTCGGTGCCGAGACAGAGGACCGCGTTGGCGCCCCCGAACGCGGAGCTGTTGGAGAGCCAGCGCGTGACGCGCGCGGCCCGCGGCGAGCCCTGCCCGATGGGGTCCGGCGGCCCGTTGGGTCGGCCCTCCCCGACGCGCAGCGTGGGTGGCAAGGAGCCTTGCTCCACACAGCAGAACGTGGCGATGAGCTCGAGCACCCCGGCCGCGCCCTGCGCGTGGGCGAGGAACGACTTGGACGCGCTCACGGGGATCGCCTCCGCGCGCGCCCCGAGGGCCGCGCGGATGCCTCGCCACTCGGAGTCGTCGTTGGCCGGCGTCCCCGTGCCGTGCGCGTTGACGTAGTCGATCGCCGAGGCCGCGAGCCCCGCGTCGCCGAGCGCGCCCTTGGACGCGCGCTCGATGCCGCCGCCCCGCGGCTCGGGGGTGGTCTCGTGCCACGCGTCGCTCCCGAGCCCGTAGCCGTGCAGGTAGGCGCGGACCGGCCCGTCGCGGCGCTCCGCGCGCTCGAGCACCACGAAGCCCGCGCCCTCGCCCAACGTCGTCCCGCGCGTCGCGCCGAAGGGAGCGCACGCGTCGGTGGCGAGGACGCCGAGCCGGAAGAAGCCCGCGAACATCTCCGGGAGGAGCCGCTCCGCGCCGCCCGCGAGCACGACGTCGGCGTCGCCTCGATCGAGCAGGTCCTTGCCGAGCCCCAACGCGTTCGCGCTCGACGTGCACGCGGTCGAGACCGTCCACTGCGCGCCCTCGGCGCCGATCGCCGCCGCGACCGCTCGCGCGATCCCCGGCAGGTCGGAGCCCTCGCCCTCGGTGGTCCCGGCGACGACGGCGATCCGGTCGGGCGCGACGGCGTGCCCTTCGAGACCGGCGTCGCGCCACGCTTCGAGCGCGGCGGCCACCGCCCACTCGACGCAGGACTCGCCCGCCGACACGCAGCCGCCGAGGTGCACCGGCTCGAAGGGGGCGACGTCGAACCGCGTGATGGGCGCGATCCCGTCGCGTCCGGCCCAGAGCGCGTCGCGGAGCGCGGCGACGTTCGGCCCGAGCGCGCTGACCGCGCCGACCCCGCGGATGACCACGCCCTGGCTCACCGTACGTGGCCGATGTGATCCAGCGCCGCCTGCAGCTCCTCGAGCTCCTCGCGGAGCTCCTGCGGGAGCAGCAGCTGACCCTGGTGGAGCTCCACCCGCGGGCCGATCGGGCGGATGTCGCAGACGCCGCCGGCGCAGACGATCGCGGCTCGGTAGGGCCCGTACTCGGCCACGTACTCGTCGGTGTAGTGGAGGTGCACCCCGAAGCGCGAGCGCTCGGGCTGGACCGGATCGGGCAGGTAGCCTCGTGAGCGCGCGACCACGAGCATCTCCTCGAAGTGCTGGCTCGCGTCGAGGCTCGCCGGCCGGCCGATGCGCAGCGGCTGCATCCGCGTGATGCCCCCGCAGCCCAGCAGGCCGAGGCAGGCGAGCGCGATCCCGAGGGCCGGCAGCGCTCGAAGGCGATCAGCCACGGCGCGGCCTCCCGTCCCAGGAGGCGTTCTCTCCCACACCGACGAGCAAGACGATCAACCCGATGATCAGCATCAGGCCGCACGACAGGAGGCCGAACGGCATCATGACCGCGCCGATCTCGAGCTCTTGGTCGCCGGGTCGAGCCCACCGGGCCGACCAGGGCCGGCGCGACTGCTGGACGAAGCGCGCCCACTCCAGATCCGCGTTCACCGGGAGCCGCCTGTCTTCCGGAGGCTCGGGCAGCGGCGCGGTCAGCGCGGAGGCCCCGCCCGTCGGCAGCCCGTCGACCTGCTGCCAGATCGCCGAGATCATCGCCTGCGCCCGCGGCGCGTGCCCGAGCCCGAGGGTGCCCCCGCTGCGCGCGACCACGCGCTCGACCTTCGCGACGCAGCCGTCGATCACCGCGTCCGCCGACTGGCGGCGGAGCCGCACCTTCACGTCGTGCGCCGCGGCGCGCAGCTTGAAGCGGCTCTCGCGCGCGGTGCCCAGCTCGGCGGCGTGGCGGTCGAGCCAGCCGGCGATCTCCGTCGGCAGCTCGGGCTCGCGCCGGACGCGCGCGGTCAGCTCGCGCCGCGCGTGGCCGGGCATCCGCGCGAGCAGCGCGTAGTGGGCCTGCATCGTCGTCTCGAGCACCGGGAGCTCGGCGCCGAGCGCCTCCGCGAGGCCCCCCCGCACCGCGACGTCCTCGGGGAGCGAGCGCGCGACGTCCGCGATCACCAGCGTCTCGAGCGTCTTGCGCAGGATCACCTCGGAGATCTCCGGCTGCGGCAGCCACGTCATGTGTCGCGCGAACTCCCCGCGCGGGACGCTGCGGACGCGATCGAGCCCGCGGTCGAGTCGGGACAGCAGCTCGTCGGACTCGCCGCCTCGCATCGACGGCAGCGAGGCGCCGCAGCCCGGGGCGCCGATCACGAGGGCGCCGGACGCGAGGGCGGACCGCGCGAGGAAGGCCCTCCGGGCCAGCCGCGGGTCATCGGTCATCGGCGCTCCTGGTCATGCGTCCCCGTCTACTCAGCATGTGTGCCAGCCCGCCCGTGCGCGGCGCCACCCCGGCCGCCGTGTAGCGCTCTGCGCCAGTGTGCACGATTCACCTCACCCGTGGGCGCGAGGCGCACGCCCCGGCTCCGATGATATAGAGATCGCGTGCGCTTCGACGTCGCGATCCTGGGGGGCGGCATGGCCGGCAACCTGCTCGCGCGACAGCTCGCCCGCCACGTCCCGCAGGCGCGCGTGCTGCTCGTCGAGAAGGCCCAGACCCGCGCTCGCAAGGTGGGCGAGTCGACGGTCGACGTCTGCGGGAAGTACCTGACCAAGCGGCTCTCGCTGTCGACGTACCTCTACGACCAGCACCTCCCGAAGAACGGGCTGCGCTTCTTCTTCGACCGCGAGGACCGCGGCGGGGCGCTCGAGGAGCTGAGCGAGATCGGCTCGACGGCCATGCTGCCCCTTCCGTCGTTCCAGCTCGACCGCGCTCGGTTCGAGGAGGACCTCCTGGCGATGAACGCCGCCGACGGGGTCGACGTGCGGCTCGGCTACAAGGTCACGGGCGCGACCACCGAGGCCGACGGCGCCCATCGGATCGAGCTCGTCGGCGCCGAGGACCGCCGCACGCACGTCGAGGCGCGCTGGCTGGTCGACGCGACCGGCCGGGCGAGCCTCGTCGCCCGCGCGCGCGGCCTGCGGACGGCCGAGGGGGTGAAGCGCGCCGCGGTGTGGGGTCGCTTCGGCGACGTGGTGGACCTCGACGCCTACGGCTCGGAGGCCTTCCGCGGTCGCGTGCGCCACACCGCGCGGGTCCTCTCGACCAACCACTTCTGCTACCCCGGCTACTGGATCTGGCTCATCCCGCTCGGGCACGGCGTCACCAGCGTCGGGGTGGTGATGGATCGCCCGCGCTTCGACGATCGACTGCGCAGCCGCGAGGGCTTCGTGGCCTTCCTCGAGCGGCACGCGGCGATCCGCGAGCTGCTCGCCCCGGCCGAGCTCGAGGACGTCGGCTCGCTCGGCCAGCTCGCCTACGGCACGACGCGCTTCGTCGACGCGCGCGAGCGCTGGGCGCTCGTCGGCGAGGCCGCCGCGTTCACCGACCCGCTCTACAGCCCGGGCGGCGACGCCATCGCGCTGGCCAATGACTGGGTCACCGACCTGATCCGGCGCGACCTCGAGGGGGAGCCCTCCCCCGCGCTCGCCGAGCGCGGCGACCTCTACGATCGCCTCTTCGCGCTGCGGCACCGCGCGACGATCGAGCTGCACCGAGACCAGTACGACCTGCTCGGGAGCCTCGGCGTCTTCGCGTCGAAGTGGGACCTCGACCTGGCCTGCTACCTCAACCTCTGGGTCGAGCCCTACTACCTCGACCGCCACCTGGATCTGGACGCGGTCCGGACCGACCTCGCCGGCGCCGACCAGACGCTGGGCGTGCTCGACACCTTCCGGCACGTCTTCACGGGGGCGGCGGCCGCGCTGCGATCCCAGGACCGCTACTTCGCCCGCAACCTCGGCGAGGCGGTGCTCGACCCGGCCGCCCGCTTCCTCGCGCCGGACTTCGCGACGGAGGCCTCCCATCGCCGCGCGCTGCCGCGCGTGCGGGACGCGATGCAGCTCGTCCTCGACGAGCTGAACGACGCCCTCGGCCGGCCTCGCGCGCCGGAGCCGGTCGCGTTCGCGCGCCTCGCGCTCGGCCGCCCGCTCGATCGCTGGTGAGCCCGAAATGCAGACGCGCCGAGCCCCGCGAAGGGACCCGGCGCGCAGGCGGTCTGGGGGACGCGCTCAGCCCAGGAGCTGCTGCAGCTTCGTCGCCTTCATGGCGTCGCCGCTGACCTTGAGCTTGCCCTGGAAGTAGAGCTGCATCGCCATCTGCGGGTTGTCGCTGATGGCCTGCCAGTCCTCGGAGCTGAGCTCGAGGGTGCAGTCGGCCTCGCCGTGCTCGCCCTCGTGCACGCCGACGTCGTCGCGGCAGTTGACCGTCCACGTCCCGCCGTCGTCGCCGGTGATCTTGAACAGGAACACGGCGTCGATCTCTTTGGCATTGTCGGGGTCGCCGGAGATCTTGTCGGGGAGGTTCTTCGTGAAGTCGGTCTTCGCGTCGGGCATCGGGCCTCCGTTCGGGGTTACTGAATGCTGATTCAGCCGACCGGCATCTAGCCTTCGGAGGGGTGCCCTGTCAACCCGGCACCGTTGACACCTCGCGCGGGCGGATTCATACGGTCCGGGATGGATCTCAAGAAGCTAGTCGCCAAGCAGGGCATGAAGCTCATGCAGGACCCGCGCGTCGCCAAGGTCATGCAGAACGAGCGGGTGATGAAGGGCATGATGAGCGCCCTCTCCGCGCGAGCGAAGGCGCAGGAGTCCGTCGACGAGGCCGTCCAGAAGACGGCCAAGCGCTTCGGGCTGGTCACCAAGAGCGAGGTGCGCGAGCTCAAGCGGAGCATGCGCAAGCTCGAGACCCAGCTGAAGAAGGCGCAGCGCGACGTCGACAAGGCGAAGGCCGCGGCCGACAAGAGCTCCAAGGACAAGGCTTCCGACGCCGGCTGATCTCTCCTATCGTGATCCCCGTGCGTCGCGTTGAATCGCAGGGGACCGCGCGCGTCTCTCCGTCCATGCAGCGTCTCGTCTCGCGAGCCGTGACCGCGCTCGCGCTCGTCGCGTCGCTCGCCAGCGCGGTCGCGACCGCGCAGGACCGGCAGCCGACCCGCGAGCAGATCGAGCAGGCCCGCACGCTCTTCGTCCGCGGCTCGCAGCACTACCAGGCCGGCCGCCTGAACGAGGCGCTCGAGGACTTCCTCGCCGCGTGGCGCATCGTCCCGAGCCCGGAGCTCGCCTACAACGTCGCGCGCACCTACGAGCGGACGGCGGACCACAACCGGGCGATCCAGTTCTACCGCCACTACCTCTCGCGCGCGGCGCCGGACGCCCAGGAGCGCGCCGACGTCGAGCGACGCATCCGCGAGATGGAGGAGATCGCGGCCCGGCAGCGCGGCCAGATCCGGACGCTCCCGCCGAGCAACGATCAGCTCGCCCAGGAGGCGCGCACGTTCTTCGAGCGCGGCGTGACGATGTACCGGCGACGCCAGTACGAGGCGGCGATGGCCGCGTTCACGGCGGCCTACAACTTCACCCGCCCCAACCCGCCGGCGGAGGTGCTCTACAACCTCGCGATGACCGCCGAGCGGCTCGAGCGGCTCCCCGACGCGATCGACTACTACCGCGAGTACGCGCGCACGCTCCCGACCGACAGCGCCGAGCGGCGCGAGGTCAACGAGCACGTCGCCGAGCTCCGCGCCCGGCGGTGATCGCGCGCGCCGCGCGCACCCTCAGCTGAACATCGAGCCGAGCCCGAGCACCGCGCCGAGGCCGACCCCGTAGATGATCAGGATCGGCAGGACGATGGACAGCACGGCCAGCGTCAGCCCGACCCCGACGAGCGCGTAGTCGGCGAACGTCGGCTTCCGCTTCGGGTCGTCCTTGTACTGCCGGATCAGGTCGAGGTTGCGCTTGTTGCTGCGCCACACGACGTCGAAGGCGTCCCCGACGAACGGGAGCAGGCCGCCGACCGTGTCGACGAGGATGTTCATGCACATCCGCAGGAGCACGATCGTGGGGACCCGCTCCTTGAGGGCGAGGAAGAGGAGCGCGATCGAGCCGGTGCCCGTGATCGCGTCGCCGGCGCCCGGGATCAGGAAGCCGATGATCGGGTCGAGGCCGATCCCGAACTTCGTGCCGGGGATCTTGATGAAGTCGTCGAGCCACTCGACGAGGCGCTCGGCCCACGGCGCGATCGCGTCGGCGGCGGCCCGCTTCAGCGCGGGCGACACTTCGTCGCCCATCACGCGCTCGACCGCGGCGCTCGCGGCTCGTCGGCTGCGCGCCGACAGGTCGGGGGTCGTGGAGGAGAGGGTGATCGCTGCCGTGCTCATCGTGTTTCACCGCCTTGCCAACCAATTCCGAATGAGCGGCCAGACCGTCCGCGTCGCTTCCTTGCCGACCACCAAATCGATGTGGCCGAACGGGAAGGCTCGGTAGGTCTTGTCGCTGCTTCGGCTCCGGTCATATGCAGGTCTGACTGAGGCTGGAGGCGCTAACCCGTCCTCCGTACCGGCCACTACGAGGAGAGGGCGGTCCAGTATTTCGAAGGCGGTCGAGTAATCCGTCATTCCGTCCACGCTCTTGAAACCCTTGGCCTTTCCGGCGCGGAAGATGTCGAGGGCGACCGCGAGGGTGCTGCGATCGAAGGTCCTCGCGAGATATTCCTGCAGCACCTCGGGCTCCACCGTGTCCGGCGCCCACGCCCGGATCGGCAAGGGCAACAGCCGGGTGTTCCACAGCGCGCTGCGCCGCTCGAGGTGCCGGCCGACGATGCGCAGCGGCATGGCGGGGTTGGCGTCGAGGAGGCCCGTCCACCGCACCACCGCGGCGAGCTCGCGGAGGCCGACGAGGAGCGCCGAGCCCTGACCGAACACGTAGGGCGAGCCGATGCTCGTGATCCCGCGGACGCGCTCGCGCAGCTTGGTGGCGCCGGCGAAGTAGCTGATGAGGCCGCCCATCGAGTGGCCGATGAGGAACACCCGATCGTGGCCCGACAGCTCCGTCGCCTCGGCGACGAAGGCGGGCATGTCCTCACGGATGTAGTCGTCCATCGTCCGGGGGTACGGCGCGCCGAAGCGGCGGGAGCGCCCGTGCCCGCGCAGGTCGACGTTGAACACGTCCCACCCGTCGTCGGCGAGGTAGTTCGCGAACGAGCGCTTCGTCGAGTGCCACGAGTACCGGTTCTGCGCGTAGCCGTGGACGAGGATGACCGCGCCCCGCGTCGGGTGCGGCGGCGGGAGGCGCTTGCGGACCATGCCCAGCGGGTGCTTGCCGGGCGTCATCAGCACCTCCTTCATGAAGGTCTGACGATGATCTCCGTCGATGATCTGCTCGACCATCTCCGTTCGCAGGATCATCTGCGCCCCCCCGCCGGCTTCATCCGTGGGCGCATGCCGGAGTCAGGATAGCAGCCTGGGCTCAGCGTAGGGCGCTCTGGATCGCGGCGCGGACGGCGCCTTCGCGCTCGACCCGGAGCCTCGCCCGGAGGGCGGCGGTGGCGTCGGGCGTCCCGATGCGGCCGAGCGCCGTCGCGGTGGCCTCGCGGACCACGGGCTCGTCGTGGGCGAGGAAGGGGACGAGGTCGCCGACCGAGGCCGCGCCGAACGCGCGCGCGAGGGTGACCACGGCCTCGCGCACGAGCAGGTCGCTCTGTCCGTCGGCGCGGGCCACCGCGAGGAGGAACGTGCGCACCGCCGGGCGCGGGAACGCGCCGGTCGCGCCCACCGCGCGCAGCCGGACGTACGGCGGCTCGGTCGAGCTCTGGTAGAGGTCGATCAGGACGGGCAGGGCCCCGTCGCCGACGCGCTGCCAGTCGGCGTCGGTCGGGGTGTGCTCGATGCCCGAGAGCATCTCGCGGACCCGGTCGCGCGAGGGAGCCGCCTGCGCGGACACGACGGCGGGGAACGCCAGGATCACGACGAGACAGGCCAGCCAACGCACGCGGGCAGCATAGCACCTCGCGGCGCTAGACGATGGTGCGCAGCGCCGCCTCGAGGTCGGAGTGCCGGAAGCCGAAGCCGGCCTGGCGGGCGCGCGTGGGGAGCAGCCGCCGGCTCGCGAGCAGCTCCGCCGAGAAGCCGCCGAGCGCGGCCTTCAGCGCGAAGGCGGGCGCGGGCAAGAAGGCCGGTCGGCCGAGCACCTTGGCGAGGATCCTCGTGAGCTCCGCCTGGCGGACCGGCTCGGGGGAGACCGCGTTGTAGGCGCCCTCCATGCCCTCCTCGGTGACGAAGGCGCAGATCATCCGGACGAGGTCGTCGAGGTGGATCCACGACCACCACTGACGCCCGCTGCCGATGCGACCGCCGAGGCCGGCCTTGAAGAGCGGGAGCATCGCCTCGAGGGCGCCCCCGTCGCGCCCGAGCACGAGCCCGATCCGAGGGATCACGACGCGGACGCCGAGGGCCTTGGCGCGCTCCGCTTCGCGCTCCCAGGCCTGGCAGACGCCGGCGAGGAAGTCGTCGCCGGCGCTGTCGGTCTCCGTCAGCTCCTTGTCGCCGCGCGACCCGTAGAAGCCCATGGCGCTCGCGCTCACGAAGACCTCGGGGCGAGGGTCGGCGGCCTCGATCGCGTCGACGAGGACGCGCGTGCCGTCGACGCGGCTGTCCTCGATCTGGCGCATCTTCTCTCGGTTCCAGCGCCCCCCGACGGACTCCCCGGCGAGGCTGACGACGGCCGAGAAGTCGCTCAGGAGCGCGCCCGTGACGTCGCTCGAGCGGTGCGCCTCGGTGAGGGACGGCACCTTGGCCATCGCGCGCCCGGGGTCGCGGGACACCCCGTGGACGGCCCAGCCCTCGGCGGCCAGCGCGACCGCGAGGGGCTGACCGACGAAGCCCGTCACGCCGGTGATGAGGATGCGCTTGGACACGCGCCGCGTCGTAGCACGCGGGGGGGCGCGCCGCGCCCAGGAGCGCTCCGCGGGGCCCTTCCGCCCCGGCGGAACTCGTGGCACAACGCGGGCCCATGGCCGACTACATCTTCACGATGAAGGGTGTGACGAAGGTCCACCCGCCCGACAAGCGGATCGTCACCGACCTCTACCTCTCGTTCCTGCCGGGCGCGAAGATCGGCGTCATCGGCCCCAACGGGATGGGCAAGAGCTCGCTGCTGCGGATCATGGCCGGCGAGGACAAGAGCTTCAACGGCGAGGCCTGGCTCCGCCCCGGCTCGACCGTGGGGTTCGTCCCGCAGGAGCCGGACATCGGCAAGGACCGCACGGTCAAGGACGTCGTCGAGGAGGCCGTCGCCCCGCTCAAGGCGGTGCTGCAGCGCTTCGAAGAGGTCTCGATGAAGTTCGGCGAGGTCACGTCGGACGACGAGATGAACGCGCTCCTCGAAGAGCAAGGCAAGTTGCAGGATCAGATCGACGCGGCCGACGGCTGGAACCTCGATCACACCCTGGAGCTGGCGATGGACGCGCTGCGCCTGCCGCCCGCGGACGAGTCGGTGAACCACCTCAGCGGCGGCGAGAAGCGGCGCGTCGCGCTGTGCCGCGTGCTCCTACAGAAGCCCGACCTGCTCCTCCTCGACGAGCCGACCAACCACCTCGACGCGGAGAGCGTCGGGTGGCTCGAGCAGCACCTCGCGCAGTACCCGGGCACCATCGTGGCGATCACCCACGACCGCTACTTCCTCGACAACGTGGCCGAGTGGATCCTCGAGCTCGATCGCGGCGACGCGTTCCCCTTCAAGGGCAACTACACCGCGTGGCTCGAGGCCAAGGAGAAGCGGCTCGAGCTCGAGGAGAAGCAGGAGAGCGCCCGGCAGCGGAAGATCCGCGCCGAGCTCGAGTGGGTGCGCGCCTCCCCCAAGGCGCGCCACGCCAAGAGCAAGGCGCGCCTCCAGGCGTTCGACGCGCTCGTCGTCGAGCAGGGCAAGGCGAAGCGCGACGGCAACGAGATCTTCATCCCGCCGCCGCCGGACCGGCTCGGCGACAACGTCCTCGAGGCGATCGGCCTCCAGAAGTCCTTCGGCGACCGGCTCCTCTACGACGACCTGTCGTTCCGCATCCCGAAGGGCGCGATCGTCGGGATCATCGGCCCGAACGGCGCCGGCAAGACGACGCTGTTCAACATCATCACCGGCAAGATCCAGCCCGACGCCGGGGAGCTCAAGGTCGGCGAGACCGTCAAGCTCATGTACGTGGACCAGAGCCGCGACGCGCTCGATCCCGAGAAGACGGTGTTCGACGAGCTCAGCGGCGGCAGCGACAACATCGTGGTCGGCAAGCTCGAGGTGCCCGCGCGGCGCTACTGCGGCCTCTTCAACTTCAAGGGCAGCGACCAGCAGAAGAAGGTCGGGGTGCTCTCGGGCGGGGAGCGCAACCGCCTCCACCTGGCCAAGACGCTCACGCAGGGCGGCAACGTGCTGCTGCTCGACGAGCCCACCAACGACCTCGACGTCGAGACCCTGCGCTCGCTCGAGTCGGCCCTCCTCGAGTGGCCGGGCTGCGCGCTGATCACGAGCCACGATCGCTGGTTCCTCGATCGCATCGCGACCCACATCATCGCGTTCGAGGGCGACAGCCGCGTGGTCTTCTTCGACGGCGCCTACGACGAGTACGAGGCCGACCGCAAGAAGCGCCTCGGCGCCGAGGCGGAGCGCCCGCACCGGATCAAGTACCGCAAGCTCACCAAGGGGTGAGAGGTTGGCGATGAATCGGTCGCGCACCAACGCGGCCTTCATCGCCAAGCTCCTCAGCGGGGAGCTCGAGGGGCTTGCCCCTCGACGGGCTCGCGCAGCGAGCCCAGCTCTCGAGCGCTTCACACTTCTTCACGGGGTCGTCCCTGGTCGGCGGGGGTGCGCAGCCCTACAGGCCGTCGCATGAGGCGAGTCGGCTGGGCCGCGGCGGTAGCGACGACCATCGTGCTCGCGATGGCGGCGCCCGGCGCCCGGGCCGAGCTCGACCTGCTCTCGACCTTCGAAGGTCGCTACACGTTCGCGGGGGGTCGCGCGGAGCGGACCCGGCTCGACGAGGCGATCGACGAGGTGGCGGATCGGCTGAACCTGTTCATCCGCGAGATCGCGCGCGGGGAGCTGCGACGCGCGATCCGGCCCGAGCCGCGGATCCAGGTGGCGGTGGTGGCGCGCGATCGCGTGCGCATGTCGCTCGGCGACTGGGGGCCGCTCGAGGTCACCCTCGACAACCAGGAGCGGCACGTGCGCGGGCCCGACGGGAGCGACACGCGGCTCCGCGGCGCGGTCGACCGAGGGCGCATCGTGCTCGTGCAGGAGTCGTCGCGCGGCCGCCGCACGAACTGGCTGAGCCTCGGCCCCGACGGTCGGTGGCTGTACCTGCAGGTGCAGATCGGCGCCGATCAGCTCCCCGAGGACATCCGCTACACGCTCTCCTATCGTCGCCGCTGACCGGCCCGGCTTTTCCGCTACGTTCGGGGCGATGATCGCGCTCCCCATCGACCCGTACCTGCCGCGCATCGTCGCGGCCGCGCGGGAGACGGGCGTGGTGCTGGTCGCCGAGCCGGGAGCGGGCAAGACCACGCGCGTGCCGCGCGCGCTCCTCGACGCGGGCCTCGAGGGCGAGATCCTGGTCGTCGAGCCGCGCCGGATCGCGGCGAGGATGGCGGCGGCGCGCGTGGCCGAGGAGCTCGGCGAGGCGGTCGGCGAGCGGGTCGGTTACTCCGTGCGCTTCGAGACGCGGCGCTCGGCGCGGACCCGGGTCCACTTCGTCACCGAGGGCATCGCGCTGCGGCGCATCGACGCGGACCCCGACCTCGCGGGCGTCGGCGCGATCGTGTTCGACGAGCTGCACGAGCGTCACCTCGACACCGACCTCGCGCTGGCCCGCGCGCGGCTGGCCCGGCGCCGGCGCGACCTCGCGATCGTCGCGATGAGCGCGACGCTCGACGCGTCGTTCGTGGCCGACTTCCTCGACGCGCCCGTGGTCTCGGCCGAGGGCCGCGCGTTCGCGGTCGAGGTGCGCCACGCGGAGGCCCCGGACGAGCGGCCGCTCGAGCGGCAGGTCCGCGCGGCGGTGGTGCGGGTGCTCGAGGCCTCGCCCGACGGCGACGTGCTCGTGTTCCTCCCCGGCGCAGCCGAGATCCGGCGCGCGCGCGAGCAGCTCGAGGGCCCCGCGAGCGCGTTCGGGGTGGACGTGCTGCCGCTCCACGGCGACCTGCCCGCGCCGGAGCAGGACCGCGCGGTGCGACCCGGGCCGCGGCGCAAGGTCATCCTGTCGACCAACGTCGCGGAGACCTCGCTCACCATCGACGGAGTCGTCGCGGTGGTCGACTCGGGGCTCGCCCGCGTCGCCACCGTGTCGCCGTGGACGGGGCTCTCGAGCCTCGAGACCGCGCCGATCAGCCGGGCGTCGGCGACGCAGCGCGCCGGCCGCGCGGGGCGGACCCGGCCGGGGACCTGCGAGCGGCTGTACACGAAGCGCGACCACGACGCGCGCCCCGAGCGCGACCGGCCCGAGGTCTTGCGCGCGGACCTGTCGAGCACCGTGCTCTCGCTGCGCGCGCACGGGATCGACCCGCGCGCCTTCGAGTGGCTCGAGCGCCCCGCCGAGGCCGCGATCGTCGCCGCCGAGGCGCTCCTCGCGCGGCTCGGCGCGCTCGACGCGGGACGACCGACGGCCCTCGGCGAGGCGATGGTCGCGCTGCCCCTGCACCCGCGGCTCGCCCGCGTCGCGCTCGAGGCGCACCGGCGCGGGCACACCGACTCGGGGGCCCTGCTCACCGCGCTGCTCGGCGAGCGCGACGTGCGACGGTCGACCCGCGCGCGCTTCGACGAGGCGAGCGCGGACGACGGCGAGGTCGGGAGCTCCGACCTGATCGCGCGGCTCGACCAGCTCGAGGCGCTCGGCCCGCGCGAGTCGCTCCGCGACCGGTCGCTCGACCGACGCACCGTGACGACGGTGTGGAGCGCGGCCAAGCAGATCCGCGGCGCGCTCGACCGCGTGACGCTCCCCGTCGAGCCGAGCTTCGACGAGGAGGAGGCGCTGCGGCGAGCGACGCTCGCGGGGTTCCCCGATCGGCTGGCGCGGCGGCGCGCTCCGCGCTCGCGCGAGCTGCTCGTCGCGGGGGGCGGCAGCGCGGAGCTCGACCCGGCGAGCGTGGTGCGCGAGGCCGAGCTGATGGTGGCCGTCGACGCGGTCCGGACCTCGCGCGGGGTGCTCGTCCGGCGCGCGAGCGCGGTGACCCTCGACGACCTGATGGATCACGATCTCGACGCCATCGAGGACGCGCTCGAGGTGCGGTTCGACGCGGCGACGCAGCGCGTCCGGGCGGAGCGGGTCCTGCGGTGGGACGGCCTGCCCATCGAGCGCGGCGTTGCCGAGCCCGACGACGCCGAGGCCGCGCGGGTCCTCGCGAAGGCCGCGCTCGGGGTCGGGATCGAGCGCTTCCTCGACGGCGACGCGCTCGAGACGCTGCGGCGCCGCCTGCGCTTCGCGCGCACCTACGACCCGAGCCTGCCCGACCTCGACGACGCCTGGCTCGAGGCGCTGCTCGTGCGGCTCTGCGAGGGGCGCCGCTCCTTCGCGGAGCTGAAGGACGCGGGGCTGATGGCGTGGATCCAGTCCGAGATCGAGCCCGTCCGCGGCCGGCTCGACGCGCTCGCCCCCGAGCACGTGTCGATCCCGGGGCGGAGTCAGGTCCCCGTGCGCTACGAGGTCGAGCGACCGCCGTGGATCGAGTCGCGGCTCCAGGACTTCTTCGGCGCGGCCGAGGGGCCGACGATCGCGAACGGGCAACACCGCTTGCTCTTGCACCTCTTGGCCCCGAACGGCCGCGCCGCCCAGATCACCGCCGATCTGTCGGGCTTCTGGGCGGGCAGCTACGCCGAGGTGAAGAAGGCGCTGCGCGGCCGCTACCCGAAGCACGACTGGCCCGACGACCCGCGCACCGCGTCCCCGCGTCGACGTCGCTGAGGGGTTGGGGGTGACGCGCTTCGAGCCGCGTCTACCTCACCCGGTGATGAGCCGAGAGCTCCCGAACCGGGCCCCCCCGATGGGGCGACGCCTCTGGATCGCCGCCGTGCTCGCGCCCGCGCTCGCGGTGCTGCCCGGGGACGCGAGCTCGCAGACCGCCGACCCGGCGGAGACCCTCGGGGGGACGTGGCGCCTCGCGGGGTCGCGGGCCGAGGCGGAGGCGACGGTCGACGCCGCGGTGGACCGGGCCGTCGACGCGATGAGCTACTTCGTGCGCGCCATCGCGCGGCCGCGCCTGCGCGAGGGCACGTCGATCGACGATCGGATCGAGCTCCTCTTCGAGCCCGAGGGTCGGCTCCGGGTCCGGTTCAGCGGGCGCGACGGGCGCAGCGAGTACGTGACCACCCTCGGCCGAACCGAGTCGCGGGTGCGCGCCGACGGATCGCGGATCCGGGTGACCCAGCGCCTGCACGAGGACGGCTCGCTCGAGCAGGTGTTCCAGACCGACGGCGGGACGCGCTGGTACGTCTACCGGCCCACCTCGAGCGGCGCGCTGACGCTCGACGTCACGACCGACAGCGACCGCATGCCCGAGGCGATGCGCTTCCGGCTGTCCTATCGGCGCTGAGGTCCCGTCAACGCGCGTTGCAGGCGCGGCGACTCGAGGGCGGCGCGGACCTCGTCATACGTCGCCTCCGCCACGCGCGCCGCGCGCTGGGTGTCCATCGGGTTCCAGCCCATCGCGGCGGACGCCGTCCCCGTCGGCTCGAGGGTGATGACGTGCTTGCCCGCGGCCTGGAGGCGTCGGACCTCGAGCGCGAGCAGGATCCGCATCGGCGGGATCATCGAGAGCGGCGAGCTCACCACCACGATGCCGTCCTCCTCGACGTCGTGGAGGAGGTCGAGGTGCGTGGCCGAGGCCATGCCTCCGTCGACGAAGTGCCGCCCCGCGGCGGCGACCGGGATCGAGATCGACGGCACCGAGCCCGAGCTCGCGACGGCGGTCCCGACGTCGACCTCCGGCGCGCCCTCGCGTCCGAACGCGACGCGCTCCCCGGAGTGCAGGCACACGGCGGTGATCCAGAGCTGCTCCTCGGGCCACTCGTCTCCGAAGAGGTTCCGCAGGCCCTGCCGCTGCGGCTCGAGGCACACGCGGCCGCGCGGCAGCAGCGCGCTGAAGAACGGCCCGGGGCGGATCGTCCAGGGCCGACGCAGGACGCGGCGCAGGTACTCGCGCGACGCGGGCTCGTACGCGGGCGCCGGGCCGAGCTCCTCGTGGTCTTGCTCCGGCCGGGTCCAGTGGCGCGCGACCGCCGCGCCGGCCTCCGTCATCGCGTGTCCCATCACGCGCGCGCTCAGGTCGTCGGCGCTCATCCCGGCGCGCAGCAGCGCGGCCACCTGCGCGCCGGCGGAGGTGCCCACCACCCGGTGCGCGGCGCGCGGATCCCACTCGAGCCCGTCGGCGAGCGCGCGGAGCATCCCGGCGTGGAACGCGTGGCCCACCGGGCCTCCCGCGCCGAGCACGAGGGTCACCTGCTTCACGGCGCGCCTCCCTTCGAGCCGCGCCTCTCGCGGGGCTTACCTGATCCGTACATGAGCGTTCGATCCAGCGGCACGACGAAGAATCTCCACGCGCGCGGTCGGGCGGCTCGCCAGGCTCCGTGCCCCTGTCGCGCCCGCCGTGACCGGCGTGCTCTCAAGGTGGACACCCGACGACGACTTGTCATGTCGGCGACGGCTTCGTCGACGGCGGGCCGAGCGAGGGGGGCGGCATGACCGTCACGCTCTGCGTCGAGCGGCCCGACGACGACCTCTGGCCAGCGGGGCTCGATCCCGCGCGGCGCGCCTACCTCGAGGCGCTCGTGGGCGCGGACCTCTCGACCTACGTCACCAACGCCCCGGGGTCGATGGTGCTCGCGCGGGTGGGCGACCGGGTCGTGCCGCTGGTGGTCGGCGCGACGCGGCGATCGCCGGGCGACACCTCGCTCACGTCGCCGACCCAGTACTTCGCGGGGATCCCGAAGGAGCTGATCGAGCGATGCCCGCGATCGCTCTCTCGAGGCCCGCTCTCAGCGGCTGTCGGCGCGTGGGGCCGGCTGTGCGACGGGATGCGGCTCGACCGCGTGATCCACGTGAACCAGTGGCTGCTGACGAGCCAGCCGGTGTGCCCGCTCACGGCCCCGGAGCTGCGCGAGCTGACGACCGCGATCGAGGCGCGCTACCCCGGCTACGCGATCCTCGTGAGCCACGTGGGCGAGGCGGCGCGCCCGGAGCTCGAGGGCGTCGGCTATCGCTCGCTCTTCGCGCGCACGGTGTACGTGTGGGATCCGCGCGACGGCTCCGCGCTCGGGCACGCGAACACGCGCCGCGACTTCAAGCTCCTGCGCAAGACGAAGCTGCGGGTCGAGGTCGCGCGCGATCCCGACGCGGCCCTGACCGCGCGCCTGTCGGAGCTGTACGCGAAGGTCTACGTCGAGCACTACAGCGCGCTCAACCCGCGCTACACGCCAGCCTTCTTCGACCTCGTGATCCGGGCCGGTCTGCTCCAGGTGCAGCTCGTGCTCGACGGCCCGCGCGTCCTCGGGTTCTCGAGCCTGTTCTCGGACGAGGCCGAGCTGGTCAGCAGCATCGTCGGGCACGACCTCGAGGAGGCCAAGGAGCTGGGCGTGTACCGGCTCGGCCAAGCGCGGCTCCTCGAGGTCGCGCGCGACGCGAAGCGACCGCTCGACATGAGCGCGGGCGCCGGGAAGTTCAAGAGCCTCCGGGGCGCCGAGCCGCGCGACGAGGTCCAGGCGATCCGCGCCGACCACCTCTCGATCCCGCGGCGCGGGCTGTGGCGCGCGCTGACCGCCGCCAACAATCGGTGGGCGCCCGGAGGCTACGAGAAGATCGGCGCCTGAGCGGTGGACGAACCAGGGGAGCGCGTCGCGGGTTCGCGACTACCTCCCGAGCATGCGCTGCCTACGATCTCGCGCGCTCGCGATCCTCGTCGCGTGGTCGATGACGGCGACGCCCGCGCTCGCGGTGGCGCAGGAGGTCGTCCGTTGCCCGGTGCCCGAGGGCGCCGACCCCGCGCTCGGCGAGCTGTCCGCGGACGCGCGGATGGACTTCGTCCTGTCGTCCATGCAGCACGGCGAAGAGGCCGCGGTGACGTGGACCGCCACGTTCGCGCTCAGCTACCTCGCGATCACGGCGGGTCAGCTCTTGTGGCGCGTGCTGACGCCCGACGAGGCCGAGAAGATCAACCTCTGGGTCGGCGCGGTCAGCTCGATGATCGGCGTCGCGTCGTTCTTCGCGCTGCCCTTGTCCGTCATCGCCGATCGCTCGGAGGTCGAGGCCGAGGCGCGGCACCGGGGAGACTGCGCCGCGCTCGCGCGGGCGGAGGCGCTGTTCGTCCGATCCGCCGAGGGCGAGGACTTCGGGGTGAGCTGGCTGACCCACCTCGGGAGCGTGGCGTTCAACCTCGCGATCGGGCTCTACCTCGGGATCGTGCACGGCGAGTGGGTCGGCGGCGCGATCTCCGCGGGGACCGGGATCGCGGTCGGCGAGCTGCAAATCCTCACCCAGCCGACCGACCTGCCCGACGCGCTCCGCCGCTACCAGGCAGCCGAGCTCGACGCGCCCCCGCCGTCGCGCCCCGTGGTCTCCGTCGCGCCGTCCATCGGCCCGACTGGCGCGGGGCTCGAGCTGCGCGGCGCCTTCTGAAGCTCACGCCATCGCGAAGACGACGAGCCCCACCACGAGCAGCCCGAGGCCGACCGCCTCGCGACGGCCGAAGCCCTCGCCGAGCCAGATCGCGCCCATCACCGTGGTGACGGGGAACGTGAGCGTCTGCCACGCGGCGACCTCCCCGAGCGGCATGCCGCGCAGCGCGTACCCGAGCGTCAGCGTCTGCCCGAACAGCACCGTGTAGCCGAGGATGAGGCGCCAGTTGGCGAAGATGCGGAGCCGCGTCGTCGCGGCCACGCTGGCCTTCTTCACGAACACCTGCCCGATCCCCGTCAGCAGCACGGCGAGGAGGACGGCGCCGAGGTGGATGCTCCAGGTCATCGCTTCCTCGCGGTGAGGATCCAGACGCCGACGACGAGGAACGCGACGCCCACGAGGTGCAGCGGTCGGACGCTCTCGCCCATGATCGACGCGGCGGCGAAGAGCTCGAGCGGGGCGATGAACGCCATGAACGGGTAGGCGCGGCCGAGCGGCACCCGACGGAGCACGAGCGGCCACACCGCGCCGTTGAGCGCGAGGCACGCGATGCCGCCGAGGGAGAAGGGATCGAGCCAGGTCGACACGACCGACTCCGTGCCCGTGCGCAGGCCCGCGAGCCGCTGCAGCAGGAGCGCGGCGACCTGCGCGAGGAGCGACACGGTGAGCAGCGCGGCCGTCGCGAACCCCATCCCCGCGCGCGGGACCGGGGCTTCGGATTCGGCGGACGAGGTGGTCACGAGGGGCTCGCTCCGAGCGGCGGTCAGAGCGCCCCGCCGTCCCAGCAGATGTCGTAGAAGTAGCCCTGCATCAGGTCGGTGCGCTTCACCTCGCCCGTCTTGCGCCGGTAGCCGATGACGTGGCTGTAGGCGATGAGCTGGTAGAGCAGCGGGACGATGTCCTTCGGGTCGGCGTAGACGTCCTTGCCGGCCCGGACGAGCGCCTCGAGATCCTCGGGGATCTCTTTCCACTGCACGACCATGTTCCGCAGGATCGCGAGCGAGAGCTTGCGGCGCGTGCCCGCGGGGGCGACGAGGGTCTGCCCGTTCGTGTCGTCCCGGAGGCCGGCGTCGAAGATCGCGTCGGGCATGACCATCAGCCCGGCGGTGGGGCGAGGGTTGCACTCGACGACGTGGAGGCCGTCGTCGTCGCGCAGGAAGTCGAACGAGATCTGGCCGTGGTAGCCGGTCTCCTCGACGACGCGGCGCGTGATCTCCAGCGTGCGCGGCTCGACGATCGATTCGAAGGTGATGCCGCCCGCGCTCTCGATGGTGAGCGGGTGGACGTAGGTCACGTGGGCGGTGACGCGGCCGTGGTGCGCGATGCTGAAGGTGCACAGGTCGGTGCCCTCGAGGAACGGCTGCACGAGGAACGGGTTGGTGGATGTCGGGTGACACTCCGAGAGCTCGACCGCGCCCGCGAGGGAGCCGGCGTTGGTGAGCAGCGTCACGCCGCCCCGCGAGTACGCCGCGCGCGCGAAGTAGCGCGGGAAGTGGGTGATCGCCTCGCGCAGCTCCGCGTCCGAGCGGGCGACGAGGGTCTCGGGCACGCGCAGCCCGAGCTTGCGCGCGAACGTCGTGAACCGCTGCTTGTCGTGGAGCGTGTGGAGCAGGTCGAAGCTCGGCGCGAAGAGCGGCGCGTACCGCTCGATCCGCGCGCGGTGCTTGGCGAGGACGAACACCTCCTCGAACGCCGGCATCACCAGGTCGGTCCGGTGCGCCTCGACGATCCGCTCCACGTCGTCGATGAACGCCTCGGCCGCGAACGTCGGCGACGCCGTGACGAAGCGCTCTCTCGCGTGCTTGCTGTGGTTGCCCGGTGAGCTCCCGAACGTGTCGGAGGCGTAGACCACGTGCCCCGTCCGCCCGAGCTTCCGGATCTCTTCCAGCGCGGCAGGGAGACGTGAGCTGGTGACGAGCGTCCTCACGTCTACTTAGTGCGCGCCGTCGAGCGAGCGTCAAGACCCGGTGGCCTCGACAGCGGAGGCGCCCAGCCCCCTCCAGAAGAGAGGTCAGTCGCGGGTGGCCGTGGCGACCGACCAGTCGGCTTGCTGCCAGGTCGTCCGGGCGCCGGTGAAGCCGGTCCGGGTGTCGGACTGCGTCGAGGTGCGGCCCGTCGTCACGATCGGCGCCGGGTTGAAGGTGACGCAGGTCGGCAGCCCCGTGACGCCGACGTCCTGGCGGACGACGTAGTCGATGACGTGGCTGCACGTGGTCGCGTGGTCGCAGGCGCCGCCGTGACAGAGCACCGCCCAGCTGTCGCTGTTCGGGTTGTCGCAGATGTTGTCGCCGGTGCTGACCTCGTTGGAGAGCAGCGGGTAGCCGCTCTCGATGAGGCGGTAGACGCCGCCGGCGCGTACGACGTTCGAGGCGGCGAAGGTGTAGTCGACGACGGGGGTCCCGCAGTCGGGCACGTAGTGGATGCCGTAGCCGGTCAGCGGCTGGTCGCAGCCGCTGCGGTTGACGACCTCGATGTAGTCCGGCGCGCCGCCGCTGACCTCGCCGAGCTGCACGTGCCCCGGCGCGGCGCCGACCCGCAGAGTGAAGTCGGTGGTGGCGCCGTTGTAGCCGTCGACGACGATGAAGTAGGTGGTGCCGGCCGTCGCGGCGAACTCGACGCGCTCGTCGGTGGTGCCGCCGCGCGTCGACTGCGCGCTGGGGAGACAGGCGCCCATGTCGGTCGCCGCGCAGCGCCCGCCGACCGCGCGCATGACGAGCAGGTCGGCGTCGGCGGTGAGGCCCGTCAGCGTCACCTCGACGAGGCCCGTGCCCTGCGGGACGAACGAGTAGACGACCTCCGGGCCCTGGTAGCTCGAGAGGCTGAAGCAGGTCCAGTCGTCGAAGTCGTCGGTCGCGAGCGAGCCCGTGAGCGAGCCGGTGACGGTGCCGTTGCACGGGATCGTCGCGGCCGCGACGCAGCCCTCGCGGGCGCAGGTCGAGCTGCAGCCGTCGCCGCTGGTCGTGTTGCCGTCGTCGCACTCCTCGACCCCGGCGCGGACGAAGCCGTCCCCGCAGCGCGCCGCGACGCAGGCCACGCAGGTGTCCGTCGAGACGGCGTTGCCGTCGTCGCAGGCCTCGCCCGAGTCGATCACCGAGTCGCCGCAGCGAGCGGCCGTGCACGTCGTCCGGCACGCGTCGGGCGCGGTGTCCGAGTTCATCGCTCCGTCGTCGCAGGCCTCGCCCGACTGCAGGATCCCGTCGCCGCACGAGGCCGACGCGCAGGCGTTCGAGCACCCGTCGTCGTCGACCATGTTGCCGTCGTCGCAGGTCTCGCCGCTGTCGACGACGCCGTCTCCGCAGGCCGCCTCGACGCAGTCGGTGCGGCAGCCATCGGGCCGGGTGTCGGAGTTCATCGCCCCGAGGTCGCACTCTTCGACGCCCGCCTGCACGAAGCCGTCCCCGCAGAACGCGTTGCGGCACATCGCGCACGCGTCCGTCGGGACCGCGTTCATGTCGTCGCACTCCTCGACGCCCGCCTGCACGAACCCGTCGCCGCAGCGCGCGGTGTTGCAGTCGACGCACGCGTCGGTGTCGACCGCGTTCATGTCGTCGCAGTCCTCGACGCCCACCCACACCGCGCCGTCGCCGCACGTCGCGGCGCGGCATCGGACGCAGCCGTCGCTGTTGACCGCGTTCATGTCGTCGCACTCCTCGACGCCGACGCGGACGTAGCCGTCCCCGCAGATCGCGTCGACGCACGCGACGCACGCGTCGGTGTTCGAGGTGTTGCCGTCGTCGCACTCCTCGACCCCGGCGCGCACCACCGTGTCGCCGCACCGGGCGTCGCGGCACGAGTTGAGGCACGCGTCGGTGTCGACGGCGTTGCCGTCGTCGCACTGCTCGACGCCGGCGCGCAGCACCCCGTCGCCGCAGCGCGCGATGGTGCACGCGTTCGTGCACTCGTCCGCGTCGTCGACGTCGCCATCGTCGCAGCCCTCGACGCCGGCCTGGACGGCGCCGTCACCGCAGCGCGCGAGGGTGCAGGTCGACAGGCACGCGTCGGTGTTGCTGGTGTTGCCGTCGTCGCACTCCTCGCCCATCTGCACGACGCCGTCGCCGCAGCTCGCGAGGCGGCACAGCGTCGTGCAGCCGTCGGAGTCGTCCGTGTTCGCGTCGTCGCACGCCTCGCCGGGGCCGACCACGCCGTCGCCGCAGCGCGCCGTCGCGCACGAGCTCAGGCACGAGTCGGTGTCGACGCGGTTGCCGTCGTCGCACTCCTCGAGGCCGGTCTGGACGACGCCGTCACCGCATCGCGCGAGCGCGCAGGCCACGCAGCCGTCGCTCGACACGTCGTTGCCGTCGTCGCACTCCTCCATCCCGGCCCAGACCACGCCGTCGCCGCAGGTCGGGAGCGCGCACGTCGAGAGGCACCCGTCCTCGTCGACCGCGTTCATGTCGTCGCACTGCTCGCCGTCGTCGACGAACCCGTCGCCGCACGACGGGACCGCGCAGGTGCTCGAGCACTCGTCGCCGTCCTCGGTGTTGCCGTCGTCGCAGGTCTCCCCCGGCCCGACGAAGCCGTCGCCGCACGACGCCGCCACGCAGGTGCTGAGGCACGGGTCGGTGTCGATCTTGTTGCCGTCGTCGCACTCCTCGCCCGGATGGAGGATCCCGTCGCCGCAGCCGGGCAGGACGCAGCCGGCGTTGCACGTGTCGCCGTCGAGGGTGTTCCCGTCGTCGCACTCCTCGTCGCCCGGCCGGAGGATCCCGTCTCCGCAGCGCGCCGCGACGCAGATCGACAGGCACGCGTCGTCGTCCGCGTCGTTGCCGTCGTCGCACTCCTCGCCGCGCTCGACGACCCCGTTGCCGCAGCCCGGGGGCGGGGCCCCGCCGTCGCCGGTGGGGGTGCCGCTGGCGCAGCCCGCGACGGCGACCAGCGAGAGGGTGAGGACCGCCGTGAGGCGCTGAAAGATCACGGGCCGAAGGCTACGGCTGGGGGATCGGCCGCGCCAGCTTGCTCGAGCGGGGCGCTCGGGGAGAATGCGGCCGTGTCCGCGACCGCAGACGGATCGGGAGAGGCCGTCTGGCGACGCCGCGCGTGGGGGGCGGCCCTCGGCTGCGTCGCGCTGCTCACGCTGCTCGGCAACCCCGCCCACCGCGGCGGGAACACGGCGAGCCGCCTCGCGACGGTCGAGTCGCTCGTGCACCGCGGCACCTTCGACATCTCGGAGAGCCCGTTCCTCGACGAGACGGTCGACTACGTCCGCCTCGACGGCCGCGCGCTGAGCAGCAAGCCGCCCCTCTTGCCCGTGGTCGCGGCCGGCGTCTACGCCGCGCTGCACGCCCTCGGGCTCGACATCGTCGAGGACCTCGGCGTGGTGCACCGGGCGATCGTCCTGGTGGTGGAGACCGTGCCCCAGGCGCTCCTGCTGCTCGCGGGCTTCCTCTGGCTCGAGCTGGTCTCCCGCGATCCTCGCGCCCGCGGGTGGACGTTCGTCCTCTTGTGCTTCGGCTTCCTCGGGGCCGGCTACGCGACCACGCTCAACAACCACTCGCCGGCCGCGGCGGCGGTGGTCGGCTGCCTCTACTTCACGACCAAGCTGGCCCGCGCGGAGCGACCCGCGCCCCGGGACCTGATCGCGGCGGGGCTGTGCCTCGGCGTCGCGCCGACGCTCGACTTCCTGACGGCGCCGGCGGTCGCGGGCTTCGGCGCGATCCTCCTGTGGCGCTGGCCGAAGGCGACGCTGACGTGGGTGCTCGCCGCGGCGGCGCTCCCGATCGCCGCCCACGTCGGGCTGACCTACCTCGCGACGGGCTCGGTGCTGCCGATCTACGCGCGCGGCGACCTCTACCAGTTCGAAGGCGGCTACTGGACGAGCCCGCGCGGGCTCGACGCGCTCGACGAGCCGAAGTGGCTCTACGCCTTCCACCTCCTCTTCGGCCACCACGGGCTCTTCCTCTTGACCCCGATCCTCGGGTTCGGGCTGTGGCAAGCCGTCTTGCAGGTCCGCGACCGCCGGCCGCTGTGGCGCGAGGCGCTCGTCGCGCTCGTCGCGCTCGTCGTCGTGGGCGTCGCGATGATCCTGCGGACCCACAACTACGGCGGCGCGTGCGTCGGCTTCCGATGGCTCATCCCGGTGATGCCGCTGCTGATCCTCTTGTGCCTGCCGTTCCTGGAGAGCGCGGGGTCGCGGGGGCGGATCGCGATCGCGGTCGCGGGCTTCGTCTCGTTCACGACGTTCGTGAACGCGGCGGTGCATCCGTGGTCGCACTCGGGCGTCCACTGGCTGTTCCACCAGGTCGTCGATACCGGGGCGCTCCTCTGAAGAGGGCCTGGTCGAGGTCCCGCACGAGCTCCTCCCCGATGTGCCGCGGCGTGCAGCGCTCCTGGAAGCGCGCGCGGGCGTTGCGCGCGAGCGAGGCGCGCAGGGCCGGGTCGTCGCGCAGCCGGAGGATCGCGTCGGCGAGCGCCGCCCCGTCCGCCGCCGGGCACAAGAGCGCGTCGCGCCCGTCCACGAGCAGCTCGCGGGCGCCGGGCGAGTCCTGGGTGACGATCGGCGCCCCGATCGCCATGCACTGGTAGAGCTTGTTCGGGATCACGCGCGCCGCCTTGGCGGTGTCCCCGAAGATCCCGAGGCAGGCGCCCGCGCTCGCGATCTCGGTCCGCAGCGCCTCGCCCTCCATCCAGGCGCGGCGCTCCACGTTCGACGGCGCGAGCTCGCGCATCCACGCGTCGACCTGATCGTTGAGCTGGCCCTCACCGACGATCAGGAAGCGGATGTCGGGCTCGCCCTCGAGGCGCTTGGCGGCCTCGAGGATCGAGCGGATGCCGTGCAGCGGCGCGAGCTTGCTGTACTGCAGGACCGTGAAGCGCTCGCGTGGCGCGGGCTCCACGGGGTGGAAGCGCGTCGGATCGGCGCCCACGAGCACCCGCAGGCAGCGCCCCTCGGGCGCGCCGAGCTCCTCGACGAAGAACGCCGCGTGCGCCTCGGTGTCGAGCAGCACCACGTCGCTCAGCGAGCACGCGAGGCGGTCGAGGCCCTTGGCCGCGCGCGCCCCGAGGGAGCCCTCGGCGAAGACCGCGCGGTCGTGGACGAGCGTGTCGTAGAGCGAGATGAACGCGTCGAAGATCACCGGCTTGCCCCGCAGCCTCGCGAGCGGGGCGGCGAGGAGCACGTCGAGGTGGCCGAGGTAGCCGACGACCACCGCGTCGTGGTCCTCCATCGCGAGGTAGCGCGTGGCGAGCCGCGCCCAGGCGCGGGCCATCTGCAGGCCGAGGCCGAGGACCCCGGCGGGGCTCCCGAGGGTGCCCGTCTTGTGCCGCCGCGCCTCGAGCACCGGCTCGTGACAGGTGAGCACGCGGATCCCCTGGAGGCGCAAGGCCTCTTGCAAGATCCGGTTCCTGTCGTAGTCGGACTCGTACGTCCCGAAGTAGCAGACCGACCCGAGCATCGGCGGGGACCCTAGCCCCAGCCGGGTCATCGGTCGATCCGTGGCTCCTCGCCCCGCGGATCCCACGGCGGGCTCACGAGCAGGCGGCGCCACAGCACGCGCCACGTGTCCCACGCGTGCCCGCCCGGCGCGAGGCCGTGGTGCGTCTCGGGGAGCAGCGCGGTGAGGAGCTCGACCCCCGTCCGCATTCCGTCGTCGGCGCCGACGCCGACGTAGAGCGCGGGCATGCGCTCGGGGTGGGTGGCGTAGCCGCGGAGCCACGACCAGAGCGCGGCCGGATCGGGCTCGAAGACGCTCGGGTCGCCCTCCCCTCCGTCCCAGGCCTCGAGGCCGCCCGCGTCCGCGATCGTCCGGACGAGCGCGTCGTCGCCGAAGAAGGGCCCGAAGAGGACGACTCCGTCGATGTGCTCGGGGTTCTCCCGCGCGACCATCAGCGCGCCCATGCCGCCGAGCGACGAGCCCACGATCCAGATGTCGGTGTAGCCGCGCTCCTCGGCGACGAGGAGGATGTCTCGCCCCACCTGTCGGGCCAGCGTCCGATCGCGGTAGTAGCCGAAGTGCGCGTCGACGGAGACGACGTCGCAGCGCCGCGACGCCGCCACCGCGTCGGCGATGAAGCCGTGCTCGAGGTACGCGTCGGGGAGGTTGAGCATCCCGGGCATGAACACGAGCAGGCACGTCCGGCGGGTCGACGGATCCATCCGCACCTCGAGCGCCTGCATCGGGCGGTGGGTGTCGCGGAAGAAGTAGGCGCCGTACTGGCAGCCGGAGGCGAGCAGGGCGACGAGCAGCAACGGGAGCGGAGAGTGACGCACGAGCTTCGCGGGACCTTCCCTCGGAGCCTGCTACAGAACGCGCGATGGTGGTGCATCCGCTGTACGGGCTCGCGATGCCGGAGCTCGGCTGGGTTCCGTCGCCTGGCTACGTGCTGCGACGGCACCGGGTGCTGGCGTGGCTGGATCGCTTGCCCGCGGGGCGCCGCGCGCTCGAGATCGGCTGCGGGGCCGGCGCGCTCCTGCACGACCTCGGCGAGCGCGGCTACCGCTGCGACGCGCTCGAGAGCTCGCCGCGCGCGCTCGAGCTGCTCGCGGCCGCGTTCGGCGATCGCGACGACGTCCACGCGCACGCGACCCCGGGCGACGACTGGGCGGGGCGGTTCGATCTGCTGCTCGCGTTCGAGGTGCTCGAGCACATCGAGGACGACGCGGGCGCGCTGCGCGCGTGGGTCGACTGGCTCGCGCCCGGCGGCCACGTGCTCCTCTCGGTGCCCGCCCACGAGCGCCGCTGGAACCCGACGGACGAGTGGGCCGGGCACTTCCGGCGCTACGAGGCCGACGGGCTGCGCGCGCGCCTCGAGGAGGCCGGCCTCGAGGTGGTCGCGCTCGAGTGCTACGGCTTCCCGCTCGCCAACCTGCTGGAGGCCGTCCGGGCGCGGACCTACCAGCGCGGCGCCACCACCGAGCGCGCCGGGGCGACCGCGGCGAGCGGCGTCGAGCGCACGGTCGAGACGAAGCTGTGGCCCGCGCAGACGAGCCCGGTCGGGCAGGCCGCGATGATCGCGCTCTGTCGTGCGCAAGACGCCTTCCTCGACCGCGAGCTCGGGAACGGGTTCTTCGCGGTCGCGAGGCGGCGTCAGGCGTAGGCCGCGTCGGCCGCGCTCAGCGCGTCGCCGGCGCCGCCGAGCAGGCCCCCGAGCGCCCCGAGCAGCGCGGTCACGTGGTGCCGCGAGCAGGACGCGCCCATGAGCCCGATCCGCCACGCGCGGCCCGCGAACGGCCCGAGGCCGCCGCCGATCTCGATCCCGTGCTCGCGCAGGAGCGCGCCGCGGACGGCCTTGTCGTCGACGCCGTCGGGGATCGCCACCGCGTTGAGCATCGGGAGGCTGTGATCCGGGATGTAGGTGAGGCCGAGCGCCTCGAGCCCCGCGCGCAGCGCGCGGTGGTGTCGGCGGTGCCGCTCGAAGCGCGCCTCGAGGCCCTCCTCGTGGACCATCCGGAGGGCCTCGCGCAGCGCGTACGTCATGTTGACGGGCGCGGTGTGGTGGTACGCGCGCTCGGCGCCCCAGTAGCTGCGGATCATCGAGAGGTCGAGGTACCAGCTCTGGACCTTCCGGGTCCGCGCGTCCATGCGGGCGAGCGCGCGCTCGCCGAACGTCACCGGCGACAGCCCGGGCGGGCACGACAGGCACTTCTGCGTCCCGGAGTACGCCGCGTCGATCTGCCACGCGTCGATCTCGACCGGCGCGCCGCCGAGCGACGTCACGCAGTCGACGAGCAGCAGCGCGTCGCGCTCGCGCGCGAGGGCGCCGATCCCCTCGAGGGGCTGGTGCGCTCCGGTCGACGTCTCGGCGTGCACGAGCCCGACGAGCTTCACCTTCGGGTGCGCGTCGAGCCCCGCCTTCACCTCGTCGGGGGTGAACACCTTGCCCCACTCCGTCTCGATGCGATGAACGGTCGCGCCCGCGCGCTCGGCGACGTCGCACATCCGCGTGCCGAAGACGCCGTTGACGCCCACGAGCACCTCGTCGCCGGGCTCCACGAGGTTGACGATGCAGGTCTCCATCCCCGCCATCCCCGTCGCCGACATCGGCATGGTCAGCTCGTTGTCGGTGCGAAAGACGTGTTGCAGGAGCCGCCGCGTGTCGTTCATCACCCCGAGGTAGTAGGGGTCGAGGTGACCGACGGTCGGCGCGGCGAGCGCGCGCAGCACGCGCGGCGAGACGTCGCTGGGGCCGGGGCCCATGAGGAGGCGCGCGGGCGGATCGAGCTCGGGGGTGGCTTCCATGCGCGGGAGCCTTGCGCGAAGCCGCGGCCGGGGCCACCCGTGCGATGCTGGCGGCGGATGCTCTCGGACGCGGAGCCGGTCGCCTCGCCTCACGATCCCCGCCGTCGGCGCTGGATCGCCGCGGCGACCGTCGTGGCCGTGGGCACCAGCGTGGTGGGGAGCGCGATCTCGCCGTACCTGCTCACGCACTACCCCGCGCTGCTGCTCGCGCTGGCGCCGGAGCCGCGCCACGTGGTGCTCACGACGCCGCTCCTGTCCCCCGCGGTGCTGATCCCGCTGACCGTGGCCCGGCGCGTCGCCGGCCTCGTCGCGCTCTTCTACTTCGGCCGCGCCTACGGGGAGGGCGCGCTGCGGCTGATCGAGCGGCACTTCGGGGGCATGGGCCGCCTGCTGCGCTGGGTGCAGCGGAGCCTCACGCGGTTCGGCGCGGCGGTCGTCCTCGTGCTCCCGATGCCCTCGGTGTGCGTGCTCGCCGGGATCGCGGGCGCGCGACTCGACCGGACGCTGCTCGCGATGATCCTCGGGCAGTGCTTCTGGGTGAGCGTCACCTGGGCGTTCGGCGACCTGCTGTCCGAGGTCACGCGGCCGTTCGTCGCGTTCGTGGCCGAGCACGTGGGGGTGGCCACCGCGATCTGCGTGGCGCTCGTGGTCGCGTGGCAGCTGCGGGTGCGGCTTCGACGCCCTCCGCGCGACGAGCCCCCCGGGCCAGAGCCCGAGGGGTAGGCTCCAGACCGTCACCGCCTCATGTTCACCCTCCTCATGGTCGCGCTCGGCGCCCTCTTCCTCGCGGGCTTCGTCAAGTACACTGTCTTCGTGCATCAGGCGTGGGCCGAGGGCGAGGGAGAGCGCCTCGGCCTCGACGCCGAGGGGCGCGGCATCGGCACGATCCTGCGCGGGCGTCACCGCGGCGTCCCGATCTGGCTCGCGATGAGCGGCCGGCGCGTCACCGAGGGCGAGGCGAAGCTCACCGCCGGCGTGGAGACGCCGACCCGCGCCGAGTTCACGGAGGCCCAGGCGCTCTTCGGGAGCGCCCACTACAAGCCCGGCGCGGTGTGGGCGGACTTCCCGCGTTCGAAGCCCGGCGAGCCGCCCGAGCGCTACGCCGACGCGCTCGTCATCGTCGCCGCCTTCGCCGCGACCCGGAGCCTCGAGGAGCTATCGCGGATCGAGGCCGGCGAAGAAGAGGAGTGAGGGCCCCCTCCCCGCCATCGCGCCGACCCGATACGCTGTGCCTCGCGATGCAACGAACCGCCACCCTCGCCGTGCTCGGCGCCCTCGCGCTCGCCCCCTGCTCTGCCGCCGCGCAGGACCTCGTCGTCGACGGGACGACGATGACCCTCGGGGGCATCCAGCGCTTCCGGAGCGTCCGCGTGATCAACGGCGGCGCGATCGAGGTGCCCGACTTCGACGGGAGCGATCGGATCAACACGGGCAACCTCGAGCTGATCGCGGAGTCGATCCTCGTCGACGCCACCTCGCGCATCGACGCTCGCGGGGCCGGCTACTCCACGCCGCGCTGCGCGGACGGACGCGGCCCGAGCGCGTCGGCCGGCGGCCAGGGCGGCTGCGCGGTGCGCGACTCCGGCGGCGGCGGCGCCCACTTCGGCCGCGGCGGCCGCGGCACCACCGACTGCTTCCTCTGCGGCAGCGCGACGAGCTGTCAGTTCCCCAGCGAGTTCGAGACGGACTGCGGCAACTCGCTGAACGGCGCCGGCACCGCGTGCACGACCACCTCCGACTGCCGCGGCGCGAGCTGCGCGGTGTGGGACGGCGACCCTTCGGTCGCCGGCGTGGAGTACCGCCACAGCATCTACGAGACCGAGTTCGGCGCGTCGGGCGGCGACAAGGGCTGCCGCGACGGCGACGGCTTCGGCACCTCGCCGGCGGTCGGCGGCGCGGGCGGCGGGCGCGTGGTGCTCGTCGGCCTGAACGCGGCCGGCACGGGGACCGTACAGATCGACGGGCTCGTGACCGCGAGCGGCCGCCGGGGCTGCGGGATCGGCAACGACTCGGGCGGCGGCGGCGCGGGCGGCTCGATCCTCATCGCGGGCGACCAGGTGATGGTCGGGAGCACGGCGCGCGTGCGCGCGGCGGGCGGGCTCGGCGGCGACACGCTCGCGGCGGCGGCGGGCCAGCCCGACTCGGCCGACTGCCCGGCCGGCGCGCAGAACAGCGGCACCTGCGACGACTGCGGCGGCGGCGGCGGCGGCGGGATCATCAACGTCCTCTCGCGCGTCGCGACGATCGACTACCACGCCGACTTCGACGTCGGCGGCGCGGACGGCGGCGTGTGCCCCATCTGCCGCGGCGAGGCCGGCGGCGGCGCGGGCGAGCTGCTCATCGACGGCGCCTACGTCGGCGAGCTCTGCGACGGCTACGACAACGACTTCGACGGCACCGTCGACGAGGGCTTCTCGACCACGGCGTGCGGCCTCGGCGCCTGCGCGCGCAGCATCGACCAGTGCAGCGGCGGCGCGCCGGTCACCTGCTCGCCGATGGTCACCGCCGACCCGACCTGCTCGGCGGCCCCCTCGGGCGCGCGGCCGCGCGTGGCGGTCGTGCTCGACACCTCGTCGTCGATGCTCCTGAACCTCGACGGCTACCCGACGTTCGGCGACGGCAGCGTGGATCGGCCCGGCCTCGACCTCGACGGCAACGGGCTCCCCGACGACTCGCGCCTCTACCTCGCGCGCACCGCGCTCGGCGAGGTCATCAGCGCCTACCCCGAGATCGACTTCGCGCTCGCGCGCTACCACCAGGACCAGGGCGTCGACCGCTCGTGCCAGACCGCGAAGTGGTTCGAGTGCCAGAGCCTCATCGGGACCTACGACGACCCGACCGACAACACCGGCGCGGTGATCTGCGACGTCGCGACGAGCCCGACGACGACGATCTCGGTCCGCGAGGTCAGCACCGCGGGCGACGAGTGCATCAACTACGCGGGCACGTGCGGCCCGCCGCGGCGCGGCGCCGACATCCTCAGCGGCTTCGGCAGCGCGACCCGCGACGTGGTGCGCTGGCTCGACGGCCGCGAGACGATGTTCTTCGCCGACACGACCCCCGGCGACGTGTGCCGGCACTCGAGCGGCGGCGACTGCGAGGTGCGCGCGAGCGGGCAGACGCCGCTCGGCGGCTCGCTCGAGGCGGTCGAGGACTACGTGGTGCCGATCCGCGCGACGGACCCCGCGACCGGCTGCCGGACCTACTCGGTGATCCTCGTGACCGACGGCGCCGAGAGCTGCGACGGCGATCCCGTCGCGCAGGCCCGGCGCCTCTTCACCATGTTCGGCATCGAGACCTACGTGATCGCGGTGAGCGTGCTGCCCTCCGAGGAGGCGTCGCTGAACGCGATCGCCAACGCGGGCTCCGGCGGATCGCGCACGCGCGCGACGTTCGTGCGCAACCCCGCGGATCTCGTGCCGGCCTTGAGCGCGATCATCGAGGGCTCGATCCGCACCGAGCGCTGCAACTCGATGGACGACGACTGCGACGGCCTCGTCGACGAGGGCTTCGCGGTGGGCATGGCGTGCGACGACGGCGGGATCGGCTCCTGCCGCGGCACCGGCGCCACGCGCTGCGCCGCCGACGAGCTGCGCGTCGAGTGTCAGATCACGATGCCCGGGATGCCGCCGGGCACCGAGGTCTGCAACGCGCTCGACGACGACTGCGACGAGGCCATCGACGAGGCGCTCACCTGCACGATGGACTGCACGCCGACGGGCCCGGAGGTCTGCAACGGGATCGACGACGACTGCAACGGCCTCGTCGACGAGGACGACCCCGCGCTCGGGACGCCCTGCGGCGAGACGATGGGCACCTGCGAGCCGGGCGCGATCCGATGCGTGGGCGGCATGCTCACGTGCATCGGCGGCGTCGGCCCGCGCGACGAGGTCTGCAACGGGCTCGACGACGACTGCGACGGGATCGGGGACGACATGGCGCCCTGCCCCGGCGAGACGCTCTGCATCGAGGCGGCGTGCCGGCGACCGTGCGATCCGCTGATGGAGTTCACGTGCCCGATCGGGTTCGAGTGCGTGATGCCCGAGGGGATCGGCGGGACCTACTGCATCCCGACCGCGTGCGCGACGTGCGCGCCCGGTGAGCGCTGCGTCGACGACACGTGCGTGGACCCCTGCGCGGGCGTCACCTGCGGCGCGGCGGAGACGTGCGTCAACGGAGATTGCTTGACGTGCCGCGAGCTCGGCTGCCCGGCGGGCCAGCTGTGCACGAGCGACGGCTGCCGCGCGGACCCCTGCGACGGGGTCACCTGCGGCGCCGCCGAGGCGTGCGTCTCGGGGACCTGCACCGACGCGTGCGGCGCGGGCGACTGCCCCACCGGCCAGCGCTGCGCCGCGGACGGCTCCTGCGAGGCGGACCCGTGCGCCGACGTCGACTGCGACGCGGGGCGGGTGTGCGTCGAGGGGACGTGCCGCGACGACCCGTGCGACGGGCTGACGTGCCCGCGCGGTCAGATCTGCGCGCCGGCCACCGGCTGCGAGGACGACCCGTGCGCGCTCGTGCGGTGCCCGGGTGGGCGCGCGTGCCGGGTGAACGCGGCCGGCGCGGCGCAGTGCGACTCGACGACGCCGATGGCCGCCGACGCGGGCCCGGCCGAGTTCGTGAGCGGGGGCGGCGGATGCGCGGTCCAACCGCGCGGGGGTGGCGGCTCGCCAGCCTGGCTGCTCGGGGCGGTCGCGCTCCTCTTCTGGCGGCGGAGGCGCGCGTGAGGCGGGTCATCACGATCGCGCTCGTGCTCCTCGCGGGGTGCGAGGACAGCGGCTACTGCGTCGAGAACTGCCCGCGCGACGGCGAGGTCGTGATGGACGCGGGCGCCGAGGACGCGGGCTTCGACGGCGGCCGCGCGGACCTCGACGCGACCGCGTGCGTCCCCGCCGACGGCGCCACCGAGCTCTGCAACGACGAGGACGACGACTGCGACGGCCGGGTCGACGAGGACTTCGACTTCACCTCGGACCTCCTGAACTGCGGCTCGTGCGACACCCAGTGCCGCTTCAGCAACGCCGACGCGGTCTGCATGGACGGCGCGTGCGTGGTCACGGGCTGCCTCGACGGCTTCGTCGATCTCGACGACACGCCGGGCTGCGAGTACGCGTGCCCGATCTTCCCGACGCAGGCCGAGGACTGCAACGGCTTCGACGACGACTGCGACGGCGAGATCGACGAGCCGGCCGAGCTCCCGCCGCCCCCGTCGGACCTCTGCCGGACCACCCCCGGCACGCCCTGCGCGGGCGTGGGCGTGATCTGCACCGCGCGCGAGGGGCGGACGACGTGGTTCTGCGACTACCCGCCCGAGGTCGAGTTCGACCCCGTCATCCCGAACGGCATCGTGCTCGACGAGGTGCGCTGCGACGGCTTCGACGGCGACTGCGACGGCGTCCGCGACGAGGCGTTCCCGACCCTCGGGGACAGCTGCGACAACGGCGACCGCGGCGCGTGCCGCGACGTCGGGGTCATCGCCTGCGATCCGACCGACGACACGGCGACGGTGTGCGACCTGACCGCCCTGCCCGATCCGGCGCCGAGCGCGCCGAGCGCCGAGGTCTGCAACGGCGTCGACGACGATTGCGACGGTGTCATCGACAACAGCGACCCGACCGACCCGGCGCGCGTGATGGACGACATGGTCCACATCACCCGCGGCGGGCTCGACTTCTGGATCTACCGCCACGAGGCCTCGCGCCCCGACGCGTCGGGGACCCTCGGCGGCACGAGCGGCGCGCGCGCGTGCGGGCGCGGCGCGGTGATGCCGTGGACCTCGGTCGGCTACGCCGAGGCCACCGCCGCGTGCGCGGCCGCCGGCCACCGCCTCTGCACGCCGGCCGAGTGGCTCGCGGCCTGCCAGGGCGGCGACGGCCGCGCTTATCCATACGGCGCGAGCTACGCGCCGATGACCTGCAACGGCGCCGACCGCGACGCGATCCCCGGCGGGGCGATCGACTCGCGCGTCGAGCCGACCGGCGCGCTCGCGATGTGCTTGAGCCCCGACGGCGTCGCCGACCTGTCGGGCAACGTGAAGGAGTGGACCGACGACGAGCGCGGCAGCGTCGTGGTGGTGCGCGGCGGCTCTCACGAGTCCCCGGCGCTCGGCCTCACCTGCGCCACCGAGCTGTCCCGCGCGACCGCCGACACGATCCTCCCGACCCTCGGGTTCCGCTGCTGCGACGATGACGGCCCGTAGCGGGCTGACCACTCTCGTGACGTGCTTGCTCGCGCTCGGCTGCGAGCCGCCCGGCCCCCCGGCCGACCGCGTGGACTTCGCGCCGCTCCGACCGGGCGTCTGCGAGGAGGGCGCGCTGCCGTGCGATGGCGAAGGCCACGCGTGGGTGGAGGTCCCGCGCGACTTCGAGGACCGCACGTACGCGTTCGTGATCGACTCGCTGTCGTTCCCGCCCGCGACGCCGGACGGAAACGCGATCGGCTTCGACCTCGACGGGCTCGACTCGGGCCCGGGCTCCGACGACCCGGAGGCGCCGTGCGGGGAACGGCATCGGGACTACGCGTCGGTCGACGACCCCGGGGTCACGGGCGTGGACAACCAGCTGCTGGTCCTGATCCCGACCATCGAAGGACTACTCGATCCGGCCGACTGCCCCGACGAGGAGACCACCGGGTGTCTGGACGAGCTGGCCATCCAGAGCCTCTCGGAGGGCAACGGGCTCGTGATCGTCGAAGTGAGCGGGATCGCCTCTCTGCTTCACGACGACCACGTACTGGTCAAGCTGTATCGCGTTCCACCCTCGCGGACTCCCATCGAGGTGGGCTCCGATGGCCGTATCGCGACAGGACAGTCCCTCCACGGCGTCCTCGTCGACCAGCAGGACGGAAGCCTGCTCGACGGCCGGGTCGACGTCTCCTTCACCGAGATCCCTCTAACGGTGCGCGCGGGGGACTTCCTGCTGACGCTCGATTTGATGAGCGCGAGGATGCGCTTCGACCTCTCCGAGGACCGCCTCGACGGCGTCGTTGGGGGCCGAAACGAGCCCTCGGTGCCGGACGGCCCCGACGGAACGGTGTGCTCGGTCGTCGCCTCGGTCTCCGATCTCGAAGCCCGTCGGACGTGCAGCGATAGCGCCTGCTACGGGGTCTCCGTTGGCGCTCGGTTCACAGCGGTGGCGGCCCGGCTCGAGCCGTAGTCGTCCCGTGAAGAAAGTGAAGAGGATCGTCCCCAGCCGCTCCGCCACCCCGTCCGAGTCGCACGGAGGCCATGGTCCGCGCGAAGCGCGGCCCGACCGACCGGCGCGCTCCGCGCGCCGCCGGCGCGAAGCGCCGCCCTCCGTCGTAGGCGCAACGCGCCGTGAGACGGAGGCCGAGGGGTGAGACGGCGCCGAAGGCGCGGCGAGGGGGACCGGGGTTCCCTGGGGACAGAACTCCCACGGCCCCACACGTAGCAAGCGTCCCGACCGTCCCACAGCACCGGGGGCGAAGCCCCCGCCTCGCGCGCGCAGCGCGCGAGAGAACGACAGCTCGCGGAGTCCGCCCCGCCTCATCCCCCGAAAGTTCGAAGAGTTCGAACCGTCCCCCCCGCCGCCTCATCCCCCGAAAGTTCGAAAAGTTCGAACCGTCCCCGTAGCTCAGTGCTGGGACATGCAGGCCAGGCAGGGGGGCTCGTCGCAGGGCGCGGTCGTCTCGCTGCAGACGCCGATGGGGCCCTCGGGGAGCTGGCAGCGATCGCCCATGTGCTCGCAGACGGCCGGCTCGGTGCGGGAGGGCGACGCCGTCGTCTCGGGGCAACCCCCGAGAACTAGGGCGAAAAGGGCGATCTGGCGTACCGTCGGCATGCCCTGGAGGGTAACCGAGAAATCCGAATCCCACGGGGGCGCGCAAATGTTCTACGCTGCCGCCCCAACAGGAGAAGAACATGCGCTGGTACATCAATCGGACCGGAAACGCGGAGGGACCGTTCGACGAGCCCACGATCCTCGGGATGATCGGTCGAGGTGAGGTCCAGCCCCACCATCAGATCTGCGTGGAAGGTCAGCAGGCTTGGCAGCCGCTCACCTCGCACCCCCCGTTCGCGAACCCGCCCCCCGCCGCTGGCGGTGGCGGTGGCTTCGGGCAGCCGCCCGCGCAGGGTGGCTTCGGGCAGCCGCCCGCGCAGGACTTCGGGGCAGCGGCCAATCAGGCCGCGAATCAGTTCGGCGCCGCGGCCAACGACGCGGCCAACCAGTTCGGCGGCGCGGCCAACGCGCTCGCGGCGGGTCAGGCGCCCGGGTTCACGTCGAGCGCGGCGGCCGGCGAAGGCTTCTTCGAGCAGGCCAAGGCGCGCAACGAGCCGATCAGCGAGGAGGCCAAGAAGGCCGCCGGGATGGCTCACCTGCTCGGCGCGGGCGGCGTCTTCCTCGGCTGCTGGCTCTGCGGCCTCGGCGGCGTGGCCGGGTCGTTCCTCGGCAACGTGCTCTACAAGGAGCAGCCCAAGAGCGCCTTCGCGCAGTTCCACATCAACCAGGCCGTGCAGTTCCAGCTCGCCGTCTGGGGCACGAACATCGTGGTGGCGATCCTCTCGAACGTCCTGAGCTTCGTCGGCTCGATGATCCACGCGTACGTCGGCATGGCCTTCTCGGCCCTGTCGCTGATCAACCTCGTGCTCTTCGCCGCCGCCGTGATCCTGCCGTTCCTCCAGTACGGCAAGGCCAAGAACGGCGAGTGGTCGGAGTACCCGGTGATCGGCGCGCGCGTGATGCGGGCCAAAAGCCCGATGATCAAGTAGCGCTCGCGCTACTCGACCATCTCGAGCGACAGCGTCGATCCCGCCTGGATCGACGCGTGGGGCAACCGGAAGTCGGTCAGCGGCGCGCCGTCGAGGCGCGCCGCCGTGACCGCCGGTGCCTGATCGCTGGCGTCGGGGGCCTCGACCACGAAGACCCCGTCGCCGATCGCGATCTCCACCCGCGTCGCGAGCGGGCTCCCGAGCAGGTAGTCGTCCTCCCCGGCGATCGCCAAGAAGCCCATCGTCGAGAACACGAGCCAGGCGCTCAGCGTCCCCGCGTCGTCGTTGCCGGCGAGCCCCGTGGGACCGTCGCCGTACCAGTCGCGCGCCACCCAGCGCGCCCAGCGGCCGGCCTCCTCGGGCTGACCGAGCGCGGTGAAGACGTACGCCGCGTGCAGGTCCGGCTCGTTGCCGTGCCAGTACCACGTGGGCGGGAGGAAGTTCCGGCGCTCGCGGCGCGACTGCTCGAAGAAGTGGCGCAGCCGCCCGAGCATCGCCTCGCGGCCGCCCATGTGCTCGGCGAGCCCGTCCAGATCGTGCGGCACGAGCCAGAGGTACTGCCAGGCGTCGCCCTCGCTGTAGTACTCCTGCCACGCGTCGTCGACGAAGCCGTCGACGAAGCGCCCGTCCTCGTGGCGGCCGACGAAGAACCCCCGCTCGTCGTCCCAGGTGTTGCGCCAGTTGCCCGCGCGCTCGCGGAAGCGCGCCGCGTCCGCGTCCTCGCCGAGCGCGTCCGCGAGCACCGCCATCGCCGCGTCGGCGTACGCGAACTCGAGCGTCTCGCTCGTGCTCCAGCCGCCGCTCTCGACGGGGACGTAGCCGAGCCGATCGTAGAGCTCCGCGTTGCCGCGCCCGCCGAACGCGGGGCTGGCCACGCCGAACGCGCTGCGCCGGAGCGCGTCGTAGGACCCGCGGAGGTCGAAGTCCGTGATGCCCTTGCGCCACGAGTCGGCCATCACGATCGCGACCGGGTCGCCGATCATCCCGCCGGTGTAGCCGATGCCGAGCGGCCAGCGCGGCATCGCGCCGCCGTCGCGGGCCATCGCCGCGAGTGACTCGAGGAAGTCGCGTTGCACCTCCGGGTAGAGCAGCGTGAGCAGCGGGTGCAGCGTCCGGTACGTGTCCCAGAGGGAGAAGTCCGTGTAGTAGGTGAACCCGACCGCGTCGTGGACGGCCTTGTCGAGCCCGCGGTAGCGCCCGTCGACGTCGGTCGCGAGCGTGGGCATCAGGAGCACGTGGTAGAGCGCGGTGTAGAAGCGCGAGAAGTCGAAGTCGTGGCGCGCCTCGATCACCACGCGCCCGAGCCACGCCTCCCACTCGGCCTCGCTCTCGCGGCGCACCGCGTCGAAGTCGAAGTCGTGGGACTCGGCCGCGAGGTTGGCGCGCGCGCCCTCGAGGTCGACGAAGGACAGGCCGACCTCGAAGACGACCTGGTCCGACTCGGCCGGGTCGAACGCGAGCCACGCGCCGGTGCGCCCGCCGGTCGCGTCGTCCTCCCCGTCGCGCATCACGTCGTCCTGCCAGACGCCGTGGCTCACGAATGGGCGGCTCGAGCGCACCACGAAGTAGATCGGCTGGCCACCGAAGCGGCTCGAGTAGCCGCCGTCGGTGGTCGCGAAGCCGGTGAGCTCGCGGGCCGCGGCGTCGACGTGGATCGCGCCGTCGCGCACGCCGTTGTCGCCCGAGATGCGGTGGCCCACGTCGAACAGCACGGCCTGCGGCCCGGCCGCGAACGTGTAGCGGTGCAGGGCCACCCGAGCGGTCGACGTGAGCTCGGCGCGGATCCCGCCCCGCTCCAGCGTCACCGCGTAGTAGCCGGGCGACGCGACGGCGTCCGAGTAGCGCGACTTGTGCCCCTGCTGATCGGTGAAGGCCGCCTCCATCGCGGGGACCGGCATCACGCCGAGGTGCCCGTAGCTCGGCGTGCCGGTGCCGTGCATGCGGGTGTGACTGAAGCCGTTGATGAAGTCGTCGCTCGCCGCGTAGCCCGCGCAGTGCGTGAAGCCGGGCGCGCCGCCCTCCTCCTGCGTGTCGGGTCCCGGGCGCGCCATCCCGTAGGGCCGTGTCGGGCCGGGGTAGGCGTTGCCGAGGTCGTTGTAGCCGGAGCCGCCGGTCCCGAGGAACGGGTCGACGTGATCGATGAGCGGCTCGGTGACGCGCGTGCTCGGCGGCGGCGGTGGCGGAGGCCCCGCGTCGGGGGGCGGCGTCACCGCGGCGTCGGCGCCCGCGTCGGTCGGGGCCGGCTCGGAGCACGCGACGAGGAGCACGAGCAGCGGGGCGAGGCGGCGCATCGCCGCAGAATCTACACCCGCCGGCGGCGCGCGAGGAGCGCGAGCCCCGCCGCGAGGAGGAGCCCGGGCTCGACGTCGCGAGGAGCCAGACTGCTGTGGGGGACGGTTCGAACTTTTCGAACTTTCGGGTCGTGACGAATGACGGCCTCGGACTCCGCGAGCTGTCGTTCTCTCGCGCGCTGCGCGCGCGAGGCGGGGGCTTCGCCCCCGATGCCGTGGGACGGTGGGATGCTCGCCAAGTGCGGGCCCGTGGGAGTTCTGTCCCCCAGGGGGACCCCGGTCCCCCTCGCCGTCGCCTGCGGCGCCGTCTCACCCCCTCGGCCTCCGTCTCCGGCGCTTCGCGCCTACGACGGAGGGGCGGCGCTTCGCGCCGTCGGCGCGCGGAGCGCGCCGGTCGGCCGGGCCGCGCTTCGCGCGGCCACGACCTCCGTGCGACTCGAACGGTGATGGGGCGGGAAGACGGACCCACGCGGCCCCAGTGATCCCCTCCCGTGTCCGAGAGTTCGAAGGCTCGCCGGGCCGCGCTTCGCGCGGCCACGGCCTCCACGCGACTCGAACGGTGGAGTGGCTACGCGTCGCTCGGCCCGTCGATCCAGAGCAGAACGACGAAGCGGGCGCCCTCCCCCGGCGCGCTCTCGACCCAGATGCGGCCGCCGTGCGCGAGGACGATCTGTCGGCAGATCGGCAGGCCCAGGCCGGTGCCCCTCGAGGCCTGCGTCATCACGTCCCCGACCTGACGGAACTTCTCGAAGATGGCCTGGTGCAACGCGGGCTCGATCCCCGGCCCCGTGTCCGTGACGGACAGCTCGACCGAGTTCCGGACCGCGCGCGCCGCGATGGTCACGTGCCCCTCCGTCGTCATCTTCGCCGCGTTCGAGACGAGGTTGATCATCACCTGCTGCAGGCGGTCGGCGTCGCCGGTGATCGTGGGGAGCTCCTCCTCGACCTCGACGCGCACGCCGACGTCGCGCCCCACGAAGAGCGCCGACGTGGCGGCCACCGTGCGCTCCACGATCGTCCGCGGGTCGACGGAAACCATGTTCCACTCCATCCGGCCCGCCTCCATCTTGGAGATGTCGAGCACGTCGTTGATGAGCTTGGTCAGCCGATCGCCCTCGACGAGCACGACGTCGAGGTTGCCGCGCACCGTCGCCACCGCCTTGGTCGCCTTGGCGTCGTCGCTCGGCACGTGCTCGAAGACGCGCCCCTCGAGCTTGTTCCGCGTGAGCTTGGTGAAGCCGAGGATCGACGTCAGCGGCGTCCGCAGCTCGTGCGAGACCGACGCGATGAAGTCCGTCTTCATCCTGTCGATCTCCGTCTCGAGCGTCACGTCGCGCAGGATCACCACCGCGCCCGTCGCGCCGACGAGCTCGTCGCCGCCGAAGATCGGCGACGCCACCGCCGCCGCGACGCGATCGCCGGGCAGCGGGATCCGGAGGCTCTCGGCGCCATGGCTCTCGAGGCACCGGGCGACGAGGGTCGACAGCTCGGGGGGCAAGACGTCGTGCGCGGCGCCCACGCCGCCATGCTCGGACGCCCCGAACAGCCGGAGCAGGGCGGCGTTCACGTCCACGAGCCGCCCGCGCTCGTCGAAGGACGCGAGGCCGTCGGCCATGCTGTCGAGCACGGTCTCCGTGTGCGCGAGCGAGGTCCGGAGGCGGCTCTCGCTGCGGCGCAGCTCGGCCTGCGAGCGCTTGCGGCTCGACTCGAAGAGCCACGCGAAGACGGTGATGAAGAGCAGCTCGCTCACCACCGCCTGCGCCGAGAACCAGCGCTCCATCTCCGGATCGGGCGACTCGCCGAACGGGAACCCGTTCGCGTCGAGGTAGTAGAAGACCTCGATCGAGCCGGCCATCACGAGGGCGAACGCGATGCCGAGGCGCACGTTCACGAGGAACGTGGCGATCAGCGGCACGACGCCCATGAAGCGGAGCAGCGAGCCTTCGAAGCCGCCCGACGCGCCCGCGCCGGTCCACAGCGTGAGCGCGACGACGACGAGGACCATCGTGGTCGCCGCCGGCATCGAGCCCGTCCGCGAGAGGACCAGCGGGGCGGCGCCCGAGCCGACCGCGCCGAACACGAGGACGCCGATGTTGATCGTCAGCCCCTCCGACCACCACGTGATCGGGATGAAGAACAGGGCGAGGCCGGCGATGAGGTAGCAGCCACCGACGAGCAAGCGCGCGCGTCGCAGCGCGTCCGGATCGCCGCGCTCCTTCACCGTGGCCGGGACGTGCCGATCGAGCCACGCCGTGAGCCCGTCGCCGGGGACCGCTCCCGCGCCGTCGTCCTCGGTGCGCATATCCCGTCGTCATCGTACCCAACCCGCGACGGCGCGACGGTATCTTCGGCCCGATGTCGCTCAACCACGACCACGCGGTCGACCTCACCGCCGCCTTCGCCACCTTCTCCGAGCCCTTCGCGCCGCGCCGCGTGGCGCACGTCGACGACTTCGTCGTCAAGATCGTCCGCGTCCTCGGCGAGTTCGTCTGGCACGCGCACGAGGCGACCGACGAGCTGTTCCTCGTGCACCAGGGCTCGATGGAGATCTGCTATCGCGACCGCACGGTGCCGCTCGGGCCCGGGCAGCTCCACGTCGTGCCGCGCGGCGTCGAGCACCGCACCCGCGCCACGTCGGAGTGCCTCGCGGTCATCTTCGAGCGCGCCACCACCGTGAACACCGGCGACGCGGAGGAGTCCGCGCAGACCGCCCACGAGGAGCCGTTCGTCACCGGCGCGTGACCCCGGATCAGGCCGCGCCGACGTCGCGCAGTCGGGTGTCGAGCCAGCTCCGCGCCGTCGCCGCGTCCGCCTCGAGGCTCACCGGCATCGGGGGACTCGCGACCCAGAACACCGCCGTCGCGGCCGCGCGCACCATTGGGTTCGAGACCGCCACGGCGAGGCCCACGCAGCGCGTCGACAGGATCCGCTCTTGCCGTTCGAAGAAGAGCGTGACGACCCTGCGCTCGAGCGCCGATGGCGGCTGCGACACGCGCGCGTCGGCCAGCAGCCCGAACGCCCCCGTCGTGCCCTCGACGATGTGCTCGACCTTCGCCCAGCCCTCGCGCCACGCCTCGAGCGGCCCGCCCGGTCGCGGGAAGAGCGTGACGATGGGCCACTCGTCGCGGGAGACACGCACGGCGCTCGATCACGCTACCGATCGCCCGCGACGCGGCCTGTCGGGCATCGCCCCGACACCGAACCGCGCTACCGAGCGGCGCGACATCCACGGCCTCGGCAGGTACGGTCGAGCGATGAAGCGCGTCGCCACGCTCGCAGGCCTCCTCGTTCTCGTGCCCGCCTGCACGCAGCGCGAGGGCCAGGCCGCCTGCTACGACGCTCGCGTGCGACGCGACGGAGCTCCCCACGGCATGCAACGATCAGCTCCTGTATGAGTAGACGCGCACCATGATCGGATCGGGGCTTCGCATCGCCTGGCGCAACCTCGGGCGGAACGTCCGGCGGACCGCGCTCACCCTCGGCGCCATCGCCATCGCGCAGTGCGCGGTGCTCCAGATGGACGGCCTGATGAACGGCATCGTGGACTCGACCCTCGAGTCCGTGACCGGCCCGCTGATGGGGCACGTCCAGATCCACGAGCCGTCGTGGCGAGAGGAGCGCGCCCCCGATCTCGTGATCGAGGACGTCGACGCCACGCTCGCCGCGGTCCGCGGGACCGAGGGCGTCGAAGCCGCGTACGCGCGCATCTACGCGCCCGCGCTGATCGCGCGAGAGGTCGACGGGCACGCCGCGATGATCGTCGGGATCGACGTCGAGCGGGAGTCGCAGCCCGGCGGCCTCCTCGACGGGCTGCCGCTCGAGGCCCACCCGGGCGAGCGGCGCGCGCTCGTCGGCCGCGCGCTCGCGCGCGAGGCGGGGATCGAGGTCGGCGACGAGCTCGCGGTGCTCGGCACCGGCGCGGACGGATCGATGGCCAACGACCTCGTCGTCGTGGGCGGGATCCTCCGGACGCCGGTGGACCTCATCAACCGGACGGGCGTCATCATCCCGCTCGAGACCGCGCAAGAGATCTTCACGATGCCGGACCAGGCGCACGAGATCACGGTCCGGGGCACGGGCACCCCCTCGGACGCGCCCGCCCTCGCGGCGCGGCTCGGCGCGGTCGACGCGCTCGGGGGTCTCGAGATCCTGCCGTGGAGCGAGCTCTCGCCCGAGATCGCGCAGATGTTCCAGATCACCGGCTTCTACGGGCTGATCGTGCTCTTCATCGTGTTCATCGCGGCCGCCGCCGGGGTCGCGAACACGATGATGATGGCGACGTTCGAGCGGCGCCGGGAGCTGGGCATGCTCCTCTCGCTCGGGACCGCGCCGCGGCGCCTCGTCGGGATCGTGCTCACCGAGGCGGTGATCCTCGGGCTCTTCGGCGTGCTCCTCGGGACCCTCGTGGGCGGCGCGCTCGTCGCCTACCAAGGGCACGTAGGGATCGATCCGACCAACCTCGGCGGCGGCGCCGAGGAGGGCGTCGAGATCGCCGTCTACGGCATCTCCTTCTCCAACGCGATCCACCCCTACCTGCGCGTCCTCGACGTGATCCCGGGGGTCATCGGCGTGCTCGTCGTCTCGGTCCTCGCGGCGCTCGGCCCGGCCGGACAGATCGCGCGGCTCGAGCCCGTCGCCGCGATGCGCGGCACGACGGACGGCGCGGTCGGGAAGGCGGCGGGCTTCGGCGGCCTGCTGCGCTCGGTCGCGAGCCGATACGCGGTGCGCAGCCTCAGCCGCAACGTGCGGCGCACGATCCTCTCCGTCCTCGGCGTCGGGTTCGGGGTCGGCGTGGGCCTGCTCTCCATCTCGATGGTGCAGGGCCTCCAGCGGATGACCATCGAGGCCGCGGCGACTGGCGGGATCGGGCACCTCCGCGTCGCCCCCGCGGGCTGGGTGGACTCGCGGGACGCGGCGCTCCGGCTCGAAGGGGGCGCCGCGCCGCTGGAGGCGATCCGCGCGATCGACGGCGTAGACGTCGCGACGCCGCGCGCGCGCATGGGCGGCCTCCTCGGGCTCGGGACGCGCAGCGCGTTCGTGCAGCTCACCGGGGTCGACCCCGCGACCGAGCAACGCGCCTTGCGGACCGTCCGCATCGTGACGGAGGGCCGCTACCTCACCGCGGACGACGAGGGCGCGCTGGTGCTCGGCGCCGCCCCGGCCCGGCGGCTCGGCGCGGAGCTCGGGGACGAGCTCGTGGTGACGGCCGTCGACGACGAGGGCGAGATGCAGAGCCGCTTGCTCCTGCTCGTCGGCGTCGTCGCCACGGGCAGCTCCGCCGTCGACGAGACCATCGCGCACGTCTCCCTGGCCGACGTCGAGGCGCTGAGCGGTCGCGAGGGTCCGGGCGAGATCACGATCCGGCTCGACGATCCCGATCGCCTCGACGAGGTGCAGGCCGCGGTGCGCGGGCTCGTCGAGGGCAGCGACGAGGTCCTCTCGTGGGCCGTCGTGTCGCCCGAGCTGAGCCAGAACATGCGGAGCAAGAGCTCCTTCTACGACATGGCCGTGTTCGTGATCCTGCTCGTGGTGCTCCTCGGCGTGGCGAGCGCGCAGCTCACCGGGGTGCTCGAGCGCCGCAAGGAGTTCGCGGTGCTCGCGGCGCTCGGGATGCGCGGCCGGACGCTGGTGCGCGTGGTCCTGAGCGAGGGCCTGCTGCTCGGCTGCGCGAGCGCGCTCGGCGCGCTCTTGTGGGCGTCGCCGATCACCTACTACATCAGCTCCACCGGCATCGATCTGACCTCGGCGCTGCAGAGCGGCGAGGGCATCTCGCTGGGCGGCGTGCTCTTCGATCCCGTGCTCAAGGGCGGCTTCGGCCTTTGGCTCCTGCCCACCGCGCTCGGCCTCGCGCTCCTCGCGACGATCACCGCGTCCCTCTATCCGGCGTGGTTCGCGACGAAGACCGATCCGGCCGCCGCGCTCCGGGTCGACCGCTGAGAGCAGGGTCGAGCGCGCGAGGGAGATGCCCGAGCGTGGCGTCGTAAGCCCGGGTAGCGTGATCATCGACACCGACCGCGTCCGTCGACACATCCAGGCGGCGCTCGCTTCGCTCCCGCTCCTCGCGTGCGCGCCGCCCGCGACGCCCGATCCGGAGATCACGCAGCGCTCCGCGCCGATCGCGGCCGAGCCGATGACCGCGCTCGACACGCGCGAGACCATCCCCGAGGCGGCCCCGAGCCGGCCCGTGCGCGTCGTCGCCGAGCCCGAGGATCCGCGTCGGCGCGCTCGCGAGCTCCACCACGCCGAGCTCCGCAAGCACCCGCCGCGACCCGTCGCGGGGCGGCCGCTGCGAGTGAACGGGCGCGACGTGATCGCCTGCCTCCGGCGCGTCGACGCGACGGGCGAGGGGCGGCCGCTCGGCCTCGATCTGATGCCGGAGGCACGCGCGGAGGTCGCGGCCCAGTGGATGCTCGACGCGCGCCACGAGCACGCGT
>JACKEC010000004.1 GCA_020633195.1 Sandaracinaceae bacterium | reverse complement strand
TTCGGGCGGATCGGGACGCGGGCGATCGAGCGATGTGGGGCGCACGAGGCGAGGTATGCGGTGTAGGTGTGGGTGAGACGGGGATCGGATGCCGCAGTCGGATCGCGAGCGGCCGCGACCGGCCAGGAGAAATCTTCGGTCCACGTTTCCGTGTCTGAGACGAAGCGGCTCGCGGCTCAGCCCGGCTGCACCTCGATCGACTGCGCACCCGTCGCCGGCGCGCTCCGTTTCGGGATCGTCAGCTTGAGCACGCCGTTCTTGAAGCGCGCTTCGATCGCGCTGGCGTCGGCGTCCCGGGGCAGGCAGAGGATCCGCTGCACCGCGCCATAGCGGCTCTCGACGCAGTGATAGCCCTCGTCCTCCTCCTCGTGCTCGAGCCGCTTCTCCGCGCGCAGCACGAGCCGCCCGTCCTCGCGCGTCTCGAGCGAGACGTCCTCGCGCTCGACGCCCGGCAGCTCGACCCGGACCTTGTAGGCCGTTCGTCCCTCCGCGATGTCGACGTGCGGACGCAGCGGGGCGAAGCCACGCTCGCGATCGGGCGCCGAGCCGACCCCGGGCGACGCGGGGAACGTCCGTCGCACGACGTCTTCGAAGAGCCGGTCCATCTCGGCCCGGAGATCCGTGATCGGATCGCCGGAGGGCGCGAGGCGGGGGGTGGGTCGCGCCGGCCCGGGCGCGTCGGGCGCCTCGTCCTCGAACCAGTTCCAGGGCGCGATCTTCTTCCAGTCCATCGCTCCGAACCTCCACGACTCCTTTGCGGCCCGCGCGGAGCACTCTTCGTGCGGGCGAAAGCCCCGATCGGTCCTTCCTGCCGCCGTAGATGCGCTACGAACCCGCGGCGAGCCGCTCCACCACCGGCATCAGGTCGAGGGTCGAGACGACGCCGCACAGCCGACCGGCATCCTCGACCCAGACGCGATGGATGCGGTTCTCCCGTAGCTGGCGGGCGACCTCGGCGACCGGCGCATCGCTCGCCACGCTGACGAAGCTGCGCGTCATGACCTCGGCGACGGTGCGCTGGCGCAGGCGATCCTGGAAGTCCTCGAGGTCCTCGGACCAGTCGGGCAGGGAGAACTCGAGCAGACCGCGCAGGTAGTCCGTCGTCGAGCGCGCGGTGTCGTGCTCCTCTTCCTGAGCGCGCAGCAGGTCCGTCGAGGAGATGACGCCCACCAGAAGGCCGTCGTCGCCCACGACGGGCGCCGCATGGATGTCCTCCTCCACGAAGAGTCGCAGGACGTCGAGCAGCGACGCCTCCGGGCTCACGGTCAGCACCGAGTCCGTCATCACGTTGCGGGCAGTCGATAGCGGCTTCATCGATTCCTCCAGGGCGGGTGCGGACCCGCTCATCGGTCTTCGGTCTTCTTGCGGTCGCGCGAGCGCGGGGTCCCGGACGCGTCGCGCCGGGCCGTCGATCGCGTCGGCGCGCGCTTCGCTTCGTCGAGGCGGGCGCACTCGGCCTCGCGCCCGCGCACGACGCGTCGGCCCGCGAGCGGTCCCGACGGCTCGGTCACGACGGTGGCCTGCCCCTCGTCGCCGTTGCGCTCGTAATAGACGACGACCCAGTCGTCCGTGCGACCGAGCTCATGCGCGCGAGCGGTATTCGAGAAGAGGGCCGAGAGCGACCAGCCCTCGCGATCCTCGTGCAGGACGGGCAGCCAGGCGCGATGCTCGGGGTTGAAGCGCCGCGGCGTGATGCGACGGAGCTCGCCGCGCGCGGCCCGCTCGCGATAGAGGCGATCGATCTCGAGCAGCAGCCCGACCGACGGACGCTCGGTCGCCGCAGGCGGTGGGGGGCCGGCCCGCGCGCGGCGCGCGGCGGAGTAACGCAGTCCGCTGGCCAGCGAGTCGCGGACGGCCCGCACCCGACGCGCGCCGAAGCCGGGCACGCTCTCGAGCCGCCCGTCGTGGGCCGCCGCCTCGAGGTCTTCGAGCGTCTCCACGTGCAGCTGGGACTCGATGCGGTCGGCGAGGGCGGGCCCGATCCCGGGCACGGTCGCGAAGAGGTCGTGCGGCGAGGTCTCGCCCTCGAGGCGTTCGAGCAGACCGAGCCGGCTCGTGGCGACGTACTCGCGTACGAGGGCCGCGAGGCTCCGGCCGATCGCGGGCAGCGACTCGAGCGACGCGTCGCCGCGCTCCTCGACCCGTTCGGCGACGGGGAAGGGCAGACTTCGGATCGTGCGCGCGCCCGCGCGATAGGCGCGCACGCGATAGGCGCTGGCGTGCTGGACCTCGAGCAGGTCCGCCACGCGTTCGAGCACCGACGCGATCTCGTCGTTGCCGGGGGCGCGGCCCGGACGGCGCGGCCCCGAGGCGGCCTGCGAAGCCTTCGTCGCACGCTGCGACGCGCGGGGCGGGCTCGGCTGCTCGCCGGATCGCCCCCTCGAAGGCGTGGCCTGCGCTCCGGCGGAAGCGCTCATCCCCGCGCGATCCGATGGCTCGGCGGGGCGACGGCGTCCGACTCGACGAGCAGCCCCTCGGCCACGGCTCGCACCACGTCCATCGACGTCACGAGGCCGATCAGCCGATCGTCGTCGACGACGGGCAGGCGATGCAGCTCGCCTTCGTGCATCAGCTCCGCGAGGTCGACGAGGGAGCAGTCGGACTGGATCGTCACGACGCTGTGGATCATCACGTCGTCGACGTGCAGGCCGGCGAGCCGTACGCCCACCTGGCTTGCGATCGACTCGAGCGAGCGGGCGAGCTCGGCCTCGGAAGGCTGCCCCATCGGCGAATAGAAGTCCGAGGCCGCCTGCTCGACGCGCGAGCGCTCGGTCAGCAGCGAGCGCACGATGTCCGAGCGGCTGACGATGCCCACGAGCCTGCCGCCCTCGACGACGGGAAAGCCCGTGAAGCCCGTCTCGAGGAAGCGTTCCTCGAGGCGCGAGAGCGGCAGGTCCGGCGACACGGTCTCCGGGTCGCGGCGCATGATGGACGCGACGGTCGGCATCGTTGATCCCTCCTCGGCGGTCCGCTCCGGCTGGTGGGCGCGACGTGCCGGAACGGGGTGGTCCGCCGGCCGCACGCGTCGGCGCGGTCCGGCGACACGACTTCGGGTGCAAGGGCGATGCCCGTCGGCTCGGCGCGTGCGCGCGTCGGGACGCGCGCGGATCGCGTGAGGGCGTTCCGGGTTGGGACCGTCTGACCCAGCGCGAGGTCGGGCACCCCGAGGTCGCGCGCCCGGGACACGCTTCGGTCGACGACACACGCACGGCAGGCGCCGACCGGCGGCCGACCCGGGGCACGCGGATTGCACCTCCTGGCGAAGTGGCGGCCGGCCCGGCGATGGACGGGATGCGCGCGGCGCGGCGGGCCGTCGCGATCCGATGATCGGCCGCCGCCCGACGGGCGGAGAAGCCGGCCGCGGCGGCCGCGTACCGAGCGACCCCGATCGGCCCGACCTGAAGCGGCACGACCGACACGGAGCCCGAGACCGAGATGGACCTGATCGTGCACCGAGCCCTCGCCCCGCCCCCGGACGCGGCCGAGGTCGAGATCGTCGAGCGCAAGGGCCTGGGTCATCCCGACACGATGTGCGACGCGATCGCGGAGGCCTTCTCGCGCGCGCTCTGCCGCGAGTACCTCGAGGCGACGGGCCGGGTCCTGCACCACAACGTGGACAAGGCCCTGCTCGCGGCGGGCGTTTCGAGGCCCGCCTTCGGCGGCGGGCGCGTGGTCGAGCCGATGTGCGTGATCCTGGCCGGGCGGGCGGCGCTCGAGCCCGGCGGTCGTCGCCTGGACGTGGCGGGGATCGCCGAGGCGGTGACCCGGGATTGGCTGGGCGCGCATCTGCACGCGCTCGATGCGCGCCGCGACGTGATCGTCTCGAGCCATGTGCGCCCGGGCTCCTCCGAGCTCGTCGACCTCTTCGGTGGACGCGCGCACGAGACGCCGATCGCCAACGACTCCTCCTGCGGCGTGGGCTATGCGCCGCTGTCACGGCTGGAGCGGCTGGTGCTCGCGGTCGAGAAGCGGCTCAACTCGGCGCGGACCCGGGCGGAGGATCCGGCGCTCGGCGAGGACGTGAAGGTGATGGGCTTCCGGCACGGCGAGTCGGTCCGCCTGATCGTGGCCTGCGCGATGGTCGACGGCGCCCTGCGCGGGCTCGGAGACTACGTCGCGGCGCGGGACCGGGTCGTCGAGATCGCCCTCGGAGAGGCGGGCGCGATCTTCCCGCGTCCGATCGACGTGCGTGCCAACGTGGGCGACGACCTCGAGGCCGAGCGGATCTACCTCACGGTCACGGGCACCTCTGCGGAGGCCGGTGACGACGGTCAGGCCGGACGCGGCAATCGGATCAACGGCCTGATCGCCCCCGGTCGACCCACGACGATCGAGTCCGTCGCGGGCAAGAACCCGATCACCCACGTGGGCAAGCTCTACAACCTCGCGGCCTCGCTGATCGCGCAGCGAATCGCGGAGGCGCATCCCGAGCTCGGCTTCGTGGAGTGCCGCATGGTGAGTGCGATCGGTCGCCCGATCGACGATCCCGAGCTGCTCGAGGTGCGCGTCTTCGGGGGGATCGAGGCCGACGGTCACGAGCTGGCCAGCGTGCTCGAGCCCCTCGTTCGTGATGAACTCGCGCGGTTGCCCGGCTACGCCGGACGGCTGCTGCGCGGCCAGCTCGTTCTCGACGACTGGCCCCTCGAACGAAGGGCCGGAGACGGCCACGACCGTTAGCTCGATCGTGGCGGATGGTGCGGTCCGGCGGTTGGACCGGAGCGCTGGACTACGCCCTGCTTCGGGTCGTCAGGATGGGGCAGGGCGCGCGGCGCAGGGTGCGCGCGGCGACGCTGCCGAGGGCCAGACGGTCGAAGCCGCGATGGCCATGGGTGCCCATCACGATCAGGTCGCTCTGCTCGCTTCCGGCGTGCTCCGCGATCGTGTCGGCGGCGCGCCCTTCGCCGAGCCGGGTATGCACGCGAAGCCCCTCGCCCTCGAGTCGGGCGCCCAGCTTCTCGAGCTTCTCGCGCCCCACCTCGCGGGCGTGGCGCTCGAAGCGGGCGATCTCCTCGGAGAGCAGTCGGGCGTACTCGGGCGACGGCTCGAAGACGTGCAGCAGCTCGAGGGAGGCGTCGAATCGCCGGGCCAGGAAGCGCGCGAGCGCGACCGCCTCGTCCGAGTGGGTGGAGAAATCGACCGGGACGAGGATGCGCCGCAGCGTCTCCGGCCCGAGCGGCTCCTCCTTCACCGCCAGGACCGGCACGGGCGAGATGCGCACCGTCTCCTCGGCGACGCTGCCGAGCGCGGCGCGGCGCAGGCCGCGGCGGCCATGGGTCGAGAGCACGACGAGGTCCGCCTCGAACTTCGCAGCCTCGCTCGCGACGAGCTCCGCCGGCTGGAGGGCGTCCGACACGACGAGCTCCACGCCCGGCAGGCCCGCGTCGTCGAGCTCGTCCCGCGTGCCTTCGAGTCGCGTGCGCGCCCGTTCGGCCATGCCCTCCCAGACGGAGGGCGGGATGTTGATGTCGTAGGTCGTGTGGAAGAAGGGCAGGCGGACGGCGTGCACGAGTCGGAGTCGTGCCCCCTCCCGCCTCGCGAAGCCGGCGGCGGTCCGCACGGCGACCTCGGAGAGCTCGGAGAAGTCGATCGGCACCAGGATCCTGCGGATCGCGTCCATCCCTGTGTTCCTCCTCGTCGATCGGCCGCCTCGTGTCGGTCGACCGCATTCCCGCGCGGGCCTACAGGAACCCGC
>JACKEC010000039.1 GCA_020633195.1 Sandaracinaceae bacterium | reverse complement strand
TCCGACGCTTCGCGTCCTCGGACTCAGCCCTTGACGACGATGGTGAGGATCTTGTCCTGCACCCAGATGCGCTTCACCACGGCCTTGCCCGCGAGGTGAGCCGCGATGCCCTCGTCGGCCTCGGCGGCGGCGATCGCGGTGGCCTCGTCGGCGCCGCGCGCGAGGGTGAGGCGGCCGCGGACCTTGCCGTTGACCTGGACGGGGACCTCGATCACGTCGTCGACGGTGAGCGCCGGATCGACCTCGGGCCACGGCTCGGCCTGGACGGACCGCGTGTGCCCGAGGCGCTCCCACAGCTCCTCGGCGATGTGCGGCGCGAAGGGGTGCACGAGCTGCACGAGGGTCTCGACGCTCGCGCGGGGCGGGGCGTCGAGGGCGTTGAGCTCGTTGTTGAGCACCATCATCGCGCTGATCGCGGTGTTGAACCGCATCGCCTCGATGTCGTCGCCGACCTTCTGGATGGTCTTGTGGGTCAGCCGCAGCAGCGCGTCGGCCGGCGCGTCCTCGCTCGGCGTCTTGGTGCCGACCGCCCAGAGGCGATCGAGGAAGCGGCGCACGCCCTGGATGTTGTCGGTGTTCCAGGGCTTGGTCGCCTCGAGCGGGCCCATGAACATCTCGTAGGTGCGCAGCGCGTCGGCGCCGAAGCGCGCGATGATGTCGTCGGGGTTGACCACGTTGCCCAGCGACTTGCTCATCTTGGGCGCGCGCGAGGTGAGGACGACGCCCTCGTCGGCCTCGAGCACGAACGCGGAGCCCTTCTTCTTGATCGCCTCGGGGGCCACGCGCTCGGCCTCGACCGCCGCGCCGTCGCGCGTGTCGACGAAGCCCTCGTCGGTCTTCTTCACGTGCTCCGCGCTGACGAGCTCGCCGGCCTTGCGGTAGGCCGTGTACTCGATCTCGCCGAGGATCATCCCCTGGTGCACGAGCCGCGCGAACGGCTCCGTGACCTCGGCGGTGAGGCCCGCGTCGTAGAGCACCATGTGCCAGAAGCGCGCGTACAGCAGGTGCAAGACGCTGTGCTCGGATCCACCCACGTAGAGGTCGACCGGCAGCCAGCGCTTCGCCGCCTCGGGGCTCCACGGATCCTGCTCGTTGTGAGGATCCATGAAGCGCAGGTAGTACCAGCACGAGCCGGCCCACTGCGGCATCGTGTTCGTCTCGCGCGCGTACCAGCGGCCGTCCTTCTGGAAGAACCGCCAGTCCATCACGCGGGCGAGCACGCCGGCCGGATCGTCGCCCGGCTCGTAGTCCTCGAGGTCGGGGAGCCGCAGCGGCAGCTCCTCGTCGGGCACCGCGATGGGCTCGTCGTGGTGGATCGTGAACGCCGCGCCCTGCCGCGGGTCGCCGTCCGTGGTCACGGGGAAGTAGATCGGGAACGGCTCGCCCCAGTAGCGCTGGCGGCTGAACACCCAGTCGCGCAGCTTGTACTCGACGCGCCGCTTGCCGTTGCCGGCCGCCTCGAGGTCCGCCGTGATGCGCTCCTTGAACGCCTGCGTCTCGAGGCCGTCGTAGGCGCCGCTGTTCACCGCCTTGCCGGGCTCCGTCATCGCCTCGGTCAGCGGCTCGGCGCTCGCGGCGCCGGTCGCGCTGACGACCTCGATGATCGGGATGCCGTACTGCGTGGCGAACTCGAAGTCGCGCGTGTCGTGCGCGGGCACCGCCATGATCGCGCCGGTGCCGTAGCCGGCGAGGACGTAGTCCGCGATCCAGATCGGGACGCGCGCGCCGTTCACCGGGTTGGTCGCGTAGCCGCCCGTGAAGACGCCGGTCTTCTGCTTGCTCTGCTGCCGGTCCAGATCGGACTTGAACGACGCGGCGGTGACGTACGCCTCGACCGCCCCGCGCTGCGCGTCGGTGGTGACCTCGGCGACGAGCGCGTGCTCGGGCGCGAGGACCATGAAGGTCGCGCCGAACAGGGTGTCGGGGCGCGTGGTGAACACCTCGATGACGTCGTCGGCGCCCTCGACGGCGAAGCGCACCTCGGCGCCCACGGAGCGGCCGATCCACTCGCGCTGCATCGTCTTGGTGCTGTTCGGCCAGTCGATGTGATCGAGCCCGTCGAGCAGGCGGTCCGCGTACTGCGTGATGCGCAGCACCCACTGCCGCAGCGGGATGCGCTGCACGGGGTGGCCGCCGCGCTCGCTGCGACCGTCGATGACCTCCTCGTTGGCCAGCACGGTGCCGAGCGCCGCGCACCAGTTCACCTGGACCTCGTCCTGGTAGGCGAGGCCGCGCTCGAACAGGCGCAGGAAGATCCACTGCGTCCAGCGGACGTAGCCCGGGTCGGTGGTGTCGACCTCGCGGCTCCAGTCGTAGCTGAACCCGAGGCGCTTGAGCTGCCGGCGGAAGGTCTCGATGTTCTGCTGCGTGGTGACCGCGGGGTGGGTCCCCGTCTTGATCGCGTGCTGCTCCGCGGGGAGGCCGAACGCGTCGAAGCCCATCGGGTGCAGGACCGCGTAGCCCTTGCAGCGGAGGTAGCGCGCGACGATGTCGCTGGCGGTGTAGCCCTCGGGGTGGCCGACGTGCAGCCCCGCGCCCGACGGATACGGGAACATGTCGAGCACGTACCGCTTCGGGAGGTCGTCGCCCTCCGGGGTGCGGAACGTGTCGTCACGCTCCCAGATGGCCTGCCACTTCAGCTCGACTTCGCTCGGATCGTACCGCTCGTTCATGGAGGGCTGGTGCTAGCTCACTACGGCGCTTCCTGCACGGTGCCGATGGCCGGGACGAGGCGCGCGTTGATGGTGCGGTTCCGATCCGCGGTGACCTCGATCCGGCGGCCTTCGTAGCCCTCCGCCTCGATCTCGATCAGGTGGTCGCTGCCGCGGCGCAGGCGCATCGGCGAGCTCGCGGGCAGCCCGTCGAGCTGCATGTGCGCCTGCGGCGGCAGCCCGACCACGCGCAGCGTGACCCACCGCGAGGGCTCGGGGTCCGGCTCCGGGTCGGGCTCCGGGTCCGGCAGCGGCGCCACGACGTCGGGGGCTGGATCCACGCCCGGGTCCACGACCCAGCGCACGAGGAAGACGACCCCCACGAACGCCGCCAGGCCGAGGACCGCGAACAGCACGTAGCGCTGCCAGGCCGGCCGCTCGTTGGGGATCTCGGCGCCGGTGACCCTGTCGTAGGCGCCCGAGAGGTTGGCCACGCGCTGCGGCACGGTGTGCAGCCCGCTCGACGGCGGCGGGTCCGACCGGGTGGCGGGCATCGCGGGGGGCGGGTCCGACACGGGGGCGGAGATGGGCGCCGCGTGCTGTCCGCTCGAGGACGAGGTCCCGATGCGCGGCAGGCTGGTGCTCGACGACGTGCGCGTGCGGGAGGAGGCGAGCGCGATCTCGTCGAGCTCGAGCTCCTCGGGCGGGGTCTGGACGCGGCGAGGGATCTCGATCTCGGCGCTCCGCGGCGGCGGCGCGACGCCCTGGATGAGCTCCTCGGAGATCTCCCACTTCGGCGGCTCGGGCTCCGGGTGCTCCGCCGGCGTGTCCACCATCACGGCGATCTCGGGCATGTCCGGGAGCGGGCGCGAGTGGCGGGGGACCTCGCGCTCGTAGGGGACCTCGGCGCCCGCGTCGGCCTTGAGCAGCCAGTCGAGCATCTCGCGCGCGGAGCCGATCCGCTTGGATCGGTCCTTCTCCATCGCCCACAGGATCACGCGCTCGACCGACTCGTTGATCGGCGCGCCGCGCTCACGCGGGGTCTGCGGCAGCTCGTCGAGGATGCGGCGCAGGAGCTTGTTGTAGTTCGGCGCGTCGAACGGCACGTCGCCCACCACGCACTCGTAGAGGACGACGCCGATCGCGTAGAGGTCCGCCCGGTGGTCGACCTCGGTCTCCCCCATCGCCTGCTCGGGCGACATGTAGTGCGGGGTCCCGAGGACCGAGCCGGTCATCGTGAGCTTCTGCTCGTTGTCCTCGACCATGTGGCTGATCCCGAAGTCGAGGATCTTCACCACCTCACCGCGCCGACCCGCCGGGACGACGTGGATGTTCTCGGGCTTGAGGTCGCGATGGACGACACCCTGCGCGTGCGCGGCCTCGAGCCCCTCGAGGAGCATCACGCCGAGGCGCACCATCTCCTCCTGCTCGAGGCGACCGCGTCGCTCGATCCGCCGCGCGAGGGTCTCGCCCTCCAGGAACTCCATCACGATGAAGGGCAGGCCGCTCTCCATCTGATCGATGTCGAGGACCTCCACGATGCCCGGGTGCGCGACCGCGCTGGCCGCCCGGGCCTCGCGGAGGAAGCGCCGCGTGACGTGCTTGTTCGCGATGTACGACTCGTCGAGGACCTTGATCGCGACCTTGCGGCCGGTGAGCACGTGGCTCGCGCGCCAGACCGCGGCCATCCCCCCCTGCCCGAGGAGGACCTCCATCTCGTACTTGCCGAGCAGCGTCGTGCCGGAGAGGTCCACGCCGTCCGGATCTTATTCGATTTTCGGCGCCTGTCGGCCCGGTCATTCCCGCCAGTCGACGCCGAACATGTCGCGCCCGTCTCCGAGCGCTTCGGCCCCGATCAGGAGCACCTCGACCTCGGTGGCCCCGGTCTGACGCATCCCGTCGCGGAGCAGGCCCGCGGTCCAGCCCGCGAGCTCGAGGCTCGGGGTCGGCTGGGAGGCGACCCAGAGCCGCGCCGAGCCCGGACCGAGGCGTCGCGAGCCGGCCTCGCCGTGCCGGGAGATCCGCGACCAGATGTAGCGGAAGCCGTCCACGATCACCGCGGGCCGGAGCGGCTCGGGCAGGTCGGGGCAGAGCCGCTTGAGGCCGCGCTGGCTCACCGCCTCGCCGAGCCGGGCCACGAGCCCCATGTCCCCGTCGCCCGCGATCTCGTCGATCGCGCGCAGGATCTCCGCGAACAGCGGGACGGGGACGCCCTTCTCGAGGTGCACGGGGGTGTTGCCCGCGCCCGGCAGCAGCGAGTTCGCGTTCTGGACGCGGTTGCACAGCTCCGCCCAGACGCCCTCGCCGTAGCGGCGATACACCGCCTCGATGGTGAGCAGGACGGGCAAGAGCGACATGCGGCTGTCGCCGGTGATGCTGTCGCCCGGCCCATGCCGCGTGATGCGACGCAGGTGGAGGTACTGCAGGTCGGCGGAGAGCGGGTCCTGCGGGGTCGGCACCTGCTCGCTCTCGTGCACCTCGGTGTTCGGGAGCAGGAGCACCGCGGCCTGCAGGAAGCCCTCGGCGGCCGCGAAGCGCTCGTCCGGATCGTCGGCGCAGGCGCGCGCGATGGCGCGCCGCGCGGTGTCCGGCAGCGCCTCGTCGTCGCCGCGCGCTCGACCCGTCAGCAGCTGGCGGAGGATCACCCCGACGCTGAAGAAGTCGACCCGCGGATCGGCGCCCACGTCGCCCCGCCGCAGCTCGGGCGCGAGGTGGGCGATCGAGCCGTGGTGCGTGGTGACCGGCGCCGCGCCGCCCTCGATGAGCAGCGCCGCCCCGCGGACGCGGTGCAGCTTGGCGAGCTCCTCGTCGCCGGTGACGTTCTCGAGCGTGATCTCCGCCGGGGTCAGCGTCCGCAGCACGACGCCCGCGTCGTGGAGCGCCCGCAGCGCCTCGAGGATCTGGACGACGAGGCGAGCGGCCCGGGTGGCGCCGACGCCGCGCGGGTTCTCGGCGATGAGGGACTCGAGGGTCTGGCCGCGCATCGCCTCGAAGACGACGTACGGGCGCCCCTCGTCGTCACGGCCGGAGTCGACGACGCCCTGGACGTTGCGGTGGGTGGCGGCGCCGAAGACGCGCGCCTCGCGCACGAGCTGCTCGGAGGCGTCGGAGTCGGCGGCCTGGTCGGGCGCGAGGCAGTGCAGCTCGACCTGACGCCCGAGCTGTCGATGCTCCGCGAGGTACCGCTCGACGGCGCCATCACCGCCGAGACGCCGTAGGAGTCGGTACTTTCCGACGGACCGCTCCAACTCGGGATTCGCCCCGCCCACGACGCCACGATAGCACCGGACGATGCTACGGCGTGGTTCGAAGCTGGTCCTCGGACCAGTCGAGGACGGCCTGCGTGTCGCCCACCGTGTCGTTCGGATAGACGAGGCTGTCGATCTGCTCGACCGCCTCGCGCCCGACCCCGACGTCGATGAGCTCGCGGACGCGGGCCACGAACGGCGCGAGCGACTCGGAGCGCATGCGCGGGAGGACCAGCGCGAAGCGCCGCCGGTAGAGGAAGACCATGTCGGTCCGCCGCAGCCGCTCGACCACGGCGTCGAGGACGCTCTGGTAGACGCCCTCCCCCGGCTCGGGCTTGAGCGCGATCACCACCACCGAGAACGGGTCGCCGTAGCGGTCGGCGAGCGCGCACTGCTCGCGGACCCGCTTGCGGAAGTAGCGCCCCTCGACGATGCGCCCACCGTCGCTGCGCTTGCCGCGCACGGCGGCGTCGAAGATGTCGCGCAGATCCTCGATCGACCAGCGCCGGTTGCCCACGACCTCGCTCGCGAGCTCGGCGAGCTGACGGGCGAAGCGGTCGGCGAGGAGCGGGTCGGCGCAGATCGTGGCGAGGTCCGCCCCCTCGAGCTCCGAGAGGTCGAGGCCTTCGCCGATTCGCTTCGCCGTCTCCGTGACCGTCGTCATCGCGCTCGCCGGGCTCCACTTCTGCCCGGCGACTACGGAACTATAGAGCGGACCGTGCGATCCGTCACGCGTTCAGGGGCACTCGCTCCGGTTTCCGAGGCCCGCGAGGCTCGCCGCCGGCGTGGTGTACGGGGTCCCCGTCCACTCGGTCGAGGGATCGAAGGCGTCCGTCGAGATCGGGTCGCCCGAGGCGATCGAGCACTGCCGGGTGAGGACGTAGTCGAGGGTCGACAGGCCGCCGCCGGTCCACGCCGAGCCGGGGTCCTCGCCGACGCGGCCGAAGCTGTCGAGCACGGTCCCGAAGCACACCAGCTCGTAGGCGTCGTTGCCGTTGTGGGAGATCGTCGAGATCGACTGGTCGCACGCGGTCGCGACGCTGATCGCCGAGTGACAGATCACGAACACGTCGCCCATCGCCACCGTGCCCACGAGCGGGATCGGGAGCGGCGAGAGGCCGCCGTTGGCGTAGCGTCGCAGCTCGCAGCCCGAGAGGTTCACGTCGGTGAGGCCGGCGTTGATGAATTCGAGCGCCTTGTCGTTGCTCGTCCCCTCGACGTACTCGGTGAAGTAGAGGAGCGGGGGGACCGGCGGGCCGGCGTCGGTGCCCGCGTCGAAGCCCGCGTCGAACCCCGCGTCGAAGCCCGCGTCGCGGCCGGGGCCCGCGTCGAAGCCGGGGCCCGCGTCGAAGCCAGGGCCCGCGTCGAAGCCGGGGCCCGCGTCGAACCCGGGGCCCGCGTCGAACCCGGGGCCCGCGTCGAACCCGGGGCCCGCGTCGACCGCCGGCACGTCGACGCACATCCCGCGGACGCAGTCGACGCCCTCCGCGCAGACGACGCCGCGGCACGCCGCCGTCAGCGCCACGTCGACCCGTCGGGTCGAGCCCGAGGTGAACGAGGTGCGCACCACCCGATGCGTCACGAACTCGTTGCGGAGCAGCGCCAGCACCGTGATCGTGACCTCGCCGTCCATGCCCTCCGACGGGAGGATGGTGAGGCTGTGCGGCCAGTCGCCGGAGACGGAGAACCGCTGGTTGACGGTGCGGCCCGACGAGGAGCGCGCGATGAAGTGGAGCGCGTCGATGTCGGTCCCGACCGCGAGGTCCGGGGAGGTCACCTCGACGAGGATCCCCGTGGCGTCTCCGCAGCCCGCGAAGGGGAGCGCGAGAGCGCCGAGCAGGACGGTCCGGACCCAGAGCGCGAGGGGGGTGCAGCGCATGGAAGGAGAGACCATAGCACCGGTGCTCAAGAGGGCTCGGGCGGCGGATAGCTCTTTCGTGACACTGGCGCGAAGTGGTTCACCGGGCCGATGCCCGACCCGATCGCGGTCCCGCTGAGGATCGCCTCGGTCAGCCACCCCTTCGCCTCCGACACCGAGCTGAGGAGCGGCTCCGCGAGCGCGAGGCGCGCGGTGATCGCGGCCGAGTACGTGCAGCCGGTCCCGTGGGTGTGCGGGCTTTCGATCCGCGGCGCGCTCAGCTCGATGATCTGGCCCTTCACGCAGAGGAGGTCGACGGCCTCGGGGCCGCCGAGGTGGCCGCCCTTGAGCAGCACCGCCCAGGCGCCGAGCTCCGCGATCGCGAACGCCGCGTCTCGCGCGCTGTGTCGATCGACGACGTCGATGCCCGCGAGCCACGAGGCCTCCGGCGCGTTGGGCGTCAGCAACGTGGCCCGCGGGACGAGCAGCTCGCGCAGCGCGACGCGCGCGGCCTCGTCCATCAGCGCCGCGCCGTGCTTGCTGATCATCACGGGGTCGACCACGAGCGGGAACTCGAAGTGCTCGGCGGCCTCGCTGACCACGCGCACGACGTCCGCGGTGCCGAGCGCGCCGGTCTTCGCCGCGGCCGGAGGGACGTCCGAGACCACCGCGTCGATCTGCTCGCGCACGAGCCCCGGATCCATCGCCTCGACCCGCCGAACGCCGCGGGTGTTCTGGACCGTGAGCAGCGTCAGCACGCTCGTCCCGTAGACGCCGTGCTGGTGAAAGGTCTTGAGGTCCGCCTGGACGCCGGCCCCGCCCGAGGGATCGGAGCCCGCGATGGTCAGGGCCACCGTCGTCATCGAGCCGACCGTAGCATGGGCAGAAAGTAGGCCCCCTCGCGACGGACCGTCACAATGGGATCGTGCGTGACTCCAGCCTGGTCCGGTTGGTCACGCTCCTCACCCTGGTCGCGCCGGCCTCCGCCGGTGCGCAGGACGCGGAGCGTGATCCCTTCTTCGATCCCGTCACCGAGCAGGGGCAGAACGCCCGCGGGCTCTATCTCGGCGCTGGCTTCGTGCATCAGCACGGGGTCGAGGCGGTGATCCACGCGGTCCGCAACGCGCGCATGAACGCGGTGGTGCTGGATCTCAAGGACGCCGAGGGTCGCGTGCACCACTCGACGAGCATCGAGGAGATGCGCCCGATGCAGACGGGCTACCTCGGGGACACCGCGGCGCTCGTGCGCACGCTCCACGAGGAGGGCATCTACGCGATCGCGCGCATCGTCTGCTTCGCGGACCGGGCCCTGCCGGCGCGCTTCCCCGACCGCGCGATCCAGGACGTCCGCCCGCGCCACGAGATCTGGACCTCGTGGGGCACCGGGGGGAGCTGGCTCGATCCCTACAACCCGCGCAACCACGAGCTCGTCGTCGCGCTCGCGCGCGAGGCCGCGGCGCTCGGGTTCGACGAGATCCAGCTCGACTACGTGCGCTTCCCCGTCGACGACGGAACGCAGTTCGCGCAGTACCCCGCCGAGACGCAGGAGACCCGCACCGAGGTGCTCCTGCGGCTGCTCCGCGCGGTCGACGAGGCCGTCCACGTGCCGCTCGGCGTCGACGTGTTCGGCCTCGCCGCGTACCGCGAGGGCGACCCGAGCGGGCTCGGCCAGGACCTCGAGGCGTGGACCCGCCACGTCGAGGTCTACACCCCGATGCTCTACGTGAACTCCATGCGCGCGTGGCGCCGCGGCGCCGAGGACCGCGCGTTCCGCCTCGTCTACGACGGCACGCACCGGCTCCGCGAGCGCGTCGGCCCGCGCCCCGTGATCCGCCCGTTCCTCCAGGCCTTCGAGCGCGGCGCCGATCGGTTCGACGCCGAGTTCATCCACGACCAGGTCCGCGCGGCGCGCCGCGCCCGCGCCGACGGCTTCCTGTTCTGGCACCCCGGCCACACCTACGGGATGGTTCGCCGTGCGATGCGCGGCCCGTCGCGCAGCCTCGTGCCCTTCCCCATCTCGGACCGGCTCACGCGTCGTCGGGCTCAAGGTCTGTCGACAAATCGCCGCCGGCGATTTCTCTCCGGCGAGGGGCAAGCCCCTCGCGCTCCCCGCTGAGATCCTCCGACGCTTCGCGTCGTCGGACTCAGCGGTCGTCGCCGGCTTCGTCCTCGCCGTAGCTCTCGCGGCTCACCCAGCGGCTCTCGGGGTGGTGACGCCGCCGGTAGCACGTGATCTGCGTGGGGCGCTCGCTCGGGCGCGTCCACTCGACGTGCGGCATCGGCGTGAGGTGCCCGTCGCGGTGGCGGATCCCGGGGACGAACAGAGGGCCCGGGTCGCAGTTCTGTCCGTCGTGCATCAGCTCGAAGTGCACGTGCGGGCCGCGGCTGATGCCGGTGGAGCCGACCTCCCCGAGGATCCCGCCGCGCGGGATCGTCTCGCCCGCGACCACGGAATTGACCGAGTTGTGCGCGTACATCGTGACCCAGCCGCCGGGGTGGACGAGCAGCACCATGTTGCCGTAGCCCGGCACCTCGTCGCCCGAGTAGGCGACGACGCCCGGCGCGGCGGCGCGCACGTTCCAGCCGATGCGACCCATCACGTCGACGGCGAGGTGGTAGCCACCCGCGCCCGAGCCGAAGCCGCGCACGAACCAGCCGTTGGCGAGCGGCCAGCGCAGGCTGCCCGGGAGCCGGTTGCGGTTGCCGCCGCGTGACGCGGCCGCGATCCAGCGCGCCTCGACCTGACCGCGCAGCAGCCGGCTCGCGACCTCGCGGGTGCCGAGCCCGAGCGTGCGCGCGCGCTGCAGCGCCCGCTCCTGCCGCGCGGTGTGGCGACGCCGCACGCGGCCACCCGCGTCCTGCTCGACGCCGGGGATCCACAGCCGGGTCCCCTCGCGGAGGCCGCGCACGCCGTCCTCGTCGAGGCCGTTCGCGGCCATGATCTCGGCGACGCCGACGCCGAACGCGCCCGACAGGTCCCACATCGTCTCGCCGCGCGCGACGGTGTGGCGGAAGCCTCGAGGCGCCGCCTGCGCCATCGCCTGCTCGCGGTTGCCGGCCACGCGCTGCACCTGCGCCTCGGTGGCGCCGGGGATGACGAGCGCGCGCCCCGGCCGGAGGAGCCGGACGCTGTCGTCGTCGAGCTCGTTGCGCTCCATGATCGCGTCGAGGCTCACCTCGTAGATGCGCGCGACGTCCCAGAGCGTCTCGCCGTCCGCGAGGCGGTGGTAGGCGCCGTCCTCGACGGGAGGGAGCACCTCAGGCTCGGCCGCGTCGGCCACCTCGACGACGGCCTCGGCGCCGGGGATCCGGAGCGTCTGACCCGCGCGCAGCCGCCGCACGTCGCGCGGCCGCATGTGGTTCGCCTCCATGATGTCGTTGACCGACACCCCATAGCTCCGCGTGATCTCCCAGAGCGTCTGCCCCTCGCCGATCGTGTGGTCGACGCCGGGCGGGGGGCCCACTTCTTCCTCGGGCTCCGCCTCTTCCTCCGGCTCGGGCGCGGCCGCCGCCACCTCGACGGGTGCCTCGGTGGCCTCGGGTTGCTCCTCGCAGCCGCACGTCGCGAAGAGCGCGAGCGTGGCCAGAGCGATGGCGCGGCGGTCGTTCATGCCGAGCCGAGCAAGCTAGCCCGTCGAGCCCCGCCTCACCACTGCCCGAACACGAGGGGGTTGTGCGACCTCGTCGGGGGCGTACGTGACGGGCGGATAGAGGAGAGTCCCATGAGCGAGACTGCGCGAGCCCCCTACAAGATCGTCGTCGGCGTGGACTTCGAGAAGACCGGAGACGACGCCCTGGCCGATGCCCTCCGTCTGGTGCGCGAGCACCCCAACGACGAGCTGCACGCCGTCCACGTGGTCAAGCTGACCGGCGACAGCCACAGCGCGACCGAGCTCGCCAAGGTCGAGCGCAAGATGGCGGACGCGGCCGACAACCTGCAAGTCCGCGTGCACAACATCTGCGAGGCCATCTTCCCCGACGAGATCTGGGAGCAGAACGTGCACTTCCACGTCCGCGTCGGCGACCCCGCCGACGAGCTGCACCAGGTCGCGGTGGACTACGACGGAGACCTGCTCGTCGTGGGCACGCACGCGCGGACGGGCCTGAAGAAGCTCCTGCTCGGATCCGTGGCGCAGCACCTGATGGAGATCTCCTGCCTCCCCGTCCTCGTCGCCCGCGAGAAGCGCTTCGAAGGTCTGAAGCGCTCCGACAAGGCCGACGCGCCGCGCCCCGGCGAGTCCCTCTCCGAGGGCTTCCACCGCGCCGAGCACGTCTCCTTCGGCGGCCGAGGCAAGCACATCGCGGGTCTCCTTTAGCCGTGCGCAAAGCGCACGGCTAAAGCCCGTGCCCGTGCCCGTGCCCGTGCCCGCGTCGCAGGGACGATCCTCTTCAGTTTCGTCAGCGAACCCGCTTCGAAGAAGAAACCGAAGAAGATCGTCCCCCGTGATCCCCCCGTGATCCCTCACGCCGAGCGGAGGTAGGCTCTAGGCGGAGGGTGCACATGGCATTTCGTTGGCTGGGTCGCGCGTGGGTGGCGCTGGTCCTGGTGGTCGCAGGCTGCTCGGGCGAGACCATGATCGATGACGGTGGGGGCCTCGACGCGGGCACCGGCACCGACGCGGCCGTGAGCGACGGCGGCAGCGCGGACGCGGCCGCGGGCGACGCGGGCGACGTCGGCGACGCGGGCGACATCGGCGACGCGGGCCCCGACACGGACGCGGGCACCGACACCGACGCGGGCGCCGACACGGACGCGGGCACCGACACCGACGCGGGCACCGACACCGACGCGGGCGCCGACACCGACGCAGGCACGGGCTCCGACGCAGGCACGGGCTCCGACGCAGGCACCGGCACCGACGCAGGCACCGGCACCGACGCAGGCACCGGCATGGACGCAGGCACCGGCACCGACGCAGGCACCGGCATGGACGCAGGTACGGATGCGGGCACCGACGCGGGCACCGACGCGGGCACCGACGCCGGAATGGACGCCGGCACCGACGCGGGCTCGGACGCCGGCACCGACGCGGGCGGCACCGTGATGTTCGACAGTGGCCTCAGCCGAGACGCCGGCACGGACGGCGGGGTCGTGATCGGCCTCGACGCCGGCGCGTGCGGCGCCCTCGGCACCAACTGCCGGACGACGGGGCCCGACACCTGCGGCGCCGGGCTCATGTGCTGGACCTCGAGCGGCCGGACGCAAGGCGTCTGCGCGCCGAGCGACATGTGCGGCTTCATCGCCTGCACGACCCTCACCGACAGCTGCCTCCAGATTCAGGGCAGCTCGCAGGGCACGTGCGTCACGCGCCCGGAGCTGGCGTGCGTCTGCTCGACGATGCGAGGGCGGAACATCTTCGACTGCTCGGTCCTGACGCCCTGACACCCTCGAGCAGGTGACGGGGTGTGCCTCGTCGAGTGACAACGCGGCTGGATCCGTAGGCGAGACCGGACTCGGGGCGGCCCGGTACGGAGCTTGCGCTGCGGCCCGGCATGCGTTGGCTGGTGATGGTCGCGGCGCTCTCGAGCGTCGGGTGTACGGGAGTGCTGGAGCAGACCGGCGCGGACGGAAACCCCGTGGACGCAGGTCCGCGCGTCGAGCTGCTCGACGGACAAGCGGGGACGCCGCCCACGCCGACCCCGCCGGTCCCCGGTCAGGACGGAGGTACCCCGCCGCCCGGGATCGACGGCGGAGGCGGTGGGCCGCCGCCCGCGGCGGTCGGCCGCATGGCGAGCATCCCCCTCGACGCGGCGCGCCCCGTCGACATCATGCCGCGCGACCAGCTCGGCCAGGTGGCGGCCCGCGCGCCGCACGTCGGCGATGCGTGGCTCCTCTCGGTCCTCGAGAGCGCCGACACGATGTTCTACGACCACCAGTCGATCGTCCCGGGCTACCAGGACTCGTTCGGCGACAACGTGGTCACCCCGATCGGGATGCGGCCGAACACCATCGACCCGGGCCTGATCAACCTGGCGGTGCCCGGCGGCCACGGCCAGATCTTCATCGAGTTCGGCGTCTTCCACTTCCCCTTCGGGCGGCCGACCGGCTCGCACGAGCGCGACGTCGTGCCCGTCGACTTCTGGCAGCTCCCGCGGGACGAGGCCGGCGCGCTGCGACCGGTCGTGTACTGGCAGCGCGATCCCAACGGCTACACCCACCGCGTCGAGTGGCTCTTCCCCGTCGGCACCGTGCTCGGCGAGATGCTCTTCCTCATCGACGAGCGCGGCGAGCGCTGGTGCTTCGAGATCCGCACCCGCGTGCGCGAGATCGACGCCTGGCGCGTCGACGTCTACCGGCCCTTCCCGCGCGCGACCGACCTCGCCGACGCGCTCGAGCGGGTCCGCACGGACCGCGCCGAGTGGAGCTCGTCCTCGGAGATCGACGCGCTCGTCGCGCACCTCCGCGACCCCGGCACGCTGCGGAGCGCGCAGCTCTCGGCGACCCACTTCCCGGGCGCGTTCCCCGCCATGGACGGCGCCGAGGACGTGCTCCCGGGCCTCGCCGACGACTCGATCCTGCGCGAGCTGCTGCGCACGACCCCGTTCGTCTCCGCGCGGGGCGTCGCCTGGAAGGAGCAAGGCTCCTTGCGGACCTGGGCGGCGACCACCGACGCCGAGTTCCAGATCGTGCCGCGCGACTACGCCGCCGGCTTCCTGTCGGTGGACGAGGAGACCTGCTCGCGCTGCCACCGCGACGCGGGCCGCCCGTTCCGCGACTGGTACGACAACATCCTCGCGTACGGTGAGCTGTGGGGCGAGGACGAGGCGTTCTCCTGGCACCCCTTCGCCACCGGGCGCTTCGTGGACACGAGCTCGGGGCGGGTCCGCGAGTTCAACTACGACAACCGCGAGATGCGCGCCGACTTCGTGAGCGCCGGCGTCCTCGTGCGCCTCGATCGTTCGCGCCACCCGGACTCGCTCTACCGGTCCATCCCGCGCGCCTGGAAGGACTACGAGTACTGATGCGACGCCGGACGTTCCTCCTCCGCCTCGGCGCCGCCGGCGTGGGCACCCTCGCCTACGGCGCCTGCGACGGGCGGCTCTACACGGACCGCGACGGCCCTCGACCGCGCGGCTACGACGCCGGCGCGAGCCCGACCGACGGCGGCGCCAACTTCGCCGACGCCGGCGCGGGACAGCCGCCCGGCCCCTACGACGCCGGCTCGGGCCCGCCGCCCGCGGGCCACGACGCCGGGCGCCCGCCGGACCCCGGCGTCGACGCGGGGACCCCGAGCGTGGACGCCGGCCCGTGCCCCGGCGGCTCCCCGCGCACCGTCTCGCTGCACGACACGAACGCGCAGGCGCTCTACTTCGACGGCAGCTACGGGCCGACCACCGGCGTCATCACCGTCGATCAGGTCGTCGCCGGCGCGACCCTCGACCTCGAGTTCTGGCACGGCCACGGCGGCAACATCCACCGCTTCACCGTGAGCTCCGCGGACCTCGGCCGGCTCGCGCGCGGCGAGCGGGTCACCCTGACCACCACCGAGGTCGACGGCCACTCGCACATGCTCTTCATCGATCCGGTCGACGAGCGCTGGCGCGTCTCGGGCGCCTCCGATCGCACGGTCACCATCTGCTGAATCAACTGCCGTCGCGCATGGAGTCGAGCGTCTCCTGGAGCGACTCGCGGAGGCCGTGGATGCGCTCGTCGAGGGGCGGCTCCGGAGGCGCGGCGGCCGCGGCGGCCTGCTCGGCGACGCGCCGCTCGTGGCGCTCCCGGAGGCGGCGCAGGTTCTCGGTCAGCTCGACCTCGGCGGTGAACGACGCCGCCTCGGTGTCGAGCCCCGCGCCCCGGAGCGAGAACGGGACCGCCTCCTCGATCTCGCGCCGGCCGAGGGTCGCCTCGATCTCCATCCGCCCGGAGACGCTCACGGCGGCGGGGCTCGCGCGGACCTCGAGGTCCACCATCCGCCCCGCGATGCGGAAACGCTCGCTGCCCATTGGAGGGGGAGCCGCCTCGGCGACCCGGACCGTGAGCCCGTCGCCGTCGTGCTCGATGCTCACGCGGCGGAACGTGACGAAGCGGGTGCCGCGGCGCAGCAGGATCCGGCGCACCGCGAGGTCGGGCACGTCGTCGCGCGCGGCGAGCTCGGCGAGCGAGCGCATCGACGCCTGCAGCCGGTCGGGCACCTGCCCCGCCTGCACGAGGCCGGAGATCATGTCGCGGGGCGGATCCTCGTTCAGGTCGAGCTCGAGGCCGCTCACCTCGACGCGCGTCACCCGCCGCTCCGAGTCGAGGTCGGCGTGGCCGCCGCCGGTGAGCCGGAGCTCGTCGACGTTGCCGCGCTCGAAGGTGCACGTCGTGGGGCCGAGGTCCGCGCGCGATCCGTCGAGCGCGAAGCCGACGTCGAGGGGCTCGCAGTGCATCCCGCGGGACGCGAGCGCGCCGCCGGCGAGGGTCGAGAGCGTGAGGTCCACGCCGAGCCAGCCGCCGCCGGCGAGGAGGCCGATCAGGCTCCCCGCGACGCCGAGCCGCTTCGCCCACGAGCTCACGCGGAGAGGATATCGCCAAAGGCGATCAGCGGTGAGGGAGGGTCTCGCGCAGGAACGACAGCGTCGAGCACGCGACCTGCTCGTCGTCGGTCACGCGCCGCGGGAACACCCCGAAGCCGTGCTGATGACGCGGCAGCTCGAGGCTCTCCACGCGGACGCCGGCCGCCGCGAGGGCGCGCCCCATCTGGCGGCTCTGGTCCACCTCGACGATGCGGTCGCGGACGCCGTGCACGAGCAGCATCGGCGGGTCGCTCGAGTCGACGTGCGCGATGGGCGACGCGAGCGCCGCGCGGAGCGGATCGCGCTGCCGGCTCACGCCGAGGAGCGCCCGGATCGCCTGGTCCGCGCCGGGCCCGACGCGCGCCGGGGGCCGCAGGTCGTAGGGGCCGTAGAAGCTCGCCACCGACTGCACCGCGGCCGAGCCCTCGCGGATCGGGCAGGTGCCGTCGTCGAGCTCGGACCGGTCGGACGCGGTCCCGAGCATCGCGACGAGGTGCCCGCCGGCCGAGAACCCGACCGCCGCGAAGCGGTGGGGATCGAGGCCGAGCTCACCCGCGCGGGCGCGCAGCGTGCGGACCGCGCAGCGCACGTCGGAGACCGGGCCGGGGAACACGGTGCGGTGACCGTCGACGAGGCGATAGTCCACCGTCGCGGCCGCGTAGCCCTGCGCCGCGAACGCGCGCATCGTGCTCGACATGTAGCCGCGGCGCCCTCGCCTCCACGCGCCGCCGTGCACCAGCACCACGAGCGGGTGCGGGCCCGGCCCCGCGGGGACCATGAGGTCGAGCGCGAGCGCGCTCCGCCCCGAGCCGGCGAAGCGCATCCGCTGCACGTGCGCCGCGTGACGCGGGGGCGGCGCGACGCAGTGCTGCACCGCGCGCGCGCGCATCCGCACCGAGCCCGGCCCGAAGGCGAGCGAGGTCAGCGCCGCCAGGACGACGAAGCCCGTACCGATCCGAAACCCGTAGGACCTCAACCGCACAACCTCCGAGCGGTGACGAGCGGGTAATTTACGATGCGCGAGCCCGACGCGCGAAGAGAATCGCGCGTCGCCCCCCTCGGGCTACCCTGACGAGGTGCACGGCTGGCCTCGCCTCCTGATCGCCCTCGCGGTCGGCTGCAGCCCCCCGCCCCCCGACGACGGGGGCGCGCCCGCCCCGATCGAGGAACCGCCGGGGCACGCGACGGCGTTCGGCGTGCTCGACTTCGGCGACGCCCCCGAGGGCCTCGACGGCGCCGAGGTCGTCGCCTGCGCGGCCTGCCACCCGCGCCACGCCGACGAGTGGCGCGGCTCGGCGCACGCCGCCGCGGCGCGCGACCCCCTGTTTCTTCAGGAGCACTCCGGCGACCCGTTCTGCACCGACTGCCACGCGCCGCGGGCGCGCGACGTGGCGGCGGAGCCGGAGCTCGCCGCGGTCGGCGTCGACTGCGCGACGTGCCACCTGCGCGGGGGCGTCGTAAACGCGGCGCGTGTGAGCGGCGACGCGCCGCACCCGAGCGTCGCCGACCCCGACCGCGCGGCGGTGGGGCTCTGCCGCACGTGCCACCAGTTCGACTTCCCCCGCAACCCGGGCGTGCCGATGCAGGACACCGTGCGCGAGTGGGAGGCGAGCGGCCAGGACGAGGGGTGCGTCGGTTGCCACGCCCCCCACCAGGACGGGCACACGGACCATCGCTTCCTCGGCCACCGCGACGAGGCGCTCCTCGCGCGCGCCCTGCTCGTCGAGGCGAGCGCCGCGCGCGACGGGTGGAGCACGGACGTCGTCTTGCGCCTCCGCGCGCACGACGTCGGGCACTCGGTGCCCACCGGGGACGTCTTCCGGCGCCTCGAGGTGCGGGCGTGGGTCGAGGGGCGCCCGGACAACGCGGCTTCCGAGCTGCTCTGGCGCCGCTTCGACATCGACCAGGGCGTCTGGACGCCGGCCGAGGACCAGCGCGTGCCCCCTCCCGGCCAGGGCGAGCGGCGCGTCGAGCTGCGCATCCCGGACTCGGGCCACCGGATCGTGTGGGCCATCGATCTCTGGTCGGTCGAGCCGCGGCTCGCGAGCCGCTTCGACCCGGGCGTGCAGCTGCACACGCGCATGGTGACGGGCGTGATCCAGGTCCCCTGAGCGGCGAGCGCGTGCCTTTCCGCGGCACTCTCCTATCCTGCGCCCGGTGCAGCAGCCCGCGCGGTGGAGCTCGGAGCGATTCGAGGTCCTCGAGCCCCTCGGGGCCGGGGGCTACGGGGTCGTCTACCGAGCCCGCGACAGGGAGCGCGGCGGCGAGGTGGCGATCAAGCGCCTCTCGCGGGTCGAGCCGGGCGCGCTGCTGCGCTTCAAACGCGAGTTCCGGATGCTCGCCGACGTCGCGCACCCGAACCTCGTCGCGCCCTACGAGCTCGTCTCCGACGATCGCGACTGGCTCTTCACGATGCCCATCGTCGAGGGCGTGGAGATGTCCGCCTACGTCTGCCGCGACGACGCCGACCCACCGGACCGCTCACGCCTGCACACCACGGTGGTGAGCCGCTCCCGGGACGGCGCCCTCTCGATCGACCCGCTCCCCGCGGCGCTCACGAACCCCGAGCCGGCGTCGCGCGCCGACCTCGACCGGCTCGTCGCGGTGACCCGGCAGCTCGTCGAGGGCGTGCTCGCGCTCCACGGCTACGGCCTCGTCCACCGCGACCTCAAGCCCAGCAACGTCCTCGTCGACGCGTCCGGCCGGGTCCGCGTCCTCGACTTCGGCCTCGTCGCGCCGGTCGCCGAGGAGGGCGACCGCGTCGTCGGCACGCCGGCGTACATGGCGCCCGAGCAAGGCGTGGGCGGCGTGGTCGGGCCCGCGGCCGACTGGTACGCGGTCGGCGTGATGCTCTTCGAGTGCCTCACCGGCACCCTCCCCTTCGACGGCGACCCGCTGCAGCTCATCGACAAGAAGATGTACTTCGACGCGCCGCGGGCCCGGGAGCGGGTGCCCTCGGTGCCCGAGGATCTCGACCGGCTCGTGAGCGCCCTCCTCGCCCGCGACCCGCAGGCGAGACCGACGGGCGAGGACATCCTCGCGACCCTGCGGGGACCCGCCCGCGCGCCGGCCTCGGCGTCCGTCCCGCCGCCCTCGATCGGCCTGGTCGGCCGCGAGACGGAGGTCGCCGAGCTCGACGCGCTCCTCGCGACCGCGCGCGGCGGAGGCTCGACGATCGGCCTGATCGTGGGGGCCTCGGGCATGGGCAAGAGCCACCTGCTCGCCCACGTGCTGGAGTCCTGGAGCGCGAGCGCGCTGGTGATCCAGGGGCGGTGCCGCGAGGACGAGCAGGTCCCCCATCGCGCGCTCGACGAGCTGTTCGACTCGCTGTGCCTGCACCTCCTCGCGGTCCCCCCTGGCGATCCCTGGCCCGAGGGCCTCGGCGAGCTCGTGCGGCGCTTCCCCGTGCTCGGCGCCCTCGCGGCCAAGCCGACCCGCGAGCTCTCGCCGCGCGAGTCCCGGCGCGCCGCCGCCGCGGCCTGTCGCTCGCTCCTCGCCCGCGTGGCCCGCGAGCGCCCGCTGGTCCTCTTCGTGGACGACGTGCAGTGGGGCGACGAGGACTCGGCGCAGCTGCTCCTCGACGTGCTCGAGCCCGGACCCGTCCCCGGCGTGCTGCTCCTCTTCGCGTGCCGCGCCGAGGGGGTGGCGGAGAGCGCGTTCCTCCGGGCCCTCGACGCGGCCGGGCACGTCGCGCGCGCGCGCCGCGTGTCGCTGGGTCCGCTCTCCGAGGCCGCGGCGACGGAGCTCGCCACCGCCTGCCTCGAGCGCCCGAGCGCCGACGCCGTCGACCGCGTCGTGCGCGAGGCCGCCGGCCACCCGATGTTCCTCAGCGAGCTGGCTCGCGAGAGCACGCCGCGCGTCGGGGTGTCCCTCGACGCGGTGCTCGCCGTCCGCCTCGAGGCCCTCAGCCCCGCGGCCCGCGCGCTCATCGAGATCACCGCGGTCGCCGGCGCGCCGGTGCCGCGCGACCTCGTCGAGGGCGCCGCCGGCGCGGGCCCGGAAGAGTCGCGCGCGCTCGCTCGCTCGAGGCTCGTGCGGGTCGGGCGGAGCCGCGGCGCGGCGACGCTCGAGCCGTTCCACGATCGCGTCCGCGAGGTCGCGCTCGCCCGCGCGGGCGACGCGGTCCCGCGCCACCATCGTCGCCTCGCGGACGCGCTCCTCGAGCTCGGGGACGCGGATCCCGAGCGGCTCTCGCGGCACCTCCACGCCGCCGGCGCCCACGAGGAGGCGCTGCCCCACACCCTCGCGGCGGCGCGCGCGGCCCGTGAGGCGCTGGCGCTGCAGCGGGCGGTGAGCTTGCTGCGGCTCGCGCTCGACCACACCCCCGCGGACGACGCCGCGTGGCCGGCGCGGCAGCGCGCGCTCGCCGACGCGCTCGTGGACGTGGGCCGCGGGAGCGAGGCGGCGGAGCGCTACCGGCTCGCGGCGGCGAAGCTCGAGGCGGCCGAGGCGGTCGAGCTCGAGCGCCGCGCCGTGGAGCAGTGGCTGCGCTGCGGCCAGATCGATCGCGGCCTCGACGCGCTCGACCGCGTGCTCCACCAGCTCGACCTCCCGAGCCTCGACGGATTCGTGGCGCCCCTCGCGTCGTTCGTGTGGGACTCCGCGCGCCTCGGGCTCGGCGCCCGCCGGCCCGCGCCGCTGCGGCCGCCCGAGGCCCTCGATCCTCGCGAGCTCGCGCGCGTCGACGCCCTGCTCGCGCTCGGGGCCCCGCTCACCCTCGTCGACTCGGTGCGAGGCCTCGCGCTCACGCAGCGCGGCGTGCGGCTCGCGTACCGCTCGGGCGATCCGCGCCGGCTCGTCGACGCCCTCACCCACGACGCGATCCACATGACCCGCCAGGGCTCGGCGCATGTCGAGCGGGTCGCCGAGACGCTGGGGCGCGCCCGCGAGCTCGCCGTCACGCTCGACGATCTCGCGCTCGCGCGCGTCGAGGGGGGCGTCGCCGTCACGTCGTTCCTGCTCGGCCGCTTCCGCGAGACCCAGCGCTCGGCCGCGATCGTCGAGGACCTCCTCTCCCGAGCCCCAGGGCGCCAGTTCGATCTCGACGTGGCGCGCCGATGGGCCCTGAAGGCCGCCTACTTCACCGGGGACCTCGCGTGGCTGCGCGACAGGACCCGGGTGCTCCTCCGCGACGCGATCGAGCGCGACGACCTGTTCAACGAGGTCGGCCTCCGCCTGCGCCTCGGGCCGGTGATCGCGATGATGGAGGATCGCCCCGACCAGGCGTTCGCGGACCTCGATCGCGCGATGGAGCGCTGGAGCGGGCGCAAGGTGTTCCTGCAGCACTTCATCGAGACGATCGGGCGCGCGGAGGTCGCGCTCTACGCGGGCGACGGAGCGGCCGCGCGCGCGGTCATCGAGGACGCGTGGGCCGCGATCGAGCGGACGCAGATCCTCCGCTCGGAGCAGGTCGCGACGGAGGCCTACTTCGTCCGGGCCTGCGCCGCGGTGGCCGCGGGCGACCTCGACGGCGCCGCGCGCTTCCAGCGTCGCCTGAGCGGAACCCGGGCGTCGTACACGCAGGCGCTGGGGCGCCTGATCGAGGCCGCGATCCTGCGCGGCCGCGGCGATCGGAGCGGCGCCGCCGAGGGCTTCGCGCGAGCCGCCGCGGCGCTCGAGGCGGTCGACCTCCACTCGTTCGCCTGGGCCGCTCACGCGCGCCGCGCCGAGCTGGCCGGGGACGACGAGGCGCGGTCCGCCGCGCTCGATCGATTCGCCGCCCAGGGCGTCCTCCGGCCCGAGGCCTTCCTCGACCTGCTCGCGCCGCTGGCGCCCTGCTAAGGTCGGGCACCCATGACCGGCACCGACCCCAAGCCATCGGCCGTGGAACGGGCGCTGGGCCTCGTGACCGAGGTCCGCGCGGGCGAAGGCGGGACGGCGCTCTTGATGACGCTGAACCTGTTCCTCCTGCTCGGCGCCTACTACGTCATCAAGCCGATCCGCGAGTCGCTGATCCTCGCGATGGAGTCGGGGGCTCAATACAAGAGCTACATGTCCGCGGTGATCGCCGTGGGCCTGCTCTTCGCCGTGCCCGCCTACAGCGCGTACGCGAAGCGGGTCCCGCGCAACCGCCTCGTGGTGTCGGTGACGCTGTTCTTCGCGTCCAACCTCGTCCTGTTCTACCTGGCGAGCCTGAGCGACACGATCCGGCCGTGGCTCGGCCTGCTGTTCTTCTTCTGGGTCGGCATCTTCAACATGATGGTGGTCGCCCAGCTGTGGGCGTTCGCCAACGACCTCTACGACGAGGAGCAGGGCAAGCGGATCTTCCCGCTCATCGGCGTCGGCGCCTCCGTCGGCTCCCTGGCCGGCAGCATCTACGGCATCGCCACGCGCGGCACGAGCGTCTACGTGATGATGCTCGCCGCCGCGGGGATGCTCGCGGTGGTCGCGGCGCTCTCGCAGGTCGTCCACCGCCGCGAGATCGACAGGGCGAGCCGCCGCCCCACCCCCTCGACCCCGCCGCCGAAGGACGGCGGCGGCGGCGCCTTCGAGCTCGTCTTCAAGACGCGCTACCTGCTCCTCATCGCCATCTTCACGTCGCTGTTCACGCTGGTGAACACCAACGGCGAGTTCATGGTCGGGAGCCTCGTGGGCGGCTGGGCGAGCGAGCTCGACGCGGCCGGGCAGCTCCCCGACGGGATGGACAAGAGCGCGTTCATCAAGAGCTGGTTCGACGTCTTCTTCTTCTGGGTGAACGGCGTCGGCGTGGTGCTCCAGCTCTTCGTCGTGTCGCGCGTGGTGAAGTACGGCGGCCTCTGGGTCGCGTTCTTCATCCTGCCCGTCGTCGCGCTCCTCGACGCCTCGATGGTCGCGATCATCCTGGCCCTGGCGATCCTGCGGGTCGGCAAGATCGCCGAGAACTCGCTCGACTACAGCCTCAACAACACCGTCCGGAACATGCTCTGGCTCCCGACGACCAAGGAGATGAAGTACCGCGCGAAGCAGGCGATCGACTCCTTCTTCGTCCGCATCGGCGACGTCGGCTCCGCGGCGTTCGTGTTCGTGATGGCCGATCAGCTCGACCTCGGCGTGCGCGCCTTCGCGATCGCCAACGCGGTGATGATCGTGGGCTGGATCGTGGTGGCGGTCGCCATCCTGAAGAAGCGACAGGAGCTCCTCGCGGAGCAAGGCATCGACGAGGCCGCCCATGCGCCTTGAGCGGCTCGGCGCGTGGCTCGCGCTCACCCTCGCGGCCTGCGGGGGCACCTCGCACACGCCCCGCTTCCCTCTGCAGGACGTGGTGTGGACCGACCACGACACGCGCGCGTTCGAGGGCCCGCCGGAGGGCTTCTACTCGTCGTACACGTGGGACGGCGCCGACAACGCCGTGTTCCGACCGCTCGCCGAGTTCTGGACCTTCCAGACCGATCGCGAGGCGCTCAACGTCAACGCGCTCGACGAGGTGCCGAGCTCGAGCTGGTACGTGAACCGCCTCTCGCGCCAGCTGATGACGCCGGAGGAGGTCGCGCGCGGCGCGTGCGCCGACCTCGACGACGACCTGCCCGGCCCGTGGCGCATCGTCGGCGGCAAGCCCGACGGCGCGAACCCCGGCTTCCAGATCGTCGACGCCACGGGCACGCGCTACCTGATGAAGACCGACGGGCACCTCCAGGAGGAGCGCCCCGGCGCGGCCGACGTGATCGGCGCGCTCATCTGGCACGCCGCCGGCTTCAACGTGCCGTGCAACCGGGTGGTGATCTTCGACCGCTCGATCCTCGAGCTCGACCCCGAGGCGACGATCGAGCGGACCGACGGCTCGGAGGAGGCGCTCACCGACGCGCACGTCGAGGCGGTGCTCGAGAAGGCCACGCGGCTCCCGGACGGGCGCTACCGCGCGAGCGTCAGCCAGTTCATCGACGGCCGCCCGATCAGCCCGTGGCGCTACCACTCCACGCGCGACGGCGACCCGAACGACGCCATCCCCCACGAGCATCGCCGCGACCTGCGCGCGCAATACGTCTTGAGCGCGTGGACCGACCACATCGACGCGCGCCAGGAGAACACGATGGCGGCGTGGGTCGCGACCGACGACGACCACGGGTTCGTGCGCCACTACCTGATCGACTTCGGCGACTGCTTCGGGATCCTGCACGGCTGGGACTCGCTCGTGCGCCGCTTCGGCCACAGCGGCTACCTCGACGTGCAACACATCCTGACGGACTTCGTCACCCTCGGGATGGTCGACCGCCCCTGGTACCACGCGGCCTACGGCCCGGCCGGGATCACGCTGGGCTACTACGACTCGCGCCGCTTCGTGCCCGACGAGTGGCGCCCCGGCTACGCCAACAACGCGTACGACCAGATCACCGAGGCGGACGCCGCGTGGGCGACCCGGATCATCTCGCGCTTCGGGGACGAGCACATCCGCGCGATGGTCGCGCGCGGCCGCTTCAGCGACCCGATCGTCGCCTCGGAGCTCGCGCGGATCCTCATCGGGCGCCGCGACAGGATCCTCGAGCGCTGGCTCACGCGCCTCTCGCCGCTGTCCTGGCCGACGATCCGCGCCAGCGAAGACGGCCCCGCCCTGTGCATGCAGGACCTCGCGGTGTGGAGCGGCATCCGCGAAGAGGACGGGCGTCGCTACCACGCCGACGCGTGGGCCGGCGATCCCTTCGCGCCCGTCGAGGGCTGGTCCGGCCGCGTCGGCCGCGCCGACGACGGCTACGCGTGCGTCCCGCTGCCGCGCCTCGAGGGCGCGACGGAGGAGCAGCCCGCCTACCTCGTGGTCGACGTGACGGCCCAGTCCGCCTCGCACGAGACCGCGTTCCCCGCGCGGGTGCACCTCTACCAGCTCGGCGAGAGCTACCGCATCGTCGGCCTCGAGCGCCCGGCGAACCGGGAGCCGCCGCGATGAGGCTCGCGCTCGCGCTCGCCGTCGGGCTGCTCGTCGCGTCCCCCGCCGCGGCGCAGGACGTGCCCCCGACCGACGAGGCCCCGTCGACGGACGAGGCGCCGTCGATGGACCCGTGGGAGAGCGACGCGCCGAGCGACGAGACGCCGAGCGACGAAGCGCCCGAGGACGAAGCGCCCGACCCCGATCCCTGGTCGGGCACGACCCAGGACGCCGGCGACGAGACCTTCGCCGAGCCGGAGACCCACACCGCCGACGTGCCGGCCGCCGCGCCCGAGTCCTGGGCGGAGGCGCCCGAGCGAGGCGAGCCGCCGAGCGAGGGCACCTACGAGGACGCGGAGGCGCGACGGAGCGCCCCCGACTACAGCGGCCGCGGCGAGCCCCCGCGGGATCCCGCCGACGACGCGCTCTGGATCCCGCGCGTCCTCTTCTCGCCGCTCTACCTGATCAGCGAGTTCCTGCTGCGCCGCCCGATCGGCGCCATCGTCACCGAGATCGAGCGGAGCCACTTCTTCGACACGTTCTTCGACTTCTTCACCTGGGGCGACGACCGCAGCGGCGGCCTCGTGCCGACCGCGTTCTTCGACTTCGGGTTCGTCCCGAGCGTCGGCCTCTACCTGTGGTGGAACGACGTCGGCGGCGACGGCAACGACCTGCGCGTGTCGGCCGGGTTCTGGGGCGACGACTGGCTCCACGGGAAGGTGCTCGACCGCATCCGGCTCGACGAGCACAACGAGATCTCGGTCTGGGTCGAGGGCCTGCGCCGCCCGGACTACATCTGGCACGGCGGCGGCTGGGACGTGGAGCAGAACCACCGCGCGCGCTACGAGCGCTCGAACTTCGGCGGCGGAGTCGACTTCCAGAGCCACCGCATCTGGCGCGCGAGCAGCTTCCGGTACTTCGCGCTCGTCGACTACAACGACTTCGACAACAGCGACTACGACGAGGACCACGGCCAGCGCCCCATCGAGCAGGCCGCCACGTTCGGCTGGTTCGAGCTGCCGGTCGGCTACACCAACGGCTACTTCGCGTTCCGCCAGCGGGTCGAGGGCGCGCTCGACACGCGCGAGGAGCGGCCCGCGCCGGGGCACGGGATCCGCGCGCAGGCGTGGTTCGAGCACGGCTTCGACATGCAGCGCGCCAACGACGCGCACTGGCTCCGCTACGGCGGCCAGGTCGCCGGCTTCGTGGACCTGGGCGAGCAACGCGTCTTGCAGCTCCAGGGCCTCGTCGACGTCGTCGACTCGGTCGGGCACACCGACGAGATCCCCTTCACCGAGCTGGTGATCCTCGGCCAGCAGCCGCTGTCGATGGGCGGCTTCCTCCCCGGCCAGCTCGCGGGGCGCAGCGCGGCCGTGCTGACCCTCGAGTACCACTGGCCGATCTGGGTCTGGGTCGAGGGCTCGCTCCACTACTCGGTCGGCAACGCGTTCGGGACGCAGTTCGGCGACTTCGACTTCGAGCGGCTGCGGCAGTCGTTCGGCGTCGGGTTCCGGACCATCGGCGACCGCGACAACTCGGCGCTGATCATGCTCGCCTTCGGCACCGAGCCCTTCGTGCGCGGCGCGGACGTGACGAGCATCCGCTTCGTCGTCGGATCGCAGAACGGGTTCTGATCGTCATGCGTCACCTCCCCTCGCTGCTGTGTGCTCTGTTCGTCGGCTGCGCCCCCGTCGCGGGCGACGGCGTGTCGCTCACCGAGACGCGCGACGTCGGCGACTTCGACGGCGTCGCGGTCGAGGGCGCCCTCCGCGTCGAGGTGATCACGGGCGACCCGCGGGCCCTCACCGTCACCACCGACGCCAACCTGATGGAGCTCGTCGAGACGGTGGTCGAGGACCACGCGCTGCAGGTCCGCCCGGCCGAGTGGATCGAGCCGACGATCCCCGTGGAGGTGTCCCTCGGCGCGGCGACCCTCGACTTCCTGAGCGCCCGTCAGACGGGCTCGGTCGCCCTCGCGCACCGCGTCGCCGCCCAACGCTTCGGCGTCGCCGCGTCCGACGGCGCCACCGCGCAGGCGGGCGGGACCTGCGAGGTCCTGCGCGCCGTCGCGTCCGACCACGGCTCGATCCAGGCGACCTCGCTCGTCTGCGCGGACGGCCGCGTCGACGCCCAGGAGGGCGCGCGCATCGAGGTCACCGTCACCGGCCACCTCGAGGTCCGCGCGAGCGGCGAGAGCGTGGTCGTGATCCACGGGAACCCGACCGAGGTGGAGCGCTTCGTGACCGACGACTCCACGCTCGAGCTCGTGCCCTAGCAGGGCGCTAACAGCGCCCTGCTAGGGAACCCCGTGCCCGTGCCCGTGCCCGTGCCCGTGCCCGTGCCCGTGCCCGTGCCCGTGCCCGATCCGAGGGATGGTCGGCGAGTCACTGGAGGCATCGGAGATCGGGCGATGTGTGTCGCGCGGAGGCCGCCCCAAGGGCCGACCAGCTCACACCACGCAGCTCCGCAGTGGGGTGACGCTGGGCAGCGTCCTAGGCGGCGGCCAGCAGGTAGGCGGCGATGAACCTCGTTGCGACAACGGGAGGGCGAGCGAGTCGATCCGCAACCAAACGCCCCTCGCCCCGATGAAGGAGCATGGCCTTCGACCATCACAAGCTCGACGTCTATCAGCGGGCCCTCGACGCACTCGACGCCTGCGACCGCATCACGGCGCAGCTCCCAAGGGGACGTGCCCATCTCCGGGACCAGATCGACCGCGCCAGCGGCTCGATCGTCGCCAACATCGCGGAGGGCGCCGGCGAGTTCAGCCCAGCGGAGAAGGCGCGCTTCTACCGGATGGCGCGCCGTTCCGCGATCGAGGTCGTGGCCTGGCTCGAGATCATCGAACGCCGCGACGAAGCACCCGCGAGGCTGCTGCGTGAAGCCCTCGAGCACTTGCAACGCGTCGTCTCGATGCTCGTCAAGCTGATTCGCGCCCGCGCACGCTGACGCCGTTCGGGCACGGGCACGGGCACGGGCATGCGCGCTTCGCGCGCGGCACGGTTGCCTTCGGCAGCCTGCTACTCGGCGGGCGCCGGGGCGTCCAGCGGCCCCGTGGCGATCGGGTAGCCCTGCTGCGCCCAGAAGTCGATGCCCTCGTCGAGGACCGCCGTGTTCGTGAAGCCCTGCCGGCGCAGCGCGTCGACCACGTGACCGCTCGCCGCGTGCGGGCACGCGCAGTACGCGACCATCGGCGTTCCGTCGCGGGGCAGCTCGGCCGCGATCGCGTCGAGCTCGTAGAACGGCACGGGCAGCGCCCCCGGGATCCGCTGGCGCAGCCAGTCGCTCGTCGCCCGCGCGTCGAGGATGACGATCCGGCGGCCGCGCTCGAGCTCGCGCTGCACGTCGGCCGCGGGGACGAAGCGATCCTCCCGCAAGGTGAAGTGCGCGGGGCGGCCCTGCGGGTTGATCACGAGCTGCATGTCGGCGAGCGCGGGCAGGTCCGGGACGGGCTCGGGGGGCGGTCGGAGCGCGCCGGCGACGGCCGCGGGATCGCCGAGCGCCCGGATGAACGCGACCACGTCGTCGATCTGCTCGGGCTCGAGGCGATCGCGGAACGCGACCATGCGCGTGCCGGTCCGGCCATGGGAGACCGCGTACTGCAGGAAGCCGTCGCTGGCCGTCGCGAGGAACGCGGGGTTGGCGAGCGCGACCGCGTCGACGCCCTCCCCGCGCGCGCCGTGGCACTCCGCGCACTGGAGCACGTAGATGAGCCGGCCGCGCCGAGCGTCGCCCTCGACCACGGTCTCCTCGACGTTCGCGCGCGGCGTGCGCTGCCACGACCGGAGGTAGACGCGGATCGCCTCGATCTGCGTGTCGTTCAGCGGCCCGCCGTGGGCCCGGCTCCACGCGCTCATCGGGGTGCCGGGGCGGCCGTTCGCGATCGCGGCCGTGATGAACTCGTCGCTCGCGCTCCGGAGCCACTCCTGCCCCGCGAGCATCGGCGCGTTGTCGGCGCCGTAGCCCTCGCCGTCGCGCCCGTGGCAGAGCGCGCAGTAGCGACGGTAGAGCCCCTCCCCCGCGCGCTCGACCCGAGCCGGGTCGGTCGGGCGCCGATCGGTGGAGTCGACGTCATCGTCACAGCCCGCGCCCAGCAGGGCGAGGAGCAACGCCCACGAGGCGGCCCAGGTACGCATCGGCGGCAGGATGCCACCTTTTCGGGATGGCGCAGGTCCGTCCGCTCGTCACCGAATTGAAGTGGTCTCCCCGCGGGCGCCGCCGTAGGTTCCGGGCACATGTTCGTCGGTGTCGTCCTGAACCCCCAGGCGCGCAAGAACCGCCGCGCCGAGCCGGATCGCGCGGCGCGGCTCTCGCGCGTGCTCGGCCCGCACGGCGAGGTGGTGGAGACGCGCTCGCTCGACGACCTCCCCGACGCGGTGGAGCGGCTGCTCCCGCGGGCGACGCACATCGTGAGCGACGGCGGCGATGGGGCGCTCCACTGGCTCATCAACGAGGTGCGGGACCGCCTCGGCGACGCCGAGGCCGACGCGTGGCCCACGTTCGTGCCGACCAACGGCGGCACCATCGACTTCGTCGCGCGCAAGGCCGGCGTGCGCGGGCACTCGGTCGAGATCGTCAACCGGCTCGCCGAGGCCGCGAGCGCGCGCCGCCCCCCGCGCGAGGTCTCCCTCGACACGCTCGAGGTGGAGGCGGTGCGCGCCGACGGAACCGAGCTGTCGCGCGTGGGCTTCGCGCTCGCCGCGGGCGGGATCGGGAACCGCTTCTTCGACAAGTACTACGAGGATCCCGACCCGGGCGCCGCGACGATCGTCCGCATCGTCGCCAAGACCATCGGCGACTTCGCGCTGTCGCGCGCGGGGCTCGTCCGCGACTCGTCGTACTCCGACCACCTGTTCCGGCCGACCCCGGCGCGCGTCACGATCGACGGCGAGGTCGTGACCACCGACGTGCACAGCGGCCTCCACGCGGGCTCCGTCGACGTGAACTTCGCCGGCGTGCTCCGGGTCTTCCCCTTCGCGCGCGACCCGGGGGTCATCCACTTCCACGCGGGCGACATGCGCCCGATGGTGATCATCGCGAACCTGCCGCGGCTGATCGCGGGCAGCGCGCTCCAGGGCGACAACCTCATCGACGAGCCCGGCCACGAGATGCGGATCGAGGCCGGCGACGAGATCCTCCGCCCCATCCTCGACGGCGAGCGCTACACGGACATCCGGGCGCTCACCGTCCGCGCGGGCCCGAAGATCCGCGTCGGTCAGGTCAGGGGCTGACGGTCCACGCGGGGCGCGGGACGGCGCTCCCGAGCAGGTCGAGCGATCGCACGATGACCTCCGCACGCCCGGGCCGGCACGCGCTCCGGGCGCGGCGCCCCTGCTGCGGCTCGCCGCACCACCGCAACGTGTCTTGCAGATCGGCGGCCATCGTCGGCTCGCCGCGCGCGCGCTGGACGAACTCCCCGAGCAGCTCGAGCGCCTGCCGCAGCTGCTCGGCCGTCCCGTCCCGGTGCTCGTGGTAGAGGACCGCCAGATCGAACCACGCCTCGGCCCGATCCCCGTCGAGGTCGAGCGCGGCCCGGTACGACTGCTCGGCGTCGTCCGGCCGGGAGAGGCCCCGCAGCGCCACCCCGAGCCCGACCGCCGCGTCGTAGCTCTCGGGGCGCAGCGCCCGCGCCTGCCCGAACGCGCGCGCCGCGTCGTCGTAGGCCCGCTGCGAGAGCGTGATCTGCCCGAAGTTCATCCACGCCTCGTAGAAGGTCGGGTCGAGGGTGACGGCGCGGTCGAGCTTCGCCACCGCCCGCGTGAGGTCCCCCTGCGCGAGGTCGATGAGCGCCCACGTGTTGTAGATGGGCGCGTAGGACGCGTCGATGAGCTGCGCCTGACGGCACACCACCGCGGCGAGCGAGAGCAGCTCGGGGCGCTCCTCGCTCTGCTCGAGGTAGATGCGCGCCATCTGGTTGAGCGCGGGGAGGAAGTCGGCTTGCACCGCGAGCGCGCGCCGCAGGTTGGCGATCGCCTCGCCGCGCTCGGCCGGCGTCCGGGACTGGATCACCGCGAGGTTCACGTACCCTGTCGCGCAGCGGTTGTCGTCGCGCACCGCCTGCTCGAACGCCTCCCGCGCCGGGGCGGTCCGACCCGCGTCGAGCTCGAGGAGCCCGATCGCGACCCTCGCCTCGCACAGGCCGCTCTCGAGCTCGAGCGCCCGCGTGAAGAGCTGCCGCGCGCCCTCGTCGTTCCCGCAGCGCTGCGCCACGAGCCCGTTCATGTACACCGCGCGGGCGCGCTGACCGCGCGCGCTCACCCGCTCGAAGGCCTCGAGCGCCTCGCGGCACGCCTCGCCGTCCCACGCGCCGGCGGCCTCGTGCCGCGCGAACACGGCGGTCGCCTCCTCCCAGCGCTCGACCTCCGCCTGGTCCGGCGGATCCCCCGGCGGCGGCAGCGGCGGTGGCAGCACCGTCCCCCCGTGCGCGCACCCCGACACCAACGCGCACGCGATCACCGCGCGCGCGAGCCCTCCGCTCGCGTTCCGCATGAGCGCTTGGAGGGCCCGCCCCCTCGACCCTTGGGTGAAATCGTCAGGCGCTCACGATCACAGATCGGGGTGGTCGCAGAGCTCGAGCATCATGACGGGCATCGTGCACGCCGACGGCTCGACGACCACCACGTCGGCGTGCGTCGCCGGGGCCGGATCGGCGAAGTCGACCGAGATCCCCGAGGGCCCGTGGATCCAGTAGGGGTAGAGGGTCCGTCGGGCGTCGCAGTCCGCGGGGACGCACAGCGTGAGCGACTCGTCGCCCCACATCATCACGCGGCACGCCTCGGTCCCCACCATCTCCGTCACGCCGGTGTCGGTGAACCGCCCGCGCGCGTGGAGGCACGCCACGGTGTCGTCGGCGTCGAGGCAAGGCAGCATCTCCATCGCGTAGGACGGGAACGTCGCCAGCGAGTTCAGCGCCCCCGCGATCGCCACCGTGTCCTTGCGGGCCTTCGGCGCGAGCGTCATCGGGTGCGGGGTGGCGGGAGCGATCGTGTAGATCAGCTGGCTGCCGGGGCTCGCCGCGCGCCAGATGCGCAGGAGGTCGGTCGCCGCGGGGGCGCTCATCGCCTCTCGCGTGCGCTGCTCGGTGAGGCCGCCCGTCGCGTCGAGGTAGTGCCGACCGCGGACCGACGCCGTGACGCCGCCCGACGGAGTGGTGGAGGTCATCGTCAGCGTGAAGTCGAGCGCCGGGGTCACGTCGGGGCAGGCCGGCAGCGCGGGCGCGGGGCCCACGCAAGGCGGCGTGCCTCCGTCCTCGAAGCCCGCCTCGCCGGCGTCCGCGGTGCAGCCCGCGTCGCCAGCGTCGATCGCGCCTGCGTCCAGGTCGCCCGCGTCCAGGTCGCCAGCGTCCATCCCCGGCCCGGCGTCGCCCCCCCCCCCCGTCCATCCCGGGCCCCGCGTCGGCGCCGCCCGGCCCCGCGTCGGTACCGGGCGCGACGCCCGCGTCGTCGCCGCCGCCAGGGTCGCAGCCGAGCGCGAGCGCCAAGGAGAGGACCATCGGGACCGTGCGAATCGACCTGTACATGGCAACGAACGGTGCGGGCCGAGGGTGCCCCATCAACGAAAAGACCCCGTGCGAGCGGAACTTTCAGGATCTGAAAGTGGTAGATTGCCGCCTCGTGAGCGTGCTCCCGAGCGCGAGGCGGAGCGCCCTCATCGGGCGTGACCGCGACATCGAGGCTCTCTCGCTCCGCATCGACGGAGGCGCGCGGCTGATCACCCTCGTCGGGCCGGGCGGCGTCGGCAAGAGCCGGCTCGCGGCGGAGGTCGCGGATCGCTTCGGCGCGCGCTTCGAGGGCGGCGTGGTGCTCGTCGACCTCACGCGGATCCGCGACGGCGCGGAGCTGCCACGGCTCGTGCTCGAGGCGATGGGGAGCCGCGGGTGGGCGAGCACCCGGTCGCTGCGGCGTTGACGCGGCGAGCGCCCACCCTGCTCTGGCTCGACAACCTCGAGCACGTCGTCGACGCCGGAGCGCGCGCGCTGATGGGCTGGCTCGACGCGGGGGACCACTGCTTCCTCGTCACCTCTCAGGTCGCCGCGCGCATCGAGGGCGAGCACGTCCACGCGGTCGAGCCGCTCGGCCTGGAGGACGCGCAGCGCCTCCTCCGGGTCCGCGTGCGAGAGGCGGCGCCCGAGGTCCCGCTCGACGAGCCAGCCGTGCGCGAGCTCGCCGAGCGCCTCGATCGGCTCCCGCTCGCGATCGAGCTCGCGGCGTCGCGCGCGCGGCTCCTCGCCCCGGCCGAGCTGCTCGCCCGGCTCGACGACCGCTTCGCCCTCCTCCGCTCCCGGCAGCGCGATCGAGGCGCGCGCCACGCGACCTCGAGGCGACGCTCGAGTGGGCCTACGAGCTGTTGAGCGAGGACGAGCGCGAGGCGCTCGGGGCCTGCGCGGTGTTCGCCGGCGACTTCGACCTCGCGTCGGCGGAGGCGGTCCTCGGCCCCTCGACCGCGCCGCCCCTCGATCGCGTGGAGGCGCTGATCGATCGCTCGCTGATCGCCCGCGACGCGCCGCCGCCTCGCGCCCGGTTCCGCTTGCTCGAGAGCGTGCGCGACTTCGCCCGCGGCCGCGCCGACCTCGCGCCCGCGCGCGGGCGCGCTTCCGAGAGCGCACTACCTCGAGCGCCACGCGCCCGACCGAGAGGTGCCCCTCGATCAGGTCTCGGCCGACTCGGCGCACCTCCGCGCGATCCTCGCCGAGGGCGCGCGCGCGCTCGAAGCGCGCGCGGCGCGCGCGCTCTCGCCGCTCTACGAGTCCTCGGCGACCCGAGAGGAGCACCTCGACCTGCTCGAGGGGCGGGTGGTGGACTCCGCGGCGTCCCCGCCGCTCGAGGCCCGCGCGCACGTGGCCCTCGCGCGGGCGTGCGCCGTCGCCGACCCGGTCCGGGCGCGGGCGGCGCTCGAGCGGGCGGAAGGCCTCGACGACCCCGGCGTCGCCTTCGAGCGGCGGCTCGCGCGCGCGTTCGTCCTGCGTCAGGGCGGGGACCTCGACGGCGCCGAGGCGGAGCTGCGCGAGGCGGCTCGCGCCGCTCGGGGGCTCGCCGCCGCGCGCGTCGCGCGGGACCTCGCGGTGGTCCACATGCTCGCCGGCCGCGGCGCGGAGGCGCGCGCTCACTACGAGGAGGCGAGGCGCACGTTCCTGGCGGGCGGCGACACCCGCGCGGCCGCGGACGTCAGCGCGCACCTCGGCGTCCTCGCCCTCGAGGACGACGACGACGCGCTCGCGCGCGCGAGCGGCTCGAGTTCGCGCTCGCGGAGCACCGCGGCGCCGGGGATCGGCGTCGCGAGGGCACCGTCCTCTGCAACCTCGGCGTCCTCGAGCATCAGAGCGGCGCCCTCGACGCCGCGGAGCGGCGCTGGTCCGAGGCGCTCGCCCTCAACCGCGCCGTGGGCAACCCACGGTTCGAGGCCTTCGCGCTCGCCGGCCTCGCGGCGGTGCTGCAAGAGCGCGGTGAGCTCGTCGAGGCGAAGGGCCTGGTCGAGCGGAGCTGCGAGCTCTTCGCGTCCCTGCGACGACCCGCTGGGAGGGCTGGGCTCGGTCCCGACGCGGCGGAGTCCGGCGGGCCCTCGGCGACCTCGACGGCGCCCGCGCCGACTTCGAGGCCGCGCGGGCCCTCCTCGTCGCGGCCGCCGCGAGCGCGTGGCTCCCCGCGGTCGACGTGCTCGAGGGGCGCCCGGTCCGAGTGGACGAGCCGGGCAGCGCCGTACGGATCGCGCGCCGCCTCGCGGGCGCCCCCGCCTCCCCTCGCGAGGTGAGCGCCGGCGCGGCGGTCGCCCTGGCGGCCGACGGCGCGTGGTTCGAGCGCGACGGACGACGGGTGAGCCTCGCGCGGCGGCACGCGATGCGGCGGCTCCTCCACGCGCTCGTCGTCCACCTCCGGAACGCCCCCGGCAGCGCCATGAGCACCGACGGGCTCGTCGCGGCGGGGTGGCCGGGCGAGCGCATGCGGCCCGACTCGGGGGCGGCGCGCGTGTACAGCGCGGTCCGCGCCCTGCGCCGCATGGGCCTCGAGGGCGTGCTCATCAGCGCGCACGGCGGCTACCTCCTCTCCGCGACCGCGTCGATCGCTGTCGCGTAGGGGATCGCGAAGATCAATTGCGCAAGAGGAGCTGACGCACGCTGGCCGTGTTCACGGCCCCGCCGCTCACGCCTCGGTCGACGATCCAGTCGGCCGGGGCCGCCGCACCGGCCCGCCCGAACAGGAGGTCCGCCGGCGCCGCGGGCGCGCTGAAGCCCTGGGGGTTGCGGCCCGTGGCCGCGCGGGCCTGGCAGTCGGAGTAGCAGTAGAGCGCCTGCCCCGCCTCGCCGCCGGGCAGCCCCTCCATCGGCTGACACGCGGCCGCGGCCTGCGTGCCCTGCTGCGCACGGACGCGGACGTAGAGGTCCACGCGCCGCGCGTCGCGGCACTGCCCGCGCGCGCGCTCGCCGCTCACCGCCGGTGACGTCGGGCACGCGGCGCCGTGGTGCGCGCGCTGCCAGCTCGCCAGCCAGTCGGCCCCGGCGCCGATCGGGGCGAGCTCGTACGCGCCGCCGATCGAGCGCGACATCCCGCGCCGGAGCTCGCGCCCGGCGAAGGCGGCGCGACACCACGAGAGCCGGCGGTTCCAGAGACCCGAGCGCTCGGCCTCCGTCGGCGCCGGCGCGTCGCCCGAGGGCGCCTCCCAGCGCTGGCCCTCGCCGAGCACCAGCTCGCGCTGCAGCTCGGGGCACGGGTCGGCGATGAACGCGCTCTCCGTCGCGAGGCGCTGCTCGTCGACGGAGCCGATGCTCACGATCTCGACGCCCGAGACGTGGCGGGTCATCGAGCTCGCGAGGAGGTGGCGGGCGAGGATCTGCCCGATGCAGTCGAACGCGGTCGCGGCGCGGCCGTCCATGCACGCCACGCTCTGGCCGGCGGGGCCGAGGTAGGTCCCCGACTGGAACGTCGCGTCCGAGCCGCACCACACGTGCCAGACGAGCGGGTCGTCGTCGACGATCTCGATGGAGCAGAGATCCACGAGCGCCTCCGCGACGTCGTCGACGGCCCGGAACGCGGCGCTCACCGCGCTCGGGCTCAGGCGCTCGAGGCACTGCTGCTCGGCGCGCCGGATCGTCGGGATGTCGCCCTCGTCGGTGCGCCCCCACTGCGTCGGGCTCAGCCGCGCGGCGGTGCGTGGCGCGGGCGCGGGGTACGGCGCGCGGCACCCGACCGCGAGCGCCGCGAGGACCAGCGAGGCGAGCAGCGCCGGTCGCATCAGCGGCCCCCCGCGAGGTCGATCAGCGTCGCGAGGTTCAGCCCGACGAAGAAGCTCACGATCGGGTTGTCGATCACGCTCGTCTCGGCGGCGCCGTGGAGCATCCCGCCCACCGTGAGGATCCGTGGGAGGTAGTCGGGCACGCCGAAGCTGATCGCCCACGACACCGACGCGCCCATCCGCGACGGCTGCGCGTCGATCATCTGCTGCGGGAACGCCACCGCGCCGACGAGGTTGAGCCCGATCTCGAGGCTGATGAAGCGGATGCCCGGGGTGAGCCGGAACCACGCGAGCGGCAACATCAGGCCGAGCGCGATCGGGTCGTTCGCGAAGAACACGAGCTGCGTGTCCCCGAGCAGCCCGAGCTCGAGGCCGAGGAAGTCGCCGAAGGTCTCGGCGAAGAGCGCGCGGCTCGGCCGCGACCGGAAGCGCGCGCGGGCCAGGCACGTCGGCGCCTCGTCGGGGCGCCCCGCGGCGAGCAGGAAGACGTTGAAGGTCGCGTCCGCGAGGAGCGAATCCGGGTCGAGGGGCGGGCGCTGCCGCAGCTCCGTCATCGGGACGTCGGGGCACTGGTCGTCGCGGGTCACGTAGGCGACCACCGCGGGGGGCGGCGATCCGCCGAGCGTGCCCTGGACGCCGGAGAGGACGGGGACCTCCTGACCGAGCTGCTGGCCGCCGTAGCGCCGCTCCATCGCGGCGCGCACCGGCGTCGACGTGGAGAGCCGGAACACGAGCTCGTTGCGCGGCTCGACGTAGGCGAACACGTCGCTCTCGTCGCGCGGGATCGCGCGCCACGGGCAGACGAGCCCCTCGGACGCCGAGCACGCCATCGCGTCCTCGTCGGCGCCCGCGTACATCCCGACGGGGTGCCACTCGTGCGCGGGGTCGAGCACGGGGAGGCGCAGCCGCGCGATGGACTGCGGCGAGCCGCACCCCGCGCCGCCGCTCTGCCGCACCTCGAGGAGCCCGGCGTGGAGGACGTACTCGGCCTCCGTCCCCTCGGCCGGCTCGAGCGGCGCGCCGTCGACGAGCACGCAGAGCCCGTGGCCCTCGAGGGTCACGCGGTCGCCCGCCACCGCCACGCGCGTCGGCGCGGCCTCCTCGGCGCCCGGCGCGGGCAGCCGGAAGCAGTCGCCCTCCTCCGGCAGCTCCTGGCGCGGCTCCTCGGAGCTCATCCGCTGCGGCGCGTGACGCAAGCAGACCTGCGCCGGCACGTCGCCCGCCGCGCCCGCCGCGATCTGCGCGAACGGGGCGAGCCCTCCGAAGGACGCGCACGCGCTCCCCGCCGGGACCATCGCCCCGACGCTCGCGACGTGCGCCTCGTGGTAGCTCGGCGTGAGGCACATCGAGAGGCCCGTGAAGACCTCGCGCCAGTCCTCGTTGGTGGGGACCAGCGCCTCGCCGGCCTCACCGTAGATCGCGCGCATCGAGTCGCGGACCGCCGAGTCCGGGAGCCGCACGCTCGGCCGCTCGCCGGCCTCGAGCTCGATCGTCCCGAGGACCACCGGCCGCTCGGTCTCGCCCTGGCGCGCGAGCCAGAGGACGCCCGCCTCGGCCGCCGTCCGCAGCTCGGGCCAGAGCATCTCCTGCGTCAGCACGTGGTCGGTCGGGGTGAAGAGCAGCCCCGGACCGCCCGGCGTCCAGCTCGGGGTGAGCAGGGGCGGCGCGTCCTCGCCGCCCGCGCCGACGCGGCGCAGGTGGTTCTGCAGCGGCGTCACCACGCGCTGCGTCCGGAACACCCCCACCCGCAGGCCGACCTCGCTGCCGGGGCGGGCGGCGTAGATGCTCCAGTCGCCTTGCGGCAGCTCGAGCGCGGTCGCGCCCGGCGCGAGCGTGTGGGCCGGCGCCACGTTGGTGAGGAGGTTGTCCCGCACGCCGGTGACCACGCGCAGCTCGAGTCGCTCCGCGTCGCACTGCGCCGGGGTCTCGCGCTGGATCCGCAGCCCGCCGCTGCCCGCCTCGGGCACGACGCGGAAGCCGAGCTGCTCCTCGACGAGGTAGTGCGCGCAGTAGCGCAGCATCAAGGTGTGTTGCGGCCCCGCGCCGCCGCGACGCCGGCCGTAGACGAGCCGCGGGTCGCCCGCCGGCGCAGCGCCTCCCCCCACGAAGTGCTGATAGACCTCGAGGAAGTCCGCGTCGCGGCTCGCGAGCGCGCCCGGCGCGGCGTACGGCCCGCCGGCCGCGAGCGCGTACTCGCAGTTGGCGGAGAGCCGCACCGTGTCGTGCAGCGAGACGAGGCGCTGGGCCGCCGTGGCGCCCGCGCCCGGGGACGCGAAGCAGGCGTCCTGAGCGGAGACGGATGGCGCGAGCCCGAGGGTGAAGAGGAGCGCGATCGGCAGCGAGACGTGATGGGTACGGGTCATCGGCGGGCCTATCTTCGCGCGGCCGACGTCGGGCGCAACCGATTGCGATATCCTGCCTTCGGAAGGCATGAGCGAACGCCCCGGCCAGCGTGTGCCGTACTTCGAGCACGACCCCGAGGAGGGCCAGCCGCCCAGCCGCGTGCTCCTGACCACGTGGCCCTTCCGGATCGGGCGCGGGAGCGAGGCCGAGCTGACCATCCACTCCCGCCGCATCTCGACCCTCCACGCCGAGCTCGTCCGCGTCCCGAGCGGTCACGTGCTCCGCGACCTCGGCTCCACGAACGGCACGTTCGTGAACGGCAAGAAGATCCGCGAGGCGTGGCTCAAGGAGGGCGACGTCGTCCACATCGCGCACAAGGAGCTGCGCTTCGGGATCGCGGAGATCCAGGACGACACCAACGAGCCGACCCTCGCGCAGCACAGCGAGCAGCAACGGATGTTGCGCGAGACGAACGACCTGATGCGGATCCTCGAGGCGCGCGGGGTCGCGGCGGTGTTCCAGCCGATCGTCCGGCTGTCGGACGCCTCGGTGATGGGCTTCGAGACCCTCGGCCGCGTCGCGATGCCCGGCCTCGACTACGACGTCGGGGAGGCGCTCCGGATCGCGAACGAGCGCGGCGAAGCGGCGCGCCTCTGCCGGCTGTTCCGTGACGTCGCCGTCGAGGAGCTCGGCGCGGTGACCGAGCCGCGCGCGATCTTCTTCAACCTCCACCCCACCGAGATGGACGAGGACGTCGAGCTCGGCCTCGCGCTCGAGCAGATGGCGCGCGTGCGCGGCGCGGGGCACCAGCCCGTGCTCGAGATCCACGAGTCCGCGGTCACCGAGGGCAACGCGATGGCTCGCCTCCGCGCCCGCCTCGCCGATCTGGGGATCAAGCTCGCCTACGACGACTTCGGGGCCGGCCAGTCACGCCTGATGGAGCTCGTCGAGGTGCCGCCCGAGTACCTCAAGCTCGACATCACCCTGGTGCGCGACATCGATCGGTCCGAGCGCCGCCAGGATCTCGTGCGCGCGCTCGTGCCGGTCCTCGCGAGCCAGGGCGTCGAGGTCCTCGCGGAGGGCATCGAGCGCCCCGAGGAGGCCGAGGTGTGTCGCCAGCTCGGCTGTCAGCTCGGCCAGGGCTACCACTTCGGGCGGCCCGCGCCGATCTGAACGCGCGGGCGGCAATTTCGCGCCAAGAGCGCGAAAGGGGGCGAAGAGGTGGGTGGGGTCGATGGAGCGCGCCTCGGACCCGGCGGGGCTTCTGCGCGTCTCCGGACCCTTCCGCGGATCCGTTCCCTTGGCTCCCTTCGCGCGCTTGGCGCGAAATTCACGGAGGGGGGCGCGGCCCGCGCGATCTAGATGAGCACGGGGACGATGGTCGTGACGCCCGCCCCCCAGAACTGGCTGGTCCCGGTGGTGGTGCTGACGACCTCGGAGGTGCCGGTCATCCTGTCGATGCGCAGGAGCTGCCCCGAGTTGGTGAAGCCGAACAGGTCGCGGCCCCAGTAGCCGAGGCCGAACAGCGAGCGGAAGTCCTCGGTGGCGCTGCGCGTGGCGCCGATCACGGTGACGGTGCTCGTGCCGTCGCTCGAGAAGATGATGCGGGCGAGCACGTCGGACGTGAAGTCCGAGCGGCGCAGGGTCGCGAAGGTGCCGAGGCCCGCGACGCTGACGATGTCGCCGCTCGAGGACCAGCCCTCGGGGTAGCTGCCGAGGAAGCTCGCGCCGCCGTTGGTGCGATCGATCTCGTAGTAGGCGCCCGCGTTCGTCGCGCCGATGAGCATCTCGGTGCCGTCGGGGCTCTCGCTCGGGGCCAGGAAGCTCAGCGCGAACAGCTTCTCGGTGTCGAGGCCGAAGTCGCCGACCGCGGTGACGACCGCGGTCATCGGGTCGACGCGGTAGAGGACGCCGTCGTCGCTCGAGGTGAACACGACGCCCTCGGAGTCGACCGCGAGGTCGAGCATGAACTCGGCGGGCGTGCCGTCGCTGAACGCGAAGACGCCGATCTCGGTGACCGTGTTGGTGTACGCCGAGAACGTGTAGAGGGTGTCCCGCGAGTGCGCGTAGATGAGCACGTCGTCGATGCGCGGGCCGGCGTCCACCGGCGGCCCGGCGTCGAAGCCCGGGCCCGAGTCCCAGCCCGCGTCGGGCAGGCCTCCCTCGTTGTCCGGGAGGATGGCGGCGTCGATGAGCGGCGTGCGGGTGCCGCAGGAGGCGAGCGCGAGCGCGAGCCCGATCAAAGCAAAGCGGGGGTACATCGAGGACTTGATAGCTCTTTTGCGGCCCGGCTGCGAGCCGGCGGTCAACGGGCCGCCGCGCCGCCGACCCGGCGCCCCGAGAGCATCGCGATCACGCGCCCCGCGCCGGTGTCGGGATCGATCTCGAGGAGCTCCGAATCACACGTGAAGCCGTAGAGCGTGTCGCCGAACGGCGCGAGGCCCCAGACGCAGTTGAAGCCGATGACGCCGACCTCGAACGGCGGCGAGCCGTCGGGGGGCACCTCGAAGAGGTAGTCCGGGCGGGCCGACGTGACGCCGGGCCGGTCCGTGGTGGCCACGAGCATCCGCCCCCGCACGAAGGCGATGTCGCCGCTCGCGCCGAACCCCATGGGGAACGTGCTGAAGTTGGTGAAGGCGCCGGTGTCGGGATCGATCCGCGACACCGACATGATGCCCGCGGCGACGAGATCGCCGTCGGGGGTCACGTCGAGCGCGACCGAGTACTCCGGGAGGCTCGCGACGAACGTCGCGCTCCCCGTGTCCTCGTCGATGCGGAAGAGCGACTCGCCGCTGATCCCGAAGAGGCGTCCGTCCGGGTGCAGGCTGATGTCGGTCAGGGTGATCTCGGATCGCGCGAGCTGCCGGATCGAGCCGCTCGGGAGGTCGACCTCCCAGAGGAAGTCGTTGTCGTGGACGATCGCGCGGGCCACGCAGCCGAGCTCGGGATCGCACCGGTGGCTCAAGGGGCAGAGGTCGCGCCGCGGGACGGACACGCACATGCGCAGCGCCTCGTCGCAGCGGTCCTCGGTGCACATGACTCCGTCACCGCAGGTCCGCTCCGGGAAGACGCAGCCGACCTCGGGGTCACAGCGGCCGGGGCCGGTGCAGAAGAGGTCGTCCTCGCAGCGGTCGTCGACCGGCGTGTACACGCACTCGCGCCGGACGCACCGCGCGGTCGTGCACTCGACGCCGTCGTGGCAGTCCTCGTCGCGCAGGCACTCCGGGCGCGACGCGTCGAGCGCCGCCTCGGGGTCGAGATCCGCGAGATCGGTACGCGCGCCGCAGCCCACGACCAGCAGGGCGCCGAGGAGGAGCGTGCGCACGGCGGTCTGCATGCCACGCGGCGCCCATCGAGTACAGTCCCGCGCCGTGAGTGACCCGCCGCCCCAGTACATGACGCCGCAGGGCTACGAGGCCCTGCAGCGCGAGATCGTGGAGCTCGACGCGGAGCGCAAGCGCGTCGTGCAGGGCGTCGCCGACGCCGCCGCCGAGGGCGACCGCTCGGAGAACGCCGAGTACATCTACGGCAAGAAGCGCCTGCGCGAGGTCGACCGCCGGATGCGCTTCGTCGCGCGGGCCATCGACGCGGCGGTGGTCGTCGACCCGCGCGAGGACCGCGGCGAGCGGGTCTTCTTCGGCGCGACCGTCGTGCTCGAGGACGAAGAGGGCACGACCTTCACCTACCAGCTCGTCGGGGAGCACGAGACCGACGCCAAGCGCGGCCGGATCAGCTACCGGTCGCCGGTCGGGCGCGCGCTGATCAAGCGCTCCCTCGACGACGAGGTCGTGGTGAAGACCCCGCGAGGCGAGCGCGTGCTCACCATCGTCGAGGTCCGCTACGGCTGAGTCCCGAGGGCGCGAAGCGTCGGAGAGAAATCGCCAGAGGCGATGGATCGACAGACCTCGAGAGGCCGCGTCAAGGTGACGTGCACGGGCTACCCGGCAGCGCCGGCGCCGGGACCGTGGCCGCGCCGTCGATCGCGGAGCGCAGGAAGCAGCCCCACTGGTATCGGATCTCGGGGACCTGCACGAAGATGTTGTGCGGATCGGAGTAGCCGTCGCCCGCCGACTGGACGACCACGCCGGTGTAGGTGTCGCCGCGCTCGCTCGTGAGGTCGTTCGACACCGGGTACGGGATCACCCCGTCGAGCCCCCCGACCGCGAGCGAGGTCTGCATCGAGGGCCAGACGATCTCGCCGGCCTGGGGGTGCCCGTAGGCGAGCGCCACCGCGTCGTAGAGGCGGATGGGGAAGTAGGAGTCACCCATGCCCACCGGCTCGAAGACGGGCCGGCTCGCGATCCCCTCGAGGGGGCGACGCGAGAGCCGCGGCATGTAGACCATCGGCTCGGCGGGCTCCCACGCGAGCTCGAGGAGCTGCAGCGCGGGGTGCAGGTGCGTGAGCTCTTCGCCGTCGGCGCGGAGCAGGCCGCCGAGCAGCCCCCGCACCCCCGAGATGAGGTTCGTCTCGAGGATGAAGTAGCTCCAGAAACCGCCCGCGCCCGTCGGGACGAGCGCGCTCAGCCGCGGCTCCACGGCGCCGATGAGGTTCGTGTACATCCCCCCCATCGACTGGCCGAGCCCGACGAACGCGTCCGGATCGAAGCGGAACGCCGTCGCCCCCGGCGGCAGGGTCGGGCCGTCGCAGCCGGCGAGCGCCGACGGCGGGATCTCGATCGAGGCGAGCGCACGCATCAAGAGACGTTGCTCGATCAGCCCCTGCCGGAAGGTCCACGGGAACGCCGCGAGGTTGTCGAAGTTGAGGTACTCGGTGGACGCCGCGCCAGGCAGCCGATCCGGGCTCAGCGGCAGCGCCGCGCCCACGCTCGCGAAGCCGTGCTCCGCGATCATGAAGGCGGGCCCCTGCCCCACCGCGGCGACGCCCCCCCTCGGCATCGGGCCCCGATCGACGACCTGCGCGGCGATCCCGCCCGAGCCGTGGAAGTAGACCATCAGCGGGTAGCCGGCCTCCGGCATCTCCGTCTTCGGGATCGTGATCACGACCCTCGTGTCCTCGCGCCGCTGCTCCACCGGCACGCCGTCGGCCCCGAGCTCGAAGTCGCCCTCGGTGTCGAAGGGCGGCGTGCCCCGCTGGAACTGCGGCTGCGAGACGGTCGCGAGGAGCTCGCAGTAGCGGTCGTGGGTCGACCCGTCCGTCGGATCGAGCGCGAGCCCCTCGATCGCCACCGAGTGCACGTCGAGCACCGCCTCGCTCATCGCGCGGGTCTCCTCCACGACGTCGCCGGTGGTGAAGACCGTCGCGGCCGCCACGTCGGTCCGCGCCACGCCGAGGGTGTCGAGCGTCTCGAACATCGGCGCGTAGAGCGCGGCGGCGTCGGCGCCCCAGGCGCCCTCCGGCGTCTCCCCGTTCGCGAGCCGAGCGAGCGCCTCCGGCACGTCGAGCGGCGCGCCCGCCGCGTCACCGAGCGAGCGCAGGACCACGAACGCGTAGGTGCGATCGGGCTGCAGCACGATGCCCGGGAACGACGCCACGCCGAGCAGGTTCGCGCCCGTGTAGAGGTCCGAGTCGAACGTGATCGCGATCGTCGGCGACAGCGCGCCGCGCTCCGGCGAGTCGGGATCGACGTCGACGAGCAAGACCGCCGAGGTGGGCTCGGCGGGGATCACGTCGTCGAGCGTGCGCGCGCCGAGGGGCGCGCCGAAGCGGAAGTAGCCGACGGGGATCGTGGCCCACCTCGGCCGCCGCACGGCGAGCGGCAGGAGGTTCTCCACCGCGTCGACCCGCGGGTTCGGGTAGCCCGTGAGCACCGGGTGCCCCTGCGCGTCGAGCCGGAGGTCCGAAGGAAACGGGAAGTCGAAGAAGGTCGGCTGCGTGTCGACGCCGCCGCTCAGGTCGAAGCGGACCGCCGACGAGGGAGGCGGCCCCGCGTCCGCAGGCGCGGCGTCCACGACCCCGGCGTCGTCCGTCGCGGGGGGTCGCCACACGCGGCGAGGGAGGTGATCGTGAGGAGCGCACACCAACGTCGAGAGAAGCGCACGACGAGAAAGCTAGCTCAGGGCACCCGCTCGACCGAGCCCGAAGTGCCCCAGCACCCGACGCTGCCGTCCGCGCGCAGGATGCAGGTCTCCGGACCGACGACGACCTGCGTCGCGCGCTCGGTCGCGGGGGCTCTACCCGGTCGGTGAACATCCCCAGCACGCGACCCCGCCGTCGGGCCGCAGCCCGCAGCCGTGGGTGTTGCCGATCGAGAGCGAGACCAACCCGCGCACGTCGGAGCCCCGAGCGGAGGCGACGCCGAGCAGTCGAGGCCGCCGTCGGCCCGACGCAGCCCACACACCACGCCGTCGCTCGCCGCGAGCGCGCGATAGGGGCCCTCCGTCGAGCGCGACCGCAGGACCATCGGAGGTGACGCACCGCGCCCGCCCTGCCTCGGTCAGGCCGCAGGCGAACCGGCTGCCGACGACGACCTCGGTGAAGACCTCGTCCGGGACATGCGGCGTGAGCAGCGCGAGACCCCGACAGCGAGCGTGCCCGTCGCGCTGGAGCCTGCAACGAAAGCTGCGCGCGCCGACGAGCGACGTGAGCGGTCCGTCCCCGGGCACGCCGAGGATCCCGCCCTGCCCTCCGGGCGGGATGTCGGCTCCGGCGGGCATGTGGCCGACCCGTCGGCCCGCAGCCCGCATACGGCCGCGTGCCCGCGACCGAGGTCGTCGAACGTCCCCTCGACGGGCAGCTCCCCCGCCGCGCCGTCCGGTCGCCAGCAGCGGATCGTCCCATCGACCCGCAAGCCGCACGTCTGCTGCGAGCTCGCCGCGAGCCGCCGATACACCCCCGCAGACTCAGGCTCAGGCTCAGGCTCAGGCTCGGGCTCAGGCTCGGACCCGGAATCGGACGCCGACTCGGACTCCGACGCCGACTCGGACTCCGACGCCCCGCCGCGCGGCGACCCGCACGCCAGCACGATCACGCACCACACCATGCCCCCGTACCTCACCTCGCCAGCCTACACGCCGAAGCCACGCTCCGTCGCAGCGTGTCGGCACCGCATGGAGCTACGCCGCAGGGTCCGACGCCAAGCCCTCGCCGCGTCGCTCGCGAGCCGCGCTGCGCGACGTACACGCGGCGCGGCTCCGGAGGGCCAGGATCGAAACCAGCTCGCGACGCTACCGGGCGAGCGCGGCGAGCACCGGCTCGACACGCACCCAGCCCGGAGCGCCCCGACGCCACCCGACCGCGTGTCTCCGAAGCAGGCCACCTCGCCGGTCGCGCGCAGCGCGCACCCGTGATCGTCGCCCACCGCGAGCGCGGTCGCGTCCGTGATCCCAGCGATCCGCGTGGGTCGATCGGTCGCGTCCGGGTGAGGGACCCCCGAGATGTGGAGGAGCTGCGGCACGTCCACATATCCCCAGCACGATACGTTGCCCCCGGAGCGCCCGCAGGCGAGCGTCCCCGCGCCGAGCTCCTCGAACGCCCCCGCCACGACCGAGGGCGCGCGCCCGCTCGGGTAGCAGCGAACCTCGGCGCCCGTTCGAGCGCAGGGCGGCGTCGAGAGCGCGAGCTGCTCCCCGGTCACCGCGAGCGTCGACACGGACTCGAGGGAGGGGCGACCGTCGTCGCCGAAGCGCAGCTGACCACACGTCGCGTGGTCACCGGCGGCGCGCATCGCGCAGACGTAGACGTGCCCGTACCGCGCGCGCTCGCCGCGAGGCCCCGGTGCAGGCCGTCGGGGAGCTCGACCGCGCTCCCTCGTCGAGCCCACAGCGCACGCGTCCGTCGTCCATCTCGGCGCACGGCCCCGCGATCCGCGCGACCCGCTCGATCCGTCCGAGCGACCGGGGCGTCGTGTGAACGTCGGCGAAGCACTCTCGCGACCCTGTCTCCGCAGCCTCGCCACGGCGCAGCACGCACGCGTCACGCGGCCCGATCCACGCCGCGCGGATGTCCTCGGGGTGCTCGATCGCGACCGGGCGGGGCGCCTCGCGGGCCAGGTCGCCAGCGTCGCTCCCCAGCACCAGATCCCCGACGCGCCGCCGGCGCAGGACCGATGGCCCCACGCCGAGACCCAGAGCGCCTGGCGGACACCGGGCACCGACGGCACCACCGTCCGGCGCGGCACCTCGCCGAGCTGCCCGACGTCGTTCTTCCCGACGCAGCGAGGCGGGCCCTCGGCGCCGAGCCAGCACGCGTGGCCTGAAGAGATCGCGAGCTCCGCCGCGCCTCGCGCCATCGGCGCGTCGACTGGCGTCGCGTGCGTCACCCCGCGCTCTCGGCGTCGGCAGCCCGGGGAGGCCCTCGCCCACGCAGGCCACGCTCCCGTCGCGCCGTCGCGCGCACACGAGTCGCTCCCGGCGTGGAGCGAGATCGCTCCGTCGAGCCCCGGGAGGGCCGCTGGCGCCGCCACGTAGTCTCCGTCTCCTCCCACCTGCTCGCCCCAGCACCAGGCGGTCCCGTCGCGCCGCAGCGCGCAGAAGGACCAGGACGTCGCGACCACGTCGACGGCCTCGGTCAGCCTGATCGGCGTCGCGACGCGATCGTCGTCGTACGAGTCGTCGTCCGCCCCGGTCCCGAAGTCGCTCGCGCCGCCTTCGCCGAAGGTCCGCACGGTTCCATCCGAGACCACCGCGGCGCCGATCCCGTCGCGCAGCGCGAGCGCCCGCGCGTTCGTGATCCCCGGATGCGACGCGCGCGTCCCTCCGGTGCTCCGAACCCGCCCCAGCAGTGCACCTCGCCGCCGCGCCGCCGCGAGATCCCGCACGACGCCTGGCCGCCCGGCTCCCGCCGCAGCAGCGCGAGCGGAGGCGCGCGTGGTCGCGTCAGCTCCGCGCCGTCGTCTCCCGCGGCCGCCTCCACCACGCTCCCGTCCGATCGCAGCACCGACACCCCGCCCGCGACGGCCACCACCTGAATCGCGTCGTCGACCCCGGCGACGCGCACCGGACCCGAGTGCTCCACGCGATAGGGGACGTGCTCGTGATGGTCGCCCCACACCAGCGCCGCGCCGTCGACGATCATCGCGCTCGTCCCGTCGGCGACCGACAGACGGATCGGCGCCTCCCGCGACGGTGCGGCCGGGAACCCGAGGGGATCGCCGGATCCCAAAGAGCTCGCGGCCGTCGCGGCCACCGGCGTCACCCCCTCGATCGTGACCTCGACCGGAGCGCTCGGCGCGACGGGTTCCTCCACGGGCGGCAGCGGCTCCGGCTCCGCCGTGGGCGCCGTCCGGCTGCGAGCCGGGGGGCCGTCGTCGGACCCCTCGGAGCCACAGGCCGCGAGGCCGAACGCGAGGGGAAAGCAGAGGAGCCTCCACGAGCGCACGCCGAACCGACGCATGATCACCTCACGGCGAGCCTAGCTCGCCGCGAGCCATCGCTGTGCTGGGACTCGAAGACCTCTCAGGGCGTCACGGTGAAGCCGCTCGAGCACGACGTCGGGCCGCTCGGCCCGGCGGTGACGTCGAGGGTGGCCGTGTGTCTCCCCACGCCGAGCGCGGAGCCGGGCCCCGAGTAGGTCCCGACGCAGCTCACCGTCCCGAGCGCGAAGCCGTCGACGGAGAGCGCGCAGGCGCTCCCGCTGCTCGACCAGGTCGCGGTGAACGAGGTCGCCTCGGTGCCGGTGGGCGGCGCCACCGAGATCGTGCAGGTCGTCGTGGGCCCCGCGTCGACGACGCCGGCGTCGCTGCCCCCCGTCACCTCGAAGCTCGCGCTGCACATCGTGGGACCGCCGGGGCCCGCGCCCACGAGGATCTCCACGGTGTGCATGCCGACCCCGAAGGTGGACCCCGAGAAGCTCATCATCCCGATGCACGGGATGGAGAGCGGCGCGCCGCCGTCGATGACCGCGGAGCACGTGCTGCCGTTGCTCGTGGCGGTGAAGTCGAACGTGTCGGAGAGCGCGCCGCGCGTGGGCATCACGACCAGCGAGCAGGTCGTCGGCGTCGCCGCGTCCATCGCGCCCGCGTCCATCCCGCCGGCGTCGGTCGAGCCCGCATCGGTCGCGCCGGCGTCCGTCGAGCCTGCGTCCATCGAGCCCGCGTCGGACGAGCCCGCGTCGGACGGGCCCGCGTCGGACGGGCCCGCGTCGGACGGGCCCGCGTCGAACGCACCGGCGTCGGACGCGCCGCCGTCGACAGGGCCAGCATCGGAGGCGGCCGCGTCGGACGATCCCGCGTCGACGGTGGACCCATCGAGCGTACCCGCGTCCTCGCCTTCGGGACCGGAGCAGCCGATGGCGAGCAGCGCGACGAGCGAGCAGGCGAGTCGAGTACGCATCGCCGCACTCTGAGACCACCGGGACGCCGAGGCAACGCAGGCGCGGCCGGTCGGAAGCGCGAACCGCGAGGACGTGACGACGCCCAAGCAGCGTCCATGACCCGGTTCTAGTCCGCGCGGCCGTCGAGGCAGCGGAGGTACGCCTCGAGGTCGTCGAGCTCGCTCGCGCTGAGGCCGCTGGTGGTCCCGTGCCGGTCGGCCGGGTTTCGAACCGTCAATACGTCGTGCAACGTCGCGGCGCTTCCGTCGTGGAGGTACGGGGCGCTCTGCCACAGGCCGTGGAGGGTCGGGGTGTCGATGCCAGGCAGCGGTCCGCCGAGGCGCTGCCCCGAGCCCGGGCCGAGCGTGCCGACGTCGTGCAGGCGCGGGACGCCGGGTGACTCGAAGCCGCTGTCGGTCAGCTCCTCACCGAGGTGACAGGTGGGGCAGCCCGCGGCGGCGAAGACCGCCCGGCCGCGCGCGGCCTCGACGGGCAGCGAGCCGTCGTCGGCGCGGAACGGGCTCGGGAGGTGGCGGTCGAGCGACGTGACGTAGGCGGCGAGCGCGTCGAGGTCGGCGCTCACCCCCGCCTTGGGATCGCCGAGCGTGGTGTCGCGCGAGCCCGTGTGGAAGTCGGCGTCGCTCATGAGCCCGGTGCCGCCGAAGGGGCCTCGGATGTCGTGCTCGAAGTCCTGCACCTCGTCGAAGTTCGCGCTCCAGTGGAGCGGCCCGTCACCGACGCCGGCGCGGCCGAGGAGGTCGATCGTGTTGCGCAGGCCCTCGCCCCGATCCGTGAAGTCCCACGTCCTGTGATCGGAGCGGCCCTCGAGGTGGCAGTGCGCGCAGGCGATGTACGAGTCGAACGCGAGGCGCTCGTCCGCGGAGTCGTTGAAGAGGATCTTCCCCCGCAAGATGTCTTCCGCGAGCGGCTCGGCGCTCGGGATGGTCGCGCGGCCGAGCTCGGTGGGGATCGCGCCGGTCCGACCCACGTCGTAGATCACGAGCTCGCGCGACAGGTATGCGTCCACGAAGAGGAGCCTGTCGTCGGCGCTCAGGGCCAGCCCCTGGGGCGCGTAGCCGACCTCGAGGATCGAGCCCGCCTGGGCGCCGGAGAGCACGTCGAGGCGCTCGACGGAGCGGCTCCCTCGCATCGCCACGTACAGGAAGTCACCCCGGCTCGAGAACGTCGCCGCCGACGCGAGGCCGCGGTCGTCGAAGAGCTTTCGGCGGGCGAAGTCCTCGACCCCGCCGATGGGGTCGAGGTACGAGACGGCGGCCCGCACGGTGGTCTGGAAGGTGAGCGGGCGCGGGCTCCGGAAGAGCCCCTCGCCGATCGCCGCCTGCGTCGACGGCACGGCCGCGAGGCGGCCCGTGGGCGACACCGCGACTTGCTCGAGATAGCTGGGGACGCCCCCGCTCTCGGTGTCCGATCCGGCCTGCGGATCGTAGCCGAGCGTCCAGACCTCGGAGGTCACGCCGTCGGGGCTGAGCGCGACCATCTGGGCCTCCGCGTCTGGGCTGCGCCAGCGCGTCACGAGGAGCCGGCCGTCGGGCAGCGCCGCGATCCCGCGCGCGTCCTCGATGGCGTCGAACGTCGACACGACCACGCCCCCCTCGATGCGCGCGACGCGGCCCGTCGCGGAGAGCGTCACGAACAGCGCGCCGCCCTCCCCCACCACCCCGTGAGGCCGGCTCGCGGGGGGCAGCGCGACCCGCGCGAGCGCGCCGTCGGCGTCGATGAGGTCGACCTCGTCGTCGTCCGAGCAGACGACGACCCAGCGGTCCTCGAAGACGGTGACCGTCCGCGGGTCGGCCCCTGTCGCGACCCGCCGCACGAGCGTGAGCGCGTCGCCCGCGTGGGAGAACACCGCGAGCTCGTCCGAGTCCGGGCTCACCACGGCGACCTCCTCGCGGGCCGGCCACGTCGCGACCGTCCCCGCCGCGCGCGGGACGTGGACGACCGGGTACGTCACGTTGACGAGCACCGAGTCGGTGCGCGTCCGGCCCGTGGCGTCGCTCACCGTCAGGAACGCGCGGAAGCGACCCTCGCGGTCGTACACGACGTCGGCGACGGCCTCGGGCCGCGGCGCGTCCCAGCCGCGTCCGTCGCCGAAGTCCCAGCGGTAGCTCGTCGCGCCGACCGACATCGAGCCGTCGAGCCGCGCCGCCTCGCCGACGATCGCGTAGAAGCCGTCGCCCGCCTCGGCCACGAGCTCGCCGGGCCCCGCGTCCTCGCCTGCGTCGACCCCGCCGTCCTCGGGCGCGGCCGCGTCCACGCCGCCGTCGACCGCGGCGGGCCCGTCGCACGCCAGCGCCGCGAGCAGGATCAGGGGCGCGGCGCCCCGCATCACTCCGGTCCGGTCGTGAAGTGAACCGTCGTCGTCTCGGTCAGCGGGTTGCCGCTGAAGTCCGCGACGCCGCCCGTCATGACCTCGAGCACGTACTCGGTGTTCGGCTCGAGCGGGCAGCGCGGGTGGACGTTCACGATCGACTCCTGCGCGCTCACGATGGTCGCGACGCGGCCCTCGTCGGGCGTCCCACCGGCGCGGTAGAGGCGCACCGAGCCCTCGTGGGCGCTGTTCACGTCGACCATCTCGTCGAACGAGATGCCGACCCGGCTCGAGGTGCGCAGCCCCGTGGCGCCGTCCGCCGGCCACACCCAGCGCACGACCGGGGCGCGCGTGTCCGGCGCGGTCGCGTAGGGGACGACCGCCGAGCCTTGGTCGGGCATCGCCTCGTCGTCGACGCTGAGCACCACGACGTTCCCGACGGGCGCCGCGGTGTCGAGGTCGCCCACCAGATCGAGGCGCTGCACCTCGGTGATCGTCGAGGGGTCGGAGATGTCGTAGATGGTCGCGAAGCTCGACTCGCCGACGAACGCGAGGTCGCCGTTGGCGAAGACGTAGCCGCCGTTGCCGTCGCTGATGTGGCTCCCGAGCAGCGTCGGCGCGCTCGGGTTCGTGATGTCGTACATGACGAGGCCGCCGCCGCCGTCCTTGTTGGCGTAGAGGAGCCGGCCGCCGACGACGTTGGTGAAGTACGCCTCGCGCGGTCGGCCCGACGTGTCCATCGCGAGGAAGTCACCGCCGGGGATCGGCTGCGGGCTCTCCGGATCGGAGATGTCGAGCAGCACGGTCCGGGCGCCCTCCGCCGCGGTGGCGACGAGGACGTTGCCGATCGCCTGGACCTGGCCGACGCGGTGCACCGGCTCGAAGGGGTGGACGCCGACGTAGCGCGGCGCGCGGGGGTCGGCGGCGTCGACGATCCAGACCCCGTTGTCGGAGCCGCCGACGTACACGTACGGCGCCTGCCAGAACACGCTCAGGCTCACGCGCGCGTAGGCGTCCGGGTACTGGAAGCCGGGCAGCTCGAGGTCGGCCACGGGCTCGGGCGCGCTCGGGTCGCTCACGTCCCAGAACTGGATCCCGCCCTGCTCGAAGAGCGCGATGGTCAGCTCGTTCACGACCGCCCAGCGCCCGTCGATGTTGGAGAAGCCGATCGAGTGCGTCTCGCGCATCGTCGGCGAGTGCCCCGAGCCGACCACGACGGGGTTGCACGGATCGGTGAACTCCCAGAACGTCAGGCCGCCCGCGCCGAACTCGGGCGCCCACGGCATGAGCAGGTAGCCGTCGTACATCACCACGAGGTTGTGGTGGTCGGCGGTGTCGAGGTCCCCGCCGTCGAGGTACGCGCAGTGCTCGTAGAGGTCCGCGTCGACGTAGCTCGCGGTCGGCCCGCCCGGACCCGTGTTCGTCCAGGCGTCGGGCGCGGGGAACGGCCCGGGGACGCCGACGCCCTCGCAGAGATCGACGCGCGGCGGACCGGCGTCGACGCCAGCGTCGGGCCGCGCGGCGTCGACGGGGCCAGCGTCGGGCAACGGCGTCCCCGCGTCGGCGCCGGGATCGGGATCACACGCGAGCAGCAGGAGCCCGCAGCACAGGACGGTCGAGCGCATGGCGCGCTCAGTGTAGTGGCGTCAGGGGGCCGGGTGGCAGCCGTTGCACGTAAACGTCTCGCCCATGCCGAGCATCGTCTGCATCGGCGGCAGGACGTGCTCCTCCATGAAGGCGTAGTCGGCGGCGTGCTCGGCGCGCTCGGCCGTGTACTCGGCGGAGCCCGCGGCAGGGACCGGCGGCAGATGCGGGTTGGGCATCTCGAAGTTCCTGTCGCTCATGTCCTCGCCGTGGCAGTCGCCGCAGCCGAACTCGCCGTACTCCTCGGCGTCGTGCGTCGAGAAGATCTCGCGGAAGATCGGGTGGAAGCGGCTCACCATGTCCATCTCGCGATCGTCGTGGCTCATCTCCGACCACGGGACCTCGGGCGGGTTGATGCCGATGAGCTCGATCGCGCTCGCGTGGACCGTGTCCCCGGCCTCACCGTCGGTGTCCGAGTCGAAGTCCTCGTCGCCGGACGTGTCGTCTCCGGTTCCGTCCCCCGTTCCGTCGCTGCTCCCGCCGCACGCGGCGAGGAGGAGGGAGAGGAGCGCGACCCAGGCATGCTTCGTCATGCCGAGCTTCTAACGCGCTCGGGAGGTGAGATCGACGGAAAAGAGAAGGGGCGATCCCCCGTCGAGGATCGCCCCTTTGAAAGTCACCCGGTGCTCGGCCGAGCACCGCACCACGTCGCTCTCGTCGTGGGTTCCACTCTCCTTCAGCGAATGCATCCGGAGTTGGCAGCGACGTCGACCCGAAGGTCGTCGTCGGCTTCAGCCGATTCGGTTTCTTGGCCTGGCGTCCACGCTCCTTGCGGAGCCTCGGCGCCTGCCGCGGTCTCGACGGTCCCTTGGAACGGCCCGCCCGAAAGCGGGGTCCGCAGACCATTTGTCTCGACTCGCTGAAGCCTCACCAACCTCTGACGTCCGTTTGTCACGGCTCGGTCGTCGTTCGCTGCGTGCCTCGCAGCTCCCGACACTCTCGCCTCGCTCCGCTTCCGCACCCGAAGGTCCTTCTGCTCGGCTCGGTCGAGGGCGTGCCCTCTCGGACACCCCGCACCGTCGAGGACACCTTCCTTCTCGCGTACCCGAAGGTCCACGAGGGTCCAGTGCCCAGACGCCCGTCATCGTTTTCGATCTCGCATTGCGCTCGCGCGAGCTCGAGCCGCTCTCCTCTCTCGAGGTGCTTGCTCTCGTACGACCCGGTGGTTCGCTTCCGGGGCGCCTTCCGCGCGTCCGGTTCGGGCCTTCGGCCCTCGACCATGCTCGCCCTCACCGAGGTCAACTCGGGTGAGGGGCACGGCAAGCTAGATCACATCGCCTCGCGACGTCCCGGACGCGCCGCTCGCGCGGCTCTCGTCTCGGGCATCCGTTCGCCATGGGAACGGCGGACGGTAGTGATCCCGGTCGTCATCGACCGATGTCAGCAACCCACGATTCTGTTTTCAAGACCGGCAACCCTTCGTCCCGGCACACTCCACTCGGTGTTCCCACACCTCGCGGTGGCTCACGCTTCACGGCGTTCGAGCCAGCCTCGGCGTTCGCGGCTGCAAGTCACGAGGGCATTGTCTTCCCCCGCAGCGTTTCCGCGCGTACCGAGAATGCTTCGTCACCCGCGGGATCCCCGGCGGAACGCGACTCGTCGCGTCCACCGGCGTCGCCCGCGGCCCTCCCGCGCCTGAGCGCGTTCGAGCACGGGGCAGCCCCCCGATGGTCTAGACCTGCGTCATCGAATCGCGTGAACGATACGAATCCGTCGATGGTCCGAAGCATCTTCAGCTTCCGTCACGTGTCTCTCCCCTACGTCAGGGGCGCGCTCGGCGCTCGTGGCTCCCCGATCGAACGACCGGAGCGCTCGAGTTTCCGAGCGGTGGCAGAAGCTTCTGCAGTGATCTCCTATCAACCGACCCAGGGTGCATTCACGGCTTCGGTCCCGGTCTCGCTCTCACGAGCTCTGCCGGTGTCCGCTCCCCTCTTCCGAGGCTCCCCACGCGTGGGATTGGCGCGGACCGTGGGTTCGCGGGGCTCGAGGTGCCGATGTCCGGTTTCGCCGAAGCTCCACCTTCTCTCTGCGTCCCCTCACGCCGCTGCCCGACACCTTCGTCACCGTGTCGTGATCTCCGCGGGTTGGCCCCCCACGGCATCCTCCGACGCGATCCAGGCTCTCGTGACCCGAAGGCCCTCCCAGCCAGGCGTCTTCCACCATCGATGCTCACCCGACCGGAGCCGAGCTCGCGCCAGCACCGCGAACGGTGCCGAAATGCCTTTTCTGCAATCCAATGGACTGCGACCCAGTGGGACGAGGACCTTTGACCAGGCTACCCCCGTGCCCTCTCGGCTCGACCCTCCGCGGTTGGCGAACCCCCCGCCGAGCGTCGCAGCATCTCGATGGCTTCTGCGACCGAAGACTCGCAAACTCGTGTTCGCGACCTTCGAGAGGGATATTACGCTCGCGGTTCTGGAGCGCAAGAGAAAAGAAGCACTCAAACATCATTTTCTTATCCACAGCGCGGTCACCACCCTGTGCACAAGCAAATACCCCTACGATTCCCAGCTTTTCCACAAGCTATCCACAGCCTGTAAACGCGGACGCCGTGTCCACACGCGATACAATTGTGATTGAAACCACGTTTGAAATGCGCTTTGACTTTCTCCGTACGCAATGTGCGCTGGGACGGAAAAGCGCCGCCGTGCCGCGGACTTGGGGATCGCCCACGAAACACGCTCGACACATGTTCGTCACCGTCGCGGCCCTGGTCGCGGCGGCCTGCGGCGGAGCCACTCCATCGCCGGAGGTCGAGGTGCCCCGGGTGGAGGCTCCCCCGACGAGCGGCCTGGTGTGGGTCCGGGACGCGGCCGGGACCGATCGCACCTGGTGGGTGAACCTCGACGGATCCCCCCTCTCGAGCCTGCCGATCGACGGACCGCTGTGGGCCGACGGCCAGGCCCTGTGGCAGCCGACCTTCGAGCGCGCGGAGGCGCCGGTGTACGAGGAGGAGCCCGGCCCGGGCGAGCCGTCCGAGCCCGCCAGCCAGATCCCGCTGGTGCGCGTGGTGCTCCGAGAGCTCGTGACCGACGCCCGAGTGGTGGCGATCGAGGCGCCGGAGCTCGGCCCGGTGCACGACGCCCGGCACGAGGTGCGGCTCGAGGGATCGGTCGGGCCCTACCTCTTCTTCGTGGAGCGGCTCTACGTGGACTCGTGGGGAGCGCACGGCGCCGAGGACGCGCGATCCATCGTCTGGGACCTGACGGCGTCGGCGTCCGTGGAGATCCCGACCGACCGCGAGCTGTCGACCTGGGAGCTCGAGGCGCGGCGCCGGGTGTCCGAGGTCCCCGAGATCGACGAGGACGCGGGCCTGTCCCTCGTGGCCCTCCACCCACGATGGGCCGACGGCCGCCTGGCGGTCGACCTCCGGGTCGCGGCCGAGGCCTGCTACGCGTGCGGCGACGGGGAGTGGAGCGACTACACCCGCTCGGTGCTGATCCCGCTGCCGACGCCGCCCGAGCGGCTGGCCCGTCCCGTCCCCGGCTGGGCTCGCGCCGCGGCCGAGCGGAGCGGCGCGACGCTGATGGGCTTCACCCTCGTCGACGAGCCCGGCCCGGCGAGGATCTTGGACTCCCTCTCGCGCTGACGTGTAACTGCTCGAAAGTCGGAGGTCCGCCCCGGGCTTGCTACATTGATCCCAGTGAGGGACGGGGACGCCTTGGACCGCCCCACGATCCTGATCGTGGGCGAGGGTGAGCGCATGCAGGCGGCCCTGGAACAGGCCCTCCTGCGCCACGACATCGAGGTCGAGTCGGTGCCCCTCGGAGCGATCGGGGACGCCGCGTTCGCGGCCGCGCCCGACCTCCTGCTCCTCATCGGCAACGCCGCCAACGACGCGGGCGAGGCCGCGCTCAAGGCGCTCGAGCTGCACGCCGGCACCTCCACCGTCCCCGTCGCGGTCCTCGCGCGAGAGGGCGTGCTCGAGCAGCCGCACGAGGAGTTCCGCCACGGCATCGTCGCGGTCGTCCGGCGCACCGCCAGCGCGGACGGCATGGCGCGGGAGATCGCGGCCCTCGCGCGCGACGTCCCCCAGCGCAGCGGCGAGATCGGCGGCGAGCTCGGCGAGGATCAGGTCGACGAGCTGATCGCGCTCTTCAACCAGCAGCTCCGGACCGGGATCCTCTCCGTCAGCGCCGAGGGCGAGGACGCCGCGTCGACCCAGGTGGTCCTGCGCGCGGGCCGCTCCGCTGGCGACGCGATCGCGGAGCTCGTCGAGCGGATGCGACCGCTCCTCGAGCGGAACAAGGGTCCCCTGCGCTACGAGTTCCACGAGAGCCCCGCCGAGCGCTTGGACCTGCTCGACGTGGCCCCCGACGGGAAGGGCCCCGAGCCCGACGCGTTCACGGACGTCCGGGTGCTGCTCGTGGAGCAGAACCCGGCCCGCGCCGACGTGCTCGTCCAGGAGCTGCGAACGGCGGGCGCGCTCGTCGTCGTCGCCGACGGCCGCGGCCGCGGGCTCGAGCGCGCCCGTACGCACGATCCGGATCTCGTGATCATCGACGGCTCGGGGATGGAGAGCTGGGCCACGGACGCGCTGCGGCACCTGCGGCGCGACCCCCGGCTCCGGTGGGCGTCGCTGCTCGTGGTCGACGCAGAGGAGCTCTGGTCGGACGGGGCCGGGCGCCCTTCCCTCAAGAAGCTCACGCGGTCGGTGCACTCGATGCTGCGGCCCGACAGGGACATGACGGCGCGGGCCTCGGCCGAGGAGCGCTTCGAGACGAGGCTCGAGCTCATCGGCCCGGTGCGGATGCTGCGCGCGCTCGTGCGCGCCGGCGTCGGGCTCCGGCTGATCACCCGCCACCCTCGCGCGCGGATCGAGATCGATCTCGCCGAGGGGCTGGTGGTCGGGGCGCAGGCCTTCTCTCCGAAGACCAACGAGGAGATCGGTGAAGGCCCCGCCGCCATCGCGGCCTTGCTCGCGCTCGGGTCGGGGCGCGTGCGCGTCGAGCGACGCGAGGCTCCCGCGACGGCGAACCTCATGTCGCCCCTCGACGACGCGCTCGCGGCGGCCGCGCAGGAGCGCTCGCCCGTGAGCCCGTCGCTGCCGCCGCCGACGCCGGCGTACGGGATGAACCGACCGAGCTCCGCGCCGCCGAGCGGATCGCGCGACGCGGAGAAGCTCCTCGCGCGGCTCGAGGATCTCCTCGAGCGGCTCGGTGACGTGCTGCCGAGCGCCGACGCGGAGGACGAGCCGGCGCCGACGCGCGGTCGCGTCCCTCGGCCGGGCGGCGTGATGCCGGTGGCGAAGAAGGCGATCCCCCCGCCGCGCCGCGAGCTGACCAAGAGCCCGAAGGCCCGCACCGCGCCGCCGCCCAAGCGCGTGGGGCTCGCCCAGACACGGCGCGCGCCCCTCTCGGCGCCGCCGGGGCCGGCTTCGTCGCGGCCCTCGACCGCGCCCCCCCGCGAGCGCCCGGCGAGCCTGCGGCCGAGCGTCGCGCCGGCCGTGCGTCCCCCCTGGCAGCGCCCGTCGGCGCCGCCCTCGGAGCCCGAAGACGAAGACATCCCCGTCATCGAAGCCACCGCCGAGCCCGGCGAGCTCGCGCGGGGAGGCGGCGCGTCCTCCGAAGGCAGCGTGCCGCCGCTCGAGCCGGACGTTCCCGTCATCGAGGCCTTCGCGGCGCCCAGCGTCGCCCCGCCGCCGCCGCCGCCGCCGCCCAACGACGTCGGGTTGAAGCAGACCCTCGCGATGGACGCGGTGCCGCTCGCGCCTCCGCCGCCGCCGATCCCCGCGTACGCCGCCGTCGCGGTCCCCGAGGAGGAGGCGGTGCAGCTCCCGTCGAGCCGCCTGCCGCTGCTGCTCGGAGCCGCCGCGGTGGTCGGCCTGCTCGTCCTCGGAGGTGGGGGGCTGGTCGCGTGGCTCGCGTTCTCCGAGGATCCCGTCGAGCCGACGGCCACGCTGCCCGGCACCGCGGTGGATCCCACGCCCACCCAGGTCACGCCGCGGACGCCGCCGCGCTCGACGGTCCTCGAGGCCGCGCCTCCTGGCACCGGAGCCCCGACGGTGGCCGACCCGGCGCCCGCCGTGGAAGCGGCGGTCGAGGAGCCCGCGATCGAAGCGGCCGTCGAAGCGCCGGCCGTCGAGGAGCCCGCCGACGCGGTCGAGGAGCCCGCCGACGCGATCGAGGAGGATCCCGAGGACGAGGCGCCCGCCGACGATCCCGAGGACGAGGCGCCCACCGCCGACGATCCCGAGGACGAGGCGCCGGCGCCGACGGGGTCGTCGGCCGAGCGACGGCGCGAGGAGGAGATCGCGCACGAGCTGCGGAGCGGGAACTTCGACAGGAACCAGGGCCGCCTGCGGGAGGCCGAGGTGCACTACCTGCGGGTCCTCCGGCTCCAGGCGCGGAACCGGCGCGCGCTCGCCGGCCTCGCTCGCCTCGCCCTCGCGCGGCACGACGGAACCCAGGCCGTCCGGTGGGCGAGCCGCTTGGCCTCGGCCGCCCCGCGCAACCCGAACAACCTCGTCCTCCTCGGCGACGCGTACCGCGCCGCGGGCCAGCGCGACGCCGCCACCCGCGCCTACCGGCAGGCGCTCGAGGTGAGCCCCGGGCACGCGAACGCCACCCGCCGCCTGCGGGGTCAGTGATACCTTCCCCGCGGGATGGTCACCACCTTCGGGCGTTACCAGCTCATCGAACGCATCGGGATCGGCGGCATGGCCGAGGTCTTCCGGGCGACCCAGCGGGGCGCGGCCGGATTCGAGCGCGCGGTGGCGATCAAGCGGATCCTCCCGCAGATCGCGGCGGACCCGCAGGTGGTGGCGATGTTCGTCGAGGAGGCGAAGCTCGCCGTCCAGCTCGCGCACCCCAACATCGCGCAGGTGTTCGACCTCGGCGAGGTCGACGGCAGCTACTTCATCGCGATGGAGTACGTCGACGGCCACAGCGCCGAGACGCTCATCCAGCGGCTCGTCGAGCAGGGCCGGCGGCTCCCGTTCGACGCCGTCTGCCACATCCTCTGCGAGGTCGCCGAGGCCCTTCACTACGCGCACTTCGCGGAGGACTCCGCGGGCCGGCCGCTCGGGATCATCCACCGCGACGTGTCGCCGCAGAACATCCTCTTGTCCTTCGGCGGCGAGGTGAAGGTCATCGACTTCGGGCTCGCGAAGGCGGCCAACCGCCTGTCGCAGACCCAGGACGGGATCGTCAAAGGCAAGCTCGCGTACCTCTCGCCCGAGCAGGCCCACGGCAAGACGATCGACAGGCGCAGCGACGTGTTCGCGCTCGGGATCTGCGCGTGGGAGATGCTGACGGGGCGGCGCGCGTTCAAGCGCGACGACGACCGCGAGACGGTGCTCGCCGTGCGCGCGGGTCGCGTGGAGCGGGTCGGCGAGCACGTCCCGGTGCCCCCCGCGCTCGACCTCGTGGTGATGCGGGCGCTCGCGAAGAACCGGGACAAGCGGTACCGGACCGCGCTCGAGATGAAGGAGCACCTGACGCGGTTCGCCCGCACCGCCGGGCTCCGCTTCGAGCGCAGCGACCTGCGCGCGCTGATGCGCGAGACGTTCCCGGAGCGCTTCCGCGGCGAGCCCGTGGCCGACGCGATCGCGCTCGTCACGCGCAAGAAGGCGGAGCGCCGCCGGAAGCGTCGCCCCGTGAGCCCCGCGAAGAAGGCGAAGGCGCCGTCGACCGACACCGTGGTGGAGCCGGCCGTGCCGCTCGTGCGGCGGCGGCCGCCCTCACGAGAGCAGCACGCCTGGGACGACGCCGAGACGGATCCCGGCACGGCGCCCCCCGAGGACGCCGGTCACGACGAGGACACCGTGCCCACGATCGTGCTGCCCGAGGATCGCTGAAGGGGCGCTACAAGCGCGTGGGGAGGCAGACCCGGTTGGTGAAGCCAGTCGAATCGGTGTAGTCGAAGCAGCCGCTTGTACCGGAGCAGTCCGAGCCGAACTCACACTCCTGAAAGCAGATCCCGCCGAGGCCGTCGACGTTCATGCAGCTGCCAGGAAAGCCGCGGTTCAGTGCACATTCAGAGTCGGTCCCACACTCTTGCGAGCAGAAGGCGCCCGAGGTGGCGCTCGATGTCACCTCCAAGCAGAGGCCACCTACGACGCACTCCGAGCTGCTCGCGCAGTATGTGTAGGCCGGGGCAAGGCGCGTCGGAACGCACACGCGGTTCGTAGTTCCCACGCTGTCTGTGAAGTCAAGGCAGTCGCTGGAAGAGAAGCAATCGGTGCTGATCCCACACTCCTGGAAGCACAGGTTCTGGTCACCGACGGCCAAGCAGCTGCCAGGGAATCCGAGGTTGCGTTCGCAGTCCGCGTTCGAAGTGCAGCTGGCCGTGCAGAAGTTGCCTCGTGTCCCACCTGTCACGACTTCGGCGCAGTGCTCCCGAACCTGGCACTCGGAGGAGGAAGCGCAGTAGGTGTAGGTGGGATCGATCACGCAGCCCGAGGCCGCGATGCCGGAGACGAACACCGTTGAGGCGATCCATGAGAGATTCTTCATTTCCCCCTCCTCCATCAGAGAAGTTACGTGACTCGGTTCCGTTGGCTGCCTCGGGGGGGGCGGGCCTGCGACGGACGCGGCGCCTTGAGTATTCATCTCACGACCCGCAAACCCAGGCAACCGACAATGGGGTCCAGCCGGCTCGGTCCTGATACGATCGCCCCGGGATGAGCGAGCTGGGACGGTGCGGCCGCTTCCGCCTCCTCGAGCGCATCGGCGCCGGAGGGATGGGTGAGATCTTCCTCGCCGAGGAGGACGGCACCGGACGACGCGTGTCGATCAAGCGCCTCCTCTCCCAGTGCGCGAAGGATCCCGTGTTCATCGGGATGTTCCTCGACGAGGCGCGCCTCGCCGAGCGGCTCCAGCACCCGAACGTCTGCGACGTGTTCGAGCACGGGCTCGAGGGGCGCAACTACTACCTCGTGATGGAGCACATCGACGGGGTGAGCCTGCGCGAGCTCCTCGAGAACCGCGGGTTCCGGGGGATCCCCTTCCCGCTCGCCGCGCGCATCCTCGCCGAGGCCGCGTCGGGGCTCGACTACGCCCACCGGTTCGCGGACGAGGACGGCAAGCCGCTCGGGATCGTCCACCGCGACGTGAGCCCGGCGAACATCATGATCGCCCGCGACGGGCGGGTGAAGCTGGTCGACTTCGGGCTCGCCAAGGCGCGGACACAGATCATGAAGACCCAGCCGGGGCTCGTGAAGGGCAAGTTCGGCTACCTCGCCCCGGAGCAGCTCCTGGGCAAGGTCGACTGGCGGACGGATCTGTTCGCGCTCGGCCTCTGCGCGTACGAGGCGGTGAGCGGCCAGCAGCTCTTCGGACAACACACGGCGGCCGAGACGGTCCAGGCGATCAAGGCGTTCTCCGGACCGCCGCCGATCGCGGGCGCGCCGGAGGGGTTCCAGCGGGTGCTGCGGAAGGTGCTCTCCGTGGACCCCGCCGCGCGGCACGAGTCGGCGGCGGCGTTCCGCGCGGACCTCGGCGAGGTCGTGGTCTCGGCGGGGATCGGCGCGGTGAGCGCGGGCGAGCTCGCGGCGCTCGTCGCGGGCGAGGATCCGTCCCAGCCGCCGGCGTCCACGACCGACCTCGACTCGATCGCGCCGCCGCCGAGCCGCGCCCTGCCCGTCGCGCTCGTGATCGGCGCCATCGCGCTCGTGGCCGCGGGCGTCGCGGCCTGGCTCGCGCTGAGCTGACCCTCTTCGATCATCGTGTCCCCGCGGGGACACGGCGTGGGCGCGCGGACACGCGAGCCGCCTCCGGGCCCGTCCCCGTGGGGCGGCGCGTGGCTTGCTGCTCGCGTCCCGCATGGATGAAGAGCGCGATCCCTCGCCGCCCGGCGAAGGGCCCTACCGTACTCCTCCGGCGCGCGCGGGCGAGCGTCGCTGGCCCTGGACGCGCGTGGCGATCGGCGCCGGCGCCCTCGCGACGCTGGCCGTCGGGATCGCCTGGCTGTGGTCCTCGGACGAGCGTCCGTCGCGGCCGGGCCTCGCGTCCGTGCCCGCGGACCTGTTCGACGACGTGCGCGAGTGGCCGCCGCCCGAGGACGAGCTGCCCCCGAGCACGCCGCTGGCCCCGCTGCTCGTCGCCGATCAGCCGCAGGCGCTCGCGGTGCTGTCTCCCGGCGAGGGCGCGCAGCGCATCCGCCGCGGCGGCGCGATCTTCGTCCGCTTCAACCGCCCGATGGTCGAGGCCCGCGACGTCGGTCGCGAGGCCGAGAGCTCGCCGCTCACGTTCGAGCCGGCGGTCCCCGGCGTGGCGCGCTGGACGAGCCGGAGCCAGGTCTCGTTCCAGCCCGCCCCCGAGGCGTGGCGGACGGACGTGCGCGAGGTCCAGCTCGGGTTCCGCGAGGGGCTCGCGGCGCTCTCGGGCGAGCCGCTGCACGACGACTACGAGCGCGTGGTGGTGCTCGACGGCGCGCCGCGCGTCGACAGCTACCGCTCGAGCGGGCGCGTCAACGCGGGCGCCGCGCTGCCGCTGTACTTCGACGCGCCCGTCTCGACGTCCAGCCTCGCCCAGGAGCTGCTCGCCTACGAGGTCGGCGGAGGGCAACGTTCCTTGCCGATCGTCTTGAGCGCCGCGCGCAACCAGCCCGAGCAGGGCTACCGCGTGGACGTGCGGCTCCGCCGCGCGCTCGAGCCGGGCGTCAACGTCGCGCTCGCGCTCGCGCCCCGCTACCTGTCGTGGGGCGGCGGGAGCAGCCCCGCGGTGATGACCTACGAGCTCGCCCCGCGGCCGCAGATCGAGGGCATCGCGTGCAACGAAGGCGCGGCCTACGCGGGCCAGTGTGGCTACACGTCCGCGCCGGGCGCCGTCATCGACATCGGCCCCGCGCTGCGCCTGCTCGCGAGCTCTCGGCTCGCGGGCGCGAGCCTCGCCAACTTCCACGTCCGGCCCGCGCTGCGGGACGCCGCGGTGCGCCTGGCCCCCCACGGGCCCCCGCAAGCTCGCTTGGTCGAGCTCAGCGGCGAGTGGGAGCCCGACCAGGTCTACGAGGTGCGGATCAGCGGCCTGCAGACCGAGGACGGAGAGCCGCTGCGCGCGCCGCCCCCGCTCGCGGTCCGCTCGAGCGGTCACGCCCCGCAGATCCGCGTGGCCACCGGCCACTTCTCCTTCGAGCGCGACGCCACCCCGGAGCTCGCGTTCGCGACGATCCACCCGGAGCCGAGCGACGTGCTCTACCGCGCGGTGGAGCCGGGCGACGAGCTGCGCGCGCTGGTGTCCCCGACGCCCTACGTGCGTGAGGGCGGCGCCTCGTCCTCGCTCGCGGCGCTCGCGCCGACCGCGCGCCCGAACCGGTGGGGCTCCGGCCGCTATCGCTGGCGCGGCGTCGAGGGGCGCGACGGCGAGATGGCGGTGGTCGCCTTCCGACCCGACCCGAGCCGCCTCGTCAACGCCGCGCAGACCGCGTTCGTGCAGTCGACGGACCTCGGGGTGAGCGTCCGGGCGAGCCGCGAGGGCTTGCTCGTCTGGGTCACGCGCCTCTCCGACGCGCAGCCCGTGGTGGGCGCCTCGGTCACCGTCGCCGACTCGGTGGCGATCGAGCAGCAGACCGCGACGACCGACGCCGACGGCGTCGCGCGGATCGCGCTGAGCGCCAACCCGCTCGTGGTGACCCACGCGATCCGCGTCACCCACGGCGACGACCGCGCGACGATCCTCCTCGACCCGCGCCGCGCAGTGGGGCCGTCGTCGATGGGGCTCACGCCGGGCGCCGCGCCCGCGGAGGACGCACCCATCGCGACGGTCTTCTCCGACCGCGGCGCGTACCGGCCCGGCGAGGGCGTCCACGCGAAGGTCGTGCTCCGCCGGGTCGACGGCTCGCGCGTCAGCGCGGTCCGCGACGGCAACTACCTCGCGCGCGTGTTCTCTCCGTCCACCGCCGCGCCGTACCGCGAGCTCCGGATCACGCCGTCGCGCTACGGCACCGCGTCCGTGGACTTCGACCTGCCGGTGTCGGCCGGGCTCGGGAGCTGGCGCGTGGAGATCGCGCGCGAGGGCCGCGAGGAGGTGCTCGGGCACGCCTCGCTGCAGGTCGCGCAGTTCCGGCAGCCCACGTTCCGCGTCGACCTGACGCCCGTGCGCGGCCCCGTCCACGCGGGCGACACCATCGGCGCGGAGGCGAGCGCGACGTACCTCTTCGGCGCGCCCGTGACCACCGGCCGCGTGAGCTGGTCGCTGCGGCGCACGGGCACGCGTGGCTACCCCGAACGCTGGAGCCAGTTCCGGTTCACGCCCATCGGCGGTGACACCAGCCACGGCACCGTCGCGAGCGGCGATGACGCCGTCGACGCGCAGGGTCGCTTGCACATCGACGCCCAGGTCCAGCTCGCGTCGAGCACCCGCACGCGCTTCGAGCTCGAGGCCGAGGTCACCGACCGGGCCGGCAACGCGCACGCGAGCCGGCTCGAGTTCACCGCCTACCCGGCCGAGGTCGAGGTCGGCCTCGAGGGCGGCGACGACTGGGTGGCGCTCGGCGACACGCTCGACGCGCGGGCCATCGCGATCGATCACGCGGGCGAGCCGGTCGAAGGCCAGGTGGTCGAGGCGAGCTTCGTGCGCGAGGGCTGGCACTCGTGGTGGGAGTGGTCGGAGTCCTCGCGGACGCCCGGCGGCTACCAGCTCCGGCGCGACCAGCGCGAGCAGCGGGTGCACTCGTGTCGCCTCACGTCCGAGGCGACGCCGGTGACCTGCGCGTTCGCGCCGACCCGGCCGGGCACCTACCGGCTCGAGGTGCAGACCACCGACGCGGCCGGCCGGCGCAGCGTGGCGAGCCGCCGCGTCTACGTCGCGGGCCCCGACGAGCACCCGGATCGCGATCCGCCGGGCGCGCCCATCGCGGTGACGCCGGTCCGGCGCGCGTGGACCGTGGGCGAGACCGCGGAGCTCGCGTTCGAGTCGCCCTTCGAGCACGCCGAGGCGCTCATCACGGTCGAGCGCGAGGGCGTGATGCGCGTCGAGCGCCGGAGCGTCGAGGCGGGCGGCCAGGTGATCCGGATCCCCGTCACCGACGCGATGGTGCCCAACGCGCTCATCGGCGTGACGCTGGTGAAGCCGCGCGACGGTGAGCCGCTCGCGGACGTGGATCTGCACGCGCCCGACCTCCGCTACGGGGTGGCGGAGCTCACCGTCACGCCCGCCACGTCGGCGCTCGCGGTGACGATCGAGGTCGAGCCGAGCGCGCGGCCCGGATCGTCCACCCCCGTCGTCGTGCAGGTCCGCGACGCCGACGGTCACCCCGTCCGCGGTGAGGTCGCGCTGTGGGCCGTCGACGAGGGCACGCTGCGCCTCACCGGCTACCAGGTCCCGGACCCGTCGCGCGGGCTCTTCCGCGCGCACCCCGCGGGCTTCGCGTGGGAGGACCTGCGGCGCGGGCTCGTCTCGCGCGTCGCGGCGCCGCCCATGCCCGAAGCGAGCGGCGACGGCAACGAGGGCGAGCAGCGCCCCGACCACCTCGACGACCGCGAGCGCTTCGACCCGACCCCGCTCTGGGCCCCGCGCCTGATCACCGACGACGACGGGCGGGCGACGGCGACGATCGACCTCCCCGACCGACCCACCGAGTACCGGGTGATGGCCGTCGCGATCGACTCGGGCGCGCGGAGCGGCGGCGCGAGCGCGCAGCTCGTGGCCGAGCAGCCGATCGTGGTCCGCCCCGCGTTCCCGCGGTTCGTGAGCGCGGGCGACCGCTTCGAGGCGAGCGCGTTCGTGCACAACGCGACCGAGGGCCCGCTGAGCGTCGAAGTCTTCGCGACCGTCGGCGGCCGGCGCGGCGAGACGCGCACCGTCGAGATCCCCGCCGGGGGCGAGGCGCGCGTCGTCGAGTCGGTCACCGCGCCGGGCGAGGGCCCGCTCGAGCTGCGCTTCGACGCGCGCGCCGGCGACGAGTCGGTGGCGGTGCGCGACGAGGTCGGCGTGATGCCGCGCGGCCGCTTCGTGCGGAGCCAAGTGTTCGGGGCCTCGATCGGGCCGCGCGACGTGGCGGTGGGGTTGCCCGAGGGCACGCCCGACCTCGGCGCGCGCGCCTCGATCACCGTCGCGTCGCACCCGTTCGTCGGCTTCGAGGGCGCGCTCGAGGGGCTCGAGGCGTCGGCCTGGTCCGGCAGCGAGCCGCTCGCGGCGACGCTGCTCGCGCTCGTGGCCTACGGTGACCTCGGGCTCAGCGACGGCGCGAACGCGATCCCGGACGCCGAGCTCGAGGCGCGGGGCCGCCGCACCGCGCGCCGGCTCATCGCGCTGCAGAACGTCGACGGCGGCTTCGGGCGCTGGTCGAGCTACAACGGCACCCTCCCCTACGAGACCTCCGTCGCGGTGCACGCGCTCGTCGAGGCGCAGCGGCGCGGCTGGGTCGAGGACGAGGCGGCCGTGGCGAGGGGCGTCGATCAGCTCATCGCGCTCACCAACGGCGCCGCGTTCGGCGACTACTACGGGGCGAGCGGCCTCGACCAGACGGCGTTCGCGCTGCGCGTCCTCGCCCTCGCGGGCTCCCCGCAGGCGGCGCGCGCGACGGCGCTCTACGACCAGCGCGATCGGCTGTCCCCGTACGGGCTCGCGCAGCTCGCGATGGCGCTCGGGGCGGACGACTCGCGCAGCGACACGCTCGTCCTCGAGGCGTCGCGGACCGTGCTGAACGACCGCGACGACGAGGCGACCAACCCCTCGGCGCTGCGGTGGCTCGACAGGAGCCCGCGCGTGTTCGGGGCCGTGCTCGAGGCGTCCACCGCGTTCGAGGTCGGTCACCCGAGGGCGGGCCGGCTCGCGGGCGAGCTGCTCCGCGTCCGCGCGGGCCGCATCGGGCTGCCGTGGGGCACGACGATGGACACCGCGCGCTCGCTGCGCGGCCTCGCCGCGTACGCGCGGCTCTGGGACTGGGACGCGTCGCGCGGGCCGCGGGTCACGCTGGACGGCCACGCGCTGACGTCGGTCTCGGACGGGCGCAGCGGCGCGACCTTCCGGGTGCCCATCGCCGCCCTGCGCGGACAACACACCTTGCACATCGAGGGCGGCGACGACGGCGCGATGTTCTTCAGCATCGACGGTCGCTGGGCCGTGCCGCTGACCGAAGCGGACGAGGTCGCGCGCGGCCGCCGCACCGCCGTGCACCGCGTCTACGAGACCCCGGACGGACGGCCGCTCGAGGCCGGCGCCACCGTGGCGCTCGGCGAGATGGTGCGGGTGCGGGTGTTCGTCTACACCGAGGGCGAGGCGCCCGAGGTCGTGGCCATCCACGATCCGATCCCGGCGGGCTTCGACGCCGTCGACGGCGGGCAGGACTCCACCCCGCGCTCCTCGCTCGAGGCGCTGTTCGGGACCGGCCTCGACGACGGCGCGATCGACGCGCGCGCGCAGCACGCGATGCGCTCGATCCACTCCATCTCCCACCGCGCGCTCAACGACGAGCGGGCCTCGTTCTACTTCGACAGGCTCCCCTCGGGCCTGCAGGAGTACACGTACGCGATCCGCGCGACCACCGTGGGCACGTTCACGATCCCGCCGACGCAGGTCGAGGCGCTCTACGACCCCGACTTCGTCGCGCGGAGCACCGTGGCGACCCTCACCGTGGCCGAGCGCGGCGCGGATCGAGGCCAGCCGTGAAGCGAGCGCTCCGCGTCCTGGCTCGAGGGCTCGCGATCGGGGTGGCGCTCGCCGCCGCCGCGTTCGCGGGGCTCTGGCTCACCACGGACGTGGAGCGCGCGCGCTTCGCCCGCCCCGCGGACGCGCTGACGGTCACCGATCGCCACGGCACGCCGCTGCGGCATCACCGGCCGGACGGCTACGACCGCCGGTGGGTCGAGCTCGACGCCGTCTCGCCTCACCTCGTCGACGCTGTGCTCGCGGTCGAGGACGACCGGTTCCGGGAGCACCCGGGGGTGGACGCTCGCGCGACCGGGCGCGCGCTGCTCGGCTTCGCGCTCCCGGGGCGCCGGGTGAGCGGCGGCTCGACGATCACCCAGCAGACGGTGAAGCTCGTGTACGGCCGCCCCTCGGGGCTCTGGGACAAGCCGCGCGAGATCGTGCGCGCGCTCCAGCTCGAGCGGCGCTTCGACAAGGACTGGATCCTCGAGCAGTACCTGAACCGGCTGCCCTTCGGCGACGAGGTCGTCGGCGTCGCGCGCGCCTCGGAGCTCTACTTCGGGCAGCCCGTCGGCGAGCTCGACGTGGGGCAAGCCGCCTTGCTCGCGGGGATCCCGCAGGCGCCGACCGCGCTCGACCCGCGGCGCCACCTCGCCGCGTCGCTGAGCCGCCGGCGGATCGTGCTGCGGCGCATGCGCGAGACGGGGCGGATCGACGAGGCGACGTACCGCGCCGCGCTGGCGGAGCCGGTGGTGATCCGCGACCGGCCGATGCGGCCGTGGCTCGCGCCGCGCGCGGCCGACGCGGCGCTCGACGCGCACCGGCTCGGCGCCCTGCCCGCCTCGCGCGGCACGCTCCGCACGAGCCTCGATCTGCCGCTGCAAGAGGAGGTCGAGCGCACCCTGCGCGCCGCGGTCCGCGAGCACGCCGGGCAGGGAGTCCACAACGCGGCGGCGGTCGTGGTCTCGAACGCGGACGGGCAGGTACTCGCCTACGTCGGCGCCGCCGAGCGCGGCGAGGGCTCGGCCGGGGCGTGGCTCGATCTCGCGCGGGCTCGGCGGCAGCCCGGCTCCACGCTCAAGCCGTTCGTGTACGAGCTCCTCTTCGAAGGCGGCGGGACGCCGGCGACCCTGCTCGACGACCTGCACCGCCCGATGGTCGGGCGCGAGGGCGTCCTGTTCCTGGCGCGCGACTACGACGGCCGCGAGCGAGGCCCCGTACGCGCCCGCGAAGCCCTGAGCGCGTCGCTGAACCTCGCCGCGCTCGACGCGGCTCGGCAGGTGGGCGCCGAGTCGATCGTCGCCCGCCTGCGCGCGCTCGGGATGACCCACCTCGACGACGCCGATCACTACGGCGCCGCGATCGTGCTCGGCGGCGCGGACGTGTCCGCGACGGAGCTCGCCGAGGCGTACGTCACGCTGGCGCGGCGGGGCACGCGGGTGCCGCTGTCGTGGGGCGGCGAGTCGACGGCGGTCGAGGTGATGGACCCCGCGGACGCGGCGCTCGTCACCGACGTGCTGAGCGACCGCGCGGCGCGGCGCGAGGCGTTCGGCGACGACCTGTCCTCGCTCTTCGCGGAGCCGTTCGCGCTCAAGACCGGCACCTCGAGCGGGTGGCGCGACGCGTGGACCGCCGCGTACACGGACGAGGTCACGGTCGTGGTGTGGCTCGGCGATCCGGCGGGTCACCCGCTGCGTGCGGTCAGCGGGTTCGCCGGCGCGGCGCGGCCCGCGACCCGGATCCTCGCGGCCGCGCAGCGCCGCGTCGAGGCGCTCGGGATCACGCGTCCGACGGACCCGCCGCCGGCGCTGGCCCACGCGCGCGTCTGCGCCCTCACCGGAGCGCTGGCCGGACCCGCGTGCACGCACACGCTCGAAGAGCACTTCCGCCCCGGGACGATGCCCGCGCGGGTGTGCGACGCGCACCGGGCCGACGGCGCGGTGGCGCTCTCGAGCCGCTACGCGAGGTGGCTCGAGGAGACGCACCCGGCGGGGTTCGCGCTCGAGGAGCCGAGCGCGCGCGAGGGCACGCCGCGTATCGCATACCCGCGGCCCGAGGCGCGGCTGCTGCTGGGCGACGGCTCGCAGATCCCGCTCCGCGCGACGGTCGGGGGCGAGACGGTGCCGGCCCGCTGGGAGGTCGACGGAGCGCCGCTCGACGGGGAGCGGTGGGCCGCGTCGGAGGGCTCCCACGTCCTCGTCGCGCGGGTCGGGGACGCGGCGAGCGAGCCCGTCACCGTCTCCGTGCGCGCCGCCTTGTAGCCGCGACCGCGAGGAGCGACGCGACGAGCGCGAGAGGCCCCCCGGGCCCCGAACGCTTCGCGGCCCGGCAGGCGCAGCCCTCCATCGGCGGCGGCGGAGGCGGCGGCCCCCCGCACTCGAAGGGGACCCCCGAGTCGCGCGGCAGCCCGATGCCGCCGTCGGGCTCGAGCATCACCTCGAGCCCCGCGTCGAAGCCGAGGTCGTAGCTGACGTCGGGGAGCCACGACGGGCACTCGATGCCGACGCTGCTGCAGCGCGGGCACTCGACGAGCTCGTCGATCTCCTCGAGGCGCAGCAGCGGCTCCCAGGTCGCGCCGAGGTCGGCCGAGCGCGCGAGCGCGAAGCCCGCCATCTGCTGCACGGTGCACGCGCGCAGCTCGCCGTCCGCGAGCGTGAGGCAGGAAGACCGGCAAGTCGTCGTGCACTCGCGCGAACGACAGGCCGCGGTCGTCGAGCGAAAGACCCCGCCCGTCCGGCTCGCCGTCCACACCGTCGCGCCGTCAGGCGCGATCCTCCCGTCGCCGAGCTGCGGCGCCTCGAGCACAGTCTCGAAGGTCTCGCCGCCGTCGGCGCTCGGACCAGGCGGTGAGGATCGATGAGGAGCTCGGTGTCGACGACCACGGCGTAGAGCACGTCCGGGTCAGTGGGGTCCACGGCGCGCGGCCGGAGGAACCGCTCGGTGGCCGCGAGCGCCGTGAACGGAAGCGCTCGTAGCTCTCCCCGCCGTCGTCGGATCGCAGGATCAACGTCTGCCGCGTCTCAGGCAGCCCCGCGACGTCGGCCGAGACGTAGAGCCGCTGCGGCCGCGACGGCGCGACGAGCACTCGGCCGGGAGCACCTCGTCCTGGGCCGGGCCGACCGGCGCCCACGTGCGGCCCTCGTCGCCGCTCGTGAAGACCTGATCGACGTTCGCGACGTCCGTCGCGACAGCGTAAAGCAGGACAGGTCGCCCGGGTCGGCGGCGGATCGATCGCAGCGATCCGTCAGGTCCGTCGACACGTAGTCCCAGTCGCAGCCCGCGGGGTCCGAGACGAACAGCCCGTCGAAGGTCGACGCGAAGACGCGCCCTCGTAGCCGAGCAGGACGTGCGGATCCTCGAACCGCGGATCGATCCCGAGGACCGCGGCGCACGCCAGCGCCAGGTCGCGCGCCGTCGCGGGTGACCGCGAAGCCCAGGTCGCCTGCGCGACGATGTGGCTCAGGTCGCTTCGGTCACGCGGATCGCGTTGAACGCGGCAGGCCGCGCGTGGGCGCTCGCGTCGGCGGCGCCGAGCGAGAGGCAAACACGAGGACGCATCCGAGGAGCCGCACGGGGAGGAGCGTAGCCGTTTGACACCCGGACGGCGCGCCACGTACCGTGCCTGCTTCAACCTGGAGGCTTCGTGGTGCGTCACCTTCTGCTCGTCATCGCCGGTTCGTCGTTCCTGTGGCTCGCGGGCTGCGCGGGCTCGCCCGAGGACATCGGCGCCGCCACGGAGAACATCTGCTGCGGCTCGAACTGCTGCTGCCCGTCCCTGGGCACCGGCGGGCCGATCGGGCCGGGCGACCTCAACCCCGCCAACAGCTGCGAGGTCTGTGATCCGTCGACGAGCCAGACGTCGTGGACCCCGGTCTCGGGCTGCATGGCCGGCACCGACGCGGGCCCCGGCATGACGGGCACCGACGCGGGCAGCGGCTCCGGTGGCGGCGGCGGTGGCTGCAGCGTCGGCGCGACGGCCCCGGCCACGGGTGGCCTGGCCCTGCTCGGCTTCGCCGCCGCGCTGCTCTTCGGCCGCCGTCGGCGCTGACGCCGACCGGCTCGTCACTCGATCGTCCTCACGGGCATGGAGCGGCGAGCATCTCGAGCTGGTTCAGGATGAAGTAGAGGATGTCGCGCTCCTCGTCCGACGCGCCGGCGGAGGGCAGCGAGGGCGTGAAGACGACCGCGCTGTGCGTGTTGCTGTAGGCGGTGCCGCCGCCCGTCGCGCCCACGGTCCACACGCGATCGGTGGCGCCGCAGTGCTCGTGGCGGCTCGGGCCCATCGAGTCGTCGACGCGGTACATCGCGCGGTCGTGCGGCTGCCAGAGGAGCTGCACGTCGTAGAAGGTGTCCATCCCGCCGCCGGTCGCCGCCCGCCGGTAGTGGCACGTGACCGAGTACCCCGCGCCGCGACCCCCGCTGCAGTTGAGGCAGGTGGGCGCGCTCTGGTCGTCGAGCGTGATGGTCACGGGCGGGAACGCGCGAGCGCTGAACGCCATCATCGAGGGGCACGTCGGCAGGTCGGTCGGCGCGTCCGGGAAGTCGAGGAGGACGGGACCCGCGTCGCGATCGGGCGGGCCGGCGTCCGGCAGATCGAGCGGCATCATGTCGACGCAAACGCCGGAGTCCGCGCGGAGCTGGAGCGGGTTGTAGTTGTTCGGGCAGACGTCGCGCGAGTCCTCCCAGGAGTCGAGGTCCGCGTCGCCCTCGAGCAAGCCCACCTCGGCGAACGCGTTGCGCAGCACGCCGCAGTCGTGGGGCGTGATGTACCAGTGCTCCGACTGCACCGTCGTCTCGTAGAGCAGCGACGTCGCCGCCTCGCGCTGGCACGCGCTCGCGAGGTCGTCCGCCGCCTGCCGCAGCGTGCTGTAGCGACCGGAGAACTCGGAGAGCGCGATGTAGAGGATCTGCTCGGCCTTCTCGTACCCGATCCCCGGGTAGCTCACGCCGCCGACGGTCACGCCGTCGAGCGTCGCGATCCACATCCCGTGGCTGAGGATGGTGCTGTTGGCGTGCACCTCGCCGAAGTCGTTGCTCTCGTCGCCCATCCAGGTCTCGCCGAGGAGCCGCCGGTCGTCGTAGCGGCTGGGCTGCGAGGTCATCCGCGGGCTCGTCAGGTCACGCACCACCGCGCCGTCGATGCCCCGCACCTGCCAGGCGCTCGGCTGCATCGCGAACATCGAGTGGAGGTCCGCGTACGCCTCCTGCACCGCGCCGGGCTCGAACGCCGGCGCGAAGCCCGTTCGGGCGTAGGTCAGCGCGTGCCCGATCTCGTGCTCGAAGACCGCCCTCCCCTCGGGCTGGTCGAGCGCGCCCGGGCCGAAGTACAGCGTGCCCTCCTGCTGGGCGGCGTAGCCCCGCGACGCGCCGAAGTTGGTCAGCGACACGCTCGGGTCGCACGCCGCGTCGTCCGAGAACAGCGCCTCCATCCGCTCGCAGCTCGTGAGGGCCATCTGGTGCGCGAGCTCCACCTCGGCGCTCGGATCGGGCACCGACGGGGTCGGGTCGTTCGCCGTGTAGACGCGGTTGGTGCGCTCCCCCCGGCACGAGCTCGCGCTCGCGGCGCCGTGGCAGTCCCACACCTCGCGGCCGATCGCGCGGACCGCGAGCGGCGCGATCCAGGTGATGTCGCCGTCGTTCGCGTCGACGTAGTAGACGCGCGGTCGGTTGCCGACGAAGTCGTCGAGCGCGATGCGCCAGTGGAGCACCGCCGGGGAGTGCTCGGCGACGAGCATCCGGGGCATCAGGAAGCGCAGCTCGGGCGCGCCGCGCATCTCGAGCCCCGACTCGCGCGAGGCGACGAGCGCGATCGCGTCGTCCATCGGGAAGACGGGCACGTTGGAGCCCGCGAGCATGCTCGGCGCGCGCACGGTGATCGCGAGGACCCAGTCGCCGACGGCGTGGACGCGGATCTCGCCGCCCTCGATCGGGATGCCCGCGGCCTCGAGCGGGAAGACCACGGTGTCGCCGTTCCGGCCCACGACCACGCCCTCGCCCCGCGTCACCCCGACGGGGAGCGGGATCTGGACCGGGGGCGTCAGGAGGAACGCGTCGGCCCGCGCCTCCATCGACGCGGCTCGCGGGAGCGGCCACTGCCCTCGGAAGCGGCGGATGGCCGCGCCCTCGTGGAACTCCGAGTAGCCCCCCGGCTGCTGCGTGAAGCCGCCCCCGCCGCTGTCACAGGCCACCAGGACGAGCGCGGCGATCAGGACCCCCGCGCGGCTCGGCGAAGACAGGCGATGCATGGCCGGATTCTGACACAGCCCCGGGCGGGGATCCCCCGGGTCACTCGGCGCGGGCGAGGTCCGCGAGCTGCCGCCGCTCCTCGAGCACCCGCTGCGGGTGGACCCCCGACGCGGTGCAGTGACCGCTCGCGTAGGCCCCGAGCCCCGCGCGGACCGAGCCGCAGTCGGCGATCGAGCGGGCCAGCGTCGCGGCGCCTCGATCGAGCACGGGACCTTGACACGCGTCGACCTGTCCCTGGCACGCGGCGCGGTACGCGTCGTCCTGCACGAAGCGCACGTCGCGCCCCGCGCCCCGCGGATGGAGCTGCACGATCCCCGCCTCGCGGTTCCGGCCGAGCGCGCTGGGGTCGAGGCCCGACTCGCGCATCGCGAGCGCCGCGAGCAGGTACGGGTCGACGCCGTGCCGCCGCGCGGCCCGCACGATCAGCGCCGCGAAGGCGCCGAGCCGCGCCTCGCAGTCCACGGGGCCCTCCCTGCAGCGCCTCGAGAGCACCGCCGTGCCGTCGGCGCGCGTCCACACGGTCAGCCGAGCCACGA
>JACKEC010000038.1 GCA_020633195.1 Sandaracinaceae bacterium | reverse complement strand
GACCTGCCCACCATCGACGAGGGACCGGACGCCAACGGCGACGGCAACCCGGACGACGCCCGCGACACGGACGGCAACGGGATCCCGGACTACCTCGACCCGGAGGGCACGATCACGCCTCCGCCGCCGACGCCGGGCGGGCTCTCGGGCGGCGCGCTCTGCAGCGCGTCCCCGAGCGGGGCGCCCGCGTGGCCGGCCGGGCTCCTGCTCGCGGCCGTCGTGGGCTGGGCCTTCCGGCGCCGTCGCCGCTGACCGCGAAGGACCGTCCGGGGCGTCGAGCCTCGGACGGTCGCGAGGCCGCGCGCGAGCGGTGGTTCCCGTCCCGACGAGCGGCTAGGCTCCGCGCCCATGACGGAGCCCAAGCGCATCCTGGTCACCTCGGCGTTGCCGTACGCGAACGGACCGATCCACCTCGGCCACCTCGCGGGCGCCTACCTGCCCGCGGACGTCTTCTGTCGCTACCACCGCATGCTCGGGAGCGACCTCGTCTACATCTGCGGCTCCGACGAGCACGGCGCGGCGATCGTGAAGCAGTCGATCGCCGAGGGCGTCGACCCGCAGAGCATCGTGGACAAGTACCACGCGCTCGCGATGAAGGACTTCGCCGCCTTCGGGATGAGCTTCGACCACTACGGGCGCACCAGCTCCGAGGCGCACCGCAAGACCGCGAGCGAGTTCTTCCGCACGATGGCGCAGAAGGGCGCGTTCACGACGAAGACCGAGCAGCTCCCCTACGACCCGAAGGTCGAGCTGTTCCTCGCGGACCGCTTCGTGATGGGCACCTGCCCGATCTGCGGCAACGAGTCCGCCTACGGCGACCAGTGCGAGAAGTGCGGCACCGCGCTGAGCCCGCGCGAGCTCATCGACCCGCGCAGCACGATGAGCGACGCCGAGCTCGTGTGGAAGGAGACGACCCACTTCTACCTCCCGATGGGCGAGCACCAGGCGCGGCTCGAGGCGTGGATCGCCGAGAAGACGGACTGGAAGGTCAACGTCCTCGGTCAGATCAAGAGCTGGTTCACGCTCGGCCTCGGCGAGCGCGCGATGACGCGCGACCTCCCGTGGGGCGTGCCGATCCCGGAGGACGTCGCGGCGGCGGCCGGCGTGAACGCCGAGGGCAAGGTCCTCTACGTCTGGTTCGACGCGCCGATCGGCTACGTGTCGTCGACCCGCGAGTGGGCCGAGCAGCTCGGGGATCCGGAGCGCTGGAAGACCTACTGGCAGCGCGAGGACACCCGCCTGATCCACTACATCGGCAAGGACAACATCGTCTTCCACACCCTCAGCTTCCCGCTGATGCTGATGCTGCACGGGGACTACGTCCTGCCCGAGAACGTGCCCGCCAACGAGTTCCTGAACCTCGAGGGGCAGAAGCTCTCGACCAGCCGCGGCTGGGCGGTCTGGCTCGGCGAGGCGCTCGAGGCGTTCCCCGCGGACTACCTGCGCTACTCGCTGCTGCGCACGCTGCCCGAGACGCGCGACGCGGACTTCACCTGGGCCGACTTCTCGGCGCACGTGAACAACGAGCTCGCCGACAACTTCGGCAACTTCGCGAACCGCACGATCCAGTTCGCCACCAAGTACCTCGGCGGCACCGTGCCCGAGCTCGTCGACCCGAGCGACGCCGACCGCGCGGCGCTCGAGGAGATGGCCACGTTCCCGGCGCGCATCGGGGCGCTGATCGATCAGCACCGGATGCGCGACGCGGTGCAGGAGCTGATGGCGCTCGGGCGCCTCGGCAACAAGTACTTCAACGACGGCGAGCCGTGGGCGACGCGCAGCAAGGACCCGCAGCGCTGCAACAACACCGTGCACGTGAGCTTGCAGATCTGCGGGGCGCTCTCGGTCCTCGCGGAGCCGTTCATCCCGTTCACCGCGGCGAAGCTCCGCGCGATCCTGGGCGTCGAGGGCGTGCGCCCGAGCACGCCGGGCGGGCAGGGGGAGCTGGGCTGGGCCGACGCGGCGCGTCCGCTGCTGACCTCGGGGAGCGCGCTCGGCACGCCGGAGATCCTCGTGTCGAAGGTGGACGAGGCCGCGATCGAGGCGCAGCTCGAGTTGCTCCGTACACGCTCGGCGGCCGCGGCCGCCTCCACCGCAGAGGCGCCCTACGCGCCCGTCCGCGACACCATCACCTACGACGACTTCGCCAAGCTCGACTTCCGCGTCGGGCACGTGACGAGCGCGGAGCGCGTGAAGAAGTCGAAGAAGCTCATCCGCTGCGAGGTGGATCTGGGCTTCGAGACCCGGCAGATCCTCGCCGGCGTCGCCGAGCACTTCACGCCCGAGGACCTCCTCGGCAAGCGCGTGATCGTCGTGGCCAACCTGGCCCCCCGGAAGATGGTCGGCCTCGAGAGCCAGGGCATGCTCCTGATGGCCGAGGACCGCGGCGGCGCCCTGCACATGCTGACGGCCGACAGCGAGCCCGGCTCGACCGTGTCCTGAGCGCCGTCTCCAGAAAGTCAGCGCGCGACGTGGAGCCAGCGGGAGACGCCTCCCGAGGCGAAGTAGATGCGGCCGCCCGGGTTGATCCTCATCGCGTCCGGGTCGTAGAAGGCGACCTGGACGGAGTCACCCGTACCGTCGAGCACGATCGCGTCCTCGCGTCCGTTCCCGTCGATGTCGAGGACCGACACCTCCTCGCCGTAGCGAGACGAGCCGCTGAAGTTGATGAAGCGGATGCGGATCGAGATGAAGCCCCCCGCGTCCCGCACGAGGTGCCAGCTCGTTCCGTCCATCCCGCCGATGCTGTCGACGGCGGTGGGCCCGCCCACGATCGCGCGCGCGGAGCCGGTCCCGTCGATGTCTCCGATCGCCACGCTCGTCCCGGCCTCGCCGGTCAAGGACTCCGAGTCGACCGAGCTGGCGAACAGGACGACCACGTCCTCGAGGACGCGCCGGCCCACGATGACCTCCGGGACGCCGTCGTCGTCCATGTCGGCGCCTCCCGCGAGCGCCATCGGCAGCCCCAACACGGGTGAGCCCGCGACCTCGCCGGTGAAGAGCATCTCGCGGGAGACCTCTCGCGCGGTCCGACCGCGCAGCGAGTAGACGAAGATCCGCGCCGTGTCGGTGCCGGTCCGGGCTGCGATCGCCAGGTCGGCGAGCCCGTCGCCGTCGCGATCCCCGACCCCCGCGATCGCGCCGCCGAAGGAGGTCACGCCCGACGGCGCGGGGACGATGATCGCGCGCGCGCCGTCGAAGGTCGGGCCCCCGAGGAACACGCGGACCTCGGCCTCGCCGACCGCGCTCGCGGCGAAGTCGGCGTATCCGTCTCCGTCCACGTCGTCGAGCCCGGCGATGACGTCGGCGAACTCGGTGGTGGCCGTCGCCTCGTCGACCACGCCCGCCTCGACTCCGTCGTCGAGGAACGCGAGCCGCCCTCCGGGCACGCCGTCGGTTCCGATCGCGAGCTCGCCGATCCCGTCGCCGTCGTAGTCGCCGACCCAGGCGACGCTGCGGATCACGTTGGCGCTCGTCACCATCGTCGTCGACGAGGGGCTGGTGGCGCGGCGAAGCTCCTGGGTCGTGCCGACCTGGCCGACGATGAAGAGGTCGCCGATCGCGTCTCCGTCGACGTCCTGCCGCAGCCGGCCGACCTCGATGCCGCGCGGCGCGGCGAACGTGCAGCCCCGACCCGCGGCCTCTGCGCACGCGCCCACCCGGAACGCGTAGTGAGCGCCCAGCGGCGGGGTCGTCAGCTCGACGGGCAGCTGCGAGGCGGGGCGCGCGCGGAGCGTGCTCGCGTCGGTCACGATGCGGGCGGTCGGCGTGGCGAAGCTGCAGCTCGAGACGTCGCGGTCGGAGCAGCGCACGAGCTCGACCAGGTAGGAGGCCGCGTCGGTCACGGCGCGCCACCGGATCTCGGGCTGGAGCGGGTGGTCGGCGAGCACCGCCGCGCCCGTCCCGACCGGCGCGATCGCGGCGCCGCTGTTCCAGCCGTTCCACGGCGCGATGACCGCCGGCGCGGGGAGCATCGGGCCCGCGTCGAACCCGGCGTCGGTGCCTGCGTCCTCACCCGCGTCGGGCCCTGCGTCCCCTGCGGGCGGCGATCCGCCGTCGGCGCCCGCGTCGAGGCTCGCGTCCATCCCGCCGTCGGCGCCGCACCCGCCGGCTCCGCACGCGCCGCAGATCCCGTCGGTGCACATACCGTCGGGGCACGTGTCGGTGCGCGCCGCCGAGGCGAGGACCAGGTCGACCGCCTCCGCGTCCTGCGGGAGCTCGATCGTGACGCACCCCGTCGCCACCATCCGGCAGCTCGCGTCGACCGCCTCGGCCGCGAACGAGTAGACCCCGGGGGGCAGGTCGGGCGCGTCCATCGAGGCGGTGCCGCCGGAGACGAGGTCGACCTCGTAGACGATCTCGCCGTCGCAGGCGCCGCGCCGCGCGGTCGCGTGGAGCCGGCGTGCGTCGCCGCGATCGGCCGCGCTCTCGAACCGGATCCGCCAAGCGAGCGAGCTCGTCGCGTCGCACCCGGTGATGGCGAGCGCGGCGACGAGGCCAGCGTACAGGACTCTCTGCATCACCACTCCACCACCGGGGGCATGAGGGTCGTGTCCTGACTCCCCTGGGTCCCGAACACGACGCCGAGGATGACGCCGGCGGCGACCGCCACCACGGCGACCCCGACCAGCACGCCGATCAGCACGCCGTCGTCGGAGCCCTCCTCTTCGTCGGTGTGCAGCGCGGCCGCGGGCACCGGCCGGACGAGCCGGTGCGGCGCCTCCTGCGTGCCCACGCGGGCCAGCGGCGCGCCGCCCGGGCCGACCGCGACGGCGACGACCTCGACGTCCGCGGCCGCGGCGTTCGCGAGCCGGACCTCGCCTCCCTCGCCCGGCACCCACGCCCCGCCGCCCTCGCGGGCCATCAGCTGGACGCGGCGGACCAGGCCTCCCACGTCCCCGCGGACCCGCGTGCGCACCAGGAGCCGCTCCCCATCGACGCGGTGCTCGATGTCGATCGCGACCGTCGCGCCGCCCGTCTGCTCGAGCGCTTGCGCCGTCATCCGCTGCAGCTGCGGCGAGGCCGCGGTGCCGAGGCCGTCGGGCTCGAGGGTCACGAGCTGCAGGATCGCCGCCTCGACGGCGCCGTCGTCGCCCATCCCCTGGGCGACCAACACCCGGGTGGAGAGGACGCGGACGACGTCCTCTCGGGTCAGCCCCTCGGCGTCGCTGGCGCGATCGAAGAGCGCGGCGGCCTCGGCGAAGCGCCCCTCCTCGTACGCCTCCACCCCACGGTCGACGAGCGCGCGAGCGCCCTCTTGAGCGTGGGCGGTGGCGGCGGCAAAGAGGAGCGTCGCGCCGAGTGCCCACGGGACGGCCTTGGCCGCGAGCAAGGTTCGGTACACGACGGCATCTTACCGCAGGGCGGACTCCGCCGTGTGCCAGTGTTCGCTCAGCTTGGTGTTGACGAGCTCGGCGCGCTGGATGGTGGACGCGTGGCCGGTCCCCTCGAGGAGGATCGCCTCCACGTCGAACCGCGCCGCGAGCTCGCGGGAGTGCTCGGGCTTCGCGATGCGGTCGGCGTCCCCCGTCAGCACGAGCGCCGGCAGGTGGGCGATGGCCGGGGCGTGGGGCCGCGGGTCGTAGGCGCCCATGGCGCGCAGCTGCTTCATCACCACCGCGGGCTGCGCCGCCACGTCGCGGCCGAAGATCGCCGCGACCTCGTCATGAAGCTCGTCGAGGTCTCGCGTCGCGAGGTACGCGTCGGGGAAGATCATGCGCAGCCCCGCGCGCCGCCGGCCGCGCTGGCCGCCGAAGCGCATGCGCGCGCCCAGCCACATGACGGAGAGGTCCGCGCGCGCGCCCTGGGTCCCCTGCGCGAAGGTGTTCAGGAGCGCGAGGCTGCGCACCCGGTCCGGCGCGGCGATCGCGACGGCCTGCGCGATCAGCCCTCCCATCGAGTGACCCGCGACGTGCGCCGAGCTCCAGCCCTGCGCGTCCATCACGCGCAGCGCGTCCTCGGCCATCGCCTCGATGGTCGGCGCGCCCACCGGCGCGGTGGTGCCGCCCACGCCCCGGTTGTCGAAGGTCACACATCGAAAATCGTGTCGAAGCCCCTCGACCTGGGGGCGCCACGTGCAGCCCGCCGCGCCCACGCCCTGGATCAACAGCACCGGGGGGCCGTCCCCGGCCGCGTCCCAGCGAAGCTCGCCGCCGTCCACGGCTACGCCGCCCGAGGCGCTCATGGCTCTTCGACCCCCGTCGCCTCGAGCTGCCGCCGCGCGTCCGCGACCTCTCGCGCGAACGCCGGCTCGGCCGCCTCGCGGTAGGTGAGGAAGCGCTCGAAGGCGTCGTGGGCTTCGTGGGTCCGCTCCGCCGCCTGGTAGACCTGCGCGATCATCAGCAGCGCCGCCGCCGCGAGCGCGCGCGACGCGGGCCTCGGGTGCGGCAGCGACTGAGCGTAGTGCAGCGCCTCGCCGAGCTGATCGAGCCTTCGGTGGGCCTCCGCGCGGACCCACCGCCCGAGCGTCATCGCGAGGATCGGCGAGCGCTCGATCTGCCACGCCGGGATCGGGGGGACGGGCTCGGCGAGCAGCTCGATCGCGCGCGCCGGGGCGCCGGAGTCGAGCGCGAGCCACGCCTCGAGCTGGGCCGCCATCATCGCGCCCAGCGCCTCTTGAGGGGCCTCGGCGGCGCGCAGCGCGGCGACCGCGGCGGTGGCGTCGGCCTCGTGGCCGAGCCGGTGCGCGCAGGCCGCCGACAGGTACAGGCGGACGAGGGGGCGCGTGCTCGCGTGGGGATCGTCGGCGTCCGCGATCCCCGGCGCGGGCGCCGACCAGTCGGGGCAGCGCGCCGCGAGGGCGGCGTCGTCGACGTGGAAGGGGGGCAACAAAAGGAGCGCCGCCACGCGCTCCACGTCGAACGGGGTGAGCGTGTCCCACACGCCGGCGAGCCGCTCGAGGGCCGCGGCGGGGCGGCCGTGCGCGAGGTCGTGCTCCGCGCCGAAGATCGCGCCGCCGGGCGCGTCGTGGACGGCCAGGTACTCGTGACCAGCGAGCCCGGGGAGGGCGAGCAGCGGTCCGCGCGCCGGCGCGACGTCCGCGGCCGCCTCCGCCGTCGCGGCGTCGCCGCGGCCGATCGCGGACACGAGCGCGAAGCGAGGACGATCCGCCTCGGGCATGCGCTCGACGAGCGCGTCGAAGGCGTCGAGGTCGCCCCGATCCGCTTCGAGCCCCATCAGCCCCTCGAGGGCCTCGGCGTTCGTCGGGTCGAGCTCGAGCGCGCGCTCCAGCTCGGCCCGGGCGTCCTCGGGGGGTCGGCCGCGGGACGCGCCGAGCCGCAGGCGGACGCGGCCGAGCCGCACGAGCCCCTCGACGTCGCTCGGGTGCTCGGTGGTGTGGATGCGCAGGAGCGGCACCGCGCGGTCGTAGTCCCCGCGCCACTCCGCGAGCAGGCCCTCGGCCCGGCCGAGGTCGGCGTGGCCGAGCCGATCGCGGTTCGAGAGCGCCGTGGAGACCGCCTCCATCGCGAGATCGAGCGACCCGAGCCGCTCGAGCGCCTCGGCGCGTCGGTAGGCCGCCATCGAGAACGCCCGGTCGGCCGTCAGCGCGTCCTGGAAGGCCTCGGCCGCGGCTCGGTCGTCGCCGCGCTCGGCGGCGCGTCGACCCCGCACGAAGGCGCGCATCGCGGCGAGCGAGCGGGTGCTCGAGGCGTAGGCGGCGTCCGTGTCGGCGGGGGGCAGGACCGTGCCCTCGCCGAGCAGCCCGAGCGCGAGGTCGCGCGTCCGCGTCAGGACGTCGTCGGTGGACGCGCGCAGCTCGGTCTCACGGACGAGGGCCCCCTCGCGATGGCGCAAGGCGACGTGCACCCTCAAGGCGCCCGCGGCGCCCTCCACCTCGCCGAGGACGAAGTGCGTCGCCTCGAGGGACGCCGCCGCCTCGGTCCCGTCGGTCCACGTCGCCGCCTCGCCGTCCGCGGGCGCCGGCGCCGCGACCGCGTCGACGTCGTCGGGGAACGCGAGGGTGGCGATCAGCGCCTGCGCGAGCGCGTCCCCCACGTCGGTGTCGGCGGCGCCGTGCGCGTCGAGCGGGAGCACGGCGATCCGCCACGGCCTCGGCACGTCGGGCGCGGGACCGGGCGGCGGCGCGTCCGAGTCGAGGGTGGGCGGTGGAGTGGAGGGGGCCGACAGGAAGTGAAGGCCCAGGCCTCCCGCGGCGAGCGCGACGAGGCCGATGGCGACGAGGGTCGTGCGGGACGGGCGAGACGAAGTAGGGTCGGACACGGGGCGAATCCTAGCCGTGATGGAGCCATCGACGAGCCTGCTTCGGCTCCTGAGCGAGCGGCCCCGGTTTCGGGTGCTCTTCCTCGCGGACGCGCTCTCGGCGATCGGAGACTGGCTGACCTATGTCGCCGTCGGGCTGCTCGCGCTCACCGGGCCGCACGGCCTCGTCGGCGTCGCCCTGGTCCAGATGGCGCACGCGGTGCCCCAGGCCATCGCCTCGCCGCTCGCGGGCTGGCTCACCGATCGCGTCGACCGGCGACGGCTCCTCGTGATCGCGAGCCTCGCCCGCGGCTCGGTCACGGTGGCGATGGCCTTCGCGGCGTCGCGCGGCGCGGTCGCGTGGGTGGAGGGGCTGCTCTTCCTGCGCATGGCCGGCGCGGCGTTCATCCTCGCGCCGTCCCGGGCGGTGCTCCCGCAGCTCGTCGAGGTCGAGGAGCTCGAGCCGGCGAACCGCCTCCTCGGCACGAGCTGGGCCGTGCTCTTCACGATGGGGGTGGCGCTCGGCGGGGTCGTCACCGGCGCCTTCGGGCCGACCACCGCGCTCGCCGTGGACGCCGCGACCTTCGCCGTCGCCGCCCTGATCTTCACCGGCCTCGGAGCGCTCCCGCCGGCCCGCGCGGAGGCGGGGGCCGATACGTCGCTCGCGGCCGACGCCCGAGCCCACCCGGATCGCGTGGTCGCCGCCCTCGCGAAGGCGCCGACCCTCTTCGTCAACGGCGGCGCGTGGGTGATCCTGCACGCGCTCGTCGGCGCGAGCGCGGGGGCGGCGTACGGGCTCGGCGGGCTCCACGCGGTCCGCGGGATCGGCAACGGGGCGGGCCCGTGGTTCCTGCGACGCCTCGGCCCGCGTCGCATGGTCGCGCTCGGCGGCCTCGCGACGGGCGTCGCGGTGATGATCTTGTCGCTCGACGGCGCGATCGCGTGGGCGACCGGCTGCGCGCTCTGGGGGATCGGGGTGGGCGCGACCTGGGTCGGCGGCACGGTGTGGCTGCAGGAGCGGGTCCCCGCGCCCGTGCTCGGGCGCTACGCCGCGCTGGACGTGGGCGCGGCGAGCGGGGCCAGCGCCTCCGGGGGGCTCGTCGCGGCGCTGCTCTGCGCCTTCGCGCCGGTGTGGGTCGCCGCGTGCGTCCTGGCCGCGGTCGGGGTCCTCGGCGTCGCCGCGCTCTACCGCGCGGGCGCCGGGGAACAGCCACCGCCACCCCCGACGTAGAAGAGGCCGTGCCCGAGCTGATCTCGCGCGCCGCCGCCCTGAGCCGCATCGAGCGCGAGGGCGGCCGCCCCGCCTGCCTGATGTGCGCGGTCCGCGACCGCGCGGTCGGCGACGTGCACGCGATCTTCGAGGACGACGCGATCCTCGTCATGCTCCCCCGCTACGTCCGCCGGTGGGGGCAGATCATGGTGCTGCCGAAGTCCCACGCGACGTCGTTCGCCGAGGTCGACCCGGCGCTCTGGGCGAGGGTCAACGAGCTCGCCCATCGAGCCGCGCGCGTCGTCGAGCGGGTCCGCGCGCCGCGGCGCGTCTACGTCGCCTCGACGGGCAGCGGCGGCGGCGAGCTCACCCAGTCGTCGATGCACCTGCACGTCCACGTGATCCCGCTCTACGAGCCCGACGACAAGCCGTCCTCGATCTTCAGCTGGCAGGACGGCGTTTGGGTCGCCGCGCCGGCGGAGTGGATCGCGCTCCGGGACGACTACGTTCGGGCGTGGAGCGCCCAGGGCGAGTAACCTGCGGGCGTGATCATCGGGGTCATGGGCTCGGGCTCCGATCCGCACTCCGAGCTCGCGGTGCCGCTCGGGGCCTGGATCGCGGCGCGCGGTCACCACCTGCTGACCGGCGGTGGAGGCGGCGTCATGGCCGCGGTCGGGGCGGCCTTCGTCGCGACGCAGCCCCGCGCGGGCGTCTCCATCGGCATCCTCCCCGGGCCCGACGCTCGGCCCGGTTACCCGAACCCGTCCGTCGAGCTCCCGATCCGGACGCACCTCCCGCTGAGCGGGGCGCTCGGCACCGACCCGCGCAGCCGCAACCACGTCAACGTGCTCACCTCGGACGTCGTGATCGCGCTCCCCGGCGGCGAGGGCACGCGCTCGGAGGTCCAGCTCGCCGTGCGCTACGGCCGCCCCGCCGTCCTGCACGGCCCTCGCGACGCGTTCTGGGAGTGGCCTCGCGCGACCTGGGCGGAGACGCTCGACGAGGTGGCGCGTTTCATCGAGGGCCTCTAAGTAGGGCGTCGCATGGCGAAGCGTCCCAAGCCGAAGAAGAAGGCGACCCCCGCCGCCCCGCCGGAGCCGGCGGAGACCGTCACCGCGGCCCCCGTCCCCCCTCCCGCGCCGAAGCGACCCTGGTGGCTCCTCGCGGTGGTCGTCGTGCTCGCGGGGGCCATCGCCTACGTCGAGATCGGCAACGGCGACGCGCCCGCGGATCCCGCCCTGCACGGCGTGGCGCTCGACGGTCCGCCGCCGCCGATGGAGGCGCTCTCGGTCCACGTGATCCAGCGCTTCCCGCACGACCCGGACGCGTTCACGCAGGGCCTGCTCTGGCACGACGGCCACCTGTACGAGAGCACCGGCCTGCGCGGGCACTCGACGGTGCGCGAGGTCGCGCTCGAGACGGGCGAGGTCCTGCGGCGCCGGAGCATCGAGCGCCGCCTCTTCGGCGAGGGGCTCGCGCGCGTCGACGACCAGCTCATCCAGCTCACGTGGCAGGCCGGGCAGGCGCACGTCTGGAGCATCGACGGCTTCGAGCACCGCCGCACGTTCAGCTACGACGGCGAGGGGTGGGGCCTCTGCTACGACGGTCATCACCTCGTGATGAGCGACGGAAGCGAGCGCCTCTCGTTCCGGGATCCGCAGACCTTCCGCGTCGACCACGTGGTGCGCGTCCGGGACGACCGCGGCTTCGTCGAGCAGCTCAACGAGCTCGAGTGCGTCGACGGCGTCGTCTGGGCCAACGTCTGGCAGACCGATCGCATCGTCCGCATCGATCCGGCGACGGGGCGCGTGACCGGCTCGGTCGACGCGAGCGATCTGTTGACCCTCTCGGAGCGCTTCGACGCGGACGTGCTCAACGGGATCGCGTGGATCCCGGAGCGTGGTCACTTCGTCATCACGGGCAAGCAGTGGCCCTGGCTCTTCGAGGTCGACTTCGTGCCGACCTCCGAAGCTCCCTGAGCCCCCGCGTCAGGGCCAGCTGTACTCGCAGATCGACGCCGCGGCGTCGATGCACGTGACGTCCAGCCACTGGCCGAAGGCCGGGTCGGCCATGTCCGAGGACAGCATCACGCAGTTCTCGCCGGTGCCGCCGTTGGGCTCCCCGCCCGCCCAGTTCGTGTAGGAGAAGGGCGTTCCGTCGAGCCAGACGTAGACGCTCTCGGTCGCCGCGTCGCCGAGCCCGATCCAGATCAGCGGCGCGCCCCCCGCGTTGGCCATGAGGCGGACGAAGTCGTTCTCCATCATGTCCGAGATCGAGACCAGCTCCGCGCGCCCGCCGGTGCTGGCCAGCGTCAGGACGCTCCGGCAGCGATCCCGCGCCCCCACGTAGCGCTCGGTGCTGAAGTGGAAGAGGTAGCAGTGGTCGCCGTACATCATCCCCGCCGAGTAGCCGGGGATCCCCGAGCCGCACCGCCGCTGACAGGTGGCGTTGCAGAAGCCGTCGTCGAGCGTGTTGCCGTCCTCGCACTGCTCGCCACGCGCGGGCTGGATGAAGCCGTCGCCGCACGCCGCGTCGCGGCACGCGTTGGTGCAGAGGTCGGTGTTGCTGCTGTTCCCGTCGTCGCACTGCTCCACGCCGATGTTCCGGAACCCGTCCCCGCAGGTGTTGCGGAGGCAGTTGTTCAGGCACGCGTCGGTGTTGCTCGCGTTGCCGTCGTCGCACTCCTCGAGGCGAGCGCCCGGCGCCATGTCGCGGACCCCGTTGCCGCACGAGCTCGGGACGCACGTGTTGGAGCACGCGTCCGCGTCGTTCGTGTTGCCGTCGTCGCAGAGCTCGTGGCCGATCCAGATCAGGCCGTCGCCGCACCGCGGGCTCTGGCAGTCGTTGGTGCAGTCGTCGTTCGGGTTGCCGTTGGCGTCGTCGCAGCCCTCGCCGGGGCCCACGATCCCGTCGCCGCAGATCGCGCGGTTGCACGCGTTGGTGCAGGCGTCGCCGTCGACGTCGTTGCCGTCGTCGCACTCCTCGATGCCGTCGGGGCTCGGCGGGGTGTCGTTGAGATCGACGAACCCGTCGCCACACACGTTCAGGAGGCAGCTGCTGAGGCAGCCGTCCGTGTCGTTGGTGTTCGCGTCGTCGCACTGCTCGACGCCCCGCTGGATCTGGGTGTCGCCGCAGATGGCGCGCATGCAGCGGACGCAGGCGTCGCCCGAGTCGCGGTTCCCGTCGTCGCACTCCTCGCCGGCCTGCAGGATGCCGTTGCCGCAGCTCGGGATCGCGCAGCGAGGCGCCATCGGGTTCCCCGTGCCGTAGGTGTCGCACGCGTCGGTCGCGATCATGTTGCCGTCGTCGCACTGCTCACCGGGCTGCACGATGCCGTCCCCGCAGACGGGCAGGCGGCACGCGTCGGTGCACTCGTCGGCGTTGTCGCCGTCCATGCCGTCGTCGCACTGCTCGGGCGCGGTGACGAAGCCGTCGCCGCAGAACGGCAGCATGCACACGTTCGTGCAGCCGTCGTTGTTGTTGAAGTTCCCGTCGTCGCAGTCCTCGATCCCGGCCTGGATCCAGCCGTCTCCGCAGCGCGCCGAGCGGCACTCGATCAGGACGCCCGAGCCCCCGCCCGCACGGGCCCCGGGGCTCATGCACCCGTCGGTGTTCGAGAGGTTGCCGTCGTCGCACTCCTCGCAGCCGTCGCAGTCGGGGTCGCTCGGGTCGTCGTCCTGCATGTCGACGATGCCGTCGCCGCACACGTTGCGGACGCAAGCCGACGTGCAGTTGTCGGTGTCGACGGTGTTCCCGTCGTCGCACGCCTCGGCCGGGTTGCCGTCGTCGCTCGCGTCGTCGAGATCGATGAAGCCGTCTCCGCACGACGTCGGCCGGCACAGCGCGTTGCAGCCATCGCCGTTGCCGCCGTCGGCGTTGTTGGAGATGTCGCCGTTGTCGCAGACCTCCCCGAGGACGGGCTGGATGATGTTGTCGCCGCAGCGCGCGGGCATGCACGTGTTGGTGCACAGGTCGGTGCTGATGGTGTTCCCGTCGTCGCACGTCTCGCCGGGATCGAGCGCGCCGTTCCCGCAGCCCGCCGGCGAGCAGAGGCTGTTGCAGCCGTCGCCGTCCATCGTGTTGCCGTCGTCGCAGAACTCGCCGGGGCCGACGATCCCGTCCCCGCAGGCCGCGCGGGCGCAGCTGTTGGTGCACGCGTCGGTCGGGATCATGTTGCCGTCGTCGCACTCCTCGACGCCCTCGTACACGTGACCGTCGCCGCACGACGCGGGGAGGCAGGTGTTGAGGCACGCGTCCGTGTCCGAGGTGTTGCCGTCGTCGCAGGCCTCGCCGCCGTTGACGACCCCGTCGCCGCACGTCTCGACGCGGCAAGTCGTCGTGCATCCGTCCGTCTCGACCATGTTGCCGTCGTCGCAGGCCTCGACGCCCGTCCAGACCACGCCGTCACCGCAGCGCGCGATGACGCACGTGTTACGGCACGCGTCGGTGTCCACCGTGTTGCCGTCGTCGCAGGCCTCGCCGGGGCCGGGGAAGCCGTCGCCGCAGGACGCCTCGACGCACGTGTTGAGGCACGCGTCGAAGTTCGAGTCGTTGCCGTCGTCGCAGGCCTCGCCCTCCTGCACCACGCCGTCGCCGCAGGTGAGCAGCCGGCACGCGTTCGTGCAGCCGTCGTCGTCGACGGTGTTGCCGTCGTCGCAGGCCTCGACGCCCTCCTGCACCACGCCGTCTCCGCAGCGCGCCGACTCGCAGTTGTTGCGGCACTGATCGGTGTCGATCTCGTTGCCGTCGTCGCACATCTCGAACCCGCGCTGCGCGACGCCGTCCCCGCAGGCCGCGATCTGGCAGGTGTTGCGGCACGCGTCGCTGTCGACCGCGTTGCCGTCGTCGCACGCCTCCGGGGGCTGGACGATGCCGTCGCCGCAGGAGCGCGGGACCTCCGCGTCCATCGGGCCGCTCCCGCCGTCCTCGGGCGTGGGCATGTCCTCGCCGCAGCTCGTGGAGGCGAGGGCGGTGAGCAAGAGGAGGGAGAGACCGAATCCGTGGCGGCTGTGTGATTGCGAGGTCACGCGAAGCATGGCGCACATCCTAGACGCTTTCGCGCCCGGCATCCCGCCCCCCAATGCGTGGCATAGTCCGAACCCGTGAACGAGGCCTCGCCCGCGCCCGTGGAGACCGACCCCTACCTCGTGGAGGGGTGGGACGCCCGTGCGCCCCGACCGGGCCTCTCGAAGGCCACCCGTCGCCGCGCTCGCCTCGTCGCCGAGGCGCTCTTCACCGACGACGACGGCCCGCCGCCGCCTGCGCGGCTCGACTGGCTCGAGACCGATCTCGCCGACTTCTTCGGCCACCTCGCGCTCCGGGCGCGCTTCATCTTCTGGATCTGCGTCACCTCCACGTACGTCCTCGCGCCCCTCGTCTTCGGGCGCTTCACCTCGTTCGGGCGCCTCCCGCGGAGCGAGCGGGTGCACGCGCTCGAGGCGTTCGAGCGCACCCCGCTGAGCCTCGCGCTCCTCGGCGCCAAGGCGATCTTGTCGATCGTCTACTTCGAGCACCCGGACGCGGCCCGCGCGATCGGGTGGGACCAGGGGTGCAAGCGCCCGTGAGCGAGGTCGTCGAAGGCCACGACCACCGCGGCGCGGTGACACTCTCGGCGGACGTGGTGGTGGTCGGCTCGGGCGCCGGCGGCATGGTCGCCGCGACGATCCTCGCGGAGTCCGGCCTCGACGTGCTCGTCCTCGAGGAGGGCCGCAACGTCCCCGCCGCGATCCACGGCAAGCTGCGGCAGAGTCAGTCGCTGCGTCACCTGTGGCGCGAGGGCGGGATGACGCTGGCCGTCGGCGTGGGCGCGACGCCTGGCGTCAACGTCACGATGGGCACCGGCGTCGGCGGATCGTCGCTCGTCACCGGCGGCGTGTGCCTGCGCGTGCCCGAAGCGATCCTCGCGCCGTGGTCGCGCGCGCTCGGCCTCTCCGAGCTCACCCCCGAGGGGATGGACCCGTACTACCGCGAGGTGGAGGAGGCGGTCCACGTCGAGCAGGTCCCCGTCGAGATGCAGTCGCGGTCGACCGAGCTGTTCGGCATCGGCGCGGCCAAGCTCGGCCACCCGATCCGCCCCATCGGTCGGAACACCAAGGGCTGCAACGGCTGCGGGCGGTGCAACTTCGGTTGCCCGGAGCAGGCGAAGATGAGCGTCGACCTCGCGTACCTGCCGCGCCTCCTCGCGGCGGGCGGGCGCGTCTGGTCGGACTGCTTGGTCGAGCGCGTGATCCACCGGAACGGCCGCGCGACGGGCGTGCGCGGGCGGCTGCGCAACGGCCCGGGTCGCACCCGCGGGAGCCGCGTGACGGTGCACGCGCGCGTCGTGATCGTCGCGTGCGGCGGCATCCACAGTCCGGTGCTCCTCTCGGCGAGCGGGCTCGCCTCGGTCGGCGGGCAGGTCGGCCGCAACATGACGCTCCACCCCGGGTTCCGGGTCTTCGCGACCTTCGACGAGCCGGTCCGCGGATGGCGCGGCGCGCTCCAGAGCGCGTACACGGACGCGTTCGAGCACGAGCACGTGACGCTGATGAGCCTGTTCATCCCCGGCAGCGTGATCGCCGCGACGATGCCCGGCGCCGGCCCCGCGCTGATGCGCCGCGCCAAGGAGCTCCCCCACATCGCGATGTTCGGCGCGATGGTCCACGACGAGGGCCCGGGCACGGTGTGGCGGAACCCCTTCGCGCGCGAGCCCGTCGTCACCTACCGGATGAGCCCCTCGGATCGCCGCGCGATGTACAGGGGGATCCGCCTCGTCGGCGAGACCTTCCTCGCCGCCGGCGCCAAGCAGCTCTACCTGCCCGTCCTCGGGATCGACGGGCCCTTCGACGCCGACGGCTTCCGGCGCTTCGAGCTCGAGAAGGTCCCCCCGCGGCGCATCGAGTGCAGCTCGCAGCACCCGCTCGGATCGATCCAGATGGGGGCGGTCGCGAGCGCGAGCGGCGTCGACCCGGACGGTCGGCTCTGGGACACGGACAACGTGTTCCTCTGCGACGGCAGCGTGATCCCGACGAGCCTCGGCGTGAACCCGCAGCTCACGATCATGGCGATGGCCACGCGCATCGCGCAGAAGCTCCGCGAGCGCTTCCGCCGGATCGCCGCCTGACGCCGTGCGGCTCTCGGTCATCCTCGTCGTCGTCCTCGCGGCCTGCTCCGAGCGCGAGCCGCCCGCGCGCCTGACGGCGTCACCCGAGATCGCGGAGCCCGACGACGCAGCCGGCTACCGCGCCCCCGCGGAGGTCCGCCGAGAGGGGAACCACCTCGTCGGGCAGCCGAGCCCCTACCTCCTCCAGCACGCGCACAACCCCGTCGACTGGTACCCCTGGGGCGAGGAGGCGCTCGCCCGCGCTCGCGAGCTGAACCGCCCCATCTTCCTCTCCATCGGGTACTCGACCTGCCACTGGTGCCACGTGATGGAGCAGGAGAGCTTCGAGGACGACGAGGTCGCCGAGCTCCTCAACCGGCAGTTCGTCGCGATCAAGGTCGACAGGGAGCAGCGCCCCGACGTGGACGCGCTCTACATCGAGGCCGTGCGCCGCCTCGGCGGCTCCACCGGCTGGCCGCTCACCGTCATGCTCACGCCCGACCTCGTCCCGTTCTTCGGCGGCACGTACTTCCCCCGCCACGGCGGCGGAGGCCGGCCCGGGTTCCTCGACGTCCTCCGCGAGGTCCGGAGCCGCTTCGATTCCCAGGGGTCGGCGGTGGTCGCCGCGCGCGGCCGCGCGATCTTCGAGCAGATCGAGGCTGCGTCGCGCCAGGTCTCGGCGGGCGCCGAGCCTCCGTCGCCGGCCGTGGTCGACCGCGCGTTCGCGCGCCTCGCCACCGCCCGCGACTCGCGCAGCGGGGGCTTCGGGAGCCGGCAGAAGTTCCCCAACGCGCCGCTCCTCCTCGCGGAGCTGCGCTACTTCGTCCGCACGGGCAACGCGCTCGCGCGCGATCACCTCGTGAACACCCTCGAGCAGATGGCGCGCGGGGGGATCCACGACGTCCTCTTCGGGAGCTTCCACCGCTACGCGGTCGACCCCGACTGGCACGTCCCGCACTTCGAGAAGACGCTCTACGACAACGCCCAGCTCGGCCAGCTCTACGTCGAGGCGGGGCGCGCGCTCGAGCGCGAGGACTTCGTGGCGGTCGGCCGCGCGGTCCTCGACGACCTCGTCGAGCGCTGGCAGCGCCCGGACGGCGGCCTCGTCGTGGGCTTCGACGCCGACGACCCGGGCGGGGAGGGCGCCTACTACACGTGGACCCCCGCGGAGCTGACGCGCGCCCTCGGCGACGCGGACGGGGCGACGTTCGCGACGATGTACGGCGTCACCGCCGGCGGCGATCCCTCGCTCGAGGGGCGCTCGGTGCTCCACCGCGTCACGCCGGCCGCGCTGCAGGTCCACCTCTCGATGACCCCCGCGCAGGCCGACGCGTTCACTGCGCGCGTCGCCCCACGACTGCTCGCCGCGCGCGCGGAGCGGCGGCCCCCGGCGACCGACGACAAGGAGCTCGCGTCGTGGAACGGGCTCGCGTTGATCGCGCTCGCCGACGTCGGGCGCTGGCTCGACGAGCCCCGCTACGTGGAGGGCGCGCAGCGGGTCGCGGGCTTCCTGCTCGATCACTGCTGGGACGGTCACCGGATGCTCCGCGGCCGGCGCCAGGGCGAGCCCCTCGGGGAGGGCTTCCTCGACGACCTCGCGCTGCCCGCGCTCGGCCTGCTGCGCCTCCACGCCGCGGACGGCGATCCTCGCTGGCTCGTCGCCGCTCACGCGATCGCGGCGGTGATCCTCGAGCGCTACCACGACGCCTCGCTCGGCACGTTCCTCCACACCGCGAGGGCCGACGTCCCGCACGGCCTGCCGATGCGGCGCCCCGACCTCGACGACGGCGTGCTCCCGTCCGGCGGCAACGCCGCGACCCTGCTCCTGCTCGAGCTCGGCGCGATGGCGGGCGACCGGGCGCTCTACGACGCGGGCGAGCAGGCCGCGCGTGGCGCCGCGCCGCGGGCGGTCGAGGACCCGTTCGGCGCGGGGTTCCTGCTCGTCGCGCTCGATCACCTCGTCGCCCCGAGCCGAGAGGTCGTCCTCGCGGGTGACTCCGCCGCGCTCTGGGCGGTCGTCCGCCCGACCGTGACGTCTCGGGTCTTGCCCATCCGCGTCCCCACCGCCGGGGGCTCGCCGGAGCTGCTCGCCGCCTACGGCGCCTTGTCCGGGAAGGTCGCGATCGGAGGTCGAGCAACGGCCTACGTCTGCGAGATCGGGCGCTGCGAGCTCCCGACCAGCGATCCGGCCGTCCTCGCGCGTCAGCTCGCCGAGGTCGGCGTGGCTGGCATTCCCTAGGTCGCGGGTGCTATTGCGCTCGCCGTGATCTGGGACATCGATCCGGTTCTCCTCCAGCTCGACTGGCTGAGCACCCCCGTCACGAACGGCCCGCTGCAGATCCGGTTCTACGGGGTCTTCTTCGCGATCGGGCTGCTCGGAGCCGCGTGGGCGTTCCCCAAGTACTTCGAGCAGTGGGGCTACCCGCGCGTGCACGGCGAGCGCCTCACCCTCTGGACGCCGATCGGGATGATCCTCGGGGCGCACCTGATCCACCTGATCTTCTACGAGACCCACCTCTTCACGGACTTCTTCTCCAGCCCGAACGGGGTCACCGGCGCGGCGCTCGGGAGCCGGCTCATCCAGATCGGCAGCGGCCTCGCCAGCCACGGCGGCGGCCTCGGCGCGATCCTCGCGGTGATCTTCTTCGCCCGGAAGTACAAGGTCGACGCGCTCGCCTACATGGATCCGGCGATGTGCGGCGCGACGTTCGTGATCCCGTGGGTCCGCGTCGGCAACTTCTTCAACTCCGAGATCGTCGGCCGCGCGACCGACGTCCCGTGGGGGATCTGGTTCCCGCGGCACGAGTGCCCGCAGTACGCGCAGCTCCCGACGGGCGAGGCGCAGGAGCTCTGCCAGCAGATCGTCTACCGCCACCCCTCGCAGGTCTACGAGGCGATCCTCGCCTTCGTGATGCTCGGCATCGCCATCTACCTGCAAGCCAAGTGGCGCCGTCGGCTGCGGCCCGGCGCGCACCTCTTCATCCTGCTCGCCTACTACTTCACGACGCGGTTCCTCATCGAGTACGTGAAGGAGTACCAGACGCTGGCGGACAACTTCCCGCTCACGATGGGGCAGTGCCTGAGCGCGCCGATCGTCCTCGTCAGCCTCTACATGCTCTTCTTCAGCAAGAAGTCGAACATCCTCGAGCCGCTCACCGAGGAGGAGCGCGCGAAGTGGCCGCCGCTCCCCGGATCGGGGGACAAGCCCGCCAAGAAGGACGAGCCCGCGAAGGCTTCGGCCAGCTCGGGTGACGACGCCGCCGACGAGGACGACGCGGCGCCGAAGCGCAAGAAGCGCCGAAAGAAGAAGAAGTGACCGAGGCCGCGATGGTGCCGCTGCGCATCGCGGTCCTGACCGTCTCGGACACGCGCACCGAGGAGACCGACGAGTCCGGCCGCATCCTCGTCGAGCGCGCTCGCCGCGCGGGCCACGAGGTCGTCGAGAAGGCCATCGTCACCGACGAGCAGGCGGCCATCGAGGCGCGCTTGCGGGCTTGGATCGACAGCCCGGACGTCGACGTCGTCATCGCCACCGGCGGGACCGGGATCACGGGCCGCGACGTGACGCCGGAGGCGTTCGAGGCCGTCTACGAGAAGTCGATCCCCGGCTTCGGCGAGCTGTTCCGCTGGATCTCGTTCCAGAAGATCGCGACGTCCACGATCCAGTCGCGCGCCACCGCGGGCGTCGCGAAGGGCACCTACCTGTTCGCGCTGCCGGGCTCGAAGGGCGCCGTGAAGGACGCCTGGGACGAGATCCTCGTGCTCCAGCTCGACAGCCGCACCAAGCCCTGCAACTTCGCCGAGCTGCTCCCCCGCCTCACCGAGCGTTAGCAGGCTGCTCAAATGGGCCCGAAGGGACCGTTTCGGAGCCTGCTCCGTGCCCGTGCCCGTGCCCTTGCCCATGCCCGTGCCCGCCCGTGACCCGTGAGCGTTCCCCGTGCCCGAGATCACGCGCCTTCTGCAGGAACGGTCGACGGGAACGGTCCGGGCACGGGCACGGGCACGGGCATGCGCGCTTCGCGCGCGGCACGGAAGCAGGCTGCTTTTCAGCAGCCTGCTAACGCCGGTGGGCGTCGAGCCAGGTGAGGACGCGGGTCGAGAAGTCGCGGCTGACGGCGGGGATGTGTCCGCCGCCCTCGATGGTCCAGAGCGCGGCGTCGGCGCCCGTGCAGCCCGTGTCGCGCGCCTCCACCACGGTCTCGGCGCCGGCGAGGCCCATGTCGAGGTCGAGCGCGTCGCCCGGCGTCACGACGTCGTCGCAGCCCGCGCGCGAGGCCCAGCGCGCCACGTCGTCGGGGGCCGACGGGTACGCGCCGACCTGGCCGTCGTAGGCGATCGTCTCGTCGACGCGCCCGTGGATCTGCAGCACCGAGACCGGCTGGCTCGGCTCGCAGTCCGTCTCGTTGGCGAAGTCCGAGCCCGCGAGGCTGCCGATCGCGGTCACGCGATCGGCGAGCTCGCACGCCATCCGGTAGCTCATGAAGCCGCCGTTGCTGTGCCCGAAGAAGTAGACGTCGCGGACCGGCGCCATCGCCTCGACCTCGTCCACGAGGCCGGTGAGGTAGGCCACGTCGTCGACGTCGACCCCGCCGAAGTTGCAGCAGGCGGGGGTGGCGTTCCAGAAGCGGTTGCCGCTCGTGTCGACGGTCCCGTCCGGGATGACGAGGTAGAAGCCGTTCGCCCGGGTCGCGCGCGAGAAGCCCAGGTACAGGTCCTGCGCCCCGCCGCTGGCCGAGTAGCCGTGCAGGAGCACCACGAGGGGCAGCGGCGTCGTCCCGTCGTGCGCGGCCGGCACCACGAGCTGGGCGGGCCGCTCCGCGGGGCCGATCGAGCTGGGGAGCGACGGCGGCACGGCCGCGTCGATCGCGCCGGCGTCGGTGCCCATGGGGCCCGCGTCTTCGTCGGGGGTGGTGGCCCCGTCGCATCCGAGGGCGATCAGGATCGTGCTGCAGAGGAGGAGGTGGCGCATGAGGCGCGGAGCATAGCGCTCACGCCGCGTTGCGCTCTTCGTTCGGGGCCTCCGCCGCGGCCTTGGCGGCTCTTCGGGCCTCGCGACGCGCCGCGCGCTCGCGATCCTGCTTCTCGCGCTCGGTCCCGACGTACGGGATCCGCGTCCCCATCAGGTGGTCGAACCAGGGCCGGGTCACGCACCAGTTCGCGTCCTGGTTCTGACCCATGTGGTGGTCGTAGTGCCAGGGCAGGTGCTCGCGCGCCCACTCGGGGTCCATGTGGGACCGCTTGTGCTTGCGGTAGTAGTTCACCGCCGAGTAGACGACGGTGGCCGTGAAGAACGGCGCGATCGGGGCCAGCGGCAGGTGCGCCGCGGTCGCCAGCGTGAGCGTCAGCGCCTCCTTCCCCTGCGCGTTCCAGCCGAACACCGAGCGCTGGTAGTCCGGGTCGTTGTGCCCGTGGAGGCGCACGGCGCGGTGATGCTCGAGCCAGTGGAAGCTCCAGAAGCTCGACCGCTTCCGGCCCGATCCGTGGAGCACGTACTTGTGGACGACCCACTCCGTAGCGTTCGCGTACGCCAGACCCAACGGGATACCGATCATGTCACCACCACTTCGTTCGAGAGCTCGCCGGAGCGCGTTTTCACAAGAATGACCACACAGTCACGTTATTTGTAGCAGAATGGCGTCCGGTGTCGAGCAAGGAAGTCGTGGGGCGGTTGCCGCCCGAGCGTCCCGGTCAGCCCGGCGGCAAGCGCGATCGCAATCGGCGCAAGCGCCTCGCCCAGCTGCGCGAGGCGGGCCTGCGCCTGTTCCTCGAGCACGGCGTCGAGCGCGTGACGATCGACGACATCGCCAAGGAGGCCGGGACCGCGAAGGGCAACTTCTATCGCTACTTCGAGGACAAGCCCGATCTGGTCGCGGGGATCGTACAGCCCGCCGACGAGGCGCTCCGCAACGCGTTCGATCGCTGCGAGGCGGCGCTCGAGGAGGCGTACGACGAGGCCACGCTCTTCGCCGCGTACCAGACCCTCGCGATCGGGATGCTGCCCCTCGCGGTCGGCTACCCCGACGTGGTGCGGCTGTACCTGCAGGAGAGCCGCGCGCCGTCGGCGGGGGCGAGGGCGCCCATCCGCGCGCTCGCCGATCACATCCGCGAGCGGGCGGTGTACCTCACCCGCTTCGCGGTCGATCAGGGCCTGCTGTCGATCCGGGATCCGCGCATCAGCGCCCTCGCGGTCGTCGGCGCGGTCGAGCAGCTCACGTGGTCGTTCCTCAGCGGCGAGCTCGACGCGCCGCCCGACGAGATCGCGCGCACCCTCATCTCGCTGGTCCTCTCCGGGATCCGGTCCTGATGCTCGATCTCGATCGCCTCGGCCGCATCTCGCTCAGCGCCCGGCCGGTCGGGCAGCGCGTGGTCGCGTGGCTCTTGCTGCTGCCGAACTACTCGATGCCGCCGGGCGTGAAGATCACCTTCGAGGGGCAGGAGAACCTGCCCGACGAGCCCGTCGTCTTCGCGATGAACCACACCGATCGCTACAACTACTGGCCGTTCATGCTGCAGCACTGGCGCCAGAACGACCGGTTCATCGCGACCTGGGTGAAGGGCAAGTACTACGAGAACCCGACCGTCGGTTACTTCATGGAGCTGACGAACAACATCCCGACGGTCAGCCGCGGCTACATCATCACGAAAGACTTCTTGTCAGCGCTCGGCCGCCGGCCCACCGACGACGAGTACCGCGCGGCGCGTGACTGGGTGAACGCGGTGGCCCGGGGCGAGGCCCTCGAGGCGCCGGCGGAGCTCCCGCGCGCGCTGCTCGAGGGCGCGCGCGACATCCTCGGCCGGCGCTTCCAGCCGCCGCGGGAGAGCTACGCGCAGGCCATCGACGGGGTCTTCCGCGCGATGATGCGTCGCTTCGTCGAGCTCAACGAGGAGGCCGCCGCCCTCGGCCTCGACCTGCTCATCTTCCCGCAGGGCACGCGCTCCCGGCGCCTGCTGCGCGGCCGGCCCGGGCTGTCGCAGATCGCGATGCACCTCGATCGCGCGGTCGTCCCGGTGGGATGCAGCGGCTCCGATCGCCTCTACCCGAGCAGCAGCCCCGTCGCGAAGCCGGGGCACGTCGTCTATCGCTTCGGCGAGCCGCTGCGCCGCGCCGACGCGGCGGCGTGGGTCGAGCGCGGGCGCTTCGAGCCGTTCACCGCCGAGGCGGAGCGCGACTTCGCGGACGAGTTCCAGGCCTACGTCGACGACGTCATGGCGCGCATCGAGCCGCTCGTGGATCCGGAGTACCGCTTCGCCGCCGACTCCGAGGCGGACGTGCAGGGCTCCGACCGCTTCGTGTGATCCGTCAGCGGCGCTTCTTCTTCCGCTGCTGCTGCTGGGCGTAGATCACGAGGCCCGGCAGGTGCTGGCCGAGCGCCGAGAAGACCTTGCCGTGGCCCGTGAAGACGAGCTCGGTCTTGCGCTTCCACAGCGCCTTCAACATCACGCGGGCGGCCTTGTCGGCGGGCCACATCAGGTTCTTGGGGCGCTTGTCCTCGCGGTCGGCGTGGTGGACGCCGTCGTCGTCGACCTGGTTGATCTCGCTCTCGACGAAGCCCGGGTGGAGCGTCGTGACGCTGACCCCGGTGCCCGCGAGCTCGATCGCGAGGGTCTGCCCGACCATCCGGAGGCCCGCCTTGCTCGCGCAGTACGCCCCGTTCTTGGCCAGCGGCGTGAACGCGGCCACCGAGCCGACGAGCCCGAGGCGGCCCTTGGTCGGCCGCAGCTGGGTGAGCGCGTGTTTGCAGGTCATCGCGGCGCCGACGACGTTGATGTCGAGCTGGTTGCGGAGCCGCTCCGCGGTGAGCCCCTCGATCGGTCCGCCGACCGCGAAGCCCGCGTTCGCGATCGCGACGTCGAGCTTGCCGAAGTCGGCCGCGATCCGCTCGACCGTGCGAGCGAGCTGATCCTCGTCGCGGACATCGCAGGGGAGGGCGAGCGCGCGCCGGCCCAGCGCCTCGATCTCCTGCGCCACCGCGTCGAGCTTGTCGGCGCGGCGCCCCGAGATCGCCACGTCCGCGCCCTGTCGAGCCAGCTCGAGGGCGAGCGCGCGACCGATGCCCGTGCCCCCGCCGGTGACCCACGCGGCGTGTCCTTCGTACTTCATCCCCTGCTGCTACCAGGTGCCGGGTCTCGCGGCCAGCACGCGGGGCTCCCCCATCGAGCTGGTCACGAATCGGCGCGTCATCGCCACTGCTACCCGGACCCGCTGCTTCTGGGGGGAGCATGCTCGCGCTGTCGCCGATAGATTCCCGGACCCGTTCCGCGCGCGACCGCGAGGTTTTCGAACCTGGCCCCGGTCCTGCTGCGTCCCCTCCCGCGAGCGCCTGGCGCTTTTACCCAACCCTGACCCACCGATTCGGTCGGGAGGCGTCTGCTCCATCGGGAGGTCAGCTCACATGAGAACCAGAATGCGAATCACGAGCTCGGGTCGGCGACGGCTCACCATGGCGATGGCAGCGACGGTCTTCGCCTTCGGCGCCATCGCGCTGTCGAGGGCGCACCAGGCCAACGCGGATCAGCCGCGAGACGGGAGGATCCCGCTGCCCGACATCGCCGGCAGCCGTATTCCGATCGATACGACGGAGCTCACGGGCTTCCTCGCGTTCACCGAGGGGGCGATGCTGGCCAACGGCACGCGCGAGCTCTTCGCGGAGCTGCGCGTCGAGGGGCGCGACGGCTCCGGGGCCACGCGTCGGCGGCCGGTCGCGCTCGCGGTCGTGCTCGACACGAGCGGCTCGATGTACGGCGACAAGATCGAGCAGGCGCGACGGTCGGTGCTCGCGCTCGCCGAGCAGATGCACCCCGAAGACCAGCTCGCGGTGATCACCTACGACACCGCCGCGAGGGTGGTGCAGCCGCTCGCGCCGGTGGGGCAGGTGCGCGAGACGCTGCGCGGCCGCGTCGCGGCCATCCAATCTGGCGGTGGGACCAACATCCCCGCGGGCCTGGAGCTCGGCGCGCTCGCGTTGTCGGACGCGCCGCCGGACCTCGTGCACCGCCTCGTCCTGGTGAGCGACGGCCTCGACGGCTCGGGGCGCGATCTCGCGCAGCTCGGCGCCGAGATCGGGCAGCGCGCCAACGCGGGGACGACCACGAGCTCGCTCGGCGTCGGGACCGACTACGACGAGCGCTGGCTGACGAGCGTCGCGGACTCGGGGCGTGGGAACTACGCGTTCCTCGCGACCGGCGGGGAGCTCGCCGGCTTCCTGTCGCGCGAGCTCGAGCAGGCCTCCACCACGGTGGCGGACCGGACCAGCCTCGATCTGGGCTTGCCGTCGGGCTGGCGCGTCGCCGAGGTCTACGGCGGCAGCTGGAGCGGCTCGGGCGTCCCGCTCGGCTCGATCTTCGCCGGCGAGCGCCGGCGCGTGACCCTCCGGATCGAGGCGGTCGCCGGGGGGGTCGGTGAGGAGCCCGGGGTCGGCGTCGATCTTCGCTATCGAGGAGCGCGAGAAGGAACAGATCGGAACCTGCACCTCGGACGTCTGTCCGTCTCGGTCGTGGGGGACGAAGCCCAGGTGGTCGCGTCGAGGGACGTGGCGCTGCACGCGGAGGCGGTGGCGCAGCGGGTGGATCACGCCCAGGCCCAGGCCATCGAGGCCTGGCGACAGGGTCGGGTCGAGGAGGCCACCCAGCTCGCGCGCGACAACCGCGAGCGCCTCCAGCAGTGGCGGGCCGAGGCCCCGGAGGCAGCTCCGATGCTCGACGCCCGTATCACGGCGGTGAACGACGATCTCGACAACTTCGATCGTCCCGCGCACTCCGCCGCCGGTCGCGCTCACGGGCTGCGGGCCAACGCCGACCGTCGCAGCCGCTCGGAGGCCTTCTGATGCTGCGAAGAGGTCGAGCGTTCCTGTTCGTCGGCCTGGCCGGCCTCGCCCTCGCGCTGCTGGGTCAGCTCGACGCCCTCGGGCCGATCACGGCGGCGGGGATCACCGTGGCCTCGTCGGTGGGGCTCGCGCTGATCGCGCACGGCGGGGCCCCGCTCGCCGGTGAAGCGGTCGCGTTCGGCGCGAGCGGCGCCGTGGCGTACGAGGCGACGCGGTCCTACGTGCCGCTGATCGCGAGCGGGCTGCTGCTGACGTTCGTGTTCGGGACGCGCGCGATGCGCTCGCGGACGTGGCGTGAGCTCGGGTTCCACCTCGCCCTCGCGTTCGCGAGCGGCGTCGCGGCGAGCTGGGTCGCGCGGGCGAACGCGGGCCTCGAGGCCTCGCTCTGGATGACCGCGATCATGGTCGCGTCGCTCCTGGCCTCGGCGCCGTGGATCGTGCCCAACGACGCGCCCCGCACCTTCGCGCTCCGGCGCCTGGCCTCAAGAGCGCGCGGCGCGACGAAGCTCCGGCTCCTGCGCGCGGTCGTGGCGCATCGACGGCTCGGCGAGCTCGAGCTCCCGCGGGCCCTGCGCCGCAGCGTCGAGCGCGCGTTCGACGACGTCATCCGCCGCGCCGAGCGGCGCCTCAACGGCGAGGGGGGCGGCGCCGTCGAGCGCACCATCGAGCAGCTCGTCCGCGTCGAGCGGGCGGCGCGCTCGCGTGAGGCGCTGATCGGCGAGCTCGACGAGGGCTCCGAGCGCCTCGCGGCGGACGGAGACGCGCTCGAGGCCGAGATCGCCGCGCTCGTCGAGCTCCGGTAGCGACCTCGGGCGACGTCCCGCTTTGCACGGGCTGTACACTCGATGATCATCGAGGTCGCGGAGGGGCCCGTGCTACTCACCTCCGCGGGGGGCTGGCACGGCCGCTGCTCCACAGGGGGACGATGAACGATTTCGTCGAGCTCATGGTGGGGATGGCCGTCTGTCTAGGCGGACCCACGGTGCTGATCGCAGGCATCGTGGTGCTCGTTCGGTTGTTCCGAAACGACCGGAACGAAGAGAGAATTCAGGATCTGGAGGCGATGCTCGGCGCCCTGCGTGCCGAAAACGCCACACTCGCGCATCGAGTGTCGCGGGTCGAGGCGGGGCTCGCCGCCATCCCCGCGCAGACGGTCACCGCGGCGGAGCCCGCGATCGAGCGGGCGACGGTGCCCGAGATGGCCGAGGCGCCTCCGCCGGAGCCCGTCGCGGAGCCGACGGAGGGCGCGGTCGAGGCGGAGGTCGGGGCGGACGAAGCGCTGGACGCTTCGGACGAGGCGCCGGCGGAGGCGTCGGACGACGACCTCGTCATCGATCCGGCCACGATCCCGGTCCCCGAGACGCCTCCGGCCGAGGTCCCGGCGGCCGCGTTCGACGCGGTCCGCGCGGCGGTCGACGGAGCTCCCCCGCGGCCGGCCCCCGTCGATCCGGGCGACATGGCCGCGGCGGGTCCGGCCCCGGCGGCGCCTCCGCCCGCGCCTCCGCAGCGGATCGCGTGGGAGCAGTGGATCGGCGTCCGCGGCGCGGCCGCGCTCGGCGCGAGCATCCTCGTGCTCGCGGGGATCTACTTCTTCGAGTACTCGATCGAGCACGGCCTCATCACGCCCGCGATGCGCATGGTCGCGGGCACGCTCGTCGGCCTGGGCTGCCTCGCGGCCTCCGAGCTGAGGCTCCGCCGCACCCACGAGGTGCTCGCGAGCTGGATCGCGGGCGCGGGGATCGCGATCCTCTACCTCGCCTTCTGGGCCGGGCAGGCGCTGTACTCGCTCTATCCGACCTGGGCCGCGGGGATCCTGATGGTGGCGACCACCGGGGTCTGCACCGCGTTGGCCGTCTATCGGCGCTCGATGCCCGTCGCGCTGCTCGGGCTCTTCGGCGGGTTCATCACGCCGCTCGCGCTGAGCACCGGCTCGGACCGCCCGCTGCCCCTCTTCGGCTACCTGCTGTTGCTCGACGGGGCGATGCTCTGGGTCGCCTACAAGCGGCGCTGGTCGTGGCTCGCCGCGCTCTGCCTGATCGGGACCGGGATCTACCAGTACAGCTGGCTCCTCGCGCGCCTCGACGAGCCCCGGCTCGTCCTCGGGGTCGCCATCGTCGGGGTCTTCGCGCTGCTCTTCGGCGCGCTCCCGGCGCTGCGCCCCGAGCCCGTCGAGGGCGCCACCGCGCCGGAGCCCGAGAGCGTGCTCTGGCGCCTCACTCGGAGCGCCGGCGTGCTCGTCCCGCTGCTGTTCACGGTGCCGCTCGCGATGCGGACCGATCTGGGTGACACCTTCGCGGTCACCGCGGTGCAGCTCGTCTTGCTCTGCGCGGCCGCGTGCTTCGTCGGGATGCGCCACCAGGCGGTCGCGCTGCCGACCGGCGCGGCGCTCGTCAGCGCGTTCGCGCTCATGGGTCGCGGCCTCACGCACCCGCCGACGACGGCGCTCGGGGTCTGGCAGCCGGTCGGCCTCGCGATCGGTCTGCTCGTGGTCTTCGCCGCGTTCGCCGAGCTGTCGGGCCGCCTCTACCCGGAGCGGCGCAACGTCGCGGTGGGCGCGAGCGCGTACGTGCTGACGCTGCTGTCCCTGGCGACGCTCGCGGCGCCGTTCGCCGAGGCGGCGGGCCCGTGGCCGTGGCTCGTCTTCTGGGGCGTCGCGGGGCTCGCGGCGACGCGCCTCTCCACGCTGCTCGGCCAGCCCTCCCTTCAGGTGGCCACCGCCGGCCTCGTCGCGGTGGGGCTCGGCGCCACCTTCGCGGCGACCGGCGGCACCGACGGACAGCCGCCTCCCGCGGTGCTCCTCGCCTTCATCGTCGGCGCCTCGGTGTTGATGCAGCTCGCCGGCCTCCTGCCCTTCCGCAGCGAGGACGCGCGTCGCCACGGCGACCACGCAGCGGCGCTCCTCGCCGTGCTCACCGTGCCGTTCCTCGCGCTCGCGGATCGGCTCGAGTCCATGCCCGTGTGGGTCTTCTACGCGAGCACGCTCGCGCTCGCGGTGCTGGCGCTGATGGCGGCGGCGCGCCGCGGCTCGGCGGGCTGGCTCGCGGTGATCGCGGCGATGACGGCGGGGACGCACTCGCTCTTCGTCCTGCGTCGCCACGACGGCCCGTTCGGGATCGGCGAGCTCGCGGTGCTGCTCGGGAGCGTCGTGCTGTTCGCGACCTTCCCCGTGATCGCGCCCAAGGCGATGCGCGATCGGCCGTGGGCCTGGCGCACGGCGGCGCTCGTCGCGCCCGCGTACCTGTTGACCTTGCGCCACGTGTACCTCGACGTCCTCGGGCCGAGCACGATCGGGCTCCTGCCGGTGCTGCTCGGGATCGTCTCGGTGGGCGCCGCCTCGGCGGTGCGCCTGCGCGGGCCGGAGCCGGCGGAGGCGCGCAAGGTCGCGCTGGTCTGGCTCACCGCGAGCGCGGCCGGGTTCGTGACGCTCGCGATCCCGATGCAGCTCGACAACGAGTGGATCACCATCGGCTGGGCGCTCGAGGCGCTCGTGCTCACGGGGCTGTGGCGCCGGATGGACCACGCCGGGCTCAAGTACCTGGCGCTGGCGCTCGGCGTCGCGGTGGGCGTCCGGCTCCTCGCGAACCCCTACGTGCTCGGGTACTACGACCGCTCGGAGCTCCGGGTCCTCAACTGGCTCACGTACACGTACCTGGTGCCCGCGGTCTGCTTCGTCGGCGCGTGGCTGCTCCTCCGCGGCGAGGAGGCCAAGCGGCTCCGCTCCTGGGAGAAGAGCTTCATGCCCGAGGGCGTGTCGCTCGTGGCGAACCTCGCGGCCACGGCCGCCATCCTCATCGTGTTCGCGTGGATCAACCTCACGATCTTCGACTGGTTCGCGACGGGTGAGCACCTCGCGATCCCGACCGACCGCCTGCCCGCGCGTGACCTCACGCTGTCCATCGCCTGGGCGATCTACGCCATCGCGCTGCTCGCCATCGGGATGTGGCGCAAGAGCACCGCGCTCCGTGTGGCGAGCTTGCTCCTGATCCTCGTGACCGCCGCGAAGGTCTTCCTCTACGACCTCGCGCACCTCGCCGACCTCTACCGGGTGGCCTCGCTGGCCGGGCTCGCGATCTCGCTCATCGTGATCTCGCTCGCCTATCAACGCTTCGTCTTCCGAGGCTCGCGCCCCGAGGAGGTGCGGTCGTGAGGCGCGCGATCCTCGCCGGGCTGGCGCTCGCGCTGACGACCGCGTCGGTGGCCTCGGCGCAGGCCCCCACCGATCCGGCGCGGCTCTTCCCGCGGGAGGCGCCGATCGAGCTCCCCGCGACCACCGGGCTCGTGCGGCTCGCGTTGCCAGCGGCCGTCCTCGAGGGCTCGCGGCCGGACCTCTCGGACGTCCGGATCCACGACGAGCGCGGCGCGGCGCGACCGTACCTGGTCGAGAGCGCCACGCGGCGCGGCGGGGACGCGACCATCTACGCGATCACCCCGACCGAGGTCAGCCGGCGGATCGAGCGTCGCTCCTCGCTCGCCTCCGTCTATCGGGAGCACCTCGTCTTGACGCCCCCGCCGCAGGTGCCGGAGGGGCGCTGGACGCTGTGGCTCGACTCCGCGCAGGCGAGCTTCGTGCGCGACGTCGTCGTGTTCGAGGTGCGCGACGATCGGCGCGAGCAGATCGCGGAGGCGACGGTCTTCCGGATGCAGGCGCCGCTCCGGGATCGGCTCGGCGTGGAGCTGCCGCGCATCGCGGAGGGGGCGCGCCTCGAGGTGCAGGTGAGCGGGGAGGGCGGCTACCTCGAGCCCAACGCGAGCCTCATCGTGCTGACGGTCCCCGTGGAGCCGCCCACCGTCGCGCTCCCGCTGACGGAGGTGGCGCGCACGCGCCGGGATGGGCGCACGATCCTCGAGCTCGCGCGCCCGGCGGGCCTCGTCCCCGATCGCGTCCTCGTCACGACCGGCGCGGCCAACTTCTTCCGCGAGGTGCGGGTCCTGGACTTGAGCGCGGGCGCGGCGCCGCGCGAGGTCGGCCACGGCTCGCTGTTCCGCGTCCACGAGATCGACGGGGCCGAGTGGGTCGCCATCGACGTCGAGCGCGCGGTCGGGGATCGGCTGCGCGTCGAGATCGACGACGGTGACAGCCCCGAGCTCGAGGGGCTCGCGTTCGAGGCGATCGTCCGGCAGCCGACGCTGCTGTTCGAGTCGGACGGCGCCCCGGTCACGCTGCGCTTCGGCGGCGGTCGCGCCCAGGCGCCCCGCTACGACATCCAGCGCCTCGTCGGCACGCGGCTCGGCGATCGGCTGCTCGGCGCGGCGCTGCCCGAGGCGACGCTCGGTGAGCCGGTCGCCAACCCCCGCTTCGACGACGGTCCCGCGCTCCGGTTCGCGATGCGCCCGGGCCGCACCCCGGAGGTCGCGGGCTACACGGACGTGGCCACCCTCCTCGTGGAGGGCGCGACGGAAGGCCTCAGCCGCGTTCGGCTGCCGGCGTCGGTGCTCGCCGCCGCCCGCGACGATCTGGCGGACGTCCGCGTCGTCGACGGGGACGGCGCGCAGTGGCCCTACCTGAGGGGCGCCGACGCCTCGGACCCGATCGCGCTCGCGGTGGAGGTCGACGATGGCGCCTCGTCGTCGGAGACCCTCCACCGGCTGACGCCGCCGGTGGAGGGGCGGCTCGAGCGGCTCGAGCTGCACACGGACGCGCCGTTCGTGTCTCGCGCGTTCCGGCTGTACGGCGTCGACGCGGCGGGCGAGCGGAGCCTGCTCGCGTCGGGCCGCCTCACCCGGGAGCCCAACGATCCGCGCCCGCTCGAGGTCACCTGGGCGCCTCGGCGGGTGACGCGGCTGGAGCTCGTGGTCGAGGACGGCAGCGACGCCCCGCTCGAATTCGGTGAGGCGCGGGGCTGGATCCCGAGCCCGACCCTCTACCTCGCGGCGCCGGACGGGTCGTATTCGGTCCTCGTCGGTGACCTCGAGGCGGAGCCGCCGCGCTACGAGATCGAGTCCGCTCGCGAGCTGGTCCTGTCGGTCCGCGCGGTCGACGCGACCGTCGGAGAGGCCACGCCGAACCCCGCCCACGCGCCGCCGCCCGAGCCCTCGTGGTGGGAGGAGCAGGGGCTGAGCTCGTGGATCGTGTGGGCGGTGCTCCTCTTCGCGATCCTGGTGCTGGGCCTGCTGACCTGGCGGATCGCGCGCCAGCCCGCCGACGGAGAAGCGCCCCCGCCGCCCGAGGGCCCCGAGCCCCCCTCGGCTTCTGGCCCGCCGGTTCGCTTCTGACAACGGAGCGCGTTGAAGCCGCGCGCCGGACCGGAGATACTCGCGATCCGTGGGGCCAGCAGAAGACGTCGAGCTCGCGATCGAGCTCGCCCGTGGTGGGCGGGAGGCCCTCGCGGAGCTGTACGACCGCCACTCCCCGGCCATGCTCGGGTTGGGGTTGAAGCTGCTCCGCGACCGGGGCGAGGCGGAGGAGATCCTCCACGACGTCTTCCTCGAGGCCTGGAAGCGCGCCGGTGACTACGACCCGAGCCGGGGCAGCGTCCGCACCTGGCTGATGCTGCGCATGCGCAGCCGCTGCCTCGATCGCATCAAGAGCGCGGCGCGGAGCCGAACCAGCAACGCCGGGGAGGATCTGGAGCGGGTGGTCGGCGCGACCCCGTCCCAGGCGGCGGACACGGTCGACGCGAGCCGGGTGCTCGGGGCGCTCGAAGAGCTGCCCGAGGAGCAGCGGCAGGTGCTCGCGCTCGGATACTTCGAGGGGTTGAGCTGCACGGAGATGGCCGATGAGCTCGGGATCCCCGTCGGGACGGTGAAGTCACGTCTCCACGCGGGGATGAAGAAGCTCCGGACGGTCTTCACCGAAGATTAATTTCGAATGGTTCTCGATCCGATCGGCTCGGAGGCTCGTATCGGCCTCACCATGGTCCCCCCATCTCCAGAGGCCGTAATGAGCGCATGGGAAAAAGACCTCGTCGATCCGTTCCTCGCGGACGTCGAGGACGAGCAGGTGGCTGCCTTGCTGGAGGCCCTCGCCGGGGCCGCCGTGTCCCCGCCACGCTCCTTGCGGGACCGGATCATGGCCTCGGCGGACCTCGACGGGCGCTTCGACCGCTTCCTCGACTCGGTCGCCGAGCTGCTCGACGTGGACAGCTCGCGGGCGCGCTCGCTCCTCGATGGGATCGGGCGCTCGGAGAGCTGGTACCAGGGGCTCGTCCCCGACGTGAAGCTCTACGACATCGAGGGTGGCCCGTCGGTGTCCAACGCGATCACCGGCTTCGTGCGGCTCCCCGAGGGGGTCTCGTTCCCGGAGCACGGCCACCTCGGCCTCGAGACCTCGTACATCCTGCAGGGCTCGGCGGAGGACAACCACGGCGCGATCTGGCGGCCGGGTGACGTCGTGGTGCGCGCCAGCGACCACGTCCACTCGTTCCGCGCGCGGCCCGGCCCCGACTTCCTGTTCCTCGTCGTCGCCCAGCAGGGCATCAAGATCGGGGATCTCGTGCTCGGTCCCGACGACCCGCGTATGTGACGCAACCTGTGGCACTCTGATGACGGTGAGCTCTCGCCTCGTCACGGTGCTCGCGCTGCTCTGCCTGGCCGGCTGCTCGCAGGATCCGGGGATCGTCGTCGATCTGCGCACCAACCTGCTCGCCGGCGTCGACTTCCAGGAGGCGCGCTTCCACGTCGAGGGCGCGGAGTCGGCGACCGAGGCCGAGCTGCACACCGTGCGTCGGCCCGTGAACACCTCCGACGGACGGGACATCCGCCTCGGGGAGGTCGTCCCGCTCCCGGTCGGCCGCTACACCGTCATCGTCGAGCTCTGGACCTCGTTCGAGACCCGCGTCGCCACCAACCGGGTCTCGGTCACCGTCGATCGCCTGACCGCGGTGACCGTCCTCATCACGGCCGACTGCGCGGGGGTGGTCTGCCCCGGCGTGGGCGACAGCCCCGAGTCGACCTACTGCCTCGCCGCGCGCTGCGTGCCTCAGGAGTGTCGGGACGATCCGACCGCGCCGGGGTGCCCCGAGCCCGAATGCACCTCCGACGGCGACTGCTCGGCCGTGGCCGCGTGCGCCCAGGGGCGCTGCACCGGGGGCGCTTGCTACGTGGAGCCGCTCGACGAGCGATGCGGGTCCGGCGCGACCTGCCACATCGAGCGCGGGTGCATCGAGGCGCCGATGGACGCCGGCGGGACGTGCACGCCGGGCGCCTGCGACGACGGCAACCCCTGCACCGACGACGTCTGCGGCGCGATGGGCTGCGAGCACACCGCGAACTCGGGGCCGTGCGACGACGGCATGTTCTGCAACGGCGCGGACACCTGCTCGGGCGGCACCTGCGCCGCCCACGCGGGCAGCCCGTGCGGCGGCGAGATGTGCAGCGAGGGCGCGCAGACCTGCGCGGCGTGCCTCTCCGACGCGGACTGCCCGGCCGACTCGATGGGCATGTTCACGGCCTGCGTCTTCGACGACGTCTGCGACGAGACGGGGACCCGGTCCCGGGACCTCACGACCTGGGCCTGTGATACGGGCGCGTGTCGGCCGACGGTCACGCCGCAGCCCGAGGCGTGCACCCGTGACACCGACGGGGTCGGCTGCGGGATGGACGTCCCCGGCGCGTGGGGCGCGTGCGACTACGCCGACCTCTGCGACGAGAGCGCGACGCGCAGCCGCACGGTCACGCGCTACGCCTGCGCGGCCGGCGCGTGCGCGAGCTCCGCGGTGCCCGAGATGGAGCCGTGCACCCGCGACACCGACGGAACGATGTGCGCTCCGGACGACACGGCGCCGTGGGGCGCGTGCGACTACTCCGACGTCTGCGACCAGTCCGCCTCGCGGTCGCGGGACGTGACCCGCCACTCCTGCGCCGCCGGCAGCTGTCGGGGCACGACGAGCCCCGAGAGCGAGCCCTGCAGCCGGAGCACGAACGGCACGACCTGCGGCACCACCACCTACGGCGGCTGGGGCGTCTGCGGATACACGAGCGTCTGCGATCAGGACGCGACCCGCTCTCGCAGCGTCACGATGTTCTCGTGCCAGACCGGGACGTGCCGATCGATCGGAGGCTCCGAGTCCGAGGGCTGCTCGCGCTCGACCGACGGCCTCGACTGCGACGACGGCGCCTACTGCAACGGCGACGACACGTGCGGCGGCGGCTCGTGCACGCACGCCGGCGATCCGTGCGGCGGCGGCACCGTGTGCGACGAGCCGAACGACACGTGCTGGGACTACGGCGACGACGGCACCAACTGCTACGCGGCCGGCTACTACAACGTCGGCGGCAGCTTGCCGCCGCCGCCGGCGGGCTACTCGCACTACTCGCCGCCCGTGGGCTGCGACTACGAGGGCTGCACGGCGATGTTCTGCCAGGCCAACTACTGCATGCCGTGCCCGGGCGGCAACTGCGCCCTGTGCCTCTGAGTCCGACGACGCGAAGCGTCGGAGGTCCTCGGACCTCGAGTCAGGCCGCGCCGAGCGGCGAGTTCTTCCCGGCCGCCTTCGCGACGCGCCAGCGGCTGATCTCCCACTGATCGCTGAGGGCGCCCGGGTCGTCGTAGAAGCTGCGCGAGACGAGGCCGGAGGCGAGCAGGTGCCACGTCGCGTTCAGCTCGGTCGCGTCCGCGTAGATCACGAGCACGCCGTTCTTGTCGCTCTCGGCGAGCTCGAGCGGCTCGAACGCGCTCATCATGAAGCTGTCGATGGCATCGACGACCGGGTCGAGCAGGCCGCTGTCGCGGATCGACGCGTTGCCGTTCCCCGTCCGGTAGAGGAGGCCGCGGAAGGTCTCGCTCGAGATCGCGGGCGTCGTCAGCTCGATGCAGCGGTTCCCGTCGGCGTCCGCGCCGAGGTCGCTCGCGTAGGCGCCGTGGATGTCGCCGGCGAGCACGATGACGTTGTTGGGTCGGTAGGCGTTCTCGAGGAGCTGACGGCGTCGCTCGGGGAAGCCGTCCCACTGGTCGACGTTGAGGTAGAAGCGCTCGGGCGGGAGGCCCTCGGGGAGGCTGCCGTCGAAGGGGCTGAGGTCGAGCACCATCGAGGTGCTCTGGACCGAGTTGCCGACGAAGCTCCAGGTCGTGTCCGCGCCCGAGAGCGCGCTGGTGAGCCAGCTCTGCTGCGCCGCGCCGAAGACGTCGTCGTGGGTGGCGTCGGTCCCCACGCGGGTCCGCCACACCTGCACGAGGTCGTAGGTGCGCTGCACCGTCAGGTAGCGCGCGCCGAGCTGACCCACGAGGCTGGTCTTGCCCAGCAGGAAGTACGGCAGCCCGAGCGGCAGCGTCGCGTCGGTCGGGTCGACGTCGGTGACGCCCATGAGGTCGGCGGGGAGGCTCGCGCGGCCCTCGCTGATGCGCGCCTGGAGGAGCGCCGCGTCGGTCTTGCCCTGCGCGTAGGTCGCGGCGAGCTCCGCGGCGCGCGCGGCCTCGACCCCCTCGGCGCCGTACGCGGCGGTCAGCAGGATCTCGAGGGCGCGCTTGTGGTCCGCGAACGCGGCGTCCTCGAGGTCCACGTAGGAGCGGAAGCGGCCCTCGGCGAAGGCCGCGTCGGCGGTGGTCCCCGCGGGCAGCTCGCCGGCCGCCTCTTGCGCGGCGAGCGCGGCGCGCGTCTGCGCCTCGTCCAGGATCACGGCGCCCGGGTACGCGTCCTCGGGGGTCGGGTGATCGGGGCGCTTGCTTCGGTAGTCGGTGACCGCGAGCGAGCAGTGCTGGCCGAAGCGGAACGAGCGGTAGATCTGGGCGTTCGGGTAGAGGTTCGCGGGATCGACGACGAGGTCGCCGTCCGCCTCGACGTCCATCGCGACGGGCATGTACTCGAGCCACGCCTGCTCGGACGCGCGGCGACGGTCCATGTCCTCCTCGACCGCCTGGCCGTCCGAGTAGGTCGCGTGATCGCCCCAGCAGTCGTCGCTGAACTCGTGGTCGTCCCAGATGCAGACGAAGGGGAACTTCTCGTGGACCTCCTGCAGCTTCGGGTCCGACCGATAGGCGCGGTAGAGGTCGCGGTAGTTCGAAAGGGATCGCGCGGCCTGGTAGCTCGAGTCGCCGCTGCCGAGCGAGAGCGCCTCGTCGGGCGCGCGGAAGGTCACGTTGCGCTCCGCGGTCGACATCATGAAGCCGGGGTCCCCGGTGGTCTCGTAGACGTAGTCGCCGAGGTGGAGGACGAAGGTCAGGTCGTCGTGCTCTCCGTCGAGCAGACGAAGGAGCGGGTTGTAGTAGCGGCCGACGTAGTCCTGGCAGCTCATCACCGCGAAGCGGACGGGGATGTTCGCGTCCGCGCGCTCGGCCGTCCGGAAGCGCCCGGTGCGGCTCTTCGTGCCCTCGTGCTCGAAGCGGTAGAAGTAGTTCGTGCCGGGCTCGAGCCCGGTGACCTTCACGCGCAGGCAGTGGTCGTGGTCGGGGCTCGCGTCGAGCTCCGCGAGGCCGCCGAGATCGAAGCGGGACGACAGCTCCGGGTCCGTGGACAGCTCGAGCTTCACCCGCGCGGCGCCGGTCCCGCCCTCGGGGACGGCGCGGGTCCACAGGACGATGGAGGTCTCCCGCGGATCGCCCGACGCGATCGACTGCGGGAACACGTCGGCGAGGGGCCGGCTCGACCCGCACGCGCTGAGCACGCTGGGGCCGAGGGTGGCCGCCCCCGCGGAGATGACGATCGTCTCGAGGAAGCTGCGTCGAGTGAGGCGCTTGGACATGCGGCCCGGAGTCAAGCCCGACTCCGGCCGTGGATCAAGGCGCCCTCACCCCTTGAAGGTCGAGGGGCCGAGGTCGCCGAAGGGCTCGTCGCGCTCGCGCACCGCGCTCTTGAACCCCTCGGCCGCGGCGCGGGCCGCGAAGCCGTAGCCCTCGGCGGTGTGGCGCGCGATTCCGTCGAAGAAGACGCCCATCGTCTGGGTCGCGTAGAGGCCCTGCGTCATCACCGTCTGGTTGATGAGCTTCTTGTGCATCACGAGCTGGTTGATCGGGACCCGCGCGATCCGCGCCGCGAGCACCTCGACGCGCTCGTCGAGCTGGTCCGCCGGGGCGTGCTCGATCGCGAGCCCCCACTCGACCGCCTCTGCTCCGCTGAGGCAGTCGCCGGTGAAGAGCAGCCGCTTGGCCTTCTCGATGCCGACGCGGTGCGCCCAGACGGCCGTGGTGGGCACGCCCCAGACCCGCGCGGGCGGGTAGCCGATCTTGGCGTCCGAGGCGATCACGAGCAGGTCCGAGCAGAGCGCCATGTCGGTGCCGCCGGCCACGCAGAAGCCATGCACCTTGCAGATGACGGGCTTGTCCGCGTGGAAGAGGCTCATGAAGCCGCGGACGTTGCGGGCCATCATCTGGTAGTCGACGACGGGATCCCACGTCTCGGACGGCAGGTGGTTGTGCGCGATGACGCTCGGGTCGATCGGGGAGCCGTCGGGCGTCGCCTCGCCGAGGCCCTCCATGTTGCCCTCGGCGCTCGCGACGAGGTCATATCCCCCGCAAAACCCCTTGCCCTCGCCCGAGAGGACCATCACGTGGACGCGCGGGTCGAGGTCGGCGCGCTCGACGCACGCGGCGAGCTCGCGCGGCATCTCCAGCGTGATCCCGTTGCCGCGGCGCGGCCGGTTCAGGGTGATGCGCGCCACGGCCCCGTCCACCGCGTAGGTCATCGTCGTCAGCTCGGTCATCCGCCGAGCCTCGCGCGCCCCGCGCGGACGCGCAATTCGATCAGCCGCCGATGGGGATGAAGCGTCGGCTGAAGACGAGGGTGTCGTCCGTCGAGAGGTCGGGCTGGAAGCGATAGCGATCGACGGCGAAGTCCTTCAGGCCGCCGCGGCGGTCGACGCGCTGCTCGATGATCCAGCGGGCCATCACGCCGCGCGCGTGCTTGGCCATGAAGCTGATCACGTTGCGGGTCTGGCCGTCCTTGAGGTCTTCGAACTGGCAGGTGACGGCGCCGCCGGGCAGCCGCTTGGGGCGCACGGCCTTGTAGTACTCCTGGCTCGCGAGGTTCACGAGGGTCGAGTCCTCGTGGTCCGCGAGGCGCGCGCGCAGCTCGTCGGTGATGCGGTCGCCCCAGAAGCGGTAGAGGTTCGGCCCCCGCCGCGTGGAGAGCTTGGTGCCCATCTCGAGCCGGTAGGGCTGCATACGATCGAGCGGGCGCAGCAGCCCGTAGAGCCCGGAGAGGATCGCGACGTGGTCCTGCGCCCACGCGAGGTCGGCGTCCGAGAGCGTGCGCGCCTCGAGCCCCTTGTAGACCTCGCCGTCGAAGGTGAACGCGGCGGGGAGGGCGTTGTCGTCGGTGAAGGGCAGCTCGAACGAGCGGAACCGCTCGTAGTTCAGCTTCGCGAGCGCGGGGCTCAGGCTCATGAGCTCCTGGATCTTCTTCTGGCTGAGGTTGCGGGTCGTCTTCATCAACGACTCCGTGTCCTTCATCAGCGCGGGCTGCGTCGCCGGCACGGGGCGCGGCGGGGGCGAGAGGTCGAGGGACTTGGCGGGCGAGAGGACGAGCAGCATGGGCCGAAGCTCTCGATAGATTCCGTCCCGCGTCAAGCCCTGGGGGTGGCCAGCGCGGCGGCGAGGGGGCAGCCCGCGAGGGGATCCTCGCCGCGCCGGTAGCGCTCGAGCAGGGCCTTGGACCGCCGCGCGAGCAGCCGCCGGACCTCGCGACGCGCGCCCTTCACGCGCGGGATCGCCATGTCGTCGTAGGCCGTCGTCTGATGGCGCATCCACGCGATCACCGCGGCCTCGGCACGCTGCTCGACGGGGATGCGCTTGGTGCGGGCGACGGTGCCGCTGCCGACGGGGGTGGCGTGCGCGGTGATCCGAGCGGCCATCGCGTCGGCCCAGAGCGCGTAGCGAGGGTGGAACGCGAGGTAGGCGAGGACGCTGCTCTCGAAGGTCTCGACGTACTCCTCCTGGGCCTCCGCGCGGCGGCGCCGATCTCCCGCGAGGCGCTTCTGGTACGAGGGCTTCGCGCGCTCCTCCTCGAGCGCCGCGCGCGCGGCCTCGATGTGCGCGCTCGGCGCCCACACGCCGCGCGAGAACTTCTTGCGGCCGCGCATCTCCTGCACCGTCCAGGTCGGGCCGGCGGCCTTCACGCGACGGGTCAGCGCCGCGTCACCCGGCGGCAGCAGCGCCCAGCCCTCGGGGGCGCGGACCCGCTCCCCGCTCGGCATGCGCACCGTGCGCGGGGCGGGGTCGGGCGCGACGATCAGGCTCTGCGACATGGCGCGCGAGCATAGGGGCTCACCCTCGCGGGGCAACCGGCCCGAGCGGTCTCTCGGATCGCGTATCCTGCGCTCGATGCCGACCGAGCCCGCCGACGCCGCCGAGCTGCTCGCCCGCGCGCGCGCGCTCGGCGGGCGGACCGTGGGCGAGGTGGCGCGCGAGCTCGGGGTCGCGCTGCCGCCGGACCCGCGCCGCGCGAAGGGCTTCGTCGGCAAGCTCGCCGAGCATGCGCTCGGGGCCGGACACGCGGGCGACGGGCCGGACTTCGCCGGGCTCGGCGTCGAGCTGAAGACCTTGCCGATCGCCGACGGGCGCGTCGCCGAGAGCACCTTCGTGTGCAGCGCGCCGCTGTCGTACGCCGAGGACCTCGAGTGGGAGGCCTCGCGGGTGCGGCGCAAGCTCTCGCGGGTGCTGTTCCTCGCGGTCGCTCGCGATCGGCCGCCGCGCTTCGGGGCGGCGTTCCTGTGGACCCCGAGCCCCGCCCAGGAGGCGGTGCTCCGCGCGGACTGGGAGGAGCTCACCGGCCTGATCGGCGCCGGCGACGTCGAGGCGATCGACGCGCGGCGCGGGCGCTGGCTGCAGCTCCGCCCCAAGGGCGCGAACGCCGCGGCGCGGGCCAAGGCGCACGACGGAGACGGCGCGCCGTTCTGGGCGCCGCGCCGCGCGTTCTACCTGCGGCGCGCGTTCACCGCCGAGCTGCTCCTCGAGCAGGGCTTCGTGACCCGGGAGGCGTCCGCGTGAGCGCCGTCTACGAGGGCGGCTGCCACTGCGGCGCGGTCCGGTTCCGCGTGCGCGTCGACGAGCACGTCGCGATCGACTGCAACTGCTCGATCTGTCGTAAGAAAGGGTTCTTGCACCTCATCGTGCCGCCCGACGCGTTCGAGCTCGTCTCGGGCGAGGACGCGCTCGTCGACTACCGGTTCAACACCGGGGTCGCGCGCCACCGCTTCTGCCGCACGTGCGGGATCCACGCGTTCTACACGCCGCGATCCCACCCGGACGCGGTGGACGTGAACGTCCACTGCCTCGACGGAGACGCTGCCGCCCGCTTCGAGGTGAGGCCGTTCGACGGCGACAACTGGGAAGCGAACGTCGACTCGATCCGGTAGCGCCGCCCGCGACCCTTGACCGATGCTGAACATCGAATCAGTATCGCGGGCATGACGCAGGAGATGCCCGACGAGCTGCCGCCCCTCGTCCGCGAGGTGCTGGCCGTGTTCGAAGAGGAGCTGTCCGAGGTCCGCTTCGGCGACCTCGACGCCGCTCGATTGCAGGAGGTCGCGGCGCGCGTTCGCGCCGCCGAGCTCGACGTGGAGGAGGCGCGGGTCCGGCTCGACGCGACGAAGCGCCTCTACGAGGAGGAGCTCGCCAACCTCGGCGCGCTCGCGCAGCGCGCGCTGGCCTACGCGCGGATCTACGCGGACCACGATCCGGCGCTCGCGGATCGCCTCGCGCCGCTGGCGTCGCCCGGCGCGTCGCCGCCCCGCCGCAAGCGCAAGCGCAAGTCGGACGGGGAGGTCGACGAGCTGCCGTTCGAGGCGACCGAGCGCCCGCTCCGCGTCGCCGCAGGGTGAGCCGTTACACGAAGACGATCTGCGCGCCCTCGGACATGTCGAAGAAGTCGGTCGCCGTGATCACCGAGTGCACCTGCGGGAGCAGGTCATCGTCGGTCCGGCCGAACATCTTCATCGCGAGCTCGCAGCCGTAGAGCTTGCAGCCCGAGGCCGCGAGCATCTCGATCATCTCGTGGGGCGGGGGCAGGTCGAGCTCCGCCATCTTCTTCTTCATCATGCTCGTCGCCATGACCTCCATGCCGGGCAGCCCCATCAGGAACGGCGGCATGGGCGTCGACGGGTTGCCGACCATGTTGACCCAGAGCTTGTCGACCTTGTTCTTGGTCACGACGTCGAGGCCGTAGAACGTGAAGAAGATGCTCACGTCCATCCCGGTCATGCGAGCCGCGTTGGCCATGATGAGCACCGGGTAGCACTCGTCGAGGCCGGACTTCGCGCAGATCAGCGCGAGCTTGCGCGTCGCGGGGTGCGCGGCGGGGGTCGGGGCCGCGGCGGCGGCGGGGTCACGGGCGAAAGGCAGGCTCATCACACTCCTCCAGGTTCGAGCCGTTCGAGCTCGCTTCGAGCGTCAGACACACCCCACGGGCTTGGGCACGCCCGCGATCATCGCGCACGTCTTCCCGGGGGTCGGCGGGAAGAGCTGGTACATGGCCTCGGTCCCGGCGCCGGAGCCGAGCGCGACGCGTCGCACGTTGGGCGAGGCGCCGGTCGCCGCGTAGTCCGCCCGGACCCAGTCGATGACGGCGAAGTGGGCGTCCGTGAGCTGGATGCCCAGGCCGGCCGCGATCTTCGTCGCGAGGTCGCGGTTCCAGGTGTTCGGGTCGAGCAGGAAGCCCTTCGAGTCGAAGTCGTGGCCTTCCCAGTGGACGACCTCGTCGACGGGCGGGGGAACGGGCACCGCGCAGGCCTGCGCCGGCGCGCCGGGCGCCACCGCGGCCTTGGGGAGGCGCGCGGGCGGCGGCAGCCTCGGGGCGCCCGACGGGGCGCTTCGTACGCGGCCGAGCTGACGCAGGACCTCGAGGGCCACGCCCATCCCGCGCTGCACGTCGTCGTCCTTGGACGCCTTGCGCATCGCCCCGAACATCCCCACCGGCTGCACCTCGTCGGTGTGGTGCAGCACGTCGGTCGCGTCGTTGGCGACCTCGAGGATGTCGAGCTGGGTGAGGTTCCGGACGGTGCCGAGGATCGCGACGAGCGAGCCCGCGAGCTCACGCGCGTCCTCGGGCGTGTAGTTGTCGAGGACGCCGTCGGCGGCGTCGCCGAGCGCGGAGAGCATCTCGAACGCGCCGCGCTTCTCCCAGTCGGCGAGCCGGTTCGAGGCGCTGGTCATCACGAGGCGCGCGATCGGGGTCATCTCCGAGACGAGCTCTTCGGTCCACCGCTGGCGCTCGACGACGTAGTCGAGCTTCTGCTCGATGGAGGCGAGGCGCGCGAGGATCTCTTCGTTGGAATTCGTGGACATGGCTCAGCTCCGCTTCCCCGCCATCAGCATCCGGTGGTCCAGAGGCAGCTCGCCCCCCTTCACGAGCACGTTCCAGTAGACCCACTTGAAGGCGAGCTTGCCCCAGTGGTTGACCTCGCTCTCCTCGAGCAGGGTGAACGGCCCGAGCCCGGGGAGGGGGAACCGCCCGGGGAGCGGCTCGGTCTCGTAGTTGAAGTCGATGAGCATCGCCTTGCCGCGGCCGGTCTCGATGAAGCAGTTGGCGTGACCGTCGAAGCTCGGCTCGAGGCCGCGGCCCTCGATGAACCGGAGCAGGTTCTCGGTCAGCACGTCGCCCTCGAAGTGCGCCACGGAGCCGGCCTTGCTCGCTGGCACGTCCGTCGCGTCGCCGATGACGAAGACGTTCGGGTGCGCCTTGCTCTGCAGGGTGTGCTTGTCGGTCGGCACGAACCCGAAGTCGTCGCCGAGCCCGGATTTCACGATCGCCTCGGCGCCGCCGTGGAGCGGGATCGTCACGAGCAGGTCGAAGGGCTCCTCGCGGCCGTCGTAGCTGCGCAGCAGCCGGCGCTCCTCGTCGACGCGGTTCGCGGCGAAGTTGGTCACGACGGAGATCCCGCGCTCCTCGAGCATCGAGCCGAACGCGGCCGCCGCGACGGGCTTCGTGAACGCGCCGTCGAGCGGGGTCGCGTAGACGAGCTCGACCTTGTCGCGGATGCCTCGCTCCCTGAAGTACGCGTCCGCGAGGAACGTGAACTCGAGCGGCGCCACGGGGCACTTGATGGGCATCTCGAGGGTGTCGACGATCACGCGGCCGCCCTCGAAGGCGTCGAGCCGGCCGGCGAGCTTCGTCGCGCCGTCGAGCGTGTAGAAGTCGAAGACGTCCTTCTGCCAGAGCCGCCCCGTCATCCCGGGCGTCTGCTCCGGTCGGATGTGCGAGCCGGTGGCGACCACCAGGACGTCGTACGGGAGCCGCCGACCGCTCGCGAGCGCGACCACCTGCTCGGCCGGATCGACCCGGTCGATCGCGTCGAGCACGAGCTCGCAGCGAGGTGAGAGCAGCGACGCGCGAGGCTTCAGGATCTCCTCGACCCGGTACTGCCGGAACGGGAGGAACAACAGCCCGGGCTGGTAGACGTGCACGTCGTCCTTGTCGACGACGGTGACGGTCCAGCGGTCCCGAGGCAGGCGCTCCGCCATTCGGTTGGCCATCATGGTGCCGGCGGTGCCGGCCCCGAGGATTACGAGGTGTTGCATGGTCACCCCGTACCTATGCACAGGGGAGAAACCCGCACCTCGGCGGGGGGCTCAGAACGGCGCGCGCAGCCGCGCCGCGGCGCCGCCCGGGGTCGGCGTGAGCCCGACCTCCACGCCGTTGAGGTTCGAGGCGATGAGCGCGACGCCGCCGATCAACGAGGCGCCTCCGACGAGGCCGCCCATCGTGCCCAGGATCACCGCCATCATCTCGTTGTAGGAGTCGCCCGGCGCGCTCGTCAGCGCCATCCCGACGAAGCCCACCGTGAGACCGACGGCGGCGGCTCCGAACGAGGTGAGGATCACCCCCCACACGAACGCGGCCGACCCGCCGCTCCGGACGCTCCAGATCGCCGCCTGCTCGCCGGCATGCAGGGTGGCCGCCGTGGTGCGCAGCCCGCGCGCCCGGGCCTCGAGCTGGTAGTCGCCGGGCTCGAGCTCGACGTTGCAAGGCGTGCTGCACGGGACGCCGACGCCGTCGGGCCCGGTCAGGGTGAGCGTCATCGGATCGCTCTGGGACACGATCGAGACCGGGGCGCGCTGCGCGGCCGCGGGCGAAGCGGCGAGGGCGGCGCCCAGGACGAGCGCGATCGTGACGAGCGCGAGGGTGAGCGGGTTGGCGAGGGGGTGGGCGGACATCGAGGCTCTCGGGGTGGCAAGCAATGGCACGCGCGACGCGCGCCGCGAGACCGAGTGCACGCTGCGAGCCAGGCCTGCGCCGACCCCGTGAGTCTGCTCTCGGTCAGCTGCTCCGTCGCACCGTGTAGCGCGACTGCACGAAGCCGGAGGGATAGGCCCGCGTCTCCTGGTGCTCGAGGCCGTGCTCGCGGCCGCGTGACCCGAAGAGGTGGATCCCGGAGCCGAGCAAGATCGGGATCGTCGTGAGGATGAGCTCGTCGATGAGCCCCTCGGCGAGGAAGCTCTGCACCAGGCGCCCTCCGTCCACGTACACCCGTCGGGCGCCCTCCGCGCCGAGCTCGTCGAGGAGCGATCGCGGTGACCGGGTCGAGAGTCGGGCGTCGGTCGCGTGGGCCTCCGCGAGATCGGCGGGCGACAGCGTCTGCGACAGGACCACGACCGGTACCGTGTAGGGCCAGGCCCCGAACCCACGCACCGTCTCGAAGGTCCCGCGGCCCATCACGAGGAAGTCCACGGAATCGACGAAGGCTCGGTAGCCGTAGTCCTCCTCGCTCGCGTCGCCGGCGGCCTCGAGCCAGTCGACCGACCCGTCCTCGCGGGCGATGAAGCCGTCGACGCTGACGGCGCAATACACGGTGGTGTGGGGTCTCATGAGAGAGCAGAGGGTATCCGAGCCACCGCGGGCGTGGCGCCGTCCAGCGCTTCGTTCCATCCTCGGCCCCATGAATCGGATGCAGACGAGGCTCGGGCTCCTCTGCCTGCTCGGGATCTCGGCCTCGGTCGGGGTCGTCGCGTGCGGGGACGACGACGACGACGCGAGCGGCGGAGCGGCAGGCGAGGGCGATCCCCAGGGCGGCGGCGCCGGCGGTGGGTCCACGGGCGGCGGTGGCGCGGCGGCGGCGCCCGTCGACGAGGAGACCGCGCGGGCGCGCCGCGAGCTCGCGGGCACCCGGGTCCACCTCGATCTGCTCGCCCTCGCGCACCTCGCGGACGTGGACCACCACGGCCTCTACATGGACTTCGGCACCCCGGCGCGGATGCACTGGACCATGGGTCGCTGGCACAGCGGCTTCCTGCGGGACGTGACCGCGGGCGAGCGCGACTTCACCCGGATCGGGACCGACGCGCGGGCCTGGTTCCACCTCGACGCGCCGCGCGCGATGACGATGCGCGTCCGCGGCCGGCCGCTCGGGTCCAACGCCGTGGTCGTCTACCTCAACGGCCAGCGCGCCGGGCAGATCGACTTCGCGGCCGGCGGCGTGCAGGAGGTCGACGTCCCGATCGCCGCCTCGGCGGTCCACGCGGGCGAGAACACCCTGATGTTCCGCGCCGCGACGACGCAGACGGTGCAGGGCGAGGAGGCCGCGGCCGAGATCGACTCGATCTGGTGGCTGCCGGGCCAGGTGCCGGACGGAGAGCTCACGCCGCCGCGGTACACCGAGCTGGTCCAGGACCTCGAGGTCGGCGGCGCGTCGCGCCGCGCGGTGGTGCTCCCGGCTCCGGCGAACATCCGCTGGTACGCCGAGGTCCCCGAGAACGGCCGCTTCTCCCTCGGCTTCGGCGCGGCCACCGAGGGCGAGCGCACGATCCGCGTGACGGTGACGCCCGAGGGCGGCGACGCGCAGGTGCTCCACGAGGGCTCGGTCACCGGCGCCTGGCAGGACCGCGTGCTCGACATCGCGTCGCTCGCCGGCGAGGTCGTCCGGATCGAGGTCTCCGTCGAGGGCTCCGGCCCGGTCGGGATCAGCGGCCCCGCGGTGGTCGTCCCGATGCCCGAGGCGCCGCTCCCCGAGGCGCAGGCGCGCAGCGTCGTGGTCCTCCTCGTCGACACCCTCCGCGCGAGCAAGCTCCGCGTCTACAACCCGCGCTCGCGCGTCCGCACGCCCACCCTGATGACGTTCGCGGAGCAGGGGGCGGTGTTCGAGCACGCGCAGGCGCCCGAGAACTGGACCAAGCCGTCCGTCGCGTCGGTGCTCACGTCGCTGACCCCGATGACGCACAACACGAAGGAGCAGTCGAGCTCTCTACCGCAATCGGCGTTGACGATCGCGGAGGTCTTCCAGCGCAACGACTTCGCCACCGGGAGCTTCATCGCGAACGGCTACGTGTCGGATCGCTTCGGCTTCGATCAGGGCTGGGACCACTACACGAACTACATCCGCGAGGAGCGCAACACCGAGGCCCACAACGTCTTCGGGGAGGCGCTCGCGTGGATCCGCGAGCACCGTCAGGAGCGCTTCTTCGCGTACATCCAGACGATCGACCCGCACGTCCCCTACGACCCGCCCGACGAGCTCGTCGCGCAGTACTACTCGGGGACCTACGAGGGCCCGATCAGCCCGCGCCGAACGGGGCTCCAGCTCGAGGACGTGAAGGCGGGGCGCATGACGCTCTCGCCGACCGACATCCGGCGCCTCGAGGCGCTGCACGACGGCGAGATCACCTACCACGACCAGGAGATGGCCCACTTCGTCGAGGGGCTGCAGGAGCTCGGGCTCTACGACGACATCATCTTCGTCGTCACCGCGGACCACGGCGAGGAGTTCAACGACCACGGCTCCTTCGGGCACGGGCACTCGATCTTCCAGGAGCTGCTGCACGTGCCGCTGATGGTCCGCTGGAACGGCGTGATCGACCCGCGACGCATCGGCCCGACGGTCAGCACGATGGACATCGCGCCGACGGTGCTCGAGGCGGCGGGCATCGCGATCCCCGACGAGTTCGAGGGTCACTCGCTGCTCTCGACGGCGCGCGGCCAGATGCGCCCCGGCCCCGCGATCGCGTTCAGCGACAAGCTCGACGACCGGCGCGTGGCGACGGCGGCGGGCTACAAGCTCGTGATCCGCAGCAACATGACCTGGGCGATGTTCAACCTGCGCACCGACCCCGGCGAGCAGACGCAGATCGACAGCGGCGCGCGCCTCCCGATCGCGCTGCGCTACCTGCGTGGGCTCTACGGGCAGCACCTCGGCGCGAGCGATCGCGGCAACTGGCTGCTCGGGGACACGGGCGGCGAGAGCCGCGTCCTGCCGCAGGCCGAGTCGCAGATCGACGCCGAGATGTGCCGTCAGCTGAGGGCGCTCGGGTACATCGACGCGCGCTGCGATGCGCTGTGAGCTCGTCCTCGGGCTCGGCGTCGCCGCGCTCCTCGGCGTCGCCGCGCCGGCGCGCGCGGATCGGGCGCCGCGCCGCCCGGCGTCGCTGAGCTGTCCGGCGGGCGCGATCGGCCGGCTCGCCGGAGACGGACCGACGCGGCGGCCCGTGTGCGTCCCGACGACCTGCGCGTCCGACGCCGACTGCTCCGAGGGGCGCGTCTGCTCGACGGATGACGTCGACCTCTGCGTGGCGGACGAGGAGGGCGCGCGCGTGGCGCGGCCGGGCGGTTGTATGCCCGGGGATCGGTGCCTCGACGACGCGGCGACCTGCGAGCGGGCCCGTCGGTGTCTCGTCCCGGAGGCGGTGCCCGAGGCGGTGCTCCGGCCCGTCGTGCCGGTGACGCCTGCGGTCGAGACGGCCCCCGTCTCCGAGCCGCCGGCGGCGGCGCTGGCCACGGACCCGCCCGGAGCGTCGAGCTCCGCGTGCGGCTGCCGGGCGGTAGGTCGCGGACGGAGCGCGCCGCTCGTGGTGGCGCTCATGCTGCTGCTCGTCCGGCGTCGCGCGTGAAGCTTCGTCACGGCCTGCTCGCGGTCTACTCGCTGCTCTGCTTCGCGGCGCTGACCTGGCCTGGCTACGCCTGGCTCGGGAACGGCGTCGAGCCCTACGTCCTCGGGCTGCCGTTCTCGCTCGCGTGGAACGTCGGCTGGGTGGTGCTGACGTTCGTCGTGCTCGCGGCCTACCACCGCGGCACCCACGGCGAGGACGTCGAGCGGTGAGCGCCGCGTCCTGGATCGTCGTCGGGGTCGCGGCGGCCTACCTGATCGCGTGCCTCGTGCTCGGCACTTGGTCGAGCCGCGGGCAGAAGGCGACCACGGTCGGCTACGTCGCGGGCGATCGCAGCCTCGGCCTCGTGCTCATGTACTTCATCACGGGCGCGACCATCTTCAGCGCGTTCGCGTTCCTCGGCCTGCCCGGCTGGGCGTACTCGCGAGGCGCGGCCGCGTTCTACATCCTCGGCTACGGCGCGCTCGGGTTCATCCCGTTCTACTTCCTGGGCCCGCGGGCGGCGCGGCTCGGTCAGAAGCGCGGGTTCGTCACGCAGGCGCAGATGCTCGCCGCGCGCTTCGAGAGCCGCCCCCTCGCGGGGGTGATGGCGCTCGTCAGCGCGGTGGCGTTCGTCCCCTACCTCGCGCTCCAGATGAAGGGCGCGGGGCTCGTGCTCGAGACGGTCACCCGCGGCGCGGTCACCGAGCCGGTGGGCGCCGCGATCGTGTACGCGGTCGTCCTCGTCTACGTGCTGCGGAGCGGGGTCCTCGGCGTCGGCTGGACCAACACGTTCCAGGGCATCTTCATGATCGCGCTCGCGTGGGGCCTCGGGCTCTACCTGCCGACGCTGCGCCACGGCGGGGTGGGGGCGATGTTCGCCTCCATCGCGGAGACTCGCCCCGAGCTGCTCGAGGCGCCGGGCCTCACCAGCGACGGGTCGGCGTGGCACTGGGGCGAGTACAGCTCGGCGGTGCTCGTGAGCATCATCGGCTTCAGCGCGTGGCCGCACCTGTTCATGAAGGCCTTCACCGCCAAGGACGCGCGCACGATCCGGCGCACGGTGGTGCTCTACCCGACCTTCCAGATCTTCTTGCTGCCGCTCTTCCTGATCGGCTTCGCGGGCGTCGGCTTCGAGCCCGCGCCGGCGAGCCCCGACCAGATCCTCCCGCATCTGTTGATGAGCCTCGAGCTGAGCCCCTGGCTCGTCGGCCTGTTCTGCGCGGGCGCGCTCGCCGCGTCGATGTCGAGCGGGGACGCGATGGTCCACGCGGCCGCGTCGATCACGGTGCGCGACGGCTGGGTCGAGTCGCTCGGAAAGCGCTTGGCGCCGGACCGAGAGCTGCTCGCGATCCGCGCGCTCGTGTGCGTCTACATGCTCGCCGCGTACGCCGTCGCGGTGGTCTATCGGGGCTCGCTGGTGCTCCTGCTCCTCGGCGCGTACGGGGCCATCGTGCAGTTCATGCCCGGGCTCGTGGCGGCGCTCTACTGGCGTCGGGCGACCGGCGCGGGGGTGCTCGCCGGCATGGTGGCGGGGGGCGCGCTGTCGCTGGCCTTCGTGCTCGCGCCCCAGTGGCGACCGTTCCCCCTCCACGCCGGCCTCTACGGGGTGGCGCTCAACGCGCTCGTGCTCGTGGCGGTGTCGCTCGTCACCCCGGCGGCCGCGTCGAGCGACGCGTTCGTGCGAGACGCCGCCACGGATTGATAGGATGGCGACGTGCGCTCCCTGATCGGCGTCGCGGTCCTCGCCCTCGCGCTCGGCGCGTGCGCGGAGCCCACCCGCGATCTGCCGCCGATCGACGAGTACTTCGTCCTCGTGCGGCTCCACCCCGATCCGTCCACGCGCGTCGGCGAGGTGCTCGCGATGGAGACGCCCGAGGCGGAGCTGATCCGGATGCAGCTCGGCGCGGTCGCCTGCGACGCCCTCCAGATCGTGCTCGTGCAGATCCACCGCGACGAGGGCGACGAGCTCGGCACCGCCGCGCTGCTCATCGCGACGGCGGCCGACGCGACCGACCTCTGCGTCGAGGGTGGGCCCGTGACCATCCAGCCCGTCAGCTACGTGCCGGGGACGAATCCGCCCGAGGCGCTGGTCCACGGGCCGCTGTTGATCGAGGGCCAGACCCCTCGACGGCCGCCTGCCCATCGGCCGCCTCGACATGGGCGGTGGCCAGTGGATCTTCCCCGAGTGGTGGGAGATCTCGGGCCGCGCGTTCGGCCTCGGGGGCGCCGTCGGCCTCGATGGTCAGCCGATCGAGGTGCGGATCGAGGACGCCGCGGCGCACACCGTCTGGCCCATCCGGCAGATGGAGCAAGAGCGCGTCGCCGACCTCGCCGGGGCGGACCCCGCGGACGAGCGGACGATGCTCGACGTGGCCGTCGCGGCCGGCGTGCAGCCTGACGTGGACTCGGACGGCGACGGCCGCGAGCGCTTCCTCGACACCGACGGCGACGGCCTCGTCGACCGCTGCGTCGACGGGGACCGCACCGCGATGGACGGACGCGCTTGCACCGCGGACCCGCGCTTCGCCGACGGCTACGACATCACGCTCCTGTTCCGGCTCGAGCGCGTGGAGCCCGTCGCGCCCTGACGGCTCACTCATGACTTGTCTGGAGTGACGGGGTTTGACTCCGCGAGCTGTGTTTCTCTCGCGCGCTTCGCGCGCGAGGCGGGGGCTTCGCCCCCGGCGGTCTGAGACGTTGGGAATGCTCGCCAAGAGCGGGCCCGTGGGAGTTCTGTCCCCCTGGGGGATTCCATCCCCCGAGCACGCGCCTGCGGCGCGTGCTCGCCCCCTGGCCCCTGACTCCGGCGCCTGCGGCGCCTACGACAGGGGACGGCGCTTCGCGCCGGACGGCGCGCGGAGCGCGCCGGTCGGCCGGACGGCGCTTCGCGCCGCCACGGCCTCCGATTGTCATGGGTGAGCGGGCGATCTCCCTGGCGTCGCAGGCGGTCGCGGAGGCGGAGGCGGACACGGACGCGGAGGCGGAGGCGGACGCGGACGCGGACTCGGACGCGACAAGAGAGCTGGCGACCCCGCCGCCATCGACGGGGTCGCCGGCTCACGTCACCTCACCTCGCGGCCGCACCTCCGACCAGCTTGAACAGCGTGGCCGCGACCTTGTCCGCGAGGTCGTGGGCCTCGGCGACCCGCTCCTTGGACACGAACCCCGCGGCGCACGCGGTCTCGAGGTTCGACCGCGACTCCTTCGCTTCGTACATCGCGGTCTTCAGCCGCTCCCGACCGTTGCCGTCGTAGCGACCCTCGCCCTCCGAGATGTTCAACGGCACCGACACCACGGAGCGCCGCAGCTGCTTGCCCAGCTCCGGGTGCGACCGAGCGATGAGCTCCCACAGCGGACGGCACAGCCGCACCAGCTCCAGCGAATCCGAGTAAACACGCAAACGAGACATCGTTCTCTCCAGGTTGCCGGCTACCCGACCGCGCCCACGCGCGCCCGTCGTCCGGCATCCCGCCCCCCCCGGCCGCCGCGCGCAGCGCGGGTCAACGGCGAAGCCCGGCGCGCAGCGCCGGGTCGCGAAGCGACCGTTGACGCGCGCGAGCACGGTGGCAGGGTGGGCGATGCCGGACGACGGGCCCCTGTAGAAGAGAACCCTTCGTTGACGGCTCACAGAGGCCCATCGAAGCGCAGCACTCGGACACGGACTCGGACTCGGACTCGGACTCGGACTCGGACTCGGACTCGGACTCGGACTCGGACTCGGACTCGGACTCGGACTCGGACTCGGACTCGGACTCGGACTCGGACTCGGACTCGGACTCGGACTCGGACTCGGACTCGGACTCGGACTCGGACTCGGACTCGGACTCGGACTCGGACTCGGACTCGGACTCGGACTCGGACTCGGACTCGGACTCGGACTCGGACTCGGACTCGGACTCGGACCACCGCGGGGCCCCGGCCGCACCCACACCCCCACCGTTCGAGTCGCATGGAGGCCGTGGCCGCGCGAAGCGCGGTCCGGCCGACCGGCGCGCTCCGCGCGCCGACGGCGCGAAGCGCCGCCCCTCCGTCGTAGGCGCGAAGCGCCGGAGACGGAGGCCGAGGGGGTGAGACGGCACCGTAGGTGCCGGCGAGGGGGACCGGGGTCCCCCTGGGGGACAGAACTCCCACGGGCCCGCACGTGGCCAGCGTCCTGACCGCCCCACAAACCCGGGGGCGAAGCCCCCGCCTCGCGCGCGAAGCGCGCGAGAGAACGACAGCTCGCGGAGTCCAACCCCGTCACTACTTGCCCCCCGAAAGTTCGAGAAGTTCGAACCGTCCCCATGACTCACGTGGCTCCACGTGGCTCCACCGAAGCGCGCCCGAGCACGAGCACGAGCACGAGCACGGGCACGGGCACGGGCACGGGCACGAGCACGGGCACGGGCACGCGCACCCTCCTCAGGGCGGCAAGACGTACGGACAGTCGCACCACAGCGGCACGCGCTCGACCGCCTCGAGGTCGATCACGCCGACGCCGAAGGTCTCGCAGCTGAACGCGAGCACTCCCTGCGGGCGATCCGGCGGCGCGTCGACGCAGCCCGGCTCGGTCCAGCCGGTGACGAAGATCTCGACGCCCTGCGAGGGGGAGGCGCGCGCGACGAACAAGAAGTCTTGCAGTTGGTCGAGCCGGCAGAGGTCGGCTGGGGGCTCCTGGCAGCCCGAGTACTCGATCGTCCCGTCGACGCGCTCGAGCACGGTCTGGAGCGATCGGACCGCGCCGAGCGGGCAGTCGGTCATGGGGCCCGGGCACATGGCCGGGGTGTGCCACTCGAGGTCGACGCGGCGGCCGCCGACGCAGCCGGCGAGGAGGGCGCACGCGAGCCACGCGGCGCTACTCCGGGACAACCAGGCCTCCATGGATGCGGACGTCCGGGACGTTGACGACGAGGAAGGTCGCCGCTGCGAGGACGAGGGCGACCGCGAGCGCGACGGGCGTCCAGAACCACCACTGGCCGTAGAAGGGCACGGTCGGCGGCGGCAGCACTCCGTCGAGGAACTCCCGCGCCGCGTCGCCGTCGTCGCCCTCGCGCTCGAGCCCGTCGCCGAGCGGAGCGCCGCGCCCGTCGAAGGCCTGCAGCGCGAGCTGCCCGGACGAAAGGCCGAGCACGACGACGACGTCGGCTTCGGTCAGGGTGGCCGCCTCGGCGCGCCACCGCGGCTCGGCGTCGGCGCCGGCCGCTCTCAGGGCGCGGAGCGCCGCCGCGGCTCGCATCGGCGGCGGCCCGCCGGTGAGCGCGAACGTGCGCTCGGTCGGCTCGCCCGCGGCGATGCTCACCACCTGGACCTCGGGCAAGAAGCCGTCGCGCTCGAGGGTCACGTAGTGGCGGCCGGGCGCGAGCCCGTCCCACGTGATGGGGGTCTGGCCCTCGCGCTGGCCGTTGACGGTGACCGTCGCGCCGCTCGGATCGCTCGAGACCGCCAACGTCGCCGCGCCCGACTCGGCGGCGGCCATCTCCCGGAACAGCTCCACGAGCTCGGGCGGGTGCCGGGCGGGATCGGGGGCGCACGTCGGGTCGAGGTGGACGCAGGTGCGCAGCTCCTCGAGCGCGGCCTCGCGCTCGCCGTGGACGAGCAGCACGTTGCCGAGCGTGAGGTGCGTGCTCGCGAGCCGGGCGCGCCCGCTGGCGCTCCGCGCGAGGGGCCGCAGGAGCTCGAGCGCCTCGTTGAGCTGGGTCGTCGCCCCCGTGTAGTCGAAGCGCGAGAAGGCCTCCTCGGCGTCCGCGAGCCGGCGGCTCGCCTCGACCTCGGCCTCCTCCGTCGACGCCTCGCGCTGCTCCGCGGCGAGCGTCGCGAGGCGGGTCACGCTGGCCGGCTCGAGGTCCTCGCGCTCCTCCACCCGGGCGCGGAGCGTGCGCTGCGCGTTCGAGTCCTCGGCCGCCTCCCCGCTCGTCACGAGGAGCACCGTGGTGGCCCGCCCGAGGCTCGCCGAGGTGCTCGTGCAGCCGCCCGCCAGGAGGAGGAAGGCGAGGGCCGCTGTGTTACGTTTGCGCCGGGGACCTTGAGCTCGTCGTCTCGATTCGATCGCTTCGAAGTCTTGGCGCCGCTCGGCGAGGGCGGGATGGGCGAGGTCGTCAAGGCGCGCGCCCTCGGGCCGCACGGCTTCGAGAAGATCGTCGCGATCAAGCGCATCCGCGCCGAGTGGGCTCAGCAAGAGACGATGGCGCAGCGCTTCATCCGAGAGGCGCGGATCGCGGCGCGGCTTCAGCACGCGAACATCGTTCAGGTCTTCGACTTCGGGCGGCATGGGGACGAGCTCTTCATCGTCATGGAGTTCGTCGACGGTCAGTCGCTCGACGACATCCTCGCCGGCCTCAGCGCGAATGGGAAGAGACCCACGCTCGCGCAGACGCTGCAGATCGCGCTCGACGTCACGCGCGCGCTCGACAGCGCCCACCTCCTGCAGAGCGAAGACGGAGCGCACGAGGGGATCATCCACCGCGACGTGAGCCCTGCCAACGTCCTCATCTCCCGACAGGGCGTGGTGAAGCTCGTCGACTTCGGCATCGCCGCGTTCGCCGCGCAGCAGGGGCGCACCAGCCTGGTCGCCGGCAAGCCGATGTACATGGCCCCCGAGCAGCTGCGGGGCGATCCCCTCGACGCCCGCTGCGACCTGTTCGCGGTCGGCCTGCTCATCTACGAGATGCTCACCGGGCAGCGACCCTGGAAGGGCATGGTCGATCCGGCGCCCGAGGCGACGCTGGAGAGCATGGGCTACCAGCCTCCGTCGAGGTACGCGACGGAGATCCCGCCCGAGGTGGACGCGCTCGTGGCGCGCCTGCTCGCGCCCAACCGGGAGGCGCGCTTCGCCACCGCGGGCGAGCTGGCCAAGGAGATCGTCAAGGTCAGCTACGCGTGCCACATCGTCCTGGACCCGAGCGAGCTGCGGCCGCTGATCGGGGATGGCAAGGCGGACGCCCACGCGCCGACGCAGCCGTCCCACCCGAGCAAGATCCAGACGCTCGTGGCGACCGTGTCGCCCGACGGGCTCACCATGCTCGCGCCTGGCTCGGAGGAGCGCGTCGCGGCGAGTCAGACCGTCTGGCAGAAGACCCGGGCAAGCGGGGTGATGCCGGTCGCGCTCGTGCTGCTCCTCGTCGGGGTCGTCGGGATCGTCTTCGCGGTGGTCAGCGCCGAGGACGATCCTCCGGAGCCGATCGCGTCGCTCGACGACGCGCCGCCGGTCGAGGTCGACGACCCGCCCGTCGCGGTGAACGAGCCGCCCGCGGCCATCGAGCCGGGCGTCGATCCGCCCGGGGATCCCGTCGTCGAGGTCGCCCCGCCCGAGCCACCCGCGTCCGACCCGTCGGTCCCCACCGAGGGGACGCCGGTCGAAGCGGATCCGGACGGCGAGCCCGCCGCCACGGCGCCGCCCAACGTGCGTCGTCGAGGTCGCGCGTCGGGGACGCGGCCCGAGGCGACGCCCGCCGCCACCGGCGAGCCCGGGTTCCTCGACGTCTGGAGCAACCCGTGGGCGCGGATCTACATCGACGGCGTCCTGCAGCCCCACAGCTCCCCGCGCCGCGGCCTCGAGGTCCCCTCCGGCCGCCACGTGGTCCGCTTGCACAACCCCGAGCTCGGCCTCTCGCATCAGGAGACGGTGGTCGTCCCGCCCGGAGGTCGCGCCCTCGTGCGCGCCGAGCTGCGTCCCGAGGAGTAGCGTCGGCGCTAGCTCTTCTGCGCTCGCTGCGCGCGCTCGAACGCCGCGCGCCCGACGAGCGCGCCCACGCGCGCCTCGAGGCTCGGGCGAGGGTCACGAGTGGCGGGGCGCCGGAACTCCAGCCAGCCGGGTCGATCCGCGACCGCCTCGTAGCAGTGCTCGACCTGCTCCCAGTCGGGGCGCTCGTCGGGGGCGGCGAAGCGGAGCACGAGCGTGTCGCCGTCGAGCGCGAGCGTCCCGATCTCGATCCCCCGCTCCGAGTACACGCGCACTCCGTCGACGAGCTCCACCGTCACCCCCTCGCGCTGCAACAGCGTGTCGGCGCTCGCGGCGGCGAACGCCTTCGGCGTCATCTTGCAGCCGCGCATCGCCGAGGCGAGCTCGCCGGGGTGGCTCCAGAGGGTGAGCGCGTCGGGCTTCGCGCGAGACTTCGGTGCCTTGGCCATCTGAGAGAGCGACTCTGACAGCGCCCCATCGCCCGTCAACTCGCCGGATGTAGCCCTGGGGATCAGTCCACGTCATCGCCGAACCCGCTGATCCCGAGGTTGCGGGTCGCGGCCTCGACGAGCGCGAGCGGGTGCGCGGCGGCGGGGTCGATGGGGGGCGGGTACGCGGCCATGGCGCGGGCGACGAGGATCCGCGCGGCGCGGCCTCGCAGACCGCGCGCGATGGGGCGCCCCTCGATCGCGAGCCGGTGACCGAACGCGAGCGCGGCGAGGTAGAAGCCCTCGTCGGCGGGGTTGGCGGGCTCGGTCAGGGGATCGCGCGTGGCGAGCGCGTCGGCGGCCCAGCGCGCGGCGCGTCGGCTCAGATCGGTGACACCGCGGTGGGCGTCCTGGGTCGCCGCCGCCGCGGTGACGGCGACGCGGAACGCCTCGACCCATGGCCGGGCGGCGTCGAGGGGGGCCGGGGCGATGTCCACGGCGCCGAGCTCGCCGGTCGCCTCGATCGCGTCGGCGAGCGCGAGGGCCCACCCCGCGGCGTCGCGGTCGGCGCGGCGCGCGAGCGCGTGCACGTCCAGGGACCAGCGGCGCAGCTCGGCGCGAGAGGCCGTCGCGCGAGCCGTCAGCGGCACGGGATCGGGGACCTCGCGGAAGCCGACCTGCGGCTCGATGTCGCCGAGCTTCGTGGCCCCCGCCGGGGTGAGGAGCGCCCCGCCGGGGACGCCGAGGCTGGAGAAGATGCAGGCGCACTCGGGGACGAGCGAGACGCGCATCGCGGTGCCGTCGTGCACGAACGCGGCCGGGTAGATGCGACACACGGCCGGCTTCGCGAGCGCCCCCGCGCGCTCGTGGATGCCGCAACGCTCGGTGTCGGTGAGGAACGCGCAGCGGCCGTCGACGAGGGCGACCGCGAGCGGCTCGTCGGGGTGATCGATCTGACCCCCCGACATCGGGACGAAGAGGTCGGCGTCGTCCACCGGCAGCGAGACGGCGGCGGCCTGGAGCCTCCCGCGGAGCGCCTCCACCGGGGTGAACCCCACGCTGCCGTAGAAGCGGCAGCACGCGCCGCGGCCGTCGCAGGTGAGCGAGAAGTCCTCGAGGATCTCGAGCGGCGTATCGTCCGGCGGCTGCGCGGTCGGCGGGACGGGGGGCGTGCGCAGCTTGAGCGCGAGGCCGTCGCACAGCATCCCCGCCTCCTCGAGCTCGCCGAAGAGGCCGCGGACGCCGGCCTCGCTGGGGTCGATCCCGAGCCGCGCGGCCGCGAGGCACAGCGCGTCGAGGTCGCGCGTGCCGTCCGCTTGCTGGACCAGGTGCCAGTCGTCGAGCCCGATCTGCGCGGTCGTGTCGGTGCGCGGGTCGTAGAGCACCACGTGCGTCGCGCCGTCTGCGACGTGCACGCGAGCTTGCACGTGGACGGCGAGCCGCGGCCGCTCGAAGTGGAGGCTCACGTCGGCCACCCGAGCGCCTGGTAGGCGAACGACGCCGCGTCGCGCTCGGCTCGATCCTCGGAGGCGGCGGCCGCCGCGAGCAGGCTCGCCACGGGCTCGGTCGGCGTCGCGGGGCCGATGACCCCGAGCCAGCACAGGGCGCGCACGCGCTCGGTCGCGAGCATCGCGAGCACGTCGTCGAGGTCGAGCGTGGTGAGCGAGGCTCGGATCGCCTCGGCCAGCGTGTCCTCGTCGTGACCCTCGATGACGGCGTAGCGGGCGTCGATGCGGTGGTCCTCGATGAACGTGAGGATCCACTCCGCGGAGCCGAACACGATCTGGCGCGGGCGCGCCTCGGTCCGGCGAAACACGTTCAACAGCGGCCAGCCGTGCGCGCGCGCCGCGGCGTCGATGGCGTCGCGGTCGACGTCCTTGGCGAGCAGCACCCGGGTCATCACGCGGCCGCCGGCTTGCTCAGCACGCGCCCGGCGCGGGCGCCCGTGTGGGCTCCGTCCTTCAGCGTCCAGGCGCCGTTGACGAAGACGTGGCTCACCCCCTCGGGGGCGTTGCGCGGGTCCTCGAAGGTGGCGCGGTCGTGGACCTCGCCGGGCTCGAAGAGCACGAGGTCGGCGCGGGCCCCTTTGCGGAGCACGCCGCGATCGCTCAGGCCGAGCTTGGCCGCCACCATCCCCGTGGACTTGTGGACCGCCTGCTCGAGCGTGAGCACGCCGAGCTCGCGGACGTAGCGCTCGAGCACGCGAGGGTAGGTGCCGTAGGTGCGCGGGTGCGGCTTGCCCTCGCGCTGCGGGAACCCGTCGGTGCCGATCATCGTCTGTGGGTGCCTCATCACGCGCTGGACGTCTTCTTCGCCCATCACGTGCGCGATCGCGGCGACCGCGGTCTCCTCCTCGACGAGCAGATCGAGGATGGCCTCGAACAGATCCTGTCCGCGCATCCTGGCCATCTCGTGGAGGGTCTTGCCCTCGTAGTGGTGCTGCCGGCGCGTGGAGCTGATCACCACGAGCTTGCTCATCGCCCGCAGGACGATGGGCAGGAACACGCGCTTGGGGATGATGCGCTGGAGCAGGCCGGGGAGGGGGACGAGCTGCAGCAGGCGCTCCTTGCTCTCCCGGATGATGCGGACGCGGGTGGCCGGGTCTTGCAGGCGCTCCATGAGCTGCGCCTGGCTCCCTTCGAACGCCCACAGCGGGACGACCATCGCGCTGAGCACGGTGGACCCGGCGGTGTAGGGATAGACGTCGCTGTGGACGTCGATGCCCTCGGCCCGCGCCTCGTCGAGGATCGCCAGCGTCCGCTTGGTCTTGCCCCAGTTGAGGCGGCCCGCCGCCTTGTGGTGCGAGATCTGGACGCCGACCCCCGCCGCGCGGCCGATCCCGATGGCCTCCTCGATGCTCTGGACGACCCGGGTGCCCTCGTCTCGCATGTGCGTCGCGTAGAAGCCGCCGAACGGCTTCACCGCGCGCACCACGCGGGTGACCTCCTCCTGCGTGGCGAACGCGCCCGGGGGATAGACGAGCCCCGTCGACAGCCCGAACGCGCCCTGCGACATCACCTCGGAGACGAGCTCCTGCATGTCGCCGATCTCGGCGTCGGTGGCGTCGCGCTCCTCCATGCCCATCACCGCGGCGCGCACGTTCCCGTGGGGTACCAAGCACGCGACGTTGACGGAGACGCCGCGCCCCTCGAGCGCCGCGCGATACGTGTTCAGGTCCGCGTAGCACCCCCCGCCCGGCTCGCCGAAGACGATCGGCTGGATGAGCTCGTAGAACTTCTCGACCCGCGCGTTCGCCGGGAGGAGCCCGAGGCCGCAGTTGCACACGACCTCGGTGGTGACGCCCTGCGCGATCTTCGCCTCCGCCTCGGGCTGACCCGGCAGGGTGAAGTCCGAGTGCGAGTGGACGTCGATGAACCCCGGCGCGACGACCTGCCCGCGCGCGTCGAGCACCTCGTCGGGGGCGAGGCTGGCCTCGCCGACCTCCGCGAGGTGCTCGTCCTCGATCGTGATCGCGCCCCGGTACCCGGGCGCGCCGGTGCCGTCCACGATCGTTGCGTTCTCGATGCGGAGGCGCATGTCAGCCGAGGACGAGCTTCCCGCGGGTGCACGGCGTGTCCCCCCGCTCGATCTCGAAGGACACGGCGTCCGCGGTTCGCGTCAGCCGCACGGTGAGCTCGTGGCCCGGCCGGAGCGCCGCGAGGAACTTGAGCCGGGTCAGCGCGCGAGGCGCCGGGAGGTCCGGCCAGGCGTGTCGGGCGGGCGCCCACACCAGCGCGAGGAGCTGTGCGATCCCGGGGACGATGGGATCGCCCTCGAAGTGACCCTCGAAGTAGCGCAGGTCCTCGGGGACGCGGGCCCTCAGCTCGCACCGCGCGTCGTCGGCGTGGAGCTGCTCGATCTCGAATTCGCTCATCTCGAAGCTCCGTCTAAGGCGCGCAGCGCATGGCGCTCGCGTCGCATGTGGCGTCCCCGGGGCATTGGGCGCCGTCGGTGCAGCCGCAGTCGGTCAGGGGGACGCAGCGGAAGGTCCAGCACGAGCCCTCGACCTCGGCGACGAGGCCGGGGCCGCAGGTGGGCTCGACGGCGCGGCAGGTCACGCGGCTCCTGTCACAGTCGAAGCCGGCCGCTCCGGGGCACGGGCCCATGTGGGCGAAGGGGCGGGTGGGGCAGGTGCTGCTGTCCGAGAACGTCGCGCCGTCGCAGCCGCAGTACTCGACGAGGTCGTCGGTGCAGGGGCGGTCGGACTCGATGCAGCTCCAGCCGTCCGCGCAGAGCGGCCCGCCCACGCAGATCGCGCCACCCGTGCAGGGCGTCTCGGGCGTACAGAGCCCGCCGCCGTCGATTGGCGTCGAGCCCGCGTCGCTCCCGGCGCCGCCATCGACGGCGCCCCCGTCGGAGCCCTCGCCCGCGTCGATCGAGCCCGCGTCGACGGCCCCGCCGTCGGTCCCCGCGCCGCCTCCGTCGGTCGCGCCGACGCCCGCGTCCATTCCGCTCGCACCGCCATCATCCGACGAGGGCGTGCCCGAGTCGCAGCCCGCCGCGATCAGCGCGACGACGCAAGCCAAGATGCCGAGTCTCATGGTCCGGAGACTACGCCCGTGCAGCGCCGGCACGCCAGTGTGCCCGAGTGTGCACGGTGGGTCTGGCGGGGCATCTGGGGGGACCGGGAAATAGGCGGCCCGGATGTTGCGTACTCCCTCCACCATGACCCACCGCGCTCCGGATGGGAGAGAGACGCTGCGCCCCGGGACCGTCCTCGGGGGGCGCTACGAGCTCCGCTACGTCCTCGGTCGAGGCGGCTCCTCCGTGGTGTACGCGGCCCGCGACGAGCAGGGCGCGGACGTCGCCGTGAAGCTGCTCGACCCCGAGCCCGAGCACCGGGTGATCGAGCGGCAGCGGCTGCTCCGGGAGGCGCGGCTCACGCGCAGCCTCCGTCACCGGAGTATCGTAACGGTTCGAGACGCCGGGGAGCTGCCGGACGGTCGCGCCTACCTCGTGATGGAGCGGCTCCGCGGTCGGACGCTCGCGGATCGGATGACCGGCCTGTTCTGGATGCCCATCGACGAGGCGCTGTCCATCGCGGGGCAGCTGCTCGAGGCGCTCGACTGCGCGCATGAGGTCGGGATCGTCCACCGCGACGTGAACCCCGCCAACATCGTCCTGCTCGACGGCGAGGAGGGCGGCATGAAGCTCATCGACTTCGGCATCGGCCGCGACCTCGGCAACCCGCAGAGCCGCGTCACCCAGCCCGACGTCGTGGTCGGCACGCTCGGCTACATGGCCCCCGAGGCACTGCTCGGCGACGAGCCGTCGGTCTACTCGGACATCTACGGCGCTGGCGCGACCATCTACGAGATGCTCACCGGCTGCCCCCCGCATCGGATCCGCGCCGGGGACGTGCGCTCGGTGCTTTGCGCGATGCTCGAGCCCGTCGAGGCCGTCGATCGCGTCCGCCCCGCGGTGCCGCCCGCGCTCGCCGAGGGCGTGATGTGCGCGCTCTCCAACCGGCCGCCGGATCGGCACTCGAGCATCCGCGAGATGGCGCAGGCCTGCGACCTCTGGTCGATGGCCGCCTGAACCGGCGGGCGCATCCTCGCTCGTTGGGTAGGATGCGGCCGTGCGCACCCTCCTCGCGCTGGCGCTCGTGGCCGGCTGTGGCTCCCCCGCGAGCCACGCGTCCAAGGCTGTCGAGCCGCGTCGGCCGGACGTGATCGTGATCACCGTGGACACGCTCCGCGCGGATCGCGTGGGGGCGTGGGGCTACGAGGCGGCCCACACGCCGGCGATCGACGGGCTCGCCGCGCGGGGGGTTCGGTTCTCCCACGCGATCACCCCGCAGCCGCGCACGACGCCCGGGCTGGCGTCGCTGTGGACCGGGCTGTGGCCGCATCACAACGGCGCGATGGAGGTGCACTACCCCCTCATGGAGGGGACGCTGATCTCCGAGGTGCTCACCGCGCAGGGCTACGAGACGCGCGCGGTGAGCGCCAACCCGGCGGCGGGGCCGGACACGCACCTCGACCGCGGCTTCGGGCGCTTCGAGGTGCGGCGCGGCATCGACGCGAGCGAGGTGACCGACATCGCGCTCGAGCTCACGCGCGAGGTCCCCGCCGACCAGCCGCTCTTGCTGTGGGCGCACTACTTCGACCCGCACGCCCCCTACGAGGCGCCGGCCGCGGCCGAGCCTCCGTCGACGCCCGGCTGCCACGCGGTCCAGGTCGACGCCGAGTGGTCGCACACCCTCAACAACCGCGGCGGCATCTCCGAGCGCGCGTGGCCCGAGTGCTCGCGCGCGTACGACGCCGAGGTCGGGTGGGCGGACCGGCAGATCGCGCGCCTCCTCGAGGGGCTCGACGCGCTCGGTCGACGCAAGGTGGCTTTCGTCGTCTTCGGCTCCGACCACGGCGAGGGCATGGGCGAGCGAGACCTCTGGTACGAGCACGGGCCGAACGTCCACGGCTCGAACCTGAACATCCCGTTGTCGATCGCGGGCCCGGGCATCCCCGCGGGCGTGGTGGTCGCGCGCGCGGTGAGCCTGGTCGACGTGGCGCCGACGCTCTACGCCCTGCTCGGCGTGCCCGCGGACAGCCGGCCCGAGGCCGATGGCGCGAGCCTCGCGGAGGTCGTGCGAGGCGGCGACGAGGGCGAGGGCCTGGTCGGGGCCGAGAGCTCGGACGCGCTCACGCCGCTCTTCACCGGCAGCCTCATCTCGGGCCGCTCGGGCTTCGGCTACTGCCTCAACGGCGAGCGCTTCGCGCTCTGCTGGGAGGACGCGCGCACGCCCGCGACGCTCCACGACGCGCAGGCCGACCCCGATCATCAGTTGGACGTGGCCGAGGCGCACCCCGACGAGTACGCGGTCCTGGTCGCGGCGCGCGCGCGCTGGATCTCCGCGCGTCGCGAGCACTCGATGTCCGATGGCCGCTTCAAGCTCGTCGAGCGACCGCGCCTCGAGGGCGGTTACGACCGCACGCTGTTCGATCTGACCGCCGACCCGCGCGAGACCCAGGACGTCGCCGCCGATCACCCCGACGTCGTCGCGCGGCTGACCGAGGCGCTCGCGACCTACAAGCAGGACATCCCCGGTCACGAGGCGCGCCCGCTCACGCCCGATCAAGAGGCGGGGCTGCGCGCGCTCGGCTACATCGAGTGAGTCCGACGACGCGAAGCGTCGGAGGATCTCAGTGGGGAGCGCGAGGGGCTTGCCCCTCGCCGGAGAGAAATCGCCGGAGGCGATTTATCGACAGGCCTTGAGCCTCAGCGGCGCTCGAGCACGACGAACGCGGGCCGGGGACCGTCGTGGAGCGCGCGGCGAACGAAGCCCTGAGACTCCCGCGCGGCGATGGTCTCGGTGCGCCGCCGGGTCGTCACGAAGAAGGTCGGGGGGTGGTCGCGCATCGCGCGCTCGTACTCGTCGGTCCAGCGCGGCAGCGCGCCCTCCATCGCGAAGGGCGGCACCACGAACCGATGCGGGCAGCGCATCGACGTGAGGATGTGGAGCGCGCCGAAGTAGCCGTCGACGCACATGGTGTCGCCGGGCCGGGCCCATGACCGGAGCTGGCGGGCCACCCGCGCCTGCCGCGGGTAGCTGTCGACGAGGGGCTGATGCCCGAAGTAGTAGGCGCGGCGCTCCGCCTCGGAGAGCTCGCCGCGCTCGACGTCCAGGTAGGCCGCCCACTCGCCGCGGTACGAGTGGATGGAGGCAGTGAGCCAGGGCGGCTCCGCGGTGAACGCGGCGGCACCGAGCGCGAGGACCACGGCGAGCTGGATCGCGACGAGGCGCGGCGCGAGCTGCCGCAGCCCGTACGCGATCCCGAGCCCGAGCGCCGGGATCAGCGCGAGCCAGTGGTACTCGAACGAGCTCAGCGAGGCGCGGCCTTGCATCACCACGCTCGTGATGGCGCACGTCATCGTGAGGACGACGGCGAGGCCCGCCGCGGGCTCCGTCGGCTCGGATCGCGCCCGCGCGATGGCCAGCCCGCCGAGCGCCACGCCGAACCCGACGAGGGTCGGGAGCAGCCCGTGCGCGTAGGTCAGCCACGCGTCGGGGGTGGATCCGGCGCGCGCGCCGGCGTCCGCGTAGCTGAGGATCAGCTCGACCATCACCTCCCAGAACGCGTCGAGCGCGCCGCCGAACACGAAGGGCAGGAGCACGAGGGCGAGGACCGCGGCGACGCCGCCGGTGAACGCGGCGCCGGCCACGAGCGCCTCTCGCGGCCGACGTCGTCGGAGCGCGAGGCCGACGACGACCCCGCCGAACGCGAGCCCGGGGACGAACGCGACGTGCTTGAGGGTGACCGCGAGGCAGGCCACGGCGCCGGCCACGAAGGCCCGTCGCGGCGTCAGCACGCCGCCGGGGGCGCGGACGACCACCCACCCGACGCCGAGCATCGCGACGCCCTGCCACAGGTCGGGGTGACCGAGCGCGTTCCAGTCGAAGAATGTGTAGGCGAGCGCGGAGACGGTGAGGCACGCGGCGCCGATCTCGCCGGGTCGGCGCGGCACCGCGTCCTCGGCGCCGGACACCCCTGCGCGGCGCGCGCGGAAGGTCCCGATCACGAGGCCCGCGAGGAGCACGAAGACCAGGTCGACGACCCGGACCGCGTACTGGTGGTCGCCCATCACGAGCACGCTCAGCGCGTGGATGGCGAAGACGCCGGGCGGCTTGGTGCTGATCCCCGAGACGTAGGGGAGCTCGCCCTCGAGCCAGCGCCGGCCGATGTACCAGTGCAGCGGCTGGTCCATCCCGAACGGGTAGTCGAGCGAGGGCAGCGCGTAGACCACGGCGCCGAGCGCGCCGAGCGCGTCGAGGAGGTAGCGTCGCGCGAACGCCGCGGCGGCGCGCACGTCAGGCCTCGGCGACCTCGGGGCCGCGGAGCGGGGCCGGGGCTTCCTCCGCGTCGCTCGTCGCCGCGGGGGGCTCGTCGTCCGCGCGGTCGTCCGTGCGCGGGAGGGGGCTCACGGCCGGGTCCCTTCCGTCGGCGGCGATCTCGTGGCGGATCGAGAAGCTCGGCTCGCGGGCGCGGGTGCTGTTGATCATCTCGCCCAGCAGGCCGGTCGAGAACAGCTGCACGCCGACCATGATGAGGAGCAGGCCGAGGAAGAGGAGCGGCCGCTGCCCGATCCCGGTCCCCGCGAACCAGAGCACCGTCAGGTAGGACAGGATCACGAACCCGATCCCGAAGAGGATCGTGCCGGCCCACCCGAACAAGTGAAGCGGCCGGCGCCCGTACTGGGTCAGCAGGATCACCGTCAGCAGATCGAAGAAGCCGCGCGCGAAGCGCTCGCCGCCGAACTTCGAGCGGCCGTGGCGACGCGGGTGATGCTTCACGTCCACCTCGCCGACGGCGAACCCCTTCGCGTCGACGAGGACGGGGATGTAGCGGTGCAGCTCGCCGTAGAGGGCGAGGTCGTCGATCGCCTCGCGGCGGTACGCCTTGAAGCCGCAGTTGAAGTCCGCGAGCGGCAGGCCGGTCAGCGCGCGCACGACGAAGTTGAAGAGCTTCGAGGGCAGGGTCTTCGTGACCGGATCGAGGCGCGGCCACTTCCGGCCGCTCACCACGTCGAGCGAGCGCTCCTCGAGCGCCTCGAGGAGCTTCGGGATCTCGTCCGGGTCGTCCTGGAGGTCCGCGTCCATCGTGATGACGACGCGGCCTCGCGCGCGGCGGAAGCCCGCGTCGAGCGCGGCCGACTTGCCGAAGTTGCGCCGCAGCTCGACCAGTCCGACCGCGGGATCCGCCGCCGCGAGGCGCTTCACGATCGCGGTGCCGCCGTCGCGGGACCCGTCGTCGACGAAGAGGATCTCCCAGGGCTCGCCGCGCTCGTCGAGCACCCGAGCGACCCGCTCGTAGAGCTGCTCGAGGGTCCCCGCCTCGTCGAGGAAGGGGACGACGACGCTGATGCCGAGTTCCATGACGCCCGGCTCCGCTCATAGCCCGCGGCCGCCGAGACGTCGACCACGGGGTCACGGCCGGGGGCGAGGCCGGCCGCGGACGAGGCGCAGCCCGCCGACCATCACGACCACCACCGCGGTGGTGAGCACCCAGCTGCGCGGGGCGAGCGGCGACAGCATCGCGTGGTGGATCACGAGCGCGAACGCGACGTAGGCCAGGCGATGCAGCGGCTTCCAGAGCTTCACGCGGAGGCGCGCGACGAGGGTCGGGTAGCTCGTGAGCCAGAGGAGCGCCAGCACCGCCCACGCGATGACGCCGCTCCGGATCCACGTCAGCGACAGCGAGACCCGCCACGCGTCCGCGAGCCACGTCGTGAGCGCGAGCCCCGCGTGCAGCGTGGCGAGCGCGGCGGCGGCGATCCCGAGCGCGCGGCGGACCCGGGTCAGGTCGCGCGCGTCGGCGCGGCCCGCGCGCATCAGCAGGTTGCCGAGGGGCGTCACGCACAGCGCTCCCCCGAGCGCCAGGAGCGCGCACCAGGCGCTGCCGCGGATCCAGTAGAGGTCGCGCTCGATGCTCCACTCCTGGCCCGCGCCGAGCGCGATCACGAGCCCCGCCGCGAGCCCCGCGAGCGCGTAGGTGACCCCGTGGAGGCGCGCCGAGATCGCCGCCCTCACAGGCCCCCCAGGAAGTGGATCAGGTCGGCGAGCTCGGTCTCGGAGAGCACCCCGTGGTGGCCGTGGCGGCGCGAGGGATCCTCGTCGGCGAACACCGCCTCGAGCGTCGCGGCCCGCCCGTCGACGAGGTACGGCGCGCTCTCGCCGAGCCCGAGGAGGCTCGGGGTGTCGAGCTCGTCGGAGGCGTGCGCCTCGGTGCGTCGCGGGAACAGGGTCGCCACGGGGTGCTGCCCGAGGTTGGTGAACGCGGGCGGCGCGTGGCAGACGGGGCAGCGCGCGCGGAAGAACGCGTCGAGGCCGCGGCGCTCCCGCGCGAGGTCGCGCCCCTCGAGCTGCCGCGGGGGCGTCGCGCGGGGCAGGGAGCCGAGGTACCGATCGAGGCCGATCCGGCGGCCGCCCTGGTGCCGCAGGTAGCCCCGGTAGAGCGTCTGCGCGAGCTCGTCGAGGCTGCCGAGGAACGGGTAGCCGCCGTCGCGCAGGTACGGCGGCGTCCCGTAGATCCCGCGGGTGTCGAGCGTGGCGACGTGGGTCTTGTCGCCGATGTTGTGGAGCGCGCCGTCCGAGCCCTCGTGCAGGTGGCAGGACTGGCACGCCACCCCGGAGCGCGTGGCCTCGTAGAACCCGCGCTCGCCGATGCGGCGCTGCAGGGCGGGCTGGTCGTCGCGAAGCAGCTCCTGGTCCCCGGGCGCGAGCCGGACCAGCGCGCGGCGGTCGCCGGAGGCCGAGAAGATCCCCACCGTCCCATAGCAAGCGGAGCTGACGGCGAAGCGGCCCCCCGCGAGCTCCACCGCGCTGATCGGCGCCGCGAGCGGGTGCTCGTCGAGCTCGAAGCGGCGCCTGTCGGTCCCCGCGCCCACGCGGGCCACGTCGTCGGTCCCCGCGAACGCGACCCAGCGGGCTCCGTCCGGGGCGACGTCGACGCCCATCGGCGACACGCCGCGATCGATGTCGCCCGGCGCGCGCTGCCGCGGCGTGCGATCCGCGGTGAGCTCGGTCGCGACGATCCGCCAGCTCGGCGCGTCGACGGTGACGAGCTGGTCGCGCACGAAGTGGTTGCCGAGGTGGGGCTCGCCGTCGGTCGACAGATCGGTGACGGCGACGATCACCGCGTCGCCCGCCGCGGTCAGGGTGACGGCCGGCCGACCGAGCGGGAGCGGGTCGCCCTGCGCTCGACCGTCGCGATCGAAGCGGTACAGCGCGGCGGGGCGGCGGCCGCTCACGACGACGTGCTCGCCCGCGAAGGCGACCCACTCGGGCGCGAACGCGAGCGGCGTGCGGGCCCGGACCGCGCGGCCTCGGACGAGGACCAGCTCGGGCCGCGCCCCGGCGCGCGTCACCGCGACGTCCTCGCCGTCGACCGCGAGGTGCTCGGCGAGCGGGCCGATCGCGACCCGGCCTGGCGACGCGCCCTCGAAGCGCAGCTCGTCCTCGTAGCGGTGCGCGACCACCCAGCTCGACCCGTCGCCCACGAACGCCGCGTCGACGGGCCCGTCGCCGACGTCGTGGCGCTCGAACGCGCCGTCGCGGTCCACCAGGACGACCTCGTCGGTCTCCTCGCTGGTCGTGATCACGCGCGCGCGATCGGGCGACGGTCGGAGCCAGCGCGGGTGCGCGAGCCGCCGCTCGAAGCGGAGCTCGCGCGCGTGGGCGGCGCCGTCGATGAGCAGCTCGACGTCGAGCGCGCCGCTCCGCGCGGGCAGCTCGAGGTCCCGCGGCTCGACCTCGAGGCGGAACACGCCGTGACCGAGCGACGTCGCCTCGACCTCGCCGCCGCCGACTCGGGCGCTCACGGCGCGCGCGCCCGGGGCGTTCACGTAGAAGGTCTGCGGGCGGTCCGCGGCCAGGAGCGGTGGGAAGATGGACGGGGTCCGCTCGAGCCAGCGCCGCGCCTCTGTCTGGTGGACGATCGAGTCGAGGCGCTCCTCGACGAGGAAGCGGCTCCCGAGATCCGCGGCGCGCACGGCCGGCGGCACGGCGAGCGCGAGGCCGAGCGCCACCGCCTGCGCGCGCGTGAGCTCGACCTTCCAGAGGCCCGGCGCGAACGCGCGGCTCAGCGACAGCCCGAGCCACGCGAGCGCGTACGCGCCCACGAGCCCGAGCAGGTCCGGGGTGGGGTGGACGGACCAGACGACCCCCGCGCCGAGCAGCACGAGGAGCTGGAGCCGCCACCCCGCGATCAAAGGACCTCGACCAGGCCCTCGCGCACGAGCTTCTTGATCAGGACGAGCTTGCCCGGGTCGTCGAGGTCGCCGGGGATGTCGCCGATGCGGTACTCGTCCGTGGTGAGGGCGTACTCGAGCGACTCCGCCGCGTGGATCGGCAGCGAGATCGAGCCCCCGTAGGCCATCACCTTCACGCGCTCCTCGTCCTTGACGAGGTGGAAGAGCAGGCTCGGCCGAGGCGCGGCGACGTCGTCGATCTTCAGCGAGGACAGGCGCGCGATCTGACCCATCTGCCCGTAGACGAGCGCGTGCCGGGTGCTGACGAGGTCCTCCGCGAAGTGGTCGATGGCCGCGTCGAAGTCGGCCTGATCGGCGACGCGCTGCAGCAGCTCCTTGAAGAACGCGCGCGCCTTCTCGCGCTCGAAGCCCTGCGACGCGAAGCCGACGGGGAGCGAGCGCCGCAGCTCGGGATCCTGGAGGCTGACCCGCGCGATCGCCTCGAGCAGCAGGTCCGTCCAGCTGTTCGGGAGGACGCCGAGCGTGATGTGGCAGCTCGCCTCGTCGTCGCTGATGGCGTCGTGCATCAGGCCGCGCGGCACGTAGACCATGTCGCCCGGCTCGAGGTCGAACTCGGAGGTCACCTCGCCGGCCTCGTGCGTCCCGGGGCGGAAGTCCTGACCGCGCAGGGGCCGCTCGAGCGGCGTGCCGTAGGTCTTCCAGCGCTTGCGCCCCGCGATCTGCAGCACGAAGACGCAGTGCGTGTCGTAGTGCGACTTGAGGCCCTGCGCGTTGGGCGGGGTGACGTAGATGTTGCACTGGAAGCGGCTGGAGAACTTCGCCTCCATCGAGCGGCACAGGCTCATCAGCGTCGGCAGGCTGCCCTCGAGGTTGTTGAGGACGATGGTCCCGCCCTGCTCGTACTCCTGGTAGAGCCGCGTCGGGTCGATCAGCCCGCTCGGGTAGCAGTAGTCGTCGGAGCTCAGGTTGGGCTTGGCCGCGTTGGCCATGTGCACCGCCGGGCTCGACAGGTGCAGCGTGGTGAGGACCCTGTCGATGTCCGCCATCGACAGCAGCGACTGGTAGTAGGAGCGGTCCTCCCGGGAGACCTGGAGCATCTTGCTCTCGAAGTGCCCGTCGAAGAAGTCGGCCGGCGAGATGGGATCGATGAGCCGGGCGAGATCCCAGCGCTGAGCACGCGTCATGAAGCCTCCTGGAGGTGGAGATACATACCAGGGCTCGGCTTGCCACAATAGACGGGATGCGCGCGGTTTCAGCCCGGCGTCAGTTGATCGGCGCCAACCGATGGCGCTCAGTCCACGAGTACCGTCGCGTAGCTGCCGACCGCGTCGACGTACACGTTCCCCTCGCCGCGGTTCTTGATGCGCACGTAGCGCACGCGCGTGATCGAGAACTGGTCGGTGTCGAGCTCGAGCGACCCCACGAGGTCCGAGCCGACGGTGGTGTAGTCGTTCTGATCGACGCCGACGTCGGCGCGGTAGGGACCCGAGCGCTCCTCGTCGACGATCAGCGCGATGTCCGGGCCGGAGGCGCCGTCGGAGGCGATCCGGGTGCCCGCGCGCAGCTCGAGCACGAGCGTCCCCGTCGGCGGGACCACGGCGTACTGCTGATCGGGCGGGCCGAGCGCGAACGCGGGGGACTCGATCCGCCGCTCGAAGTGGACGATGCGGAGCCAGTCGGTCGGCTCCGCGGGGTGGGGCGTCGGGGGCGTGAGCCACGCCGTGATGCGGCGCCGCTGGAGGTAGCCGGCGACGCCGAGCCCCACGAAGCCGATCAGGAACAGGAGCACCGCGAGGGTGCGCGCGCCGGAGCGGACCCCCGCCGGCTTCAGCTCGCCGGAGCCGATCGACGGCAGGGTCGGCGCCACCGGGCTCACGGCCACGGGGCGCTCCGACCGAGGCGTCGGCGAGCGGCCGACCTCGCGGCCGAGGAACCGCTGCGCGAGGTCGCGGACGGTCTGCGGGCGCGCGTCGGGCGACTTGGCGAGCGCCGCGTGGATCGCCTCCTTGCGGTGCGCCGCGAGCCCGCGCGAGGCGGGGAACGAGTCGAGGGGAGGGGGCTCCGCCGTCGTGTGGAGGGTCGCCCACTGGAGCGGCGAGTCGCCGTAGAAGGGGCGGCAGCCGGCGACCATCTCGAAGAGGATCAGGCCGAGGCTGTAGACGTCGCTGCGGGCGTCCACCTCCGCCCCGGTGAGCTGCTCGGGGCTCATGTACTGGGGGGTGCCGATGATGGTGCCCTCGAGCGTGATCTCGGGCCCCTCGCCGCGCCGCTGCGCGATCCCGAAGTCGCAGACCTTGACGAAGTCGGGCTCGCCGCCGCGCGTGGTCAGCATGATGTTGTCGGGCTTGAGGTCCCGGTGGACCACGCCCTTGGCGTGCGCCTCGTGGAGCGAGCCGGCGATCTGCTCGAGGAGGTGATCGACCCTGTCGATCTCGAGGGCGCCCTGCGCGAGCTCGTCGGTCAGCGTGGGCCCGTCGACGTACTCCATGACGATGAACAGGCGGCCGTCGATCTCGCCGAAGTCGTAGAACTGGATCGTGTTGGGGTGCGTGAGCTGGATGACCACCTCGCACTCCCGATAGAAGCGCTTCTGGACGCGCTCCTCGCGGCCGAGCTTCGCGTGCAGGACCTTGATCGCGACCTCGCGCGCCGCCGTGCCCATCTGCTGCTCGGCGAGATAGACCCGGCCCATCCCGCCTTCGCCGATGACGGACCGGATCCGGTAGCGCTCGTGGACCATGCGGCCGAGGAGCGAATCGGAGTCCTCCGCGTCGAGCTGCGACCCGCAACGCTTGCAGAACCGCGCGCTGTCGCGGTTTTCCTCGTCGCAGCTCGCGCAACGAATCGACATCCGGCCTCGGAGCGATACCACGATATCGTCCGGGGATGCGCGCGACGACGCTGTTGTTCCTGCTCGCGGTCGGGTGCGGCCCCCCGGCGGTCCCGGCGGCCTCCGCGTCGGCCCGCGCGCACGTCGGGGTGACGCTCTACACGACCCGCTGGTGCCCCCACTGCGCGCACGCCCGGAGCTGGCTGCGCGCCCGCGGGATCCCCTTCTACGACCGCGACGTCGAGCGCGACGCGGGCGCCGCCGCGAGCCACGCCGCGCTCGATCCCCGGCGCACGGTGCCCGTCATCGCGATCGAGGGGGGCGGCGTGATGATCGGGTTCGTGCCCGACGAGCTGCGGCGGCGCATCGACGAGGCGGCGCACGCTCGCTGCCGGGCCAGCCCCGAGGCCGAGGGGTGCTGATCAGTCGGAGGACGCGGGGAGCCAGGTCCGGCCGAAGTCCGGGGTGATGGCGATCGCGTCCGGCGACTCCTCGGCGCGGGTCAGGAGCGCCACCGAGCGACCCGAGCGCAGCGCCCGCAGGTCGGCGATGGCGCGGACGCGGGAGTGCGAGTCGATGACGTTGAGGAGCACGTCCTCGGCGCCGTCGGCGGGGGAGAGCCGCGACACGAAGCCGTCCTCCGTGGAGCCGGTGATCGAGAGGCTCCCGAGCGCGTCGTTCGAGAGCCCCCGCGAGGCGCCGCCGGTGCTCGTCTTGAGGACGAGGGGCGGGGGCGTGGTCTCCACCTGCCGGAAGGCCATCCCCGGGCCGTCGTCGGCCATCCACGCGGACCCGTCGGACGGGAACACGGCGACCCCGCCGGTGACGGAGACGATGTTGGCGGTCGCGTCGACGGTCGCCTCGATCATCGCGAGCTCGGGGCGGGTGGCGTCGGGGGCGTAGCGGCCGACCACGCCGCCGTTCGAGGTGTTGACCCCGACGGCCCAGAGCGCGCCGTCGAACGTCGGCGCGAAGGCGCTCCAGTAGAGGACGCTGGCGGGCCGCTCGAGGGCGACCTGCGGGCCCGCCTCACCGTCCCAGGTGACCCGCTGGAGGAACTCCGCGTAGCAGCTCGCGCGGTTCACGTAGCGGGTGTCGCAGGGCACGGCGGGGATGCTCCCGCGCCGGAGCACCACGATGGCGTCCGGCGTGGGCCAGACCTCGGTGCTCGGGTTCTCGCGGTCCCGCGGCAGCGACGCGAGCGGGATGAGGCGCGCGAGCTCGCTCGGGCCGCGGCCCGCCACCGGGAGCTCCTGCGCCATCAGGGTGTACTCGCCCCGGCGCGCGTTCACCGTCTCGGCCATCACGCGGATCTGGCGGGACAGCTCCACCGCCTCGGGCCGCGAGTCGGGCAGCGTGCGGCGGTACCAGCGCTCGGGGTCCGACTGATCGGGGGGCTGCGCGAGCGAGGCCGGCACCGCGAAGTAGAGCCCCGCCGAGTCCCGCTGCGCCTGGCGCATCAGGGTCCCGAGCTGCTCGCAGCCGGCGGCCGCGTCGGCGGCGAGGCGGGCGAAGCGCTCCCGCTCCTCCCGGATGGTCGGGTCCTCGCGATCGCGGGTGAGCCGCTCCATCCGCGACATGTGCTCGAGCGCGCGCTCGAGGCTCCAGCCCTCGGGCGCGTCGCCCCGCACCGAGGCCACGCAGCCGAACGCGGCGCCGGTCACCTGATCGACGAGCGCGCGGTTCTCGGCCTCCTGCTTCTTCTGGAGGAAGAACCAGACGCCGAAGGCGATCGCGGCGAGCACCGGCACCGTCCCGAGGGCGATGAGCCACCCCCGGCGTGTGCGTCGACCGCTCAGCCGCTCCAGATCCTCGTCCATCCGCGAGCGAGGATACGACGGCGACCGCGCGATCGGGCATGCTGCGTTTCATGCCGGCGTTCGAGGTCGACGGGAGGGAGGCGAGCTGGGTCCGCACCGGGCAGCTCCGCAACCGGCCGCTCTTCGTCTTCGCTCACGGGGCCGGCGCGCCGATGACGAGCCCGTTCATGGAGCAGGTGGCCGACGGCCTCGTCGAGCGCGACGTCTGCGTCGTCCGGTTCCAGTTCCCGTACATGGAGCAAATCGTCCAGACGGGCGCGCGCCGCGGGCCGGATCCGGCGCGGCGCCTCCTCGCCACGTGGCGCGCGGTGCTCGACGTCGCGAGCAAGATGCGGGGGCGCGGGGCCATCGTGATCGGCGGCAAGAGCATGGGCGGGCGCTACGCCTCGATGCTCGCGGCCGAGGGGGGCGCGCCCGAGGCGCGGGCGTGCGTCTACTTCGGCTACCCGCTCCATCCGCCGGGCCGGCCCGAGAAGCTGCGCGCGGACCACCTCGCGCGCGTGCCCGTCCCGCAGCTCTTCGTGCAGGGCACCAAGGACAAGCTCTGCGAGCCCAAGCTGCTGAAGCGCGCGCTCGCCTCGATCCCCGCCGCTCGCGTGGTCTCGGTGAAGGGCGCCGACCACTCGCTCTCGGTCTCGCGCAAGGACCCGATGAAGGGCAGCGACGCGTGGCTCGACGAGGCCGCGCTCTTCATCCGCGAGCACGCCTGAGCGCGTATCCTCGGCGCCCATGAGCCTCGAGGTCCACCCCCACGAGCCCGGCGGGAAGCTCGCCGACTTCATGAACGTGGTCGACACCGTGTTCGCTGGCGACCCGGCGTTCGTCCGGCCCCTCGACTTCGATCTCGGGGGGCGGCTGACCCCGAAGAAGAACCCGCTCTTCGACCACGCCGAGGCGATGTACTTCACCGCGCGGCGCGACGGTCGGCTCGTGGGCCGGGTGAGCGCGAGCGTCGACCACGACTTCTGCGCGACGCACGGCGAGGGCTGGGGCCACTTCGGGTTTTTCGACACGATCGACGA
>JACKEC010000037.1 GCA_020633195.1 Sandaracinaceae bacterium | reverse complement strand
GCTCCCCGAGCTGGCTGTTAGCCAGCGCGTTCATCGGGTAGACGACGATGGCCTGCGTCCCGCGCCCGCTCCCGTTGCGTAGGACGTGGTCCACGATGGGCACCATGTAGGCGAGGCTCTTCCCCGACCCCGTGCCCGTCGTGAGCACGTAGCTCTCGCCGGACCGCGCCGCGCGGATCGCTTCCACCTGATGCCGGTGGAGCTGGAAGGGCGCGCCCACCTTCCCGTCCTTCTTCTTCGCGAAGATCTTCAGGCACTCCGCGTGGAGGATCTTCTCGTCGACGAGCTCCTGCATCGGCTCGCCCGGCGCGAACGAGGGATTGAGCTGCACGAGCGGATCGGGCCAGAGCGCGCCCCGCCGCATCTGCTCGGTGACGAACGCGCGGATCCGCTCGTCGCGGATCTCGATGAAGCTCTCGACGTAGGACGCGTAGTCCTCGACGACGTGGTCGCGCAGCGCGAAGACGTCCATCCCCTCAGGCCTCTCCAGTGGACGGCGAGGATGCCATGAACGAGAGGGGGAGATCGGGTTGGTCGTTCGCCAGACTGAGCGCGATCTACGAGGAACTCTCAGGGCGCTCCGGGAAGAAGATCCAGCCCTCCGCGCTTGCTGCGGTGCGCTCTTCTGGGGTCTTGGGCCGCCTCACGTCCCAGGCATTCCCGGCCTTGTCGCGGAGCAGCGATCCGCGAACGTGGCCGAGGTGGATGGCCGCCGTCATCGCGGCAAGCAGCGCGTCGAGCTCGTCGCGACGCCGCAGCAGGGCCTCCTGATGGCCATCGACGTCCAACTCGAAACGGTCGACGAGGAGAGCCAGCACCTGCGCGCCCGGCTTCTCCCTTTCCACGAGAGCGATGGCGGAGGCGGCCGGGTACACCTCTATGATGGAAGGGCTCGGCGACGGATCGCTCGTTCCGAGGTCTACCCAGCGATCAAGGCCGTCCTTGTGCACGATCCTCGCCCAAGCCCAGGCCCCCATCGCGAACTTGTCCGCGGCGACCGAGAGCGGCGTCTTGTGGATCTGCACCACACGTTCGGTGCACCGATATCGGAAATCCTCCCACTCGGGCGGCTCGGACCACGCCTTCGTTTGCGCTGCCATGAACTTCGCGAAGCCCCTGGGCCAACCGAAAGGGATGTCCAGGGCGATCGCGCGAACGTCCTTCTCCGCAACGAGCCGAGCTGGCTCGGTGTCGGCCACGGCAGACCTGACCGCGACGACCCGGAGACCATCGCCGGTGACCGCCAGCTCGACGAGAGCCCTGCCTCCTTCGCTGGTCGCCCAGTCAATCCCTATCACGCGAGTCATCTCCGCCATACTAGCGTGCGCGAAACGCCCGAGTCTGGTCCAGCGCCGCACGCAGTTCGCACGTGCTCAATCAGCCGCAAACGGACCGCTGGCTCCCCGCGGAAGGCTGCCCTCTGGTACGACGTACACGAGCTCACCTCGCCGACATCGGTCACCCGGAAGGAACCGAGATGACATCCGAGCCTCCGCCTCGCGAGCCGCGCGTCCCCGCCTACCGCTTCGGCGTCACCTCCGCGGTCGCGTGGAGAATTGTCGCGGAGCTCCTCCGCCGGCACCACCACCGCGAGTCGTTTCGGCTCGTCCACCTTCACCCGGGCCTGTCCCCGACCGGGATGCTTCAGCTCTGCTCCAGGGTCGGAGAGGACGACGCGGCCAGCGTCGCCTTCCTGCTCGGCTCCGAGCCAAGGGTCGTGATCCATCGCCCGTTCGTTCCGGCGGCCGCGTCGGCGCTCGATTGGGGGCACGAGGACCACGTCAGCCGCTGGCTCGAGAGCGCGGATCCGAAATTCGTCGTCGATGACATCCAGGCCGCCCTCGGTTTCCCCGTCGCCAAGACGCCATCGGCGACGCCGCGCGTTCTGACGTACCGCGTCCTCGCCGCCCTCCTCGAGCGCAAGGCGCTCGCGCGCGAGCAGGTCCGCGCGAGCAGCGGCTGGTACGACACCAGCGCGCTGGGCGCTCAGATCGCTGAGTGGGCGCGTGCGCTACCTTGGCTCGCCGGAGAGACCGCCCGCCTCGACGCGAACGATTGGGTCTCCCAGGCCGTCGTAGCCGGGGAGGTCTGGGCCGTCCACGGGTGGACGGAGCACCCCGTGCCGCTCGCCGAGGCCCTCCCCAACGGGAGCGTCATCCTCGACGCGAAGCGAGGCCACGCCTGTCTCCCGAACCGGGGCTCCGACACCGAGCTCATGCCGCTCTATCAGAAGGCGGGCCGGCGCCTCGGCCCCGTCGTCCGGCATGTCGAGACGATGATGGAGGGTGGGTAGCCAGCGCGAACGCCAGTCTTGCTGGACTTGCAGGCCGACCTGCAACGTTCTCGGGTTGCAGCCGCTCGTGCAAGAACGCTTGCAATGCATGTGAATCTGCTCGGCACGGCCCCCGCCAGGCCGTACCTCGGTGCCAGGAGGAATCGCCGTGAATCAAGACAAGGACCGCACCCTGGCCGAGATCGCTACCCTCATGAAGGAGCTGATCGGGGACCGAACACAGGAGCTCCTGGCCGACCTTCAGGACCAGTTGAAGGCGAAGCGCACGACCCTGGAGTCACGTCTCAGCAACCTCGTCAACGCGAAGCCGGCCGGCGTGAACTACTTCTTCGGCCAAGATCGAGAGCGCGGGGAGGCGCTCCTGAGTCTGGCCGGCGCGGATGACGAACAGCGGCGGCAGGTCTTGTCCTGCGTGGACGCGGCCCTCGCGGACGACGGTGCGCCTCGTCTCGTCGTGGACATCACGGACTGGCCCACCAAGCCCGAGCGGTGGGCCAAGCCCCTCCAGCAGGCCATCCTCGAGCGGGGCCCAAAGCCGGCGGTGGTCATCCTCACGCCCGAGCAACACGAGCTGCTGCCCCGGAGCTTCGACGACCTCGCGCGTCTGGTGAAGGTCGAGAGCCCCGATGCTGCCCCGGAGGAGGTCCGACGTTACGCGGGCGACGACGCGCTGGTCGTGTCGGCGAGGCGCGTCGACCCGTGGAGCCGGTGGATCGCGGTCGTGGCGCCGCCGGCCGGCGGCTTCCGGATGGAGCCCGCGATGGACGAGGCGCGCCTGAACGCGGTCCGGCCTGAGCCGATGGCGTACCTGGACGAGCTCGGGATCCAGCCGCGAGCCTACGGCGCATCGCACCTCGTCCCGAAGGACCCGATCGAGCTCCGACGCCTTCTCGAAGAGCTCGAGACGGGGACCGGGACCGAGGGGCGGCAGGCGACACCGAACGAGCATGAGGCGCTCCGCCATCCCGAGGAGCGTCTGGGCCTGGCGCAGGCGCTCGGGGTGCGCGCGGCGGCGACGCGGGCCGAGTGCATCGAGGCCGACCGCGCGCGTCTCGCCGGGCAGCTCGGGGCGCTCGATTGCGGCCGGTCGGGGGATCTCGACGCCCTCCTCGAGCGTGCCCGGCGCCGACCGGTGGAGAACGCCGCGCTCCTCGTCGACGACGAGCTCCACCTCGTGAACTTCGATGGGACGGTCGACGGTGGTCGGTTCGTTCGTGTGGTTCGGCACACCGTCGAGCACGCCGAGCCGGCGCTCGTCCGACTTCGGGAGGCCGTCGCCGAACGGACCGAGGTCGACTGGCTCGGGGACCCGTTCATGGCGTCGACCCTCGTGGGCCTGTGCGCCGAGGGGTTCAGCGTCCGCGAACTCCTGCACGCCCGGGCGACGCTTCACCACGCGGGGCTTCTCGTGCAGAAGCCGCTCACTCGTTCGGCCGGCGTCGATTGGCAAGCACGCCTGCTCCGGATCCTCGAGAGCCCGCCCGCTTCGGCGGTGTTGCGAGCCACCCTCCAGATCCGGGGTGAGCGGCCTCGGCAGGACTACCACGTCGGGATCGCGCGGCCGGACGCTTCGAAGCTGGAGCTCTCCCTCGAGGTGCCGCCCTTCGGCCACCTCGTGCTGAGCCGCGACGGCGGCGCTCCCGTCGTCGTCGCCCGCACGCCGCTCGCAGACGTACCCCTCGATCAATGGAGGAACCCCGAGATCGCCATCACGACGGATCCCGACACCGCGAAGGATGCCGAGCGCTGGCTCGAGCTGTACGAGATGTCCTCGGGGCTCGTTCCGCCAGGCGCGACCGCGCGGTACGCCGAGCGGGACACGACGACACCCCGGCTGAGCAGCGTTCCCTGCGGCGCCGCGCTGGACAAGCACCGCCGGGAAAGCCCGGTGCCTGTCCCGGCGGAGATTTGGACACAGGCCGACCGACTCGTCGCCGTGTCGAGCTGGACCCTTCGTGAAGGACTGGCGGCGCGGGCGACACACCCGCTGCCAGGCGGCGGGTGGCTCGTTCGGATCGGAGCAACCGGATTCATCGCCGAGCTCGAGGTCTACGACGTCGAGCACCTCCGCGAGCCTTCGCCGGCGATGGTCGACGTCGACCTCACCTACTACCCGCGCGGAGGCGCGCTCTCGGATGCCCGCTGGGAGCTCACTCGCTTCGTCTGGCACTCGTCTGCGAGCTCGGACACGGACAACGTCGCCATCGGCGGCATGCTCCCGATCGGCCTGACCTACCAGGGCGAAGGGCTCTACGTCCGGGTCCGGTACGCCGCCTCGCCGCTGCTCGGGCCCGATCCACTCGGCAGGAACTACGTCGCGGGCGCCGCCGTCGCGGCGCGCGAGGAGGATGAGGCGAGCTACGACGACGACTGAGGCGAAGGTCACCGACGGATCGGTCGCGCAGCCTTCAGAAGACGAGGTTCCCTTGATTGCTGCTCCCGATGCGACGCGCCACGGGCGGCTCCTGCGGCGACCCGCGGCACGACGGCGGCTGGTCAGGGTACGAAGACGATGACGGCCGACAGCGACCCGAGCGCGCCGGAGCAGCTCAAATCGCGCGAGCGCAGGCGTTCCGCCGTAATCGGATCGTGCACGCACGCGAAAGCGCCATCGTTGGTCGTCAGGTCCTCATCAAACACGTCCAGCCGCACCCCGCTGCCCGCGAGAATCGTGGCCTCGAAGACCGCGATCGGGTCCCACGTCACATCGAAGAGGTCGGTTCCGGCCATAGTCGTACCGACGGCCGTCGAGTCCACCGTGACGGTCACGAAGGGATCCGGCGCCCCGCAAGCGGCGTCCCAGCACATGCCGTCGGGCCTGCGGTCCGGCAGCGAGACCTGGCTGACCCCGATTCGGTAGATCCGACCGAAGGCCGGGACACAGCTCCCCGTGCCCTCACAGAACACCGCGCTCCCGCAGTTGCAGATGTTCTCGCCGGTACAGGTGTCCTCGATGGCGAGCCCTGTGTTCCGGACCGAGCACCCGGCAGCTCGACAGGTGCCTCCGGAGCAGGCCTCGCCGCCGCCGCACGTGAGACAGGAGCCGCCGCCGGAGCCGCAGGCGCTCGCCGTGTTGCCCGGCATGCAGGTCGTGCCCGCGCAGCACCCCGTCGGACATCCGGCGGGGTCGGGACAGCTCGCTCCGACGGGCACGCACGCGCCCCCCGCGCACATCTCGGAGCTCCCACACACATCGCAGATCCCGCCGCTCGCACCGCAGGCGCCAGCGGTCAGGCCGTCGAGGCAAGTCTCGCCGAAGCAGCAGCCCGCGCAGGTACCGGGTCCGCAGACGACGCCGCCGTCGCCGCCACCAGACGGACATCCGGTGCACGCGCCCCAGGTGCCGTCCCCGCCGCATGTCTGAACGCCGCCGCCACCCGCTGGACAGAGACAGCTCTGCGTCCCTCCGGGCGTGCACGAACTCGTGCCCCCGTCGCAGCCCGACACGAGGAGCACGCCCCCCAGAACGACCATCCAAAGCTGATTCGAGCGACGCATTCGGCGACCTCCGCGCCGAATGATAACCCGCTGTGTCACAGCGTGTTAGTGCCAACCCCTGGCGGCGACGCTTGTCGTCGTGCCACGCGCCGGGCGAGGGGCCGCTCAGAGGTCGACGCCGCCCTCCCTCGAGGAGGTGGTGGCGCGCGTGGCGGCGAATCTCCGTCGCGTGCGCGACGCCGCCGGTCGGACTCAGGAGGACGTGGCCGAGGCGGTCGGGATCGGCGTGCGTCACCTGCAGCGGCTCGAGACCGCGGAGGGGGCGCCCAGCCTCCGGCTCCTCACCGACCTCGGTCGCGTGCTCGCCGTGGACATCGAGGAGTTCTTCCGGCCCGCGCTGTCGACGAACCCGCGGCCGCCGGGACGACCGCGGAAGACGAGGGGATGACGCACTCTCCCCGATTCGGGGCGGGGCCCTAGGTAGGAGCCAGGCAACTGGCCGAACTGTCCACGGGGGTGGGATGACGATGCCGTTGGTCTTCGAGAAGCCGGGGGGACTCGAGGAGGAGCGAGAGATGCGCGCACGTCTGGAGGAGATGAGGCCCGTGCTGCAAGCGCTTCTGGGCCAGCCCGACGACGAGCGACGCGGACGGAGGGTGAGCGTCGCGTTGGGCGATGAGCTGATGGAGGCGCTCGCGAAGAGGATGGCCATCCTCGACAAGGACCCAGACCACTTGATCGACAAGACCATCAGCCAGGTGCTCGAGAACGTGAGCATGGGCGACGAGGAGAGAAGCGCGGCCCTCCACGCGACGTTCGAGCTAGAGGTGCCGGAGCCCCTGCCCGAGTTCGAGCCGGGCGACGTCGTGGAGGCCGATAACTTCGAGGGGCCATTGAACGTGCTTCCCTTGCCGGAGCCCAAGCCCGTCCCCATCCGAGTCCCGCCGGATCGCAAGGAGGTAGCGGTCGTCAGTCACCGGGTCCTAGATACGACGGGACTCCCCGACTCCGGTTTCCTCGAGTGCCTTCACTCGCTTCGTCGCGTGTTGCTGGTGACACTTCCGGACGACGCGTCGCTGGCCGACAAGGATCTAATCCGGTGGGCTCGTAAGACCGTGATTGGCCGTGTCGTCAACGTCAAGCCGACGCCCGCGGAACCGGACCAACTCTGGATCGCCAGTCGTCTACTGGCGGCCGTCGAGCGGGTGATGACGTCGACGCTGTGCCTTCCGGTGGACGAGCAAACTCGAATCGAGGCGGCCAAGCGCCTCCGGGAGTGGACCAGGGACCAGCTCAAGAGGCTCCAGCCGTGGACCTACGCGGTGAAGCCGTCGTCGACTCGCGGCTCGAAGTTCGCGGTATTCAAAGCGCTGACGGAGATCCTCGACGCCGCTCCTCCACGGCGCTCCACGCGTCTTGGCCGACGGCTGGCTGCCGAGCTCCTCTGCGTCGAGATCTCGAGCGAAAAGCTGCTGCTAGACGGCGAGAAGCGCGAATGGCGCCACGCCTACACGGAGGACGCGGAGGGCAAGAAGAGGATCGGCGAGGGGCTCGTGAAACGCCTCCGAGCGACCGTCACACAACGCGAGCGAGATGAGGACAAGCGGCGCAGGAAGGAGACCTCCAAGAAGGCCGCGAAGACCAAGACCGCGAAGACCAAGGCCGCGAAGACCAAGGCCGCGAAGACCAAGACCGCGAAGACCAAGACCGCGAAGACCAAGACCGCGAAGACCAAGACCGCGAAGACCAAGACCGCGAAGACCAAGACCGCCAACACCAAGGCCGCGAAGACCAAGGCCGCGAAGACCAAGACCGCGAAGACCAAGACCGCGAAGACCAAGGCCGCGAAGACCAAGACCGCCAACACCAAGGCCGCGAAGACCAAGGCGACGCGCGCCAGCGGCACGAAGTCCCGCGGGACCTCAAGAAGCCAACATCGTAAACCTCGTTGACGCTTCGCAAGAGGTCGAGGCGAATCGACCATACGTCGTCTTGCTCTTGGGGCCCCGCTCCGCGCCCAAGATGGGTTCGTGGCGGAACGGGTCGCATTGAGTGTCGCGGAGGCGGCTGAGGCCACTGGGCTCAGCCGCCGAACCGTCGAGCGACTGATCCGGTCGGGCGAACTCTCGTCCATCCGGATCGGGCGCCGGCGCCTCGTGACGCTCGACGCGTTGACCGAGCTCCTGTCGCGAAACCGAAACACGAGCGCGCGCCGCGGTGGTCAGACCGCGGCGCGCACGGAGGATGGCGATGATGGCGCCAACCCCGAAGCAACCTAGTGACTCCAGGGCGAGTAGTCACGCGCGTCCTCCGACGCGGCCGGATTGGGTCGGCCAGATGCGAGGCATCGGCATCCCCCAGGTCGCCCGCCATCTCGGGTTCCTGGTCGGCGAGAGTCCGTCGTCGTTCACGGTGGCGCCCTGCCCCGCCTGCGGCGTCGACCGTCGCCATCCAAATCGTCGGGACCGCCGAGGGGCCATCGGCGTCCGACGCTCGGCGCCGTACGGATTTCGCTGCTTTGCGTGCCATGAGAGCGGTGACGCGCTGCACTTCGTATCGCTCGCCACGGTGCGACGGAAGTTCGGCGGCCTCAGCTCGGCCGGCGTTCGGGAGGTGCGGGAGGTGTGCCTTCGGATCCTCGGCGAGCCCCTGGAATCCCTCCCTCGCCGCGAGGTCGCGGCAGCACCGCGGTACCCCGGCACCGGGGAGGTCCACCGGCTGTGGGGTGAAGCCAGCTCGGTCACCTCGGACGCGGAGGCCCGCGCCTACCTGAAGGACCGCCACCTCGACGCCGACCACATCGCCGAGCTCGACCTCGCTCGCGTGGTGCCCCGTGACGCGCGCTGGCAGCCGACGTGGGCGCAAATGCCCGGCGGGCGGTCTTGGTCGGCGTCGGGGTATCGACTCCTCCTACCACTCGTCGACGCAACCGGAACGATGCGCTCCATTCTCGCGCGCTCGCTCCATTCGGATCGCGGGCCGAAGTCTCTGGCGGCGTCGGGCTTCGAGCGCCGGGGGCTGGTGCTCGCGTGTCCGCAGGCGCGGGCGATGCTCGGCGGCGGGGTGCCTGGCCGTCTCGTGGTCGCCGAGGGCGAGCTCGATCTGCTGACGGCGGCCACCGAGCCCGCGGCGGACTGGTCGAGCCTCGGCGTCCTCACCGGCTCGTGGAGCCCAGAGCTCTCCTCGAGGATCCCTCGGGGTTCCGTCGTGGTGATCGCGACCGATCTCGACCCGGCGGGCGAGCGCTTCGCCGCGCAGATCTGTGAGGGGCTCGGCGTCCGTGCTCGTGCCGGCGAGCTGCGCGTCGAGCGTTGGCGGGGCGGACGATGAGCGCCGACGACGGCTTGACCGACCTCAACGACCACCGGCGCGCCGGCGTCCCGTTCGATGGACGAGGGATGCCCGTCGACACGCGTGAGGGACAGAGCCCGCCCGAGCCGGCCACTCGCGCCAGCGACTCCGAACCGCGCGCCGAGACGATCGAGACCGTCCTCGAGACCTGGCGCGAGGAGGGGAAGGTCGAGCGACTCTCGACGGGACTGCCACAGCTCGATGCCGCCACGCGCGGCGGTCCCGCACTCGGGGAGCGGGTGATCATTCAGGGGGCCCCGGACGCCGGCAAGACGGCTCTCCTCATCCAGCTCCTCCACCACTTCGGGGAGCTCGGCTTCGCGATCGGCGTGCTCTGCATCGATGAGGAGCCTGGCGACATCGTCGGAAGGCTCGCCCAGCGCCAGGGCATCGACCGGGACGCGTGCGAGAGCCGTGAGCCCCACACGCTCGAGATCATCCGAACCGAGCTCTGCGAGCTGGAGCTCCTGCTCTTCGACGCGGACTTCACCATCGAGGCGGCCGCGGAGGCCCTCGCTCGGTTCGCGGCCGAGCGGAGCTTGGGCGCCGTGCTCGGCATCGACTCGATTCAGACCGCGCGATGCGATGCGGAGGCGGGACGGAGCGACGGTTCCATGACGACCGCCGTGGAGATGCGCGTGACGGCGATCCGGTCCGTCTGCAGCACGCACGGAATGCTGGTCCTCGCGACCAGCGAGATGGCGAGGGACGCGTATCGATCGAACAAACCAGGCGAACCGACTTCGGCGCTGGCGGCGAGCAAGTTCTCGGGGGCCATCGAATACGCGGCGCGGGTCCTCATCTCGCTGCGGAACGAGGGCGAGGACGTCATCCAGCTCGAGATTCCCAAGAACAAGCTGGGGCCCCGGTTCAGGGACGGCCGACACATCACGCTGAAGCTCGACCGCGCATCCCAGACGCTGCGGGAGATCGAGCCGCAGGCCGGTGCCACCACGAACACCAACCCCGAGGAAGAAGCGGCGCGGACCGCCGCGCTCGCGGAGGAGCTGGTCGAGGCGCTGAGGGACGCCACTCGCCGAGGGAAAGCACCAACGACTCGCCCCGAGGTGCTGAAGCTCGTTCGCGGCGCCCAGAAGCTCAAGGCCGCCGCGCTCACGAGGCTGCTCAAGGAGGGCCGACTCACCCGTGGACACGGCAAACCGTACCGCGTGAACGCCGGTGCCGAGGAGAAGTCATGACGGACCGATACCGCGCCGACCGTATCGGTACGCCGTATCGGTCGCGAGCCCGGCTTCGCGGACCGGTACTCGGTACGCTGCCCCCCGTAGGGGGGCGCGCGTACCGGTCCGCGCGGGTCGCGGGGTCGACCGAAGCCCTCCACGTGGCCGATCGATACGCCGCGGACCTGCCGCCCGGGAGTCGGCGATGAGCGAAATCGTCGTCATCACCGTGGACGAGCTTCGTGCGATCATCCGGAAGGAGATCGAGGGGGCGCTGCGGCAGTCACCCGGGGACGGGGGCTACCTCGACACCTGCGAGGCCGCGGAGCTCCTGGGGGTGGCCGAGAAGACGGTGATGGTGTGGGCGCGAGACAGGCGCCTCAGGGGCACGAAGGTCGGACGCAACTGGAAGTTCCGCCGACAGGACGTGCTGGCACTGGTCGAGAACGGGAGCGAGGGAGGTCGATGATGGGAGCTTCGAAGAAGGGTGATGGCCGCGTCTACATGCGGGGCGGGACCGCGTGGATCGACCTGACCTGCCCCCACCACGGCCGGGTCCGCGCCCCCCACGGCCCCGACATGAAGGCGGCCGAGCGCGAGCGGGTCAAGCGCGTGCGGCGCAAGGGCCGCGGCGAGTGCTGCTGCCCCGAGGCGAAGCCGCTCACGTTGACGCTCGAGCAGACCTACGAGGAGTGGCGGAAGGGCCGGGCGGACGTCATCACCCTCCACGACGACAAGACCAGGGTCGAGGGCCGTGTCCTCCCCGCGCCGATCGGTCCGACGAAGCGCTTCGGCGAGATGCTCGTCGTCGAGATCGAGACCAAGCACGTCGCGGAGTGGGTCACTTGGCTACGGGCCCAGAAGGGCGGGCAGAACCTCTCCGAGTCCTACGTCACCAACGTCTACGCCAATCTCTCGTCGATCCTCGCCGAGGCGAAGCGCAAGGGCGGGATCGATCGCAACCCCTGCGACGGGCTCGCCCGGCACGAGCGTCCGCGGAAGCCGAAGCGCGGCCGGACGGCCCGCGGCTACTACCCGCCCGCGTCGCTCGGCCTCCTGCTCGGCGATCCGTCCATCCCTCCGAACCGTCGGGTGTTCTACGCGCTGATGGCTCTCGCTGGCTGCCGCTTCGGCGAGGCCGCGGGGCTCCGCTGGTCGGACTACGATCCGCACCGCGTTCCCCTCGGCCACATCTACCTCGAGCGCCAGTACGAGGATGGCCCCCTGAAGGGCAGCCGCGGCGAGCCCGGACCGCCCCGCGACATCCCCGTGCACCCGGTCCTCGCCGGGCTGCTCGACGAGTGGCGTCGCGTCGGTTTCGAGCAGACCTTCGGCCGTCTCCCGCGGCGCGACGACTACATCGTCCCCTCCCTCGAAGGCCCCAAGAAGCACCGGACGGTGCGGAACGGGCTGGAGCGCCTCAAGGAGGACTGCGAGCGGCTCGGGGTCGCGCCCATCGGGGGCTCGCGAGCGACGATCACCCAGCACGAGATGCGGAACACGTTCGTGACGCTCGCGGCCGCCGGCGGCGCGCCCGAGGCGTGGGTGAAGCGCATCACTCACAACACGCGCGGCGACGTCCTCTCGGGCTACCGGGTGAGCGACTGGCCGGCGATGTGCGAGGCCGTCGCGTGCATCCGCGTCGAGCTGAGCAGCGGCGCCGAGGTCGTCTCGCTGCCGGTGCCGGCGGTCGCGTCCGGCGGGGGCGGGGAGCCGGAAGCCGACGACCCCGACTGGCACGACAACTGGCACAAGGGGGCGGCCAAAACGACGAAACCCCCGCATATGCAGGGGTTTCGAAGCGGGACGGACGGGACTCGAACCCGCGGCCTCCGGCGTGACAGGCCGGCGTTATAACCAACTTAACTACCGTCCCAGGCAGTCGAGGATGCGGTTTCTAGCGCGGCTCTCGGGGGCTGTCAAAGGACTTCGTGACGTCTTCGCGTCGGGGCTCGCGGCTACCGGTAGTAGACGACGTAGGCGCTCAGATCGATGTTGCCACCGGAGGGCGCGCCGCCTCCGTAGGAGCCCGCGTAGGAGAGCTGGTTCTCGGCTCCGAGGGTGACGGCGGAGGTGATGTCGAAGCGGCGAGTCTCGACGGGGAGGCCGGGGCACCAGCCCGCTCGGAGGGGGGACCAGTTGCCCCACTGGCCGGGCGGGACGCCCTGCCCCGCGAGCTCGGCGCAGCCGTTCTCTCGGCCCGCCATGCCGGTGAAGGTGATGTCGGCGACCTCGGTGGTGCCGACGTCGAAGGTGTGGTGGTGGTCGCACCACTCTGCGCAGTTGTTGCCCGCCTCCTGGCCGTGGCCGCTGACGATGACGACGAGCTCGACGCGGCTCGCGTCGGCCGGCGGGGTGAAGGCGAACGGGGTGTGGGCGTCGTTGTAGCTCGCGTCGAAGTTGCCCCCGCGGAAGGCGAGCTCGGCGCCGGTCGCCGCGTCGGGCTCGCCGCGCGACGAGAACCTCAGGGAGACGCTCACGGTGCGCTCGGTCGCCGCCTCCCAGTCGGGGCCGAAGACGGCGCGGAAGGTCTGGGGGCCGCCCGCGCGCAGCAGGCCGAGGAACGGGGTGGCGTCCATGACCCAGCGACGGCGACCCGGGCGGCTGTACGGGGTGATCCAGCGGACGAGCTCGCGGGTGGTGGCGCACGCCTCGTCCTCGCAGAAGAAGACGTACGCGATGCGATCCCACTCGGAGCAGTTGCTCGGGTCGGCGGTGCACGTGAGCTCGACGTCGACCTCGAGGGTGTCGAAGCCGCCCATCGCGGCGGCGTCCGGGAGGGTGACGAGGCGGTCGAGGGTCCTCAGGGTCGTGGTCTCGTCGCGGAGCACGTCCACGACGGTGGCGTCGGTCTCCGCCGCGACGCGCGCGTCGAGGTCGTAGAGGTAGTCGTAGAAGGGCGAGAAGAACCGCGCCATCCCGAGGTCCGGCCGGAAGCCGCCCGCGCCGACGGTCATCAGCGAGCCGACGGGATCGAGGCGCTGCTCGCGGGTGACCGCGAACGCGTTGAGGATGTACTCGGAGGCGCGGACGAGGTCGCCGACGCTGCCGTCGATCATGCGGACCGGCGAGGTGACGTAGTGGACGTGGGTGCGCCAGAAGGCGCGATCCGCCTCGGGGAGGCCGACGAAGTCGAAGCCGTCCTCGACGTTCTGGCGCATCTCCATGACCCGCGCCATGGCCTCGGGCTCGGTGGCTTCCCACGTGGTGAAGAAGTAATGAACGTTGCGGGGGCCGTCGGTGAAGATCGGGTCCGGCGAGGTCGACCAGATCCCGCGGCCGTAGTCGTTGGCGGCGTACGCGACGAACACGTACGACTCGCAGCCGCTCCACTCCTCGCTCAGCGTCCACGGGCCGTCGAGGGTCTGGACGGTGAAGTCGCCCGCCTTCTCTTCCCAGGCGGTGCCGGTGGCCGTGGCGTCGAACGGGGTCGTCGCGAGGCCGAGCTCCGCGCAGACGTCGGTCGCCGGCGGGCCGCCGTCGGTGCCGGCGTCGGGATCGCTCGTCGCCGCGTCCATCGAGCCAGCGTCCAAGTCCACGCCGGCGTCCGTCTCCGGATCACCGTCGCAGCCCAGGGCCATCGAGAGCGCGCACAGCACCGCCAACCAACGAGAAGACATGGCGAAGACGCTAGCGCAAAGGCCTCCGATGCGCAGAGCGTGAACGCCGTTTCCCCCGAGGCCCCGACAATCTCAGCGCCGTCGGGCCGCCTCGATCGCGCCGAGCGCGGCGCGAGCCTTGTTGACCGTCTCCTCGTACTCGGCCTGCGGGTCCGAGGCCTCGACGACCCCGCCGCCGGCCTGCACGCGGATCTCGCCGTCCTGCGCCACGACCGTCCGGATCGCGATGGCTACGTCGAGGTTGCCGTCGAAGCTGACGTAGCCGACGGCGCCTCCGTACACGCCGCGGCGCACCGGCTCGAGCGCCTCGATGATCTGCATCGCCCGGACCTTCGGCGCCCCCGTGAGGGTGCCCGCGGGGAACGTCGCGCGCAGGACGTCGAGCGCGTCCCGGCCGTCGGCGAGCTCGCCGCGGACGTTCGAGACGACGTGCATCACGTGGCTGTAGCGCTCGATCGCCATCTCCTCGGTGATCTTCACCGTGCCCGGCTTCGAGATGCGGCCGAGGTCGTTGCGGCCGAGGTCGACGAGCATGACGTGCTCGGCGCGCTCCTTCGGGTCGGCGAGGAGCTCCTCGGCGATCCTGTCGTCGTCCGCCGCCGACTCGCCGCGCTTGCGCGTCCCCGCGATCGGCCGGACCTCCGCGACGCCGTCCTCCACGCGGACCAGCGTCTCGGGGCTCGCGCCGGCGATCCCCACCTCGGGGAACGAGAGCAGGTACATGTACGGGGACGGGTTGATCGCGCGCAGCATCCGGTAGACGTCGAACAGATCGACGCTGCGACCATCGACGGTGAAGCGCTGGCTCGGGACGACCTGGAAGATGTCCCCCGCGCGGATGTGCTCCTTGGCCACCTCGACCGCCGCGCGGTAGCCCTCGACGTCGAAGCTCGACGGCGGCAGCGCGCCGTCGAAGCCGACCCGCGGCGGCGGCAGGAGCCGCGGCACGCGCATCCGCGACAGCTCGTCGGCGAGCGCGGCGAGCTCCTCGCGGGCTCGCTCGTACGCTTCGCGAGGATCGACCCCGGGCCCCACCCGCGCCTGGCTCACGAGGAGCGCGCGCTGCCGCAGGTCGTCGAAGATCAGCATCGTCCCGCCGACCGCGAACGAGAAGTCCCACGCGTCGGCGTCCGCGTGGCGATCGCCCACGGTCGGCTCGAAAGTGCGGACCGCGTCGTACGCGACGTAGCCGACCGCGCCGCCCCAGAACCGCGGGAGGTGGTCGAGGCCCCCGCTCGGCGGGACCCACTCGGCGAGGTAGGCGCGCAGCGCGGGCCACGGGTCGCCCACGTCGGTGGCCTCGACGACGCCGTCGCGCTCGATCTCGAAGCGCCCGCGGCGGCCGCGCACGAGGGCGTGCGGGCGCCAGCCGACGAAGCTGTAGCGCCCCCACTTCTCGCCGTGCTCGACGCTCTCGAGCAGGTAGCTGCCCGGCGCGCCGCCGATCGTGGACCACGCCAGGACGGGGGTCAGCGCGTCGGCGAGGAGCTCGCGGGTGACGGGGACGACGGTCGCGTCGCGGGCCAGCGCTTCGAAGTCTTCGAGGCTGGGGCGGATCGGCTCGGAGGGTGGCACCCGAGGGGTCATACCGTGCTATGAGCCCGGCACCAATGACCCTCGGAAACGACCCCTCACTCGCTGACGCCGACCCCGAGATCCACGGCCTGATCGCCCTCGAGGAGCGCCGCCAGCACGACACCCTCCGCCTCATCCCCAGCGAGAACTACGCCTCGCGGGCCGTCCTCGAGGCGTCCGGCTCGGTGCTGAACAACAAGTACTCCGAGGGCTACCCGCACAAGCGGTACTACCAGGGCCAGGAGCACATCGACGCGATCGAGGAGCTGGCGAAGACGCGGCTCTGCGAGCTGTTCGGCACCGACCACGCGAACGTGCAGTGCTACTCGGGCTCGCCGGCCAACCTCGCGGTCTACGTCGCGTTCATGAAGCCGGGCGACAAGACGCTCGGCCTCGGGCTCCCCGCCGGCGGCCACCTCACGCACGGCTGGAAGGTGTCGGTCACCGGCAAGTACTACGACGCCATCCAGTACGGTGTGCGCGCCGACGACCACCGCATCGACTTCGACGAGATCGCGACGCTCGCGCGCGAGCACCGCCCGAAGCTGATCTGGGCCGGCACGACCGCCTACCCGCGCGTCCTCGACTACGACCGCTTCGCCGAGATCGCGCGCGAGGTCGGCGCGGTGCTCGTCGCCGACATCGCCCACATCTCGGGCCTCATCGCGGGCGGCGCGCACCCGAGCCCGGTCGGCAAGGCCGAGGTCATCACCTCGACGACGCACAAGACGTTGCGGGGCCCGCGCGGCGGGATGATCCTGTGCGACGCGGCCCACCAGAAGAAGATCGATCGGGCGGTGTTCCCGGGCCTCCAAGGCGGCCCGCACAACTCGGCCATCGCCGGGCTCGCGGTCGCCGCGAAGGAGGCGTCCACGGACGGCTTCAAGGCCTACGCGAAGGCGGTCGTGGACAACGCCCGCACCCTCGCCGAAGGCATGCTCTCGCGCGGGATCGCGCTGAGCACGGGCGGCACGGACACCCACCTGATCCTCGCCGACCTCACGCCCAAGGGCGTCCCCGGCAAGCCGGCCGCGATCGCGCTCGAGAAGGCGGGCATCGTGACGAACTACAACTCGGTGCCCTTCGACACGCGGCAGCCCTTCGATCCCAGCGGCATCCGCATCGGGACCCCGGCCATCACGAGCCGCGGGATGGGCGCCGCCGAGATGAAGCGGCTCGCCGACTGGATCGCGGACGTCATCGAGAACGTCGAAGACGAGGCGAAGCTCGCGCGGATCGCGGCCGAGGTGAAGGAGCTCTGCGACCAGTTCCCGGCCCCCGGCCTCCCCGTCTGACGCACCCCGCCGCGAGGTCACTCAGGAGGCGGGCAGCCGCGCGCGAACCCAGTCGAGGATCGCGTCGGCGACGTCTCGCTTGTCGAGCTCCGGCAGCGCGGTCTCGGAGTCGGCGGCGACGAGGGTGACCCGGTTGGTCGATTTGCCGAAGGCGTCCGTCGCGTGGTTGGCGACGACGAGGTCGACCCGCTTGCGGGCGAGCTTGGCGCGCGCGTTGGGCACGACGTCCTGGGTCTCGAGCGCGAAGCCGACGAGCACCGGGTGCGAGCCCTCGCGCCACGCGCCGAGGCCCGCGAGGATGTCGGGGTTGCGCACCAGCTCGAGGCTGCGGGGGCCGTCGGTCTTCTTGAGCTTGTCGGTCGCGAGCTCGGCGGGCCGGTAGTCGGCGACGGCGGCGGCCATCACGATGGCGTCCACCGAGCCGCGGCGCTCGAGGATCGCGGCCTCCATCTCGAGCGCGGATCGGACGTCGATCCGCTCGACCCCCGAGGGCGTGGCGAGGCTCGTCGGGCCGCTGACGAGGACGGCGTGTGCTCCGCGAGCCGCCGCCCGCTCGGCGAGCGCGTAGCCCATCTTGCCGGTGGACCGATTGCCCAGGAACCGGACCGGGTCGAGGTCCTCGTGGGTGCCGCCCGCGCTGACGAGCACCGTGAAGCCCGCGAGGTCCGAGCGGACCGAGGCCTCCACCGCGGCGGCGATCACGTCGGGCTCCGCCATGCGACCGAGGCCGACGTCACCGGAGGCGAGCGGGCCCTCCGTCGGGCCCACGAAGGCGGCGCCGTCCGCGCGGAGCTGCGCGACGTTACGCGCGGTCGCGGGGTGCTTCCACATCCGCGTGTGCATCGCGGGCGCGAAGACCACGGGGCCGTCGAAGCACAGCAGCGTCGCGGTGAGCGCGTCGTTCGCGATCCCCCCGGCCGCGCGCGCCATCGTGTGGGCGGTCGCGGGCGCCACGACCATCGCGTCCGCCCACTCGGCGAGCTCGACGTGGACCTCGCCCGCGTAGCGCGCGTCCCAGAGGTCGACCACCGGCGGCGCCCCGGTCAGCCCGGTGAAGGTGATCGGGCCGACGAACCGGGTCGCCGCCTCGGTCATCACGACCCGGACCTCGTGGCCGCGGCGCATCAGCTCGCGGACGAGCAGCGCGGCCTTGTAGGCGGCGATGCCGCCGCTGACCCCCACGAGGACTCTCACGCCTCGACGGATACCACGGGCTTGCGCCGCGGGCCCGCGGGCCTAGACTCCATATACCCCAGGGGGGTATACGAAGATGGCGAGCGAAGACACCAAGAAGAAGCTCATCGCGCGGCTCAAGCGCGCCGAGGGTCAGGTCGCGGCGGTGCGCCGCATGGTCGAGGAGGACACCTACTGCGTGGACGTGCTCACGCAGATCGCGGCCGTCCGGGGGGCGCTCACGCGCACCGCCGACGTGCTGCTCGAGGACCACCTCCAGCACTGCGTGACCCACGCGTTCGAGTCGGGGGACGAGGCGACGCGGCGCGCCCAGGTGGACGAGCTGCTCGAGGTGTTCGCTCGCTTCGGAGGTCGCGGATGAGCTTCCTGAACGCCATGTGGCAGGTGACCGTCGAGCTCGCGCCTTGGTTGCTCCTGGGCTCGCTCGTAGCGGGCGTGCTGCACGTGGTGCTGCCGCCCGGCTTCGTGCACCGGCGCCTCCGCGGTCGCGGCGGCGTGGTGAAGGCGGTGCTCCTCGGGGTGCCCCTCCCGCTGTGCTCGTGCGGGGTGATCCCGGCGGGCCTCGGCCTCAAGCGGGACGGCGCGTCCAACGGCGCCGCGATCGGCTTCCTGGCGTCCACGCCGCAGACGGGCGTCGACTCGGTCCTGGTGAGCGCCTCGTTCCTGGGCTGGCCGTTCGCCGTCTTCAAGGTGGTGAGCGCGCTGGTCCTCGGGCTCGTCGCCGGCTTCTGGACCGACGCGGTGGATCCCGGGGACGAGGTGCCCGAGCCGGTCGCCGAGGACGCGCCGAAGCGGACCTGGCGCGACGGCCTCGACCACGGCGTCGAGCTCATCCGGACCATCTGGCGCTGGCTCGTGGTGGGCATCGTCGCGAGCGCGGCGATCACCACGTTCGTCCCCGCCGAGGCCTTCGCCGCGCTGTCGGGCTACGGCGGCGTGATCGCGATGCTCGCGACGCTCGTGGTCGCCCTCCCCCTCTATGTCTGCGCCACGGCGTCGGTCCCCATCGCGGCCGCGCTCGTCGCGGGCGGATTCCCGCCCGGCGCCGCGCTCGTCTTCCTGATGGCCGGCCCCGCGACGAACCTCGCGACGGTCGGCGCGGTCCGCCGGGCGTTCGGCACCAAGACGCTCGTCGTCTACCTCGTGACGCTCGGGCTCGGCAGCGTGCTCCTCGGCTGGGCCTTCGACTTCGTGCTCGTCGATCACATCGGCGTCGCCGCCCACCACGCGGGCGCGCATCACGCGGCCGGTCTGCCCGCGACGGCCGCGACGGTCGTCTTCCTCGCGATGGTCGCGTGGTTCGCGCTGAGCGACCTGCGGGCGCTGTGGCCGCGCCCCAAGCCCGTCGCCGCGCCGCTCGAGATGGGCGTCGAGGGCCTCACCTGCAACGGCTGCGTGCGCAAGCTCGAGGCGCAGCTGAGGACCCTGCCCGACGTCGGTGCGGTCGAGGTCTCGCGCGAGCCCGGCGTCTGCCGCGTCGAGAACGCCGACCCCGAGGCCGTCCGCGACGCCATCCGAGCGGCGGGCTTCAAGCCCGCATGAGCCGTCAGCGCCGGTAGTCGATCCGCCAGCGCACCGGGGCGCCGAGCCGCGAGTTGTGCACCGTGTAGTCGAGGTGGAGCGTGCTGCCATCGGGCTCCGTGCTGAGCAGCCGCTCCACGCGGCCCTGATCGTCGGTGAACACCTGCTCGAGCCAGCCGCCGCGGAGTCGCTGCACCGCGCGGCGCTCGTCGCCGTCCTCGAGCCGGACGCGCGCGCTGCCGCCGAGGGGCGTGTCGATGACCACGCGGCGCTGGGTCACGTAGGCGACGCGCACGCGCTCGGCGGCGACCGCGATCTCGATCCGGTCCGCCATCGGCAGGCTCTCGGTGATGCGATCGCGCGCGATCCCGCGGAGCATCTCCGGGAACACCTCGAGCCTCGGCTCGAACGCCGCGATCACCGTGCGCCGGGCCTCGGTGGCGCTGGGCTGACGCCGCCACGCGCCCTCGAGCGTGCTCGGGACGCTGGGCGTCTGGGCCACGACGGCGCTCGCCGTCACGAGGAGGCCGAGGGCGAGGAGCCGAGCGCTGACGGTCCGCATGCCCCGAGCTTACCGCGTCGGGGGGCGGCCGCACCGATCAGGGCGCGGGGGGCTGCGGCCAGCCCTCGCGAGCCGTCCACCCGGGCGAGCCGCTCCGACCGGCGCGGCGCACCGCGCGCGTGCCGCGCACGCCCTCGCCCTGGGTCAGCTCGAGGTAGGCGTCCGCCGTGTACTCGTTGTGCGTGTCGCCCTCGGGCGCCTCGAAGTCGGGCTGCGGCTGGCCGCCGGTGCCCACCGTCCAGATGTGCTGCGTCGCCGGGTACGTGTCCTGGCTCCGCGTCCGCACGGCCTGGTTCGTCTCGAGGTCGCGCACGATGCGGAAGTTGGTGACGGTGAAGCCCGGCACGCCGCGTTGACGCAGGACCCGCGTGCCGCGCGGGAGGCTGCTGTCCTGGACCTCGCGCTCGGCGTACGCCGCCACGTCGTCCACGCGGCGCACGAAGGTGACGAGGCGCGTGGTGGGGGCGCTGCGCAGCTCGGCGCGGACGACCCCGCCCTCGACGCTGAAGCCGATCACGACCGGGTGCTCGAGGTCGTTCTGGAACCGGAAGTTGAGCTGCGGGTAGCTGACCACCGCGTCGAGGCCCATGTAGATGTAGGTGCTCGGCCGGCTGTGCGGGCTGCGCTCGACGATCGGGAGCCCCGCGAAGAACGCCGCCGCGTGCAGGGTCCCCGCGACCTGGCAGGTGCCGCCGCCGACGCCGTCCACGAGCTCGCCGCCGGCGATGACCGGCGCGGGGCGGAACCCGTTGGCTTCGCTCCGCTCGCCGACCGCCTCGTTGAAGTCGAAGGTCTCGCCCGGGAGCACGACGAGGCCATCGATCTTGGAGCCCGCGACGCGCAGGTTGAAGCTCCTGTCGCGGGCGTTGGGCGCGGTGCTGTAGCGGGTCTCGTAGGAGCCGAGCACGTAGCCGATGTCGATCGCCTCGAGCTCCTCGGCGGTCCGGTGCGCGGCGAGGCGGCGGACGGTCGCCGTCGCGCGGGGCTCCCCTCGGCCGAGCGCCGCCTCGATCGCGTCGAGGGTACGGTGCACGTCGAGTTGACGGCCGTGGACGTGGGTCCGGACCTCGCCGCTGCGCACGTCGAGGCGCGCGTCCTCGGGGCGGCGGTCGAAGCGATCCTTGATGTCGGCGAGCACCTCGAACATCGCCTCGTCGTCGAAGCGCACCGGCAGGTCGAGCTCGAGGGCCTCGCCGCGGTACAGCCGGCGCATGGGGCTCGTGGTGTCGAGCGACTGAGCGAGCGTGGCGGTGAGCGCGTCGACGTCGATCGAAGCGCCGAGCGCGGCGCGCGTGCGGCGGATCGGCGCCTCGTCCGGGACCTCGAGGGTGAAGGGCTCGCGCGCCCAGCGGGCGGCGAGGCGCTCGGCGAAGCGGCGCGCGTCCTCTCCCTTGGCGGGCTCCTCGCCGCCGACGCGGACGGTCACCGGCGGCGCGGCGGCCCGCGCCACGCTCGGCTCGATGCGCTGCTGGAGCACCCAGAACGCGAGCGCGGCCGCTCCCCCGAAGCAGAGCAGCGCGCCGAGGACTCGCAGTCGGTCGGCCATACGGCCCGAGCATCCCGACCGAGCCCGGGCGGGTCAAAATTCACGCGGTTTGCGTTCCTTCGCGATCCAAATGACGCCGTGCGCGGCGGCCTCGGGGCCCCCAGACCTCCGAGCCTCGCGCATCGATAGAGAAAACCTCTTTGCTCCTTCGCGCCCTCCGCGCGAAATTCCACGACGTCCAGGATCAGGCGCGGCGCCGACGCCAGATGGGCTGGTCGTGATCCTCGGCCGGCTGATAGGTGATCGAGAAGTCCTCGAAGGCCTTCAGGGCGTCGTCCACGTCCTTGCCTGCGGCGAGGTCGAACGTGTCGAACCCGCAGCGGTAGAGGAAGAAGAGCTGGTCGCGCAGGACGTGACCGACCGCCCGGAGCGAGCCGTCGTATCCATGTCGATCCCGGAGCAGGCGCGCGAGGCTGTACGCCCGCCCGTCGGTGAACTTCGGCAGCTCCACCACGATCAGCGACAGGCGCGGGAGCGCCGCGACGAGGGCCTCGGGATCCGTCGAGCCGTCGACCCTGACGCCGAGCCGGCCTGGCACGTCGCCGACGCCGGCGAGGCGGGCCATCGGCACGACCACGTCACCGGCCGCCGGGAGCGGCGCGTCGGTGTCGAGCTCGATCCAGGGGTCGTCCTCGACGAGGCGCGCGCCGCGCTCGGGATCACGCGTGATGAGGCTCATACACCGCCTCCTTGAACGGCATCGGGCCGAGGCGCCGGTAGGTCTCGAGGAAGGGCTCCTCGTCGGTGGCGCGCAGCGAGAGGTACGCGAGGACCACGCGCTCGACGGCCGGGGCCACCTCGTCGTGGGTGAGCGCGCGGCCGAGCACGCGGCCGAGGGAGGCGTCCGTGCCGGACGAGCCGCCGAGCATCAGCTGGTAGTGCTCCACGCCGTTCTTGTCGATCCCGAGGATCCCGATGTGGCCCACGTGGTGGTGGCCGCACGCGTTGATGCAGCCGCTGATGTTCAGGTGCAGGTCGCCGACGTCGTAGACCTGCGACAGCTCGTCGAAGCGCGCGGTCAGCTCCGCGGCGACCGAGATCGAGCGCGCGTTGGCGAGCGCGCAGTAGTCGAGCCCCGGGCAGCAGATGATGTCGGTGAGCTTGCCGAAGTTCGGGGTGGCGAACCCGTGCTCGAGCAGCTCCGCGTAGAGCGCGGGCAGGTCGCGCTTGCGCACGTCGGTGAAGACGAGGTTCTGGCGGTGGGTCACGACGACGCCGCCGAAGGAGTAGCGGTCGGCGAGGTCCGCGACCGCGTCCATCTGGTCGGCGGTGACGTCCCCGGGCGGCAGGTCCTTGGACTTGCACGACAAGTTGACGATGGCGTAGCCGGGCTGGCGGTGCTCGACGACGTTCTGCGCGAACCAGCGCGAGAACCCGCGCTGCTTGCCGAGGAGCGCGCCGGCGAGCGCGGGCTCGTCGTCGGGGAGCACCTCGTAGATCGGGGGGCGGAAGAAGCGGCGGAACGCGTCGACGTCCTCGCGCGTGAGCTTGAGCGGGCCGTCCTTGATGCGCGCGTGCTCCTCGTCGACCTGGCGGGCGAAGGCCTCGGGGCCCTCCTGCTTCACGAGGATCTTGATGCGCGCCTTGTACTTGTTGTCCCGGCGGCCGAGCCGGTTGTAGGTCCGCAGGACCGCCTCGGCGTAGGAGACGAGGTCGAGCTCGGGGACGAACTCGCGGATCACCGGCGCGATGAGCGGGGTGCGGCCCTGCCCTCCCCCGACGAGGAACGAGAAGCCGAGCTCGCCGGCGTCGTTGCGGACGACGCGGATCCCGATGTCGTGGACGGCGATGGCGGCCCGGTCCTCGGCGCCGCCGGTGACCGCGAACTTGAACTTGCGCGGGAGGAAGGCGAACTCGGGGTGGAACGTGGACCACTGCCGCAAGAGCTCGCAGTACGGCCGCGGGTCGGCGACCTCGTCCGCGGCGACGCCGGCGTAGGGATCGCTCGTGATGTTGCGGATGCAGTTCCCGCTGGTCTGGATCGCGTGCATCTGCACCTTCGCCAGCGCCTCGAGGATCTTCGGCACGTCCTCGAGCCGCGGCCAGTTCAGCTGCAGGTTCTGGCGGGTCGTCCAGTGGGCGTAGCCCTTGTCGTACTCGCGCGTGATCTCCGCGAGCGCGCGCATCTGGGTGGACGAGAGCAGCCCGTATGGGATCGCGATGCGCAGCATGTACGCGTGCAGCTGCATGTAGAGGCCGTTCTGCAGCCGCAGGGGCTTGAACTCGTCCTCCGTGAGGCGACCGTCGATGCGCCGGACCACCTGGTCGCGGAACTGCGCGGCGCGCTCCTCGACCAGGCGCTGGTCGAACGCGTCGTACTGGTACACGGATCAGCCGACCTTCCGCTGGAGCTCCGGCCGGCGCTCGTAGCCGAGCCGCGCCAGCGTGGCTTCGGGCCCTTCGGCGCGGATGCGCTCGCGCGCCGAGAGCGGCACCACGCGACCCGCGTCCCGGCTCACCTCGAGGAGGTAGGGATCGCAGATCAGGTGCTCCTGGCCACGCGCCCACGCGAGCAGCGGCGCGGCGTCCGCCTCGGTGGCCCCCACCCACGCGTGCTGGAGGTCCTGGGTCCACGCTCGATCCGCCCGCAGATACGCCACGGAGCCGTCCGAGAGGTGATTCGCCGTCACAGTCCAGAGGGTCATTGCGCTATTCCTTACCGGAAAACCGTAGAACCCAAATCTGGCCCAATCGGCTGACGGAAGCAAGTGGCATTCGGTCCTTGACGGCCCTCCGGGGGGTGCTAGACATCCTGCCCTTTCGGGGATCGTCTAACGGCAGGACTCCAGATTCTGGTTCTGGCTATCTAGGTTCGAATCCTAGTCCCCGAGCTCCCCGACCTTTGTTCTTCGGCCCCATCGTCTAGTGGTTAGGACATCGGCCTCTCACGCCGGTAACAGGGGTTCAAGTCCCCTTGGGGTCACTCGCTCGCCCCGGAGCCCGACGGCTTCGGGGCGAGCTTCGTTGTCGGCCCCAACGTCCGGACCACCTTGCGAGCGACCAACCCCTCCGTAGCGCTGACCGACGGGATCCGGGTCACCGTCACGAGCCACTACCTGCGCGAGCAGTCCAACCCCGCGGGGCACCGCTACGTGTGGGCGTACACGGTCCGCGTCGCGAACGAGGGCGAGCACGACGCGAAGCTCGTGTCCCGCCACTGGATCATCACCGACGCCAAGGGCAAGGTCGACGAGGTCAAGGGCCCCGGCGTGGTCGGCAACCAGCCCGACCTCGAGCCCGGCAAGACCTTCCAGTACACGAGCGGCTGCATCCTGCAGACGTCACGCGGCCAGATGGAGGGCACCTACCAGATGGAGCGCCCCGACGGCTCGAGGTTCGACGCGCTCATCGCGCCCTTCTCCCTCGAGATGCCGCTCGATCTGAATTGAGGGCGAGTCGGCTCGTCAGCTCGCGGCGGGGGCGTCCCAGCCGGTCTTGATCGAGCGGAACGTGTCGATGGCCTCGGGGCCGAGCTCGAGCGCGCCGGCGCCGATCAACTTCTCGTGGATCGACTTGGGGTCGCGCTCCCAGCCGCGCGGCACGGTGAGCTTGAGGTTGAGCGGCACGCCCGAGAGCTGACCGATCTCCTCGAGGGCCCACAATGCCTCGGCCGCGAGGAACTGACCCGCGACGGTGCGCACGGGGGTGTCGAGCGCCGCGTTCAGAGGGAACACGTCGTAGACCGCGACCGCGTCGTCGCCGAGCCCGGCGTGCGTGCGCAGCGCCGAGAAGGCCTGCGGCGTCACCGCGAGCTCCACGATCTCCAGACCGGCGATGGCCTGGTCGGCGCTTGCCGAGAGGGCGCGCTCCATGGCGTCCCCGTGACTCATGGTCACGGCCGCGGCGCGGGCGCTGCCATCGAGGATGGCGGTCACGACGATGTAGGGGCGGGCGTCTCGCTCGGTGCTCATGAGGCAGGGGGGCTAGCACGGAGATGTGCCATCCGTCAGCCCGATTTTTGTGCTAGTCCCCCGCCCGATGGACGTGCAGCTCATCGCCTCGTCGGTGCTCGATCTGCCTTCGTCGCAGCGCGTGGACGCCATCGTCCACGACGGGACGACGGACCTCACGCTGTGGCGCCCGCCCGGGCCCGACCGTGATCTGCTCGAGCAGTTCGGCGACGAGCTGCCGCGCGTGCTCGATCGCGAGCGGGTCCGCCACCCCGACGGCCTCGAGATCGGGGAGCTGGTGCGCCTGCACCGCGGCAAGCTCCACTGCGACTTCCTCGTCTGGGTGGCGAGCCGGCCCCCGGAGCGCGCGGGCGTCCAGGCCAAGGCGCCGCCGGCCGAGGTGATCTCCAAGGCGGTCATCGACGTCCTCCGCTTCGTCTCCGAGCGCCACGTCGCGCGCGTCGCGTTCGGCCCGCTCGGCGCGGGGCCCGACGCGCTGCCCGACGTCGAGCGCCTCGTGCTCGTCGCCAAGGCCGCGAACAAGTTCTACGAGGAGTGCTTCGCCGAGGGCCGGCCCGCGGGGATCGAAGAGGTCCTCATCTGCCACCCGCACGGCAGCAAGATCCGCGACGCGCGACGCGACCTCGGCCGCACCGTGAGCGTGGTCAAGGAGGCGCCCGCGCCCGCGCCGGAGCCCGCGCCGAAGAAGCGACGCGCGGCCTCGTCGACCACGAAGAAGGCGTCCACGACCCGCCGCCCCCGCGCGAGCGCGCCGGTCCTCACCGCCGACGAGATCGGGCAGGCGCGCGCGACCGCGCCGGCCTACGACCGCGCCGTCCGCTACGACCCGGGCCAGCACGTCATCCACGCGAAGTTCGGCGTGGGCCGCGTCGAAGAGGTGACGCCCGAGGGCTTCATCCTCGTCCTGTTCGAGAGCGGCGAGACGAAGCGGCTCCTGCACAACCGCCCGTAGCCGACCGTCATGCAGCGCATCCAGATCGACCCGGACCACCCGGACCCCCGGCTCATCCGTCGGACGGTGGAGGCGATGCGCCGCGGCGCGGTCGTGGCCTACCCGACCGACACGGTCTACGGGCTCGGCTGCGACTTCACGCAGAAGAAGGCGGTCGAGCGCATCTACCAGCTCAAGGGGATGCGCGAGGACCGCCAGCTCGCGTTCATCTGCCCCGACCTCGGCGACCTCGCGCGCTACGCGATCGTCGACGACCGCACCTACCGGCTGATGCGCCGCCTCACGCCGGGGCCCTACTGCTTCATCCTCCCCGCGACGCGTGAGGCGCCGCGCACGCTGCACCTCGCGAAGAAGCGCAAGGAGGTCGGGATCCGCATCCCGCACCACGAGATCCCGCTCGCGATCGTGCGCGAGCTCGGCAACCCGATCGTGTCGACGACGGCGAGCTGGGACGACGAGCCGCTCAACGACCCCAGCGACATCGCGTCGTACTACTCGGGCGTGGACATCTTCCTCGACGCCGGATGGGGTGGCCTGGAGTCGTCCACGGTGCTCGACCTCACCACCGGCGAGATCGTGGTGCGGCGCGTGGGCGCCGGGCCCGTCGACCAACTCTGAGCCGACATCGCCTACCCTGAGCCCATCGCGTGGGCTCACACCGTTCGGGCGCTGATCGGCGGCGCGCTCGTCCTCGCCGCTGGCTGCGAGGGTGCGGAGCTCCCGCTCGTTCCGCGCGAGCCGTCGGTGGTCCCGGCGCCACGGCTCCTCGAGCGCGGCGCCGGCGCGTTCGCGCTGCGGCCGGATACGCCCGTGGTGGCGCCCGAGTCCCTCCGCGAGACCGCCACGCTCGCGGCGCTCGAGCTCGGCGCGCCGGGTCACCCGCTGCCGCTCGCGGCGACCGGCGACGGGGTGGTCCTCGCGCTCGATCCGGACGGCCGTCGCGCACCCCGAGGGCTACGTGCTCGACGTGACGCCGCGCGGGGCGCGGATCGTCGCTGGGACGACCGCGGGGCTCACCCACGGGCTGTTCACGCTGGTGCAGCTCACCGATCCGGGCGCGGACCCGACCGCGGCTCGCGCGGTGCCCGCGGTGCACGTCGAGGACGAGCCGCGCTTCGAGCACCGCGGGGTGCTGCTCGACGAGGCGCGCTACTTCATGGGCGCCGACGCGGTCCGCTCGCTGATCGATCAGCTCGCGCTGCACCGCATGAACGTCTTGCACTGGCACCTCACCGACGACCAGGGCTGGCGCATGGAGGTGCGAGCCTGGCCGCGCCTCACCGAGGTCGGCGCGCGGCGCGCGGGCTCTCACGAGGGCGACTGGTTCGACGAGAGCGACGCGATCGACCCGACGCCGCACGAGGGCTTCTACACGCGAGACGAGCTGCGCTCGATCGCGGCGTACGCGGCGGCGCGCCACGTGACGATCCTCCCGGAGATCGACGTGCCGGGGCACGCGGTGGCGGCCATCGCGGCCTACCCGGAGCTCGGCTGCACGGGCGCCACGATCGAGGTGACCCCGCTCATCGCGGTGCACGAAGACGTGCTGTGCGTGTGCCGCGAGGCGGTGATGACGATGCTCGAGGAGGTCCTCGACGAGGTCATCGACGTCTTCGACCCGCCGACCGTCCACCTCGGGGGCGACGAGGTGCCGACGACGCAGTGGGAGGCGAGCCCCGAGTGCGCGGCGCGCATGACCGAGCTCGGGCTCACGGACGTGGCCGCGCTGCGCGCGTACGCGATCGAGCGCCTCGCCGGGTACCTCGCGGATCGAGGTCGCGGCGCGGTGGCGTGGGAGGACGCGGAGACGGCGCCCCTGCCCGCCTCGATCGCGCTGCAGCAGTGGCGCAGCACGGACGCGGACGTCGCCCGGCTCGCCTACGAGGGGCGCGCGATCGTCCGCTCGCCGGCCGAGGAGTACTACCTGAACCGCAGCCTCGAGCTGACGCCCCTCGCGGAGGTGTATGCGACGCCCGTGATCCCGACGTCCCTCGACGCGGCCCAAGCGACTCACGTGGTCGGGCTCGAGGGGTGCCTCTGGACGCCCTGGATCCGGACGCCGACGCAGCTCCAGACGTTCGCGTACCCGCGGCTGTCGGCGATCGCCGAGCTCGGGTGGAGCGACCCCGACGCGCTCGACTACCCGGGCTTCCTCGCGCGGATGCCGCGCATGCTCGAGCGCTGGGAAGCCGCCGGGATCGAGCACGCGGGCCCCGAGGCGCTTCGGTAGGAGCTCACCGACCGGCGCGGAGCTTGGTCACGAGGCGGGCGTCGGGCGGAGGGAGCTCGTAGTCGTCGAGCGCGTCGGGCTCGACCCACGCGCTCGCGGCGACGCCGAGGTGCTCGAGCTCGCCACCGAGGACCCGGCAGTCGTAGAAGAGGAGCAACACGTCTTTCTCGCGATAGCGATGCCAGGCGACGTCGAGGATGTCCTCGACGGCGAGCTCGAGCGCGATCTCCTCGCGGCACTCGCGGACCACGGCGTGCTCGGGGTCCTCGCCCTCCTCGACCTTACCGCCCGGGAACTCCCAGAAGCCCGCGAGGTGTCCGCCCTCGGGGCGACGCGTGAGCAGGACCGGGGCGCCGGGGCGCTCGCGGATCACGGCGGCGGCGACGACGATCACTGCTCGCTCGCGCCGATGGCTCGGTGCAGGCGCGCGTGCGCGATGCGCGAGTCGATGGCCGCGTTGACGAGGTCGAGCTGCGCGCGGACCTGCTCCGCGCTCGAGTCGATCGTGTCGGAGACCGTGGCCGCGCCCGCGCGGTAGCGCTCCATCGTGACGCGGTAGCTCTCGTCGGCCGCCTCGACGCCGAGGCGGGCCGCCTCGAGCGCGGTGAGCGCGGCGAGGTGCGTGGTCGCGGCCTCGGTCACGGAGAGGCGGATGCCGTCCTGGAGCGCGCGGAGGTCCGCCCGCGCGGAGTCGCGCTGGGCGCGCGCCTCGTCGGCCTGCGCCTCGCCGTTCAGGAGGTCGTGCGGCGACCAGCGCAGGATCGCGCTGACGTCCCAGCTCTCGCGGAACTCCGAGGTCTGCGGGAAGATGCGCTGGTTCGGGTTCGCGACGTCGAGGTTCCCCTGAACCAGGACGTGCGGGTAGCGGCTCCCCTCGGCGGCGTCGACCGCGTGATCCGCGGCCTCGATGATCCGCCGCACCGCGCGCACGTCGTCACGCGCGGCGAGCGCTCGGCTGACGAGCTGCTCCACGGTCCCCTCGATCGGCGGCATGGGCGTGAGCAGGTCCTCGCCCACGGCGACGTCGGTGTCCGGCTCGAGGTGCATGAGGGTGCCGAGCGCGGTCCCCGCGACCCGGACCCCCGCCTCGGCGCGCACCACCGCGACCCGCGTCGCCGCGACCTGGGCCCGCAGGCGCAGCTCGTCGACGGGCGCCGACGTGCCCGCCTCGACGAACGCCTGCACCTGCGCGTGCCGCGACTCGGCCTGGGTCAGCGAGCTCTGCGCCACCGCGAGCGCGCCGCGCGCCCGCGCGTACTGGTAGAAGGCCTCGCGCGCCTGGAGCCCGATCTCGCGCTCCTGCACCTGCACCTGCAGGCGCGCCGCCGCCTCGCGCGACCGCGCGCTCTCGTAGGCGGGCAAGACCTGGAGGATGACGTCGCTGACCGCGTAGGCGAGCGACGCCTGGAACGCGAACTGATCCAGGATCACCGGGAAGGTGTAGTTCGCGAGGTCGGCCTGCGCGGTGAGCGTCTGCTCCCAGAGGAAGCGCGCGTCCGGGTCGTCGACGCCGGCCACAATCGCCGGGATCGTCGCCGGATCGATGGTCGGCCCCGTCGTGAGGCCGCCGTTCCGGATCTCGCTGAGGCGCGTGTAGCGCGCGGTGAGCGTGAGCTGCGGGATGAACCCGACCATCGCTCGCATCGCGCCGGCGCTCGCCTGCCGCTGCGCCGCGCGAGCCCGGTCGACCCCCGGCGCGGTCTCCACCGCGAGCCGCGCCGCGTCGTCGGCGGTGAGCCCGCGCCCCTCGCCCCGCAGGACCGCCTCGACGTCCACCGCGCCCCCTGGCGGAGCCGGGTCGGGTGGCGGAGGCAGCGCCTGGGGCTCCGTCGAGGTGGGCGCGGGAGCCTGAGCGGCAGCCAGGCCGGCGGTCAGCGAGAGGGCAACGCTCGAGAAAAAGACCAGTGGTCGAAAAACGCGCATGGGCCCCATTTGGGCGTGACCGGGGGAAGGGTCAAGCGGGCATCACGAGTTTGATCGTGTCCGAGCGCGTGATAGGGGAGTTGCCATGAGCTCTGTAGACGTCGCGATCCTCGGCGCCACCGGCGTGGTGGGCCGAGAAATGCTGAAGGTCCTCGAACAGCGGGAGTTCCCGGTGGGGCGGCTCGCGCTGCTCGCGTCCCCGCGCAGCGCGGGCACGACGCTGACGTTCCGGGGCGAGGAGCACCCGGTCCAGGCCGTCACGGAGGAGGCCTTCGAGGGCATCCAGGTCGCGCTGTTCTCGGCGGGCGCGGGAACGAGCCGCGAGTGGGCCCCCAAGGCGGCCGCCAAGGGCGCCGTCGTGATCGACAACTCGAGCGCCTGGCGCATGGACGACGCGGTGCCGCTCGTGGTCCCGGAGGTGAACCCCCACGCGGCGCACGAGCGGCCGCGCGGGATCATCGCGAACCCGAACTGCTCGACCATCCAGATGGTCGTCGCGCTCGCGCCGCTCCATCGCGAGAGCCGCGTGCGCCGGATCGTGGTCTCCACCTACCAGGCGATCAGCGGCGCCGGCGCCGCGGCGATCGGGGCGCTCGAGGCGCAGTCACGGGCCCATGCGGCGGGCGAGCCCGTCGATCCCGGCCCCCTCACGGGCCAGCTCGCGGGCAACCTCCTCATGCACTGGAAGCGCGACGCCGAGACCGGCTACCAGGAGGAGGAGCTCAAGATGGTCCACGAGACCCGCAAGATCTTCGGGGACCCCGAGATCCGCGTCTCACCGACCGCCGTCCGGGTCCCCGTGATCCACGCGCACTCGGAGTCGGTCACCGTCGAGCTCGCGGCGCCGATGACGGCGAAGCGGGCGCGCGAGCTGCTCGAAGGCGCGCCGGGGATCGAGCTCGTCGACGACTTCGGGGCCGGGCTCTACCCGCAGCCCATCCACGCGGCGGGCACCGATCCCGTCTACGTCGGTCGGATCCGCGAGGACGTCGGCAACCCCGGCGGCCTGCAGATGTGGGTCGTCTCGGACAACCTCCGCAAGGGCGCGGCGCTCAACGCGGTGCAGATCGCGGAGCTCCTCGCCTGATCGCTCCGCCTGACGAAATGTCACGGCGGGGGACGCACACCCGCCGTGCATGTCAGAATGACCGCTCCCCCGTGAGAGACTTCAACGTGCGCCCGAGGGTACGTCACTTGCTTTGCCACCCGCCCATGCGAACCATCGCCCTCGCCCTCGTGGCCGGCGCGCTCACCGCGGCCCCCGTCGCCGCGCAGGACATCGTGGTCACCCTCCGCGGCATGGAGGGTCGGACGAGCGTCGACCTCACCGACCTCGCGACCACGAGCGCCGTCCCCATCAGCCAGAGCGAGTGCAACACGGCCGCGCTGCTCGACCTGCGCTTCACCCAGATCGACAGCACCCGCTCGCAGCTCCACCTCTTCTACGGGTCCAACTGCGAGATGGTCTCGGTCCGCAACGACACGACGGACACGAGCTGCACCGACCTCGATCTCGAGTACGCGATCAACATGAACACGCAGGTGGATCAGCAGATCCCCGTGTCGAGCTTGATCGACTGCACCTCGGGCAGCTCCGGCACGCGCACCATCTACGTCCTCGCCGTCGACAACGAGACGTCCGAGGTCAGCGGCGCGGGGCAGAAGGTCAGCTTCCCGATCGCGTTCGACTTCCAGGGCCCCTCGGCGCCGACCGGCTTCACGGTGGCCAACGGTGAGACCGCAATGACCCTGAGCTGGGAGGCCTCGTCCGACCAGATCACCTCCTACGACGTGTTCCTCGTGGCCGACGGGTGCGACGCCGACGGCAACGTGACGACCACCGCCTTCGACGATCCCGCGAACCCGACCGTGGCGGTCTACTCGAACGTCGAGGGCGCGACGACGGGCACGTCCGTGGCCATCCCCGCCGGCACCGCCGTGGGCACCAACTACGCGGTGGCCATCCGGGGCGTCGACAACGCGGGCAACGCCGGCACCGTGTCGAGCGTGCAGTGCGCGACCGTGGTCAACGTGGACACCTTCTGGGACGTCTACTGCGGCGGCGCCAGCGCGTCCGAGGCCTGCGCCTCGTCGTGCTCCGCGAGCCCAGGGGATCGAGGCGGTCCCCTCCCCTGGGTCCTGATCGCTGGCGCCGTCATCGGCCTCGCGACGCGCCGGAGGGCGGCATGAAGCGCGCAATCTCCGTGGTCACGCTGGTGCTCGCGGTCGGGACGCTCGGCGTCGCGGCGCCGGCCTCGGCGGACATCGACGACTGGACCGACGTCCCGCAGTTCAGCGGCAGCCCGGAGCACTTCGGGCTCGAGCTGCGCGTGGGCATGTACCTGCCCGAGGGGCTCGGCGACACGTTCTTCAGCTCCGCCTACTTCGGCGGGGACATCGGCCCGCACCTGAGCGCGCAGCTGCACTACTTCCCGGGGCGCATCGACTACCTGGGCCTCCTCGGCTTCGGCCTGAGCCTGGGCTGGTCGCAGTGGGACACGAACCGCCCCGGCGGCGGGTCGGTCGACACCCAGCGCAACGTCTTCGAGATCCTCGTGCTGCAGCCGATGGTGCTCTGGCGCTTCGACACCCTCGCCCGAGAGCTGCGGGTGCCGATCGTCCTGACGCCCAAGTTCGGCTGGGACTTCGCGCACTGGCTCACCAGCCCCGGCAGCGGCGACAACCCGTCCCCGCAGGGGTGGTCGATGGGGCCGCGCTTCGCCGGCAAGGTCTCCCTCGAGCTCGACTTCCTCGAGCCCCGCGCCGCGCGCCAGCTCGACGAGGAGTGGGGCATCAACCACTCCGAGATCTTCGTCGAGTTCTACTACTCGATGGCGGGGCAGGTCCTGACGGGCGAGCTCCCGATCTTCGGCTGGGGCTGGGCGGCAGGCCTCGGCTTCACGTTCTGAGCCTTCGATGTACGGAGTCCGCGTCGTCGTGTCGTACGACGGGACGGGGTTCTGCGGCTGGCAGCGTCAGCCCGGATTGCGGACCGTGCAGGAGGAGCTCGAGGCCGCCGTGGCGAAGCTCACCGGCGAGCCGACGCACGTCCGCGCGACGAGCCGGACCGACAGCGGGGTCCACGCGTTCGGCCAGCTCGCGGCGTTCGACACGCCGCGCGACATCCCGGACTTCGGCTGGGTGCGCGGCATCAACGGCAAGCTCACCGACGAGATCGCGGTGCTCTCGGCCGAGCCCTGCGCCCCAGGCTACGACCCTCGCTACGACGCAGAGGCCAAGACCTACCGCTACCTCCTGCACCTCGGCCCCATCCGGGACCCGCTCCTGCGCGACCGGGCGTGGCACCTCGGGCCTCGACGCGCGCGACCGTGCGGCGGCTGGCCGACCCACCCGAGCCAGTGGCTCGACGTCCCCTCGATGCAGGCGGCCGCGGCCGAGATGGTCGGCACGCACGACTTCAAGGCGTTCAAGCGCGCCATCGATCCGCGCGAGAAGACGGTGCGCACCCTGACGCGCGTCGACGTCATCGAGCACTGGGGCGGGCGCGAGGACCTCCTCGCCGTCGAGATCCGCGGCAACTCGTTCATGCACAACATGATTCGGATCCTCGTGGGCACCCTGCTCGACGTCGGCCGCGAGCGGATGACGCCCGAGGACGTGCGCGACGTGATCGTCGGCGGCGAGCGCAAGGACGCGGGCGAGACGGCGCCGGCGTGCGGGCTCTACCTCGTCGAGGTCGAGCGCCGCGCGAAGAGCTGACTACGCGCCGGAGCGGTCGGGCGCGGCGGGGAGCGCCGAGAGCTCGCAGATGGCGGCGTGGGTCATCGCGACGAGCTCGTCGAGCGAGCGCCCGGTCGGATCGATCGGCGCGCCGACGTGGACCTCGCAGCGGCCGGGCACGAGCGCGAGGTCGTGCTTGGGGAGGATGTCGGCGGTGCCGCGGAGCCCGACGGGGACGATGGGGACGCCCGCGAGCATGGCGAGGTGGAAGCCGCCCTTCTTGAAGGGCATCACCTCGCGGCGCCGGCTGCGCGTGCCCTCCGGGAAGATGACGATGGTCGCGCCCTCCCGGATGCGGCGCGCGGCGTCGTCGATGGCCGCGACCGCGCGCGCGTGCTCGCCGCGCTCGACGAAGACGTGCCCGCCCGCGGCCATCGCGCGCCCGAACACCGGGATGCGCCCGAGCTCGGCCTTCGCGAGGAAGCCGGGCACCATCGGCAGGGCGTTGAACAGCGCGACGATGTCGACGTGGCTCTGGTGGTTCGCCATCAGGACGTACGGGCGCCCGAGGTCGAGGTGAGCCCCGCCCACCGTCTCCACCACGATGCCGTCGCCCGCCGCGACCCACCGCGCCCACGTCCGCTCGAGGCGCGCGAACGCCTGCGGGTCCGGGCGCGCCGCCTGCCGCGCGAGCCCCCAGACGCTGAGCGTCCCGGTGAGGCCCATGGTCCAGCAGAAGTTGAAGGCGGCCCGAGGCGTCATGCGCGGGATCGGGGTACACGCTCGACGCTCCGACGTCGAGGCGCTACATCGGCCGAATGCGCTTCGCGTGGCTCTTTCTGGGGTGGGTGCTGCTCGTCTCCGCGACGGCGGAGGCTCAGGGCCCCGAGGCGGCGCCGCCCGGCGACGCGCCGGCCGTCGAGCCCGCCCCCGAAGCGCCGCCCCAAGCGCCGACAGCCGAAGCTTCTCCGACGGAGGGCGACGCGCCCGCGGCCGACGCCGACGTGCCCCCGCCGCCCGACGCGGAGCCGGCGTCGGAGGGCCCGTCGAGCGAGGAACCGTCGAGCGAGGCCACGCCGGCCGCCACACCAGCGGACGCGCCCAAGGTCGCCGTCATCGTCGTCGGCGATCCGGACGACCGCCTCCGCGCGCTCGCGCGCCGCGTCGACGCCTCGCTCGAGCCCACGCTGCGCCGCCCGTTCGATCCCGGCCTGCGCGCGGCGCTGCGCGGCGAGCCCGGCGAGTCCGATGACGGGCTCGAGGACGCGCGCCGCGAGCGCCGGCGCCTCGGCGGCGCCGAGGCCACGGACGCGCCGCTCCTGTCGAGCCTCGGGCGCCGCGCGGGCGCGCTCGTCGTCGGCGTCGTGCGCGCGACCACCGAAGGCGGCGTCGAGCTCGTCGTGCTCGACGTCCACCACTCGGCCTTCTACGAGGGCGCGCTCGCGCTCGACGACTCGATCGAGCCCGAGCGCGTGGTCTCGTTCCTCCGCCGGCGCGCCCGCGCGGCCGCGCACGTCGAGTCGATCACGCCCGAGGCGGTCGCCGCGGCGGTGACCCCGGATCCCGCGGCTGAGGAGCCCGAAGAGGAAGAGGATGAGCCCGACTTCTTCGAGCAGTACTGGCCGTACATGGTGGCCGCGCTGCTGCTCGCGGGGATGATCACCGCGATCATCGCCACCCAGGCGACTCAACAGGACAGCGTGCCGGTGCTACGCTTCACCCCTGGAGGCGGGTGAGCACCCTGCGCAGCGCACGATGGCTGGTGGCCTGCCTTTGGCTGGCTATGGCGTCGACTGCCGTCGCGCAGGATCGCCCGGCGGACGTCGCCGAGGTCGCCCCGGACGTCGAGCTGCCGCCGCCGCCGGACGGCTACCAGGCCGAGGTCGTGGGCGAGGTGCGCTGGGAGTACCCGCGCCAGGTCAGCGACATCGCGGAGCGGCTGCAGGGCGTGTACCGAGCCGAGTGGCCGCGCGTCACGGCGGAGCTCGGCGGCCCGATCGACGACGCGCTCATCATCCGCATCGGCCGCAACCACGCGGAGATGAGCGCGCTCGCGCCGACCCGCGCGCCTCCGCCCGACTACGCGGCGGGCGTCGCCTACCCGCACCGCGGCCTCGTCTTGCTGACGCTGACCGAGCCGTCGACCAACGAGCAGACCGACGTCGACGCCGTGCTCGTGCACGAGCTGTCGCACATCGCCTTGCACCGCGCGGTCGACGGGCACGACGTGCCTCGGTGGTTCAGCGAGGGCGTCGCGATCCATCAGGCGCACGAGCGCAGCTTCGAGCGCGTGCGGACGCTGTGGGGCGCGACGGTGGGAGGGCAGCTCCTCGGGTTCGACCGCCTCGCCCACGACTTCCCGCGGAGCTCCAGCGGCGTGAACCTCGCTTACGCCCAGAGCGCCGACTTCGTGGACTGGCTCCGCGGTCGCGACCACGGGGCCGCGAAGCTGCACGACGTCATCCGCCGCGTGCGCGAGGGGCAGTCCTTCGAGACCGCGCTCCAGCGGACCTACTCGGCGTCGATGACCCGGCTCGAGATCGACTGGCACGACGACCTCGCGGAGCGCTTCCGCGCGCTCCCGCTCCTGTTCGGCAGCGGCGCGCTCTGGGTGTTCGCCGCGTTCCTCATCGTCGTCGCGTACGCGCGACGTCGCCGGAAGGACCGCGAGAAGCTCGAGGAGTGGGCGCAGGAGGAGCGCGAGGCGATCGCGGCCGCGCGCGCGCTCGTGGCGGTCCACGGGGTGCGCGCGGGCGCCACCGCGGGGCCGAGCCCGACCGATCCGGAGAACGACGATCTCGAGGTCCTCTACGTGATGCCACCCGAGCCCGGCCGTCACGCGGGGGTCCCCGTCATCGTTCACGACGGCCGATCGCACACGCTGCACTGAACCGGTAGGCTCTGGTCCGTGAGCCTCTCTCGCCTCGTCTGCGTGACGTCCGCGGCCGCCCTGCTCCTGTGCGCGTGCGGCGCCCGAACCGCCCTCAAGGAGCCGCCGCGAGAGCGGACCGATGGCGGCCGCGTCGACGCGGGTCCCCGAGACGCGGGGACGCGGGACGCGGGGCTTCGAGACGCGGGCGACGGCGTCGACGCGGCGATCTGCGGCGGACCGTGCAGCGACGACGTGTTCTGCAACGGCGAGGAGACCTGCGACCCGGTCACGACGAGCTGCGTCCCCGGGACCCCGCCCGACTGCGACGACGGTGACGAGTGCACGCGCGACAGCTGCAACGCGCGCAGCGACGCGTGCCGGCACGTGGCCGAGGAGCGCGACGAGGACGGCGACGGAGTCGGCGCGTGCGAGGGCGACTGCGACGATCGCGACCCGGCGATCTCCCCGCGCGCCACGGAGACGTGCGACACGGTCGACAACGACTGCGACGGCCGCGTCGACGAGGGCGTCCTCTCGGAGTGCGGTGACTGCCGGCCCGGCTGCAACCGCGTCACGATCCCGGACGCCGACGGATGGGACACGTCGGACGCGTCGGGTGTGGACGTCGACATGTCGGGCCGGCTGCGCCTCAGCGAGACGCGGACCGAGACCTACTTCGCGTGGGTCGCCAACACGCTCTTCGGGACCATCACGAAGATCGACACCCGCGACGGAAGCCAGGCCGCGGAGTACGACGGCGTGCTCAACGACGGCACCAACGACGCGCGGCCTGCCGGGGAGCGGTGCCGCACCGACTCGCCCGGCGGCAACTGCCCGTCGCGCACCGCGGTCGACCTCCGCGGCGCGGTCTACGTGGCCAACCGCGCGTTCTTCAACCAGGGCACCGTCACCAAGATCGCGGGGCTCGAGGCGGACTGCATCGATCGCAACGGCAACGGCCGCATCGACACGAGCCGCGACCTCGACGGCGACGGCGTGATCGAGCGCTCGGTGCGCGGCGAGTTCCTGGGCCAGAGCGACGAGTGCGTGCTCTGGACGGTGAACGTGGGCGGCGCCGGAGGCGTCCCGCGAGCCATCGCGATCGACGCCGCGGGCACCGTGTGGGTCGGGCTCCACGACGAGGGGACGGTCTACCAGCTCGACCCGAACGACGGCCGGATCCTGCGGACGGTCACCCTCCCGCGGACGGGGCCGGGCGGCCGCTTCCGCCCCTACGGCGCGGTCGGCGACAGCCGCGGCAACATCTGGCTCGTCGAGTCGGGCAGCGGGATCATCATCAACGTGGACACGACGACCGGCGCCCTGGGCGCGCGGGAGACGGCCACGAGCCGGACCGGGCCCGAGTGTCCGAGCTCCTACGGCATCGCCGTGGACTCGAGCGACCGCGTCTGGATCGCAGGGTTCCTGTGTGCGTCGGCGTTCCGCTTCGACCCGACGACGCGCCGTTGGTTCGAGGTGCGCCTCCCCGACTCGGGCGTCGGGCGCGGCATCGCCGCCGACGGCGCCGGCCGCATCTACATGGCGAGCTCCCACGAGTGGATCACGTTCGGTCCGGGCGGCGTCGTCTCGGCCTCCGATCCGATCAGCCGCCTCACCGCGTTCGACGCCGACACCGGCGCCGCGATCCGCGTCTACGGCACCAGCGCGAGCCCGCTCCCGGGGCTCGGCAGCACCGGGGTCGGCCTCGACTCCGCCGGCATGATCTGGCTGATCAACCAGGACTCCTCGAGCGCTACGCGCATCGACCCCGCGACGGGGGCGTCGCGCGACTTCCCGACGGGCGAGAACCCCTACACCTACTCGGACTTCACGGGCTACGCCCTGCGCACGTTCACGGCCCCGAACGGCTACTTGCGGACCGTGGTCGCGGGCTGCGCGATGGGGCCGACCGAGTGGGAGCGGCTCGACTGGACGGCCAGCGTCCCGAGCGGGTCGCGCGTCGAGGTCCGCGCGCGGACCGCCGATCGCGAGCGCGACCTGAGCGCGGCGACGTGGGTCGGCCCGTTCACGATGCGGCCCACCGATCTGGCGCTCCCGCCCGGACCCGTGAGCCCGCTCCGCTACTTGGAGCTGGAGATCACGCTGTTCTCGGACGACGAGCGCACCAGCCCACGCATCACCGACGTGACCGTGCAGTTCAACTGCCCGATCTAGCGTCGGTGATTCGGCGTCGGCGATTCGGCGTCGGGAGCGGAAGAGCGCGGAGCAGCGCAGACGCGCTACTTGGCGGCGGAGGCCTTCTCGGCCGAGTCCGGGCCAGCCTTCGCCGGGTCGATCGGGAACGGAGGCGTCCCCTGCGCGGCGCGGGCCTTCTTCTGCTGCTTGCCGTTCGCCTTGAGGCGGATCTTACGCCGCTTCTTGGTCTTCTGAGAAATCGAGGACATGGGTCGGGCGATGTAGCCGAGCCGAGGCCGGGCGTCAACCGCGCTCGGACGCCAAGACGTCTTCGGCGCAGCGCCGGAAGGCGGCGTGCAGCCGCCGCGTGAGCGCCCCGGGTCGACCGTCGCCGAGCACCACTCCGTCGGCCCGGACCACCGGCACGACCTCGCGGAGGCTGCTGGTGATGAACGCCTCGGCGGCGGTGTAGAGATCGTGAGGGAAGAAGAGGCGCTGCTCGACCTCGACGCCCTCGTCCCGGGCCGCGTCGAGGACGAGCCCTCGGGTGATCCCCTCGAGGATCCCGAGCTCGAGCGGCGGGGTCCACACGGTCCCGTCCCGGACGATGAAGACGTTGCTCGTGGCCCCCTCGAGGATCTCTCCCCCGGCTCCCACGCTCAGCGCCTCGTAGCCGCCGCGCGCCCGCGCCGACGCCAGCGACAGGATGTTGGGCAGGTAGTTGGAGGCCTTGGCGCCCGCCGCGCCGGTGCCGTCGAGGGAGCGCGCGGTCATCACCGTCGCGAGCTCGACGCCGTCCTCGTACAGCGCCGCGGGCTGCGCGGGGAGCGGCAGCACGACGACGATGCGCCGCGTCGTCTGGCCCTGCCCCACCCCGAGCCCGATCTCGGTGACCCCGCGCGTCACGATCACGCGCACGTACGACTCCGGGTTGGCCGCCGCGTCGAGCGCCGCCGCGATCTCCGCGCGGAGCGCGTCGTCTGGCGCGCCCACGGCGATCCCGAGGCGCTCGCAGGATCGCCGGAGCCGCACCAGGTGAGCCCCGAGCGCGAACGGCTGCCCGCCGTAGGTGCGCGTCACCTCGAAGGCGCTGTCGCCGTAGAGGAAGCCGCGATCCATGACCGGCACCGACGCCGTCCCGGGATCGACCAGGACGCCGTCGATGGAGACGCTCGTACCCAACCGCTAGCCCTTGAGCTGCTCGAGCAGCGCGATCGCCTCGGCGTGGTCCGCGTTCTCGGCCTTGGCTCGCTCGAGCATGGAGATCGCCTTGCGGTTGTCGCCGCTCTTCGCGGAGATCTCGCCGAGGTGGAAGTAGACGTCGGCCTTCGTGATGCCGGCGTCGTCCGAGAGCTTCTGCAGGAGAAGCGCGCGGAAGGTCTTCTGCGCGCGGTCGAGGTCGCCCCGCGCCATGCAGAGCCGACCGAGATCCCGGAGCACGACCACGTTGGTGAGGTCGACCTTGAAGGCCGCGTCGTAGGACTCCATCGCGCCGTCGAGGTCGCCCATGGACTCCTTCGCCTTGCCGAGGCGGTGGTGATAGACGGCCACCTCCTTGTTCCGGCGGGTGCCGTAGCTCGCGACGATCTGCTCGAGCACGGGGATCGCGTCGGACTGGCGCCCCGCCGCGATGTACAGGTCGCACAGCGGCAGGAGCACGTCGCGGTCCTCGGGGTCGAGCTGCGCGGCGCGCTCGAGGTACTGCGCGGCCGAGCCCGGATCCCCGAGCGGGCCCGAGTAGAGGTCCGCGATGCGCTTGAGGAGCTTGACCTTCTCGACCGGGTCCTCGGTCTCCTCCTCGTCCATCGCGAGCATCATCGCGAGCTGGTCCGCCTGGTCGTGGCGCTCGTAGTGCGCCTTGAGCCGGTCGCGGCTGTCGGCGCTGCCGCCCGAGAGCTCGTAGGCGCGCCGGAGCGCGGCCTCCGCGCGGCCGGGATCGTCGAGCTTCTCGGAGGCGAGCTCCGCGACCTCGTACGCCGTGGCGACGGCCTCCTCGTCCGACTGCACCGCGCCGAGGCGCTCGAGCACGTCGGCCGCGGCGGCCCAGTCCTCACTCGAGCGATGGAGCGCGAGCAGCGCGCCGAGCGTGTCGAGGTGCTGCGGATCGCGGGCGAGCACCCGCTGGTAGATCTCGACCGCCGCGGGGGCGTCGGCTCGGTGCTCGACCTGGACCGCGGCGAGCCGCAGGAGCAGATCGATCTCGCGCTCCCCGTCGCCCGAGTCCTGGGCGTGGCCGATCCGCCGCTCGAGCAGCGCGACGAGCTCGTCCCACTCCTCACCGACGGTGTGTAGCCGCTCGAGCTCGTCGAGCGCCTCCACGTTGTAGCGGTCCTCCTCGAGGATCTCGCGCAGCTGGTCGATCGCGTCGTCACGACGGCCGAAGCGCGACTCGGCGAGGCGCGCGAGGCGGACCCGCGCGGCGATGCTCTCCTCCGGCGTGCGCGCGATCTCGAGGCGCCGCTGGACGAGGTCCTCGAGGTCGTTCCAGCGCTCGGTGCGCTCGTAGAGCCCCTCGAGCGCGCTGATGGCGTCGAGGTCGTCGGGCACCTCGTCGAGCGCTCCCTGCCACGCCTCGATGGAGTCGTGGATGCGCTCCAGCGTCGCGTAGGTGGCCGCGAGCTGCTTGCGCAGCTGGAGCCTCGCGTCGGGGTCCATCTCGACCTCGATGCGCGTCTCGAGGAGGTCGCAGACGCGCTCGTGGTTGCCCACGTCGCCCTCGAGGCGGACGAGCTGGTCGAGCGAGTGCGCGTGCGTCCCGTCGACCTCGAGGATCTTCTCGTAGCAGCGAATCGCGAGCGCGGGCTCGTTGAACGCCGACTCGGCCAGCGCCGCCGCCTCCGACAGACGCGCCTTCTTCGCGTCCTCGTCGTAGTCCACGTCGGCCCAGTGGACGAGCGCCGCCACGAGCGCCTTCTCCCGGCCCGGCGCGCGCAGCAGCTCCACGAGCTGCTCGTGGGCCTCCTGCGTGTCCTGGTCGGCGGTGATGGCGCCGCGGTAGCGCGCCTCGGCCTGCTCCGGGTCGTTCAGGTAGTCCCGGTACCAGCGCGCCGCGCGCATGTTGAGGTCGCGCACGAGCATCTGGTCGAAGTCGTCGCCGCCCGCCTCGAGCACCCGCTCGATCAGGCCGCGCAGCGACTCCCAGCCACCCTCGGCCTGCGGCGCGAGGCGCTCGACGTCGCCCGCGATGGTCTCGTCGCGCGGGTCCATGTCGAACGCCCTACGCAGCGCCTCGAGCGCGCGCGTCGCGTCCCCGAGCTCCGTCTCGTAGACGCCCGCCTGCTCCTGCAGGTAGCGGACGCGCTCCCCGTCGGTGTCGGCGAGGCCGATGCGCACGTCGTAGAGCGCGGCGACCTTCTCGGTGGCGCCCGTGTCGCGGTAGACCGGCTCGAGGACCTCGACGACCTCCGCCGCGAGCGAGTCGTCCTCGAGCAACGACTCCATGGCCGCCACCGCGCGCGCCTCGGACGGATCGCGCTCGAGCACCTCGCTGAACGCCCGGAAGGCGCCTTGTCGGTCTCCGAACTGCTCCTGCTTCAGCGTCCCGAGGCGGACGAGCAGCTCGCCCCGCTCCGTCGGATCCATGCTCGCCTGCACCCGGCGGTCGAGGATCTCCCCGAGCTCGGGCCACGCGGCCAGCTTGGTGTAGAGGCGGTCGAGCGCGCCGAGCGCCTCGTCGTCGTCTCCGCCGAGCTCGATGGCGCGGCTGTAGGCCTCGACCGCGCGCGCGTCGTCCCCGAGGTGATCCTCGGCGATCCGCGCGAGCCGGCCGTAGAGGCCGCGGCCGACGTCGGGCTCGAGCGCCGAGGAGGCGCGCACCGCGAAGGCGTCGGCGGCGCGCTCCCAGGCCCCGAGCTCCGCGGCGAGGCGCTCGATGTCCTCGGCCGTCTGCTCGTCGGACGGGTCCTCGGCGAGCGCCCGCGTGTACGCCTCGAACGCGGCCTCGCGGTCCTGTCGCCCGAGCTCGTGCACCTCGGCGAGGCGCCGCAGCTCGGCCCGCTTGTCGGCCGGGTCGTAGGCCGCCTGCGCCTTGCCCGCCAACAGCTCCGCGAGCTCGTCCCAGCGCTCCTGCGTGCGCAGCAGCGGCTCCACGATCTCGCCCGCCTGCTCGCGGTACTCGTCGAGCTTGCCGATGCGAAGCAGCGCCTGGATGGCCTTCTCGAAGCGCGGGTCGAGCTCGAGGACGTCCTGGTAGGTCGGCAGCGCGCTCAGGACGTCGTCCATCTCGCGCTCGAGCACCTCACCGGCGCGGTAGAGCAGCTGGACGCGGCGGCCCATCTCCTCCTGCATCCCCGCCTGCAGGCGCAGGTTCTCGAGCAGGTCGGGCCACTGCGCCTCGCGCTCGTAGAGCCGCGCGAGCGCCTCGATGGCCTCGAGCTGGTTGGGGTCGTCGTCGAGCGCGCGACGGTAGGCGTCGATGGCCTCGTGCGGCCGACGCAGGTGGGTCTCGTTCACCCGACCGAAGCGGAGCGCGAGCTCGACTCGGGTCTCGGGATCCTGCTCCGACTCGAGGCGCCGCCGCAGCACGTCGCCGAGCTGCTCGTGGTCACCCGCGGCCTCGTAGAGCCGGTCGAGCGCCTCGAGCGCGTACTCGTCCGTCTCGTTCTCCATGAGCGCGGCGCGGTACGCCTCGATGGCGCCGGCCTGGTCGCCGAGGAGCTCCTCGAGCACCGAGCCCGCCCGCTGCAGCAGCTCGCCGCGCTCCTCCGGGTCGTAGGAGCGCTCGACCTTGCGCTGGAGCACGTCCACGAGGCCCCGCCAGTCGCCGACCATCGTGTGGAGCGACTCGAGCGAGTCCAGCGGCGTCGGATCGTCCGCGTCGACCTCGAGCAGGCGCTCGTAGGTCTCGATCGCCGAGCGCGGGTCGCCCCGCATCTCGTCGTGGACGCGCGCGATCTGGGTCAGGAGCTCCGCCTGCACGGTCGCGTCCTGGGTGTGCTTGAGCGCCTCCTCGTAGGCGGCGACGTGCGAGTCCCAGGTCCCGAGGTCCTGAGCGAGCCGGTCCACCTGACCGCGCACGTCGTGATCCTCGGGCGCCGCCGCGAGGGCGCGCGCGTAGGCGTGGAAGGCGAGCTGCATGTCGCCCGCGCGCTCCTCGTGGAGCTCCGCGATCTGACAGAGCAGCCGCACGCGGTCGTACTGCTCCTCGGTGGTCTCGACGCGCGCCTCGTAGATCGCGATGCGCTTGCGCCACTGATCGGTGGCCCGGTAGATGGGCTCGAGGATCTCGATGATCCGGGTCTGGTGCCCGGGCGACTGCACGAGCTGCTCGAGGGCGACGACCGTGTCCGCGTGATGCGGGTCGGCCTCGGTGATCTCCTCGAACACGTCGATCGCGCCCGCGGTGTCCTCGAGGCGCTCCTTGAGGAGCTTGCCGAGGCGGAGCTTGAGGTCGTTGACGAACGGCTCCCCCGCGCCGAGCTCGATCTGGTGGCGGAGGTGATCGGCGACCTCCGGCCAGCGCTCCTGGCGCACGAGGAGCTCGTCGAGCGCCGCGATGGCGTTCGTGTCCTCGGGGTCGATCATGAGGATGTCGCGCTGGGCCTCGATGGCCCGGTCGGGCTGCGCGAGCTCCTCCTCGAGGAGGCGGGCGCTCTTGCGCAGGAACGCGATCCGCTCCTCGTCGGTCTCCGCCGCCGAGGACTGGTCGCGGTAGAGCCGCAGCAGGTCGTCCCACGCCTCGCGGCGCTGGTGGACCGACTCGAGCGCGATGAACGCGTCGTGGTTGCCCGGCTCGAAGCGCAGGGCGCGCTCGTACATCGGCGCGGCCTTCGCGAGGTCCTGGACCTTGTCGTCGTAGAGCTGACCGGTGAGCAGCGCGAGCCGCGCGGTCTCCTCGTCGTCGCCGCCGATGCCCTCGAGGGCCTCGCGGTAGATCTCGGCGAGGCGATCCCAGCGCTCGAGCACCCGCGCGAGGCGCGACAGCGTCTCCCACGTGGAGTGATCGCGCGGGTCCTCGCGGAACAGGCGGGCGTACGCCTCGAGCGCGCCCTCGAGGTCCTCGAGGTAGTCCTCGTGGATCTGCCCGAGCCGCGTGAGGTGCGCCTTGCGCTCGTCGAGGTCGGCCTCGGCGGCGAGCCGCGCCTCGATGCAGGCGGTGACGCGCGGCCAGTCCATCTTCTGCAGGAAGACGGGCTCGAGGATCTCCGCCGCGGTCGCGCGGTGCTCCTCGTCGTCCATCAGGCGCTCGAGCGCCTCGATGGTCGGCTGGTGCTCCACGTCGAGGAGGAGCGCCTCCCGGAACTGCTCGGTGGCCGCCCACGGGTCCTCGAGCTTCTCGAGCTGCGTGACGCCGAGCCGGTAGCGGACCTCGACGGGCTCGCCGACGCCGTCCTCGAGCATCTTCTCGTAGTGGACGGCGAGCGCGTTGTAGCGCTCGGCGCGGCCATAGAGCCGCTCGAGGCCCTCGTACGCTTCGCGCGGCTGGGTCTCCGCGAGCGCCTGCTCGTAGCAGTCGATGGCGTTCGCGATCTCGCCGGTGTGCGACTCGCCGATCTCGGCGCGACGCAAGAGGAGCGGGACGCGCTCGTCGGGGCTGTCGGCGAGGTCCGTCTTGCGACGCAGGACCTCGAGGAGGGCCGGGTAGTCCTCGGCCGCGGCGATGAGCTCCTCGAGCGCGTCGAGGGCCTCCGTGTGGTCGGGCTGGGTCTCGAGGACGTTCTCGTAGTAGCTCCGCGCGAGCACCGGGTCCTCGAGGCGGTCGCGAGCGACCTCCGCGACCTGCAAGTACGCTTGCACCTGGAGATCGCCGTCCATCACCTCGGGGCCGACCTCGCGCAGGAGGCCGACGTAGTCGGACCAGCGCTGGCTGTCGGCGGCGAAGCGACCGAGCTCGCGCAGCATGTCGCCGAGGTCGTCCTCGGCGAGGCCCGCGCGCACCGCGCGCCCCTGGAGCTCGAACGAGCGGCTCGCGTCCTGGAGCCCGAGATCGGCGACCTCCGCCGCGCGGCGCAGCGCCGCGTAGCGCTCCATCGGATCCTCGGACTCGGCCCTCACGAGCAGGGCGTCGAGGAGCTGCGGGTAGTCGGCCGCGCTCTCGAAGTGAGGCACGAGCACGCGCGCCGCCTCGATCCGCACCTCGACCGGGTACACCGGCCCCTCGGGCTCGGACGGCTCGGACGCCTCGCGGGCCTCCCCCTCTTCGCCGTCCGCCTCGGCGTCGTCGAGCGTGTCGCGCCCCTCGACCTCCGGGGTCGTCGGCGTGCCGTCGGCGGTCATGATCGCCGCCAGCGACTCGAGCGCGCCGGGGTGGTCGGGGACCAGCTCGAGCACCTCGCCGTAAGCCTCGACCGCGCGCTCCACCTCACCGGTGTAGCCGCGCATGATCTCGCCCATCTGGTAGCGGACGGCCGCGCGGATGGGACCCTGCTCGGCCATCTCGTAGACCATCTGCGCGACCTCGAGCAGATCGGTCCAGCGCTCGGCCTGCTGGTAGAGCCGCGACAGCGACGCGAGCGTCTCCGAGTCGGTCCCGAAGCGCGCGAGCACGTCGTTGTACGCGATGATCGCGTTGTCCGCGTCCTCGAGCTCGCCCTCGTAGATGGCGCCGATCCGCCGCGCGATCGCGCACTGCTCGTCGACGTCGGTCACCACCGCGTCGCGCGCCCGGAGGATCTCGATCAGCGACGCCCACTGCGCCGTCTGCTCGTAGAGCCGCTCGAGCGCGCTCATCGCGTCGACGTCGCCGGGATCGATCACCAGCCGCTGGCGGTGCGCCGCGATGGCGCCGGGGACGTCCTCGAGGAGCTCCTCACGCAGGTCGGCGAGCCGAACCAGCAAGCGACCTTGCGTGTCGGGATCCGTCTCGAGCTCGACCTGACGGCTGAGATCCTCGGCGAGCGCGGCGTGGTCGCCCTTCGCGAGGTGGAGGCGCTCGAGCGCCCGCGAGGCCTCGAGCAGCACCTCGGTGTCGTCGGGCTCGATCGCGATGAGGCGGCGGTAGGCGGCCTCGGCCTGATCGCCGTCGCCGACCGCGTCGTCCCACAGCTGCGCGAGCTCGAGGAGGATCTCGCACGCGAGGACGGCGTCCTCCCGGCTCTTCTCGAACGCCTTCTCGAGCACGGCCGCGCGCTCGCGCTCGGCGTCGCGCATGCGGGCGAGCCGCGCGAGCTCCTCGCGGACGAGCTGCTCCGCCGGATCGACCTCGACCGCGGTGGCGATCGACGCGAACGCCGCCGCCGGATCGTGGAGGCGATCCTCCTGGAGGCCCGCGATGCGGGTGAGGAGCGCGACGCGATCCCCGACGTCGGGGACCTCCTCGAGCTGCACCTTCAGGGTGTCGACGAGCTCCGGCCAGTCGCCCCGGTCTTCGTAGATGGGCGCGAGGATCCGAGCGCAGCGCTGCCGCTGCGCGGGCACCGCGATGAGCCGCTCGAGGGCGTCGCGCGCGTGCCGGTGGCTCGGCTCGCGCTCGAGCACCGCCTCGTAGCAGTCGACGGCCTGCTCGGGCCGGTTGAGCCGCTTCTCGTGCAGCATGCCGAGCCGCTGCGTGAGCCCGATCTGCTCGTCCGGGTTGGCGCGGTCGAGCTCCTCGCGGAGCAGCGCGACGAGGTCGTCCCAGCGCTCGGTGCGCTCGAACAGGCGCTCGAGGGCGCGGCGCGAGGCCGAGTGCTCCGGGTCGAGGTCCAGCACCTGCCGGTGCGCGGTGATGGCCGCCTCGGCGTCGTCCGTCAGCTCCTCGAACAGGAAGCAGACCTGCAGGAGCAGGTCGAGCTTCGACTCGGCGTCGACGGTCTCGGCGATGCGGCGGTCGTAGAGGACCTGCAGCTCGCTCCAGCGCTCCGCGTTCGTGTAGAGGTCCTTGAGGGCGCCGAACGCCGCCTCGTCGAGGGGATCGTTGGCGAGGACCTTCCTGTAGAACGGCTCGGCGTCGTCGGGCCGACCGAGGACCACGTCGTAGAGGTGCGCGACCTTCGCCGCGAGCGCCGACTGGTCGTGGGTCTCGAGCGAGGTCATCGCCGAGCTGAAGGCCTGCGCGAGCGACTCGTGCTCGTCCGCCGCCTCCGCCGCCTCGATCACGCGGTCCTGAAGCTCGACGTTCGACGGGTCGGCGAGGAACGCCGCCTCGAGCGCCCCGTAGGCCGCCTTCGCGTCGCCGATCGTGCCGGCGAGCTCGGCGTAGCGCATGCGCAAGGCGCGTTGCTCGTCGGGATCGGTCGACGCGGCGAGGCGCTGCTCGATCACGGCGGTGAGCTTCTCGTACTGGCCGGTCGCCTCGTAGACGTCCTCGAGCACGAGGCGCACCTCGGGCGCGAGCTCCTCGTCGTCGAGGAGGGCCTCGAGCCCCGCGACGGCGCGAGCCTCCTCCGGCCGCATCATCGCGACCTCGCTGAAGGCGTCGAACGCGCCCCGGCGATCCGCGAGCGGCCCCGCGAGGGTCTGCCCGAGCCGCAGGGTGAGCGCGGCGTGCTCGGCCTCGTCGTCGACGATCTCGCGCTGCCGGCGGATCGCGTCGGCGACCTCGTCCCAGCGCCCCGCGGCCTCGCCGAGGCGGTCGATGGCGGCGAGCGCGCCGCGGTCCTGCGGGTCGCTCTCGAGGATCTGGCGGTAGCGCGCGGCGGCGCTCTCGGCGTCGCCGATCTCGTGCTCCTCGAGGCGCGCGAGCTCCCCGAGCAGGTCGCGCCGGCTGCCCTCGTCGGTCGCGTGGCTGACGCGGCTCAGCAGCAGCCCGCGCAGATCGCGGTGCATGCCCGCGGCCCGATAGATCTGCTGCAGGCCCTCGGCCGCCTCGGCGTCGTCGGGCTGCGCCTCGAGGATCTGCTTGAGCTGCGCGATGGCCTGGTCGGTCTGGCCGAGCCGCTCCCCCGCGATCGAGGCGATGCGGCGGCGGAGCCAGAGGCGCTCCGTGTCGGCGTCCGGGTCCTCGTCGATGGCGGCGAGGCGACCCGCGTAGAGCTCGACGAGCGCCTCGTGGCGGCTCGCCGGCTCGGCCGAGCGCTCGAGGCTCGCGCGGGTCTCCGGATCGGTCGGCGCCAGGGCGAAGGCCCGCGCCGAGTAGTCGAACGCGCTCGCGTCGTCGCTGAGCCGCTCGGTGGCGAGGCCGCGCAGGGTCCCGAGGATCGCGAGCCGCCCCGCGTCGTCCTCGGCGTGGCCGTAGAGCACCTCGTAGAGCGCCGGGAGGCGGTTGTGCTTGCCCTCGCCCTCGTAGATCGGGATGAGCGAGCGCGCCGCGCGCTCGTTCGCGGGATCGGCGCTGAGCACGCGCTCGTACGCGCGGAACGCGCGGTTGCCCTGCTGCAGCTCGTTCTCGTAGATCTCCGCCGCGCGGAAGCTGAGCTGCACCTTGACCGCGTCGTCCTTCGCGCGGTCCGCGACGTTGCCGAGCACGTCGACGAGGCCCTCGTAGTCGCCCGCGTCGGCGTACAGCGCCTCGAGCCCTTCGAAGTCGCTCGAGGCGAGGAAGGTCTCCCGCAGTGTCCGCAGAGCGCGGCCGTTCTTCGGGTCGAGGTCGAGGATCCGCTTCCAGGCGCTCGCCGCCTTGATGGTGTCCTCGAGGTGCTCGCCGTAGATCACGCCGAGCTTCTGGAGCAACTTCACTTGCTCCTTCTCGTCGGCCGCGCTCTCGAGCACGCGCCGCTCGAGCACGTCCGCGAGCGTCTCCCAGTCCTTCTCGCGCTCGGCGAGCTTCTGGAGGTTGTCGAGCGCGTCCGGGTGGTCGGGCGCCTGCTCGAGGATCTCCTTCCAGATCTGGATCGCGTCGGCGTGCCGGTGCAGGCGCTTGCCCGCGAGGTCGGCGAGCTCGAGCTTGTGCGCGAGCCGCGACTCCGGATCGCTGGCGAGCCGCGACTCCTTCACGAGCACGTCGTAGAGGTGCGTCCAGGCCCGCTTCTTCGTGTAGATGTCCTTGAGCGTGCGGAGCGCGGCGCGGTTCTCGGGCTCGATCTCGATGACCTGCTCGAGCGGCTGCGTGGCCTGGTTGTAGTTCGCGAAGCGCTCGATCCAGAGGTCCGCGACGCGCAGGTACAGCTCGACCTGCTGCGCGGGATCCTCCTGCGCCTCGGCCTGCTTGGTGAGCACGCCGATGAGGTCGTTCCACCGGTTGGTGGACTCGTAGGTCTCGGCGAGCGCGTCGATGGCCTCCTGGTCGGAGGGGTCGAGGCTCAGGATCGCGTTGTAGGTGTTGATCACCATCACGTCGAGGCCGAGGCGGCCCCTGTAGATGGGGATCAGCTCGCGCAGGAGCGCGACCTTGCGCTCGGGCTCGTCGTCCGGGACCGAGTCGGCCTCGGCCTTGAGCACCTCGACGAGCGCGTTCCACTTCTCGGTGCGCTCGTAGAGGCTGCGCAGCTCGCGCGGGGCGAGCGCGTTGGTCGGGTCGAGGCGCAGCACCGTCTTCCACGCGTCGATCGCGCGCTCGTCGTGGCCGGCGAGGCTCGACGTCTCGGCGAGCTCGATGGCCAGCGCGAGCCGCTGCTCGTCGCTGTTCGCGCCGCGCTGCGCGTCGGTGAAGATCTTGACGAGCTTCTGCGGGTCCTCGTCGTTCTCCAGGTACGACCTGTAGAAGTCGAGCATCCCCGGGTGCGCCGGGTCCATCTTGCGGAGCCGGGCGAAGTAGGGCTCGGCCTTGTCGGGCGCCTCGCGGAAGCGCCAGTGGACCATGCCGAGCTGCAGCAGGACGCCGGCCTCGTCGTCGAGCTTGTTGCGCGAGCGCAAGGCGTCTTCATAGAGCGCGACCAGGTGGTCCCAGTCCTTGGTCTCCATGAAGTAGCCGACGAGGAAGCTCATCGAGCGCGAGTGGTTCGGGTGGAAGTCGAGCACCCGCTCGTACGCGGCGGCGGCCCGCACCTTGTCGCCGAGCTCGTTCGCGAGGACGCGAGCGGCGCGGATCATCAGGTGGACCTTCTCCTCCTTGTCGCGCGTGCCCTCGGCGGTCTCGAGGAGGACCGCCGCGAGCTCTTCCCACTTCTCGCGAGTGCGCAGGACCTGCTCGTACAGGCGCGCCGCGCGGGCGTCGCCCCGGGCCGCCTCGAGGGCCTCCTTGAACAGGCTGTCGACCTGCTTGTCGCGGCCGCGCCCCTTGTACTTCCAGACGAGGCTCGCGGCGCTGACGAGCAGCGAGCTCTTCAGCGTCGGATCGCTGGCGCTGTTGGCCTCGTCGATGAAGCGCTTGACGATGTCGCTCCACTTCTCGGCGGTCTGCTCGATCTGAGCGATCTGATCCTGGAGGTCCTCGTCACCCGGGCGCAGGGCAAGGGCCTGCTCGAACGCGCCCTTGGCGTTCGAGTCGTCGAGGAGCTCCTCCCGGTAGATCTGGCCGAGCTCCTGGTAGAAGTTCGCGGCCCGATCGGGGTCGGCATCCGCCGACAACTTCGCTTGCACACTCAGGAGGTGGGCGGCCGCCCGGTACTCCGAGCGCTCGCCGTGACCGCGGCGCGCGAGATCGAGCATGCGCTCGGTGTCGGCGTCGAGCCCCGACGTGCCGTTCTCCGCGAGCGCCGCGATGGCCGAGAGGGCCTCCTGGTTCTCGGGGTCCTCTTGAAGCGTGCCGAGTAGGTGCGAGACGTTTTGCGACGCCATCAGTCTCCCTGAACCGATCTCTTCGGAGCAGCTCGAGCCGCCCGAGTGGGAACGCCAAAAAAGCTAGCGACTCCAAGCAGTTGGAGGTTGTAGCCCCCCGTGGGCTGTCGATGGTATCGGCTGGCCCCGGGCCGTGGCAAGCACAGTTTTGGCGCACCGCGCACGGTTCGTGCTATCGGCCGCCGACCCTCACGGAATCACTGACCTAAGCGCTCCGCGGGGCGATCGGGGTTGTTAGAACAGCATGATCGCGCCGGCCGCGGTCACCATCCCGAACGTCGCGAGGCCGACGACCTGGTGGACGGTGGCGAGGGCCTGGAGCGTGCCGAAGTCGTTCGCGCGGTCGAGGCCGAACCACGGCTGCGCCTGCGAGATGACGAGGCCGAGGACGACCTGCGCGAGCATCCCCGCGAAGTGACCCCAGCGCAGGATCTTGTGCAGCCGGAGGTTGCTCGCGTAGGCGCTGTCGCCCTGGTCGAGGTGGTCCGGGTCGGGCATCGCGAGCGAGAGGCTGAACGTGGTCGCGTAGAGCGCGGTGGTGGTGATCCACGCCGTGCGGTGGACCCACGGATCGCCCCAGCACTGGTCCTGGCCGAAGATGGCGTCGCCGCGCACGCACCCCGAGTCCTGCGCGCCGCCGAAGAACCCGTAGATGTTGTAGTACTGGAACATCCCGAGGGTCACCGTCGCGAGCATCGAGATCCAGGTCGCGATACCGAAGGCGCGGTGCACGGGCATGAGGTCGGCGCGCATGCGCATCTGGCTCGCGTAGTCCGCCGCGTTGGTCTCCTCGGCGACCTCTCGAGGGCTCGGCGCCTGCGGCTCGGGGGCGACGTCGGCCTCCGGCTCGGGCTCCGCGGCCTCGCCCGCTTCGTCGCCCTCGGGGGTCGCGTCGTCGACCTGCGCGAGGAAGTCGAGGTGGAGGCCGCTCGCCCCGGACGTGGTCTGGGCCAGCGCGCCGGACGGAGCGCAGAGGGCGAGCACGAAGAGAGGGGCGGCGAGCGCGGGCGCGGCGTACCTGAACATCGTTCCTCCGAAGGGCGCAGAGTACCCCGGTTCGGGTCGGTGGCTACCGAACGTGGGCGTCACGGTCGCGGAAAGCTCGTGGCGGCGTAGGGGTCCCGGACGCGAGCGAGCCCGTCGTCGAGGTGGCTGCGGAGGAAGTCGAACCACGCGTCGGCGCCGACGTCGCTGTCGCCGACGTTGTCGTGGGTGGCGCGCACGACCATCTCCCCGTCCCTCACGTAGTCGAACTGGAGCAGGCCGCCGGTCGCCCTCCCCTCGTCGAAGTTGCCGGTCAGCGGGCCCGTCACGACCTCGAACCCCGGCTCCTCGCGCAGGAGCGGCGCGACGATGGGCACGCCGTAGGCGCGGCCGAGCGCGTAGTTCGCGACGTTGGGCACGACCTCGTCGTCGAGCACCACGCCGAGCAGCACGCTGGGGACCCGAGGGGCGCTCGCGAAGCGATCCTGGAGGCCGTGCGCGCCGTAGCTCGCGGGATCTCCGGCGTCGAGCACGGTCTGGAGGATCGGGAAGAAGCGGCGGACGTCGCCCGCGGTCGCGGTGCGGGGCCGCAGCAGATCGACGAGCGCGCCGAACAGCGAAGACGCGTACATGATCGTGGAGACCCGCCCGCCGGGGACCACGAGCACCCCGGCGCTGTACGCGTCGGTGGCGGCGAGCACCTCGGGCCCCATGAGCCCGCCGAGCGAGACGCCGAGGTAGGAGAGCGCGTCCGGGTCGACGTCGGGCGCGCCGTCGCCGTCGACGTCGGGCGCGCTCTGGAGCAGCCGCGTGAGCTGGAGGCGATCCCAGCTCGTCTGCCGGAAGTGCTCGCGCAGCCGCGTGGCGTGCAGCGCGCGCTCGTTGATGTCGCCGATCGCGAAGAACTCGAGCACGACGGACAGCGTCGCGCCGTCGGGGTCGAGGTGGGTCGGGTGCTCGCCGTGCGAGAGGGCGGGCGCGGAGACCGTCGCCCAGCCCTGGGGCGCCGCGAACTGCGCGAGGCGCCGCGCCTGGTTGCGGTCGCCGCCGAGGCCGTGGCCGAACAGGATCGTCGGGTACGGCGCCGTCGCGCCGACGGGGAGCCAGAAGGTGACGGGCACCTCGTAGCTCGTCACCGGCTCGACGACCTGCCCGACCGCGCGCCGGAAGACCCCGTCCTCGTCGCGGTAGTCCTGCGAGATGAACGACGAGTCGCAGCGGATCATCGTGTCGCCGTCCGGCGCGCACGTGGGCGGGGTCACGAAGGTCGGCGCGGGCCGCGCGGTGATGTCGGCGGCGACGGCGATGGTGTCCTCCTCGATCGACTGGGTGGGGAAGGCGACGAACGCGACGAGCTCGTCGGTCGAGGCGACGACCCCGAGGCTCGTGAGCGCGTCGAGCGCGGCGCGCGCCCGGGCGTCGGGGGCCTCGAGGTCCGTGCGGACCGCGGGGCTCGCGGCGAGGCAGCCGCCCGCCATCGGCGCGAGCCGGTCGGTCACGAACGCGGCGACCTCGGCCTTCGCGGGCAGCGGCGACATCGGCGCGAGCAGCAGCGTGCGCCCGTCGTCGGTCGACTCCACCAGCACGGGGTGCAGGCGCGGCGGGCCCGGGCTCACGATCACCAGGCCGAGGCCCGCCGTCCGCTCGGCGGTCGGCTCCGCGGTGGGCAGCGCGTCGACGTCGAACGCGCGGCCGAACGTGAAGAACGCCTCGGCGTTGATCCCGAAGCCGTCGAGCTCGGCGAGGTCCTCGGTGAACACCTGTCGGTAGCCGCGGAGCTGACCCACGAGCATCGGGTAGTCCGCCTCGTCGAAGCGGATCCGCAACCCCGTCTCGGTGGTGGCGTCCTCGACGAGCAGCGACGGCTCGGGCCAGCGGGTGAGCGTGCCCCCCGCGGGATCCCAGATGGCCTCGGTGCAGCTCGGCCCCGCGTCGGGCAGCCCCGCGTCGTCGGCGCCCGCGTCCACCTCGGCGGCGCCGTCGCAGCCGACCGCGAGGAGCGCGACGCCGGCCAGCCCGGCCCACCCGATGACCTGCCTCGCGCCGCGGCGCCTGCCCTGACCGTGCATCCGGAGACTCTGGCATGTGAGTTGACGCCCGTGCACGCCTTGACCCGCAGGGCGCAAAACTCGAAACCGCACCCGTGGCGCTCTTCGACGCTCTCCCCTCCGAGGTCTCGGTCTACGAAGTCTCCCCTCGGGATGGCCTCCAGAACGAGGCCGTCACCGTCCCCACCACGCGCAAGGTGCGGCTCATCGAGGCGCTCTGCGCGTCGGGCCTCTCGCGCATCGAGATCACGTCGTTCGTGTCTCCGAAGTGGGTGCCCCAGCTCGCCGACGGAGACGAGGTGGCGAGCAACACGCCGCGCCCCGACGGCGTCGCGTTCAGCGCGCTCTGCCCCAACGCCCGGGGCCTCGAGCGCGCGCTCGAGGCGGGCCTCGAGGAGATCGCCGTCTTCATCAGCGCGAGCGAGACGCACAACCGCAAGAACGTGAACAAGACCGTCGAGGACACCCTCGCCGGGTTCCGCGACGTCATCGCGCCCGCGGTCGCGAAGGGCCTGCGCGTCCGCGGCTACGTCTCGACGCTCTGGGGCTGCCCGTACGAGGGCGACGTGGACCCGGGGGCGGGGCTGCGCATCGCCAACGAGCTGCTCGCGCAGGGCTGCTACCAGATCTCGCTCGGCGACACGATCGGCGTGGGGACGCCCGTCCAGACGAAGAGGATCCTCGAGCGCTTCCTCGCGGAGATCCCCGCCCCGCAGCTCGCCTTGCACATGCACGACACGCGCGGGACCGCGCTGGCGAACATCGTCGTCGGGCTCGAGGCGGGCATCCGGACGTTCGACGCGTCGGTCGGCGGCCTCGGCGGCTGCCCCTACGCGCCCGGAGCGGCCGGCAACGTCGCCACCGAGGATCTCGTGTTCATGCTCCACGGGATGGGCGTGTCGACGGGGATCGACCTCGAGAAGCTCGTCCAGGCCGGGCAGGTGGCCGCCGCCATCGTCGGTCACGAGCTCTCGGGCAAGGTGCACAAGGCCGGGGTACGCTCGCTCTCGGGCTGACGTGCACCGCATCGAGATCACGCGCGACCTCGACATCGCGACGCGACCGCTGAAGCCCCCGAGCGACGCGTTCCGCGCGACCGTCGTGGCCGCCGCGCAGGCCACCACCGGGCTGCACGAGCTTTACGTGCTGCAGTACGTCGCCGCGTCGCTCACCCCGAGCCGCGGGGTGCTGTTCGCGATCCTCGCGGCCCCCGGCGCGGACATCGGCGCGGCCGCCCGCGAGTTCCATTCGCAAGTCGCGTTGCGCTTCGATCGGACGGAGTCGTTCCACTTCGCGGTCGGCACCACCGCGAACGCCGCGCTCATCCCGCACTGCGTGCCGGAGGCGCTCTGGCACCGCACCCGCTTCACCGAGCGGCCGCCCGCGCGACGGGCGAGCCCCACGCAGCCGCCCCGCAGCGTGGCGCCCCGCAGCGTCGCCCCACCGACGAGCATCCCGCCGGCGCCGCGGCTCCCCTCGTTCACGCCCCCGAGCGAGCCGCCCACCCGCGCCGCGACGCTGGCGGACCTCGTCGACCGCCACGTGCTCACCGCGTGGGACCGACAGGACTGGCACCTCGAGGTCCACGAGGGCTGCTCGGCCACCCTGGACCTCGCGCTCGGCGAGCTCGTCCTCTCGAGCAAGGGCCTGTTCGCCAAACGGCGCCGGTACCGGGTTCAGCTCCTCGGGGCCGAGCAAGGGCGGGCGTGGCGATGGAGCTGGGCCGACGGGGACAGGAGCATCCCCGAGGCGCTCCGCGCGAGCGCGCACACCCTGCGGCGCCGCGGCGAGCGAGAGCAGGTGCCCGAGCTGACGACGCCGTCCCTGCCGCTCGGCGACCTGATCGACGGCGAGCTGCTCGCCTGCGTCGCGACGGGGCTGCTCGACGCGACCTTCTACTTCCGGGTCCCTACCGACACGGGCGCGCTCTACGTGCTCGTCACCGATCCGGCGTTCCCGAAGCACGACCAGGATCCGGTGACGCGCTCGCTCTCGACGATCCCACGCGCCTTCGCGGCCATCGCGATCCCGAACCACTACGCCGCGGTCGCGGCCTACTTCCGGGCGCAGGGGCTCCGGGTGGACGAGCAGGCCCACGAGCTCACGGCGCGCTCCCCCAAGCACCAGGCGATGCGCGCCGAGTTCGACGACCGGGGCCGGCTGACCGTGCTCGAGTCCATTTGACGCGACGGGCCCTCTCGGTTCGCGGACGGAGTTCCGCTAGACTCGCCGAATGCAGCAGCACCGCATCGTCCCCCTCGTGCTCGCCCTCACGCTCGGCCTCGCCGGCTGCGACACGGAGATGGACGGCCCCCTCCGCCCCGACGGGGGCATGATGATGATGATGGGCCCGACGACGACGTACTACGCGGACGTCGCGCCCCTCATCGCGCGCGAGTGCCTCGGCTGCCACGTCGAGGGCGGCATCGGGCCCTTCCCGCTCGACTCGTATCCGGCGGTGGTCGAGAACGCCGAGTACGTCGTCCCGGCGGTCATGACCGGCTACATGCCGCCGTGGATGCCGGACCCCGCGTGCCGCGAGTTCGAGCACCAGCGCGGGCTCGCCCCGGCCGAGCGCGCCGTGTTCGAGCGCTGGGTCGACGAGGGCATGGTCGAGGGCGACCCCGCCGACCAGCCGCCGCTGCCGCCCGCGCCGCCCACGTTCACGGCCACGCACGTCGCGCACATGACCGAGCCGTACCTGCCCGACGCGACCCTGCCCGACGACTACCGCTGCTTCCTCCTCGACCACACCTTCGAGGGCGACTCGTTCCTCACCGGGCGCAACGTCGTGCCGGGCGCCGGGTCGCTCGTCCACCACGTGCTCGTCTACGCCGTCCCCCCAGACATGGTCGCGGCCATCGAGGCCGAGGACGCGCGCGTCGACGGTCCCGGCTACACCTGCTTCGGCGGCCCGGTGCCGACCGCCGCGGACGCCGAGGGCGGCAGCCTCGGCCTCGTCGGGCTCGGCGGCTGGGTGCCGGGCGCGCTCCCCGCCATCGCGCGCGAGGGCCGCGGCACCTACGTGCCCGCGGGGAGCCGCCTCGTGATGCAGGTCCACTACAACCTGCTCACCAACGACCCCGAGCTCGACTCCACCGAGGTCCACATGCAGATCACGACGGACCCGCCGGAGTTCGGGGTGACCACGTTCCCGACCGCGATCCGCGACCTCAACATCCGCGCGGGGGTCGCCGAGAACCGCCACCGCAGGGTCTTCCGCAACTACCGCTCGGAGGCGATGCAGCTCACCGCGCTGACCCCGCACATGCACCTCCTCGGCACGGAGATCAGCATGAACCGCGTCCCCGCGTTCGACGCGAGCGGGGATCCCGAGTGCCTCGTGGACGTCCCGCACTGGGACTTCAACTGGCAGCAGACCTACGTCTTCCGCGAGGACGACCCGGTCACCCTCGCGCCGGGCGAGGGCCTCGAGCTGCGGTGCGTCTACGACAACTCCGACTCCAACCAGCCCGTCATCAACGGCGAGCCGGTGGAGTCGCGCGACGTGACCTGGGGCGAGGGCACGCTCGACGAGATGTGCCTCCTCTACGTCTCGCACGAGACCCCGTGGACGGGGCCGCCCACCGAGTCGGGCTGCGGCGCGGTGGACGCCTGCATGGCCAGCTGCACCACCGACGACGCGCAGTGCCTCCTCGCCTGCGAGGGGCTCGACGTGACGTGCCGCATCTGCAACCTCGAGGCGACCGCGGGCTGCGCGCGCGACACCTGCCTCGCGCGGTACGCGCCGAACGCGACGTGCTTCGACAGCTGCATCCTGAGCTACGTCCTGCTCGGCGGGAGCTTCGATCGCTGCATGGAGACCGAGTGCCCGACCGGCGCCTGGGCTCCCGCGCGTGACTGCATCGCCGGGGTCCTGGAGGCCGGCACGTGCGACAGCCAGCTCACGGCCTGCGGCATCGCGCGCTAGCGATCGGCCTCTTCGCCCTCGTGGTCTCGGCCGGGCCCGTCGCGCGCGCGCACGGGCCCGCGCCGGTCGCGCTCGAGGTCCTCGCTCACGACGGCGAGCGACCCACCCTGCTCCGGACCAACGTCGGCCTCGCCGTCGCGGCCGGCGACGGCACGTACACCTACGTGTGCCCCTCGCGGTGGGACGGGAACGAGAACGCGCTCGCCGCGGCGAGCGCCGACGGTCGGGACATCCTGGTCCACAGCGCGGGCCTCGCGTTCCTCTCGCGCGACGGGGGCTGCACGTTCGCGCCGCTCACCGGCGACGACCTCTACGTCGTCGGCGCGGCGTGGTCGCCGGACGGCTTCTTGATCGTCGCCGAGGAGTACCCCGACGACCTCGACCCGAGCCGCTCCCGCCTCCTCCGGGTCGTCGACGGCGCGCTGTCCGAGCCGCCCCTCGAGCTCCCCGGCCCGGTCGACGGCGTCATCGCCACCGAGGGCGGCTGGCTGGTCTCGGGCCACGCGCCCGTCGGGTTCGTCGCCGACGAGCGCGGCGTCCTCGCCACGTTCGAGACGACGGCGTCGCGCGTGACCCCGCGCGCCTCGCGAGGTGGCGACGTCTGGCTGCGGACGACGGAGGCCGGCGCCGTGTTCCTCGAGCTCTTTCGTGAGGGCGCGCTCGTCGACAGGTCACCGGAGGCGACGACCGTGCAAGGCCCCGTGCGGGTCGGCGACCGCTGGCTCGCGCTGATCGACGGGGCGCTCTACGCGCACGACGACACCTGGCGGCCGCTCGAGGAGGTGCCCTGGACCTGCCTGCGCGCGTACGGGGGGCACGACTTCGCGTGCAGCCTCGAGGCGCTCTACGAGCTCAGCGACGGCGGCGCGGCCTTGCCGGTGAGCGAGCCGGTGTTCTCGATGCGGCAGCTCGGCCCGCCGGCCGCGTGCGGTGACGCGGACGCGCAGGAGGCCTGCGGCCTCGACTGGGCTCACTTCGGCGGCGAGTCGGGGTGGCTGGAGACGCTGCCCGCCACGTCTCCGACGACCGAGCGGCGCGTCCCCGAGCCGCCCGAGCCGATGGGAGACGGCGGCTGTGCGACGCGCCCCGGCGCCGCGAGCCCTCGCGCCCTGGCGCTCCTCCTCGCGCTCGCGCTCCTCGGCCGACGCCGTCAGGCGCCGCGCTCTTCGTAGAACGCGCGCATCACCGCGATCATCGGCGCGACGTCCGCGGCGCCCGCCATCTCGCGGCACGAGTGCATCGAGAGCATGGGGTTGCCGACGTCGACCGTGGCGACGCCGAGCCGGCCCGCGCTGATCGGCCCGATGGTGCTCCCGCAGCCCAGGTCGCTCCGCGTGACGAAGTGCTGCGGGATCACCTCGGCGGCCTCGCACCAGGCGAGGAACCGCGCGGAGCTCTCTCCATCGGTCGCGTAGCGCTGGTTGACGTTCGTCTTGATCACCGGCCCCGCGCCGAGCCGCGGCATGTGCGTGGGCTCGTGCCGATCGGCGTGGTTCGGGTGGACCGCGTGGGCCATGTCGGCCGAGATGAGGAACGAGCGCGTCATCGCGCGCTGGCTCGCGTCGGCGCGCGGGTCCACGGCGCGCGCGACCCGATCGAGGACGTCGGCGAGGAACGGCGAGTCCGCCCCCTGCTTGGACTGGCTGCCGACCTCCTCGTGGTCGTAGAGCGCGACCACGCGCGTCGAGCGGACGTCTCCGTCGGCGCTCGAGAGCGCGCTCAGGCCCGCGTGACAGCTCGCGAGGTTGTCGAGCCGCGGCGCGAAGACGAGCTCCGACTGAGCGCCCCCGCGGGCGCACGGCACCACGTCGTAGAGGCAGAGATCGTGACCATAGATCGCCGACGGAGCGACCCCGGCGGCCTCCGCGACGACGGACACGATCGTCGCGTCGCCCGCGGACTCGAGCGCGAGGTGCGGCGCCATGTGGGTCTGCTTGTTGAGGCGCAGCCCGTCCTCGTTGACGGCGCGGTCGAGGTGGATGGCGAGCGAAGCGACCCGACAGAGCGGCCGATCGATCCGGATGAGCACCGGCTCGAGCCCGCCCTCGCGGCGCACGACGACGCGCCCGGCGATCGACAGGTCGCGGTCGAGCCACGTGTAGAGCAGCACGCCACCGTACGGCTCCACCGCGATCTGGCGGACGCCGTGACCGCCCGCTTCCCCGCGGGGCTTCACCCGCAGGTTGGGCGAGTCCGTGTGCGCGCCGATGATCCGGAAGCCCGCCTCGCTGGGCGGCTCGGTGCCGATCTCGAAGGCGATCACCGTCGAGCCGCCGCGGATCACGTACACGCGGTCGCCCGCCGCGAGGCTCCACGCGTCGCGCTCGTCGAGGGCGCGGTAGCCGACCGCCTCGAGGCGCCGGACGGTCTCGGCGACCGCGTGCCACGGGGTCGGCGAGGCGTCGATGAAGGCGAGCAGATCGGCCACCGGATCGGATGCGGTCATGGCCCGGGAGCGTAAAGCACGGCTCGCGTCGGCGACGCGAGAAAGCTCGACGTCGCTCGCGGGAGCGGTCGGTATGATGCCCAGCATGCCGCACCGGGAACGCGCCACGCACCTCGCGCTCGTGGCCGGGGTGACCCTCGCGCTCGTGCTCGGCACCACGTCCGTGGCCCGCGCGGGGCCGTGGGCGCCGGAGGCCGGGCACGGCTACGTGAAGCTCTGGCTCAAGTACCTCCCCGGGTTCTGGTTCCTCGACGCCGAGGGCGAGCGCCACGACTACGGCGGCTACCACGAGCTGTTCCTCAACACCTACGCCGAGCTCGGGCTCGGGGAGCGCGTCGCGCTCGTGCTCCACGCGCCGATCGTCCGCTCCTTCCACCTCGAGGATCCGCGCGACGGGAGCTACCAGAGCCACCTGAGCCCCGGCGACCCGACGCTCTCGCTCCGGTGGCAGTTCCTCGCCGCCGACCGCTTCGTGATGGCCGCCAACGCGGGCGTCACCGCGCCCTTCGCGCGGCCCGGTCCCGTGCAGACGTTCTACGGGACCGACGAGGGCAACCCCGTGCTCGGCGCGCTGCAGATCGGGACCGGCATCTGGGACGTGCCGATGTCGCTCAGCGCGGGCTACGCGTGGGACACGGTCTACGTGGCCGCGTCGGTCGGCTACATCTTCCGGAGCGACGGCTACGATCACGTGCTGACCTGGACGGCCGAGGGCGGCGCCACGCTCGTCGCGGAATTCGGAGTGCGCGGCCGCATCACCGGCTACCACTCGCTCGACGTGTGGTTCGGCGACGAGGCGCCGGGGCACCTGAGCCCGAGCGGCATCGGGAACGGGACCAACTACATCGGCTTCTCGGTGGAGGCCGACTATCAGTTCTCCCCGAGCTACTTCGTGGGCGTCACGCTCGAGGGCGGCGTCTTCGCGATCACGCGTCAGACGGGGGGCCCGGTGATCTCCCTGTACTTCGCCCGCCGCTTCTAGGGACACTCCGAGCGCGGATGCGAAGAAGCTCCACGTGGCCGCTCCTGTTGCTCTGCCTCTCGGTGGGCTGTGACGACCCTCCGCCACCGCCCGAGCCGCCGCCGCCCCCTCCCCCGCCTCCGGGGCCGATCGTGGCGGGCCGCGCGATCGCGAACGACGGCGCGTTCGCGCTGATCCCGAGCCCCGAAGGCGCGCGCCTCTTCTGGGGCGCCCCGCACCGCGAAGGCGGGGGCGTGCGCACCGTCGGTCTGTCCCCGACCGGCGCGGCGCTCGGCGCCGACCGCGCGGTCGCCGCCCACGGCGCGGCGGCGGGAGGGACCGCCGAGCAGCACGTGAGCCAGGCGGTCGAGCTCGACGCGTACGCGGTCGGCCGTCGCATCGGCCTCGCGTGGGTCGTCGACTACGGCCACCACCTCGAGGCGCAGGCCACGTGGTCGACCGACGACGGAGAGCACTTCGGGCCGGTCGAGGACATCGGCGACACGGTCCGCCTCGAGGACCGCGCGCGCGGCCGCGTCACCGTGTCGGGCAACGACGACGGGCGCCTCGTCGTCCACCACCGCGTCCTCGACGCGCCGTGCGTGGCGACCGAGGGGTCGTGCGCGATGTTCAGCCGCACGGGGCTCGGCGCGCCCGACGGCCGGCAGGGCACCGACGAGGTGCGCTGGCCGTGCGAGCCGCTCGTGGCCGCGTCCATGTTCCGCGCCGGGACCTGGTACCACACCGTCTGCCACGTGGAGGGCGGCGGGCCGTCGACCACGGTCGAGTCCGTCCGCCCCGAGATCTCCTTCGCTGGCCCGACGAGCTTCGCGGGCTGCACGCCCGAGGCGATCGCCCCGCTCGACGATGGCGCGTTGGTCCTCACGCGCTGCGGCGACGCGTGGGCGGGTCACCACCTCGACACGATGGGGCACGTCCGCGCGAGCCTGCGACCGCTCGAGCGGATCGTCGCGTGCGAGGAGGGGCGCCCCGTGCTGCGCGCTCGCGCCGGTCGCCGCGAGGCGAAGCTGCAGCTCGGCCCGGCCATCGCGCGGATCGAGGCGCTCTTGCCGGAGGACATCGCGGCCCCCGGAGCGCGCGCGATCTGGACCGGCGAGGCCGTGCTCGTCGCGACGCCGCAGCAGCGATCGCTCTCCGTGCGGCGCTACGAGTGCCTGCCCGACGGACGCTTCGACAGGACCGACGCGCGCTGAACGTGCGTGCGCGATTGCGCGCGAGGTCCCCGTCTGGTAGCTCCCCCTTCGAGGCGAACGTGAGGCCGATCACTCGCAGGGTCAGGAAGTCCGGCGTCCCGCCGCGGCGGATCCTCGTCGCCGACGACAGCGCGCCCCTGCGGACGACCCTGCGATTGCTCCTGAGCTGCAGCGCGCCCGACGTCGAGGTGCTCGAGGCGGCCGACGGCTTCGCCGCGCTGCGCGTCCTCGACGAGGGCGGCGTGGACATCCTCGTCTGCGACCTGACCATGCCCGGGCTCGACGGGCGGAAGCTCAACCACATCCTCGCGTCGCGCCCGGATCGGCCCGACGTGATCGTGATGAGCGGCTCCGCACCGGCGCGCGGCGAAGCCTGGATGCACGACTCGGTGATCGGCTGGCTCGAGAAGCCCTTCGATCCGGACGCCCTGCTCGAGCTCGTCAACGGCCCGGCGCCGGCGCGTCAGACCGCGTCGTAGTCCTTGCAGAAGACCAGCTCCGCGTCGGGGTCCCGGTAGCGGGCGAGCCGGTGCTCGGCGACCGGGTAACCGTACGCGCACGCGGCGCGCTCCGGATCGAAGCCCCCGCAGGTCTCACAGCAGAATCGCAAGACGAATTGCGCCCGCTCCGCGCGGAAGCGGGCGTCTTGCGGGATCCTCACGCGGGCTTCGCGGGCTCGATCTTCGCGACGCGCCGCGCGTGCCGCCCACCCTCGAAGGCGCCGCCGAGGAACGCATCGAGGATGGCCTCGGCGAGCCCCGGCCCGACGACCCGCGCGCCGAGGCACAGCACGTTCGCGTCGTTGTGCGCCCGCGCCATCGCCGCGCTGTACGGCTCGCTACACAACACCGCGCGCACGCCGTCGTGCTTGTTCGCGGTGATGCTCATGCCCACGCCGGACCCGCAGATCAGGAGCCCCAGCTCGTGCTCGCCCGCGGCGACGGCGGAGGCGACGCGGTGCCCGAAGTCGGGGTAGTCCACCGACTCGGGGCCGTGCGTCCCGACGTCCTCCACCTCGAAGCCGCGCTCCTTCAGGTGCGCGACGAGCGGCCCCTTCAGCGGGAGCCCCGCGTGGTCGGCGCCGACGATGATCCGCGAGGCCACGAGCGTCAGGCGGGCCCGAACGCGAGGGTCACGTTCGTGCCGCCGAAGCCGAAGCTGTTGGAGAGCGCGACGTCGAGCCGCTGCTCGCGGGCGTGGCCTTCGACGATCTGCAGGCCGGCCGCCTCCTCCTCGCGATCCTCGAGGTTGATCGTCGGCGGGATGATGCCCGTCTCGATCGACATGACGGTCAGCGCCGCCTCGAGCCCGCCCGCGGCGCCGAGCAGGTGGCCGGTGATGCTCTTGGTCGCGCTGACGAGGGCCTTGGGCGTGTCGCCGAGCACGCGCTTGAGCGCCTGCAGCTCCTGGATGTCGCCGGTGGGCGTGCTCGTCGCGTGCGCGTTCACGTAGCCGACCCGGTCGAGCGAGATCTTGCCGTCCTCGAGCGCGAGCCGCATCGCCCGCTGCGCGCCCTCTCCCTCGGGAGCCGGCTGCGTCAGGTGGAAGGCGTCGCTCGTGGCGCCGTAGCCGAGCACCTCGGCGTAGATCCGCGCGCCGCGAGCCATCGCGGCCTCGCGCTCCTCGAGGATCACCGTGGCGGCGCCCTCGGCCATCACGAAGCCGTCGCGGCCCTTGTCGAACGGCCGGCTCGCGCGCTGCGGCTCGTCGTTGCGCTTGGAGAGCGCGCGCATCGCCGTGAAGCCCGCGATCCCGAGGGGCGTGACGCACGCCTCCGAGCCACCCGCGACGGCGGCCTCGAGGTGGCCGTAGCGGATCGCCCGGACCGCCTCGCCGATCGCGTGGGCGCCCGAGCTGCACGCGCTCGTCGTCGTGTAGTTGGCGCCCTTGAACCCGTAGCGCATCGAGATCTGGCCCGGCGCGAGGTTCGAGATGGTCGCGGGGATGAAGTAGGGCGAGATCTTCCGAGGCCCCTTCTCCATCAGGCGCTGGTGCTGCTCCTCGATGAGCTCGAGGCCGCAGAGGCCCACGCCGAAGAACACCCCGACGCGCTCCTTGAGCTCGTCGTTGGGCTCGAAGCCCGACGCCCGGATCGCTTGCTCCGTGGCGCCGAGCGCGAGGTGGATGAACCGCGCCCCCTCGCGGAGGCGCTTCTTCTCGATGTAGACGAGCGGATCGAAGTCGCTGCACTCCCCCGCGATCTGCGAGGGGTGCTCACTGGCATCGAAGAACGTGATCGGCCCGATCCCGCTCCTGCCGGCGGTGATCGCTTCCCACGAGGACTCCGTGGTCGCCCCGCACGGGGTGACCATGCCGACACCGGTGACGACGACCCTACGCATCAGCGCCTCAGTTGGTGCGCGAGGTGATGTAGCTGACGGCGTCGCCGACGGTCCGAATCTTCTCGGTGTCCTCGTCGGGGATCTCGATCTCGAACTGCTCCTCGAAGGCGAGGACGAGCTCGACGATCGCCAGAGAGTCGGCGCCCAGATCTTCGATGAACTGGGACTCCTCCTTGATCTGGCCCATGTCCACATCGAGCTGCTGAGAGATGATCTCCTTGACCTTGTCCGCAGTTTCCATTCGTTCCTCGATTCGGGTCAGATGAGCATGCCGCCGTTGACGCGGAGCGTGTGTCCAGTGATGAAGCCCGCCTCGTCGGAGGCGAGAAAAAGAACCGCGGCTGCCACGTCCTCGGGGGCGCCCATGCGTCCGAGCGGAGTCTCGGCGATCGCCTGCTCCTTCACGCTCTCGGGCAGCGCCGTGGTCATGTCAGTCTCGATGAAGCCAGGGGTGACGCAGTTCACCGTCACGCCGCGCGATGCGTACTCTTTGGCCAGCGTCTTCGTCAACCCGATGATCCCGGCCTTGGACGCGGCGTAGACCGCCTGGCCCTTGTTGCCGCCCTCGCCCACCACCGAGCTCAGGTTGATCACGCGGCCGTAGCGCTTGCGCATCATCAGGCGGATGGCGGCCTTCGAGCACCAGAGCGCGCCGCCGACGTTCACCGCCATCGTGCGCTCGAGCTCCTCGGGCTTGATCCGGATGAGGAGCTGATCCAGCGAGATCCCGGCGTTGTTCACCAGGATGTGGAGGCCCTCGTTGCGCTTCGCGATGTCCTGGATCGCCTGATCGACGGCGTCGGCGTCCGCGACGTCGAAGCGCGCGATCTCCCCGTCGCTCCCCGCCTGACGGACGAGGTCGAGGGTCTCCGCCGCGGCGGCTTCGTTGCCGGCGTAGTTGATCACGACCTTCGCGCCCGCCTTCGCGAGCGCGACGCAGATCGCGCGACCGATGCCGCGCGACCCACCCGTGACCAGAGCGACCTTCCCGTCGAGGGAGAACACTCGGCTACTCCGTGTCTTCGACGATCTCGATGACCTCGCGCCCCGCGTAGTGACCGCAGGACGGGCAGACGCGGTGCGAGATGCTCGGCTCACCGCAGTTCGCGCACGGCACGGTGTTCGGCGCGCTGATCTTGTCGTGATTGGCGCGACGCGAGTTACGACGGGCGCGGGGGTTTCGACGCTTGGGGACGGCCACTTGAGATCACTCCTCGGTCGGAATCTTTCCGACCAACGAAAGAAGGGGGGCGAGGCGCGGATCGACGCCGGGCGATTCGGCGCTCCGGAGATCCGCGGGACCGGAGATGGACTCGGGCACGGCGATGCCCTCGCACGTCTCGCGGCAGAGCGGCTGGATCGGGACCTCCAGCAGCAAGTTCTCACGGACCGCGTCGTCGAGGACGATGCGGTCGCCGGTGAAGAAGTCGCGATCGAGATCCTCGGGCGTCAGCTCGAGCTCGTCGGGGACGGGGCGGAGGTCCGCGCCGCGCGCCGTCAGGAGGCAGGCGATCTCGGTGTCGACGGGGATCACGGCGTCCTCGAGGCAGCGCGAGCACTCGGTGACGAGCGTCGACGACACGCGGCCGTACACCAGGACGTCGACGCCCTGGGTCTGCGCCTTCACCGTCAGGTGGCCTTCGGGGGCGTCCGCGTGCGCGCCGACCCCCGTGCCTTCCAGCACCGAGGCGAGCCACTCCCGCCGCACGGTGAAGTCATACGACTTCCCTGCGCTCGTGATGTCACGCACTTCGAGCACGAATTCCGCCATTGCCCTGACAAAAAAGGAGCCGCTGCTTAGTCCGGGGCCCGGCCGGAGTCAAGGCGAGTCGGCGACCCGCGACCAGCCCCCCGTGCCCGCCTCGAAGAGGGTCCACCCCGGCGGCTCGCGGGAGCCGTTCGCGCGGACCACCCACCGCCCCGCCGCGGCGCGGACCGAGCGGGGATCCTCGCTCGGCCAGGCGAACACGACCTCGGAGGTGCGGGCCTCCCGCGCGACGGCCCGGACCTCCGTCGAGCCCGCCGGCAGCCCGAGCAGCCCGGCCGCCTCCGGCGCGGCCCACGCGACCAGCACCCGGGTCACCCCCGAGGGCGGCGCGTCGAGCTCCCACGCGTCCTCGTCCCCCTCGGTGAGGCCGCACGCCTCGGGGAGCGCGTAGCGAGCCGGCGCTCCCGCGACGGGGACGAGCTCGACGCGACCCGCCCGAATGCGCCGCAGCCCCGTAGCATCGATGACACCGGCCTCCGCCGCGGCCTCGCTCCGCAGGCGCGAGGACCATCCGTCCCACGCGTCGGTCCCGCCCGGGAGCACGAGCACGAGCGGTCCGCCCGACCACCGCGGCGCCTCGGCCACCTCGCCGAGGAGGATGGCCACGTCGGCGTCGGGCGGCTCGGGGGACGCCGGGCCCGCCGCGACCGCGACGCGGAACGGGTCCGGCAGACCCTCGATGGTCAGCTCTCGCTCGTCGAGCGAGAGGCGCAGGTCTCCGTGCGTGCGCGAGCCCTCGATCGGCGCGGCCTGATGGCAGCGCACGTAGCCCTCGGCGGCGAGCTCGGGCTCGTCGTCGCAGGAGCATCCACAGAGCAGCGCAGCGAGCAGTACCCAGCGCACGCCCGACGCATACCACGCCTGATTCGCCGCGCTTGATTGGCAGCGCGATCGAGCGCACCCTCGTCGGCCCGATGGATCACACGCTCCCCCGAAATCCGGGCATGCCGCTCGCTCTGGACCACGTCGAAGCGGTCCAGGCGAACACGAGCGCGATCGAGCGCCGCGCGGCCACGGTCTTCGCCCGCCGCAGCGTCAAGAAGCAGTGGCAGGCGGCCTGGCTGCTCAAGGCGATCACGCTCATCGACCTGACCACGCTGGCCGGCGACGACACCGAGTCCAACGTGCTCCGGCTCTGCGCGAAGGCGCGGCGGCCGGTGCGCGCGGATCTGCTCGCGGCGCTCGGCGTGGCGGACCTGCCGATCCACACGGGCGCCGTCTGCGTCTACCACTCGCACGTGAAGACCGCGGTGCGCGCGCTCGAGGGCAGCGGCATCCCGGTCGCCGCCGTCTCGACGGGCTTCCCGGCCGGCCTCACCCCGCTGCCGCAGCGCATCGAGGAGATCCGCGCGAGCGTCGGGGACGGCGCGCAGGAGATCGACATCGTGGTCACGCGGAGCCACGTGCTCCGGCACGACTGGCAGGCGCTCTACGACGAGATCGCGGCGTGCCGCGAGACGTGCGGTGACGCGCACATGAAGACCATCCTCGCCACGGGCGAGCTCGGCACCCTGCGCAACGTCGGCCGCGCCTCGTGGGTGGCGATGATGGCGGGCAGCGACTTCATCAAGACCTCGACGGGCAAGGAGTCGATCAACGCGACGCTCGAGTTCGGGCTCGTGATGACGCGCGCCATCCGCGCCTACGAGGAGCTCACGGGCTTCAAGGTCGGCTTCAAGCCGGCCGGCGGCATCCGCACCGCGAAGGACTCCCTCGCGTGGCTGGTGCTCATGAAGGAGGAGCTCGGCGACCGCTGGCTCGAGCCCGACCTGTTCCGCTTCGGGGCGAGCACGCTGCTCGCCGACATCGAGCGCCAGCTCGAGTTCTTCTCGACCGGGCGCTACTCCGCCCATCACCACCACCCGATGGCATGAGGTCCCGGCGATGAGCGAGCACCGCACGGAGGCCCTCGAGGACGAGGGCAAGAAGAAGAAAAAGAAGAAGGACAAGGAGCGCCGCCGCGCCGAGGAGGCCGCCGCCGAGGCCGCCGCCCGACCCGCGGGCGCGCCCCGGACCGTCGCCGACGTGTTCCACACGATGGAGTACGGCCCCGCCCCCGAAGAGGACACCGTCGCGAACGCGTGGCTCGACGCCCACGGCCGGCGCTTCGACCACTACATCGGCGGCGCGTGGGTCCCGCCCTCGGACGGCGCGTACTTCGACACCAGCAACCCCGCGCGGATGTCCAAGCTCGCCGAGGTCGCGCAGGGCTCGACGGCGGACGTCGACCGCGCGGTCGCCGCGGCGAAGGCCGCCCTCCCCGGCTGGCGCGCGCTCGGCTGCCACGGCCGCGCTCGCTACCTCTACGCCATCGCGCGGCACATCCAGAAGCACCACCGCCTGTTCGCGGTCGTGGAGTCGCTCGACAACGGCAAGCCGATCCGCGAGAGCCGCGACATCGACGTCCCGCTCGTCGCGCGCCACTTCTATCACCACGCGGGCTGGGCCCAGATCATGGACGAGGAGATGCGGGACTACGTCCCGCTCGGCGTCGTCGGCCAGGTCATCCCGTGGAACTTCCCGCTGCTGATGCTGGCGTGGAAGATCGCGCCGGCCCTCGCGATGGGGAACACGCTCGTCCTCAAGCCGGCCGAGTACACCCCCCTCACCGCGCTCCGCTTCGCGGAGCTGTGCGCCGAGATCGGCCTCCCGCCGGGCGTCGTCAACATCATCAACGGCGACGGCAAGACCGGCGCGGCGCTCGTCGATCACCCGGACGTGAAGAAGATCGCGTTCACCGGGTCGACCGGCGTCGGGCGCATCATCCGCAAGGCCACCGCGGGCACCGGCAAGAAGCTCAGCCTCGAGCTGGGGGGCAAGTCGCCTTTCGTCGTCTTCGAGGACGCGGATCTCGACAGCGTCGTCGAGGGCGTCGTCGACGCGATCTGGTTCAACCAGGGCCAGGTGTGCTGCGCGGGCTCGCGCATCCTCTGCCAGGAGAGCGTCGCGCCGCGGCTCCTCGACAAGCTCCGCGCCCGCATGGAGCGCATGCGCATCGGCGAGCCGCTCGACAAGGCGATCGACATCGGCGCCATCGTCGCGCCGGTGCAGCTCGAGCAGATCACGAAGCTGGTCCAGCAAGGTCAGGACGAGGGCGCGAGCCTCTGGCAGCCGTCCTGGAGCTGCCCGACCGAGGGGCTGTTCTACCCGCCGACGATCCTGAGCGACGTGTCGCCCGCGTCGACCGTGGCGCAGGTGGAGATCTTCGGGCCGGTGGTGACGTTCATGACGTTCCGCACCCCGAAGGAGGCCATCGCGCTCGCGAACAACACCCGCTACGGCCTCGCCGCGAGCGTGTGGAGCGAGAACCTGAACCTCGCGCTCGACGTCGCCCCGAAGATCAAGGCCGGCACGGTCTGGGTGAACTGCACCAACGTGTTCGACGCGGCCGCCGGCTTCGGGGGCTACCGCGAGAGCGGCTACGGTCGAGAGGGCGGCAAGGAGGGCCTCTTCGAGTACGTGAAGCCGCGCTGGATCGAGGACGCCGCGGATCGGCCGCCCCACGCGCCGACCAAGAGCGAGGTCGGGATGTCGGCGCCCTCGGAGCCCTCGACGACGCCCTCGGGGCTGCCCCCGATCGACAGGACCACGAAGCTCTACGTCGGCGGCAAGCAGAAGCGGCCCGACTGGGGCTACAGCATCGAGGTCCCCGGCGCCGACGGCTCGCCCCTCGGCGAGGTCGGCCGCGGCAACCGCAAGGACATCCGCGACGCGGTCGAGGCGGCCCACGGCGCGCGCGGCTGGGCCGCGGGCACCGCGCACCTTCGCGCGCAGATCCTCTACTACCTCGCCGAGAACCTCGCCGAGCGGCAGGGCGAGCTCGCCGGCCGCATCGCGCGGATGCTCGGCGATCCGGCCGCGGGGACCCGCGAGGTCGAGCTCTCCATCGATCGGCTCTTCACCTACGCGGCGTGGGCCGACAAGTACGACGGCCTCGTCCACCAGACGCCGCTGCGCAGCGTGACCATCGCGATGAACGAGCCGATCGGCGTGATGGGCATCGTGTGCCCGAACGAGCACCCGCTCCTCGCGTTCGTGTCGCTCGTCGGCCCCGCGCTCGCGACGGGCAACGCGGTCGTCGTCATCCCGTCGGAGCGCCACCCGCTGGCCGCCACGGACTTCTACCAGGTCATGGAGACGAGCGACCTGCCCCCGGGCGCGCTCAACATCGTGACCGGTCACCGCTCCGAGCTGGTGCCGACCCTCGCGAACCACGACGACGTCGACCAGGTCTGGTACTTCGGGCCGCCCGAGGGCGCGCGCGAGGTCGAGCTCGCGAGCGCCGGCAACATGAAGCGCACCTGGTGCGACGTCGGGCCGCGGCGCGACTGGACCTCGGACCGCGAGTCGGCGGGCCGCGAGTTCCTCCGGCAGGCGACCCACGTGAAGAACATCTGGGTCCCCTACGGGGAGTGACCCGGGCCGCGCCCGCTGGCTGAACGACGATTCAGCTGGCACGTCCAGACCCCCAGCACTACGGTTCTTTTCGGAGAATCAGGGGGGAACCTATGACCACCGCGCTCGGAATCACGCTCCTCGTCGGCCTCGGCCTCGGCATGGCCCTGGGGGTGCCCGTGGGTCGCTTCTGGGAGCGGGTCCGGCCTTCCAAGCGGGACGAAGACCCGAAGAAGAAGAAGAAGCGATGAGCGACCCCTTTCAGCGATTCCGCGGCACCGACACCTACCTGACCAACGACTCGCTCGAGGCGGCGGTCAACTGCGCGCTCGTCCTCGAGCGGCCGCTCCTGGTGAAGGGCGAGCCCGGCACCGGCAAGACCCTCCTCGCGGAGGCGATCGCCGAGGGGCTCGGCATGCCCCTGATCACGTGGCACGTGAAGAGCACCACTCGGGCGCAAGACGGCTTGTACGTCTACGACACGGTGCAGCGCCTCTACGACTCCCGCTTCGGCGACGGGGACGTGAAGGACATCCGCCACTACATCAAGAAGGGCCCGCTCGGGCAGTCCTTCGCGGCGGATCACCGGGTGGTCCTGCTCATCGACGAGGTCGACAAGGCGGACCTCGAGTTCCCGAACGACCTGCTGCACGAGCTCGACCGGATGCGCTTCCGCATCGACGAGACCGGCGACGATGTCGTCGCGCAGCAGCGCCCGGTCGTCGTGATCACGAGCAACAACGAGAAGGAGCTGCCCGACGCGTTCCTCCGTCGCTGCGTGTTCCACTTCATCGACTTCCCGGATCAGGAGCTGATGAAGCGCATCGTCCGGGTCCACCACCCCGACGTCGAGGCGGGCCTCGTCGAGCAGGCGCTCGAGGTCTTCTACGACATCCGCAACATGAAGCGGCTGCGCAAGCGCCCGAGCACCTCGGAGCTCGTCGACTGGATCGCGGTGCTCCGCGCCGCGGGCGTCGCCGACGTGCGGCTCGACAACAACCTCCCGTTCCTCGGCGCGCTCCTCAAGAAGGAGCAGGACATCGTCGCCCTCGCGGATCAGCTCGCGGGAGGCAGCCGCTGGCGTAGCTGATGTTCATCCCCTTCGTCTACGAGCTGCGGTCGCGCGGCGTGCCGGTCGGCACGCAGGAGACGATCAACCTCGCGAGGGTCCTCGAGGCGGGCCTCCACGACAGCTCGCTCGAGGGCTTCTACGACATCGCGAAGGCCGTCCTCGTCCACAACGAGACCCACCTCGACGACTTCGACCAGGCCTTCCTCAAGCACTTCAAGGGCGTCGAGGTCGAGGCCAAGAAGCTCAAGGACGAGCTGCTCGAGTGGCTGAACGACGCCAAGGAGCGCATCCGGGATCTCACGCCCGAGGAGCGCGCGATGCTCGAGCAGTTCGACCCCGAGGAGCTGAAGCGGCTCTTCGAAGAGCGGATGAACGAGCAGGACGAGCGGCACGACCGCGGCAACCGATGGATCGGGACCGGCGGGACGTCGCCCTTCGGCAACTCGGGCGCGGCGCGTCCGGGGATCCGCGTCGGCGGCGCGGGCGGCAACCGCAGCGCGATCCAGGTCGCGACGGAGCGGCGCTTCCGCGGCTACCGCGACGACGTCACGCTCGACGTCCGCCAGATGGCGGTCGCACTCCGCAAGCTCCGCGCGCTCACCCGCGACGGCGCGTTCGAGGAGCTCGACCTCGAGGAGACGATCGACGAGACGGCGAAGAACGGCGGCGAGCTCGAGATCGTGATGCGCCCTCCCCGCCGGCCGAACACGCGCGTGCTGCTCCTGATGGACGTCGGCGGCTCGATGGACCCGTACGCCCACCTCGCGAGCCGGCTCTTCAGCGCGGCGAAGAAGTCGACGCACTTCAAGGAGCTGCGTTGCTACTACTTCCACAACTGCGTCTACGGGAAGGTCTACGAGGACGCGCAGTTCCGGAACCCGATCCGCGTGCGTGACCTGCTCGCCGACTGCGGCCCGCACTACAAGCTCATCATGATGGGCGACGCGCTGATGGCGCCCTACGAGCTGCTGCAGGCGGGCGGGTCCAGCGACCTCGAGGAGGACCGCGTCGAGGGGATCGTCTGGCTGATGGCCCTCGAGGATCACTTCGAGCGCGCGTGCTGGCTGAACCCCGAGCCCGAGAAGTACTGGGGCGGCAACACCATCGAGTACGTCCGGCAGGTCTTCGAGATGTTCCCGCTCACCGCCGAGGGCCTCGGCAACGCGGTCGGGCACCTCACCAAGGGCAAGTCCGCGAGGCGCGCGCGCTGATAACCTGCGTCGATGATTCGACGTTGGGTAGGTGCGCTGGTCCTGGTCGGCTGCGGAGCGTCGGCGCCGCCCGTCGCGACGAGCCCGACCCCCGTGGTGGGGGTCGCGGCCTCGGTCGTGCGCTGCGAGGCGCCCGAGGGCGAGGACTACCAGCCGTTCGTGGACGAGCGGTGCCTCGAGGGCGCCGCCGGCGCGGCAGCCGAGGCGCTCGACCGCGCGCTGCACGCGGAGACGCTCGGGCGCGACCCGCGCGAGGCGTTCACCGACGACGGCGTCCAGGTGTTCGGGCGGTCGAGCGCCGCGAGCTCGTACGACGTGACGCTGGACGTGGCCGCGGCGGCCGCGCGGATCGTCGCGCTCGGGGAGATCGGCGGCGGCGGCCCGATGGAGGACGACGGCGACTACCAGTCGGGCTACCGCAGCGTCGAGGTCCGGATCGAGGGCGACGAGGCGCACGTCACCGCGGTGCACATGGACCTGTTCGGCTCCGGTGAGGACGCGACGACGAACGGCGTCGAGGCCGACCTGCGACGCGAGGGCGACGCGTGGCGGGTCGCGCGGCTCCGGCAGTGGCCCCTCGAGTGGATCACCGTCGACGAGGGCGAGACCTACGACGAGGCGCACTGGACGGAGCGGGACCGCGCGGTGGCCCGCGCCCGCGTGGCGCTGGGGCAGGCGCCCACCGCCGAGGCGCGACGCGCGCTGGTGGAGGCGCTGTTCGCGGCGCTCCGCGGCGGCGAGGTCCTCGACGCGCTCCAGCCCTCGCTCGACGCGGAGCCGAACATCGACGACCTCGCGGCCCTCGCGCGGGTGCACGCGCTGGCCGGCCGCCTCGAGGAGGCCCGCGCCGCGTACGCCCGCTCGACCGACGCGGCGACCCCGATCCAGACGCTCGCGACGTACATGCGCCGTAACTGGTGCCGCTTCCCGCGGGACCGGGAGCCGGTGGAGGACAGCGAGGGAGACGAAGACTACGACCGGAGCGACGACCACTGCGACTTCGAGGTGCTCGCCGACCTGCCCGCCGACGGGGAGGTCCGAGGGGTCGGCGTGGTGCGCGTGATCAGCGGCCCCGAGAGCATGCAGAGCGTCCATCTGCTCACCTTCGCGAACGACTACTGGAACCGAGGCGCGGTCCTCTCCGAGGGGCCGTTCGAGGGCAACCAGACCGACGGCGTGACGCGCATCGCGATGAGCGAGCCAGAGCTCGTCGACCTCGACGGCGCCGCCCCTCCGGAGCTTCGGATGCGCTACGAGCGCGACAGCATCGACGACGGCGACGAGACCCGCGACGCGGGCTTCCTGCTGTGCACCTTCGCCAGCTCCGACCTGTGCGGCTTCGTGCCCACGCGGATCACCCGCGAGGCCGACGGCCGCACCACCACCGAGTACGCCGTGACCTTCACCGCCGGCCGCGTGAGCGTGCGGCGACAGCGCGGCGCGGCGAGCCCCGCCGTCCGCGAGGGCGCCTTCACCGTGACCGAGCTCCTCACGCCCCGCTGACGCGGGTCAGTGGTTCTCGCTGGGGAGCGGCGGTCCGTCCGTCTGGAACGGCACGTAGAACAGGGTCGTGACCCCGTACTGGCCGCGCCGCTCGTAGCCCGCGAGGCCGTAGAAGATCTTCCACCAGTGCCCGCCCTCGCTGTTCTCGCCGTACGAGAAGAACGGGAAGAAGTGGAACTCCCATTCGCTCGAGCCGTCGCTGCGGGTGCGCTCGCGGTGGTACGCGTTGAGGACCAGCGTGCTCGTGGTGTGGCCCTCGCGGAACCGCCAGAAGAACGGGAACAGGACCGTGTAGCGGTTGCGATCCCCCTGGAACTCCTCGAAGTCCCACCAGAACGGGGCCAGCACGCTGTGCTGGTGGCTGGGGACGCTCTCGAAGTACCAGATCGGGTGGATGTTGACGGCGTCGCCGTCGTGCCACCGCGAGACCTGGACGGTCGGGAACACCCACGTGGTCTCGTCGCCCGCCTCGAGGTCTTGGTGGTTCGCGACCACGGGCGTGACCCACGTCTCGCTGCGGCCGCGCTCCTCGAAGCGCGCGAACACGGGGAGCACCACCGTCGCGACGGAGGCGGGATCCTCGAGGTGCCAGACCAGCGGCGGGATCGCGAGCGTCGTCGAGTCCGTGCGCGGGTCGCGGATGTAGAAGAAGAACGGCGCCACCGCGTCGAGCTCCGTCGCGCCCCGGA
>JACKEC010000036.1 GCA_020633195.1 Sandaracinaceae bacterium | reverse complement strand
GTCGAGCTTCGAGGACAGGCACGACGAGGGGCCGCCCGAGGCGTGCGACGTGATCCTCGCGGGCTTCCAGGAGCGCCCGGCGCGCTTCGTGGCGAAGAGCGCCGTGTTCGCGTTCCCCTCGCGCTGGGAGGGGCTCGGGATGGCGCTGCTCGAGGCGCTCGCGGTCGGCGCGGTCGCGGTGGCCTCGGACTGCCGCTTCGGGCCGCGCGAGATCCTCGCCCCCGACACGGACTGGCGAATCGAGGCGAGCCGCCCGGAGCGCGCAGCCCACGGGATCCTGATGCCGGTGCCCGCGGCCGGGCTCGTCGCGCCGGACGCGCCGCTCGACGCGGCGGAGCGCGCGTGGGCCGAGACCCTCACCGAGGTCCTCGAGGACGCGGAGCTGCGCCGGAGCTACCGAGCGCGGGCGCTCGAGCGGGCCGACGCGTTCTCGATCGAGCGCATCCTCCCGCAGTGGGAGGCCGTGCTCTTCCCCGACCGGGTCACGCCGGCGCGGTGAGCAGCCGTGCGAGGCCTCGGAGCCAGCGCCCCACCGCGTCGTCGCCGGACGCGCCGCCGTCGATCGCCCCGAGCAGCCGCTGGGCCTCCGCGCTCGTCGCGCCGCGGTCGCGCAGCACCTCGACGATCGTCGAGAGGCCGACGGGCACCCCCGTCTGCGCCACGCGCTCGCGCACCCGCGCCTCGAACGCCGGATCCGGAGCGTGGGGGAGCTCCTCCTCCCGCCGCGGGCCGAGCGCCTCGATCGCGTCCACGACCCGCTCGATGCGCTGCTTGTACGGCAGCGCGGCGAGCTCGACCGGCGCGATCGGCCGCCCGATCCAGTAGTCCTGACGCCCCATCCCGACCGGGTACTCGAGCTTGTCGACCACCGGCTCGATCGGGAGCCCACCGCTGAAGCGGACCGGGACCACGGGCACGTTCGCCTCGATCGCGAGGTCGCAGAAGATGCCGCTCATCTTCTCGACGCGCTGCCGCGCGGAGTGCGCCCGCGTGCCCTCGACGTGGACCATGAGGCTCTTGGCGTCGGCCGTGGCCGCGAGCTCCTTCGCGATGCGGGGCAGCGAGGTCGGGTCGGCGCGATCGAAGTACGCGATGACGCCGGGATCGGTGACGCCGGGCCAGGTGAAGCAGTGCGCGATGAGCTCGCCGAGCCAGCTCGTGCGGTGCTCCGCCTTGGCGAGGGTCAGCGTCGGCACGCGCTGGAGCGCGGACGCGACGATCGAGAAGATCAGCGACTCGATGCCCACCTGGTGGTTCCCCAGGTAGAGCACGCCCTTGCCCTGGAGCGCCGCGAGCGCGCGCGGGTCCTCGACGTGGAAGCCGCCGACGAAGCGCTCGACGAGCCCGAAGTACAGCTCCTCCACCGGCCACGGGCCGATGTCGAAGTGCGCGCGCCAGAAGGCGGCGACCGGATCGATCGCGAGCCGCGCGGGCCCCGCGTCGCGCACCACCACCTCGTCGCCCGCCTCCACGCGGACCGGGTGAGCCGTCAACGGGGCGTGCGCGCAGACCGCGACGTCGTCGCGCACCGCGACGGTCGACGGGTGCGCGGCGTGCGACGCGGCGACGTGCTCGGCGACCGCGATGTCGCGCGGGTCGTCGGTGCCATAGACGGCCGCGATGGTCCCCGGGAACCAGTTGCTCCGGCCCACGTCCTCGACGCGCAGGACCGTGGCGTCGCCCTCCCGCCGCGCGAGCCCGACCCCCGGCGCGACCTCGCGGTCGGCCAGGAACCGTCGGCGCGCGGGCGCCGGCGCGACCCCGAGCGGGCCCTTCGGCAGCAGCACCTCGGTGAGGCGGAGGTCCGCGAAGACGCGCCCGGCCGCCGAGAGCTGGACGCGGAACACGGGGAAGCGCGGGTCGTCGTCGTGGAACCCGACGAAGCGCGTCTCCGCGCTCACGTCGCCGCTCGTCGGCGCCTCGCCGTCGAAGCGCGCGTCGAGGCGGTGCGGGTAGCCGACCACGTCGTCGCCGATGCGGTCGGACCAGGCTGACAACGCGTCGTGCGGAATACCGTGCGTGGCGGCGTCGAGCAGGCCCTGGTGGAGCGCCCCGCGCGGCACGGAGCCCGCGCTGGCGTCGAGGCGCATCGTCGAGCCGTTCGCCGCCACCTCGAGCGTGCGCGCGTAGTGGAACGCCGGCCCGTGAAAGAGGCGGTCCTCGCCGTAGGGCGCGATCGGCGCCGCGGCCCCGAGCGGCGCGAGGGGCTCCATCGGCGGCGGCGCGCCGATCGTCGCGCGCGCCGCGACCTCGAAGCGCGACAGCGCCGGGTTGCTCGCGTCGCGCCACACGAGCAGCCGGACCTCGTCGCCGTCGACCTCGGTGCGCAGGCGCGTCGGGCGGTCGACCACCACCCAGCGCTCGACGCGCAGGTCGCGCAAGCCATCGACCGCGCCCCGGGCGGCGCGCGCCGCGGCCATCAGGCGGTCGACCATGCTCATCATCGGCAGCGCGGGCGCGGTGTAGGTCGGCCGGTGGTCCCCGAGCCACGGGTCCGTCGCCGGGTCGAGCACCTCGTCGTCGCCCCGCTCGGGCCGCGGCGCCGGGCCGTCGACGATGCGCATGCCGAGCTTCTTCGCCTCGTAGATGCGCTTGCCGTCGACCCACAGCGACGCGTCGGCGAGCGCGTACGCGCCGCGCTCGTCGGTCCCCGTCTCGACGATCTCGATCGTGGTCCCGATGACGCCGTTCTCCGGGACGACCTGCCCACGGTACTTCCACACGTGGGGGAGCGCGGTCGCGATGCCCTCGAAGCGCGGGTGGGTGAAGCCCTCACCGAGCCCCGCCTCGATCATGAAGACCTGCAGGAGCTGGAGCATCGCCTCGATGCCGAGCGAGCCGGGCTGCACGGGGTCCTGGTAGAAGTGCGCCTTGAAGAACCACTCGCCCGGGTCGACGTCCTTCTCGGCGCGAAGCGCCCCGAGCCCCGCGGCGCCGCCGTGCAGATCGAGGAAGGTGACGCGGTCGATCATCAGGAGCATCGGCTCGGCGAGCCGCAGCGTGCCCGCGCAGAGCCCGGGCGGGCGCGCCGTCAAGTCGACGTGCACGTTGGAGGGCGCCTCGAGCAGCGCGCGCTGGGCCGCGCTCGTCGGCAGCCCGGCCTGATCCGCGAACGCCTCGGGCGGGAAGAACCCGAACACGGTGCGCAGGCGGTAGACGTCGGTGTCCCCGATCCGGCAGAGGACGTCAAAGGACTCGATGATCATCCCGGCCGAGCGCGAGATGTTCGTGATCGTGACCGTCGAGTGGAGCGTGCCGTGGTCCGGCAGCACGTCGACGAGCACGGTGCCCTCGCCGTCGAGGTTGCGGAAGAGGAAGTCCGACTCACTCGTCAGCGTGCTGCCGACGTAGCTCGCGACCCACCCGCAGGGCTGCAGCGCCGCCTCGAGGAGCACCGCGAAGGGCATCACCCGGGCGCCGTTCTCGGCGAAGTACCAGGCGTCGCGCGGGACGTCGTACTCGAACTCGAAGGTCTTGCCGCGCTCGAGCCCGCCCATCGCGCCGTCGACCTTCGTGACGCGGCTGAGGAAGTGGTACGGGGGACCGGGCAGCCGCGGCGTGCGGCGCGCGCCGTCGAAGCGCTCGTACATCGGACCGAACGCGGTCGACGGCTGGCCCCACGCGCAGGCGAGGAGCGACGGGTAGTCGAACCGGAAGGGCGCCGCGCCCTCGTACGACGCGACCGCGGCGCGCGCGTCGCCGGCGCCGTCGCTCACGAGCTCGGGCCGGCTCGTCAGGGGCCAGCTCGGGACCAGCTCGAGCCCGAAGCGGCGCGCGTGGAACGCGCCGAGCCCGTCCACCTTGCACAGCAGGTCGGCGTAGACGCGCGGGACGGGGCCGTCGTGGATCTCCTCGACGAACACCTCGTAGGTGAGCTCGCGGCTCGACGGGATCACCTGGCCGCGGCAGCGCAGCGAGTACGCCTCGTCCTGGATCGGTCGGAACCGCCACCCGTCGCGGTCGACGGTGTAGCCCATCGCGGTCAGGTAGAAGGCCATCGCCTGCACGCAGCCCTCGAGCATCAGGGTGCCGGGCATGCAGGGGTCGTTCTTGAAGTGGCCCTCGAAGAACCAGTCGTCCGGCGCGATCGGCGTGACGGCCTTGAGGTAGCCGCGACCCCACGGCCCGCCCTCGGGGTCGAAGGTCTCCACGGTCTCGAGGAAGAGCATCCGCCCGTCCTGGATCCGCGGCGTGCGGGTGTGCGTCTGGGTCCGCGTGAAGCCCTCGCCGAAGCACTCCCAGGGCCGCCCGGCGGCGAAGGCCTCGAGCGCGGGCCGCTCGAAGCGGCGCGTGGTGGCCGGGACGCTCGGCGCGTCGACTCGCGCGTCGGCCAGGATCTCCTGGGTCTCGGGGCGCCAGAGGATGCCCGCCGAGTCTGCGAGCTCGCCCTTGGTGAAGAAGCCGGCCTGACCGCCGCGGACCTTGAGCGCGGGGCGCGTGGTGCCGTCGGCTCGCCGCACGTGGCAGTCGTAGTGGAAGAAGAACAATCGCACGTCGCCTTGCGCGGCGTGGCCGTCGACGTGGATCTCGTAGGCGAGCGTCTCCCCGATCGTCGGCAGGTCGCCGACCCAGGTCATCTCGCAGCCGAGGAGGCGGTACGCGCGCTCGCCCTGGTTCAGCGCGTCGGCGCCGAGCCAGCTGATGAGGAACAGGTCGGCCTGCCCCGACTCGACCATGATGCCGGTGGGCATGTAGCCGTCGTGGAGGTACCAGGAGTCGGCGCGGACGTCGGTCTCGGTCCAGCAGATCCCCTTGCCCATCGAGCCCGGCACGCCCTCCATGCCGGTGCAGCGATCGGCGAGCAGGAGCGGCGGCTCGGGCATGCGGACCTGGATCGCGTGACGGTCCTGATCGCGGAACTCGGGGCCGAAGATCTCGGAGATGGTGCCGCCGGCGTGGACGAGGAGCGCGTCGCGATCGAAGACGGGGCCGCGCGGGCGGAAGCAGGAGGGGAGATCGGGGGCGGCGGGCGGAGGAGCGAGGACGGGTGCGGCGGGTGCGGCAACGGGGGCGGCGGGCGCGGGTGCGGCGGCGGCGGGCGCGGCAACGGCTGTGGTGGCCACGGGCCTCGGCCTCCTCGCGGTCGCGGCCCTCCGCGTGGCCCGGTCGCTCGATGCCACGGAAGCCACGCTCGCGGAGGCGGAGGCGGGCACGGGCGCGGGCACGGGCACGGGCACGGGCACGGGCACGGGCACGGGCACGCCTACGGGCGCGGCGCGCCCGGGCGGCGTGAGCATGGTCCACAAGAATTGCTGATGGATCGTCGACTGCTGCTCGAGGAACGCGCGGTGCGCGTCGGCGAGGCGGGTCTGGTGCTCGACGTGCGCGGCCAGCCAGGTGCCCGGCGGCGGCGCCGCGACGGGGGCCGGCGCGGCGGCGACCACCGGGGCCACCGCCATCGCGACGGGCGCGGGCGGCGCGACGGCCGCCGCGGGCGGGGTCATCGCCATCGCGGCTGGCGCGGCGGCCCGGGCCGCCGTCGCGGTGACGCGCGGCGACGGGGTGTGGGCGCGGCCCTGCGGGGGCGCGGGGGGGCCATCGAAGGACGTGGGCGGAAGCGGAGGGGCAGGCTTCATGATCTGGACGCGGGAGGCCGGCAGCGCCGGCAGCTCGACCGCGGGGGGGTGAGCGGGCAGCTCGAGCGCGGGGCCGTCGTCGGCCTCGCGGAACGCAGGCGCGGCGGGGCCGCGCGCGGTGATCGTCACGTGGCCGCGCTGGTCGCCGAGCGCCTCGACGGTCACGCCGAGGCGGCGCTCCGTCGCGTCCCACGCGCCCCCGCCGGGGCGCCTCGTGCGGGCCGCGTGCAGGACCGCGGCGGTCACCTCCACGAGCCCCGACGCGGCGTGCGCGGGGGCGAGCGGCGAACCGAACGGGAGGGCGTCGGGGGCCGCCTCGAACGGATCGAGCTCCGCGAGGATCGGCAGCCCCTCGCGCTCGGCGTCCTCGCGACGGCGAAGCACCAGGACGACCGCGGCGTCGCCGACGTCGTCCGATCCGAGCGCGGCGCGGTGGACCGCCTCCATCGACAGATCGACCGCGCCGACGAGCGCGGCGTCGAGGTCGCCGCGGCGGAGCGCGGACACGGCGAGCTCGAGGGCTCGGATCCCGCTGAGCTCCTCGGCCGACACGGTGTGGCTCGCGCCGCCGAGGTCGAGCTGCGAGCTGAGGCGGTTGGCGGGGACGTTCGGGAGCGAACCGACCACGTGCGGCGCCTCGAGCGGCGGCGCGACGACGTCGGCGGCGGCCTCGGCCCACGCCTCGGTCCCGCCGAGCGCGTCGGCGTGCGCGCGCATGCGCCAGCGCGCGCCCCAGCGACCGATCTCGGGGTCGCAGCCGTAGCCGACGAAGACGCCCGTCGTCTCCCGCGGCAGCGACAGCCCCGTCGTGGCCTCGATCGCGGCCGCGAGCAGCAAGGTCTGTTGCGGGTTCGCCTTCGCGAGATCCGAGGGCGGGAAGCGCAGCGCCTTCATCGGGATCTTCACCACGCGGGCGGGCCCGAGCGGCTCGGCCGACGCGAGCGCCCGCTCGAGATCGGCGACCGACTGGCCGTCTCCGACGCGCGCGCCGACCGCGACCGCGACCACGGAGGCTGGCGCCGGCGCGGGGACCGCGGCGAACGCGCGCGAAGGCTCGTGCGCCTCGACGATGAGGTGGGCGTCGTTGCCGCCGAAGCCGAACGCGCTGAGGCCACCGCGGCGAGGCCCTCGCCACGCGACGGGCGTGCTCGGGACCTCGAACGGCGAGTCGGTGAGCGACGCGCTCGGCGCGTCGAGGTGCGGCGTCGGCAGCACCACGCCCTCGCGGAGCGACTCGATCAGCTTGATCAGCCCGGCCACGCCCGCGGCGGTGATGAGGTGGCCGAGGTTCGCCTTGAGCGATCCGATGAAGCGCGGCGCGTCGCCGTACACCGCGCGCATCGACGCGAGCTCCGTCGCGTCGCCGACCGGCGTGCCGGTGGCGTGGCACTCGAGGTAGGGGACGTCGGCGGGATCGAGGCCGGCCTGCGCGAGCGCGAGCTGCATCGAGCGCGCCTGCCCGCTCGCGCTCGGCGCGAGGAAGCCCTGCCCGCGCCCGTCGTTGGCGAGCCCGACGCCGCGGATGACGCCGTGGATGGTGCGCCCCGCGCGCAGCGCGTCGTCGAGCCGCTCGAGCACGACGAAGCCGCAGCCCTCGGCGGGCACGAGCCCGTCGGCGCCCGCGTGGAAGGGGCGGCTCTGGCCGGTCTTGCTCATCGCGCCGAGCGCGCAGAAGCCGACGTGGAGGAACAGGTCGTCGGCGCGGTTGACGGCGCCCGCGAGCATCCGGTCCGCCCTCCCCTCCGCCAGCGCGTGGCACGCGTAGGCGACGGCGTAGAGCGAGGAGGCGCAGGCCGCGTCGAGCGCGTAGGCGCCCGCGCCGAGGCCGAGCGCGCTCGCGAGCAGGTGCGCGGGCAGCCCGCTGTTGAAGCGGTCGCGCGGGTCGACGGGCGGCTCGCCGAGGCGCCCCGCGAGGGGGCCGAGCCAGACGTGCTCGGCGAAGCGCGACGAGCCGCTCGAGGGCAGGCTGAGGTTGCCCAGCACGGCCCCCGTCCGGGCGCCGTCGAGCGAGCGCGCGCCCGCGTCGGCGAGCGCTCGCGCCCCCGTGTCGAGCACCCAGTGCACGAGCCGGTCGAGGCCGACGAGCTCCTCGGCCGGCAGCGCGTAGCCGCTCGGGTCGAACGTGAAGCCGTCGACGTACCCGCCACGGCGCGTCCACGTCTTGTCGAGCGCCGCGTCGGCCGAGCCCGTCACCACGTGCGCGTCCGGCACCCGCCAGCGGCCCGCCGGCGCGTCCGCGAGGACGGAGCGGCCGTCCCGCGCGAGCGCGAGGAGCGCGGCCGGATCGTGCGCGCCCGGGAGCAGGCACGCCCGACCGACGATGGCGATGGGGGCGAAGGCCACGGTGTCGCCGATCAGGCGCGCGCCGCGGCGGCGTCCCGCGAGCCCGGGAGCACGTGCATCTGCACGCCGCGCAGCTCGGCGACGAGCTCGCCCTCGCCATCCACGAAGAGGACGTCCGAGGTGCTCTTGTCGCCGCTGCGCTGCTGACCGACGAGGAGGGCCCGCGCGTCGCCGCGCACGAGGCCGTGGCGGTAGACCCGGAAGCTCTTCACCGCCGTCGGGAGCGCGGCGCCCCCGTCCTCGTGACACGTCCACAGCAGCGCGAGCTGGAGGCCGCCGTCGACGAGCGCCGGGTCGGTGGCCCACCCGCTCGGGCTCCACCCGCGCGCCGCCGCCCCCTGCAAGGTGGCTTCCACGCCGCGGTCCCCGATCTGCGGGGCGCCGACGATGACCTTGAAGGCGTCGCCGTGGAACAGCGCGACCCCGTCGTAGACGGTGCCCTCGAACGCGCCGAGGCCCGCGGGCGGCTGCGGGAGCGCGCCGGGCTTCGCGCCCGCCCGCTCCGCGAGGCCGCGCGCCGAGTACCGGACCCGGCCCGTGGCGTCGACGAGCTTGAGGCTCAGCTCGACCCCGTCGCCGTTGGAGATGAGCGCGACCTCGACCGCGAAGCGGTCGCCCTCGGCGTCGAAGCGCTCGAGCACGACGCCCTTGAGCACCGACAGATCCTCGACCGCGGTCAGGACCAGGTCGGGCCGCGTGGCCTCGACGGCGCGCGCGAAGAGCTCGAGGGCGATGGCCACGGGCAGCACGGGCTGCCCCTTGACCCGGTGATCCTCGATCGCCGGGAACGCGTCCCGCGAGATCACGACGTCGAACCGCCGCGACTTCGACGGCGCCGCGCCGCCGCTCGCGAGCGCCTCGGGCCGGGGCTCCCCGCCGAGCACGAGCTCGAGCGCCGCGCCCTCGTCGCCGAGCTCGTCGACGAGCATCCGCGCGCCCTCGTCGAGCGCGATCATGGGGACGCCGAGCCGCTCGAAGTGCTGCTCGAGCGCGGGGGTCACCATGCCGCCCTTCCAGGGGCCCCAGCCGAGGCTGCGACCGAAGAGCCCGTCCCGACGCGCGACCTCGTGCGCGACGACCTTGTTGAGCGTCTCGTTGGCCATCGCGTAGTCGCACTGGCCGCGGTTGCCGCAGCGACCGGCGACCGACGAGAACGTGATCAGGACGCGGAGCGGGTCGCTCGCGGTGGCGTCGAGCAGCACGCGGAGGCCGCGCACCTTCACGTCGAACACGCGGTCGAAGTCCTCGAGCGGCTTGTCGGCGATGAAGCGGTCGGCGATGACGCCGGCGCCGTGGACGATGCCCGTGACGGGGCCCCACTCGGCGCGGATCGGCGCGAGCGCGGCCCCGAGCGCCGCCGCGTCGCGGACGTCGACAGGGAGGTAGCGAGCCTTGCCGCCCGCCGCCTCGATGGCCGCCACGGTGCCACGCACCTCGCGCGCGGCGAGGATGCGCGCCGCCGCTCCGTCGAGGTCCTTGGGCGAGACCTTGCGGCCGGCCGCCCGCGCCTCGTCGAGGAGCGCGCGCTTGATCTCGGCATCCGTGGTCGCGCCCGCCGTCACCGCGGGCTCGTCCTCGAGCGCGGTGCGGCCGAGCAACACGAAGCGCGCCTTCGACGCCTGCGCGAGGGCCACGAGCGTCGCCGCGGTGACGCCGCGCGCGCCGCCGGAGGCGAGGATCACGTCGTCGGCGCCGACCCGGAGCGCGCCCCCGGTGACGGCGTTCGAAGCGCTCAACAGGGTCGAGCGGGTTCCGTCCGCGCGCAGCGCGACCTCGTTGCCGCCGCCGCTCGCGCGGTCCCGACGAGGCGCGCCGCCGTGCAGGAGCTCGTACGCGATGGCGTCCGCGAGCGTCGCCGTGTCGCGGCCGCCGCGCTCGAGGTCGATCGCGCGGAGCCCCGCCTGCGGCCACTCCTGGGCCGCCGTCTTCACGAGGCCGGGCAGGCCGCCGAGCCACGCGCGGGCGGAGCCGGAGAGCCCGAAGTCCCCGCCCGTGTCCTGGACCGTGACGAACACGCCGGGCCCGGCCGTGAGCGTCGCCGCGACGGCCTTCGCCGCCTCGAAGGCCTCGCGCTGGATGCGCAGGGCGGCTCGCTCGTCCGCGACCTCGGCGAGGCCGCCGAGGAACACGACGCCGTCCGTGCTCGCGTCCGGCGCGCCCGCGCTCGCCGCGACCCCGCGCGCGACCAGCCGCGACGCGACCGCTGCCGCGAGACCCGAGCCACCGTCGACGACGACGACCGAGCGCGCCGAGAGCAGCCGGTCGAGGGCGAACCCGCTCGCCGGCGCGGCCGCGAGCTCGAGGGTCCAACGCTCCGCCGACGCGCGAGGCGCGCTCACCGCGGCGGCGGACGGCGCCGCGGCGCCCCCCTGCCCGAGGCGGTCGACGATCTCGGCCAGCGTGCGCAGCTTGCCCAGCTCCGCCGGATCGATCTCCGGCAGGCTCGTCGCGCGCTCGCGCATCGCCGCCAGGATCTCCACCCGCTTGATCGAGTCGACGCCGAGGTCGCCCTCGAGGTCCATCGACAGCTCCAGCATCTCGGTCGGGTAGCCCGTCTTCTCGGCCACCACCTCGAGCATCAGCGCCGTCAGGTCCACCGCGGGCGAAGCCGCGGCGGGCGCCGGGGCCGCCGTCGCGGCGGGGGCGAGGTCGGCGCCGAGGCGGTCGACGATCTCGGCGAGCGTGCGCAGCTTGCCCAGCTCCGCCGGATCGATCTCCGGCAGGCTCGTCGCGCGCTCGCGCATCGCCGCCAGGATCTCCACCCGCTTGATCGAGTCGACGCCGAGGTCGCCCTCGAGGTCCATCGACAGCTCCAGCATCTCGGTCGGGTAGCCCGTCTTCTCGGCCACCACCTCGAGCATCAGCGCGGTCAGGTCCACCGCGGGCGAGGCCGCGGCCGACACCGCCGCCGCGGGAGCCGCCGACGAGGCCGGCACGCCATCGCCGAGGCGGTCGACGATCTCGGCGAGCGTGCGCAGCTTGCCCAGCTCCGCCGGATCGATCTCCGGCAGGCTCGTCGCGCGCTCGCGCATCGCCGCCAGGATCTCCACCCGCTTGATCGAGTCGACGCCGAGGTCGCCCTCGAGGTCCATCGACAGCTCGAGCATATCGACCGGGTAGCCGGTCTTCTCGGCGACGACCTCGAGCATGAGCCCCTGCAGGTCGATCCCCGGCGCAGGCGCGGAAGCAGGCGCGGGCGCAGCGACGGGCGCGGGCGCCGCCACGGGCGCGGGCGCGGCCACGGGCGCGGCCACGGGCGCGGCGGCCGGCGCAGGCGCGGCGACGGGCGCGGCCACGGCGACCGGCGCCGGCAGCGCCGGCGCCGCGTAGGTCGGCGCAGCGTAGGTCGGCGCGGGCGGCGCGTACGCCACCGGCGCGGTGGGCGCGCCGGTGATCATCGCCGACATCGTCACCAGCGCCTGCTGCTGCGCCGCGAGGAACGCGCCGTGCGCGCCCGCCATCGACTGCGTGTAGGCGGAGTGAGCGTCGATCACCCGGGTCTGGATCGCGTAGTAGGCGCTGGCCCACGCGTCGCCCTGCGGCGCGGGCGCGAGGGGCGCGGCGGCCACGGGGGCCGGCGCGGCCGGGAGGGGAGCGGGAGCGACGGAGGCCGCCGCGGCGGGCGCAGCGGCCACGGGCGAGGCGGGGCTGAAGGGCTTGGTCGACATGGGCTCGGCATTCTGGGCGACCGAGGCCGGTCGCGAAAGGTCACGAGGGGGGTTGGGCGCGGGGAGCCCCGCGGCGCCGTTCTCCGGCGGGTACGGCTTGCCGTGGTTGGAGCCCCCGATGGGCATCGCCATCTTCGGCTTCGCGAGCGTGGCCGGATCCTCGGCGGGCTCGAAGGCGCGCCACAGGGCGCCGAGGTCGCAGGCGACGCCGGCGACGGCGAGCCGGCCGAGGGCGAGGTTCAGGCTGGTGAGCCCGTGCTTGCCCTTGCGGTCGATCGGGACGGCGACGTGAGGGCGGTCCCCGAGGATCCGCGACACGAGCCCGGTCAGGACCGAGCCGGGGCCGACCTCCACGAACACGCGCACGCCGGCGGCGTACATCGCCTCGATCGACTCCACGAAGCGCACGGGCTTCGCGAGCTGGTTGGCGAGGAGCGCGCGCGCGGCGGCCGGGTCGACCGGGTACGGCGCGGCCTCGGTGTTGCCGAAGACGGGCGTGTTGGGCGCGGCGAGCTCGACGCCCCCGAGGAACTCCGCGAACGGGACCGTCGAGGCCGAGACCACGCTCGAGTGGAACGCGGTGGCCACGGGGAGCCGGCGGAAGCGAAGCCCCGCGGTCTTCAGCTGGGCCTCGGTCGCCTCGACCGCGGCGAGCGGCCCGCTGAGCACCACCTGCGTCGGCCCGTTGTGGTTCGCGATCACCACGTCGTCTGGCCACGGGGTGAGCCCCGCGCGCACGTCCTCGATGGACGCGGACACCGCCGTCATCGCGCCCGGGATGGACGCGGCCTCGGCCATCAGCTCGCCGCGGCGGCGAGCCACCCGGATCGCGTCGGCGCGCGAGAGCGACCCCGCCGCGTGGAGCGCGATGACCTCACCGAAGCTGTGCCCGGCCACCGCCGCCGGCGTCACCCCGACCTCGTCGAGGAGCGCGAGCTGCGAGAGGCTGGTCACCCCGATCGCGGGCTGCGCCCACTGCGTCGCGGTGAGCGCGTCGGCCTGGGCCGCCCGCGCCTCGTCGTCGAACACCGAGATCGGGAACACGACGTCCTCGAGCGGCTCGTCGAACACGTCCGCGAGGCTCGCCGCCTCGTCCCACGGCGCGAGCGCCGAGGCCCAGGTCATCGCCACGTCCGCGCCCATCGACACGTACTGGCTGCCCTGCCCCGGGAACAGGAAGCCGACGTCGCCGTCCGGCGCGCCGCGCCCGAAGACGAGGCCGTCGGGCGTCTCGAAGGGCTCCCCCTTGGCCAGCAGCGACGCGGCCTTGTCGAGCTTGGCCGCGAGCTCGGCCTCGTCCTTGGCGACGACCGCGAGGCGGCAGTCGGCGCTGGCGTCCCACGCCTCCTGCGTGGAGCGCGCGAGGAACGCGAGCGTCCCCGGCGCCGTCGCGCGCTTCGCCATCGCGCGCGCCGCGTCCGCGAGCGCCTCGGGCGAGCTCGCCCCGAGCAGCAGCAGCTCGGTCGGCGCGGCCCGCCGGCGGAACGCCCGGTCGCCGCCGCCGACGTACTCCTCGAGCGCGACGTGGAAGTTCGAGCCGCCGAAGCCGAACGAGCTCACGCCGGCGCGGCGCGGGTGCTCGTCGCCGCGCACCCAGGGGCGCGCGATCGTGCTCAAGTAGAACGGGCTCGCCTCGAGCTCGAGGCTCGGGTTGGGTCGGTCGACCTTGATCGTGGGCGGGAGCACCCTGTGGTGGAGCGCGAACACCGCCTTGACGAGCCCGGCCGCGCCCGCGGCCGCTTTGGTGTGACCGATCTGCGACTTCACCGAGCCGAGCGCGCACCACTGCCGGTCCTCGCGGCCGCTCTCGTCGAACACCGTGCGGAGGCCCTCGAACTCGGCCGCGTCGCCCGCCTTGGTGCCCGTGCCGTGCGCCTCGATGAGCTCGACGGTGTCCACGCCGTAGCCCGCCTTGGTGTAGGCGCGGCGGATCGCGCGCGCCTGCCCCGCGGCGACCGGCGCGTAGACCGCGGTGCCCTTGCCGTCGCTGCTCGAGCCGACGCCGGTGATCACCGCGTAGACCCTGTCGCCGTCGCGCTCCGCGTCCTCGAGGCGCTTGAGCGCGAGCATCCCGAAGCCCTCGCCGAGCATCGTGCCGTCGGCCTGATCGCTGAACGGGCGACAGTCGCCCGACTTGCTCAGCGCCGGCGTCTTGCTGAAGCAGAGGTACATGAAGATGTCGTTCATCGTGTCCGCGCCGCCGCAGAGCACGACGTCGGACTCGCCGAGCCGGAGCTCGTTGACCGCCATCGAGAGCGCGCTGAACGTGCTCGCGCACGCCGCGTCGGTGACGCAGTTCGTCCCGCCGAGGTTCAGGCGGTTGGCGATGCGCCCGGCCACGACGTTGCCGAGCACGCCCGGGAACGTCGCCTCCTGCCACGGCGTGTAGTGGGCCTCGATACGAGTGCACGCGTCCTGCACCTCGTCCTCGCCCATGCCCATCTCGCGCAGGGCCTTGGTCCAGATCGGGCGCTGCAGCCGGCTGACCATCGCGCCGAGCAGCTCCTGCGCGCTCGTGACGCCGAGGATCACGCTCATGCGCTCGCGGTCGCTGTAGTCGAACTGGCCGCGCGCCGCGTCCTCGAGCACCCGCTGCGCGACGATGAGCGCGAGGAGCTGACAGGTGTCCGTCGCCTCGACGGTCGACGGGGGCACGCCCCACTTCATCGGATCGAACGCGACCGCCGGCACGAACCCGCCGCGGTTGGCGTAGGTCTTGTCCGGCGCGGACGGGTCGGGGTCGTAGTAGTCCTCGACGAGCCAGTGGCTCGGGGGCACGTCCGTGATCCGGTCGGTCCCTTCGAGGATGTCCTTCCAGAACCCGGTCGAGTCGACCGAGCCCGGGAAGAGCGTGGCGAGGCCCACGACGGCGATGCGGCTTTTCTCGTCCTTCATGGTTTCCCTATCCGAGCGTGCGCGGAACGAAGCGGAAGGCCTCCGCGGGGACCGGAGCGCCGTAGCTGCGCAGCTGGTGTGCGCGGGTCACGACGGAAGCTCCCTCGAGCAGGTTGAGCGCGATCTGAACCACCGAGCGGTTCTCCGGGGCCTCGAGGAACGAGCCCCGGACCCAGTCGTTGAAGGCGCCCATGGCGGGCCCGCACCAGATCTGGTAGTCGAGCCGACGCGTCGGCTCGCCGGTGATCGCCCAGCGGCTCGAGAGCCCGAGGTACCAACGGAAGCACAGCGCCATCTCGTGCTTGGGGTCGCCCGCGGCCTGCTCGTTCTGCGACGGATCGCGGTCCGCCCAGAACGCCCGCGTCGCCTCGCGCACCTCGGGGAAGCTGGCGCCGAGCACCTGCTTCTCGAGCGACGCGCGCTCCGCGGCGTCGATCGCGTCGAGGCCGGGGTATCGACGATACGCCGAGAGCAGCCGGTGCGCGCGGGTACCGAACATGGTCCCTCGCTTGAGCACCTGGACCTCGACGCCCTGCTCGAACATGTCGGCGGCGGGCGCCATGATCACGTCGCCCATCCCGGCCGTCGCGAGCATCCGCTTGCCCTCGGCGGAGAGGCCCGACTCGAGCGAGCTCTGGTTCACGGACCCCGTGAGCACGTAGGCCGCGCCGAGCGAGAACGCGCTCGCGACCGAGCGCGGCGTGCCGAGCCCGCCGGCCGCGCCGACGCGCACCGGGCGCGCGTAGCCGTGCGACTCGACGAGCGCGTCGCGGAGCTCCGCGATGACGGGGAAGACCGCGCCGAGCGCCTGCTTGTCGGTGTGACCGCCGGAGTCGGCCTCGACCGTGATGTCCTCCGCGATCGGCACGTGCGCGGCGAGGCGCGCCTCGTCGGCCGTCAACTTCCCTTGCCGTACGAGCGCGTCGAGGATCGACGCGGGGGCCGGCGACAAGAAGTGCCGCGCCGTCTCGGGGCGGGAGATCTTCGCGAAGACGTGGTGCTTGCGCCGGATCGCGCCGGACGCGTCGGTGGAGAGGCCGCTCACCGCGTAGCGCACGATGGCGGGCGTGAGCGCGAGGTAGGCCGCCGCCGACACGTGCGTGACGCCGCGGCGCAGGTACAGGTCGGCGACCGCCTCCTCGAGCGCGGGCTCGTTCGGGGAGTGGATGAGGTTCATCCCCCACGTGTGCGAGGTGCCGCCGAGCGCGGCCTCGAGCCGGCCGAGCGCCTCCTCGACCCGCGGGTAGCCGAGGCCGGCGGCCCCGAAGAACCCGAGCATGCCCGCGCGCGCCACCGCGATGACCAGGTCGGTCGTCGCGATCCCGTTCGCCATGGCCCCGGTCACGTAGGGGAAGCGCACCCCATGGGTCTCGTTGAAGCTCCGATCCCCGAGCCACTCGGGGTAGAGCGCGGGGAGCGTGGCGAGCAGCGGGTAGGCGCGGTGCCCGTTGAGGTACTTGTGGGGGACGACGTCGCCGCCCACCCCGACCCCGACGCGGCCGTCGGGCGACTCCCTCAGGACATGGATGGGCGCGCGCACGTCCCGGACGGCGTCCAGGAGCTCATGCCGGCCAAAAGCCGGCGCGTCCGCGCCAGCGGACCACATGGCGATGGGCGAGAACACGGGTTTACCTACATAGCGAGAAGAAGCCGACGTCTCTGTCATCGTTTGGCCACAACCTCAACCCCCTTCAGGGACGTCGAGGACCATGCCAACGCGGTATCGCGCGCGAGGCGGCCGGATCCGGCCCCCACCGTGAGGTTTCGCCCAACATCTCGGCGACTTGCGCGAGGCGTGAGGGGGCGCTCAAGCCGGACGCGCGGGGGGCACCGAGAGCCGTCGCGCGCGCCCCGCCTCGGCGCGCTCCCTGCGCTTGCGCGCGGCCGTCCGACGCTGCTCCGCGAGCATGCCGATCACCCCGCCGGCGACCCCACCCGCCATGAAGGTCAGATCCGCGCCCCAGGACGCGTTCGGGATCCAGTCGAAGACGTACACGGCGACCATGAGCGACGCGGCGCCGACGAGGAGCTTGTCCTGGCGGGCGATCAGCAGCGCGATGGCGCGGATCGCGAGGATGGTCGGCGACAGGACAGCCCGAGATCGAGAAGAAGCCCCAGAGCCCGTGCTGCCCCAGCTCGTTGGTCCAGTAGCCGTCGAGGATCGACAGCGGGTCGCCCGTGACGTCGTCGTACTCGAAGAAGCGGGCGTAGCCGCCCACCAAGACGATGCGCTCGCGCGTGTTCTCGAGGATCTGCCCCTCGGTGAACATGCGGAACCACAGCGACAGCGCGCGCTCCTCGTTGATGTTCACCGCCATCCGTCGGTGATCCGCTTGCACCGATCAGGTCCGCCATCCGGATCATCGGGTAGCCGATGATGAAGGTGACCGCGGTGATCGCGACCCAGCGCTGGATTTTGGGGCTCGCGAACAGGATCACCGGGCCGATCGCGATGACGCGGAAGTACGCCCCCGTCGACTTGCAGATGATCAGGATCACCGAAGGTAGAGCGACGCGCGACCGGGGGTCCAGAACTCCCCGAGGGGGACCTTCGAGCGGTACATCGCGATGGCCGCGAAGAGGATCACGGTCATGAACAGCGCGACGTTGAGGCGTGCCGCATGAAGACCTTCGGCCGGTAGCCGCCGAAGCGGATGGTCTGCCCGAAGTCGGACTGGTGATAGCCGTAGACCCAGTCGTTCATCTGCGGCGACATCCGGATCCACGATGAGGATCGGGATCGAGTAGACCAGCCCGCACAGGACCATGAAGCGCAGCAGCTTCCGCAGGTCCGCGCCGTCCTTCACGAGCGTCCGGCCGAGGTAGAACGGCGGGAACCACGCGAGGAAGATGCTCGCCATGTCGTTGAGCCAGTCGTAGGCGGTCAACGCGGGCAGGAAACGTCGGGCCGTGGACGATCGGGTCCTGGTTCGTCACGACCGTGCCGAGCGCGCCGAACAGCGCGAAGAGCACCAGCACGTCGGGCCCCTTGAACGGCATCTTGAACGCGTGCCGCTTGAGGACGATCCCGCGATCAGGCAGCTGACGGCGGGGATGATCTCCTGTCGAGATCCGGGAGCACCGGCACCGGGACGCGCCGATGTTCGCGGGCAGGAACATCGCCGAGCCGAACATCACGATCATCGCGGCCCTTGAGGGGCGGCCAGCGATGGAACGCGAAGAACGCGAACGGCAGCACCAGCGCGAGCGCGAGCCAGGCGATCGATCGAGTTCGTCGGCCCCTCGGTCAGGCCTCGCCGCGCGCCTCGGCTGCGGCCCGCGGGGGCCGACCGATCCTCCACGCGCTTCGCGAGGCGACGCCCCAGCTCGGCGGTCCTCGAAGTAGTACGTCGACAGGTGGCGAGGCCGAAGGTCAGCACGAAGCTGAGGATACGCCTCTGGCGGACGAGTCGGTCGCCGGTGCCGGCAGCCCAGAGCGTCAGCATGACGTAGACGCGTAGCCTCGTCTCGGCGACGGCCACCTGCCCGGTGGCCGACCAACGGCACGCGCGCTCGAGCGAAACAGCGGTGACCGACGAGCGACGCGCGAGGATGCGAGCGCGCCGACGCCGCGACCGGCGAGGCGATGGCGAGACCTACGAGCGACGAGGAAGGGGCACGCTGCTCCGCGACGGCGACGCGCAGCGGCTCCCGAAGCGGCAACACGCTGATCCGGCGGAGTCGGACGACGCGCAGGTGCGTCTCGAGCGCCTTCGCCAGGACGACGCCTGAGGACGAGCCGGAACTGGGAGTTCTGGAACCCGCGGAAGCGGGTGATCGCCACATGGCGCCGAGTCCGGCGAGGAGCGAGGCGTGGGCGTTCCGGATGGATGGCGTCGTGGACGTAGTTGAGCGCGAAGCCGCCCATCACGAACGCCGGAGCCCACCGCAACCAGCACGGGACGATGAGGGCGTGTACGCCTTCGAGCGGCACGATGCGGAGTAGCGCCGCACGAAGAACGAGCCGGTCGCCGCTTCGCGTGGCTGCGTCGTGATTTTGCGCGTGAAGAACAGCGCCATCCCCATCTGCCCGCGGCGACGTCCTCGACGTTGCGCGCTCGAGTCCGACGGGAGCATGTGCGACGCGAGGACCAGCAGGATGCTGATCGCGCGCCACCCGTCGAGCACGAAGAAGCGCGCGCCTTCGGCGCCGCCGAGCACGACCTCCGCGATCGGCGCACCGCCGGTCAGCGACCATCAGCGCTCCGTAGACGTCGCCGCCGAACACCTCGTCAGCGCGAGACAGCCCCAGCACCGTGATCCTGCGCGCCAGCACATGAAGGCCATCACCGCGCGGCACTCGGACGCCGTCGGCGCCTCGTAGCCGTCGTAGTACGCGCCCACGCGCGGTCGGTCATCTCGGAGAACAGCGCGGCGCGCGACGTGGGCCCAGACCCGGAACGACTCGCCGTCGGCGTCCTGGACGAGCCGAACGCCACCATCGCGAGGTACGCGTGGCCCAGATCCGTGAGGTGGACGATGTCACCACGGAAGATGTCGTCCGGCGTGATTCCGTCGGCGGCTCCTGCGTCGATCGCGAGCATCAGCTCGGCGAGCGCGTGACTCGCGTGCAGGACGCGCATGCGCACGCCTCGTTGACGCCTGAGCCGCTCCGCGTGCACTCTCCGCGAGCGCAGACTCGGCGCACGTACTCGGCCCACGCGCCCGCCCGCAGGTCGATCGCGCTGCCGTCCGAAGTACACACGTCTGGTAGAGGAAGAGCTCGTCGCCGCCCGGCCCCGCGGCGAGGATCTGATCGACGAACCAGCCCATCTCGCGGATGCCCTGCCCCACACGATCGGCGCCAGATCGGCGCGCTCGGTGAGCGCGGGGTGTCCGAAGCTCCCCAGTCGGGCTCGCGTAGATGCCTTCGACGATGTCGTCGTGGCGTCGCCACGCTCGACCCGGCCCCGACTGAGCGAGCGGTGGGCCTTGCCCGCCGCGAGGAGCTGAAGGGTCCGCCGTCGTGCTCAGGCGGCCCGAAGACGCCGTCGATCAGGCTGTGGCCGGTCGCGAGGATCTGCGCGCCGTCCCACGGCGCCTCGAACCACTCACCGGTCACCGGGCTCGCCTGGGCCGGGCCCCCGCGTCGACGTCGGGCGACGTCATCGACGCATCTGGCGTCGGGCCTCCATCCTCCGGACCGGGGATGGATCCGTCACCTGGGCGCGACGAGGCGCGACCAAGAGAGCGAGGAGCGACGCGGGCGGACGAGCGAGCCATGAGACGAGCCAACCTCCAGGGGAGGCGCTGGTTTGAGGGTCAGGCCCCGACCAGTCAAGCGGCCCCTCGCCGAGGCGCGCGCCCTCGGCTCGCGCTCACTCCTCGGGTCGCCAGGCCTCCTCGGAGCTGCGCGACGTCAGCGGAGGGCACACGTCCGGTCGCATCACGCCGTCCGAGTCCACGCGCACCTCGTGCCCGAGCGTGGTCGCGGCGTCGTAGGAGAGCTGACGCACGAGCGCGGGGGCGTCCCGCGAGCAGCCCTCGCGCTCGACCCCGATCAGCGACTCGCGCGCGCCGGCCTCGTCGCCGGACTCCCGCTGCACGCTCGCCGAGCGCCACAGCGAGTAGGCGTAGATCGGCTCGCCGAGGCGGTTCATCCCGAACCGGTACGCGGCGAGCGACTCCTCCGGGAGCTGCTCGGCCCCCGCGACCTCGCCGCGGATCATCCAGGCCAGCGCGAGGAGGTCACCCGCGCTCGGGTGCTCGGCGGTGAAGTGCTCCGCGAGCTCGCCGGTCGCGGCGTGACCGGCCCGCCAGCTCGCCCACACCAGCGCGAACTCGAGCTCGGCGCGGGTCGCGTCGGGCAGCTCGTCGCCGTCGAGGCGGCGGACCAGGGCCGCGAGCGCGCGCTGCTCCTCGCGGATCGTCTGCTCGGCGTCGCGCAGCCGCTCCCGCGCGTCACGCTCGCGGTCGGTGTACTCCTCGAGCAGCTCGCGATCCTCCTCGGTGAGCTCCTCGTCGTCGACGTCCTCGTCGGTCGTGTCGTCCTCCTCCTCGCGGTCTTCGTCCGCGTTCGCCGGCAGCGCGGCGGCGGCGCGGCGCGCGCAGCCACCCCGGGCGGCGCGCGCCGCCGTGCTCGCTCGGAGGGCCGCGGCCCGGCGGCTCGCGGGTCGAGCGCGGAGCGGCCGGGGTCGCGGCGCGCCGCCCTCGCCTGCCGGCGCGCGCTCGCGCGGTCGGCGCCTGGCGAGGCGACGAGGCCTCGCTCGACCGGGTCCGAGCCCGGCGGGCGCGCCGCGCGCGGGGCGTGGTCGCGGGGGCCGTCGAGGCCTCCGGCGCGCGAGCCTGGGGCGTCCCGGCCTGACGAGCCGCCCGAGCCCGGGCCCGCGCCCGACGCCGGGCCCACCGGGCGCGGCGGGTCGACTGCTTGGCGTTCACCTTGGCGGCCTGGACCTCGAGCACCACCGACGCGAAGTCGTCCTCGTCGTCCCAGTCCTCGTCGTCGTAGTCCTCCTCGTCGTCGTAGTCCTCGTCGTCGTCGTAGTCCTCGTCGTCCCAATCCTCGTCGTCGTAGTCCTCGTCGTCGTAGTCCTCGTCGTCGTCCCAATCCTCGTCGTCGTAGCCCTCGTCGTCGTAGTCCTCGTCCTCGTCACCCTCGTCGCGAGCGCGACGCGACCGCTCGGCGGCCTCGACCCGGCGCTGGAACTCGGCGTCGAGACGGCGGCGCTCGCGCTCCGCCGCCTCGGCCTCCTCGCGCGCCCGCTCGCGCTCCTCGATGCGCCGCTCGCGCATGTCCTCGATGGCGACCTCGCGCTCCTCGATCGCGTCGGCGACCGCCTGGCGAAGCTCGCTCCGGCTCTCGTAGGCCTCCTCGAGGGACGCGAGCCGCGCGCGGATGAGGTCGCGGATCAGGCCCGGCCGCTCGTCGTCGGGCGCGTCCGCGAGCAGGTCCTCGAGCAGCTCCACGTCGTCGTTCGGCGCGTCGAAGAGGTCGCTGATCGAAGAAGCCCGCCCGATCTCGTACAGGACGCGCTCCGGTCGGAGCTCCGCCGTCGGGGCGGGTCGCGTCGTCGCGTTTCGAGAGCCGAAGAGGCCGCATCCCGGCGTGAGCACGGCGAGGAGCGCGGCGATCCAGAGAGAGGGAGAGCGCATGGTCAGTGGTCATGGCAACCGACATGCCACGCCGTTTCGGCCGTATCGCGGCCGGACGGTGTCGCTTCAGGGGTTCCAGGGCTCCACGCGAGTGACGCCTCGCAGCACCACCGCCGCCCTTACACCTCGCTCACCGAGCCCACGAAAGTCGCGCTCGCGCGCGATCCGACTAGGCTGCGCGACATGCTCCGCAGACTGCAGGTCCTCTCGCTGCTCGCCGCCCTGACCTCGTGCGGCGGGCTCCCCTCGCCGCCGGCCCGCGCCGCGACGTCGGCGCTCGGCGCTCCGCACACCCGCTCGAAGCAGGACGCCGCTCCCGCGGGCCCCCTCCACGCCGAGTCCGCGGCCGACCTCCACGCGGCGCTCGTCGCGGCCTCGATGGACATCCCGCCGCTGCTGCGCCTCATCGATCCCGAGTGGGGCGTGGGCACCTACGACACGGGCGACACGGGGATCGCGCACCACTGCGCGGCCGACGAGTTCACCAACCACCCGGGGATGGCCTTCACCGTCCACGAGGACGACCGCTTCTCGTGCGACCGCTCGCGGCGCCGCTGCACGTCCAACCCGCGCTCGGGCGGAGGGTTCGCGTTCTACTTCCGAGAGGGCGCGGGCGGCGCGGTGTACCTCGACACCATCGTCCACTACGACCGCGCGGCGCCGAACCGCGACTCGCGCACGGTTATGGCCTTCGCCGACGGCGGCGAGGGGGTCTGCGCCTTCCGGCGCGCGCTGCGCCCCGACGCCGCGGCCCCGCGGCGCTTCTCCGTGTTCGTCGCGCACGAGACCGGGCTCGTGGAGGACACCGTCGCCGATCACCTCTGCGGGGACGAGGCGGCCGCCGCCTACCAGGAGCGGGTCACCCCCTACCTGAGCCGCATCGACAGCTTCGAGTGCACGCGCGCCCCGATGCGCTGCTCGCTCCGGACCGGGGGCGAGGACATCGCGATCCTCGGTGACGGCCCCCGCGGCGCCACCGCGGTCACGATCACTCGACACGGGATGTACCCGAACCTCGAGCGAGCCCAGGAGCGCGATCGCCTCGCCTTCGTCCGCGGCCTCGCCGGGCACTCCTGCGAGGAGTAACCAGACCCCGGACGGGGCTGAAATCACCCTGAAATCACGGGGAATTCGGGTGTCCAGGATCCGGTCGGCGTAACGATCGAGCGTAACGCGTTACGTAACGCGCGCGCGCTCGGAGGCCTCGATCGCGAAGCGCCGTTCTCGGGAGGTGTACGTTTCTTCACACGCACCCTTCCCCGCTCGCGTGGCACGCGGGTCGCACTGCTCCGGGCTCACGCACCCGGAGGTCGCCCGCCCATGTCACACCCACTACGCTCGCTCTGGACCCGCAAGCTCGCCGTCGTCGTCTTCGCCACCGCCACGCTCGTCACGAGCGGCGCCTCGGCGCAGGGGTCGTTCTTCGGGATCCCGATCCCGCGTGTCGAGCAGGGACCCAACAGCAGCGTCATCGTGACCATCGCCCCCGGCGCCCCGGCGGTCCGGCTCCCCGGTCTGCCCGACGTCGCGCCGCCGGCGCCCCAGGCGGCCCCGCAGCCCAGCCCGCCGCCGTACGCCCCCGCGGAGCCGCCGCCCTTCGCGGCCCCCGCGCCGGCGCCCGTCGCGCCCCCCGTCCCTGGCCAGCCCGCCCGGCTCTTCGGCGTCTTCGTCGGCATCACCGACTACCCGAACGCGAGCGATCTCCCGTTCTGCGCCGACGACGCGCTGCGGGTGCAGCGCGCCTTCCTCAATGCGGGCTTGATGCAGCCCACCGACACCGTGGTGCTCACGAACTCGAACGCGACGCGCGGTAACGTCGCCAACGCGATCGACCGCTTCCAGCGCGCGGCTCGCCCCGAGGACACCCTCGTGTTCTTCTTCAGTGGTCACGGCAACCAGGTGCCCGATCGCGACCGCGACGAGGCCGACGGCACCGACGAGACCATCCTCCTGGCCGACGGAACCCTGAGCGACGACGAGCTCGCCTCACTGCTGTCGAACGGCCCCGCGAGGGACTTCGTGGCCCTCGACTCTTGCTACTCCGGCGGCTTCGCGCGCGACCTCGCCCGACTCCCGAACAGCGTCGGGTTCTATGCCTCGAGAGAAGACCAGGTCTCGTACGTGGCCAGCGAGTACCAGGCGGGCGGCTATCTCTCGTACCACCTGGCTCAGAACATCACCCGGATGGGGGGGCGCCCGATCCCCATGTGGGAGCTCCAGCGCGATCTGCGAACGGACTTCGATCGCTCCGGCGCGACGCAGCGACAGGAGCTCACGGTGGGCGTCAGTCGGATGGTGAACACGCGCACCGTCCTGTTCGACACCCCGACGAGCGGCACCCCCGTGATGGTCGCGGCGAACTAAGAAGAGCCCGGGAAACCCATACAAAAGGGGCAGTTCGGGGCTTCCGAGGCTCCGACCACGCGGACACCGCGACCTCAGCGCGCCGTCCCCCCACGGGGGAACGGCGCGTTCTCGTGTTTGGTGACCCCGGGATTCGGTGATTTGTCGACTTACAGTCTTCGATTGAAAGTGCTGGAACGTTCTCCTATGGTCCCGCCCAACCAGCTTTCCGAGGAGTATTGAATGGCACGAACGAAGAAGAAGGTGGCCACCCGCCGTGGGAGCCCGGAGGCGATCGCCAAGCGCAGGGTTGCTCGCGCGTTGAACCGCCTCTTCGAAGAGACGGGCGCCACCGAGAGCCTCGACGGACGCACGCTCAAGCGGAAGCAGCGGCTGATGCGCGAGCTCAAGGAGGGCAAGCGCGGCAAGCCGCTCAAGGCCCTCGAGGTGCTCGCCCACGCCAATGAGCTGCTGACCCTCGGCGAGACGCTGACCACGCTCCGGAAGTTGAAGCCGAAGCTTCCCCCGACGCCGCCGGTCACCGAAGAGTCCGCCGCCGTCTACGTCGAGACCCAGAAGAACTACGGCTTCGACCCGAAGTCCTGGCGCGTGCTCGGAATCGACATCGAGAAGCTCATCGCGGGCGGCGGCGCTCCCGCGGCCAAGCCCGCCCGCAAGGCTCCCCGCAAGAAGAAGTGAGACCCGCGTATCTCGCGGGTCGGTGGTACCCCGGCGATCGCGACGCTTGCCGCGCCGCGATCGCCGACCACACCCGCGAGGGCGCGTCCCCCGAGTCGGCATTGCGAGGCCTCGTCGGCCCGCACGCGGGCTGGGCGTTCTCCGGCGACTGTGCGGGGCGCGGCTACCGCGTGCTCGCCGACTCGGCGCCCGCCGACGTGGACCTCGTGGTGGTGTTCGGCTCGCATCGCGGGCCCCACGGACCCAACACGGTCTTCCGGGACGACGCGTGGGACACCCCGCTCGGGCCGCTCGCCACGGATCGCGAGCTCGCCGACGAGGTCGCGCGGGCGCACGGCTTCGAGGACGAGCCCGCGCGACCAGGTCGGCCCGACAACGCGGTGGAGCTGCACCTGCCGTTCGTCCGCGCGCTCTTCGAGGAGGCGCGCCTCCTCATGGTCGGCGTCGAGGCCTCCGCGCGAGCCCTGTCGATCGGCGAGAGCATCGGCGAGCGCGTCCGCGCGGCCGGTCGTCAGGCGGTGTTCATCGGCTCCACCGACCTGACGCACTACGGGCCCAACTACGGGTGGGCGCCCCACGGCGCCGGCCCCGAGGCGGTCCGCTGGGTGCGAGAGGACAACGACGGCGGCTTCCTCGAGGCGCTGGTGGCCGACGCGCCCGAGCGAGCGCTCGACCACGCCGTCGCGCACCAGAGCGCCTGCTGCCCCGGCGCGGCCGTCGCCGCCATCGAGGCTACGCGGGCGTACGCCGGCGCGGTGCACCCGCGGCTGGTCGACCACTACCTGAGCTACGACGTACGCCCCGACGCGAGCTTCGTGGGCTACGGGTCGGTGGTGGTGTGAGGGGCTGGGGGGGCTGCACGGGCACGGGCACGGGCACGGGCACGGGCACGGGCACGGGCACGGGCACGGGCACGGGCACGGGCTAGCGCCGGCTCGCCGGCGCTAGATCGAGATCGAGCCCTTGCGGAAGTCGCTCGGGGCGAGGTGCACGTTGATCAGGACCGGGTGGCCGGCCTTCGAGAGGCGCTTCGCCTCGTCGATCGTCTCGTCGATCTTGGCCGGGTCCGTGAGGAGCAGGCCCTTGCCGCCGTAGCCCTCGGCCACCGTGTGGTACGGCGTGCGGACCAGCGTGGTCGCGACGTCGTCGCCGAGCAGCTCCACCTGGTCGCGGGCGATCTGAGCCCACGAGGCGTCCGTGCCGACCACCGCGATGGGGGCGAGGCCGTGGCGGGCGCACGTGTCGAACTCCGCGAGGCTGTAGGCGCAGGAGCCGTCGCCCCAGATGATCCAGGTCTCCGCCTCGGGTCGCACGCACGCGGCGCCGACGGCGAAGCCGCCGCCCACCCCGAGCGTCCCGAAGACCCCCGGGTCGAGCCACGAGAGCGGGCTCCGCGGGCGCAGGATGTAGGCCGCGGTGGCGACGAAGTCGCCGCCGTCGGCGACGATCACCGCGTCTTCGGCCATCTTCTCCTCGAGCCGGAGGAAGAAGTGGATGGGGTCGATGAGCTGGGTGTCGGGCCGCGCCTGGGTCTGGATCTCGGCGTCGCGGGACTCCTCGCGCGCGCGCACGTCCGCGAACCAGCCGTCCCAGCGCGAGCCCGCCGCGCCCGTGGCGTCGGCGAGCGCGCGGAGGAAGTCGCCCGGGTGCATCTGCACGCCCACGTCGGGCTTGCGGTTCTTCCGCAGCTCCTCGGCGCTCAGGTTGGCCGACACGATCTTGGCCTTGCCGAAGCCGCGCCCGTACTTGAGCCGGAAGTCGAACGGGAAGCCGCAGACGATCACGAGGTCGGCCTGCTTGAGCGACGCGCCCCGCTTGTGGCGGAACTGGACCGGGCTCTGGGTGCCGAGCAGGCCGCGCGCCGCGCCGCCGAGCCAGGTGGGCATCCCGATGCGCTCGACCGACTCCGCGAGCGAGCGCGGGTCGTGGCAGCTGACCATCGTCTGGTTCCCGATCACCAGCGCGGGTCGCTCGGCGGAGCGGACCATGTCCGCGACCTTCTCGATCTGCGCGTCGAGGCCGCTGGTCCGGGACCGGCGCACGGACGGGACGCTGACGTCGACATGGGGCAAGTGGAATTGCTTGTAGAGGTGGCTCTTGAGGTAGACCTCGAGCGCCTTCGCGGTGAGCCCCTCCATCTTCTCGACGCCGCTCTCCTCGATGTACCACTGCTTGACGATCGACTCGGGGTAGAGGACGTCGACGGGCACCTCGATGAACACGGGGCCGGGCACGCCTTCTTGCGCGATCTCGAGGGCCTTGTTCAGCGTCGGCCCGAGGGCGGGCACGGTGGAGACCGCCGTCGACCACTTGCAGGCCGAGCGCACGAGCGCGAGCTGATCGATGTCCTGCAGCGCGCCGCGCCCCTTGAGGAGCGTCGCGGTGGCCCCGCCGAAGAGCACCATCGGGGTCTGGGCCATCTGCGCGTTCTTGAGCGGCGTCATCGCGTTGGTCACGCCCGGCCCCGCCGTCACCGCGGCGACCCCGGGGACGCCCGTCATCCGCGCGACCGCGTCCGCCGCGAACACCGCGCTCGCCTCGTCGCGCACGTCGACGATGCGGATCCCGCGGGCCTTCGCGCCGACGAGGATGGGGGAGATGTGACCCCCGCAGAGCGTGAACACGTGATCGATCCCGTGACGGGCGAGCACTTCTCCAACGGCGTCGCCGCCATGTCTCTCGGTGGTCAACTCGGGGCTCCTGACGTTTCGGGAGCGCGCATTCTGTACGGAGCGTCGCCCGGGGTCTAGCGCACCGCGGCGGCCGGTCGGACGCGGGACTCGTCCTCGCCGTCCCACTCCGCGCCGATGGGCTCGCTGGACACGCCGTCGCCCCCGGCTTGCTTGGCGCGGTAGGCGTGCGCGTCGGCTCGCTGGATCAGCGCGCGGGCCCCGTCGCCGGCCTGCGCGAACGCGAGCCCCACGCTGGCGGTGACGGGGAGCTCCGCGTCGAAGGTCTCGCCGACCGTTCGGACGTTGGCCACGAGCCGCTCCGCGACCGAGCGCGCCTCGGCGGGCCCCGTGTCGGGCAGGATCACGACGAACTCGTCGCCGCCGTAGCGCCCGGGCACGTCCACCTCCCGCGTCGCGTCGGCGAGCGCGGTGGCGATCGCGAGGAGGATCTCGTCGCCCTTCTGGTGGCCGTGCTCGTCGTTGACGCGCTTGAAGCGGTCGAGGTCGATCATCAGCACCGCGAGCGGGCTCCCGCGCCGGACGCGCGCGAGCTCGATCTCGAGGCGCGTCATCAGGAAGCGCCGGTTGAACAGGTGGGTGAGGGAGTCCCGCTGCGAGAGCGCCTCGAGGCGCGCCGCGAGCCGACGCAGCTCCGCCTCGCGCTCGCGGATGCGCGTCACGAGCAGGCCCACGAGCCCGGCCGAGCCGAGGAGGGTGCCCGCGAGGAGGCAGGCCCCCACGAACGCGTCGGCGTTGCCGGGCCGCGCGGTCGCCCACGCGGGGGCGTTGGGCCCGTACGCGAGCCACCCGAGCTGCTCGCAGAAGAGCACGCCCGCGTAGAGCAGGCTCGCGACGAGCGCCAGGCCGACCCCGATCCGCCGCCCGACCACGAGCGTGTTCACGATCACGGCGAAGTAGTAGATGGCGACGAGCATGGTCCCCATGCTGCCGACCTGGTGCACGAGCACCGTCACCGCGGCCATGTCCACGAGGCCGCCGAGGAACGAGCGCGTGTGCCCGCCGATCCCCTTGTAGATCAGCACCTGGCCGATCAGCGCGTAGACGATGTAGGCCCCGAACAGCCAGCGCTTCTCTTCGAAGCCCGGATAGAGCAGCGGCAGCAGCGCGATCGCGACCACGCCGAGCACCACGCGACTCCACGCGGCGACGAGCTGCAGCCGCTCCCCTTGCGCCTGGGTGTCCATTCCCCCCGATTTCCCAGGTCAGGGTAGCAAAGCCGCGACGGCAAAGCGCTACGAGGAAGCGGGGGCGTCGAAGATCTCGGCCAGCTCGTAGGGCGGCGTGACGTCGATCTGGTCGAACGTGCAGGAGGACGGCTCCTTGTCGGTGCGCCAGCGGAGGAAGGTCGCCGTGTGGCGGAAGCGACCTCCCTCGAGGTGATCGAACTTCACCTCGCAGACCCGCTCGGCGCGGAGCGGCACCCAGGACAGGTCCTTGTCGGAGCTCCACCGGCTCTTCATCCCCGGCTTGCGCGCGTCCTCGTCCATCGCCTCGGCCCAGCTGCCCCAGGGGTGCCCGTCGAGCGCCCCCTCGCGCAGCGGCGCGAGCTCCTGCACCAGCGCGCGGCGCTCGTCCATCTTGAACGAGGAGGTCACCCCGACCGAGTGCAGCGCGCCGTCCTCGGCGTAGAGCCCGAGCAGCAGGGACCCGAGCAGCTCGCCCGGCCCCTGCTTGTGCCAGCGGAAGCCACCGACGACCGCGTCGCAGGTCCGCACGTGCTTGATCTTGCGCATCGCCCGCTTCTTGGGCTGGTAGGTCAGCGACTCGGGCTTGGCGATCACGCCGTCGAGCCCCGCCCCTTCGAAGCGCTCGAACCACTCGCGCGCGAGCGCGACGTCGTGCGTCATCGGCGTCAGGTGCACGGGGGGCGCCGCGTCCGCGAGGATCGCCTCGAGCATCCGGCGCCGCTCGATCATCGGCGACTCTCGCAAGTCGTCTTGCCCGAGCGCGAGGAGGTCGAAGGCCACGAACGCCGCGGGGGTCTCGACCGCGAGCCGATCGATGCGGGACTTGGCCGGGTGGACTCGCTGCTGCAGCGCGCCGAAGTCCAGCGACGACCCCCGCGCGACGACGAGCTCGCCGTCGAGCACGCACCGCGGCGGCAGCGACGCCAGCAGCGGCGCGACGAGCTCCGGGAAGTAGCGGAGCATCGGCTTCTTGTCGCGGCTCTGGAGGTAGAGCCTGTCGTCCTCGCGGAACACGAGGGTCCGGAAGCCGTCCCACTTGGGCTCGAAGAGCCACCCGCCGCCGTCGGGGAAGTCCCCGGTCTTCGCGAGCATGGGCTCGAGGGGAGGTCCGAAGGGGAGCGCCTCCGGGACGAACGAGGGAGCCTTCGCCACGACGTGAGGCTAGCTCGGAACGCTCGGTCGGGTCTTGGCCCGCAGCTCGGAAGAGCGAACGAACGGCTCGATGCGGGGGTCGCCCCACTCGCGGAGCTCGTCCGGGGTGCCGGCCTTCGCGATCATGCCGCCGTGGACCAGCGCGAGGCGGTCGCTCGCGTTGAACGCGCTCTGCATGTTCTGGGTGGCGACCACGGTCGTGACGCCGCTGCCGAAGCGGAGCGAGTCGAGCAGGCGGTCGACGCGGGTGACGTTGATGGGGTCGAGCCCCTCGGTCGGCTCGTCGTAGAGGACGACGTCGGGGCGGCTCGCGATGGCGCGGGCGAGGCCGACGCGCTTGCGCATCCCGCCCGAGAGGCTCGCGGGCCACATCGCCTCGATGCCCGGGAGGCTCACCTGCGCGAGGCACTCGCTCACGCGCGCCGCGATCGCCGCCTCGTCGAGGACGCGCTGCTCGCGCAGGCCGTAAGCGACGTTGTCGGCCACGTCGAGCGAGTCGAACAGGGCGTCCCACTGGAAGAGCATCCCGATGCGCTTGCGCACCTCGATCCACTCGCGCTCGGGGGCGCGCGTGACGTCCTCGCCTTCGAACACGATGGTCCCCGCGTCGGGCCGCAGGAGCCCGATCATCAGCTTGAGGAGCACGCTCTTGCCGGAGCCGGACTTGCCGATGAGGGTGATGCGCTCGCCCTCGAAGACCTCGAGGTCGATGCTCTGGAGCACGACGTTGTCGCCGAAGCGCTTGGCCAGGCCGCGGATCTCGTAGAGCGCCACCGCCCGGAGGCGTAGCACGGTTGACCTTTTTCGCGGCCGAGCGTAGCTCTGTAGCGGTGAGCCTCAGCTGGATTCGAGAGCGAAACGCCGTCTGGAACGCCGACAAGGCCCGCATCGTCGGCCGCGCCGCGCCAGGCATCTTCGACACCCGCTACGGCAACCTCGCCGAGGGGCACCTGGTCCCCGCCGAGTGGTGGCGCGTCGAGGACGACGGCCGGACCGTCGGCTACGGCTGGCTCGACGTGAACTGGGGCGACGCCGAGATCCTCCTGGCCACCGACGCGGAGGCCCGAGGTCGCGGCGTGGGCACCTTCGTGCTCCGGCAGCTCGAGCTCGAGGCCCGCGCTCGCGGCCTCAACTACATGTACAACATCGTCCGGCCGACCCACCCCGAGGGCGACAGGGTCACCGCGTGGCTCGTCGCGCGAGGCTTCGGCGCCGCCCACGACGGCCGCCTCCTCCGCGCCGTCCCGTACGAGCCCGCCTGACGGCGCGCCCGCTCCGAGCGCGGGCGAAAGTTCGAAAAGTTCGATCCGTCCCCACTGCGCCACCCCCGCTGGGCCACCCGCGGCGGAGGGGCGGCGGCACCGGACTGTCACACCTCGTACCTTGACACCAAGTACTGCAACGGTAATAGATGTTCCACCATGCGAGGCCACACACGGCCCGCGAAGGAGGAACCATGTCCCCCACGACTTCCCCGCAGCCCGCCGCCGCGCCCCACGTCGCGACCCTCTCCGACGACGAGCGCCTCGAGCGGTTCGGCCACGCCATCGACGCCCTCAGGGCCCGCGTGAAGGCCGAGATCGGCGAAGAGGACGTCCGCTACATCCAGCGCGTGCAGACCGTCTCGCGCGTCGCCGAGGTCGTCGGCCGCACCCTGCTCGTCGTGAGCTTCGACCCGCTCACCTACACCTTCGGCGTCGTCTCGCTCTTCGTCCACAAGCAGCTCGAGGCCGCCGAGATCGGCCACACGGTCCTGCACGGCGCGTTCGACGGGCTCGAGGGCGCCGACGCGTTCCAGTCCAAGGGCTACCGGTGGAAGATCCCGATCGACGAGGACAGCTGGCGCCGGGGCCACAACGCGCGCCACCACGGCGGCACGAACGTCGCCGGACGCGATCCCGACATCCACTTCGGCAACGTCCGCCTGACCGAGGAGACGCCGCACCACTGGTATCACCGCGGCCAGCTCGCCACCTCGGTGTTCGTCATCTGGCCCTTCTTCGCGTTCCACATGGGCGCTCACTTCGCGGGCCTGATCGACGCGTACGTGGGCAACGGGCGCGAGGACGAGCTCGACTTCCTCCGCGACCGCAGCCCCGCGAGCGTGAGGGACGCGTGGCGGCGAGCGCTGCGCGGCTGGGGCCCCTACTACCTGCGCGAGTGGATCTTCTGGCCCGCGGTGGCCGGCCCGCTCGCGCCCAAGGTGCTGCTCGGCAACGTCCTGTCGGACGTCATGCGCGACGACGTCTACTCGGCCGTGACCATCTTCTGCGGCCACGTCGGCGAGGAGACGGCCAGCTACCCGGAGGGGACCACCCCGAAGGGCCGCGGGCACTGGTACGCGATGCAGGTCGAGGCGAGCAACGACTTCGACGTGAGCTTCCCCGTCAGCGTGCTGTGCGGCGCGCTCGACCGGCAGATCGAGCACCACCTGTTCCCGCGCTTCCCCACGCAGCGGCTCCGCCAGATCGCGCCCGAGGTGAAGCAGATCTGCGAGCAGCACGGCGTGGAGTACCGGAGCGCGAGCTGGCCCCGGACCCTGATGAGCGCGCTGAAGAAGATCCGGCGCCTCGGCCGTCCGCTGCCCACCGAGCCCGCGGGGCTCCCCGAGCGAGCGGCGGCGTGACGGTGCTCGTTGCGGCGGCGCCCTCCCCCGTCGACACTGTCGCCCTCATGGCGACCCTCGAACCGACCGACGGGGAGCTCACGATCGACGAGCTCGCGGCGCAGACGCGCATCCCGAGCCGCACGATCCGCTTCTACCAGTCCAAGGGCACGCTCCCGAAGCCCGTCATCCGCGGGCGCGTGGCCTACTACGGGCCTCACCACGTCGAGCGGCTCGAGGTGATCGGGAAGCTGCAGGATCGTGGCCTCAAGATCCGCGCGATGCGAGAGCTGCTCGAGCGCGCCGACCGCGGAGAGGTCGACCTCGAGGAGTGGCTCGGGACCGACAGCCGGCTCTCCGCGGGCTTCCTCGAGGACCGGCCGCGCGTGGTCTCCGAGGAGGACCTCCCCGAGCTGCTCGGCGCCGACCCGCGCCCCGGCCTCGTCGGCGACCTGCTGCGCCACGGCCTGATCGAGGAGAGCGGCGCGGGCTACCTCGTGCGCAGCCCCGCGATGCTCTCGATCGCGCTCGAGATCGAGCGCGCGGGCTTCGGCGTCGACTCCGCCGTGCAGTCGCACGAGATCCTCGCCAAGCACATCCGGAAGGCGAGCAAGGAGGTGGTGGAGCACTTCGCGGCTCAGGTCGCGGGCCGGCGCAAGCGCCCCACCCCCAAGCAGCTCCAGGAGTCGGTCGACGCGCTCGTCCCGCCGGGGCTGCGCGCGATCAAGATCCTGTTCGCCAAGGCGATGCGCGACGAGACGCTCGCGCTCCTCTCGGATCGCGACGGCCGCCACCGCCGCCGGTAGCTAGAAGTCTTCGAACCGGATCTCGAGCGCGGCCGCGGCCGGGTCGTCGGATCTGAGGGCGCGCCCGTCCGAGGCGAGCCGCACGTCTCGGAGGAGCGCCGCGCGGAGCGCGTCGGCCTCGGCTCGGTCGCGCTCCCGGTAGGCGGCGAAGAGCGCGTCGGCGTAGGCGAGCGCGGGCTCGCAGTCGAACGCGCACGGATCGAACGGGACGAGCGCGCGCCGCTTCGGGAGCAGGAAGCTCGGCCGCGCGAGCACCCGGCGGGAGCGCGCGAGCGCGGCTTCGGCCGCGACCACCCGCTCGGCGGCGGGCGTGCCGTCGGCCCTCACGTCGACCCCTCGCACCACGCGCTCGAGGAAGCCGTCGACGCAGCACGGCGGGTAGCCGAGGAGCCGCCCGAGCGCGCGGTGCGCGTCCAGCACGTCGTGATCGGGGGCCCGCCCGAACCGGCCTGGCAAGACGATCGCCTCGGCCGCCTCGAGGGCGCGGGCGCGCGCCTCGTCGCGGGCGACGTAGAGCATCCCGGAGACGGCGACCACCGCCGCGCCCCGCGCTCGCCAGCGCGCGGCCTCAACGTCCCCGTCGGCGCGCGCGACCTGGATCCGGAGCGCCGGTTTGATGCCGATCGCGAAGGCGAGCACCTCGAGCGGCGCGACCATGCCCACACCGTCGCAAGTTGACTCGCGCTCGCGCAACGGAGATCACATCGGTGCGTGCGAGCCTCCGTCGTCATCGTAGCCGCGCTCCTCGGCATCGCCTGCGACGGCGAGGTCGCGGACGAGTACGGCGCCGGCCCGCCCGCGCGGCGCCCGGATCCGCCGCGCTTCGACTGCGCGCTCGGTGGCCCCGCCCGCTCCTTCGAGGGTCGCGACGCGGCGCTCGCGCAGAACGCCGTCGTGGTCCACGACGCGAGCGGTCGCGCCACCTTGCACCGCCTCGACGCGCCCACCGAGCCGGCCCTCGCGCTCCCCGATCGCGTGCTCGCCCTGTCCCACCACGACGGCGGCTGGGTCGCGGTGACCCCGAGCCGCGTGCTCCAGCTGGCGCCGAACGGAGACGTCGAGTGGGAGGCCTCGTTCGACGTCGAGGCGACGGACGCCGCGGTCACCCTCGACGCGCTGCGCGGGTGGCTCGTCCTGCGCGACGCCGAGGACGAGATCAGCCTCCACGACCTGGACCTGGTCGCGCACGAGGTCGGCCCGGCGACGTCGGTGGGCCGCGGCCGCGGACGGCTCCTCGTCGCGCCGCAGCGCGCGTCGTGGGTGGCGCCGGGCGCGACGACGCACCTGGAGGCCGGCGCCTCGCCCGTCGCGGGGCGGGCGGTCGCGCTGGTCGGCGATCAGGTCCTCTACACCGCGCCGGATCGCACGGGGATCTGGGTGGGCGAGGACCACCCCGTGCGCGTCACCCGAGGCGACGCGTCCGCCGAGGGCACCGTCGCCACGGGGCTCGGATCGCGGCTCGTGATCGCGTACGCGAGCGAGGGCGATCTGTTCGTCCAGCCCGCGGATGTCGCCGAGGGCGCGCTGGGCGAGCCCGTCCTCGTCGCCGCGGCCGCGGCCCCGACGCAGATCGTGGCCTCGGGCGAGCGCTTCTGGGTGACCTGGGAGCGCGCCCCCGACCGGGTCGAGGTGCGCGCCGGAGAGTGTCGCGGCGATTGAATTCGGCGCCGCGCGGCGTAGGCTGGCCGGCCGTGAACGACACCACACGCGAGGACGAGGGCCCGGGCAATTTCATCCGCGACATCGTGGAGGCGGACCTCCGCGAGGGGCGCCGCGCCTCCGTGGTGACGCGCTTCCCGCCGGAGCCCAACGGGTACCTCCACATCGGCCACGCCAAGGCGATCTGGGTGAACTTCTCCCTCGCCGAGATGTTCGGCGGCCGCTGCAACCTCCGCTTCGACGACACCAACCCGGTCGCCGAGGACGAGGAGTACGTGCACGGCATCGAGCGGGACATCCGCTGGCTGGGCTTCGAGTGGGGCGAGACGCTCTACGCCTCCGACTACTTCGAGCAGCTCTACACCTGGGCGGTGCAGCTGGTGAAGGCGGGCAAGGCATACGTCGACACGCAGAGCCTCGAGGCGATCCGCGAGGGCCGCGGCAACTTCCACCGGCCCGGCGTCGAGAGCCCGGATCGGGATCGCTCGGTCGAGGAGAACCTCGCGCTCTTCGAGAAGATGCGCGCCGGCGAGCTCGAGGAGGGGAGCGCCGTCCTCCGCGCCAAGATCGACATGCAGTCGACCGACGTGAAGCTCCGCGATCCGCTGATGTACAGGATCCTGAAGACGCCGCATCACCGCACCGGCGACGCCTGGCACATCTACCCGATGTACGACTGGGCCCACGGCCAGAGCGACGCCATCGAGGGCATCACGCACTCGTGCTGCTCGCTCGAGTTCGTGAACCACCACGGCCTCTACGACTGGTTCCTCGAGGCGATCGGCCTCGAGGGGCCGCCGCAGCAGTACGAGTTCGCGCGGCTCGCGATCGACTACACGATCACGAGCAAGCGGGCGCTCTTGCAGCTCGTCAACGAGCGCCACGTGGACGGGTGGGACGACCCCCGCATGCCGACCCTCACGGGGATGCGGCGGCGCGGGTACACGCCCGAGGCGATCCGCGCGTTCTGCGAGCGCACCGGGGTGAGCCGCCGGCCGGGCGTGGTCGACGTCGGGATGCTCGAGCACGCGATCCGCGAGGACCTCAACGAGCGCTCGCCGCGCCTGATGGGCGTGCTCGATCCGATCCGCGTCGTGATCGAGAACTACCCCGAGGACCAGGTCGACTGGTTCGACTGCCCGCTCAACCCGACGGACGACTCGTTCGGCACGCGCCGGGTGCCGTTCTCCCGCGAGCTCTTCATCGAGCGCGAGGACTTCGCGAAGCAGGCGCACAAGAAGTGGTTCCGGCTCGCGCCCGGCGCCGAGGTCCGGCTCCGCTACGCCGCGCTGATCACGTGCAACGAAGCCATCGAGGACGAGCACGGTGAGGTGGTGGAGCTGCGCTGCACGTGGGACCCGGCGTCGAAGGGCGGCAAGTCGCCCGACGGCCGCAAGGTGAAGGGCACCCTGCACTGGGTGAGCGCCGCCCACGCGGTCGACGCGGAGGTGCGCCTCTTCGATCGGCTCTTCACCGTCGAGAACCCGATGGGCGACGAGTCCAAGAGCTTCCTCGAGTTCATCAACCCGGACTCCAAGAAGATCGTGACGGGCAAGCTCGAGCCCGCGCTCGGCGAGCTCGAGCCGGGCACCCGCGTGCAGCTCGAGCGCGTCGGCTACTTCGTCACCGACAGCGCGGACCACACCGCGGAGCGCCCCGTCTTCAACCGCACGATCACGCTCAAGGACACCTGGGCGAAGATCGCCGCCCGCGGTTAGAGCCCGACTGGACGCGGGCCGCTCGTTCGACAACCCTCCTTCCATGAGGATCCTCGTCGCCGCCACGTTCGCGCTCGCCCTCGCAGGCTGCGGCGCGAAGACGGGGCTGCTGATCCCCGACGCCGATCTGCCCTACGACGCGGGGATGGACGGCGGCTACGACGCGGGCATCGACGCCCCGATCTGTATGCCGCAGCCCGTCGCCCTCCAGCGACGCGGGGCGCAGATCATGTTCGTCCTCGACCGCAGCAACTCGATGGACGACACGCTCCAGGGCGAGAACCGCGAACCGGGGGACCCGCGGCCGAGCCGCTGGGACGTCCTCGGCACCACCCTCGAGGCCGTCCTCATGGGCGCCGACCCACTGCTCGAGATGGGCGCCAAGATCTACCCCGCGGTGCTCGACATGGTGAACACGCCAGCAGAAGCCTGCATGGTCGAGCCGGGGATCGACATCACCCCCGCGCGCGGGCGGATCCCGCGGCTCGTGCGCCTCTTCCAGACGACCGCCCCCGGCGGCGGCACGCCCACCGCCGACGCGCTGAACGAGGTCGAGACCTTTTTCATGAACCGGCCCGCCCCGGGGGTCCCGCGCTTCGTCGTCCTCGCGACCGACGGCGGCCCGAACTGTCACCCCGACCCGTCGATTCCGACCTCCGAGTGTCTGTGCACTGGCGGACCGGGTGCTTGCACAGCCGATCCTGACTTCGGTCCTTACAACTGCATCGACGAGACGCGCACCCTCGACGTGATCCGCCGCCTGAGCGCGAGCGGGATCCCGGTCTACGTGATCGGCATCGACGACCCGATGCGCCGCGACCTCGCCGACGTGCTCGACCGCATGGCCATCGCCGGCGAGCGCCCCCGCGACGTGCCCGGCGAGCGCCGCTTCTACAGCGTCGGCGACCGCACCGACCTCGAGGAGGCGCTGACCACGATCACCGACACCATCGCGCGCTGCGTCTTCGAGCTCGACCCGACGCCGACCCTCGACGCGACGCTCGAGGTCTCCGTCGATGGGACGATCCTCGCGCAGGACGGAACGCGGACCGAGGGCTGGGACTTCACCGCCCCCGATCGCACCGAGATCACCTTGTTCGGGGGCGCCTGCGAGCGCGTGACGACCTCCGGCGGGCGCGTGACCGCCGAGATCCTCTGCGACGAGTAGGGCCGCGCCTGCTAAACGCGGTACGTGCACCGGCTCCCCCAGGCCCTGCTCCGCCGCCTCCTCCTCGCGCTCCTGATCGGGGCCGTCGCGGCGAGCTGCGGGGCGCGCACCGGCCTCGACGTCGAGCCCACGGACGCGGGCCCGACCCGGGACGCGGGCCTCGACGCGGGCCTCGACGCGGGCCTCGACGCCGGGAGCGACGCCGGGCCGATCTGCATGCCCGGGGTGGTCCGCCTCGATCCGGGCACCGTCGACGTCGTGTTCGTGATCGATCGAAGCGGCTCCATGTCCGACGCGTTCGACGGAATGACGCCGCGCCCCGGCGAGTCGCGCTGGGAGATCCTCGAGCTCGCGCTCGGCGGCGCCCTCGAGACGTTCGACGAGAGCATCGGGGTGGGCGCCAAGTTCTTCCCCACCCAGACCATGCGGGCGACCGAGAGCCCGTGCGACGTCAACCCCGGCCTCGAGGTGCCGATCGGCCCCGGCCACGCGCCGGGGATCATCACCCAGTTCTCGCGCTACGACCCGTTCGGAGGGACGCCCGTCGGGCCCGCCGCCCGCGAGGCCCTCGACGCCCTCCTCGCGCGCGCAGACGAGAACAGCGCCCAGTTCATGGTCGTGGCCACCGACGGCGCGCCCAACTGCAGCGAGGAGGCCGTCCGCGAGATCGTCGACGTCATCGGCGAGGCGCACGATACCCACGGCATCGACACCTACGTGCTGGGGATCGCGAGCACGGGCCCGGAGGTCTCGCTCCTCGAGCGGCTCGCCATCACGGGAGGCCGACCGCGGCCCTCGACCGAGGAGCGCCGCTTCTATGACGCGCGGGACGCGCGCCTGCTCGACACCCTGCTCGGCGAGATCACCCGCGACCTCGCCCAGTGCGTGTTCGCCGTGCCGGTCCCGCCGGACGCGGACGCCGAGGTGGCCGTCCTCGTCGGTCGCGAGACGATCCCGAGGGACACCTCCCGCGAGGACGGCTGGGACTGGACCAACCCGAGCCGCACGCAGCTCAGCCTCTTCGGCGGCGCGTGCGAGCAGGCGATCGCCGAGGGGAACGTCCGAGCCAACATCCTCTGTCGCTGAGCCGGGCGCGGCTGGGTTTGAGACACCTCACACCCCTCCTCGTACCCCCCGTGCCCGACAGCGTAAGAGCAGCCTTCGCCGTGCTCCGGGGGGAGCGCGCTCGGAGGAGACTTGATGATGAAGCGCACTGGCTTCTTGGCCGTGATCGCAGCCCTCGCGGTGCTGCCCGGGTGTGATGAGCGCGTCGGCATCGACGCCGGCCTGATGGGCACCGACTCGGGCGTGGGCCTGATGGATGGCGGCGGCGGCATGGACGACGCGGGTCCGGGCACCGACTCGGGCTCGCCCGGCGACGACGCCGGCGGCGGGAACGACGCGGGCGGCGGCGCCGACGCGGGCACCGACGCGTGCGTGGCGGCCACCGCCTGCGGCGCGTTCGACTGCGGCACCGTCGACGACGGCTGCGGGGGCACGCTCGAGTGCGGCGACTGCGGGATCGGCGCGGCCTGCGCGGACGACGCCGACTGCGCGAGCGGCACCTGCCTCGACGAGAGCGAGTCGGGTTGGTTCGGCGGGCACTGCTCGATGGAGTGCTACGTCGACGCGGACTGCGGGACGGGCTTCCACTGCGCGTTCGCGCTCGGCAACCTCGCGCGCATCGGCGTGTGCATGGTGACGTGCGGGACGGACATGGACTGCCGCGGCCCCGAGTACACCTGCTACCAGGCCGACATGGACGGCGCGCGCGAGTGCGCCCCGGTCGGCGTGGGCACCGGCACGACCGGCGACCCGTGCGCCACCAACGCGGACTGCGCGGGCGGTGAGGACTACATCTGCCTGCGCGAGGGTCGCGGCTACCGCGGCGGCATGTGCAGCGAGAGCTGCCTCGTCGACGGCGACTGTGGGACGGGCAACCACTGCGCCTTCGTCCCCGCCACGGGCGGCGAAGGCGTCTGCCTGCCGACGTGCACGACGGACACCGACTGCCGCGCGGACGGCTACGTCTGCCAGAACGCCGACGAAGACGCCGGCGCGGTCAACGAGTGCTTCCCCGGCGCGACCGGCACGGGGGCGATCGGCGCTCCCTGCGACGGCGTCTGGGACTGCGCGGGCGGCGAGAACGGCAGCTGCTTCACCGCCGACCTCCTCGACGGCTACTGCACGATCCTGGGCTGCATCGCGGACACGGACTGCGGGGCCGGCAGCCACTGCTCGAGCTTCAACGACGGCGCGGGCGGAATCATCGGCGTCTGCCAGCCCGATTGCACCACCGACGCGGACTGCCGCCCGATGGGCTACGCGTGCACCGACGTGGACGACGACCTGGTCACCGAGTGCTACCGCGGCGGCACCGGCGCGGGCGCGGTCGGCGACGCGTGCGAGGGCACCCACGAGTGCGCGGGCGGCGCGCGCGGCCTCTGCGCGATGCGCCCGAACAACGACTTCGAGGAGGGCTACTGCATCCTCCTCGACTGCACCGCCGACGGCAGCACGCCCTGCCCCACCGGCAGCCACTGCTCGATCGGGATCGACGCGACCACGGGTCTGCCTCGCGCGACGGGCATCTGCGCCGACGACTGCACCGCGGACACCGACTGCCGGGCCACGGGCTACCGCTGCTACGACACCGCCGACGTCGACGGCTTCACCGAGTGCTGGCCCGCGGCGACCGGCGCCGGCGCCCCCGGCGACCGCTGCCGGAACATCACCGACTGCGCGGGCGACGAGTTCGGCATCTGCCTGCTCGACCTCAACAACACGGGCGGGATCCCCGACTTCCCGGGCGGCTACTGCACCACCGCCTGCGGTGACGTCGGCGACCCGGCCTGCGCGGCGGGCTCGACCTGCCGCGGCGGGGTGTGCCTGCGCGACTGCACGATGGGCAGCATGTGCCGCCCCGGCGCCGACTACTCGTGCGTCATGGCTCCCCTCGGCGGCGCCGCCGGCATGAGCTGCTGGCCGAGCTGAGTTCCCGGAGGGTTTGTTCCAAACCCTTCCGCGCGACCGGCAGAGCCGCCTCGTTCACCGCGGGGCGGCTCTTCGCGTTCTCGAGAGGGTACGCTCCGGGTCGAATGACCCCCCTGGACGTCGCCGTCATCGGGTGCGGCACCGCGGGCGCGGCCGCCGCGCTGTTCCTCGCGCGCGCCGGGCATCGCGTCACCGTGTTCGAGGCCGTCGAGGATCCCGGGCCCGTCGGCGCGGGGATCATGGTCCAGCCCACGGGCATGCGAGTGCTCGCGCGGCTCGGGCTCCTCGAGCCGATCCTCGCCCGCGCCTCCCGCGTCGAGCGCCTCCACTGCGTCAACGCCGCGGGTCGGACGGTGATCGACCTACGCTACGGAGACCTCCACCCGCGCGCGTTCGGCGTCGGCCTGCACCGCGGCGTGCTCTTCGCGGAGCTCTTCGGCACCGTGCGGAGGGAGCCGGGGATCGACCTGCGATGCGGGCACCCCATCGAGGACCTCCGCGCGGACGGCGCGCGGCGGTGGGTCGTCGAGAAGGACGGCGACGAGCACGGCCCGTTCGACCTCGTGGTCGTCGCCGACGGCGCGCGCTCGCAGCTGCGCGACGACGCCCCGCTCACACACCGCGAGGCCCGCTACCCGTGGGGCGCGCTGTGGTTCATCGGAGACGACCCCGACCAGGACTTCGACAAGGTCCTCTACCAGGTCGTTCGCTCGACCACCGAGATGCTCGGGCTGCTCCCGAGCGGGCTCGGACCGACGGGCGACACCCCCAAGGTGAGCATGTTCTGGAGCCTCCCCGTCGAGGGCGTCGACGCCTGGCGGAAGAAGGGGCTCGGCCCGTGGAAGGACCACCTGCGCGCGCTCGAGCCGCGGTCGGCGCCCGTCCTCGACCAGATCGACTCGATCGACGAGGTCCTCTTCGCGACCTACTGGGACATCGTCCTGCACCCGTGGAACACCGACGCCGTCGTGTTCCTCGGCGACGCGGCCCACGCGACGAGCCCGCAGCTCGGACAGGGCGCGAACCTCGCGCTGGTCGACGCCATGTACCTCGCGCGCGCCCTCGCCTCGGACGCGCCGTCCGTGTCGGAGGCGCTCGTCGCGTACTCTCGATCGCGGGAGGCGCACCTGGGCTACTACCAGTGGGCCACGCGCTTCTTGACCCCCTTCTTCCAATCCGATCGCGGCGCCCTCGCGATCCCGCGGGACCTCTTCATGGGAACGGTGTGCAAGTTGCCTTACGTTCGTACGCGGATGATCCGCACGATGTGCGGGCTCGAGCGAGGCGTGGTGCTGCCCGATCCGCTCCCGCTCCCCGACCTCTTCACCGGCGCCGCGGACGAGGGCCCGGCCCTCGGCGTCTACAGGACCGGCTCGTGACCGTCTCCGTCAGCAGCGCCTTCGACGGCGGCAACGGGGACGTGGTCGACGCCTCCGCGCCCGACGCGATCACCGTGCGCATTCAGAAGGACGCGAAGGCGGACTTCATGCAGTGGTTCTACTTCCGCGTCGCCGGCCTCGGCGGCGCCCCCGCGGTGGTGCGCCTGATCAACGCGGGCGAGGCCTCCTACGGCGCGGGCTACGAGGGCTACTCGGCCGTCGCCTCCACGGACCGCGAGCGCTGGTACCGCGTCCCCACGTCCTACGCCGACGGGGTCCTCGAGATCCGTCACCCGGGCGGCGCCAACGCGGTCTGGCTCGCGTACTTCGTGCCCTTCTCCATGGAGCGGCACCACGACCTGATCGGCCGCGCGAGCCGGGATCCGCGCGTCCGCCACGAGGTGCTCGGCCGCACCGTCGACGGCCAGGATCTCGACGCCCTCCACGTGGGCGAGGGGCCGCTGTCCATCTGGTGCATCGCCCGCCAGCACCCCGGCGAGACGATGGCCGAGCACTGGATGGAGGGCTTCCTCGCGCGGCTCCTCGATCCCGACGAGCCCGTCGCGCGCGCCCTGCTCGCGAAGGCGACCTTCCACGTCGTCCCCAACATGAACCCGGACGGCTCCCGCCGCGGCCACCTGCGCACGAACGCCGCGGGCGCGAACCTCAACCGCGAGTGGGCGGAGCCCAGCCTCGAGCGCAGCCCCGAGGTGTTCCTCGTGCGCGAGCAGATGATCGCGACGGGCGTCGACCTGTGCCTCGACGTCCACGGCGACGAAGAGCTCCCGTACAACTTCATCGCGGGTCCGGACGGCGTCCCGTCCCTCACCGCGGCGCAGCGCGAGCTGCTCGCGCGCTTCCGGGCCGAGCTGCGGCGACGGTCGCCCGACTTCCAGACCGAGCGCGGCTACCCGCCGGCCGCGCCGGGGCAAGCCAACCTGCGCTTGTGCACGAACTGGGTGGCGGAGCGCTTCGGGTGCCTCTCCATGACGCTCGAGATGCCGTTCAAGGACAACGCCGACCTCCCGATCCCCGAGACGGGCTGGTCGCCGGCGCGCTGCGCGCACCTCGCCGAGGCGTGCCTCGACACGATCGCCGCCGTCGCGGAGGAGCTGCGCGTTGGGTTAGGCTCGCGCCGGTGAGCGATTCGCTCGAAGTCTGGACGAGCCACCGCGACGTGTCGGACCTCGTCCGCGAGCTCGCCCCCTTCGTCGACGACACGTCGGTCCGTCTGCCGGCCGGCCGCCGCATCCCGGATGGCGACTGGATCCGCTTCAGCGTGCACCTGCTCGACGGCTCGAAGGTCTTCGAGGGGGTCGGCCGCTGTCAGGAGAGCACGCAGGAGGGGGCCTCGACGTACCGGGTCCGCTTGTCCCTCCTCTCGTTCGACGAGCGCAACGAGATCATGTGGGAGCGCATGCTCCTGGCCCGTGAGGACGGCGCGCAGGCGACGGGCAACTTCGACCTCCGATCGCTGCGCGAGAAGATCCTCAAGCCGCCCCCGAGCGCGCCGTCCAAGTCGGTGCCGCCGCCCCCGCCGACGCGCAGCGAGCCGGTCCGCCCCCCGACGCTGCGGCCTCGACCGCCCGCGGGTCGGCCTCCGCTGCCCCCGGCGCGACCCAAGCCCTCGACGCGGCCGCCCCCGCCGAGCGCGATCCCGCCCCCCGCGCCGCTGCCGCGGCCGTCCTCGTTTCCCCCGCCCCGCCCGTCCTCGTTCCCGCCGCCGCGACGCCCCGTCGACGCCGCGCCTCCGCTCCCCAAGCTCGGGGCGCTCCCCGCGGTGCCGCGGGCCGAGGTCGCGCCGAAGAGTGAGGCCCCGCGGCCTCCTCCCAAGGCCGATCCGCCCAAGGCCGAACCGCCCAAGCCCGAGCTGCCCGCGGTGCCGACGAAGCTCGAGGCGCGCCCGCGGCCGCGGCCGACCCCGATCGAGCGCCGATCCGCGGCTCCGATGGCGGCGCGACCCGAGCCCGAGCCGCTGCCCGAGCCCGAGCCGTCGCCCGAGCCCGAAGAGCTTCGGGAGCCCGACGCGCTGCCCGAGCCCGACGAGCTGCCCGAGGCCGACGAGATCGAGCCCACGCCCACCCGCGTCGGTCCGACGGCCGCGTTCGCCGAGGCCGAGGCGACCTCCACGGAGATCTTCGCGCCCGCCCCCCGCGACGAGGACGACTCCGGCTCGCGCACCGAGCCCCCGCCCCCGAACGCCGAGGCCGCCCTCGCGCCCACCGCCGAGCGGACCTCACCGAGCGTCCCCGCGCCCCGGGCCCCGAGCGACGACACCTCGGCTTCGCACGCGCTCTCGGACCAGACGCACGCGGGCCTGCGCCTCGAGGTGCCGGCGCGCCTCGTCGAGCGCGCCCGCGCCCTCGCGCCGAACCTCCCGCCAGGCGTCTTGCGGATCCAACCCGTCCGCGAGACCCCGGAGGAGGCCGTGCTGCGCGCCGCGCTCAGCATCGGGCTCGCGAGCCTCGCCGCGCTCTCCGACACAGACGACGATCCCTGACGATTTGCGATCGCGGAGGGGCCACGTTAGACCCCCGCCTCCCCCGCAACGCCCGCTTTCGACAGGAGCAAGTCAGGTTGTCTGTTAGCACCATCGAGTACACCGTGAGCGCCGATCTGTTCGCCGACATCGACACCGACGGTCTGATGCAGGAGGCGAGCGCCCACGCGTTCCAGATCGAGCTCCGCGAGCGCCTCCGCGACGCCTTCCCGAAGGCCAACGTCTTCCTCAAGTGGAACCCGAACCGCACCGGCGCCGCCGACGTGTTCACGATCCCCGAGGTCGAGACCGAGCAGACCCGGGTCGTCGAGATCGCCGAGGCCGTGCACGCCGACCGCACGGCGTGGCTGCGCTACGACCGCCCCGGCTCGGCCAGCTCGTAGCCACCCGCGCCTGGATCGTGTATCCAGCGGGCGTGAGGTGGTTGCTCGCGATATGCGGAGTCTTCGTCCTGGCGTGTGGCGCCAACGAGACGAACATCGGTGAGCCTCGCGCGGAGCACGAGACCACGGACGAGGCCGAGGCGCAGCCGGAGGCCGAGGCCGAGCCGGAGGCCGAGGCCGAGCCGGAGGATTCCGAGCCGGAGGAGCCCGAGCCCGAGCCGCGAGCCGAGCCCGTGGACATCGAAGCGGGGACGCGCCTCGGCCCGATCCGCGTCGGGATGACCGAAGACGAGGTACGCGCGCTGGGCCTCGAGGCCACCGTCGTCGACCCCCGCGTCACCGCGTTCGGGCCCTACCAGGTCACGTTCCGCGACGGTCGGGCGCGTCGGATCGAGGCGCAGATGGGCGCGCTCGGCCGCATCCGGGTCGACGGGCGCGTGATCGAGGCGGGCACCCACATCTACGAGATCCGCGACGCGTTCGGGGACTGCGTGTGGACCGAGGGCGGCGGCGAGCGCTACGAGTGCTCCGGCGCCACCCTGTTCGTACACACCACGCACACGATGGACCCGCAGCGCTACACGGTCGGCGTCGAGGGACGCTGAGCTCGCCGTAGGCGCCGCGGGAAAATCTCCGCGGGAACACGCAGCCGTCCCCACGGGTTGGGGTTCGTGTGTGCCGCGACCAGCCACGAGCCGCTTGGCCCCGTTCGTGCGTCGAACGGAGGGCGTGGCACGCGCAACCCAACCATTGAATGCGACGCCCCCCACCGACCGTCGAAACGTTCGCGCGTCTCGGACGTACTACACGGTGCGAGGCCGGGGGTTTCGCTGCGGAGGCGATGGCTCCAGATCGAAGAACGAGATGGAGTCGAATCGCGCCCAAGGTGTGCCCCCGACTCGAGCGTCCAAGACCTCGAGCGACCTCGAGCTCCGCGCGGAACGTTCCCCTTCGGACCGTGTCCGCGGATAGCCCAGATAGGCAGGTTCACTTGAAGCACAAGCCGGACACGACGTACCTCGACGAAGACTTGCTGTCGGTCGGCCGCAAGCGCGGCTACCTGACCTATGAGGAGGTCTGCGACCGGCTCGCCGGCGTCGACGACCTGAGCCGCGCCATACCCGCGGTCATGCGAACCCTCGAGATGGAGGGCATCGCCCTGTCGCACTCCTCCACGAAGTCGTCGGGCGCGAAGCGACCGAAGGCCTCGCGGCCGCGCGGGCCACAGCTCGACATCGTGGAGCGCTACCTCGGCCGCCTCGGCGACGTCGCCCTGCTGACGCGGGACGGTGAGATCGAGCTCGCCCGCCAGATCGAGCACGGGCGTCACCGTGTCCTCGACGTGCTGTGGAACACGCCCATCGCGATGCCCGAGATCGCGCGCATGTGCTCCCGCCTCGAGAAGGAGGAGATCAGCGTGCGCGAGGTGATCTCGGAGCACCTCCGCAAGGGCACCGACGAGGAGTCGGTCGCGCGCGAGCAGACCCTCGCCACCCTGCGCGCCATCGTCGGCCTCGACGCGAGCATCGCGGCGTGCCGCAACGCGAAGCGACGCGAGGTCCTCCGCGGCGAGCGGGCGGCGCTCCTGCGCACGCTCGACTTCCACGAGAAGCGCCTCGAGCGGATCACCCGCCGGATCACCGGCTACCTCGGCAAGATCGAGCGCGCCGAGCGCGACGCGCGGCACGCCCCGCGAGAGGCGCGCCGTCAGCTCGAGGAGATCGAAGCGCAGACGGGGCGCCCCATCGACGAGGTCCGCGAGACCGCGCGGGTGCTCCGCGAAGCCCTCCACGTCGTGGACGTGGCCAAGTCCGAGATGGTCGAGGCCAACCTCCGGCTCGTCGTCTCGATCGCCAAGCAGTACCGCGGCCGCGGCCTGCCGTTCCTCGACCTCATCCAGGAGGGGAACATGGGCCTGATGCGGGCGGTCGAGAAGTACGACTACCACAAGGGCTTCCGGCTCTCGACGTACGCGGGCTGGTGGATCCGGCAGTCGATGAACCGCGCCACGCAGGAGCAGGGTCGGACGATCCGCGTCCCCGTGAACGCGCTCGAGCGCTTCCACCGAGTGATGCGCCAGATCCACGAGCTCACGCCCAAGCTGGGCCGGCAGCCGACGCCGCGCGAGATCGGTCGCGCGCTCGACATGCCGGAGCGGCGCGTCTCGGAGCTCATGGAGGCGATGCGGGACACCGTGAGCCTCGACATCCCCGTGGGCGTCGACGGCAGCTCCACGCTCGGTGACCTCGTCGTGGATCCCGATCAGCTCACGCCGATGCAGCCCCTGGTCGACGACTCCCTCGAGTCGACGCTTCGACAGGCGCTCGATACGTTGACGGAGCGCGAGCGCGAGATCCTGCGGATGCGCTTCGGCATGGACGGCGAGGAGGAGCACACGCTCACCGACGTGGGCGACCGCTTCGGCCTCAGCCGCGAGCGCATCCGGCAGCTCCAAGTCCAGGCACTGCGGAAGCTTCGGCTCGCGCAGGACGGCGCGCTGGCCGAGTTCTCCGAAGCCTGACCTCCCGCCCAGGCGGACCAATTCACGGCCCGCCGGGCGCGGTATGCTCGCCACGCTGAGTGGCGATCGAGGTGGCGAGCAAAGCCGATAGCAAGTTCGGGGTCTTCGGGGGCGTCTTCACGCCGTCGATCCTGACCATCCTCGGCGTGATCATGTACCTGCGCCTCCCCTGGCTGGTGGGGACGGCGGGGCTCGCGCAGACGATCGGGATCATCCTCGCCGCGCACATCGTGAGCGTGTGCACCGGCCTGAGCATCAGCTCCATCGCCACCGACAAGAGCGTCGGCGCGGGCGGCCCGTACTACATCGTCTCCCGCAGCCTCGGTCTGCCGATCGGCGGCACGCTGGGCCTCGCGCTGTTCCTGGGGCTCTCGTTCAGCATCAGCCTGTACGTCATCGGCTTCTCGGAGAGCTTCCTCGCGACGATCGGGCTCGACCCGCGCAACCTCACCGGCATCCGGATCTGCGGGACGATCACCGTCGTGCTGATCACGGTGATCACGTTCATCAGCACGTCGCTCGCGATCAAGACGCAGTACGTGATCCTCGCGCTGATCGGGATCTCTCTGCTCGCCGTGTTCTTCGGGTCGCCCGAGGTCCCGGCGGAGACCGCGCTGATCGGGCCGCCCGAGCTCGCCGAGGCTCCCTCGCTGTTCGCGCTCTTCGGCGTGTTCTTCCCCGCGGTCACCGGCTTCACGGCCGGCGTGAACATGTCGGGCGACCTCAAGGATCCCAAGCGCTCGATCCCCACCGGCACCATGGCCGCGATCGGAGCGGGGATGGTGGTCTACCTCGGCCTCGCCATCTTCCTGGCGATCCGCGTGCGGCCCGAGGAGCTGCGCGAGAACCGGCGCGTGCTCGAGGACCTCGCCGTCTGGGGCCCCGCGGTCACCGCGGGCATCTGGGGCGCGACCCTCTCGAGCGCGCTCGGGAGCATCCTCGGCGCCCCCCGGATCCTGCAGACCATCAGCTCCGACGGGATCACGCCGCGCTGGTTCGCGAAGGGCTACGGCAAGACCAACGAGCCGCGCAACGCGCTGCTGCTCGCGTTCGCGATCGGCGAGGTCGGCATCCTCGTCGCCGAGCTCGAGGCGATCGCCGAGATCGTCTCGATGGTGTTCATGGCGACCTACGCGTTCCTCAACATCGCGTGCGCCATCGAGAGCATCGTCAGCCCGGACTTCCGCCCCGAGTTCCGGATCCCGAAGACCATCAGCGTCGTCGGCGCGGTCGCGTCGATCCTGCTGATGATCCAGCTGAACCTCGCGGCGATGGCCGGCGCCACCACGATGATGGCGCTCCTCTACGTGTTCCTGCAGCGGCGCCAGCTCCAGCTCGAGTCGGGCGACGCATGGGAGGGGGTCTGGTCCTCGCTCGTCCGCGCGGGCCTCCACCGCCTCTCCAAGGCGGACCGGCAGCACCGCAACTGGCGGCCGAACATCCTCATGTTCCGGCCCGACGACGGCTCGCCGCGCGTGGGGCTCCGCCGCACCGCGAGCACGCTGATCACGGGCAACGGCATGCTCACCGACGTCCGGCTCCGCCGCCCCGACGAGGCCCCCGCGCCCGAGGATCCCGTCGCGCTCGACGCGGGCCCGGTGGTCGGCGTCTTCGACGAGCGCGTCGAGACCGAAGACCCCTACGAGACGATCCACGCGTTCGCTCGCCATCGCGGCTTCTCGGGCCTCGAGCCCAACACCGTGCTGCTGGACTGGGACGCGTACGCGGTCGAGCCCGCCCGCTTCGGCGCGCTCGTCGATCAGCTGCGCGAGCTCGACCTGAACACGCTGCTCTTCAGCGACACGTCGCACCAGGCGTCGGGCCCCCCGCGCGTCGACGTCTGGTGGCGCTCGGAGAGCAGCCCCGCGCTGGGGATCGCGCTGGTCCGCTTCATCACGAGCAGCACGGCGTTCCGGACGGCGAGCATCCGCTTCACCACCGTGACGCGGGACGCCTCGCTCAACGACGGCCTCCGCTCGTCGGCGCGCCGCATGCTGGAGGAGTCGCGCGTCACCGCCGACGTCGAGGTGCTCCTCGACACGGTGGATCCGCGGCCCCTCGAGGCGCACGTGTCCGAGCGCTCGGCCGACGCGCGGCTCGCGATCGTGGAGCTCCCCTCGGGGGCCCTCGACGAGACCGCGCTGGCCCAGCTCGCCGACATCGCCGTCGCCGTCCCGAGCGTGCTGTACGTGAGCCCCGGCTCGATGTTCCGCGCGGTGGGGCGGGTGGTGCGAGCCACCGCGGAGGCGGCCGCGGTCCGGCCCGCGCTCGACGCCGAGGCGCTGCCCGAGCTCGAGCTGCCGCCCTACCCCGCGATCGCGCGGCACGCGGAGGCCTTCGCGGAGCGGCTCGACCAGACGCTCGACGCCTACTTCCAGGAGAGCCTCGGGCGGCTCGCGGCGCGCAACGGCGAGCTGCTCGACGCGACCGAGGAGCTCGTCGTCCGGCACCTCAAGATGCTGCGGTCGGGCGCGGACTCGAAGCTGAACCCGATCAAGCGACGGCGCCTCGCGAACCGGGTCCAGAGCGCGTTCCTGATGGAGTGCGGCAAGCTCATCGACGAGTTCATCCATCAGGACCTCGCCGACCAGCGCGACATCCTCGAGGGCCGGGCGCGGGCCTTCGCGGACGACGAGTCGCTCGTCGATCCCGACGAGGTGCTCGTGGTGGAGCGCGACGCGCGCCTCTACATGCCGGGGCCGGGCGACGTGCGGGAGCTCGCCAAGCTCAAGGCCGCCAAGCTCAAGGGGGCCAAGGACGGCGAGACGGTCGTCGACGAGACGCCGACCGCGCCCCTCGCGCGCTGGTACGTGAACAAGGAGCTGCTCGAGGTCGCGGACGACATCACGCGCGCCTACGTGCACGAGTGCTGGCGGCTCGGGGTGCAGCTCCTGAGCGTCTTCAACGCCTCGCGCACGAGCATGGCGTTGCTCCAGGACGAGGCGCTCGAAGGCGAGGCCCTCAACGCGTTCCTCGAGGAGGCCCGCGAGGCCGCCGTCGCGCGCACCACGGAGCTGCGGGAGGAGCACGTGTCCCGCCTCGCGGAGCTGCGGGCGGAGCTCGCGATCGACGCCCGAGAGCTCGCGCAGCGCTACGCCGACGACCTCGCCCGGATCGACCTGCCCCTCCTCCTCGAGACGAGCCGCAAGCTCCCCCGCCACCTCGACGCGCTCCGCACGGGGCTGCTCGGCGGGGCGACGGTGCTCTACGAGCACCAGCGCGCGATCTTCGAGCGGGCGCAAGTGGGGCTCAAGGCCTCCGCCTTCCAGCACCGCCTCGCGACCATCGTCCTGCGCACCCGCGAGTCGATCGCGCTCGAGGTGAAGTCCGGCATCCTCTCCGCGTATCGGGGGCTCGCCAAGTCGCTCCGCGAGTTCCTCGATTCGGACGCGGAGACGCCGCTCGAGCTGCGGTTCGACCACGACCACCCGCTCGACCCGCAGGCGCTCGTCGAGGCCTTCGTGCGCGACGCGCAGCGCTGCGCCGACGAGCTCCCCGAGACGGTGCGCACGCTGAGCGACCAGTCGATCCAGCGCCTCTCCGATGGGGACGCGAGCGAGGTCGAGGTCGTCGATCTCCCGCTCCGGCGCCTCGCCCAGTTCCTCGTGGACGTCGAGCTCGTCGGGCCGCTCACGGAGATCCTCGCCCGCGTGCCCGCCGTCGAGAGCAAGGCGGTCGGCGTCGCGGAGGACGTCACGCGGCTGATCGGCTTCCACCAGGGCGAGGTCGACCCGGAGAACGCCGAGGGCGGCTTCCACGCGCACATGCGGCCGGTCGTGGAGAGCTCGCTCGAGCGCCTCGAGGCCGAGCGCGAGCCCCTCGAGGAGATCATCCCGTCGATCGAGGAGACGCTCGAGGCGAAGCTCGCGGCGGTCCTGCGGGGGACCGACGTGTACGAGCTGACGAGCTCGGCCGAGGCGCTCGGGCAGCAGGTCCGTCGCCACCACGGCCAGCGCGCGATGTCGGGCGCCCAGTCGCTCGCGCTGCGCGGCGTCCAGCGCGTGCGGCAGGCGCTGGTGGGCGCGGTGTACGGCCGGAGCGCGGGCGTCCTCATCGCGCGTCGCCTGCGCGACGCCGGGGAGGCGGGCACCCTCGTCGACCGGGTGATGCGCCTCGTCGAGCGGATGAGCCCGAGCGCCGACGCCCTCGAGGACCTCCCGTTCTTCTATCGGCAGCTCTTCTTCGGCAAGAACACGTTCAGCGAGACCTTCTGGGTCGAGCGCGAGAACGAGGTCGCCGCCGCGCGGCGCGGGATCGCGCAGCACGACCGCGGCGTGAAGGGCGTGCTCGTCGTCACCGGTGAGCCGGACAGCGGGAAGACCGCGCTGTGCCGGCGCATGCTGGGTCGTTCGCTCGCGAAGCGCCCGTCCTACTGGGTGATGCCGCCCGACGCCGGGGACGCGAGCGTCGCCGCGTTCGCCGCCGCGCTGCGCGAGGCGACCGGCGAGCGCGGCCAGCCCTCGGAGGTCATCGCCGCGCTGCCGGATCGGAGCGTCGTGGTCATCGAGGACCTCGAGCTGTGGTGGGAGCGCACCGCCGACGGGCTCGCGGTGATCGACGCGCTCCTCGCGTGCGTGCAGCAGCACGGAGACCGCGTCCTGTTCGTGATCGAGGTGGGGACCCACCCGTTCGAGGCGATCGACCGCTTCCGGCGCCTCGCCGATCAGGCGCTCGCGGTGGTCGAGTGCGGGCCGCTCCCGGCGGAGGCGCTCAAGGAGATCGTGATGCTCCGGCACGGCTCCACCGGCGTCGGCTTCGAGCTCGACGGGGTGCCGGAGAGCGCGCTCGGCGAGTGGCGCATCGCGCGGCTGTTCTCCAACCACTTCACCGCGAGCCGCGGGCTCGTCGGGGCCGCGCTCGTGTCGTGGATCACCCACGTGGAGAAGGCGACCGACCGCACGATGACGATCCGGCGACCGGATCGGAGCGACTGGGAGATCCTGGACGGCCTGCGCCCCGAGTGGGTCGCCATCCTGATCCAGCTGCTCTTGCACAAGCGCCTCACCCGACAGCGACTCTTGCGCATCTCCGGGCTGGGCCCGGAGGACCTCGATCACCCGCTCGACGTGCTCACTCGGATGGGCCTCGTCGAAGAGGGTCGCAACGGCGTCCTGCGGCTGAGCCGCTTCGTGACCCACGCCCTGATCGATCGGCTCCGCGCGCGGAGGATGATCCCGTGAACGGCGACCGCTCGCTGATGGGCGACATCACCTCCTCGGGCTGGGTCCTGGGGTGGGTGCTGGTGCTCGGCGTCGTGCTGTACGGGGCGCTGCGCGCGGCGCGGTTCGCGGTCGACGTGATCCCCCTGTCGGCCGAGCGGCGCGAGGCGCTGCGCCGCGCGTTCCCCGTGTTCTCCGCGCTGTCGGTGCTGTTCTACCTGCTGTTCTCGGCGGGGCTCTTCTTCGAGCGCTACCCGGCGCACTTCCCGATCGCGGTGGCGGTCATCCTCGGGGTGGCGCTCGCCGCCTCGTGGTTCGGCGTCCGGGACGTCATCAGCGGCGTGTTCCTCAAGGCGGGCCGCGTGTGCCGCGTGGGCGACTACGTCCGCGTCGGCGACATCCAGGGCCGGGTCGAGCGCATGGGCCTCCGCGCCGTCGTGGTCGAGACCGCGCGGGGCGAGGAGGCGATCCTCCCCTACAGCCGCCTCACTCGCGACGCGGTCCTCCGAACGCCGGTGTCCGAGCGCGGCACCCTCCACGTCTTCGAGCTCGACCTCGAGCCCTCGACCTCGGTCGCCGACACCAAGCGCCGCATCCGGGAGGCGGCCCTCACCTGCCACTGGTCCGCGATCGCGCGCGAGCCCGAGATCGCGGTGCTCGACGGCCACCGCTACGAGGTGACGGTCTTCGCCCTCGACCCGGATCGGGTCCGCGAGGTCGAGGCCGCCGTGCGCGCGGCCGTCGGGTAGCCGCTCGTCGCTCGCGCCTCAGGGACCGAGCGCGGCGAGCACGGCCCAGCCGACGCCGAGCATCAGGACGCCCATGACGAGCGCGCCGAGGAGGACCCCGAGCCAGAGGCCCGAGCCCTTCTTCTTGGCGGGCTCCGCTTCCTGGAACGCCGGCGGGATCACCGACCGGACGGTGTGGCCGCCCGAGGCGTCGTAGGCGATGTCGGGGATGGACGGTGGCGCGATGGGCTCCTCGGGCGGATCGAGGTCGACCTCGATGCTCGGCTCCGAGGGCTCGCCCTTGCCGAGCAAGCGGATCGTGGCGGGGCGCTCCTGCTCGCCGCCGAAGAGGCCCTCGGTGCGCACGGTGGCGTCCTCGTGGACCTCCCAGTCGAGCTCGATGGGCGCCTTGCCCTGACTCTTGAGGACGTCGCGCATCGTGCGCGCGGACTGCCAGCGATCGGCGGGGTCGCGCTTGAGCGCGCCGTCGACCGCGGTGACCAGCCAGTCGGGGAGATCCTTGCGGACCTCGCGGAGGCTGCGCGCGTCCTCGTTCATCAGGCGCGCGATGAGGCGGTTGTAGGTCTCCTCGTCGAACGGGGGCTCACCCGTCAGCGCGTGGAAGAGGACGGCGCCGACCGCCCAGATGTCGGCGCGGTTGTCGATCGGGTCCCCCGCCGCCTGCTCCGGCGCCATGTAGTACGGCGTGCCGAGGATCGCGCCCTGCTGGGTCGTGAACATCTCGGGGCCCGAGTTGGTCCGCTTGGCGACCCCGAAGTCGATGATCTTCGCGCGCAGCTCGCCGTGCGCGTCCCAGGTGAGGAAGATGTTCCCCGGCTTGATGTCGCGGTGGACGATGGCTCGATCGTGGGCCGCGGCGATTCCGTCGAGGACCTGCGCGATGACCTCGACGATCTCGTCGAGGCGCAGATCGTTGGTCTCGATGGCGTCGTCGAGGGTCCGCCCCTCGAGCAGCTCGAGCGCGAGGTAGAGCGACCCGTCCGGCTCGCGGCCCGCGTCGAGGACGTCGCAGATGGCCGGGTGGTCGATGTCGGCGGCGGCGCGCGCCTCGCGCAGGAAGCGGACGCCGAAGCCCTCGTGCTCCCCGAAGCTCGCGTCGATCATCTTCAGGGCGACGTGCTTACCCGTGAATTGATGCAGCGCGGCATACACCGCGCCGATCGCGCCGGTCCCCAGTAGCCGGTTGAGCCGGTACTTGCCCGCGATCACGCTCCCGATGCGAGCGTTCACCTCGACTGTGCTGGTCTTCCCCACGGTGCCGTGGCCCCCTGGAATCCTACCGCGTCCCAGGACTCGCGGGCAGCTCGCCCGCAGCCGCCAGTCATAGCGCTGGAGCCCAGGCCGTACAACGCGAGGTTTTCTTGCGCTGTGAGCGGGTCGGGGTGACACCGAGGCGTGGGTCGATGGCTCCTCGCGCTCGCGATGTCCCTGTCCGCGTGCGGCGCCGGACCGGAGGACCCGCAGCCGAGCTCCCCGCCCCCGCCACCGGCCGCGCCGAGCGCCCCCGCTGCCGCCCCTGCCCCCGAGTCGCCCCCGGCGGACCCGCCGGCCGCGGTCGGGACCCCGATCGTGCAGCAGTGCGTACCGCCGACCCGCACGGAGACGGCGCCGCGGCTCCAGGAGGGGATCGTGTACTCGCGGCCGGGCGGCCGGGCGCTCGCGCTCGACCTGGCACGCCCGGCGGGCGCCGGGCCGCACCCCGTCGTGCTCGTGTTCCACGGGGGCGGCTGGTCGGCGGGGGAGCGCGCCCACGTCCGAGACGACATCGCGACCCTCGCGACCCTGGGCTACGCGGGGGCGGCCGTGGACTACCGGCTCGTGGACGGCCGACGGGACACCTCGCCCGCCCAGGTCGCGGACGCCCGCTGCGCGGTTCGCTACCTCCGGGGCCACGCCGCCGAGCTCGGCCTCGACCCCGACCGGATGGCGGCGCTCGGCTACTCCGCCGGCGGCCACCTCGCGCTCATGCTCGCGACGGGGTCGGACGTCTCGGGCCTCGACGCCGGGTGCGCCGACGTCTCCACGTCGCCCCACGTCCGCGCCGCCATCGGCTACTTCCCGCCCGTCGACCTCCGCCCGGAGGCCGAGTTCTCGCGCCCCGCGGACGGGGTCATCACCCGCCTGCTCGGCACGACCCGACGCCGCGACCCCGCGGCCGCGGCGCTCGTCTCCCCGCTCGTCCACGTCGACGGCGGCGACGCCTCGGTGCTCCTCGTGCACGGCACGGCCGACCGCGTGGTGCCCTACCAGCAGGCGCTCGACATGCAGTCCGCCCTCGAGCGCGCGGGGGTCCCCGTCACGCTGGTGCCGATCCCCGAGGGGCAACACGGATTTCGGTTGTTCGGGGCCGGCGCCCGCATCCGCCCCGGCACTTGCACCGCGCTCGCGTTCCTGCGCGCGAACCTCGCGCCCCGAGATCTCTAGAAGCCGACGCGGCGCATGACGAACCGCGGCAGCGCGCGGATGACCGCCATGATCGGGCGCCACGCGAGCGGCGCGTAGACGACGGGGCGGCCCCTGTCGATCGCGTCGAGGACCCGCGCCGCGACGGCCTCCGGCTCCCCGGCGAAGGGTGGCGGCTTCAGGTCCGCCGTCATCGTCGTCTTCACGAACCCGGGCTTCACCGTGATCACCTCGAGCCCGTCGGCGCGGTGCTTGTGATCGAGGCCCTCGAGGTAGGCGGTGAGCCCGGCCTTGGAGGCGCCGTAGATCACCACCGGCTTGCGGCCTCGTTCGCCCGCGACGGAGCTGAAGACGCAGAGCTTGCCGCCCCCGGCGGCGAGCAGGCGCTTGCGCGCGGCCTCGCAGAACAAGACGGTGTTGGTGAAGTCCACCGTGAGAAGGCGCTCGGCGAGCGCCGCGTCGGCCTCGAGCTCGTCCTGGGTAGCGAACAGGCCCGCGGTGACGACCACCGCGTCGAGCCGCCCGAGCGCGCGCTCGGCCTCCGCGAGGACGCGCTCGAAGGTCTCGGGCGCCTCGAGGTCGCAGAGGATCGAAGGGGCCCGCGCGGCGCCGCGGATCTCGAGATCGCGCGCGGCGTCCTCGAGCGCGACGAGGTCCCGACCGAGCAGCGCGACCCCGTCTCCGCGCGCCGCCATCCGGCGGGCGAGCGCCCGGCCCATCCCCTTGGTGGCTCCCAGAAAGGCTACGTTCACGCGCGGAGGCTACACCAGTTCGCGCGCAGCCAACTTCTCCGGACGCTGCTAGCCTGCCTCCATGGCGCGCTACGAGCTGGCGATCGGAGAAGACGGCAAGCCCGAGGTGCACGTCCCGCACCGAGGCCACCGCCTCCTCGAGAACAACATCTACAACCACGGGACGGCCTTCACGCTGGAGCAGCGCGAGGCGCTCGGCCTCGCGGGCATGCTCCCCGCCGCGGTGCGGACGCTGGAGCATCAGGTCCAGCGCGCCTACGGGCACGTCACCGCGAACGAGCACCCGCTCGCGCGCTACCTGGCGTTGGCGGACCTCGAGTCGCGCAACGCGACGCTCTACTACCGCCTGATCGTGGAGCACCTCGAGGAGTTCCTCCCGATCGTCTACACGCCCACCGTCGGCCGCGCGTGCCAGAAGTACAGCCACCTCTTCCGCCGCGGCCGGGGGCTGTGGATCACGCCCAACCACCGCGGCCGCATCGCGGCGGTGCTGCGCAACGCGCCCTACGAGGACGTCCGCCTGATCTGCGTGACCGACAACGAGCGCATCCTCGGCCTCGGCGACCAGGGCGCGGGCGGCATGGGCATCCCCGTCGGCAAGCTCGATCTCTACGTCGTCGGCGCGGGCATCCACCCGACCCAGACGCTGCCGATCAGCTTCGACGTCGGCACCGACAACCAGGAGCTCCTCGACGACCCGTTCTACATCGGGTGGCGCGGCAAGCGGCTGCGCGGCGAGGCTTACGACGAGCTCGTCGAGGAGCTCGTCACGGGCATCCAGGAGGTCTTCCCCAAGGCGCTGCTCCAGTGGGAGGACTTCAAGAAGGCGAACGCGTTCGACCTGCTCGACCGCTACGACGAGCGCATCCTCAGCTTCAACGACGACATCCAGGGCACCGCCGGCATCGCGCTCGCGGGGGTCGTCGCCGCGTCGAGGATCTCGGGCACCCCGATGGAGCAGCAGCGCATCGTGATGCTCGGGGCGGGCGCCGCGGGCATCGGGATCGCGCGCATCCTCGCCGCCGAGCTCGACCAGCTCGGGCTCACCGAGGAGCAGGCCAAGCGCTCCGTGGCGATCCTCGACAGCGAGGGCCTGCTCGTCGACAACCGCAGCTACCGCGACGCCTACAAGACGAAGTTCGCGTGGCCCGCGGCGTGGGCGCGCGACCTCGGGCTCGACCCCGATCAGCCCATCGACCTGCTCGACATCGTGAAGGCGATGAAGCCGACCGTCCTCATCGGCACCTCGGGCGTCCCGAACACCTTCTCCGAGGCGGCGGTGCGCGAGATGGCGCGACACTGCGAGCGGCCCGCGATCTTCCCCTTCTCGAACCCGAACTCGAAGGCGGAGGCGCTCCCGAGCGACCTCGTCGAGTGGACCGAGGGCCGCGCCCTCATCGCGTCGGGGAGCCCCTTCGATCCCGTCGCCTACCACGACAAGACCATCGACATCGCGCAGGGCAACAACGTCTACGTCTTCCCCGGCGTCGGCCTCGGCGCCCTCGTCAGCGGGGCCACCAAGATCGTCGACTCGATGTTCGCGGCCGCCGCCCACGCCATCGGCGCCCAGCTCGGCGACGACGACGTCGCCGCGGGACGCCTCTACCCGCCGCTCTCGGACCTGCGCTCGATCTCGCGCGCGGTCGCGATCGAGGTCGGCCAGCACGCGATGAAGCTCGGGCTCGCGCCGCGCGTGGACGCGGCCGAGTTCGAGGCGCGCGTCGACGCCGCGATGTGGTTCCCGGAGTACGCCCGCATCAAGCTCTGATCGAGCGCGTCACGGCGCGCAGCCCGGCATCTCGAATCGCAAGACTTCCTGACACCACGCGCGATCGCTCGGGGTCGGCGCTCGGCACACCTGGGAGGTCGCGCGGCCGTCGAAGGACCCGGTGAGCACGACCGTCTCGCCGCACGCGCGCACGGTCACGCGGTAGCTGACGGCGCGGCCGCTGATGCAGCTCTCGTAGTGCGCGACGTGGACCACGTACGTGCCCGCGGGGGCGCGCCCGGCCGGCCAGTAGATGTGCTCGTTGTCGACGCCCATGTTGGAGCTGCAGGCGGCGTTCGCGTCGAGGTCGAGGTGGCCGCCCGAGAACGCGTCGCGGTTCCCGAAGTAGATCTGCACGCCGCTCGGGTCGGTCACGTAGAGATCCATGTCGGTCGCCTCGCCCATCGTGAGGGTGACCTCGACGTCGCCGGCGCCGACGGCGTGGATCTCGAGGTCGCGCGACACCGGCGCGCTCGCGCGGCCCTGGGCGTCGACCGCCGCGACGCGCATCGTCGCCCGGAACGTCTGGCCGGCCTGGAGGCTCACCCCGTTCGACATCACCGGCGCCTGGATCGCGAAGTAGACGGTGGCCCCGTCCGAGCCCCCGGCCTGCACCACGCCGAGCTCCGTGGGGACGGTCGCGGGCAACCAGAAGTGGCCGGGATAGCCGACGAAGTCGACGAGGTAACCGCTCACCGCCGTGCCTCCCTGCGCGTCGTGGGCCCGCACGAGGACGCGGGTCGGCGTGCGCGGGAGCACGGGGAGGACCTGGTCGGGGCGCTCCGTCGGGTCGTGCGAGACGGTCGGGCCGCCGCTCGTCGGCACGGGCATCGGCTGCGGACGGAGCTCGCTGCCGGGGACCAACCATGGGGTGTCGACGGTGCGCGCGACGGGGGCGCCGCCGAAGGTCGCGTCGCCGAGCAGGCGCCCGCTCTCGACCATGCTCTCGACCTGCACGAAGGGTCCGGGGTGGTAGCGGTCGCGCATCGAGGGCCCCGCCGGGCGCGGCGGCGGCTCGGTGGGCCCGGGGCCCGGGTGCAGGATCGAGCCGCCGGTGGGGTCGGCGACGACGTCCGGCTCCACGGGCGGAGCGGGGTCCTCCTCGTCCTGCCACTCGGCGAAGCGCTCGCGGGCGCCGAAGACGATCCCGAGCGCGCCGATGGCGAGCACGAGGACGACGCAGCCCACGCCGCAGCCGACCCCGACGCGCGACAAGGTGGACGGCTCGTCGTCCTCGTAGAGGCTGTCCCGTGACTCGCGCACGGGAGGCAACGTAACACCGGCCGGCGCGCCTGACTGCCAGCGCGGGCCTCCGAGAACGCGACCCGAAACCGGACGCGCGGGCCGTCCGCGACGGGCTAACCTGCGGCGTGCGCGACCGACCGATCGGGGGTGTCTTCGTCGGAGGGGCGAGCCGCCGGATGGGCGAGCCCAAGGGCTTGTTGCGAGGCCCGGACGGACGGCGCCTCGTCGAGCGCGCGCTCGCCGTGCTCGAGGAGGCGGGCCTCGAGGCCACCCTCGTCGGTGAGCACCCCGCGTACGCGGGGATGGGCCCGTTCGTCCCGGACGCCGAGGCCGACGCGGGGCCGCTCGCGGGCCTCGTGGGCCTCCTCGAGCACGCGGCCGGCCGCCGGGTCGTCGCGCTCGCCTGCGACATGCCCTTCGTGACCGCGGAGGACGTCCGCGCTCTGCTCGCGATCGACGCCGCGATCGTTGCCCCGAAGCGCGAGGGGCGATGGGAGCCGCTCTGCGCCAGCTACGGGCCCGAGGTGCTCGCGGTCGCCCGAGCGCGGCTGGCGCAAGGGCGCCGATCGTTGACGGGCCTGATCGAGGCGGTCGGGGCCACCGAGGCCCCGATCGAGGCGGATCACTTGGTGGACTGGGACTCGCCCGAGGACATCACGGCGTCGTAGAGCTCGCGCATCCGGTCGGCCTTCCCGCGGGCGGCGTATGCGTGCAAGGCGTGTTGCGCCACCAGGGAGAGCGTGGCCCAGCCGGGAGCGTCCAGCCCCGGCGGCGCGCCCGGGGGCGGCACGAAGGCCTCGATCGTCTCTCCGATGGCCTCGCCCTCGACGAGCGCGCGGACCGCGTCGAGGTCCACGGCGGCCACGCTGCCGAGCCCCGCGAGGCGCCGGCGCACCTCGAGCGGCAGCGCCTGCCAGGCCTGGAGCGAGACCTTCCGCCCGGCGAGGTCGAGCGCCCGGCGCGCCGCCCACGGCAGGAGCAGGAGGTCCGGCGCCTCGTCCGGCATCAGGATGGGGTAGCGCAGCGCGTTCTTGTCGAGCTTGCGGGGGATCGCCGCGGCGAGGTCGATGCCCGCCCGGTCGCAGAACATGAGCAGCGTGATCGCCACGTCCGCGGCCTCGTCCGTGAGGCGCGCGTGGGTCTCGGGCTCGCGGGTCGCCTCGTCGGCGCGCTCACTCGCGACCCAACGCAGCTCGGCGACCAGCTCCCCGGCCTCGCTCGCGACCGCCATCGCGAGGTTCTTCGGATCGTGGAACGGCTCCCACGCGCGATCGCGCACGAAGGCCCGGATGGCTTCGAGGGCACCTGTCAGGTCCGCCATGCCGCCGGCATAGCAGAGTCGCGCGGCGCCTCGCCAACGCGTCACGCGGTGCCCGACGCCGTGGTCGATTTGGCGCGCCCCGTGTTCGCCGAGCGCCGAGGCGACGGCCGCGCGGGCTGGCACGATCGCTGCTGGGTAGCAGAGCAGGAGACCCTACGATGAAGACCCTCTACCGTTTTTTCATGGCCCGCGCGGAGTATCGCGCGCGGATGTCCCGCGCCTTCGCGTGACGCCACAGGGGCGTCGCGCGCAGACACGGGAGCTGCTCAGGCTTCGCCGAGCTCCGAGAGGAACTGGTGGGCCTCCTCGAGCTCTTCGTCCTCGAGCCGCGCGCGGCGCGCCCAGAGCACGGCCTTCTGCTGATCGCCCTGTCGGTGGGCGATCTGCGCCTGCCGGAGGAACGCCACGGCCTTCGTCATCGGCCCCGGCGTCTTCTGCAACGTCACGACGCGGAGCGCCTTCAGCGCCGTCTCGTCGTCCCCGAGCTCCATCGCGAGCTCGGCCAGCTCGGCCGCCACGGTGGCGTTGTTCTTGTCGGCCTCGAGGGCGACCCCGAGCCACTCCTTCTGCGTCTCCGGGTCGCCGCTCATGCCGGCGATCCGCGCCATCCGGAGCTGCATCTCCGCCAGGGCCGGGCTGCGGCGCCGAGCGAAGTTGCCGATCGTCACCTGGAGGAGCTCGACCGCCTCCTGGAGCCGACCGCTGCCCATGTAGGCGTCGGCGAGCAGGACCACCAGGTCGTGGTCCTCGGGCTGGATCTGCGCGGCGTGCGCGAGGGGCTCGAGCGCGCCCTCCGCGTCGCCCATCTGGATCATCAGGTCACCCGCGCGCCGGAACGAGGCGAAGCGAGCCTCCGGATCTTCCGTCCCGTGGGCGTCCTCGAGGACCATGGCGGCGAGCTCCCGGAGGGCGCCGATGTCCTCGTAGAGCGCCTTGAGCGCCTCGCGCACCTCCGTCGAGTCGGGCTGCGCCCGGTGGACGTGCTCGAGGCCGGGCCGCGCCTCGGCGGGCTGGCCCATGCGCCGGCAAGCGTCGGCGAGGCCGAGGCCCGCGTCGACCTGCGCCGCGCCCTCTTCGATCTCGACGAGCCGCAGGTTGTGGCGCGCGACGTCCATCCAGCGCTCGGCCTCGGAGTCGAGCTCGCGCAGCCGCCGGAGGGCGACCGCGTCGTCGGTGGCGCGCTCGACCCACTCGGCGAGCACGTCGCGACCCGCCTCGGGGTTGCCCGCCTCGGCGAGCACCGCGGCGAGCCGGTGGGTCGCCCGCTGCTCGGTCTCCTGATCGGGCGCGGCGTGCCGGAGCGCGTCGAGGCCGGTCACGAGCTGCTGCGCGGAGCCCGCCGGGTCGATCCCGTAGGCCTCCTCGAGGTCCGTCACCGCGGACACCGCGTTGTGGACCGCGAGCTCGAGGCGCGCGCGCATCCGCAGGAGCGCGGCGCGCTCGGCGCTCGGCTCCGCGAACTGCTCGAGCGCCTGCGCGACGTCGGCCGCGCCCGCCGCGGGGAGCCCCGCCTCGGTGAGGTCGGCGATGAGCTCCTCGAGCAGCCCGAGATCCTCGGGCCGGCGCTGCCACGCGGCGCGGGTCGCGTCGGCGGCCTCGCTCGGGCTCGCGAGGTTCTCGCGGTAGATGCGCGCCGCGTCGCGGGCCCGGCCGATGGCCGACTCCACGTCCTCGCGGTGCTTGGCGTCGTGCACCATCATCGACGCGAGCTCCGCCCACTCCTCGCGCTCGCGGTAGTAGGCCTCGAGCCGACCGCGGAGGTCCGCGTCGTTCGGGTGCGCGCGGAAGCCGAGGTCGAGGGCGCGCGCCGCGCCGTACTCGTCCTCGAGCCCCTCGTAGGCGGCGATGAGCTCGCGCGCGAGCTGGGCACCGCGCTCGCCCTCGGACACCGCGAGCAGCCGCTCCATCAGCTCGGCGCGGTCGCGCGGATCGGCGCCCTCGCCGTAGTGCGCGAGGAGCGCCTCGAGGAGCTCCCGGCTCTTGGGATCCCAGTCGAGCCCGCCGCGGTAGAAGTCGACCGCGGCCGACGGGTCGGACGGCTCGATGAGCCGCCCCATGCGCAAGCTCAGGGCGACGATGGTCTCGAGGTCTTCACGATCCCGCGCGCGGTCGAGCCGACGCTCGAGGAGCTCGACGAGCTGCTCGTTGTCGCCCGCCGCCTCGAACAGATCCGTGAGGCGCTGCGCCGCGCCGGCGTGGTCCGGCTCCTCGTCGAGGACGGTCTTGAAGACGTAGATGGCGTCCTCGCGAGCCGACGCGACGTCGAGCAGGAAGTCCCCGTAGAACATGCGCAGCTCGTTGCGGTCCGCCGGGTCGAGGAGCGCGTCGAGCGTCCCGGTCACCACGTCCTCGAGGCCCTCGCGGTCCTCGAGCTTCGCGTAGACGCCAGCGAGCGGCTCCCAGAGCGCGCGGTTGGCGGGGTCGTTGGCGAGCAGGCTCCTGTAGGTCTGGGCCGCGACCGCGAGGTCACCGCCCTCCATCGTCGCGAGCTCGGCGACGCGGGTCCACAGCTCCACCGCCTCGTCGCCGTCGGCGACCTCGGCGGCCGCCTGCTGCCACTCGATCGCGCCGGGGACGTCGCCCGCCGCGGCGCGCCGATCGGCGAGCCCGGTGGGCACCCAGAGCGCGTCGCGCAGCCCGAGCTCGCTGGCCCGGGCGAGCTCGACGCCGCGGCGCAGCAGCGCCTCGGCCCGGTCGGCGAGCCCGAGCGCGTCGGCGCGCTCGACGCCCTCGCGAACGTGCTCGAGGTTGCCGTCCTCGCGCGCCACGCGGCGCTCGAGGTAGTCGAGGACCATCGCGCCGTCGCCGGAAGCGCGCGCGACCTCCTCGTAGACGTAGAGGAGATCCTCGCTCTCGGGCGAAACGCTCGCCGCCGCCTGCAGGATCGCTCCCGCGCGGGCGTAGCGCGGCTCGCGGTCGAGGCCGTCGCGGAGGGTGTCGAGGCCGTCCTCGACGTTGCCCGCGGCGAGCAGCACCTCGGCGATGCGGTAGAGCGCGCGGGTGCGGACGTCGCTCGGCACGTCGTGCGCGTCGTCGTCGACGAGCTTGCGGAGGACCCGCACCTCCTCGTCGCCGTCGCCCATCGCGTCGGCCACGCGAGCGAGCGCCTGCCACGCGTCCACCACGCCGACGCCGAGCGTCTCGACGGTCTGGTAGAGCTCGCGCGCCGCCTCGAGGTCGCCGAGGTCGAACTCGGTCACCTCGCCGATGCGCAGCACCATGCCGGCCCTGAACGAGGCCTCCTCCTTGCGGCGCGCGGCGTCGGCGAGGCCGCGCAGCGCCTCGACGTAGCGCGCCGTGACGCCGAGCGTCTTGGCGAGCTCGCGGGCGCGCTCGTGCAAGTCGTCCTGCCGGGGCGCGAGCTGGATGGCCTCCATCAGCGCCTCGAAGGCCTCCGGTCCCCGGTCGAGGTGCCCGGCGAGGATGTCGGCGCGGTACGCCAGCATCTTCGCGCGGCTGGCCTCCTCGGTGACGACCTCGAGGCGCTTCTCGACGACGTCGAGCGCGAGCTTCACCTCGCCCCGCTTCACGAGGTCGTTCTTGAGCCGCTCGGTCTCGGCGTCGTGCTGCGAGGCCGTGCTGAGCGCGGTCTCGAGGAGCTCCTTGGACTGGGCCGCGTCCTCTTGCGCGGTGGCGAGCAAGCTCAGCTCGTAGAGCACCTCGGAGGCGCCCACGACGATGTCCGCGTCGCCCGGATCCTGACGGCGGACGACGAGGAGCAGGGCGCGGTAGGCCTTCTCGGCCTTCTCGAGCTGTCCGGCCTCGTGGGCCATGCGACCGGCCATCCGCAGGATCCCGGGATGGCTCATGTCCATCTTGCGGGCCTTCTCGAGCTCGGCCATCGCGTCGTCGAGATCCCCACGGGCGTGGGCGACCTGCGCGAGCTGGTAGTGGACCGCCGCCCGATCGGGCGAGCGGCGGCGCCCGTAGGACTCGAGCAGCGCGGTGAGGATGTCGCGCGCCTCGTCGAGGCGCCCCGCGACCCGGAGGCCGGTGGCGAGCTTCGACTTCAGCTCCTTGTCGTCGGGCGCGAGCTCGATGCCCATCTGGAGCACGGGGATGGCCTCGTCGGGCCGATCGAGCCGCGCCTCGTAGAGCTCGGCCGCCTCCCGGACGTACGCGAGGCGCACGTCCATGTCGGTCTCGTGCGGCGCGCCGTTGGACAGCAGCCGCGCGAGCGGCTCCCACTGCGCGTCCTCCCGGTAGAGCACCGCGAGCTTCGCGCGCGCGACCGAGTGGGTGGCGTCCCGATCGATCATCTCCGACAGCACCCGGCTCGCCGGGGCGGGCTGGTTGGCCGCGAGGTAGGCGTCGGCGAGGCGGAGCGCCACGTCGGCGCGCTCCTCGTCCGACGCGGCCTCGAGGCGCCGCGCGAGCCAGTCCGCGGCGACGCCGGGCTCGTTGCGATCGAGGTGCAGGCGGGCGAGAGCGTCGAGGGCCGTCACCGTCGGCTCGAGAGAGACGACCCGGCGGTGCGCCTTGAGCGCGCCGTCGACGTCGCCGAGGCGCGTCTCGAACAGCTCCGCCGCGCGCGCCCAGAGGGTGGCGGCGCGCCCGGGCTCGCCGAGCTGCTCCACCGCGCCGGCCTGGACCGTGTAGAGGTCCGAGAGCTCCTTGTTGCGCCCGCGGTCGATGTAGATCTGCGCGAGCTGCTCGACCGACGAGGCGTGGCCGGGGTGCTCGGCGAGGTTCTCGGCGAGGACCTTGATGCGCCCTCCCCGCTCGTCGATGAGGCCGAGCACGCGCGACACCTCGAGCCGGGCCGCGAGGCGAGTCTCGGCGTCGAGGTCGAGCTGGAGCTGCCGCTGCCGCAGCGCGAGCAGCTCGGGCAGGCGCCCGCGCTCCTCGAGCTCGGCGCCGAGCTGCGCGACCGCCTCGGCGTCCTCGACGCTCTCGTCGACGACGCTCTGCAACAGGCGCAGCGCGCGGTCTCGATCGCCGAGCTTCTCGCGGCAGAGCTCGCCCGCGCGGGTCCGCATCTGGCGGGACAGCTCCGCCTCGACGGGCATGCGCGCGCCGCTCACGAGGAGGTCCACCGCGCGGCTGTGATCGTCGGCCTCGAGGGCCATGCGCACCAGCTCGTTCAGGGCCCAGACGGCCATGTCCGGCGCCGAGCGCTCTCCGCTGGCGTCGCGGCCGTCCTCCCACTGCCCGCGCGAGACGCGCAGAAGGCGATCGAGGATGGTCCCCGCGAGCGCCGCGTCGCCGACCGGGTCGAGCGCGATGCGCGCCGCGTCGTGGAGCGGGTCGAGGTCGTCGGGGAAGTTGCCCGCGAGCGCGAGCAGCGTGTCGACGAGGGCGCGGCTCGGAGCCCGCCACTGCAGCCGCGCGACCTCGCGAAGCGTCTCGGTGTGCCCCGCCTCGTGCGCGAGCGCGCGGAGCAGCGCGGCCTCGGCGCCGTCCGGGTCTCCCGCCTGCTCCGACAGCCAGCCGCCGACCCGCACCTCGAGCGAGCGACCGAGCTCGCCGCGGACCTCGCCCGGCGCCGGGATCGCGCCGGCGAGCCCCGCCGCGACGGCGGCGAAGGCGCCCGCCTCCTCGGCCCGCGCCTCGAGCCCGAAGAGCAAGTCTTCTTGCAATTGATCACGCGCGCGCGACACGGTCACGACCGCGCCCGCGGCGCCGTCCCAGCGGCCGGCCGCGGCGCCGACCCGGATCGCCTCCGCCGCCGTCTCGACGTCGTGTGGGATCAGCGCGAGCGCGCCGAGCCACGCGTCGAGCGCGCCGGAGAGGTCCTCGAGCTGCTCGAGCAGCCCCGCGCGGTGGCGCAGCAGCTCGGCCGAGCGCTCCTTGCGGCTGTCGGCGAGCGCGTCCGCGGACGCGCCCAGCACGGCGGCCGCGTCGGCCGCGCGTCCGGTCGCCTCGGCGAGCCGCGCGAGCTCGGCCTCGAGCTCCCGGGACGCCGGGTCGTACGGGATCGCGCGCGCGATGGCGTCGAACGCCGCCGAGCCGTCCTCCCCGCGCTCCTCGCTGAGGCGGGCGGCCTCGCGCAGGAGCTCGACGCGCTCGTCGTCGCCGAGCGCGAGCTCGAGGCGGTCGTCGAGGAGGCCGAGGATGGCGGCCCAGTCGTCGGTGAGCTCGAAGGCCTTCGCGAGGCCGTTGACGGCGAAGCCCTTGGCGGCCGGATCGGACAGCAGGGACTTGAGCCCCTCCTGCGCGCGGGCGAGCCCGGGCTCCATGACGATGGCGCGGTGATAGGCCTGCGCGGCCTCGTCCCCGCGGCCGAGGTGCTCGCGGCAGATGTCGCCGACGCGCGCGAGGACCTCGGCGGCGCGCGCCGCGTCCCGGACCACCGCGCGCTGCAACAGGTCGTAGAGCTCCTGGTGCCGACCCGCGGTGACGAGCAGCTCGAAGAGCGCGTCGACGGTCTCGGCGTCCTCGCCGAAGTCGTCCTGGATCCGCGTCCACGTGTCGATCGAGTCGGTGATCTGCTCGAGCTCGGCGGCCTGCGTGTTGGCGATGCGCGCCAGGTCGAGGCGGCGCTGGAGGCGCGGGACGTCGGCGGCGACCCGGCGGCGCAGGGCGTCGACGTGGAGCTCCCAGCGGCCGAGCCGACCGGTGAGCTCGATCATCGCGTCGAGGGCTTCCGGATCCGAAGCGTCGGCCTCGAGGCGCTGCTGCCAGAAGCCGAGGGCGCGGTCGCCCTCGTCGAGCCGCTCGGCGAGCCGGGCGCACTGCCCGAGCACGCGGCGCCGCTCGACCGGGTCGGTCTCGAGGTGCGCGAGCCCCTCGAGGACGCCGAGCCGATCCGCGTAGCGCTCGGCGGAGTCGAGGAGCTTCTCGAGGCGCCGCGCGACGGTGAGCTTGGTGGGGGGCAGCGCGTCGGCGGAGAGGACGCGCTGGTAGAGCGCGATCGCGGCGTCGCCGTCCTGGAGGTCCCTGGCGCGCACGTCGCCGGCTTCGATGAGCAAGGCGTATTGACGGGGCCCGGCGTCCGCCGCGTCCGCGGCCGCGACGAGCGCGTCGGCGTAGGCGCCGTGCGCTCCCCCCGCCTGAGCGAGCGTGGCGAGCTGGGCCTGGGCGTCCTCGGCCGCGGGATCGAGCCGCAGCACGGCCGCCCAGTGGGTCATCGCGTCGGCGGCCTCGCCGCGCGCGGCGACCCGCTCGCCGAGCTCGCGGTGGAGCGCGATCGACGTCGCGCCCTCGGCGAACCCGAGCGCCACGCCGACCACGCGGATCACGTCGTCGGTCCGATCGGCGGCCTCGTAGCGGTCCCGGAGGAGGTCGAGCGCGCCCTCCCGCACGTCGGCGGAGGCCCCCTCGAGCGCCACGACGCGCTCGAGCAGGGCGAGGTTCTCGTCCTCGGCGGCGCCGTCCTCGAGCAGGCTCGAGACCTCGCGCAGGGTGCTCCGTCCGTCCTGGAGGTGATCGAGGTAGCAGGCCGCGATGCGACCGCGCAGGGCGAGCGCGTCGGACTTCGAGGCCGCGCCGACCTGCTTGCGCCACAGGCCGATCAGCTCCTCCCATCGCCCCTGTCGCTCGAGGAGGCGCTCGAGCGAGCTGACGAGCTGCGACTCCCCCGGTCGCAGCTCGAGGAGCTGCTGCAGGTACCCGATCGCGCGGTCGGGCTCGCCGGCGAAGTCCTTGGCGAGCTGAGCCGCCTCCTCGAGGAGCTGCTCGCGCCGGTCGGCGTCGCGCGCGGCCGCGAGGGAGCGGTCGTAGAGGGCGAGGAGCTCGGCCCACCGCTCGCCGACCGTCATCACGACGGTGAGGCGCTGCAGGGCCCAGTCGGCCTCGGGCGTCAGCTCGAGGACGCGCTTGAGCACGTCGACGAGGTGCGGCGAGTCCTCCGGGAACCACTCCTCGTGGAACCCGGCCGCGCGCTGACCGAGGGTCTCGGCCAGATCCGCGCCGAGCTCCTTCGCGAGCACCTTGCGGTACAGCGCGCCGACGTCGTCGGGTCGCTGCGACTGCTCGGCGAGCTCCTCGAGGAGATCCCAGTTCTCTTCGTCGTGGGGCTCGGCTTCTGCCGCGGCGAGCGCCGCCGCGAGCTGCTCGAGAGCTTCCGAATCCGCGGCGCCCTCGTGAGAGGTTTCCTCTGCCATGCTCGTCCTCGCCTGCTGTCGTGGGGCGGCGAGGATACCAGCGGAGCGACTCCTAGATCGACGCCGATCTCGGGGGCTGCATCACGGCGCGGAACCGCGACAGCTCGAGCGCGAGAAACGGCAAGGGGCGGGCCCCGTCGAGCCCCTGCCAGGTGCCGTCCAGGCCGCTCGCCCTGACCCGCGCGCGCGCCGGCGCCGCGCGACCCGAGAAGTCCCCTCGAAAGCGCACCAGCTCGTCGCCTCGGCGCTGCAGCGTCACGACCGACCCGCGCCCGGGCAGCGCGCCGAGGGTCCGCGACGTCCACTCGATCCGGCTGCCGTCCTCGCCGCGCATCGTGACGGTGGCGCCCTCCCCCTCGAAGCGCGCGAGCTGCTTGGGGAGCGCCCACTCCGCGCGGCCGGCGGCCAGCGAGCTCGCGTCGTCGACGAGCATCTTCGCGACGTACCAGCCGCGGGCGACGGAGCCGTCGCGGAGCCGGGCGCGGACCCGCGCAGGCATCCACAAGACCTCGCGGTAGCTCAGCGGCGACGGGGGCTCGTACTCGACGTAGCCCAGGATCCCGAGCGAGCGGCCGAGCCGCGCCTCGACCTCGAAGCCCGGGGGCGGGCGCACGCGCGACGCGTCGACGGAGTAGGCGAGGAAGCGAGCCCGCCCGTGCGTCTGCCAAGGAGGCTCGGGGTAGCTCACGCTCACTCGGCGAGGCGCTCCAGCAGCAGCCGCTCGACGTCGGCGAGCGCGAACGGCTTGTCGAGGCGGGGCACGCCCGAGTGCTTGAGGAAGTCCCGGGCCCGGTCGGTGAACGCGCCGCCCGTCATGAACACGAACCGGGTCGCGAGGTCGGGGCGCGACTCGCGCACGCGCTCGTAGACGTCCATCCCGTTGACCTCGGGCATCATCAGATCGCAGAGGACGAGGTCGAACGTCGCCTCGCCGGCGAGCGCCTCGAGCGCGGCCGCGCCGCCCTCCGCGATCTGGACGTCGGCGTGGTCGATGAGCGCGAGCCGGATCGTCACCGCGAGCCGCGGCTCGTCGTCGATGACGAGCACCGAGCCGCGCCGCTGCGGGACGGGGGTCGCGCCGGGCTCGGACGTCGGCGACGCCGCGCGCGCCGGCGCGCCCACCGCGGGCAGGTCGACCCGGAACGTCGTGCCCACCCCGGGCGCGGTCCGCGCGACGCGGATGGTGCCCCCCGCGGAGGTCACGATGCCGTGGCAGATCGAGAGCCCCAGCCCGGTCCCGCGTGTCTTGGGCTTGCTGGTCCAGAACGGCTCGAAGATCCGGCCGACCACGTCGGACGCGATCCCGTGCCCGGTGTCCTCGACCTCGAGGAACACGCCGCCGGTCGGGGCCTCGCCGAGCCGGATCGTGATGCGCCGCTCGGGCGTGGGCGCGTCGTCGAGCGCGTGCGCGGCGTTGACCAGCAGGTTCACCAGCACCTGCACGTACCGCGTCTCGCTGCCCATCACCGAGGGGACCGGCGCGAGCTCGCGGACCAGCTCGGCCCGGTGCCGGATCTCGTTCCAGGCGAGGTTGACCGCGGCGTCGACGACGCGCCGCAGGTCGACGGGCTGCCAGCTCCCTTCGTCGCCGCGCGAGAAGGTCTTGAGGTCGCTCGCGATCACCCGGACGCGCTCCACGCCGTCGTCGGCCTGCAAGAGAGCTTGACGCGCGCGCTGCACGCTGGCCGGGTCCGCGGCCCCCGCGAGCCGCTCGACCTCACGGCGCGCGAGCTCGAGGCTCGTGCGGACGTACGCCAGCGGGTTGTTGATCTCGTGCGCGACGCCCGCCGCGAGGCGGCCGAGCGAGGCCATCCGCTCGCCCTGCGCGAGCCGCGCCTCGATCTCGCGCCGCTCGGTGACGTCGTCGACGATCCCCACGCCGCCCTCGACGCGGCCGTCGCGGACGATGGGCGAGAAGGTCGCGCGGAAGAGGCGCATCCTGCCGCTCGTCACGGAGGTGTACGCGCCGTCGAACGAGCCCACCCGGCCCGCGAGCGCTTCGCCGACCGCCTCGCGCAGCGCGTCGTTCGGGAGGGTGAGCATGTCGAGCCCGATGAGCACCCCGCGCGTGGAGCCGAGCTCGTCGGCGAGCAGCTCGTTGACCGCCGTGATCCGGCCGCCCGCGTCGAAGTGGAGGACCCCGACCGGGACCGCTTCGAACAGGGCGCGGTAGCTGCGCTCCGCGCTCGGGTGCCGCGTGTCGAGATCGAGCGGGTCCTCGTCGAGCTCGAGCGCCTCGTCCGGTGGACGGAGGACGAGGACCACCACCGTGCCGAGGCCCTCGATGGTCGTCGTCGTCACCTGGAAGGCCTGGTGGATCTCGACGCCGTCGTGGCGGAGCACGGGGACCCGGATCGGTCGCCGGTGCCGCTCCCACGCGGCGACGAGCCACTCGACGAACGGCACGTCCTCGATGGTCCGGATCCGCGGCGGGAGGAGGCTCGCGGCGGGCCGCCCGATCATCGCCTCCACCGACTCGCCGAGGAGGCGCGCCGCCGCCGCGTTGATGAAGCTCAACCGCCCGTCCACGCCGCAGACGAGGACGGGATCCGCGAGCGCGTCGAGGGTGGCCTCGGCGGACGTGGAGGTCGAGCTCATGAGAGGCGCAGCATATCGCAGCCATGGACGGCGTGGTCGGCGCGCCCGCGCTATGGTTGCCGCGATGCGACGGAACACCTCCCTTTTGCTGGGTTTTCTGCTCCTGCTGCCGGCCTGCGGATCCCGCACGACGCTCAAGGTCGGCACCGACGGATCCGTCCCCCCCGTCCCGGACGGGGGCGGCTTCGACGCCGGCTTCGACGGGGGGCTCGACGCCGGCTCGGACGGAGGCTTCGACGCCGGACCGCCCGAGGAGCTGATCGCGGACTGCGGTCGCCGGAACCAGTACACGTCGCCGCGCCGCCCCATCACCGTGATGGGCACGGCGACCAGCTCCGACGAGATCGTCGACGAGGGGTGGACCCTCGTGGACCAGCCGCGCACCTCGATGCCCGCCTTCGGCCCCGCGGGCCCCGGGGAGGCGACGCTCACGCCCGACGTCGAGGGCGACTACCTCCTGCGCTACGACGTCGCGGACGCCGCGGGCCGCGTGGCCACCTGCGAGGTGGTCGTCCACTCCGTGATCGGCCCGCCCGTCGCCATCTGCCCGGAGGAGCCGCTGACCACGACGATCGACGTGCCGCTCGCGGTGCTCGGCGACGGCTACGACGACGACATGGTCGTCTCCTACCAGTGGGAGCTCGCCCTCGAGCCGCGCCGCTCGGGCGCTCGCGTCCGCCCGACGGACGAGCCCGTGACGGAGTTCGTGACCCCGACGCGCGGCGACTACGTGCTGCGCCTCACCGTCGTCGACCTCGACATGGCGACCGACTCCTGCGAGGTGATGATCACCGTCACCGGTCCGCCCGAGGTCATGTGCCCGGACAGCCCGATCATGGCGCCGACGCGGCAGCGGGTGAACGTCACCGCGACGGCGACCGACGACGTCGGGATCGCGTCGGAGACGTGGGAGCTCGTCTCGAGCCCTCGGGGCAGCACCGCGACGGCGCGCGCGATGAACCCGACGCGGCTCACCCCCGACCGGCAGGGCAGCTACCTGCTCCGCTTCACCGCGACGGACGTCGAGGGCCTCAGCGCGAGCTGCGAGGTCGAGGTGATCGGCACGCCGACGCCGCCGACGCTGACGTGCCCGATGCTCGTGACGACGGAGCCCCTGCGGCCCGTGGACATCACCGCGACGGCCGAGGACGACGGGATGATCACGGGCTGGCGCTGGACGGTGTCGGATCGCCCGCCCGGATCCGCGGCGGCCGAGCCGACCCCGCGCACGTCGCCGACGACGACGTTCACGCCCGACCTCGCCGGCGTCTACGAGGTGACCGTCGAGGTCACCGACGACGACGGGATGATGGCGAGCTGCACCACGACGGTGGAGGCCGGCAACGTCGACGGGCTGCGCGTCGAGATGGCGTGGGACACCGCGCGCACCGACATGGACCTGCACCTGCTGAACCCGACGGGGACGATGTGGACCAGCTCGGACGACTGCCACTACCGCAACTGCACGCCGCGCATGATGTCGCTCGAGTGGGGCGGCCCGGGCACCGCGGACAACCCGCGGCTCGACATCGACGACACCGACGGCTTCGGGCCGGAGAACATCAACATCGAGAGCCCGGAGCCCGGGATCTACAGGATCGGCGTCCACAACTTCGCCGGCGCGGGCCCCAACAACACGACGGTGAGCATCTACTGCGGCGGCTCGACGACCACGCCGCGGCAGACCTTCGGGCCCGTCCCCCTGCGCGGCGGGAGCGACGACCTCTGGCGGGTCGCCGACGTCGAGATCACCGCGCGCGGCTGCACGATCACCGACCTCACGCGGCCCGACGGGCGCGCCAACATCTCGCCGCTGCGGACCACCCAGGGAATGCGCTGAAGAGCCGACCCCGTTGGTCGGTCGGAAACCTGCGGGCACGCACGCCCCTGGTTATCCTTTCAGTCGGTGGGGCGCAGCGTAACGACATGGCTCTCGATCTCGGTGCTCGCCGCGGCCTGCGGGGGCACCCCGTCCGAGGCGCCCGACCGGCCCACCGCCCCCGGCTCCGAGGAGGCGGCGCTCTGCCCCGACTCGGCCCCCGCGCCCAACCCGCTCCCGGGCGTGACGGCCGCGCACCTGACGCCCGAGTACTGGCTCGAGCGCGTCGGCGACCTCGACGCGACGTTGATGAGCCCGACCGAGATCGCCGCCCACAACCGGGCGTTGACGACCGACCGGGAGAACGGCCTGCCCACCGACCGCGGCTCCCTCGCGGCGGCGCCGGAGACGGAGCGCCTGACCCGCGAGGTCGAGACCCGCATCGCGTATATGCGGGAGAAGATCGACTCGGGCGAGTACGTCGACTCCGCCGGCAACCGCCTCGCCCCCGAGGCCGCGGGGGTCTTCGCGCCGAGCGCGATCACCCCGAGCGCCGAGCTCCGCGTCGCGCTCGCGCCGCTCTCGCTGCGCTGCGGGCCGCGGGTGCAGGGGCTCTACAAGCGGCCGATCGATCCGGCGTTCGATCGGAACGCGTGCTCCACGATCCGGCCGCAAGAGCCCGTGCAGGTGTTGATGCGCTGGCCCAACGGGATGTGGCTCGCCCGCACGCGCTACGCGCTCGGCTGGCTCCCGGGGGACGCCGCGCTCTCGCCCGCCATCACGGGCCCCGAGCGGGACGCGCTGGTCGGCGGGCCGCCCGTCCGCGCCCGCGCCGGCGCGCAGCTCACGAGCCCGGACGGCGCGCGCGTCGAGCTGACCCACGAGGCGCTCCTCGCGACCGACCCGACGCAGGGCAGCGCGCTCTTCGCGGACACGGCGGGCGTGCACCGCGCGAGCGCGGCGCCGTTCGATGCGACGACGCGACCGCTGACCCGCCGGGCCGTGATCGCCGAGGCGTTCGCCCGGCTCGGGCAGCCCTACGGGTGGGGCGGCTACGAGGGCGGGGTGGACTGCTCCCGGTTCCTGATGGACGTGCTCGGCACGTTCGGCCTCGAGCTGCCGCGCCACTCGGCCCGCCAGGCGGGGAGCGGGACCTACTCGATCGACGTGAGCGAGCGCCCCGATCTGGAGGAGCGCGCCCGGCTGATCGACGCGGCGGCCCAGCAAGGCATCGTGCTGTTGCACTTCCCCGGGCACATCATGCTGTACCTCGGGCGCGACGCGGCGGGCACGCCCATGGCCATCCACTCGTTCAGCGAGTACCTCGAGCCGTGCGCGAGCGGGGGCGAGGGGGACGAGACGCTGCGCCGCGTCGACCGCGTCACGGTCAGCGACCTGACGCTCGGCGAGGGCACGAGCCGCCGCTCCTTCCTCGAGCGCCTCGAGCGCATCGTGATCCTCGGCCAGCGCGTCGGCCCCGGGCTCATCGGGACGGTCACCGCGCGCGCCGCCACCCCGGTGCAGCTCCCGCCCGCGAACCAGTGCGACGACAGCCTCGACGTCCGCGTCTTCCACTCGCCCGAGCGCCCGAACCCGAGCCAGCCGCTGCGGGTCTTCGTGACCTCGACGCGCGAGCTCGGCCCGGTGGAGCTCGTCCTCGTCGACCCGCACGGCCGGCGCCACACGCCCGAGGTGATCCGGCTCGGCGGGCCGCCCTTCACGTACACCGCGCAGCTCCCGCACCCCGAGGACGGGCGCTGGACGGTCGGGCTCGGCGACGGCCCCAACCTCGCGGCGTGCGAGCTGCTCCACGTCTCGCGCTACCCGCCGCAGGCGGACCGGGTCGATCCGCAGGTCGTCTGGGAGCCCCGCTTCCGCTGGGAGGCGGACACCGAGGCCCTCTTCAGCGCGTTCGTCGAGCGGCTCTTCGACTTCCCGATCGAGGAGGAGCTGACCTGGCCGAACCTCAGCGTGCTGCTCCAGGACCGCGAGCGGAACCTGCTGTTCAACCACTTCGGGCAGATGGAGGAGGACCGGATCCCGCTCCGCCCCGACTGCGCCGACCTCCCCTACTTCCTGCGCACCTACTTCGCGTGGAAGATGCGGCTGCCCTTCGCGTTCCGGAGCTGCACGCGCGGCCGCGGCGGGAACCTGCCGGTGTGCGAGGAGCTGCGCACGCCCATCTGGGAGCACGGCCGCAACGATCCGGTCGACGCCTTCCGCGAGTTCATCCTCACGCAGGTGAAGCGCGGCGTGCACTCCGCGAGCGGGCGCACGCACCCCGAGGACTCGACGACGCCGCTCTACCCGGTGCCCATGACGCGCGAGGCGCTCCGACCGGGGACCGTCTACGCGGACCCCTACGGACACCTCCTCGTCGTCGCGCGCTGGATCCCGCAGGGCGTCGACGGCTACGGCATCCTCGTCGGCGCGGACGCGCAGCCCGACGGGACCGTCGGCCGGCGCCGCTTCTGGCGCGGCTCGTTCCTCTTCGACGCGGACACCACGCGCGCGGGCGCGGGCTTCAAGGCGTGGCGACCCATCGTCTACGAGCGCCGCGAGCACACCTACCGCTCGCTCGACAACGCGGAGATCACCGCGGCGGCGGGCTACGTGCCCTTCTCCATGCAGCAGTACCAGGGCACGACCGACGCCTTCTACGACACGATGGAGGGCCTCATCAACCCGCGGGCCCTCGACCCGATCCAGGTGCAGCTCTCCTTGATCGACGCGCTCGAGGAGTCGATCGCGCGCCGCATCGTGAGCGTGAACAACGGCGAGGACTGGGTCGCGCGCAACCCCGGGCGGACGATGGAGATGCCCGAGGACGGCGCGATCTTCCAGACCGCCGGCGCGTGGGAGGACTTCGCCACCCCGTCCCGCGACATGCGCCTCCTGATCGCGATCGACACCGTGGTCGGCTTCCCCGACGCGATGCGCCGCAACCCCGCGCGCTTCGGCCTCTCGGAGTCCGACCTCGACGCGGCCATCGACCGCGTGCGCGCCCGCCAGCGCGAGGAGCTCGCTCGCCGCAGCTTCAGCTACACCCGCAGCGACGGCGCCGCGCAGCCCTTCACCCTCGCCGACGTCGTCGCGCGAAGCGCCGGCTTCGAGATGTCCTACAACCCGAACGACTGCGTCGAGATCCGCTGGGGCGCGCCCGACGGCTCACCCGAGATGGGCAGCTGCCGCCGCCACGCCCCCTCCGAGCAGCGCTCCCGCATGCGCTCCTACCGCGACTGGTTCCACACCCGCCGCCGCCCGGTCTGGTGAGCCATCAGGCGCCGAACTCCGTGCGGCGGCCGTGGCTCTGCATGAGGCGGTCGTACTCCTCGTAGAGGGTGAGGCCGGTGCTCGTGCGTGGCAGGTCGACGTCGAGGACGCGGGCGGTCAGGAGGCCCGAGAGCGCGACGACTCGATCGCGCTCGTTGTAGCGGCTGACGCTGCGGAGGTTCGCGAGGCTGCGCTTGAGCGTGCCGACGAGGCGCTCGGTGATCCGGCCGGGCACCTTGGGGATGCCGAAGCTGTCGGGGAGGTCGTCGGCGAAGCGCGCGATCGGCGGCTCGTAATCGCCGTCCTCGGCGGCGGCGCGGGCCTCGGCGCGGTCGCGCGCGATCTCGGTGTAGGCCTCGAGCACGCGCAGGATCTCGGCGTTGTCGAAGGGCTTGGCGATGAAGGTGACGCTGAGCTCGCGCGAGCGACGCTCGAGGCGCTGGTCGTCCTCGCCGGTGACGAGCGCGATGAGCATCGACGGGTTGCTGCGGCGCAGGTACTCGCCGAGCAGGAGGCCCTCCATGCCCGGGAGGTTGTGGTCGAGGAAGGCGACCTGGAAGGTCCACACGGGGAGCAGCTCGAGCGCTTGCTCCGCGGACTCCACGGCCATGGCTTGGTGACCCTCGCGGTGAACGATGGCGACGAGGAGATCCCGCATCTCCGCGGTGTCGTCGACCACCAACACGTTCAGCTGGTCCGGCACTCCCCCCGCATCGTCCATGGCCGCCTCCCCGATGTGTCGGGGATCAGCTTATCAGCACGACGAAGGCGATGGCGAACGCCGCTTGGAGGGCGATCGCTACCCAGCTCGACGCGACGAGCCACTTCGCGGGTCGAGCGCCCTCCGGGACGTCGGCGCTCGTGACGGCGCGGTGGTTCAGGAAGCTGAGCACCGGCGCCGACAGGAACGAGAGCGTCGTCGCGAGATCGATGAGCGCCTTCATCGACTCGGCGAACACGCCGAGCAGCACGAGGGAGCCGACGAAGAGGACGCCGAGCGCGCCCCAGTACGCAGGCGTACGGTCGCTCGTGCCCGCCGCGTCGGGGGTCTCCTCGCTCCGCAGCCGCTCGACGAGCACCGCGATCGCGCGGGGGAAGCCGTCGACGACGGTCAGCGTCGTCGAGAACATCGTGGCGAACGCGGCGCCGCCGATCAGCGGGCGGCTCCACTCGCCGAGCGCGTCGACGTAGACCGAGATCACGAGCGCCGCGAAGGCGACCGGACGCTCCGGGATCTCCCGCGCGCCGTCGCCGTGGAGCACGGCCGCGCCGAGCAGCACGAAGCACACCGCGAGCACCGCGGTGCCGACGTAGCCGATGTGGAAGTCGACCGACGACGCCTTCGCCTCGGACCGGCCACCGGTCTCGGAACCGCGCGCGAGGGTCCACAGGCTCTGCCAGACCGAGACGTCGATCGCGGACGGCATCCAGCCGACGAGCGCGGCCATGAACGCGATGTCCGCGGGCTCGAAGCGCGAGGGCCACCAGACTTGCTCGCTCCAGGCGATGCGCGGCAGGACCAGCGCCGTCGCGAGGAGCGTGGACACCGCGAGGAAGGCGACGATGACCTTGCCGACCTTGTCGAGCGCGCGGTAGCCGCCGGTCGCGACGAGGCCGGCGCAGACCACCAGGAGCCCGCCGCTGATCACGAGCGGCGACGCGTCGAGCCCGAAGAGCGCGCCCGCGAGGCCCGCGGTCACGATGGTCACCGCCGCCTGGACCGTGAACATCGTGCCCAGGGTCAGCAGGCCGTAGAGGACGAGCGCCCACCGCCCCTGACGCCGGTAGCCCTCGAGCATCGACGTCCCGGTGGCCGCCGCGTACATCGGCCCGAACCGGAACGCGGGGTACTTCACGAGGTTGGCGAGGACCACCAGCCCGGCGAGCGCGAGCCCGTAGACCGCGCCCGCTCGCGTCGACTGCACGAGGTGCGACACCCCGACCGCGGCCCCGGTGAAGAGGACCCCGGGACCCAGGGCTCGGAGCAGCTCGCGGCGCACGCGCGCGAGGCTACTTCAGAGACCGGAGGGCGTGTAGACGAGAGAGACGACGCCCGAGAGGTACTCGTCGACGGCGCCGCCCGCGACCCGCGCGTCGCCGGGCTCCGAGTGCATGTCGTACCAGAAGCGCTGCAGCTCGAAGCGCCCCGCGAGCTCGACGTCGTCGATGCGGAGGCCGACCCCGGCGGCGCCGTCGAGGCCGCCGACCTCACCCCGGCCGAACCACGCGTCCGACAGGATCTCGCCCGCGGCGATCGGGTAGAGGTAGGCCGCGCCCACGTCGAGGAAGATGCCCAGGCCGACGTTCCACCGGAACGAGCCGCCGGCGCGCAGCGAGTGGTACTCGACGTTGGGCACCTGCGGGCGGGGGCTCAGCTCGTCGGCGTCGCGGAGCGCGAAGGTCGAGGTGGTGTAGCCCGCGGTGATCCCGAACACGACGTCGTCGACGGGCAGCCGGTAGCGCACGTCGATCCCGAAGCCCCACGCCTCGGTGGGGTACGCGATGCCCTGGCCGTCGATCGACTGGATGCCGAGGCCCGCCTGGCCGTGCGTCACCACGCTGAAGCCGCCGAAGAGGCCGGCGTCGAAGTGCGCGCCCGGGAACCACTCGATGGCGAAGCGGAGGAACGGCGCGGCGGGCAGGGCGTAGGGCCGGAGCGACGCGTAGATGTCGTCGGTGTAGGTCAGCGCCCGGTGGGTCACCGCGAGTCCGAGGTGGAAGGCGAAGGGCGGCACGCGCGAGCCGCCCGGCGGATCGGGCACCTCCGTGTCCGTGTCCTCGACCGGCGCCGCGCGCGCGGGCTCGGGCCGACGCGCCGCGGGTCGCGCGGCGGGCGCCTCCGCGACGGGCGTGGGCGCGGCGCCGAGCCCCGCGATCGCCGGCGCGAGGGTGCGCGTGGTCCAGCGACCGAGCGCCTGCCCCATCGCGGGGAAGCGGCGGTGCGCGACCTGACCGGAGACGACCTCCTCGCCCGACGCGTCGCGCAGGCGCACGCCCGTGGCCCAGCCGCGCCGGCCGCGGCGCCGCACGAGCGCCTCGACGCGGGCCGATGCCGAGTCCTCGACGGTGACGCCCGCGGCCTCGAGCCGGCGCGTGAGCTCGCGCTCCACCATGCGCGCGCGGGGGCCGCTCACGTCCACCCGCACCGCTTGCGCGGACGCGACCGACGGCGCGAGGAGGAGCAACGACAACAAGAGCGCGCGCGTCACGGCGACACCTCGATCTGCACGAAGTCGACCCGGGCCCAGGCGCCGCTCTCCGCGACGCCGTCGAGCGCGATCTCGTCGCCTGGCGCCAACGTGACCGAGTAGGGCCCGATGACGAAAGGCTCGTTGTCGGCCGCGGCCATCGGGTAGGTCACCGTGGCGACCTCCGCGCCGGCGACCCGGATGGTGAGCTGCGGGATCCCGTCGCTCTCCGAGATGGCGTTCACGCGGAGTTGGTAGCTGCCCGCGGCGCCGTCGAAGGTCGCCGTCGCGGTGCCGTTCGTGGCCCCGTCGGGCAAGCGGATGACGGTCGGGTCGGCCGGGTCGATCTGGTAGACGCTCAACGTCATCGCCTCGGCCTGGAGCGTGGTCCCCATCGGCGTCGGGTCGGGCGCGCCGGCGTCGAGGCCCGGCGCCCCGGCGTCGAGGCCGGGGGGCGCGCCAGCGTCGAGCATCGGGGGGACGCCGCCGTCGGGGAACGCTTCGCCCGAGAGGGCCGCGATGTAGGTGCGGAGGCACGCGAGCTCGGTCGCGTCGAGGGGAGGCATCCCCGCCGGCATCTGGTCCCCGCAGGGCGGCGACTCGCCGACCTTCTGCATGATGAGCGAGCCGGCCATGTCGCCGGGGGTCACGAGCGGGCGGTCCCCACACTCGGTGCTGGTGTGGGCCATGATCCGCTCCCCGATCCCCGCCGTGGACAGGTCGAGCCCCGCCGCCGCGATGGTGGGCCCGCCGGTGTGGCACCCGAGCGTCCCGCAGGTCCGCGCGAACAGGTCGCGCTCCACGTCGAAGTCGCTCGGGCAGCGGTCCGCGGCCTCGGCCCGAAACGCCGCCGGGTCGTGGATTCGGCCGGGACAGCCCGCGAGGAGCGCGCAGAGCGCCGCGAGCAGCGGGATCACGAGGAAATTTCGCGCCGATGGCATCTGCGCGGGGACATTCCAAGGCCCGTGCCAGCCGGCCATGTCGTGGCCTCGGAGGCACCTCGGGCCCGCCGGGGAGCCTGGAGCGCTCCCTGTTCCAGCCGAGCGGGAGGCGAAAACCCAATGATTTCAGGCGGGCGCTGGGGACTTCGCGCGCCGCCGCCAGGCGAAGAGCGCGAGCAGCGCGAGGCCTGGAACGATCGGATCGCGGGACCGTCCGCCCATCGAGCAGCCCGTCGAAGGAGGCGCCTCGGGCGTCGCGCCGCCGTCCGAGGGGACCCCGCCCGCGTCCGACATGCCCGTCGCGCCGCCGTCGACGCCCCCGTCCGACGGGGCCGGCGTCCCCGCGTCGAGCCCGGGCGGCGCCCCGGCGTCGAGCTCGGGCGGGTCCGGCGGGGCCACGCCGAGCCGCCGCGCGAGCTGATCGGCGTAGAGCGACGCGGGCTCGAGGGTGGCGCCCTCCCCTCGGCCCTCGACGAGATCGGCCGGGCTCGTGCCGTCGCCCGTCCGGGCGCGGACCGCCGTCGCCGCGCCGCGGGTCCCGACGACGTAGCCGTGCCCGAGCTGCTGGGTGTCGACGACGAAGCGCTCGAAGAACTGGTCGAGGGGGTAGCGCACCCCCTCGAGGTTCCAGACGACCGACTCGGTGGTGCCGTGCCCGTGGTTGCAGCAGTCGCGGAAGGCGAGCTCGATCGAGTCGTCGTCGACGCTCATCGAGTCGAGCAGGTTCTCGAAGGCGAGGCGCTGATGGAAGTCCACCGGCAAGCGGCTCGCCGCCGTGCGGGTGCGCCAGACCACGTTGCCGCTCGAGTGCATGAACGACAGCGAGACGTTGTGTCGCCCGCCGCGCATTCGTCCTCCGGAGACGAGCGTGTCGTTCGCGGTGAGCGTCACGAGGTAGCCGTTGCCGCCGGCCCCCTGGTACTGCGGGTTGGCGAGGTCGAGGTCGGCGAGCGTCACGCGCAGGCTGAAGTCCACGCGCACGGCGTTCGAGAGCACGTGCACGTCGCGCGTGTTCACGGGCGGCCGGTAGGTGGCGACGTCCCGCACCCAGCCGTCGACGACGTGGTCGAGGTAGATCGCGAACGAGGCGTGCATGTCGTACGCGGCGGTGCCGGGGCGCTCGTAGTCGCTGTCTCCCGTGCCCGAGGCGGTGCTCTCCCGGTTGCCGATCGCGAGGTGCTCGACGCCGACCTCGCGGACCGGCTCGAGCGCGGGGCGGAAGAGCCGCGCCGCGTCCCGCGTGAGGAGCGCGTGGCGAAGCGGCGCGTCGAGCTCGACGAGGCCGGTCGAGGGGTCGGCGCTCACCACGCGCCGGTAGAAGATCGGGCCGCTCGTGTCCTCCGGGCTCCAGGTGCCGGTCATCCCGCGCTCGGCGATGAAGCCCGCGGTGGCGTCGGCCCCGATCAGGACGAGCTCGCCCGGGACGAGATCGGACGCGTCGGCGACCCGCACGCTCGTGGCCCCGCGCGCGGCGTCCTCCGCGAGCGGGTGCGCGTCCCGCGGTCCCCACCACCACGAGAAGTACTCGGCGCGGGGCGCGATCAGCACGATCCGGCGGTCGCGCATGTCGGTCGAGTCGTTGAAGAGGAACGTCCGTGTCGGTCCGTCGCCCCGCAGCACCACGCCGTCGTGCTGCATCAAGAGGGCGTGACCGGCGCCCGCGGGCGGCGCGACGCGATAGGTCCCGGCGGGGAGGTGCACCACCCCGCCGCCCATCGCGCCCACGTCGTCGAGCGCGGCCTGGATCGCCGCGGTCGCGTCCGCGACGCCCGTGGGGTCGGCCCCGTAAGGGGGCGCCGTCACGTCCACGACCGGTCCCCCGGGCGCGTCGGGCAACGGATCGACGCCCGCGTGGTAGCCCGCGTACGAGAAGTCCCCGAGGCGACGCCCCGCCGCGTCCGCGAAGCCGGGGGCCCAGTCGCTCGGGTAGAGCGAGCTGCGCCACGCCGACGCCGTCCCGACGCCGCCCAACGAGACGCACGCGAGCGCGGAGATCACCCAGCACGAGGTCCTTCGCATCGGGCGGGAGCGTAGGCCGCGGAGCCCCGCCCCGACGGCCCGCGGCGCGACGAGTAACCCGAAGTAAGCGGGGCCCGCAGGCCATCGAAAGCCTCGACAGGCCATCTCGGCGTCCCGTACGTCTCCGTGCACATGTCGATGACGTCGAGGGCGTGCGGGGCGCTCGTGGTCGGGATGGTCGCGCTCCTCGGGAGCTGCGCCGACGAGCCCGAGCCGGTCGTCAGGCCCGTGGTCGAGCCCGCGGAGCTGTCGCCGGTCGAGGTCGAGGAGCCCATCGAGGTCGAGGAGGCGGCGGTCGTCGAGGCGGAGACCATCGAGGCTCCGGCCGAGCCGGAGCCGCCCGCGGCGGAGGAGGCGCCACCGCGACGCGCGATCGGCCGTCGCTGTCAGGCGGACTCCCAGTGTCAGGAAGGGTTGCTCTGCTGCAACTCGTGTGGCGCGAACGTGCCCACCTGCCCGGAGTACGTGTGCAGCCGGCCCTGGAGAGGCCGCTGCGTCCAGGTCCCCTCGGCGCCACCCCACCGCGGCCCCGAGGCGCCACGCGAGTCCGACCTCTGAGGGGCCGCCAGCTCCACGCTGCGGTCCCGCAGGCGTCCGCCTGCACCTCCGGCGCGCAGCCGCCCTCCCCGCGCCGCGGTCGGGGTTGGCATCGCGAGTGCTGAAGACGAGCGCATGACTCACCTCGAAGAAGCACGACGAGCCACCGACATCGCGGCCCAGCGCCGCGCCGAGCTCACGAAGGAGGCCCTGGCGTCGGCCACGCGCCGGCTGTTCGCCGGCCTCGCGGCGGTCGCCGCGCTCGAACGCGTCGCGGGCACTCCCGCCCGAGCTCGCTGACGGGCGTCGGCTCGCTGGCAAGCTCTGGCACCACCTGCGCGAGGACTCGACCACAGGCTCGGTTGGCACCGATAGTGCTCAGGAGCCGCTCGATGATCAGACATCTCACCATCGTCAGTCTTCTTGTCACTCTCGCCCTCACCGC
>JACKEC010000035.1 GCA_020633195.1 Sandaracinaceae bacterium | reverse complement strand
TCGCGTGCTGGAAGCCGCGGGGATGGACTCCGGGAGGTCAGTACCACCGCCGCCGGAGCATCACCTCGACCAGCTTCCGCAGCCTGGCCAGGTGGTCCAGGCGCGGCACCGGCAATGGCTCGTCGAGTCGGTGCATCCTGGCGGCGAGCACGACTCGGCGCGTGTCTGCCTCGTGTGCTTGGACGACGATGCGCCCGGCGAGGAGCTGGAGCTCCTCTGGGATCTCGAGGTCGGAGCGAGGGTGATCGACCCTGCCGCAGAGGGACTCGACCCGCGCGGCCGCCTCGACCCACCCGGCCACTTCGGTGCGTTCCTTCACGCGCTCAAGTGGAGCGCCGTCAGCGCCGCCGATGCGACGCGCTTTCAGGCTCCGTTCCGCGCCAGCATCAAGCTCATGGCCCACCAGCTCACGCCGCTCATGAAGGCGCTCGAGCTCCCCCGCGCGAACCTCTTCATCGCGGACGATGTGGGCCTCGGCAAGACCATCGAGGCCGGGCTCGTGCTGCAAGAGCTGATACTCCGACAGCAGGCCGAGTACGTCCTCGTCGCGTGCCCGGCGGCCATCTGCCTCCAGTGGCGCGACGAGATGCAGCGGCGCTTCGGGCTTCGCTTCGAGGTCATGACCGCCAAGTTCGTGGCGGCGCGGCGGCAGGAGCGCGGCTTTGGAATCAACCCCTGGGGGACGCACAACCGCTTCATCATCAGCCACCAGCTCCTGCGTCGACCGGAGTACCGCGAGCCGCTGATCGCCCACCTGGGACCACGCGCTCGCAAGAGCCTGCTCATCCTCGACGAAGCGCACGTCGCGGCACCGGCGAGCCGGAGCAAGTACGCCGTCGACAGCGACACGACCGATACCATCCGTGGCCTGTCGGCGCGCTTCGACAACCGCCTCTTCCTCAGTGCGACGCCGCACAACGGGCACTCCAACTCGTTCAGCGCGCTGCTCGAGATCCTCGACCCGGTGCGCTTCACCCGCGGCGTGCCGATCGAGGGGCCGGAGGAGCTGGCGCCCGTCATGGTTCGGCGCCTCAAGCGCGACCTGCGGCAGCTCGGCGTCGAGCGCTTCCCTCGCCGCCTCCTCGTCCAGCTCGGTCTCCAGCACGACGGAAGCGTATGGACCGCGTCGGAGAGGCGCTACGACGCCGAGACGCACAAGGAAGAGGCCGGAGCGACCTACGACCTCGGCGAGGCCGAGCCGGTCGAGCTTCAGCTCGCGGAGAAGCTCGCTCGGTACACCGCGCTCTGCGCCCCGCCGAAGCAGGGGCGCGGGCGTCTCAGCTTCATCCGGCTCCAGCAGCGCCTGCTGTCGAGCCCGGAGGCGTTCGCGCGCACGCTCGAGGGGCACGCGCAGGCCGTGCTCGAGCGCGGCGGGCCGGTCGTGCGCTCGGGTGTCGGGCAGCAGGAGCTCGACGTCGACGCCGACCCGGATGTGCACGGGCTCGACGACGATGAGGCGGAGGCCGAGGCTGCCGCCGAGCTTTCGAAGGACAGCAGGAGCCTTCCGAGCCCAACCGACGAGGCGCGAGGCCTGCTATCCGAGCTTCGGGCTCTCGCAGAGAAAGCGCGGCGCCGGCCCGACGCCAAGGTGCGCGCCCTGCTCGCGTGGATGCGCGATCATCAGTGTCCGGCCATCGGGAATCCGAGCAGTCTCGAAGGCAGGTGGACTGACCGGCGAGTGATCATCTTCACGGAGTGGGGCGACACGAAGCGCTACCTCGTCGATCTCATCGGACAGGCGGTCGCGGGTACGGATAGGGGCGACGAGCGGATCCTCGTCTTCCACGGCGGGATGGGCGACGACCGCCGCGACGAGGTACAGCGGGCGTTCAACGCGCCGCCGGACGAGCACCCGGTGCGCATCCTCATTGCGACCGACGCCGCGCGCGAAGGCATCAACCTCCAGGCGTACTGCGCCGACCTCTTCCACTTCGACCTGCCCTGGAATCCGGCGCGGCTGGAGCAGCGCAACGGGCGCATCGATCGGACGCTTCAAGAGGCGGCCGAGGTGCGTTGCCACTACCTCATCTTCCCCCAGCGACGAGAGGACCGCGTCCTCGAGACCCTGGTGCGTAAGGTCGAGATCGTGCAGCAGGAGCTCGGCTCGCTCGGGGCCGTGCTCCTCCGCGGCATCGAGAAGACGCTCGACGCCGGCATCGACGACGCGACCGCGGAACAGCTCGATCTCATCGGGCAGGACGTGGACCCTACCGTCGTCGACCGAGAGCTCGAGTCGCAGCGCAAGGAGCTGGCGAAGCTCGAGGCCGACCGCGCAATGGCCGCGCGCCGACTGGAAGCGTCGGCGCGCGCGCTCCAGGTGCACCCCGAGTCGCTGCGGGGCGTGGTCGAGGTCGGCCTGCGGATGGCGGGCGCCGACGGGCTCATCGAAGGCGAGCGGACCCGCGAGGGACACCGCACGTTCTTGCTCCCCTCTCTCGACCGGTCCTGGGACCGGACCCTCGACAGCCTTCGACCACCCCGACGGCGTGACGAGCGCTTCTGGGAGTGGCGACAGCATGCGCCGCGACCCGTGACGTTCGAGCCGCTCGCCCGGATGACCTCGGAGACGGAGCAGCTCCACCTCGCGCACCCCGTCCTCCGGCGGGTCCTCGACCGCTTCCTCGCCCAGGGCTTCAGTGCGCACGACTTGAGCCGCGTCTCCGCCGTGGTCGCACCCGACGACACCGTGATCCGCGTCCTGGCCTACGCGCGGCTCAGCCTGTTCGGCCCTGGCGCCGCCCGTCTCCACGACGAGATCATCGCGATCCCCGCGCCCTGGTCGGGCGGCGACGAGCCCGTCGAGCCATACAAGGACCCCGCCACCGCGCAGCGCGCCATCGAGTCGACGGAGCGCCTCCTCGCGCTCGGGGCGTCGGCGCCGGGCGCCACGCTGGCCGCCAAGATCACAGCGCGCGCCGCCGCGCTCTATGCGGAGCTCTGGCCCGCGCTCGAGGACGAGGCCGACGCCCGCGCGGTCGCCGCAAGGAACGGGCTGTCGCAACGCGCGCGCCGCGAGGCCGACGAGCTTCGCGCGCTGCTTCGCCGCCAGAAGCGGGCGATCGAGAAGCAGACCAACATCGTCGCGCAGATGGAGCTGTTCGCGCAGGCCGAGACCAAGACGGACCGTGAGCAGCAGCGCCAGCTCAAGCTCGACCACGAGCACATGCGGGCTCGCTACGCAGGCGGCGAAGGCCGCCGACGTCGGCCTCTGGCTCGTCGGGCAGGCGACCAAGGACGGCCGCCTCGCGGGCCCGAACGCGGCCGCGCACGTGGTCGACACGCTGCTCTGGTTCGAGCGCGAGCTCGCGGCGGACCTCCGGGTCCTGCGCGCCGCCAAGAACCGCTTCGGCTCGGTGGGCGAGGTCGGCCTCTTCCGCATGGGTCCGGACGGCCTCGTCGACGTCACCGACCCGAGCGGGCCGCTCGTCCGCCGACGGGCCGGCGTCCGGCCGGCGGGCGCGGTCTGGGCGCTCTTGTGCGACGAAGACCGCCCGGTCGCGGTCGAGGTCCAGGCGCTCGTCGGCGAGCCGAGCGAGGGGACGCCGCGACGGATCGCCTCGGGCATCGACCCGCAGCGGCTCGCGCTCGTCCTCGCGGTGCTCGAGCGGCACGGCGGGGTCGACGTGGGTGGCGACGTCTTCGTCGACGTGCACGCGCCGACCGGGCGGGTGAGCGATCGAGGGCTCGACCTGCCGCTCGGGCTCGCCATCGCCTCGGCCGCGCTCGGGCTGCCGGTCCCGGGTGAGATCGCCTGCGCGGGCCAGCTCGCGCTGACTGGCGAGCTCCTCGCGCCGTGGCGCCTCGACGCGCGCGAGCAGGAGGCCGCTCGGCTCGGCTTCGCTCACCTGCTCGCGCCGAGCACCGACGACGCGGAGGCGGGCGTCTCCACGCTCGGCGCCGCTCTGACCCTCGCCCTCGCTTCGAGCGTGGGCGCCGTGCCGCCCGCGGCGGCGAAGGAGACCGCATGAGCCAGGGGATCGAACGAGGAGCCCAGGAGTCGAGCGAGGAGGACCAGGGCGCCCTCGAGCGCTTCGTCCGCGAGAGCTTCGCCGAGGCCGAGCCGCCGATGGTCGGCGCCTTCGCGGCGCTGCTGCTCTCGGACGCGATCGAGCTGCGCACCTTCGACCTGCTCGGGGAGAAGGCCTTCGAGGCGCCGCCCCTCGTGGGCGGTGGCATCGAGACGCGCGAGCTGCGGGAGGAGCGGCTCATCGAGCTCGTGAGCTCGACCCTCGCCGTCAACGTCGCGAACCTCTGCGCCTACGCGCAGACCGGGGCCGTGCCGATGGTCTGGGCGCCCGGCTGGTGGACCGAGCTGCCCGACGAGCTCGCGGCGATCCGTCAGACGATCGCCATCCTCCTGCACTCGCTCTTCGTCCCCGCGCTCGGGCCGCCCGGCGGGTACGACGAGGGCTACTGGTACGACCCGGGGCCGATCGACCTCACGAATCCGTCCTGGGAGCTGGTCGCGACGCTGCACATCGCGCGCGAGCGCCTCCTCGCACACGCGGGCCGGGCGGCGCCCGCGCTCCCCGTCGAGGCCGAGACGGCGCCGGGGACCTGGCCGTGCTGATGATGCTGACGATCGGGAGCCTGTTCTCAGGCATCGGCGGGCTCGAGCGCGGGCTCGAGCTCGCGGGGCTCGGGCCCGTGAAGTGGCAGGCGGAGAGTGATCCGTTCGCACGCGCGGTGCTCGCGCGGCACTGGCCCGCGGCGAGGAGGTGGGAGGATGTCCGAGACGTCGACGCGGGCGCCGAGCAGGTCGACGTCGTGTGCGGCGGCTTCCCGTGCCAGGACGTCAGCCTCGCGGGGACAGGCGCCGGCCTCGCGGGGGCGCGCTCGGGCCTCTGGACCGAGCTCCTCCGCGTCGCTCGGCTGGTGGGATGCCGCTACCTCGTCGTGGAGAACGTCGCAGCGCTGCTTGCTCGAGGGATGGGCGAGGTACTCGGAGCGCTGGCCGAGGGCGGGTTCGATGCGGCGTGGGACTGCGTACCGGCGGCGGCCGTCGGCGCCCCTCACCGCCGCGACCGGGTCCTCCTGGTCGCGTGGCGAGTACCCGACGCCCTCGGCGACCCCGTACGGGAGCTCGCAGAACGAGGGCACGGTGCCGCACGCGCGGCCGACCCGCGGGACGCCGAGCCTCGACACGTGGGCGCGAACGCGCGTCACATCGACGCCGAGGCCGAGGTGGCCAAGCGCGTCGGCGACGTCCTGGCCGACCCCGACCGCTGGCGACGCGAAGTCGAGCGGATCGCGAATCGGCAATCCGGAGACGAAGGCGCACCCTGGCGTGTCGTTGACGGACGCCGCCTGCCGCTCTGGCCGCCCGGGAGCGACGACATCGACGGATGGATCCGCGTCCCGGCCGCAGCTCAACCCGCGCTTCGTGGAGTGGCTGATGGGGCTGCCCGACGGTTGGACGCGGCCGAGCGCGCCCAACGCCTGAAGGCGCTCGGCAACGCGGTCGTGCCCGCCGTCGCCGAGGTCGTCGGTCGGCTGATCGTGGCGGCCGAGGAGGAGCGCCTGTGCGCGCTCGAGGAGCTGTCCCGATGAGCACGCCCGCGCGAAAGACCGACCAAGCGCCAAGCAGGCGCGCGTCCGCCACGGAGCTGCAGCTCGTCGACGTGCTCCGGGGGCGCGACGCCGCGGCGGAGACATCGCGGGAGCCGGCGCGGCCCGGCGGCTACGACGCACTCAAGGTCGAGGCGCTCGACTGCGCCCGCGAGCCGCTCTGGGGCATCCCGCAGCTCACGGGGACGCGCGCGGTGCCCCGCGAGCTCTCCTGCTGGACGGAGACCGTCCGGGCGCGCGCGATCGACGGAGTCCACTTCTTCACGGAGGACTACCGCTTCGAGCGGGTCTGGAACACGCCGGTGCGTTACCGCGCGCGGCTGTCGGCGGCGCGAGTCCTGTGCGGTCCGGACTTCAGCGTCTACCGAGACTGGCCGCGCGCCGCGAACCTCTGGAACGTCTACCGCGCCCGGTGGCTTTGCGCCCTATGGGAAAGCTGGGGACTCCCTGTGGCCCCGGCGCTGAGCTGGGCGGGGCCGGACAGCTGGAGCTTCTGCTTCCTCGGCGTGCCTAGCCACGTCACGGTCGCCGTCTCCACGGTCGGGGCGAGCGACGACGAGACCAGCCGGCGGTGGTTCGCGGACGGCTACGCGGAGATGGTCCGGCGTCTCGAGCCCCACTGCGTCCTCGTCTACGGCAAGGGGACGCTGCCCGCAGCGCTCGAGGAGCTCGCGGCGGTCCGCTACTTCGGCACGCCGCGGATCGACGCGATGCACGCGCGTGGGCTGGCCGCCGGCGCTGAGCGCGCGGGGCAGCTCCGCATGGAGGGCACCTGATGGGCGGCCGCGGCAAGTCGAGCGGCGTCGCGCCAGCGCTCCCGAGGACGATCGCCTCCCCCCTGAACTTCGGTGACGGCAACGCGATCACGCTCGAGCAGCTCGAGGCCTCAGCCGGGCGGCGCCTCGCCGCCGTCCCCCCGCGTGACGTTGCCCGCGGCGTCGAGGGGATCGTCACGGACCTGCTCGCTTCGAAGCCGGCGGACTTCGCGCGGCGCGAGGGCGAGCTCGCGCGCGCGGTGACCGCGGTCGCTCGGGAGATCGAGCGCCGTCCCCCGCGCGAGCGCGAGGCGTTCGCGGACTCCCTCGCGCCGCTGCTCGCGCGGCTGCGCGAGCAGGCGGAAGGAGGGCGCTCGTGACCACGAAGCGAGCCGAACGCGCCCGCGCGGTGCTTGATCTGCTCGAGTCGACGCTGCGCGCGCACGGGATGCGGGTGCCGGGCGACCCGGAGCCGAGCGCTCGCGCGGAGGCGCCGACCGCCTTCGAAGCGGCGGTGATCGCGGACGCGCTCGCAGCGGTCGAGGCCGACCCGACCAAGCCCGCCGCCGCCGACGTCCGGATCTACCTGCGCCCGGGCCGTCGCTACACCCGAGTGTTCTGGGTCCCGCGGACGGCGCGCGACGACAACGGCTCCATCCTCCACTTCGTCGAGAACGAGACCGGTCAGGTTTTCGCGGCGGCGAGCTCCAAGAAGGTCGGCCGGCGCCTCTCGCGCGTCGTGACGGCCGGCGGGCCCTCGGCCGCGGCCCCGCTCGAGTACGTCGGGGTGCAGGTCCCGCGGTGGTTCGCCGAGGGAGTCCGGGTGCGCGTGAAGGCGACCCCGATCCTGCGCGCGCACGGCCTGCGGGTGCGCGGCTCGGTCAAGGCCGACAACCGCGCCTGGCCCAAGGAGGTCGGCGTCCTCGGCCGACGCGAGGGCAACGGCTGTTGGGACTGGCGCGTGGAGTTCGCGCGTGGCCGAACGGTGGTCGTCGACGAGGAGGTGCTGGGCGCCGTTGCCCGCGTGCGCGCGGTGGTCGAGTCGGCACCGAGCAAGCCGTCGACCAGCGCGGGCGCGGCCTTCGAGGAGCTCCTCGAAGGGCTTGTTTCACGACGGATCCGGACGCTCCGCTTCCCCGACACGGCCTGGACGCCCCACGTGATGAAGGTCGCGCGGGTCCTCTCGCACCGGGGCGCGGTCGTGGTCGACGGGACGATCAAGAAGAGCGCCGCCAAGCTGACGATCCCCACCGACATCGACGCGACGGGCCGCCCGACCAAGTACGCGCAGCTCCAGAAGGGAGCGCGTCACCACCGGGTCGACCCGACGCGGATCTCGACCCCAGCGGAGAGTGAGTCGCCGCCGAGCGCGGCGAAGGAGTCTCGCCCGCCGTCGCCGGCCGCGCCGACGCCTGCGCCGAGCGGTGCCGGTGTGCGACGGGAGACCGAGCACCAGCGTCAGCGACGTGAGCGAGCGGAGCGCCGTGCCGAGCGGCTCGAGCGCAAGGCCGATGCGCAGCACACGACCGCGCGCGCTGAGCTCGAGCACATCCCGCCGGGGCAGCCGATCCTCGTCGGGCACCACTCGGAGCGGCGCCACCGCAAGGCGCTCGAGCGCTCAGACCAGAAGACGCGGCAGGCCCTCGAGACCTCGCGCGCGGCCGAGTCGGCGAAGTCGGCCGCGAAGCGGGCCGGGCGCGCGATCTCGAGCGACGACCCCGAGGCGATCGAGGCCCTCGAAGCGCGCCTCACCGAGCTCGAGGCGTCCCGCGCCCTGAGCAAGGCGGTCAACGCGGCCTTCCGCAAGGGAGGCTGGGACGCGGTCGCGAAGCTCCCGGGCGTGACCGCGAAGGTCCTGTCGCGCGCGAAGCGGACGATGGAGCTCGCGCCGTGGATGAAGGCGCCGATGGACGTCACGAACGTCGGCGCAAATATCCGCCGGGTCCGCGCGCGGATCGAGGAGCTGAAGGCCGCCGGCGAGCGCGACGCGGCGCCGGCGATCGAGGGAGATGGCTTCACGATCTCCGAGCACCCGGAGGACAATCGCGTCCGCTTCACGTTCGCGGAGCGCCCGAGCAAAGAGGTCACCGCGAAGATGAAGTCCGCGGGCTTCCGCTGGTCGCGCGAGCACGGCGCGTGGCAGCGCCAGCTCAACAACGCCGGCCGCTACGCCGCCGAGCGAATGGCCAAGGAGCTCTTCGGCTACGACGCGGTCGAGGCGCGCCGGCAGGCGGAGCCGCAGGCCCGGGCGCTGGTCGATCACGAGCACGCCGGTGGAGCACCCGCACCCGAGTCTGCCGAGACCTGTCGGGCCCGTGCCGCGATCACCGCGGCCGACCGCGCGCGCTTCCCGGTCGACGTGATCGAGGAGGCCGAGGCGCTCGGCGAGCGGCCCGAGCGCGTCGCCGAGATGCGCGAGAAGAGCCGGCGCGAAGAAGAGGAGATGGGGCGGAAGCTGCGCCGCGCAGCTCGGGACGAGGAGAGGGCCGCCAACACCGAGACCTCGAGCGACGTGGCCTGGGATCGGCTCGCCGAGGCCCTCGCGCCGCTTACGACGGGGACCCGCGAGACGCGCACGGGGCAGTACCGCCAGAGCGGTCCGCTCCTCGCGAGCGCGGAGCGCACGCCTGAGCTCGCGGCCGTGCAAGGCGCCCTCCGTCCGCTGCTCGAAGCGGCCGAGCGGTCTCGCACACGCCTCGATCGGGACCGGCTTCGCGTGCGCGTGAGCGCACACCTGAAGGTCGCGCGCCGGCACGCGAACCGACTCGCCCAGAAGCTCGGGTCGGGGTCCCGGGCGGTACGAGACGCCCGCGCGGTGCGCGACCTACTCGACGAGGCTCGCGGCGCATTGGCGAAGGCCACGTCATGAGCGCCGCCGTTGCGGAAGATCGCCGAGCGAACCGACGCACCCGTCAGCGGCACGCGGCCGACAGTGAGCCCGCCGAGCTGCTGCGCGTCCCTGAGCAAGTGCCGCGCACCAGCTCCGCGCGTGCGGGCAACCTCTGCCCGTCACCGCGCCGTGCGCGAGCCGTGCCCACGCGACCCGCTACGGTTGAACAAAGCCGCGCCGAGGCGCGTCCGCGTTCGGCGTACTCGACCGGTTCGTCATGGTCCTCCACAACATCTTCCCGCAACACACGGAGCCGCGTCTCCACGCTCGATGGCTCGCTCGTCTGGAGCCCGTTGAGGCGCTCTTTCGGCGTCACGGAGCGGAAGCGCGACGCCTCGGGAATCGCTTCGGCGTGCATGTCCGTTCCCGGCGCGACGGGCCTGGAGAATCGCACCGATGGTTGACGCGCAGCGAGCAGGCGCGTTGGAGTCTCCTCTTCTGACCCGCGATGAGACCGCGACCTACCTTCGTGTTTCACTTCGCACGTTCAACCGGCGCGTGGCGCCACGGCTCAGGCGCGTCGAGATCGGAGCGCGCGTCTTCTACGACCGAAGGGACATCGACGCATGGCTAGAGGCACGGAAGGCTGGAGCCTCCGTCGAGACGGACGCACCGGCATGTGGCTCGTCCGGTTCCGCCACGCGGGCACCCGAATCAACCGCTCGACGGGCACGCGCGATCGAGCAGAGGCTCAGAGGCGCGCGGCGAAGATCGTCGAACGGGTCGTGAGCAACCGGCTCGAGCCGGTCTCGCTCGCAGCGCTCTCGAAGATCGACACCATCCGGTTCTGCTCCGAGTGGCTCGCTGCCATGGAGTCGGAGAAGCGGCCGGCCACGCTCGCGACGTGGGAGCTCTACGTCGTGACGCACTTCGAGCCGTTCTTTCGCGACGCCTCGGACCTCGCGAGCCCGCAGCGCCTCGCCGCGTACGTCTCGAAGCGGTTGCAGTCCGTGAAAGGGTCGACGGTGGGCAAGGAGTGCTCCGCCCTCCAATCGCTCCTGAACTGGGCCGCCCGGCCGGACATCGGGTACCTCGACAAGGCGCCCACGGTCCCGCGTCCGGCGCCGAAGTCGGGCAAGAGCGCGCTCGAGAAGGTCCGCGTGGACCTCACCCCGGGCCAGGTCGAGGCGATCATCGAGGCGCTCCCCGAGACCATCCGCGCGAAGTCGAAGGGGGACCCGCGGCGTCCGTGTCGGGCGTTCTTCCGTGTGCTCTGGGAGACCGGCCTGCGCGCGGGGAGCCTCTGGCGCCTGGAGGCGCCCGGCGACTACCACCGAGGAGCGAGCGAGCTCGTCATTCGCGATGAGGCGGACAAGGCGGCCTTCGGGCGCACCCTGCCGCTGACGGTCGCGGCCCGGCAGGCGCTCGACGCCGTGTGCCCCGAGCGCGGCTCGATCTTCGGTGAGCCGATGAACTTCCGCGCGCGGCTGCGGACCGCCGCGCTCGCCGCACGCATCCCGGAGCACCTCGCGGGGCACGTCAGCCCGCACGACTTCCGACACGCGCGCACGACCGCACTGCTCGACGGCGGCGCCTCCCTGACCGGCGTCGCGTACTTGCTCGGCCACAAGCAGATCACGACGACCAATCGCTACGTCCACGCTGGCCTCGACGCGGCCCGCGAGGCGCTTTCGGGACACATCTCGGGACACACGGCCGAAGACGGCGGCCTGGAGCCCGAGGGACGGAACGACGAAACCCCCGAGATTTCGGGGGCTTCGGAGGATGGGTCATCCAGGACTCGAACCTGGAGCCAATGGATTAAGAGTCCACTGCTCTACCAATTGAGCTAATGACCCGGAGGTGCCGCGCTCGGAGGGATTCGAACCCCCGACCTGCGGATTCGAAGTCCGATGCTCTATCCAGCTGAGCTACGAGCGCACGCGGGACGCTAAGTACTCGAACGAGTTCGACTGTCAAGGAGGGAGGGTGACCGACGGGATTTGAACCCGCGACTCCCGGAGCCACAATCCAGTGCTCTACCCCTGAGCTACGGTCACCAGAAACGAGCGCGGATTGTAGTGAATCCGAGGCGCCTGTCCAGCGGGGAGCGACAACGGCGCGCGCGGCGCTCCGCGAGGGGGCGACGGAGGCCCCTCGCAGGCCGATCCGAGCCGCTGGCACCGAGGTTGCCAAGCAGGGGTGCATGACACTCGTACGGTCGGGTTGGGCGTGGGTCGCGGTCCTCGGGTTGGCGGCGGGCTGCAACCCGCCGGAGGTCAGCTGCGGCGCGGGCACGGTGCTGATGGGCGACCAGTGCGTCGCCAGCAACCCCGACTCGATGGGGATGATGATGGACCCGCCACCCTCGGGCTCGGACGCGGGGACTTCGACGATGGACCCGCCGCCGCCGCCTCCGCCCCCGCCCGGGACGGACGGGGGGCCGGGCTGGTCGACGACCGATCCGATGGCGCCGCCGATCGAGCCGGGCTGCGACATGGCCACCGGCGAGTGCGAGGCCTGGGCGGACACGTTGGTCGAGCTGCTCGCGGCCCACCCGGGGCGCGGCTGCTCGGAGGCGGTGACCCGACCCGAGGGGCTGCAGGCGGTGGCCGAGCGCCACGCGCTCCATCAGGCCGACATCGACATGCTCGACAGCACGAGCCCGGACGGCGATCTGTTCCGCCAGGTCCGCGACGCGGGGGTGCACTTCATGAACGCGGGCGCGCTCTTCAGCGTGGGCAACCAGGGCGCCGCCGACGTGATGGGTCGCTGGGCCGACCGCGGGGCGACGTCGATGGTGCTCGACCAGTGCTGGACGATGGCCGGGGTGTCGTTCGCGACGGGCGAGTCGGGCTGGAGCTACGCGACGGTGCTGCTGGCCCGCTGATACGCTCGCCGCATGCGGGACGGAAAGTGTCCGAAGTGCGGCGGCTCCAAGATCGCGACGACGCGCTTCGTGGTCTACCTCGGCGCCGGCCTGAGCGGGCCGACGATGGATCTGTTCGTCTGCGCCGACTGCAAGCTCTGCGAGCAGTACATGGTCGGCTCCGTGGAAGAGCGGGTGAGCGTGCTCGACTCGTGGAAGTGGGTGCAGCGCGAAGAGGGCGGGCCGTTCAGGCGCTAACCCTTCTTGGTGACCACGACGCGGCCCTCGCCGGCGTAGCGGCGCCGCGCCCACTCGGCCATGACGATGCCCGCGGCGACGGTCATCGGGTAGCTGTGGTTGATGCCCCACATGGGGATCGCGACGACCTCGTCGGCGGCCTCGAGCAGGACGTCGCCGGGGCCCTCGTCCTCGTTGCCGATCACGAGCACGCAGTCCTCGGGGAGCCGGGCGTCCCACAGGCCGACGGGCCGCTCGGCGTCCTTCTCGAGCACGCTCAGGAACCAGCCGCGCTCCTTCGCCATCGCGACGAAGGCCTCCTCGGAGTCGACCTTCACGACGTGCTCGAAGCGCTGCATGCCCATCGAGCCCTTGCGGTAGTAGCGCTCGGTCCCGATCAGGATGATCTCCTTGGCGAGGAAGGAGTGCGCGGTGCGGATCACGCCGCCGACGTTGAAGGGGTTCTTCGAGCGGCGGATCGCGACGCGGAACGGGTGACGGATGCGATCGAGCTCCTCGCGGACCTCCTCGATCGGCATGTCCAGCGGCGGGACCTTCGCCACGCGCTCAAGGCTTCCACTTGATCGAGCACCCCATCGACGCGACGACGTCGAGGCCGTGCTCGCGACCCTCGAGGGTCGCGTCGACGACGTCCCGCAGGTCGCGTCGCGTGACGGCGCCGGCGTCCTTCCAGTTGTCGTCGATGCGGCCGTTGTAGACGAGCCTCCGATCGGGCCCGAAGACGAAGACGTCGGGGGTGCACGCGGCGTCGTAGGCGCGCGCGACCTGCTGCGTCTCGTCGAACAGGTAGGGGAAGTTGAAGCCCTTCTCCTTCGCGCGCGCGGTCATCGCGTCGAAGCCGTCGGCGGGGTAGCGCTCGGCGTCGTTCGGGTTGATCGCGACGAGGCGCACGCCGCGGTCGGCGTAGTCGCGCTGCAGCTCGACGAGGCGATCCTCGGCGGCCTTCGCGTACGGGCAGTGGTTGCACGTGAACACGACGACGAGGACCTTCGCGTCGGCGAAGGTGTCCAGCGACCAGGTCTCGCCGTCGGTGCCGGGCAGGGAGAAGGGCGGGGCGGCCGTGCCGACGGCCATGCCGTTGCTCTGGAGAAGCGCCATGCGCGGGACCGTGGCGCTCTGTCCGGGGCACGTCAACGGGTGCTATCGTGCGCGCCGCAGCCGGGAGGGTCATCGTGTTCGATCAGCTCATCTCCAGTTTCACGCAGTCGCGCCAGGGCCAGACGGCGCTCTCGCGGTTGACGTCGCAAGGGTTCTCGCCGCAGCAGGCGCAGGGCTTCCTCGGGGCAGCCGTCCCCGCCGCGGCGCAGTCGTTCCACTCCGCGCAGACGGGCGGCATGGCGGGCGCGCGCCCGGGCGGCCCGCAGGGCCTGATGGACGTGGGCAACAGCCACTACGTGACGAACTTCCTCAGCGGCGCGGTCAGCAGCCTGGTCCGCGGCCAGGGCCTGATGGGCGCGGCCGTCGACGGCGTGCAGGGCGTCGCCGGCGGGCACGTGGCGCAGGTGATCGCGTCCCGCTTCGGGCTGCCGCAGCGCGTGGCCGGCACGGTCGGCGCGATCGTGACGCCGCTCGTCATCGACTGGCTCTGGGAGCGCTTCAACGGCGGCTCGCTCGACCTCGGGAGCCTCTTCGGCGGAGGCGGCGGCGGCGCGCCCGCGGGCGGCGGCATGGGCGGCATGGGCGGCATGGGCGGCATGGGCGGGATGCTCGGCGGCCTGATGGGCGGCGGCGGCGCGCCTGGCGGCATGGGCGGCGGAGGCGGCGGCTGGGGCGCGAGCCCGGGCCCGAGCGTGACGCCGCAAGGGGGCGTCAGCCCCACGGTTCAGGGTGGCCTCCAGGGCGGGCTCGGCTCGCTCTTCGGTCAGCTCATGGGAGGAGGGAACAACCGATGACCGCCGCGCTCGAGCTCACGACGTCCGGCGCCAGCGCCGAGTGGGAGGAGTCCTACGAGGAGCTCGCGTTCACCGCGTTCGCCCTCGGCACGCAGGCCGACGATCCCGAGCTGGCCAAGCTCGCGCAGGAGATCCACGGGGTGCTCGCCGACTGGGAGCACATCGAGCGGGATCGCCGCCAGCTCCGCGGGCTGGCGATCGCGGCGCGCGCGCACGTCCGCGTGGCCGACGCGGCGCTCGATCTCGCGCTGAGCAAGATCGCCGAGACGGTCCTCGCCGAGACCGGCGGCTCGCGCGACCACGACCTCTACCGCCGCTTCTTCCCGGAGCCGCACGAGCGGGTGATCGCGCTCGGGCTCGACGCCGAGCTGCCGATCGCGGCGGCGGCGATGGCTCAGCTCGACGAGGGCGAGTCGGTCTCGGACGCGCTGAAGGCGCACACCACGACGCTCCGCCAGTGCCTGATGCTCGGCAACCAGTCCCTCGGCGCCCGCGCGGACGCCTACGCGGGGCTCGGTCGGCTCGAGGCGCGGGTCGAGGCGTGGCTCGAGACGGCCGAGTGCGTGCTTCGCAACGTGCACGGCGACTTGACGTCGCTCGGCGACGCGCGCGGCCTGTCCTACCGCTGGACGGCGTCGTTCTTCGCCCGCTGAGGGGAGGCCCACCGTGAAGCTCGCCGAGGCGCTGCTCCTGCGCGCCGACCTCCAGAAGAAGATCGCGTCCCTGCGCGAGCGCGTCGTCGCGAACGCGGTGGTGCAAGAGAACGAGGCGCCGCACGAAGACCCGAACGGGCTCCTCGACGAGGCGGTCGACGTGCTCGAGCAGCTCGAGGAGCTCGTCGCGCGGATCCATAGGACCAACCTCGCGGCGCAGCTCCCGGACGGGCGCACGCTGACCGAAGCGATCGCGCGGCGCGATCGGCTCCAGCAGCAACACTCGTTGCTCACCGCGGCGCTCGCGGGCTGCCGCAAGGAGCCGGACCGCTACAGCGTCCGCGAGATCAAGTGGGTCGCGACGATGAAGGTGTCGAAGCTGCAGAAGCAGTCCGACGACCTCGCCAAGAAGCTGCGCGAGCTCAACGCGCGGATCCAAGAGACGAACTGGCGGGCCGAGCTGGCCGACTGAAGGAGGGGCTTCGGGCGAGCGTGGGGCCCCAGCAGGCGGGCCGGGGGGCTGTAAACATACCGGGCCGCATACGACGCGCGGTGGGCAGCGCGGACCCTTTCACCGATCCGCCCCGCACCCCTCACGTCGAACCCCTCAAGCCGCACGACTCATCACCGCACGCTGACGAAGCCCCTCCTTCAGCCGGTCGCTCGCGACTATCCTCCGCGCATGACCCTGGGACCCTGCCCGAGCTGCGATCGCCACGTCCGCCTGCCCTCGCCGACGTGCCCCTTCTGCGGCGCCGTCGCGACGGGCGCCGTCGCCGGTCTCCTGCGCCCCGTGACGCGCCGCGAGCTCACGCGCGCCGCCATCTTCGCGGGCGCGGCGCTGATCGTCGGCTGCGGCTCGGCGGACGAGCGCGAGACGGAGACGACGGACGACCGGACCAGCGGCGGCGACGACACGACGTTCACGGACGACGAAGAAGAGGACACCCGCGAGGTCTGGATCGCCGACGCCGACGCAGGCACGGACGCGGGCCTGCCCGACGCGGGCCTGCCCGACGCGGGGGTCGACCAGCAGCAGCTCCTCTTCGATCCGGAAGACGACCCGCGCCGCCACCGCCAGCTGCCGCGCTGCGTGACGGAGGGCACCTGCCCCGCGCCGCCCTACGGCGCGCCGCCCGCGGACGTCACGATCGTCTGACGCCAGCTTCTAGCGCAGGCGGTCGCGGAGGCCTTGCACGACCGCGTCGCCGTCGAGCTGCTGGCGGAGCGTGAAGCCGAGGATTTGGTACGCGTAGCCGTCGTGCGCCTCCTGCGAGGCCTTCGGCTCGGTGTGCGAGTGGTACCAGGAGCCCGCCTTGGTCGCGAGCTCGACGGGCTTGGCGATCGCGTGCACGAGCGCGGCGTTCGTGGGGTCGGCGTTCTTGCGGCGGTAGCGCTCGACGTCGGCCTGGCCGTGGCCCTCTTCGGGCTCGGCGAGGTCGCGCGCGACGGTCGCGAGCGCGTGCACGGCGTCGACGGCGTTGACGATCGCGGTCGCGAGCACGGCGCCCTGCTGGGTCTCGTACCACTGGCGCACCTCGCGCCGGACGTGCTCGGCGAGCTCCCAGGTGCCCCAGATCTCTTCGAAGCCGGAGCCGCGCTGAGCCCACAGGGTGACCGCGTTGACGATCTGGATCGGCCGCGCGTCGGTCGCGCCGCCGCTCCAGTCGTTCCACGCGTCGGCCACGCACTTGGCCGCGGCGAGGAGCAGGGTGTCCACGGGGATCCCCGCGGCCGCGCCCATCTCGATCAGGAAGCGCGGCTGCTGACAGGTGTCCCAAGCGCGCTGGTAATCCTTGTCCAGCTCCTGGACGAGCAGGACGAGATCGTCGGTCTGAAGGCCCGCGCGCTGGGGCAGCGTCAGCCATCGCTCCGTGGCCATGGCGACGGAGCCTACACGGTTCGGGACCGACGACGAAGGTCATCCGTGCGACCATGTGCACATGGGCGTCGACTACGTCGTGGACCTGGAGTGCTCCCCGAAGGAGGCGCTCGGGGTCCAGGGGATCGTGGACCTGCTCAAGGCGCGGAGCCGGGCCGAGTACGTCCGCGACATGATGCGCGCTGGCGGCGACACGCGGCCGCTCGCGGAGCTGACGTTCGAGACGATGGTGCTCCGCCCCGACGGGCCGCAGCGCGAGACGGTCAGCGTGCAGTCGCTCTTCCAGCGCGCGGCGGCGCTCGACGAGCACGCCGCCGCCTGCGAGGGCTGCGAGGCGAGGTGCCGCCCCCAGGCGTTCGGCTGCGTCGGCTACGTCTCCTATCCCGTGCGGAGCTCGAGCGAGGCGTGGCTCCTCGATCAGCTCCCCGTCGATCTCGACTCCGCCGCCGGGACGCTGCTCACGAGCGCGTTCGCGGACTTCGGCTGGGACGGGAGCTTCACGCGCCACCTGCGCGCGCAGGGCGACACGTTCTTCGAGGCGCACGAGGCCACCCCGCGCCGCTGGGGCGACGGCTTCACGCTCTCGAGCGATCAGATCTGGCACATGCTGTTCGGGCTCGGGCACCTCGCGCCCGCGCACTCGATGATGTGCTCGTTGTTCATGGGCGTGGTCCCGCACCACATCGGCGCGGAGGGGCTCGCGCAGCTCTCGCAGGACACCGCGCGCCTCGGCGGGCACGCGCTGCGGTACGACGTCGAGCACGAGGACCACCAGCTCGCCGAGCTCGCCCGCTTCTTCCGGGCGATGGGCCTCGCGGCCGCGCTCAACGTGTCCCTGCTGATCGACGGATGACCATGGAGCACATCGAATACAGCCTGCAGATCGACGCCCCCATCGAGGCGGTGCTCCTGCTCGTCGGGGCCTTCGACCTCTTCGGCGACTTCCACCCTCAGGTCGCGAGCTGTGACGCGGAGGGCGAGGGGGTCGGCGCGACGCGCACGCTGTGGCTCGGCGACGGGCAGGAGCTCGTCGAGGAGCTCACCGAGGAGCTGCCCAACGGGTACGTCTACACGGGCTCGGACTCCGTCAACGCGAAGCGGTGGACGGGGCGGATCGCGGTGGCCGCGCGGGGCGAGCACGCGACGGTGAGCTGGACCCTCGATTTCGAGCCCGCGGCCGGCCAGGAGACGCAGGCCGTGCGGGCTCGGATGCTCGGGATGCTCGAGGAGGGCCTCGTCTCCGCCAAGCGCCAGCTCGAAGGGCTTGACTGAGCCCGGCGCTCGACGCATTCCCCACCGCATGCCCGCCCCGTTCCGGCTCTACAACACGCTCTCGAGAGAAGTGGAGGCCTTCACGCCCGCCGAGCCCGGCAAGGTGAAGCTCTACTTCTGCGGCATGACGGTCTACGACCACTGCCACGTCGGGCACGCGCGCGCGATGGTGACCTCCGACATGGTCGCTCGCTACCTGCGGCACCGGGGCTGGGACGTCGACTTCGTCCGGAACTACACCGACGTCGACGACAAGATCATCCGCCGCGCCGCCGAGAACGGCGAGGCGTGGAACGAGCTCGCCGAGCGCTACATCCAGTCGACGCAGGAAGACTTCCGCGCGCTCGGGTTGGCCAAGCCGACGAGCGAGCCGCGCGTGTCGACGTCGATGGACACGATCCTCGAGATGATCGGGACCCTCGTCGAGCGCGGTCACGCCTACGAGAACGAGGGCTCGGTCTGGTTCGACGTCGCGAGCTTCCCCGAGTACGGCAAGCTCAGCCGCCAGAAGGTCGAGGACATGCGCCAGCCCGACGAGGCGGTGCCCGGCAAGAAGACGCCGGTCGACTTCGCGCTCTGGAAGGCGGCCAAGCCCGGCGAGCCCTCGTGGGAGAGCCCGTGGGGTCCTGGCCGGCCCGGCTGGCACATCGAGTGCTCGGCGATGGCGCAGGCGACGCTCGGCACGCAGGTCGACATCCACGGCGGCGGGCTCGATCTCGTCTTCCCGCATCACGAGAACGAGATCGCGCAGTCCGAGTGCGCGCACGGCGGCGAGCTCTACGCGCGCTACTGGATGCACAACGGGCTGCTCACGATGGCGAGCGGCGCGAAGATGGGCAAGAGCGAGGGCAACGCCTTCGGCATCAAGGAGGTCCTCCAGGTCTTCCCCGCCGAGGCGCTGCGGATCTACTACCTGCAGGTCCACTACCGCTCGCCGCTTCCCTGGAACGTCGACGCGCTGCCCGACGCGCTCGGGCTCCTCTCCCGCCTCTACGAGGCGAAGGAGAACGCGAGCCAGATGGAGGGCACCGAGGCGATCCCGGCGGTCATCGCGGGGCTCGGCAAGGACGCCGAGCGAGTGGTCGAGCTCGCGTCGAGCTTCCCGGAGAAGCTCTACGCGGCGATGGACGACGACCTCAACACCGCCAAGGCGCTCGGCATGGCGTTCGAGCTCGCGCGCGCCGTGAACCGGCTCTCGAACCACAAGAAGGCGAAGAAGCGCGGCGGCCCGATCGCGAAGCTCGCGCTCGACGCGTTCGACGTGCTCGCCGAGGCGCTCGGGCTCCTGCAGCTCAGCGGCGAGGCGTTCGTCGAAGAGGTGAAGGACAAGCGCCTGCCTCCGCTCGGCCTCACCCGCGAGGGCGTCGAGGAGAAGCTCGCGGCGCGCGTCGCGGCGCGCGAGGCCAAGGAGTGGGACCGAGCCGACGCGATCCGCGCCGAGCTCGAGGAGGCGGGGATCCAGGTGATGGATCGCCCCGATCGCGTCGAGTGGCGGATCCGCCTGGACGTCCGCGAGGAGGCCTGACCCGCGGCGCGCTGGGGCTCCTCGTCGTGATGACGGGGTGTCGAGGCGAGCCCGCCGAGTCGCGCCCGAGCGTGGACGTCGAGGTCGGCTACGCGACGACGCGCGAGGCCACCGGGACGACCGATCCGCATCGGTTCTTCGGGCCGCGCGTCGGCGAGCTCGTCCACGGGACCGCGACGGTGCGCCTCCCGCACGACCCGCGCCGCGGCGCCCGCGAGACGGGGCCCGCGGTGCGCCGCTCGACCCTCGTCGCGATCTCGCCGGACGCGGCGCCGGTGACGAGCGAGGAGGTGCTCGTGTTCGTGCACGGCCTCGACGTGTCGTTCGAGGTGGCGGCGCGGTGCGCGGCGCAGCTCGCCTACGACCTCGACTACGAGGGCCGCGTCGCGTTCTTCGCGTGGCCCACGTCCGGGACCTACGGCGGCGACGAGGTGCGCGCGCTCCGCTCCGCGGGCGCCCTCCGCGCGTGGCTCACCGAGCTCGCGGCGCGCGCGCGCGTCCACGTCCTCGCGCGATCCCTCGGCGCGCGCGCCGTCACCGCCGCGCTGCGGGCGCTCGCGCTCGAGGACGCGCCGCCCCACTTCGGCGAGGTGATCCTCGTGACCCCGGACGTCGCGGTCGACGACTTCATCGAGGAGATCGCGCCCGCGATCGCGCCGCTCACGGATCGGATCACGGTGTACGCGTCGGCCAACGATCGGTCGCTCCATTACGACCTCGAGGCGGAGGCGCTCGGCGACACGGAGAACGGCGTCCCGCTCGACGAGCACTTCGAGACGATCGACGCGAGCGCGGTGGACACGAGCCTGCTCGGCCACGCGCGCGGGGACGGCCGGCGGTCGGTGACCCAGGACATCGCCGCGCTCCTCGCCGGCGCGCCGCGGACGACGCGCATCGAGCAGCGCATCGGCCGCGTCACCTACTGGACCCTCGAGGGGCCGCCCATGGCGGAGGAGTGATCGTGCGGAGGCTCGCCACGCTGACGCTCGCGCTCCTCGCGCTCGGCTGCGCCGAGGACCCGGCGCCGACCACGGAGCCCGTCGATCCGGGTGAGCCGGAGGCGACCGCGCCCGACCCCGAGCCCACCGGGCCGATCGAGTCCGAGGACCCGCTCGAGCTGCTCGATCGCCCGGAGCTCGATCCAGAGCCGCAAACCGAGTTGCCCCCTGGCGACCCGAGCGACGGCTTCGCGCCCGCGCCCGAGGGGGACGCCGCGCCGCCCGACCCGGCGGGGTTCCGCGAGCGCTATGGGCGCTGGCTGCGCCTCGACGAGGTCGCGCGCGTCCCCGATCGCCACGACGTGGTCGAGTACCGGGTGACCGCGATCGCGCCGCGCGGCACGGTGCGGCTCGCGCTCCACACGAGCTGGCCGCGGCTCTTCCCCGAGGAGCGCGTGGTGGAGCTCTGCGCGTCCAACGCGGCGCGTCGCCTCGACGCGCGGGCGCGGCACTACGTGGTCTGCGACGGCGACCGGCTGCACCTCCGGGTCCCCGTGACGAGCCCGCCCGCGGAGTGGGCGGACGCGCCGGGCGGCGGCGCCGATCCCGTCGAGGACACCTCGCGCCCGCTCGCGGCGATCCCCGACGAGCGCCTCCCCGCGGCGGTGCGCGCGCTGTCCCCCGAGTTCGGCGACGCCCGCAGCCGCGCCCGCTCCGACGAGCTCCACGTGACGTACTGGGTGCGCGCCGAGCACCCCGGCGCCGTCGCGCTCGCGCTCCCGCTGCACTTCCCGAGCCCCGCGCTCAGCGTCCTGACGCGCGGCGCGCCGGTGACCGAGTACGTCGACTTCGCCGCCGGCGGCTGGTTCTCGCCGCCCCCGCGCGAGCTGCGGATCGGGGACGCGGTCGCGATCGGCTTCCTCCGGCCCTGACGCGGGTGTGGCACTCTCCCCGCGTCATGACGTGGGTCCTCATCACGGGTGCGACGAGCGGCATCGGGCGCGAGGCGGCGCTGCGGCTGGCGCGAGCGGGAGCTCGGGTGATCGCGACGGGGCGCGACCCGGCCAAGATCGGCGCGCTCGTCGCGGAGGCCGACGCGAGCGGCGTGTCCCTCACCACCGCGGTGCTCGACGTCGCCGACCCCGCGTCGGTGGACGCGGCCGCGCGCCGGGTGGAGGAGCTGACCGGCGGCTACGGCGTCGACGTGCTCGTGAACAACGCGGGCTTCGGCGAGATGAGCCCGGTGGTCCTCTGCGACGCGGCGCGCGCGCGGCGGACCTTCGAGACCAACCTCCTCGGCGCGGCGCGCTGCGTCCGCGCGTTCCTGCCGGCGATGCGCGCCCGCGGTCGGGGCCGGATCGTCAACGTGTCGAGCGTCCTGGGCCGCGTGGTGATGCCGCTCCAGGGCGTGTACGCCGGCGCCAAGCACGCGCTCGAGGCGATGAACGACGCGCTGCGGCTCGAGGTCGAGCCGTTCGGGGTGCAAGTCCTGTTGCTGGAGCCCGGCGCGGTGGACACGGGCTTCAACGACGTCGCGTTCCGCCCGCTGGACGCGCTCGCGGACGACCCCGACTGGGGCTCGGCGATCCGGCGCATGCACGCGTTCGAGTCGAGCTACCGCCGCACCGCGGCGCGCCCCGAGGCGCTCGCGGAGGTGCTCGAGCGGCTCTGCCTCGGGGACCGCCCGCCCGCGCGCGTCACGTCGCCCCGGATGGCTCGCCTGCAGCTCGACGCGATGCGGGTCGCGCCGCGCGCGGTGCGGGAGAGCGCGCTCCGGATCGGGCTCGCGCTCTCGCCTCCGTCGCGCCCCGCGGCGGCGCCGACCAAGACCGCGCTGGTCACCGGCGCGGCCGGCGGCATCGGCCGCGAGACGACCTACCGGCTCGCGAAGGCGGGCTGGAAGGTGATCGCCACCGACATGAGCCCGGAGGGGCTCCGCGCGGTGGCCGCGCACGCGAAGGAGCAGCGGCTGCCGGTCGAGACGCGCCGCATGGACGTGACCGACGACGCGGCGGTGAGGGCGATCGCGCAGGGCGTCGAGCTCGACCTGCTCGTGAACAACGCGGGCTACGCCGAGGTCGCGCCGATCGAGCTCGCGACCGACGCGGCGTGGCGCGATCAGATGGCCGTCAACGTGCACGGGATGTTGTCGGTGACGCGCGCGTTCGCGCCCGCGATGATCCGCCGCCGGCGCGGCCGGATCGTGAACGTGTCGAGCGTGGTGGGCCGCGTGACGTTCCCGTTCCTCGGGGTCTACGGGGCGAGCAAGCACGCGGTCGAGGCGATCACCGACGCGCTGCGCATCGAGCTCGGCGGCTTCGGGATCGAGGTCTGCGCGGTGCAGCCCGCGTTCATCCGCACGGGCTTCTCGGCCCGCGCGAAGGCGAGCCTCGAGCGCTACGACGTGACGACGGGGCCCTACCGCAAGGCGTTCGAGCAGATGGACCGCGTGCTCGACCGGCTCGACAAGCTCGGCGGGGAGCCGTCCGACGTGGCCCGCGCCGTCGCCCGCGCGGCGAGCAGGCCGGCGCCGCAGGCCCGCTATCAGACCCCGCTGTCGGCCTGGCTCGCGGTGCGCACGGTCCCGTGGCTGCCGGTGTCGGTGGCCGACGAGGGGATGGCGCGCTTCATGGGGACGCGCCGCTGAGACCATCACCTGGGCTTCGGCTCGAGGAGGTCGCGCATCAGCTCGAGCGACTTGGGCGACAGGACGAGCAGCTCCTCCATCGGCATCGTGTCCATCGCGCGGTCGAACCACTGATCGAGCGCGGCCATCATCGCCGTGACGATCTCGGTCAGCAGGTCGAGCGGGACGTCGTCGCGCGTCGCGCCGAGGGACTGCCCGACCACGAGGAGCTGCCGGATCCAGCCGCGGCTCCGCTCGATCAAGCGCAGGTACGTCAGGTCCCCCGGCCCGCGCGAGTAGAGGCTGCGCATGAGCGCGGCGATCTGCGGGTCCTCGAAGAACTGCATCTCGAGGCGGCCGAGCCCCTCGGCGAGGATGGCCCAGAACGACTCGCGGTCGGTCGGCGCGGGCATCCCCTGCATGGCCGACTCGACGCGGTCCATCATCTCGTCGAGGACCGCGCCGTACGCGTCGCCCTTGTCCTCGAAGTAGTAGTACATCGCGCCCTTGCTGATGCCGGCCGCGGCGATGATGCGGTTGAAGCTCGCGCCGTCGTACCCGTGCTGCGCGAACTCGCTGGCGGCGGCGTCGAGGATGGTCCGGCGCTTCTCCGGGGGCAGCTTGTCGAATCGCGGGAGGGGCATGCAGCTCGGGTGAACCCATGGTTCGACCGATGGTCTGAGCCTGTGGTCCGACCCCTCCGGTGTCAACTCGCGTGGGCTACTCGCAGGCGCGGACGCGCGCGATGGCGAGCGTCGAGCCGGCGCCGGTGACCCAGGCCACGTCGCCGCCGTCGAGCTCCACGAAGTCGCTCGCTCGAGCGAGGCCAGCGCCCGGGACGTCGACCGCGGCGCCGACCGGCGCGCCGCTCGCGTCGACCCGCGCGAGCCGATCGGTCCCGCCCGCGACCCAGCCGACGAGCGCGCCCGACCCGAACCGCGCCGCGTGGACGTCGGTGTCGTCGGTGCCGTCCTCGGTCAGCCAGACCGGCGGCATCGCGCGGCGGTCGTCGCCCACCGCGACGAGCGCGACGTCGGCCGAGCTGCGCCCGTTCGGGCTCGAGAAGCTCGCGAGGAAGCCGCCCGACTGGGTCGCGATGCCGCCGATGCGGGTGTCGATGCGGCCGGCGCAGTTCCCCGACGGATCGACGAACAGCTCGGTGTTGTGGTCGAAGTAGACGCCCTTGCCGGGGAAGCAGTCCGAGACGCACAGGGGGCCCGTGCGCGTCGCGCTCTGCGCGATGCGGACCTCCATCGAGTGGCTGCAGCCCCAGCCCCAGCCGCCGCCGGCCGCGGCGCCGGTGCTCGCGTCGAGGAAGCGCAGGGTGTCGCCGTAGTGCGCGATGCCGTCGTTCCAGAGCCGCTGCACGGTGTGGTAGGTCGCCCACTGCGACCCCGTCCACGTCATCCGGCCGGCGCGGATGCCGGTCCCGAACCACTCGTTGTTCGTGACGTCGTGGGACACCCCGCCGAGGAGGCGCTGCTCGAAGCGCGGCGAGCCGTCGCGCTCGACGACCACCGCCCACATCTCGTCGCTCGACCGGTCGACGAGCACGCCCGCCGCGCCCCCGTCGTCGGCGGCGACGCCCCACGCCCGGTTCCCCGCGACGCTCGCCGTGCCCAGCGTCGCGCCCGTCCAGTCCACCCACGTGAGGGTGACGCCGCTCGCGCCGCTGGTGGCGACGACGAGGCCGTCGGGGGTGGCCGCCGCGTGCGCGCCGTCGCTCGTCGGCAGCCCGGCGATCGGGGTGACGGAGAAGTCCTCGACGAGCCCGCCCGCGCAGGGTCCCGCGTCGAGGCCCGGCGGCGGTCCGCCCGCGTCGCGGCCCGCCGCGTCGACGTCGCCGGCGTCGAAGCTCCCCGCGTCGGTGCCCGGCGGGCGGCTCGCGTCCATGGCCGCGCCGCCCCCGTCGTCGTCGAGCCGGAGCTCACCGGTGCAGCCCACGAGCAACAGGGCGATCGCGATGCGCTTCACGGGAGGAGTGTAGCTGTTCGAACGAAGAAACGGCGGCCGGGAGCCCCGACCGCCGTCTCGTCTCGACTCTCGCTCGCGCCTTACGGCGTGGGCGCCGGCGTCGGGGTCGCGCCGCCGCGGGTCGGCAGGAGGTGCGAGATGTCGTGCGCCCAGAGGGTGCCCTGCTCGTTGGACGCGTAGAGGCGGTTGCCCTGGACCCAGACGAAGTGGGTCGACGGCTGACCGAGCTCCCAGTTCGGCGCGCGGATCACGCGGGCGCTGCCCCAGGTCGGCACGATGTCGTGCGCGATGACCGAGTTGTCGCTGAAGATGACGTACACGGTGCGGCCGATGTTGAACGCGTGGCGCACCTGGCGCGGCGCCGCCATGCCGATCGTGCCGATGCGGACGGGCGGCATCACGGTGTTGCCGACCTGGTGGGCCCAGATCTCACCCTGCTGCGTCACGTTGATCAGGCGGTTCTGGAGCCGGAACATGAAGACCGGGTCCTGACCCTGCGTGCCGACCGGCGCGCCGGTGATCTGCTCCGGCGGGCCGATGCTCTCGCCGCGGATCTGGTGGCGGTAGACGTTGCCCTGACGGGTCACCACCATGATGTGGTTGCCGTCCCACGGGATGATGTACTCGGTCGGGTCGCCCGCGTGACCGACGGTGTGGCCGCGCATCCGGATGTGCATCTGGACCGTGTTGCCCACGAGCCGGTGGTAGTAGACCTCGTCGGCCTGGTTGACCCAGATGATGCGGTTGTTGCTGCCGCCCCACACGAAGCGCGCGTGCACGGCCTCGGAGGCCACGGGCGGACCCGTGATCTGTCGGCCCGGTCCGATCTGCGCCTCCGCCATCGTGGCGGTCAGGGGCAGGGCGGCCAGGGCGGTCAGGATCGCCAAAGATTGAGTTAGAGCTCTCACGACGCCTCCAGCTGATGTGGACGGAGATCGGGCCCAGACACCACGGACCCCTCCCCGCCGACGACTTCGGTTTCCGAAGAACGGTTGTCCGTAGAAGACGTCGAGAAGCGACGCGCATTCTATCGGGCCCCCAAAACGAGCGGGCGTAGGAGACCAGTCGCCCCCGACACAGTCAAGGCCCGTTCGCGGGGCCCCGCTTCGGCGCCGCGAGCTTGCTCGGGATCGCCCTTCTCGCGGGGGGTCGCGTTCGGTATCGTCGCCGTCCCACGGGGACAGGGATGAGCGACGAAGACCACGCGAAACTGCAGGAGATGGTGACCCTCTACAAGCAGGGTCTGCTCGTCAATCCCAAGGACGTCCGCAAGCGCTACCAGCTCGCGGCGGCCTACCACCGGCTCGGCGAGCTCGACAAAGCCATCAAGGAGTACGAGACCGCCCGCAAGACCAGCAGCGACCACTACGGCGCGCGCTTCGGTCTGGGCCGGGCCTACCTCGAGCAAGGCGAGCGCGCCGCCGCGACGGAGGCGCTCGTCGAGGCCGCCGCGATCAAGCCGGACAGCGCCGAGTGCCAGCACCTCCTCGGGGAGGTCGCGACCGCCGCCGGCAAGACCGACGCCGCGGCGACCGCCTACCACGCGGTCACCAAGATCGAGGCCGAGGCGGAGGCCCCGGAGTACCCCGACGCGCCCAAGAAGGGCGGCGACGCGTGCGTCGAGCTCGAGCGCTGGACCGAGGCGGTCGAGTGCTTCGAGCGGGGCCTCCAGCTCAAGGCGAACGACCCCGAGCAGCTCCACCCCCTCGGCCTCGCGTACAACAAGCTCGAGCAGTGGGACAAGGCGCAGCGCACGCTCGAGGCCCTCGTCGATCAGGTCCGCGATCACGTCGCGGGGCTGAAGCTCCTCGGCGAGGCGTGCATGCACACGGGCGACGACGAGCGCGCCATCGACAGCTACCGGCGCGCGCTCGACATCGACCCCGACTACCTCGACGGCTACATCGCGATCGGCGGCGTCTACGAGCACGTGGGTCAGGACCAGGAGGCCCACAACTCCTACAAGATCGCGCTGCGCTTCCTGCCCGACGACGGCTCCATCTACTTCAAGCTCGGCCGCTGCCTGCGTCGCCTCGGCAAGTCCGAGGAGGCGCTCGAGCGCTTCGAGAAGGCGAGCACGCTGCTCCGCGACGACCCGGACGTCTTCCTGCAGCTCGGCCTCGTGCAAATGGAGTTGTCGCAGTGGGAGGACTCGGAGAAGTCCCTCGCCGAGGCGTCCACGATGCGGCCGGGGCACCAGGAGACCCAGGAGGCGGTCGCCGCGGTCAAGACGCAGCTCGGCAAGGACGACGAGGTCGTGAAGGCCTGGGAGAGCGTCGTCGAGCTCGACGCCGAGAACATGGAGGCGTGGGTCGCGCTCGCGCGGCTCTACTTCAAGTACGAGAAGCTCGAGAAGTGCATCGACGCGGCCGTCCAGAAGCTCCGCAAGGAGGACGAGAACGCCGAGATGATCCTGCTGCGCGGGACCTGCCTGAACCTGCTCGAGCGCTTCGACGAGGCCGTGCCGGTCTTGCAGAAGGGCACCAAGGTCGCGCCGGACGACCCGTACCAGAGCCTGCAGCTCTCCATCGCCTACAACGGCGTCGAGCGCTGGCAGCAGGCCCAGCAGGCGGCGGAGAAGTCGATCCGCCTGTGGAGCGAGGGCCCGCTCGCGGGCCAGGGCCCGCCGCTCGACGTGGCGCGGGCGCACAAGGAGCTCGCGCGGGGCTGCAAGCAGCTCGGCGACGACCGCGAGGCGATCGAGGCCTACACCGCGGCGGCCGAGCTCGACGTCGCGTGGGTCGAGGGCCTGCTCGAGGCGGGCGCGCTCTGCGAGAAGCTCGAGCGCTGGGACGACGCCGCGGCGGCCTACGGCAAGGCGGCCGAGCGGCAGCCGAACGACGTCACGATGCACCGCACGCACGGGACGCTCCTCGAGAAGCTCGAGCGCTGGCGCGAGGCGATCGCCGCCTGGGAGAAGGCGGTCAAGCTCGAGGAGGAGGACCACAAGAGCCTGACCCGGCTCGGGGTGGTGCACTGCCGCGTCAGCGAGTGGGCCGAGGCGCGCAAGTACCTGACGCGCGCGGTGAAGATCCGGCCCGACGTGGGCGAGGCGTTCAAGGAGCTGGGCAAGGCGTGCCTCGAGCTCGGGGACCTCGATCCTGCGCAAGAGTACTTGCAGTCGGCGATCGAGATCGACAGCAAGTGGGCCGAGGGCTACGCGCTCTCGGGGCGGCTCTACGAGGCGAAGAAGCAGCTGCCGATGGCCGAGGAGCGGCTCATCAAGGCGGTCGAGCTCGCGCCCGACGACGTGACGTTGCGCGGCCTGCTCGGTCAGGTGCGCGTGAAGCTCGCGAAGTACGAGCAGGCGCTCGAGCCGCTCAAGGCGGCGGTGCGCGCGGACGGCGAGGACGGCCCGATGCGCGTCGGCTACGGCACGGCGCTGCTGCGCACCGACGCGGGCGAGGCGGCGGTGGAGCAGCTCCGCCACGCGGTCCGGCTGCTGCCCGAGGACGCCGACGCGCACGCGCTGCTCGCCGAGGCGGCGCGCGGCCAGGAGGAGCTCGCCGAGGCGCTCGCGAGCTACGCCAAGGCGGTCGAGCTCGCCCCGGCGCGGACGGAGTGGCTGCGGCCGCTCGCCGAGCTCCAGTCGGAGACGGGCGACGACGCGGCGTCGAGCGCGACGTGGCAGAAGGCGATCGACGCGAGCCCCGACGACTCGGCGCTCTGGGCCGGCAGCGGCGGCGTGCTCCAGCGCCTCGGCCAGCACGAGGCGTCGGCGGCGGCGTACGCCAAGGCGGTCGAGCTCGGCGGGGACGACAGCACGCGGCTCCTCGTCGACCTCGGGCTCGGCTACGTCCGGTCCGCGCAGTGGGAGCGCGCCCGCGACGCGCTGATGAAGTGCGTCGAGCTGGCGCCGACCGACGCGGACGTCCACGAGAACCTGGGCCTCGCGCAGCGTCACCTCGACGACCTGCCGGGCGCGGAGCGCTCGTTCGCGAAGGCGGTCGAGCTCGACGCCAAGCGCGGGCAGGCCAAGAAGGCGCTCGCCGAGGTGCGCGTCGGGCTCGGCAAGAAGGAGGAGGCCGTCGAGGCGTACCGCGCCGCGATCGAGGCCCTGCCGCCGGACGCGCGGCTGCACGAGGCGGTCGGCGATCTCCTCGACGAGCTCGGGCGCACCGAGCCCGCGGCCGACGCCTACGAGAAGGCGGTGGAGCTCGCGCCGACCGACGCCGCCCTGCTCTGCAAGCTCGGGCTCGCGTCCGTCGCGGCCGCCCGCTGGGAGCGCGCCTACGACGCGCTCGATCAGAGCGTGGGCTTCGACCCGCGCGTCGCCGCCGCGCACCACGGCCTGGGCCTCGCGAGCGAGCAGCTCGACAAGCTCGGCGCCGCGGTGAAGGGCTTCGCGCGCGCGGTGGAGCTCGAGCCCGACCGGGGCGAGAGCTGGGTCGCGCTCGGCCGCGCGCACCGCGCGATGGAGCAGGACACGGACGCCGAGGCGGCGCTCGCCCGCGCGGTGCAGCTGCTGCCCGACGACCACCGCGTGCATGGCGCCCACGGCGCGGTGCTGTACGCGCTCGGCAAGCTCGGGGGCGCCGAGCGCGCCTACGCCCGCGCGCTCGAGCTCGAGCCCGACTCCGCCGACCACTACCTCGGCAAGGGCCGCGCCGAGGAGGACCAGGAGAAGTTCGACGCCGCGCGCACCTCGCTGCGCCAGGCGACGCGGATCCGCCCCGACGACGCCGAGGCCCAGCTGCGCCTCGGGCGCGCGTGCGCGAAGCTCGGGATGAACGACGAGGCGCTCGGCGCGCTCAAGCGCAGCGCCGAGCTCGACCCGGAGAGCGCCGAGCCGCCGGCCGCGCTCGCCGATCTGCACGTCGCGATGGGCGACAAGGACCTCGCGGTGTCGGCGTACCGCAAGGCCTCCGAGCTCGCGCCCAACGACGAGGCGGTCCTGCGTCGCTTCGCCGCGCTGCTCACCGAGCTCGGTCGCCACGGCGACGCGGCGGCGGTGCTGTCGCAGATCGCGAAGCTCAGCGCCGACGACCCGGACGCGCAGCTCGCGCTCGGTCGCGCGCACGCGGAGTCGGGGGCCTGGGAGCCCGCGCGCGACGCGTTCCGCGCGGCGACCAAGGCGGCGCCCGATCGAGCGGACCCGTACCGCGAGCTCGCGCGCGCCAGCGTCGCGCTCGCCGCCCACGAGGACGCCGCCGAGGCGTTCAAGAAGCTCTTGTCGCTCAGCGGCCCCGACGCCGACGCGTTCGCCGGCCTCGGCGCGAGCTACCTCGCGCTCGGCCGCGAGGTCGACGCGGTCGACCCGCTCACCAAGGCGGTCGATCAGCGCCCCGAGGACCCCGCGCTCCGCGCGAAGCTCGGCGCCGCGCTGTTCGCGCTCGGCCGCGTCGAGACGGCGGTCCCGCACCTCGCCAAGGCCGCCGAGCTCAGCCCGCGCGACGTCGACGCGCTCGTGACGCTCGGCCGCGCGCAGGCCGAGAAGGGCGATCACGCGCAGGCGATCAACGCGCTCAAGCGGGCCACCGATCTGTCGCCCGATCGCCTCGACGCGCAGCGCGCGCTCGGGACGAGCGCGGCGGCGCTCGGCCAGAACGAGGTCGCGGCGGCGGCGTGGGAGCGCATCACCAAGGCCAGCGCCGAGGACGCCGACGCGTGGGTCGCGCTGTCGCGCGCGCGCCTCGGGCTCTCCGATCCGGTGCGCGCGGCCGAGGCGCTGCGCGAGGCGCTCGAGCACCGCCCCGCGGAGCCGGCGCTGCACGCCGAGCTCGGCGATCTCTGGATGAAGGTCGACCGCCACACCGACGCGCTCGCGAGCTACGAGAGCGCGGTGGGGCTCAGCCCCGACGACGGCGCGCTCCACCTCAAGCTCGGGCTCGCTCGCAAGGTGAAGGGCCTGGCCGAGGCGCGCGACTCGTTCGAGGAGGCCACGCGGCGCGCGCCGCAGCTCCGCACCGCCTGGGTCGAGCGCGCGCGCATGGAGCAGGCCGCGGGGTCGTACGACACCGCGGTGGACGCGTGGACCCGCGCCCTCGCGCTCGACCCGAACGACGCCGAGGGGCAGGGCGCGCTCGGGTGGCTGCGGCTCGAGCTCGGCTTCGAAGAGGCCGCGATCGACCCGCTCAAGAAGGCCGCCGAGCTGTCGCCCGCCGACCCGATGATCCTCGCGCGCCTCGGCTCCGCGCAGCTCGCCGCGCAGGAGACGCAGGCCGCGCTCGCGAACCTCGAGAAGGCCGCCGGCCTCGGGCTCGAGGACGCGATGGGCTGGACCGACGTCGGGCGCGCGCGGCTCCTCACCGGCAGCTACGCCAAGGCCGTCGCGGCGTTCGACGACGCGCTGCGGCTCGACTCGCGGCGCCTCGGCGCGCTGATCGGCAAGGCCGACGCGCAGGCCGCGCTCGGGCAGCACGCCGACGCGATCATGGCGTACCGCGCCGCGATCGCCGACGAGGGCGGCGACCTCCCGCCCGGCGTCCACGCCTCGCTCGGCAAGAGCCTCTCCGCGCTCGGCCGCCACGCCGAGGCGGTCGACGCCTACACCGCGGCGCACGCGGCCGCGCCCGGCGACGCCACGGTGCTCGCCGAGCTCGGCAAGGCGCAGGTCCAGGGGGGCGCCTTCGCCCCCGCGATCGGCCACCTCGAGCGCGCGCTCGCGCTCTACCCCGACCAGCCCGAGGCGCGCCTCGCGCTCGGTCGCGCCTACGCCGGCGCCGGGCGCTGGACCGACGCGATCGGCGCGCTCGAGCGAGCTCTCACCGTGCTCCCCGAGAGCGGGCCCGGCTGGGCCGCGCTCGGCGACGCCCGCCGCGCGAACGACGCGCCGGAGGGCGCCATGGAGGCCTACCAGAAGGCCCTCGATCTCGGGCACGAGGGCGCGCGCCGCGGGCTCGGGATCCTGCTCGCGCAGGACCTCCGGGACGACGACGCGGCGCAGGCGCTCGAGGCGGCGGCGCAGAAGCTGCCGGACGACCTCGAGCTCTTCAGCGTCCTCGCCGAGGTGCAGGAGCGCCGCGGCCTGCTCGACGACGCGGTCCGGCGCTACGAGCGCGCGGTGCAGCTCGCGGGCGGCGTGGACACCGCCGGCGACGGCGAGCTCGTCTTCGGCTACGGCCGGGTGCTCCTCGCGAAGGGGCAACACGACTTGTCGTTGCGCGCGCTCACCCGCGCGGTCGCGCTGCTCCCGGCGTCGGCCGACGCGGCGCAGCGGCGCGGCGAGGTCCTCACCAAGCTGTCGCGCCCCGAGGACGCGATCGTCTCGTACCGCGCCGCGGCCGAGCTCGCCCCCGGCTGGGCCGACCCGCACCTCGCGCTCGCGAAGCTGCACGTGGGGCTCAAGCGGGACGAGGACGCGCTCGTGCCGTTCCGCTCGGCCGCCGCGCTCGCGCCCGAGGACGTCACCGTGCACCTCGGGCTCGCGGGCGCGCTCGAGCGCCTCGGCCGCTTCGAGGAGGCGATCGGCAGCCTCCGCGCCGCGACCCGCCTGACCCCGGAGGACGCGGCCCTCCACGCCCGCCTCGGCGCGGCGTGCGCGTCCGCCAACCAGTGGACCGAGGCCGCGGAGGCCTACCAGAAGTCCGTGCACGCGGCGCCGTCCGCGGCGAGCTTCCTCGGCCTCGCGCGGGCGCGCCGGGCGACCAGCGACTTCGTCGGCGCCGAGCAGGCGTTCGGTGAGGCGGCGGCCGCCGACGCGTCGTCGTTCGACGCCTGGCTCGGGCTCGGTCAGGTCCGGGCGCGCCTCGGGCAGGACGCGAACGCGATCGACGCGCTCGCGCAGGCGGTCGGGATCCAGAAGGACCACGCGGACGCGCAGCGCAGCTACGGCGAGGTCCTCGAGCGGCTCGGCCGCCACGCGGACGCGGTGAGCGCCCTCGAGATCGCGACGAACCTGCGCACCGACGACGGCGTCGCGTGGGCGGCGCTCGGTCGCGCGTACCAGGCCTTGGGCCGCGACGCGGACGCCGCGCGCGCGCTCGCGCGGGCCTCGGAGGTCGGCGAGGGTGGGCCCGAGACGCTGCTCGCGCTCGCGGGCGCGTGCGCTCGCGAGGGCCGCGTCGGGGAGGCGGCGGCGGCGCTCAACAAGGCGCGCGCGGCGGCGCCGACCGACGCGAAGCTCCAGGCGGACATCGCGGATCGCTTCGTCGCGCTCGCGCGGATGGAGGACGCGATCGCGGCGCAGCGCGCGGCGATCGAGCTCGCGCCGAGCATCGCGGGCAAGCTCAAGCTCGGCGACATGCTCCTCGGCTCGGGCGATCAGCCGGGCGCCGAGGCGGTCTTCGCCGACGCGGTCGCGGAGGCGCCGGCGGACTTCGCCGCGCAGCGCGGCCTGGGCAAGACGTTCGCGGCGGCGGGCAAGCACGCGGAGGCGGCGCGCGCGTTCGGCGCGGCGCTGCAGCTGCGGCCCGACCACGCGGACACGGCGTTCGAGGTGGGCCGCGCGCTCAACGCGCTCGGTCAGCACGCCGCGGCGACGGGGGTGTTCGAGGCCGCGCTCGCGATCGAGCCGCAGGACGCGGCGGGGCACGCGGGCTACGGCGAGGCGCTGCAGGGCGCGGGGCGGCTCGACGACGCGCTGACCGAGCTGCGCCGCGCGACCGAGCTCGCGCCCAAGGTGTTCTCGTTCCACCGTCGCCTCGGCGAGGTGCTGCGCGCGCTCGGCAAGTCGGGGCTCGCGGTCACCGCGTACGCCGCGGCGGTCGAGCTCGCGCCCAAGGACGCGGCCTCGCAGCGCGGCTACGGGCTCGCGCTGAGCGACGTGAACAACCACGAGAAGGCGCTCGAGGCGCTCTCGGCCGCGGTGAACCTCGGCCAGCAGGACGGCGGGCTCTCCGTCGGGATGGGCAAGAGCCTCTATCACCTCGATCGCTTCGGGGAGGCGCGCGACTGGCTCAACGCCGCGCGCCATCAGTCGCCGAACGACATGGAGGCGCGCTTCTACCTCGGCATGACCTCGCTGAAGTCCGACGACCTCGCGAAGGCCAAGGCCGAGCTCGAGGGCGCGATCGCGGGGCGGCCCGACGAGCCTCGCTACCTCGTCGGCTACGGCCGCGCGCTCGAGGTCGAGAAGAAGCCGAAGCAGGCGGTGCAGCAGTACGCCAAGGCGGCCGAGGTCGACCCGACCCACGCCCCCGCGCACGAGGCGGCGGCGCGCGTGTACCTCTCGCTCGCGATGCCCGCGGAGGCCGAGGCGCACTACGCGAAGCTCGCCGAGATCGGGGACGACGTCGAGGTGCTGCTCGGCCTCGCGAAGGCCCGCGAGGATCGCCAGGCGCACGCCGAGGCGGTCGCGCCGCTGCGCAAGGCGTCGCAGCTCCGCCCCGACGACCTCGCCATCCGGCGTCGGCTCGCCACCGCGATGTCCGCGGCGGGGCGCCACGACGAGGCGGTCGACACCCTCAAGGAGGCGATGCACTCGGCCTCCGAGCCCGCCGGGATCGCCGCGCAGCTCGCCGAGGCCTGCCGCGCCGCGGGCCGGATGTTCGATCTCGTGGACGCGCTCGTCGAGGCGCGCGACCGGCACCCGGACGACGCCGGGATCCGGCTCCTCCTCGCGCGGGCCTACCACGAGGCGGAGCGCGCCGACGACGCGCTGCGCGAGGCGCAGGCGGCGGTCGATCGCGACGCGACGTCCCGCGAGGGCTGGGCGCTGCTCGGCCGGCTCCGCCGCGCGGCGGGGGAGCGCGACGCCGCGCTCGAGGCGCTCCGGAAGGCGACCTCCGGCGACGGCGTGACGGCCGACGACTGGGTCGAGCTCGCGTTCTGCTACGGCGAGGCGGACCAGCGCGAGCGCGGGCTCGACGCGGCCAAGCGCGCGCTGCGGCTCGACGAGGCGAGCGCGCGCGTCTGGCGCGCGATCGGGGAGCTCGAGCCGGACACGGAGACCGCGATCGAGCACCTCGAGAAGGCGCTCGAGATCGACCCCGAGGACGCGGACGCGATGGTCGCCCTCGGCGAGCGCCGCAGCACGAGCGGCCAGCACGTCGAGGCGATCTACCTCCTGCAGAAGGCCTCGGCCGCGGGCGCGAAGAGCGCGCGCCTCTCGCTCGCGCTCGTGGAGGCCTACGAGGGCGCGGGCCAGCTCGACGACGCGTTCACCGAGGTGAGCGCGCTCGTCAAGGACACCCCGAGCGCCGACGGCTACTACCGCATGGGCACCGTGCTGTCCCGGCTCGAGCGCTTCGACGAGAGCGCCGCGGCCCTGCAACGAGCCTTGCGATTGGATCCGTCGCACGCGGTCGCCCAGTACCAGCTCGGGGCGGCGCTCATGCGCCTCGGTCGGGCCGAGGAGGCCATCGCGGCGTGGGAGGGCGCGTGCAAGAACGCCCCCGACGACCCGAGCCTCAAGGCCGCGCTCGGCTTCGGCTACGTGAAGCTCGGGCGCAACAAGGACGCCGGCACGGCCTGCGCCGAGGCAGTGCAGCTCGGGCTGCGCGACGTCGACACGCTGATGAGCTTCGGCAAGCTGTTCGAGCGCCTCGATCGCCGCGAGGACGCCGTGCTCGCCTACCAGCGCATCGCGGAGGTCGACGCGGACTACGCGCCCGCGATGGGGCGGCTCGGCGAGAACCTCATGGAGCTCCGGCGCTTCGCCGAGGCCGTGGAGCCCTACCAGCAGGCGATGCTCAGCGCGCCCGACGATCCGGCCATCCGGTACGGCCTCGGGATCTGCTACGCGAACCTCGGTCAGGACGCGGCCGCCGCGGCGCAGCTCGCCGCGCTCAAGAAGCTCGACCCGGAGCTCGCCGAGGAGCTCGCGTGGGTGATCGAGTGAGGCGCGCGCTGACGCTGGGGCTCGCGCTCGGCGGGGCCGTGGCGTGCTTCGGCTGCGACGAGGCCGCCGAGGAGGTCGAGGAGCCCGAGGCCGTCGAGCCCGAGGAGACGGTCGTCCCGGACGAGGAGGCGGCGCCGTCGTACACCATCCACGAGTGGGGGCTCATCGACGTCGACCTCGGTGAGCGACGCGTCGAATTCGCGGCGGGCCCGGGCCGCGCCGAGGCCCCCAGCCACGCGGCCGCGGCCGGCGGCGGCGACGACGGCGACGAGGACGGCGACGGAACGGGCACGCGCCCGCGGCTCCCCACGACCGGGCGCGAGGTCGTCGACCGCACCGTCGACACGGCGACCGGCGTGCTCGACGCGCTCACGGGTCGCAACGCCCCGCGCCGCAAGCCGGTGCTGTACTTCCACCTCGACGCCCCGTCGCCCGGCTTCCGCTTCGACCTGACCGTGAGCCTCGGCGCGACCGCGAGGATCGTCGAGCACTTCCCCGCCGCGACCCTCGCCGACCACCAGGTCACCTGGTCGCAGGTCGAGCTCGCGAGCGAGTCCTGCGCGGGCGGCCCCTACCCGACGGCCGAGAGCCCCGTCTGCGAAGGCGTCGCCGACGGCTACTGCGAGGCGGCCGAGCTCGGCACGTACGTCTCGGACGACGCGGGGTGCCTGACCTTCGGTGGGGGGCAACAGAACTTCCTCTTCTACAGAGGCGACGGGCCCGCGCCGGACCTGCCGCTCACGATCACGCGCAACGCCGACGGCACCGTCACGGTGACGAACACGTCGATGGGCGCGCCGGTCGGCGAGCTGCTCCGGCTGCGCCGCCACGACGGCGCGATCCAGGTCGCGCAGGTCGCGATCCCGGCCACCGGCTCGGTCTCGGTGGGGCTGCCCGCCACCGCCGCGGCCGACGCGCACCGCGACACGATCCGCGCCCAGCTCCGCTCCATCGGCCTCACCGACGGCGAGGCCGCGGCCTTCGAACGGGCCTGGTTCGCGGAGCTCTTCGACGCCGAGGCGGCGACCCCGCACGCGTTCGTCGACGCGGTCTTCTTCTTCCTGCCGGCCTCACAGGTCGACGGCTTCGCTCACCTCGAGGCCACGCCGGCGCCGTCCGCGACCGCGCGCGCGATGGCGGTGCGCGCGGGGTGGACCACGCTCTGAGGGGGGGCGGCGGATGCGCATCCACGTCCTCGTGAACGACCGCGCCCAGCGCACCCTGCGCGAGGAGTCGTTCGACTCGCCGGTCGTCTCGATCGGCACGCACGACTGGAACATGTTCGCGTTCGCCGGCCTGCCGCGGATCGACGTGGTGCACGACGGCTACTACGCGGTGATGCGGCTCCTCAAGGAGCTCGGCGCTCCCGACGAGCGGCGGCTCGCGCGCCGCAACCGCTTCGCGGTCGGCGACTTCACGCTGCACATCGACCTGTACCCGCACCCCGACGCGGTCCCCAAGGCGCGCGGGGTGTGCCCCGCCTGCGGCGACGCGCTCGTCGAGCACCAGGCGGGCGGCGCCTACCGCTCGATCGCGCGCACCGAGCGCCGCTGCGCGACCTGCGAGTCGGTCGTCCTGTCGCTGCGCGACGCGGCGGGCATGGTCGGAAAGTTCGCGGACCGGAGCGCGCACGAGTGGGTCGAGGTCACCGTCGCGAGCCGCTGCCCGCAGTGCCTCGAGTCGATGACCCGGGCGACCTACGCGTCCGGTCACGGAGAGGTTCTCGTGGAGCGCTGCCTCGGCTGCGAGCTGGTCGTGTTCCAACCCGAAGACGAGCGCCGCCTGCGCGGCCGCACCCACGGAGGATGAGGATGAAGGTCTGGAGTGACAGCTTCGCGGATGGCGCCGCGATCCCCGCCGAGCTCGCGTTCGGCAAGCACGACCCCGAGGGCCACGTCGCCCTCTCGTCGAACCGGAACCCCCACGTGGCCTGGAGCGGCGTGCCCGACGCGGCGCAGTCTCTGGTCCTGGTCTGCCACGACCCCGACGTGCCGAGCCGCGGCGACGACGTGAACCAGGAGGGCAAGACCGTCCCCGCCGACCTCCCGCGCGTCGCCTTCTATCACTGGCTCCTCGTCGACATCCCGGCCGACGCCACCGAGATCCCGGCGGGCGCGCACGCCGACGGGATCACGGCGCGCGGCAAGGAGGGCCCGGCCGCGCTCGACGGGACCCGGCACGGCGTCAACGACTACACCGGCTGGTTCGCCGGGGACGAGGACATGAAGGGGACCTACTTCGGCTACGACGGGCCGTGCCCGCCGTGGAACGACAGCATCGTCCACCACTACCACTTCACGCTCTACGCCCTCGACGTGCCGCGCGCGCCGATCGACGGCGCGTTCGGCGGCGCCGACCTGCTCGCCGCCCTCGACGGCCACATCCTCGACGAGGCGTCGTTCATGGGGACCTACGCGATCAACCCGGACGCGGAAGACCGAGGCTGAGAGGCGGGCTGAGAGACGGTCGCGGTCGCCGAGCTGATATCCTGCCGCGGTGACGGATCGGACGCTCACCGCATCGCTCAGCATCGCGACCGTCGACCTCGAGGTCGCCACGGTCACGGTGGTGGATGGCCCCGATCGCGGCCTCTCGACGGCGATCACCGACGCCGCGCTGGTCCTCGGGAGCTCCGAGAAGGCAGACCTGCGGCTCAACGATCGGACCATCTCCCGGATGCACTGCGAGCTGTCTCGCGAGGGGCAGGCCGTCCGCATCCGGGACCTCGGCAGCAAGAACGGCATCTGGCTCGCGGGCTCGCGGATCGAGGCCGCGGTGCTCGCGCCCGGCGCCCACGTCCACGTCGGCGGCACCGAGCTCGAGGTCGGCCTCGATCGCCGGCGCACCCAGCAGTACCGCTGGACCGGGCCCGACGAGCTCGGGGATCTGCTCGGCGCGTCCCGCGCGATGCACCAGCTCTTCGCGACCCTCGAGCGCGTCGCCCCCGCGAACATGCACGTGCTCGTGCACGGCGAGAGCGGCACCGGCAAGGAGCTCGTGGCGCGCGCGCTGCACGCGGGCTCGCCGCGGTTCGGGGGCCCGCTCGTGGTGGTCGACGGCGCGGCGCTGAGCCGCTCGCTCGCCGACTCGGAGCTGTTCGGCCACGTGCGCGGCGCCTTCACCGACGCGCGCCAGGACCACGAGGGCGCCTTCGAGCGCGCCCACGGCGGCACCGTGTTCCTCGACGAGATCGGCGAGCTCCCGCTCGAGGTGCAAGCGAAGTTGCTCCGGGTGGTGCAGGAGGGGCACGTGCGCCGGCTCGGCGACACCGCCGATCGGAAGGTCGACGTCCGGGTGGTCGCGGCGACGCACAAGGACCTTCGCCTCGCGGTGAACGAGGGCACGTTCCGCGAGGATCTCTTCTACCGCCTCGCCGGCGTGCTCGTGGAGGTGCCGCCGCTGCGCATGCGCTCGGGCGACGTGGAGCTGCTCGGCAAGGCGTTCGCGAAGCGGCTCGCCCCCGACGATCCGCGCGCGGAGGCCATGGCGACGGCGGCGCTCGCGACCGTCTCCGGGTACCGCTGGCCCGGCAACGTGCGCGAGCTCCGCTCGTTCATCCAGCGGTCCCTCTTGCTCGGGGACGCGCGCCTCGGGGCGCCGGCGCGGATGCTCGACGGCCCGGCGCGGATCCGCACCGACCTGCCGTTCGTGCAGGCGCGCCGCGAGTGGGTCGAGGCGTTCGAGAAGCAGTACCTCTCGTTCGTCCTCGATCAGGCGGACGGCAACGTCTCGGAGGCCGCGCGCCGATCGGGGCTCGCGCGGTCGAGCTTCTACGAGCTCATGACGAAGCTGGAGCTGTGAGCTCCGCGAGCGCGACGGCGATGCGTCGCCACAGGCGCAGGAGCGAGCGCGCCACGAAGGATCGGGGCTCGGCGCGGACGGCGATCGCGGTCGACGCGACGACGGGGGCGGGCTCGGCCGGGGGCGGCGGATCGCTGATCACGATCGGCGGCTTGGTCTCTTCGCGGCCGGCGAATTCGTAGGGGACCGTCGAGTCCGTCCGCGCGGGGCGCGTGCTCACGCCGGGCGTGAAGGAGTCGAGGGTGTCGTCGGAGCGCGCCGTGTCGTGCTCGGCGGCGCTCTCCTCGAGGACGTCGTCGACGAGCGCGTCGAGGTGGGCCTCGTCGAGGGGGGCGGGGTCTCCGTCGTGGCAGAGCTCGAGGAGGAGGCGAGGCATGTCGCCGTCCATCGCGATGGCCACGCGGCGGATCCGGGAGCGCCGGCCGCGCTCGGTCACCGTGGTGTCGAGGCGCAGGAAGGGGAGCGGCTGCGTGACCACGACTCCGTCGACGCGGCGCCGCGTGACGTCGGCCGTGATCGGGGATCGCACTCCGTCGAGGTGGAGCCGGGTTCGTTCGTTGGCGAGCTGCATGGCTTGACGCCTCCCTACCCGAGGGGTGCCCGAAGCCCGACGAAGGGTCCAAAAATCGACGCGGGCGCGTCAGGCCGATCGCCGGTCGACGCTCATCCCGAGCAGGTGCCGCACGCGGACGTGATCGCCGCTCGACCAGAACCGCAGCAGGTCGTCGACGCAGTCCTCGGGCGGCAGGCGACGGCGCTCTCGGGTCCACCGCAGCATCCACGTGGCGCCCTCGAGGCTCGCGGAGAGCGTGAGGCCCGCGCGGCAGCAGCTCAGCTCGACCGAGCGGCGCCAGGTGCCGAGGTCGACGAGCGAGACCGAGGTCCCGAGGCGAGCGCACGCGGTCTGCAGCATCATCACGCGCTGCGGCTTGAGGTGCTCGCGCAGCAGCTCGACCATGCGCTGCTGGTCGTGGGACGCCGGCGTCTGGCCGAGGCCCAGCGTGAGCGCCGCGTCGAACACCGCCTCGAGCGCGTCGGGCTCGTGCAGGAGCGTGCCGACGCGGTGCGGGTGCCGGTAGTGCGCGACGTGACGGCCGACCGCGAAGAGCAGCGCGCCCGAGGGCAGCGGCTCCTCGAAGCCGCGCCCGAACAGCGACGCCGGGGGGCCGGTCGGCAGGTGGCGCGGCGGGGTGCCCGCCTTGCCGCGATAGAGGCGCGGGATCACGTCCGGCCGGAGCGCGCCGACGGCGGCGCGGAACACCGTCGCGAGCTCGTCGGTGGATCGACCGATGTCTACTTTGCGTGCCTCGTCCAGACCGACGGCGGCGTCGTCGCGCCGATGGAGCGCGGCGAGGCCGGGGACGACCTCGCGCCAGATCGCGTCGACGCGCGGGTCCTGATCGGGGTGCAGGACCGAGGCCCAGCCGCCCGCGTCGAGGCCGCGATCGGGGGGCACCCAGGTCGGGCGCCGGTGGTGGTGCGCGAGCCGCTGCTCCTCGCGGGACGCGTCCCCGAGGAACTCGAGCGCGGACGCGGCGAGCCAGGCGCCGTCCTCGATCCCCTCGGCCTCGTACCAGGCGAGGAGGTTTCGATGGGCGCGCGGATCGCGCGGCGAGCGGCGCAGCGCCGCGTCGAGGTCGTCGGGGGGCGGGGAGGGCGCCGAGCCGCTCGGGTCGAGCACGGTGTCGAGGCTCATCACCCCGCCCGGGCCCTGACCGATCCCCGCGCGCAACGGCTTGAGCAGCCGCAGCAGCGCGCGCGCGTCGTGGGGGCGCTGGCCCGGCTCCTTGGCGAGGCACAGGTCCACGAGCCGGGCGAGCTGGTGCTCGACGCCGGGGGCGGCTTGCTCGAGGGGGCGGTGCGGCGCGTCGATGATCGCGCGGACGCGGGAGTCGTTCGAGAGACCGGAGAACGGGGTCTTCCCCGAGAGCGCCTCGTAGAGCATCACGCCGAAGGACCACACGTCGGACGACGGCCCCGCGCGCACCCCCGCGAGCCGCTCGGGGGCCAGGAACCGAGGCGTGTAGGGCGGCACCCCCGGCGCGGCGTAGGGGGCGGACGCGAGCACGTCGCCGAGCCCGAGGTCGAGCAGCGTCACCTCGCCCTCGCGCCCGACCGCGTGGATCTCGAAGAGGTTCGAAGGGGTCAGGTCGCCGTGGACGAGCCCGCGCGCGTGGGCCTCGGAGAGCGGCTCGAGGGCGCGCTCGAGGAGGTCGAGCCGGCGCTCCACGTCCTTGTCGCTCGGATCGGCGAGCACGTCGCGGAGCGTCACCCCGTGGAGCAGCTCCATCACGAGGAAGAGGGTCGTCCCGTCGTCGTCGACGCCCGCGTCGACGAAGGGGGTGATCCCGGGGTGCTCGATGATTCGGGTCACCTCGGCGGCGAAGCGCTGCGCCTCGTCGCGCCGCAGCCCCGGGCGCGCGGGGATCAGCTTCACCGCGTACGTCTGGCCGCTGCGGCGCTCCTTGGCCACGTACACCACGGCGCCGGCACCGCGCCCGATCGGCCGGATCAACGAGTAGCGGTCGGCGACGACGCGGGCGGTCGACACGAGGCTGCAGAATACTCGACGGGGCCATGCGAGTGCGCTCAACTCCCGGGCGGAGGAACTCCGCCGTGAACCGACTCGCCCTCACCCTCGCCGCCCTCGCGCTCGCCGCCTGCACCAGCCCCCTCGAGCTCGGGCAGGAGTGCAGCGACAGCAACGACTGCCTCGATGGCCTGGCCTGCTTCTTCACGGACGGCACCATGTCGCGCTCGGTCTGCATGTCGGAATGCGACGACTCGACGACCCGCCTCTGCGAGCTCGGCGAGGTGTGCATCCCCGCGACCCTGATGGGCGTCCCCCGCGACCGCGGCGTCTGCTTCCTCGGCGGCGAAGCGACCGCGGGCATGCCCTGCGTCGACACCTTCGACTGCGCCCGCGGCACCCTCTGCGTCAGCGTCTCGGACGTCCAGACCTGCTACCGCGCGTGCACCGTAGGCGCCGAAGACGACCCCTGCTTCTCCAACGAGGTCTGCCAGGCCCTCGTCGGCATGGGCACCAACGGCTACTGCGCCCCGATCCTCTAGCTCCAGGGTCCAGGGGGACGGTTCGAACTTTTCGAACTTTCGCCGCCCCCAAAAGTTCGAAGAGTTCGAACCGTCCCCTTTGGAAATCGGACGAGGGGCGGACGATCGGCCGTTGCGCCGGGCTCCCGAGTGTCTACTGTACGCAGACAGCATACAGTACGAACACGGGGGGCTCGATGAGCGCATATCGCGAGCCCGGCATGGCGCGCTCGATCGTCATCGACGTCGACAGCGCCGTCCCCCTCTACCGTCAGATCGCCGACGGCGTTCGCGCGCTGATCGCGCGCGGCCACCTCGGTGACGGGGACGCGCTTCCGAGCGTTCGGAAGCTGGGGGACATGCTGGGCGTGAACCTGAACACGGTCGCCAAGGCCTATCGGCTGCTCGCCGACGAGGAGGTGGTGATCTTGAAGCACGGGGCGCCGGCCCGTGTCGCTCCGCCTCCGCGCGGGGATGGGCCGGTGCCGATCGATGATCTGTCGCGGCGCCGACTCCAGGACTGGGTGGGCCGCGCGCGCCTCGCTGGCGCGACCGAGCGCGCGGTGCGCGAGGTGTTCGAGGAGGCGGTCCGCCGCTTCTATGGGAAGGACGAAGGAGAAGGACGATGACCCCGACGATGGTGACCCTGACGCTGGTGCTCACGATTCTGACGACGGCGCTGCTCGTCGAGTGGATCGCGCGCTCCCGTCACCCGCGCCGGTTGTTCTTCGTCCGCCTCGGTCGCGATCGGACGGAGGCCGACGACGCCCGCGCCACGCGCCTGCGTGTGGCCAACGCGCTCGTCACGCTCGCCGGGATCGCGTGCGTGGTCGTCCCGATGGGGGAGCTCACCGCCGTGATCGCCGTGACGCTCTGTCCGCTGATCTCGATTGGCTGGATGAGCGTCGAGATGGTCGGCGCCGTCCGCAGCGCCGAGCGCGAGCGCGTCCCGGGGCGCTACGTCGTCTCCCTCGAGGAGCCGCCGAAGCTCCGCGACTACGTCTCGGTCCCGCTGCAGCTCGCCCACGTGCTGCTCGTGATCGTGCCCGCCGCGGTCTTCGCCTGGATCACCAGCCGCCTCCCGGCCGAGATCCCGGCGCACTACGACCTCTCCGGGAACGTCGATCGCTACGCCAGCCCGCACGAGCTCTGGTCGCTCGGAGGCATCGTCCTCTTCGACCTCTTGCTCCTGTGGGTGATCGTCTGGGCCGTGGCGCGCGAGCGCTGGGCCTTGCCGGAGCACGACGCCGAGCGCTACGCGGCGCTCCAGCTCGAGCGGCGTCAGATGATCGTCCGCTCGATCGAGTGGGTCATGCTCATCGTCAACCTCGCGATGGTCCTCGTCTGGCTCGCGGTGCCGCTCGCGGCGCTCCCGGGCTGGGAGGATCTGCTGGGCCCCGCGGTGCTCGTCACCGTGGTGCTCTCGACGGTGGGCGCGATCGTCCCCCTCGTCGTCTACGTCCCGCGCCTGATGAAGGTGCGCGACCAGCTCGTCGAGATCGCGGGCACCGACGTGCTCGGGACGCGTGACGCGGGCTGGAAGTGGGGCGGGATGATCTACTACGCCCCCGACGACCCGGCGCTCTTCGTCCCGAAGAAGGTCGGGATCGGCCAGACCCTCAACATGGCGCGCCCCTCGGCGTGGGTGTTCATCACCCTCGTGATCGTGGTGCCGCTCGCCATCAGCCTCGGCGCCGTCGCGCTCGCGGGCTGACCCTTCACGGCGCCCCCTCGCTTCGGCGGGGGGGCGTCGTCGCGTTCAGGCCCCGAGCAGCTCGAGGCGGTTCCCGAAGGGGTCCCAGACGTGGAAGCGACGGAGGCCGTCGACGTCGTTGCTCGCCCGGGTCCGCGCGCCGGCGGCGTCGAGCGTCGCGACGAGCGCGTCGAGGTCGTCGACGAGCAGCGCGACGTGCGCCCGCGTCTCGGATGGAAAGCCTTCTTGCACCCCGAGGTGGAGCTCGCCCTGCGCGAGGCGGAACCACACGCCGTCGGGGTTGGGCATGTCGGCGGGCTTGGGGATGCGCGCGAGGCCGAGCTGGTCGCGATAGAAGGCGAGCGCCTCGTCTTCGCCGCCCCGAGGGATCATCAGCTGGACGTGGTGGATGCGCACGCGGAGGGCTTGTCGCCTCAGAGGCGCCCGCGCAAGGCGTAGGCGCCGAGCGCGGCGACCTCGCGCAGCGCGCCGCGGACGCGCGCCGAGGTCGGGCCGATCGAGCCCGAACCGACGGCGTGGCCGAAGTGGCGTCGGAAGACGCGCTCGGCGCGGAGCACGTGGTAGGCGTCGGTCACCACGAGCACGCGCCGCGCCTCGACGAGCGCCGCGGCCTCCCGCGCGTTCTCCTCGGTGGTCGTCGAGCGCTCCTCGAGGACGAGCGCCTCCGTAGGCACCCCGAGCCGCTCGAGGATCGCCGCCGCGGCGCGCGCTTCGCTGATCGGCGCGTCCCCGAGGCCCCCCGTCAGGACGACGGTCGGGGCGCGGCCCTCGTGCCAGAGCTCGGCGGCGCGGCGCGCGCGGCGCTCGAGCGACGCGCTCGGTCGACCCGTCCGGTGGACGCGGCAGCCGAGCACGACGATCGCGTCGAAGCGATCGGACGAGAGCGCGCGGCGCCCGTGCCGATCGAGGAGCACCGCCGCCCCGAGGTACAGCGCCCCGAGCGTCAGGAGCACGCGCGCTCGAAGCTCAGCGGTCGTCCCGCGGGATGCGACGGGTGCGCTTGATGCGCTCCGTCGCGCGGGTGAGCGCGTCCTGCTCCGCCGCCTCGCGCGTGGGACCCGAGCCGCGCGCGATCGTCGCGCCGGGGCTCACGTTGTCGATCCTGCACGACCACGCTTGGTCGAGGAGGACGCTGGCGATTCGGACGGGGAAGCCGTGGAGCACGATCTCGCGGACCTCGTAACCCTCGGCGTTGAACGTTCGCATGTGGTCTCTCGTCAGTCTTCGTCGGGCCGGTCGCCACGCAGGGCGCGCGACGCGGCGCCCAGAGCCTGGCGGGAGTGGGAGAGCGCGAGGCGCAGCTCGGCGTCGTCGAGGGCGAGCGTCTCCGCTTCCTCGCGCGTCGCTCCGCGCCCGCGTCCGATGATCCCCCCCGGATCGATGTTGTCCACGCGCGCCGAGTAGCGCACGCCCACGAGGTAAGAGGTCACGCGGACCTCCTCGCCTTCGAGGACGACGAAGCGCGTCGTGAGCCCCTGCGCACCGGAGACATCGTGGGGCAAGCCTCAGGGCCTCTCGATGGGCGCGGCCACGAGGTTCCCCCACTCCGTCCACGAGCCGTCGTAGTTGCGCACGTCCTCGTAGCCGAGGAGGTACTTCAGCGCGAACCACGTGTGGCTCGAGCGCTCGCCGATGCGGCAGTAGGCCGTGATCGGCTTGTCACCGGTGACCCCGCGCGCCGCGTACAGCGCCGCGAGCTCGTCGCGCGACTTGAAGGTGCCGTCCGGCGCGCAGACCTCGCCCCAGGGGACGTTGGCGGCGCCCGGGATGTGGCCGCCGCGCTGGCACGTCTCGGGGAGCCCCGGCGGCGCGAGCAGCTCGCCCGTGAACTCGGCGACGCTGCGCACGTCGACGAGGTGCAGCGAGCCCGCGTCGACCTTCTTGGCGAGCGCGCCCTGGTAGTCGCGCAGGCTCATGTCGGCGTCCTTCGCGACGTACGTGGTCGGCGCGATGTCGGCCTCCTCGAAGGTCAGCTCGCGGCCCTCGGCGAGCCACTTGGTGCGGCCGCCGTTCATCAGGCGCACGTCCTCGTGGCCGTAGATCTTCATCTGCCAGAAGGCCCACGCGGCGAACCAGTTGTTGTTGTCGCCGTAGAGCACGACGGTCGTCTGGGGCGTGATCCCCGAGGCACCCATCAGGGCTTCGAAGCCCGCCTTCGAGAGGATGTCGCGCAGGCGCGTGTCGCAGAGCTGGCTGGCCCAGTCCCAGCCGATGGCGCCGGGGATGTGACCCTCTTCGAAGGCGAAGGTGTCGACGTCCACCTCGACGACGCGGACGTCGGGGTCCTCGCGATGATCGTGGACCCAGTCGGTGTCGACGAGGGTCTGGGGGTACGCGTAGCTGCCCATGGGCTCCTCCTCTCGGGGGCTGAGAGCCTAGCAGAGGGGTGACGTTTGGGGAGCTACTCCAGCTCGCCGAGCGCGTCGTCGGCGTCGAGCCCCGCGAGGACGCGGGCGCGCGCGACCTTGGCGTCCCAATCCAGGGTACGTTCGAGGACGATCCGCTGCGCTTGGGGCGAGCCGGCGCCGTGCATGCACTCGATCCGGAAGGGCACCGAGCCCGCGCCGTACGCCATCGACTCGAGCAGACGGAGCGCCTTCGCGCGCGCCTCGGATCCGTAGATCGGCGCGAGCGCCTCGGCGAGCTCGGCGTGGTCGCGGTCCGCGAGCGACGGAAGCGTGGCCATCGCGCCGCCCGCGAGGTCCTCGGCGAGGCGCACGACCTCGTAGGGGATGCGGGTGACGTTGTGCTTGCAGACGTTGGCGAGCACCGGGTCGACCCGCCACACGCCGCTCGCGTCCCGCGTGCTCTTCTCGCTCGCCGCGAGCCCGACGCCGTGGACGGTCTCGGTGAGGTGGGCCATCTCCACGAGCTTGTCGCGGACGTGGCTCGCGCGGCGGACGCCGTGCTCGCGCGTCACGAGATCGGCGGCGCCGATCAGCACGTCGAGGTTGCCCGGCTTGCAGCCGCCGTAGCTCGCGCGGTGGAACCCGGCGAACGCGTCGACCAGCAGCGCGCAAGCTTCGATGTCGCCATCGAGGAACACGCGCTCGGTCGGGACGAACACGTCGTCGAAGAGCACCACGCACTCCTGCCCGCCGAAGCGCGCGTTGCCCGCGTCGGGGCCGCCACGCCGATCGTCCGAGGGCTGGCGCCCGAGCACCATGCGGACTCCGTCCGCGTCGACGGGGAGCGCGCACGCGACCGCGAAGTCCTCCTCGCCCTCGCGCAGCGCTTGGCCCGGCATCACGAGGATGTGATGGCTGTTGGCGGCGCCGGTCTGGTGGACCTTGGCGCCGCGGATCACGATCCCGTCGGGGCGGCGATCGACGACGCGCAGGTACGCGTCGGGCTGCTCGCCGGGGCGCTTGCTGCGGTCGCCCTTGGGATCGGTCATCGCGCCGTTGAGCACGTCGTCGCGCTCCTGCACGCCGCGCAGCCACTCGACGAAGCGCGCGTGGCCCGCGCGGCCGTGGGTCGCGATGAAGAGGGCGTTGATGCCGTCCATCCCGACGCAACGCTGAAAGCACGTCCCCGTCAGCCGGCCGAGCACGCGCTGGACCTCGATCTTGCGCACGAGATCCTCGGCCTCGACGAACAGGTGGCAGAAGCGGTTCACCGGTCCGCCGATCAGGTCCGAGTGCGCGGTGGCGAGGCCGCGCCACCGGTCGTCGTGCGCGATCGCGAAGGTCGCCGCGATCGCGTTCATCGCCGGCCGGACCTTCGGGTGATCGACCGGGCTCTCGCACCGCTCGCCGTCGACCCAGAGCTCGAGCTTCCGCGCGCGGAGGCTTTCGAAGTACTGCGCTGCCGTCCTCATGACCCGGGAGCCTCCGATGAACCCGCACGGGTTTCAATCCCGGGGACCGCGGTCGCCACCTCCGCGGGGAAGGTTTGGGGCCTCGAGAGCGGACTCTCGACCGACCTCGTCGCCTGGCACCCCGGAGCCGCTCGTGCTCCACTCCGCCCTTCGCGCAGCCCCGGAGGGCCGCCGCCGCTGGTGGCCCCAGGCTTGCTCGAGCGTCGTCACCTGGGGCCCGTTCACGATGCGCCATCTCCTTCCCGTCCTCGTCCTCTGCCTCGCGGGCTGCGCGTCCGCGCCCACGCCGGCTCCGATCACCGTCGCGCACGCGCGCCCTCGGACCGAGGCCTCCGTCGCCGTCGTCGCCGAGGAGGAGGCCCCGCCGCCGCGTCCCACGATGGCGATCGCCGGTCTCACCGGGAGCCTCACCACGCGCGAGGCGCACCGCGCGCTCGACCCGCGCATGGAGACCTTCGCGGGCTGCTTCCACGAGCACGGCACCGGCGTGACCGGCCTCGGCGGCGACGTGACGCTGCACATCATCGTCAACGCCGACGGCAGCGTGCGCACCGCGTTCCCGACCGACTCGACGGTCGGCCACCGCGACGTGGAGCGCTGCCTCAGCGACGTCGCGCAGGCGACCGTGTTCCCGCGCCCGCGCGGCGGCGGCGAGGCGGTCCTGACCTGGCCGATCTCGATGGACCCGCCCTCCGACGTGCGCCACCCGCAGACGTGGGATCCGTCGCGTGTCGCCAACGTCGTCGAGCGTCGTGGCTCCGACGTGCTCGCCGCGTGCCGCCCCGAGGGCACCGGTCACGTCCGGGTCACCGCGTACACGCGCGGCGGCCGCGTGATCATGGCCGGCGCGTCGACCGACGACGAGTCCGGGCGCGACGCGCTCGACTGCGTCGTGACGCGCGTCCGCAGCTGGCCGATGCCGCCGACGCCGCGGACCGCCAAGGTCACCTTCGAGCTCTGACCGAGGTGCGCTACGTCATCCACGGCGCGCCCGGCTCCGGCTCGGGGATCGTGGAGGCGGTCTGCGCGGAGCTCGGGGTCCCGTACGAGGTGCGCGATCTCGACGCGCGCAACGACGAGCACCGCGGCGATGCGTACGCCGGGCTCAACCCGCACCGGAAGATGCCGACCCTCGAGACCGAGGACGGCGAGATCCTCACCGAGTCGGTCGCGATCGTGATCGCGCTCGACGAGCGGCACCCCGAGGCCGGTCTCCTGCCGCCGCCCGGGTCGCGAGACCGCGCCCAGGCGCTGCGCTGGATGGTGTTCCTCGCGACCGAGGTCTATCCGCTCGTCGAGATGGTCGACTACCCCACGCGCTTCGTGGACTCGGCCGATGGGGCCGCGGCGATCCGCGAGCGCGCCGAGGCGCTGCAGCGCGAGCGCTGGCGGGTCCTCGAGGCGAACGTGGGCGGCTCGCCGTACTGCCTCGCGAGCGGCTTCTCGGCCACCGACCTCTACATCACGAAGCTCGGCGTGTGGCTCGACCGCGAGTGGCGGCGCGAGCACCTGCCCCGCGTCGACGCGCTCATCGCCGCCGTGCTCGCCCGGCCGCGCCTCGCGCCGGTGTGGGCGCGTCACGTCCGCTGAGCGCGCGCTCTCAGTCTCGGCAGCGCACGGGGCCCAGCGGCGCGGCGTCGTCGGCGAGGAAGCCGAGCTCGAGGGCGTCGAGGTGCGAGGTGCCGAGGTAGTCGTGGACCTCCTCGGTGGCGCCGCCGATCCGCGAGTTGTCGCCGGGGCCGGTCTCCCAGCCCGCGGAGACGACCACCGCGAGGCCGCTCGTGGGGTCGCGGATCAACATGCGCTCCCCGCGCGCGGGTCGGTCCCGCCAGTACATGTTCACGTAGAACGCCTCGTCCTCGATCGGCACGCGGCCGCCCGTGGCGCCCTGGCCCCACATCGAGCCGCCCTCGCCGAACGGCGCCCAGACCTGGTCGCGGTCCATCACGTAGTCGGTCGCCTCCTGCGAGACGCGGTAGTGGGCGTCGAGCTGGTCCCGCGCGGAGGTCGGCCAGCCCGCGAACGGGTCCTCGGTCGTGACGAGGTGGGCCTCGAGCACCACCGGGCCCGTCAACGGGGTGTGCGCATAGACACCGCTCGAGCTCTCGGTGCAGTCGATGCCCGGAGCGCAGCTCGACCAGAACATCGACAAGTCGCGCGGCGCGTAGGTGCAGTCGATCGTCGGCACCGGGCGGAAGCGGACCTCGAGCTCGTACGTCCCCGGGAGCGGGCCGACGTCGGGGTCGACCCAGGTGTCGACGACGATGTAGTGCCGGCCGGGCTCGACGAGCGCGTTCGCCGCGCGGTCGCCTCGCGCGAGGCAGTCGGTCTCCGGCGAGGGGCCCGAGAGCAGGTGGACGTCCACGTCCACGCCGTCGACGATCGTCCGGACCGCCGCGCCGAGGACCCCCACCGTCTCGATGTCGACGGCGTAGACGACCTCGGCGCCGCTCTCGTCCGTGCGGGGCGCGCAGCCGTAGCGATCGATGGCGGCGACCGCGTCCGCGCGGCTCGTGTCGTCGCCGTCGAGGTAGGGCAGCTCGTCGATCCAGCGCGGGTCACAGTGGACGGCGCCGACGCACTCGGGCGGCCCCGCGTCGACGCCGGTCGACGCGTCGAGGCCGCCCCCGTCGGCCGGCGCGCCCGCGTCCGAGCCCGCGGCGGAGGCGTCCGCGGGGGTCGGGTCCGCGTCGCAGCCGACGACGAGGAGGGCGACGGCGAAAAGGTGACGCATCGGTCGCTCTATAAACCGGGCGACCGGATGCGACAAGGCGAGGGGCTAGAGCGCGGAGGCGTCGGCTTTGACGCGGAACACGAACTCGCGCGCCTCGCGGATCTTGCCGAGGACGACGTGGAAGGCGGTCAGCACGTGCGCCGCGCCCTCGGCGTTGGGATCGCTGCTCGGCGAGATCGTGTAGTCGGCGAAGACCTGCTCGCCGGTGGCGCTGACCGTCAGGTCGAGGACGTGGAGGCGGCCGCCGAGGCGCTCGAGGACGCTCGTGAAGAGCTCTCCGATCGCCTCGCGCCCCTCACGGGTGCCACCGAACGGGAGCAGCTCGGAGCGGCGCCACTTCGCGTCCTCCTCGAACTGCTCGAGCATGCCCGGGACGTTGCCCTCGGAGAACGCGACGATCGCGCGGTTCACCGCGAGGCTGTTGGAATCTTGGTCGTGCATGACCCCTCCTGGTCGACGGGCTCGGCGTCTCGACTGGCGACGCCCCATCGCTCTTCGGAGGTACGCACGGGCGTGTCGAGCACCAGCGGTGGTGCTCCGTGTCCCCAAGACCCCAGCGGTCGGGCAGGAGGATCTTCCCGAGCCCCCTCCGAGGCCGGCGGGGCGGGGTCGGCCGGCTTCTTGCGGTAGCGGAGGAGGCGCCCCTCGCGGGCGACGACCGACCCCACCGAAGGGAAGTGACTCCGATGACGATCTGCTCCACGCGGATGGCCATGCTGGTGACCTGCGCGCTGCTCGTGGCCTGCACCGATCCGGCTCCTCGCATGTCGACGCCGTGCGCCTCGGACGCCGAGTGCTCGATGGGCGACCGCTGCCTCGACGGCGTGTGCTCGCCCCCCGAAGGGATGATGACGATCCCCGATGGCGGCTCCGAGTCCTCGGAGATCCACATCAGCCCCGAGGCGGCGGTGCTCTCCTCGGTCGACGGCGTCGTCGCGACGGAGCGCTTCGAGGTCGTCGAGGTCCGCGCGGACGGAACGGAGCGCGTCGTCCCGGGCGCGCTGTGGTCGCTCGGGCACATGCGGGTCGGCGACATCGACGGCGAGGGACTCTTCACCGCGAACGGCCGCGCGGGGGGCGAGGTCAGCCTCCGCGCCGAGGTGGTGGTGAACGGCGCGCTCCGGGTCGCCACCGGCACCGTCACGGTGCGCGTCGAGCGCACGCTCCTCGCGGACGGCGTGGCGCCGGAGATGGCCTCGACGTTCCCCGCGCCGAGCGCCGGTGAGCCGGGCACGCAGCCCGAGCCGCTCTACCCGCTCGAGGGCGCGGTGATGCCGGCCAACGTGTTCCCGCCGACGATCCAGTGGGCGCCGCTCGGGGCCGAGGGCGACGTCTTCCGAGTCACGCTCACCAAGCCGCACGCGTCGATCCGAGCGTACCTCGTCAACACCGCTGGCTTCACGCACGCGTGGCCGATCCCCGGCGACCTGTGGCAGGCGATCGCGGACAGCGATCCGGACGCGGACGTCGAGGTCACCGTCGATCGGCTCGACGCGGCGTCGGGTGTCGCCATCGCGGGCGCGAGCGCGCGGCACTTTCATCTCGCGCGCGGCAGCGTGTTCGGGGCCGTCTACTACGAGCACCGCACGCCCGGGGTGCCGCCGCGGATCTACCGCATCGACCCGGAGACCGGCGCTCGCGACACCGTCGTCGCGAACCCGCCGCCCGACTCGGCCGGCGGGCGCTGCATCGGCTGCCACGCGCTGTCCCACGACGGGCGCTACCTGTGGGCGGACAACGACGAGGGCGCGACCACCTACGACCTCACCACCGACCTGACCGGCGACCCGGCGCCGACCCGCTACCCCGCGACCGGCGGCGCCTCCGTCGCGAGCTTCGACCCGAGCGGTCGCTGGTACGTCGGCGGCAGCCACGCGCGCGGCGGGCTCGGCGTGTTCGACGCGACGACCGGCGCTCCCGTCCCGACGGAGGGCCTGCCCGGTGACGCCGCCGCGTACCCGAGCTGGTCGCCCGACGGAACCGCGATCGCGTACGCGTTCAACGTCGAGCTCGCGCCTGCCGGCGACCCGCAGGCGGGGAGCCCGCTCTCGGGCGATCTGTTCTTGCAGCCGGTCACCGGGGACGGCCCGACGTTCGGCGCCGCCGCGCCGCTCCACGTCGCCGCGACGCTCGCCGATCGCGCGGAGGGCGGCGCCTCGGACACACACCCGACCTGGTCGCCCGACTCGCGCTTCGTCGCGTTCCAGCACGGCGTCGGCGTGTGGACCCACGTCGTGCGCAACCCCGGCGCGCTCTACCTGATCAGCCGCGACGGCGCCCAGCTGTCGCGCCTCGATCGCGCGTCGGGCGGGGCCGACGGAGCCGACTCGCACTGGCCCACGTTCTCGCCCTACACCACCGACGAGGCCGAAGGGCGCCGCTACTACTGGATGGCCTTCTACACGCGGCGCGCCTACGGCAACGCGCTCGCCGGGACCGCGGGGACCGACTACCGGCAGCTCTGGGTCGCCGCGATCGACGCCGACCCGACCGACGGCGTCGACGCCTCGAGCGTTCCCTACTGGCTGCCGGGACAGGACATTCGCACCAGCAACTTCTCCGCGTTCTGGGCGCCCGAGCCGTGCCGCCCGACGGGCACCGGGTGCTCGGCGTCGGCCGAGTGCTGCTCCGAGCGATGCGAGGAGGACCCCGAGGGAGCGCTCGTGTGCGGCTCGCCCCCGCCGTCCGAGTGCCGGCGGGCGGGGATGACGTGCGGCAGCGCCGAGGACTGCTGCGATGGCCTCGCCTGCATCGGCAACGTCTGCACGGCGGCGCCGATCTAGCGGGGCGCTGAAGAGCGCCTCGCTAGACGTGCCCGTGCCCGTGCCCGTGCCCTTGCCCGTCCGTGACCCGTGCCCGTGACCCGTGCCCGAGATCACGCGCCTTCTTCGGGAACGGTTGACGGGAACGGTTCGGGCACGGGCAAGGGCACGGGCATGCGCGCTTCGCGCGCGGCACGGAGGCAGGCTGCTTTCAGCAGCCTGCCAGGCGGCGCTACCAGGGGAGCTGCAGGACGGGGTCGACGACGACCTGGGTCGACTCGTCGTCGCCGTACTGCAGCGTCACCGCCGCGCCCTCCGGGACGCGCTCGCGGTCGGCGAGGACGAACTGGAGGATGCCGGGTCGAGGTCGCAAGGGTCGTTGCAGGACGAGGTGCCCGACCCGGAGGATGAGCGGGTCGTCCTCGCCGCGGGTGGGGACCATGCGCATGTCGAGCTCGAACGCGACGGGCTCGCCCACGGTGACGATGTTGCCTTCGCCGTCCTCGGCCTCGTCGACGCCGTCCATGTCGTCCATGCCGCGCAGCACCAGGGTCGGCGCGCCCTCGCTCGCGCCCTCGCGCGCCATCGCCTCGACGGCGGGATCGATGGCGTCGCCCTCCTCGACGGCGTCGTCGTCCACGGTGGCCTCGTCGCCCGCGGTCGACTCGTCGGTCGCTCCGTCGCCCCCGCCGCCGCAGCCCGAGAGGAGGAGCAAGAGGACGGCGAGGTGAGCGCGCATGACCTCATGGTAAGCCCGCGCGCGGAGACGTCGAGGGCGAGGCCCTCGCTCAGCCCGCTGGCACGTACCAGATGGGCGAGGTCCAGGCGCGCTCCTGGATGGTGTGCGACACGTTCGGATCGCAGCAGTCGCGGAGCGGGTCGGTGTCGCTGATGGTCGCGCAGTCCACGCCCGCGGCGTTGCACGCGACGCGGCTCCAGCGGCAGGTCGGGTTCTCGATCACCCGCGCGTACCAGAACGCGGGCACGCTCGCGTCGAAGTCGGGGTCGGTCCACGTCTCACAGAGCGTGTCGAACCCGGCGCCCATCGGGGTGCAGGTCGCCTCGTCGACGGTCGCGCCGTTGCTCGGGTCGCCGCCGACCTCGTAGACCTGCTCTCGCGTCTCGGCGCCGTCGAGCCAGCCCTTCACGATCTGGATGCGCTGGAGCGGCGCGCCGAGGGCGTCGCGCAGGGCGCTGAGGAAGAACACGGGCGCCGCGTCCGCGGGGCGGTCCGGCAGCTCGCCGCCCATGGGCACGCCGTCGGCGTACGCGAGCGTGAGCTGGTCGGCGCGGTCGCAGAGATCGGCGGGGTAGCCCCAGCCCGCGAAGAAGCGCGCGATGATGCGCGGGCCGCTCGTCGCGTACGTCTCGCGGCGGCGCATCGCGTCGAAGAGCGCCTCGCGGCTGTTCTCCTCGGCCCACACCACCGCGAGCCCGCCGGGGCTGCCGGTGCGTCCGTAGGTCAGCGCGCCCGGGGGCAGCGCGAGGCGCTCCTCGGGCTCGTCCTCGGTCTCGCCCGCGTGGCCGGGGTAGGTCGGCTCGTCGACGCCGCCGGCCGCCGCGATGTGCGTGTCCGTGCTGCCGATGAAGCCGACCCGCCACGGGTTCGCGCCGACGCGCGCCTGCTCGCTCAGCCCGTTGCGGAGGAGCCCTCGGGCGAAGTCGCCGGGGCCCACGCAGCCGCCCAGGAAGCTCACCCCGGCGCCCTCGCAGACGTCCGCGCACGCCGCGGGATCCGCGCCCGGCGAGCCGCACAGGTTCGGGTGGTACATCTCGAAGCGGCAGAGCTCGTCCTCGCTCACGAGCGGGTCGTCGAGGCCGGGGGGCAGGCACTCGCTCGACCCCTTGTGCTGGTAGATCTCGATCAGCGGCTCGAGCCGCGCGCGGCGCTCGGCGGCGGCCCGATCGAACGGCTCGCCGTCGTCGGCGGCGGGGACGAACATGCGCCCCCCGCCGAGGTTGCCGTTGTGCGGGATCGAGAGGAGGTCGCACGGGGTGCCGGTGTCGAGGCACGTCGCCTCGAGCCGTCGGTGCAGCTCGTCGGGGCTCGGCGCGTCGAGGTAGCTCACGGGGACCCGCGGGACGCTCCGGCCGCGGAAGATCACGTTGCGGTGCAGGCTCACGCCGCCTGGGTTGCCGCTCCACTCGTAGCCGACGAACGTCGTGAACTGACAAGACGACGTGCGATCCTGGAACTCCTCGGCCGCGTCCTGGATCTCCTGCCAGACGGCGCCGGCGCGCTCGGCGCAGAGCCCGGGGTTCGCGCGGCACACCCGCGCCGTCATCGTCGGCATGAGCAGCAGCGTGGTCAGCTCGCCCCAGTCGGGCAGCGCCGGATCGCCCGCGCGGTACGAGCTGCACGTCGCGCTGTCGTAGCCGGGCGAGGTCGGGTCGGTGCAGATGTCGATCTGCCCGAAGAACTCGGCGTGGTCGGTCACCGCGGCGAAGTCGAGCGGGCGATCGAGGGTCCGGGTCCGCGTCGCGTTGCCCGCGTCGTCGTAGGGCGGCAGGTCGAGCGTCTCGCCGCGGGCGAAGCGGTACACGTCGCGCGGGCGCGACCGCGTCCCGTAGCGGTTCGCGTCGAAGCTCACCGCGGTGTGGACGTGGAGGTCGCCGAAGTACGGGTTGCGGAGCGGGTTCTGCTCGGCGCAGTCCTCGCGGTCGTCGGGGAGCACGATGACGGGCGGGCCGGCGTCGGCCACCGCCGCGTCGGGGGTCGCCGCGTCGGCGCCGGCGTCCGCGCCCGCGTCGGTCGGGGCCTCGCCGTCGCAGCCCACCAGCAAGCAGAGCGCGAGCGCGAGGCGCCTCACGCCGGCTTCTTCTTGCGCGACATGATCGCCATGACGGCGGCGACGTTCTCCGGCGACCCGTAGCGGCTCGCGAGCGCGGCGTCCTCGGCCTGCGTGGACGCGTCGAAGCTCGCGGTGACCTGGTCGATCAGCCGCTTGCTCTCCTGCACCGCGCCGGGCGGGAGCGCCGCGATGTCGGTCGCGATCTTCATCGCCTCTTCCCGCAGCGCGTCGGCGCCGAACGTCCGCGTCACGAGCCCCCAGTCGACCGCCGTCTTCGCGTCGATCGGCGCCGCGCGCAGGATCAGCTCCTTGGTGCGCTGCGGGCCGATGAGGCGCGGCAGCGCGTCGCTCGAGCCGTACTCGAGCACGAGCCCGAGCTGCACGAACGGGGTGCGGAACGTGACGTGGTCGGCCGCGTAGACCATGTCGAAGTGCGGCAGCAGGGTCACCCCCATGCCGACGCAGTGGCCCTGCACGATCGCGATCGTCGGCTTGGCGCACGCGCGGAGCGGCTCGTAGAGGCGGCCGACCTTCGCCAGCGACATCGGATCGGTCGAGCCGATGTTCAGGAAGATCGACACGTCGGCGCCGCCGCTGAAGTAGTCGCCCTCGGCGGTCAGCGCGACGACCCGCACCGCGTCGTCGCTCGCGGCGGCCTCGATCGCCGCCCACAGCTGTGACGCTTGCGCGACGTCGAACGCGTTCTTCTTCTCGGGTCGGGTCAGCGTGAGGACACGGACGCCGTCCTGGTCCTCGACGCGCACTCGCTGCGGCTCGCTCATCGGGCGCAGCGTAGCAGCCGGGCGCGTGCTAACCGACCCCGATGTCGGAAGCCACGCGAGCGCTGCTCGAGCAGCTCGATCTCGAGCGCCTCGACCGAGACCTGTTCCGCGGCGAGAGCCCCGACGACGGTCGGCCGCGGGTCTTCGGAGGGCAGGTCGCCGCGCAGTCGCTCGTCGCCGCGGTCCGCACCGTCGAGGGGCCCTCGGTGCACTCGCTGCACTCCTACTTCCTGCGCCCGGGTGACCCGAAGATCCCGATCATCTACGAGGTCGATCGGATCCGCGACGGACGCACGTTCGCGACACGCCGCGTCGTGGCGATCCAGAACGGCGAGGCGATCTTCAACATGGCCGCGTCGTTCCAGCTCGAGGAGGAGGGCTACGACCACCAGGTCCCGATGCCCGACGTGCCGCCGCCGGAGAGCGTGCCGTCCCAGGCCGAGCTCCTCGCCGAGGCGCGCGAGAAGCAGGACACCCCGATCTACAGGTGGCTCGCGAAGCTCGACCGGCCGATCCTCATCCACGACCTCGACCCGCAGGATCCGATGAACCCCGAGGTCCGGACCGGCGCGCACCACGTCTGGTTCCGCTCGGACGGCCCGCTCCCCGACGACCCGGTGCTGCACCGCTGCGTCCTCGCCTACGCCTCGGACATGACGCTCCTCGGCGCCTCGCTCGCCGAGCATGGGCTCACGTGGTTCGACCCGAAGCTGCAGGTCGCGAGCCTCGATCACGCGATCTGGTTCCACCGCGCGTTCCGCGCCGACGAGTGGCTCCTCTACACCACGATGAGCGAGTCCACCTCGGGCGCGCGAGGGCTGAACTTCGGTCGCATCTTCACCCGGGACGGCCGGCTGATCGCCTCGGTGGTGCAAGAGAACTTGATGCGCCGCCGGCCCTGAGACGGGGAGCTCGGCGTCGCGGAGGCTCACTGAGCCCATCGTCTGCGTGAGACACCCCGAGGGAGAAGACTTCCGGGAGTAGAGGAGAGCAAGAGTAGGGGAGCGTGCGCGCGCGATCGGGTTCTTCGCGCCCAGCCCCTCGTTCCTCCCCTGCTCCTGGGCGTCAGCGTGCGGGGGTCGGCTCGGGGCGGCCGAGCTGCCACATCACGCCTCGCTCGCTCGCCGCGTGGACGGCCGCGATGGGCTCGGCGACCTCGGCAGGGTGGAGCCGGAGCACGTCGTGGTAGCGCGCGGGCGAGAGGCGCGCGTTGGGGAGCAGCCGCTCGAGGAGGTCGACCGCGTCCGCTTGGCGCGCGTGGGGCGTGTCACCGGAGAGCTCGAGCACCTCGACGATCGCCGAGAGCAGCACGAGGACGCTCTCGAGGTCGTCGCGCTCGGGCGTGCCCGGGGCCGGCGGGGGGCTGGTCTCGCGGCGCTGGCCGCCGAACGGCGGGAACCAACGGTGGAAGCGTCGCGCGATCGAGGCCGCGTCGTCGAAGCGCGACTCGACGCGCGCGCGCGAACCCTCGCCGTCGACGCCCTGCTCCGCGGCGCCGCCGATCCGCCGCTCGAGGTCTGCCTCGCCGAGGGACGCGAGCGCCGAGCTGTCGCGGGCGCGCTCGAGCCGGGCGAGGTCCTCGAGCATCGGGCCGAGCTCGGCCTGCAGCTCGCTCGCGGTGCGGGCCCGCACCGGCGGGACGTGGACGCGCACGCCCTCGTCGACGCGCCCGGCCGAGAGCGCCTCGAGGTGGTCGTCGGGCAGGTAGTGGTAGAAGGCGCGGACCCCGCGGCGGCGCTGCCGCGCGACGAGGCGGCGCAGCGCGACGTTCTCCTGACCGAGCGCGATCACGCTGACGCCGATCACGACGTCCTCGATCTTCGCGAGCGCCGCGTCGACCGCGGGCGCGGAGACGGCGGCCTCGCCGTCCGTGATCAGGACGATCTGCGCCCGCGCGAGCTCCGGGTCCTCGGCGCGCGCGACGCGGACCCGCTCGAGGCTCGCGAGCAGCGCGCCCTCGATGTCGGTGCCGCCCGACCGCGGGGTGGCGAGGACGCGGCTGATCGCCTCGAGCGCCTCGTCCACCGCGCGGACCTCGGTGACGGGGCCGAGGACGTGCGTGAAGTAGCGAAAGAACAGGGCGACCTTCGTGGCCGGCCGCGGTCGCTCGAGGCGCTGGATGAGCGTCGCGAGCTCGGCGATCAGCGTCGCGTCCCGCATGCGCGCGCGGGGGCCGATCATCGACTCGGAGCCGTCGAGGAGGTAGATGCGCAACTCGCCTTGCATCTCCACGCGCGACCGGGTCGTCGGCTGCTCGCGGATGAAGCGCCGGTTCAGGAGCCGCCCCGCCGCGAGATCGAGGAGCACCGTCCGCGGATCGCCGAGCACGCTGGTCGGGAGGTCCTCCGGCCCGCGGGCGGGGACGAGCACCATCTCCGAGGTGGGGAACGCGACCTCCTCGCGGCGGATCACCACCTCCTCGATGCGCACCGGGGAGAGCGCGCCGCCCACCTCGAAGCAGCCGTCGACGGCGAGCGCGTGGGCGAGCGTCTCGCGCTCGGCCCCGGGCGCCAGGTACTCCTTCAGGAGCTCGCTCAGCGACGAGGCGCGCGCCTCCGCGTCCCGATCCCGCGCCGCGCGTGCGCTCTCATAGCCGCGCTCGATCGCGCGCAGGACCCGCTCGCCCATCACCTCGCTCCCCGAGCGCGCCAGCGAGTCGACGCTCGTGTCGCTCGACGCCCGCGCCTCGAGCGCGTCGAGGGCCCGCTGCGCGAGGTGCGTCGTCGCGCCGTCCGAGGCCTCGTTCGCGACCACGCGCATCGCCTGCAGCGACGCCCAGAGGCGATCGCGCTCGTCCCGCGACAGCGCGGTGCGCGCCTGGTGCAGGAGGTCGACGTTGCGGCGCAGCCCGACCGCCTCCAGCCGGTTGATGCGCGTGATGCCGCGCGCGATGTGCTGCGCGCGCTGCGCGACCGCGTCGGGATCGAGGGGCAGCGCCGCCGAGGTCTCGAGCAGGAGCTGGCGCGCCGCCTCGAGGAGGCGCCGTCGCCGACCGAGGCGACGGGTCTCCTCGCGGGACAGCGCGAGGATGTGGTCCACCGCGTCGAGCTGGATGTCGAGCACCCGCGTCGGGTCCGGGCCCGCGCGCGCGCCCGGCTCGTCGCCGAGCTCGGCCTCCTCGAGCGAGACGCCGATGAGGCTGAGCGGCGGCAACAGCGCCGCCTCGTCCGAGGACCACGTGACCTCCTCGGGGCCGACGTCGCGCTCGTGCACCGCGCGCCGCGCGGCGACCACGACCTCGAACGTTCGTCGGAGCCACGCCGCGTGCGACGTGAGGGTCCGCTGCGTGATGACGGAGGCGCGCTCGACCTGGCCGACGTTCTGGCCGAGCTCACGGATCGCGCGCGCGAGCTGATCGGGGAGGTCCTCCGCGTCGCCGTCGCCGCCGAGCATGCGCACCAGGCGCGTCGTCTCCTCGGCGCTCACGCTCGGGCGCCAGCCGATGCGGAAGAGCAAGGGGCGCACGAACCGGGTGAAGGGCGAGGAGATGGCCTCCGGATCGACGGTCAGCACCTCGATTCGATGCCCGAGCTCGGTGAGCGCGGCGTCCGTCAAGACGAGGTCTCGAGCGTGTCGCGCCACTCGGCGTCGGAGCGCTTCGAGAGCAGCCCCACGAGGACCTCGGTGCTCTCCGCGTCCAGGCGCTGAACGCGCCCGCGCAGCGTCGCCGCGTCCGCCTCGCAGCTCGGGAAGACCTCCGCGAGGCGCTCGGCTTCCATGGCGAGCCGCAGCGGGGCCGCGTCGTCGCGCACGACCCGCAGGTAGCCCGAGCCGACCACGCGCTCGAGCTTCGTCAGCGGCTCCTCGTCGGCGCTCGTCAGCCGCGCCCACCACCCCTCGAGGATCGCGACGCCCCCCTCGATGCGCGCGAGGTCCGCCGCGATCACGGCGTCGCGCGCGCGCGCGTCGAGGCCGCGGAGCACGTCGGCGATGTCGGCCGCGGTCGAGCTCGGGTCCTCGATCTGTCGCATCTCGGGCGCGAGGGTGAGGATCGCGATCTGCTGCAGCGCCTCGGTGACCGAGATCGCCGGCCACCCCGCGGTGAGGCGCAGGTAGTCGTCGCGCCGCTCGAACGGCTCGGCGACGTCCGAGGCGACCGCGTCGCGGACGAGGGGGGCCACGGTCCAGGCCACGAAGCCGGCGGGGGCCACGATCGCGCCGAGCCGCGCGTTCTCGAGCTCCTCGACGACGCGGCGCACCGTGTCGACGACCTCCACGCGATCGCTGCCGTCGAGCCGCGCGAGGGCGTGCTCGACGAGCGGCTCCATGCGCGGGCCGAGCACCCGCTGCTTGAGCTGGCTCTGACCGCCCATCGCCTCGAAGCGGGCGGCCACCGCCTCGAGCCCGGTGACGAACGGCTCGAGCTCGCCGAGCACCTCGTCGAGCGGCTGCTGCTTCGCGCGCTGCAGGAGCTCGCTCGCCACCGTGTGCAGGCGCGCGTCGCACAGCAGCGTCAGCTCGTCCTCGAGGCGCGCGAGCGCGGCCCGCCACGGCTGCGCGCTGCCCCCGGGCTCGCCGAGCCACGCGCCGGTCGAGAGCAGCTCCGTCCGGAGCGCGTGCGTCGACTCGAGCGCCTCGAGGCGCGCCTCCACCTGCGCGTCGATGGCGTCGCGGCTCCGATGCGTGAGGAGCACCTCGAGCGACTCCTGCGAGGTGACCGGGGCGAGCAGCGTCGCCCGATCGAGCGCCTGCACGAGTCGGCCCCGCAGCCAGCGCGCGACGGGTCGGCCCTCCACGCCCGAGTGCTCGAGGTTCTCGGCGATCGCGACGAGGTCCTCACTCAGCGCGGGCAGCGATCCGGACGCGGGCAGCGCCGTGGTCAGCCCGCCGCGCCACGCCTGATCGGCGAGCCGGCCCACCGTGGTCACGAGCAAGCGCGCGGCCTCGTCGGCGTCCGGAGCGCCGCTCTCGGCGGCCTCGACGAGCATCCGGACGGCGCCCGCGAGCGCGACGGGATCGCCGCCGCGTCCGGGCTGCGACAGCTCGACGGAAGACCGAGGCGGCAGGGCCGGCTTGCGCGGCGCGAGCTCGACGACGGGCACGCGCGCGAGGCAGCGCGCGAAGATCTCGGCCTCGGTCCGCATGATGTCGAGCTGCCGCCGCTCGCGCGGGTTCGTCTCGTGCTCCATGAGCTGCTTGGCCGCGCCGGGCCCGGGCCCCGACAGCAGCAGGTTGTAGCGGAGGCCGGCGAGGTCCTCGAAGCGGACCTGCCGGTCGCGGCCGCGGTCGCGGAAGATCCGATCGAAGAGCGCGACCGCGCGCAGGACGGTGATCGCCTGCACCGCCGTGCGCGTCGAGAGGTAGCGCGTCGGCTGGAACCGCGGGTCCATCCGACACGCCTCGGCGAGCTCGATGTCGAGCTCGCGGACGAGCTGGGCCACCGCCGCGCAGATCTCGTCGGACACGTGGACGGTCTCGACGGAGGCCTGCAACAGATCGAGGTCCTGGATCGTGAGCGGCGCCGTGAAGCCGCGCCGACCGATCCCCGCGCCGTGACGTCGCACGACCTGCTCGAGGCTCGTCGGGTCGGCGAACCCGCGCGGGACGAACCCGATGAAGCTGATCCTGTCGACGAACGCGAGGAGCGTCTCGCGGGAGGTGTCGAGGATCTCCGCGATGTAGCGGTTGCTCGTCATGAACGCGCACTCGATCCGACCGCGCGTCGTGACGCCGCCCTGCTTGAGCTCGCGCTCGTGCAGGAGGTTCAAGGTCGAGCGCAGCAGCATGTCGCGCCCGTCGAACACCTCGTCGAGGAACGCGTGGACCGAGCCGAGGAGCCCCTCGTCGGTGAAGTGCTGCGTGCGCCCGGTGCCGATGAGGGTCTTGAAGTCGATCGGCCCGACCAGGTCGGTCTGCACCGTGCTCTCGGTCAGCTGCCGCGCGAACACGCTCGACTCGCCCGTCTCCTCGTCGATGATGCGCGAGAGGACCTGCGTCGCCATCTGGCTCTTCGCGGTCCCCGGCGGCCCCGTCACGAGGACGTGCTGGCGCGACAGGAGCGCCAACGCGAATTGCATCAACACGTCCTCTCGCTCGACGAAGCCCTCGCGCAGCTCGTGGAAGAAGTCGCGAAAGCGATCCATCGCGCCGTCGAGAGGCGTCCGTGTCGACATGGAGGAGAGCAAGCCCCGCCGGGCCCGAGGGGTCAAGCCTGGCCGGCTTTTACCAAACCCTTGCGTCCACCTCGGCGCGTCGCGGTCACGTTGTGGACATGCGCAACACGCTCGGCTTGTTCCTCCTCTCGCTCGCCGGCTGCTCCACCGCGGCGTCCCAGCCCCCGCCCCCTCGCTCGGTCACGATCGAGGCGACCGCGACCCTGCACCTGCCGCCGGACATGGCCGCCATCTCGCTCACGTTCGGGGCCGTCGACGACGACCTCGGCGCCGCCCACGCGACCGTCGAGCGGAACCGGGGCGCGTTCCTCTCCGCGATCGAGAGCTGGGACGCGCGCGTCGAGCGCGGCTGGACGCAGTACTCGCCGTACCGGCCCTCGCACTCCGAGGTGGAGCGCTACCAGGCGAGCGACACGATCATCGTGCACACCGCCCACCCCGAGGACATCCCGCGGATCATCGGGCTCGCGAGCGCGGGGCTCACGGCGGTGACCGTCCGCCACTACGTCTCCGACCTCGTGCAGCACCGCGGTCGCGTGCGGGCGATGGCGATCGCCGCGGCGCAAGCGAAGGCCTCCGACCTGGCGACGGGCTTCGACGCCGAGCTCGGCCGCGTGCTCACGATCCACGAGGGCGGCGCGTCGCAGTACGGGGGGTTCGGCGTTGGCAACAACGACAACTTCGTCGCGCGCGTCGACACGGCCGACGAGGGCTCCGCGCCGCCGGGCGCGATCCCGCTCAGGCTCACGCTCCTGGTGACCTACGAGCTCGACTAGGGCTCGCCCTTGAGGAACTTCTCGAGCAACCGCGAAGACACGCGGATCAGGTCGCTCTGCGTGATCACGCCGACGAGCTTGCCGGCCTCGACGACCGGCAGGCAGCCGTAGCCGTTCTCGCGCATCTTCTCCATCGCGAGGAGCGTGGACGTGTCGGGGCTGATCGTCTCGGGGTCGCGGATCATGATGTCCTCGACGATCACCGGGTCGTCGCCGCGCTTACCGCGCGCGACGAGCCTCAGCAGGCTCCGGTGGGTGACGAGCCCGAGCAGGTGGCCGCCGTCGTCCTCGACGGGGATGTGCTTGACGTGCTCCCAGTCCATCACGCTCGCGGCGAGGTCGACGAGGTCGGTCGGTCGAACCGTGAAGAGGTCGGTCGTCATGAACTGACCGACGCGCTGCAGGCCGCGGCGCCACTCGTCCTCGCGATCGCGGATGGTCCCGTGCTCGCAGATCGGCCACTCGTGGACCGGCGTCCCCTCGCGCTGATGCTCGAGCATCGCGCCGAGGATCCGTCGCTCCACCATGTCGCCCGAGGCCTCCATGTCCTTGCTGAGCGCGCTGTGCGAGTCGAGCATCCACTGCGCGCCGGTGCGCGTGGAGGTCACCCGCGCCTCGATCACGCCGAGGTAGCGATCGATGTCGTCGCGGTCGAGCTTGACGTGCTCGAGGCCCTCGCGCGCGAGCGGGAGCAGGCGCTGCCGGATCAGGTCGGCGGCCGTCACGATCTCGCCGCCGAGCCACGTGAACTGCGCCTTCAGGCCCTGGCGCGCGGCGGCGAAGAAGTTCGCCTTCGCGTCGTCGAAGTCGAAGCGGTCTCGCGGGTTGCCGAGCCCCTCGAGGACGCCGCTCATCAGCCCGAAGAAGAACGCCGCGTTGGCGACCTCGTCGATGATCGTCGGCCCGGCCGGCAGCACGCGGTTCTCGATGCGGAGGTGCGCCACGCCGTCCGTCTCGCCGTAGCAGGCGCGGTTCCACCGATAGACGGTGCCGTTGTGGAGCCGGAGCGCGCCGAGCTTGGGCACCTCGCCGCGCTCGAGCGCCTCCATCGGGTCCTCGATGTCGGGCGTCGACAGGAGCACGCGGAAGCGCGCGATCTGCTCGCGGAAGATCTCGAGCACGGACTCCTGGACCCAGCCGTCGCCGAACGTGACGCGAGGGCGGATCGAGCGCTGCCGCTTGGTCGAGCGATCGTCGATCGAGCTCGAGAAGAGCGCGACGCGCGTCTCCTTCCAGAGCCGCGAGCCGAACAGGAGCGGTGAGTTGACGGCGGCCGCGAGGACCGGGCCGGTGACCAGCTGCGCGACGTTGTAGAGCTTCGCGAACTCCGGCGGCGCCACCTGGAAGTGGACCTGGAAGCTCGTGTTGCACGCCTCGAACATCACGTTGTCGTGCTGGACGTTGAGCTCGTCGGTGCCCTTGATCGCGATCTGGAAGTCCCCGCCGCGCATCGCGAGCAGGGTGTCGTTGAGCGCCCGATAGCGCGGGCTCGGGGTCATGTTGTCGAGCCCGAGATCGGGGCGGCGCAGGGTGGGGAGGATCCCCGTCAGCAGGACCTGCGCCTTCTGCCGCCGGGCGTAGCCGTCGGCCATGGTGACCAGCGCGGTCAGCTCGGCCTCCATCGAGGACAGGGCGTTGCCCCGGAGCAGCCGCGGCTCGGTGTTCGCTTCGAGGTTGAACCGCGCCAGCTCGCTGACGATCCGGCTGTCCTCGATCTCGTCGAGGACCTCCACCGCGACCGGCGCCGGCATCATGTCCTTGTCGATCAAGAACATCTCTTGCTCGGCGCCGATCCGTCGAGGGCCGGTGTCGAACATCCCGCGCTCGATCATGATCTCGAGCGCGTGGACGTCGGCGAGGAGCGCCTTCATGAACGCGCGCGATTCCCTCTCGCTCCGCGTCTCCTTCACGGACTGCTCGCCCATCACCGGCGATCATACAGAAATCGGACGACGGGGTGCGCTTCCTCACCGAGGGGTGAGCCAAACGAAGTCGGCGGGCGGGGCCTCGGGGAGCTCGTCCTCCGGCATCACGATGGCGAACGGGCCGGCGCCCCGGCGGGCGGCGCGCTCGGGGATGGCGTCCCGGGCCACGTGCATCACCCCTGCGAACACGATCATCCGGCCCTCGTGGCTCGCGAGGTGGCTGGCGACGTTCTTCGCCATCGTCTCGTCCCAGACGAGCTGGGCCGTGTAGAACCGCTCCAGCATCGCCTCCGTCATGCCCTCGTGGCCCTGGAGCGCCTCGGCGACCCGAGCCCGGTGCGCGGCGACGGTCTCGTCGAGGTGGGGCAGCGCTCTCCGCGTGGCCTCGTCGAGCCCCGTCAGGCCCTCCCGCGCGATGGTCCGCGTGATCTCCTGCGGCGCGTTGAGCGCGACGAGCGGGACCCGGTGCTCCGGGCCGAACGCCACGAGGGGCCGATACATCGCGAAGTCGAAGCCCCAGCGGTGCTCCCAGTCGGTGCGTCGGAGAAGCTCCTCCTCATCGATGGACCCCTCGACGTAGGCGTCGAGCGCCCCCTGATAGGGCTGCTGGAACATCTCGAACCCGATCGCGAGCTGGGGGTCGCGGGCGTGGAGCGCCTCGAGGATCGCGCGCTGCGCGCGGTGGTCGTCGACCCGGTCGTGGCGCTCGCCGACGTAGACCACGCGGGCCACGGCGAGCCGGTCGATCAGCGCCTCGAACGAGATCGGCTGCCCGGTCGCGACCTCCATGATCACGGGGGCTTGCGGCGTCTCGGGGGCCACCCCGGCGTTCGCGCCGCAGCCCGTCAGCGCGATGAACAAGAGGAGGCGTCGCACCGTCTGACATTAGCCTGTAATCGAACGCGATCCGCTTCGGCTTGACGCGGGAAGGCGGGCGGATACATGGTGGTGCAGTTGAGAACGATTCTCGTAGCCGTTCTCGTTTAGCCGTTCTCGACGCAGGACCGCGACTCGTTGACCAGCCCGGCCACCGATCTCCCCACCGCTCGCGCGCTCGTCGACGCTCCGTCGGAGGCCACGCCTCTCGGTTCCGCGGCGGTGTACCCGGTGGTGCTGCTGTTCTCGCTCGTGCTCCACGGTGCGGTGCTCGCGGCGGTGATGCTCGTGCCGGTCGAGTCCCTCGACGTCACGGTGACGGCCGTGGAGCTCGCGTTCGTGCCCGTGGAGGCGCCGCCTCCGCCGCCGCCCGAGCCCGAGCCCGAGCCGGAGGTCGCGCCGCCGGAGCCCGCGGCCATGGTCCCGCCGCCGGAGACCGCGCCTCGCCGCGAGCGTCGCGTCGCCGAGCCGCCCGCGCCGCCTGCCCCGGTGCTCACGGCCGCGCCGGGGACCGAAGGCGCGGACTGGGGCACCGACCCGGGTGAAGAGGGCGGTCGCCTCGGTGGAACGCCCGGCGGAACGGGCACCGGGACCGGCGGTCCCGCGTCGGAGGCCGCGCCCGAGGCGGCGCCGGTGCGCACCGGGCCGAGCCGCGCCGAGCTCCGCCGGCGCGTGATGAGCTACATCCGCGGCCTCTCGGGCTCGCTGACCGGTCGCGTCGGCTACCCGCTGGCCGCGCGTCGCGATCACCTCGAGGGGATCGTCGTGCTGCACCTGCGCCTCTCGACCGAGGGCCGCGTGCTCGGAGTCCGCATGGCGCGCTCGAGCGGGCACGAGGTCCTCGACGCCGCGGCGCTCGCGTCCGTGGGCGCCGTCGACGCGCTGCCCGCGCCTCCCGAGGGCGTCCCGTGGGACGAGGCGCGCGAGCTCCCGGTGCCGATCCGCTTCCGCCTTCAGTGACGCGGCCGGGCCCGGCTGCAGGGATCGTCGATCACATAGGCGAGGCGCACGCCGTACTCGTACGCGGCGCGCGACGCCTGCCACGCGAGGTCGTCCGGCAGCGGTGAGGCGGCGACCTGCGGATCGACGCCCGCGCATCGGAACAGCTGCGCGGCGCGGCGCAGGTGGTAGGGCGAGCTCACCACGATCATTCGTGGCTCGCAGCGGGGGCGGCCCTCGCACACGAGCCGGACCGCCTCGCGCGCGTTGTCGGCCGTGTCGCGCGACGTTCCGTCCACGCGGACCGCCGCCTCGGAGACCCCGAGCGCTCGTGCGCGCTCGAGCATCGCCTCCGCCTCGGGGGCCGCGCCCACGAGCACCAGCAGGGGCGCGAGGCCCTCGTCGAAGAGCTCCACCCCGCGCTGGACCCGGCGATCGAGCTCGGGCGCGATGCCGCCCTCGCTCGTGCGCGAGGGGCGGTTGCCGAGGACCACGATCGCGTCGGCCCGGCGCAGCGGCGCGCCGTGGACGAAGAGCTCGCGACCGAGCGGAGAAGCGCAGCCCGCGAGGCACACGATCAGCGCGAGGGCGGGCCGTCCCATCGGGGCGCGGAGCATGCCTGCACGCGCGGGCCCATTTCAACCGCGCCCCGTGCCATCCTCCACGCGTGTCCCTGGCCTGGTCGGACTTCGCGCGCGCCCTCGCCGACGAGCCGCTCCCGGTCGCGCTCGTCGATCTCGACGCGCTCGAGCGCAACGTGGATCGGCTCCGAGCGCAGGTCCGCGGCACCGGCAAGACGCTGCGCGTCGCCTCCAAGTCGGTTCGCCACGTCGGTCTCCTGCGCCGCGTCCTCGAGCGTGGCGGCGACGACTTCCGCGGGCTGATGTGCTTCACGCCGCGCGAGGCCGCGTTCCTCGCGACCGAGGGCTTCGACGACCTGCTCGTCGCCTACCCGAGCACCCGGGGGCTCGCGGAGGTCGCCGCGCAGGTGCGGGATGGCAAGACGATCCGCCTCATGGCCGACGGCGAGGCGCACCTCGAGGCCTACCAGCGAGCCGCCGAGGCGGCGGGGGTCACGCTCGAGGTCCTGCTCGAGCTCGACGTCGCGTATCAGCCGATGGGGGGCCGGCTGCACCTCGGGGTGCTCCGCAGCCCGCTGCGCACCGCCGCTCGGATCGAAGCGGTCGCGCGGGAGGCCCAGCGGCACGGGAGCCTGCGCGTGGTGGGGCTGATGGGCTACGAGGCGCACGTCGCGGGGTTGCCGGACGCGACCCCGTTCAGCCGGGCGCTCAACCCGGCGCGGCGCGCGCTGAAGCGCCTCAGCGTGCCGCAGATCGCGCAGCTGCGCGCCGACGCGGTCGAAGCGCTGCGCCGCGCGGGCGTGGATCCCGTCGTGGTCAACGGCGGCGGGACGGGGAGCCTCTCGACCACCACCTCCGAGGCCGCCGTCACCGAGGTCACCGCGGGGTCGGGGTTCCTGTGCTCCCACCTGTTCGACTACTACGTCGGCAACGTCCTCGAGCCGGCGGCGTTCTTCGCGCTCGAGGTCTGCCGTGAGCCCGAGGCCGGCGTCGTGACGTGCCTCGGCGGCGGCTACGTCGCGAGCGGCGAGCCGGGCTGGGATCGGCTGCCGCTCCCGTGGCTCCCGCGGGGCCTGCAGTACATCTCGATAGAGGGCGCCGGCGAGGTCCAGACCCCCCTGCGCGTTCCGTCCGGCGTGAGGCTCGCGGTGGGGGATCCGGTGATCTTCCGCCACGCCAAGGCGGGCGAGCTCGCGGAGCGCTTCGACGCGTACGCGCTGATGTCCGGGGGAAGGATCGTGGCCCGTGAGCCGACCTATCGGGGGCAGGGCGCCTGCTTCTTGTGAAGCCTACGTCGGCGTCAGGGCACGCATCTCGGAGATCCAGGGGACGTCATCGTCTGCGACGATCCAAGCCTCGATCACCTGGGCGGCCAGGCTTCGAGCCCGCTCGGGCTGACCGTTGCGGGCTGCGCGTCGGGCCGCCCGCACGTGGGCCATGCTGGCGCCGCCGAACATCGAGGGGTCGGTCGCCACGATGGCGTCGTCCATCCGAGACCCGAGCTCGTCGTCGCCGGACGCTTCGAAGAGGCGGGCCAGCAAGCCTCGAAACAGCAGGCTGTTCCCGCAGGTGCGGAGGGACCGCGCGATCTCGTGGTCTCGCCCCGCTAGACGATGCTCCATCGCCAGCGCGATGGGGTGGAAGAGCTCGGGCGTCGGCCACTCGAAGGCCTTCTCGGCGGCCATGCGGCGCACCGCCTCGAGCCCGAGACGGGCAGGCTCTGGCGAGGCATGGGAGATCATCTCCAGGAGCACCAGATCCACCGCCTGCCCGGTGAGGGCGAGCTCGGCTGCGGGCGGAATCAACAGGTGATGGATGAGCTCGTCGGCGAGCTCTCTCGCGCGGCCGAGGATCTCGCTGGCGGCGATGGAGTGCATGAGGATGCGCCAATCCGCACCCGCGCCGAAGGTCTGCTCGGCGAAGAGAATCGGTCGGACCCGCTCCAAGGCTCTGGCGAAGCGCGCCTGGCGTAGATCGACGAGCGTCCGAGCACCCAGCGCCGCGCGGTGGGTCGAGGTGGTCTCGTCCAGCTCGGCCGCGAAGCTCTCCGCACCGGTGAGGTCCCCATCTCCCACCTGCCGGGCGGCGAGCATGTAGGCGATGAGCTCGTCGGAGGGATCCACCACGTGGGCCCGACGGAGGATGGTTCGCCCCCACGCGCGCTCTGCGTCCGTCTCGGGGGGAATGCTCACCTGGGAGTCGGGCGCCCACGTCATCGCACGCCAGCAATGCTCGGCGTTCATCCTGGGGGCGGGGGTTGCGCGCATCAGCGCATCCCACGCGAGCGTGCAGCTCGGGTCGATGGCGATCGCACGCAACGCGAGAGACCATGCTGCTTCGGCTCGTCCTTCTTTCGCCGCCCGCAGCGCTCCCAGAGCTCGGAAGAGCGCTTGCGCCTGCAGCGATCGCGCCTCGGCGACGTCATCTCGGAGCATGCGATCGACATCGGCTGGGATCGGCTCTCCCACCATGGCCAACGCGTTCGCCGTCCACGCACGCGAGGCAGGGCTGCTCATGTCGACCACAGGATCACGTTCGCGCGCGACGATGCGCAGGGCGTCGGTGGCGCTGCCGAGCTGCATCGCGCACAAGCGCGCGAGACCCGACCGCGGCAGGTCGGCCATCGAGGTGAGGGCATCTTCGAGCGACACCCCGGCGCGGGGCTCGATGGGGCCGAAGGCTTCCGCTGCGTCGGCCTGCAGCTCAGCCCATCCGATCTGATCGCCGAGGAGGAACACGGCCTCGCGCGCCGCGGCGGCGAGCGAGCGCTCTTCGGCCATCGCCGTCGCCAGAGGTGCGTCGTCGGCATCGATGCGAACATGCAGAAGGACGCGCGCGCGTCGTCGCTCGACGCTTCCTCGGAGGACGTACTGGTAGCGGCTCGCGTTTCGTCGCGCGGCCTCCAAGACGTCTCGATCGTCGAACGGTGAGACGCGTTGCCCCTTGCCCGGCTCGACGGGGAGCCCTGCCAAGGCGGCGGGCACCAGAATGCGCTCGGAGGGTGCCCCCAGGATCCACCGCGCGCGACGAGCGATCGCGTGAGCCGCTGCCGAGCCCAGCCATCCAGAGGGACCGTCCTCGCCGATGACCTCGAGGGGAGGGCAGGCGAGGGCAGAGGCCAGGAAGCGCTCTCGCTCGGACGCGGGGCCGGACGCCTGGGCGGTCGCAGCCAGCGGCTCGACGACATCACTCGGTCGTTCGCGGGCACGCTCGACCGAGCTCGCGAGGTGCCACGCGCGCCGCGCCGGCTCGCTGGCGAAGGCGGCGAGCGCGGAGCCGAGCTCTCGCATCGAAGTCCAACGTTCGACGGGGTCGATCGCCTGCGCGCGCTCGATCGCTGCGAGCATCTCCGGAGGGAGGTCTGGGCGCAGGCTCGCGAGCGAGGTGAGCTCTCCGCTCGTGATCGCGTGGAGCACCTCGATCAGGCTGTCGCCTTGGACCGCCCGCGTTCCTGTCAGCATCTCTTGCACCACGAGCGCGAGTGAGAAGACATCGCTGCGCGCGTCGACGGTCCGGGCGTCGCGAATCTGCTCGGGCGCCATGTAGCAGGGAGTACCGAGCAAGCTCGAGCTCTGCGTCAGCCGGTCGATCCCCGGCCGGCTCACTCGAGAGATCCCGAAATCGAGCAGCTTCGGAACGATGCCCGTGCGAGCCGCGACGAGGAAGATGTTCTGCGGCTTGAGATCGCGGTGGATGATGCCCGCGTCGTGCGCGACCGCGAGCGCGTCGATGATCGGCAGCACGAGGTCGACGACCCGCGTGACCGGGATCGGGCCTCCACGCTCGATCGCGCTCGCCAGCGTCTCGCCTTCGAGCAGTTCCATCACCAAGTACGGCGTCCCTGCGTGGACTCCGATGTCGGTGACGTCGACGACGTTGGGATGGCGGAGGCGAGAGGCGGAACGCCCCTCCTCTACGAAGCGTGCGCCCATCTTCGGATCGGCGCCGTCATCGCCGACCCACGTCTTGAGGGCCACCCGCTTCTCGAGCACGACGTGCGTCGCCTCGTAGACCACGCCCATTCCGCCCTCGCCGATCCTCCCGACGATTCGGTAGGGGCCGATCATGGCGCCGGTCGCGAAGCGATCGGTCACATGAACACCTCGGGGGGTGTCGTTCCTCTGGGACGGGCCCTCATGGACCCCCTACGGACCAGGCGGTGAGCATCGAGATGCCCTCGGGCACCATCGTATGTCGCGGCCGGCGTGAAGTGTGGCTGCGCTTCACCCGCTGGCCGCTTCGCGGGTCCCTCGTCGGTCGCCTCGCGTCCCTAGTACACGATCGGCACGAAGATCCCGTGTGCAGCCGTGTGCAGGGACGACGATCCTCTTCAGTTTCTTCTTTTGGGCACGGGCACGGGCACGGGCGTGTACTAGCTCCGCCTTTGGCGTCGCTAGTACACGATCGGCATCGGGGCGTTCGAGCGGAAGACGGGGGCGGCGGGGGCGTCTTCCCAGCGGCTCGGGGCCGGCTCGGGGGTCTGCATCGGCTCGACCTCGACGCGGGCTTGGACGGCCGGGCGGCGCGCCGTGGCGGGCGCGAAGAAGGCGTCGGCCTCGGGGAGGTAGTCGGTCTCGGCGAGGCGGTTGTAGTCCTCCTGGAGGAGGGCCATGCCGACGAGCCAGGCCCACCCGGTGAACAAGGTGAGGCCGGCGAAGGCGGCGACGCCCCACGAGCGATCGCCGTGGTTCTCGCCCCGGTCGAGCATCTCTTCGTGGACGATCCGCGCGTTGCGGAACGCGGCCCACACGCCCCACAGGCCGAACGTCACCACCGCGAGGAGCACGTCGGTGAGCGGGTTCAGGTCCTCTCGGCCGGTCTCCTCCTTCAGCTCGTCGGTGGTCTTGTAGAGCCACCAGTACGCGTAGAGCGTGAAGGTGAAGAAGGTCAGGGCTACGACGACGAGGGGGTTGCGCTTGGTCATCTCGGGGGGTCCTACGACGTCGGCTCGGGGTCTATTTCACCGCGAGCCGAGAATGAGGGGGACGCGCAGCAGCTCGCGCGTCGGATCGACGATCGTGACGCGGCCCTCGGCTCGCTCCACGCTCAGGACGGTGGGAGCGAACCTCCCGCGAAGCACGATGCGACGGGTCCCCGCGGGCACCTCGGGGGCGAGCGCGTCGACAGAGAAGCGCTGCGGCTCCCCCTGGCCGGTGTGGTGGACGATCGCGTCCCCGTCGCGGTGGAAGACGCCCATCTCGCGCCCGTTGATGGTCATCGCCCAGCCGTCGCCGCCGTGGGTCCACTGGATCGTCTGCTGGGGGTAGCGCGAGTTGATCCACGTCCGCTCCGCGCCCGAGTCGGGGGCGAGCGAGCTCGCGAGCAGGAACAGCAGGGCGAAGAAGGAGGAGTCGAACACGTCAGTGCAGGGTCTTGGCGGCGAGCGCGTCTTCGGCGAGCTCGGTGTAGGTCATCTGCCCGTACCGCGCCTCTTCCTCGGGCGTGTACAGCGTCTGGACCACGTGCGGGGGGAGCCCGATCAGGCGCGCGAGCAGCGGGCCCATCACGCGGCCGAGCACGGGATCGTTGAAGAGGTCCTGCACGATGCCGACGAACTTCGCGAACGGCCGCTCCGTCACGCCGGGCTTGCGCCCGAGGAGCTGCATCCGCTTGAACGCCTCGAGCAGCCGCGCGCCGCTCGGGTCGGTGAGCTCCATCGGCTCGAAGAACACGCGGCGGATGAAGGGCGCCGCGAAGTACAGCATGCGCAGCAGCGCCGCGAGCGATCGCACCCGCTCGGCGGGGGGCTTCGGGGGCTGATGCTCGAGCCAGTCCGTGTAGTCGTCCCCCGAGTAGAAGCCGACCATGTAGTAGTCGATCGCGATGTGCCGGGACTCGTCGCGGTTGATCAGCTTCATGGCTCGCCGGCTCATCTCGTCGTCGACGAAGTCGTCGAGCGATCGGAGCAGCGCGATGTCGAGGAGGAGCTCGCCGCACGTGATGTAGGCGATCGCGACGTCGGGCGGCATGTGGTTGACCACGCTGACGAACGGGTCGGCGAACGCGACGAGGTGCGGGTTGAGATCGTAGGTCTGGTAGTGGTGGACGTCGTAGTGGTCGCACAGCCGGGCCGCGACCGCGGAGTGGCGCTGCTCGTCGACGACGAAGCTCTCGAAGATCGCCTTGAGCGTGGGGTCGTCGGTCTGCTCGCCCTGGACGCGGAACAGCTCACCGGCGAGCAGCTCGATCCCGCTCATGTCCTTGAAGTACTGGCACACCGCGATCTCGTGCTCGGGCGCGAGGTGCCGCGGCGCCACGTCCCAATCCAGATCGTCGATCGACCACTGGTCTCGACGACACATCGCCAGCATGCGGTCGAGGTCCATGCCTCGCTCATAGTACTCTCCGCTCACCACCGTGCACGAGGACGAAGAGATCCGCCGGCTGCTCGGCGACGCGGCTCCCCGCGGCGTCGTGGAGTCCATGCCGGGGCTGCTGGTCGCGGCGCGCGAGTTCGCCGCGCGGTCCTGGGACGACCGCGCCACGCCGCCCGACGATCCGCTCGAGAAGCGCTTCGGGCCCGTCCACATCGTGGTGTCGCGGCGCTGGATGCCCCAGCCCCCCGACCCGCGCCGGCTCGCCTGGTTCGTGGACGACCTGGCCATGCTGACCTTCGGCGCGATGGCGGGCGCGCACCACACGCCGACCCTGGCGGAGTACGTGGACCAGCGCGGGGGCGTCACGCACGACGGGTACTACCGCTTCGGCGCCGCGCCCCTCGACCACGCGTCCGGCCTCGAGGCGTGGGAGCTCGGTGAGATGGCGCCGCAGCTCCCGGGGCGGCCGGTTCGGTACCTGCGGCTGTTGCGAACGCGGCGCGCGATCCTCGTCCTCGGGGTCGAGGCGGCGGGGCAGATCCCCGGCTCGGTCGGCGGCGCTTTCGCGGCCACGTTCCAGTCGCTCTGGGTCGACTGATACTTCGGCGCGCGGCGGCTTGCCTGGGGGCCTCGCGTGGTGTTGGTTCCCCCGCGATGGAGCTGGAGATCGGTCGCGTCCTGAGGGCGCAGAGCGGGCAGTACTGGGTCGACACCGGTCAGGCGGTGATCCACTGCACGCTCCGCGGCCGGCTCAAGAAGGAGCGGCGCGCGCGCACCGACCTGGCCGTGATCGGCGATCGCGTGCGGATCAGCTTGCTCGAGGGGCAAGCCGGCGAAGGGGTGATCGAGGAGGTCGAGCCTCGTGAGAACCGCTTCGCGCGTCGCCAGCCGGGCGGCCGCGGCAAGTACAAGGAGCACGTCCTCGTCGCGAACCTCGACTGGCTCTTCGTGGTCTGCGCGTGTACCCGGCCGCCGTTCAACCCGCGCCTCCTCGACCGCTTCCTCGTGATCGCGGAGCTCGACCGGATCGACGTCGGGGTCATCGCGAACAAGGTCGACGAGGGCTGGGACGATCGCTTCGAAGCCTACGAGGCGCTCGGCTACCCGGTGCTCCGCACGAGCGCTCGGGACGGGACCGGCGTCGACGCGCTTCGCGAGCGCATCGGTCACGGGATCGCCGCCTTCGTCGGGCCGTCCGGGGTGGGCAAGAGCAGCCTGCTCAACCGCCTCGAGCCGGGCCTCGGGGCCGCCGTCGGCGCCGTGTCGGAGACGCTCGACAAGGGGCGACACACCACCCGCGTCGCCGAGCTGCACCCGCTGAGCGGGGGCGGGTGGGTCGCCGACACGCCGGGGATCCGGGAGCTCGCGTCGTTCGACCTGCCCCCGGAGGAGCTGGCCGCGTGCTTCCCCGAGATGCGGCCCGCCCTCGGCCACTGTCGCTTCCCCGACTGCCGTCACGTGAACGAGCCGACCTGCGCGGTCCGGGACGCCGTCGCGACGGGCGCGATCAGCGCGGAGCGCTACGAGAGCTACACGCGAATCCTCGCCGACGAGCAGCGGCCCGGGACGCGCTGACGCGTCTCTACTTCTTCTTGCCGTCGAGCTTCACGCCGTAGAGCTCGAGGCGGTGATCGACGAGCCGATAGCCGAGCTGCTCGGCGATGGCCTTCTGGATCGCCTCGATCTTGTCGTTCGTGAACTCGATCACCTCACCCGTGTTCACGTCGATGAGGTGGTCGTGATGCTCCTCGGGGATCTCCTCGTAGCGCGCTCGGCCGTCGCCGAAGTCGTGACGCTCGAGGATCTGCGCCTCCTCGAAGAGCCGCAGGGTCCTGTAGACCGTCGCGAGGCCGATCTTCGAGTCGATCGTGGACGCCCGTTGATAGACGGTCTCCACGTCCGGGTGGTCATCCGAGTCGGACAGGACGCGCGCGATGATCCGGCGCTGACCGGTCATTCGCAGCCCCTTGTCCAGGCAGAGCTTCTCCAGGCGCGACGGCATCGTTCCCCCGACGGTCACGGAGCATACACCAGCCGCGCGCGACCGGCGCCCGCGCTCACCAGCTGAGCTCCCACGGCTCGCTGCGCTCCCCGACGTGCAGCGTCGCCACCACGCGGGAGGTCCCCTCCGCGACGCGGCCGATCCAGTACCCCTCGCGCACGTCCACCGTCGTGAGCTCGGGCGCGACGAGGCGCAGCGGATCGGGCTCCTCCGCGTAGAGGGCGAGGCGAACCTCTCCGTCCTCGAAGAGCACCGCCTCGACGCCCAGCGTGGGGTGCGTGCCGAGGAGCCGGCCCGCCGCCGGATCGATCACCGCCGCCGCCTCCGCGGCGGCGAGCGCGAACCGCGACTCGGCCGCCGGCGCCTCGAGGCGGTTCAAGGTCCTCAGCTCCGCCATCGCGGCCTCCGAGCGGCGGACCCGCATCGCGAGGGTGCCCGCGGCGAACCCGTCGAGCTGGCCACGGAGCAGCCGGGTCAGATCGCCCGGGGGGATCACCACGCGGACATCCCGCGCCGTGGGCTCGTCCGGGAGGGGCCGGCCGCCGAGCGCGCGCAGGCCGTCGCGCGCGATCGTGGCGCACATGCGGAGGGCCTCGAGCTCCTCCTCGTCGCGATCGGCCCCGCCGAGCTGCAGCAGCGCACGCTGCCCGACCTTGCGCAAGGCGTCGCGCTCGTCGCGGGCCACGCGGCCCAGATCACCGGTCAGCTCGAGCGCGACGGTGAGGGCGAGCACGTCGAGCACGGGCTCCGGGTCGTCGCCCGACTGCCAGGTCGCCACCTGCTTCGCCTCGTCACGCCATCGCTGAATCAACCGTTCGGTCATCGTTTGCTCGCTTCGCTCGGGTCTTCGGGGCCCCGCGGTACGCGAGGGGCCCGTTCGGGGGCGCAGACGAGAGCCCCGGCGAGGGACTGACGGTTTTCGGCTCCGCGATCGCGCGCGACGCTCACGAGGCGCCCTCCGGCCCCTCGGCGTCCTTGCGGCGCTCGAGGCGCGGCTGCCCCGCGTCGGCCCGCCGCTCCGAGATGATCTCGCGCAGCACCTCGATCACGCCGACCTCTTCTCCTTCGGCCTGCGCGGCCCAGCGATCGAGCCCGAGCTCGACGGGCGCGCGGCCGCGCTCGATCCACTTGTAGAGCCTGTCGTTGGCGATGGGCTCGCCGTAGTCGAGCGCCTCGACGATCGCCTCGGCGGGCCACCCGCACACGAGCCGGAGCAGCGTCGCTTGCGCCTGCGTCCGCCGCAGCTGGCGCTTGCTCGCGTTCTTCACCTGCTCCTCGAGGGCGCGGTGGGTGTGCTCGAGCGTCAGGGTCACGAGCCCCTCGAGCATCGCCGGGGTGAGCTCGCGGACCCCTTCGCACCCGAGGCGATCGAGCGTCGGGGTCGCGTCGGCCCGGGCCGACTCGAAGCGCAGCGCCTGCCGCACGGGGTCGGCGTTGCGAGCGCGGATGGCGTCGATGCGCTTGCGCTTGAGGATGGTCGAGATCCACTTCGCGGCCTGCTTGGGCGCCTCGGCCTGCATGCGCGAGATGCTCCGGAACAGGCTGATCAGGGTCTCCTGGCGCGCGTCCTGCCCCTCGTCGCCGCCGCCGGGGAACGCCCGCTCGAGCCAGTCGGCGACGACCCGCCAGCGGTGCTCGTGACGCGGATCGGTGGGATCCTCCGCGTCGCGGAGCGCGCACAGCTGCTCGTACAGAGCCTCGAGGGGAGGGAGCGCCACGGGCGCATCGTCGACACCCGAGCCTCGCCGGTCAAGCGGGCCGAGCCCCTCAGCGCGGCAGCGTCTGGACCGCGAGCGTGAAGTCCGACGCCGCGTCGGGCTCGGGAGAGGCGACCCAGAGCCGATGCGTGCCCGCGATCCAGGACTCCGGCTGGTTCCGCACCGTCGCCTGGCAGGTCTGCGTCCCGTCTGGGTGCTCGACGAGCAGACCGACCGGCTCCTCGCTCGTGAGCGTGAGGGTCACCGTGCGGGCGTCGGTGAGCGTGAGCTCGAGATCGGGGGCGACCGAGCCGTAGAGCGTCCGGCACTCGGGGTGCGTGCCGCTCACCGCCGTGCGCCCGGTGACGCGCTCGCTGAACGAGAGCAGCGACTCGCCGTCGAGGTTCCAGCGACCGAGGCGAGGTGGGGTGTTCGGGTCCGGCGGCGGCGGCTCGTCCACCTCGACCGAGAGCTGGAAGTCCGCGGTGTGCCCTCCGACGTAGGTCCCGACCCAGACGCGGTAGCGGCCGGGCTCGAGGTCCTCCACGAGCATGGGATCCCGGCTGCCGGCGCTGTCGTCGTCGCAGATCCAGCTCCCGTCCGGACGCCGCACGAGGAGCACGAGATCGTCCGAGCTGCGCCCCACGATCCGGGCGCGGCCCGGCTCCTGGACGCTGAGGTCGACGTGCGGCGCGGTGGGGACGTGGCCGGCGCAGCCGGGCCGCGCGAGCATGGCGGGGCTGTCCCCGGAGGTGCGGCCGTCGCGCACGTGGCGGTCGACGCCCTCGATCCGGATCGTGCCCAGCGTTGGCTCCGCGTCGAGCTGGAGCGACGCCTCCTCGGGGCCGCGCGCGTCGACGCGGAGCGTGAAGGGGATACCCGCGCCGCTCTGGTACGTCCCGACCCAGACGCGGTGGTCGCCGGGACCGAGGTCGGCCACGAGCGACGCGTTCATCCCGTCGCCCGAGTCGTCGTCACACACCACGCGGCCGTCCGCGGTGCGGACGTAGAGGACGAGGTCACCGCTGCTCTCGGTCCAGATCCGCGTGCGGCGCGGCTCGGTGGTGCGCAACACGACGTACGGGTTCGAGGGCGCGTAGCCGGGGCAGCCGCTGCCGACCTCGCCGTCGCCGTCGGCCTGGCCCCTCGAGGGGGGCATCAGCGGGGTCGCGTCGAGGTCCACGACCCCGCGCATCGGATCGCCGTCGAGGATCGGGCGAGCGTCGTCGAGGGCGAGGAAGGCACCGATCCCGCCGAGGGTGAGGGCCCCGACGACCCCCATGACGATGCGCAAGGTGCGTTGCTCGTTCGGCCTCGACGTCGTCCGCGGCGCGGGGGCGTGCTTGGCCAGCGCCTCTTCGAGCTCGGCGATGCGCGCCTGGAGCGGCGCGACGTCGGCCCGCTCGCGCTCGAGCTCCTCGACCCGTTCGCGAGCCTCGGAGAGCTCGATCTCGAGGGCCTCGATCCGCGCGTGGAGCGCCTCGGTCTCGTCCCGGAAGGCCACGGTCGGAGCATAGCGCCCCTCAGGCGAGTCGGCGGCACTGCGCGAGCAGGGTGGCCAGCGCGGCGTCGGGGGGCGCGTCACCGCGCTCGAGGGCGGCGCCGACGACGCGGTGGGCGTCCCGGACCGCGCGATCGACGAGGCCGTAGCTCGGGACCTGCTCGAGCGCCCGCACCGCGCGCCCGGCGACGTCCGGGCCCCACGCGCCCTGCGCCGCGCGCGCGGCGGCTTCGAACAGGACGTTGAGGTGCGCGAGGAAGCTCAGGTGGGGCGCGAGCGCGCGCCCGTGGACCACCGGCGAGGCGGCGAGGAGCTCGTAGCCCCGCGCGGCGCCTCCGTCCGTCTCGGTGAGCGCGAGGCCGAGCCATCGGCGAGCGATCAGCCCGGGGAGCGGCTCGCCCTCGAGGCTCGCGTGAACGCTCGGTACGTCGAGGGCGGCGACGGCGTCGGCGGCGCGGCCGAGGGCGTGGAGCGCGCCGCCCCAGCTCGTGCGCACCCAGCTCTCGGTCGCGCGCCGGCCCTCGTCGTCGCCGGACGCCTCGAGCTCCTCCATCGCCGCGTCGAGCTGCGCCGCGGCGGCCGCGTGGTTCCCCGCCGCCCCGTGCGCCTCGATCAGGTAGGCCCGCGTCCTCGCGGTGCGGTGGGGATCGAAGGCGAGCGTCACCGCGAGCGACTCCTCGAAGGCCTCGATCGCGGCCTTCGGATCTCCGTCGGCCAGCGCGACGAGGCCGACCACGCCGAGCGCCTTGATCAGGACCCCGCGCAGGCGCGCGCGCCGGGCCACCTCGGCGGCGTCGCGCGCCGCGCGCCGCGCCTCGGCGAACCGGCAGAGCTGCTTGTCGGTCATCGCGGTCTGCTGGAGGAGGTACGCGAGCGGGTCGTCGGGGACGCCGGCCTCACCCTCGGGCGAGCGCACGATCGCGTGCGCTTCGTCGAGCAGCGCGAGCGCCCCGACGGGATCGCCGAGGTGCCGCTGCGCGGCGGCGAGCCGGCAGAGCACCTCCACTCGGAGGTCCACGCGCCCGGCGGGCAGGGTCCCGCTGAGGCGCGAGAGCGACGCCTGGATCGTCGGCCAGCGGAAGCCTCGCCACCCGGTCGAGAACTCGCGGCGGGCGTCGGCCACCTCGCGCTCGGGGCTCGCGCGGCGGCCTCCGTCGGCGGCGAGGCCGTGCGCCTCGAGCGCCGCGAGGTCGGCGACTCCGACGACCTCGAGCGTCGCGCCGAGGTGCGCCGCGACCTGCGCCGCGACGGCCGCGTCGGCGGCGGGGACGAGGAGGCGCTCGGCGCCATGGTCGCGCGCCGCGCGGACCTTCTCCGGCATCGCCCCGACCGAGACGACGGCGTCGCCCTCGAGCGCTCCGGTGACGACGACGCCGTCGCGGATGGCGCGCCCGGTCCACAGCGACACGGCCGACAGGTACGCCGCCGCGGCGAGCGACGGGCCCTCGACGCGAGCGGCGGCGAGGGCACGCGGTCGAGCCGCGACCAGGCGATGGAGCGCGGGATCGGACGTCGGCGGAGTCCTCAGCGCGGCGCGATCGATCGCCCTCGCGACGGCGCGGCGAGCGCCGGGCTCGAGCGGATCCCCGTCGGCGAGCAGGCCGACGGGATCGAACACCACGAGCACCTGCCGCACGAACGCGAGGTCGTCGCCGGCGACCAGCGGCACCGGCACGGCGTGCGGGAGGCGCGACGCGTGGGCGGCCGAGACCGTCGACGGATCGACGCGCAGCGCGAGCGCCGCCTCACGGGTCGCCGCGTCGATGGTGCCGGGGTCGGCGAGGAGAAGGCCGCGCGCGAGGGCGTCGAGCGCGAAGCGGCGCTCCGCGATGCGGGTCGCGGCGCGAGCGCGGTCGAGGAGGACGTCCACGCGTCCGGCGATGACCGCCCACTCGGCCGTGGGGGCCAAGGCTCAGGCGAGGAGCTGCGCGAGGAGCTCGAAGTTCTCGATCTCCTCGGGCGCCACGTCGCCGTCCACCTCGATCACCTCGCGGGCGGTCTTGAGGAACAGCGCGCGGTGCTCGTCCGGGATCTGCGCCGGATCGAGCTCCTCGGCCGACGGGGGCAGCTCGAGCCACTCCTCGACCTGACGCTTCTCGTCGTTGTCGAGCTTCAGCTTGCGGACCATCTTGCGAACCATCGTGCGCTCGCTGTCGTCGATCCGAAGGTCGGCCCACGCGAAAGAGCACACGAACTTCATCAGGCGCAGTCGATCCTGCTTGCTCAGCTCGTTCATGGCGGGAATCTACTCGGAAGCGGGGGCCGTCGTCACCCCCCCGAACGCGTTCGCCGCGCAGCCCGCCACGCGCTCCCCGGTGAGCTCGGCGAACATCCACACGCCGGCCAGGGTCCCGACGACGAGGACCAGGACGAGGCGCCACAGAAAGCGCCCGTCTCGCTTGAACGCGTCCTTCTCGAGATCGGCCATCGGTGCCCTCAGCATGCAGGCCCCGGGATCGGGGAGCAAAGAGACGACCTCGGGAGCGGCCCGGAGTTCCGAGGTGGGGAGACGAAGAGGTCTAGCGCGTTCTCCTGAGGAACGCGGGGGTGGGAGTAGGGGAGAGAAGGAGTGGAGGAGGGTGCGTCCGCTTCGCGGCCGCGAAGATAGGCCGCGCGCGCAGCGCGCACGCTCCCCTACTCCTACTCTCCTCTACTCCCAGCACGACTTCGCCGCGCGCGCCGAGCGGGAGCAGAGAGGCGGTCTCAGATCTCGAAGTCGCCGAGCTCGAGGAGCTCGTGGATCCGGTAGAGGAAGCCGTTCGCCTCGACGCCGTCGACGACGCGGTGGTCGTAGCTCAGGGCCATGTACATCACCGGGTGGATCGCCATCGTGTCGACGCCCTCGTGCTCGACGACGACGACGCGCTTCTTGATCTCGCCCATGCGCAGGATGCCGACGTTGGGCTGGCTGATGATCGCGCCGCCGACGAGGTTGCCCTTGCGGCCCGGGTTCGAGATCGTGAACGTCTTCCCGCTGAGGTCGTCCGGCGTGAGGTCGCCGTCGCGCGCCTTGTCGGCGAGCTCGCCGATCGCGCGGGCGAGGCCGCGCACGCTCAGCTCGTCGGCGTGGCGGATGACCGGGACCACGAGGCCCTCCTTGGTCTCCACCGCGAGGCCGATGTTGATCTCCTTGATCAGCGCGTACTCGCCGTCGAGCACCCGGCTGTTCATCGAGCGGTGCTCGCGCAGCGCCTTGCACGTCGCGGCGACGACGAACGCGAGGTAGGTGAGGTTGATGCCCTCGCCCCGCAGCGCGTTCTTGTGCTTCTCGCGCAGCTGCGCGGTCTTGTGGATGTCCGTCTCGGCGAACGTCACCACGTGGGGCGACGTCAGCTTCGAGTAGACCATGTGGTCGGCGATGATCCGGCGCCGACGGCTGAACGGGATGACCTCGTCGCCCGGCTTGGGCGAGTAGGGGGGCAGGCGGAACGCGCCGGAGTCGAAGCGCAGCGGGTTCTTGTCGCTGGCCGCGGCCGGTCGAGGCATCGACGGGACGGGCGCGGGGGGCGGCGGAGAGAGCGCGCGCCGAGGCGCGGCGCCGCCGTCTGCAGCTTGCAAGACGTCTTCACGCGTGATACGGCCGCCTTCGCCGCTGCCGGCGAGGCTCGCGAGGTCGACGTCCTTCTCGCGGGCGAGCTTGCGGACCGACGGGGACGCCGCCGGCGGCTCTGCGGGCGCGGCCGGCGCGGCGGGCGCCGCCGGGACCGCCTGGGCCGGAGGGCCCGCGCTCGCCGACGCGTTCGCGTCGATCTCGCAGAGCCCGGCGCCCACCCCGAGGGTGTCGCCGGTCCGAGCGAGGATCTTCACGACGACCCCGGCCTCGGGGGCCGGGATCTCCGTGTCGGTCTTGTCGGTGAGGACGGTGACGAGGGGCTGGTCGCGCTCGACCCGCTCACCCTCCCGAACCATCCACTCGCCGATCTCTCCCTCGACGATGCTCTCGCCGAGCTGCGGCATGGTCACGGTGGTCGACATCGCGGACGGGTATCGCCCATTCCGGGCGAGACTTCAACGATCGCGGCGCCCCTCAGGGCGTGTAGTAGACGGCGTAGCCGCCGCGCCCGCCGTCGACGAAGAAGTAGTACGGGTCCCCCGCCGTGACGGTGGGGTTGAGGGTCGCGCCGTTGACGCCGCCGCCGATCGAGGCGCCGGTCGCGCAGCCCACCTCGCTCCCGGTGCACGAGCGAGCGCGGAGGTAGACGTTCGGGGTGAAGTCGGTGCTCAGGACGTTGAAGCCCATCGTCCCGTCGCCCGGCCCGGTCACGCGGAAGATCGCCTCGGGCTGGTTGACGGGGCCGCCCGACGCGCACGTGCCGTTCTGGGTGCCGACGAAGCCGTCGACGTAGCCGACGACGGTCCCGCCGCCCGAGATGTCGAGCGGCCCGGTGCCTCCGATGCTCGAGCACGAGTCCGGCGCCGACGCGCGGCGCTGCACGTTCACGACGAAGTCGCCCGACGTCGTGTCGCGGTAGCCGTCGACGAGGATGTAGACCCGCGTGGTCGACGTCCCGCTGCCGATCCGGTGGAGCCAGATGCGGCTCTGGGTGCCCATGGAGCGATCGAAGTCGTCGTTGCAGGCGATCTGCAGGCCCGCGGCGTCGCAGCTGAAGCCGATGCCGAGGACCGTGTCGCTCGACGAGCCGATGGTGTCGATGGTGACGTCGCTGAGGCCGCGCGGGAGGTCCACGTAGTAGACGGCGTCCCGGCCGCCGGTGGGCGCGCGGCAGATCGGGCTCGTCTGGTAGTCGTCCATCAGCGTGTCGAACCGGCCGCTCACCGAGCCCGCGCCGCTGCCGCTCAGGACGATCGGCTGGGCGCTGCCGCAGTCCTCGGGGAGGCTGGTCGGGCAGCCCTCGTCGATGGTCCCGTTGCAGTTGTCGTCGACGCCGTTGCAGGACTCCATCGCGCCGGGGTTGATCGAGCCTTCGCCGTCGTTGCAGTCGGTCCCGCCGCACATGTGGATCGTGCCGCCGTCGGTGACGGTCTCGGCCGGGTAGCCGTCGCCGTCCGCGTCGCGCGGGGTGCTGACGCACATGCGGCTCGACTCCTCGCACGTGTCGGCGGTGCAGACGTTGGCGTCGGAGCAGTCGCGCGGGCGACCGCCGCGGCAGCCGCGCGTCGGGTTGCAGGTGCGCCCGGTGGTGCAGAAGGCGGTGTTGCAGAACGCGTCGTCCGCCTCGTGGACGCAGCCGCTCGGGTCATCCGAGTCGGCCGGCGCGCAGCGGTCCATCGTGCAGTCGATGGTGTCGCCGCAGAGCGCGTCGTTGGGGGCGTGGACGCAGGCGTCGACGTCCTCGTTGCACGAGTCCCCGGTGCACGAGAACGCGTCTCCGCAGTCGGGGGGATCGCCGGCCACGCAGCCCGTGCCCGAGCCGCTCGGGTCGCAGCGCTCGGCGCCGTTGCAGAACAGGCCGTCGTCGCACTCCTCGTTCCGGGTGCAGCGGTTCGGGACGCAGCCGAGGACGGGGTTGCAGCGCTCGCCGCCGCCGCAGAGCGAGTCGTTGGGCGTGTGGACGCAGCTCCCGCTCTCGCAGCCGTCGTCGGTGCAGTCGACGGTGTCGGCGCAGCTCGGGGGACAGACGGGGCCCGCGTCGGTGCCTCCGCCGTCGACGCCCGGCCCGCCGTCGTCACCGGGACCGCCGTCGAAGTCGGGGCCGGCGTCGGCGCCGACCATGCCGCTGTCGGTGCCGGTC
>JACKEC010000034.1 GCA_020633195.1 Sandaracinaceae bacterium | reverse complement strand
ACCGCCGGAGATCGTTCAGGGCGCGGACAGCGCGCGACCGAAGCCGACGCCGTCGCCTCGCGGCGTCCGGACCGCGGCGATCGGGGCGGCGGGCCCGCGCACCGTGCCGTCCCACTCGGCGAGCGAGAGCAGCTCCGTGTGGCGCGCCTGCGGGCGCCCTTGCCAGTCGACGAGCACGCTCCCCGGGGGACCGGCCGCGATCGGCTGCCCGTCCCAGTCGACGAGCTCGCGCACCGAGCGGCCGCCGTCGTCGAGCGCGTAGTGAGCCCCCGCCGCGAGGTGCCGGAGCACGCGGACGCGGCCCTCGACCGCCGCTCGATCCTCGGCCTGCGGCGCCCGCTCGAGGTACGCGCCGTAGGCGGCGAGCGCGACGCGGTCGAGCCTCAGGATCCCGGCGATCTCGGCGACCTCGCGCCAGTCGCTCGCGGCCGCCTCGCACTCCGCGGCTGCGCGCATGAGCCCGTAGGCCTGCTCGATGCGACCCTCGGCGAGCGCGGCGTGGGCCTGCGCGCGCAGGCGCTCCGGGTCCGGCTCGGCCGGCTGCGCGAGCGCGACCGAGCTCAGCAGCAAGCTCGCCGCGATGGCCGCGAACGCTCCCCGTCCCTCAGGAGACACTTGGGGATTCTGTCACTTGGTATTCTCCCCCGCCATGCCCACGAGCGCAGACGAGCAACGCCGAGAGCTGACCCAGCTCGCCGAGCAGATCGCCTACCACGAGGCGGCCTATCGGCGCGGTGAGGCCGAGATCCCCGACTCCGAGTTCGACGAGATGTTCGAGCGCTACGGCGAGCTCGCGGACGCGCTCGGCCTCGAGGAGGGCGAGCGCCTCGACGCGGCGCCGGGCGCCGATCACACGGAGGGCTTCGAGACGGTCGAGCACCGGGTGGCGATGCTCTCCCTCGAGAAGCTCTCGCCCAACCGGCGCGACAGCCACGGCGAGCCCATCCCCCTGCGCGAGCAGCTCGAGCAGTGGTACGTGCGCCGCCTCAAGGAGCTCGAGCTCGAGGACGGCGCGCGCCTGCCTCTGTTGGTGGAGCCGAAGATCGACGGCATCAGCGTGTCGTTGCTCTACGAGGGCGGCGAGCTCACGCGCGCGGTCACGCGCGGCGACGGTCGCAGCGGGGACGTGATCACGCGACAGGTCGAGGAGAGCGGCGCGGTGCCCCGCCGGCTCGAGGGCGTCTCGAGCGGGACGCTCGAGGTGCGGGGCGAGCTCTACTGGCCGACGTCGGCGTTCCGCGCCTACAACGCGCGCCTCGCGGCGGCGGGCGAGCGGACCATCATCAACCCTCGGAACGGGTGCGCCGGGTTGATGAAGCGCAAGGAGCCCGAGGGGCTCGGCGAGGCGGGGATCCGCTCGTTCCTCTACCAGGTGCCGTGGGTCGAGGGGGTCGAGCTCCCCGACTCGCAGAGCGGGATCCTGCGGTGGCTCGCCGACCGCGGCGCGCCCGTCTACGTCGACGAGATCCTCCGCGCCGACGACGTCGCCGCGGCGTTCGCGCACTGCGAGGCCTACGGCGCGCGCCGCGCCACCCTCGACTTCGACATCGACGGGATGGTCATCAAGATCGACGAGCTCAAGTGGTACGGCCGGCTCGGCGAGACGGGGCACCACCCGCACTGGGGCATCGCGTTCAAGTTCCCGCCGGAGCGCAAGGCGACGCGCCTCCTCGATGTGAGCGTGCAGGTCGGCAAGAGCGGCAAGCTCACCCCGGTCGCGCACCTCGAGCCCGTGCTCCTCGCGCAGACCACGGTGTCGCGCGCGTCGCTCCACAACTTCGTCGAGATCGAGCGCAAGGACATCCGCATCGGCGACACGGTGCTCGTCGAGAAGGCGGGCGAGATCATCCCGCAGGTCGTCGGCGTGAAGAAGGACGCGCGCCCCGCGGACGCTCGCGCGGTCTCGCGGCCGACCACGTGCCCCTCGTGCGGGAGCGAGCCCGTCGTCGAGGAGATCTTCATCTACTGCGTCAACCCCGCTTGCCCGGCCAAGGTCTCCGAGCGCCTGCAGCACTTCGCGAGCCGCTCCGCGATGGACGTCGAGGGGCTCGGCGAGAAGCTCATCGCGCAGGTCGCGCAGGCGTACTCCATCGCCACCCCCGACGCGCTCTTCGGCCTGACCGTCGAGCAGCTCGCGCGCCTCGAGCGGATGGGCGAGAAGAGCGCGCAGAACGTCGTCGACGCGCTCGCGCGGGCGAAGGGCCGGGGCCTCGCGCGCGTGCTCGTCGGCCTCGCGATCCGGCACCTCGGCGAGCGCATGGCGGAGGACCTCGCGAGCTACTTCGGCAGCGCCGAGCGCCTCCTCGAGTTCGCGGCGCGCTACGTCGCGGGCGACGAGGCGGCCGTCGAGGCGCTCGCGCCGGAGAAGGGGACGGGCGCGATCGAGGGCCTCGCGCGCAAGACCGCGGACGTCATCTTCGCCGAGCTCGACTCGCCAGCGACCCGCGCCGTGTTCGCCGCGTTGGCCGGGCACGGGGTCAAGCTCGACGCCGTCGTCGAGACCCGCGAGGAGGTCGAGGGCGTGGCCAACAAGACCTTCGTCCTCACCGGCACCTTGCCCACGCTCAAGCGCACCGAGGCCGCCGAGCGGATCAAGATCGCGGGCGGCAAGGTCAGCGGCTCGGTCAGCAAGAAGACCGACTTCGTCGTCGCGGGCGAGGAGGCGGGCAGCAAGCTCGACAAGGCGCAGAAGCTCGGCGTCGCCGTGATCGACGAGGCGACGCTGCTGCAGATGCTCGGGCGCGGCTGATGCGCGGAGCCCTCACGATCGCGTCGTGCCTCGTGGCGCTCGTCGGCTGCGGTGGATCGCAGTTCGGCTTCGATCTGCCCGATCACGCGTGCCGCGCGGCGGAGGGCGACGCACGCCCGTGGGAGACGCGCGGCTACCGCCTGCCGGTCCCCGACGACGCGCCCCGCCGCGGCGCCGCGCGGCCCATCGTCGTGATCCAGGCGTTCAGCGACTTCGAGTGCCCGCACTGCGCGCACGCGGAGCCCACGATGGATCGCCTCCTCGAGGAGTACGGCGAGTGCCTCCAGGTCGTGTGGCGCAACCGGCCGCTCGGCTACCACACGCACGCGCGCCTCGCGGCGAGGGCGGGGCACGAGGTCTACCGCCAGGGCGGCGACGCGGCGTTCTGGCGGTTCCACGACCTCGTCTTCGCGGACCAGGAGCACCTCGAGCGCGCCGACCTCGAGCGTCACGCCGCGGCCGTCGGCGGCGTCGACATGGCGGCCTTCGGCGCCGCCCTCGACGGCGACGCGCACGAGGAGGTGATCGGCCGCGACCTCACGACCATCGACACGCTCCCGGGCGACCAGTCGCTCGGCACGCCGACCTTCTTCGTCAACGGCACCCTCGTCCACGGCGCGCGGCGGCACGCGCACTTCGCCTACCGCGTCGAGGAGGCGCTCGCCGACTACTACGGGACCCACACGAGCGGCGGGCCGCCGTGAGGTGGCTCGGCCCCGTCGCCGCGCTGCTGATCGGCTGCTCCGGCGCGGACGCGCCTGCCGAGCGCACGGCGCCGGCGAGCCCGGAGCCCGCTCGGTCCGAGGAGCCGACCGCTGAGCCCGCCGCGGAGCCGGCCGCGGAGACCGGTCCCGACGTCGTGGCATGGCAAACCCTCTTGACGGAGTACGCGACCGCCGACGGCGGCTTCCGCTACGAGGCGCTGCGCGCGAACGCCGCGCACCGCGCGCTGCTCGACGGGTTCGTCGAGCGCGTCGGGAGCGCGCGCCCGACCGCGTGGTCGCGCGACGCGCAGCTCGCGTTCTACATCGACGCCTACAACGCCCTCGTCGTCCACCTCGTGCTCGAGCGCTGGCCGCTCGAGAGCGTGATCCGCTCCGAGGGCTTCTTCGACGGCGCGCGTCACCTCGTCGCGGGGACCGAGCGCACCCTCAACGAGCTCGAGGGCGACGTCATCCGCTCCGAGACGTTCGCCGAGCCGCGCATCCACTTCGCGGTGAGCTGCGCGAGCGCGGGGTGCCCGCCGCTGAGCCGCACCGCGTACACCGCCGAGAACCTCGAGGCGCAGCTCACCGCGCGCACGCGTGAGTTCGTACACAGCTCCACCGACGTCGATCTCGAGCGGCGCCGGGTGCGCACGAGCCAGATCTTCGAGTGGTACGCGGACGACTTCGGAGGCCCCGCGGGGGTGCGCGCGTTCCTCGCCGATCACCTCGACGGGGCAGAAGCCGCGGTAGTCCGCGATCAGGCGACCCCGATCGAGCACGTCGAGTACGACTGGGCCCTCAACGCGCGACCGTGAGCCGGCCCGACGGCGGAGCGGAGGAGAGAGGTGCCCCGCCGTCGGGCTCCGATATTGATAGTCGTTCTCAGTTCCCGGGTCAACCCCCGTGGACCACCATTTTGTGTATTCTCCCGCCCACTCGAGGAGGTGTGCCATTCGGTTGGGCGTCGTTCGAGAGTCGCAGGAGCGGGAGCGCAGGGTCGGCATCGCCCCGCCTTCCCTGAAGCGCCTCATCGAAAAGCTGGGCTTCGAAGTCATCGTCGAGCGTGGCGCGGGAGAGGCAGCGGGCTTCTCGGACGCCTCGTACGAAGAGGCCGGAGCCACCCTCGTCGATCCGGCGACGGTCGGCTCGTACCGCGAGGCCGAGACGGCCGAAGCGTGGACGGCCGACGTCCTCGTGAAGGTGAACCCGCCGACGCTCGAGGAGGCCAAGCGGATGCGGTCGGGCACCACGCTCGTCTCGCTCGTCTTCCCCGCGATGGCGGAGGAGCTGCTCGCGGATCTGGCCAAGCGCGGCGTCACCGTGCTCGCGCTCGACATGGTCCCGCGCATCTCGCGCGCGCAGTCGATGGACGTCCTCTCCTCGATGGCGAACATCGCCGGCTACCGCGCGGTGCTCGAGGCGGCGCAGTGCTACCAGGGCTTCTTCACCTCGCAGACGACGGCGGCGGGCTCGCTCCCGCCGGCGCGCGTCCTCGTGATCGGCGCCGGCGTCGCGGGCCTCGCCGCGATCGCCGCCGCGCGCGCGCTCGGCGCCGAGGTCCGCGCGTTCGACACGCGGCCCGCGACGCGCGAGCAGATCGAGAGCCTCGGCGGCACCTTCCTCGAGCTCGACTTCGAGGAGAGCGGGGAGGGCGGCGGCGGCTACGCGAAGGTGATGAGCAAGGAGTTCATCGAGGCCGAGATGAAGCTCTTCCGGGAGCAGGCGAAGGAGGTCGACGTCATCATCACGACCGCCCTGATCCCCGGCAAGAAGGCCCCCGTCCTCGTGCCCAAGGACGTCGTCGACGAGCTCAAGCCGGGCTCCGTGGTGGTCGACCTCGCGGCGGCGCAGGGCGGCAACTGCGAGCTGAGCGAGCCCGACGTCGTGGTCGAGTACCAGGGCGTGAAGATCATCGGCTACACCGACCTGACGAGCCGCATGGCCACGTCGGCGAGCCGCTTCTTCTCGGCGAACGTGACCACGCTCCTCAAGGAGTGCGGCGGCGCCGAGGAGTGGAACCTCGACATGGAGAACGAGGTCCTCCGCGGCGCCTGCGTGGTGCTCGACGGCGAGCCGCTCCCGCCGCCGGAGCGAAAGCCGATGCCCGAGGCGCAGCCTCAGCGGCCCTCGATGCGCCCCGCCGCGGATGCCAAGCCCGCGCAGGACAAGATCATGAGCCCGACGCGGCGCGCCTGGGGCACCACCCTGGGCTCCTTCGTCCTCGTGCTCACGCTCTTCGTCCTCGGCCGCTTCGCGCCGAGCGAGTTCCTGCAGCACCTGACCGTCTTCGTGCTCGCGTGCTTCGTCGGCTGGCAGGTCATCTGGAGCGTCTCGCCGGCGCTCCACACGCCGCTGATGAGCGTCACCAACGCCATCAGCGGGATCATCATCGTCGGCGGCATGCTCCAGGTCGGGGGCGGCGCGCTCGAGTCCGGCGAACTCGACCTCGCCTCGATCCTGGGCGCGGTCGCGATCTTCGTCGCCGCGATCAACATCAGCGGCGGCTTCCTCGTCACGCAACGGATGTTGCGGATGTTCCACCGGGAAGACGGACGATGAACAGCGAGCAGCTCGTCGTCGCCTACCTCATCGCGGGCGTCCTCTTCATCCGCAGCCTCGGCGGCCTCAGCAAGCAGGAGACCGCCCGGCGCGGGAACCTCTTCGGCTTCGTCGGGATGGCCATCGCGATGGCCGCGACCGCGTTCCACCCGCGCGTGGACGCGTACCTCGTGATCGGCGCGTGCCTCGTCGTCGGCGGCGGCATCGGCGCGGTCGTCGCGAACCGCGTCGCGATGACCCAGATGCCCGAGCTCGTCGCGATCCTCCACAGCTTCGTCGGCCTCGCCGCGGTGCTCGTGGGCATCTCGAGCTATCTGGCGCCCGCCGAGGAGCTCGAGGGCGTCGAGCAGCTGATCCACCTGGTCGAGATCTGGGCGGGCGTGGCCATCGGCGCGATCACGTTCACCGGATCCATCGTCGCGTGGGCGAAGCTCCGCGGCACGCTCTCCGGCCGCCCGCTCCTGCTCCCCGGCCGGCACGCGCTCAACGGGCTGGTCGCGATCGCGATCGTCGGGATGGGCGTCTACTTCGCGCAGCACCCGGGCACCGACCTCGCGCTCTACCTGCTGCTCGGCATGACGGCGCTCGCGTCGCTGCTCGGCGTGCACCTCGTGATGGCGATCGGCGGCGCCGACATGCCCGTCGTCGTCTCGCTCCTCAACAGCTACTCGGGCTGGGCGGCCGCGGCGGCGGGCTTCATGCTCGCCAACGATCTGTTGATCGTGACGGGCGCGCTCGTCGGCTCGAGCGGCGCGATCCTGTCGATCATCATGTGCCGAGCGATGAACCGCTCGATCCTGAACGTCGTCTTCGGCGGCTTCGGCACCGGCGACGCGAAGGCGCCGGCGGCCGGCGCGGTCGACCAGGGGGAAGTCCAGGAGGTCGACGCGGAGGAGGTCGGCGGCTGGCTCAAGTCGTCGAAGAACGTCGTGATCGTGCCCGGCTACGGCATGGCCGTCGCCCGCGCGCAGAACGCCGTGCACGACCTGACGAAGAACCTCCGGGACGCCGGCGTCAACGTCCGTTTCGCCATCCACCCCGTCGCGGGCCGCCTGCCGGGCCACATGAACGTCCTCCTCGCGGAGGCGGGCGTCCCCTACGACATCGTCCTCGAGATGGACGAGATCAACGAGGACTTCGACGAGACCGACGTCGTCCTCGTCATCGGCGCCAACGACATCGTCAACCCCGGCGCCCTCGACGACACCTCGAGCCCCATCTACGGCATGCCCGTCCTCGAGGCGTGGAAGGCCAAGCGCGTCGTCGTCCTCAAGCGCGGCATGAGCGCCGGCTACGCCGGCGTCGAGAACCCCCTCTTCTTCCTCGAGAACACCCACATGCTCTTCGGCGACGCCAAGTCGAGCATGACCGCCCTCGTAGCCGCGGCCAGCTGAGGGGACGGATCGAACTTTTCGAACTTTCGCGCGCGTCCGCTACTCCGGCTCGAGCGCGTCGACTCTCCGCAGCTCGCCGAACATCGCCGCCCACGCGCCGGTGATCACCAGCGTGCCGACGCCGCCGAGGACGACGGCGCGCACGGTGCCGAGGAGCTTCGCGGTGACGCCGGACTCGAGCTCGCCGAGCTCGTTGCTGGCGCCGATGAAGAGGAAGGAGACGGCGGCGACGCGGCCGCGCATGTCGTCGGGGGTCCAGAGCTGGATCAGCGACTGGCGGATCACGACGCTGATCATGTCGGCGCCGCCGAGGACGACGAGCGCGCCGAGGCTGAGCCAGAAGCTCTCGCTGAGGCCGAACACGATCGTCGCGGCGCCGAAGACGGCGACGCAGGCGAGCATGAGGGTGCCGGCGCGATGGGTGATCGGGCGCGCGGCGAGCCCGATCGCGACGAGGGTGGCGCCGACCGCGGGCGCCGCGCGGAGGGCGCCGAGGCCGGCCTCGCCGACGTGGAGCACGTCGCGGGCGAAGATCGGGAGCAGCGCGACGGCGCCGCCGAGGAGCACCGCGAACAAGTCGAGGCTGATCGCGCCGAGGAGGACCTTGCTGTCCCAGACGAAGCGCATGCCGCCGAGCAGGCGACGCCACGCGCCCTCGTCGCTCACGACGCGCGGGGGGCGCTTCGCGCGGAGGGCGATCGTGAGCGCGCAGGCGAGCCCCTGGAAGATCATCGCGACGACGTAGGCGGTCGTCGGGCCGCCGGCCGCGTAGATCAGCCCGCCCGCGGCGGGGCCGGCGATGGTGCCGATCTGGTAGGTGGTGGAGCTCAGCGCGATCGCGCGCGGGAGCCGCGGCGCCTCGACGATCCAGGGCACGAGCGCCGAGGAGGCGGGGCTCTTGAACGCGCGCAGCGTCCCGAGCCCCACGAGCACGAGGAAGATCGGCGCGGTGCCGTGCTGGCTCGCGAAGGCCAGGGCGAGCGCGCCGAGCGCGTAGCCGAGCTGGGTGAACGCGACGATCCACTTGCGATCGAAGCGGTCGGCGAGCTGGCCGCCGGGGAGCGACAAGAGCAGCACGGGGAGGAACTGCGCGAGCCCGACCCAGCCGAGGTCGAGCGGGTCCCGCGTCAGGTCGTAGACCTGCCAGCCGATCGCCACGCTCTGGATCTGGATCCCGGCGGTGTCCGCGAGGCGGCTCGCGAGATACAGGCCGAGGCTCTTCGACTCGCCCACGGGCCAGAGTATGGGGCCGCGCCCTCCACGCGCCCGCCCCTTCGGAGCTCGAGGCGAAGCCCACTTCGGAAAACTAGTCCAGTCGGACGCCTTCGAGGACGCGCTCGGCCGATGACAGCGGGGCGTCGAAGCCCGCGAGGCGCACGAGGATGCCGCGGCGCTGGAGGTAGAGCGCGCCGTCGTGCACCCGCAGGTAGGCGAGCCCGTGGCCGCGGGTCCACTCCGCGGTGGTCCGCGCGCGCAGGTCGATCCGCTCGATGATGTGGCTGGCTTGATCGGACGACAGCAGGAGCGCGGTCGCGCCGTCGTCGCTGACGACGATCGAGTGCAGCACCGTCGCGCGGCCGTGCTCGAGCGCGACCGGGATGGGCTGCGCCGAGTCGGGCGTGAGCAGCTCCGGGGTGCTCGCGCGCCGGAACGTGTAGTTGCCGAGGTGCTGCTCCCGCCAGTCGGCGTACGAGAAGCCCGGGTCGCGGAGCAGGCCGTTGGCGACGAAGTGGCGATCGGGCGCCATGCGATCGAGCGACTCGTGGGGCTGGGGCTCGAGGGCCGTGGCCTCGCGCCAGCGCTGGTTCCAGATCACCGCCATCCCGTCGGGCTGGACGCGGAAGCGGATGCCGTCGGGGATCGCGTGGAACGCGGTCGCGAACACGAGCGGCTCGAAGAAGTCGACGATCGGCTCGCCGCCCCGCGCGTGGAACACCCGGAAGCGCACGCGCTCCCCGCCCGAGTCGAGGTCGGGCAAGCTGGATTGCACGACGACGAGCCCGAGCGCGGGGTCGAGAAGCACCTGCCGGGCCCCCGACGCGCGCGGGCCCTGCGGCACGAAGCGCCGAGCGTCGGGCAGGTAGACGCCGGCCCGGAGCAGCTCGGGGGGGCGCTCCGGGGTCCGCGGCCCGCGGTAGGCGATCGTCGGCAGCCCCGAGCGCATCGCGCGCTCCCAGAGCTCGGCCAGCGCCTCGGCCCGGGCGCGGAGCCGCGCGCCGTTCGGGGTGCCTCGAAACGCGTCGAGGTCGGGATCCGCCTCGAAGCGCGGGCCGTACGAGGGCAGATCCCGCTCGAGCAGCTCCGCGAGGTGGGCCTCGGCCTGGTCGTGGTGTCCCTGCCGCGCGAACGCGGTCGCGAGGTTGTAGCGGTAGATGTCCCAGCCGGGCGCGGCGATCACGGCTCGCGCGAACCCCGCCGCGGACTCTTCGTAGTGACCGCCCGCGTGCTGCGTCAGCGCGGCCTCGTTGAGGGCGCGCGCCTCGGCGCTGGGCGCCAGCGGGATCTCGTCCCAGCCGATCGCGATCGGCGGCGGCTCGGGCGTCGGCTCGGTCTCCATCGGAGGGTCCGGGTCCGGGTCCGGCTCGGGCGCGGGCGCCGGGGTCGGCGCCGGCGCGGGCCGTCGATCCTCGCCGCAGGCGCCCGCCAGGACGGCGAGCAAGAGGAGCCCGGCGAGCCTCATCGCCTCGCGGGGAGCACGAAGCGCTGGCGCTCGGGCCCGCCGAGCGGGCGCTCGATCCCGTCGTCGGTCATCCCCGCGGCCGCGGCCACCCGCTTCGACGCGTCGTTGGTCAGCGGCGTGCGAGCGACGAACGCGTACTCGGGCAGCGCTTCGAACAGGGCCCGCACGGCCTCGACGGCGAGCCCCTCGCCCTGCCGGTCGGGCACCACCGCGTAGAAGATCTCGAGCGCCTCGCCGAACGGGACGGGGTGCAGCGCCACCGTCCCCACGAACGCGCCGGTCTCGCGGTCGCCGAGGGTGAGCCCCCACACCGGCTCGTCGGTGTCGTAGGAGCCGAGCACGAGCTCGAACACCTCCGCTGCCCCTTCGGGTGTGCGCTGACGCTCCGGCACGCTGAGGTGCTCGTAGAAGCGGGGGTCGGTGACGAGGGCCACGAACGGCTCGCGGTCGCCGGCCTCGTGACGTCGCAGCTCGAGGCGGTCGGTCTCGATGGGGAGTCGAAGGTCCATCGAGGCCAACGATCGGATCAGGTCCGGCGGAACGCAATGACCTTCGCGTGACGCGGCGGAGGATCCACCGGCGGGAGCGCGAGCACGAGCGTCTCGATGTGCGGCAGCGCGCGCACCAGCGGGCCCTCGGCGTGGAGCTCGGAGTAGGCGCCGTCGAACACCAGCGCCAGCAGGTAGACCTGCGCGAAGCCCTTGGCGAACACGCCCCACGACTCGCCGTGCTCGGCCACGCGCTCGGGCGCCCGGCCCCCGCGGCACTGCTTGCGCGTCTCACCCACCGCGATCGCGATCTGCAGCGCGTCGTGCCACTCGGCGGGCGTCCAGTCCGGCGCGATCCCGTGGATCCGTCGGAAGCGGTGGCCCCACCGCTGCGCGAGCGTCTCGTCGACCCCCGCGCCGCGCAGCTCCTCGGTCGGCGGAGGGCCCTCCGCGAGCCAGCGCGCCGGATCGAGGTCGAAGGGCTGCACGTCCTCGGCGAGGTGGCACGCGTAGTCCATCGTCTCGACGTCCCACCCGTCGGCGCGAGGGGCGCTGGTGCCCCAGATCACGGGGGATCGCTCGTCGAACACGAGCGCCGCTCGCGCGCCCGTCCGCTCGGCGAGGCGATCGAGCTCCGCGTCGAGCTCGAGGCGGCTCCGCTCGATCGAGGCCGAGGACGGCGGCGGCTCGCTGAGGCGCTCGGCCGTGCTGAAGGGCGCGAGCAGCGCGCGGAGCCGCTCCTGCTTGGCCTCCCGGCGCTCCGGCGGGGCGTCGAAGACGGCCACCACGCGCCACGCGTCGCCCATCGGGGCCCACACCAGCTTGGGGTCCGACGGATCCCGGCCGCCGAGCTCGGCGCGCGCGTCGTCCGCGTCGAGCTCGCGCTTCACGAGCGAGAGGAGGCGCAGCAGCTCGTCCACGGCGGCCGAGGGTACAGAAAACTCCGGGGGCCAACCACCCCCGGCTGCTCCGCGCTACTCGATGAGGATCAGCTCGCGGGTGTCGTCGTCGAAGCCGTAGAGGCGGTTGGCCGCGCGGTCGAAGCCGAGCCCGTAGTTCGACGTCGCGCCGCCCCACGAGACGAAGGGCGCCGCGAACGGCGTCCCCGAGAGCCCGCACACGTAGTACGCCTCCTCGGTGCCCACGTTGAGGTAGAGCGCGTCGGCGACGCCGTCCGCGTCGTTGTCGTCCGCGTGGATGGCGTTGATGGTCGCGTTGATCGGGATGGAGCTCGAGAGCACGTCGACCGCCATCGAGGTGCGATGGATCCGGATCAGCTGCGGGGTCGGGCTCGTGCACGCGGTGTAGTAGTAGGTGGAGTCGACCGCGAGGCCGGTGCAGTTGAGGTAGGTGGGGATCGCCGCCTCCACGCGGCCGGTCACCGGCACCGTCGCCGAGCCCGTGGGCACCGACCAGATCTCGGTGACGAGGAGGCTCTCCTGGGTGATCAGGTAGAGCCGCGCGCCGGTGGGGTCCGCCGCGGCGCCGCGGAAGTCGTCGTTGGGCGCCGTCGCGCCGCCGTCGAACGTCGCGTAGTCCTCGCCCCCCGAGACCCAGGTGGCGCCCCCGTCGCGGCTGAGGCGGAAGAGGCGCGCGGTGCTGCCGGAGATCGCCGTCTCGACGGTGAAGATGTCGTTGCCCACCACGGCCATCACGTACCCGAGCCGGGTGGAGGTGATGGACGCGAGCGTGTTGACCGACTCGCTCGTGCCGCCCGCCTTCGGCATGCGGTGCAGGTCCAGGGTGCCGCCGTAGTAGACGTAGCCGGTCGGCGAGTCGTCGGCCGCGATGAAGTACTCGCTCAGCGAGGCGAGCCCCGTCGCGCGCCGCGTCACGCGGTTGCCGACCACGCCGCCCATCCCCGGGGTGCAGGGGGGCACGACCTCGTCGATCGTGACGAGGAGCGGGTTGCTCAGCGGCAGCGTCCCGGAGTTCGTGTCGGCGATGTAGAACGTGTAGGTCGTCCCCGCCGTGACGGGGATCTGACCGGCCATCGCCGTCTCGGTGAAGCGCGACTGGCAGAGGAGCTCGGGCGTGGGCATCCCGCACGGCTGGTCGCTGATCAGCATCGTCCAGCGGGTCGAGGCCGGCTTCGCGATGTCGAAGGTCATGAAGCCGTTCACGGAGGCGGTGAACTGCATGACGACGTCGGGGCCCTCGCGCATCTGCGAGCTGCACGACGGGTTGGCCACCATGTAGTCGTTCGCGGTCGCGACCCAGTTGACCGTGTTGAGCCCGGTCGTGAGGGTCACGATGTCCGTGCACGTGTCGCCGCGGCCCCGGCAGAGGCCGCCCATGCAGTCGCCGGAGAGACAATCCGAGTTGCTGACGCACACCCGCCCGTTGAGGCAGCCCGCGCAGCGCGTGCCGCCGCAGTCGACGTCGGTCTCGTCGCCGTTCTGCGCGTCGTCCGTGCACGACTCGCACGTGCCCATGTTGCAGAACGTGTTCTCGCAGTCGCCGTCGATGACGCACATCAGGCCGTCGCGGCAGCCGCCGCAGAGCCCGCCGCCGCAGTCGACGTCCGTCTCCTCCGCGTTGCGCACGCGGTCCATGCAGGAGATGCAGCCGCCGTCGAGGCAGCGCCGGCCCTCGCAGTCCGGATCCACGTTGCACGCGAGCCCGTCGCGGCACGGCGGGCACACGCCGCCGCCGCAGTCGACGGACGTCTCGTCCTGGTTCTGGACCGAGTCGTTGCAGGCCGCGTCGGTGCACGTGCCGGCCGCGCAGATGAGGCTCTGGCAGTCGGTCTCGCGCTCGCACGCGAGCCCGCCGGCGCACGGCCCGCAGAGCGGGCCGCCGCAGTCGACGTCGGTCTCGTCGGCGTTCATCCGGCCGTCGTCGCACGTCGACATCGCGCACACCGCGCCGCGGCAGCGTCCGCTGATGCACTCCTCGTTGCTCGTGCAGCTCTCGCCGCCGGGGCAGAGCCCGCAGTCGCCGCCGCAGTCGGTCCCCGTCTCGCGGCCGTTGCGGACGCCGTCCATGCACGTCGGCACGAGGCAGCGCCCGCGCATGCACACCGCGCTCTGGCAGTCCTCGGGGAGGGCGCAGGGATCTCCGTCCTCGCACGCCGGGCACCCGCCGCCGCAGTCGACGCCCGTCTCGGTGCCGTCGCGCGCGCCGTTGGCGCAGTCCGGGCCGCCCGCGTCCGAGCCGCCGTCGAAGCCCGCCGCGTCGGGAAGGGGCGGGATGGGAGGCGGGCCGGTGTCACAGCCGGCCACGCCGCCGGCCAGGAGGGTGGCCAGCAGCAGGCCCGAGGCACGAGAGAGCATCATCGATCCAAGGTCAGGGGTGCGAACGGACGGCCCCGGTCCGGGGCACCACGTCAGGGGTGCCCCAGTCACGGGTGCCCCAGTCACGGGTGGTTGTAGAGGATGAGCGTGCCGTTGGGCACGCTGGCCGTGCCGCAGCTGAACTGCAGGTTGTTCGTGGCCGAGCCCGAGATCCCGACCGTCGCGCTCGCCCCCGCGTCGTAGAACGCGTCCCCGAACGTGGTGTTGACGTAGCAGCTGTCGATGTCGCCGTTCTCGTGGAGCACGACGGTGAAGTCGCCGAGCGCGCCGGTCACGGAGATGTGCGGGATGTTCCAGCGCACGATGAGCTCGCGGTTGGGCGCCGTCCCGCGCGTCTCGTACCGAACGGTGCCGCCGTCCGGCGGATACAGGTCGTCCCAGTAGACCGAGATCATCTCGTAGGGCGCGAAGCCGAGCGGGTAGCACTCGTTGAAGTAGTCCAGGTAGGTGTCGTCGAAGACGAGGCCACCGTTCGCGCTGAGGGTCACCATCGTCCGCGGCGTGCCGTAGAAGTCGAAGGTGAAACCGATCGGGATGCTCACGGCTTCGTCGTCGTCGAGCGGCACGTTCGTGCCCGTCGTCGAGATGTCCGGGCAGGGCAGGGTCGCCGGCGTCATCGGGATCGTGCAGCCGAAGTAGCCGAACCCGTCGGTCGACGTACCCGGGAACGGGATGCACCCGGTGGTGCCGCAGCGCCCCATCGTGCACGCGCCGGTCGCGCAATCGGTCGGCGCCGCGCACACCTCGAAGTCGTCGCAGCGCGGGCAGCCGCTGGTGCCGCCGCAGTCCACGTCGGTCTCCGCGCCGTTGGCGACGCCGTCCGTGCAGGTCGGAGCGCGGCACGTGCCGCCCGTGCAGACGCCCGTGTCGCAGTCGCGACCGAGCACGCACGTCTGACCGACCGTGCACGCGAGGCACATGCTGCCGCCGCAGTCGATGGTGGTCTCTTCACCGTTGAGCACGCCGTCGCCGCAGCCCGCCGCGTTGCACGTGCCGCTCGAGCAGATGTTCGAGGCGCAGTCGGAGTTGCCGCCGCACATCAGGCCGGGAGCGCAGCCCGGGCACAGCGTGCCGCCGCAGTCGACGTCGGTCTCGTCCTGGTTCCGCACGCGATCGCTGCAAGACACGCACACGCCAGCGAGGCAGGTCGTGCCGGCGCAGTCCGCCGCGGTCAGGCAGTCGCGGCCATCGGCGCAGCCACCGCACACCGTGCCGCCGCAGTCGACGTCGGTCTCGTCCTGGTTCTGCAGGCCGTCGGCGCAGGAGACGCAGACGTTGTCGAGGCAGGTGTTGCTCACGCAGTCCGAGTCGACCAAGCACGAGTCCTTGTCGGCGCAGTCGGGGCACAGGCCGCCGCCGCAGTCGACGTCCGTCTCCTCGGCGTTCTGGACGCCGTCCATGCAGGACACGCAGCCGCCGTCCACGCAGCGGCGGCCTTCGCAGTCGCCGTCCACGTCGCAGGCGAGCCCGTCGCGGCAGCCCGGGCACGTCCCGCCGCCGCAGTCGACGGAGGTCTCGTCCTGGTTCTGCACGCTGTCGTTGCAGGCCGCGGTGGTGCACGTGCCGCCCGCGCAGATGAGGCTGATGCAGTCCTCGTTCTCGTCGCAGGTCGCGTCGCCGGCGCAGGCCGGGCACGTCCCGCCGCCGCAGTCGACGTCGGTCTCGTCGCCGTTCATCCGGCCGTCCTCGCAGCTCGAGGCCTCGCACACGCCGCCTCGGCAGCGGCCGCTCAGGCACTGCTCGTTGCTGCTGCAGGGCTCGCCGCCGGGGCACAGCCCGCACGTGCCGCCGCAGTCGGTGCCGGTCTCGCTGCCGTTGCGGACGCCGTCCATGCAGTTCGGGACGAGGCACCGGCCGCGCGTGCAGACCATGCTCTCGCAGTCGCCGGCGACGGCGCAGGGATCGCCGTCGACGCACGGGGGGCAGCCGCCGCCGCAGTCGACGCCGGACTCCGTTCCGTCGTGCACGCCGTTGGTGCAGGTGAGGGCGCCGCCTCCATCACGCGGCCCCGCGTCGTAGGGCCCGGCGTCGGGGAGGGGGCCGATCGGCGGGGGGCTCTGAGGGCAGCCCACGAGGATGAACGAAAAGGAGGCGCAGAGCGCCCAGCGAAAGGAAGACATCCCCCCATCAAGGATCAACCCGGACCCCCGCGCAACGCGACGGGGGTCCGTCGACCCGCTCAGCGCCGCCGGCGGCGCCAGAGCACGAGGCCGGCGAGGCCCACGAGCCAGATCGCGGGCGCCGTCGAGCCCGCGGGCGCCGCCGCGCAGCCGCCGCCGCCGCCGCCGCCCATCCCGGCGTCGAAGCCGGGGCCGACGCTGCCGTCGTTGGCCACCCCGGCGTCCGCCTCGGGCATGTCGACGTCACCGACCACGACCTGCGCGTAGCGGTGGAAGCTCTCGGTGATGCCGTCGTCGACCCAGACCTCCCAGTACCAGAGGCCGCGCGCGAGCGGCATCGGGGCGGTCCACTGGGTCATCCCGCTCGGGTCCTCGTCGAGCTCGCCCGAGCCGACGACGTCCGGGCCCTCGAAGCGCGACGTCTGCGAGAGGCGGAAGAAGTAGACGAGCGTGTCGCCGTCGTCGTCGGTCGCGTTCTCGGCCACGAGCGTGACCATCTCGCCCTCGGCGACCCGGATCCTGTCGATGGGCGACACCGGCACCGGCGAGTCCGGCGGCGCGTTGTCGGCCACGTCGATGCGCCAGACCTGCTCGTCCTCGCCGCCGTCGCCGTCGTCGATCCGCAGGTTCACGTCGAAGGTGCGGGCGCGCTGGTCGATGCTCGGGGTCCAGCGGATGGTCCCCGTCGCGGTGTCGACCTCCATGCCCATCGGGCGGCTGACGAGGACGTAGCGGAGCGCGTCCGCGGCCCCGGCCGGCTCGTCGATGGTGGGCGTGTAGACGTACTCGCGCCGCACGTGCGCCATCGTCGGCGCGCTGCTCGTGATGACCGGCGCGACGTTGTGCACGATGATCGTCTTGTAGACGCGGCGGGTGTTGGTCCCGTCGGTCGCCTCGACGCCGACCCGGACGGTGCCCTCGCCGTCGGTCGAGCCGGCGGGGATGGTGTACATCGTCGCGCCCGGCATCTCGCCGAAGGTGCCGTCGTCGTTGGTGTCCCACGACCAGCTGATCGACGGGTCCATCTCGAGGTCCTCGACCGCGATCATGACCGGCGTCTCCGCGCCCTCGTCGATCTCGTCGGGCGAGGTGAACCGGACGATCGGCGCGCCGCCGACCGGGAAGTTCACGATGTCCGCCGCGTAGGTGTCGAGGCCGTTGAAGGCGTCGGGCGGGAGGTCGACGAGGCGCCGCGACTCGGCGATCGACAGGGCCCGGTTCATCTCCTGGACCGCGAAGGTGAGGAAGCCCGCGGTGCCGCCGGCGGGCACCATCACGGTGAAGCTCCACGTCGGCGTGTCCGTCGCCGCGGCCAGCGTCACGGTGGTGGCCGTGGTCGAGCCGCCCGGCCCCTGGAACACGTGGCCGAGCGACGGATCGCCGCCGCCGTCGGTCGTGTCGTCGGTGGTGAACCACGTGTCGGCGACGGTCAGCACGGTGTCGCCCGAGCTGGTGCCGGTGATGGTCGTCGACGAGTCGCTCCCGAGCGAGCCGTTGATCATCACGGTGGCCATGATCGGCGCCGCGGTGGGGTTGCGGACCAGGTCGAGGTAGCGCGCGTAGTTCTGCCCGGTGCCCCCGGTCGGCACGTAGATCAGGCGCCGGACCATCAGGCTGCCCATGGCGATCTCGGCCATCTCGACCTGACGCCCGCCGAGCGATGTCGTCGACGCCGCGGCCCGCACGTCGTAGCGGGTGCCGTTGACGTTCAGGAAGTACATCGTGTCGTAGGCGTCGATGGTCCCGTTGCCGAGGCTCCCCCAGCTCGTATCGCTGATGTCGAAGAGGAAGCCGCCGGGGCTCATCAGGTCCAGGGCCGAGGCCGAGGCCGGAATCGCCAGCGCAGTCACCAAGACAAGAATCGAAGTCGTCCGTCGCATCGGGGGAACTTACCTCGACATTCCGGGCTTGCGAAGGGCTCGGCCTCGTCCCCTTTTCCCGGGGTCCTGACGAGGCTAGGCTCTGCCCATGACTCTGGGTCGTTTCTTCCTTTGCGCCCTCGCGGCGCTGGCGCTGCTTCCGGGCTGTGAGTCCGGCGGCGCCGCCGACGCGGGCGCCGACGCGTCGGCCTCCCCCGACGCCGACGCCGACGGCGACTTCATCTCCGATCTCGACGAGGGCCGAGCCGAGCGGCGCGACACCGACGGCGACGGGATCCTCGACTACCTCGATCCCGACTCCGACGGCGACGGCATCCTGGATTCGCAGGAGGCGGGCGACGTCCTGCTCGACACGCCCCCGCGCGACTCGGACATGGACGGCCTCCCCGACTACATCGACCTGGACTCGGACGACAACGGGATCCCCGACGCGACCGAGGGCACCGGCGACTACGACCTCGACAGCATCCCGGACTACGCCGACCTCGACGACGACAACGACTTCCTCCCGGACCGGACCGAGCTCCAGGGCATCATCGATCCGCCCGCGGACACCGACGGCGACGGCCGCCCGAACTATCGCGACACCGACTCGGACGACGATCTGATCCTCGACTCGGACGACGGCGCGGCCGACACCGACGGCGACGGGCTCCTCGACCTCGAGGACCTCGACTCCGACAACGACGGCATCCCGGACCGCGACGAGGCGGGCGACGACGACGTCTTCTCGCCGCCGGTCGACTCCGACGGTGACGGCATCCCGGACTTCCGGGACACCGACAGCGACAGCGACGGCCTCAGCGACCGCCTCGAGGCGCGCAACGGGACCGACCCGACCCTCGCCGACTCCGACGGGGACGGCGTCGACGACCTCATCGAGGCCGCCGCCGGCACCGACCCGCTCGACCCCGAGGAGAGCCCGCGCACCCGCGGCGACTTCGTGTTCGTCGTCGACTACATGCAGCCGCCGGATCCCGATCAGGACACCCTCGAGTTCCGCACGAGCATCCAGTTCGCCGACATCTACTTCCTCTTCGACGCCTCCGGCTCGATGGGCGGTGAGCAGGACGGCCTCGAGATGAGCGTCACGAGCATCCTCGGCAACCTCACCTGCACCGACTTCGGCACGACCTGCCGGACCGACGGCGACTGCGTGGTCGGCCAGGTCTGCAGCCTCACCGGCTCGTGCATCGAGGACCCGTCGACCAGCTCCTGCGTGGCCAGCCCGTGGTCGGGCACCGGCTACTACGGCGCCGCGCTCGGCAGCGGGCGGACGATGGTCAACCAGCTCTCCATCCAGGCCAACCCGGCGACGACCAGCTCGGCGATCGGCGTCATCCCCGTCGACGGCGGCACCGAGCCGCTGTTCGACGCGGTGTGGAGCGTGATCGATCCCGACGCCTCGATGCTCATGACCGAGGTCGGCTGCGACACGCCGATGCCCGGTCGCATCGGCTGCCCGAGCTTCCGCTCGGAGGCCGTCCGCATCCTCATCGGGTTCACCGACGAGGGCAGCGCGGGTTCCCGCGGCGACTCGCTCGCCGGCACGGTCCCCGTGGCCACGGTGGGCACCGCGCTCCTCGACAGCCGCACCGCGTTCATCGGGGTGTGGAGCACGACGCCGACGGCGACGGGCCGCCAGGACCTCGTGGACCTCGCCACCGAGTCGAGCTCGCTCGACCGCGCGGGCATGCCGCTCGTGTTCGACGCGAACGCGACCGGGATGGGCATCGACACCGTCGTCACCGACGCGATCAACGAGATCGTCGAGGGCGTCCCGCTGCGGGTCACCATCGTCGCCACCGACGAGCCGGACGACTCGGGCGACTCGCTGCAGTTCATCGACTACCTCCAGGTCAACGTGAGCGGCGGCCGCTGCTCGGCCATCAGCCCCACCGAGGACACGGACGCGGACGGCCACCACGACGCCTTCCCGTCGGTCCTGCCCGGCACGCCGGTCTGCTGGGACGTCATCCCGGCGATGAACACGACGGTGCCGCGCATGATCGACGTGCCGCAGGTCTTCGAGGCGCGCCTGACCGTGTACGGCGACGAGTCGCCCCTCGACGCCCGCATCGTCTACTTCCTCGTCCCGCCGGACGTCGCGCCCCCGATGGGTCCGGACTGATCCCGGGTGCGCGCCGCCCGATTCGAAGGGCGGCGCGAAGAAACCGTGAGCCGTTCGACCCCGTTCGTTCCTCCCCTCCTCATGCTGGTCGCGAAGCTGCGCCCGATCGGAGGGGGGGCCGCCCCTCTGCCGACGGCCGAGGGGATCTCCGACGCGGCGCTCGTGGAGCGCGCGCTCGACGGAGACCGCTGGGCGATGGAGGCGCTCTACCGCCGCCACGTCCACCGCGTCACCAACGCGGTCACGCGGATGGTCGGTCGGAGCGCCGACGCGGACGACGCGGTGCAGGAGGCCTTCCTGATCGCCTTCACCCGCCTCGCCGAGCTGCGGGATCCGGGCGCGTTTCGCGGCTGGCTGGCTCAGATCGCGGTCAACGAGGTGCGGGGCCGCCTGCGCAAGCGGCGCTGGCTGCGGCGCATCGGCCTGGACCGCGACGAGGACGACGCGAGCCTCGAGGCGCTCGCCTCCCAGGACGCCACGCCCGACATGGTGGCCGAGCTGGCTCGCCTCGACGCGCTCCTGCGCCGCATGGAGCCCGAGCTCCGGATGGCGTGGATGCTCCGCTACGTCGAGGGCTGGGAGCTCACCGAGGTGGCGACCGCGCTCGACGTCTCGCTCGCCACCGCCAAGCGCCGCATCAAGGACGCCAAGGACCAGATCGACGCGCACCTGAGGGGAGGGCGCCGATGAGCGAGCTGCCCGATCCGATCTCGGACGTCCTCGAGGACACCGTCGACGAGGCGCGCGTGCACCGGCTGTGGCGCGGCATCGAGCAGGGGCGCCCGCGCCGGCGCTGGCCCGCGCCGGTCGCCGTCGTCGGCCTCGCCGCCGCCGCCGCGCTCGTGCTCTGGATCGCGTCCCGCCCGCCCACGCCGGCCCCGGACGGCTCGCTCGCCACGGCCGGCGGGGCTCCCCTCGCGTCCGTCGTGGAGCAGACCCTGGAGCTCTCCGACGGCTCCCGGGTCGTCCCCGAGCCCGGCGCCCGCCTCGAGCTGCTGCGCAACGACGGTCGCGCCGTGTCGTGGCTGCTCGTGCGCGGCGCGGCGCGCTTCGAGGTGACCCCTGGCGGCCCGCGCACGTGGAGCGTCGAGGCGGGGCTCGCCACCGTGGAGGTGGTGGGCACCGTGTTCACGGTCTCGCGCCGCGAGGAGGCGGTCGAGGTCTCGGTCGAGCGCGGCGTGGTGCTGGTCCGGGGCGACCGCGTCCCGGATCGGGCGCGGCGCCTGACCGCGGGGCAGTCCCTGCGGGTCGACGCCCCGCTGGCCGCGGTGGCCCCGACGCCTCGAGCGGCGGAGCCCGCGGAGGCGGAGCCGGTCGAGCCGCCCCTGCCCGAGCCCGTCGCGCCCACCGTCGCCGAGCCGACCTCACCTCGCCCCGCGCCTCCCGCCCTCGACGCCGCGGCGCTGCTCGAGCAGGCCGACCTCGCGCGGGGCGCCGGCCACCCCGAGGAGGCGGCGCGGCTGCTGGCGCGGGCGGCGGCCCTCGACGGAGACCCCGACGCCGGCCTCGCCGCGTTCACCCTCGGTCGCCTCGAGCTCGATCAGCTCGGCCGGCCCGACCGCGCCGAGGCGGCGTTCGCCCGCGCGCTCGCGCTGCGCCTGCCACCGCGGTTGAGAGAGGACGCGATGGCGCGGCGCGTGGACGCCCTCGCCCGGGCCGGCCGCGCCGCCGAGGCGCGGACCGCGGCGGACGCCTACCTGGCCGCGCACCCGAACGGTCGACACGTCCAGAGCGTGCGCGACGCCGCCGGCGGCGGGTGAGGGCCAGCTCCCTCGCCGTCTTGCTGTGCGTCATCGCGTCGCCCGCCGCGGCGCAGTCGCCGCCCGTCCACCTTCGCGCCCCGGGCTGCCAGCAGCTCCCCTTCGAGCCCGCGGAGGTCCGCCGGCTCCTCGCCCTCGAGCTGTCCGTCGAGGAGGCCGCGCTCGACGGAGAGGAAGAGGTGACCCTGAGCTACGAGCTCGTCCCCTGCGCCGCCGGGCAGACCGACTTCGACCTCGAGCTCCGCGGGCCCTCCGGCGTCGTCCACGCGGACCGCGTGTCGATGGCCGAGGTCCCCCTCGGCAGCGTGGCTCGGGCCCTCGCGCTCGCGCTGGCCGAGACGCTCCGGATCGGGGGCCGGACGCCACCCCCGGTCGCGCCTACCGAAGCACTTACGGAAGCGCCCCCCGCGCCCGCCGAGCCCGAGCCCGCCGCGGTGACGCCGCCGGCGGCGCCCGATCCGCCCGCGACCCCGCCGGCTCCCGCGTATCCCCACCGCCCCCTGCGGGTGGGGGTCACCGCGCAGCTCCAGAACACGCCCGACACCGGCGCGGTGGGCATCGGCCCGCGGTTCTTCCTCGACCTGCCGATCGCGGACCTCCCGCTCCTCGCGCGCGTGGACTTCGAGGCCGGGATGGGGCCCGCGGCCGGGGACGTCCTCCTCGGGAGGATCGCGGGTGGGCTCGGCCTCAGCCTGTGGGCGCGCGCGGCGGACGAGCTCGCCGTGCGGTTCGGCCCGAGGGTGTGGCTCGGGGGGACGACCTGGTTCGACACGCCCGACGTCGTCCGGGTCACGGACCTCGCCCTCCAGTTCGGGATCGACGTCCGCGTGGGCATGGACGTCTCGTTGCTGCCAGGCGTAGACCTCGTCGTCGACGCCGCGGTCGGCACCCACCTGCACGGCCTCGAGCTGCAGCGCGGGGCTGAGCGCTCGGGCCTTCTCGGCGCCTACTGGGGCGTCGACGTCGGCCTCGCCTTCTTCTGAGGAGCCCCTTGCCTTGACACCGCCCGACCCGAAGCGTACCCCCGGTCTTGAGAATCGGAATCATAATCAGTCTCAAGAAGGTGGCTTGTGGTGCGCGCTCGTTGGCTCGCGGTTCTGTGTTCGGTCGTGGCCCTCTTCGGCTGCGGCGGTGACTCCTCCCCCGACGCGGGCTCGCCCGACGCCGGCAGCCCGGAGCACGAGGCGTTTCGGCGCGAGATCACCGCGCAGATCGCCCAGGGGGTGATCCTCCCGACGCTGCGAGACTTCGCGGATCGCGCCGCGGCGCTCGAGACGGCGACGCAGGCCTACGCGGCCGATCCGTCCGACACCCTGCGCGCGGCGGCGCAGGCCGCGTGGCGTGACGCGATGCTGGTCTGGGAGCAGGCGGAGCTGATGCAGATCGGCCCGGCCGGCATGGGCGGGACCGAGTGCCCGGTGGTCGGCGGGATGGACCTGCGCGACGAGATCTACTCCTGGGACCTGACCAGCGAGTGCCGCATCGACCAGGAGACGGTGGACCAGGCGTACGCCGACGTGGACGCGTTCGCGGCCGAGCTGGTCAACGTCCGCGGGCTCGACGCGCTCGAGTACCTGCTGTTCGTCGACACGGCCGAGAACGACTGCACCGACGTCGCGCCGATCAACACCGACGGGACGTGGGCGGCGCTCGGCGAGACGGAGATCACAGCGCGCCGCGCGGCGTACGCGCACACCGTCGCGACGCTGGTGAGCCGCGAAGCGGTGCGGCTGCGCGACCTCTGGGAGCCGACGGGCGGCGGGTTCGCGACCGATCTGGCCACCGCGGGCGAGAGCGGCTCGGCCTACCCGAGCACGCAGGCCGCGTTCAACGACATGGGCGGCGCGATGCTCTACCTCGACGTCGCGACCCGCGACATGAAGGTGGGGACGACGGCGGGGATCTCGGACTGCCTGACGGACACGTGCTTCGACCAGCTCGAGCTCCCGCACGCGTCGATCGATCTGGCGGCGGTGCTCGAGAACCTGCGCGCCTTCCAGCGCCTCTACCTCGGCGAGCAGCCCGGCGCGACGGGGCAGGGTTGGGACGACTTGCTGGTCGCGATCGGGGCGGAGGCCCTGGCGATGCAGCTCACCGCCGCGATCGCGGACGCCGTCGCCGCCGCCGAGGGGCTCGGCACGGACAGCCTCGAGACAGCGGTCGCCATGGATCGCCCGGGCGTGATGGCGCTCTACGAGGCGATGGCCACCGTGCAGCGCCTCTTCAAGGTCGACGTCTTCACCATCCTCGACATCGAGCCCACGACCTGTCGGATCGGGGACAATGACTGACGGTTGGCGCGACCGGCTGAACGCCCCGAAGGACGGCGCGTCGCTCGCGGCGTTCCGGATCCTGTTCGGCGTGGTGATGCTCGGCAGCATCGGCCGCTACTTCGCCTACGGGTGGATCGATCGCTTCTACGTCCGCCCGCGGATGCACTTCACGTACTGGGGCTTCGACTGGGTGCAGCCGCTGCCGCAGCCCGGCATGACGGTCCTCTTCGCCGCACTCGCGGTCTGCGCCGCGCTGATCGCGCTGGGCTTGTTCTATCGGTTCGCGACCGTCGCGTTCTTCGTCGGGTTCACGTACGTGCACCTGCTCGACGTCAGCAACTACCTCAACCACTACTACCTGGTCTCGCTGCTCTCGCTGCTGCTGTGCGTGCTGCCGCTGCACAAGCAATGGTCGCTCGACGCGAGGCTCCGACCGTCGCTGCGCGCGACCACGCTGCCAGCGTGGATGCTCTACCTGGTCCGCTTTCAGATCGGGTTGGTCTACGTCTTCGCGGGCCTCGCGAAGCTCGGCCCCGACTGGCTGCTGCACGGGCAGCCGCTCGGGATCTGGCTGCACAGCCGCACCGACACGCCCCTGATCGGCCCCTGGCTCGACGAGCCGATGGTCGCGTTGGCGATGAGCTGGGCGGGCTTCCTCTACGACACGACGATCGTGTTCTGGCTCTCGTGGCGCCGCTCGCGCCCGTACGCGTACGTGGTGGTGCTCGCGTTCCACTTCATGACGAACGTGTTCTTCCAGATCGGGATCTTCCCGGTCGTCATGACCGTCGCCGCGCTCGTCTTCTTCGAGCCCGACTGGCCTCGGTGGCTCGTCGCGAAGCTGCGTCGCGTGGAGCTCGCGCCCGCGTCACCGAGCCCCGCCGGGCGGTGGCGGATCGGCCGCGCCGGGATGGCCGTGCTCGCCGCGTGGGCGCTCTTCCACGTGCTCGCGCCGCTGCGCTCGCACCTCTACGGAGGCGACGTGCTCTGGCACGAGCAGGGCATGCGCTGGAGCTGGCGGGTGATGGTCCGCGAGAAGAACGGCGACGTCGCCTACCGCGTCCGCGTGAACGGCGAGACGCGCGAGCGCGTGTTCGCGCCCAACGACTACCTGACGCGCGAGCAGGAGATCGAGTTCGCGAGCCAGCCGGACCTCGTGCTGCAGCTCGCGCATCACATCGTCCGAGACCTCGAGGCGCGCGGCTGCCACGACGTGCAGATCCGGGCCGACGCGTGGGTCTCGCTCAACGGGCGTCCCTCCGCGCGCATGATCGATCCGACCGTGGACCTCGCGCAGGTGGACGACGGCGTCGCGCCCGCGTCGTGGATCCTCCCGGTGCCCGACGCGCCGCCGATCGAGATGCGGAGCCGGCGGCAGATGCTGGCCGCGCGATGAGGCCTCGCATGATGAGCGTCGTGGAATTTCGCGCAAAGGGCGCGAAGGGGCAAAGAGGGAAGATGGGGGCGCGGCTGCGAACGAGTCGGCGGGCGGCTGGCGCGGGGTGGCTGCTGGTGGCGGCGCTGTTGGGGTGGACGGCGATCCCCGCGTTCGCCCAGGACGACGACGAGCCGGGGCCGCCGGTGGTGGTGGACGAGGGGGACGAGGCGGAGGGGGACGAAGCGGATTCGGACGCGGATTCGGATTCGGATTCGGATGCCGAGGCGGATACGGACGCGGATACGGATGCGGACGCGGATACGGACGCGGACGCGGATACGGACGCGGATACGGACGCGGATACGGACGCGGATACGGACTCCGACTCGGATTCGGGCACGGGCACGGGCACGGGCACGGGGTCGGAGTCGGACTCGGGGGCCGAGTCCGACTCCGACGACGATCTGTTTCCCGACGCCGATGACGTCGCTCGTGGGGCGGACGACGATCTGTTCCCCGAGGACGGGGATCTCGGCGACCTCATCTCCGAGGACGAGGACGTGTCGATGGACGAGGTCGTCGTCACCGGCACGGCCGAGCCCGAGCGACGCGCGCGGCCCACGGGCGGCGCGGTGCAGAGCCTCGACTCCGAGCTCCTCGATCGCTTCAACTACGACAACCCGGACGCGGTGATCCAGCAGGTCCCCGGCGCCTACGTGCGGCAAGAGGACGGGTACGGGCTCCGGCCCAACATCGGGCTGCGCGGCGTCTCCTCGGAGCGCTCGGCCCGCGTGACGCTGATGGAGGACGGCATCCTCTTCGCGCCGGCGCCTTACGCCGCGCCGGCCGCCTACTTCTTCCCGATGATGACGCGGATGAGCGGCGTCGACGCCTACCTCGGCTCGGCGTCGATCCCGTACGGGCCGATGACCATCGGCGGCGCGATCGACTTCCGCGCGCGCGAGATCCCGCGCGAGCCGCACGGTGGCCTCGACCTCGGCCTCGGGTCGAACGTCTTCGGTCGCATCCACGCGTGGGGCGGCGCGTCGAACGACTGGGGCGGGCTCCTCGCCGAGGGCGTGTACCTGCGCAGCGACGGCTTCAAGCACATCGTCGGCGCCGAGCCCGGCAACGACGCCACGGGCTTCGACCGCGCCGAGCTCGTCCTCCGCGGCGAGCTCCACGGGGCGCTCTCGTCCGACGTCTACCACCGCCTCGAGCTGCGGCTCGGGGTGACCGCGGAGCGGAGCCACGAGACCTACCTCGGCCTCAGCGACGCCGACTTCCGCGCCGACCCCTGGCAGCGCTACCAGGCGACCCAGCTCGACCAGATGGAGTGGTGGCGGACGCAAATCGAGTTGCGACACCTCCTCGAGGTCGGCGACGGCTTCGAGCTGCGCACGGCCGCCTACCGACACGACTTCGACCGCTCCTGGTTCAAGGTCAACGGGCTGACCGGCGGCTCCGCGTTCGACGTCCTGACCCACCCGGTCGGGAGCAACGCGGTCCTGCTCGGGGTCCTGCGCGGCGATCAGGACTCCGAGGGCGGGGGCGCCGGGGACCTGGTCCTGATCGGCACCAACGCCCGGGTGTTCGGCGTGATGGGCCTCCAGACCGAGGGCATCGGCCACTTCGAGACGGGCCCCCTCGAGCACCGCATCCGGCTCGGCGCGCGCCTGCACCAGGACGTCGTCGATCGGCACCACACCGAGGACCAGTACGGGGTCTACGGAGGCCAGCTCACGCGCCTCACCGACGAGACGTACACGAACCTCCTCGCGCACTCCGAGGCGCTCGCGCTGAGCCTCCACGCCGCGTACTCGCTCGAGCTCTTCGACGCCGTGACGGTCACGCCCGGGGTGCGGGGCGAGATCATCTGGACCAGCTACGACGACCGCCTCGTGGACCGTCAGTCGAGCGAGCTCCGCGCGAGCGTCCTCCCCGGCGCGTCCATCCAGTGGCAGATCGAGGAGCACCTCTCGGTGTTCGCGGGCGTGATGCGCGGCTTCGCGCCGGTCACCCCGGGGCAGGCGCCGACCGTCGCGCCGGAGGACAGCATCGACTGGGAGGCGGGGGCGCGCTTCGCGCACGCCGAGTCGCGGACCACCGCGATGGTCACGGGCTTCGTCAACGACTACTCGATCTACATCCAGCAGTGCTCGGTCGGAGAGGGCTGCGCGTCGACGTCGGTGGACGCACAGGCGAACGGCGGGCGCCCCATCGTCGGCGGCTTCGACGTCCGAGTCTCCTCGACGCCGGCGATCGGCGACGTGCGGATCCCCCTGCGCGCCTCCTACACGTTCACCTACTCGGAGCTGCGCGAGGCGATCCTGGACTCACCCGACCCGCAGTTCCTCAACGGGCGGCCGGGCGACCACCTGCCGTACCTGCCCGAGCACCAGATCGTGGCGCAGGCGGGCCTCGAGACGCAGCCCTTCGGCGTCAACGTCTCGGCCAGCTTCGTCTCCGAGATGTGGGAGGGCGTCGGTCAGGGCGACGACAGCTTGGTCCCGCGGACGGACGCGCTGTTCCTCCTCGACGCGAGCCTCTACGTGCAGATCTTCCGGGAGATGCGCCTCTACGTGCAGGGCGAGAACCTCACCATGACGCAGGTGATCGCGGCGCGGCGCCCCTACGGCGCGCGTCCGAACCGGCCCTTCCAGATCCAGGGCGGCGTCCAGCTCTCGCTCTGAGGCCGGAGCCGCTCGACCCGCGCGGGACGGACAGCTCTTGCAATGCCGGGCTCCGCGGGGCATGCCGCCCGAGCCATGCGTCCGATGGTCCTGCTGTTCGTCGCGCTCTTCAACAGCATCCTCGGGCTCTCCGTCCTCTTCCCGATCTTCGGGCCGCTCGGTCGCGCGCTCGACCTGACGGAGCTCGAGGTCGGCCTCCTCTCGGCGGGCTACGCGCTGATGCAGCTCCTCCTCGCGCCCGTGTGGGGCCGCCGGAGCGAGACCGCGGGCCGCAAGCCGATCCTGCTCCTCGGGGTCACCGGCTTCGCGGTGGGCTTCTACGCGTTCGGCGGCGCGGCGTGGGCGGGGATGAACGGCTACCTCGGCCACGGGGCGCTCCTCGCCGCGCTGCTCGGGGCGCGCGTCGTGGGTGGCGCGTTCTCGTCCGCGACGCTGCCCACCGCGCAGGCGTACGCGGCGGACATCTCGGGCCGCGAGCAGCGCACGAGCGCGATGGCGGTGATCGGCGCCGCGTTCGGCCTCGGGATCATCTTCGGCCCCGCGATCGGCGCCGGCCTCGTCGAGCTGACGGGGGGCAACCTCCTCGCGCCGATCTGGTTCTCCGCGAGCGTGGCCGTCGTCAACGCGATGTTCATCGCGCTGCGCCTCCCCGAGCCCGAGCCGCACCGCGCGCTCGAGCCGCCCCCGCCGCTCGGGGAGCTCGCCAAGAAGGTGTGGCCGATCCTGTCGATCGGGCTCGTGGCGACCGTCGCGTCGGTCGCGATGGAGCAGACCGTCGCGTTCTACTTCCAGGACCGGCTCGGGATCGCGGACACGGAGACCCCGAAGTACGTGGGCGCGGCCCTGTTCGTGTACGGCGTCGTCGCCGTCTTCGCCCAGGGCTACCTCGTGCGCCGCCGGGAGATGCGCCCGATCACGCTGCTCCGCTTCGGGGTCCCCCTCGCGATCGTCGGCTACGCGGGGTTCGTGTTCGCGCACACCTTCTGGGAGCTCACGACGGCGCTCGCGATCCAGGGGCTGGGGCAAGGCCTCTTGCTCCCCGGGGTCACCGCCGCCGGCTCGCTCGCGGTGGGCGACGAGAGCCAGGGCTCGATCGCGGGCCTGAACTCGGCGTCGACGGGGATCGGGCGGCTCGCGGGGCCGCTCGTCGGGGGCGGGCTCTACCAGCTCCTGCGCGAGCTCCCCGGCGTCGGCCCCGAGTACACGTACGCCTTGAGCGCGGCCCTGCTGGTGCTCGTGCTCGTCGTGCTGCTCGCGTACCCGCGCGCCGTCAGCGGCCGCTGAGCAGCGCCACCGTCGCGGCGTCGCGGCGCTCGAGCTCGGCGAGCACGAGCGGGATCGCGGCGCGGTCGGGCGCCTCGAGCCACGCGAGGAGGAGCCGGTACGCGAGCGCGTTCGACGCGGGCTCGCGATAGATCGCGCGCCGCAGCGGCTCGAGGTCGCGAACGATGAGGCTCACCGGGTTGATGATCAGACCCAGCACCTCGGAGCCCGTCGCCTCGAGCACCGCGGCCATGATCGCGAGGTCGGCGGCGGCGAGCTCGTCGAGGGTCGCGCCGTCGCCCACGAGCTCGATGAACCGCTCGACCGCGGCGCGGATGCCGGCGGCGTCGAGGCGCCCCTCGGCGGCGCGCTCGGCGACGCGCTCGAAGGCCATCACCGCGAGGCGGCGGCGCACCTCGAGCAGGTCGGTGACCATCGCCGCCGTGGACTCGCCTCGCCGCGCGGTCAGCTCCGCCAGATCGGGGAGCAGCTCGAGCCCCGCGACGAGCCGGTAGTCCTGCACGACGTAGCCGCTGCCCTGTCGCACGGTGAGCAGGCGCGCGCTCGCGAGGCGCCCGAGCGCGGCGCGCAGCGTGGTGCGGTTCACCCCGAGCTGCTCGGCGAGGGCGCGCTCGGGGGGGAGGCGCTGCCCGGGAGCGTAGGTCCGCGAGAGGAGCGCGAGGCGGATCGCCCGCTCACACTCCTCGACCGCGGTGGCGTCGCTCAGGGATCTTCCATGCCGGGCGTCTCTTCGACCGCCTCGTCGATGGTCGCCGCGTTGTCGTCGGCGCGCTGCTGCTCGCTCCACACCGCGTCCCGGTCCCAGCGGTCGACGTTGCCGTCGCCGTCGAGGTCGGTGCCCATGCGGACCATGCGGCCTTCCTCGAAGTACTCCCACCGGTCGGGCTGCCAGTGCGTCGGCGTGCTGCGCCCGGCGAGGTCGCGCTCGGTCCGCACCATGTGGCCGTGCTCGTAGAAGATCTTCGTGTCGACGCGGCCGTCGCCGTTGGAGTCCTCTTCCTGGCGGATGATCCGACCCTCCTGGAAGTAGGTGATCATGTCCATCGTGCCGTCGAAGTTGCGGTCCGCCTCCTCCCGAAGCGGGCGCCCCTCGTCGTTGTAGTACCGCACGACGTCCTTCACCCCGTCGCCGTTGAGGTCGGCCTCGCGGCACGCGAGGATCAGGCGGACCAGCGGCGGGGTGCCGACGCGGCGGAACACGCGGCGCACGTCCGGGTGGTCGTCGCCCGACGTGTCGTACTCGCTGGCCTCACGGTCCGGCGCGGTGGTGTCGCAGCGCCCCTGATCGTCGTCGGGGAGGTTCGAGCCGCTCATCGCGGCCGAGCGCCCGCTCCCCGTGGGCTCGTTCTGGTTGGAGCCGCCGCAGCCGGGGGCCGCGAAGGAGAGGGCGAGCGCCGCCCCGAGCACGTGCTGGATCTTCATTCGCCGCCCTCGAGGGTGGGCTCGCTGGCCGTGTGGTCGGCGGGCTGGGTGTCGGAGACGCCCTCCCACGGCATCCCCTCGCCGGGGACGCCGCCGTCGGTCGCCGGGACGCCCGCGTCCGCGGCGTTCTCGCCGCCGCTGGTGGGCGGCGGGGGCTCGGGCGCGGGGGGAGCCGGGGGCGGGGTGCCGTCGCAGGTCAGGGCGGTCTCCGCCTCGCCCGCGCTCTCGGCGGGGATCTCTTCGCGCTGGTCGGCCTCGCCGTCGAGGTCGGTGTCGCGTCGCACCTCGGCGAGGCGGCCGAGCCGGAACATCTCCCAGCGCTCGGGCTGCCCGTCGTTGTTGTCGTCGTAGCGAGCCTCGCGGAGGAGGCCGTCGTCGAAGAACTCCCACGTGTCGACGCGCCCGAGGTGGTGGCGGTCGCGCTCCTGGCGCGAGTAGAGGCGCCCCGAGCACCACACCCACGTGTCGATGCGGTTGTCGAAGTTGGTGTCGAGCTCCTTGCGCGCGAGGACGCCGTTCTCGTAGTACGAGATCTGGTCGAGGCGTCCGTCGAAGTCGAAGTCGTGCTCTTCCTGGACGACGGTGTGTCCGTCCTCGCCGAAGAAGCGCGTGATGTCGACGAGGCCGTCGAAGTTCATGTCGTACTGCACGCACGTCTCACGGCCGTCCGCGTACACGTGACGGATGTCGGGCGTGCCGTCGTTGTTCACGTCGACCGCGCGCACCTCGTGACCATTCGTGTTGCATTGCTGCCGAACGGAGTCTTCGCCGCGCGTGCCCTCGGGGGCATCGGACACGGCGGACTCACCTCCGCAGCCCGGGGTCGCGGCGCCCAACGCGAGCGTCAGCCCCACCAAGATCGCAAGTCGTCGAGATCCTTCGCTCTTCATCGAGGCCCCTTCGATTCGGGTGCCCGGAGGATAGTGGCCGTTCAACCGGTGCCGCAAGCTGACCTGGACGGGCTTGGGACTTCGCCTCAGGATTCGGCTCGCGCGCCGCACATCCACGATTGCCATTTGACAGTATGTGTGGTGCCATGTAACTTCACGTCACTTGGGCGAGGGTAGGACATGGCTCGGAAGAAAATCTCGACGACCATCTACATCACGCCCGAGCAGAACGAGCGGTTGAAGCTGCTGAACCAGCGGACGAAGGTGCCGATCGCGGTCTACATCCGCGAAGGCATCGACATGGTGCTCGAGCAGTACAAGGACGAGCTTCCGGGTCAGCTGACCCTTGACGGGGCGGGCCGAAGCGAGCAGTAGAACGCCGCTTCCATGCCGTTCCCCATCGAGCGAATCCGAAACTTCTCCATCATCGCGCACATCGACCACGGCAAGAGCACGTTGGCCGATCGCATCCTGGAGTTCACCGGCGCGCTCAGCGACCGGGAGCGACAGGACCAGTTCCTCGACAAGATGGAGCTCGAGCGCGAGCGCGGGATCACGATCAAGGCCCAGTCGGTGCGGCTCAGCTACACCGCCAAGGACGGGATCGAGTACCAGCTCAACCTCATCGACACCCCCGGGCACGTCGACTTCAGCTACGAGGTGAGCCGCTCGCTCGCCGCCTGCGAGGGCGCGCTGCTCGTGGTCGACGCGAGCCAGGGCGTCGAAGCGCAGACGCTCGCGAACGTCTACCTCGCGATCGAGAACGACCTCGAGATCATCCCCGTCTTCAACAAGATCGACCTGCCCGGCGCCGACGTCGATCGCAGCGCGCGCGAGGTCGAGGAGATCGTCGGGCTCGACTGCAGCGGCGCGATCGAGGCGAGCGCGAAGGAGGGCATCGGGATCGAGGCCATCCTCGAGGCGGTCGTGCGCCGCGTGCCGCCGCCGAAGTCGACGACCGGCAACGCCGGCCCGCTCCGCGCGCTCGTGGTCGACAGCTGGTACGACAGCTACCGCGGGGCGGTGGTCCTCGTGCGCGTGATCGACGGCGTGCTCGCCGAGGGCGACAAGATCCGCATGATGGCGACCAAGGCCGACTACGAGGCCACGGAGATCGGCGTGTTCGCGCCGTTCCCGCGCGCGGTCGGCTCGCTCGGGCCCGGCGAGGTCGGGTTCTTCGCCGCGTCGATCAAGTCGGTCGGGGACACCAAGATCGGTGACACGATCACGCACACGCAAGTGAAGTTGCGGGCGACCGAGCAGCTCCCCGGCTTCAAAGAGGTCAAGCCGATGGTGTTCTGCGGGATCTTCCCGACGGACAGCAGCGAGTACCCCGCCCTGCGCGACGCGCTCGACAAGCTCCACCTCAACGACAGCGCGCTCACGTTCGAGCCGGAGACGTCCGACGCCCTCGGGTTCGGCTTCCGCTGCGGCTTCCTCGGGATGCTCCACATGGAGATCGTGCAGGAGCGCCTCGAGCGCGAGTACGACCTCGACCTCGTCACGACCGCGCCGAGCGTCGTCTACCACTGCTACCTGACCGACGGCTCGATGGTCGAGGTCGAGAACCCCTCGCGGCTCCCCGACCCGGTGAAGATCGACCACGTCCGCGAGCCGTACTTCACCGTCGCGATCCACGTGCCCGCGCAGTACGTCGGCGCCGTCATCAAGCTCTGCGAGGAGCGCCGCGGCGAGCAGAAGGGGATCCAGTACGCGTCGACCGAGCGCGTCATCGTCACCTACGAGCTGCCGTTCGCCGAGGTGCTGTACGACTTCTTCGACCGGCTCAAGACGGCGACCCGGGGCTACGCCTCGATGGACTACGAGCTCGCGGGCTACCGCCAGAACAAGCTCGTGAAGATCGACATGATGATCAACGGCGAGCGCGTCGACGCGCTCTCAGCGATCGTGCACCACTCGAACGCGCAGACCCTCGGTCGCGGCCTGGCCACCAAGCTCCGCAAGATCGTCCCGCGGCAGCAGTACGAGGTCGCGATCCAGGCGGCGATCGGGGGCAAGATCATCGCCCGCGAGACCGTGAAGGCGCTCCGCAAGGACGTCACCGCGAAGTGCTACGGCGGCGACATCACGCGCAAGCGCAAGCTGCTCGAGAAGCAGAAGCGCGGCAAGCGCCGCATGAAGTCGGTCGGCTCGGTCGAGATCCCTCAGGCCGCCTTCCACGCGATCCTGAACGTGGACGACTGAGTCCCGAGGGCGCGAAGCGACCGAGGGATCTCAGTGGGGAGCGCGAGGGGCTTGCCCCTCGCCGGAGAGAAATCGCCGGAGGCGATTTATCGACAGACCTCGAGGGGAGGCGCCTCAGCGGTAGTGCGGCAGCAGCTCGACGTAGTGCGAGGCCGCCTCGCGGATCTGCTCGAGCTCCTCGGGCTTGAGGTCGCGGATCGGCTTCGCCGGTCGGCCGAACGCCATCACGCCCGGGGGGATCTTGGTCCGCGCGGTGACGAGGCTGCCCGCGCCGAGGATCACGTCGTGGCCGATCTCGGCGGCGTCGAGGACGATCGCGCCCATGCCGACGAGGACGCGGTCGCCGACGGTGCACCCGTGGAGCACCACCGCGTGGCCGACGGTGCAGTCGTCACCGACGGTGCAGTCGCTCCAGTGCTCGGTGGTGTGGATGACGGAGTTGTCCTGGATCGACGTGCGCGCGCCGATGCGGATGGGCATCACGTCGCCGCGCAGGACCGCGCCGTACCAGATGCTGGACTCGGCGCCGACGTGCGTGTCGCCGATGACGTCCGCGCTCGGCGCGAGCCAGGCGTCGGGGCTGATGGTGGGGAGCGTTCCGCGGTAGGGGTGCAGGCTCATCGGTTGGCGGTCCTCGGGCGGTGAAGGAAGTGGATCGCGGCGCGGGTCAGGGTGCCCGTGATCGCGCCGGCGGTGTCGGCGACAAGATCGAGCGCGTCCGACGAGCGCCCGGGGACGAAGGCCTGGTGGATCTCGTCCAGCCAGCCCCAGAGGACGGTGATGAGGATCGCGAGCGCCGCCGTGCGCAGCCGGTGATGGCGCGGCCAGGTGCGGAAGCACGCGTGCGCGAGCAGCATCCCCAGCACGCCGTACTCGACGAAGTGGACGCCCTTGTCGCGCAGCGGGAAGTGGTCGATGGGGGCGTCGAACGTGAACGAGCTCAGCGTCCAGATCAGCCCCATGTAGAGGACCGCGGGCGCCCAGCTGAGGGCGGCGCGCCGGGTGGCGGGGCTCACCCCACCACCTTGAGCCGATGCGGGAAGCGCGGCCGCTCGACCGGCGCCTCGCTCAGGCGCCGACCCATCAGGCTGTGCTCGTTGGCTCGCTCGATCACCACGTCGAGGAACGCTCCTTCGAGGTCGACGCCGTCCACGTGGACGATCTCGTTGCGCGCCGTCCGGCCCGTGGAACGCTTGGGATCGGTGCGGCTGATTCCCTCGACGAGCACTCGCTGGGTCGTCCCCACGAGCGACTCGAGGTGCGGCCGCTGCTGAGCGGCCACCACGTCGAACACGGCCTGGAGGCGCGCCGCCTTCACCGCCTCGGGGACGTCGTCCTCGAGCTTGAGCGACGGAGTGTTGGGCCGCGGCGAGTACTTGAACGCGAACGCCGCCACGAAGCCGGCCTCGCGGACGAGCTCGAGCGTCTGCGCGAAGTCCTCGTCCGTCTCGCCGGGGAAGCCGACGATCAGATCGGTGCTCAGCGTCAGCCCGGGGACCGCGTCGCGCAGGCGCGCGATGCGCTCGAGGTAGAGCTCGCGCGTGTAGCGGCGGAGCATCCGCTTGAGCAGGCGGTTCGAGCCCGACTGCACCGGGAGGTGCACGTGCCGCGCGAGCACGTCGAGGTCGGCGTGCGCCTCGATGAGCTCGTCGGTCAGGTGCCGCGGGTGCGGGGACGTGTAGCGGAGCCGCCCGAGCTCGGGCACCTCCACCGCGATCCGGCGCAGCAGCGCGGCGAACTGGCTGGTCCGGGCGAGCCGCTCCGACCAGGGGGGCGCCTCGTCCGCCGGTTCGTCGGCGTTGGGCTCGTGCCACGAGTTGACGGTCTGCCCGAGCAGGGTCACCTCGCGGACCCCGCCCTCCACCATCCCGCGGATCTCGTGGATGATCGCGTCCGAGCTGCGGTAGCGCTCGGGGCCCCGCGTGTAGGGGACGACGCAGTACGTGCAGCGCTCGTCGCAGCCCTTCATCACGGTGACGAACGCGGTGACCTCGAGCTTCGACGGAGCCGGCGTGGCCTCGAGGAAGGCGGGGGCGTGGACGTCGAAGACCGTCCTGGCGACCGGCGCGCCGCCGCCCTGCGCGTGGGCGATCAGGGCGGGCAGCTCCGAGATGTTGTCGGGGCCGATCACGACGTCGACGAAGCGGGCCTTCTGGAGGAGGCGCTCGCCCTCCTGCTGGGCCACGCAGCCGGCCACCGCGATGACGACGTCGCGGCGCTCCTCCTTGAAGCCGCGCACGGTGCCGAGCGCGCTCATCAGCTTGTGCTCCGCCTTCTCGCGGACCGAGCAGGTGTTGAAGACGATGAGCTGCGCCAGGGCGGGCTCGTCGGTCGGGAGCCAGCCGTCCGCGGACAGGACCTCTTCGATCCGCCGCGAGTCGTGGACGTTCATCTGACAGCCCATCGTCTGGACGAGGTACCGCTTCATGCCGAGGTCGGGGTATGGAAGAAGGGCGGCCGAGGGGCAAACGGAGTGCAGACGCGACAGGAGGTCGACGAGCGCGCGCGGGCGCTCTACGGGGCGCCGCTCGGAGCGGCGTCGGGGGTGCTCCACGTGGTCGCGGTGGCCCGCGTCGGGGCCGCGCTGCGCGTGATGCGGATCGGGGAGCGGTCGCCCAAGAGCGCGACGGACTGGTTCTGCCTGCAGCTCACGCGGGCGCGCGTCGACGCCATCGTCGTGAGCGGCAGCGTCCTGCGCGCGGAGCCGGAGCTGCGCTACGACCTCGACGGCGCCGGGTTCCACGCGCTCCGCGAGGGCCGCGACCCGCCGTGGCTCTGCGTGCTGACCCAGAGCGGAGCGCTGCCCGCGTCGCACCCCGTCTGGTCGAGCTGGGCGCGGCCGATCGTGTACACGGGCCGCGAGGCGCCGCTCGAGCTGCCCTCGCGCGTCGAGGTCGTCCGCGTCGACGACCCCACGCCGCGCGGCGCCCTGCGCCACTTCCTCGACGACAGAGGCTGCGCGTCGGTCAGCGTCGAGGCGGGGCCCCGGGTCGCGGTGCCGCTGTACGACCGGCCCTGCGCGATCGACGAGCTCCTGCTCAGCACCTTCGAGGGCGAGCTCGACCCGCTCGCGATCGGCGGCCCGTTCCTGTCGGAGGCGGCCATCGAGGCGGCGCTCGTCCCCTCGGGCGCGGCGACCGCGGTCGAGGAGCCGAGCGGCCCCTGGACCTTCCGCCGCTACCTCAGCCGTGCTCGTCGAGGAACTGCTGCAGGCTCTCGTTGACGCGCTGCAGGTTGGGCGTGATCAGCGAGACGATGAACTTCTCGACCTTCGGCTTGAGCCCGCCCGCGAGCAGCTTGGGCACGCCGGGGATGCTCTTGACGTCGATGTCGAGGTCGCCCTCGAGGCAGACCTTCGTCTTGCCGTCGCCGGCCGCCGCGAAGGTGTTGGTGCCGCTGCAGGTCACGCTGTCGGTGAAGACCCGGAGCTTGAGCGTCCAGTAGACGCGGCCCTCGCCGTCCTTCCACTCCGCGAAGTCGTCCCACTGCAGCATCTCGGGCTTGATGAACGCCCTCGCGAAGACGGGGACCTCGCGATCGGCGATCCAGATGTTGTGGATCGTGACCCCGGCGTCGTGCTCCTGCCGCTTCTCGACGCGGATCTCTTTGACGTCGGGAATGTACGCCGCGATCTCGGAGAGCCGGTCGCGGTACGCCGCGTAGACCTTCTCCTGCGGGTGACGGATGAGGGACTCGGATTGGATGCGCATCGCGTCGGCGAGCGTACCAGAACCGAGGGAGCGTCGAGATCAGGAGCGCCGAGATCAGTCGACGTCGAGGCCGATGGAGCAGGCGACGCCGGTCCCGCCGATGCCGCAGTAGCCGTTCGGGTTCTTGTGGAGGTACTGCTGGTGGTAGTCCTCGGCGAAGTAGAACGGCGGCGCGGCGACGATCTCGGTGGTGATGGGGCCGTAGCCGGCGGCGACCAGCTTGGTCTCGTAGGCCGCCTTCGAGGCCTGGGCCGCGGCGAGCTGCGCGTCGCCGTAGGCGTAGACGCCCGACCGATACTGGGTCCCCGCGTCGTTGCCCTGCCGCATCCCCTGCGTCGGGTCGTGGCTCTCCCAGAACACCTTCAGGAGCTTCTCGTAGGACGTCTTCTTCGGATCGAACACGACGCGCACGACCTCGTTGTGGCCCGTGCGTCCGGAGCAGACCTCCTCGTAGGTCGGGTTCGGCGTGAAGCCCGCGGCGTAGCCGACGGCGGTCGAGAAGACGCCGTCGGCCTGCCAGAGCTTGCGCTCCGCGCCCCAGAAGCAGCCGAACCCGAACATCGCGAGCTCGAGCCCGTCGGGGAAGGGCGCCTCCATCGGCGTGCCCAGCACGGCGTGGCGCGCGGCGACGGGCATCTTCGCCTCGCGACCGGGGAGGGCCTCGTCGGCGCGGGGCATCACGAGCTTCTTCTTGAGGAAGTCGAGCATGGTCACGGAATCCTAGGGCGGGGCACGACGACGCGGAAGGTCAGATTGAGGCGGGGCCCCACGACCCGCTTGGTGCGGGGGACGCGGTGGACCCAGTCGCGCTGCAGCGGGCCGCCCATCACGAGGACGCTGCCACCGCCGAGCGACCACTCCCGCTTCTCCTTGGTCGCGCGGTGCCCGAGCACGAAGCGGCGGGCCGCGCCGAGCGAGACGCTCGCGATCCGCACGTCGTCGCGCGAGGGGCCGAGCTCGGGCTCGTCGTCGGCGTGCGCGCCCATCGCGTCGGCGCCGTCCCGGTAGTGGTTGGCGAGCAGGGAGTTGAAGTGGACCCCTTCGAGCTCGTCGAGCTGCGCGCGGATCCGGTCGAGGGTCGGGGTCCACGGGGACGGCTCCCAGCGACGGCCCGAGTACCCGTAGGCGCAGCCCGGGTCCCCGTGCCAGCTCGTGCGTCGCGGGGTCGGGTAGCGCTTGCCGCACACGACGACCTCCTCGACGCGGAGCGGCAGCTCCTCGAGGAGCGCGGCCATCTGGGCCTCGTGGTCTCGGAAGAACCCCTCGTGGAGCTCGATCCAGCCGCCGCCGGCCAGCGTCTCGCGACCTCTCCGGGCCGGTTGGGTCGACGGAAGCACCGAGGCCCCCTCCATAGCATGGAGAGGGCCTCGATTCGTGAGCCGGGGCTGCTCTCAAGGTCTGTCGATAAATCGCCGCCGGCGATTTCTCTCCGGCGAGGGGCAAGCCCCTCGCGCTCCCCCACTGAGATCCTCCGACGCTTCGCGTCGTCGGACTCAGCCTCGGCGGCGGCGGCGCCAGAACACGAGGGCGCCGAGCGCGACGAGCAGGCCCATCGGCGCGGTGTCGGTGCTGCCACCCACGGCCATCGGGCAGCCGCAGCCACCCTCGGTCATGTCGTCACCCGCGTCGCCGACCGCGCCGTCGCCGCCGGTGCCGACCGCGCCGTCCATCGGGCCCGCGTCGGTGCCGACGGGTCCGCCCGCGTCCGTCATGCCGGTGCCGGCGTCGTCGAAGCCGCCGCCCGCGTCACGCCCGCAGCCGGGGATCCGGTCGCTCGAGCAGGTCGCGGTGGCCGCGTCGCACATGTCGGCGGTGCACTCGTCGCCGTCGTCGCAGTCCTCGTCGGTGAGGCAGCAGCCGGCGATCGCGTCGTTGGTGCACGTCATGGCCGCCGTGTCGCAGCGGTCCGAGGTGCAGGTGTTCATGTCGTTGCAGTCGCCGTCGCCGGTGCAGCAGCCCGCGATCTCCGCGTTGTCACACATACCGGTCGTGGTGTCGCAGGTGTCGCCGGTGCAGGCGTTCGAGTCGTCGCAGTCCGCGTCGGTCGCGCAGCAGCCCGCCACCGGGGTGCGCATGCAGCGGTTCGTCGTCGTGTCGCACGCGTCGGCGGTGCAGGCGTTCGCGTCGTCGCAGTCCGCGTCGGTCTCGCAGCAGTTCGTGATCGGGGCCGAGGAGCAGGTGCCGCCCGCGCCCGAGCACGTGTCGGAGGTGCAGATGTCGCCGTCGTCGCAGCCCGAGTCGATGTTGCAGCAGCCCGCGACGGGCGTGTTCATGCAGCCGCCCGGCTCCGCGCAAGAGTCCGCGGTGCAGAGGTTGCGGTCGTCGCAGGTGGGCGCGGTGCCCGGCGTGCAGCTGCCGGCCATGCACGTCTCCTCGCCGTTGCAGCGGGTCGCGTCCGCGCAGCTGGTGCCGTCCGCCGCGCTCATGTCCGTCGCGCAGTCCGCGTCGGTGCCGGAGCACAGCTCCTCGGTGTCGCAGCGGCCCGTCGAGGCGCGGCAGACCGTGGTGTCGTCGGCGAAGGCGTCGGCGGGGCAGGTCGCGCCGGTGCCCGAGCACAGCTCGGCCACGTCGCAGTCACCCGCGGCCGCGCGGCACTCGGTGCCGGCCGCGGCGAGGACGTCCGAGGGGCAGCTCGCGGTCGAGCCGCTGCAGAGCTCCTCGGCGTCGCAGCCGCCGGTCGCGATCCGGCAGACCGTGCCGGCCGCGGCCAGCTGGTCGACCGGGCAATTGACGCGGATGCCGTCACAGACCTCGGCGGCGTCGCAGGGGCCTGCCGCGGGACGGCAGGTCACGGTGCTCCCCGCGAGCCCGTCGGGGGGGCACTCGGTGCTGCGCCCGGTGCACGTCTCCGGGACGTCGCAGGCGTCCGCGACGGGGCGGCACACGTGCGAGCCGGTGTGGAGGCGGTCGGGCGGGCAGGTCGAGTGGACTCCGTCCGCGTCGCGCGTGCCTCTGCAGAACTCGGGCGCGTCGCAGTCACCCCGCCACGAGTTGCGGCACTCGAAGGTCGAGGGGCGCAGGCGGCAGTTGATGTCGCAGCAGTCGTACTCGGTCGGCTCGCCTCGGCCGTCCGCCCCGCCGCCTTCACCGGTGGCGAATTCGATGTCGAAGAAGCCCCAGTCGCACTGCTCCCAGGGCTCACGCACCCCGTTACCGCAGGTGCTGGCGGCGTCGAAGAGACCCGCGTCGGGCTGGGCGAAGGCCACGGCCGGCGCGAGCGAAAGGCAGAGGCCCCCCAGGGCCGTGAGCGAAGCGAGCTTCAGTCTGTCGGACATACTTTCCCCTCGGTGACGGCAGCACTCTAACAGAGGCTGCGAGCGAAAGGCAGGGGTGGGCCCGCCCCGACCGCCGAACGTAGTCGCGATGGAACCCATGGCCACCCGGGCTTGGAACCCTGGGCTCGCCTCGCATAGATTCGAGGCGTGAACGCCCCCCGCTGGCTCCTCGCCCTGCTCCTGGTCGGCTGCCCGAGCCCCGACGAGCCCACCGACGCGGGCGTGGACGCAGGGGAATCGGCGGCCGACGCGGGCGTGGACGGAGGCCCCGACGCGGGGCCCGCGCCGACCGGCTGTCACCTGTGGACCGGCGACGCGGGCGCCCCCGACCCCGATCCGCTGCCCCCTCCGGATGGCTTCGACCCGCCGACGGGCCCGGGCGCTCCGTCGACGATCTTCGACGCCGCGCAGATCGGCGTGGAGTGCGCCTTCCTCCCGCTCGGCGACGCCGACGAGAACCACCACAACACGGGGTTCTTCCTCGACGGCTACCTGGTGCGCCCCTGGGCCCACGAGCGCGGCCGGGGTGGGATCGCGGTCTGGGACATCCACGACCCGTGCTCGCCCGTGCTCGTCGCCAACGTCCTCGACGAGCAGATCCGGGAGACCCACGCCACGGGCTACTCCACGATCGGCGGGCGCTGGATCGTGGTCGCGTCGCTGACCGGCATCCAGTTCTGGGACCTGCAGGACGTGACCGCGCCGGTCCGCGTCACCGACTTCACGCTCCCCGGCGTGCGCTACCCGGACGCGTACATGCGCACGGTGATGAGCACGTCCTGGCAGGCCCCGTACGTGTACGTCGGCGCGTCCGACAACGGCGTCTACGTCGTGGACGCGGAGGATCCGCGCAACCCCGAGATCGTCGCGCAGTACCTGCCCGAGCCGCTCTTCCGGATCGGTCAGGTCATCGCGATCGGCAACCACCTCTACGTGTTCAGCAGCGAGGGATCGGTGGCGGCGGTGGTCGACATCCGCGATCCGCGCCAGCCGCGGCCGATCCCCGGCGGGACCTACTCGATCACCAACGGCACCGTGGATCGGCTCGAGCGCCCGATCCCGCTGCCGGCCTACTTCGGGATGGTGAACGGCGGCCACACCTACCACCCGCGGATCGGCTTCAGCGGCGGGCTCGCGATCTTCGACGTCACCGACCCCACGCACCCGACCCTCGCCGGGGACTGGGAGGCGCCGGACGGCGACGGCGGCTACGTCTTCATCAAGGAGGGCGTCGCGTTCGTCGGCTTCAGCGCCTACGGGATGCGGCTCGACGTGAGCGACCCCACCGCGCCGACCGCGCTCGCCCGCTACGAGCACACCGGCGACGTCGACACCCTCACGCCGTTCGGCAACGTCCTGGTGCTGAGCGTCGACGACGACTCCGTCGACGGGGAGGCCAGCGCGGTGGTGCCCTTCGCGGAGGCCGTGGACTCGACGCCCCCGGCCGTGAACATGGTCGTGCCCCTCGACGGCGCGACGGATCAGCCGCTGACGACGCGGGTCGGGCTGACGTTCACGGAGTTCGTCTCCATGAGCAGCGTCTTCCGCGGCTCGGTGATCCTCCGCGATCCGGACGGCAACGCGCTCGACGTCTACCTCTCGGGCCAGGACGGGGTGGTCAACGTGTGGCCGACGCGCGTGCTCGCGCCCTCGACGACGTACACGCTCGAGGTCCCGGCGGGCGGGGTCACCGACCTCAACGGCAACCCGACCGCCGCCGCGTTCAGCGCGACGTTCACGACGGTCGCGTGTGAGTAGGTCGCTCGTCGGGATCGTCGCGGCGCTCGCCGTCGCCTGCACCGACCCCGCCCCCCCGACCGACGCCGGCGCCGACGCCGACACGCCGCCTCCGGACGCGACGATCGACGGGCCGGCGTACGCGTTCGTGCGAGAGGAGGCCTGCTTCTCCGTCGCGTCCGACGGCGCCGTCGAGTGGGTGTTCGGCGACGGCGCGACCGCCACCGGCCGCGAGGCCTGCCACGCCTTCGAGATCGTCGGCGTCCGGACGATCGGGGCCGTCGTGGTCGACGCGCGCGGGCGCCGGGCGGAGGCCACGCGCTCGGTCAGCGTGGTGCCGAGGCCGAGCGACCCGGCGCCGACGTCGTCGAGCTCCATCGCCGTCGACGCGGCGCGCGGCCGCGTGTGGGTGGTCAACCCGGACGCCGACACGGTGGCCGTGCTCTCGATCGAGCCGCTCGCGCTCGTCACCGAGGTCACCGTCGGCGAGCACCCGCGCGCGCTCGCGATCGCAGGCGCGCGCGTCGCGGTCGCGTGCCAGGGCGACGACACGCTGCGGCTCCTCGACGCGGAGACGCTCGAGCCTCGAAGCACCGTGGCGGCGGGCTCCGAGCCGTGGGCCGTCCTCGCGGATCCGCGCGGCGGCGCCTTCTTCGTGGCGTCGCGCGCCGGCACGGTCACCAGCGTCGACCCCGACGGAGCGATCCTCGACGCGCTCGCCGTGGGGCCGGAGCCGCGCGGCCTCGCGATGAACGCGGACGGCGCGCTGATCGCGACGCGCTGGCGCTCGGACGAGGCCGGCGCGCGCGTGGTCTCGATCGACGCGCGCGACCCGCGGGCGCTCGCGCTCGGGCCCGAGACGGTGCTCGCGCGGCAGGAGGGCCTCGACAGCGACACCGACAACGATGGGGTCCTGTCCTTCCTCGGGCAGGCGGTGCCCTCGCCGGACGGACGCCGCGTGGTGCTCCCCGCGCTCAAGGCCAACGTCGTCGCGGGCGCCTTCCGCACGGGGCTGCCGTTGACGAGCCAGACGACGGCCCGGGCCGCGCTCGGCGAGGTGCTGCTCGGCGCGCCGGGCGCCGAGGCGCGCGACAGCTTCCGCCACTCCTTCGACGACCTCGACTTCGCCTCGGCCGCCGTCTACGCGCCGATGGGCGACCGCCTCTTCGTCGCGATGCAGGGCGCGCAGACGGTGGTGGTCGTCGACGGCTTCGACTTCTTCACCGTGGCCAGCATCGACGCCGTGGGCGAGGCGCCGCAGGGGCTCGCGCTGTCGCCCGACGGCTCGATGCTCTTCGTGCAAGCGTTCTTGTCGCGCACGGTCCGCGTCTACGACGTGTCGAGCTTCGCGACCGAGCCGCCGCTGCTCGCGGAGATCCCGACGCTGGCCGCCGAGCCTCTCGAGGCGATGGTCCTCGAGGGGAAGCGGATCTTCTATCGGAGCCGCGATCCGCGGATGAGCCGGACCCGCTACCTGTCTTGCGCGACCTGCCACCTCGACGGGGAGGGCGACGGGCTCGTGTGGGACTTCACGCAGCGCGGCGAGGGGCTGCGCAACACGATCGAGCTGCGCGGTCGCGCGGGGCGGGCGCCGCTGCACTGGACCGCCAACTTCGACGAGGTGCAGGACTTCGAGCACGACATCCGCGGCGGCCAGGGCGGCGAGGGGTTCCTGCCGGACGACGTGTTCCACGCGATGATGCGCGACGAGACCCTCGGCGGGCCGAAGGCCGGGCTCAGCCCCGAGCTCGACGCGCTCGCCGCCTACGTCGCGAGCCTCGACCGATTCGGGACCAGCCCCTATCGCGCGATCGACGACGACGCGGCGCGGGCGCGTGGCGCCGCGCTCTTCGAGGGCGCGGGGTGCCCGACGTGCCACGCCGGCGAGGCCTACACCGACAGCGCGTTCGTCGGAGGCGAGCCCGTCCTGCACGACGTGGGCACCCTCGGCGCCGGCTCGGGCTCGCGGCTCGGGGGCCCGCTCACCGGCCTCGACACCCCGACGCTGCGGGGGCTCTGGCGCACCGCGCCGTACCTCCACGACGGCTCCGCGCCGACGCTCCGGGAGGTGCTCACCACGCGCAACGCCGCCGACACCCACGGCGTGACGAGCTCCCTCACCGACGCGGAGATCGACGACCTCGTCGCCTTCCTGCGATCCCTCGACGACGGGGCCTGACGGCTACTTCTCGAGCGCGGGGCCGGGCGGCTCGCACGCGAGCGGGCCGAGGAAGAACCGCAGCAAGCCGAGCGCGCCCGGGCCCCAGCGGTCGTCGGGGGCGTGGAACGACGGCAGGTGCTCCGTCGGCAGCCACGTCGGGACGACGAGCGCGACGGGGCAAGTCGTCTTCACGCGGGCGAGCTCGCGCTCGACGGCTCGCGCGGCCTCGTCGCGGTCGTCGAAGAGCAGCGCGCGCGGAGCGCCGTCGAGCGCGCCGGGGTCGAGCGGGCGCTCCACCACGCGGGCCTCGACCGCGTAGCCCGACGCGCGCAGCGCCTCCGCGAGGGGAGCGGCGCGAGGCGCCTGCTCGGCGGTGTGCGCGATCAGGACGCTCGCCGGCGCGCGGACCGGGACGGTCGACGGATCGGTCGCCGCGAGGAACCACGGCTCGGTCGCGATGGCCGCGAAGTCCTCGTCGGCCCGAGCCGTCGCGCCGTCGCTCGGGTCGAGCCCGGTGGCCGCCTCGAGCGCGTGGATCGCGGCCGTCCACAGGCGCAGCTTCGCGTGCGAGCAGGCGGCGTTGTACCAGAGCGTCTCGGTCTCCGGCGCCGTGCGCAGGCCCTCGTAGATCACCTCGAGCGCCTCGCGGTGCATCCCGAGCGACTGCAGCGAGTAGCTCAGCGAGCTCGCGAGCACGACGCCGCCGACGCCGTGGGCGCGCATCACCCGCCCGGCCGCGATCGCGGCGGCGTGGTCCTCGCGGTAGAGCGCGAGGATCTCGAGGCGCGAGAGCATCGCGGGCACGTCGCCGGGATCCTCGGCGAGCGCGTCGAGGAACGCCGCCATCGCGCCGTCGACGTCGCCCCGCGCGAGCCGCTCGTGGCCGCGCGCGTTGTGTCGCTCGGCGCTCATCTCGACCGGGCGGCTACAGCACCTCGGCGGCGAGCTCGGCGAGCTCGGAGCGCTCGCCCTTGCGCAGCGTGATGTGCCCGGAGATGGAGCGACCGCGGAAGCGGTTCACCGTGTGCACGAGCCCGTTGCTCGTCGCGTCCATGTACGGGTTGTCGATCTGGTAGGGGTCGCCCGTGAGGATGATCTTGGTCCCCTCGCCCGCGCGGCTGATGATCGTCTTCACCTCGTGGACGGTGAGGTTCTGCGCCTCGTCCACGATGAGGAACTGATCGGGGATCGAGCGGCCGCGGATGTACGTGAGCGGCTCGACCTCGAGCATCCCGAGGTGGAGCATCTCCTCGTAGCTGCGGCCGTTCTTGCGGTCCTCGCTGGAGAGCCCCATCAGCAGCTCGAGGTTGTCGAAGATGGGCTGCATCCACGGCTGGAGCTTCTCCTCGATGTCCCCCGGGAGGTAGCCGAGGTCGCGGCCGAGCGGGAAGATCGGGCGCGAGACGAGCACGCGCTGGTACTTCTTCTCCTCGTGGGCCTTTCGCAACGCCGCCGCGAGCGCGATCAGCGTCTTGCCCGTGCCCGCCTTGCCGACGAGGGTGACGAGCTTGATCCGATCGTCGAGCAGGAGGTTGAGCGCGAACGCCTGCTCGCGGTTGCGCGCGGTGATGCCCCAGACGCGCTCCTTCTTCTTCGGGAGCGGCTCGACCTTGGTGCCCGTCGGGTCCACCCGGCCCACGCCGCTGTGGTTGGGGTGGTCGGGGTCGAGGAGCTGCACGAACTGGTTGGGCACGCACCCGTCGGGCATCGGGACGGAGCCCTCGCGGTAGAGCGCGTCGATGACCTCGCCCTCCACGCGGACCTCGCGCCAGCCGCTGTAGAGCTCCTCGAGCTCGGTGCGGTCGTGCTCGTAGTCGGCCGCGACGAGCCCGAGCGCGTCGGCGCGGATCCGGAGGTTCACGTCCTTCGTGACGAGGATCGTGGGCGTCTCCGGCGTGGACTCCTTCACGTCGAGGGCGACCGCGATGATCTTCGAGTCGGCCTCGTGGCTCGTCATGCTGTACGCGTTCGGCAGCGACCGGCCGGTGAACGCGACGCGCAGCGAGCCTCCGGCGGGGAGGCCGACGCCCTGAGCGAGGTTGCCCTGCGCGCGCAGCTCGTCGAGCGTGCGGCTCACCCCTCGCGCGGAGCGGCCGAGCTCGTTCATGTCTCGCTTGAACTTGTCGATCTCCTCGATGACGTAGATCGGGATGACCACGTTGTTGTCCTCGAAGGCGTAGAGCGCTCCGGGGTCGTGGAGGAGGACGTTGGTGTCGAGGACGAAGTTCTTGGACACCTGGCTGCCGGTGACGGAGTGAGGATCGAGCATCGAAGGTACGCGTCGGCTCCCGGATGGGTTTTTCGAGCCCCTCCGAATGTCCCCGTTGGCCCCCGGATGCAAGCACTCCGCACATCGTCGCCCCGGCGTTCTGGCCTCGGTCGGGGACAAGTGGTCGGGATTCAAGCGGAAGCGGGCGAGGCGCGCGAGCCCGCGACGGGGCCGAGCGCGCCGGATTCGCGATCTCGGAGCGGCGCCTCGCGCGGTTTCTGGGCCCTCTTCGCGTTGCTCGGGGCGGCGTGCTCGGGTCCCGCGCCGGCCCCTCGGCCGCCACCGGACCCTGCCCCCGAGGCCGTCGAGCCCTCGCCGGCGCCCTCGCCGGAACCCCGTGTGGAGCCGGCTGTGGAGCCGGCTGTGGAGCCCGCGCCGTCGCGCCCGGTGCCCGTCGCGATCCGCATCTCGGCGGAGCACGAGGACGCGATCGACGCGCTCGTCGACGACGCGATCCAGGCCGGCGCCGCGCCCGGGTGCGTGATCGTCCTCGGCCGCCGCGACGGCGTGGTGTTCCGCCGGGCCTACGGGCAGCGCGCGGTCGATCCCGCGCCGGAGCCGATGACGGTCGACACGGTCTTCGACCTCGCCTCGATCACCAAGGCCGCCGCGACGGCCGCGAGCGTGATGGTGCTCGTCGAGCGCGGCGACCTCGACCTCGACGCCCGCGCCTCGCGCTACCTCCCCGCGATCCCGCACGCGTTCACGGTGCGTCAGCTCCTCTTGCACACCAGTGGCCTGCCGCCCGTCGACGCGCTGCGCGACTACGGCGAGGACCGCGCCGCGAACATCGAGCGGATCGCCCGCACGCCGCTCGAGCGACCGCCGGGCGCGCGCGTGCGCTACAGCGATCTCGGCTACGTGCTGCTCGGCGAGATCGTGGCGCGGGTGGGCGGCGCGCCGCTCGAGGCCTTCGCCCGCGAGCACGTGCACGCGCCGCTCGGGATGATCGACACCGGCTACGTCCCGGACCGCGCCCTCTGGCCGCGCGTCGCCCCGACCGAGCGCGCCGAGCGGCGCGGCGGCGTGATGATCCGCGGCGTGGTGCACGACCCGCGCGCCTGGCGCCTCGGCGGCGTCGCCGGCCACGCGGGGCTCTTCTCCACCGCCGACGACCTCGCGCGGCTCGCGCGCCGGCTCCTCGGCGAGGGAGACGGCTGGGTGACCGACGCGACCATCGCGCAGATGACCGCGCCGCAGGCCCTGCCCGGCGGCAGCCGCGCGCTCGGCTGGGACACCGGCCGCGCGGGCATGAGCGCCCGCGCGTTCGGCCACGGCGGGTACACCGGCACCTCGCTGTGGATGGATCCGGTCAACGACGTCTTCGTGATCCTGCTCTCGAACCGGGTCCACCCGAACGGGGAGGGCGACGTGCAGCCGCTCGTGCGCGCGCTCGGCCCGCTCGGCGTCGCGGCGACCCGCGCGGCCGCGCCTCCCTCGACGGGCGCCGTGCTCGCGGGCGTCGACGTGCTCGAGCGCGACGGGTTCGCCTCGCTCGCGGGGGCGCGGGTGGCGCTCCTCACGCACCGGGCCGCGCGCACCCGCGACGGTCGCCGCACCCTCGACGTCCTGCACGCCGCGCCGGACGTCACGGTGGTCCGGGTGCTCTCGCCCGAGCACGGGCTCGGCTCCGATCGCGAGGGCCGGATCGAGGACGGCCGCGACGCGCGCACCGGGCTCCCCGTGCTCGGGTTGTTCGGGCGGACGCGCTCGCCGACCCCCGCGATGCTCGCGGGGATCGACACGATCGTGGTCGACCTGCAGGACGTCGGCGTCCGCTTCTACACCTACGCGTCCACCGTGCGGCGGGTGCTCGAGGCGGCCGCCGCGGCGGGGCTCCGCGTCGTCGTGCTCGACCGACCGGACCCGCTCGGCGGCGGCCCTCCGCGGGGCCCGGTCTCGGAGCCGGCGCTCGCGTCGTTCGTCAACCACCACCCGCTCCCCGCGATGCACGGCATGACGCTCGGCGAGCTCGCGACGCTCCTGAACGCCGAGCGCTCGATCGACGCGCGCCTCGACGTGATCGAGCTCGAGGGGTGGGCGCGCCCGACGCCGTTCGAGGCGACGGGGCTGCGGTGGGTGCCGTCGTCACCGAACCTGCGGACGACCGACGAGGTGCGCCTCTACCCGATGCTCGGGCTGCTCGAGGGCACGAACGTGAGCGTCGGCCGCGGGACCGAGACGCCGTTCGAAGTGATCGGCGCGCCGTGGGTCGACGGCGAGGCGCTGGTCCGCGCCATCGGGCCGCTGCCGGGGCTGCGCGTGGAGCCGGTGACGTTCACGCCGCGGTCCACGCGGCACCGGGGCGAGCGGTGCGGCGGCGCGCGCTTCACGATCACCGACCCGACCGCGCTGCGGCCCGTGCGCGGCGCGCTCGCCATCGCCCGCGCGCTCCGCGTCACGTACCCCGACGGCTGGGAGCCGGAGCGCATGGTGCGGGCGATCGGGAGCCAGGCCGTGTTCGACGCGTTCCTCGCGGGCGAATCGACCGAGGCGCTCGAGGCGCGGTGGGCGCCGGGGCTCGAGCGCTTCGAAGCCTTGCGCGGGCGCTACCTGCGCTACCCCTGAGCCGTCTGGTGGACGTGGAGGACCGACTCCTCGCCCGGCACGCCGACCCGCAGCGGGAAGCCGTACACGCCCGTGCCGCGGTGCACGTAGAGGCGGTTGCGCCCGTGCGCCCAGAAGCCGTGATCGGGGATCGACGTCGCGAGGCTCACCACGGTCGTGGGGATGCCGAAGTTGAGCAAGCCGAGCTGCCCCCCGTGGGTGTGCCCGCTGAGCACGAGGTCGGCCTCGCCGTCGGGCAGGTGCTTGAACGCGCCCGGGTCGTGGAGGAGCACGAGCCGGAGGTGGCCGTCGCGCCGCGGGAAGCGCGCGCACAGCGCCTCGAGGCGCGCGCGGCGGTCCCGGAACGCGAAGTCGGCCCCGATCACCTGCACCGGCCCGGCGGCCGTCTCGACCACCGTCTCCTCGTCGATGAGCAGCTCGATCCCGTGGGCCGAGCACGCGGCCCGCACGATGTGCGGCGCCTCGTGGTCGTGGTTGCCGAAGCACGCGAGCACGGGGCCCTCGAACGCCGCGAGGGGCTCGAGCGCGTCGTGGAGCGTCCGCGGATCCGTCTGCGACTCCATCGTCATGAAGTCCCCCGTGATCACGATCAGGTCGGGGGCCTGCGCGACCGCGCGCTCGCAGATGCCGCGCAGCCTCGCGACGCTCATCAACGGGCCGAGGTGGGGATCGGTGATCTGCACGATGCGCAGCGGGACGTCGCCGTTCGCCTTCCCGCGTGGGTGTCGGCGCGGCCCCGCGACGGTCTCGCCGTCGAGCGCGAGCGTCACGATCTCCTTCTTCGGCCGGAGCGACTGCCACACCCCGCCGGCGGCGGCGAGGAAGGGCAGGAAGAACCCCCAGGGCGTCACCCCGAACGCGGCGACGACGGCGAACGGCATCGCGAGGAGCGTGCCGGCGGCGAAGAAGAGCGCGGGCACGCTGATGAGCGCGCGGAACCAGAACGGCCGCATCCGCGCGCGGGCCAGCGAGAGGAAGTGCAGGCTCACGCAGACCTGCAGGTAGACGTAGACGGGCCAGATCGGCTCGAACTCGGAGAAGAGCGCGCTCGCGATGAGCGCCTGGATGCCGAGGATGACCGTCGCGAAGATCGCGAAGAAGCGGTTGCGGAGGAGCCCGGCCGCCAGGGCGGTGACCGCGACGCCGGTGGCGGCGCCGATGGCGAAGACGGTGGGGCTCACTTCGACGGCAGGTGTGGTCCCGACCGGGCGGCGTCGCAAGCGCCGACGCGGCGGGCGCGCCTCATCGGGCCCCGGACATCGCGGTCACCGCCTCGATCACCTCGTCGGCGTGGACCGCGGGATCGACGGCCGGGTAGACCCGCGCGATCCGCCCGTCGCCGTCGATGAGGAAGGTGACCCGCGCGCTCATCCCGAGAACCGCGGGGACGCCGTAGCGGGCGAGCACCTCGCCGTCCGGATCGGAGAGCAGCGGGAAGGGCAGCTCGTGCTCCTCGGCGAAGCGCGCGTGGGCCTCGACGCCGTCGGTCGAGACGCCGACGACGACGGCGCCCGCCGCCTGCAGGCGCGTCCACGCGTCCCGGAGCGCGCAGGCCTCCTCGGTGCAGCCCGGCGTGCCGTCGTGCGGGTAGAAGAAGAGGACCATCGGGCGCCGTCGGCGGAGCAGGCTCATGGAGCGCACCTCGCCGTGCTGGTCGAAGGCCATGAAGTCGGGCGCCTCGGCGCCGGCCTCGAGGAGGGCGGCGGGCGTGACGGTCCCGGCCGCGGTCGCGGCGCCGCACGCGGTGAGGGCGAGCGCGAGGAGCGGCGCGAACACGCGGCGCATCACGAGATCCACTCGTCGAGGGCCTCGTCGAGCCGGGTCGCGAGGTCGGCGATCGGCGTCTGCGCGGCGCCGCGCGCGGGCCAGCTCACCACCACGGGCAGCGCGAGGCGAGCGGCCGCGGGCAGCAGCTGCTCGACGAGGAAGTGCTCGAGCCAGAGCTGGTGCTCGATCGCGGACGGCGCGCCGCGGCGCACCGCGCGCCGCGCGTCCGCCACGGCGGTCGCGTAGGCCGGGTCGGTGGTGCCCGGCCAGCGCTGCGTGAGGCGCGCCGCCTCGAGGACGAGGTGCTCACCCTCGGCGGTCGGCGTGGCGAGGGGGAAGGGCACGAGCGTCGCGCTCGTCGCCTGCGCGATGGCGGGGCACGCGAGCATCCGCGCCAGCTCCGTGGCGAGCGCGTCGCCGCCGACGCCGTGATGGCCCAGCCCCGTCGGGATCGGCGCGAGCGCACGCCGCGCCGCCTCGAGCCCGCTCCGCGACGCGGGATCGACGAGCTCGGTCAGGACGTCGCTCGGGTAGGGCAGCTCGGCCCAGGGCGTGACGCGCATGGAGGCGTGCATCGGCGTGGGGGGTATTGCAGCCGGCGCCGCCTCGCAAGCGCTCACAGGTCGACGACCGGGAGCCGCACCCGCTCCTTGTCCGCCTGGAGGGGCGCCACGTTCTCGAGCTTGAGCACGCCCCTCGGGCAGACGTGCGCGCACATCCCGCAGCCCACGCACGCGGCGCGGGTGAACGACTGGTTGCTCTGCGCGTAGCTGCGGACGTCGATGCCCATCTCGCAGTACGTCGAGCAGTTGCCGCAGCTGATGCACATGTCCTCTTTGACGCGGATGCGGAAGCGGCCGAGCTTCTGGAAGAGGCCGAGCATCGCGGCCATCGGGCAGAAGTTGCGGCACCACACGCGCGGGCCGAAGAGCGGGTAGAGGCCGACGCCGACGACCCCGGCGAGGATCGAGCCGATCACGAGCCCGTAGAGCTTCTTGACGCTCCAGACCTGCTCGCCCGCGACGATCCAGTGGAAGGTCCCGTGCTGGCCCGCGATCACGTAGTCGAGCGCGAGCAGCGCGGTCGACGCGATCGCGAGGAACATCACGGTGTGGACCGCGACCTTCTCGAAGCGCCACGCCTGCGTGCTCTTCGAGGTGAGGTGCCGCCACGGGTCGCCGAACGTGTTGGCGAGGCCGCCGCAGCCGCAGACCCAGCTGCAGTACCAGCGCTTGCCGTAGCGGTAGGCGAGGAGCGGCGCGACGATCAGCGAGCCGACGATGCTGAAGAGCGCGAGGTACACCGGCAGGCCCGCGAGCGTCCCGGGCTGGAGCTTGTACCAGTCGAGCGGCCACAGATAGGAGAAGTAAAACTCGTTGCCCCCGAACCAGGGCATGATCAGCGGCAGCAGGAACGCGAGCGCGACCTGGATGCCCACGTTCACGGCGATGCGGACCTGGTTGTAGCGGCTGTTCCCGTGGCGGCGCAGGTAGTAGGCGGCGCCGCCGATCATCGCGACGCAGTAGAGCGCGCCGTAGAGCATCCACTTGCTCGGGAGCTGGAGCGCCCGCGCGACCGGCGTGAGGTGCTCCGTGAAGTAGAGGTCGAGGTAGAACGCGGTGAGCAGCGCCGCGACGACGTAGGCGATCCAGCCGCGCGCGCGCCAGCCCTCACGCCAGGTGGTCAACAGGCCGTTCTGTCCCTGGAGGTCCATCTCAGCGCACCCGTCCTTCGAGCGTCGGCGCCGGCATGGCGTCGGCGATCACGCTCGGCGCCGCGGGGCCCGGCGCGGCGCGGCGAGCGTCGTCGGGGATCCGCAGCGGCGGCACCAGCTCCGTGTCGAAGCTCGCCTCGGGCAGGTTGCGCAGCGCGTAGTCGAGGCTCCGCTGCTCCTCGATCCAGCGCAGCCACACCGCGTGGTCCCACCGGCGGCCGAGCGCGTTGAAGCCGATCACTCGATCCTCGTGGAGGACCACCCGCAGCGTCGAGCGCACCGCCCCGCGCTCCTCGTACGACCAGTTCCGCTCGCCCTCGACGTTCATGCTGACGAGCCCCGCGGTCGTGTACTCGATGTCCATGAGCTTTGCGGAGTTGTACCAGAGGCCGCGCGCGTACTCGTTCGCGTCGCCGCAGAGCCGGCGCGCCGCCGCGCGGCCCTGGTCGCGCGCCGTGTACCAGAGCTGCTCGGGCATCCGGGCCCCGTGGTACCAGCGCACGGACGCGCAGTCGCCCGCCGCGAAGATCCCGTCGACGCTCGTCGCGAGCCCCGCGTCGACCACGACCCCGCCGCGCGCGTCTCGCTCGAGCGCGTCGCCGATCCACTCGGTGTTGGGGATCACGCCGATCGCGACGACGCAGAGATCCGCGGGGTGCGTCCCCTGGTCGCTGACCACGCGCTCGAGCGCGCCGTCGCCCTCGAGCGACTGCACGTCCTCGCCGAGCACCACGTCGACGCCGTGCTCCTTCAAGCGCTCGGTGATCCAGCCCGCCTCGGCCTCGTCGAGCGCGATGGGCCAGAACCACTCCTCGCGGATCGAGAAGCGCGGGCGCAGGCCCGCGGCGACGAGCACCTCGACCGCTTCGATGCCGATGAGGCCGCCGCCGATCACGAGCGGGTGCCGAGGCGGCCCGCCGCGCGCGGCGAAGCCGTCGGGCCGGGCTCGGTAGGGCGAGGTGTCGTCGGTGGCCTCGAGGTGCGCGTCCGCGCGCGGGGCCGGACCGCCGCGGCTCGGGCCGCCCCACACCTCGCGCTCGAGCCACGCGAGATCTTGGTGCGTCACGAAGTGACCGACGCCGCGAAGGTCCGAGCCGGGCCAGGGGCCGGGGCGCGGCCGGCTCCCCGACGCGACGAGGAGCTGGTCGAACGGCAGCGGCGCGAGCCCGCCCGCGAGGATCACCGCCCGCGCCTCGACGTCGATCCCGACGGCGCGAGCGCGCACCCGGGTGAAGCCCATGCGCTCGTAGAGATCCCGATCGTAGGGCTCGATGCAGCGGTGGCTGAGCTGCCCGGTGTGCACCCACATCAGCGCGGTCCGCGAGAAGAAGTGGTCGGACTCCTCGCTGACGAGGGTGACGTCCCACGTCGGCTCGCGGCCGCGGACCCCGAGCGCCGCCTCCATCCCCGCGACGCCGTTACCGATGATGACGATCCTCAAGCCCGCACCCTACGCGCCGGACGGCGCGCTCGTTACTTGAACATCGCGACGATGTCCTGGCCAGCGAAGAGCCACCAGGCCGCGACGAGCGCGCAGAGCCCGAACGCGCGCAGCACCAGGCCGCCCGGCCCGATGAGCGGCCCCTCGAGGTGCACCCGCGGCTGCCCTTCGAACCAGCTCGAGAGCCGCTTGCCGATCACGACCCGGTCCCGATCCACCGCCTCGCGGTACGCGCCGGCGCGCGCGTCGCGCACGCGCTCGTCGACCTCGACGGTGACGCAGGCGTAGTTGTGTCCGCTCTCGACCGCCGCGCCGAGCTGCTGGGTCGCCTCGGGGCTCAGCTCGATCGGCGCGGGCGCCCCCTCGATCTCGAGCTGGCCATGGCGGACGCGCGCGAGCACCCACCCGCGCTTCTGCTCCTCGAAGCTCGCGAGCTCCGAGAGCGGCGGGAGCTTGGGCCGGACGTGCTTGCTCACGCGGACCTTCGGCAGGACCTTCAGCACCCCGCCGAACCCGCGGCCGCCGACCGCCATCATGCCGCCCGCGTAGAGGACGCCGACCGCGCCCTGGCCGATCGCGACGAAGCCCACCGCGCCCTGGCCGATCGCGATCACGCCGCGCGCGACCTGGCCGATCGCGATGACCCCCGTCGCCATCTGGCCGAGCGCGAAGACCCCCGTCGCGACCTGGCCGACGGCGAAGATGCCGGGGCGGTCGGGGTCGGTGGAGAAGATCTCCATCAGCGAGCTCTGGGCTTCATCGGTCGTCCCATCGAAGCCCGAGTGTAAGCCGTTGGCGGCCTCCGCGTTCGGTTCGACACGAGGAGGTCCGATGACGAAGAAGCGATGGATGGTGGCGGCGCTCTTGCTCGCCGGGGTGCCGGGGTGCGGCGGCGCGATGGGGATGGACCGAGGGCCGTTCGAGGCGGTGGCTCCCGATCAGGAGGTGCAGATCGACGACTCGCGGATCGCCGACGCGCTCGCGCGGCAGCCGCAGCTGCCCGACCGGGTCCGGGTCGGCGTCTGGTTCCGCCCCCCGGCGGATGGGTCCTGGAGCTGGACGTTCGAGGATCGGCAACGGGTCGTCCGAGCCTCCGAAACCGTGGATCGGGTGGATCTCTTCCCGATCTCGCGGGGCTTCGTGGAGGGCACCGACGTCGTGTCGCTGCGGCTCGCGGCGGCCCGGCACGGGGCCCACGCGCTCTTGATCGTGGAGGGGCGGCCCGAGCAGCGGTTCTCCGACAACGCGTGGGTCGCGACCTACCCCTTGCTGCTGCCGATCCTGTTCGCGCCGGCGCAGGAGCTCGACACCCGCTTCGCGCTCGACGCGCAGATGTACGACGTCCGGAACGGCTTCCTCTACCTCACGGCGGAGGCCGAGGGGCTCGAGGAGCAGCAGCGCGCGCACGTCTGGATCGACAGGGACGGCGGGGTCCGTGAGGCGCGCAACCGGGCCATCGAGTACCTCCACGCGGAGCTGCGGGATCGGCTGGCGCACCTCGTCGGGGAGCGCGACGACGGCCCGATCGGGCGGGCTCACCAGCCGAGCGGCAACGTCTCGAGCCCGCGCAGCACCATCGAGGTCTTGTAGTCGCGCGGCTCTGGGGCCCGCTCGAGGTGCAGGCCGCCGAACCGTCGCAGCAGGGCGGGGAGGGCGATCTCGACCTCGGCACGCGCGAGCGCGGCGCCCACGCAGTAGTGGATGCCGTGACCGAACGCGAGGGAGCGCGCCTCGCGGCGGCCGAGGTCGAGCGAGTCGGGGTTCTCGTAGCGCAGGGGATCCCGGTTCGCCGCGCCGAGCATGAGCACGACTTGTTGCCCCTTCGCGATCACCTGGCCGCCGATCTCGAGGTCCTCGGAGAGGAGCCGATCCGTCATCTGGACGGGGCTGTCGAAGCGGAGCAGCTCCTCGACGGCGTTGGCGGCGAGCCCGGGTTCCTCGAGCCATCGCTGGGCCTCGCGCGGGCGCCGGAGGAGCGCGAGGACGGCGTTGCCGATCAGGCCCGTCGTCGTCTCGTGACCGGCGCCGAGCAGGAGCATGCAGACGCTGAGGAGCTCCGTCTCGCTGAGGCGCGCGCCGCCCTCCTCGGCGGCGACGAGCCCGCTGACGAGGTCGTCGCGCGGCGCGCGGCGGCGGTCCTCGAAGACGCGGCCGAAGTACGCGGCGGACTCCACGAACGCGCGGTCCACGCCGTCGAAGCGGCCGCCCGTGCTGAAGGGGTCGAGCACGACCGCGAGCTGATCGCTCCAGCGCTTGAACTGCTCGCGGTCCTCCGCGGGCACGCCGAGCAGCTCCGCGATCACGATCACCGGCAGCGGGTACGCGAAGTCCCGGATGAGATCTAGGGAGCGCTCGCCCCGCGCCTCCACGGCGTCGAGGAGCTCGTCGACGAGCGCCGCGATCCGGGGTCGCAGGGCGTCGACGACGCGCGGCGTGAAAGCCTTGTTGACGAGCCCGCGGATCCGGGTGTGGGCCGGGGGGTCGAGCATCAGCAGGCTCACGCGGATCGCCTCGATCGCCTCGGGGCTGAGATCGAGCAGCTCGAGGTCGCCGAGCTGCGCGCGATCGACCGAGGTCGCCGGGTGCCGCAGGACCTTGGCCACGTCCTCGTGACGGCTCACCAGCCACGACCGGAACACGGGGTGCCAGTGCACGGGGTGCTCGGCGCGCAGGGTCCGGTAGGCCGGGTACGGATCGAACCGCATCGCCGGCGTGAACGGGTCGTAAGGGCCCATCAGCGGGCGCAGCGCGCGCAGGGGCCAGCCCGCGCGCACCACGCGCATCAGCGCCTTGAGCGCGACGACGCGCGGGTTCACGGCCACCCTTCGAGCTCCCGCGTCGTCCGTCCCTCCACGCGGCGAGCATAGCCGCGCGCTCGCCCGCGCGCCCCGTCTACCGCGGTCGCACCGCGAGCTGCACGCCGCCGTAGCCCGCCTGCCCGACCGAGAACAGCACCTTGCGGAGCGCGCGGAAGTCGACGTCGCGGCTCGCCTGGACGACGACCTGTCCAGGGAACGTCTCGCCGGGGTGGAGCACGCCGTAGTTGTCGCGCGCGACCTCGAGGTCCCGGACGAGCGGCTCGACCCGCTCGAGCCGACCGTCCGCCATCAGCGCGCGCGTGTCCGCCACGCGGCGCCCGTCGATCGTCACCTGGTCGGCGTCGATCGCGACCACCGGCGCCTGCTCCACGTCCGCCCCGTTCGCCGCGTCCGGGAGGCCCGGCAGCACGGTCACCTCGCCGGAGCTCGAGAAGGACATGAGCAGGAACACGACGACCGTCAGCAGGAAGTCGATGAAGGGGACGAGCGTGATCTGCGCGTCGACCTTTCGCTTCGCGCGGGCGCCCGACGCCGCGAACGAGGGGAGGGCGCGCAAGAGCCGCGCGCCCGGTGCATGAACCGCCATCCGACCACCTCCGAGGGCGTGAGACCGGAGGGGAGCCTCGAGGTTCCGAGTTTCTGGAGATCGGGAGGGGGCGCCGGGGCTCACAGGAGGATCTCCTGGGAGTAGAGGAGAGCGGGAGAAGAGGAGCGTGCGCGCTGCGCGCGCGGATTGCTTGGCTGCGCGGCGGGGTTGGCGTTGACCGCTCGTCGCGGCGTCGACGAGACTCGCGGCCATGAACGAGACCGACGGTCGGCGCGCGCGCGCCTGGAAGCGATGGCTCGGCCCCCTCGCGATGGGCTACCTCCTGGCCGTGTCCCTCGCCTGCGGCTCGTCGGGCGGAGACACGACCGAGGAAGAAGAGGAGGCGCCCGCCACGATCCACGTTTTGCGTGCGAATTACGGGACGGCGCTGTCTCCCCAGCAGCAGATCACGACGCCGGTGACCGAGTTCGCGCCGACCGATCCGGTCTGCATCAGCGTCGAGATCGAGGGCCGGCCGCGGTCCGGCACCGTGACCCTGCGCTGGCCCCTCGGTGCGGAGAACGTCGAGGCGCAGGTGGACCTGGCGGACCTCAACGGATCGGTGATCTGGTCCGCGGGTCAGACCACCTACGTGGGCGGGACGCTGAGCCATCAGGGGATGCTGCCGCCCGGGCAGCACGAGACCATCGTGCTCTACCAGGGCGTCGAGGTCGGGCGGTACCCGTACCAGGTCGCCGCGCCTCCGGCTTCGATCGCCGGGCCGTACACGACCGAGCCGACGGTCGCTCAGCCGTCGCCGCCCGTGGTCAACCCGCTGCCGTCGGCGACCCCCGTCATCTACGGCCACTGGGTGCACCCGGCGGTGCCCGCGAGCGAGCACATCACCTTCGCGCTCGTGGCGGTGAGCGTCGGCGAGGCCGCGCCCCCGATGACCCAGGTCAGCAGCGCCGAGCTCGACGCGACGGTGGCCGGGCCGATGAACGGCCCGCTCCAGTTCTCGCTCCCGCGGCCGTGGCCTCCGGGCGCCTACCGGATGGTCGGGTCGGGCAACACGCTGGGGCAGTTCGCGACGCTCGACTTCACCATCCAGTAGCCGTCAGCGCCGCCGGCGCGCGCGGACCACGACGAGCCCGAGCAGGAGCCCGAGAGGCAAAGGCCACGGCGTCGAGCCGCCCGACCGCTCGACCCGGCACGAGCAGGTCCCCGTCAGCTGCGTCGGGACCACGCTACCGTCGCCCCACGGGACCCCGCCGTCGGCGAGCGCGCCGCCGTCCGGCGCGGGGCCGCACTCGAGGCCCTCGTCGATGAGGCCGTCGCAGTCGTCGTCCGTAGCATTGCAAACCTCGGTGACGATGTTCTCGTCGACCACGCCGTCGCAGTCGTCGTCGCGGCCGTTGCACATCTCCATCTCGGCGCGGCAGGAGCGGCCCGCGGACAGGATCGTCGACCAGTACTTCGGGGCCGACCAGCCCGTCGCGTCGGTGAGCTCGTCGAAGGTCACCGCGTCGCCGAAGCCGTCGCCCCGCGAGGGGTGGCAGCGCCAGCCGGCGTTGGCGCGGGCGCAGAGGTCGTCGAGCCCGTCGCCGTCGAAGTCGGCGAGGCGCACCGTCTCGTAGTGGCTCGGGTCCGTCCCCCAGCCGGACGCGTCGGTCCACGAGGGGCCCGCGCGCTCGGCGAAGGCCACCCCGTCCCACGACCAGCAGCGCATGCCCTCGGCGGTCCGGGCGCACAGGTCGTCCGCGCCGTTGCCGTCGATGTCGCCGACCCGCAGCGACGCGTACGTGCCGACCGCGTCCCACGCGTCGGTGAGCTCGGCCACGACGACGGCCTCGCCGAAGCCGCCCTCGACGGAGGGCGCGCAGCGCAGGTCGGTGCTCGTCCGGGCGCAGAGGTCCGCGCGTCCATCCCCGTCGACGTCGGCGAGCCGGATCGTGCTCCAGAGCTGCCGGCCGGTGAACCCGGAGGCGTCGCTCCACGCGGGGCCGGGCACGGTGGTCGGGAAGCCCGCGCCGTCGCTCAGCGCGCAGGTCATGCCGGCGGCGCCGCGGACGCAGACGTCCGCGCGGCGGTCGCCGTTCAGGTCGCCCATGCGGAGCGTCCCGTAGTAGCGCGACCGGGAGAAGCCCTCCTCGTTGCTCCAGCGCGGCCCCTCGATGCGCTCGTCGAACGCGGCGCCGTTCGAGAGCCAGCACCCGAACCCCTCCGAGTCGCGAGCGCAGAGGTCGTCGCGACCGTCGCCGTTCACGTCGGCGAGCCGGATCGTCGTGTAGTACTGCGAGGCGTCCCACCCGTTGGCGTCGGAGAGCGCCGCGCGCCACACCGACGAGGCCTCGAAGCCCGCGCCGTTCGACAGCGCGCAGCGGAAGTCCTGGTTCGACCGCGCGCAGACGTCGGCGAGCCCGTCGCCGTCGACGTCGCCCATCCGCAGCGTCGCGTAGTTGGTCACGTCGTCCCACGCGGTCGCGTCGCTCCACGGGATCACGTCCCACGGCGCGCTCCACCCGTCGCTGGACGCGACCCAGCAGTACACCCCCGCGGCGCCGCGGGCGCAGAGGTCGGCGCGGCCGTCGCCGTTCACGTCGCTCGATCGCGGCGGGGCGTACGCGCCGGGCTGCTCCGCGAGCAGGCGCTCGCCGCACTCCTCCTCGTCACCGACCCCGGAGCTGCAATCGACGGGCGGCGGCGGCGGCGGCGGCGGCGGCGGAGGCGGAGGCGGAGGCGGAGGCGGCGCGCAGCCGTCGTTCGTGAACCCGCCGGCGGGGCTCGCGCGGAGCCGGGCCTGCGTCTGAGGTCCCCAGATGCCGTCCTCCGCGATGCGATCGCCGGGGTGGTTGAGGTTCCAGAGGCGCTGGAAGGTGATCACCGTCCGCCGCGTCGCGCCGCTCGGCGGGCAGTTGAAGTGCCAGGGGTCGTTGCGGTAGTTGGGCCACGAGCACCCGGCGCTCGTGAGCGCCGCGCGCGCCGAGCCGTACTGCTGGATGTCGACCGCGGTCCCCGACTCGTGGTTGCTGGAGCCAGGCGTCGCCACCGAGCCGCAGGCGGGGCTCCGCGCGGAGTAGAGGTAGTACTGCTCGAGCACCGTCCGGAACGCCGAGTTGATGTTGAACGACGTGCTCCGGCGGGCGCGGTAGAGCGCGTCGCGCGTCTGCGGCGAGGCGTACGGGAGCGCGCCCGACGAGATCGTCATCCCGCTCCCGGGCGAGATCTCCACCAACGCGCTCGGGTAGAAGCACGACTCCGCGCGCGCGAGCTGTCGGGTCAGCCCGCGGAGCGCGGAGGTGCCCGTGCATCCGTGGGCGCGGTCGGCGATCGAGCCCACCGTCTGCGCGCTCGCGCTCGCCGTCGTCACCAGCAGCGCCAGCGCCGCGCCCAGCATCCGGGCCTGCTTCATGCCTCGCATGAGCGGGCCCCTGTGCAGGCCGCGTGCCTGGCGCGCCGAGGTCCTCGAGTGCGGCGTCGAGGCAGCAGGCTCGGTCCCCTCCGGGGCCGAGTCGTCCAGGATCTGGCCGCTCCAGCGAGCCCGCTCGGGCTTGGGCGGCGCCCCGAGCGTTGGGCGAAGGAGCGCCGGTCGTGCGGCGGCGCGCGATCAGCGCCGGATGGCGTACACGAAGGTGGCGCGCGGGGAGCGGTTCCAGCGCTCCACGATGGTGGCCTGGGGGACCACGTCGCCGTCGACGAAGCGCGCCGCGACGCGCTCGGCCTCGGCGCGGTTGCCGGTCGCCTTGATGCCCATGACGAGCGTCATCAGGTCGCGGGCGGCCGCCGGGAAGCGCGCGTAGTCCAGGCTGAAGGCGCCGTGGTCGGTGCCGTTCGCGGCCATCGCCTCGGCGTCCCAGGTGAGCACGCCGGCGTCCATGAGGAAGCCGACCTGGACCGCCGCGAGCTGTGAATACGCCTTGCGCTGTCCAGTCGGCGTGTACATCCCGCGCGAGATGTGGCCCATCGCCCAGACGATCGAGTCGAGGTACGTCTCGTTCTGACGGTCCTCGGTGATGATCCCCTCCTCGCGGAGCATCGCCGTGTAGAAGAGCGCGCCGCTCTGGGCCTTGAGCTCCTCGAGCATCGACGCGAGGCCGCCGCCGAACGCCTCGTCGTCGGTCTGCCCGTTCGTGCGGTACTCGTGGGACGGGCCGAGGTTGTGCGTCGCCTCGTGGAGGATCGTGGACAGCAGGCCGGGCTCGGCGTCATCGGAGTAGTGGGCGAGGGTGGCCTCGGTGAAGATGCTCTCCGCGAGGCTGCGGCGGCGCGCCGCGCTGTCGGGGTCGGTGTAGAGGTTCGTCATCGCGACGGTCCGGCCGCGGCCCTCCTCGGAGACGGGGCCCCAGTTCGGCAGCGACTGACCGATGGTCGCTCCGAACGCGTCGCGGTCGTCGCCGGAGTTCGTGACGATGTCGATGAAGTCGGGGAGGTGGAAGCTCACGTCGCGCGGCTCGTAGGCGTCGCTCAGCTCCGCGATGGACGCTTCCATGCGCTGCTGGAGCGGGGTGAGGCGGTCCTGCCAGACCAGCGACCCCTGGTTGATGAGCGCGAAGGTCATGTGGAAGCCGGCCTTCTGGCTGCACGGATCCCAGTAGACCTCGTCGGGCGCGACGCGGACGTACCAGCGGCTGTTGCGCACGTTCATCGCGGCCCACGCCTCGTCGGCGGGGTTCCAGTCGTTGTCCTGGAACGCCTGCGCCGCCGCGCGCAGGTACGTGCGGAGCGGCTCCTCGGCGCTGTCGGTCAGCGCGTCGGCGGCGGCGCGCAGCTCGGTCGCGACCGGGCCCATCTGGTTCGCGTACGCCTCGGTGTAGGGCACCGCGCGCAGCGCGCCCTCGGCCTCGCGCACGACGGTGAACGGCGTGAGCAGCGCGCTCGAGTCGTCCCGCGCCTCGAGCGTCGCGCAGAAGCCGTCGCTGCTCTGCATCTCGATCGGGTAGACGTCGACCGGCTCCCGCGGCGCGCCGACGATGGCCGAGCAAGCCTCGTTGCGCTCGGTGGTGGCGCCGCGACACGCGGGCCCCCAGTTGCGCCGGAACAGGCTGCGGCTCGCGTCGTCGTCGGCGACCTGGTCCTGGAGCCGGGTCATCCCCACCTGCCGCGCGTAGAGGCCGTCGATCATGTCGGCCACCCGGAGCATGTGATCCGCGAACGCCTGGTGGTCCGCGGGCAGGTCCGACAGGTCCGTCTCGACCAGGGTCGGCGCGGTGGTCGACAGCTCCTCGACGACCGCGGCGAGGCGCGGGTCGGTCGGCGCGGTGGCGCCGTTGGCGGCGACGAGCGCCTCGTAGGTCTCCCGAAAGTGATCGGTGAGCGCGCCGTCGGCGACGAAGGGCTCCGACTCCGGGTAGAACAGCAGCTGCCGCACCTCGTCCGCGTCGATGGCCCCGTCCTCGTCGGCGTCGCTCGCCCAGAACACGGGGGTGTTCGTTTGCACGGCGAGCTGGTTGAACCGGAGCCGCTCGAGCCCGTCGTAGGCGGGCGCCTCGGCCGGGGTCGGGTCCTCCGGCGTGCTCGTCGCGGTGGGCGAGTCGTCGGCGTCGGAGGAGTTGCACTCGCTGCACGCGGGCAGGAGCAGAGCCGAGCCCAGGAGGGCGGCGAGGAGGAGGCGCTTGGTCATGGCGGCGGACGCTAACAGCCGCGCCCGCCCTCGTCACTCGGACGGTGTCGGGGCCTCCTCGGCGGCCGGCTCCTCGTCGTCGAAGACGAATTCCTCCATCTGCACCGTCGGGCCCGCGGCCTCGGTGGGCTCCTCGGCGGGCTCCTCGGCCACCACCTCGGGGGCCGGCTCGGGCGCCGCGGGCGCCGGCTCGGACGCGGCCGCAGGGGTCGGAGCCGGTCCGGGCCGCATCGAGCGCAGCGCGAGCCCGATCCCCACCGCGGCGGCCGCGGCGATCACCACGACGGCGCCGCCCACGAGCCAGGCGCTCGCGCCGGCCTTCTTCGGCGGCAGCGGCGGCGGGGCGCTCATCGCGTGCACCTGCATCAGATCGGGCGCCGCGATCTCCTCGAGGTCGTCGACGACGGCGTCGAGCTGCATCGTCGCGTCCGGCGTGCCGGTCTTCCGCTTCCTCCCCATGCGTCGCCAGCATAGCATCGAGACGGCGTGCAGGCGGGGGAGGCGAAGCGACGCATCCAGGCGTCGTTCCCGGGCGACTTCGAGGACCCGACCGTCGAGCCGTTCGGGGAGGGGCTCGACAACGCCGCCTTCCTCGTCGACGGCGCGTGGGTGTTCCGGTTCCCTCGCGACGAGGCTCGCGCCTGGTTCCTGCGCCGCGAGCTCGCGGTGCTACCGCGGCTGCCGCCCCTGCCCGTCGAGGTCCCGGTACCGCGCTTCGTCGATCCCGCGCCGTTCGCCGGCTACCGGCTCCTACCGGGGACGCCCGCGTCCATCGCCGCGCGGGTCGACCTCGAGGGCGTCGCCGCGACGCTGGGCGCCTGCCTGCGACAGCTCCACGATCTTCGCCTCGACGGCGTCGACGGAACTCCGCCGCGGGTCGGCAAGACGGTGCGGTCGCTGGCGATGACCCGCTTCCCGGCTCGGTACCGCGCCCTCGCGGAGTCGCTCGAGGCGCCGCCGCCGGCCGAGCCGCGGTGGATCCACGGCGACCTCTATCCCCGGCACCTGCTCGTCGACGACGCCGGCGCGCTGACGGGGATCCTCGACTGGGGCGACGTGCAGCTCGGCGACGTCGCGCTCGATCTGTCGGTGGTGCTGGGCTGGCTCCCGCCCCCGGCCCGCCCCGCGTTCTTCGACGTCTACGGGCCGATCGACGACGCGACCCAAGTGCGTGCCCGCTTCCTCGCGCTGTACTACGGCGTGGTCCTGGCCGATGCTGCCGAGCAGCTGGGCGCCCCGGACCTCGCGCGGCTGAGCGCGATCTATTTGGGGCACGTGACGGGGGACACGGAGTGAGGGGAGGCATCGCGATCCTGGTGGCGCTCTGGCTCCTGGCGGCCTGCGAGACCGTCGAGGTCGGGCCGGGGCCCGCGCCGCGGCCGAGCGAGGCCCCCGAGCCGCCGGCCGAGGTGCTCGATCCGGGCGACGCGCCCTGCGAGACGCTCTCCCGAGAGGCCTGCCTCCACTCCGTGGTGTGCACCCTCGCCGCGCCGGCCGGGCGAGCCTCGAGCCGCTACGTCTGCCGGCCCGCGGCGGGCAACTGCGAGGTCGGGCTGCGCCAGCTCCGCGAAGACCAGGACCGCTGTGACGCGCGGACGGGATGCTCGTGGCGCGACGCGTCCTGCTACTGCGCGTGCCGAGGATCGGGCCGGACGGCGGTCGAGGATGGCCCCGAGGCCGAGCCCTGCGACTGCGACTGCGCGGGCGGTCCGCCGCCCGGATGCACGCCGCGGGGGTGAAGCGGGGACGGCGGGGCGTAGGGTAGGCTGCGCGGGTGTGGGCTCGGGCAGGGGAGAGGCTGGAGATGATGAAGAAGAAGACGTGGGTGGGAGCGGCGCTCGTGGGCGTCGCGGTGATGATCGCGAGCCTGGCCGTGGCGCAGCCCCCGACGGCCTGGGGGCGCGGGAGCCTTCGGCGCGACCAGATCGTGCGCGTGCAGTACTTCACGGCGCCCTACGACGGCTGGTACTGCGTCCGCACCGTGTCCGACGACGGGCAGGTGCGGGGGTGGCGCCAGTACGACGACCGCCGCACCCATATCGTCTCCGGCCAGCTCGGGATCCCGGGCCTGATGAGCCTCCGGGCCGGCCTCGCGGTCATCGGGCCGTCGTCCGCGCCTCCGGCCGAGACCGCCGACGGCCACACGCGGATGCGCATGATCTTCCGCTCCCCGGCCGGGATCGCCCGCCGCGAGTACGCGGGCCGGATCCCCGAGCCGGTCCGCGCCGTCGTCAACATCATCGACGGCGCCCTCGGCAGCTCCGGCGGCTGCCAACTCTGAATCACCTTTTGGTGGCGGGCTTGTCCTCGGAGTGTAGGTGCGGCTCATGGGCCGCCCCTCGAGTGCGTTCGGTTGGGCCGTCGTGCTCACGCTGTTCGCCTCGGCGTGCCACGAGCGGGTGCCGGCGCGTCGTGACGCCGAGCTGAGCCTCGATCGCACGGTCGAGATCGTCGCCCGGACGCCCTCGATCGCCACCTACCCCTGCGGGGAGCAGTGCCACGACGCGCGGCTCCCGAACCCGACGCCGCGGGAGCTGAGCCTCTTCCACGCGGGGCGCCGCATCCAGCACGGGCCGGCGGTGCGCTGGTGCGACCGCTGCCACGACCTCGACGACCTCGACCATCTCCGGATGATGGATGGGGACAGCGTCTCGTTCGACGCCTCGGACCAGATCTGCGGGCAGTGCCACGGGGAGAAGCACCGCGACTGGTCGGCAGGGGTCCACGGCTCGATCACCGGCGGCTGGGCGGGCACGGCGCGTCGCCAGCTCTGCACCGGCTGCCACGACCCCCACGTGGCGAGCCGGATCCACCTCGAGGCGCTGCCGCCCCCGACCATCGAGCCGCGGCTCACCGGAGGGTCCCGATGAGCGACGACGGCAAGCGGCGGCTCCCCGTGATCGGCGACGAGCCCCAGACCGGGCGGCGCACGTTCATGAACGCGTTCGCCACGGCGGCCGGCGCGGTGGCCGCGGGCGTGGCGACGGCGGGGTGCGACACCCCCGAGATCGCCGACCTGTTCCGCCAGCACTACCGGCGCCTCACCGACGAGGACAAGCGCGAGCTCATCGCGCGGCTCGAGGCGCTCTCCCTCCAGGAGCACGGCGTGCGGGCGCACATCTCGGACCCGCCGCCGGTCCCGGGGGTCGAGTTCGCCTACGCGCTCGACCTGAGCACCTGCACCGGCTGCCGGCAGTGCGAGTACGCGTGCGCGGCCGAGAACAACACGCCGCGCGACCCGGAGATGCACTACATCCGGGTGCTCGAGCTCGAGCGCGGGAGCTTCGACCTCGAGGAGGCCGAGCACGACTACGAGGGCACCGTCCCGCGCGAGGGCAAGATGTACATGCCCGTCTCGTGCATGCAGTGCGCGGATCCGCCGTGCGTGTCCGCCTGCCCCGTCGACGCGACCTGGCAAGAGGCCGACGGCATCGTCGTCATCGACTACGACTGGTGCATCGGCTGCCGGTACTGCCAGGCCGCCTGCCCCTATCAGGCGCGCCACTTCAACTTCTCCGAGCCCAACCTCCGCCCCAGCGACATCAACCCGGATCAGGGCCTCCTCAGCAACCGGGTCCGGCCGCGCGGCGTGATGGAGAAGTGCCACTTCTGCCTCCATCGGACCCGCCGCGGCTTGCTCCCCGCCTGCCAGGAGGCCTGCCCGGTGGGCGCGCGGAAGTTCGGCAACCTCAACGATCCGACGTCCGAGGTGCGGTTCATCCTCGAGACGCAGCAGGTCTACGTGCTCAAGGAGGAGCTCGGGACGCTCCCGCGCTTCTTCTATTACTTCGGGTGATTCGGCGATGTCCTCTCGACCCCGCTCCTCCGTCCTGCTCTCCGGCGCGCTCGCGTGCGCCGCGTGGGTGGGGTGCGGGGCGCCGGCTCCGGAGGCGCCGATCCCGGATCCCGACACCGTCCGGCTCGAGGGTGAGGAGCTGCCCGATCACGTGACCGGCGAGATCGGCGGGGAGGCCTTCGCCGCCGTCGACGTCCGCTACCGCATCACCCACGGCGAGCGCCGCGAGCGGGTGGACCTCTTCTTCTCGGACCGCCACATCGAGCGGTGCGGGCTCCCGCTGGCCCGGCCGGACACGCTGGTGTGGCTGCGCGCGCCGGAGCGCTCCGCGATCGAGGTGGAGGAGCTGACGACCGAGACGGGCGGTCTCGAGGTGCACTACGAGCGGCCGGGCGAGGACGGGATCGAGGCGGTGCACCGCGGCGTGGCGCGCGTCTCGTTCACCGCCCTGCAGGGCGACGTGGCCGAGGGCGCCGTCCGGATCTGCTTCGCCGACGCGGAGGGCAGCTGCGTGGGCGGGCGTTTCCAGGCCACGCCGTGCCTGTCGCGGATCGACGGCCGGGCCCTGCGCGAGCCGCCCGGCCTCGCCGACGACGCGATCGAGGCCACCGGCGAGGCGCCATGACCCGAGCGCTGGCGCTGCTCGCGATCGCCGGGGTCGCGGTGGGCTGCGAGACCCGGGAGCGCCCCGCGCGGGAGCCCGACCACGCGGACGTGGCGCCGCTCCTCGAGCACGCGTGCGTGAGCTGTCACGGCCCCGACCGCGCCGAGGGGGGCTACCGCGTCGACGGCTACGTCGAGGCGCTCGGCTGCCCGACCGGCGCGCCCCCGAGCGCGGTGGAGCCGCCGACGGAGGCGGCTCCGCTGATCGCCGCCCTCGATCGCGATCCCCACGTCGGGCTGCTCGACGAGGCCGAGCGCGCCTTGCTCGTGGCGTGGGTGGAGGCGGGCGCGCCCGCGGCCCGCGGCGGCGCCCACGGCGAGGGCTGGGTCGATCCCCGGAGCCCCGCGTTCCACGGTCGGGCGCTGCGCGACGAGCGCTGGGCCCGCATGCTCGATCCGGACGCCCCGGGCGCGTGCGCGCGCTGTCACGGCGGCGAGCCCGATCCCGAGGCGGACGGCGGGATCCCCGCGCCGGGCGCGACGCCCTGCGCGAGCTGCCACCGCGAGGAGAACGGGCCGCTCGCCTGCACCACCTGCCACGGGACGCCCGGGCACCCGAGCCCGCCGCGCGACCCGTGCTTCCACCCCGACGAGGCCACAACGGCGGGGGTCCACGCGGCTCACGAGCGCGCGGGCTTCGCCTGCGCGACCTGCCACGGGGAGCGCACCACGGACCAGCTCGCGGGCGGCGAGCACGGCGACGGCGTCGTGCAGGTCGCGCTCGACCCCGCGACCGCGGGCTCGCTCTCGCGGTGGGATCCGGTGACTCGATCGTGCACGGGGACTTGTCACGCTCGCGGCGGCGAGCGGCCCGTGCCGACCTGGGCCCCGGACCCCGAGTTCACGTGCTCGTCCTGCCACCTCAGCCCGCCCGCGGGCCACTACGCCGGGACGTGCGACCGCTGCCACGCCGAGGCCGCGCCGAACGGCGACGCGCTCACGCCCGGGCCGCTGCACCTCAGCGGCCGCGTCGACATCGGCGACGGCACCGGCCGCTGCGGCGCCTGCCACGGCGAGGGCGAGGACCCGACGCCGCCCGACGCCTCGCACCAGGCCCACACGCACCCGACGCTCAGCGTCCCCATCGCTTGCGACCAGTGCCACGTCGTCCCCGTCGACGTCGGGGAGCCGACCCACTTCGACTCGACCCCGGGCGCCGAGGTGATCTTCGCCGCGCTCGCGCGCGCGCGGGGCGCCGACCCGAGCTTCGACGGGGAGTCGTGCGCGGGGGTCGCGTGCCACGGGGACGCCACGCCGACGTGGAACGGGGGCCCGCTCTCCGCGGCGTGCGGGACCTGCCACGGGCTGCCGCCGGCGCCGCCCCACGTGGCGGCCGAGACCTGCGGCGCGTCGCGCTGCCACGTCGGGCTCGTCGGGCCGGGGCCGTCCCTGACCGAAGCCGGAGTGATGACCCACGTCGACGGGAGGGTGGACCCATGGGCCGCTACCTCGTCGCCGTGATGCTCGCGCTCGCGCCGGTCGTGGCGCGGGCGCAGACGGACTCGGTGCCGGTGCGGGCGCGCGCGCGCCACGACGCGGTGCTGAGCTGGTCTCCGCGCCATCGGCTCGACACCTCGACCGATCCCGTCGGCCTCGAGCAGCAGCTCTGGCGGCGGGTCGACACGCTGCCCCTCTACCACCGCGTCTCCCTCGACGCGTCCGGGCTGCTCGAGGGCAAGGTGTCGCTGCACCTCGCGGGGTGGGGGGCGCTCGACCTGCTCGCGGACTCGAGCGGGGCCATCGCCGCCGGGGACATCGCGATCGGCTACGTCGAGGTCGACCTCGAGCCGGTCCGGCTCTGGGCGGGGCGCCGCTTCATCGCGTGGGGCCCGCCAGGCGGCTTGCACGTGGACGGGGGCGGCGTGTCGGCGCGCACGTCGTTCGGGCTCGTGGCCGAGGCGTTCGGCGGCCGACCCGTCACCCCGACGCGGATCTCGCTGCTCGGCCCCGAGGCGTCGTTCGACGGAGCCGCGGCGTCCTGGGGCGCGCGCCTCGCGTACACGGACGCGGGGACGTTCGCGGCCTCGGCCGGGTACGCCGAGACGTGGAGCCACGGGATCCTCGAGTCGCGCGTCGTCGACGTCGCCGCGTACTGGGATCCGGGCGACCTGCGGATCGAGGCGGGCGGCAAGATCGACGCGGCGTCGTTCGGCCTCGCGCAGGCGAGGGCGGGCGCGACCTACCGCGTCGTGCGTGAGCTCAGCGTGGACGCCGACTACATGCACGTGGAGCCCGGCCGCTGGATCCCGCCGTGGAGCATCCTCAGCGTCTTCGACACGAGCACCTTCGACGAGGCCGGGGCGGGCGCGACGCTGCGGCCGATCCGCGCGCTCGCGATCCGCGCCGAGGGCGCCGCGCGCGTCTACAGCTCGGCGTCCAACGCGTACCAGGCCGACGAGGCGCGCGTCGGGTACCGCGTCGAGCTCACGGGGCGGGTCCTCCCGAACCCCGGCGACGGCCCGCGGGTGCGGGTCCTCGTCAGCCGCCGCGACGACGGGACGATGGGCTACACGCTCATCACGGCGGGCGCCGCGTTCGACCCGTTCCAGCACGTGGTGATGACGGTCGACGGCGCCTTCGCGATCGACGACCAGGGGGGCCGCGAGTCGGCGATCGGGCGCGCCAGCGTCGACTTCACGGGGCTCGCCGACTGGTCCATCGGGCTCACCGTCGCGCTCGCGCGGACGCCGATCGCGGCGGCCGAGGCGCGCGGGATGCTGCGCATCCAGTGGTCGCCGGAGGTGGGGCGATGAGGCGCGCGATCGCGATCCTCGCCTTGCTCGCGGGTGGCTGTCACGAGCCGCCGGCGCCGCACGACCACATCCTCTTCGCCCACGGGCCGCACCTGCGCGAGGGCATGAGCTGCGCGCGCTGCCACACCGTCCCCGCGAGCGACGGCGCGGTCGCCGACGAGGACTCGGCGACGCCCTCCGCGACCCGGCCGATGCTGCCGTCCGAGGAGAGCTGCCGCGGGTGCCACGACGATCCGGCACGCGATCGGTGCAGCCGCTGCCACACCGTCCCGGCGAGCCCCGGGCGCTACGCCGCGCGGACCGACGACATCCGCTTCGATCACGAGGACCACGACGACCCCGAGTCCGGTCGCTGCGTGTCGTGCCACGGCGAGGACATGACCTCGCTCGCCACGTTCGAGCCCGGGCGGCCGCCGATGGACACGTGCACGTCGAGCTGTCACGCCGACGACATGCGCTCGCTGGCCTGCGCGCGCTGTCATCAGGACTTGCATCAGTACTCGCTGAACGACGTCGCGCTCGTCGACCACGGGATCGGGTTCCTCCGGCGCCACGGCGCGCGCGCCCGGGCGGACGCGGCGCTCTGCTCGCAGTGCCACGAGCCGACCTTCTGCGAGGACTGTCACCTGACCGCGCAGGGCCCGCCGCTCGAGGTCTACGATCCCGCGCTCGTGTACCGGGACTTCGTCCACCGCGGTGACTTCACCGCCCGCCACGGCGTCGAGGCGGGGCTCGAGCGCGGCACCTGCGCGCGCTGTCATGGCGTCTCGTTCTGCGACGGCTGCCACACCGCCTCGGGCATCGGGGGCAGCGTCGCGCCCGGCAGCCCGCACCCGCCCGGGTGGCTCGACCCGCTCTCCAGCGTCGGGCACGCGCGGGAGGCGCGCCGTGATCTGCTCGGCTGCGTCTCGTGCCACGAGTCCGACGCCGAGCGCACGTGCGTCCCGTGCCACCGCGTAGGCGGCGTCGCGGGCAACCCGCACCCCCCCGGCTTCGGCGCGTCGATGGACCCCCTGCTGCACGGCGTCTGCCGCGCGTGTCACGCACCATGAGGAACCTGCTCCCGCTCGTCGCGCTCTTGCTCCTCGCGGCTCCGAGCGCCGTCGCGCGCGCGCAGGCGGCGTGCGTCGCCTGCCACCGCGCGAACGTCGAGCCCCGCCTCCGCATGCCGGTCGCGATGGTCGCCGCCGACGCGCACGGCCGCGCCGGGGTCGAGTGCGTGAGCTGCCACGGCGGCGACCCGGACGCCCCCGGCGCGGAGGCGCACGATCTCGCCGCCGGTTTCGTGGGGCGGCCCGGCGAGGTGGGCTCGGCGCGCGTCTGCGGCCGCTGTCACGACGGCTCGACCGAGGCGCCCGACGTCCTCGAGGCGTACCGCGTCGGTCGCCACGCGCGCGCGCTCGCCGAGGGGCGCACCGGCGCGGGCTGCTCGGGGTGCCACGGCGGCCACGGCATCGGCGCCAGCGACGACGCGCGGGCGCGCGTGGTCGGAGTGTGCGGCGCCTGCCACTCCGACGAGGCGCGGATGGAGGCGTCCGGTCTGCCCACGAACCAGGCGCAGCAGTGGGCTCACAGCGTCCACGGCGCGGCGGTCGCGCGCGGCTCCGAGGACGCGCCGGTGTGCGCGAGCTGTCACGACCCGCACGCCAACGAGGCGGGCCTCGGGGCGGTCGCGGCGTGCGGCCGCTGCCACGAGGAGGCGAGGGCGGCGTTCGATCGCGGGCCGCACCACGATCACTACACCCCGCTCGGGTTCCTCGACTGCGTGGAGTGCCACGGGAGCCACGCGATCCAGCCGGCGAGCGGCGCGTTGCTGGCCGGGCTCGACTCGGTGTGCCTGCGTTGCCACGGCCACGAGCAGCCGCTCTTCGACGACGTGCGCCGCATCGCGACCCTCGGCCCGGCCATCGATCAGGTGCGCGCCGACGCCGAGCGCGACGATCCCGTCCGCCGTGAGGTCATCGCCGCGCTCCACGCGCTCGACGTGGTCGCCCTCGAGGAGGCGCTCGACGGCGTGGTCGTCGCGCCCGCGCCCCCCGAGCCCGCCGCCACGACGCTGCGAACGCGGCCTCGGCCCGCGCCGCCCGTCGTCTCGATCGTGCTCACCGCGCTCGTCTTGCTGACCGCGCTCGGCCTCTTCGGGTGGGCCGTCTCGATCTGGAGGCGCCGATGACCCGGCGCACGAAGATCACGCTCGGGTTCATCGCCGTCGCGGTCACGGCGGTCGGCGTCGCGGTGTGGCTCGGCCTGCCGGCCGCGCGCGAGGAGTCGCACGCGGCGGCCCGCAGCGGGGAGCTGTGCACGTCGTGTCACGAGATGCCCGAGCACGCGGCGCGGCACGAGGCCAACGCCTGCACCGACTGCCACGGGGACGCGCCGGAGCTCGCCGAGCAGCTCACCGCGTCGTGGCTCCTCGGCACCCGGACGCCCGAGCACGGCGCGGTCGCCGCGGGGACCTGTACGAGCTGCCACGTGGCGCCCTCGGTGCCGCACGACGGCCACGGCGGCGCTCAGTGCGCGACCTGCCACGAGGGTGAGCACGCCGAGGAGGGCCCGGTCGAGTGCACGAGCTGTCACGAGCGGGCGGATCGCCACGGCGTCACGGCGGAGACCCCGTGCACGACCTGCCACTCGTTCGGCGGCGAGCTCGAGGTGCCGACCCCCGCGCTCTCGGCCGGGCTCACCCGCGGCCTCGACCCCGAGCGCATCCACGGCGAGATGGACTGCCGGCGCTGCCACGATCCGCACCAGGAGGAGCAGCCCGAGGTGGTGTGCAGCCGCTGCCACCGCGGCGACATCGAGGCCCAGGTGGAGCACGCGACGGAGGGGCACCAGGACTGCCAGGGGTGCCACACGCCGCACGCGCCTCGCGATCAGCCGGCCGTGGACTGCCTGCAATGTCACTTGCTGCCGACGAGCGACGGCGCGTGGCAGACGATGCCCGACGGCGTGCCCGAGGCGCTGCGCGCGGAGGCGAGCGAGGTCGCCCACGACGGTCAGTGCGGGAGCTGCCACGAGCCGCACACCTGGGTCGCGACGGAGACGCGCTGCCTGAGCTGTCACGAGGATCACGTCTCGCCGATCCACGAGGGGTGCACGAGCTCCTGTCACGAGCCGCACGCGCCCAAGCCGACGGGCGCCGTCTGCCGGACCTGTCACGAGGGGGTCCAGCACGGCTCGGGCCTCCCCGGCGCGCACACCAACTGCCTGTCGTGCCACGACGCGCACGGGGGCCGCCCCGACTCGGCCTCGGCGTGTGGGGCCTGCCATCAGGACGCCCACGGGGAGGCCGCGGCGAGCCGCACCTCGCACCGACGGTGCACCACGTGCCACGAGCCGCACGGCCCGCCCCGCCAGGGCGCGGCCACCTCGTGCGCCAACTGCCATCAGGCCGTGGCCGCGCTCGTCTCGACCCGGGTCGCCGGCGTCCCCGCGCAGCATCGCTGCGACGGCTGCCATCAGCCGCATCGATTCGGCGCCGGCGCCTTGGCCCTCGCGCGCTGCGCCTCGTGCCACGCGGCGGCGGTCGCCGAGGGCGCCTCGCACCGCGGCGCCTGCGAGGGGTGCCACGAGCCGCACGGCGCGCCCGGGGCGCGGGCCGCGCGCTGCGAGACGTGCCACGAGGCGGTGCACCCCGAGGTCGGCGGCCACCAGCGCTGCGAGGGCTGCCACACGCCTCACCAGCCCGCCGCCGCCGCGACCAGCAACTGTCGCGGCTGCCACGCGCAGGTCGTCGCGCGGGCGGCGCGCTGGCCGACGAACGGGCCTCACGACGGCGAGTGCGCGGCCTGCCATGCGACCCACGACGAGGCGTCGACGGTGGCGTGCGCGACCTGCCACCTCGAGCAGTCGGCGCGCGACCACACGGGAGGCCACGCGAGCTGCACCGGGTGCCACGCGCCCCACGCGCAGGCGCCCCCCGCGAGCTGGTGGGATCGTTGTGCGACCTGTCACACCGAGGAGGCGAGGGGCTCGGCCGCGTCGCGCGGCACCCACGCCCGCTGTGAGAATTGCCATGAGAACCCGGGGCCGCCGCTGCCCACCTGCCAGGGCTGCCACCAGGAGATGCCCCAGCGATTGGCGCACCGCGCGCACGGCCGGGCCGCCTGCACGACCTGCCACGCCACCCACGGCCCCTCCGACATCGATCGCGTCCTCTGCACCGGCTGCCACCAGGATCGGGTCCGACACTTCCCCGACGCGCCGCGATGCCAGAGCTGTCACCCGTTCGGGCCATAAAAAAATCGCGGGTCCCTACCCAAGGGGTGGCGCGTGCGTAGGTGCCCGGCATGACCCGGTACAGAAGCGCAACGCTGGTTCTTTCATTGATCGTCGCGGCCACGGGCTGTTCCAACGGCTCGAGCTGCGCCGTCGCCGACAATGGTGATGGCACCGCCACCATCACGTGCGAGGACGGCACCTCCGCCACCGTGAACAACGGCGCGGACGGCATGAACGGGATGAATGGTATGGATGGCACCAGCTGCTCCGTGGCCGACGACGGCATGGGCGCGCGGGTCATCACGTGCGACGACGGCACCACCGTCACCGTGCGAGACGGGGTGGACGGCACGGGCGGTGGCACGCTCCCGTGGGCGACCGGCCCCGGCGTCCTCGTCGAGGTCACCTCGCAAGGGGTGGACGCGGACCGTCACCCCTTCGTCGAGCTCAAGCTCACCGACCAGGCGGGCACGCCGCTCGATCGCGAGGGCGCGCTCACCGAAGGGGCCGTCTCGGCCAGCTTCACGATCGCCCACATCCCCACCCCGGTCGCCGGCTCACCGACGCTCGGGTACATCAGCTACATCACGCGCTCCGTGACGAGCGCGGACGGCTCGACCACCGTCGACCAGGCCACGACCGACTCCGGCGGGACCTGGACGGCGATCGACGTGACCGAGGGCACCTACCGCTACGTGTTCGGCGCGACGCTGCCCGACGGGTACGTCGGGACCGAGACCCACCGCATCGGCATCTACGCCACGCGGACCTACCAGGACGTGCGCTACGTCGCGAACGAGACCCCGACGTTCCGGCCCGACGGGATGGCGGTGGCGCTGACGCGCGACATCGTCACCAACGACGCGTGCAACCAGTGCCACAACCCGCTCTCGGCGCACGGCGGGAGCCGCGAGAGCGTCGACCTCTGCGTGACCTGCCACGGCCGCGACCAGGTCGACCCGGAGACGGGCAACTCGATCGACTTCGAGGCCATGATCCACCGCATCCACCGCGGCTCGTCGCTGCCGAGCGTCGTCGGCGGTGAGCCGTGGGACATCGTCGGCTACCGCGGCGCGGTGCACGACTACTCGACGGTCGTGTACCCGCGCGACATCCGCAGCTGTGAGACCTGCCACCAGGGCCCGGACGGCGGCAACTACCTCACCGTCCCGACCCGCGCGTCGTGTGGCTCCTGCCACGACGACATCTGGTTCGAGCCGGGCACCCCGCCCTCGGCGTGGCAGCGCCTGCACCCCGGCGGTGACCGCCCCGACGACGACCGCTGCACCGTCTGCCACGAGGCGACCGGCGGCCTGTCGCCCATCGCCGACAACCACTTCAACATCTACGAGCAGCCCGACGCCCTCGACGTGCAGGTCACGATCGACGCGCTCAGCTTCCCGACGACGGGTCTCCCGACGGTCGACTTCACCATCATGGTCAACGGCGCGCCCTACGACGTCATCGCCACGCCCATCGACCGGCTGCGCGTGCAGGTCGCCGGACCGACGACCGACTACGCCTTCAACCAGAGCTTCGACACCCGCACGACGGGCACGCTCGCGGCGCGGTCCGGCGCGGGTCAGTTCCGCTACACGCTGCCCCTGAGCGTCGGCGAGATCGCGACCGCCAACAGCATCACGGCGACGGGCACCTGGGCGGTGGGCTTCGAAGGCCGCGCCATCAACGGCGCGGGCCAGCGCTACACGGTGGCCAACGCGGTCAGCTTCGTGGCCATCACCGACTCGACCGCGGTCCCGCGGCGCCGGGTCGTCGAGGTCAACAACTGCAACCAGTGCCACGAGGACCTGTCGTTCCACGGCGGGACCCGCAACGACCCGAACTACTGCGTCTTCTGCCACAACCCGACGCTCGACACGTCGAGCCGCATGACGCTCCCCGCGGCGGGCGACACGGCGGTCGCGTCCCCGGTGAACTTCGCCTACCTGGTTCACCGACTCCACACCGGTGAGAACGGGGCCAACCCGTACTTCGAGTTCGACGAGCTGCGCTTCCCGGCCGACCGCCGCGAGTGCACGATGTGCCACGTCAACGAGGGCTCCTACTCGCTGCCGCTCCCGGCCACCAACCAGTCCGCGACGACGCGGGTGATCGACAGCGCGCGCGCGGTCGTGGAGACCCGCTACACCCCGCCCACCACCAACGCTTGCACCGGCTGCCACGACTCGTCGTCGGCCGTCGCGCACGCGGAGACGATGACCAGCGCCATGGGCGCGGAGGGCTGCGCGACCTGTCACGCCGCCGGCTCCGCGTTCGGGATCGACGAGGCGCACGCCCGGCCCGAGTACGACATCCGCATGCCGTAGACGACTGCACGCGGGGGAAGCACTCTCCGCGACGGAGTCACCGGACGATGGGCAACCCCAACCAACCGAGCGAGATGCCGCGACGCCCCACCGGCCGCGGCATCTCGCCGTTGTTCTCTCTGCTCGCCGCGCTCGCGTTGGCCTGCGAGGGGCCCGTCGGACCTCCGGGCGATCCGGGCGGACCGGGCGAGGCCGGCCCCCCCGGCCCTCCCGGACCTCCCGGGCCGCTGGCCGACGCGGGCGTCGACGACGCCCCGATCCCGCTCGAGCCGACCGGGCTGGTCGGGCAGGTCCTCGACACCGCCGGTCAGCCCTTGGTCGGGGGGCGCGTCGTGCTGATCCCGGCGACGGCGGTCACCGCGCTGGCGACCACCGCGATCGACGCGACCGCGGCGCCGGCCACGGCCGCGAGCTCGGCGGTCGACGAGCCGATCGAGGATCTCCTCGACGGCAGCGACGCGTTCGAATCGGCGACGATCGACGCGGCCGGCGTCTATCGCTTCACGACGCTGTCCGATGGCTCGTTCTTCGTCGTGGCGGCGCCTGCCGCGGGTGACACCACGCGGCTCCCGGGTGGAGCGCACGCGCGCTTCGCGCAGCCCACCGCGCCGCTCGTGGGGACGCGCCTCGACCTCGAGGTCAGCACCGCGCCGAGCGCGACCGCGCGCTACGTGGGCACCGACGCTTGCCTCGGCTGCCATGGCACGCACTCGGCGCTGGCGACGGCGCACCTCGTCGGCCTCCGCGTCCCCGGGCAAGACGGCTACTTGCAGGACGCGTCTCGATGGCCGCGCTTCGACGCGATGCTCGAGCGCTTCGACGCGGGAGTGACCCTCTACTTCCACGGCTGCGACCCCTCGCGCGATCCCGTGTGCCAGGTCTCCGAGACCGATCCCGGCGACGGCAGCGTGAGCTTCGAGGCGGCGCTCGAGTCCGGCCCCACGGGTTACGCGGTGACGCTTCGAAACCGCCGCGGCGTCGGCGAGACGCGCTACCCGGTGGAGCTCACCTACGGCGGCGCGCTCGGGCGCCAGCAGGTCGTCGTCCCCCTCGCTCGCCCCAACGGGACCGAGCGTCACGTCCTGCCGATCCAGTACGCGCCGACGGGGACCGTGGGCGCCATCGACGTGCTCGCTCGGCCGTGGCGCGACGTCGGCTCGACGAGCTGGTACGACCACGTCGCGGGCACCCTGCGCGAGCCCACGCCGACCGAGTCGTTCGATCGCGCCTGCGCGGGCTGCCACTTCACGGGCGCCGAGCTCGCCGGGGACGCGACCAACGGGTTCCACGCGTCCGGCCTCGCGTCGCCCTGGGGCGAGCTCGACTACGACGGGGACGGGCGCCTCGAGCAGCTCAACGTCGGCTGCGAGGGCTGCCACGGCCCGGGCTCCGACCACCTCGACGCGCGCGGGCGCGGCGTCGCCATCGTCCAGCCGGCGCTGTTGACGCCCGGCCGGGCCACCACGGTGTGCGGGCGCTGCCACGCGCGAGGGGAGCCCGCCTGGACCGCCGACGGGACGATCGTGCTCGCGGGCGTGCGGCGCGAGGCGCTGCTCGCGGCTCGATCGGCGCCCGAGATCGGGCCCGGCGATCGGTTCGCGTCCGGCGACGCGGCGCAGCACCGCACCCAGTACGTGGATCACGTGCAGTCGACCATGTACCGCAACGGATCGATCCTCGTGACGTGCTCCGACTGTCACCGCGCGCACGGCGGCGCGGAGGACCACGACCTCGCCGCGCCGGCGCAAGAGGACGTGCTCTGTACGGGGTGCCACACCGATCTGCTGATGCCCCGCGACCACGTGGACGCCCGCACCGCCGCGGCGGCGCACGACGGCCTCGAGGACTCGGAGCTGCGCTGCACCTTCTGCCACATGCCGCCGACCGCCACGGGCGGCGCGCGGGTCGCGGGCCTGCTCGACAACCGCCCCGTCGGCGCGCCCACGGTGCAGCGCTGGCTCGGCGATCTCGGCAGCCACCGCTGGCGCACCGCGGGCTTCGACGTCGCCGAGGCGCAGCCCTCGTCGGTCGAGCGGACCTGCGCGCCCTGCCACGCTCTCGTCCTGCCGAACCCCTGACCCTCGTCGCCTGGCCCTCGTCGCCTGGCGGTCGCGCGTGGGGCGAGTAGATCGTCGACGCACGCGCGGAGGCCCTCGATGAGCAAGCACGTCTACCGTTTCGGATCCGGTCACGCCGACGGCGCGACCACCATGAAAGCGCTGCTCGGCGGCAAGGGCGCCAACCTCGCCGAGATGGCGGGGGCCGGCCTGCCCGTCCCGCCGGGCTTCACCATCACGACCGAGGTCTGCGCCGCGGTGGGGGCCGCCGACGCGCTGCCCGACTGGCTCTGGCCCGAGATCGACGAGGCGCTCGCCGCCGTCGAGCAGGAGCTCGACCTCGGCTTCGGCGATCCGTCGCGGCCGCTGCTCGTCTCGGTGCGCTCGGGCGCCGCGATCTCGATGCCGGGGATGATGGACACGGTCCTCAACCTCGGCATGAACCGGCAGGTGGTGAACGGCCTCGCCGCGCGCTCGGGCAAGCCGCGCTTCGCGTGGGACGCGTACCGGCGCTTCCTCCACATGTTCGGCGACGTCGTGCTCGGCCTGCCCCACGAGGCGTTCGAAGAGGCGATCCACGGGCTCAAGGAGGAGCGCGGCGCCGCGTCCGATCAGGAGCTCGACGAGGAGGCGCTGCGCGAGCTCGCCGACCGCTACCTCGCCATCTACGAGGCGCACGGCCAGGCGTTCCCCGTCGACCCGCGCGAGCAGCTCGAGCGCGCGGTGCTCGCGGTGTTCGGGTCGTGGAACGCGCCGCGGGCCAAGAAGTACCGCGAGGTGCAGCAGATCCGCGGGCTGGTGGGCACCGCGGTCAACGTGCAGGCGATGGTCTACGGCAACACCGGGCCCACGTCGGCGACGGGCGTGCTGTTCACCCGCAACCCGGCCACGGGGGAGCGCGAGCTCTACGGCGAGTACCTCGTCGACGCGCAGGGAGAGGACGTCGTCGCGGGCGTGCGCACCCCCAAGCCGATCGCCGAGCTCGCCGCCGAGATGCCCGCGACGCACGCCGAGCTGACCGCGCTCGCCGAGCAGCTCGAGCGCCACTTCGCGAACGTGCAGGACGTGGAGTTCACGGTGGAGGAGGGGCGCCTGTTCCTCCTCCAGACGCGCACCGGCAAGCGCACCGGCGCGGCCGCCGTCCGCATCGCCGTCGACCTCGTGCAGGAGGGCCTCGTGACGCGCGAGGACGCGGTGCTCCGCCTCGTCGAGCCCGCGCACGTCGACCAGCTCCTTCACCCCCGCTTCGCCGACGAGGGGATCTACAGGCGCGAGGAGCGCGTGCTCGCGAAGGGCCTCGCCGCGTCGCCCGGCGCCTCCGTGGGCCGGCTCGTGTTCACCGCCGAGGACGCGGTGGCGTGGCGCGAGCGCAAGGAGGCGGTGATCCTCGCGCGCACCGAGACGAGCCCCGAGGACGTCGCCGGGATGCACGCCGCCGAGGGCGTGCTGACCACCCGCGGCGGGATGACGAGCCACGCCGCGGTCGTCGCGCGCGGCTGGGGCAAGCCCTGCGTCGCCGGCTGCGGCGAGCTCGTGATCGACGCGCGCGCCAAGACGATGCGCGCCGGCGACGTGACGCTCCGCGAGGGGGACTGGATCAGCCTCAACGGGACCACCGGCGAGGTCGTCAACGGCAAGGAGCTGCTCGCCGAGGCGGTCGTCTCGGGCCGCCTCGAGGCGTTCATGGCGTGGGTCGACGAGCTCAAGACGCTGCAGGTCCGCGCCAACGCCGACACGCCCAAGGACGCGGCGGCCGCGCGCGAGCTCGGCGCCCAGGGCATCGGCCTCGTGCGGACCGAGCACATGTTCTTCGAGGACGACCGCATCGCGTCGATGCGGCGCATGATCCTCGCGAAGGACGTCGAGGGGCGCCGCGCCGCGCTCGCCGAGCTGCTGCCGTACCAGCGCAGCGACTTCGAAGGGATCTTCCGCGCGATGGACGGGCTGCCGGTGACCATCCGGCTCCTCGATCCGCCGCTGCACGAGTTCCTCCCCGAGGATCCGGAGACGCAGGCGCGGCTCGCCACCTCGATGGGGATCCGCCCCGAGCGCGTGCACCAGCGGGTCCTCGCGCTCGAGGAGACCAACCCCATGCTCGGTCACCGCGGCTGCCGGCTCGGGATCACGCACCCCGAGATCACCGAGATGCAGGCCCGCGCGATCTTCGAGGCGGCCTGCACCGTGGCCGCCGACGGGGTCGACGTCCACCCGGAGATCATGGTCCCGCTCGTCGGCCAGGGGTCCGAGCTGCGCGACCAGAAGGCGATCCTCGTGCGCGTCGCCGAGCAGGTCTTCGAGGAGCGCGGCGCCACCGTCCCCTTCGCCATCGGCACGATGATCGAGGTGCCGCGCGCCGCGCTGATCGCCGACGCGCTCACCGAGCACGCCGAGTTCTTCTCCTTCGGCACCAACGACCTCACGCAGCTCACGATGGGCTTCAGCCGCGACGACGTGGCGAGCTTCATGCCCTACTACGTCGAGCACGGGATCTTGCCCGACGATCCCTTCCAGTCGATCGACGTCGGCGGGGTCGGGCAGCTCGTGCGCCTCGCCGTCGAGCGCGGCCGCGGGGCCCGGCCGGACCTGCACCTCGGGATCTGCGGCGAGCACGGCGGCGACCCGCGCTCGATCGACTTCTTCCACGAGATCGGGCTCGACTACGTGAGCTGCTCGCCGTTCCGGATCCCCGTCGCCCGCCTCGCGGCGGCGCAAGCTGCCTTGCGTAGTGGGAAACCCTGACCCGTCCCTGTCACGCCCTCCTGTGACGTGAGCCAGACTGGGTCGCGCGCGCGCCGGAGCCGCGGGCATTCGGGGCTGGCATCCCTGTTGCTCAGGGGCGGGACACTCATGCGAAACATCTTCTTCGGTCTCCTCCTCGTCCTCTCTGGCTGTGACGCCGCGGCGCCCGCGTCGACCATCGACTCGGGTCCGCCTCCCGGCGACCCGGACGCCAGCCTCGTCGCCGACGCGGGCCCGCCCCCCTGCCCGACCCCGGAGCTCGCCTGCGAGCTCGACGGCCCGCCGGACGCGACGAGCAGCTCGCCCTACACCATGGACCTCGCCGACGTGAGCCCCGCCGAGGGGGTGGACTCGATCGGGCTCCGCCTCGAGGGGAGCATCCGGTCGAGCATGGGCACCCCGTGCGCCACCGCGACCGACGCGGCGGCCTGCATGGCCGCGCTCGAGGCGCTGCCCGCGCCCCGCTGGCCCAGGGGGTTCGTGAACGCCTGCGCGCTGCCCAACATCTGCCCCGCCGACCTGGTGGTCACCCGCGGTGACGAGGTCTTCGTCGTCGAAGACGCGGCGACGATGCTGGAGGTGCTCGGCACGATCGACACGCTGACCGAGGCGGCGCTCATCGTGCTCGCCACGCGGCCTCCGTCGGGCCCCCCGGAGTCGGGCTACGACGTGACCGCGGTGGCGCGCGCGGGCGACGACTTCGACGTCATCGCCGGCTACCTCGGGGCGGGCTGCTTCCCGATCATCCAGCGCTCCGTGCGCCTCCGCGTCGAGGCGACCGGCACCATCGCCGCGAGCTGCGACCACATGACCTACTGCGTGGCCGACAGCTGCATCTGAGGGCCTCGCGTGCGATGCTGCGCGCGCGATGAGCGACGCGCGCAGCCCCTCGGAATTCCGCTACTTCGATCAGGTCGACGCGCCGCTCCCGAGGCGCATCCGGTCGGCCTGTCGCGCGCTCTTCGGGGTCGACGCGGCGCTGCCCGAGGAGACCATCCGCACGTTCGCGTCGATGTACTACGACGCCGATCCGCTCGCGGAGGCGTTCGTCGACGAGTGCTACCTCGGCCTCGGCCGAGACGAGGGGCGTCGCCTCCTCGAGCAGGCGCTCGAGGGCGGGCTCGACACCATCGAGGACCCGCCCGCCTCGTTGCGCGCGCTCTTCGCCGACATCGAGCGCGACCCGGACTGGGTCGACTGGGCGAAGGTCGATCATGGCGGGCGCGTCTTCCGCCGCTGGGGCACCTCGGTGTTCCGCTTCGCGGGCGCGATCACCCTGGCGGCTTACAAGGAGAGCTCGGTCGCCAAGCCGCTCGCCCTGACCGGGGCCTACGCCGGCGCGTCCACCAAGCGCCGGTTCCTCGAGACGGCCGCGTTCTGGATCGCGGTCTCGGAGCCCGGCGGCCTGCGGCACGGCGGCGCGGGTCGGGCGAGCGCGCTCCGCGTCCGGGTCATGCACGTGTTCGTGCGCCAGCGCCTCAAGGACCACCCCGAGTGGGACCTCGACGCGTGGGGCGTGCCCATCTCGCAGGCCGACGCGCTGTTGACGCTCATGGGCGGCAGCGTCGCGCCGGGCCTCGGCCTCATGGCGATGGGCTACCGGCCGTCCCGCGAGGACATCGAGGCGACGATGCACTTCTGGCGGTACGTCGGGCACCTGATGGGGGTCCGGCCGCGCTTCTACCCCGCGACGATCACCGAGGCGCTCCAGCTCGCGTTCGTCACCTTCGTGAAGGGCGCGGGCACCGCGGGCGCCGACGGACGGCAGCTCTGCCAGTCGTTCCTCGACGCGTTCCGCCCGGAGGAGGACGCGTCGCTGCGGGATCGGCTCGAGGACGGCCTGCACCGCGGCATGATCCGCTTCTTCCTGCCCGCGCCCCTCTACGAGGAATTCGAGCTGCCGCCGGTGGGCCCCTGGACCCTGGCGCCGCTCGTCGCGTTCCCGTTCGTCTTCGGCGCCGAGACCCTGCGGCGGCGCGTCCCCAGGCTCGACGAGGTCGCCGATCGGGTCGCTCGCGCGGAGCGACGACGCTGGCTCGCGCACCACCTCGGCGATCGCCCGGCCGAGTACCGCGCGGTCGACCGCTTCACGCGGTGACGGTCGGCGCGCTCGCCTCGGGCTCCGGCGCCGGCGCCCCCGGATCGCGCAGCTTCCCCGACTCGATCGGGATCGACGCCTTCGCGAGGATCGTGAACACGAGCAGCCCGGCGGCCCAGACCGCGAGGCTCACCCGCACCTCCGTCCAGGTGGGCGTGTACTCGAGGTACTCGCCGAGCGGCGTCGGCACGAAGCCCGGCGTGATGAGCCCCATCCCCTTGTCGATCCAGATGCCGACGACGGCCATCACGCACGCGACCGTCAGGAACCCGATCGAGCTGCGCAGCGGGTGGATCATCAAGATCACGCACGACGCGGCCTGCAGCGCGAGCGACGTGTAGATCCACGGCACGAGCCCGTGCAGGCCCTCGTGACCGAGGAAGAGGTAGTGCATCGCCGCGCTGTGCGAGGTCGGGTGGTAGAACGAGACGAACAGCTCGTTGCCCAGGAGAAACAAGTTGATCTGCATGGTCACGGCCGTGATCAGGCCGAGGTAGCGGATCAGCTGGGGGTCGACCTCGAACGACGTCAGGCGGTCGATCCAGCGGAACGCGAGGATCATCAGCGCCGAGCCGGCGGCGAAGCTCGCCGCGAGGAAGCGCGGCCCGAGCAGGGCGGTGTGCCAGTAGCCGCGGCCCACGTTCGCCGAGAAGAGGAACGCGATGATGCACTGGATGGCGATCGCCCAGAAGATGGCGACGAAGATCCCGGGGTAGAAGACCCGCGAGCTCGGCCGCTTCCCCCGCCACAGCGTGTAGATCACGTAGATCGAGATCGTCAGGTGGACGACGAGGTAGCCGTTGAGGGCCAGTACGTCCCACGCGAGCATCGACACCGGCCAGTTCAGCGAGCCGAGCATCGGGACGAGGTGCCAGGCGCGCTCCGGGCGCCCGAGATCGACGAACACGAAGAGGCCGCACGCGACGGAGGCGGCGACCGCGATCCCCGACCCGAGCATCGCGACCTTGCGCGCGTACTGCCGCCCGAACACGTAGGCCGCGATCATCAGCAGCGCGGCGGAGGCGGCGATGCCGTCGAGGAAGCCGAAGTTGGCGATGTAGACGCCCCACGGGACCTGGTCGCTCATCCCGGTGCGCTCGAGCCCCGTGCCCAGCTGATCGACGTAGGCGAGCCCGCCCCAGAGGATCACGAGGCCGAGCGCGCCCATCCAGGACCAATAGAGGCGGCCCCCGCGGAGGACCTCGCGGGCACAACTGAAGACGAAGCGCGCTGGCCTCATGAGGAGCACCTCGGGCACCTACGCCCGGGCGTCGGCCGCGCAACGAGCGTCAGGTCACGAGCGCGACGATCGAGGCGGTCAGCCCGAACAGGACGACGATCGCCGTCGCGAGGAAGCCGAACACCGAGGCGCGCGGGTAGCGGTCGACGAGCTTGCCCGACTCGCGGGTGAGCCGCTTCGTGAAGGTCATCGGGCACTGCACGCGGATGTTCCCGTCGAGCGCGCCCTGCAGCTCCTGGATCATCTCGGTGGCGCTGCCCCACCGCTGCTCGGGCGCCTTCTGCATCCCGCGGGTGATGAAGTGCAGGTACTCGGCGGGCGGCGCGCCCTGCGTCGGGTGCGACCACTCGCCCAGGCTCATCACGCCGGGGAGCTCGCGGTCGATCACCCCGACGAGGACGGCGGGGACGCTCTCCGCGTCCGCGAGGTAGTGGCGC
>JACKEC010000033.1 GCA_020633195.1 Sandaracinaceae bacterium | reverse complement strand
TGAGGTCCCCTCAGGGGTCCGATGACACCCCGGTTGCATTTGTGGCCGGGCTCGCCCGTCGGAGGCCTGCGCGTGCGATAGTTGGCGCGCAGCACCGATGATCCACCCTGAGGACATCGCCCTCGCGATCGTCGTGTCCGCGCTGCTGTCGCGCTGGGCCGCGTTGATGGTGGGGGCGCTGCTCGAGCGCTGGCGATCGCGGCGCGCGCCGCCCGCGGCGACGCCGGCGGGCCCCCGCGAGGGCTGGCCGAAGATCACCGTCATCGTGCCGGCCAAGGACGAGGAGCGCGCGGTCGGCCGGACGCTCGAGGCGGTGCTCGCGACCGACTACCCGCACCTCGACGTGATCCTCGTCGACGACGGCTCGACCGACCGGACCGGCGCGATCGCCGCGCAGATCGCCGCGACCGACGAGCGCGTGCGGGTGCTCCGGCACCGCGTGAACCGCGGCAAGGCGGCCTCGCTGAACCACGCGCTGCGCGAGGCTCGGACCGACCTCGTGATCACCGTCGACGCCGACACGGCCCCCGAGCCGAGCTGCTTCACGCGGATCGTCGCCGAGCTCGAGCGGCCGTCGGTCAGCGCGGTCGCCGTCAACGTGAAGGTCGACGCGCGGTCGGGGATCCTCGGCGCCTTCCAGTCGCTCGAGTACGTCGCCGAGCTCGGGGTCGACCAGCGCGCGCTCGCGCTGGTGAACGGCGTCACCGTCGTCGCGGGGGCCACGGCCGGCTGGCGGCGCGACGCCGTGCTCGGCGTGGGAGGCTTCCCGACCGAGACGCTCACCGAGGACTCGGACCTGACCATCACGCTCCAGCGCGCGGGCCACGGGGTGGTGTACCGGCCGGACGCGGTCACCTGGACGCGCGCCCCGGCCACGCTCCGGGCGCTGATGAAGCAGCGCCGCCGGTGGCTGTGGGGGAACCTCCAGACCGCGTACAAGCACCGCGCCGGCCTGACCCAGGGGCCCAACGCGATGCGCTGGATCGCGCTGCCGAACTGGTGGTTCATCAACCTGGTGGTGTTCCTGCTGACGCCGCTCTGGCTCGTGTTCTTGCCGCACGCGCTCACGCACTACTCGGCGCCGATCCTCCTGCTCATCGCCGTGGGCGCGCAGGGCTTCGAGATCGCGCACTGCCTCCTCGGTCACGCGCTCGACGGCGAGCACGGCAAGGAGCGGCTCCTCGCGCCGGTGCAGCGGCTGGTGTGGCCGTTCTTCCTGTGGGTGGTGTTCGCGAGCGTGATCGTGACCCGGCTCCGCGGCCGGAGCGTCGGGTGGCGCGGCGCGCCGGAGCCGGTCGTCCTGCCCCATGAGCGCGGCTGATCGCCTGTCGCGCCGAGCGCTGCTCCGCGCGTCGGTCGCCGCGCCCGCGGTCGGCCTCCTCGCCGGCTGCGGCTCGGCGCCGCCCCGCCGCGTCGAGGTCGCGCCGGACGAGCGCGGCCTGCTCGACGCGATCGCGCTCGCCGACCTCGACCACGACGGCCCTTTCGTGGAGCTGGGCTCCGCCGCCAAGGACCGCCACGTGCTCGGCGGCTGGCGCTCCGGGTGGGGCGACGACAGGGCGGTCGACGGGCGCCGCGCGACGATGATCGACCAGAGCCCCGCGCTGATCTTCCTCGAGCACCCGGGCGGGCCTCGCGAGCTGCGGCTCGGCGTCCGCGCGGCGGCCGAGCGCGTGATGGCGATCTACGTCGGCGACACCCTCGTGGGCGAGCACACCCTCGGCGCCGGCTGGACCACCCTGCGCGCGACCCTCCCCGACCAGCCCGCGGGGCCGCTCGTCGTCTCGATCCGTCACGGCGGCGCGCCGGGCGAGCCCGCGTTCGCGGTGAGCCACCTGCACCTCGCGCGGCCGGGCGCCGACGACGATCCGCCGCGGCTCGAGGAGCTCCTCGTCGACGGAGCGTCGTGGAGCCTGCGCGCGCCGACCCGGCTCTCGTTCCACCTCGACGTCGACCGACCGACCTGGCTCGAGGCCGACGTCGAGGCCGCGGGGGCGCCCGGCGCCCTGCGCGTCTGGCAGACCCCGGCGCGCACCGGTGAGGCCGCGCGGCGCGCCTCCCTCGAGCTCGGCTCCGCGGGCACGCTCCGCGCGCGCCTCGCGCCCGACGGCCTCAGCCGGGTGACCGTCGAGGTGAGCGGCGCCGGCGCCCGCGCGCGGCTCTCGCGCCCTCGGCTGAGCTCCGCCCCCGCCCCCAAGCCCGCGCGCCTGCCGCGCGTCGAGCGCGTGCTCGTCGTCCTGTGCGACACGCTTCGCGCCGACCGCCTCCGCGCCTACGCCCCCGACACGCGCGTCCACGCGCCGGCCTTCGATCGCCTCGCGCGCGAGGGCGTCGTCTTCGAGCGCTGCGTGACCCCGGCGAACTGGACCAAGCCGGCCTGCGCGTCGCTCCTCACGGGCCGCGCGCCCGCGCGTCACGGCGCGGTCGGCCGCGACGACCCGCTCCCCGCGACCGTCCCGACCCTCGCCGAGGGGCTGCGCGAGGCCGGCTGGAGCACGGGCGCGTTCGTCGCCAACGGCTTCATCTCGGAGGAGCTCGGCTTCGCGCGTGGCTTCGACCGGTTCGAGAGCTCGATCGACGACGCGCCGCGCAACCGCGCCGGCGACGTCTTCGCCCGAGCCCGGGCGTGGATCCGCGCGCACCGAGGCCGGCCGACCTTCGTCTACGCGCACTGCGTCGACCCGCACGTCCCCTACGAGCCCGCGCCGTCCGACCTCGCCCGCTACGACCCCGAGCCCTACGCCGGCCCGCTCGGCGCGGCGGTCACGGGCGCCATGCTCGAGGCCGTCCGTCGAGGCGAGCTCGTGCTCGAGGAGCGCGACCGCCGCCGGCTCGAGGCGCTCTACGACGGCGAGGTCACCGGCCTGGATCGCGAGCTCGGCCGGCTCCTCGACGGCCTCCGCGAGGACGGCTGGCTCGAGGACGCGCTCGTCGTCGTCGTCGCCGACCACGGCGAGGAGCTGCTCGATCACGGCTCCGTCGGCCACGGCCACAGCCTGCAAGAGGAGTTGCAGCACGTCCCGCTCCTCGTGCGCCCGCCCGGAGGGGGCGACGGGCGCCGCGCCCCGCAGCTCGTGTCGCTCACCGATCTCGCCCCCACCATCTTCGACGCCGCCCGCGTCGCGCCCCCCGAGGGCATGGACGGGCGAAGCCTCGCCGCCGAGCTGCGCGGCGGCGCGCCGCCCCCGGACCTGGCGGCGTTCTGCTCGCAGTGGGCGGCCGAGCGCGGCGACGAGCTCAAGTGGTCGGCCCGGATCGGCGATCACAAGCTCTGGACGCTCGGGCCGCTCGAGCCGCACCTCCACGACCTCGCCGCCGATCCGGAAGAGCAGCGCGCGCTGACCTCGCCGATCGCGCAGCGCGCCCTGACCGCGCGGCTCGGCGGGCACATCGCCGAGCTCCGCCGCCGCGGCCGCGTCACCGCGCGACCTCCGACCGCGCCGCTGAGCGAGGAGCTCTGCGAGCGGCTCCGCGCGATGGGCTACGTCGACGTCGGCCGCTGCGAGTAGGGCCGCGTCACGCGAGCGGTTCCTGACGAGAGGGTGGCCGTCTTGGTCCGTCACGACCATGTTGGCGAGGAGAGCCCGATGACACCAACGCTACGGGCCGCCATCCAAGACGGGAGCGTCGATGACGAGAGCGGTGGTCAGGGCTGGCTCGCCCTCGAAGTCTCGCCACGGGAACGTCGGCCCCAGGAGCGGCAAGTCCGCGGGCGCCGATGACTGTCGATGGACGAGGGTGTATTCGCCGGGCGGGAGATCTCGCAGGTCGTAGTAGAGGACCGTGAGCGGGCAGGCGGCATCGTCCCGGTACCCGACCCCGTCTGTGAGGCGATGCCCGATCATCAGAGGTGTGCTCCCGCTGAACACCTCGAGCATCTCCTGCCCAGGCTCGCTCGTCCCATCGGGCAGAGTGGCCGCCACGTAGGCCACTGAGCGAAGGGGTCTTCGCCAGTCAATCACATCGGGCGACTCGACAACGCTAACGCCGCCCGAGAGGAGCCCGTACCCCGCCATGCCACGGGTGCAGACGCATCCACCCAAGGGACTCAGACCGATGGCGGCGAGGCCAACGAACCCAAAGAATCGTGCCCAAGAGGAGGCTGACTGGACCGTAGACCTTCCGAGCTCAGTCACGGGCTCTTCCACTCCCACCGGTGGCCCTCGGCGTGGCTATTCGAGGCGGCCCGCCCCGTACGACTACCGAACCACCTGCAGCCGCTGCGGTTGGTGTGGCCCGTCGCGGTGGTCCACCGGGAGGGCCGACTGTCCCTCCCGAGGCCGTGAGAACCGCGGTCGTGGCGACGCACCAAGCCTCGACCTCTGAACGGAACTCGGGCGGACCCTGACGAGAGCGGTAGGCACAGAAGTCCGCGAGGCTCCAGGTGGTCCGGTCGTTGTCACTGGCGTCGAAGGTTGCACGCGGAGCGTCCACGGCCGGTGGAACCGGATCGTTGGTTGAGCCGATGCACTTTCCATCGTCCTCATCATTGAGATCCTGTCCATCCATCGGACTTGGTCGCACAGAACGGCCAATGCTAGAGTAAAAAGGTATTGTGCCCTCTACGTCCCACTCGTTCTCGAGTCGCTTGTCCTGGATCGTAAAGTGCAGGTGCGGATGAAGAGCGTTGCCCGTTGCGCCCATCGTGCCTAGGACCGCGCCTTGCTGTACCCACATGCCCCGCATTACATTAAGGCGAAATGGTCCTTCCATGTGCACGTACCTAGCGTGATATGCTGTTGGTGGCCCCCAGTACTCCGTGAGGCGCTGTGTCACCACATTCTCCTCATCAATAGCCATTTCCCCTTCCGCTTCGGTCGCCCCTGCCTTTGCCTCGTAGATGTAGCCATCGTTGACCGCCAACACGGGCGTCCCTCGCGATAGATTCTCCGGAAACCCAGCCTGTGAGGGTCGCCATCGAGCAAAATCGATCGCGAACTGGTCGGCAGATGTGTTCGGAGGTCGCTTGTTCTCATGAGGGGTCTGATTGTAGTACCAGCCCGAGGGGCCCCACCCGCACGGGCGCTCGGCCAGGGCCCAGTCGCTGATCAGGAAGCCACGGGTAAGACCCCAGGGCACGCTCCCACCGGCTTGGAAGGATAGTCCGCGGGGCCACGGGGCTTTGATCGGGATCTCGAGCGGATGGTTCTCAATCCGAGGCGACCTTCCGAAGATTGACTCGTTGAGTGCGATGAAGCAGGGGGTTGCGTTCATGGGGCAGCAGCCGCCCCACTCCCATCCGGTGTCAGTCCAGGTCAAGAGGAACTGGACGCCACCAACAAACGTCGCCCCCCGCCAGCCGTCACTGAGCAGGTAGCGGCGTCCACCCGATCCAATCAGTTGCGGTAGGGTCGTCACGGTGGATTGGCACAGGTCCGCGACCAGCGTCGGCAGTATGGTGTCTGCGTCACACAAGCCAGCGTGCCCACCGACGTATCCAACGCGAAAATGCGTGCGCGAGGCGAGCTGCGTGAGCTCGCCCTGGTCACGTGAGCGGAGGGCCGCCGAGAGCGCCGCCGCCACATCCCATGGACTGCGGAACGTCGGGGCCTTTGATCCTAGTATCCTCTTGGCATCGCGCCTGCAAAGTTCTGGTAGTTGTTCTTCGCCCCACGCTTCGGCGCCGCGAGCGAGAGCATCGAGAGCACCCTGCTCATCCCCACACTTGGCTACTAGTTGGGCGAGTAGCCTCCAATCGCCGGCACTCGCAACACCAGCACGACTGGCCACGTTCAGTCGCTCAACCGCGATCTCTGCGGCAGCCTCGAACCCTCCGAGCTGGATAGCCGCCTGGCAAGCAAGAGAGAGGATGTCCGGCAGGACCGGCTGAGCATCGATATCTAGACAGTAGTCCGCGTTGCTCCTGCACCAGCGTCTAGCGCCATCGAGGGCGGCTTCGTACTCACCATCGGTGATCAGGTTCACGAGGCTCCAGTACTGGTAGAGCGGCGTGCGAGTTGTTGGCCGGATGGAGGCCTGGCTGAGCGCGTCATTGGCGGTCGTGGCGATTCGAGCGAGACGTGAAGAGTAGACGATGTCCGAGAGGACGCGGTGTAGCTCTTCCTGCGAAGACAGCCCCGCATCTCGAGGGATCCAACGGTCGAGGGACTGAGACATCGCCCGGATGGGGCTGCACTCATTGCGACCGGATGGTCCGAGTGGAGTCAGGTCGGGCGCCAGTTCGGGGCGTACCAGAGCGACTCCGTCTAGCGTGGATCCTCCGGTCGCATAGATCGGTTCGATCTGGACGGTGGGATACGCGCGCGCCAACCCGTTCTGGGTAGGTGTAACGTCGCGATGTGTAGCCGGCGTTTTCGGTGGCATGGGCAATCTCAGGGTTGGCGGATGGGGATGCTTTCGGCTGGGCCATGTAGGGCCACCTCTCGCAGCAGCGCGTCGACTTGGTCGACCACGCGGGGGAGGTCGTATCGCTCGCGCACCCACGCGCGGAGCGCTGCTGGCTCACCACGCCCCCGCAGCACGAGGTCGGCGAACTCCGCGACCGTCCGGAACGTGTGCTCGCGCGGCCAGATCTCCTCGGCGCCGACCCAGTCGTGGATGACGGGCGTCAGGCCCTTGGCCATCGCCTCGGCGATGCCGACGCCGAAGGATTCGAGGACACTCGTCGAGACGATGAAGCTCTTGTCGTCGAGCCAGGCGTCGACGTCGTCGACCCAGCCGTGGAGGGTGACGTGGCCCTGGAGGCCGAGGGCGGGGATCATCTTGTCGAAGTAGAGCTCGTAACGGGGATCGCCGAAGACGCCGGCTACGTGGAGGTGGTAGCGCGGGTCGCGGCGGATGAGCTCGGCGAGGCACTGGAGCAGGAGCTGGGGCCCCTTCTTGAAGTCGAGGGAGCCGAGGTACGCGATCGCGAAGGGGTCGCCGGTCGTCGAGAGGCGGAGCCCGTCGGTCGCGACCGCGTTCGGGATGACGACGGACGCGGGCCTCGCCTCGAAGCGATCCTCGAAGAGGCGGCGGAGGTGGTCGGCGACGAAAACGAGTCGATCGACGAAGCGCCAGTCGACGCGCGCCGGGGCGTCCGTGAACGCCTCGTAGCTGTGGAGGCGGCAGAGGACATGCGCGCGCTTGTTCAGGCGCCGGCTCGCTTCGACGAGGAGCTCGTCGCACCACTCGAACCAGACGACGTCGGCCCACTCCATCGCGGCGTCGACATCGCGGAGCGCGGCGCGCTCGTTGAAATGAAGGCGGCGCACCTCGTGCCGCTCGGCGACCGCGTCCTCGATGCCAGTGATGAACTTGGTGTCTGGGCCGCAGACGAAGGCGACGCGCAGCCCATCGCTGCGGCTGCGCGCCGCTTCGACCTCGGTTGGATTCCTGGGAGCCAGAGGTCGCTGGTCGACCGCCGGCGGAGGGTCTCCCTCGTCCGCGGGCTCTCGAACGCGGTACGACAGCGGCAGCCCGAGCAACCGCGCCGCGGCCGGCAGCTGCTCGCGATGACGCGCGGTGCGGACGGGGCTCAGGTCGCTCTCGACCGGGCCCGCGGTCTCGTACCAGCGCGCGAGCGCCATCGTCGCGAGCGCGTGCCACGCGTCGGGGTGCGTCGGGTGCCGGCGAACGGCCTCGAGGATCGTGCTGAGGCCCTGCCCTGGCGACTCCGTGAAGCGCGCAAGCGCGAGGTCGCACCAGCGGTGGATGAAGGCGCGTTGGTCGGGGGCGGCGGCGATGCATCGCTCGGCCCAGCGGACCATCTCCCCGGTGTCGCCCATGACGTGGTAGGTCTGGGCGAGCAGGCTCGCCCACCGCGGCTCGTCGGGCTGGGACGCCACCTGCTCCAAGAGCATGGGCAGCGAGCGGGCCACCTTCTCCTCCGCGGTCCCGACGTAGCTCCCGTGGAAGACGGCCGTCGAGGGTACGACCGAGCGCGGTCCCTCGAGCTCGTTGTGGACCGCATACTTCCATCGACAGCATGTGCGCTCGTAGACCCGGATGTGGCGGAGCGACTCGCCGGGGCCGCCGTCGCCCACCGTGTCCAGCAGACCGAGCACGCCCTGGTGCCCGCCGCGCTCCGCCCGAGCGATCGCGTCGCGCAGATCGCCAGCGTCCACGAGCACCTCGTCCGAGTCGATCCACAGCAGCCACCGCGCCTCGGTGTGCTCGTGGACCGCGTTCCGCGCCGCCGCGAAGTCGCGGGTCCAGGCGCGCCGCACGACCCGCACCCCGAGGGCCTCCAGCATCCGGTCGCTGTCCGGCGCCGAGCTGTCGTCGAGGATCACGACGCACTCGTCGGTGATCGGCGCCACGCTCCGGAGCGCGGCCCGCAGCGACGCTAGCTCGAGCGCGTCGCGAGCTCGCGCAATGACCGCGCAAGCCACCTGGGGGCGCTCGCACGGTCCCCAGAGCGGCTCCGGCTCGATCGCGTCGCGCTCGGCGGCGCGGACGACGGCCTCGTCGAGCCACGCCCCGAGCCGGCGGGCCGAGGGTTCTTCGGACGCGACATCGCGGGCCCAGCGCCACGCCGCGAGGCGGGCCGCCTGGAGGGCGTCGCGATCATCGAGGAGCGCTCGAAGGCGCCCAACGAGCGCGTCCGCGTCCTCCACGATGACGACGGGCGGACGCGGCCAGTGCGCCTCGACGTGCGCGCCGACCCGGACCGCCGCGCCGAGACAGACCGCACCCTGGCCCATCGCCTCGATCGCCGCGGGGCTGTAGCCGCCGAAGGTCGCGTCGAGGTGATCGACGTAGACGTCGCAGGCGCCGTCGTGTCCCGGTCGCCACTCGACGTCGTCCCGGCCCTCGATGACGGCCCGCACTGCGCGATCGACGACCACGGCCTCACCACTCGAACCCGCGCGCTCACGGTACCCGATGACGATCCGGGACGTGGGCATAGGCTCGGGGCCGAGGGCCACGACAGGTAGGGTGGGGCGGTCGGTCGCGGGTGCGTCGGGACGAAAGAGCACGGGCTCGATCAAGCGCAGCGCGAAGCCAAGCTCCTGGTCGATCGCGTCGGCCCGCGGGCGCTCGAAGTGGTAGCGACCCCACGGGTGCGTGACGACCAGAGTCGCAGGCCGGACCACGCCGGCCCGTTCTGCGAACCTCGCTAGGCTGGCGTAGTCGTCGCTCCGGCTCACGAGCACCGTCGGAGTCGAAGGCCTAGCTTCGTGAACGCGGACGAGGAGGTCGCACTCACCGTGCGGATCGTTGATGCACGAGCGGATCGTGCCCTCTCCGGCGTTCAGGCCCGCGAAGTTGTAGTCATTCCCCATTGTCGCCACACCACTCCCGGGGGTCCTCGTCGCGTCGGGACATACCGAGACACGCGGCCCGCGTGGAGCTAAGGCTCCACGTCAGCCTGCCCCGGTGGGTATCCGCCCTCCGCAATCCATGCAGACTAAGACCATCACCCGTCGACACACGTGAAACGCTCGGGATGACGGTCGGCAATCAACTCGCACAACCGAGCTGGCACACACACGTGCCAGAGGTACTCGAAGTCGGGACTCGTCACGTCGGAAGGAGGGACGAATCCAAGACACGCATCACTGCTTGCGCACGACCCTCCCGCACCGCAATGGCTTGGTACACCGAAATCGCCTTCCTCGGAGGCGCACTGAACACACAGTCCTAGGCCTGAGCGCTCGGAAGCACCCACGCAGGTTGTGCCAGTTGGGCACAGGCCGCAACCAGTGCCGCAGAGCAGACCTGCTTCATCGGCTAGGCACTCCGCGTCCCTCCGGATACCCGTATCGTAGGGTGAGCCGTCCTCATAGTAACACCGAAGGAGGGAGCCCACCCTTCTGGCATGCATGCAGACATTCTCGCGCACGCACAATCCGCCGACGACGCCGCCGTCAGGGAACGGACGGAGGTCAGCGCAGAGACCACCTCGAGCGCATCCGACGCCGATCAGACACAGTTCGGGCCGGAAAGTTCCTTCGCAGTCGTAGTCCGGTGGAAGTGGTAGCAAGCAGTAGCCGCTGCTTCCTCCCGTATCGGCCGTATAGCAGATGCAACCAAGGCAGAGACCCCGGCTAGGGTCCACCTCACATGCCGATGGGGAGCCGACCGGTTCAACTCCCGCGTCAGGGCATGATGAGTCCCGTCGATCGTGAACTTCCGCGCATGCAACAAACAAGCACACCATCGCCACCTGAACCGTCAAGAGGCTGCTCTTCAGAGCGATGGGGGCGGGGGACATGGACGAAACGACGGTCATCTCGGGGGCATCAAGAAATGGCCGCAAATGTGTATTCCGAGGTGATTGGGAGGAGTACGCTCGAAGATTGGTTCGAGCAAGCATGCAATCGGAAGCGTGGGGACCCCAACATCGCGCGAACAGAAATCTCCGGTGGCGCTCAATAGCGGCAAGAACGGATCGGGATGGTGGGTCTCCGACAGGACGACCTCCACGCCATCAACGCGATGGTTTACGCGATACACATTGGGTACGAAATGGCACACGGTTGTGCCCTCCGACCTCTTGCACAAGAAGTTGTGCTCCCCGGCCGAGCCAGCCGGCGCTGAGGCTAGCGCCTCTATGGCCGATGCGAGAGAGAAGCAAGTGTTCCGAGGACCAGGGGTGCATGCGAGCCGGTTCGGGACCGGCGTCGCCAAGATCTCCAGGAGTTGCCGTCCCACGATTGCTTCGATCTCCGCAGCCCCATCGCCTTCCAGGAAGAGAGGAAGGGTCTCCCCGCCGGGCCCAGTTAGCCTCTCAATCAGACCCTGCAACAAGCGAAACCGTAGTTGCAAGTCGACAACTTCGAACCTGCCCGTAAGCCGAACGTCGATGAGAACATCGGGAAGTCCTGGCTCTAGGGTTACCCAATACGGACGCTGAAAGGTGAAGAAGTCCCGACTCCCTGACGGGCCAAAGAACGACGGCATCTCCTGTTCCATGTTGAACGTTAGGCTCCATGTGCCACCGTAGTGAATCGTCAGTCCCCTGAGGGATCCGAAAGGGTCTGGTTGTCCTTCCGGAGGCGGATCAGCGGCCTGTAGATCCCGAAATGCGCCATCCATCCCATCCGCGAAAGACTGGCCAATCTCCGCCCAGGACACCGCCGCGGAGCAGGCGCCCCGATCATAGAACCGGAGCGAACGGCCACCACGCCACTCGATCTCTTCGTCGGTGGGCCAAGTTCGGGCTGTCGAGTTAAAGATGTGAGCAGGATCCACTAGTGCCGGTTGACCAAGGTTGCCCCATCGGGCCAGGAGATTCCGATCACGCACCGGAAACGCAAGCCTCACAACTCCGGCTGCGAAGGCGCCTCGTAGGTCGATGTCAGACGCCGTGTGGATTGCCGTATCGATCAAGTCGACGTAGGAGCTAGTGTCTCCGCGCCACTCGACTTCGTCAAACGGATAGAAAGGCCCCTGTGAAACCAGCGATTCCGCAGTCCAGGTGCGCGTTATCGAGTCGGCCAGATTTGGAGACCATTCAACCGACTCATCCCGAACTCGGAGCACGCGAGCGTGCTCAGAAAGAAGCGGCTGCAATCGCGGGATGTGTTCGCCGAGCGGAAAGGGGCGGATCGGTCCGAAGTCTAGTTCGATAGCGGTTGGAAGGGTCCCACCGAGGGGCAAGGCGGCTCCTCCCAACGGAACATGAGTGAGACCGGCGACTTCTGCTGGAATTGGGAAGGGCCTAAGCGAGGCATCGTAGGCACTGCGTTTGCGTAGCTGTTTCTCAGAGCTTTGAATCGAAGCCGAACCGGAAGCTGGGCCACCAGACGACTGTAAGTATTGAGCGATGCTTCCAAGCAAGTGGGAGATCTTATGCCGACTCCGAACGGACTCGTCATGTGCCGATAGTGGGCCGAGCGTGGCATCGTGGACTGCGTCGAGAGTCCGTAGTACTGGTGTCTCGATGTGGGCGATGCCCAGTTCCCTTGCTCGCGTCGGGGCCCTAGGTCCGAGGCCAGCGGACGGCACTTGGAGCAAGCCGGGGTTTGCAGCGCAAGCCTGCCCGCACCCCGTATTGCGAGTGGACCTCGGCGCTACGTCCGGGTATTCGCGCGCGACGCCGATCAGCGACGGCGTAACATCCACGACAGCCACCTCAGCACTCCCTGAACGCAAGGTCGATGCTGAGTCGGGCGGTAAGCTCCTCACCGGCCGGGTTGGACTGGGCGCCGACGAGTGGCGCGGCCGACAGGGAGCTGACCCTTCCCAAGTCCACGCTCAGCACTCCCTCAGCGCGAGCTCGATGCTGATCCTGGCGGTGAGGGCGGCTCCTGCGGGGTTGGACTGTTCCCCTTTGACGCGGACGGCGAGCATGGCGCCGAGGCCGCTGGTGTAGGTCCTGACTTGGACGTTCCCGGCCGTCGGCGGGCTGGCGCCGGTGAAGGTCACGGGGGTATCGAGCTCGTCGGCGAAGAAGGACTGGGCGGGGTCGTCCATCGTGAAGCCGTCGGGGACGACCTCGATGCTGATCGAGGCGGCGCTGTCGGAGATGGTGGCGTCCGTGTGGACGCGGACGATCAGGTCGCACGTCTCGTACCCGGAGCAGTCGATGCGCTCCATCACGAGGACGGTCTGCTCGAGGCCGTCACCGAGCTTGCTGAAGGTGAAGGTGCGGGGCGGACAGACTTCGACCGTTCGACCGCCTCGACCTTTCATTGGGATGGACGCCCCGGGGCCGCACCCGCACGGGCTCGCGGCTGCGGCCGGACTGGGGCGGGCCATGTCGCCGACCGGTCGCCCAGCGGGCAACGGTCGTGGGAGCACGCTGCCGACGGGGTTTCCGGCGGGTAGCGCGCGGGGGGTGGGGTGCAAGCTCGCGGGTAGATGCGAGAGGGTGTTGAAGGCCACGTCGTCACCCCCTCTCGAGCGCGTAGGGGCGGCCGAGCGCGCCGACCCGGGTCGTGCGGTCCGCCATGGCTCAGCAGGTCTTCATGGCGAGGTCGATGCTGAGCCGCGCGGTGACTGCGCCCGAGCCCGCCGTGCCGACGACACGCACCGCGACCATCGAGCCGATGCTGGCGGAGAGGCTCTCGACGGTCATGCCGCCCGCAGCGAGTGTCCCCGACAGAGTCGTGCCGTTGCCGATGGTCGAGCCGAAGAAGTCCTGGCTCGGGTCGTCGGCCGTGTACCCGTCGGACACCACTTGGACGGCGATGGCGCCGTTGGTGGAGATGGTCGTCGCCGTGTGCACGCGCACGATGACGTCGATCGTATCGTATTGCGAGGCGTCGATCCGCTCGGCGACCACGATTGTCTCGGTTCCGGTCGAGACGTTCGAGAAGTCGAAGTCTCTCGGCGGGCACACCCGCACCACTCGTCCAGCCATTGTTCCCTACCCTTCGTCGTCCTGCTGAGCGCGCCGCTCGGCGCGCAACGTCCACGTCTGTTCGGCCGCTTCCCGCTCGTCTTCGGTGAGCTCGCGGGTGGTCGGCCTGGGCCCCGGCAGCTCGGCGAGGGCGGCGTCCTCGGCCTCGACGAGGAGGGTGCCGTCGGCGAGCTCGAGCACGGAGGCGGCCTGCCACGTCACGTGCGGGCATCGAGCCGAGGGCTCGGTCTGCGACGCGCAGAGGCATCGCGGGACGACGCCGCGGGAGCGGGTGACGCGCCGGAGGTGGCGCTCGAGGGTGCCGCCGGTGAGGCGCCATCGCGGGTGCTCGCAGCGCGGGAGCCCGACGCCGTCTCGTGCGTAGCGGGCCAAGGCGCCGATCGCCTTGGCGAGCGCGATGGCGGCTTCGCGGCTCTCGATCTCGACGAGGGTCACTGCGTCACCCCGGTGAGGGACAGGCCGTAGCGGGCGTTGAGGTACTGCGTGAGGTCGGCGTCCTCCGCGGCGGTGAGGAGGCGCTTCAAATAGAGGAGCTCGGCGATCTGACCCGTGAGATTCCCGGCGGTCGGGCTTCCCCCTCCAACGGAGAAGGGGCGATCGGTGGACGCGGCGATGACGCCGAGGTCATTGGCGCCGGAGTTCACGAACGAGCCGTCGAGCCACATGGCTCGGACGTCGTTGGTGGGGCTGACGGCGCCCTCGTACACGGCGCCCAGCACCTCGACCGCGTCCTGGACGTTGCCGGTGTAGGTCATGACGATGCTCGCCGCGGCGCCCTGGTCGTAGACGTACCAGCGTCCCGCGCCGCTGGTGTTGATCGCGAGGTTGAAGCCGCCGTAGGTGGTGGCGGTCTGGGTATAGGACACCGCGCTCACGCCCCCGGCGGTGACGCGGGCGACGGCGACGATGGTGAGCGACTCGCCGTCGGCGGTCTGCTCCCACCAGGGCCCGGCCGCCGCGTAGAGGACGTCGCCGCCGTCGAAGTCGATCACGGCCTGTCCGTTGAAGGACGCGTGGCTCTCGACGAAGGTGGGCTGCAGCGTGGAGGTGCCCTGACCGAGGTCCGCGTCGGCGCCGGCCGCGCCCTGGTTGGCCCAGGAAGGGACGGGGTCCGAGTCGACGAGCGCGTGGCCGAGGTCGGCGCGCCACCAGCCGGCGGCGTCGAGGGCGGCGGGGGTCCAGGTGTCGTCGAGGGGCGCGTCGTCGAGGAGCAGGTCGACGCTGATGCGGACGCTCAGCGCGAGCGAGCTCGACGCGTCCTGGGTCGCCTCGAGCTGGACCATGAGGTGGTCGGAGGAGACGCCGAAGGTCTCGACGAAGTAGCCGGGCGCCGCGTCCCCGTCGGCAGCGACGGCGACCGAGGCGAGGGTCTCGCCGAAGAAGAGCTGCGACGGGTCGTTGGTGGTGAACCCGTCGGCGCGGACGGAGACGACGACGTCACCGTCCGAGCCGCCCCCGACGGAGAGCGCGTGGACCCGCACCATGAGCGTCCCGCGCGGCAGGTCGGCCGGGATGGACCGTCGCAAGACGAGGGTCTGAGACCCACCCGGCGCGAGGTCGCCGAAGTCGTACGTCGTTCGGCGGATGATCCCGATCTTCGTCCCCACGACGGCCCCCCTTGCTCTGACCTTGACCCTTTGGGGGGGGGGGGGGTCAAGGCGAATCTCCGGCAGATGCTCCATTGTCACGATCGACGTCGCCGAACAGTGACGCGTGTCAACTGGAATTGACGGCGTGGTTTGGTTGGGGTGTGACCGAACTATCTTCATTGTATGAAGGCGAGAAGTTGGTTTGACAGAATGCTGCAGGAGTCACCGCTCAGCTGCGGCGCGCGGTTCCGCTTGCAGAGCGTTCGATGTCCGAGAGGCGTCGCGGGCTGGGGCTCCAGGGGCACCGCGCGCCTGGCTCGGCGGGCCGCGTCTGCTACCTTCGGCGCTTCCGATGCTCGAGCTCTCCCCTGGCGTGCCCATCGACGTCCCGGTCCTCACGGACCACATGCGCGTCGGCATCCCGGCGGTGTCGGAGGCGCTCGGTCCGTTCGTGCTGATCGGCGATGGACGGCTCGAGCCGAGCCGCGCGTTCCGCTTCGTGACGACCCGGGCCGCGCCGTTCGAGGCGCGCAGCCGAGCCCCCTCGCGGACAGCGTCGTCTACGGCCTGCGCAAGCGCACCAAGCGCTTCGAGGGCGTGGTCCTCGTCGGCCGCGCGGACAGCAACGACGTGTCGATCCAGCACACGTCGATCTCGAAGCTCCACGCGCGCCTGCGCGGCTTCGACGGGGACGGCTTCTTCGTCGAGGACGCGGGCTCGCGCAACGGCACGTTCGTGAACCAGGCCCGGGTCGAGGACCTGACCCCGGTCCGGTGCGGCGACGTGCTGTGCTTCGGCCGCCGCCCGTTCCGGGTGCGGCGCACCGAGCGCCTGCTCGACGCGCTCGCGGCTAGCGCGCGGCTGTGATCTCCAGATCCGCGTGGAGGAACTGGTCGGCGCGGTAGCTGCCGACCCACAGGTCGTACTGGCCCGCCGGGGGCGCCTCGACGCCGAGGCGAGGGTTGGTGCCGCCCGCGCCGTCGTCGTCGCAGAGCCAGCGCCCGTCCGGGGTGTGGACGATCATCGTGATGTCGCCGCGCGTGGCGCGCGCGTAGAACGAGAGGAAGTCGCCGGGCTCCGAGTAGCGCAGGATCACGTCGGGCCGGTCGGTCGCGAAGCCGCGGCACTCGGGGCCCAGATCCATCGAGCGCACGTCGAGGTTGCCGCCCGATCGGACGTGCACGGTGTGCGGGTCCGGATCGAAGTCGCCGGCGAGCTCGACGATGCCCGAGTGGCTCCGGCTCCCCCCGGCGATCAGCGCTCGCGTCTGCGCGGCCGCGCTGGCGGCGACGAGGCTCGCGACGGCGACGGCGAGGAGGCGGCGCATCGGGGGATCGTAGCCGAGGCGCGAGCACCCGCGCAGCCACTCTGCTAACCCGTGGCCGTGCGCATCGGGCTCGACCTGGTGGGGCGGGTCGACGGCGACCCGGACGCCGCCCTGCAGAAGATCCAAGACGTCCTCCGCGCGCGGCCGGACGACCCGGCCCCGACGTGCGAGCGCGTCGAGGGGGGGCTCCTCGTCGGGATCCACCCGGCCGCCGAGCCGCTCGTCTTCGAGGCGCGAGGCTCCGCGCTGCGGCTGTCCGCGAACAGCGCGACGGCGGGGCCCGGCTTCCACCGGCACGTCGTCGAGCTCGCGGAGTCGCTCCCCGTGCGCTGGGACGGCGGCGGCGACTCGACCGGCTGGCGCGACACCCGCGACGACGACGCGCTCGAGGAGGTCTTCCTCGACTGGCTCGGCGCGGCCGCCGCGCAGGTGCTCGAGCTCGCCGAGCAGGGCGCGAGCGGCTTCGCCCTCGCGATGCCTGCGGGGATCGCCTTCGAGCACGACGAGGCGGTCACCACGCAGGTCGGGCCGCGCTCGCTCGCATGGCTCGAGGCGACGCGAGACGACCCGCGCGCGGGGATCGACCTGTTCCCCTGGTGGTCGGCGGCGCGCGACGCGGCCTACTTCCGCGACCTGGCGCTCGGGGCGATGTGGCAGGTGATCCGATGGCGCGCCCCGCTCGCGGCCGAGGAGCGCGCGCTGATGGATCGCGTGGCGACCTGGATCGAGCGCGCGCACGGCCTCGACCCGACGCTCGAGCTCCCCTGGGCCGAGCAATCCGAGTTGCTCACGTACCTGCAGGAGAGCTCGCTCCGCGCGACGCGCGCGCACCTCAAGGCGCAGTCGCTGCCGCCGCCGCGGATCGGGTTCCGGCGCCGGCCGGTGCGGGTGGAGCTGTCCGGGGGCTGGTCGCTGACGGTGCCCGGCGAGCTCGCCGAGCGCTGGGAGGAGCGCGGCACCTGGGTCGGCTGGGACGAGACGCGGTCGGTGTTCTTCAACTCGTTCACCGCGCAGGGCGACGGCCCGGCGCCGAGCACGGACGAGACGCTGAAGAGCATGCCGCCGCTCGAGGGCGACGAGCTGCTCGAGCTCGAGCGCGACGAGCTGCGCGGCATCGCCGCGATCAGCGAGGTCGAGGAGGACGGGCAGCCGATGTTCCGGCTCGACGCGCACGCGGCGATCGGCGCCCACGCGGCGATCGGGACGATCCTGTTCATCGAGCCCGCGGACCGCGAGTGGGCGCTATCGACGTGGGGATCGCTCGCGCGGCGGTGACGCGCAGACCTCGGGCGGATCGACTCCGTCGCGCCGATCGAGCGCGGTCCGCCAGCCCTCGATCATCCGGCCGCAGCGCGCGTCGGCGTCCTCGAGCTCGGCGACCTCGCCCGGCTCCGCGCACGCGCTCTCGACGACGACGTGGGGCATCGCCTCCGCGAACGCGTGGCAGCAGCGCTCGGCGCGACCGCAGGTCGTGTCCGGGTCGAGGGTGGGCCGCGCGGGGGGCGGGTCCTCGTGCTCGGCGACCTCGTGCGGGGCGGGCGCCTCGAGCGGCTCCGGCACCGGCTCCGGGATGGGATCCGGCGGCATCGAGCACGCGATGGCGAACGCGATCCAGAGGCTCCTCAAGGCTCGAGCATCTCCTCGATGCCCTCGAGCACCTCGGTGGTGCCGCCCGGGCCGTAGGAGGCCTCCCCGATCGCGAGCCGCCCCCGCGCGCCGCGCACGATCTCGGCGATCCGGCGGCTGTCCGTCGCCTCGTCGCTCTTGCGCAGCAGCTCGGCGAGCTTGCGCGACATCAGGTGCGCGCTGCCGTAGCGGTCGCGGGGGTCCTTCGAGAGGGCGATGGTCAGGATCTCGTGCAGCCCGTCGGGGACGTCGGGGCGCAGCTCGCGGATGTCCGGGATGATCGCGTCGGCGACCATGAACATGACCTGCATGTCGGTCGGGGCGTCGTAGAGGGGGCGGCCCGCGAGCGCCTCCCAGAGGCAGACGCCCACGCCGAAGAGGTCCGAGGCGACGCTGCAGTCCGAGCTCTTCAGGCGCTCGGGCGCGACGTAGCTGATCTTGCCCTTGAGCGCGTTGGGCCGGGTCATCGTGTCGCGGTCCATCGCCCGCGCGATCCCGAAGTCCGTGAGCTTCACGAAGCCGTCGGTGCTGAGCAAGATGTTCTGCGGTGTCACGTCGCGGTGGATGATCGGCGCGTGCGCGCCCTCGGGGGTGACGCGGCGGTGGGCCGCGCCGAGCGCGCCGAGCACCTCGATCCCGATCGCGGCGACGATGCTCCAGGGGACGACGCTCCCGTCGACGGCGAAGCTCTCCGCGAGGCGCGCGAGATCGCAGCCCTCGACCCACTCCATCACGAGGAAGTAGTGGCCGACCTCGTCGAGGCCGAAGTCGTGGATCTGGGTGACCCCGGGGTGCTGCAGCTCGGAGACGACGCGCGCCTCCTCGACGAACATCGCGACGAAGCTCGGGTCCATCGAGAGGTGCCGGATGATCCGCTTCACGGCGACGGGCCGGGAGAACCCCGCGGCCCCGAGCGTGCGGGCTCGCCAGACGACGGCCATCCCGCCGCTGCCGGCCTTCTCGATCAGCTCGTACTTGTTCGCGAGGACCGTGCCGGGCTGGTCGCCATGCATGCCATCGAAGGGTCGACTTTTGTGGTCGTGGGCGCAAGCCGCGCGCGCGGGAGGTGCTAGGCTCCGCGGCCGTGACTGAAGAGAGCTCCGTCGCCATCGAGGATGGCAAGGTCGTCAGCATCGAGTACGTCCTCACCGATCCGTCCGGGCAAGAGCTCGATCGGTCCGGCGAGGAGCCGCTCCACTACCTGCACGGCGGGCACAACATCGTGCCCGGCCTCGAGGCGGCGCTCGCCGGCAAGACCGCGGGCGACAGCCTGCGCGTCGAGGTGCCGCCCGCGCAGGGCTACGGCGAGAAGCGGAAGACGAAGCCGCAGCGCGTGCTGCGTTCGCACTTCCCGCCGGACGCGCAGCTCGAGCGCGGCGCGCAGTTCCTGATGCAGGGGCCGGACGGCCGCCCGTTCCCGATCTGGATCACCAAGGTGATGGGCCGCGAGGTGCACATCAGCGCCGAGCACCCGCTCGCGGGCGTGACGCTCTGCTTCGACGTGAAGGTCCACTCGGTCCGCGACGCGACCGAGGAGGAGATGGCGCACGGCCACGTCCACGGTCCGGGTGGGCACCACCACCACGACGATCACGATCACGACGATCACGATCACGACCACGATCACGACGAAGAGGAGTGATCGCCCGCGCGACATGAGGCTTGCGTCGCCGCTCCGCCTCGGTCGTGATCGAGGGATGCTGCGCTTCACGACCCTCGGCGCGTTGGCGCTCGTCTCGCTGACGGCGTGCGACGACCCACCGCCGCCGCGCCCGACGCCCGCGCCGACGCCCGCCCCGGTCGAGGCCCCGACGCCTCCGCCCGCCCCCGAGCCCCCGGCGCACGAGCCGCCGCAGGCCCCGTCCGCCGAGCAGCGCGCGCGGATCCGGACGCTGATCCGCGAGGGGCGCATCGCCGCGCACGACCAGCGCCTCGACGTCGCGCTCGCTCGCTTCGACGAGGCCCTGCGCCTGTCGCCGAACGCGCCTCGGCTCGCGTGCGAGGCGGGGTTCGTGGCCTACCGCGCCGAGCACCTCGAGGTCGCCGAGCGCCGGATCGAATTCGCCCTGCGGCGCTTCGGACCGCCCGAGGCGGTCGCCGAGGAGGAGCGCGAGCAGCTCGCGATGTGCCTCTACAACCGCGGCCTCGTCGCGGCGGCCCTCGACGACGTGGACACGGCGCAGGAGGCGTTCGAGACGTCGCTGGAGCTGCGGCCGAACTCCGTCGTGGAGCACCGGCTGCAGGAGCTCGAGGCGCGGGACGACGTGGAGCCCCTCTCGATCCGGGTCGCGGGTGTGCGCGTCGACGAGCAGGGCGTGCTGCGCACCCGCGATCGGGGTGAGCTCGAGCGCGCGCTCTCCGTCGGGCTCAGCGGCTACGACGACTTCGACGACCACGGCACCGGCCCGGCTCGGGTGGACCTGCGGGCCGAGGTCCGCCTCGCGGGCGGTCGGCCCGCGCTCGTCTACAGGACGGAGAACGACTCGTACCCGTACTCGTCGGAGGCGCTCGTCGTCGCCTTCCCCGTCGCCGCGGGCTACCGCGTCCTCGGGATGGAGGTCGGGGGTTGGGATGGGACCGACCACGGCCACGACGGCGGCAGCCGGCTCACGAGCGTGACCGCCCGGCTCGAGCACGGCTGGCTCCGCGTGGACCTCGAGACGATGTCCACCGAGTCGGCGAGCTCGTTCGAAGAGGACGAGGACGGCACCTACTGCGACACCTTCAGCTCCGAGGGCGAGCACCTGACGCAGACCACGTGGGCCTGCCGGCTCGGCGACTCGCCGCGCTGCGTGCGGCTCGAGCTCGGCGGGCGCACGTCGGAGCCCGGCTCGACGAGCCGGAGCTGCGAGGGCGCGGAGCCGGAGGTCGAGACCAGCGAGCCGGAGCCCCCGCTCGTGCGTCGCCTGACCTTGCCCGAGGGCGCCGGCCCGCTCGTGCTCTCGACCAGCGAAGGCGCTCCCTACGAGTACATGATCCCGGACGGCTCCCACACGTTCGAAGAGCTCCTCGAGGACCGCGAGCTCCCCCGGCTCGAGCTGGCCGACGACGCGCGCCTCGCGGAGGACGACGAGGACGAGGACGAGTAGGGAGCCTCAGAACGCCACGTCGAGCCCGAGGCCCGACACGCGGACCTCCCCTGGTCTTCGATGCCGGATCGTCCGCTCCTGCATCGCCGCGCCCATGAGGGTCAGGACGAGCCCCGCGGCCTCGCACACGATCGCCACCATCCCGACGTAGAGCCCTCCCTCCGCGCCTCCCCCGAGGAGGTGCGCGAAGGGCGCCAGTGCTCAAGTTGCGTCTCCACCTTTGATGACAACGTCTCCCCCATCTGCTCCATCAGCCCCGCCGTCGCCACCTCGGATTTCAACATCCCCGCCTTTGGAGCCATCCCGGCCTCCGTCACCAGCACGAATCGAAACGCCTCCGCCCCCGCCGCCGAAAGCATGCTCGCTTGAAAAGCCACCCCGGCTGATGGCCCCAAGCGCAAAGACCGCGGCTTTGCCAGCTGCGATGGCCTGCCTCTCAGCCTTGTTCTCCCGCTTCTTCCCGTCAGCATAGTCACAGACAGCCTTGATGAGCGCCCAGTCGACTCCGCTTTCAACCGCCGCGACATAGAGCCCTCCCCCCTCCATCTCACCCCCCAACGCCTCTGGCTCCCAATCCTGGAGTTGGACACGGTAGTCTTTGTTGTCGACGAGCTTCTCACCGGAAAGAATAAGACCAAACTTGACGTCGACGCTTCGCATTTTGACCTTGGCAGCGCGGAGCCGGCTCATGATGCGAGGGGATGAGCTTGCCCTGTCGCCGCGCGTGACGAACGTTTGCTTCCCGCCGTCATTAGTCCCAATTCGAGCCATTTCGTACTGCTGAATCTGCTTGGCGATGAGCACTTGCCCGATGTCTTGCTTGTCCGGATCGACGCCAAAGGCGATTCCGACCATGATGACGGACCTCGGACTTAGATCCCTAATTGCAGCAGGAATTGTCGTACTGGACCCCCCCACAGTCGCGGTGCCCATCTCGGTTTGAACGAGGGCCAGGCGAGCACCTCCGATCGTGCCAAGATCGTGGTAGCTGCGGTCCGCGTAGTGTAGTTCCGGGCGTTCTCGGAGGTTCTCACCCGTTAGCTTCGACGCTTCGTCAAAGATGGCGTCAATCTCCACATCAGTCACACAAGCTAGGAGGACGTCCGTCTTCGCCATTGTTCCCCTTTGTTCTCGAATCGCCCGCACGCTGCCGGCCGCCGCCGAAACATACGTGAGCGCAGACTCTGTCGCGCGAATCCAAAGCTCCGTGTAGTACACCCACTCCGAGCCACGTGAGGGCTGACGGGACTCCACAAATCGCTGATACGGTTCCCAGCCGAGGACGTCACCCGGGGTTTCTCCGATTGCGTGCACGAATAGCTCGGTGAGAGCGTGCTCAAACTGGTCTGCTTCGGACTCGGTCAGCCACAGGCTGGGATCCGCGAGGTATGTCGTTCGCGCATCGGTATGCTCGGCACAGTAGCGCGCCTTCGGCAAGATCTGGCGAAACAGGGCCAAAACGGCTGCCAATCGGGCCGCGAGCCTCATGACGTGATCTAGTTAACGAGGGGTGGACGGCGCAGTCCAGCGGATTTCGCTTTCCGCGGCTCCGAACACAGTCCCAGCCGCGTTGCGGGCCACCACCCTCTCGCCGTGGCGGTTGGCGGGTTGTTGGGCGCAGACGCACGCTCCGGTCGCACCCTGCACGGCGCGCCGTGTGCGCCCAGCGATACGCGGGGTCGCTGTGGGTTGCGCGAATGGGGGCGGCCCGACGCGAGTGAGCCTATGAGCCGATGGTGATCGTGCCGAGGGAGCCACTCGCCGCAGTGCGCCGAGCGGGCAAGTCGCCACGGCCGACGCCCCCGGCTCAGGGAGTAACAGTAGAGTCCACACATGCCGCCAGTTGGCTCGATCGTTTGAAGGTCCACTCACGTCGATGAGGTACCTGTGCCACAGAGGGTCATGCCTTCCGGACAGGTAGGAGTCGAACGCGCATCGTCCGTCGATGCACGCGAGGAGCCGGCCGTTCGGTCCACGCCGCAGTTGCGCCCGCAGATACAACCGCGGCCTCGTCGCGCCGGCCCTCGACGACGTGGACACGGCGCAGGACGCGTTCGAAGCGTCGCTCGAGCTGCGGCCGAACTCCGTCGTGGAGCACCGGTGGCTCGAGCTCGGCGGGCGCACGTCGGAGCCCGGCTCGACGAGCCGGAGCTGCGAGGGCGCGGAGCCGGAGGTCGAGACCAGCGAGCCGGAGCCCCCGCTCGTGCGTCGCCTGACGTTGCCAGAGGGCGCCGGCCCGCTCGTGCTCTCGACCAGCGAAGGCGCTCCCTACGAGTACATGATCCCGGACGGCTCCCACACGTTCGAGGAGCTCCTCGAGGACCGCGAGCTCCCCCGGCTCGAGCTGGCCGACGACGCGCGCCTCGCGGAGGACGACGAGGACGAGGACGAGTAGGGAGCCTCAGAACGCCACGTCGAGCCCGAGGCCCGACACGCGGACCTCCCCGGGTCTTCGATGCCGGATCGTCCGCTCCTGCATCGCCGCGCCCATGAGGGTCAGGACGAGCCCCGCGGCCTCGCACACGATCGCCACCATCCCGACGTAGAGCCCTCCCTCCGCGCCTCCCCCGAGGAGGTGCGCGAAGGGCAGGAACGCGAGCGGCGCGTCCTCGCAAGGCGTGCCCGGGTAGCAGCGGTCCTGCTCCGCGACGAAGATGGTCAGCGACGCGCCGACGTAGCTGGTCGTGAACACGGACAGGCCGACCGCGAGCAGCTCCCAGTGGGGGTGCGAGCTCTCCTGCCACGAGCCGTCGTCCGGCGGCTCGGCGTCCTGCGCGCGCGCCGGCGCGGCCGCGAGCGCGAGCAGCGCGCCGAGCACCAGGCCGCGGCCGAGGGCGATCACGAGGGCCAGCATAGCGCCGGTCCCGAGGGCCGATCATCGGCGCGTCGCGCTCGCCGCTGTCGGGCTCGGAGAAGCGCCAGCGCCGTTCCTGCCGCGCACGGCCCGGCGGGCTCACGGCGCCATCACGACGGGTCGCGGGGTCGGCGAGCTGCCGGCCTCGCCCACCTCCCCCACGCCGAGACCCTCGCGCGAGTTGTCACCCCAGCAGAGGACGTCCGCGCCGCGGCGACCGCAGCCGTAGCCGAGCTCGGCCGTCCCCGACCGCCCGACCACGATCTCCTCGAACGCCGCCCCCGGAGGGTGGGTCACGGCCGACCGGTCGGCGCACACCGCGCCTGCGCGAGCGGTGCGCACGCACAACGCCGGGATCGCCGGTCGGAGGAGGCCGGTCACGTCGGTTCTCTCGGTGAGGGCGCGGATCGGCTCGGGCAAGTCTCCCTGACACGCGAGCCGGTGCTCTCGGCTCACCACACAGACGACCTCGAGCATGGCGTCGAGGACGATGACCTCCGTGGCGAGGGGCAGCTCGAGGCGCCTGCGGGACCCCGGGGTCCAGCCCGCGGGGCCGCCCGAGTCGCCGTCCCGACCGAGCCCCCAGCACCAGGTGGCGCCTTCGGCGTCCACGTAGCACACGCCAGGCCCCACCCTCGTGAGAACGTCGAGGTCGAGGACGCCGGCGAGCTCCGCGACAGGCTCGAACCCTCCACGGGCCTCTGCGCAGGACACGCGGCCACCGCGTCGAAGCAGGCAGAAGGCGCCGTCGTCGAGCCGCACACGCTCCGCGTCGTCCACCCCCGCCACGGGCTCCGCCACGACGGGGCTCGCGGGCGCCTCACCGGCGCGCGCCTGCGCGGCGAGCGCGCTGGCCTCTCCGTCCGCCTCCGCCTCGAGTAGCCACTCGGCGTGAGGATCTTCGGGGTCGTCCCAGCACGCACAGGCACCGCTCGCCAGCGCCGCGCACCCCCCTTCGCCAGCCAACGCGAGGTCTTCGGCGCCCTCCGTGCCGTGGACGAGGACGGCGCGAGCGCCGAACCCGCGGCCCCAGCATCGGACGGCGCCGTCGAGGATGGCGCAGCTCAGGCCGTCTCCGCTCGACGCCAGCGTTCGAAGCGATCCCGACTCGGCGGCGGGGATAGCGGGGGGCTCGGTCCCCGAGGGCTGCGAGCCCCCGCAGGCGGCGAGCACGAGGCTCGAGAGGACCATGCTCCATCGGCTCATGCGCGCAGCCTACGGGGACTGGGGCGAGGGGCGGAAGGGGCTCGATGGCCGCCGACGACGAGGCCGAGTAGCCGCCGCTCCGGACGCCACGTCGAGCCCGACGCCCGACACGCGGACCTCTCCAGCATGGCGCTGGTCCCGAGGGCCGATCATCGGCGCGTCGCGCTCGCCGCGACCTCGAGCGCGAGCGCGCGGTCCGCTTCGCTGGTGGCCCAGAGCTCCCAGGCTTCGCCGCCGTGTCCGTCTTCGGGATCGGGGATCTCCCAGCAGAGCGTCGGCCCGAAGGCGCGCCACACCATGGGCTGCCCGAACATCGTGCCGGGGACCTCGACCGCGGGCGTCGAGGAGCTCCACCACGGCGGATCGAGGCCCGCGGGGCGCGACGCGCAGAGGCCGGACCGAGCCACGACGGCCACCCGCGCGGGCGCGCCCACGGCTCGAACCGGGGCGAGCGTCTCCTGGAACGGGGTCTCGTAGGGCGGGTCTTCGTTGCCGCCCATCGCCAAGGTGTGCGCCCAGCCCGCGGGGACGGTGACCGCCTCGTACAGCTCGTCGCCGCGCCGGTCTCCGGGCGGCGCGGTCCACCGGCCGGCGCCGACCTCGAGGCGGCTCACGATCGCGTCGGCGAGGGCTCGCCCGTCGTCGTCGCTCCCGGTCGCGGTGAGGGGGACCTCGGCGCGGATCGCGATCGGATGCCCGTCCGGGAGGACGACGAGGTAGGCCGCGATCGGTCGCTCGCCGTCGGCTCGGCGCTGCATCGCGGCTCGCCACACGCGCACGTCCGGAGCGCTCACGGGCATCGACGAGATCTGCCCGAAGAGCGCGGCGCTCGGCCACCCCTGCCCGAGCTCGCGCGCGACCGCGGCCTCGACGTCCGCCTCGGGGAGCTCGGCCGGGAGGTCCTCGAGGGACAGCTCGACCCCCGGATCCTGACCGGCGTAGATGAAGTCGCGCTCCACGCGCCCGGGATCCACGGGGTACGGCTCTCGCGTCGGCGCGTTCGGCCCGACGGGGACCGTCAGGACGAGGCGATCACCGAGCAGCGAGCAGCGGGTCGTCTCCGCGGGCCACGCGAATTCGGTCGGCGTCGGATCCGGGGGCTGGGTCGGAGCGGGCCAGCAACACGCCGTCACCAGCGCGACGAGCACCGACGTCTCGCGCCACATCGAGGCGAGGCGTCAGCCGCCGGTGCCGAAGATGAACGGGAAGTTGACGTCGACCTCGCCGCCGTCGGGCTCCGGGAAGCGCCAGCGCCGGACCTGCCGCACGATGCAGCCCTCGACGCGCGCGTTCTGCATCGTCGAGCTCGCGCGGCTCGCGCTGGACACGGTGCCGTTGCGGGCGATGCGCCAGCGGATCTCGATCCGGCCGCGGAGGTTCGGCTGACGCTGCAGCTCGTTCTCGTAGCAGTAGCGGACCGCGGACTGGTTGCGGCGCACGACCCGCATGATCTGCTCGGGCGACAGGTAGCCGCTCACGCGCGGGGTGGCGGTCTCCATGTGGACGCGGACCTCGGCCGCGGGGCGACCGCGCGCGCCCGGACCGCCGCTGCCGCGACCGCCGCCCGCGCCGCGGCCAGCGCCGACGCCCGTGCCCATCGTGCCCGAGCCGAAGAGCGTGCCTCGGCCGGTGCCGCCGCCGCCGCTGCCCGTGCCGCGCAGGCCGGTGCCTCCGGAGCCGCGACCCATCACCGTCTGCGAAGAGCCGAGGCCGCCGAGGAGGTCGGCGATGCTCGGGCCCTCGAGGGCCTCGGAGAGCGCGTTGCTCTCGCCCTCGCCGCCGCGGATGGCGCCGAGGAGGCCGAGGTTCGAGACCCGCTCGGCCGCGCCGCCGCCGGTGATCTCGCCCTCCATCTCGGTCTCTTCCTGCTGCGCGTCCTCGCGACCGACGCGGCCCTCCTCTTCCTCGGCCGCCTCGCCGCCCGCCTCGTCGCGGTCGCGCAGGCCCGGGTCCTCGGTGTCGGTGCCGCCCGCGTCCTCGGGCTCGAGGAGGTCTTCGGGGGGCGGCGTCACCATGAAGCGCCGGATGAGGTCGGTGGGCAGCTCGAGGTCGTCGGTGTGCGGCGACTCGGCGAGCGCGAGGAACAGCAGCGCGAGCAGCGCCGCGTGGAGGAACAGCGAGAGCCCGAGCGCGAGCAGGCGCGCGGGCTCCGCGAGGAACGTGGGGATCCCCATCCCGATGCGCGGCGCGCGGCGCACCATCTGGAAGAAGACGGCGGCGTTGCCGAGCGTGAGCACGCCGTAGTCGTCGGGGCCGAGCTCGATCGTCTGGCCCATCGCGCGGAGCGCGGCGACCTCGCGGCGCTGGCCGCCGACCCAGATCGCGCCGCTCATCGACGGCTCGAGGAGGACGTTGTAGCTCGTCCCCGTCCAGCGCAGCAGCGTGAGCTGGTCGAGCGACGTGACGCCGTCGGGCAGGGGCAGGACGTCGAGGTCGGTGTAGCCGAGCGTGACGTTCTTGGGCTTGTCGAGCGTCTCCTCCGCCTGGATGGCGCCGCCGAAGACGAGCGCCACGCGCAGACGGCGCTCGGACTGCGAGACCTTCGCCATCGTCAGGCAGACCTCATCGGAACGCCTTGCCTTGGCTGGAGCGCTGAAGCTCGGGGATGAAGGAGCGGTGCGGGAGCCGCGGTCGATCGAACTCGGCGCGCATCCGGTTGAGGAAGTAGAGCAGCTGCGGGGACTTCAGCCGACCGGCGAGGTCGAGGCCGCTGAAGCGGAAGACCTTCACCTTCTCGCCGCCCTCGCTGCGGAGCTGCGAGTCGACGTCCTGGTCGGTCGCGTCCTCGCCCTCGACGTCGTCGAACAGCGCGGCCTCGTCGCGACCGGCGGGCTCCTCGCGATCCTGGCCCATCGCCGTGGAGAACGTGCCGCAGGCGAGCGCGGAGAGGACCGCGAGCGTGAGCAGGCGCGTCGGGCGACTCACTCGCCACCTCCCGCTGGCGCCGCGGCGCCAGGGGCCGGGATGTCTCGCAGGTACTGCTCGGCCATCTCCCGATACTCCCCCGAAGAGGGTGCCACACGTAGGAACCGCTCGAACAGGTCTCTCGCCTGCGGGCGCTGATCGAGGAACTCGGCGAGGAGCACGCCCATGTTGAAGAGCGCCGCCGGGTGGTTGGGGTGATCGTCGAGGACCGCCTCGTAGTAGCGGCGCGCCTCGCGGTGCTCGCCCTGGCCGCGGAGCGCGGCGCCGAGGGCCACGCGCGCCTCGACGTGATCGCGGTCGTGCTCGAGGACGGCTCGGTACTCCGTCGCGGCGCCCTCGTAGTCGCCGGCGTGCAGCAGCACCGAGCCCTGGTTGAGGTGCGCGGCGGCGAACGCGGGGTCGATCTGGATCGCCTGCGCGAACTGCTCGAAGGCCGCCTGGGTGTCGCCGCGCGCGAGCTCGAGGAGGCCCATCTCGTTGTGGAGGGCGGCGCTGCCCTCGTCGATGGTCATCGCCTTCTGGAACACGAGCTGGGCGACGTCGTACTGCTCGCGCGCCCTGTAGATGCGCCCGATCTCGGTGAGCGCGGCGACGTTGCGCGGCTCGCGGACGAGCACCTCGCGGGCGTGCGAGAGCGCCGCGTCGTGGTTGCCGCGCTGCCGCTCGACGGCCGAGAGCGCGAGCCGCACGGGGATGCTGTCGGGGTGGCCGCTGACGTAGTCGTTCAGGAGCGACGCGGCCTGGTCGCGCTCGCCGAGCGCGTTGCGGGCCTCGGCGAGGCCGACGAGCACCTCGCCGGCGGCGGGCTGGATCGCGCGGGCCTGCTCGAAGCGCTCGACGGCCTGGCGCAGCTCCCCGCGCCCGCGCGCGATCACGCCGAGGTTGTAGTGCGCCTCCCAGAGGTTGGCGTCGATCGCGAGCGCCGCCTCGAAGTGCTCGGCCGCGCGATCCTCGCGCGCGCGGCCGCCGCGGGCGAGCAGCCGGACGCCCGCCTGGAACTCGCGCGCGGCCGCCGGGTCGACGGGCGGCAGCTCGGTGAGCGTGGTCGGCCCGTCGGTGGTGCCGCCGCAGCCGACGAGGGCGGCGAGGCAGAGCAGGAGCAGCGCGTGGCGGAGCGCGCTCATCGCGTGCGCCTCCGGCGACGTCGGCTCGGGGTCGCGGGCGCCGCCGCGTCGGGCGTGGCCGCCTCGGCGCTCGGCGCGGTCGCGGGCGTCGCGGGGGTCTCCGTCGATTCGGCCGCCGGCTCGCCGCGCCGCAGGCCGTCGAGCGCGCCCGGCGTGGGGATCGCGGCGCCCTCGGCGAGCTCGCCGCCCATCTCGCGGAGCGGCGGGTACTGCACGTCGTTGAGCCGGGTGAGGCCCTCGCGGAGCCGGGCCGTCCACGAGTTGAAGATGCGCAGCTGCATCGCGGTGCCGTAGCCGCCCTCGTAGGCCTCGAGCGCGCGCTCCTCGATCGGGATCACGAAGCCCTGGAGCTGATCGAAGTAGGCCTGCTCCTCTTCCTCGGTGAGGCCCTCGGGCGTCGGCGCGTTGCGGAGGCCCTCGGCGTAGAGCTCGTAGCTGCGGCCGATCTGGAAGAGCGACGCGGTGACCCACTCGGCGACGTTGAACTGCACGACCTCGGCGAACGCCTCGGCGGCGCGGCGCAGCAGCTCGCTCTTGCGCTCGAGGCGCTGGCGCAGCCCGGCCATCGGGCCGGCGATGTGGATCTCCTCGTACTGGGCGAGGATCCGCTCGGCCTGGAGGTAGCGCGCCTGCGCGGCGTAGTAGAGCCCGCTGTCGCCGAGGCGCGCGCGCGAGCGCCGCGCGAGCCGGACCGCGGCGCCGAGCGCGCGGTCCGCGGCCTCGGGATCGCCCGAGGACATGAGCACCTGGCCGAGTCGGGTGTTCGCCTCGACCTGACGCGCGACGTTGTGCGTGCGCCGGATGAAGTTCCTGTAGACGTCCGCGGCCTGCTCCCAGTGCTCGGCCTGAGCGTGCGCGCGCGCGATCAGGAAGGTCACCTCGTCGGCCGACTCGTGGCTCCCGAAGCGCTCGAGGAAGCGCTGCCCGTCGCGGACCGCCGCGTCGTTGTCGCCCGCGGTCATGCGGAGCAGCGTCGCGTTGTACATCGCGTCGGCGGCCTGCTCGCCCTGCGGGAAGTGCTCGCCGTAGGCCTCGTAGAAGCGCGCCGCGTCCGAGAACTGGGCGATCGACTCGTACATCGTCGCGCCGGACCACGCGCCGCTCGCGCCGATGGTCGTGTTCGGGTGGTGCTCGACGAGCTGGTCGTACGCGCTCGCGGCGCCCGCGACGTTGCCGTCCGCCTGGTACTCGACGCCGGCGTTGAAGTAGGCCTGCGGCGCGCGCTCGTCGCGTGGGAACTCGCGGGCGGCGCGCAGGTACGCGGTCGCCGCCTCGTCGTGCTGGCCGCGCTGCGCGAGCTGCTCGCCGGTGGCGAAGACGGCTTGCAGGATCAGCGCGTCGAGCCGCCGCTGCGACTCCTCGGTCTGGAACGCGGGGGCCTCCTTGAGGCGGCGCGCCCAGCTCTCGATGTTCTGGTAGTCGCGCGCGCGGTTGAAGCTCTCGAGGATGAGCTCGCCGGCGGTGACCGAGTAGGGGCTGTTCGGGAACCGCTCGAGGAGCTGGCCGAAGAGGCGCACGGCCGGGTCGTAGATCCCGCGGTCGTAGTAGAGGCGGCCCTGGCGGAAGAGGATCTCGGGGAGGTCCGGGTCGTCCGGGAACAGCTCGACGTAGAGCTCGATGGCGGCCGCGAAGCGGCGGTCGTTGTCGGTCTCGCCGCACGGATCGTCGGGCGCCGCCTCGGGCTCGGCGTCGTCCGCGTCTGCGTCGTCGTCGGCGTCGTCGGTCGCGGCCGCGGCGGGCGCGGGGGTCGCGGGCGGCGGCGTCGCGGGTGTCGCCGCGGCCGCGCCGCCCTGGCTGGCGCACCGCGCGAGCTGCGCCTCGCGGACGCGCTCGAACGCGCCGATCGCGTTGTAGAGCGCGTCGCGGGTGTGCGCGCCGCCCGGGTTCTGCTGCGCGGCGGCGAGGTAGGTCTGGCCCGCGTCGTCCCAGCGCTCGAGGCGGTGGAAGAGGATCTCGGCGCGGTAGAAGCGCAGGTCGTAGGACTGCTCCGAGTCGCCGAAGTGCGTCAGGTAGATGCCGTAGAGGTCGGCCGCGCGCTCGAACAGCGGCAGCCGGTTCTCGCGCTGCGCGAGGTCGTGGTAGCGCATCGCGCGCACGCGGATCGCGCGCTCGATCAGGGCCTCGGTCTCGGCGACGACCTCGGGGTCGCTCTGCTGGCGGACCCAGTCGCTCTGCCCGGTGTAGAGCTGCGCCATCTCCTGGAGCGCCGCGACCGCCGCGTCCGACTCGCCGAGCGCGGCGCGGCCGCGCGCGATCGCGAGCTGCCACTGCGGCGCCCGCTCGTCGGCGGGCATCCGGTCGAGGACCAGGCGGTAGGCGTCGATGCCGTGCTCCCAGCGATCCTGCTCGTAGAAGCGCTGCGCGAGGCGGACGAGCACGCGGTCGGCGTACCGCTCGCCGCCGATCTCCTCGAGGAACGTGAAGAGGTCCTGCGCGGTGTTGGTCTCGTCCTCGGTGAAGACCTGGATGAGGTACTCGAGCGCCTCGTTCTGGAGCTCGCGCAGGCGCGAGCGCTGCTCGGCGCTGACCCGACCGCCCGTGCCGCGACCTAGATCGAGCACCTGCCGGAACCGCGTCGCGGCCTCGGTGGTGCGGGTGAGGCGCCAGAGGCACCACGCGCTCTTGAAGAGCGCGAGGCCGTAGAGGTCGCTGTCCCGGAACGGGAGGACGAGCTCGTAGCGCTCGAGCGCGCCGGCGAAGTCGGCGAGGGCGAAGCGCTCCTCGGCGAGCGCCATGTGCGCGTCGGGGATGAAGCGGCTCTGCGGGAACTCGGCGAGGATCCGCCGGTAAAGATCGAGGGCCGCCTCGGGCTGGCCCGCCTCCGTCATCGCGAACGCCTTCATGTAGAGCACGAGGTCGTAGCGATCGAAGTTGCGGTGCCGCTCGAGGATCCTGTCGTAGAGCGTCACGCAGGCCGAGTAGTCGGGGCCGGGCGGCTCGGCGCTGCGGTTCTCGGGCGGCACCTCTTGATAGGCGGCGTAGGTGCGCAGGTAGGTGGCGCGCGCCTCCTCCCAGCGCAGCTCCGCGAGGCGCAGGAGCGCGTCGGGCATCTCCGCCGCGCTCTCGGGCTCCTCGCGGATGAACTGCTCGAGGAGCTCGATCGCGGTGTTCCGCCGCGTCTCGAGGAGCGCCTCGCGCTCGTGCAGGAGCCGCTCGAGCTGCTCGCTCTGGAAGTCGCGGACCGCGTCGCCGACGACGTCGGGGCGCTCGCGGAGGTAGAGGCGATCCTCGAGGCTCTCGCCGTCGCGCTGGCGGGGGGCGTCGCCCTCGTCGAGCTGGACGCGCGTCTCCTCGGCCGGGTCCTGGAAGCGGCCGGAGATGTCGGCGCCGCCGGTGCCCTGCGCGGAGGCCGTCCCGGTCAGCGCGAGGACGAGGCTCGCCGAGAGCAGGCGCTTCACGGCTCGGCGCCCTCCTCTGCGTCCTCTTCGGAGGTCGCGTCCGCGGAGCCGTCGTCGGCGTCGAGGTCGTCCTCCTCGTCGAGGTCGTCCTCGTCCTCTTCGCCGAGGTCGTCGTCCTCCTCGAACTCGTCGGCCCAGTACTCACCCTCGAAGGGCCAGTACTCCTCGTCGTCGTGAAGGAGGCCCTGGATCGAGAGCGGGTCCTGCAGCTCCGGCGGGAAGCGGCCCGCCGCGAGGCTCTGGATCTGGATCTCGATGCGGCGCTTGCTGCCCATCACCGCGTCGATGCGGCCGATGCGCGAGCGGCGCAGGTAGCCGCCGAGGCTGAGGCGCAGCGCCCGCAGCGCGCGCAGGGCGGCGTCGTTGGCGGCGCCGACCATCCGGGCGCGCACGTCGGCGACCCGCGCGGGGAAGCGCGCGGCCGCGGCGCGGTCGCGGCGGAGCATCCCCTCGATCCCACCGGGCCCCGCGCCGGCGTCCGCCGAGGGGTGCTCGGTCTGCACCTGGTCGATGCGGTGCTCGAGCTCCACGAGCCGACGCCCGAACCCGGCGAGCTCGGCCTCGAGGGGCTGGAGCTGCTCGGCGCTCGCGTTCGCCGCGCGCATCGCCTCGAGCTGCTCGGTCAGCGCGCGCAGCACGGCGCGCGCGCCGGCGACGTCGCGGCGGAGCGCCGTCACCTCGTCGATCGCGGGGACGTCCGCGTCGGCTGGCCGCGGCGCGTCGCTGCCCGCGAGGCGACCGAGCACCGCGCCGAGCCGCTCCGACACGGTCCCCGCGCGCGCCGCCTCGGCGTCGAGGGTGCGGACCTCGCGGTTGAGGCGGTAGAAGCTCGGGTCGACCTCGAGGAGCGAGAGCAACAAGGCGTGCACGTCGATCGGCGCCTCGGCGCCCTCGCCGGGCGCCTCGCCCTCGGCCGCCGGCTCGACGGGGCGCGCCTCGCTCGAGAGCAGCTCCTCGAACAGGCGCTCCTGCCGCGACGGGCTCTCGAGGATGCGGTCGATCTCGTGGACGACCGGGGTGAAGCGCGTCTGGAAGGCGCGGAAGAGCGTGTCGGCGTCCTCGAAGTCGCAGCGCGCGAGGTGGATGTACCCGCGCAGCAAGGAAGCCTCGTGGACGTAGGGCGAGTCGGGGAAGCGGGCCTCGAGCTGGTCGAGGAGGTCGATCGCGGTGTCGTGGTCGTCGCCCTCGTACATCGACCAGGCCGCTTCGAAGAGCGCCTCGGCGACGCGCGCCGAGTCCTGCGGGACCTGGAAGTAGTAGTAGAAGGCGTCCTCGGGCCGGCGGCCCTCGTGGGCGACGCGGCCGAGCGCGAGCCAGGTGAGGTCGCGGATCTCGAAGTACCGTCGGTCGACGAAGAACGTGTACTGGTCGTTGTCGGCGGTGCTCGCGATCGAGCAGAACTGCGCCTCGGCGTCCTCGAGGCGGCCCGCCTGCGCCGCGATCACGCCCTGCAGGTAGCGCGCGTTCGCGTAGAAGCGGCTGCGCCGGCCGACCTGCTCGAAGAAGCGCGCGGAGCCCTCCCAGTCGTGCGCGTCGTAGCGCTCGCGGCCCTGGAGGTAGAGCAGCTCGTTGGCCGCGTCGGGCGAGAGCATGTCCGGCGGCGCGACGGTCTGGAGCGACTGGATCGACGCGGCGAGGCTCGCGCCCTCGAGCGCCACGTCGACCGCGCGCCGGTAGGCGGGGCCGAAGTACGGGTCGTCGCCGCCGCGCTCGAGGATCCGCACGAGGTAGCGCCACGCGGAGCGCAGCGCGCCCATGTGCTGGAGCGCCCCGGCGAGCATGAACTCGGCCTGGCGGTACTCGTCGAGCGAGTCGAAGTCGCGGAAGCGGGGGCTCTCCACGAGCTCGTAGAGGAGCGGCTGGGCCTCCTCGAAGCGGTCGTCGAGGTAGAGGTCTTCGGCGACGCGGAGCATCTCGCGGAGCTGCGTCGCGGTGCCCGTCTCGGGCGCGATGAGGCGGCGCTCCGCCATCGCTTGGTAGTAAGCGGAGAGCGAGGTCTCGTCGTCGGGCGCGGCCGGGGCGGCCTCCTGCGCGGTCGCCGCGACGGGGGCGCCGGCGAGCGCCAGCGCCAGCAGCGCTGCGGTCCACGGCTTTCGCGTCGGGCTGGACAACCGTCGCCTCACCGATCGGGCAGCGCCCGCGTCGCGACTCGCATGCGGGTCCGCACCTCGTAGCGCCCCTCGCCCCCGGACGGGAAGCTCGAGGCGATGTCCGAGTCGTCCTCGAGCACGAGCGTGACCTCGCTCAGCCGCTCGCGGACCACCTGGAAGCGGAAGTCCTGTTGCAGGGTGTAGCGGTAGCTCTCGTCGGACCGCGCGCGCTGCTCGACCTCGATCCGCAGCACGTGAGGCCCGGGCGCGAGCGACCCCGCGAAGATCTCGCGCCCGTCGTCGAGCCCGTCGCCGCCGCCGTCGACCTGGTAGACCGGCGCGCCGTCGAGGTGCACGACGAGCCGCGCGAGGTTCGTGTCGTCGCCCGTGCGGTCCTGCAGGTCCACGGTGATCCGCGTGCGGAACAGCTCCGAGCCGAGCGCGGCGACGCGCATGCGCGCCTGCACCAGCTCGTCCATCAGCGCGACGTAGTCGTCCCGGATGGGGCTGACGTCGGGCGGCGCGGGGCCCGGGTCGAACTCCGCGGTGGGCTGCTCGGAGGGCTCCTCGGCGGGCGTCGCGGCGGCCGGCGGGATCGCTTGCGCGGGCGGCGTGGCGGCCTGGCCCGCCGGCGCGGGCGTGGCGGCCTGCGCGGGGCGCGCGGGCGTGGCGGCCGCGGGCTCGTCGAACGGCGACGCGGGCGGCGCGTTCGGATCGGCGGGCGCCTCGGGCGGCGTGGCCGGCTCCTCCGCGGGCGGCTGGCGGCGACGCCGGCGGCGGCTGCTCCGACGCTGCGCGTCCGCCGAGTCCACGAAGAGGACCGTCATCAGGAGCGCGATCAGGGTCGTGACGAGGACGCGGGTCACCGTGCTGCTCCGAGAGGACGTCAGGGGGAGAAGGGGAGGAAGACCGAGAGCCCGAGGGTCGCGGTGATGTTGTTGACGATCGTCGACTCGCCCAGGAGCTCCTGCTGCAGGACCTGGTCGCGGATGTCGAAGCGGATGGAGAACCACTCGTCGAAGAAGAACTTGATGCCCAGCCCGGCGCTGAACGTCAGGCCGCGTGCGGTCTGGTTGTCGGTGAGGCCGCCGCCGATCGCGAGGTTGAAGTCGAAGCGGGAGATCCCGTCGCCGAACCACCGCAGCTTCCCGTACGCGAGCGTCCAGATCAGGTGCGCCTGGTAGACGTAGACGGGCGCGTCGATGCGGACGAGCGAGATGCCCCGGTCCTGCTCGATGATCCGCACGAGCTCCGAGGCGGACTGGCTGTAGGCGAAGGACGCCTCGAGCCCGAGGTCCTCGGTGACGTGGAAGGTGTACGCGGCCTGGAGGAGGTACGAGGCGCTCAACAGATCGGCGGCGTAGACGCCGCCCATGATGCTGATCTCGTGGCGCAGGGCCTTCTGGAACAGCCGCTCGCGCACCCCGCGGTAGCGCCGGCGAGCGTTGAGCTCGTCGCGGATCGCCTCGTCGATGCACTGTGCGTTCACGGTCTCGGGGACCGCCGCGCTCAGGGCCGCGACGGCTCCAAGCGCCACGCCGAGGCGTAGGACCAGGGCCGCCAGAGGCGTTCCCGTGCTCATCGCCGTCTGTGGTACCCGTCGGGCGTCCTCGGTGTCAACGAGTACGGACGTACCCACCCGTCGGACGGGGCCCGTCCGGGGGCGCTCGGACCTCAGTAGCTCAGGCGTGTGAACGGGTTCAGGACCGAGTCGTTCTGCCAGCCGGCGGCGTGGCAGTCGCGGCAGACCAGCTCGACGGAGCCGCCGTCGACGGGCGCGAGGTAGCCCTGGCCGCTCGGCGGGCCGGCGCCGCGCCAGAGGATGATCGGCCGCTCGTCCTCGTCGAAGCGCAGCTCGAACAGCTCCCAGCCGACGAGGCCCTCGCCGAAGTCGCCGCCGCGCTTCACGAACGCGTGGATCGCCCAGTCCTGCGGTGCGCCGTTCTCGATCGTCTTGACGAGGATCGTCCCCACCGGGAAGCGCCGCAGCCCCTCGGGCGGCATCGCGTTGATGTACACCCGGCTCGGCCCGGGCGGGTGCGCGGCCGGCGCGGTCGGGTCCTCGATCGCGAAGCTCTGCCAGTCGCGGAAGTCCTCGAAGTCGCGCGTCAACGCGATGTACACGCCACCGGGCCCCGCGTCGGGCAGGGTCCCCGACGGCGGCGGGGTGGTCCCGCCGTCGCAGCCGGCGAGGAGCAACAGGACGGTGAGGGCGACGCGCACGCAGGCTCAGGATGACCGAACGCGCCCCGGGCGGGTAGGCCCGCCACTTCGCGGATAGACTCGAGCGCACTCCCGACGGCGCCGAGGTGAGCGATGACGAAGAAGGCCGCGACGAAGAAGGCCGCGACGAAGAAGGCCGCGACGAAGAAGGCCGCGACGAAGAAGGCCGCGACGAAGAAGGCCGCGACGAAGAAGGCCGCGACGAAGAAGGCCGCGACGAAGAAGGCCGCGACGAAGAAGGCCGCGACGAAGAAGGCCGCGACGAAGAAGGCCGCGACGAAGAAGGCCGCGACGAAGAAGGCACAGGAGGCGGTGCCCGGCTGGTTGCGCCAGATCTACGAGGAGCACGAGTCCGAGGCGCTTCGTCAGGCTTCGCGGGACGTCGCCGCCGAGTCGGAGGCCTACCGGCGACGCTTCGCGGCCCACGACCTGCCGATCATCGCCGAGCTGCTCTTCGACTTCCTGCCGAACGCCACGAGCGTGCTGTTCGGGCTGGCCCAGTTCTACGCCGACAACGCCGACGACGAGGTCCATCGCGCGCAGTGGATCTCGAAGGGTGCGCGTCCCGCGTTCCCCCACGTCTGCACGCCGGTGCTCCCCGAGGAGTGGGACGAGCTGAAGGCCCTGCGCGCCCGAGGGGCGAGCGAGCGAGGGATCCGGGAGGCGAACCAGGCGATCGCCACCCGCCAGCTCGAGCGCGGCGACGTCTGCGACCTCTGCGCGATGAACGACCGCCTGTTCCGCGAGGCGAAGCTCTGGGAGCGGCTCGAGTACAACGGGCTGGCCGACGAGGCGATCGAGGCGCTGGCGCCCTATTGCAAGGAAGGTTGTCATCAGGACATGGACCCGTCCGAGGCGTACCTCCCCTACGCGATCGCCACGCGCGGCGCCGACGGCCCCGTGATCCAGGTCGTCGGCGAGGTCCAGCGGCCGTGGGCGCTCGCCGCCAACCGCGCCGACGCGGCGGCTCGCCTCGGCCTGATGGGCGGCGGTTGGTGAGCGCCTTCGTCGCGCTCAGCTGCTTTCAGGGGCGCCTGCAGGGCTGGGCCTTCGAGGCCCTCGCGAGCCTCGCGCCCGACGGGATCCAGCTCACCCCCGGCAACCTCCCGACGGAGGGGCTCGCCGCGGCCGTCGCGCGATCGGGGCTCCCCACGCGCACCCATCAGGGCTTCGACCCGGCCGCGCGCCGAGGCCCCGTGTGGGACGGGCCGCGGTGCGTGGCCGACAGCGACTCGGTGCACGCGCCGCCGATCGCGGTCGAGGAGTTCTGGGAGCGGCTCGGTCGCGAGCGCCCGTCGCCCGCGCTCGAGGTCATGTACCCCGGCCACCACCTCGGCTGCGGGCGCGACGTCCTGCGGGCGATGGACGCGCGGCTCCCGCTCGCGGTCGACGTCTCCCACGTCCACCTCCAGCTCGCCGCCGGCGTCATGACCCCCGCGCAGTGGGCGCGCCTCTCGGACTACGACCGGATCGTCGAGGTCCACGTGTCGCGAGACGACGGCCGCCACGACGTCCACCAGCCGATCGCCCCCGACACCTTCGGGCTCGCGTGGGCCCGCGAGCGATCGCGCGACGGCCTGCCCGTCGTCCTCGAGTGCTACATGCACCGCATGTCCCGCGCCGAGGCCGCCGATCAGCTCGGCCTGCTCACGACCTGAGCTCCCATCGGCTGCCGCGCCGCTCGTCCGCAAACGGCCCTCGTGCTCTCGTGCGCTCTGGGGACCGCAGCACCGACATTGTCGGCCAACCCCCCAGCGCTGCGCTATCGTCGGTCTCGTGTTCCGCCTCCACTCGCTGCGGCTCACCAACTTCCGCGGGTTCGAATCCCTCGAGCTCCCCTTCGAGCGCGACCTCACCGTGCTCGTGGGGATCAACGGATCGGGCAAGTCTTCGGTCCTGTCCGCCGTCGTGCGGACGTTTCGCGCCTTGTCCGACGACCGACGCGTGGTAGCTGCCGACATCCGTTCGGGCGCCGAGGAAGCGACCATCGAGCTGGTCGCCGACCTCGACAGCGGCAACGCGGTGCAGTGGAACCTGTCCAGCAGGTTGGGCGAGGCGGCCATGGCCGTCGAGGGCGCGAGGCCGTCCCCTCCGCATCTGCTGCTGATGTACGGGACGAATCGCGCAGCGACCGACTCGACGCCGGGCAGCACCCCGGGTGAGAGCTGGATGCCCGTCCACGCCGAAGAGAGCTGGTTCGATGCGGGCGCTTCCTACGCGCGATTCTTCATCTGGTTTCGCGAGATGGAGGACCTCGAGAACGAGGCCCTTCGCGATGGCCAAGAGGCTCCCGCGCAGCTCACCGCGGTTCGCGAGGCGGTCGAGCGCGCCCTCGAAGTCTCGAACCTTCGCGTCCGCCGTCGCTTCGAGCCCTACAGCCAGAAGCCGATCCTCACCGTCGACAAGGCCGGCGTCGAGCTTCCCTTCGACTCGCTCAGCGAGGGTGAGCGAGCGCTCGTGGCGCTCGTCGCCGACATCGCACGGCGCCTCTCTCTTCGAGACCCAGCGCGGGGTCTCGGCGGGGACGCGGTCGTTCTGATCGACGAGATCGAGCTCCACCTCCATCCAGCCTTGCAGCGAGTGATCCTGAGCCGGCTCCGCGCGGTCTTCCCGAAGGTCCAGTGGATCACCACTACCCACTCGCCAGTCGTCGCGTCCGAGCTCGAAGGGAGGCACCTGCGGGTGCTCGAGGGCTTCGCGCTGCGAGAGGTGGGGCACGGACGCGGACGTGAGATCGACGCCATCCTGCGCGAGGTGTTCGACACGGCAGCACGTCCTGCCGCCATCGAGGAGCGCTTCGAGCACCTCGTGGTCGCCCTCGACGAGGCACGGCTCGACGAGGCCCGAACCCTGCTCGAGGAGCTCGAGGCGTCCATCGGCAACGACTCGGACCTCGTCTACTACCGCGCGATCCTCGAGCGACTGGCGTCGTGAGCCGCCGCCTCTTTCGCAAAGGGAAGGCGCCTCGCGCGCTGCGAAAGTGGCTGAAGGACCCCGCCGTCACGGCGCGCTGGGACGCGGCTCCGGCCGACGTGGTCGAGGCGATGCGGTCCGCCCTCGCGAAGGAGCAGAGCGGCTTGTGCTGCTACTGCTACGGTCGGCTCACCGGGACTCCAGCCGACCATCGAGAGCACGTCGTTCCGCAGTCGGCGGGCCACGAACCGTTCGATTGGAACAACCTCGCGCTCTCCTGCGAAGGCGGGAATCAGACGCGTCGACCGCCTCACTGCGACCACGCCAAGGGCTCCCGGCTTCTGCGCGTGGTGCACCCGATTTCCAGGCCTACGGTGGAGTGCGCGCGAGTTCGGTCGGACGGAAAGCTGCGGGCGCTCGACGACGACACCGAGCACGACGTCGTCGAGGTGCTCCATCTCGATCGCGACCACTTGGCCGCGGCGCGGAGAGCGCGAATCGAAGCCACGGTTCGGGAGCTCGGTACTACGACGCGCCGGAAGGTGCGCTGGTCGGCTCGCCGCCTCACCGAAGCGCTCGACGAGCTCCGGCGCACGCCCGCACAGGACCTGGAGCCCTGGACCGAGCAATGGCTCGAACGCCAACTGGAGGCTCGGTAGCCCGAGCTCTGAGCTCCCATCGGGGTGCCCCTGACGAGCCGGGCCGAACCGGGTGTAGGATCGTGACGCCGTGCGCATCATCGCCCTCACCTCGCTCCTCTTGCTCGCGCCGTCCGTCGTCGCCGCTCAGGCGACCTGCGTCGACACGACGGGAGACATGTGCCTGAACCTGCTGTCGACGATGCGGGTGGACGGCGTCGTCAACGACATCTTCCAGACGAGCGACGGCCGCTACGCGCCCGAGCTCGGGTTCGCGACGTACGTCCGCGGCGTCAACGGGTGCATCGGGGTGACGCACACGCCGACCATCTTGAGCGGGTACACCTGCGGCGCGGCGGGCACCGATCCGCCCGGGGGCAACGACCCGGCGTTCCAGGCCAACTCGCTCGACTGGTACTGGACGCAGGTCATCCGGACCGACGACTCGGGCGCACAGGTCGCCGACGGGGTCGCTGGCTTCTACTACCCGTGGACCGCGCGCATCTACGACCTCGGCGGCGAGGCGAACCGGGTCGTGCTCTTCCCGATCACCGACCACGACCCGCTCCCCTGCGAGGCGTTCGAGTACGCGGTGTTCCTGACCAACAACCCGGACTCGATGACGATCGCGCCGGAGACGGCGCCCGATCCGAACCAGTGGAACCGCGCGCGCCTCATCCGCGCGTTCACCGAGGGCTGGACGCGCAACCCCGCCGCGACCGGCGCGGCCGAGGCGGGGCGCGCGGATCTCGGCACGCACCTGCGCGACGCGTCGGCCGGTGACGCGGTCGCCGACGCGCTCGCGACGGTCTGGGCGCTGCCGTGCGGGCTCACCTTCCGCTACGCCGCGATCCAGGCCGGCAACGAGGGCAACCCGGGCCCCGAGTGCGCGTTCCACAGCTCCGACGACGAGCTCGACGCGGTCGCCGGGCTCAACGAGGACGACACCGCGATCTGCATCGACGCCGACGGCGACGGCCACCGCGACGCGGCGTGCGGCGGCAGCGACTGCGACGACACGAACCCGGACATCCACCCCGGCGCATTCGAGCGCTGCGACGCGACGACGGACCTCGACTGCCGGCCGATGGAGGCCTGCCCCGAGGGCACGGTCTGCGACACGACCACCGGGCTGTGCTCCACGCAGTGCTTCGAGGGCGGCTGCGGCCCCGGCTTCACGTGCGTGGGCGACCGCTGCCTCGACGCCGCGTGCGCGATGCGCGCGGACCCGTGCCCTGACGGGACGCTCTGCCGCGAGGGCGCGTGCGTCGCGCCGTGCGACGGCGTCGTCTGCCCGGCGGGTCGCCTCTGCGCGGGCGGCGCGTGCATCGATCCGTGCCTCGGCGTGGTGTGCCCGACCAACCAGGTCTGCATCGCGGGCGAGCCCGGCGCGCTCACCGTGTGCGGCCCGGCGTGCACGTGCGACGAGCTCGTCGAGCCGCTCTGCCCGGTCGGCGAGGCGTGCGAGACGCGGATGGAGTCCGAGGACTTCGGCCACTGCGTCGACCCGGGCTGCGAGGCGCTGACGTGTGGGCCCGGCGAGGTCTGCACGAGCGGCATGTGCATCGACGGCTGCGCCGGCGTGAGCTGCCCCCTCGACCAGGTCTGCATGGACGGCGAGTGCGTGATCGATCGCTGCGCCAGCGTGGTGTGCTCGGGCTCGCAGGTCTGCCGCGACGGCACCTGCTTCGACGCGTGCGACGGCGTGAGCTGCCCGAGCGGTCAGCTCTGCCGCGACGGCGCGTGCATCCCCGACCCGTGCTTCGGGATCACCTGCGAGGCGAGCGAGCGCTGCGTCAGCGGGACGTGCGTCCCCGACGGCCCCGTCGTCGACGCGGGCGGCACGAGCATGGACGCCGGCACCGGTCGCACGGACGCCGGCCCGGGCGCCGTGATGGACGCCGGCTGCGGCTGCCGGGCGGCCGGCGGCTCGAAGCGCGGCGGGTTGCTCCTCCTCCTCGGGTGGCTCGCGCTCGGCGTCACGCGCCGTCGTCGCTGAGCGAGCCTTGCGGAGTCCTTCGCCGCGGGTACTTTCGCGGCCGGATGCCCCACGCGGTCGGTCTGAGGTGTGTCCGCTGCGCGGCCGAGCACGCGGCGCCGGGAGCGGCGCGGCCGGTCCGCTACGCCTGCGAGGCGTGCGGCGGCAACCTCGACGTCGTCTACGACTACGCGGCGGTCCGGCGCGAGCTGTCGCGCGCGTCGCTCGCGGCCGACCCCGATCACCGCGTGTGGCGCTACCGCGCGCTGCTCCCCGTCGACGCGGGGGTCGACGCGGAGCGCCTGAACGTCTCGCGCACGCCGCTCGCCGCCGCGCCGGCGCTCGGGGCTCGCCTCGGGCTCCCGAGCCTCTGGCTGAAGGACGAGACCCGACACCCGAGCGCGTCGCTCAAGGACCGGGCGAGCGCGATCACCCTGGCGATGGCGCGAGCGCGCGGCGCGGAGATCGTCGCGGGGGCCTCGACGGGGAACGCCGCCTCGTCGCTCGCGTGCCTCGCGGCGCGGACGGGGACGCGCGCGGTGCTCTTCGTGCCCGAGTCGATACCGTCTGCCAAGCTCGCGCAGATCCTCCTGTTCGGCGCCACCGTGATCGCCGTGCGCGGGACCTACGATCAAGCCGCCGACCTGTGCCTCGCCGCGTGCGAGCGCTACGGCTGGTACGACCGCGACACCGGCCGCAACCCCTACACGCGCGAGGGGAAGAAGACGGCGGCGTTCGAGATCCTCGAGCAGCTCGGCTGGAGGGTGCCGGACTGGGTCGTCGTCTCCGTCGGCGACGGCAACATCCTCTCCGGTCTCCACAAGGGCTTCACGGACCTGCGCGAGGTCGGGCTCGTCGACGGGATCCCGCGGCTCCTCGCCGTCCAGGCCGAGCACAGCGACGCGGTGAAGCGCGCGTTCGAGGGGGACGGCGTGATCCGCGCCGTGAGCGGGGTGACGATCGCCGACAGCATCTCGGTCGGCCTCCCGCGTGATGGCGACGCCGCGGTGCGCGCCCTCCGCGAGTCGGACGGCGCGGCGGTGGCGGTGACCGACGACGCGATCCTCGACGCGATGCGCGAGCTGGCGCGGACCGAGGGGCTCTTCGCGGAGCCGGCGGCGGCGGCGGCGGTCGCGGGGCTCGAGCTCGCGACGCGCGAGGGCCGGATCCGGGAGGCCGAGACGGTGGTGGCGGTGGTGACGGGGAGCGGGCTCAAGGACGTGGCGAGCGCGACGCGCGCGGCGGGGGCGCCGCTGACGACGGAGCCCGATCTCGACGCCCTCGACGAGGTCGTGCGTGGGAGGATCGAGGCGTGAGCGCGATGAACGAGGCGGTGCTCGAGCGCGCGGCGAAGCTCTGCCGCGAGCGCGGCGTCGTGATCCCCACCCTCGCGCAGATGCGCGACCCCACGACGATCCCCGAGGCGGTCCGGGCCGCGCTGCCGTCGATCGGGCTCTGGGACGTCGACCCCCTCAACCTGTTCCGCATCACGTGGAAGAACGACGTCGCCTCGGGCGGGTTCGGGGGCGTGAACGCCTTCGAGCTGCCGAGCTCGGTGACGGGCGTCCCGGCCCGTGTCGTGGGCGTCGTGGGCAAGTACTTCCCGACCGGCGCGCACAAGGTCGGCGCGGCGTTCGGGTGCCTCGTGCCGCGGCTCGTGACCGGCCAGTTCGACCCGACGACGCAGCGCGCGGTGTGGCCTTCGACGGGCAACTACTGCCGCGGGGGCGCGTTCGACTGCGCGCTGCTCGGCGCGACCGCGGTGGCGATCCTGCCCGAGGGGATGAGCCGCGAGCGCTTCGACTGGCTCGCCCGGATCGGCGCGGAGGTGATCGCGACGCCGGGCACCGAGAGCAACGTCAAAGAGATCTACGACAAGTGCTGGGAGATCCGGCGCGACCGACCGACGGACGTGATCTTCAACCAGTTCGAGGAATTCGGGAATCCGTCCTGGCACTACCACGTGACCGGGCCGGCGCTCGAGGAGGCCTTCGCGCGGTCGGGCGGCCGCCGCCTCGCGGCGTACGTCTCGGCGACGGGCTCGGCGGGGACGATCGGCGCGGGCGACTACCTGAAGAAGGCGCACCCGGGGATGCGCGTCGGCGCCGTCGAGGCGCTGCAGTGCCCGACGCTCTACGCGAACGGCTTCGGCGAGCACCGCATCGAGGGCATCGGCGACAAGCACGTCCCGTGGATCCACAACGTGCGCAACACCGATCACGTGGTGGCGATCGACGACGAGGACACGATCCGGCTGCTGCGGCTCTTCAACGAGCCGGCCGGGCAAGCGCGGCTCGCGCGCGAGGGGGTGGCGCCGGAGGTGATCGCGCAGCTCCCGCTGCTCGGCATCTCGGGTATCTGCAACCTGCTCGCGGCGATCAAGACGGCGAAGTACTTCGAGCTCGGCGCCGACGACGTCGTGCTCACCGTGTTCACCGACTCGGTCGAGCTGTACCAGTCGCGGCTCGACGAGCTGCGCGCCGCGCGCGGCGACTACGAGGACGTCCACGCCGCGATGGACCTCGACCGCCGCCTGAGGGGGCAGGGCGTCGATCACGTGCGCGAGCTCGGCTACTGGGATCGCAAGGCGCTGCACAACCTCAAGTACTTCACGTGGGTGGAGCAGCAGGGCCGCACCTCCGACGAGCTGCGCGAGCTGTGGGACCCGGACTTCTGGGACGCGCGCTACGAGGAGGCGCGCGGCTGGGACGCGCTGATCGACGCCTTCAACGCGCGGGTCCGCTCGGCCCATGCCTGAGCTGGTCCCGTTCCCCTTCGGTCGCCTCGTGGGGCGCGTGCTCCGCGAGCTCGAGGGCGGCGGGCCGGTGCTCGATCACCCCCGCGCGAAGGTGGTGCGGGGCGACGCGACGCGGGATCGGTCGGTGGCGGTTCACGGCCAGCCCGCGGCCACGCCGCTCGGCCCCGCGGCGGGGCCGCACACGCAGCTCGCGCAAAACATCTTGCTCGGCTACCTGGGCGGCTGCCGGATCTTCGAGCTCAAGACGGTCCAGATCCTCGACGAGCTGGTGATCCCGCGTCCGTGCATCGACATGCGGACGGTCGGGCTCAACGTGGAGTGGTCGCAGGAGCTGCGCCTCGAGCAGTCGCTCGAGGAGTACGTGAAGGCGTCGATGCTCCTCGAGATCGTCGCGGCGACGGGGGCGCTCGAGCTCGCGCCGGGGTTCGATCGCTTCGTGTTCGACATGAGCGTCGGCTACGACCTCGCGGGGATTCGGAGCGACCGCGTGCGTGCCTTCCTGAGCGGCATGCTCGACGCGACGCCGATCGTCGATCGGCTCCGCCGAGAGGTCCCGGCGCCTTACCGCGATCTGCCGTTCCGCGCGCGCATCTCCGAGGGCGTCACGCTCTCGACGTTCCACGGCTGCCCGCCCGGTGAGATCGAGGGGATCTCCCGCTTCCTCATGGAGGAGGTCGGCGTGCACTGCGTGGTGAAGCTGAACCCGACGCTCCTCGGCCCGGAGGAGGCGCGGCGCCTCCTCCACGACGAGCTCGGCTACGCGTACCGGATCCCCGACGCGGCGTTCGCCAACGACCCCACGTTCGACGAGGCGGTGGCGCTCGTGGAGCGGCTCGAGCGGACGTCGCGCGACACCGGCCGGGGCCTCGGGGTGAAGCTCTCGAACACGCTCGTGGTCGAGAACCCAAAGGACTTCCTGCCCGCGACGGAGGAGACGGCCTACCTCTCGGGGCCGCCGCTGCACGTCCTCGCGATGCACCTCGTGGGTCGCCTCCGCGAGGTGTTCGGGGACCGGCTCCCCGTCTCGTTCTCGGCGGGGATCGACAAGACGAATTTCCCGGACGCGGTGGCGCTCGGGCTGCTGCCGGTGACGGTGTGCAGCGATCTGCTGCGCACCGGCGGCTACAAGCGCCTGCACGGGTACTTCGTCGAGCTCGACGCGCGGATGGACGCGGTCGGCGCGACGAGCGTGGACGACTTCGTGGTGCGGACGGCCGGCGGCGACCTGACCCCGAGCGAGGCGCGGCTCGCGAACACGCGCGCGTACGTGGCGTCGCTCGCGTCGAGCCCGCGCTACGCCGCGGCGGCCAACGCGAGGTCCCCGAAGAAGGTGGGCACCACGCTGGTGCTCTTCGACTGCCTCACCTGCGACAAGTGCATCCCCGTCTGCCCGAACCACGCGAACTTCACCTACGTCCTGCCGAAGGCGACGCTCCCGGTGGTGAAGCTCCGCCGCGCCGCCGACGGCGGCTTCACGACCCACGAGGCGCCGCCGCTCGAGATCACGAAGAAGCACCAGATCGCGAGCTTCGCGGACTTCTGCAACGACTGCGGCAACTGCGACGTGTTCTGCCCCGAGGACGGCGGGCCCTACCTGCTCAAGCCGCGCTTCTTCGGCACCCACGCGGCGTGGGCCGCGGCGCGCGAGCTCGACGGCTTCCACGTCACCGCCGACGCGATCCACGGGCGCTTCGCGACCCGCGAGTACGCGCGGCTCGCGACGGACGTCGAGGGTGAGTCTCGCTACCTCGGGCCCGACTTCGAGCTCGTGCTTCGGGACGCCTCGCCCGAGCAGCCGCTCAGCGCGACCCTCTCGCCCAACGCCGAGGTCGACCTCACCTACTTCCACATCCTCAAGTGGCTGCAAGACGCCGTGCTCGCTGCACCGTCGTACGTGACCGCTTGAGTGCCCTTCACGGTCGCGGAATTTCGCGCGAAGGGCGCAAAGTGGGCAAAGGGCTCGAGAGGCTGCGGGCTGGCAGGACCGGGCGCGTCGACGTTCCGCCACGGTCGAGGTGAGCGCGAAGCGGGCGCGCGCTCCTCGCTCCCCCAGCCTTCTTGCCCTCCTTGGCTCCCTCTGCGCCCTTTGCGCGAAATTTCCTCTCGGTGGCGGGCGTCTCTCAGTAGATCTCCGGCCGCCGATCCCGCGGCAGGTCCCATCCCGACGGGTCCGGCCGCGACAGCTCGGCGAGGTCGACGTCGGCGATCACGAGCTTCGGGTGCGCGCTCACGTCCGGCAGCACGCCGCCGGGGCCGCAGAAGTAGCTCTGCCCGAAGTAGGCCTGGTTCCACGGGGGCTCGGCGCCGAGGCGGTTCGAGCCGCCGATGAAGATCCGGTGGCGCGCCGCGTCGACGGGGAACTCGAGGTGCCACATGCGCTGGCTCTTCTGGCCGAACGTCACCGACGGGCAGAAGACGAGCTCGGCGCCCTCCGTCGCGAGCGCGGACATCACGCCCTCGAAGTGGCGGTCGTAGCAGATGGCGACGGCGATCCGGCCGACGGACGTCTCGAAGACGGGGAAGAACGAATTGCGGGAGACGTTCGCCGCGGAGGTCGCGCCCTTCCCGTCGCTCCTGTCGTAGTAGAAGCCCTCGAGGAAGGCGCCCTGCTCGTTCTCGCCGTGGGGGATGTGGGCCTTGCGGAAGGCGCCGAGGACGTCGCCGCGCTCGTCGATCACGACGGCGGTGTTGAAGCGCTCCCCCGAGGGGGCCAGCTCGTAGATCGGCGCGATCAGGATCATCGAGAGGCGCGCGGCGGTCTCGCGCATCCGCGTCACCGACGCGCCGGTCCGGGCGTCCTCGGCCAGCGCGGTCCACATCGGGTCGTGGCGCAGCGCGAAGTACGGCGCGGGGAACAGCTCGCCCATGCACGCGACGCGCGCGCCCTGCGCGTGCGCCGCCTCGAGCAGCTCGACGTGGTGATCGAGGTTCGCGCGCCGCACGTCGTCGAGGCGATCGGCGAGCTCGGGCAGGTCCTCGAGCCGCGCGGGCATGGCGCCGTACGCGTTCACGGTCTGGGTCAGCGCGGCGCGCACCACGCGCGGTTGGGTCACGGTCCCTCCTCCTCGGCGAGCCCGACGAGCACGTCGAGCAGCACGTTGACGCCGTTCTCGCACTGCTCGAGCGTCGAGAGCTCGCGCGGGTTGTGGCTGATCCCGTCGCGCTCGCCGGGCACGAACACCATCGCGGCGGGGCACACCCGGGCCATCTCCTGGCAGTCGTGGCCCGCGCCCGAGACGATCCGCTGGTGGGTGAGCCCGCGGGCGGTCGCCGCCGCCGCGACGCGCTCGATCACGGCCGGCGCGAACGCCACGTCCGGGGTGCGGGCGGTCTGCCGCGCGGTGATGGTGACGCGCTCCTCGAGCGCGACGCGATCGAGGAAGCGCCGCAGCTCCGCCTCGGCGCGCACGAGCACGGCGTCGTCGGGGTGCCGCAGATCGACGGTCGCTCTCACGCGGTTCGGGACCACGTTGACGAGCCCCGGCTCGAAGACGGTGACGCCCATCGTCGCCCGGAGGGCGTCGCCGAAGCGACCCGACCGGACCATCGCGCGCAGCTCGAGCTGCACGCGCGACGCCGCGACGCCTGGATCGGCGCGCAGCTCCATCGGGGTCGTCCCCGCGTGCGCGCTCTTGCCGACGATGGTCAGCTCCTGCCACGAGATCGCCTGCACGCCGGTGACCACGCCAACGTCGACGCCGGCCGCGCGCAGGGTAGGGCCCTGCTCGATGTGGCACTCGACGTAGGCGTGCGGCGGGGGCAGCTCGACGGGGGCGTCGCCGAGGAACCCGATCGCCTCGAGCTCGTCGCGCACGACCGCGCCGTCGCGATCGGTCAGCCCGTAGGCGCGCTCGAGGGGGACGCGCCCGGTCGCGACCGCGCTGCCGAGCATGTCGGTCCCGAACCGCGCGCCCTCCTCCTCGGAGAAGAACGCGACCACGAGCGGGCGGCGCGTGATGACGCCCGCGTCGTTCAGCGTGCGCACGACCTCGAGCGCGCCGAGCACGCCGAGGCAGCCGTCGAAGCGCCCGGCGGTCGCGACCGAGTCGATGTGCGAGCCCGCCATCACCGGCCCGAGCGCGTCCTCTCGGCCGGCGCGCCGCGCGTAGACGTTGCCGATCCCGTCGACCGTCACCGAGAGCCCCGCTGCCTTCATGGCCGCCACGACGTGCCGCCGGCCCTCACCGTCGGCGGCCGAGAACGCGAGCCGGCACACGCCGTCGACCCCGGCGTCGTCGTCCCGGTAGGCGCCGATGCGCCCGAGCGCCTCGAGGCTCCGGTACAGGCGGTCGCCATCGATCGACAGCGTCGAGCTCACGCGTCGCCTCCGAGCTCGGCCATCCGCGCCCACAGCCGAGGCGCCTCTTCGGCGGCGCGCGCGCGCACCTCGTCGAGGTCCGCGGTGACGAGCGCGCCGTCGACGACCACCGGCTCGCCCGCCACGATCACGTGCCGTGGCTTGGCGCCCGGTCGACCGACGACGACGTCGGCGGGTCGGCCCGCCTCGATCGCGCCCACGTGCGCGCCGGTGAGCGCGCCGAAGAGGTCCCAGCCGCCCGCGACGCGCGCCTCGAGCATCGCGTCGTCCTCGCCGTGCGCGCGGCCGAGCCGGTAGAGCGCGTCCCGCTCGGCGTCCATGTCGGCGGGCCAGCCGTCGGTGCCGAGCGCGACGTGCCAGCTCGCGCGCAGGCCGCGCGGATAGCCGACGTGGTTGCCCTCGTTCGAACGCGGGTTCTGGACCATCCAGCCCCCGGCGTCGTGGACGCAGCGGACCTGGTCGGCGTCGAGGTGCACGCCGTGCGCGATCACCGAGCGAGGCGGCAGCGCGTCGAGCGCGAGGAGGCGCTCGAGCGGCCCGGGGTAGCCGCGGCGCCGCGCGTCGTCGACGTCCGCGATCCCCTCGGCCACGTGTACGTGCAGCCCCACGCCGAGCTCGTGCGCGAGGGCGCCGGCCTCACGCAGGGTCTCGTCCGAGACGGTGAACGACGCGTGCAGCGCGACCATGCCGGTCACCCGGGAGCGCTCGTTCGTCTTCAGGAAGCGCGCGCACTCCGCGAGCCCGCGCGCCGCCTCCTCGCGGCCGCCGTTGCGCTCCGTCGCGCCGTAGCCGACGACGAGCCGCGCTCCGAGCTCCTCGGCCGCGTCGGCGAGCACGTCGAGCGAGCCCTCGATGAAGCTCGGCGACTCGTGGTGATCGACGAGCGCCGTCGTCCCCGCCAGGAGCGCCTCCGCGATCGCCCATCGCGCGGCGGCGCGGAGCGAGCGCTCGTCGAGGGCGCGGTCGAGGCGCCACCAGACGCGCTCGAGGATCTGCGTGAAGTCGCGCGGCGGCGGCGACGCGGGCGGCATGTCGAAGCCCGCGAGCCCCGAGTAGAGGTGCGTGTGCGCGTTCACCGCGCCGGGTCGCAGGGCGGCGTCGCCGGCGCAGTCGAGGCGCGTCGCGCTCCCGGGCGCTGCGGCCTCGACGAGGAGCCCGTCTCGCGCGAGCCACGACGGCCCGAGCCCGCCTCGGTCGAGCCAGACCTCCGTCATCGCCAGCGGCTCCGGTCTCCCTTCAGGTGGCCCACGCTGATCGCCCGGGCCGCGGGCGAGTCCTTCATCGGCAGCGTGTAGCGGCGGATCCCGTCGAACGCCGCGAGCGCGCCCGCGACGGCCCCCGCCGTCGGCACCAGCCCGATCTCGCCGACGCCCTTGGCGCCGTAGGGACCCTCGGGCTCCGGGTCCTCGACGAGGATCACCTCGCACGCCGGCATGTCGCGCGCGCGCAGCACACCGAGGTCACGCAGCCGGAACGACACCGGCATCCCGTCCTCGGTCGGCAGCTCTTCCGTCAGCGCGTAGCCGAGCCCCATGTGGACGCTCCCCTCGACCTGACCCTCGCACAGGTCGGGGTTCACCGCGCGCCCCACGTCGTGCGCCGCGATCACCAGCTCGAGTCGGCCCGCCTCGTCGAGGACGCACACCTGCGTCGCCCACCCGAACGCGGTGTGCGTCTTGATCTTCGCCACGTCCGCGCCGACCGCGGTGGTGTCGTCGATCACCTCGTCGGCGGCGTACACGCGCCCCACCAGATCGGCGAGCGACGCGCCGCGATCGAGATCCGCGCGCAGGTGCCCCGCCGCCGACACCACCGCCTTGCCGCCGAACAGCGTCGCGCGCGAGCCCGTCGTCTGCCCGCAGTCGAGCGCGAACGTCGAGTCCACCTTGGGGTGGAACGTCGCCGCGGGCAGCCCCGTCACCTCCGCCGCGAACTGCTGAAGGACCGTCAACAGGCCTTGCCCCATCTCGGTGTAGCCGTTGTAGAGCGAGACGCTCCGGTCGGCCTCGACGACGAGGCGGCACTTGCCCCACTCGGACACGCCGTTGCCGATGCCGCTGTTCTTCACCGCGCAGCCGATGCCGACCGCCTTGCCCGCGCGCTTGGCCTCGTAGTAGCGGTCCCTCACCGCCTCGAGGGTCTTCCGGATGCCGACGGACTTCTCGAGCACCTGGCCGGTCGAGAAGAGGTCGCCGATCGCGAGGACGTTGCGGTCACGGATCTGGTAGCCGTCGAGGCCGACCGCCTCGGCGAGGAGGTCCAGGCAGCCCTCGATCGCGAACGAGACCTGGTTGGCGCCGAAGCCGCGCATGGCCCCGCAAGGCGGGTTGTTCGTGTACGCGGCGATCGCCTCCACGTCGACGTTCGGGACGCGGTAGGGGCCGCACGCGTGGCCCGCCGCGCGCTCGAGCACCTTGGCGCCGACCGAGGCGTAGGCGCCGGAGTCGCCGATCAGGCGCGCCCGGATCGCGGTGAGCCGGCCCTCGGCGTCGCAGCCGACCTCGTAGCGCATCGTCAGCGGGTGGCGCTTGGGGTGGAGGCGGATCGACTCCTCGCGCGTGAGCCGGGTCATCACGGGCCGACCGGTCAGCGCGCAGAGGAGCGCGGTCTGCGCCTGGACGGACATGTCCTCCTTGCCGCCGAACGCGCCACCGTTCGGGACCAGCTCGACCTGCACCGCCTCGACCGGCACGCCGAGGAAGCGCGCGACCTGCCGGCGGTCGTCGAAGATGCCCTGGCCTTGCGTGTAGAGCTTCAGGGCCCCGTCCGGCAGCGGCTCGGCGAGCGCGCACTCGGGCTCGAGGAAGAGGTGCTCGATCCGCTGCGTCCGCCAGGTCCCGGAGACGACGTGCGCGCTGTCGCGGAGCGCTCCGTCGACGTCACCCCGAGCGACGCGCGTTCGGCCGAGCACGTTGTCGTGCTGGGGGTTCACCCGCGCCGCGCCGTCCGCGATCGCCAGCTCCGGATCGAGCACGGGCTCGAGGACCTCGTACTCGACCGCGACCGCGGCCGCCGCCGCGCGCGCCGTGCGCTCGTCGTCCGCCGCCACCGCCGCGATCACGTCGCCGACGCAGCGGGTCTCCTCGCCGACCGCGACGAAGCCCGGCCAGTCCGCGTGGAGCATCCCGTACCAGCGCTCGCCGGGGACGTCGTCCGCGGTCGCGACCGCGCGCACGCCGTCCATCGCGAGCGCCGCCCGGGCGTCGATCGAGACCACGCGGGCGCGCGCGTGCCCCGAGAGCACGAGCGCGCCGTGCAGCATGCCCGGGCGCTCGAGGTCGGCCACGTAGGGGTGGTCGCCGAGCGCCATCTCCACCGCGCCGTACCGCGGCAGCGCGGCGCCGACGCCGCCCGTCTCGAGCAGCGGGGGCAGCGGCTCGCCGCGCCGCGCGGCGGCGAGGAGCTCGATCGCGTCGATGATCTTCACGTACCCGGTGCAGCGGCAGAGGTGGACGTCGATCGCCTTCGCGATCTCGTCGCGCGTGGGGCTCGGGTGCTTGTCGAGGAGGTGCTTGGCCCGCAGCGCGAGCCCCGGGATGCAGAAGCCGCACTGGAGCCCGGCCGCCGCGACGAACGCGTGGGCGGTCATCGCGCGCTCCTCGTCCGAGAGCCCCTCGAGCGTCAGCACGCTCTTGCCGTCGCACTTCTCCGAGGGCGTGGCGCACGTCACCTTCGCCTGACCGTCGATGATCGCGAGGCAGCAGCCGCACTGCCCCTGCGGCTGGCAACCGTCCTTGACGGACTTCGTCCCGCACCGGTCGCGGAGCGTCTCGAGCAGCGACTCGCCCGGCGCGACCTCGAGGTCACGCGGCTGGCCGTTCACCGTGAGGTGGATCGTGCCCATGTGGCCCAGGGTACGTATGCGCGGGATCGTTCCATGCCCGTGCGAGCCTTCTTGTCGAGCCCGTCACGAACTAGGCTCTCCCCATGCTGCCACGCTGGCTCGCGCTCGTGCTGCTCGCGACCGCCTGCGGGGAGGCCCACGAGGTCGTCTCCGTCGAGCCGGTCGACGAGCCCGCGGAGGTCACGCCCGCGCCCGCGCCGGCGCCCCCCTCGGCCGACCTCCCCATCGAGGAGCGCACGCTGCCCGCCGGCGCCGAGGGCGCCGCGTTCCCCTACGACGTGCCACGGCACCCGAACCCCCGCGCCCGCGCGCGGCTCGAGGAGCTCCTGACGTCGCTCGCTCGCGACACGCAGCGGCGCGGCTACGAGGACGGGACCTGTCGGGTCGTCCTCGGTCGCGCCGAGCTCGTCTCCGTGATCTGCCGCGGCCGGCACGGGGTGCGCGGAGGCGAGGCGCTCGAGCTCCGGCCGACCCACTTCGCGATCGCGGGTGACGAGGTCGAGCCGTTCGCCCTCGAGGACGCGTTCCTCGACGGAGTCGACCTCCACGGCGAGATCCACACCCTCTGCCAGGCGGAGCTGGCGCGCCGCTCGGAGGTGCAGGGCTGCTGGGAGGGCCTGCCGCTGGTGCTCGGCCCCGACGGGGTCGTCGGTCAGCTCGCGCTCGGCTGGATGAACCCCCAGGTCGTCCCGATCGAGCTCGCCTACGACGCGGTCCGCGACCGCGTCCTGCCCGGCGGTCCGCTGGCTGCGATGCTCGGGGTCGAGGGCGACGCGCCCGCGGCGGCCCCGACGGGCGCCTTCGCGGTGTCGCGCACGACGCTCGTCGACGAGCTCCTGGAAACCTACGCGGCGCTCCCGCGCGGCGCGGACGACGGGGCCGGGATCCGGGTGCAGGCGCTGGGCCCGTCGATGGCGCGGCTGGTCGCGACGAGCGGGGGCCGCGAGCTCGCGGATCGGATCGCGGCCTCGCTGGACGCCGAGGCGCGGCCCGTCGAGCGCCTCGACTCCGACACCCTCGCGACGCTCCGGTGGGCTCGCGCTCGCGAGCCGCTCCGCGTCTCGACGGAGGGGCGGGTGCTCAGCATCCTCCCGACCGGGTCGATCGTTCTGACCGTCGGCGAGCTCCGGAGCGGCGCGTTCGAGTACGTCACGCTCCGGTCGCCGCTCGGCGTCGGGTACGTCGAGGGCGCCGAGCTGTCGGTCCACTCCGGGTGCGTCCCCTCACCGCCTCGCGGTTTCTCGGAGGGCCCGTCCCCGCTGACCGCGATCACCCGGGCCTACGTCGGCCGCCGCGAGCGCGACGTGGTCCTGTTCGCGGCGACGGGCGGCGGCGAGACGCGCGTCGCCATCCACGACCTGCGCGTCGCCGACTGCTCGGTCGGCCCCGAGCGCGCCTCGTTCACGGCCGCGGGCGAGCTCTTCCACGTCCAGCTCCAGTCGGCGACCGAGGCCGGCGGCCCGACCCTCGTGGTCGTCGGCACGAACGTCGCGCGCACCCGCGCCCACTACCGGGTGCGCGCGCTCGGCGCCGACCACGACGCCTGGGAGCACGACATCGGCACCCACGTCGGCGTCGGGTACATGGTGTGGCTCGGCTTCCGCTGGCGGCAGGGGGGCTGGATGCCGGTCTCCTATCAGCTCGGCGGCGTCTACCCGTTCCACGGCCTGCGCTGGACGGACGGGGGCCTCGAGGACGTCGGCCCCGTCGACCAGTAGCGGGTGGGCGATTTTGCCTTTGACGACCCCGCACGTGGACATCAAGGTCCGCCGCATGGCGAAGGTGCGTTTCGAGCCCGCGGGCTTCGAGGTCGAGGTCGCGCCCGGGACGGCGCTCGTGGACGTCTGCGACGATCACCCCGACGCGGAGGTCCCTTTCTCCTGCCGATCGGCGAGCTGCGGGACCTGCCGCTGCCGCGTGATCTCCGGCATGGAGTCCCTCAGCAAGCCCGAGGACGACGAGCTCGACGTGCTCGAGGTGTTCGGCGATGGGCCCGACGTGCGGCTCTGCTGCCAGATGGTCCTCGTCTCCGACGGGCCGGTCCACCTCGAGGTCGTCGAGCCCGAGTAGGGTCCGAGGTCCCCGTGCGTGGCTAGGGGACTTGCCGGCCAGCCCAGGAATTGAGCTGGATCAAACGATCCCCACCCGGGCACGACCTTTGCCATGATGGGAGGCGATGTCGTTTGCCCATCGGCCGAAGGCCCTCCTCCCCTTCCTCTTGCCTGCCTTGATCCTCGCCGCGTGCGACGGAGAGGGGGACGCGACCAACGTCGACGTGCAGTACCACGAGGCCTCGCAGCGGGTCCGGGTCCTGCTCTCGCGCGAGCTCGTGAGCGGCGAGACGCTCTACGCGCGGCTGCGCCACGGCGACGTCGGGGGGCTCGACTGCGCGACGCAGATCGGGGGGCTCGGCGAGGCGCCGCGGATCGACGCGGCCGCCGACCCGACCTTCGAGGGGCCCTCGATGATGGAGTCGGACCTCGCGTCGCCGTACGACAGCAGCGCCTGGCTCGAGGCGGAGCCGACGCCCGAGATGCTCGCGTCGATCCTCGAGGGGCGCCTCATCATCGACGTCTGCCTCATGCAGGGCTCGACGGTGGTGGAGCAGCGCGAGTTCGACGCGCGCCGCGCCTTCGACCGCCGCGGCCTCAACGGCAAGTTCGACGGCGAAGAGGCCCGCATCACCTCGACCGTCGCGTACGCCGAGCGCTGCGTGGAGGAGCTGGGCGACATCCCCTTCTTCCCCCGCCTGACCGAGGGTGAGGCCGACTTCGCGACCTACAACTGCCTCGACTCCACGCCGATCCCGACGACCGTCACCGACACCGCCGGGAACGTGACCTACCCCACCGAGCAGGCGTCGCAGTGCGACAACCCGCAGTACATCTACAGCCTCTGTGAGCCGAGCGCGGCCGGGCCCGAGGGCGAGCGCCCCGACGTCAACGGCCCCCGCGTCACGAGCGCGACCAACGACCAGGGCACGAGCTGGGTGCTCCTCTGCCGCAAGTCGCAGCGCGAGGTCGGTCAGTACAACGACATCGCGATGATCGGGCACAACCCCTTCACCGGGCAGACCTGCTACTTCCAGAACGCGCTCTACAGGAACACCGACGGCCTCCACGTCCCGCACCCGGCGGACACCGTGAACTCCGAGGCGTCGCCCCAGCAGGCCGAGAGCCTCTGGGAGGGCATCCAGGGCGGCGTCGCGCTGCCCGGCGGCACGAACAACATCGAGTGCGCCGAGTGCCACTCGATGGACGCGTTCATCCACACCCCGTGGATCGACGGCGCCCTCGACTCGCACGGCGACCCCGTCGTCCCGCGGATGGGCATCCACCCGGACTTCTCGCTCGGCTACAACGAGGCGCCCTACAGCCTCGTGAACATGGACGGGCAGGGCTGGACGATCCCGCAGCAGCTCACGAGCCCCGAGGCGGCTGCGTGCACGCGCTGCCACCGCATCGCGAACGACCGCTGGGCGCGGAGCTGGATCGACCGGCTCGCCGGCGAGGACACGAGCTGGACCAACATCACCACCGAGTCGCACCGCGACTTCGCCCACACGTTCTGGATGCCGCCCGAGCTCGACGGCCTCACCGAGCAGACCTTCTGGGACTCCGACTACGGCCAGTCGATCCGCTTCATCCAGCGCTGCGGCGACAGCTCGAGCGACCCCGCCTGCGTGTGGAGCGACATCCCGCGCAACGCCGAGGGTGAGGAGGGCAACCTGCCCGCCGTCACCGCGACCGGCGTCGAGCTCGCGACCCAGGCGCTGATCGCGCTCGGCGCGACGATCGACAACGCGGCCTGCGAGGGCGGCAGCTGCGCGACCCGCCGCTGCGCCGAGTGCCACTCGGTCTCGCGCAACGGCCTGCGCCGCTGGCTCGAGTACACGCAGACGGCGTGGCGCTCGTGCGGCATCACCGAGGGCGCGGTCGACCCGAACCAGCGCCTCCTCGAGTTCGTCAACGGCGCCGACCAGGGCACGCTGGACGAGCAGGTCGGCCTTCCGTCGGACACCGCCGCGGCGATCGCGGCGGGCAAGCCCTACGACTCGGTCGACGCGCTCGACGCGATCGAGGGCGTGGGCCCCGCGACGCTCCGCCAGCTCATGGACTTCGCGGCGGGCGACCCCGCGCAGCTCACCCCCGAGGACGCGCGCCGCACCATCGACTGCCTGCGCTCGGACCCGATGGACCCGAACAGCGTGTTCGCCGCCGAGCACCTCGGCGTGCTCACCACGGGCGTGCAGTACGGCTACTTCCGCCGCCTCTTCCGCACCGCCTACGGCGACTCGGATTGGCTCATCCCCTACACGCGCTTCAAGACCCGCGTGTCGATGCCCAAGGGCAGCCACCCGGCGATGAGCCAGCAGGAGTACGCGACGATCCTCGCGTGGTTCCGCAACGGCCTCAACGACCTCGACACGGCGCTCCCCGAGCCGCCGCCCCCGTCGACCTGCTCGGACTTCGTGGACGGCCCGGCGATCACCGCGCACACGAGCTCGATGCAGTTCGAGGGCTGGGGCGCGCTCAACGCCGACGCCGGCATCCGCATGTTCGGCTGCCCCGACTCGGACCCGCGCCGCTGCTTCACCGCCGGCGACTACGGCGACGAGAGCGGCGTGTGGGGCAACTCGATCGGCACCATCCGCAACCTCCGCACGCTCGGCTTCCGCACAAGCTTCTGGATGCGCAGCTCCGCCGACGGCCGCTTCGTCGGCAACGGCGGCAGCGCGGGCACGGGCGGCCGCTCCACGATCACCGACCTCCTCGCGGGTCGCGACATCGGGATCCAGGCCAGCTACGACCCGGGCTTCTTCCCGGACAACAGCGGCTTCATCTTTCAGGGCGCGAGCGGCGGCGCGGGCCTCTGCACGCAGAGCGTGCTCGAGGGCATGGACGACGTCATCGACTTCACCGAGACGGGCTGCTCCACCGCGCGCGGCATCAACCTCTACCAGCACGTGGCCCGCGGCCTGAGCGGCGGCGACTACTTCGTCATCAACAGCCAGTTCACGAGCGACTCGGGCCGCAGCGCGCAGACCGATCCGTCGGCGCCGTGGAACGCCTCGTCGACCATCAAGGTCACGCCGATGATCTTCGACGGCACGACCTACCAGGCGCAGGAGGCGGTCATCGTCGACTCGCCCTACGAGGGTGACTCGGTCCTCTCGCCGTCCGGTCAGCTCGTGGCCTCGCGCCTCGCCGGCCCCGACGGTCGCTCGCTCGGCTACTCCGTGCGCCGCGTCAACACGACCCGCTTCGGCACCAGCTACCGCATCACCCTGAGCGACCCCGTCGCGACCCTCTGCACGCCGGGCGCGAAGGTCAGCTTCTCGTTCGACGAGCGCTTCATGGTCACCCACCACCACGACGGGAACCGGACCAACCTGCAGCTCTACGACCTCACCACGGGGATGGTCCACGTCATCACGAACATGCCGGACAACATGCGGGCGATCTTCCCGCACTTCCGCTCGGACGGCTGGATCTACTTCCTCGTGATGGACAACGAGAACAACCGCGAGTTCGTCGCGGCCAGCGACGCGGCGCTCGAGATCGCGGGCCGGTGAAGCGAAGCCTCCCGCTCCTGATCGCCGTCCTCGCGGCGAGCTGCGCCACGCCGACCGCCGAGCGGTCGCTCGACTTCCCCGTCGACGACACGCCCGGCGGCAAGACCGACATCTTCGGTCGCCGGCTCGCGGGCGTCGCCGCGCCGTTCACGCCCAACCCCCTCCTCGCCGCCGAGGAGGACCGCCTCCGCTCGGACATCGCGTACCGACGCGAGCAGGGGTGGCGCACGGCGCAGCACGTGCTGGAGCAAGTCCCCTTGCTCGGTCTCGCGCAGGGCGAGGAGAGCTCGGGCGAGATGGCCGCGGTCGACGGCGAGGCCGTGCCCATGGTCCCGCGCTGGCAGACCTGGTACGGGATCGACGACCTGCGCCGCGTCTTCCAGGGCCTCTACGAGAACGACACGCCGGCCGAGCGTCGGGTGCACGTGCCCTTCGACGCCGACGCGATCGACGAGGCGTTCGAGCTCAACGCGACCGCGCTCGACCGCTCGAGCCGGTGGCCGCTCGAGCGCTACCTCGCCTACGTGGAGGCGCTCGGCGCGTGCCCGCCGGGGCAGGACGAGGCGGAGTGCGCGCGGAGCCTGCAGAGCCAGTTCAGCGGCGCGAGCGTCGGCAACGCCCGCATCCTCTACGCGCCCGCGACCGCGCGGCACATCATCGAGAGCTACGGCCCGATCCTCGACTGCCTCGAGCGGCTCGACGCCGTCACGATCGACGCGGTCCCGAGCGACGAGGCCAACTTCACGGCCTGCTTCGACCAGGAGTTCCCGAGCGACGCGGTGCTCGTGAAGGCCCAGTGGGTCCGCGCCGGCTTCGGGATGGGCTTCCCCGCGTTCGACACCGACGCCGCGGGCCTCGCGCGGCGGATGAGCGGCGCCGGCCAGTGGGAGGACAGCGGCGACCGCCACGTCGAGCCCACGGCCGACGACATCCTCACGATCCGGCTCCGCAACGGCGACACCTACCGGCTCGCGGGCATCCACATCATGACCAAGGAGCTCCGGCACTGGCAGTGGATCACGCTGTGGTGGAGCGATCACCCGGACACCGACTTCGGCGAGGACCGCCCGGCCAACTTCCTCGAGGGCCTCGACCCGGTGTGGGGCCACTACAAGCTCTGCTCGACGGTCTGGTACTCGGAGCTCGACCCCGACCCCGCCGGCCGCCTCGAGGGGGACTACCCCACCCTCGCCGCGGCCCTTCGCGCGGTCGGCGCGGCGAACGGTGAGCCCACCTGGTGCTCCAACCCGTACGTCGAGCACGGCCGCAACAACGCGCGCACCAACTGCATCGGCTGTCACCAGCACGGCGGGGCGACCGTGGCGCACGACCGCGACGGCGACGGCGCGCCCGACCCGTTCGACCTCGACCGCGTGATCGACGACGACGTCTTCTTCCCACAGGCGGGCCGGCCGCAGCAGCGCGACGTCTTCATCGCGGACTACCTCTACTCGTTCAACCGCGTCGACGACTTCTCCGGCGTCATCCGCCGCGAGGTCGACTTCTTCGAGCACGTCGACGCCGACGCGGTCGCGCCGCGCATCCGCGCGATCCAGGCGCTGACCGGCGACGCCGACGTCGGCGCGATGACCTTCGCGGAGAACTGCGTCCGCTGCCACGGCGCCGACGGCATGGGCACCGAGCGCGCGCCCTCGCTCTACGAGCGCGTCCCGATGCGCGCCGACGAGTCGATCCTCCGCACCCTCATCCAGGGCCGCGGCAACATGCCCGTCTGGGGCGACGCCTTCGACGACCCGACCCTGGCGTCGATCCTCGCGTTCCTCCGCGCGACCTTCGGCGCGCCGCCCGAGCCCTGAACGCGATACGGTCGTCGCCATGACGATCGATCTCTGGATCCTGGCAGCCAGCGCGGGCCTGCAGTGGGCGCTCATCATGATCGCCGCGCTCCCGAACATCCTGAAGAAGGGGATGGGCTGGGCCACCGGTCCGCGGGACACCGACGTCGCGGTGGAGATGCCGGCGTGGCACGGCCGGATCGTCCGCGCGAGCGCGAACATGCAAGAGAACTTGCTGATCTTCGCGATCCTCGTCCTCGTCGTCCACGTCGCCGGGAAGGCGAGCGCGACCTCGGCGCTCGGGGCCGAGATCTTCATCGGCGCGCGGGTCCTGCACCCGATCCTCTACGCCGCCGGGGTGTCGTGGCTCCGGACCGGCGTCTGGTTCGTCGGCGTCGTCGGGATGGGCATCGTCGCGTACGCGCTGATCTGATGGACGCTCGGTCTCCGTGCGCGGCATCATCCGCCGCGCATGGCGACGGTCGAGCTCACGCGACACCTGCACTCCTTCTTCCCGGCCCTCGCGGAGCGGGAGATCACGGTGCAGGGCGCGACGGTCGCGGAGGTCGTCCGCGAGCTCGAGCAGCTCGCGCCGGGTCTCGAGTTCTACCTGTGCGACGAGCTCGGCCGCCTGCGCCGGCACGTCAACGTCTTCGTCGACGAGGAGCGGGTCGCCGATCGGCAGCGCCTCTCCGACGCGGTGGGGCCGGGCTCGCGGGTCTTGATCATGCAGGCGCTCAGCGGAGGGTAGGGGCGAATGTCCGAACGCATCCTGGTCGGGACCCGCAAGGGGACTTTCATCGTCGAGAAGCAGGGCGGCCGCTGGACGCCGCGCCTCGCTGGCCACTCCGGGGTCGGGGTGAACTTCGTCGCGCGCGACCCGAGCACGGGGACGCTGTGGGCGGCGCTCGGTCACGGCCACTGGGGCGCGAAGCTCTCGCGGTCGACGGACGGCGGCGCGACGTGGTCGGACGCGCCGCAGATCAAGTACCCCGCGGGCGCGCGCTACCTCGCGCCGCCGGAGCCCTCGGAGGACCCGGACGCGGCGCCCGCGAAGGCGACGGTCAAGTCGGCCACGCTCCTGAAGCTCTGGTACCTCGCGTTCGGGTCGCAGGGGCGCATCTACGTCGGGACGATCCCCGGCGGCCTCTTCACGAGCGACGACGGGGGCGAGACCTTCGAGCTCAACCGGCCCCTCTGGAACCACGCCTCTCGCGGCGGGGACCTGTTCGAGGGCGAGGGCACGGGCGACACGCACTGGTTCGGCACGCCCGCGTCGGAGGGCGAGTTCGCGCCCGGGATCCACTCGATCGTCGTCGACCCGCGCGACCCCGACCGGGTGATGGTCGCGGTGTCGACGGCCGGCGTGCTCGAGACGACCGACGGCGGCCAGACCTGGCGGAGCCGCAACGCCGGCCTGCGGATGGACTACCTGCCCGACCCGACCGCGGAGTGGGGCCACGACCCGCACTTCGTGGAGCGCTGCCCCGGGGACCCGGACCACGTCTGGATGCAGAACCACTGCGGCGTCTTCTACAGCGCCGACGGCGCCGCGAGCTGGAAGCTGGTCAGCGCGCCCGACCAGGGCGTGCACTTCGGCTTCCCCGTCGCGGTCGACCGCGAGGACGGCCGCACCGCGTGGCTGGTGCCCGGCAAGTCGGACCAGCACCGCACGACGATCGGCGGCGGCCTCTTCGTCGCGCGCACGACCGACGGCGGCGCGACGTGGGAGGACCTGCGCGAAGGGCTCCCGCAGGAGAACGCGTACGACGTGGTCTACCGGCACGCGCTCGACTGCGGCGGCGACGCGATCGCGTTCGGCAGCACCACCGGCAACCTCTACGTGTCGGACGATCGCGGCGAGGCGTGGGCGACGGTCGCGAACAACCTGCCGCCGATCTACAGCGTGCGGTTCGGGTAGTACGCTGCCCAGGTGCGCGCGGCCTGCGGACTGTGGGTGAGCTTCCTGGTGGCCTGCGGCGGGGACGTCGCCGGTGACGCGAGCGTCCCCCTCGACGCGACCTCCTCCGACGCGGCGCTGGTCGACGGGGCGTCAGTCGACGCGGCGCTGGTCGACGCGGCGCCAGTCGACGCCGGCGACGGGACCGGCTGGCGGGACGAGGCGGCCACGCCGGTGCGGATCCAGGAGATCGCGGTCGAGGCGCACGCCGGCCGGATCTGGGTCGCCGGGGGCTTCGACGCTCGGGCGACGGTCGTCGCCACGGTCCGCACCTACGACCCCGCGACGCGGACCTGGTCGACGGGGCCCGACCTGCCGGCGCCGCGGCATCACCTCGTGCTGGTCAGCCACGGCGGCGATCTGTACGCGCTCGGCGGGATGCAGACGGTGGCGTTCGAGCCGCTCGACACGGCCTGGGTGCTCCGCGCCGGCGCCGACGCGTGGGCGCCGATCGCGCCGCTGCTGCGCGACCGCGGGGCGGCCGCGGCGGGCTCGGTCGGGGACGTCATCGTCGTCGTCGGCGGCAACGAGACGAGCGGCGGCCTCGCGAGCGAGACCCTGATCTACGACCCCGCCCGCGACGCGTGGTCCCTCGGCGCGCCGATCCCCACGCCGCGCGAGCACCTCGCGGCGGTCGCGGTGGACGCCGAGCTCTACGTGCTCGCCGGCCGGCGCAACTCGCTCGGGTCGGCCCGCGCGGACCTCGAGATCTACGACCCCGTCGCGGACGCGTGGCGCGCCGGGCCCGAGCTCCCCTACCCGAGGGGCGGCTTCGACGCGGACCTCCTCGAGGGCGCGATCTACGTGGTCGGCGGCGAGGAGCCGATGAACGTGCTCCGGACGGTCGACCGCCTCGACCTCGCGACAGCGACGTGGGGCCCCGCGCCGGACACGCGCGTCCCGCACCACGGCCACGGGATCGCGGCGCTCGACGGTCGGCTCTACGTGATCGCGGGCGCGAGCACGCCAGCGTTCGGCGCGATCGACGCGGTGGAGTCCTACGCGCCGTGAGCCTGGGGGAACCCGGGCTAGCGGCCGGGCAGGGCACGGGCACGGGCACGGGCAGGGGCACGGGGTAGCAGGGCTTGCGCCCTGCTACGGTGACACGCAGGTGCCGGCGGAGCAGACGGCGGTGCGGGGGCCGCAGTCGAGGCAGTCGGTGCCGAGGTCGCAGAGCGAGTAGTCCGAGAGCGGCCCGCCGTCGTCGCAGTCGAAGTCGCCCGCGTAGGTGCAGGTGTCCGTGCAGAGCGAGCCGCAGGTGCCGCAGCTGCCGCCGCAGCCGTCGTCGCCGCAGGTGCGGCCGACGCAGTTGGGGGTGCACGAGCAGGTGCCCGCGGCGCTGCAGGTGCCGGTGGTGCAGGTGCCGCAGCTACCGCCGCAGCCGTCGTCGCCGCAGACGCGGCCGCCACAGTTGGGGACGCAGGAGCAGGTGCCTGCGGCGCTGCAGGTGCCGGTGGTGCAGGTGCCGCAGCTGCCGCCGCAGCCGTCGTCGCCGCAGGTGCGGCCCACGCACGAGGAGACGCACGCCGTCGCGTCGGGGCGCGTGCCCGCGTCGAGCGAGACGGAGATCGTGGCGTCCGCCGGGAGCGCGGCGTCGAAGCCCGCGTCCTGACCGACGAGGAGATCGATGCTCCCCCCGCGAGCGCAGGCGGGGAGCAGCAAGAGGGCGAGCGCCAACGCTCGGACCGAACGCATCCGCGAGGTCTAGCGGATCAGCGGGTTCGGAGCACGTGCTCGCGCAGCGCGGTCGCGAGCTCGCCCCACCACATCCCGATGCTCCGGGCGAACGCCGCCCCCTCCAGCCCGTGCCGGGCCGGGTGGTCGTCGCGCAGCGAGGCCCAGCCGTGGTGCTCGACGCGCACCATCGTGCCTTCGCCGCGGGGCGTGAAGACGACCTCGACCATCGTCTTCTCGTGGGCGGCGAAGTTCACGCCGCGCCATTCGAACGCGAAGCGGCGCGGCGGATCCCAGTCGACGATCGAGCCGACCTCGAAGGTCCGCGGCCCCGACGGCAGCTCGACCGTCTCGAAGAGGCGGCCGCCGAGCCCGCCCTCGAACGCGAGCCGGCCCGGGTGGCGACCCGCGATGCGGTACTTCCGCCCGTGGCGCCACCAGAGATTGGTCTCCTCGGTGAAGACCTCGAAGGCGTCCTCGGGGGTGACCCGGACGAAGACGCTCGCCGCCGCGCGGTCGCCCGCCGTCGCGCTCATGACCGCTCGACCTCCTTCTTCTTCTTCTTCTTCTTGCGACCCCGCGTCGTCTCCGCGTGGGCCTTGAAGGCGGCGAGCTCACCGTCCCAGAACGCCTCGACCTCTTCGACCCAGTCGCGCAGCCCGTCGAACGGCGCGCGCTGGAGGCGATAGAGGCGCACCCGCGCGTCCTCGACGGGGTGCTCCTCCACGACCAGCCCGCTGCGCCGCAAGACGCGCAGGTGCCGGCTCATCGCGGGCGCGCTCATCTCGAGCGCGGCCGACAGCTCGCCGGCGCGCAGGGGGCCGTCCCGCAGCAGGTCGATGACCCTCCGGCGGGTGGGATCCGCGAGCGCGGCGAGCGTCTGGTCGAGCTCGCTCAGACCGGCTGCCCCTTGGTGCGCAGGCGCTCGTAGAACCACCAGCGGTGGCCCCCGACGTCGACGCACTCGTAGCCGCGGTCGGCCCAGTAGTCGTCGCCGTAGTCGCTCTCCTGCATCTCGCCGATCACGGTGGCGCCGTGCTCTCGGGCGCGCGCCATGTGCGCCGTGACGTCGTCCACGTAGACCATCAGGTTCTGCGTGTTCCCGCCGTCGATCCCGGCCGGGGTGCGTCGGTTCGGGAACCGGTCGGGCTTGAGCCCTCCGACCATGATCAGGCCGTCACCGTACACGAGCTCGGAGTGCTCGATGGCGCCGTTCTCGCCTTCGACCTTCAGCTGGACCTCGAACCCGAACGCGTCGCAGAGCCAGTCGATCGCGGCGGCGGGGTCGTCGTAGTAGATGGCCGTCGAGATGCGCGGCCAGCCAGGAGGGGTGGGCTTCATCGGGGTCGCTCCTTCGTTTCGCGAGGTCGACAATAGTTAACGCGGCAGTGAACTATACGCAAGCCCCTTTCGATGGGGGAAGATCCCGGGCCCGAAGACGAACAACGGCCTGGAGGCGGGGATGACGCGACGGTTCGAGCTGGTCGAAGGAAAGAGCGCGAAGTTCTGGGAGGTCACGCGCGAGGGCAGCGATCTGCACCTGCGCTGGGGTCGCCTCGGAACGAACGGCCAATCCCAGACCAAGGAATTCGCCTCCGACGCGGCCGCCACGAAGGAGGCCGACAAGCTCATCCTCTCCAAGACGAAGAAGGGCTACGCGGAGGTCGCGGCCGACCCGAACGCGCCGCCGCCAGCCGCCAAGCCCGCGCCCGCGAGGGCGCCGGCCGCGAAGGCGCCCGCGGAGAGCCCCGCCGCGAAGCCCGAAGCGCCAGAGCCCGCACCCGTGGAGCCACCGCCCGCGCCCGCGGCCCCGACGGGACCGTTGCTCCTGCCGCGCGTTCACCTCGATCGGCTCGGCCTCGCGGACGCCTCGCGCGAGACCCTCCACAGCCTCCGCGAGCGCTTGCGGACGGGTCTCCCGGCCCGCCTCAACGACTACCGCGCGCTCGGCCCCATGATCGAGGCCGCGCGCGGCGCCGACCGGCTCTCCGCGGAAGACCACGCGGTCCTCGTCGAGGAGATCGAGCAGAGCTGGTCGAGCCGGCCGCTCGAGTCGCAGGCGCTCGCCGCGATCGTGCTCGGCCGCGAGCCGCGCTTCGCGACGCGGATCCTCGACGCGCACACCGAGTACCCACAAGTCGTCTTGGCGCTCGTGGCGTCGCTTCAGACCGCCGACGAGGTCCGCCGCCTCATCGGCGGCATCGACACCGCGTGGCTGTGGCCCGCGCCGATGCCGATGCAGCTCCTCATCGAGCGGCGCGGCGTGGACGCCGTCCCGCTCCTCGTGGCGATGGCGGAGAAGCTCAAGGAGATCCGCAACGTCGTCGACGTGATGAGGACGATCGAAGCGGTCGAGATCGCGCGGGTGATGGGCGACCTGCTCGACCACCGCGAGCTCAAGGGAGCCGCGCGCACGTACCTCGAGGAGGCGCCCGCGTTCACCATCGCGGCCCTCGCGACCTCCAAGAAGCAGATGGCGCGGAGCATGGTCGAGCTGTCGGTGCGGGCGCACCCGGAGCTCGTCGAGGCGCTCCTCGGCCAGCTCGACCCGAACGCGCGCGCGGCGGTGGAGCAGATCCGGGACGCGGTGACGGTGAGCGTGCCGGAGGCGGGCCCGAGCGAGCTCCCCCGCGTGCTCGTGGAGCCGCCGTGGACGCGCACGAAGAAGAAGGCGTCGGGCGCGGCGGTGACGCTCGCGCTGACCCCGCTCGAGATGCCCGAGGCGGTGGAGTGGCGCGACGGCCAGCGGGCCGAGTGGCTCGCCGCCCAGGCGTACGGGCAACCGACGCCCAAGGGGGGTGAGCAGCTCCGCGCGGCGGTGGACAAGTGGGTCGGCGGGGACCACGGGGACGTCCCCTCGTACCAGCGCGGCGTGAGCGTCTACGTCTTCAACTACGCGGAGGACGACGTCGCCCTCGAGTGCTGGAACCGGATGACGACCGACGCCTTCGGCTATACCGACGGCGACTCGGTCCGGCGGGTCGTGGCGCGCCTCGAGGGGCGCGGCGTGCCGGGGTACCTCGCGTACACGGGGAAGAACGCGACGAGCGCCGCGGAGATCCTGTCGCGCGTGCGCACGCCGCGCCTCGCGCCCTTCTACGCGCGCGTGCTCGCGTCCCGTGGGAAGGGCCGCGCGTACGCGCAGGCCTGGATGGAGACCTTCCCGGACGAGGCGGCGGCCGGGCTGATCCCCGAGGCGCTCGGCGCGGACAAGAAGGCCCGCGCGCTCGCCGAGGACGCGATCGCGTACCTCGGCCAGAAGGGACACGCCGAGCGGGTCCTCGCGATCGCGGCTCGCTACGGCGAGGCGACCGTCGAGCCGATCACCGCCGCGCTCGAGCGCGACCCGCTCGACGCGTACCCGACCAAGCTCCCGAAGCTCAAGCCGTGGGCCGACCCGGAGGCGCTGCCGCGCCCGCTCCTGCGCGGGCGAGAGAAGGCGCTCCCGACCTCGGCGGTCGAGCACCTGCTCACGATGCTCGCCTTCTCGCCCCTCGACCCCGCCTACCCGGGGATCGAGGTGGTCAAAGAGGCTTGCGACCCGCAGTCGCTGGCGGACTTCGCGTGGGGGCTCTGCTCCACGTGGCTCGGCGCGGACGGGTCGAGCGCGGGCGACTTCGCGATGCTCGCGCTCGCGCACCTCGCCGGCGACGAGGGCGCGCGCCGGCTGACCCCGCTGATCCGCAAGTGGCCGGGCGAGGCGGCCCACGCGCGCGCGGTGAAGGGGCTCGACGTGCTCGCCGCGATCGGCTCCGACGTCGCGCTCATGCACCTCCACGGCATCAGCCAGAAGCTCAAGTTCAAGGGCCTCCAGGCCAAGGCGCAGGAGAAGATCGCGCAGGTCGCCGAGGCCCGCGAGCTCACCACCGAGGAGCTCGCCGACCGGCTCGTGCCCGACCTCGATCTCGACGACGACGGCTCGATGCTCCTCGACTTCGGCCCGCGGCAGTTCACCGTCGGCTTCGACGAGCACCTCACGCCGTTCGTCCGTCAGGACGGCGAGCGCAAGAAGGCGCTCCCCAAGCCGGGCAAGAGCGACGACGCGGAGATGGCGAAGGCCGCGACGGCGGCGTTCAAGGCGCTCAAGAAGGACGCGCGCGCGCTCGCGGGGCACCAGCTCACGCGGCTCGAGCAGCTCATGTGCAGCGAGCGCTGCGTGCCCGTCGACGTGTTCCAGCAGTTCTTCGTCGAGCACCCGCTGACGATCCACATCGTGCGCCGCCTCGTGTGGGGCGCCTACGCCGACGGCGAGCTCGCGTACGCGTTCCGGATCGACGACGGGCGGCGGCCCACCGACGCCGACGACGAGCCGGTCTCGCTGGCCGACGGGATGGAGATCGTCCTGTTGCACCCCCTCGCGATGAGCGAGGACGTCAAGGCGCGCTTCGGCGAGCTCTTCGCCGACTACGAGCTGCTGCAGCCCTTCGATCAGCTCGGCCGCGCGACCTACGCGGCGACGCCCGAGGAGCTCGCGGCCAAGCAGCTCCTGCGGTTCGGCGGCAAGAGCGCCCCGCTCGGCGCGGTGCGCGGCCTCGAGAACCAGGGCTGGATCCGCGGGATGCCGCAGGACGCCGGCATCATCTGGGACGTGACCAAGCCGATCCCCGGCCACCCCGACCTCGAGATCCACGTGTCCCTCGACCCGGGCTTCAGCGCCGCCGGCTACAACGACTTCGCCGACACCGCGACGCAGAAGCTCGGCGCCCCGGCGCTCCACAAGAAGGGCCACTGGCAGGCCAGCGAGGGGCTCGAGGTGCTCGGCGCGATCCAGATGAGCGAGCTCATCCGGGACCTCACGCTGATCATCACGGATTGATCACTGGAACAGCAGCGCGGCGGCGGCCTCGGCGCCGGCCGCGCAGAGCGTCAGCAGGATCGCGACGAAGGTCATGAAGGGGACCCACGATCCCCGCGCGGCCGCCGCCAGGCGCGCCTCGCCGCCGGGCAGGACGCGGTCCTCGAACAGCCGCCGCAGGTTCGTCTGGACCTCCGCGCTCGGGAGCAGGCGCTTGGGGATCACGTGGAAGAGGTGAGGCTCGACGTACAGCAGGAACTCGCGCGGGGTCTCGCGCCAGTGGGTCACGAGCTCCCACGCGATGCGCTTGCCGCTCGTCGCGTCGTGGATCTCGAACGCCTCCTCGGTGACCTCGAGGCGGTGCGCGCGCCGCTCCTCCCAGTCCCTGTCGAGGCGCTGTCGGCCCGCCCGGATCGCGGCGATGACGAGGAGCGCCATCATCGTGGCGACGAAGCCCGAGGCGAGGGCGGCCGCCACGAGCGGCAGCCGATGGAACATCGGCAGGCTCAGGACGACCACGAGGGCGACGCTCGGCGGGCCGATGCTCCGCAGGACCGAGCCCTGGCGCTGCGCGCGGACCGCCTCGAGGAGGTCCTCTCGCTCGATGGTGTAAGAGAGCTTGACGTGGCCCTCGTTGCGGTAGGCGCTCACGCGGCGCTCCTCCACAGGCCGTAGGCGACCACGAGCAGGAGGAACACGACGATCCAGGCGATCACGCGCCCGCGGCCACCGACGCGCCGCGTCCGCGCCGCGGCGGGCGGCCTCTCGTGCACGAGCTTGCGATCGAGGAGCGCCCGCAGCCGGACCGCGTCTTCGCCGGAGAAGGCCTCCTTGCGCCAGATGTCGCTGACGCTCGTGCCCGCGTAGAGGACGAACAGCCGCGGGGTCTCGAGCCAGCCGTCGAGGTGCTTCCAGGGCCGGTAGCTCTCGAGCTTCTCCGAGCGGACGGTCAGGTGCTCCTCGTCGAGGGTCAGGCGGACGTCGTGCCACGCCGGGTGCCGCAGCCGAAAGGTGCGCCGCGCGAGGTAGCGCGGCTGCTGGGGCGCGAGGATCAGCCCGACGACCGCGGCGGGGACGAGCAGGATCCAGACCCCGGGGGTGACCGGCCAAGAGAGCGCGACGACGAGGACGGTGAGCCCGAGCGCGATGCCGAGGAGCTTCTGCAGGGCCACCGTCGACTTCTTCGCCTGCGCGCCGAACGCCTCGACGTAGTCCGCCTCGTCGAGGCGCACGTCGGCTTCGATCGGGGTCGTCGGCTCGGGCGTCGGCACCTCGCAGAGGGTACGATGGCCGCCTCCGGTTTTCCCCCTGGCCGATCCATCCCGCCCCCCGAGTCGTAGGACCACCGCATGCGCATCGCCGTCGCCGTCGTCGCCCTGATCGCCTTCACCGCCTGCGAGGAGGCCGAGCCCACCTACACGGACGGGCTCCCTGGCCGCCCGCCCGCGAGCACCTGGATCGCGATCGAGCCGGGCGGCGACACCATCTGCTCGCGCGGCACCGACTACCGGTTCTTCGTCCGGGGCGGCGACCCGCACCGCGTCATCATCGACTTCCAGGGCGGCGGCGCCTGCTGGGATGCCTCGACGTGCTCGAGCGCGGGCTCGCTCTTCAGCGAGGAGGTCGGCCAGCTGTCGACCTTCACCGGCTACCTCGACAGCGGGGTCCTCGGCGGCATCTTCGACGACGCGGGCGAGTTCGCGGACTGGACGATCGTCCACGTGCCGTACTGCACGGGCGACGTGCACTGGGGCAACGCCCGCGCCGAGTACGGGCCGGGCCTCGCGATCGAGCACCGCGGCTACGTCAACGCGTCGGCCGTGCTCGAGTGGGTCTACTCGCGCTACCCCGACCCGGACCGCGTGTTCGTCTCGGGCTGCAGCGCGGGCGCGTACGGCGCGGCGCTGCACTCGGCCTACATCGCCAACCACTACACGAGCGCCTCCATCGCGGTGCTCGCGGACAGCGGCGCGGGGATCATCACCGAGGACTTCCTCACGCGCTCGCTTCCGAACTGGAACGCGCAGCTGCCGCCCTTCATCGAGTCGCTGCAGGTCCCCCTCGACGAGCTGACGCTGCCCGACCTGTACATCGGCATCGGCCAGCACTTCCCGAACCTGCGGATGGCCCAGACCGCGACCAACTGGGACAAGGACCAGATCTTCTTCTACGTGGCGATGGGCGGCGACGCGGCCGAGTGGCAGCCGCAGTTCCGCGCGAGCCTCGAGACGATCGACGCGGCCCTGCCGAACTTCACCGCCTACGTCCCGCCCGGCTCGGTCCACTGCGCGACGCCGTACCCGTACTTCAACGATCGCGTCGTGAACGGCGTCGCGTTGTCCGAGTGGACGCGTCAGCTCGCCGAGGAGGACACGATGCCCGCGACCGTGGCCTGCGAGGGCGAGGAGTGCTGCCACGACCCGATCTGCGACGAGTGCCTCGCCGGCGGGACCGGCGCCCACTGCGGCTTCTGCGACACCTGGGTGCCGGGCTACGCGTCGATCTGCCCGGTCCCGTGAGCGGCGTCTGAAGGGACCGTTTTCGGCGCCTGCTCCGTGCCCTTGCCCGTGCCCGTGCCCTTGCCCGCCCTTGCCCGTGCCACCTCCCCGTGCCCGAGATCACGCGCCTTCTTCGGGCACGGCTGAACGGGAACGGTTCGGGCACGGGCACGGGCACGGGCATGCGCGCTTCGCGCGCGGCACGGAAGCAGGCTGCTCTTCAGCAGCCTGCTACAGCATCGGGCTGAAGAGGCGCGCGGCGCTCGAGTAGAGGCGGCGGTAGAGCGGGGCCTTCTGGAGCGCGGCGAGGGTGATCCGACGCGCGCGGCCGAGGTCCTCGGCGAGCTTGTCCGAGAGCTGATCCGCGATGGCGCGATCGTGGATCGCGGCGACGACCTCGAAGTTGAGGCGGAAGCTGCGGTTGTCGGTGTTCGCGGTCCCGATCACCGCGAGGTCGTCGACGACGAGGGTCTTGGCGTGGAGCACCGGCGGGTCGGGGAGCTCGTAGATCTTCACGCCCGTCTCGAGCAGCTCGGGGTAGTAGGTCCGCGCCGCCGCGGCGACGAACGGCGCGTCGCCGCCCTCGGGGACGAGCACGGTCACGTCCACGCCGCCGAGCGCCGCCGTGTTGAGCGCGTTGAGGGTCGTCTCGTCGGGCACGAAGTACGGCGTCGTGAGCTGCACGCGCTCCGTCGCGCCCGCGATCGCGGCGAAGAAGAGCTTGTGGATCGCGTCGAGGTTCTCGTCGGGGCCGGACGAGACGATCTGCACGAGGTGCTCGCCGTAGTCGAGGCTCCCGACCTCCGCGAGGTAGCGGTCGACCTCGGGCGCGTCCCCGCCGGCGTAGTGCCAGTCTTCGAAGAACACCATCTGCAGCCCCTTGGCCGCCTCGCCGCGCAGCTGCACGTGGGTGTCGCGCCAGGCGTCCTCGCCGGAGAACTCGGCGGTGTGGACCTCGCTGATGTTCATCCCGCCGGTGAACGCGATCACGCCGTCGATCACGGCGATCTTCCGGTGGGTCCGGAAGTTCACCATGCGCGGCCGCCACTTCATCAGGGTCAGCGCGTTGAAGCGCCGGACCTGGCCGCCCGCCCTGCGCAGCGGCTCCCAGAACTCGTCGTGCGCCTTGCTCGAGCCGAACCCGTCGACGAGGACGCGCACCTCGACACCTTCTTTTGCGCGCTTCACCAGCCCGTCGCGGATCCGGGAGCCGATCCGGTCGGGCTCCCAGATGTAGTACTCCATGTGGATGTGCCGGCCGGCCTCGGCGATGGCCTTCTCGAGCGCGTCGTACTTGGACTTGCCGTCGTAGTAGACGGTGAGCCCCGCGCGGCGCGGGCGGCCGGCGCGGCCGACGGTCCGGGCGAGGAGCCGCACGAGCTGGTTGGCGTGCGGCTTGTCCTCGCTCGGGTGCGCCTCGATGCGCGTCGCCTGGTTGACGGCGGCGTGGGCGCGCGCGCGCCGCTTCTTGCGCCGGTCGTAGCGGCGCGGCCCGATCAGCGCGTAGAGGATGATCCCGATGACGGGGAAGAACGCGAGCGCGAGGATCCACGCCATCGTGGCGGGCGCCGATCGGCGCTGGAGGATGATGTAGACCGCGGCGAAGACGACCCACCCCACCTCGAGGGGCGGGACGCTCGCCGCGATCAGCCACCAGAAGTCGTGCACCCCCGCATGATGTCACGGCGCGGCGCGACGGAGGTCGGCGGGTGGGAGCCCGGAGAACACCCGTCCCCGCTTGGGAGCCGTCCACGACGTCGCCTTCTCGGCGCCGCCCGCGCGCTGTCGGCGCAGGCAGTCCTCGAGCGCGGCCTGGTCGATGGTGCCGTCGGGGCGGCGCGCCTGCTCGTAGCAGCTCGGGCGGCGACCGCGGATCGCGCGCGACGTCTCGGTCGTGCCCCGGCGCTCGGCGTCCACGTCCGGCTGCGCGGCCGGGGCGGCCGAGTCGCCGCGCGAGCCCCCGCCGAACCCGTCGAGGAGGTCCATGGCCTCCATCCCTCCGCCACCGCCGCGACCGGAGCCGCGCATCCCGAGCCCGCCCATCCCGTACGCGGGCGCCATGCGCGTGGGGCTCGCCTCGGTCGCTCGCGCGCGCCGCATCGTCGGCCGCGGCGGCGCGACGACGGGCGCGGTGATCCCCGCCGGCGTCTCCGACGGCTGCTGGACCGTCTGGGCCTCGCCCTCCGCGTGGTAGCCCTCGTCGATCGCGAGGAACGCGGTCCACTGCGTCAACAGGTGATGCTCGAGACCGAGCTGCGTGACCTCCTCCTGGAGGGCGTCGCTCGGGCGCAGCGCCATCGCCGTCATGAGATCGCGGATGCGGGTGCGCGCCCACACGCTCTCGAGCTCGGGCCGCGGCTCACCCTCCGAGGGGAGGGCGACCGACACCGTCTGCTCGAACGGCCGGCCCGCGATCCGGCCGCGGATCGTGACGTCGCCGGTGCCGCCGTGCCCGTAGCGCGCGTGGACCACGAGCGGGCGGTCCGCGTAGAGGTCGGGCACCCGCCGCGGGTACGCGTCGGCGACCTGCAGGTCCCCCCAGTCGATGTGGATGTCCGTCAAGAAGGGTCGCGCGATGCGCTCGTGGAACGCGTCCGCGGCGTCGTCGGGCGACTCGTCGAGGGTGACCACCTGCGCGTCGCCGCGCCCCACCTCGGCGAGCCGCGTGAGCAGGTAGCGGTTCACCGCGGAGCCGACCCCGAACGCGAACACGCGGCTCTGCCCGAGGCGATCGTTCACCTCGCGGAAGACCTCGGTCTCGTTGCCGATGAAGCCGTCGGTCATCAGGAGCACCACGCGCATCCGCCCGGGCTCGCCCTCCGGGTCGAGCGCGGCGCGCAGGCCGCGGACCATCTCGGAGGCGCCGAGCGCCTCCATCGACGACACGAACCGGCGGCCCCGCGCGACGTTCTCCTCGGTCGCGGGCAGCGGCGCGTCGCTCAGCGCGCTCGTCGTGTCGCTGAAGCTCAGGACGCGGAACGTGTCGGTCGGGCGCAGCCCGCCCAGCGCGCGCAGCATCGCGGCCTGAGCGAGCTCGAGCGGCCGCCCGTGCATCGAGCTCGACGTGTCGACCACGAACACCAGCTCGCGCGGCATCACCTCGTCGTCGGCCACCTCGAGGCGCGGGTGCAGCGCGAGCGAGAAGTGGCCGCGCGCCTCGCCCTGCGGCGGGCTCCCGAGCACCGACACGGCCGGCGCCTCGCCGGCGACCTGGAAGCGCACGTCGAGGTCGCGGTCGGGGCGCGCGCCCTCGGTCAGCGCGACGTGGACGCGGTCGCCCTCGTGGGTCACGCCGATCTCGTGGGTGGGCGAGCGCACGTCGGCCACCGCCACCCCGAAGTCGGCGTCGATCGACACCTCGACCCGGTCCGGCCGCTGGCCGCCCGGGGTCAACACGACTTGCCGAACACCGTTGGCCGCGGCGCCCTCGCCCCCGCCCTCGTAGCGCGGCCCGGCGACCATCGGGTACACGAACCGGTAGCTGCCCGCCTCGTACGGCAGGGCCTGCGTGTAGCTCAGCGTCACCCGGATCGCGTCGCCGGGGCGGATGTTCGCGACCGACTGCCGGAAGAGGTTCGGGCGCTCCTGCTCGAGGAGGCTCGCGAGCACCCCGCGGCTGCGCGCCTCGTCGTACTCCTGCCGCGCCTCGTGCCGGCGTCGGATCTGCGCGGTCACCACGCGGTCGCCCGCGCGCAGCTCCATCGCGTCGACGGCGGCGTCGTCGGGGAGCGGGAACAGGTACACCGCCTCGACCGGCCGCGTGTACGGGTTGTGGAAGGTCTGCTCGACCGACACGCGCGCGACGAAGCCGCTGACGTTCGCGGTCACGCGGGTGCCGCGCAGCGGGAAGCCGGCGACCTCTCCGTCGCGCGCGCTCCCGCCGAGCTCGAGGGTCCCCTCGGTGGGTCGGTCGGTGTCGTCGGCCGGCGGCTCGGTCGCCATCACGCGGCCGTTGTGCTGCGCGTTGCCGCCCCACATGTGCCAGCCGTCGAAGCTCACGTCCGAGACCTCGAGGCCGACCACTCCGCCGCGCGTCGTCGACGCGTACACCCAGCCGTGGCCGATGGTCGGCTGCGACGCGATCGGCTCGCCCACGTCGTAGGCCCACGCGGTCATGCCGGTGTCGATGTCGAGGCCGAAGAGCACGCCGTCGCGCGTGCCGAACACCAGCTGCGAGCCGGCGATCGCGGGCATGCTCGCGGGGCGCGTGCGCGGGTTGTCGGTGTAGCGGCGACGCCACAGCAGCTCGCGCGTGTCGGCGTCGCGGCAGTGCACCTCGTTGCCGATCGTCTGGTAGATGCGGCCGCCGACGACGGTCGCGCGCGAGCCCTCGTAGGACCAGCCCTCCTGCACGCCCGGATCGGGGCGACCCGCCACGAACGCCGCGTCGACCGCGTCGAGCTCGTGCTCGGTGCCGCCGCTCTCGCGGGACAGGATCACCGCCTTCTCGCGGACCCCGCCGTTCTCGCGGAGGCGGACCGTCACGTGGACGTCGTCGCCGTCGAGCCACGGCGCGCTCGTCGCGTGCAGGCGGCGGCGCCAGTGCACCCGCCCCGACCGCTGGTTCATGCGGTAGACGGTCCCCGACATCGTGGTGAAGAAGACGTCGTCGCCGTCGAGGACGGCCGCGTTCATGACGTCGCCGTCGATCGGGCGGGTCCAGCGCGGCGCCCCGTTGGTCAGGTTCATCGCGGTGAAGCCGTAGCGGCGGCCGTCGCCGGTGCCGTAGCCCGTGGTCCCCGTGGGCAGGCCGCCGGGCGACTGACCGTCGAGGAGGTGGCCGCTGAACACGAGGCCGTTCGCGGCGGCCGGCTGGCTCATCAGCGGGTCGCCCAGCCACCGGCTCCAGCGCTGGCGGCCGGTGGCGGCGTCGACGGCGAAGAGGGTGCAGCTCTCCGTGTTGTAGAGGATCTTGCCGTCCTCGAGGATCGCGGCGCTCGGCCCGCCGTCGGGCGCCGACGCGGTCCACTCGCGCTCCCCCGTCCGCGAGGCGTACGCGAACACCTGGCTCGAGCTGAAGCCGCCGCCCACGTAGACCTTCCCGTCGCCGTAGATCGGCGTCAGCAGGGACTGCGGGCCGGCCGGCGTCCGCGCGAACCACCCGCGGTGGAAGCCGTCGAACACGAAGCGCTCGGTGTGGCCTCGCCGCGTGCGCGGGATGTCGAGCCGGCGCGGCGCCATCCGGCTCGCGAGCGCGACGGTGTCCGCGGGGATCTCGGGCTCGGGGGGCGCCTCGGCGGCGCCCGTCAGATCGGCGACGGCCGGCGCGGGGACGATCTCGTCGCCGGTGGTGGAGCGCGCCTCCTCGTGGCTCTGGCGCGGCGCTTCGCTCTGCGGAGCGTTCGACCCGCCGCCGCAGCTCGCGACGAACAGGAGAACGGTCCAGACGGTCTTCCTCATCGGCCCCTCCGGACCCCTGCGACCAACCCACCGAGGACAACCTTGGTGGCGAACCTCGGCGCCGAGGAGATGTCGTACGCTCCCGGACGGAGGGCCGATGCGGACGACGATCCTGGCGCTGGCGATGGCGGCGCTGGTCATCCCCACGAGCGCGCGCGCGTTCTGTGGGTTCTACGTGGCGAGCAGCGACACGCAGCTCTTCAACGAGGCCACGACGGTGGTGCTGCTGCGCTCGGGGACCACCACGGTCCTGTCGATGCAGAACGACTACCAGGGCCCCGCCGAGGACTTCGCGATGGTCGTCCCGGTGCCGACGGTGCTGCACGAGGAGAACGTGCGCACGCTGCCGCGCGACCTCTTCGAGCGGGTGGACCACCTCGCGTCTCCGCGGCTCGTCGAGTACTGGGAGCGCGACCCCTGCGATCGGAGCATCAGCCTCGGCACCCTCGGGACGATCGGGCACGGCGCCGGCGGGGGCAGCGGATCCGGCTACGGCCGCGGCGCGGGGCCCCCGCTCGTCACCGTCGAGGCCGAGTTCGCGGTCGGCGAGTACGACATCGTGATCCTCGGCGCGCGCGACTCCGGCGCGCTCGACGCGTGGCTGCACGACCACCACTACAGGATCCCCGAGGGCGCCGAGCCCGTGCTGCGGCCGTACGTCGCCGCCGGGATGAAGTTCTTCGTCGCGCGGGTCGATCCTCGGCGCGTGACCTTCGAGGCGGGCCGCGCGGTCCTCTCCCCGCTGCGCGTGCACTACACCAGCGAGGAGTTCTCGCTCCCGGTCCGGCTCGGGCTGCTCAACTCGCGCGGCACCCAGGACCTGATCGTCCACGTCCTCGCCGAGAACCAGCGCTACGAGGTCGCGAACTACGAGAACGTGACGATCCCCACCAACCTCGACGTGCAAGACAGCGTGCGCGATCGATTCGGCGAGTTCTACGCCGCGCTCTTCGACGCGACCCTCGAGCGCAACCCCGGCGCGGTGGTGACCGAGTACGCATGGCAGGCGACGAGCTGCGATCCGTGCCCGGGGCCGGTCCTCGCGGCGAGCGACATCGCGACCCTCGGCGCCGACGTCACGCACCCGAGCGCGCAGGCCCCCGCGCCGGGGCTCCTCGGCGGGGGCGGCACGGTGCCCATGGTCCAGCCGGGCTCACCGACGGTCAGCCCGGGCCTGAGCACCGAGGTCGTGCGGCGCGTCCTGCGGCGGCACCTCAACGAGGTGCGCTTCTGCTACGAGCAGCAGCTCGCCGGGTCCCCGAGCCTCAGCGGGAACGTCCTCGTCGACTTCGCGATCGACGCCGAGGGACACGTCCCGCGCGCGACCATCGCGACCACGACGCTCGGCAACGCGGCCGCCGAGGCGTGCATCGCGACGGCGTTCCAGCGGTGGGCCTTCCCGCGGCCCGAGTCGAGCGCGGAGGTGACCGTCCGCGTCCCGCTCTCGCTCACCGTCGGGCCCAGCCGCTTCGGCGGCGGGGGCTACGGCGGCTCTCCCTTCGGAGGCGGGCCGTTCGGCGCGTTCGTGCTGACCCGGCTCCACTACCGCTATGGCTCCAACGACCTCGGCGAGGACCTGGTGTTCCGCGCCGCCGACCCGATCGTCGGAGGACGCGAGCGCCTGTCCGCCGAGGGCACCCTCGAGCAGGGCGCGTCGCCGGACAGCATGAACAACTTCCAGGGCCGCTACGCGATCCGTCACGCGTGGGAGGGCGCCGTCGAGTGCGAGTCGCCGACGCGCGGCATCTGGGGCGGGCCGCCCGCCGGCACCGAGGCCCCGACGGCCGCGGCGGCCACGAACCTCGCCCGCGTCACCCGCGGACAGATCGCGCTCGCGTCGACGCTCGTGAGCCCGCTCCCTTCGCTCGGCGTCGGATCGACGACGGCCCCGGCCGAGCCCGAAGCGGCCGAAGCCGAGGCGGAGCCCGCGGGGGAGTCCGAGGGGCCGGTCACCCCCACCACCGACGTCGCGCCAGGGGGCTGCGGCTGTCGCGTCGGGACCGACGGAGCACCGGGCGCGCTCTGGCTCGCGGCGCTCGCGCTCGCCGTCCTCGCGGCGCGTCGCCGGACCGCCTGAGCCCATCGGGCCGCGGTACGCTCCGGCGGTGACGCGCGGCGAGCGGCGATCGGACCGGCGGGGCCTGCGGTGGGCGATGGTCACGCTCGCGGTCGTCGTCGCGACCTGCCTCGCGAGCCCGTTCGTCCTTCTGTGGAGCACGAACCGATCGCTCGCGTCGGATCGGGAGACGCTCGAGGCCTGGGCCACGCTGCCCGCCGTCGGAGATCCGACGCGCTGTCGGCTCCCCGAGCGCGTGCGGTCGCTGGCCGCCCGCGCCGACGGCGTCGAGCGGATGTGTCAGTGGATCGACGCGGGCCGCGACCCGGCGTGCCAGGACCGCCTCACCGAGCTCGCGCCGCTGTTCGCGGCGGTCGAGGGGTGCTCGCCGACCGACCGTGTCGCCGCGGAGGATCCCCTCGTCGCGGGTCTGCTCGGGCCCGCCATGGCCGCCGCCGCGCGCGAGGGGGGCCGCGCCTGCGTGGAGGCCGCCCTCGACGCGTACCGCGCCCGCGCGCCCCGCGACTGGTGGGACCAGGAGGTCCTGATCGAGCCCGCCATGTATCTTGCTTCATGCAGCGAGGCGCTGCCGCCCGACGAGCGCCGCGCGGTGGCGCTCGAGCTCTGGGCCGCGGCCAACGAGCTGCCCCCGCCCCACCACGTTCGCGCCGCCCTCCTCGTGTACGACGCGCCGCACCCCGTGGCGGTCAGCGGTCCGCAGCAGGGCGAGAGCTTCGAGGCGTGGCTCGAGCACGCCTACGGCGTCCGTTTGTGGGTCGCCGCCGCCGACGGGGTGCTCGACCAGGGCCCGATCCCGGCGATGACGCCGGCCGATCCGCTCCGCGCCTTCGATCCCCACGAGCCGAGCGACGACCCCACCGGCGTCGCGGTGCGGTTCTGGTTGTCGAGCCAGGCGGACCTGCGTGGCCTCGCCGTCCGCCTCCGCGGCGACGCGGGGTTGGCCGACGGCTGGGCGAGCGACCTCGAGGCGCGGCGGCTCGAGCTGCGGCGGCTCCCGCGCGACTGCGTCGAGGTCGTCGGCGCCGCGTTCCCGGGTCGGCCTCGCGCCGCGCTTCGGTGTCGCGGCGGCAGCCCGCGCCAGGCCGCCACGGAGTGGCTCGGTCGCGCCGGCCGTGCCCTCCTCGCCCATCGCGTCCGAACCGGGGCGTGGCACGCGCCGATCGGGGAGGCGCGCATCGCCGTGGGCGACGCGGGCTCCGTCGACGATCCGGCGTGGGCGGCCCTCGGCGTCGACCCGCCGCGCCACCCGTACCTGCGCGTCGCGATCCGCATCCCCGACCGCCCGCTCGACTACACCGACGGCTTACTCGAGGCCGCCTACGCCGAGGGCGACGAGGTGCGCGCGATCGAGCTCGCCTTCGGCGACGCCGGCGAGGGCCCCGAGGTCTCCACCGCGCTCTACTCGCAGGGGCCGGTCGAGGTGGAGCGGTCCGGCTTCTGCCTCGCGCCCTGCCGCTAGTCAGCGCCGGTCCAGGGTGACCTTGGTGCACGCCACCTGGAACCCCAGGCGCACCGCGTTGCGCTCCGTCCCGCCGCCGGGCCGCGACTGGATCGTCGCGTGGGAGCAGCCCGCGAGCCAGCCCTGCCGGGCGCGCAGCTGCACGAGCGCGGTCTGGATCCCGCGCCGCCGGAACGCGGGCAGCACGCTCGCGCCGATCAGGCGGGCGAGCGGCTCCGCGATCTCGAGCGACGCCGCGCCCGCGGGCTCGCCGTCGACCTCGACGAGGAACGAGCGGACCCGCGGGTGCTTCGTGACCCGGAGGCCGGCGCGCAGGGCCGGCCCCGGATCCGACGTCTCCGCGGCGTCGGCCGCGAAGCCGGCGGTGAGCGTCTCCACGTAGCATCGCAAGTCGTCTTCATCGGTCTTCGAGACCTCGCGCACGGTGATCCCCTCGGGCCAGCGCCCCTCGACCGGCGCGTCGAGCGCGCGGTAGAGCACCGTCTCGAACGCCTTGAGCGCGAACCCGCGATCCCGGAGCCCGCCGATCAGAGAGGCGTGCGCGTGGGGGCTCACCTCCACCTGCGGCGGCGTCCCGTGCGCGTCGTAGAAGGCGATCAGCTCGTCGAGCGACGCGTCGCGGACCGGGCCGTCCATCCCGAGGCCCATCGCCTGGTTCTGCCAGGAGCCGGGCTCCGCCCAGCACGCCCAGCCCCCCGCGACGCGGATCGACTCGGGCGAGGTCTCGGCGACCCCGCGCGCTTGGCGGGTCTCTTCGAGGGCGGCGATGGCTCGGGGCTCCATCGAGTGGGCATGCCACGCTCACTCGTCGAGCGCGAAGACGACGTACTAGATCAGGACGACGTCACACGGGAACGTCGCCTCGAGCGTCGCGCCCGGCGTGCTCTGCAGCAGGTCGCACGAGTCGCCCGAGAGCTCGATGTGCGTCGCGTCGATCATGTGCCAGCCGTCCGGGTCGTCGCAGGGGATCGGCAGGCCGTTGAGGATGACGGTGCCGGTGCAGGCGAGGTCGGGCTCCTGGATCATGCCGCTCAGGGTGACCACGCAGCTCAGCTCGCCGCCGATGATCGCGGTGAGGGCGTCGCGCAGGCCCGCGTCGTCGCCCGCGACCCAGAAGGGCGCGTCCGGGTCGCCGGGGCCGTTGCCGACGCCCGTGTTCGCGACGTCCTGGAGGTGCCCCGTCGAGACGTCGGTGCCGACGCTGATGATGAAGGTCCGCACCCCCGCCTCGTAGGCGCGGCGCACCGCGGCGATCGCCTCGGGCTGACCGTTCTGCGGGTTGGGCTCGGCGCAGGTGTCGGGCTCGCCGTCGGTGGCGAGGATGAAGATCGTGGGGTCGTCGGTCGGGTCGGGGACCATGCTGAGGCGCGTCAGGATCGCGTCCACGCTCTCGCCCGTGGGCGTCTCGTTGAGCGGGTCGGCGGAGCCGTAGACCGCGTCGATCGCGGCGTAGTTGTCGATGGCGGGCGGGATGAACTCGACGCGCGGGCACATCCCCACGGGCTCGCCCATGTCGAACTCGGCGCTGTAGAGCGCGAGGCCGAAGCGCACCTGGGACTCGAGCGCCGCGATGAAGCCGTCGGGCCGCGCGAGGAGCGAGTCGCGCAGCGCGTCCCAGCGGTTCGAGCGGCCGAAGTCGCTGGTCATGCTGCCGGACTGATCGACGATCAGGATGACCGTCGGGGTCACGCGGTTCGCCTGCACGCGGACGTCGGCGCAGATGAAGGACGCGTCGACCATGCCGCCGCCGTCGCGGTGGAACGCGTCGCACACGCCGTGCTCGTTGCAGCGGCCGCCCGGGCAGTTGGCCTCGGGGACGAGCGGGTCGCAGTCCTGCGTGCACACGCCCGGCTCGGCGCAGTAGAAGCCGTCGGGGCACGGGGTCGCGCCGGTGCAGTCCTGGCCGCACGAGGCCGGCGGGTTGTCCCGCGCGCAGACCCCCTCCGGCTGGTGGGGGCTGCTGCCACAGGAGCAGCCCCAGCACAGGACCATCGCGAACATCGCGCCGAATACTCGCGTCATGGTCACTTCAGAGTGCAACCAACGCGCCGGCGGTTCCATAGGGATCTTTCCGGACACCTCGCGGCCGGTCGGCGCTTGGTGCGGTCCGCGGAACCTGCTTTGCTCTGCCCGTGACCGACGGCGTGGATCGCGAGCGGCTCTGGATCTCCGACGACGCGATGCGCGCGCTGGGCCATCGGGTGGTCGACGCCCTCGTCGAGCGCTGGTCGTCGATGGAGGCGATGGCCATCCCGCCGACCCCGCCGCGGGAGGTGGTCCGCGCGCGCCTCGCCGAGCCGATGCCTCGGCAGGGCCGACCTCCGGCCGAGGTGATCGAGCGGGCGGTGCGCGACGTCCTCGGCGACGCGGCGCCCACCGGCCACCCGCGCTTCTTCGGCTTCATCCCGTCGCCGAGCAACTTCGCGGCGGTCCTCGCGGACGCGCTGGTCGCGGGCTTCAACCCGTTCGGGGGCAACTTCGTCGAGGCGCCCGGGCCCCACGAGCTCGAGCGCGTGACGGTGGGCTGGCTCCGCGACGCGTGCGACTTCGACGCCGACGCGGCGGGCCTCTTCGTCAGCGGCGGCTCGATGGCCAACCTGACCGCGCTCTGCGTCGCCCGCGAGGTGAAGCTCGGCGGCGAGCCGAAGAAGAGCGCGCGGATCTACGTGAGCGAGCAGGCGCACGGCTCGATCGCGAAGGGCCTGCGCGTGCTCGGGTTCCGGCGCGAGTGCGTCGTCCCCGTGCCGACCGACGACGCGTTCCGGATGAACCCCGTGGTGCTCGACGAGCTGATCCGCCTGGACCGCGTCGCGGGCAACTCGCCTTTCGCCGTCGTCGCGACGGTGGGCACGACGAACACGGGCGCGATCGATCCGCTCGAGGCGATCTCGGCGGTGTGCCGGCGGCGCTCGCTGTGGCTGCACGTCGACGGCGCGTACGGCGCCGCCGCGCGACTCTCGCCGCGCGCCCGCGAGCAGCTCCACGGCTTCGCGCTCGTCGACTCGCTCTCGCTCGATCCCCACAAGTGGCTCTTCACGCCCTACGAGTGCGGCCTGGTCCTCGTCCAGGACGGCGCCGCGCTCGCGCGCACCTTCGCGCAGCCCGCCGACTACCTCGACGACGTGGGCTCCGACGACGAGCCGGACCTTCAGGACCAGGGCATCCAGCTCACGCGGTCGCTGCGCGCGCTCAAGGTGTGGATGACCTTCCAGGTCTTCGGCGCCGACGCGATCGCGGCCGCGATCGACCGCGGCGTCGCGCAGGCCGAGCGCGTCGGCCGGCGCGTCGAGGCCATGCCCGGCTGGCAGCTCGCGTGCCCCCCGTCGCTGGCGATCTGCGCGTTCCGCTACGCGCCCGACTCGATGACCGACGAGGACGCGGACGCGCTCAACTTCGGCCTCGTCCCGCGCCTCGCGGCGACCGGCGAGGCGTTCGTCACGTCGACGAAGCTGCGCGGGCGACGGTACCTGCGCATGTGCACGATCTCGCCGCGGACGACCGACGCCGACGTGGATCGGACGCTCGCGCGGCTGGACGCGCTCGCCCGTCGGGCGTGACGGCCCGCCTCGTCGCGCGAGCCCTGGCCGCTCTCCGAGGCGCGTGTGCGGGACACGTGGCCGCGCGCGGGCGGCCGCGCTCCGTGCCCTGGATTCCGGCACATCGGGGGGCGATCCGTCGTCGGCACGCTCGCTGCTGGAGGCGCCCCCGAGAGCTGGACCCGACGGGAGCGACCCGTCGCGGCGAGCCCGTCGCGAGGAGGCGATGTCGATGAGCGAAAAGAAGATCCCGAGCCGAGCCGATGGTTCCCTCCGAGGAGGGATGGCGTTGTTGGCGCTCCTGGCGGGCGCCTGCGCGGCCGACGTCGGGTCCGAGGTGGGCGCGACCGAGGGGGCGCTGATCTCGCGGGGCACGCGCTTCGGGGGCGGGACGCTCCCCGTGCTCGAGCCAGGCGAGGGGATTCCCCGGGCGCCCGCGCAGGTCGCCATCGTGGACCGGCAGACCGCGAGCATCACGATCCGTTGGCACGACGCGTCGGAGGTCGAGGCGAGCTATGAGATCTGGCGCCACGGCGAGGGCGAGCCGCTGGCGCAGATCGCGACGCTGCCTGCCGAGGACGGAGGCTTCCCGACCTTCGCCGACTCCGGGCTCGAGCCGGACACCGCCTACTGCTACCAGGTGCGCGCGCGCAACGCCGAGGGGGTCTCGTACAGCTCGCCGACCTGCGCCTACACCCGGGCCGAGGACGACATCCCGGTGTGGCGCGCGCAGGTGCGGATCACCACCGCGGATCTGCCGACGGCGCTCACGGTGGATCCGCGCGATGGCGGCACCGTCGACGCGGTGAGCGTGCGCCTCAACTCGCCCCCTTGGGCGGGCTACGCGCCCTCGGGCCACGTGAGCTGGCTGGACTATGGCGGTCGTGACTTCGAGGACGGGCAGACGCGCACCTGGGACGTCGCGCTGAACACCATCGACCAGCAGCACGACATCACGCTCCTCCAGCTCGAGAAGGCGCCCGGGCACGACCCGGTGTGCATCGAGGACTTGCGCTTGCTGGTCAACATCCGCGACCAGGTGCTCGACGACGCCACTGAGGGTGTCTTCCATCGCCACTTCGGCGACACCGAGGACACGTGCCTCTGGCTCACGGACGAGCACCCGACCTTCACGATCACCCACGAGGAGCTGCGGGCCGACCCCAACTGGCATTCGGCCGGCTACGGGCGCCCGCCCGTCTTCACCCGGACCGAGATCGAAGCCACCATCGCCACCATCGTCGCCAACCTCCTCGCCGACATCCCCGAGGCGCACTGGGGTGCGCTGCAGGGGGACCGATACGTCGAGGCCACGCGCAGGTCGAACGACACGCTCTCGATCGACCTCGACCTGGAGGGCGACGCGCCGATCGACGACCCGGACATCGATCTGGACTTCGACCTGGTCTTCAGCGCAGACCACGAGGCGGTGGTGATCACCGCGGTGAACCTGGTCGCGAGCGTCGAGTTCTCGTGGCTGACCGAGGTGCTCGGCGCGCTCCTGCCCTGCGGCCCGATCGTGAGCGTGATCGAGGATGAAGGCATCCCCGACTGCGTCGCCTACCTCGAGGACTACATCGCCGAGCGGATCCAGGCGAGCTGGGCTCCGATCCGGATCTCGATCGATCCCACGCAGCCGATCTGCGGCCCTGGGCTCGTCCCGCAGCCCTCGGTGACCGAGCTCGGCGACGTGCAGATCGACTGCGTCGCCGAGCCGCCGATCGTGCTCGACCGGCCCGAGCTGACCCCGGCGATCCGCCTCTTCGCGCGGCGCGGCTAGAGTGTTTTCAGAGGGTCGGGCGGAAGCGCCCGACGGTCGTTCTCGTGCAACTGCATCTGCGCCTGCACGTCACGCGCGAGCCCTCCGGCGCGCTCACTCGCAGAGGGGACCGGCGCAGGTGCTCGTCGCCTGCGCGACGCAGGTGCCGTAGGTGCCGGCGTTCACGCGGGTCGGCGTCGTGGCACCGTCGGCCAACGGCTGGTGAAGGAGCGCGACGGCGTGCGGGAGCGTGTCGCAGCTCGCGACCTGACCGAAGTACTCGGCGAAGCCGGCGGTCCCGGCGGTCGTGCGGCCCCAGGCGTCGGGCACGTGGACCGTGCCGAGGACGAGGTCGTCGCCGGTCGTCGGATCGTGGAGGGTGACCGACCATCGATCGGTGGCCGCCTCGCCGAGCGAGCGATGGCGCGGCATCCGACGATGCTAGAGGCTCGAGCCACGAACCGCGAGGCGTCTCGCGTCCGGCCCGGCGCAGCTGTGCAGCGCTCTGCACGCGCGCCCCGCACAGGCCGATGGAGGCCGCGCGCGGCGCGCTGGCACGTGCGTTGAAATGGCTCCGGAGCATGACAGCTCTCCGATGCTCGATCTCCTTCGCGCTGGCCGCGGTCCTCGCCACCGGGTGCAACGAGCCTGGCTACCTCCACGTCTCGGACCGGGTCTTCGAAGGGCCGCCGACGGGCGAGCTGCGGCCGCAGGTCTGGGGGTGCACCGATGAGAGCCTCGACGTCACGAGCCACCGGTTCGCGGTCGGCGCGGAGGTCGAGGTCACCGCCGGGGAGCGCCTCGACTGCGTGCGCCACGAGGGTAACTACCTCACGCGGACCTGCGTCGAGCGCGAGGCTCCGCGCGGGTTCTCGGTCCGGTCGACTGATGCCTCGGTGCTGGCCGAGACGCGCCGCGGCGTCTGGCGCTTCCTGCGCGAGGGTGAGGTCTCGCTGATCCTGGCGATCGGCGGCCAGGACGTGATCACGCGGAGCTTCACGGCCGAGCCGGCGAGCTCGCTCGAGGCGGTCGTCGTCGAGCAGCCCGCGCTCGGGGAGGCGTGGTGGGGCGGGCCCACCGTCGACGCGAGCCTGCGGAGCGTCTCGTCGATCGCGGTCCTGCACGGGGGTCCGGGCGCGCGCGTCGCGGTGCGCGCCCGCGCGGCGGACGGCTCCGAGCTGTGCGGCCGGTTGCCGCTCGAGTGGTCCTCGACGAGCGGCCTGACGATGGGCTCCGACGGCGACTACGCGCAGGGCGACACGCGGCTCTACGACGTCGCCGCCCTCGTCGCTCGCGGCGACGCGGCCTCGGGAGATCTCGAGCTGCGCGCGGGCGGCGCTGCGCTCACGCTGCCCGTGGAGGTGGTCGAGCCCGACGACCTCACGCGCCTCGAGGCCGAGCTCGAGACCGACCGGACCGGCGACGTGGTCGTCGTCACCGCGAGCTTCACCGCGTTCGCCGGCGGGACCGAGGTCTACGGCTACTCGCTGCGCGACGACGCGCGCGAGACCCACGACTGCGACGAGGTCGACCTGCGCTGGCCCGACCGGGATCGCTCGCCGCGCGACACGCGCGTGCGCGCCACGAGCTACTGCGGCGCGGGCACGTCGCCTCGCCTGCAGGTCTGGGTCGCCGAGGCGCCAGGCGTGTCGCTGCGGCTCGACGTCGGACCTTGAGCGTTGACGGTGCGCCGAACCTCGGGTCTCCTACGCAAATGGCTTTCACGTGCTGTTCGGGTTGCGACCGCCACGTCCGGATCGGTGACGCGGTCTGTCCCTTCTGTGGTGAGCAGGTCGGCGAGGCGCCGCCGTCGCGGGTCCCGTCCGGCCGCCTCGGTCGGGCGTTTCAGGCGGCGCTCGGCGCGGGCCTGACCGTCTCGGTCGCGGGCTGCCCGGTCTACGGCGGGCCCGACGTCGAGTACGACGCCGCGGGGCCCTCGTCCGTCGACGCCGCGGTGGCGAGGGACGCGGGCTCGAGCGACGCGGGCGGCGGCGGCTCGGACGCGGCCGTCGACGACGCGGGCGAGGCGGACGCGGGCGACACGGACGCGGGCGACACGGACGCGGGCGAGACGGACGCGGGCGACACGGACGCGGGCGACACGGACGCCGGCTGAGGCGAGATCGGCGCTCCACGCGGTACTCTGCTCCGCGATGCGCGCACCTCGATGGGCTCTGGGCCTGACGCTGTCGGTCGCCGTCGCGTGCTCGGGGCCCGCGGCGAACGACGCGGGCGTCTCGTCGTCCGACGCGGGCCTGGACGCGTCGCCGGGGGACGCCTCGGCGATGGACGGCGGCTCGGTCGATGCCGGGCCGGTCGACGCCGCGATCCCCGACGGAGCCTCGCTCGACGCGACGACCGCGAGCGACGCGGGCGCGGGCTGCGCGGCGTGCACGGCGGCGCAGGTGTGCGGCGCGTCCGAGACCTGCGAGGGGCCGCTCCCGTACCCGACGCGCAGCGCCTACCGCATCAAGGGCTTGCAGCCCGACTTCTGGCCCGACCACGACGAGATCGCCGGCAACAACACCGGCGGGATCGCGATGAACCTCGTCTGGGCGACCTGGGAGCCGACGCCGCGGTCGGCGCCGTGCGAGGCGAGCGAGCAGGAGTTCGAAGGGCGCTGCTTCCGGATCGACGCCGCCGTCGACGCGTCGATCGCCGACTGGACCGCGCGAGGTCTCGTGGTCACGGCGGTCGTCTACGGGGTCCCCGCCTGGGCGCGCACGACGCGGCCGTGCTCGCCGGTCTCGCCGGGGTTCGAGATCTTCTGCGCGCCCGACGACCCGGCCGACTACGCGCGCTTCGCCGGCGCGATCGCGGATCGCTACGACGGCCTCCACGGCCACGGGCGCATCGCCGACTTCGTCATCCACAACGAGGTCAACGCCAACGACTGGTTCGACGTCGGCTGTGGGCAGGGCACGGCCTGCGATACGAGCACGTGGCTCGACATCTACGCCGCCAACTACGCGGCGGCGTACGACGCGATCACGCGCGAGCAGCCGAGCGCGAAGGTCCTCGTCTCGCTCGATCACCACTTCGGCACGGCGTTCGATCGGCCGACCGCGACCAACCCGCTCTTGTCGGGGATGACGGTCCTCTCCGGGCTCGCCGCTCGGGTCGGCGGCCGCGCGTGGCGCGTCGCCTATCACCCCTATCCGCCGAACCTCCTCGCGCCGGCCTTCGGCCCCGACGATCTGCCGCGCGTGACCTACGGCAACCTCGGCGTGCTCGCCGGCTGGCTGCGCGCGACCTTCCCGACCACCCCGTCGGCGTGGGAGATCCAGCTCACCGAGAGCGGAGTGAATTCGCTCGGCCCGCAGTCGTCGGCGGCCGCCCAGGCGACGGGGGTCTGCGACTCGTTCCGCAACGTCCTCGGGACGCCGGGGGTCGAGAGCTACATCTACCACCGCATGTCCGATCACCCGGTCGAGGTCGCCTCCGGCCTCGGGGTCGGGCTGCGCGACGCCACGGGCGCGGCCAAGCCGGCGTGGTCGGTCTGGGCGCTCGCCAACCGGAGCGACCTGTCGCCGCCGCGCCTCGACTGCGGCTTCGAGGAGCTGCCCTATGTGCGGCTCACCCGCTCCTACTCGGCCACACGCGGGCACTGGGCGTCGAGCCGCCTCGCGCCCGCCGGCTTCTCGACCGAGCGATCGTGGCGGCTGTTGCGCGACGCGGCGCCCGGCACGCACATGCTCTACGAGTGCGCGGTCGGCGCGCCGGGCGCGGGCCACGATCTGCTCACCACGGACGTCGGCTGCGAGGGGCTCCAGCCGATGGGGCCGGTCGGCTACGCCTCGACCGCGGCCACCGCCGAGACGGTGCCGCTCCACCGCTGTCGCACCGCCGGCGGGGACCACTTCGTCTCGCAGGATCCGGGCTGCGAGGGGCAGACGATGGAGTCGCGGCTCGGCTACGTGTGGCCGTAGGGGAGGTTCTCGGGCACGGGCACGGGCAGGGGCACGGGCACGGGCACGGGCAGGGGCACGGGGAGCCTCGGCTTTCGCCTCGGCTCAGCTCGCCATGCCGGCGGCCATGCGCAGGTACATGGCGGCGGCCTTGTTGTCCGGGTCGATCTCGATCGCCTCGCGCCAGCGCTTGATCGCCTCGTCCTTGCGGTTGAGCGAGAGCAGCACGACGCCGAGCGAGACGTACGCCGGGACGTACTGCGGCTTGGCGGAGATCGCCTCCTCGAGCTCGAAGCGCGCGGCGTCCTGATCGCCGGTCTGGCGGTACAGGTTGGCGAGCCGGACCCGGAGGTCGGCGAAGGTCGGGCACAGGAGGATCGCCTTGCGGAGCTCGTGGAGCGCGTCGTTCGGCATGCCCGCGTCGACGTAGGCCTGCGCGACCTCGGCGTGGAGGTTGGCGATCTTGCCTTTGACGAACGGGTCGAGCTGACCGGGGGCCTCTTCGCCTCGCGACAGCGCCGCCTGGTAGATCTTCTTGGCCTCGTCGTAGCGGCCCAGATCGTTGTAGGTGACGGCGAGGTTGAGGGCGGCCTCGGTGTAGTTCGGGTTGATCGCGAGGGCCTCTTCGAAGCAGCCCTGGGCCTCCTCGAAGCGGCCGCGGTCGTGATGGATCACGCCCATCATGTTGTAGACGTCCGCGTACTTCGCGGTCTCCTCGCGCTCCTGCACCTGTCGCAGGTAGTGCTCGGCTTTGTCGAACTCACGCTTCTCGTAGTGCTCGCGTCCGAGCGAGAGGAGCTGCTTGGTTCGCTCGTCCATTCACCGGGGATGGTAAATGGGCGGGCCCGCGCCGGGCAACAAAACCCTACGCCTCGAAGCGACGCAGGAACTCGCGGGCCTGCTCGGCGTAGCCGCTGTCGGGGAAGCGCTCGATGAGCTCCTCGAAGGCGCGGCGGGCGTCCGAGACCTCGCGCATGTGCAGGTAGACCCGCCCCAGCAGGAGCAGCGCCTCGGGCTCGATGCCGCTCCCCTCGTAGACGTCGAGGAGGACGCGGAGCCGCCCGACGGCGGCCAGGGGGCGATCGCGGCCGAGGTAGAAGTTCGCGACGTAGAGCTCGTGCCGCGCCAGCAGCGCCAGCGCGCTCGCGACCATCGTGCGCGCCTCGGCGGCGTACTCGGTGTCCGGGTGATCGAGGAGGAAGCGCCGCAGCTGACGCAGGGCGTTGCGCGTGGGCGTCTGATCGCGCTCCTGCGGTGGGGGCGAGAGGAAGAAGTCGCTCGGGATCTGCCGGAAGTACGCCTCGGCGATCTTGAACCGCGCGTAGGGCACCTCGGCGTGGGCGGGGCGGTGCCGCACGAACGATCGGTAGGCCCGGATCGCCTCGGTGTACTGGTTCTGGATCACGTTGCAGTCGGCGATCCGGAGCTCCGCCAGCGCCGCGTAGCGGCTGTAGGGGTACTCGCTCCGGATCCGCGCGAAGAGCGGCAGCGCGGTCAGGCAGTCGTGGTCCTCGTAGGCGTGGAACGCGTTCTCGTACGAGCGCCGCGCGTTCTCGCCATAGCTCAACGCGCGCGTGTTCTGGCTCGCGCCGCATCCGGCGACGTAGGTGCACAGCAGCAGGAGGGCTGGCGCGAGGAGGTGCTTCACGACGCGCGGAGCCTAACAGCGTTCGCGCGCGAAACCAGCGCACCCTCGCGCCCCGGTGCTACGGTCCTGAACAAACGGGGGATTGGGGCCGTCCGACCCCTGGATTCGTCTCTGTGGGAGAGCTCCGTGCGCCTCGCCTCCGTCCTCACCGTCACCCTCGTCCTCGCGCTCCCCGTGGCCGCATCGGCCCAGGAGAGCCTCCTGCCGAGCCTCCGCGCGGCGGCCCGTTCGGCCCCGCGCGACTACGACGCGCAGGTCGCCCTCGGCCGCGCGCTGATCGAGGCGGCCCACTACCGCGAGGCGAGCACCACCCTCACCCGCGCCGCGCGGATGCGCCGTGACGATCCGGTCGCGCAGTACGAGCCGATCCGGGTCCTCTTCGCCCAGCGGGACCACCGCCGCGCCCGGGCCGCGTGCCGAGCGATCATCCGCGTCGACCGCGACAGCGCGATCGCCCACGTCTGCACCGCCCGCGCGTTCCTCGCGTGGAGCCGCGCGGGGCGCGCGTTCGAGGAGCTCGAGGCGGCCCTCGCGGCCTCGCCCAACGACTACGAGGCGCTGCTCGCGCTCGGCGAGGCGCACCGCCTGCGCGCGGCCGTCGCGGAGTCGGAGTCGGCGTACCGCCGCGCGATCGCGGCCAACCCGTCGGCGTCCGACCCGCACCTCGGCCTCGGCGAGCTCTACGCGGCGGCGCACCGTGACGCCGACGCGCTCGCCGAGCTGCGCCGCGCCCACGAGCTCGCCCCCGACGACCCGGACGTCGACTACCAGCTCGGCCAGGTGCTCGAGGGCGCCGAGGCGGTCACGCACCTGCAGGAGGCGGTCGCCAACCGGCCCGGCTGGACGCTCGCGATGGCCGAGCTCGGGGACGCGCTGCTCGCGACCGACCAGGCCGACGCGGCCGCGGCGATGTTCCGCCAGGCGATCACCGCGGACTCGCACCTCGCGCACGCCCGGGCCGGGCTCGGCCGCGCGCTGCTCGCGTCCGGCAACTTGCAGGAGGCCGAGGCGTCGTTGAACCAGGCCCTCGAGCTCGTCCCGAACGACGCCGACTCGGCGGCCGCGCTCGCGGCGGTCTACGAGCGCACCGACCGCGTCGAGGAGGCCTACGCCCAGTACCGCCGCGCCGCGGACCTCGACCCCCGCAACCCCGCCCCGCTGACCGACGCGGCCCGCCTCGCGATTCAGCAGCAGCGCCCCGTGCTCGCGGTCGGCTTCCTCCAGCGCGTCCTCGGCGTCCACGCCAACCACGCCCCCGCGCTGACCCTCATGGGCGACGTCATGCGCGCCCGGAACCAGACCGCGCAGGCGCGCGACTTCTACCAGCGCGCGCTGAACGGCACCGGCACCATCGACCGCGCGGCGGTGCAAGCGTCCTTGCGCTCGCTGACCGGCGGCTGACCGCGTCCGAGTCCGCGTCCGCGTCCGCGGAGCCATGGGGACGGTTCGAACTTTTCGAACTTTCGCGGGGTGAT
>JACKEC010000032.1 GCA_020633195.1 Sandaracinaceae bacterium | reverse complement strand
GCTTCCGCCGCCGCCGCCTCCGCAGCCGCCACGGCGGCTGCGGCCTCTGCAGCCGCGGCCTCCGCGGCCTCGGCCGCCTTCGCGGCCGCTGCCGCCGCCTCGGCGGCTCCTTCGTCTCGGGCGATCGTCTGAGTCGCGTCGGCGCGCTGACTCGGGAGCTCGTCGCCGTCGGAGACGGTCACTGTGCCATCGTTCACGGCCACCTGCGTGGCCGCGACGCCGCCGCGGGCCTGCGCGGGGAACTGGATGACGTTGTTCGCGGCCTCCTGCGCGTTCATCTCCTCGGACGCTTCGCGGGCTCCCTGCCCACGTCGCTTGCGCCTACCGCGTTTCCTGATGGCCATGCTTCTCCCGTCCTCTGCTTCTTCCGCGAGCTCGTCCGATGGTGAGTCGTCTCGGGTGTCGTCTGCGTCCAAGCTAGAAGAAGAAGAGGCGTCAGCCGGCTCGTCCGGCTCAGATTCATCACGCTCAGTGGCAGACGCGCCCGAAGACGTTGCAGCGGGCGTGCCGCCAGCATGATCCCCTGCAAGGGCGTCGATCGCGGCGTTTATGGGTGTGTAGTCCTCGGCACGCTCCGGCACACCCGTGTCGATCTGGGGTCTGGAGTCGTTAGCGATCGCACGATCGCGCGGGGGCGGCTCGGTGAGCGGTCGGGGCACGAACCCCTCGGCGATCGTGTCTCCGGACAGCGGATCGTAAGCGGGCGCGGCCTCGAGCACGGGCTCCTGACCCGCCGCTCCGACGAGCAGGTCGTCGTCGATCCTGTCGCTGGCCGTCCGACCGGTGGGGAAGATGATGCCCTCGAAGTAGAGCTTCGTGATGGCGGTGAGGGTCTCGAGGTCGTCCTGGTCGGCCGCGTCGACGACCTCCATCAGCGAGCGCCGGCCGTCGATGTGCCGCAGGATCGTGTTGATCTCGTCCGGGATCTCGGCGAGCCGCTCGACGAGCTCCTCTTCGGAGACCTCGAAGACGTTGTCGAGGGTGGGGATCTGCTCGAGCAGCCGTCCCCACTCGTCGACGCGCCGCATCCCCTCCATGAGGATGGCCTGCGTGGACGAGCGAATGCGCTGCTCCACCCGGACCGGGCGGAAGTCGATCTCGAACTCGCCCTCGTTCCAGAGCAGGAGGCGGTAGATCGCGGGCTCACCGACGAGGGCGCCGAGCTCGGCGTCGAGGAGCTGGCCCTCGCGGAACGTGATCGTCCCGCGCTGGCTGCCCGTCGACAGCTCGAGCACGCCCGACTTGCGGCTGATGTCGATGGTCTGAAGGAGGTCGACGAGCCCCATGTCGCCGAGCGAGCCGGTGAAGCGCGTCTTGCTCACCGAGGTGCGCCGGGCGAGGCCCTCACGCTCCTGACGCTGCAGCGTCAGGTTGATCCGCGTGATGATCTCTTTGATGTAGATCGGCTTGGTCAGGTAGTCCTCGACCCCGAGCTCGAGGCCGCGGACCTTGCTCTCGACCGAGCTGTCGCTCGACAGGAACATGAACGGGACCTTGTCGTGCTCGACCTGACGCCGGAGCTCCTCGACGAGCTCGAAGCCGTTCATCCCCGGCAGCCGGGTGTCCGAGAGGACGAGGTCCGGGGCGGACAGCTCCACCATCTCGAGCGCCTCGCCGGCGTCGCCGCACGTCGCCACGGAGTAGCCGGCCTTGCGCAGGCTGACTTCCAGCACCCGTAGACTGCGAGGATCCGCGTCGACGAGGAGGAGACTCTTCTTGGCCACGGTTTGATGGGTCCCAGCGCGAATGTGGGAGGAACGCGCCCCGAAGCATGGTTAGGCAGCGCGGAGGGTGTCAAGCCTGGCCTCCCCTACGCACTACGGATTGACCGTCGCGCGCCCGCTCGCATATCGTCCACCGCATGTCGGTCCGCACGCGTCTCCTGCTCGTCCTGGGTGGTCTCCTCTGCGCCGGTCTCCTCGTCGCCTGCGGCGAATCGGCGGGCGGGGACCTGGAGATCCTCAACATCGATCCCCGCGCGGGCGCGACGTCGGGCGAGCAGCCGATCCGGATCATCGGCAACAACTTCCGGCCGGACATCAGCTACACGGTCTACTTCGGGAACAAGGCCTCGCAGCGCTCGACGATCATCGACGATCACACGCTGCTGGTGGCCACCCCCGTGATGGACGACTCCGGCACCGTCGACGTGATCGTCGCCGCCGACAACGGGCCCGCCTTCCGCATCACCGAGGGCTTCCGGTTCGAGGACATGGGCGGCAACGTCATGGAGAACGTCGGCAGCGCCACCAGCGGTCAGGGCACCGAGCGCTTCTGACCCCGTCGGCCGCTCACCGCGGCCAGGCCATGACGATGACCACCGCGATCGCGTTGGGGCCCGTGTCGTCGCGGGTGCCCTGCGCGACCCCGATGCCGAAGTAGCGAACGCCGGGGTCGAGCGTCGGCTCGAGGGCGCCCGCCTCGGAGATCTCGTTCACCACCGCCATCACGCCGCCGATGCGCCGGTAAGCGATCGCGAAGCGACGGAGGCTCGCGCTCGCGTCGTCCACGGCGTCCTGCTGGCTGAGGCTGGGGTCCTCGAAGAACTCGCGGGCGGCGTCTCGGGCGGCCGCGGCGAGGTTGTCCTCGAGCTCCGCGGGCGGCGCGCCCCGGGCGCTGCGCGACGCGTTGATGAGCGCGAGCAGCTGCGCGGGGGCTTGCTCGACGTCGACCTCGCCGTGCATCCGCACGAAGACCTGGGTGACGATGAACGCGCTCCGCGTGCCCTCGGCCTGGGCGACGACGCCGATCCCCACGTGGGTCACGTCGGCGTTGACGAGGTTGGCGCGGTGGCCGGGGCTCTCGAGGAGCCCGCGGTGGATCTCGTCGGCCGAGTAGCCGCGACCGATGTTCTCGAGCACGAGGCCGCTCGGCAGGTGCGCGGCCCGGACGCGGTCGAGGGCCGATCCCGTGGTGGGCGACGTGTGGCCGATGAAGTCGTTGTCGACCATGTCGTGGCAGTGAGCGTCGGCCACGGCCTGGACGGCCGGGTCCGCCTGGACCTCCGCGAGGCCGGCCTCGCGGCGCGTCGCGTTGATGCGATCGAGGAGATCGCGGCGGACGCTCTCCACGTCGCTCGCGCCCGACGCCGGCGCCTCGCTGACCCGCACCGAGCTCGGGATCGGGACCCCCACGTAGACGGGGAAGTTCGCGATGACGGTGTCCCCGTGGGCGCCTCGACCGAGGAGCTCCACGCGGTAGACGCCGGTCTCCGAGGTCGGCACGCGGACGTCGAACTCCGGGCCGCTGCCGGCCGGGAGGCGGCGAACGGGGCCGTCGGGCGGCTGGACGACGATGGTGGGGTTGCGGTGATCGCCGAGCAGCCGACCCTGGACCGCGACCGCCGTACCGGGCGCGCTGGTCCGAGCGATGGGGGACAGCTCCAGCCAACGCCACGAGAGCATGACGACGGCGACCCGAAGGTTGGCGCGCTCGACCACGGCCGCTCCCCATCGGCTGTAGGTCTGCCGATCCATGAACTGGCCGACGCTGCTCTCGATGCCTCCTCGGAGCACGCCCGCGGGCTGGCCGAGCACCATGATGTGGGGCACCGGCTCGACGAGGCCGAGGTGCCGCGAGAAGAACTCCACCACCTCGTTGGGGGGCGGCTCGCCGTCGGGGCCGAGCCGGTCGGCGATCCACTCGGCGAGCTCCGCGAGCCGAGGATCCGCCTCGAGCGGCATCGAGTGCGCCTGGGCCGCCGCTTCGACGCCGGCGCGGACATCGTCGGCCGCCACCCCACGCACGGCGATGCCCGCGGGAGCTGCCGTCGCGTAGGTCGCGACGGAGGGAGCGGGCGCCTCGACCTCCGTGTAGCGGTCCCCCTGGAGCGTGTTTCGATCGCCGCTCTGTCCGCCGCAGGAGGCCAACAGGAGCGCAGCAACGAGGCCGCAACGCAACATGCGGGGACTCTAGCAGCGCGCGATGAAAATGGGCTGGCTGGATCCCGCGGCCGGCGACGCGATCACTGGGCCCACGGGTCCACGACCTCGCTGGTGCGGGGGCGCGTGGGGGTGGTCCGCGGGAGCGGCGGCGGCTGCGCGATCGGGGCCACGATGGGCTGCGGGAGCGGCTGACGGCGACGCCCCGACGACGTGGGCGCGGGCGTGCGCTCCAGGGTGAGGCTCAGCGAGTCACCCGTCTGCGGGCTGATCTGGACGGTGCTCTCCTCGTAGCCGCGGAGGCGGAGCGCCACGGTCTGCGTACCCGTCGCTGGGCGAGGCAGATCCACGGGGGTGTTGCCGACCATCACGCCGTCGAGGAGGACCTCGGCGCCCTGCGGCTCGGACCCGATGGTCACCGTCGGGACGGGCGCGACGGGAGCGACCGGCGGCGGGACCGCCTCGGTCGGCTGGACGTTGACCGGCTGCGTGACCGTGTCGGCGGGCGGCGGCGGATCCGCGGGCTGGGAGGCCGTGGTGGGGGGCGGGGGATCGTCGGCCTGCGCGCTGACCTGCCCGTCGTCGTCCGCGGTGAACACGAACACCGCCGTCCCGACCCCACCGCCGACGATGAGGAGCGCGAGGATCGCGAGCGCGACGAGCGCGAGGCGCCCACCACCGCCGCTCGTCGAGGGAGCGGGCTCGGCGTAGCTCGCCGCGGGCTCGAGCGCGTCGGCGAGGTTGCCCGGCGGCGCGACGCCGGGGCGCCCCCCCATCGCGATCGCGCCGCCCGCGGCCACCGTGTCCAGATCGGCGATGAGCTCGCCCATCGTCTGGTAGCGGTGGTCCGAGTTCTTCTCGAGCGACCGGAGGATCATCCCCTCGAGCGGGCCGAGCGCGGCGCCCTTGATGTCCGTGGGCCGCGGAGGCGCCTCGAACATGTGCTTCGAGAGGATGCCCATGAAGGTGTCCGCGTCGAACGGCACCTTGCCGGTGAACATCTCGTACATGATCACGCCGAGCGCGTAGACGTCCGTGCGCTGATCGACGCTGTGACCCGCCGCTTGCTCGGGCGACATGTAGTGCGGCGTCCCGAAGACCATGCCGGTCTTGGTCAGCTTGCTCGCCGCGCCGCCCACCTTCGCCACGCCGAAGTCGAGCACCTTCACGAAGTTCGGATCGCCGCCCTGGCGGATGATGAAGATGTTGTCGGGCTTGAGGTCGCGGTGGACGATCCCGCGCGCGTGCGCGCCCTCGAGCGCCGAGGCGATCTGGCGGATCAGGTGCACGGCCGTCTGCATCGGGACGGAGCCGCCGGTCGAGATCAGGTCGGAGAGCGACGTGCCCTCGAGGTACTCCATCACGAAGTAGACGGCGCCGTCGGGGAGGCGGCCGAAGTCCGAGATGTCGATGATGTTCTGGTGGCCGATGCTGGTGGCCGCCTGGGCCTCCTGCATGAAGCGCTGCACGACCTCGGCGTCCTTGCTGCCGTCGCCGCGCAGGACCTTCAGGGCCAGCTTTTTCTGCAGGACGGTGTGGGTCGCCATGTAGACGACGCCCATCCCGCCCTCGCCGATCTGCTTCTCGATGCGGTAGCGCCCATCGATCACGCGCCCGAGGAGCGGATCCTCCGGCGGTTCTTGCTGCGTCTGAACCTCGTACGTCGGGGCTCCGTCGTGCGGACAGAACTGAATGGCCTCTTCGAACCGGGTTCCGCACTGCGGACAGATGCGCATCGCGACGGTCGGAGTGTAGAAGTTCGTCCGAGCTTGGCGCAAGCAGCGTCGAGACGAGAGTCGATCCGCTCAGGACGCGTCGGAGCCCGCGTCGGACGCTTCGGCGTCGTCCGCCGCGGCGTCCACGGGGCCCGCGCTCGCGTCCGTGTCGCCCGCGTCGGGGTCGGCCGCGGCGGCGTCCATGTCGCCGGTCGTCGCGTCGAGGAGATCGCCTCCGTCGTCGAGCGGGCCCGCGTCGTTGGCGCCCGCGTCCGAGCCCGACGGGCCGGCGTCGAGACCGGGTCGGCGACACACGCCGCCGCTGCACGTCAGGTCGGACTGGCACTCGGTGCTCCGGGTGCAGGGCTCCCCCTCCCCCTTGGCCGGATCGGGCGTGTAGCCGCAGCCGCGCGACTGCAGGAGCGTCAACGCGAACGCCGCGAGGCAGACCAGCGCTACACGAACGACGGCACCCACCGCCTGAGGATGGAGCCCTCGGGGGTCCTGTCAATTCGACGCAGGCCGTGAACCACCTGGAGACCTCGTCCCATGTACTCTGGTGGAGGTGCTCTCGGATGACCCCGACCGACTCGACCGAGTGGCTCGATCGCGTTCTGCGCGCCGAACCGGGGACCCCGGGGGCGGGGACGCTCGCCGCGTGGCTCGAGGACCTCGACGACGCGCGGTGGGCCGAGCTGGTCCCGATCCTGGAGCAGCTCGCGCGGGCGACGCCGTCCCGCGACGTGATCGAACCCGACGACCTCCTCGGGGAGCTGGTCGTGGCCGCCTACGAGCGGTGGATCCCCCGCTACCGAGCCGAGCTGGCGGCGGGCGAGGCCAAAGCGTCCCTGCACGCGTACCTGAAGCTGAGGCTCGAGGGCCACGTCGCGGAGCTGCGGCGCAAGGCGAGGCGACGGCGCGAGCTCCTCGCCACGAGAGCCGCGACCTCGGATCCGGTCTTGATGCAGCCGGCCCCGAGCCCCTTCGAGGAGGCCGCCGCGGAGGAGGTGCTCCGGAAGACCTCGAGCGACGCCACGCTCCGGGCCGTCATGGCGCTGCGGTACGCGGGCTTCTCGCAGGGCGAGATCGCCGGGCTCCTGAAGATGTCGCGACCGACGGTCACCCGGCGCGTCGCGGTCCTCGCGGGCCTCGTGACCGCGCTCCTGCTCGTCGGACTGGCGGTCGCGTGGTGGACCCGGCCCGAGCCCGCGAGGGTGGCGACGATCACCCCGGATGGTGAAGGTCGCGTGGCGCCGCGCGCGGCGGGTGGCGAGGACCCGGAACCGCCGCAACCAACCGAGCGAGACGCCGACGAGGCGCCGCCCGCGCCGCCCACGCATCCGCGAACGAGCGATCCCGACGCCCCGCCTCCCCCGTCACCTCCGCCGCCGGCTCGGGCGGGCTGGTCCGAGGACGACACGCGGACCGTTATTTTGCGGCGCCGGTCGGAGCTGCAGCGGTGCCTGGAGGGCCTCGCGGGGGACGCGACGTTCGAGATCGTGCTGCGAGTGAACGACGACGGGGCCGTGACCGACGCGCGGGTGCTCGATCAGCCGCCGCGCGTGCGGATGATCGTGTGCGTGACCCGCGTGCTGCGCTCGCTCGGGTTCCCATCGCAGGCGCGCGGGCGCGAGCTGCGCGTGGGGCTCACCCTCCCCGACACGGACCGGCCTCGAGGCCCGGCGACGATCGACGAGCAGGCGGCGGACTGCACGGTGCACGGCGATCTCGCGTGCGTGATCCGTCTGCTGGCCGTGCCCGGCCGGGCCGACTCGCCCACGCGGCTGGCGATGCTCATCGAGGCCTACCGCGCCCGAGGGCAGACGGAGGCGGCGACGATCCGGATGCGCGAGCTCGTCGAGCGGTTCCCGGAGGATCCACGCGCGGAGATGTACCGAGGAATCCTCGCTCGGAGTCGCTGACGCACGAACGCTCCGGGGCTCGATGAGCCGCCGGAGCGTTCTCGGAGCTGCGGGAGCGCTCTCTCAGCCCATGCCGGTGCCGCAGTTCGCGCAGAACTTCGCGCCGGGGGGCGCGACGGTGCTGCACGACGGGCAGGGCTTGGGCTGGGGCGGCGCGAGGGAGGTGCCGCACTCGGCGCAGAACTTCCCGGGCGGGACGCTCGCACCACAGCCGGGGCACTGGATCATGCCGCCGGCCGCGCCGGGCTGGGACGGAGGCTGCTGAGCCCAGCCCGCGGGCGGAGCGCCCTGCTGCGGCGGGTAGCCCTGCTGCGGCGGGTAGCCCTGCTGAGGCGGGTAGCCCTGCTGCGGCGGGTAGCCCTGCTGAGGCGGGTAGCCCTGCTGCGGGTGACCCTGCTGCCCGGGCATGTTGTTCGCGAACATGTTGGCCATGGCGAAGCCCATGCCCATGCCCGCGCCGCCCATCATCGCGCCGCCGCCTTCGCCGCCTCCGCCCTGGGCCATGCCCTGACCGGCGCCGAGCATCGCCTCACCGGCCGCGTACGCCATGTAGTTGCCGTCGCCGAGCTCGGCCTTGGCGGCCTTCTTGACCTCGAGGTCCGCGTAGCGCGCCTGGGCCTCTTCGAGACGCTTCTTGTCGTCGTCGTCGAAGTTGATGTTGAAGTCGCCGAGCTCGAGGAACTGCACGCCGATCTCGGAGAGGTCGTCGCACTTCTGCATGAACATCTGGCCGATCTCCTCGTGATAGGCGGCCAGGTGCTGCACCTCGATCTCTTGGCGGATGATGAACTGCGGGAGCGAGCGCTTCACCGCGTTCTTGAACTTGGTCGTGATCCAGCGCTCGACCTGCTCGTTGGACTGCTGCCCGCCCATGCCGAGGTAGCCGACGAGGAACCGGTCGGGGTGGGTCACGCGCCAGGCGTACTCGCCGTAGATGCGCGGGCTCAGCGTGATCTTGAGCGCGGGATCCTTGATCGGCGGGAGCGAGTCCCCGAACCGAGCGCCACGCATGGGGCGCATGGTCACGAAGTAGAGGTCCGTGACGAAGATGTTCCCGCCCGTGAACGAGTCGACGAGGTTGCTGAGGAACGGGATGTTGCCCGTGCTCAGCGTGTGGCGCTGACCCGCCCCCGCGGTCCGCAGGACGCCGACCAGGGCGCCGTCGCGGAAGAACACCGCAGCTTCGTCGGCGTCGACGGTGAGCTGCGAGAACATGGGGATGGTCTGCTCTGGGTGCTTGTAGACGATGTACTGCTTCGCGGCGTCGGGACGCGCGATCATCATCTCCTGCGTGCCCTGCCTGATGAAGTCCATGATTCCCATGCGCTCTGCTCCCTGTGAGTCGGCCCGCCGAGGATAGCGATCGGACCGTTCCGTTTCTACCGTTGAAACTCTCCCGGCCGTTCGCTGTCCCCTTTCCATGCGCCCCAACGTCCCGCTGCTCTCGTTTCTTCTCGGTCTCGTCGCGCTGCCCGCGCAGGCGCAGGACGGGGGGGTCCCCGACTGGGTGGAGGCCGATCCGTTCACGGCGAGCGACGACGATCCGCTCGGCGTGGACCGGGCCGATCGGCTCGAGCGGGTCGCCCCGACGCGCCCCGAGGAGGAGGTGGAGCGACCGATCCCCGTGGTCCGCGGGGCGGTCCTCGCGGCGATCGCGGGGGTGCACGAGACCCGCCACGACGTGGAGGTCACCCTCGACCACGGGCTCGCGCAGGTGCGCACCGAGATGCGGTTCGCCTCGCGGGCGCGGCACGCGGCGGAGGTCCGGTACCGGCTCGCGGTCCCGCCTGGCGCGTCGCTCGCCTCGCTCGAGGTGTGCAACCGCCACGGGTGTCGACAGGGCTTCGTCGACGCGAGCGAGACGCCGCTCGGGCCCTATGACGACGCGGTCCGCGCTCGTGGGGGCGGGGTCCTCCCGATCGCGCACGCCGCGATCGTCGAGGACGACGGTGGCCCGGCCGTCTGGGTGCGCGCCGCCCCCGTCCCGCCCGCGCCGCCGCAGGTGCGCGGCGCCGCCGACGAGGCGTGGCTGTCGATTCGCGTGACGTACGTGGCCGAGGCGCCCGCGCGCGGTGGGCGCGTCCGGGTGACCCTGCCCGCGCGCGGCAACGACAACCGGGTGGCCCCGGCGCGGATCCACGTGAGCTCGGAGCGCCTGACGGGCGCCACCGCGGCCGGCATGGACGCGGTCGAGCGCTCGGTCGAGCGCGCGGCCTGGGAGCCCGCCGAGGTCGTCGCGCGCGTGCCCGCGGGACCCGTCCGCGCGGAGGCGTGGTCGGTCCCCTGTGGCGAGGGACGCTGCGCGCGGCTCCGGGTCGTCGCGCCGCCGGGCGAGGCCCAGGCCCGCGAGATCGTGCTTCTGCTCGACACCTCGCCGTCCACCGCGACCTCGGCGAGGGGCCGCGTCGCGCCCACGGTGGCGGCGCTGCTCGCGGCGCTGCCGAGCTCGTCGCGGCTCCGCGTCGCGGCCTTCGCGGCGCGCGCGCAGGCGATCGTCGAGGCGCCGACGGCGCCGACCGACATCTCGATCGTGGAGATCAACCGGGCGCTCGAGACCGAGCTCGGGAGCGCCACGCGGCTCGAGGCCGCGGCAGAGCTGGTCGAGCCGTGGGTGCGCGCGATGCACCGGCCGCTCGTGCTGGTGATCGGGGACGGGGGGCTCACCACGACCACGTCGCACGTGGAGGCGCTTCGGGCGCTGCGACGAGCCGGGGCCGAGGTGGCGGCGCTCGACGTCGCGGACCGCCCCACGACGGCGGCGCTCCAGCGAGCGCTCGAGGCGGTGGACGGCCGCTGGGTCGACGCGGGCCCCGAGGCCGAGCGGGCGGCCGCGGGTCACGGGATGGACGCGCTCACCGAGCGCATGGCCGGGCTGCTCGCGGCGGTGTCGGTCCCGCACGTCCGCGCGCGCCTCGGTCGCCAGAGCCTCGACCTCGGGGCGCTGCGCGCGGGCGAGGAGCGCGTGTGGGAGGGCCCGATCGCGAGGGGGCCCGTGTCCTTGCTCGCCGCGAGCTCGTCCCGCGCCGTCGACGCGCCCGCGGGGCTGACGGTGGCGCTGCGAGACCGCCTCGAGCGCGCCGGCGGGCTTCGTGATCAGCCGCTGCGCCTCGCCGCGCTCGCCCCGGAGTCCACGGCCGCCGCGACGTGCTCGCTGGCCCAGCCGCCGCCGAGCGCGAGCGCGGTCGCCTCGGCTCGGGACCGCCTCGCGCTCGCCGAGACCCGGCGGTGCGACCAGTCCCCGCTGCCGCGTCCGTCGGAGGCGACCGCTCCGACCGAGACCAGCGCGCCTGCCACCCTGCACCCGGACACCGGCCGGTCGACCCTGCCCGGCCCCTCGCTCCTGCGCATGCTGCGGCAGCGGATCGTTCCGGCCGCCCGAGGCTGCTTCCGCGACGATCGCCGGGGTCGGCCGACGTATCAGCGGCGCGCGGTCTTCGTGTTCCGGGTCGCGGACCGCGAGGTCGTCGAGTCGAGCGTGGAGGGCTCGCTGGCGGCGCCCCTCGCGCGCTGTCTGTCCGAGGCGATGGACACGCTCGACATCCCGCCGTTCGACGGCGCCGTCAACGTTCGTTACCCCATCTACACGGCGCCGAGGCTCCCCCCGCCGGTCCTGTCGCTGGACTCGGAGATCGCCGACGCGGTGGACGCGGTCGCCGACGAGGAGTGATGCGATCTCGAAGCCGCGTCCGTCCAGGTTCTGGTCGGCCGGGCGCGGGGTGGGTCGAGTCGGGGCGAGGACTCGACCGCGCAAGGCTGGGACAGGGCCCACGCCCGCGGGATCGCACGGTCTTTGCACCGAGAGGGGGCGGAGGTCCCCTTGCGCAGCACCGCTTCCGCCCTCGCCCTCGCCTGCTCGACCGCCCTGCTCGCCGCGTGCGCAGCCGAGGTCGAGCCCTACGACTTCCACGGCGGTGAGGACGACCCGAGCGGCGAGTACGGCGTCAGCGCGGCCGGCCTGACCCTCGCCTCGCTGGGTCGCGGCTGCTCGACCGCAGGGACCGAGGGGCTGAGCGAGCAGCTCCTCGACGAGATGCAGTGCCTCTCGGACGGCGCGCTCGTACCGGTGTCGCACCGCAACGTCGTGCCCACCCACTCGAGGGTCCACCTCTACCTGAGCCCCGCGGGGCGCGACGCCCTGCTCGAGGTCGCGGCCACGCGCGAGGTCCAGATCAACAGCGCGCTGCGGACGATCGCGGAGCAGTACGTGCTCGGCCGGGGCTGCTCGGTGGCGGCGGCGCCGGGGCGGAGCAACCACGAGACCGGGCGCGCGATCGACGTCCAGAACTACGGGTCGGTCGGGCCGGCGCTCCAGCGCGCGGGCTTCGCGCGGCCGCTGCCCTCGTCGGACCCGGTTCACTACGAGGCGCCGGGCTCGGACCTGCGACGCCTCAGCGTGCTGGCGTTCCAGCGGCTGTGGAACGCCAACCACCCCGAGGACCGCATCGCGGAGGACGGCGTCGCCGGCGGACAGACGACGAGCCGGCTGTCGCGGTCTCCGGCCGAGGGCTTCCGGGTCGGGTCGGTGTGCTCCTCTACGCCAGCGCCGGCTCCGACCCCGGCGCCGACGCCGACGCCGACGCCGACGCCGACGCCCACGCCCACGCCGGCCCCCAGCGGCGCGTCGTGCATGCACACCTACGGCGGCGCATACGGTCACCTCGCCTGTTCCGGCAGCTACCAGTGCTGCGACGGCCGCTGGCGGACGCGCGGCTCCGGCTGCGGCGAGTGCACGTGCGTCGAGGGCACGGGCGCCACGGGCTGCGGCCTCCCGCCGACCACGGGGGCGAGCTGCGGCCACACCTTCGGCGGCACCTACGGTCACCTCGCGTGCTCGGCGAGCTACCAGTGCTGCGACGGAACCTGGCGTGACCGCAGCCGCGGGTGCGGCGCCTGCACCTGCGTGGAGTCGAGCGGGACCACCGGCTGCGGAGGCTGATCGGCGCGGAGCCGCGCGGGGCATGCGCGGCCCCGGCTGCTACGTTGTCGTTCCGTGGACCGGACGGAGACCGCCACCCTCCTGATCGAGCTGGCCGAGAAGATGGGCCTGCTCGCGGCGGCGGCCTTGGTCGCGGTGCTCTTCCCGCCGCTCCGCAATCGCCTCCTCGGGGTCGGCCAGCGCCGCGACAAGCTGGCCGCGGTCGTGCTCGGCCTCGGCCTCGCCGCGTGGGGCGCGATGCTCGGGCTGCACGTGGGCGGCGAGCACGTGAACGTCCGCGCGATCGGCGTGCTCATCGCGGCGATCCTCGGCGGCTGGAAGGCGGGCGGGCTCGCGGGCCTGGGCGGTGGGCTCTTCTACGCCGCGCTCGTGGACGCGGAGACCGCGCCGTGGGTCCTCGCGGCCTCGATCACCGACGGCGTGCTCGCGGGCCTGGTCGCCGAGCGGAAGCCCGAGTGGTTCACGGGCTGGCGCGTCTTCGTGACCTCGCTCGGGATCCAGTCGATCCACCTCGTCGTCGTGGGCGTCGGACTCCTCGCGGTGGGGCACGCGGCTCGGTACATCCCGGCGTGGCCGGCCCACCTCGTGAAGCTCCTCGTGAACGCGTCCGGCGTCACGCTCTTCGTGGTCGTCGCCCGCCTCGTGGTCAGCCGCGAGGAGCAGGCGGTGGCGCTCGTGGAGGCGCGCGCGGCCGCTGACACCGCGGCGCTCGAGGCGCTGCGCCGGCGGCTCGAGCCGCACTTCCTCTTCAACGCGCTCAACGTCGTGCGCGCCACGATCCGTCGGGATCCCGCGCGGGCGCGCGACCTCGTGAGCGACCTGGCCGACCTCTACCGCTACCTCCTCTCCCACCCGGAGGAGGCGGCGCTCGAGGCCGAGGTGGATCACGCGCAGGCGTACCTCGCGATCGAGCGCGCGCGCCTCGGCGACGACCGCCTCGAGGTGCACATCGAGCTGCCGTCCGACCTCGCGCCGCTGCCGGTGCCCACGCTGCTCCTGCAGCCGCTCGTCGAGAACGCGGTCAAGCACGGCGTCGCGCGGCGCGACGGCCCGGGGCGCGTGACCGTGCGGGCGCGCCTCGAGGACGACGACGGCGTCCTCTGCATCGAGGTGGAGGACGAGGCGACGGGGGTGTCGATGCCGCCGTCGGAGACGGGCGCGGGCATCGCGCTCTCCACGCTGCGCCAGCGCCTCGCGCGACGGTACGGCGAGGGAGCGAGCCTCGCGTTGACGCCCACCGAGAGCGGGATGCGCGCCACCGTGCGCCTCCCCGTGACGACCGAGCTCCTCGACAGGAGAGCTGCATGAGCAAGAAGAACGATCTGCGCGCCCTCGTCGTGGACGACGAGCCCCTCGCCCGTGACGAGCTCGTGTTCCTCCTCGAGCAGCTCGACGTGGAGGTCGTGGGTCAGGCCAAGGACGCGGCGAGCGCGCTGGCGATCCTCGAGGACGCCGCGCCCGATCTCGTGTTCGTCGATCTGAGGATGCCCGGCCCCGATGGCATCGCGCTCGCGGAGAGCATCTCGCGTCGCCTCGAGACCGCCAGCGTCGTCGTCGTCTCGGCCCACGACGACGGCGGCGCGGTGCGCGCGTACGAGGCCGGCGTGGTGGATTACCTGCTCAAGCCGGTGCGGCTGGAGCGGCTCGCGACCGCGATCGACCGCGTCCGCGCCCGGCTCCCGGAGGCAGAGGCGGCCGAGGAGGGCCCGCTCACGCGCCTGGCGGTGCGCCGTCGGGGCAAGCTCGTCGTGATCCAGATCGAGGACGTGATCTGGTTCGAGGTGAAGGACGAGCTGGTGTGGGCGGTGACCGCCACCGATCGCTTCTCGCTGGACCTGACGCTCCGCACGGTGGAGGCGCGGGTCTCGGAGGAGGACTTCTTCCGCTCGCACCGAGGCGCGCTGGTTCGGCTCGACAAGATCCGCGGGATCGAGCCCGCCGGCGCGGGCACCTACGAGCTGCACCTCGACCACCCGGACGAGCCGAAGGTCCCGCTCGCCCGAGAGCGCGCGAGGCTCCTCAAGGAGATCATCCCGATCGCTGGCTGAGCCCTGCGAGCGAAGCGAGCAGGGCTCAGCCCCGTGCCCGTGCCCGTGCCCGTGCCCGAAAAACCAACCGACCCAAACACCGAACCAACCCAACCGAACCCATCCCAAACCCCGAACCCAAAAACGAGAAAAGGCGCCCGGCTTCCGCCGAGCGCCCCTCTTCACTTCACCGAGCCCGCGCTGATCAGCCGGAGCAGGTGGTCGGTCCGTCCGAGCGGGTCGGGCCGACGTTCAGGATCACGATGCCGCCCGCGGTGACCGGGACGTTCTCGCAGCCGAGCATCTCGGGCGCGCCACCGTCGGTGAGCGAGCCCCACAGCTCGATGCGGATGCTGCCGCTCGCCGGGATCGGGAGGTTGGTCGCGCCGTAGAGGCCGTTGAAGTTGGTGAACTCCTGCGAGGCCGCGGGGAGGTTCGTGTCGCCGAAGTAGAACTGGCGGGTGCCGGTCCGGCCGCGAAGCGGGAGGGCGATCTCACCCGAGTCGTTGAACGCGCGGATGGTGGCGTTGGCGATGGAGTTGCCACCGCAGTCGCTGAGGACGCCCGTGATGGTCGCGGTGCCCTCTTCCTGGCCGAGGCCGAGGAGCGTCACGATCGTGTTCCGCGTGGCCGCCTGAACCGCGTTGAGGTTCTCGCTGCCGCCGGCGCCGGGCGCCGCCTCGTTGAACTGCACGACCTCGATGTACTCGCGCGGCGCGCCGGCCTGGGCGCCCATGCCGGCCTGAAGGCGGTAGGCGTACCAGGAGCCCTCGTTGTCCATCACGGGGACGTTGCCCATGGCGTCGCTCGTCACCTCGATGCAGCTGCCGGTGCAGCCGGGGGCGACGATGTTGTCGGGGAAGAAGTGCACGACGAGGTTCTCGACGGGCATGCTGTTCTGGAAGTCCGTGACCGCGCCGGTGAACGACACGGACGCGCCGCTGTCGTCGGGCGCGGTGACCGAGCCGCGGCACGAGTAGTCAGCCGGCGAGAGGCTCGCGAGCGAGGTCCCGAAGCCGACGGGCGCCGCGGACGGCGGCGGGCCACCGTCGGTGCCACCGGGGCCACCATCGGTGCCCGGCGGGACCCCCGAGTCCGTGCCCGGGTTGCTATCACATCCGAAGGCCACCAAGCCCGTGAGGGCCAGAACACATCCCAAGCTCGTCCAGCGTCGATTCATCTCGTCGGCTCCCTCTGCTACAAGCCCATCCTGCTACCCTTTGCGGGGTCGAGCGTCAAGCCGATGGAGGGGGGCGCATCGCGATCGATCCGGTCCTTGACCTGGCCCGGAGCCCCGACCATACTCCGCCGACTTTTCTGGCTGGGCGTACGCGCCCGCTGGGGCCCAAACCCGCGAGATGACTCGTGGATGCGGTGAGAGAGCTCCTCCGCGACGGGCCGAACGAGCGGCAAGAGAGACGAGACGTAGAATGGCACTGAACGCCGACAGGAAGACCGAGCTGATCCAGGATTTCCGGACCCACGATGGCGACACCGGTTCGCCCGAGGTCCAGATCGCGCTGCTCAGCGAGCGGATCACCTACCTCACCGAGCACTTCAAGACGCACAAGAAGGACCACCACTCGCGCCGCGGGCTGCTTCAGCTCGTGAGCCGACGTCGGCGCCTCCTCGACTACCTGCGTCGCAAGAACGTCGAGCGCTACCGCAAGGTCATCCAGGCGCTCGGAATCCGTAAGTGATTCGACCCCGTTCCTGACCTCGACCGTCGCTCCGCAACTCCGCAAGTCGGACGAGCAGGGCGGCGGTTTTCGTGTTTGAAAATCCGTACCCACAACCCGCGTCTGACGGCGTCACGATTCGGACTTCGATTCGAACGGCGAGCCCCGCGCTCGCCGCTGGAACCGGAGCCCCGAGCCAGCCGCCCCAGACGCGCACCAAGGAGATCCCATGATCGTCCGAGAGAGCGTCAACATCGGCGACAAGACCGTGACCCTGGAGACCGGTCGCATCGCCAAGCAGGCGGCCGGATCCGTACTCGTCACGAGCGGCGACTCCGTCGTCCTCGTGACCGTGTGCGGCGCCGATGGCCGTCCCGGCACCAACTTCCTTCCCCTCAGCGTCGACTACATCGAGAAGACGTACGCGGCGGGCAAGATCCCCGGCGGCTTCTTCAAGCGCGAAGGCCGCCTCCGCAACCACGAGATCCTCACCAGCCGCCTGATCGACCGGCCCTGCCGGCCGCTCTTCCCGGAGGCGTGGCGCAACGAGATCCAGATCGTCGCGACCGTCCTGAGCCACGACCAGGAGAACTCGACCGACGTCCTCGCGCTGCTCGGCGCCTCCGCCGCGCTGCACATCAGCGAGATCCCGTGGGAGGGCCCGATCGGTGGCCTGCGCGTCGGCCGCGTCGACGGCAAGTGGGTCGCGAACCCGACGATGTCGGAGCTCGAGCAGAGCGACTGCGAGCTCATCATCGCGGCGAGCAAGGACGCGATCGTGATGGTCGAGGGTGAGGCCGACGAGCTCACCGAGACCGACATGATCGACGCCCTCTGGTTCGGCAAGGACGCCATCCAGCCGGCGATCCAGCTCATCGATCAGCTGCGCGAGGCCGTCGGCAAGGCGAAGCTCGCCTTCACGCCGCCGGTGCGCGACGCGGCGATCGACGCGCGCGTGGCCGCGGTCGCGACCGACAAGATCAAGGCCTGCTGCAACATCCCCGAGAAGCACGAGCGCTACGGCGGCTTCAAGAAGGCGAAGAAGCAGACCGTCGCCGAGCTCGAGGCCGAGTTCCCCGAGAAGGTCGAGGACATCAAGGAGGCCTACGAGGAGCTCCGCTACCACACCATGCGCGAGCAGGTGATGGCGGAGAAGCGCCGCGTCGACGGCCGCGACTTCACGACCGTGCGCCCGATCAACATCGACGTGGGCCTCTTGCCCCGCGTCCACGGCAGCGCGCTGTTCACGCGCGGCGAGACCCAGGCGATCGTCACCTCGACGCTCGGCACCTCGTCCGACGAGCAGAAGCTCGACCTGCTGACCGGCACCAGCTGGAACCGGTTCATGCTGCACTACAACTTCCCCCCCTACAGCGTGGGCGAGGTGAAGTTCATGCGCGGCCCCGGCCGGCGCGAGATCGGCCACGGCAACCTGGCCGAGCGCGCGCTGCTGAAGCTCCTCCCCAAGAAGGAGGACTTCCCCTACACGATCCGCATCGTCTCGGAGATCACCGAGTCGAACGGCTCGAGCTCGATGGCGAGCGTCTGCGGCGGCGCCCTCGCGATGATGGACGCTGGCGTCCCGATCACCGCGCCGGTGGCCGGCGTGGCGATGGGTCTCATCTCGGACGGCACGCGCCACGCGGTCCTCACCGACATCCTCGGTGACGAGGACCACCTCGGCGACATGGACTTCAAGGTCTGCGGCACCGCCAAGGGCGTCACGGCGATCCAGATGGACATCAAGATCTCCGGCCTCAGCCGCGAGATCATGGTGCAGGCCCTCGACCAGGCGAAGGAGGCCCGCCTCCACATCCTCGACAAGATGCTCCAGGCCATCCCGGCGCCGCGCGAAGACCTCAGCAAGTGGGCCCCGCGCATCACCAGCATCAAGGTCAAGCCGGACCAGATCCGTCTCGTGATCGGGCCGGGCGGCAAGATGATCCGCGCGATCCAGGACCAGTCGGGCGCGCAGATCGACGTCGAGGACGACGGCACGGTGAACGTGGCGTCGCCGGACAGCGCGGCGGTCGCCAAGGCCCTCGAGCTCATCCGCGGCCTCACCGAGGACGCCGAGATCGGCAAGGCCTACAAGGGCGTGGTCAAGCGGGTCGAGCCGTACGGCGCGTTCCTCGAGATCATGCCGAACAAGGACGGCCTCTGTCACATCTCGGACTTCGACTGGGAGCGCGTCGAGAAGGTCGAGGACGTGATGAAGCTCGGCGACACCGTCGACGTGCAGGTCACCGACATCGACGACCAGGGCCGCATCCGGCTCAGCCGCAAGGCGCTGCTCCCGAAGCCCGAGGGCTACGAGGAGCGCGAGCCGCGCGACCGCGGTGACCGCGGCGACCGTGGTGGGCGCGGGCGTGACGATCGCGGCGGCCGTGGCCGTGACGATCGCGGCGGCCGGGGCCGTGACGACCGCGGCCGGGGCCGGGGTCCGCGCGACCGTGACCGCGACGATCGCGGGCGTGGGCGTGACCGCGACCGCGGCCCGAGCGACCGTGGCCCGAGCGACCGTGGCGAGCGCAGCGACCGTGGCGAGCGCAGCGACCGTGGCCCGAGCGACCGTGGCGAGCGCAGCGACCGTGGCGAGCGCAGCGACCGTGGCCCGAGCGACCGCGACGGCGATCGCCCCGAGGGCAGCGCGTCGGGCGAGGGTGACGGCGAGCGTCGTCGGCGTCGTCGGCGTCGTCGTCCTGAGGACGGCTCCGCGCCGCCCCGCGACGAGAACACCAACCAGAGCTAGCCCGTGATCTTGCGCGTCGAGCGTCTCCGCGAGGACGCACGGGTCCCCGCCTACGCCACCGAAGGCGCGGCGGGGCTCGACCTCGCCGCGGCGCTCGACGCTCCGCTCACCCTCGCTCCGGGCGCCCGGATCGCCGTCCCCACGGGGCTCGCGATCCAGCTCCCGCCCGGGACGGAGGGTCAGGTTCGCCCTCGCAGCGGCCTGGCCGCGCGGCACGGGGTCACCGTGCTCAACGCGCCGGGGACCATCGACGAGGACTACCGCGGCGAGGTCCGCGTGTTGCTCGTCAACCTCGGGGAGGAGCCGTTCGTGATCGAGCCCGGCTTCCGGATCGCCCAGCTCGTCGTGGCGCCGATCACCCGGGTACGATGCGAGATCGTCGACCGCCTCGAGGACACGCTTCGAGGCGATGGGGGATTCGGCAGCACCGGACTCTCCGAGCCGTAGTAACCTTTTTGCTCACGTAGCCTCTTCGCCCGTTGCACTGATGTCCGCCGACGCCACGCAGGTCACCGGCTCGCCGCTCGCGGGCCCGGGGGTCCCCCGCCCCGGCACCGTGCTGGCCGAACGCTACGAGCTGCTCGAAGCGGTGGACACGGATGGCCCCGCGGTCGGGTTCCGCGCCCTCGACCAAGAGAGCGAGCGGCAGGTGCTCGTCCGCATCCTGGTCGGGCCCGGCGTGCACACCGACGTGTGCGACGACATCGTGCGTCACCTCCGAGGCCTGGTGGGCATCGGGGGTCGGTACCTGGCCTCGTTGCTGGACGCCGACCGCGAGGGTCGCTCGCCCTTCACGGTGGAGGCCTGGCCCAACGGCACCCCGCTGTCGGCCATCCTCGACTCCCGGCGCGGCCGCGGCGAGGCGCTCGGCGCCCGCGAGGCGCTCCCCGTCATCGCCCAGCTCTCCGCGGCGCTGCAGGCGCTGCCCGAGGGCCTGCACCACGGCGACGTGAGGGCCGAGCGCGTGTGGCTCGACACCGACGGCCTTCGGCTCACCGGCGCGTTCCTGCTCGCGGCGCTCCCGCCGGACGAGCTCGCCGAGCGCGTGGACACGCTCGGCCCTGGAGCCGTCGCCTACGCGCCGGAGACCCGCAAGGGCATGACGAGCGCCTCGAGCGATCTCTGGGGCGTGGGCTCGATCGCCTGGGAGGCGTTGACCGGCCGCTCTCCGGACCCGGGAGCGCACGCCCCCGAGGTGCAAGGTTCCTTGCGTGATGCGCTCGTGTCGCTGCTCGCCGACGAGCCCGAGCGACGCCCGCCGGACCTGGACGGGCTCATCCGTGCGATCGCGCGGCGGGCCGATCTGTCGGTGCCCCACCTCGATCCAGAGCCGCATCAGCCGCCGACGGCGATCGTCTCGGACCTCGACGCCGGCGGCACCGAGCCCTCGGCCGAAGCGCGCCACGCCACGACGCGCTCCGACGAGGACAGCCTCGACCCGCGGTTGGTCCGCGCCGCGCTCGGCGTCTCGATGGACGTCGAGGACCGCTCGGGCCCCAACGACACGATGAAGCTGCCCTCGATCTCGGCCGCGCAGTCGGCGAGCCTGATGGACAGCCTCGACCCGCGCCTCGTGCGGGCCGCGCTCGACGTCTCGATGGACTCGTCGAGCGAAGAAGAGACGCTGTCGAGCGACTCCGGGGTCGAGGGGCTCGACCCCCGGCTGGTCCGCGCGGCGCTCGGCGTCGAGATGGAGAACAGCGCCGAGTCGATCGAGATGGATCTGCTCGACGAGGACGAGGGCGAGGACGACGTCACGCCGCCGCCGGCGTCGCGGCCTCCCGGCGCGGCGCGCGCGGCGAAGCCCGCGGCTCGGCCGATCCCGCAGCCGAAGCCCGCCGCGGCGTTCCCGGCGCCCAGCCTCAAGTCCGGCTTGCCGGCTCCCCGACCGAGGGTGGGCGGCCCCGCCGCGGCGAAGCCCGCTCCCCGGCCTCAGCCCAAGCCCGGCCCGGGCAAGCCGGCGTCACGCCCGCCCACAGCGCGCCCGCCGACGGCGCGGCCGGTCGACGCCGCGCCGCGCCCGATCCCCGCGCCGCGACCGGCGGCGGCCGCCGCAGCTCCGGCGCCGCGTCCGGCCGCGTCGCCTCCGCCCGGTCCGCGCCTGAGCCTGGCGCCCGCGCTGCGCCCTCCGACGGCCGAGGCCGCTCCGGCCCGCCCTCACCGGCCCCTCGGCCGCCCGCGCGCCGCAGCCGATGCCGCAGCCCGCGCCCGTCGCCGCGCGCGCGGCCGACCCCTCAGCCGATGCCGCAGCCCGCGCCCGTCGCCGCGCCGCGGCCGACCCCTCAGCCGATGCCGCGACCGGCCGCGCCGGTGTTCGCCGACCCGGCCCCCGCCACGCCCGCGGGGGCGTCGATGGCGGGCTTCGAAGAGGTCGAGGAGGGCACCGCCGTCGTCGGGCCCAAGCACCGTCGCGCGCTCGCGCCGGCGCCGAAGAAGAAGCCCACCGGCGTGATCATCGTGGTGGTGGCCCTCGTGATCGCGGTCGCGATCGTGGGCGTCGGCTTCCTCATCGCGGGGCAACGACGCGCCGACGCGGCGCGGGCTCGCGATCTCGATCGCAGGCTCGAGCAGCTCCGACACGAGTCGGAGCCCGCGAACCCCGCCCCGTAGCGGGGCAGCGGTCGGCGGGCTCCGAAGGGCCGATCCGCGTGGGTCGTCAGAGCGCCGAGTTGATCTTGTTGGCCAGCACCGTCTTGGGCGCCAGACCGACCTGCTGATCCACGACCTCTCCGCCCTTGAAGACGAGGATCGTCGGGACGCCGCGGATCTGGAACCGACGCGCCGTCTCGGGGCTCTCGTCGATGTCGAGCTTGGCGACCTTGGCGCGCCCCTCGTACTCGTCGGCGAGCTGGTCCACCAGCGGGGCGATCTGACGGCAGGGGCCGCACCACGTCGCGGTGAAGTCGACGAGCACCGGCTGGTCGCTGTTCACGACCTCCGTATCGAAATTCAGGTCGTTGACCGCGATGACGTTCTTACCTGCCATGTCTTTTCTCCAGGCTTGCTCGGAACCCGGAAGTAGTAGAGACCGGCGGCGTTGGTGTCAATCGGCGGACGCGTCGGTCCGGGTGACGCCGACCCGGCCGCACGGTACTCTGGCGCCGTGGGCCCGAACCGCCTCTTCGTCCCCCAGGGCATGCTGGACCTCTGGCTCTCGGAAGACCGAGTGGAGGTCGAGGGCGACGTCATGGTCACCCGCCCCGAGAACCAGCGCTTCGTCCTGACCACGGCCATCCTCATCAAGGAAGAGGTCACCGGGACGCCGGACGAGCACGGGCTGATCGGCAAGGTGCAGGACCTGGAGCAGCTGGCGTCGCTGGGGGCCGAGCACTACGCAGACTCGGTGATCCTCGGAGACAACGCGTACCAGTGCGTCGAGGGCTTCGCCGGGACGCCCGTGCCGACCGAGACGATGGTCACCGCGTCGAGCCTCGACGCGGCCGCGAAGGCCGCGGTGGGCGAGCGGACGAGCTCGGGCGAGCTCGATCTGCTGGCTCGTTTCCTTCGAGCGAAGTAGGCCGCCGTGGTGGTCACGACGTTGATGTGGCTGACGGCGTTCCTCTACGGGCTCGCGTCGAGCCTGTACGTCTACCACCTCGCGAAGGGGACGAAGGAGGGCGCCCGCTGGGCGGCGTGGGTCCTCGCCGCCGCCGCGCTGAGCCAGGCCGGCTTCATGGGGTTCGGGTGGGCCAACCTCGGGCACCCGCCCGCCTCGGACATCCACCAGGCGCTGGCGGCGATGTCGCTGATCGTCGTCGTCGTCTTCCTCCTGACGGCGCGCTCGCGCGATCGGCTGCGGGTCCTCGGCGCGTTCATCACGCCGGTCACGCTGCTCCTCTTCCTCGGGGCGGCCTTCCGACGGCAGGACGTGCCCGCGGTGCCCGAGGGCGTGCGCTCGGCGCTGCTCCCGGTGCACGTCGCGGTCAACGTCCTGGGGCTCGCCGCGTTCGCCTTCGCGTTCGCGTTCGCGCTCGCGTACGTGATCCAGGAGCGGCAGCTCCGACAGAAGAACCTCGGCGGCCTGTTCCAGCGCCTGCCCGCGCTCGACGTGCTCGACCGGCTCGGGCTGCGCGCGGTGCTCGTGGGCTTCCCGCTCCTGACGATCGGCGTCGTCACGGGGACGATGTGGATCGTCCGGGACTCCCTCGGGCTGTCGCCCACGCAGGGCTTCGGCCTGCTCGCGTGGCTGCTGTTCGCGGGCGTGCTGCTGCTCCGGGTGGCCGCGGGATGGCGCGGCAAGAAGGCCGCGATCGGCACGATGCTCGGGTTCCTGAGCACGCTCGCGGTGCTCGCGGGCTACGTGCTCCGCGACACCTGGGGGGGCGGCGCGTGACCGACGTCTTCGTCGTCGGCATCAGCCACAAGACGTCCCCGGTCGAGCTTCGCGAGCGGCTCGCGGTGGACGACAAGGCCGTGGGCGAGACGGCGCTCGCGCTCCAGCAGGGGGCGGCGCTGCGCGAGGCGGTGCTCCTGAGCACGTGCAACCGCGTCGAGGTGTACGCGGGCGAGGGCGACGAGCGGGCCGTCGCGCGGTGGCTCGAGGAGCGCGCCGGCGGCTCGATCAGCGACCACGTCTACATCCACCGCGGCGCCGACGCGGTGCAGCACGCCTTCCGCGTCGCGGCGAGCCTCGACTCGATGGTCGTCGGCGAGCCGCAGATCCTCGGCCAGTTCAAGGACGCCTACGCCGCGGCCAAGCAGGCCGGCGCGATCGGGACGCTCCTCGACCGCTGCTTCACGAAGGCCTTCGCGGTCGCCAAGCGAGTCCGCAGCGAGACGCGGATCGCCGAGGGCTCGGTGAGCGTCAGCTCGGTCGCGAGCGATCTGGCGCAGAAGATCTTCGAGGACCTGCGCGGCCGCCGCGTGCTCCTCATCGGCGCCGGCGAGATGGGCGAGCAGGCCGCCAAGCACCTGCGGCAGGCCGGCGCGTCGCTCTATGTCGTGAACCGCAGCCTCGAGAAGGCCGAGCGGCTCGCCGAGGAGCACGGCGGCATCGCGCGCAGCATCGAGATGCTCGCGGCCGAGCTCTCCGAGGCGGACGTCGCGATCGCGTCGACCTCGAGCCAGCGCTTCGTGATCACCCCGGAGCTGATGCGCGGGGTCATCAAGGCGCGTCGCCACCGGCCGCTGTTCATGATCGACATCGCGGTGCCGCGCGACGTCGACCCCCGCGTCGGGGAGATGGACAACGTCTTCCTCTACGACGTCGACGACCTCCAGCAGGTCGCGCAGGAGAACCTCGGCGAGCGGCAGCGCGCGGCGACGAACGCCGAGCAGATCGTCGTCGCGGAGGTCGAGGAGTTCGAGCGCTGGCGCCGGTCGGGCGCGCTCAAGCCGACCATCGTCGGCCTGCGGCGCCGCGTCCGCGGGGTCCTCGCGGCCGAGCTCGAGCGCACCCTGCCTCGCCTCCCCGACCTCGGGGATCGCGAGCGCAAGAGCCTCGACAAGATGCTCGACGCGATGACCAACAAGCTGGTGCATCGCGCGATCTCGGAGCTCAAGTCGAGCGCGGGATCCCCCGACGGGCAGGCGCTCGTCGAGACGACCCGTCGGCTCTTCGACATCGAGGGCGACGAGTCCACCGAAGACGACGAGGAGCGCCGCGCGCCGGTGCTCGAACCCGCCTCGAGCCGTGGAAAGGCTTCATGACGACGACGATCCGAATCGCCACGCGGAAGAGCCCGCTGGCCCTCGCGCAGACCCGCTGGGTCGCCGCCCGCATCCGTGAGCACAGCCCCGACGTGCAGTTCGAAGAGGTGCACGTGGTGACCAAGGGCGACATCGTGATCGACCAGCCGCTCGCGAAGATCGGCGGCAAGGGCCTCTTCATCAACGAGGTCGAGGCGACCCTGGCGGACGGCCGCGCGGACATCGCCGTCCACTCGATGAAGGACGTGCCGGACGCGCTCGCCGACGGGCTCGGGCTGATCTGCGTGCCCGAGCGCGAGGACCCCCACGACGTCCTCGTGACGCGCGAGGGGATCGAGCTCAGCGAGCTCAAGGAGGGCGCGGTCATCGGGACGAGCTCGCTCCGGCGGAGCTGCCAGCTCCGCGCGGCGCGGCCGGACCTCCGCTTCGCGGTGTGCCGGGGCAACGTCGGCACGCGGCTGTCCAAGCTCGACGACGGGCAGTACGACGCGATCGTGCTGGCCGCCGCGGGGATCCGCCGGCTGGAGCTCGACGTGACCTACTGGTCGATCCCCTCGGACACGTCGCTCCCGGCGGTCGGTCAGGGCGCGCTCGGGATCGAGGGCCGCCTGGACTCGCGCGAGCTGCTGCGGCTCCTCGCGCCGCTCGAGCACCGCGCCACGCGCCTCGCGGTCGAGGCCGAGCGCGCCTACCTGAGCCGGCTGCAGGGGAGCTGCACGACGCCTATCGCGGCCTACGCCCGGTTCGACGACGACGGCGAGACCCGCATGCGCATGGACGGCATGGTCGGCTCGGTCGACGGACACTCGCTGCTCACCGCGTCGGTGGACGGCTACGTGGACGCGCCCGATCACGCCGCTCGCCTGCAGCGCGCGGCGGGGATGGGCGTCGAGCTCGCCGAGATGCAGCTCGATCGCGGCGCCGCCGAGCTGATCGCCGCCGCCAAGGCGACCGCCGACCCGTACGCGGTCGGCCCCTACGGCCCGCACTGAGTCGCGGTCCGATGGCATCCCTCCTCGAATTTCGCGCCAAGCGCGCGAAAGGGGGCCAAGGGGAAAGGGATTAGGACCACGAAGAAAACCTCTTTGCCCCCTTGGCGCGCTTCGCGCGAAATTCCAAGCGACTCGGCGGCTCCTCGTCCTGCTGGTTTCTTCACCCCCCGAGCGGGCTCTGATACGCCGGCTCGGGGAGGCGTCGGATGAGCGCAGATTTCGTTGCACGTGTAGAGGAGCTCGCGGGGTTGCATCGTGAGCTGATCGCCCACGTCTCGGAGGGTCGGTGGCGGCGCGCGGCGGAGGTCGCGGGGCTGCTGGAGATCGATCTCGACGAGCTCCGCGAGCGGCTGCGGGCGCAGTACCGCGAGGAGCTTCGCGCCGCGCGCGCGGCCAAGCGCAAGGACGTCCTGGCGCAGCTCCGCGCCGGGCTCCCGGGCGCGCGGGTCCGCCGGTGGCGGGCGCGGCACGACGCCTGGGCCGACCGCGCCGAGCGGTAGGCGCGAGCGCCGCTACGAGATGACCGTCGGCATCGTCTCGGCGCCGGTCAGGTAGCGGGCCACCTGGCTCAGCGCGCCGAGGTCGTGCACGTCCTGCTCGAAGTGCGGGACCTCCACGAACAGGAGGTCGGGGCCCACGCGTTGGCGCAGGTGGTCCGACTGGATGCGATCCGCGATCGCCTGGGTCCGCGCGTCGTCGACCGCGCGCCGCATGCGCTTGACCGTCCGGCGCGCGTCCATGTCGTCGGGGAGGTGCGGCGCGACGAGCGAGGCCAGCTCGCCCTCCTGCAGCGAGGGCTCGGCGTAGAGCGCGCGCATGCCGTTGATCACGAACGCGTTGCGCCGCATCTCGAACTCCTCGAGCCGGCGGGCGAAGAAGATCGCCTCGTCCATCGCGAGCGGGTTCGGGCTGGTGACGATGACGAAGGCGACGTCGTCGCTGCGGAGCGCCTGCGACACCTCGTTGGCCCGCTCGCGGAAGCCGCCGAACAGGTCGTTGAAGTCGGTGATGAACTCGGCGAGGACCTCGAGGAAGCCCGTCCCGGTGAAGCGCGAGAGCCCTCGCAGCAGGAACGCCGCGCCCTTGCCGACGAGGTTGAAGGAGAACTTGCCGGCGCCCTCGAAGGCCTGCACGAACCAGCGCATCGCGGGCGAGTCGACGAGGTCCGCCATCCGCTCGGGCGCGTCGAGGAAGTCGAGCGCGTTCGAGGTGGGCGGCGTGTCGAGGACGATGAGGTCGTAGCGGTTGTCGGAGCGCACCGCGTGGAGCTTCTCCATCGCCATGTACTCCTGCGTGCCGGCCAGCGATCCGCTGAGGTACTCGTAGACCTTGTTGCCGATGATGCGCCCCGCGATCTCGGGGCTCGAGGCGTAGCGGCGGACGAGGTCGTCGAACGTCGTCTTCGTGTCGAGCATCATCGCCGACAGCTCGCCCTCGAGCTCGAGGCCCTTGGCCTCGAAGAGCCGCCGCGGCACGAGCTGCTCCTGCGTCTTCATCTCGTCGAGGCCGAGGCTGTTGGCCAGCCGCCGCGCCGGGTCGATGGTGAGGCACAGCACGCGCTTGCCGGTCATCGCGGCGTGCACCGCCAGCGACGCGGCTGTCGTCGTCTTGCCGACTCCGCCGCACCCGACGCAGACGACCACACGATGCGTGTCGAGCACGTCGCCGAGGCTCATCGTCGTGATTCTTCTAGCACGCCGACCGGACCATTTGTTTGCCGCGCGAAAAAACCTCGCTGTACGGTGTCATCCTACATCGACGCACACAGCCGAGGTACCTCTGATGTTTCCCTTCGAAGAGCGACGCAACCGCCGCAGCACGCACCGCGATCTCGCGCTTGGCTTCCAGCTCGAGCACGTCCGGGATCGAGGCCGGCTGGAGGCGCTGGTGCTCGCCGACGACGACGGCCTGTCCCTCTCGACGTCCGGTGACCCCGCCGTCTGCCGCGAGCTCGCCGCCATCGCCCCGCTGTGGGCCAAGAGCATCCTGGGGATCCCGCTCCCGCCGCTCCTCCGCGGCGCCGAGATCGCCGTCCGGATCGTCCACGTCCACGGCATGCCGCTGTACCTGGCCTGCGTCGGCGGGGGCGTCGCGCGGGACGCGCTGCTCTCGCACTCGCTGAGCGGCGTGCGGCGCATCCTCGCCTGCAATTGAGCTCGATGGAGCTCCGCTTCGCGGGCCCCGACGACGCGGGCACCCTGCTCCGGTTCATAAGGGAGCTGGCCGACTACGAGCGAGAGCCGGACGCCGTCGAGGTGACCGAGGCGACGCTCCGGGCCCAGCTCGGCGAGTCGCCGCCGCCGTTCGAGTGCCTCGTCGCGGAGGTGGACGGCGCGGCGGTGGGGTTCGCGTTGTTCTTCTCGACCTACTCCACCTGGCGAGGCCGCCGAGGGATCTGGCTCGAGGACCTCTTCGTCTCCCCCGCGGCCCGCGGCGAGGGGGTCGGCCGCGCCCTGCTCGTGGAGATCGCCCGCCTCGCGCGAGAGCGGGGCTGCGCGCGGTTCGAATGGTCGGTGCTCGACTGGAACGAGCCCGCGCACGCGTTCTACCGCTCGCTCGGCGCCGCGCCGATGGAGGAGTGGACGCGCTGGCGGCTCGACGGCGAGGCGCTCGAGAAGCTCTAGCTCGGCGGGCGCTGGGACACGCGCCCCACCCCACCCGCGGGGATGACCACCTCGACCTCGACCGGGGGCGGCTGGCCGTTGAAGCGGAGCTGCAGGCGGTGGCGCCCGGCCGGCATCTCGCGGTTGATCGGGGTGGCGCCGAGGAAGCGACCGCTCCCCTCGTAGACGTTCGCCCACCCCCCGGGGACGACCACGACGAGGCGGCCGGGGCCCGACGCCTCGGGCGCGGGCGTCGGCGCCGGGGGCGCCTCGGGGGTCGGCTCGCCCGAGGGCGCCGACGGCGGCGGGCGGCTCGGCGAGCTGCGCCGGCGCCGACCGACCGGCGCGTCGGCGGGCTCGTCGCGCACGGGGTCGCCGACGTCCGGCTCGACCGACGGCGCCGCGGGGGCCTCCTCGTCGTCCTCGTCGGCCTCGGTCGAGGTCTCGGGGGTCACCTCCTGTCGGGTGGCGACGTCGGGGGGCTCGAGGGTGTCGGCCGCGACCGCCGCGACGGGCGGGGGCGGCTCGGATCCAGAGGCCATGAAGAGGACGAGCCCGGCGCCGAGCAGCGCGGCGACGACCGCGACCCCGACCGCGAGCGCCACGCCCCGCCGACGCGGCGCGGCCCGCGTCACCTGCGAGGCCCGCGAGATCGGCTCGTCGAGGTCGTCGCGGAGGCCGGAGTCCTCGCCGGGGTTCACCGTCACGCGCGGGACCTGATCGCGCCGGTAGCGCGCGAGCTCCACGAGGTTGCGCTGCCGCTCCTCCTCACCGGGGAAGAGCTGATCGAGGAGCTGCGCCACCTCGGCGGCGTCCACGGGCTCGGTGAGCTCGCGCCCCCACGTCCGGCTGAGGTCTCGGGCCATCGCGCGCGCGTCCGGGAAGCGCTTGGCGAGATCCCGCTCCAGGGAGGTGGCGACGATCTCGTCCACCCCGGCCGGGAGCGACTTCGTCAGCTCGCTCGGGGGCACGATCTCGCCCTCGAGCACGTGGTACATCGCGTCGACCTCGTTGGCTTTTCGGAAGAGCCGACGGAACGTCAGCATCTCCCACAGCACGACGCCGAGCGCCCAGACGTCGGCGCGCCGGTCCACGTCGCCGCCGCGGATCTGCTCGGGCGACATGTACGCGAGCTTGCCCTTCATCTCGCCGGTGACGGTCTGGTGCTGCTTGCCCGCGGCCTTCGCGATCCCGAAGTCGACGACCCGCAGGATCCCGTCGAAGCCGACGAAGAGGTTCTGCGGCGAGACGTCGCGGTGGACGACCCCGAGCAGCTCGCCGGTCGCGTCGCGGAGCTCGTGCGCGGCGTGCAGCCCTTCACAGGCCTCGGCGACGAGGCGCGACGCGATCGCGGCCCAGCGCGTGGGGACGCGATCCTCGGACCGAGCGAGCGCGGCGATCACCCGCGACAGCGGGACGCCGAGCAGGAACTCCATCACGAGGAAGTAGTCGCCGTCCTCCTCGCCGAAGTCGATCACCGACACGACGTTCGGGTGGTCGATGCGGGACGCGAGGCGGGCCTCGTCGAGGAACATGGTGACGTAGCGGGCCTCGCTCGCGAGGTGATGGTGGATGCGCTTGAGGGCGACCACCTTGTCGAAGCCCCCCGGGCCCTCGACGCACGCCATGTAGACGGTGGCCATGCCGCCGCTGGCCAGCTCGTACGCGAGCCGGTAGCGACCCACGCGGCTGCGATCGCCGCCCGGGCGCACGGGGCGGGCGCCGCTCACTTCCGCCTGGCCGTCCGACATGCGCGAAGGTGAGGATAACACCCTCGCGCGCGAGTCCCCCTACGCGAGGAGACCGGAGCGCGCGAGGAGCGCGTCCACGCTGGGCTCCCGACCCATGAAGTCGCGGAAGAGGGTCTCCGGATCGGCGCTGTCGCCCCGCGACAGGATCTTCGCGCGCAGCTCCTGGCCGACCTCGGCGTCGAAGATCCCTCGCTCGGTGAAGCGGGTGAAGACGTCGGCGTCGAGGACCTCCGCCCACTTGTAGCTGTAGTAGCCGGCGGCGTACCCGACGGCGCCCTGGAAGAGGTGACCGAAGCCGCAGATCATCGCGTAGTCGTCCGGCAGCGGGGTCGCGGCGAACGGCGCCATGCGGGTCCGCGCGTAGGTCACCGCGTCGCCGTCGCGCGCCGGGTCGTAGTCGACGTGAAGCCCCAGGTCGGCGCTCGCGAACCCGAGCTGACGCATGGTCGCGCTGGCCGCGCGGAAGGTGCGGGCCCGGGTCATCTTCTCGAACAGGTCTTCGGGGATCGTCTCGCCCGTCTCGTGGTGCCGCGCGAAGAGGTCGAGCGCCTCGCGCTCCCACGTCCAGTTCTCCATGAGCTGCGACGGCAGCTCGACGAAGTCCCACGCGACGTTCGTGCCCGCGAGGCTGCGCACCTCCACGTCGCTGAGCAGGTGGTGCATCAGGTGGCCGAACTCGTGGAAGAGCGTCTCCACCTCGTCGTGCGTGAGGAGCGCGGGCTGATCGCCGACCGGCGGCGTCGCGTTCGCGCAGAAGAGCCCGAGGTGAGGCCCGTGCTCGGGGCTGCCCGTCACGAAGCTGCTCATCCACGCGCCGCCGCGCTTGTTCTCGCGCGGGTGCAGATCGACGTAGAAGGCGCCGCGCAGCGTGTCGCCCTCGAGGAGCCGGTAGTAGCGGACGTCCTCGTCCCAGGCGGGCACGCCCTGGTCCTGCTCGACGCGCACGCCGTAGAGGCGCTCCACGACGGAGAAGAGGCCCTGCATCACCCGGTCGGCCGCGAAGTAGGGGCGGAGCAGCTCGGAGTCGAAGTCGTAGCGCGCTTGCCGCAGCTTCTCGGCGTAGTAGCCGAGGTCCCACGGCTGGAGCGGGGGGGCGTCCTCGCCCTCGAGCTCGCGCCGGAACTCGGCGAGCTGCGCGTTCTCCTGGTCGAAGAACGGGCGCGTCCGCCGATCGAGGTCCTCGACGAAGCGCACCGCGCGCGCGCCGTCCTTGGCCATGCGCTCCTCGAGGACGTAGTCGGCGAAGGTCTCGTAGCCGAGCAGCGCGGACTTCTCGCGGCGCAGCTCCAGGATGCGCGCGATGAGCGGCGCGTTGTCCCGCTCCCCCGCGCTCGCGCGGGTGTTGTAGGCGCGCCAGATCGTCTCCCGCGTCGACGCGTCGTCGAGGTAGGTCAGCACCGGGAACGCGCTCGGCGCCTGCAACGTGAAGCGCCACCCCTCGACGCCCTTGGCCTTCGCGGACGCCCGCGCGGCGGCCCGCGCGCTCTCGGGCAGCCCCGCGAGCCCGGCCTCGTCCTCGATGATCAGCTCGAACGCGTTCGTCTCGTCGAGGAGGTTCTGCGCAAACTTCGTGGTCAGCTTCGAGAGCTCGACGTCGATCTCGGTCATGCGCTGCTTGCCCGCCTCGGGCAGGTCCGCGCCGTTGCGGCGGAACGCGCGCAGCTCCTTGTCGAGGAAGCGCCGCTTGGTCGGCGAGAGCTTCGCCGCCTCGTCGGTCTCCGAGAACGCGACGAGGCGCCGGTAGAGGTCCGGGTTCAGCGGGATCGCCGAGTAGAGCGCGCTGACCTTCGGCTGCACCTCGTTGTAGACGTTCCGGAGCGCCTCCGTCGTCGCGACGCTCTCGAGGTGTCCGATCACCGACATCGCCCGCTCGAGCGGCTCGAGGCCGTCCTCGAGGGCCTGCAGGGTGTTGGCGTAGGTCGGAGGCTCGGGGTCCGAGCCGACGCGCGCGAGCGCGGCCTCGGCGTCTCGGATGAGCTGGTCGACCGCGGGCTCGACGTGCTCGGCGCCGATCTGGTCGAAGGGGATGTGGAAGCCGAGGTCGAGGAGCGGGTTCGCGTCGCGCATCGCGCGGGTATAACAGGCGGGACGTGCACGCGCGATCGCTGGAAGGAGGGGGCCGGGCGCTGGTGGTCGGCCTCGGGGCCGAGGAGCTGGTCGGCGGCGCCGTCGTCGCGTTGGCGCTCGAGGGGCTCGCCGACGAGATCGTCCTCGCGCACGTCGGAGACGGCGCGCCGTGGGCGGCGCCGATGGCGCGCTGGTTCGCGGCGCAGACCCACCCCGTCGAGGTCCGGCCGTTCGACGGCGTCGACGGGTTCGACCGGGTGTACGCCGTCGCGACCCACCTGCGCGCGCCGGTGCCGCCCGCGATCGCGGCTCACCCCGCCGCGACGCGGGCGCTCGTCGGCGCGGGCGCGGACGCGGGGGAGCTCGACGCCACGCGGGCCGCGTTGATGGACCTCGCCGCGGCCGGCGCGCTGCGCGAGGTGGTGTTGATCCCCCGCTACGAGCGGGTGGGACGCGCGCTGATCGAGCTCATCGAGGAGCTGCACCACGCGGTGGGCCCGGAGCGGCAGAGCCGCGTCGCGGACACGCTGCGCGCCGCGCTCTTCGGTCGCCACGGGCGCGTGCCGGTCAGCCTCGTGACCCGCGAGGACCCGCCGTGTCTGGACCCCCTGACCCTGCTCGTGTGCTTCGCGACGATCTCGAAGCCTTGAGCGCTACAGCTGGCCGTAGAGGGTGACGACGCCGCCGCCGTCGATGGGCGAGATGCCCACGTGGATCTGCGGGTCGTCGTCCTGCGCGGGCGCGTCCATGCCGTCGGTGAGCAGGTAGAGCAGCACCCAGCCGCCGATCGATCCGACGAGGGAGCCCACTCCGAAGGCGGCGAGCTCGGGGTCGTTGCGCGACAGGGTGTAGTAGGCCGTCGGCAACAGCACGCCCACGCCGTAGCCGGCGAGGAAGCCGAGATCGAGGAAGAGCGATCGGCGCGCCGACATCTGACCGCCCGCCGCCGTCGTGATGATGCCGGCGAGGAGGCCCGCGTCGAGGCCGACGAGCGACAGCGCGAGGCCCGCCATCGGGTCCTCGTAGCCCGTGATCATCGCGACCGAGGTCCCGATCGCGCCGCCCCAGATGCCCGCCGACTCGACGAACCGCTCCTCGTCGACGCTCGGCGTGAGGCCGAACCCGACCCCCACTCCGGTGAGCGCGCCGATGACGCTGCCCCCCCAGACGAGCGTGAAGGCGGTGCCCGGATCGACGTTTCCGTCGGCCGCCGCGAGGCCCCACGCGAGCATGCCGTTGGCGAACCCGAAGCGGATGCTCGAGCTGATCGTCGGCGGGATCCCGGTGCGCAGCGCGCCCGTCAGGTCGAGCGAGATGACGCCGACCACGAACAGCCCGGCGCCGCCGATGACCGAAAGGGTGTAGGTCACGCTCCCCGCCGTCTGCTCCGACGCGACGAAGGGGATGTAGCCGCCCGTGAGGGCGCCGAGCATCCCGCCCGTGATGTAGAGCTCGACGGCCTCGCCGGTGCCCCGCTCGGTCGGGTCGCGGGGCGTGGGCGGCGGCTGCGCGGGGCCCATCGCCATCGTCGGCGGAGGCGCCGGGGCGTAGAGGAGCGGGGGCGCGCCCGACGGGCTCCCGGTCGCCCCGATCGCGACCTCGCGAAGCCCCGCCGCGCGCTGGCGCAGGAGCGAGCTCGCGGGGAGGCGCGCGAGCACGAAGTCGATCCGGGGGACGGCCGCGAACGCCTGCCCCGCGCGCAGGTCCATCTCGGCCTGGATCACGAGCGGAGCCAGGACCTCCTCGGCGGTGGGCGCGGGCGCGTTCGCCGAGATGCGCTGCTGCGCGATCAACCGGAGCCCGTCGGCGCGGATCCGCAGCGGGACGTTCTCGGGCAACGCCTGCGACACCACCGAGGCGCGCGCGAGCGCGAGGGCGTGTCGGCCCGCGGCGAGATCCTGCTCGGCGATCGCGAGCAGCGGCCCGACCACGGCGTCCGAGGGGACCCCCATTCCCGGCGGCGGGGGCCCGGCCGGCGGGGTGGTGGCCGCGCTCGGCGGCGGCGCGGTGGGCGAGGTGGTCGCCGCGCTCGGCGGCGGCGGGGTCGCGGCGCTCGGCGGCGTCTCGGGCGGCGGCGCCTCGCTCGGCGGCGTCGCGTCGGCGCCCGGAGGCGGCGGCACCACGAGCCCGTCGAGCTCCGGGGGCTGGGCATGGGCGGGCAAGGCCATCAAGCCGATCAGCGTCCAGCCCAGCGTCGCGGCGCGTCTCACCGCCCCATCGTAGCAGCGGTCCGCGTCGGGACGATGCGCGATGGCGCGGACTGCGGTATCTGGGCGGCATGACGAGCACGTCCACGAGCCGCGGCTTCGCCGCCGTCATCCTCGCCGCGGGTCAGGGCACTCGCATGAAGAGCGCGCAGCCCAAGGTCCTGCACGCGATCGCGGGGCGCCCGATGGTCGCGTGGCCGGTCGCCGCCGCGCTCGAGGCAGGCGCCGAGCGGGTGGTCGTCGTCCTCGGCCACGGCAAGGAGCAGGTGGAGGCCGCGCTCGTCGCTTCCGATCGAGTGGAGACCGCGCTCCAGGCCGAGCAGCGCGGGACCGGCCACGCGGTGCAGTGCGCCCTCCCCGCGCTCGAGGGGTTCGAGGGCACGGTGGTCATCCTCTACGGCGACGTGCCGCTGCTCGAGGCCGAGGCGATCGGCGCGCTCGTGGACGCGCGCGGAGACCAGCCGCTGTCGCTGCTGACGTGTCGGGCCGCCGACCCGACCGGCTACGGGCGCATCCTGCGCGAGGGGGACGCCGTCGTCGGGATCCGCGAGCACAAGGACTGCTCGGAGGCGGAGCGCGCGATCGACGAGATCAACCCCGGCCTCTACGCAGCCGAGGCGGGCTTCCTGCGCGACGCGCTCGGGGGCCTGAAGGACGACAACGCGCAGGGCGAGCTGTACCTGACCGACATCGTCGCCGCGGCCGCGAGCGCGGGCGGCGCGCGCGCGGTGTCGTGGGCGCTCGAGAGCCTGCAGGGCGTCAACGACCGCGCGCAGCTCGCCGAGGCCGCGGCGGTGATGCGGCGCCGCATCGCGACGCGCCACGCGCGCGCGGGGGTGACCATCCGCGATCTGGATCGCGTGGACATCGACGCCGAGGTGACCATCGGGGTCGACGCGGTCATCGAGCCCAACGTGGTCCTGCGCGGCGACACGCACGTGGCGGCCGGGGCGCACGTCGACGTGGGCTGCGTGCTCACCGACGTGACCGTCGCCGAGGGCGCCTACCTCAAGCCCTACTCGGTCGCGTCCGAGAGCCAGATCGGCCCGGACGCGCAGGTCGGCCCGTTCTCGCACCTGCGCCCGGGCTCCGTGATGGGGCCGCGCTCGCACCTCGGGAACTTCGTCGAGATGAAGAAGACGACGCTCGGCGAGGGCTCGAAGGCGAACCACCTCGCGTACCTCGGCGACGGCACCGTCGGGGCCGGGGTGAACATCGGCGCCGGCACCATCTTCTGCAACTACGACGGCTTCCAGAAGCACCAGACCGTCCTCGAGGACGGCGCCTTCATCGGCAGCGACTCGCAGCTCATCGCCCCGATCCGCGTGGGCGTGGGCGCCTACGTCGCGACGGGCACCACCGTCACCCGTGACGTCCCCGACGACGCGCTCGCGGTCGGCCGCGTGAAGCAGTCGAACAAGGAGGGCTACGCCTCCCGCCTGCGCGCGCGCCTGAAGGCCGCGAAGGACGCCAAGGCGAAGGGCTAACGCCGCTTCTTGGGGCCGATCAGGGTCTGCAGGACCGCGCGCGCGACCTCGTCGCCGTCGAGGTTCTGCAGCGACACCTCGATCTCGAGCTCGCGCTCGTGCGCGTCGTCGATCGCGGGGCACGTGCTCGACGCGAGGATCGTCCCGCGCGCCTTCTTGAGGTACTCGATCGACATGCCCTTCACGATGAAGCGCGCGTCGTCGGGCAGGGTGTAGGCGACGGCCACGTTGCCCGTGAGCTCGGCGAGGTTGGCGAGCGCGATCGCGTGGACGCAGTCGAGGTGGTTGCGCACCGCGCGCCGGTCGCGCAGCTCCACGCGCGAGTAGCCCTCGCGCAGCTCGAGCACCCGCGCGCCGATCGAGCCGGTGTAGGGCGCGGCCATCCCGACGAGGCGGCTGAACACGGTGCGGCCACCCGGCACCGAGCGGAGGCGGTCCCACGCGTCGCGGATGAAGTTGCCGTGCTTCTCGATCGAGGGGAGCGGGAGCGCGTTCTGGAGGGTGGCGGCGAAGCTCATCCGCGGAGCGTGCGGCGCGGCGCGTCAGCGAGCAACCGCCGGGCCCCAGGTGCCGTCGCCCGGCGTCCGGACGAGGAGGCGATAGTCACCCACCGCGAGATCCGGCGGCACCCCGACCACGGCGCGGAAGCGGCCGCTCGCGTCGGTCACCGTCACCCCGAGGAGCCACTCGCGCTCGCCGAGCGGCGCCCGGAGCACCGCCTCGACCCGCAGGCCCGCGACGCCGCGCCCTTCGCCACGCGCGCCGCCGGTGATCTCGAGCTCGCGACCGCGGAAGACCTCGAAGCGGCGCGCGTCGAGCGCGAGCTCGAGCGCGCCGCGGGCCGGCGAGCCAGGCGCGGGCGGGAGGGACGACGGCATCGGCGCTTCGTCGGAGCCTCCTTGGCCTCCAGCTCCGTTCGAGCCGGAGCCAGGGCCCTCGCCCGAGCCGCCCGCCGTGGGCCGAGGCCGCAGCCCGCTCATCTGCGCCGCCTCCTCGTAGGCCCGCTCGTACTCGGGCGGCCGGGGCAACGGATCTTGCGCCGTCGGCTGATACGGGGGCCGGTCCTGCGCGCCGCGCGCCTCGAGCCCCGTCGCCGCGCCCCCGAGGTCCACGCGCAGCCAGCCGCCGTCCGCCGGCAGCTCCACCTCGACCCACGCGTGCGCCTCGTTCTGTACGAAGCGGGCGTGCATCCCGAGCGCCTGCGCGGTGATCACGAACGCGTACGCGCGGTGCCGGCAGATGCCGCGTCGACCGCGCGCGAGGTCGAGGTAGATGTTCCCGTGGTTCTCCGGCGGGCGCTCCGACTCCTCGAACGAGCGGAAGTAGCGCGTCATCGTCTCGAGCGCCTCGCGGAACCCGGACGATCGCGAGAGCTGCAGCTCGGCGGCGAAGGTCTCGGCGTCGCGCTGCACCGACGCCGGCAGCGGCGCCACGTGCTCGGACAGCGCGTCCACGCGGCCGGCCGGGATCGGGCGGCCGAAGTACGCGCGCGGCGCGTCGGTGAGGAACACCACGCGGACGACCCGGCCCGCGGCGTTCTGCGCGCTCGCGTAGAAGTTGTCGGCGCCGTCGCGCCAGACGTCGAGCTGGGTCTCGGGCTCCGTCTCGAGCGTCAACAGCTGCGACTCCGGCGACACGCTCGGGAACGGCACCAGCGCGCCCTCGCGGAAGTCGAGGACGACGCTGCCCCAGAAGCGATCGCGCGGGAGCCCGTCCGGCGACTCGGCCCCCGCCCCGACCGGCGCGACCCTCGCGCGCCGGCGATCGCCGATCGTCAGGATCGGCGTCCCGTCGTCCGCGAGCACCACGCGATCGAGCGCGGTCACCCGCTTGAAGGGCGCGATCGCGGGCGAGAACACGGTGTAGTAGCCGACGGTCCCGTCGAGGTGGGTCACGCGGTCCGGTCGGAAGTCCGGCGAGCGGCGGCCCGGCTCCTCCGTCTGCTGTCCGTCGCCGGCGCCCGCCATCATCGGCTGCTCGTCGCGCCGGAGGCCGCCGAGGTCGGGGCGGGTGAGCACCTCACCGTCGTAGACGATCGCGTCGGGCTGGGCGCCGCCGCTCGACACCAGGATCGTGCCCTCGTCGGCCTCGAGGTCGGGCACGTACTCGTGCAGCGTCGGGTGGTCGTCGGCGTGCGCGAGCGAGGTCACGAGCACGAAGCCGAGGATCACGGCGCGTCGAGGCCAGCGCATCGCACGATAGGATGGCTGGCCCGGCACGATACGGCTATGGTTGAGGCGCCGAGACATGGACTTCACACCTCTGAACGTCACCTTCGCGATCCTCGGCATCTCGCTCCTCGTCGTGATCCACGAGGCCGGCCACTACCTCGCCGCGCGCGCCTTCGGCATGCGGGTGCTGAAGTTCAGCATCGGCCTGGGCAAGCCCATCTGGAAGTACCAGCCCAAGGGGAGCCCGACGACCTTCCAGGTCTGCATGGTGCCGCTCCTCGCGTACGTGCAGATCGACGGGATGAACCCGGCCGACGACGTCGACCCGAAGGACCCCGAGCTCTACCCGAACAAGGGCGTCTTCGGCCGCATCGTCACGATCTTCGCGGGCCCGTTCGCCAACTACCTCGCCGCGTCGCTGATGATCTTCGTGCTCGCGCAGGTCGGCGGGCTGCCCGAGCCGGACACCACCAACCGCGTGGCGATGGTCACCAAGGGCAGCCCCGCGCAGATCGCGAAGCTGCGGCAGGACGACCGCGTCATCGAGGTCGATGGCCACCCGGTCGCCGACTACGAGGACCTCGTCGCCGCCAACCACGGCCGCGAGGGCCAGCCGACGCCGTACGTGGTGCTCCGCGACGGCGAGCGTCTCACCCTGATGCTCACGCCCACGCTCCGCGAGTTCGCGGACGGCGCCCGGCCGGTCATCGGGATCCAGCTCGCCTCCGAGCGCGTGTTCCGCACGCACTCGATGGAGGAGGCGGGGACCCGCGCGCTGAGCTACCCGCTCCTGCTCACGATCGCGAACCTCGAGGGCATCGCGCAGCTCATCCGGCAGCCCGACCCCTCGCAGGTCAAGAGCGTGGTCGGTATGACCAAGATGCTCTCGGACAGCATCCGCATCGCGCCGCAGCAGTACGTCTGGTACCTGATCCTCATCTCGATCGCGCTGGGCCTGTTCAACCTGCTCCCCGTGCCCGCGCTCGACGGCGGTCGGCTCGCGTTCCTGGCCTACGAGGTGATCACGCGGCGCCGCGCGAACGAGCGCGTCGAGGCCGCGGTGCACACGGTCGGCCTCCTGTTCTTGCTCGGCGTGCTCGCGCTCGTGATGGTCCGCGACGTCATCGATCTGACGTAGCGCGAGGCGCTCGAGGTCTGTCGATAAATCGCCTCCGGCGATTTCTCTCCGGCGAGGGGCAAGCCCCTCGCGCTCCCCACTGAGATCCTCCGACGCTTCGCGTCGTCGGACTCAAGGTCTGTCGATAAATCGCCTCCGGCGATTTCTCTCCGGCGAGGGCAAGCCCCTCGCGCTCCCCACTGAGATCCTCCGACGCTTCGCGTCGTCGGACTCAGAACACCTTCGGCGCCTCGGGATCGGGGAACAGCCTGCGGTAGAGCAGGAGCCCCAGGACGACGAACGCGAGCCCGACGAGGCCGGCGGAGGCGGCGCCGAGGCCGCTCAACGTGCGGGTCAGATCGAGCTCTTCGCTCACGGCGCGGAGCAGGAGCATGGGGCCGCCCGACAGCAGATAGAAGACGGCGACCGCGAGCGTGGGCAGCCGTTCGTGGAGGTCACCCATCAGCCGGGACAGCAGGAGCGGCGCCGCGAGCAGCTCCCCGACCGCCATCAGCACGACCGCGGGCGTGACGATCGCGTCGTCGGCCGAGTCCGCGGTGAGGAGCGCGACGAGGCTCGCGGAGATGAGCAGCATCCCCACGCCGATCGGCACGAGCGTGGGCACGCGGACCTTCACGAGGTGCAGGACCAGCGACGCGACGAAGCCGAGCGCGCACCCGAGCGTCACCACGAGCGGGTTCACGTTCATCAGCGCCTCGTGCTCCTCGTAGCCGCCGCCCGACGCCCGGGCGAGCTCGTAGACGAGCTCGTAGCCGCTCGACCAGAGCATCCACACGAAGCCCCGGCGAGCAGCAGCACGCCCGCGGCCACGATGAGGTGCAGGTTGCCGGTCCGCTTCGGGGGCGCGGTGAGCTCGTCCTCCTCGCGGCGCTTCATCCAGACGACGACGCCGAGCGCGATCACGATCACGAGCAGCGGCAGCCCGCCGAGCGCGGTGCTCGAGAGGAACACGCTGCGCGGGCTGACCTCTCGGGCCAGGGTCGAGGCCGCCGGCGCCGCCCACAGCGCGGCGAGGTTCGCGGCCCCGTAGACTCCGAAGCAAGCCGCGTTGCGGAGCCCCTCGGTCCGGAAGTCGGGGAACGCGCGGGCCGCCGCGCCGAGCAGCGCGGTGCGCGTCATCCCATGCGCGAAGCCGAGGAAGATCGCGGCGATGGCGCCGACCTCGGGGGGCAGGCCGCCGAGCATCACCGTCGCGAGCATCAACAGGCCCGCCCCGCCGATGGCCATCGCCCACGGGCCGGTCGCCGCGGCGAGGGCGCCGGAGACGATCGTCCCGAAGAGGCTCGCGAAGGCGGCGCCGGTCATCGCGAACGAGACCTGCTCGAGCGACACGCCCTCTCGCAGGTGCTGATAGAGCACCGCGCGCGCGGTGTAGTAGCTCGCCGAGTCGAACGACCCCGCGAGCGGGAGCAAGACGAGGCTCAGCCAGCGCGGCACCTTGGACATCGCCTGGTCATACGACGCGCCTGCCCGCGCGCTACCCTCGCCGGTCGCTCCGACTCACTGGCAAACCGAAGTGCCGGCCGACCCAACTCGCGGCGAACAGGTCAGGCCACTAGGGCATAGACCGTCGCTCGTGCACATCCGCGTGCAGAATCCGGATTGGCAAAGACTGGAGCGACACTGCGCATCTACCGTGCAGCTCTGGAGCAGCGCTCCGGAACCGGCGGGCTGGCAAACCAGGACGATGCTGCCCCCGGCGTCCACGGGCACGCACCCCGACGCGGGCCCACATCCACCCTGCGCCGTGCAACGTTGCGTGCATCGTTCAGTCCCGGCGTCATCGGTCAGACACGCGGCGCTACGACACAGATTGAGCCCCCCTGACATTCGGCACGGTGCGCCAAGAGCGTCGGCCCCGGCGACATCGCCTGAAGGGAGGCACTGCCCGCTGCTGCAGCTGTACGCAAGGCCGGGGAGCGTGGGCGGACAATCCGCTGCGGTTCGGCAGGTCGAAGTGCATCCCTGGGCCCCGAGACACAGGCCCGTGGAGCAGGTGGCGCAAGAGCGCTCGATGTTGACGCACACGAAGGTGCCGCCTGCGTCGGAGCAGGCATACCCCGCCGGGCAATCACTTGCGCTCGAACACGTCCGCGTGCACTCGCCGCTGCCTGTGCTGGGGTTACCGACACACAGCCCGAGCGCGCAGCCCGAGGCCCCGCTGCAGGTTTGCCCAGTGTCGTCAGGTCGACAGAGCCCCGAGGCGCAGACGTGCTCCGCGGCGCACTGGCTGTGGCCCGCGCACGCTCTCGTACACATTCGCGTTCCACCGACGTCGTCGACGCACTCGCCCGACTCGCAGTCCGAAGCGACAGAGCAACGGTCGAGGTAGCGACCGAGCATTGGAGGCCCTGCGTCGTGCCCGCCGTCGACCGCAGGTGGCCCGGCATCCTCCCCGCCATCCGAGCGAGGCCCGCCATCGGTCCCCCCGCCGTCTGGCCCCGTCGGGCCGCCATCCCGTGCTCCGGCGTCGGGCCGAGAGCCGGGCACACACTGTCCAATCTCGCTACAGACGGCCTCGACCTCGCAATCGAAGTCCTCGCGACAGTCCTGACGGCAACGCCCGAATGAGCAGTAGAAGCCGGTACCACACTGGGAGTGGAAATCGCACTCCTGACCCGCACACGCGTCTGCCGCGAGCAACCACGCCAGCGCTCCGAGCGATCGCAGCCAACGGGTCATGTCAGTGACAGCCAACTTGCTGCATGCCCAGGATCGTAGAGGAGCAATCCGTCTCGCACCGCGCCCACTGCACGAGATGGTCGCACTCCGTGGTGGAGGGATCATACATCCAGGGGCCCTCCTCGGCGGGGCAAGAGCCGGCAAGGCCCAAACGACACATGCCGCTGACCAGGGGACGAAGCTCCTCGGTCCCGTCGCAGTCGTAGTCGAAGCTGTTGACGACGACGGCACCGCTGTCGTTCGGAAACCGAGTCACGAAGTAGTCGGTCTGCCCGGGGTGCGCCTCAGGCGTGCCGTCCCCGCAATCGAGCGGAGCGTCGGGGGCGGCCGACCTTCCCTCCGGACACGCGCACTCCAGCACGACGTCGCTGTCCCGCTGCGCAAAGCCGTCGCCATCCGCGTCGACTCGACAAGCGATCGTGGCGACACACGCGTCCACCGTCGCCGCGTCGACACTCGCATCGACGAGTGCGGCGTCCACGTCACCCCCGTCACGCAACCCAGCGTCGGCAGAGCTGGCGTCCGACCCGCCATCGAACGAGCTCCCACCATCCGCCCCGCCGTCGCTCCCGTACTCGAACGAGGTCAAGGTCAATGAACACCCATGAAGCAGCGTGGCCACGACGGCGCTTGCAGCCAAGCGGCTCATGGGAAACGCCAGCGAGTGAACTCCTGCGCAGTCCGCGCGTACTGCCCTCGAGAGTAGCGCGCCTCGCTGCATCGAGATGCGTTCGGGCGTCGACCACTCGAGGATCCCCGGCCTGGGCTCGGGCGCTCGCCGGTCTGACGAGTCGGCCGAGCAGGGTGGCGATCAGGACGACCATTCGCACCCGCCCTGAAGGCGATTCTGTTGTTCGAATCCGAGCTCATGACGCGGGTATCGCCGCCAGGCAGGAGAGGTTGCCCCGACCTCCCGGCAAACTCAGAACCCGTAGGAGGCGGAGCCGCCGAAGAAGAAGTTGTAGAGGCCGTAGCCGCCGTCGATGCGGATCTGGAACTGGTGGACGGGCTTGAAGCGCACGGCGATGTGCGGGAGGCCGACCCAGGGGAACAGGAACGGGGTGTCGCCGCCCGGGGTGAACCAGTTCGGCTCGGCGCAGTTGTAGTGGCCGCCGTTCGAGTCGTAGCAGGGCTGCGAGGTGGGCACCGCGGGCTCGCAGTAGCCAGGCGTTCCGTCGCCAGGGCCAGAGCAGGCCTGGAAGTTCCCCGAGCCGGGCGTCGACTCGTACGCCTCGGTGCGCACCAGCTCGCCGTAGATGAAGCCGACGCCGAGGTCGAAGCCGAGCTCGACCGCGAACCAGTCGACCACGGGGAACGACCACAGGAACTCGGCGTTGACGAACACCACGCCGAGGTTGACGTCGATGAACTCGGTGTCGGTGCGCGGGTCGCCGGCGGCCCTGAAGTAGCCGTCCGCCTGGGCGTTGTTCCACCAGACGTTCGCGATGACGTTGAAGTTGTTGCGACGCCAGTTGAACGTCAGGCCGACGCCGGGGTTGAACCCGTCGATGCCGCCGTCGACGAACAGGCCCTGGATGAAGCCGGGGATGATGACCGCGCGGCCGAACGCGCCGAGGAAGAAGTAGTCCGTGTCCTCGAGCTCGATCGGGTCGGTGCTGTCCCGGTACTCCTCGCGGGTCTCCTCGTCGGCGATCTCCGCCTGCTCGTCGCCGAGCCGCTCGGGGGCCTCGTCATCGGCCGCCATCTCCGCCTGCTCGGCGGCGAGCTCATCCTCCTCGGAGGTGTCGGTCGCGTCCTCGCCCGACGGATCTCCGGTGTCGCTCGCCGCGCCCGAGTCCTCGTCCCCCATCGCTGCCTGCTCGTCCTCGAGCGACTGCGCCGCGGCGGTGCCGCCGAGTGACGCGCCTAGAAAGGCCAGCGCGCATGCCAAACCAAGCCTCTTCATGCGTTCCCTCCGGATGCCGCGGCCATCCTACCCCGACGATCTCACGTGTGCGAGCACCAGTTCCCCCAGCGCCTCCGCGGCGAGCTGGTGGATCATGTGCCCCACGCCCTCGATGACCTCCTCGCGCGCGTTCGGCAGCGCCGCGAGCCGAGCGTCGTGGTCCTCCGTGGCGAAGCCCCGACCGCCCCTCACGTGCAGCGTCGGCGCGTCGACGCGACCGAGGAACTGCCGGAACGTGTCGGCGGAGAAGACGCCCGGCGCGGTCGTCCGGTGGAGGGGGTCGAAGCGCCATCGCAAGCCGTCTTCCGTCTCTTCGGTGGCCTTCTCGGCCAGGAAGTAGGCGAGCTCCAGGCCGAGCTCGGGGTTGGTCGCGCGCATCCGCTTGACCGCGTCGGCGAGGTCCGTGAGGCCCCGCGGCTCGCGCCGCATCCCGCGGTCGACGCTGTCGAGCCACGACCGCATCTTGTCGGCCGGGTGCCCCTCGAACGTCGGCGGCCCGAGCCCCTCGACGAGCGTGAGCGTCTTCACGACCCCGGGGTGCGTCGCCGCGTACAGCGAGCACGCGGTGCCCCCCATCGAGTGCCCGAGCAGGTGCACCTCGCCGCTCGAGAGCACCGGCATGAGCTGGTGCAGATCGAGGACGTAGTCGGCGAAGTGGTAGTAGCCGCCGGCCCCCACGTGCTGCGTCTCGCCGTGCCCCCGCCAGTCGAACGCGACGACGCGCAGGCCGGCCGCCGCGACGATCTCGGCGAAGGGTCGAAAGCTCCACGCGAGGTCGAGGAAGCCGTGGCAGCAGACAAGGGTCTTCTTGCCCGCGTCGTTCCACACCAGCGCGTGGTGACGCAGCCCGTTGGCGAGGTGCCAGCGCTCCGTGACGTCCATCGCAGGGCTGTACCACGGTTTGCGCGGCCCCCGCTCCGCGCGGCTCGAGGATTGCCAATCCGCGCGTCCCGTCTAGACTCGCCGGATGCGTCGAGTCGTCGCGCTGACCCTCGTGTCCTTCCTCGTCTCCGGGCTCGCGCTCGCGCAAGAGGGCGACGAGCCGCCCGTGCTGCGCGATCCGACGATGCCGCAGCCGCCTCAGCCGCGGACGCCGGAGCCGGAGCGCTCGCCCGAGGACGTGGCGCGCCGCGCCCGGGTCATCGCTCGGGTGGGCGAGGCCCGCGTGACCGTCGGTCAGGTCGAGGACGCCATCAACGAGCAGTCGCCGTTCGTCCGCGTGCGCTACCGCGATCCGGCCGAGCTGCGCGCCTTCGCCGAGAGCATGGTCCGCTTCGAGTTGCTCGCCCGCGCGGCCGAGCGCGCTCACTTCGGCGACGACCCGGAGGTCCGCCGCGCCTCGCAGCAGAACGCCGTGCAGCAGCTCATCCGGCGCGACTTCGACGAGCTCCTGACCGTCGAGTCGGTCCCTCAGGCCGACGTGCAGGCGTACTACGACGCCCACCCCGACGAGTTCAGCACGCCCGAGATGCGGCGCGCCGCGCACATCCGCGTCGGCTCGCGCGAGGAGGCCGAGCGGCTCCTCCCCGAGGCGCGCGCCGCCGACACGCGCGCGTTCCGCCAGCTCGCCCGCGACCACAGCACCGATCCCGAGACGCGGCTGCGCGGCGGCGACCTGCGCTACTTCGACGAAGAGGGGCGCGCGCGCAACGAGCGCGACCCGGCCATCGACCCGGGCCTCGCCCGGGCCGCGTTCGCGCTCGGGGCGTCCGGCGAGACGGCCGGCGAGCCGGTCCAGGTCGGTGAGGAGTGGAGCATCGTGCGCCTGACCGGTCGCCGGCCCGCCGAGCACCGCACCATCGAGCAGGCCGCGCCCACGATCCGCCTCCGCCTGTGGCGCCAGAACCGCCAGGGCACCATCGAGGACTTCGTCGCCCGCCTCCGCCGCGAGGCCCACGTCGACAACGTCGACTACGACCTCCTGCGCCGCATCCGGCTCGACGAGCCGGCGCGCGAGGACGCCGAGGACGAAGACGAGGACGACGCGCCCCGCCCGGCCGCGGCGCCGCCCTCCCTCGAGGACATCCGTCCGACCCCGGCGGACACGGAGTCTCCCGAAGCCGAATGATCTCGCGCGGGAGGGCCTGGGGACCATTGACCCCACCCCCTCGCCCCGCGTATGGTCTTCGCGAATGGACGTTCAAGAGGGGCTCGGCCCCGGACCGGCCACGAAGATCACGTACATTGATGGTCGCCCGACGACCATCACCCTGCGCCGTTGTCAGCTCGCGCTGATCCGCGGGGAGGAGCTCAAGGAGTACGTCTTCGAGCGCGACGTCGTGACCCTCGGCGCGATGGAAGACAACGACCTCGTCGTCGACGACGAGACGGTCAGCCGGAACCACTGCCGCATCGTCCGCGAAGGCGATCAGTACCTCTTGATCGACAACGGCTCGACGAACGGCACGTTCATCAACCGGGTCCGCATCCGCGAGGCGTTCCTCCACGCCAACTGCACGATCACGCTCGGCAAGACCGACATCAAGTTCCAGGCGGTCGACGAGAAGCTGCACATCGTCCCGAGCGATCGCGAGCGGTACGGCGACATCATCGGCCGCGACCGCTCGATGCGGGAGATCTACGCGATCCTCGAGAAGATCGCGCCGACGGACACCACCGTCGTCATCGAAGGCGAGACGGGCACCGGCAAGGAGGTCGTCGCGCGCACGATCCACCAGCAGTCGCGGCGCCGCGACGGGCCGTTCATGGTCTTCGACTGCGGCGCGGTCCCCGAGAACCTGATCGAGAGCGAGCTGTTCGGGCACGAGAAGGGCTCGTTCACGGGCGCGATCGGCACGCGGCAGGGCATCTTCGAGATGGCCCACGGCGGCACCGTGTTCCTCGACGAGCTCGGAGAGCTGCAACTCGACTTGCAGCCCAAGCTCCTCCGGGTGCTCGAGCAGCGCGAGGTGAAGCGGGTCGGCGGCGGCAAGCCGATCAAGGTCGACGTCCGCATCGTGGCGGCGACGAACCGCGACCTCGAGGCCGAGGTCCGCGCGGGCCGCTTCCGCGAGGATCTCTTCTACCGGCTCACCGTGGTCCGCCTGCTGCTGCCGCCGCTCCGCGATCGGCGCGACGACGTCCTCCTGCTCGCCCGCCACTTCCTCACCCAGGGCCGCTTCAACCGCGATCGGCTCGGTGGCAAGAAGGTCACCGACTTCGCCGACGACGTCATCGAGCGCCTCAACGCCTACGAGTGGCCGGGCAACGTCCGCGAGCTCCACAACGTGGTCGAGCGGGCCGTCAGCTTCGCCGAGAACGAGGTCGTCGTGCTCGAGGACCTCCCCGACCACATCGCCTACACGCGGCGCGGGGACTCGGGGAGCCTCTCCGAGAAGACCAACCCGAACATCTCGCTGCCCGACGGCGGCCCCGAGCTCGCCGGCCCCTTCAAGGACGTGAAGGAGGCGTGGATCGCCTCGTTCGAGGAGGACTACATCGCGAAGCTCCTCGAGAAGAACGGCGGCAACATCAGCCACGCGGCGAAGGAAGCGGACATCGACCGCAAGTACTTCCGAAAGCTGATGAAGAAGTACGGGATCACCGCCGACCGCGAGTAGCCCCGCACGAGATGGGTGTTGCGCTCCGGCGCTCGGCCCTATAGATGAATGGCGATTCAGTTACCCGACCCGGGAGGATCGCCCGCATGCCGAGCCCCTACAGCACCGAACACGACCTCTTCCGCAAGCAGGTCCGCGCCTTCGCGGAGAACGAGCTCAAGCCGAGCGTCGACGCGTGGGAGCACGACCGCACGTTCCCCAACTGGGTCTTCAAGAAGGCGGGCGAGCTCGGGATCACGGGCGCGCACTACCCCGAGGACGTAGGCGGCGGCGGCGGCGACTACTGGTTCAGCGTGGTGAAGAGCGAGGAGCTCCCGCGCTGCGAGGCGGCCGGCGTGGTGATGGCGCTGCTCGTCCAGAGCGACATGGCCACCCCCTGCATCAACGAGCTGGGCACGCGCGAGCAGAAGGAGGAGTTCCTCCGCCCCGCGCTCGCCGGCGACAAGATCGCGGCGCTCGGGGTGAGCGAGCCGGGCGCCGGCTCGGACGTCGCGGGCATCCGCACCACGGCGCGCCTCGTGGGCGACGAGTACGTCATCGACGGCTCCAAGACCTACATCACCAACGGCACGCGCGCGGACTTCGTCACGCTCCTGGTCAAGACCAACCCCGACGCCGGCTACGGCGGGATCTCGATCCTGCTCTTCCCGACCGACACCAAGGGCTTCGGCGTCAGCAAGAAGCTCGAGAAGGTCGGCAACCACTCGTCGGACACCGCCGAGCTCTTCTTCGACGGCTGCCGGATCCCGAAGCGCTACCTCCTCGGCGAGGAGAACAAGGGCTTCTACTACCTGATGCAGAACTTCCAGTCGGAGCGCCTCATCGGGTCGACCAGCGCGCTGTCGGGCGCGCGGCGCGCGCTCGATCGGTCCGTCGCCTACGGCCGCGAGCGCAAAGCGTTCGGCAAGCCGATCATGGCGCGCGAGGTCTGGAAGCACACCTTCGCCGACCTCTACACGAAGGCGCAGGCCGCGCACACGCTCTGCTACGACGCGGTCGCGGACTTCAACGAGGAGCGCTACGTGAAGGAGAGCGAGATCTCCTTCGAGACCGTCAAGAAGATTGCCATGTGCAAGCTCTTCGTCGGCGACGTCTCGAGCGAGATCATGGACACCTGCCTCCAGTTCCACGGCGGCATGGGCTACCTCGAGGAGCTGTGGGTGGCGCGCGCGTGGCGTGACGCCCGGCTCTTCCGGATCGGGGGCGGCACCTCCGAGGTGATGAAGTACATGATCGCGAAGATCATGGGCTGGTGAAGGAGCGAGACATGGCAGATGCATTCATCGTCGACGCGGTCCGTACGCCGCGCGGAAAAGGCAAGCGAGCGAAGGGCGACAAGCCGGGCGGCGCGCTCAGCGAGATCCACCCGCAGGAGCTGATGGGGCAGACCCTCAACCGGCTCGCCGACAAGGCGGGCTTCGAGAAGGGCGCCATCGACGACGTCGTGCTCGGCACCGTGAGCCAGGCCAAGGAGCAGGGGGCGTGCATCGCGCGCAACTCCATCCTCGCCGCGGGCTGGCCCGACGAGGTCACCGGCGTGTCGCTGAACCGCTTCTGCGGCTCGGGCCTGCAGGGCGTGAACTTCGCCGCGATGGGCGTGATGAGCGGCCAGCAGAACCTCACCATCGGCGGCGGCGTGGAGAGCATGTCGCGCGTGCCGATGGGCTCGGACGACGCCGGCATCGACGGCAACAACTTCGAGCTGCGCAAGAAGCTCGTGCAGGTGCCGCAGGGCATCAGCGCCGATCTGATCGCGACCAAGTTCGGCTTCGCGCGCGAGGAGCTCGACCGCTTCGCGCTCGACAGCCAGCAGAAGGCCGCCGTCGCGATCGAGGAGAACCGCTTCGCGAAGAGCCTCTTCGCGGTGAAGGACCCGGCGACCGGCGCGGTCGCGCTCGACCGCGACGAGTACGCGCGGCCGGACACCACCATCGAGGGCCTCTCGGAGCTGCCCGGCGTCTTCGAGCGCATGGGCGCGATGCCCATGGGCCCGAACGGCGAGACCATCGATCAGCTCGCGCTCGTCCGCTACCCGGAGATCGCCGCGATCGAGCACCGCCACACCGCGGGCTCGGCGAGCGGCATCGTCGACGGCGCGTGCGCGGTCCTCCTCGCCAACGAGGACGGGCTCAAGCAGCACGGGCTGAAGGCGCGCGCGCGCATCCGCGCCACCGCGACCGCCGGCGCCGAGCCGGTGATCATGCTGACCGCGCCGACCCCGGCCTCGGAGCGCGCGCTCGCGAAGGCGGGGATGAAGGCCTCCGACATCGACCTGTGGGAGATCAACGAGGCCTTCGCGGTCGTCCCCCTCAAGACGATGCGGGACCTCTCGATCGACCCGGCCAAGGTGAACGTCAACGGCGGCGCGATCGCGCTCGGTCACCCGCTCGGCGCGACGGGCGCGATGCTCCTCGCGACCGCGCTCGACGAGCTCGAGCGCCGCGACCTCGCGACCGCGCTCATCACGCTGTGCATCGGCGGCGGGATGGGGATCGCGACGATCATCGAGCGCGTGTAGCCGACGGACGAGGCGGCCCCGTCGGCGGGCCGCCTGCCGTACCCTCGCCTCCGTACGAGGAGGTCGAGATGTCGACATGGCAGGACCGGGTGGTCGTGGTCACGGGCGCGAGCGCGGGGATCGGCGCGTGCCTCGCCGAGCAGATCGCCGCGAAGGGCGGCAAGCAGGTCTTGCTGGCGCGGCGCGACAAGGAGCTGAGCGAGGTCGCGGGGCGGTGCGGCGAGGACGCCCTCGCGGTCGTCGCGGACGTGACCCGCCGCGAGGATCTGAGCCGCGCGCTCGAGGCGGCGATCGAGCGCTTCGGGCACGTGGACGTGTGGGTGAACAACGCCGGGCGCGGGATCAGCCGCCCGGTGTCGGAGCTCACCGACGAGGACTTCGACGAGATGATGCTCGTCAACACGAAGTCGGTGCTCTGGGCCATGCAAACTGTCTTGCCGCACTACAGGGAGCGCGGGGCGGGGCACATCGTCAACGTCAGCTCGCTCCTCGGGCGGCTGCCGCTGGCGCCCATCCGCTCCGCCTACTCGGCCGCGAAGCACGCGCTGAACGCGCTGAGCTCGAGCCTGCGCCTCGAGCTGCGCGACACCGACCCGGGCATCCACGTCTCCGTCGTGAGCCCGGGGGTCGTGGCGACCGAGTTCGGCCTGCGCGCTCGCCACGGCGGCTACGACTCGCGCGGCATGCCCGGCGCGCAGTCGCCCGAGGAGGTGGCGGAGGTGATCGTGGACGTCATCGAGCACCCCCGCGCCGACGCCTACACCCGCCCCATCTACAGGGACCTGGTCGCGAGCTACTACGCCGCCGAAGACCTCGGCGCGCGCGAGTCCCTCCCGCCGTTCGGGCCGCCGAAGGGCTGAGCGCAAAGGGACCCAGCTGAATCGGGGGGGTTGACGGTCCGCGCCCAATACATTACACATTCGACATATGAAGGATTTCGGAGAGCCCAGGGTCCACAGCCCCGTCGACCTGAAGCGGAACGCGGACCTGCTCGCGGCCCTCGCGCACCCGATCCGGCTCCAGATCGTGGATGGGCTGCTCGCCGGGCACTCCGACGTCGGCTCGATGGTGGAGTGCCTCGGGCACCCCCAGGCGCTGATCTCGCGCCACCTCAAGGTCCTGCGGGCGGCGGGCGTGGTGCTCGCCGTCCGCGACGGTCGCCGGCGCTTCTATCGGGTCAGCCGACCCGAGGTCGCCGACGTCCTGCGCGCCCTCCCCTTCCGGACGGCCGCCGACACTGCAAAGGAGATTGCGTCATGAGCCTTCGAGAAGTGAACGACCTGAGCTTCGACGACGAGGTGCTGCGAGCCGACCGACCGGTCCTCGTCGACTTCGGCGCGGTGTGGTGCAGCCCGTGTCGTCTCCAGGAGCCGCTCCTCGAGAAGCTCGCGGCGGAGCGCGACGACGTGGTCGTCGTGAAGGTCGACGTCGAGGACTCGCCGGTCACCGCCCAGACCTACGGCGTCCGCGCGATGCCCACGCTGGTGCTGTTTCGAAACGGGCAGCCCACCGCGCGAGCCGTGGGGCTCCAGCACCCGGGCCGGCTGCAGGCCCTGCTCGACGGCCAGGGGTGAGGCGCGCGGCGTGCTCGAGGAGTGAGGCTCGCGCGCGGCGATCTTTGTCCTAGAGTGCGCCGCATGCGAAGCCTCTCTGCCCTCCTGGTCCTCTCGCTCGCGCTCGTCGGCTGCGACGACGGCGGCGGCGACTCCGACGCGGGCCCCTCGGGCGTGGACGCGGGCCCTGGCGGCGTCGACGCCGGATCGACCGGTACCGACGCGGGACCGACCGACACCGACGCGGGCGCCACCGACGCGGGCCCGGTGGAGACGGACGCGGGCCCGACCGGCGACGACGCGGGCGCGACCGACGCGGGGCCGACCGGCACCGACGCGGGGGCGATGGACGCGGGCAGCGACGCCGGACCGACGGGCACCGACGCGGGCATGGTCGTGCGCACCGCGATCCTCCCCGGCTTCTGTCCGAGCAGCCCGACCGCGGCGGGGTTCTATCGCGGGACCCTCGCGTCGAACACCAACGACATCGCGGGCGCGTGCACGGTCAGCGGCCCCGGCCGCGACGGCGCGGTCCGGGTCGAGCTCGCGCACGGCCAGACCGTGCGGGCGGTGTACCGCCACGCGGGCGACGGAGTCCTCTACATCCTCGACTCGTGCCCCGTGGTCGGGTCCTGCCTCGACAGCTCGGACTCCTCGATCTCGGGGGCCGAGACGGTCGAGTACACCAACACGGGCGACACGACGAACCCCGTCTACGTCGTGCTCGACAGCGACTCGCTGTCCGGCCCGCAGACCTTCGAGCTCGACCTGTACGTCACGCCCTGAGCCTCGCGGTCGCCGCGGGCGATCCACCGCGCGGCGGCCCGCGCCGACGTGACGCAGGCGTCCGCGAGCAAGCCCTCGGGGCCCACCCAGTCGCCCGCGAGGGCGAGGTTCGTCGGGCCCGCCGAAGCCACCGTCGGGCGCCCCGCGAGGCCCCCGTCGCGAGCCTCGGGGATCGCGTGCATGACCGTCATCGCGGGGCTCCACCGCACTTCCTCGACCTCGTCGCGCCAGCCCGGCTGCGAGCGATCGAGGTAGCCCTCGAGCTGGGCCCGCGTCGCGCCGTCGACGCGCTCGTCCGGCGCGAGGTAGCGAGCCACGTGGATCACCCCGCCGTCGGTGGGGGCGAGGGCGGCGACGTTCGAGTGGATGGACACGTAGGTCGGCTCGTTGGTCCCGAGGATGAGCGACGGATGCCGCCGCGGGAGGCGGCGGAGCGCGACGTCGAGGCAGGCCGCGCGGACGGCGACGGAGTCCGCCGCGAAGGTCGCGAGGGACGGCCGCGCGTGCTCGCCGAGGAGCCGAACGGACGCCTTGGGCGACAGCGTCAGGACGACGCCCTCGGTCGCGATGCGCTCACCGTCGCGGAGCATCACGCCGACCACGCGCCCCGCCTCCACCTCGAGGCGCTCGACCTTGGCGCGCGAGCGGACGACCACGCCGAGCTCTCGCGCGCGCTCGAGCAGGCCGTCGACGATCGTGGCCCACCCTCCGTCGAGGTAGCGGACGCCGTCGAGCGCGCCGCGGATCTGGCGGATCGCCACGCCGGCGCTCATCCGGTCGGAGGCGTTGACGTAGGTCGAGATCCGCACGACCGCGAGCGCGACGTCCTTGGCCGTACCTTGCAGCCCCATCGCGTCGAGCCACTCGCCGACGGTCACTCGATCGAGGGGGTCCGCGTCGATCCACCCGAGGCGGCCGAGCAGCCAGCCGACCCGCAGCTTGTCGTTCCAGCCCAGGGCCCCGTTGCCGAGCAGGGTCACCGCGTCGCCGGGCAGCGGCGCGATGCGGTCGCCCACCTCCATCGTCAGCCCGCGCTTGGGGACGCCGCCGGTCACGTTCACGCCCAGCTCCGCGAGCTGACGCTCGGCGCCCGGGTACAGCGCGTGCGGCCCGAGGTTGAGCGCGAAGCCCTCCGAGCGGTGGGTCTGGGCGCGCCCCCCGAGGGCGCCGCTCGCCTCGAGCACGAGCACCTCGCGGCCCTGGCTGGCGAGCTCGACGGCGGCGACCAGCCCGCTCAGCCCGGCTCCGATCACGACGTGGGTCATGGTTCTCCTCGCTTTCGAGAGGTCCCACGAACGGCAGGCCCGCAGCGTTACGCGTAACGGTCGAGCGCCCTCGATCGTGGCACCTGCATGAAGTCAGGTGTCACGATGGCGGCGGCCTCGATGGAGACGCACCGGAACGCCCTCTTCGGCCTGTGCTACCGGATGACCGGGAGCGCCGCGGACGCCGAGGACCTCGTCCAGGAGACCTTCCGCAAGGCGCTCGAGCACCCTCCCCCCGACACCGAGCGGAGCCTCGCGCCGTGGCTCTTCCGCGTGGCCACGAACCTGTGCATCGACTCGCTCCGGCGCCGCAAGCGCGAGCGCTACTTCGGCCCCTGGCTCCCCGAGCCGATCGACACCGAGCGCGTGGTCGCGTCCATCGAGCCCGGACCCGAGGCCCGCTACGGCCTCGTCGAGAGCGCCACGAGCGCCTTCCTCGTCGCGCTCGAGGTCCTCGATCCGCGGCAACGCGCCGTCCTGATCCTGCGCGACGTCATGGGGCTGACCGGCCCCGAGACCGCCGCGGCGCTCGACACCACCCCGGGCAACGTCCGGGTGCTCCTGCACCGCGCGCGCAAGGAGCTCGAGGGCTACGACGAGCAGCGCCGGCCGATCACCCCCGAGCTACGTGACAAGACGGCTCGCTTGCTACGAGAGCTCATGCTCCGGCTCGGGGTCGGCGACTTCGAGGGCGCGGCGCGGCTCCTCGCCGACGACGCCACGAGCATCCACGACGGCGCGGGCGAGTTCGTCGCGGCGGTCCGGGTGCTCCACGGGATCGAGGACATCCTGCGGACCTATCGGGTGATCGTGGCGCACGCGCCGTGGCCGACGTGGGCCGCGGAGCGCGACCTCAACGGGCTGCCCGCGCTGCTGGTGCGCTATCCGGATCGCGAGGGGCGCTACGCCCGCGACGTCGTGTTCTGGATCGAGCTCGATCGCGACGACAAGATCGCCGCCATCCGCGGGGTCGTCGCGAGCTCGAAGCTGGGCGCGGTGCGGCTCGGCTGAGACCTCGCTCCCGTGCCATGGCGCGCGGCTCCGGTGTCGCGGTTGGCGCCGACGGAGGGGATCGCGGGCCGTGAACGCGCGGCATGCGCCGTGCACCGATCGAGCTCGTGACCATCACGCGGCGCATCTCGACACACCTCCTCCTCGGCGCCGCGCTCCTCTTCCCGGCGACGGCCAGCGCGCAGCTCGGGCGCGCGCTCGGCGCCCCGCTCGCCTCGGCGCCAGCCCCGATCGACGCGGCGACGTCGTCGACGTCCCTGATGCCGGAGGGCTGGGCGCTCGACCTCACCGCGCAGACGAGCCTCCCCGTCTCGGTCGGGATCGAGGCGCAGCTCACCACGCCCGTCGGCCTCTTCGCGACGGTGTCGGCCGGCCACACGCCGAACGCCTACCTCGGCATGCTGCGCGACATCGTCGAGGGCACCGGCGCCTTCGGCGAGGACGTGCGCCCGATCGTCGACGAGACGATCGCGAACGGCGGGTGGAACGTGCGCGTCGGGGTGGGCGTGAACCCGATCGAGGGCCTCGAGCTGTCCTTCGGCTACACGTACCTCGGCACCAACTCCACCCTCACGCGCGCCGCGATCGAGTCCGCGACCGGGCAGCGCATCCGCTACCGCGGCATGCGCGAGGTCCCCGTCGCGATCGAGATGCACGCCCTCCACGGGCGCGTCGGCTACCGCCTCGTGATCGAAGAGCACCTGGTGCTCCGCGCCGCGATCGGCTGGACCCACGCGGTCGGCGCGAGCGCCCACCTCGAGGTGCCACCAGAGATCCGCGAGCTCGAGGGCAACCCCGCGACCGAGATCGAGGACGGCGTCGGCGCGGGCTTCGCGCAGTACGGCTTCACCCCCGAGATCCTGATCTCGGCGGGCTACCGGTTCTGAGCGGTCACTCCACGAAGGCGCGCAGGGCCGGCCACGACTCGGTGAGCCAGCGCTGCGAACGGTCGCGCGCGTCGCCGAGGGTGGCCCGCGGCGCTCGGGCCCGGCCGGACGCGCGGTAGGGATCGCGGCCCGACGCGGCGCGGGCGAAGGCGTGAAGGGTCCGCAGCTCCGCGAGCTGCTCGGCCGGGAGCGCGGGCGAGGCAGCGGGCAGGCGACCGTCGAGCATCGTCGCCGCGTCCTGCGCCCTCCCCGCCTTGAGCATCAAGATGGATCGGGCGAGCAGCGTCGCCCAGCGCCGCCCGGTCCGCTCGAGGTCCACGAGCCGCGGCTCGAGCGTCGCGAGGTCGCTCGAGAGCGCCTCGAGGGCCACCATCGTGGCGGCCGCGCTCATCACCGGCCCGCTCCCCGACAGCGATCCCCCGACAAGCTCGACCGGCGACCACCCGCGACGGCTCAGCTCCGCGAACAGACGGCGGCCGCGGTCCCCGTCGCCGCGGCGCAGCTCCAGCTCGGCGACCGCCGCGATCAGGCACGCGTGCACCCGCGCGTCGAAGCGAGCCTCCTCCGCGAGCGCCTCGAGCGCCGAGACGCTCGACGGCACGTCGCCCCACCCGCCGAGCGAGAGGCGCAGCAGGATCCGGTGCGAGCGCTCGAGCCGCGCGAGGCCCCACGCGAAGCCGATCGTGAGCGCGATCCCCGTCGCCAGCTCGAGCCGGTCGGGGAACGACACCCACAGCAGCACGCCGCCCGCCCCGAGGAGGACCGCGGCCGCGATCCGGCGCGCCCTCCAGCGCGCGTGCGGTTCCGGCAACCATCGGAGCTCGGGCTCCACTTCACGACTCGACGACTCGAACATCTCGACATCCCTCTGGCGCCGACGGCGCCGACCTCACGAGGAGGCGCGCGAGCGGCGCGCCCCAGGGCTCGTTGGAGAGGTCAGGCGGGAGGAGCGCGCGCCGCGCGAGCCGCGGCGCCGTGGAGTCGAGCGCGATCGGAGCCGAGGACGCCGCCGTGGTGGCGCTGCGTGGCGAGCGCGACGTGGAGCGCGTCGCCGAGCGAGAAGGGATCGTCGCCGGAGTCGGAGTCGTCCTCCGTCTCCTCCGCGGCGAGCTCGACGACGGCCGACGATCGGGGCGCGTCCGGCGCGTCGTCGGTGGCCTCGATCGCCGCGGCGTCGGTGCCCCGAGCCGTCGCGCCGACCGAGCCGCTGACGACGCCGACGGCGAGCGCGCTCGCGAGGAGCAGCGCCATCGGGGTCCCCACGCTGGCCAGGTGCGCGCGCATGACGGCCCTGAAGACTACACGCGCGCGCGCCGACCGCTCAAGCGGCCCGCCGCTACGCGTAGCCGAGCACGAGCGCCCTCGCGAGCAGGTACCAGCCGTCGACGAGGACGAAGAGCAGCAGCTTGAAGGGCATGCTCACCTGCGTCGGGTTCATCATGTGCATCCCGAGCGACATGAGGACGTTCGAGACCACGAGGTCGACGACGAGGAACGGCAGGAAGACCAGGAAGCCGATCTGGAAGGCCTCGCTGAGCTCGCTGACGAGGAACGCGGGCAGCAAGACCAGCACGTCGTCGGCGGAGACGCGGTCGCGCTGGTCGTCGGGGCGCGCCTGCTGCGCGAGGTCGAGGAAGAGCGCGCGCTCCCGCTCGCCGGCGTTGCGCTCGAGGAACGCCTTCAGCGGCACGAGCCCCGCCTCGATCGCGGCGCCGAGCGCGTCGGTGTCGGCCAGCGGGTCGTGGACGTCGATGCGCGACGCGGCGGGGCCCGCGACCTCGGCGATCTGCTCGCCCACCGGGGCCATCACGTAGAGGCTCAGGATCGCCGACAGCGCGGCGATCACCGCCCCGCTCGGGACCTCGCCGGTGCCGATGGCGTTGCGCAGGATCGAGAAGACGACGGAGATCTTCACGTAGCTCGTCGTCGTCATGAACAGGAACGGCAGGGCGGTGAGCGCGCCGATCGCGAGCAGGGTCGTCAGCGGCGAGGACGGCGCGTCGGTGGGCTGCGCGCTCGCGGTCGACGCGAGCAGGCACACGCCGAGGAAGGCGAGGGCCGCGCCGCCGAGGAGGGCCGCGATACGAGAGAGCCGGCTCACGGGGCCGGAGTCTACCGGCTCGCGCCGTCGATGCGCAGCCGCGCGCGTCGCGTGGCGTGGACGACGGGCGGGCGCTCGTGTCCGCGGGCGTCCTCGAGGATCGCGAGCGCCGTGGCGCCGAGCGCGTCGATCAGCGGCGCGCGATCCGCCAAGCCCATCACGGTGTGGCCGATGCCGTCGACGACCGCGCCGGCGCTCGACACCGCGTCGGGGACGAAGACCACGCCGCGGCGGTGCAGCGCCTCGTGCGCCGCGTCGTCGGTGCAGATGTTGTTCGCGCCGCCGCACACGGCCCAGGCGCGCAGGCGCGACGCGACGTCCGCGTCGATCACGTCGCCGACCGCGCACGGGGAGACGAGGTCGACGTCGGCGAAGAGCACGTCGCTCGGGTCGACGACGGTGGCCCCGGTCCGCTCGGCGACCGCGCGCGCGCGCGCCGCGTCGAGGTCGGTCACGAGGACCTCCGCGCCCGCCGCGGCGAACGCCTCGGCGACGGCGGCGCCGATGTCTCCGCAGCCCTGGACGGCGACCCGCAGGCCGCGGACGTCACCCCGGCCGGCGTAGGTCGCGCAGGCCTCCGCGCAGCGCAGCACGCCGCGCCCGACCGCGGCCGCGAGGTTGGGGGTGTCGGTGTGGACGTAGCGGGTGTGTCGCGCCATCGCGGCGAGATCGGCGTCCGTGGTACCGAAATCGCCAGCCGTTCGGAACGCGCCGCCGAGGCCCTCGACGTACCGACCGAGGTGCTCGAACGCGCGCTCGCGATCGAGCTCCGGCGACGCGATCACGACAGCCTTGCCTCCCCCCGCGTCGAGGCCGCCGAGCGCGCACTTGTAGGTCATCGCGCGGGCGAGCCGGCACGCGTCGAGCGCGGCGTCGGCCTCGTCGGCGTAGGCCTTCGTGCGCACCCCGCCCGCCGCGGGGCCGAGCGCGGTGCTGTCGAGCACGACGTACGCGAGCAGGCCGAGCGAGGGCTCCTCGATCCGCTCGATCCGCTCGGGCGCGAGCGGGGCGATGCGGGCGGCGACGCGGTCGGGGATCACGCCGCGACCCTAGCGCGATCACGGGCGATCGAACGAGACGATGTCGTAGCGGGCGACCATCGCGCGGCCCTCGGAGGTGAACGAGAGCGTCACGGTCTCGGCGGCGGGGTCGACGCGGACCCGCACGTCGTCGTCCACCGAGTAGGTGCCGACCACGAAGCGGCGCGCGACGTACTCGGTGTCGGTGAGCGAGTAGTCGAGCCCGCTGTAGTCGCAGGGGGTGCTCAAGCACGCGCCGAGCGCGAGCCCACAGACGAGCGCGAGCGCCGCGATGAGCACGTCGGCGCGGCTCACGGCGCCTCCATCAGCGGGTGGGTGTTGCCGCCGATGACCAGCGATGGGTAGGGGTCGGCGAAGGGGCTGTCGTGCGGCGGTTGCTCGAGCGCGGCCGTCGCCGGCACGCCCTCGAGCGACGCGGTCGCCCCGTCGATGCTCACGGACGCGAGCTCGAGCTCGGCCACCGCGGGGAGGTCGTTGACGCAGGCGCCCTCCGCGAAGGCCCGCTGGGCCAGTCCGAGGGCCGCGCCGAGGCCGAGCATGAGCCCGATCAGGAGGAGTCTCCGCATGCCTCACAGGATTGCACTCCGCGCGCCACCCCGCCCAGCGGGACGCACGGCCCCCGGCCTGTGCCGCGCTGCGCCAGCGTCAGGCCGTGAGGTACCGATCGAGCATCGCGTGCATGTGGGCCAGCGCGACCTCGCGGTCCCCGAGGCGGAGCTCGCGGAAGCCGGGCGAGCGCATCCCGCGCTGCACCGCGAGCGCCTCCCGAACGTCGTCCTCCGTGACGCGACCGGAGCCCGGGACGCCGTCGACGTCGAGGTGGCTCACCCGCGGCGTCGGGCGGGCCTGACCGGGGCGGAGCCGCGTGAACGTGAGCTGATCGAGCCACGCGCGCTCCGGATCGGTCGGGTCGGGGCGGTGCCGGTGGAGCTGCGCGCCGTGGGGGTAGACGTTGAGGGTGAGCGCGGGGAACACGTACCAGCTCTTGCCCTCGAGCAGCTGCTCGTCGGAGAGCCCGGTGACGCCGCGCTCCCGCAAGGCTTCTTGCAGGAGCCCCGGGGCCCGCGTCGCGTCGCCCTCGAGCGCCGCCGGGTCGGCCCCGACGTCGCGCAGGAGCTCGACGAGCGAGTCGGTCACCTCGGTCGGCGAGCGCCCCGGGGCGGGCGCGCCGATGCGGAAGGTCTGCTCCACGTGCGCGCCATGCACGACGGTCTCGACCGACGTGGGGTCCACGCTGCCGAGCAGGTACGGGTGCACCGCGGGCACGTGGTAGGCCTCGTTGAAGAGGTCGGCGACCGTCTTCCAGTTCGCGGGGAGGCAGAACGTCTTGCGATCGACGAGCGCGTAGGCGTCGAGGTCGTAGCGCGCGAGGCCCGCCTCGACGGGCGCCAGCCACGCCTCGAGCGGCTCGTCGGGCTGCCCGAGGTGCACGAACACCTGGCCGCGCCACGTCGCGCACGCGAGCTCGGCGAGGCCCGTGGACGGGCCGGCGAGCGCGCCGAACGCCTCGCGCTGGGGGGCGTCGGTGAGGCGGCCGTCGAGGGCGTAGACCCAGTGGTGCAGCGGGCAGCGCAGCGCCTCCGCGCGCCCGCACGGGGCGTCGACGAGCCGGCGGCCGCGGTGCACGCACGCGTTGTGGAAGGCGCGCACCGCGCCGTCGTCGCCGCGGACGATCACGACCTCGGCGCCCCCGACGGTCGTGGTGACGTGGCTCCCCGCCGACGGGAGCAGATCGACGTGAGCCGCGGGCAGCCACACCCGCGGCCAGAGGCGCTCCCGCTCGAGCGCGGCCCACGCCGGCGAGAGGTAGCGCGCCTTGTCGATCCGGACGGGGGTCACTCGGCGCCGACCAGGCGCTCCGTGGCGTCCTTCAGCAGCGCGGTCACGCGGCGGTTGTAGGCCCCCGGGTCGTCGAGCGGCGAGCCCTCGGCGATCTTCGCCTGGTCGTGGAGCAGCTCGATCCACTCGTCGACGCGCTCCACCGCCTTGGCCCCCTCGAGCAGCGCGCGGAGGTTCTCGATCACGGGGTGGCTCGGGTTGATCTCGAGGATGCGCTTCTGCTTGGGCATGTCCTTCTGGGTCGCGCGCAGGAGCCGCTCGATGTGCGGCTGCAGGCCCCCGGGCGGCACCACCAGGCAGACGGGCGAGTCCACGAGGCGGGCGCTCACGCGGACCTCGCTGACGTCGTCCTGGAGCCGCGTGCGGAAGCGGTTCTTGAGCGACGACAGCGCCGCCTCGCGATCCTCGTCGGCCGGCGCGTGGGTCTCGCCGGGCTGCGCGTCCGACGCCGACTCGAGCGGCGTCCCGTCGAACTTCGTGAGCGCCTCGATCGCGAACGGGTCGACCGGGTCGACGAGGAAGAGGACCTCGTAGCCCTTCTTCCGGAGCCCCTCGATATGGGGGCTCTGCCGCGCCTGCGCGAGCGACTCGCCGAGCACGTAGTAGAGCGCCGGCTGGCCCTCCTTCATGCGCTCCTTCGCCTCGGCGAGCGACGTCACGCCCTCGACCTCGGAGCTGTGGAAGCGCAGCAGCGGCGCGAGCTCGTCGGCGCGCTCCGGCTCGGAGTGGAGGCCCTCCTTGAGGACCCCGCCGAACGCGGTCCAGAAGGTCAGGTAGTCGTCGGGTCGCTCCTTCGCGAGCTCGCCCAACAGATCGAGCGCCTGCTTGACGAGCTGCTTGCGAATGACGGTGACCACGCGCGAGTCCTGGAGCAGCTCGCGGCTCACGTTGAGCGGCAGGTCCTCGCTGTCCACGACGCCGCGGACGAAGCGGAGCCAGTTGGGGAGCAGCTCGGCCGCGTCGTCCATGATGAAGACGCGCTTCACGTACAATCGCACGCCGTGTTGCGTCTCGGGGCTCCACAGCGCGAAGGGCGCGTGGCTCGGGACGAAGATCATCCCGCTGAAGAGCTGCGTGCCCTCGATGCGGAAGTGCCGCCACCCGAGCGGCTTGGCGTAGTCGCTCGTGAGGTGGTGGTAGAGCTCCTCCGCCTTGTCGTCCTGGATCTCGCCGCGCGGGCGCTGCCAGAGCGCGCTCGACTGGTTGATCTTCTCGAACGCGTCGACGTAGTCGTCCCCGTCCTTCTTCGTCGTCTTGAGCTCGACGGGCCAGGCCAGGTAGTCCGAGTAGCGCGCGATGAGCTCGCGGAGCCGGACCGGGTCGAGGAAGCCGCGGTGCTCCTCGCCGAGGTGGAGGATCACGCTCGTGCCGTGCTCGTCGCGCTCGGCGGGCTCCACCGAGAAGCTCTCCTTGGCCTCGGAGATCCAGCGGTGGGCCTCCTCGGTGCCGGCCTTGCGACTGACGACCTCGACGCGATCGGCGACGAGGTAGGAGCTGTAGAAGCCGACGCCGAACTGCCCGATGAGCGAGAGGTCGCCGGTCTCCTTGGCCTCGGCGAGCTTCTTGGCCAGCTCGCGCGTGCCGCTGCGAGCGATGGTGCCGAGGTGGTCGACGAGCTCCTCGCGGCTCATCCCGATGCCGTTGTCCGAGATGGTGAGGGTGTTCGCCTCGCGGTCCGGGATCAGGCGCACGCCGAGCGCGGCGCCCGACGGGATGAGGGAGGGGTCGGTGACGGCGGCGAAGCGGAGCTTGTCGAGCGCGTCGGCGGCGTTGGACACGAGCTCGCGGAGGAAGACCTCGCGGTTGCTGTACAGCGACTCGATGACGAGGCGGAGGACTTGCTCGACCTCCGCCTCGAACTTGTGCGTGGTGGGGGCGGTCATGCGGCGGAAAATGGCCTCACGACCGGGGGTGTCAAGTGGCCGCGGTGCGGTACGGGCCCGCCTCGGGGAGCCCCTCGGGCGGGCTCTTCGCGAAGCGCGTCCGGATGAGGGCGCCGAAGCCGAGGCACGCGACCGCCGCGGTGAAGATCCCACCGGCGAGCGGGACGAGCGAGGCGAGGAAGAGCACGCCCACGCCGGCCGCGAGCTGGTGGACCTCCTTGCCCTGGAGCTGCGGGAGCGGGAGCGCGGCGCCGACCACCGTCGCGGCGGCGGCGAGGCCGACGTAGGTGGCGATGGGGAGCGCGAGGCCGACGACGACCGCGGCGGGGATCCCGATGAGCGTGATCGAGAGCAGCACGATCGCGGCGACGGCGCCGAGGTAGCCGAGCAGACCGGTGCCCGCGGTCTTCACGCCGTCCTTGATCATCGTGACCTGCAGCGCGCCGAGCCGCTCGCGGCCCACGCCCATCATCAGCAGGCCGAGGAGGAAGAGGAGGACGTGCATGACGGCGCTGCGCGCGGTCTCGCCGAGGAAGGCCCACACCGCTTCGAAGGGGCCGTCGGGCTGCGCGTGGCGGGCCGCGACGACGGGGGGCGCGGGCGCGGCGGAGGTGCGCTGGTCCTGGACGGCGCCGCCGAACGATACCGTGTCGCCGCGGACCTCGGCGCCCTCCATGAGCACCACCGATCCACCGAACGCGACCGCGTCGCCCTCGACGGTGCCCTGGACGACGGTGTCGCCGCCGAAGGACACGGCGTCGTGCACGAGCTCGGTCGGGCCGACGGTGACCGGGTGACCGAACGCGACCCGATCCGGGGCTTGCGCGAGCGCGAGCGAGGGGAGGAGGAGGGTGGCGACGAGAACGGCGATCGAGAGGGTCTTCGACACGGGCGAGGGCTCCTTGTTGCGTGGTCCGGGCTTCCGTACGGCGCGTCGCGGATCGCTATTTCAGCCAGGAGTGGCACCATGGCGCGCGTGCACCCCGTCGTTCGCGCTCTGGCGATCCTCGCGCTCCTCGTGGCTGCGTGCGCGCAGGGGAGCCCGCCTCCCGAAGGCACCGACGCCGGGCGACGCGACGCGGGCGACGCGCCCATGGACGCGATGACGATGGACGACGGCGCGGTCGCGGGTGACGCGGGTCCATGCTCGGAGATCCCCGAGACGTGCAACGGCGCCGACGACGACTGCGACGGGACCGTCGACGAGGAGCCGACCGACGGCACCACGTTCTATCGCGACCTCGACGGCGACGGCTGGGGCTCGGACACCGACACGGTCGTGGCGTGCGCGCGACCGGACAACGCGGTGGAGCGCAGCGGCGACTGTCAGGACGGCTCGGATCTGGTGAACCCCGACTCGATGGAGACGTGCGACGGGCTCGACAACGACTGCTCCGACGTCGTCGACGACGCGGGGTGCCCGGCCGGCTGCACGGGCGTGGCGTTCGGCGGCAAGGGCTACGCGTTCTGCGCCGCGAGCGTCTCGTGGACGGCCGCGCGCGACGCGTGCGTGGCCGCGGGCATGCAGCTCGTGCGCGTCGACAACATGATGGAGAACGACTTCCTGTTCGCGACCGCGTCGATGCCGGGCGGGATCGGCGATCACTTCATCGGAGCGCGGGTCGAGGACGACGGCACGCGGCGCTGGCGCTGGACCGACGGCACGGAGCTCTGGGAGGGCCTGCTCGGCGGCTCCGCGATCGACGGTCGCTTCGCCGCCTGGGAGAGCGACCAGCCCGACGACGACGCCGCCCCGCGCTGCGCGGTCGCCCGCGCTCGCGAGATGGGCCTCTGGCAAGACACGAGCTGCGACACCGGCAACGACTACGTCTGCGAGCGCTACTAGCGCATTCGTCAGCGCTCCTTGTGGAGCAGCGAGACGCGGCCGTCGAACGCGGTGCGCGCCGCGGACATCTGCGCGACGCCGCCCGAGACGATGAAGGCCATGAACTGGGCGCTGTCGGCGTCGACCGGCTCGACGCGATCCTCGGGCACGATCATCAGGTTGCCGGCGAAGTTGTAGGACTGCGGCAGGTACACCGCGACGTGACCCGCGAGGCGCACGTCGTCGAAGTGATCGCAGGTCACGAACCCGAAGACGCGCACGTCGTCGCTCACGCGGACCATCGCGGGCTTGTCGAAGGAGCGGGTGTCGCCGACGAACGCGCCGAGCAGGTCCTTGATCGACGAGTAGACGATCTTCACGAACGGGACCGACTTCATCCCGCGCTCGAGCCACTCGAGGATCTTGCGGCCGACCATGTTGTTGGCGAGCAGGCCGAGCGCGAAGATCGACACGACGACGAGCCCGATGCCCGCGAACGGGACGTCGAGCGGGACCAACGAGTCGACGGTGATCAAGAGCCAGGAGACGAGCGCGACGGTGCCGACGACCGGCACGAACACGAGCAGGCCCTGAAAGAAAATCTTGGCGAGTGTCTTCACCGGGGAGCCTCCATCACGAAGCGGAAACGTCGTCCCTCGTAGCGCGCGCGACGATAGCGCTCGACGAGCGGCAGCACCCGGTCGACGCGCGCGGGATCGTCCTCGCGCAGGTCGCGGGCTTGAGCGGGATCGAGGCGCGCGTCGAAGACGCGGGGCAGCTCGGCGAGCACGTCGTAGACGACCGTCGTGTCCCCGAGCGCGAGCGAGACCTCCTGGCGAGTCGGCCCGATCATCTCGCTGACCACCGCGCCGTCGAGCGCGCGCATCAGCGGGCCCACGTCCTCGCGCAGGACCTCTCGGGCCGCCGCGCGCTCGGCGTCCGTGCCGCGCGACAGAAGCCACGGGAACAGGTACGCGGTCGACGTGGGCGCGTCGTGCCTCGCGCCGCGGGCGCCCGGCACCGACACGACGAACGGCACGTGCACCTGCTCGTCGTAGACGCTCGAGAGGTGGTGGCTGAACCCGTGATCGCCGAACGCCTCGCCGTGATCGCCGGCGACGACGACGATCGTGCGGTCGAGGTCCACCGCCCGGAGCAGCCGGCCGAGCGCCGCGTCGAAGCGCCGCAGCTCCGCCTCGTAGCCGCCCTGGTAGGGGTCGTGCGGGCTGACGAAGAACACCATCCCGAACCAACGCCCGCCCGCCCCGTGGATCGCGTCGATGGCCGCGTCCGCGATCTCGCGATCGACGTCCCGCGGCGGCCCGTCGCGCAGCTCCTCGATCAGCGCGCGCCGGTCGAAGCCGCGCTCGAGCCCCACCGCGTGCTCGCTGAAGCAGTGCTCGTGGTCGTGGCCGACCCAGAACGTCTCGCGGCCCGAAGCGCGCAGGATCTCGGGCGCGGTGGGCCTCCCCTCGCGGAGCGCGCCGCGCCAGAACCGCCGGCGAAGATCGAGCTCGGCGAACGAGACCGGGCGCATCGAGAGCATCGACGCGAGCGACGGGAAGGTCCCGTTCGAAGGCGAGTACGCCCGCTCGAACACCTGCGCGCGACGGCCGAGCGCCGCGAGCCGAGGCGTGGTCCGGAGCGCGGGCTCGGCGAGCGAGGTGCGATCGAAGCGCGTGGCGTCGACCATCACGAGCAAGACGTCGTGCTCCTCGAGCGCGAAGTCGAGGTCGGGCAAGCCGCTGTGCTCGGCGAAGCGCGCCTCGGCGTCGTCGTCCGGCGCGAGCAGCTCGCTCCGGCGCGCCTCGGGGAGCGCGCGGGGGAGCAAGTAGGCGGCGTCCCGCTCGAGCGCCTCGGCGACCCCCGCCCCGCGCCCGAGCTCGGTGTACGCGGTGACCACCGGCCGGGCCCAGGCGCTCGCGGGGACCTCGACGAACGCGAGCGCGGCGAGCGCCGCGGCGAGGCCGACCGCGACCCGCGTCGAGGGCGCGCGCGGGGACTCGATCGACACGAGCACGAGGCCGACGCCGAGCGCGCAGCCGACGAAGCAGAGCTGCAGCGTGGCCTGGTGCAGGGTCGGGTACTGGCCGACGTAGACGGCGTAGTGAGCGCGGGCGATGGCGAGCGAGCCGACCGCGGAGGCGAGGCCGACCGCCCGCGATCCCGTCCACGGGCGCGCGAGCCCGAGGTGCGCGACCGCGGCGATCGCCCCGAGCGCGAGCAGCGCCGCGTTCATCGCGAGGCTGTTGGCGAACGGCGGGTACTCGATGAGGACCTCGCGGGCCATCGCGACCTGGGTCACCCCGAGCGCGGCGAGGAGCCCCGCCCGGATCCGCGGCCGGCTTCGATCGGAGAGGACCGCGGCGGTGGCGACCACGAGGAGCGCGGGGACCACGAAGGTCACGCCGGCGCTGCGGAGGAGCTGCCCGAGGGCCGCGAGGAGGCGATCGGGCGTGTGCGCGGACGCAGGGAGCCGAGTCAGCTCGAGCAGGGTGATCACCACCCCGGAGAGGGGGATCGCCACGAGGAGTCCTCGCCAGCGCATCCGGACTTGATACCACGATCGCTTCGCACTACCTCCCCGACCACGTGCTGCAGCGTTTTGCATGGGGTGTGCTCGCCTTCACCCTGCTCGTCATCGTGTGGGGCACCTTCGTGCGGGCCACGGGCTCGGGGGCCGGCTGCGGCTCCCACTGGCCCACCTGCAACGGCGAGGTCATCCCGCGGGCCGAGACGATCGAGACCGCGATCGAGCTCACGCATCGGCTGACGAGCGGCCTGTCCTTCCTGCTCGTGGTGGCGCTCATGATCGCCGCGCTGCGCGCGCGCCCGAAGGGCCACCCGATGCGCAAGGCGGCGGTGTGGTCCTTCGTGTTCATGATCACCGAGTCGGCCGTCGGCGCCGGCATCGTGCTCCTGCGCTACGTCGCCGACGACCAGAGCCCGGCGCGCGCGGTCTGGGTGGCCGTGCACCTGATCAACACGTTCCTGCTCACGGCGAGCCTCACCGTCGCGGCGCGTCAGTCGGGCGAGGACGCGGCGCCGCTGCGCTGGCGAGCCCGCGGGCTCTGGGTGCTCGCCGCCGCGCTCGGCACGCTCGCGGTCGCGACGACCGGCGCCGTCACCGCGCTCGGCGACACCCTCTTCCCCTCGGCGAGCCTCGCCGAGGGCGTGGCCGCGGACTTCTCGCCGACCGCGCACTTCCTGGTCCGCCTGCGCATCTACCACCCGCTCTCGGCGATCGGCACGAGCGTGTTCGTCACGGCGGTGGCGGTGCTGCTCGGTCTGCGGGTGCCCCGCGCGAAGAAGGCCTCGATCGCGCTGATCGGCTTGTTCTTCCTCCAGATCGGCGGCGGCCTCGTGAACCTGTTCCTGCTCGCGCCGACCTGGATGCAGCTCGCGCACCTGTTCATGGCCGACCTGGTCTGGATCGCGCTCGTCCTGCTCGGTGTGGCGACGCTCCGGAGCGACGCCCGTAGTATGCTCGCGGCATGAAAGTCATCGCGGCCCTGGGGGTGGTGCTGCTGACGACCTTGGCGGCGACGAGCGCCGAGGCGCAGCGGTGGGGAGCGTGGGAGAGCCTCGGTGGCTCGATCACGACCGACGTGGAGTGCGTGTCGTGGAGCGCGAACCGTATCGACTGCTTCGCCCGCGGCACCGACGACGCGATGTGGCACAAGTGGTGGGACGGCCACGCCTGGGGCGGATGGGAGAGCCTCGGCGGCTCGATCACCACGCGGCCCGAGTGCACGAGCTGGGGCCCGAACCGCATCGACTGCTTCGCGCGCGGCACCGACAACGCCATGTGGCACAAGTGGTGGGACGGTCGCGCCTGGGCCGGATGGGAGACCCTCGGCGGCTCGATCACCACGCCGCCCGAGTGTGTGTCCTGGGGACCCAACCGCATCGACTGCTTCGCCCGCGGCACCGACAATGCCATGTGGCACAAGTGGTGGGACGGCCGCGCCTGGGGCGGATGGGAGACCCTCGGCGGCTCGATCACGACGGACATCTCCTGCACGACGTGGAGCGCGAACCGCATCGACTGCTTCGCCCGCGGCACCGACGACGCCATGTGGCACAAGTGGTGGGACGGCCACGCCTGGCACGGATGGGAGAGCCTCGGCGGCTCGATCACCACGCCGCCTCAGTGCGTCTCGTGGGGCCCCAACCGCATCGACTGTTTCGCCCGCGGCACGGACAACGCGATGTACCACCGCTGGTGGGACGGCCGCGCGTGGGGCGGATGGGAGACCCTCGGGGGCGTCATCACGACGGACATCTCGTGCACGACGTGGAGCGCGAACCGCATCGACTGCTTCGCCCGCGGCACGGACAACGCGATGTACCACCGCTGGTGGGACGGCCGCGCGTGGGGCGGATGGGAGAGCCTCGGCGGCTCGATCACCACGCCGCCCAACTGCACCTCGTGGGGCCCCAACCGGATCGACTGCTTCGCCCGCGGCACCGACAACGCGATGTGGCACCGCTGGTGGCCGAGCCGCTGACGCGGCCGCGCGAGCGGCGAAAGTTCGAAGAGTTCGAACCGTCCCCCTCCGCGATCTGCGGAGAACGGGGAGGTTCTTCGGGGTTCGGGCGCTTCGAAAGTTCGAAAAGTTCGAACCGTCCCCTCGTCTCGGGGTCTGTGGGGGGTGCGATGGATTCGTCTCGTGGCGCTCGGGGTCTTGGTCGGTGCTTGCGGGGAGCCGGCCGCGGAGGTCGCTCCGGGGGCGGACGCGGAGGTGGTGGAGGCGCCGGCGCTCGAGCCTCTCGTCGTCGCGGAGCCGGTGAGCTCGGAGCCCGCCGCGGAGCTGTCGCTGCCGGCGCTCCGGGAACGCATCGCGGCGCGGCTCGAGGCGAGCGATGGCGACGGGGCGCTCGACGACATGGAGGTGTTCGTGTGGCGGTTCGGCGCGGCGCCGAGCGCGAGCTCGTATCGCGAGCAGCTCACCGCGGCGGGCCGCGCGGTCCGCGAGCGGCCGCCGCTCCCGCGTCCGCGGCGGTCCCTGAGCGAGCCGATCCGCCGGGTGGAGGTCCATCACCCGCGGGACCCGCACCCGCGGCTGTTGGTGCCGCCTCCCGTCATCCGCGGGTCGCTGCCGCGCGAGATCGCGTTTCGGGTGATCCGCCGAAACCAGGGCGCGCTCCGCTCGTGCTTCGAACGCGCGGCACAGCGGCGACCGTTTCGACGCGCGCGCGGGGCGCTGCAGCTCGTCGTGCTCGCCGACGGTCGGGTCGCCGCGGCCCGGGCGACTCGGCCTCCGCTCCGCGACGCGGAGCTGACCGCCTGCCTCGTCGGTCAGGTGCGGCGCTGGCGGTTCCCGACTTCGAACGTCGCGGGCGTGAACGTCCTCGACGTCGAGCTGCGCGTGACCTGGGACTGAAGGAGCCCGCGTCAGCCGCCCTCGCCCTTGCGGAGCTTCGCGACGAGGTCGCCGAAGGACTTCGGCTCGGGGAGGTCGGGGAGGTCGTCCGGGTCGAGCTCGGCGAGCACGGTGGGGGACGCGGTGTCGCCCGCGCCGAGCAGGAGCACGCGGCCGCCCACCTCGACGAGGTAGAGGGAGCGGCGGCCGTCGAGCGGGACGCGCTCGAGCACCTTCACGCGCCGGCCGCCGCCGAGGCCGAGGCCGCGCTTCGCGCTCCAGCGCAGCACCACCCACGCGAGGAGGCACACGGCCGCGAGCGCGAGCAGCGTCTGGAGCAGCGACACACCATAGCCGCTCGGCAAGGCGCCTTGCAGCCATACGGGGTGCATCAGTACCGCGGCAGGTCGGGGTCGATGTGCAGGGACCAGGCGTCGATGCCGCCCTGCAGGTTGTGCACGTCGCGGAAGCCCTTGGCGAGCATGTGGTTCGCGGCCTGCGCCGAGCGCATGCCGTGGTGGCACATGAACACGATGGTCTTGTCCCGATCGAGCTGCTCGAGGTCGTCGGCGACGTCGGCGAACGCCACCGCGGACTCGAGCTTGGCGGTCGCGCGCTCCTCGGGCGAGCGCACGTCCACGAGCAGGTGCGGCTTGCCCTCCTCGATCCAGCGCTGGAGATCCTCGACGCTGAGCTGGCCCACCATCGGGGGCTTCTTCGGGACGTCGACCTTGAAGCCGATGTGGCCGCCGCGCTCGATGTAGTCGATCTTCACGCCGTCCGCGCGACGCGCGGTCGAGCGGGTCATCACCAGGTCGAGCTCGCCCATGTCGAGGACGAGGTCGCCGTCGCGCTCCTGGTCGAGGTCGAGCAGCGGCTCCCAGTTCGAGCTGAGGGTGAGCCGAACGACCGGCTCCTCGGTGTCGCCCTCCGCCTCCCAGAAGCGGATGAACGCGCCCTCGGCCGACTTGGTGAGCGTGATCTTGGGCTCGATCATGTCGATGCGGGGCATGCCGAGGACCTCGGACAGCTCGCCCGACTTGGTCATCTCGTGGATGATGTCGGAGCCGCCGACGAACTTCGCGTCGACGTAGAGCTGCGGGATCGTCGGCCAGGCGCTGAACTCTTTGACCGCCTCGCGCACGCGCGGGTCGGCGAGCACGTCGACGGTCCGATAGTCGTCGAGGTACTCGTCGAGGATGTCGACGGCACGCGCGGAGAAACCGCACTGAGGGGCCATCCGGCTGCCCTTCATGAACAGCACGACCCGCGTCTCTTTGACCAGCTGATGGATCTCGTCCTGCACGCTCATGCTGGACAAGTAAACACGGCCCGATCCGCGTGACAATGGCTGACGCGCGGGTGAATCGCAGATGATCCGCGGGGCGCGCTACTCGGCCGCGTCCTCGACGTCGGCCACCTTGGCGAAGTCGATCGAGCGCTCGAGGATCTGCGCGACGTCGAGCTGCTGGACGTCCTCCTCGCGCTCGGCGGCCTTCACGCCGTCGCTCAGCATCGTCATGCAGAAGGGGCAGCCGGTCGCGATGGTGTCCGCGCCGGTCTCGAGGAGCTGCAGCGTGCGCTTGTTGTTCACGCGCTCCGCGCCGTGCTCCTCCTCCTTCCACATCTGCGCGCCGCCGGCGCCGCAGCAGAGGCCGCGCTCCTTGTTCCAGTAGCCGACCTCCTCGAGCGTGACCCCCGGGATCGCCGCCAGCACGTCGCGCGGGCTGTCGTAGACCTCGTTGTAGCGGCCGAGGTAGCAGCTGTCGTGGTACGCGATCGTGCTGTCCACTTTCTTTTCGGGCTTCAGCCGGCCGTCCTGGATCAGCTCGTCGAGGAGCTGCGTGTGGTGGACGACGTCGTACTTGCCGCCGAACGCCGGGTACTCGTTCGCGATGGTGTTGAAGCAGTGCGGGCAGGCCGTGACGACCTTCTTGTTCGCCGCGCCGTTCTCGTTGAGCGACTCGACGTTCTGCTCCGCGAGCATCTGGAAGAGGTACTCGTTGCCCGCGCGCCGCGCGGGGTCGCCGGTGCAGGTGGCGCTCGTGCCCATGATCGCGAACTCGACGCCCGCGTGGTTCATGAGCTTCGCGAACGAGCGGGCCACCTTCTTGGCCTGGTCGTCGTAGTTCGCGGCGCAGCCGACCCAGTAGATGACGTCGGCGCCGGGGTTGTCCTCGACCGTCGGGACCTCGAAGCCGAGGTCCGTGGCCCAGTTGCCGCGATCCATCGCGGGGAGGTTCCACGGGTTGCCGTTGACCTCGATCGCCTGGAAGGCCTTCTGGAGGTCGGTCGGGAACTCGTTCTTGATGAGCATCTCGTGGCGGCGCATCTCCACGATCTTGTCGACGTAGGAGATGTTCACCGGGCACTGCTCTTCACAGGCGCGGCAGGTCGTGCAGGCCCAGATCACCTCGGGGTCGATCACGTCGCCGACGAGGTCCACGGCCGACAGCTTGCGGTGGTAGCCCTCGGGCGGGTCGCCGTGGACGTGGAGGTCCGCCTCGACCTTGGGCGCGCTGAACTTGTCGATGCCGAAGGTGCCGACGTACTGCGGCTCGAGGTCGTAGAGGTGATCGCGCAGCGCCAGCGTGAGGTGCTTGGGCGAGAGCTTCTTGCCCGTCGTGTAGGCGGGGCAGTTGTCGCTGCAGCGGCCGCACTCCGTGCAGGTGTAGAGGTCGAGGATGTGCTTCCAGGTCAGGTGCTCGGGGCGGCTGACGCCGATCGGGAGATCATTCTCGACCTTGCCCTCGAGGTCCTCGACGTCGGGCAGCTTGCCCTTCGCGTCGAGGTGCCCGGCGAACACGTTCGGGAGCACCGTGATGATGTGGAAGTGCTTGGAGAACGGCAGCAGGTTCAGGAACGCGAGGACCCAGGCCGAGTGGTACCAGAAGCCGAGGTGCTCGAAGAACACCACCCCGCCGTGGGGCAGGCCCGAGAACGCCATCCCGAGGAGCGAGCCGAAGGGCTCGTACCAGCGCCAGTGCACCGCCGCGCCCGTCGCCGCCGCCTCGCGGGCGACGTGGCCGCCGACGTAGATGTAGTCGGCGATCATCATCGTGATGATGATGAAGAGGATCAGGAGCCCCTCGAGCCCGAACGACATCCGCTTGGGCTTGGTGACGACCCGGTAGTAGACGAACACGCTCGCGCCCGCGATCGCGGAGAACGCGGCGAGCTCCTTGGTGACCGAGTAGAGCTGCCCGAGGATGTGGTCGGTCGAGAGGATCCCGAAGAAGTCGAAGTCGGGGTCGAAGCCGCGCGCCCACAGCATCACGCTGTTGAGCAGGAGCACCTGGAACGCGAAGAAGATCCCGATGTGGGCGACGCCCGCGAGCCGGTAGCGGTCGTTGGCCGGCATCTTCTTCTGGCCGAGCGCGTAGACGAGCGTCTGGACGACGCGCGCGCGCAGGACCTCGAACGTCTGGAAGGTGAACCGCGGCTCGGGCGCCCCGATGCTGAGGAGCTGCCAGCGCCGGACGGCCGACCACGCGAACGCTCCGCCGAAGACGACGAAGACGAGCGTCATTCCAAGGGGACTCATCGGACCTCCGCGGGCACGCTTAGCGTGCGCCCCACGGGATGTCCACGTCGCCGCGCCGCCGAGCGTTACGCCAAAGAAGAGAGCTACTTCGGGAGCTTGGCGTCGAAGAACGCGCGCAGCTTGATCAGGTTCTTCTCTTCACGAGCGAACGACGGCGGCTGGTAGCTCCGCGAGAAGCCCCGCACGTCCGAGAGCAGCTCGCCCATGATGTTCGCGTCGGCCAGGATGTCGGCCACGGCGCGACCCCGCGCGGCGCCCTTGCGCAGGCCCTTCACGTAGGACTCGAGCCGGCCGTAGTGCTCCCCGAGGAAGTCGCGCACGACCTCCCCCTCCTCGGCCAGCGAGGCGAGCGCCTTCAGCTTGTCGGCGGACACGTCGCCCGTGTCCTCGGCGGTCGCGAGCGCGGCGGCCACGCGCAGGACGAACGCGTCGTCGAGGTAGCCGATGTCGTCGATGCCGTCCGGGATCAGGTCCAGCGACTTGAACAGATAGTTGAGCCCCCCGGCGACGGCCTCGCGGGCACCCTCGGAGACCCCCTCCGCCTCGAGCAGCGCGGCCAGGCTCTCGGCGTCGTCGCCGAGGCTGCGCAGCCACGTGGGGAAGGTGTCGAGATACTTGGCCTGATCCTCGCTCATGAGTCGTCCTCTTCTCCGTCCCGGCACGGGAGACGCGGCATCCTACTCAACGCGGTCCGGGGGTTCAACGGTCGACAGAGGTCGGCTTCGCGCTCTATTGTCCGGCGCATGATGCGCACGCACGCGGCGGCGACGGCCGTCCTGCTCGTCCTGCTCTCCGCGACGGCGGCGGGCGCCCAGGACGCCGAGCCCGCGCCGGCCGAGCCGGCCGCGCAGGCCGAGGCGCCCCCGGTCGAGGCGGTGACCACCCAGGCGGTGACCGCACCGACCCCGGCCCACCGCTACGCGCGGCCGCGCCCGGCGCCGCCGATCATGGTGGTCGCGCTCCCCGGAGACCGGGTCGAGGCGGAGGTCGCGGCGGCGGCCCGCGACGCGCTCGTCGCCCAGATCACGCCGATGGCCGGGGGCCGCGCGGTCCACGGGCTCGCGAACGAGCAGCTGATGACCGCCCTCGCGGCCTGCGACAGCGACACCTGCATCGGCGGCCTGCTCGCCTCCGCCGGCGCCCAGGCCGGCGTGCTGCTGCGGCTGGTCCGCCGCGGCCGGGACCTCCAGGGCACGCTCGAGCTTCGTGATCCGGTCAGCGGGACCCTCCGCATCGAGGCGGCCCAGGCCTCGCTCCCGCCGGTCGCGAACGAGCTCGCCACCCCGCTCCTGGCGATGACGGCGCAGATCGCGCGCGAGCTCCCGGCCGGGCCGGCCGGCCCCGCGTCGCTCCTCGTCACCACGACCGCCGACGGCGCGCTCGTGACGGTGGACGGTGAGGACATCGGCCAGTCGCCGGTCGGGCCGATCGACATCGCCGACGGCGAGCACGAGGTGATCGTGCGCCTGACCGGCTACCAGTCCTACCGGGTCTCGACCCGGATCGCGCCCGGCGGCCGCGCGCGCGTCGACGCGACGCTGCGGACGATCGGGGACGACGGCTCCGGCGGCGGGAGCTCCGACGTGTTCGGGCAGGACGGCGGCGGTGGCGGCGACGACGACCTCCTCGGTCAGTGGTGGTTCTGGACGATCGTGGGCGGCGGCGCGGCGATCCTCATCGCCGTCGCCATCGGCATCGGCGTCGCGGTCGCGGACTCGAATTCGCAGCCCGCGATGCCCGGTCAGCCGATGGGGATCCCGCTCCCGCCGATCACGGGAGGGATGTGATGCGCGCGCTCACCCAGTCCGCGCTGCTCGGCGCGATGTGCCTCCTCCTCGTCACGAGCTGCGGCGGCGAGGAGCCCCCGCCCGAGGGCTTCCACCTCGAGCTGCGGCTCGTGTCGGTCGCGCCCTCGGTCCTCGACTCGGTGCAGATCCGCTTCGAGCCGCAGGGCACCGACGAGATGTTCATGCTCGTGGAGCCGATGAGCTACGAGAGCGGCGCGATCAGCATCGCCGCGGACGCCGACGGCACGCTGCTGATGACGATCAGCGGGTCCCACATCACGCAGTTCGCCACCGACGACGGGATGGGCGGCTTCCTCTACGACCTCGAGCTGTGGAGCAACGACATGCGCGCCCGCAACCCCGCGCCGAGCGTCCGGGTCGTGGGGCTGCGCGGCGGCGAGCAGATCGCGGAGGGCTTCCTGTTCCTGCCGCAGTGGCCGCTGCCCCTCGGGCAGCGCAGCCGCGTCACGGTGCAGTGCCGGATGGCGGTCGCCGATCGCTGCGTGCCCTGATCGGCGCCACCCTCCACCCGTGCCCACCCGACGCCCCGCTCTCGCCGTGCTCCGCTGCGCCCTCGCGCTGCTGGCCTGCGGCTGCGGGGGGTTCGGCGCGGGGACCATCGTGCGGACCGTGGGCGGCGAGTCGCGCCCCGGCATCTTCGTCTCGCCGTACTCGTACGAGCACTTCATCCGAGGCGAGCTCGCGGAGCTGCGCGGCGATCTGCGCGAGGCCGCCGAGGAGTATCGGCAGGCGCGCGCCGGCCCGGAGGACGACCCGCTCCTGCTCGCGCGGCTCGCGGACGTGCTCGACCGGGTCGGGCGCGAGTCCGAGGCGACGCAGCTCCTCGAGCAAGGCGACGCGCTCTCGCCCGACGACGAGTCGATCCACCTGGCCCGCGGCCACATCCACGAGCGCCACGCGCGCCTCGACGCCGCCGCCGACGCGTACGCGCGGGCCACGAGCGCCGCGCCCCGCTCCGAGGCCGGCCCGCTCGCGCTCGCCGCGCTGCTGCGGCAGCGGGGCCAGGCCGCCGAGGCCGACGCGGTCCTCGAGCGCTACCTGACGCGCGCGCAGGGCGCCGGCGCCGCGCGCGCCCGGCTCGCGCTCGCGATCGATCGGCAGGACTCGCTCGCCGCCGCCGAGGCCGTGCGCGCGCTGCTCGAGGCCGCGCCGGCTCGCGCGTCCGAGGTCCGAGCCGCGGCGGTCACCGCGGTCGAGGGCGGTCACCCCGAGCTGGCGCTGCGCCTGCTCGCCGCGCTCACGGAGGTCCCCGAGGATCGCCCGCTGCGGCTGCGCGCCATGATCGACGCCGGCGAGCGAGCGCTCGCCGAGGGGCTCCTCGCGGCCTGGATGCCGCGCGAGCCCGAGGACCTGATCCGGGTCGCCGAGGGCTACCTGGCGATCGAGATGCCCGAGCGCGCGCTCGAGCTCGCGCGGGTCGCGATGAGCGAAGACGCGGGTCCGCTCGCGCGGTTGACGGTCGGCCGCGCGCTGCGCGCCACGGGGCGCTTCGGGGAGGCCGCCGCGATCCTGGCGACCATCGAGCCGGGCAGCCGCGCGTGGCCGGACGGACCGATCGAGCTGGCGCGGACGCTCGGCCTCCGCGGCCAGCCCGCGCTGGCGGCCGAGGTGCTCGCCGCCGCCGATCGCCGGGCGCCCGCCCCGGCGCTGCGGGTCGCGCTCGCGGAGGCGCGCGTCGAGGCGGGCCAGGGAGCGGCGGCCCTCGACGCGCTGGCGGGTGACAGCCCCGCCCTGCGCGCCGCGCGGGCGCGCACGCTCGACGATCTGGGGCGCGGCCCCGAGGCGGTCGCGGCCTATCTGGAGGTCCCCGTCGACGCGACGGATGTCCCCGTCCTCGATCGCCTGCGCGCCCAGGCCGAGCGCGCGCTCCACGACGGCGCGCGCGACCGCGCGGTCGCGCTGCTCACCGAGCTGGTGGAGCGGGCGCCCGAAGAGGAGACCGCGCGCCGCCGCCTCGCCGAGCTGGCGAATTGACGGCATCATCGTCTCGCATGCGCGCCTCGCTCCTCGTCCTGGTGGCGCTCGCCGCGACCCCCGGTTGCATCCTCGACCGGTCCGGGACGGCTCGGACGGACGGAGGCGGCGGCCCCGACGCGGGACCCGGCTTCGACGCGGGCGCCTTCGACGCGGGGCCGGGCTTCGACGCGGGACCCGGCTTCGACGCGGGGCCCGGCTTCGACGCGGGGCCCGGCTTCGACGCGGGACCCGGCTTCGACGCGGGCTTCGACGCCGGCTCGGACGGTGGACCCGGCCTCGACGCGGGCTTCGACGGAGGCTTCGACGCGGGCACGACCCCCACGCTGCCGATCGTCGACGGCCTCCTCGTCCACTTCGACGCGCGCGAGGTCGAGAGCGGCGGCGGCATGCCCGACGCGATGCCGACGGAGTGGGCCGACCTGACCGGAGGCAACGACGCGACCTGCGCGAACGTCACCTGGGTCGCGGACGCGTTCGGCCCGGGGCGACCGTCGATCTACACCGACGGCACCGCGGGCTCGCGCTGCTCGTTCCCCATCCCGGACCTGAGGAGCGTCTCGATCTTCGTCGTCTTCCGGACGAACGACTCGCGCGACGCGCTCGATTGGTACTTCAGCCCGTGCATGGTCGGCGGCGACCGCGGTGGGGCCCACGACGACGCGGCGATGTACTTCGCGGGCGGCCACATCGGCTTCGCGCAGCGGGATCCGGGCCTGCAGTTCCGAGACGGCGCGAGCTACGCCGACGATCGCCCGCACGTGGCAGGGCTCGTGCGCTACGAGACGGGGGGCATTCAGCTCCTCGTCGATGGAAGCACGGCCAGCGCCGGCATGGCCCGGGCGGGCCGGATCACGAGCCCGGACAACTGGTACCTCGCCTCCCACGACGACGCGTTCGCGGGCCGCTTCGCGAACCACTACGGCGAGGTCCTGATCTACGACCGCCCGCTGTCGGTCGGCGACGCGCTCCTCGTGCAAACCTACTTGCGGACGCGCTGGGGCATCTAGCGCCCCTCGACCTCGACCCCGTCGACGACGCGGTCCGAGGGGTGCGCGACGACGCGATCGCCCTCCTCGATCCCCTCGAGGATCTGGACCTGCAGCCCGTTCCGGCGGCCGGTCTGCACGTCCACGAGGTGCGCGACGCCGGCCTCCACGCGGAACACGGCCCAGCCGTCGCCGTGGCGGAAGACCGCGCTCGCGGGGACGCTCGAGACGTCCTGCTCCTCCCACACCACGATCCGCGTCTCCACGCGGTAGCCGTCGCCGAGGCGCGCCCAGCGCTCGCGTTCCGTGTCGAGATCGATGAGCACGTTGACGCGCTGCTCCTCGACCCCGAGCGCGCTGGTCCGCGTGAAGGCGCTGGGCTCGATCATCCGCACGTGACCGTCGAGGGGGCCGTCGCCGCCCCAGCGCTCGATCGACACGCGCTGCCCCGGCTCGATGTGGATGGCGTCGCTCGTCAGCACGTCGACCGCGATCTCGAGGTGGCTCGGATCCCCGAGCTCGAGGATCGGCGTGCCCGCCTGGATGACGCCGGCGTTCTCGTTGAGGACGCGCAGCACGACGCCCTCGATCGGAGAGCTCACCTCCATCTGCTCGTCCGACTCCTCGCCCTCGATCCGCCCGAGCGCGGCGCGCGCCATCTCGACCTGGTGCGCGGCGACGCGCACGCCGAACTCGGCGCTGACGAGCTCCTCGTGGCGGCTCCGCTCCTCGAGCTGGATCTGGTCGAGGGTGTCGCGCGACAGGGTGCCGCGCTCCACGAGCCCGCGCTGCCGCGCCGCCTGGGTCTCCGCGAACGTCGAGGCCGCGCGCGCGCGCTCGAGGCTGGCGCGCGCCTGGCGGAGCTGCGCGTTACCGGCCGCTACGCGCGCCTGCGCCTCGGCCTGCGTCTGCGCGTCCATCAGCGGCCGCGCGATTGGCACGAAGCGCGCGAGCACGGCGCCCTCGGAGACGGCGTCGCCGGGGTTCAGCTCGATGCGGCCGACGTTGCCGGTCAGCGGCGCGCTCACCACGTAGCGGTCGGAGACGCGCGTGCGACCGTCCTCGTCGACGGTGACCCGCAGCTCGCCGCGCGTCACCGACACCAGATCGACGGGGACCGGCTTGGGCAGGAACGCGACCACGATCATCCCGACGAGGCCGAGCGCGGCGAGGCCCCAGAGCCCGCGCTTGAGCCACTTCACGGCGTCGCGTTTCTTCTTCTTCGTCGTAGCCATCAGTCCCTCGTCTTGAGCACACCGATCAGGTCGAGCTTGTCGAGCTTGCGCCGCACGAGGAGCGCGCTGACGAGCCCCGCGGCCATCGTCACGGCCGCCGCGAACGCGAACGTCTGGCTCGTGATCGCGACGGGCAGCCGGTACCGCTCGGGATCGGCGGTCGCCATCATCCCCTCGGACATGAGCACCCCGAGCCAGAGCCCGAGCGGGATCGCGAGCAGCACCTGCACCGCGAGCTCCCCGAGCAGCACCGAGCTGATCTCGGCGCGCGTGAACCCGAGCACGCGCAGCGACGCGAGGTCGCGCGCGCGCAGCGACAGCGCCACGCGGGCGTTGTTGTAGACGACGCCGATCGCGATCGTGACGGCGAAGAGCGTGAGGATGAAGGTCATCGCGCCGTAGGTCTCGCCGGTCTGCCCGCGCACGCGCTCGATGAGCCCGGTGCGCGAGTTGATGCCGTGGACGCCCCGCATGTCGCGCAGGCGGTGGATGACCTCGTCCATCCGCGCCGGGTCGACGTCGAGCAGCACGTAGCTGACCGTGCGGCCCTCCGAGAGCAGGCGGTTGATGGTGTCGATCTGCATGTAACCTTGCAGGCCGTACATCGTGTCGATCAGCCCCGTGACGGGGACCTGGTAGGTGCCGCGCTGGCCCTCGCGGACTTGCACGGTGACCATGTCGCCGACGCGCAGCCCGAGGATCTCGGCGAGCTTGCCCTCGAGGAGCACGCCCTCGCGCGGGATCGTCGCGACCGATCCGTCCATGTCGTACAGCGTCCGGAGCGTGAGGTCGTCGGGGTGCCCCTCGATCACCGAGTCGCGGTGGCGGTGCCCGTTGGAGAAGCGCACCGGGACCATGCGCATGCCCTCGGCGCGGCTCACCCCGGGCAGGTGCGCGAGCTCGCGCACGACGCGATCCGGCATCGGCCCGGTGAACCCGACCGCGAGGTCCTCCGTCATCGCGGTCTGGAAGGTCACGTCGATCATCTGCTCGAACGCGTCGCCGCCGAAGCGACCGACCACCATGATCGCCACGGCCATCGAGATGCCGAGCGCGCTGAGCGCGTTGCGCATCGGGCGCCGCGTGATCTCGCGGAAGACCATCCGCGCGGAGGTGCCGAAGAGCGAGAAGACGCCGAGGCGCTCGAGCAGCGAGCGCGTGTAGCGCGCGGGGGGCGGCGGCCGCATCGCCTCGGCGGGGGGCAGCCGGACCACGCTCCGCACCGCGAACGCGGCGCCGAGCACCGCGGCGCCGAGGCTCACCGCGACGCCCAGGATCGCGAGCTGCGCGTCCATGTGGAACTCGAGCGAGGGGAACTGGAACCACTGCGTGTACATCTGGGTCATCGCCTGACCGAGCCACGCGCCGAGGCCGACCCCGATGAGCGCGCCGAGCATCACGACGGCGGTGACCAGCTTCAGGAAGTGGAAGCCGATCGCCCAGTCGTCGTAGCCGAGCGCCTTGAGCGCCGCGATCTGCGGCCGCTGCAGGTGGATGAGCCGTGACAAGACGACGTTCAGGAGGAACGCCGCGACCGCGAGGAAGATGATCGGCGCGATCGTCGCGAGGTTCTCGAGCCCGCCGATCTCCTGGCTGAGGAAGTAGTTGGACGGCTGCAGCTCGCGGCCCACCGCGCCGAACCCGCCGTAGGGCTCGAGGAGGCGATCGAGGGCGTCGATCACCGCGAGCTCGCTGGCCCCCGGCTGGAGCGTCACGACCAGATCGGTGAACGCGCCGCCGAGCTGGAACGCGGCGCGCACCGCGTCCTCGAACATCCAGATCACGGCGAACTTGTTCGGCTCGGGCATCGCGTTGCCCGGCTCCATCGCGAACACGAACTCGGGCGAGAGCGCCGTGCCGACCACGCGCAGCGCGCGGCGCGAGCCGTTCAGGATCACGTCGAGCGAGTCCCCCGGCCCGATCCCCCGCGCCTCGGCGAAGCTGGAGAGGAGCAAGACCTCTTCCGAGTGTCCAGGCTCCGGCCAGCGCCCGCTCATCAGCACGATGCCGTTGAGGGGCGGCTGCTGGCCGCTCGCCGGGATGCCGATGATCTGCCCCGCGGCCGGCTCGGGCTCGTCGTCGAACGGGAGGCTGACGATGTCGGTCACGCGGGGGTACACGCGGGCCACCCCCTCGATCGCCTCGACGCGATCGGCGACGGAGAGCGGCGCGCGGCTCACCGTCGCGAACACCTCGCCGAAGCGGTTCCGCTCGTAGTAGGTGTCGCGCGACCGGATGAGGCTCCGGTAGGTCCCCTGGAGGCAGACGTAGGTCGCGATCCCCGCCGCGACGACGAGCGCGATCGTCACGCCCTGGCCCGCGAGCGTCCACAGGTTGCGGAAGAGCTTCCTGTCGAGCGGGCTCACCAGGACAGCTCCGCGGGCGAGAGCTTCACCTCGTTCTCGCGCACGCTCGCGATGCGCCCGTCGGCCAGCGTGACCACGCGATCCGCCATGCTCGCGATCGGCTGGTTGTGGGTGATCACGGCGGTGGTGGTCCCGAGCTCCTCGTTCACGCGCTGCAGGACCTCGAGGACGAGCTTGCCGGTCTCGAAGTCGAGCGCGCCGGTGGGCTCGTCGCAGAGCAGGACGTCGGGGCGCTTGGCCACCGCGCGAGCGATCGCCACGCGCTGCTGCTCGCCGCCGCTGAGCTGCGCGGGGAAGTGGTCGAGCCGCTTGCCGAGGCCGACGAGCCCGAGCGCCTCGCCCGGCTCGAGCGGGTCCTCGGCGATCTCCGTCACGAGCGCGACGTTCTCGCGCGCGGTGAGGCTGGGGATGAGGTTGTAGAACTGGAAGACGAACCCGACGTGCCGCCGCCGGTAGCGCGTGAGCTCGGCCTCGTCGGCGTCGGTGAGCTCCCAGTCGCCGTAGAAGACCCGCCCGGTCGTCGGCACGTCGAGGCCGCCGAGGATGTTGAGGAGCGTCGACTTCCCGCTCCCCGAGGCCCCGAGCAGCACCATCAGCTCGCCCTCGAAGAGCGACACGTCGACCCCGCGCAGCGCGGGGACCTCGACCTCGCCCATCTGGTAGACCTTCGTCAGGTCGTGGGCGCGGATGATGGCGTCGGACACAAGCCTCCCAGGCGTCGGTGCTCGAGACCGCTGAACCACCGGTTCGACCGACGGTCTAAACAGTGGTCCCGTAGTGGCGGAAGTCAAGGGCGGGGTGCTAAGTCTCTTCCCATGCACACACGCGTTCTGCTGGCTGGCCTCGCGGCGATGCTCATCGCCTGTGGTGGCGGAGACGACACGGACACGGGCTCGGAGCCCGTGGCGACGACCGGAGGCGACGAGGCGGCCGACCCCGGCGGCGACGGCGACGACGGCGCCGCGACGAGCGGCGAGGACGAGGCGCCGGACGAGGAGGACGACGGGATGAGCTGCGTGCCCGTCTCGCGCTGCCACTCGTTCGCGAACCAGGACTGCACGCTCGTCGACGGCGACGGCGCGATCCAGGGCGAGCAGTTCTCGTCCGGGAGCGTGGAGCGCGCCTGCCCGGGTGAGCGCGGCGTCGCCGCCTCGGTGACCGAGTGCTTCGACTACGTCGAGATCAGCGACGGCTGCCGGCGCCGCCCCGAGCTGCGCAACGCGGAGTGGCCGTGCGGGCGCACCGACACCGCCCGCTGCGGCGTGGTCATGTAGGGACGCGGAGCGACTCGAGCACCCGCCGCAGATCGGCGGGCGGGTCGCGCTCGAACCGCACGCGCTCACCCGTGGTCGGGTGGTCGAACGCGAGCTCCGCCGCGTGCAGCATCGGTCGCGGGGCCTCGATCGCGGGGCCGGCGAAGTCGCGGATGTAGACGCGCTCGCCCACGAGCGGCGCGCCCGCCTCGGCGAGGTGGATCCGGATCTGGTGCTGCCGCCCGGTCTCGAGCCGACACGCGACGAGGCTCGCGCCGCGCAGGCGCTCGAGGACCTCGACGTGGGTGACGCTGCGCTTCGCGTCCGCGGGCGGGGCGCCGCGATGATGGGGCCGCGTCCCCCACGAGCCCCGCAGGCCGTCGCCGCGGTTGCGCACGATGTGCGAGACGTGGGTCGTCGACTCGGGGGCGCCGTGCGCGATCGCGAGGTAGCGGCGCCCCATCGTGTGCTCGCGGAGCTGCGCCTCGAGCGAGCGCTTGGCCTTCATGGTGCGCGCGAAGACGAGGACGCCCGTCGTGTCCTTGTCGAGGCGGTGGACCACCCCGACGAAGGCGTCGCGCTGGTTCTTGCGCCCGCCCGCGCGGCGCTGCAGGTAGGCGCGCACGCGGTCGACGAGGGTGTCGCGCTCGTCGCCGTCGAAGGGGAGCGTCAGCGTCGCGGCGGGCTTGTCGACGACGACGACCTGCGGGTCGACGAAGAGCACCGCGTCATCCGGCAGCACGCCCTTGCGCACGCGCGGGGCCTCCGGCTCGACGCGGATCAGCGCGCCCGCCGGCACGCGCCGCGCGGGGTCCTGGGCGCGCTGACCGTCCACCCACACGCGCCCGCTCGTGCACAGCGCCTTGGCCTTGGTCCACGGCACGTCGAGCATCCGGCGCACGTGCGCGGCCACCGTCTGCGGGGCGCCCTCGGCGCGCTCCTCGAGGGCGCTCATCGCGCTCCCCGGCGATCAGAAGTCGCCGAAGAGCTCGGCGATGTGCACCTCGAGAGCCGAGGCGATCTTGTAGAGCGAGCTGATGGAGGCGCTCGACTCGGCGCGCTCGATCTGGGAGAGGAGCGAGACCGACAACCCGGTTCGCCGCGACATCTGCTTCAGCGTCAGACCGCGCCCCTTGCGGTGGCCACGGATCGTCTCGCCGATGAACTTGTGCAGGCTCTCTTCGGGCGTGCGGGCGAGGCCCTTCTTCTTCATCACCCGGTCGAGGACCTCGCGGAACTCGTCGGGGTTGAAGGGCTTCTTCAGGTAGTCGGCCGCGTCGAGCTTGATGGACTGCACCGCGGTGTCGAGCGACGGGAAACCCGTGAAGATGATCACGGCCACGTCGGTGTCGACGCGCCGGATCCGCTCGAGCAGCTCGATGCCGTCCATCTTGGGCATCATCAGGTCGAGGACGACGATGTGATAGCCGCCGTTCTTGACCTCGCGCTCGACCTTCTCGGGGTCGGTCATCGAAGTAACTTCGAAGCCGTCCTTTGCGAGAAACGTCTCCATGTAGTCGCAGATCGCGGGATCATCGTCGACTACCAGAACGCGAACCGCCGGGATGGCTTTGGCCATCTCACCTACCCTCGGGAAACGGACACTCGGGGCGAGAGGATTCGAACCTCCGACCTCATGGTCCCGAACCATGCGCGCTACCAGACTGCGCTACGCCCCGGTCGAAAAGCCGGCGGAACCTAGCCCTCGGTCCCCACCCTGTCAAGCGACCTCAGATCCGTTCTCAGCGGACCCGCGCAGCGCGCTCAGCGACGCCACACGAGGACGTGGTACGCGTCGACGTCCTCCCCGAGCCACGGGCCGATCGCCTCGACGGTGGGGGTGCCGTCGAGGGCGTCCGCGAGGCCCGGGCCCTCCTCGTACGCGGCCGAGCACGTCGCGAGCACCAGGACCCCGCCGGGCCGCACGAGGGGCGCCGCGGTGGCGACGAGCGTGCGCTGCAGATCCGCGAGGCGCGCCGGGTCGCTCGGGCCGAGCCGCAGCGCGAGCTCGGGCCGCCGATGGATCGTGCCGAGCCCCGTGCAGGGCGCGTCGACGAGGACCCGATCGAAGCTCCCGGGCTCGAGCCCACCGAGCCCGCGGCTCAGATCGACGGGGCGGGTCTCGACGCGTGAGGCCTCGATCCCGAGCCGCGCGCGCTCGGACTCGAGCCGGTCGAGCTTCTCCTCGTAGAGGTCGACGGCCACGACGTGCCCCGTGGGTCCCACCGCCTGCGCGAGCGCGAGCGTCTTGGTGCCGTGCCCCGCGCACAGATCCGCGACGCGCTCCCCCGGCTGCGCGCCGACCCGCTCGACCACGAGCTGCGAGCCGAGCTCCTGCACGGCGAACGCGCCCTCTTCGTAGCCCGGCAGCGCCCGCGGATCGCCGACGCCGCGCACCTCGACGCCGCGCGGCGCGAGCTCGCTCCGCTTCGCGTCCGGGCCGAGGGCGGCGAGCTGCTCGTCGGTGGGCGGCGCGGCGAAGCGCAGCCCGAGCGGCGGAGGCAGGCGCCTCGCGCCGAAGAACACGTCGGCGCGCTCGGCGCCGAGCCCGCGCCGCACGCAGGCGTCGAGCCACGGCGGCACGATCATCTGGGTCGGCGGCGTGGGCTCCGCGGGGCGCTCCTTGGCGATGCGTCGCAGCACCGCGTTGGCGACCCCCGCGAGCTTCGGCCCGCGCTCCGCGCGGCAGGCGGAGACGGTCTCGCTGACCGCCGCGTGCGGCGGGACCCTCGACAGGTGCAGGAGCTGATAGGCGCCCACGCGGAGCGCGGCGCGGAGCCAGGGGTCGGTCGTCTTGGGCGTCTTGAGCCGCTCGTCGAGCACGCGGTCGAGCTCGGGCAGCACCCGGAGCGCGCCGTACACGATCTCCGTCGCGAGCCCCGCGTCCTGCGACGAGAGCCGCGAGCGGCGGATCTCGGCGTCGAGGGTCGGCGTCGCGAAGGCGCCGTCGGTGGCGACGCGGAACAGGACGCGGGTCGCGACGAGGCGGCTCATTCTTCCTCGAACATCTCTTGGATGCGGGGCCACTGCCGCTCGAGGTCGTTCTTGAAGGCGAGGATCATCAACAAGACGAGCATCGCGAGCCCGACGAGCGACGCGATCTCGCGCAGCCGCGTGCTCACCGGGCGCCGCGCGACGGCCTCGATGAAGAAGAACATCAGGTGGCCGCCGTCGAGCATCGGGATCGGCAACAGGTTGATCAGGCCGAGGTTGATGCTGATGAACGCCATGAGGCTGAGGTAGTTGAGCGCGCCCTCGCGGGCGGCCGTGGTCGTCGCCTCGAAGACCTGGATGGGGCCGCCGATCGATCGCACGGAGAGCTCGCCCTGGAAGAGGCGCACGACCGAGTACGCGGTCAGCTCGACGAGCTCGGCGGTGACGCGGAACGCCTGCTCCATCGCGTAGAGGACCGGGCTCGGGTTGGGGATCGCGGCGTCGAGCGTGGTCGGCCGCCAGTGCCCGAGGGTGCCGAGCTCGCGCCCGCTGCTCGGGTCGATGACGAGCACCCGCTGATCGACGCCCTCCCCGCTCACCACCCGCGCGGCGCGCATGCGGTAGTGCCGCGTGACGAGCTGGTCGCCGCGACGCCACACGAGCTCGTGGACCCGGTCGGGCTGCGCCTCGACGTCCTCGACGAAGGTGGCCCAGAGCCGGACCGCGCGGTCGTCGAGGCTGACGAGGCGGTCGCCGGGGCGCACCCCCGAGTCGTCGCCGGCCTCGCGCGCGGTCACGTGCGCGACGTAGAGGTCGACCGGCTCGAGCCCCGCCCGCGCGAGCCCGTCACCCGGCCCGGGCTCGGGCGTCAGCGCGGCGACGTGCGGCTCGTAGATCTCGAGGTCGACGAGCCCCCCGAGCGCGCCCTCGACGCGCGTGGGCCGCATGTACGTCACCGGGATCATCGAGCCGCGGTTGCTCCCGATGGGCCGCTCGAGATCGATCCACCGATCCACGGGCGCGCCGCCCGCGGCGATGATGCGATCGAAGGTCCGGAGCCTCGCCGCGGCGGCCGGGCTCGACGGAGACATCACGCCGATCACCGCGAGCGGGTGGTGCGGCTTGATCCCGACGCGGCCGACCTCGTCGTAGAGCCCGAGCGGCCTCGGCATGCGAGCCAGCACGGGGGTGACGGTGAGGGTGCGCCGCTCGTCGCCGCGCTCCACCACGAGCTCGACCGGCTCCTCGGGGTGGGCGTTGATGATGCGCGCGAGCTGATAGAACGTGCTCACGTCGTCGCCGTCCGCGCGCACGACGCGGTCGCCGGGCTGCAGCACGCCGTCCGCGGGTCGGTCGGGGAACACGGTGCCGATCACCGACGGCGTCATCGTCGAGTCGCCCATGAACACGACGAAGAAGAGCGCGATCGGGAACACGAGGTTCATCAGCGGCCCCGCGCCGACGATGATCACGCGCTTGAACAGCGGCTGCTCGGCGAAGGACCGGCCGCGGTCCTCCTCGCGGACGTCGTCGTAGGGGCTCTCGCCGAGCATGCGCACGTAGCCGCCGAGCGGGAACGCGGCGATCACGTACTCGGTCCCCCCGCGCGTGAACCCGGCGATCCGCGGGCCGAAGCCGAGGCTGAATTTCAGGACCCGGACGCCGAAGAACTTGGCGCACGCGAAGTGACCGAGCTCGTGGACGAAGATCAGGACGCCCACGAGCACGATGAAATAGACGACTTCCATCGGAGGGCGCCGCCGTTCTACGACAGAAGGTCTACCGGCGCACGGGGGGACGCGCGGAGCTCAGGCCGGGGTCGGCGCGACGTAGCGGCCCACGGCGTCGCCCCCGGCGCGCTTGACCACGTACATGGCGTCGTCGGCCCGGCGCAGCAGGTCGAGCGGCGCGGTCGCGTGCTCGGGGAACGCGGCGACGCCGACCGACACCGTGACGGCGAGCCGCTCGCCCTCGTGAGCGATGCGCGCGGCGGCCACGGCGGCGCGGATCCGCTCACCCATGGCTTCGCCGGCGGCGAGGCCCACGCCGGGGACGATCACCCCGAACTCGTCGCCGCCGAGGCGGCACGCGCAGCCGTCCTCGCCGAGCAGGTCGCCGATCCGACGGCCGACCTCGCGGATGACGTGCGCGCCGACGAGGTGACCGAGCCGATCGTTGATGTGCTTCACGCCGTCGATGTCGACCACGAGCAGCGCGAGGGCGCGGTCGTGCCGGTCGGCGGCCGCGAGCGCGCTCTCGAGGGTCACGTCGAAGGTGCGCCGCGACAGCAGGCCGGTGAGGTCGTCCTTGGTCAGCCGCTCCTGGATCGCCTCGTCGTAGGCCTGCTCGACCGGGTCGTGCAGCTCGAAGCGCAGGACCGTGCCCCCGATGATGATCTGGTCGTCGTCCGACAGCAGGATCTCGCTGACCCGCATGCCGTTGACCTCGGTGCGTCGGTGCCCCGTCAGGTCGCGGACGATCCAGCCGCCGTCTTTCGGCGAGAACGACGCGTGGTGCCACTCGACGCCGTCGCCGACGAGCATGAGGTCCGCCTCGGGGTCGTGACCGACCAGCGCGGAGCTCTCGAGGAGGATCCGCTGGCCGACCTGCGGGCCGGTCAGCACGACGAGCACGGGGACCTCGGCGCGGTCCGCGCTGGCCAGGAGCGATCGCAGATCGACCGCCTCCGGCAGCGTCGCCCGCCCGCGGCGGTCCGCCTTCCGATCACCCACGGGGGAATCGTACACGACCCGAGGCGGCGCCCCCGATTTGTGACGGGGACGGGCTACGGGGCGTCGGACTCGGACTGACGCGCGCGTCCGAACACGCGCGACCCGGGCGGCACCGACTTGGTGAGCCACACGTTGCCGCCGATCGTGGAGCCCCGACCGATCACCGTGTCGCCACCCAGGATGGTCGCGCCCGAGTAGATCGTGACGTCGTCCTCGAGGGTCGGGTGGCGCTTCGTCGCTTCGTCGCGCTTGGGCACGCTGAGCGCCCCGAGGGTGACGCCCTGATAGAGCTTCACCCCGTCGCCGATGACGGCGGTCTCCCCGATCACGACGCCGGTGCCGTGATCGATGAAGAAGCGCTCCCCGATGATCGCGCTCGGGTGGATGTCGATCCCGGTCTTGGAGTGCGCGTGCTCGGTGATGATGCGCGGGATCATCGGGACCCCGGCGCGGCACAGCCGGTGCGCGACGCGGTACGCGGTGATCGCCTGGATCGCCGGGTAGCTGAAGACGATCTCCTCGATGTTCTGCGCGGCGGGGTCGCCTTCGAAGGCCGCGTGGAGGTCGAGGTTGAGCTGCCGCCGGAGGTCCGGGATCCCTCGCAGGAGGTCGAGCACCACCTGCTCGCCGGCCCCGGAGCGCAGGACGTCCTTGGTGCGGCCCATCCAGTGGTCGTAGGTGACCGCGCGCTCGATCTGCTCGACGAGCAGCTCGTGGGCGCCGTAGACGTGCTCCGCGACGGAGTGCCGGAGGTTGTCGCGGTGGAGCGAGCGGGGGCTGTAGAAGCCCATGTAGAGCGCGAACTCGAGGTGGTGGAACGCCTCGACGACGGCGCGCTTGCTCGGCAGCGCCGCGCTCTCGAGGTTGTCGATCTCGCGCCCCTCGTCGTAGCTCTCGACGATTCCGTCGATCGCCTCCTCGAGCTCCTTGAAGCGCTGCGGTTCGGGACGCACCGACACCCGGGTACGGTAGCGAGTCCGAGCGGCTTCGGCGACGAGGTCGATGACGGGGCGTGACATGGGGTTCCCGGGGGCGAGACGGACCTAGAGCCCTTCGCGCGTACCCACAAGCGGACGGGGGTCACCATCGGGAGGCTATGACGCAGCGCGTTAGAATTGACGCAGGCGAAACCTCCGGGAAACGCGCGGCTGACAGGGTGCCGTCCGAGTCCGGGCCCTCACGGCCCGGAGAAAGGGAAACCCGTGGACAGCCTCTGGGTCGTCGTTTGCGCCTGCCTCGTGTTCTTCATGCACGCCGGCTTCGCGCTCGTGGAGAGTGGGTTCTGCCGCCAGAAGAACGCGGTGATGGTCCTGCTCAAGAACGTCGGCGTTCTCGCCATCTCGTCCCTCGTCTACTACGCGGTCGGCTACGGCCTGATGTTCGGCGAAGGGAACGCCTTCATCGGCCTCAGCCAGCTCTTCCCCGCGGGCGGATCGGAGGTGAGCGGGCTGCCGATCTACGTCTTCCTGTTCTTCCAGCTCGTGTTCGCGGCCACGGCGGCCACGATCGTGAGCGGCGCGGTCGCCGAGCGCGCCCGCCTCGGGACGTTCTTCGCGTTCACCGTGCTCACGACCGCGGTGATCTACCCGCTCGTCGGCCACTGGGTGTGGGGCGGCGGCTGGCTCTCCGAGCTCGGCTTCCACGACTTCGCGGGCAGCACGGTCGTCCACGCGGTCGGCGGCGCGCTCGCGCTGACGGGGGCCGTCCTCATCGGCCCGCGGCTCGGCCGCTACGGCGCGGACGGCCGCGTCATGCCGGCCCACAGCATGCCCCTGGCCGCGCTCGGAGTGATCATCCTCTGGCTCGGCTGGTTCGGCTTCAACGGCGGCAGCACGCTCAGCGCGGACGCCGAGGGCATCGCGCCGGTCATCCTGGTGACCAACCTCAGCGCGGCGGCCGGCTTCGTCGCGGCGCTGCTGCACTCGCGGCTCCGCTCCGGCGGGCTCGACCTCTCGATGGCGCTCAACGGCGCGCTCGCCGGGCTCGTCGGGATCACCGCGGGCGCGGACGTCATCGGGCCGGGCGAGTCGATGGTGGTCGGCGCGATCGCCGGCGTGGTCGTGGTCGAGGGCGTGATGCTGCTCGACCGCCTCAAGGTCGACGATCCCGTCGGGGCCATCCCCGTGCACCTGATCTGCGGCGTGCTCGGGACGCTCGCGGTCGGGCTGTTCGCGAGCGGCGCCGAGACGAAGGGCCTCTTCCACGGCGGCGGCGTCGGGCTGCTCGGCACCCAGGCGCTCGGCGTCGGCGCGGTGACCGGGTTCTGCCTCGTCGTCGGGGGCGTCGCGTGGGTCGCGATGAAGCAGCTCCCAGGCGGCATCCGCGTCTCCAAGGAGCACGAGATCGAGGGCCTCGACCTCGCCGAATGCGGCGTCGAGGCGTACTCGTCGGGCACGAGCGGCGTCGCGGAGCCCGAGGCCGAGCTCCAGCCGTCGGGCAGCCTCGCGCTGACCGGAGAGGTGGCGTCGTGAAGCGGGCGCTCTGCTTGATGGCGTGCCTCGCCGTCGCGCCCGAGGCCGCGGCGCAGGTGGAGGAGGCCGAGGAGGGCGAGGTCCTCGCGGACGCGAGCGCCCTGACCGAGCCGCGTGACGCGGACGACGACGCGCCCGTCGAGAGCTCTGGCGCGAGGGCGATCGAGGAGCCGCCCCCGGCGACCGAGCCCGCGCCCGTCGAGACGACGGTGGTCGTCGAGGCGAGCCCCGCCGCCAGCCCCGCGGTGACCGAGGTCGAGCCCGCGACGCAGACGGTCGACGACGAGACGCCCCCCTCGACCGACACGGCCGACAGCTCGGGGGACGGTCACGACTGGACCGACGACCTCGAGATCAGCGGCTTCGCCGACGCGTACGCGCAAGGCACGTGGACACTGCCCGAGCCCTTCTCGGGCGATCAGAGCGCGCTCATCGGCTACCGGCCGTACACGTACATCAACGGCCTCACCGTCTCGTTCGTCGGCTTCGACATGGAGTACGACGGGGGCGACGTCGGGGCGACGCTCAACCTGCGCTTCGGGACCTCGGTCCCCCGGCTGCTCGGCCCGACCTCGGGCTTGCCCGACGGGATGCAGTTCCTCAAGCAGGCCTACGCGACGTGGCGCCCGTTCGAGGGCGCGTCGATCGACTTCGGTCAGTTCGACACGATCTACGGCGCCGAGGTCTCCGAGAGCTGGAACAACCACACCTACAGCCGGGGCGCGCTCTACAACCTCGTGCAGCCCTTCTATCACACGGGCTTTCGGGTCGCGTACGCGCCGCCGGGCACGGGCGTGACGGTCACGGGCCTCGCGGTCAACGGCTGGAACAACGTCCTCGACAACAACGACGGCAAGACCTTCGGTCTGCAGATCGGCTACGAGAACGGCCCCGTCTCGATCAGCGGCGGCTACCTCGCCGGCCCCGAGGGCGACAGCAACGACGACCTCTGGCGGCACTTCGGCGATCTCCTCGTGACCGTGTCGATCGACGACCTCGAGATCACCGCCAACGCGGACTACATCGCCGAGGACCTCGGCGGCGGCACGTTCGACCAGCTCTGGGGCGTGATGCTGAGCGGGCGGCTGCGGTTCCCGCCCTACGTCGCCCTCGGCCTGCGGGGCGAGTACATCGGCGACCCCGACACCGACACCGGCCTCGTGACGGCGACCGCCACGATCGAGGTGACCCCGATGGAGCACCTCATCCTGCGGCTCGACACGCGGGTCGACGTCTCCACCGAGCCGGACTTCCAGGACCCGTCGGGCGCCCCGTCGGAGACCGTCGTCAGCTCGATCCTCGGCGTCGTGGTTCGCACCAACTAGCCGGGGCGACGCGAGCGACGCGGGGCTGCGCCAGCGACGGCGCGGCCCCGCGCTCGCGTTCAGCGGCCCAGGTTGAGGCCGTTGATCCGGATGCCGCGGCCGCCGGGCTGGATCACGACCGTGTCGTCGCCGTCGGAGGCGACGACGCGGCCGTTGCGATCGACGCCAGCGACGTTGCCGCCTTCGCGCGCGACCGTGTCGCCACCGCCGGTGACGACCTCTTCGCCGTTGCCGCCCTCGACGGTGGTGGTCCCGTCCTGCGTGTCGACGGTCGTCGTCTCGCCGGTCTCCGAGTCCTCGGCCGCCACCTCACCGTTCGGGCCGACGGCCACGGTGTTGCCTTCCTCGTCGCGCACGACGACGCCGTCGCCGGAGCCCTCGGCCTCCTCCGGCGCCACGGCCGGATCGGCGACGGCGGGCGCCGCCTCCTCGGCCGGCGCGCCCGCGCTCGACGTCTCTTCGTCCGCCTCTTCTTCGGCTCCGCACCCGACCAGGAGCCACGCGCTCAGGCCGAGCGCCATCCACTTGCTCTTGCTCATCAGGACCCTCCCCGGCGGCAGGATAAGGGCCCGCCCCCGCGCGCGTCGAGCGTCACTCGACGGCCGTGATCTCGTACTCGCGCTCGCGGCCTCCGATGCGCAGCACGAAGTCGTCTCCGGCGCGGCGATCGAGGAGCGCTCGGCCGAGCGGCGCGGCGGGGGTCACGAGCTGGATCTCCGCGCCCTCGACCGTGACCCGCGTGCCCCCCGCGGCGGGCACGAGGAAGCAGCGCGTCTCGGCGTCGTCCACGAGGAGCGTGACGAGCGCGCCGAGGCCGATGGGATCCTCGTCGCCGAACGCGCGCAGCTCGAGGAAGCGGAGCCGCGCGATCGCCTCCTCGAGCTCCTCCGCGCGCATCGCCTGCCCGCGCGCGAGGTAGCTCTGCTCGAGGCCGCGCGTGTCCTTGTCGTTCTCGGGCTTCGCCTCCTCGTGGGTGGCCGCGCGCCGCGTCTCCTCGGCGGAGCG
>JACKEC010000031.1 GCA_020633195.1 Sandaracinaceae bacterium | reverse complement strand
TCGTCGGCGTCGGGATCGGTGACGAAGCGGTAGGGCCAGTAGGCCGGCGCCTTCGTGCCGATGCGGATGGTCTGCACGTGCTCGAGGCCCGGCTCGAGCAGCGGCTCGACGTAGCGGCGCAGCACCTTGGTCTTCATGACCATCGGGTCGCCGCCGGTGAGGAGCACGTCGGTGACCTCGCGGTGCGCGCGCAGGTACGCGGTGAGCGACTCGGTCTCGCGGCTCGCGAACTTGAGCTCGTCGAGCGCGACGAACTGCGCCCAGCGGAAGCAGTAGGTGCAGTACGCGTGGCAGGTCTGGCCCTGGCTCGGGAAGAAGAGGACCGTCTCGCGATACTTGTGCTGCATCCCCTCGAGGCGCTCGCCGTCGAGCGTCGGCACGTTGAGGCGCAGCTGACCCGCCGGGTGCGGGTTCATCCGGAGCTGGATCTCGCGCGCCGCCGCGGTGATCGCGTCGCGCGGGGCCTCGCGCCGGACCAGGTCCACCATGCGATCGAGGTCGCGCGCGTCGAGCATCCCGGGCTGCGGGATCGTGAGCTGGTAGATCGGGTCCTCGGGGACCCGGCTCCAGTCGATCAGCGCCTCGAGGACGTGCGAGCTCACCCGGAAGGGCAAGACGTGGGCGACCGCTCGGAGCACGTCTCTTTGCTCGGGCGAGAGCTGCGCGAGCTGAGGGATCCGATCGATGTCTTTGCGCCCGAAGGCGCGGAAGGTGCGTGGCTCGATCCTGGCGTTCAACGATAGTCCTCCGCGGCGCCCGGGACCGGACGCTGTCGTTCTGCGAGCCACGCTTGCCGAGAGGCACGTGCGCGGCGCCGCGGATGGAGGGTATCGAGCTGGGCGCCGGGGTTCAAACCCGGGGCGGACTCAGCCTCGCTTCTTCCGGAGGATGAGGTCGTTGCCGTCCTGGTAGCCCGCTCGCAGCCCGCTCTGAGTACGCATGCGAGCCGGCATACCACCTCGGGACCCCAATTGCGACGAGGCGCGAAGAGAGCCTCTTCGCGCCTCGCAGCCGGGATCGCCGTCGCCGATCAGGCGGTGGCTTCGGAGCTCGCGCTCTTCTTGGAGCGGCGGCTCGACTTCGGGGCGCCGTTCGCGGCGCTCTTCGCGCTGCCGTTGAGGGTGCTCGCCTTGGGGCCAAGCACGTCGGCGCGCAGCTCCTCGGCGCGGTCCGTCGACTCCCAGGTGAACGTCTTCTCGCGGCGACCGAAGTGACCGTACGCCGCCGTCTTGCGGTAGATCGGGCGGAGCAGGTCGAGCGTCTCGACGATCGCGCGCGGGCGGAAGTCGAAGAGGCGCGCGACGCTCTTGGCGATCTTCTCGTCGCTCGCCTCGCCGGTGCCGAACGTCGTCACGTAGACGCCCATGGGCTTGGCGACGCCGATGGCGTAGGCGACCTGCACCTCGCAGCGCTTGGCGAGGCCCGCCGCGACGACGTTCTTCGCGACGTAGCGCGTGAAGTACGCGGCGCTGCGGTCGACCTTCGACGGGTCCTTGCCGCTGAACGCGCCGCCGCCGTGACGACCCATGCCGCCGTACGTGTCCACGATGATCTTGCGGCCGGTGAGGCCCGCGTCCGCGTACGGCCCGCCGAGCACGAAGCGACCGGTCGGGTTGATGTGGAAGCTGGTCTTCTTGTCGATGAGCTTGTTGGGCACCACCGGCATGATCACGTGCTCGAGGACGGCCTCCTTGATCTGCTTGTGGGTGACCTCTTCGGCGTGCTGCGTGCTGACGACGATCGCGTCGATGCGCGTGACCTTGCCGTTCTCGTCGTACTCGCAGGTGACCTGGCTCTTGCCGTCCGGGCGCAGCCAGGGCAGCACGCCCTTCTTGCGGACGTCGGCGAGCTTCTTGGTGAGCTTGTGCGACAGCTGGATCGGCATCGGCATCAGCTCGCGCGTCTCGTCGCACGCGTAGCCGAACATGAGGCCCTGGTCGCCCGCGCCCTGGTCCTTCGACAGGCTCGTCTTGACGTCGACCCCGAGGGCGATGTCCGGCGACTGCGCCTCGACCGCGCACAGCACCGCGCAGGTGTTGGCGTCGAAGCCCATGTCGCTGTGCGTGTATCCGATGTCCGCGATCGTCGCGCGGACGATCTTGGCGAAGTCGATCCACGCCGTGGTGGTGATCTCGCCGGCCACGATCGCGTAGCCGGTCTTGACCATGGTCTCGCAAGCGACCCGGCCGTTCGGGTCCTGCTTCAGGACCGCGTCGAGGATCGCGTCGGAGACGTTGTCACAGACCTTGTCGGGGTGACCTTCGGTGACCGACTCCGACGTGAAGAGCTTCCCTGCCATGCGCGCTGCACCTTTCCGTTGGGAACCGGCCTGCATAGCGCTCGCAGAATCGCTGTCAACGTCGCGCGGTCAACGGTGTCAGACGTGAGCACACCGCGCAGGCGGCGCGCCTACATCGAGAACGTCGGTCCGGCGCCGCCCGCGAGCCCCGTCGGCGCGGTCCCGAGCATCGCCGTCCCACCCGCGCCGCCGGCGCCGCCGGTGCCGGCCATGATCGTGTTGCCGCTCGACGTGACGATCGCGGTGACCTGGAACATGCCGTAGCTCGGTCCCCCCGGGCCGCCGGACCCGGAGCCGCTGTGACCGCCGCGGCCGCCCGAGGAGCCGTTGCCGCCGCCGGCCGCGTCGTCCGCGCCCGACCCGCCGGTCCCCCCGGCGCCGGGGCCGCCGCCGTCGCCGCCGTTGCCACCCCGACCGCCCACGCCGCCGTTGCCGGTGGTGATCGTGTTGTTGGTCGCGTCCACGCTCGCGCTCGCGATGAAGATGCCGAAGGACCCGCCGCCGCCGAGGCCGCCGGTGCCTCGCGTCCCCGCGCAGCCCGCGCCGCCGCCGCCGCCGCCGCTGCCCGGGCGGCCGTCGGATCCGCCGCTCGCCACGTCGCCGATCCAGAGGTCGCCCATGAAGCTGCCCGCCGCGTCGCGGCAGCCCGCGCCGGCCGTGCCGTGCGGCCCGGAGCTCCCCGCGCGACCCGGCTGGGGCCCGCGGAAGTCGGTGGGCACGGTGAAGTCGGCGAGCCCGCAGCAGACGGGCTCGGAGCAGCTGATGCCCATGATCGGCCCACGCGAGTCCTGCCCGCCCGCGCCGCCGCTCCCGCCCGCGATCGAGCCCGCGGGGTTCCCCGCCGCGCCGTCGGGCTGGAAGCTCGTGAACTCGGGGCAGTGCGGCGAGCCTCCGTCGCCGCCGCGGACGTCGACGCGGTCGCAGACGTTCTGGCCGCCCGCCCCGCCGGTGACCACGTTGGCGGGCCCCGGCACGCACATGTGCGCGCCGTCCTCCATACCGCCGCGCGGCGGAGCGCCCTCGGCGGGCGGCATGTCGAAGTCCCGCCCCGCGGTTCCGTCGGCGCCGTGCGCGCCGTCGCCGGGCACACCCGCGACCACCCGGAGCTCGCTCAGGGTCAGCTGCCCGCCGGGGTCGAGCGCGTAGATCGCGAAGGTGGCCATGCCCGGCCCGAGAGCGTCGAGGCCGCGGGCCTCGAGCCACTCGATCCGCGTCCGGGTGGCGCCGACGCCGCGCAGCACGAGGGCCGCGCCGCCCGGCGCGGTGGTGTCGGTCGGCGCGCGGACCTCGACGCGGAAGCCGACCGGGTCGAGGGCGAGGAAGTCGCGCCGGTAGCCGCCGTGCACGAGCACGCCGTCGGGCACCTCGACCGACTCCGTGTAGATGCCGGACGCGACGAAGACGTGCGGGCGCGGGCGTCGCATCGTGAGCGACTCCGCCGCGCGCGCGACCGCGACGGAGAGGGTCGCGAGCGGGCGGGTCGGCGACCCCGGTCCGGCGTCGTTGCCGTCGGGGGCGACGTAGAAGCTCTCCACGACGATGCCGTCGGCGCCGTCGCAGTTCAGGTCGAGCATCGGGCCCTCGGCGCCGACGGGGCCCGGGTCGTCGGTCAGCGAGGTGACCGTGCACTCGCAGCCGGTCGCGATGTTCCTGTCGGCGTCGATCCTGTCGCCGGGCATGATCCCGTCGGCGGCGTCCGGGCACTCGAGCACGCACGTCGGCGCGAAGGGGTCGCCGCCGCAGATCAGGTCCCCCTCGGGGACCGTGCTGAGCGTGCAGTCGACGCCGCACTCGCCGCAGTTGTGGATGTCGAGCGAGTACGCGTCGCGCTCGTCGCGGTAGCCCTCGTCGATGACCCCGTCACAGTTGTTGTCGACCTCGTCGCAGACCTCCTCGGGCGCGACGCACTCGCCGATCACTCCGTCGGCGCAGACGGTCGCGCCGGGGCAGCGGTTGCCCTCGGGGTCGAACAGCGCGCAGGCGAGGGTGAAGTCGTCGCCGGGCTCGCAGGAGCAGCTCCCGCCGCTCGGCGCGCAGACGTCGCCGGTGCAGGTGTAGCCCTCCGGGCAGCCGAGCACGCAGCCCACGGTGCAGCGGCGCTCGCCGCCGACGAGCGAGCACGAGGCCTCCTCGAGGTCGCCGCAGTCTCCGTCGTCCGCGCAGGCGAGGCACAGCCGGTCGTAGATGGGGACACATCGCCCCGTCGAGGACGGCGCGTAGCCGGGCTCGCATCGGACCGCGACGCAGGTCGGCGACTCCTCGACGAGCGCGCACGACACCTCGAGCGCGCGGCCCGTCGCGACGCAAGGGACGTTGCAAGCGCCGCAGTGGTCGGGGTGGACGTAGCGACCGATCTCGTCGCGGAAGTCTTCGTCCACGAACAGATCCGCGTCGAACACGGGGCCGGCGTCGAACACGCCGAGCGACGTCAGCCCGTCGAGGTCGTCGTCGAGGCCGTTGCAGACCTCCGGGGTCGGGACCGGCGGCATGCGTCCATCGGGGGGCGGATCGTCGATCGTCCCCGTGCGCGCGCCGCACCCGAGCCCGGTGAGCAGGAGGGCGATCAGCGGGGTCGCGCGCGACACGTGCGAAGCATAGGTCACCGCGGTCGCGGGGGGCACTTCGCGTGCCGGCGCGATCCGCGGCCCGGCGTGAAGATCGACCTGTGCCAGGACGTCACCCCCGTTGCCTCCGGTGCGCTCCGGTGTGCGAATCGTTTCACGCCTCGGTCTGATAGGTTCCTCTTCGATGCTCCGCCGCTTCACGCCGTTCATCGCCTGCCTCGCCCTCGCGTCCGCCGCGCTCGCGCAGGACGGCGAGTGCCCCGAGGCGACCTTTCAACCCCGGCTCCTCACCCCGCCGGCCTTGCGCATCCCGCGCGACGCGGCGCTCGTCGTGGGCCTCGTCGACGGCGGGACCTTCCAGGACCTGCCGCCCGTGTCCCTGACCCGCGGCCGGCGCGACATGGCGCTGACGCGCGAGCCGATCGCCCCCGGGCTGTTCCGGCTGCGGCCGAGCTCCTCGCGCATCTACGGCCAGTGGCAGCTCACGGGGGTGCCCGGGGCGACGCCGCTGGTGTTCGCGCGCTCCGCCCTCGACCCCGTCCCGATCGCCCCGCAGCTCGCGCGGGTCGAGCAGTACCTGGTCGCGAGCGGTGCTGGCTCGCGCACCGAGGTGCGCGCGCACTTCCAGTTCCCGATCCCCGAGGGCGTCGTCGCCGCGGTGGTCTTCTGGGGCGACGACCCGCAGCCCGACGGCTTCGTCCCGACCGTCGCGACGGCGCAGGAGCTCGTCGTGTACAGCCGCACGGGGGATTGCGCCCACCTCCCCGCCGGCGGGTCCGGTCCGCCCGACGAGGGCGACGTCGCGGTCCGGGTCGCGTTCGTCGGTCGCTACGGCGCGCTCAGCCCGCGGTCCGAGCCGGCGCCGCTGACCCGCTGATCACTCCTCGGGCGTCATCGGCCCGAGGCCGCCGTACATCTCGCGCTGCGCGACGGTGAGCGCGCGCGCGCCCGCGATCTCGCCGAGCACCGTCGCGCCCTCGGTCGCGGCGCGCGGGTAGGCGCCCGTGCGGTCGACCGTGTAGAGCCCGAACTGCGGGCCATAGCCCTCGGCCCACTCGAAGTTGTCGGTCAAGGACCAGTGGTAGTAGCCGCGCACGTCGGCGCCCTGCGAGCGCGCGTACGCGATCTGCTCGAGGGTGCGGACCACGTTCTCGGCGCGGCGGCGCCCCACGTGGGTCGCGATGCCCGCCTCGGTGACGGTGAGCGGGAGCGACGCGTAGCGCTCGGCGTACTCGAGCAGGATCGTCGAGAGGCCCGGCTCGTAGTACTCGTAGCGCATCTCGGGGACCCAGTGCGTCGGGTCCTCCGCCTCCATGCAGGCCGTCCCCACGCCGAGCGGCGGGAAGCAAGGCGTCAGGTTCACCACCGGCAGGATGGACGGCTGCGAGGTGACGCCCATGCGCGAGTAGTACTGCACGCCGAGCCACTCGAGGTCGCTCTGCCACTCGGGGTGCGACTCCTCCGCCTCACCGTCGAGGTCCGCGTCGAACGTCCCGTTCAGGATCGAGTCGATGACGAGGAAGTGGTAGACGTACCGCATCCGCGCCGCGGCCTCGACGTCGCGGCTGTTGGTGCTCGGCACGCCGTTGCGGGCGGGCACCCAGTCGACGACGGAGAGCGTGAGGCCGACCGCCGCGTTGTCGCCGTCGCCGTCGGCGTCGACCGTGTCGCAGCGCTCGATCGCCTCGCGCATGGCCTCGTGCGCGCGGATGAAGTTGCGGACCACCTCGAGGAAGCGCTCGAAGTCCGAGAACAGGAGCTCGCGCCCGGGCGGGAACACCTGGCCCGCGCCGTGGCTCGCGAAGAGGTAGTTCACCGGCTCGTTGAAGGTCGCCCACTCGTCGACGCGATCTCCGAAGCGGGTCGCGAGGAGGCACGCGTGCTCGGCGAGCTCCTCGATGATCAGCGGCCCGCCCACGGGGTCGCCCCAGCCGCAGAGCCACTCGTCGGTGGGCCCGCCCGCCGGGCAGGTCTCGAACGCGGAGACGCGCCGCGGATCGTCGACCCAGAGCGGGTTCGAGAAGTGGTGGACGGTGACCATCGGCGAGACGTTCGCGGCCACGAGCGCGTCGAGGAAGTCGCCGTAGTGGGTCAGCGCCGCCTCGTCGATCTCGTCGCGTCGCGGCTCGACGCGCGCCCACTCGATGCTGAAGCGGTACGAGTCGAGGTTCATGTCCGTGACGACCCCGACGTCCTCGGTGGCCAGCGAGTAGCCGCGGACCGCGTCGGCGATCGGCTCCATCCCGCGGCCCATGCCCTCGGGCGGCGGCATCGACCACACGTACCAGTCGACGTTGGGGTTCATGTCCTCGATCTGCGTGGCCGCCGAGGCCGCCCCGAAGCGGAACGAGCTCGCGCCGCCCGCGCTCGCGACCGGGCCCATCGCGGGCCACTCCACGAGCTCGACGGGGCCCGCGTCCGGCAACGCGCGCCCCGCGTCGACGCCCGCGTCCGTCCCGCCCGCGTCCTCGGCCCCGGCGTCGGGCGCGACGGGGTCCTCACACCCGAGGATCGAGAGAGCGAAGAGCACCGTCCAGGCCGTCGCGCGCATGGACCTTGAGTAGCACGCCCCGCGGGCGGATTCCGCGTCAGCCGAGCAGCGTCAGCAGCTGCCCGAGCTCGTGCGCGGCCTTGCCGTCGCCGGCCGCCTCGGCCTTCGCGACCCCCGCCGTCGCCCACTCGCGGGCGTCGTCGTCGCGGTCGAGCTCCTGGGCGACCTGCGCCGCCATCAGGTAGGTAGGGACGTAGTCCGGGAAGCGCGCGCGGACGTCGGCGTACGCGACGAGCGCGTCCTCGAGCCGGTCGAGCGAGCGCAGCTCCATCGCCCTCGCGTAGTGGTGGAAGGGATCGGTGCTCGTCGCGACCAGCTTCTCGAGCATCTCGAGGCGGGCGCTCATGTCCGCAGCACGCCGAGGTAGGGCAGGTTGCGGTAGAGCTCGTCGAAGTCGAGCCCGTACCCGATCACGAACACGTCCTCGATCTCGAAGCCGAGGTAGTCGATGTCGACCTCGATCTTGCGGCGCGCCGGCTTGCTGAGCAGCGACGCGAGGTGGACCTTCGCCGGCCGCCGCGTGCGGAGGTTGTCGAGCATGTAGGCCATCGTCAGCCCGGTATCGACGATGTCCTCCACCACGATCACGACCTTGCCCTCGATCGAGTGGCTCAGGTCGAGCGTGGTCTGCACCACGCCGGTCGAGGACGTGCCCTCGTAGCTGCGGCACCCGAAGAAGTCGATCGAGAGCGGCAGGTCGATCGCGCGCGCGAGATCGGCGGCGAAGACGAAGCTGCCGTTGAGCACGGGGACGAGCACCAGCTCCTCGCCGGCGTGCTCCTTCGTGATCTGCGCGCCGAGCTCCTTCACCCGCTGGGCGATGGTCTCGGCGTCGATGAGGGTGTCGATGTCGGGCATGCGCGCCCGATCTACCACGCCTCGCTCAGAGATCGCGCAACAGGTCGGACGCGGCGTCGATCGAGCGCGCGAAGACCGGCCCCAGCCGGGGCAGCAGGGCGCTCAGCGACAGGAGCGCGACGGCCACCCCGAGCGCGGCGCGCAGGGGCATCGCGTCCATCCAGGAGATCACCGCGGGCGCGACCCGACCGGCGATCCCGAGCGCGAGCTCGACCACCACGAACGCGACCGCCGCGGGCGCGAGGAACGCCACCGTCAGGGCGAGCGCGTCGGCGACGATCCGCGCCGCCCCGAGGCCGAAGGTCGACAGCGTCGCCGCGTCCGCGACCGCGCCGGCGGGCACGTGGACGAAGCCCTCGGCGAACGCCGCGATCGCGAGCCGGTGCCCGCCGAGCACCACGAACAGGACCACCGCGGCGGCGAGGTGGAGCTGGCCGAGCGGCGAGCCCATGTCCCGCGCCGTCGAGTCGGCGCGGCTCCCGCGCCAGCGATCGATCAGCTCCCCGCTCCACCGCATCGCGTAGAGCGGCGCGCTCACCGCGACGGCGAAGGTCGCGCCGACGAACCCCTCGCGGGCCAGCGCGAGGGTCAGGGGCAGCCAGGTCGTCGGCACGTCGATCGCGCTCTGGCGCGCCAGGGGCAGCAGCGCGAGCGCGAGCACCACGCCGGCCGAGACGCGCACGTACGACGCCGTGCCGCGCACCCCGAGCCACGGCGCGAGGAACGCGAGCGGGAGCGTGCGCGCGAGGACCAGCAGCAGCACCGTGGCGGTGCGCGTGGGATCGGGGCCGAGGAGCGTCTCCTCGATCACGGCACCAGGGTCGGGATCGCCGTCCAGAGCTGATCGGTGAAGCCGACGAGCTGGCCAGCCATCCAGCCGCCCGCGGCCGCGAGCACGAGGGAGACGCCGACGAGCTTGGGCACGAAGCTCAGGCTCTGCTCCTGCACCTGGGTCGTCGCCGAGAGCACCGACACGGTCAGGCCGATGACGATCGCGGCGACGAGCGCGGGCGCGCTCACCCAGAGGACGAGGTAGAGGGTCTCGGCGGTCAGGCGCGACAGCTCGTCGACGTTCATGCCGGGACCGAAGCTACCACGCCGGGGTCAGGCGCGAGCCCACGCGCGCGCCGCTCGAGCGATCCCGCGCGCGAACGGCGAGGCCGCGCGGCGCACGTCGAGGTGCTCGGGGATGTGGACGAAGAGCGTCGGCGCGCCGGCGTGCAGCAGCCGATAGAAGAGGTCGTTGCACACGTAGCCGCCCGCGTCGTCGCTCGCGAAGCTGTAGATCCCAGCCGCGAAGAGCGCCTGGCGCACGGGCGCGGCGGGCAGCGTCGCCCGCCTCGTGGCGGGGGCTCCGGGGACGACCGGGCCTCCGGCGATCCGGCCTGCGTTGTCGGCGTGCCGCCCCGCGCCGCGGTTTCGCCCCACGCCCTCGACCCGCGGGCGCTTCGTGCCGGCCGCGAGCCCGAAGGCCACGATGGCGTCCGCGCCGTGGCGCCGCGCGGCCTCGAGGGCTCTGTCGGCGGCGCGGCCGTGCACGACCGGCAACGGGGAGCACGCGACGAGCCGGACCCCTTCGACCCGACGCCCGTCGAGCTCGCGCGCGAGCGCGTCCGAGGGGTTCACCGCGTTGTCGAGGAAGGGTCCGAAGCCGGTGACCAGCACGCGCATCCGCACAGCGTACACACCGAAGACTTGGCGGCGCGAAGGCGAGTGCGCGAGACTTTGCGTCGGGGGTCCCTTGAGCGACGCGGACGAGGACGATGGCAACACCAGCGACTCCGAAGAGGGGATGCGCTGGGCTGCGGACGAGCCGACCGCGATGTGGGACGAGTCGCTGCTCCAGCAGGAGGGCTTCGACGCGCTGGTGAAGGACCGCGCGTCCAACCCGCGCGAGGAGACGGGCCCCGCGACCCTCCAGAAGGTGGGGGGCACGAGCGCGGCGGGCTCGATCGAGGTCTCGCCGGACGCGACCGGTGGTCACGCCGCCGTGACGGCCCGCCGCCCCAAGGGCCGCGGCATGAGCTGGGCGCTGACCTTCGGCCTCGCCATCGGGCTCGGCTTCGGCGTCTACCTGCTCGTGCGCCTCTTGCGCTGAGCGTCAGCCAGCCTACTCGCGTCCCGTGAACACGAACGGGATGCTGATCTGGCTCACCGACCCGGTGCGCGGGAAGCGCCAGCGCCGGACGGTGCGCTCGACGCAGTCGTTGACGTCGCCGAAGGTGGCGCCACGCGTGACCGCGCGGGTGACCGTCCCGCTCGCGCCGACCGTGACGTCGACGTCGAGGCGGAGCGAGGGCGCCTGACCCGACTGGCGGGCGAACGTCTCGTAGCAGCGCTGGACGCCGGCGCGCTCGCGGCTGACCACCGCGCGGACCTGCTCCGACGTCAGCTCGGCGCTGGTCGAGCTGCCGCGCTCCTCGCCGGGGAGCGTGGTGCCGGCGCCCGGGACGTTGAGGTTCGGCGCCTGGTCCGAGTCCGAGCCCGCGAACCGGGCGAGCCGCGCTTGGGTCTCCGGGTCGAGGGTGGCGCCGCTGCGCCCGCTGGTCGTCGTCGTCGGGCGCGCTTCGGCCGGCGCCGACGTGCCGCGACGCCCCGTCCCGGATCCCGTGGTCGCGGGTGCCTCGGCCGGCTCCTCCGCGGGCTCCTCGACCGGGTCCTCGGCGACGGGCTCCTCGGCGACGGGCTCCTCGACGAGCGTCGGGTCCGGCTCCGCCTCCACGGGGGGCGGGGGCGGGGTCGGCTCCCGGACGACCGGGGGCTCCACCGCCGCGATCGGCTGCGGCGTCGTGAGGAAGTGGGTCCCCACCATGATGGCGAGCACCACGCCGAAGCTCGCGGCCCCGGCGATCGCGATCCACGCGCCGATGGGGATCGCGCGCTGGCGGCGCTCCGCGGGGAGCGCCTCCATCGGCACGGCCGACGGCGCCGGCGCGAAGGCGGCGGGCGCGCTCGCCACCGCGCCGCCGTCGGACGCGAAGGGATCGAACGCGTCGCTGTGCGCGATCTCGGCGGTCGGCGCGAGCCCGACCGCGGCGACGACGGCCTCCTCGTCCTCCTCGGGCGCGGACGCGAAGGCCGCGGCGCGATCCCGCTCCTCGCGGTCCCGGCGCTCCCGGTCCTGGCGCTCCCGCTCCTGCCGATCGCGCTCCTCGCGCTCCCGATCCTGGCGCTCGCGGTCCCGGTCCTGACGGTCGCGCTCGCGCCGCTCGCGATCCTGACGGTCGCGCTCCTTGCGCTCCCGCGCGCGCTCGCGGTCCTCTTCCTTGCGCCGGCTCTCCTCCTCGGCGGCGGCGCGGGAGTCGGCCTCGAGCTTGGCGAAGTCGAGCTCGCCGACCCGCGTCGGCTCGTCGTCGACGAAGTCGTCGGAGAGCTCGTCGAGCTTCGGGGCGGCCGAGCTGCGACCCCCGATCGGGACGACGTTGCCCCGCGCGGCGGGGCGGCTCGCGTCGGTCGGCGCCGGTCGGCTCACGGGCTGGCGGCCCGTGGGAGGACGCCCGGGGCGGCTCGCGCCCATCGGCCGCGCGGGCGGCGGCGGCAGCGGCGGCTGCTTCTTGGGCGCCGCGGGCCCGGCGCGGCGGAGCAGCGATGACAGCTCGGGCACGTTCTTGAGGGGGCGCCAGTCGTCGAGCCCCTCCCGCCAGCAGAGCGACTCCTTGTCGACGGCGCCGCTCGCGATCTTGCGGGCGACCTCGTCCCGCTTCATCGGCCCGACGGGGACGTCGTTGATCGCGATGTGCCACTGGTCGAGGGCGGTCGGTCGCTGCGACGGGGCGCTGGTCGACGGGTTGCTCCGGAAGTCGGCGCCGAGCGAGTTGCGCCCGCTGCCGAGCGCCGGCGCCGGCCCGGGGCCCGCGTACGACGGACGCTGCTGCTTGAGCGCCGACGAGGAGGAGCGCGTCTCGCGCCCGGCCGAAGCGGCCACCTTGTCTCCCCGGATCACGATGGCGTGCGAGCAGCGCCGGCAGTCCATCTTGAGGGTCCGCCCCGTGATCTTCTCGTCGGAGATCTGATACTTGGCCTTGCAGTTGGGGCAGAGGAACTTCATCGGGGATGCCTCGTTGCTCGGGGGGTTAGAGCAAGCTCATCAAGTGGTCTTTGATCCCCTTGCGAATCTCTTCGTCGTCGGCGACGGCGAGGGCCCGCTCCCACATCTCGACGGCTTTGTGCTTGAAGCCGGCGCGCTGGTAGAGGACCGCCAAGTTCTTGAGCGCTGAGAAGTTACGGGGCGAGAGGTCGACGCTGGTCTCCAGAGACTGGATGCCTTCGAACAGCTCCTCCCTGCGTCCGTAGAGGAGGCCGAGGTGGTAGTGTAGCCGGAAGGCGAGCGGATCGAGACCTACGCCGTGCTCGAGGTGCCGAATCGCTTCGTCGAGGTGCCCCGCGCGATACGCGCCGATGCCCTCGGAGAGGCACGCCATCGCCTCCTCGGAGAGCGACTCGGTCTCCTCTTCGGGGTCTCGACCCTCGAGGGCGCGCTCCACGGCGCTGACCACGTCCGAGATCTTGAAGGGCTTCTCGAGGAAGTCCGTGACGCCGTACGACTGCTTGAGATCCTCGGCGAAGCGCCACCCGCGATAGACGGCGCTGACCATGATGATCGGGATGTGGCCGTACTTCTTGCTGCCCTTGATGCGCCGGCAGATGTCGAAGCCGTGGATCTCGGGGAGCATGGCGTCGAGCAGGATCACGTCCGGGTTGTTCTCCCGCACCATCTGCAGCGCCTCGGTGCCGCGCGCGGCCTCGACGACGCGGATGTCCCGCTCAGTGAGCACGCGCCGCAGCATCCGTCGGATGTCGTCCTCGTCGTCGACGATGAGCACGACGCGCTCGCCGCGCGCGCGGGCCGGCGCCTCGTCCGGCCCGGTGGGCAGCGGCGCGACCTTCGAGCCGAACGCGTCGTCGAGGGTGGGCAGCCGACGCGGCGCCTTGCGCGCCACGGGGATGGGCGGGTCGTGCAGGCCGGAGTCCTCCTTCGTCACCACCGCGATGGCGGGAGTGCTCGGGGGACGGACGCGCGGCGACGACGGCACGTGCTTCGGATGCCGCGCGGGCGGCGGATGTTCGGGCGGACGGAGCCCGAGCTCGGCGAGGTACTCCTCGGGAGCGTGCGGGCCGACGTAGAACTCGGCGCCTTGCTCGAGCTCGACGTACGCGGCGTCGATGACCCGCTTGAGCGGCCCGCTCACCGCGACGTACGGGAACACCTTGCGGCCGGTGACGAACTCGATCTCGTCGATGACCCGCTTGTCCGACGGGTCCGCCATCGCCAGGAACAGGTGCTCGTCCTTCACCGAGAACGGCAGGATCAGGTACTGCCGCGCGATGTCGACCGGGATGAGCTTGAGGTTCTCGGTCGGGACGACCGTCTGGGCCACGTCGATGCCGGGGAGGCCGTGCTGCTCGGAGAGCGCGCGGAGCATGTCGACCTCGTCCACGGCGCCCGTCTCCACGGCGGTCGAGCCCAGGCGCTGGCCGGGCGTGGCCGCCTGCTTCTCGAGGAGATCCTCGAGCTCCCCGGGGGTCACCAGTTTCTGCCTGAGCAGAATCTTCCCGAGCTGCTTCTTCTCTGACGGACCGCCCATCGTCCCCTGGGCACAGGTGACCCCTCAGAGCCCACCACGGGCTCCGACGCTCACCTCGATTCGGTGACGTGATGGTAGCCCGGCCGGCGGGTCGGTAGCAATGACCGTCAGATGCCCGAGATGATGCGGAATTCGCCCGACTCCCGGACCAGCTCGATCCGGTTGTCGCGGAGGCGGGTTTCCCAGCGGTCCCCGGTGGGCGTCGCGATCTTGAAGCTCGCCGTGTACGTGAAGTCGACGAGGACGCGATCGGAGCGGAAGGTCACCCGCCGGTATCGCATCTCGTAGCGGACGTCGAGGAGCTCCTCGAAGCGGCCGAGCTCTTCGCGGAGCTGGTCGTAGTCCCTGTCGTCCTCGGTCTGGATGGTCCCGTTGTCGTCGAAGAACCGCTCGGACACGAGCGTGAGGATCTCGCCCACGCGGCGCCGCTCGACGGCGTGCCGGTAGCGCTCGACGAACTCGAGGACCTCGCGGTTCTCGGAGTTGTCGGCGACGTCGGTGTTCGGGATGTTCCCGGTGCTGCAGCCCGCGAGGGCCGACAGGCCGGCGAAGAGCAAAAGCCAGGCAGTGGATCGAGTCATTCGCATCGTTGATCGCGTGAGCGCGTCGAGGATATTCCGGCCGGGCCGGGAGAGCCGCATTTTCCACGGGATCGTGGACCAGGCAAGCCGCTTGCGCTAAGGGGGCCGGCCATGACGCGACACGTCGCCATCGTGGGGAGCGGCCCCGCGGGTTTCTACTGCGCCGAGGCCCTCTGCAAGAAGGACCCGGAGGTCCGGGTCGACATCATCGACCGCCTGCCGACCCCGTACGGGCTCGTCCGGAGCGGCGTGGCCCCCGATCACCAGGGCACGAAGAACGTCTGGCGCGTCTTCGACCGCACGGCGATGCGCGACAACGTCCGCTACTTCGGCAACGTCGAGGTCGACAGGGACGTGAGCGTCGCCGAGCTGCTCGAGCGCTACGACGCGGTGGTCCTCGCGGTCGGCGTCACCGAGGACCGGCCCCTCGGCATCGAGGGCGAGAATCTCCCCGGCGTATACGGCTCGCGTCAGCTGAGCGGCTGGTACAACGGGCACCCCGACTTCAGCGATCTCGACCCCGAGCTGCGCGGCCCCGGGATCGCCGTCATCGGGAACGGGAACGTCGCGATCGACGTGGTCCGCGTGCTGAGCCGCGAGCGGGACGAGATGGTCAAGACCGACATCCCCGACTACGCGATGCGGAAGATCGAGTCGTCCGAGTACACCGACATCTACATGCTCGGTCGCCGCGGCCCCGCGCAGGCGAGCTTCACCACCGCCGAGCTGCGCGAGCTCGGTGAGATGACGCGGACGGTGGCGATCGTCGATCCGGCCCAGGTGCCCGACGAGGTGCACATCGACGATCCGAAGCAGCAGAAGAAGATGGAGAAGATCGTCGAGACGCTGCGGAGCTACTCGCTCGATCGCCCCGACGACAAGCCGCAGCGCCTGCACATGCGCTTCTTCGCGGCGCCCGTGCGCATCCTCGGCGAGGATCACGTCACGGGCCTCGAGGTCGCCGTCACCGAGCTCGTCGACGGCCGCCTGAAGGAGACCGGCGAGACCTACGTGATCGAGGTCGGCACGGTGGTCACCGCGATCGGCTACCTCGCGAAGCCGCTCGAGGGTGTCCCCGTCGCGACGTGGGGCACCTGCTTCGAGAACGACGCCGGGAAGATCGCCGACCGCCTGTACGCGGTGGGCTGGGCCAAGCGCGGCCCGAGCGGCGTGATCGCGACCAACCGCGGCGACAGCGGCGACGTGGCCGCGAAGGTCTACGACGAGCTCGAGGACGGCGGCCGCGCGGGCGGCGACGGCCTCGCCGCGCTGCTCCGAGAGCGCGGCGTGCGCGTCGTCGACTACGCCGGCTGGGGCAAGATCGACGAGCGCGAGCGCGGCGCGGCCACCGAGCCGACGCCCCGCGTGAAGATCACGTCGATGGCCGACCTCCTCGCCGCCGGCGAGTAGCGGGCCGGGCCCGGATCAATTGATCTCGGGCTTCATGCCGATGAGCGTGAACAGCTCCATGCGCGCGGCCGCGTCGCGGAGGAACACGCCGTGCAGCTTCGAGGTCGTGGTCCACGAGCCCGGCTTGCGGACGCCGCGGTAACACATGCAGAAGTGCTGGGCCTGGATGATCACCGCCACGCCCTGCGGCTGCAGCTCCTCGTTGATCGTGTCGGCGATCTGAGCCGTCAGCTTCTCTTGCACCTGTAGACGGCGCGCGAAGACGTCGACGACGCGGGCGAGCTTGCTCAAGCCGACCACGCGGCCGCCCGGGATGTAGGCCACGTGCGCCTTGCCGACGAACGGCACCATGTGGTGCTCGCAGTGGCTGTGCAGCTGGATGTCGGTGACGAGGACCAGCTCGTCGTACCCGTTGACCTCGCCGAACGTCGTCGCGAGGTGCTCCTTCGGGTCGTCGGTGTAGCCGGCGAAGTGCTCGGCGAAGGCGCGAACGACTCGCTCCGGGGTCTCGCGGAGGCCCTCGCGGTTGGGGTCGTCGCCGATGTACTCGAGCAGCGCCTTGATGTGCGCCTCGGCGGCCAGGGTCTCCTCGGGGCTTCGTTTCCAGTCGCTCATCCGGTGCCGATAGCACGCCGTGATGGTGCGCACGAGCGTTCCCGGGCCGTGGGCACTACCGTCCGCGCGCGATGCAGATCCGGATGATCGTCGGCTCGGAGATGGGCAACGCCGAGATGGTCGGCGACCTCGTGAAGGACGAGCTCGAGGCCCTCGGCCACGAGGTCGAGGTGGTCAGCGAAGGTGGCCTCGACGAGGCCGGGCTCGACGCCTGCGAGACGCTCCTCGTCGTGAGCTCCACCACGGGCCTCGGCGACGTGCCCCAGAACGTCGAGGGCCTCTACGACGAGCTCGTCGCCGCCAAGCCCGACCTCGGCCACCTCCGGTACGGCCTCGTGGGCATGGGCGACCGCAACTACAAGGACACCTTCTGCGGTGGCCCGAAGAAGTGGATCGAGATCCTCGAGGCCTGCGGCGCGAAGCCGGTGGGCGAGGCGCTGCTCCTCGACGCCACCGACCACCCCGCCCCCGACGAAGACGCCATCGCCTGGCTCCCGAGCTGGCTCGCCGCGCTCGAGGGCTGAGGGACTACAGGCTGCTGAAATGGGCCCGAAGGGACCGTTTCGGAGCCTGCTCCGTGCCCTTGCCCGTGCCCTTGCCCGTGCCCTTGCCCGTGCCCGCCCGTGACCCGTGAGCGTTCCCCGTGCCCGAGATCACGCGCCATCTTCGGGAACGGTTGACGGGAACGGTCCGGGCACGGGCACGGGCACGGGCATGCGCGCTTCGCGCGCGGCACGGAAGCAGGCTGCTTGTCAGCAGCCTGCTACAGGAAGAACACGATCAGGTCGTAGATCGCGTGGGTGTAGACCGCGACGGCGAAGCCTCGCCAGCGGTACACCCCGGCCAGGAACAGGCCGGCGAGCATCCGGAAGACGAAGCTCTCGACCCGGAAGGTGTCGCCGAACGGGCCGACGTAGTGGATCGCGCTGAACACGATCGACGAGAACAGCGCCATGACGAGCGCGGGCTTGAGCGCCGACTTCTCGCGCATTGCCTTCTGCAGCACCCAGGTGCCGCCGCCGAACAGGATCACGCGGAACACGAGCTCCTCGTGGAAGCCCGCGCCCGCCGCCATCACGAGCTTCGTGAGCGGACCCATCGGCGTCGGGCCGGTCTGCCCCGGGAACAGGTGCGAGGTCGCCCAGCCGATCGTGAAGCTCATGATCACGGCGAGCACGACGCTCTCGCCGAGCACGGGCAGCCACTCCGCGGGCTTGATCTTGCCCTTCTTGCGGAGGATCCAGACGGTGACCGCGATCGCGGCGGCGTAGCCCAACGTGAGCCCGACGTAGCCGAGCAGGCTCCGGTGCAGCAGCTCGAAGGTGAGCCCGCTGACCAGGTCCACCCCGTTGCGCATCTCGATGAGGAGGATGCCGAGGTGGTAGACGAGGAAGACCGGGATGGTCAGGAGCAGGCTCGTCAGCGGGTCGTGACGATGCGTGGCCCACGCCTTGAGACGCGATGTCTTGGGCTCGCGGGGCTTCTTCTCCACGCGAGTCTCGGGCTTCGCTGGGGGCCTATCGTCCACGGTCTTCATACACGCCTCCCGCATGCTAGCTTCCCGCGCGATGAAGTACCGCGTGACGATCGACGGTGAGGCGCGCGACGTGGACGTCGTGGTGGCGCCCGACGGACGCGTCTCCGTCTCCCTCGACGGCAAGGCCCAGGACGTAGACGTCGTCCGCGTCCCCGGCGGCCTGAGCCTGCGCATCGACGGCCGGATGTTCGACGTCGCCACGGGGGGCAAGCCCGAGGCGATGCAGCTCGCGGCCGGCGAGGCCCGCGCGATCGCGGAGATCCTCTCCGACCGGATGCGCGCCCGGAAGAGCGGCTCGGGCGGCTCGCTCGGCAGCGGGGCGACGGAGATCCGCGCGCCCATGCCGGGCCGCGTCGTCAAGGTGCTGGTCTCCAAGGGGCAGTCCGTCGAGCTCGACGATCCCGCCGTCGTCATCGAGGCGATGAAGATGGAGAACGAGCTGCGCGCGCCCCTCGCCGGCGTCGTGGCCGAGGTCCTGGTGAGCGAGGGAGCGACGGTGGATGGCGGCGCCGTCCTGATCCGTTTCGAGAAGCCCGCCTGATCGAGCTCGGCTTCTCGACAGCACGCGTTCCTTCGTCGCGGTATGCTGCCGGCCATGTCCGACCCCGCTGCCCCCGGTAAGCAGGTCCGCGTCATGCTGGGCTTCCGGCAATTCCAGTTGCCCCCCGTCGGCGACGGGCTCCTCGTGGGCCGGCGCGCGTCGATCGGGCCCAAGGCGCTGTTCGAGTCGATGGAGCGCCTGCTGCCCGGCCTCTACGAGCTGGTCACGATCGAGCACCCCGTGGTCGAGGCGGCGATCGTGCTGCGCTCGCGGACGCGGATGCTCGGCCAGGAGCGGCTCGTGGCGCTGCTCGTGGAGAACGGCGCCGCCCTCATGGACGAGACCGCGTGCCTTCAGGTCACCGTGGACGGCGAGGTCACGGTGAGCCTGGCGGTCGAGGTCTGATGGCCGCCTCGGTCGGCGAGCTCGCGCGTCCGGTGGAGGTCTACCGGGAGCACGCGCTGCTCTCGAGCGCGATCCCGACCCTCGAGCGCGGGCAGCCCGTCGTGGTCGAGTCGTCGGACGGGCGCTACCTGCTCCTCCCCAAGGCCGCCGTGGGTCAGCAGCCCACGCGCCGCCTCGACGATCTGCCCCTGCAGCCGACGACCGCCGTGCCCTTCGGGACCTCCGCGCAGGAGGTGCTCACGCGCATCGAAGAGACGGAGCAGCACTTCGTCGCGGTCGAGCGCGATCAGCAGATCGTCGGCGTGGTGTCGCGCGAGGCGATCGCAGAGCGCGTCGCCACCGAGTCGCGCGAGGGGACGGAGCCGCGGGATCGGTTGGTGATGCTCGGGGAGCTCGCGACGTCGATCGCCCACGACTTCAACAACCTCCTCACGGTCACGATGGGGCGCGCGGCGCTGCTCGAGCGCGCGCTCCCCGAGGACTCCGCCGAGCACGAGCACGTCCGAGAGATCGCCGACGTCGCGGCGCGCGGCGCCGACCTGATCCGGCAGCTCCTCGCGTTCGGTGGCCGCGAGCTCGTCCTCCCGCTCCACCTCGATCTCCGCGGGACGCTCCTGATGCTGCAGTCGCTGCTCGACCGCTTGCTCGGGGACGAGATCGATTTGGAGGTCGACGTGCCTCCGGACCTCGACCCGATCCGCGCGGCCCCGGTGCAGGTCCAGCGCATCCTCACGAACCTCGTGGTCAACGCCCGCCACGCGATGCCGCGCGGGGGGAAGCTCTCGATCCGCGCGCGGAACGTGACCGAGGCGGGGCGGCGGCTCGTGCGCCTCTCGGTCGAGGACACCGGGGTCGGGATCCCGAGCGACGTGCTGCCGCGGATCTTCGAGCCGTACTTCACCACCCGCTCGGACCGAGGGAGCGGGCTCGGGCTGGCGACCGTCCACGGCACGGTCTCTCAGCTCGGGGGCACCATCACCGTCGACTCGACCGTTGGCGAGGGGACGCGCTTCGAAATCCTCCTCGACGTCGCGGAGAGCGCCGACGAGGTGCCCGTCGTCCCGACCCGGGCGCTCGCCTTCGAGGGGCGCGCGCGGATCCTGTTGGTGGAGGACGATCAGGGGATCGCCGACCCGCTCGTGCGGGTGCTCGAGATGCTCGGTCACGAGGCGCACGCGGTGGCGTCGGGGCTCGAGGCGCGGGAGTGGCTCGAGGCGAGCGGCGAGCCCCTGCCGGACCTCCTGATCACGGATCTCGTCCTCCCCCATTCCGCGGGGACCGAGCTCGTGCGGTGGGTGCGCGAGCGCTACCCCGACCTCCGCACCATCCTCACGAGCGGCGTGATCGACGAGGGGCCGCCGCCGAGCCTCGGTGACGTCGACGCCGTGCTCCCCAAGCCGTACTCGGTCGACGACCTGAGCCGCGCGATCGCGCGGGCCCTCGACGCCCAAGGACGCGCGGCGGCCCGACCCGACGTGGAGGCGTGATCTGGGGTCGTCTCTGGGTGTAGGCTGATCCGCGTCGTGTCTCGGATCACCGCGCTCCTCCTCGTGAGCACCCTCCTCGGGTGTACGGCGGGGCGCACCTCGACGGGCGACGTCGACGACCCGATCGCGGTCGACTTCCGCTTCGCGGAGCGCGCGACGGCCGACAACGATCCGTTCTTCTCCGGGACGGCCACGCCCACGGAGGTCCGGCTCGCCGCCGGGCAGACGGCGCTCTTCGAGGGCACGGCGGACGCGCGGGACGGCAACGAGACGTGGGCCGACTCGGACGGCTACGCGCTCGAGGTGACCGAGCCGACGTGGCTCCAGGCCGACCTCCGGCACGAGGGCCGCGGCGGCACGTGGGCGGTGGCGATTCACAGGAGCTCGGACCGCGCGCTCCTCGCCTGGTGGGGGATGAGCTCCACGAGCGCGGCGCTGACGCACCCGATCGAGGTCCCCGCGGGCAGCTACTTCGTGCACGTCGCCTCGGAGGCGCCGGGGCCGAGCTCACCGATCCCCTACACGGTCACGCTCCGCACGGGCGACCTCGGGACCTGCGCGTCGGACGCGGCCGCGGACCACCTCGAGCGCGAGCCGGTGCTGGGCGCCAACGACGCGATCCAGGTGCGGTGGGCGTCGTTCCCGCAGGTCGAGCTCGGCCGGGGCAGCGCGGAGCCGACCGGCCTCGAGATCGCGCGCGACGCCGCGCGGGTCCTCGAGGGGGTGTCGGGGACGCCGCCGAACACGGCCGACAGCTACCTCGACCGCGACGCGTTCGAGATCACGACGGGCCCCGGGGTCACCGAGCTGCGCGTCCGCCTCGAGCACGCCTCGGCGGACGTGAACCTCGACGTGATGCTGCTCTCGGCGGACGGGCGCGAGCTGCTCGGGACCGGGGTGGAGATCGGCGACAGCCCCGAGCTCGCCGCCGTGCCGGTCGCGCCGAGCACGTCGTACGTCCTCTGGATCGGCGCTCGGGACGAGCGCTCGATCGGCGGGGACACGGCGCTCCCGCTCGCCTACCGCGCGGTGCTCTGCGGTCGGGGGGCGCCATGAGGCGCGTCGCCATCGCGCTCGCGCTCCTCGTCCCGGCGACGGCCTCGGCCAACGACGTCTATCCCACGGCTTGCGACGGCGCCGACGACCCCGTCACCGCGTTCGCGATCACCGAGTCGGTGTGCGTGTCGGGGCTCGCCGACCTCGAGTGCGACGGCGCCGCGGGCGCGGACGTCTACGTCGTGCCGCACGGCGCCGATCCCTTCGCGGGCAGCGCCGTCCACGTCACCGCGACGTTCGACGGCGTCCTCGCGTTGATGGGCCCGCTGCCGCCCGCGGTCTACGACCTCTTCCTCGACGAGCAGTGCGACGGCATGCAGACCGCCGAGGACCTGCTCGTGGAGAACGCCTTCGAGGTCGGCGCGGACCTCGCGTGCGAGGCGCCGGGGCCGCCGATCGATCCGGGCCTCGGCAACCACGCGACGTGCCGCGGCGCCTGCGGCTCGGGCTGCCCCGACACCTGCACGCCCGGGACGCCGACGACGGTCTGCGTCGAGGATGCGGGGACGTGCCGCCATCAGTCGTGCACCTTCGAGACGCTGACGTGCATCACCCACGACGGGTGCCGCGTCCACGACGACTGCTACGACGCCTGCGTCGCGAGCGGCGGCGGGTTCTGGTGCCACCGGCAGTGTGATCTCGGCTGCGTGGGTCGCTACGGCCTGAGCTGCGGCGGCTGGGCGACGGGCCGCGGCCCGTCCGACGGCGAGATGACGTACTACGGCAACGTCGTCACGACGGGCGCGACCTCGGGGCTCTGCTCCGGCGGCTGCTGAGCCAACCAACCTCTCAGCCCTCTTCGCGGGCGGTCAGCTCGGCGGCGGGGAGATCGCCGAGCCAGAGCACGGCGCGGTGCGTCGCCTGATCCATCCAGAGCGTTCGCGCGCGGTCTCGGGGGTCGAAGCTGAAGAGGACGCCGTCCTCGGAGGCCGTCGTCGCGTCATCGCCCGGCGATGGGGTCGCCTCGTCGCCGAGCGCGGCGCGCGGCACGACATAGGTGAGGCCGCGGAGTGGGCTGAAGCTGCGCTCCGCGATCGAGCCCGGCGTCACCCCGCTGCGGGGCAGGTCCCCGAAGAGCTGCGCGCCGGCGCCCTCCAACCTCGCGAACGGCGACTCGACCTCGGGGGCTCGGTAGACCGTCACGTCGCCGCAGACGATCTGCGCGGCGAAGCCCGCGTACGTCGCGAGGCCGCACTCCGTGGGCAGGGTGTCGCCGACGCGGCGGACGCGACGGTCGTCGGGGGGCGGCGTCACGAGGCGGAGGGGGACCCACGACTCCTCCTCGATTCGCCACTCGGCCGAGGCCGGTCGCGCGTGGTGGATCGCGCTCCAGCACGCGGTGGCGTACCCCGCGAAGCACCCGCGCGCGAAGAGGGGGACCGAGCGGCCCGCGAGGATCCCCAGCGCAGAGCAGCTCCGGCCGTCTCCGAGGTCGCATCCACGCGCATAGAGGCGAGTCACCTCCTCGGGAATCGGCTCGGTGGCCACCCGGTGCGCCTCCCACGCGACGAGGCCGCAGCTGGCGCCGTCTCCTTCGGAGCACCGCTCGGACGGGGTGGAGGGCGCATCGGCGGTCACGGCGCCCCGGAGCGGTCCCTCGAGGGGATCTCCGAGGACGCTCACGCGGACCGCCCAGTCCTCCACGTCGTGGCTCTGGACCGCGATGGCCGTCATCTCGTGGGTCGTCAACGGCACCGAGTAGACGGCGTCGTCCCCGGGGGCGAGGACCGATCGCACCCGCGGGCTCTGGCGACCGTCGAGGGGGAGCCCGACGACCGCGAGCGCGGGCATCATGTCGTGCACGCGCAGCCGCAAGAGCTCCACGTCGGCGGCGTGGCCGAGGCCCTCGGGATCGAGGATGGCGAGGACGCGGAGCCCGACGCCTTGCAGCCGCGTGACGTGGCGAGGGGTCGCGTCCGCGGGGACGTCCGGGCACGGCTCGCCCTCGACGTGCGTGACGCCGAGCGCCTGCGCGGCGACGCAGCTCGCCTCGGTCCGAGGCAAGAGGGGGACGCCGCTCCCGCGGGAGACCCGCACATCGTGTTGCGGGTCGCCGCCTCGCGCGTCGGCGCGCGCGCGAGCCAGGGCGCGCTCGTGACCAGCCCGCTGCTCGGCGGACCAGCCGTGGCGGGTCGCCGGGCGGTTCAAGCGCACCTCGCCTCCGATCGAGAGGACGTCCGCGCGCAGGATGGCCACGTGGAGGCTCGGCCGTGGCGCGGCTTCGACCGCGACGTGCACGGTCCCGGCGACCGTCGCGCAGAGCTGCGCGTGCTGGACCGCGTCTCGTGTGTCCCGCGCGCCGCGCACGCCGCCGCCGCTCGCCTCGAGGCTCAGCTCGACGGGGTGCTCGACGTCGCTGGCCACGACGACCGCGAGGCAGTCGTCCGCCTCGACCGGGACGTCCTCGGTCCATGGCGCGGAGCCCCCCGGGATCTCGCGGGGGGCGGCGTCCTCGAAGCCGAGCTCGCGCGCGAGCCGCACCTCCTCGTCGAAGGCGTGACGCACCTGCTCGGGGCTCGCGATGGGGAGCGCGGGCGGTCGTGACGCGAGCTCGAGGGCCACCACGACCACGCCGCCGACGGCGAGCGCGATCGCGAGGTCGATGAGGTGAGCGCGCATCGCGCTTGCCATCATCGCATGGGTTGCCGACGCTTCGCGGGGTGTACCGCGCGCTCGCCCTCGCCCTGATGCTCTGCCTCGCGTGGGCGGCTCCCGGCGCCGCGCAGCCCACGGGCGGGAGCTTCGGGGGCTCGCGCGGGTTCGGCCGCTCCTCGTCGTCTTCGTCCTCGCGGTCCTCGTCGTCGTCGTCGCGGTCCTCGTCGCGGTCTTCATCGTCCTCGAGCGACTTCGGCTTCTCGCGACGCCGTCGGAGCGACGTCCGCCCCCCGCCGCCCTCGCCCTCCTCGTCGAGCTCGCCGTCGACGTCGTCCGCGCCCGAGCCGGTGCGCGCGCCCGAGGACCTCACGCCGCCGTTCCCGGTGCCGGGCGGCGACTCGTCGTCGGCCCTCGCGGGCCGCTTTCGAGATCCCACCCAGGGGCCCGGGGCTGCGCCGCGCGCCCGCGTCGTGCGCTCGTCGGTCACGCCGGGGCCGCCCCTCGGTCCGCTGCGCTACGTGCTCGGGGGCGCGGCCGTGCTGCTGATCTTCCTCGTCGCGAAGGCCTGGCGGCGGTCGCGGACGGAGGCGGTGCCGCCGCCCCACACGGCGCCGACGGCGGGGCTGGGGAGCTGCGAGGTGCGGCAGATCACGGTGGCCTTCGATTGGGGGGCTCGGGCCCCGCTGCAGGCACGGCTGAAGGAGCTCGCTGCCAAGCACGACTTCACCACCGCGCAGGGCATGAAGCTCGGCGCGGCCGAGACGCTCGGCCACCTGCGGGAGCACGTGGCGTCGGCGCGCTACGCCGCGTGGCAGACCGAGCGCGCGACCCCCGACGGGGCCGAGGCGGCGTTCTCGAAGCGGACCATCGACCTGCGCGCGCGCTTCGAGCACGAGCTCGTCCGGCAGAAGGAGACCCAGGACGGCCCCGCGATGAGGGCGAGGGCGGATGAGGGCCGCGGGCTCGTGGTCGTCAGCGCCGTGATCGGCTCGACCATCGCGCTGCCTCGGCTGAGGGAGGCCCCGTCGCGGGAGGCGCTGCCGTCGGTGCTGCGCGCGATCGACGCGCTCGCGCCCGAGCAGCTCGTGGCGTTCGAGATCATCTGGTCTCCCGCGGCCGAGGACGATCGGATGTCGAGCTACGAGCTCGAGCGCTTGTACCCCGAGCTCCGGCGGCTCGACGACGACCCCGAGCTCGGCGGTGTCGCGTGCGCGCACTGCGGCGCGCCGTTCCCGGCCGAGATCGGCGCGTGCCCCGCCTGCGGCGCGCCACGCCCCGACTCCGGGGTGGCGAGGCTCAGCTGATCCCGTAGTCCTTGATCTTGTAGAGCAGCGCGCGGTGGCTGATCTCGAGGAGCTTGCTGGCTCGGGTCCGGTTGCCGCCGGTCTCCTCGAGGGCCTTCCGGATGAGCGTCTCCTCGATGTAGCGCTGGGTCTTCTTGATCGAGAGCTCGCCGGTGGTGAGCACGGCCTGCACCGGGTCGGGCTCGCGCAGGCGCTCGGGGAGATCCGCCTCGGTGAGCTGGTCGCCCTCGGCCAGGACGATCGCGCGCTCGAGGACGTTCTCGAGCTCGCGGACGTTGCCCGGCCAGTGGTAGGCGAGCATGAGCTTGTGACCCTTCGCGTCCATCCCGCGGACGGACGTGCCGAGGCGCTGGTTGGTGCGCTCGAGGAAGTGGTCGACGAGCAGCGGGAGGTCCTCCTTGCGCTGGCGCAAGGGCGGCACGTGCAGCGGCAGGACGTTGAGGCGGTAGTAGAGGTCCTCGCGGAAGCGCCCCTCGTCCACCTCGTCCTTCAGCACGCGCACCGTCGCCGCGACGACGCGGACGTCGACCTCGCGGTCCCGGTTCTCGCCGAGGCGCCGGAGCGAGCCCTCCTGCAGGACGCGGAGCAACTTCACTTGCGTTCCTGGAGGCAGCTCGCCGACCTCGTCGAGGAAGAGGGTGCCGCCGCTCGCCTCCTCGAAGAGCCCCGGCTTGTCGCTCGACGCGTCGGTGAACGCGCCCCGCTTGTGACCGAACAGCTCCGACTCGATCAGCGACTCGGGGATCGCCCCGCAGTTCACCGCCACGAAGGGCTTGGACGCGCGCGGGCCCTGGTGGTGGAGCGCGCGGGCGACGAGCTCCTTGCCGACGCCGCTCTCGCCCTGGATGAGCACCGTCGTCGAGAACGCGGCGGCCTTCTGGATCGTGCGGAAGAGCAGGCGCATCGCCTCGCTGCGCCCGATCATCCCGGCGAAGCGCGCGTGCTCCGCGAGCTCTTGCTTGAGCGCCCGGTTCTCGCGCTTGAGCGCCTCGCGCTCCTCGGCCTTGCGCAGCGCGAGCAGCACCTCGTCCTGCTTGAAGGGCTTGCTCACGTAGTCGTAGGCGCCCGCCTTCATCGCCTCGAGCGCGAGGTCGACCGACCCGTACGCGCTCATCACGATCACGGTGGGGCCGTTCTCGCGCTCCGCGAGCGCGCTCGTGAGCTCGATGCCGCTCATCCCGCCCATCCGCACGTCGGCGATCACGTAGTCGGGCGAGAAGCCCTCCATCGCCTCGAGCGCGTCCTCCGCGCTCGACGCCACGTCGACCTCGTAGCCGTGCTTGCGCAGCATGGTCCGCAGCACGAGGCGGATGTTCTCTTCGTCGTCGACGATCAGGACACGCGGCATCGAGGCCCCGTCATTCGAGCTCCTGCGGCTCCTGCGGGCGCTCGCCGACGGCGGTCAGGCGCCAGAGCGACTCGACGCCGTCGCCCGCGGCGTCGCGCCGCTCCACCACGCCCACGCCGGCGCAGGCGAGGATCACGCTGGTCGCGCCCTCGTCGGAGCGCTCGAGCCGCACGCAGTCGTCGGCTCGGACCGGCTCGCGGATCGCGCCGACGCGCTCGGCGAGCGTCCAGCCGACGGCGGCCTCGGTGCCCGACGCGGCCTCACCGGCGCGGATCCAGCGCGCCTCCACGCGCCAGAGCTGACCGCTCGCGGCCTCCGTGCGCATGCGCCCCGACTCGTCGATCGGGACGAACCCGGGGGTGGTGAACGACGCCGTCTCGTCGAGGCCGCTCATCCCGTCGGGGGTGCCGATCAGCCACTGCGGGAAGATCGGCTCCTCGCCGAGCGGCGTCCCGATCGGGACGAGCCGGACCGCCACGCTCTCGCCGCGGATCACGCGCTGCTGCACGAGCATCCGCACCTCGACCGGCGCCTCGGCGCCCGCGGGGGTGACCTCGTAGGTCAACATCCCTTGCTCGGTGAGCTCGCCCAGCCACATCGGCGAGCCGGCCGCGGGGGGCTCCTCGACGCGCGCCGCGGAGGCCTCCGTGTCGTCCGGCGGGGGCGCCTCGCCGTGCTCGGCTGGGGGAGGGCTGCCCCCACACCCGAAGAGAACGATGCTGGCCAGCAGGATCCGTGAGCGCGCCCCCATGAACGCGATGATACCGCGAACCCGCGGTATGCTCGCGCCTCATGCGCATCTTCGCCGCGATCCTGCTGCTCGCCGTGCTCGCGCCGACGTCGGCCGAGGCCCAGGGCCGCAGCCTGGACATCGAGCGCTTCCGGCCCACCGCCGATCGCAACGGCTACCTCGGCATCCCGGGGACGCGGACGCCCGGCGAGTGGGCCTTCGACGCCTCGCTGTGGACGGGGTACTCGTCCGAGACGCTCACGCTTCGACGGCTCGACACCGACACGCTCGTCCCGATCGTGCGCCACCGCATGAGCGGCGAGCTCGCCTTGCAGCTCGGCATCCTCGACCGCATCGCGGTCAGCTTCCACGCGCCGGTGGTGCTCTGGCAGGAGGTCGACCCGGAGCCGCTCGACGCGGGCCCGGCGATCTCGGCGTCCGCGGTGCGCGACGCCTTCCTCGGCGCGCGCGTGCGGATCCTCGGCGAGGGCGCCACGCCCGATCACGAGCGCACCGAAGGCGAGGGCCTCGCCGTGCAGGTCGGGATGACGCTCCCCTGGGGGCTCGAGCAGCAGCTCGCGGGGGAGGGCAGCCCGCAGCTCGAGGGGCGCGTGATCGGGGAGTTCCGCTTCCTCGACTTCGGCGTCGCGGCCGAGGTCGGCTACCGCCACCGCTTCGCCGAGCCGCGCCTCCTCGGGGTGCAGTTCGCCAACGAGATCTTCTTCGGCGCGGCCGTCCAGTCGCCCACCTTCATCATCCCGAACCTCGGCGCGATCCTCGAGGTGCGCGTCGTGTCGTCGGTGGACCAGGAGGCGTTCCTGGCCGCCTCGACCGCGGTCGAGGGCGACCTCGGCGCGCGCTGGGCCGACGGCGACGTGGCCCTCACGTGGATGGTGGGGACCGGGTTCAGCGGCGGCGTGGGGACGCCCGGGTTCCGCGGGATGTTCGGCCTCGAGTTCGCGCCGCGCACCCACGACCTCGACGGGGACGGGTTCGTCGACTCGGTCGATCAGTGCGAGCGCATGCCCGAGGATCTGGACGGCTTCGAGGACGACGACGGCTGCCCCGACCTCGACAACGACGGTGACCTGGTCCCCGACGACGACGATCGCTGCCCGCTGATCGCGGCCGACTTCGATCACGACGAGGACGAGGACGGCTGCACCGACCCCGAGCGCGATCGCGACGACGACGGCGTCGACGACGACGACGACGCCTGCCCCGACGACGCCGAGGACGTCGACGGCCACGAGGACGAGGACGGCTGCCCGGATCCCGACGACGACGGGGACGGCGTCCTCGACGCCGACGACGCGTGCCGGGCCGAGCCCGAGGACGCGGACGGCTTCCAGGACGAGGACGGCTGCCCGGATCCGGACGACGACGGGGACGGCATCCTCGACGCCGACGACGCCTGCCCGCGGGTCCCCGAGGACCGCGACGGGCACGACGACGCCGACGGCTGCCCGGAGATCGACGACGACCGCGACGGCGTGCCGGACGCGAGCGACACGTGCCCCGATCGACCCGAGACGATCAACGGCGTCGACGACGGCGACGGCTGCCCCGACACGGGCGGCCGCGCGCGCTGGATCGCGGCCGGCCCGGGCGACCCGCCGCCGCTGCGGGGGATCCTCCGCTTCTCCGACGACGGCTCGATCCGGGCGATCTCGCTGCCCTCGGTCGACCAGCTCGCGCTGCACCTCATCGCGCGGTGGGGATCGCGGTGGACCATCACGGTCCGCGCGTCGGAGGCGCCTCGGCAGGACGCGCTCAGCCGCGCGCTGATCGAGCGCGGCGTGCCCGAGGGGACCTTCGAGGTGCTGGGGGACGCGTCCGCGACCGCGGGTTCCGCGACGGTCACTCGCGCGCCTTGATCCCGAGCCGCGAAATGTCTCGGGAAATCGAGTGACTGCGAAGTCGCGTTTGACCTGAACACCCGGAGCCCTTGTACAGTCAGAGGTCCGGACCCCCGCTCGTGCCCTCGGTCGTACGCCGCCGTTCGTTCGCATCGTGGCTGCTCGCCCTCGTGGCGACGCTCGCCTGCGCGTTCGCCTTCGCGCCGCCGGGGTGGGCGCAGACCGACCACTCCACGGTGCTGCGGGTGCTGCGCACGGGCCGTGATTTCAGGGCGCGCGCCCGGGCCGCGATCGCGCTCGGGAGCAGCAACGACCCGTCGGTCGCGCCGGCCCTGATCCAGGCGCTCTCCGATCCGAGCCCGGCGGTGCGCGCGGCCGCGGCGACGGGCCTCGGGCGCCTCCAGGATCCGCGCGCCCTGCCGGCGCTGCGGGCGCGGCTGTCCGACTCGCAGACGGCGGTCCGCGGCGAGGCGGCCTCGGCGATCCGCCGGATCGAGGCGGCGAGCCAGAACCACCCGAGCACCACGCCGTCGACGCCTCGGCGCGGTCGCGTCGATCGCCTTCCGTCGTTCGCGGTGATCCCGCGCGCGCGCTCGATCGCGTGGCCGACCGTGCGCTACGTCGTCGTCCTCGGCGCGATGGAGAACCGCAGCCGGTTCCGCGACGACGGCCTCGACCAGATCCTGCAGTCCGAGGTCAGCCGCAACCTGCTGGTCCTGCGCGGCGTCGCCTCGTTCCAGGATGGGCAGATCCCGCCCGAGGCGGAGCGCGAGATCACGCGCCGGCACCTGCCGAAGCTGCGCCTCGAGGGGTCGCTCACCCGCGTGGAGCCCCGTATCCAGCAGCGGCAGCTCTCGGTGCGCTGCGAGGTCTCGATCATGCTGATGGACGACCCGGGGCGGAACATGCGCGGCGTGCTCACCGGGGCCGCCACGGGCACGTCTCCGCGCTCGGGCGCGCGGCAGACGCAGGAGCAGCGGCTGGCTCGGCAGGCGCTCACCGGCGCGGTGCGCTCGGCGATGCAGGGGGCCGCGAGCGCGATCTCGAGCGCCGCTCGGTGACGGGCTCGTCCCGACGGGGCCCGATGCTATCTTCGGCGGCGTGAGACGCTCGATCTCGTTGTTGGCGCTCGTGCTCGTGGCCGGCTGCACCCCGCAGGGCGACCCGGCGATCGGCCCCTCCGGCTTCTCGGACGACTTCGAGCGCGAGGCGCTCGGGGACCTCTGGCACAACACCGGCGGGCGCTACCAGATCCACGACGGCTGGTTGAACGTGCGCGGCGCGCGCAACCGCCCGCTGTGGCTGCGCCGTCGCCTCCCGCGGGACGTGCGCATCGAGATGGACGTGCGCTCCGAGAGCCCCGCCGGCGACATCAAGGTCGAGGTCTTCGGCGACGGCTCCTCGCGGGCGACGTCCGAGAGCTACACCGCGACGAGCTACGTCATCATCTTCGGCGGCTGGAGCAACTCCACCAACGCCATCGCCCGCCTCGACGAGCACGGCGACGACCGCGCGGTCGGTCCGCGCCACCCCGTCGAGATGAGCCGCGTCTACCACTTGCGCATCGAGCGTCAGGGGAACCGGATCACCTCGTGGGCCGACGACGTCGAGCTCGCGCACATGGACGATCCGCAGCCCCTCGAGGGACGCGGCCACGACCACTTCGCCTTCAACGACTGGGAGGCGGACCTCTGGTTCGACAACCTGCGAATCGAGCCGCTGTAAGTAGTAGAATTCGGCCGCAGCCCCGATGGACCTGAAGCAGTTCGACATCTTGCTCCACGACACGGAGATCCAGCTCAAGCGCCTCAAGGCGCTGTACGAGCAGTGGTTCCAGGGGATCGAGCGCCTCGAGCCGACCGTCCCGCGCAAGGAGCTCGATCGCGCGTTCGTCGTCCTGAACAAGGAGAAGCCCCGCAACACGGCGGCGCGCTTCAAGCTCAACACGCTGCAGGCCCGCTACAACACGTACACCACCTACTGGCAGCGCATCGCGCGCCAGATCGAGGAGGGCACGTACGAGCGCGACGTCCGGCGCGCGCGGCGCCGGCGCAACGTCGGCACCTCCGACGAGCCGGCCGAGGTGAAGACCTTCGAGCTCGACGAGAGCCAGAGCTTCGATCCCGACTCGCTGTTCGCCGACGACGAGATCTCGAGCGTGCTCACGGCCCTCGACAAGGGCACGGAGCGTCCGCCGACGCACACCCCGCGGCGTGGGCTCAGCAGCTTCTCGGGCCTGCTCGGACCCAAGGGAGGGTCCGACTCGCTGCCGCCCCTGGACGGCGAAGACACGGCGCCCAACGCGATCAACCCGTTCGCCAAGGCGCCGGCCACGGCGACGTTCGGGCGGCCGAAGTCGCAGCCGCCGCCGAAGCCGTCCTTCCGACCGCCGACGCCCGAGAGCGGGTCCCGTCGAATCCCGCCGCCGCCGCCGCCGCCGCAGGCGCGCAACGCCGCGGCGCCGCCTCCTCGACCGGCCGCGCCGCCGCCGCCGCCCAAGGCCGATCCGATGAAGCGCCTCTACGACGACTTCGTCGCGGCGCGGCGGCAGAACAACGTCAGCGGGTCGCTGAGCTACGACAAGCTCGCGTCGCGGGTCGAGAGCATGAAGTCGAAGCTGCGCGAGAAGCACGGCAACCGAAACATCGACTTCGAGGTCGTCGTGAAGGACGGCAAGGTCGGCCTGAAGCCGAAGATCAAGTAGCGACGAGTCGCTAGAGGTAGCGGGCGATCGTGGCGCGCAGCTCGTCCTCGTCGATCGGCTTGCCGAGGTGCGCGTCGGCGCCCGCCTGGTCGGCGCGCCGGCGCTCTTTGAGGTCCGTCGTCGCGCTGACCGCGATGATCGGGATCCGGCAGGTGGCCCACACGGAGCGCAGGGCGCGGATCGCCTCCCAGCCGTCCATCACGGGCATCATCAAGTCCATGAGGATCAGGTCGGGCCGGCGCTCGCGCGCGGCCGCGACGCCCGCCTCCCCGTTGGGCGCAGACGAGACCTCGTAGTCATCGGAGAGCATCTGAGCGATGAGCTCGACGATGAGCGGGTTGTCCTCGACGATCAGGATCGACTTCACGAGCGGCGGGGAGCTTAACCCATCGCCAACCGCTCAGGCGAAGGTCGAGTCGGCGCGCCGGATCTCGGCGTCGGCCATCGGGTAGAGCTCGCGGTTCTCTTTCATCATCCGCCAGGCGAGCTTGCCGAGGACGCGCGCGAGCTCGATGCGGAAGCGGATCCGGCGCGCGTCGATCTCCTCGGCCGAGCTCCACCGCGCGACGAACTCCTCCATCAGGCCGTAGAGCGGCCCGAGCTCCTGGTGCAGGGACTCGGCGCGCTGGCGCACGGATCCGTCTTCGTGGTGCAGCAGCGTCGGGTAGAGCGCCTCGGTCTCCATCGCCGCGTGGACGCGCAGCTTGCCGATGAAGCGACGCAGGCTGACGAGGATCCGCTCCGCGTCGTAGTGCGTCGTCATCGCGGCCTTGGACAGCTCGTGCGCGAGCTTCTGCAGCTCGCGGTGCTGGCGTCGGAACATGCGTGTGGGCGAGTCGGGCACGGCGGGTATGCAGGTCCTACGAGCCCGCGCCCGGATCGGATCACTCGGGCGCGCGACGACGGCGCCGACGGCGGCGCGTCCGAGGGCGCGGCGCGGTGTCGTCGTCGGTCTCCTCGCCGAGCCAGTCGGGGATCCGCTCGCCGCGCGCGTGGCTCTCGAGGCTGAGGAGCGTGGACGCCTCGTCGAAGTACTCGCGCCGCGGCAGCGCGCCCATCTTGCCGGCGCGCATCCGGCGCTGCGCCTGCACCAGCGTGCGCACGCGCTCCTTGAGCCGGCGCGGGACCGCGAGGGTCTCGACCACGTCCTGCATCAAGGCCTCGTAGGCGCGCGTCGCGTCGGGCACGCCATCGACCGCTTCCTCGATCGGGCCGAGCAGCAGCGCCGAGAAGAGCACCGCGTCGGTCGGCAGCGAGCCCGCGCGCCGCAGCGTGTCGATCGCGTCGAGCCGACCCCAGAGGCGCCGCGAGTCCGGCGATCCGTCGTCGAGGTGCATGGCGACTTGCGGCAGCAACACGCCGAGCGCGCCGGTCTCCCACATCAGCCAGAAGCTGCGGTGCGCGGCGCCGCCGCGGAGCAGCCGGAGGATCTCCTCGAGGAGCCGCGGGCGCGCCGCGCGCGCGAGCTCGTCGCGCTGCGCGACCATCGCGTCGTAGACCGGCGGGTCGATCCCGAGGTCGAGGCGCGCGCTGAACTTGATGGCGCGGAGGATCCGGACCGGGTCCTCGCGGAAGCGGACGTCGGGCTGCCCGATCGTGCGGACGACGCGGCCGCGGATGTCGGGCATCCCGCCGACGTAGTCGATGACCGTGTTCGCCTCGCTGTCGTAGAAGAGCCCGTTGATGGTGAAGTCGCGCCGCATCGCGTCTTCCCAGGGCTCGCCGAAGACGTTGTCGTGACGGATCAGCAGGTCGACGTCCTCGCGGCGCCGCGCGTCGTCGTCGTCGTCGTCCGCGCTCGGGTCGCGGCGGAACGTGGCCGTCTCGATGATCTTCCCGCCGCCGAACAGGATGTGCGCGAGGCGGAACCGCCGCCCGATGATCCGGCAGTTGCGGAACAGGGAGCGGACCTCGTTGGGCCGCGCGCTCGTGGCGATGTCGAAGTCTTTGGGCTTCGCGTTCAGGAGCAGGTCCCGGACGCCGCCGCCGACGAGGTAGGCCTGATAGCCGCTGCGACGGAGCCGCCGGATCACCTTGAGCGCGTCGGGGTCGACGTCGTCCGGGCGAACGTCCGCGTCGTAGACGGCAGGCTCGGGGGCGTCGGGGAAGAGCGCTTCGGGAGGGGGTGTGGCGGAGGCCATGAGGGTATTTGCCGAGCGAACGCGCCGTGGGGGGCCGCCACCCCGGATTCGGATTCCGTGTAGCACGGCGTAGGATGCCGTGCATGAGCGACCCCGCCGCGGCCGGGCAGGTCTTGCTCGCGGGTTATCCCGCGGGCGACCCCCCGGCGTCCATCCTCGAGTCTCTGGCCGAGGACGCCCTCGCCGGCGTCATCCTCTTCAAGCGGAACCTCGCCGACGGGCCCGCGGGCGCCGCGGAGCAGATCCGCGCGCTGGCCCGGGCGGCGCGCCGCACCCCGCTCGTCGCGGTGGATCAGGAGGGGGGCCGGGTGCAGCGGCTCCGCGCCCCCGTCCTCGAGCTGCCTCCGATGCGCCGGCTCGGCGTCCTCGACGACGTCGACCTGACCCGACGTGCAGCTCGCGTTCTGGGACGTCAGCTCGGCGCGATCGGGTTCAACGTGGACTTCGCGCCCGTGCTCGACGTCGACACCAACCCCGACAACCCCGTGATCGGGGACCGGAGCTTCGGGGCCGATCCGGAGCTCGTGGCGCGCCACGGCGTGGCGTTCGCCCGCGGCCTGCGCGACGCGGGCCTGCTCGCGTGCGGCAAGCACTTCCCCGGGCACGGCGACACCGTCGACGACAGCCACTTCGCGCTGCCCGCGCTGCCTCACGCGATGGACCGGCTCGAGGCGGTCGAGCTGGTGCCGTTCCGCGCTGCGGCGGGCGAGGTCGGGTCGGTGATGACGGCCCACATCGTCTTCCGCGCGCTCGACCCCGATCGACCGGCGACGCTCTCGCGGGCGGTCGTCACGGGGCTGCTCCGCGAGCAGCTCGGCTACGACGGGCTCGTGGTCAGCGACGACCTCGAGATGAAGGCGATCGCGGATCACTGGTCCACCGGCCGCGCCGCCGTCGAGGCCATCCGCGCCGGCTGTGACCTGCTCCTCATCTGCGCGACGGTGGAGCTGCTCGAGGAGGCGCGCGCGGCGCTCGCCGCGGAGGCCGCTCGCGACGGCGCGTTCGCGGCGCGGCTCGACGCGGCGGCGCGGCGGGTGGGCGCCGTCCGCGACGGCCTGGCGTGCGCGCCCGCGGACCTCGACGGGATGCGCCGAGCGTTCGAGGACGACGAAGCGGAGCAGGTGCGGATCGCGCTATCGTGATCGGGTGGTGGGGACCCCCGCGGGTGACGACGACGAGGCCGCGCAGCTGCGCGCCGAGGTCGCCGCGCTCCGCCACGCGATCCGCGTGCTCCACGAGATCTCCACGCTGGTCCGCTCGGCGCAGGAGCTCGAGCCGACCCTCTACGCGCTGCTGACCGGGGTCACCGCGGGGATCGGGCTCAGCATGCACCGCGCGGCGATCTTCCTCGACCGCGGGGGCGCCCTCGTCGGCGCCGCGGGCGTCGGGCCGCTCGACGAGGCCGAGGCGGATCGGGTGTGGCGCTCGATCGAGCAGGACCAGCCCGATCTCCAGACGCTCTACGAGTCGGGGCTCGCGCTGCGCAAGCGGCCCGGGTCCTTCGATCGGGTCGTGCGCTCGGCGCGCGTCGAGGCGGACGGCGACTCGCCGCTCGCGCTCGCGTTCCGCGAGGGCCACCTCGTCTACGGGCGCGGCGCGGACGGCGGCCTCTTCGACCTCGGCACGCTGCTCGCGGCGCCGCTCCGGGGCGAGAAGCGCGTGCGCGGGGTGCTCGTCGCGGATCGGCGCTTCCGCGGCGCGGCGCCGGACGCGGAGACGCGGCTCGTGTTCGATCTGCTCGCGGATCACGCGGGCCGCGCGGTCGAGAACGCGGAGCGCTTCGAAGCGCTCGCGGCGGAGGCGCGGACCGACGCGCTCACCGGCCTGGGCACGCGGCGCAGCTTCGACGAGCGCCTCGAGCAGCTCGTCGACGTCGCCGGGGGCGGCGGCGCGTCGGTCGGGCTGCTGATGATCGACCTCGACGACTTCAAGCGCCTCAACGACACCTACGGCCACCCGGTCGGCGACGCGGTGCTGCGCGAGGTCGGCCGCCGGCTCCTCGCGACGCTGCGGCCCAACGAGGGCTTCCGCTATGGCGGCGAGGAGCTCGCGATCCTGCTCGCGGGGGTGGACCGCGGCCAGCTCGAGAGCGCGGCGGCGCGCGTGTTCCGCGCGATGACCGACGCGCCCTTCGACGCGGCGGGGGGCACCTCGCTGAGCATCCGCTGCTCGATGGGCGGCGCCGTGGCGGGGGGGACCCACGACGCCACCTCGCTGCTGCGCGCCGCGGACGACGCGCTGCTCCGCGCCAAACGCGAGGGCAAGCATCGGATCGTCCTGGCCTGATGCCGTACCGCGACGACATCGCCGCGCTGTTGGTCCGCGTCGAGCTCCTCGAGCGCAAGGGTGAGCGGCTCGAGGAGTCGCTCGAGCGCGCGCGCGCCGGCCTCGCGAGCGCCGTGGCGGAGATGGCGGGCCTGCCGCCGCAGGCGGACATCCCGTGGCGATCGCTGCACGGCGGGGAGCCCATCGAGGCGGTGTTCGTCAACGACGGCGAGCGCACCGTCACGCTCGTGTTCGTCGGCTACGACGGGCGAGCGCACGACGAGGTCACGATCGTCGCCGGCGGCGAGCACCGCGTCTCGACCCATACCGGGCACCTCTGGCGGCTGCGCGACGACGAAGAGGTCGTCTGGCAGGGCTACGTCCGCGCGGGTCAGGCGCGGCTCGGCGCTACCGCGCTTCGGTGACCGAGAACGAGACGACGTCGGCCGGCTCGGCGCCGACGGTCACGTTGTAGGTCCCGGCGAGGCGGCCGCGGACGGCGACCGCGACGCTGGCCTGCGTGTGCTCCGCGGCCTCGCACGCGTCGGTGCGCGCGACGCGGATCCGGTAGTCGCCGGGCGCGAGCGCGGGGACACTCCAGCGCGCGCGCCGAGGCTGCATCGCGTCGCCGCAGTCGACCTCGGGGTCGTCGCCCGCGAGCTCGACCGAGGTGGGCTCGAGGGCGATGGTCAGGCTCGAGTCGTCGTTCCACGCGAGCCCGATCTCGAGCTCGCCGCTCGCGACGCTCGGGCACCCCTCGTCGACGTGACCGTCGCAGTCGCTGTCGAGCGCGTCGCAGCGCTCCTGCTCGAAGCACACCGACGGCATGACGGTGACGCCGTCGGCCGGCGTCGCCTCCGAGACGTCGAGCGTCGCGGGCCCGGGGGCGGGCGCGACGTCGCGCTCGATCGGGGTCGAGGCGCCGCAGCCGAGCGCGAGCAGGGCGAAGAGTCCGATGCGCCGCTTCATGGGCCCACGATTAGCACGGGGGTTGCGCTGCGGCTCGATTGACTGGTAGCTCGGCTCGATGTCGAGCACGTCGGCGGACGCCGAGACCACGGAGAAGAAGGACAAGCCTCGCCCGGTCGAGCGCACGGTGAAGAGCCAGCGCTCGATCGAGATCGCCGGGGAGGTGGTCCGCTACACCGCGACGGCGGGGACGCTGTTCCTCAAGGACGACAAGGACGAGCCCCGCGCGGAGGTCTTCTACGTCGCGTACACGCGCGACGTGCCCGACCCGACGGTCCGCCCGGTGACGTTCGCGTTCAACGGCGGGCCTGGCTCGGCGTCGGTGTGGCTGCACCTCGGCGCGCTCGGGCCGCGCCGCGTGGAGGCGTCCGACGCCGACGCCACGCCGCCTCCGCCGAACCGCCTCGTCGACAACGAGCACTCCATCCTCGACGTGACCGACCTCGTCTTCATCGACCCGGTGGGGACGGGCTGGAGCCGGGTCCTCGGTGATGTCGAGGCCTCCGAGTTCCACGGGGTCAAGGAGGACGTGGCGTCCGTCGCCGAGGTGATCCAGCGCTGGACGAGCCGCAACGGCCGCTGGGCGTCGCCGCGCTTCCTCGCGGGCGAGAGCTATGGCGCCACGCGCGCCGCGAGCCTCGCCGCGCACCTCGCGACCGAGGGGATGATGGTCAACGGCGTCGTCCTCGTGTCGGCCGCGCTGATGTTCCAGACCCTCGTGTTCGAGACGGGCAACGACCTGCCCTACGTCCTCTACCTGCCGGGCTACGCGGCGACCGCCGCCTACCACGACCGGCTCGTGCGACCGCCGAAGGACCGCGCCGCGTTCCTGCGCGAGGTCGAGCGCTTCGCGATCGAGGAGTACGCGCCCGCGCTGATGCTCGGCGCGGCGCTGCCCGTCGAGCGCCGCGACGCGCTCGCCGAGACGCTCGGCTCGATGACGGGGCTCGATCCGCGGGTGTGGCGCCAGCACGAGCTGCGCGTCGGGCTCGGCCGCTTCTGCCGCGAGCTGCTGCGCGACGAGGGGCGGATCGTGGGGCGCCTCGACTCGCGCTTCACGGGCTTCCTCGCCGAGGACTCGGACGACCCGGGCGAGGAGGACCCCTCGCTCTACTACCCCTACGGCCCGTACACGACGGCGATCCAGGACTACCTCTGCCGCGAGCTCGGCTACGAGGAGGAGCGCCGCTACGAGGTGCTGAGCTTCTCGGTCAACGAGGGCTGGAAGTGGACCGACGACGAGGCGAAGCGCCACGGGTTCATCAACGCCGCGGCCGACCTGCGCCGCGCGATGGTCCACAACCCGCACCTGCGCGTGCTCTTCGCGAGCGGCTACTACGACCTCGCGACGCCGTACTTCGCGTCGGTCCACACCGCGCGGCACCTCGGGCGCGAGCCGTCGATCCGGGCCCACGTCGCGGAGACGTTCTACGAGGCGGGCCACATGATGTACCTCCACGAGCCCTCCCGCGGGGTCCTGCGCGACGACCTCCTGAAGCTGATCCGGGGAGAGTGAACGGGCGCGGGTGGGTGTAGCGGTGCATGATGGGTGAGGGCCGAGCGGCGAGCTCTCTTCACCCACGCCGCGCTCGCAGGCCCGCTGCATGTACGACGACCTCTTCGACCAGCTCCTCGAGGCGATGCTGCCGCTCGCGCGCGTCCGCCAGAACCCCCGCTACCACCCTGAAGGCGACGCGCTGTTCCACGCGCTCCAGACCTTCGACCTCGCCGCGAGCGCCGGTGAGCCGCCCCACCTCGTCGCGGCCGCGCTCTTCCACGACCTCGGCAAGGCGTCGGCGGACGGCCCGCACGAGGCGGTCGGCGCCGACCTGCTGACGGGGCTCGCCGACGAGCGCACCTGCTTCCTCGTGGCGCGGCACATGGACCTGCTGCGCGACGCGCCCGGGGCCCGCCGCGCGTACGCCGGCCACCCGTGGCTCGACGACCTCGAGCGGCTCCGCGACTACGACGACCGCGGTCGTCGACCGAACGCGCACGTCCCCACGATCGAGCGCGCCCTCGGGTGGCTGCTCGAGCCCGGCGTGGCCGAGGCGTGGCTCGACCCCTCGCGCGTGACGGAGGATGTCTGACACCTCGCGGAGCGAGCCCGAGAGAACCGAGCGCCGCGAGCTGCTGCTCGCCGACCTCGACCGCATCGACCCGGACGCGCTGCTCTGGTGGCCGCCGTCGAGCCCCGACCCCGCGCGCGCCCGGCTCGTCCGCGACGCGTTGGTCGCCTGCCTGACGGATCGCCAGCGCGACGTCGTGACCGCCTACTTCTTCGAGGGGCGCAGCCAGTCGGAGATCGCCAGGTCCCTCGGCGTGCGACAACAAGTCGTGCACAAGCACATCTTCGGCGTCCGCCGCCGCGGCCGCCACGTGGGCGGCGCGCTCAAGCGCCTCGCGGCCTGGCTCGCGCCGCGCCTCGGCCGATGAAGCGCGACCCCTCCAAGATCCGTCGCCACCTCGCCGTCGAGGCGGCGCGGCTCATGTACGACGAGGCCGTCGGCCAGTACTTCGTGGCCAAGCGCATGGCGGCCAAGCGCCTGTTCGGGCGGGGCGGCCAGAAGCGGCTGCGGTTCCGGCCGCGCGACCTGCCCTCCAACGGCGAGATCCAGGCGGCGCTGCTGCAGCTCGCGGAGCTCCGCGAGGGCGACCACCGGCTCGATCGCCTGCACGACATGCGGCGCGTCGCGCTCGAGGTGATGGAGCGGCTCGCGCCGTTCGAGCCGCGCCTCATCGGGTCGGTCGCGACCGGACACATCCGCGCCGGGAGCGACATCGACATCCAGCTCTTCGCCGACGACAGGGACGCGCCCGAGGACCTCCTGCGCGCGGAGGGCGTGCCGTACGAGCGCGAGCTCGTGCTGATCCGACGGCCCACCGGCTTCGTCGAGTACCTGCACCTGCGGCTCGACCTCGACTACCCGGTGGAGCTCACGGTCTACGACCGGCGCGAGCTGCGGCATCGACCGCGGAGCAGCACGGACGGGCTGCCGATCGAGCGCGTCCCCATCCGCGAGGTCGCGCGCTGGGTCGCGGCGCCCCCGGGGTCCTGATGTTTCGCTGTCCGCGATGCGACGTCGTCGCCGAGCCGACCGTCCGCCCCGCGCGGGTCGTCGTCGAGGCGCGCGTGAAGACCTACCCGGAGCGGCGCTATCGCCTCCGCGGGGACCGCAAGGATCGAATCGATCCGGGCGGCGTCGGGACCGAGACGGTGCGCGAGGTCAGCCTGTGCGCGGGCTGCGCCGGCGCGGAACGAGGGACGTAGCGGGCGGCTGAGAGGGGTCATTGAAGGGACCGCTTCGACGCCGTGCCCGTGCCCTCGCCCGTCCGTGACCATGAGCGTCCCACGAGCACGAGACCACGCGCATTCTTCGGGAACGGTCCGGGCACGGGCATACGCGCTTCGCGCGCGGCACGGAAGCAGGCTGCTTCTCAGACTCTACCGACGTAGTCGTGGGTCGGTGCAGCCGGACCAGTAGAGCACGCGCCCCGATCGGCGACGGCCGCGGGTTCGTGTGGGCTACGAGGGAGGCGGCGAAGACGGGGCTGCCCGATGCGGCCGTCGTGGCGCACGCCACCCCGTCGGCGACCGCGAGCGCCGTTGGGCCGCGGCGCGCGTTGCGCGCCTCACTGGGGGTTCCCCCCAGCCCCCCGACGGGATGGCGGCCGGTGGCGACGTGGAGACAAACGAGATTTCAAACGAGAAACCCTTGCACTGAACACGCGTTCTGCTATCATCGGTCAATGGATATTGTTCCCTGCGAGGATACCGGCTCCACCCTCACCGCCGAAGCCGTCGACGCCGTCCTCCGACGCATGGCGCGCGCCCGGAACCAGCAGGACCACGCGCTGCTGGAGTGGCTGTTGCGCGGCGACGAGCTGCAGGTCGAGCGCCTCCACGGCTACGCGTCCATGCGCGAGTACGGGGCGCGGGTCTTCGGCTTCGGGCCCCGCGGCGTCGAGGACCGGCTCCGCGTCGCGCGCGCGCTGCGACGGCTTCCGCGTTTGAATCAGGCGTTCGCCGAGGGCGACGTCGTCTACACGGTGGTGCGCGAGCTCTGCCGGGTCGCCACGCCCGAGACGGAGGCCGAGTGGCTCGCCAGCGTCGAGGGGAAAACCGGCTCGGAGGTCCAGCGCGAGGTCGCGGGTCGGCAGCCCGGGGACCTCCCGACCGACGAGCCGGAGCCGGCGCTGGTTCCGCACCGCGTCACCCTGGAGCTGCTGCCCGACGCCTACGCGCTGCTCCTGGCGGCGAGGGAGCGCGCCGTGACCTCGGCGGGCGCATCCGTCGACGACTCGACCTTCGTGACCCACGCGATGCTCGCCTATCTCAGCGGCGATGGTGAGGGTCAGGCGGGGCGCGCGCCCTATCAGATCGCGCTGACGATCGACGCGCACCGCGGTGCGGTGATCGACGCCGCCGGAGAATCTGTCCCGGTGGACGACGTGACCGTGGCGATGGCCTGCTGCGACGGGGAGCACGTCGGGGTCGTCGACGGCGAGGGACCGGCGAAGCGAGCGTCGCAGACGATCCCGCCCAAGACGCGACGGCAGGTGGAGCGGCGTCAGCACCACCGGTGCGCGGTGCCCGGCTGCTCGAATTCGGCGTATCTGCACCTCCACCACGTGCGACACCGCAGCGAAGGTGGTGATCACCACCCGGAGAACCTCGTGGGACTGTGCTCGGCGCATCATCGTGCGGCGCACGGCGGTGCGCTCGAGGTGAGCGGGCGGTTCAGCGAGGGGTTCGTCTATCGGCACGCCGATGGGCGGCTCTACGGCTCGCCGAGGATGGAGGGTCCTGCCGCTTCCGTGATGCATGACGCGCACCAGGCGCTGCGCTCGATGTCGTGGAGCGAGCGTGAGGCGCGAGCCATGCTCGAGCGGGTCCGCGGCGGGCTCGGCCCGGAGGCCGACCTGATGGAGATCGTGAGGCTCGCTCTGAAGAGCGCGCCGGTGGCCGGAGTGCGGGAGGACGTGGTGCTCTACCAGCGCTGCGCCTGAGCCGCCTCGCTCGCTGCCGTGCTGCCACGCATGACGATTCGCCTTGCCGGCCATGCCTCACGCTCGGGCAATAGAGCGCTTCCGAGCAACGTGCTCTCCTGAGGAAATGACGAGAATGTCGTTCGCGCGCAGCGCGGTTTTCGTCATTTCCGAAGCCGGGGGAGCTCGAGTGGGGTACCCCCTCGAACTCGAGAGCTTGCGCGTCCATTGGTTGGACGGTGGGCGGCGTCGCCGGACGGGGTGCGCCGCCTCCGTGCACCCTCGACGGTGCACGGCGCGCGGCGCTCGACGCGGGGCGCGCTCGGGCACGCGGCCTGCACTGGGGGATCGCATGACCGACCTGCAGCTCCCCTTCGCCCGCGTGCTCGGGCCCTCCGTGGTGATGTTCTTCGCGCTCGGCTGCGCCGTGGCCGTCGGCGCCGAGGACGACGCGGAGGACGACGAGACCGGCATCAGCCAGGACGCCCTCACGTGCAGCGGCGGCTGCTGTGGCAGCGCCTACAACTGCGGGGTGCCCGACCCGCGCCTCCGGGACGGGTGCGGCGGCGCGCGCATCCGCAACGGGTCCACGGGCTCGTGCGAGTGGCCGCTCCGCGCCGACGCGGAGCGCTCGATGTACGACGGGCTCGGCAACCGGATCGGCGAGGTGCGCAGCGACGCGGTCCGCCTCAACCAGGGCATCCGCAAGCACTTCGGGGGGCGCTGGCTGGTCTACGCGTTCGCCGCGACGATCCGCGATCTCGAAGGGAACCTCCTGCACGCGTCCGGCTGGATCGAGCAGGCCGACCTCGTCCACGCGAGCGCCTTGCACGGCTACACGCTCGCGCTCGGCGACCCCGGCAACGGGTACTACGAGACCCGCTGGCGCGTCGTGACCGACGGGCGCGAGGACTACGTCGACCGCTACCTCCACGCGCCCGGCGGCGCGCGCTACCCCGCGACCGACTACCTCGTGCGGCCGTTCGGGCTCGTGCACCTCACCTACTCGGTGCCGGGCTTCAACCTCGGCGGGCACGCCACGGACTCGTTCCCGCCCGGCGCGATCTTCCGCCGCGCGCGCGGCGTCTCGCAGATCGACGTGCCGCTCTACGGGCCGCGCGGCTACCGCTCGAGCCGGACGCTGCACTTCGTCTATGGCTACGTGCACGACGGCGAGGGGCGGCGCTACGGCTGGCTCGCGAAGGAGGCGCTCGCGCCGGTCGTCGATCCGCCCGCGCCGACGCCGACACCGACGCCCTCCGCGGGGCACGACTGCAGCGCGCGGTGCTGCGACGGGACCCTCGCGACGGGGCTCTCCGCGAGCGACGGAGGCGCCTGCGTCAGCGCGTCGAGCCCCGTGTGCGCCGACCACGGCTACGTCCTGCGGGCGCGCTTCGACGAGTCGCTCGTCTACGAGCGCGACCGGTTCTGCTGGTCCAAGTGCGCCAACCGCGAGGCGTACCACCGCGTCGACGGCGTCACCTCGGGCTGCACCGACGCGGCGCGGGCGTACTGCGCGGTCGGCGATCGCGGCGCCTTCGAGGACGCGATCTGGGACGCCTGCCAGCCGCGCTGAGCTCTACTTGAGGCCGTGCTTGCGGAGGAGGCGCGCGAGGTGGTTCCGACCGAGCCCGGCCTCCTCCGCCGCGTGCAGCACCACCCCGTCGTGACGGGCCATCAGGTCCTCGAGGTAGCCGCGCTCGAACGCGTCCACGACCTGCTGCTTGGCGTCGTGGAAGGAGGCGTCGGCGGCGGGGGCGGGGCTCCGCGCAGGGCTCGGCGCGGGCGCGGGGCCCTCGCTCAGCGCCGCCTCGACGAGCCCGCGGAGCTGGCGGGCGTTGCCCGGCAGCCCCTGACCGATGCGCTGCACGAGCTCGACGGGGAGCTCGACGTCGGACCGGCCGAGCGACTGGGCGAAGGCCTGGAGCAGCGCCGTGACGTCCTCGGGGCGCTCGGACAGCGGGGGCAGCCACACGCGCGCGCTGCCCAGGAAGAAGTAGAGCGGCCGCGGGAAGCGCCCCTCCTCCACCGCGTGGCGCAGGTCCTCGCGCGCCGTCGACAGCAGCCGAACGTCCCCGCGCCCCGCGTCGAGGGCGGCGACGAGCGCGTCGGTGGCGGTGCGGGGCCACGCGTCGAGCTGCTCGAGGATCAGCGTGCCCCCCGCGGCGGCGGCGAGCGCGGCGTCGATCCCGGCGCGGCTCAGGTCGCGCGTGCGATCGAGGTAGTAGAGCCGATCGACGGTGCGGCCCGACGCGTGGTGCGTCGCCGCCGCGAGCGCCGTCGTCCCGACCCCCTCGGGTCCGCCGAAGAGGATCGGCGTGTCCGTCGCCGCGAGCCGCTCGAGGAGCGCGAACGCGCGCCGCATCTCCACGCTCCGGCCCACCAGCGCCCCGAAGCTCGTCCGCTCCGAGACCGGCGTCGCGACGGGCACGTCGGCGGCGATCACCTCCACGCGCGTCGAGCCCACGCGCAGCTCGAAGGGCAGCGGCAGCGTCGCCACGTCGATGCGCGCGCCGCGCGAGAACGTCCCGTTGCGGCTCCCGAGGTCGCGCACCCGGGCCCCGCCCGCAAGGAGCGCGAGCTCCACGTGGCGGCGCGACACCGACCGGTCCGTCAGCCGCAGCGCCGCGTCCCGTCCCGTCCCGATCGTCGCCGTCCCCACCTCGAGGATCGCCTCCTGCCCCTGGTCGGGCCCCGCCACCACCCGAAGCCGCGCCCGCAGCGTCACGAGCTGCCCCTCGGCGTTCGTGCCGACCGTCCCCGTGACCCAGCCGCTGAGCGTGTCCACGCCCAAGCCTAGCCGCAGGGGACGAAGCGACATGGGGACGGTTCGAACTTTTCGAACTTTCGGATCCCGCCTCTGCACCCTCGAGGGGGCATGGAGCGGGGCGGCTTCGGGGGCACCGACCGGAGGCTGGTCGGCGCCGAGTCCCGGGCCTTCGAAGGCCACGCGCTTCGGCTCGCTGGCACGGCCGTTGATGAGGACCCGGGGCGGAGGTGCTCCCGATGGTCCGACTCGCCGCGCTCGTCTCGCTCGTCCTCGCCGGCTGCACGCCCGGCCGCGTGGGCGCGGGCACGCACGCCGACCTCGTCGTCGAGGTCCGCAGCGACCAGCGCGTGGGCGTGGACGTGGTGGCGCTCCGGGTGGAGGTCGCGCGAGACGCGCTCTTCGAGGGCGAGACCGTGCGGCGCTCGATCCCGCTCGAGGGCGTCGCGCTCGAGGACGGGGTGCGCGCCTTCGACGGCACGCTCGAGCCGCTCGGTCCGGCCTGGGTCCGCGTCGCGCTGCTCGACGCGTCCGGCCGCGTACGAGCCGAGCGCGTCGCGGAGCTCGACGTCCAGGCCGCGCGGACCGTGACGCTCGGCCTCGACACGCGCTGCGCCGCGCGCGCTTGCCCCGAGGACGAGGACCCCGACGCGGCCGAGGCGCTCGCGTGCGTCAACGACACGTGCGTCCCCGAGACGTGCGTCGACGTCGAGAGCTGCCCCGTCGGCGTGCTCTGCGAGTCCGACGACGATTGCTCCACCGATTCGCCGTGCCGCCACGCGGTCTGCGTCGAGGGCGCCTGCCTCGCGCTCGACGCGTGCGGCGCCGGCGAGGTCTGCGCCCCGGACGGCTGCGTCGACGCCCCGACGTGCGGCGACGGCGCCTGCGATCCCGGCACCGAGACCCCGTGCTCCTGCGAGGCCGACTGCGGCGCGTGCCCCGACCGCTGCGGCGACGGCGCGTGCGACGACCTCGACGACGCCGCGCGCTGCCCCGAGGACTGCGGGTCGCCCGAGCCGGTGTGCGGTGACGCCGTCTGCGAGGTCGACGCCGAGAGCACCGCGAGCTGCCCCGAGGACTGCGCCCGTGGCCGCGCGCCGGTCTGCGGCGACGCGATCTGCGAAGGCGCCGAGCGCTGCGCAGAGTGCGGGGAGTGCTGCGAGGCCCGGGGCTGCGGCGACGGAGTCTGCGATCCGGGCGAGGGCTGCGACTGCGCGATCGACTGCGGGAGCTGCGAGGTCTGCGGGGACGGCGGCTGCGACGTCGGCGAGAGCTGCCCCGACGACTGCGACGACGGGAGCGTGTGCGGCGACGGAGTCTGCGACGCGACGGAGAGCTGCGCGCGCTGCGACGCGGACTGCGGCTGGTGCACCGGCTACCCGCGCCGCGACGCGGCGTGCGGCGAGTCGACCGGCGCGCCCTCGACGGAGACGTGCGCGGGGATCGGCGGCGCCTTCGCCTCGTCCGCGGTGCACGTCGCCTACTACCCGATGCGCGTCGTCGCCTTCGAAGGCGCCGAGCTGACGAGCGGCGCGGTGACGATCGCCGAGCTCCCCGAGGGCGCGCGCTTCGCGGTCCGGTCGACCCGCAACGCGCCTTGCGACAGCGCACCTCCGATGGCGCCCGCCCGCGACGGGATGGTGCTCGGCTACGCGCCGGACCTCGGCGAGGCCGGGTGGGGCTGGGTCGCCATCGACGACCTCGTGCTCGAGGACGACGAGCGGGCCGCGTGCCCCTACGGGCCGCGCGGGCTCGACTTCGCGGTGCGCCTCGATCGGTACGCGGCCGCGAGCTGCGCGCCCCTCGCGTGCGCCGCCGGGGACGTGCTGCGCACGTGCGGCCAGGCCTCGCGCGAGGACCCGAGCGAGTGCGCCGGCCGCGCCGTGGACGCCCGAGGCGCCGTGGGCCCCGAGGTCGCGCGCCTGCGGCTGTCGCCCGACGGACCGACGAGCGGGTTCCTGCACGCCGGCGACGCCGTCCGCGTGCTCTACGAGAGCGGCCGCGCGGGGTGGGTGTTCGTCGAGGCGCTCGACAGCGCGGCCCCCGAGCTCGCGCCGCCGGGGACGCGCGGTTGGATGAACGCAACGGAAGTGGACCGATGAGGAGGAGGACGCCGATGGCTCGAACGATCTGTGCCGCGCTCGCGCTCGTGACGCTGGGGGGCTGCGCGATGGAGCTCGCCGAGGACGACGGCTGGGCGGACACGCAGTACCTGTCGCCCGACGACTGCTACCCGCGCGGCAACCGCTTCAACTGCCGGCCGGACTCCGCGAGCCGCTACCTGCCACGCGTCTACAACCCGGTGCGGGGCGGCATCTACTGGCCGATCGCGCACGGCACGCCGCTCTACGACGGCGTCGGCAGCGTGCGCGGGGTCGTTCGGGACGGCCAGGTGCGCATCAACCACGGCCAGCGCAAGCGGCTCGCCGGCCAGACGATGGTCTACGTGTGGGCGGTGCGCCTCGAGGAGGGCTTCTCCGCGAGCGGCTGGGTCCCCGAGGCGGCGCTGGTGCATCGACGGACGCTGCGTCGCCGGATGCCGACGGTGCGGCTGCCCAACCCGGGTCGCGGGCACTACCAAGCGCGCTGGACGGTGACCGGCGGCGACCCGGCCCACTACGGCGACCTCACCGTCACGCGCGGCTACCGCGGCGACGGGCGTCGGGCGACCGACTACCTCATGCGCCCCGGCGACGTCGTGAACCTCACCTACAACGTCCCGGGCCGCGAGCTCGGCGGCTACAACGTCGACACCTTCCGGCCGGGCGTGACCTTCCGCCGCGCGCGCGGCGTGCAGCAGCTCGCGGTGCCGCTCTACCGGCAGGGCGGCACGACCGCGGTCGACCACCTCCACTTCATCTACGGCTACGTCCACGACGGCACGCAGCGGCGCTACGGGTGGATGGCGCGCGAGGCGCTGCGGCTGACGTCGGAGGCCCCCGCGGACGCGACCTGCGCGGCGCGCTGCTGCGACGGCAGCGTGGTCACCGCCCTCGACGCCTCGTCCGAGCGCGCGTGCATCGCGTCGGCGCGGACGATGTGCGAGGCCCACGAGTCGTCGCTTCGGGTCCGCCGCGACGGCGCGCTCGTCTACCAGCGCGGCCGCTCGTGCTGGGCCCGCTGCCCAGGCGACGCCGCCTACGCGCGCCTCGCCGGCGTCACCGAGGGCTGCACCGAGCGCGCGGTCGAATACTGCGGCGGCCGAGGGCTCGAGGACGCGATGTGGGCGAGCTGCGCGCCCCGGTGAGCTACCCTGTCTCGGTGGCGCGGATGGCGACGCTCGCGGCGTGGGTCGGGCTCTTGGCCGCGTGCTCCCCGACCTCGCGCAGCGTCTACGTCGACCTGCACACGGACCTCGCGGCGGGCGTCGACTTCGTCGCCGTTCGCGTCGAGCTGTCCGACACGAGCTTCGCGTCGCCAGGCGTCCGCCTCACCGCGCCCACGCACGAGGTCGACGGCGCGCTCGACTACGAAGAGGGCGCGCGCGTCGCCGAGCTCGAGGTCTCGCACTGCGAGCCCGTCTACATCCGCGTGACCTTGCTCGACGCGGCGGGGCGCAGCCGCGGCCAGCGCGTCGCCGAGCTCCCCGCGGGCTGCGAGGCGCGCGTCGTCCACGTCGCGATCAGCCTGGCCTGCGCGCGCGTGACCTGCCCGGGCGACGGCGACCCAGCCGACGCGACCACCTGCCACGAGGGCCGCTGCGTACCGCCCACGTGCCTCGCCGACGCGTGCGGCGAGTTCTGCGCCGACGACGCCGCGTGCGACCCGGCGACGCGCCCGTGCGCGACGGCGGCGTGCACCGAGGGGGGCTGCCTCGAGGTCGACGGCTGCGGCGCCGGCGAGGTGTGTCGCGCCGAGGGCTGCGTCGTGGCGCCGCGGTGCGGGGACGGCGCGTGCGACCCATCGACGGAGACCCCCTGTGGCTGCCCGATGGACTGCGAGGCGGTCTGCCCGGCGTCGTGCCGCGACGGCGCGTGCGGAGCCGACGAGGGGCCCGACACCTGCCCCGAGGACTGCGGCCCGCCCGACCCGGTGTGCGGCGACGCGATCTGCGAGGCGTCCGAGGCGTGCCCCGCGGACTGCCCCGCCGCGCCGGGGTGCGGCGACGCGGTGTGCGCGCCGACGGAGAGCTGCCCCGCGTGCCCCGAGTGCTGCCCCGCGATGCCGGTGTGCGGCGACGCGGTCTGCGACGCGGGGGAGGACTGCGCCGCGTGCCCCGAGTGCTGCGACGCGGGCTGCGGCGACGGTCGCTGCGACGACGCCGAGCGCGCGAGCTGCGCGTGCGAGGTCGACTGCGGCCTCTGCACCACGTGCGGCGACGACCGGTGCGATGCGGGCGAGGCGTGCCCGGCGGACTGCACGGCGGAGCGCGGGGTGTGCGGCGACGACGCGTGCGAGCTCGACCTGCGCGAGACCTGCGGCACGTGCCAGCGCGACTGCGGCTGGTGCATCGGCTTCCCCGGGATCGGTCAGGCGGCGGCCTGCCGAGGCACGCACGGCACGGGCGGCGACGTGTGCGCCTCGATCGCCGAGGCGTACACGCAGGACGCCGTGAACGTCGGCTACTACCCGCTGATGGCGGCGACGACGACGGAGCTCGTCTCCGGCGAGGGTCGCGCGCCGCTCGCCACCTTGATGCCAGGCGATCTCTTCGCGGCGCAGTCCACCCGCAACCCCGGGTGCCTCGACGCGCCGCCCTTTCGACCGGCGCGGGACGGGTGGATGTTCGGCTACGTCGTGGCCGGCACCGGCGTCGAGACGCGCGTCGGCTGGGTCCGCGCGGCGGATCTTTCGCTCGACCTGTTCCCCGAGAACCACGCGTGCGTCGACGGCGTCGCGGGCACCGACTTCGCGATCCGGACCAACGCGTACAGCCGCAATCCGTCTTGCGAGCCGCTGGACTGCGTGGGGCCGGCGCGGAGCTGCCGGGACGCGAACCCCGCGGGGCAGGGCGCCGGCGACTGCGACGGCGCGACGGCCTCGCGCGACGCGCAGGTCGACGCCGACACCTTGCTGCTGCGCTACGCGCAGGACGGCCCGCCTCGGCGCTACCTGCACCGCGACGACCGCGTGCGCGTGCTCTACGAGGCCGGCGGGTGGGCGTTCGTGACGAGCCTCGACTCGAGCAGCCCCGTGCTCTCGCCGCCAGGCTCGCGAGGGTGGGTGCTGGCCGACAACCTCCGTTGAGGTGTTCCGTCAGTCGCAGAGGTGAGAGCCGTCGTCGCGGCAGTAGCTCGCGCGGATCTCGTCCGTGCAGCCACCGATGGCGCAGGCGTCGATGACGCCGCGGTCGTCGGGGAAGCAGAGATCGCGGACGGTGAGCGTCCACCGGGTGCGCTGGCCGCGATGGAAGGGGCGCGCGAGCTCGGCGACGAGGCTCGGGTCGACGAGGGGGTCGTGGCGAGGACAGCCCGGGCCGTCGCAGGGGCGCAAGCGCAGGCACAGCGGCAGCTCGACCTCGTCGTCGTCGGCGACGACGTCGACGATCAGGGTGCTCGGGGTGTCTCCGACCGCAACGTCGAGCGCGTCGCCGCGCCACTCGCCGGTGGCCACGGGGCACGCGGTCTCGTCGGCCGCGAGGAAGCGCGCGTCGACCCGCGCGATCGCGCTGTCGCAGCGGGCGCTCGCGGCGGGGAGCTCGAGGGTGAGCTCGAGGATCGCGGCGTCCCCGCAGCCCGCCAGCAACACGCCCAGGAGCGCCACGCGGGTCATGGCCGCAGCACCCGCTCGTGCCGCGGGCCGAGCTGCGCGTCGAGGGCCAGCACCACCGCGAGGGTCACGACGGCGGCGACCGCGAGCACGACGCCGCCACCGACGATCCAGGGCCACGCGGGGTCGTCCGGCTCGACGGGCTCGGCCGCGCCGAGCTGGAGCGGCGTGACCTCGCCGGGCGCCAGCTCGCCCTGCCAGCGGAACGGCGCCGCGCCCGGTCGGCTCGCCCGGAGCGCGTGCGGGCCCGGGTCGAGCACCACCGTCGGGGGGTCGCCCTCGGGCGTCGCGGCGCGTCCGTCGATCTCCACCGTCGGCGCCGGCGGATCGTAGAGCAGCACCAGCCGCGCGAGGCGCGCGCGGGCGCGGGTGCGGGTCTCCTCGGCCTCGGCGCGCAGCTCGGGCGCCAGGTCGGGGTGGTCGGTGAGCAGGCGCTCCACCGTGTGGATCGTCGCGAGGTAGCGGCCCGTCACCAGCTCGGTCCGCGCGACGTTGAAGAGCGCCGCCGGGTTGTGGCTCTCCGCGTACGAGCGCTGGAAGTGCGCGAGCGCGTCGTCGATGCGGTTCTCCTCGAGCGCGCGCGTGCCCTCGACGAACGCCTCGCGCCCGTCCTGCGCGCGGGCCGCGCCCGGCGCGACGGCGAGGGCGAGGAGGAGCGCGGCGGCGAGGGCGCGCGTCAACGACCTCCCCGATCGAACACGTCGAGGCCCACCGTCCCCGCGCGCCCGCCCGTCGAGGGGGTCGGCGCCGGCGCGGGCCTCGGCGTCGCGGCGCGGACGGGGCGCGGGGCCGCGTCGGACGACGCGTCCGCGGCGCGCGCTGGGGGTGCCTCGATCGGATCGTCGACCGCCTCGACCGGCGCCGGCGCGGTCGGCGCCGGGCTCGAGCCCCGCGTCGCCGGCTCGACGGGGGGCAACGCGACGTGCGGAGTCGAGGGCTCCGGGCGGGTCAGCGCGATCGCCACCGCGAGCCCCACCCCGAGGCCGGCGAGGCCGACCGCGGCGATGGCGATCGAGCGCCACGGGGTGGCCCGCGCGGGCGTCGCGGTCGCGTCCACGCGCGTGAGCGTCGGCGGGTCGAGCCGGCGGGTCGGCGCGTTCGGGTCCCACGCGTCCCCGATCAGGCCGCTCACCGTAACGTCCTCGAGCTCGAGGGTGACGCTGGGCTCGGCGGCGTCGGTCCGAAGCGCCGCCTCGAGCGAGCTCAAGCCCGGCTCGCCGGCGGCGCGCACGTGGCGCGCGATGGCGGCGGGGTCGCTCGCGGGCAGCTCGGCGAGCGCGGTGACGAGCGCGCTCGAGAGCTCCCGCGCGTCGCGGAAGCGGTCGGCGGGGTCACGCGCGAGCGCCCGCTCGGTGAGGCGCGCGAGCGCCTCGGGGCAGACCGGGGTGCTCCAGCGGAGGGGAGGCGCCTCCCGGCTCGCGTCGGCCTCGCCGCCGGGGAAGAGCCTGCGCCCCGCGAGCGCCTCCCAGAGCACGACCCCGAGCGACCACACGTCGCTGCGCGCGTCGGCGGGGCCGCCGAGCAGCGCCTCGGGCGCCATGTAGCCGGGCTTGCCGAGCCGCGTGCCCACGGCGGTCGCCTCGCGCGGGAGGTCCGCGCGGGCGATCCCGAAGTCGGCGAGCCGCGCGCGTCCGTCGGTGCCGACGAGGACGTTCGCGGGCGACACGTCGCGGTGGACCATCGACAGCGGCGCGCCGTCGGGGCCGCGGGCCTCGTGGACCTCGGCGAGGCCGAGGGCGACCTCCGCGACGAGGTGCGCGCGCTCGGCGAGGGTCGCGTGGCCCGCCTCGATCAGCCGCGCGAGCGTCACCCCCACCACGAGCTCGAGGACGAGGAAGGGGCTGCCGTCGTCGTCGCGGCCCACGTCGAGCGTCGAGACCACGTGCGCGCTGTGGACGTGCGCGGCGAGCTTCGCCTCGTCGAGGAAGCGCCGGACCAGCGCCGGGTCGCTCGCGAGGTGCGGCAGCATCCGCTTGATCGCGACGAGCTTGGTGAAGTCGCCCTCGCCGCGGAGCCGGCCCGCGAAGACCTCCGCCATGCCGCCGCGTCCGAGTCGAAACAGGATCTCGTAGCGGCCGGACCCCAGGCTCGCGCGCGCGCTCACGTGTGGCGATGTTGCATCACGCGCGGAGCGCGATCAACGCGCGCCGAGGCCCGCAAGGAGCCTTGCGAGCGCGCCTCAGCTGGGCCCGAACGCGCCCGTCAGCGCCGCGCGCAGATCCATCGCGGTCTGGAAGCGGTCCGCCGGGTCCTTCGCGAGCGAGCGCATCACGACGCGCGCGAGCTCGTCGGAGAGGTCCGCGCCCGCGACGCGGTCGCGCGGGTCGGGCACCGGATCGCGCATGTGCCGGAGCATGACGCGCAGCGGGTCGTCGCCCCGAAACGGCGGGGTGCCCGTGAGCAGCTCGAAGAGCGTCGCGCCGAGCGAGTACAGATCCGTGCGGCTGTCGACCTTCTCGCCCGCCGCCTGCTGCGGCGACATGTACTCGGGGGTGCCGCACGCGAAGCCGGGCTGCGTGGCGTGGGCGGAGCGGGGGCGGTTGGCGATCTTCGCGAGCCCGAAGTCGAGGACCTTCACCACCTCGCGCCCCTCGCGGAGCGGCTTGACCATGATGTTCGCGGGCTTCACGTCGCGGTGGGTGATGCCGAGCGAGTGCGCCTCTCCGAGGGCGCCGAGCGCGCCGATCGCCAGCTCGCACGCGCGCCGCGCGGGCAGGGGGCCCTCGAGATCGAGGAGCTCGGCGAGCGTGACGCCCTCGACGAGCTCCATCGCCATGTAGAGGAGCTCGCGGCTCCGGCCGAAGTCGATCACCGCGACCGCGTTGGGGTGGCTCACGCGGCTCGCGGCGCGCGCCTCGGTGTAGAAGCGCGAGACGATCTCCTCGTCCGCCGCGAGGTGAGGGTGGAGCACCTTGACCGCGACGCGCCGGCCGAGCGAGGTCTGGTCCGCGACGAACACCCGGCCCATGCCGCCCTGGCCGAGCGCGCGACGGATCGTGTAGCGCCCCGCGAGCGTGCGTCCGATCAGATCCTCGGGGTCGTCGGGGACCCGCGCGGTGGCGGGGGCGCGGCCCTCGACCGCGAGCTCGAGGAGCGTCAGCTCCGAGCGCGCGAGCTGGATTCGATCCCCGGCGCGCACCTCGGTCGCCGCGTTCACCGGGCGATCGTTGACGAGCAGGCGCCCGCCGCTCGAGTCCTGGAGCACCGCCGCGTCGGCGCCGATCCACAGGGTGGCGTGCGTTCGAGCGATGTCCGGGTCGTCCAGCCAGACGTCGACGCCCGCGCCCCGGCCGATGGTGTAGGAGCCGGGCTCGAGCCGGACGCGCCCGCCGTTGAGTCGTAGGTAGTACTCCCGCATGGCCCTTCGACAGTGGCAGCTCTGGCGCTCCGCGTTCGGTCCTGTCCGGGGGTCGCATGTCACATCCGCTTACCGGGCTCGGCCCCCGTCGCATAGTCGAACGAAGGCGCGCGGCGGCGCGCGTGAGGAGGGCTGATGCTGCGACGAACGACACTCCTCGGGTTCCTGCTGGTGCTCTCGCTCGGGGGCTGCGCGGATCCGGATCCGAGCGACGCTGGTCCCGGAGCCATGGACGCGGGCGAGGGCGACGCGGGCGCCGGCGACGCGGGCCCGGGTGACGCGGGAGCGGAGGACGCGGGGCCGAGCTTCGCGTGCATGCTCTACGACCCGCCCGACTGCCCGATGCGGGACGACGCGACCTGCACCTGCAGCGGCTGCGGCATGGACGGCCGCTGCACCATCGAGGACGACTGCACCTGCCCCGAGTGCGACGACGCGGAGTTCCTCTGCCTCGACGACGGCTGCGTGGACGACGGGCTCTGCTCGCCGATCAGCGAGAACTGCCGCTGCGCCGACTGCCGCGCGCACCCGATGTGCGCCGGACGTTGACGTCGCCGACGCCCGTCCCCGAGCCTAGAGGCGCGTGACGACCTGGACCCGCGCGAGCTACGCCGCCGCCGTGCGGGGGGCGCCCCCCGTGGACGACGCGATGCGCGAGCTCGTCGCCGCGCTCCGGGCGCTCGAGCGGGCGTCCGGCGACGAGGAGGCGCGCGCGCTCGAAGACCGCGCCTTCGCGATCCTCGCCGAGCAGGGCGTCCACGCGCGCCGCTCCCGCCTGTCGAGCGCCTACGGAGACGTGCACCGGGCGGCGGCGGCGGCGCGCGAAGGCGATCCCTTCACGTCCACCTGGAGCCGGCTCATGGCGGGCTACTGCGATGGCGTGGAGGTGGGTGAGGACGCCACGAACGCGGCCGCCGGGCACGCCCTCGGGCTCGCGCTCGCCTCGCACCCCGAGGTCACCGCGACCCGCGCCGCGGAGATCGCTCCGCCCGAGTGGATCACGGACGCCGACCTGCGCGGGCGCCGCCTCGCGGGAGGCCACTTCGAGGTGCTCGCGATGGCCGACGCGTGCCGCCGCGGCGCGGGCGACGCGGACGCCGCCCGCTGGCACGAGGCCTGCGCGCGAGCGCACCTCTCGGCCGACCCGGGCCCGCTCGTCGACGAGCAAGCTTCGTGGACGGCGGCGCAGCTCCGCGTGGTCGCCTTGCTCACCCACGCCGCGCCGCAGAAGCACGCGGCCGAGCGCGCCGCCGCGGTGGTCGGCGCGACCGGCGCGGAGGTCGAGCTGCTCGCGCGGCTGCGCGATCCGGAGCGCCCGATGCACGACCGGCTGCGCGAGGCCGGGGCCGCCCTCGCGGAGCTGCGCCGGGCGGAGGCGGACCCCGAGACCGCGCTCCTCGTCCTCGCGGGGATCACCCGCTGGCTCCTCCAGGCCAAGCACTTCGATCCCGCGCGGGTGGTCGCGAGCGCCGCGCGGGCGCTCTCCCTCGAGCTGAGCGCGGGGCAGACCGAGGACTCGCTGGGCTTCCTCCTCGACGTCCACGAGACGTTCGCGACGAGCGCGTCGAGCTCGTCGGCGTCGCGCTCGGTCCCGGTCACGCGGTGGTCGCGCGCGGGCGGCACCGCGAGCCTCCTCCTCGCGCTCACCGCGAAGCTCGGCGTCTCCCGGACGCGCGCCCTCTTCACGTCGAAGAAGCGCGCGACGCGCCTCCGCCGCGCCGAGCTCGACGCGCTCGTCGAGACCGCGGCCACGCGCCTCGACGCGCTCAAGGGTCCGCTCCTGAAGGTCGCGCAGCAGGCGAGCACGATGGGGCTCGAGCTGAGCCCGGCGATCGAGCGGCGCCTGATCGCCACCCGCGCGCGCGGGACGCCGGTCCCCTTCGAGGCGATCGAGGCGTGCCTGGAGCGCGAGCTCGGCCGGCCCTGGCCGGTCTTCTTCCGCGAGCTCGAGGAGGCGCCGATCGGCGTCGGGAGCATCGGGCAGGTGCACGCGGGGCAGCTCCACGACGGCACCGAGGTCGCGGTGAAGGTGCGGCTTCCGGGGATCCGCGACGCGATCCGGCACGACCTGCTGCACCTGTCGCTGCTCGTCCCGGTGGCGGTGGTGCTCCGCCCGAAGGTCGACTGGCGCGGGATCGTCGCGATGCTCCGCGAGTCGCTCCTCGCCGAGTGCGACTACCGGCGCGAGGCGGCCGTCCAGGAGGCGTTCCGGCGTCACTTCGCGGACGACCCGGGGCTCAGCGTCCCGCGGGTCGTCCCCGAGTGCTCGACGCAAGGCGTGCTGACGATGGAGCGCGTGTTCGGCTGCACCCTCGGCGAGGTCGCGGAGGAGGCGGGGTTCGAGGAGCGGAGGCGGTTCGGCGAGGCGCTGCTCCGCCTGCACTTCGCCTTCGTGGCCGGCGGCTACGCCTGGAGCGATCCGCACCCGGGGAACTACGTCTTCGGCGAGGATCGCGTCCACGTGCTCGACTTCGGGTGCGTGCCGCGCTGGGACGCCGCGGTGCGGCTGCGCTGGGTGCGGCTCGGCCAGGCGATGATGGAGCGCGACGAGGCCGGCCTGAAGCGGGGCATCCGCGAGCTCGGCTTCCCGGTGGACGCCGACCACTTCGACTACCAGGAGTTCGTCGCCAAGTTCCACCCCGACTACTACACCGACGACGTCGACGAGGGCGGCGCGGCGCTCCACTCCGCGAACATCGTCACCGAGCAGCTCCGCGAGCTCTTCTCGCGGCGCAGCACGAACTACCACAACGTGCAGATCCCGCCGGACCTGATCCTCGGGCTCCGCGCCTTCTACGGCACGCTCTTCGTCCTCTCGCGCCTCCGCGTGGGCATCGATCCGAGCCGCCCGAGCTTCCGTCGCGCGGTCGAGGCGGCGGTGCTCTCCGCGGAGGCCATGGCGACGCCGCCTCCCTGAGCCGCTCGAATCGAGGCGCTTGCGCGGCCGGCCCAGTCGACCGACCTTGTGGCATGGCGCGATACCTCCTCGCCGGCGTCGTGGTCCTGCTCGTCTTCGGCGTGGCGCTCGCCTTCGATCTGCCGCTGCTGGTTCCGGTGGGCGCCGCGTGCGTCGTCGGGCTCGTCCTCGTCGCGCTCGCGCTCGTGGACCGGATCCGCGAAGCGCGACGGGCGCGCGCGCTGGCCGCCGTGCTCGCGACCCCACCCTCGCCGAGCGCGGCCGGGCGCGACGAGCTGACCCGCGTCGGGGCGGAGATGGCGGGGGCGGTGAACGCGCTCGGCAAGCGACGCCTCTATCGGCTGCCCTGGTACGCGATCATCGGGCCGCCGGGCTCGGGGAAGAGCACCGCGCTGCGCGAGTCGGGGCTGACCTTCCCCGGCGTCGACGCGTCCACCGGCCCGATCCGCGGGCTCGGAGGGACGCGCAACTGCGACTGGTGGATCACCAACGAGGGCGTGATCCTCGACACCGCGGGCCGATGGACCAGCGAGGACGAGGACCGCCAGGAGTGGCTCGGGTTCCTCGACCTGATCGCGCGGCACCGGCCGAAGCGCCCGCTCGACGGGCTCATCGTCGCGGTCCCGATCCACGAGCTGGGGGCCGACGAGGCGGCGGTGCGAGCGCTCGGCGAGCGGCTGCGCGCGCGCATCGACGAGGTGCAGGGCCGGCTCCGGCTCAGCCTCCCCGTCTACCTGCTCTTCACCAAGTGCGATCTCGTCGAGGGCTTCGTCGAGACGTTCGGGGAGCTCACCAAGCAAGAGCGCGGGCAGATGTGGGGCTTCACGGAGCCGCTCGCGCGGCCGCTCCCGGACCCCGCGGCGCGCTTCGGCGAGCGCTTCGAGGAGCTGGTGGGCTCGCTCCAGCGACGCTCGTCCTCGCGCATGGCGCAGGAGCGGCGCGTCGCGAGCCGCGAGCGCATCTTCGCGTTCCCGCAGCAGATGGCGGCGCTGCGGGAGCCGCTCGCGCAGCTCGTGTCGGCGGTGTTCATCGACAACATCTACGCCGAGACGCCGCGGATGCGGGGCGTCTACTTCACGAGCGGGACGCAGGAGGGGCGGCCGATCGATCGGGTCATGACCGCGCTCGCCGAGGCGATGGGGGTCCCCCACGCGGCGCCGGCGGCGGCGCCCGCGCAGCCCAAGAGCTACTTCCTCCACGACCTCTTCACGTCGGTGGTCTTCGCCGACGTCGGGCTGGCCCGCTGGGGCGCGGCGGAGCTCACGCGGCGTCGTCGGGTGGAGCTGCTGAGCGCCGCCGCGGTGTTCGCGCTCGCGCTCGCGGTGGGCGGCCTCCCGTGGGTCGCGTGGTCGGCGAACGCGAGCTACCTCGCCGACACCGCCGCCGTCGTCGACGGAGTGAGCGCGACCGCCGACGCGGGGGCGCCGCTCGACCCCGCCGCGCTCGAGACGCTCGGGGACCGCGCCCGCGAGCTGCGGCGCTTCGACGAGCGCGGGCCGCCGCTCCGCATGCGGATGGGGCTCTACCCGGCCCGGGTGCGCCAGCCGGTCGAGCGCCTGTACGCCGACGTGATCCGGAGCCGCGTGGTGCGCCCCATCCTCGAGGCCGACGCGCACGAGCTGGCCGCGTTCGTCACGCGAGCGGAGGGGCTGCAGGAGGCCTTCCGCCCCGAGCCGGGCGAGCTCACCGAGCGCTACGAGGCGCTGGAGATGCACCTCTCGTTGACGGGCCCCGGCCCGGGCGAGCCGCCGATCGACGACGCCCTCGCCGCGCTCCTCGAGCGCCGGCTGGTCGCGCGGTGGGCGGCGATGCGGGGCGCGGATCGGGATCAGCGCGACGCGATGGCGCCGCACGTCCGCTTCTTCGTGCGCGCGCTCCGCGAGGACTCCGGGCTGCGCCTCACGCGACACCAGCGGGTGGTGGCCGGCGCGCGCGAGGTCTTGCTGACGGCGGGTGACGAGGAGCTCGCGACCCAGGCGATCCTCGACCGCGTGGTGAGCGAGCACGGCGCGCAGGACATGACCCTGCGGCGCCTGCTCGGGCGCGAGCTCGTCACCGTGCGCACCGAGGCGCGGGTCCCCGCGGGCTTCACGCGCGAGGTCTGGGAGAGCTACGCGCGGGCGATGATCGAGGACGACGCCGCCGAGCTCTTCGGTCGACCCTGGGTGCTCGGTCGCCCGCCGGTCGCGCCCGACGACGTGGACGCGCGGGTCGCGTCGCTCCGCTCGCACTACCTGGGGCGCTACGGCGAGTCGTGGCGCGCGTTCATCGACTCCATCGAGGTGGTCGAGGTCCCCGCGGACGTGTGCGGCGATCAGCTCCTCGAGCTGACGAGCGGCACACCGTTCCTGTGGCAGCTCGTCGGCGGGGTGCGCGACAACGTCGATCTGGTCCCCGACGCCGCGCCGGTGTCGGGGCGGCGAGCCGCGCGCACCGCGGGTCAGATGGCGCGCAACCGCCTCGAGCGGGCGGTCGCCCCGCAGCTCGGATCGCACACCGGCGCGGTGGTCGACGCCGCCGAGGACGCCGTCACCGACGCGCTCCCGCCGGCCGACGCGCCCGAGCTCAGCGACGAGCAGCGGCTGCTCGCCGCCTTCGCGGGGTTCCTCTCGCTCTACCCCGAGCTCGAGCCCGGGAGCCGCGACGTCCCCCCGGCGCGGGCCTACACGGAGAAGCTCGACTTCCTGCGCCAGGCGGTCGTAGCCCCGGACTCCGTCGCGGGCAGCGCCGAGGCCCGCCGCGCCGACGCCCGCGCCCTCGCCGAGCAGATCATCGCCGACCGCCCCGAGCCCTGGCGCGCCCGCGTCCGCTCGCTCCTCATGCCGCCCCTCGCCGGCCCCGTGCCGACCCCCCGCGCCGCCACCCCCTTCTGGCGCTGAAGGTTGCCAAGGGTGGGGGCGGTCGGGCGTCGGTAGGGGTCATGACACGCGCGTCGACGCTCGCTCTGTTGCTGTCGGGCTGTGTGGCTCGAGCCCCCGCTCACGCGGCGCCGGCGCCCACGCTGACCGTCGCGACCTACAACCTCAACTACGGCATCGCCGGCGACCCGGCGACGATGGCGACGCTCGCGTCGTCGGAGGCCGACGTCCTGCTGCTGCAGGAGGTCAGCCCCGCGTGGCGTCGCGCGCTCCGGCGCGAGCTCGCGGCGCGGTGGCCGCACCGGTGCGTCGCCCGATCCGAGTGGCCCGCCGGAGGCGCGGCGATCCTGTCGCGCGAGCCGCTCCGAGCCTGCGCGCGCTCGAGCTCGCCGGTGGGGTTCTTCCCCGCGATCGCCGCCACGGTGGACACGGCGGTCGGGTCGGTGCGCGTGGTGGGGATCCACCTGCGACCGGCGCGCGCCGGGCTCGGGGTGCTCGAGGACCTGCCCGAGCTGCCGTCGGATCATCGAGCCGAGCTCGCCGCGCACCTCGCCGCGCTCGTCGACCCCGCGCTGCCGACGGTGTTCGCCGGCGACTTCAACGAGGGCGACGGCGAGGGCGCGGTCGGTGAGCTCGCGACCCGCGGCTACGCGTCGGCCCTCGCCGAGAACGCGCCCGACGCGGCCACGTGGCGGTGGCCGTTGCTGCTCATGTCGATCGAGAAGCGGCTCGACCACGTCCTCTACGATCCGAGGCGCCTTCGCTGCGTCGACGCGCGCGTCCTGCGTGGCGGCAGATCGGACCACTTCGCGGTCGTCGCTCGCTTCGCGCCGACCCCGACGAGGCCCTCGACGAGCAGGGTATCGAGCGGGCTCCACTCCAACGGGGTCGCAATTCGGGGACGCTCCATCGGCGCGTGGCTCCCGCAAATCGAGTAGGCTCTGCGCATGAGCGAGGCGTCGCCGCAGCTGCCCGAGGCCGAGGGCCAGGCCGCCGATCCGCCCGTGGCGCCCTCGGAGAAGCTCGCCGTCGAGCTGCCCGCGGGCGTGGCCTCCGAGACCGTCGTCGAGGGTGACGCGGAGCCCGAAGCGGCCCAGACGGTCGTGGACTCCGCGTCGGAGACCTCGATCGAGTCGTCCCCGCCGGGGAGCGGCCCCGATCGCGGCCGCTATCGGATGATCGAGCGCCAGGGCGAGCGGATCATCATCTCGGGCAACGCGCCCAACATCGAGCTCCACATCGAGCGCGGCCTCACCGTCGACGAGGCGGGGCGCAAGCGCTTCGGCCCCCAGACGATCTACCTCGACGGCGTCTTCGGGGGCGCGCCGTTCTGCGACAACGAGACCCGCCAGTACTCGCTCGACCATCACGCGGGCTGCGTGCGCGGCTTCACGCTCGCGACCTGCGAGCAGGCCGTCGTCATGCTGCTGTCGGGGCTGCCGCTGTCGTCGGGCACCTGGACGGTGTGGGTCAACGATCCCGACCTCGACGCGATGCTCGCGGCGTGGGTCCTGATCAACCACGTCGAGCTGCTCCGCGACGACCGCAAGCACCTGCGCACGGCGATGCCCGTCATCCGGCTCGAGGGCGTGATCGACGCGCACGGGACCGATCGCGATCTCCTCACCGGGCTGCCCTCCGACGCGCTCGCGGCGGCGCAGGCCAGCGTCGATCGGCTCATCGCCAACGAGCGCCGGCACAAGTCCAGCCGCACGTGGATGACCACCGACTGGATCGAGTACGCGTGCAGCCAGCTCGCCGAGTTCGACGCGCACTTCCTCCCCGAGGAGGCCCTCGACGCGCTGCTCGAGATCCAGGAGAGCGGGCGCGCCCCGCTCCACAACGGCCGCATCGCCGTGCTGCTCGAGTCCACCCTCGGCATCTACGCCGTCGAGGAGCGCCTCAAGGAGCGCTACGGCGCCGACCTCGGCGTGATCGCGCTGCAGATCGACAAGGAACGTTACACCCTGCGGCTCGTCGACGCGTTCCTCCCGAAGAACCTCGAGGCCGTCTACAAGGAGCTCAACCGCCTCGATCCGCGCGCGCGGACCCGCGGTTCGAACCCCAACGTGTGGGGCGGCTCGGGCGACATCGGCGGCTCCCCGCGGGACACGGGGACGGGGCTCACCGGCGAGGAGATCCTCGGGGTGCTCAGCGACGTGCTCGGCCCACCGGTGCCGTGGTGGAAGCGCCTCCTCGCGCGCATCACGCAGCTCGTCACCGGCAAGCCGAAGCGGCCGATGCTGCCGCCGTAGCCAGACCCCGCGGGCTACCGATCGAAGCGCGCGCGCTGGCCGTAGGGGCGCTCGGCGCCGGAGGCCCACTCCGGGCGCGCGTAGAGGTCGTCCACGCCTCCGGCGAGGAGCGCGCGGAGGATCCAGCGCCCGCGGCGCCGCTCGAACAGGGCGCGGGGGGCGGTCACGGCGGCGTCCCTCGCGCACGCGCTCGAGGCACCGAGGGCCGCCTCGGGCGGGCAGACCACGACGTCGCCGAGCGCTCCGCACGGGCCCGCCATCAGGCTCGCGAGCACCCGCAGGGCGAGGCCCTCGTCGTCGCCCCACGCCGCGAGCGCCTCGTCGACGTAGCGGTGCTCGGGGTTGAGCGAGTACTGCACGTGCTCGGAGGAGAGCGCCCGGAGCGCGTCGAGGTCGCCGGCGGCGGCGACCCGCGCGAAGGTGGCGCGGGCGTCGGCGAAGCTCGCTGGCTCGGGGCCCGCGGCGGTCGACGGCGTGGGGGTCCCGAGCGCCCACCCCATCAGCACGCGGGTCCGCGCCCCGCCGTCGCCGGTCTCTTCGGAGTACCAGCTCTCGGAGCTGAGCGCGGCGCCGACCCCGGGCAGCCACCACGCCTCGATCCCGTCGAGCTCGGACCCGGCGCGCCGAACGGAGCCGCAGCCCACGCCCGTGCAGAGGGGGATCGCGCGCCCTCGCGCCGCCGGGGTCTCTCGCGTCCCGCTGGTCCGCCGCAGCTCGCGCGCCTCGGCCTCCGTCGCCGGGAGCACGTCGCCGTCGGCTCGCAGCGTCTCGGCTCCGTCGCGGAGGCGGATGAAGTCACGCTCCTCGAAGGGCCTCATCCGGCACTCGTCGGCGGTGCCGAGGCACTCGAGCGCTCGCACCTCCACCCGCGCGACCTCGAGGCCGCCCACGCGTCGCGCCTCTCGGACGCGCTCCTCCACGAGGTAGGGCGGCCCTCGCAACGACGAGTGCCAAGCCTCGAGCACGAGGTAGCGGTGGACGTTGCCGGGCGTCATCAGCGCGTCGCGCGGGTCCGCGGGGGCGGCGCTCGGATCACACGCCGGCTCCTCGAACCCCTCCGCCGGCGGGACGGCCGAGACCACCTCCACCGGCGCAGCCTCGGGCTCGGACACGGGCTCGGACGCGGGCTCGGGCTCCGACGCGGACTCGGGCTCCGACGCGGACTCGGACGCGGGCTCGGACGCAGGTCCTCCCCCCGCCGTCACCGGCTCCGCCCCGGCCGCCCCGCAGGCCGTCAGCCATGCCCCGAGCAGCACCCCCCAGACGCGCGTGGTCGTCATGTGCCGCGGAACATACAGCGGGGTGGCTCCGGATTCCCGAAGCCCACGGATCGCCGTCGCCCCCGCGTCGTCGCATGCCGGTCCGTCTGGTCCTGACGCCGCTCGCGTGAGATCGTCGGCGCCGTGCGCTCCGGACTCGCTTCGCTCGTGCTGGCCGTCGCGGTCGCCGCGGGCCTCCCGGCTCGCGCGCACGCCGACGGAGACGACACCGCGGAGGCTCCGCCGCTGCCCCCGCGGCGCGCGGTGCCCGACCTCGACGGTCGGCCGCCGAGCGACGCCGACGCGGCCCTCGAGGCGGCGCTCTGGGTCCCTCGCATCATCACCAGCCCGCTCTACCTGATCTCCGAGTACGTGATCCGCGTCCCCCTCGGCGCGCTGCTCACGGTGCTCGAGCGAGAGGGCGTCATCGACTGGCTCTTCGCCTCGGGGGGGCAAGTCGGCGTGATCCCGACAGCCTTCTTCGAGTTCGGGCTCAGCCCCTCGGTGGGCCTCTACGCGTTCTACGACCGCTTCCTCTTCGACGAGAACCGGATCAGCGCGCACGCCGCGACCTGGGGCGAGGACTGGCTGCGCCTCATCGTCCGCGATCGCGTGCGGCTGACGGAGCAGACCGAGCTCGCCCTGCGCTTCGAAGCGGGCACGCGGCCCGATCAGCTCTTCGAAGGGATCGGCTACGACTCGACCCAGTCCACCCGCGGCCGCTTCGGCGTCGAGCGCATGGAGGGCCGCCTCGAGCTGAAGATCTCGCCCTGGCGCCGGAGCGCGTTCGAGGTGCAGGCCGGCTACCGGAGCCTCGGGTTCGAGGACGAGCGGTGGAACGGCGAGCGCTCGCTGCTCGAGACCCACGCGGTCGCGCCGACCGGCTACCTCACCGGCTACGAGCTGCTGTTCTTCCGGGCCGATCTGCTGATCGACACGCACGAGCCGACCGAGGAGCTCACGCGCTCGCGGGTCCGGGCGCGCGCCTTCGCGGAGCAGAACGCCGCGTTCGGCGGGCTCACGCAGGACGAGCCGCGGCTGTTCTCGAGCTGGGTCCGCTGGGGCGGCGAGCTCGCGGTGTCCACGGACTTCTTCGGTCGGGGGCGCGCGCTGATGCTCCGCTTCCGCACCGAGCTCGTCAGCTCGCTGCAGGAGCCCGCGCTCATCCCCTTCTACGAGCTGCCCGACGCCGGCGGCCGCGGGCCGCTCTCGGGCTTCATCACCGGCCAGCTCCGCGGGCAGTCCACCCTCGGGCTCACGCTCGAGTACGTCTGGCCGGTCTACGCGCTCCTCGACGGCTTCACCGAGATCACCGTCGGCAACGCCTTCGGCACCCACTACGAGGGCTTCGACTGGGATCGCCTCCGGCTCGCCTGGGCGATCGGCATCATCCCGCGCTTCGCGGGCGAGCACCTCGTGGAGATCTCCTTCGGGCTCGGCACCGAGACGTTCGAGAACGGGACGCAGCTGTCGCAAGCACGCCTCGTGGTCGGCGCGCGCCACGGGCTCTGAGGGTCTCAGGGCATCGGGCGCTCGAGGCCGACGAGCCGGAACGCGCCCGGCCCGACCTGATAGAGGTGCACGCGCGCGACGCCCGTGGTCTCTCGCCCCGCCGTCCCCGCGGTGACGTCGACGACCAGGTAGCGCGGCTCCTCCGCGGTGGCGCGCTCGTCGTCCGGCAGCTCGAGGCAGACCCGGGACCCGGCTCGCATCGTCCGGACCCGGCGGGTCCCCTCGCGCGGCCAGTCGTCCCACGCGGCCGCCCGGTGGCGCCGACCGCGCGACGGTCGCAGGCCGGACTCGAGCCCCAGGTCGTGCAGGCAGAGCATGCCGTCGCTCACCTCCGCGTCGGTCAGGGGCGAGAGCCGCGTGAGGTAGCGCTCGAGGATGCTCACGCGGCGCGCCCGCAGGATGCGGATCAGCTCCTGGCGCACGACCTCGTTCGAGAAGCGGCCCGCGTCGACGGCGGCGCGCAGGTGCAGCCGGTCGAAGCGCGCGATGATGCGCGCCATCCACGCCTTGTCCTGCTCGGTCGCGCGGTCGAACGCGGGGTTGGGGTAGCCGTTGCGCCAGTCGCTGGGGTCGAAGCGCTCGGCGTCGTAGAAGCCGAGCACGTCGAAGGCGGGGCCGCGCGGCGCGTCGTAGTAGTCGCGATCGATGGCGCCGAACGTGAGGAAGTCCTCGCTGAGGTGGCCGAGGTCGAGGTAGTGAGAGAGCCCGAAGCTCTGGCTCAACAGGTAGCTCGTCTCGAAGATCTGCCCGAACGAGTCGCCCGCATCGAGCACGAAGTGGCGGATGTAGCCGCGGCCGTCGTCGCCCTGCATCCAGCCGTCCATGTTGTTCTCGGCGCGGGTGTCGATGTGGTTGAGCCACGCGCTGAGCACGTACATCCCCCGCACCTCGCGGCGGTGCTCGTGGGGGAACACGTCGTTCGGGTCGTCGTCGCGCAGCCCCTCGAAGCGCCAGCCGCCGAGCGGTCGGCCGGGGATGTACTCCGACACGCTGCCGCGCAGCGTCCCGTCGGGCATGCGCATCGCTGCGTCGACCACGCGGCGCACGTCCTCCGCCGAGGGCAGCGCGTGATCGCCGTCGGGCTCCGTCGCGAGGACCAGGTCGTCCGGCGTGAAGAACACCACCCGGTTGCAGGGCGTGTAGTAGCCGGCGGCCCAGAAGATCCGCGTCGAGATCGAGTCCGACGCGGTCGCTCGCTCGGGCTGGCCGAAGTCGATCTTGAAGATCGAGGTCTGCCCGTTCGCGTCGCGGATGACGAGGCCGGGGCTCGAGCCCGACTCCTTGGCCCGGATCACCGTCCACGGCCGCGGCGGCTCCTCGGGCGAGTCGCACGCGCCCGCTCGGATCTGCGCCGGCGAGACGCGCCCGCGCCCGATGCGGTTCACGAACCAGCTCGAGTCGGGCACCTCGTCGAGCGCGTTGACGTTGAGCGCGGGCCGGTCGAGCTCGTAGAGGAAGACCTCCGAGACGCGGCGGAAGAGCGTGTGGTCGATGCGGTCCCACTGCGGCGGCGTGTAGATCTCGCTCGGCCGGCGCGCGAACGTCTCCATGTCCTCGTCGACCCAGATCGGATCGGCGAGGGGGAAGCGGTGCTGGGTCGCGCCGCACCCGAGGAGCGTCAGACCCCAGACGAGCGCCCAGCGCGCCGTCCGCCCCGCTTCGCTCGGCCGACCGTCCGTCATCCCTAGACGTCGTCGGGGTCGAGCCCGATCGCCTGCGCGACGAGGCGCAGGGCGAGCTCCTCGCGAGGGCGGATCTCCTCGTCGGCGACGATCGCGGCGCGACCCGCCGAGAGGATCTCCTCCACCCGGACCTCGGTGCGCTCCATCGTCGCGAGCACCGCCATCATCCAGGCGGTGGCGCGATCGAGGTCCTCCTTCATCGCCGTCGCGAGCGCTCCGAAGGCGGGGCCGTCACCGCCCACGAGCTCCACGTAGCGCGCGATCTCGCGCTCGGAGACCTCGTGGTCGTAGGCGGTCACGAGCGCGAACGCGGCCGTGCGCGCGTGCGTCCCGGGGTCGTCGGTGCACGCGTCGAGGAGCGCGTCGAAGGAGATGGCGTCGTCGGACACGGCGCCGAAGGTACCACTTCGCGAGGGCCGCCTGGCAGCCCTCGCGAAGGGCCGCTCATCAGCCCGCGCTGCCCTGAACGGACGCGCTGACCGAGACGGAGACCTCGACGCTGACCGAGACGCTCGCGAGCGACTGGGTGAGGTCGCTGACCGCGCCAGCGCTGCAGAGGGCGGCGGTGGCGCCGACGGTGCGGACCGCCTCGGGCAGGCGCTCGAGGCTGTTCGCGATCTGGCGACCGCTCTGCTGGAGGCGTTGCACGCGCTCCCGGACGGTCAGGACGGTGGCGAGCCCGACGCGGACCGCCTCGCGGACCTTCGCGATGCGCTCCTGCGCGGCCGCGTCGGGGCCGCCCGTGATCACGAGCTCGGCCTCGCCGGGGGTGCACTCGAGGGTCGCGTCGACGTGCGCCTCACACGCGGCGCGGCAGTTCGCGTCGACCTCCGGGGGCCGGTAGTGGCCGGTGCAGCGAGGCGCCTGCCACTCGACCGAGCAGCCGCCGCGGCACTCGCCGGTGCACTGCGCGTTGGCCTCGGCCACGCACTGCCCGCGGCAGGTCCCGTCGCACGAGCCGGCGCAGCTGCCGTCCGCGTTGCGCGCCGAGCAGTTGCCCTCGCAGATGCCTTCGCACACGCCCGAGCAGCTCGCCTGGACGTCGACCGCGCAGTGGCCCGTGCACGTCGCGCTGCACTGGCCGCGGATCTCGCCGCCCTCGCAGCGCATCTCCATCTCGCCCGGCGTGACGCTCACGTCGCAGCGCGCCGCGCACGAGGCGTAGGCGTCGAGCGAGGCCTCGCAGTGCGGCGGTCGGGTGCGGACCTCCGCGGTCATCTGGGTGCCCTCGCGGATCGCCGCCATCTCGGTGCGCAGCGTCTGGCTGACCGCGGCGCAGACCGTCCGCGTCCCCTCGGGGCCTTCGCCCGAGAGCTGGGCGGCGGGCATCTCGAGCGCGCGGCCCATCTGCTGGCAGGCGTCGAGCAGCGTCCGCTGCGTATCCATCGCCGCGGTGTGGAACTCGTACGTCGCGCTCATGAACGTCTCGAACTCGCTGGCCGCCGCGCTGGCGCCGAAGTCGCCGCGGCAGGCCGAAGAGAAGCCCGCGCTGCCGCCGCCGCCGCCACCGCTGCGCGAGCCGCCGCCGCGGGCGATGGGCCCGCAGGACGCGCTGGACAGGGCGAGCAGGATCGCCGCCGCGCCGAGAGCCATCGTTCGTCGAAGCATCATTCCTCCAAGTCCCGGCCGATGGGCTGCGGGACAGTCGCGGATCTTGTCATCAGGCGACGCGCCCGCACGCCGATTCTTCAGTGGCCAGCGTCGATGTAAGGTCGACGCCGCCACCCACGGGAACCCCGGCCGCCCCCTGCGGTCCCACCCCCCGTGGAGGTGCTCTTCTACCATGTGCGCGAGACGGGGTGGACCGCCTACCCCTCACGGGCTGCGGCGGACGCTGCGGACGCTCTCCAGAATCACGTCGGCGTTCTCGTCGAGCTGCCCGATGAGCTCGCCGCAGGGCACGAAGTCCTCCACCCGGACGCTCTGCTCGGGCGGGTCGCGGAAGGGTGGGTTCGCGTTCAGGACCTCGACGCGCCCGACCCACGGGTCGAGGTGCGCGTTGGCGGTGCCCGGCGGCGCGGTGATCGCCACGAGCGCGCAGCTCCCCTGCCGGTGGAGGAGCGCGGCGCCGACGCTCGCGGCGCGGCAGCCGGCGCGCGGGCAGACGCGCTCGGGATCCGGGCGGACGTCGACGGGGTGGTCGGCGGCGGCCTCGTTCACCATCGCGACGAGGCGCTGCTGGACCGCGCTCGCGGTGGCCGACAGGGCGCCGTCCGGATCGGCGGGGACGATCCGCGGCCACAGCACGACGTAGCCGCCGGGCTCGCCCGCCGAGGTGCTGACACGCGGGTCCAGCTCGCCCTCGAAGCTCGCGGCGTAGGCCGGGTCGTCGGGGTTCGCGAACTGGGTGTCGGACGAGGCGCTGCTGCCGCCGCAGCCGACGCCGAGCAGCAAGCACGAGGCGAGGAGGGTCCGCATGGGATCGATGCGTACCACTGCGCCCGTGGGTCCGTCTGCTAGCATCGCCGGCCGTGAAGCCGGACGCCCGCATCGACGAGCGGTGGTACGCGCCCCTGGTGCGCCCCGTGATGCCCGCCGTGAGCCGCGCGCTCGAGGAGCTCGCGCCGGCACAGGACCCGTGGTCGCTGCCGCGGACGGGCCTGGGCGGCGCGATGGTGATCCACGTCGCCCACGGCTTCGGCCTGCGCCGGTGGCGCCGCGCGTCGCGCGTCGCGGTGGCCGCGCTCGAGGGCTACAACCAGCGCGTCCACGTCGGGGAGCCGAACCTCGAGGAGCGCGCGCGCTGGCTCGCCCGCGATCTCGACTGGGCCCGCAAGATGTGGGAGTCGCTGCTCACTCACGACCCGGTCATCGTCAACCGCGTCATCGACAGGCTCCTCGGCAAGAACGCCGACGCGTGCGACCGGCCGATCCCCGAGGCGGTGCTCTTCCTGCGCGGCGCGGTCGCGGCCGGCGCGATCGTCGGCGACGTCCCCGAGGGGGTGCACCACGCGCTCGACGAGCACGCGACGTGGATGGGCCTCTCGTGGGAGGCGCACCGCGGGACGCTCACGCCCGAGGGCTGGCGCGGCGCGCTCGGCGCGGTCGGTCGCCACGAGGCGTACCCGTGCGAGCCGGCGACGATGGCCCGCGACCGCGCCTTGAGCAGCCTCGAGGGGCTGCCGCAGCGCACGCCGATCGGCCTGTTCGAGGCGGCGCTCGACCGCGCGCTCGTGGAGGCGCCGCAGGAGTCGCGGAACCCGCGCGCGTGGAGCCCGATGCTCACGCCCGCGCCCCTCGAGATCAAGCCGCCGCGGCCGCTCGACGCCGAGGGCGCGCTGCGCCAGTTCGCCGCGGCGTGGCGCGCGCCGATCGAGGACGCGCTCCGCCAGCTCTGCGAGAGCGACTCGGACACCCTCGACCGCGCGACGCTGTACCTCCTGGGGCAGGGCGGCAAGCGCGTGCGGCCGCTGCTCGCGCTCGCGGCGGCGAAGGCGTGCGGCGGCAACCCGCAGCGCGCGCTGCCCCTCGCCGCGTCGGTCGAGTGGCTCCACCAGGGCTCGCTCGTCCTCGACGACATCATCGACGACGCGCGCGTCCGGCGCGGCGCGGCGCCGCTGCACGCGGCGACGTCGGACGCGTTCGCGACGGGGATCACCGTGTTCCTCTTCGCGCGCGTCCTGCGGCGCACGCACGGGATGCACCCGGACATCCGCAAGCACCTCGTGCAGGCCGCCACGGCGCTCGCCGAGGGGGAGCGCCTCGAGCTCCAGCACACCGCGGTTCCGCACGTCTCGTTGACGGGCTATTACAAGATCATCGAGGCCAAGACCGCGCGCCTCTTCAGCGCCGCCGCGATGAACGGCGCGCTCGCGGCCGAGGCCGACAAGAAGCACGCGAACGCGCTCGGCCGGTTCGGCCGCGAGATCGGGCTCGCGTTCCAGATCGTCGACGACCTGCTCGACTACGTCGGCGACGAGTCCGAGCTCGGCAAGGCCCCGGGCACCGACCTGCGCGCGGCGAAGGTCACGCTGCCGATGATCCTGCTGCGCGACGCGCTCGACGCGGACGGCAAGGCGCGGCTCGCGAAGGCGCTCGGGCGCGCCGAGGAGCTCCCCTGGATCCAGGCCCAGCTCCGCGAGCACGGCGTGGAGGAGGCGTGCCGCGCGCGCGCCGACGAGCACCACCGCCGCGCGCTCGACGCGATCCGCGGCCTCCCCGACGCCGAGGGCCGCCAGATCCTCGAGGCGCTCGCCGGCGAGCTCGGAGCGCGCAGGTGCTGAGGTCGCCCGTCGAGATCGTGAAGCGCCTGATCTTCTGGGTGATCGGGCTCTTCGTGATCGTCTTCTTCTACGGGCTCGGCAAGCTCGAGCTGGTCGCGACGCCGACCGAGCTGCCGCTCACGTCGCTCGATCGCGCCATCCCGTTCGTGCCCTGGACGGTCTGGCTCTACGGGACGATCACGTGGACGAGCTTCGTCGCGTGGCTGAGCGTGCGCGAGCGCGCGGACGCGGCGCGTCTGATGGCGGCGATCACCGTCGCGTCGGCGGCGTGCGCGCTCGTCTTCATCGTGTGGCCGACCACCTTCCCGCGCGGTCTCTACCCGCTGCCCGAGGGCCTCGGCGCGCGCACCCTCGCGGAGCTCGCGGAGCTGCGCGACGACGACAGCCCGAGCAACTGCTTCCCGTCGCTGCACGTCGCGCTCGCCTGGGGCATCGCGCTCACGTGGGCGTCCTGGATCCGGCGGCGGCCGCTGGCCGTCCTGCCCATCGCGTGGGCGCTCGTCGTGAGCGTCACGACCGTCACGACCAAGCAGCACTACGTCGTCGACGTCCCCGCGGGGATGCTCGTCGGCGCGTTCGCGTGGTGGGCCGCGCGGCGGATCATCCCGACCGAGCGCGCGACGCCGGTCTGGATGCGCACGGGCACGCGCCTCGAGCCGCGCTGGGAGGCGCACCAGGCGCGCCTCGCGAAGCTGCGCGAGACCGTCGAGGCGGGGCAGTGGAGCCTCGACGAGGTGGACTGGCCCGAGGGCCCGCTCCCGCCGCTCGACCCGACGCTCGTGCGTCTGGTCAACGAGCTCATCTACGTCGAGGAGATCGCGGGGATGAACTTCGCGATCCTCGCGCGCGCCTCGAAGTCCGAGGACCTGCGCGTGCTCTACACGTGCTTCGCCGAAGAGGAGAAGCGCCACGCGGACGGCCTGCGGCGGGTGCTCGAGCTACACGAGGCGCCGCTGCGCCCGCCGGGGCTGGGCAACTCGATGGTGCTCGACGAGTTCGACGCCCTCGACCCGGAGTCGGTCGGCGACGTCTTCCTCATCGCGACCGCCAACCCCGTCTTCGAGACGATGCTCGACGCGGGCACGGTGCCGTTCCTGCGCGAGCACCCGGCGCTCGCGAGCCCGTGGTTCGACGACTTCGTGAAGCGGATCACGCGCGACGAGTCCGCGCACCTCGCGGTGAACTGGATGGTCATCCGCGAGGCGGGCGAGCGGTACGCGGGCCTGCGCGGGCTGCGCCTGCTCCTGAACCCCAGCATCCTCCGGGGGATGATCGCGGTGCCGTTCATGTCGCTCGACGTGTACTCGCTGGCCCATCGGCTCGGGTACCGCTTCGAGACGCTGCTGCCCGCGTTCGGCAAGCTCTGGCGCCTGCACCGCCGCTACCCGGAGCTGCGCTGGTTCCCGCTCTGGTGGGTCTTCCGCACGTTCACGGCGGCCGGCGCGATCGCCACGATCGTGACCGCCGGCCTGGTGCGCGCGGGGCTGCTCTTCGTGCGGTTCTGGACGACGTTCACGAGCCTCACCGACCTGGTCGCGCGCTTCGCGTGGGGGCGGGCGCTCCTCGCCAAGCGCGGGCTCCCGCTGCCGGGCCGCGTCGCGAGCTGACGGTGCGGCGGCTCCTCTCGCTGGCGCTGCTCCTCCTGGCCGGTTGCGGCGATGACGCGGTGCCGGCCACGGGCACCGTGCGCGGGGTGGCCTCGACCGACGCGCTCTGGGTGATGACGTACAACGTCAACTTCGAGCGCCCCTCGGAGGACACCGTCACCGCGATCGAGGAGGCCGACGCGGACCTGGTCTTTCTGCAGGAGACCCACGCGCAGTGGGAGCGAGCCATCCGCGCGCGGCTCTCGGAGCGCTACCCGCACGTGCTCTTCCGGCACGCCGCCGACGAGGGCGGGATGGCGATCCTGTCGCGTCACCCGATCACCGAGCAGCGCCACGAGCTGGCGCGAGGGGGCGCGTTCCCGGCGTGGCGGGTCACCGCCGACACGCCGATCGGCGAGCTCGACATCCTGCACGTGCACTTGCACCCGCCGCTCGACGAGGACGGCGGGCTCGTGGTCGGCTACTTCACGACCTCCGACGCGCGCACCCAGGAGCTGATGCACCACCTGCGTGGCGCGCCGCCCGACCTGGTGCTCGGCGACTTCAACGAGGGCGAGGGCCCGGCGGTGTCGCGGCTCGAGGCGTTCGGCATGCGGCAGGCGCAGGCCGCGTGGCCGCCGCTCGAGCTGACGTGGCGCTGGGACACGGGGACCACCGAGCTGGTGGGCCGCCCCGACCACGTGTTCGTCGCGCCGCGCCTCCGGGTCGCGGCGGTGCAGGTGATGCAGCGCGGGGGCTCCGATCATCGGCCGCTGCGCGTGGCGATCGAGGCCACGCGTTGAGCCACCGGACCCGCGTCGCGGTGTGGTTCGTCCGCGGGGTGTTCGCGCTGGCGCTCGGGCTCGAGCTGCTGGCGCTGCACTTCCCCGCGCCGAGCGGCGTGGACGAGAGCCGGCGCAGCGAGGTGCGCGGCGCGTGGACGACGGCGGGACGCGTGGCGCGGGCGCTCGGTCGCTTCGTGCCCGACGCGCTCGATCCCATCCTCGAGCCGCTCGTCGACGACAAGACCGCGCACTTCGTCCTGTTCCTCCCGCTCGGCACCCTCGCGGCGGCCGAGCGCCGCCTGCACGGGCCCCTCACGCTGCGGATCGTGGCGACCCTCACCGCCGCGCTGCTGATCTACGCGGTGATCGGCGAGGCCTCGCAGACGTGGCTCGGGCGCATCGCAGACCCCCTGGACTGCGTCGCGAACGCGCTCGGCGGCCTGGTCGGGATCGCCTTCGTGGCCGTCGTCACGCGGTCGCCGAAGCGGGCCCCGGCGACCCCGAGAGGTTGATCGGGGCGAGGGTCGGGTACAATGCCGCCCGAAGAGTGGTGGAGGCGCGGCTCGGGGGACGGCCGAGCGCGCGCGTCGGTGGTCTGTGGATGGAGAAGAGAATGCAAAGAGCTTTGACGATGGTCTGTGCCCTCGCGCTCCTGGGCGTCGGGTGCTCGGAGAGCCACGAGGGTGACACGGACGCGGGCGGCATCATGTTGATGGACGCGGGCGGCGGCGGCACCGACGGCGGCGGCGGTGGGGGCACCGACGCTGGCGAGATGATGGCGACCGACGGCGGCGGCGGCGGCACCGACGCGGGCACGATGATGCCCACCGACGGCGGCCCCGGCGGCGGAGCGGACGGCAGCGTCGGCACGATCGACTGCATGGGCATGAGCTGCAACGCGGCGACCGAGCAGTGCTGCGTCACGGGCGGCATGGGCGGCGCCTCGGCGACGTGCATCCCCGCGGGCGACATGTGCATGGGCGGCACCGCCGACTGCGACGGCCCCGAGGACTGCGGCAGCGGCGAGACCTGCTGCGCGCGCGCGATGGGCTTCAGCATCGCGGTGGCCTGCTCGAGCGAGATGTGCGGCGGCGGCTTCACCTCCTTCGAGCTCTGCCACGACGCGTCGGACTGCACCGACACCACGCAGATGTGCTGCCCCGTCATGATGGGCGGCCTGTCGGCGGCCTACTGCTCCGCGATGTGCGGCTTCGGCCCGCCCCCGATGCCCTAGGGCACCACGGTCGGGCGGGTCCCTCATCCCCTCATCCCGCCCAATCACCGTTCGAGTCGCATGGAGGTCGTGGCCGCGCGAAGCGCGGCCCGACCGACCGGCGCGCTCCGCTCGCCGACGGAGCTATGGGGACGGTTCGAACTTTTCGAACTTTCGGCGACGGGAGCGGAGTGCTGCGGGCGGACGGGTCCCCCATCGCGCCCCCATCACCGTTCGAGTCGCATGGAGGTCGTGGCCGCGCGAAGCGCGGCCCGGCCGACCGGCGCGCTCCGCGCGCCGACGGCGCGAAGCGCCGCCCCTCCGTCGTAGGCGCGCAGCGCCGGAGACGGAGGCCGAGGGGGAGAGCCGGTGCCGTAGGCGCCGGCTCGGGGGACCGGGGTCCCCCGGGGGACAGAAGTCCCACGGGTCCACACGTGGCCAGCGTCCCACCGTCCCACAGAACCGGGGGCGAAGCCCCCGCCTCGCGCGCGAAGCGCGCGAGAAAACGACAGCTCGCGGAGTCCCCGCCCCTCATCCATCGCCCCCCACGAAAGTTCGAAAAGTTCGAACCGTCCCCTTCGGGCTCTGCGCTCAGAGCTCCGCGAAAGTTCGAAAAGTTCGAACCGTCCCCCTCGAGCTCCCTGCGCTCAGGGAATGGCCGCGAGCGCAGCGCAGCGGCCGCTGCGGATCTCGGTGGCCTCGGTGACGGGCTCGTCGAGCAGGAGCACGCTCGGGGTGGCGCTCGCGTAGACGCTCCAGGGGGGCGTGGTCTCCGGGGCGCCGGCGCGGGCGAAGGTCGTCCACGCGGCTTGCATCGTCGCGCCGAGGGCGAGGTCGCCTGCGTTCGGGGCGTACGTGCCGGGGTAGTTGCCGAAGAGGTAGGCGAGGTCGAGGCCGTGGGCGACGCCGACGGCGGCGAACGGGGAGCCGGTGAGGGCGCGCGTCAGGTGGTAGACGCGCGCGCCAGCGACGCGGCCCGCGAAGGTGAGGGTGGGGCACACGAAGAGGGCGTCGGTGAGGGCGGCGTCGTAGGCGGTCTTCGCGTCGCCGAAGGCGTCGACGGGGTAGACGGCCATCACCGCGTCGGCGCGCGCGTCGCCGAACACCGCCGCGAGGCGCGCGCGGTAGTTGAGGCGATTGACGACGGTGGTGAGGGTGAAGAGCGTCGCCTCGTCGGCGTTCGAGCCCGTCACGACGGGTACGGTGCCGTCGCGGGCCGCGCGGTCGACGGGATCCTCGGTCAGGACCACGCCGTCGAGGTTCGGGGCGTACTCGAGGGAGCGCATCAGGGTGTCCCGGATGACGATGAGGTCGGCGGCCTCCGCGTCGAGGATCGCGACGGGGGGCAGCGCGCGGAGACACGCGGGCTCGTCGACGCCGCCGGTGCAGCCCACCGCGCTCACGAGGGCGGCGCCGCGCTCCATCATCGACGCTCGATCGGTCGTCGCGCGCGGGTCCTCGAAGCCGGCGCAGCCGCCGCCGCTCTGGATGATCGCGCGGTGGTAGAGGCCGTCCGAGCGCGGCGAGCCGAGGTGCGCGCACACGCTGACCGCGCCCGCGGACTCGCCGAAGATCGTGACCTCGCCCGGGTCGCCCCCGAACGCGCCGACGTTGCGCGCGATCCAGCCGAGCAGCGCGATCTGGTCCATGAGCCCGTAGTTGCCGATCGAGCCGTCGGTCGACTCCGCCGCGAGCGCCTCGGTGGTGAGGAACCCGAACGCGCCGAGGCGGTAGTTGAAGGTCACCACGACGACGTCGCCGGCGCGCGCGAGCGCGCTCGCCTCGAGGGAAGGCGCCGAACCGCTCCCGCCGGTGAAGCCGCCGCCGTGGATGAACACCATCACGGGGCGCGGGCCCGGCGCGCGCGGCGCCCAGAGGTTGACGGTGAGGCAGTCCTCTTCGCCGCTGAGCCGCCCCGACTGGCGCTGCACGCAGGTCGGTCCGAACGCGCTCGCGTCGAACGTGCCGTCGAAGGGCGCGGGCGCCTCGGGCGGGCGGAAGCGCAGCGAGCCCACGGGCGGCGCCGCGTACGGGATGCCGCGGAAGATCGCGAGGTCGTCGTCGATCACGCCGCGCGCGTCGCCGCTCTCCACGGGGACCGTGTCGCCGAGCGGCGGGCCCGCGTCGACGTCCACCGCGGCGTCCAGGTCCAGGGCGGCGTCCAGGTCCACGCCCGCGTCCGCCGCGCCGGCGTCCGTCGCGCCCGCGTCCGGGGTGGCCGCGTCGGCGCCTCCGTCTGCGCCGACGGGGCCTCCGCACGCTGCGAGGAAGCACACCGCGAAGATCCCCCACGCCGTTCGCATGCTACGAAGGTAGAACGCCGGTCGGCGCGCGACGAGCGCGGACGGCGTCCCGGGAGGACCCATGAAGACGATCAGCCGCTCCACGCTCTCGCCCGCGATCAAGGAGGCGATCCGCCAGCTCCGGTACGGCTTCAAGCAGAACCAGAACCGGCTGACCGTCTACACCAACGCCACCGGTCCCTACCTGCCGACCGCGGGCGGCCAGAACACCTACTACGAGTTCGACGTGGGCCGCGGCCGCGTGGACCGCGGGCGCGCGCGGATCGTCGCCTTGATGGCGCCCAACGGCGAGATGCTCGCCTGCTACTTCACCAACACCCACTACGGGAGCTGGATGGAGATCCGCAACCTGTAGCGCCACCCGCGGTGGATTCGGCGCCCGGCTGCCGGCATGCTCGACGCCATGCGCTCTCCCTCTCCGCTCCTGTGCGCGCTGCTCCTCCTGAGCGGCTGTGATTGCTCGGCCGGCGGCATGCTGCCGCCATGCTCCTCGGACGCGCAGTGCACCGACGCGCAGATGTGCGTCGACGGTCGCTGTCAGCCGCGGGTCGCGCGCGACGGAAGCACGGGCGACGACGGCGGGAGCGTCGACGAGGACGGCGGCGGGACCGGCGACGACTCGGGCACGACCCCGACGGACGGCGGCGGCGGCGTGGACGCGAGCTGCGGGGGCGAGAACGTGCCCTTCGACTACCGCCCGCCCAACGTCCTGCTCGTCTTCGATCGGTCGTGCTCGATGCGACGCCGGCTCGTCGACAACGAATTCGGCACCGGCCCCGACGACCCAGGGACGCGCTGGGCGGTGGCTCGCGACGGGCTCTCGGGCCTGATCCGTCGCTTCCCGTCGCGCGTGTTCTGGGGGCTCATGGCGTTCCCCGATCCGACCGAGGGCTGCGGCATGCCCGTCGACGCGGAGGTGCCGCCGGGGCCCGGGACCGCGGGCGCGATCGACGCCGAGCTCGCGCGCATGCGCATCCAGCCCTTCGGCCTCTGCGGCCTCGACAACTCGGACACGACGACGCAGCCGCGCGACACGCCGACGCTCGACGCGTTGACGAGCGCGATGGCGCTGCCCGAGATGTCGGACCCGATGCGCGAGAGCTTCGCGATCGTGGTGACCGACGGCGGCGTCTCGTGCGGCGTCAGCGACGCCGAGCTCGAGACGCTCACCGCGTCGCTGCTCGCCGCGGGGATCCCGACGGCGGTGGTCGGCTTCACCACCGGCGGCACGGTCTCGTCGCTCGAGGCGATCGCGTCGCGCGGCGGACTCGTCAACCCCGCGGGGCCGCCGAGCTACTACGTCGCCGACGACGCGGCCTCGCTCGACGCGGTCTTCGACGGAATCGCGCGGCGCGTCGTCTCCTGCACCATCCCGCTCACCACCACGCCGCCGGACCCGGGCTCGATCTTCGTGAACGAGAACGACACCCCGCTCGCCATGGACGCGGGTGACGGGTGGACCTACGACGCGGGGACCAACGCGCTCACGCTCAACGGCGCGTCCTGCGATCGGCTGCGCAGCGGCGCCACGACCCGGCTCCGCATCTCCTTCGGCTGCGCGCCGACGGCCTGCGAGCCGGGCCCCGAGATCTGCAACGGCTTCGACGACGACTGCGACGACAGCGTCGACGAGGACTGCCTCATGTAGCGTGGGACTCGACCGGCTGCGGTCGGATCGAGGGGTGGCGGGAGCCGCCATCGTGAACGCCTCGACCCTCGGATCGTGAACGGAGGTTCGCTTCAGACGCCTCAGCGCCGGCCAACGGCGCCGGTACGGCCTGTGCTGTTCACACGCGCGTGGACGGAATTCGGACGCTGGCGCTCGCGGGGACCATCGCCTCCGCCTTGCTCGGCACGCTCTACGCGGCGGCCGACGCGGAGCGGGACGATGCCGCCCCGTTGTCCGCGGTCTCGGTCGAGCCGCTCCCGTCCGACGCCATGTTCGTCCCGGAGCCGATCCCCGGTGGCCACGACGTCCCGCTCGAGGCGCTCGCGATGCTCGACGCCGAGCCCGGCGAGCTCGTCGACCCGTCGACGGGCGTGCGCATGGGCCCGCTGACGGTGCTCCCGCGCCCCGCCCCGGTCGAGCCCAGCCCGCCGCCCGCTGCGCGGCGCACGCCCTCGCGCCCGCCGACCCCGGTCTACCCGCGGCTCAGCTCCGACCCCGGGATGAACGTCATCCTGATCGCGCGCCGGATGATGGCGCAGAACGACGTGATCCAGGGGTCCTGCTACCGCTACCTGTCGGAGGTCTTCGCGCGCGCGGGGCACACCGGCTGGCGGACGCGGCGCACCGTGTTCCAGGGGCAGCGGCAGGGGCCGTACGCCGACCTCGGGCAGATCCGCGCGGGGGATTGGCTCTACATCGTCAATCACCCGGAGCGCACCCCGGTCGGCACCCACAGCGTGCTCTTCGTGTCCTGGGAAGATCGCGCGCAGGGCTACGCGCGCGTCATCGAGCACTCCGGCTGGGGCTCGCCGAGCGCCGGCCAGGAGCGCGGCTACGACGTGTCCCGCACCTACCGGATCATCCGCCCGACGCGCTGAGCGCGGCGCGAATCGCGGCTCGGAAGGCGTCCCGCGCGGCGGCCGGGCCGTCGAAGACGAACCCGCCTCGGGACCGGTCGTACACGACACCCGGTCGGGTGCCGCCGGGGCCTCGCGTCGAGAATTGCGTGCGCACGTCGATCCTCGCGATGCCGAGCGCGTCGACCGCCTCGAGCTCGCCCGGGCGCGCGCGGTAGCTGTGGCGGCGGCCGTCGTCGCCGATGACGTCGACCCCGCGGAGGCCGTCGCCGAGCGTCAGCATCACCGCGACGAGGTGCGCGGCGCGCGTCCCGTCGGGGAGCGGCATCGTCTCGGTGGCGTAGTAGCCGGTGTCGAAGAACAGGCGCCGCGCGATCTCGAGGTGCGCCGCGCCAGCGGGCCGCGCGAGGGCGGCCATGCGCTCGACCGCCGCGAGCACGAGCTCCTCCCGGCGCGCGGGCTCCGCCGCGGCAGCCGCGCGCGCGTCGGTGGCGAGCGCCTCGCAGGCGTCGCGGTACGCGGCCGCGCGCTCCTCGGGCGACCGCGAGGCGACGGGGACGATCGGGGCCTCGGGCATCGGCGCGCTCGCGTCGAGCGGAGCGAGCGGCGTGGTCTCGACGATCCGCGCGCCCGACGGACACGAGGGCCGGACCCGCACGCTCGACGTCGGGCCGAAGGCGCCGTCCGACTCGAGCAGCTCGAGGGTCACCGGCTCGCCCGCGACCGAGAGCGACGCCTCGTAGACGTCGATGACGTCGATCGACGGCTCCCACGTGAACGCGAAGAGGAACCGGACGCCGGCGAGGTCGACCGCGAGCTGCGCGCCGTCCGCGAGCTCGAGGCGCGCCGTCCCGGACACGCGCCGGGACGCAGGCTCGCGGTTGGCCACGAGCCGATCCTACCCTCAGAACGGCGTGGTGCTGAACCGCGCGGCGATCGCGCCGTCGTTGAGCGCGGGGAGCAGCGTGGCGAGCACGGTGTCGCGGTCCTGGGCACGCATCGCCCCGAGGCGCTCGCTCAGGTACCGCGCGTCGTCGTCGGTCCACTCGCCTCGGCTCATCGCCGCGGCGACGCGGGTGGTCGCCTCGTCGAACGCGGCGTCGCGCTCGCCCGCGCGCTCGAGCCCCTCGGGCGCGTCGACCGCCTCGACGGCGCCGCCCGAGCGGAGCTCCTCGCGCACGATCGCGCGGACGTCGGCGGCGGTCGCGGCCGCGCACGCGTGGCGGGCGGACGAGGCCCCGCGGATCGGCGCGAAGGCGCGAGCCTCCGGCTCCGCGGCGGCCTCGGCGCCGTCCTCGACGTCGTCCGTGATCACGCTCGCCGCGCCCGTCGCCGCGAACGAGGCGACCACGCCGAGCACGAGGCCGCCGACGAACGTGAGGATCGAGCCGCGGCTCATCGGACGCTCTCGAAGACGCCGGCGGTGCTCGGCGCGGTCGCGCGCGGAGCGGGGCCGTCGAGGCTGCGCGAGTCGTTGGTGACCCACAGCTCACCGCACGAGTAGCCGTTGAGGACCGAGAAGTAGATGGAGCTCTCCGGGCGGATGGACGCCACCATGTCGGCCTGGATCGGGTCGCTGGAGGTACACGAGAGGAAGTGGCCGGCCGCGTCGCGCGCCGAGCACGCCACCAGCGGCAGCCGGTTGCCCGCGATGTGGTGGAGCGAGCAGGTGATGTACTGCTGCGAGTCGGTGCTGTTGCGCGCGCCGCGCATGCTGCCCCGCGCCGAGTACGAGCCGGTGATGAGCACGGGCTCGGGCGCGACCGAGGCGCCAGCGCTGGCGAGGCCGGCGATCCCGGACAGCCCGAGGACGATGGCGAGCGCGAGGGAGCGGGTGAGGGACTTGGCAGGGATTCCGAGCACGGGAGCCTCCGAGGTTCGACCGGTCGAGGGATTCGCCGGCGTGGCGACGCCCCTTCGCAGCCCTCGTGCCAGCACCGGATCCACCCCGTGTTTTCGGCGTGGGCGCCTCGTCGTCCACGTCTCTCCGGGTGTCGCAGTGCGACCGCCACAGGGGGCGCCGGCGGCCCCGTCAGAACCCAGGATCGTCGAGCGTCGCCCACGCTCCCGGCTCGCTCGGCGCGGTCGTCGCGGCGGTATCGCCATGCGTCGCCTGAAACGGTCAGGAACCTGTGGCCGGTACTAGCAGCCTCCGGCAAGAATGACTGCGCGCGCCTCGCCGGCGGGACGCCGCGCCCAGCACGCCAGTCGCTCGGTCGATAGGCTTCATGCTAGGTCAGCCCAGCCGGCGGCGCCTTGCCCGGGGCGTGGGGACTCTCTACCTCTCCGAGGGTGAGCTCCTTCGCGAACGCGGTCCGCTCGGTCCACGTCCAGACCATCCACTACCTGGGCCGGCCGCACGTCGCGATCCCGCGGCGGCCCGTCGGCGGCGCGGCGGCCTGGGTCGCGGCCGATCACCGGGACGAGGCGCGCTGGACGCACGCGCTCGCCGCCGAGGAGATCGCCGAGGCGGAGCGCGCGCTGCGCACGTCGGCCGCGATCGAGCTGCGCCGGCTCCGCGCCGAGGACTTCCCGCTGCCGCGGCTCGCGCCCCACGTGGCCGCGTGGCGGCGCGAGCTGACCTCGGGCCGGGGCTTCCTGCGGATCCGCGGCGTGCCCACCGACCGCTGGAGCCCCGACGAGGTCGAGCGGTTCTACTGGGCGCTCGGCAAGCACCTCGGGATCCCCGGCGCGCAGAACGCGGACGGCCACCTCCTCGGCCACGTGCGCGACGAGCGCCTCGACGCGGACGGTCGCGTCCGGCAGTACAAGACGCGCGAGGCCATCAACTATCATTGCGATGCTGCAGACGTCGTCGGGCTGCTCTGCCTGCGCCCCGCCAAGGAGGGCGGCCGGAGCCGCATCGCCAGCTCGGTCACCGTGTTCGACCGCCTGCTCGGCGAGCGGCCCGATCTGATCCCCGCGCTCTTCGAGCCCACCCACGTCGACACGCGCGGCGACGGAGGCGTCGACTCGTTCTGCGTGCGGCCCTGCGCGTTCCACGCCGGTCGGCTGCGGACCTTCTATCACGGCGAGTACTTCCGCACGGTCACCCGCTACCCGGGCATCCCCCCGCTCAGCGAGGCCAAGGCCGCGCTCCTCGATCGCTACGACGCGCTCGCCGCCTCGGACGAGCTGCACCTCGAGATGGAGCTCGCGCCGGGCGACATCCAGCTCATCTCGAACCACACCATCGTGCACTCGCGCACGGGCTACGTGGACCACGAGGACCTCGCCGCGAGGCGGCACCTGCTGCGGCTGTGGCTGTCCATCGAGGAGCCCGCGTCGTGGACCGAGCGCGCGCTCCGAGCGCGCGCGGTCACGGAGGTCACGGCGCGCTTCGTGTCGCGCAAGCTCGCGGCGCGCCGGTCGACCGCGTGACCCGCGGGGGGTCGCCCCCGCCAACCGTGCTAGAGACCCTGCCCGTGCGCTGGTCCTCTCTCTTCGCCCTCGGCCTGCTCGCGTCGTGCAACGCACGACACGTGGACATCAGCGTCTCGCTGCCCGCCGCGATCACGACCCCCGCGGCGTACGAGCTGCACGTCTACGCGGGCGCGTGCCCCACCGACGTCGCGCCGATCCTCGCGGGCCTCGGCGGCGCCCCGCTGCGCACGATCCGCTGGCACGAGGGCGAGACCCCGGAGGCGGTCGGGCGCCTCGACGGCGGAGCCTACGGGCTCTGCGTCGTCGTCCGCGACGCCGCGTGCCGCGCGGTCGGCTACGGGCGGGCGAGCTACGACGGCGGCGCGGACAGCGTCCAGATCCCGGTGGTCGCGGTCGGGCCGCTCGACGTCGCGTGCGACACGGAGGAGGCGTGCGTCGACGGGCTGTGCGCGTCGGGCGCGGACGGCGGGGTGGGTGTCCCCGACGCGGGTGACGGCGGGCTCGTGGACGCCGGCCCGGAGTGCGCCGACCCCCTCGACTGCGGCCCGCTCGGGATCGGCCGCTGCTCGATGGGCGCCTGCGCGAGCTGCGCGGCGACCCGCATGCTGCCCGTCACCTTCCCCGACTCGGCCGCCGGCTTCGGCGAGCAGATCGCCCTCGAGACCTACGAGATCATCGACGAGCCGTGGTCCTGGGTGGCGCTGCGCGACAACGCGGCGGGCTCGCGCCTCTGGCATCGTCAGGTGCCCCTCGCCGATCACGCGAACACGACCGTGTGGGATCGCGTCACCGACGTCGACTTCGGGTCCTTCGGCGGCCTCACCGTGGCCTCCCCCGACTCGATCGCGTTGATGCGGGACGCGACCGACCCGACGGTCTGGATCGCCGCGATCGCCGAGGTGGACGGAGTCCGTCAGGTCGTCAGCGGGCAGATGTTCACGGGCTGGCTCTACTCGTACGTCCCGACCGAGTACGCGCTCGGCCCCGGGTTCATGACGCGGCAGATCGACGATCAGGTCCGCTACGGCTGGCGCGGCAACCGGGACGCGGGCGGGGCGACGCTGCGCGCGCTCAGGGCCAACGACCTCGTCGGCCCGACCGACGGGATGGCCGTCGTGTCGTCGGATCCGCCGGGCTTCGTGGCGGGCTCCGATGGCGCCTTCATGGTCGCGAGCGACGGCGCGGACCTCCACTTCTGGTCGCCCGAGGCGTCGGTCCTCGCGACGCGGGTGGAGCGCACCGACGGCCTCGGCCCCGCGGCGCTCGCCTTCGAAGGCGGCGAGGGCTACCTCGTGGCCTACGCCGACGGACCGCGCGTGCGCGTGCGTCGAATGGTCTGCAGCGGCTCGTGCGGCTTCGACCCGATGCGCCCCGCCGACCTGGTCATCACGCGCGACGTCGACGTCGACCTCGTCCGCGTCGTCGCCTTGCCGGACGGCGGCGCCGTCGTCGCCTGGGCCGAGACGTCGGACGCGCCGCGCGTCTTCGCGCAGATCCTCCCGAGCCGCCTCGACTCGCCCGGCCTCGAGCCCGTGGAGGTGGCGTCGGTCGCGCCGACCCGCGACATCCGCGACCTGGCCATCGACACCCTCGAGCACGACGGCGAGGTCTACGTCCCGATGGTCCTCGTCGCGGGGCCCCCCGGCTCCGGCGGCGACTTCGCGTCGTACTTCGGCCTGCGCTTCTCGCGCGCCGGCTGCCCGTAGCTACGCGGGCGGCTCGCGGAAGATCCGGAGCGCTGCGTAGAGCGCGCCGCCGCCGCCGGGCAGGACACACAGCAGCGTCGACGAGATGAGGCAGAACCACCCCGACGAGATCGAGTTCGGCTCGACGGGGTGAAGCAGCATCGAGATCGCGACGGCGACCCACATGAGCCCGAAGAGGGCCGCGCCGACGCCGGAGATCATCCCCGCCCACGCCCCCATCCGGCTCCGCCGGGGAGCCGCCGCGACGGGCGCGGGGCCCGGCGGCGGGAGCGAGGGCGGCGCGCTGCTCGCCGCGCTCTCGAGCCAGGGCTGGACGAGGTCGTCCCACGCGAGGGGCTTCGCGGGGCCCTGCCACGGGTGGTCCACGCGGGGCATCACCGCCTGCACCCCGCGGGCGAGCTCGCCGATCTCCACGAAGCTCGGCAGGCCTCGATGGAGGATCCCGAGGCCGCGCTTGGTCGTGCCGGGATCCACCGCGACGAGGCGCGACTGGCCGCCGCCGACCGAGAGGAGCTGGAGCGTCCACGGCACGAGGTAGTCGCGCGACAGGACGCCGCCCATGTAGCGAAGGCGCGTGAACGCCGGCAGCCGATCGATCGCGGCGGCGGTCGGCCCGCCCCGCGCCGTCGGCGCCCGCGGGAGGAGCTTCACGAAGAGGAAGATGCCGATCGGCGACAAGACGATCGTCGCGATGCAGAGGATCGCGAGGCGGAGCGCGAAGCGGCGGTTCTCGTCGAACCAGCTCGAGCCGTCGCCGACGACCGGCGCCTCGGGCGAGCCCCACAGCGGGACGTGGTGCTCGCCGGGCATGACCGCCACGCCCGAGTACGGCTGGACGTAGATCCAGCGGAGCCCGTCCATCGCGACGAGCAGGTAGCGCTCGACGTAGTCGGGCTGGAAGCTCCCGAAGAGCCGCCCGAAGGCCCGGCCCACGCCGCCGCCGTCTCGCCCGAACGCCTCGACCCGCTCGACCTGGAGGCCCGAGGCTCGAGCGTGCTCGACGATCCGCTGCGCCGACGGACGCGGTTCGCAACGCTCCACGGCCACGGGATACGAGAGAGACCGCGGGGAGCTTCCCCGGCTTCAGCGCGCGGGGACGTTCAGCTCGTCGCGCACCTCGGCGAGCGGGCGCTCGAAGTACTTCCACGGGTCCCAGCCGTGCTCCGAGAGGTCCTCCGTCATCGCGGCGCCGCGCTCGAACGCGGCGAACACCTTCGCGGGATCGAAGAGCCCGCGCTCCGGGGCGGAGTAGGGCGAGACGCCGATCCCGAGGTGGAACTGCAGGGTGATCGTGAAGAGCCAGAAGAACGGGTCCTGCCGCGAGAAGCCGGCGATGAACGAGACGACCTGGATCTCCTCGTCGGGCTCGATGCCGAACCCGCCGAGCACGTGGGCGCAGTCGTGCCAGACGCCGGACTCGGGGACGCCCTTCGCCTCGCCGGGGAAGCCGAGCTCGCCGTCCATCACGAACTGGAAGTACGCGTGGCCCATCGTGTCCTCGGGCAGCTCGCCGAGCGCGATGTAGCGCTGGGCGAGGGCCGGGTTCGTGGCGCCGCCGAGGAGCGGGCCGACGATCTTCCACACCCCGCCGAGGCCCTCCTTCTTCAGCGCGTCGACGAACACGTTGCGGGCCCACGAGCGCCGCGCGAGGTCCATCCAGAGCATCTTCAGCTGGCCCGTGGCCACCTGCTCGAGGTTCTTCACGCGCGGCTCGTCCACCCCGAGCGCCTTGGCGATGTCGCGGACCGCGCGCACCTCGCTGGCGTCCACCTCGCCGTCCATGAGCGCCGTGAGGATCGCCGCTTGGACCACCCGGCGCGCGTCGCGCGCGTCGAGCGGGGCGTGCGCGATCGCCGCGAGGTCGAGCGGCTCGACCGCGGGATCGACGCCGAGGAGGCCGGCCGCGACCTCGATGAGCCGCGTCTCGGTCTCCGTCTCGCCGTCGGCGCGGGCGACCGCGCGCATGGCCTCGAGCGCGACCCGCGCGGCGGCGGGCTTCATCTCCAGGAGGTGCACGCCCCGAGGGTAGGGTCCGTTCGCGCCGCGGGCGAGTCATACTCGCGCCGCCGTGCGCGCCAAGACCCTCCTGCTCTCGACCGCCATCTTCGGGATCGCCCTCGCGTTCCTGTTCACCTTCGCGCGCGGACCGGGGGCAGAGCCGGTCGCGCGCATCCTCACGCTCGGCGTCCTTGCGGTCGCGCCGCTCGCGCTCCTCGCGATGCCGACGGTCGGGGCGACCTGGGATCGGCTCCTCGCGATCGCGGCGTTCGCGCTGCCCGCGTGCGGCCTCTCCGGCGTCGTCTCGCTCTGGCTCGAGCCACCCGCGGGCGCGGTCTGGGTCGCGCCCTGGATGGGCGCGTGCCTCCTCGTCGCCTCGATGGGCGCCGCGCGCCTCTTCGGCGACCGCGGCTGGTCGCGGGCCGAGACGTTCCTCTCGGCGGCCGCGTGCGGCTACCTCCCGGTGGGCGCGGGCTGGCTCGTCATGTCGCGGCTCGGGGCCCGCCCGATGGGCTTCGACTCGGTCATCGTCACCCTCACCGCGGTCCACTTCCACTTCGCCGCGGTCGCCGCGCCGACGTTCGCGTCGCGCGTCGTCGGCGCGCTCGAGGGGGGCGCGCGCCGCGTCGCCGCGATCTCGGGGATCGTGGTCGTGGCGTCGATCCCGGTCGTGGCGGCGGGCTTCATGATCTCGCCCGTCGTCTCGATGGTCGGCGTCGTCGGCCTCGCGGGCGGCCTGCTCGCGATCGCGGCGCTCGCCGCGGCCCGTGTCCGCATGAAGAGCCGCGCGGCCCGGGGGCTCCTGTGGATCGCGGCGATCTCCGTCGGCCTCTCGATGCCGCTCGCCGTCTTCTACCAGTGGGGGCAGGTGACGGGCGTGACCACGATCGACCTCGAGTGGATGATCCGGCTGCACGGCTTCGCGAACGCCCACGGCTTCGCGACCTGCGGGCTGCTCGCCTGGGTGATCGAGGACCGCTACCGGACGAACAGCGAGAACGCGCCCAGCGCGCGGTGATAGGGGCGCACGACCACGCGGTAGGTGCCCGGCCGCAGCGCGCGCTCGAGGCGGGGGTTGAGGCCCTCGCCCGAGTCGTCGTCGACCGCGACGCGCTTGGTCGGGCCCCACAGCTCGAGGAACACGTCGAGGCTCGACGCCGTCTCCAGGGTCACCTCGCGCGGCGCGTCCACCTCCAGCACGAAGCCGCGGCGCGGGCACGACAGGGTCAGCTCCGAGGCGACCCGATCCCGCAAGACGACGTCCTCGCCACACCCCCACGCGGGCTGCGCGATGCCGACCCACCGGATCGCGAGCACGGCGACGGCCGCGCCCGCCACGGCGATCCACGGCCAGCGCGGCGGCGATCGCGTCGGCCGGGGCTCGGGGGTGGGCGCCGCGGGCGGCGTCGAGCCGCAGAGCTTGCGCATCACCCACTCGAGCGGGCCGCGGGAGAAGCGCGCTCGGTACGCCCACGCGCCGAGCACGACGAGGGCGCAGAACACCGCCCACCACGCCGTGACGGCGGGCCACTCGACGGCGTCCTCGAGCCCCATCACCCAGCGCGGGATCCCGACGCCGACGAGCGCGTGGAGGATGTAGATGGACAAGGATAGTTGCCCGGTGGAGACGAGCGCCCGGATCACGCGCGACCCGCGCCAGCGCTCCGCGGCCTCCTGGCTGGCCGTGATCAGGAAGACCGCGGTCGAGGACGCGCCGACGACGAAGAGCGGCTCGGGCGACCAGCCGGTCCCGAGCAGGCCGGCGAGCTCCGGGGCCCACCGCTGCTCCGCGGCGAGCGCGCCGAGCGCGGCCGACAGGAGCTCCGCGATCCCGGCGAGGAGCGCGGCGCCGAGCATGATGCGTCGCCGCGTCCCGACCTCGGAGAGGTCGTGGCTGCCGATCCAGAGGCCGACCATCACGAACGCGATCCACGGAAGGACCGGGTGCACTCCGTCGACGAAGACGTTTTGCAGCATCCCGAGCGGGGTCCAGTAGACGCGATCGGGCCACTCGAACGCCGCGTCGAGCAGCCCCGCGAGCCCCGCGACGGCCACGGCGCCCAGGAGCAGCTCGCGCCGCGAGAACCGCAGGAAGAGCAGCGCCGCGATCGCGACGAAGAACGCGTAGAAGTGGAGGATGTCGATCCACCACACGAGGATCAGCAGGTTGCCCGCGACGAGCAGGAAGAGCGCGCGCTTGAGCAGGGTGAAGCGCACCGCGCGCCGGTCGGGGCTGCGCGCCATCAGGGCGATGCCGGCGCCCGCGAGCGTCACGAACAGCGACGAGGAACGGCCGCTCGGGGTGTGGATCAGCCACCGCCAGGTGAAGTCCCCGAGCTGCTCGGTGGGCGGCGAGAGCAGGAACACCTGGAAGTTGATGAGGACCATCGCGAGGATCGCGATGGCGCGCGCCACGTCCAGCCCCTCCACCCGCGAGCGCACGGGGGGACTCTAGCCCAGTCCGAGGGAACGGGAGTGAAGCGTGTTGGTCAGCGGTTGAGCCCGCGCCGTCGAAGTGGGACGCTCGCGAGGTGATCCGAGCCTCATCGCTGTCCACGCTGTGCGTCGTCGCCGCGCTCGCGGCGCCCGCCGCGGCGCAAGAAGCCTCCCTCGATGCGGAAGCGCGCGCGCTCTTCGACGCGGGCGAAGTCGCCTATCAGGCGGGCCGCTTCGAGGACGCCGAGCAGCACTTTCGGCGAAGCTACGAGCTCAGCGGACGCTCCGCGCTGCTCTACAACGTGGGGCTCTCCGCGGAGCAGGCGCGGCACGATGAGGCCGCGCTCGAGGCGTACCGCGGCTTCGTGGCGTCCAACCCGGCGTCCGATCGCGTGAGCCGGGCGCGGACGCGCATCGCGGCGCTCGAGGCGCGCCTCGGGTCGGCGACCGGTGAGTCGAGCGAGCCCGGACCGAGCGACGGCGGCGCGAGCGGCGGAGGCGACGGCGGGGGCTTCGTCGGCGGCGTCGTGTTGATCGGCGTCGGCGCTGCCGCCGCGATCACCGGGTCGGTGCTCGTCGGGCTCGCGGCCGCCGACGTCGCGTCGGTCGAGGGCGCCGAGCGAGGGACGTCCTGGGCCAGCGTGTCCGACGCGTACGAGCGCTCCGAGGCCTTGTCGATCGCGGGCTTCGTCCTGCTCGGGGTCGGGGTGGCGGCGGCCGCCGTCGGCGTCGTGCTGATGGTGTCGGGCGGCGGCGACTCGGGTGAGTCGGCGCGCCTTCGAATCGGGCCCGGGTCCTTGTCGCTCGAGGGGGCGTTCTGATGCGACGCACGATCACCCTCCTCGCGGTCGGCGCGACGCTGCTCGGGGGCTGCAAGGCGACCATCCCCGATGACACCTTCGCTTGCACGCTCGATTCGGAGTGCCCGGACGGGTTCGCGTGCTCGGGGGGCTTCTGTCGCGCTGGCACCGTCGGCGACGCGGGCTCGCGGGACGCGGGCGACGTCGACGCGGGCTCGCGGGACGCGGGCGACGTCGACGCGGGCTCGCGGGACGCGGGCGACGTCGACGCGGGCGACGTCGACGCGGGCTCGCGGGACGCGGGCTCTGGTGACGCGGGCTCCGGTGATGCGGGGCCGGGCGAGCCCGAGGACACACTCGCGGCGTGCGCGGACGGCGTCGACAACGACGGCGACGGCCAGACGGACTGCGATGACCCGGGGTGCTGCTCGACGGGGGCGTGCATGGTCGGGGTCGGCGCGTGCGAGTGCCCTCCGGTCGTCGCGCGCACGGAGGTCCTCGTGCCGGCGGGCGACCTCGCCCCCGGGACGGTGTGGACGTGCGATACGAACTACGCGCTCCTCGGCGTCGTGTACCTGGCCACCGGCCAGCTCACGATCGGGCCCGGCACGCAGGTCCGGGGCGAGCATCAGTCCGCTCTCGTCATCCAGCGCGACGCGCGCCTCGAGGCGGTCGGGACCGCGGACCGGCCGATCGCGTTCACGAGCAACCGACCGCCCGGCAGCCGAGCTGCCGGAGACTGGGGAGGCCTGCTCCTCTTGGGCAACGCGCCGATCAACGCGCCGGGCGGCGTGAACACCCTGCCGCTGCTCGATCCGGCCCGCGTGGGGTACGGCGGGACCGACGCGGCGCACGACTGCGGCCACCTCGAGTACGTCGTCTCGAGCTACGCGGGGGATCCCTTCCCGGCGGGGTTCGGTCTGGCCAACATCCAGATCGTGGCGTGCGGCACGGGGACCATCGTGACGCACGCTCAGACGTACGCGGGGGCCGACACCGGCGTCTATGTGGCGGGCGGTACCGTGCGGCTCGATCACCTGATGACGTGGGCCAACGGGGTCGATGGCTTCTTCTACTCCGAGGGCTACACGGGCGGGCTGCAGTACGCCTTCATCACGGACAACGGGAACAACGGGCTGGCCGGGCGGACCAGCTTCGCCGATCCGACGCGGCGCCCGGCCTCGTCCCCGCAGCTCTGGAACCTGACGATCACGGACTCTGGAGGCGTCGCGATGAGCTTCGTCTCGGAGTCGGGCGGACACGTCGGCAACTCGCTCTTCGGGCAGCACGCGATGACCTGCCTCGAGGTGAACGACACCTCGGGCCCGCTGATCCCCACCTTCCTCTCGGTCCGCAACACCATCTTCTGGAACTGCGGTGGGCCGGGCGGCATGGCCTGGACCGTCGGCGCCAGCGCCGCCGTCTTCGAGACGGACCCGAGCTACGGCAACTACTTCGAGGACCACGGCGTCAGCGGCCCCGGCTGGGTCCCCTCCGTCGGCGCGCGCGCCGCGCGGGGCGGCGGCGCGGCGCCGGCCGGCTACGACACCACGACGTACCTGGGCGCCTTCGAGCCCGGGGTCCCCGCGTGGACGGCCGGCTGGACCGACACCACGATCGACTAGAGCGCAGCCCCGAATCGCGGGCGACGGCGAAGGCACCGGCGGGGCCGACCGGGGCGGCGGGGAGACTCTCGACCGGGTGACCGTAGGCTGGGTCGTGCAGAGGTGGCTCGCGCTCGTGCTCCTGGTCCTCGCGGCGCTGCCCGCGAGCGGCTGCGCGACGGCGGTCTCGGCGCTGCTGGGCGCGGCGCTGTGCGGCGACTCCGACACGTGCCGTGGCGACATGATCGCGTCGGGGGTCGAGGCGGACGCGGAGATGATCGCGTCCGCGGTGGCCTCCGCGGCCGACGCCGACACGGAGCGTCGGTCGCCCTCCTACATCAGCGACGCGCCCACGAGCGGCGGCGAGGAGTACGAGCCGCCCGACGACACGAGCGCCTACTACCACTGCGTCGACGGCGAGGGGCACCACGTGCTCGAGCTCGTCGCGCCGAGCGAGCTCGACGCGCGGATGCTCTGCGCCGCGCAGCAGGGCGTGACCTGGAACGAGGCGGAGGCCGGTCACCTCTGCACCTGCTCCAGCCGCGGGTAGCCCGGAACCTCGGCGCGGCGGCGCGGTCGTAGGAGCGTGCGCTCGCTCTGGATCGTGTGCCTCGTCGTGATGCCGGGGGTGGCCTCGGCTCAGAGCCTCGTCGATCCGCCGGACGGCCTGCGCGAGGTCGCCCGCGAGGTCGACGTCACGCTCCGCGACGGGATGGCGCTCGTGACCACGCGCGTCGAGCTCCGGAGCGACGGTCCCGCTCCGGTCGAGGCGGTCGTCCACGTCCCGACGCCGGGCAACGCGGGGCTCGCGGGGCTCGAGGTCTGCTCCGGCGATCGGTGCGGGGTGGGGGTCGCGACCGCGGTGGACGGGGTCTACGAGGCGGCCCGCACGGGGCGCCGCGCCTCCGAGGCGCCGGTCGGGATCGCGAGCCTCGTGGACGGCCGCGACCCGCGCGTGCGGGTCGAGGCGGCGCCGGTCCTGCCCGAGCGTCCCTTCGTCGTCACCGTCCGCTACCTGGCCTCCGCGGCGCTCGTCGACGGGGTCGTCACCTTCGCGCTCCCCACGACGAGGGCCTCTGTCGACGGCGTCCCCACGACGGTGTCGGTCAGCGCGCCCGGCCTCGAGGATCCGACGATCGACGGCGCGGCGGGCCCCCGCGTCGTCCCCGAGGGCGCGGCCGCGACCCTCCGCGCGCGCGTCCCGGAGGGCGCGGCGAGGGCGAGCGCGTGGTCCGTCCGATGCGGCGACGACCGCTGCAGCCGGCTCCGGGTGGTGACCGGCCCGGTGCGCCCCACGCCGCGCGACGTGGTGCTGTTGCTCGACGCTTCGCCGTCGGCGCGCGGGGCCGATCCCCACGTCCGCGCTCGCGCGATCGAGGCGCTGATGGCCGCGCTCGCGCCGGGCTCGCGGGTGCTTCGGGTCGCGTTCGCCCGCCGCGCCGTCGCGCTCGACGCGGCGCCGGTCGCCCCCGAAGACGTGCGGGCGGACGAGCCGTTGCCGGCGTTGGGCAACCAGACGTCCTTCGTGGCGGCGTGGGGCGCGGTTCGAGAGCACGTGCGCGCGGCTCACGATCCGCTCGTCGTGCTGCTCGGCGACGGCGCGCTTCCGTCGGACGCCGCGACCGGGCTCGCGCTGCGCGAGCTGACCGACGCGGGCGCCGAGCTGTCGCTCGTCACGCTCGCCGCCGACCGTCGCGTCGACGCCGCGCTCGAGCTCGCGATCCGCCGCTCGCTCGGCGTCTCCGAGCTCGTGGCTCGAGAGGCGGAGCTCCCGCGCGTGGCGCGCCTCGCGACCCCGATCGTCGCCGCCCACGTGTGGCTCGATCGGGACGATCACGGGCCGCTCCGCGCGGGCGAGGAGCGCGTGTTCGAGACCCGTCACCCGGGCGGCGGGCCGGTCCCCGTGCTCAGCGCCTTCGGGCGTCGCGTTCGACCCGCCGCGCCGCGGCGCCGGTGGGCCGATGGCTTCGCGACGCGTATGGGGCCGGACCACCGCGCGACGCTGGTGGTGGCGTCGCCCGACCAGATCGAGGCCGCCCGCAAGGGTCGGACGCCGACGTGGGGCGCGGGCTTCACCCCTCGCCTCCAGCGCCGGCTCCCGCGGATCATCACCTGCCGCTGGGGCTGCGGCTGCTCGCTCCGGGGGAGCGTGAACCGCGAGGCGCTGCGGCGCGTGCGCGACCACCTGCGACCCGCCGTCCGCGCGTGCTTCGAGCAGGCGCGTCACGGGCGCCCCGCGTGGTCCGCGCGCGCCACGTTGCGGCTGGTGATCGAGTACGGCGAGCTCGTCTCCGCCGACGTGCCGACGACCACCGATCCCGCGCTCACCGAGTGCCTCGCCCACGTCGCCGACGAGTACGACGCGTTCCCCGCGGCCGACTCGCGCGTCGCGGTGTACCTCCCCTTCGTCAGCGAGGCCGCTCCCCCGGCGCTCCCTCCGATCGCGCCGAGCCCGGGTCTCGAGCGCGCGCTCCAGGACCTCGGGATCTGAGTCCGACGACGCGAAGCGTCGGAGGATCTCAGTGGGGAGCGCGAGGGGCTTGCCCCTCGCCGGAGAGAAATCGCCGAAGGCGATTTATCGACAGACCTTGACGCGCGTCAACGCGGCAGCGCGTGACCGATCGCGATCCGGGTCCGGCCCCCCGCGGGGACCCAGCGGAAGCGCTCCTCGGCCGCCTCGCGGAAGCCGGTCTCTTCGCGCTCGAGGGGCTCGAGGTGTCCGTCGTACAGCACCACGCGCTCCCCGCGGTGCGCGCTGGCCTTGCGCAGCGCGCCGGCGGTGAAGACGACGCGCGGGAGCGCGCCCCACTCGCTCACGAGGGGCGTGCTCCCGGCGCGGAACCGCTCTGGCGCGAAGAGCACGTCCACGCGGCCCACCGGGACCACGATCTGCTGACCCGACCGGCGGAGCAGGAGCGGCTCCTCGATGCGGCCGTCGCGAACGACCACGTCGTGGGCCGAGAGGCGCTGGTGGATCTCCGTCGCCACGATCGAGCCGGTCTCGAGGAGCCCCTCCTCGGTGGCCTCGGGGCGCGGGCGGGAGCGCACCGCCGCGCCGCAGTACGGCTTGCGATCCTCGATGGCCGACCACCACAAGAAGCCAACCCAGCCGATGGCGATCGCGAGGTAGGGCAGGCCGAGGAACCAGGGCCACTGCTCCGCGACCGCGGGCGCGACGCCGTTCAGCGCGTGGTAGCCGAAGAAGAACGCGAACGCGATCGGGCCGAGCACGAGCATCCCCGCGGCCGCGGCCCTCAGCTCGCCGCCGGGCTCGACCTTCGGCGCGACCAGCAGCTCGGCCTCGATGCGGTCGGCCGCGGCGTCGTCGAGGGGGATCGGCAGGCCCTTGGCGCCGCACTCGCACGTCTGTCCGGCGTCGAGCAGGGCTCGGCAGCGCAGGCAGAACGCGCTCGGCGAGGTCACTCCTCTTCGTCCCGGCGCGGCTCGCTCGGCTGCCCGTCGGACAACGGAGGCGCGCCGACGATCCCCGTGCTCTCGAGCCGGAGCTGGCGCTCGGTGATCTCCTCGAGCAGCGCGCGGGCGACCCCCTCGTCGATGACGCCCGACTTCTCCGCCTCCTGGACCGCCTTGCGCTCCACCTCGAGCAGGCGCTCCGCGGTGTGCTGCAGCTCGGCCTCACGGCCGGCGCCCTCCACCTGCGCGAGGTTCTCGAGCTCCTGCTCGAGGGACGCCTCCCGACCGGACAGCGACGCGCGCAGCCGGTCGTGGGTCGCCTGGTGGATCTCGCCCTGCGCGAGCGCGTCGTCGAGGCTGTGCAGCGCTTGCCGCGTCGCGCGGAGCTGGCCGCGCAGCCGCATGTAGTCGACGTGCCGCTCGCCGCCGTCGATCGCGCCGGCCCAGCGGAGCACCGAGGCCATCGACAGGCCCTGCACCAGGATGGACACGAGCACGACGCCGAACGTGAGGTCGACGAGCAGGTCGCGGTGCTCGAAGGTCGTCGGCAGGCTCAGCGCGAGGACCATCGAGAGGCTCCCGCGCAGACCGCCCCAGACGAGGATCGTGGCCCAGCGCTTCGGGAGGCGCTCGCCCGTCCTCGCGAGGATCCTGTCGACCCCGAAGATCACCACCGCGCGCGACGCGGTGAGCGCGAACCACGCGATGAGGATCCCGTCCCAGTGGGAGAACATCCGCGGCAGGTCGATCTCCTTGCCGAGCAGCAGGAAGACCATGCTGTTGGCCGCGAAGACCGCGTACTCCCAGAAGCTCTCCACCGCGATCTTGTTGGTGGGGGTCAGCCCGTAGCGCGCGCCGACGTTGCCGGTGGCCATGCCCGCGGCGACGACCGCGAGCACCGGCGAGGCGTGGATCGCGTCGGCGCACAGGTAGCTGCCGAACGCCGCGATCGTCGTGAGCATGATCTCGACGAGGTGGTCGCTGACGAGCGTGGTCACGTAGCTGACCGCGAGGCCGACCGCGGCGCCGACGCCGATGCCGACGATGATCTCCCAGAGCAGGAAGCGCGCGACCCAGAACGGCGTGACCGTCTCCTGGTGCTCGGTGAGCCCGAGGGTCGCGCCGAGGACGATGAACGCGACCACGGCGACGCCGTCGTTGAGCAGCGACTCGCCCTCCATGAGGACCGCGAGCCGCTTGGGCACGCCGAGCTCCTTGAAGAGCGCGATCACGCTGACGGGGTCGGTCGCGGCGCACATCGAGACGAACAGGAACGCGACCATCAGCGGGATCGACGCGGCCGCGAGCGGCTCGAGGTAGAACGCGAGCAGGCCGCCGAGCCCGATCGCGAGGATGACCCCGGGCACCGCGAGCAAGAGGATCGCGTTCAGGTTCTGCCGGAACTTCGGCCAGCTGAGGTGGAACGCCGCCTCGAACAACAGCGCCGGCAGGAACAGATCGAAGAGCAGCTCGGGGGTGAGGCGGACCGAGTCGAGGTTCAGCCACGGGACGCGCGCCTCGAGGGCCCCGAGGAGGAGCCCCGCCATGACGAGGGTGACCGTGTACGGGATCTTCAGCCGCCGCGCGAGCATGGCGACCACGCTCGCGACGATCAGCAGCGCGAAGAGGGTGCCAGCGACGCTCACGCGGCGGACTCTAGTACGAGGCGGCTATGGCTGCTCGGTGCGAAGCATCTCGTCGGTCACGCCGGCGAGGGCGGCGCCGATCGCGTCGAGCGGGAGGTCGTTCGGGTCGTCCCCGAAGGGGTCCTCGATCTCGACGCCGATCTCGTCGATCCCGAACAGCGCGAGGGTCAGGATGACCGCGGCGATCGGGGTGAACAGGCCCATCCCGGAGACCATCGCGAAGGGCGAGGTGAAGCAGAACACCGACAGGAAGACCTTGATGTGGTGGGCGTACGCGAAGGGCACCGGCGTGAACCGGATGCGCTCGCAGCCGGTGAGGCCCTCGAGCATCGCGGAGACGTTGGCGTCCATGCGCGCGAGCTCGAGCTCGGTGAGCGAGCCGTCCGTCTGGGCGACGCTCGCGAGGCGCGTCGACAGCCACGCCGCGACCACGGGGGCTCGATGCGACACGCCGCCGAGCCGCTCGCGCTCCGCCTCGGTGAGCCACTCGGAGAGCGCGCTCAGGTCGTCCTCTTCGCGGAGGCGCTGCACCGCGAGCCCGTAGAACGCGAGGATGAGCCGCCGCAGCTCGTCGCGTCGCCCGTCGCGGTCCTCGACGTGAGCGACGATCTGCCGCATCAGGTCTCGCGTGGCGCGCACGAGCTGGCCGACGAGCTTGCGGCCCTCCCAGAACCGGTCGTAGCTGGCGTTGGTCCGGAACACGAGCAGCAGGCCGAGCGCGACGCCGATCAGGCCGTGCGCGACCGGGGGCAAGCTGAACTCCGTCACCCGCTCGAGCGCGAACGCGCCGATCCCGACCACCCCGGCGATCGCCATCCGGCCCATCAGCCTCGGCAGCACGGTCCCTCGCGTCCGCGCGAGGATCCCGATCCAGTTGTCGGACTCGTAGTCGATCATCGTTTCGTCCTCTTACGATGCGGAGCGCTAAGCTCCTCCCGTGGCACGCATCATCGCCTCAACGCTCGCCTTGGTCTTCGGGATCGCATGCACGGGGGAGCCCCCGCCGCCGGTCTTCGACGTGGTCGACCGGCTCGAGGGGGACCGTACCCCACGGGCGGCGCGCTGCGACGACATCGAGCCCACCCGCTGCCTGCTCCCGTGGCCGTCGAACACGTACACGGTCGCCGATCCGACCACCGAGACGGGCCTGCGCCTCGACGTGGACATGCGCGCGCTGAACCCGCGCGACGACGCCACCTCGCTCGCGCTCGCGGACGGCTTCTCGAGGGTCTCGCCGCTGCTCGCGGTGTTCGAGGCGCCGCTCGCCGAGGAGACGCTGCGGGCGGGGATCCACCTCTTCCTCGTCGAGCCGGGGCACCCCGACCGCTACGCCGAGGTGCCCCTGCGCGTCGAGACGATCACCAACCAGGACGATCCGCAGACGCTGCTGCTCGCCGATCCGATGCAGGTGCTCGAGGCCGACGCGGACTACCTCGTGGTGATCACGCGCGACATGGTGTTCGCCGACGGCTCCGCGCTGCAGCCCACGCGCGGCACGTCGCTCGCGCTCGGGCTCGCCGAGCCGGCCTCCGAGGACGAGGCCGCGATCGTCGGCTACCACGCGCCGTCTCGTCAGAGCCTGTCGGCCCTCGCCATCGAGCCGACCACGGTGGTGCGCCTGTGGGACTTCACCACGCGCAGCGAGGCGAACGGGCGCGCGGCGCTGGTCCACATGCGCGAGCGCTCGATCGCCGCGGTCTCGACGGCGACGGCGGTCATCGATCGCGTCCAATTCCCCGACGACGAGCGCATCGCGCTGGTCGCGGTCGGGCGGCTGCAGGGGCTGCCGACCTGGCTCGACGGAGACCAGGGCTTCACCGCCGACGCCGACGGGCTGCCGATGGAGCGCGGCACCACCGAGGCGCCGTTCCGCGTGGTCGTCCCGGCCGGGGAGGGCGACTACCGCTTCGTGATGTACGGGCACGGCACGGGCGGCAACGAGCTCGACGACGCCTTCGACGGCGACCTCGCGGGCGAGGGGATCGCGAAGGTCAACTTGCGCTTCTACGGCTGGACGGACACCGACGTCCTGCTCACGTTCAGCAACCTGCAGCAGATGGCGATCGGCAGCTTCGGCGCCGCCGCGTACCTCGCCGAGGCGGTCGCGCACGGCGCGGCGATCCAGCGCGCGGTGACGGGCGGGGTGATCGCGGACCTGCTCGCGGCGCCGACGATCGCGGGGATGGACAACCCCGTCGCGGGGCGCCACCCGGACGGCAGCCACCCGATGTGGGTCGGCGGCTCGCTCGGCGGCACGATGGGCTTGGTCTACGCCGCCGCGGATCCCGAGATCCAGCACGCGGTGATCAACGTGCCCGGCGCGGCCTGGAGCCAGTGGGTCTGGCACTCGGTGACGTTCGACATCATCCACGGGCTCCTCGGCCTGCGGTACGGCGACGACGTCGACCTCGCGACGGCGCTCTCGATCGGTCAGACGAACCTCGACATGGCCGACGGCGCGGCCTGGTTCGACCAGCTCGCCGAGCACCCGACCGCGTTCCTCGTGCAGGAGAGCATCGGCGATCCGGTGCTGCCCAACCCCGGAACCGAGATGGTCGCCGTCACCACCGGGTCGGTGCAGGTCGGCGGCGTGCTCGTGCCCATCGAGGGCGTCCCCACCACCTCGGAGGAGGTCGTCGACGCCAGCGCGATCACGCAGTTCCAGGCGCCGCCCGGCGACATGTTCGACGTCCACGGCTTCGCCGCGCGCGGCTCGATGGCCGGCGTCGCCGCGCGCGAGCAGATCCTGCGCTTCGTGACGACGGCGCTCTTCGAGGGCCACTCGGTGATCGCGCCGCCGCCCTCGTGCCCCGCCGCCGGCTGCGACTTCGGCGGGATCTAGAATTCGATCCGCGCGCCGTCCCGGAAGAACCCGCCGGTGGGGCCGTCCGGGCCGAGCGTCGCGGCCCACACGACCGACGCGGCGCCCTCGTCGACGCCGCGGCTGGCGTGCGGTCCGCCCATGTCGGTGCGGACCCATCCCGGGCAAACGGCGTTGACGCGCGCGCGATCCCCGAGCTCGGCCGCGAGCCAGCGCGTCCAGGCGTTGAGCGAGACCTTCGAGACGGCGTACGCGGAGGACGGCCAGCCCGCCGCGGCGTGGGTGCCGTCGGCCACCTCGGCGACGAAGCGGTCGGCCAGCTCGAGCAGGTCGGCCTCGGAGAGCTCGCCCGACGCGTAGCGGGCGCGCAGCGGCGGGCGCAGGCACGACAGCTCGCCGATCCCGCTCGACACGTTGACGATCACCGCGCCCTCGAGCGCGTGGGCCCGCAGCGCCCCGGTCACGCGGATCGGGCCGCGGAGGTTCACGTCGAGGGTCCGTCGCGCGACCTTCGCGTCGAAGCCGTCGAGCGCGACGCCCGCGTTGTTCACGAGCACGTGCCAGCCGCCGAGCTCGTCCGCGACCCGCCGCGCGAACGCGGCCACGCTCGCGTCGTCGGTCACGTCGAGCGCGAAGCCGCGCGCCGCCCGAGGCACGTCGGCCGGGTCGCGGGCGGCGCCGACCACGTCGAAGCCGCCCTCCGCGAGGGCCTCGACGGTGGTGCGCCCGATCCCTCGGCTCGCCCCCGTGACCAGCGCGATCCGCTTCATCGGGCGGACTCTCGGGCGGCCGCCGCGCCCGCGCAAGGCCCTTGTCACGAGTGGCCCGGACGACCGACTCTGAATCTCCATGACCTTGGACGCCGACGCGGAGACCATCCTCTCCGCGCTGCCCGATCTGCTGTTCCGCATCGCTGGCGACGGGACGTTCCTGGGCTATCGGGCCGGGGACGAGCGCCAGCTCTTCGTGCCCCCGGACCAGATCGTCGGCGCGAAGGTCGTCGACCTCATGCCGCCGGAGTTCTCCGCGCGGGTGATGGAGCACATCCGCGCGGTCCTTCGCGGCGAGGGGCCGCAGACCTTCGACTACTCGCTGCCCGTCCTCGGCGAGGAGCGCTGGTACGAGGCGCGGATGGTGCCGGGACGCGAGGAGGAGGTCCTGGTCATCATCCGGGACATCACCGCGCGCGAGCACAGCGAGCGGCGCTTCTCCAGCCTCGTCCGCGACGTCGACGCCATCGTGTGGGAGGGCCGGTCGGAGAGCCTCGCGTTCGACTTCGTGAGCGAGCGCGCGCGGACGATCCTCGGCTACCCGGAGGAGCGCTGGTACGAGCCGGGCTTCTGGGAGTCGCGGATCCACCCCGACGATCGAGAGGCGGTCGTCCGCGAGTCGAGGGAGGCCGCGCGCGCGGGCGAGGACCACCGGCTCGAGTACCGGATGCTCACCGCGGACGGCCGCGTGGTGTGGCTCCGCGACGTCGTGCGGGTCTTCGGGAACGGCGTGTGCCGCGGCCTCATGATCGACATCACCGAGCGCAAGGAGCTCGAGGGGGAGCGCCGGCGCATCCGCGAGCAGCTCCTCTCGAGCCAGAAGCTCGAGTCGATGGGGATGCTCGCGGGGGGCATCGCGCACGACTTCAACAACCTGCTGACCGCGGTGATCGGGAACGCGAGCCTGCTCCTCCTGCGGTTGCCCGAGGACAGCCCGCACCGACCGCTCGTCGAGGAGATCGAGCTCGCCGCGGACCGCGCGACCGCGCTCACCCGACAGATCCTCGCCTACTCCGGCAAGGGGACCTTCGACGTTCGCCGGATCGACGTCGGCGAGACGATCCAGGAGATCGCGCCGCTGCTCCAGACCTCCATCTCGACCGCGGTCACGCTGACCCTCGACCTCGCGCCCGAGCTCCCCGCGATCCTCGGCGACCCCTCGCAGATCCAGCAGGTCGTGATGAACCTCGCGATCAACGGCGCCGAGGCGCTCGAGGGGCGGCCCGGTCGCGTGCGCGTCACGACGCGCGAGGTGACGGTCGACGCGGCGCTCGCGGACACGTTCGACGTCGGCGCGGAGGTGGCGCCGGGCCGCTACGTGCGCATCGAGGTGAACGACGACGGCAACGGGATCGCGGGCCCGATCCTCCGCAAGGTGCTCGACCCCTTCTTCACCACCAAGCCCACCGGCCGGGGCCTCGGGCTCGCGGCGGTCGTCGGGATCGTCCGCAGCCACGCCGGCGGCCTTCGGGTCTCGAGCTGCGCGGGCCACGGCTCGACCTTCGCGGTCTATCTGCGCGCGGTCGACGGGGGCGCGGAGCAAACCGCGGCGCCCGTGGCGCACGGGGCGCTCGAGGGTCGGGGGCTGGTGCTCGTGGTCGACGACGAGCCGTCGCTGCGCGGCTTCATCTCGGACGCGCTGTCGGACTTCGGCTACGAGGTCGAGGTCGCCCCAGACGGGCTCGTCGGGCTCGAGCGCTTCCGCGAGCTGAAGGACCGCGTCTCGCTCGTGGTCATGGACATGACGATGCCCGTGATGAGCGGCGAGGAGAGCTTCCGCGCGATGCGCGCGCTCGACCCCGAGCTGCGCGCGCTGCTCGTGAGCGGCTACGACGAGGAGGAGGCGACGCGGCGCTTCACCGCCGACGGTCTCGCGGGCTTCCTGCAGAAGCCCTTCACCGCGACGCGCCTCGCCGCGAAGATCCGCGAGCTCCTCGACCGCTGAGTCCGACGACGCGAAGCGTCGGAGGATCTCAGTGGGGAGCGCGAGGGGCTTGCCCCTCGCCGGAGAGAAATCGCCGAAGGCGATTGATCGACAGACCTCGAGGCCGCTCAGACGCTCGCGCCGAGGATCGCGACCATGAGGATGCCGAGCACGAGCAGCGCCGAGAGCGCCGTCACGATCCACCCCACGTAGACGGCGCCCTGGGCGAGGTTGCGCCCGCCCGGCTCGGACTCCCCGCGCTCGATCTTCCCCAGCTCCATGTGGCCGAGGATCGCGGCGGGGAGCGCGAGCGGGAGGCAGCCGCTGATCGACAGCAGCGCCAGCACCAGGGCGGTCGTCGCGAGGCTGCTCGCGGGCGCCTTCTTACCGACGCGTGCGTAGCAGTCGGGGCAGTAGGTGTCCCACTCCTCGACCTCCATGCAGTTGGAGCAAACGTAGTTGCCACAACGCGCGCACGTGTCGACGGCCGCCGCGCTCGGGTGCGCGGCGCACAAGGCGCCCGGAGTCACCACGGCGTTCGCTCAGTAGCCGCCGTAGCCGCCGCCGCTTGGCTGCCCTGCCATCGCCAGCCCGTTCGCGATGACGCTGCCGCCGAGCGCGCCCGCGATGATCAAGCCCTTCTGCGGGTGCTCGAACTTCGCGAACATGTAGTACAGCCCGTAGCAGGGCACGCACAGGCAGAGGAAGCCCTCGCCCACGCTCGACTTGAACGCGTGGATGAGGACGAAGATGTTGCAGACCAGCGACAGCAGCGAGAAGAGGGCGCTGAAACCCAAGAGGACCATTTCCACGATACGTTCTCCTATCGAGCGCTCACAGATGAGCCACGGTTTCGGGGGAGACGAGGGCCACGGCGATGCGGCCCACGCCGAACACGATGAAGCCGCCCACGAACGTCCAGTACGCGCGCCGCGCGATGACGTCGTTCCGGATCAGGAGGCGGACGAAGGCGCGCCGCGCGCGCGGCCAGACCAGCGCGACGACGAGCACGAGGGCGAGCAGGTAGAGCGGGAACCCGAAGGGGTGATAGAGGGCCGCCTCGGCGAAGTGCAGGTGCGAGATGTTCGTGATGCTGCGAGTCAGCCCGCAGCCCGGGCACGGGACCCCCGTCAGCGCCTTGAGCCAGCACATCGGGATCCCCAGGCCGGTCCCGCCCGCGGGCAACGCGAACGAGATGGCGAGCATCACCGTCGCCAGACCCGTGCTCCATGGCGAGAGCAGCTTCCGATAGATCGGTCGCGCCTCGATGGTGTGGGTAGCCCCCTGCATCATCCCCGCGCGAGAGCATACGTCGACTTGCGTCGGGGATCCCCCCCGACTTTTCATCCGGGGCGCTCGGCGTCCCGGGCGGCGTCGCGGAGCTGGGTCCGAGCCCAGGCTCGGGCGTCCGCGGGGGTCCCGAAGGTCTCCCAGGCGACGCGCAGCGGCCGCGGGTTGAGCCACTGGACGGCCGTGAGGATCCCGCGATGCACGGGGCTCGGGACGACCAGCGCGCCCGCGACGACCCACCGCTCGAGGGGCTCGTGCCGCGCGTCGAGCGCCGCGGCGGTGAGCCGCCGCCGGTTCGCGTCGGGGGAGGCGCCCGTCAGGTCGAGCACGATCGCGCACCGCTCCTCGCGGCGCAGGATGGCGTCCACCGCGTCGGTGAAGCTCTCGAACGGAGCCGCGGACGACCCGGCGCCCTGGAGTCGGACGCCGGCGACCGGCCACTCGTCGAAATCGGCCTCCCAGCGCCTCGACACGGAGAGGGAGCCTAAGCGCCGGGCCGAGCGCGTGTCGACCTCCCGGGACGCGGACCCCTTCGAACCGCGGGGGGCCGCCGCTACCATGCGCGGATGCGCCACGCTCGCTTCGCCTTGGGGCTCTCTCTGCTTCTGCTCGCCTGCGACGGCGGCACGCCCGACCCGGTCGACGGCGGAGGCGGCGGCGTCGACGCCGGGCCCGGTGACGTCGCCTACCGCGCCGAGTGCGAGAACATCAACGGCACGCACTGCATGATGCCGTGGCCTTCGGACCGATGGCGCGGCGCCGATGGTCACCTCGCGATCGATCCCGCGGCGACCCCTGTGAATTCGTTCGACGTGCCGCTCGACCCCGCGCAGTTCGAGCGGTTCGACGGCTTCAGCCCGGCCACCTCCCTCGTCACGTCGTTCCCCGGCGCCGTCGACCCCTCGCTCCTGAACGGCGAGGACGCGATCGCGGCGACGCTCGAGGCGAGCTCGACGACCGTCATCGTCGACGCCGAGACGGGCGAGCTCGTCGCCCACTTCGCCGAGCTCGACCTGTGGGAGGCGACCGACCCGAACCGCGCGCCCCTCTACCTGCGCCCGGCCGCGCGCTTCGAAGAGGGTCGCCGCTACGTCGTCGGCATCCGCGGCCTGCGCACGACGGACGGCGCCGCGGTCGAGCCCTCCGCGTACTTCCGCTTGCTGCGCGACGGCGGCGACGCGGCGGGCACGGACGTCGCGGCCCGCCGCGCGCGCTTCGACACGGACGTCTTCCCCGTCCTCGAGGCGGCGGGCGTCCCGCGCGCCGAGCTGATCGAGGCGTGGGACTTCACCACCGCGACCGGCGAGTCGATCTGGGGCGAGATGGTCGCGATGCGCGACGCGGCGATGACCGCGGTCGGCGAGCGCGGCCTCGGCTGCACGGTGATCCGCGTCGTCGACTCCGACGTCGACACGGACGCGCCGAGCGACGTGTGGCGGCAGATCATCGGGACCGTCGAGGTGCCGCTGTTCACCAACGGCGACGGCGCGCTGACGCCGGACGCGAGCCTGCACCGCGGCGGCGACGGCCGCCCCGTGCAGAACGGCACCGCGCAGGTCCCGTTCATCGCGCAGATCCCGCTGAGCGTCCGCGACGCGGTGCAGGCGGGCGAGGCTCCCGCGCGGATCGAGCTCTACGGCCACGGCCTCTTCGGCTCGCGGCAGGAGATCACCTACGGCTGGCACCGCGAGCACCAGCAGCGCCTCGGCGTGGTCAGCATCGCGGTCGACTGGTGGGGCATGTCGGAGAACGACCTCGAGCGCATCACCGGCACGCTCACCGACTTCTCGGACTTCTACTCGACCGGTGAGCGGCTGCAGCAGTCGGTGATCAACGCGCTCGTGCTCGCGCGCTCGTTCCGCGGCGTGTGCTCGGAGCTGCCCGAGATGCAGGTGCCGATGCCCGCGGGGACCATGCCGGCCGTCGACCCGACGCAGCTCTACTACTACGGCAACAGCCAGGGCGGGATCATGGGCGGGGTGCTCGCGGGCCTCGCCACCGACATCGATCGCTTCGTGCTCGGCGTCGCCGGCATGAGCTACCCGCTCCTCATCAAGCGCTCGAGCGCGTGGACCGAGTACGGGCCGGTCATGGCGGTGGGCTACCCCGACGCGCTCGAGGCCGACCTCATCATGGTGATGAGCGCGTCGCTCTGGGATCTCGCGGAGCCGAGCACCTACACCTCACACTGGCTCGCCGATCCGCTGCCGGGCACGCCGACCCACCGGGTGATGATGCAGATCGGGATCGGCGACGGGCTCGTCTCGAACGCGGCGTCCTACATGATGGCGCGCACCGCGGGGTTGCCCGTGGTCACGCCGAGCCCGACCATGCCGTACGGGATCGAGGCGACCACCGCCCCCGTCGACTCGGGCATGGTGATCTGGGACATCCCGGGGGTGTCGCCTCGCGATCCGGGCACGCGCAACCCCGGCGGCGAGAACGCGACCCACGAGGCGGTCCGCCGCACCGACTCGGCCCGCGATCAGATCGACGCGTTCGCGCGCCCCGACGGACGGGTCGAGCAGATCTGCGACGGAGCCTGCGACCCCGAGTGAGCGACGCGCCGGCGCCGCCGAAGACCCTCCTCGGCCGGGCGCGCCGGAGCCTCGTGGGCGCCGCGCGCTGGGTGTCCGCGACCGCCAAGGGGATGGCGCTCGGCGGCTTCGGGCTGGCCAGCGTCCTGTTCCTCCTCTTCCCCGCGCCGGGCGTGCTGCCAGCGCCGCTGGCGCTCGTCGCGCTCGGCGCGATCGCGGCGATGCTCGCGTCTCCGTTCGTCGGGGTGGTGGGGATGCTCTTGCGCCTCGGCGGGCTGCGACGCGAGGGCGAGGTGCACCACGACGCGCGCGGGCTCTTCATCACGCGGCCCGACGGACGGCAGTGGGTCCTTGGGGCCAACGTCGCGTCGGGCGTCGTGGTGCCGTCCAAGGGGCAGTTCGACGTCCAGCTCCGGTTCGTCGACGGCAACGAGGCGTCGATCCTCGTGAGGGACGAGGCGACCGCCGACGCGCTCCTCGACCTCATCGGCGTCGGCCCCGAGCAGCGGCGGACGCGGGTGAGCTGGGCGAGCCTGCCGAAGCGCGTGGCGGCGGGCGTGGCCGGCGCGGTGACCGGCCTCACCCTCGCGACCGCGCTGCTGATGATCGCGCCCGAGCCGTTCAACGTCCCCGCGGTGTTCTTCTGGTTCATGGCGCCCTTCCTCGCGCCGCCGCTCTTCGCGAAGTGGCTCGCGTGGCGCGACCTCGAGGTCGGCACCGACGGGATCGCCTGGCGCTACGGTCGCAAGCGCGACTTCGTCCCGCTCGGGCGCGTCTCGGGCGTGGACGTGCAGGGCGACGACCTCGTCGTGCGGCTCGTCGACGGCACCGACCGCCGCTTCACGATCTCGAAGGACGGCCTCGCCGAGGGCCTGCGGCGGCGGGTCGAGGCGCTCCTCGCCTCGGTCGGCGACGGCCTCGATCGGCAGGCCCTGTTCGCGCGCGGCGAGCAGACCTTCGCGCAGTGGGTGGAGCGGATGCGCGGCCTCCTGAAGCAGGAGGGCACGCACCGGAGCCGACCCGTCCAGGCACACGACGCGATGGCGGTGCTCGAGGATCCGCAGGCCGAGCCCGACGCGCGCGTGGGCGCGGCGCTCGCGCTCGGGCACGCCGAGGGCCCCGCGGCCGCGGCGCGTGTGCGCGTCGTGGCGGAGACGTGCGTTCACCCCAAGCTGCGCGTCGCGCTCGAGTCGGCGGCGCAGGGGGAGGTCGAGGAGGAGGTCGTCGAGGACGTCCGCCGGGAGCTCCGCCTCGCGCGCCGGGACGACTGACGCGTCGGCCCGCCCGCGCGGTACAGTGGCGGGATGCGCGCGCTCGTCGCGGATGGGGTGGCCGTCGTGATCCTCGGGATCTACGGCACCGAGATCTGCCCGATCATGGAGGGGATGGGGCTGCCGACGGTGTGGCTCGATCTGAGCGTCGCGCTCGTCGCCTCGTACGCGGCCTGGATCGCGCTCGACAGGATCTGGGTCAGGAAGGCGCCGCCGACGGGGCAGCCGCGCCGCGTCTACATCGCCACGATCGGGCGCTACCTCGTGACCGGCGCGGTGCTCACCGTCGCCAACATGGCCGTGCTCGGCATCCCGCAGGTGAGCGGCGTCAAGCTCACCGTCGGCTACCTCGCGCTCGGTCACTTCGTCGGCGCCGAGCTGATGCTCGCGCGGCAGCGCGCGCAGATCGCGGAGGCGACCGACCGCGGTCAGTCCGGCTTCGTCGCGATCGACCGGCCCGGCTCGTTCTCGACGCGCGCCTCGTGGTTCGCGTTCGCGTCCGTCGGGCTCGTGTTCGGCGTGCTCGCGCTGATCCTCATGCGCGACGTCGACATCGCGTCCGAGCCGTCTCAGCTCGCGTCGATGGGCCGGTCGATGGTGATCGAGATCGCGACCGTCGGGGTCGTCGCGATCTTGCTGGTCGCGCGCCTGGTCTGGAGCTTCGGGCGCAACGTGCGGGCGCTCTTCGCGAGCGAGACGGGCGTGCTCGAGGCGGTGGGCCGCGGCGAGCTCGACGCGCGCGTGCCCGTCCTGAGCGACGACGAGTTCGGGGTGATCGCGTCGCACACCAACCACATGATCGACGGCCTCTGCGAGCGCCGGCAGATGCGTGAGGTGCTCGGCAAGATCGTGAGCCCGGCCATCGCGCGCTCGCTCCTCGACGAGGGCGGGGCGATGCTCGGCGGGTCGCGTCGCTGCGTGACCGTCCTGTTCAGCGACATCCGCGACTTCACCGCGTGGAGCGAGGGCACCGAGCCGGAGGTGCTCGTCCGGGACCTCAACGCCTACTTCACCGCGATGGTGGAGATCGTCCACCGCGAGGGCGGCGTCGTGGACAAGTTCATCGGCGACGGCCTCATGGCGGTCTTCGGCCTCGAGGACGTCGACGACGCCTCCGAGGCCGCGACCCGCGCCGCCCGGGCGATGGTCGCCGCGGCCGGCGCGCTCGACGACCAGGTCACGCGCCCCATCCGCATCGGCGTCGGCGTGCACCGCGGCGACGTCGTCGCGGGCAACATCGGCTCCCCGGACCGCCTCGAGTTCACCTTCATCGGCGACGCCGTGAACACCGCCGCGCGCATCGAGTCCCTCACCCGCAAGGTCGCCGCCGACGTCCTCATCTCGCGGGTCGTCCTCGACGGCCTCGCTGTCCCCTCCCGCGACGCTTGGGTGAGCCAGGGCAGCCACGCCCTCAAAGGCCGCCGCGAAGCCATCGAGGTCCTCTCCCCCGCGTGATGCGCACATGGGGACGGGGTCCCCATGGAGACTTCCCGCCCTGGATCCGCGCTGACGCTCAGAGTGCCCCGGCCGCGTACGCGACGCGGGTCGCGGCGATGCGCAGGCTCACCTCCGCGTCCAGCGTGGCGAGCCGCGCCCGGTTGAGCTGGCCCTCGGCGGCGAACAGCTCCGCGGTCGTCGCTTCGCCCGCGCGCACCTGCGACAGGCGCGCCTCGTACGCGGCGAGGGCGGCTTGCTCCGCGACGCGCGCCGCCTCGATGCCCTGACGCGCCGCGCGCGCCTGCGACGCGGCCTGCGACACCTCGAGCCGGACCATGCGCTCGAGCTGCTCGATCTGCGCCTCGACCGCGGCCTGCTCCGCGCCGAGCTGCTCGCCGCGGTGGAACGCGCTCAGGGTGTCGTTGGGCGCCCACGTCAGCGCCGCGCCGAGCTCCCAGCTCGGGGTGAACACCTGCTGCGGCGGGATCTGATACGGGCTCGGGTTGGCGACCATGCCGCCCGCGAACACGGCGACGTGGGGGTAGCCGCGCGCGTCCTCGACCCGCGCCGCCGCGCGCTGCGCGGTGAGCGCCGCCCGCAGCGCCGCGAGCTCGGGGCGCGCCGCGAGGGCGGCCTCCTCGTCGGCCGCGACCGCCTCGGGCACCTCGTCGAGGACGACGCCGTAGGGCACGTCGCCCGACTGACCGAGGAGCGCGCGCAGCCCCGCGTCCGCCATCTCCACGCCCGCCTGCGCCGACGTGGCCGCCTGATCGATCTCGGCGACCCGGCTCTCGGCCATCAACCGATCGGCCTCGGTGAGGTAGCCCGCGCGCACGCCGGCCTCCACCTGGGCGAGCTGCGCGCGCGCCTGCCGGCCGGCCTCCTGCGTGACCGCGAGCGCGCCGCGGGCCCGCGCCAGCGTGTAGTAGGCCTCCCGCGCGCTGCGGCGGACGCCGGCGGCGGCCGCCTCTTGCTCGCGCTCGCGCGCCCGGACCCCCGCCTCGGCGGCGTCGACCGCGGGGAGCACCGCGAAGAAGAAGTCGCTCACCGGCCAGGTCAGCCGCGCCGAGAAGCTGATCCGATCGCGCGGGATGACGATGGACGCGCCGCCGGACTGGCTCTCGATCGACCCGAGCCACAGCGCGCGCGCCGCCGGGTCGCTCACCGTCCCGGCGAGCATGCGCGCCGCGTCGAGCGCCGCCGGATCGCCTCCGAGCGAGATCTGGCCGTCTGGGAAGCCGTCGACGTGCTGGTAGCTCGCGTTGAGCTCGAGGCGCGGCAACATCGCCGCGCGCGCCTGCGAGACCTGGGCTTCGGCGGCTCGGTTCAGGGCGCGCGCGCGCTCGAGCGAGGGCGCGGACTCCACCGCGAGCTCGGCCGCCCGCGCCGCGGTCAGCGGGGGGCCGTCCGCGATCGCGGCGGCGAGGTCGAACGCCTCGCGGGGCGGCTCCGGGACGTCCTGCGCGGACGCCGGGAGCGTGACGAGGAGGGCGGTGATCAGGGTAGAGGATCGCAACATCACTTGTCTCCCATCACTTCATGGTGACGGCGCGGAAGCGCAGGCTGGCGTACGTGAAGATGACCGCGCCCATCACGGCGAGGATCGACATCGGGGTGATCAGGTCGGTGAGGCCCGCGCCCCGCAGCAGCGACGCGCGCAGGATCTCGGCGTAGTGCCGCAGCGGGTTGAGCATCGTGAACGGCTGCAGCCACGACGGCATCGACCGGATCGGCGTCATGATCCCGCTGAGCAGCGCGGCGGGCAGCATGAACAGGAACCCCCCGAGGAACGCCTGCTGCTGCGAGCTGCTGTAGGTCGAGATCAGCAGCCCGATCCCGAGCGTCGTCATGAGGTAGAGCAGCGTCGCGCAGATGAGCAGCGGCATGCTGCCATGCAGCGGCATGTCGAACACCGTCGAGCCGACGACGAGCGCGATGCCGAAGTCGATCAGGCCGACGATCGCGAAGGGGAGGACCTTGCCGAAGATCAGCATCGCGGCCGGCACGGGCGTGACGAGGATCTGCTCGAGCGTCCCGACCTCTCGCTCGCGGGCGAGGCCCATCGCGGTGACGATGGTGGTGATGAGGAGCAGGAGCATCGCGGCGACGCCGGGGACCATGTAGACGGCGGTGTCGAGGGTCGGGTTGAACAGGACGCGCGAGTCCACGACCACGTCGGGGATGTGCGCCGCGAAGCCCTGCGTCGACGCCAACGCCACGCCCCGCTCGCGCTGCACGCGCTGGCTCTCGCCGGCGAAGTAGGTCGCGATCGCGGCGGCGGCGACGTTGGCGCGGTTGGGGTCGCTGCCGTCGAGGATCGCCTGGACCCGCGCGGTCCGGCGCCGGGCGACGTCGTCGCCGAAGCCCGGCGGGATGACGAGCACGACCGCCGCGTCGCCGGTCACGAGCATGTGCTCGGCCGCCTCGGTGTCGTGGGTGCGCGCGATCTCCTCGAGCGTCCCGTCCGCGAGGAGGCGCGCCACGTGCTGCCGGCTCTCGTGGCTGAGGTCCTGGTCGACGATGACCGTCGGGACGTGGTCGACGTCGAGGTTCACCGCGTTGCCGAAGACGAAGAGCTGGATCAGCGGCGCGACGATCAGCAGCATCATCATCCGCTTGTCGCGCACCGTCTGGCGCACCTCCTTCTTGGCCACCGAGGCCAACATGCCGAGCAGCCGGATCACGCGATCGTCCTCCGGAAGCGGGCCGTCGACAGGACCATCATGAGGAGCGCGAAGGCGAGCAGCGCGAGCGCGTTGGGCCACAGCTCCTCGAGCCCGTTGCCGCGCAGGAGCACGCCGCGCAGCCCCTCCACGAAGTAGCGCGCGGGCACCACGACGGTGATGTACTGCAGCACCTGCGGCATGTTCTCGATGGGGAACACGAAGCCGCTGAGCAGCATCGAGGGCAGCATCGAGCTCATCGTCGCGGCCTGCGTCGCGACCATCTGGTTGCGCGTGAGGACGCTGATGAAGAGGCCCTGGCCGAGCATCCCCGCGAGGAAGAGGACCGACAGGACGGCGAGCGCCAAGGGGGATCCCCGGAACGGCATGTCGAACACCCACATGCCGACCCCCAGCACGAGCAGCACCGCGAGGGTGCCGACCACCATGTAGGGGATGAGCTTGCCGATCACGATCTCGAGGCGCCCGACCGGCGTGGCGAAGAGCTGCGCCATCGAGCCGCGCTCCCACTCGCGCGCGACCGTCAGCGCGGTCAGCAGCACCGCGACGATCGCGAGCACGTAGGCGGTGATGCCCGGCACGAGGAACACCGCGCTCCGGCTCTCGGGGTTGAAGCGCGTCCACGTGCGCGCCTCGATCGCGCTGCCGCTCGCCGACACGACGCGGGTCGCCGCCTGGAACCCGAAGATGCGGCCCATCATCTCGGTCTTCGCGCGCGTCTGGGTCGCGCCGTTGTTGTCGGAGCCGTCGATGAGCACCTGCAGGTGGGCGTCCTCGCCGCGGCGGAGGTGACGCTCGAAGCCGTGCTCGATGACGATCACCGCCATCGCGCGACCGGAGACGAGCCGGCCCTCGGCCTCGTCCTCGTCGATGAGCCCGCCGTCGACGAACTCCGGGCCCGACGTGAAGCGCTGCCGCAGCTCGCGGCTGGTCTGGCTCTGGTCGAGGTCGACGAACGCGAGGGGGAGCCCGTCGAGGTCGAAGCTGACGCCGTAGCCGAAGAGCAGGAGCATCACGACCGGCATGCCCAGCGCGAGGTACAGCGAGCGCGGGTCGCGCAGCACGTGCCGGACCTCCTTGGCGGCGAGCGCCCAGATCCGCGTCAACGAGCGCATCACGCCGCGTCCTCCTTCTTCTCTCCGGCGCCGACCACCGCGAGGAACACGTCCTCGAGGGACGCCTCGATCGTCTCGACGCGATCCACGCGGCCCTCGCGGGAGAAGAGCGCGCGGACCGCCGCCTCGTCGACGCGGCCCTCCTCAAAGCGCACGTGCACCCGCGCGCCGAAGGGCTCGGCGGCGATGACCCCGGGCAGCGCGGCCGCGGCCGCGATGGCGCGGTGGAGGTCGCGCCCGCTCACCGCGAGCGTGACGCCCGGGACGTACTTCTCCTTGAGGTGCCGCGGCGTGTCGAGCGCGACGAGCGCGCCGTCGACCATCAGCCCGATCCGCGCGCAGTACTCGGCCTCGTCCATGTAGTGGGTGGTGACGAAGACGGTGGTGCCCGCGCTCGAGAGCTCGCGGATGAGCCGCCAGAAGTCGCGGCGCGCCGCCGGATCGACGCCCGCGGTGGGCTCGTCGAGGAAGACGATCTCGGGGCTGTGGAGGATCGAGCAGGCGAGCGCGAGGCGCTGTCGGATGCCGCCCGGCAGCGAGCCCGTCATCGCCTTTCGGTGGGGCGCGAGCCCGGTGCGCTCGACGGCGGCGTCGATCGCCCTCGAGAGGGTCTTGCCGCGGAGGCCGTAGATGCCGCCGAAGAACTCGAGGTTGTGCTCGGCGACGAGGTCCCGGTAGAGGCTGAACTTCTGGGACATGTAGCCGATGGACGACTTCACCTTCATCGGGTCGCGTCCGACGTCGTGGCCGGCGACGGTGGCCGCGCCGCCGCTCGGCGCCATCAGCCCGCAGAGCATGCGGATGGTCGTCGACTTGCCCGCGCCGTTGGCGCCGAGGTAGCCGAAGATCTCGCCGCGCTCGACGTGGAACGAGACGTCCCGCACCGCGACGAAGGCGCCGAACTCCTTGCGGAGGTCGCGCACCTCGATGACGTGGTCCGTCACGCGGCCACCCGCGCGAGGAAGAGGTCCTCGAAGTCCGGGGGGACCCGGCGCAGGGAAGCGCCGAGGGGCGCGAGCGCGGCGTCGAGGGTGGCGCTGCCGCCGGGCTTGATGATCACGCGCAGGCGCTCGCCGGCGGGGGACGCGGCGACGAGCTCGTCGCGGCCCTCGAGGAACCCGTGGAGGGTCGCGCGGTCGCCGCCGATCACCTCGGCGACCTCGTGCTCGAGCCCGTCGGTGAGGTCGCCCGGGGCGCCCTCCGCGATGATGTGGCCCTCGTGCATGAGCCCGACCCGGTGGCACCGCGAGGCCTCGTCCATGTACGGCGTGCTCAGGAGTACGGCCATGCCGTCTGCGACGAACTCGTAGATGAGCGCCCAGAGCTCGCGGCGGCTCACGGGGTCGACGCCGTTGGTCGGCTCGTCGAGCAAGAGGACTTGCGGCTGGTGCAGGAGCGCGCACGAGAGCGCGAGCTTCTTGTACATGCCGCCGCTGAGCGCGTCGGCGCGCCGATCCTCGAAGCGCCCGAGCCGCGTGATCCCGAGCAGGCGCTCCCTCCGCTCCATGAAGACCTTCTTCTTGAGGCCGAAGAGCTGCCCGAAGAACCAGAGGTTCTCCGCGATGGTGAGGTCGCCGTAGAGGCTGTACTCCTGCGGCATCAGGCCGAGGTGCTCGCGCGCGGTGGACCGGCGCCCCATCGGGTCCTCCCCCAGGATCCGCACGCTCCCCGAGGTCGGGTGCATGAGGCCCGCGAGGCAGCCGATGGTGGTGCTCTTGCCCGCGCCGTCGGGGCCGACGAGGCCGTACAGCTCGCCGGGCTCGATCGCGAGGCTCACCCCGCGGACCGCGTGCACCTCGGCGTAGTCGCGGTGCAGGTCCTCGATGACGACCGCGCTCACGAGCCGGCTCCGAGGGTCACCGTGACGGGCATCCCCGGGCGCAACATCCCTTGCTCGTTCGGGATCCGCACCTCCACCGGGTAGACCAGCCGGTCGCGGTCCGTGCGGGTCTGGATGTTGCGCGGGGTGAACTCCGCTTCGAGGCCGATGCGGCGGACCGCGGCGTCGAAGGTGCGGCCCGGGTAGGCGTCCGCCTCGACGTGGGCCGCCGCGCCGACGGTGGCCTCTTCGAAGTCGCTGTTGGGCAGGTAGAAGGTGGCCCGCACGAACGCCGGGTCGACCACCCGCGCGACCACCGAGCCGGGCATCACGAGCTCGCCGACCTCGTAGTAGACGCGCTCCACCACGCCGCCGCGCGGCGCCACGATGCGGCACTCGTCGACCCCGAGGCGGGCGGCGCGGACGAGCGCCTCGACCGCCGCGATCTGCTGCTCGGCGGCGCGCGCCTGCGCGGCGGCCGCGCCGGCCTGCGCGCGGGCCGCGCGGCGGCCTGCCGCGTCGACGCGGCCTGGCTGGCGCGCGCGCGGCGGGCCTGCGACTCGAGGCCGGTCGCCGCCGACTGCGCCTGGTCGCGCCGCGCGAGCGCCGCGTGCTCACCCATCGACTCGAGCCGCTGCGCCTCGCGGGCGGCGAGCTCTTGCTGCGTGGTGAGCGCGCTGACCTGCGCGCGCGTCGCGCCGATCGACGCGGCCGCGGCCTGGCTCTGGCTCTGCGCGGCGTCCGCCGCGGAGCCCGCGCCCTCGGCTTGCGCCCGAGCTGCGGCGAGGCGCGCCTCGGCCTCGGCGAGCCGCGCCTCGGGCTCGTCGCAGGCGAGCTCGAGCACGACCGCGCCCGCCTCGACCTGCGCGCCCTCGGCGACCACGACCCGCGCGACCCGCGCGGCGAGCCGCGCCGAGAGGTCCGCGCCTTCTCCCTCGACCACCCCCGAGCCGCGGGGCGGTCCGCTCTGGGCCTCCTCCTGGGCTCGGATCTTCCAAGCGATCGCGGCGGTCAGCGCGAGAGCGAGCACCACGACGGCGACGACGACCTTCTTCATGCCTCCGTGCTGTGCGATGCGCGTGCCAGCCCGCCTCGCCGTGCTCACGCCCCGCGGGTGTCTGGATCTCCGGACGGGCTCGTCCGAGCCCCCGGATGCCCCTCCGCGCCGCCCCCCACGTCACCGCTTGGCACCGTCCGTGAAAGCGTCGTCTCTCCGATGCCGTTCGCCCTGGCTGCTACGCTCGTCCGACGCTTCGTGCCGAGCCAAGCCCCTACCGAGGAGACGTTCCGACACGGCGCGCACGTCGCCGCGCTCGATCGCCTCGTGCGCGTGCGCGTCGTCGTCGCCCCCGTGCTGGCGGCCCTCGCGATGACCTTCGCGTTCTTCGAGCCGACCCCGTGGCGCCGCGCCACCATGCTCACGGTCGTGATCGCCCTCTTCACCATCTCCTACGTGGAGTGGAGCCGGTCGCGCCGCCTCGGCATCGACGCGGTGAACCTGCCGCTGAACTTCTTCGCGATGTTCTTCGGCCAGCTCGCGCTCGTCGTCGCGACCGGGGCCTTGTTCAGCCCCCTCACCCCGGTCCTCGTCCTCATGTCCTTGTTCGGCGCGCTGCTCGTGGGGCGCCGGGCGGTCACGGTGCTCGCCGTCGTCGCGCTGCCGGCGTTCTGGACGATGGCCGCGGTCCACGCGCGCTACGGGCTCGTGCCGCAGATCTACGGCGACGCCGGCGGGCTCGAGCACGGCATCGCGCCCTGGCTCGCGGCGACCGTCTACTCCGGGATGGTCTTCGCCGCCGCGCTGGTCGGGCACACGCTGCGGGGCGCGCTCGAGCGCCTGTTCACCGACGCGCTCGAGGAGCGCGACCGCCGCCTCGCTGGCTACGCCGAGCAGAACCGCGCGCTGAGCACCCTGAGCGCCGAGATCGCGCACGAGCTGAAGAACCCGCTCGCGAGCGTGAAGGGCCTCGGGTCTCTCGTCGCCAAGGACCTCGAGGGCAAGCCCGCCGAGCGCATGGGGGTGCTGCGCCGCGAGGTCGACCGGATGCAGACCATCCTCGAGGAGCTGCTGAACTTCTCGCGCCCGCTCGTCCCGCTCGCGATGGAGGACGTCGACGGGGCCGCGCTCGCGGACGACGTGGTGCGGATGCACGAGGGCAGCGCGGTCGATCGCGGGGTCGGCCTCGCCGTCCGCGCGGGATCGGCGCACCTCACCGGCGACCCGCGCAAGATCCGGCAGGTCCTCGTCAACCTGGTGCAGAACGCCTTGCACGCGAGCTCGCGCGGGACCGAGGTCGTGATCTCGATCGACGCGGTCGGGGACTCGATCGTGTTCCACGTGGACGACCGCGGTCCGGGCATCGCCGAGGAGGTGCGGGACCGCCTGTTCGAGGCCGGCGTGACGACGAAGCACCAGGGCTCCGGGATCGGCCTCGTCGTCGCCCGCGCGCTCGCGCGCCAGCACGGCGGGGACCTCGTGCTCGGCGACCGCGAGGGGGGCGGCTGCCGCGCGACGCTGACCCTGCCGATCACCCCCGCGGAAGAGGAGCCCACATGACCCCGCGCATCCTGGTCGTCGACGACGACGAGGGCGTCCGATACACGCTGCGCGGCGTGCTCGAGGACGCCGGCATGGAGGTCGAGGAGGCCGTCGACGGAGAGGACGCGTGGGCCAAGCTCGACGGCGAGCCGTTCCACCTCGTCCTCACCGACCTGCGCATGCCGAGGCTCGACGGGCTCGGGCTGCTCGACCGGATCGTCTCCTCGCAGAAGGCGCTCCGCGTCGTGCTCATCACCGCGCACGGCTCGGAGCGCACCGCCGTCGACGCCATGAAGCGCGGCGCGCACGACTACTTCCGCAAGCCGTTCGAGCCCGACGAGCTGCTCGCGGTGGTGGAGCGCGCGGTCGAGACGGTGCGCCTCGGGGCCGACAACGAGCGGCTCGAGGCGGAGCTGAACCTCTCGCGCTCGATGGTGTTCGCGTCCGAGCCGATGCGCCGGCTCGCGCTGCTCGTCCAGCGCGTCGCGCCCAAGGAAGTCACGGTCCTGATCACCGGCGAGAGCGGCACCGGCAAGGAGCGCCTCGCGGAGGCGATCGTGCGCGCGTCGACCCGGGCCGATCGCCCCTTCGTGCGCTTCAACTGCGCCGCGATCACCGCCGAGCTCGCGGAGGCCGAGCTGTTCGGGCACGCGAAGGGTGCGTTCACCGGCGCGGTGCGCTCCCGGACGGGCCTCTTCCGCGAGGCCGACGGCGGGACGCTCTTCCTCGACGAGGTCGGCGAGCTCGACGCGCGTACGCAAGCCAAGTTGCTCCGCGTGCTCCAGGAGGGGGAGGTCCGCCCGGTGGGCGAGGACCACCCGATCTCCGTCGACGTCCGGATCCTCGCGGCGACGCACCGCGACCTCGCCGCGCAGGTGGCCGCGGGCGCGTTCCGGGACGACCTCTACTACCGCCTCAAGGTCGTGAACCTGCACGTCCCACCGCTCCGCGAGCGCCCCGCCGACGTCGACGTGCTCGCGCGCCACTTCCTCGACGCGTTCGCCGAGCGCTTCGGGGCCGGGCCCTTCCACGTCAGCGACGCGATGCGCGCGCGCCTCGAGGCGCACCCGTGGCCGGGCAACGTGCGCGAGCTGCGCAACGAGATCGAGTCGCTCGTCGCGCTCTCGCCGCCCGGCGCGCTCGATCTCGATCTGCTCCCGGCGGCCGGCTCGGCGCCGGGCAAGGCGCGGGCCGGCCTCTCGCAGCGCCTCGCCGCCTACGAGCGCGGCGTGCTCGTCGAGGCGCTCGAGGCGGCCGACGGCAACCGCACGGAGGCCGCGAAGCTCCTCGGGATCGGCCGGGCGACGTTGTACGAGAAGCTCGACAAGCACGGCATCGGCCGCGAGTGAGCGGACCGCGCGACGCGCCTCACCAGCAGACCGACCACGCCACGCGCGCGTCCCAGGCGGCGCTCGCGATCTCGCGCAAGCCTCGGTGCAGGCCCTCCGCGAGGCGCTCGTAGGTCGCGTCGTCCTCGGCCGCGAGCAGGCGCTCGTCCCACGACTGGAGCTCGCGCCACGCGTCCCCCGACCGCGCCTCGAAGGCGGGGTCGTCGAAGCCCGGCCAGTGATCGAGGAGGCGCAGCGGCTCCACGATCACGACGCGGCCGTCGTCGGCCGAGCTCAGCTCGGTGACCGCCTCGGGCGATCGGTCCTCGAGCCAGAAGCTGAACGGGACGACCACGAGCCGCTCGGGCACGCGGTGCCCCGCGGCCTTCCACTCGCCCATGAACAGCCAATGGTCGACGAGCCCCTCGAGCGTCGGCGGCAGCGCGCCGCCGCTCGCGTAAGAGCCGCCCATCCCGCGCGCGCCGAGTCCACGCGGGTCCTTCGCCGCGGCCCACCACGCCTCGTCCAGCGGTCCGTCGCCGCGTGACCCGTGCTGCGCGGCGAAGGCCTTCACCGCGATCAGCTCGTCGGGGTTCCACGACGAGATCCCGAAGCTCCAGCCCATGCCTCGCCTCCTCGGTCCGATCGGTACCAGACCCGCGCGCCCTCGGGAACGCCGTCGGTCCGCGCCCCTCGCGACGGGGGCCGACGTCGCTGCTAGCTTCGGGTCGGATGGACGCCTTCGCCGGCAGCCTGATCGACGAGCGCTTCGAGCTCCGCGAGGTCGCGGGGCGCGGCGGGATGGGGACCGTCTACCGCGCGCTCGACCGGCGCACGGGGCGCGACGTCGCGCTCAAGATCATGCACGCCGACGCGGGCGTGGCGCGGTTCGAGCGCGAGGCGCGGCTGCTTGGGCTCCTCGACCACCCGGCGTTCGTGCGGCTCGTCGCGCACGGCCGGTCCGAGGTGGGGGTGCGCTACCTCGCGATGGAGTGGCTCGACGGCGTCGACCTGCGCCGGCACCTCTGGGAGCGAGGCCTGAACGTCGCCGAGACGCTCGTCGTCGCGCGGCGCGTCGCGGCGGGGCTCGCGGAGGCGCACCGACAGGGCGTGGTCCATCGCGACCTGAAGCCGAGCAACCTGTTCCTCGTCGACGGGGACCCGGCGCGCTGCCGCGTGCTCGACCTCGGCGTGGCGCACGCGCGCATGGAGGCCCCGCTGACCCGCGCCGGTGCGGTGGTCGGGACTCCGGGCTACATGTCGCCGGAGCAGGCGCGCGGGCTCGACGGCATCGACGCGCGCGCGGACGTCTTCGCGCTCGGGTGCGTGCTCTACGAGTGCCTCGTCGGCGCGCCGCCGTTCGTCGGGGCCGACCCGCTCGCGGCGCTCGCGAAGATCGTGCTCGAGGGGCCGCCGCGGGTCGGCGCGGTGCGCTCGGAGCTCGTCGGCCCGCTCGACGATCTGGTCGCGGAGATGATGGCGAAGGAGCCGGCCGACCGGCCCGCCGACGGCGCCGCGGTGCTCGAGCGGCTCGAGCGGATCGAGAGCGTCCGCGGCCCCGCGCCCTCGCGCGCCGCGCCCGCGCCGACGGCGCTGAGCGGCGACGAGCGGGTGCTCGTCTCCGTCGTCCTCGCGGTCCCGCCCGGCGCCTCGGCCGCGGCGGTCGGCGCCGACGCGACCCTCGCGAGCACCCGCCTCCTCGAGCCCGCGCCCGAGCTCGGCGTGCAGCTCTTCCGGGTCGTGGGCGGCGCGTACGTCGCCTCGATCTCGGGCCAGGGGGGCGCCCGGGATCGCGCCGCGCGCGCCGCCGACCACGCGCTCGAGCTCCGCGCGCGGCTCCCACGGGCGGCGATCGTCGTCGCGACCGGCCCCGGGGTGATGGAGGATCAGCTCGCGTCGGGCGAGGTCCTCGAGCGCGCCTGCGCCCTCGCCAACGAGCCGACGAGCGATCCCGACGGCGCCGTCCCCGATGGCTCGATCGTCGTCGACGCCACGACCGCGGGCCTGCTCGGGGACCGCTACGTGGTGCTGCGCGGGGCGACCCCGATCCGGCTCCTCGGCGCCGCGCACACCGAAGAGGCCGAGCGCCGCCTGCTCGGTCGGCGCGCGCCGTTCGTCGGCCGCCGTCGCGAGATGGCCGCGCTGCTCGCCGCGTTCGAGGCCAGCGAGGAGGAGCCGAGCGCGGTCCCCGTCGTGGTGATCGCCGAGCCGGGGATGGGCAAGTCGCGGCTGCGGTTCGAGCTCGAGGCGTCGATCGGCGAACGCGCGCGGGTGCTGACCGCGCGCGCCGATCCGTCCCGCGCGGGCGCGCCGCTCGGGACCGTCGCGGCGATCCTGCGCGCGGCCAGCGGCGCCGAGGCGCCCGAGGTCGCGCTCGCCGCGCAGCTGCCGCCGGATCGCGTCGACGCGGTGCTGCCGTTCCTGCTCGAGGTGCTCGGCGTCGGCGACGCGTCGAACCCGCAGGTCCGCGCGGCGCGCGCGGACGCCTCGATCATGCGCGAGCAGCTCCGCCGCGCGTTCGAGGACTGGATCGTCGAGCAGTGCCGGCGCGCGCCGCTGACGCTGATGCTCGACGACCTCCACTGGAGCGACCCGGCGAGCGTGAGCCTCCTCGACTCGGCGCTGCGCACGGCGGCCGAGCTGCCGCTCTTCGTCGTGGGGTGCGCGCGGCCCGAGCTGCGGGAACGCTTCGCGGGGCTCTGGTCGGCGCGAGGCGCGCAGGAGATCGCGCTGCGCCCGCTGTCGAGCCGCGAGGCGACCGCGCTCGCGCGGGGGGTGCTCGCCGACGCGACCGAGGCGCAGATCGCGCAGATCGTGGAGCGCGCGGCGGGCCACCCGCTCTACCTCGAGGAGCTCATCCGCGCGGCCGCGGAGGGGGACGCCTCCGATCGACCGCGGACCGTGCTCGCGATGATCCACGGTCGCCTCGACGCGCTCGAGCCGGCGGAGCGTCGGGTGATGCGCGCCGCGTCGGTGTTCGGCGACGCGATGTGGGTCGGGGGCGTCGCGAAGCTCTGCGGCGACCAGCTCCCGACCGACGAGATCCTCCACGCGCTCGAGCGCCTGACGAGCCAGGAGCTCGTGCGGCCGAGCCCGACCTCGCGCTTCGAGGGGGAGATCGAGTACGCGTTCCGACACGATCTGGTGCGGGTCGCGGCGTCGTCGATGCTCTCGCCCAGCGACCTCGCGCTCGGGCACCGCCTCGCCGCCGAGTGGCTCGAGGGGGTCGGCGAGTCGGACCCGCTCGTCCTCGCGCGCCACCTCGACGCGGGCGAGCGACCCGCCGAGGCGGCGCCTCGTTACCGCGCCGCGGCCGAGCAGGCGCTCGCGCGCGGCGACGTGATGAGCGCGCTCGCGCACGCGCAGGCCTCGCTCGAGCGCGCCGACGCCACCGACGATCCCGCCACGCACCTCGTCGCCGCCCGCGCGCACACGGCGCTCGGCGCCCCGACCGAGGCCGCCGCGGCCGCCCTCGTCGCGCTCGAGCACGCCGCGCCCGGCTCGCGCACGTGGTGGGACGCGGCGGGCGAGCGCGTCGAGGTGGTCGGCCGCCTCGGCGACTCGGAGGCGCTCCGCGCGCTGTCCCTCGCCATGCGCGACGCGACCGCGGAGGACGCGCCGCTCGCCGCGATCGTCGCGTGGTCGCGCGCCGCCATCGCGCTCTTGTTCATCAACGAGGAGGGGATCGCGGACGCGCTCATCGCGCGGATCGACGCCGCGCTTCCGTCGGTCGCGGGCGAGCTCCTCGCGCCCGCGTGGCGCAGCACCCTCGAGAGCTACCGCGCGGTGCGCGCCGGGCGGCTCGTCGAGTACCTGCGGACGACGACCGAGTCGGCGGCGGCGCTCGGCCGCGCGGGCGACCTCTGCGGGCAGTGCCGACAGCTCGTGAACGTCGGGACCGCGAACCAGGAGCTCGGGGACTACGACGCGGCGCTCGTCGCGCTCGAGCGGGCGCGCGCCGTGGCCGAGCGCCTCTCCATCCGCCCCTTCCTCGCGATCATCACCTTCAGCGCGGGGACCTCGGAGCTCGGGCGCGGGCGGCTCGACGCGGCGGTCGAGGGGATCACGCGCGGCGTCGAGGCCCTCGAGGCGCTCGGCGATCCGCGCTTCCTCGCGGCCGCGCGGTCGCTCCTCGCGCTCTGTCACGCGCAGCGCGGCGAGCTCGCGGAGGCGCTCCCGCTCGCAGAGCAGGCGCTCGAGGCGTCGAGCGAGCACCCGCACATCCACGTCCACGCGAGGGCCGTCTACGCCGAGGTGCTGCGCCGCGCCGGTCGCCTCGACGAGGCCTTCGCGCAGGCGGAGCGCGCCTTCGCCGAGCGCGAGCCGCTCGGCCACCTCGAGTCCGGCGACGCGCGCGTCGATCGCGTGTGGGCGGAGGTGCTCATCGCCACGGGTCGCGAAGCCGAGGCCGCCGCGGTCGCCGCGTCGGCGCGCGCAAGGTTGCTCGAGCGCGCGGCGGCGATGGACGACGAGCGCCTGCGGGCGACCTTCCTCGAGAACATCGAGGACCACGCGCGGCTCCTGCGCCTCGGGGCTACTCCTCCGGCAACGTGACCCGGACGATGCTCCCCGTCTCGCCGCCGACCCCACGCTGCACGTAGCCGACGAAGCTGCGTCCGTCGGGGCCGAACGAGAGGTCCGCGGCGACCGCGCGCCCCGGGCCGTCGTCGATGCGCGTCAGCCGCGCGAGGCCGGCTCCGTCGGTGCCCATCCACCACCAGTCGGTGCTCCTGTCGCGGTTGCCCGCGTTCGACATCCACACCACGCGCGCGCCGTCCGGTGTGAACGTGGCGTGCTCGTTGTAGGCGGCCGTGGTCACCGGCTCGAGGTCGTCGAGGGACTCGGCGTCGATGGTGTAGATGTCGTTGAGCTCGCCGAGGCCGGTGTCCCCGAGGTTGGCGCTGAAGATCCAGCGCGCGCCGTCGGGTGACAGGCCGTGGCTCTCGAAGAAGCCGTCGTGGCCGAGGTCGGTGGCGCGCGCGTCCTCGAGGTGAGGCTCGGGGTCGAGCGCGAGCGTCGCGCGGCGCAGCTCCCAGAAGCCGAGGAGCCCGTCGCGCGTGGGCTCGACGCCGCCGACCATCTGCGACCAGGTCAAGACGTCGCCGAAGAAGTGCGGGTGCAGCACGCCGTGGCCGGCCTCGTCGGGGACGTCGGTCAGCGGGTAGGCGGAGGCGCCGTCGGCCCGCACGAGCCACAGGTCGTTGCGCGATCCGCGCCCCGGGTGGCTGGCGTACGCGCGCGCGTCGCTCTCGGCCTTCTCGGCCTGCACCACCAGCCACTCGCCCGACGGGTGCCAGGCCGGCTGACCGACGTTGCGGGTCGGGAGCCCCGGCGTCTCGCAGGTCAGGCACCGCGCGTCGGTTCCGTCCGGTCGCATCGTCCACACGTCGAAGAAGCCGTCGGCGCCGAGCCGATCGAAGGCGACGAGGCCGGTCGCGGCGCCCCAGTCGACGCGGCCGCCGTCTTCGGTGAGGACCTCCACGACGACCTGGTCGGTGAGGTCCTCGTAGGCCGCGTCGTCGCCGAGCGGGGTCGCGGGCGGGGGCTTGCAGCCCAGGGTCGAGAGCGCGAGCAACCACGCGAGACGTCGCACGGAGGTGGGTGGCCGCGCGCCGAGCCGACGTTCATGCGTGAGTGCGGCACCACACATCGAGGGCGTGGCACAGCCGCGGCACACCCCGGAATCCTGGGGGATCGGGTGGCACGGCCCCTGCGATGGCCCCTCGCATGACCATCGACCACCGCTTGCTTCGCCTGGTCTCGGCCGGGTCCCTCCTCTTCGCCATCTGCGCCGCGTGCACCTACTCCGAGGGAGAGCGCGCCGAGTCGGGCGCCTGCCCCGAGGGCGAGGTCTGCTCGGACGCCACGCCCGCGGGCCTGGTCTTCTACGGCGCGCTCCCGGGCGACGACGCGGAGGGCCTCGAGTTCCTGCGTTCGGTCGCGATGGGCGGCACGCAGCGCCTCTCCATCGGGACCGGCGGCGACACGGAGCTCGGCGCGGTCGACATCGTCAGCAGCGCGCCCTGGTTCCTCACCGTCGACCCGATCGACGACCCGGAGATCGGCGACCTCGGCGTCGAGCTCGCCGGCCTCGCCGAGGGCGACGCGTACGTCCGCGTGCTCGCCCGCGGCTCCGACGAGCTCTACGACCGCGTCCTCATCCGCGTGGCGCGCGTGGCGTCGGCCGACGTCACCCTGTCGAGCCACCCCGAGGACGACCTGCGCGCGGGCGAGCCGGCGTCGGCGGTCTTCCGCCTCTACTCCGAACAGGGCGACCGCCTCGTCGACGAGGGCATGACGATCACGAGCGAGGACGTCGAGGTCCAGCGCGTCAGCTGGGACTGCATCGACTTCGTCGCCCCGACCGACAGGGACGAGGTCGCCTTCGTCCTCGACGCGGGTCACCGCCGCTGGCAGGTGACCGTCCCCGTCCAGCGCTGAGACGCGGAGAGTCGAGGTCTGTCGATAAATCGTCTTCGGCGATTTCTCTCCGGCGAGGGGCGAGCCCCTCGCGCTCCCCACTGAGATCCTCCGACGCTTCGCGTCGTCGGACTCAAGGTCTGTCGATCAATCGCCTTCGGCGATTTCTCTCCGGCGAGGGGCGAGCCCCTCGCGCTCCCCACTGAGATCCTCCGACGCTTCGCGTCGTCGGACTCAAGGTCTGTCGATCAATCGCCTTCGGCGATTTCTCTCCGGCGAGGGGCGAGCCCCTCGCGCTCCCCACTGAGATCCTCCGACGCTTCGCGTCGTCGGACTCAGTCGCGCGTGGCGACGGACGAGGCGAAGCGCAGGCCGAGCGTCTCGGCGGTGTTCGCGGCGTTCGCGAGCACGGCCTCCTCGCGGCCCTTCGGGACCCACACCTCGAAGCGCATCGCGTACTCGCGGCCCTCGGCGAGGTCCTCGTGCTCGGCGTCGAAGCGGACCACGTTGGCGCCGAGGTCGCTGAAGCCCTCGGCGAGCCGCGCGAGGAGGCCGGGCCGATCCTGGCCGCGCATCTGGACGACGTGGGTCGCGCGCCCGTGCTGGGCGTGGGCGTAGCCGAGCCGGAAGGCGCGCACGCTGACGTCGGCCTTCTCGAGCGCGGGGAGCGCCGCGAGCGCGCGCTCGAGCTCGTCCTCCGAGAGCGCGTCGGGGACGGCGCAGACGCACGTGAAGTCCGCCTCCTCACCGAGCAGCGCGAACGTGGCGTCGCCGAGGTCTCCACCGAGCTCGAAGATCCGGCCGGCGACCGCGGCGAGGAGCCCGCGGTCGTCGGGGCAGGACACGTGGATGCGAAGCTGCTTCATGGGCCGACGCTATGCACCGGACCGCGCGATCGGGCAACGCGCCGACGCGCTGGATCTGGGGCGCGAGGACCCGCAGAGTCCGTCCGGTGCTGGTCTTCGGGGAGAGGCAGTGATCCGAGGGGCGCTCGCGCTCGCCGTCGCGTGCGCGCTGGCTGGCTGCGAAGAGGAGGCGCCGGCCGCCGAACCGCCGTCCGCGGCGGCGCCGCCCGCGCCCGAGGCGCCGGTCGCCGCGCCCGAGGTCCCCGCCGTCGAGGACGTGGTCGAGCCAGAGCTGACCCTCGCCGCGTCGGGGGATCTCGTCCTCAACCCGCACGCGATGCGGGCCGTGCTCGAGGACGGCGAGGCCGGCTACGAGCACCTCCTCGCCGGCTACGCCGAGGTCCTCGAGGAAGACGAGCTGGTGTTCCTCAACCTCGAGCAGCCGCTCGTCGACGACGAGGTGCCGCTCGACCCGGGGTGGCCGCGACAGGACACGAGCCGCCCGCGACGCTCACCGATTCTCGGCGCCACGCCGCCGCTCGCCGACGCGCTCGCCGCGGCCGGCGTGGACGTCGTCAGCGTCACCAACAACCACGCCTACGACCAGGGTTACCGCGGGCTCGCGCGCACCCTCGAGGAGCTCGCGCGCGTGCACGTGCCATCGGTCGGCGTGGGGGTCGACGCCGACGCGGCGTACGCGCCCGTGGTGATCGAGCGGGCGGGCCTGCGCGTCGCGTTCGTCGGCTACAGCGACTTCTTCAACCAGCACCCGAGCGGCGAGGCCTCGCCCGTCGCCGCGCGCCTCGACGAGGAGCGGGTGGAGGCGAGCCTGCGCGCGGCGCGAGAGGTAGCGGACGTGGTGGTCGCGAGCGTGCACTGGAGTCGGGACTTCCTCGCGCGCGCGGCGGACTCCGACCGCCGGCTCGCGCGCCGGCTCGTCGCCTGGGGCGCCGACGTGATCCTCGGCACCGGCCCGCACGTCCTGCACGAGGTCGAGCGGCTCGAGAGCCCGCGCGGCGAGGCGGTCGTCGCGTACTCGCTCGGCAACGTCGCGAGCGGGATGGGCCGGACCTACGTCGTCGGGCATCCGCCTCATGGCTTCATCCACCCCGCCAACGTCACGCCGGAGGCGCGCGACGGAGTCGTCCTGCGCATCCGCGTGCGGAGCGAAGGGGGCGTGATCGCGATCCGCGACCTGAGCGCGGTGCCGCTGTGGACCGACAACAATTGGCTCGCGCACCGCCGCGACGGCGTCCCTCACCGCGTGCGCGTCGTGCCGCTCGCGGCGGTCGAAGAGGCGCTTCGCGAGGAGCGCTTCCCGCTGGTCGCGAGGGCGCTCGGTGAGGCGGTTCGGCTCGAGCTCGCGCCGAGGCCGTGAGGTGCGCGCGAGAGCGCGGTCACGAGCACGAGCGCGGTCAGGAGCAGGACTACGAGCAGGAGCACGAGC
>JACKEC010000030.1 GCA_020633195.1 Sandaracinaceae bacterium | reverse complement strand
CTGCCGACACGTGCTATCGAGGTCTTCATGCGAACGCCTGCACTCCTGACGGCGAGCCTGGTGCTCGCGCTCGTCGCTCCCGGTCGCGTCCTCGCTCAGGAGGAGGCCGACCCGCGGGTGGCCGAGGCCCGGGGGCACTTCGAGGCCGGTGACGAGCACTACGCGGGCGGGCGCTATGCGCTCGCCGCGCAGGAGTTCCAGCGCGCGCACGAGATCTTGAGCGCGGCCCATCACCCCAACGCGGCGCTGGTGCTCTTCAACGTGGGTCGATCTCTGATGCAGCTCGGGGGGCACGACCAGCAGGCGCGTGACGCCTATGCGCGCTTCCTCGAGGAGACGCCTCAGACGGCGGCTACGGCCGAGACGGTGGCGCTGGCGAGGCAGCACTTGGCGGAGCTCGACGCCCGCCTCGCGGGCACCGGCGGTGGCGGCGGAGGCGGAGGGGGCGGTGGGCCTCCGACGCCGACCACGCGGGCCAGCGGGGGCATCTCGCCCATCGGGCCGATCCTCCTCGCGGTCGGCGGGGCGGCGCTCGTCGCCGGGCTCGTGATGGACGGGGTGGCGTACGCGCAGGATCAGGATCATCTGGCGCAGTGCCCTGGACGCGTGGGGTGCGACGAGTCGCTCCGGTCGGCGGTCGACGGGACGAGGACGCTCGCGATCGCCGGTGACGTGCTCTGGATCACCGGCCTCGCGGTCGCCGCGACGGGGCTGGTGCTGACGTTCGTGCTCGAGGACGGGCCGTCCGCCGACGCCGCGGCGATCGAGCTGCGTGGGGTCCAGGGGGGCGGCTACGCGTCGCTCCGCTGGCGATTGCCTTGAGCTGAACCGCCACCGCCTTCCCGCCGGTCGACGCCACGGGTACGTTGCCCGTCATGGGTGACGCGACTTGGCTTCGGATCGGGGTGGCGGCGCTGCTGCTCGCGGGCTGTGACTGCAACGGCGGGCCGACGCTGCCTCCGGGGGTGGAGGGCAGCCCCTGCGAGAGCGACACGGGCTGCAACGGCGGGCTGACGTGTCGCGACGGGTTCTGCCGCGCGACGCCCGACGCGGGCCCGCGGGACGGCGGCGGGATGGAAGGCATGGACTCGGGGCCCGAGTGCCCGGTGAGCCGGACCTGCGGGGACACGTGCTGCGCGGAGACGGAGACGTGCGGCGGGGGGCTCTGCTGTGCGGTCGCCGATCTCTGCGGCGGGGTGTGCTGCGGGGCCGATCAGGCCTGCGAGGCGGACCGCTGCGTGCTGAGCTGCGAGGAGCCGCAGACGCCTTGCGGGACGGGGACCGACGCGGTGTGCTGCGCGGCCGGGGACGTCTGCTACCTCGGCGCCTGCTCGACGCCGGGCGACCCCTGCACGCGCACGAGCGACTGCCCGGACGGCGACTACTGCGAGTCCACGGTGATGCGCTGCCTGCCCCGCGCGACCGGTGAGATGTGCGAGTACCGACCGCCCGTCGGGCCGCTCGAGCTCGAGGAGCAGTGGCACTGGGAGAACGACCCGACGGTCATGCCCGATCACACGCAGGTGATGATGGCGCCGATGGTCGCGAACCTCACCGACGACGACGGCGACGGCGACATCGACGTGGACGACATCCCGGACGTGGTCTTCCACACGTTCACGGGGAGCGACTACTGGGGCAACGGGATCCTCCGCGCGGTGTCGGGGCTCGACGGGTCGCGCGTGTGGCCGACGGCGGATCCGGGCTACCGCACGACGCCCGGCGGCGAGGTGGCGATCGCGGAGGTCGACGCGAGCTCGCCCGGCCCCGAGATCATGGCCTGCTCGGCGAGCATGCGGCCGAGCACGCCCGGCTACCTGATGATCATCGCGGCGGACGGGACGCTCTTGCGGAGCTTCGACACCGCGCCCAACGACGTGCCCTGCGGGTTCGACGCGCCGATGGTCGGCGACATGGACGGCGACGGCACGCCCGAGATCGTGGTCCGCTTCGTCATCGCGCACGCGGACGGAACGGTCGTGCGGCGCATCCGAGACCTGCGCGGCGCGAGCTGGCCGTACATCACGCTCGCCGACATCGACGGCGACATGGACCTCGAGATCGTGGGCTCGGACGCGGCCTACGACTACGACGGGACCGCGGTGTGGGACCGCACCCCGACCGGCGATCCCGCCGACCCGCTGCCCGGCAGCGGCTGGCTCGCGATCGCGGACCTCGACCTGAACGGGACGCCGGAGGTGGTGATCGTCGGGGGCGGCCACTTCATCCGCGCGATCGACGGCGCGACGGGCGCGAACGTGTGGGGCCCGATCGACATCAACCCGCCCGAGCTCGCGGCGGAGATCGCGATGAACGGGAACCCGGGCGGCGGCGGGCCGCCGACCATCGCGAACTTCGACTCCGACCCGAACCCCGAGATCGCGTTCGCGGGCGGCTTCGCCTACGTCATCTTCGGGCACGACGGGAGCCGGCAGTGGTACTACACGACGCAAGATAGGTCGTCACGCTCGACCGGCTCGAGCATCTTCGACTTCGAGGGCGACGGCGTCGCCGAGGTCCTCTACAACGACGAGATCCGCTTCCGCGTGTTCCGCGGCCCGGACGGCAGCGTGCTGCACGACGAGTGCAACACGAGCGGGACGCTGCGCGAGTTCCCGATCGTGGTCGACGTCGACAACGACGACCAGGCCGAGATCGTGGTGATGGAGAACGACTACGCGACGGGCCTCATCTGCCCCGGCGAGGCGAACGGGCACGGCATCCACGTGCTCCAGCACCCGCGCGGCCAGTGGGTCCGCACGCGGCGCATCTTCAATCAGCACACCTACCACGTGACCAACATCGAGGAGGACGGCACCGTCCCGACGCGCGAGCGCCCGAACTGGACCGTCCCGAGCCTCAACAACTTCCGCCAGAACGTGCAGCCCGACGGGCTCTTCGACGCGCCCGACGCGGTGCTCGCGGACCTCTCGGCGCTCACGCGCGGCTGCCCCATCTCGGTGGGGCTGTCGGTGCGGGTCGTGAACCGCGGCGCGGCCGGCATGCCCCCGGGGATCCCCGTCACGTTCTACCGCGACGAGGCGGGCACCCGGACCCTGCTCGGGCGCGCCTATACGACGCGAGCCTTGTTGCCCGGCGAGAGCGAGGTCGTCGTCCTCGACACCCCGTTCATCGTCCCCGCGGGGATGGACGGCGTGACGTTCTCGTTCGTCGCCGTGGTCAACGATCCGACCGACATGCCGCTCGCGACGTTCAACCAGTGCCGCACGGAGAACGACACGTCCGAGGTGATCGAGGCGACCTGCCCGATCATCGAGTGAGGGTCACCCGCCGAGCCGCGCTCGGAGGGCCTGGACCCCGTGATAGACGGTGAGCACCGGGCAGACGAAGAGCGCGGCCACCACCAGCGCGGCGACGTAACCGGCGTCCCAGAGCGCCCACGTGAGGGCGACGGCGGCGACGCTGAAGAGCCCGCTCACCGCCGCGAACGTGAGGTGATAGCCGGCGCGCTCGGACGGATCGGACGAGGTCGCGCGCGCCGCGAGCGCCGCCTGCTCGCGGGCCACCGCGTTCCCCAGGCCCTCTTGCTGCACGCTCCGCAGCTCGTCGGAGAGCGGCGTGAACCCGGCGCGGCGACGCAGCGGCAGCAGCGCGACGGCCCACACCAGCACGCAGCCCAGCAGGATCAGCAGGTAGCCGAGGATCGTGAGGAGGCCCGAGAGGGACCCGCCGAAGTCCGGGAGCCACGCCGAGAGCCGCGCGCCGATCGCGTAGGCGCCGAGGAACGGCAGCGGCAGCGTCCCGAGGGCGACGAGGCGGTAGCTCGTGCGGCTCACGCGAGCAGTCTAGCGCTCGGCGCAGAAGAGCGCGGTGCACTCGGGGACGCGAGCCCACGCGCGGTCGCGGATCTGGGCGACGAGCGCCTCGCCGAAGAAGCCGCCCATGACGCGCGCGGCCTCGTCGACGCTCGCGAACGCGTAGTCGCTCCGGTGCCAGGTGCGGGTGAAGCCGTGCCGGGTCTCGAGGTGCGCGAAGTACTCGTCGAGGCCGGGGTGCTGGCGGGGCGTCTCGTGGCCGGTGCCGAGCGTCTCGAGGATCGCGATCCGACCTCCGGGGACGACGACGCGCCGCATCTCGCCGACGGCCTGGTCGACCTCGGCGCGCCAGCCCTCGGGCATCCAGTGCCGGAAGTGGCCGAACACCCAGCCCGCGGTGGCGACGTCGACCGAGGCGTCGTCGAGCGGGAGCTCGCGGGCGTCGGCGTGGTGGAAGCTCACGCGGTCCAGCTGCCCGTCGGCCTCGAGGCGGAGGCGCGCGACGTCGAGCATCGGCGCGGCGCGCTCGACGAGGTGCACGTGCGCGGCGGTCGGCGCCATCCACCGCGCGACGCGACCGGTGCCCGCGCCCACGTCGGCGACGCGCGCGCCCTCGAAGGCCACGCGCTCCGCGAACGCGGCGCGGAGCTCGCCGTCGGCGTCCTCGGCCGCGATCAGGGCGTCGTAGTCGTCGGCGCGCTCTTCGTAGATCTTGGCTTGCTCGTCGCTGGTGCGGTCGCTCATCGAGGGGCCGTAGCACGCGCGGCGGGCAAGCGCGTGAGCTCGCCGCCGGCGACCTCGAACGCGACGGCGCCCTCGGGCGCGACGGGCAAGAGGTAGAGCTCGTCGTCGGCGTGCGTCTGGTCGACGCGGGCGGCGTCCGCCCACCCGAGCGAACGGCCGTCGCCGCCGATCCAGTGCACGCGGGTGCGCCCGCCGCGCGGGAGCGCGAGGGTGACGTCGCGCAGGTGGTGCGGGGTCCCGTCGGCGTCGACGCGCACGAACTGGAGCGGCTCGCGCGGCGCCCACCCACGGCTCGCGGTGGTGGTGACGCGGTGGATCGCGAGGTGACGCTCGAAGAGGCCGCGGTAGGTGTAGTCGCTGATCCAGCGGTCGCTGCAGTAGCCCATCACGTCGGGCGCGGTCGGCGGGTGGTAGACGTCCTCGAGGCGATCCCAGCCCCACACGCCGATGTCGCCGCCGGCGTACGGGTAGGACCGGTCGACGCCCGTGGACGTGCCGCACGGCGCGTGGCTGCGACCCTGGATGTGCCCCAGCTCGTGCTGCAGCGTGCCGGCGGTGGCGGTCCCCGCGAAGCCGAGCCCCGAGCCCACGCGGATGCGCGCGTCGGCGGGGTCGGACACGACGAAGGACTGCCCCGTCACGCACGAGCCGCCGCAGTACGCGGACCGCGACGTCGCGGGCGCGAGGAGCCCGTAGTAGTAGAGGTCGTCCGGCGCGCTCTCCTCCGCTCGGAGCGAGACGAGCCGCGCGTTCACGTCGCCGAAGTCGACGTTGCCGCGCCAGTTCAGGCCGCCCGTCCACGCGAGCGGCGCGTGCACCTCGATCTGCACGGACGCGAACGGGAAGAGCGTGCCGAAGTGCTCGCGGAGCAACTCGACTTGCTCGGGGCTGGTGTCGGGCAAGCGCCCCGAGCCGTCGGACTCCCAGGAGAACGGCACCAGGAGGATGCGGAAGCCCCACGGGTCGTCGATCGCCTCGAGCGCGTCGGACCCGCCGGTCGACGGAAAGCGCGCGCCGTCGGCGACGCCGTCGGGGGTGAGCGCGCCGCCCGGCTCGGTGATCGCGACCGACCAGTCGGCGCCCGCGACGATCCACTCGCCGGGCACGTCGATCTCGAACGTGGACCGCGGGTCGGCGTCGACGGACGGCCCCGACAGGACGCGGGTGTCGGTGAAGGCGCGGGTCTCGCCGCCGCGCGTGACGCGGACCTCGGCGGTGAGCGAGCGATCGGCGCCGCTGACGTACACGCGGAAGCGGCCGGGCCGCCCGCCGACGATGGGCGCGTTGCGGTCGGACGCGGCGACGGCGGCGCCGCCCTCCGCGAGGACGACCTTCACGCCCTGGAAGAGCGCGACCTGATCGATGGTCACGCCCGCGGCGAGCGGCGTCGGACCGGGGGGCGGCGGGGGTCCCGCGTCGACGCCGGGGGCGCCGCCGGCGTCCACCGGGGGCGGCGTCTGCGCGTCTGCGCCGGGGACGTGGGCGTCGACCGACGGACCGATCCCGGCGTCGACGGAGGGGACGTCGCCGCCGTCCTCGTACGCCATCGACGCCAGGCGACCCCGGCAACCGACGGACAGAGGGAGGGCGAGGACCAGGCAGGCGAACATCAGGCTGCGGGTCACGCCGATGGCCCTACCAAGGGATGTGCCAGGTCCGCGCGCGGGGGCCGATGACGCGCGAGCGGCCCCTCGGACCGCGCAGACCCCACCGAGGTGGTGGGTCGAGTAGCCGGTGGTGGGTGCGCTATGGTGGGCGCGATGCTCCTCCCGCGCTGGCTGGTCCTCGCGCTCGTCGTCGGGCTGCTCTCGGCCTGCGGGCAGGAGGCGCCAGCGCCCGCGGCGGTGGAGCCCGAGCCCGCCGCGCCGGTGCCCGCGGAGCCGCCCGCGCAGATCGCGCCCCCTGCGCGGCCGCTCGTGCCACCGACGCGCGAGCAGGTCGGCGGTGAGTGCGCGTCGAGTGACACGGTCGCGCTCGGGTCGTCCGCGCCCCGCTCGTACGTGCGCGTGGCCGCGTCGCCCACCGGCGCGCTGGTCGCGTGGCAGGGCCCCGACGGCGCGCGCGCGCGGCCGCTCGCGCCGGACGGACGGCTCCAGGGCGAGGCCACTCCGGTCGAGCTCGACGGACCGCTGATCGGGCTCGAGCGCGTCGCCGATCGCTTCGTCGCGGTGTCCGGGCACGGCGCGCTGCGGGTGCTCGACGACGCGGGGCGGCCGGTCGGCGCGCCGTTCGCCTTCGAGCGGTTCCGGCGCGACGCCACGGTCAGCCACGGCGGCGAGTACCGCGACGACGGATGGCGCGGGATGGACGTGCTGTCGTTCGGCGACACGGTCGCCATCGCGTACGCGTACGACGCGTCGGTGGGCGGGGCGGTGATGCTCCGCGCGGCGCGGGTGACCGCCAGCGGCTTCGAGGCGCTGCCGCCGGTGGAGGTCGGCTTGCCCGCGGGAGCGCTGCGTGGCTGGGAGAGCACGGATCACGGCGGCCTCGGGTTGGTGGTCGGCGCGGACGACGGCGAGGGGCCCACCCGCTGGCTCGGGCAGCTCGGTCACCCGCAAGCTCGCTTGCAAGTCTCTGGTGGCGCGATCCGACGCTTCGCGCGCTTCGACGGCGGCTATCGGTTCCTCGTGGCGCAGCGCGGGGGGGCCCACACCATGGTCGTCGTCGACGACGCGGGGGCTCGGACGGGCAGCCCCACGACGCTGCCGGAGGGCGCGCCGCTCCCCGAGCCGTGGGGCGCGCTGGTGTACACGCGCCTGTGGGTGCAGCAGGGCGGCGCGGACTTCCTCCGCCGCGACGCGGCGCTGCGCCCCATCGGCGAGCCGGTCGCGATGGGCCGCGCGAGCGAAGAGGGGGAGGGCGCGATCGCGTGGAGCGGCGAAGCGTTCCTCGTCGCGTGGCCCGACGGGGACGCGACGGTGCAGCTGCGCGCGGTCGTGTGTCAGGCGCCCTGAGCCACGTCAGCCGACGAGCTCGGGGCGATCGGTGACGAGGCGCTCGACGCTCGGATCGACGACGAGGGCGGGCACGCCGAGGTGGTCGCGGTAGCCGGCCGACTCTTTGCCGCGCACGGTCGGGTCGAGCGCGACGCGGCCGTGGACGATCACCGGCTCGCCGACGTCGAGGCTCGCGAGAGCCGCCCACTCGAGCTCGCGGCCGCCGAGCTCGGCGGCGTAGCGGGACTCGATGTCGAGCCGGTCGATGTGCGGGCCGCCGGCGCCGACCTGCTCGGACAGGATGAGGCGCGCGAGCGGGCCCTCGCGGACGAGCAGGCGGCTCGTGTCGTCGACGACCCAGAAGGCGGTCTGACCCGACGCGAGCGGCACCCGGCGCAGCTCGGTCCCGTCGCCGGCGCGGACGACGCCGACGAGCTCGTAGAGGACGCTCGGCCGAGCGGAGTACGGCGCGTCGAGCGCGCCTCCGAGGGGCTCGATCCGCCCGCGGACCTTCACGATCTCGCCGGGCTTCACCGCCGCGATCGTCTTCAGCGGCGTGTGCTCGAGGGCGCCGAGCCGCGCGTCGTCGGGGTCTTCGGTGCGCGAGAGGAACGCCATCACGCCCGCCGCGAGGGGGGCCGCGAGCGCGAGCAGCGGGAGGAGCGCCATCCCCCGAGGCTACTCTACTCGGCGACGGTGACGACGGTCGCGCTGGCCCCGCGGACCGAGAGCCACAGGACGTCGCCCTCGACGAACCAGCACGCGCCGTCGCAGCCGGCTCGCGCGGTGTCCGCGTCGGGGCTCGCCGGGACGGGGGCGCCGTCCGCGGTCACCGCGGTCGGGGTGCCCATCGCGGGGTCGGCGTGCGCGAGCTCGATCTGGAAGCGGACGTCGGCGACCTCGCCCGAGGCGGGCGTGACCGCGACGCGGAGTCCCGTGGCGGTGCGCTCGACCTCGAGCGTGGGGCCCTCCTCGGTCGCCACGGTGGCGGCGGCGCCGGGGAACGACCACGCACGAAGGAAGGGTCGTTGCGCGGGGCCGACGAGGGGCGGGTCCACCTCGACGAGGGTGTCGAGGTCGGCGGGCGCGAGCGGGAGGAGCGCGCCGACGCGGACGAAGACGGGCGGCGCGCCGAGCGGCGCGTCCACGGTGACGTCGGCGGGGCCGTCGAAGGAGGCGCCGGTGAACCAGTGCACCCAGCGCCCGGGCGGGAGGTGCAGCGCGCGGGTCGTCGCGCCCGGCGCGTACACGGGCGCGACCAGGACGTCGCCGCCGAGCACGTAGACGTAGGGGTCGTCGAAGCCCGCGTCGTCGTCGGGCCAGATCATCGACGGGTGAGCGACCGGCGGGTAGCCGGTCTCCGCGGCGCGCCGCGCGTGGACGCGGAAGAAGGGCACGAGGTCCATGTGCGCGCGGGCGAGGGTCCTGTAGATCGCGCCGGCCTCGTCGTCGTAGAGCCACGGGTTGTGGTGCGCGCCCGCGCCGCCGAGCTGGAGGATCGGCGTGAACGCGGTGTGCTCGGCCCAGCGCAGGAGCGACTCGCGGTCCGGCATGCCGCCGCGGTAGCCGCCGGTGTCCGAGCCGAAGTGGGGGAAGCCGCTCGCGGCCAGCGACACGAGCCCGCTGATCGCCGCGGGCAGCCCGCCGACCTGATCGTGGCCGGCCTCGCGGAGGTCGTTGTCGAGGTCGCCGGGCCAGATGATGTCGGCGACCGACTGGCCGCCCCAGGACGACGCGCGGACGAGCAGGAAGCCGCCGTCGTCGCCGCCGCCCGCGTCGAGCGCGGCGCGGTAGGGCCCGTGGTAGAGCGTGTTGTAGACGTTGTGGAGCGCGCGCTCGGTGCGGCCGTCGGAGAACGTGAACTGCGAGCGCGCGCCGAGCAGCTCCGCGAGGATGTCCTCGCCGTAGTCGAGCTTGAAGCCGCGCACGCCCATGTCGACGGCGAGCCGCGCGCGGCTCTGCCAGAAGGCGCTCGCGCCGGCGCTCGTGAAGTCGATCATCCCGCCGGCGGCGCCCGGGCTCGCCGGCGAGACGTAGACGCTCGCGTCGCGGCCCTGCCGCACGAGCCAGCCCTCGTCGCGCGCGGTCACGAACTCGCGCTCGGCCTCGTTGGTGGGCGCCGCGCCGTCGTCGACCGCGTCGAGGTAGGGCGTGCTCCAGACGAGCGGCACGTAGCCCTGCGCTCGCATCGCGTCGAGCATTCCCTGGGGGTCCTCGAAGCGGACGTCGTCGAAGACGAAGTCGTTGTAAGAGGCCTGCCAGGGGTTGTCGATCCACAGGGTGGTGCACGGGACGCCCTCGGCGCGGATGCGGGCGGCGTCCTCCTCGAGCGCGGCGCGGTCGGTCCACTCGTTGCGCCAGTGCATCGGGGCGAAGGCCCAGCGCGGCGGTAAGATCGGCAAGCCCGTTTGCCTCGTATAGGCGGCGACGACCTCGCGCGGGTCGGGGTCGACGTAGAAGTAGACGTCGAGCTCGTGGCCTTCGAAGGTCGCGCGGACCTGGGTCGGGTCGGTCGCGGCCACGTCGAACGCGCCGGCCTCGCGGCTCGCGACGAAGACGCCGTAGCCGTTGGACGAGGCGAAGAACGGGACGGGGACGTGGTGCTCGTTGAAGCCGCTCGGCCGGCCGCCGATCGCCATCTGCATCGGGACGATCCAGCCGCGGGCGTCCGTGTCGTAGAAGCGCTCGCCCAGGCCCTGGTAGGTGCCGGTCGCGTCGGCCCCGAGCGACAGGCGCAGGAGCGCGACGTCGTCGACGGCCGGGTCCACGGTGACGGTCATGCGGTAGGTCCCGAGCGCGCCGGTCGACACCGTCACCGTCGCGGCGCGGCCGTCGGCGTCGACGACGCGGACGGAGCTCGCGTCGCCGGTGTCCCCGAGCTCGAGCCCGCGCCAGCTCACCGTGGGGGGCAGGTCCATCGTCGGGTCGTGGAAGCGCTCGTCGCCGCGCGGCGCGGTGCCGAGCTCGAGCCCCGGCCCCGCCGAGGCGACTGCGACGCTGCCGTCGGCGCGCTCGACGCGGACGCGCAGCGGATCGGTCTCGACGATCAGGGTCGCGCGCTCGTCGCCGATCGAGACGGACCGTGGCGTCGGGGCGCGCGCGTCGAGGCCCGCGTCGACGCCGCCGTCGAGCGTCGTGCCGGGGTCGCAGCCGAGGAGCCCCGCGAGGGCGATCGCGAACCGGAGGCGCATGGCGGTCAACATACGCCCACGCGGGCGTGACGCATCACACCCGCAGGTCGCGCGGCCAGAGGCTCGGGGGCTCGATCGGCTCGGGCCACGGCGTCGGCGGGGTGCGCGGCAGGTCGAGCCACGCGGGCGTGGTGAGGCGTCGCAAGAACCGCGTCAGCTCGTCGTCCGAGGCGCGGTCGATCGTGCGCAGCACGCGCGGCGAGTAGTCGAACGCGGGCGGGTCGGTCGGGCCGAACAGCTCGTCGGTGAGCGTGCTGGCGCCCATCGGCTCGGCGGCGCGCGGGTGGAAGGCGCGGCCCGGGCCGAGCCAGAGGCCGGTGAGGAAGTCGATGAAGAGGCCGCCGCGCCACGCCCAGTACTCGCTCGTCGGGCGGTCGGGCTGCGCGGGATCGAAGAGGCTCACGAAGTCCTGGTAGAGGCCGAGCCAGCGGACGCTGCCGGGCTCGACGCGACCGATCGGCGAGCCGTCGGCGGGGTCGAACACGTAGAGGCGCGGCGGCGCGATCGTCGACAGCTCGTGCAGGGCCACCCCGCCGTCCCACACCCAGCGCGCGTCCCAGTGCTTGCTGCGCGCCGCGACCCGGCGGCCGAACGCGTCGTAGTCGTAGGTGAGCTCGTCGCCGCCCGGCAGCTTCACGCTCGCGATCAGGCCGTCGACGCCGTAGCGGTACCCCCACCGTCGCCCGTCGGGCGCGGTCCACGCGGTGATCCGGCCGGCGACGTCGCGCTCGACCTCACCCTCGCCGCTGAAGCGGAGCGGCGGGTCGCGCGGCGCGCGGGCCACGTCGAGGTCGCCGCTGACGAGGCGCGACCGATCGAGCTGCACCTCGTGGCGCGAGCCGTCGGGGGCCATGATCTCGACGACGCGCCCGCCGTTGGCGCCCCAGGTCCGGGTGATCCGCGCGCCGACGGAGCTGACGACGAGCGCGCGCCGGCCGCGGGCGTCGTAGCTCGCGCCGACCTCGTCCTCGCCTTGGCGCTCGGAGACGACGGCGCCGAGCCGGTCGCGCCCGAGCGTGACGACGTTGTCCTCGCGGCGCGCCTCGATCACGCGCCCGGCCACGTCGTAGACGAAGCGCTCCTCGATCGTCTTGCCGTAGCGCGCCTCGGTGACCCGGCCCGCCTTGTCGCGGTAGACGCCGACGCGGTCGCCGTCCGGCAAGACGAGGGTCGCCACGTCGCTCGACGCGCCGGCGTAGCGGTACTGGTAGCTGCGCTGATCGAAGTCGATCTCCTCGACCACGCGGCCCATCGCGTCGCGGGTGAAGGCCCACCGGCGGCCGCGCCGATCGACCACCGCGGTCAGCCGACGCTCGCGATCGAAGCGCAGCTCGCAGGCGAAGTCCGGGCGCGTGACGAGGCGCGGGAGCCCGCCGCGATCGCGCTCGATGACCCAGTCACCGTCGGGGAGGGTGGCGCGCAGGAGCCGGCCCTCGCCGTCGCGGGTGAAGGCGGCGCGGAGGCCGTCGACCTCGATCCCGACGAGCCGGCCGAACGCGTCGTGCTCGAAGCGCCGGCGTCCGTCGGGGCCGTCGAGCTGCGCGGGGCGGCCGAGGCCGTCGTAGGTGGCGGTCCACTCCTCGTCGCGCAGCCGCACGCGCGATGGCCGGCGGGCTCCGTCCCGCTCGACCTCGAGCCACTCGTCGCCGACGACGATCTCGGTCGCGCCCGCCGCGTTGGTGCGGATCGCCGTCGGCGGTCCGTCGCCGGCCCGCTCGACGAGCGCGTCGTCCGCGTAGCGGAGCTGCGCCTCGGTGCCGGTCGCGTCGACGTGGACGACCACGCGCCCCGCGTCGTCGTAGACGTGCTTCTCGACTCCGCCGTCCGGCGCCTTCACCGTCGCCGGGCGCCCCTCCGGGTCGAGCGTCGCGACCACGCTCCCGCCGCGGCCGCGCCGCTCGATCGGCGCGAGGCGGTCGGGATCGTACGTCAAGGTGACGTGCGGGATCGAGGTGAGCCGGTGGAGCGGGTCGCTCTCGAAGACGTAGGGGACGTTCTCGCTGTCGAGGACGGTGGTCGACCCGTAGCGGTAGCTCAGGCGCCGGTCGTCGTAGCCGCTCTCGCCCCAGGTTCGGACGCAGCGGGCGTCGCTCCCGACGCCGTCGTAGCCGAAGTGCACGCGCTCGCCGTCGGCCCGCGCGCGGGTCACGAGCAGGCCCTGCGCGTAGACGTAGCCGCGCTCGACGCCGTGGGGGAGCCGCACCCGCGCGAGGTCGCCGTCGGTGTCGTACTCGTAGGTGGCGAAGTCGAACGTCTGCCCCGAGGGCAGCTCGACGCGCGCCGAGAGCAGGCGCCCGTGCGCGTACGCGAGGTGGAGGCGGTGCACGCCCACCTGCACCGCGACGGGGAGGTCGCGGTCGTACGTGATCCAGAGCGAGTCGGTGCCCGTCTCGATCGAGGTCAGGCGCGCCGGCTTGCCGTCGGCGGGGGCCTCGAAGCTCATCCGGCGCGCGCCGTCGGTGACGCGGAACGCGCGCGGGCCGACGCACCAGAGCCGCGCCGGATCGAGCGGGTGTACGAGGCGCAGGCCCGTGGTCGGCGGGCCGTCGTGGAGGAAGAGCAGCTCGCGGCCGTGGCCGTCGCGCCACACGAAGCCGCCCGGCTCGACGGTGACGCGCTGATCGATCGACAGCGACCAGCCCCGACCGAGCAGGCCCGCGCGGTGGGCCGAGCCCGACGAGTAGGTCCGCGCGAGCGCGAGCGACGGAGGCCCCGGCAGCTCGAGATCCGTCTCGGTGAAGGAGACGTGACCGGTCTGGATGTCGACCCCGCCGCCCGCGATCGGTCGCAGCGCCATCGGTCGCCAGCTCGCGAGGCGCGGCGGCGCCAACCTCGAGACGAGGCGATGGGCGGCGTCGACGTGCCAGCGGGCGCGCATGGCGGCGATTATCCGAGCACCAGCACGGGCGGGCCCAGCGGAATCGCGATCACGGTGGAGACCTGCCGCGCGGGCTCGCTGCAGCTCGCGCAGGTGTCGCCGAGGCGCACGATCTCGCCGTCGCCGAAGTTCACCGCGCCCGAGCCCTTGTCCATCAGCGCGTCGCCCGCGGGGCAGACGGGGAGGTCGGGCGGCGGCGGCGTCGCGAGGATGCCGACCATCGCCTTGGGCGGCTTGGGCATCGGCGCCCACCCGGTCCCGGGGGGCAACGGCATGTGCGGGAGCGCGGAAGAGTTCTTGGTGATCGTGCCGACGTTCGTGCACAGCGCGCCGTTGATCGTCACCGGGCGCTCGTCGATGTCCTCGGCGTCCGCGGCGGCCTTCATCGGCTGGCCGACCGCCTTGGCGGCCTTGCGGCTCGGGTCCCCGATCGTCGCGAGGAACGGGTGGGGGATCGGGGTCGGGGTCGGCGCGGGCATCGGCACCAGCTCCATGTGCATGCACAGCCCGACCACGAGGTCGTCGTCCTTGCCGCCGATCATGCCGCCTCCCCTTCGCCGCGCGCGGCGGCCTCCATCCGGTCTGCCTGCTCTCGGAGCGAGAGCGCCTGCGGGCGTGAGCCCAGGCGCTCGAAGTGATCGGCGAGCTGCCGCGCGGCGATCGGCGCGCTGGTGCGGCCGGCCGCCGGGTCGCCCATCGGAGCGGCGATCGCGAGCGCCTCGGAGAAGAGGCGCCCCGCGAGGTCGCGGTTGCCGTCCTCGGCCGCGCACTGCCCGGCCATGCGGAAGCCCTCGATCGCGAGGCCGTCGTGGTGCCCGTCGCGCGCCGCGCGGCCGGCCCAGCCGTACGCGACCGACGCCGCGCTCCTGTCGCGGTCGAGCAGGTGCAGCGAGCCGATGGCCATCAGCGACTGCGCCGCGAGGTCGAACCATCCCTTGCCGTTCGCGCGGTCCGCGCACGCCTGGTAGCGCTCGCGGGCGAGGCCGCGCTGCTCGGCGGCCACGAGGTAGCTCGCGAGGACCATCTCCATCAGCGTGGCCTCGCGATCCATGCCGGCCGCCGCGGCGGCCTTGGCGGCCTGACCCTGGCAGCGCGCCGCCGCGACCGGATCGCCGCGCCGCAGCGCGACCGCGCCGCGAAGGACGTGGTTGCGCAGGTCGCGCAGCGCGCCGGTGAAGAGCGCGGCGGGCAGCCCGAGGCTCGCGGCGACGCTCGCGACGGCCGCGCTCCGCCTCGCGTTGCTGCCGGCCGCGCCGGGCGGCAGCGCGCCCTTGGGCCAGGCGGCGCCGGTCTGCGCAGGCGCGGGGGCGTCGAGCGACGTGACGCTCGCGGCGTCGAGCTTGGCCTCGAGCTCGCGGACCGCCTCGTCCTCGTCGACGAGCGCGCGGGCGTGACCGGCGCGCGTGGCGGTCGCGAGCTCGGGGCCGATGGAGCAGGTCTCGCGCTCGATCAGGATCCAGCGCACCGTCGGGAGCCGGCGCGTCAGCTCGCCGAGGTCGCGCTCGAAGGCCGTGGGATCCTCCACGTGACCGGGCGCGAGGACGAGGAGCAGGCCCGAGAGCGGCGCGCACTGCGCGGCGAGGACGGCCGACAGCGTCGCGCCGAGGCGCGCCAGCGGGGTGCTCCCGACCATGTCCGCGCCGAGCGCTCCGAGCGCGTAGCCGTGCTTCGCCATCGCCTCGCGGCGCTTCGCGTGATCGGCCCGCAGGGTCGCGGCGCACCGATCCCAGCCCGCGCCGTCGGCGGAGTACGCCTCGTCGAGCCGCACGAACGGGCTCACGTTGTCGGCGTGGTGCTCGAAGCTCATCGCGACCTCGGCCACCGAGTCGTGGAGCGCCGCGTCGGTCGTGACGTGGAAGAGCTGAGCGCGCGGGATCCCCACGAACGCGCGCAGCGCCTCGGCGAGCTCCCGGATGGGGCGGCGATGGCTCTCCATCAGCCCTCCTCGCCGATCGGGATCGAGGGAGCGTGCAGCCAGATCTCGTCGGTCGCGTGGAACTTCACGGTGGGGCCCTCGATCGTGCTCATCGTCCCGAGCGGCCCGAGCACGACGCTCCACTTCGAGGGCGTCGCGGCGAGCTCGAGCTTGCTCTCGTTCATCTCGAGGCCCGCCGCGTCGAGCCCGACCTTCAGCGTGGCCCCCGTGGCGGCGCGCACGGTGATGGTCTTCGTCCTCGCGTCGAGCACGAAGCGGTTCCCCTGACCGCTGCCGTCGTGGACGGTGATGCTCGTCGCCGCCTTCACGAGCACCCGCCCGGCGCGGCTCTCGGCCGTGAAGGTCTCGGTCTCGATCGTGGCCGGCCCCTTGGAGGTGAGCGACGCGCCCTTCTCGTCGATCACGAGGCCGCCGTTCTCCTCGCCCTCGCCGGGCCCGTCGAATTCGCCCGAGGTCACCGACTTCATGTCGATGTACTTCGCCTTCAACGTGTAGGCGCCGGCGACCTTCACGCGACGATCGCCGGTGACGACGTAGCGGTCCTCGTCGTCGATCGTGACCGTCGAATTGCCCTTGGCGACGTCGAGGAAGCGGCCGGGCTTCTCCGCCGACGCGCCCTCGCCCTCGATCCGGATCGTCTCGCCGCCCGCGACGTGCAGCTGGCGGCTCTTGCCCACCTTGAGCGTGTCGTCCTTCTCGACGAGGTCGATCATCGCGTCCCGATCGGGCTTGTCCGCGTGGTCGTCCGTGCGCTCGCCGCCGCCGACCTCGACCTTCTCGTCGCCCTTGATGTCGACCTCGCGGCCCCACTCGGTAGGGCTCGGCGAGTCGAAGCGCGCGAGCAGCGTCTGATCGCCGTGGACGAGCTCTCGCTGATCGGCGCCCACGTCGAGGTGCTGGTCGACCCGGACCGTGGTCACGTGGTCACCGATCTTCTCGTCCTCGCTCTTCTTGCCGACCTCCTTGGCGAGGTCGTTCTGCGCGAAGACCTCGACGCGGCCGTGGCCCTTGTGCTCGTCCTCGCCACCCGCGGTGTCGTCGAAGCGCAGCCGGTTGCCGCGGACGTTTGCGCCGCGCTCGGTCTGCGGCCACGAGCGGGTGGTGAAGCCGCTGTTCTGCATGCGCGCCGAGAAGTCGACCCGCCCCGCGTCGCGATCGCGCGGGCTCTCGCTCGACGCGTGGCGCGCGCCCGTCTCGCGATCGAACGCGTCCGAGTAGAGCGCGCCCAGGACGTAGGGGCGATCGGGGTCGCCCTCCTCGTAGCCGATCGCGACCTCCATCCCGACCCGCGGGACGAGCAGCCACCCGAAGCCCGCGCCGGTGAACGGCTGCGCGAACCGGAGCCAGCGCGACCCCTCCTCGCCTTTGGTCGCCGCCGCGACCTGGTCGCCGTCTCCCGCCACGAACGCCTCGCCGCTGCGCTCCCACGGCATGCGCACGCGCACGCGCCACGCCGACTGCGGCTCGGGGACGCTCACCTCGGACGGGCTCGTGGTGGGGTCCTCGCCGCGGTCGACGTCGATGACGACCGCCGTGTGCACCCCGCGGACGCGGGGCTTGTCCGCCGGGCGCGCGGGCCGATAGGGGAGGGCGATGTTCATCGCCTCGAAGGAGTTGGCGTAGTTCATCTCGTAGCGGCGGAGGAAGCCGCTCGGGCCTATGACGCCGAGCGGGCTGGCCGAGTGCCGGACGCGAGTGATCAAGAAACGTTGCGGCTTCTGCACCGGCGGGTGGAGCACGTCGAAGGCGCCGTGGAGGATCCGCGTGCTCGCGCCCGGCGCGAAGGTCGCGCAGTCGCTCAGCCCGCGCGCCACCGCCCCCTCGGCGCGGAAGCCCTCGAGGTGGAGCTGCGCCATCGGCGGGCCGTCGTACATCTCGTAGCCGAAGGGATCCTGCGGGTCCTCGGCGACCGGGTACTCGAGGCCGCCCCACTCGAACCACTGCGCCTCGGGGCCCGCGTAGTCCTCGGTGCCCGCCGCGCCGGTGAGCTCGCCGGCGAGGCCGACCGCCTGGTTGGCGAGCTGCTCGAGGCCGCCGAGCGTGGTCAGCGACGACAGGTTGGACGGGCTCAAGAGGTCGAGCGACTCGCCCGCCTTGAGATCGGTCGGGTCGTAGGGCCGCGTGTACGTGCGGTCGCGGACGGTCACCCCCGACGGCACCGGCTTGCGCGCGACGCCCACGTTCCACGCGCGCTCGCTGATCGCGAGGGCCGTCGGCGTCGGGCCGGGGCACGCGATCACCGGCAGGCGCCCGGCGGTGAGGACCTTCTTGCCGGCGAGGCGCGGGTCCTCGCAGATCACGAGCGTCTCGAGGCGCTCTCGGTGCTCGAAGAAGTAGCTGAGGCCCTCCTCCGCGAGGAGGCGCTCGAACAGCTCGAGGTCGGTCTCGCCGTACTGCACGCAGTACTCGCGCTTGGGGCGCCAGTCCTCGAGCGGCTGCTCGAGGAGGTCGTTGACGGCGCCGCTCACCTTCTCGCCGACCCCGAACGGGTCGATGCCCGAGAGCTTCCCGATCGCCGCGGTCGCCGCGTCCGGCACGCCGAGCGGGCCGAACAGCTCGCGACCGCCGGGCGCCCAGCGGATCGCGGTGCCGGTCGCGTCCTTGGTCGAGTCCTGCTGGTAGATGCCGTGCTCGACGAGGAGCTGCCGGCAGATCTGCACAGCGTTCATGTTCTTGAACGCGCGGTGGCGGCGTCGCAGGCCGAGCTGCGCGAGGTGCGGCTGGATGGTGACGCGCACGCGGCGCACGCGGCGGCCCGGATCGTAGCCGAGATCCTCGAACGCGGTGACGCGGCCGCTGAACCAGCGCTCGTTGAGCGTGAAGTAGTCGTCGTCGAAGCGCCGGGCGAGGCTGACCCGGGCGAACGCGCCGAGGTAGTCGCGCGCGAGGGTCTTGCCGACGAACGGCACGCCCGTGTCGATCGTGTGATCGGGGGTGACGCGGGTCGGATCGCGGTCGAGCTTGTCCGGGTTCTCCGTGTCCCACACCTGATCGGCGAGCTGGTCCGGCGTGAACATCGCCTGCGCGATGTCCGTGCCCAGCGTCCCGAAATCCGCGAGCTCCCACCAGCCGTCCCCGTCGTCGTCGCGGAAGGCGCGCTGGACGTCGGCGACCAGGTCCTTGGGCGGGGCGTTGAGGCCGAGCTGCGCGGCCGCGATCGCTGCCGCGTCGGGCTTCTGGAGGATCACCGTCGCCGTCCACACGGAGCTCAGGCCCTCGTCCACGGTCAGCGACTCGACCCAGTGCATGGGCGGCTCGTGCGCCTTCTCGATGTCGAAGCGCTTGTCGAGCTCCTGCTCGAGGGCGGCCGCGCCGAGCTCGGCGTAGCCGGCCTGCGCGACGCCCGCTTGCTGCAGGAGCTTCTCGCCGATGCCGCCGGCCTGCACGATCGCGTCGGCCCAGTCCACCTGATCGATCGGGACGGTCTTGGGCTTGAACGGCCCGATGAGGAAGCGCGCGCGCAGCGTCGGGATCGTGCCGGAGGCGTCGATCCGCGATTGGATCCACGCGGTCGCCTTGTCGAGGTCGTTCGCCTCGTCGTCGGCGCCGAAGTCGCTCAGCGCATCCGAGACCTCGCCGAGCGGGTCTTCCAAACCGTCGAAGAGCCCCATCGATTACTCCCCCACCGTCTGCACGCCGCTGCCGTCGCGGATCTCTTTGTTGGCGTCGACGATGCCGACCTTGCCGCTGAGCAGGACCCCGGAGGCGCCGACCGCGACCTCCGCGTCCGTGTCGCCCATCGCGCGCAGTCGGATCGAGTCGCCGACCGCCACCATCACGCCGTGCTCCGTGTGGATCTGGACGCGCGTCGGGTGCCACACGGTCAGGCCGCCGGCCGCGGGATGGCCGAGCTCGATCATCGGGAGCTCGACGGTCGACGAGAAGCCCTTGGTGGCGATCAGCTCGACGCTCGACTCGTTGGAGACGATGCGGACCTCCTGGTCGGCGGTCAGCCGGTAGCCGATCTCGGACTTCGCCACGAGCCGGGGCTCTCCGTCGGCGCCGGGGCCCGACTCGAGCGAGGAGTCCGGCGCGATCGCGCCCTCCGTGGGCTGGCCGACCGCGAGGGCCTTCGCGCGCACCTTCAGCGTCCCCTCGATGGTGCAGGTCTTGTCGCCGGTGACGTCGTGCAGGTCGTGAGCCGGCGTCTCGTCGCCTTCCTTGCCGACGATCGTCTCGCGGCGACCGTGCACCTTCAGCTCGCGGTCACCCTTGACCACGAGGCGCTGCACGCCCTTCACCGTCTCGGCGTGGTCGAGCGTCACGAGCGTCTTCTGGTGCTCGTTCACCCGGACCTCGCGCGCGCCGCGGATCGTCTCCACCTGGCTGCGCCCGATTGTCTTGTCGCGGTTCTTCTCCACCTGGGTCTTCTGCCGGAGCTCGACGATCTCGCCCTGGTGGCGGCCCACCTCGTTGGTCTGTTCTCCGACGACGGTGGTGAGGTGATCGGCGCGGACCTCCTCGATCAGGTGGCGGCCGGCCTTGAGGAAGACGCGCTCGCTCTTGTTGGTGTCGTCGAACGTGAGCTCGCTCGAGACGCCGTCGTCCTCGTCCCACGGCGACGTCCGCGTCGCGATGGTGTTCATCTGCACGGCCTCGGCCTTGGGCGGCTCGAAGCCCTCGCGCGGCACCTCGCGGCCGGGCTGCGGGACCGGGTGCTCACCGTCGTAGAGGCTCCCGACGATCACGGGCCGGTCGGGGTCGCCGTTGTCGAACGCGACGATCACCTCGCTGCCGATCCGCGGCACGAACAGGACGCCGAAGTCGTCGCCGGCCCACGCCTGGCTCACGCGGCACCAGCACGTCTTGCCGCGCTCCGCGATGTAGCCGATGGGCGGCAGGATCCCGAGCGGGAGCTCACCGCGCCGGTCCCAGTGGAAGCGGACGCGGACCCGCACCGTGGACGGGTGCTCGTGCTCGATCTCCTCGTCCTCGTCGTGGTCGCCGGTCCAGTCGACGACCGTCGCGGTGGTCATCGAGGTGACGCGCGGCTTGGGCGTCACGCGCGGCGGGCGGACCGGCGTGACGCCGGGGATCGCGTGGTTGATCCACCAGCCGACAATCTCGTTGTCGTAGTCCGGCGCGCTCGTGTCGAGCGGGTAGTTCGGGCCGGCGGTGTAGCTCGTCGCGGCGCGGCCCGAGCCCGTCCAGCGGATCCGCTCGATGATGACGTGATCGGCCGGCGGCGCGTCGGTCGGCGGCGCCGGGGGCACGAGCCCGTCGCGGTCGAACACGTAGCCGCGGACGCGCACGGTGGTGTCGGCCGCCGCGCCGATGATGTTCGTCCGGAGGCGGACCCGGCGCGACCGGGTCACCTCCTCCTCGAGTCGCAGGAAAGGCAAGTTGCGGTCGAGCTTCCCCTGGCCGTAGCGCTCGTAGTGGATCGCCTCCTTGCCGAGGTACTGGAAGGGGTACTTGCCCGGGTACTCGTAGCGCTCGCCGTACGCGAGGCTCGCCTCGGGCGTGGCGCCCATCAGCACGGCGGGCGAGTTGACGACCGGCTCGACGAGCTCGGTGGCCTTCTGGTCGGCGACGGAGTAGCTGAAGTCGCGCAGCGTGACCTTGGCCGGCCGGACCTTGCGCCACTCGGCGACGTCCCGGACGGTCTCGACCTGCGGGACGGTCTGCCAGTGGGGCCAGTAGTAGGGCGCCGCGCGCCCGTCGACGCTGGGCGCCTGATCGAGCTCGGACGGGTCGTGCACGAGCACGATGCGCTCGAAGCCGCGGCGGCACGTGAAGGTGAAGTGGATCCCCTCCTCCTCGAGGATCCGGCGGACGAAGTCGAGGTCCGTCTCGCCGTACTGCACGCACATCTCGCGCTCCTGGGTCCAGTCCTCGGTCGGCATCTTCGCGCCGGCCTTGGCCAGATCCGCGTTCGTCGAGGGCGGCGGCATCAGCTTGATGAACTGACCGCTGATCGCGTCCGAGGCGGCGTTGCCGACGAACGGGATGTTGCTCGCGAGGTCGCCGAGCGCGTCGGTCGCCATCCCGATCCCGGGCACGTCGGGGAGGAAGCCGTAGACGCCCGCGCTGCGGAACACCTCGCGCACGATCGCGATGGCGTTGAGCTCGTTGAAGACGCGGTAGTCGCGGCGCAGCGCGAGCTTGGCCATCTGGGGGCGGAGCACGAGGCGGATCCAGCGCGTCTGGACCTCCGTGCTCCCGATGCCCGGGGCGAGCTTCTGCTGGCGCAGGCCGAGGTCGTCCATCTCCGTGACGACGCCCGTCAGGTAGCGAGCGCTGAACGAGTAGCCCGGCACGTCGAACGGGTTCACCTGCGGGTCGGCCGGCGCCGTGAACTCGCGCGAGATGCGCAGGCTGCACGTCTGGCCGAGGAAGTTGGCCGGGTCGAGCGGGACGTTGATGTAGACGGGCCCGTCGGGGGTGGCGGTGGGGTCCTCGCCGAAGATGATGTCGCTCACCGCGCCGATGGCGTCGCCGAGGCCGCCCGCGTTGGACAGCCGATCCGCGGCGCCCTTGATCCCGGCGACGCGCTTCGCGAGTGGCGACTCCGGCGGCGGCGCGTTCGGGTCGTTGTCGAAGACGCCCGCGATCTGCTCGACGGTCCCGATGACGCCCTTGATCGGGCCGGCGACCTGATCGACGAGCCCGCCCGCGGAGCTCTCCTGATCGTTCTGGTCCTCGAGGTCGGGGTTGCGCACCTCGCTGGCGACGAGCAGCAGCTCGCAGCGCCAGAGCTGGTTGAGCCCCTCGTCGCAGCGGACCTGTACGACGCTCCACACCGACTCGGCGGCGTCGAGCTCGGCCGGGTCCTCCTTGAAGGGCGAGTGCTTCTCCATCACCGAGCTGAACGGATCGGTGCCGAGGTAGTCGCCCACGCCGATCGCGTCGGCGCCTGCCTCGAGGAGCGAGTCGCCGATGCCGAGCCCGTCGTCGAGGAGGTTCTCGAGGCCCGCCTCGAGGTCGTCCTTCTTGCCGAAGAACAGGCGATAGCGGAGCGGCGGGAGCGAGTCCGGCGCGTGCTTCTTGCCGAAGATGTCCTCGGCGAGCTGGTCGATGTCGTCGGCGACGTCGGTGATCGAGTTGTCGTTCTGGCCGAGGACGCCGAGGTCCTTGAGCGCCTGGTCTCCGTCGCGCAGCGCGTCCGCGCCGTCGTGGGCCGCGTTGCTGCCCTTGTCGGCGGTGTCCTGATCGCCGTCCTTCAGGTCCTGCTCGGCCTGGTCGACGTCCTCCTTGCCCTGGCCGACGTCCTTCGCCGCCTTGTCGGCCTGGTTCGCGCGGTTCTTCGCGTCTTTGATCTCGTTGTCGAAGGGCATTACTGCGCGGCCTCCTGCTCTTCGTCGTACAGCTCGAGATCCGAGGCCTCGTGCTCCTTCTTCGCGAGCTCGCGCTCGGCCCGGGCCAGCCGGTTCTGGGTGCGCGCGACCTCCTCCTGCGCGTCGAGGAGCTTCTGGCCCTTCTCCTCTTCTTTGTCGCGGGCCGCGACGTACTCGTCCATCAGCCCGCCGTGCTCCTCGCGGGTCTCCTCGAGCTGCTCCTCGGCGTCCTCGAGCTCGCTCTTCGCGTCCTCGACCTTGTCCTTCGCCTCCTCGTGGGCGTCGTCCTCGTCGTCGTGGCTCTGGCCGGTCGCGATGGCGTGGATGACCGCGTCGTAGGCGCGCTGCTCGTCGCGGTTCGCCTTCTGGAGCGCCTTCTCCGCCGCGGTGACGCGATCGATCGCGGCGGCGAGCTCCTCGTCGATGCCGTCGTCTTCCTTGATGCGCGACTCGATGTCCTTGCGCTCCTTGGCCGCCTGCACGTACTCGGCGCGCGCGACGTTGCGCTTCTTCACCGCCTCGTCGGCTTCCTTCTCGAGCTTCTCGATGTCCTTCTTCAGCTGCGCGATGTCCTCGAGCAGCTTCTTCTCGGCGTCGGTCATCTCGCGGTGCACGTGCTTGGGTCCGCCCTTGCGCTGGTACTCGACCCGCCGGCACTGGAAGGCGCTCAGCCCGCCCTGGATCACGAAGCTGTCGATCGGCGCGATCTTCACGCCGGGGCCCCCCTCGAGGGCGTCCTCCGCGTCGAGGTACTCGTCGGTCCGCGGGCTCGGCCGGAGCACGCCGACGTACTGGCCGCCGTCCGAGGCGGCGTTGTCGCTCAGCTTGAAGGTGATGTCGGGGCTCGTGCGCGTCTCGACCACGAGCGAGCACGAGCTCGCGGGCAGCTCGCCCGCCTCGGCCGCCGCGCCGCGCCCGGCGATCCAGAAGGCCACCCCGTTCGGCGCGTTCATCACGAGCTCGTCGGCGGTCAGCTCCATGTTGACCTCGCCGCACTCGAAGCGGATCGAGGTGGCTCCGTTCAGGTCGATGGTCTCGGCCCGCACGGTGATCTTGCCGTCCGCGACGAGCTCGCACTCGCCGGTCGCGCCGTCGAGCGCGGTCTCGCCGAACTCGTTGTCGTTGCTGAGCCCGGGGCCGCCCTCGCCGCCCTGCGCGGTCGCCGTCATCACGAGCGGCGCGCCGCCGAGCTCGTAGGTCTCGCCGCACCGCACGTCGACGTCGCCGCCGACGGTGCGCGTGTCGTCGCCCTGGATCTTCGTCTTCCGATCGCGCCGCGACTCGAGCAGGCGGAGCACGCCGTCGCCCTCCTTCAGCCCGATCCGGTGGACGTCCTCGGCCTTCTCCTTGATGCCGACGTGGCGCGTGTGGTCGCCGTGCACGGTGAGGGTCTTCATCCCCTTGACCGTCACGTCCTGGCGCCCGAGCACCTCGCGGTCCTCGTGGCCGGTGACGACCTTGTTCCTGTCGCCGTCGACGACGAGGGTCTGGTTGCCCTTCACCAGCTCGGTCTGCTCGCCCTGCACGATGTTCATCTGGTCGCGACCGACCCAGGTGCGCTGGTCGTGCTCGGCGTGCTCGTCGAGCACGCCCGCGGAGTGCAGCCGCACGCGCTCGCGGCCGGGTGTGTCGTCGAAGCTCAGCTCGTGGAACGCCTTGTACGCGTCCTCCTTCGGCGTCGGGTGGATCGCGGTGCGGATCGCGTTGAGGTGCCGATCGCCGGTGGGTCGCTTCTGCTTCTCGGGGTCGTAGTGGAGCCGCGCCTCGTCGTCGCCGACGACCTTCTCCTCGACCGGGTCGATGCGGTTCTCGCCGGTGACGAAGTCGATGTGGGGGCGCTCGCGAGGGGCCGGGTTCACGAACCCGTGGAGCGCGCCGAGCGCGATCGGCTGCAGCGGATCGCCGTCGAGGTAGGCGACGAGGAGCTCCATCCCTTCGCGGGGCAAGAACGTCGTGCCCCACGCGTGGCCGGCCCACGGCGTCGTCACGCGGATCGGCGGCGACAGGGGAGGGTCGGGGCGCTCGGCGTCGCCTCGGTCCCACGGCAGCGTGGCCTTCACGCGCCCGATCGGGTCGACCCCGATGCGCCCGTAGCCCTCCTTCCACTCGCCCACGCCGGCGCGGGTGATCGCCGTCTGCACTCCATCGATCCGGGGCGCGCGACGGCGCGGAGGGAGGAACAGCACCGACTCGGGGATGGCCTCGACGAGCGCCTCGAGCCCGAGCGGCCGGGCGGGCCGGAGGAACGCGCTCGGGGCTGGCGGGAGCTGCGCGTTCACCGGCGCCGCGTCGTTCTCCGCGAGCACCTCGAGGCGCGTGATCACGAAGCGGCCGAGCGGCGCCACCTCGTCGTCGAAGATCGCCGGGTCGATGAGCGGCCGGCCGTGGGTGACGTCGACTGACTGCCCGGCCGCGAGCCCGACCGCGTTGGTCCGCCCGCGCCCGAGCCGAGCGAGCGCGCGCGCCGCGATCAGCTCGAGCCGCGCCTCGGCGTTCGGGTCGACGGCGTCGGTCTGGACGGCGGTCTCCGGATCGAACTCGAAGGCCGTCCGCGCCGGGAACTGGTGCCAGCTCGACTGCGTGCGATCGGCGAACGCGAGGTCGATCGCCGCCTCCGCGTCGGGCGCCTCGGCGTCGCCGGGCCGCACGTGCGTGGGCGGCTCGTCGGCGCCCGTGGCGGACGTCGAGAAGTCCGTCCCGCGGACGCTCACGGCGGTGGGCGCGACGGCGCGCGTGACGTTGAAGTCCCAGAGGACCTCCTCGAGCGCGGCGTCGACGGCGGCCCCGTGCACGAGCTCGTCGAGCGTCGCGCGGGGCATGTCGGCCGAGTCGAGCGTCTCGACCGAGCCGTCGGTCCCGTACCCGCGGACGTACCGCGCTTGCAGCTCCGAGGGGACGAGGAGCTGAAGCCGCTCGGCGCCGAGGTGGTGATCGAAGACGGGCACGAGGCCCTCCTCCGAGATGAGGCGCAGCACGAAGTCGAGGTCCGTCTCGCCGTACTGGATGCAGTACGCCCGCTTGTTGCCGAGCCCCGGCGGGACGAAGTCGGCGGTGTAGATGAGGGCCTCGTCGAAGATCTTCTTCACGATCTGCATCGCGGTCATCTGCTCGAAGACGCGGTGGTTGGTCCGCAGCGAGAGGCGCGCGAGCTGGGGCTCGATCACGAGGCGGACGAGCCGCCGCCCGTTGCTCGTGAGCCCGAGGTCTTCGAACTCGGTGACGAGCCCGGTGACCCACCGACCGGTGAGCGGCGTGTTGCCGGGCCCCACGCGGGTCACGAGCACGCTGTAGAGCTTGTCGAGGAAGACGCCGGGCTTGGGCGCCAGGTCCGGGACCCACGGCGTCGCCGGCGGGATGCCGAGGAGGTACTGCTCGATGCCCTGCGGCGCCATCAGCCCGTTCGCGACCTGGTTGGCGGTCCCCGTGACGATCCCGACGGCCGACCCGATCGCGTTGCCGACCGCGCCGGGGATCCCTCGCCAGGGCCCGGCGAAGGCGCTGTCGAGGTTGTCGTCCACCGACTGCAGATCGTTCTCGCGACCGGAGGCGTCGCGGGTGCCGTCGTCGAGCGCGTTGCTGATGTCGTTGAAGGCGGTGTTCGGCACCGCCGCGGTCGCGGGATCGTTGCGGAGCGCTTCGATCCGGGCGATCAGCAGCTCGCAGCGGTACGGCTCGCCGAGGCGCTCCACGAGGTGCATCCGCGCGACGCGCCACGGCTGCGTGGGCAGCGCGTTGCTGCCCGTCTGGGCCTCGTCCGCGGCGCTCAGGGTGAGGTCGTGGGCCCGTGACTCGTCGAAGGCGCGCGCGATGAGCGCCCGGGACAACCGCAAGTCGATCGTCGTCGCCGACACGGGAAGGCGAAGCTAACACCAAACGTGCCAGCGCGATCCAGCGCTCCGTGCGTCCCCCTCGCTCGTGGATGGGGCAAGGGTTGCCGGCAAGGCCTGCGCAGCGCGCCGCGGTGGTAGGGTTGGCGGCTCGGGAGGGTTGGATGCGCAGCTCGTGGGTGATGGTGGTGTGGGTCGGCCTGGCCCTGGCGTCGGGGTGCGACAGCTCGACCGGGAACGACGCGGGCGTGGCCCTGGACGCGGGGAGCGAGCTCGACGCAGGGGGCGGCGTCGACGCGGGGGGCGGCGTCGACGCCGGGTTCGACGCCGGCTTCGACGCCGGGCCGCTCGACGCGGGCTTCGACGCGTCGCTCCCCGACGCGGGGGGCCCGATCGACTTCGAGGTGCGGGTCGTCGTCCGGAGCCCGGACACGGGGGCCTACGTCCCGGCCGAGGCCGTGTTCGTCCGCGTCGACGGCGCCGAGGGCTCGACCGTCGAGGGCGTGACCGACGCGACGGGGAGCGTGGTCGTGACCCTCGAGCCGGGCAGCGGGCCCTGGACCGTGACCGCCGCCGCGCCGCAGCACACCGCGACGAGCGTCATCGGCGTCACGGGTCCCCTCCCGGGCGCGCTCCACCTCACTGAGCCGATGGCGACGCCGAGCCCGCCGCGCGCGGTCAACGGCACGCTCTTCGGCCGCAGCGGGATGGGCGAGGGCGTCTTCTTCCTCGGCCCGGGCGTGTCCGGCGGGGCGCTCATGGGCGACGACTTCGAGGTGTTCGTGCCCGACGAGCCGAGCACGCTCCGCATGCTCGTGGTCGAGTGGGGGATGCCCCTCGACGGCCCGCCGAACAACGCGGTGTGGCTGGACCTCGACCGCAGCCTCGCGGACCTGTCCGCGACCGACATCACCTTCCCCGCGCCCGCGCGCGCGGTCGTCGACACGACCTTCCGGATCACCGTGCCGACGAGCGGCGCCGTCGACGCGTCGGCCTTCACCTCCCTCGCGCCGAGCGTGGGCGCGATCCGGTACGAGATGGGCTTCCCCTACACGGTCGGGCGCTCGGGCGCGGTGGCCGACGGGTCGGGGGGCTTCGACGTCACCGTGCAGGCCTTCGACGGAGACATGGCGCCGACCCACGTCGGGTGGACCTTCGAGGACGGGGTCGACCGCGCGGCGCAGATCATCGCGACCGCGCCGGTCACCGCGGGCTCCACGTTCGACGTCCCCGCGGCCGAGCGGATCGACGCGGCGGGCGCGTCGATGGGCACCTTGACCCTCACGTGGCAGGGCTCGGCCTACGCGCACGTCGGCGCCTCGGTGACGCCGGCGGGCGGCGGGACGGGGTGGTTCCTCTACTCGTACGACGCGGCCGCCACGGAGGTCAGCGCGCCCTGGCCGCGCCTGCCGTCGGGGGTCGCGTTCGCGGACCTCGGCCTCGGCCCGTCCTCGATCGGGCGCATCAACACGTTCGTGATCACCTACGAGGCGGGGGTTCGCCCGTGGGAGTGGGCCAGCCTCCGCGAGGCCCGCGCGATCGTCACGAGCCGAGACGTCGAGCTGACCGGACGCTGATGCGCGCCCTCGTCGCGCTCGGGACCGCGCTCGTCGCGCTCGCCTGCTCGGGCGGGAGCCCGAGGCTGGGCCCTCGCGCCGCGCCGCACAGCGCGGTCGGCTTCTCTCGCCCGCCCGTCGTCGACGGCAGCCGGCGCGCTTGCCTCGAGCCGCCCTACACGCCGGGGGAGGCGGCCGCGCTCGCCGACGGCACGCCGGTGACGCGCGAGGACGAGGGGCGGTCGTGGGTGGTCGCGCTGGCCGGCGAGCGCGAGCTCGAACCCGAGGCCATCAGCGCCGCGCTCGGCGCGCTGCGCGAGCAGCCGGGGCTGCGCTTCATCAGCTACGGCCTCCACTGCGGCGGCAGCTCGCGCATGTGCCTGCGCCTCTCCGGGAACCTGTGCGAGCTGCGCGTCGACGAGGCCGTCGCCGCGGTCCGCGCGGGCATCGCCGCGGATCCCGCGATCGCAGGCGCGCAAATCGAGCTGTCGGTGCAGCTCGCCGGAAACCTCGAGCCGCGCTGCGCCGCGGACGACCCGGCCTGCCTCCCCGTCCCCTACGAGGGCGGCACCTACGACCGCCTCGGCTCGCGCCTCGGTGGCGTGTTCGCGTCGCACTCCGCCGGCGAGTGCGACTACGACGGCCAGTGCATGCGCATGGGCTGCGGCAACCACTGCCTCTCGTGGGAGTACGGCGGCGCCAACGAGGGCGCGACCTGCGAGGGCTACTCGTTCCCGCGGCCGATCTTCTGCGGCTGCGTCGACAGCGAGTGCCAGTGGTTCAGCCAGCGCTGATCGATCAGGTCTGTCGATCAATCGCCTCCGGCGATTTCTCTCCGGCGAGGGGCAAGCCCCTCGCGCTCCCCCCTGAGATCCTCCGACGCTTCGCGTCGTCGGACTCAAGCGAACGCGGCGCGGAGCTGACGCACGGCGGGGATGCGCGAGAAGAGGCGCCGCCGCTCGGCGAGGTGCGAGAGCGCGAGCTTGCCGGCGACGCGGCCGGACGACGCGCACGGGACGATGCCCGCGCTCATGACCGACGCGCCGCACAGGAAGAGGCCCTCGATCGGCGCGCGCGCGCCGAAGCGGAACGGCGGCGTCTGATCGGGGGTGTGCGCCGGGCCGTAGATGTTTCCGTGGGGCGAGGACGTGAAGCTGATGTTCGTCGCCGGCGTGCCGATCTCCTTGAGCACGATGTGCTCGCGCAGGCCCGGCAGGTGCTGCTCGGCGAGCTCGAGGTAGTGGTTGGCGATCGTCTCCTTGAACACCTCGTACTCCTCGCCGCGCTTCATCGTCTTGTCGCCGAACCACCTCTCGAACGGGTGCGCGTGGCAGAGCGTCACGAGCTCCACCGTCTGCATCCCCGCGGGCGCGAGCCCGCCCTCCGGGTCCTTGTTGGTCGGCACGGTCAGGAAGTACGAGCCGCCCTCCGTGAAGTCGCCGAGCGCGGCCTCGGAGTACATCTGCTCGATGTCGGTCGACCCGTAGCTCCAGATGTTCGCGCTGCCGACGCCGCTCGTGTCGAGGTCGCCGTCGACGCCCATGAAGATCACGACCGACGCGTACGAGTACTCGGTGCGCTCGAGCTTGCGCTCGAGGCGCTTCCCGACGTGCTCGAGGCCGACCATGTCGTAGGTCGTGGGCGCCTGCGCGTTCGAGATGACGGCGTCGGCGGTGTAGCTCTTGCCCTCGGCCGTGCGCACGCCGGTGACCCGGCCGCCGTCGTGGAGGATGCGCTCGACGCGCGCGTTGCGGTGCATCACCGCGCCCTCGCGCTGGAGGCCGCCGACGAACGCGTCGCGCAGCGCGCCGCTGCCCCCGTGGGGGAAGTACGCGCCCGCCGCGTAGTGCGTGAGCACGCCCATGTGCATGATCGCCGAGACGCGCGAGGGCGGCAGCCCGAGGTCGCCGCAGGGCCCCGCGATCGCGGCCTTCAGCTGCGGGTCGTCGAAGTAGTGGTCGAGGAGCTGCGCGAGCGTCGCGCGGCCCCAGCGGATCACCTTGGGCGCGGTGAACAGCACCTGCAGCGCGTCCTTCGCGCCCTTGATGCGCTGCGCGGTCTTGAGCGTGAAGTCGACGTCGCGGAGCAGCTCGAAGAAGCGATCGAGGCCGGCCTTCTCCTTCGGGAAGTCCGCGGCGAGCCGATCCCGGAAGCGGTCGAGGCCGACGCAGTTCGCGACGCGGTACTCCGGGAACACGTACTGATCGAAGCCGTCGGGATCGAGCTCCGTGAACTTCACGTCCTCGAGCTCGAGGCGGTCGAGGAGGTGGCGGAACGAGCCGCCGGGGCCCGCCTCGCCGATGTAGTGGATGCCCGGATCGAAGTGGTAGTGCTTGCGCGCGAACGGGTTGGTGTACCCGCCAAATTGTTTTCCGGCCTCCAGGACGAGCACGGAGCGCCCGGCCCGGGCGCACGTGAGCGCGGCGGTGAGGCCGCCGATCCCGGAACCGATGACGATGACGTCGTAGTGCTCGCTCATGACTTGCCTCGGGGTTGGTGCGCGCGGATGAGCGCGTCGGTCATCGAAGTCAGCATCGCCTCGGCGTCTCGCCCCATCGCGAGCTTGCTCGCGAGGTGCAGCGTCGCCACGCCGTGGATGCCCGCCCACATCGTGTGGGCGAGCTCGTTCACCTCGCCCTCGAGCGCGCCCGCGTCGACGGCCTCGGCGATCACGCCGTAGAGCACGGACCACGCGTCGCGGCCGGCCTCGCGCGAGGTCTCCGGCTCGTCGGGCAGCGGCTGGCCCATCTCGAAGATGATCGTGAACGCGGCGGCCTGCTCGACGGAGAAGTCGAAGTACGCGCGGGCGAGGATGCGCACCCGCTCGATGGGCACCGTCTCCCCCTCGAGCCGCTGCCGCAGGAAGCTGCCGAATCGCACGAAACCTTGCGCCCGGACGGCCGCGAAGATCCCCGGCTTGCCCGCGAAGTAGCGGTACGGCGTGGCGTGCGAGCACCCGAGCTCCTTGGCGAGCGCGCGGAGCGTGAAGCCCTCGTAGCCCTCGTCGACGAAGAGCTGCATCGCGACCTCGCACGCTCGCGCGCGGAAGTCTTCGACCTGCTCGTCGGTGAGGACGGGGCGACCCACGGGCAATCCTTTACGACGTTAAATTAACGGCGTCAAGGATTGGCGTGCCCCGGGCTCCAGGACCCATCCGCGACGCCCGACGCTGCCCCGCTATGCTTCGGCCCGTGCCCGATCCCCTCATGCGCGCGAGCCACCTCGCCTCGAACGTCAAGGCGCTCGACGCCCTGGGTGACGAGGCGTCGGCGCGCATCCGCGAGCGCTGCGCGAAGCCGATCGCGACCATCGAGGCCTCGATCCGGACGGCGTGGCTGCCGCTCGAGCTGGACGTGTCGCTCACGGGCGCGGTGGAGGAGATCGCGGGCCTCGAGCGCGCTCGGAGGTGGGGCCGCGACGCGATCGCGGAGTCGGGGCGCGGCCCGCTGCTGGGGCCGATCCTCACCGCGCTCCGCCGCGTGGGCCTGTCGCCTCACGCGGCGCTGCGGCGCGTCCCCTACGGCTGGACCCTCATCTATCGCCACTGCGGGGCGCCGCGCTACGAGCGCGTCGACGAGGGCGCCGCGGCGATCGTCGTGGACGGCGTCCCCGAAGCGATGCGCGAGCCGAGCTACCTGCGCGGCATCGCCGCCGCGCTCGACGGCGTCGTCGAGCTCGGCGGCGGCGTGGAGACGTTCACCGAGCTCTCCGTCGATGGCGACGTCGTGCGCTTCGACTGCCGCTGGTCCCGCGGCTGACGGACGTCGTCCGCGACGTCATGCTTCGCGGTCGCCGAGGGCGCGGAGGTCCTGAAGCCCCCGACCGACGAGTCGTGGGGCATGCGGGAGATGGCGCTCCGCACGGTGGACGGACACCGCGTCATGGTCGCCGAGGAGATCTAGGCGCGAGTCGATCAGCGATCCGTCGGGCAGCCCTCGAGCGCGTCGGGGCCCCCCGGGTCGTTGGCCTCGCAGGCCTGCTCGCGCAGCGCGGTGGCGCGCGCGCGGTCGCGTCGCACGCCGTGACCGCCGCGGTACATCGACGCGAGCGCGTCGCAGGCGACGGTGACGCCTTCGTCGCAGGCCTCGGTGAGGATCGTGGGCGCGGCCGAGTCACGCCACGTCGCGCGGTTCACCGCGGCGGGGTGATGGTCTGCGACCGCGGCGAGCTGGACGCACGCGCGGACCCGTGGGTCGTGGGGCTCGAGGGGGTCGTACGCGGGGCCCGCCGCGGGCGGGAGCTCGTCGTCGTCGAGGGGCTCCTCGCTTCGTTCGACGACGCCGCAGGGGGCGGCGAAGCGCTGCGCGGCCGCGCGGGGATCGGGGGCGGCGCCGACCCCCCGCAGCCGCAGCACGCCAAGGTCCACGCAGGCCGCCGCGTCCCCCGCGTCGCAGACCGCCTCGAGCTGCGCGAGGGCCTCGGGCACGCGCGGGTCGTCGGGGCTCGCGCGGCGCTCGAAGGCGACCCAGGCGCAGGCCGAGGGGTCGCCGGCGCGGCAGCGATCCGCGAAGAGCGGGAGGGCCTCGGCGGGCTCGCTGGCCAGCGCGAGCGCCAGGCAGGCGTCGCCGTGACCGAGCGCGCAGCCGCGCTCGTGCGGGGCTCGCATGGCCGCGGGATCGCCGCCTTGCCCTCGCGAGACCTCGGCGTGGCGCGCGATGCATCGGCCCGCCGGGCAGCGCGCGGAGAGCACGACCCGGTAGTCGAGGAGCGGGGACCCGAGCACCTCCGCCAGCGCGAAGCAGCGCGCGCCGTCGCCGGCCTCGCAGGCGCGGGCGAGGGGCTCGCGCACCGGCGCCTCGCTCTCGGTGAGCGCGACGCAGGCCGCGTAGGGCTCTCGGTCCTCGTCGTGAAGCCGGCGCTCGGGGCAGCGCGCGAGCGCCCAGCGATCGACGGCGGAGAAGGGCGCGCAGCCATCGGCCGTGGGGTAGTACGTGGCCGGACACGACGGGGCGCCCTCGCAGCCGCTCGCCGTTCGGGTCTGACCGGGCCAACAGCAGACCTCGTCGACGAGCTGCTGACCCGCCGCGCAAGGCGCCTCGACGCGACGCGCTACCACGGACCAGCGGTCCTGCGCGAAGGCGACGGCGGGTCGACCCTGGGCGTCGAGCGCGAGCGACACCGCGGTGGGGCCGACCGCTCCGTCGAAGACGTCCTCCACCTGCCAGCCCTCCGCGGTGCCGGTCGCGTAGCGCAGACCCCCCGCGGCGGACGCGTAGAGGACCCGCGGCGTTCCGTCGGTCGCGAAGACCGTCGCGAACCTCCCCCGAGCCGCCTGGAGGGGGGCGTCGAGGCGATCGCGTGAGCCCCCGTGGATCCACGTGATCCCCGCTTCGTCGACCGCGATCGCCGTCAGCGCGCCCGCGGCGTCGAAGCCGATCGCGGCGTGGCCCTCGACCGGCACGCGCAGATCGGCGTGGCCCGTCCGATGGACGACGAGCGCCCCGGGCTCGACCACGCCCCACGCGACCCCACCGTCGGGGTCGTCGGCGAACGCGCACTCGTAGGCTTCGTTCGAGAGGTCCTCCGTCGTCCACTCGCCGCCCTCGTCGGTGGCGTGACGTAGGCTTCCGGTGGAGGCGCCGCCGCGCTCGTCGATGCGCGCGCGGAGGCAGGCGTGGAGGTGACCGTCGGCGCCCCGGAAGGCCCGCTCGGTTCCGTCGAGCCAGGCGCCTACCGGCAGGGCGCGCGCGTCACCGAGCGTCCCGTTCGCGTGGAGCGTGGTGAGCCCGAGGGCGTCGCCGGTGGCGCCCCAGACCGCGCCCACGAGCCAGCTCTCGCTGCCGTCGCCGCGGACGCGCTCGGCGCTCGTGACCGTCCCCTCGCGCTGATCCCGTCGCGCCCATCGGCCGTCGCCGTCGCGGCACGCGACGCGCACCCCGGGCGACGAGCCGCCGGTGGAGTAGACGAGGCCGAGGTCCTGGTCACACGGGAAGAGCGCGAGGACGAAGCGCCCCTCGCCCGCGACCTCGAGGTCCCAGCGCGCGCGGGGCGCGGACGCCTCCCCCGACCCGCTCGGCGCGTCGGCTGACGTGGCCGGGGGTGGAGCGATGGGTCCGCCGCAGCCGAGCGCGGTGACGAGCGAGAGGAGGACGAGTCGCACGAGAGGAGAGTGCGCAAGAGTCGTTCCTGCCGCCAGAGGCGCGAAGGAACACGTCGCGCCGCCCGGTGGAGGGGACACGTCCCATGAGGCGCTCGCGCTCAGCGCTCGCTGAACCAGGAGACGCCGCCGCAGCGGATGAGCGCGGTGATGCGGCTGCGGAACGCGGCGCCGTGGGCCGGCTGGTCCTGCATCAGGTCGTCCTTCTGCGAGTCCGACAGTGTATTGTACCAAGCGTCCGACGCGTCCGCTTCGGCGCGGTGCTCCTCGTACCAGGCGTCGAGGCCGCGCATCATGCCGCCGCAGTCCGAGCCGGCCGCGTCGATGATCGCCGCTTGTTGCGTCTCCATCTCCGCGCGGGTGGCCGCGTTCTGCCGGTCCTCCTCGCTCGTGCAGCCGCCGAGGAGCGCCAAGGTGATCAGCGCCAAGCTCCAGGTCTTCGTGTTCATGCGCGTTGTCTACGGGCGCGGCGACGTCACCTTCCTTCCTCGCTCGACCACCTCGCGAAGGTCCCGCTCACGTGCTCGAGGTACCCCTCGCGGCGCACGACCTCCTCGTAGCCCGGGACGACGCCCACCCACCGGCCGAGCCGCACGTTCGGCGCCTGGGTCAGGTACATCGTCGGGAGGCCGAGCAGCGCCGGGCCGTCCATCGCCGCGGTGGTGACGCCGACCTGCCCGACGAGCCGGTGCGCGCGCCTCAGGTGCTCGAAGAGCTGGAGCTGCGCGCGGCGCATGTCGTCGCCCTGGAACAGCTCGAGCCGCCAGAACAAGGTGAGATCGACGGCCCCCGCGGGGACCTCGCCGTCGCGGAGCGCGTCGCCGATCAGGATCGGCGTCAGGCCGTGCTCGAGCGCGCGACGGCTCAGCTCGACGAGCTCGGCGTGCGTCGAGTTCCGCGTCGGGTGGTGCGCGGCGTGCCGGACCCAGAGAAGGATCTTGTCGCCCCGCGGCGCCCTCGAGAGCCCGTCGTCGGCCCACCCGGCGATCGCGTCGGGGATCGGCGCGTCGCCGAGGAACGCTGCGCGGAGCCTCGCTCGGGCGCCCTCCGCGTCGGCCCGGAACGCGTCCGCGACGAGCGCGGGGAGGGCCTTGTTGGCGCGCGGCCGCGAGCGGTACGGGACGACCCGATCCGCGAGGCCCGCGTCCCGGAGGAAGCGCGCCGCCTGCGCGGCCTGAGGCGCGCCGGGCCGGAGCTGGATCGCGACGCCCGCGAGCACCGCGGCGGCGGCGAGGTAGTAGCCCTCGCCGAACGAGAAGCCGGGGTCGGCGTGGAAGGTGTACGCGTGGTTGCGCTCCTCGACGATCCGGCGGGCCTCGCGCGCGGCGATCTCGGCGGCCCGCGCCGCGCGATCGGCCACCGGGTCGCCGAGCTCCGTCGCGATCCGGCGGGCCTCGAGCGCGGACGCCTCGGCGGTGGCGACGATCGCCTCGACCCGCTCCCAGCCGTCCTCGCAGTCGGCCTCCGTCGGCGCGCGCTGCGAGCCCCGCGAGAGCTGACCCGCGCCGTGGCGCGCGTCCTCGGCGCGGGCAGCGTGGGCCCGCACGAGCGTGAGGCGCGCGCCCGTGAGGGTCGGCGCGATCGCGAGCGCTTCGTACGCGAGCTCGATGGCGCGCACGAGGTGGGCGCGGTGGCGCGCTCGCGCGCCGTCGAGGTGCAGCGCGTGGTCCTCGAGCGCCTCCGCGAGCTCGTCCGCGGCGTCGCGCTCGAGGTGGGCGCCGCGGCTGGACGAGGTCGTCACGCCTGCGCGCGGTGGCGCGGGAAGGCGTCGAGGATCCGCTCCGCGATCCGCGTGCTCATCGCCATGATCGTCAGCTGCGGGTTCACCCCGAGGCTGCTCGGGATGACGCTCCCGTCGGCGACGTAGACGTTCTCGGTCCCCCAAAGGCGACCGTTCGCGTTGACGCCGGACCACGCCGCGGCGGTGCCCATCCGGCAGGTCCCGAGCGGGTGCTGCGAGCCGCACTCGATCTTGGTCGGGCTCACCTGCTCGAGCGGGAAGCGCGCGAGGCCGTCGGCGTCCACCGGCCCCGACCCCAGGACGGGCAGGTGCACGACCTTCGCGCCGGCCGCGAAGTAGGTCTCCGCGGTGAGGCGGATGGCGCGGAACATCGCGACCTTGTCCCGCGCCGACATGCGGTAGGTGACGATCGGCTCGCGGCCGATCCCGCGCCGCACCGTGCCCGGGCCGTCGTCGTGGACCATCGCGCCGAAGCACGCGATGTGGGGCACCGCCTCGAGCTCGCGGCGGTTGTTCGGCCCGGCGCCGGGGAGCTGCGCGGCGATGATGCTCGCGGGGATGAAGATGCTCATGAGCATCAGCCGCTCGTGGTGGAAGTGGTTCGTGAACGCGCTCTGCATCGCGCCGTCCCAGCCGCGCACCTCCTCTTCGAAGCGCGCGAACACGCGGAAGCCGGGGTGCAGGGTGAGGTTCTCGCCGATCTGGCTGCCGAACCCCGCGAGCCCGCTCGACTTGAGCAGGACGGGGGTGTGCAGGCCGCCGCAGCTCGACACGACCACCTTGGCCTGGACGCGGAGGCGCCCCTTGGGCTTGCGGCCCGGCCCGTTGAAGATGCGCCCTCGCACCCCGCTCGCGCGCCCGTTCTCGTGCTCGATGTGGGTCACGAGGCAGTCCGAGAAGACCTCCGCGCCAGCCGCCATCGCGCGGGGGAGGTAGCTCAGGTCGACGCTGAGCTTCGCCTGGTGGGGGCAACCGAAGTTGCATCGTCCACAGCCGTTGCAGCCCTTCGTGTTGCGGCGCGTCGGCTCGAGCGGGTGGCCGAGCTTCGCCGCGCCCTCGGCGAACAGCGACGTCGAGCGGGAGCGCATGTGCTCGGGCACCTCCTCGACGTGGACCGCCTCCTCGACGCGCGAGTAGTACGGGTCGAGGCCCTTCGCGCTGAGGTCGGAGAGGCCCATCTCCTTCGCCCACGCGTCGTTGACGTCCTCGGGCACGCGGAAGCAGACCCCGCCCGTCAGCATCGAGGAGCCGCCGACCCCGCGGCCGACGGTGAGGTTGACCGAAGGGCTGCCGCCGAGGCCGAACGCCATCCCGAGCCCGCCGTCGCGCCACAGGTGCCGCAGCGACTGCGAGTCGCGCATGCGGCCGTGCACCTCGGCGGGCACGTGCCGCCCTTCCTCGAGCACGATCACGCTGCGCCCGGCGAGCGCGAGCTCCGTCGCGAGCACCGCGCCGCCGGCGCCCGAGCCGATGACGACCACGTCGCACGAGAGCTCGAGGTCCCCGGCGTGCTTCGACGCGTGGTGGACGGTCATGCCGGCGGCTGCTCCCCGCGGCAGCGCTGATCCCACCGGATCTCGCGCGCCGCGTCCGGGTGCTCGTAGTAGACGAGCGAGAGGATCGCCTTGACGCCCAGCACCGCGAGGACCGCGACGGGGAGGCGCTCGAAGCGCTCGATCGCCTCCACGCGATCGGGCACCGCGAGCCGCCCGATCGGGGGGAGCCGCGCGAGCAGCAGCGGCGCGAGCCACGTCACCGCGAACAGGCACGAGAGGAAGATCGTCGCGGCGCGCCAGTTCGCGTTGCCGAAGAAGTCCTCGAGGTCGTGCACCAGCCAGTCGATCCGCTCCCGCGGCGGCGGCCCCTCGTCGGTGCTGAACAGCCCCTCGGCCATCTCGCGCACGCGGCGCGACGAGCGCGGTGACAGCCCGGGGGAGGGCGCCCGCGAGTCCCAGCCCGCGATGAGGTAGGGGTCGTCCGCGGCGGCTCGGCTGGGGGCGATCTGCGTCAAGGGCTCGGAGGACACGGGGCGGGAGGATACCCGGGACGCGCTCCGAGTGACGGATTCGGCGCGCAGGCGCTCACGAAGGGGAGGGAGGAGCGCTCTCGGATCGACCCGAGCGGACACGGTGGCAGGTCCCTTGGTCTACCATGACGATCCGCATGTCGAGGACGTACATGGCGCTGCTCGGCTCCTTGGCGCTCGGCGCGTGCGGAGCTCGCACCGGACTGAGCCTCGACGTCGTCGGACGCGACGCGGGGACAGACGACGCGGCGGCCCATGACGGAGGCCCGAGCGTGTCGTTGGACGCGGGGGTGCGGTTCGACGCTGGCGTGCTCCCACCGCTCGACCGACCGTTCGTCCAGATCCGGGCGGGGCGCGATCACACCTGTGCGCTCGACGAGGACGGGCGGGTCCTGTGCTGGGGCGACAACCGCAACCGCGAGCTGGCGCTCGACGTGGTCGTCGGCGACAGCCTCGTGCCCGTGCCCATCGACGTGCCGCCGACGGTCGCCCTCGACGCGGGCCACGATCAGAGCTGCGGGATCGACGTGGATGGTCGGCTGTGGTGTTGGGGCACCGTGGGACCCGACGGGACGACGACCGGGCCCGCGCCCATGTCCGGGCTGGGCGACGTCGTCGACGTCGGCGTCGGCAGCGCGTCGGTCTGCACGCTCGGCACGAGGAGCAACGTGCTCTGCGGCGGCGAGCTCGGGGCGCGAGACGGGGCGTGGAGCGAGCGCGTGACCCGCGGCGCGCGGATGGTCTCTGTCGGCTCCAACCACGCGTGCGCCTTGGTCGACGCGGACGTCCGCTGCTTCGGTCACAACCCCACCGGCGAGCTCGGCGTCCCCCCGTTCATCGGCGCCCCGTGGGAGGGCGCGCCCACCACGGTTCCGGGCGTGCGTGACCCGACGTCGGTGTCGGCGGGCTTCGACCACAGCTGCGCGTCCACCGAAGGAGAGCTGTACTGCTGGGGGAGCAACGCGCTCGGCCAGCTGGGCATCGAGGGGATCGGCAACGGCGTCCCCCCGACGCCGGTCCCTGGGCTCGACGGGGCCGAGGTCGTCGAGAGCGGGTGGAGCGTGACGTGCGCGATCCGGCGCGGCGAGCTCTGGTGCTGGGGCGACGGGTCGCGCGGGCAGCTCGCCGTCGGGGCTTGGTTCGGGGCTCACCCGCCCGTGCGCGTCGAGCTCCCCGGGCCCGTCCGGGCGGTCACCGTGGGTGTCAATCACACGTGCGCCATCGATGGCGATGGGCGGCCGTGGTGCTGGGGGTACAACACGCGCGGGCAGCTCGGCGACGGCACGCGCGACGACAGGACGCGACCGGTGCCCGTCCGGCTGTGAGCGCTGCCGCGTAGTGGTCGGGCCGCGCCGCGCGTCGTAGCATCCGGGCGCGCTCGTCTTCGGGAGCCGGGCCGTCACCGTGAGCATTCCATGAAGCCGACGATGCCGATGAACGCGTTCCCGCCGGGCGGGCCGCCCGGGACGCCCCCGCCGGGGGGCGGTTATCCGCCTGGGGGTGGCTACCCGCCGCCCGGGGGCGGCTACCCGCCGCAGGGCGGCTACCCGTCGCAGGGCGGCTATCCGTCGCAGGGCGGCTACCCGCCGCAGGGCGGCTACCCGCCGCCGCCGCAGGAGAAGAGCAAGACGGGGCTCTACGCCGGTATCGGGTGCGGCTGCCTCTCGATCCTCGCCTGCCTCGTCTTCGGCGGCCTCGGGCTCCTGTACATGAGCCGCCAGAACGGCGGCGGCTCGGGGCCGACCTCGTTCGATCGTACCGTGCAAGGGGAGCTGACGGACGCGGACTCCCGCCTCCCGAACGACGAGCGGCCCTACGACGACTACACGTTCGAGGCGGGCTCCAACTGGGTGGTCACCGCCGACATGCAGAGCTCGGCGTTCGACACGTACCTCTGGCTGCTCGGCCCGGACGGCGTCGCGCTCGCGCAGGACGACGACGGGGGCGAGGGCCTGAACAGCCGCCTCTCGTTCACCACGGTGCGCGCCGGCACCTACACGGTCCGCGCGAACACCTACAGCCGGACCGGCCGAGGCCCGTACACGCTGCACTACGGCGCCAACCCGCGCTGAGGCGAGCTACCGCATGTAGCCATGGGGACCGGGTCGAGGCGCAAGCCTACCGGGCAGGCGATCGTTGGACGCTCACCGTTGGCCCGGATGAGGGGCTTGGACTCCGCGAGCTGTCGCTCTCTCGCGCGCTGCGCGCGCGAGGCGGGGGCTTCGCCCCCGGCGGTCTCGGACGCAGAGGACGCTAGCCAAGGATGGGCCCGTGGGAGTTCTGTCCCCCGGGGGACCCCGGTCCCCCGAGCCGGCGCCTTCGGCACCGTCTCACCCCCTCGGCCTCCGTCTCCGGCGCTTCGCGCCTACGACGGAGGGGCGGCGCTTCGCGCCGTCGGCGCGCGGAGCGCGCCGGTCGGCCGGACCGCGCTTCGCGCGGCCACGGCCTCCACGCGACTCGAACGGTGGGGGGGCGGGGTGTGGGTGGAGCTCGGCCGGCCCGCGGGTCGATCCGCCGTGCTCGTGCTTCGGCGACTCCGGCCGAGCCGGCCCTGCTCGTCTCAGCGCCCGTGGTTTGGCGGCGCGGTGATCGGGGTCGTCACGTAGCCGACCCCGGCGAGCGCTGCGATCACCTTCTCCACGGGGCCGGGGAAGCCGTGGTGGAAGACGACGATGTTGTGCGGCAGCGCGATCAGCTTGAAGACGAAGTCCGTCCGCTTCCCGACCGTCGCGCCGCCTTGCTTCATGATGGTGTCGATCTGCTGCCGACCGCTCGCGAAGCCCGCGATCTGGTCGAAGCCGAGGATCAGCTCCGAGGTCGCGCCGGCGCCCTCGATGTATCCGTCCGACTTCGCGAAGAGCTGCCGCCCCTGCATGTCGATTTGCAGCTCTCCAGCGGGCTTCAGGAAGATCTTGGCGACGCCCCAGACCGTGAGCGCCGCGAACAGGCCGGTGAGCGCGAGCGCGCCGAGGAACATCGGATCCATCGCGGCCTCGAGGACGCCGCGCGTCGGCTGGTCGTAGGGCATGAGCTCGTGCCCCGACGCGACGATGAACAGATCGAAGAACGAGAGGCCCATCCGCTTCAGGAGGCGCCACGTCGTGCCGACGCCGAAGAAGAAGGTGAAGAAGGCCCAGAGCCAGGGGAGGTCCCACCGGCGTCGGACGAATCGCAGGACCGGACCGCGCGGCTGCCACGCGCGAGCCGCCCCCTGCCCCGGCGGGGCGTGAGGTGCGTGCATGGCCCGATGGTACGCGCTCGCGGCCCCGACCCCCCCCGGGGATTCCCCCGCGTCGCCATCACCGCAGCGAGAACACCTCGGGGCCGACCATGGAGGCGTGCGCGTCGTCGATCGGGACGCCGATGGCCTCGTAGACGAGCCGGTCCACGAAGCACCCGCCGAGCGCCGTCCAGCGCGCGTCGGCTCCCACCGGCTCGAGGAAGAAGAGTTGCGGCACGGTTCCGTCGATCGTGTCGTCCACCAGATCGAACGCGACGAGGCCGCCCGCGAACGGGACCGCGCCGTAGAAGATGCCAGCCCGCGCGGGCCCCGCGCCGGAGACGCTCACGGTGCGCGTCGATCCGTCGGCGATGGCGATCGCCGTTACGTCGGTCGCGCCGGCGTCGCCCTCGTAGCCGCCCGCGACCCAGAGCTCGTCGCCGACGACGAGCAGCGCGGGTCGGCTGCGTCCGCTCGGGAGCGTGGCGAGGCGGCGCCAGCTCCGCGCGCGCAGATCGAGCGCCCACACGTCGTCGAGGTAGCCGCTCCCGTCGTAGCCGCCCGCGACGTAGAGGGTCTCCCCTCGGACCAGCGCGCCGTGCTGATAGCGAGCGGGCGGGGCGCCGGCGATCACGTCCTCGGCGACCGCGGATCCGTCGGCCTCGACGCGCTGGAGCGTCGCGGTGGCTTCGCCGCCGAAGCTCGTCCCGCCGCCGAACGCGAGGAGGTCGCCGGTGACGGGATCGCGGTGCAGCGACAGCCCGACCCGCGAGGCGTAGGGGAGCGTCGCCTCGCCGAGCCGCTCCCACCGTCCATCGGGGTCGGCCGGATCGAACACCACCAGGCTTCCGTCTCGCGTCGCGGCGACGAGGCGTCCGTCCTCGAGCGCGGTCGCTCCCTGTGCGTCGGCGGGTCCGAGGTAGCCGTCGAGCGTGAGCGGCTCGACGCGTCCGATCTCGGGGCCGTCCGAGCGGAGCGCGCTGATGCCGCCCGCCGCGAGCGCGAGGATCCGGTGGTTCGTCTCGTCGACGGCCCACGCCGTCCCGTAGCTGTAGCCGGTGTCCCAGAAGGGGTCGGCCACGAGCTGCCAGGTGCCCGTCCCCAGGTCCAGCGACCACAGTCCGGTCTGCCACACGTCCTCTTCGAAGATCGGGTCGTGGACGAGGCGGCCCACCGTCACGAAGAGGCGGTCGACGCTCGCGTCGTAGGCGGCGAACGACTCCCCGCCGCCGAGCCCGTCCTCGATCACCGGCGGCGCGTCGCCCCCGAACGCAGGGACCTCGCTCCACCCGCCCGAAGGCAGCGAGCGCGTGAACACGCGCGGCTCGACGCTCGCCGTGCCGGTCGCCGGATCGAAGTGGTACTCGCCGAACGCGATCAGCCGACCGCCCTCGGGGTCGGACACCTCGACCGCGTGCGCCTCGTTCGTCGCGGGCATCGGCGCGCTCCACGTGGCGCTCGCGCCGCTCACCTCGATGGTGAAGGCCTCCTCGCCGCGCTGGGCCGCGAGGCCGCTCCCGCCGAGCGGGTAGAGGCCCGCGAAGACGAGCCCGTCGCCGGGCGGGGTGCCCGTCGCGTCCAGCCGCGTGAAGCGCGCCGTGGTGGCGGTCAGCTCCATCGTGTAGAGCGCGTAGCGGAAGGGGTCGCGCTCGAGCGTGAGCAGCACGAAGCGGTCGAGGCCCGAGTGCCAGACCGCGTGATAGACCTGCCCCGCCGGCACGTCGCCCTCGACGTGGGCGACGTGGACCGCGCCGCCGACCTCGTCGAGCTGCACGTAGGGGAAGCGCGCGAGGGCGGGCGAGATCTGCTCGCCGAACGCGACGAGCCGGTTCGTCGAGCGCTGGATCACCCCGTGGTGCTCGCGCCCCGTGTAGACGCCCGCGACCGACGTGATCTCGTGCACGAGGCCGACCACGTCGCCGCCGCAGCCCTCGACCGGGGGCACGCTGCCGTCGGGGCGCGGGCCGCCGTCGCGACCGGTCGAGCCATCGGGGCCCGGCGTCGAGCCGTCCTCCGGGACGCCCCCGTCACCGCTCGTCATGGGCGTCGAGCCGCAGCCCGACGCGAAGATCGCCACCCACGCCGCCCCGAGGGCCGCGAGTCGAATTGCACGCATCGAAGGTCTCCCCATCCCGACGCCGGGGAACGCGTGCAGCTGCGGTCCGGCGGGGTTCGCGTGCTCGTTGCGGCGGCCCGCTCGACCGTTCATCGACGCGCGCTTCGTCGCGTCGCGGTACCGTCGGCCGATGCGCGCCCCGATCGTCCTGCTCGCGCTCGTCAGCACGGCTTGCGGCGTCTCGCTCTCGCAGAACCGCGCGCTCGGCGATCGGTCGACCACCATCCACCGCTTCCAGCTCTCGATCTCGAACGTGTACGCGATCGAGTCGCCCGACGGCGCGGTCCTCGTCGACACCGGCGACCCCGGCCAGGACGGCGAGGTGCTGCGCGCGCTCGTCGCGGCGGAGGTCCCTCGCGACCGGGTGCGCCTGATCGTCGTCACCCACGCCCACGCCGATCACACCGGCGGCGCCCCCGCGCTCGCGCGCGCCCTCGACGCCCCCATCGCGCTGCAGCGCGGCGACGTCGCCACCGCGGCGCGCGGTCACAACCCGCCGCTCCACGCCACGAGCGCGACCGCGTCGCTGCTCGAGCTCGTCCTCACGCAGGACTTCGAGGCGTACACCCCGACGCTGGCCTACGACGACTGCCTCGACCTGCGCCCCTACGGCGTCGCCGGCGTGGTGCGGAGCGCGCCGGGCCACACCCCCGGCTCGTCGGTGGTGATCCTCGACGGCGGCGACGCGATCGTCGGCGACCTCGTGGCCGGCGGCTACCTCGGCGGGATCATCGCGCCCGACGTGCCGACGGAGCACTACTTCCAGGATCACCCGCGGCAGGTGCGCGCGGTCCTCGAGTGGCTGCTCGAGGAGGGCGTCACCCGGTTCTTCCTCGGGCACGGCGGCCCGACCAACGCGACGCGGCTCCGCACCGCGCTCGAGGCCGGCGAGCTCGGCCCGCCGCCCGACGCGCCGTTCCGGCCGGCGCCGTGCGCGCTCTAGCAGGCGGCCGAAATGGGCCCGCAGGGGCCATTTCGGAGCCTGCTCCGTGCCCGTGCCCATGCCCTTGCCCGTGCCCGTCCGTGACCCGTGGGCGTTCCCCGTGCCCGAGATCACGCTCCTTCTTGGGAACGGTCGACGGGAACGGTTCGGGCACGGGCACGGGCACGGGCATGCGCGCTTCGCGCGCGGCACGGAAGCAGGCTGCTTTCAGCAGCCTGCTAATCACACGAGAGGATCATCGCGCGCGCGACGGGCTGGCCGTCTTCGTCGCCGGTGTACAGCACCACGCTCGTGGTCCCGTCGCTGGCCGCGGAGACCTCGGCCCCGGAGCCGTCGGTGGGGCGGCGCACGCCGAAGGTCGGGATCGGGAGCGGGCGCGCCGATCCGGTGGCGTCGATGAAGCTCAGCGAGAGCAGGCCGCCGCGGGGATCGAGGTCGCCGAAGTCGAGCTGCGCGAGGAGCAGGCCGTCGCGGGTCGCGGCGAGGGCTGGCGCGGGGCGGTCCCACATGCGGCCGGGGACGCGGCCCGCGTCGACGAGCGTCGCGCCGCTCGCGTCGACCACGACGAAGTGGGGGGCGAAGCCGCTGCCGCCGAGGATCGCGAGCGCGCCGGCCACGAGCGGCCACGCCGCGAGCACCGGCGCGACTCCGTCGGCGCGCCCGAAGCCGCCGAGCAAGAAGGATTGCTCCATCGTGCCGTCGATCCAGCCGACCTCGATCTGGCCGAATTCGTCGGTCGACGACGCCCAGACGAGGCGCTCGCCGACGGTGCCGACGCCGAGCGCCGCGCGGCGGGTCGGGTCCGACAGGACGCGGTGCGCGGCGAGCCCGCCGCCGGGCGCGAACGTCATCACGTAGGGCAGCTCGCCTCCGCCGCGCGTCAGCCCGACGATCATCGAGGTGTCGGTGGCCGCCGAGCCCGAGCAGCCGTCGTAGACGCCGAAGACCTCGGAGAGCCCGACGGGGTAGGTCGGATCGGGGACGTAGTGGCGCAAATAGACGTGCGCATCGAGATCGGGGACGCAGGTGACGAGCCTCCCGCCGAAGCTCGCCGCGCTCGCGGTGCCCGCGGCGGGGATGGGGTCGAGCCGGACCGGCGGCCAGCCCAGCGGCGGGTCGGTCTGGAGCTGCGTCACGTAGATCTCGACGCGGCCCTCCGGGTCGACGTAGGTGACGAGGAGGTCCCAGAGGTCGCCGCGGCGCACGACGATCGGTCGCTCGTAGACGCCCACGGTGTGGCGGTGCACCTCGAAGGGCTCCTCGATCACGCGCCCCGTGCAGGGAGCCGGGCCGGCGTCGGGCGTCCCGGCGTCGCGCAGGCCCGCGTCGCGCGCGCCGGCGTCGCGGAGGCCGGCGTCGCGCAGCCCGGCGTCGCGGGGGCTCGCTCCCGCGTCGGGATCGGCCGCGGGCGCCAGGCCCGTGCGCGCGCCGCACGCGACGAGCAGCAGCGCGAGGAGCAGCCGGGTCGAGGCGACGCTCATCGTCGCCCCGAGGAGGCGGCTCCGACGCCGAGCGTCGGCGCGCTCGCGCTCACCGGATCCGCGGAGGCCGCGGGGGCCTGTCGCTCGGGGCAATTCGCGTCCCACCAGGCGGTCGCGCGGGCTGGGGTCCACGCCTCGGCGAGGCCGAGCGCACGCAGCTCCTCGGCCAGCGCGTCCGCGCTCGCGGGTCGCCCGCTCGGCGTCTTGGCGAGGCACGAGAGCACGAGCTCCGAGAGCGTCGGATCGACGTCGGCGCGCACCTCCACGGGCGGCACCGGCGCGTCGTGCAGGTGAGCCGAGAGGACCGCGAGCATCGTCGCCCCCTCGAACACGCGCCGGCCCGTGAGGAGCCAGTACGCGACGGCGCCGAGGGCGTAGAGATCCGCGCGACCGTCGGGCGGCGCGTTCGACGACACCGCCTCGGGCGCGAGGTACGCGGGGGTCCCGAGGACCGCGCCGGGGTGCGACAGCGCGGGGTTCGCGGGCGCGCCGTCCGCGTCGTCGTCGCGCAGCGCCACGAGGCCGAAGTCGAGCACCTTGAGCACGTCGTCGCGCTGCCCCTTGTGGCAGACGAACAGGTTGGACGGCTTGATGTCGCGGTGCACCAGCCCCGCCGCGTGCGCCTCCCCGAGCGAGTCGCACGCCTGCAGCAGCAGGTGCGCCACGCGCTCCGAGGGCAGCGGGCCGTAGAGGCTCACGAGCTGCTCGAGGTCGAGCCCGACGAGCAGCTCCATCGCGTAGTAGAAGGCGCCGTCGTCGGTGCGGCCGTAGTCGTAGAGCACGACGGTGTTCGGCGAGCCGAGGCTCGCGGTGGTCTGCGCCTCGCGCTCGAAGCGGAGCAGCGCGCGACGGAGGTCCTCGTCGTTGCCCGCCGCGAGCACCGCGGGGCGCACGATCTTCACCGCGGCGGGGCGCGCGAGCATGTCGTGCTCCGCGCGCCAGACCTCGCCCATGCCGCCCTCGCCGAGCCGCTCGACGAGGCGGTACGCGCCCGCCTGCCGCGCTTGACGGATCGCGGTGCCGAGCTGGTGGATCACCCGGGCCGGGAAGATCCCGATCGCGGCCGCGAGCCCGGTGCTGGCGAGCACGTCGACGTAGTCGTGAGTCGACGGCGCGTCGAGCCCGAGCGCGGGCGCGACGACCGCGAGCGCGACCGGCCCGCCGGCGATCGCCATCACCCCGCCGAGGATGACCGTGGTCGCGGTGGAGCTCGGCAGGATCATCGGCACGAGGAGGATCCAGCAGGTGACCATCGGCACCCCGTAGAGCCCTCCGCCGCCGACCGTCCACCATCCGTCGGTGAAGTCGGAGAAGCTGATCACGAAGGCGACGAGCACCACGTAGACGCGCCCGATCCAGACCAGCGTCTTCGTCGACCCGAGCCGCGCGCGGATGACCGCGAACATCGCGAGGGACGAGACGGCGAGGACGACGGAGCCGAGGAAGTCGGCCAGGATCGTGAGCTCTCCGAGCGCGAAGCTGACCGCCGCTTCGGCGACGACGGCGCCCCCGAGGAGGAGGGTCAACAGACCGAGCCGCGTCACGACGCGCTCCTGCAGATCGTCGGGCAGGCTGCGCGAGGCGGTCGCCATCGACTCCCGCTGCCGCTCCATCGCTCGGGGCGTCCCGCTCATCGCTCCGCCTCGAATATCACGACCGAGGCCTCGCTGGCCTCGGCCACGGGTTGTCCGGCTTTACCCGGTACGCCAGCCGCCGCCCCGTTCGTTAGGCTCGCCCCATGTTCGGCTCGGGCAACAATCGTTTCGTGCTCTTCGCGATCGGGCTGGGCACGTTCCTGGCGCTCGTGGGGATGGCGACCGTCTACGACTGGTCCTCGGGCACCGGGCGGATCCACGTGGTCGGGCCGCGCGACGCGCCGATGACCATCTTCGTCGACGGGGTCGAGGTCAACGCGGTCGGGGTGGGCGAGCACCTGCGGCTCGAGCTCGCGCAGGGACCGCACGAGGTGCGGCTGGTGCGCGTCGATCACCGCGAGCAGACGCACTCGCTGACCATCGAGGACGGCCTCTACGAGGGGCTCGTCCCCGCGCCCGGCCAGTGCTTCGTCGAGCTCGACGTGAGCGAGTCCCACTACGGCGCCGCCAACGGCTCCCCCCGGGTCATGGGTCGCTACTTCGCCGGCGCGCCCGAGGCCTACGGCGGCGAAGGCTGCTCCTACAGCGAGGCGTCGCTCCCGGACTCGATCCCCCGGACCGGCGTGGCGTGCCTCCTCGTCGAGATCGACTGCGCGCTCGCGTCCGCGACCGACGTCGCGCTCATCGGCGCCGCCCTGGCCCCGCCCGGCCGCATCCGCATGTGAGCGCTCGCGCGAGCGGGCCGGTTTCTCAACCTCTGCGCGACCTTCCGCCACACTGGCTCGATGGCGGCACGCTTGACGCTCAGCTCGCTCGGCAACGAGTCGATGGGCGCGTTCATCGACGCTCGACAAGGAGATCACCCGAGTGGTCGCTCGCCAGTAGGCGGTGGTATCTCTCTCGTCATGGAACGCTTCGAGGGGGAGCTCGAGCCGGTCCCGCACGGCGGCTGCTTCGTCGTCGTCCCCACCGGGACGGCGAAGAAGGCGGGGCTGAAGCACGGCGACCGCGTGTGCGGCGAGGTGAACGGCGCGCCGTACCGCAGCGCGCTGATGAAGTACTCCGGGGTCTTTCACCTCGGGGTGCACAAGGCCACGCTGACCGCGGCGAAGAAGAAGCTCGGCGATCAGGTGAAGGTCACCATCGAGAAGGACGACGCGCCCCTGCCCGGCGACGTGGTCCCCGACGATCTCGCGCAGGCCCTCGCCGACGCCGGCACGACGGCGACGTGGGAGAAGATGGCCCCCTCGCATCGCCGCGAGTGGGTCAAGAGCGTCGAGGACGCGAAGCGCGCCGACACGCGCGCGCGCCGGATCGCGAAGTGCGTCGAGGAGATGACCGCCAAGGCGCGCTGAGCGCCACATCGCTCTGGAGGACGACCGATGCGAGCTCTCTTGACCGCGGTGGGAACCCGGGGCGACGTGCAGCCCGCGCTCGCGCTGGCGCTCGAGCTGAAGAGGCTGGGGCACGAGGCGAGGCTCTGCGTGTCGCCCGGCTTCGTCGAGCAGGCCACGCGCCTCGGTCTCGACGCGACGCCGATGGGGGTCGAGATGCGGATGCCCGCGCCGGGCTCCGGGCCTGCGCCGAAGCTGACGCCCGAGGCGATGCAGCGGCTGCGCGCGTCGATGCCCGACCTCGTCACCGATCAGTTCGTGACGATCGAGGCGGCGGTCGAGGGGTGCGACGTGATCGTCGGCTGCAACGCGCATCAATACGCGGCGCCGTCGGTCGCGGAGCATCGGGGCATCCCCTCGGTGACGGCGGTCTACGCGCCGGTGGCGGTGCCGTCGCGGGACCTCGCGCCGCCGCTCACGCCGGGTCAGTCGCCCGTGAGCGCCGAGGCGTCGCTCGCCGAGCGCTGGGCGGCCACCGCCGCGGCGTGGAACGAGCGCGCGCGCGAGCGGATCGATCACAACCGCGCCCGGCTCGGCCTCGGCCCGATCGAGGACGTGCTCGACCACGTGCTCGGTGATCCCACCTGGCTCGCGGCCGACGCCGCGCTAGCGCCCGCGCCCGACGCGATCGGCCGCGCCATCGTCCAGACCGGCGCCTGGGTGATCGAGGACACCACGCCGCTCCCCGCCGAGCTCGAGGCGTTCCTCGCCGCGGGGGAGCCGCCGCTCTTCGTGGGCTTCGGCAGCATGCCCGCGACGCCCGAGGTCGCGCGCGCCTGGGTCGAGGCCGCCCGCGCCGCCGGCCGGCGCGTGCTGGTGTCGAGGGGCTGGGCGGAGCTCGACGTCGTGGATGGCGCGGCGGACGCGCTCGTCATCGGCGACGTCGCTCATGATCGCCTCTTCCCGCGCGTCGCCGCGGTCGTCCACCACGGCGGCGCCGGCACCACCGCTACCGCGGCGCGCGCTGGCGTCCCGCAGGTGATCGCGCCGATGTTCAGCGACCAGCCCTACTGGGCGAGCCGCGTCGTCGCTCTGGGGGTCGGCGTCGCGACCTCCCAAGCCGCGACGAACCTCGTCGACGTCCTCGCCGAGGCGCTCGACCCAGAGACGGCGGCGACGGCGCGTGCCCTCGCAGAGCAGGTCGGCAACGACGGCGCCGCGACCGCGGCTCGACGGCTCGAGACCCTGTCGGGGGGCTGAGAATCGCCCCGACACCCGTGCCCGCCAACGCGGGCCCGCTCGTACCCGAACCCCTGCTCGGCCAGGGCGGCTGGCAGCTCGGATCGGTACCGGCGGCCGGCCTCCTAGGAGCGCTCCGCGCTCCTAGACGAGCTGGTCCGCGAGGCCGTGCTCGCCGGCCTTTCGGACGAGCGTCTGGTGCGGGATCGAGAGGAGCTTCGCGGCCCGCTTCGCGTCGCCGCCGGCGCGCTCGAGGGCCTCGCGCAAGAGGCGCTGCTCGTAGCTCGCGAGCTCGGCGCGCAGGTCGATCGCCTCGGCCGCGTCGTCGGCGCGGGCGGACGCGGGGCGCAGCTCGCTCGGCAGATCGGCGATCGAGACGCGCTCCGCGGTGCACGACACGACCGCGCGCTCGAGCGCGTTGCGGAGCTCCCGCACGTTGCCGGGCCAGGCGTACGCGTGCAGCGCGGCGCGGGCGTCGTCGTCGATGCCCGACACGCGCGCGCCGCCGAACACGGAGGCCTGCTCGAGGAAGCGATCGATCAGGGGGTCGAGGTCGCCGGGGCGGGTCCGCAGCGGGGGCACGACGATGCGGATTCCGTCGAGCCGGAAGAGGAGGTCCTTGCGCAGCGCGCCGCGCTCCACGAGCGCCGCGGGGTCCGCGTTGGTGGCCGCGACGAGCCGCGCGTCGAGCGCGATGTCCTCGTCGCCGCCGAGCCGCCGGAACGTCTGCGTCTCGAGCGCGCGAAGCAACGCGCCTTGCGCCGCGTCGGCGAGCTCGCCGACCTCGTCGAGGAAGAGCGTGCCGCCGGCGGCCTTCGACAGGAGCCCGTCGCGTCGCTCCGTCGCCCCTTCGAAGGCGCCGGGCTCGTGGCCGAAGAGCGCGCTCGCGAGGTAGCCGTCTGGCATGGCGGCGCAGTTCACGACGAGCATCGGGCCGTCGGCGCGCGGCCCGCGGCGGTGGATCGCCTGAGCGATGACCTCCTTGCCGACGCCCGTCTCGCCGGTGACGAGGACGGGGATGCGGGACCGCGACACGCGCTCGAGCAGCTCCTCGAGCTCGATCATCTTCGGGTCGGCGAAGATCGGCTCGTCGGCGGCGACGAGCGCGTCGTGCGCGTGGACGATCACCCGCTCCCGCGGCGTCGCCGCCCGGCCGCACCGCCGCGCCGCGTCGATCAGCTCGGCGTCCGTGCTGCCGAGCAGCGCGACCCCGACCGCGAGGTGCTCGTGGATCGCGAGGATCTGATCGGCGACGACGCGCGCGCGCTCCTCGTCGGTCTCGGGCAGGAGCGCGAACGCCGCGCGCGGCCCGTGGAGCGCCATCCGATCGACGGGGCGCAGCGCCGCGCGCACGGCGCCCACCCAGCTCGACACGTCGGCCTCGGGGCTGAGGCCGTGGATGAACAGGACGGTGACCCCGCGCCGGAACGTGCGGGTCCGGACGATCTCCTCGCGCAGCCGCTCGCGGAACTCGAGGTAGCCGAGGAAGTCGCCGAGCAGGTTGGCGCGGCCCTCCGCCTGGTTGACCGAGACGGTGACTCGTCCGAGCGTCACCGAGTCGCCGGGCGCGAGCACCACCGAGTCGATGCGCTCGCCGCGGTGATGGGTGCCGTTCGTCGAGCCGAGGTCGTCGACGCGCACGCCCTCTTCGAGCGCGGTGAAGCGCGCGTGCTTCCGCGAGAGCTTCTCCTCCGGGACGACGATGTCGGCCGGCTTCGAGCGCCCGAGCACGAGCGGGACCCCCTCCTCGAGAGGGATCACCTCGGTCTCGTCGCCCCAGTAGACGACGAGCGACGTTCGCGCCTCGCCGATGGCGCGGGAGCGCGCCAGGGTCGCTTCATGGAGGGTCTCTTCGCTCACGACGAGCAGCATAGCGCCGTCCCGACCCGTCGAGTGCTGCTGTTCTCTCGCGCGCTTCGCGCGCGAGGCGGGGGACGGCGGAGCTATGGGGACGAGCTATGGGGACGGTTCGAACTTTCGCCGCTGAGGGATGTGGGGCTCGGACTCCGCGAGCTGTTGTTCTCTCGCGCGCTCCGCGCGCGAGGCGGGGGCTTCGCCCCCGGTGCTGTGGGACAAGCGGGACGCTGGCCAGGTGCGGGCCCGTGGGAGTTCTGTCCCCCGGGGGGACCCCGGTCCCCCGAGCCGGCGCCTACGGCACCGGCTCTCCCCCTCGGCCTCCGTCTCCGGCGCTTCGCGCCTACGACGGAGGGGCGGCGCTTCGCGCCGTCGGCGCGCGGAGCGCGCCGGTCGGCCGGACCGCGCTTCGCGCGGCCACGGCCTCCATGCGACTCGAACGGTGGGGATGGGTACGGGTCGCCGGGCGTGCGGGTCGTGGGGCTGCCCTTGGAGGGAACGCTGGGGATGGATCGTGTTGGAACGTGGACGTGTTGGCCGTCGTTCTTCGGCCAGCTCGGTCAGTCCAGGATGATCGGGGCGCGGTTGGCGCCCTCTTGAACCGCGGGCGTGTTGTCGTGCGGGGTGCGCGGGGTGATCGGCGTGGGGCTCTCGGTCGGGTGATGGGTCGGGCGGTCCCGGTGGGTCGGCGCGGGGTCGGCGATCGCCGCGGCCGGCTCGGGGACGACCGCGACGACTCCGGCATCCGGCGCCGGCGCCGCGGCCACGGGCGGCGGATCGGGCTCCGGTGCCGGATCCTCCACCGTGGGCTCGACCGGGTCGGCCTCCGGCGGCGGCGTGGCCACCGCATCCGTGGTCTCCGCGGTCGCGCCAGCCGTCGTCTGCCAGTACGCGACCCCGCCGACGCCCGCCACGACGAGGAGGGCGACGGCGATCCACGCCATCGGCGACCGCCGCGTCGGCAGCACGACCGCCTCGGGCGTCGCCTCCATCGATGTCTCGGACGCGGACTCCGATTCGGACGCGGGCTCGGAAGAAGCGGACGCGGGCTCGGAAGAAGCGGACGCGGAGCCGGACGTGGGCTCGGAAGAAGCGGACGCGGAGCCGGACGTGGGCTCGGAAGAAGCGGACGCGGGTTCGGAAGAACCGGACGCGGAAGCGGGCTCGGACGCGGACGCGGACGCGGAAGCGGCCTCGGACGCGACCTCGGATCCCTCCTCCTCCTCCCCATCCCGCGTGCTCGGCGCCACCAGCGCCCCCGTCACCGACGCCGCCTTCTTCCCCGGCTCGCTCTCCCGCGTCCTCGGCGGCTTCTCCACGCGCGGCGACAGCGGCGTCGGCATGCTCACGCCGAACGGCGTGGCGTCCGGGTCCGACATCGGCGTCATCGCCTCGGGGTCGACGCCCTCGAGCATGAAGTCCGGCATCTCCGGGACGAGCGAGATCATCGGCCCGGCCGGGATCCGACAGGTCAGCGGCCACCCCGAACGGAGCGCCGCGTTGACGAGCGCGTCCGCCATGTCGCCCGCGCTCGCGTGACGGTCGGCCGCGTCGTACGCGAGCGCTCGATCCACCGCCGCGGCGATCCCGCCGGGCAGGTCGTTCACGAGGCTGGACACGGGCGGCGGTCGCTCGGTCGCGATCAAATGCAGGAGCCCGGGGATGCTCGCGTGATCGAAGGGCCGCTTGCCCGTGAGGCACTCGAAGAGCACCACCCCGATCGCCCAGATGTCCGCGCTCGCGCCGACCTCGGGCGCGCCCCGACACTGCTCGGGCGACATGTAGCTCGGCGTGCCCATCAGCGCGCCCGTCACCGTCAGCGCCTCCTCGGCGTCGAGGCGCTTGCTGATCCCGAGGTCGAGGAGCTTCGGGACCACCCGCCCCGTTCCGTCCTTGCTCAGGAAGATGTTCCCGGGCTTCACGTCGCGGTGCACCACGTGGGCGCGATGCAGGGCCTCGAGCGCGTCGAGGATCGGCACGACCACGTCGAGCGCGTCCTCGGCGCGCATCTTGTCCCGCCGCTTGAGGTGCGAGTGCAGCGACTCGCCCTCGAGCAGCTCGAGCACCAGGTACATCAGGCCGTACTCGACGACCCCCACGTCGAGGACCTCGACGAGGTTGGGGTGTCGCACCGCCGCCGCCGCGCGCGCCTCCGCGAGGATGCGCTTGGACATCGTCTCGGACTCTTCGGTCCAGAGCAGCTTCACCGCGACGGGCCGGCTGGTCCACAGGTGGACGGCCTCGTAGACAGTGCCCATGCCGCCCTTGCCGATCACCCGATCGAGCCGATACCGCTCGGCGATCTGCTTCCCGATCCAGACGTCGTCCTGCGAAGGCCGGCCCATGGCGAAAGGATACGTTGCCACGACGGGTACGCTCGGCGATAGGATGCGCTCGTGAACGGCCGCGTGATCGCCCTCGTCGTGAGCGCCGCGCTCTTCGCGGCGCCGGTCTCCGCGCAGGACTGCGCGACCGCCGAGTGCCACGTCGAGCGGGGGCTCGAGGCCCGCACCCACGGAGACGACGCCGCGGCGGTGGGGCACTTCGAGGCCGCCCTCCGGATCCAGCGCACCGCCCGCGCCCTCGCGCAGCTCGCGCTGGCCGAGCAGGCCCTCGGCCGCTGGGTCGACGCCGAGGCCCACCTCACCGAGGCCCGCGGGCTCTCCGACCCCTGGATCGCCAGCCACGCCGAGGTCCTCGACGGCGCGCTCTCCACGATCCGCGAGCACCTCGGCACGCTCGTGGTCACCTCGAACGTCGACGGCGCCTCCGTGCGCGTCAACGGCCGCGACGCGGGGCGCCTGCCGCTCGCCAACCCGCTCTCCGTCGAGGTCGGCACGGCGGTCCTCGAGGTCCGGGCCGACGGCCACGTCCCCGTGCAGCGGCAGACCGAGATCACGGCGGGGCACCTCTCGCGGGTGCGCGTCGACCTCGTCGCGCGGGTCGCGACCGATCCCGTCGACGATCCCGACGGGCATCCCTCCGAGGTCACCGACCCGGTCGGACCGACCGGGCCCGCGCCGTCGACGGCCTCGAGCGGCCCGTCGCCGTTCCTGATCCTGGGCGCGATCGGCGCGGGGCTCACCGCCGTCGCGCTCGGCGGCACCTTCGCCGCGCTCGCGGTGCGGGAAGACAACGTGCTGACGTGGAACGATCCCGCGCAGTGTCCGCCGTTCCCGGACGGCCGCCTCGTGGCCTGCCCCGACGCGTACAGCGGCTGGAACACCGCGGGGGACTGGGCGATCGCGAGCGGGATCACGGCGGGGGTCTTCGCCGCCCTGACGGTGACCTTCTTCGCCCTCGCCGCGGGCGACTCGGGTGACGACGCGGGCGCCTCCCTCGACGTGGACGTCGGCCCCGGCCGCGCCGTCCTCCGCGCGCGCGGCCGCTTCTGACGTCCGCTTGACGGGCCCTCGGCCGGCTCCACAGTGCCGGCCATGTCGCACTACTCGACCTGCCGCCAGATGCTGGCGATGCTGAAGAACCTCGACACCTGGATCGACGACGCCGTCGCCTACGCCGGCGATCGCGAGTTCGACCCGAACGTGCTGCTCACGCTCCGCCTCCACGCGGACATGCACCCGTTCACGTTCCAGGTGCAGGCCGCGACCGACGCCGCGAAGTTCGCGTTCGCGCGGCTCGCCGGCAAGGAGGCGCCGTCGCACCCGGACACCGAGACGACGCTCGAGGAGCTGCGCGCCCGGCTGCGGTCGGTGATCGAGTACCTCGAGGGCTTCGGCCCGGACGACTTCGAGGGCGCGGGCGAGCGCGTCGTGAAGCTGTCCTTCCTGCCCCCGGGCAAGGTCATGCTCGCGGGCGACTACCTGACCGAGATGGCGATGCCGAACTTCTTCTTCCACGTCACGACGGCCTACGCGCTGCTCCGTCACGCTGGCGTGAAGCTCGGCAAGCGCCGCTACATCCAGACGCTGACGCTGCAGGACGCCTGATCCGCTTTGCATCCGCCGTCGCTCGGGTCAGAAACGACCGATGGCGAAGCGACGGCGGATGGTCGACACGAACGTTCCCGAGCACGAGGAGCTCGTCGGGGACTCGCGCACCAAGAAGCGCGTCGAGCGCAAGGGGCTGCAGTCGCGGCTCGAGGCGCTCGGCAACCGGCTCGCCGGGCTGCCGCTTCGCGTCCTCGTGAGCCTCGAGCTCGGTGAAGAGCTCGAGGCGGACGTGCGCATGCTCTCCACCCTCGAGTCGGGGAGCGCGCTCACGCGCCAGCGGCGGCGGGTGGCCGGCTACCTGCGCGAGCTCGATCTCGACGCGCTCGACCAGCGGATCGAGGACGCCGTCAACGGCATCTCGCAGAACACCGTCCACCGCCTCGAGCGGCTGCGGCGCGAGCTCATGGAGGGCGGGGAGGCCGCGATCGAGGCGCTCTGCGAGGCGCACCCCGACCTCGATCGACAGCGCCTCGGCCAGGCCGCGCGCGCGGCGCGTCGCGAGGCCGAGGCGGGCGCCCCGGGGCGCCGCTACAAGCTGCTGTTCCAGGTGCTGCGCGAGCTCGGGCTGGGGCAGGACCCCGTCGAGTAGAGGCGCGCGAGGCGGGGCTTGCGTCCTCTCGGGCCCGGACCCACCATCACGCCCCTGTGGGGGCCCAGGACGAGACGACCCAGAACCAGGACTCGCTCCGCGCACCTCGCGGTGGCGGCCCGGCGCGGACGAGCCTCATCGTCTATCACGGCGAGCGCGCCGAGGTGGTGCCCCTCGAGGCCGGCGACTCGCTCGTCCTCGGCCGCTCGGCGCCCTCGGAGCTGATCGTCGACGACGCGAACCTGTCCCGTCGCCACGCCCGCTTCAGCCGCAGCGACGAGGGCGTCGTCGTCGAGGACCTCGACTCGACCAACGGCACCTACTTCCGCGGCGTCCGCCTCGACGCCCCGGCGACCCTGCACCCCGGTGACGCGGTCACGCTGGGGTCGGTGACCGTCTCCGTGAACCGCACCGCCGATCGCGCGGGGCTGGTCAGCGGCATCGAGTCCTACCCGCGGCTCTTCGAGCGCATCGGCGACGAGGTGATCCGCGCGCGCACGTTCCTGCGCGGCGTGGCGGTGCTGATGATCCGCTGCCTCGAGCCGGACGACGGGCACGTCAGCGTCTGGATCCCGCGCGTGCGCGAGCGCCTGCGCCCCGTCGACCGGCTCGCGCTCTACGGGTCGAGCTCCGCGCTCGTGGTGCTGCCCGAGACCGACCGCACCCGCGCCACCGCCGTCGCCACGCAGCTCGTCGCCGACGACCCCACCCTCGTCGCCGGGGTCGCCGTCGACGGCGCGAGCGCCGAGGAGCTCATCGACGCGGCGCGCTCGCTCGCGCGGCGCGCCAACGCCCGGCAGCGCGTGGTCGTGGAGCAGAACGACGGCCCCGCGTCGACCGACGCGCCGCTCTTCGTGAGCGCGAGCATGGTGTCCCTCAGCGAGCTCGTCGACCGCGTCGCGCAAGCCAAGATCCCCGTGATGGTCATGGGCGAGACGGGCTCCGGCAAGGAGGTCGTCGCCCGCGCGATCCACACCCGCGGCCCTCGCGCCGAGGGCCCGCTCAAGACCGTCAACTGCGGCGCGATGCCCGCGAACCTCCTCGAGGCGCTGCTCTTCGGGCACGAGAAGGGCGCGTTCACCGGCGCCGAGCGCACGACCCCTGGCCTCTTCGAGCAGGCGGACGGCGGGACGCTCTTCCTCGACGAGGTCGCCGAGCTGTCCGCGGCATCGCAAGTCGCGTTGCTGCGCATCCTCGAGAGCAAGCGGGTCACGCGCCTCGGCGGCCAGACGGAGATCCCGCTCGACGTCCGCGTCGTCGTCGCGACCCACCGTGACCTCGAGGCGATGGTCGAGGAGGGCTCGTTCCGCGAGGACCTCCTCTTCCGCCTCAACCCGATGACGATCCGGATCCCGCCGCTGCGGGAGCGCCGCGAGGAGATCGATCCCCTCATCGATCGCTTCCTCGATCAGGCGAGCCGAGAGACCGGCTCGCGCGTGCGCGAGATCGACGACGAGGCCCGCCAGCTCCTGCGCGAGCACGCGTGGCCGGGGAACGTGCGCGAGCTGCGCAACGTGCTCGACCGCGCGGTCGTGGTGTGCACGGCGCCGCGGATCGGCGTCGCCGATCTGCCCGACCGCGTGCGGTCGCGCCCGGCGCTGAGCCCCGAGCCGGAGCCCGAGGACGAGGGCGACGCGGACTTCAAGGACCGCGTGAAGACGTACGAGACGAAGCTCATCCTCGACGCCCTCGAGCGCGCCGAGGGGAACCAGACGAAGGCCGCGCAGCTGCTGCGGATGCCCGTCCGGACCCTCGTCTACAAGATCAAGGCTTATGGGATCCGCGACCGGCTCGACGAGGGGTAAGATCGGCGCCGTGATCCGCTTGCCTTTCCTCTCGCTGCTCCTCGCCCTCGGCTGCACGACCCCGCTCCCCATCTTCGACGACGCCGGTCGCGTCGAGATCGACGCGGGGCCCGGCGACGCGGGCTTCGACGGCGGCCCGGTGGACGACGCGGGCCCCGGCGACGCGGGCTTCGACGGCGGATTCGACGCGGGCCTCGACGGCGGGTTCGACGGCGGCCTCGACGCGGGCAGCGACGCCGGCGTCGACGCGGGCCCGCCCCCGGGCGTGCTCCGCGTGACCGTCGGATCGGATCACACCTGCGCGCTCCTCGACACCGGGGTCCCCTACTGCTGGGGCCGCGACGACAGGGGCCAGCTCGGCGACGGCACCGCGAGCGCCGCGTCCCGCGCGACGCCCGAGCCGGTGATCGACATCACCAACGCGAGCCTCCTCCAGGCGGGCTGGGGGGCGACGTGCGCGGTCGACGCGACGGACGGTCAGGCGATGTGCTGGGGCCACAACAGCTTCGCGCGCTTCGGGACCGTGGCGGGCTCGGGCACGACGCCCACGCCTGTGCCGCTGGTGTTCATCGGCGCCTCCGAGCCCATCCTCGATCTGCAGCAGAACGCCAGCCACCTGTGCGTGCGGACGGCGACCGCGGTCCACTGCTCCGGGCGCAACCGGCACGGCCAGCTCGGCCGCTCGGGTGGCGACAGCATCCTCCTCTCGGCCGTCGAGGGCCTGCCGTTCGGGCGCGTCCCGCGCTCGGTCGCCGTCGGCTACAGCGCCACGTCGGGCTTCACCTTGATCGCGCTCGACGACGGCAGCGTCTGGTGCTTCGGCACCAACGACGACGCCGAGTGCGCGATGGTCGCGAGCCCGGAGGTCAGCGTCCCGACCGCCATCCCGGGGCTCTCGCGCATCGTGCAGGTCGTCGCTGGCTCCGACTTCGCGTGCGCCCTCGACGACGCCGGCGCCGTCTTCTGCTGGGGCAGCAACAGCGACGGCCACACCGGCAACGGCACGATCGGCGGCCCCGACGTCGAGACCCCGACGGCGGTCGCGATCCCCGCGATCGGCCGGCTCTCCGCCGAGGGCGGCAGCGTGATCGCGGTCACCGCCGACGGCCACGGCGTCTACGGGTGGGGCGCGAACACGAGCGGGCTCCTCGGCCTCGGTCCGGCGATGTCGGGCGCGCAGGCGACCCCGACGCCGATCCTCGTGGACGCGATGTCGACCTTCGAGGCGGAGGTCGGCCAGTCGCACGCGTGCCTGCTGCAGCGCCGCGCAGGGATGTCGGACACGATCCTGTGCGCCGGCAGCAATGGCGAGCTCGAGCTCGGGATGAGCCCCGCGCCGGATCCGACCCACTTCAACCCCATTGTGGGCTTCCCCTGAGCGCCTCGGGTAACGTCGCCCGCATGACGCTTCGAATCGCCCTCGCGGGCCTCTTCCTCTTCTTCGCCGTCGCGTGTGACTCGGATCCGGCCGGGACCGACGCGGCCGTCTGCCAGGACTGCGGCCGCGACGCCGGCGGCCCCATCGACGCGGGCATGGACGCCGGCACCGGCGGCCCGATCGACGCCGGCTCGACCGACGCCGGCGACGGCGTCGACGCCGCCGCTCCCGTCGACGCCGCGGTCCCCTCGAGCGACGCCGCCGACGGCGCCCTGTGCAGCTTCAACCGCGAGTGCGCCGCCGCCCAGCGCTGCGAGTGCGACGAGACCACCGGCTGCGCGTGCGCCACCGGCCCGCGCGGCACCGGCCAGAACGGCGTCGACACCTGCACCAGCGGCAACGACTGCGCGAGCTCCGTCTGCGTCGAGGGCCCCGACGGCGTCACCTTCTACTGCTCCGACGAGTGCGCGACCGAGGCCGACTGCACCGGCCCGCTGCCGCAGTGCATCGACATCGCCTTCGTCGGGCGCATCTGCGCGCGGCTGCCTCCCGACGCCGGCTGAGGCACACGGGAATTTCGCGCGAAGAGCGCGAGAGGGAGCCAAGACGCTCTCGGTCGATGGCGCACGCGTGTCGACGAGGGAGGGGCGACGGCGCCCCGTCGTATCCTCCCTTCGTGCAACCGAGCTCGCCTCACTTCGGCTTCCCCGCCTCGCTCGATCAGGTCCCGGCCCACGCCGTCGCCGTCGAGACCTTCGGCTTCACCCCCCTCTCGCTCGCGCTCGGCGGCCTCCTCGGCCTGCTCGGCTCGCTCGTCGGCCTCGCGACCCACGGCATGAACCAGGGCCTGCCCGACCTCTACCTGCCGGCGGGCTGCCTCGCGGGCCTCCTCGTCTTCGGCGGCTTCGAGGTGTGGCGCCGCCGCAGCAAGACCGCCCTCGCGTTCATGGGCGACCACGTGGCCGTGTACCGCGCGGGCCAGCTCGCCGAGACCTTCACCCGCCGCGGCATCATCCTCTACCGCCTGAGCATCCTGAACACCATCCGTGAGGTCATGCTCTTCGGCATCCTCGGCCCCTTCGCGATCCTCGGCGGCCTCGCCACCCTCGCCGAGCCCTCGATCGGCCTCTGCGTCCTCGGCGTCGGCGTCGGCATGACCGGCGCCGCCGCGTCCGCGATCTACGCCCGCGTCGCCTGCCGCCACTTCTTCGTCCCCCGCGGCGGCACCACCGAGCACGTCGTCTTCACACGCGGCCTGGCCGAGCGCTTCGGGATCTGAGGCTCGTCGGGGTCTCGCGACGCGAGCTGCGAGACGACGCAGACACCGGCGCCTACCCCGTGGTACTTCCGATCCCTCATGGAGGGGGTCCACGCCTACTACGAGTCCGCGCTCGCCGCGCTGCGGTACGTGGAGCATCGCGCCCCCACGAACCGGCGGTTCGGCGCCGACGCGGACCTGCTCTGGGCGTCGTTCCACGGCCACCTCGCAGACGTCGACCGCATCGAGCTTCTGGTACGCGACGCGGACGCGCAGTGGCCGGGCTCGCTCGGGGCGCGGGGCGTCTTCGCGCTCGACGGGGCCGAGGACGACGCGTTCGGGCAGGACTGGTCGCCGCTCGATTCCGTGCGCGGTGCGGAGCTCTGGCGGGACGCGCTGGCGACGCCCGCGCCCGAGAACCTCGGGGCCGCGCTCGCGCAGGTGGCGGCGCCCTGGCGCACCCAGCTCGCTCCCTTCGACCCGCCGGCCATCACGGCCTCGAGCCGGCTGGTCGTCGCAGGTCCGAGCGCCTTCGCCGCGCTGGCGCAGGCCTTCGAGGGTCGGGCCGAGCTGGACTGGGCGGACCAGGTCGCGGTGGTGGCCTCGGCTCCAGCCCACCGGCAGCTCGCGGGCTTCGTGGGCGCGGCGCTGAACGCGACGAAGCGGGTCTCGATCCTGGCGGCCAACGAGACGCCTACGACCTCCCTCCGAGGTCGCTCCCCGATCATCTCGCCGGACGCCTCTCCCGAAGACGCGGCGCACGCCAAGAGCCTCGCGGGAGCCTGACGTGCCGCTGAGCCCCTCGCGCCTGACCCGCGTCGGCGAGACGCCGTATCCGCACGAGGAGGAGGGGATCGCGTTCGTCCGCGACGCGCTGCCGGACAGCGAGCCGTATCGCGCGTGGGCGCTCTTCGAGCTGCCCGACCCGTCGACGGGGCGGCTGCTCGAGGTCGACATGCTGGTCCTCGGCTACGGGGCCCTCTACCTGCTCGAGCTCAAGGCGCACCCGGGGCGGATGTCGGGCGACGCGACCGACTGGTGGTGGCAGCCGCCGGACGGGGGAGGGCGCAAGGTCTGGGTCGAGCCGCCGTACCGGCTCGCGAACCTGAAGGCGAAGATCCTGAAGTCGCGGCTGCGGCAGTTCGTACGCAACCCGGACGACCTGCCGTACATCCAGGCGCTGGTTTTCCTGAGCAGTGACGAGCTGCAGAACGACCTCCGTGCCGACGGTCGCATCGGCGTGGTCACGCGGAACGAGCTGCGCGACGCGCTGCTTCGAAACTACTTCCCGGGCGCATCCAGTCGGCCGAACCGTCGCGTCTCCAAACCGCAGATCGAGGCGCTGACGCGGGCGCTCGACAAGCTCGGGATCCGCGCCCGCAAGGGCAAGGTGCTCGCGGGCGAGTACGAGCTGCGCGAGCTGACCGGCGAGGGGCCGGGCTACCAAGACCGGCGCGCGGTCCATCGCGCGAACGAGAAGCTGGTGGCCCGCGCGCGAACCTACCTCGTGCCCGAGCAGACGTCGGTCGAGCGGCGGCAGCAGCTCCGCCGCGCAGCGGATCGCGAGTCGGCGCTGCTCTACGACGTTCGCGAGCACCCGAACGTGCTGTCGTGGGCGGGCTACGTGCCGGACGCGCCGCTCGGGCCGACGGTGCTCCTCGACGCCTTCGAGGGCGGGCAGCCGCTGCCGGCGTTCCTGCGCAGCCAGACGGTGACCTTCGAGGACCAGCTCGCGATCCTCGAGCAGGCGGCCCGCGCGCTCGCCTACTGCCACCGGCGCGAGGTGTTCCACGGCGGCTTGAGCCCCGACGCGGTCCTCGTGCGGCGCCCGCTCGACGGGAGCGCGGGCGTCGAGGTGCGGCTCGCGAGCTTCCAGCTCGGGCGCGGCCAGGACGTCGACGCGACGAGCCACGCGTCCGCGCTCGCGACGAGCCCGACGCTGCTCTACCAGGCGCCCGAGGCGCGCGAGGGGGCGCCGGCCAGCGCCTGCGCCGACATGTTCTCGCTCGGCGCGGTCGCCTACTACCTCTTCACGCAGCGGCCGCCCGCCGAGGACCTGGTCGACCTCTACCAGAAGCTCGCGGACCATCAGGCGCTCGACCCGCGCGTGGTCGACAAGCACGTCTCGAGCGCGGTGGCCGAGGCCATCGAGTTCGCGACGGCGGCGGTGCCGTCGAACCGCATCGACGACGCCGACGAGTGGCTCGCCTTCCTCTTCGAGCGCCTCACCGCGCCGGCGCCCGAGGAGTCGCCGACCGAGCTCGATCCGCTGACCGCGCGCCCGACCGACATCGTGGGCGGCGACCTCCTCGTCGACCGCGTCCTCGGCCAGGGCGCGACCGCGCGCGTGCTGCAGGTGACGCGCGAGTCCGACGGGCGCGACCTCGCCCTCAAGGTGAGCCTCGAGCCCGAGCACGACGACCGGCTCCGCGCCGAGGCCGAGGTGCTCGGTCGCCTGCGCCACCCGCGCATCGTGCCGCTCCACGACGTGCGGACCATCGCCGGCCGCACCTGCCTGCTGCTCGGCCTCGCGGGCAGCGCGACGCTGCGGCGCCACCTCGACGAGGAGGGCACGGTCTCCCTCGACTTCGCGAGCCGCTACGGCGACGACCTGCTCTCGGCGCTCGAGCACCTCGAGGACCCGGACGTCCAGGTCACCCACCGCGACATCAAGCCCGCGAACCTCGGCGTCGGGACCGCGGGCAAGACCGCGCACCACCTCACGCTCTTCGACTTCTCGCTCTCGCACTCGCCGCGCACCGAGGTCGCCGTCGGCACGAGCGCCTACCGCGACCCCTTCCTCGTCTCGCGCGGCGCCTGGGACGCGGCCGCGGATCGCTGGAGCGCCGCCGTCACGCTGCACGAGATGCTGACCGGCGCGCGCCCGGGCTACGCCGCCGCGCTCGACCCGCACGCGCCGCTGACGCTCTCGGCCGAGCGCTTCGACGCCGCGGTGCGCGACCGGCTCGTCGCCTTCTTCGAGCGCGCGCTCCACCGCGACGTCGAGCGCCGCTTCGCGTCCGCCGCGGACATGCGCCGGGCCTGGTACGACGCGCTCGAGGCGCCCGCGGTCGTCGAGCCGACGCCGACCGGACCCGTCACGACGCCGCCGCCGCCCGACGAGGAGCTCACCGACGACGAGGTCCGCGCGATCGGCCCCGACACGCCCGTGATGGCGCTCCCGCTCTCGTTCCGGGCCCGCAACGGCCTCGACCGCGCGGGGCTCCTCGTCGCGCGCGACCTCCTCGCGCTGCCCGAGAACCGCATCAGCGCGGTCCGCGGCGTCGGCGCCAAGGTCGCCCGCGCGATCCTCGCCTTCCGCGAGCGCTGGGCGTCGCTCGCCGGCGTCGAAGCCAGCGCCGGCCCCGTGCTCGCCCCCGGCTGGTCCGGCGACGACGCGCTCGTCACCGCCGCGGGCCTCGACGCGCCCCTCGCCCGGGCCCTCGCCGACGCCGGCCTCGCCACGCTCGCCGCGGTCGCGCGCGCGCCCCGCGATCACGTCGAGGCGCTCGCGAGCCGCGCCGAGGTGAAGGTCGACGCGGTCCTCGCCGCCCTCGAGCGCCACGCCGCGCGGCCCGACGCCGCGGGCCCCCGCACCGTCGAGGCGCTCGTCGACGAGCTCTTCCCGAAGAAGTCGAAGCGCGCCGGCCACGTCCGCGCGCTCTTCGGGCTCGCGCCGCCCTTCGAAGGCCGGCTCGACGTCACCGCGCGCGAGGTGGCCAAGCACACCGGCAAGACCACCGCGACCGTCTACCTCGCGGTCGGCGCGCTCCGCGAGGCGTGGCTCGAGCACGAGGCGCTCGGCGAGCTCGAGGACCTCGCCTCCGCGATCCTCGACCGCGCGGGCGGCGCCGTCCCGCTCTCGCGCGCCGCCGACACCGTGCTCGGCAAGGTCGCCCACGACCCGACCGCGCCGCGGGCGCTGAGCCGGGCCCGCGCGGCCGCGCTCCTTCGCGTGGTCGCCGAGGTGCAGAAGGAGGACCTCGACGGCGTGCGCGCGCCCCGCCTCGGCGGCGGCGAGCCGTGGCTCCTCGCCTCGCAGGACTACGTGCAGGGCCTCCGCAAGCTCGGCCAGGCCGCGGACGCGCTCGCGCGGCGCGACGTCCTCGTCACCCCGGGCGAGGCGCAGCGCGAGCTCGAGCGCGTGGCCCGTGGCTCCCCGCTCGAGGCCGCGCCGCCCGCGCAGCTCACCGAGTGGGCCGCCGCGGCGAGCGAGACCGCGGCGTGCTCGGCGCTCCTCGAGATCTACCCGCGGGGCCTCCCGCCCGAGCGCGCCGTCGAGCTCTGCTCGACGCTCCTCACTGCGGCCGCGCGCGGCGGGCGCCGAGGCGACGGCCTCACCGTGGACGAGGTCGCCCAGAAGGTCGCCGCCCGCTACCCGGCCGCCGCGCCGCTCCCGAAGCCCCCCGCGCTCGACGAGCTCCTCGCGAAGGTGCCGCTGACCTGGGACGACGAGGCCAAGCGCTACCGCCGCCCCGGCGACGGAGCGGGCAACACCGCGCTCGGCACGAGCTACGGCTCGCGCGTCGTCGTCTCGCGCCACCCCGCGCCCGACGTCGACGTGGACCTCGACCTCGAGCGCTTCGAGCGCGCGCTCAAGGTCGCCGTCGAGCAGCGCGCCTTCCGCGCCGTCGCGGTGAACCCCGCCTACGCCTTCGAGGCCGCCGAGGCGCTCGCCGCGAAGCTCGGCGTCCCGGCCCGCCCGCTCGACGACCTGCTCCTCGACGCGATGCGCGGCGTCATGCGCGACAAGCGCATCGCCCCCGAGGTCGTCCACGCCGCCGACCGCGAGGGCCGCGGCGGCAAGGCCTGGGCAAGGCTCGTCTCGCTCATGCGCATGGCCGAGCAGCGCGTCCTCGCCGACCTGCGCGGCGCGAACACCGAGCCGCTCCTCCTCACGAACCCCGGCCTCCTCGCCCGCTACGGCCTGACCGACCTCACCGAGGGGCTCCTCGCCCGCGTCGCCGAGGACGACGCCGAGGCCATCTTCCTCCTCGTCCCCTGCCACGACTACGGCGGCGTCCCGCGCATCCAGGACCGCCACCCCATGCCGGGCGTCCTGAGCGTCCACGCCCTGCGCGTCCCGCGCGCCTTCGTCCCCCTGGACGAGAGCGAGGCGGCCTGAGGTACCGATGGCCCGAGCGAAGAAAGCCAAGAAGCGAACCCTCGCGGACCTGCCGCCCGAGCCCGACGCGCGCGCCCCCATCGACGCCGCGCTCCTCGTCGCCTCGCTCCAGCCGGTCCGCAAGGACCTCGAGAAGGACCTCCTCGCGCGCGCCAAGGCGAGCCCCGCGATCACCCGGGCGCTGAAGGCGCGCCACAAGGACGAGCGGGAGAGCGACCGCACGGCCGACGACTTCGCGAGCTGGCAGCGCCGCTTCGTCGAGCAGGTCGCGGCGGCCTGGATCCTCTCGTGCGTCTTCGTCCGCACCCTCGAGGACCGCGGGCTCCTCGCCCAGCGCCGCATCGCCGGCCCCGGCGCGATGGACGCGCAGCGGACCTTCCTGCAGCTCGCGCCGTCGCTCTCGGAGCGCGAGTACCTCCTGACCACCTTCCGCGAGATGACGCGCCTCCCTGCCGCGGCCGGCCTCTTCGACGGCCACGACCCGGTGTGGATGCTCGCCCCCTCGGCCGAGGGCGCGCGCGCGCTCCTCGCCTTCTTCCGCACTGGCGGCGACGAGGCGCCCGCGCTGCGCTTCGGCCAGCCGGACACCCGCTTCCTCGGCGACCTCTACCAGGACCTCAACGAGAACGTCCGCAAGCGCTACGCGCTGCTCCAGACCCCGGACTTCATCGAGCAGTTCATCCTCGACCGCACCCTCGAGCCCGCCATCGAGAAGTTCGGCCTCGACGACGCCGACCTCTGCGACCCCACCTGCGGGAGCGGCCACTTCCTCCTCGGCGCCTTCGACCGCTTCTTCGCGCACGTCCGCGCCGCCAAGCCCGCGCTGACCGAGCGCCAGGCCGCGCTCGAGGCCCTCGACAAGGTCTACGGCGCCGACATCAACCCCTACGCCGTCGCGATCGCGAAGTTCCGGCTGACGCTGTCGTTCCTCGACAAGGGCGGCTTCGAGCGCCTGGCCGACGCCCCGCAATTGCCCTTGCACGTCGCGGTCGCCGACTCGCTCCTCTACAACCCCCAGCACGGCCAGCGCGCGCTCTTTCACCAGGACGGCGTCGAGGCGGCGGCGTGGGAGCGGCGCGCCTTCGACTTCGAGGACGAGAAGGAGGCGAGGGCGGTCCTGCATCGCGAGTACGCCGCGGTGGTCGGGAACCCGCCGTACATCACGGTCAAGGACGCGAAGCTCCGTGACCGCTATCGCGCGCTCTACGCCAGCGCCTCGGGCAAGTACTCGCTCTCGGTCCCCTTCTGCGAGCGCTTCTTCCAGCTCGCGCGTCGAGGCGGGCGCACCGGCCAGATCACCGCCAACTCGTTCATGAAGCGCGAGTTCGGCAAGAAGCTCATCGAGGAGTACCTCCGCACCGTCGACCTCGACCTCATCGTCAACACGAGCGGCGCGTACATCCCGGGGCACGGCACGCCGACTGTGCTGCTCTTCGGCGCGCACCAGCCGCCCGCGAGCGAGGAGGTCCTCGCCGTCCTCGCCAAGCGCGGCGAGCCGACGACGCCCGCGGAACCCGCGCGCGGGCTCGTGTGGTCGTCGGTCGCGGGGCACTGGGACGACGTCGGGTTCGAGGACGACTACATCTCGGTCGCGCGCGTCGACCGAGCGGGTCTTGGTGCGCACCCGTGGAGCCTCGCGGGCGGTGGGGCGGTCGAGCTCAAGACGCTCCTGGAGGAGCGCGCGGAAGCCACGCTCGGGGACCGGGTCGTGTCGATCGGATTCATGGCGATCACAGGCGAGGACGACGTCTACGTCGCGCCGCGTCAGCACTTCGAGCGCCACAGTCTTCCAGCGCGCCCCTTCGGCTTCGGCGAGGCGGTGCGCGATTGGTCCTGCGACGAGAGCACTCATGTGCTCTTTCCCTACGACAAGGGCTGGGTGGCGGCGGCCGACCCCGCCGTTCTCCGCTTTCTCTGGCCGTATCGAACTCGTCTGACGCAACGCCTGATGTTCGGGAAGACGCAGCTCGAGGCCGGGCACGCGTGGTTCGAGTACCGACACGTTGGGCGCGAGAAACTCCGGCCGCCGACCTCTATCACCTTCCCCTTCGTCGCGACGCACAACCACTTCGTCCTCGACCGCGGCGGCAAGGTCTTCAACCGCACCGCGCCGATCATCAAGCTCCCCGAGACGGCGACCGAGGACGACCACCTGGCGCTGCTCGCCTACCTCAACAGCTCCATCGCCTGCTTCTGGATGAAGCAAGTCTGCTTTCCCAAGGGCGGGAGCGGCATCGGCCGCGGCATCCAGGACGAGGAGTGGGAGAGTCGGTTCGAGTTCGACGGCACGAAGGTCGGCGCGGTTCCCCTCCCGGAGGGTTGGAAGGGTCTGGCGACCCTGGGCCGGACGCTCTCCGAGCTCGACATCACCACCGACTTCGACCGGATGGTCATGCTCCAGGAGACGCTGGACTGGACCGTGTATCGACTCTTTGGCCTGATCGACGACGAGCCGCTCCTCACGCTCGACGACACGAAGCTCGCAGCCGGAAGCCGAGCGTTCGAGCACCGACTGGTCGAGACGACGCCCACGACGGCGTGGTTCAAGCGGAACCGATACCGCCGGCCGGCGGCGGCTTCTCGCTCACCGATCTCGGAGGCCCGGCTTCGCGCCATCGCGTCGAGCAAGCTGCTCGACCTCCTCGAGCGTCCCGAGAACAAGCGCCGGTGGACCGTGCCTCCGACGCGAGATGAGCTGGACGGACTGAGAGCCCGCCGGGACCTGCTCGACGGAGTCGAGGCCGGGCTGGCGGAGAGCCGGGAACCGATCTCCAACCGTCTTCGGGGCACGGGTCCCGTGCATGGCACCCAGGTGGATGGGACGGAGCTCTCCGATCTCATCGCCGCCGACGCCGTCCCCTATCTCGCCGCCCACCGCTACACCGACGCCGGCCTCGACAAGCGCGCCGCCTGGGAGCGCACCTGGGACCTCCAGCGCCGCGAGGACGCCGGCGAGAAGGTGGGAGCGGTCCCCGTCCCCCCGAAGTACGCCCAGAAGGACTTCCGCTCCGCCACCTACTGGCGCCTCCGCGGCAAGCTCGACGTCCCGAAGGAGCGCTTCATCTCCTACCCCGGCTGCGAGTCCGACGAGGACGGCGAGCCCGTCTACGGCTGGGCCGGCTGGGACCACGCCCAGCGCGCCCAGGCCCTCGTCGCGCTCTACCAGGACCGCAAGACCCGCGAGGGCTGGACCAAGGACCGACTCACCCCGATGCTCGTCGGCGTCCTCGAGCTCCTCCCCTGGCTGAAGCAGTGGCACGACGAGCCCAGCCCCGACTTCGACCAGACCGTCTTCGAGGCCTACGACGCCTTCCTCGACCAGGAACTCCGCGAGCACGGGCTCACGCGAGACGATCTGCGGGCTTGGCGACCAGCGGAGAAGAAGGGGCGCCGGCGATGAGTGCGCGAGAACCACCCACGATCCCCGTTCGTCGAGCGTTCCACCCCGCGCGGATCTCCGTGATACCGTCCCACGCGTGCCGATCACCTCGCTAGTCCTCAAGGATTTCACGGCCTTTCGGCAGGTCGAGATGGAATTCGCGGAAGGCGTCAACGTCTTCCTCGGGGCGAACGCCACCGGGAAGACGCACGCGATGAAGGCGATCTACGCCACCCTGCGAGCCGCGGCGGACCAGTCACCACTGGAGCTGTCGTCGCGGCTGAAGGAGAAGGTGGCGCGGACGTTTCGGCCGGACGATTTCGTGGTCGGCCGCCTTGGCCACCGGCGCGTCGGACAACGAACCGCGCGCATCGCCGTGGCCGACGACTGGGGGAAGGAGATCGTCTGGACGATCACGACCGCGAGCTCGGCGGTGAAGGTCACCAAGAAGTCGATGAAGGAGCCTCCGTCCTGCATTTTCCTGCCTTCCCGCGAGGCGCTCTCGCTCTACGAGGGGTTCATCGCGGCCTATCAGAACCGCGAGCTCTCGTTCGACGAGACGTACTTCGACCTCGCCGTCTCGCTCTCCGCGACCGGCGCGCGCGGGCCGAAACCGGCCGCGATCAACGCCATCCTGAAGGAGCTCGAGGCCGTGCTCGGTGGCAAGGTGCTGCTCGAGGGTGACCGCTTCTACGTCAAGTCACCAGCCGGCAAGATCGAGGCGCACCTGGTCTCGGAGGGCTTTCGCAAGATCGCCAGCGTCGTGCGGCTCCTCGCCAACAACGAGCTGCGCGAGCGCGGGGTACTGTTCTGGGACGAGCCGGAGGCGAACCTGAACCCCCAGCTCGCCGTGGTCATGGCCAGGGTCCTCGCGCGCTTGGCCAAGCAGGGCATCCAGGTCTTCGTCGCCACGCACGACTACCTCGTGTCGGAGACCCTGAACCTGCTCGCGGAAGACGACGACGATCCGACTCCGACTCGCTTCTTCTCCTTCACTCGGGCCGAGGGTGAGCTCGGCGTCGAGGTGGAGCAGGCCGACAGCCTGGACGACCTGAGCGAGAACCTGATCCGAAGGGAGTTTCTGCTGCACTACGATCGCGTTCGCGGGCTGGACGCGTGACGCTGACCTTCGACGAGGGGGCGCTCAGGCTCGAGATCGAGGGGACCCGAGGTCTGAAGTGGGACGACGATCCGGCTTTCGTCTTGGGCGTGCGACAGCTTCAGGGCACCAAGGCCGTAGACGTCGTCGCCGACGTGGACGGCGAGGGTGGGGTCTACATCGAGCTCAAGGACTTCCGCGGCCACCGCATCGAGAACGCCGATCGGATTCGCTCGCTCGACCTCGCCCAGGAGGTCGCGGAGAAGGTGCGCGACACCCTCGCCGGACTCGTCTGGGCCTGCGAGCGTGGACTCTCGATCCCCGATTTCGAACGGCTGGTCGACCCTTTCGTGAACGACCGCGACCGCAAGCCGCTCGTCGTCCTCTGGATCGAGGAGGACCGGGCTGACGTCGCAGCGGCGTCCGTGCTGGCGACGGAGGTTCGGAAGCGTCTCAAACCCCACCTCAATGCGCGAGTGATCGTGACGAGCACCCACATCGAGCGTGTCTCGAAGCATGCGCTCCAGTGGTTGCGGGTTCGAGGCTTGCCTGGAAACTGAGGTGTCGCGCCTGATTGCGCCGACGGGGGGCACGCCGAGCTCGCCCGTCGCAGGTCACGTTCGCCGGCAGCGATACGCTCGTCGTCGCCGTCGTGCGGCCCACACCACACCCAGAAGCAGCACACCAAAGGGGGCAGGTCTGACGCCCGGACCCGCAGCACATATGCCCGGGACGCGGGGACCCGAGGCAGGCGGACCGGCATCATAGTCCTCCACCACGATGGGGACGCATTGGCCCACTTCGTCGCAGGCACCGCCCCACTCGCTTCCGGGCGAGTCGCATCCGCTGCCTGTGGGGTAGAATTGGCACTCTGGGCTGCAACAACCGACCCTGAACGTGGGAGGCTCGGGAATGTCGGGCCAGCGCAGGTAGGATTCGCCGTTACCGTCGTCGCACTCCTCGCCACTCTGGACGATGCCATCCCCACAAACCTGCGGTTGCCAGGTTATTGAACTGGATGAACGCCCGAAATGTACCTGATCCCCGATGAGCACACCAAAGCTCGCGTCGGCACTGCCCAGCGGGATGAAGCCGGCTGCCTCCCATCGGTCCGTCGTCGCGTCGTAAACTTCTGACATTTGACCCCGCTCGCCTGTAGACGAGAGCCACAGGTCCTGTGACACGATGGCGCCATCCTGTGCTACTGCACGAGGCAATCCGAGGGCGACGAGTACGCGACCGTCGTTCAGAACGACTGCCGCGTGGGCCACACGACCATTGTCCATCTCGCTCGTCGCACTCCAAGCACCGCTGATGGGGTCGAAGACCTCCGTGCTAGCAAGGACACCATTGGATCCGGAAGGAAGGTCGCCCTCGCTGCCGCCCGAAACCAGTACTCTACCGTCGTGTAGCAGAGTGGCGCTATGGCCGAAGCGACCCTTCGACAACGACCCGGTCGGGCGCCAAGAGCCCGTGGACGGGTCGTAGATCTCGGCAGACGCGAGGCCCACGGTGGTGGCGTTCATTCCACCGACCACGAGGATGCGGCCATCCGGCAGCACCGTGGCCGTGTGGAGCCGCCGTTCCACAGACATGTTCTCGGTGCCACTCCACGTGCCGCTACCAGGGTCGCAGAGCTCGGCCGAGGCCAGGTACCCGCCTGAGTGATAGTCAGCTCCACCGGTGACCAGAACGCGCCCATCGTGAAGCAGCGAAGCGGCATGCCCCTCGCTACGGCGCGCTGTCATTGGGCTGCTCGGTACCCAGCTTCCCAAGGCCGGATCAAAGATCTCACACGTGGAGTCGAGATCTGTGTCCCCGTAGCCTCCGGCCACCAGAACGCGCCCATCCGGGAGCACGATCGCGACGTGGCCATCGCGGCCGGAGTTCATTGATCCTGTCAGGGACCACGTCCCAGTGATGCTGTCGAAGACCTCCGCTACTCGGCTGAACCAAGTAGGGTCGAGCCCGCCTGCAACTAGCACTCTGCCGTCGGGAAGAGCAACCGCACTCATCCGAAGTGGCGGAGTGGAAAAGTGCTGAGCGTTCATGCTGCCGACAAGTACCCAAGCCGGATCGACGAGAACGGCCTCCCCACCCGCATCGACCCGGAGGACGATCGCACCATCCTCCACGCGAAGCTCCGGCTGCACGGTCCGGCCGCTCGACGTCCACGCCGCTGGCGCGGTCACGTAAGCCACCGGCTGGGCCCGACTATCCAACACATGGACGCCGCCGGTCTCGGGAACTTCGCGGAGGCGATGCCCCTCGACTCGCCAGCGTGCGACCACTTCGCCAGCCTGCGCCACTCCCGGGGCCAGCTCTAACCATTCCTCGAATCCGCGGTGCGCACCAGGGACCCAGTAGCTCTGCCCTCCCTCGTGCTGATAGCTCAGCGCGCCTCGGACCTGGGTGGACGACCCGGTAGCGCTCTCCTCGACGACGCGGAGCGTCGTGCTCCCCCCGAGGCGCATCTCGAGACCATGGCGGGCGTCTGAGCGGAGCCTCAGTTCCTCGTCCAGCGTGGGCGTCGGCCCGTTGGGGATCCGTTCCGCCGATCGGGTGGAACTCTGCGGACGATCCGCGCGCCGGAGGATGAGGGCCTCGGGATCTGACGCTACGCTCGACTCGGCGGCCACGATGGCACGGGCGTGTGAGCCAAACGTCTCCCGTAAGCGCCTAACGTGGTCTCCGGGCGACAATCGTCCACGTGTTTGCTCAACTTGCGGCCGCTGGTCGTGGGCCTCGACCTGGGAGGTGAAACCTACGCCGCTCTCCGTGCAGCCGACTGTGGCTGCGGAGGCAAAGAAGCATACACACAGAAGCGAGGTCTCGCGGACGGCCCACCGGAACGACTGCGACATGCTCCCCCCTTGAAACGACGCGATTCGATTCTCGGTCGCGCCTCGTGGGCGGTCAAGAGCGGCTAACTGTCGCCACGAACGAGCAGGTACAACTGGAAGAAATTGCTGTCTGCCGGGTTCGGCGAGCGCTCTTCGATCGGGTGTCGTCGGCCTGACCATGCCTCGCGCAGTCTGCCCGCGTAGTGGCCTTCGAGCGGGAGAGCGTATGCCCAGAGGTCTGACTGCCATCCGAAAAGATCCTTGTCCGCCTTGCGCTGCGGGTATGCGGCTCCGAGGTCTTCCTGGTAGTTCTTGCCGAGGACCCCGAGGAGCGCGCACGGCAAACCAGGACGCAGGAGCTCCTTCTTCGACCTCAGCGTTGGGAAGAGGTCCCGCCATGCAGCATTGACCTGCGACTCCCAGTTCTTGTTGTTGTGTACGAGCTTCAGCTCGACGGCGCCGTGGGGGATTTCGATGTCCTGCCGTGTCTCCCAAACCAAGGTCGACCTCGCGGCACTCGTTGGCGGTCCACCAGGCATCGGGAAGACCAAGCTCATCGCGGCTGCGCTCGAGTAGGAGCCGAGCCTCGAAACGCGAGCCACTGCTCGAACGAGCCCCCCGCGCCCAGCACTGACAGGTCGTTGTTGCGCCGGGCGAGCTCGTCGTCGAGCAACGAACAGAAGCGCTGCAGCATCTCGAGTTCCACGACAGTCCCCTCAGGACTTGGTCCATGTTTGGCCCTGCGGCGTGAGGGTACATGGTTGGACGTCGGAAAGTCCTGCCGCCGGACGCGTCCGAGCCTGTGGTACGAACACCCTGTGGGCACCACCCCGCTCGTCAAAGACCTCCTCGACCTCCCGGAGACGGTCCGGAAGGGCGACTTCGTCGAGAAGATCGACGACGCCGTCGCGCACGCGGAGCGGACCGCCGAGACGTTCGTCGTCACGGACCTGCTGAAGCAGTCCTTCGACCGGGCGCTCGGCCTGGTCGGGAGCGCGCTGCGGGACGGCCGCAGCCAAGCGGCGTACCTGCACGGGAGCTTCGGCTCGGGCAAGTCGCACTTCATGGCGTTGCTCTCGCTGCTGCTCCGGGGGCACGCGGCGGCCTGGGGCAAGCCGGAGCTGCACGAGCTGCGCGAGAAGCACGGGTTCGTGGGGAAGAAGCGGCTGCTCGAGCTGCACTTCCACATGGTCGGCAAGAAGAACGTCGAGTCGGCCGTCTTCGGGACCTACGTGGCGTTCGTGCGGGAGGCGCACCCGGACTCGGTGCTGCCGGGGCTCTTCGCGGACGAGGAGCTCTTCGACGACGCGGCGCGGCTGCTCGAGAAGCTCGGCGACGAGCAGTTCTTCGCGCCGATGAACGAGGGCGCGGGCGGGGCCGACGACGACGGGTGGGGCGAGCTGGCCGACGCGGACCGGTGGGACCGGGCGCGGTTCGAGGCCGCGGTGGAGAGCACCGACGCGAAGGTGCGCGAGGCGCTGTTCTCGGCGCTGGCGTCGTCGTGGTTCAAGTCGGCGGACGACCAGGGGCGCTACGTCGACTTCGACCACGGGCTGGTCGTGATGACGCGGCACGCGAAGGAGCTCGGCTACGACGGGGTCGTGCTCTTCCTCGACGAGCTGATCCTCTGGCTCGCCCACCGGGCGGCCGAGCACGCGTGGCTGCACAACGAGGTGCAGAAGATGGTGAAGCTGGTGGAGGCGCAGGAGCTCCATCAACGCGCCATCCCGATCATCAGCTTCATCGCGCGGCAGCGGAACCTCGCGGACATGGTGGGCGAGGAGTTCGCGGGCGCCGAGAGCGTGCGGCTGCGCGACTCGCTCAAGCACTGGGAGGGGCGCTTCGACACCATCGAGCTCGAGGACAAGAACCTCCCCGCCATCGTCGAGAAGCGGATCCTGCGGCCGAAGGACGAGGCCGCGCGGAAGACCTTCGACGAGGCCTTCGTGCAGCTCCGAAAGAAGGCCGCCGGCTCGTGGGACACGCTCGTCGCGAACGAGACGCCCGAGGCCTTCCGCAAGCTCTACCCGTTCAGCCCGGCGCTCGTGGAGGCGCTGGTCGCGCTGAGCCACTCGCTCCAGCGGCAGCGCACCGCGATCAAGCTGCTCGTCGAGCTGCTCGTCTATCACATGGACGACCTCGAGGTCGGGCAGGTGATGGGCGTGGGCGACCTCTTCGACGTCCTCGCGGGTGGCGAGGAGGCGGCCGACGGGGTGATGCGCGCGCGCTTCGAGGCGGCCAAGCAGCTCTACGAGCATGAGCTCCTCGACCTCATCCGCGCGGCCAAGAAGACCGACGACCCCGCGAAGTGCCAGCGGATGCGCGACGACCATCCCGTGCGCATCGGGTGCTCGAACTGCCCCGAGCGCGCGTGCCGGGCCGACAACCGGCTCGCGAAGACGCTCCTCATCGCGTCGCTCGTGCCGAAGGTGAGCTCGCTCGAGGACCTGACGGTGCGGCGGCTGGTGCAGCTCAACCACGGGTCGCTGCGCTCGCAGATCCCGGACGGCGAGGCGAGCCTGGCGCTCCAGCGGCTCAAGGACTGGGCCGCGGCCGTCGGGCAGATCCGCGTCGGGATTCAGCAGGACGATCCATTGGTCAGCGTCCGGCTCGAAGGGGTGAGCCTCAAGCCGATCCTCGACTCGGCGCGCGACCGCGACGTGCCGGGGGCGCGTCAACGCATCGTGCGTGACCTGCTCTTCGACGCGATGGACGTCAAGCAGGTCGCGGACCTGAACAAGGAGCACGGCCACGTCTGGCGCAACACCCGGCGTCGGGGCCGCATCCGGTTCGGGAATGTGCGGAAGATGGGCAGCGACCAGCTCGGCTGCCCGAGCGAGCTCGACTACCAGATCATCGTCGACTACCCGTTCGACGAGCCGGGCTACGGGCCCAACGACGACGAGCAGGTCCTCCAGGACTACGAGGAGCAGGGCCACGGCTCGTGGACCGCGGTGTGGCTGCCGAGCTTCTTCTCGAAGGACGTGAACGACCTGCTCGGCGACCTCGTGGTGCTCGAGCACATCCTCGAGACGCGCGAGAGCAAGCGGAAGTACCTCGCGCACCTGCGCGCCGAGGACCGCGAGCGGGCCGAGCTCGACCTCGACAACCTGCGCAACCAGAAGCGGGCGCGGGTGCAGCAGGCGATCGATCAGGCCTACGGGCTGCGGAACGACCGCGCCGCGGACGTCGACCCTTCGGCGTCGGTGGAGCAGCACGTCCGCCTGCTGAAGCCGGGCGCGCAGCTCGTGATGCGGGTGGCGGCGAGCCTCGGCGACGCGCTCGGGGCGACCATCGACGCGCTCCTCGACGCGCGCTACCCGCGGCACCCGAAGCTCGAGCGGCAGCTCACGACGCGGCTGGTGGGGACGCTCGTCGAGAAGTTCGGGCAGCTCGTCGACTCGGACGACAAGCGCATCGGCGCCGACCGGGCGCTCGTGGCGGACATGCGCGGGACGCTCGGCGAGCTCGGGCTCGTGCGCGCGATCGAGAACGCGGTCCTGCTCATGCCGGACGGGACGCTCCAGCGCATCGAGCAGGCCCGCAACCGCGAGGGCAGTGAGCGGCCCACGGTGGGCCAAGTGCGGCGCTGGATCGATGAGACGGGATCGATGGGGCTCCAGTCGATCGCAGAGGACCTCGTCGTGTGCTGCTACGCGCGGGCTGAGGCGCGGACCTTCGTGCTGCACGGTAAGGCCTACGCGCCAGACCCGAAGCGGCCGATGCCGGACGAGGTCGAGCTCGACAAGCCCGACCTGCCGGAGCTGAAGGTGTGGAACCAGGCGCTCGGGCTCGGCGGGACGCTCTTCGCGGTCGCGCTCGGGAGCCGGGCCTTGCACGGCGACAACCTGAAGCGCTTCGAGCAGGGGGTGCTCGACAAGCTCGGCCCGCTGGTGGGCCCGGCGCGAGGGCTGCCAAAGGTGCTGGAGCGGCGGCTGGGCGAGCGCGGCGTTCCCACCGATGCGGCGCGGCTGGCCACGGCGCAGTCGGCGCGGGCGCTCGTGGAGACGCTCGAGGGGCTGAGCGGGCGCGCGCTGGTCGAGGCGCTCGCGGGGTTCGAGCCGCTGACGAGCCCGTCGGCTCTCGCACGACAGCTCCCGCAGGCAGCGAACGCAGGGGAGCTCCTCGGGAACGATCTCGTCTTCGGGCCGTTCGCCCAGCTCGAGCGTCGCAGGGCGGAGCTCACGGGGGCCGACGAGGTGCTGGACCAGGTCGACGCGGTGCTCCGGCGGGACGAGCTCAACGGGCCGCTCGCAGACCTGCGGGCGCTGGCGAACCGGGCGCAGGCGCTCCTGAACCCGCCCGTCGTCTCGGAGGGAGTGCCGACGAAGCGTGAGGCGGTCGTATCGGCGGGGCGCTTGGACGCGCGCGGCGCTGATGCGCGGGCTCGGCTCGACGCGCTCGTCGACGAGATCCGATCCGCCCTCGAGAAGCACGGCGACGACGCCCACCTCGTCGGCTCGCTCGAGGTCAGGGTGACGAAGAAGTCGTGATGAGCGACCTGCCGCAGCTCTCGAGCCAGGACATCCGGGCGCAGCTCGAGAAGCACTACGCGCAGCGGCGCCGGCATCACCTCTTCGCCTTCTTCGGGACCGGCGACGAGGCCACCATCGACGTCGCGAACGGCGGCCGCTTCCAGGTCGTGCCGGTCCAGAGCGAGCTCGACCTCCGCGACCAGCTCCGGCAGTTCGCCGAGGCCGACGCCCGTGCCGCTTTCCTCGTGCCGTGGAGCACGGAGATCCCGATGGACCTCGCCGGCCGCTTCGCGCGCGGCGGCAAGGTGCTCCGCGTCGGCAGCGCGGCCCGGCTCGCGCGGATGTTCGGGGTGGCCGAGGTCGAGAGCGCCGCGCGCGTGTCTCCGCTGGCGCAGTACCTCCTCACCGCCACGCCGGGCGCGTCCTTCGCGTCGCCCGGCGGTCGCCTCACCGAAGCCGCCATGTGGGAGGCCTGGCTCACTGCCCGCTTCGGCGTGGACGCGCCGGGCGGGCTAGCGCTCGACACGCTGCTCGGCTGGGCCGCCACCGATGGTCGGGGCGGCGAGCTCGCCGCGGTTCTCGCCGCGCCGGGCGCCTTGGGCCTGTCGGAGGCGCTCGACAGCTTCCTGCTGCGTCGGGTCGGTCCCGCGGCGCCGGCGGTCTGGCGCGCCTGGTCGCGGGGCGTCGGTGCCGCGTGCTTGAGCCTGGCGGTCCTCTGCGAGGACTTCGAGGCGATGGAAGACGCGGCGAAGGTGTGGCTTCGGCAGAAGCTCGTGCAGGAGCTCGAGCTCCCCAACGTCGACGCGGCCTCGCGCGTGGCCGTCGCCCTCGGGAGCGCGGTGAGCGGCGCCCTGTCGCACCTCGGCCGGCGCGCCGGGGCGCACGATCGGCAGCGGATCCTCGCGAGCGCCGACGCTCGGATCGACGAGCCCGCGGTGCGCGACGCGCTGGCCGGCCACCGTCGGCTCCCGAGCGCGTGGCGGGCGCGCCTCGACGCCCTCGGTCGCGACCTCTCGCGCTGCGCGAAGGCGCCGACCGCCGAGGCGCTCGAGGCTGCGAGCGAGGCGCTCGACCAGCTCGCCTCGCACGACCTCTTCCCGGAGGAGCGCGAGACCACGACGGTGAAGCGCGCGCACATGGCGGTCCGGCTCTGCGCGTGGCTCGTCGCGCGGACCGACCGGCGCACCGAGGGGCACGCCGCACCCCACGCCGACGCCGTCGCGCTCGCGACCTGGTACGCGGCCGAGGGCGGCTACATCGACTGGGCGCGTCACTTCGCGCGCGGGTCCGCATCGGACGACTTCGGGCGCGGCGTCAACGCCGTGGTCGCCGCCGCCGACGAGCTGCGGCTCGCGCTCGACCGCCGCTTCGCGCACGGGCTCGTCGCCTGGGTCGAGGCGAAGCGTCCGTCGAGCGAGGTCGTCCCGATCGATCGCGCGCTCGAGCGCATCGCCGCGCCGTTCCTGCGGGCCGACGACGACCGCCGCCTGCTCGTGCTCCTCATGGACGGCATGGCCTGGGCGCAAGCGGTCGAGCTCCTGCAGGGGCTCGGTGAGCGCGCGATGGCCTGGGGCCCGCTCGCCTGGCACGGCTCGGCCGAGGGGCGCGTCGGCTCGGGCCCGGTGCCGGCCGTGCTCGCCACGCTGCCGACGATCACCGAGGTGAGCCGCGCTGCGTTCTTCGCCGGCAAGCCCGTCGCGGCCAGTGAGAAGACCGCCACGAGCAAGGACCCCGACCGCTTCGAGGCGCACCGTGCGCTCCGGGACCTCGGCGAGATGGCGCCGCGCCTCCTGCTCCGCGCCGAGGGATCGACCGCGGGCGGCGCGGTCACCGAGGAAGCGCTCACGCTCGTCGGCGACACCCGGCGGCGCGTCGTCGGCGTGGTCGTCAACGCGATCGACGCGTCCCTCAAGCGCGACCCGCAGCAGCACCCGCGGTGGAGCGTCGACTCGATCCGCCCGCTCGGGGACCTGTTCGACGCCGCCCAGCGAGCGGGGAGGGCGGTGCTCCTCGCGAGCGACCACGGCCACGTTCCGACCGACCTCCTCCAGCGCATCGGCGATGCGGGTGGCCGCTGGCGCACCTGGGATGGCGCGACGGACAGCCTGGCCGAGGGCGAGGTGAAGATCGCCGGCGAAGGCGTCTGGGCGCCCAAGGGCAAGGAGGCCGTGGTCCTCCTCGCCACGGACCGCCAGCGCTACGGCAGCCAGCCGAACGCTGGCGAGCACGGCGGCGCCAGCCTGGCCGAGGTCGTCGCGCCGTGCCTGCTCATCGGCTCGGCCACGAACACCGAGGACGACGCGGCGCAGCGCGTCGTCGGCGCCCACGTGCCCGACTGGTGGCTGCTGCGCGTGCGGACCGCCGCGCCGGTCGTGTCGCCGGAGCCGAAGCGACCGCGCACCCCGAAGAAGCCCGACAACCAGCTCGAGCTGCTGGCCGTCGCCGCGCCCGAGGAGCCGCCGGTGCCTGCGCCCAAGCCGTCGACGACCGCGGCGCGCGACGTGTTCGATCATCCGCTCGCGCGCTCGAAGCTCTTCACGTCGCTGGCGAAGACCCGCGCCGATCAAGAGCGAGTCCTGCGCGCCGTCGAGTTCCTCTCGGCCCAGCGCGGCGCCGCGACCTCGCAGGCCTTCGCCGCGGCGATGGGCGAGATCGCCTACCGCGTGCCGGGCCTCGTGTCGGACCTCCAAGGGTTCTTGAACGTCGACAGCTACCAGGTCCTCTGGTTCGATCCCGCAGGCAAGCAGGTGCGGCTCGACGTGGAGAAGCTCGAGCAGCTCTTCGAGGTGAAGCGGTGAGCACGGCCAGCCCCCTGAAGCGACGCGAGATCATCGACGCCCTCCGCAACGGCGCCGTCCCGCGGCGCGGCCTCGAGCTCTTCGCGGTCGGGCTCGACCGCTTCGAGAAGGCCATCGACGAGGAGCTCGACGCGGCCGGCGCGGGGCGCGGGAAGTTCAAGGCTGTCCGCGGTGAGTACGGGACCGGCAAGACGTTTTTCGCGCGATGGCTCGAGCACCGCGCGCGCGACCGCGGGTTCGCGACCGCGCTCGTGCAGATCTCCGAGACGGAGACGCCGCTCCACCGCATGGAGACCATCTACCGACGCGCCATCGAGTCGCTGCAGACGCGCGAGTGGGGCGAGGGCGCCTTCCGGTCGCTGATCGACAAGTGGTTCTATCAGCTCGAGGACGAGGTGCTCGGCTCGGGCGCCGTCGACGCGAACGACGCGGAGGCGGTCGCGCGCGCGGTCGGGGACCTCCTCGAGAAGCGGCTCGCCACCGTGAGCGCGACCCAGCCGCAGTTCGCGGCTGCGCTGAGGGCCGCGCACACCGCGCGGCTCACCGGCGACCACGCCATCGCCGAAGGGCTCGTCGCGTGGCTGATGGGCCAGCCGAACGTCGGCGCCGAGATCAAGCGCGCGGCGAAGCTGAAGGGCGAGCTCGACCACTTCGGCGCGGGGGGCTTCTTCCGCGGACTGCTCGAGGTGCTGCGCCAGACGGGCCGCAAGGGGCTGGTCCTCGTGCTCGACGAGGTGGAGACCATTCAGCGCGTCCGCGCCGACAGCCGCGAGAAGAGCCTCAACGCGCTCCGCCAGCTCATCGACGACCTCGCGGCCGGCCAGTACCCCGGGCTCTACGTCCTGATCACGGGCACGCCCGGGTTCTTCGACGGCCCGCAGGGCGTGCGTCGCTCGCCCCCGCTCGAGCAGCGCCTGCACGTCGACTTCGCCAAGGACCCGAAGTTCGACTCGGCGCGCGCGATCCAGATCCGACTCTCGCCGTTCTCCCAGGAGCGCCTCCTCGAGGTCGGCCGGCGCGTGCGCGGGCTCTACCCGACCGACGCCGAGGACCGCATCGCCGACAAGGTCGGTGACGAGGTGCTCGAAGCGCTCGCCAAGGGCGTCGCGGGCAAGCTCGGCGGCAAGGTGGGCGTCGCGCCGCGCATCTTCCTGAAGCGCCTGGTGGGTCTCCTCGATCAGGTCGACGAGCACCCGGACTTCGACCCGAAGGTCCACTACGAGCTCGTCATCGACGCGGCCGAGCTGAGCCTCGAGGAGCGCGCAGCCGCGGGGCTGGCCGCCTCGGTCGACGACATCCCGCTGGATCTCAGCGACCCCGAAGACCTCACCTCCGAGAACGAGGGCCTCGGGTGAGCGGGTTCGACCGGCTGACCGGGGCCCTCCAGTACCAGATCGTCAACACGCTCCGTTGGACTGCCGGGCTCCGGCAGGTGCAGGAGCAGACCATCGACTCCGTGCTCGACGGGGACAACTGCGTCGTCCTCGCGCCGACCGCGGGGGGCAAGACCGAGGCGGCGTTCTTCCCGCTGCTCTCGCAGATGACCGACGAGGACTGGCGCCCGGTCTCGGTGCTCTACCTCTCGCCGATCCGCGCGCTGCTCAACAACCAAGAGGGGCGCGTCGCCTACTACGCGGGGCTGCTCGGGCGGCGCGCCTTCAAGTGGCACGGCGACGTCGGCGAGAGCGCGCGCGTCGACTTCCTGCGCGACCCGGCGGACATCCTGCTCATCACGCCCGAGTCCATCGAGGCGATGCTGATGAGCCAGAAGATCCCGACGCGCGAGCTCTTCGTGGGCCTGCGCGCGGTGGTCGTCGACGAGATCCACGCGTTCGCGGACGACGACCGCGGCGCGCACCTCGCGTCGCTCCTCGAACGCATCTCCCGCTACAGCGGCCGTGACGTCCAGCGCATCGGCCTGTCGGCGACGGTCGGCAACCCCGTCGAGATCCTGCGCTGGGTCCAGGGCAGCTCCGAGCGCGCCTCGCGCGTCGTCGACCCGGGCGGCGAGCGCGTCACGCCCGAGATCACGATCGACTACGTCGCCTCGCTCGACAACGCCGCGAAGGTCATCCGGGCGCTGCACCCCGGCAAGAAGCGCCTCGTCTTCACCGACTCGCGGCGCGAGACCGAGGAGCTCGGCCGCCGCCTCGACGAGCTCGGCGTGCTCACCTACGTCATCCACGGCTCGCTCTCGGTGAGCGCGCGGACCGACGCCGAGCGCGCCTTCGCCGAGGGCCAGGACTGCGTGATCGTCTCGACGAGCGCGATGGAGCTCGGCATCGACGTCGGCGACCTCGACCACGTCCTCCAGATCGACGCCCCGAGCAGCGTCGCCAGCTTCCTCCAGCGCATGGGCCGGACCGGCCGGCGAGCAGGCACCGTCCCGAACTGCACCTTCCTCTGCACCAAGCAGGACCGCCTCATCCAGGCGATGGCGCTCGTCGCGCTCTACCGCGATGGCTTCGTCGAGCCGGTCAGCCCGTCACGCCGAGCGAGCCACGTCCTCGCGCACCAGATCCTCTCGCTCGCGATCCAGCACCGCGGCATCGCCCCGAAGGACTGGTGGCCCTGGCTCGACGGCGCGACCTCGTACGACGAGCTCACCGCCGAGGCGCGTGAGGAGATCGTCGAGCACATGCTCCACGAGGACATCCTCACCGACCAGGAGGGCCGCCTCTGGCTCGGCCTGAAGGGCGAGCGCCTCTACGGCCGCGCCAACTTCCGCGCGCTCTACGCCGTCTTCGAGTCCCCCCGCCGCATCACCGTTCAGTACGCCAACACCGAGGTCGGAAGCGTCGAGGCCACCTTCCTCTCCGTCCTCGAAGAGAGCGACGACCTCGGCACCTTCACCCTCGGTGGCCGCGCGTGGCAGGTCCTCGACATCGACTGGCGCCGCGGCCGCTGCACCGTGAAACCGGCCGAGCAGGGCAGGGCGCCCCGCTGGTCCGGCGGCGCGAGGCACCTCGGCTACGACCTCTGTCAGGCCATGCGCCGCTTCCTCTGCGACGACCTCGACGACGCGAGCTGGTCCACCCGCGCCCGAGCGCAGCTCGACCACGCCCGCGCCCAGCACGCCTTCCTCGAAGACACCCTCGACGGCCTCGTCGACGAGGGCCGCGAGAAGATCACCTGGTACAACTTCGCCGGCGGCCGAGCGAACGTCCTCCTCGCCCGCCTCCTCGAGCGCGACCTCGGCGGCCGCGTCATCAGCCGCAACACCTCGGTCACCTTCACCAAGGAGGCCGGCAAGAGCCTCGTCGCCGTCCGCGACGCCATCCGTCGCCTTCGCGACGAGGATCGCCCCGGCTGGCCCGACGCCCTCCGCTTCGCTCCCGACACCGCGAGGAGCCGCGTCTCCAAGTTCCAGCCCTGCCTCCCCGACCACCTCGCGCGAGACCTGCTCGTCGAGAAGCTCGTCGACCTCGGGAGCGCCCGCGTCGTCCTCGGCCTCGACCCCGAGCTCCCGCCCCCGCCGACCGGCGTCGAGTTCGTGAAGCCCAGCCTGCCCATCGTCTGGGTCCGCACCCCCGAAGAGCTCGCCGACCTCTGCGAGCGCCTCGCGACGGAGCCCTTCGTCGCCCTCGACGTCGAGACCACCCTGACCGACCAGGAGCTCTGCCTCGTCCAGCTCGGCACGCCCGAGGCGAGCTACCTCGTCGACCCCTTCACGGTCGGCGACCTCGCCCCGCTCGAGGCCGTGCTCGAGTCGCCTGCGGTCGAGAAGGTGATCCACAACGCCCAGTTCGAGCGCTCCGTCCTCGGCAAGCTCGGGATCAGCATCGAGAACGTGCTCGACACGCTCGTGGTGTCGCGGAAACGGCGTGGGACGCTCGGGGCCGGGCACAGCTTGAGGGCGGTCGTTCGGCGCGAGCTGGACCTCGTCGTCGACAAGGGATGTCAAACGAGCGATTGGACGCGGAGGCCGCTGTCGGCGGAGCAGGAAGCCTATGCCGCGCTGGACGTCGAGCTCTTGGTGCGGCTGCGATCAGAGATCAGTGGCACGCCGACCTGAGCCGTCAGGTGATGCACAGGAGGGGGACAGACGAAGCGATTCGGCGTTCGGCCTATCGGAGGCCACTGACCGTCCTCGCGGTCTCCTAGGCGTCGGGAGAGTCAGCGACCCCGAACCTGGGGCCTCCCGATCTCGTTGTAGGAGTACGGAATCCCGAAGCGCGAAGAGATTCCGGCGCTGCGCGCGTCGAGCACGCGGCGCACGAGGCGATGCGCGAGGTATTGCCCCAACCAGGCACGCCCTGGGACGAAGGTCCGTTGTCCCGTCGCGAGGTTCACCGCGTTCCGGTCGCCGGCGACGTCCGCCATGATGTTCCGCTCCCAGCCTGGCAGGCTGAGTGTCCGGAACGTGCGACCGTCTCGGTCGACGCGGATGCGGCGGGCCGCCCTCCCCGGAGGGTCGATGTCGGTCTCCCGGTTGGCTTCGTTGTCGTCGTCGTAGGTGTGCCCGAGCCCGATGACGTGGCCGACCTCGTGCGCGAGCGCCAGCGACTGTCCAGCACCGCGGCCGTCGCTCCACACATCGAAATCCGTCCAATTCACGATCGCCGTGCCCGTTTGATGCGAGGCCATGCCGTTGCCCGCGTGACCTCGACCGCCTGCGAGCACGAGGCCGACTCCACCATCGAAGCGGTGGAAGCGCCGGAGCGCCGGGTCGACTCGAGCGCTGTTGCCGAAGGGGTCTCGCCAGATGGGATCCTCGTGGCCCGGGACGGGATCGTGGCGTGTCGCCCGACGAGCGCGGAGATGGAACCGAAGCTGGTATGCGCGCCCGTAGACGCGTACGTCCTCACGCTGCTGGTTCCACCAACCGATCTGCTCCTGGACGATCTCCATCAGCCGCTCGTGGGTCTCGCGCTCCGTGACGAGCAGGCAGCACTCGCCGCGGACGAGGGTCGGCGCTCTTCCGTGATCGATCAGCCAGTGGATGCTCATCGTCGCCTCCCACGACCCGCGACGCAGTACAGCGCCACGGCGAGCGCCGCGATGGGGAGCGCCGCTGGCGAAGCGCCACCGCTGTTGCAGCCAGGGCTGGGGGCGCGCGGCAGATCGGGCTTCGGTCGGCTGGGCTGGCTGAGCGTGCACCCGACGCCCGCCTCCGGCGCGACGCGCAGCTCGGCGAGCATGCGAAGGAGCCGCGCCTCGGCGCTCGCGACGGCGCTCCCGCCGATCGAGACGAGCTGGGTCTGCCCCTGCGGGCACTCGAGGACGAGCTCCAACCTCACGTCCAAGGGATCGTGGGTCACTCGGCCACGCCGGGTGACCCTCGCGGCGACCAGCTTGTCGTCGCCCCGCGGGATCGCGTCGGGCGACCACCAGGTCTCGCTCACCGTGACGGCGAGCTCCCGCGCGCCGGGCGCCGCGACCTCGGTGAACCACGAGAGGCCCTCGTTCGCGCCGCGTCCCGCGAAGAACAGCTCGTGCCCATCGACGGGGCTCAGCTCGATGGTTCCGTCGCTCACCGGGCCACCTCGCTCACGAGCGACAGGCCGGGCGGATCGCACGAACGCTCGCACCTCTTCGTCATCGCGCACCAGCTCGAGGAGCGCCCAGCGTCCATCGGCATGCTGAAGCGCCGCGCGGTGACCGAACGTGCAGCGAGCCCAGAGCAGGCGCGGCGCCCCGGCGTCCCGTCTCTCCTCGTCGAGCGCGTCGCAACGCAACCGCGGATCGAGCGTCCTCCCCGCTGACGGGCCGAGGTCCTCATCGAGCCACCACGCGGCGTCGAGCGCGTCGACCTCACCTCGGACGGGCGTCTCGACGACATGGACCGCGACGGCACGGTCTTCGACGCGGAGCAGGTCGTACTCGGCGTCGCGCGACCAGACCGCGAGGGCGTGGCCGGACGGCACCTCGAACGCCCAGCGCGGGGACGAGGGGGGCTCGAGCTGCTGCGCTCTCGCGCCGGAGCTCGACAACAGCGCTACCGCGAGGACGACGGCGGGGTGGGCTCCTCTCGTGGCCATCGTGACCGAGGCTACTCCCAATGCCCTCGATTCGCGTTCGGTCGGGTCTGCTCGGGGCTCCGTCGGTGGCCCGCGCGGGCCTACGGCTCCAGTCGCTCCAGGCCGACCACGCGCCAGCCGCCGTCGACGGCGTAGAGGTGCACGCGGGCCGCGCCCGTGGTCTCGCGGCCGGGGGTCGCGGCGACGACGTCGATCGCCCAGTAGTCCTCGTCGGGGTCCGCGGGGAGCATGACGCAAGCCGAACTGTCGTCTCGCGCCGCCGCGAGGGGCACCCGTCGCTCGGTGGGCCAGCCCGGCAGGGCGGTGGCGGTGTAGCTCCGCTCGCGGCGCAGGCCGGACTCGAGCGCGACGTCGCGCAAGCAGAGGCGATCGCCGATGACGCGCGGGAAGGTGAGCGGCGAGAGCCGGGTGAGGTAGCGCTCGAGGATGCGCTGCTGACGGCCCTCGAGGATGCGCACGAGCTCGGTCGCGGTGAGCTCGCGCTCGAAGCGGCCCGTCGCCACGAGGGCCTCGAGGTGGGCGCGCTCGAACCGCGCGATGATCCTCGCCATCCACGCGCGGTCCCGCTCGGTCGCGTCTTCGAACGCGGGGTTCGGGTAGCCGTTGCGCCACTCGTGCGGGTCGAAGCGCTCGAGGTCGTAGAAGCCGAAGACGTCGCCGGCGGGGCCGCGCCGCGCGCCGAGCCACGGCCGCTCGGCGATGCCCAGGGTGACGAAGTCCTCGAGCATGTGCTGGAAGTCGACGTAGTGGGACAGGCCGAACGACTGGCTCATCACCAGCGACTGCGGGAAGATCTGGCCGAACGAGTCGCCTGCATCGAGCACGTAGTGTTGCACCCAGCCGCGGTCGCCGTCGGCCTCCACCCACATGTCGAGGTTGTTCTCGGCCCGGGCGTCGATGTGGTTGAGCCAGGCGCTGAGCACGACCATGCCGCGGACCTCGCGCCGCCGTTCGTGGGCGACCACGTCGTTCGCGTCGTCCTCGCGGATCCCCGAGTAGAGCCAGCCGCCGAGCGGGGTCCCGGGGAGCAGCTCGCTCAGGCTGACCCGCACGCGGCCGTCCTCGAGGCGCACCGCCTGGGTCAGGAGCGCCTCGACGTCCTCGCGCGACGGGGCGTGCTCGCCGTCGCCGAGGACGAGGTCCTCGGGCTGGATGAAGATCACCCGGTTGCACGGGGTCTCGTAGCCGACGCCCCAGAAGATGCGGGTCGCGATCGAGTCCGCGGCGGTCCCGCGCTCGGGGAGATCGAAGTCCACCTTCATCAGGTGGTTGCCGCCCGACGCGTCCCGCACGAACAGGCCGGGGCTGGTGCCCGAGGACTTGGCGCGGGTGACGGTGTAGGGGCCGGGCGGTGTGTCGAGCTCGCGGCACGCGCCGCGCGCGAGGCGCTCGGGTCGGAGCGGGGTGAGGCCGATGCGGTTCGTGAACCAGCTCGAGCTCGGGACCTCGTCGAGCGCGTTCACGTTCACCGCCTCGGTCTCGCGCTCGTAGAGCCACAGCTCCGCGAGGGGGCGGAAGATGGTGTGATCGATCCGATCCCACTGCGCGGGGGTCTCGAGCTCCGCGGGCCGGCCGACGAACGCGCGCCGGTCGTCGTCGATCCACATCGTCGGGCGCAGCGCGAACCGCTGCGCGGGGGCGCCGCAGCCGGCGAGGAGCAGGGCGATCGCGACGGTCCTTCTCACAGCGCGTTCCTCCCCCCGATCACGAAGCGGACGGACGTCACGTCGCCGCCCCGCGCGAACGTCTCGGTGCCGAACGCGACCCCGAGCTCGAAGAAGTGCTCGCCGCCCACGCGCGGCGCGATGTGGACCCCGAACGACATCCGCAGCCGCTCGAAGTCGAAGTCGGCGAAGCGGTCGCCGAACGCGTTGCCCACCGCGAAGTGGAGGGCGCCGTCGAGGAACGCCCAGAGCGGCCACGCGTACTCGAGGTGGACGACCGCGACGCTCGAGCCGAGGACGCGGCCGGGCAGGAAGCCGCGCATCGCGTCGGAGAGCGTGTAGAGCTCGGTGAACGGGACGATGCGCGACCCGCCGAGCGGCTCGATGACGTGGACGCGACCCCGCAGCGAGAGCACGCGACCTCGGCCGAGGAAGTCCGTGGCGAGGCCGAGCTCGCCGCCGACGCGCAGCCACTGCGACGACGGCAGCCCGCCGAAGCCGAAGCGCTCCGAGGCGTCGACCGCGAGGCGCACGCCGCCGCTCGACAGCTCGCAGTGGCCGTCGGGCAGCTCCCCCGTCGGGCTCGCCACGGACTGCGCGACGTCCCAGCCGCTCGAGGCGCCCGCCCCGGCGCAGCCGGCGCGTGAGTCGATCACCATCCGCGTGCCCACCGCGATCGACGAGTAGCCCGTGTCGTACGCGGGCAGCGCGCGCCCCACCTGCCCCACCGACGGGTCCTCGTTCCAGGCCCCCTCGACGTAGCCGGCGCTCCTGTAGTCCACCATGTGGTCGAGCTCGATCCCCGGCCACGGCCGCAGGCCGAAGCGGATCCCGCCCTCGATGGTCTCGATCCCGTACCGCGCGACCCGGGCCTGGGTGGCGTCGTAGCCGATCCCGCCGATCTGCTGATCCGGCCGGCGCACGGCGTTGAATCGCAAGCGGAGCTGCATCCGATCGGGGAGCCGGACGGTGTCCGCGGCGGCCAGCATCAGGAAGTCCTCCCCGCCGGTCGCGGCGTGGACGGAGATGCGGTTGTCCTCGAACAGCGCCTGGTTCCACGCCCCGAACAGGCCCACCGAGGGCTGGAAGCCGAAGTCGAAGAACGCGGTCGGCACGACGATCAGATCCTGCCGGCCCCCGAACGTGAACAGCCCGAGCAGGTAGGTCAGCGCCTCGGTGCGCTCGAGCTCCGTGATGAGCCAGCCGATCGGGCGCCGGATCACGTACTCGCTCACGAGGTAGAGCGGCGAGGTCAGGACCCGCGGGATCCACAGCAGCCCGTCGATCGCGTCGGGGCCCGTCTCCTCGCGGCCGTCGTAGTCGGGGACCTCGCGGCGCGCGGCGGGCTCCGGCGTCGGGTCGGCGTGCGCGAGACCCGGCGCGGTCAGGAGCGTGAGGCCCAGGAGGGCGGCGCGGAGCGAGGAGCGAGTCACCGGGGGCATACGCTACCGCGACTCCCTTCGCAGGGCCGCCGCGATCCGCGATGATGCCCCGTGGACTCGACGCGCGATCCGGAGACCCCCCGCGATCTGTTCGCCGACCGCGTCGCGGTGGTGGTGAACGGCAACGCGAAGCAGGTCACCGACGACCTCGTCGACGTCCTCGACCAGATCGTGCAGGCGGGCGACCTGTTCGTCTCCCGCAGCCTCCCCGAGGGCGACGAGATCGCGAGCACGATCGTGCGCCGCGGCTACCCGACGGTGCTCACCGCCGGCGGCGACGGAACGTTCGTGCAGATGGTCACCAAGATCACCCACGAGGCGCGCGCCCGCGAGGTGAAGCCGCCGCGGTTCGGGCTGCTCCGCCTCGGGACGGGCAACGCGCTCGCGTGGGTGCTCGGCGCGCAGAACCCGCGGCACCGCGGCGTGGTCGCGGATCTCGGGCGCCTCCGTCAGCAGGGCGGCAGCCGCAAGCTCCAGCTCCTCGACGTCGAGGGGGTCCTGACGCCGTTCGCGGGGCTCGGCATCGACGCGATCGCGCTCGACGACTACCGCGCGACCAAGGAGCGCATGCAGTCCAACCCGCTGACGCGGCCGTTCGGCGCGGGCGGCGTGGCGTACCTCACCGCGGTGCTCACCCGCACCATGCCGGCTTACCTGCTGCGACCGCACCCGAACGTCCGCATCGTGAACCTCGGCGCCCCCGTCGTCCGGGTCGGCCGCGACGGCGAGCCCGTCCACTCGATCCAGACGGGCGAGGTGCTCTTCGAAGGGCCGACCCGCATGGTCGCGATGAGCACGATCCCCTACTGGGGCTTCGGCGCGCGCATCTTCCCGTTCGCCGACGATCGCGACGATCGCTTCAGCCTGCGCGTGGTCGACATCTCCTCGCTCCAGGTCGCGGTGAACATCCGTCAGATCTGGGACGGCACCTATCGCAGCGACACGATCCACGACTTCCTCTGCGACGCGATCGCGATCCACTACGACGAGCCGCACCCGATGCAGATCGGCGGCGACCCCGTCGGCAGCCGGACCGACGTGGAGGTCCGCCTCGCCCCCGAGCCGATCGAGGTCGTCGACTACTACGCGCCCCCGCCCGTGTAGCCCCTCACCGGGGCGCGAGGCTCGCCCACATCTCGTCGAAGACGCGCTGGTAGGGCGCCACGAGGCGGCCGTCGTCGCTGACGAGGATGTTCTCGGCGTTGCTCTGCGCCGCCGAGCGCGTCCAGTTGTAGCTGCCGGTCACCACGATCGAGCGATCGAAGACCGCGAACTTGTGGTGCATGTGGTGCTCGGACTGGTCGACGCGCACCTCGATCCCCGCGTCGGCGAGCTCGAAGACGTCCGAGCCCTTGTCGTGGGCCTTGTCGTCGTCGGTCACGACGCGGAGCTTCACCCCTCGGCGATGGGCCGCGAGGATGGCCGTGGCGACCCGATCGTCGGTGATCGTGAAGACGCAGATGTCCACGCATCGGGACGCCTCGGCGAGCCGTTGCTTGATCGCCTCGAGGCAGTCGGGCCCTGGGCTGAAGTGCACCTCGGCGCGGCTGGGCGCCTTCGGCGTCGGCGGCACGAGGATCTTGTTCACCCCCTCCAGCCAGTCCAGGACGAGGCGCGCGTCGTGGCTCGGCAGCTGCTCGCGGGCCAGCGCGAACGCGCGGTGGCGGAAGAAGGCCAGCTCCTCGGGGCGGACCTCGTCGGAGCGCAGCAGCTCTTCGAGCGCGTGCTTCTCGCCGCGCGAGAGGTGGTGATCCTCCAGGGTCGCCGCGAGGATCCCGTCGACTTCTTCGGGCTTCATTCGGGGATTGTAGCGTTGACCGGGGATCGGCCGCTTCGATACCCTCGCACCGTCGCATGGACAGGACGACCGAACGCTCCTCCCGCGTGGTGTTCTCGCTGACCGTCCTGGGCCTCGCGCTCGCGACGGCCACGACGGCGCTGGCCGTAGACGTCCGCGGACGTATCCGAGTGCCCTCGGACTTCGGTCACACGCCGCCCGAAGACCCCGAGACCGCTCGCCGAGACCACTACTGGAGCCAGTGGAACGGCTTCCTCGAGCCACGCCCACGCGGCTTCGACGCGGGGCGCGACCTCGCGGTCGTGCTGACCGGGGCGGGCGAGCTCGCCCCCGATCAGCCCCCCTACCGCCTCGCCAACGGCGGCCTCTGGCCGACGACGATGGTGGCGCGGACGGGCGGCCACATCGAGATCCAGAACACGGATCCGGTCTCGCATCGCATCTACGCCGACGGCCTCGAGGCGCTGTCGGACACGCCGATCGCGCCGGGCCGAATGCGCCCGGTCGACCTCGCGGCGGCGGGCCACTGGGTGATCGGCGACCGCCTCTACGCCCACGTGAGCGGCCACCTCCACGTGATCGACGACCTCATCGCGCGGGCGACGGTCCAGACCGACGGCAGCTTCCACTTCGCGAACGTCCCGCCCGGCACCTACACGCTCAAGGTCTTCCACGGCGAGCAGCTCGTGCACACGCAGGAGGGCGTCGTGGTCGAGGAGCGCGAGCTCACCATCGAGCCCTTCGCCCTCGGCGGGGCGCCCGCGGGAGACGCGCCGTGATCCTCTCACGCTTCTGGTACCTGCTCCTCACCGCGGCGGCCGTCGTCGGCCTCTCCGCCGCCCTCGTCACGGCCTCGCTCGTCGACGACCACTACCGCACCGCCGCGGTCAACGACCTCGTCCGCGATCGCTTCGAGGTCGAGCAGACGCTCAAGCTCGACGCGCGCGCGCGCCTCGACGCCATCGCGCCGATCGCCGCCAACGGGGACGTCCGGTCCGCGCTGCGCCGCGCGGGCGCCCGCCGCGATCCCGCCGTCGTGGACGAGGAGCTCGCGACGGGGCTCCGCCAGAACCTGCAGCGGCTGAACTCGCAGCTCGACCAGATGTCGGGCGACCTCCTCTTCGCGGTCGACGCGGAGGGCTGGATCATCGCCGCGGTCGCGCCGACCAACCCGCCCGCTGGCGCGGGGCTCGGCCAGTTCCCGCTCGTGCAGCGCGCGCTCGGCGGCTACCTCTCCGACGACGTCTGGATCTACAACGACGGCGTCTACCGGATGGCGGCGCGACCGGTCGTCGAGGCCGGCCAGTACGTGGGCGCGCTCATCCACGGCAAGCGCTACGACGACACCCTCGCCGAGCTGCTGTCGCAGCGCCTCGGGGGCGCCAGCGTCGGCTTCTTCCAGGGCGACGCGATGTTCGCCGGCTACATGCCCGCGGGCGCGCCGCGCCGCGAGGAGATGGGCACGCTGCTCGGCGACGTGCTCACCGACGAGCGCTTCGTCAGCGGCGATCGCACCGAGCCCCGCGACCTCAGCTCCGGCGGCCTCGCCGTGTTCTCGCTCGTGACCGGCAGCGCGCGGTTCGCGAACGTCGGCTACTCGGTCGGTCGCCCGGTCCGCACGCTCGGGGAGCCCTGGCGTGTGTTCGACGAGGCGGGCGGCGAGCGCTGGAAGAGCCTGCCCTGGCTGCCGCTCGGCGGCGGCGGTCTCGCGCTCTTCCTCATCGCGATGTTCTGGGTGTGGGTCGAGCGCGACCGCCCCCTCTCCAAGCTCAAGCGCGCGTCGGGCACCTTGAAGGAGGCGCCCGAGAACCGCCTGACGATCACGGACTTCGGCGGCCGCTACCGCACGATCGCGAACTCGGTGAACGAGGCGCTCGACAACGCGGCCGTCGCCGCCGGCGCGGGCGCGCCAGGTCGACCCGCGGCCAACCTCGACGAGATCCTCGGCCCGACCGACGACGCGTCGACGCCTGGCTTCTTCGGCTTCGCGGGCGGCGACGACGCCCCGCTCGATCTGCCGTCCGTGCCGCCGGCGCAGTCGTCCCAGCCGGCCGGCGGGCTCCCGCCCCTCGGCGCTCCGGCGGGTGGTTTGCCCCCCGTGGCCGCGACGGCCAGCGCGCCCGCGGCGCCTCGCCCGGCGGCCCCGAAGCCGCCCCCGCCGCGGCCCCCGACGCCGCCGCGTCCGCCGACGCGCCCGGCCGCCAAGGCGCCCGAGCCCGAGCCCGAGGCCCCGGCGGCTCCGGCCGATCCCTTCGCGGACGATCCGCCGGCCCCCGTCCCCGCGCCCCCGAAGAGCGGGAGCAGCAAGAAGCGCCTCAAGAGCACGCTCCTCGGCGTGGCGCCTCCCGAGGAGGACGACGACGAGGACGAGGAGGACGAGGCGACCATGATCGCGCGCGTCCCGCAGGAGCTCCTCAAGCAGAGCGCCGGCGACGGCGACGACGAGGAGACCGCCCACTTCCAGGAGGTCTTCGAGAAGTTCGTCGCGATGAAGCAGCAGTGCGGCGAGCCCACCGAGAGCCTCACGTTCGACAAGTTCAAGGTCACGCTCGAGAAGAACCGCGATCAGATCGTCAAGCGCCACGGCGCCCGCAGGGTGCGTTTCACCGTTTATGCGAAGAACGGGAAGGCCGCGCTGAAGGCGACGCCGATCAAGGATTGAGCGAAGGATTGAGCGTTTGAATTAGGAGAGCCGGAGCACCTGATTCGGTGCCCCGGCTCGTGACGTTCGTACCATCGTGGCCGTAGGTTGTGTGGAAGAACCCCAGTCCTCTTTAGGTGGGGGCCGGTATCGACCGCTTTAGGCTTCCCAGTGTCGCATGCTGGTCCTGCACACCGCGGGCGAGCTAAAGCCCCCAAGAGCAATAGGATTGTACGGGATTCTTTTCACAGAACCGTCTCGATCCGAACAGAGGAACGTGACATCAAAGTAGCGCTGGCCACTCTGTCGGTCAAGACGTGGAGACCTCACTGCGGCCTTTCCACGGGACGTCCGGTACGCCCACGCGGTGGTTCACCAGGCGCGCGAGGACGAAGAGGAGATCGCTCAGCCGGTTCACGTAGCGGAGCACCTCGCCGCGCACCTCGCCCTCGCCGAGCGCGACGATCGCGCGCTCCGCGCGGCGGCACACCGTGCGCGCGACGTGCAGCTGCGCGGCCGGCATCGCGCCGCCGGGCAGGATGAACGTCTCGAGCGGCTCGAGCTCCTCCTCCGCGCGATCGATCGCGGCCTCGAGCGCCTCGACCTGCGCGTCGTCGACCGGCGCGATCCCGAGCTTCTTCCCTGGCCGCGCCGCGAGCTCGGCGCCGAGCCCGAAGAGCTCGGACTGGATGCCCGCGAGGAGCGCGTCGACGTCGTCGGGCACGCCGGTGGCGCGGACCACCCCGAGGGTGCTGTTGAGCTCGTCGACCTCGCCGTAGGCGCTCACGCGCGCGGACGCCTTCGAGATCCGCGTCCCGCCGAACAGCCCGGTCTCGCCGGCGTCGCCGCCCTTCGTATAGATCTTCATGGCTCCCCCATCCGCGCGCCCACGTCGATGGGGTGTCCCCCGAGGAACGGGCCCGCCTCGAGCCGGCGCTTGCCGGCGAGCTGCAGCTCGTGGATCGCCACCGCGCCCTCGCCGCACGCGACCACGATCCCGCTCGCGTCCGCGCGGAGCACCTCGCCCGGCGCGCCGCCGCCTTCGACGACGCGGGTGCTGTGGACCTTGAGCGTCGTGTCGCCGAGCGTGGTGAACGCGCCGGGCCACGGGTGGAGGCCGCGGACCCGGTCGTGCACCGCGCGCGCGGGGCGTCGCCAGTCGATGCGGCCGTCCTCCTTGTCGATGAGCGGGGCCATCGTGGCGCGCGCGTGGTCCTGGGGCGTCGGCGTGATCGCGCCCGCGACCCAGCGCGGGAGCTCCGCCACGATCAGGTCCGCGCCCATCTGCGCGAGCCGCGTCCCGAGCGCGCCGCCGGTCTCGTCGGGGTCGATCGGGGTCGAGGCGCAGGCGAGCACGGGGCCCGTGTCCATCCCCTCGTCCATCTGCATCAGGCAGACGCCCGTCTCGGTGTCCCCGTTGACGATCGCCCACTGGATGGGGCCGGCGCCGCGCCACTTGGGGAGCAACGAGGCGTGCACGTTGACGCAGCCTCGCCGCGGGGCGTCGAGGACCGCGCGCGGCAGGATGCGCCCGTAGGCGATGACGACGGCGACGTCGGCCTCGACCGCGCGGAGCGACGCGGCGAAGTCGGGGGTCTTCACGCGCGTGGGCTGCGCGACCTCGAAGCCGAGCTCGAGCGCGCGCGCCTTCACGGGCGGCGGCTGCAGCTTGAGACCGCGGCCCGCCGGTCGGTCCGGCTGGCAGACCACGAGCGCGACGTCGGCGATGGACGCCAGGGCCTCCAGGCTCGGCACGGCGAGCTGGGGCGTGCCGAAGAAGATCGCGCGCATGTGGGCGGCGGCTATTCGGCGGCGACCGTGGAGCGCTTGACCATCGAGCGGTGGACGAGGCGCCGGCGGATGAGCCCGAGGTGATCGAGCATCAGCTTGCCGTCGAGGTGATCGTTCTCGTGCTGGATGGCAACCGCGAGGAGCCCGTCGGCCTCGAGCTCGAAGACGTTCCCGTGCGCGTCCTGCGCGCGGACCTTCACGCGCTCGGCGCGCTCGATCTCCTCGTGGATCCCGGGGAACGAGAGGCAGCCCTCTTCCCACTGCTGAATCCCGTCGCGCTCGATGATCTCGGGGTTCACGAAGACGCGGAGGTCCGACGGCTCGTCGTCTCCGGTCGCCACGTCGACGATGAAGACCCGCTTGGCCTCCCCGATCTGCGGGGCCGCGAGGCCGACGCCGGGCGCCGCGTACATCGTCTCGGCCATGTCGTCGACGAGCTTGGCGAGCGCAGGCCCGAACTCCGTCACGGGCCGGCCCGGATCGCGGAGGCGCTTGTCGGGGTAGTGGAGGATCGTTCGAATGGCCATGCGTCGTTCCTAGTCCTGGACCCTCATCCTGACAAGAACGGGGCGATTGCGAAAGCATAGCGCCGTCGGACCGTCGCGTCGGACAAGACGCGGAGGGCCTCGTCGAGCGCCTCGACCGCCTCGACGCGCGCCTCGACGAGGTGCTCGAGCCCGAGCGCCTCGAGCGGGACGGCCACCAGCTCCGCCCGCCGATCGCGGTGGGCGCGCTCGAGCTCGCCGCGCCCCGAGTCGGGATCCACGCCGAGGATCGCGAAGTAGCTCGCGTCCGCGGCGCGCGCGGCGGCCGCCTCGATGAGGTCCACGACCGCGGCGCGGGCCTGCGGCAGCGGCGCCTCGGGCGGGTCCGTGAGGACGAGCGCGTCGCCCGCCACGAGCGCGTAGAGGACGCCCGCGAGCCCCGGCTCGGTCGGCGCGGCGGCGAGGAAGTCCGCCAGGCGGTGCCCGTCCATCCGGACGAGGAGCTCGACGAGCTCGGAGGTCAGCTCCGCCGGCGCGAGCGCCGCCTCGCGCTCCGGGCCGAGCGCGAGCCCAGGCGGCTCGGGGCCGAGGAGCTCGGCGACCCGGGCCGCGTCGAGGGCGTCGCGCGACACCTCGACGAGGGCGGCCCGGATCGGCCGCCGCATCATGCGGGCGCGCGCGAGCACGCGGCCCGGCTGGGTGTCGTCGAGGCGCCGCAGCACGAACTCGGCGTGCGGGGACCCGACCACGCGGACGAGGGCGCGCTCCCGGGCCTCGCGCATCAGCCGATCGCGCTCGAAGCGGCCGAGGAGCCCCGCGTCCACGCGGCGCTGGAGGGCGGCCTCCGCGCCGGCCTCGTCCGCCGGGCGCTCGGTGGCCCGTCCGCGGCGTCGCAGCCCGTCGAGGACCGTCGACGCGATCGGCCCGTCGAGCGCGCGCAGGGTGCCGCCGAGGAACGTGAGGCGGACGACCGCGCCGTCGGACAGCTCGAGCTCGCAGATGGTGTCGAGGCCGAGCGCGGCGATGCGCCACAGCAGGCGCAGCGCCCCGCCCGGGCCCAGCGAGCCGCGGCGATCGCCGCCCGGCGTGCTGCGGCCCAGGACCGTGTCGTCCTCCGGCCAGTCGCCGCCGCGGGCCCGCGCGCTCGTCTCGAGCGGCGGCAGCTCCGTGCGGGTGGTGACCTCGACGCGCGGGGCCTCGAGCACCGTCGGGATTCGCCGCACCGGCACGACGAGCGAGGACGGGGCGCTCCCGAGCTCGCGCTCGGCGGTGGGGATCTCGTCCTCGGACGTCCCGCTCTGGATCGGCGGCGGCACGGCGGGCCCGCCCACGTACGTGAACGCGTCGATCGGGTCCTCGACCATCGGCTCGTCGATGGGGAGCGACGGCACCTCGAAGAGCTCGGCCGGGACCAGCTCCTCCGGCGGGTGGTCCGCGGCCGGGAGGTGCAGCGCGATCGGCGGGCGGTCCGGGAACACGCGGCGGTCGGCCGCGAGGAAGAGCTCCGAGAGCCAGGGCGAGAGCGTGGTCCGGCGCTCCGGCGGGATCTCCACCTCGGGGCGCGAGAACGAGGGGTCCGAGCCCGGGACGGATCCGGTGCCCGGGTAGGAGCTGATGGGGACGCTGCCCGACGACGGGTGCGGGTCGCGCAGGCGGCCACGCCCCGACGACGTGGTCGAGGGCGGCTCGGACCGCGGCGTGCGGCCGGTCACCTTCGACACCTCGGCGCTGACCTCGCTGACCTCGGCGCTCCCGGCGAGGCGCATCGTCGGCTCCCGCGGGCGCCAGGGCGCGCTCGGCTCCTGGTCCGCCGGCCGCAAGAGGACTTGCGAGCTGTCGGGGTCGTCGGGATCCGAGAGCTCCATCGTGCGCTCCGGGATGGGGAGCTGCACCCGAGACACCTCGGCTCGCGCGGAGGACTCGATGAGGCGGAACACGCGCGCGAGGAGCGGCGCGAACTCGACCGGCCGCGCGAACACGGCCTCGGCGCCGAAGCCCGGGCCGTCGCCCGTGTGGGCCATCCCGTCGGGGACCCCGACGAGCACGACCGGCACGTCGCCGTGCTCGCCCTCGTCTCGCAGGAGCTTGAGCGCCCCGAGCGAGCCCTGGACGTCGCCCGCCATGATCACCAGCTCGGCGCGGGTCAGCGGCACGTCGGCGAGATCGACCTGGCGCACCTCGAGCGAGGACTGCCGGAGGTTCTCGACGATCCACTCGCCCTCCGGGGTCGGGTCCCACACGTCGACGCGAGCCGCCACGCGCGGATGATAAGCACTCGCGGGCCGTCGAGAAACGCTCATCGCCGATCCCGTCGGTGGCCCTGCTACGCTCCGCCCGTGCGACGCCGAAGCATCGTCGTGGGGCTGGCGAGCCTGGCGCTCGCGCCCATCGCTCGCGCGCAGACGCGGCCGGGCTGGTCCCCGACGGGGCCGCTCGACGGCCGTGAGCCGGCGAACCCCGAGGACCTCTCGCCCGAGGAGCGCCGCCACGTGCCGGTGCTGATGCTCCCGCGCGCGGCGCGAGCCGGTCGCCCCTTCGACTTCGTGGCCCAGGTCGGCGTCGACCCCCACGGCATGGCGCCCGCGCATCACATCGAGTGGGTGGAGGTCGCGGTCGGAGACGAGCGCGTCTTCGTCGCCGACCTCGGCCCGCGTGTCGCCTACCCGATCGTGCGCCTCTCCCTGGTCCTCACCGAGACGGTCGACGTGACCGTGCGCGCCCACTGCAACCTGCATGGGACGTGGCGAACGCGGCGCACCGTCCCCGTGCGCTGAGACGGGGAGGGAGACGGCGAGTGGGCGGGGAGCGAGACGGGGAGCGCGTCGTCGGATGGGTCGCGTCGAGGCGAGAGCGAGGGGCTGGGAGTAGGGGAGAGCAGGAGTAGGGGAGGGTGCGTCCGCTGCGCGGCCGCGAAGGAAGGTATCGGGCGCTGCGCGCCCGCCCCCGCTTCTCGAGGGGGCTGGAAGTAAGGGAGAGCGGGAGTCGAGGAGGTCCGTCCGCTTCGGAGGCCGAGGGGCGGCTGCCAGCGGCGATCGCCGCCGCGGTTTCGCCGCTCACGCCGCTCCGAGCCTGTAAGCCCGCGGGATCGTTGAGGCGCATCTCCGGCACACCGCGTGATGCACCGCGGAGCGTGACGAACCCGCGCCGCATCCCGATGCCCAAGACCACCTTCGCGGTCTGTCGGCGCGTGCACGACCGGCGCTTCCTCTTGCGGCCCGACGAGAAGCTCACGGCGCTGGTGACCTGGCTCTTCGCCACCCTCGCTCCGCTCTTCGGGCTCGAGCTCAACGCCTTGACGGTGATGTCCTCGCACTTCCACGCCGTGGTGACCGTCGAGGACCAGCGCATCAGCGACTTCTTCCGCGACTTCGACAGCTTCCTCGCCAAGGCCGTGAACGTCTTGAGGAGGGCGCGCCGCGGCATCGTGTGGGCGCCCGGCGAGCTCGGGATCGTGGAGTGCAAGACGGTGGAGGCGGAGATCTTCGAGATCGCCTACGCCATCGTGAACCCCGTCGCCGCGGGGCTCGTGTGGGAGCCGAAAGACTGGCCCGGTCTGTCGATCCAGGTCGAGGACCTGGGCCGCCGCGTCCTCGAAGGCGTGCGACCTGGGTTCTTCTTCGACGCGAGGTTCTGGGAGCGCGACGCCTCGCTCGCCGTAACCCTGCCGCCCCGGATGCTGGCGGAGCTCGGCGAAGAGGTGTCGCGTCGGCGCATCGCCGCCGAGGTGAAGCGTCAGGTCGCCGAGGCCCACGCCGACATCAAGGCCAGGGGCTACCGAGTGCTCGGACGCGTCGCCGCCCGGAACGTCAGCCCCTACAAGCGCGCAAAGACCTGGGAGACGTTCGGCGTGATTCATCCCAACTTCGCCACCGGACCGGGCTGCGTCGTCGAGCGCATCGAGGCCGCCATCGAGCTGAAGACCTTCCGCACCGAGTACCGAGCCTGCTGGCGCCGCTACCAAGCCGGCGAGCGGGACGTGGTGTTCCCCTACGGAACGATGCTCATGCGCGTCCGACACGGCGTGCGCGTGGCGGACCCTCCTTAGGAGGAGGTCGAGCGCGCGATGAGGCCTGGGACCCACGAGGCTCCCGGACCGCGGTGCGTCCGTCGGTGCTGGCGGGGTGCTGGGATCCGCTGAGAGCGGCCGGATGTGGGGGGATTGGGCGCGGCGAGCGGGGTGGCGTGGAGGCGGGCAGACGCTCCGACCGGAGGATAGCAACGTAGGTTGTCAAGACTCTCGCCGAGACCCTGGGTGGGATCGTGCTCCCTCGCACACGGGCGTGTGAAGCGCGCCAGGCCCACGGAGACCCGACGACTGCTAGGAGAGACGATGGCTATGGAGCACGCATTGACGTCGGCGTCCGGACGGACGCTGAACGAGCCTTCCTCGACGGCGCTGGGATCCCGGCGATCCCGAAGGGGCAGGATCGCATCGTCAATCTTCGCGCGACGGAGACGCGGGTGGGCTACACAACGCACGGCCGCTACAGTCTGCCTTTTCGGGCTGCTTCGGACGGGTCTACGGCTAGCGTGGACGGCGAGACGTGGATCAACGACCGAACCCGGTTCGTGGCACCCCATGGACGCGTCAGACGGCATCAACGCCACGCGGGTATGGGGCAGAGACGACGCTCGGCTTCGCTTCGTCGTGCTGCGCAAAGACGGCAGGTGTTCGATGGGTCGAGCCGGACCACCGATCCGCTGCCGGATCGGATCTATGACATCCACGGTGTGTCGCCCGACCTGATCGTGTGCGCGGGCTACCAAGTCGGTGCAGGGCGTCTGGGGCCTCGCCGACGACTACGTGATGGCGTGGGGGCTCGGTGAGTCGAAGACGGTCGTGATGCTGTGGGAAGGCCAGAGCTGGCGCCACGTCGACGCGCCGGACTTCTTCGACAGGGCCCCAGAACATCAAATACGTCGCGAAGTGGAAGGATCGCCTCTGGGTCGGTCACAACGGGCGGATCGCGCGCTGGGATGGGTCGAGCTGGACGGAGATGACGACGCCGTCGGACGACCCGCTGATCTCCGTGTTCTGTGTCGACGACGACGAGGTCTACGCCACGGGGCGCGAGGGTGATCTGCTCAAGGGCTCCGCGTACGGCTGGACCAAGATCCTCCGGGCCGAGACCGGGCTGCATGGGGTCGCGAAATGGCGTGGTGATGTGTGGGTCGGCGGAGCGCCGCCGGTGGGGCTGTGCAAGCTCGACGGCGACGCGCTCGACCAAGTGCGCCCTTTCCTCGCGACGGACTTCGATACCCGCGGGAACCTGCTGTTCAGGACCAATGACTTCATCGCGCAGACCGCGGATGGAGTGGCATTCGAGGCGCTCCCGCTCGACGACTTCATGGATCTCGTGCAGCACGACCCGCCGAGCTGGCGCTAGGCGCAGACAGAGCTCCGGCCCGTCCGGCTCCCCGGGGGAAGCGACGGCCACTTCGCAGAACTTGAACTGGAGTGTTCTCCCCGACGGGCTGTGGGAGAGAGAGGTCGTTCACGTACTATCCGCCGAGCTGACGGGCGGTGTCCATCGCCCTCCAGCGCCAGCCGCCCGGGTCACGACCGCATGAATGAAGCTGCTCCATCCGACCCGCCGAGCCACCCCCGTCGATTCGCGGCGTGCGAATGCGCTTCGACTGTTGTAGCCAGCACGTCGATGCCTGCTCCGCCGCGTCCACCTGGAGGAACAGGACAGTCCTGCGACGCCTGGCGCGACCTCGTCGAGCGCATCGACGACGCAGCCGACGAGGCGCGACGAGCTTCGCTCCCGCTCGAGCCTCGACGGACCGGCGCGCGCGCAGATCGACGACGCTCCCCCAGTCCATCGCGAAGCTCGTCACGGTTCGCGAGCTGAAGATGTACGGCAGCCACGTCTCGCGCCTGCCCCGAGATCGGAGGCATGGCGGCGCTCGAGTACCTCGACGTCTACTGCTCCTTCCACGCACTATTCCCCTACGAACTGACGCGGCGCACGAAGCTGCGCGACTCGCGCGTCAGCACGCGGGCCATCTACGGAACTTCAGAATCGGCCGCCGTTCGCGTTCCTCGGCAAGACGTCACCGAGGTCCCGAGCGAAGCCGTGCGAGCGTCTGCAGCGTCTGCGCTGCCGTAAGACGCGCCACCCTGCGCCGCTGGATCACGCTCGCGCGCTGGGCACGGACGACTTCCCGCTGCTCGTCCTCGCGTGCTCCGAGCGCTGCCTCGAGGACCTCGCTCCGGCGCCCGACGGTTGACGCAGGTTCACGCGCGGCGGGAGGGGATCCAGCAGTTGGCGTTCTCCGCCGGGGCGGCGATCTGGAATTTCCGCTCGCCTGACGGCGTCTCTGCCGAAGATGGCCGACGACTCGACGACCAGCTCCTGACGGATATCGAGTCCAGATTGGCGCAGGCGGGGGAGCGCTGAGGATCGAGCCTGCGCTCCACGAGGCGCTCGCGATCTGCTGGGGACGCCCGGCGAGTCCGCCCGGATGAACCACCACGGCGCGGGAGTCGGCGCTCGGCGGCGACGACGACGCCTGTTGAAAACGAAGTAACCTGACGCCCGTGCGAGTTCCCTGAGAAGGTCCCAGGACGTGGCCACCTTGTCTCCTCAATGCGCAACAGCGCTGGTGCCCACTGGACCGACGAGTCTCTCAGGCGCTACGGGCCGAGCAAGACGGTCGCGGCCGTGATCAGGGCCAAGAGGTGCGCGTCCCTCCGCGATCCTGACAGGACGCGAGCTTCTACTCAATGCGCTCATCCCGAATCTGACCGTCCACCCGCGCCCGGGTTTGACGCCAAGATCGTGTCCATGTACGCGCGCTCGTGATCGGTTAGCCAGACTTCCGCCGTCCTCAAGTCCGTCGCTCTACTCTCGATGCGACGTGACTCCCCGACACGTGAGGGGCAACGCGCGATCGCCGGCGACGTCATTGAAGTCCGCGTAGATTTGTTTCATCGGGACCTCGCAGGGTGGGTCGTTGCGCAACTGGCTGCTATTCTCGGAGTGTCTTGGCTGTAGCACGGACACAGATCGATCGATCCCTCGTACAAGGACAAATCGATCCGGTACGCTCGTCAGCGCGTCGCGCGGATTCGCAGTCCGACGAGACAAACCCTGCGCCTCAAGACCGTCAGAATGTGCGAGGGCAGCCCTAAGAAGGTCTCTCGAGCATCACAGGATGTTCAAACGACCACGTGACCGTCAGGAAAAGCAGATACGTGTCACCCGCATTTGAAGCTGACGGCGTAATCGTCCGACGCGGCCGTGCACAGTCACTTCACCGGAGGCGCTCCTTCCAGACCGCGACCGTGCGAAACGTGGCTCCGCATCCGTGCGACTTCGCTACGAGTTCTGCCTGGAACGAACGCGGCACCTCGAACCTGATTCCTGAGGGATAGTGCACAGACACTGGCAGAAGACGTGTTACTGACTGCGAGCGAGGCTGCTGTGACGCAGCGAACGCGACAACTGCGGCCGACAACGCAATGGGGCCAAGGTCTGGAGGGACACGGTGGACCGGTTCATCTAGCTAATACGCTCCCCTGCAACCTCTAGAAATGCTCCGCGCGGCTCCGGCGCCGAACGCCATCGAGGCGTTGCCGGCGGGGTGCTGGGATCCGCTGAGAGCAGCCGGATGGGGAGGGCTTTGGCGCGGCGAGCGGGGTGGCGTGGAGGCCGGCAGACGCTCCGGCCGGAGCATAGCAACGTAGGTTTTCTCGGCTCTCGCCGAGACCCTAGGTGGGATCGTCCTCTCGCTCGCCGAGACCCTGGGTGGGATCGTGCTAAGGGCTCTGACCGGTCCTCCCCTGATGGCCGCCGGCATTCCCATCACTGGGCGCCACCGAACAGTTCGGCATCAACCGCCTGAATAAGATCGGTACCGCCGCGCCGGTCCCCGACCGCGAAGCACCGATGTGCACGCTCCAGGTTCTGGCAAACGCTCCGGTAGCGCTCCGCATCTGACCTCAGCCCGCGCACGAACACCAGCCCATCCCGGAGTCTGCGAAACGCGCTATCGAGCGTTATCTGGTCCTCTGGTGCTAGAAAGTCCTCCTTGGGGAAGTTGGGCGCGTAGATGAGCACAAAGCTCAGCAGCTCTCGCAGAGTAGCCTCGTCTCTCACAAGTCCGTATGCCATGCCCTCCCAACACATTCCCCCTCCGGTCCCATCCCAAACACCATCGCCCCGTCCCTTCCCGTCGCCTGCTCCGCGGCCCCACGCGCCTCCCCGTCTCGTCACTTGAGGTCGTACCGCTTGATCTTGTCGTACAGCGTGCGCAGGCCGATGCCGAGCAGCTCGGCGGCCTTCTTGCGGTTGCCGTCGACCTGATCGAGCGCAGCGACGATCGCGTCGCGCTCCATCGCGTCGAGGCTGCGGATGGCGCCGGTCGCGGGGCGGGCGCTCGGGGTCCCGCGCTCCTCGATCCAGAGGTGCCGCTCGCGGATCTGCTCGCCGTCGGCGAGGATCGCGGCGCGCTCGAGCGCGTTCTTGAGCTCGCGCACGTTGCCCGGCCACGACGCCTGCGCGAGGCGGGCGAGGGCGGCTTCGTCGAGCTCGAGGCGGCCGCGGCCCAGCTCCGCCGCGATGCCGACGAGCAGGACCTTCACCAGCTCGGGGAGGTCCTCGACGCGATCGCGCAGAGGCGGCAGTCGGATCGGGAACACGGCGAGCCGGTGGTAGAGGTCCTCGCGGAAGCGACCCTCCTCGATGGCTTGGATGAGGTCGCGGTTGGTCGCCGCGATCCAACGCACGTCGGCGTCGAGCGTCTGCGCGCCGCCGACCCGCTCGTAGGTCTTCTCCTGGAGGACGCGCAGCAGCTTCGCCTGCAGATCGGGCTTGAGCTCGCCGACCTCGTCGAGGAACAGGGTGCCGCCCTGCGCCAGCTCGAGCCGTCCGCGGCGGCGCTGGTGGGCGCCCGTGAACGAGCCCTTCTCGTGGCCGAACAGCTCGCTCTCGAGGAGGTTCTCGGAGAGCGCCGCGCAGTTGACGGCGACGAAGGGTCCGGCGTGCCGGTCGGAGCGATCGTGGATCGCTCGCGCGGCGACCTCCTTGCCCGTGCCGCTCTCGCCGACGAGCAAGACCGTGGCGTTGGTGCGCGCCACCTTGTCGAGGGCGTCGAGGACGGGCGCCATCGCCGGCGCTCCCCAGGTCAGCGGGGTCGCGACGGGGGCCTCGCGCGCGGCGCGGAACGTGAGGAGGCTGCGTCGCTCGAGCGCGCGGTCGACGAGGAGCCGCAGCTCGGCGGGGCTCTCGACCGGCTTCTGCACGTAGTCGAACGCGCCGAGCTTCATCGCCTCCACGGCGGTGTTGACCGACCCGAACGCGGTCATCACGAGGACCTCGATCTCGGGCTGCTCGGCCTTGATCTTCGACAGGAGGGTGATCCCGTCGAGGCCCGGCATCTTCAGGTCGGTGACGAGGACCTGATAGCTGCGCCGGTTGAGCATGGCGTAGGCCATGTTCCCGTCGGGCGCCTGATCCACGTCGTGACCCGCGAGCTCGAGCGCCTCGGCCACGAAGCTGCGGAGCCCCTCTTCGTCGTCAGCCACCAGAATCGTCGCCACTCAGCCAGCTCCTCTCGGGACCCTCAGCGTCATCACGGCGCCACCGTCCGGATGGTTCGAGGCCGCGATCGTACCCCCGTGACCTTCCACCACTCGCCGCGCGACCGCCAGCCCCAGGCCCGTCCCGCGCGTGCGGGTCGTCTCGAAGGCCTCGAAGATCCTGTCGAGCATCTCCTCGGGGATCCCCGGGCCGCGATCGCGCACCTCGATCTCGAGCGAGTGGCCGGGCTGGCGGATCGTCACGTCGATGGTGCCCTCGGACGCCTGCGCGGCGTTGCGCATCACGTTGGTGAGGGCGCGCGTCATCGCGTTGGGGTCGATCGAGACCTCGACGGGGGTGCCCTCGACGATCACCTCGAAGCGATCCTCGCCGACCTCGGCCGCGGCGGCGAACACGAGCTGCCGGGGATCCACGAGGCGCCGGCGCGGCTGCCCGGTCCGCACGAAGTCGAGGAGGTTGTTCGTCAGCGACTCGAGCCGCTTGGCCTCGAGGACGACGCGGCCGGCTTTGTCGTGGGCCTTCCCCTCGGGCAAGATCTCTTGCAGTAACTGGGCGTGGCCCTTCAGCGAGGCCAGCGGGTTGCGGATCTCGTGCGCGAGCACCGCCGACATCTGGCCGAGCGCGGCGAGCCGGCGATCCTGCTCGGCTTCGAGCTGCAGCGCCTCGCGCTGGCGGAGGACGCGGCGCAGCGCGATCCCGAGGCCGATGACGACCAGGGACGCGACGAGGCCGATGATGAGCGTGCGCTGCGCGGTCTGCTCGAGCTCCGAGCCGAGCTGCGGGTCCGCCTCGATGACGAGCATCGGCGGGGGCATCCCCGGCGGCGGCGGGGGGTGGACCGGGAGCGGCTGCGAGAGCCGGATGCGGCCGCCGACCTCCTCGACCTCGCCCGGTCGCGGGGGCCGGGTGCGCGTCGAGAACGCCTGCCCGATCGCGAGGTGCCCGGGGCGCCCGTGGACCGCGAGGTAGCGGAGCCCGTCGGGCTCGTGCTTCTCGAACACCGCGAGCAGCTCGTCCGCGTCCATGGGGCCCTCGAGGAGCTCTTCGCGGACGGCGCTCAGGAGCGCCTCGGCCTGACCTCGCTGGATCTCGCGCGCGGCGCGGCGCACGTCGATGACGCTCACCACGAGGCTGGCCACGAGGATCCCGGCCATCGCGCCGGCGAGCGCGATCGGGCCCCAGGCCAACCAGCCGCGAACGACGGTCGGGGGGGGCGGGGGCGTCGAGGTGTCGCGGCTCACGGGTCGGGCTCGGGATTGCAGGAAGCGGTGCAGCCCGCGATCTCCAGGGGGAAACGCGCCCCCGGATGCCAGTGCTGCAGCGACGTGCGGTTCCCGCACCTCGCCATCACGCCGTCGGAGTGACCCGCCGAGGTTACTCGCTGTCGAGGCTGGCGAGCTCTTTGGCGAACGCGGCCGCGGTCTGCGCGGCGCGGGCGTTCGCGATCGCGCGGACCTCGTCGACCTCGCCCCGCTCGAGCAACGCGATCAACCGCTGCGCCCGCTGCTGGGGCGTCTCGGACGCCATCATCCCGCCGATGATGCGCACCTCGTCGTCGTCGTGCTCGCGATCGGACATGTCAGGAGGCCCCCGCTGCGTGGAGCATCGTCAACATGTTGGTCAGGGTTCCGGCTGTCAACACCTCGATCTGCGTGGGTGATCGGAAGTGATCGAGGCGGCTGCTGGTGACGATCAGGGCGCCGTCCGGGCCGTCGGTGCCCCCGCCGAACGAGAAGGGGACGCTCACCGCGCTGACGTAGTGATCCACGTCGGTGGGCTTGGCCCCGGACGGGATCCAGGCGTCGCCGTGTCGGATGTCGCCCCCGACGAGGAGGCGATCCCGCGAGACGGATAGGCCGACGTGACCCTGGCCCACGCGCCAGCTCCGGCCGTGGACGGGGATCGCCGGGTGACAGCAGCGCGCGGCGGGGTGGAGCATGTCCCCGTCGCGGCGGTACACGACGAAGTTCCAGCGATCCTCGGGGCCGTAGCCGAGGAGATCGCGCGCGTGGATCGCGAAGCCCGACAGCAGCAGGCTCACCGCCGCGTCGAGGGGCTTGGCCCCCGTGTGGACGTGCACCGCGAGCCGCGCCGCGAGCGCCGAGACCTCCTGGGTCGCCCGGAGCCGCAGCCGCTCGCGCTCGGCCGTCTCGCGGACCGGGCGCTCCTGCTCCCGCGCGACCGCGAGGGCCGCGGAGAGCCGCGCGTCCACCCGCCGCATCGCCTCCCGCGGCGTGCCGTCCCAGTCGAGGTGCACCCAGTTGTCGACGTGGCCCTTGCGCAGGGTGTCGATGAAGCGCTGCACGCCCGGCAGGTTGTGCCGGTCGGGCTTGCGATCGGCGAACCGCGGGTCGGCCCGCAGGCGCGCGTCGATCTCGAGGACCTGCTCGGTCGGGTGCGCCGCCATCTGCTCGCGCCGCGCCTCGTAGACGCTACGCGCGAGCGCGTTGGTGTCCCGGTGCACGAGCACCACCGGCAGGAGCTTGGCGTCCATCGCCTCCTCCCACTCGCGCCACGTGATCGACTTGTTCTGCCGCTGGTACTCGCCGCCGAAGCGGGACGCGACGAGGAGCACGAAGACGTGCGCGCCCCGCACCGCGCGGAGGCAGGCGTCGTGCGACGTGACGCCCGGCTCGACGGGGAAGTCCGGCTCCTCGCTCATCCGGACGTCGACCCCCCGCTCCACGAGCGCCGCGCGCAGATCGCGGCGGGTCGCGTCGAGGTCCTCGACGGTCGAGCTGAGGAAGACGACGAGCCGCTGGCTCATGGCGCGCTATCCTCGCACCCATGCGGCTGCCCGTGGGCATTCTCGGCGCGCTCGCGCTCGCGGCGTTCGGGCTCGGCGGCTGTGGCGCGGGCCCGCGAGGCCGCGTGGTCGCCGCCGTGGAGGCCGACGACATCGACGGGGCGCTCGAAGCCTACGACGAGCTCCGGGAGCGCGAGGGCGGTGACGCCGACCTGCTCGGTCGGGTCGCCGCGAGGATCCTCGACCGAGAGGTGCATGCGGAGGAGGACGCGGTTCGGTCCGCCGCACTGACGCAGCTCGGGCTCGCGGGGACGGCCGGCGCGCCCATGCTGCGCGAGCTCTCGCAGGAGCCGGGGGTCGGGCCGACGCGGCTCGGCGCGCTGGTGCTCCTCGCGCGGCGCGGCGACGCCGACGCCCGGCTCGCGCTGCGCTCCCTCGCGGATCGCGACGATCCGGCGATCCTCGCGGCGGCGGTGCTCGGCATGGACCCCGAGCTCGATCGCGCGCTGCTGCTCGAGCACGCGCGCGCCGAAGACGTGACGCTCCGCGCCGCGGCGGTGCGGCAGCTCGGGGCGGTCGCCGCGGTGGACGAGGTGCGCGAGGCGCTCTCCGTGATCGCGCGCACCGACGCCGAGGCCGAGGTCCGCGCGGCGGCGGTCGGGGCGCTGCGGCGCGCCGGGGAGACGGTCACCGACGTGCTGCGCGAGCGCCTCGGCGACCCCGCGCCGAACGTGCGCATGGCCGCGGTCGACGCGCTCGCTCTCGCGGATCCCGGGGCGGCCCGCGCGGCGCTGCTGTCGCTGCTCGAGATCTCGGTCAGCGCCGAGGGGATCGAGGCGGCGCGGCTCCTCGCGACCGACGAGGACGAGGCCGCGGCCAGCCCGGCGCGATCGTTCTTGCGGCGCGCGCTCGCGTCGGAGGACGCGGGGCTGCGCATCCAGGCGGGCGTGGCGCTCACGGGGCTCCCTCGGGACGCCGAGGCGCCGATGGACGCGGTCCGCGAGGCGCTCGCCACCGAGTCCGACGAGTCGGTCCGGCTCGCCTTCGCGCGGGCGCTCCACCGGCGCGAGGACGCGGCGGGCCGGCGGGCGCTCGAGGCGCTGCTCGAGGGCACCCCGATGACGCGGGTCCAGGCCGCGGCGCTGCTCGGCGCCGACGACCACGAAGGCGCGCGGGCGGTGCTCGCGGAGGTGCTCGCCGACGCCGACGAGCCGTCGCTGACGCGCCGGACGGCGGCGCGCGCGCTGGCCCGGGACGCGATGCGGCCGGACGCGGTGCGCGGCGCGCTCCGTGACCCCGACGCGTTCGTGCGTATCTTCGCGGCGGGTGGCATCCTCGCCGCCGCGGCGGCCAGCTGAGGCCTCAAGGAGCGTTCGTTGACGGTCGACTATCACCACATCCTCGGGTGCACGGACTTCTCGGAGCTCGGCGATCTCGCGCTGCGCAAGGCGGCGTCGCTCGCCGCCGCGGCCGGGTGCAAGTTCACGGCGATGACGGTGCTCCCGCAGCCGGAGATGCCGAGCCCGCTCATCTCGCACTACGAGGTCCAGAGCGACGCGTCGCTGAAGAAGCGCGCCAAGGAGGCGGCCGAGGCGGCGCTCCTCGAGCGGATCCCGGACGAGGTCCTGGCCGGCGCGACCGAGGTGGTGTGCCTCGTCCGCATCGGGGATCCCACCGACGAGATCCTCACCGCCGACGTGGAGCTGAAGCCGGACCTCATCGTCCTGGCTACCCACGGTCGGCGCGGGTGGTCGCGCTTCATCATGGGCAGCGTCGCCGAGCGCGTGGTGCAGTTCGCGCACGCGGACGTGCTGTCCGTCCGCGAGCCGCCGCCCGAGCCCTCGGCCGAAGAGGAGGAGTAGGGCGCGGGTGGCCCGCACGCGCTACGGTCCGGCCGCGTGACCGCTCGTCTGCTCGCCCTGTTGACCCTCGTCGCGACGCTGCTCGGCTGTGAGCCGGACGCGCGCAACGACGCGATCATCTTCCTCGACCGCGTTCAGCGCATCGATCTCGACGACCCGCTCGCCGACCGGCAGCGCCTCGTGGAGTCGCTGGCGTCCCTCCCGCTCAGCGCGCCGGAGGTCACCCGGGCTCGCGACGCGTGCGTGGAGGCCCACCAGACGATCATCCAGGCGGAGTCGCTGACCGCGGGCGCGCGGACCGAGATCGAGCGCTACGAGGAGGAGTCGCAGATCCCGATCACGACGCGTCAGCGCATCGAGGGCGACATCCGCCGGAGCAGCGACCTGATCGAGCGCTCCCGATCGATGTTCGACACGTGCCACCGGCTGACCCGCGACCTCGAGGTGCGCTACCGGCGCCACCGTCGGGGCGGCTCCGATCCGGAGTAGCTACTCGTCGACCGCGCCGGCTGCTTCGGGCTCCTCGAGGAGCGTCCAGCCGAGCCCCCCGCAGAGCCCGAGGACGAGCAGGGCGACGAGCCCGACGACGACCCAGAGGCCGACCCGGAGGGCCTTGTCCTCGGCGTCCGGGGTCTTCGACCCGGGCTTCCACCCGGCGGCGCGGCCCTCGGCGGCGATGCGTCGGTCCTCCTCGAGCTGGTTCAGCGGAGGCTCCTCGGAGAGCTTGACCGCGCCCTGTCGATGCGACGTCTCGGCGAGCTCCATCGGGTCGACGGGCTCGGGCGCCGCGGGCGCCGGCGCGGCGGGCGCCGGAGCGGGCGCCACGGGCTCGGGCGTCGCCGGGATCGGGACGGCGACCGCGTTGGCCCGCGGGAGCGTGCCCGCCCAGTCGGGCTCTCCGCCGCGCTCGGGCGGGGCCGCCGGGGCCGCCGTGGCCGGCGCGGGCTCGTCGAACGAGACGGCCTCGCGGTCCACCGCCGTCGACGCGAAATCGTCTACCGCAGGCTCGTCCGCCATCCGCGAGCCAGTACACGCGATCGGCCTCGTCGGGTCAACCCGTAGCGCCCCCGCGCGCGGCCGTGGTATTCGCGCCTAGGTGACCGTCGACAACCAGGGGGCCCATCGCGATGTCTGATTCACCCACGGCGATCGAGTCGTTCGCCGACAGCACGATCGAGATCGATCACGGCGGCGACTTCATCGTCGACACCAGCGCCGCGCTCGCCGGCGACGTCTACGTCCGGCTGAGCCCGGGGCGCGCCTTCAACGTCGTCGTCGACGGGGCCACCGTGTTCCAGGTCACCTCCGACGGATCGAACGTCCGCATCGATCTGGGCGGCGGCGCGGGCGAGCGGCTCGTCCTCGGCGACGCGCTCAAGTCGCTGCTCAACGAGTTCTGGCAGATGAAGTACGACGTCCACACGCACCCCACCGCGATGGGGCCGAGCGGGCCGCCGCTGCCGCTGTTCACGGGGACCCAGATGGGCGACGACCAGCTCTCGGACGTCGCCCGGACGAAGCGCCGGTGAGCGAGGGCTGACGTGTCCGAGCCCCCCGCCGCCGACGGCTCGGACCCGTTGATCGGGGCCGTGCTCCAGGAGCGCTACCGCGTCGTCCGCAAGGTCGGCGACGGCGGCATGGGCGCCGTCTACGAGGGCGAGCACGTCCTCATCAAGAAGCGCGTGGCGGTCAAGGTGCTGCACGCGAAGCACCGGGACGACGGCGAGCTCGTCGGGCGCTTCCAGCGCGAGGCGCAGGCCGCGTCGGCGATCGGTCACCCGCACATCATCGAGGTCACCGACCTCGGCACGACGGACGACGGGCGCCCGTACATGATCCTCGAATTCCTCGAGGGGAAGGACTGGGACACGGACCTCCAGGCGGACGGACCGGAGCCGATCGGGCGCATCGTCCACATCCTCGAGCAGGTCTGCAGCGCGCTGTCGGCCGCGCACGCGAAGGGCATCGTCCACCGCGATCTCAAGCCCGCGAACATCTTCCTCACCGAGTTCAAGGGCGACCCGGACTTCGTGAAGGTGCTCGACTTCGGGATCTCGAAGATGCACGTGGGCGCCGACGGCGACCAGGCGCTGACCAAGACCGGCATCGCGCTCGGGACCCCGTACTACATGTCCCCGGAGCAGTGTCAGGGGCGCAAGGACGTCGATCACCGCAGCGACATCTTCGCGATGGGCGTGATCCTCTTCGAAGCGCTGACCGGGCAGCGCCCGTTCGACGCCGACGCGTACACGACGCTCGTCCTCAAGATCTGCACCGAGCCCGCGCCCAAGATCGAGCGGTGGCGCCTCGACGTCCCCGAGGAGATCCGCAACCTCGTGGATCGGATGCTCGCGAAGCGGCCCGCGGATCGCCCGGCGAGCTGCGACGAGGTGCGCGAGGTTCTCCTCCCGTTCGCGTCGGTCACGTCGGCGCCGGTCACCGCCGCCACGGCGCCGACCGCGGCGCAGATGCGCGCGGCGGAGGTCGACTCGCTGACCCCCGCGCCCCCCGCGCCGACACCGGCTCCGTCGTCGCGGAGCTCGCTCGTGCCGGCGCTCGTCGCGCTCGTCGCGCTCCTGTTCGTGGCGCTCGGGCTCGTGGGCTGGCTCGCCTTCGCGCGGCAGGGCGATCCCCCGCGCCAGGTCGCGACCGCGGACGACCCCCCGTCGACGCCGTCGGACGTCGAGGCCACGGATCCCCCCGCGGATCCCGACGAGTCGATGCACCCGCTCGAGCCCCGCGCCGACACCCCGGCGCCGGACGACACGGCCGGCGACGACGGCGAGGACACGGCGGCCGACGCGGACGACACGGCGGCTGACGACACGGACGACACGGACGACACGGCGGCGGATGACGAGGCGGCCACACCCGACCGACCCGCGCGCCCTCACGTGCCCCGTGCGCAAGCCGTGACGTGCCGCGGCGAGCAGCGCGATCTCCCGATCATCCGCCGCGAGCACATCCGCTTCATCGGCTACAACTGGCAGAGCAACCGCGCGGACCGCGAGGACCTGCGCGGCCTCACCTCGCGGGTGAGCGCGCAGATCGGCGACGCGGTCACGGGCTGCTACCGCGGCCATGGGTTCCTCGACGGCCAGAACTGGATCGTGAGCACGGCCGGCGCGGGCCAGCCCTTCACGTTCCGCCCGTTCGTGTACTGCCCGATCGATCCGCCGGTCGTGAGCTGCGTCAACCACGCGCTCGGCGAGTTCACCTGGCCGCAGCCGACCGAGGAGGGGCCGATGGAGTTCCGCGTCTCGCTCGGCCGCTACAACTGAGGCTCGCGGAGGCGGTCGACGTACTTGCCGCCGCGCAGGATCGGCAGGTCCCCGAAGTCCACGTCGGGCTTGCGGATCAGCACCGGGCACTCGATCGGGCTCTCCCACTCCGCGCCGGTGAGCTCGGGCGCGGAGTGGCCGAACGAGAGGTGGAACCCGGGGAGCTTGAGGTCTTGCAGGAGCTCGCCCACCTGGGCGAGCACCCCGAGGTTCGTGCCGAACGCGACCTGACCGACGCGCCGGCCGTTCTTGGCGCCGTCGAGGATCGCGAGCAGGCGCGTCGTGTCCTCGGTCGGGCCGTCGAGATCGACGAGCGCGCCGCCCTCGAAGCGCATCGTCATCCGGAGCGACGACGGGAACGCCTCGGCCTCCTCGTCGTAGGCGCCGCCGTCGGGGACGAGCACGCCGTCGACGGATCCGGGGGTGGTGATCACCTCGCCCGCGGGGAGGTTCATCCAGCCGGGCGCGCGGAGGATCCCGCCCTCGTTGTGCCACCGGAAGCGGGGCTCGATCTCGACGCTCAGGTCGGTCCCGCGCGGGGTGCGAACGCGCAGGGTGCCGCCGCGCGCGAGCTCGCCGATCAGGCGCTCGCCGAGGCGCTGGACCTCGCGATAGTCCGCCCGCATCGACTGGTACATCATCGACGTCGTGAGCCCCGGCATGTGGGCGTGACGGCGGGTCCGGGTCTCGGCGCAGACGCGCCGGCGGAGGCTCGCCGGGATCCCCTCCGGCGTCGAGATCAGGAGCGAGGCGTCGGACGCGCGCAGGCGCGTGAGCACCTCGTCGACGACCTTCGGATCCGCGCACGCCTCGGCGTCGAGGCGGAAGATCGTGAGCGCGCAGCCGAGCTCGCGCAGCGCGTGCTCGAACGTCGCCGAGAGCGTCACCATCGAGCGCTCCACGATCAGCGTGCAGCGCTCGTCGGCGCGGACCCCGAGGCAGGTCCCGACCGCGTTGCGGGCGGCCTGGGTGAGCTTGACGTCGAGCGGCGTCTGGCTGAGGAAGCGGCGGCTCACGGGGTGGCGACGAGAGGAGGGGCGAAGCATAGTCCCGTCATGCGCGCCGCGCTCCCCCTGTTGGTCTCGGTGACCCTGGCCCTCGGCTGCTCCGAGGACACCGAGGTCGTGCCCGACGAGGGCGAGGTCGTCACGCCGCCGTTCGAGGTGAGCGGCGAGGCGGAGGGGCTCCTGCTCGTGTGGTTCGACGACGAGGGCGCCCACGCCGCGTCGCGCCGGTCCGAGATCCCCGAGGGGCACCGCGCGATGGTCCGCGTCGACGACCTGACCCTGTCGCCCGAGGAGGGCCTCGACCCGAGCCTCGTCTACGTGGCCGACCTGAGCCGCGCGGCCGGCGACGGCTACGAGGTGCGGCGCATGCCGCGCGAGGCGTTCGACGCGCGCGTCGAGGCGGCGAGCGCGCGGCCGGCGCCCGTCGCCGCGGCCGACGGACAGGACCCGGACGCCGACGTCATCATCTACGGCGCCTCCTGGTGCGGCGCGTGCCGCCAGGCCGAGGCGTTCCTTCGCCAGCGCAACATCCCGTTCGTCGAGCGCGACATCGAGCGCGAGCCCGGCGCGCGCCAGGCGATGATGGAGGCCGCGCGCGGCGCCGGCGTGAACCCGAGCGGGATCCCCGTCATCGACTTCCGCGGGACGATCATCGCGGGCTTCGACCGCGGCGCGCTCGAGCGAGCGATCCAGCAGAGCCAGCCCGCCGCCCCCATCTGAGATCGGAGCGGGCGCCGTTGTGCGATAGTGGGCGCCGATGGGCGCCTACCGCGAGGGCTACGGCAGCGCACCGGTCGAGGAAGGGCGCGAGGACGGCCTCGTCGACGAGCTCATCCAGCAGTTCGCCGATCCGCTCGCGTTCTACAGGGAGCTCGTCCAGAACAGCATCGACGCGGGCGCGACGAGCATCGCGATCTCGGTGACGTTCGAGCCCGACCCCGAGGCGGCGGCCGACGCCGATCCGATCGGGGCGCTCGACGTGGCGGTCCGCGACGACGGCTGCGGGATGAGCCGCGAGATCCTCGAGGAGCAGCTGACGGTGCTCTTTCGCTCCGGCAAGGAGGGCCAGACCGACAAGATCGGGAAGTTCGGGGTCGGCTTCGTGTCGGTGCTCGCGGTCGTCCCCGAGGTCGTCACCGTGCGCACGAGCGAGGGTCGCGGGGTGCAGTGGACCCTAGCGCTCCAGGCCGACCAGACCTACGAGCTGTTCCGCGCCGAGGCGGGCGGCGGGTCGGGCACGACGGTGACGCTGCGCCTGCGCCGGCGCCGGAGCGAGGTCGACGAGCTCGTGAAGGGGTCGGGCCGCGCGCTCGCCAAGTGGTGCCGCCACGCCGAGATCCCGATCCGCTTCGTGGCCAGCGTCGTCGGGGGCGAGGTGATCCACGAGTCCCGCGTCGATCGCCCGCTCGGCCTCGACGCGCTCGTCTCGGTCCGCGCGACCGACGGGCCGACGACGGTGGTCGCCGGGCTCCCCCACGACGGGGAGCCCTACCTCGGCTTCTTCAACCGAGGCCTGCTCCTCCACGAGACGAGGAAAGATCTCCTCGGCCGGGTCATGGTCTCCATCCAGGATCCGAAGCTCGAGCACACGCTCAGCCGTGACAACGTCCGTCGCGACGAGCACTACGAGCGCGCGATGCGCTTCGCGCGCCGCGTGGTCGAGCGGCACCTCACGCAGCACGTCCACGACGTGCTCGATCAGATCGCGCGGCGCGAGCGCACGGAGCCGCCGATCGAGGCGCTGCTCGCGAGCGCGTGGAACGCCGGGTTCGACCTCGACAGGGACGCGATCCAGATCCCGCTCGCCGAGGCGGTCGGCGGCCGCGCGACGATCCCGCTGTCGGCGCTCCGCCAGAAGAACGTCTTCGCGACGTCGGCGCGGGACGAGCTGACGGCGGCGGCGGCGAGGGCGGGCGCGCGCCTCGTGGACCTCTCGATCGCGCAGAACCCCCCGGCGTACCTGCGCACCCTCGGCGTGTTCGCGGGCGCGGGGCTGCGGGAGGCGCGGGCCGCGTTCACCCTCGCCGCGCCGGTGGACGCGAGCGGATCGGATCTCGCCCTGATGGATCGGGTGCGCGATCTCCTCGGCGCGGTGGGCCGTCGCCCCAGCGGGCCGCGGCTCGCGCGGTTCTCGGGCGCGAGCAGCACCCGGCTCTACCTCGCGGGGCCCAACGAGCTCCCCGCGGCGCTCGACGACGACGACGTGCAGGTCGATCCGTTTCGGCTCATCGCGCGGCCCCCGATGCTGCTCAACGCGGACTACGACGCGGTGAGCGCGGCGCGGCGGCTCGCCGCGACGGACCTCGAGACGGCCGGCGCCCTCCTCGCGCGCGTGATCCTGCTCTGGCGCGGGGATCTCGCCGAGGAGGACGCCGACGAGGCGTGGCTCGAGGCCGCCGCGGAGCGCGCGCGATGAGCGACGGCAAGCGCGTCGCGAGCGGCCGCCTGCGCGTCGACGCGGCCCGCGCCGTCGACAAGCTGCGCGCCTACCAGCTCCCGGACCCGACCGCGTGGGTCCTCGAGGTCATCCGCGCGGCGGTCGCGTTCGGCGCCACGGCGGTCCGGGTGACCGGCGACGCCGACGACGTCCGCGTCGCGTGGGACGGCCCCGCCCCGGACGACGAGACGCTGGCCCGCCTCTTCGACGACCTCGTCGATCCGGCGCCGCGCCGCGAGCGCCGGCCGATCCGGCTGCTGGCGACCGGCGTGAACACGGCGCTCGGGCTCGGGCCGCGCTGGATCGACGTGATCGTCACCGACGGGGAGGGCGGCGCGAGCGCGGTCCGGTACTCGCCGCGGCTGCTCGAGACGCAGGACGGCACGGCCTCCGCGCTGCGCGAGCTGCGCGCCGAGCCGCGGCGACCTCCGCGGGAGGCGCCGGCCCGCGGGGCGCTCGTCCACCTGCGCCGGCTCCCGCTCCTCGACGCGGTGCCGATCATGGTCGGGTACGGCGAGCCGCGCGAGCTCACCATCGCGCGCACGAGCTGCGACGACTCGCGCGTGCCGATCCACGTCGGCCGGAGCGAGCTCGGGCAGACGCGCAGCCACGGGGACCTGCTGCGCCTCGCGCTCGGCGACGGCCTCGACGGGTTCCTCGCGCTGCTCGATCCGAGCTTCGCGCTCGAGACGGCCCGCCTCGAGGTCGCCGAGCTCGGCGTCGTCCTCGCGCGCTACCAGCTCCCCCTCGAGGCGTTCGAGGCGCCGCGGGCGCCGGTGCCGCTGCGCCTCTTCGTCGACGCCGCCCGCATGCCGACCAACGCGTCGCGCTCCGCGGTGCGGCTCGAGGAGTCTCCGCTGCAAGAGTCGTTGACGCGCGCGGGGACGCGGCTCCCGGCCATGCTCGAGCGGCTCGCGACGGAGCTCGGCGACGCGCCCGACCACGCGTGGGGCGCGGTGCAGCTCGAGCGGCTCCGCGCCGCCGCGATCCAGCTGCTCGCGGTGCACGCCGCCGGCATGGACTGGCGCGCCCGGCTGATCTCGCGGCCGCGCCCGGTGCTGGAGCCGCTGCTGGATCTCCCGCTGCTCCGCGACGCGCTCGGTCGGCCGCGGACGCCGCGCAGCTTCCGCCTCACCGCGCGCGGCCTCGAGCGCGTCCACCTCGGCCGCGAGCCGCTGCCGAGCTCGCTCGAGCCCTGGCTCGGCGACTCGCTGTGGGTGCCGCCCGGCGATCCCGCCGCCGCGCTGCTCGGGACGTGGGTCCCCGAGCGCGCGAGCGACCTCGCGAAGCTCGCGGGGCGCCACGAGAAGAAGCGCGATCGCTTCACCGGGCAGCGCGCGGTCGACGCGAAGCTCGGCGCCGACGCGGCGAGCCTCCTCGTCGTCCCGGTGCGCGCGCCCGGTCGCTCGCTCAAGAGCTGCGTCGACCCCGCGCTCTTCGAGGTCCCGGGCCTCGCCGGCGAGGTGGCGATCCACGACCCGAGCGGCCCCGGCGGGGGCATCACCTTCCTCCTCGACGGCCGCCCGATCACGCGCTGGTCGCCGATCCTCGGGCACGGCATCGAGGGCGTCGCGACCTGCGCGGATCTGACGCCGACGGTCGACTACTCGGGGCTCGAGGACGACGAGGCCGCCGAGCGCCTCCGCCGCGCGGTGAGCGCCGCCGCCGTCGTCGGGTTCGAGGCGCTCGCGCTGCGCTGGCGGGGCTCGTCGAGCCGCGGCGACAGGGCCCGCGACGTGGCGCCGTGGATCGCGAAGGCCACGGGCGCCGAGGCCGAGCGCGTCCGAGCGACGCTCGCCGCGGGCCTCGGCTTCGCGCTCGACCTCCTCGCCGCGGGCTCGGCCGACGTGGACCCGCAGTCGCGTCGCGACGCCGCGGTCCGCGCGCTGCTCGAGTCGCGGAGCCCGCTCGTCGAGACGCCGATGTGGCCAGTGGTGGGCGGCTCCCTCGCCACGACGCGACAGCTCCTCGTGCAGGCGTCGACGCCGCCGCTCCTCGTCGGCTACCACCGCGGCCGCGCGCCGGAGGTGCCCACCCCGGAGGGCCGCGCGGTCTACGAGCTCGGCCTCGGCGAGCTCGCGCTCTTGCGCGCGTACCGCCCCGCCGCGCAGCTCGTCGACTACACCCGCGCGCTCGCGCGGTCGCCGCGCTCGACCGAGCCCGGGGCGCTCGCGGCCGAGGTGATCCCACCGCGCGGCGTCGCGATCGAGATCACGAGCCCTGGGCTCCGCGCGGCGGTGGCGTGGGGCGGCCGTGGCGGCTCCCGTCTCACGGTGCGGCACTGGGGCGTTCGCCTGGCCGCCGACGCGCTCGAGGCGACGCCGCCCGTGACGGTCCTCGTCGAGGACACGACGCTGGTCCCGGACCCGACCTTCTCGAAGGCGAAGGCCCTCCCGAAGTACTCCGTCCACGCGTGGACGGAGTCGCTCGCGCGCGACTTCGTGACCCGGATCTCCGGGAAGGACGCGCCGCGGATCCACCTCGGCGCCGAGGATCCGATCGAGGCGACCGCGGGGCTCGAGGCGCTCCTGAGCTGGATCGCCGACTCCCCCGGGCCCGAGAAGCTGCTCGGCAAGCAGCGCTTCGGCGCGCTCCGCCGCGTCCCGTTCGTCTCACGCCTCGGCCGCGCCGATCGCTGCACGCTCGCCGACGTCCTCGCCGACTTCGGCGACGGCCCGATCGACGTCGTCTCGACCGCGGAGGCGGCCGCGTTCGACCTCGGGGGCTGGCACCCGATCCGCGCGACGGACGTCGAGCGGACCGCGTTCGCTCGGATCCTCGGCCGCGACCTCACCGACGGCGCGGAGCGGCTCGCGGAGCTGCGCCGTCAGGCCGCGCGCGGGCAGGCGCTCGAGCGGCACCGCGCCCGCGCCCTCGTCGATCCGCGCGCGAGCTCGCGCGTGACCTACCTCGAGGTGAAGGGGCGCGGGATCGACAGGGCCGGCGTCGCGGTGGCGTCGGGCGATCGGGCTCGCGTCCAGGTGCTGATCGAGTCGCGGCCGTACCTCGAGCTCGAGCGCGACGACGCGGCGCCGATCGACGCCTTCGTCGATCTGCCGCCGAGCGCGGCCGACGATCGCTTCGAGGGGCTCAGCCCGGAGGGCGACCGCCGTGTCCGCTACGTGCTCGGCGCGGGGGCGCGAGAGCTCCTCAAGCACGTCGCGGCGACCTCTCCGGCGTCGCTGACGGCGGCCCCGAACGTCCGCCGGCTGCTCGCGGCGTGGTGCGACCGGCTCCGCGATCACGGCGGCAACGAGACCGACAAGCGCGCCGCGGCCCTGCTCGCCGGGGCGGCCGCGTACGAGACGCTGCAGGGGACGGTCGTCGCGCTCCCGGACGCGGCGACGGATCGAGGCGCCCTGCGCGTCGCGACGTGGGACGAGCCGTGGCTCGGGCCCGTCGAGGGCGAGCGCGCCGACCCGATGGATCGCCCGGTGCTGCGCCTCCCCGCCGAGGACCCCGCGGCGTATCGGGCGATGCTGAAGGTCCTGTGGGGCGACGCGTCGACGCGGGACGTCACCTCGCGGGTCGCGCGCCTCCAGTCCGCGCGTCGCGTCGCGAGCGGGGCGATGGCGGCGCCGCGCCTCGAGGGCACCTACGACGCGCGGTTCCGGTACGCGCTCGCCGACGTCCTCGACGAGACCGCGCACGCGAGCGCGCTCGAGACCCTCGGGATCGGGGAGGTCGCGCTGGCGTCGGCGCGACACTCGCGCGTGACCTTCAGCCGCGGCGACCGGCGCCGCGTCGTCGAGAGCGGGCTCGTCCCGCCCGTCCACGTCGCCGCGCATCGGCCCGACCTCGGCGCGAAGGAGCTCGCGTCCAAGGAGCTCGCCGAGGCCGCCGAGAAGGCGCTCGAGGTCCTCATCGGGCTCGTCGTGCGGCGCGCCGTGGACGGGACCCCGCCCGATCAGCTCCCCGAGTGGCTGCGCCGCTCGCTCCTCGACGCGTCGCTGCGCGGCGGCGCGCTCCACCTCGAACGGCTCGCCGACACGCCGATGCTCCCGACGAGCGCGGGCACCTGGGTCACCCCGAACGCGGTGCGCGTACAGACACAGCGCTTCGGCGCGGTGTGGACGACGACCAAAGAGCTCGTCCCGCTCGACCCGGCGCGGATCGCGCTGCGGCTCGATCGCGAGGAGACCCAGCAGCTCGCCGCGTACGTCGCCGCGGAGGTCGCGGACGCGGAGCTCGAGCTCGATCGACGAGCGCGCGAGAACCTCGCGCAGCCGCCGGTCCGGAGCCTGGACCCCACCCCGGCGGAGCAGGGCTTCGCGCTCGTGGTGCTCCCCATCGAGGCGACCGAGGGGTCGAGCGCGCACGGGACGATCACGGTGCTCGCGCCGGCCGGCGCGGCGCTGCGCGGGTTCCACCCGAGCCGCTCGTTCCACCCGCTCGGGGCGCACGCGGACCCGATGCGGTGGCCGTGCGTGACGCGGATCGACGACCCGTCGTTCACGCCCGACAGGACCTGGTCGGGGCCGCTGGAGGACGACGGGGCGCGGCGCCTGCGCTCGCGGGCGCGCTCCGCCGTGGACCAGTGGCTCGCGCAGCGCCTGCCGTTCCCGCACGGGAAGCTCGCGGGCACCCGGCTCCTGCCGTCGACCGCCAAGGACCTCGGGCTCCCCCTCGACCTCGGGCTCGAGGGCGTCGTGTGGCTCGAGGGCGACGGCGCGACCGGCGCGCTGACCCTGAACGATCCCGGCGGGGAGCGGATCGTCGCCTCGGTCGGGACGCGCGGCGAGCCGCTCCCCGTTCACGGCGAGCTCATGGTGACGACGCGGCTCGACGACGGCGCGCTGCGCAAGCTCGGCGCGCACGCCTACGAGCGCCTCCTCGCGCGGCTCGCCGAGCGCCTCTCGGATCGCGACATGGCGAGCCGCCGCGACGTGGGGCTCGGCCACCTCCTGGCGGCGCTCGCCGGCGGCGCCGCGGTGCCCAACGAGTCGCTCACGCGGGTCCGGCTGGCCTGCGTCACGCCCGAGTCGACGCTCGCGGACGTGCAGGCGTGCATCCAGCGCGGCGGCTTCTTCACCGTCTGTCCGCCGCCCGAGGTCGAGCTCGCGAAGGCCGCCGCCGACGGGCCGGTCGTCGTCGACGACGGCTCCCCCGAGGTGCGCCAGCTGCTCGCCTACCTCGGCTCGCGCGCGGTGGGGTGGCGCCAGGTGCAGCGCGCCGGGCTGCTCGGCGGCGTCGACGCGGCGGCCCTCGCGGAGCAGCTCTCCGAGCCCGTCCCGCAACCGATGCCCACGCCCTCGCAGCCCGCCCCGACGGCCTCGGCGCCCTCCGCGTTCGAGCAGGCGATGCTGGCGCGCTGGAACCGCCTGCCGCTCTCGTCGATGAAGGACGCGCGGATCGACGGGCGCCGGCGGCGGCCGGCCGTCTCGTTCGTCGGGGACCGGATGCTCCTCGCGGGGCGACACCCCGTGGTGCAGCGCGCGGTGGAGGCGTTCGAGACCGGCGACGGGGCGAGGGACGCGCTGGTGACGCTCTTGCTCGCGAGCGCGGCGGGCGCGATGCGGCGTGGGGCCAGCCCGATCGGCGTGGCGAGCGAGCACGCGCTCCTCACCGAGCTCATGCGCGACGCCGATCAGGGCGCGCGGTAGGTGTGCCGCAGGTCGTTGGACCCGTCGTGGTGGACGATGTGCCATCGGCCGGCTGCGTCCACCGCCATCGCGGTGTAGAGGCCGACCTGGTCGAGCGACTCGACGGTCTCGACGGTGAACGAGCCGGTGCCGGCTCGGTACGCGTGGCGCAGGTCCTGGAGCGAGACCAGCGCGACCGGATCGCGGTCGGCGTAGTAGGCGATGTGCACGCCGCCCGACGCGTCGATGGCGATCGAGGAGTACTCGCCGACGTCGTCCACGCCGTCGGGTGTCGCGAAGGTCCACCCGCCGGCCGGCGCGCGGAAGGCGTAGCGCACGTCGCGGTTCGTCGCGTCGTAGTAGCTGACGTGGAGCCCGCCGCTCGCGTCGAGCGCCGCCGAGCTCCAGTCGCCGACGCTGCCGGTCGCGTCCACGGTCTGCGTGACCCACGCGCCGGGGCCCGTGCGCCGCGAGTGGATGAGGTCGTTGGAGCTGGCGTTGCGGTGGACGACGTGCACGACGCCCGACGCCTCGACCGCGATGCTCGCGTGGTTGCCGACGTTGGCGCTGTCGTCCGCCTCCTCGAGGGTCCACGCGCCCGTCGCCCCGATCGCGCGCGTCGCGTACCGCAGGCTCGTGTCGGTCTCGCTGCGATACGCGATGTGCACGCGGGTCGCGTCGACGGCGATCGAGGTGTCCGTCCCCGTGTTGTTGGTCGCGTCGACGAGGCTCGCGGTCCACGTGCCCCCGGCGCGGTGGTAGGCGTAGCGGAGGTCGTTGTTGGTCGTGTCGTAGTAGGAGATGTGGACGCCGCCCGCGGCGTCGACCGCGATCGACGAGTACTGCCCGACGTTGTTCGCGGTCTCCGCCGCCTCGACGCGCCAGGGCGCCGCCGGGTCCTTGCACGCGCCGAGGAGGTCGCCGTTGGTCGCGTCGTAGTAGGCGACGAAGACGCGGCCGCCGCCCCCGAGCGCGATCGCCGCGTACTCGCCGACGGACTGCTGCGCGTCGACCGTCGAGACCGTCCACGTGCCCGTCGCCGAGCGCTGCGCGTAGCGGAGCGCCGTCTGCGTGGCGTCTCGGTAGGCGACGTGCACGACGCCGTTCGCGTCCACCGCGAGCGCCGCGTACTGGCCCACGTTGCCGTCGCTGTCGACGGTGATCGCGCTCCACGATCCGCCCGAGGGGTGCCGCGCGTAGCGGAGCGCGTTGTTCGTCTCGTCGCGGTAGGCGACGTGGAGGGTGTTGGCCGCGTCGGCCCGCATCGACACGTAGGTCCCCACGTTCCCCACGCTGTCGATGATCGTCGGCGCGCTCCAGCTCCCGCCGTAGGGGCGGCTCACGACGACGAGGTCGGTGTTGCTCGCGTCGCGGTAGGCGATGTGGGCGGTGCGCGTCGAGTCGACCGCGATCGAGGCGTACTGACCCGAGTCGCCGGCCGACGCGGGCGTCGCGAGGCTCCAGGTGATCGCGCCCGCGACGCGGTGCGCGAAGCGGAGGTCGTTGTTCGTCTCGTCGCGGTAGGCGATGTACACGTCGCCCATCGCGTCGACCGCGATCGAGGCGTAGTTGCCCACGTTGCCGGTCGAGTCGACGGTCTGCGGCGCGCCCCACGGCATCCCCGCCGGCTTGAACGCGTAGCGGAGGTCGGCGTTCGAGTTGTCTCGGTAGGCCGCGTGCAGCCCGCCCATGCCGTCGATCGCGAGGGACGTGTAGTCGCCCACGTTCCCGCTCGAGTCGACCACGGTGAACGACCACGACCCCGTGCGCGAGCGGTAGGCGTAGCGGAGGTCGGTGTTGGTCGCGTCGCGGTAGACCACGTGGGTCCCGCCGTCCGGATCGATCACCGCCGAGGGGTACCGGCCCACGTTCGCCGACGCGCCGTCGATGCGCGAGGGCACCCAGTAGCCGGCTGCAGGGTGGAAGGCGTATTGCAGGTCGCCGGAGCTCCCGTCGTAGTAGCTGACGTGGAGCCCGCCGCTCGCGTCGGCCGCGACGTCCGCCCAGCTCCCGACGTCGCCCGTCGTCTCGATCGTCTCGGGCGTCCACCCGGTCGGCGAGCACGGGAGGCAGACCTCGTCGGCCATGCCGTCGCAGTCGTTGTCGAGGCCGTTGCAGATCTCGACGTCGGTGGCGGTCATGTCCGAGCAGAGCGGCGCGCCCGCCGGGCAGGCCAGCGTGCCCTCCTCGCAGAGGTCTCCGTCCGCGCCGTCGCAGGGCCCGCCGAGCGCGGGGTCCTCCGAGCCGTCGGCGCTCGATGGGTCGCAGTCCTCGTCGGTGCCGTCGCACAGGTCGAGCGTGCTCGCGGTGGTGTCGCTGCACCGCGTGCCCCCGCTGCCGTCGCACTCGACCACGCCCTCGAGGCAGAGGTCCGAGTCGGCCCCGTCGCACGCGACGCCGAGCCCGAGCCCCTCGTCGACGCGGGTGTCGCAGTCGTCGTCGCTCGCGTTGCAGAGCTCGGGGGTGGAGCCGGTCGTGTCCGTGCACAGGGTGCTCCCCGCGCCGTCGCACGCCACGACCCCCTCGAGGCACCGGTCCATGTCCGGGCCATCGCACGGCGACCCGAGCATGAAGCCCTCGTCGGTCGCGCCGTCGCAGTCCTCGTCGACCCCGTCGCAGGTCTCGAGCGCCGGGCCGGTCGCTCCGACGCAGGCGCCCCACAGGCCCCCGCTGCAGGTCTGCGTGCCGGCCACGCATCGCCCCGTGTCGGTGCCGCACGGCTGCGTCGAGCCGGTGGAGCAGGAGCAGCCCTCGTCGGTCATGCCGTCGCAGTCGTCATCCGCGCCGTTGCAGGGCTCGGCGTTGGTCCCCGTCGTGTCGCTGCACCGGGTGCCGCCCATGCCGTCGCACTCGGTGACGCCCTCCTCGCAGAGGTCGCCGTCGGAGCCGTCGCAGCCGACGCCGAGCATGAAGCCCTCGTCCGTCGCGCCGTCGCAGTCGTCGTCCGACCCGTTGCAGGTCTCGACGCTGTCGCCGGTGGCGTCCGAGCAGCGCGTCGCGGCGGCGCCGTCGCAGACGGTCGTGCCCTCCTCGCAGAGATCCGCGTCGGGTCCGTCGCACGGCGTCCCCACGCCGAACCCGTCGTCGACGGTGCCGTTGCAGTCGTCGTCGGCGTCGTTGCACGTCTCGGCGCCGGGCCCGACGGCGTCCTCGCACGGCCCGAAGGCGCCCGCGGCGCAGGTCTCGACCCCGGGGGTGCAGGCCCCGACGTCGGAGCCGCAGGCGCGCGTCTCGCCCTCGGCGCAGCCGCAGCCCTCGTCGGTCATGCCGTCGCAGTCGTCGTCGGCGCCGTCGCAGGTCTCGGTGGCGCCGGCGTTGCGCGTGGGGTCGTCGTCGTCGCAGTCGACGCCGCGGCAGCCGATCCCGATCCCGTGGCCGTCCTCGTCCTCGTCGACGCAGCACGTCCCCGCGCTCGGCAGGCACACCCTGTCGCCCGACGCGTCGACGCAAGCGAAGTTGCGGGGGCAGTCCGTGTCCGAGGCGCACGTGGGGGCGCACACCGTGGCCGCGCCGACCGCCGCGCAGACCGCCGAGCCGCCGCACTCGCCGGATCCCGCGCAGGCCTCGCAGGTGGCGGCCGCCTCGCTGCCTCCGTCGGCGACGCCCGCGTCCGACCCGTCGCCGGGGAGGGGCGCGCAGCCGACGTCCGGGTTGCAGAAGAACCCGGACCCGCACGCGGCGTCGTCGCCGTCGAAGAGGCACACCCCCGCGGCGCAGCGGCCGGTCGCGCACGCCGCGCTCGGCGCGCAGTCCGCGTCCGCCGCGCACTCGGCCATCCCGCAGCGCGGGTCGGCGCCGCCGGCCTCGAGGCAGCTCGGGTCCACGCACCGACCGCCGAGGCACGCCGCGAGCGCCACGTCGTCGCCCGCGCCCGGGCACATGACCCCTCGGCAGTCGCGGCTGATCACGATCACGACCACGTCGTTGCCGCCGAAGTGGACGAGCGCGCTGCGCTCGGCGAGGACCTCCCCGCGGAAGTCGAGCAGCTCGACGAACACGGTGTAGTCGCCCGGCTCGAGCCCGCCGATCTCCGCGACGCGCTGTCCGTCGAGGTAGTCGAGCGCCGTCGTCGCGAGCATCGTCTCGGGGGCGCCGCCTCCGCGGACGCCCGCTCGCACCCCGGTGAACTCGACGCCCGGCACGAAGTCGGTCTTGAGGTCGATGACGAGACCGGTGTTGTCGGAGCAGCCGATCGCGGCCAGCGCGAACCCGATCGTGAGGAGCTCCAGCGCGCGTCGCATCCTGGAGACGATGATACACGCGGTCGGGAGGGCGGGAGCAGGGAGGCAGCACGATTGGGCAGCACGATCGCACCCAGGGTCTCGGCGCCCGCTTTGACAAGCTACGTTGCGGTCCTGCGATCGGCACCTTCCGTCGGGCGAGCGACCCACCGGTTCCAGCACCCGAGGGCCCCTCGTCCGGCCGGTCTGAGCGGATTCCTC
>JACKEC010000003.1 GCA_020633195.1 Sandaracinaceae bacterium | reverse complement strand
GCGACGACCGAGACCGCGTGGAGCAGGCGTGGGTCGCGACCACCGCCGAGCTCGGGCGCGCCGGCGACCGGGCGGAGGCGCTCACGGCCCAGGCGAGGCGCCTGGAGGCGGACGCGGTGGCGGCGCGCGCCGAGCTCGAGCGAAGCGAGGGCGCTCGGGCGGTCTTGGAGCGGCGCCTGAGCGAGGCCGAGGCCCAGCTCGCGCATCGAGAGGCGGAGCTCGCGGCGCTGAGCGCGCGACGAAGTGCGCCGGCCGATGACACCGAGGCCGAAGACGCGCGCGCGGTGAGCGGGGCGAACTTCGGCGACGCGCGCGGCCCCTTCGGGCTGCGCAGGCACCTGCCGAACATCACCCTGAGCCCGGGGCAGGCGCCCCAGCGCATGCGGTAGCGTTCGGGCTTGCCTCACGGATCCGCGGCCGCCACCCTCCGGTCGTGGACCTCCCGCGCTGGATCCTGGTGGACCGCCGCACCGGCGAGACCTTCCGCGAGGTCTTCGCCACGCCGGCCGAGACCCTCTACGAGACGCTGGCCAGGAACGGCATCCCGATCCGCACCTCGTGCCGCGGGAGTACCATCTGCGGGCAGTGTTGGGTGGAGGTGTCCGAGGCCGACGGGAGCGCGGTCGCCCCCGCCGCGCCGGATGAGCAGGTGCTCCTCGATCGCTTCGCCCCCGGCGAGCCGCGCGCCCGGCTGGCCTGCCGGCTGGCCCTGCCCCGGAGCCGGAGCACGTTGAAGGTGGCGACGGATTACTGGCCTCGGTGACGCGAACCCACCGCTCGATGCGCGTCGTCCACGTCAGGAGGCCAGGTTGAGCCTCCAGTCGTTGCACACATCCTGAAACTCCTCGATCGGCACCGGCCGACCGTAGAGATAGCCCTGGCACTCGTGGCACCCCAGGAAGAGCAGCGCGTTGTGCTGTGCTTCGGTCTCGATGCCCTCCGCGACGACCTTGAGGCCAAGGCCCCGGGCGATGGCGATCGCTGCGGCGGCGATGCTCCGTTGCGCGTTGCTCGCTTCCAGCGGCTGGATGAACGCCCGATCGATCTTGAGCGTATCGAAGGGGAGCCGGTCCAGCTGGGCCAGGGATGAGTAGCCCGTGCCGAAGTCGTCGATCGCCAGCTTGAACCCGGCACCCACGAGGGCGCCCAGCTCGGTGCGGGTGCGGCTCGGGTCGTGCATCACCCCGCTCTCCGTCACCTCGAAGCTGATCTCGTCTGGGCCGAGGTCATTGTCATGAACCAACCGTAGGAGTCGGTCCGCAAAGTCCTGCCCCTGGATGTCCCGCATCGCGAGGTTCACCGCGATCGGCATCGGAGGATGACCGTCCGCCCGCCGTAGCCGAGCCCAGCGCCCGACGACCTCCACCACGTGTTCTTGGATCGAATGGGTCAGACCGCACGCCTCCGCCACGGGGATGAAGTCGGCGGGAGAGACCGGCTGCCCGTTCAGAGTCCAGCGGGCGAGCGCCTCACCCCCGACGACCTTCTTGGCGACGATGTCTACCTTCGGCTGGACGTGGACGGCGAGGTCGACCCGCGTCAGCAGGGCGTTGTACAGAGCCACCTGCAGGCGGCCCCGGCGCTCGAGTCCATCGATGATCCCCCGCTCGAACCAGGAGATCTTCCCTCGCGCTCTCGACTTCGAGTGCAAGATCGTCGCGCGCGCATAGCGCAGAAGCTCGTTCGCGGACCGAACCTCGGGGTCCGCGCGGACCATCGCGATGGTGCTGGTGACCGGGAGGCGCGTGCTCTCGATCGTCGACTCGGTCCTCAGCAGCGACTCGAGCGTCTCGCTCGAAGGAGCCTGCCCAACGTAGGCGAATGCGAGCTGGTGGTCGGCGACACGCGCCGCGAGCATGAGCTCCGGCACCCGTTCCTGCAGCCGGATGTGTTGCTCGGACAGCAGCTGCTGCGCACGCATGGGGCCGAAAGCGCTCGCGATCGTGTCGAGGTCCTCGACCACCAGGATGCCGACACCGACGTCCACACGCTCCTCGAGCAGATGCCGCAGGCCGTCCAGGAACGCGTTCTCGTTGGGGATGCGGAGGGCGGGGTCGAGGTATGCCAGCATGTCGAGCCGGTTGAGGAGCGCCACGTTCTCGAAACCCATCGCGATCCTCTGGGCGTACACCTCCAAGAGGGCCAGCTTCTCCATGGAGGGCATCTCCATCGGCTCGAGATACACGACCACGTCGTGGTCGGGCCGCGCGGAGAACACCAAGCCGATCACGCCGCCATAGACACCGACGTGGCCCCGACGCAGCTCCAGACGATTCACAGACGGAATCGTTAGCTCGCGGACGTTCATCCCCAGCGTGTCCTTGAAGCGACCCACCTCGTGGGTGACCACGAACTCCTCGAGCCGAGCGGCGCTCCATGGGTCGTCCCTGTGCGCGGCGATCGCCACGACCCCTGAGAGCGGCACCGAGATCAGCTCGGCGATCTGGGCCAGCACCCCCTCCGCGAACCTGCCCAGCCCAGGCGTCTGGACGAGCGAGTCGGACGTATCGACGATGACCTCGAGCCCACGGAGGGTGTCCTCCAGTCGCCGCACCTGATGGTAGGAGCGTAGGCTCGTGGTCAGCGTGCTCAGGAGCCGCCGCCGGTCGAGCTCCGACTTGAGGCGATAGTCGTTGATGTCGTACGTCGCGATGACGTCGAGTTCCGGCGCGTAGCCGGGCTGACCGGTCCGCAGCACGATACGGAGCGCGGAGTGCCCCGCCTCGCGTATCTTCGACACCAGCACCAGGCCCGCATCGTCCGTCTCCATCACCACGTCGATGAACGCGACCGCATACTCCGGACCTTGCACCAGCGCCGCCAACGCCTCGTCCACGCAGGTCGCGTGCGTCGCCTCGACCGGGCGCCCGAGGAACTCCATGCCACGAAGCGCAAAGCGTGTTGCGTCATGGACGTCATCGTCATCGTCGACCACGAGGACCCGCCACGGCGGGACAGCGGGCGCTCCGTCACTCGAGCAGACGCCCACCTCGTCCTCGATGATGTCGAGGAGTTCGTCGGGCCCGCTGACTGAGGCTCTATCGGTTCGGCTCATCTGGTGATTCCTTTCCCATTGGCTGGGGTGCTGCGATCGGCAGGAGCAGGCGAAACTCGGTTCGACCCGGCTCGCTCGTGACCTCGATGTTGCCCCCCAGCCTCTCGGTAACGAGGCTGTGGACGATGCTCAGGCCGAGGCCCGTGCCACCGTCGCCGAGGCGTGTAGAAAAGAACGGCTCGAAGACGTGCGTCACCGCTGCCCCAGGGATGCCCGCACCGTCGTCGCGGACGAACACCGAGGCGAAGCCTGCGCGGGCCACGCGGGTCGCGACCTCGATGTGCCCGCGTCGACCCTCCCGGAACCCGTGGCGCAGCGCATTGTCCACCAGGTTGAGCAACACCTGGCCGAGCGGACCCGGGTACCCATCCATCCGCACGCGGGCGCTCAGATCCAGAGACAACGAGACCCCTGAGCGTTCGACCCTGGGCCGGATGGTCTCCACGACCTGCGTGACACACTCGTCGAGCTCGAAGGCGCGGCGGCAGTCGCTCGTCTGATCGGCGGATACCTGCTTGAAGCGCGAGATCAGCGCCGCAGCACGCTCGAGACCACGCGTCATGATCGCGGTGCCGTCGTTGAGCTCACCCGTGAAGCGCACCAGGTCGGACCGGCGGAGCGCACCTTGCTCCACCCTCTGTTCGAACATCTCGACCTTCTCGGTCAGGGTGCTGGCCACGACGAGCGCGTTGCCGATGGGCGTGTTCAATTCATGCGCGATGCCCGCCACCATCCGCCCGAGGGACGCCATCCGCTCCGCGCTGCGCAGCTTGTCCCGTGTGTCGTTGGTGATCAGGACCGCCAATCTCTTCGCGCTGATCGCGCCCCCCCAGGCCCAGCTGACGATCCCGAGCATGAGCGCGAGCACTCCGCACCACGCGAGCCGCTCCGACGTCCACCGTGACTGCCCAATGTCGCGGCGGACGAGGATCTTCCAACTGCCGCCACCGTGGATCGGGCGATAGGTCCCCGCCACCGAGTGCATCGAGTCCGATGGTTCGAGGGTCTTGAAGGCCGCGATCTCGGCCTCGGTCTCGAGGAGCCCTCGCGCACCGGCCTCGATTCTGCGCCACAGCTCGGGGCGCTCACTCACGAGCGTGGTCGACCGGCCAAACATGAAGCCCCACAGCTTGTCCCTCGGCGCGCCCGCCAGCCAATACCCCGACTCGTTGAGGAGGGCGCTCCCGCCATCCCCGCTGTCATCCGGACCAAACGCCTCGAGCCATGGCGTCGCGTCGATGTTGAGGACGATGACGCCGCACAGCAGACCGTCCGCTCTCATGATCGGCGACGCGAGCCGCAAGGTAGGCTGCCACGGCTCCTGGATCACGCCGTCCTCGATGTTCAGGTCGAGGGCTGAGATGTAGATCTCTCCACTGCCGAGCGCCCTCGCGTGCTTGAAGTAGTAGCGGGAAGCCTTGTCCTGCAGATGCGCCGGATCGATGGTCCTGACGCCGTCCTCGCGCCGCTCCACGCGAACGCGCTCCTGGCCCGATGGATCGAGCACTCGGGCCTGACTGAGGCGAGGATGCTCCTCGAGCTCGGCCAGCAAGCGCGCCTGCGCAGCGCGGGGGCGATGTGAGGCACCGCACGCCACCTCGATCACGGAAGCGGACCGGGTGAGGACGACGATGTTCGAGCCGGCGCGCTCGATGGACCGCTGAATACCGTCAGCCAGGCCGTCTACGGCGCTGCGCGCCTGCTCACCGACCTCGGTCCGGTGGAGCCCCTCGACCACGTGGTCGTAGGTGAGCAGCGCGACGCCGACCAACACCACGAGGCCCGTGAACAAGCCCCCGGCGAGCACCGCACGCCGATCGCCGAGGCGTCCGAACGCATTCGCACGGCTCATGCAATGCCCTAGTCGGAGTTCTTCCAGGACCCGATAGCCCTGAGCCTCGATCTCGCATTACCCGACCCTGCCGCGCATCACCCTCGAACAACCACGGCGATGACGCTATGCGCCATCGTCGCGAGATGTGCTGGGCCGCACCACCGCGAGCCCGGCGATCTGGCTCTCGAGGGCCCCCGGCTCGCCCTTGAAGAAGGCGGCGAGGAGCACCTCCGCCCCATCGGGGGTCTGGGATGGCACGGTGATCAAGACCGGCGAGCTCGCGCCCTGGCGAGCCCCCAGCGCGTCCTCCACCACGGCGATGAGGTGGCCCTGTGGATCCGGACCCCCTACCACATCCAGGATGGGGGGATCGAAGCACCACTGATCCGCGCCCACATCGAAGCCCCAGAGCATGACCCCGAGAGGAGCCCAGGTGGCCCTCAGCGCAAGGTAGCCGGCGTGGACCGAGTCGTCCTGGGGCGCCCCGAGCGACTCCAAGGCCCCGACCGCCCGAGGCCGGCCCGCCGCGTCCTCGGTGAAGGAGGTGTGGGCCACCACCCGCACGTACGTGCCCGTCGCCGTCCGGAGTCGGAAGCTGGTCGCGCGCGAGCCCCGGTGAACCGCGGCCTGGGCGCGCGTGAGGACGTTCCCGAGGTCGTCGGTGTGGATGCGGGCGCGGAATGCCTCGAGGGTCGACCCGAGGTCATCCACGGA
>JACKEC010000029.1 GCA_020633195.1 Sandaracinaceae bacterium | reverse complement strand
GAGCGGCTCGAGCTCGAGGGGCGCGACCTCCCGCACCTCGGGCAGCGCCGGGAGGCCCCCCTGCACGAGCGCGACGTCGAGCCGCCGGTCCCCGACCATCGCGAGCGACGCGGAGGAGCCCGTGGTGGTCACGAGATCGAGATCGATCCCGCGCTCGGACGCGAAGGTCGCGAGCACCTGCAAGATCTCGTGACGCCGCCCGAGGCCGTCGCCCGCGCTGGCGCGCAGCGCGACGCGCGGAGAGCGCAGCGCGAGCCCGAGCGTGAGGCCGGTGACGGCGAGCGCGATCAGGAGCAGCACCAGCCCGACGCGAGGCGCCCGCGAGGCCGCGCGGAGCTCGTTCACCCAGCGGAGGAGGCGCTCCATGATGGGGCGCATCTTGCCTCTCAGCCCTCCGGGAAGGCCGCGCGGCACGCCTCCATGTGGGCCTCGTCCACCACGGCGTCCGACAGGGTCGGCGGCGCCAGGCGCGGGGGGCTCTCGAAGTCGAACATGTCGAGCATCGGCCACGCGTTCGCGTCGCGGCCGGTCAGCGCGGGCAAGAGGAAGCGCGCCTCGATCAGCCGCAGCACGCTGGTGTGGTCGGTGACGCGGTCCGAGACGTAGCCCTGCCGCGCGTACGGGCTGATCACGATCATCGGGACGCGGAAACCGAGGCGGTCGAAGTCGCCCTCGGGGCGCTCGCTCGGCCAGTCCCCCGGCGGGCACGCCTCGGGCGGCGGGACGTGGTCGTAGAAGCCGCCGTGCTCGTCGTAGGTGAAGACGATGGCGGTCTCGGCCCAGATCGGGCTCGCCATCACGCGGTCGATGATGTTCGCGACCCACGCCTGGCCCACCTGCGGGTTCGCGGGCGGGTGCTCGTCGGAGCCTTCGACGCCGACCACGTCCGCCCACTCGGGGTCCACCCAAGACACGGCCGGGAGGTCACCCGAGTCGACGGCCTCGAAGAACGCGTCGATGCCCTCGATGTGGCGCCGCTGCTGCGGGCGCAGCGCGTAGTGCGGGTAGGCGCCATACGCCCACGGCACGGTGTCGAAGTAGACGCCCCAGCTCACGCCGGCGGCGGTGAGCTCCTCCCAGATGGTGTGGGGACCCTCGGCCGGGATGCGCTCGGTCGGGACCGGGTCGTTGCTGGTCAGGCCGAAGGACGACCCGCTGAAGAAGAAGTAGCGGTTCACCCACGTCGGGCCGAGCACCGAGCAGTGGTGGTGGTCGCTCATCGCGAAGGTCCGCGCGAGGTCCCAGTAGTAGGGGAGGTCCGTCCCGTCGAGGTAGCCGAGGGCGCGCTCGCCGTTCGGGTCGTTGGTCACGATGAAGCCGTCGTTCGCGCCGTCGTGGTACTCGCGGTGGCTCGCCGACCAGGAGTGCGAGACGTCCTCGATGCAGTACTCGTCGGTGTGGAACGGCGCGACCGGGGTGCCGTCCGCGGTCGGGTTCGAGGAGGTCTCGTCGAAGCCGTCCACGCCCTCCATCGCGCCGAAGTAGTGGTCGAAGGACCGGTTCTCCTGGACGAGCACGATGATGTGCCGGATCGGGATGGCGTCGCCGATCGGGTACTCCTCGCCGATCGTCTCCCAGGGCATGGCGCCGCGTTCGAACGCGCAGCCCTCGCGGCCGGCCACGGCCTCGGTCTCGGGGATGCGTGTGTACGCGCCGGCGTCGTAGCCGCCTCCCGCGTCCGTCCCGGCGTCGACCGCGGGAGGCGCGGCGTCGGTGCCCGAGCCCGCGTCGGTGGGCGCGGGGTCGCCGCAAGCGACGAGGAGCAAGCAAGAGAGGTAGACAGGCTTCGTGGAGAGGCTCACGCCGTCCTCGTACCCCCGGCCCGCCGCGCTGTCATCGGGCGGACCAGCGGATGTTGCAGACTGTCACGCAGCCGGAACACCGGCGTCGGGCGGGGGGGCTACCCGAGCTCGACCTGCACGTTCTCGATGAGGCGGGACAGCGCGTGCTTGGCGCCGTCGGTGTGGGCGTGCTTCACGATCGCCCAGCCCTCCCCCTCGTAGCTCGAGGAGCGCGGATCGCCCGGGCGCGGCCAGCGCGCGTCGACCACCGCGTCGCCGACCTCTTCGAGCGCGCGCTCGAGGCCGTGCACCGCGCGCACCCGGTCGCCCCGGCCCTGCCCGCGGAAGAACGCGGTGCCCGCGGCCCACTTGCGCGCGGGCGGACGAAAGCGATCGAAGGTCACCAGCTCCGCCCACGCGTGGACCATGTCCGTCTCGTGGGCGAGGCTCATCATCGGCATGATCTGCACGCCCGGCGGTCGCGCGCCGACCTCGTTGACGAGCATGCGATCCCCGTCGAGGAACCACTCCATGTGGCTGATGCCGGTGCCCATGCCGAGCGCGCTCAGCGCGGCGGCGTTGATGGGGTGGAAGCGCGTGAAGGTGGGGTCGTCCTCCTCGCGGGGGAGCAGGACGCAGTACTGGATCCACGGCGTCTCGAGCACCTCGAGCGGCGCCGGGAAGTAGCGGGTGCCCGAGCGCCACACCGGCTCGCCGCCGATGGAGACGGTCTCGCACGTGTGCTCGCGCGCGCGCACGAACTCCTCCACCTGCACCGGCTGCTCGGCGGTCGGCTCCACGCCGAGGCGAGGCAAGAGCGCGAGCTCGTCCGCGTCGGCGATGCGGTGGGTCGAGCGCGCGCCGAGGCCCGCCACGGGCTTGACCACGATGGGGAAGCCCACCTCGTCGACGAAGGCCGCGACGTCCGCGGCGCTCCGCGCGAGGGCGCTCTTGGCGACGGGGACGCCGGCCTCGCGCAGCACCTGCTTCATCCGGTCCTTGTCGCGGAAGCGGGTGGTCACCTCGCGCCCCATGCCCTCGATGCCGAGGCGGTCGCGGACGCCAGCCAGCGGCAGCTGAAGCTGCTCGAGCACGCCGGCGATCCTGTCGACCTTCCCCACCCCCTTCTGGATGGCGCGGGTGGCCACCACGAGCTGCCGCTCGTCGAGCGAGCTGTCGACGCGGTAGTGACCCGCGATGCGCTCGCGGAGGCGGAGCGGCAGCTTCTGCTCGACGTCCTCGCTGACGAGGCTCACCTCGGCCTCCGTCAGCGACGCGAACGCCTCGACGTAGCGGAGGGTGTTGGCGAGGAAGCGCGGCGCGACGAAGACGACGTGGGTCACCGGCGCGATCCTGCCCTGGCGGCGCGGCCGTGCCCATCCCCGATGTCGGCTCGTCGCGATCGCCGAGGTCGTCAGGCTCCTCGGAGGAGCGCGACGGCGCGCGAGGACGCGTCGTCGGGCAGGGGCGCCGCGGTCGGCTCCTCGTCCGGCGCCGGCAGGTCGAGCGAGAAGGCGAAGCGGAACGGCATGGCCTTGGCGCCCGCGAGGGGCCAGGCGTAGCCGGCCATGAGGGCGATCGCCTCCAGGCCGTCCTGCCACATCGCGTGGCCGCCGCGAAGCGACTCGCCGTCGCCGTCGGTCACGAGCTCGCCCGACTCGGCGAGGTGGAGGTTGCCCACGCCGAAGCCGTTGGGATGACCCCAGCGAGAGGAGGTGGGGATCTTGCGCGGCGGGATCGGGAGGTCGGCGGGGGAGACGCCCACCCACGGGGTGGCGTCGCCCTCGCGGGCGACCCACTCCCACTCCTCGGCGCTCGGCACGCGGGCGTCGTGCTCGGCGAGGATGGCGTCGATCTTGGCGCGCCGGTGGTTCCGCGGCTCGCTGGAGAATTCGCAGGGAGCGCCGTTGGCCCATTGCTGCGAGGCGCAGAGGAACGGGGCGACGCGAGCGACCCGCGGAGCGGCGAGCTCGACCTCCTCGCGGATCTCCTCCGCGCGCGCGACCATCCGCTCGCCTCCGTGCTCGAAGAAGGCGTGGAGGTCGGCGTCGGTGAGACCCCGCCAGAACACGCCGCCGGGGATCGCCACCAGATCGAGGCCGGTCGGATGCCGCAGCGTCCGGAGCGCGTCCGGGCCGACCGGGTCGCCCTCCGGCCAGCCGCGCAGGGCGGCGAGCGCGGCCCCGACGCGCGCCCGGAGGGAGTCGCTCGACGCGCGCCACGCGCGCAGGGTCAGGAGGGGGGAGAGGTCGTTCATGAGGGCCCTCGTTTTTCAGTAGACGTGACGTGCCGTGGTGAAGTCGCGCGCCGCCAGCGCGTCGCCGGTGATGAGGATGGTCGCGGTCTCCGCGTCGCCGTAGTTGAACCCCGTGACGCTGTCCGAGGCGACGCGGAGCAGCACCTCGTCGCTCGGTCGCCGCAGCTCGCTCATCGTCTCGGCGTGCCCGAAGAGCTGGTGGTTCCCCGAGCACCCCGGCGTCCAGCGGGGGGTGTGGCGACGGTTCCAGGCGACCACCACCTCGTCGCGGTAGGCGTGATGGAGCGCGTCGGGCAGCGCGAGCAGGCTGTTCATCCGGCGGGAGCTGCCCGGCCGGTTCGCGGGGGCGTCGAGGCCGACGTACGCCGACGAAGGCGGGGCCGGCTCGAGGTACGGATGGAACGTCAGCCCGCCCGGCGCGATGGCCTCGACGTCGTCTCGCGCGGAGGCGACGAGCGCGGCGTCACCGGGCGCGAAGAACACGCGGACGTCGTCCCAGTAGAGGTCGGCGAAGACCCAGAGCCAGCCCTCGCGGGGCAGGCGCTCCTTCGGATCGAGCCCCGCGAGATCGCGCAGGTCGAGCTGCAGGATCGCGCGGAGCGGGCCCTCCTCGCCGTCCGGCCACGCGAGCTCGGCCGACAGATCGGGGAGGCCGCCGAGGCGCGACGCCCCGAGGGCGAGGTCGGCGTCGACGGCGGCGTGGGTGTGGAAGCGGATCGCGGGCTCGGCGAACGACTCGAGCGCCGCGCGGTGCTCGCCCAGCCCCGCCTCCTCGATGAGCTGCGCGAGCTCCCGAGTGAGCGCGTCCATCGACGGATACGAGGGCGCGCTCACGCCCTCGCCTCGCTGCGCACCAGGGCCTTCGCGGCTCCGTCGGGCTCGTTCATGCGCCAACCGTAGCCGCGCCCGGCGGCCGCGCCATGGGCTGGCAACCGTCTGCAACAAACCGAAACACGTCCTCGCAGCCCGGCCCGTGGGACGACAACGCTAGTTGACGCGGTCCCGTCACCCTCGGCTCGTGAGCGCGGCGAGCCGCCGAGCGACGACGCCGAGCAGGTCCTCCATCGAGAACGGCTTGTCGAGGAACGGGCTCTTCGTCGCTCGACGGAAGGCCTGCGAGCGCTCCGTGAACGCGCCGCCGCTCATGAAGACGACCCGCTCGCACAGCTCGGGGCGCTCCTGCTCGAGGGCGGCGTACACGTCCATGCCCGTGATGTCGGGCATGATCAGGTCGCAGAGGATCAGGTCGAAGTCCTCCGACATGAGGAGGCCCAGCGCCTCACGCCCGCTGGCGCAGGCCGAGACCTCGTAGTCGGAGAGCGCCTCGGCGATCACCCGACGGACGAGCGGCTCGTCCTCGACGATGAGGAGCCGCGCGCCGCCGGGACCCGCCTCGAGGTCCGCCGCCGGGGGCGTCGACGGCCTCGCGGACCGGGACGCCGTCGGGAGCACGAGGCGCACCGTCGTCCCGCGGCCGAGCTCGCTCTCGATTCCGATGGTGCCGCCGAACGACGCGATGATGTTCTTGCAGATGTAGAGCCCGAGCCCCGTGCCGACGCCAGCGGGCTTGGTGGTGAAGAAGGGCTCGAACACGCGGGACAGCTGCGCGGGCGGGATGCCGTCGCCGTCGTCGGTCACGAGGATCGCCACCTGATCCTCGGAGAGCGCCTCCCAGCTCACGACGATGGTGTGGGCGTCCGCGCGCCCCTCGGGGATCGCCTGCGCGGCGTTGACGACGAGGTTCAGGATCACCTGGCCGAGCCGCGAGGGCTCCGCGCGAACGAACGGGACCGGCCCACCGCGGGTCGACACCTTCGCGCGGTAGCGCGTCTGGTTGCTCGCGAGGCGCAGCGTCGTGTCGACGACCGCCTCGACGTTGCAGCGCGCGTCGGCGGCGACCCGCTCCCCGGCGAAGGTCCCGAGGTCGCGGACGATGCCGCTGATGCGCTCCGCTCCCTCGGTGGCCTGCTCGACCCGCCGCACGAGGTCGGGGGTGTCGAGCTCCCAGAGCTCGCGCTCGATGTGGCGCAGGCTCGCGAGCACGTAGGTGAGCGGGTTGTTGATCTCGTGCGCGACGCCCGCGGCGAGCGTCCCCACCGACGCCATCCGATCGCTGATCATGAGCTGCGCGCGCAGGTGGCGGGACTCGCTCACGTCGGTGCAGACGAACGTGAGCGAGGCGACCTCGCCGTCCTCGATCACCGGCGCGACCACCGCCTCGAACGGCCGCCCGTAGGGATCGTCGGCCTCATAGCGCGCGGTCGCCCGCCGCTCGACGGCCTGCTCGATGGCGGCCTCGATGGCGGGGCGCGTCGCGTCGGACACGAAGCTGCGGATGTCGAGCCCGATGCAGGCCTCGGGGGTCAGCTCCGGCACGGTGCGGTTGATGAAGGTGATCCGTCCCGCGGGGTCGGTGGAGAGGATCACCTCGGGCGCCGTCTCGAGGATCGTCCGGAGCTGGGCCTCGGACGTGGACAACGCCGTCTCGGCGCGGATCCGATCGGTGACCTCGAGGAACGTGACGACCGCCCCGGCCACGGTTCCGTCCTCCTCGAGCACGGGGATCGCGGAGAAGGTCGCCCACCGCGTCGCCCCGTCGGGCCGCACCACCCCGATGGTCGTCGGCCCGCTCGGCGCGCCCGTGGTGAGCGCCTGCAGGATCGGATACTCGGACGCCGGGCAGGGGCGCCCGTCGACGTGGATGGTCTCGGGCGCGAAGTCCTGCGCGTAGCGGTTCGTGAGCGCGTCGTAGCTCAAACCGAGCAGCTCGACCGCGTGCGCGTTGGCGTGGACGATCGAGCCGTCCGCGCGCATCTCCACCACGCCACCGGGGATGATCTCGAGGACGCGCGGCCAAAGCTCCGGCCGCGCGGCGAGGCCCGCGTCCTTCGTTCCGTCCCCCATCCCGAGCGGAGCATACCGGGATCGGCTCGCCCGCGTTGAAGGAAGCTCGCTCCGTCCCCGTCGTAGGGCCCGGTTTCACCCACGTTTCAGTGTCCGCGGGGACGCAGTCCCGCCAAGGAGAGGCGCGCGGGAGGCGCGGGGAGCGCGTGGCACGCGAGCTGCGGAAGAGGACGGCATGCTTCGCCACGTCGCCCTCACGGTCTCGCTCCTCCTCGCCGGCAGCTCGGTGACCTCCCTCGCCAAGACGGCCGCTCCGCGGGCGATCGACCAAGCCCCCGGAGCCGCGGCCCCGGTCGCGGCGGCGCCCGTGTCGTGCGAGGCGCGCATCGACGAGCTCCACCTCGACGCACCCTCCGCGCGCTTCGAGCGCTACGTGGACGCGCTCCCCGAGCTCGTCGTCGAGACCCGCGTCGGCCACGCGCTCTACCTCGACTGGCCCGTCAACGAGAGCCCCGCGCGCGCCCGGCTCGAGGCGGCGCGCCGGCCCGACCGCCTCCTGCGCGAGATCGTGGCGAGCGGCGACCGCGCGCGGCTGCGCGAGGTGGCGCTGAGCGAGGGCTACCTCTTCGCCGACCGCCCGGCGCTCGCGCGGGCGCTGTCGGCGAGCGTCCACCTCGAGGACCTCTTCGACGCGCCGGTGGTGTTCCGGCAGCGCGACGGCGCGATCGATCGCCTGACCCGCGACGACGAGGGCGGCTACCTCGACGCCGACGGCACGCGCGCGACGCTGCGCCTCAACGACCGCGTCGCCGTCGACGAGGCCGACCTCGCGGCCCCCCGCCACCTCGACCTCGAGGTGATCCGCCGGCGCACCGGCGCGCTCCGCACGATCCCCGTGGCGCTCGGCCACGACGCCGCCGCGCTCGACCTCGTGTTCCCGGACGGCACGCGCCGCCCGGCGCTCGCGCGGCTCGACGGCGCCACCGAGGTGAGCTGCGTCGGCGGCGACCTCGAGACGCTCGAGGCGACGCTCGGCCACGCGGCGCGGTTCGCGGCGCGCCAGGATCGCCTCGCGCTCGCGGCCCGCGCGCTGGTGCGCGAGAGCCCGCGCTTCGACGAGCCGATCGACGAGCCCGAGGGCGTGCAGGAGGACGGTCGCCTCCGCGAGGCGTGGGTCGCCGCCTACGGGCGCGGCGAGCGCACCTTCCACTACCGCGATCACGACTACCCGGTCTTCGACGCGGACGGCAACGCGCGGCCGCCGCAGGTGTGCGTGGACTTCGTGTTCGACAGCTGGGAGCGCGGCGAGGGCACGTGGTACCGACCGCGCGGTGAGGCGCCCGGCGTGACCGAGGGCCAGGCCCGCTTCCGTGGCGTCCCGCGCCGGAGCGTCCAGCAGCTCCTCGAGCACGCGAGCACCGACGCGACCTTCGAGCGCCTCGACGTCGCGAGCCGCGACCGGGTCGCGCTGCAGGAGGGGCCCCGGTTCGCGCGGGCGATGGCGCGGATCGCCGACGACGTGCGACCTGGCGACGCGCTCGTCATCCACGGGCTGCGGCTCCAGGACGGGCGCAACCACTACCACGCGGTCCTCGTGCTCGAGGTCGAGCCGATCACGGGCGTGCCGATGACCGTCGCCGACAACCAGGGCCGGCCGCACCTGCGCACGCTCGGCTCGGCGATGCGCGCGGCGCCGCTGCGCTCGATCAAGCACCGCATCCGCGTCGACTTCGACGCGCTCGAGGCCGCCTGATCCGCCACAAACTTGCCCCCGATCGCGACCTTCTGGAAGTTCGTGGCATGCGCAGGATCACCACGTCGATGCTCTGTCTCCTCGTCCTGGGCTGCGGCGGCCCCGAGCTGGACAAGGAGCTCGCCAAGGCCACCGCGACGGGCCCGCTCACGGCCGCGGCGCGCAAGGTGACGCTCGCCGCCGCACCGGCGCCGGCGGCGATGCCCGTCGTGGAGCGCGAGGAGCCGCGACCGGCTGCGCCCGCGACCCGGCCGCCGTCTCCGGCGAGGGCACGCCCCGCGCGCGTGGCCGCCGTCGCGCCGACGCGAGCGCCTGCGCCCCGCGTCGCTCCGGCCGCTCCAGCGCGCCCGGCCCCGCGCCCGCGCGCGCCGTCGCCGTCGCGACGACCACGCCCGCGCCCGCGTCCGTCGCGCCTGCGCCCGCGCCCGTCGCGCCCGAAGCACCGCCGGCGCCCAGCGTGGTCGAGCTGTCCCGCGTGATCGTCGCGCGGCGCATCGAGGACCGTGAGCCCGTCGGCCTCGCCCCGTTCGACGGCGACGTCGACGAGCTGTTCGTGTTCCTCGACGCGCGCAACGACGGCGCGCCGGCGACGCTGCAGGTGCGCTGGGACGCGCCCGACGGGACGCCGGGGCGCGCGATCGATCTGCAGGTCCCCACCGCGCGTCGCTGGCGCACGTGGGCCACGACCAACCGCGTGCGCGGCCGCGCCGGCACGTGGACCGTGGTCGTGACCGACGCGTCGGGCCGCGAGATCGCGCGGCGCTCCTTCACCGTCGACGCGCCGGCCGCGAGTTGACACGGCCGCGCTCGGCGGATTGACTCCCGCCTCGGATGGCCGAGGCGAAGCGGAGTCAGTGGGGGTCCAAGGTCGGGTTCGTCCTCGCGGCGGCGGGCTCGGCGGTCGGCCTGGGGAACCTCTGGAAGTTCCCCTACATCACGGGCGAGAACGGCGGCGGCGCGTTCGTCCTGATCTACCTGTTCTGCATCCTGCTCGTGGGCGTGCCGATCATGGTCGGCGAGGTCTACGTCGGGAAGCTCGCGCAGAAGGCGCCCGTCGGCGCGTTCGGAGACCTGACGCCGCTCGGCAGCCCGTGGAAGCTCGTGGGCGCGCTCGGGGTGCTCGCCGGCTTCGTCATCCTCTCGTACTACAGCGTCGTCGCGGGCTGGGCGATGCACTACGTCTACCTCGCGGCGACGGGCGCGTTCTCCGGCGCCGAGACGGCCGAGGAGATCGCGGCGGTCGGCGCCCACTTCGGGGCCCTCTACGCCAACCCCGGGGCCAACATCTTCTGGCACACGCTCTTCATGGCGATCACCGTCGGGATCGTCACCGTCGGCATCCAGAAGGGCGTCGAGCTCGCCTCGCGCATCATGATGCCGGCGCTCTTCGTGATGCTCATCGCGCTCGTGATCTACGCGACCACTCTCGACGGTTTCGACCGCGCGGTGGGCTTCGTGTTCGGGTTCCACACCGACCAGCTCACCGGCGGCGGCGTGCTCGAGGCGCTCGGGCACAGCTTCTTCACGCTCAGCCTCGGGATGGGCGCGATGCTCACCTACGGCTCGTACATGAAGAAGGAGGACGGCGTCGTCGCGACCTCCTTCATCATCAGCGGCCTCGACACCGCGGTGGCGCTGATGGCCTGCCTCGCGCTGTTCCCGATCACCTTCAGCTACGGCATGGAGGCGGCCGCGGGCCCCGGGCTCGTGTTCGTGAACATGCCCACCGCGTTCGCGCAGATGCCCGGCGGGACGCTCTGGGCGATCCTCTTCTTCGTCCTGCTCACGTTCGCCGCGCTGACCTCGGCCATCTCGCTGCTCGAGGTCGTCGCCTCGTACTTCATCGACGAGCTGAAGTGGCCGCGCTGGCGCGCCGTCGCGCTCACCGGCGGCGCGATCTTCCTGTTCGGGATTCCGTCGGCGCTGAGCGGCGGCACCGAGCTGTTCGGCAGCGGCTTCCAGTCGAAGATCCAGAGCGTGTTCGGCGGCGACGGGAAGAACTGGTTCGACTCGCTCGACTACCTCGCGAGCAACTGGATGCTCCCGCTCGGCGGCCTCGGCATCGCGCTGTTCGCGAGCTGGCGCATCGAGGAGGTGAAGCGCCGCGAGGCGCTGCTCGGCGAGCGCACCGAGGGCGCGCCGCTCGCCGCGTACCTCGCGTGGCTCTGGATCCTCCGGGTCGTCGCGCCCGTCGCGATCGTGCTGGTGATGCTGCACGCGCTCGGCGTGCTCTGAGGCCAATGGCGGTCACGCTCACGCTGGCCGTGGGGTCGGTGCTCTTGATGGTGTGCGGCTTCACGTGGGCCGCGCGCCGCGAGGAGCTGCTCGCGGTGGCCCGCCTCGAGAAGCTGAAGGTGATGCCGCTCGCGGACGCGGCGCCGGGCGAGCCGTGCGCGGCCCGCGGCGAGGTCGTCGGGGAGACGACGGTGAGCGACCCGGTGACCGACGAGCCCGCCGTGTGGTTCGAGGCTCGCCTGGTGCGCCGCGACCGCGGCGAGGAGCTGTGGGCCAAGACGGAGGGCGCGTCGCTGCGCCTCGACGACGGCTCGGGCCCCGTGGCCGTGGTCGAGCTCGTGGGGGCCGAGATCGCGATCGGCGCGCGCGACGTCGAGGAGCACGACAGGGTCCCGAGCGAGCGGATGCGCGCGATCCTGACCTCGATCGAGGCGACCCCGCCGACGGAGGCGCCGACCGCGCGCTACGTGATCGAGCACCGCGCGATCCGCGTCGGCGACGAGCTGACCCTCGTCGGCGTTCCGGTCCGCGACGGGGACGAGCTGCGCTTCGCGTCGACGGGGCCGCTGCACCTGACCCCCGAGCCGCTCGCGACCCTGCAGGGGCGCCTGCGCGCGGACCTCGGCGCCATGGACACGATGCTCCGGATCGGGGTCGGCCTCGGGATCACCCTGATCGGCCTCGGGATCGGCCTCGTGCTCTGGCTGGGCTGAGGGTGGGTCCCGCCTCGACGGAGTTGGCCTTACCATCGGGCCCGATGCGCTACCTCGGATTCGCCGGCCGCAGCCTCGCGATCGGCTTCGTCGCCTGCGCGGCGCTGGTGCACTACGGCTTCGCGCGGCTCTCGATCTTCGAGGACGAGGAGGCGGTGGACCACCTGCGGGGGCGCATCGTGCGCGGGGCGATGACCGCGCTCGGGGCGACGTTCATCAAGCTCGGCCAGGTGATGAGCACGCGGCCGGACCTGTTCCCGCCCGCGTTCATCGCGGAGCTGCGGCTCTTGCAAGACAAGCTGCCGCCCTTCTCGGCGGCGGAGGCGCGCGCGCGGATCGAGCAGGAGCTCGGCCGCCCCGTCGACGAGGTCTTCAGCGAGCTCTCGGAGGAGCCCCTCGCCGCCGCGAGCGTCGCGCAAGTCCACTCCGGTCGCCTGCGGGAGTCGGGGATCGAGGTCGCGGTGAAGGTCCTGCGCCCCGACGTCCGCGCCAAGACCGAGCGCGACGGCGCCATCCTCATGGCCTTCGCCCGGTTCGCGATGCGCGTCAGCGAGGTCGCCCGCCACGCGGATCTCTCGGGGCACTCGCAGCACTTCCTCGACGGGGTCCTCGCGCAGACGGACCTGACGATCGAGGCCGAGAACTACGAGCGGTTCCGCGCCAACTTCGCCGACGTGGGGCACATCCGGTTCCCGCACGTCTACGCCGAGGCGAGCGGCCCCGCGGTGATGACGATGGACCTGATGCGCGGCCGCAAGGTCGACGCGCTGCGCCCCGAGGACGACACCGCGACGATCGCCCGCCGCCTGCGCCGAGCCTTCCTGAAGATGCTCTTCGAGGACGGCTTCCTGCACGCAGACTTGCACCCCGGCAACATGCTCATCGACGACGACGGCAACGTCGCCATCTTCGACGTCGGCCTCGCCACGCGGCTGACCGACGAGATGCTCGAGTACTACATCGACTTCAACAAGTGCCTCGTCCTCGGGACCGCGCCCGACTTCGTGAAGCACCTGCAGCGCTACCACTCGTACATCGAGGGCGAGGTCGACTGGGACGAGGTCAGCAAGGACGTCGAGGAGATGGTCGGCCTCTTCCGCGGCAAGTCCGCGAGCGAGCTCGAATTCGGGATGATGATCGAGCGGACCTTCGCGGTCGGGCGCAAATACAACGTGCGCCCGTTCCCGGAGATGACGCTCATCATGGTCGGCCTCGTCACCGCCGAGGGGATCGGGAAGCAGCTCGCGCCCGAGCTCGACTCGTTCCAGGAGGTCGCCAACTTCATCCTGCCCATCCTCGTCCAGCGCGGGATGATGCCGGTCGGCGTGATGTGAGGTACCGGCGGCGCGGGTTGGCGCTACATTGAAGCTCGATGGCGAAGCCCAAGGCGGCCCCGGAGGACGTGGCGTTGGTCCTCGGCGCGACCGAAGACGCCAGCCAGCTCGCGGTGCTCCGCAAGCGCGGCGAGCGCGTCGAGGCCGCCGTCCTGGCCAAGGCCGAGGAGGGCAAGCCCGTCCACGGCGACCTCGTGAAGCTGACCCCGCGCGACGAGCCGCAGCTCTACGACGTCGAGACCCTCCACGAGGCGCCGACACCCACCCGTTCGGGCCCCGCGCAGGTCTCGAGCGACGCCTACCGCGCCGGCTGGGATCGCCTGTTCGCCCCCAAGCGCCGGCGCGCCCTGAACTGATCAGCGCGTGCGCTGGATGACGTGGAAGCCGAACTGGCTCTCCACGGGATCGGAGATCTCGTCGACCTCGAGGCGGAAGGCCGCGCGCTCGAACGCCGGGACCATCTGACCGTGCTCGAAGACGCCGAGGTCGCCGCCCTCGGGGCTGTTCGGCTCGTCGCTGTGCTCGCGGTGCAGGGCCACCCAGTCGCCGTGGTCGCGAGCGAGCGCGGCGACCTGGTGCGCGAGCGCGAGCGCCTCGTCCCGCGTGCGCGTGATCGTGGAGGGCGCGCGCGAGGCGCCCTGGAACTGGATGAGGATGTGGCGCGCCCCGATGCTCGTCGGGCCCGACTCGGCCGCGCTCGGATCGAGCTCGCGCTGGATGATCACGAACCCGGCCGTGGTCTCGATCGGGCGCGAGACCTGACCCTCGCGCAGCGCGAGCGCGGCCTCCTCCTCGACCTCGCTCAGCGAGCTCTGGCCGCGCCGGATCAGGCGCTGCGTGCTGCGGTCGTCCATGTCCGGCGGCAGATCGCCGTACTCGTTGATCAGCTCGCGGAAGCTCTGCTCTCCGTCGCGCGCCATGCCCGCGAGCATGGTGGCTCGCTCGCGCGCCTCGTCGCGCGTCCGGGACAGCTCGCTGCTCGCGCCCTGAGCGCCTGCGTAGGCGACGAGGAGGCGGCGGATGTTCACCTCGGCGGCGCCGTCCGAGCGGGGGCCGTCGAAGCCGTCGCCCTCGGGCGCGCGGATCACGTGAGGCCCGCACGCGGTCAGCGCCAGGCAGAGCAACGAGACGATGACGCGCACGGTCACTCCTCGCGGAACACGCGCGCGTCGAAGGCCTCGGCCGACTCGCCGTCGCGGATCGCGATCAGCGCCTCGCCCATCCACTCGAGGCGGCGCGCGTAGCGGCGCTCGAGCTCACCGCGCAGGGTCGCGAGCTCCTTCTTCAGCTCGTCGGGCTCCGCGCCGTCGACGATGCGCGCGAGGCCCTGGCGCAGGAGCGGCTCGCCCGCCGACTCGGCCAGCTCGGTGAGCGCCGCGGGCGTCGACTGGTTGGCGATCGTGACGAGATCGACGAGGAGCTCGCGCAGCTTCTTGCGCTCCGGATCGGGCGGCGTGGCGGCGCCGACCGCCTCGGCCTCCGGCAGGCCGATCTCGCCGGCCGCGAGGAGCTTGTTGGCCGCCTTGAGGACCTTCGCGCGCGCCTGATCGCGCTCGTGATCGGAGACGTGGTCCATGTGCACGAGGTTCTCGCGCAACCACCCCACCGACTCCTCGCTCATGTTCCGCAGGATCCGCCGCTGCAGCGTGTCGTCCGCGGTGGCGAGCACGACGAGCAGATCGTCGGGCGCGGCCGCGCCGAGCACCTGGCGGAGGTCCGCCTCGATCAGCCCCGTGAGCTGCGCGATGTCGTCGAGCGTCGGGGTCGCCGCCGGCTCCTCGCGCTTGGCTCGGAGCGCCGCCTCCTGGCGCTGACGCTCCAGCTCCTCGGCGCGGCGCACCTCCTCGGCGGCGCGCTCGAGGGCGCTGTCGTCGAGCATCGAGTCGAGCAGGTCGGAGAGGTTCTTGGTGCTCATGGCGCCCCTTATATCAGCCCTCTCGGGGCTCGGGGCAACGCGGTGGCATCCTGTCGGGGATGGACGAGCAACCCAAGAACCCGCTGCACGGCGTGACGCTCGCGAGGATCGTGGAGACGCTCGTCGAGCAGATGGGCTTCGAGGCGATGGGGCGCGCGGTCCCGATCCGCTGCTTCACCCACGATCCGAGCGTGGCCTCGAGCCTCAAGTTCCTGCGCCGGACGCCCTGGGCTCGCAAGGAGGTGGAGGCGCTGTATCTGCGCCGCTGCCATGGGCGCGTGGACCCGACGCGTCCTTGACACTCCCGTGTGTGCGCGCGGCGCCAATGCGGTCATACTCCGCGCCCTGCCATGGTCATGAGCCGCTCGGACACCCTTCGCCTCGTCGACGCGCTCCAGCGCGAGGCGCACCGCGCCAAGCGTGAGCTCCGGGCCTACGGCCACCCCCGCCCGTACATGGTCGCGTACCTGATGCGCGACTTCGAGCAGCAGTGGTTCCAGGGTCGCTTCGGGACCCTGTTCGGCGCCGAGACGCGCCGCTGGCGGCGCTGCTTCGCCGACGTCCGGGTCGGCTCGTACCGCACCGACCACGTCCGTGACGGCGGCCTCGGCGACAACTCGCAGAAGGCCGAGTCCTTCAACTACTCCTCGCTCCCGATCGGCACGCGCCTCGACGGCGTGGTGCACGGCGTCTGGCAGCTCACCGAGGCGCGCTACCGCGAGGCGGCCGAGGACCTCCTCGACAAGCAGGCGGACTCCCTGCACTACCGCAACGAGAACGAGGACCTGCCGTCCTTCAGCAAGCGCGACGCGATCGAGGACGTGTCGCTGCCGCGGCTGCCCGAGGTCGACGCGGCGTACTGGGAGAAGTACGTCAAGGACGCGAGCGCGGTCGGCAAGAAGGTGCCGGGCGTGTACGGCTGCGACGTCGAGCTGACCGTGCGGCACTGCCAGCGGAGCTTCGTGAGCACCGAGGGCGCGCGCATCGTCGACCGGCTGCCCCTCTGGCAGGTGCTCGTGAACCTCGAGCTCACCAGCGGCGAGGGCGTCGCGGTGCCGTGGACGCTCAGCCACTTCGTGCGCGATCCCGCCGAGCTGCCGTCGGTCGGCGACCTCAAGAAGGAGATGCGGCGCGCGATCCAGCAGATGCGTCAGATCGCGTCGGCGCCGACGCTCCGCGCGTACTCGGGGCCCGTCCTGCTCGGGCCGCGGCCCGCGGGGCTGCTGATGCACGAGGCGCTCGGCCACCGCCTCGAGGGCAGCCGCTTGCTCTCGAGCGGCGAGGGCCAGACCTTCAAGGACTCTCTCGGCGAGTCGCTGCTGCCCGAGCCGATCTCGATGCGGGACGACCCGACGCTCACCGAGTGGGAGGGCAAGTCGCTCGTCGGCCACTACGTGTACGACGACGAGGGCGTGCCCGCGGCGTCGGCGAGCCTCGTCGAGCGCGGGCAGATCAAGGGCTACCTCTCGACCCGCGCCCCGACCGGCAAGCGGCACAAGAGCAACGGGCACGCGCGCAACGAGGCCTACGAGCGGCCCATGAGCCGGATGGGCGTCACCGTCGTCGAGGCGGCCGACCCCGTCGACGATCGCGAGCTCAAGCGCAAGCTCATCGAGGAGGTCAAGCGCCGCAAGCTGCCTTTCGGTATCCACGTCATCGACGCGGACAGCGGCGAGACCGCGACGAAGAGCTACGACTTCCAGGCCTTCCTCGGCGAGATCCGCGCGGCCACCCGCGTCTACCCCGACGGCCGCGAGGACTACGTCCGCGACGTCGCGTTCGTGGGCACCCCGCTCAACGCGATCCGCAGCATCATCGCGGCGGGCTCGCGGCACGAGGTCGACAACGCCTACTGCGGCGCCGAGAGCGGCGCGGTGCCCGTGAGCACGATCAGCCCGGCCCTGCTCGTGGAGAGCCTCGAGCTGCAGTCGAGCGCGCGCACGCCCAACGCGCCACACACCTACCCGATGCCCTGGGACTCGGAGGGCTAACCGCGCTCGCGCAGCCAGGCCTGCGCGTCGTCGAGCGACTCGAACGACTGCGTGGTGAGCCGCTGCTCCGCGATCGCCTCCTGCGTGGACAGGGCCAGCATCAGCTCGCGGATCGAGACCTGCGCCTTGCTGCTCTCGGGGCTCACGATCGCCATGAGGCGCAGCCCCGCCTGGGTCGCGCGGGGGAGCCACTCGTCGTTGACCCAGGCCTCGTCGGCGCGGCTGAGCACGCCGAGCCAGCGCAGGTCGGCCAGCCAGCGCTCGGCGCCCTTGTCGACGAGCACCCGGAGGCCCTCGTCGAGGCCGTCGCGGTACGGGGCGCCGCCGACGGGATCGAGCCACTGCATGTGCACCGCGCCCAGCTCCGGATCCCAGAGGATGCGGAGGTGCTCGTGCTCGGAGACCACCTCGGACGACACGCGGGGAGCCTATCGCTCCATCACCGGGACAGGAAGATCGGGTTGGTGACGCCGAACGGGACGCGGCCCGGGTGGACCGGATCGAGCAACCCGTCGCCGTACGCGGCGACGAGCACGAAGCCGTGGGTCTCGCCGACCGGCACGCTCACGGTGCCGTCGAAGCGCACGGTGGGGACGAGCGGGTCGGCATCCTCGGGGCGGATCGCGATCGTCTCGACGATCGCGCCGTCGACCACCACGTCGAACGCGTCGACGTCGATCCAGCTCGCGGCCTGCACGCGGACGCGCACGTCGGTGCGCTCGCCGAGGCCGGTCGCCTCGTCGCCAGGCCGCGCCTCGCCGACCCACGCGTCGACGTAGACGCCGCCGCTGATCGTGGAGCGCCCGCCCGCGAGCGCGTCGCGGACCCCGGCGACCGACAGCTCCGACGGCGTGTCGGTGCCGAGGCGCAGGCAGGTCCTCGGGTAGCCCATCGGGGAGCGGCTCAGCTCGTGCGAGTCGGAGCTGCCCACCGCGAACACGCGGCGACCGTCGCGCAGGAACGAGAGCCAGTCCGCCACGGTGCCGTCGAGCTGGCTGCGCCAGTCGCGGCTGTTGAAGACCTCGACGAGCCCGAAGTCCTCGTCCCAGGCCTCCGGGTTGGCGACCGTCCCCGTCACCGGGTCGTAGCCGGCGTAGCCGAAGTAGTTCGTGCTCCCGCGCGGGTGGTTGATGATCACCACCGGCGCGCCGGGCAGCGCCCGCACCATGTCGAAGACCTGCGGGGGCTCGCGCGTGACGATCGGCGCGTCGGGGTCCGCCATCGTCGGGTACGTCTGCCACGCCGGCGCGCCCGCGTTCGTCTGCGTCGGGTCGGCGTCGAGGGGGACCACGCCCATGTGACCCCAGAGCTGGAAGCTCGTCATCTCGATCGAGGCGACCGGGTAGGCCCACGCCTCGACGCCGAGCGCGGCGATCTGCGACGCGAACGAGCCCGGGTACTCGTGGTCGGAGCGGACCGGCAGCTCGAGGCCGTCCGCGATCGCGGCGCGCAGCTTGTCCATCGCGTCGTCGCCCGAGTCGTTGCTGCGGTGGGTGTGGATGTGGAAGTCGCCGCACTGTACGTCGGTCGTGTCGATGACGCGCTCGAGCGTCACCGCGACGTCCACCGTCTCGCCCTCCGCGACCGTGATCTCGCGCTCGACGAGCTCGTACTCGTAGCCCCGCGACGCGATCACGCGGACCGTCCCCGCGGGCGCGCGCAGCGTGGCCTCGCCGTCCTCGGGGTAGACGATCGCGAGGCGCCCCGAGCGCGGCTCCGGCAGACCGAAGCTCGGCCCCGGCCGGCGGACCGTGCCGCTGCCGGGGAAGAGCTGGATGCGCGCGGGCAGCGGCGACCCGTCGACGCCCGTGGCGGTCACGTGGACCCAGCCGCCCTCGGCGAACGCGAGGTCGACGCCGGCGCCGGTGGCCGGACGCGCCTCGGTCGGCGTATCGCCCTCGCGGAACGCGAAGACCTCGGCGGTCACGTCGTCCGGGATCGCGATCGCGTACGCGCCGTCCTCGGCCGTGCGCGCTCGCGACACGAAGCCATCGGCATCGCTCGCCAGCACCCACGCCCCCGCGACGGTCGCACCGGAGGCGTCGCGGACGACGCCCGACACCTCGCTCCAGGCGACGTCCTCGGCGTCCCACACCACGCGGCTGACGCCGTCGACGCCTGGGCCGCCGATGACGATCCGCGCGTGGTGCGAGCGGTTCTCCGCGCACGCCTGCGCCACGATCCCGCGCGTGAACACGGAGAAGAACCCGCTCACCTCGAGGCCCGCGCTGAGCCCTCGCCCCGGCTGCAGGTAGGCGAAGCTCGTCCCCTCGGCGGAGTCCGCGAACCCGAGCCACGGGACGTCCTCGCTGGCGGCGTCGAAGCCGACGCCGGGCGCGAACGGAGGCATGCGCGGCGTGTGCATGAACCCGTGCAGGGTGAACGTGGAGCGCTCCGTCGCCGCCGTCCGCGAGCGCAGCTCGAGGAAGACGTCGACGTGGCGCGCGCCCGGCTCGAGCACGTAGTCGATCGCCGCGTCGAAGGCGCTGAAGTCGGCGGGCAGGAGCGGCGCCGTGATCGACTCGAAGAAGGGCAGCGCTCGCATCGGCCCCTGCGCGCGCACGATCGCGGCGCCCCCGTCGCTGCCGTCGGCGAGCACCGTCACGCGCTGGGTCAGCACCGTCATGCGGCCCGCGAGGATCAGGATCTCGCCGAAGTCCGCCGGCTCGACGAGCGCGCCGCCCTCGACCCGGGCGACGCCGACCGGCCGACCGCCCCACGGGTCGTAGAGCTCCGACTGCCCCGCGTCCTCGATGACCATCGCGACGTGCTCGTTCGCGAGGACGAAGTCGCCCTCCTCCCACACCTGCAAGCCGCTGGGGAAGTCCGGCAGCTGGTCGGCGCGCACCCGGCCCGCGCGCGCCTCGCCCGCGCCCACGCCCAGGGGGTCGGCGTGTCCGTCGGCGTCGCCGACCTCGAAGTCGGTGAGCTCGCACGTTGGGGTCGCCGCGTCCTCGCCCGCGTCGGGCTCGGGGGCGGCGGGGTCGCACGCGGTGAGGAGAAGCGCGGCGAAGCACAGGCGGCGAAGCATCCTGGATCGTACCGGGTGTCACGCGTCCGTCACAATCCCCTACCCCGCGTCGAGCGCTCGCGCGGCGCTCGCATTCCTGATAGAGGTTGCTCGCGGCATGCGATACGTCCCCGACTCGCCGCTCCAGCTCGCCCACCGCGTGTGGCCCGTCCGCCCCCCGAAGCCCTCGATGACCGTCGTGGTCAAGGGCACCTTCGACGTGGTCCCCGACGGGCCGGCGCGCTTCGCCGCCGAGCCGCTGCCGCCGACGGGCGAGCTCTACGTCGACGACGACGTCGCGCGTCCGCTGCGCGCCCCCAACGACCTCGCGCTGCTCAAGCCCGTGGGCGAGGCGATGATCGTCGGCTCCGCGTGGGCTCCTGGAGCCAAGCCCGCGAGCAGCGTGGTGTGCGAGCTCGCGGTCGGGCCGATCCACAAGCGCTTCGCCGTCTTCGGGGATCGCCACTGGGCCGGCTGGGGCGTGTTCAAGGAGTTCTCCCCGCCGGCCCCGTTCCGCTCCATGCCGCTGACGATGGAGCGCGCGTGGGGCTACCCCGGCTTCGAGGCCAACCCCTACGGCGTCGGGCGCGAGCCGGTGAAGCGAGAGGACGGCTCCGAGATGGTGCCGCTCCCGAACCTCGAGCACCCGACCGAGCTCGTCGACTCGGTCAACGGCGGGTTCGAGCCGGTGATCGTCGGCCCGATCCCCGTCACGTCGGCGCGGCGCCTGCGCCACGCCGGGACGTACGACGGCCGCTACCTGCGCGAGCGCTGGCCGTACTTCCCGGAGGACTTCCGCTGGGAGTTCTTCCAGGAGGCGCCCGAGGACCAGCGCCTCCGAGAAGGCTACTTCCGCGGTGACGAGCCGTTCCGCCTGCAGGGGCTGCACCCCGAGCACGGCGTCGTGGAGGGCCGCCTGCCCGGCGTGTTGCCGCGCGCCTGCGTCGATCTCGACCGCGGCGGCGTCGCCAGCTTCGAAGAGGTCCCGCTGCGGCTCGACACCGTGGTCTGGGACGGTGATCAGGCCAAGCTGCTCCTGGTCTGGCGCGGGCTGATCGAGGTCCCCTCCGAGCACCTCGACGAGGTGCGGCACGTCTACATCACGCACCAGTGGCTCCAGGACCCGATCGTCCACATCGATCGGCTGCGCGCGCGGATGCAAGACGTGTTGCAGGCCGAGGAGCAGGAGGAGGAGGACGCGGAGGGCGAGCCGCCGCCGCCGCCCGACGCGCCCGTCGAGGCGGAGGCCGCGCCCGAGGACGAGGCGCCCGAGGACGAGGCGCCCGACCCGGAGGCGGAGGCGCTCGCGGCCGAGGAGGCCGCGCGCGAGGCGGAGATCGAGGCCCGGCTCGCCGCGGCCGGGGTCGTGCCGCCGCCCGCGCCGCCCGCGGAGCGCACCCCGCCCGACCCGCGCGCGCTGCTCGCCGCGATGGTCGCCGCCGGGATCACCGTGTCGCCCGAGATGGAGGCGGCGCTGCTCGAGACCGTCGAGCCGGAGGCGGAGGTGGCGGAGGCCCCGGAGGAGGAGCCGCCGCCCGTGCCGACGCCCGATCCGGAGGGTCGCGCGATGGTCGAGGCCCGCATGGCGGCCGGCGAGGACCTCCAGCACCTCGACCTGTCCGGGCTCGATCTGAGCGGGATGGATCTGTCCGGCCAGGACCTGAGCTACTCGATGCTCGGCGAGGCCAAGCTCGTGGCGACCCGCCTCGACGGGGCGACGCTCTACGGGACCAACCTGGTGGAGGCGAACCTCACCGGGGCGACGCTCACGAACGCGGACCTCACCAACGCGGACCTCACCGACGCGCTCGCGGGCGGCGCGAGCTTCCACGGCGCCCGGCTCGAGGACGCCTTCCTCGATGGCGCGGACCTCGAGGGCGCGATCCTGACCAACGCCGCCGCGCCTCGCGCGAGCTTCCTCGGGGCCAAGCTGACGCGCGCGAGCCTCGCGGGCGCGGACCTCGAGCAGGCGGACCTCGGCGAGGCGGTGCTCGATCACGCCGACGCGACCGGCGCGCGGCTCGGTGAGGCGACGCTCGAGGGCGCGAGCGCCGCGTCGGCCCGGTTCGTCGGCGCGAAGCTCACCGGCCTGCGCGCCGAGGGCCTGCGCGCCAGCGAGGCCGACTTCAGCGGGGTCGACGCGGCCGAGTCGCACTGGGAGCGCGCCACCCTCACGCGCGCCGACTTCACCAAGTCCGTGCTCAGCCGGGCCGACTTCACCGAGGCGGTGCTCATCTCCGCGGAGCTCGACCGCTGCGCGCTCGAGGCGGCCCGCTTCGACAGAGCCAACGCCCACTCGATGAAGGCGCAGCGGAGCAACCTGATGGAGGCCTGCTTCGAGTCGTGCGACCTCTCGTTCGCCGACCTGCGAGGCTCGAACCTCTACGGCGCCGAGCTGTGGCGAGCCAACACCGACTCGACGGAGCTCGAGCTCGCGGACCTCGGCCGGACGAAGCTCGAGCGGTGAGCGAGCGGCTCCGCATCGGCGACCGCGACGCGTTCGAGGCCGCCACCGTCGACGGCCGGCTCGTGAGCGCGGACGTCGAGGGCGTCGATCTCTCGGACCTCGCGCGCCCGGGGCTCGAGCTCCGAGACTGCGCGTTCGAGCACGTGCGGCTCGCCGGCGCCGACCTGCGGGGGAGCGTCTGGACGAACGTGACCCTCACCGACGTCGACCTCACGGGCGCCTCGCTCGGGGGCAGCGCGTGGAAGGACGCGCGGCTCGAGCGAGGGCTCTGCGAGCGGGTGGACCTCAGCGGCGCGACCTTCGCGGGCGTCGTGGCCACGCAGCTCCACTTGCGCGACGCGGATCTGCGCGCGGCCGCCTGGGCGCGCGTCGACATGCGCATGACGGATCTGTCCGGCGCCGACGCGACCGCGATCCGAGTCCGCGAGGCCCGGCTCGTCGACGTCGTCCTGACGCGCAGCGTCTGGCGCGTCGCCACCTGGCAGGCGGTGCGCCTCGAGGCCGACGAGATGCGCTTCTGCGAGGCGCAGGCGATCGACCTCACGGGCCTCACCGCGGAGCAGGTCACGCTGAGCCGCGTCCTCATGCGAAAGGGTCGCCTCGACGGCGCTCGGCTCGACGGAGCGACGCTCACGAGCTGCACCCTGCGCGAGGCGAGCGTGGTCGGGGCGAGCCTGCGACAGGTCGATCTGACCCGCGCGGACCTCTGCGACGCCGACCTGCGAGGGGCCTCGCTCGCGGGGGCGAACCTCACGGGCGCGGGCCTGATGAACGCGGATCTCCGCCGGGCCGATCTCGCCGAGGCGCAGCTCGCGGGGGCTCACCTCGTCGGCGCCCGGGCCGAGGGCGCGCGGCTGGACGCGGTCGGGTTCGGAGAGGCCACCAACCTCCCGGCGAGCCTCCGCGGCGCGAGCCTGCGGGGCGCCGACCTCTCGGGGCTCTCGATCGACGGGCTCGATCTCTCGGGCGCCGACCTGCGCGGCGCCAGGCTCGCCGAGCTGAAGGGCTCGGGGGCCCAGCTCGCCGACGCGATCCTCGTCGACGCGAGCCTGCCCGGCGCGGACCTGCGCGAGGCCCAGCTCGCGCGCGCGGATCTGACGGGCGCGGACCTCGACGCCGTCGACCTCCGGCGCGCAAATCTGTCTCGCGCGCGCCTCGGCGGCAGCCGCGGCCGTCACGTCGATCTGCGTGAGGCCCAGCTCCCCGGCGCGGACCTGACGGGGGCGATCTGGGGCGCGGCCCGGCTCGCCGGCGTGGACCTCCGGGGCCTGCACCTCGAGCGCGTGCAGTGGGCGAACGCCGAGCTCGAGGGCGCTCGGCTCGACGGCGCGCACCTCGAGGAGGCCGACCTGCGCGAGGCCGACCTGCGCGGCGCCTCCCTCGTGAAAGCCAACCTGCACCGCGCGACGCTCGACCGCGCGATGCTCCACGAGGCTCGGCTCGACGACGCCGACCTGCGCGGCGCGAGCCTCGTCGAGGCGAGCCTCACGGGCGCGTCGCTCCAGCGGATCGACCTGAGCGCGGCCCACCTCGACCGCGTGGGGCTCGACGGCGCCGATCTCCAGGGCGCCCGCGCCTTCGGGGTGGATCTCACGTCGACGGGCCTCTCGGCGGCGCAGCTCGAGCAGATCGTGGGAGGGCTCCGCGACGCCCCGAGCGCGCTCCCCTTCGGCGCCGACGCGGCGGATTCCAGGGGGGTTTCACCGAGCGGGCTTCAGGGGTTGCCAGGCCTCGAAGACGACCGCATTGTGGGGCGCCCTGCGACCGATGAATGATCCCCACCCCGAGGCGATGACGCTCGATTCCCCCCGCGAGCCCGCGGCGGTGAGGGCGCACGACCACGGGAGATCCCTCCGCCGCACGGGCTCGGCCACGGTGAGCCGGGCGAACCCCCTCACGGTGCGGGACGCGGACGGGGCGCGCAGCCGAGCTCGCCTCGCGGTGACGGGGTACGCGCCGACGACGGGCGACGCGGTGCTCACGACCCGCGACGACGACGGGGTCGTGTGGATCATCGGCGTGATCCAGGACACCCCGGTGGGGGACACTCCGCTCCTCGACGCCGCGCTCGAGCCGCGCGCCGACCCACGTCGGGTCCACGATCGCTCGGGTCGCCTCCTCTTCGAGTACGACCCGGTCGAGCACCGCGCGGTCCTTCACGTGCCCGACGGCGACCTCGTGCTGCGGGTCCCCGAGGGGCAGCTCGAGCTCGAGGCTCGCGACGGCGTCTCGATCCGCAGCCCCGAGGAAGTGAGGGTCGAGAGCGGGCGAGGGGTCCGGGTCGAGGCGAGCCACCCGGCGGGCGCGGCGCACGTCGAGGTCACGCCGGGCGAGGTCTCCGTGTTCGGCTCGCTGATCCGGGCCGCCGGGCGCCGCGCGGAGCTCGCGGTGACGGAGGCGGTCCTGCGCGCCGAGGAGCTCGAGTCACGGACCCGCCGCTCGCGGATCGTCGCCGAGGTGATCGACACGCGCGCGGGCCGGATCGTGGAGCGCGCCCGCGACAGCTACCGCGAGGTCGAGCGCCTCGCGCAGGTCCGAGCGGGCCGCCTGCGCTTCGCCGCCGAGAAGGCCGCGCAGATGGTCGGCGACACCCTCCTGCTCAAGGCTCGCAAGACCGCGAAGGTCAAGGGCGAGCGGATCCACCTCGCGTAGACGGAGACGGAATGTTCCCAGCGACGACCAACGGCGGCGGGCAGTGCATGGCGTTCCCCGACGTGTGCAAGACGCCCGCGCCCCCCGCGCCCTTCGTGCCCGTGCCCTACCCGAACATCGCGATGTGCACGCAGGCCAAGGGCAGCACCTGCTCGAAGAAGGTCAAGATCATGAACAAGAAGGGCTGCACCAAGAAGACCGAGATCAGCCGCAGCTCGGGGGACGAGGCGGGCACGCTCAAGGGCGTCGTCTCGAGCACCAACATGGACAAGGTGAAGCGCACGATGGCGTACTCGAAGATCAAGCTCGAGGGCTCGCCGATCGTGACGGTCCTGAAGATGACGGGGCACAACGGCTCGAACGCGAACGCGCCGCCGGGGCAGCAGATCGCGCCGAGCCAGACCAAGGTGATCTGCTTCGGATGAGGGGCGATCGATGACGACGACCGACAACCACGTGCTCCTCTTCGACTGCACCGTCGACGGGCTCGGCAGCGAGGAGCTGCGAGTGACCGAGATCGACGGGATCGAGGAGCTGTCGACCCCCTACCGCTACGACGTCGGCATCGAGTGCCACGTCGACGGCGGGCTCTCCGCGGAGGACGTGCAGTCGTTGCTCTACGGCCGCTGCGGCGTCGCCTACGGCCCGCACGGGATCAACAAGATCAACGGCGTGATCTCCGAGATCTCGACGAGCTCTCCGAACCCCGAGGGCGTCGTCGGCTACCGCTTCGTGGTGCGCCCGCGCCTCTGGCGGCTCGGGCTGACCCGGCGGTCTCGCATCTTCAACGAGATGTCGATCCCCGACGTGCTCACCGCCGTCTTCACCACCGACTACGGCTGGGTCGACGGGACCGACTTCGAGCTGAAGCTCGACGGGACCTACGACACCCGCGAGTACGTCGTGCAGTTCGAGGAGACCGACTTCGAGTTCGTCAGCCGCTGGATGGAGCGGCTCGGGATCTTCTACACGTTCGAGCAGACCGACGACGGCGACAAGCTCGTCCTGCTCGACAGCAACGCCGGCGTCCTCGGCGTGCCGGGGCTCGCGGGCCCGCTGAGCTACTCGCTCCAGACCGACGGCGCGATGACGCCCAACGCGGTGGCCGAGATCCGTCAGACCAACCGCGCCAAGGAGGGGCAAGTCCACGTTCGTGACTACAACTGGCGGAGCTCCGCCACGGTCACGGCCACCGCCCCCGTCGATCCGGACCACGGCTACGGGGTCTACGGCGAGTGGGGCCTGCACTTCGGCGACGACGGCGCGGGCGCCACGCTCGCGCAGGTCCGCGCCGAGGCGATCCTCACGCGCGCCGAGACCTACGTGGGCATCTCGGCGGTCCCGGACTTCTCCGTCGGATACCACTTCGAGGTGCAGAACTGCCCGCGCGGCGACCTCGACAAGAAGTACCTGATCACGCGGGTCCACCACCACGTGACCCGCGCGGGCCACGGCGCCGGCTCGTCGACCGACTACCGCAACGAGTGGGCGGCGATCGCGTTCGACACCCCCTTCCGGCCGACGACGTGGACCCCGTGGCCGCGCGTGACCGCGCTCGTGAACGCGATCGTCGACGGCGCCGGCGGGGGGACCGCGGCCCCCATCGACTCGCTCGGCCGCTACCGCGTTCAGTTCCCGTGGGACATGCACCCGGGCGCGACGGGCTCCGCGACGCGCTGGATCCGCATGGCGCAGGCCACGACGGGCAACGACTACGGGATGCACTTCCCGCTGCACCTCGGGTGCGAGGTCGTCATCGCCCACGTCGGCGGCGACCCCGACCGGCCGATCATCGTCGGCTCGGTGCCCAACTCGAACAACCCGCAGCACGTCCAGTCCGACCGCGCGACGCGCAACGTGATCCGGACGATCGCCGGCATCGAGATCGACTTCGAGAACGACGCGCCCTGAGGAGCTGAGCGATGGCGAACTACCAGGTGACGAGCATCGAGGGCGACGTCGTCCACGTCCGCGGCGACGCGGGGGTGGGCACGGTCGCCAAGCCGACCCTCACGGGGCACTTCTACGCGTCGGTCGACTCCGTCGCCCAGACGACCGAGGGCGCCGCCACCAAGAGCGATCGCACGTGGCGGGTCGAGCAGGCGCCGACGAGCTTCGAGCCCGGCGACGGCCGGGTCGAGCCGGCGACGGTGACGGTCGACTACACGTCGGAGCAGCTCGGGATCCCGCTCACCATCGACGGCAAGCCCCACCGGGACGCCGACGAGGGGACGATCTACGCGACGGACGCGTGGGCCGCGCGGTACTGGCCCTGGAGCGCGACCTACGACGCGGGCAGCAGCGACATCACGACGGGCCCGGAGGGGGCCACGTTCACCGACATGGACGGAAAGTCGTGGAGCGGCCTCGCGGAGCGCACCGGCTCCGCGCAGCGCGCGGTGCGCTTCGTCGACTGGCGCGATCGCACCCCCCAGCTGGCCGCGGACCCGCAGGGCCAGCTGACGACGGCGTCGAGCGTGACCCTCGTCGACGACACGACGTACTTCCGCCGCGGCCCCGCGCGGAAGGGCTCCGGGGGAGCCCAGGACTCGAGCAAGTTCTATTGCATTGCTCGAGAGGGCTGGCTCGAGGAGTACACGGCCGGCGAGCTCGGGCTCGTCGAGCCCGAGCCGCAGGAGATCGTCGAGGACCACCACGGCATCGAGGTCGGCTTCGACGAAGAGAACTTCGACACGCGGATCGGCGTCGGCGGCCTCGAGGTCGGGTCGGTCGGCAAGAAGCAGCAGCTGCGGATCAAGGTGCCCAACGTCTTCACGCAGATGACGCTGGGGACCGCGTACTCCGACGGAGACGCGCAGGGCTTCGCGCACCTCGGCTTCGGCGTCGAGACCGGCGGCCACATCTTCATGAGCGCGGGCGCGCCCGGCAAGGCGGGCAACGAGCCCAACAACCGGATGAAGCTGCAGTCGCACGGCGACATGACGCTCTACAGCGCGACCGGCGGGATGAACCTGGGCGCCCTCGGCGGGATGATGCTCGGGACCGGGGGCGGCCTCACGCTCAGCGCCGACGGCGGCGTCCTCATCGCCGGCGGCACCGCCGGGGCCTGCAAGGGCGCCGACGACGGCTTCGACCAGCTCACCGCGGGCCGGAACGTCCCGGAGATCCCCAAGTGGATCAACTCGGCGAACAAGGTCGCCACCGTGATCGGGGCCGCGCTCGCGGGCTACGACGCCTACGTCGGGGTGCGCGGCGTCGCGAGCCCGATCAAGCGCAAGTCCGCGCTCGGGCTCAAGGACGCCCCGGCGCCCTCGGTCAAGGCGTCCCTCGCGGCGTCCGGCGCGGGGCTCTTCGGAGCGTTCGCCTCGTTCGCGGGCGCGGTCTCGGGGAGCCTCAGCGCCTTCGCCGACTACAGCACGCCGACGACGATCGCGAACGTCATCGCCGGGACGACGATCTGGGGCGAGATGGGGTGGATCGGGGGGACGCTCCTGACGATGGGGCTCTACTCGGGCGCGGGCACGACCATCAGCTCGATGAAGGGCGTGGCGGTCCTTGGCGAGGGCATCGCCCTCGACGCCAAGGAGGACATCGAGCTCACCGGGAAGTCCGGGAAGCTGGCGTTCGACGAGGGCATCGAGATGATCACCGGGAACACCCTGCGATTGGCCGCTCGCAAGGGCGGCGTCGGGATCAGCGGGGCCACGATCGGGATCGGCGACCTGGGCGCCGAGGGCAAGCAGGCCGAGACCAAAGAGCTCGCTCTGCTCGGTCAGATCGTCGAGGTGGGCGCCCTCTCGGCGGTGAACGTGAGCGCCGCGGGGAGCGTGACCCTGGAGGGGCGTCGAGAGGCCAGCGTCACCGGTGGGAACGTCACCATCGGGGCCGCGGATGTCCTGTCCCTCGGGGCGGGGGACGCCGTCATCGTCGGCGCCAAGAGCGGCATCCACCTGTCGGTGGGTCCCTCGGGCGTCCAGGTCGACAAGACCGGGGTCCTGCTCACGCACAAGGCCTCGGAGAAGTCGAACGACTACGCGGAGCTCAAGGGTCACCTCGACGACCTCGAGAAGGAGCTCAGCGAGATCAACGACCAGTACAAGGAGCTCAAGACCCGATCCGTTCGGCAGGCTGGGAAGGTGACGGGCCTCGGCCCGATCAAGAATCACCTGGGCAAGGTCGAGGAGCTCCGGGACGCGTTCCGCAAGGAGATCAAGAAGACCCCGAAGGTCGTGGACAAGAGCGCCGCGCTGCACGTCAAGAAGGGGGGCGTCTTCTTCAAGTTCGGCTCCCACACCTTCAAGGTGACGAAGCAAGGCTTCGAGAACGCATCGATCAAGGCCGCGAAGTAGGGCTCGCTTCGCTCAGGCTCCCGGCCGGAAGTCCTCGGCGCGGGCCAGCTCGGGGTCGGTGCGCGCCACGTCGGTGAGGTCGGCGCCGCGCTGGTCCGCGCCGGTCGTCGCCGTCCGATGCATCACCGACCCCGTGAGATCCGCGTCGACGAGGCTCGCGAGCTCGAGCCGGGCGCGCGACAGGTCCGCGTAGCGCACCTTGGCGCCGTCGAGCTTGGCGCGGCGCAGGTCCGCGTCGGCGGCCTGCAGGCGCTCGGCGTTGGCGAGCTCGAAGCGCGCGTCGAGCGCCACCGCGCCGGTGATCTGTACGCCGCGCAGGTCGGCGCCGCGGAAGTCCGTCTTCTCCAGCTTGGCCTCGATGAAGCTGGCGTCCCGCGCGTGGCTGCGGAGGAAGCTCGCGCCCGTGAGGTCGGCCCCGTCGAAGCAGCCCTGGGAGACGTTCGCCTCGTCGAAGACGCAGCCGGTGAGGTCCGCGCCGGACAGGTCGACCTGGAACAGCTGGAGCCCGTTGAGCCGCGCGCGCGGGAGCTTCGCGCCCTCCATCGAGGCGCGCTCGAGGACCGCGCCCTCGAGGCGGCAGCCCGTCATGTCGCAGCCGTCGAAGTCCGCGCCGGTCAGGTCCGCGCCCGCGAGCACGCACCGACCGAGCGTCGACTCGCGCAGGTCGATCCCCGTCATGCGGGCGCCCGTCAGGTCGGCGCCGGTCAGGTCGGCGGACTGGACGTTCGCCTCCACCATCGACGCCCCCGCGAGCTTGGCGCCCGCGAGCGACGCCTCCGTCAGGAACGACTCGTCGAGGCGCGCCTGGCGCAGGTCCGCGCCGGACAGGTCGCAGCCCTCGAGATCCGCCTGGAGGAGGTCGCACTGGAACAGCGTCGCCATCCGCAGCTTGGCGCCGCCGAGCGTCACGCGCGTCAGGTCGAGGCGGGAGAAGTCGGCGCCCGACAGGTCGGCGTCGGTCAGGTTGCAGTCCACGAAGCTGACGCCGCTCAGGTCGAGCGCGCGCAGGCTCGCGCCCTGGAGGTCCACGTCGAGCAAGCGCGCGCCCTGCAGGTTCGCCTCACGCAGGATCGCGCCGCGGAGGTCGGCCGCCCCGACGCTCGCCTCGCGCAGCGTCGCCGACGACAGGTCGGCGCCTCGCAGCACCGTCCCCAGCAGCACCGCGCGGTCGAGGTTCGCCCCCACCAGGCTCGCGCCCGCGAGCATCGTCGCCGACAGATCGGCGCCGCGCGCGTCGAGCCCATCGAGGTTGGCGCCCGCGAGGTTCGCGCCGGCGAGGCAGGTCTCGATGCCCGGCAGCTCCGCCACGTTCACTTGCCCGAACGTGACCCCGCCGATCTTGGCGCCCCGCACGTCGGTCGCGCGGAGGATCGCGCCCGAGAGGTTCACGTCCTCGAGGTCCGCGCCGATGAGCTGGGTGCCGGCGAGGTTCGCCTTGAACAGGTTGGCGCCGCGGAGGTTCGCACCCGTCAGGTCGGCTTGCACCATCGCGCACGCCGTCATGTCGGCCCCCTCGAAGCTCGCGCCGCGCAGGTCGCACATCGGCATCCCCGCCTGCACGAGCCGGGCGCCGACCCACGAGCTGCCGAGGAGCGCGAGCCCCTCGAGCCAGAGCTCCTCGGTGTCGATGGCGTCGAAGCACGCGCCCTCGGCGCTCGGCGTCCCCGACCCCTTGCGAATCCCGACCTCCGTGAGCCTCGCCCCGGTGAGGTCGGCGCCGGCGAGCTCGACGCCCTCGAGCGCGCACCGCAGCCACTGGGAGCCCTCGAGCTTCGCCTCACGGAGCGAGCCGCCCGCGAAGCTGCAGTCGGTCAGCGCCGCCGACGGCGCGCGCAGGTCGGCGAGGTCGACGTCCGCGAACGACGCGCGGGTCAGGGTCGCGCCCTCCACGACCGCGCCGGTCCAGCGGCCGCCGCGGACCCGGAGCTTGGTCGCGATCACGTCGACGAGCTTCGCGCCCGTCAGGTCGCAGCCCTCGAGCTTCACGTCCTCGAAGCGCGCGCCCGTGAGGTCGGCCTCGGCGAGCCCGCACTCGACGAGCTCGCACTCGAGGAACGCGACCCGCGTGAGGTCCATCCCCCGCAGCTCGACCCCGGTGACGACGAGCCCGCGAAGCGTGCGCGCGCTCTGCTCCAGGTGGGCCTCGAGCGCGGCTCGGTCTCGGACGTCGACCATCGCCGGTTTCTATCGCAGGCCCGGCCGCGGCGCTCGACCAAAACTCCCCCCGCCCGGTCGGCGACACAGCGTGGCGCAGCCTCCGCGCCATCGACCGCGACCCCGCCGTGGCACGGATGATGCCGGATGAGGTGGCATGCGATGGTCGATCCTCTTGGTCGCCTCGGGGCTCACGCTCCTCGGCTGCGCGGACATCCACGGCGTCGAAGGCGACGGCGGGCTCTCGACGGACGGCTCCACCTGCGGGTCGCCGCCCTTCCAGTGCACGCAGTTCTGCGGCAGCGACTTCTTCGTCTACCCCGAGTGCTCGGGCGGGACGTGGAGCTGCCCGCCCTCGGCGCCGGTGAACGCGTCGAGCTGCCCGCCGGGCTGCGTCGGCGGCGTCCCGCCCGGCTCGGGCTGCGTGTGCATGGGCACGACCTGGGTCTGCGAGAGCCCGATCTGCCCGGACGACGTCGACCCCTTCGACCCGACGGCCCCGGCGAACGCGTGCCGGGTCGAGGGCGCGACGTGCTCGAACGGCGGTGACGCCTGCGGGCCGGGGCTCTTCTGCACCTGCGAGAGCGGGCGCTGGAGCTGCGGCGTGGCCGAGCCGGATCCCGCGTGCTGGTGCGGCCGCGAGCCGACGGCGGGCGGGCCCTGCGACGGGAGCGCGCCGACGTGCGGTCAGTGCTGCCCGACCGCGGACGGCCCCAACTGGCCGGCGATGGAGTGCGTCGACGGCGCCTGGCAGCCCGCCGCGTGCCCCGAGATCGTCTGCCCGCCGATCGAAGAGGTCTGCCCCGCCGACACCCGGTCGGCGCTCGGCCTCGCGTGCCCCATCGACGGGCAGGGCTGCGGCAACGCGTGCTGCGGCACCGCGATCGACTGCGTCGGCGGGATCTGGCAGCCCGGCCCCGAGGCGGACTGCCTGTGTCGACCGGAGCCGGCGTGCGGCGCGGGCGAGTGCCGGCCGAGCCAGTACTGCCGCTCGCGCTGCGGCCCCGATGACGGCTTGGAGCACCAGTGCGTGACGCTCCCGTTCGACTGCGCGGCGTGCGACTGCCTCACCCTCACCGACTCGCAGACCTGCGAGATGATCGACGGCCGACCCTTCGTGAGCGAGGCGGGCTTCTGCGGGTGACCGCTCAGGGCGCGGGGGGCTCGACGCGCTCGAGCGCCGAGCCCGTCCAGCGCATCCGGCGGGTGACGGTGCCGTAGCCTTCGCGCTCGCCGTACGAGACGGGGAACCACTGCTCGCCGACGGACTCGCCGAGGCGGATGGCCTCCTCGGAGGCCTCGGTCGCCTCGTACGTCCACACGGGCTCGCGCTGGCCGAGGACGAAGGCGCGGTACGTCGCCGCGTGCTCGCGCGGGATCCCCACCACCAGCATCGTCGTGCCGCCCACGCGCGCGGTCGTGGTCAGGCGCACGTCGCGGGCGCGGCCGGGGAGCCGAGTCGTGAAGAGCGCCTCGGCGGGCGCGCAGCCGTCGGCGGCGAGCGCGTGGATCGCGATCACCGTGCCGGTCCCCTCGGGCCGGACGTAGACCGCCGCGTCGCGCCGTCGGTTGCGGCCGATCACCGAGACGCGCGAGACGAGCGTGGCGGGGCCGAAGCCGTCGGGCCGAGACGGAACGCAGGCGTCGGGCGCCGCGAGGTAGCGCGCCGCGATCCAGCCGTGACCGAACATCGTCCAGGTCCCCGACCACGCGCCGCGCGCGCCGAGCTCGCCGCCGATCGCCACGACGTGCGCGCCGGCGGGCAAGGTGCCGCGCGAGCGCTGGCCGGTGTTCGGTGTCGCGCGGAGGTTGAGGTCGCTCGTGGTGCGCGCCCAACGCACGGGGAGCAGCGCGCTCGAGTCCGTCACCGCGACGGGCCGCGCGGTGGCGTCGAAGTGCGCCGCGAGCGCCTCGGGCGGACGCGTGAGCGTGACGAAGCGGACGAGGGGGCCGCGCCAGCGCTCGAGCCGCAGGGACGACGCCTCGTCGGTCGGGAGCGAGGACCACCGCTCGATCAGCTCCGGCTCGGTGCGGAAGGGCGTGACCGCCCACGCGCCGGCCGCGTCCTCGGCGACGGGCGGCGGCGCGCGGGGGTCGCGACCCGAGAGGGCCGCGCCGAGCGCGCCGCCAGCGCGGATGTGCGCGCGGAGCTCCTCGTAGGGCAGCTCGATCTCGATGCGCTCCGGCGTCTCGTGCTGATCCGGGTAGGAGTACGGGAGGTGGTAGACGACGCTGACGCCGGTCGGGGTCAGCGCGGCGACGGCGCGCTCCTCGCGGCAGCCGTCCTCGCCCCACGGGTAGCTGACGTACTCGCCCTGCGCGGCGTCGAGGGCGGCGGCCCGGGTCACGCACCGCTCGTGGGTCAGCGCGCCGAGATCGGTGCCGTCGGTGAAGAGCTCCGCCTCCGTCAGCGGCCGGAGCTCTCCGTCCTCGATCGCGAGGTGCTGGGCGAAGCCCTCGAGCTCGATCCCGCCGCGGACCTCGACGCGCAGGGCGCAGCGCACCGACACGAGGTGGGCCTGCGCGAGGGACACCTGGCAGCCGCCGTACCCGCGCCGGAGCACCTCGCGGGCGAGCTCCTCGAGGAGCGCGTCGAGGCGGCGCCGCACGTCGGGATCGGGGTGGACGATCCGATCGTAGCGGGCGTCCGTGCCCCACTCGTCGGAGGCCGCGTGCCGCCGGGTCTCGAGCGTCGCGAGCGCTTCGAAGCGGTCCGGGAGCGAGGGCGCCGTCGCCTCGGCTGCCGCTGTCGCCTCCGCTTCGGGCGCCGCGACCTCGGCCGCCCGGGTGGCCCCCTCGTCGCCGGCGCTCGGTGATCGCTCGGGGGTCGTCGCCGGGCGCTCGGGATCGTCCGAGCACCCGACGAGGAGCAACGCGGACAGGAGACAAGCGAGGACCCGCATGCCTTTCCACGTACCACGGCGCCGGGCCCGCTCGAAGGCTCCGGAGCGTCACCCGTCAGGATCCCGGCCCGCGTCGCGCCGACTTGGCGTAGCCTCGCGAGGTGCTGCCCCTGCTCATCCACGTGGCCAACCAAGACACCGGCGTGGTGGTCGAGGCCGGCTTCACCCGCTCCCCGGTGCGCATCGGGCGCAACACCCTCAACGATCTCGCGATCGACGAGGCGTTCGTCTCGCAGTGGCACGGGGTGATCCGCTTCGACGAGGCCTCGACGCTCTTCCTCGACCTCGGCTCGACCAACGGGACGAAGCTCGACGGCAACCGCCTGCACGGCAACACGGAGGTGGAGCTCACGCCCGAGATGCAGCTCGCGATCGGGCCGCTCCGCCTGACGGTGGCGCGGGTCGCGCTGCGCGACGATCAGGTCGTCTCGCGGCGGGCCGACCCGTTCACGTTCGGCGGCACCTCGCGTCCGAGCATGGGCTTCGCGGAGACCGGGACGATGGAGATCGGCTCCATGTCCCCCGAGGAGCTCCAGAACACGCTGTCCAAGCTCAGCGGGTCCACGAGCCCGTCCGAGCTGGTGGCGATGGCGAACCGGCAGCGGGCCGTGATGGAGCGGCTCGATCCGCTCTACGCCGCGTTCGAGGCGGCGAAGGAGCAGCTCGACGCCGCGTTGCGTGAGGCGATGGCCGACGCGAACGCGGGCGAGCGCGAGACCCGCCAGCAGCTCCTCGAGGCGCAGTACCCGAAGGCCTTCGACAAGGCGAGCAGTGCAGCGGGATCGAGCGACGTGCCCGCGTGGTTCGAGAGCCTCGCGCCCGGGAGCTCCGGCGAGTGGGAGAACCCGGTGGCGCAGATGGAGCGCGCCGGCGCCGTGCTCGCCGCGCTCGCCACGTCGCTCATCGCGCTCGAGCGCGGCCAGAGCCAGGTCCGCGAAGACCTGAAGCTCGAGGCCCCTGCCGGATCGAGCGGCCTGCCCCAGTTCGACGACTGGCGCGCCCTGCTCCGCTACCTCTTCGACGCCCGCGCCGACGCGCGCCAGCGCATCGACGAGCTGTCCCGCTCTTTCGCGGACATCGCGATGCATCAGCTCGCGATCGTGGCCGGCGCGCAGGACGGCGCGCGGGCGCTGCTCTCGGCGATCTCCCCGCACGCGATCGGCGCGGTCTCCCGCGGCGCGATCGCGAAGACCTCGATGGGCTTCGGCGACTGGCTCATCCCGTGGGGCGCGGCCGGAAACTACTACAAGTACGTCTCGAAGCACCTCGAGCTCGGCACCGGCAACGCCTCCAACGAGCACCTCTTCGGCGCCGCGTTCCAGCGCGCCTACCACCGCGTGGCGGGGAAGAAGGGCTGAGCGTTGGCCGCCCCGGCGACGCTCGATCCCACCGAGATCCGTTTCGCCATGGCGCTGCTGTCGCAGCCGCCCGACTCGGAGTCGACCGTCTTCGAGACGCTGGAGACAGGGACCCGCTTCACGCACACGCTCGAGGGTGACGACGCAGACCGCTTCGCCCTCTCGGGCGGGCTCGACGACGCGAAGCCGACCGACATCCGGACGAGCATCTTCGTCACCTACCGCGCGGACGCGGTGGGCCGGCACACCGCCACGCTCGTGGCGCGACGCCACGACGGGCACGTCTACGCGCGCTGCGAGCTCGCCGGAGAGACGCGCGCCAGCGACCGACCGATCGTCGACGGCGGCGTCACCGCGGTCGCCTTCGGCCACGTCGACGTCGGCACGACCGCGCTCGGCGCGGTCAACGTCCGCACCTTCGCGGACGACGCCGACTACACCTTCACCGCCACCCTCGCGACCGGCGAGCGCTTCACCCTCGCCTCGACGAGCGCGAGCACGTCGGGCGGGGGCAGCGTCTCGTTTCCTCTGAACTTCGTGCCGGTGGCCGAAGAGGGCTACACGGACACGCTGACGATCCACTGGTCGCGGAGCGAGGGCACGCCGACCGAGGGCGACCTCGTCGTCGATCTGTCGGGCTTCGGAGTCCTCGACGACGACGACGCGCTCGCCGACGACACCGACTCTCAGCTCGACGACCAGCAGCGCGCCACGTTCGCCGTCCCGACCCACGACAGCGTCGTCAACCTCGGCGCCGCCTACGCCCTCGAGGTGGGCCGCCAGACGCAGTCGGGCTTCTCGGCGACCACCACCCGCAACGTCTGGCTCGAGGCGGACAAGACGGTGACCGTCCAGTCCGAGGGCCACACCTGGTTCCAGTCGACCCACGACGCGACCTACCTGATGGCGGGCAAGCGGAGCGCGCTCATCTCCAGGCAGGCCGCCTACGTCGTCGGTGGCGCCTACCTCGGCCTGATGGCGGGCTACGGGACCGACACGCACCGCGAGGTCGACCTCGACGACGACGGCAACCCCGGCGCGCCGAAGACGGCCAAGATCGACGTGGGCTTCCTGCTCGCGGAGGTCCTGTGGGGCGTCATGGCCAAGCTCGGCGGCGCGGCCAACCTCGCCAAGACGGTCTTCGACCGCGCCTACCTCGACGACCCGACGCTGAAGGCCGTCGACAAGAAGATCCCCACGGGCGCGCTCAAGGCGGCCTTCGGTGTCCCCGCGCTGGCCGTCGCCCTGACCACGTCGGCGGTCCGCATGGCCTACGGGAAGATCGCCGGCACCGATCTGCAGTCGGTCTCCATGTTCTCCGAGGCGGGCATCAACGCGGGCACGCCGTCGGTCACCACCATCGCGGGCCTCTACGGCACCTCGACGTACGGGCTGAACGTCAGCCTCATGGGCTTCGCCCACATGAACCTCGAGGGCGTGATCTTCGCGACGGTCGACACCTTCGGCGACGCCGCGATCCTCGCGGGGAAAGAGATCTCCTGCCTGACCGCCGAGGGCCGCCTGATCATCGCGTCGCGCGGGGGCGAGACCACGCTGACCGGCGCGACGATCAGCCTCGGCAACCTCGCGCCGCGGACCTACGCGCCGACGCCCACCACGGAGCTCTGGATGGACGTGATCCGCTCGATCTCGTTCGAGGTGGTCGGCGCGGGCGCCAAGGGCCTGTCGATGCTCGCGCCGACGATCGAGCTCCAGGCGGGCGCCGGGGAGGTGAAGCTCGAGGCCTACGACGACTTCACGATCGGGATGGACGTCGCCTACCGCATCGAGGCGAGCGCGGGCGGCATCACCATCTCGTCGCCGACGGGTCCCGTGGTGCAGGTCCTGAACGGGACGATCGTCCTCGGTCCCGCCGCGGGCGCGATCACCCAGGGCGCCGGCGCGATCGACATCGGCGGCGGCGGGATCGCGATCACGCCCGGCATGACGACCGTCAACCTCGGCCTGGTGGACCTGCTCTGATGGCCGAGAACCTGCGCACGCTGACCTTCGAGGTCCCCGCGCCGTGGACCCGGCTCCGCGTCGGGCACGCCGACGTACCAGGCATCGAGGTGAAGACCGAGGAGCACCTGCGGATCTACGCGAAGGGCGAGGTCCACCAGAGCGACGTCGTCGGTCAGGCGACGGGTCAGGTCTGGCTCCAGGCGATCGACGACGTGGTCGTGATGGCGAGGCGCAAGCTCCTCGTCAGCTCGACGGGCGCGACCTACGTCACCGCGAACCGCGGCATCACCGTGCTGGCAGGCTTCAAGCCGGCCCCCATCCTGTCCGAGAACTTCCCAGGCACCTTCCCCAAGGGCGCGGAGGGCTACGAGAAGTCGGCGGACATCGTCGGCGGGCTGGCGACCGGCCTCGCCATCGCGCTCGGCATCGGCGTCGCCGCGACGAAGGTCACCGAGACGGCGGTCGGCTCGCACTTCTCGATCTGGCAGTCGACCGGCGCGGCCATCGACGTCGTCGGCGCCGCGCTCAACGTCGCGATGCTCGCGTGGAAGAAGGACGTGAAGCTGCCGGGCATCCAGCTCTGGTCCCAGGGCGGCACGGTCATCGGCTCGACCTTCGGGAGCGTCGACATCCTCGGCCTCGGCGGCGTGACCTTCGGCGCGCCCTTCGTCGGGACCTCGGGCTGGTTCTCGACCCGGCTCCGCGGGATGAAGCACGTGGGCGTGACCTCCTGCAACGCGGTCTCGATCGCGGGCATCATGGGGGTGACCGCGCGCTCGGTCCTGAGCACTCGGGTGGCCGCGCGGACCGGGGAGCTCGTCTGCTTCGCGATGAAGCGCTTCGAGATCGGCGTCCCGAACCGACCCGGGCGACCCTACGTGCCCGTGGCCACCCTGGGCTCGCTCACGCTCCCCAACCCGCAGCAGCTCACCCAGACGGTGCTCTTCCGCGCGCTGAACGAGGTGACGATGACCGCGGCGACGTCGATCGCGTTCAACCCGCTCTTCGACTTCACCACCAAGGCCTTCCACACGAAGGTCGAGGGCGCGAAGGTGCTCCTCGACGGTGGGTGGAAGGTCACCGTCGACCAGCCCGGCCAGTCGATCGGCGTCGCGCCGCCCGTACCCGGCGCGACCCTGAGCCTGAAGATCGACGCCGCCGGGGTATCGATCGCGGGCCCGACCGTCGGCCTGTCCGCGGGAGTCGACGGGATCGGGATCGAGGCGGGTACGAGCTCGGTCACCGTGGTCCCCGGGGTCTCGCTCGCGGTCGACGGATTGGAGGTCTCGCTCGGATGACCCTCTCCACGCGCGCCACCATCCACGTCCCGAGCCCCGAGACCTCCATGAGCCTCGGCCGCGCATGGAGCGGCACCGACTGGAACGCCGACGGCTTCTCCGCGGTGACCGACGGCCGCGTCTGGCTCGACGCCAACGGCGACGACAGGAGCTCGAGCACCCTGACCCTGCGCTCGAACGGCGGCGGCGAGGACGGTCAACTCCTCTTGCAGTCGTTGCAGGCCAACCTCTACGTCCTGAGCAACCAGCACACGCTCGTCTCGGCCGACAAGAGCGTCCTCATCGCGGGCGGCGAGGGCGTCCGGCTGATGGGCGGCCACGGGACGATCTACGGGTTCACGCTCCCCTGGGGCGCCACCTGGGCGATCGTCCGCGACAAGTCGCTCGAGCGCGTCGGCCCGTCGGAGGACGACCCGAAGAGCAAGCACGCCGACGGCGTGGTGCAGCGGATGGACCACGTCGCCGACTACTGGTCCGCGATCGTCGGGGCGTGGGCCGTCTGCCAGATCGTCCCGGAGTCGTGCCGCTACTTCCTCGGGATCCGAGGCGTCGGTACGAGCGCCGGCACGATGGCCGGGCTCGCCGCGGCGTCCTTCACCTTCACGATGGTCCGGGGCGCGGTGGAGTTCGGGAAGCTCGCGGCCAAGGACGACATCCCGGGCCTGCAGGTGCACGCGTACGGCTCGGTGCAGATGGCGACGACGGGCTTCGCCTCCTTCACGTCCGGAGTGGCGATCAACTTCGGCGGCCTCCTCGGCTGCGACTTCCTCGGCGCGCTCTCGGCCGGCGCGTTCGGCGGCCTCGGCGCGCACGTCCTCGGGTGCAACAGCGTCGACGTCAACGGCACGCGCGTCGAGATGACCGCGGGAAAGAACGTCTACCTCGGCACGCCCTTCTGGCGGCAGGAGCACAACGGCGTGAGCATCACCTACGGCGAGGTCATCCCGGCCTGGCCGACGCAGGTGCCGACCGCCTCGATCGACGTCGAGGCCCTCGTCATCGACGCCCTCGTGACCGCGGGGAGCGTCGACGTCCTCACGACCGGCGAGGTCCGGATCAACGGGATGAAGAGCACCACCGTGAAGGCCTTCGGCGCGGTCGAGCTCAGCTCGCCGACCTGCACGCTCAAGGTCTCGCCCGCCGGCGTCGAGATCTCCTGCCTGCCGACCACGAAGATCGTCTCCGATCCGGTCGGCTCGACGTTCACGCTCGACAACGGGGCCATGAAGACCGTCGTCGACGTGACGAACGGCGTCACGCTCGGCGACGCCGCCGGGGTCTCCGTCCTCGAGGTCGGCCCGACCGCCACCATGCTCAAGGGCCCCGTCACCTTCACCTGAAGCACGCGATGGAGCTGATCCGCGACACGCCCTTCGAGGTGGGCTTCCTTTGCTGGCCGGTGCGCCCGCCGCGCGCCTCCCTCCTCGTCGTCGTCAAGGCGACGTACGAGCTGCGGCCGGACCGAGCGGTGCTCGCGCCGACGCAGTCGCCGCCGACCGGCGAGCTCTACTGGGACGACGACCCGGCCCGCTCGGTGCGCTACCCGACCGACTACGCGCTGAACAAGCCGCGCGGCGAGTGCTTCGTCGTCGGCCACGTCCGGACCCTCACCGAGCGGCCCGAAGCCCGCACCGCCGCCTCTTTCCGGGTGGGCCCGATCGGGAAGACCTTCGCGGTGCACGGCGACCGCGCCTGGGGCGGCGGCGCGCCGACCCGGCCGGTGCCCTTCACCGAGATGCCCCTCGCGTGGGAGCGCGCCTTCGGCGGCCCCGGCTTCGCCGCCAACCCGATGGGCCGCGGGATCGCGCCGGACGCCGAGGGCGTGACGTGGCTGCCGAACCTCGAGCTCGAGGGCGCGCTCGTGGTGAGCCCGAACGACCGCCCCACGCCCGCCGCGAGCGGCCCGATCGGCTACGCCTGGCCGGCGCGCCAGGCGCTCACCGGGACCTACGACGCCGCCTGGCGACAGCGGCGCTTCCCGTGGCTGCCGGACGACTTCCGCTTCGCCTGGTTCAACGAGGCGCCCGCCGACCAGCAGATCGAAGGCTACTGGCCCGGGGGCGAGGACATCGAGCTCCATCACCTGCACCCTCGACTCCCGCGGCTGAAGACCCGCCTGCCGAAGCTCCGCGCGCGGGCCTTCGTCGAGCGCGCGCCCGTGGGCGAGCACGCCGCCACCTTCGAAGAGGTCGTGCTGAGCCCGGACACCATCGTCGTCGACGCGGACGCGGGGGTGGCGCACGTGGTCTGGCGCGGGCTCGTCGAGCTCGGCCACGACCGCCGCGCGCCCGACGGGATCGACAGGCTCTTCGTGATCCACGAGGCGATGGACGCCGCGGGCGCGCAGGCCGCCACGGTCGAGGCCTGCCGCGCGCGCATGCACGCGAAGCTCGAGGCGGACGCCGCCGCGCGCGAGGCGATGCGCGGCGCGCCGCCCCCGCCCGTGGACGCGCCGATCGGCCCGCCCGACGCGACGCTCCAGGAGATGCCGTCGCCGGAGGCGATGGCCCAGGCCGCGCGCGAGCTCGAGATCGCGAAGGCGCAGCAGCGCGCGGCCGAGGCGCCCGACCCGCTCGAGGGGCTCCACAAGCTCGAGGCGGAGCTGAAGGCCGCGGGCATCGACATCCGCGCGCTCTCCGCCGAGCACGAGCGGGAGGCCGAGAGCCTGACCACGGGGACCATCGAGCTCGGCCCGAGCCTCGAGCGGCTCGAGAAGGCCTTCCAGGACATGGGCGCCGAGCTCCCAGCCGACTTCAAGGCCCGCTTCGAGGAGATGACGGCGAAGGTGGCCGCCGCCGCCGAGGAGGCTCCGCCGCCGCCGCCGGCGCCCGAGATCCCCGCGGCGACCCGGCTCCGCAAGGAGGTGCTCGCGCGCTACGGCAAGAGCCTCCCGCTTCAGGGCGATCTCAGCGGCGCGAACCTCTCCGGGCTCGACCTGCACGGCGTCGTGGCGACGGGAGCGATCCTGAAGGGCGCCGACTTCCGCGGCACCAACCTCTCTGGCGCGCAGCTCGACTCGGCCGTGCTGACCGGCGCGGATCTGTTGAGCGCGAACCTCTCGAAGGCGAGCCTCGCGAAGGCCGACCTCACCGGCGCGGTGCTCGAGGCCGCCGACCTCCGGCACGCGCAGCTCGTCCGCGCCACGCTCGCGCGCGCCGAGCTCGGCGAGGCGAGGCTCGACGGCGCCGACCTGTCGCACGCGGACCTGACCGGCGCGGATCTGCGCGGCGCCTCGCTCATCGAGGCCGTCCTCGACGAGGCGCTCCTCAACGGCGCGAAGCTCGCCGGCGCCAAGGTCCTCCGGACCAGCCTGCGCCAGACGCGCCTCTACGGGATCGAAGCCATCGAGGTCGTCTTCGAGCGCGCGAGCCTCGACGGCGCGCGCTTCGGCCGCGGCGCGTCGCTCGCGCGCGCGGTGATCCGGAGCTGCGAGGCGAGCGACTCCAAGTGGCGCGAGATCGACCTGAGCGGCGTCCGCTTCGAGAAGACCCGGCTCGACGGCGCCGACTTCACCGGCGCCAAGATGGTCGGGGCGAGCCTCGCCGGCTGCTACGCGCGCCACGCGATCCTCACCGGCGCGCAGCTCTCGGACGCGCAGCTGAGCGAGGCCGACCTCTACGAGGCCTCGTTCATGCAAGCGAGCTTGCACCGCGCGGACCTGCGCGGCGCGAACCTCTTCCGGGCGAGCTTCTTCGAGGCCTTCGGCGACGACGTACGGCTCGACGGCGCCTTCCTCGACGGCACCTACTGGGAGCCCAAGTGAGCGACGACGGCGACGACCTGCGGGACCTGTTCAAGCAGTACGGCCTGGCGCCCGACGGGACGCCCGATCCGTCGCGCGAGCGCGCCCGCGAGGGCGACCCGGCCCTGCTCACGACCAAGGCCGACGTGATGGCGCACTACGCGCGCTATCACGGCCTCCTCCACGCGAAGGTCCACGGCGTGAACCTGAACGGCGTCGACTTCTCGGGCTCGGTCTGGGACGGCGTCGAGCTGCGCGACGTGTCGCTCCAGCGCGCGGACCTCTCGGGCTGCACCCTCCACGAGTGCGACCTCGCGCGGGTCGATCTGCGCGCCGCGAACCTCGCGGAGATCGCGCTGGTGCAGGTGACCCTCGGCTGGGGCGACGACGCGGTGAACGCGAGCGGCGCCTGCCTCGACCGAGCGCGGCTGGTCGGCGTGGATCTGTCGGCGCTCGGGCTCGAAGGCGCCTCCTTCAAGGAGGCCGTCCTGAGCGACGCGAGGCTCAACGGCGTGCGCTTGGGCCCCGCCGACCTGTCGGGCGCGCAGCTCGCTCGCGCCCAGCTCCGCCTCACCGATCTCACCGGCGCGACCCTCGACGGCGCCAACCTCGACCAGGCGGATCTCCGCCAGGCCAAGCTGGCGGGTGGGCAGATGCAAGGCGCATCGCTCACGAAGGCGCGCCTCGACGGCGCCGACCTGACGGGCACCACGCTCGTCGACGCGGACCTCAGCGAGGTCGATCTGAGCGCGATGGTCGGCCTGCCCGCGGATCTGTCGGGCGCTCGACTCCGCAAGTCGTCCTTCTTCGGCCGCCGGCTCCCGGGCGTGCGGCTCGACCGCGCGGACCTGCGCGAGGCCGACCTGCGCGGCGCCGAGCTCGCCGGGGGCTCGTTCGTCGACGCGAAGCTCCGCGGCGCGGACCTCGACGGCGCCAACCTCGAGGAGGCGGACCTCTCGGGCGCCGAGCTGCACGAGGCGTCGTTCGTGAAGGCGCGGCTGGCGCGCGCGAAGCTCGATCGCACCACCTGTCACGGCGCGGTCTTCGCGGACGCAGATCTGCGCGGCGTCTCGCTCGCCGGCGCCCAGCTCTCGGGCTGCGACCTGAGCCGCGCCCGGCTCGACGGCACGCGCCTCGAAGGATCGCTCGCGCGCTGCGTGCTCGAGGGCGCGCAGCTCGCCGGCGCGCTGCTGCCTCAGGTCGACCTGACGGGCGCCCGCCTCACCGACGTCGATCTCTCCCGCGCGGACCTGAGCGCCGCGACGCTGTCCGGCGCGACCCTGAAGAGCGTCCGCCTCGACGGCGCCCAGCTCGAGGCGGCCTCGCTCGTCGGGGCGAAGCTCGAGGGCGTGTCCTTCGTCGGCGCGCGCCTGCGTCGCGCGGTCCTGAAGCAAGCCAAGCTGACGAACGTCGACCTCACCGACGCGGACCTCTCCGTCGCCCGGCTCGACGACGCGGACCTCGCGACGGTGACCTTCGCCCGGACGCGGCTCGAGCTCTGCTCGCTCGCGCGCGCCAAGGCGAAGGGCAAGGACCTGCGCGGCTGCGTGCTCGTGAACGCGGTCCTGAACGGGGCCGACCTGAGCGAGGCGGACCTGACCGGCGTCGACGCGACCCAGGCGAGCTTCGCCGGGACCAAGCTGAAGAAGGCGCGCCTCGCGGGCCTCCGCGCCCGCCGCGCGGTGTTCGCCCGGGCGGACTTGACGGAGGCGGATCTGAGCGGCGCGGACCTCGTCGACACGCAGCACCTCGACGCGACGCTGGTCGGGGCGGTCCTCGCCCGGGCGCGCCTCGAGCGCGCGGTCTTCGAGCGCGCGGACCTGCGCGGCGCCCGCCTCGTCGGCGCGTCGGCGCCGCGCGCGATCTTCGCCCACGCGACGCTCGACGCGGCGGACATGACCGGCGGGACCTTCACCGGCGCGGACTTCCACCGCGCGACCGAGGAGGGCACGGTCTGGACCGACGCCGTCCGCCTCGGCGCGACGGGCACCGACGAGCGGCGCGCGCGCGCCGAGGACTTCATCCCCGGAGGGTTCCGATGAGCGAAGCTGAACAGAGCCGGCTCGAGCTGCTCGAGGGCGGCGCGCTGCCGCGCGGGGGCGTCGAGGCGGTGGTGACCGCGGTGCTCGGCCCGGCCACGGTGCGGCTCGAGGCCGAGGGCGCGAGCTTCGACGCGACCGCCCTGGTGCTCGGGTCGTGGCGCCCCGCCACGGGCGATCGCGTGCTCGCGCTCCGCGAGGAGCGCGGCGCCTGGGTGCTCGGCGTGATCGGGTCGATCCGCGCCGTCGCGCCGGTCCCGCAGTCCCGCACGCGCGACGGAGTGCACGCGGTGGTCGCGCCCGACGGCGACACCCTGACGGTGCGCGGCGCGAGCGGCGAGGTCCTCTTCGAGCACGACGCGCGGACCGGCCAGAGCCGCGTGGTCGCGCGCGATCTCGAGGTGAGCGCGGGCGCCACGCTTTCGCTCGAAGCCCACGAGAAGGTCGCCGTCCGCGCGCCGGAGATCGAGCTCACCGCGGGCGACGAGTCGCTGCGCATGAGCGAGCCCGGCACCGAGCTCCGCTCCTCGAGGCTCCATGCGGTCCTGAAGGAGGCGCGCGTCTCCGCGCTCGAGGGCGTCCTCGCGGTCGAGCGCCTCGACTCCGCGGTGAAGCAGGCGCGCAGCTTCGTCGACGTCCTCGAGCTTCGCGCCGGCCGCATCGTCGAGCGCGCGAAGGAGACCTACCGCGAGGTCGACGACGTCGCGCAGACGCGCGCGGGCAGGATCCGCACCGTCGCGAAGACCGCGTTCCAGGTGCTCGCGCAGCGCGCGACGGTGCAGGCCGAGGAAGACCTCGAGCTCATGGGCGACAAGATCCACCTCGGCTGACGGAGACGAACACGATGCACGTATCCACCACCATGGGCGGCTCGACGATGGCGTTCCCCAACGTCTGCCTCACCCCCGCGCCCCCGGCGCCGAACCCCGTGCCCGTCCCCTACCCGAGCATCGGCCAGTGCGCGACGGCGATGGCGGGGACGTTCGCGATGCGGGTGATGATCCTCAACCGGCCGATCCTCACCATCAAGACCAAGGTCATGACGACCACGGGCGACGCCGCGGGCACGGCGGGGGGCGTCGCGAGCGGCATGTTCGGCGGCCCGTGCGCGCGCACGCGGTCCTCGATGAAGGTCATGGTCGAGGGCTCCCCGCTCGTCCGGAACCTCGACACCATCGCCTCGAACGGCGCCTCCCCCAACGCGCCCGTCGGGAGCCAGCTCGCCCCGAGCCAGACCGTCGTCATCGCGATGACCTGACCGCCAGATGTATGCTGCGGGTCTCGTGACGAAGCGGCGGGCGACCATCCTCTGCGTCGACGACGAGCCCACCGTGCTCGTCGCGCTCGGCGATCAGCTGCGGCGCCAGCTCGCGCGCGACGTGCTCGTCGAGGTCGCCGACGACGCCGAGGGCGCGCTCGAGATCGTGGACGAGACGCTGGCCGAGGGCGGGCACATCCAGGTCCTGATCACGGACCAGATGATGCCCGGCATGGCCGGCGACGCCCTCGTCGCGAGGATCCGCGAGAAGTCCCCCGACACGCTGAGCATCATGCTGACCGGCCAGGCGTCGGCCGAGGCCGTCGGCCGAGCCGTCAACGTGGGCGGGCTGTACCGCTTCCTCGCCAAGCCGTGGAACCAGGACGACCTCGTGCTCACGGTCCGCGGAGCGCTGCAGGCCTACTGGGACCGACACGACCTCGACGCCGAGCGCGCGATCCTCGACGAGGTGCACGCGGCGGCGCTCGAGATGACCGCGTCGGTGGCCGGGGCCGACCGCTACGAGCGCCTCCTCGGGGGGCTGTCGCGGCTCGCGCGCGCGTCGCACGCCGCGCTGGTCCGGCGGCGCGACGGGCGCTGGTCGCCGATCGCGCGCTCCCCGGCGCCGCCGCTGGACCCGGCCGAGCCTCCGCCCGAGGCCGTCGGCGCGTGGGACCGCGACGCGGCGGCCGAGAGCACGACCCGGGGCGGCGTGCAGGTGGGGCACGCGTGGCTCTGGCGGCGCGACCCGACCGTCGCGACCACCCTCTCGGTGCCCCTCTCGATCGGCGGGCAGCCGCACGGGCTCTTGATCCTCGGCTCCGATCGGGCCGACGCGTTCGAGGGCGCCGACGCGACGCGGGCGCGCGCGATCGTGCCCCTCGCGACCGCGGCGGTGCAGGCGGCCGTCCTCGTCGACGCGCTCGAGGAGAGCAACGAGCGGCGGCGGCGCGGCGCGCTCGAGCTGGTCCGTCAGGCGAACACGCTCCACGCGGCGCTGCTGGCCGGCGAGAGCGAGAGCGCGCGCCGGCTGCGCGAGCAGATCTCGGCCGCGGCGCACCTCGCCCCGCGGACGCGGGTGCTGCTGCACGGCGCGCCGGGCGCGGGCCGGGAGGCGGTGGCGCGCGCGATCCACGCGGAGAGCGATCGCGCCGACAGGATCCTCTTGCCGGTGAGCTGCGCGATGTCGCGAGGGACCAGCGAGCTGATGTCGCAGCTCGAGCTCGCGCGCGGCGGCACGCTCTACCTCGACGGGATCGAGTACCTCTCCGAGCGGGCGCTCGCGGGCCTCGCCGAGCAGCACGCGCGCGGTCACGCCGACGTGCGGATCCTGGCCTCGATGAACTGGTCGCCGAGCACCGCGCGCGAGTCGATGCCGCCCGAGGGGCGGTGGCACGCCGAGCACGCGCTCTACATCCCCGCGCTGCGCGACCGGGTCGGCGACCTCCCGACGATCGCGGAGCTGCTCCTGAAGCTCACCGCGCACCGGCTCGGCCGCGGCGAGATGCAGTTCTCCGACGAGTCCGTCGAGCGGCTCACCGCGTACGGGTGGCCGGGCGACGTGCAGGAGCTCACCAGCGTGATCGAGCGCGCGGTGGTCACCTCGCGCTCACCGATCGTCGAGGTGGACGAGGCGCTCCTCGAGAGCGGTCAGACCTTCGGCAGCTACGCGCTCGTCGAGCTGCTCGGCGCGGGCGGCATGGGCGAGGTGTGGCGCGCGCGTCACCGCCACCTGCTGCGCTCCGCCGCGGTGAAGCTCATCCGGACCAACGGGGTCCCCCTGCGCGCGGAGACGCTCGCGAGGTTCCGGCGCGAGGCGCAGGTCACCGCGAGCCTGCGCTCCCCGCACACCGTCGAGCTCTACGACTTCGGCGCCACCGACGACAGCGGCTTCTATTACGTCATGGAGCTCCTCGACGGGATGGACCTCGACCAGCTCGTGCGCGAGCACGGCGCGATGGAGCCCGCGCGGGCCGCGTACCTGTTGGCGCAGTGCCTGCGCTCGCTCACCGAGGCGCACGAGGCCGGCCTCGTCCACCGCGACATCAAGCCCGCGAACATCTTCGTGTGCCGCCTCGGGGCGGACTACGACTTCGTGAAGCTGCTCGACTTCGGGCTCGTCAAGGGCTTCGAGGACCCGGACAGCTTCGTCACGCGGCAGGGCGCGATCGCCGGCACCCCGATGTACATGTCGCCCGAGCACGGCAGCGGCCAGGCGCTCGACGGTCGCTCCGACCTCTACGCGCTCGGCGCCGTCGCCTACTGGATGATCACGGGGACGCGGATCTTCCAGCTCGCCAACCACGCCGCGGTCATCGTCGCGCACCTCTCGCTGCGCCCCGACCGCCCCTCCGACCGCCTCGGCCGGCCGCTCCCCGACGGGCTCGACGACTGGGTGCTCTCGCTGCTCGAGAAGGACCCGACGAAGCGGCCCCCGAGCGCGCGCGAGGCCTTGCGAGCGCTCAACCGCCTCGGCCTCACCAGCGGGTGGACGCCCGACGACGCCGAGGCATGGTGGTCGACCATCGAGCGCGATCCGAGCACGCGGCCGAGCCAGCTCCCGCCCGCGCGCCACGACGACGAGACCCGGCCCGCGAAGGGTTAGCGGGCCGCTGAAAGCGGCCCGCTTCCGTGCCGCGCGCGAAGCGCGCATGCCCGTGCCCCTGCCCGTGCCCGGACCGTTCCCGTCGGCCGTTCCCGAAGAACGCGCCATCTCGGGCACGGGGGACGCACGGGTCACGGACGGCGCGTCTAGCAGGGGCGCTCTCCGGCGCTCTACTACCGACGCCGCGCGCGGCTCACGAGCAGGTGGCCGAGGCAGAAGTGCCCGAGGACCGCGGTCTGCTCTCGCAACAGCTCGGCGATGTCGGGATCCGCGAGGACGGTCTCGCTCACCACGACCTCGCCGGCCTCCGCCCAGCGGCTCATCTCCTCGGCGAGGTGCACGGTCTTGCCGAAGTAGTCGAGCTGCCGGCCGATCGTGGTCATGCGCGCGGGGCCCGTGTGCAGAGCGATCCCGACGCTCGGCGGGACGAGCCGAAGGGCGGCGCGCGCGGCGGCGCGGCGGTCGCAGAACACCGCCATGACTCCGTCGCCGGCGAGCTTGACGAGCGCGCCGCCCTCGAGCTGCGCGGCCGAGTCCACGGCGTGGGAGAGCGCGATCAGCTCGGCGTGCATCTCCGGCTCCTCGCGCTCGTAGCGGGCCGCCGCGTCGGCGATCCGCGCGAAGAGGAGCGCGACCTCGGAGACGGCGACGAGGCGCTCGGGGGCGAGCACCTGCTCCGGGAAGAGCTGGCGGAACCGCTGCGACGCCGCCGCGGCCGCCGCGGTCACCGCGTCGTCGCGGTCCTCGGCGCGCTCGAGCCGGACCACGACCTCGTGCTCGAGGTCGTTGGTGAGCACGATCTGCTGCGCGCCCGGGCGCAGGCTGCGCGCGCGTCGAGGCGAGTCACCGCCGCGCAGCGCGAGGTCCCAGCGCTCGAACGCGGCGCGCTCGTCGACGGTGAACGACCACCGCGTCGGGATCCCGCGGCCCGCGATCCGAAAGGCGCCGGGCTCGAGCGTCACGTCGAGGGCGAAGCGCTCCCCCGGCGCGAGCCGGAGCTGGGCCAGCACGTGCGGCGAGTGCGCGGGCCCCCCGATGCAGTACACGCCCGCGTCGGCCTTTCGCAGCCCGGGGTGCACGCGGAACACGAGCTCGACCGACCGGGCCATGTCGAGCTCGAAGTCGAGGTCGCACGCCTCGCAATGGCCGTGGTCCGACAGCGCGCGCAGCGACTCCTCGATGCCGCTGGGGATCCGGCACGTCGGGCACAGCAGGTCCCAGCGGATCTCGAGGAGCCCCTCCGCCGCCGCGAGGAGCAGCGCGTCGAGCGCGACCGCCTCGTCGAGCCCGCGCTCGCGCGCCCACACCCTCGGCCGGATGCGCGCGAGGCGGGGCGCCGCGCCGGTGCAGACGAGCTCGCCGAGCAGGTCGAGCACGATCGGATCACCGCCCTTCGCGACCGCCGCCTGCACGCACCGATCGACCCGCGCGCGGAGCGAGGACGAGGTGCGCTGCGGAGCCTCGAACGGATCGACGCCGCTCGCCTTCTGGTCGCGCGCGACGAGGCAGCCCTGATCGATCCGGCGGTAGACTCGCTCGAGGCCTCGGCGCAGGCGGATGCCCACCTCCACCGTCGCGGCGGCGTGACCGAGGACCCCGCGCGGGAGCATCTCGATGCGGTGGCGCAGCTCCGTGCCCCCCCCGCTGGGGTTCAGCTCCACCGTGCTGCGGAGCCACTGGAAGGGACCGGCGGTGTACTCGCGCACCACCCCGAGGCGGGTCGGGGCGACCCACTCGAACGGGTTCTCCTTCCAGCGCAGCTCCATCCCCGCGGCCCGGAAGCGCCCCTCCGTCCCCGGGTAGGCCTCGCCGGTGGTGTGCGACCACTCGACGTCGTCGAGCCCCGCCGCCCGGTTCAGCCGATCGGTGTTCGACACGTGCGGCCAGAGCTCGTCGGGAGTCGCGCGCAGCGACCACGTGAAGTCGTAGACGCGCGGCTTGCCGTCGAGGCCCAGCGGCTGGGGCAGCGCCTGCGTGACGACGGCGGCGCCGTGCCACGCGGCCATCAGCGCCTCGTGGAACGCCGCCGCGTCGGGGTAGCGCTCGTCGGGTCGCTTCGCGAGGCAGCGCATCACCACGTCGGACACCGCGCGCGGCGTCGCGGGCTCGCGCTCGGTCAGCGGCGCGGGGGCCTCCGAGAGGTGCGCGAGCATCACCTTGGTGCCCGTGCCGACGAACGGCGGCTTGCCGGCGACCAGGCAGTAGAGCGTCGCCCCGAGCGCGTACACGTCGGCGCGCGCGTCGAGGGAGCCACCCTCGATCTGCTCCGGCGCCATGTACGCCGGCGTGCCGAGGGCGCCGTCCTGGGTGAGCTGCGCCGCCTCGGGCCCGACCGAGCGCGCGATCCCGAAGTCGCACAGCTTGACCCGCGGCGGCCGCGAGCCGAGGTCCGCGAGGACGTTGGCGGGCTTGATGTCGCGGTGGACGAGGCCGAGCGCGTGCACGTCCGAGACCGCGCGCGCCACGTCGCCGACCACGAGGAGCGCCGTCTCCACGTCGAGCTTGCCGCGCTCGTCGCACAGCGACTGCGCGCTCTCGGCCGCGACGAGCTCCATCACGAGGTAGTGGAAGCCGGCGTCCTCGTTGGCGGCGACGAAGCGCGCCACGTACGGTGACTCGAGCTGCGAGAGGACCCGCGCCTCGCGACGAAACCGCGCGACCTGATCGGCGTCCCGAGCCCACGCGGGCAGCAGGACCTTCAGCGCGACGTCCGGCCCGCCCGCGACGTCGCGCGCGCGGAACACGCGGCCCATCCCGCCAGCGCCGAGCTGGTCGAGCAGCTCGTAGGGGCCGAGCCGCGACGGGATCCCGAAGCGCTCGGCGTCAGAACCGCCCTCGGAGGAACCCTGCGGGAACACCGCGGTCACCGTCTCGGACGGCGCGGCCAGCACGGCCCGCGCCGCGTCGGCCGCGGTGGGGCGTCGCTCGGGGTCCGGGTCGAGCATCGCCCGGAGCGCGGGGTGACCTTCGCCGAAGCCCTCGGCGAAGAGGCTCGCGAGCGCCCAGACGTCCGTGGCCGGCCCCCGCGCGAGCTCGGGCGGCGGCGTGCGCGCGGCGAGCGGCCGCACGTGCAGGCGCGTCATGTCGACGCGGGCTCGCCCCCGCGAGTCGACCCCGACGCACGCGGGGTTGAGATCCCCGTGCGAGACGCCGAAGTGGTGCGCGGCCGCGAGCGCGCGAGCCAGCTCCGCGAAGCGGCGGGGGAGCAAGTCCGCTTGCGATGCAATGAGCTCGGGGTCGCCCCACCGACACGCGCCGACGACGAGGAAGGGCTGCGGCTCGTCGAGGCAGACCTCGTGGATCGCGAGCAGGCCCGGATCCGCGATCACGCGGAGGGCGGCGAGCCGCCGTCGGAGGCGATCGGTGACCGCGTGGTCGTGCAGCCGCCAGACCTCGACCTCGCCGTGCTCCTCGCTCTCGGCCAGGAAGCTCGTCCCGTGCGCGCCGACCCCGAGGAGCGCCCGCACGCGTGCGCCGCCCACCTCCGCGCGGGCGTCCCGCTCCGTGGCCTCAGACACCCGACGAGCCCAACCCGCAGGCGCCCGGTGGCCTCGCGTCGCACCTCGTTCGCATCCGCGACCGTCGATACTATCCGAAGAGCGCCCCTGCTCGGGTACATTGGCCGGCGATGCAGCGGATCGGGCGCCACGCCGTCGGCCGGGAGCTCACGGCCAAGGGGCTGCTCTCGAGCTTCGAGGCCGATCACGAGGGCGCCCCGGTCCTGCTGCGCGTGTTCATGGCGGGGATCCAGGCGGACGCCGCCGACGTCCGGCGCTTCGAGGAGCAGGCCCAGATCACCGCGGGCCTCGACCACCCCGGCGTCGCGCGGCTCGTCGGCTGGAGCGCGAGCGACCCGGTGCACGTCTCCACGCCGCCGCTGCGAGGCGCGACGCTCGCCGAGGTCTGCGCCGCGGCGCCCCCCAAGCGGCTCGATCCCCTCGTCGTGGCGGCGCTCGCGGCCGAGCTCGCGGCCGCGTTCGGCGCCGCGCACGCGAGCGGGCTCGTCCACGCGGGGCTCTCGCCCGACACGATCGTGATCGGGACCGACGGCCACGCGAAGATCATCGACTTCGCGCTCGCGCGCTTCATCACGAGCCTCTCCGCCTCGAGCTCGCAGGTCATGCGCGGCGCGATCGAGTGCCTCGCGCCCGAGCACATCGAGTCGCCCGACGACATCGGCCCGCCCACGGACGTGTTCGGCCTCGGCGTCGTGATGTACCGCGCGATGACCGGTCAGGAGCCGTTCGAGGCGGCGAGCGCGCTCGCGACGAGCATCCTCCTGTCGATCGGCAAGCCCACGCCGATCGAGGCGCGCGGGGTCTCGATCCCCGAGCCGCTCGGCCAGCTCGTGATGTCGATGCTCGCGCGCGAGCCCTCGGAGCGCCCGACGATGCGGGACATCGCGGGGTCGCTCTCGTCGATGGCGGCGCTGCCGAGCGGCCCCTACCTCGACACGATGCGCGAGCTGGTCGCGTCGAGCGCGTCGTGGCTCCCTCGCGCTGCCGCCGCGCCCGCCCCCGCCGCGGCGCCCGCGGCCGCGCCGCGACCGGCGCCCGTCGCGCCCGCTCCGTCGCCGCGGCCGTCATGCCGGCTCCCGTCGCGCCGGCGCCCTCCCCCGCTCCCGTCGCGTCCGCCCCCGTCGCGCCCGCTCCCGTCACCGCGCGCGCCGCGCCGCCGCTCGTCGGCTCGGTGCCCACGCCCCCGACGTACGACCCCACGGCGGAGCACTACGACGACGCCCGGCCCACCATCCAGTCCGATGGCCCGATCCTCGACGAGGAGGACGTCGCCGACTTCCTCCGCGACCTGACGGTCGACATGCCCAAGGCGAAGGAGGGCTGGTTCGGCAACGACGACCTCCCGCTCCCCAAGACCGTCGTGCTGCCCGACCCGCGCGCCGCGGCGCAGGCGGCGCAGGCGGCCTCTTCGTCCTCGTCGTCCCCGTCGACGTCGGCTGCCTCGCCGTCGCGGGCGCAGCCGCCCGTCGCCGCGCCGGAGCCGCCCGCCGATCGAGGCGGCTCCTCGGAGTGGCTGCTGTGGGTCGCCATCGGCGTGGGCGCCCTCGTACTCCTCGGCGGCACCGTCGCGGCGGCGATGCTCCTGGGTGGATGATCGCGGCGCGCGCGCCGTCGCGTCGAACCTCACGCCCAGCTCGCTCGTAGGACGCGCTACGGTGTGGGCTCTTCGAAGCGAGGTGACATGAACCAGGTCGAGGCGATCCTCCTTGTCGATCCGATGCCGGCGGCGCCCTGGCGGGTGCTCGGGGCCACCGTCGTGTCGGCCTTGAACGAGCCCTACCTGATCCGGCTCGACATCGAGTCGGAGATCCCGTTCGCCGACCCTCAGCTCCTGCTCGGGAGCTCGGCGGCGCTCGTGCTCCGACGCGACCTGCAGGACAACGTGTACGGCGGGATCGTCTCGTCGGTGCGGGCCCACCACTGGCACACCCGCGCGGTCCGCGCGCACGTCGTGGTGGAGCCCGCGCTCGCCGCGCTCCGCGCCGGTCGCGACAGCCGCATCTTCCAGGAGAAGAGCGTCCCCACCGTGCTTCAGGAGGTGCTCGAGGAGGGCCTCGCACCCTACGGGCGGCAGGTCGAGATCAAGGTCCAGCGCACCTACCCGCCGCGCGAGTACACGGTGCAGTACCAGGAGAGCGACTTCGCGTTCGTCCATCGGCTGATGGCCGAGGAGGGGATCGTCTACGCGTTCGAGGAGGGCGAGGACGGCGTCGAGAAGCTCGTCCTGATCGACGCGCCGGAGCAGCACCCGCTCGTCGAGGGGGCGCCGATCCTCGAGTACTCGATCGCGGGCCACGAGGGCGGCCTGCTCGCGCACGAGCACGTGCGGGTCTTCGAGCCCGTCGCGAAGGTGGTCGGCACCGAGGTCGCCACGCGCCACTTCGACTGGACCCACCCGTCCGCCAAGATCGACGGGTACGCGGCGGGCGAGGAGGAGGGCGAGGTGCCGCACGGCGCGTCGTTCGGCCCGCCCCGCGAGTCGTACCAGCACGACGAGCCGCTCACCCTGCACGACTACGCGCTCTCGTATCGAGCGCACGACGTCGTCGACCAGCAGCGCGTGCGCCGCGAGGTGCAGGCGCGAGACGCGTTGACGTTCGAGGGCGAGAGCTCGGTCCGCGCCCTGCGCGCCGGGGCGCGCTTCGATCTCAACGGCCACGCCCACATCGAGCTCAACGCGGCCTACGTCGTCACCGCCATCTCGCACTTCGTGGGCAGCCACGCGCACGAGCCCGGTCACGAGCGCCACGGGCACTACCACAACCGCTTCACCGCCGTCGCCGCGGACGTCCCCTACCGACCCGAGCGCGTCCACCCGCGGCCGAGGATCCGCGGCATCCAGACCGCGATCGTCACCGGTCCGGCCGGCGAGGAGATCCACACCGACGAGCACGGCCGCGTGAAGGTCCAGTTCCACTGGGATCGCCTCGGCGAGATGGATGACAAGACCACGTGCTGGATCCGATGCATGCAGACGTGGGCCGGCCCGGGCTGGGGCGCGTTCGTGCTGCCCCGCGTGGGGATGGAGGTGGTCGTCTCGTTCATCGACGGCGACGTCGACCGGCCCCTCGTGACCGGGTGCGTGTACGACGGCGACCGCGCGACCCCGTACGAGCTGCCCGCCAAGAAGATGGTCAGCACGTTCAAGACCAACTCCTACCCCGGCGGCGACGGCTACAACGAGCTGCGGTTCGACGACAGCAAGAGCGAGGAGGAGATCTGGCTCCACGGCGAGAAGGACTGGAACACGGTCATCGAGCACGACCTGACCCGTGAGGTGCGGCACGACGAGCACCAGAAGGTCACCCGCCATCGCACGCGCAAGGTCGGCAGCAACGAGACCGTCACCGTCGGGCACAACCGCTCCAAGACCGTGGGCGCGAACGAGAAGCTCGTCGTCGGAGCGAGCCGGACGCGGATGGTCGGCGGCGACGAGTCGGTCACCATCGGCGCGAACCAGTCCCTCGCGGTGGTGAAGGACCAGACGACGAAGATCGGCGAGCACCGCTCGGTGAAGGTGGGCCTGACCCACGAGCTCACCGCGGGCGTGTCCCTCGAGCTGCGCTGCGGCGAGTCGCGGATCCTCATGGAGGCCGACGGCAAGATCACCGTCGAGGGCACCGAGCTCCACTTCACGGCGACTGGCGAGGTCTTCGTGAAGGGCTCGCTCATCCACCTCAACTGAGCCGATGAGCAACGCAGCCCGCACCACCGACGCCGTGTCCCATGGGGGCGCCATCGTCACCGGGTCACCGGACGTCCTCACCGAGGGCCTCGCGTCGGCGCGCCTGTTCGACCTCGTGAAGTGCGAGGTGCACGGCGTCGCGGTGATCGGGCAGACGTCCAAGACCGTGCTCGTCAACGGCCGCGGCTTCGCCCGCAAGGGCGACGGCTGCGTCTGCGCCGGCGCGGGCGCGGCCGGACCGGGGCAGAAGGATCTCGTCCTGTTCATCCTCTCGGTGCACGGGAGCGACAAGACGCTCGACGAGATCGTCGAGGAGACGAACGGGCACGGCCCGCACCTCGAGGGAGTCCTCTCGGACGCGAACGCCGACGGCGTGCTCGACACCTTCTCCATGAAGGGCGGGCTCATGGGCTTCGCCCTCGAGGGCAAGTACGGCAGCTTCGGGATGGAGGCGTTCAGCGGCGAGCTCGAGATCGCCAACGTGCGTGGCGCCAACGCGATCGACGGGGCGATCCCGATCAACCAGACGTGGAAGGCGCACGGCGAGGTGGCCGCGCTCAAGGGCGAGGGCTCGCTGAACCTCGGCGACGAGGCGTCGATCGAGGCGAAGGGCTCGCTCTTCAAGGCGGACGCCGACGCGGAGCTCCTCGCGGGCGACGACGGCCGGCGCGTCGGCCTGATCGCGAAGGCGGGCGCCGGCGCGAGCGCGGCGTCGGGCTCGGGGACCGCGGTCGTCGACACCACCGCCGGCGGCTTCCTCGACAAGCTCGCGGTGGCGAGCCCGGTCTTCGCGCCCGCCGCGATCGGCGCGCGCGCGCTCGCCCGCGTCAGCCCCACCGCCGCGCGCTGGCTCTCGACGCCGGTGAAGCTCGAGGCGAGCGCCGGCGTCTCGGGAGGGAGCGTGGGCCTCGACGGAGAGGTCGAGGCCTACTACGACCGACAGACAGAGGAGACGCACCTGGGGATCGGCGGGGAGATCGCCGCCCTCCTCGGCCTCGGCGTCGACCTGCACCTCACCATCGGGGGCAAGGGCGACGACGCGGGCCAGACCGGTGACAGCGGGCCCAACGTCATCATCGCGGGGGCCGGCACCGTGCTGGTGGGAGACTGACCATGACCTTGCCCGAGCTCACCATCGATCCGCGCGTCGCAGAACGCTCGTTCAAGGCGACCGACAAACGGGGCGCCGACCCCGTCGGTCACTACGAGCTGCTGCTCCCGGAGCGGTTCCGGCCCGTCGACCTGCCGCCCAACGTGCCGAGCGGCGAGGACTCGCCGGTCCGCGTGGCGCTCTTCAAGACCGTCGACGACCCGCTCGCCGAGCTCGAGATCACCGGCCTGTTCCTGCGCCGCGAGATCGCGCCGGCGGACGTGCTGACGGCGCTCCTCTCGGATCGAGACGTCGTGGACTCGCGGCGGGTCCCGAGCGACGGTGGAGACCTGCTCGACGTGTTGACGCGCGACGTCGCCGACGAGGCGTACCTCACGCGCTGGTGGACGGTGAAGGACGGCGGCGCGCGGGGCGGCCGGCTCTACGTGCTCGAGGCGCGCGCGTCGGAGGCGACCTACCCGGACGTCGCGGACCAGCTCTCGACGATGCTCGCGAGCTTCCGGCTCCTGAACCCGACCCCCTGGGACTACTACGAGCAGCTGAGCCAGCTCGCGCGCAAGACGCCCAACGACATCCTCTGCTTCTATCCGGAGTCGTGGCAGCTCGAGGAGGTGAGCGACGGGAGCGACGGGCCCTTCGTCGCGAACCTCTGGCAGATCGTCGGCGGTCACCTCCTCGGTCGCATCTCGATCGTCTCGGAGCGCGGCGAGACCTCGCCGGAGGCGGTCATCGAGCGCCACGCCGAGTCGCTCGGCGCCCCGGTGAGCTGGGCCGACATCGAGCCGGGCACGCCCTTCGGCGGCCTCGAGACCGCCTGGGCGCGTCGCGGCCGCACCACCCTGCGCGACACGATGGCGGACGTGTCGGTCCACGTCGCGCAGGGGCGCGGCGCGACCGTGCTGATCGGCCTCGCCGGCGTCCCCGCGCGCGTCGACGCCCTCGGGTGGGCGTCGATGCAGCGCGCCGTGGACATCCTCCGCGAGACCTTCCGGCTCGCATAGCAAGCTGCTGAAAGCAGCCTGCCATGCGACCCCGTGCCCGTGCCCGTGCCCGTGCCCGTGCCCGTGCCCGTGCCCGACCGTCCCCGTTGCCCGTGATCTCGCGCAGCGGCGCCCCGCTGCCTACTTGGCCAGCGCAGCGCGCAACGCCCCGGCGAGCGCCTCGGCCTTCTCTGGCGAGCACGGCGGCCCGACCGTCACGTCGCCGTCGGTCGTCTGGAGCACGACCCGCAGCCGCTGGGGGCGGCGGCCCTCGCGGAGGCCGAAGAAGCGCGGCGGCCGCACGACGACCCCCTGGATCTGCGCGCGCGCGACGCGAGCGTGCCGGCGCCACGCCAGCGGCCCGGTCCGCGCGTCGACCTCATCTCGGTCGACGGTGACGGTCGTCGTGTTCAGCGCGGCCCGCGCGAGGCTCCCGAGGCCGTTGGCCCACACGAACACGAACCAGCCGAAGAAGAGGCCGAGGTCCGTCGCCCGCGACGCGTACACGAGGAACCCGACGAACACGACGGTCAGGACCACCGCTTCGACGAGCATCCTCGGGCGAGCCCAGGAGACCGTGAAGCGGCTCGTCGTGCCGTGGCCCTCGCGGTACCCCGCCACGCCTCGCTGCTCGACGAGCTCGATCCCGTGCGACGCGAGATCGATCGGGAGCTCCGGCGTCACCCCACGGGGGACGTCGAGGAACACCCCGCACGGCGCACAGAACGGAGCGCCTCCCCCGGTGGGCATCGAGACCGGGGTGGAGCAGCGGGGGCAGGTGGTGGTCATCGGTGACGGAGTGCAACGCCCACCAAGGTGGGGGATTCTCGAAACCGGTCGCCGGACGATCGACTTTCGGCGGCGCCCGATGTGCGCGATGCTGTGGGCGTGAAGGCGCCGTCGTTTGCCGCCCCTGGACTGCTCGTGGGTCTCGCGCTGAGCGCGCTCGTCGCCGGCTGCGACGGGGGCACGATGGCACGGCCGGGCGCCGACGCGAGCCCGGGTCACGACGGGGGACCGGGCGCGCTCGACGCGGGGCTCGACGAGGACGGCGGCGCCGTGCCGATGGACGCGGGCCCCGGGCCGATGGACGCCGGCCCGCCGCCGCCCGCGTGCCCGCGGGTGCGCGTCACCACCGCGGCCGGGGAGACCCTCAACATCCGCCCCGGGCCCGACACGTCGATGACGCCGGTGGGCTCGCTGCCGAGCGGGTTCATCGTCGAGGTCGTCGGGATGGTCTCGGGCGAGGTCATCGGCGGCGTCGACCTCTGGTACGAGATCGTCTCCCCGCGCGGCGACGGCTTCATCTTCTCGGGCTTCGCCGAGTGCACGACCGACGAGATCCCCGTCGTCGAGGACGGCTACTACCTCCCGTTCGCGTGCGGCTCGAGCGTCCGCGTGACCCAGGGCAACGGCGGCACGACGAGCCACACCGGCCGCACGCAGTACGCGTTCGACTTCGGCGTCGGCCTGAACACGCCGATCCACGCGATCCAGAGCGGCGTCGTCACCCTCGTCCGCACCGCGACCCGGCCCGGCGACGCTTGCTACGACGGCGGCGACTCCACGTGCGGTCCCTACGCCAACTACGTCGTGCTCCAGCACGCCGACGGCAACACGAGCGCCTACAAGCACCTGAACGACTCGAGCCTCTCCGTCGGCGACACCGTCCGCCGCGGCGACGTGGTCGGGTACTCGGGGACCACCGGCTACTCGACCGGACCGCACCTGCACATGGAGCTGCGCGGCGACTGCCCGACGGAGATCTACTGCCAGACGATCCCGCTCTCGTTCATCGAGGTCGGCGTGCCCACGTCGGGGCAGACGGTGACCTCGGAGAACTGCCCTTAGGAGGCTGCGAAAGCAGCCTCCTTCCGTGCCGCGCGCGAAGCGCGCATGCCCGTGCCCCTGCCCGTGCCCGAAAGGGTCGACCGGCGCGCGCCCACCTCGCGCAGCTCTTCGGACGGCTCGCCGCGGAGCGCGTTGTCACGCACGGGCACGGGCACGGGCACGGGCACGGGCTCAGGAGGGCGCCTGTTCGGCGCCCTCCTGAGCGCGAAGGAACCGCGACACCGCGGCGGTGAACGCGTCGTTGCGGTCGCCGGCGACCATGTGCGCGGCGTCGGCGACGTCGACGTACTCGGCGTGCGGGACGAGCGCGAGGAACTCGCGGGCGCCCTCCTCGGACAGGACGTCGCTCGCGCGGCCGCGGACGAGGAGCGTGCGCAGCGAGAGCGAGCGCGCGGCCGCGGCGAGGCGCTCGGCCACGATCGGTCCGTCGGGTCCGCGCTGGAGGAACGCGGGATCCCAGTGCCAGCGCCAGCGGCCGTCCTCGCCCCGGCGGAGGTTCTTCTCGAGCCCGGAGACGTCGCTCGGGCGCTCGCGGTGGGGCAGGTACGCGGCCACGAAGTCGGCCGCCTCCTCGAGGCTCCCGAAGCCGTCGAGCGCGCGCTCGCGCATGAACTCGATCACGCGGGCGACGCCCTCGGGCCGCGCGCGGTGCGCGATGTCGACGAGGACGAGCCCGCCGAGCTCCGCGCGCGGCGCCTCCCCCGCGGCGAGCAGGCCCGCGATGCCGCCGAGCGACGCGCCCACGATCACCGGCCGGTCGAGCTGCGCCGCGAGCGCGCGCGCGTCGTCGGCGTAGGCCTCGAAGCCGTAGCGGCCGGCCGGGTCCCACGCGCTGTCGCCGTGACCGCGTTGGTCGACGGTGAGCGCGTAGAAGCCGTCGGCCGCGAGCGCGGCGGCCGTGCCTCCCCAGGCGTGCCGCGTCTGCCCGCCGCCGTGCAGGAGCACCACCGTCGGGTGGGTGGGCTCGCCAAACGCGTCCGCCACGAGCGTGAGCCCGTCGGCGCCTCGGAGCTCGAGTGTCACGACCACGGACGGGCCCTAGCACGAGCGGGGGCGGTCGGCGTCGTATGCTCGGGCGATGATCATCACCGTCGATTGCGCCGCCGGCCGCGTGAGCCTCGAGCAGCCCGACGTCTTCACGCAGTTCCACGTCGCGGCCACGGGCGGCGACGCCGCCGCGGTCGTCGCCGCGCTCGGGGCCGACGGCAAGGCCGCCGACGACGAGCACGTGTTCGTCGCCGTCGAATCGATCCGCGCCTGGGCGCGCGGACGGGTCGGCGACGACTGGGAGGTCGGCTTCGGCAAAATGGTCGACTACGCGCGGAGCAAGGGCTGGCTCGACGAGGCGGGGACGCACATCCGCGCGCACCTCGAGTAGCGAGCCCTTGCGGTCGCGCGCTCCGCTGGCGACGCTGCCGCGATGCGGAAGCCGGTGGGATGGATCGCGCTGCTCTGCGCGGCGTGCGGAGGCGGACCGGCCGCGCCGCCGGCGACGGCGGCCGAGGCCGAGAGCCCCGAGCGCGCCGTGGAGCGCGCGTACCTCGCGGAGGCGGAGCGCCGCGACGTCCAGATGACGCGCCTCTCGGAGCGCCTGTTCGTGCGCGCGGTGACCCCCGCCGACGTCGCGGCCTACCGCGCCGAGCACGACGACGAGCTGCGCGCGCTCTTCGACGCGAACCGGCAGCGCTGGACCGACCTCGAGCCGCAGATCCACGCGCGCCACATCCTGATCCGAGCGACCGCGGGCGAGCCGCCGCAGGCCGCGCGCATCCGGGCCGAGCAGGTCCGCCGGAGGATCCTCGACGGTGAGGACTTCGCCGCGGTGGCCGCCGCCGAGAGCCAGGACCCAGGGTCCGCCGCGCAGGGCGGAGACCTCGGCTTCTTCCCGCGCGGCCGGATGGTCGAGGCGTTCGAAGCCGCCGCGTTCGCGCTCGCCGACGGCGCGGTCTCCGAGGTCGTGCCGTCGCGCTTCGGCTTCCACATCATCCGGGTCGAGGGCCGGCGCGAGGGCACGCTGAGCTACGAGGAGGTCGTCCCCGAGCTCGCCGAGCGCGGCGCGCGCAACTCGCTTCGACGCGAGGCCATGCTCGCCGCCGCGGACGACGTCGTCGAGCGCGTCGCCGGGGGCGCGACGCTAGAGCAGGCGCTCGCGGCGGCGCTCCCCGAGCGGACCCCGCCGACCACCGAGCGCGCGGCCTACCGAGGGGTCCCGTGGCCCTTCCGCCCCGAGGTCCAGGAGCACGTCGCGGAGGAGGAGCCGCCCGGCGAGCGCTGGGTCGAGGCCCTCGAGGCCGACCGCGAGGTGATCGTGCTCGTCGTCACGCGGCACCTACCCGACCCGGCCACCCCGCCCCCGGCGGTCGCGGCGTGCCTGCGCGCGCGGCTGGCGCAGCCCACCTGCGACGGAGGCTACGAGGCCGGCCCGTGCGACGCGTGCGCGCCCGAGGTCCAGCGCGCGCTCGAGGGAGCCCGCGCCGCGCCCCCCGCGCGCCGCGCGCCCGGCGCCGCGCTCCGGCAGCACCGCGTGGCGTCGATCGCGGCCGGGCGCTGACGCGCCGGAGCGAGGGTCGCCCCGGTCTCGCCCATGCGTCCGTCGAGACCCGACGCCGCGTGACTCCGCCGTCAGGGGGCGGCGGGGCGCCTCAGGGAGCTCGGATCGCTCCGGTACCGAGCCTCGAGCTCGGGTGAGAAGCCGGCGGTGGCGCTGGGCACGAAGGCAGCGAGCGCCTCGAGCAGGGCCTCCTCGGATCCGAACTTGGCCGGAAGGCGCACCACCCCGCCGTCGCTCGTGCGCAGCAGGATCCACGAGGTGGCCTTGTTCCGCACGACGAGCGGGTACATCCAGACGATGTCCTGACGGCGCTCCCGGAGGAGCTGCAGGGGCTTGGCCTGCTTCGGATCCCCGAGCGCCGGGATGAGGAAGAGCAAGCCGAGCAAGCCCGCGCCGACGCACATCACCCACAGGTTTCGCTCGGGCGGGTCGAGCACGAAGAAGGTCAGAGCCCCCAAGGGCAGGAAGAAGAGCGGCATGAAGATCGCCGTCTTCAGGTGGGTCCGCTTGCGGACCGCGATGTGCTCGACGAGCAGGGACTCGAGCTGAGGGGGGAGCTGGCTCACGAAACCTCCGAGTAGCGCGCGGACCTTACGTCATCCGTCGGCTCGGGCCTACTCGGGCTGCGACGAGCGGGGCCGAGGAGGGGCGGATCCGTCGACGGTGCATGGTAGGTTGTCGGCGGCCATGAAGCTGACCTGCCCGACCTGCCTCGCGCCCCTCGCGGCCTCGGACGTGAACATGGAGCAGCTCGTCGGGCGCTGCGTCCCCTGCGACGATCTCTTCTCCATCGCCGACCAGGTTCGGGGCGGGAAGGCGGCTCCGCGGCGGCGCCCCGGCCTCCCGAGCGGCATCCGGATCGAGCGCGGCGAGCCGCCGCTGCCGCCCGCCGACGGCTACCGCGAGGCGGCGCCGCGCGAGGCGCCCGCGGGCGATCTGCTCCTGCGGCGTCGGTGGTTCTCGTTCCAGCACATCTTCTTGCTCTTCTTCTGCATCGCCTGGGACGCGTTCATCGTGTTCTGGTACACGGGCGTCACCAGCGGCCCCGCGCCGTGGATCTTCTACGTGTTCCCGATCGCGCACGTCGCGGTCGGTGTCGGCCTCACCTACCGCACCCTGGCGGGCCTCCTGAACACGACCCGGATCGCGATCACCGGCGGCGTCCTCACCGTCCGCCACGGCCCGATCCCGTGGCTGGGCAACCGCGAGCTCCCGGTCCACACGCTCCGGCAGCTCTACGTGCGCCGCAAGACGTCGCGGACGAAGAACGGCGGCCAGAGCACCCGCTGGTCCGTCCACGCCGAGACCGACGACCGCGTCGACCTCCAGCTCCTGAGCGGCCTCGAGTCGGAGGAGCAGGCCCGCTACGTCGAGTGGGTGATCGAGGACCACCTCGGCATCGTCGACCGCCCCGACATGGGCGATTGAGCCTTTGGAGGGGCGCCGCCTCCGCGACCGCGACCGTCTCGCCCGCTGGTCGTGGGTCACGGCCGGCAAGCGCGAATCGCCATGCGTCGCGGCACCGGGAATTTCGCGCGAAGAGCGCGAAGGGAGCCAAGGTGAGAGGGGGGGGCGCGCGCCGCGGGCCGGTCGTCGAACAGCGACGGTCCAACAGAAAACCTCTTTGCCCCCTTTCGCGCCCTTTGCGCGAAATTCGAGCCGCGGGCGCTGCGCAGCGGTGGTGCCGGGCGGGATCGTCTTCGACGCCCGCTTCGCTGGTCCTTCGGCAGGTCGCCCTCCCGGCCAGAATTGCTCTCCCGCAAACGCGAGCGCGCCCCCCGAGCCGAAGCTGGGAGGCGCGATCGATCGAGCGGTTCTGTTCTGGAGCTCTCAGCGCGCCGCGAGGGGCTGCTCGGTCCGGACCTCGACGCGCCGGAGGCCGGCGACGAGCTCGCGGACGTGGGCCTCACCGAGGAAGGACCACACCTGGTAGACGCAGCCCTGGCCGTTCATCGTGATCGTCGCCGCGGCGACCTGCTCTCCCTCGGCGGGCGCCTCGACCTCGAGGTGGCTGCCGTCGGCGAAGCTCGGCTCGGGGACGTCCATCTCGGCGTCCTCGCGGACGATGTCGTCGGGGCTCATCGCGGTGCCGGCGATCCCGAAGACGCCGCGGCCACAGCGCGCGCAGGTGTCGCCGCTCGCGTTCATGCCGGGCATGCCGGGGCGATCGAACTCGACGGCCCAGCCGCCCTCCATGATCTGCGAGACGCGCGCGTTGGCTTCGCCGGCGCTGCTCGACGCGATCGGGGCGCAGACGGCGCGGTTGGCGGCGGTCGCCCAGGCGCTCAGCACGGCGCCGGGGACGGCGTCGGTCGCCATCGGCTCGGCGGCCCACGGCGCGACGGGGAGGCCCGACAGATCGATGGCCGCGTACGCGTCCGGCATCGCGGGGGTCTCGGCGCCGGTGGTCTCGAGCGCCGCCACCTCCTGATCCGAGATGGCCGCGAACGGCATGGACGGCGTCGCCGCCGTGGTGGTGCTGCTCCCGCAGCCGAACGAGATCAGAAGGCCCGCGATGATCGCGGACAGGTGCCACTTGCGCATGAGACGTTCCTCCCTGTAGGCACAGCGGCGGGTCGCCCACCTCACCGACTGCGGTACGCCCTCGATACGCGACAACGTCCCTGGACGTGAAATTCCCGGCAGAGCCCATGACCCCCGAAGAAGCCCACCTCTACGCCCTCGTCCACGACGGCGCGCCCGGCGACGTCGAGTTCTATCGGACCGTCACCGCCGACGCGGGCCGCGTGCTCGAGCTCGGCTGCGGCTGGGGCCGCGTCGCGTCGCAGCTCGCGTGCGGCGAGGTCGTGGGCCTCGAGAGCGATCCCGGCATGCGCGCGGTCGGCGCCTCCCGCGGCTTCACCCCCGTCGAGGGCGACATGCGCTCCTTCGACCTCGGGACGTTCGACTTCGTCATCATCCCGTTCACGGGGATCTACTGCCTCTTGTCGGAAGACGACTTGCTCGCTTGCCTCCGCTCGGTCCGCGCCGCGCTCGCCCCCGAGGGCAGGCTGGTCTTCGACGCGTACGCCGCGGACCGCTTCCACGAGGACTCGCTCCCCGAGGACTACCCCGACGACCTCCTCGAGCTCGTCGCCGAGATCGAGCACGCGGGCGAGCCGCTGCTCGTCTACGAGCGCAGCACCTGGGACAAGGACGCGCAGCGCGTCGACGCGCACTACGTCTACGAGCGCGAGCACGGCGGCGAGGTGATCGCCGAGATCGAGATCGGCCACCGGTACCTCTTGAGCGAGACCCTCGAGCCGCTCCTCGCGCGCGCGGGCCTCTCGCTGCTCGCGATGCGCGGCTCGTTCGACGGGGAGCCGTTCGACACCGAGACCTCGGGGTCCCTGGTCGTGGTCGCTTGCCGGGACGACGCGGGTGCCCTAGAGGCGTGAGCCATGCGCGCCGTCTGGATTCGAAAGCACGGGGGTCCCGAGGTCCTCGAGGTCCGCGAGACCGAGGACCCGACCCCCGGCCCCGGTGAGGTCCGCGTCCGGGCCAAGGCCTGCGGGCTCAACTTCGCCGAGGTCAGCGCGCGGCAGGGCATCTACCCCGACGCGCCCAAGCCGCCCTGCGTGGTGGGCTACGAGGGCGCGGGCGAGGTGGACGCGCTCGGCGACGGCGTCGACGACCTCGAGGTCGGCGATCGCGTGATGTTCATCAGCCGGTTCGGCGGTCACTCGGACACCGTCGTCGTGGGGCGTCACCAGGCGGTGAAGATCCCCGACGCGCTCTCGTTCGAGGACGCGGCGGCGATGCCGGTGAACTACCTCACCGCGTACCAGATGCTGATGCGGGTCCGCCGCATCCTGCCGGGCGACAAGATCCTCATCCACTCCGCGGCGGGCGGCGTCGGCACCGCGTGCCTGCAGCTCGCGGCGACCGTCGAGGACGTCACCGTGTTCGGGACGGCGTCCGCGTCGAAGCACGACTACTTGCGGTCCCTCGGCTGCCACCACCCGATCGACTACCGCTCGACCGACTACGTCGACGCGGTCAACGAGATCACCGGAGGCGGCGGCATCGATCTGGTGTGCGACCCGCTCGGCGGCGCGGACTGGAAGAAGGGCTACTCGATCCTGCGGCCCGGCGGCCTGCTGATCTGCTTCGGGTTCGCCAACGCGAGCAAGGCGGGCAAGCGCAACCTGCTCCGCGTGCTGTGGGAGATGCTGAAGGTCCCGTTCTTCCACCCGCTCGGGCTGATGGACAAGAACCGCGCGGTCGCCGGGGTGAACCTGGGCTCGCAGTGGGACGACCACGAGGGCATCCAGGGCGGGATGCAGCAGATCATCCGCTACTGGGAGGCCGGCCAGGCCCGCCCGCACATCGACTCGACCTTCCCGTTCGATCAGGCGGCCGAGGCGTTCGGGCGCCTCGAGCACGGCAAGAACGTCGGCAAGGTCATCCTCGTGCCGTGATCACTCGTCGCGCTCGACGAGCGGCACCGCGAACGACAGCTCGGTGTCCCACGGGAAGCGCACCCACGTGGTCTGCGGGATCTCGCGGATGCACAGGTCGGTGAGCGGCTGGCCCTCGGGCTTGGCGTAGACGGTCGCGAAGAACGCCTCGGGGAGGAGCTCGCGGATCTTCGACGCGGTCTTCCCGGTGTCGACGAGGTCGTCGAGGAGGAGGCACCCCGCGCCGTCGCCGGCCGGCGCCTTGAGCACCTCGGCGTCCGCCTGCTCCTGACCCTGACCGCCGCGGTAGCTGACCACGCAGATCGTGTCGACGAGGCGCACGTCGAGCTCGCGCGCGACGACCGCCGCGGGGATCAGCCCGCCGCGCGTGACCGCGACGATGGAGTCGAACGTGCGCCCGGTCTCGAGCAGGCGCCGGCAGAGCTCGCGGCAGTCGCGGTGGAGCTCGTCCCAGGAGATGAAGACGTCGCGGGTGTAGCGATGGGCGGACATGGGGTGGGCCTCCGTCGACGGGAGGATACCCGCGCTACATGACGTCGAGCGGCATCTCGCACCGATCCCGCAGGCGGCAGCTCCCGCACTCGGCGCCGCTCCACACGCGATCGAACGTGCCCTGCACCGCGTCGAGGACCGCGTCGTCCTCGGTGAGGATGCCCATCTCGAAGTTGCGCTTGCCCTCGCCGCGCGCGCCGAGCCCCGCGCCGGTCCAGTTCGCGCTGCCGACGTAGGCCAGGCGCGCGTCGACGACCACGAGCTTGAAGTGCACGCGCGGGCAGCACCGCAGCTCCACCCCACCCTTCACGAGCGTGGGCAGCCGATCGAACGCGTCGCGGAACGGGCGCGACGGCGGGGACGCGTGCAGCACGCGCAGCTCCACGCCGGCGTCCGCGCGCTCGGCGAGCACCTCGAGCACCGAGCGGTACTGCTTGCGCCGACCCCAACGCTCGTCCTCGACCATCAGCTCCTTGAGGTTCGCGGTCGCGATCCAGACGCTGCGCTCGGCGTGCATGACCTCGCGGACGACGCGCTCGTAGTGAGCGCGCCCCTCGATGAGCGCGAGCGCGGGCGCGAGCGGGAGGTCGATGCCGCGATCGTAGGCGGCGCGGCGAGCCGCAGGCCAATTCGAGGGGCGGCCTCACGAGCGCAGGTAGCGCTGGCCCTCTTCGTCCGTCAATCGCCGGAGCACCTGCTGGTCGTAGCTCATGCCGTCGGCCGCCTGCTCCCAGTCGATCGAGTAGAGGTAGAACGTGAGGCACTCGGGGCAGCGGCGCAGATCGCTGCTGCGAGGCCCTCGGAGCCGGAGACCTCGCTTGACGGTCTCGAGCTTCTCCACGGCCTTCGGCAGGAACGTGTCCGGCTCCCATTGCCGCCGCGTCTGGACCGCCTCGTGGCGATCCTCCAGGTCACCGCACAGCCGGCACTTCCCGCTCATCAGCGCTGCCCGGACGGCGTCGGCGGCACGGAGCGCAGGTACTCCCAGAGCGCGCGGCGCTCGGTGTCGTCCATGTTCGTCACGGCCTCCGTCGGCATCATCGGGTCGAGCGCTCGCCCATCGCGCCGCCGCGCCGTCCGCATCACGGTCTCGAAGTCCTCGTAGGTCCAGTCGCCGAGGCCCTCGGCGTGCGGCGTGATGTTCAAGGGCACCGCCATGTCGGGGGGCGCGCCGGGGATCGGGCCTCCGCTGAGGTGCTCGCCGTGGCAGCCCGTGCACATCCGGCCGATGTACGCGCCGTAGGCGGCCGTCGGGGCCGGCGCGGGCGGCGCGGAGCGCTCCGCGTGATCGATCCGGCGCGCGATGTCGATCGGGATCATGTCGTGGCGGTCGAGGATCCGGCCGAGGAGGCCGATCTCCATCGGCCCGCTCGGACGCGACACGGACGGCACGGAGCGCACGTAGGTCACGAGCGCGCGGACGTCCTCGTCGGGCAGCCACGCCGTCTCGTGCGCCGGCATGAAGCGGACGGTGCGTCCGTCTCGCTTGACCCCGTGCTGGATGAGGCGCGCCAGCTCCGCGTCGCTGTACTGCGCGCCCCGCCCGCCGGCCGTGATGTTGGGCGCGGTCATCGAACCGATCGGCCCGAGGTCGGCCGTCTGCCCGCCCCCGAGGTCGGCGCTGTGGCAGTCCGAGAGCGCGCAGCCGCCGAGCGAGCGCGCGAGGTGCTCACCGCGGGCGAGGACCTCCGGGTCCGTCGAGCGCTCGATGTCGGGCAGCGGGACGTCGTAGACGTGATCGACGCTGCGACCATAGGCGTACGCGACGCCTCCCACGTAGAGCCCGACGCCGAGCACGAGGACGAGGAGCCCGAGCCCCACCCACTTTCCGATCCGCTTGATCCGGTCGCGCATCGCCAGACCTCCCGGCGGCGAGCTTATCGCGTCGCGCGCCCCGCTCGGCAACCGCTCGACGAGGGCCACGCACGCGGCGCTCGAGTCGGCGCTACGCTCCGGGGCGATGCGGGGCGTGGTGACGATGGCGGTGATGGCGCTGCTCGGCTGCGACGGGCCGGTGCTGGTCGACGCGGGCCCGCCCCCCGTCGACGCGGGCGCCCCGTTCGCCGAGCCGACGCCGCCGGCGCCGCCGGTGTTCACGCCGTGCCCCGCGGGCTGGTCCACGGTGAGCTCGGGCGAAGGCTTCGAGGTGTGCGAGCCGCCGACGAGCCCCCCCTGCGCCCCCGGCACCGAGCGCTTCGTCGACGAGGCGGCCTGCGCCCCCATCGGCGCGGCCTGCCCGACCGACGAGTGGGCGGAGCCTCCCGCGAGCGGCGCGGCCGTGTACGTGCGAGCCGGCGCGACCGGCGGCAGCGGGACGCGCGCGGCGCCGTACGGGACGATCGCGGACGCGATCGTGCGGGCCCCGCCGGGGGCGACGCTGCTCCTCGCGCGCGGGACCTACGACGAGACCCTCGACGTCTTCGGAGGGCTCACCGTGCGCGGCGCGTGCGCGGCCGAGACGATCCTCGCGCCGAGCTCCGGAGGCATCACGGTCCGCGCCGCGGAGCGCGGCATCACGCTCACCGACGTCACGATCCGCCCCGCCTCCGACGCGACCGCCGTCGAGGTCACGGGCGAGCTGACCCTGCGCTCGGTCGTCGTCGAGCGGGCCGTCGACGAGGCGATCCTCGTGGTCGACGGCGGCGCGCTCGACGCGTCCCGGATCGCCGTGCGCGACATCGGCTCGACGGCCGCCGAGAGCGGCCGCGGCCTCACCGTCACGAACGGGACGGCGACCGTGGACGGCGCGATCTTCGAGCGCTGCCCGGGCGGCGCGATCCTCGCCTCGCGGGACAGCCACGTCGTGGCGCGCGCGGTCCTCGCGCGAGAGAGCGGCGGGGCGCTGCTGGGCGCGCCGCAGATCATCGCGCAGGGGATCGGCGGCTCGCTCGAGATCCGCGACTCGGTCGTCGAGGACGGGGTGGGGGCGGGGCTGTTCGTCAGCGAGGACGGCTCGCTGCGCGCCGACCAGGTCGTCGTGCGCCGCAACCGCCACCGGCCCGAGATGGCCAACGCGACGGCGGGCGTGTTCGGGCGGAGCCGGGGCCGCTTCGAGGGGACCCGCGTGCGCGTGCTCGACTCGGACTTCCTCGGCTTCGCGTTCGCGGAGGACGCGACCGCGCAGATCGAGGACACGTTCGTCGGCGGCGTGGTGACGGCGGACCTCGACGGCGAGCCCATCGCCATCGGCCTCCTCTACTCGGGGCCCGACCTCACCGCGCGGCGCCTCGTGATCCGCGACGTCGAGCGCATCGGCGTGCAGATCGAGGGCGCGGCGCTGCTCCTCGAGGACGTGTCGATGGCGCGGACCGGCGAAGGCGCGACCACCGACTACCAGCCGATGGGCTTCACCCAGCTCGAGGGCGACGCCACGCTACGGCGCGTGCGGGTCGCCGAGGCGCGGGGCGCCGGCATCTTCTCGGTCTCGTCGACGCTGACGCTCGAGGACGTGGCGGTCGTGGACACGCCCGGCATCGAGGACGGGCGGTTCGGCCGCGGGGTCGAGATCGACCAGGGCTCGGCGACGCTGTCGCGGGTCCTCGTCGAGGCCGCGCGGGAGATCGGCGTCTACGTCTCGGGCGGCGCCCGCGTGGACGCCGACGCCCTGCGCGTGGTGATGACGCGCGGGCGCGACTGCCAGGACACGACCTGCGCGGACGCGCCCGGCGGCCTCGGGCTCGCGACGGTCGACGCGACGGTCAGCGCGCGCGGGATCGACATCGACGGGGCGCGGCTGTGCGGCGTGATGGTGACGGGACCGACCGCCGAGCTCGACCTGCGCGGCGGGCGGATCGCGTCCGCGACGGTCGGCGCGTGCGTGCAGGTCGAGGGCTACGACCTGAGCCGCCTGACGGACGGCGTCGAGTACCGGGACAACGGGATCCCCCTCGACGCGACCGACCACGCGACGCCGCCGCCGACGAACCCGCTCGGCTCCCTCGACCTGTGAGCGATCAGTCTTCGGCCTCGCGAGGCAGCCGGCGCCAGGTCCGTCCGAGCATCACGAGGACCACGCCGCCGGTGATCCCGAGGCCCTCGAGGCCCCAGGCCGGGAAGACGAAGAGGATCAGGTTGCCGACGATCGCGACGACGGTGTGCGGGACGAGCCGGCGATCGACGGACGCGGCGTGGCCCGCGATCACGAAGACGCAGACCGGGAAGACGCCGATCACCGCCGCTTCGAACGGCGTCTGCACCGCCCACGCGCCGACCCAGTAGAGGTCGCCGAGGATCCAGCCGACGGAGAGCAGCGCGACCGCGTTGCGGTTGATCGCGTTGACGAACAGCGCCTCGCGGTAGCGATAGACCATCGCGGCGAAGATCACCGTCCCGCCGCCGGTGACCGCGAGCATGTGCCAGTGGGTCGCCGCGACGACGCCCCAGTGATCGAGCTGGCCGAGCCCGACGAGCGCCGCGCACCACAGGAACGCGCCGAGGTAGGCCATCGCCGAGCGCTGATCGGTCGCCGTCCCGAGGTCCGCGTCGTGCCGCAGGCGCTCGAGCTCGAACGCGGTCTTCGCGCTCGCGACGCGGAGCCGCTCGACCTCTCTGTCGAGCTCGGGGCGGGGCTCCGGGAGATCGGCGAGGCGACGCTGCGCGAGCTGCCAGCGCTGCTTGGCGAGGTCGCGGCGCACGAGGCGCTCGATCAACGCCTGCAGCGCGACGCGGGCGGCCTCGTTGCCGGGCCACACGTGGAGCGCCTGCCGGAACCCGAACTCCGCCTCGGCCGCCAGCTGGTCGAGGTCGGCGTCGTCGCCCTCGGCGCCGATCTTCGCGTCGATCTGATCGATGCGCTGCTGCGCGGCGGCGGCGAGGCTCAGCGAGTCGGCGTGGACGAGGTAGTCCTCGACGGCCTCCCGGAGCTCGGCCGCGCTCCCGTAGCGATCGTCGGGATCGCGGGACAGGGCCCGGGTCGCGATCGCGGCGAGCTCCGGGGGGACCGTCGCGGGGTAGGCGTGGGGCTCGGAGAGGAACGCGGACGTCAGCGACGCGAGCAGCGTGGGGCCCACGTGCGGCGGCTCGCCCGTCAAGATCTCGTGCAGCATCGCACCGAGGAGGTAGACGTCGGTCCGCGCGTCGATCGCGGCGCCGTTCCCGGCCGCGAGCTCGGGCGCCATGTACGCCGGGGTCCCGAGGACGGCCGCGATGTCGCGCGCTCGCGGCAGGAACTCGGGGAGGTCCTCGCGCACGCAGACCGCGATGCCCCAATCGAGGAGGTAGATCTCGCCGTAGCTGCCCAGCATCACGTTGCTGGGCTTCAGGTCGAGGTGGACGAGGCCGCGAGTGTGGGCGAACTGCACCGCGTGGCAGACCTGGGTCAGCACGCGCAGGTGATGCTCGAGCGTCTCGCCGCTCTGTTGGGTCAGCGACCACTCGCGCCCCTCGACGCGCCGCATGACCATGAGCGGCGCGTCGTCGCCGCGGTAGAGCGCGTACACCGGGACCACGTTGGGGTGCTCGAGCTGCCCGCTGATCCACGCCTCGCGCAGCAGCGCCTGGGTCGCCGAGGCTCCGGCGTGCTCGAGCGACGTCTTCACCGCGACCTCGCGGCCGAGCGATCGCTGCGTGGCGGAGCGGACCACACCCATCCCGCCGCGCCCGAGCTCGGCGCCGAGGACGACGAGCGGCCCTCCTTCGGCGGTCGCCTCGGGCAGCGCGCTCACCACCGCGGACCAGGACACCGTCGTCTCGTGGGGTCGGGCGACCTGCACGATGGTGCCCTTGCGATCGACGGCGAGCTCGGTCGCGACGATGCCGCGCTCCGCCCACACCGTCTGGAGCTCGCCCACGGCGACGGCGTCGGTCCCGCCCGAGGTCATCACCCGCCGCCCCCTCCGCTCGAGGGCAACGGGATCAGGCCGCCGAACCCGCCGCCCGCGCTGCGGCGCAGACCCATCAGCACCTGCGCGCGGCGGATCAGGGATCGGTACGCGGGCGGGCGCTGCGGCTCGAAGGCCGTCGGCGGCTCGCCGCGGAACGAGGCCTGGATGCCGAGCCCCGCGCGGTGCCAGTCGAACAGGACGTGCGTGAGGTCCTCCGCGAGCGCCCCCTCGGGGCTGCGCACGACCACGCCTCGGACGCCGTGAGCGCGCAGCTTGGTGGCGGACGGGAAGTCCTGGCGGAACACCATCCAGCGCGCGTCGAACTCGCCGGGCATCGGGCGGCCGTTCATGCGCTCGCGGTCGAGGAGGAACGCGGGCGGCGCGTCGTCGGGCAGCGCCTTCGGTCCGAGCAGGCGGGTGCCGCCGGCGAGCGCCTCGGCGATGTCGGTCGCGCGGTAGCCCATCCGTCCCTTGGCGACACCGTTGTAGAGGGGGATCGGCCGGTAGCCGCGCGCGATCAGCGCGAGGCCCTCGACCGCGCTGGCGCGGCCGGGCAGATCGACGACGAGCGCGAACCGCTCCCGCGCGGCGACGCGCTCTCGAGTGGGCGCGTCCCGGTAGCCCGCGTCGTCGTCGTCGAGCCGCTCGACCATCGGGTCGGGCGCCCAGGTCGGCTCGACCCGATCGAGGCCGGCGGGCAGCGGCGGGTCGCCGCGGAGCTCGGTGAAGATCACCGGCTTGACCCAGGGCGACCAGGGCGACGCCTCGGGCGCCCACCGCGCGTACGCGGACTCGGGAGTGAGCTCCTCAGACGACACGAGCCACCCTCCCTCCCCGCTCGACGGGCGCGCGGTCGACGAGCACGGCGACCTCGAGCGCGTCGCCCGCGACGAGCGGCGTGCGACCGAGGCGCCCGTAGAGGCCCGCCGCGCGGCCGTCGACCACGAAGACCCCGACGCACGGGTACATCGCGCCCTGCGGCGTCTCGAGCGCGACGGTCTCGAACACGCGCTGCGCGATCCAGCGCTCCGGCGAGCGCGCCGCGCTCTTCACGATGGAGGCCCACTCGCGCGGCGGCGTCACCCCGGGCAGGCCCACGTCCTCGCCCACCCGCCCGAGCGCGGGCTTGAGCACCCAGTCGCCCGAATGGACGTCGACCTCGCGCGGGTCGCGCGTCTCGGGGAGGTGCTCGCGCCACGCGGGCAGGTCGAGGCCGGCGCGTCGGCACGCGATCGGGAAGCGCTTGTTCTGCGAGATCAGCGCGGGGCCCGGCGGGTTGGCGAGCGGCGTCCGCCCGCCTCTGTAGAAGCGCCACCACGCGGTGGACCAGAGCAGCGAGGGCAGCCACTCCGCGGGGTAGTTCCGGACGACCCCGCCGAGCTCGCGCCCCTCGAGGCACGCGCGGCCGCGCGTCCACGTCAGCGCGTCCGGACCGCACGGCACCGACTCGACGCCGCGCGCCGCGAGGGCGTCCTGGATCGACAACATCACTTGCCGGTCATCGGTGAACGCGGTCGCGTAGACGAGCGCGACCGGGCGGCGCGCGCCGATCCTGTCGACGATCGAGCGCGCGAGCGCGTCCGAGGGGTCGCCCGCGACGGCGTGCTGCGGGTAGTGGGGCAGCATCAGCCGCGCGAGGCCGCCCGCCTCCCCGAACCCGCCCGGGACGTCGCTGTTCGCCTCGGAGATGCGCCAGCCGTCGGGCGTCGGGTGGAAGTCGAAGCGCACGTAGCGCGCGAGCGTCGGCGGCTCCGCGCCCGGGGCTCGCGACGACAGCAGGCCTCGCAGAGGCAGGGGAAGCGCCAGCTCGCGGCGCGCGCGCCGGTCGGCCGCGATCGCGCGCTCGGCGGTGATCATCTCGCGCGCGAGCGCCTCGGCGCGCCGCGTCAGGTCGCGCCGCGTCGCCTCGTCGATGCGGAGCGCGAACGGCGCGAGCACCGAGACGTCCCCGCTCTGCGGGTCGTACTTGTGGCACTCGAAGATCGCGCGGCGCCGCATCCGGGCGGCGTCCTCGGGCGCGAGCGAGGGGCCCGCCGTGATCACCACAGCGGCCCCTCCCACTCGACGATGAGGGCGCCCGCGGCGAGGTAGCCCGCCGCCAGCGCCCCCGAGATGGCGAGCCGCGCCGGGATCGGGCGCGCCGGCGTGAGGAGCCGCTCGATCCCCGCGGCGACCCCGACGAGGATGAACGCCGGCCACGCCGCCAGGAAGAAGGACGCGACCGTGTCCTCCATCGAGATCCAGTCCCCCGCCGCGCCGCGGCCGAACACGTAGCCGCACGCGACGAGCAGCGCGCCGGCGCGGATCCCCGAGGGCAGGTCGCGATCGACGGTGACGTGGTCCGACACCTCCGCGAAGTGGAGCACGACCCACACCCCGAAGAGCGTCGCCGAGGCGAGGCCGCTCGCGACCGCGACGCACCACCACCCCGGCCCGTCGCCGATGTTGCCGCCGGCGTAGGCGAGCGCGTGGCCGACGAGCGCGCCCCCGAACGCGGCGAGCGCGGCGACGTTGCGCCGCTCGAGGACGTCGTCGCGGAGCGAGAGCCCGAGCCAGTGCATCGCGAGCACCGCGAGGCCGAGCCACGCGAGGCCGAGCAGGTCGTAGAAGCCGGTGTAGAGGCTGCTGCTCTGGACGTCCCACGAGGAGAGCGTCGCGACGACGTAGTGCGTGAGGGCCAGCGCGAGCGCGAACGCGAGGGCCACGCCACCCCGGATCGAGAGCGGGGCCACCGCGCGCGACAGCGAGAAGAGAGGCACGGCCTGCTTGCGCAGGACGACCGCGACGCAGGCGATGGCCCCCAGCCCCACGAACATCTCGTCCTCGGACATTCGAGCCCAGGCTAGTACGGGAGCGAGCGGGGGTGGATCCAATCGTCTCTCGACTTGGTGGCCGGAGCGGGGGATGACTGGCGTCATGACGGCGAGCACCGAGTGGACCGAGAAGGTCCGAGACGACGAAGAGGCGCGCTTCGAGGCGCTGGCGGAGATCCTCCGCGGCCTTCAGCGGGCCAAGGCGCGGAACGGCAAGACGAACCGGGCGCTGCACGCCAAATCGCATGGCGGGCTGATCGGGACCTTCCACGTGTTGCCGGATCTGCCGGCGGAGGCGGCGCAGGGGCTCTTCGCGACGCCGGCCGAGTACCCGCTGGTCGTCCGCTTCTCGAACGGCTCGGGGGGTCACGCCCACGACGACGTCGACGACGTCCGGGGCATCGGGATCAAGGTGATCGGCGTCGAGGGCGACAAAGCCATCGCCGCGCTGAACGACACGGTCACGCAGGACTTCCTGATGATCCCCAGCGACAACTTCGTCATCCCCACCCCCGAGCAGTTCGTAGGGGTCGTGCGCGCCGTTTCGGGCAACAAGCTCCTCGCGTTGCCGCGGCTGATCGGAGTGCTCGGCACGAAGCTGCCGTCGATCCTGAGCGCGATGCGGGCGGGCATGAGCACCCGCGTCGGGAGCATCCTCGACATGCGGCTCCACACCGGCCTGCCGATCCGGTTCGGCGACTACGCCGCGAAGCTCGACCTCGTGCCCGCGCACGAGCCCGGCACCGCCCGGGTCGAGGGCCGCGATCGCTTCGCGCGCGAGCTCGAAGCGCGCGCGAGCGCGGGTGACCTCCGCTGGACCCTTCGCGTCCAGCACTTCGTCGACGAGACCCAGACCCCGATCGAGGACCCGACCAAGTCGTGGCCCGAGTCCGTCTCGCCCTTCATCCCGATCGCTCGCCTCGAGATCCCCCGGCAGGACCCCGCCTCCGACGAGGGGCGCGCCCTCACCGCGCGCATCGACGAGCTCGCCTTCGACCCCTGGCACGCCCTCGCCGTCCACCGCCCCCTCGGCGCCATGATGCGCGCGCGCAACGCCGCCTACCGCGTCAGCACCCAAGAGCGCGGCGCCAAGCCCGAGCCCAAGACCCTGAGCGACGTCACCGGCTGACGAGGCTTGACGACGGGCGGTCGCGCGGGACAAGCCAGGGCGATGCGACTCTCGTTGGCGGTGCTTCTCCTCTTGGGCTGTGACGGAGCGACGCCCGCGGACGCGGGGCTCGAGGACACGGGGGTCGAGGACGCGGGGCTCGACGACGCGGGGCTCGAGGACGCCGGCGGGCCGATGTGCGCCGAGGACCTGCGCGCGCCGTTCACGACGTCGCCGTGCAGCCAGGCCACCGCCGACTGCGCGGCCGCGTGCGCGGACGCGACCTGCGCGGAGAATTGCTTCCTCGCCGACGCGAGCGGGGCCTGCATCCAGTGCTGGGACGCGAACCAGCTCGCGTGCTGGAACCGGAACGGCTGCCAGCCGCAGTGGAACTGCATCGCGCAGTGCATCCGAACCCACTGCCCGACGCCCACGCCCGAGTGCATCGGGGACAACTGCGCGGCCGAGGACGTGGCCTACGCCGACTGCTTCGAGCCGCTGCGGATGATGTGCCTCGAGCGCACCGTGGACTGCTTGCCCGCGCCCTGACCGATCAGCTCTTCAGGACCGTCGCGATCGAGATCTCGATGCCGCGCGTGGCGAGGCGCATGAGGGTGTCGAGGTCCTTGCCGATGACGCCGAGCTCCGCGGTGAGGCGGCGGCGGGTCTCGCCGAGGAGCTGCTCGTGGGTGGACGCGATCCAGCGGGCGACCGTCGCGCGGTGCACGCCGTACATCGTGCCGATCACCTCGGACGGCACGCCCTCGAGCAGGTAGAGCCGCAGCACGTTGCGCTCGCGCGGCCCGAGCGTCGCGAGCGCCGCGGTGAACGCCTCGTGGAACGGCCGCGCGAAGTCGCGGCGGAGGCTCAGAAGCTCTGGGCTCGTGCCCTCGAACGGGAGCGCGTCGAGGAGCGCGTCGCTCGCCGGCTGCTCCTTGGGGAGGCCCCGCTTGAGCCCGTACGCGGTGCGCATCGCGACCACGCGCACCCAGTGGTCGAGCGGGCCCGTCCCGAGGTAGCCGCGGATCCGCGCGGGGCCCTGCTCGCCGTCCACGAGCAGCCGGACGCGGACCTCGTGCAGCGCCTCGTCGACGAACTCGGGGTCTCCGTCGACGCGCGCGATCGCCGGCTCGGCCGCGGGCAGGACGCGCTTCTCGAAGTGGCGGAGCGCCTTGGCGTCGCCGCGCCCGCAGGCGCACGCGAGGAACAGGTCGTCGGTGTGCATCGCCGCCACCGCGACGAGCGGGTCGGTCTGGTCCGGCGCGCAGGCCGCGACGTGCGCCGCGAACACGTCGTCGGCGAGCTCCACCCCCGGCCACGCCGCCCGGCCGGAGGCCGCCCGCTCCCGGAGCAGCTCCGAGAGCGCCCCCTCGTCGGCGACGCGCGCGTCCCACGCCTCGCGCGAGATCGCAATGAACGTTGCGGCCAGCCCCGGCGCGGTCATCGCTCGGAGGCTATCAGGTCGCGGTGCGCCGGCACGTCGCGCGTGAAGCGCTGCCGCCACTCCGGGTCCCCGATCCGCCGCGCGGTCGCCTCGAGCCAGGCCGCGCCCCGCGCGCGCGCCGCCGCCGCCGCGTCCCCCTGCCCCGCCGCCTCGAGCACGCGCGCGTGCACCGCGAACAGCTCCCCCTCGTCCTCCTCGAGGCCGCCGAGCGCGTCCCGCCCCGCGAGCGCCCGCCCGATCGCGTCGGTCGCGCCGCCGACGTCCCCGAGCGCGAGCGCGGCGCGCGCCTCGACCACCATCGCGAGCACCTCGGCCGCGCCGAGCCCGAGCGACGCGGCCCGCTCGGCGAGGATCCGCGCCTCGTCCCGCGCGTGCTCGGGGGCGCCCGTCGCGAGCGCGAGCCGGGCCCGGTACAGGCTCGCCCACGTCGCGAGGTGACGGTCGCCGATCGCGTCGGCGAGCGCGCGCGCGGCGTCGAGGTCGGCCCGCGCCGCGACGTGTCGGCCCCCCATCGTGCGGGCGTAGCCGAGGTTCGCGAGCGCGTAGCCCTCCATGAGCCGGATCCCGAGCCGCCGGCAGCGATCGAGCGCGTCGGCCAGCGTCGCCTCCGCGTCGTGGTAGGCGCCGAAGCGGTTGAGCACGTCCCCGAGGTTCACGCACACCCCCGCGCGGGCGCGCTCGTCGCCGACCTCTTCGAAGAGCACGAGCGCGGCCAGGTACGCCGCGCGACGCGCGCCGAGATCCCCCTGCGCCGCGGCGAGCTGCGCGCGCCAGCTCGCGAGCTCGGCCCGCAGCATCGGCGCCCGCGTGAGCACGAGCAGGTCGGCCTCCCCGAGCACGCCCGCCGCCTCGTCGATCCGGCCGGCCATCGCGAGCGCCGTCGCGTTCGCGCCCAGGGCCCGCGCGAGCACCGCCGGCGCGCCCGCGCGGCGCGCGTCCTCGACCGCCCCCGCGAACCGCTCGAGGCTCTGCGCCGGACCGAGCCGCCTCAGCGCCCGGACCGCCCGCGCGATCCCGATCGCGGCGCGCTCGTCCGGCGTGGTCGCGAGCTCGGACGCCTCCTCGAGCGCCACCCCCTGCTCCTCGAGCCGGCCCGCGTGCTCGAGGGCCTCCGCGCGGGCGAGGTGCAGGGCGAGCTCGGCCTCGTCGTCGACCCCGAGCTCGAGCGCCTGCTCGGAGCAACGCAACGTGCGCGCTCCATCGCCCGAGCGCGCCGCCTCGAGGGCCGCCCCCAGGTACTCCGCGGCCGCGGAGGCGCGCTCGCCCGCGTGCTCGAAGTGGTAGGCGGTCCACTCGCGGTCGGCCCGCTCCCGCCAGATCGCGGCCGCTCGGAGGTGGAGCGAGCGGGCGAGGTCGCGGTCGAGCTCGCGAACCAGCACCTCGCCGATCACCGACGTCCGCAGCTCCCACATCGCCTCGTCCGAGGTGGGCCCCGCTCGCCGCCGCAGGAGCCCGCGACGGAGCAGCGCGCGGAGCGACGGCGCCGGGTCGACCGCGCCGAGCGCGACGAGGTCGGCCTCCGAGAACGGCCCCCCGAGGAGCGCGCCCCGCGTGGCCACGTCGAGCTCCGCCGGCTCGAGGGCGTCGAGGCGCGCCTGCACCGCCGCCTCCACGTCGAGCGGCAGCGGCAGCGCCGCGTCGGCCGCCGCCTCGGGGCCGCGCGCGTCGTCGGCGAGCGCGCGGAGGGTCTGCTCGACGAAGAGCGGGTTGCCGCCCGTGCGCTCGAGCAGCCGGCGCGCGAGGTCCTCGGTGGCCGGCCGCCCGAGCACCGCCTCGGCGAGCTCGCGCACCCCCGCGAGGCCGAGGCCGCGCAGCTTCAGCTCGGTGGCGTCCGCGTCGTCGAACGGGGGCGCCGGCGCCCACACCTCGGCGCGGGCGGTCCCCAGGATCAGCGCGGGCCGATCCCACAGCTCGCGGCCGAGCGCCTGAGCCAGCCACGCGAGCGACTCGGGGTCGACCCACTGCAGGTCCTCGATCGCGATGAGCAAGGGACGTTGCGCCGCGAGGCCCCCGAGGTAGGCGCCGAGCGCGAGCTGCTTCCTGTCGCGCATCAGGCGCGCGCTCGAGCGCGCCGCGCTCAGGGCCGACGACGGAGGCATGGGCACGCCGAGCAGCTCGCCGAGGAACTCCCCGAGCTCGCGCTCCCGGTCCGGACCGACCGCCTCCACCGCGAGCTGTCGGACGGCGCGGCGCCGTTCGTCGAGGGGCGCGGACGGATCGAGCCGCGGCCACCCGTGCAGGCGCGACGCCTCGCGGGCGCGGTGCTCGATCGCGTCGACGAGCGCGCCGAGCTGTCGGCCCCCGCGCGGGACGCCGCGACCGACGAGGACGTCGAACCGCGGGGACGTCGAGCGCGCGATCCCGAGCGCCTCGGCGACCAGCCGGGACTTGCCGATGCCCGGCTCACCGGTGGCCCAGAGCACGATCGGCCGCGACTCGTCGAGCGCGCGATCGAGCGCCGCGCCGATCTGCGCGCGCTCCGCGGGCCGACCGACCAGCGGCAGCAGCTCCGTCCCCATCGAGGCCGCCGCGCGGCCGCCGCGCACCTCGGCCAGCTCGGCGTCGACCGGGCGCAGGTCGAAGCGCGCCGCGAGCCGCGTCGTCGGCGCGACGACCGCCACGCCGGCGAGCCCCGCCGCGCAGGCCTGGGTGGCGCGATCCACGAGCGCGACGGCGGCCGGGTCGACGTCGCCGCGCCAGTGCCCCGTCGCGACCGCGACCGCGCCGGCGAGCGCGCGGAGCCGGAGCGCGGCCTCGACCGCGCGCACCGACTCGTCGCCGTGCCAGGTCGTCTCCCCGAAGAGCGCGGCGAAGTCGACGCCGTCGAGGAGGCGGCCCCCGTGGTGGAGGATCGCCGCCTCGGCGGCGGCGCGATCGGTGACGCCCGTCGCGAGCACGAGGGTGACGACGCGGCGGTCGAGGCGGACGGACGTCTCGGCGGGCCGGGGCTCGGGCGAGCTCGCCTCGGGCGTGGCGGCGAACGGCGCGAGCGCCGCGCTCAGCTCCTCGATGGTCGTGTAGCGATCGTCGGGGCGCGGGCTCAGGGCCTTCATCACCACCGCGGCGAGCCCCGCCGGGACGTCGGGCCGCCGCGCGTCGGGCGGCGTCGCCTCGCCGTCCACGATCGCGAGCAGCAGGCCGGGCAGCGTGTCGGCCACGAACGGGAGCTCCCCCGTGAGCGCCCGGTACAGGATCACCCCGAGGGCCCAGATGTCGGACCGCGGGTCGGCCTTGGAGGCGTCCTCGAACTGCTCCGGCGCCATGTACATCGGCGTGCCCATCACCGCGCCGGGCGCGGTCAGCGGGCCCGTCGCGAGGGAGCTGGTGATCTTGGAGATGCCGAAGTCGAGGACCTTGAGCTGCCCCTGGTCCGTCAAGAAGACGTTCTCGGGCTTGAGGTCGCGATGGATGATGCCGGCCGCGTGGGCGGCCCCGACCGCGTCCCCGATGGTGCGCACGATGTCGACCGCGCGGGCCACCGAGAGCGGCGCCTCGGCGTCCATCACGGCCTCGAGGTCCCGTCCCTCGAGGTAGTCGAGGACGAGGTAGGGCGTGCCCTCCTCGGTCCGGCCCATGTCGAGCGCCTCGAGGATGCCGGGGTGCCGGAGCGTGCCCGCGGCGCGCGCCTCGTTCTGGAAGCGGCGGACGACCTCGCGCTGGCTCGCCCACTGGGGCAACAGGACTTTCACCGCGACGCGCCGCCCGATCAAGACGTGCTCCGCCTCGTAGACGGTGCCCATCCCGCCGCCACCGAGCCGCCGCTTGATCGCGTAGCGGTCGGCGATCACGCGGCCGAGGTAGGGGTCGGGCGCCGGGTCGAGCTCGCGCAGGGGCAGGCGCTCGTCACGCGTGGCTCCGGGGGCCGAGGCCGCTCGCCGCGCCTTGCGCCCGAGCCGCGCGCGACAGTCCGCGCACGTGTCGAGGTGCGCGTCGACCTCGCCGAGGGCCTCCCCGGCGAGCCCGCCTCGCAAGAGCTGCTCGAGCTTCGCGTCGTCGAGGCAGGGCATGGTCGGTTTGGGGAGGGTCGAGGCTACGTGATAAGCCTCCGCATGCGCAATCCGGCCCTGGCGCTCGCCTCGCTGCTGATGATGGCCTGCAACGCGGGGCCGTACTGCGATCGGGACGCCGCCGAAGCCGCGCTCGCCGCGGCCGCGGTGGGCGAGACCGTCGAGCTCGGGAGCTGCGAGATCCAGGGCCCGCTCCACGTGCCGCCGGGCGTCCAGCTCGCGGGCACGACCGGCACCGTCGTGGTCGCCCCCGTCGAGAGCGGCGGCATCGTGGCGCTCGGCGGCGACGTCCCCAGCACCATCCACGACCTCACGGTGCGGGTGGAGGGCCGCGTCGGGATCCTCGTTCGCGGCGGCGGCGCGGCGCGGATCGCGGACGTGACCATCGACGCGCGGCGCGGGATCGCGTTCGGCGCCTCCGAGCTCGCCGAGCTCGAGCTGGCGCGCGTGACCCTCACGGGCCCGGTGCACGCGGACAACGCGATGGACTCGCGCTGGGTGCGCGTCGCAGGCGCGCCCGCGGAGCCGGCCGAGTGCCCCGACCCGAGCGGCTGCGACTGCACCCCGGGCGAGCTCGACGAGGCGGGCGAGCGCGCGTGCGACGCGGAGGGACGCTGGGCCACCTGGACGGCGACGTTCGGGCTCGTCCTGAGCGACATCGGCCACGCCCGGCTGATCGACGTCGACGTGAACGGCTTCGCCGCGTGGGGCGCGCTGCTCACGGACAGCGACGTGGTGTGGGGCGGCGGCGGCGTGGCGGACACGCTCGGCGTGGGCGTCCGCCAGGTCGGCGGGACGCTCGCGCTCTCGTACATGGCCGCGGTGCGCACGCACGGGGGCCTGCGAGGCGATCGCCCGTACGCGATCCAGGCGACGGATGGCGCCCGGGTCGAGGGCCTGGCGCTGAGCCTGGTCGACAACGAACGTTACGGGCTTCTCCTGTCGGGCAGCACCGGCCGGCTCGAGAACCTCGTCGCGACCGGCAACGGCGACGCCGCCCTCTGGATCTCGGAGTCCACCGACTTCGAGCTCACCGGGGCGGGCAGCGCCCTCGCCGACAACGGCTTCGCGGGCGCGGTGGTCGTGCGCTCGAGCGGGGTCCGCCTCGCCGAGGCCACCATCCAGCGCACGGTCTCGCAGGAGCGCCCCATCGGCGCCATCGGCGTGCTGCGCATCGGCGACGGCGTCCACGTGATCGAGACGGCCGGCGCGGTGGAGCTCGCCGACCTCGTCCTGACGGACAACGAGCGCGCCGGGGTCCTGGTGGACCTCGGCGCGGCGGGCGCGGGCGACGTGACCTTCTCCTCGGTGTCGGTGACGGGGACGGGCGCTCAGCTCGGCGCCATCGCGGGCCGCCCCGGCGGCGCGGGCCAGCTGACCCCCGAGGCGCCCGGGACCTGGGACGCGGGCATCACCCGGGGCGGCGCGGTCAGCGCGAACGACCTCGCGTTCACGGGCTCCATCGCGGCCGTCACCGAGCCCCTCCCCGGCCCCACCTTCGATCCCGGCAACGTCCTCGCGGTGGTCGCGCCGATGTTCTAGTGGGGGTCGAAGGCCCGAAGGGCCGCTCGACCCCCACCCCGTGCCCGTGCCCGTGCCCGTGCCCGAACACCAACGCCCGTGCCCGTGCCCGTCCCGTGCACGTGCCCGTGCCCGTGCCCGTGCCCGTGCCCGTGCCCGTGCCCGTGCCCGAACACCAACGCCCGATCCGGCCAAGCCAGATCGGGCGCCGACTCGCCAAACGCGCGCGAGACGCTTCGCGGCCTACCGACAGTGCAGCAGCTGCGCCGGGTTGTTCCCGGCTCGCAGCGAGGCCACCGCGCAGCTCGGCTCGACGCCCTGGCAGTGCAGGAGCTGCGCGGGGTTGTGGCCCGCGCGGAGCAGCGCCTCGGCGCAGTACGGCTCGGCGCCCTGGCAGTGCATCGCCTGCACGGGGTTGTGACCCATCTGGATCAGCACCGTGCGGCAGTCCATCGGGCCCTGCGGCGCGGCCGGCTGGGCGCGGACGGCCACGCGGGGGGCCGGCGCGGAGACGCGCTCGGCGGTGACGAGGAGCCGGTAGGCGGCGCTCCGGTTGGGCTGGTAGCTGCCGACGTACACGCGGTAGCTGCCGGGCGGGAAGCTGCCCTCGATGCGCGAGTTGTAGCCCTCGCCGCCGTCGTCGTCGCAGTAGACCGCGCCGTCCTCGGCCACGAGCATGAGCGTGGGGTCGCCCTCGGCGTCGGTCTCGAGGCGCAGGTAGTCCACGCCGCGGCGGATGCGGACGATGTGCTCCGGGGTGCCCGCGAAGTAGCCGCGGCAGCTCTGCGGCAGCCCGAGCGACGTGCTGTCGATGTCGCCCTCGGCCTGGCCCTCGAGCCAGCGGACCCGGGTGCGACCGTCGACCTGCACCGCGCCGAAGCGCGAGCGGATCCGGGTGCGGGGCGCCACGACCATGGAGTCGACGACGTAGGGGTCGTGGTCGACGATGATCGGACGGCGGGCCTCCGCCTCGGCGCGGGCCTGCTCCGTGCGGAGGCGCTGCTGCTCGATCTCGGCCTGGCGGTCGCGCTGGCGCTCGCGGGCCTCGTCCTCGCGCTGCTCGCGCTCGCGGCGGCGCTGCTCCTCGAGGACCGCGAGCTCGTGGTTGCGCTGCTCCTCGGCGGCCTCCTCGGCCTCGCGGGCCTCGCGCCCCATCTCGCTGTTGATCGTGCGCTGGAGCTGCGTGATCCAGCCCGGGTAGCGGCGCGAGATCACCGCGTTGCCGTCGGGGCCGATCGCGTGCCCGAGCCCGGTGCTCTCGAGGTAGGTGATCCGGTAGTCGGTGGCCGAGTAGTCGAAGCGCAGCCGGAGCATCGTGCCGCCGCGCTGGTAGCGCGCGGTGATGGCGCCCGGCTCCTCGCTCTCGGTCGTGTACCGCCGCGCCTCGAGCGCCCGGATGATCGCGGCGCGCAGCTCGGTGGGATCGGTCTCGCTCGTCAGCAGGACCGGCGAGGTCGGGTTGAGCGGGATGGCGCCGCCGCAGGCCGCGGCGCCGGCGACCGCGAGGACGAGGATCAGGGCGCGGGGGGCGATGGTCAGGGACATTCTCTTCGAGCTCCTGTGGGGTTCGGCGGGGCTCCGTCGCCCTCGCTCGCCCCGAGGACGCGAGCCCGCGCACCCCGTCGCATCTTTTCTTCGTCCCCGCGTCGTTTCCCCGTCGCCGCGCCCCAGCAGCCCCCCGCGACCGTCGCGTGACGCCGCGCCGCGCCGGCCCCACAATCCGCTCCCCCATGCGGCGCGCCGCCCTCGCGTTCATCTTCGTCACCGTCCTCATCGACGTGCTCGCGTTCGGGCTGATCATCCCCGTGCTCCCGCACCTCGTGGAGGACCTCGCCGGGGGCGACACGCGCGACGCCGCGTTCTGGGTCGGCGTCTTCAGCACGACCTTCGCCCTCATCCAGTTCGTCTCCTCGCCCATCCAGGGCGCGCTCTCGGATCGCTTCGGGCGCCGGCCGGTGATCCTGGCCTCCTGCCTCGGGCTCGGCGCGGACTTCGCGTTGATGGCGCTCGCGCCGAACCTCTGGATCCTGCTCGTCGGCCGCGTGCTCTCGGCGATCACGTCGGCGAGCTTCACCACCGCGAACGCCTACGTGGCGGACGTGGTCGCGCCCGATGAGCGCGCCAAGGCCTTCGGCCTGCTCGGGGCCGCTTTCGGCCTCGGCTTCGTGGTCGGGCCCGCCCTCGGCGGATGGCTCGGCGGGATCGACCTGCGGCTCCCCTTCTGGTTCGCCGGCGCCCTCGCCACCGTCAACTTCGCGTACGGGCTCTTCGTGCTGCCGGAGTCGCTCCCGAAGGAGAAGCGGCTCGCGCGCTTCGACGCGTCGCTCGCGAACCCCTTGGCCGCGCTCGTGGTGATCCGACGCCACCCGGCGATCTGGGGGTTGGCCGCGATCATCTTCCTCTACGACCTCGCGCACTACGTCTACCCGAGCGTCTTCGTGCTCTTCGCCGACTACCGCTTCGACTGGGGCCCTCGGGAGGTCGGCGGGGTCATGGCGGCCGTCGGCGTCGCTTCGATCGTGGTCCAGGCCTGGCTCGTCGGGCGCGTGGTCCAGGCGGTCGGGGAGCGGCGGACGATCCTCATCGGCTCGCTCTTCGGCGCGACGGGCTTCGCCATCTACGGCCTCGCGTCCACGCCATTCGCGTTCCTCCTCGGCGTCCCCGTGATGGCGGTGTGGGGCGTCTCCAGCCCCGCCACGCAGGCGATCATCACGCGCCACGTCGCCCCCGAGGAGCAGGGTCGGATGCAAGGCGCGTTGGCGAGCCTCGCGAGCCTCACGGGGATCCTCGGCCCCGGGCTCTACACCTCGATCTTCCGCGCGAGCATCGGTGAGGAGGCCCTCCTCCCGACGCCCGGGATGCCCTTCCTGGTGGCCTCGATCCTGATCGCCGCCACCCTCGTCGTGGCCTGGCGCTACGCCCGCGTGGCTCCAGCGGCCTGAGAGTGCTGCACCGCGTGCGCCGGTCGTGCTACCCACGTCCTCCTGGCCAACGGAACCGTCGTCCTCCGCCTGCTCGAGCTCACCTGGTCCCGGCTCGTCGAGATCGGCTGTGACGAGTCCGCCCTCCGGGCGAGGATCGCGTTGCCGCAGGGGACGCCCTGGCAGCACGTGCCCTTCGAGCACCTCTGCGACCTCGTCGAGGCGGGGCTCGAGCTCACCGGTGACGCGCACCTCGGGCTCCGGCTCCGGCTCGAGCTCGACCCGCGCGCCGGGGGCATCCTCATCCTGCTCCTCCTCTCGTGCCCCGACGTGCGGAGCGCGGTGAAGCGCATGGTCCGCTACCAGCACGTGCTCTACGACGCGCACCGCATCGAGCCCGAGGATCACGAGCGGCGCCTCGTGGTCGTGATGCCTGGACCGGAGCGCCCCGCGCTGGCCCAGCTCCGCGCGTGGATGCTCGCCGACATCGTGGACGGAGTGCGGACGATGACCGGCCAGGCCCTGCGGCCCGAGGCGATCACGATCGAGGGGCCCGCCCCCGCGGACGTCGCGCCGCTCACGCGCGCGCTGGACGCGCCGATCGCGTTCGACGCCCCGCGCACGACGATCACCTTCGACGAGGCCGCGCTGCGAACGAAGCTGCGGCACGCCAACTCGATGTTCCTCGACGCGCTCGAGCACGAGGCCCGGCAGCTCGCCGCCGCGCTCCCGCGCCGGCGCTCGTGGGTGGAGCGGGCGCGCGGCGCGCTCGAGGACGAGCTGCCTCGCGAGCCGACCCTCGAGAGCGCGGCCGCGCGACTGCGGGTCAGCCCGAGGACGCTGCAGCGCCGGCTCGCCGCCGAGGGGACCCACGTGGCGGAGCTCCTCTCGGGGATTCGCCGCGAGCGCGCGGCGCGCCTGCTCCGAGAGGGGCGCGACATCGCCGAGGTCGCGTACCTCCTCGGCTACGCGTCCTCGGCGAGCTTCCATCGCGCCTTCCGGGCGTGGTTCGGGACGACCCCCGCCGCCTGGCGCGACGAGGGCTAGGAGACGCGCAGCTGAGCCCGGACCTCGTCGAGCGGCTCGCTCATGTGCGGCCACGGATCCCAGTCCCGGAGGTCGACGTTCAGCGCGGCCCCTCGCGCGAACGCGGCGCGGAACGGCTCGAGCGCGAACCGCAGCCGGGACGGCTTCGCCGACAGGTTGAGGTCGGCCCCGAGGTGGAAGAGGTAGAGGGCCAGCACCGTCACCGAGAAGCCGTCCTCGCCCATGAACCCGGCCTCGAAGCCGGCCATCTGCACCTCTCCCTCCGGATCGGTCCCGTACCCCGCGAGCACGTGACCGAGGTCGTGGAAGAGGACCGCCTCGGGGGCGCTCTTCTCCTCCCCCGGCAGCGCGAAGCCGTGCCGCCGGAAGTGCTCGAAGAGCGCGCGGCCGAGCGTCCCCTCGGGGAGCGCCTCGAGCGCGAGGTAGCGCGCCGCGAGCGCGGGGTCCGCCTTGCCTCGCGCCTGTCGCGCCACCTTCGCGACGCCGCGCAGCCCTTCGTCACGCCACACGCGGCCGATCTTCTCGGCGATGAACGAGCGCCGCATGACGTCGAAGGCGAGGAGCCTCATCCGGCCCGCGAGGAAGTGCTCCATCTGGTCGATCGCCGGCTGGAGCACGCCGAGCCGCCTCGCGATCGCGCGCGTCTGCGCGATCTCCTCGCGTCCGACCTCGCCGTCGAGCATCGCCATCAGCACGAGGCGTTGCACCAGCGCGGCGCGGTGCGCGGGATCGGGGAGCCGCTCGGCCAGCGCGTCGAGGTCGAGGGGCGGCAGCGCGTCGAGGTCCCCGTCGAAGCCCAGGAGCTCGGCGTGGACCGCGAGCATCTGGGCCTCCTGCTCGGCGATCCGACCATCGGCGAGCGCGACGGACCGGAGCGCCGCGAGGGCGTGCGGGGCCTGCTCACCATTCAGATCGAGCGGCTTCATCGCGTCACCGCGAGGTGTCCCAGTCCAGTCATCGCGATCCTCCTCCGTGTCGGTGAGGACCAAGCTGGCATCGGCGGTCTCGCGATCCGCGCCACATCGGGTCGCAATCCACGCCAGGCCGCGATCCCCTCACGGCACGAGGCCGAACCGAGGTCAGGTGTCGCGCGACTCGAGCCGAGTCGTCGGCTCAGCGTTCTGGAGCTCGGCCTCCGGCGGTTCGGGGTGTGTCGCCCGGATCTCGCGCTCGTAGGCGACCAGGGCGTCACGGAGGACCTCGGTCTCCGAGGAGGCGCCCGTTCGCGTCTTCAGCTCGCGAAGCCGACGGAGGTCGTTCGGCCTGAGTCGAAACGACTTGAGCACCGCCCGCCCCCGCCCCGCGCGACCCAACCGCTCCACCCAGGGGATGTAATTCTCTGGGGCGACGCCCCGGAACGGGGGGAGCGGGAAGCCCTGGCGGATCGCCTCGAGCACGGCTCTCAAGTCGTCGGGTAGCGTGCGCCGCGCTCGAACGAGTCGCGGACGCTTGAGCACGAGCGCGGGCACGAGCTCGAGGATGCGTGGCTCGACCTCGCCCGAGCTGTCCTCTCCGGTAGGTCGCGCGTTCCGCGCCCGCCCTCCCCCGCTTGCCAGGTTCCATCGCTCGGTTACGCTCGCCGCGAGCCGACCCCCACATGCCGACCGACTTCACGTCTCGCAACGCCCTCGTCCTCGGCGCCACCGCCGGCATCGGCGAGGGCATCGCCGTCCAGCTCGCGTCGCGTGGCGCCAACGTCACGATCGCCGGCCGCAACGCCGACGCGGGGGCGTCGGTGATCGAGCGCATGCGCGCCGCCTCGCCTTCGGAGGGCGCGTCGTTCGAGTTCCTGCCGCTCGACGCGTCCACGCTCGCGGGGTCCCACGCCTTCGCGCTCGGCTTCGCCGACGCCCACGCGGGCGCGCCGCTGCACGTCCTCGCGATGTGCCAGGCCACCGCGTCCTTCGGCGGCCGCCAAGAGACGGCCGAGGGGCTCGAGCTCAAGCTCGTGCTCCACGCGTACAGCCGCTTCCTCATCGCGCGCGACCTGCTCCCGATGCTCCGCCTCGCGAAGAGCGACGGCGGCGCGCGCGTGCTGAGCGTGCTGTCGGGGGGCGTCCACCGCTCGTTCACCGATTGGGACGACGCCGACCTGTTGGTCTCGTTCTCGCTCCGCCGCGCGGCCGACGCGGCCGGCTTCTACAACGACGTCGCGCTCCAGCACTTCGCGGACGACGAGGCCAACGCCTCGATCGGCTTCCTCCACGCCGCGCCCGGCTTCGTGGCCTCGCAGTGGGGGCACCAGACCAAGGCCGCGTTCGCCATCAAGCTCGCGCAGAAGCTCTTCGCGAAGTCGGCGGACACCTGCGCGGAGATCCTCGTCGGCGCGCTCGCCGATCCCCGCTACGCGACGGGCTTCCACCCGGTGAGCGAGCACGGCCGGCCCGCGAAGACGACGCCGCAGCACACCGCCGCCAACGTCGAGGCGATGCAGGCGCACCTGCAGGCGCTCTACGCGCGGACGCTGTAGGCCGCTTTCACCGCCTCGATCCGCGCGTCCTGCTACCGTGCTCGGCGATGGGCGGCGTCGTCGCGGCGGGGGATCGTTACACGGCCGAGGCGGCTCGCGACGTGCTCGCCGACGGGGGCAACGCGGTCGACGCCGCCGTGGCCGCGTCGTTCACCGCCTTCGTCGCGCAGCCGCTCCTCGCGGGCGCCGGCGGGGCCGGGATGATGACGGTGGCGCTGCCCGGCACCGAGCCCGCCGTCGTCGACTTCTTCTCGACGATGCCCGCCCTCGCGACGTCGGCCGTCCCGCTCGACTTCCGCGCGGTGGAGATCGACTTCGGGGCGACGACGCAGACGTTCCACGTCGGCCGCGGCTCGGTCGCGCCGCCGGCCGCGCTCCCCGGGCTCATCGAGGCGGCGCGGCGCTTCGGCTCGCGACCGCTGACCGAGCTCGTGGCCGCCGCCGCGCGTCACGCGCGCGAGGGCGTCGAGCTGTCGGCGCAGGGCGCGATGGTCTACGGGCTGCTCTGGCCGATCCAGCGGCTCAGCCCCGAGGCCACCGCGCTCGCGGGCGGCGCGCTCCCGGACCAGCACACGATCCTCCACAACCCGGAGCTCGCCGATCTGCTCGAGGAGACGGCACGCCTCGAGGCCACGCCCCCGCGCTTCGAGCGGGCGCTCCTCGAGGCGTTCGGCCCCGCCGCCGGCGGCCTGCTGACGGAAGACGACTTGCGTCGCTCCGCGCCGCGCGTGCGCGAGCCGCGTCGGGTCGAGCTCGGCTCGTGGACCGTGCTCACGTCGCCCCACGTCGGCGGCGCGCGGGTGACCCGCCTGCTCGGCGAGCTGACGTCGCGCGCGCCGTCGCTGGACGAGGCCGAGGAGGTGTCGCGGATCGCCCTCGCCTGCCGGGCCGCGAGCGAGCGCGAGCCACGCCCCGGTCGCGGCAGCACCACCCACATCAGCGTGCTCGACGGAGCCGGCGGCGCGGCGTCGGTGACCCTGACCAACGGCGAGGGCTGCGGCTACGTCGCGCCCGGCACCGGCGTGCAGCCCAACAACTTCCTCGGCGAAGAGGACCTCAACCCGCACGGCTTCCACGCGCACGAGGCGGGGACGATCCTGCCGACGATGATCGCGCCGACCGTCGCGATCGAGGGCGGCCGCGCGACCGTCGCGCTCGGCAGCGGCGGCAGCAACCGCATCCGCTCGGTGGTCGCGCAGGTGCTGTACCGGCTGATGCGCGGCGAGCCCCTCGAGCAGGCCGTCCTCGCCCCGCGCGTCCACGCGGAAGGCGAGGACGTGTGGATCGAGCGAGCCCAGTGGCGCGACCCCGACGCGGTCGAGCGCGCGCTCGGGGCCGTCTTCGGGCGCGTCCACCCGTTCCCGGATCGCGCGTTCTACTTCGGCGGCGTCCACGCGGTCCGAGTCGGCGACGGCGAGCCCGAAGCGGTCGGCGACCCGCGTCGCGGCGGCGTCGTCGCGCGGGCCTGACCGAAGCCTCGCGTCGCGAGCGGCGCTCGCGGTAGGGTCGCTCCCGAGGGGGGATTCATGCGACGACGATTTCAGCTCCTGGGCCTCGTGCTCTTCGGTGCGCTCGCGGCGATGGTCGCGGGCTGCTCGGCCAACCCGAAGTCCGACTGCCTGAGCGTGTGCAACGAGCAGAACGATCGGATGTGCAACGGCCGAGACGGAACGACCAACTGCGACGCCGAGTGCTCGAGCGCCGAGACCGAGTACGACGACGCGATCGAGACCGCGAACCGCTTCGGCTGCCGCTCCGAGTTCGACTCGTTCTACGGCTGCCTCGTCGGGGGCGACCCGTGCGTCAGCGATCGCTGCAACGCCGAGATCACGGCCGTGCAGTCGTGCAGCACCACCTACTGCGCGGCCAACCCGACCGACCCCGAGTGCGGCGCGCCGTAGAGGTCATGACCTTCGACGACGACCGAGCCCGCGTCGAGCGCGTGACCGTCGAGCTCGGGGTCACCGACCTCCCCGCGCGCGTCCGATCCGCCTGACGTCGACGGCGCTCGGCCCTCGCGTATAGTGCGGCCGGTCGTCTCGACGAGGTGGATGAGCAGCGCATGGCGGACAGCGGTCACGGCTCGAAGAAGGTCATCCTGCTCGCGCTCGCGGCGAACTTCGGCATCGCCTGCGCGAAGCTCGCTGCGTTCTTCTTCACCGGCTCGACGGCGCTGCTCGCCGAGGCGGTGCACTCGCTCGCGGACACCGGCAACCAGCTCCTCTTGCTGCTCGGGATGCGGCGCGCGGCCAAGCCGCCCGACGCGCAGCACCCGTTCGGCTACAAGATGGAGAGCTACTTCTGGAGCTTCATCGTCGCGATCCTGCTGTTCTCGCTCGGGGGGCTGTTCGCGATCTACGAGGGCTTCCACAAGCTGCACGAGCTCGAGGCGGCGCTCCGCGCGGGCCGCGACGTCCACATGGAGAACCCCGCGATCGCGATCGGCGTCCTCGCGGTGAGCATCGCGCTCGAGGGCTGGTCGTGGATCGCGGCCACGCGCGAGGTGAACCACCTGCGCGGCGACCAGGGCCTCTTCAGCTTCATCGAGGACTCCAAGTCGACGGAGATCATCGTCATCTGGATGGAGGACACGGGGGCGCTCATCGGCCTCTTCCTCGCGCTCGCCGGGGTCGGGCTCGTGCTCGCGACGGGCAACCCTTACTGGGACGTCTACTCGACCTTCGCCATCGGCGGGCTGCTCGTCCTCATCGCGTTCTTCGTGGCCCGCGAGACCAAGTCGCTGCTCATCGGCGAGGGCGCGAGCAAGGCCACGCTGGCGAAGCTCGAAGAGCTCACGACCTCGCACGAGGGCGTCACCCGCCTCGTCACGATGCGCACGATGCAGCTCGGCGAGGACGAGCTCCTCGTCGCGCTCAAGGTGCAGTGGGAGGGCGACCTCACCGCCGACGAGGTGTCGCGCCTGACCAACGCGCTCGAGGTCCGCATCCGCGCGGAGCTCCCGATGGCGCGCTTCCTCTTCATCGAGCCCGACGTCTACGACCCCGAGAAGGCCGCGACCGACCCGCTTCAGCCCAGCTGAGCGCGCAGGCGGGCGAGCACCGCCGCGGGGGCCCGGACGCGGAGCTGCGTGCCGTCCTCGCCGTGCTCCTCGCTCAGCACGTGAGCGCTCTGGTGGGTCGCGCTGACGACCGCGTGCTGGGTCCACGGCACGAAGAGCTCCGCCTCCTCCATCGACGCTTCGAAGAACGCGACGACGCGGCCGCGCACGGCCTCGAGGCTGTCGTCGTCGCGCGCGCTGACGAGCATCCCCTCGGGGAGCTCCTCGAGCACCTGCGCGCGGGCCTCCTCGTCGAGGCGGTCGAGCTTGTTGAGGAGCACGAGGCAGGGGCGCTGCCCCGTCGCGAGGCGCGCCGCCTCGGTGGCCGCCACGTCGTCCGGATCGCTCCAGACCGCCACGTGGACGCCGAGCTCGGCGAGCACCTCGCGCGTCACCCGGAGCTGCTCGCGCCAGGCCGCGTCCGACACGTCGACCACGTGGACGAGGAGGCTCGCCTCGCGCGCCTCGTCGAGCGTGCTCCGGAACGACGCCACGAGATCGTGCGGCAGCTTCTTGATGAAGCCGACCGTGTCGGACACGAGGATGGGCGGCCGCGTCTCCGGCTGCAGGCGCCGCACGGTCGTGTCGAGGGTCGCGAACAGCTCGTCGGCCACGTAGACGTCGCCCTGCGTGAGCCGGCGGAACCACGACGACTTGCCCGCGTTCGTGTAGCCGACGAGCGCCACCGTGTCGCCGCGCTCGACCCGCCGCGCGCGCCGGACGGCGTCCTCCTTCGAGATGCTCGCGAGCTCGCGCCGGAGCTCCGCGATGCGATCCCGAATGCGGCGTCGGTCGAGCTCGAGCGACGACTCGCCGGCGCCCTTTCCGCCGATCCCGCCGCGCTGCCGATCCTCGCCGCCGCCGGACTCGCGCAGCCGGGGCGCGTCGTAGGCGAGCCGGGCGATCTCGACCTGCAGCCGCGCCTCGCGGGTGTGCGCGTGCCGCTGGAAGATCGACAGGATCACCGACGTGCGGTCGGCGACCTCGACCCCCGCGGCCTTCTCGAGGTTCCGGGCCTGCGACGGCGTCAGCTCGTGGTCGACCACCACGACGCTCGCGCGCTCGACCGCGACGTCGGCGTCGTCTTCGACGGCGTCGCCGTCGTCGAGGTCTTCCTCATCGTCCTCGTCGTCGTCCGTCGCGCCCTTCTTCTTGGAGAACTTCGGGACGAAGCCAGGGCCGTCGGTGTGCTTCGCGAGCTCCCGGAGCTTCCCCTCGCCGAGCACCGCCGCGCGCGCCAGCCGCGTACGCTTCTGGGTCACCCGCGCGACCGGGTCGAGCCCGAGCGTCTTGGCGAGGCGGCCGAGCTCGTCGAGCGACGACGCGTGCTCGGCGTCGGTGACGCCGGGGAGCTGCACGCCGACGAGGACGGCGCGGGGGCGCTCGGAGCGGGGATCGACGGTCTCGCGGGTCACGGGGCGCGAACGATGGACCGGCCGGGCGCCGAATCAAGCGGGATCGTTCGCGCGTGACGCCGGGAGCCGCGAGGCGCCCTCCCCCGCCGCGCGGGAGAGGGCGGGGCCTTCAGCGGTTCGGCTGCGGGGTCATGCGCAGGTAGGGCTTGAGCTCCTTGTGGCCCTTCGGGAACTTCTCGGCGATCTCCTTGGCGTCGGTGATCGAGGGGACGATCACGACGTCGTCGCCGTCCTTCCAGTTCACCGGGGTCGCGACCTGGTGCGAGTCGGTGAGCTGCAGGCCGTCGATGACGCGCAGGATCTCGTCGAAGTTGCGGCCCGTGGCGGGCGGGTAGGTGATCGTCGCGCGGACCTTCTTCGACGGGTCGATGAAGAACACGCTGCGGACGGTGAGCTTCGCGTTCGCGTCCTCGTGGATCATGTTGTAGAGCCGCGCGACCTTCTGGTCGGGGTCCGCCACGATGGGGTAATTCATCTTGACGCTCTGCGTCTCCTCGATGTCCCCCAGCCAGCCCATGTGGCTGTCGAGCGGGTCGACGCTGACCGCGAGGATCTTGCAGTTGCGCTTCTCGAAGTCGGGCTTGAGGCGCGCCGCCATGCCGAGCTCGGTCGTGCAGACCGGCGTGTAGTCGGCCGGGTGGGAGAAGAAGACGACCCAGCTGCTGCCCGCCCAGTCGTGAAACTGGATGGGGCCTTCCGTGGTTTCCGCCGAGAAGTCGGGCGCGACCGTTCCGAGCTTGAGACTCATGAGTCCTCCTGAGGGTGCTTTCGGGTATCGACGCGCAGATCTGAGGCCTTCGCCCTGCCGCGTCTGTGACGTTTCTCTTGTCCTGTCGGCGAAGGTGCGCGGGCGGACGATAGCCAAAGTGCGGCGCCGCCTCCATGCTCCCGTGCGTGTGGTTCGGTGACGAAGCCGAGGCGGGCCGCCTCGAGACCCTGGGGCACGAGCAGCTCGAGGCCGGCGACGGCGCGGCCGCGCTGAAGACGGCGGACCGCCTCATCGCGATGGGCTGGTCGGGCGGGTTCGTGGTGGAGGCGCTCGCGCACCGGTCGGCGGGTCGGCTCGACGTCGCCGTCGAGCGCCTCGAGGTCGCCGTCGAGCGCGTCCCGGCCGCGTGGGAGCTCTGGCACCTGCTCGGGAACCTCCGCTCGGATCGCGACGACGTCGACGCCGCGCTCGAGGCCTTCGAGCGGGCGCTCGCCTGCGAGGGCGCCTCCCGCATCGCCATCCACTTCAACCGCGCCATCGCGTACCGCCGCGCCGGCCGCTTCGGCGAGGCGCTCGCCGACCTCGATCCGATCCTGGCGTTGCCCAAGCCGCCGCTCGAGATCGCCGAGTCGGCGCTCGCGCTGACGCTCGAGTGCCTCGCGGGGATCGGCCGCGCCGAGGACGCGGTGGACATGATCGAGGCGGCGCTCGAGCGCTGCGCGGCCGACGACCCGCGCCGCCCCGTCCTCGACGCCGAGCACGCGCTCGCGCTCGACCGAGCGCGCGCCGACCGCGCGAAGATCGAGGCGGCGTTCGCCGGCGCGGTGGACGCCGGGGTCGCGAGCCCGGCGCTGATCGCCCTGGGCCGGAGGCTCTTCCCCGCGAGCGCCGAGGGCGCCCAGCATCGGCTCCAGCTCGTCGTGCAAGGGGAAGCGCCGGCGGGCTCCGGCGCGGCGGGCTTCCTGCGCGTCTTCGACGTCGTCGCGGTCGATCCCGAGCGCGCGCTCGAGCTGGCGCGGCGCTACCTGCCTTCGCACGCGCGCGCGACCGTACAGATCGAGCGCGCAGACGTACGCGAGCCGGACGTCGAGCTCGAGCCCGGCGTCCACGCCGCGTCCGAGCTCATGTTCTTCGCCTGACGCGCGCTTCTCGCTCTCGCGGTGGAGGCCCCGACGCGCATCATCGCGGCGTGGTCACCCCCCGACGTCCGGCGCTGCCACGCGTGGCTCGCGCTCGAGGTGATGCGCGGCAGAGCGGCTCCGGTCAAAGCCTGTCGATAAATCGCCTCCGGCGATTTCTCTCCGGCGAGGGGCAAGCCCCTCGCGCTCCCCACTGAGATCCCTCGGTCGCTTCGCGCCCTCGGGACTCAAAGCCTGTCGATAAATCGCCTCCGGCGATTTCTCTCCGGCGAGGGGCAAGCCCCTCGCGCTCCCCACTGAGATCCTCCGACGCTTCGCGTCGTCGGACTCAGTCGGGGAGCGGCGTGACGCGCGACGCCTGAAAGAGCACGCGACGCAGCGCGATCGCGCTTCGGTGCTCGGCCGCGGTGTCGTCGAGCTCGAAGCCGAGCACGTCCTCGCCATCGCCCCGGACCAGCCGCCCGGGGACGACGAGGTGGTAGACGCCGTCCGCGCGCGCGAGCCGATGGCGCTCGAGGCGCGTGCCGTCGAACGTGAACGCGATCGACGCGCTCTCGGGCACGGTGGCGTCGGCGCGGATGGTCAGCGTCACGCGATACATGGTGTCGCGGGCCAGCCCGGTCGCGCGAAGCGACGCGCGTCGAGCGGCGAACCGAGCCGCCGCGTCGTCCACGGCCCAGCCGTCTTCCGGCGGCGCCGACGCGAGGTCGAGGACCGTGCCCGTCGACACGATCGGCGCGACCTCGCCGATCGAGCACAGCCCGTCGCCCTCGCCGGGCGTGAGGCGCACCCACCGGAACGCGCGGTCGAGCCGCACGGCGCGCGTGCGCATGCCCGCGCCGGTGGGCGGCACCTCGCCGGTCGGGACGAACCGCTCCCCGTCGGTCGAGCCCTCGACGAGGTACGTGTCGTTGCCGTCCGCGGTCACCCGCAGCCCGGTCACGTTCCCCGGTGGCAGCCCGAACGTCACCGACGCGTCCGACGCGATGCGGACGCTGTCGGGACCGTCCCACGCTGCGCCGTCGGCCGGCGCCACCCCGTCCACCAAGCGCGCGAGCTCGCCGACCGTCTCGCCTCGTGCGTCCCGGACGCGCAAGCGCGGAGTGGGCCCGAGCAGCCGGAGCTCCGCGACGGAGTAGTGGTCGTCTCCCTCGATCGCGCGGACCCGGACGAAGCGGCCGACCGAAGCCCCATCGAGCGAGGCGCGGCGCGTGCGCAGCCCGTACTCGGGCACCGCCGGGAGCACCGCGAGGGGGACGAACGCGGCGCCGTCCACGGACGTCTCGATCGCGTAGGCGTCGTTGCCGTCGGCCGTCAGCTCGACCGCCTCGGCCCAGAAGTCTTCGGGCATCTGGAACACGATCGTGGCCTCGACGTCGTCGAGCACCACCGTGCCCTCGCCGTCCCAATCCGATCCGTCCGGTGGTCGCGCGCCATCCACTGCGCGCCTCGGATCCGCGCTCACGCGGTCCGACGACGCGACGGTCAGCTCCGCCACCCGGACCGTGTCGCCGGGCTCGCCCTGGGCCTCGACGATCGGCAGCACGCGTCGCAGCTCGAGCGCCGCCCACATCGTGAGCGGCTCCACCTCGACGAGCTCGTAGCGGTCGCGCCACCCCGGGCTGGCCTCGATCGCGGGGCGCTCGAGCGCTTCGAGGACGGCGTAGACCGGGCGCGGCTCGTCGAGCGCCGCGTCGATCAGCCGCGGCGCGTCGGCGTGCGACGCGAGGAAGGAGGCGCGGTGGCCATAGATCCGCAGCGGGCCGGTGAAATTGACGCCGGCCACGACGCTCCGCGGGTCCGTGAGCTCGGCGACGCGCTCGCTGTCGGTCCGGTAGCCGCGCTCGAAGCTCGAGTCGAGCAAGCCGGCCGCCCGCGCGTAGAGCACCTGGAAGACGAGCGATCCGGCGATCGCGAGCGCGGCTGCGACCTTGAAGGGGAGGCCCCGACGAACCCGCTCCCATCGCGGATGATGGATGAGCTCGGCGAGCCCGAGGCCCCCGAGCAGGTGGAGCGCGGCGTACGACGGGAGCACGAACCGTGTCTCCCACCAGGCGTGGAGCAGTCGCGTCCAGAAGCCGTAGAACAGGACGTAGACGAGGAACCAGAGCAGGTACGTCCGGCTGCCCTCGGAGCGGTGGTAGAGCGCGAGCGCCGCGAGGCAGAGCATCAGCGGGTGGAGCCGCGCGATCGTGTGGAGGTAGAAGCCGACCTGCGCGAAGTAGCCCGCGTGGGGGGCGATCATGTTCCCGCTGTAGCCGGTGTACGGCGAGTCCCACGGGGCGCCCAGCGTCGCGAGGAGGAACACGATCCACAGCGCGCCGCCGACCGTCATCCCCGCGTAGAACGAACCCCCCGCTCGTCTCTCGAAGACCTTCGGCCCGACCGCGAGCCCGAAGAAGACGCTCGCCGGTCGGAGCCCGCAGCTGAGCCCGGCGACGAGCCCCGCGATGGCGCCCCGCCCGCGCATCAACGCGTAGAGCGACCCGAGCATCAACACCGTGGCGGGGAGGTCGCTCATGAGGCGCACGCTCCCCCAGATCGCGAGTGGCGCGCTGGCCCACAGCGCGGCGGTGACGAGCGCGACCCCGTGGCTGGCGCGGCGCGCGAGGAGCGCGTACACGAGGCCCACGCCGATCGCGCCGAGCAACGGGTTGACGAGAAACTCCAGGCCGAAGACACCCGCCGGCGCGAGCATCACCGGGAAGCCCGGCGGGAAGATCGAGCGCACCTCACCGTCGACCAGCGCGTGGCACAGCGGCACGAGCGCGGGATGGGCGCCGGGGTCGGGCTGGCTCATGTCCAGGGCTGCGCCGCGCAGCCGTAGCGCCTGCGACAGGTAGGACCAAGAGTCGCAGCCCCCGACGACCTCGGTGCCGCTCGCCGCGTACACCGCGAACGCCCCCACGATCAGCGCGCCGATCGAGAGGCGCTCGACGATCCCGAACCGGGGCTCGGGTGGCGCGGAGGGTGAGACCGGGTCGCGCGCGCGAAGGGCGACCCAAGCAGGGAGCAGCAGCCCGAGCACCACGGGGTCTTCGAGCGCGGCCGCGCCCACCAGCAGCGCGATCAGGGGGTCGGCGCGCCCGAGCATCGCAGCCCATCGCTGCGCAGCGGGTCGGGGGGCGAACCGCAGCACGAGGTAGACCGCCCCGATCCCGAGGATCAGCCAGAGCCAGGGTGAGAACCATGACTCCTCGGCCCGGACGCAGATCTGCGCCAGCCGCCCGGGCTCGTGCGCGTAGAGCGAGAGGATCCGCGCGTCGCCGACCGAGACGTCGACCTCGGGCTGGCGGAAGAGACCGAGCGGCATGTCGGTGCGCGGACCGATCTCACCCACCGGCTCCCACCGCGACGACCGCTCGACCATCACCGAGTAGTGGTCCGTCGAGCTGGCCACGACCGCGACGGTCACCCGTCCGTGATGGGAGGGCAGCGGGATCTCCACGTACTCGTCGTCGAGCATCTCGTGGCCAGCGGTGGGCGGCGAGGCGTCCGGGGTCGTGCGCATCGGGATCGTGGACCGCGTCTGCCCGTGAGCGGTGAAGTGCTCCGCCTCGGTCGGGCACACCCACGCGCCGGGCGCGTCGAAGCCGTCGCGCGTCTCGCACGAGAGCACGAGCACCGGGAGCACCACGAGGGTCAGGATCGGTACGCGCGCGCTTCGCATGCCAAGGGTCGGATGGTGCGACGGGCGGTGGGCGTTGGAAAGACGCGGTCGGCGGAGCGGACGGCGCGACCGCTCTCTCCGCGACCGGTCATCGAGCTCGAATCATCGTTCTCGCTCGTCACGCGAGGTGCGGCGCGAGCAGCGCGCGGATCGCGTCGGGGACCGGGCGCGAGGCGCGCGTCTCGGGGTCGAAGAGCACCTCGACGGCTCGCTGCGCGGCGTGCAGGTGGCCGGTGTCCGCGTCGAGCAGCTCCTGGGCGTAGGTCACGCTCTTGGTCCCGACCCGCTCGAAGCGGCTGCGCACCACGACCTGGGTGCCCGCGAGGAGCTCGGCGCGGAAGTCGGTCTCGGTGCGGGCGACGACCGTGTGCAGCCCCGCGGCGCGGAAGACGTCTCGAGTCACGCCGGCCATCGACCAGAGGGCGAAGCTCGCGTCGTCGAAGAGGTGCGCGTAGAAGCGCACGTTCATGTGGCCGAAGTGGTCGCACATCCAGGCGTGCACGACGGCGCGGTGCGTGTCGAAGCAGGTCGTCATCCGACGCCGAGCATAGGCCGGCCCCGCTCAGGTGGGGGGCGGGACGACGCGCGGCGGGACCGAGCCGTCGAGCGTTCCGTCTCCGATGAAGATCGACTCCCCGTCGGGCCGGCGGCCCCAGCACGCGACCTCGCCGTCGACGATGGCGCACGTGAACGCGCCCGCGCTGCTCACGTCGGTGACGCCCGCGTCGAAGACCGGCTGAGGCACGTAGGTCGCGTCCGCGGTGCCGTCTCCCACCGGGCCGGTCCCCCAGCACCAGAGGGAGCCGTCGACGCGGCGCGCGCAGACCGCCTCGCCGCCCACCGCGATCTGCTCGACGTCGGCGAGGTCGACGGGCGCAGGGGTCCTCGCGTCGCCGGGGTCGCGACCGCGCCCGAGCAGCGCCGCCGCGCGCGCCTCGCCCCAGCAGTGCACGCGCCCCGTCGCGGTCTGCGCGCAGCCGAGGTAGCCGCGCTGGCTGAGCTCGACGTCGACCACCGGCTCGTCGATCGCGTCGAGCGCCACGGTGGCCCCGCCGTAGAAGCCGCCCCAGCAGGTCACCGACCCGTCGGCCGTCACCGCGCAGCCGTCACCCCCGCGCAGCATCGCGACGTCGAGCACCGGGCCGAGGCCGCCCAGCGGCGCGACCGGCTCGGTCGGCGGCGCCGCGCCGAAGCCCCCTCCGAAGCAGCGCGCCAGCGCGGGCGGGTCCGTCAGCACGCAGGCCGACGACGAGCCCGAGAGCCGGTACGGAAGCGGCGCGAACAGCCCGACGATGTACTCGGCCTGCCCGAGGTGGAGGCGCTCGCCAGCGGCGAGGTCGAAGCCGATCGGCGTGGGCACGTGCACGTCGGCGGGCAACAACCCTTGCGATCCCCAGCACCGGAGCCCCGCGTCGGAGGTCGTCGCGCAGGCGACGTCCGCGCCGACGGCGACCGACGTGACGTCGCGCAGCCCGACCCAGCGCGGCACGCTCTTGCCGACGGGGTCGCCGTCGCCGACGCCGCCACCCGAGAAGCGCGCGCCCCAGCACGCGAGCGAGCGGCTGACCGAGGTCCGCGCGCACATGCGATCGCTGCCGCCGGCGAGCTCGACCGGATCGTCGCAGGCGCCCTCGACGCAGCTCCCCCACGCGCAGCGGTCGCCGCAGGCCCGGCAGTGCTCCGGCGAGCCGAGCGCCACCTCGCACCCCGTCGCGAGGTCGCGGTCGCAGTCCTCGAAGCCCGCCTCGCAGGCGAGCGCGCAGGCGCCGTCCGCGCAGACGCCGGCGGCGTTCGCGCCCGCCGGGCACTGCGCGTCGTCGACGCAGGGGCCGGGCACGGGGCGCAAGGTCTCTTGATCGACGCAGCCCTGGAACGGATCGCACACGAGCCCGTCGCCGCAGGTTCCGTCGTCGGCGTAGAGGCACCGCCCGACCTCGCACCGCGGCTCGCCGCAGCCACCGGGAGGCGCGGGGCAGTCGGCGGTCGCCGCGCAGTCCGGCGGGGGGCACGCGGCCTCGTCGCCGGCGGCGCAGGCGGGATCGACGCACCGCCCGCCCACGCAGGCGGTCCTCGCGGGGTCGGCGTCGGGGCAGCGAACGGCGGCGCAGCTGCGGGTGAGGAGGACCGTCACGACCGCGGCGGCGTCGACCTGGATCACGGCGCGCCGCGCGGTGACCCGGCGGTCGGGGCGGAACAGCCGGACGCGCAGCTCGTAGCGACCGGGCGCGAGGCCGTCCACCTCGCTCACCGTGACCCCCGCCACGAAGTCATCCGTCGAGCGGGCGAGGTACTCGGTCTGGGCGACGACGACGCTCGAGTCGGCCCCGAAGAGGGTGACCTCGACCACGTCGAAGTCGACGGGCGCGGCGTAGTCGCTGCGGACCTGGACCACGAGCGACGCGGTCTCGGAGCCACAGCCGGCGAGGAGGACGAACAGACACCACCACCGCACGGGACGAAGCTACCACGCCCTCGCAGCGGGGATCGCGGTCCACCTGCTATGGTCCCGCCGTGGCCCTCACCGATACCGCGCTCAACCTCTGGAACGCCAAGCTCCCCGTCGCCGCGCTCGTCGCGAGCCACGCGGGTCACATGGCGGCCACGAAGATCGACGAACCGCAACGCGCCGTGTTCGACGGAGCGCTCGACGCGCTCGTCGCGTGGTGGCCCGACCGCCGCAAGCGGAACCTCGTCGACGTCTGGAACGAGGTCCACGCCGAGCCGGTCCGCCTCGCCGGCGAGCTGAAGGGCAACGCCAAGAAGGCGGCCGACGTCTGCGTGCGCGCCCTCTACCTCGCGGTGTCCAACCTCGAGCGGGTGGGCCGCGGGCGCCGGGAGCTCCCGCCCGACTGCTACGACGTCGAGCCCGAGCACCTCGAGGCGCTGCTGCGCGACGCGCTCAAGCTCCACTCGGCGACGCAGGTGCGCGACATCGATCGGCGCCTCTCCGTGATCGAGGGGCTGCTCGAGGGCGGCAAGTGGGAGCCGATCGTCGCCGCCGCCGCGGCGATGGGCTGGACGCGTCTGCAGCCCGGGCTCCGCAAGCTCGCGCCGCGCCTGCGCGACCTGGGCGAGGCGCTCGACGCCGGCGGCGCGGCCGAATCGATGGACGTGGGCGGGCGACCGGCCCTGCGCGTGACGATGCCCGGCGGCGAGCGTCGAATCGGCGTGCTCGACGGCGAAGAGCTCGCGAGCCTGCGGGCCGTGATCCCGTGGATCCCGGCGTGACGCGCTCGACGCGCGGGTCGGTCCCCGTGCTGTTCCTCGTGCTCGCCTTGGGCTGCGGTGGGGGACCCGCCGAGGAGCCCGCGACGGACGAGTCGACGGGCGGCGAGGCGACGGGCGGCGAGGCGACGAGCGGCGAGGCGACGAGCGCCGAGACGCCGTTGGCGGAGCCCTCGGCCGACACCCCGCGCGGTGACATGCCTCCGCTCACGCCCGAAGAGGACGCGGCGGGAGGCCGGGTCGCGGGGGCCGTGACGATCGAAGAGGTCCGCCGAGTGAGCGGGGACTTCGACGAGCAGATCATGGTCCGGATGCTCCACTCGCGGATCCGCGCGCTCGTGCCTTGCTACGAGCGCGAGCTGCGCGCCGATCGGACGCTGGCGGCCACCGTCGTGGCGCGGCTCACGGTCACGTCCGCGGGCCAGGTCGACGAAGTGACGACGGACGCCGACGAGAACCATCGAGCGATCGGTGAGTGCCTCGCGACGGTGTTGACGCACCTCCGCGTCGTGCCAGGCCCCGAGGAGGCCTCCGTGCTCGAGGCCCGCGTCCGCTTCGCGCCGATGGAGTGACGTGACCCGGCCCGGGCTCACGAGCGACCCCGCGGAAGCGGAGGGGCTCCAGGGCGAGCTCGCGCCGAGAGTCGAGCTCAACGATCGCCTCGACCCGGTGCGCCGCGTGGCCGGCGCGGACATCGCGTACGAGATCGGCGGCGACCGCCTGTGGGCGGCGGTGTGCGTGCTCGACGCGACCACCCTCAGCGTGATCGAGGTCGCGCGCTTCGAGGGCGTCGCGACGTTCCCGTACGTCCCGGGTCTCTTGTCGTTCCGCGAGCTGCCCGCGCTGCTCGCGTGCTTCGAGGCGCTGCGCCGCCCCGCGGACCTCGTGGTCTGCGACGGCAACGGGATCCTCCACCCAAGGCGCCTAGGCGTCGCATCGCACCTGGGGCTGCTGCTCGACGTGCCCGCGATCGGGTGCGCGAAGAACCAGCTCCTCGGGACGGCCGGCTCGCTCGGACTGGCGAGGGGTGACCACGCGCCGATCGAGGAGGCGGGTGAGCACGTCGGTGACGCGCTGAGGACCCAGCCCGGCGTGAAGCCGCTGTACGTCTCACCCGGCCACCGGGTCTCTTTCGCGACCGCGCGGGCGTGGGTGCTGAAGCTGGCGCCGACGTACCGGCAGCCGGAGGTGATTCGGGAGGCGGATCAGGAAGTGAGGCGCATGCGCGCCGCGGCGACCGGGGCTTGAGGCTACATCAGCCTTCAGACCTCGGCGCCGCGGATGACGACCGTGAGGCCGCCCTCTTCGGGGGACTCGAAGGTCAGGGCGTAGCCGTGGCGCTCGGCGACGTCGCGGACGATGTGGAGGCCGAGGCCGAGACCGGTGGGGCGGCGCTGCCTCGCCTCGCCGCCTCGGAACTGGCGCTCGCCGACGCGCTCGAGCTCCTCCTCGGGGATGCCGGGGCCATCGTCTTTGACGGTGACGCGGAAGCCCCGCTCGAGGATCACGGCGACGTGGCCGCCCTCCTGGTTGTAGCGGATGGCGTTGTGCACGAGGTTGCCGACCATCTGCTCGAGCAGGGTCGAGTCCGCGTTCACGTGGACGGGCTCCTCGGGGATGGAGTGGTTCAGGGCGATGCCGCGGGTCTTCGCGATCGGGGCGTGGCGCGAGACGACGCGCTCGACGAGCTCGCCGAGGTCGAGCTCGTGCCGCGCGATCATGGGCTCGCCAGCGTCGAGGCGGGCCGCCGCGTTCAGGTTCTTCACGAGCGACGCGAGGTAGTGGGCCTCCTCCATCGCCGCGCGCACGACCGGCTCGCTGTCGCCGCCGATGCGCCGCAGATCGCTGAGGTGTCCCTGCAGCACGGTGAGCGGGACCATCACGTCGTGCGTGGTGCTCTGCAGGAATTCGGTCAGCGCCTTGTCTCGGGCGGAGAGCTCCTCGAGGCGCAAGCGGATCTGCGAGCTCGCCTCGTTGAAGGCGCGGGCGAGGTCCGCCACCTCGTCGCTGCCCTCGATCGGCACCGAGCCCTCGTAGCCGCCCGAGGCCTGTCCCTTCACCGCCGCCTCGAGGCGACGAATGCGGCGCACCACGGGGGCGAGCGCGAGGAACGCGGCGAGCGCGGTGACCGCGACCACGCCGGCCGCGAGCCCGGCGGTCCGGCTCGCCGCGGCTCGGCCCGCCAGATCGCCCGCCGGGCGATCGACGACGATGACGCTGCAGGGGCCGTCCCACGGCATGCGCATGGCGATGCGAACGCGCTGGTCGCCGAAGTCCGCGGCGGTCTCGGCGCCCCCCTCGAGCTCCGCGCGCAGGGCCGGGTCGAGCGGTGGATCTCCGGCAATGCGTGGCTGGTACGTGTCGTCGTAGACCGCCTGCATGCGGCCGAAGCGCCGACCGGGGCCGAGCGCGCCGCGCGGGCCGAGGGCGCGAGGCCCGAGCGCTCGCCCGGGCCGGATCCCGGCGCGGCGCGCGAAGCCCTCCGGGACCTCCTCGCAGCGCTCGCGGCCGACCGCCTCCATCCGCTCCACGGTCGTCTCGTAGGTCGCCTGCACCAGGGCCTGCCGCGACGACCACGCGGTGTAGAGCGTGAAGCCCGCGACGATGGGGATCGCGAGCACGATCAGCGTGGCGAGGAGCCTCGCGCGGAGCTTCACGCGTCCTCGCTGGGGTCGAACCGATAGCCGATCCCCCAGACGGTCGCGATCCGCTTGGACTCGACGCCGAGCTTCTTCCGCAGCCGCGACATGTGCACGTCGAGGGTGCGCGCGGTGCCCATGCGCTCGGGGTCGAGCACGCGGTCGACGAGCGCGTCGCGCGTCAGCGCCTGCCCCGGTCGGCGCACGAGCTCGGCGAGAAGATCGAACTCGACCTTGGTGAGCTCGATCGCCTCGCCGGCGACGGACACGGCCCGGGCGCTCAGATCGATCCGCAGCGCGCCGACCGCGACGCCCTCGGCGCGGGTCATCACGGGGCGCCGCAGCCGGGCCTTCACCCGCGCGACGAGCTCCTCGGGCCAGAAGGGCTTGGTGACGTAGTCGTCCGCGCCGAGCTCGAGGCCGCGCACGCGGTCCGCGGGATGGTCGCGCGCGGTCAGGATCAGCACGGGCACGTCGCTCGTCTTGCGGTAGCGCTTGAGGACGTCGAGGCCGTAGGTGCCCGGCAGCATCAGATCCAGGATGACGAGAGAGTACGGAGCGGGCTCCTCTCGAGCCGCGACGTCGCCGTCGTCGATCCACTTCACGTCCCAGCCCGCGCGCTCGAGCTGCTCGACGATCTGCGCACCGAGCTTCGCGTCGTCCTCCACGACGAGGATGCGTTCGGCCATCGCGCGAACCGTAGCACCGTCCCTTGAAAGCGGTGGCCCCGCCTCGGCACACTGGAATCGAGGCCGTCAGCGCGGCCTCCTTACTGGCTCGGCTTGGACTCGAAGGGGCGCGACACGATGCGACGATGGTGGGGGGCGGCGCTTGCTCTCGGGGTGATGGCGCTGGCGAGCCCAGCCGCCGCCGCGCCCGGGGTTCTCGTGGGCGGGATGTGCACGGTCCTGCCGACGCTCGGCGCCTCCTGCGCGCCCGGCGCGCGCTGCGCGATCGACGGCGGCGGCTCGGGGACCTGCCTCAACGTCGGCTCGCTCAGCCTCTGCCTCCCGGACGACGCCGTCCTCTGCTGCACCGAGGACCGAGACTGCCCGGCGGATCCGGCGGCCGGGGTCGGGGTCTGCGTCCCCGTCTCCAGCGTCGCGGTCTGCGCGGTGGGGCCCGACTACTGCGCGGGCGGCGCCCGCCCCACCAACACGCAGATCGCCAACTGTCACCGCGACGGGGGCGGCCCGCTCGTGGTCTGGGATCGCGGCGACTGCGACATGGACGGGATCCGCAACGGCGACGAGGTCGAGGCGGGGAGCGACCCGTGCCGCGGGCCGCTGCCGTACGCGGTGTGGAGCGGGACCACGTGCCACGAGCTGCCGATCGGGTGCGACCCGCGGGGCACGTGCACGACGCCGCTCGGAGACGCGGGCGAGTGCCGCCTCACCGACGACGGCGGCGGGACGACCTGCTTCCCGATGACCTCGGAGCTCTACTGCGGGGACGGCGTGTGGGTCTGCCCCAGCGGCCAGATCGAGGTGGACGACACGACGCTCCGCCACACCTTCTGCACGCCGCCGTACTGCGATCCGCGGGTGACCCCGTCCGACTGCGTCCGCGATCCGGTCTCCCGCCAGCCCGTCCGGCCCGAGGACGGCGACTGCGACGGCGACGGCATCCCCAACGGCGCCGAGCGGGACGACAGCCGCATCTGCGTGGTCGACGTCACGGAGCTCGACGGGGGGACGACCCCCGTGGACGCGGGGGTGCCGGGGCTCGACGCGGGCGACACGCTCCCCGACGCGGGCGACGTGCCGCCCGACGCGGGCGACGCGCCCGCGGACGCGGCGGTCACGCCGATGGATGGCGGCGAGGGGAGCGCCGACGGAGGCGGCGCGTCGGCCGACGCAGGCGCCAACGTCCCCGTCACGTTCGGCGGCGGGGGCGGCTGCGCGTGCCGCGCGACGCCGCGCCGGCCGCGGGGCTCGCTCGCCCTCCTCGCGATCGCGGCGCTCGGGCTCAGCGCCCGAGCAGCTCGTCGAGCTCGCCGGACTCGGCGAGGCGCGTGAGATCGGCGGCGCCTCCGACGAAGGTGCCCTTCACGAACACCATCGGGAACGTGGGCCAGCCGGTCCACATCTTCAGCGCGAGGCGCTGGCGCCAGGCGCCGAGGTAGCTCCCGTACTCGAGGTAGGTGAACTCGAGGCCGCGCGACTTGAGTAGCGCGCGAGCCTTCTTGACGTGGGGGTTCTGCGCCATGCCCACCACGACGATGTCGTCGGCCTTCACCGCGGCGCGCACGGTGTCGAGCAGGTCGGACTGGTAGCCCGCGATCTTGTCGCGGATGGCGGGGTGGACGTCGGCTTCGACGAAGAGGGGTCGCGTCATGCGGCTCCGACGTAAGTCCGCGTCTGGTTGTCGTCCAGCCCCCTCCCTGGCAAGTTCGGCCGCCATGACCCGCCCGATCGCCCTGGTCCTCGCGCTCCTGCTCTCGAGCTGCGGCAGCTCCGGCGCCCCGCCGGCCGAGCACGCCACCGAGCGCACCCCGCAGGAGGAGGCCGACCTGCTCCTGGCCTTCTACGACCCGATCCTGCTCGCGCTGAGCACCGAGGCGTCGCGCGCGGCGTGGGTCGCGAGCACGGACGTCTCGGAAGAGCACACCGGCGCGCGGACGGGCGCGGACACGGCCTTCAGCGCGTTCGCGGGCAACGCCGAGATCATCGAGCGCGCGCGAGCGCTGCTCGAGCACGAGGCCGAGCTCGACGACATCACCGCCCGCCAGATCCACCACATGCTCGAGCTCGCCGCCGGCGCGCCGATGACCAACCCGGAGCTCGCCCGCGCGCGCGTCGCGGCGGAGAGCGCCCAGAGCGCGCGGCTCGACGGCTACCAGTTCTGCCTCGCGCGCGAGGCGGGCGAGTGCACCCAGCCCGTCACCACCAACGACATCGACCGCGTGCTCGTCGAGTCGCGCGACCTCGACGAGCGGCTCAACGCGTGGCGCGCGAGCAAGGACGTGGGCCCGACCCTTCGTGACGGCCTCGTCGAGCTGCGCGGCCTGCGCAACGGCGTCGCGCAGGAGATGGGCTACCAGGACTTCTTCCAGTTCCAGGTCTCGAACTACGGGATGAGCACCGAGGAGATGATGGAGCTGCTCGACCGCCTCGTGGTCGAGACGCGGCCGCTCTTCTCGCAGCTCCACTGCTGGGCCCGCTACGAGCTCGCGCAGCGCTACGGCGTCACGGACGTCCCGCGCCTCATCCCCGCGCACTGGATCGGCAACCGCTGGGGCCAGAGCTGGCCCGGGCTCGTCGACGGCGTCGACATGGACTCGATGATGACGGGCCGCGAGCCCGAGTGGCTCGTGCAGCAGGCCGAGCGCTTCTATCAGTCGATGGGCTTCACCGCCCTGCCCGAGAGCTTCTACGAGAACAGCGACCTCTACCCCGTGCCCGAGGGCCAGACACGTCGCAAGAACGCGCACGCGAGCGCGTGGCACATCGACCTTCGCGAGGACGTGCGGTCGCTGATGAGCGTCGAGTCGACCTGGGACTGGTTCACGACCACTCACCACGAGCTCGGGCACATCTACTACTACATCAGCTACTCGAACCCGGACGTGCCGCCGCTCCTGCGCGAGGGCGCGAACCGCAGCTACCACGAGGGCATGGGCGACCTGATCGCGCTCGCCGCGAGCCAGCCCCCGTACCTGCGCGAGATCGGCCTCCTCTCCGACGAGCAGGACATCGACGAGGTCCGCTGGCTGCTCGACAGCGCTCTGACCGGCCCGATCACGTTCATGCCCTTCGCGGCCGGGACGATGAGCCACTTCGAGCGCGACCTCTACGCGGGCGAGCTCCCCGCCGACGAGCTCAACCAGCGCTGGTGGGAGATCGTCGGTCGCTACCAGGGCATCGCGCCGCCCGAGGACCGCCCGTCCAACGGCTGCGACGCGTGCACCAAGACGCACATCAACGACGACCCGGCGCAGTACTACGACTACGCGCTCGCCAACGTGCTCGTGTACCAGCTCCACGACCACATCTGCCGGAACCTGCTCCACCAGGACCCGCACGCCTGCAACTACTACAACCGGCCCGAGGTCGGGGAGTTCCTCCGGACCATCATGACCCCCGGCGCGACCCGCGACTGGCGGCAGGTCCTGCGCGAGAACACGGGGCGCGATCTGACCGCCGAGCCGATGCTCGAGTACTACGCGCCGCTGATGACGTACCTGCAGCAGCAGAACCAGGGGCGCGACTGCAGCTGGCCCGCCGAGGCCGGCGCTCCCGAGTAGGAACGCCCCTTGCGTTACGACGACACGATGCGGTCCTCGTGCCACTTCGTGCCGGCTCTCGTGTGCGCCTTCGCGCTGCTGCCCGGCTGTTTCCTCACCCACACCGCCGAAGGCGAGCCGGGCAGCGTCGAGTGCTACCGGCCGCCGGAGATGGTGTGCTGCCGCGACGGGCTCGCGACCGAGGTCGGCCCCACGCCATGCCCGTTCGAGTGCCCGCCGGGCACGACGTTCATGGCGCGGCGACTGTGCACGGACGGCCCACCCCCCGATGGTGGCCCCCCCCCGCCGCCGCCGCCTCCGCCGCCGCCTCCGCCGCCGCCGCCGGACTGCCCGTTCGTCCGGGCGGACGCGACGTGCTTCGAGGACGGCTTCGGCGTGCCACCGCGCACGCCCTTCGAGCTCCCGCTGCGGATCGACACGTGCGGCTGCTGCATCGAGACCGGCTGCACCGTCGAGGTCGACGACGCGTCGCGCACCCTGCGCCTGTGGTCGACGCTGTGCCCCGACCCCTGCGACTGCGACGCGTGCATCGTCCCCGTGGTGAGCTGCTCGGTGCCGGGCCTGCGCCGCGGCGACTGGCGGGTCGTCGCCAACGGCGCCGACGCGTTCACCCTCCCCGTCCGCAACGACGTCACGAGCGCGCCGCCCACCTGCGCGACGTTCGCCGAGGTCAACGAGTGCGGCCCGGGCGAGGGCATCGACCTGCACCCCGACGTCCCCGACGGCTTCTGCGTCGCCCCGAGCTGGGCCGCCGACCGCGACGTGCTGCGCCTGAGCTGGAGCTGCCCCGACTGCCGCGACGTGTCCGGGCCCTGCGAGATCTCCCTCGAGGAGCGCCTCACCGACGACCTCCCGCCGGGCGGCGAGCTGCGCATCGCGCCGAGCACCGCGCACCGCGGCGACTGCGAGCTCGACTGCCCGCCCGCGTGCTTCGAGCGCACGCAGGAGTGCTTCATGCCGCCGCTCGTGCCCGGCTTCTACTACCGGGTCTGGTACGGCGATCGGGTCGTGTACGACTTCGAGGCCGGGGCGAGCGACGGCATCTGCGGCTGATTCTCGACGGGGGGGCGCCCTGATAAGCTCGTCGTCGACGTGCGCCTCCCCTGGATGGTCCTGACCTTCGCGCTCGCGGGATGCAGCGGCGGCCACACCGTCCGCGTCGTCTGCGCCGACGACGGCAGCGACCTCGTCTGCGGGACGCGCGACCGCGACACCGTGTATTGCCCTCAGCCGTGACCGTGGACGCGAAGAGCCCGACCGCGCTCGAGGTGATCGCGCGCCCGCTGACGCCCGAGGCGTACGCCCCGTACGGAGAGGTGATCGCGGCGCGCGCGGACGCGCCGCGGGTCGCGAACCACGGGACCGCGCAGGCGTGGGACGGCCTCGCGACGCTCGCGAGCACGCGGCCGGACGCGGTGACCTCCGCGGCGCTCTTCCGCTGCGCGCCGCACCAGGACCCTCATCTCGAGGTGCGCTGGCTCGAGCGCCACCCCGCCTCGACGCAGCTCTTCGCCCCGCTCGGCGGCGGTCGCTACCTCCTCGTGGTGGCGCGCGGCGGGGACCAGCCCGACCTCTCGACCCTCGCCGCGTTCGTCGCGGAGGGCGCCTGCGCGATCACCTACGCGCCCGGCGTGTGGCACCACCCGATGGTCGCGCTCGACGCCGCGCTCGACTTCGTCAACGTGCTCGCGGTGGACGGAAGCGACGGTGACTGCGACGAGCGCGCCTACGATCCGCCCTGCGCGCGCGTCACCCTCGGCGCGAGCACGACGTAGCGGCGCGTCCTGCGTTACGGTCGGCCCGTGCAACGGACCGTCCCCTCGCTGCTGTGCCTCGCCGCGTTCGCGTGCGGGGCGCCGGCTCCCGCCGCGAGCGCGCCGACGCCGGCCGAAGCGATCGCCGAGGCGCCCGAGCGCTGCGAGCCGACCTCGGACCCCGACGTCGCCCTCGCGGTGTACGGCTACGCGGTGTCGTGGGACGAGCTCCACGCGATCGCCCGGCTCGTCGGCACCGACCCGAGTGAGAACGGCTCGGGCCGCGAGGCGCTCGTGATCCGCGGCGCCCTCGAGCGCGAGCTGTGGATCCACGAGGCCGAGCGCCGCGGCCTGACCGCGAGCGTCGCCGAGACGATGCGGCGCGTGCGTCAGGATCAAGTCGTCTTCCTCAGCGCGCCCCTCGACGCGCCGCTCGACTACCCGCACGGCGCGCTCACGCGCGACCTCAGCGGGCCCAACGGGTTCGACGAGAGCGCGCTGATCCGCCTCGTCCGCGCGCTCGGCACGACGATGCCCGTGTTCGCGCAGTGGCAGGCCCGCGAGGAGCTCGCGGTGCGCGCGCGGCGGCGCCTCGTCGAGGACGTCGGGGTCGACGAGGACGCCGTGTTCGAGGCCTACGCGGCGTCGCACGACACGGCGACGGTCCGGGAGGTGAGCTTCCACGCTCGGTCCTTCGAGCCGCCCGAGGTGGACCCCGAGGCGCTCGCGCGGTGGAGCGCGGACCACGAGGCGGAGATCGCGGCGACCATGACGCGCGAGCGCCACCGCTACACGGACCTGCCCGAGCAGCGACGGGCTCGACACATCCTGATCCAGGTGGCTCCGGACGCGCCGGAGCCCGAGCGCGCCGAGGCCCAGGCGCGCGCCGAGGAGCTGCTGCGGCAGGCGCGGCAGCCCGGCGCGAGCTTCGCCGCGCTCGCGCGCGCGCACAGCGAGGACCCGTCGAGCGCGGCGCGCGGCGGCGAGCTCGGGTGGAGCCCGCGCGGGCGGCTCGTCGAGCCCTTCGAGGAGGCGCTCTTCGCGGCGCGCCGGCCGGGCGTGATACGGCGCGTGGTCAGCACGCGCTTCGGCCTCCACGTGCTCGCGCTGACGGGCATCCGCGAGGGCGACGTGCCGGACGACGCGGTCCGGACCGAGATCGCGGAGCGGCTCTTCCGGGACGCCGTCGGACCCGCGCGCGCGCGCGCCGCGGCGGAGGCGCTGCTCGCCGCGTGGCGCGGCGGCGCGGAGCTCGAGCCGCTCGTCGCGGCCGTCGCCGCCGAGCAGGGCGGCGCCCGGTACGGACCGATGGTCACCGAGCGGCTCGTCCGTCGGCCCCCGCCGCCGGAGCCCCGCGCGACCCCTCCGGCGCCGTCGGAGCCCGCGTCCCCCGATCGCCTGTCCCCGAGCCAGCTCGAGGAGCTCATCCGCCGCCTGCGCGGCGAGGCGCCCGCGCTCCCGGAGGTGACCGCCGCGCTCGAGATGCAGCCGGGAGACTTCTCGCCGGCGCCCTTCGCCAACGGCCCGGACTGGGTCGTGTTCCAGGTCACCGAGCGCGCCACGCCGCGGCGCGAGGACCTCGACGCGGAGACGCGAGCGAGCATCGAGGCCCGGCTCCTCGAAGCCGGGCGGCGCGAGCGGCTCCTGGAGCTCGGCGTCGAGCTGCGCGCCGCGGCCGACGCCGCGGGCTGCCTGTGGATGACCGACGACCCCGTCGAGGCGGCGCGGACGCGGCTGCGCGCGCGTTGACCGGACGGGACCCCGCGATTCAAGCTGCGCCCACGCGAGCATGTCCACGGTCCCCGCGAGCCAGCGCGAGCAGTGCGTGCGCTGCAAACGCTTCTCTCCTGCCTCGGACATGGACGAGCGAGGGGTCTGCGACGACTGCGTCTCGCGGCTCACGGAGCTCGAGCGCGTCCCGCCGACCGTCGGCAACGTGATCGTCGGCGCAGTGGGTCTCGTCCCGAAGGTCGGGCTCCCCGCGCTGCTCCTCGTGACCGGGGTCGCGCTCGCGATGTACTTCCTGCGCCACGAGGCGTTCGGGATCCCGTTCCTCGGCTGGGGCCTCGACGTGGCCGCGCAGGGCGTGATGCTCGGCCTCGCGCACCGCGCGATCCACGGGCGCCCGGTGAACCTGGCGGCGACCGCGCAGGCGACCACGGATCACCTCTTCCGGCTGATCTTCGTGGCGTTCATCGCCCACATCCAGATCGTCGTGCTCTACGCGATCCCGAGCCTGCTCGTGTTGTTCGTCGTGAGCCAGATGTCGCCCGACGCGCTCCTCCCCGCCCTCGCGGTGGCCCAGATCGCGGGGCTGGTCCTCGCGCTGTGGCGCGCGTCGACGCTCGCCGTCGCGCTCCCGGTCACCTTGCACGAGGGGCACACCGGGTTCTCGGCGCTCGGCATCAGCACCCGACGCATGAAGGAGCACAGAGCGCCCGCGTTCGTCTTCGCGCTCGCGGGGCTCGCGTGGCTGATCGTCCCGCTCGTGCACGAGGCGCTCACGCTCGGGCTCTCGATGATCGGCTGGCTCGGCGACCTCGTCGACCTCGGCCCCCTCCGGCCGTGGACCGAGCAGCTCGTGGAGCTCGCTCCCGTGATCGAGATCTCGCAATCCGTCCTGACGGCCGTAGCGCTGCTCTTCATGACCGCGACGAGCGCTGTCCTCTACGCGAAGACCGTCGGCTACAGGGTGTACTGAGTCCGACGACGCGAAGCGTCGGAGGATCTCAGTGGGGAGCGCTACTCGATGCCGAGCAGCGATCCGGGGACGCTGGCGGAGCCCTCGCCCGAGAGCGTCACCTGGCTCCGCTGCACCCACGCGTGCGAGATCACCTCGGGGCACTGTCCGTCCCCGCGCAGCCCGGGCGCGTGGACGATCCGGGCCCACGTGGCGCCCTGGCGCCAGGAGATCGTGAAGATGGCCGGCTCGGAGATGGTCCCCCAGGTCTCGCCGTCCACCTCGAAGCGCACCATCGCCCCCACCGTGAGGCGCGCGGGCCCGACGTACTCGTCCCGCGCCGGGGGCCGGCGACGACACTGGCCGACGGGCGGCGTGCGGATCGCGCGCTCGTAAGGAGGCGCGGCGGTGTCCCCCTCGGGCGCTGCTCGCAAGTGGTGTTGTCGCACCCAGCCGCGCAGCCGCGCGCCGCTCTCGAAGCGGCCGACCACGCGGACCCAGCCGTCGCGCCGCTCGATCTCGATGAGCGGCGAGCGCAGCCCGTCCGGGGCGTCCACGCGCACCGTCGCGGTGCCGGCCGCGCCGATCTGGCTGCGGACCCAGAGCACGCCGTTCGCGGGGAGCCACCGCGGGCCCCCGGCCTCGCCCCACAGCGGCGCCTCCTCGCTGCCCTCGCCGATCCCCACCGCGATGGCGCTGCAGGGCGCGTGGATCCTGTCGATCCAAACGCCGCGGTCGACCTGCGCCCGCATCACCAGGTCCTCGCGCTCGACCTGCTCGCGCACGTCCTCGATCTCGATGCCCGGCGTGAGCCAGAGCATCCCGCCGGCGTAGGCGCGCGGGCGCGGCACGGTCCACGGGATGCGCGCGTCGGTCCGCGCGCCGAACTCGACCGGCGCGAGCACCCGCACGTCGCGGTACCGGGTGCCCCGCCCCGGCCGGATCGCGACTGGCAGCTCGGTCACCGAGAACGTGCGGAGCGCCTCGCCCTCCACCCGCACGCGGAGCCGATCGAGGGACGCAACGCCCTGCACCTCGCAGTCGGCGCGCGCCGGTGACGCGGCGAGCAAGAGAGCGCAGGCCATCAGCGCGCGGACCACGGGGGACAGATTACCAGGCCGCCGCGGAGGCGGCCCGATCGGTCGTCGGACTCACTTCATGGTCAGGACGGCGCGGAAGCGCACGTCGTTGGCCATCATCTTGGCGAACGCCTCGTTGGCCTGCTCGAGGGGGAAGGTCTCCACCTTCGGCCGCACGTTCGTGAGCGCGCTGAAGCGCATGGTGTCCTCCCGGCGTGGCGCGAGTCGACGGAGCTGCCGCTCGGCCAGCCGTGGATCGTCTTGCCCGAGAGGAGCGCGAACCCGTTGACGGTCAGCGGCTCCGAGGCGGCCGCCACGATCATCAGCTTGCCGCGCCGCTTGAGCCCGCCGAGCGCGCCGCTGATCGCGTCGCCGTTCGGGGCGGTCGCGAGGATCACGTCGGCGCCGCCGATCGCCTGGAGCGCCTCCGCGGTGTCGTTGGCCTTCGCGTCGATGTAGTCGTGCGCGCCGAGCTCGGTGGCGAGCGCCGCCTTGTCCGCGCCGCGCGAGATCGCGACGGTGCGGAAGCCCATCCGCTGCGCGTACTGCACGCCGAGGTGCCCGAGGCCGCCGATCCCGAGGATCGCCACGGTGTCCCCGGGCCGCGCCCCGCTGTTGCGGAGCGAGTTGTAGGTGGTGACGCCCGCGCAGAGCAGCGGCCCCGCGTCGACCGCGCTCAGCTCGTCCGGGATCCGCGCGACCGCCTCGGCCCGCGCGACCACGTAGTCCGCGTACCCGCCGTCGTAGGTCACGCCGCAGATCGAGCCGTTCGTGCAGCCGATGAAGTCGCCGCGGCGACACGACTCGCAGGTGAAGCAGTGACCGCCGTGCCAGCCCACGCCGACCCGGTCGCCGACCGCGAGCTGGGTGACGCCCTCGCCCACCGCGTCGATCACGCCCGCGACCTCGTGGCCGGGCACCCGCGGGAGCTTGCCCATCGCGCCGAACTTCACGAACGCGTCGCTGTGGCAGACGCCGCACGCCTCCACCGCGATGCGGACGTGGCCCGGTCCGACCTCGGGGGTCTCTCTCTCGACGAGCGTGAAATCTCCGCCCGCCTCCCGAATCTCCATCGCACGCATCGGCACCTCCAGGGCGGGAGTCTGTGGGGCTCGTCGCCGCGATGGCAATGCCCCGAAGGCCATCTGTTGCACCGATGGCATACTCCCGAGGCGCGAAGCGAGGGGGCCCCACGTCCGACGACCCGAAGTCTGTGGCCGACACGATGGCGGAGCTCGCCCGGCGGCACGGTCTGCGCTTCGAGGCCCGGGACGACCCGCGCACGATGTTCGATCCCGCGCCGGGCGGTCGGAACCCCGCGCTGCCCGATCCCTCGCGCGGCCAGTCCTTCGACCACCCGCGCTACGAGGATCGCGGCCTGCTGAGCATCGGGGGGATGGGCGAGGTGCGGCGCGCGTTCGACAGGGTCCTGCTGCGCGACGTCGCCGTGAAGCTCATCCGAGCCGAGCGCACGACCGCGGAGACGGTGGTCGCGCGCTTCGAGCTCGAGGCCCGCGTCACCGCGCAGCTCCAGCACCCCTCGATCGTGCCGGTGTTCGATCACGGGCGGCTCGAGGACGGCCGGCTCTTCTTCGTCATGCGCGAGGTGCGCGGCCAGTCCTTCGCCGAGATGATCCGGATGGTGCACACCGTCTTGTCGGCCATCGAGGCGTGGGGCCCCGACGAGCAGCTCGCGCTGCGGCGCCTCGTCGGCGTCTTCCAGCGCGTGTGCGAGGCGATCGCGTATGCGCACGGGCGCGGCGTCGTGCACCGCGATCTCAAGCCCGCGAACGTGCTCGTCGGCGAGCTCGGCGACGTGCAGGTCGTGGACTGGGGCCTCGCGAAGGTCCTCGACGCCCCGAGCGGAGAGCGCGACTGGGACGAGGACCCGGTCCCCACCGAGGTCGTGCTCGGGGGCGACACGGACGCGACGCGCGCCGGGCTCATCGTGGGCACCCCCGCGTACATGCCGCCCGAGCGCGCGGCCGGCGAGGGCGAGGCCGGCGTCCGAGGCGACGTGTACTCGCTCGGGGCGATGCTCTACGAGATCCTCTCGGGCCGCGCGCCCTTCGAAGGCGACTCCGGCCGCGAGGTCCTCGATCTCGTGCGCAGCTCGACCCCCGCGCCGCTCGACGCCGCGCCCGGCACCGACCCGGGCGACCGCACGATGGACCCGCGGCGGGCGCGACGCCTCCCGGCCGCGCTCGTCGCGCTCACCGAGCACGCGATGCGCCGCGACCCCTACCAGCGCCCCGCGCACGCGACCGCGCTGCTCGAGGGCGTGGAGCGCTGGCTCGACGGCGCCGAGAAGCGCGACCGCGCGATGCGCCTGGTGCAGTCGGCGCTCGAGCGCGCGCCGCAGGCGGCTCAGCTCCGCGCCGCGGCCGTCGCGCTGCGGGAGCACGCGCGTGAGGTCCTCGACGCGATCGAGCCGTGGCGCTCGCCCGCCGAGAAGGTCGAGGCGTGGAACCTCGAGGACGAGGCCGCGCGCTGCGACGCGGAGGCCGACTCGATCGATCTGGAGACCGAGCGCACGCTGCACGCGGCGCTCACCCACGCGCCCGACCTCGTCGAAGCGCAAGCCGAGCTGACGGTGCGCTACCGGGCGCGTCACGCCGCCGCCGAGCAGGCGGGGCAGCGCGTCGAGGTGCTGCGGGCCGAGGCCGAGCTGCGCGAGCTCGCCGAGGCGCTGCCCTTCGATCACCTCGAGCGCGCGAAGGTCCAGACCTACCTCGACGGGCGCGGCTGGCTGAGCCTCGTCACCGACCCGCCCGGCGCGCGCGCGAAGCTGCATCGCGTCGTCACCGAGGGTCGGCGCCGGGTCGCCGTCTTCGAGCGCGACCTCGGGTTCACCCCGGTGCTGCGCGTGCCGATCGCGATGGGGAGCTACGTCCTCCGCCTCGAGGCGCCCGACCGCGGAGAGCTCGACTACCCGGTCCTGATCGAGCGCCTGACCCACTGGGACGGCACGCCGCCGGGCGATCACTCGCCGCGCGCGGTCCGCCTGCCCGCGCCAGGCGCGCTCGCCGACGACGACCGCTGGGTCCCCGGCGGGTGGTTCCTCGCCGGCGGAGACGAGCAGGCGCCGGGCTCGCTCCCGCGCCGGCGCTTGTGGGTCGACGGCTTCGCGATCAAGCGGCACCCGGTCACCGTCGCCGAGTACCTCGCGTTCCTCGACGCCCTCGTGGAGGAGGATCGCGTGGAGGAGGCGCTCTTCCACGTCCCGCGCGAGAAGGGCACGCGCCCCGACGATCGATCGGCGGCGTGCCGCCTCGTGGGCGAGCGCTTCGAGCTCGCGCCCGACGCCGACGGCGACGTGTGGGAGCTCGACTGGCCGGTGATGCTCGTGAGCTGGTACGACGCCAACGCGTACGCGGCCTGGTACGCGAAGCGCAGCGGGCAGCCCTGGCGCCTCCCCTCGGAGTACGAGTGGGAGAAGGCCGCGCGCGGCGTCGACGGCCGGCGCTTCCCGTGGGGCGATCACCTCGATCCGTCCTGGTGCTGCGTCCGGCCGAGCCACCCGGGCCGGCCCACGCCGGCGCGCGTGACCGACTACCCGCGCGACGAGAGCGTCTACGGCGTGCGCGGCCTCGGCGGCAACGTGCGCGACTGGTGCGGCGACGCGTTCCGCCCCGAGGGCCCGCCGACCGACGGGGACCGCGCGCGGCTGCCCGATCTGTCGGACCCGTCGAGCGCCGTCGGCCGCGTCGACCGCGGCGGCACCTGGGGCAACCACGAGCGCGACGCGCGCTCCGCGTTCCGCCGCTGGAGCGACCCGAGCTACCGCTACTACGTCCTCGGCTTCCGCCTCGCCCGCAGCGTGTGAAGCGTCGCGCGCTCGTCCACTCGGCTTGTCCTTGGAGGAGGCGGGCCGCGCAGATACTCTCCCTCGGTGCTCCCTCTCCTCGTGACGATCACCAACAAGGAGACCGGCGCGAAGGTCGACGCGGGCTTCGTGCGCTCTCCGGTGCGGCTCGGTCGCAACCACCTCAACGACCTCGCGATCGACGAGGGGTTCGTGTCCCAGTGGCACGGGCTCCTGCGCTTCGACGAGGAGACCACGACCTACCTCGACCTCGGCTCCACGAACGGCACCAAGGTCGACGGCGAGCGCCTCGAGAAGCAGGCCGAGATCGACGTCACGCCGGAGCTGCGCCTCGCGATCGGGCCGCTCCGTCTGCAGTGCGTCCGCGTCGCCCTCCGCGACGATCAGATCGTCAGCCGGCGGGCGAGCGCGTTCAAGCTCGGGGGCACGAGCCGCGCGTCGAAGGGGGTCGGCGACGAGGGCACGGTGAAGCTCGCCGAGAGCGCCGACGGCCTCGACGGCGCGACCGCGCTCGGCGCGACCTCGGCCGACGGGACCGCCGTGCTCCGGGCCAAGGAGGTCGCCTTCCGGCAGAAGGCGCTCCTCGACGAGCTCACGCCGCTCTACGCCGAGCTCGAGGCGGCGCAGAAGAAGATGCAGGCCGCGCTCGAGAAGGGCCTCGCGGAGGACGGCACGGCGCACGAGAAGGAGGCGCGCGCGGCGCTGCTCCGGACCAAGTTCCCGGCCGCCTTCGGGGCCGCGGCCACCGCCGAGGGCGGGCCCGCGGTCGTCGGGGGCGGCGAGGACGTCCCCGAGTGGCTCGAGCGCCTCGCGAGCGGCAGCTCGAAGGGCTGGCCCAACACGCGGCGGGCGCTCGAGCGCGCGGGGATGGTGCTCGAGACCTTCGCGACCTCGCTCGTCGACCTCGACGCCGGCCAGAAGCAGGTCCTCACCGATCTGGGCATCGAGCGCGGCGCGGAGATGAACAGCCTCCCGACCTTCACCGAGGCGGGCGAGCTGCTCGGCTACCTGCTCGACGCGGAGGCCGACGGACGGCTCCGCGCGGATCAGCTCGCGGGCGCCTTCGCGGATCTCGCGCTGCACCAGCTCGGCGTCGTCGGCGGCGCGCAGGCCGGCGCGCGCGCGCTCCTCGGCGCGCTGTCCCCGCACGCGATCGGCGCGGCGGCGCGAGGCGCGCTCGTGAAGACCTCCGCGAGCCTCGGCGACCTGATCTTCCCGTGGGGCGCCGCCAGCAACTACTACAAGTACGTTTCCAAGCACCTCGAGCTGAACACGGGCAACACCGCCGACACGCACCTCTTCGGGCAGACCTTCGCGCGGGCGTACTACCGCGTCACGGGAAGGAAGCGCTGAGTGGCCAGGAGCGACGGGCTCTACCTCTCCGCGGAGAGCATCCTCTTCGGCGAGACCGCGGTCGACAGCACGATCACGCGCAGCATGACCGTGCGCTGCGTCGGGAAGGGCACCGCCCGAGTCCAGCTCGCGGCCACGGGGAGCTTCGGGCTGGCCAGCGACGCGCCGGTCAACATCAAGGGCGGCTCGGTCCTCACGCGGCAGATCCAGTTCTCCCCCACGAGCACCGGCCTCCACGAGGGGACGTTCACCGCCACCGTGCTCGACAGCGGGGACCAGCCCACCTCGTACTCCGCGAGCTGCGCGCTGCGGGGCCTCGGGGTCGCCAACCCTTGGGTCGACAACAGCGTCACCGAGGTCGACTTCGGGGTGACCGCGGTCGGCGCCGACGAGGTCGGCGTGATCGTGGTGAAGGTCCCACAGGGCTACGGGACGACGACCATCACGCCGTCGGTGTCGGGGGACGACGCGAGCGCCTTCACGCTGTCGGTCGGCTCCACCAGCGTCGACGGGGGGCGCGCGCTGACGATCATCGTCACGTTCACCCCCTCCGCGGAGCGGACGTACGGCGCCTCGCTGGATCTCACCTACGGCTCTCCCGCGGTGTCGCTGCCGAGCGTCAGCCTGCTCGGCGAAGGCGTCACCGACGACGAAGCCGAGGCCACGGCGGACGCGACGGCCTACGCGAGCTCGACCGCCACCTCGGCCTCCACGAAGCAACGCGTCAGCTTCTACGTCCCGTTCGGCAAGAGCGTGGTGAACCTCGGCTCGAAGCTCAGCCAGAACGGCGCGACCCTCACGCACGCGGGCTTCACCGCCGCGACGACGGGCCACGTGCTCTTCCGCGCGGCGGGCGTGACCACGGTGCAGGCCCACGGGCACGTGTGGTTTCAGTCGAACACGGGCTCGCTGCTCGCGCTCGCGGGCCAGCACGCGCGCCTGATCGCGGGCAAGCAGGTCGTCATCGGGGCGGAGGACATGATCGGCGTGAGCGCGGGCTTCGTCGGCCGCCCCGCCGATCCGCACAAGGGCGACGCCGAACCCGGCGAGACCGCGGGCGTCTCCGACATGGGGGCGGGGTTCCTCGGCGCCGACGTCACGTTCGGGTTGGTGAGCCTGCTCATCAAGGTCGCCAACCGATACAAGGACATCCACGAGTACTACGGCCTCGACAAGTACAACGAGGAGGGGATGCACGGGATGATCCCGTTCCTCCCCAAGTGGTTCGTGAACTGGTCCCGGTTCTGGGCGTTCAACCTGTTCTCTCTGTACAGCGGGGTCGCCTTCATCGCCGACCGCGCCGCGGGGCTGCCCTCCTATTCGCTCACCATGACGGCGCCGGCCGGCGTGCTCTCCGGGACGCCTTCGGTCTCGCTCCACACGGCGACGTCGACGGTCACGTACAGCTCCCTCAACACCACCGTGATGGGCATCGCCGGGGTGTCGCTCGAGTCCGGGTGGTCGACGCTCCTCGACTCGGTGTGGGGCCAGACCCAGATCCACGCGGGCAACCAGCTCGTCATCGTCTCGAGCCTCAAGAGCTACTTCTGGTCCCGCCAGGACCGCCTCGCCTTCTACGGCGCGAACATCCGGCTCGGGAAGCTCGGCGCCCCGGTGGGCAACCAGAAGAAGGACTGCATCACCACCGAGATCAACGCGACCGGCTCGGTCCGGTTCGAGTCGGGGGGCGCCGTCTCCATCGACACGCGCGAGATCCGGCAAGGCGTCATCGGCTTCGCGAAGAACGCGACGGCCGAGGTCACCGCGGGCAACGAGATCCTCCTCAAGGTCGAGGGCTTCGACGTCTTGATGTCGAAGTCCGGCGTCTCGATCGCCGAGAAGGGCGAGACCGTCGTCGAGCTCACGCCGACCCAGATCGTCCTGGGCAGCGCCACCGCCCCGGTCACCATCACGGGCAAAGACGTCGACGTCGGGACCGGCGTCGTCAACATCGGAGCGGCGGGCATCGCGATCCGCGGCCAGATCGTGGATCTCCTGTGACCGACACGTCCTCCTCGTTCACTCGCCTCACGTTCGAGGTCCCGAGCCCCTGGACGCTCATGACCGTGGGCAAGCGGCGCACGAGCGCCGAGAAGGGCGTCCAGTGGTCGGGCGTCTCGGTCAACACCGACGACCACGTGCGCCTGTTCGCCCTCGGGGACGAGAGCTCGAGCGACGTCGTGGGGCAGGCCGACGACCGCGTCTGGCTCCAGGCTCGCAAGAACGTGAACATGCTCGCCGAGAAGACGGTGGTCGTCGGCTCGATGGGCCGGACCTACCTCGCCTCGGGCGACGGCACCCTCATCATGGCGGGGTTCAGCACCGCCCCGGTGCGCTCGCAGGACAGCCCCGACGACACCCCGCGCGCGACCTCCGCGTACCTCGCCAAGGCGCGCGTGGCCGGTGGGATCTGGAGCGGCTTCGACGCGGCCATGGCCGTCGTGAACGCGATCACGAGCCTGAGCACGGCCGCGATGATGGGCGAGATGAGCTGGGCGCCCGTCGCCAAGGCGCTCGTCACCACCATCGGCGTCGGCGCCAACATCATCGGGTTCACCGGCTCGCAGAACGTGTCGCTGCCGGGCCTCAGCCTCTTCTCGGAGGGGGGCACCTTCGTCACCAGCGTGCTCGGCGGCATCAACATCCACGCGACGCTGGGGCTCACCCTGGGCGGGATCTTCCAGTACAACATCGGCTACGCCACGGTGAAGATGCGCGGCTTCTCGCGGGCGAGCATGACGGCGACCGACACCGTCGACGTCGCGTCGGCCCTCTGGCACGAGACCAAGACGGACGGCCCGCAGACGTACGCGGCGCGGACGGGGGACCTGTCCCTGCGGGGCGCCAAGCTGCTGCTCGGGATCTACAAGTCGCAGGACTCCAAGGTCCAGATGCCGACCGACTCGGTGCTCTTCACGAGCCTCTCGAAGACCAGCATCACCGCCAACCTCGGGGTCAGCTTCGACACCGAGCTCACGGGGACGGCCACGCTCGAAGCGGGGACCGACATCACCATGCAGGCCGTCGACGCGGTGACCTTCGACGTCGGCGGCTTCGAGGTCGTCGTCAGCCGGCAGACTGTCCACCTCTGCACGCCGGTCGGCGACTCGCTCGACGTGACCCCCGGCGTGGTGACCCTCAAGGGCGAGGGGGTGCTCGGAAAGAGCTCGCTCACGTGCGACGGATCCACCGTCCTGGCGAAGTCCAACGGTCACACCTTCGAGGTCACTCCTTCTACGCAGTCGGTTCGCATCGACGGCACGGAGCTCAAGATCGGATGACCCAGCGCGCCTCCGTCAGCGTCCCGGCCCCGAGCCCGCGGACCTCCATGAACCTCGGCAACGGCTGGTCGAGCCAGCGGTGGACCAGCGATGGCTTCACCGTGAACACCCGCGGCCGCGTGTGGCTCGACGCGAACGGCACGAGCGGCTCGAGCACGCTGACGCTCCTGTCCAACGGCGACGGCGGCACGCTGCCGGGCCAGCTCCTCGTCCAGTCGTTGCAGCGAAACCTGCACCTGATGAGCCAGCACCGGACGATCTTCGCCGGCAACGAGAGCCTCCTCATCGCGGGGCAGCAGTCGGTCAAGATCAGCGCTTGCACCGGCCTCGGACGCATCCTGATCCCCTTCTGGAGCGCGACCCGGATGGAGGGGGAGACGCTGAAGCGCGTCGCGCCCGACGAGGACGACCCCTCGAGCGACGCGTCGAAGGACTTCGTCGACACCGTCGAGAGCTGGGTCGACATGGGCGCGTTCCAGAACACGGTCACGACGGGCCTCGCGCTGGTGTGCGACTCGGTGCGATGGATCATGTCGACGTACGGCAGCGGCGGCCGGTCGACCCTCGCCGCGACGATCGGCGGCATGGCGATCGCGGCCAAGGTGACCGCGGCGCTCGTCTCCAACACGACCCATCGCCAGGAGACCGACGGGGTCAAGGGACTGCACATGGCCTCCGTCGGCAGCACGAACATCGGGACGGTCGGCTTCGGCGGCTACTTCGCCGGCCTCGCGCACATCGCGCAGGCCGTCACGGTCCAGGCCTACGGGTCGGACCTCCAGATCATCGCGGGGGTGAGCGCGGGGCTCCGCTCCCTCTTCAACACCCGCATCGACGGCTCCGAGATCGAGTGCACCGCCGGCGGGACGATCGAGCTCGCGGCCCGGTGCGGCCAGGTCCAAGCGGTGGCCTTCCACACGCAGTTCGGGGGCAAGCCCGGCGAGGGGAGCCCGTTTCAGCGCCCGACCGACGAGACCACGCTCGAGTCCTGGGGTGTCAGCACGTACGTGCCGACGGGCAAGGTGGAGCTCAGCGCCGGCACGACGCTCGGGATGAAGGGCGGCTACGTCGAGGCGAGCGCGGTGAAGAGCATCGTGCTCAAGGGCCCCAACTACACCGTCACCGTCAACGCCCAAGGGGTGGCGATCGACGTGAACGACGCCGCGAAGGTGAAGGTCGTCCCCTTCGAGGGGGTCAACGCCAGCGTCAACGATCTCTACGGAGTCGAGGTCGCGGCCGACGGGATCTTCCTCGGCAGCCCCTCGAACTGCTTGTCGGTCGACTCGAAGGGCGTCTGGGAAGTCCGGGCCCCCCTCGTCCAGGTCAGCTGATGGAGGTCGTCCGCGACACCCCGCTCGAGCACGGGATCACCTACTGGGCGATCGAGCCGCCGCGCGCCTCGATGATCGTGGTCGTCAAGGTCACGTTCGATCTACGGCCGAACGGGTTCGAGCTCGCGCCGACCCAGCCGCCGGTCACGGGGGAGACCTTCTGGGACGACGACCCGCAACGTTCCGTGCGTTGGCCAACGGACCTGGCGATCCTCAAGCCCCGCGGCGAGTGCTTCGTGGTCGGCTGCGCGCGCCCGTTGACCGGGCGCCCGGAGACGCAGACCACGGCGAGCTTCGCGATCGGCGCCGTCCGCAAGTCGTTCGCCGTGTTCGGGGACCGGACCTGGTCGGGGGACGCGCCGAGCGCCCCGACTCCGTTCACCGAGATGCCGATCTCGTGGGAGCGGGCCTTCGGGGGACCCGGGATCGACGACAACCCGCTCGGCACCTCGTTGCCGAACGTCCAGCTCCCGGGCGAGCACGTCACGCGACGCGGAGAGCGAGTGCGCCCGGCCTGCGCCGGGCCGCTCGGCATGACGTGGAAGGCGCGGCAGCGCTACGTCGGCACCTACGACGAGCGGTGGCGGACGCGACGCTTCCCCTGGCTGCCCGAGGACTTCCAGCACGCCTTCTACAACGAGGCGCCGACCGACCAGCAGATCGACGGCTACTGGCAGGGCGACGAGCCGATCGAGCTCGAGCGGCTCCACCCGACCTCGCCGATCATCCGCGGTCGACTGCCCCGCCTACGCCCCCGCGCGTTCGTGGAGGACGAGCGCGGGGCCTTCGAGGAGGTCGGGCTCGTCCTCGACACGATCGTGGTCGACGCCGACGCGGGGACGGCGAGCTGCGTGTGGCGAGGCGCGCGCGCGCTCGGCACGGATCGGCTCGCCCCCGAGGGGCTCGCTCGCTTCTTCACGATGCACGAGGACTTGCGGGCCGAGGGCTCGCGGAGCGCCACGCTCGAGGCCTGCCGCGCGCGGATGCAGGCCCGGCTCGAGGCCGAGGCGGCGGCCGAAGCGGCGGCGAAGGCGGTCTCTCCTCCGAGCCCGGAGGCGCTCGCGGCGAAGGCCCAGGCCGAGGCGACCGCGCGGGCGGCGGCGGAGCGGGCGGCCGCGGCGCGCGCCGCGGTGCAGCCGCACGATCCGCAGGCCGCGGTGGACCGTCTCCACCAGGACCTGAAGCTCGCGGGCGTGGACCTCGCGGCCATCGACCGCGCGAACGCGGAGCACCTCCCCGCCGTGGAGCGACGCCCGACGCGCGAGGAGATCGTCGCGGCGCTCGACAAGGCGGGGGTCGGGATCCCGGAGGCCGGCCTCGCGGAGCTCCTCGACACCATCGAGAACCCACCCGACGAGCTCCCGCCCGAGGAGCCTCTGCCGCCCGCCGACAAGCGCAAGGAGGCGATCTGGCACCACGCGCAGCAGCTCCCGCTCGAGGGGGACTACGCCGGCGTGAACCTCGGCGGCCTCGACCTGCGAGGCCTCGACGCGCGGCGCGCGGTCCTCGTCGACGCGAACCTCCGAGGCGCGAACCTCACCAACGCGAAGCTCGACGGCGCCAACCTCGCCCGGGCGGACTTCTTCGGAGCCAACCTCTCCGGGGCGTCCCTCCGCAAGGCCGACCTCGGGCGCGCGATCCTCGATCAGGTCCAGCTCGCGGGCGCGACGCTCGACGGCGCGGATCTCGGAGGCGCCGATCTCGGCGGCGCGGTGATGGACGACGCGAGCCTCCGCGGCGCCGACCTCACCGGCGCGATCCTCGAGGGCGCGAGCCTGGTCGGGGCCACGTGCGACGAGGCCACCTTCAACCGCGCGCGGATGACCGGCTGTCGATGTGCCGGCGCGAGCCTCGTGGAGGCGCGCCTGTACGAGGTCGCCGCCGCCCAGATCGATCTCGACCGCGCGAACCTGTCGAAGGTGCGCGTCGGCCAGGGAGCGGACCTGAGCGGCGCCACGATCCGCAACGCCAAGGCGGCGCAGAGCCTCTGGCGCGACGCGAAGCTCGGCGGCGCGGCCCTCTCCGGGACCGTCCTCGACGACGCCGACCTCACCGGCGCCGACCTCACCGGCGCGCAGCTCCGGGGCTGTCGCATGCGCCGGGCGGTGCTCCAGGAGAGCAAGCTGGCGCACGCCTCCCTCGCCGGCTCCGACGCCTTCGAGGCGATCTTCGCGGGCGCGGACCTCACCGGCGCGGACCTGACCGGCGCCAACCTCTACTCGTGCAATTTCCACGGAGCCTTCGGGGAGGGCGCGCGCACGGCCGGCGCCAACGTCGACGGCACCTACTGGGAGTCGCGATGACCCGCGAAGAGATCCTCGAGCTCATGAAGGCTCAGGTGGCGGAGGCCGCCGAGGACCCGGGCCGCCCCGAAGAGCTCCGCGTCGTCGGGAGCGCGGAGGAGCTCGCGACCATCCGCGAGGAGACCGGCGGGCTCTTCCACGGCCTGCGCCTCGAGGGGCTCGACCTCTCCGGAGCCGACCTCTCCGAGACGATCTGGGACCACGTCGACCTCGTGGACGTGCGCCTCCAGCAAGCACGCCTCGTGGACACGAGGATGCGAGGCGTCTCGCTCACGCGCGTGGATCTGCGGCGCGCCGACCTGACCGGCGCGAAGATCTTCGGTCCCTTCGAGAGCGCGTTCGGAGACGACGCCGCGGACGCGAGCGGGGCCTGCCTCGACGGCGTCGTCGCGATGGAGGTCGACCTGTCCTCGCTCCGGCTCGAGGCGGCGAGCTTCCGCCGCACGAAGCTCCTGCGCGTGAAGCTCAACGGGGTGCGCCTCGGGCCGGCCGACTTCAGCGGGTCGAACCTCGAGGGCAGTCAGCTGCGCCTCGCGGATCTCACGGGGGCGACGCTCGAGGACACCATCCTCCACGACGTCGACCTCGGGAAGGCCAAGGCTCCGGGCGTGAGCTTCGCGCGCGCGTCGCTCCAGAGGACGAAGCTCGACGGGGCCGATCTCGGGGGCGCCCAGCTCACCGACGCGAGGCTGACGGACGTCGACCTCAGCGCGCTCGCGGCGCTGCCGACCGACTACACGCGCGCGCGGCTCCGCGAGGTCGCGCTCGTTCACACGAAGCTCGTCGGGATGGTCTTCGACGGCGCCGACCTGACGAAGGCGGATCTCCGAGCGGCCGATCTGCGCGGGGCCTCGTTCGCGGGGGCGACGCTCTTCGAGGCCGAGCTCGACGGCGCCAACCTCGAGGGCGCGACCCTGACGCAGGCGGACCTCGGCAAGGCGAGCCTCCGCGCCGCCAAGCTCAGCCGCGCCGACCTCGAGCGCGCGAACCTCGCGGAGGCGGTCTTCGCCGAGGCGGACCTGCGCGGCGCGGCGGTGCGAGGCGCGGTGTTCCTCTCGACGGATCTCACCGACGCGCGGGTCGATCTCGACGGCTTGGCGTCGATGACCTTCGTGCGCTGCAAGATGCCCGGAGCGATCTTCGCGGGGCGCGATCTGTCGAGGTGCGACTTCTCGGGCGCGGACCTCTCGGGCGCGGACTTCAGCCGCGTCATCGCGCGGGACGCCACCTTCGTCGGCGCGACCCTGAAGGGCGCGCGCTTCGCCGAGGCGGACCTCACGGGCGCCGACCTCAACCGCGCGGCGCTCGACGACGTGACCTTCGCCGGCGCCCGGATGGAGAAGATCAAGCTCCGGCGCGCGACCGTCGGCGCGGCGGACTTCACCGGCGCGGTCCTGCTCGGGGCCGACCTCGACGACTGCGATCTGACCCGCTGCACCTTCGCCCGAACCAACCTCGAGCGGGCCTCGATGGCCCGCGTGAAGATCGCGCGCGTGGACCTCCGCGGGACGCGGCTCGTGCACGCCGACTTGTCGAAGTCCGACCTCTCGGAGGCCGACCTGCGCAGCGTCGACGCGACGGGCGCGAGCTTCCTCGGCGCCTCGCTCGAGGGCGCGCGCCTCGGGGGCGCCACGCTGCGCAACGCGATCTTCGTCGAGGCCAAGCTCGACGCGGCCGAGCTCGCCGGCGCGGATCTGCGCGACAGCCAGTACCCGAAGGCGACCGCGGTGAAGGCGACGTTCGCCGGCTCGCGGCTCGATCGCGCGTTCTTCGAGGGGGCGGACCTTCGCGCCGCGGACCTCACCGGCGCCACCCTCGAGTACGCCCGGCTCGCGCACACGCAGCTCGACGCCGCCGACTTCTCGCGCGCCAACCTGCGCGGCGCGGACTTTCACCGCGCCACCACGCAGGCGACGCTCTGGACGGACGCCGACACCACCGGGGCCACCCACACCGACGAGCGCCGCGCCCGCGCGGAGGACTTCGTGATCACCGGAGAGACCACATGACCGAGCACCTCGCCGAACGCGCCGCCGCGGCGCTGCCCGAGCCCGTCGAGGCCCGGGTCGTCGCCGTCGACGGCCCCCGCGCCGTCCGCGTCAGCGCCGAGCACGGATCCGTCCGCGCCACCGTGGCGACCGTCGGGCCCTGGGTGCCCGCGGTGGGCGATCGCGTCGTCGTCCTGATGGGTCGCGACGCCGCCTGGGTCCTCGGGGTGATCGGCCCGCTCCGGGCGGCGCCGGCGACCCGGGACGGCGTCACGGCGGAGGTCGACGACGACGCGCTCGTGGTCCGCGATCCGCGCGGGCGCGTGCTCTTCGTCCACGACGCGGCGACGGGCCGCAGCACCGTCGTCGCCGAGGAGCTGCGGTTCCGAGCCGACGATCTCCGGCTCTCCGGTCGCGCCGTGACCATCGAGGGCGAGGACTCGGTCCGGATCGCGCGGGGCGAGGATCACCTCGAGATGGACGGCGCCCGGACCCGCCTCGAGGCGAGCCGCTTCGAGGCCCGCGCCGGCGAGGCGAGCTGGTCGGTCCGCGAGGCGATCCTCGGCGCCGAGACGGTGGAGACCGCGATCGGCCGCGCGCGCCACGCCGTCGACGCGGTCGAGGTCACCGCGGGTCAGATCATCGAGCGCGCGAAGGACGTGTTCCGCGAGACCGAGGGCGTCACGCAGACGCGCGCGGGTCGCATCCGCATGATCGCCGAGGGCGTCTTCAGCGTCCTCGGCGGCCGCGCGACCATCAAAGCCGAGGAAGAGCTGGCGCTCATGGGCGACAAGATCGAGCTGGGCTGATGCACCTCTCCACCAACATGGCCGGCACCACGCAGGCGTTCCCCAACGTCTGCCTCACCCCCGCGCCGCCGGCGCCCAACCCCGTGCCGGTGCCCTACCCGTCGATCGGGCAGTGCGCGACCGCGCTCGCGCCGACCTGCTCGCTTCGCGTGAAGGTCCTCAACAAGAACGTCCTGACGGTGAAGAGCAAGGTCATGCGCACGCAGGGCGACGAGCCGGGCGTGGGCGGAGGCGTGTCGAGCGGGATGTTCGGCGGCCCGTGCGGCCGGACCCAGTCGTCGATGAAGCTCCGCGTCGAGGGCTCGCCGGTCGTCCGCAACCTCGACATGGTCTCGAGCAACGGCGTGTCGCCGAACGTCCCGGTGGGGACGCAGGTCGCGCCGTCGCAGACGCTCGTGCTCGTCCTCGGTTAGCCGCTCGCCCTAAGCACCGCGCCGGCGTCGCGAGAGGAGCGCGATCGCCAGCCCGAGGGCCCACGGCGCGAGCGGGCTCGCGGGCTCGCCTCGCAAGCGGCAGCCACAGCCACCGCCGGAGACGCCCGGGCCCGAGCCGGCGTCGCCGGCGCCGCCCGCGTCCGACGGCGTCGGGCCCGCGTCGGGCGGCGAGCCCGGCTGCGGCGTCACGTAGAGGTGGCTCGTCACCACCCGCAGGTCGCGCGCGCGCACGACCTCGGCGCGCCAGCGATCCTCCGCGTCGCCGTACGGGGCGTCCACGTCGAGCGTGGTCTCGAAGGGGTCGGCGTCGACGAGGACGGCGTCGAGCGGCGCGCCGTTGCGAACGAACCGCACCGAGCTCCCCATCCCGCCGGTCACCGTCGCGCGGAGCGTGAGCGTGGTCGTCCCGACGGTGCCGCCGAGCGAGACGTCGGCGCCGCTCGCGTCGCGCGCGACGAGCTCGAGCATCGGGTCGTCCGGGCCTTGGAGGCGCACCACGGTGCGCCCCGCGCGCACCGCCTCGAGGATCGCGTCGACGCTCAGCGCCTCGGCCTGGACCATCGTCACCGGGTTGCCGATGGGGCTGTAGAATCCGCCGCCGCCCTCGCCCGCGAGGTGATCGTCGCTGCCCCCGATCGCCGCGACGTGCGCGCCGGTCGCGAGCATCTCGTCCCAGAGCTGGATCACCTGCGGGGTGAACAGGTGCGAGGTCTCCTCCCAGCCGCCCGTCCCGATCTCGAGGGCGTCGACGCGGTCGGCGGCCACGTCGTGCTCCCACGCGCAGCCGATGCACCGATCGCCGAGCGCGAGCCGCGCGTGGTTGATCGAGAAGAGCGCGCCCTGCGCGTGGATCGCGTCCACCGCGTCGTCGATGGTGAAGCCGTCGACCCCGAGGAGGTGGTTCACGTAGCTCGTGACCCCGACGCCGTTCGCGTGGCCCTGGTAGGTCGTGTACTCGACCCCGGGCACGAACAGCAGCGCCGGGTGGCGGGCCTGCGCGTCGACGACGAGGTCGACCTGCGAGTCGGTGTTGTGGTCGGACAGCTCCACGAAGTCGAGGCCGCGGCCGCGCGCGAACGTCGCGATCGCGTCGAGGGTCGGCTGCGCGTCTCCGCTCTCGCGCGAGTGGACGTGGAAGTCCCCGGCGTACCAGCGGAGCCCCGTCGAGAGCGCGGGGACCGGCGCGTACGGGGTCCGATCCGTCGCCGCCGGGAGCGTCGCGGTGGTCCGCAGGTCGACCTCCACGTGGTAGCGGCCCGGCGGCTCCGGGACGGCCGCCTCGCCGATCACGACCCGCCACGTCCCCGTCGGGATCGGCCCCGGCCGGTAGCTCCGCGACGCCGCGTCCACGCCGACGATGGCGGGCTCCGAGTTGCCGCCGCCCCACCCCCGGAAGCCGCCGTCGGGATCGAGGAGGCCGAAGTCGAGCGTGTTGGCGGCCGACATGTCGTCGTGCCGGACCTCGATCTCGACCGTCCCCTCCGGGACGTCGAACGACACGAACGAGAACGCGACGCCGTCGTCGAGCGTCACTTCGCCGTCGAAGACGAGCTGCGCCGACGCGGGGGACGCGCCGAGGAGGAAGAGGGAGGCGAGGACGCTCGCGCGGGCTTTCACGCGCCCAGAATAGCGGAGGCGCGTCGTGCACGCGCCTTGGCGCGTCGGGCCGCGCGCCGACCGCCACGGCGACTCAGGTTCTTCTGCGAGCCAACGAACCGGGAGCGAGACGCTCCCCCCAACAGGAAGAAGAAGGAACCACCATGAAGACGCCCATCACGAGCCAGCCCGCCAAGTCCTCGACCACCCGCACGCGCGACGCGCTCCGCATCCGGACGGCCGTGCGAGCCGGGGCGGCTCCGAAGGGGGAGTTCTACGTCCGCTGCGATCGGTCCGATACCTGATCTCCGCGAGGGTGGCTGCGGGAGCCGGTCCGTCTCCGATGGGACCGGCGCCCCGGCCCGACTCGGGCTAGCGTTCGCCGGATGTACGCCTCGCGCCCCCTCCTCGTGCTCGCGCTGTGCCTGATCGGCTGTGACTCCGCGCCCCCCGCCGTCGACGGCGGCGGCATGGACGCGGCGATCGCGGACTCCGGCTCCGACGCGGGGGTCGACGCGGGCCCGCCGTGGAGCGGGCCGGGCTGCAACCCGACCGACGGCATCGAGTGCGACGGCGACTGGACCGATCGCTGCGACCCCGGCTGCGCCGCGACCGAGTGCTGCGCCCCCGTCGGCGGCTCCTTCAGCTGCGTCGCGCGGACCGAGGACGGCGCCTGCCCGGCCGCGAACATCTGGGTCGACGCCGACCGGATCGCCGACGCCGTGGAGTGGCGCTACTTCCCCGAGGACGACTGCGCGATCGCCGAGGGCTGCGTCGCCGCGCCGGGCTGGCGCCGCCTGCTGCGCTTCTCGACGTGGACGCCGAACACGGGCGACGCGGACCTCTTCCTCGGGGTCCCCGACGACTCGGTCCCCTACTTCGTCTACTCGGAGTGCCACATGCACTACCACTTCAACGGGTACGCCGAGTACGAGCTGCGCGCCGGCGACGGCAGCGTGGCGGCCACCGGTCACAAGCAGGCGTTCTGCCTCCTCGACTTCTACCGCTACCCCGAGGAGGACGAGCGCGGCGTCGTCTACGACTGCGACAACCAGGGCATCCAGACCGGCTTCCAGGACGTCTACGGCTCGGACCTCGACTGCCAGTGGGTCGACGTCACCGACGTGACCCCGGGCGACTACACCCTGCACATCGAGCTCAACACCGCGCACGCGCTGCTCGAGTCCAACTACGACGACAACTCCACCGACGTCACCGTCACGATCCCCGAGGACGTCGTCATGGACGTGACCGCGCCGTGCGACCGCCCCCGCACCGGCCCCGACCGCGACTGCGGCTGGACCCGCGAGAGCATGCGCACCTGCACCCCGGGCGCGACCATGACCGTCGGCTGCTCCGCCGCCTGCGGCGCCGGCCTCTGCACCGGCGACACCGTCATGCGCATCTGCCCGACCGACGACCCCACCGAGTGCAACGCGCGCGACGCCATCGCCGTCAACGACGAGTCGGGCTGCACCGACGCGGACTCCTGCTCGCAGACCGTGTTCACGTGCCCCGACTCCGGCAGCTACGTCGTCCTGACCGGTCACTACGACACGGCCTTCCCCGACTCGACCTGCACCGTCGCCGCGTTCTCCTCCGGCCCGTAGCCGTTCGCGGGTCTCGAGCCGCTCCGCGCTGGCTGGCGAACGGCTGGCGTGGTTCTCTACGCCCCATGCGAAGCGAGGAGCCCCTCTACCTCCGGCGCGTGAAGCTCTCGAACATCCGCGCCTTGGAATCGCTCGACCTGTCGTTCGGCGACGCCCCCGAGCGGCCACGGCGGCACACGGTCGTCATCGGCCGCAACGGGACTTGCAAGAGCACCTTGCTCCGCGCGATTTCGCTCGGCCTCGCCTCCAAGAGCGACGTCGCCGCGCTCCTCGCGGCGCCCGTGGGCGGGATGATCGGCCCGAGGGGCGACCACGCCTCGATCGCGGTGACCGCCGAGGCCCCGAGCGGCCTCGTCGTGAAGACCCACGTCGAGCTGAGGCGCTGGGACGATCAAGAGGTCGTCCAGACGACCCTGGACAAT
>JACKEC010000028.1 GCA_020633195.1 Sandaracinaceae bacterium | reverse complement strand
CCGAGCGGCGCGGGCGCGCGGGCCCGCTTCGTCGGTCTCGCGGACGAGCCCGACCGGCGCGCGGCCCACGCCGCCGCGGACCTCGCGTGGGTCCCGCGGGGGGCGCCGGGCGGCCTCCCGATGAAGCTCCTCGACGCCCTCTCGCGCGGCGTCCCGACGGTCGCGGTCCGGCGCGCCACGGCCGGGATCGAGCTCGGTGACGCGGCGACGGTGGTCCGAGACGACGACCCGGAGGCGCTCGCGGCGGCCGCGCTGATCACGCTCGAGGCGCGCGACGCGGCGCGCGCGCTCGGGCTCCGCGGCCGCGCGCACGTCGCTCGAGAGCACGACGACGCGAGCTACCTCGCGGCGATCGACGCGCTGGAAACTGCCGCTTCGACCACGATATGATGCCCGTCATGCTGAGGAGGGGGCTACTCGGCGTCTGCGCGCTCGCGCTCGTCGCGTGTGATGGACCGACGCAGCTGCTCGTCATCGTCGACTCGGACCTCGGCGGCCCGCTCGCCTTCGTCGACGTGAGCGCGTCCTCGGGGCTGCTCAGCACGGGCCGACGCTTCGACGTCGCCGCCACCGGCCTCCCGTTCTCCTTCGCCGTCGTCCCCGCCGACGAGGCCGTCGAGGAGGTGTCGATCCGCGCCGCCGCGATGGACGCCGAGGGCGCCACGCTCGTCGCCTACGACGTGCAGACCCGCTTCGTGCAGGGGCAGACCTTGCGCGTGGAGATCCCGCTCGCGCGCGCCTGCAGGGTCGAGCCGTCGTGCGCGGATCACGGCATGCGCTGTGTCCACGGGGTTTGCGAAGAGCGGTTCGTCGATCCCGGGAGCCTCCCGCGGGGCGGCGGCGCGCCGTCATCCCTCTTCGACGGCACCGACCCGCTCCCGGACGCCGGCCCGGAGCCGATGACCGACGGAGGCTGCGGGGCGCCCTGCGCGGACCCGGAGAGCCCGTGCCGGATCGGCGTCGTGCAGTGCGACGTGGACGCCCCCGGCTGCGCGATCACCGAGACGCTGCCCGCGGGCGCCGACTGCGGAGACGGTCGCGTCTGCGACGCCGAGGGCCAGTGCGGAATCTAGCCGTCGCGCTCTTGCTCCTCGCGACGCCAACGCTCGCGTCCGCGCAGGCGACGGATCCCGCGCCGGATCCGACCGCCGCCGAGGCGCGGCTGCTCTTCGAGCGCGGTCACGAGCTGGCCGAGGCGCGGCGCTTCAGCGAGGCGGTCGTTGCGTTCGAGGAGTCCCTCGAGCTCGTCGATCGCCCCTCGACGGTCTTCAACCTCGCGCTCTGCTTCTACGCCCTCGAGCGCTACGTCGAGGCGATCGCGACGCTCGAGCGCTTCGAGCGGAGCGCGGATCCCGCCGAGGATCCCGCGAGCCTCGCCGACGCGAGCCGGATGCTCGCCCACGCGCGCGAGGCGATCGCCACGATCGTCATCGAGGTCGAGCCCGCCGACGCCTACGTCGTGGTCGACGGCACCCCCGTCGGCGGCGCGGGGACGCGCACCCTCTCGGTGAACCCCGGCCCTCACGTCGTGCACATCAGCCACGCGCACCACGACCCGATGCTGCTCGAGATCGCCGCGGCGCCCGGCTCCGAGCAGCGGCGCGCGGTCGCGCTCGTCTCCACCCGGCGCCCCGCGCGCCTCGAGGTCGAGCTGCTCGAGCGCCCCGCGGCGAGGATCCTCGTCGACGGCCGCGACGTCGGCGCGGGCCGGGCGTCGCTCGACGTCGACGCCGGCCGCCACGCCATCCGCGTCGTCGAGCCCGGCGTCGATCCGGTCGACCGCCACGTCGCGCTCGACTGGAACGAGCGCGTGCGCTTGCTCCTCGGGCCCCCCGCGCCCCCCACCAGCTGCTTGGTCGAGGAGCCGGCGTTCTGGGGGATCCTCGGTGGCGTCGTCGGCGCGGTCGCGATCGGCGTGCTCGTCGGGGTGCTCGCGGCCGAGCTCCAGCCCTCGCCCGACGGCGGCACGACCGGCGAGGTGCTCTCCATCGGCCCGGTCCCCTCCGGAGTGATCATCCCGTGAGCGCGGCTCCGGCCGTCACGCCCGACGAGGTGCGCCGCCTCGCGCCGGGCACGCGCGTCGGCGGGCGCTTCGTCCTCGAGGGCCTCGTCGGGCAGGGCGGCATGGGCAGCGTCTACGCCGCGCGCGACGAGCGCATCGACCGCCGCGTGGCCCTGAAGATCCTGCACCTCGACAGCGCCCGCGCCTCGGATCGCTTCCGCGCCGAGGCCGCGGCGGCGAGCCGGATCTCGAGCCGCTTCGTCTCCGCGATCCACGACTACGGGCACGACGAGGCGGTCGACTGCGAGTACCTCGTGATGGAGCTGCTCGACGGGCAGCCCCTCGACGCGATCCTGGCGGCGGAGGGGCCGCTCTCCGCGTCGCAGGCCGCGGCGATCGGCGCCGACATCGCCGAGGCGCTCGCCGCGGCCCACGCCGCCGAGGTCGTCCATCGCGACCTCAAGCCGGGCAACGTGCTCGTCCTCGCCGAGGGCGGGGTGAAGGTGATCGACTTCGGGATCGCGCGGGTGCTCGCGCTCGACGGTCGGTCGGACCGCGTGGACGAGACGAGCCCCGACGTGATCCTCGGGACGCCCGCCTACATCAGCCCGGAGGCGGTGGAGGGCACCCACGTCGGCCCCGGCGCCGATCTGTATGCGCTCGGGGTGATCCTGTTCGAGATGGTCGCGGGCCGGCTGCCCTTCTACGACCCGGTCGCGAGCGCGCTCTGCACGATGCACCTGCGCGACGCGCCCCCGACGATCGCCGAGGTCCAGCCCGACGCCATCCTCCCCGAGGCGTTCGAGCGCCTCGTCGCGGCGCTGCTCGAGAAGGACCCCGGCCATCGACCCCAGGCCGCCGAGGAGGTCGCCGGGATCCTGCGCGGCATCGGCGGCGACACGAGCGCGCTGCGCCTCGGCCGCCACGCGTCCCCGACGGGGGCGCGCACGAGCCGGGTCACGCGCGCCGACGCGCCGCGGCCCTCGCGGCGGCTGCCGCTGCTCGTCGCGATCGGGATCGCGGCGCTCACGATCCCCTTCCTCGGGGTCGTCCTCGCGATCCTCGCGCGCACCGCGCCCGAGCCGCCCGCGCCGCCGCCGCCCGAGCCGCCCGTCGCGTCGACGGAGCCCGAGCCCGAGCTCACCCCCGCGCCCACGCCGCCGCCGCCCGAGGCCGCGTCGACCACCGTCGAGATCCCCGTCGCGGTCGCGCCCCCCTCCGCGACGCTGACCCTCGACGGCGTCGAGGTGCAGCCGCCCCTCGAGCTCCCCGCCGACGCCACCGAGCACGAGCTCGTGGTGCGCGCCCCGGGCTACCGCCCCGAGACGCGCGCGCTCCGCGGCGACCGCGATCGCTCGGTCACGATCGCGCTCCGCCGGGCGCCGACGCCACGCCGCTCGGGGCTCCCGGCCAAGCTCCGGGAGTGGTGAGCGCGGCGTCGATCGCGTCGGCGAGGCGCGTCAACGTGCTTTGCGAGCGAAACTCGGCGGCGGTCCACCACGCGTGGTCGTCGTGCTCGTCCGAGCGGACCACCTCGCCGGACACGTGGGCCGCCCGGTAGACCACCACCGCCATCGGCGCGTCGCCCCGCCGCGCGGTGTACGCGTCGATGGGCCGCGGGTCGATCGCGACGACCAGCCCCGTCTCCTCTCGCACCTCCCGCGCGATCGCGTCGAGCGGGGCTTCGTCGGCCTCCACGCGGCCGCTCACCGTCTCCCACAGCCCCGCGCCCGCGTCCTTCGCCGAGGACCGCCGCATCGCGAGCACGCGGTCGTCTCGAACGATCACCGCGGCCACCGCCAGAACGAAGCGCATCGTCACCGGATCCATTCTTCCCAGGTCGGGTCAACCAAACCGCAAATTGGAGATCACTCGGGATCACTTTCTACGATTCACATCGTCCAGACACGGCGATTCACCCCCGCCGTCTTGAGGAGGATGCGTCGCTGATGAGCGTGATCCCGATCCGTCCGTCGATCGCTTCGACCGAGCCGTTCCCCTCCAAGCGGAGGGCCCCCGTGGAGCTCGTCACCACCCTGGGCGAGCTGTTGCTCGGTCCCCACGCCGACGTCCCGATCCCCTCGGTCGCGGACATCCTGAGCGCCGCGCTCGCGCTCGCGGAGGGGACCCGAAAGAAGTCCATCCTGCCGCTCGCGGTGTCGCCGGCCGAGCTGGTCCTCATGCGGCGCGGGACCGACGCGCTGGTGAGCTACTACGTCTCCGACGGAGCGCCCGACGTCCGGGTCCTCGATCGAGCGCTCCCTCTGCGGGCGCTCCTCGAGCACGCGGCTGCGGCGGCGACGGACCTGGCGTCGCGCGACTCGGACCCGACCTCGCGCCAGCTCGTGTCGCGCCTCGCGGAGCGCGCGCTCCAGGCGGAGATCCGACCGGTCCGCGAGCCGGCGCCCCCGGTCCTCAAGCGAGGCGGCGCGCTCGACCGCCCGCCCGCGGAGGTCCCGCTCGCGTTCGGCTTCGAAGCCTCGATCGCCCCCGTCGCGGATCCCCCGCGCCAGACCGCGATGCACTCGGATGTCCACGCGCTCCTCTTCGACGGCGTGCTCTGGGTCTGGGCGCGCGATCGCCGGATCCCGCTCCTGCGCGGGCCGATCATGCTCGCGATCTCGCGGATGGTCGCGGCGGTCCGCTCGCTCCTCGAGGCCCACGAGCGCGGCCGGCCGGCCAACGTGCGGCTGCGCGCGGGCTCCTTCACCGTCGGCGTCCGCGTGGCGCGGGGCGGCGAGCGCCCGGTCCAGCTCACGCTGGGCTCGCGGGACACCGCGCAGGTCTCGATCCCCGAGCTCACCGTCGAGGAGGCGGCGCTGCCGATCCTGCGGCTCGCGTCGGACGTGCTCCACGCCCTCGTGTCGGTCGATCGCTCGCAGGCGCGGAACCTGCGCGTGAGCTCGCTGCGCGAGGAGGTCCGCGCGCTCCGCCGCCGCGCGCGGGTGCGCCCCGAGCGCCCGCAGTCGCTGGTCCACGACGACCCGGAGCGGCTGCGCCTCGCGTGCCGCGCCGCGCTCAGCGAGGAGGGGCCCCTCACCATCGGCCCGGCGCCGCGCGCGCTCCGCTTCGACGTCCGCTGGGAGGTCGAGGTCGAGGGCCTCGACGCGGCGTCCACGTTCCTCTGCGGCGATCGCCTCGTCGTCGCCACGCCCCAGCACACCATCGCGCTCGATCGCGAGGAGGGGCGGATGATCTGGGGCCACGCCCAGCCCGCGAGCGCCTCGTTCATGACGGGGACGGTGCTCGTGCGGGTGGCCGGGGACGGCCGGGTCGCGCTCTGCGACATCGACGACGGCGAGACGTTCGCGACCGCGCGCGTCGCGCCCCGGACCGGCGGTCCGCCCTGCGGCGTGCTCGCGACGGGAGGCGACGCGCCGCCGGTGGTGATCCTCGCCGAGGGTCGCGCCGGGCTCGTCGCGGTGGACCTGCGCACCGGCGAGCTGCGCTGGCGTCACGCGGGCGAGGGCGTCGGCACGTTCGGGCTCCGCCGCGCCGGGCGGATCCTGCTGGTGACCAACGGCGACGGCGCGGTCACCGCGATCGACGTGGTCACGGGCGAGCTGCTGTGGCGGCTCGCGGCGGACGGCGAGCGCTTCGACCTGCGCCCGGCGGTGAGCGGGGACGTCGTGCTCGCGGTCAGCGGCGAGGTCGGCGGAGACCACGGCACGCTCTTCGGCGTGGATCTGTTCAGCGGGCGCGCGCTCTGGCGGCAGCGCCTCGAGACGGGCCCGGCGAGCGAGCCGATCACCGCGGGCGACGCTGCGGCGCTCGCGCTCGGGGGGCCCCGCGACTCGATGCTCGCGGCCTTCGACCCGCGCGACGGGCGGCTGCGCTGGATGACCCGGGACCCGGGGATCTCCCTCGGGGCGGCGTCGCTCGTCGTCGATCAGCACCTGATCGTGAACGCGCCGGCCGGCAACGTGGTCGCGCTCGATCTCGAGGACGGGCGCGAGCGTTGGCAGCGGCACCTCGCCCACCCTGTCGCGGACGACGTCCCGCGTCGCCTCGAGCCGGTGCTCCGCGGCGGAGCGCTCTTCGTCCCGTCGGCCTCGGTCCACGTGCTGCGGCCGCACGACGGGACCTCGATCGGCGAGCCCCTGCCGTCGGAGCTCGTGCCGGACTGGACCCGCGTCGACGAGCGCGGCTGGGTCTACGTGGCCGAGGAGAGCGGCCACCTCTCCGGGCTCGCGCCCCGGCCGACCCTGACCCTGGTCACCTGACGGCCCCCCACCGGCGAGCCCCAGACGCACGAAGAGCCTGCTTCCCGAGGGAGGCAGGCTCTCGTCGTCGGGCGCCCCTGCTTCAGTTGCCGGGGTTGGCCGTGTAGTGGAGCGTGTACGCCCCGCGGCCCGCGCCGTCGTAGCTGTTCGCGCGCAGCGTGTAGGTGCCGCTGGCGGTGGTCGTGTAGCTGAAGCGGCTGTTGGTGTTCTCGCCGCCGTCGTCGTCCTGGACGAGCGACGACCCGTCCGGCCCGATGAGCCAGAGGTAGGTGTCGAACGCCTCGCTCGTCAGGTCGCCCGTGATGGTCCAGCCCTCGCCGGCCTCGAGCGTGTACTCGTCGTACGGGGAGTCGTCGTCGGGCACGCGCGGGTCGCTATCCGTCAGCTCGCCCTGCTGGGTCTGATCGACGGGCTCCGGGCTGGAGCACGCGCTGAACCCGACGGCCATCGCGAACGAGAGGATGAGAGTGAGTGCCAGCTTCTTCATGAGTTCTCCGTCTGATGCACGCGGATGCAGCAAGGGCGGCCGCGGCAGTATACCGATTTCGCCTCGAATCTCTTCCACCGTTTTCTATCCTTCCGGGGCGGTGAGTGAGACCGACGCACCTCGAGCGCACTTTGGCCTGTTCGGCTTCCCGGTGCGAATTCATCCGTTCTTCTGGGTGGTCTCGCTCCTGTTCGGGCTCTCGGGGCTCGGGGAGACGTGGAGCGCCGAGGTCGGGATCCGCGTGGCGATCTGGGTCTCGGTCCTGTTCGTGTCCATCCTCTGGCACGAGCTCGGTCACGCCTTCGCGATGCGCCGCTACGGCTACGCGCCGTTCATCGTCCTGCACGGGATGGGCGGCGCGACGTCCTGGGGGAAGGGCCCCGCGCGGCCGAGCGCGACCACCCGCATCGTGGTCTCGCTGGCCGGGCCGATCTTCGGCTTCCTGCTCGGCGGGCTGGTGTTCGGGATCCAGCGCGTGCTCGGCCCCGGCCAGCACTGGGCGGTGAAGCAGCTCCTCGAGATGATGGTCGCGGTCAACGTGTTCTGGGGCGCCTGCAACCTCGTCCCGATGCTGCCCTGGGACGGCGGCCACGCGCTCCACGGGCTGCTCGACCTCGTGACCAACGGCAAGGGGCTCAAGCCCACCGCGATCATCACGATCGTCACGGGCGTCGGGCTGGCCGCGCTCCTGTACCTGTTCGTCCCCGGCTTCTGGTGGCCGATCTTCCTGTGCGGCATCTCGGTCATGCTCGGGGTCCAGACCCTGCGCGCGCCCCCCGGCGCGAAGCCCAAGGCGGTCACCCGATCGGCCGACCCCATGCAGGCGATCGTCGAGGTCCGCGCGATGCTCGAGCGCTCGACCCCGCTCGCGCTGACGCAGGCGGTGCTCTTTCGCGCCGCGGCGCCGGAGTGGAAGCCGGAGGCCACGCGCCTCTTCGAGCAGGTCGCCCCCAAGTGCGGCTCCCCCTCGCAGCGCGCGATGGCCCTCGAGCTCGCGGCCTGGGCCTACCTGCTCGGCGGCGACCCTCGCTCGGCCCAGGCGGCGGTCACCGGCATGCGCCCGACCCACGACCCGTCCCCCATCCTCGCCGCGCTCGTGGCCGCTCGAAACGACCGACCCCGCGACGCGCTCGCGGCGGCGCGCGAGATGGACGAGGTCGAGGCCCGTCGCCGGATCGAGGGCTGGGCGCACGTGACGCTCGGGGCGATGGACGACGCGCTCGACGCGATCGCCGACGACCGCGACGCCGGCGCCTTCATCGACTCGATCGTGTTCACCGCGGGCGCCTTCGACGCCGCCGCCGAGCTCGGGGAGCGCCTCTTCGAGCGGTTCGGACACGCCGAGGACGCCTACAACGCCGCGTGCTCGCATGCCCGGGGCGGCCGCGCGAGCGACGGCCTCGCCTGGCTCGCCCGCGCCGTGGACGCCGGCTACGACGACGTCGCGCACCTCGAGGCGGACGACGACCTCGCCGCCGTCCGCGAGCTCGAGGGCTACGCCCCGCTCCGCGCCCGCCTCGGCTGATCCCTAGCGCAGGCTGCTGAAAATGGTCCCGAAGGGACCGTTCTCGGAGCCTGCTTCGTGCCCGTGCCCGTGCCCGTGCCCTTGCCCGCCCGTGCCCCTTCCCCGTTCCCGAAATCACGCGCCTTCTTCGGGAACGGTTGACGGGAACGGTCCGGGCACGGGCACGGGCACGGGCATGCGCGCTTCGCGCGCGGCACGGAAGCAGGCTGCTCCTGGGCAGCCTGCTACCGCAGAACGCGGTGTTTCAGGCTCGGGAGGCCTCGGCGGACCCGGGTCACGACCTCGGGGTCGATCCGGGCGACCACCGCGCCCTCGCCCTCGCCGTGCTCCGCGAGGACGGTGCCCCAGGGATCGGCGATCAGCGCGTGTCCGTAGCTGAAGCGGCGGCCGAAGTGGTGGCCCGTCTGCGCCGCGGCGAGCACGTAGGACTGCGCCTCGATCGCCCGGGCGCGCAGGAGCACGTGCCAGTGATCCTTGCCCGTGGTCAGGGTGAACGCGGCCGGGATCGCGAGGGCGATGGCGCCGGCGTCCACGAGCCGCCGGTAGAGCTCGGGGAAGCGGAGGTCGTAGCAGACGCTGAGGCCGAGGGTGCCGAAGGGCGCGTCGGTGACGACGGGCTCGCTCCCGGGCTCCACCGTGTCGGACTCCATCAGCTTCGTGCCGTCGGGGAGGTCCACGTCGAAGAGGTGGATCTTCCTGTACACGGCCCGCACCGCGCCGGTGGCGTCGAGGTGGACGCAGGCGTTCTTGACCTTCTTCGGGTCGTCGCTGCGCTCCCAGAACCCGCCGAGGACGAGGTCCACCCCCCGATCGCGCGCCAGAGCCTGCATCCGCGCCAGGATCGGGCCGCCCTCGGGGAGCGACTCGGCGAGCTCGAGCTTCCCCTGCTCCGGGCCGAGGTACGCGAAGCACTCGGGCACGAGGACGAGCTTCGCGCCGTCCTCCGCGGCCATCCCCACGCAGCGCTCCGTGGTGGAGAGGTTGGCCTCGACGTCCTCGGTCGAGGTCATCTGGACTACGCCCACTTTCGTCGTGCTCACGGCGAGAACCTAACACGCGCGCAAATTTGGTACGCTCGCCGACGTCTGAATAACAGACCGGTTTCAGAGTCCAACGCCGAGGCGTGCCTCGGGGCACTATGGGAGCGGCCCCGCGTAGGAGATGGGGGAGCGGAGGATGAGTGAAGTGAAGAAGACCCTCGAAGAGAGTGACATCGAGACGGAGCGGGGCCTCGGCCGCCGCTCCACCATGGGGATCCTCGGGGCCTCGGTCGCCGCGGCCGCTGGCGTCCTGGGGATGAACGTCTCCGAGGCCGAGGCGCAGTGTACGGACAGCGACGGTGGTCGCTTCGCGGATCCGGGGGGACGCGGCCGACGCTGCCGTCGTTCGGCCGGCTGCTCCGATCCGGACAGCGGTCGCTTCGCGGACCGGGCCGGACAAGGCCGTCGATGCGGGGGTGGCGCGCGGGTTCGCCCGAGGCCGCGTCGTGGCGGCTGCACCGACAGCGACGGAGGGCAGTACGCCGATCCGGGTGGCGGTGGTCGGCACTGCGCGCGCAGCTGCTCGGATCCGGACAGCGGTCGCTGGGCCGATCCGGCGGGCCGCGGCCGGCGCTGCTAGCTCGACCTCTCCGAAGTCGGCCTGGGTCTCCGTTCGCGAGACCCGGGCCGCCTTCGTTTCGAAGCCGCGCTCAGGGCGACGGGTAGCCCGTGCAGGTCTCGTCGACGCAGTAGCCGTCGGCGCAGCGCCCGCCCGCGCCGCACGGGGCGTCCGTGGTGCACGGCGGACGGGTCGGCGCGCAGACCCCGCACACGACCGCGTTCGTGAAGCAGAACGAGCCGCCCGGGCAGTCGAGGTCGTCGGCGCAGCCGCAGGCTCGGCCGTCCTCTTCGCACAGGCCCTCTTCGTTGCACCGCCAGGCTCGATCGCTCCCGCAGTCGGCGGCCACGCAGCAGGTCCGCGCCTCGAAGCAGTGCCCGAGGTCGACGAGCTCACGGGTCGAGCCCGCCGCGCAGCTCGCGTCGGCTCCCGCGTCGGGGCTGCCGCTCCCCGCGTCGGTCGTCCCGGCGGCGCCGTCGAGCCCGCCGTCGCTCGGCGACTCGCCGCCGCAGCCGACGACGATCAGCGTGACGAGGGCGAGCGCGGTCCGCGTCGAGAGGGGCATGCCCCAGGATAGCGCCCCTCGACCGGCGACCGCAGCGGCGCTCGCGCGCCCTCCGCGTCGCGTGCTTTCATCGGCGGGTGCCTCGCCTGAGAACGCTGCTCGCCGCTGCGCTCGCGCTCGCGGCGTCGTCCGCGCAGGCGCAGGACGAGAGCCCGCGGAGCCTGGTCCACGGGCTCGAGGTGCTCGAGGACCCGACCGGCGCGCTGACGATCGAGGACGTCACGCGCCCACCCTGGTCAGCACGCTTCGGCGCCATGCCCGAGGGGCGGCTGCTCGGGCGGTCCCGCTCCGCGTTCTGGCTCCGGACCCGCCTCGAGCACCTCGACCAGCAGGACGGCTGGAGGGTCGAGCTCGCGCACCCGGAGGCCGACGACGTGCGGGTGTACTGGCCGCGCCCGGACGGGACGTTCGAGGCCCTCGAGACCGGCGACCGCACCCCGTTCGCCACTCGCCCGCTGCCGCACCCGACCTTCGTCTTCCCCGTGCCCGCGGGTGACTCGGTGACGCTCCACGCCCGCGTCCAGATGGAGGGCGGGGTGCAGATCCCTTTGCGGTTGTGGACCGCGTCGGCCTTCGATCGGCACGCCCGCGACCTCGCGCTCGGGCTCGGCGGCTTCTACGCCTTCGTCCTCGCGCTCGCCCTCTACAACCTCTTCCTCTTCTTCACCACGCGGGAGCGCGGCTACCTCGCGTACGTGCTCTTCCAGCTCTCGGTGGTGGGCTTCGCCGCCGCGTTCGAGGGGCACGGGGCGATGTACCTCTGGCCGAACGCGCCGGGGTGGGCCCACGTCGCGGGGCCCGTGCTCCTGTCGCTGACCTACGCGTTCGGCACCCTCTACCTGCACGAGATGGCCAACGTGCAGGCCTTCGCGCCGCGCCTGGCGCTCGTGATGCGGGTGGTCGCGGGGCTCGACTTCGCGCTCGCGGTGGCCTCGACGTTCGCCTACGAGATCGCGACGGCGGCGCTCGAGGTCGCGTCGCTGCTCGCGATCGCCACCGCGCCGGTGCCGATCGTGGTCTCGCTCCGGCGGGGCTGGACGCCGTCCCGCTACTTGCTCGCCGGCTGGCTCGCGATGGGGCCGGCGGCCGCGCTCGGCGCGCTCCGGGCGACCGACCAGATCGAGGAGAGCTTCCTGACCGAGCACGGCTTCGAGATCGGCGTGGCGGTGGAGGCCCTCCTGCTGTCCTTCGCGCTCGCGGAGCGCATCCGTGTCTTGCGGCGGGCCAAGGAGGACGCCGAGGCCGACGCGCTCGAGATGCAGCGCAAGGCCGCGCGCGCCCAGGAAGAGGAGCGCCGCCGGATCGCGGCCGACCTGCACGACGGCGTCGGCCAGCAGCTGCAGGTGCTGATCGCGCGGGCCGACGCGGCCGATGACGGCGCCGAGGTCAGCGCCCTCGCGCGCGAGAGCGTCGCCGAGATCCGTCGGGTCGCGCGCGATCTCCACCCCCACGAGCTCGACCGGCTCGGCCTCGCGGAGGCGGTCCGTCGGGTCGCCGAGCGCACGCTCGAGGCGGCCGGGGTGGAGCCCGAGATCGTGGTCGAGGACGTCGACGGGCTCCTCCCGAAGGAGCGATGGATCGACGTCTATCGCGCGCTCCAGGAGGCGCTCGCCAACGTGGTGCGGCACGCCGACGCGACGAGCGCGATCGTGGCGCTGCGCCGCGAGGCCGACGCCCTGGTGCTCCGCGTCGAGGACGACGGCCGGGGCATCGCGGCCGACGTCGAGCCGGGGCTCGGCACCGCGAGCTTGCACGAGCGCGCCCGGCTGCTCGGGGGCGCGCTCGACGTCGAGTCGGCGCCGGGGGACGGCACGCGCGTCGCCTTGCGGGTCCCTTTGGGCTGACGCGGGGTACCCTCGGTCGGTGGCTCTGCGCGTGCTCATCGCCGACGACCACCCGCTGCTCCGACACGGGCTCCGGGCGGTGCTCGAGGAGGCCGCGGGGATCGCGGTGGTCGCCGAGGCGTCCGACGGCCGCGAGGCGATCGAGGCGATCCGCGCGCACGCGCCGGACGTCGCCGTGATCGATCTGTCCATGCCGGACGTGGACGGCTTCGAGATCCTCGCCCAGGCGCGCACGTGGCCGCAGGCGCCCGCGCTGGTGGTGCTCACGATGCACGAGACCTACGCGGCCAAGGCGCTGTCGCTCGGCGCGCGCGGCTACGTGCTCAAGGACGACGCGACCAAGGAGATCGTCGAGTGCGTCCGGCGCGTCGCGCGCGGCGGCACCTACGTGAGCGCCTCGATCGAGGTCGCGCCCGAGGCGTCCCCGTCTCCCGCGGTCTCGGCGCTCACGGACACCGAGCGGCGCGTGCTCCGGCTCGTCGGGCAGCACAAGACGAGCCGCGAGATCGCCGCGCTGATGCACGTGAGCCTCCGGACGGTGCAGAACCACCGCGCCAACACGTGCCGCAAGCTCGGGCTCGCAGGATCGCAAGCCCTCTTGCAGTTCGCGCTGGCCCACGCCGACGACCTCGCGAAGGCGTGACCTACATGCGGACGATGGTAGGGGCGCCCAGATCGTAGACGTCCTGCGTGCCCACCGTGGGGATGAGGATCGCCGCGGCGACCCCTCCCGCGACGAGGGCGCCGATCAGGATCCAGAACCACGCCTCCTCGGCGACGCTCCCGCCGCCCTCGTCGGTGGTGGCGACCGCGGGATCGGCGGTGTCCACGGCCGCCGCGGCGACGACGTCGGGCAGGCGCGCGACGAGCGGCTGCTGACCGCGCGCGAGCACCCCGCCGTGGGTCGTCAGCGCCTCCACCAGGAGCGAGAGCCGGGTCCCCCCGCTCCACGCGCTCGCGGGCACCGTGACCGCGGCCTCGGTCCCCTCGACGCGGGTCACCCAGGCCTCGCCGTCCTCGGGCGTCGCGCGGACGCGGAGCGCCGCCACGATGTGCGCGGGCACGTTCTGCGCGGACGCGCGCAGCGCGACGGGCTCGCCGGCGACGGGGGCGTCGGGCGCCTCGACGGAGACGGTCAGCGCGCGCGTGCTCTGGCGGACGTCCTCGAAGATCCGCTGCTGCGCGGGCCCGAGCTCCGACGGCGGGCTCAGCGACGGGTCGAGCGCGAGCGCCACCGCGAAGTCGCGCCGCGCGAGCGGCTCGTCCCCCATCGCGGCGTGGATCACGCCGAGGTAGACGTGGGTCGTCACGAGCGCCGCCGGGTCGTCGGTGGCGCTCTGGCGGACCTGCTCGAAGGCCGCGAGGGCCTCTTCGATGCGGCCGGCGCGGTAGTGGGCGAGCGCGTCGTCGACGCTCTGCGCCGACGCCATGCAGGGACAGGCGAGCAGGAGCAGCGCGCCGATGAGAGCTTTGCGTGCCATGAGGGCTTCCTCGGTGTCGCGACGCCCCGGAACGGGGACGACCGCTCGACGACGGCGCGAGGTCCCATCCACCCGCGTCGACGACCGAGTCGTCTTTAGCAGCCCTTCGGCGGACGGGCGACTACGGCGTCACGAAGAAGAGCGGCGCCGGACCGACCGAGTACCGGAACGCCGTCGGGACGACCATCCGGCCGAGGTGGTCGAAGGCGACGCCGGCGCCGAGATCGGCCTCGAACGGCTCGAGCGCGAAGAAGACGCGCCACGCGCCGAGGAGCAGCATGCAAAGCGTCCTGCGCACGCGCGGGCCCTCAGAAGCTGAAGCGGCGGATGCTGACGTTCATGAGCAGGCCGATCGCCATCATCGACGTCAGGACGCTCGAGCCGCCGTAGCTGAAGAGCGGGAGCGTCACGCCGACCACGGGCGCGAGGCCGCTGACCATCCCGAGGTTGATGATCGTGTGCCAGAAGAAGAAGGCGCTCACGCCGACCGCGACGACCGCGCCGAAGCGGTCCTTGGCCTGCGACGCGACCTTGAGGCCCCACAGGATCAGGAACACGTAGAGGAAGAACAGGAGCGCGACCCCGAGGAAGCCCTGCTCCTCGGCCCACACCGGGAACGGGAAGTCCGTGGCCTGGTCGGGCAGGAACCGGTGCTGGTTCTGGGTGCCCTGCATGAAGCCCTTGCCCCAGAAGCCGCCGCTGCCGATCGCGATGATCGACTGGTGGGCGTGCCAGCCGCTGCCGAGGATGTCGGCGTCGGGGTCGAGGAAGGAGGTGAGCCGACCTCGCTGGTAGTCCTGCAGCAGGTAGGTCCAGGTCAGCGGCGCGCTGCTGACGAAGGTCACGATCAGCGCGCCGAGCGAGCGCAGCTTCAGGTTCGTCAGGAGCATGATCGAGCCGAAGATGAACGCGAGCATCAGCGCGGTGCCGAGGTCCGGCTGCGCGAGGATGAGCGCCATCGGCAGGGCCAGGATCAGCCCTGGGATGATCAGGTCCTTGAGGGTCCGCCCCTCGGTCTTCGGGTCGTTGTGGAGGTACTTCGCGAGCGCGATGATCAGGACGATCTTCATGAACTCGCTCGGCTGGAGCGAGAACGAGCCGATCCGGATCCAGCGCTGCGAGCCGCGGATCTCGGGCGCGATGAGGAACACGAGCACGAGCGCGACGACGCCGACGCCGTAGGCCGCGTAGCCGAAGCGCTCGAAGTGCCGGTGGTCGATCGCGACGATGAGCACGGCCACGCCCGCGCCGAGCGTGAGCCAGTAGATCTGCTGGATGTAGCGATCGGCGAGCGCCTCGGAGGCCGCGCTCGTGGCGGAGTAGAGGTTGGCCACGCCGATCACGCAGATCGTCGCGACGGTCACGAAGAGCGGCCAATCGAACTGGTCTCGGAGCCCTTTGCCGATGGTCTGCATGGCTACCTGTGGGCCACCCGGGAGGCGGGCGCGGCCGGCGTGGCGCTCGCGGTGGTGGCGCGCGCCCCGAGGTACTCCTCGAGCACGTTGATGGCGATCGGCGCGGCCTGCGTGCCGCCGCCGCCGCCGTGCTCGACGAGCACGACGATGGCGAGCTGCGGATCGTCGGCCGGCGCGAAGCCGGCGAACCACGCGTGCGCGCGCCGCGACCAGACGCCGCGGGTCGGATCGCCGGGGCGGACCCGCGCCGACACCTGCGCTGTGCCCGTCTTGCCGGCGACCGACACGGTGCCGCCGACGTCCTGGTAGGCTTGATAGGCGGTGCCGCTCTGGTCGTTGACGGCGCCGTAGAGGCCGTCGATCACCAGCGCGAGGTGCTCCTGCGTGACGTGCACGCGCCGCCGGACCCGTGGCTCGAACTCCTCGACGACCTCCCCGCCCGGCGTCGTCACGCGCTCCACGAGCTGCGGCACGTAGAGCGTCCCGCCGTTGGCCATCGCCGCGTACGCCATCGCGAGCTGCACGAGGTTGGCGCGCGTGTCGCCCTGACCGATCGCGGTGTTGAGCGTGTAGCCGAGCATGAAGCGGCGGTCGTCGGTCTCGTACCAGGCGCGCGTGGGGACGAACCCGGCGGCCTCCGCGTTGATGCCGATCCCCGTGCGGCGACCGATCCCGAAGTCGTGCGCGAGGAACGCGAGCTCGTCCTGACCGACCTGCTCGGCGAGGTGATAGAAGTAGACGTTGCACGACTGCACGAGCGCCTCGCGCATGTTCACGTCGCCGTGCGTGCCGTTGCAGTGGAAGATGCGGTTACCGACCTCGAGCCGGCCGTCGCAGTTGACCGTCTGGCTCGGGTCGAGGACGTCGTGCTCGAGCGCGGCGAGCGCGGCGAAGGGCTTGAACGTCGAGCCCGGGAACCACGACTCGTAGATCGTCTTGTCGATGAGCGGTCGGAAGGGATCGTCCCGCAGCTCGGCGTACTCCGCGTGGGTCAGCCCGCGCGTGAACGCGCCGAGGTCGTAGCTCGGCTTCGAGTAGAGCGCGCGCACGGCGCCGGTGCGCACGTCGACCACGACCGCGGCGCCCGAGGGGCGGCCCGCGAAGGCGCGGTGGACGATCCGCATGAGCTCCATGTCGAGGGTCAGCGTCAGGTCGCGGCCCGGGACCGGCTCGCGGCGCGTCGGCCGGTCGTCGGTCGGCGACGCGTCCTCGACCTCGCGGCCGCGCACGTCGACGAAGACGCGGCGGTAGCCGCGGCGGCCGCGGAGGTAGCTCTCCCACGCGCGCTCGATGCCCGTGCGCCCGATGCGATCGCCGAGGTGGTAGCCCGCGGGCTGCAGCCGCTCGAGCTCTTCGCCGCTGATCTCGTTGAGGTAGCCGATCGCGTGCGCCGCGAGCTGCCCGTAGGGGTAAGTCCGCACCGGCTCGGCGAGCGTCATGAGGCAGGGGAGGCGCACCGGCCGCTCCGGCGTGCCCGCGCGGGCGCAGAGGTCTTGCTGGTGCGTCTCGAGCGCGGCGAGCTGGTCGCGCGAGATGTCGCTGAAGACGCGGATCTGGTGCGCGCGTCGCTGCGCGGGCACGTCGTCGATGCGCGTGACCAGCGCCTCGCGCGCCTCGGCGTCGAGCCCCATCAGCTCCGCGATCTGCGGGAGGTCCTCGTCGGCGAGGTACTGCGGGGTCAGGTAGACGTTGTAGGCGGCGCGGTTGGTCGCGACGATCCTGTCGCTCGAGTCGCGGATGACGCCGCGCGTCGCGGGCAGCGTGATCGTGCGCGTGATGTTCTCGCGCGCGACCTGCGCGTAGTGGTCGTACTCGACGAGCTGGAGCTGGATCATCCGCCCGAGCAGGCCGCCGAAGGTCAGCAGCACCACGAGCGCCATCCACTTGTAGCGCTTCTTGAACTCGCCGACCTCGCGGCGGACGGAGAGCAGGCTCACGCCGGGGTCTCCTCGCGGCGGCGCGTGACCAGCGCGTCGAGGCGGCGCACGAGCGCGAAGATCGGCGGCCCCGCGAGGGCAGTGGTCCCCGCGCCCGCGACGAGCCCGAGGATCGTCTGGGTGGCGTCGTTGAGCGGGAAGGGCGCCTGCGGCTCGAAGATCGCGCGGAGCGCGAGGACGCACCCGCCCGCGATGAGCCCGAACACGAAGGTGGTCAGCCCCTGCAGCGCGGGGCCGCGCATGAAGAGGTTGAGCCCGGCGCCGCGCGCGATGAGGAAGCTCGCGACCATGACGAAGGTCGAGAGCCCCATCGGCGAGCCGCAGAAGGAGTCGAGCAGGTAGCCGAGCGCGAACGAGAGCATCGCGCCGCGGACCACGTGCACGTCGTTGGCGACCCCGAGGTAGATGACGATCGGGAGGATCAGGTTCGGCGCCCAGTCCCCGAGCGGGACGAGCACGCCGAGCGCGGCCTGCACGACGAGGAGCGAGAACCCGAGCAGGACGAACGAGGCGGTGCGCATGCCTCAGAGCTCCTCGCCCTCGATCGTCTCGCCGGTGCGCTCGACGAGGCTCTGGGTGCGGGAGCCCTCGGTCAGGATGAGGACCTCGTCGAGGCTGGAGAAGCTCACCGCCGGGGTGACCTCGGCCTCCTGGTTGAGGCCGAACTCGCGCCGCACGATGCGGGTCACGCGGCCGACGAGGATCGACGCGGGGAAGCGCTGCCCGAGACCCGAGGTGTGGATGAGGTCCCCGACGCGGATGTCGTCCTGGCGGCGCAGGTACTGGATCTGCGCGAGGTACCGATCGTCCTGGCCGGTCCCGCGCAGCATCCCGCGCGCGCCCGTCCGCTGGACGACGACGTCGATGGCGCTGGTGCGGTCCACCGTGAGGAGCACGTCGCTGTAACGGCCCCAGGACCTTCGAACCTGCCCGACGAGCCCCTCCGAAGTGATCACGGGCATGCCGGGGCGCACCCGGTCGCGCTCGCCGCGGTCGAGCCGGATGCGCGTCACGCGGAAGAAGCGCGACACGTCGCGGCCGATCACCTGGGCGCCGATGAGGTCGCCGCCGATGCGCTCGCGGAGCTGGAGGAGCGATCGCAGGCGCCGGTTCTCGAGCGCCTCGTGCCGCAGCCGGCGGTTCTCCTCGGTGAGGCGGGCGTTCTCCGACCGGAGCCGGTCGTTCTCCTCTTTGACGTCGACGAGGTAGATGTAGTCCTGCCACACGCCCGAGAACCACCGCGCGGTCGACGACGCGATCATCTGGATCGGGGCGCTCACGGACAGCACCGTCCGGTCGAGCGCGTTGGTGTTCTCGGGATCGTCGGGATCCTTGAGGTTCGCGTTCAAGAAGAAGAACGGGATCGCGAGCAGGGCCACACAGAGCGCGGCGTCGCGAAATCGCTTGAAGGAGCTCATGAACGATCCCGGGGTACGCGTACCTCGCTGGCGGGGGGCTTCATTCCCAAAACCCCACGCAGAGAAGTTCATTGGCGTAGATCACCCGTCCGGCCTCGGCAAGCCGCCGCCGATACCGGGTGTCCCCGGATCGTGTCATGATGCCCCCGTGGCGCAGGCCCTGGCAGACGAGAGCGGGCGACTCGTCATCGAGCTGCACGCGGCGCTTCAGGAGATGGATCCGGCGCGCTGGAACGCGTCCGCGGTCGGGTCGCTGCGCGACCGGATCGAGGCGATCCGGGACCGGTTGTATGGTCTCACGTGTGAGCCCTGGGCACAGCACGCGGACTCGGACGACCTCCGCACGCGGCTCGTCTCGGTGAGCGAGGCGCTGCGGGCGATGCCGTCCGCCGACGGCTCGCTGGGGACGGCGCGCTCGGCCTGGATGGCGTTCCGACGCGAGCTCGTCCCGCGCTACGAGGCCGCCCGCGGGGCCCTCTCGAGCTACGCGATCCACGTCCCGAGCCTGCGGCCGACGAACTACCGCCGCTCCTTCTTCCACGCCCTGATGGGCACCACGACGCTCGCGATCCTCTACGCGTTGCCCGACCCGGTGTGGGGGATCGCGATCACCGGCGGGTTCCTCGTCTGGGCCTGGACGATGGAGACGGTGCGCCGGTCGAGCCGCCGCCTCAACGCGCTCTTGATGAAGGCGTTCGGCCCCGTCGCGCACCCGCACGAGACGAACCGCGTCAACTCGGCGACCTGGTACGTGACCGCGCTGTTCCTGCTGTCGCTGAGCCGCTCGCCCCTGGTCTGCGCGATAGGCGTGGCCGTGCTCGGCTTCGGCGATCCGATCGCCGCGCTCGTCGGCCGCCGCTTCGGTCGGATCAAGCTGGTCCACGGCCGCACCCTCGAAGGGACGCTCGCGTTCTTCGTGGCCGGCGGCCTGATCGCGTTCGGGGCGGCGTGGCTCTTCGCCCCAGCGGTGGCGTGGCCGCGGTTGCTCGCGATGGCCGGCGCGGGCGCGGCCGCGGGCAGCCTCGCCGAGCTGCTGAGCCTGCGCATCGACGACAACCTCAGCGTCGCGCTCGCGGCGACGGCGGCGGCCGCGGCGACCGGTTGGGCCCTCGGCGTACCGTTCGTCTAGGTCCACGTCGATGTCACGAGGTCGACCCGCGCGACGGCTTGGCGGCGCGATCGTTTGCGGCGATGGTCGGCGGGTGACTCGATCCGCCCTCGCGCTGGCCGCCGCCCTCGTCCTCTCGCTCGGCTGCGACGACGAGACCCCTTCGATGATGGAAGACGCCGGGCCGCCGCCGCCGATCGACGCGGGCTTCGACGCCGCGCCTTCGCCCGAGGTCTGCCACGGCGACGCGGTCGGGACGCCGCCGGTGATCCCGGACCCCGGGCCGGCCACGCCGCCGCCGACGCTCGACTGCGGCACGCCCGAGATCGTCGAGGGCACCTCGCTGTGGCGCTGGCCGTACCTCGAGAGCGCGACGCAGACGACGGTCCGGGTCGCGTGGACGACGCGGAACACGGGCGGGCGCGGGGTGGTCCGGTTCGCCGCGGATCCGGCGGGCCCGTGGACGGAGGTCGAGGCCGCGACCGAGCTGTTCGAGTCCACGCGCACCGCCCAGGGCGAGGACTACGTGGCGTACGACGCGACCCTGTCGGGCCTCACCCCGGGCTCGGCGTACTGCTACGAGATCGTCGAGGACGGCGAGGTCCTCGCGCGCAACCTCCGCTTCGAGACGGCGTGGCTCGGGACCGATCGGCCGGTGCGGATGCTCGTGATCGGCGACAGCGGCAGCGGCTCCGACGATCAGCTCGCGGTGCGCGACGCGTTCATGGAGGGCGAGTACGACCTGTTCCTCCACATGGGCGACATGGCCTACGGCAGCGGCCGCTACGACGAGCTCGAGTCGAACTTCTTCGACGTCTACCAGGTCCTGATGCGCGAGGTGCCGATCTTCCCGACGATCGGGAACCACGAGTACGTGACCAACGTCGGCCAGCCCTACCGCGACGTCTATCACCTGCTGGAGAACGCGTGGCGCGAGGCCGACCGCGAGCTCTACTACTCGTTCGACTACGGCAACATCCACTTCACCTGCCTCGACAGCAACGAGGCCACGCTGATCCCGATCTACCTCGACACGAACGGTCGCATGACGGACGACATGTTCGACTGGATGGTCGACGACATCACCAGCAGCGACGCCGACTGGAAGATCGTGTTCATGCACCACCCGTTCTACAGCTCGAGCGAGCGGGGCATCCGGACCAACAACATCGCCCGCTTCCGGTCGCTGCTCGAGCAGGCCGGCGTGGACCTGATCCTCGTCGGCCACGACCACCACTACGAGCGCACCAACCCCCTCGTCGACGGCTGCAACGCGCTCGAGCCGCGCGGCGTCACCGAGATCATCGCGGGCGGCTCCGGCGCGAGCATCCGCACGATCGACGACCCGAACCAGTGGTTCTCGGCGCGGGTCTTCAACGCCGACTACAGCTACCTCCGGCTCGAGGTGCACGGCTGTCGCTTGCGGGGTCAGGCCCTCGACACGTCCAACGAGGTCGTCGACGACTTCGAGCTGAACGGCTGCGACCCCTGAGCCCAAGGAACGGAGCGGCGGGGGAGCCCGGACGCCCTCGTCCGCGAGGCCGAGCGAGCCGCCGGGACGACGGTGAACGCGCTCATCGGGATGAGCGGGCCCTGAGCGCACGGGGCCCTGAGCGCACGGATCAGGGCGCGCGCCCGACGACGAGCTCGAGCGGCGCCTGCCACGTGCGCTCGACCGGGCTCACGTCGATCAGCCCCGCTCCGGTGAGGAGGTCCCCGAGCTCCGCGGCGCTCCAGGGGTAGCCCCCCGCGCGCACCGTGCGCAGGTCGCTCATGGCCTGCGCCACGGGATCGGGGGGCGCTCCGAACGTACCGAACGCGATCCAGCCGCCGGCGCGCAGGTTCCGGGACGCGCACGCGATCGCCTCGGGCACGATCGAGCGCGGGAGGAAGGGACCGGGCAGCCAGACCAGGTCGAACGCCTCACCGCTGAGCGTACAGATGTCGAGCTGTCGCAGCTCGACGCGCTCGGCCATCCCCTCCGCCGCGAGGTTGCTCCGGGCGAGCTCGAGGGGCCGCGTGTCGAGGTCGAGGCCGACGATGCGCGCCTCGGGCCAGTGACGCGCGGCGCGCATCGCGAGCCAGCCGACGCCGGTGCCGACGTCGCAGAACGCGCCGCCGCTCGACAGGCGCTCCGCGAGGCCCTCGAGCCCAGGCGCGACGGTGCTCAGGAGGTCGGCCACGACCGCCGAGGCGCGGCCCTGCGCCTGCAGCACGATCGGGTCGTCGGTCAGCCACCCCGGCGCTCGGTCGGGGTGCTCGAGCAGGTCCGCGGCCTGTCGGAACAGCGCGATCAAGGCGCCCTTCGCCTGCAGCAGCGCCTCGGCGGGCAGCGCGTCGAGCCCTGGGAAGCTGCTCCCAGCGAGGTGGTCGATGGCCCCCGCCACCTCCGTCGGGATCGCGAGCGTCTCGGTCCGGCCGCGCAGGTGCGCGCCGAAGGCCGCCGCGTGCTCGACCTGGCTCATCATCCGCAGGACGTGCCCCATCAGCTCGTCCGACGTCCTCGTACGATCACTCATCGGACCCCTCCCCTCACCGAGCCTCCTCGCTCCGGCGGGTGCTGTAAAGCTCCGGGACCGTGACGACTCTCACGGCCCGCTCGGGCGGGTCGGGAGACTTTGGACCGCCTCGACTTGGCCCACGGTGGGCGCGCGTGTAGTATCCGCGCTCCGCGGGGGGATCGTGTGTGATTTCCCCGAGATTCCGCAGCAATTCAGGACGGATCGCATCGCCTCATGAACGCCACGACGGACATCCTTCGCGGCGAGCTCGAACGCCTGTTCGAGCTCGACGAGCTCAAGAAGCTCAGCGACGAGCTGCTCGGCCTCGACCCCGAGACGGTCGGAGGCACGGACGGCAAGGGCGCGTTCGCGCGCGCGCTGGTCGAGGCATGCAAGAGCGACGACTCGCTGCTCGCCCTCGCCGACGCCTTGCTCCTCAGCAAGGACGGCGTCGACGCGAAGGTCGAGGCGCTCTTCGACGCGCAGCCGGGCGAGGAGCTGAAGGCCGGCGCCGAGGTCGTCGGCTGCCGCATCCTGAAGAAGCTCGGGGAGGGCGGCGTCGGCGTCGTCTACCTCGCGGAGAAGAAGGCCGACGACGGGGAGAAGCTGCGCGTCGCGCTGAAGGTGCTGCGCCCGGTGCACACCCGCGATCGCTCCGCCGCGCGTCGCTTCCTGACCGTGGCGCGGATCCACAAGGGGCTCGAGAGCAAGAGCCTCGCCCCCGTCGTCGACGTGGGCACGCTCGAGGACGGCCGCCTCTACGTCGTGACCGAGTTCGTCAACGGTCAGTCGCTGAGCCAGCGCGTCGGTCGGACCGGCCCGATGCACTACAACGAGGTCCGCCCGATCGTGCGCGGCGTCCTCGACGCGCTCTCGCTGCTCCACGCGCGCGGGCTCGTCCACGGCGACGTGAAGACGGAGAACGTCTTCATGGTGCGGCCGACCTCGACCGACAAGATGACCAACGAGCCCACCGGCGTGCTCGTGGACGGAGGCGTCGATCGCCTCTTCGCGCGCAGCCCCGTCGGGGCCACGCAGTCCGGGCTGCACCCGGTGGTCGGGACGGCCAAGGCGATCGCCCCGGAGCTCGCGCGCGGGTCGCGCGCCAGCGCGGCGACCGACCTCTACGCCGTCGGCTGCATGCTCTACGAGACGCTGAGCGGCCGCCCGCCGTTCGTCGGCGACACGGGCATCGACGTCGTCGCGCAGCACCTGATGAAGGACGCCGAGCCGCCGAGCGCGCACGCGCCGCGCGGGTGGGTGGCCAAGGAGCTCGACGCCATCGTCCTGCGCTCCCTCTCGAAGGACCCCAAGGACCGGTACGCGTCGGCCGACGCGTTCAAGGAGGCGATCGAGTCCATCGGTCGCGCCTCCATCCCGCCGGAGGCCCGCGAGAAGAAGGCGCTCGACGAGGAGGCCTTCGACGCCGCCACCGCCGAGCTGCTCGAGGATCCCGGCAACGAGGAGCTCGCGGTCGCGCTCGAGCGGATCGTCGAGCCGGCGCTCGCCTGGGACAAGGCGGCCGAGGTCCTCGCGATGGCCGCCGAGGACGCCGAGACGGACGCGAAGAAGGCGCTCTTCTTCCGCATCGCGCGCATCCGCGAGCAGGACCTCGCCGACGCCGCCGGCGCCGAGGAGGTCTACCGCCAGATCCTCGAGCTCGACGGCGACGACGACATCGCGCGCGCGGCGCTCGAGGAGCTCAAGCGCTCCACCGGCGACGCCGAGGGGCTCGTGGAGCTCCTGCTCGAGAAGGTCGAGGGCGAGGAGTCCGCCGAGGAGCGCGCCGCGATCCTCCGCGAGATCGCGGAGACCTACGAGTCCAAGCTCTCCGATCGCGAGAACGCCTTCGTGGCGTGGGTGCAGGCGCTCGCCGAGGACCCGCGCGACCAGGACGCCATCGACGCGGTCGAGCGGCTCGCGGGCGAGTCGACCGACAACTGGAACGAGGCGATCACCGCCCTCAACGAGACGCTCGGCTCGATCGAGGACGAGGCGGAGAAGCCGGCCCTCTACGTCCTGCTCGGTCGCTGGTACGCCGACAAGCTCGCGCGGCCCGACTTCGCCATCCCGTGCTTCGGGCAGGCGCTCGCGATCGACCCCGCCAACGACGCGGCGATGGAGGGCACGATCGCCCTCTACCGCAAGGCGCAGAGCTGGCAGGAGCTCGTCACGATGCTCGTGCAGCGCGCAGACTCGACGACGAACCCGGTCAAGGCCCGCGACTGGCGCGCCGAGGCCGCGCGCATCGTGGACAAGCGCATGGGCGATCCGGGCGCGGCGGCCGCGATGTACGAGTCGATCCTCAAGGAGGACGGCGCCCACCCCGCGGCGAACGAGGCCCTCGAGGGCATCTACGCCGACCGCAAGGAGTGGAAGCCGCTGGTCAAGCTGCTCGAGACCAAGGCGGCGAACCAGCGGGGCGACGACCGCCTCGTCACGCTGTGCGCGATCGCGGAGATCTACGAGGACCGCCTCGGCGACGACGATCAGGCGGCCGCGCACTACGAGGCCGCGCTCAAGCACGACGAGCGACAGGTCGCCGCGCTCAAGGGCCTCGAGCGCATCTACTCGCGCACCGATCGGTTCCCGGAGCTGCTCGCCAACCTCGACAAGCAGCTCGAGGCGGCGGCGACGCCGCGGCAGCGCATCTCGCTCCTCGAGCGGGCCGCGGGCATCCACCTCGAAGAGTTCATGGACCACGAGAAGGCCGAGGCGTGCCTCGCGCAGATCGTGGAGATCGAGCCCGGCCACGAGGGCGCCAACGTCATGCTCGTGGGCGTCTATCGGAAGCTCCAGCGCTTCGACGACCTCGCCAAGACGCTCGAGCGCCACGCGCTCGGCAGCGAGGACGAGCGGCGCAAGATCGACCTCCTGCTCCAGGCGGCGAAGGTCCTGATGGTCGACGTCGGCGCGCCCGAGCGCGCGCTCGGGATCGTCGAGCGCGTCACCTCGATCAACGCGGACCACACCGAGGCGCTCGAGCTGATGAGCCGCCTGCAGGCGCAGACCGGCGACGCGGCCAAGGCGCTCGAGGCGACCGACCGCCTCGCCGAGGCCGAGAGCGACCCGGCCAAGAAGGCCGACCTCTACGTGCGCTCGGGCCGCATCCTCGAGGACAAGGGCGACAAGGACGGCGCGATCGAGCGCTACAAGCGCGCCCTCGACACGCAGCCCGACCACCCCAAGGCGGCCACCGCGCTCCGCGCGATCTACTCGGGCCGGGGCGACGCCCACGGCGCGGCCGAGCTGCTCGCGCGCGAGATCGAGGTCACCGAGGGCAAGATCTCGAAGGCCAAGCTCTACGCCGAGCTCGGCTCGCTGCAGCGCGACCGGCTCGAGGATCCGATCCGGGCGCGCATCTCGTTCGAGAAGGCGCTCGAGCTCGACGCCACGTCCACCCCCGCGGCGCGCGGGCTCGGCGACATGGCGTTCGACAAGGGCGACTTCCCCGAGGCGGCTCGCTACTACGAGCCGCTCCTCGCCCGCACGTCCGAGATGGCCGCCGACCTGGCGCGCGACGTCTCGGTCCGCTGCGGCGACGCGTTCCGCAAGCTCGAGCTCTACGACAAGGCGCAGCGCGCGTACCTCAACGCCAAGGCGTTCGCCTCCGACGACCGCGAGGTCCTCGAGCGCGTGGCCGAGGTCACCTTCGACATGGGCGCGCCGGACGAGGCCGCGGAGCTGTACCGCGACGTGGTCAAGCAGTTCGGCAAGGACCTCGTCGGCCAGGAGAAGGGCCGCGTCCTGTGGCGCTTCGGCGAGTCGCTCCGCCAGGCGGGCGAGCTCGGCGAGGCCAAGCTGCACCTCAACGAGGCCGCCGACCTCACGCCGGACGATCCGGCGCCGCTGCGCTCGCTCAAGGAGCTCTACGCGTCGCAGGGCAAGTGGGAGGACGTCGTGCGCACGCTCCGGCGGCGCATGGAGTCCGCGCCCGACGACGAGCGCTACACGCTGCTCGTCGAGACCGGCGACGTCCTGATGAACGAGATCGGCGACAAGGCGAAGGCTTCGAAGAGCTACGTCGCCGCGCTCGAGCTGCGGGCCGACGACAGGAACCTCCTCACGAAGCTCATGGCTGTCTACTCGGAGAGCAAGGACTGGTCTCGCCTCGTCGAGGTCATCCTGCGCATCGCCGAGCTCGTCGACGACTCGCGGCAGCTCTCGAAGTACTACCACACGGCCGCGGCCATCTGTCACTTCGAGCTGAACCGCCTCGACGAGGCGGCCGACTACTACGAGCAGGCGCTCGAGCACGAGCCCACGTCGCTGAAGAGCTTCGACGGGCTCGTCACCGCGCTCAACGGTCAGTCGGACTGGGATCGGCTCGAGGAGGTCTACCGCGACCGCATCAAGGGCCTCACCGCCGACACGAGCGACAAGGATCGGGCGCACCTGCACGACCAGCTCGGCGAGCTGCTGCTCCACCGCCTCGAGCGGCCGGGCGACGCGACCGAGGCGTTCGAGGAGGCCGCGCGCCTCGACCCGCACAACCGCCGCCGCTCCGAGCAGCTCGCGTCGATCTACAGCGCCGAGCCCAAGCGCTACTTCCAGAAGGCCGTGAAGGTCCACGGCGACCTGCTGCAGCTCAACCCCTACCGGATCGAGAGCTACCAGGCGCTGCGCAAGCTCTACACCGAGGCGAAGAAGCCCGACGAGTCGTGGTGCGCGTGCCAGGCGCTCACCGTGCTCAAGAACGCCGAGCCCGACGAGGAGGGCTTCTACAAGAAGCACCGCAGCCGGGAGCCCGCGGCGGCGACGAGCGCCTTCACCAACGAGCTGTGGGCCAAGCACCTCGTCCACCCGACGCAAGACGGCTTGCTGACCGACATCTTCGCGACGATCTCGCGCGCCGTGATCGCGAACCGCGCGCAGGACCTCGGCAAGTTCGGGCTCTCCGCGGGCGACAAGCGCAAGGCCGACAGCGACGAGGCGGACCTCGCGCGGACCCTGCACTACGCGGCGGGCGTCACCGCGATCGCGCTGCCCGACGTCTACTACCGGACCAAGGACCCGGGCGGCCTGAGCTTCGTGTTCACCGACCCGCCGTCGATCGGCCTCGGCAAGGGCGCCCTCGCGGGCGGCCCCGGCAAGGCGCTCGCGTTCGTCGCGGGCCGCCACCTGTCCTACCTCCGGCCCGGCCACTACCTCCGCATGCTCGTCCCGACGGGCAGCGGTCTGCGCTCGTGGCTCCTCGCCGCGATCAAGACGGCGGTGGGTCAGTTCCCGATCCCGAAGAACCTCGCGACCCCCGTCGCCGAGAACCTCGCGGCGTTCGAGACGCACCTCACCGGCACCGACAAGGATCGCCTGCGCAGCCACGTGCAGAAGCTCCTCGCGGCGGCCCCCGAGCTCGACCTCAAGAAGTGGGTCGCCGCCGTCGACCTGACCGCGGATCGCGTCGGCTTCGTCCTCTCGAACGACCTCGAGTACTCCACCGCGATGATCAAGGCGTCGCCCGAGGAGTCCGCGGGCGTCCCCTCGAAGGAGCGCCTCAAGGAGCTCCACATCTACGCGGTGAGCGAGGAGTACCTCACCCTCCGCCACAAGCTCGGGATCAGCATCGGGGACTAGCGTGGACCGCGTCGAGCCCGTCAAGGAGCCTTCCTACAACGTGCTGGGCACGCCCATTCGGCCGTGCAGCCTCCAGCCCAAGACGGGCTGGTTCCGCGACGGCTGCTGCAACACCGACGCGCGCGACCACGGGTCGCACACGATCTGCTGTCGGGTGACCGACGACTTCCTCCAGTTCCTGCGCTCCCAGGGCAACGACCTCATCACCCCCGCGCCGCAACACGGCTTCCCCGGTCTACGCGCCGGCGACCAGTGGTGCGTATGCGCCGGGAGCTGGAAGCAGGCCTACGACGAGGGGCGGGCCTGCCCCGTCGTCCTCGAGAGCACGCACAAGAAGGCGCTCGAGATCGCGAGCCTCGACGAGCTCCTCGAGCACGCCATCGCCTCCGAGGCGTAGGTGCGTCGCCTCGCGCTCGGGCTGCTCCTCGTGGGCTGCGGATCCGGCGAGCCGCCGCCCCCCGCGCCCCTGCCGATGGGCCCCTGCGCGCCCGTCCTCGACACCTGCGGCGACTGCCTCGGTGCGTGCGCGCGCCTCTTCGACCACGGGCACGACCGGTACGCGGAGTCGAGCCCCGAGGGATCGATGGGTCTCCCGGAGGGCGCCGCCTACGGGCTCCGCGATCACTGTATCGACGGCGACTGTCGGCCCGTCTACGCGCACCGCGACGGGGCCTGTCACGGCATCTGCCAGCCGGTCTACGACGGCTGGGTCGAATGCGAGGCGCGCGCCGATCGCTGCGAGACGCTGAGCCAGCCCGCGCGGTGAGGGGCGTCCGCGACGGCCCGCGTGTACGCTCCGTCCGTGGTCCGCTACGCCTCGCTCGCGCTGCTGCTCGTCGCCTGTGATCCCGCGGCTCCGTCGGTCGACGCCGGCGCGGACCGCGACGCCGGGACGTCCCTCGACGCGAGCCTCGACGCGGGCCTCGACACGGGCGCCGACGCGGCCGCCTCGCCGATGGACGCGGCGGCCGAGGACGCGGGCCTCGACGCCGCGGCGGGCTCGGACGCGGGGTTCGAGGGCACGGCTTGCTCCGTCGGCGGCGTCCCCGGCACCTGCCTCGACGTCGCCGACTGCACCGGCGATCGGATGTCGACGCCCGGCTTCTGCCCGGGGCCCGCGGCCATCCAATGCTGTACGGCCGTCGGCGCGATGATGTGCGATCCGGCCGACATGCCGACCCCCAACGCCGGGCTCGTCGAGGCGCCGGGGGTGGGCGGATGTCCCGCGGGCATGACGCCCGTCGACACCTTCTGCATCGATCGCTTCGAGGCGTCGCTCGAGCTCGTCGCTGGCGGGACCTGGTCGCCGTTCCACAACCCGGGGACCAACGCGGTGCGCGCGGTCTCGATCGAGGGCGCCATCCCGCAGGGCTACATCACCGGCACCCAGGCCGCGGCCGCCTGCGCCGAAGCGGGCAAGCGGCTCTGCACCGACGCCGAGTGGCTGCGAGCGTGCCGCGGCCCGGGGCTCACGCGGACCTACCCGTACCCCGGCCCCCGCGACGACGGGCGCTGCAACGACGCCCGCGCGGTCCACCCGGCGGTGGAGCGGTTCGGCACGAGCGAGTCCTGGATCTTCTCGCGCCTCGGCGACGCCTGCATCAACCAGCTCCCGATGTCCCTGGCCCCCGCCGGGAGCTACCCGGGCTGCGTGACCGACGAGGACGTCTTCGACCTGATGGGCAACCTCCACGAGTGGACGGCGGACCCGACGGGCACCTTCCGCGGCGGCTACTACGTCGACACCTACCGCAACGGCGAGGGCTGCCTCTACCGCACCACGGCGCACAACGTGGAGCACTGGGACTACTCGACCGGCTTCCGCTGCTGCGCGGGTCCTTGACAGCGTCGAGCGGGGTCGCAAGAGGACTGGCGATGAAGTACTCGACCCTCTTGGTCCTCGGTTCCTTGTGCGTGTCGACGGCCTGCGGTGGAGGCGACGATCCCGCCGACGCGGGGCCCGGGAGCGACGCCGGCAGCGGGATGGACGCGGCGACCGCCGACGCGGGCTCGGACGCGGCGACGGACGCGGGCTCGGACGCGGGCGCGGCGACGGACGCGGGCTCGGACGCGGGCGCGGCGACGGACGCGGGCTCGGACGCGGGCGCAGCGACGGACGCGGGCTCGGACGCCGGCACCGACGCGGGCGTCGACTCCGGGCTGTCCTGTAGCTACCTCGACCTCGACCTCTGGATCTCGGACTGCGGCGGGTCCTACGCCTACGTGCGTCGCTGGACCGACACGGGCGGCGTCTGCCCCGACTACTTCACCGTCGGCCCGACGCGCTACGACACCCTGGCCGACGCGGTCTCGGGGAGCTCGTGCGATCCGGACTGCCTCCGCGCCGCCTCGACGAGCGTCTCGCTCGTGCGCTGCGGTCGGCGCACCGGCTACATCGTCTACCGCGACGCGGAGATGGACTGCTCCGACCTCTACGAGACGCCCGACGGCCTGTACGAGTCGGTCGAGGCCTGGGACGCCGCGCACCCCTGCCCCTGAGCTGTCAGCCCGGGTAGCGCTCCGCGAGCCGCGCGAGCGCGTCGAGGTGACCTCGGTACGCGACGCCGTGCACTACCTCGTCGTGCTCGCCGAAGCGACGGACGAGGTCCGCGCGCGTCGCCTCGGACAGCGTCTGCTCCGCCATCGGGAACAGGATGTGGTCCTCCTTCATGATGTGGCTCCGCAGGAGCTGCGCGAAGCTCAGCGCGGCTGCCTCGAACGTGTCGGCGCCGCTCTGTGGATCCTCGAGCGCGCCGATCATGGAGCGGACCAGCGCCCGCCCCTCCTCGTGCTCGGCGAGCATCACGCCGATCGGGCCCGCGTGGCGCGAGTGACCGGCGGCCTCCATCGCCACGAACAGCATCCCCTCCTCCTTGAGGTGGTGGAGCTCGTCGGCGAAGCCGCGGATGAAGTCGACGATGAGCCGCGCGTCGCTCGCCACGGCGGCGGGATCTTCGCCGAGGCGCTCGGCGATGCGCTCGAGGACGTCGAGGCCCAACAGGATGCTGACGTGCTCTTCGGAGAGCCGGGCGGTCGGGTGCATGGGTCTCACATCCTCACGCGTTTGGCGCCGGCCACACACGACGTGCGTCAACTCCCGCTGCCGAGAGCGCCAATCGGTTTGAAACCACCGGAATTCGTGGGCGGGATAGCCGCCAGGCGCGGCCAGCCGCTCCTCGACGATGCTTTAGCATCGCCTCGTCACGTCCGACCACGCCTGACGGCCATCGCGCTCCAAGCCTTCTCGGCTCTTCAAACCGATCGGCGCTCTAGCTCGCCTCGGCGAGCCGTCGGTACACGGCGGGCACGCCGATGCGGAGGAACACCGCGTGGCCGAGGTCCGGGTAGCGCGCCTCGATCGCCTCGCGCACCGCGTCGACGCGGGCGGGGTCGACCGGCAGCGTCGGCTCGTGCTCGCGGGTGATCGCCTCGACCGTGTCGAGGTAGTCGCGTTGCGCCGCGAGGAGCTCCGGGCCGCCGGACGCGCCACGCCCGGGGTGCACGTAGCGCGGCCCGAGCGCCGCGATCTCGTCGAGCCGCGCGCGCCACGCGTCGACGTGCCCCAGCTCGAGCCACGCGTGGTGGCCGTTGGCGACGAGGTCACCCACGAACACGTGCCCCTCCCACTCGAGGGCGACGTGCGCGTCGGAGCAGCCCGGCCCGAGCGCGTGGAGCGTCAGCGTCGTCCCGGCGACCTCGAGCGTCTCGGACGCGAACGCCTCGAGCTCGGGCGGCGCGTCGGGGTACTCGCCCGGGTAACGAGACGCGAACGCGCGGTGCCGGATCGCGTGCACGTGCGGGACGAGATCGATCACGGCCTGGCTCGTGACCACCTCGATCCCGCGAGCGCGCAGGTAGTGCGCCCCGTTGAACTTGTCCGGGTTGGCGTGCAGCACGACGGCGAGCACCACGCGCTTGCCGGTCGCGCGCTCGGCCGCCGCGACGGCCGCCTCCGCGTCCGAGGGGAGGAACCCGGTGTCCACGAGGACCACGCCCTCGGGCGCGTCGATCCAGAACAGGTTCGTCCGGAACGTGCGCGCCGGCGATACCCAGCGGCCGACCCGCGCGTCCGCGGTCGGGTGATCGACGGGCGGCGCGGTCGAGCCGCAGCCGACGAGGAGCGAGGCGACGAGGAGGGCTCTCCGCATCGGCGGAACATAGTGCAGCCCGGCCGAGCGGCGAGCCCCGCCAAACGAGCTACAGTCCGCGGCCGTGCGCTTCGTTCTACCCCTGGCCGCGCTCCTGACGGGCTGTGTTCAGCTCGTCGCCTTCGATCAGCCGATCATCGGTCAGCCCGACTACGTCCCCGGCGAAGGCCAGGAGGACGTGGGGCTCTGCGACGGCGACATCCGGATGGGCGAGAGCGCGCTGTGCAGCGAGTCGTGCGAGATCGACGCGGCGTCGGGCGAGACCACCTGCGGCGAGCGCGTCTCCCTCGACGGCGACCACGGGACGATCGACGTCTCCGGGCTCTACGAGGTCGAGGTCACGGTCATGGCCTGTCGGCGCGAGGGCGACCTGTTCCGGATCGTCGGCGGCAACGGCGCGACCATCACGATGCACGACGACACGCTCCGCGTGGTCGCGGCGGCGGAGGCGAACGCGCAGCCGTACGAGGACGAGGAGTTCTTCGCCGAGGACGACGACTGCGAGGACCGGACCCTGCTCCTCCAGACCGGGCGCATGAGCCTCACCGACTCGGGCCGGCGGCTGTGCTCCGATCACCTCGTCCCCGTCGACGGCGCGTGGACCGTCGAGATGTCGCGTCGGGGCGTGCGCTCCGTCGAGCTCTGCTTCCGCGAGCCGAGCTGACCACAACCGGCTACCCTCGGGGTCGATGTCCAAGCCGATCCGGAGCCGCGAAGGGCTCACCCGCTGCGCGGCCTGCCGCGCTCACATCCACGCGGCCGAGCGCCCCAGCGAGACCGAGTGCCCGTTCTGCGGCGCGACGTTGCGCGACGCGACGCCGCGGCGCCCCGTGATCTCCGGCCGCGGCGGCTTGCTCGCGGCGGCGCTGTTCGCCTTCGGCGCGACCGCCTGCGGCGGCGGGGAGGCGGCCGACGAGGACACCACGGTCGAGCCCGAGGACACCTCCGGCGGCGACGACGCGATCGACGACGGCGCCGACGACGGCGCCGACGACGGCATCGCGGACGATGGCAGCGACGACGGCTACGACGAGGACGGCTCGGACGGCCCGCCCGCCGTCGCCCTCTACGGCGTCCCGCCGCAGTAGCTCGAGGCCTGTCGATAAATCGCCTCCGGCGATTTCTCTCCGGCGAGGGGCAAGCCCCTCGCGCTCCCCACTGAGATCCCTCGATCGCTTCGCGCCCTCGGGACTCAGCGCACCAAGAAGATCGGGTTGGTCACGCCGAACGGGCGGCGGCCTCGGTAGACCGGCTCGAGATCGCCTTCGCCGTCGGCGACGAAGACGACGTAGGCGTCCGCGTCCACGGCGACCTCGAGCGGCGCGCGGAAGCGCACCACCGGGTCGAGCGGGTCCTCCGTGGACGCGTCGATGGCGAGGGTCTCGGTGAGCTCACCGTCGACGAAGACGCGCAGGCGATCGACGCCGACCCACGGGGCGGCGCGCACGGTCACCTCGATCGTCTCCCGCGCCCCCGCGCCGCTCACGGTCCCTCCGGGGCCGACGCCGCCGCGCGCGACGGGCTCCACGAACACGCCCCCGACGATCGTCGCCGCGCCCGCGAGCAGTCGGTCGCGGAACACCCCCGCGCCGAGCGCGCGCATCGCCTCGGCCGAGTCGACGCCGACGTCGACGCACGTGCGCGGGTAGCCGACGGGGCGCCCGGCGACCTCGTGGCTGTCCGACGAGCCCACCGCGAACGTCGTGTGCCCGTGGCTCAGGAGCGAGAACCAGTCGCGCACGGACGCGTCGGCGTTCGCGTCGAAGTCCGAGTCGTTGAAGACCTCGAGCAGCGTGAAGCCGTCGTACCACCACTCGGGGCGGCCGGCGGTGCCGGTGGTCGGGTCGTAGTTCGCCGCGTTGAAGTAGCCGAGCAGCGCGCCGAAGTCGCGCGGGTGGTTGATGATCACCGTCGCGCGTCCGTCCGAGCCCATCCGCGACGCCGCGTCGCCGAACACGGTCGGCGGATCGAGGTCGACCCAGTCGACGGCGCCGGCGTTGCGGGCGCTCGGATCCGCGTCGAGCGGGAACACGCCGGCGTGCCCGTACACGAACGTCGTCAGCTCGAGCGAGCCGACGCCGAAGAGCCGCGACTCGAGGCCGAGCGCCGCGATCTCGGGCTCGAACGTGCCGACCCACTCGTGGTCGGAGCGGAGCGGGATCTCGAGGCCCTCCGCCGCGGCGGCGAGGACCTTCAGGGTCGCGTCGTCCTCGGCGTCGAAGGAGCGGTTCGTGTGGAGGTGGAGGTCACCGCACATCACGCCGGGCGTCTCGAGGACGCGCGCGAGCGTCACCTCGCGCGTCGCGCTCTCGCCGTCCGCGAGGTCGACGTCGAGCACCGCGATCTCGTGCTCGAAGCCGTGCGAGACGACGACCCGATGCGGCGTCGCGGGGACCCTCATCGTGATCGAGCCGTCGGCCGGGTAGCGCACGTCGGTCCGGCCGCGCATGACGGGGCGCTCCCCCCACGCGCCCGGCGGACCGAAGGCATCGCCGTCCACCGGCAGGAGCTGGACCCGCGCCGGGAGCGGCGCGCCCGTCTCGTCGACGATCGTCAGCGCGAGCGTCGCGGTCGGCCCGAGCGTCAGCTCGACGCCGTCGGCCGGCGCGGTCACGGCCACGGTCGCGGAAGGCGCGTCGCCCCGACGCCACGCGGTGAGCGTCACGTCCGCGTCGCCCACGTGCAGCTCGAACGCGCCCGTCGCGTCCGCCGTCGCGCGGCCGAGGTAGGCGCCGTCCCGCTCCGCGTGCACGCGCGCGCCGGCCGCGGGCGCCCCGTCGCTCTGGTGGACCACGCCGCGGATCGCGTGTCGCGTCTCCCCCACCGAGCGGGCGCGCGCGTCGAGCCAGCCGTCGAGGCCAGGACCCCCGATGCGCAGGTCGCCGAGGTCGGTGTCGGTCACCGCGCAGGCCTCCGCGCCGATCGCGTCGAGCAAGAACCCGAGCAAGTTCGCTTGCTCGATGAAGACGTCGAGCGTGCCCGCGGCGGGCTCGAAGCCGTAGCTCGTCGCGCCGTCCTCGACGAACACGGCGAACGGCAGCTCGGTGCCCACCGGCACGTCGAAGCCGAGCGCGGGCCCGAACTTGGGCATGCGGTTCTGCTGGAACGCGAAGAGGAACGGGCGCCGCACCACCAGCGCCGAGGCCGTCGCGTTCGCGAGCCGGAGGTGGACGTCGACGTGCTCGGCGTCGGGCGACAGGGAGTAGTCGAGCGCCGCCTCGAGGTCGGCGACGTCGCCGGGGATCACCGCGTCGAGGAAGCCGAGGAAGCCGATCGTGCGGACCGGCCCCGACGCGCGCACCACCGCGGGCCCTCCGTCGCGGCCGTCGGCGATCACGGTGACGTGCTCGGCCCCGATCGTGGCGCGCCCCAGGGTGAAGATGAGCTCGCTGAAGTCGGCCGGCGCGGCGAGCGCGCCGTCTTCGATGGACGCGGCGCCGATCGGCTGTCCGCCGTAGGGGTTCATCTCGTCGGAGGTGCCCACGTCCTCGATGACCAGCGCGACGCGGTCGTTGGCGAGCACGAAGTCCCCCGCGGCCCAGCGGAGCAGCCCGCTCGGATCGTCGGGCACGCTCGCGAGCCGACCCGCCCGCGCCTCACCCGGCGCGGCGCCGAGCGGCTCGGGGTGTCCGTCGGCGTCCCCGAGCTCGATCGTGGGCGGGGTGTCGCAGGTCGTCGGCGGTGGGGGCCCCGCGTCCTCCGTCGGCGGCGCGGGGTCCGTGCAGCTGGCGAGGAGCAAGAGCGCGAGCGCGGTCCGCATCGAGCGATCGTACAGCGCCGAAGCGCGCACTACTCGGGCAGACGGATCGTGGGCTCGTCGGGGTGGCGCCGGTAGAGGATCGCGATCCGGCCGGTGAGCCCCGCGAGCTGCGCGCTGGTCCGCTGCTCGAGCACCTCGGCGAGCGCGGCGCGCTCGGCCTTGTCGACCTGCGGGAGCCGCACCTTGATCAGCTCGTGGTCGAGCAGCGCGCGCGAGGTCGCGCTGATGAGCGCCTCGGTGATCCCCGCCTTGCCGACCTGCACGATGGGCTGGAGGTGGTGCGCGAGGCCGCGCAGGTACCGCTTCTGGGAGCCTCGAAGAGACATGGGTCGCCGCACATAGCGCGTCGGGCCGGTCGGGGCGAGGGGCGCTATGATCTTCGGGTGCGCCCCTTCGCCGGCTTGCTCCTGGTCTTTTGCCTCGCCGCCTGCGACCCCTCGGCGCCTCCGCCCGCGACCTGGGACGATCTCGACGCGTCGCGCCCGGACGGGTCCTTCCGCGTCGGCTCGCCCAGCGTCGGCGGGGGCGGCGGAGGCGGCGGCGGGACCACCCGGCCGCCCGAGTGCGGCGCGCGCGTCCTCGTCGTCTTCGATCGCTCGGGCAGCATGAACGAGGCCTGGACGACCGACGCGGGCGAGGAGGCCCCTCGCTGGCAGGTCGCGAGCGACGCGCTGACCGCCGCGCTCGAGCCGCTGGCCGCGCGCATCGTCGCCGGCGCGATCCTCTTCCCCACCTCCATGGAGCGGGAGCCGGGGCTCTGCGCCGAGGTCGACCCCATCGGGGCGCAGCTCCCGTTCCGCGACGGCGCCGCGTTCCTGTCCGCGTGGCGCGCGCTCTGGGCGCACGGCGAGGTGGGCGGATCGACGCCGCTCGACGTGGCGTTCCGGCGCGCCGACGAGGCGCTGCCGATCGACGACGAGGTCACCGCGGTGGTGGTGCTGACCGACGGGATGCCCACGTGCGCGGAGGCGACGGCGGCGTGGGACTACGCGGCCGAGTGGAGCGCGCGGGGCGTCCAGACCTGGGTGGTGGGTCTCCCCGGCGCGTTCGGCGTCGACGTCCTCGATCAGATCGCGGCGGCCGGGGGCACCGGGGCCGCGCTCTCGGTCGACGATCCGGCCGCGCTCACGTCGGCGCTGTCGGGGATCGTGGGCGACGCCGTCGATCAGGCGTGTCCGTGAGCCACCCCCGCGCGACGTAGTCCTCGAGGGCCTCGCGCGCGCCGCGCTCGAAGTCGCGGGTCGGGCGCCAGCCGAGCCGCGCGAACGCCTCGCGAGGATCACCGACCTGGTGCGGCTGCAGCACGTCACGCGTCTTGTCGACGCCGAACATCACCGGGCGGTCCCGGAGCCGCCCGACGAGCTCCGACGCGCGCGCCGCGACCCGGAGCGCGGGGGGCGGGATCGCGACGACGCGGACGCGTCGACCCACCGCGCGTCCCACGATCTCGGCCATCTCCCGCCGGCCGTAGACGCGCTCCTCACCGACGAAGACGACGCCCCGCGCCTCGCTCTCGAGCGCGCACGCGATCGCCTCGGCGCAGTCCGCGCCGTGCAGCATCGACAACGTCCCTCGAGGGTGGACGGTGGGCACCACGCCGCGCCGGGCCGCCGCGAAGAGCGGCACCATGCGGTGCTCGCCGGGCCCGTAGAGCGCGGGCGGGCGCAGCACCATCACGCTCGGGCCCGACGTGTCTTCGAGCACCACGCGCTCCGCGGCGCGCTTGCTCCGGCCGTAGTGCGAGATCGCGTCGCGCGCGGTCAGCGACGACACGAGGACGAACCGCCGCACCGCCGCGTCCCGCGCCGCGCCGAAGAGCGCGCGGGTCGAGCCCGTGTTGTTGACGTAGATCTCCTCGTCGCTGCGCGCGATGCCGCCGCCCGCGAGGTGCGCGACGGCGTCCACGCCGTCGACCGCGCGCGCGAGGGAGCCGGGGTCGTCGAAGGCGCCGCGGCGGACGCTCGCGCCGAGCGCCTCGATCCCTTCGGTGCGGCTCGAGGCTCGCGCGAACGCCACGACCTCGTGGCCGCGCGCCACGAGGGCTCGGACCAGCCACTCGCCGACGAAGCCCGTCGCGCCGGTGACGAGGACCCTCACGGCTCGAGCTTCAGCGGCGAGAGCACGTGCTCCCAGATGAACGTGTGGATCGGCGCGAGGTCGGCGCCGAGCATCACGCGCTGGATGATCAGCCCGTCGTTGAAGCTCCGCACCACCGCGATCAGCGCGTCGACGTCGTGGGGGGCCACCGTGCCGGCGGCGATGCCGTCGCGGAGGCGCTGCCCCATCACCTGACGGCGCGCTTCGAACGCCATGTTGCCGACGTGCATGATCTGCTCGGCGCGCTCGCTCCCCGCCGAGGCGACGAGCTGGGTGAGGAAGAGCAGCCGCGACTCCTTGCCGTGATGGAACTCGTGCGTCGCGACGATCTGCGCGAAGAGCTGGTCGATCGGGTGGGTGTGCCGCTCTTGCTGCTGGATGACGAAGATCGCCTGCTCGGCGAGGAGGTCCTCGAGCGCGTTCTCGACGATCGCGGCCTTGGTCGGGAAGTGATAGAGCAGGGTCGGCCGCTTGACCTCGAGCTCCGCCGCGACCTGCGTCATCGTCGCTTCGAGCCCGAGCTTCTGCAGCGCCTCGACGGCCCGGCGAGCCAGATCTCGCCGCTTCTTACGGTCTTTGGGCCTCGCCATTCTTCGACGATCCGTCAGATATCATTAGCTGACGCATTGTCAAGTAATCACGAACGAGGCACCACGACGCTGTCCATGTCCATGGAGTCGGAGTCGGCCTCGGCCACCGGCAGCTCGAAATAGAACGTGGTCCCTTCGGCGGCCGACTCGATCCCGATCTCGCCGCCGTGCTGGCGCACGATCGCCTGCGCGATGGCGAGGCCGAGCCCGCTGCCCTGGATGGAGCGCGCGTCCGACTGGTCGAGCTGCTGGAAGCGGGAGAAGAGGCGCTCCTGCTCGTCCTCGGGGATCCCGGGCCCGCGGTCCGAGACGGTGAAGCGGACGAAGCGCGCGCGGTGCGCGATCGAGACGGTCACCGCCGAGCCCTCGGGCGAGAACTTGATCGCGTTCGAGACGAGGTTGGTGAGCACCTGCACCACGCGATCGGGGTCGGCCCAGATCGAGAGGGCGGTCCCGCCGCGCGCTTCGAGCTCGACGCCCGCGTCGGCGGCGATCACGGCGAGCCCGTCGAGCGCGGCCTTCACCGACTCGGCGGGATCGAGGGCGCGGCGCCGCAGCTTCATCCGACCGGCCTCGAGCCGCTTGAGGTCGAGCAGGTCGTTGACCAGCCGCAGCAGGCGATCCGTGTTGCGACGGCCGAGCGCGACGAGCTCGTGAGCCTTGTCGCTGACCTCGCCCGCCGCCCCGCCCTCGATCAGCCCGAGCGCGCCGTGGATCGACGCGAGCGGGGTCCGGAGCTCGTGGCTCACCGTCGAGAGGAACTCGTCCTTCGCCCGCTCCGCCTTCGCGCGGTCCGATCGGTCCTGGACGAGCACGAGCTGCAGCGCGTCGAGCGGCGCCACGGTCAACGTGGCGTCGCAGAGCGTTCCGTCCGCGCGCCGGACGCGGACGTCGAGGGCGCGCGCCTCCGTCGACGCGACGTGCTTCTCGACCGCGTCTCGATCCGCGGGCGCGATCACGTGCAACAGCGGCAGACCCACCAGCGCCTCGGGCGCCTGCCGCGTGAGCGCCCCGATCGCCGGGTTCGCGCGGACCACGCGCCCGGCCTCGACGATCAGCACCCCCATCGGCAGGCTCGAGAAGAGCGCGCGCCCGAGCGGGCTGCTCGCCCCCGCGCGGCCCCGCGCCATCGCCACGAGCACGCCCGCGACCGCCGCGATCGTCGTGCACGCGACGGCGATCCCCCATCGAGCGTCGATCCCGACCCGGAGCGCGACGGCCGCGGCGAGGGCGACGCACACCGCGCCCTGCACCCCGGCGCGCACCGGGCGACCCGCGAGCCCGGCCACGAGCGCCGGCACGGTGAGCCCCGCGCCGGCCACCGGCCACTCCGCCGACCAGGCCCAGGCGCTCACAGCGACGGCGAGCGGGATCGCGATCGCGCGCGTCACCAGCTCGAGCCCCCGCCCCGATCGGAGCATGGCGGCGGCGAGGAGGTAGACGACGGTGGCCAGCGCGCCCATGCCCGTCGCGGCCAGCGCGGGGGTCCCACGAACGCCGAGCGCCGAGGCGGTCGCGACCACGCCGCTCGCGACGGCGAGCAGCACGGCCGTGCGAAACGCGAGCTCGCGGGTGGCGCTCACGGCGTCACTTCGTACTCCGAGACGAACCCGGTCGCCCCCGCGTCGATGGTCCAGATCTCGACCGGCGCGCTCGTCTCCTCGAGGACGGGGTCGTAGTCGAGCGCGCCCGAGACGCCCTCGATGTCGATCGCCTCGCCGAGCCGGAACCTGTCGCGCGCGGTGGTGAGCACGTCGGCGCCGAGGGTGACGGGCACGCCGCCCGACAGGTGGCGCAGGCCTCGCGCGAGCGAGCGCCCCCCGAGGTCGGGCTCCTGAAGACCCGCCCACGAGGCCCCGAGGAGCGTCAGCCAGGCCGCGTCGTGCGCGTTGGCGGCGAACGAGAAGGAGCGCGCGTCCTCGCCGAACTCGGCGCGATACGACGCGAGGAAGGCGTCGTAGGCCACGCCCGCGAGCGGCGCCGGAGCGCTCCCGCGGACCCGCGGGAAGACGGCCGCCGCGGCGCGCGCGTCCGTCAGCAGGTCCAGGTTCTTGGCGGAGTCCGTCAAGAAGAGCTGCTTGTCCGCGAAGCCGGCGAACGACTCGGCGAAGAGGAGGAACGCGGACGCGTCGGACGTCTGTGACGAGATGAACACGACCTCCTCGAAGTCGCCCGAGCCCGCGCTCGTCGCGGCGGAGTTGCGCCCGCTCGGGGTGGAGAACGGGAACCGCTCCACGGCTCCGCCGTAGTACTCCTCGATGACGTCGGCGAGCCCGTTGCCGTAGGACGAGTCCTGCAGGATCAGGGCGACGCGGCTCACCCCGCGCATGTCGAGGTCGCCCGCGATCACCCGGCCCTGCAGCGAGTCCGGGGGGACCGTGCGCCACAAGAGACCGGGCATCGCGTCCGTCGCGGCGGGCTCGAGCGCGGTGAGCGCGGGGCTCGTCGCGGACGGCGAGATGACGAGCGCGTCGAGCGGCGCCGCGATGGCGAACGCGGCGCTGGTCGCGTCCGACGACGGCGGCCCGACGATCGCCGTCACCGCGAGCTCCTCGACGAGGTAGCGCGTGACGGCCTCCGTCGCGCCGCGCTGGTCGAGGTCGTCGATCGAGGGGTCGACCTCGTTGGTGCAGAAGACCACGCCGACGAGCTGACCGTCGATGCCGCCCTGATCCCGCGCCTCGGAGAGGGCGAGCTGCACGGCGTTCTGACGCGCGCGGTGGGTCTCGACCGACTCGTCGGCGATCGCGCCGATCACGAACGCGCCCCTGTAGAGCGGGCCCTCCGAGAGGAGGTTCGCCGGGAACGCGCGCTCGCAGCGCGGGTGGACGCCCACCGGCTGGCAGAAGCCGTCGTCGCCGCACGCGCTGCCGAGCCCGAAGGCGGCGCGGCACTCCGCGGTGCTCTCACACGGATCGGCGTGCGACGCGGTCAGCGAGCACCCCGCGAGGCTCAGCGCGAAGAGGATCTCAGAAGCGCGCACGAACCGAGACCGCGACCGCTCCTGGCAAGACCGCGCCACCGGCCTCGATGGACGCCTCGGTCTCTCGCTCGCTTCCCCCCGAGAGCGCATCGGCGAGGAAGTATACCCCCAACGCCGCTCCGACCGCGGCGAGTCCGAACGAGGCGTCCGCGAGGCCGCTCAGGAGCGCGTCGTCGGCGATCGAGGGCTCCACGTCGGCTGGACAGACGTGCCGTCCGTCGCTCGTCTCGGAGCACCGCGCGTCGACCTGCGAGCGGAGGTCGAGGGCCCCCGCGCCGAGGCCGATCCCAGTGACGAGGAAGGCTCCGGCGACGCCGAGCAGAACCGCGGCGGGCGTGAAGTCGGGCCCGGGAGGTGGCGGCGGGCTCGGCTCGGGCTGCACCCTCGGCGCGGGCGTCGGCGCGGGCGTCGGCTCGGGCGTCACCGTGGGCTCGACGGACTCGACCGGCGTGGGCTCGACGTGGGCGGCCGCGATCCGCTCTCGCAGCGCCGCGATCCGGTTGGCCACCGCCACCCGCTCGTCGGCGGGCGCGTGATCGACGTACCCCTCGAGGCTCGTCGCGGCCGCCTCGAGGTAGCCAGCGCGCTCCTGCGCATTGGCGAGGTTGAAGAGCATGAGCGGTCGGTGGCTCAGCCGATAGGCCTCCTCGAAGGCGTCGATGGCCGCGTCGTACTGGCCGTGCTCGTAGAGCTGATCACCGAGCTGGAACAGCTCGCGGGCGCGCGCGTCCTCCTCGGGCGTCGGCGGGCGAGGGGCCTCGGCCTCCCCGACCACGGCCTCCGCCGCCTCGTCCGACTCGTCCTGCGCGCGCGCCGAGCCAGGCGCGACGAGCGCGACGAGCGCGATGAGCGCGATCAGTCCGGACGGTCCTCTGCCCACGGGTCGCGATTGTCGCTCCGCCGGGGGGGTATCGTCGAGCCTCGCGGCGCCTCCTCCTCGGCGCGCGGGTGACGCGCGCGGCGCTCGAGCTGCACGTTCACCTCGCGCTGCGCGCCCGAGAGCGTGATCGTGCGCGACGCGTACCCGGCCGCGCGGACCTCGATCTCCCACCGCTCGCCGACGGGGATGTCCAGCGTGAGCGGGCTGTTGCCCAGGTCGTCCTCGCCGCGATGCAGCGTGGCGCTCGCCGGCTCGACGAGGACCGTCACCGACCGCGGCGCGACCTCGGCCTCGACCGGCACCTCGACGTCGGGCGCGCGCTCGACGGGCGCCGCGGCCGGCCCGGGATCGGTGGCGGGCGCCGGGGTCGGGACGGCGGTGATCGACGGGGGCGCCTGCGCGGGCGGCGGCCGGTCGAACGCGCCCCCCGCGAGCGCGAGCGCGGCCGCGGCGCCTGCGAGCGCGAGCGCGCCGAGCGCGCCGAACAGCCACGGGCGCTGCGTCGGGGCCTCCTCGACCTCGAGCGTCTCGGCGAGCGCGTCGATCTCCGAGGTCGCCGCGACCCGCTTGCGCGCCGGCTTGCGGTGGTTCGGCGGCAGGCTCGCGCGCATCGTGGCGGGGCCGTCCTCACCGAGCGAGTCGGCGAGCGCCTCGGCCAGCTCGCCCATCGACTGGAAGCGGTCCTTCGGCTCCTTCTGGAGGCAGCGCATCACCGCGGCCTCGAGCGCCGGCGGGATCTCGCGGTCCTCCTGCGCGAGCACCTCGGACATCGCCTTGGGCGCGGTGGTGACGTGCGCCGCCATGAGGACGAAGCGCGAGTCCGACTCGAACGGCGGGCGCCCGGTGAGCGCGTGGTAGAGCGTGGCGCCGAGGCCGTAGACGTCGGTCGCGGCGCTCACCGGCTCGCTGACTACCTGCTCGGGCGCCATGTAGCGCGGCGTCCCCACGAGGGCGCCGGACTCGTCGACGGCCGCGTCCTTCGGGTCCTTCTTCACGAGGCCGAAGTCCACGACCTTCACGAAGCGGCGGTCCGCGCCCTTCTTGATCAGCATGACGTTCCCGGGCTTCAGGTCCCGGTGGATCATCCCGCGCTCGTGCGCCTCGGCGAGGCTCCCCGTGACCTGCAAGCCGATGTGCACCGCGTCGGCGGGGTCGAGCGGGCCCTCGGACAGGACGAGGTCGTGGAGCGTGGTCCCCTCGAGGAGCTCCATCGCGATGAAGCAGCGGCCGTCGTCGAGGTGGCCGTAGTCGTGGATGACGATCGTGTTGGGGTGGCTGAGCGCGGCGGCGGCCTCCGCCTCGTTGAGCATCCGCTTGGCGAACTCGGCCGCCGCGTCCTCGTCCTCCTCGGCGTGCATCACCTTGAGGGCGACGTTGCGGCCGAGGCCGATCTGCACGGCGTGGTAGATGTAGCCCATGCCGCCGCGGGCGAGGCGCTCCTTCACCTCGTAGCGACCGCCGACGGTGGTGCCGACGAGCGGGTCCTCCGCCTTCTTCGCTTCCCCCGCCATCCTGCGAAAGCCTACACGTACACTTCGGGTCACGCGATCGGGGATCGCGTGTCATGCTCCGCCGCATGGGTACTCGGGGGACGAGCACGAAGGCCAAAACGGCTACCAAGAAGACCAAGACGGCGAAGAAGACCGCGGCGTCTGGCAAGCCCGAGAAGCCCGGGAACGGCGCCGGCGATGCCTCCCGCGCCGACCTCTCCCCCGTCAGCGCGCGTCCGAGTCGAGGGCAACGCAGCGCGGATCGCGACCGGCTCATCGAGATCGACGCGACCTGCAACGCGTGGGCGGACATCGTGGCCGAGCGGATGGCCGCCGATCAGACCTTCGCCGACCTCGTCGAGCAGTATCACATGCAGCCCCCGCGGGACCTCCGCGGGCTCATCCTGTGGGACGCGCTCCAGGCGGCCGAGGCGCACGTCGCGATGATCACCGAGGTCCTGTCGAGGCACCTCGAGGGGCGCCGCGGCGATCCCGTGGAGATCCTCGGCGACCTGCGGGCGCGGCAGCGCCGCATCGCGGCGGTCTACGCGGTCAACGCGTTCCTCGCGGTGCTGAACCAGATGAGCCAGGAGAAGCCCAAGTGGCTCTCGATGGACTTCCTCGATCCCCGCTTCGCGGTCCTCGCGCTGGCGCACCAGACGCTGGGCTACGCGATCGAGGCCGCGCAGGTCAGCGCGCCGCCGGATCTCACCGAGCAGATCATCGAGGCGACGCAGGACCCGACGGTGTGGGTGTGGCGGCGGATGCCCGAGCCGGGGACCGACACCCTCGCGGCGTGCGCGGCGACGGCGGCGTTCTTCCGCTCCCTCGACTCGAGCGTGATGACGAGCACCGACGAGGTCGCCGCGCTCTACGCCGCGCACGGCCGCGCGTAAGCTGTCCGCTCAGGGCAGCGTCGGGATCCCGATCGAGTCGGCGGCGTCGTTCATCGCCGCCACGAGGCTCCCTTCGGTCGCGGGGTCCGCCTCGGTCGAGAGCAGCTGCCAGAGCTGGCCATAGGGCGTCGCGAGCTGCGACGGATCGGGCGCGTCGGGGTTCCAGCCCTCGGGGACCGGCGGCAACGAGTCCCCCGGCACCGCGGCGTAGGCGGCGGCGACGCGATCGAAGCCCGCGGCGATGCGAGCGTCCCGCTCCGCGCCCCCGTCGACGGAGCGCACCCACTCGGCGAACGAGCCGTAGATCGTGCGGCCGCCCGCGAGGTTGGCGCGCATGTCGGCGAGCGTGAGCTGCGAGTAGCGCGACTCGTCCTCGCCGGTCGCGGCGAGGCGCACCTTCTCGAACTGCTCCTGCATCGAGCCGACGACCCCGCGGAACGCCGCCGCGGGATCGAGCGCGAGCGGCGCGAACTGATCGCGCATCGTCGTGACGTCCTCGATCAGCCGCTGCAGCAGCTCGTCCCGGAAGGCGCGGGCCTCCGCCTCGTTCGAGGGGGTGCGCGCCTCCTGATAGCCCGTCAGCGCCGACTCGAACGCGACCACCTCGGCCGGGTGCTCGCCCGCCCACAGGATCCGCTCGACCGCGTGCATCCCGGTCACTCCGGTGCGGTCGAAGAGGTTCGTGTCGCCGGCCACCTCGATGAACGCGTCGTACCGCTGGTCGGTGCTCTGATCGATGTGCGGGAAGAGGACCGCGATGGCCCCCTCGATGTGCTCGTAGGCCACGCGCGCGCGCAGCCACGCCGCGCGCATCGCCTCGAGCGCGGGCCGATCGTCGGTGGGGTTCCATCCGTCCGCGTCGGGCTCCGGCGCGGCCTCGCGCAGCTCGACGACGGCCGCGTGCAGCTCCGTCAGCTCCGCGTCGATGGAGTCCTTCACCGCCAGCGTGGCGGTCGTCTCGGGATCGGCGGCGCACGATCCGAGCAGCGTCACGAGCAACACGAGGGGGAGCCGATTCATGGTCAGAGTCCGTTGATGAATTGCAAGACGAGCTGACGCTGCTCGGGCGGCGCCTCGGCGAAGCGGCCGACCGACGCGGCCGCCTCCGAGCCTTCCCCGCCGTGCATGCGGATCGCGTCCTCGACCGTCGGCGCGCGGCCGTCGTGGAGGTACGCCGAGAGGTGCCTCATGCCCACGAGCGGGGCGGTGCGCCACTCGGACGCGCTGGCGTCGAGGTCGCCCGTCGCGTCGGCGAGCTCCGGCCCCATGTCGTGCAGGAGCAGGTCCGTGTAGACCGGCGCGTCGACGTCGCGGAGCTGGGGGATCGGGTAGTCCGCCCGCGTGCGCAGCGAGGGCACGTGACAGGTCGCGCACCCCATCGCGGCGAACGCCTCGGGCGCGCCCTCCGGGGGCGCCGCGCGAGCGGGGATCGCGAGCATCCGGACGTAGTCGCCGGCCACGTTGACCGTCGCGGCGTCGATGTCGACCCCGGGCTGCTCGTCGTCGGTCTGCGCGTCCGGGTTCGGCAGCTCGTCCGGTCGGAGCGGGCTCGTGATCCCCATGTCGCCCTGGAACGCGTCCGCCGCGAACTCGTCGAGGGTCGCGATCCGCGCCTTGAGCCCGAAGCGCCCGATCTGCCCGACGCTCCCGGGCCCGAGGGTGTGGAACCCGCCCGGCTCGGGGTTCGCTTCGGACTGCCAGGGCACCCGGTGGATGCGCCCGCTCACTCCGTCGGCCTCGCTCGCCTGCGCGGTCTCCACGCGCTCGATCTCCGAGTCGGCGATCGCCTCGAGGTAGCCGCGCGCGAACACCGCCGGCGGCAGCCGCGGCGCGACCCAGACGTCGACGCCCTCCGGCGGCACGATCCCCACCGTGGCGCCCGCGGCGAGCTGAGGTCGGACCACGGGCCCGAAGGCGAGGCCGGACTGATCCGCGAGCGGCGCTCCGTCGGCGTCGACGAGCACCATCCTGCGCACCACGCCCGGGCCCCGCGCGTCCGCCGCGTGACACGACGAGCACGCCTGCCGGATGTAGAGCGGGCCGAGGCCCTGGCTCTCCCGGTAGGGCGTGTCGAACACCGCGTCGCCTCGCACAAAGCGCTCCATCCACGACGCGTCGAGCCCCGCGATGGGGGCGTCGCTCGGGTCGTCGCCGACCACGGTCAGCCCCGCGAGCGGATCGCAGCCGACAAGGAGCGCCACCGTGACGAGTGCGGCTCGCACGCCCCCAACGTCGCGGACACGGGGGCCTTCGTCAATCGGTGACGCCGCGAGCCCGGAGCCGCTCGAGCCCTCGCTCGGCGGGGCCGAAGCTCGCCTCGATGGCGAGCGCGGCGCGATAGGCGGTCAGGGCCGTCTGGAAACGCCCCGTGCGCATGTACACGTCCCCCTGGAGCGCGTGCGCCCGCGGGCTCTCGGGATCCCACTCCGCCGCGCGCTGCGCCCACTCGAGCGCCTCGTCCGGCCGCTGCTGGCGGTAGAGCGCGACGGCGAGCCGGTAGGCCGCGTCGGCGTTGTGGGGCGACTCGGCGAGCGCCTGCCGGGCGTGCACCTCGGACTGAGGATAGTCGGAGCGCCGCGCCGCCTCGACGGCCTGCGCGATCAGCTGCTCGACCGTCGCGCCCTCCGGCGGGAGCTGGATCTCACCTGGCTCGATCGGCACCTCCGGCTCGCGCACGGGCTCCGGATCCGGCTCGACGACGGGCTCCTCCTCGGGGTCCCCCTCGAGCTCTTCGGGCGGCGGATCGGGATCCGGGATCGGATCGGGCTCCGCGACGACGTCGGGCGGCGGCTCGGGCGTCGGCTCGGGATCGGGCGTCGGCGTCGGGCGCTCCGCGACGGGGGGCGACGGAGTGTCGTCGACCGAGAGCTGCCAGGCCGCGTACCCGCCGGCGGCGATCGCCACGACCACGCCGAGCGCGAACCAGACGGTGTTCCCCGAGGACGCGGGCGCGGCCGCGGGGGCTACGGGCGGCGGGCTCGCGAGGGGCTCGGGGAGCGCCGCGACGACGGGTCGCGGCTCGGGCGGAGGCCGCGACGAGACCCGTGACGGCGGCGGATCGGAGCGCGTCGCGGCGGCCGGGGGCGAGCTCTTCGCCCGCCGCTTCGGCGGGGGCTCGGTCGGAGCCTCGGAGACCTTCGCCGCCGTGCGCAGCTCGGCCTGGAGCTCGGCGATGGCGTCCGCGGTGTAGTTCCGCGTCGGCATCTCGAAGTCCTCGTCGTCGGCGAGATCCGAGATCGGCGCGCCCGACGGACGGCTCGGCGCGTCCGGCCCAGGCGGTGGAGGCTGGGTGGTGACCTCCCGACGAGGGATCACCGGCTCCGAGCGGTGGGCGGGCTTGGCCGTGCGATCCGGCGTCCGGAGCACCACCTCGGCTGCGATCAGGCCCCGGGGCTGGGCCACCGGGGCGGCGCCGGGCGGCTTGCTCTCGGGGGTCGGGGCGACCTCCCCGATCACGCTCATCTTGCGCGACGCGCGCGCCCCCTCGAGCTGCGCGAGCGCCTCCGGCGGGCCCGCGAGGACGCGGCCGAACGGGAGCGCGAGGAGGGCGTCGATCGCGGCGCGCCCCTCGATCATCGCCATCCGCGTGTCGGAGGGTCGGAACGCGGCGCCGTGGACCCGGCCCGCGGCGATGTCGACGCGGCCTCGGCCGGCCGCGGCGAACACGCGGAAGGTCACGTCGTGCTCCATCCGCCCGAGGACCTTGAGCCAGCGCGCCGTGCCCAGCGTCTCGAGCCGCTCGGCGATCGCCTCCTCGTTGGTGAGGCGCTTGCGGATCGAGATCTCGAGCGCGCAGAGATCCGCGAGGGGCGCGAGGAGCAGCGCGGGCGGGGCGTCGAACGCGGCGTCCGAGAGCACCAGCAGCGACGCGTCGACGAGCCGCGGCTCGGTCCACAGCGCCTCGCAAGCGCTCCGCGCGAGGCCGTGCGCGCCGACGACGATGACGGTGGGATCGAGCGACTTCGCCGCCGCGACGGCCAGCCGGTCGAGCTCCACCGCGCGGGCCTGACCCCCCGCGCCCTCGATCCGGGCGGCGAGGCGCCCGGCGCGCGCCGAGTCCCTGTCGATCACCACGATCCGCGCGCCCTCGAGGGGCGGGGAGGTCTGGTCCTCGTGGGGCGCCTCCTCGAGGATCCGGATCCGCCCGGGCGGCCGCTCGTGGAACGTCAGGTGATCGATGTCGCGACCCGCGAGGGAGCTGACGAGCACCTCGGGGGGCGGGGCGACGCCCACGCTCCTGTCGAACGCGATCGCGCCCGCGCCGCGCGTCGTCAGCAGCCCCGAGCGGGCGTTCCGGGAGAAGCGCTCCGCGATGGCGAGGATCTCCGTCCGGCCCGCCTTGATCCGCCACTTCGCGGGGCGGCGGGAGAGCCCGCGGAGGAGCTGCAGGATCTGCTTCGAGAGGGTGTCGGCGCTGGCCTCCCGGTCGAGCGTGGCGACGAGCCCGAAGCGGCTCTTCGGCTTGGGCCGCGCGCCCTCCGAGGGGCCGATGGCGATCACCGGGACGCTGCGCGACGGGTGGGACTCGGCCAGGCGCGTGACGATCGCGCGGGGCGAGCTCGCCGCGGCGCCGGTGAGGACGATCAGGTCGGGGGCGCGCTGGCTGGCGCGCTCGACGAGCACGTCGAGGCCCGAGTCCTCCACCCGCACCCCTTCGGCGTCGAGGAGGCGCTGGACCTCGGGCTCCCACCGGCCAGGTCCGCCGAGCCACAGCACGACGAACCCCTCCCCGGGCGCACGATCGCCGCCTTGGACCGCCGAGGGCATCACTGCGTCGGGTGTACCACCATCGGGGGGCTGGGCACGACCCGAACGGGGCTACTTCGCGGCGGGGCGGGCGGGTCGTCGGACGCGGGCGCGGGTCCCGCCGAGGAGACCGAGGAACAGGAGCACCAGCCCCATCGCGCCGAGGCCGAACACACCGGCTTGAGCGGCGGGAGACCAGAGCAGCGGCTGCGACGGGTGAAGGAACCATCCCCCCGCGGCGGCGGCGGCGCCGACGAGCGCTCCGATGCCCACGACCTTCGGCCGGTACGACGCCATCGCGGGGAGCACGCCGAAGACGATGAGCACGGCGCCGAACACGAGATCGTGCATCGACCCGATGCCCGGTAGCGGCCGGCCCGCGGCGGCGAGCGCCCGCGACCCCTCGCTCGCGAGCCAGCCGGCGTAGAACGCCGACACGCCGAAGAACACCGACGCGAGGAACGCGCCGAGCCCGGCCGCGAAGGTCCACTGCGCGCCCAGCTCGGCGGCGGGCTCGTCGTCGGCTTCGGGCTCGTCCTCCTTTGTCTTCGGCCCGGGCTTCGCCGCGGCCTCGGTCGGCTTCGCCGCGTCGGCCTCGGAGGCCTCGGCCGCTTCGGCGGCCTCGGGGGCCTCTTCGACCGGCTCCTCGGGCACCGCGCTGGTCCGCTTCACCTGCGCGAGGCGGTGGCCGTAGCCCATCGCCTTGGCCTTCTTCAGGTAGAACGCGCGGTCCTTGGTCGGCAGGGCCTCGTCCGACACGAGCTCGAGGCAGTACCGAACGCAGCCGAGCTCGGCCATCCGCATCACGTAGGCGTGATCGGTCGGCTCCCCCTCGACCTCGGCCGCGCGGGCCACGTTGCGGTACCAGACGTCGGCCTTGTCCCGATCGGTCGCGTAGTGGACCCCCATCTCGTAGAGGTTCGCCACGTACACCTTCGCGCGGAGGCTCCCGCGCTGAGCCGCCGACCGCAGGCGGGTGGCTCCCTGCGCGACGTCGCGGCCGACCCCGAGGCCGTTCATGAAGGCCACGCCGACGAAGTACTCGGCCTCCTCGCTCCCGAGGCGGCTCGCCGCTTCGAAGCACTCGACCGCCTTGAACGCGTCCTTCGGGATCGTGCCCGCGCCGGCGCGGTAGGCGGCCCCGAGCTCGATCAGCCCGTTCACGTCCTCGTTGGCGACCAGCTCGTCGATGCTCTGCGTCGGGACCGCGGCGGTCCGCGACTCCTGCAGGGCTTCGTCGAAGGCCTCCTCGGCGGGGCCGGTCTTCTCGCTCGGACGTGCGCTCATGCCTGGCCGAGTCTACGCCGAGTCGGCCACGACTGTTCCAGTCAGCTGGCCAGACGGCGCAGCAAGAGCCGCAGGATCACGTTGCGATCGGGGTCGTCCTTGCGACGCGTGAGCAGGAACGGCAGGGCCGGCGGCTCGACGAGGTCGTCGAGCGCCGCGCCGCGCAGGTCGATCACGGTCATGTCGTCGTCGAAGTCTTCCATCGCGGGCTGCATGCAGGACGCCTTTCCACGTCGCGTGCCAACGAGATCCCGCGTGCGCGGAGCGCGGGAGGCGCCGTCACCGGCCACTGGACCAGCCAGATCCCAGGGCGTCATGGCGCCGCTCGGCGCCACGCGGCGTCACTGAACGAGATTCAACGAGCGTCTTGACGCGCCGCGTCATCGGTCCCAGCTTTCCGTCGAGCACGCCATGCACTTCGACCTCGACCTGGCCCTCGTCTTCGTGACCGCCTCCGCCCTCGGGGCGTCCCTCCTGATCGCCATCGCGAAGCGCGCCCTGACCCCGCGCTGAAGAACGCGGGGACGATCCTCTTCGGTTTCTTCTTCGAAGGCCGAGAGGCCGTGTCAGACCCGGAGGCCCTCGACGGTGCCGAGGACGCCGACGAGCTGGCGCATGCGGGGATCCTCGGAGGTCTGCTTGCCGCCCGCCGCCTTCACGTAGAAGCCGGGCAGGTGCTCGGCCCAGTGCTCGAAGTAGCGGTTGCCCGCGAAGACGATCTCGACGTGATCGGGCGCCGCGTCGGGGGCCGGCTCGTCTTCGAAGTCGACGTCCGCCCAGTCGATCTCCTCGGCCGCCTCCGCGCTCTCGCGCCCCGTGCTGACCGTCTCCGAGTAGCTGAGCTGGACGGGGACGGGCGGGGTGCGGCGCTGCCGGTCGACGAAGAGCCCGAGCAGCGCGTCGCTGATCTTGACCTGCATGATCGTGGCGACGAGCGCGAAGTCCACGTCGGTGCGGTTGAAGTACGGGAAGATCGCCTTGCCCAGCACCGGCAGGATCATCTTGCTCGTCACGACCTCGCGCACGTAGCGCTCGACGAGCGCGGTCGGGAGCTGGATCTCCGAGCTGCGGAAGCGACCGACCGACCGCTGCGCCCAGTGCTTGAGCACGTGGACGAGCAGCTTCTTCACCTTGTCGCTGACCTTGATGCTCATCGGCGCGAGCGCCTTGTAGTAGGTGCGGATCTCCAGGTGCAGCTCTTCGTGCGGGACGGTCAGCAGCTCGAACAGCTCGCCGAACACGGCCCCGCTGTAGTGCTGGGCCATCTCCGCGCGCACCGCGTTCACGAGCGCGCGGGCGTTGTGCTCGAGGCGCTGCTGCTTCTCCTCCTCGTCGCGCGAGGGCGTCAGGAGCCGGAGCGCGTCGAGCAGCTCGGCGTGGATCGCCCGCAGCTCCGTCGTCAGCTCCTTCTTCTTGATGTCCTCGGCGAGCTTCGCGCGGAGGTGGCTCGCGAGCAGCGGGATCCCGCTCCGCGGCAGGCCCTTGTCGTCCTCGCCCTCCATCGCCGCCCACTTGTCGGCGTGGCTCCCGACGAACGTCTTCACCGCGCGGGAGCCGTGGTAGCCGCCCTTCACCGCCTCGTAGTCGGGGTTGCCAGGCTTGAGCGTGTTCATCTGATCCGCGTACGGGTTGCGGATCCAGAACATGTTGGTGAAGGGCCGGTTCCGCTCGCCCCAGTTGTAGATCCAGCTCGAGTGGCTGCGCGCCCAGAACTCGACGCAGGCCTCCTCGACGCGCGAGTCCCAGCGGTCGCGCGCGTTGTCGCTGCGCAGCGAGCCCAGGCTCATGTCGTACTTCGTGAGCGCCATGAAGAGGCTCGGGCGCTTCACCTCCTCGGCCTCGATCGGCGTGGGCGACCCGTGACGGATCTGCAGCCAGCGCTCCACCTGGTGCTGCATCTGGATCGCCTCGGGCTTGGTGGGCCCCGGCGACGCGAGCACGAGCGCGGTGATCTCGCGGTCGAGCGAGTACTGCTCGAACAGGAACGTGAGCTTGCCCCGCTTGAAGACCTCGATCGCGTTCTCGAGGTTGCCGGTGTTGAGCTCGGCCGGCTCGAAGCCGTTGATGCCGCGGAGCGCGCGCCCGCCCGGGAAGTCGAGGAGGTCGGTGTTCGCGAGCAACGAGCCTTGCACGGGCTCGAGCGGGAGCCGGATCTCGGCGATGAGCGCGGCGAGCGAGGAGGGCTCGATCGCGACCTCTCGCCCGCTCTGCGGCACGAACACGTGCATGGTGCCTTGCGGGGTCCCGACCGCGTTCAGGCACGCGGCGTCGATCACGCTCGGGTTGACGCTCGAGGCGCGGACGTAGTCGAGCTCGACCTCGACGAACTCGGGGTGGCCGAGCGACTCGAGGCCCTGGATCAGCACGTCGGCGAGCCGATCGAGGTCGCGCGAGTAGCCCCGGCCGCCCCAGAGCAGCGAGTAGACGTGGCTCCAGCCGGCGACCGAATTGATGCCGCTCTTCCAGGCCTCGCTCCGCAGCTCGGGGTGGCGTCGCAGCTCGTTCAGGTAGGGGTGCCGGTCCTGGTACTTCTTGAGCGTGTTGTGCCAGACGGCGTCCCACGCCTCGCGATAGAGCGCCGGGGCGGGCGACCCGCCCTGCAGCCGCGCCTCGCGCAGGACCCGCTCCACGCGCTCCGGATCGACGGGCGGGGCCGTGCACTCGACGAGGAAGCCCGTCGCGAGCGACTCGAGCATCACCTCGAGGCTGAGCAGCGAGCAGTGGAAGTCGCCGCGCGAGAGCGGCGCGCCCGGGTGCGAGGTGAAGCGCGTGACCGTGCCCGTCGACTCGACGCCCTTGGCCGGGTTGATGTCCTGCAGGAAGTCGACCGAGCCCTCGCGGCTCTGGACCTTGAGGGTGCCCAGCTCGTGGCTCAGCAGCGCGCCGACGAGGAAGGACTTGCCCGCCTGCGAAGGGCCGAAGAAGCCCAGCGACTGCGGTCGGCTCCACGCGCGCCGGAGCTTCTTCATCCGGAGCGAGAGGTCGGTCAGCGCCTGGGCCTCGGGCGGCGGATCACCGCTGCCCGAGAGCGCCGCGGCGCGGGCGGAGTCGATCGACGCTTCGAGGGTCTCGAGGGTGGAGTCGTCCATCAGTGGTCGTGCCAGTTCCCGCCGCGGTCGCGCCACTGGACGCGCACGCCATCGAAGTTCTCACCAGGGCGCAGGTACACGCGGAAGTGCGCGCCCGTGCCGGCGTAGTCGCGGATCTTCGCGGTCCCGCCGATGACGCGCCATTGCACGGCCTCGGCGTGATAGTAGGCGCGGCTCGGCAGCGGCTGACCGTAGCCCGGGAGCCAGTAGTAGTAGCCGCCGGACGAGTCGCTGCTCTCGCCGTAGATCGGGTCACCGTTCGCGTTGGTCGGCGGAGCGGCCTCGCCGGTGATGGTGCCCGAGCCGGAGCCGGAGCCCGAGCCAGAGCCCGAACCCGAGCCAGAGCCCGAACCCGAGCCCGAGCCGGGATCGCCCGAGCCGGGATCGCCCGAGCCGGCGCCGCCGTCGGGGTCCCCGCTCGCGGTCCCGCCCTCGGTGTCCGCGACGCTGCCGTCGCCGCCCGCTCCGACGCCGCCGTCGCCGAGATCGGTCGCGGGAGGCCCGCCGTCGTCGGTGGAGGTGCCGTAGATCGGCTCCTCGGCGAGGCCCGCCTCAGGGCCGGCGTCGGCGTCGACCAGCGCGCCGCCGTCGGGGCCCGTCGCGGCGTCCCCCTGGCAGTCCTGGAAGAGCATCAGCGCGAGCCAGCCCAGGAAGATCAATCCGATCACGACGAGGACCCAGATCCACCAGGGTCGGCCCTCGGTGACCTCCTCTTCCTCCTCGTCCTTCTTCTCTTCCTCGCCCTCGGCCTCGCCGTCGGCGCTGGCCTCGTCGTCACCGCCGACGATCATCGCGGCGGCGGCCGCGGAGGTCGCGCCCTTGCCCGCGCGGGCCGGCGGCGCGTCGCCGCGCTCGGCGGCCTCCTGCTCCTGGCGGATGAGATCGTGGAAGTCCTGGTAGCCGAACAGGTACTCGGCCGAGTGCTTGATCTGGCGCGGCGAGGCGCCCCAGCGGATGACCTTGAGCTTGTCGTCGTGCGGATCGAAGAAGTAGTGGGCGCCGCCGTCCGCGCTGATGGCGGGCACGGTGAACGCCTCCTTGTACTTGTCGTAGCCGCTGCCGCCCTTCTCGAAGACCTCGGCGGTGCGCTCGAGGCACGCGAAGAAGTCCTTGATGGCCTTGTCGACGCGCTCGGCGTGATCGGCGCGCGCCTCGGGCAGCGGGATCAACCCCGTGAGGTCCCACTCGACCCGCACCGGCAGGCTGTCGGAGCCCTCCGTCTCCGGGACGAGGAGGCGCCCGTCGAAGAACTGCTCCTCGTTGAGATCCGGAGCGAGCTTCCAGATCGAGACCCCCCCCACCAGGTTGGGGAGCCAGGAGCTGTCCTTGTCGCCTTCGTTCGTCATGTCCGTACCGTCGCCTTCACGCGCACCCTGTCGTTCGAGACCACGCGACACAGGAACGACTTGGGCGCCGAGATCTTCGCGTTCGACGGATCGGAGCCCATCGCGCGCTCGTGGAGCGCGGAGTCGAAGATGCGCGCGGCGTCCACGCTCTCGAGGCGCACCTGCTCGAGCTCGGTGCTCATGAGGCGCGCGAGGAGCGGCGAGAGCGGGCGGACGAGCTCCGCGTCGAGCGGCTGCTCCTCGGCGAAGCGGTAGTAGAGGCGGCTCACCTCGAGACCGACCGCGAGCTTCGCCTCCTCGTCCATCGCGGCGCGGAAGTAGAAGTTGATCCCGTTCGCGAGCGCGAAGGCGGTCTCGTTCTCGAGCTCGTCGCCGAGCGCGCCGAAGAACATCCGCAGCGGGAAGCTCGTGTCTCCGGGCCGCGAGCCGAGGATCGCGTCGTCGAGGATGTCGCTCAGCACGATCTTGCGGAGCACCGCGCGCGCGGTCTCGTCGCCGCCGCCGCCGCTGGAGGGCGCCGCCTTCGCGGGCGCGAGGTCCTTGACCGCCTCGCCGAGCGCGCGTGCGTCGACCGAGCGGACGAGCGCCTCGAGGACCTTCTTGCCCAGGTCGGCGCTCACGCCTCGTCCTCGTCGTAGGCGCGGTAGGGCGTGGTGAGCACGCCGGTGTCGAGCCAGTAGCGGTCCACCGTGACGGTCTTGAGGCGCAGCCGGAAGTCGTGCGGCGCGAAGGTGTGCTGGCCGCGTTGGCTCTTCACCTCCGAGATCGTGATCTGCTCCCCCGCCTCGATGGCGAACTTCATCTTGACGCGATCCTCGAGCAGCGCCTGCTCGACCTTCTGGCTCGCGGGGAGGACTTCGAACAGCGGCGATCCATCCATCTCCTGGCTGTCGACGTTTCGGAAGCCGATCATCATCCCGCGCGTGTAGAGGAACTCGGGGCTCTTCGCGCCGTCGCGGAACAGCTCGTTGACCCGCGGGATGTGCGGCTCGGTCGGCTGGTAGAGGCCGTAGATGGGCCGCTGCTCGAGCTCCTCCATCCCCTCGAGGAGCAGCCCGGGGAGCTGGTTGCGACCCGCGAGGTGGAGCACCGCGGCGCCCGCCGCCACCGTCGACTTGGGATCCTTGATCAACCCCGCGTCGCGCCACTTCGACGGATACCAGTCGCCGACGGCGTAGTCGGCCATCGTCTTGATCCGCGGCGGTGACACCGGCATCTCGCCGATGAACAGCCGCCGCACGGGGTGCAGCTTGCTGGTGCGCCCCGCGAGGACGAGCAGGTCCACGTCGAACTGCGCCAGGATGTCGGCGTACTTGCGCAGCGGCTCGCGGAGCACGCGCTCGATGGAGCGCTCGACCTCCTCCTTGTCGAAGCGGAAGGAGAGGTTCATCAGCCCGGGCCAGCCCGGGACGGTCTGCGCGAGGAAGCGATCGAGCTCGCCGAGCACCGCGCTCGAGGGGACCGGCCGGTCGAACACGCGCCACGTGTCGGCGACCGAGTACTGCCGCTCCGCGTTGTGCTCCGGGATCTCGTAGCCCTCCGCGATCGCCCAGTAGCAGCGCGCGATCGGGAGCCAGAAGTAGGGCACGAGCTTGGCCTTCAGCGTGCGCCACGCCGCGCCGTGGCCCGCGTCGCCTTCGCTGAGGAGCTGGCCGAGCTCGCGCCGGGCCTTGCTCGACGGCAGCTGCGCGAGGACCTGGTCGAGCACGATGTCCTCGACGATCGCGCGGCACACGTCGTCGCCCGCGATGCTGATGCCGTCCTGGAACAGCTTCTTGACGTGGAGCGCGGTGCCGGTGCCCGGCATCATGTCGCGGTACTCGGCGATCATGACGTCGCTGGTGCCGCCGCCGATGTCGACCGACGCGATCCGGATCGAGCCGTCCTCGTCCCCGTAGATCCGTACGAGCTCTTCCATGGAGCCGGCGAAGCTGTGGACGATCTCCTGGTAGACGTAGACCATCTGCGAGGCCATCGCCTCGTCGACCACGAGGAAGCGGTCGAAGTCCTTCGACTGCGCGTTGAAGTTCGGCCGGTCCTCGGGGCGGACGTTGAGGTAGTGGCACGCGAGCACCACCGCGTTACGGACCAGCGTCTCGTAGACCTCGAGCTCCTCGGCGCGCATCGCGCTCGGGTACGTGATCACCAGGTGGCGTAGGATCCGCGGCAGCCCCTCGCGGCCCTGGAAGCTCCGGTAGCGCACCGAATTGATCTGCGCGTAGGCCTGCTGGAGGATCTCGACCATCGCGAAGAGCATCATCGTCCGCGGCGCGTAGCGCGGGTCCGCCGGCGTCGCGGGGCCGTCCTCGCGCAGCGCGATCCCGTCACCGAGATCGAAGACGTGCTTGAGCAGGCGCCCGCTCACCGCGCGGTACTCCTCGCCCTGCTTGAGCGCGAAGTGCCAGCGCTCCTCGGCTGCCTTCTCGTCCCAGAGGTAGCGCTTGGGACCCGAGAGCGAGCACTGGTAGCGGTGCGGCGTCTCGAGCGCGCGGTCGAGCGCCTCGCGGCCCAGCCGCGTCAGCGACGGCAAGGCGAAGCTCTGCCCCACCGCGACGTCGTGCTCGGTGTCGTCGAACGCCGTGGGCAGGAAGGTGATGCGCGACCCGAAGGTCTCGTCGGAGACGTGGAACGGGTTGGCCCCGTCGCGCAGCTCGAGCGGCACGCTCGACACCGCGGTCCCGTGAGTCTCGACGAGCACCGCGTTGCTGCGCGAGTTGCCGAAGTCGAGCACGAGCGAGACCGGCACCGTGGTGTGGTCGCTCAGCTTCGCGAAGCGCAGGCGCGGCAGCAGCGGCGCGAGCGTCTCGAGCAAGGCGGCGAGCTTGAAGGGCGCGCGATCGATGCCCTGCTTGCCCAGCTCGCGCATGAAGTTGCGGGTGACCGGGTGGGAGAGGAACGAGCCGAGCTCGTTCTTCTCGAGCGGCCGGAAGGGGCGGCCCGCGTCGATGCCGCCGTCGAGGTGGCGCCCCTGGCTGCCCGCGGCCTGCATCGTGTCGACCGCGAGGAGCGCGCGGACCTGGCCCGGGCGCTCGCCCTCTTGCAAGTAGACTTGCACGCAGTGAGCGCAGCTCAGCTGGTAGGGGCACGGGAGCCAGCGGCCCTGGAGCTCGGCGAGGTGCTCCACCGCGCTGATCTCGACGTCGGGCTCCTCGCCCGGCTCGGCGCGACGGACGCTGTCGCCGGCGCGCTCGTCCGTGGCGGGGACGATCACGAAGCCGCTGATCAGGTCCGGCAGCGGCGAGGGCAGCGGGACGTCGTGGAAGATCACCCCGGTGTCGAAGAAGAGCTCGAGGACCTCGGTGGTGGCTTCGACGGGCTGGGTGGACCGGCTGCGCGGAGAGCCGATCGAGCTGTCGAGCGAGACTTTGCGCTTCACGAGTGTTTGTCTTCCCCCAGCGCCGGACTCTACCGCGCCGTCGCAACCGAGAAAACGCGAGTTGGATTCCCGGGAATCGAACGCGCTCGGGGCGCGTCCGGCCGGTATGCTGGTGCCTGTGAACGTGGATGTCTGTGAGGGTTGTGGGGGTGCCCTCGGGCCGAGCGCCGAGCACCCGCCGTGCCTGTGTCAGCTGCAGCCCCTGGTCTCCGTCCCGCCCGCGGAGGTCCCCGAGGCCAAGGGGACGACGAACGAGGCGCGCGCGCTGCGCTGCCCGTCCTGCGGCGCCTACCTGGAGACCGGCATCCGGCGCTGCGGGCACTGCCGGGTCGAGCTCGCGAGCGTGCGCTGCTGGTGCTGCTTCGCCTTGGCCTTCGCCGGCACCGACCACTGCGCCCGCTGCGGATCGCGGCTCGGCCTCGAGGGCGACCTGGGGCCGACGGAGATGCGCTGCCCGGGCTGCGAGGGCGACGTCTTGCACACGATCGACGTGGGCGAGCACCGCATCTCGGAGTGCCCCGCGTGCACCGGCGTGCTCGTGGACCACGGGACCTTCGAGGCGATCACCCACGCGCGCGAGGCGGAGGCCGGCCTGCGGCTCCGCGGCGGTCCCGTCGCGCAGGCGCTGTCGGTCCAGGACAAGGTCGTCTACAGGAAGTGTCCGGCGTGCGCGAAGGTCATGAACCGCCAGAATTTCGGGCGCTCCTCGGGCGTCATCGTCGACGTCTGCAAGGAGCACGGCGTCTTCTTCGACGCCCACGAGCTCACCGCGGTCCTCGAGTTCGTGGCCAGCGGCGGCCTCGCGAAGGCGCGCGGGCGCGACGTCGAGGACGCGAAGGCGGAGCTCTCCAAGCGGCGCCTCGACGCGCTGCTCGAGCAGCAGCGCGCGTCGAGGATGACGGGCGCCGAGGCGCAGTGGTCGAGCAGCGGCGCGTTCATCAGCGCCCTCGGCGGCTTCAGCTGGTTCTGATCTTCCGGAGCCCGACGCCCAGGGCGGCCGCGTGGCGTTCGAGGGCGAGGCGCAGGGCGCGTGGGTCGAGGCCGCGCGGCTCGGGCCAGAGGCGCTGGACCTCGAGCTGGCCGGCCTCCACGCGCGCTTCGATCCGCCCCACGAGCTCGCCTCGATGGAGCAGCGGGCAGACATACCAACCCCAGCGGCGCTCGGCGGCCGGCTTGTAGACCTCCCAGACGTACTCGAAGCCGAACACCTGCTCGACGAGCTTCCGGTCCCAGAGCACCGGATCGAGGGGGCCGAGGATCCGCATCCTGTCGTCGGGCGCGCGCCGCGGGATGGTGATCGAGGGGCGGGCGAGGTAGCGCCGCCGCGAGCCCTCGACGGTGACCTCGACGAGCGCGCCCTCCTCGATCAGCTCGCGGGGCAGGGTGTCCCGGACCTCGCGGAGCATCCCCCAGATCGGGCCGGTGGCCGTCGTCATCAGGCCGGCCGCGTCCACTCGCTCGAGCAGCGCCCAGCGGTGGAAGGGGAGCTCGGGCGTCGCGTCGTGGTGATCGGGGAGCGCGCGCTCGGGCAGGTCGTAGACCTTCGCCCCGCCGGGGCCGCGCCCTGCCACCACGACTTGGCAGCGCGTCCACAGGATCTCGAGGGCCATCGTCGTCATGCGGCCGGTGCCCTTCCAGCCGCTCCAGTCGAGCGCGCGCACCGCGCCGTGGTCGGTGAGGGCCGCCGCCGTCGACGCGCCGCCCGCGCGCAGCTCCGCGAGGACCGCGTCGAGGGCCGCCTCGGGGACGCGCCGGCTCCGCTCCTGGAGCCGCCACCACGGGGTCTCCACCGCGCGCGTCCGGTACTGCGCGAAGGCGTCGGCGGGGAGCAAGCATCGCTCCTTCGCGAAGTGCTCGAACGCGTGCCCGGGGAGCAGCGCGTCGTAGACGTCGCCCTTCGCGCATCCGTCGACGCGGGCCAGCACGACCAGGTCCGCGTTGGTGCCGATCGCGTCCAGCGGATCGAGCTGGATGCACCGCAGCTTGCGGAGCGTGCTCCGGATCCCGCGGGTGCCCTTCGCCCCGAGCGGCCGATCGAGGCCGTGGTGTCGCACGAGGAAGCGACGCGCCTCGTCGCGAGAGAGCTCGATCACGGGAGCGGCGTGGCCTCGCGGGCCGCCCGCTGCGCGCCCATGAACGCGACGACGGCGGAGCTCATGGCGAGCATGAACGCGCACCACGCGTAGATCACCGCGAGCGCCACGTTGACGATCCAGCCGATGCCGTCGGCGCCGAGCGAGGTCGCGGCCACGTACCCGTTGCCGAGCGCGCCGAGGCCGGTCATCGCCGCGATCACCCAGCGCGCCCACCCGACGCCCCGGAAGAGCTGCACGCCGAGGAGCACCAGCACGACGAGCTGCACGAGCATCGCCGCCAGCGTCGAGCCGCCGAGGAAGGTCACGACCACGATCGAGCCCCCGAGCGTCACGAGCACCGCGATCGCCTGCTGGCGGCCGCGCGTCACCGTGGGGTCGCCGGCCGGCGTCTCGGGCTTGGCTTGCACGGGCGTACTGTAGGCTCGGCGTCCCATGCAGGCGAGTCAGGCGATCGAGGCGGGGCTGAGGGCGATCGGCGATCCCGAGCGCGCGGTCCAGGGCAAGGCGTACCTCAAGAGCGAGATGGTCCACCTCGGCGCGACCATGCCCGAGCTGCGCAGGGTCGTCCGCGCGCAGCTCGCCGCGCTCGGCAAGGATCGCGCGCGCTTCGTCGAGGCCGCCGACGAGCTGTGGGCGCCGGGGATCTACGAGCTGCGCGCCGCTGCGGTGATCGTGCTCACCCGCGGCGCGAAGCTCCTCGAAGAGGCGGACGTCCCGCAGGTCGAGCGCATGCTCCGCGAGTCGAAGACGTGGGCCCTCGTCGACCCGCTATCGACCGACGTGATGGGCGCGCTCGTCGTCCGCCTCGGGCTCGCCGACACCCTCGATCGCTGGTCCGAGGACGACGACTTCTGGATCCGGCGGGCGTCCATGCTGTCGCTGCTGAAGCCGCTGCGCGCGGGCGGCGGCGACTGGGATCGCTTCGCTCGCTACGCCGACGCGATGCTGGAGGAGAAGGAGTTCTTCATCCGCAAGGCGATCGGCTGGATCTTGCGCGACGTGGGCCGCAAGCGACCCGCGCTCGCCGAGGCCTTCATCGCGCCCCGCACGCACCGCGCCTCGGGCGTGACGATGCGCGAGGTCGTCAAGGTCCTGCCCGCCGCGCGCCGCGAGGAGCTGATGGCCGCGTACCGGCAGGGCTCACCCGCCTAGTCGGCCCGCAAGGCCTCGTGCACGATCGAGACGAGCGCGATCACCGCGGTGTCGCTCCGCAGGGTGCGCGCGCCGAGGCCGACGCCGGTGAACGCGTACCGCTCGAGGAGGTCGCGCTCGAGCGGATCCCAGCCGCCCTCGGGGCCGATCGCGAGCAGGACGCGACGCTCCGGCGCGAGGTCCGAGAGGACGCGAATCGCGGAGCGCCGGTAGACCGGATCGGCGACGATCCGCTTGGCGTCGGGGTGCGCGGCGTCGACCTCCTGCTCGATCATCATCCGGAGGTGCTTGTGCACCTGGACCTCGGGGACGCGCGTGTCACGCGCCTGCGCGAGGCCCTCGATCAGGCGCGGCCGGAACACCTCGGGCCGGATCGCGTGGGAGTCGAAGTAGAAGCGCTCCACGCGCTTCGCGTTCGTGAGGTAGATCCGCCCCACGCCCATCGCGGCCAGGGGCGCCCAGAGGCGCTTGAGCACCTTGGGCCGCGGCACGGCGAGGACGAGGTCGAGCCGGGGCCGCTCCGGCGGAGACGGGTCGAGCTCGCAGCGCAGGCGCACGGTGTCGTCGTCGGTCCAGAGCACCTCGGCCCGGCCCTTGGGGCCGTCGAGCACCCCGAGCCGGACGTACTGCCCGGCGTGGACGCCGAGGACGTCGAGGAGGTGGCGGGCGCGCTCGTCGTGGAGGAGGACCTCGCCCGAGGACGAGACCTCCTCCGGACCGACCAGGAGGAGGTTCACCCGCGCGGGGTCTCGCGGACCGAGAGCCTCACGCGGCCGCAGCCGAACATCGTGCCGCCGCCGGTCGTGTAGAGGAACGCGTCGGCGACGATGTAGTAGTTGCCCGCGGGGAGGTCGACGGTGAGGCGCGACTGGCGCACGTCGACGCCGTCGAAGCACGCGGCCGGCTCGGCGGTCGAGGCCGCGCACGGGACGTCGTCGGCGCAGCCGATCTGCGTGCTCTGGTCGTCGCAGACCCGGCGGAGATAGAAGATGGTGTCGATCGCGGCGCCCTCGTCGATGTCGGTGAGCTCGATCGTCACGCGGGTCGGCGCGTCGAGGCGCAGCTCGAAGATCCGATCGCCGACCGACGCGCGGGTCGTGCCCCGGCACATCGTGTCGGGCTGGTAGGTGTTGTCGTCCGAGAAGCTGCAGAGGTTCATCTCACGGTCGGCGCCGGGGCGGATCCCCATCAGCCCGGTGCACGCGTCACCGCCGCCGGTGCACATGCGCGTCGCGCCGTCGCAGCGACCAGAGCCGCAGCTCATCGTGTCGAGCGCGTCGCCGCGCGCGCTGCAGCTCAGGACCGAGCCCCCGTCGGCCGAGCACTCGCGCGAGTTGGGCCGGCACACGTGAGGCTCGCAGTGGTCGGTCTGGCAGAACGCGTCCATCGCCTGACAGTCCTGCGGGATCTCCATGCCGCTCGCGCACGTGCGGAGGGAGTCGCCCACGCATCGACGCGTCCCTTCGACGCAAGTCTCGTTGCCCGCGTCGAAGAGCGGGCCGCCATCGAAGCCAGGCCCGGCGTCGAAGCCCGTCATCCCCGAGTCCATCAGCATCACGGTCCCGGAGTCCACGTCCGGGTCGGTGCCGAGGAGATCGGTGTCGGGGTTGATGAGGGCGCTGCACCCGGAGGACGCAACGATGAAGCCGACCGCGGTGAGGCGGAGCGAGAGGCGAAGCATGACCGGATCAAGTTAGGGGGGGTCGGGGGTGCGGGTCAATCGAGCCCCGAGATCGCCCCGGATTCGGCCGTCGCGCGGGTCACTCCCACGGATTCATGAAGCCCGGGCGGTGGTTCCCGGCGGCGGGTCGCGTGGTCGCGGGAGGCTCGCTCGTCGCCGGCGTCGTGGTCGCCGGCTCGGGCTCGGCGGCCGCGGCGGTCGAGCCCACGTGCCGACGGGCGGCGGCGAGGGTCACGGTGAGGTGCTCGGCGCTGAGCGCCCCGATGGCGATCTCCGTGTCCTGGTAGCCGCGGTGGCTGAGCGTGAGCACCAGCCGCTCGCCCTCGGCCGGCCGGAGCAGCGACAGGGGCGTCTCGCCGATCAGCGCGCCGTCCTGGAACGCGCGCGCGCCGGGCGGCTCGGACTCGATCGTGATCTGAGTCGGGGCGGCCGCGGCGACGCGAGCCGCGCGCGGGGCGGGCTCGGCCGGCGCGGGCTCGGTCGGCGCGGGCTCGGGCGGAGCTTCGACCGCGCGCTCCGTCTCGACGGGCGGTCGCGCCGAGACGGGCGGGGTCGGAGCGGTCTCGGTGCGAAGGGCGAGCACGACGACCAGCGCGACCGCGGCTACGGCGACCGCCGCGAGCGCGAGCACGATGCCGCGTCGGGGGGCGCTCGTCGCAGGCTGCGCCTCCGGGGTCGGGTGACCGGCGGGGACGCCCGGGACCGACTCCATCGCCCACTGGGTGGGCTGGTTGCCGAGGTCCTTGAGGTTGCCGAACGGGTCTGGCTCGGACTCGTCGAGCTTCGGCGCGGGCGCGACCGTCAGCGTCTCGAGGGCCTCGCGCAGCTCCGTCATCGACTGGAACCGCTGGCTCGGCCGCTTCGCGAGACAGCGCAGCACGATCCCCTCGAGCTCGAGCGGGATGTCCGCGTCGGGGGCCACGCGAGAGGGCGGGAGCGGGGCCTCCTTGATCTGCTTGCGGAGGAGCTGGACGAGGTCGTCGTCGGCGAAGGGCAGGGTGCCGGTCAGCATCTCGTAGAGGAGGACGCCGAGCGCGTAGATGTCGGCGCGGTGGTCGACGTCGATCCCCGCGCACTGCTCCGGGGCCATGTACTCGGGCGTGCCGACGACCTTGCCGGCCGCGGTGAGCTTGGTCGCCCCCTGGATCCGGGCGATGCCGAAGTCGACGAGCTTCACGTAGTCCGGCTGACCGTTCCGCGTCGTGAGCAGGATGTTCTCGGGCTTGAGGTCGCGGTGCACGATGCCCTGCTCGTGCGCGGCCGCGAGGGCCTCGGCGATCTGCACCGCGATGTTGCGGGCGCGGCTCGTGGTGAGGCGGTCCTTGCGGATCTCGGTGAGCAGATCGACGCCCTCGATGAACTCCATGACGACGTAGGTCGCCCCGTCCGAGAGCTGACCGAAGTCGCGCACGTCGACGATGTGCGGGTTGCCGATGGCCGAGGCGCTCTGGGCTTCGCGCTTGAGGCGCTCGATGGCCTCCTTGTCGGCGGAGCTCGCGCGCAGGACCTTCAGCGCGACGCGCGTCTTGAGGAAGACGTGGTTGGCCTCGTAGACGAGGCCCATCCCGCCCTCGCCGAGCTTGCCGACGATGCGGTACCGTCCATCGAGGATGCCCCCGAGGCGCGGGTCGGGCGCTCCTTCCTCTTCGAGAGAGGGGTTCTCCGCAGGTTCCTCCATCGGGTCCCGCAGAAGTGTCGGGCTTGTGGCTGAGTGGGACAAGCTCTGCGCAGGCATATGCACGAGTGGCAGGACGGATACGCATGAAACGCCCAGGCGGATCGATTCGAGATTGGAGCGAGCGCTTCGAGGGCGAGCAGGTCCCCCTCCTCGCGCGCCTCGTCGACGCCCCGAGCTGCAGCCGAGAGGCCTCCGACGTGGAGGTCGCGGCGACGATCCTGGACGGCGAGGCGACCCGGCTCGGCCTCTCGATCGAGCGGGTCCCCGATCCCGAGGGCCGCTACGCGGACCACCGCGTCTACGCGACCGAGGCGGCCAGCGGCGACGCCCGCGCGCTCGCGCTCGTCGGCCACGTCGACACGGTCTTCCCCCGATCGGCGGGCTTCTTCGGGTTCCGGCGGGACGGCGACGACGCCTTCGGGCCGGGGGTGCTCGACATGAAGTCCGGCCTCACCTCGATCTTCACCGCGCTCTCGACCCTCGAGGACCTCGCGTCGTTCCCCGTCCGCGTCATCGTGGTGAGCGACGAGGAGGTGGGCTCGCCGAGCAGCCGCGCCCTGTACGACCGGCTGGCGCCGCACGTCTCCGCGGCGCTGGTCTTCGAGCACGGCCGGGCGGGCGACGCCATCGTGACGGCTCGGAAGGGGACGGCCGCGTTCGGCATCCGCGCCACGGGCCGGGCGGCTCACGCGGGGCTCGCCCACGCCGACGGGGTGAACGCGATCGCCGCGCTCGCGGCGCTGGTGGGGCGGGTCGAGGCGCTGACCGACTACGCGCGCGGGGTCACCTACAACGTCGGCCTGATCGAGGGCGGGACGTCCACCAACACCGTCCCCGAGCACGCGAGCTGCCGCGTCGACGGGCGCTTCGCGCGGCCCGAGGACGGGGCCGAGCTCGAGCGGGCGCTCGAGGAGGTCGTCGCGACCCCGCTCGAGGGTCGGCTCGCCGCGGCCACCTTCGCGCTCGAGGGCGGCGTCAACCGACCCTCGATGCCCGCGACGGATGCCAACCGGGCGCTCCTCGCGCGATACGCGCCCCACGCAGCGGCGGCCGGGCTCGGCTCCGGTGAGGCCCCGCTGCAGGGCGGGGGCAGCGACGCGAACCTGCTCGCCGCTCAGGGCGTCCCCTGCGTCGACGGGCTGGGCCCGGCGGGGAGCGGCGCGCACCAGACCTCCGAGCGCTGCTCGCTCGCGAGCCTGCAGGCCCGAACGGTCGCGTTGGCCGGCTTTCTCGCGGACGTCGCCCGAAGCCCGCTACCCTGATCGCATGGACGGGGGGTTGCGGGTCGGGGCCACGCTCGACCGTCGATGGGTGCTGCGGCGGGTCGTCGCCCGCTCCGATCACGCCACCGTCTACGAGGCGACTCACGCCTTCCTCGACCGCGTCGCCTCCATCGTCGTGGGGCGTCCCGAGGATCGCGAGAAGGTCCTCGAGGAGGCGACCGCCCGCGATCGCACGTATCACCCTGGAATCCTCGGGGTCCTCGACGTCTGCGATACCCGTGACGGCCTGCCCTACCTCGCCGGCGCGCCGTTCACCGGGCGCAGCCTCGACGGCCTCCTCATGGCGCGCGGCGCGCTGCCGCCCGAGGAGGCGGTGCTCATCGCGCTGAGCCTCGCCGAGGCGCTCATCCACGTCCACGCGCTGGGCATGGCGCACGCCGCGTTGTCTCCGGGGTCCATCCTCGTCGACGGCGCGCGGGTCGTCATCCTCGACCTCGGCATCTTCCCGACCCCGCTGAGCTCGTTGAGCGGGCCCCTCGCGTGCGTGCCGTACACCGCGCCCGAGCGGCTCACGAGCGGCGCGCCCGCGAGCCGGCAGACCGACGTCTACACCGTCGCCGCGATCCTCGCCGAGATGCTCTCGGGCGAGCCCCCCGAGGAGTGGCCCCCGAACGAGGGCTCGTTCCCGCCGGCGCTCGCGGCCGTGGTCGAGCGGGGGCTCGACGACGCCGAGCGACGCCATCCGTCGATGGAGGCGTTCGCCGAGGCGGTGCGCACCGCCACCACGGACTCGTTGCCGCCGTCCGAGCCGCCCGCGCGCCTCCGCCGGAAGTCGCCGCGGGTCGCGTACGTGTCGGCCATCCGGGTGCGGCTCGGCGGGGACGCGACCCTCGACGGTCGCACCGAGAACATCTGCGAGGGCGGCCTGCTCGTCCTCGGGGTGGGCAACGTCGAGGTCGGCGCCTCGGTCCTCGTCCGTCTGGCGTTGCCCGCGAGCGGACGGATCGTGAGCGAGCCCGCCACGGTGCGCTGGGTCCGCGGAGGCGAGGGCCAGGCGAAGGCCTTCGGCGTCTCGTTCGACGATCCGGCGGCGCGCACGCTCGACGAGATCCAGCGCTACGTCGCGCTGGTCGGGGGCGACGAGGCGTGAGCGCGCGCCGGGATTTTGGACCGCCGCGCGTCGCGCTCCGTACGATCCCATCGTGACCGACAGCCTCCGCCATCACCGCCGCCACCGCGTGCAGACCGAGTGCGTGCTCCGTTCGACGCGCGACGACCGCCTGATCGCCGACGAGACGGTCGACGTCTCCTGGTCGGGGCTCCGCGTCCGCGCGCTGGGCCAGGCGCGCGTCGGTGACCGGGTGCGTGTGTCGTTGCGCGTGCCGAGCTCCATCACCTGGCTGGACGCGGACGGAGTCGTCGCGCGGGTCTGCCCGGGCCGTCGGGCCGACGATCCGGGCGACACGCTCGGCGTCACGTTGACGCGGATGGACGGGATGCATCGGCTCCTGCTGGGCATGGTCCTGCGCACGTTCCCCGAGGTCCCGCCCGAGCGGGGCGGTCGGCGGGACTACGCGCAGGCCATTCTTCGGATCGCTGGTGAAACCGACCTGGCATGAGCACGCGGGGAGCAAACGCCGCGATTGGGGTATGATCCCCGCGGGGCTTTGGCTTGAGCGGTGAGCGATCGAGTTGGGACGACCTCGACCCATCCCAGTCCACGCAGCGGCGCGTGAGTGGGCGCACGACCGACGATCTCGACATGCCCGGATCGCTCCGCGCGGCGCTCGAGTCGCAGCCGATCCAGCTCCCCGGTGAGTTCGACTTCGAAGACGTGGGACCAACGCAGGTCGTGGCCGAGCAGGCCGACGATCGCCTCGACGACGTCCCGCTGTACGAGCCCTTTCGCGCGGGCAAAGAGGTCGGGCGCTATCGGATCGAGAGGATGCTCGGGCGCGGCGCGACCGGCGTCGTCTACGAGGCGTCGCACGTGGTGGTGGGGCGCCGCGTCGCCCTGAAGTGCCTCTTCCCGCACATGGCGGTGCAGCCGGTGCAGGTCCAGCGCCTCTTCCGCGAGGCCAAGATCGCCGCGACGGTCGAGCACCCGAACGTGGTCCAGGTGTTCGACGGCGGGCGCGACAAGGACACGTACTACCTCGCGATGGAGATGCTCGAGGGGCGCACGTTCGCGGAGCTGATCGAGGAGGGCCGGCGGCCCGTCGCCGAGATCGCCGACATCATGAAGCAGGTGATGAGCGGCGTGGCGGCGGTCCACGACGAGGGCGTCGTCCATCGCGACCTGAAGCCCGACAACATCTTCATGCAGATGATCCCCGAGGACCCGCTCCACATGGGGATCCCCAAGGTGCTGGACTTCGGCGTCTCGAAGCTCAAGGAGCCGGGGCTGGCCAGCTCGAAGCTCACCGCGATGGGCATGGTGATGGGCACGCCGTACTACATGGCGCCCGAGCAGGTCGCCGACACGAGCGGCGTCGACCAGCGCGCCGACGTCTTCTCGCTCGGGGTGATCCTCTACGAGGCGCTCTCCGGGGAGCTGCCGTACAAGGGCCACAGCGTCATCGAGATCTTCACGCAGGCGCAGGAGGGTCGGCCCACGCCGATCCGCGAGCTGCGACCCGAGGTGCCGCCCTCCCTCGAGGCGCTGATCGCGCGGGCGATGTGCCCCGACAAGGAGGCTCGCTTCGCGAGCGTCCACGAGATGCGCGCCGCGCTCGAGGCGGTGCCCTTCGACGCCGAGGAGCCCCCCGAGGAGTGGGCCGACGTCAGCCAGCCGTGGATGCTCGACAAGTCGAGCGGCGTGCTGCGCAAGGGCGACATGCGGCCGATGGAGGTCGAGCCGACGCAGGCGATGGCGCCCCAGCCGATGCCGTCGGCGTCCATGCCGACGCCGCTCACCAACCCGCGCCCGCCGGTCGAGGTCCCGCCCCCCGTCGTCGCCAAGGACGGCTCGATCGTCCCGCTCCTCGCGGTCGCCGCGCTCCTCGGGGGCCTGCTCGCGGCGGCCGGCGCCGCGCTGCTGTATTTCCTGCTCGCCTGACGCCCGACGGTGCGTAGGTGCCAGGCGATGGACATCAACGCCGAAGAGCTCATGACCGCCGACGTGGTCACCGTGTCGGAGGAGACGACCCTCGCCGGGGCCCTCGCGGTCATGCAAGAGAAGGGGATTCGCCACCTGCCCGTCGTCCGAGGCGAGCGCCTGGTGGGCATGCTGAGCGATCGAGATTTGCAGAGCCTGGGGCTCCGCCTCGTCGTCGACATCGAGAGCCTCGAGCGGCTGGAGTCCAAGCTCAACGCGGACGTCGGCAGCGTGATGTCGACCGAGCTGATCACGATCACCTCGGTCACGGACGTCAACGAGATCATCGATCTGCTCGTCGAGGAGCAGGTGGGCGCGATCCCCGTCGTCGAGGGCGAGAACCTGATCGGGATCGTCAGCTACGTCGACGTGCTTCGCGCCGTCCGCGAGCAGCTGGACTAGGGATCGGCGTCCGCGATCGCGACGCCCTCCTCACGCGCGGGTGCGAGCAGCGCCTCGAAGCGGCTCCCCACCCCGAGCTCGGCCGACGGCAACGACATCATCGAGTCGTCGTCGTGGCACCGCGCGCACGGGAGGCTCGCCAGAGGCGCGGGCGGATCGAAGTCGGCGACGAACCGATGCGCGCCGGTGCCCGGGACGTGGCTCACCGCGTCGAGGGGGCGCATCGCGTGCTCGGCGCCCTCGCACCGCGTGGCGCGGCGGTCGAGCTCGTAGACGCGCGCCTCACGGAGCTCGCCCCGCTCGAAGCGCAGGACCTCGAGGTCGCCGACGTAGCGCGTCACGTGCGGTCGGCCTCGCGCGTCGAGCGCCACCAAGGTGGAGAACAGCGCGCGCTCGTCGTCGCCGCGGCGCGCCACGTGGAACACGCGTCGCAGCCCGAACGCTCGCTCGTGCTGCAGGGACGGGAGCTCGGACTCCTGCTCGCGCCAGCCGCGGCCGAGCGCGGTCGAGACGAGCTCGGGCAGGCCCTCGCGCCACGGCGCGTCGATCCTGGCGAGCGCGAGGCGCCGGACGAGGCGCGCCGAGGCGACCTCGATCGCGTGCTGGGACGGCGACGACGCGGGCTCGGCGCGCGCGCGCTGCCAGACGCCCCAGACGTCGTTCTGCAGGGTGACGCGGGCGACCGTCGAGGTGGGCGGCGCGTGGCGAGCCGCCTCGTCGAGCTGGCGCGCGAACCGGCGCCGAGCCGCGTCGTCGCGCTCGAGGAGGTCCGGGTCGTTCAGCGCGTCGAGCGCGTCGAAGGCGGGGTCACCCCAGGTGCCGCCGGCGCAGGCGGGCGCCTCGGGGGCAGAGCCGCAGCCCGCGGCCAGGAGCGCGAAGACGATCCACCGCACGCTCGCGAGGATCGCATCGATCAGTGGGCGAGCGGGGATCTCCGGATCGCGACGGAGCCACCCTCGACGCGGAGCCCGTACGCCTCGTCGCTCGCGATGGGTCCGTGGTCGCGCGGCGCCATCGCCGGGTCGGTGCCCCAGCTGCCGCCCGTCACGTCGATCTCGAACAGCCGCCGGTCGTCGCGGTAGACGGCGGAGACGGCGTCCCCGCGCACCACGAGCCGCGCCTCGTCGATCGCGCCCGGCCGCGACGCCCACCAGGGGTGCTCGAGGTTCTGGAGGCTCGCCGGATCGACGTGCACCCCGCACAGCCGCGTCCCGCGTGGATCGGCGCCGCCGTAGTAGACGAGGAAGTAGTACTGGTTGCGGCTCGGGACCCAGGCCACGTCGGCGATCGGCCACGGCGCCTGCACGCGCTGGCTCTCACCGACCGCGTGCCCGTCCGCGTCGAAGCGCGCGGTGTACGTCTCGTAGATCGCGCTCGGGTTGCTGTTGGACGCCTCCTGCCAGAACACCGCGAAGCCGTCGGGGCGCTCGGCGACCGCCGCGCCGATCGGCGATCGGTCCGACGACGCGAGGCGGTGGATGGAGCTGCGCACGGCGCCTCCGGGGTGACCGTCGACGAGGGGCACGTAGGCCACCTCGACGGTGGAGCTCGCGCCCACGAGCGCCACGAGGACCCCGCGCGATCCGCCCGCGGCCCACGCGTACGCGGGGGTCCCGTCGTGGATCGTCGTGCCCGCGCCGCCCGCGCGGACCTCGACGTGGCCGTGAGGGCGCCCGCCCCGGCCGCTCCACTGGGCGACCACGTCGACGGGGACGTCGCCCACGAAGTGCGACTCGCCGAAGGTCTGCTCCTGCGCCGCGACGGAGGTCGCGGGGATCAGGAGCGCGAAGCACAAGAGGGCGCGCATGCCCTCGGGTGGCTGCGGGGCGCCGAAACGTGACCGGTCAGGAGCAGAAGAACGGAGCGAGGCCCGTGGAGACGAAGTCGCAGCGGCCGTCCGAGCCGCATCGCGCGCCCGAGGGCGAGCCCGCCCCGGCGGCGGTCGCGGCGTTGACGCACTCCGTGTCGCCGGAGCACGTGGTCGAGCACACGGTGCCGCCGCAGAAGGGGTCGTAGTCGTGGAAGTCCCAGCAGACGCCGTCCGCGCACTGCGCGTTCATCGTGCAGCCGGGCGTGCCGGTGGGCAGGGGCGCGGCCGCGTCCGATGCGCCCGCGTCGGTGCCGGCGTCCGAGGCCGCGCCGGCGTCCGAGCCGGCGTCCGAGGCGGAGCCGGCGTCCGAGCCGGCGTCCGAGGCGGAGCCGGCGTCCGAGGCGGTGCCCGCGTCGGTCCCCGCGCCCGCGTCCGAGCCCGCGTCGGTTCCCGCGCCCGCGTCCGAGGCCGCGCCGGCGTCCAAGCCCGCGTCGGTGGCCGAGCCGGCGTCCGTGGTCGAGCCGGCGTCGATCGCGGCGCCCGCGTCGGCGGTCTCGCCTCCGCCGCAGGCCATCAGGGTGAACGCCAAGAGGCTCATCCAAAGTCGCATCCGCACACGGTACGACCGTTGGTCGTCCGACGCCAAAGCGTCGAGGGTGTCGGGATCCGCGAGCGCGCTCGATCGTGTTGTCGCGATCCCGCTGCGTCCGATAGCGTCCGTCGCATGTTCCAAGCGACGCTGCGTCAGCACTACGCCCTCGAAGAGGTCGACCTCCTCGTCCTCGAGGAGACCTACGTCGGCGACATCGGGCCGGGCGACGAGCTCGCCGTGGAGCTGCCCGACGGGGCCCGCGCGACGTTCACGATCCACGACCTGGCGTGGGGCAGCGCGATGTCGGCGACGAACCCGCCGCTGACGCTCATCGTCAAGGGGCTCGACGGCGCGCACCCCGCGCCCGGCGCGGTCATCGCGACGCCTCTCTGAACGGGTTCGTGTACCCTCTGCGTCGGGGTGGGTGAATCGAGAATCGAGCCGGTCCGTCTGCCTCCTGCCCGATGATGCGTCGAACGAGCATGGTGCTGGCTCTCCTCGTCTCGATCACGAGCGGGGCGGGATCCGCGCTCGCGCAAGACGCCTCGGCTCGTCAGGCCGCGCTGATCCTCCGCATCCTCAGCTACGACAGGAACCTCCCCGAGCGGGCGTCGGGTGAGGTGACGATCCTCGTCGCGTTCCGCTCCTCGGACGCCGAGAGCCGCGCCGAGAGCGAGCGCATCACGGCCGCGCTCAACGCGATGGGGCGGCGCACCACGGTGGCCAACATGCACGCCCACGCGGTGGCGGTCGCGTTCACCGACGCCGACGCGCTGAGGGCCGCGGCCACGCGCGAGAGCGCGGCCGCGATCTACGTCTGCCAAGGCCTCGGCGCGTCCACCCGCGCGGTGAGCAGCGCCGCGCGCGCCGCTCACCTGCTGTCGCTGACGGGGGAGCGCAGCGGGCTCTCGCAGGGGCTCTCGGTGGGCCTCGTCGCCAACGGCTCCGAGGTCCAGCTCGTGATCAACCTGCCCGCCGTCGAGGCCGAGGGCGCTCGCCTCGACGCGACCGTCCTCCGCCTCGCCGAGGTGATCCGCTAGCGGCCCATGTCGCCGCGCTCGAGGGTGCCCTCGGCGGCGATCGCGGCGTTGCGGTAGCTGAAGAAGATCTGGCGCGGGTTGTCGGTCGCGCGGAGGAGCACCTGCGCGCCCTGGGGGCAGCGCTCTCCGCCGAAGCGCACGGTCTCCTGCAGATCCATCTGCGGCGAGTCGAACGAGCTCAAGCAGTTCCACACGCCCGAGCAGCCGATCGAGCCGTACTCGAAGCTGCCGCACTGGCCCGGGTTGTTGGCCGTGATGGTCATCGAGACGTCCATCTGCTGCGGCGCGCCGGGGAGCGTCGACTGCACCCGAGCGAGGCCGCGCCAGTGCCCGGAGTAGTGATCGACCACCTGCGGCGGCGGGGCGACCCGCGGGGGAGGCGCCTCCTCCCGGGAGCCGCACGCGAAGAGGAGAGCGCCGAGCGCGCACGCGTAGACGAATCGGTTCAGCATGGGGCGGGAGAATACCTCACGAGGGCTCGGAGTCATCGTCGATCGAGAGCCTCCGGCGCGATGCCGCTCGCGACAAGGTTCGCCCCTCCTCGTCTGAGGACGCGTGCTCCGAGGAGCGCGTGAACGCGACCGCCGCCTGCGTCCGCTCGCCGCGCTTCATCAGGACCTCGCCGAGCAGGAACCACGCGACCGCGTGGCTCGGGTGGCGGTCGATCAGCCCGCGCAGCTCGCGCTCGGCTTCGTCGAGCGCGCCCTGCCCGAACGCGCGGGCGGCGACGGTCAGCGCGTCGGGGTCGGCCTCGGGGGCGAAGCTCGGCGGCGGCGCGGCGGGGGGCGGCGGCGGCGCGGGCGCGGGGACGGCCGGCTCGTGCTGGATCCAGCCGAGCGGCTCGCCGCGGTGCACCCCGGAGGGCAGCGGCCGGAGCACCTCCACGGGGGCGAGGACGAGGCCGCCGCCCGGGCGCACCTGCCGCAGGAGGCGCTCGACCATCCGCGAGCCCTCCACGGCGTCGAAGTAGATCAGGACGTTGCGGCAGAACACGAAGTCGAACGGGCCCTCGCCGAGCTCGGGCCGGGACCCCGCGATCGACGCGTTCTCGAACCGCACGCTGGCTCGGACCGCCTCCGGCACGCGCCACTCGCCGGCGCCGGGCGCGTCGATCCCCGCGCGCCGTACCGCCTTCGCGGGGTAGACGGCGGCCCGCGCGACGTCGAGCACCTCCTCGTTCACGTCGGTCGCGAGGATCTGCACCGGGACGCCGCGGGTCTGCGCGAGCAGCGCGAGGCTGTAGGGCTCCTCGCCGGTGGCGCAGCCCGCCGACCAGATCCGCGCTGGGCGCTGCAGCGCGGAGAGCTCGCGGCCGAGGCGCTCGAGCTGCGCCGGGTGCCGGAAGAAGTGCGTGTGCGGGATCGTGGCCGCGCCGATCAGCGCCTGCACCGCCTCGGGCTCTTGTGCGGCGTCGCACCGCCGGAGCAGCGCGTGCGGGGTGACGTCGCGCTCCGCCGCGAGCCGCGCGAGGGTCCGCCGCAAGGCCTTGGGCCACGGCTGCGGCGCGAACCCGATCCGCGCCCGCAGGACGCGCTCGAGCAGCGGGTGGAGCTCGGCCTCATCGGACATCGGCACGGGACAGCTCTCGGGCCAGCTGCGTGGCGGTCATCGCGCGGGCGCGCGTCGTCCGAGCGAGCGCCGCCTCGGGCATCGACCGGGCCACGCAGTCCTCCGGCGCCTGCACGAGGACGCGCGCGCCCGCCGCCTCGAGCTCGCCGAGCGCGTCCGAGCCGTCGCGCCCGAGGCCGCTGAGGATCACCGCGGTCACGTGGGGAGCCAGCGGGACGAGCGAGCGCAGGAGCGCGTCGCCGCTCGGGACGTGCAAGTCGCCTTCCGCCGGCGCGCGGAGCCGGACCCGCCCCGAGCGCTCCACCTCGAGGTGGCGGCCGCCGCCCCCGACGACGAGCTGGCCGGCCTGGAGCAGCAGCCCTGGCGACGCGAGGCGCGCGGGCACGCCCAGGCGGGTCAGCCAGGCCACGAAGCTCTCCTCGCCGCCTTCGGGCATGTGCTGCACGACGACCCCGCGCGCGGTCGACTCCTTCATCGACGGCACGATCAGCTCGAGCGCGCGGTGGGCCCCCGTGGAGCCGACGAGCGCCACCACCGGCGAGGCCGCGCCGGTCGCGCGCCGCCCCGCGGCCGCGCGCCGGACCAGCCGCCGGAGCCGCTCTCGGCCAGCCGCGTCGGCGAGCTCGCGCTTCGTCACGAACCCGGCCACGCCGCGCGCGGCGGCCTCGCTCGCGATGCTGGAGTCGGCGGCCGCGTCGCTGACGACGACCGTCGCCTTGCGCGCGACGAGGTCGTCGAGCGCGCCGAGCCCCGACCGGCCCGGCATCAACATGTCGACGATCACGACGTCGGCCGAGCCGAGCTCGCGGTCGAGGTCGACGTGCTCGAGGCTCATCAGCTTGCGCACGACCCGGAGGTCGGCAGCCTCCTCGAGGATCTCCTCGATCCGCGCGATGGCGATCGCGGAGTCGTCGATGACGATGATCCGGACGGTCACGGGTCAGTCGTCTCCGCCGAGGCAGCGGTCGATCACCTGGCGCAGCTCGCGCTCGACGAAGCGCTGCTTCGACAAGAAGGCGTGCACCCCGAGCGCGCGCGCCTGCGCCCGCACCTCCTCGTCCTGGCGCGTGGTGAGCACGACCACGGGGATCGACGCGAGCGCCGGATCGGCGTTGAGCTCCGCGATCATCTCGAGCCCGCCGAGGAAGGGCATCTCGATGTCGGTGAGGATCAGGTCCGGGGGCGACTCGCGCGCGCGGGTGAGGCCCTGACGTCCGTCGGCGGCGTCGCTGACCTCGAGCCCGAAGGAGCGGAGCAGGCCGAGGAGGAGCTCGCGCGCGACCGGCGCGTCTTCGACGACGAGGACGTGGCGGCCACCGATCCCCCTGCGCTTGGCGCGGCCGACCGCGGGCGCGACGCCGAGGCCGCGGAGCATGTCGTAGGTGGCGTCCGCGTCGAGGAGGAAGAACACGCCGCCGTCGGGCGCGGGGGCGACGCCGATCACGAGATCGGAGTGGATCGGCAGCTCCTCGATCCGCTCGAAGGAGAGGGCGCGCGGGTTGTGGTAGCCGTCCACGCGCGCCGCGAAGGCGCCGGCGCGGTGCCGCACGACGATGACGGCGTCCCCCGGCTCGGGGCGGCGGGCGGCGCCGAAGATCGCCCCGAGGTCGAAGAGCGGGAGCAGCTCCGCGTTGCCCGCCTCGCCGCGCGGCAGCCGCCATCCGTCGGCGTCGGCGACCACCTCGCGGATCTTCTGCACGCCCTCGACGCCCCGGGCCGCGAAGGCGAGTCGCACGCCCCCGACGGTGACGGGCACGACCACGTCCGCGCGCAGGCGCGTGGGGAGCACGAGCTCGAACATCGTCCCGACGCGCGGCTTGGACTCGACGCGGACGGTCCCCCCGAGCGATCGCACCTGCTTGGCGACCACGTCGAGGCCGACCCCTCGGCCGGAGAGCTCGGTGGCGGTCGCGCGGGTGGTGACGCCGTGGTCGAAGATCCGCTGCAGCAGCTCCTGATCGTTGGTGGGCACGCGGTCCGGGTCGATCCGCTCGATCTTCGCGCGGAGCTCGTCGAGGCTCACCCCGCCGCCGTCGTCGCGGACCCGGACGTGCACGCTCGACTCGCTCTGCTGGATGCTGACCTCGACGGTGCCCTCGCGGGGCTTGCCGCGCTCGGCGCGCAGCTCGGGGGCCTCGAGCCCGTGGTCGACCGCGTTGCGCACGAGGTGCAGCAGCGCCGGGCCGAGGGAGCGCTCGACGGTCGCGTCGACGTAGGCGTCGCCGGAGAACGCGACGCGGACGCGCTTGCCGACGGCCGCCGCCGCGCCGCGCGCGGTCCGGTGGACCTGCGCCTCGAGCGCGCCGACGCTCACCATCGCGGCGGCGCGCACCGTCTCGTCGATGTGCTCGAGCGCCATCGAGAGCGAGAACTCGCTGTTGGACCACGCGGCGTTGAGGTCGGTGATGCGGCGCTCGAGCTCAGAGCCGTAGCTCAGCGTCTTGACGATGCGCTCGTGCAGGCTCTCGAGGCTCAGCGACGGATCGATCTCGGCCATCAGGGCCCGCAGCATGCGGCGGATCTCGCGGAGCTGGGGGCGCAAGAGGGTTTGCTCGAGGTGGATCCGCTTGGCCTCGTGCACGAGCGGCGACAGCGTCGTGGGGTCGAGGAGCGAGGGCTCGGCCTTCGCGTCCAGGGCACCGACCTCCTGGGTCCCCGTCACCGCGTCGAGGTCGCCCACGGCGGGCGGCGGCGCGGTGGACGCGCGCCGCAACGAGGCCTCGGGCGCCCCACCGGTCGCGGCGGCCTCGAGCTGCGCGACGATCTCCTCGAGGCCGTCGAAGCCGGCCCCGTCGTTGGTCGCCATCACCGCGATGGCGTCGACCGCGGTGAGGAACACGTCGCCGAGCCCCTCCGTCATGCCCGACCGCGCGGCGAGCGCCGCGTCCTCCATCGCGCGCACGAGCTCGGCGCACTCGGTGAGGCCGAGCATGTGAGCCTCGCCCTTCATCGTGTGGAGCAGGCGCTTCAGCTCCTGCGCGGCCTCCGAGGTCGGGGCCTCCTCGACGGAGAGCCACAGGTCGGTGAGCTGACCGACGCGGTTGCCGGCCTCGCGCCAGTAGATCCGGACGAGCTCGTTATCGTCCATCGCCGGGTGCTCAGGCGGTCTCGCCGGTCCGGAACGCGCGCAGCGTGTTCTTGAGGTCGTGCGACAGCTCGAGGAGCGACTCCGCCGAGGCGGTCGTGTCCTCGGCGCCGGAGAGCGACTCGTTGACGGCGCGGACCACCTCGTCGGCGGCCACCTTCGCCTGGTTGGTGCCCTCCTGCTGGCGGCGCACCGCGTCCGAGATCTTCACCGCCGCGCTCGCGGCGTCCTTGGCCAGCTTGGTGCTCTCCTCGGTCGCGAGGACCGACGAGTGGGACGCCGCCCGCATGTCCGCGACGAGCTTCCGGATGTCGCGGACCGAGTCCATGACGTGCTCGGAGAGGCGCCGCATCTCCGCGGCGACGAGCGAGAAGCCGCGCCCCACCTCGCCGGCCTTCGTGCCCTCGAGCGCGGCGTTGAGCGCGAGCAGATCGGAGCGGTCGGCGATGTCCTGGATGAGCTGGAGGATCTCCCCGATGCGCTCCGAGTGGGCGCTCACGAGGCGCGTGTGCTCGGCCATCCGCTGAGAGCTCTCGAGCGTGCGGCCGCTCATGTCGCGCACCGAGCTGGCGTCCTCGGCGACCCCGCGCGCGGCGTCGCTCAGCGACTCGAGGGTCTTCCGGATCTCCTCGAGCGCGCTCGTCTGCTGGGTCGCGAGGGTCTGCTGCTCGCGCACCGCGGAGAACATCCCGGCGGCCGCGCTCGAGACCGACTCCGAGCTCGACGCGATCCGCGTGGTGAGCTCGCGCAGGGACTGGAGCATCTGTCGGAACGACGCGTAGAGCTCGCCGTCGCCGCCGATCTCGCCCGTCAGGTCACCGTCCGCCACGCGGGCCGCGGCCCTGGACAGCTCGCGGAGGCGCTCGTTCATCCGATGGAACGAGCGCGCCATGTCGCCGAGCTCGTCGTTGGAGGGCCGGAGCTGCAGCTCGCGGTCGACGTCGCCGCGCGCGATCCGCTCCGCCGCGAGGCGGATCTCCGAGACGCTCTTCGTGATCTGCGTCGCGATCCAGAACGCGATCATCAGGCCGACGATGGCGACGAGGACGCCCTGGATGGCGATCGTCTGCTGGGTGGACGCGCGGCGCTCGCTCACGCCGTCGGCGCGGAGGCCGACGCCGACCCAGCCGAGCGGGTTGCCGTCCTCCGTCGTGACCTCGGCGAGCCCCGCGACGAGCCCCGACTCGGCCTGGGTCAGCGCCAGGACGCGGGACCGCCCGCTCGGGCTCCCGTCGCCGACCGCGGTGATCCGCTGCCCCTGCTGGTCGTAGACCGACGCCCACAGGACGAGTGGATCGGCGAGCGCAGCACGCAAGCCTTGTTGCGCGGCGTCGGACTGCTCGAACTCGAGCGCCGGCCGGACGGAGTCCGCGAGCATCGCCGCCGCGGCCTGGGACCGCTGCCGCAGCGAGTGCCGCTCCGCCTCGGCGGCGCGGGTCGGCACGAGGAGCGCGTCGAGCCCGGTGATCGCGCCGACCACGAGGCCCAGGAGGATGACGATCTTCCAGCGGATCGAGATCCGCAGCCCCTTCGGCCCTTCGCTCATGGTTCCTCCCACCGCGCGAGATCCACCAGCCACCGCAGGTCCCCGGCCTCCCCCGACAGCCCGACCACGTGAGGGAGGTTCAGCCGGCTCGCGATCAAGGGCGGCACCGGCTGCATCGCGTCCGGGTCGAGCTCGTCGAAGCGCGCCTCCTCGCACCACACCACGCGTCGCCCGACGGGCGTCTCGACGACGAGCGTCCGGCGAGGCTGGGTCTCCTCGCGCCCGAACAGCTCGATGCTGGGCACGTCCGCGCCGAGCCCCCCGACGACCTGAGCGGCGGGGAGCGCGCACGCGACCCCGCCGTGCGACAGGAGCACCACTTGGGTCACCGTCGCCGCACCTCGATGAGCTGGCGGACCATCGCGACGAGGGCCTCGCCGCCCGCCGCCTTGGCCACGACGCCGTCGGCGCCCACCTCCGCCGCCAGCTCGGAGAGCCGCTCGGGCTCGGTGCCGGACACGAGGACGAGCTTGAGCTCGCGCAGGCGATCGTTGCTGCGGAAGAGGGCGGCGAGCTTGTCGCCCCGCATGCTGGGCATGTTGATGTCGATCACCACGAGGCGGACGTCGTGACGCACGATGCTGCGCGTCGCGCCGATCGGCGACGGGAGGTCGAGGACCTGGAGCCCCGCCTTGCCGAGCGCGCGCACCATCGCGGCGCGCGCGATGTCGCTGTCGTCGATGACGAGCACGTCGAACTGATCGCGGGCGCTCACGCGCGGGCCCCCACCGAGAGCTCGTCGACGAGCAGCTCGGGGTCGACGAACACGACGGGCCCTCGCGAGGAGTCGACGACCTCTCCGGGCACCGGCGCCGCGGCGAGCCGGACGGGGCCCACGTCGCTCGTGCGCACGCAGGGGAGCCCGATGAACCCGCGTCGGGTCGAGCAGATCACGATGCGGCGCTCCTCGGTCTCCCCCGCGCGCGGCCGCGCGAGGGGCGAGGTGAGGATCGCCACGACCCGCCCGCGGTCTTGGAGCACGCCGGCGAAGCCGGGCACCGACGCGGGCAGGGGCGCGGGGGGGTTCCAGGCCACGACGACGTCCACCGACGACGCCGGGACCGCGTAGGCGACCCCTCCGTGCTCGAAGAGCAGCAGGTCGCGCTCGCAGGTCGTCTCGACCTCGGCGTCGCGAGCTCGCTCCCCTTCGCGGAAGGGCGCCAGAGGATCGTCCACGAGACGAGTCTACCGGCGGGGGCGCGGCCGAGTCAGGAAAACTGGGCCATGACCCCCAACGAGGACGTGCTCTTCAGGGCAGGGGGAGGCTCGACGCGGTGACGCTCTCGAGCTCGCTGAACCCGATCGTGTACGGCGTCGGGGTCCCGGCGAAGACGCCGACCCAGATCTGGTAGGTGCCGGGGCCCCACGAGCCCGAGACCTTCGGGTTGAGGCTCCCGCCGCTGTCGTCGTCGCAGCGGTAGCTGCCGTCCGGCGTGCGGATCACGAGCGTGGTGTCCGAGGTGCTGTGGACCATGACGTTGAGGGACCGGAAGTCGGTGCCGAGCATCAGCGTGTGCTGCGGCGCGCTGGGCAGGTTGCCGCGGCAGTGCGGGTCGAAGGTGGACGCCATGAGCGTGCCGCCCGCGGTCCCGGTGGAGGTGTTGGGATCGGGCATGAAGCCCGAGCTCAGGTTGATGAGCGTGGTGGCCGCGGGGGCCGGGGTCGGCGCGACCGCGGGCGTCGGCGCGGGAGCCGGCGGCGCGACGGACGGGATGGGCGGGGGAGTGTCGTCGCTGCTGCTGTTTCCGCCACAGGCACAGATGGCGAGGAGGAGACCGAACGCAGCGGCGATACGGAGGCCGCGGAGCCTCTGGGGTTTCGTCATCGCGCCATGATGCCTGCGCGCCCACGGCGTGGTCCAGGCCTCACGCGCCTCGAGGATTGGGCTAGGCTGCCGGCATGTGGTGGAGACCCTCGCCCGAGCGGCGTTTTCGACGCGACAAGTATGCCGACTACTTCCAGTGCCTCGACCGCAACGGGAACGGGCGCATCGACCGCAACGACTTCGGCCACTACGCGAGCGTGGTGCAGGAGCGGCTGCGGCTGCCCAGTGACTCGCCGAAGCTGGCCCGGCTGCGCGCCACCACGCAGGCGCTGTGGGCCTCGATCACCGGCCCGATGGATGGCCGCGGGGAGGGGAGCGTCCGCTTCGACGAGCTCGTCGGCTTCTTCGTCGACGTCCACGAGCAGTCGCAGGACGGCGGCGAGCTCCCGCGCGCCGCGCAGGATCACGTCCTCGCCACGTTCGCGGTCCTCGACATGGACGGCGACGGGTTCATCGACGTCCAGGACTACGACATCTACCTGTCCGCGATCGGTTCGGACTCCGACGCGAACGACGCGTTCGCCCATCTGGATCCCGACGGGGCCGGCCGCCTGTCGATGGAGGCGCTCGAGAAGCGCTACCGCGAATGGGTGAGCGCCGGGGATCCGGCGGTGGGCGGGAACTACCTGCTCACGGGCCGCCTCCCGGACTGAACGGCGCAGCTGGGCCAGCGTGTGCCGCGCGCTCGCACCGTCGCCGCGCCGCGAGGTCGGCACGATCGGTGCTCGGCAGGTGCCCATGAATCGACGCCGTCCCCTGGTCCGCCCGGTCACCCCCGCCCTCGCGCGCCTCCGCGAGATCGTCCGGGAGAACGTGCCCGCTCACCTCGGCACCTACCTGCGCCACCTCGCGCAGGCCTCCATCGTGGTCGGAGGGGTCGCGACTGCGGGCTGCTCGAGCTCCCACTTCCCTCCCGGCGAGGAGCTGCTCGCGCCCCAGTGCGTGAGCGGCCAGTGGCACGCGCTCGACGACATCCAGCCCGCGACCCCCCACGACTCGATCGCCCGCTTCGCCAACGCCGGCTTCGCGCCCCCGAGCGGTCCCCTGGAGGTGCTCGGCACCGAATGTGATACCGCCTCGGACCCCACCACCTGCGCGTCGACGATCCAGGAGCTGTCGCAGAACACCTACGGCAACTTCCTGATGACCAGCGACGGGGACGACGTGCGGATCCATGCGACCGAGGCCGAGCTGCTCGCGCTCCTCGGGCCGATCGACACGGCGTCCGAGGCGCTCATCCGGGTGTGGCAGGCTGGATACGTGATCACCTGCGACGACACGAGCCGGGCGGGCGTCCGGGAGGTCGTCGGGGGCTTCGAGGTCATCGCCACCCGGACCAGCGGCGGATGCGGGTCGCCCGTCGTGGTCGAGCGCTACCTCTTCATGGTCGCGACCGACGGGACGATGACGGAGCTCGCGCGCGAGGAGATCGAGCGCATGGAGGACTGGGGCTGCGAGGGGCGTCGCCCCGAGGGCCTCCAGCCGGTGACGGCGGCGGTCCCCGTCGATCCCGTCGGGCGCTGGTTCGCCTCGATGGCTCGCCTCGAGGCGAGCGCTGTCGACGCCTTCCACGGCGTCGCGGACGAGCTGCGCGCGCACGGGGCGCCCGACCACCTCGTCGAGGCGAGCCGCGTGGCCGCCGACGACGAGGTCCGGCACCACGCGGCGATGACCCGCCTCGCGCGGCGGTACGGCGCCGAGCCGCTCCCCGCCGAGGTGGTCCCCCACCCGGTCCGGCCGCTCTACGCGGTCGCCCTCGAGAACGCGATCGAGGGGTGCCTCCGCGAGACGTACGGCGCGCTCGCCGCGCACCGGCAGGCCTTCGCGGCGACGGATCCCGAGGTCGCCTCGGCGATGACCGCGATCGCCGAGGACGAGTCCCGGCACGCGGCGCTGTCGTGGGAGATCGCCGCGTGGATCGAGCCCCGGCTCACCGACGCGGAGCGGGCGGAGCTCTCGATCGCGAGGGCGCGCGCGTTCAGCGAGCTCCGCGCGGAGGCGGAGACGGAGCCGAGCCCGCGGCTCGTGGACGTCGCCGGGCTGCCGGACGCGAGCACCGCGCTCGCGCTCCTCGATCACCTCGCCGCGACGATCTTCGCCTGACCGAGCTCACTCCTCTTCGGAGGGAGGCGGGGGCGCGGGGTCGGCGGCCGGCGCGGGCGGCGCCTCGGTGATCGTATCGATGACGATCTTGCCCCGGGCGCGGCCGGTCTCGATGTAGCGGTGGCTCTCCGCGATCTCGGCGAGCGGGAGCACGCGATCGATCACCGCGCGGATGTCGCCTCGCTCGATGCGAGCCGTGATCGGGTCGAGGAGCTGGCCGTCCGGCTCGCGGAGCACGTGGTGGACGCTGACCCGGTGGCGCAGCGCGCCCCGGACCGACAGGGAGACGAGCCCCCACAGGGCGACCGGAGCGCCGAGCCACGGCCCGTGCTTCTTCGTCGCGTCGGGGAAGCCGCCGATCATCGTCGCGAGGCGCCCGCCGCGCCGGAGCACGCGGAACGACCGCTCGCGCGTCTCGCCGCCGAGCGCGTCGAGCACGTAGTCGTAGTCCTTCAGGACCTCGTCGAAGCGCTGCTCGTTGTAGTCGATGACCTCGTCGGCGCCGACCGAGCGGCACAGATCCACGTTGCGCGCGCTGCACGTGGTCGCGACGTACGCGCCGAGCGACTTCGCGAGCTGGATCGCGAACGTCCCCACGCCGCCGGAGCCCGCGTGGATCAAGGCCTTCTGCCCCGCCTTCAGGCGGCCCTGCACGACGAGCGCGCCCCACGCGGTCATGCCGACGAGCGGGATCGAGGCCGCCTCGGCGTGGCTCATGTTCCGGGGCTTGCGCGCCGCCTGTCGCTCGTCGACGCAGAGCAGCTCGGCGTAGGTGCCCGGCCGTCGGTGCGTGGGCGAGCCGTAGACGTGGTCCCCGACCGCGAAGCGCGTCACCCGCGATCCCACCGCGACGACCTCGCCGCTGAAGTCGAGGCCGAGGATCCAGGGGAGCGTGTAGTGGATCAGCGCGCGCTGACCGCCGCTCCGGATCTTGTAGTCGACGGGGTTGACCGACGCGGCGTGCACCCGGACCAACAGATCACGCGGGCCCGGCTGCGGGTCGGGGACCTCGTCGACGCGCAGCACGTCCGGGGGGCCGTAGTCGTGGATGCGGGCGGCGCGCACGGCCGCAGCCTATCACCGACGAACGGGCCGACGGCGCCAGTCACCCGAGGCGATCCGGGGCGCGTCGGGGCCGAGGTACCGGTAGGTCCAGGCGTGACCGGAGGGGCCGACCTCGATCGGCTCGCGGCGATAGAGGGAGTCGGGTCGGCCGTAGCCGCGGAAGTCCTCGATCGCGTCGAGCTCCTCGAACGCGTCGGCCGGCTCGTCGAGCTCGACGAGCTCGCCCTCGACCTCTCCGTCGTCGCCGCCCTCGTGGAAGACGAGGCCGGGGTAGGCGCCGAGGTGGACGAGGCGCCCCCGTATGTGCGCGGTGGTCCGCGGCCCCGACGCGTAGCGGTCGAGGAGGTAGCCGCGGCTCTCTCCCCGCAGCAGCGTCCCGTAGACGAACAGGCGGCGCGGGAAGGCGTCGACGCCGAGGCGACGGGTCGCGTCGGTGGCCTGCTCGGTCGGGAGCCCGCGCGCCTCGAGCCCCGCCCGCACGAGCTCCGCGTACTCCGGCCGCGGCGCCACGTGGCGTTCCTCGCGGTGGGCCTCGCGCACGACGTACGTGTGCGCCTCGACCTCTCGGCCGCCGCACAGGATCCAGCGCCGCACCCGCTCGTACTTCGCGCCCTCTTTCCGATCCAGCGCACGCCAGCCCGCGTCGTCGACGTCGAACAGGGCGCCCGGCGTCGCGCACCCCACGCGCTCTCGGACGCTGAGCGCGCCGCCATCCCGGACCGCGCTGAAGTAGTGATAGACGGGCTCGTGGTCCGGCAGCCACGCGGGGCCCACCTCGCGGATCGCGCCGGGATCGAAGCCGTGGGCGCGCAGCCAGCGGGCGAGGTCCTCCGCGTGGAGGTTCGAGCCGTATCCGAAGTAGCGCACGCCTCGTGGATGACCTACCACTCGGCGGTGGCCGGCGCTCGACCGCACCCCGCCCTGATCGTCATCCGCGCGTGCGCGCTGTTGTCGCTGGGGTTCTGCGTGATGACCGCCATCGAGTACTACGGCGGCGGCGGCACGTTCTGCTCCGAGGAGGGGGACTGCGCCCAGGTCCGCGCCGCGGCCGCGATCTACTTCGGGGAGCTGGGCCTCCTCTTGCCAGCGATCGGCGCGCTCTCGTTCACCACGCTCTTCGCGCTGACCCTCCCGAAGGGGCGCGCCTTCGCCCGGATCGCGGCGGTGTGCGCGGTGATCGGGATGATCCCCGCCGCGTACCTGATCTACGTGCAGGCCGCGCTCGGCGCCTGGTGCTGGCTGTGCACCGTGATCGACTCGAGCGCCCTCGTGGCCGGCGCCATGGGGATCTGGCTGCTCGCCCGCACCCCCGCCGACGCGGCGACGCTCGGCCCCGGGTTCATCACGTTCTGGTGGGCCGGCTTCTGGATCGCGGTGTTCGCTCCGCTGATCTACGGCACGACCATGCAGGACCCGCCCGTGCCGAGCGAGGTCACCGCGCTGTACGAGGACGGCAAGGTCAACGTCGTCGAGATCGCGGACTTCGAGTGCCCCTACTGCCGCGCGATGCACCCGGTGCTGCGCGAGGCGATCGAGCAGAGCGGGGAGGACGTGCACCTCGTCCGGATCGTCTATCCGCTGCGCTTCCACGTCGACGCGCGGCCCGCCTCGGCCGCGTACTTCTGCGCGGTGAACGAGGACGAGGGCGAGGCCATGGCGGACCTGCTCTTCGGCGGTGAGCTCGATCGCGCCACGTACCTCGCGCACGCGCGCACGCTCGGGCTCGACGCCGAGGCGTTCGAGGCCTGCCTCGACGACCCAGCCACCGAGGCCCGGATCCAGCAGGACCTCGACGCCGTGGACGCGTTCGGGATGCACGGCCTGCCCACCGTCTACATCGGCCAGTGGACGCAGCGCGGCTTCTCGCCGACGTGGGGCCCCGACGTCTTCGTCGAGCCGCTCCACGCCGCTGCGCGCGGGGAGGGCCGCCGGATCCGCTACTGGCCCACCGGGGCGCTCATCGTGTTGCTCGCGCTGAGCATCCTCGTGCCGCTCCGGGCCCGCCGCGCCAAGAAGGCGTGAGCGCAGATCAGCCCGCGCGGGGGCACCGTGGAGGTCTCCGTCGTCGGCGAGCGGGTGATCCTGCGAGGCCGGGCGGTGACCGTGCTGCGAGGTGCGCTGCTCTGTTGACAGCTCCCGCGCCTCGGCTACAACTGCGCCTCGCCTCGAGCAACGCCCAGATAGCTCAGTAGGTAGAGCACGCGACTGAAAATCGCGGTGTCGACAGTTCGATTCTGTCTCTGGGCACTCCGAGAACGCCTCCGGACACTCTCCGGGGGCGTTCCGCGTTTCGATCACCAGTCTTCGATCACTGGATGAGGCGCAGGCCCATGTTCACCGTCGTGACGTAGTTCCACGGCTCCACGCCGGGCGACTCGATGCGCGGCGCGAGCCAGTCGTCGATGGCGTAGACGCGGAAGGACACGTCGAGGGCGGCGTGGCGGTCGAGCCGGATGCAGAACGGGACCTCCCACGAGATGTAGAACGCGGTCGCCGTGGAGGCGCGGAAGATCGCGCCCATCTCGGGCATCAAGAGGCCGAGGAGCGTCGGGACGCGGAACTCGGAGTCCATGATGCGGTTGTGGAAGACGAGCCCGGCCCCCACGGCGACCGCCCAAGGCGCCGCGGACTGCGAGCCGTTGGCGATCACCATCGCGCGGGGCGCCACCCCCACCGAGTCGCCGACCAAGAGACCCCACGCGACCTGCTCGTCGCCGCTGTCCGAGGCCACGTCGCGGGGGAGGTAGGCCATGAAGGCCACCTCGAGGGTGCCGGCGAAGTAGGGCGGATCCTCGGTCATGATCGCTCCCATCCCGATGGTGTGGGAGATCTCGAGGTGGAGCCCCTCGTCGTCGCTCGAGCCCCACTCGTCGTCGGACGCGTGGGCGACGGAGCTGACGGAGACGAGCAGCAGGGCGAGCGAGCTCGCGGCGCGTCGAAGCATGCAGAGCTACAACGCGCGGCCGCGCGATTGGGTCTGATCAGGCGTTCGGATCGGCGCCGAGGCGCTCGAGCACGAACGCGAGCTGCTTGCGGGCCACGCTGACGCGCGTCGGCATCCCGCCCTCGAGGCCGAACGCCTCGAGGAGGTTCACGCCGCTGTCGAAGCGGGCCGCCGCGGTGACCGTGGTCTTGTCGTAGACCACCGCGATCCGCGCTCGCTCCTGCCCGAGGAGCAAGAGATACGTCTTGTCATACGGCGCGCGCCGGTCGCTCGCGTCGACGACCGCGACGTCGTTGTGGATGCGGTAGCGCGTCGCGATCTGACGCGTCTCCTCCTCCATCGCCTCGAGCTCCCCGGAGGCCTCGGCGATGGGCTGCCAGAGGCTCGTGTCGGTCGCGCCGGTCGCGAGGAACCGGATGACGATGCCCTTGAGCCCGTCGTCGCGGGGGCGCGCGCGTAGCGCTCGATCGATCGCGGCGGCGCGCTTGCTCGGCGTCCCCATCCGCGTGTCGATCGCGCGCGCGTCCGCGTCGGCGCCCGGGTAGGGCTCCTCGCCGCCGCGGATCCACTTCGCCGCCGAGCACAGCCCGTCGAAGTCGAGGTGACAGCAGACCGTGTCGATCGGACCGGCCGCGGCGACGCGCTCGGGGGTGACCATCTCGGGGCACGCGCCGTGCTGCGCCTTGGTCGCGAGGATGAAGCGCGGGTCGCCCGCGTACTCGGCGTGTTTGACGTGGTCGTGGTGATCGATCCACATCGCGAGCCGGTCGCCGAGCCCCTCGATGAAGCGGCCGGTGACCTTGTCGAAGGTGGCGCTCCCCGAGTCGGCCGCGAACGCGATGTCGAGGACGACGACGCGCCCCGGCAGCTCCTTCGCGTTGGGGAGCTTCCGAGGGGTGCCGTAGGCGATGTGGGGGAACTTCACCCGCGGACCTTGAGGTCGACGGGGTACCGAGCGCAAGTCAGGGATTCGCTGGCCCGGTCGGGTTGGACGGGCGCGGCGGCGGCATGTCGTCCCAGCCGGGCGGTCCGGTGCGCCCCGCGCGGGTGCGGATCCGGATCGCGAGGGTGCCTCCGCCGCTCTCCTGGCGGGCCGGGATCATCATCCCGAGCACCATGTTCTGCGGGTCCGACGCCTGGATGGAGATCTCGCCCTGGCCCTCGCGGACCACGAAGCCGTTCTCCGCGAGCAGGCCGATCGTCAGCGCCGGGCTGACCTCGATGCGCAGCGGGCGCTGCGTCGGGAGGCGGAAGTAGTGCATCTCCGGGCGATCGAAGGTGCTGCTGTCCCCGACCGCCTCGTGCGCGGTGTCGCCCATGGCGAGCTCCGGGATGCCCTCGATCACCGTGTCCTCGAGGTGGCCGCGCCGCAGATCGCGCCGCCACTCGGAGGGCACCCGCTCCACCGGGCGGGCGAGCTCGATCGGCTCGAGCGTGCCGCGCCCCGACATCACGGCGGTGGGCACCGCGACGAGCCGGCCCTGACGGTCGAGCAGCATCCCGCCCGAGTTGCCGGGGTTGAACTCGGCGTCCGTCCGGATCCACGCGACCTGATCACGGCTGTTCATCTGGAAGCCGCTCATCTCGCCGCTCGTGACGTTGATCGTGTGTACGCCGAGCGGGAACCCGAACGCGTACAGGCGGGTGCCCGGGCGCAGGTGCGTGGTGTCGGCGAGCTGGATCGCGCTGAAGCGCGTGCTCGCGGGCAGCGGGTTGCCGTGCACGTCCGAGACGATCCGGATCAGCGCCAGATCGAGGCGCACGTCGGCGCGCACCACGCGACCGATGTAGCGCACCGTCGCGGCCTCGCGCGCGGTGTCGACCATCGCGATGCGGACCTCGTTGGTGGCGCTGAAGAGGCTGCCGGGCGCGCCGGCGCCGGGGGTCGTGTTCCCGACGACGTGGAAGTTCGTCAGGATGTAGCCGCGGGGATCGATGATGCTCCCCGAGCCGGTCGAGGTCCGTGGTCGGTCGGGTCGGCTGCCCGGCGCCTCGACGGTGATCTTGACGGCCGCGCGGACGGCGCGGCGGGTGACCGACTGCGATAGCTCTTGCGCGTGGGCGGGCCCCGCGGCGAGCAAGAACATCACGCAGGCGGCCGCGCGCAGGCTTCGGGTGTCGATCAAAGGCGCTCCTCGCTGTTCATGATACGGCGCTGGGACGCGAGATCGACCCTTGCTCTTCGATTCCCTTGGCTCCAGGCGCGCTTCAGAAGCTGCGAAGGGCCTCGTCGAGGGCCTCGACGGCGCGTCGGGCGTCCTCGGGGGGCAGCCCCTCGAGCAGCAGCTCGCGGCCCTCGGCGCGGTCGAGGAACACGGTGCGCCACTCGGGCGAGTCCTCGCCGACGCCGAAGCCGAGGAGACTGGCGGTGCTCCAGGACGTCTCGTTTCCGCTGCGGCGCGCGATCAGCGTCCCCGGGTCGAGCCGCACGTGGGTCCGGATGGGGGCGACGGAGCGCCCGAGGCGGTGGGCCAACAGCGCCCCGAGGCTGAGGAAGCCGAACACGCCGCCGAGCGCCTCGAGGCCGTAGCCCTCGGGCAGCCGGCGCTGCTCGGGGAGGCCCGCCTCGCCGGGATCGTGCTCGATGACGAGCACGCGCGGGGCGTCGGGATCCGCGCGCTCCCAGCGGATCTCGATCACGTCGGACCGATGCACCACGCCGTCGCGGTAGGGGCTCATCGGGGGCTCGTGGTCAGGTCGGAGCTCATCGGCGCTCGGAGGATAGTCCCAACCCGTCACCGAAGCCGGCGCGGCTCCGATGGGCGTATCCTCCGGCCGTGGGGTTCCGCGATGACAAGGTCGCCGATCGCGCGCGCATCGAGGCGCTCGAGGCCGAGGTCCGAGAGCTCCGCGGGCGGGAGGTCGCTCCGGTCTCGCGCCGCGCGGATCGCCGCGACCCGGCGAGCATCGCGTTCCTCGCCATCGGCGTCGTGCTCGTGTTCGTGGCCTTCGGGATCGATCTCTCCGGCGCCGCCCGCGCCCCCTGGGACGTCGTGCCCATGATCACGATGCAGCTCGCGCTCCTCTCGCTGGGGGTCGGGCTCGTCGCGCGCTTCGTCGTGCGGCCTCGCGCGGGCGAGGCGATCGTCCTCTCGGGGCGGACCCGCCCGGGCCCCGACGGGAACCCCGTCGCCCATCGGACCGTGCTGCCGGGCGGGCGCGCGCTCCGCTTCCCGTTCCTGGAGCAGATGGCGCCGCTCGATCTGCGCTCGATCCCGATCGCCGGCGAAGCCGGTGGGTTCAGCCTGCGCGGCGCGGTTCGCGTCGGCAGCGACGAGCCGCTGCTGTCGCGCGCGATCGAGCGGTTCCTGGACTGCGGGCCCGACGAGATCGCCCGGTCGGGCGCGACCGTCGTCGAGAACGTCGCCCGCGTGACCAGGGAGCGGCAGCCCTCGCTGAGCGGCGAGGCGCTCGACCGCGAGCTGAGCGAACGCGCCGGCGAGGAGCTCGAGCGGCTCGGGCTCCGGCTCGAGCAGCTCCACGCGACCGCGAGCTGAAGGGACCCGAGCGGCTCAGAGACCCTGGAGGCCATTCAGGGGATCCGCTCCCGTGGCGCTCGATCCGTGCGGCCGGAGCGGGGTCGTCAGCGATCCGGCGACCGGGGTTTGCTGCGGCGCGCGGCGGAAGGTGACGTCGAGCGTGCCTCGAACCGAGGCGGGCTCGTCGAAGACGGTGAGCCAGGCGTTCGCCGGGATCTCGTCGGGCCCCAGCACACCGCTCAGCGTGCGGACGAGGCGGTCGGTCTCGACCGGCTCCGCGAACCCGACGCGCGCGCCCCAGGCGTCGTCCCCGAGGCGGGCCGCCGTTCGGTAGGGGGCGACCACGCTCACCCGGAAGGGGCGCGGGTCGTGGGGCCCATCGGCGGGCTCCGAGTACGGGAAGAACGGCGCCGAGGCGCGGAACGACATGCGCATGGACCGTGTGCGGAACGCCGCGCCGCCGCCGGGCGCGATGCGGAACGCGGTCACGATCCAGCGGCGCCGGACGTACGGCGCGACCCAGCGGCGCAGCGCGTCGCCGGACTGGTAGCCGTGCGTCGCCAGCCACTGGTCGAGGGCGCGCGCGTCGCTCGCCTCGAGGACCGCGGCGTCGAGGCCCGCCACCACGCGGCGCTCGAGCACGCGAACCCCGCCCCCCGAGGACCCGCCGCGCCGGCCGCGAGCCGCGCCTCCGCCCTGCGGGGCCGGGCCGCGATAGATCGTGAAGAGGCGGTCGAACACCTCGTCGGCGACCTCGGCGAGCTGCGGCCGATGCGGGGTCGGCACGAGGAAGCCGAAGTCCTCGCCGGGCGCGAACGCTGCACGTCGCACGAAATGTTGCATGTGCCGGCGGGCGTCCCAGACGATCAAGGCCTCCTCGCCCTCGATGGCGATCGGTCCGCGCCGACCGCGCGCCGCGCAGGCCGAGACCTCCGGGGGCGGGATCAGCGCGGCGGTGACCAGGGCCAGAGCGATGACGGCCAACGGCCACGGGGGAGCGCGCATGGCGCCGAGCCTATCGCATCGCCGGTCGCGCCGCGGCGGCCCGCGCGTACTCTGCTGTCGATGGCCCTCGCGCCCGCGCCAACGAAGTCGGCTGCGCCTCGGTGGGCCGGGCTCACCGAGACCGAGGCGGCCGCGCGGCTGGCCCGCGACGGCCCCAACGTCCTGCCCCAGGAGGCGCCGCGCTCGCCGCTGCGGTTGATCCTCGACGTCGTCCGCGAGCCGATGTTCCTGCTCCTGCTCGGGGCGGCGAGCCTCTATCTGGCGTTCGGCGATCTGCGCGAGGCGCTGACCCTGCTGGGGTTCGTGGTCGTGATCATCACGATCACGGTGGTCCAGGAGGGGCGCACGGCTCGCGCCCTCGACGCGCTCCGCGACCTCTCGAGCCCGCGCGCGCTCGTCCTCCGGGACGGCGTCGCGCGCACCGTCGCGGGTCGGGACCTCGTGGTCGGCGACGTGATCCGGGTCGCGGAGGGGGACCGCGTGCCCGCCGACGCGGTGCTCCGCGAGGGGACGGTGCTCCAGCTCGACGAGTCGTTGCTGACGGGCGAGTCGGCGCCCGTGCCGAAGGCGCCGGACCCGGACGCCGAGCGGGTGGAGGCCCCTGGCGCGGAGGCCTCGGCGTCGCTCTACTCGGGGACCCTCGTCGTGTCGGGGCGAGGCGTCGCCGAGATCCTCGCGACCGGCGCGCGCTCCGAGCTCGGTCGCATCGGCGCGTCGCTGGCCGAGGTCGCCGAGGACCGCACCCCGCTCCAGCGCGAGGTGGACGTGGTCGTCCGCCGGATGGCCGCGCTCGGCATCGGGCTGTCGCTGCTGCTCGTCGTCCTCGAGGGGCTCCTCGACGGAGACTGGCTCGCGGCCCTGCTCTCCGGGATCACCCTCGCGATGGCGCTGCTCCCCGAGGAGCTGCCCGTCGTGCTGACCGTGTTCCTCGCGCTCGGCGCCTGGCGCATCGCGAAGAGCCGCGTGCTCACCCGGCGGGTGACCTCGGTCGAGACCCTCGGCGCCGTCCACGTCCTGTGCACCGACAAGACGGGCACGCTGACGCAGAACCGCATGATGATCGCCCGGCTCGTGGCGCCCGACCTCGAGCTCGACATCTCGCCCCGAGCCCCGGCGGAGCTCCCCGAGCCGGTCCACGAGCTCGTCGAGGTGGGGATCCTCGCGTGCCCGCCCGACCCGTTCGATCCGATGGAGAAGGCCTTCCTCGAGCTCGGCGAGCGGACGCTCGAGGGGACCGAGCACCTGCACCCGCGCTGGGAGGAGGTGCAGGAGTACCCGCTGACCCCCGAGCTGCTCGCGGTCACGCACGTGTGGCGGACCGACGCGGGCGAGGCGCTCGTCGTCGCGACGAAGGGCGCGCCCGAGGCGATCCTCGACCTGTGCCACCTCGACGGCGAGGCCCTGGCGCGCTGGCGCGACCGCGCCGAGGCGATGGCCCGGGAGGGGCTCCGGGTGCTCGGCGTCGCGCGCGGGCGGGCCGCGATCTCGCCCGCGCACCCGCACGACGTCCCGTTCGAGATGGTGGGGCTCGTCGGCCTCGCGGATCCCTTGCGCGAGGACGCGCGCGAGGCCGTCACGCTCGCCCGCCGGGCGGGGATCCGCGTGGTGATGATCACCGGCGACCACCCCGACACGGCCCGCTCGATCGCGACGGCGGCGGGGCTCGACGCCGCCGAGGTGCTCACCGGCCCCGAGCTCGAGGCGCTCGACGACGCGTCCCTCGCGAAGCGGTTGGGGGAGGTGAGCGTCATCGCGCGCGCCGTCCCCGCGCACAAGCTCCGGATCGTCCGGACGTTCGAGGCGCGCGGCGACCTCGTCGGGATGACCGGCGACGGCGTCAACGACGCGCCGGCGCTGAAGGCCGCCCACATCGGGATCGCGATGGGGGCGCGGGGCACCGACGTCGCGCGGGAGGCGGCGGCGCTGGTCCTCGTCGACGACGACTTCGGCTCGATCGTCGACGCGGTGCGCGTGGGCCGCCGCATCTTCGACAACCTCAAGAACGCGGTCAGCTACATCGTCGCGGTCCACGTCCCGATCGCGGGCGTCGCGCTGCTGCCGGTGCTGTTCGGGTGGGGCCCGCTCGTCGCGCCGGTCCACGTCGTGTTCCTCGAGCTGATCATCGATCCGGCGTGCTCGATCGTGCTCGAGATGGAGCCGGCGCGGCCCGGGGTGATGTCGCGGCCGCCCCGCGCGCGGACCGAGCACCTGTTCTCGTGGACGCGCATCGGCTTCGCGGTCGCGCAGGGCGCGCTCGTGCTCGCGGCGACGCTCTACCTCGTCTGGGACGCGCGGGTGAGCGGCGCCGGCGCGGGCACCGAGCGAGCGCTCGCCTTCGTCGCGCTGGTGGTCGGCAACCTCGCGATCCTGCTCGCGAGCCGGAGCGCCACCGAGCCGTTCTGGGCGACGCTGCGACGCCGCAACCCGGCCATCCCGCTCATGACGATCGGGGCCGGCGCGCTGATGGCGATCGCGGTCCTCGTGCCGGCGGCGCGGGACCTGTTCGCGTTCGACGCGGTCGCGGCGAGCTCCCTCGCGCTCGCCGCCGCGCTCGCCAGCGTCCCGGTCCTCGCGCTCGACGCGCTGAAGGTCAGGCGGCGCGGAGCATGAAGAAGATCACGACCCCGGTGACCGACACGTAGAGCCAGATCGGGAGCAGGAAGCGCGTGATCTTCTTGTGCGTGGGGAAGCGCCGCTTGTAGGCGAACCAGAACGCGCTGAGCGCGAGCGGCACCACCGTCATCGACAACAAGACGTGCGTGAGCAGGATCGCGAGGTAGACGTAGCGCAGCGCGCCCTCGCCCGTGTACCGCGTGTCGCCGACGGCGTAGTGGTAGATCACGTACGACACGAGGAAGAGGGCGCTCGAGGCGAACGCCGAGACCATCAGGTACTTGTGGAGGTCTCGACGACCGCCGCGGATCGCGACGTACCCGGCGACGAGGAGCGCCGCGGCGAGCGAGTTCAAGCCGGCGTTCACCGCGGGCAGGAACGACAGGTCGGCCTCGATGGAGCCGCCCGTGTTGATCAGCAGGAGCCACGCGAGGAACGCGAGGGCGCCCGCCGAGAGCACGGCGTTGAACAGGTAGAACGTACGGTCCTGCGACGGAGCGGTCTGGGCCACGGGCCGATACATAGGGTGAGCCGGGCTCCGAGGCACCCCCGATTTTTCGCGTAGGAAATCCGCTGGAAACATTCGCCGCGAAAGCTCCCGCGCATGCAGGAGATCCTCGACAGCGTCTGGGTCCTCACCTCGGCTTTCCTCGTCTTCTTCATGCACGCGGGGTTCGCCCTGGTCGAGAGCGGCTTCTGTCGACGCAAGAACGTCGTCATGGTCCTGCTCAAGAACGTGTCGGTCGTCGCGGTGGCGTCGATCCTGTTCTACCTGGTCGGCTTCGCCTTCATGTTCGGCGGCGGCAGCGCGTGGATCGGCCTCGACGGGTTCGCGCCCGCGGCCGACGCCAGCGTCTCGAACGCGCCCGACGGCCTGCCGCTGTTCGTGTTCCTCTTCTTCCAGCTGGTCTTCGCCGCCACCGCCGCCACGATCGTGAGCGGCGCGGTCGCCGAGCGGGTCTCGCTGATGCCCTTCCTCGTGTTCACCTCGGTCGCGTCGGCGGTCATCTACCCGATCATCGGCCACTGGGTGTGGGGCGGCGGCTACCTCGCCGCGGAGACCTCGTTCCACGACTTCGCCGGCAGCACGGTCGTCCACGGCGTGGGCGGCGGGCTCGCGCTCGCGGGCGTGATGGTCATCGGCGCCCGCCACGGCCGCTACGGCAAGGACGGCCGCCCGCGCCCGATGCCCGCGCACAGCTTCCCGCTCGCCGCGCTCGGCGTGGTGATCCTCTGGCTCGGCTGGTTCGGCTTCAACGGCGGCAGCACGCTCGCCGCCGACCCCGACGCGATCGGCCCGGTCATCCTCGTCACCAACCTCGCCGCGGCGGCCGGGTTCGTCGCCGCGCTCCTGCACACGCGGCTCCGCGTCGGCGGCCTCGACCTGTCGATGGCGCTCAACGGCGCGCTCGCCGGCCTCGTCGCGATCACCGCGGGCGCGGACGTCATCGGGCCGCTCGAGGCGATGATCGTCGGCGCCATCGGCGGCGTCCTCGTCGTCGAGGGCGTCATGGTCCTCGACCGCCTCAAGCTCGACGACCCGGTCGGCGCGATCCCCGTCCACCTCGTCAACGGCGTGTTCGGCACCCTGGCGGTAGGCCTGTTCGCGAGCTCCGGCGACGTCCAGGGCCTCTTCCACGGCGGCGGCTTCGCCCTGCTCGGGGCGCAGGCCATGGGCGTGCTCCTCTGCGTCGGCTTCGCCTTCGTGACCGGCTACGCGATCTGGTTCGCGATGGCCAAGTCGGTCGGCGTCCGCGTCAGCCTCGAGCACGAGATCGAGGGCCTCGACCTCGCCGAGTGCGGCGTCGAAGCCTACGGCCGCGAGGACGGCGGCTTCTCGCTGGTCTCCGGCGACGTGCCCCACGGCAGCCCGCCCGTCGGCGAGCCCGTCGCCGACCCCGCGCACTGATTTTCTGGAGGGTTTGTTCCAAACCCTCCCGCGCGACCGGCAAAGCCGGCTCGCGCTCCCACCCGAGTACGAGCCTTCGGCGCTGCGCGCCTACGGCTCGACCCACCGCTCCGCGGCGGGGCCCCTCGACCAACGCCCGCGCTTCGCGCGGGCTGGTCTCGATTTTCTGGAGGGTTTGTTCCAAACCCTCCCGCGCGACCGGCAAAGCCGGCTCGCGCTCCCACCCGGGTTCCAATGCGCACGTATGCGCCAAACTCGGTGGGTTGGTTTAGCCTATGGGCGTGGGCTCGGTGCGCACCGTCTTGCTCGTGGACGACGACGACGATCTCCGGATGATCGGGGAGATGGCGCTCGCGAACGTCGGGGGCTTCGACGTGAGCTGCGCGTCCTCGGGGAAGAGGCGCTGTCGATGGCGGAGCGCGTGGCGCCCGACGTCATCCTCCTCGACGTGATGATGCCCGGGCTCGACGGGCCGACGGTGTTCGCGCGCCTGCGCGAGCGGCCCGTGACGGCGCGCATCCCGGTGATCTTCATGACCGCGAAGGTCCAGACCCACGAGCTCGCGCGCTACGAGGCGCTCGGCGCGATCGGGATCATCCCCAAGCCGTTCGACCCGATGACGCTCGCCGATCAGGTCCGCCGACTCGTCGGAGGCTGAAGGCTCAGGCGCCCTGGAGGGTGAGGCGGCCGGCGCCGAGCCAGCCGATGGGGTCGCCCTCGAGGGCGAGGTCGACGAGCTTCTTGGCCGCGAGGAACCCGAAGCCGAAGCCGTGCCCGGTGTGGCCGGCGAGGTACTTCACGCGGGGCTTGCTCGGCAGGTCGCCGATGAACGGCAGGCCGTCGCCGGAGAAGCCCATCACCCCGGCCCAGCGGTGGGTGACGCGCTTGCCCTGGAGCGCGGGGACGGCGCGCTGCATGAACTCCCAGACCCCCTCCTGGATGCCGGGCGTGGTCTCGTCGCTGTAGCCCTTCTCCGCGTCCGCCGAGTGCTGTCGCCAGCCGCCCGCGACGACCTCCCCGGAGTCGAGCTGCCAGAAGTACTCGTAGCCGAAGTCGCAGTAGATGCCCCAGGGGATGACCCGCTCGGGGAGCGGCTCGGTCGCCAGCATCTGGCCGCGCGCGGGGTACACCTTGCCCTCGAGGTGCGGGTGCACGAGCGGCGAGTACGCGTTCGTGCAGAGCAGGATCATCTCGGCCTCGAACCGGCCGCGCGAGGTCAGCGCGACGACGCCGTCCTCGTGCTCCTCGATGCGGAACAGCTCGTGGTTCTCGAAGACCTCGGCGCCGCGATCCTTCGCGAGCCCGACCACGCGCCGGGTCAGGCGCGCCGGGTCCACCGTCATCCCGGCGGGGTCGCGCAGGCCGCCGAGGAACGCGTCGCCGTGGAACGCCGCCTTCAGCGTGGCCGCGTCGAGGTCCTCGTGCGCGAAGCCGTCGGCGACGAGCAGCTCGCCCGAGCGGCGGATCTCGGAGAGCTCGTGCTCGGAGACGGCCGCGCTGACCGTCCCCGTCCGCACGAGGCGCAGGTCCGCGTCGTTCTCGCCCGCCCCGAACACGTGCTCGGTCAGGAGCGCGCGGCACTCGGCGGTGAACGACCACACGTCGCGCGCCCGGTCGCGGCCATACAGATCGACGACCCGCGAGTAGGGGTCGGCCGTCCCGAGCAGGAGCATCCCGGCGCTCTTGCCCGACGCGCCCGCCGCGACGGGGCCCGCGTCGACGAGCGCGACCTTCTCGCCGCGGGAGGCCAGCCAGTACGCGGCGCTCGCGCCGCTGATGCCGGCCCCGATCACGACGAAGTCGGTCCGGTGGGTCACCTCGGAGGAGCGGTCCTGCCACAGGGAGACGGTCATCGCGCATCCCTACCAGGCCCCGCAGGCGGGTCAATCGTAGAGGCGGGCCTGCAGGAAGATCGTGAGCGGCGACGAGCCCCACTCGCTCGTCGGGACCCCGCTCTCCGGAGGCGTCCCCCACGGCACGAACACGTTGAGGAGGATCGTGACGTTGTCCGACTGGTTCCAGGTGAAGGTCGCCCCGGCCGTGCCCGAGCCGTCGACCGGGCTCTGGATGTAGGCGATCGCTCCGCTCAAGTCGTCTTGCAGGGAGTAGCTCACGCTCGCGGCGATCGCGTGGCGCCCGAGGAGCTGGCTGTCGCCGCGGGCGAAGCGCAGCTGGAAGGCCGGGTCGTAGAGGATCGACGGGTCGTCCCCGATGTTGTCCACCCCGAAGCCGGAGTAGTGGTACTCGGCCGCGACGTGGAGGCCGCTTCCGATGTCGATCACGTAGCTGCCGCCGATCACGCCCTTGGCGACGACCGCGTCGGTGCCGAGGAACCCGCCGTCGATGCCCTGGCCGTTCGTGCCGAACATCGCGAGCTCCGCGTGGACCTCCGCGTCGCCGAGGTTGGCCGAGATCACCGCGCCCACGATGTTGTCCTCGGCGCGGCGGCCGAGGAGCACCGACGCGTCCACGTCGCCGAGGATCGCGCGCACGCGGCCGATCAGGGACCAGCTCGTGAGCTCGTCGCCCTCGACCGCGCCGAAGGCCGCGATGACGTCCGCGGAGAGCTCGCTGATCTGCGGGATGCGCAGCTCGAGGTGGACCGCGTCGATGCCGCGTCGCCACTCGCGATCGACCTCGGTGGGGCTGAACGGCGCGAAGACGTCGACGGCGCTGAACATCAGGCCACGGCCGAGCCCGATCGCCTGGCGGCCGACGGTCAGCTCCATGAAGTCGAAGTGCAGCGACACATACGCGCGGTCGAGCTCGTGCTGGTGCACGTAGGACGTGCCGTCTTGGATCAGCACCCAGTCGCCCGCGGTGAGCCGGAAGGGGACGGCCGCCGTCGAGGGGAGCAGCCCCGTGCCGATCGAGCCGCCCGAGGAGCTGCGGACGCGGTGCTCGTAGGCGACCGAGGCGGTGAAGTACTCGGTGAGGTTCGCGGTCAGGTCGAAGCGGAGGCGGAACAGGCCGGCGCCCCCGGGGCTGTCCGGGAAGAAGACGGGGTCGGTCGCGTAAGGGATCGCGAGGAGCAGGCTGCCCTTGAACGCGGAGCGCAGCTCGAGGGTGAGCTCGCCCTCCTCGAAGAGGGTGCGCGCGAGCGCGGGCTCGGGCGCGAGCAGCAGCGCCGCCGCGAGCCCCAGGCCTCCGATCGCCGCGCGGGCCCGCATCGGCTCAGCCCTCACCCGCGTCGTCTTCGTCGTCCTCGTCTTCGTCCTCGTCGTCGCGGGGCGGCTGGTTCACGAGGCCGTACACGATCACGTCGGCCATCGTCTCGGCGAGCTGGTCGAGGGAGCGGCCGCCGCGGATCCGCTCGTCGAGCAGCGAGACCACGAACCAGCGCAGCGTCATCAGGACGTTGGCGCGCTCGTGGCGCTCCGCGGCGTCGAACTCGAACGGCGCCGCCTCGTGGATCAGCTGGCTCAGCCACTGCTCCCCGAGCGCGTTGCCCTGCGCGAGCAGGCTCGGGTCCCACTCCTCGAGCGCGACCATCATCTCGTTGTCGCCGCTCAGGAGCCGCGCCATCAGCGGCAGGTCCCGCGCGATCGTCAGCAGCTTCCCGACGTAGAAGCGGAGGCGCTTCTCCTCCTCGAGCTTCCCCTCGAGGAGCGGCGCCAGCGTCGTGAAGAGGACTTGCTTCTCCAGCGCGACGGCGTGGATCAGCAGGTCGCTCTTGTTCTTGAAGTGAAGGTAGACCGTGCCCTTGGCCACCTCGGCGCGGCGCGCGATCTCGTCGACGCTCGTCTTCCGGTAGCCCTGCGCCATGAAGAGCTCCGTCGCCGCCTGGAGGATGCGCGCGCGGCGCTTGTCCTTGGAGGTGACGTCGTCCCCGAGGAACTGCCGCTGGAGCTCGTCGAGGTGCTCCTTCGTCCACGAGGTCTTCACCATGGCTAGGCCGCCTCGCGCTCCTTCTGCACGTCGGAGTCGACCTGCCCGTCGACGAGCGTGACCACGCGCGTGGCGTGGGCGACGACCCGAGGATCGTGGGTCGAGAACACGAACGTGACCTCGTGCTCCTCGTGGAGGCGGCGCATCAGCGCCATGAGCTGCTCCGCGTTCTCGCTGTCGAGGTTGGCGGTCGGCTCGTCGGCGAGGACGAGCTTGGGGCGCGCGGCGATCGCGCGGGCGACCGCGACCCGCTGCTGCTGGCCGCCCGAGAGCTCGTTGGGGCGCCGGTCGGCGAGCTCCGCGAGCCCGAGCTCCGCGAGCACCTCGAGCGCGCGCTTGCGCCGCGCCTTGGCGTCGACGCCCTGCAGCTCGAGGACGAACTCCACGTTCTCGGCCGCGGTGAGCACCGGCACGAGGTTGTAGGCCTGGAAGACGAAGCCGAGCTCGTCGAGGCGGAGCTTCGCCCGCTGGCCCTTGTTCAGCTTCGACAGATCGTGGCCGAGCACCTCCACCACGCCGCTCGTCGGTCGGTCGAGCGCGCCGATCAGGTTGAGGAGCGTCGTCTTGCCGCTGCCGCTCGGGCCGACCAGCGCGAGGAAGTCGCCCTCGTGGATCTCGAGCGACAGGCCGCGGAGCGCCTGCACCTCGAGGCGGCCGGTCACGAAGGTCTTGGTGGCGCCGTCGACGACGACGAGGGGGGACTTGTCCTGGGGTTCGGTCATCGGTCGACTCGCAGCGCCTGGGCGGGGTCCGTTCGGGACGCGAACCACGCGGGGTAGAGGGACGCGGTGATCGTCGCGATCAGCGCGAGGAGGAACGCGTAAGGGATCATCCAGGCCCCGAAGCCCGGGTGGAAGATCGGATCGATGAGGAGGCCGCCGAACGCCATCCCGGAGTCGTCCTCGCCGTTCATCAGGGCCGCGAGGTTCACGCCGTCGACGTTGAGCTTCCACGACAGCGGCGCGGCCCACGCGAGCGCGGAGACGGCCGCGGTGAGGCCGAGCACCATGCCCTCGACGAGCACGACCTTCACGAGCGAGACGCCGCGCATGCCGATCGCGGCGAGCACCGCGAACTCCTTGCGCCGCTCGAGCACGCCCGTGAGCTGCGCGCTCGTGACCCCGAGCAGGACGACGAGGAGGATGATCACGACGGCCATGTCGAAGAACGCGCCGTCCGCCTCGAGCCCCATGCGGAGCTCGGGCGAGACCTGCAGCCAGGTCAGCAGATCGGCGCCGGGCGGCACGAGCGGTCGGAGGCGCGCCTCGAGCGCGTCGAGCGCGTAGACGTCGTCGGCGAGGATGGTGATCTCGCCAGCGCCCGGCCGACCGCTGAGCTGCTCGACGTCCGCGAGCGCGACGTGCGCGATGGTCGCGTCGATGTCGTCGCTGCCCGTCTCGACGATCCCCACGACGACGAGGAGCATGCTGCTCATCTCGCCCTGCTCGTCGAGCGCCGTGACCACCAGCTCGTCGCCGAGCTCGGCGCCGAGGCGCCGCGCGGGCTTGCTCCCGAGCACGATGGCGCCGCGCTCGCCCGGCTCGAGGTAGCGCCCGTGGGCCACGTCGCGCACGTAGCGCAGCGCGCGCGGCTCGGTGGTGGGATCCACACCCGTCAAGTCGACGTGCTCGCTACGTGTCCCGAGGCCGAGGAGCCCGGCGACGCGGTTGCGCGGCGTCGCGACGGCCACGCCCTCGGTCGCGCGCACGCGCTCGAGCAGCGGCTCCCAGTCGTCGAGCCGCAGGTCGTCGTCGCGCCGCTCGTCCCAGCCGTCCGGCGTGACGCGGAGGTGCCCCACGCCGCCGCCCGCGGCCGCGTTGATGCTCATCGTGTGCTCGCCGCGCATCCACGACAGCGCGAGCAGGCCGATGCCGACCCCGAACCCGACGCCGAGGGTCGAGATCAGCGAGCGCCCCAGGTTCCGCCGGAGGCTGCGCAAGGCGTAGCGGCTGGAGACCGAGCCCGTCACGAGCGCATCGCCTCCACCGGCTCGAGCCGCGCGGTGACCACCGCCGGCCACAGCGCCGCGACGACCGACACGAGGGTGACGCCGAGGAAGCCGGGCAGGACGTCCACCGCGCGCAGGTAGGGGTAGATCGTCCCGCCCCAGTTGAGCCCGTTGACCGCGACGTCGATCGACTCGTCGTGGCTCCCCCACGTGGTCGGGTCGATCCCCGCGTGGCCCTGGTAGAGGACGAGCGCGACCCCGCAGATCGTGCCGACCGCGACCCCGAGGATCCCGAGCACGACGGCCTCGCTCAGGACCACGCGGACGAGCCGGCCGGGCGTGGTGCCGAGCGCGAGCAGCATCCCGAGCTCCCGGCGTCGCTCGAACGTGGCCATCAGCATCGTGTTGGCGACGCCCGCGGCGGCGGCGATGAACACGATCAGGAGCACCACGAGGCCGTAGACGCCCGAGAATTCGAGCATCGTCGAGAGCTCGGGGGCGAGCTCGCGCCAGGTGAGGATCTCGAGGCCGTCGGCGCCGTCGACCCTCCGGAGCGCCGCGACGAGCGCGTCGGCGCCGTCGACGCCGCCGGTCCCGCGCACGTTGATCTCGTGCGCGCGGCCCTCCATCGCGAAGATCTCCTGCGCCGTCTCGAGGTGCAGGATCACCCCCCGCCGGTTCAGCAGGTCGAGCGGCGTGCGCAGGATCCCCGTGACGGTGACCAGGTCGTTCGCGAGCGAGCCGTCGGCGCCCTGGCCGAGCAGCGCGATCTCGTCGCCCACCTCGATGCCCGCCTCGCGAGCCAGCGTCGCGCCGATCAGCGCCCCGTGCGCGTCCGGGATCGCGCTCGCGTCGAGCCCCTCGAGCAGGCCCCCGTCGGCGCGCTCCGCCGTCATTTCCACGCCCGCGACGACCACCGCGTGGCCCTCGACGTCGCGCGCCGCGAGCGCCGGCGAGTAGATCCGCGCGTAGGCGTCGCGCACGGTGGGAACCGCGCGGACCCTCGCGAGGAGCGCGTCCACGTCCTCGATCACCAGGTCCGGCGCCTGCTCCTCGCGCCACCCCGGCGCGTGGATCTGCGCGTGGCCCATCATCGGCCCCGTCATCCCCTCGAGGCTCGCCTCGACCCAGCCGTTCATGAGGCCGTCCATCGCGAGCACGGCGATCTGCGCCAGCGCGATCGCGGCGAGCGCGAGCGCGGTCCGCCGACGGTTGCGCCCCAGGTTGCGAACCGCGATGCGCAGCGTCGAGGGCATGGCTCAGCGCTGTCGTTCGAGCTGCGTGAGGGAGAACGTGCTCTCGGGGACGTTCGCGTCGAAGTCCATCTCGAGGTAGTGCAGCTCGGTCCGGTGACCCTCGCGGTCCTGCGGCTCGATGATCATCCGCGTCGGGATGCGCCGGCCGTCCATCTCGCGGACGTCCTCGAAGCGCATCACGCGGGCGAGGCGCTCGCGGCGATCGAAGTACCGGGCCCGGACCGGGAGCGTGCCCGCCTCGTTCACGTCGAACTCGATCCGGCGCCAGAGCCCGACGGTGCCCTCGTTGGCGTCGTAGCGGATGGTCCAGCCGTGGCCGTCCTGCGAGTGCCCGACGATGCGGCCCGTGAAGTCGTCCCGGTACGAGGCCGACTGCGTGAGGTCGTCGTTGGTGAGGTCGGTTCCCATCCAGCTCGAGAGCATCATCGAGGGGGGCACGCGGATCGTCCTCGAGATCCGGGGCAGGAAGTTCCAGAGGTTGCGCTCGCGCCGCAGGGTCGCGGTGCCACGCTCGCGCGCGGGCGACTCGATGACGATCAGCGCGCGCTCCTCGCCGCGCGACCACATCCTCATGCGCATCGTCCGGGTGTTCCGGGGCGTCGTCACGGTCAGCTCGACGCGCGCGATGCTGGCGCTCGAGGTGTAGAGGTCGTCGAGCACCCGCGTGACCTCCGCGAGGCTCGGCGGACCCTGCGCCGCCGCGAGCGAGGAGGTCGCGAGGACCGAGAGACCCACCAGAAGCGCCCCGATTCGGGGCCACGATGACCGTCGCATAGCTAAATGACTGAATGAGTTCATTTGGTCATTCTGTCAAGACGGCGTGGGGCCGCCCCGCCGATCACGTACCCCCCGGACGCGGCGCGCCACCCTCCGACGGTCCGACGCCGCCGGCGCTTCAACGCGATCAGCGTGCGAAGAACGCGCGGGCGCTGTCGCGCGCGTGGTCGGCCGAGGCCGCGCAGATCTGGATGCCCTCGACGACCTTCGCGAGGTTGCGCGGGCCGCCCTGGGTCGCCTCCATGCGGGGCGCGAAGAACGCGCGCGCCTCCTCGGCGGCGCCGTCGGTGCACTGGCCCGAGGCCGCGTAGGGCAGATAGCCCGAGACGTGCGGGCCGAGCCGCGCGGAGAGCTCGGCGTAGTGCGCCTGCAGCCACGCCCACGCGGCGTCGCGTCCGGCCGGGGTCTGCGCCTGCTCGCGGAACGGCGCGAAGATCTCGTTCATCCGGAGGCCACCGTCGGCGTCCGCGGTCAGCGCGAAGAGCCGCTCGCGCAGGGCCGGGTCGGTGGTGCCGCGCGCGATCCCGCCGAGCAGGTTCCGCCGCACGACGGGGTCGGTCGCCGCGAGCAGCTGCGCCAGCACGTGCTCGAAGACCTCGGCGCCGCCCTCCTCGACGGCCACCGCGACGCAGAGCGACGCGAGGTCCGGCGCCACCGCGTCCGGGTGGATCGCGCGATCGCCGCCCAGGCCGAGGTACGCGCGGCCGAGCGCGGCGGCCTCGCGCCGGACGGTCCGATCGCGCACGCCGAGGGCCATGAAGATCGCGAGCTCCTGCCGCAGGAGCTGCGTGTCCGGGTCGTCACCCGGCCGCACGCGCCAGCCGAGGCGGCGCCACGGGGCGCGGTACACGCGGCCGGCCCAGGTGCGGGCGCGGGCCTGCCCCGCCTCGTCGAGGAGGTCGTCGATGGCCATCTGGGTCAGCCCGATCGGCGCCGTCGCGAGCGGGCGCTCGCTGCGCTGCGCGAGCGGGCGCAGGGCGTTCATCGCGACGTCGTAGGTGATGCGCCCCGCCGCGAGGCCGGAGCGCACGCTGTCGGCGAAGCTCATCGCCTCGCGCACGTCGAGCTGCGCGAGCCCGCGCTGGCGCAGGGTCTCGAGCGCCTGGGGCGGGAGCGTCCAGCGGTAGTAGCCGACGCCGCCCGCGTTGGGCATGACCCAGTCGGCGCAGCCGCCCTCGAGGGGCAGCGAGCCCTGCTCCTCGGTGAGCAGGGTGCACGCCTGCCGCACCTCGCCGCCCGCCGCGTAGCGCGCGCAGAAGGGGATCTGCCAGCGCGCGCCGGCCTCGGCCTCGGAGCCCAGCGGGAGGTAGCGGGTCTGCCGCAGCGTGAGGCTCCCCGCGCCGTCCGCGCACTCGGGCGTGACCTCGACGAGGGGCACCCCGGGCTGCGCGATGAAGCTGTTCGCCGGGCCGCGGACGTCGCGGCCCGCCGCCTCGGAGAGCGCGTCGAGGAGGTCCTCACCGGTCGCGTTGCCCCGGGCGTGAGCCCGCAAGTAAGCTTGCACGCCCCGGCGGAACACCTCCGGCGTCATCCAGCGCTCGAGCATCGCGAGCACCGACTGACCCTTGAGGTAGGTGATCTCGTCGAACGCGTTCTGGATGTCGTGGGTGCTCGTGATCGGCTGCCGGATCTGGCGCGCGCTGCCCAGGCTGTCGGCGTCCATCGCGTCGATCGCCTCGCCCATCGCGCCGGCCGACGGCTCGAACTCCGGGAACGTGCCCTGGATGGTCTGCGCCTCCATCCAGCTCGCGAACGCCTCGTTGAGCCAGAGGTCGTCCCACCACTGCATCGTCACGAGATCGCCGAACCACATGTGCGCGAGCTCGTGCGCCATCACGAACGCGTAGCCGCGCTGCTGCCCGATCGGCGGGTCCTCGCCGAGGAGCAGGAGCCGGTCGCCGAAGGTGACGGCGCCGGGGTTCTCCATCGCGCCGCCGAACGACGGGACCGCGATCAGGTCGAGCTTGTCGAACGGGTAGGCGATGCCGAAGTAGGTCTCGAGCCAGGTGAGGATCGCGCCGGTGTGACGCATCGCGTGCGCGAGCTGCGGGCCCTGACCGCGCGGGGCCACCGCGCCGAGCGCGAGCGGCGCGGAGCGCACGTCGTTCGGGGGGATGGGATCGCCCTCGACCCGATCGAAGGGGCCCACCGCGATCGCCACGAGGTAGCTCGGGATCGCCTGCGTCGTCGCGAACCGGACCCGCCGGGTGCCCCCGCTCGCGGGCGTGGACGAGAGCTCGCGCGCGTTGGCCACCGCGACGTCGCCCTCGCGGATGACGAGGGTCACGTCGTAGGGCGTCTTGAACCGAGGCTCGTCGAAGCAGGGGAAGGAGCGGCGCGCGTCGAGCGGCTCCATCTGCGAGTAGATGTAGTGGTCGTCGCCCACCGCGACGCGGAACAGCGCGCGGTTGGTCGTCTCGAACGCCGCGCCGTACTGCAGGTTGAGCCGCACGCGGCCCGGGCCGACGGGGCGGGCGACGGTGACCCGCGCGAGGCCCTCCTCGTCGATCGACTCCCAGGTCGCCTCGCGCGGCTCGCCGTCCTCCGCCTCGACGGTGACGGTGGTGACGTCGAGCGCCTCGCCGTGGAGGTAGATCGTCCGCTGCCGGCGCGGCAGCTCGACGTCGATCTCGACCACGCCCGTGTAGCGCTCGCGCGTGGGATCGATCGCGAGCGTCAACGCGTAGCGCGTCGGCCGCACGTCCGCGGGGAGCCGCCCGTTCTCGGGGGCCACGTCGGCGACCTCGTCGCCGGTCGTCGGAGGAGGCGTCGGCGCCGGCTCCTCGACGGGCACGGCCGCGTTGCTGCAGGCGGCCAGGAGGAGGGCGAGGGCGAAGGACGAGCGCTTCATGCCGCTCGCCATACCGCCTTCTTCGATGGACGTCGTGCAATTTCCGACGCCAACGCCTGCGTCGAGAACGAGGCGCGTCCGCTTCGCGGCGAACAAAGATCGAACGCGCGCGCAGCGCGCACGCTCCCCCTCTCTCGCTCTCCTCTACTCCCAGACTCCGCTCCCCGAAGTAGCGGAAGCCCCGAAGCTCAGCGGTAGCGCAGGGAGCGACCGAAGACCTCGCGGCTGACGAGGCGCTCGTCGAGCTCGCGGGGATCGATGGTGAAGTCCACCGTCGGCTCGCGCCGGACGACCCGCGGGACGTCCCGCATCGCGCGGCCGATCTCGGGGGCGCCGGCCGCCTCGCGGATCGCCTCGAGGGTCGACTCGAGCGACGGGACCGAGGCGTTCTCGAGCGCGTCGGCGAGGCCGACCCCGGGCAGGTGCGCGCCCGCGTGCAGCCGAGGCGCGATCCGGAGCTCGCCGAAGAGGTCCTCGCAGGTGCGACGGATCAGGTGCTCGCCGAAGTTCGTGATCTCGGTGTCCTCGTTGAGGAAGAGCACGCGACCCGTCTTGCGGGCGGTCGCGACGATCGCGTCCCAGTCGTAGGGGTGCAGCCAGCGCAGGTCGAGCACCTCGACGGAGATGCCCTCCTCCTCGCGCAGCTGGTCGGCGGCCTTCATCGCCACGCGGGCGAGCCGGCCGTAGGTCACGACGCTGACGTCGTAGCCCTCGCGGAGCAGCGCCGCCTTGCCGATCGGCATCTTCTCGACGGGCGTGTCCGGCCAGTTGGGGATCCAGGCGCTGCGATCCCCGATCGGCGCGTCGATGCGAGCGCGCAGCTCGCGCGCGTCGGGCTCGCCCGGGATCAGCTCGGCGTCGGACTCGGCCCGCGCGCGCATCAGCGCCTTGGGCAGCAGGACCATCGCGGGGTTGGGGTCGTCGATCGCCGAGAGCAGCGCGCCGTACGCGTCGCGCGGGTTGCTCGGCATCACGATCTTCCAGCCCGGGATCCGGGTCGCCTGCGCGTCGAACGAGTGCGAGTGGTAGATGCTGCCGTGGATCCCCGCGCCCACCGGCGTCATCAGGGTCATCGGCACGTTCCAGTCGCCGGCGCACGCCCAGTAGGTGTTCCCCGCGAGCTTGAGCAGGTCGATCGTGTTGAACGCGTAGTCGCAGAACTGGATCTCGGCGACGGGCTTCTGCCCCGCGAGCGCCAGGCCCATCGCCATCCCGATGATGCCGCGCTCGTCGAGCGGGGTGTTCCACGCCGTCTGCAGGCCCTGCGTCGCGGTGAAGACGCCGCCGAGCGGCGGGCCGACGTCCTCGCCGAAGATGTCCGTGACGCCGAGCTTCGTCTCGCCCACGTGGAGCGCCATGCGCACGGCCTGGACGATCGTCGCCATGGCTCAGCCCTCTCCGCCGACGAAGTTCCGATCGGCGAACACGTAGTCCCACGCGTCCTCCGGCTCGGGGTGCGGCTCGGTGAGCACCTGCTCGTAGTCCGCGCGCATCTTCGCCTCGATCTTCTCGCGGAGCTGCCGCGTCTCCTCGGCGCTGCGCCACCCGCGCTCCTCGAGCTTCTGGGCGATCACCTCGAGGCAGTCGACCTCGTTCTCGACGTAGTTCGAGCCGCTCGACGAGCTGTGGCCGTAGAGCCGCGACAGGTTGGCCTGGAGCACGAAGGGCTTCCGCTCCGAGCGCACGTAGTCCATCGCGTCCTGGATCGCGTACCACGCCGCCTCGGGGTCGTTGCCGTCGCACACGCCGGTGCGCATGCCGAAGGCACGCCGCGATCGGAGATGTGGCGCTCGCCGTGCTGGGTGCCGGCCGGCGTCGAGATCCCGTACTCGTTGTTGGTCACGATGATGAGGATCGGCAGCTCGCTGCCCGGGCGGCTCGACCAGACGAGGCAGCTCGCGAAGTCACCCTCGGCCGTGCCCGCGTCACCGCCGACCACGATCGTGATCCCCGCGCCGCCGTGACGGCGCTGGGCGTAGGCGGTGCCGATCGACACCGAGTACTGCACCTCGATCGGCGACGAGATCGGCAGGACGTTCCACTCGCGCTTCGAGAAGTGGCCGACGAAGTTGCGACCCTCGGAGTAGGGATCGGTCTTCGTGTTGTGCATCTGCCGGAGCGCGTCGATCGACGGCGCGCCGAGCGCGAGGAGCGTGGCGCTCGAGCGGTAGTGGCCGTGTAGGAAGTCGTGGTCGAGCCCCTGGCCCTTGTTCATCAGCAGGCCGAGGCTCGTGTTGAAGGCTTCCTCGCCCGGCCCGCCGATCCAGAAGTAGCCCTCTCCCTGCCGCTGCATGCGGATGAGGCGCTCCTCGAGGACTCGGCCCTCGAGCATCAGCTCGTGGATGTGCAGGAGCCGCTCACGATCGAGGCGGCGCTCCATGCCCCGGGGCGGCGCCGACGGCGAAACGGGGGTACTCATGTCTGCCACGCTTCACCCGTAGCACACCTTGGCGGGGGGCGACCCCCGCAAGCTCACGACGCACCGCGTCAGCTCCGGCCCTGCTACGGTCCCCTCGTGCGCATCTCCGTGAAGCACCCCCGCGAGGCCGGCCGCGTGCAGCTGCACGTCCTCACCCTCTCGAGCCCGTGGCGCGTGACGTATCCGGGCCATCACGAGGAGGCGCTGCTCGACGCCACGGGCCGCTCCCCGGGCTTCCTGGCCGAGGGGTACCCCGACTGGCTCCGCGATCTGTGCGAGCCGATCGACGCCGATCGACAGCTCGCGGAGGCGATCGTCAAAGAGGTCGGCCGGCGTCGCTGAGCGACCCGCCCGACTTGTGACCTCTTGTAAGTTTCGTGCGCGCGGGGTGGCGCCCAGCCTGTGAGGCATGACGCGCTGGTCGACCTCCATGCTCGTCTGGCTCGCGGCGTGGCCCGCCGCAGGACAGGCACCTCCACCCACCCCCTCACCGGCGGCCGAGGCCCTCGCGAGCGCGCACCAGGCGCTCGCCGAGGAGTCGCCCGGCCGAGCCTTCGAGCTCGCGCGGCTCGCGCGCGCGTTCGACCCGGACTGCTCGGTCGAGGCGTGGGAGCTGATGGGGCGCGCCGCCTCCGAGATGGGCGAGCTCGAGGCCGCGCACCGGTTCTTCCGGCGCGCGCTGACGTTCGCCGACCCGACGGAGCGGGCGCGGCTGCTCGCGCGCATGCAGCTCGCGCGCGACGAGCTCGGCCTCGTGCGCGTCGACGCGCAGCCCGGGGGCGCGGAGGTGCTCGTGGACGGACAGCCCGCCGAGTTCGAGACGGGCGATCGCGTGCTCCTGCTCCGGCCCGGCTCCCACCGCCTCGAGGCGCGGGTCGAGGGCTACGAGCCGAGGTACGCGATCGTGCAGGTCACCTCCGGCGGCGAGCACGAGGTCCACCTCGTCCTGCCCGAGGGCGGCCCCGACGCGCTCCGGCCGGCGGGGCAGCCGCGGTCGCTGACGCTCCAGGACCGCTGGCTCGGCGGCAACGCGATGCTGATCGGCGTCGGCGGCCTCGGGCTCGCCGCGTCGGGCTCGGTGCACGCGACGCTCCCCGAGCTGCGCGAGCCGCTCGCGCTGCAGGTCGGGCTGTCGTTCGGGCTCGCCCTCGGCGCCGGCGTGAACATGGCGCTGCAGGGCGCGCTCGACCCCGAGCTCCGCGGTCGCCTGATGTGGTTCCGGATCCTCGCGATCCCGATCCTCGGGGCCGCCGCGCTCGGGGTGGGCGCGGCCGGTTGGTCGCGCGGCGCGGCGTGCGAGGGCGAGGCCAACTGCCCGGCCGACGACGCAGGGGTCGACGGCTTCGCCGGCGCGAGCGGCACCCTGATCGGGGTGGCGATCGCGACGATGAGCAACGTCGGCCTCGGCCTGCGCGACACGCCCCTCGGGTTGAGCCTCGCGATCGCGTTCGCCGGGCTCGCGATGGCGGAGCTCGCGATGATGGCCGACGCCCTCGGCGCGGCCGACCGGCTCCGCGCCGACCCGCGGGCGCAGAGCGACGCACGCCTGCTCGACGCGGCCGCCTCCCACGACGCGCTCGCGCAGGTCACCGGCGGGCTCGCGGTGGGCTTCGCCGCGGTCGCGGCGTCGAGCATCGTGTTGAGCGTCGCGGGCGAGGGATCCTCCGATCTCCGGGTCGCCGCCGGCCCGGGCACGCTGAGCGTCTCGGGCACCTTCTGACGACCCGCCGCGGTGTACTCTCCGAGGGGTGAGCGACGTCCTCGCGACGGCCAGCTTCGGTCGTATCGAGCCCGAGCAGCTGCTGGACACGCACCTCGCGCGCGTGTTCTTCGCGGCGCAGCGGCAGCGCCGATCGGGCGTCCTCACGATCGACGAGGGCGAGCTCACGATGCACGTCCACATCACCGACGGCGTGGTGACGTACGTGGATCGCGGCGCCCTCGCCGAGACCCTCGGCCGCCTCCTGATGCGGCAGGGCATGCTCGATCGCGAGGAGTACGGCCTCATCCTCGAGCAGATGGCCGAGGCCACCGGCGACTCCGAGGTGCGTCGCTTCGGCGAGGTCGCGATCCAGCTCGGCATGCTGACCGAGGAGGACCTCGAGGAGGCGCTGCGGCTGCAGGTCGCGGCGAAGCTCCAGCACTGCCTCACCCTCGACGAGGGGCTCTGGCACTTCGACGGCAAGCTCCCCCCCGCGGCGTCGCAGTTCCCGATCGCGTTCGAGCCGACCCTGCGCACCGCGCTCATCGAGGACCCGCAGTCCTATCGATGGCCGGGGCTCCTGGTGGCCAAGCGGACCCGGAAGATGAGGCTCGAGGGGCAGCCGGAGACGATCGCCGATCGCTTCGGCATGCCCGAGGCGGAGCTCCGGCTCGTGAAGGCGATGGACGGTCGGCCGCTCGCGGATCTCCTCGCGAGCCGCGTGCTGCCGCCCGAAGAGGCGGGCGTGATCGTCGTGCTGCTCCTCTTCGCGGGGGTCCTCGATCTCGAGGCGCCCGCGTCGCAGCGCCTCGACCGGCAGCAGACCGAGGACCTGCGGCGTCGGCTCCGGCGCCGCGCCGCCGCCGCCGAGGGGACCGAGGAGATGGACGCCATCTCCGTCGCCGTCGCCGTCCGCGAAGCGCACGAGGAGACGGCGCGCCGCGAGCGCGAGGAGCGCGCAGAGCTGGAGGCTCGGGAGCGCGCCGAAGCCGAGGCGCGCGAGCGCGCCGAGGCGGAGGGCGCGGGCGCGAGCCGAGGCTCGCGCAGCGCAGGCGCGAGCGCGGGCGGAGGCGGAGGCGCGAGCGCGCGCGCCGAGGCGGAGGCGCGAGCGAAGAGGAGGCCCGGGCGCGAGCGGAGGCGGAGGCGCGGGCGCGAGCGGAGGCAGAGGCGCGAGCGCGAGCCGCGGCGGCGAAGCGCTCGCCCGCGCGCGGAGGAGGCGGAGGCGGCCGCTGCCGGTGCCGCGGCGAGGCCGAGATCCGCGCCGCCCACGAGGCGAGGCGGCGCGCCGCCGAAGCGGCCGCGGAGGCGCGGGCGCGAGCCGAAGCCGAAGCGCGGGCGCGGGCCGAGGCCGAAGCGCGCGCGCGGGCGGAGGCGCGAGCGCGGGCCGAAGCCGAAGCGCGAGCGCGGGCCGAGGCCGAGGAGCGGGAGCGCGAGATCGCGCAAGCGAAGGCCGCCGTCGAGGCGCGCGCGGAGGCGACCGCGCGGGCCGCGGCCGAGGCCAAGGCGCTCGCGCTCGCCAAGGCCGCCGCCGCGGCCGAGCGCACGACGGGGCGACGCTCTCCGTCCGGCGGTCACAGCGTGAGCGCGGCGAAGGACGCGGCCGACCGCCTGCGCGCCGAGATGGAGCGCCGCATGGCTCACGGCGGGCCGCCGCCGCCGCCCGGGCAGAAGCCGCGGCTCGACGCCGAGCGGCTGTTCGAGGAGGGCTGTAGGGCGCTCGCGGCGAACGCCCTCGACAAGGCGCGGGAGGCCTTCGGTGGCGCGGTCGAGCTCATGCCCGACGCCGCCGAGTATCGACTGCACTTCGCCTGGGCGCGCTACCTCGGCACCGACGACGACGTGCACCGGCGGGTGTTCGAGAACGAGCTCCGCACCGCCGTGCTCGAGGCGCTCCAGCAGGATCGGCGCATGGGCTTCGCCCACTACGTCCAGGGTCGGCTGTTCCTCGTCGACGAGGACCTCGGCGGCGCCGAGCGCGCGTTCAAGATCGCCTCGCGGCTCGACAAGAGCCACATGGACGCGCAACGGTACTTGCGCCTCGTCCAGCGCCGCCTGCAGGGCTGAAGTCGTCGGTTGGACAGAACGGCGTTCACCCGTAAGGTCTCGCGCTGTGAGGTTTCTCCACACCACGCTCGTGGTCGCGCTCGGGCTCGCGACGCTCGTCCCCGGGCGGGCCTTCGCGGGCGGCTTCGAGGTCCCCGACCAGAGCGCGGTGGCTGGCGCCACGGGCGGCGCGGGGACGGCGCGGCGCGGCGATCCGTCGAGCGCGTGGTACCAGCCCGCGGAGACGGCCGACGGTCGGGGCTTCCGCGGCGCGCTCGGGCTCGCCCTCGCGATCCCCACGATCACCGCCGAGGGCCTCGAGGACCCGATGGAGACGGCGAGCACGGTGACCGCGGTGTCGCCGCCGCCGCACCTGCACCTCTCCTACTCGGAGAACGAGTGGTCGGTCGGCGCCTACATCGGGCTCTCCCACGGCTCGAGCGTCAACTGGCCGGACGGCTGGTGGGGCCGCTTCGAGTCGATGCAGACCGGCATCATCGGCATCCGCGCGGCGCCGTTCTTCGCGCTCCGCCTCGGCGGCGAGCGCGGGCTGATCGAGGGCTTCCCGGACATCCGCATCTCGATCGGCGCGCACGTCGACACGGTCCGGGTGGAGCAGGCGCGGATGCTCGACTTCATCGACCAGGAGGGCCGCGTCCAGCTCCTGTTCTGGGGCGCGGGGGTGGGCGGCGACGCGTCGGTCTACTACCAGGCGACGCCCGAGCTCGCGTTCGGCGTGACGTACAAGAGCCGCACTTGGATGCGCATGAACGGGGACGCGGACTTCACCGTCCCCGACGCGTTCGTCGGCCGCGCGCCCGATCAGCACGCGACCACCGAGCTCACCATCCCGGACCGCCTCGTGCTCGGCTTCGGCTACCAGGAGGGGATGTTCGGCGTGTGGGCCGACTTCGGGGTCACCTTCTGGTCGGTCCGGCAGCGCACGCAGGTCGACTTCGAGCGGGACGTCACCAGCGACATCGACACGCCGTCCAACTGGCACGACGCGATCGCGCTGCGGCTCGGCGGCGAGGTGTCGCCGATCCCGGAGATCCACGCGCGCGCGGGCCTCTTCTTCGACCAGGAGGTCGGGCCCGACGACACCCTCGCGGCGAGCTCGCCGGACATGGCGCGCCTCGGCGTCACGCTCGGCGCCGGCTTCGACATCACCCGCGAGCTCGGCGTCGACCTCTACTACAGCTACGTCGCGTTCCTCGGGCGCGACTCCACGAGCCTCGACGCGGCGCTCGCCCACTACTCGGGCGAGCTCCACCTCGTCGGGCTGACCGTCCGCCTCGTGGTGGACTCGGGTCCCCCGCAGGCGGATGCTGTGGCGGAGCCCGAGCCGGAGGTCGTCGACCCGCTCGACGAGCCACCGGATCCACAGGTCGAGGGCTCCGACGAATCCGTGGGGACGGATGACGGAGACGACGAGGAGGAGCCGGCGTACTGACGCCGCGGGGATCGAGATGGGACGGATGGGATGCGACGCTTCGGACCGCTGATACTGCTCTTCATCGGGTGTGGGCTCCCGCTCGACACGAACCAGCGCGTGCCCACGTTCCCGCTGTTCGACCCCGACTCGGGCGAGATCCCGATGCCCAACGACGCGCTGCGCGACGAGGGGACGGGCCGGCTCGATCTGCCGACGGACGACGACGACCTCACGCCGGCGGACCGCGCGTTCCGCGAGTGGCTGAACACGCGCGACGGCTGGGCGACCACGCTCCCCGCGACGGTGCGGTTCAGCGACGCGATCGACAGCGCCACCGTCGACGAGGACAACGTCCAGATCTGGGACTGGAACGACGGCGACGCGTTCCGGTTCACCGACGTGCGCGTGGTGATCGACGAGGACGACCGGCGCCTCCAGATGCTGCCGCCGCGCACCGGCTGGGAGCGCGGGCACACGTACCTCGTGGTCGTCCGTGGGGGCACCGGCGGCGTCCGCGACGCGCACGGCTTCGGCCTCGAGCCGGACGCGATCTTCTACTTCCTCAAGCGCAGCCAGCGCCTCGACACGGTCGGCCACAACCGCGCCTTCCCCGGCGCCACGCGCGCCGAGCGGCTCGACAACGGCCGCCGCCTCGAGGACCTGCGCGTCGAGCTCGCGCCCTTCTTCGACTTCTTCGAGGACCCCGCGCGGCCCGCCGAGAGCGAGATCCCGCGCGAGGAGATCGCCGCGCTCTGGTCGTTCACCGTGACCACGTCGCCCGAGCTCGCGATGGACCGCGACTCGCAGCGCGTGCCGCTGCCGTTCGACCTCCTGATCGACCCGGAGACCGGCTTCGTCAACCTCGAGGAGGCGGACTGGGACACCGCGCTCGAGGCCGACGCGAAGCGGCAGGCCAGCGAGCTCCGCGGCTTCGGGGTCTCGGCGAACCTGCACTGGGAGGCGACCGAGGCGGTCGACGCCACGAGCCTGCCCGGCCGCGTGCACGTCTTCGAGACCGGCACGGGGATCCGCGATCTGCCGATCACCACGCACGTCCTGGGCGAGGCCGGCGAGGCCGCGTGCGCGATCACGCCGACGCCGATCGACTGCACGCACGTGATCATCGAGATCGCCGACGAGGAGCTCCCGCTCCGTCCGTCGACCACGTACGCGATCGTCGTCGACAGAGGCGTGCGCGCCGCGAGCGGCGAGGAGCTCGAGGTCATGCCGATCGGGTTCTTCATGCGGACCGAGCACGAGCTCGCCGTCGACGGCGTCTCGCAGCTCGGCTCGCTCACCGACGCGCTCGCGAACCGCCTCGAGGTCACGCGCGCGCGCATCGCGCCGCTCCTCGACGGCTACGGCCGCGACAACATCATCACCGCGTGGCCCTTCACGACGATGGACGCCGTCCCCGGCGTCCGCGAGGCGGCGCGCATGACGATCGACCTCGGCCTCGACACGCCGCCCACGGTGGTCGAGCGCCTCCCCCCGCTGCAGGCGCTCGAGGCGCTCTTCCCGGGGATCGAGTCCTCGCTGATCCGGCTGCTCTACCTGCCGCGCACGCAGGGGGTGCAGGAGTTCGTGATCGGCACGCTGCCCAGCCCGTACTTCCTCGACCCGGTGACCCGCCGCTGGAGCGAGAGCGGCGAGTACGAGATGGAGGACGTCCGCTTCTACCTGTCGATCCCCGAGGGCGCGGACCCGAGCGAGCCCCTGCCGGTGGTGATCTTCGGCCACGCGATCGTGACCGACGCGCGCTTCATGATGACCGTCGCGGGCGAGTACGCGCGGCGCGGCTTCGCCACGCTCTCGATCGACTTCCCGTTCCACGGCGATCGCATCGACTGCATCGACGCGAGCCTGGTCGCGATCCCGAACTTCTTCCCCGAGCAGATCCGCAACGTCACGGGGCTCACCGACGACATCCTGCGCTTCCCGCCGTGCTCGAGCGGCTCGGACGCGCGGTGCAGCCCCGAGGGGGAGTGCATCACCGCGAGCGGCGCGCCCGACACGTTCACCGCGTTCCCGCTCGTCGCGGTGCAGGTCGCGAGCGGCGCGGCGTTCCTCGACGTCGGCGACCTCCCGTTCATCACCGACCACTTCCGGCAGGCGCTCGTCGACCTGAGCACCTTGCTGCACGCCATCCAGACGCAGGACTGGGGGCGCGCGGTCGGCATCGACCTCGACCCCGAGCGCGTCCTCTACACGGGGCAGTCGCTCGGCGCGATCATCGGCGCGGTGTGGGTGTCGGTGACGCCCGAGATCGACCGCGCCGTGCTGAACGTGCCGGGCGCCGACATGGTCGACCTGTTCCGCGAGAGCACGTACTTCGCGCCGCAGATCGACGCCTACTTCGACGACATCGAGGTCGCGAACCCGAGCTACGAGAAGGAGCGCCTCCTCGACGTGGCGCGCTGGCTGATCGACTCGGTCGACCCGCACTCGGTCGCGCACCTCTACGCGGAGGACGACCGCGCGGTGCTCCTGCAGATGGATCGGGGCGACATCATCATCCCGAACCGCACCACCGAGACGCTCCAGCGCGTCAGCGGCCGGCCGATGCGCACCTATCCCTCGTTCCTCCACGCCGACCTCGTCGTGCCGGTGATCGGCGACACGCAGCTCAGCGAGATGGGGCAGTTCCTCTCGGGCGAGATCGATCGGTAGCGCGCCCTGGCGGGGGTACCCTCCCGCCATGGCAAGCCCCTGGAAGGACGCGGTCGTCGTCGTCACCGGCGCGAGCTCGGGCATCGGCCTCGAGCTCGCCCGGCACATGGCGCCCGAGGCGAAGGCGCTCGCGCTCGTCGCGCGGCGCCGGGAGCGCCTCGAGGATCTCGCGGTCGAGCTGCGCGAGAAGCACCCCCGGCTCGAGGTGATGGTGCGGCCGACCGACCTCGCGGACCTCGCGCAGTGCGGCGCGATGATCGACGACGTGACCGCGCGGCTCGGCCGGATCGGGGTCCTCGTGAACAACGCGGGGTTCGGCGACATGGGGGTCTTCGACCGCGCCGACTGGGACAAGATCCATTCCATGATCCAGGTCAACGTGACCGCGCTGACCTACCTCAGTCAGCGCGTGTTCCCGGAGATGGTGGCGATGGGCCACGGCGGGATCCTCAACATCTCGAGCGGCTTCGGCCTCGAGTTCCTCCCCTCGTTCGCCGCCTACGTCGCGACGAAGCACTACGTCACGGGCCTCTCCGAGAGCCTCCACTGCGAGGGGCGACCGCTGGGGGTCACCGTCACGCAGGTGTGCCCGGGCCCCGTCGACACCGAGTTCGAGGGCGTCCTCGGCAACAAGGCGGGGCGGCCGCCGCCGTCGATCGCGCAGATCAGCGCGGCGAAGTGCGCGCGGCAGGCGCTCCGCGGCTTCGCGCGACGGCGAGCGCTCGTGATCCCCGGCTTCTTCATGAAGCTCACGATGTGGTCGGGGGCCTGGTCGCCGCGCTGGCTCAAGCGCCTGATCTACCTGCCGGTGGCGAGCTGGTTTCGCCGCCGTCAGCTCGCGGCGCCCCTCGCGGATGCATGACGCCGCGATGGGAGTATGTTGGGCGGGTGCGTCACGCCACCGCGCTGCTCGCGCTGCTCTGCCTCGCCGGCTGCCAGCCCGAGGACGGGCCCACCTACGAGTGGAACCTCCCCGCGGGCTTCCCGACGCCGCCGGTCCCCGACGACAACCCCATGAGCGTCGAGAAGGTGGAGCTGGGCCGCTACCTCTTCTACGACCCCCGCGTCAGCGGCAACCAGACCTACTCGTGCGGGAGCTGCCACCGCCAGGAGCTCTCGTTCACCGACGCGCTCCCGGTCGCGGTCGGGTCGACCGGCTCGAACACCCCGCGCGGCTCGATGTCGCTCGCGAACGCCGCCTACCACCCGCGCTACACGTGGGCCAACCCGGTGGTCTCGCAGCTCGAGGACCAGGCGCTCGTGCCGATGTTCGGCGACACGCCGGTAGAGCTCGGCACGCCGGACGAGCCCGAGCTCGTGGCGCGCTTCAGCTCCGACCCGATGTACCTGGACCTGTTCTCGGCGGCCTACCCGGACGACGCCGACCCGATCACGCTCGGCAACATCGTGCGCGCGATCGCGTGCTTCGAGCGCGCGCTCATCAGCGGCGACTCACCCTACGATCGCTACACCTACCAGTTCGACGACGCCGCGATGAGCGAGTCGGCGCGGCGCGGGCTGGAGCTGTTCAACACCGAGCGCCTCGAGTGTTTCCACTGCCACGGCGGCTTCAACTTCACCGACAGCCTCCGCCAGGATCGCAGCGTCATGGACGAGGTCGCGTTCCACAACACGGCCCTCTACAACATCGACGGCCGGGGCGGCTACCCGGAGCCGAACCGCGGCATCTTCGAGTTCACGGGCGACCGCCGCGACATGGGTCGCTTCCGCTCGCCGAGCCTCCGCAACATCACCGTCACCGCGCCCTACATGCACGACGGCTCCATCGAGACGCTCGACGGGGTCCTCGACCACTACGCCGCGGGCGGTCGCACGATCACCGAGGGTCCCTACGTGGGCGTCGGCTCCGAGAGCCCGCTGAAGAACCTCTTCATCCACGGCTTCACGCTCACCGACGAGGAGCGCGCCGACGTGATGGCGCTCCTGAGCGCGCTGACCGACGAGACGTTCCTGACCGACCCGCGGTTCAGCGACCCGTTCGAGTGATCACGGCGCGCCGCCGCCGCCGAGCATCTGCTGGAGCAGCCCGTCGAGCCCGCCGCCGCCCCCGGCACCCCCGGCGCCGCCGCCGAGCATCTGCTGGAGCAGCCCCTCGAGGCCCGCGCCGCCGCCGCCGGAGCTCCCGAGCACCTGCTGGAGCTGGCGCAGCAGCGCCTGACTCTGCGGGTCGCTCGCGCCGCCCGCGCCGCCGAGCATCTGCCCGAGGTCGGGCTGGCCGAGATCGTCGTCGCCGTGCGTCTCGTCGAGCCACCGCGTCACGAGCGCGTTCACCCGCGCCCCGCGCGGCCCGCGCGCCATCCGCGCGTAGAGCGCGCGCGGCGGCGCGACGCGGAACCGGTGGTCGCTCACGTAGCCGCGCAGCGCGGCGAAGAACGCGCGATCGCCGATCGCCTGGCGCAGCGCCGGGTAGAGGTGCGGCGCCTTGCCGTAGACCACGCCGCCGTAGCTCATCGTGTCCGCGAACGAGGCGACCGGCTGGTCCGCCGCCGCGTCCGCCCGGCCCATCAGGCGCATCATGTGGTAGCCGGCGGTCACCTGGTCGCGCGTCTCCCGCTGCGCGCGCGCGTCGCCGTAGCGGTCCTGCACGTAGAGCATCGCCGAGTACTGCGCGAGGGCCTCGTCCTGGAACGGGTGCTCCCGCGAGTCGCTGCCGACGATCCCGTGCCACCACTGGTGCGCGACCTCGTGCGCGGTCGTGAACTCGATCATCGACTCGCGCCGCTGCTCGAGGGACGCGGCCCCCGGCCCGCCCTGGCCCGCCATCAGCGATCCGAGCAAGCCGCCCTGCGGCCCCGCGTCCGCCGGGCGGTAGAACATGTTCGCGACGGTCACCATCGAGCTGAACTCGACCCCGCCGGCGCCGCCGATCAGCGGGGCCTCCACCACGTCGAGCTCGGTCCACGGGTAGGCGCCGAAGCGCCGGGTGAAGAGCGCCATCGAGCGCGCCGCCGCGTCGAGCGCGCGGTCGCCGGACGCCGTGTCTCCGTCGACGAACCACGAGCGCACGGTGACGCCGGCGACCGTCCGGTCGTGGTGCTCGAAGCGCCGGCTCGCGGCGAGCGCGAAGTCGCGCACGTACGCCGCGCGCACGCGGACCTCGGTGCGGTTGCCGACCACGAGCGGCGGGTCCTCGATGCCGGCGGCCACCACCCGCACGCCGTCGGCGACGCGCACGCGCGCCGACACGTTCGCGAGGGAGTCCGAGCCGAGGTCGCCCATCGTGCTCGAGTCCGACTGCTCCCAGCGCCCGGCCCGCATCCGCGCGAGGACGGGGAAGAACGCGGCCATCGACGCCACGCCGTCGCTCTGGGCGAGGAGCCCGTAGTCGCCGCTGCCGTGCCCGCCCGAGAGCGACCCGAGGCCCTCGAGGCCTTGGCCCATCAACGTGGTGCGCGACGGATCGATGGCCTGCAGCCGGCCGCGGAGCCTCATGTGGACGCGGAGGCGGCCGCCCGCGGGCACCGGCGCGGCGGGCTGGACGACGATCGCGTCGGCGCTCGGCATCGAGGTGTTGCAAGACACGTTGTCGAGGCACTCGCCCTCGATCAGGTCGACCTGCGGCTGCGCGGCGACGGCGTTGACGTAGATCCGGAAGACCACGCTCGAGAGCGGCCGGCCGCTGTCGTTGGTCCACCACACCGTCTCGTCGAGGTCGAACCCGGCGAGGTCGTCGGCGAGGTCGATCGAGAGCTCGTAGAGCGGCAGCGCCCCCGCCGCGACGCCGGCCTCTCGCGGGACGCGGGCGCGCTCGTTCGGGCGCAGCGACTCGAGCAGGGGCGCGGGGTCGTAGCTCGGCTGCGCGACCGCCGGGGCGGCGGCGAGGAGGATCGCGGCGACGGTGAGCGTGCGCATGACGGGCAGGGCTCAGGGTGACGTCACTCCTCGGGCCCGGCCACTTCGACGCGGTCTCGCCCGGCGGCCTTGGCCCGGTAGAGCGCGGCGTCGGCGCGGGCCTCGAGCGCGGCGCCGGACTCCTCGGCGCCCCACGTGGCGACCCCGATCGAGACGGTCAGCGGGACGTCTCCGGCCTCGGTGTCGATCGGCGTGCCGGCCACGCGCGCGCGGATCCGCTCCGCGACGTTGGCGGCGTCCGTCTCCTCCGTCGCCGGCATGAGCAGCACGAACTCCTCGCCCCCGCGACGGATCACCACGTCCGGGTCGCGCACCTCGTCGCGCACGCGATCGACGAACCCTCGCAGCACCTCGTCCCCGACCTGGTGCCCCCAGCGATCGTTGACGTGCTTGAAGTGGTCGAGGTCCATCAGGAGCAGCGAGAAGCGGTCGCCGTAGCGCCGCGCGCGGCTGACCTCCTCGGCGAGCCGGGTGTGGTGGTAGCGGTAGTTGTAGGCCCGCGTGAGGTCGTCGGTGACCGCGAGGCGGGCGAGCCGCGCCGTCTCGATGGCGGGCGCGGTGCAGTTCGCGAGGAGCTGCGCCATGTCGCGGTCGCGCGCGCTGAACACGTCGGGGTCCCGGTGCGAGGCGCTGAGCACGCCGACCACGCTGCCGCCGGCGAAGAGGGGCACGGCGACGAGCGAGCGGACGTCGAAGCCCGCGTCGGGGCGCTGCACGAAGCGCGCGTCGGTCTGCGCGTCGGCGACGAGCGCCGCGCGCCCCGAGTCGGCGACGATGCCGACCACGCCCTCGCCCTTGCGGAAGCTCGACGGGCTCTTGTCCCGCGCGAGCCCCGATCGCGCGCTCGACAGGAGCATCCGGCGATCGTCGTCGTAGGTGCGCAGGGACGCGTGATCGCAGGGCAAGAGCAGCATCGCCGCGTCGGTCGTGGCGAGGAGGGCCTCCTCCAGCGAGCGCTCCGTCGAGAGCAGGCGGGTGAGCCCGAGGAGCGTCTCCAGCGGATCGGGCCTCTGCATCGGGGCAGAGGATAGCCGAGCCGGCCCGGGTTGCCCGTTACCGGTTGGTGAGATCTGCGGTTACTTGATCGCGCGCGATCGGGGGGGTACGGCTCGACGGCATGGCGTCACGCGTCGGTATCGCGATCCTCGGGGTCCTGCTCGCGTGGCCCGTCGCCGCGGCGGCGCAGCGCGAGCCCGTCTTCCGCACGGAGCGCGGCGGCCCCGAGCTGTCGGTGATCACCCGCGCGGCCACCGGCGTGCAGCCCAAGAGCGTGAGCGTCAGCCCGGACGGCCGCCGCGTCGTGGTCTGCAACTTCGGCCGCCCCGATCGCGACAACGTCTTCGTCTACGACGCCGAGACCCTCGAGCACACGGGCACCGTGACCTTCGCGGGCAACGCCGTGGAGAGCGCCTACTCCCCGGACGGCTCGATCCTCTACGTCTCGAACTTCCGGCGGCACGTGGTCGAGGTCATCGACTTCGCGACCCTCGAGGTCCGCTCCGAGATCGCGGTGGGCACCAACCCCAAGACGATCGCCGTGTCCGCGGACGGCCGGACCCTGTACGTCGCCAACTACTTCGACCACTCGGTGTCCGTCGTCGACGTCGAGGCGGGGCGCGAGCTCCGGCGCCTCCGCACGGGCTCGCGGCCGCGCGGCCTCGGGGTGATGGCCGACGGCTCGCTCTACGCGGCCGCGTTCCACGGCGACCGCATCCACATCTTCGAGCCCGGCGCGACCGAGGAGCGCGAGTCGTGGGAGGCGTGCCGCTACCCGCGCGACATCCTGCCGTTCCCCGACGGACAGGGCTTCTACCTGACGTGCTCGCTCGGCCGGATCGGCTTCTACCGCCTCGACGGGGGAGGGCGCGCGTTCGGCCTCGCCCCGACCGGTCGCAACCCGCGCAGCATCGGGCGCACCGCGGACGGACGCTTCGTCGGGGTCGCCAACTTCACCTCGAGCGACGTCACGATCATCGACACCGTGCGCCGGACCCACCGCAACGTGGAGGTCCCCGGCGCCCGTCGGATCGTGGGCCTCGCGATGCACCCGGGTCCGCAGCTGCGTCTCTACGCCACGAGCTGGGACACCAACGAGGTGATCCTGCTCGGGGGTGACGTCCCTCAGTAGCCGGGTTGTCCCGTCCGGAGCTGGAGACTAGGTTCTAGGCCATGCGCCGCGTCGCGTCAGCGCTCCTGGCGATCTGTCTCGGATGGAGCGCCTCCGCTCTCGCGCAGGACGGGATCGCGCGGGTCGTCGAGGTCGAGATCACCCCGGTCCGGCGCGCGCAGATCGCGGTGTGGATCGAGCGGGCCGACGGCACCTACCTGCAGACGATCGCGCTGACCCAGGCGACGGCCGTCCGCGGGATCGGCAACCGCCCCGGCGCGCTGCAGATGAACAGCGGCTACAACTGGCCGTACGGTCGCCGCGAGGGCGTCCTCCCGATCTGGGGTCACCGCCGCGCCAACGCGCCCGGGGCGATGCCGTTCCACCGGGTCATCTTCCAGGATCGGACGAGCGAGGGCTGGGCGTCGCGCAGCGCCAACGACTTCTCGCGCGACGACTACTACTGCCTCTCCTTCACGCAGTCGGTGTCGGGTCGCGACAACCTCGACGCGATGACCTGCCCCAGCGTCTTCAACAGCGACAAGGGGCGCTACCTCTCCGAGGACGACCTCCGCGAGGGCTACGCCGAGCCGTTCGAGACCGCGCCGGGCGCGGCGACCATGCGCGCGCTCGACACCACGTCCCTCTACCCGCCGCGCCGCGACGTCGTGCGCTGCACGACGGTCGGCTGCTACGACCACCCGGACGTCGAGCGCTACGCCGTCGACGCCCGCTCCGCGATGCCGGAGATCGACGCGATCACGATGGCGACGCCGCCCGAGGGCATGCGGACCATGGTCGTGTTCACCGTCCCCGACGACTGGGAGGACGGCGACTACGTCGCGTGGGTCGAGGTGAACACCGAGGGCGACTACAACGAGACCTGGAACGACGCGCGCTTCCCGACCCCCGTGAACCCGAGCGGCCTGTGGGACTTCTGGGCGATGAGCTACGGCTACCCGTACCGCGGCCAGCCCTCCGTCGCGTTCCGCGTGCCCTTCACCCTCGGCGGCGGCGCCGTCGACACGGGGGTCCGCGAGCCGGCCGGCTACGGCTGGATCGACGGCAGCAGCGGCGAGCTGCTCGCGATGGACGGCACGATCTCGCAGGACCCGAGCGCGGCGCCGGGCAGCGGCGCCGATCGCCTGTTCGTCGTCGACGACCAGCGCGTCCACGTGACGGTCATCGGGCCCGAGGTGTGCGAGGCGAACACGCCGCCGGGCGCGGTCGCCGGGCTCACCGTCACGGAGTACCCGGAGCAGCGCGACGCGCACCGCTTCGCCCAGCTCTCGTTCCTCGCGGCGTCCGACGACTCGGGCGTCACGCGCTACGACGTGCGCGTCGGCCAGGAGCCGATCACGGACACCGACTCCTTCATGCGCGCGCTGCCCGCCCGCGCCGCGACGCTCGAGCACGAGGCGCTCGTGCTCCCGAGCGGCGTGCGCGCCGGGGATCCCGTCGAGGCCGACTTCGGCGGGCTCGGCCCCGAGTCGCACTACTACATCGCGGTCCGCGCGCTCGATCGCTGCAACGCGGCCGGGCCGATCGCGGTGGCCGAGTACCACACGCCGCCCATCCACTTCACGACCGTCTCGCCCTGCTTCGTGGCGACGGCCGCCTACGGCACGCCGCTCGCCGCGGACATCGGCGCCCTGCGCCGCCTGCGGGATCGGCACCTCCGCACGAACGCCCTCGGCCGCGGCCTCGTCGCCGTCTACGAGACCGTCGGCCCCCACCTCGCCGCGGTCATCCGCGAGGACGACGACCTGCGCGGCGCGGTGCGCGCGGTGCTGCGGCCGGTCGTCCAGCTCGCCCACTGGCTCGACTAGAGACTAGAGGCTGTCTCCAGGCTCGCCTCGCTCAGGCGTGACCGGCGACGAGGACCTGGGCGCGCGGGAGCGTCGGGGCGGTCGCGTGGACCTCGCCGGCGGGCGGCTCGCTGACGCGGCGCCTGGGCAGCGGCGCGTTCCGCGCCCACCAGTCCGCGGCGTCACGCTCGGTCCACGCGTCGGTCGAGACGCTCGCGAGCATCTCGCGCAGGCTCGCGGCGTCCGGGCGGCGGACGGGGTCCTTCTCCAGGGTGCTCATCAGCACGCGCTCGAGGTCTTCGTCGATCGCGACCCCGCGCGCGCGGATCCCGACGGGCGTCTCCGTCACGTGGGCGACCGCCGCCGCGAGGACCTCGGTGGCCTCGGGGAAGACCCGCTCGCCGGTGAGCAGATAGATGGCGACGCAGCCCAGCGCGTACACGTCGGCGCGCCCGTCGACGGCCTTCCCGTGGACGATCTCCGGGGCCATGTACGCGGGCGTCCCGCTGATCCGCCCGTTGCCCGTGATCAGCGTGCTCGCGCCGCCCGAGGAGGCCTTCGCGAGGCCGAAGTCGAGGACCTTCACGTGGTCGTGGGAGAGCGCGTACCGCCCGATGTGGAGGTTCGCGGGCTTGATGTCGCGGTGCACGAGGTCCCGCGCGTGCGCCTCCTCGAGCGAGTGCAGCGCCTGCCGCAGGATGTGCACGACGCGCTCCGGCGGGAGCTTTCCGAAGGTCTTCACCAGCTGCTCGAGGTCCATCCCCTCGAGCAGCTCCATCGCGTAGAACAGGCGTCCGTCGTTGGCCGCGCCGAAGTCGTAGAGGTGCACGGTGTGCGGGCTCTCGAGGCTCGCGGTGACCCGCGCCTCGCGGGAGAAGCGCGCGAGCTGGACGCCGTCCTCCTCGCCCGAGAGCTTGACGAGCTTCAGCGCGACGGGCCGCGCGAGGAGCCGGTGCCGCGCCGCCCACACGTCGCCCATCCCGCCCTCGCCGAGCTTCTCGACGAGCTCGTAGCGGCCGATCGCGGCCATCGCCTCGACCCGACCGCCGAGGCGGTCCAGCACCTTCGCCCCCGCGTACGCGACGAACGCGCCGATGTAGACCGGCGCGAGCATCGCCACCACGTCGAGCGCGGCGGGGACGGGGCGGCCGAGCGCGATCGCGAGCCCGAGCGCGACGGGGGTCATCGTCGCGCCGACGAGCGCCTTCACCAGCGTGTGGCTCGGCGAGCAGGGCAGCACGATGGGGAAGAACGCGACCCAGATCGCGCTCCAGCTGATCCCGGCGCCGATGCCCGCGGCCATGCCGAGGTGCTGCTCGACCATCGCCATGCCGAAGGTCGTGCCGAGCAGGTACACGGACCCGACCGTCCGGAGGGTCTTCTCCGAAGTGCGCGGGGAGCTCAGCCAGGCGACGCCGAGCGAGGCGACGGCGACGGTCGCCGCGAGCGCGCCGACCATCGGGTCGAGGCGCCCCGCGAGGAAGGCGTGGATCGCGTAGAGGCCCCAGAGCGCGGACGCGGCGAGGGACGCGATCCGGAGGCGACCGGGGCCCTTTCCGTCCATCCGCCCCGCGAGGGTGGCGGGCGACTCGGTCCCCGGCTCGTGCAGCCCGCCGTGCGGACAGAACTCCTTGACGGGTTGATCCACCACTCATCGACCCTGGGGACGGGGGTCGACGGCGGTAACCCCGCCGAACACTTCTTCACACTCCAGTGCGGTATGATCGGTCGCCGGTGACCTCCGACGACCAGGCGCTGATCGATCAGCTGCGCGTCGCCTGCGCGATCACGCGCATGCCCGCCGGGGTGATCTTTCGCCTCTCGGGGAACCACGCGCGCCGCGTGGTGACGTATGGGCCGCCGGAGCTCGTCGCCGACGTGCCGCTCGAGGCGCCCGCGTGGCGGCTCGCGCGCGAGGCGCCCGCGCTCGTGCCCATCGTCGGGCGAGGGCCGGCCGCCCCCGAGATCGCGCTGTTCCCGCCGTCGGTCGGCGTGAACGCCGCCGTCACCGTCCCCGTCGAGCAGGAGGGCCGGCAGTTCGGGGCCATCGTCCTCGTCGACCGCGAGGCCCGCGAGGACCTCGAGGGGACCGACGTGACGGCGCTCGCGACGGTGGCCTCGCACATCGTGATCCACCTCGCGCCCCCGACGCCCGTGCGCGGGGTGATGCGCCCTCGCAAGGAGACCCTGCCGCCGCACGTGCGCGACCTCGCCGCGTGGCCGCTCTCGGTCGGGGCGCACGACGCGGTGACGGGCTTGCCCGATCGACGGATGCTCGAGGAGCCGGTCGAGGTCGCGCTCGACGACGCCGAGCGCGAAGGCACCGGGGTCGCGGTGGCGATCCTCGCGCTCGATCGCTTCCAGCGGATCGACGACTGGCTGGGCCGCGACGTCGGCGACGGTCTCCTGCGGCAGGTCGCGGAGCGCCTCCTCGACACCACGACGGAGAACGACCTGGTCGGCCGCGGGTCGGGCGACGAGTTCCTCGCGGTGCTCACCGGCCACCCTCGCGGCGCGTCCGCGCTCGCGCTCGCCGACCGCATGCTCCAGTCGGTGCGCGAGCCCTTCCACGTGCAGGGCTACGAGCTGTCGCTCAGCGCGTCGGTGGGGATCGCCCGCTATCCGGAGGACGCCAACGACGGCGGGAGCCTGCTGCGTTACGCGGGGATCGCGCTGCACCGCGCCAAGGCGTCCCGTCGCCGAGGGCGGATCGAGTGCTTCACCGCCGAGCTGCGCGAGCAGGTCGAGCGGCGCGGGGACCTCGAGCGACACCTCCGCCGCGCGCTCGGCGCCGGTGAGCTCCTCTTGCACTACCAGCCGAAGGTCGCGCTCGACTCGCGCCGCTCGACGGAGCTCGAGGCGCTGATCCGCTGGCAGCGCCACGACGGGCTCGTGAGCCCGGGCCACTTCCTCCCGGTCGCCGAGGAGTCCGAGCTGATCGTGCCCATCGGGAGCTGGGTCCTGCTCGAGGCCTGCCGTCAGGTCAGCCGCTGGCGAGCCGCCGGGCTCGACATCGAGTGCGTGAGCGTCAACGTCTCCGCCCACCAGTTCGCGCGCGCGGACTTCGTCGGGACCGTGCAACGTGTCTTGTCGAGCACGCGCGTCGATCCGCGCCACCTCGAGCTCGAGGTGACGGAGACCTCACTGATGGACGACGTGCAGGCCGCGGTGGAGAAGCTCTCCGCGCTGCGCGAGCTCGGCGTCCGCGTCTCGGTGGACGACTTCGGGACGGGCTACTCGTCGCTCGCGTACCTGCAGCGCCTCCCCGTCGACGTGCTCAAGATCGATCGCGCCTTCGTGAAGGACCTCGACGTGGGCGGCGTCGCGCAGCAGCACGCGACCGCGCTGACGCAGGCGATCACCGGGCTCGGGCACAGCCTCGGGCTCGAGGTGCTCGCGGAGGGCGTCGAGACGGTGGCGCAGCTCGACGCGCTCGTCACGCTCGGCGTCGACGCGGTGCAGGGCTACTTCTTCTCGAGGCCGCTCGACGCCTCGCGGGTGCCCGACTTCTTCACCCTGCAAGACTCCGTCGCTCGGCGATCGAGCGCAACGTAGGCACGTCGATCGACGCCTCGGTCGCTTGCGCGAGCGCCCGATCGAGGCGCGGCGCGGCCGATCGCCCGGTGCAGAGGTGGTTGGGGTCCGCGTGGAAGGCCTCCACCATCGCGTCGATCAGCGCCTCCTCGGGGAGCGTCTCCTTCGCGCGCCAGGCTTGAAGCGCGAGCACCTCGAGCGCGACGTCCCGGGCGAGGCCCTTGTGGGAGCGCCACAGGTCCGAGACGGTGCCGCCGACGACGAGCCCCGCGATGTTCGCGGTGAGGATGTAGAGGTTCTTCTTCACCAGCTCGAAGAGCAGCCGGTCGGCCGCGATCGCCTCCGCGGGGAGCTGGAGCGCCGTCACCGCGCTCACCACGAGCGCCGCGTGCGGCCCCGCGACGACGGTCGGCAGCACCACGTTGAGCGGCTTGCTCCGCTTCTTCTCGAACCACACCGCGGCGATCGTCGGGTCGACGAGCGCGTGCCGCTCCCAGTCGGTCGGGAGCAGCTCGTTTTGCAGGAGCGCGACCCGGTCCCGCCACGCGTCGGGCAGCCCGGAGAGCACGCCGTCGAGCGCGCGCTCCCCGACCGCGACGAGCACCAGCGCGGGGTCGACCTCCACGCTCCGGGGATCGTCGCCGCGGTTCACGGGCACGACGGTGTGGCCCTGGCGGAGCCAGCCGTGCGCAAACGCCGCGCCCATCTCGCCGAGCCCCACGATGACGATCGGACGTCCCACGTCCTCGACCTTAGCGCTCCCCCACCTCGACCAGCCAGCGATCGTGGCCGAGCTCCGTCATCCGCACGCTCGGATCGAGGAAGCGCTCGATGACCGCGACCTGGCTGAGGGTGTGCGAAGAGGGTGCCAGCGTGGTGAAGCGACCGCCCTCGCCGAGGGCCATCGGCAGCAGCAGCTGATCGGCGAGGTGCTCGTCGACGGCGACGCCTGCCTTCTCGAAGCGCCGCACCTGGTTGGCGAGGCGCGCCGCCACGGTCTCGGCGAGGAGCCCCTTCTCGCCGTGCTCGGTGAACACCGCCGTCGCGTTCTCGTGCTGCAGCTCGACCCGGCAGAGGTTGGCGGGCCCGAGGCCGGGCGGGAGCACCTCCTCGATCAGGTCGGCGGGGCTGAGCCGGAGCTTCTTGGCGAGCGTGTCGAGCTCTCGGCGCGCCACGTGCTGAGGCAGATCGGCGACGGTCGAGGTCGCGCGCTTCCACTGCCGCGCCCCGAGCGAGTCGAGCTGCAGCTCGCCGAACTGCCCGGGCTGGATCTCGGCCCGGACGCGACCGCCGCCCCGCGGGTAGAAGCCGTGGCGGAGGAGCCGGAGGTGCACCTCCGCGCCCATCCGGTGGAGCAGCGGCAAGAGGCTGAAGCGGAGGAACTCGAACGTCGGCGCGAGCGGGTTGTGGGTCCCGCCCTCGATCGTGACCACGCTGGGCTCGTCCGCGAGCACGAGCGCGGGCAGGATGGTGGCGAGGACGAGCGAGGCGCTGCCGGCGCTGCCGATCGACAGCTCGAAGGTCCCGCCCACGACGGGGCCGGGCTCGAGCTCGACGCGCGTCGAGCCGAGCTCGGCGCCGGTCACGCGCCCGTTCGAGACGCGCGCCGCGGCCTCGACCGCGGCGAGGTGCTGGCGCCGCAGCCCCGGCTTCTGGCGTCCGGCGCGGACGCGGTCGACGCGGACCGCCTGCCCCGTGACCATCGCGAGCGCGAGCGACGAGCGCAGGATCTGCCCGCCGCCCTCACCCGCGCTGCCGTCAATCTCGATCACAGCGCCTTGCGCTTCAGCGGCTTGGTCGCGATCACCAGCTTGCCGCGCGCGAAGGGCTTCTCGAACGCGCCCGAGATCACCTCGACCTCGAGCCCGTTCGCCTCGCACAGCCAGCGGGCGCCGGGGAGCAGGAAGGTGAGGTAGTACATGATGAACTCGGGCTTGATCACCGCGTTGCGGATCCGCATCACCGCGTTGAAGCCCTTGGCGACCCAGAGGCTCGGCGACCACGCGGGCGGGCGCTCGCTGGTGATGAACACGAACCGGCCGCCGGGCGCGAGCAGGCGCGTCACCTCCCGCACGAACTTCGGCTCCTCCTCCTGCAGGATGTGCCCGAACGCGCCGAAGCAGGTGATGAGGCCGAAGCTCCCGGCCTCGAAGCCGGACGCCATCGCGTCGCCCTGGGTGAGCGTGATCGTCGCCTCGCCGGGCGCGTCCTCGAGCCGCTCCCGCGCGACGTCGAGCATGCCCTGCGAGCGATCGATCCCCACGATCTCGTCGGTGCACAGCGGCCGGAACCAGCGCACGCCGGCGCCGGTGCCGCAGCACAGATCGATGCCCCGGGCGGTGGTGCCGCCCTTCTTCTTCACGATCTTCGCGGCGCGCTCGAGGAGCACGTCCGGGGTGCGAAACGGGGTGTGGTCGAACTTGGGCGCGATCAGGTCGTAGCCCCGATCGGTCGACGACAGCGCTTGCTCGGCCAGCTCCAGGAGCGTCGGTCCGTCCTCGTGGTACATGCCGAGAGGTTAACGACTTTCACCCGGGGTACCCGATCGAATAGCGTGGCGGCGATGGCGAAGCGCACCGTCGCCTTCGGGTTGGTCGGCTCGACGCTGGACGCGGGCCGCGCGGGCAAGCGCTGGAAGCGCTGGCGACCGACCGTGGCGCTCGCGATGCAGCCCGACCTGCCGCTCGACCGGCTCGAGCTCGTGCACCAGCCGCACAGCGCCGCGCTCGCCGGCCAGCTCGTCGACGACATCGCGTCGGTCGCGCCCGACACCGAGGTGCGGCTGCACGAGGTGCCCTTCGAGGACGCGTGGGATCTGGAGGAGGTCTACGGCGCGCTCCACGCGCTGTCGCGCGACTACCCGTTCGACACGAGCCGCGAGGAGTACTTCGTCCACATCACGACGGGCACCCACGTCGCGCAGATCTGCTTGTTCCTGTTGACCGAGGCCCGCTACTTCCCGGGTCGGCTCGTCCAGACCTCGCCGCCGCCGCGCGAGAGCGACGACACGCGCGGGACCCACCGCGTCATCGACCTCGATCTGTCGCGCTACGACGAGCTCGCGCGCCGCTTCGCCCAGGAGGCGCGCCAGGGCCAGGACTACCTCAAGCAGGGGATCGCGACCCAGAACGCCGACTTCAACGCGCTCGTGGACCGCATCGAGCGCGTCGCCGTCGCGTCGCGCGAGCCCATCCTGTTCACCGGGCCGACCGGCGCGGGCAAGAGCCGGCTCGCCGAGCGCGTGTACCAGCTCAAGCGCCGGCGCGGTCAGCTCGACGGGCCGTTCGTCGCCGTCAACTGCGCGACGCTGCGCGGCGACATGGCGATGGGCGCGCTGTTCGGTCACACGAAGGGCGCGTTCACGGGGGCCGCCTCGGCGCGGCCCGGCCTCCTCCGCGCCGCGGATCGCGGCGTCCTGTTCCTCGACGAGATCGGCGAGCTCGGCGTCGACGAGCAAGCGATGTTGCTCCGCGCGCTCGAGCTGAAGCGGTTCTTCCCCGTGGGGTCGGACGCCGAGGTGCAGAGCGACTTCGCGCTCTTCGCGGGCACCAACCGCGACCTCCGCGAGGCGGTCCGCGCCGGCGAGTTCCGGGAGGACCTGCTCGCGCGGATCGATCTTTGGACCTTCGAGCTCCCCGGCCTCGCCGACCGGCCCGAGGACCTCGAGCCCAACCTCGACTTCGAGCTCGACCGCGCGGCCGAGCGCCTCGGGCGCCGCGCCTCGATCAACCGAGAGGCGCGGAAGCGCTTCCTCGCGTTCGGCCGCACGGCGCCCTGGCCCGCCAACTTCCGAGACCTCGAGGCGGCGGTCCTGCGGATGGCGACCTTGGCGCCGGGCGGGCGCATCGACACGGACGCGGTCCGTGAGGAGATCGGCCGGCTCGAGCGGCAGTGGTCGGGCGCCCCGTCTCGGCGTCGCGGTGGCGACCGGGTCGTCGCGGCGCTCGGGGCCGAGGCCGCCGACGCGCTCGATCGGTTCGATCGCGTGCAGCTCGACGACGTCCTCGCGGTCTGCGCCGAGGCGCGCTCCATCAGCGAGGCCGGCCGCGTGCTCTTCGCCGCGTCCCGGGCGCGGAAGTCGTCCACCAACGACGCCGATCGGCTGCGGAAGTACCTCGCGCGGTTCGGGCTGCGCTTCGACGAGCTGACGTCGAGCCGCGAGTGAGCGGGCACGGATCTGGTATGGAGGGGGGCTCGTGTCGCGGACCGTGCCAGTCGCCATCGCGCTCCTCGCGCTGCTCCTCGCGCCGCGGCCCGCGCACGCGCAGCTCACCGTGACCTGGACGGCGCCGGCCGGCTGTCCGACGTCCGAGAGCGTTCAGGCCGAGGTGATCCGGCTGCTCGGCGGCGCGCTGCCGGAGGAGCTCGCGCTCGAGGCCGACGGCGTCACCACCGAGCTCGAAGGCCGCTGGACGCTGCGGCTCCGCACCTCGACGGATGGCAACGAGGGGGTCCGCGTGGTGGAGGGCGACGCGTGCGCCCCGCTCGGGGACGCGGCCGCGCTGATCCTCGCGCTCATGATCGACCCCGCCGCCGTCGCCGAGCACGCGCCCCTCGGGCCGATCGAGCCGCCCGCGGATCCCCCCGCCCCCGAGCCTCCTCCGACGCACGTGGTGGCCTCTCAGCTCGCCGATCCGCGGCCCGAGCCTCCGGCGACCCCCACCGAGCTCGTGACCCCCCCGCCGCCCGAGCCGAGCCGCGCGCGCCGCGCCGAGGGCGCCGTCTCGCGGGTCGTCGAGCACGGCCGCGAAGAACCGCGCGCGACCGCCGAGGAGCCTCCGTCGACCGCGGACGAGAGCCCACCGCTGCAGGGCTTCATCGGCCTCGGCGGCGCGTTCGACGTGGGCAGCGTCCCCGACGCGAGCGGGGCGATCACCGTCGAGGGCGGCTTCGGGGTCCCGCTCGTCGAGGCGCGGCTCCGGGCCACCTTCGTGTTCGGCCGCGAGGCCCGGCGCGACGCCCGGGTCGGGGCGCAGATCACGACGGGGATGCTCGACGCGCGGGCCTGCTTCCACCCGTTCGACGAGGCCCGCTTCGTCTATGGCTGCCTCGGCCTCGGCCTCGGCGTGACCGTCGCCGAGGGGTTCGGGCTGTCCGGGCCCGAGGTGGGGGTCGGCACGTTCGGGGCCGCCGTGGGTGGCCTCGGGGTGGCGTGGTCCCCGGAGCCGTGGTTCGATCTCGATCTGGACGCCACCCTGATCGCGCCGTTCAACCCGCTCGAGTTCGCCGTCCGAGGGAGCCCCGACGACGTCTTCCACGTGCAAGAGCCGGTGGCCGGGCGGTTCGGGCTGTCGATCCACGTCCGGTTTTGACCGGCGCGTTTTTCTTCACGGATTGGATCGTGTCCGGCCACGAAGAGGTCATGGGTGCAGCGGCGGCCGCCGTCGGGCTGACGGAAGGACCGGGGAGCGGGGCGCATCGCGTCGCCTCCCGCGAGGTCGAGCTGCGCCTCGAGGACATCTACGACGAGCACTTCGACTTCGTCTGGCGGAGCGCTCGCCGGATGGGCGTACCGGAGGCCGCCGTCGACGACGCGGTCCAGGAGGTCTTCCTCGTCGCGCACCGTCGCCTCGCGGACTTCGAGGGGCGCTCGTCCGTGAAGACGTGGCTGTTCGGGATCCTGCTCCGGGTCGTCTCCGATCACCGTCGCCGCCACCGTCGCAAGGGCGGCCTGGCGCCGCTGCCGGAGGCCCTCGCCGCGCCCGACGGAAGCGGTCCCGCCGAGCAGGCGGAGACGCGCGCTCGAGTTCGCTTGCTGCACGGGCTCCTCGAGCAGCTCGACGACGAGAAGCGCGCCGTGTTCGTGCTCGCGGAGCTCGAGCAGCTCACGGCCCCCGAGATCGGCGACGCCCTCGGGATCAAGCTCAACACCGTGTACTCGCGCCTGCGGGCCGCGCGTCAGAAGTTCGAAGAGGCGCTCTCGCGCCACCGCGCTCGGGAGGCGAAGCGATGAGCGACCTGGACATGGACGAGCTCTCGCCCTCGGCGCGCGCCCTCATCGACGAGGTGCGCGACCTCGACGGCCCGGCCCCCGCCGACCGCGCCCGCGTGAAGCGGGCCCTCGTCGCGACCATCGCCTCCGGGGCGGGCCTCGCCGCGGGCACCGCGGGGTCGAGCACGGCGGCGGCCGGGACGACCGCGGCCGCGACCACCGCGGCCGCGGGGTCGCTCTCGCTCGGGGTGAAGATCGCCGCGATCGCCATGGTCGCCGCCGCGGTCGGCGGAACCACCCTGGTGATCACGCAGCCCGACGAGCCCCCGTCGCGCCCCGTCGCGCGGCGCGCCGAGCCCACGATCGAGCCGCGCGACGAGCTGGCTCCGCGAGAGCCGGTCGTCGCCGCGCCGGTCGTCGATCTCGCCGACGAGGTGACCGCGGAGCCGCCCGCCGAGGAGGTCACCGTCGCGGAGGTCACCGTCGCGGAGGTCACGACCGAGGAGGACACGACGGCGGAGGCCGAGAACACGACCGAGCCCGCCTCGACGCCGATCCCGCACCCCGCGTCGCGAGCTCCTCGTCGCAGTGTCGTCGCCGAGGTGGCGCCGCCCGCGCCGGTCGACTCGACGCTGTCCGAGGAGCTCGTCCTCCTGCGCGGCGCGCAGCGCGCCATGAGCGAGCAGCAGCCCGCGCGTGCGCTCGGGCTCCTCGACGATCACGCGCGGCGGTTCCCGTCGGGGATCCTCGAGGAGGAGCGCGAGGCGGCGCGGGTGGTCGCGCTCTGCCAGGCCGACCGTCGAGACGAAGCGCGGGCCCTCGCGGCGCGCTTCCTGCGCGAGCGGCCGAGCAGCCCTCACCGAGCTCGGGTTCGCGCCGCCTGCCCCTGAGAGGGCGCTGACGGATCCCTCAGGAGTCGAGCTCGCCGTCGTCCTCGTCGTCGGTCGCGGTCTCGTACTCCTCGTCGACGCCGGCCGCTTCGTCGTCGCTCTCGTCGGGCTCGGGAGCCACGGGCAGGAGCGCGCGCGCCGCGTCGGTGAGGACGAACTCCACGGGCACGTCGCCCGGCGCGGTGACGCGGCGGCTCTCGCGCTGACAGAGGCGGTGCCCGCGTCGTCGCGGGTTCCGGCAGAAGCTCGGCCAGGCCCGCGAGAGGTTGCCATAGCGCGGCCGGCCGCCGGGCCGCGACCAGTCCACCCACTGCGCCGCCTGCGCGCGCACGTCGACGTGCACGAAGGTGCTGCGCGGGTAGTAGCCGCAGCCAGTGCTCGACAGCGTCCGGCAGTAATCCCAGAGGGTCCGGCGAGGCACGCCCTCGACGCGGATGTCCGTGGCGCGGCCCGACACGTGGCGGCTCGCCTCGCGCGTGTAGCCGCCCGCGGAGCGGCGACCGCTCACCAGCGTCAGCTCGCGCCCGCCGAAGTGATCCGAGATCCCCGCGAGGAGCACCGCGAGCCGCGGCGCCGGGATCTCCGCCGGGTCGTCGTCGTGCCGCCGCATGAGCTCGGCGAGGCGGCTGAGCCCCTCCTCGGTGACGCGGCGCTCGGCGTCGAGCAGGCGCACCGTGACGGTCGCGTTGTTGCGGCGGATCCGGACGACGCCGGGATCGCCGGGCGCCCCCCACTCGCGCGGCGTCGACGCCTCCTCGGAGACGTAGCCGGGCAGGACGAGCCGCCGACCCGCGCGGAGCCCGCCGCGGAGCCGGTTGAGGCGCTGCAGCTCGGCGACCGAGCAGTCGTGGTCACGCGCGATCTGCGAGAGCGTCTGCCCCGGCCGCACGTAGGTGACGCCGTCGGGGGGCACGGTCAGCGTCTGACCGGGTCGCAGGGTCGCGCTCGGCTGGAGCCGGTTGGCCAACGCGAGGTCCCAGACCGCGACGTGGTAGCGGCGGGCGATGCGCGACATGGACTGCCCGGCGCGGACCGTGTGCGTGCGCTGCGCCGCCGCGGGAAGGCTCGCGAGGAGGCACGAGAGCGCCACGAGGATCGCGGCAAGGACCCGTCGAACACCGGCGCCACCACCTCCGAGACCCGGGATCGATCTCGGGTTCGAGGGGGGTACGGCCTGGCGGGACGACGTCATGCGAGGAGGAGTATTGGGGGATCGAGCGCCGAGGATCAAACCGCCACGCGCGTTTGCGCGCGAGCGGGGGCCGGAACGAACGAAACCCGACGCGGTCTTCCCGCGTCGGGCGTCCTCGGAAGGAAGCGAGAGAATCAGCTGGCGAGGCCGGTCGCGAAGGCGCGACCCGCGGCTCGCCGGCCCCTCACTTCTTCGGGCTCGGCATCTTCTTCTCGACGAATTCCACGTGCTGACGCACCACCGGATCGAACTTCTTGATCTTCATCTTCTCCGGCTTTGTGCGCTTGTTCTTCGTCGTGTAGTAGTGGTAGCCGGTGCCGGCGCTGGACACCAAGCGGATCATCTCCCGCATCACTTACCTCCTGGAACCCGGATCCATAGCCGACGGCGGACGCGGCGCAAGACCTGAATCGTCGAGCCGCTCGAGCGCTCAGCGTCGGTGCTGGCTGCGCTCGCGCTCGATCTGCTCTTTGTACGCGACGCTGTACCGCGTCCACGGCCGCAGCTCGAGGCGCTTGAAGCCGATCGGCTCCTCGGTGCCTTCGCACACGCCGTACTCGCGCAGGCGCAGCTTCTCGAGCGCGCCCTCGATCTCGTTGAGGAGCTTCCGCTCCTTGTCGGCGAAGCGGATCAGGTAGGCCTGCTCCGTGTGTCGCTGCGCCATGTCCGTCTCGTCGGGCATCACGCCGGCGTCGCCGAGCGCCTCTTCCATGTGGCGGTTCAGCTCGTCGATCTTCCGCTTCCGCTCCTCGACGAGGCGGTTGTAGAGGAAGGTCAGCTGCCGCGAGGTGAGACCAGCGTCGCTGTGAGCTCCCCAGCCTTCGGGGATCGGCTGCGCGTTGACGAGCGCCGGCGGCACCTCGGATCCGCGCTCGCGCGTGGGCGGGGTGCTCTTCGGGGCCGCCTGCTTCTTGCTGGAAGAGGTCGGCGCCTTCTTGGCCACCTTGGCCGGAGCCGCCTTCTTCGCCGAGGCCGGCGCCTTCTTCGCGGGAGCGCTCTTCTTGGCCGAGGCCTTCTTGGGCGGAGCCGCCTTCTTGGCCGAGGCCTTCTTGGGCGGAGCCGCCTTCTTGGCGGGCGCCTTCTTCGCGGACGGCTTCTTGGCGGCGACCTTCTTGGCCGGAGCCTTCTTCGCCGAAGCCTTCTTGGCGGGAGCCTTCTTCGCCGGAGCCTTCTTCGCCGGCTTCTTGGCCGCCGAGGCCTTCTTGGCCGGAGCCTTCTTCGCCGACGGCTTCTTGGCCGAGGCCTTCTTGGCCGGAGCCTTCTTCGTCGCCGTTTTGGCCGAGCGCGCTGGCGGGGTCTTCTTCGCCACGGTCGCGGTCTTGGTGCTCGCCTTCTTGCGAGATTGTTTCTCGCCGCCCCTCTTGGCCATGACGCTCTCCTGCGATCGGCCCTCGGTGGTCGATCGGGCGTGCCAGCCCTTCCCCCCGCGAGCCGGCACCCTATTGCATGCTCCTGCCCATAATGCAACGATCTTGCGCACCTTGAACTGAACCGAGGGACGTGGAGCCGGACCGGCAGATCGAAATCCAGCTCGGTCACATGTGCAACAACCGCTGCGTTTTCTGCGTCAGCGGTCAGCGGACGGCCCTCGGGGAGGCCGGCCCCATGCCGACCGAGCCGGTGCTCCGTGCGATCCGTCTCGCCCGCGAGGCGGGCCATCGGAAGATCACGCTCCTGGGAGGCGAGCCGACCCTCCAGCCGGGCTTCATGTGTATCGTGTCCGAGACGGTCGCCCTTGGCTTCGAGGAGATCGTCCTGTTCACGAACGGCGCGAAGACCGCGCGCCCCGAGCTCGTGGACGCGATCCGAGCCACCGGCGGGACCTTCACCTGGCGCATCTCGATCCAGGGCGCGACCTGCGAGAGCCACGAGCGGACCACCCGCAAGGTCGGCTCGTTCGGGCGGATCGTGCGCACCCTGGAGAACCTCGCCGAGCGCGGAGAGCACATCACGGTGAACATGTGCGTGGTCCGATCGAACGCCGAGGACGTCGATCGGTTCCCGGAGCTGCTGCGCCCGTACGGCGTGCGCCAGCTCCACCTCGACATGATGCGACCCCTCGACGCTGGCGATCGGACCGAGGAGGAGCTGCGCGCGGCGGTGCCTCGCTACAGCGACCTGGTGCCGCCGCTGCGGCGGATGATCGCGGGCTTCGAGCCCGGCTTCGACGTCAACGTCGGGAACCTGCCGTACTGCGTCGCCCCCGATCTGGCTCCGTGGATCCACCATGACGGCGAGGCGACCGACACGATCGCGATCGACGGCGACGACCGCCTGAGCAAGCCCTGGAACAAGTACCTCGTGAAGCGGCGCGACAAGCTCAAGCCGGCGACCTGCCGCTCGTGCGTCTTCGATCGGCGCTGCTCCGGGGTGTTCGAGACCTACGCCCGCTTCGAGGGGATCGACGAGCTGACCCCGGTCAGCGCCGCCACGCTGCGCGAGACCGACCTCGAGGGGCGGCTCCTCGGCCTCTGGGCCCCCGCGCTCCTCCCCGACCTCGAGCATCGCGTTCGATCCGAGACCGAGGTCGACGTGACGCTCGGCGGGCTCACCGCGACCCTCGACGCCTCCGCCCACGAGCTCGCCCGCTATCGCCGGTTCGGGGTGCGCGAGCTCCGCGGGGAGGGGGACGTGGTCGCGCTCGCGGCGCGGCTCGCCGACCTCGACGAGCCCATCCACCCCCTCGGTCCCGTCCCCCCAGCCGGCCTGCGCCCCGCGATGGCCCGCCTCCGCGGCGCCGCACCGTTCGGAGCGCTCCGCTGGGAGCGTGTCGAGGTGGATACGGATCGGGTGGAGCTCCACCTCGTCTCGAACACTGCCACCGCCCGCTTCTGGATCGGCGGCGCGAGGCCGTCGGGCGGGTATCGCGTCGAGGGCGACGCCGACGAGGCGATGGTCGACGGGCTGCGTCGCGTGATGGACGCGCTCCGCCCGGGCGCTCGCGCCGAGCCCGCTCGCTGAAGGAGCACCGTGAGGGAGCACGAGCGGCGGATCAAGGGACGGACGGCCGCCTTCCTCGTGGTGGCGTCGATGGTCGGGACGGGGGTGTTCACGACCAGCGGCCTCTTGCTCGAGCAGCTCGGGTCGGCCCCTGCCGTCCTCCTCGCGTGGGTCCTCGGCGGGGTGCTCGCGCTGACCGGGGCGCTCAGCTACGCCGAGCTCGTCGCGGCGCTCCCCCGCAACGGCGGCGAGTATCAGCTCCTGTCCGAGGTGTATCACCCGTCGATCGGCTTCAGCTCGGGCGTGGTCTCGTTCGTGGTCGGCTTCTCCGCTCCCGTCGCGGCCTCGGCCATCGCGTTCGGCAGCTACCTCCACGCGGCGTGGCCGGCGGTCCCGGCGACCCCCGCCGCGCTCGGGCTCATCGTCGCGATGTGCGCGATCCACGGCGTCCGCGTCGGGGTCGGGAGCGACGCGCAGGACGCCCTCACCGCGTTCAAGATCCTCCTGATCGTCGGGTTCGTCGTCGCCGGTGCTGGCTCGCTCCACACCGAGCGCCTCGCGCTCGGGACCCGACCGCTCCTCGACGCCAGCCTCTCGCCCGCCTTCGCCGTCGCGTTGATCTACGTGACCTTCAGCTACAGCGGCTGGAACGCCGCGACCTACGTCGCCGGTGAGCTCGAGAACCCCGGGCGGTCGCTCCCCATCGCGCTCATCTCGGGCACCGCCGTCGTGACCGTCCTCTACCTCGCGGTGAACGTCGTCTTCCTGGCCGGCGCGCCGCCGGAGGCGCTCCGCGGGGTCGTCGAGGTCGGCGCCGTCGCCGCCGAGCACATGCTGGGGCAACGCGCCGGGCAGATCCTCAGCGCGATCATCGCGCTCGGGCTCGTGTCCACGGTGGGCGCGCTGATCATGACGGGGACCCGCGTCCTCGACGCGATGGGGCGCGATCACGGCCCGCTCGCCGCGCTCGCGCGCCGCGCCACCGGCGGGGGGCCGTTCGTGGCGGTCGGCCTCCAGGGGGTGCTCGCGACGATCATGGTGCTGACGTCGAGCTTCGACGCGCTGCTCGGCTACATCGGCTTCACCCTCTCGATCTTCGCGGCCCTGACGGTGCTCGGCGTGATCGTCCTGCGCGTCCGCCAACCCGACCTCGAGCGCCCCTACCGGACCTGGGGCTACCCCGTGACCCCGATCGTCTTCGTCGGCGGGATGCTCTGGATGATCGTGTGGTCGATCGCGGCGGAGTGGACCGTCGCGGTCGCGGGCGCGGTGACCATCGGGGCGGGCCTCGCCCTCTGGCTCGTGATCCGGCGCGGGTGAATCCGGAGGGCGGTCGCGCGGTCCGAGGAGCGAATGCGCTCCTTCTCCATCCCTCTCTTCGCTTCGCTCCTCGTCGCCGGTTGTGGCGTCCTCTTCGAGACTCGGGCCGAGGTCGTCTCGTACCCTCGCGCCACCGCGCTCGTGCGGGTCGAGTCCAGCGCCCACGGCGTCGAGGGCGTGGTCACGGCCGCGGCGCCGCCGGTGCTCCCGGGCTTCGAGGCCCGGGTCCCGAGCGCTGGCGGGACGGTCCTTCGGGGAACCGACTCGGCGGGATCGGTCGGTGCCGGGGGACCAGGCCCCTGGGTCGCCACCGAGCCCGCCGAGTCGGGGACCGTCGCGGCGACGCCGGCGGAGCGCCCCGCCACCGCGCCTCGCGACGGGGTCTGGAGCCTCGACGGCCGGCCGGCGTCCTTGGCGATGCTCCTCGACGGCG
>JACKEC010000027.1 GCA_020633195.1 Sandaracinaceae bacterium | reverse complement strand
GGCGATTTATCGACAGACCTCGACGTCTCTGGCCACCCCGCGTAGCCCGTCGACGCGGCGTTGACCCGGCGGGGCTCTTCGCCGAACCTGACCCCAGTGACGGTCTCCAAGCTGGCGTCGCTGACGATCGCCGCGCTCGTGCTGGTCGGATGCGTGGACGAGACCTCTCGGTTGGTCGTCGACGTGCGCACGGAGCTGGTGGCGGGCGTGGAGTTCGACGCGGTCCGCACGGAGGTGCTCGCGGGGCCGGCGTCCGGTCGGTTCGCGGAGCACACCGTCGCCGACGGGGACTACGCCGCGGGCGTCCGGGTCGCCGAGCTCGACGAGCTCGCGCGCGGACCGGTGACGGTGCGGGTGTCGCTCCTCCGCGACGGCGCGACGGTGGTGCAGCGCCCGGTCCGGGTCGAGCTCAGCGGGCCGATGCACGGCGCGACGGTGATCCTCGTGCGCGACTGCGTGGGCGTGACCTGCCCCCTCGCGGGCGGCGATCCCGTCGCGGCCGCGTGCGTCGGCGGGACGTGCCAGGACGAGCGCTGCACCGAGGAGACCCCGGAGTTCTGCGAGCCGGAGTGCGCCGACGCCTCGGAGTGCGGTGGCGGGGCGTCGTGCGCGCGCGCCGAGTGCGCCGCGTCGGGGACGTGCTTCCTGCGCGCCGACGACGCGCTCTGTCTCCCCGATCAGACCTGCGACGTCGTCGAGGGCTGCCTCGGCGGCGCGCCGGCGTGCGATCCGTTCCCCGGCGCGGAGCTCGACCTGCACGCCTACGGCGACGCGACGTGCGTCACCGCCCGCGACGCGGCGCCGCTCTGCTGGGGGAAGAACGAGCTCTGGTTCGGCCCTCCGGCGGGGACGAACCTCGAGGCCCCGCGCGCCGTCTTCGGCCCGGCGGGCCTCACCGCGTTCTCGCTCGGCTTCGATCACTACTGCGCGCTCGACAGCGCAGGCGCCGTGCACTGCAACGGCGACGACTGGGCCGGGCAGCTCGGCGACGGGCCCGACGCCTCACCGACCGACGGCGGCGCGCGCCTCTCGCCCGACCTGCCGGGCGCCGCGATCGCGATCTCGGCGGGCTTCGGCTTCTCGTGCGCGATCGTGTCCGGCGGACAGGCCTGGTGCTGGGGTCACAGCAACACCGCGCAGGTCGGCAGCATGCGCCTCATCGAGGAGATCTGGAGCCCCGAGCAGGTGGCGGGCACGCACCGGTTCACCGCCATCGACGCGAGCCACACGCACGCCTGCGCCCTCGACGACGCGCAGCGCATCTGGTGCTGGGGAGGCAACGCCAACGAGCAGCTCGCGCGGCCGATGGAGACCGACGTGTACGCGACGCCCGTCCAGATCGAAGCGGGCGTCGCCTTCACGGCGGTGAGCGCGGGCGACGAGTTCACGCTCGGGCTCTCCTCGACGGGCGACGTGTGGGCGTGGGGCGCGAGCTACGCCGGGCAGCTCGGGCGCGAGGGCTCGGGGACGCCGACGCCCGGCGTCATCGCGGGGCCGCAGGGCTACACGCAGATCGACGCGGGCTACCGCCACGCGTGCGGCATCCGCGACGGCGGCGAGCTGCGCTGCTGGGGCGACGACACCTACGACCAGATCGGCCCGAACGCGCCGGCGATGGTGCAGGCCGAGCCCGTGGTCGTGGCGCCCGACCGGACCTGGGTCGACGTCGCGGTGGGCGAGGGGCACACCTGCGCGCTCGACGACACGGGGCGCGTCTTCTGCTGGGGCGACAACTCGGCGTCGCAGGGCGCCGGCCCGAGCGGCCCGGGCGGCCCCGCGCCGCGCCCCGTCTGTCCCCCGTAGGAGGCGAGCCTACTCGGCGTGGAGGGCCTGCCAGCGCTCCATCGAGCGGTGGAAGACGTCGTGGATGGCGGACAGGTTCGCGTGCACGGCGTCGGCGTCCGGCGCCTCGCCCGCGCAGCCCTCGCTGCGGAGGGTGTCGAACGCCGCCGCCATGTCGGCGGGGATCTGCGCGTCGGCCGCCTCGGGCGCCTCGACGCCTTCGGTGGTCGACTCGGCGGCCGCCGCGGCGAGCCGCGCGAGCTCGTCGAGCTGCCCGCACGCCTGCGCGGTGCGCTCGTCGCTCGGCTCGGCGTGCCAGATCGGCGCGAAGACGTCGTGGAACGTCGTCTGCGCCGCCGACATCTGGTGCGCGTGCTCGGGGTGATGCTCCCCGCCGTGGTGGTGGCCGTGGCCGTGCTCGCCGTGCTCGCCGCCCGCGGTCTCGTCGCCGCCCGCGGTGTCGTCGGACGCGGTGTCGTCGCCGCCGCAGCCCACCGCGAGGAGCAGGGTCGCGAGCACCGAGAGGGTCTTCCAAGAGGTTCGCATGCGCCGGCCTTAGCACGACTGTCGGAGCCCGCACCGCCGCCGTGCGCGCGAGGTCACGGGGCTGATATACTCCGCCCACATGCGGCTCCAGCTCCGGTCGGCCGCCACCTTGGCTTGCGTCTCGCTCTTCGTCTCGGCCGTCGCTTCGGCGCAGGACGCCGCGGGTGCGAACGCGGCCCACGAAGAGGCGGCGGCGGCGTTCCACGCGGGTGAGGCGGCCTACGCCGCCGGGCGCTTCCCCGAGGCGCTCTCCTACTTCGAGCGGGCCTACGAGCTCACCGAGGAGCCGGACGTCCTCTACAACCTCGCGACCCTGCAAGACCGCTTGCGTCGTGACGCCGACGCGCTCGCCTCGTACCGGGCCTACCTCGAGGCGGTCCCCGACACCGACGCGCGCGCGAACATCGAGGCGCGCATCCGCGTGCTCGAGGAGGCGATCGCCGCTCACGAGGAGCCGGCGCCGCTCGTCGAGCCGACCCCCGAGCCGGACGAGCCCGACGTGATCGCGCCGCCGCCGGTCCGCGCGGAGCCCTCGGATCCCGGCGCGGGCCCCTGGGCGCTCGTGGGCGTCGGCGCCGCCGCGGCCGTGGCGGGCGGCGTGCTCCTCGGGGTCATGGCCGGCGACCTGAGCACGGTGGAGAACGCCTCCGGCGTGCCCTGGGCGGACGTGCGCGACGCGTACGATCGCGTGCCGATCCTGTCCACGGTCGGCTTCGTCGCGCTCGGCGTCGGCGTGGCCGTGGTCGCGGTCGGCGTGGTGTGGGTGGTCGCCGCCTCGGGCGACGGCTCGGAGGTCGCGGTCGGGCCGGGAGGGATCCAGTGGCGCGGCCGGTTCTGATGCGGGGCGCGTGCGCCGCGCTGCTCCTCGCGGGCTGCACCGCGACGGTGCCCGACGGGCAGATCGTCTGCTCGGTGGCGTCGCCCGAGTGCCCCGAGGGCTTCGTCTGCTGCCCCGCCGCGGCGAGCGGCGCGTACGACGGCGTCTGCACCACGCAGGCGTGCGGCGACGCGGGTCCCGGCGACGCCGGTCCGTCCGCCGACGCCGGCTTCGACGCGGGCGTCGTCGACGTCCCCGACGCCGGGTTCGACGCCGGGTTCGACGCGGGGCCGCCGCCGCCGCCGGTGCCCGAAGAGGTCGCCGCGGGCGGCTCGCACACGTGCCTGCGCCTCTCCGACGGAAGGATCCTCTGCTGGGGCTCCAACGCGAGCGGTCAGCTCGGCCAGGGGACGGAGTCGACGGCGCCGCGGACCACGCCGATCGCCGTCATGGGCATCGACGGCGGCGCGCTCGAGGTCGAGGCCTCCGCCGAGGCGACGTGCGCGCGCTTCGCCGATCGGATCCGCTGCTGGGGCAGCAACGCGGTCGCCTTCTCCGTCGGCCCCATCGGCTCGGACGTGGAGCGCAGCCCGATCCCGCTCGACGTCGAGCTCGCGGGCACGACGCCGGTCCAGCTCGTGATGGGTCAGTACCACGCGTGCGCGATCATGGACGCGGCGCGCACCCTCGAGTGCTGGGGTCACAACGGCGACGGACAGCTCGGGGTCGGCACGCGCCGCAGCGAGGCGATCCCCGTCGCGGTGCCGATGCTCGCGGGCGTCGCCGACGTCTGCGCCGGCGCTCAGCACACGTGCGCCGCGCTCGCCGACGGGACGCTGTACTGCTGGGGCAACGCCGACAAGGGCCAGCTCGGGATCGGGGAGCCCGGCACCCCCACGGTCCGCACCAGCCCCACGCTCGTGCCGCTCGCCGACGTGGTGGACGTCGAGTGCGGCTACTTCCACACCTGCGCGATCACCGACGACGGCACGACCCGCCAGACGTGGTGCTGGGGCGAGAACCGCAGCGGCGAGACGGCGCAAGACGAGCTGACGAACCCGGTCCTCGAGCCGACGGCGTTCCTCGACGCGAGCGGCGCGTCCGTCGAGCGGATCGCGATCGGGGGCGGCACCCAGTTCTTCAGCGTGACGTACGGCTTCACGCTCGTGACGGGGCCGACTTTGCCGCTGCGGGGCTTCGGCAACAACAGCAGCGGCCAGCTCGGGCTCGGCGGCGTCGGCCCCACGATGACCTCCACGCCGATGCCGGTCCTCGAGGTGGAGCCCGCGATCCTCGACGTGTCGGCCGGCGCGTTCCACGCGTGCGCCATCGACGAGGCGGCCGGCGTGCGGCGCGTCCTGTGCTGGGGCGACGGCGGCAACGGCCGGCTCGGCAACGCCGCCGAGCGCTCGTCGGATCGCCCGGTCGCGGTGTTCGGCTACGACGGCACCTGATCTAGGGCCGTGTGTATCTGCACGACGTGGCTCGACGGGGCGCGGACGCGGGCCCTATCGTCGCCGCCGTAGGGTGAAGCCCCGAGGTGTCGGGGCGGCCCCACCGCTTCACGCGGCGCGCGGCGCTCCGGCGCCGAGGACGGGCGCCGGCACGGACCGTGCTCGAGCGACCCGCCGTACCGCGTACACAAACGATCGAGAGGGGAACCAAGACATGAGTGAGACGTTGAAGCAGGGATCCAAGGGCGAGGCCGTGAGCGCGCTCCAGAACAAGCTCGTCGCCCTCGGGTGGCCGATCGACGCCGACGGGGCGTTCGGCCCGGCCACCAAGGCGGCCGTGGAGGAGCTGCAGTCGGTGTTCGGGTACGACGTCGACGGCATCGTGGGCTCGGGCACCCTGAGCCTGATCGACGCGCAGATCGGGCACCGCTGGAACGTCAACGCCGACGGCGCGATCAAGCGCGCGCTCGAGGCGCAGGGCAAGACCACCGACAAGGGCTCGCTCGCGGGCGCGGAGCTGAAGCGCACGCTGAAGGCGGGCCTCGAGGGCTCGGACGTGGCCTACCTCCAGCGGCGCCTCGCCACCCTCGGCTACCCCACGCCGTCGACGGGCAAGTTCGACGACAACACCGCCAAGGCCGTCCGCGCGCTGCAGGAGTCGTTCGGCTACACCGTCGACGGGATCGTCGGGCCGGGCACGAACACGCTCATCAACGCGCAGATCGGTCACGGCTGGAACGCGGCGGGCTGACCCGGCGCGGCCTCGTTGCCGAGCTCGGGGGGGAGCGCGCTACAGTGGCTTCATGACGCGCGTCGTGACCGCCGTCGCCCTCGCGGGGGCGCTCCTCTCCGGGTGCTACGAGAGCCACGGGGGCTCCGGCATCGCGCCGCCGCCCCTCCTCGACGCCGGCGCGCGCCCTGACGCCGGGCCGCGCGTGGACGGTGGCCCGGTGATGCCGCCGCCTCCGCCGCCGCCTCCGCCGCCACCTCCGCCTCCGCCGATCGGCGGGTCCACGTTCCTCATCGCGGAGCTGCACATCCCCGAGCCCGACGGACGTCGAGCGCCCGGCGCCAACCTCGACGGAATGGACTCCGGCCGGGGCAGCACCGACGCGGACGCGACGTGCGAGGAATTCCAGGAGGACTTCCGCTCCAGCGCCGACGGCACCCGCGGCGTCGACGATCAGTACGGGATCCTCGTCCCGACGATCGAGGGGCTCGTCGGCAACCTCGACGACTTCGTCCAGAACGCGGTCCTGAGCGGGCAGCTCCTGATCGTGATCACGCTCGACGACTTCGGGGGGATCGACCTGCAGCTCGCCTTCGCCGAGGGGCCGCTCCGCACGGAGGGCGGCCGGCGGCTGGCCCCGAACAACGTCGTGACGCCGATCCAGCCGCTCGGGCGCGGCACCGTGTCCGTCGCCGGCACCCGCGTGACCGCGAACATCGACAGCTTCGCGGCGATGGTGCCGCCGGCGCTGATCCCGCTGCTGCCGATCGGCTTCCTGCAGCAAGTGGAATTGCGCTTCGACGCCACGCCGGACGGCCTCGACCAAGGCGAGCTCGGCGGCTGGTTCCGCGTCGAGGACGGCGCCGCCGAGGCGGGCGCGCTCATGCCGGGGATCGAAGACACGGTGCGCTCGGTGCTCGAGTCCGTCGCCGACATCCGACCGGGCTTCGACCCCGCGGTCTGCGAGGGCGTCTCGGTGGGGATGAGCTTCACCGCGGTGCCGGTGATCCTCACGCGCTGACGTCGTTGGTTGGCCATGTCGGGGGGTGTGCGCTAGTCCACCTCGATGAACCGACTCTCGCTGGTCCTCACGATCCTCTCCCTCGCCGCGGCCGGATGCGCCTCGGGCGGTAACCGCGACGCGGGCTCCGGTGGCGGCGTCGACGCGGGCGGCGGCGGCTTCGACGCCGGGACCGGCGGTGGCTTCGACGCGGGCGAGATGGGCTTCGACGCGGGCGAGATGGGCTTCGACGCGGGCGGCGGCGGCGTGGACTCGGCGGTCCCCGACGTCGACTCGGGCACCGTCGGGCTGATCGACGCGGGGAGCGACGCGGGCACCGTCGGCCTGATCGACGCGGGCACCGACGCGGGCTTCGACGCGGGCTTCGACGCCTCGCTCCCCGACGCGGGCGGCTCCACCGGCGGGACGATCTCGCTCACGCCCGGCTTCAGCATGTCGGTCACCGGCGACACCACCGGCGGCCCCACCTGGAACCGCCCCGTCGCCGCGAGCGCGTGCCCGGCGACGACCCTGTCCGCGGCCGGAACGATGGTCCCCTACGAGACCCGGGTGGTGACCAACACGTCGGGGAGCGCGCTGACCGTCACCCTCGAGACGATGACCGGCTACGACAGCTACCTCATCGTCTACGCGGGCACGACGATCCCGGCCGACACGCTGATGTGCCTCGAGGCGGACGACGACAGCGGCACGTCCCCCGACGCCCTCCTCATGTTCACGCTCGCCCCCGGCGCCTCCGCGGTGATCGTGGTCAGCGGCTTCGACAACGCCGACCTGGGCCCCTACACGCTGCAGATCACGGCCAGCTGAGTCCGACGACGCGAAGCGTCGGAGGATCTCAGTGGGGAGCGCGAGGGGCTTGCCCCTCGCCGGAGAGAAATCGCCGGAGGCGATTTATCGACAGACCTTGAGAAATCGCCGTGGGCGATTTCTAGTTACTCGAAATCGCGTGGCGATTTCTCGAGGGAGGTGGAGCGATTACCGTCACGTTCATGGTGGCGGATCGTCGGCTGATCGAGCGACCGGGGCTGGCGGTGCACGCGGGTCCGCCGGTCCGGCTCGTCGGTGACGCGAGCACGCTGGGATCGATCGCCGCGGCGTACGCCTCCATCGAGGGGCCGTCCGTGCCCGCGACCCGCGAGCGCGACGGCGCGCTCGAGCTCGAGGTCGACGCGGTCGTCGGGCTGCACGAGGTGGTCGCGCACCTCGGCGCCGCGGGTCGCAAGATCGGCTACGGCGTGGCGGTCGCGTTCAACGAGCGGCTGATGGACGCCGCAGAGGCCGGGCACGCCGCGGGGCATCACCTCGGCGCGCTCGCGTGGTCGAGCCTTCTGTGCTCGGGCTCCGGCGAGCTGTGGCTGATCGGCTTCGGGCTGCCTCCCGCGCTGCGCCCCGCGCCGACGGAGCCCGGGGCGTGCGTCGCGCCGGAGCTCGCGCTCGGCCTCGAGGCGTCGCCGGCCTCCGACGTCTACGTGCTGCACGCCATGTTGCGGAGCCTCGTGCCGCTCTGCGAGCTGCCCGCGAGCTACGCCGAGGCGTTGACCCCCGCGGGCCGCGGGGCGCCGTTGTACGCGGCGATGATCGGCCTCGCGCAGCGCGCGCTCGCGCCCGACCCGGCGCTGCGTCCGCAGAACGTGGCCGCCCTCCGCGCGCGGTACCGCGAGATCCGGCCGCTCGCGCCCGACATGCCGGAGGCGGACTTCGACGGGCTCGCCCGCACCGTCGCCGAGGTCGTGAGCGCGCTCTCGGGCGGAGCCCGGGTGGTCGTCGAGGAGCACGCGCGGACGCTCACCTTCGACGGGGAGACGCTGGACCTGTCGCGCCGCGCGCTCTTGTGGCGCCTCGTCCAGCGCCTGCTCGAGGCGCGCGAGGCGGCGCCGGGCGAGCCGGTCACCGCCGACCAGCTCATCGAGGCGGGTTGGCCCGACGAGCGGATCCTCCCGGAGGCCGCGCGCGGCCGCCTCTACACTGCGATCCGCGGGTTGCGCCGCGGGGGCCTCGAGGCGCTGCTCTGGAGCCGCGACGGCGGCTACCTCTTCGATCCCGCCGTCCGGGTGGAGCGCCGGCCATGATCTCAGATCGGCTCAGGCGCCTCCTCGGCCGATCCACCCTACCTTGGGCTCCGAGGCAAAGGAGCCCGAAGATGAACGCCACCGCACGCACCACCGAGACCCCCTGGACCCTGATCAGCCGCGCCGCCGGCTCGCCTCGCGGCTGGGCGGCGAAGGTCCGGGACCTCGCGCGCGCGCTCTCCGCCTACGCGGATCGGTTCGCCCTCGACGACCGCCTCGAGCGCCTCGTCGCGCTCGGCTACATCGAGAAGGTCCCCACCCGCCTCCAGCTCGCCGTCGGCTCGGTCGACATGCTGCGCTTCTGGATCAGCCCCGCGGCCGAGGACTACTACCGCTCCCAGGGGATCGGCTACGGCCTGCACCAGGTCCTGCGCGTGCTCGACGACCCCTCGTCGATGGTCGACCCCACGGGCTTCCTGAGCACCGCCGACAACATCATCGGCCACCTCATGCAGGTGGTCCACGCCAACCCCTGCTACGACCTCCAGCTCCTCGAGTCGCACGAGGGCGGGCTCGAGGAGCTCGAGCGTCAGGTCGAGTCGATGCTCGCCGGCACCCACCCGCGCGCGGTCTCGATCGGGGCCATCGTCGAGGAGCCCGACTACCACGCGCGCCTGCTCGAGTACGTGCGCGCGTACCGCGCCAACCCGGACGTGAACGCGCCGCTGCGCGACAACATCGCGACCGATCCGCGCTGGCAGCGCCTCGAGCGCACCTTCGGCACCGTGTCGGGCGCGATGGGCTACTTCGCCAATCTCCCGAGCACCCCGCTCGCGGCCGCGCAACACTTGTTGACGGTGAAGGAGTTCCCACACCACCTGTCGCCGGCGTCTCGCGCGATGTGACCGGTCAGCGGAACTGCATGACGCCGTCTTCGACGCTGCCGTGGCGCAGGTAGAGGATGTCGAAGAAGTAATTCTGTTTGACGCGCCACGGCGCGAGCGCGCCCTGCTTGGGGAGGTCGGGGAGCGCGCGCTGGACGTAGCCGCTGCTGAAGTCGAGGAACGGCACCTCGCTCATCGCGGGGTCGCTGCGGGGGGTGCAGTAGCGGAAGCCATGGCTCTGCATGTGGTTCAGCAGGCGGCAGACGTACTCGCTGGTGAGGTCGGCCTTCAGCGTCCACGAGGCGTTCGTGTAGCCGAACGTGAGCGCGAGGTTCGGCACGTCCGACAGCATCATCGCCTTGTAGGTCATATGCTCGTGGGCGACGACGGGCTCTCCGTCGACGGTGACCTGCATCCCGCCGAGGAAGCACAGGTTGAGGCCGGTGGCGGTGACGATGATGTCGGCCTCGAGCTCCTCGCCGGACTTCAGGCGGACGCCGTGCTCGGTGAAGGTCTCGATCTGGTCGGTCGCCACCGACGCCTTGCCCTCCTTGATCGCCTTGAAGAAGTCGCCGTCCGGGGCGAGGCAGAGCCGCTGGTCCCAGGGCCCGTAGGGCGGCTGGAAGTGCTTGTCGATGTCGAAGCCCTCGCCGAGCTCGTTGGCCACGCCCTTGCGGATGAACGCGCGCATCCGGTCGGGGGCCTTCCGCGACACGTTGAAGATCAGCATGCCGAGCAGGACGTTCTTCCAGCGCGTGATGGTGTACGCCGCGTCCGACGGCAGGAGCTTGCGCAGCTCGGTCGCGATCACGTCCTTCCACGGCGCCGCGACGATGTACGTCGGCGTCCTCTGGAGCATCGTCACGTGCGCGGCGGTCTCGGCCATCGCGGGCACGAGCGTCACCGCGGTCGCGCCGCTGCCGATCACGACGACGCGCTTGCCCGCGTAGTCGAGGTCCTCGGGCCAGTGCTGCGGGTGGATGATCGGCCCCTCGAAGCGCTCCTCGCCCTCGAACGTCGGCCGGTACCCGTTCTCGTAGTCGTAGTAGCCCGCGCACATGAAAAGGAAGTTGCAGGTGATCCGCGCCGTCTCGCCCGTGTCCCCGCGCTTCGCCTCGACGGTCCAGCGCGCGTCCTTGGTCGACCACGACGCGCGCTCCACCCAGTGCTGGTAGCGGATGTGTCGGTCGATCCCGTTCTCCTCCACCGTCTCGTGGAGGTAGTCGAGGATCGCGTCGCCCTCGGCGATCGCCTTCTCGTCGACCCACGGCTTGAAGCGGAACCCGAGCGTGTGCATGTCCGAGTCCGAGCGGATGCCCGGGTAGCGGAACAGGTCCCACGTCCCGCCGATCGCCTCGCGCCCCTCGAGCAGGGTGTACGTGCGACCGGGGCAGCGCTCCTGGATGTGGTAGGCGGCGCCGATGCCGGAGATCCCGGCGCCGACGATCACCACGTCGAAGTGTTCGGTCATCGGCGTCGACGATACCCCGGGCGATCGGTCTCGTTCACCAGCAGAACTCACAGCCCGTTGAGGCCGTCGACGACGGCGAACAGGTCGCCCACGTCGTAGAAGTCGACGGTGACGAAGTTCGGGAGCTGCCCCGTCTCGGTCTGGCAGCGCCGCGCGTGCTCGCCGAGGACGGGGTCGTAGTTGACCATCTCGGCGAGCGAGCGCATCGCGACGGGCGCGGTCAGGAAGTGGTTGAGGATGAACACCCGGTTGCTCGTGTCGCCGCGCCCCCGCGCGCACGAGAAGTCCGCGGCGGTCATCGCCGAGTACGGGTTGTCCCACCCGTACGCGTACGCGTAGTGATGCCAGGGCAGCGAGACGTCCGAGCTCTGCGTGAACACCACGAGGCGCCGCCCGCTCTCGATCATCGCGCGCAGGGTCGGCCACGGCGCGTCGAGCGGCTGCTCGTCGAGGTAGGGCAGCAGCCCCGCCGCCTCGAACGCCGCCGCGGTCGTCGCCTCGTCGACGTAGCTCTCGAGGATCAGCGTGATCACCTCGGCGGGGTGGCAGTCCATGAAGGTCTTCAGGTCGAGGAGCGCGTCGACGAGGGGCCGGCTGCCGAGCGGGCAGATCGAGTGGCAGAGCAGCGTCTCGCCGTCCTCCTCGTAGGTGTCCAGCATGAAGCCACGGACGCCGTCCTCGAGCTGACGCCACAGCGCGAAGCCCTGGTTGGGAGGGATCCAGCCGTCCTCCTCGCTGCTCATCGCGTTGTGCGTCGTCGGGTACGCGACTCCGTCGAAGGCGCGGTCGCAGAGCTCCGCGTGGCCGTTGCAGACGAGCGGGTCGGGCAGGCCCGTCGCCGCCTCGCAGCGCGGGCCCGCGTCGGGGAGGTTCGCGTCGGGGCGAGCCGCGTCGGCGATCGCCGCGTCGGTCCCCGCGTCGGTGGGCTCCGCCCCGTCGCACGAGAGCGCGAGGACGAAGAGCCCGAGCAGGAGGCGGCGCTTCACATCGACAGCCTACGCGCGAAGCGCCGATGGGCCGATCCCGTGTTGTTGCGATTGACAATCATTCTCAACTAGCTAAGGTGGCCTCATGTCACCGAAGCAACCCGTGCTCGGGACGCTCCGCGACGAGGACGTCCTCGTCGAGCGCCGCCGGGCTCCCGATCCGCAGGCCTCCCGCGCGCTCGCGCGCGCGGTGGCGCGCGAGCGACGCGAGCCGCCCGAGCGCCTCGAGCTGCCCTGGGTGCCCGAGCTCGCGCTCGCGGCGGAGTGACGGACGCTTGGAGGACCGACCATGAACGACGCCAGCTGTCGCCACGTGACGCTCGCCCGCGGCTCCGCCGCCGCGATCTCCTTCTGCCCCGAGTGCAACGCGCTCGCGATCCACATGGGCGCGGTGACGCTGCGGCTCCCGCCCGCCGGCGCCGAGGCGCTCTGGGCGACGCTCGGTGAGGCGCTGCACGCGCTGCCCGTGCACGTCGACGCGCGCGCGCGGGGCCCGGTCGGCCACGCCTGACGGACGCGCGCGCGCCGCGGCGGAGTCGTCGACTCGACCGCGGCGCGTGACGGAGGTCCGCGAGCGTCACTCGACGATGGCGCAGTCCTCGAGCGCGGGGCGCCCGAAGCGCTCGCGCACGCGGCCTCGCACGGTGACCTCGGCGTACTGGGTCAGGTCTACCGAGGCCGGCGCGTCGTCCCCGAAGCCGCAGATCACCGAGCTCATGAAGTCGTCGTCCCGGCTGCCGAGCATCGAGATGTTGTTGAGCGTCCCGCCGACGCTCGTCGCGCTCGAGAAGAGGCCGCGGACGGTCACCTCGCGGCCGACGAGCCCCGCCTGATCCGCGGTGAAGCTCGCGCGCAGCGCGGCGATGGTCATCGCGCCACCGGTGGCCTCGGGAGCGGCGGGGGCCGCGGGCGCCGCGGGCTCGGGCTCCGCCGCGGCGGGCGGCGCGGCCGCGGCGGGCGCGGTCGCCTCCTCGGCGGGCTCGGTGATCTCCTCGACGCCGCAGGCGGACAGCGCGAGGGTGGTGACGAGGGCGAAGGCGAAGGGGCGGAAGTCGGTCATCGGAGTCTCCTTGTCTCGGGTGTGGCCCCGACCCTTGGCAGCGCCCGTGCCACCCCCACGATCGTCGCGAGAACCGGCCCATCCCCGCGCCGCGCCCGATCTGTCCGCCAGCTTTGACCCGCCTGGCAGCCAAGGAATCGGACGCGCCCGGCGTACCATCGACCATGCCGCGACGTGGTCTCGCCGCTTGCCTCGTCCTCGCCACCGCCGCCGTCGCCCACGCCGACGCGTCGACGGTGGCGGTCCCCTCGCTCCAGTCGCCGCTGGCGCTGCGGTCCCGGATCGAGGCGCGCAGCGAGGACAGCTGCTCGCAGTCGTTCGCGTCGAGCTCCGAGGAGACCGAGATCACGCTGCGCGTCGACGCGAGCGGGCACGCGGAGCTCGGCTTCGAGCGCACCCAGCGTCACGTCTTCGGCCCCTCGCGCGGCCGCTTCTCCGAGGGCGAGCGCGACTTCAGCTACACCACCGAGCGCGCGACGCTCGCGTACACGGGGCGCGCGACCCGCGCGTCGGGGGCGCTCGAGCTCCGCTTCGATCAGGTGCGGCAGGGCCGGGTGGAGGCCGCGGGCATGGGCGACGCGCCCGAGCCGACGACGACCACGGCCGCCGCGACGCTGCGCCTCACGTGTCGCGTCGAGCCCACCGACGTCTACCCCGCGCACCCGCCCACCGTGCCGACGTACCCCGCCGACGGGGAGTCCGCGGCGCGCGTCCCGCTCGTCCGCTGCGCGTTCCCGGACGGCGTGCCGAGCGGCCTCGGCCACGTCGAGGAGGTGGGCGGCGAGCTCGTGCTCGGCCGCGCGGAGGGCGTCGTCCTCCACTACGCGCGGGGGTACGGCGGCGCCGCCTCGCTCGTGCGCCTCCGCTGACGCAAGCTCCGCGTCGATGTCCGAGCTGCGAGTCGCCGAGGTCGACGCCCAGAACCGCTTCGTGCGCTGGGTGAGCCGCGCCACCTGCCACGCCGAGCGCCTGCCCCATCGGAGCGTGCAAGTCTTGTTGTACGACACGGCCGGCCGCCTGGTCCTGCAGCGCCGCCACCCGCTCAAGCGCACGTGGGCCGACGCGTGGGACGTCAGCGCCTCGGGCCACGTCGAGGAGCCCGACTACCCGGATCCCGCGCGGCCTGACGACGACCTCGACGCGATCTACGACGCGGTCGCGTCCCGCGAGCTCGAGGAGGAGCTCGGGGTGACCGCCCCGCTCGAGCGCCTCGGCGCGTTCGGACCCGAGCCGGGGGTCCACTACGAGCACTTCGTCCTCTACCGCGGCGTCCACGACGGCCCCTACGTCGCGCAGCCCGAGGAGGTCGCGGAGGTCCGCGTGTTCGACCCGCCCGCGCTCGCCGCGTTCCTGGCCAGCGACGCGCGCCGGACGCGCTCCCTCGAGTGGATCCTCGACCACCTCGGCGGCTAGCTCATCGGGATCGAAACCCTCGGGCTCTTGTCGCGAAACTCCACGACCCCGAAGGGCAGGCGGCGGGCCAGCCCCTGAATTTCGCGCGAAGGTCGCGAAGGAGGCAAAGAGGTTTTCTCGGCGGTCCCCGATCGTCCTCCCCTACCGCTCCCTTTGCTCCCTTCGCGTTCTTCGCGCGAAATTCCACGGCCAGGACGGCTGGCGGCAGCCGAGCGTGTGTGTCCACGACCGCGATGGCCGCTGAGCCGGGAGGGTCACGGATCGCGGAAGCGCACCGTGACGTCCTCGTAGCCGAGCGAGCGGACGAGGGAGCCGAGGCTGCGCTCGGCGCTCGCGCGGGCGCGGTCGTAGATGCCCGCCTCGATCGCCGCCTCGCGGAGCGTGCGCTCGGCCTCGCGGCGGGCGCGCGTCTCGAGGTTGGCGCTGCGCTGCGCGAGCACGTCGGTGTCGCGGCGGTGGACGTAGGTGCGCTCGTTGTCGAGCGCGACGGTGAAGATCTCGGGGGCGGGGACGGTGAGGACCACGCGCTCGCCCTCGATGACCACGTCGTCCTCGCTGACGTCGGCGAGGTCGACGCCCGCCACGATGTCCGCCGCCGCCACGAGCAGGATGCTGTCCTCGGCCTGCACGAGCCCGAAGAGGCGGCGCTGGGTCGAGGTCATGTCGATCACGCGCTCGACGTGGAACGAGGTCGTCTCGAGGCGCGCGAGGTCGCGGATCGCGATCACCACGCTCGGGGTGGGCCGGACCTCGAGCACCTCGGTGGGCTCGGGGTCGGGCGTCACCGCCGCGCGGATCCACGTCACCACCACGCTGCCGAGGCACGCGAGCACGATCACGAGCAGCACCGTGGCGGCGCCTCGCAGCGCGGGGCCCACGCCGCGGGCCGGCGCGTCGGGCGGCGGCGCGGGGTCGCTCAGAAGGCCCCCTGCATCTCCGGGCAGCCGTACATGTCCACGTGCACCTCCACGACGCCGCCGGGGCAGGGGACGCGGTACAGGTCGATGATGTGCCCCGTCGAGTTGGCGCCGACGTTGCCGACGCGCGCGCTCGCGCCCGCCGAGGGGCTCCCGCCGAGCGGGACGGTGCCGTCGGGGCAGCGGTACTCGGCGACCCGCCGGTACGAGTCCGCGGGGCCGCACGCCATCATCGGCGCCTCGCGGCTCGACCCCGCGCGGTCGGTCACCGGAGGCGCCTCGCGGATCGCGGGCACGTACGGCGCGGGCGCCGGCGCGTTCTGGTTCGACGCGACCGCGTCCTCGCCGCCCGACGTGCCGTCGGCCCCGGCCGCGTCGTCCGCGCCGCCGCCGCAGGCCGTCATCGTGAGCGTCAGGAGCGCGATCGCGATCCGCACCGCCCGAGGATAACGTGGTTCAGCTGTAGAGCCCCTGGAGCTTGTCGCCCCACTTCTCCATGACCTTGCGGCGCTTCACGCTCATCTTCGGCGTGAGCATCCCGTTCTCCACGGTGAACTCCTCGGGGATCACGGCGAAGCGCTTGATCTTCTCGAACTGCTTGAAGTCGCCCGAGTACTTGTCGAGCTGCTCGCGCATCAGCGCCTGAACGCGCTCGTGGTCGACGAGCGTCGCGAGGTCGGTGGGGAGCCCGTTGGCCTCGGCCCACTTCTTCAGGGCGGGCTCGTCCGGGACGATGAGCGCGACGTTGAACGGCTTGTTCGTTCCGTCGACGAAGGCCTGGTTGACGTAGGCGGAGATCTGGAGCTGCTCCTCGAGCGGGCCCGGCACGACGTACTTGCCGTTCTCGAGCTTGTACTGCTCCTTGATGCGCCCCGTGATGTAGAGGAAGCCGTCCTCGTCGATGAAGCCCATGTCGCCGGTGCGGAAGCCGCCGCCGTCGACGAACACCTCGGCGTTGGCCTCGGGCAGGCCGTGGTAGCCCTGCATCACGCAGTGCCCGAACACGACGATCTCGCCGTGCTTCGGGTCCTCGGTGATCTCGCGGTCGATCTCGATGCGCACGCCCGGGATGGGCTTGCCGACCGAGCCGATCTTGCGCGCACCCGGCCAGTTCGCGGTGGCGATCGGCGAGGTCTCGGTGAGGCCGTAGCCCTCGTAGACGGTGATGCCGAGGGCGTCGATGAACTCGGCGACCTCCTTGGCGATCGCCGCGCCGCCGCTGAACGCGTACTTGAGCCGGCCCCCGAAGCGGGCGCGGATCTTCGAGGCGACGAGCCCGTCGAGGACCTTGTGCTTCAGGTCCACGAAGCCGCTGCGCTTGTGCTGCTCGGCGAGCGCCTTCTTCTGCCGCGCGGTCTCGAGGGTGGCGAAGAAGAGCTTCTTCTTGAGGCCGCCCTCCTCCTCGATCTTCTTGAGCACCCCGTCGTGGATCTTGTTGAAGATGCGCGGGACGCTGAACAGCAGGGTCGGCTGCACCTCGGCGAGGTTCTCGATGATCTTGGGGACCGACTCGGCGATGCCGAGCGAGGCGCCCATCGAGAAGAGCCCGTGCAGCTCGACCGTCTGCCCGAACGAGTGCGCCCACGGCAGGAACGACAGCGAGCGGTCCTCCGTGGACATCGGGAAGACCTCGTGCATCGCGCTGACGTTGCTCGCGAGGTTCGAGTGGCTCAGCAGCACGCCCTTCGGGTTGCCGGTCGTGCCCGAGGTGTAGATGAAGCCGGCGATGTGGTCGCCGCTCGGGTGCTGGAGCGGGGCGGGGTGCTCGCGGCCCTTCGCGCGCACGTCGTCGAAGGTCAGCTTCGCGTCCGGGCTCTCGCCGAGCAGCACGACGTGGTGCAGCGTCTCGAGCTCCTCGGCGATCTTGGCCACCTCGACGCGGATCTCCTCGGTCGCGACGAACACGACCTTCGCGCCCGAGTCCGCGAGGATGTACTTCCACTCCTTGGGGAGCTGCGACTCGTACATGGGCGCGTAGCGCGCGGAGATGCCGTAGGTCGCGTACGCGGCGATGGCCCACTCCGGGCGGTTGTTCGCGATGATCGCGACCACGTCGTCCTCGCCCACGCCGAGCTGGGCGAGCCCGCCCCGCAGCTCGTCGGTCTGTTTGCCGAACTCGCGGTAGCTCATCCACTTCCAGGCGCCTCGTTGCTTGACCCCGAACAGCGGGCGGTCGGCGTGCGCCTTCACGCTGTGTTCGAAGATCTCGATGAGGTTCGAGTACTTGGGCTTGAAGCTGCTCGCGCTGGCCATGGGCTCCCCGGGAAAGAGACGGCCGAGCCTGTCACGCGAAGGGGGGGCGTTCAATCGCTCCTCATGGCCGCGTCATGGACAGCGTGACCTCGCGCGGAGCGCCGCCGCGGCTCGTCACCGTCACGCGCACGGGCTGGCCGGAGCGGAGGCGCCCGAGCGCGCCGAGGCCGACGTCGGGGCTGGAGATCTCGATTCCGTCGATGTGGCTCAAGAGGTCCCCGTTCGCGAGCCCGGCCGCCGCGAGCGGGCTGTCGGCGCGGATCCCGTAGGCCCGGACGCCGGCGATCTGTCCGCCGCGCATCTCCGGGATCATCCGCACGCGGAGGTCCGCGAACGACCCGACCACGCTCGGGTCGAGCTCCACGTGGCTCGAGCTGATCCGCCGGATGCCGGGGTGCTCGGGGGGCGCCGCCACCTCGGGCAGCGCCGTGATCGTCGTGGTCGTGGTCTCGGTCGCGAACATGTGGATCCGACACCGCCGCCCGTCCCCGCGCTCGAGGGTCGCCGAGTCGGCGTCGAGCGACACGAGCGTGAGCTCCTCGTGGGTCATCGACACCGCGATGAGGCGCGAGCCCTCGGGGGTGTGGATGGCCGCGAAGGACTGCGTCGGGCGGCGCCGGTCGAGCATGGTGCCGACGAGCCGCCACGGGACCTCGCAGGCCACGTCCTCGGGGCCGCCGGGCAGGGGCGGCTCGGGCGGGTCCTCGTCGATCGGCGCGAAGAGCCCGCCCGTCAGCGTGTCGGGCGCGAAGGTCTCCTGTACGTCGAAGCGGCGCAGGGGCGGGGGGCGCACGCGCTCGAGCGAGGGGGCGAGGAGCTGCGCGAGCCCCGAGCCGACGAAGAAGCCGGTGAGGCACACGGTGACCAGGACGATGCCGGCGCGAGCGCGCATGCCGAGGGACTGCGCAACGCTCGTGCCGAGCCCGTCCCGGGGCGCGCGGGCCCAGGAGACCGGGCCGTCGTGTCAGGTTGTCCGCGGCGGCCGGGATCGCCTGACATCTCGGCGCGTGAGGGCTAGTCTCCGCCGCCATGTCCCGGGTCCTCGTCGTCACACCGACCTACAACGAGCGCGACAACCTCGAGCGCTTCGTGGAGTCCCTGCACGACGTCTTGCCCGAGGCGCACGTGCTCGTCGTCGACGACGCGTCCCCGGACGGGACCGGGAAGATCGCCGATCGCCTCGCCGGCCGCGACGAGCGGGTGAGCGTCCTGCACCGCAGCGGCAAGCTCGGGATCGGCAGCGCCTACCTCGAGGGGTTCCGGCACGGGCTGCGCGAGGGCTACGAGGTGCTCGTCCAGATGGACACGGACCTGAGCCACGACCCGCGCTACCTCCCGGACATGCTCGCCGCGATCGAGCGCGGCGCCGACGTCGTGCTCGGCTCGCGCAACATCCCCGGCGGCGGCGTCGACGGCTGGGGCCCGGGCCGCCACTTCCTGTCCAAGGGCGGCAGCATCTACAGCCGCACGATCCTCGGCTTGCCGCTCAAGGACCTCACGAGCGGCTACAAGGCGTGGCGGCGCGAGGTCCTCGAGGCGATCGACCTGGGCGGCGTGCGCTCCGAGGGCTACTCGTTCCAGATCGAGATGACATGGCGGGCGGTGAGCCGCGGCTTCCAGGTGCGCGAGGTGCCGATCGTCTTCGTCGACCGCCGCGCGGGGAAGTCGAAGATGAGCCGGCAGATCTTCATCGAGGCCGTGCTCATGGTGTGGAAGCTCCGCTTCGAGGGCTGAGGTCCGCGGACGGGACGAGGGCGCGGAGCGGGCCGCCGGTCCGCGACAGCCACAGGCCGCCGAGCGCGATGGGGAGGACGAGCGCGCCGAGCAGGACGGTGAGCGGGCCGACCTCGGGGTCGAGCACCGCCGCGACGACGCTCAGCGCGAACGCGACCACGCCGGTGCACGCGAGCCAGAGGACCAGCTCGCCGAGGAGCCAGCCGGTGAGCGAGAGCACGACCCGCCACAGCCGGCCGAGGAAGCTCTCGCGCGGCTCGCCGCGGAGGCGCGCGTTCCACTCGCGCGACGACTCGCGTCCGCGGCGGAGCATGGCGATCCGCGTGACGGTCACCACGCCGCCGGCCACGGCCCCGACGAGCATGAGCAGCGCGTGCACGACCAGCGCCCCGACCACGCCGCCCTCGGCGATGGCGAGGAGCGGGATGGTGATCACGAGCCCCAGGAGCGAGCCGCCCACGAGCGCGAGCCCGGCGAGCACCCAGACCGCGGTCGAGCTCCAGCGCGTCCCGACCTTCAGGCGGCGCCACCAGACGCCCGCGCGCTCGCCGTCGCCGATGCCGGCCTGCGACGCGTAGTCGCCGAGGAGCCGCACCACGCGGTCGATCGCCCAGAGCGCGGCGATCACGCCGGACGCGATCTGCACGATGAGCGCGGAGGCCGGGGCGGCCAGCGTCCACCAGGACACCTCCTCCACCATGAGCGTGGCCACGATCAGCACCGCGTTCGAGGTCAGGCTCCCGATCGAGAGCACCGCGAAGGCCGCGCTGAAGAGCAGGGGGCGCACGATCCAGTGGCCGCTTCGGTCGAGCCGGTGGCTGCCCAACGCGATGCCGAGGCCGAGCCCGTGGACCGCGCTGAGCACGGCGAGCGTGGTGACGGCCGCCGTGGCGATGGCGCTTACCGCGGCGCCGAGGAGCGGCCCCACGAACAGGATGAGCAGGTAGCCGATGACCTCGGCGAGACCGCTGCTCCCGTAGACGGTCACGCCCACGCGCTCAGAACCGGTACGAGACCTCGAGGCCGACGTCGAGGCTCACCGCGGTGCCGCCGTCGGCGAGGATCCAGAACGTCGGCACGATCAGGTCGGCGCCGATCTCCCAGTCCGGGCTCACCGCGTAGTTCAGGCCGGCCGCGAGGCGGATCACGGGGCCGTTGAACGGCAGGTACCCGACGGCCGCGCGCAGCGGGATGGTGAGGTCGAGGTCGCTCGAGAGCCGGATGCGGTCCTCGAACTGCAGCATGAAGAAGATGTTGTCGGCGCGGCCGTTGCGCGCGTTGACGTTCGCGTAGGAGAAGTACGCGCCGAGCAGGATGTCCCGGGTGATCCGGAAGTCGAGGCGCAGCCCGATCAGGTGGTTGTAGAAGAAGTCGCTCGAGACGCCGAAGGCGGCCTCGGTCTGGAGCGCGAGCGAGAAGCGGCGCAGCTCCGGCTCGGGCTCGGCCGGGGGCGTCTCGCGCGGCGGCGGGCTGTCGTCGAAGTCGTCGAGCTCCTCGACGGGGTGGTCGGGCGTGACCTCTTCGGGGGGCGGCTGCCGCTGCTGCTCGGTCCACACGCTCGGCGCGGGCAGCGCGGTGCGGAGGAGGCGATCCACGGACTGCCGGAAGTCGTCCGAGCCCGCGGTCCCGCGCGCGAAGAACGGGCCGGAGCCGTCGAGGCTGGCGACGCTGACCTCGATCACGTACTGGCCGGCGTGCGACCAGATCCGCGCGAACGCGCCGCGATGCACGCGCGCGACCCACGACACGCGCCACAGGTCGGCGGGGGTCGGCGGGTAGGGCATCTGGAGCTGCTGCGCGGCCGCCACGGTCTCGGGCTGGGCGAGCACCTCGTAGCCGAGCGCCTCTCCCGTTGCGCGCATCTGCGCGCTCGCCACGCGGCCGACCACGGGGTCGACGCCGAACACCGCCGCGTCGATCACGAGCATGCGCATGCGCTCTTCGCTCGGCGCGGCGTCCTCGCCGCCCGCGTCGTCGATGTCGGCGAACTCGTCCGGCGGAGCGACGTCCGAGCCGGGCGGCGCCGGCACGTCGTCGCTGGGCGCGGCGGGCGGCGTCGCGGGCGGGGTGGCCGGCGTGGCCTGCGCCGGCCGCGAGGGCGTGGGGCCTCCGGGGTTCGACAGCTGCCCCGCGGTCTGCGCCGCGGCGGGGGTCGCGATCAAGGTGAGCGCGAGCACCAGGACGGCGTGCGGGTTCCGGATCACACGGCGAGGATAGCAGCTGCCCACGGGGGTGGCTCGGTCGCCGTCCCGCTGCGGACTCGACGCAGCGCTCGGTGGGGACTGGAACGGCCGAGGAGCCACCTACCGGTCACCGCGGTCGCCAGATCGCGCTCCCGAGCCAGTCTTTCCCACGGATCGTGGGTCGGGCACCCCCATTGCAAAGTCGCTCTGCGTGCAACTCGGTCGCCCCTCCGAGCACGACGCGCGCGTGCTCCGCTTCAAGCAGGCCCTGCGCCTCGCCATCGTCGCGTGGCCTGCTTTCCTCGTCGTGGACCTCGGGGTCGCGTTCACGCTCGGCGGCCGCGTGTGGGTCTACCTGCTCACGCGCGCGCTCGGGCTGTTCGCGCTCGCGGGCGGGACGCTGCTGCTCCGCGGTGACGTCCCCTCGCGGACCGTGTGGGCGATCGACGCGACGGTGACGCCGCTCCTCTGCGCGCTGATCAGCGTGCAGGCGCACGAGCTCGGCGGGCTCGCGAGCCCCCTCGCGATGGGCGTGATGCTCATCCTCCTCGGCCACGCCGCGCTGCTCGGCGACTCGTGGCGGCGGGCGCTCCTGCCGATCGGGCTCGGGGCGCTCTCGTACCCCGCGACGACGCTGCTCCTCGGCGGCCTCACCGGGACGCTCGGCCCTCAGCTCTCGGACTCCGCGGTCGCGGGTCGCTTCGCGCTCGACGCGATGTTCCTCCTCGGCGGCGCGGCCCTCGCGCTGCTCGGCGGCCACCACGTGTGGGCGCTGCGCCGCCAGGTCTTCCGCACCCGCACGCTCGGGCGCTACCGGCTCGTCGAGAAGATCGGCGAGGGCGGCATGGGCGAGGTGTGGCGCGCGCACCACCACGCGCTCGGGCGCGAGGTCGCGATCAAGATCCTGTCGCACGAAAAGCGCGCCTGCCCCGACGCGATCGCGCGGTTCGAGCGCGAGGCGTCGATGATGTCGCAGCTCACGCACCCCAACGCGGTGCAGGTGTTCGACTACGGCGTCACCGAGGACGGGCTCTTCTACTACGCGATGGAGCTGCTCGACGGCGAGGACCTCGCGGGGACGCTGTCGCGGATGGGCCGCCTCGATCCGGCGCGCGCGGTGGAGTGGATCCGCCAGGCCGCGCAGGGCGTCGCCGAGGCGCACCGCGCCGGGATCGTCCACCGCGACCTCAAGCCGGAGAACCTCTTCGTCACGCGCCGCGACGGCGTCAGCGCGATCAAGGTGCTCGACTTCGGGCTCGCGCGGCTGACGCGGGACTCGTCCCCGCAGCTCACGCGCGACGGCTGGGTGGTCGGGACCCCCGCGACGATCGCGCCCGAGCTGGTCCGCGGCGAGCCCGCCGACGCGCGCAGCGACGTCTACGCGCTCGGCGTCGTCCTCTACCACATGCTCGCCGGCGTCCGACCCTTCGAGGGCGAGGCCGCGACGGTGATGCGCGCGAAGGTGAAGCTCGATCCGGTGAAGCCGTCGCTCCACACGAGCACGTGGATCCCGCCGCACCTCGAGGCGGTGGTGATGCGCTGCCTCGCTCGCGACCCCGACGCCCGCTACGCGGACGCCGACGCGCTCGTCGAAGCGCTCGTGCGCTGCCCGCTGCGGGGCGCCTCGGTCGAGTCCGAGATCTCCACGTGGGACGACATCACGATGGTCGAGGGCCGCTCCGCGGAGTTCTCGCCCCCGTGCCTGGTCGCGTGACCGCGCTGCGCCTCGGGGTACCCTCCGGGCGTGACCTCGCGGTGCGTCTGGGTGTGTGGGCTCTCGCTGCTCGGGCTCGCGGCCTGCGAGGACCCGTCGCGCGCGATCGCGCCGCCGCCCGACGAGGATCCCGCGCTCCGGGAGATGCAAGACCTGTTGCCCCCTCCGGCGCCGTCGGCGTGGCCGGACGAGATCCAGAGCCTGCGCGACACGATCGAGGGGTTCACGGACGTCGACGCGTGCCTCGCGTCGCTGCGCGCGCGCACGCCGACGGAGGTCGCCGAGGGCGTCGCGGATCTCGGCTACGACGCGTTCTTCGGCGACGTCTGCGCGTCGATGCGCGCGGTGCGGGACGGCTCCGTCGAGGGCTGCGACGAGCTCGGCGTGAGCACGGCGCGCCGCGGGTGCCGGCGGCGGCTCGCGATCTTCCACGGCCGCCCGACGGCGTGCCCCGAGGACCCCGTGACGCCGGGGCGCGAGGCGGTGTGCGTGGCCTGGGCGTCGCGGGACGCGGATCTGTGCCGGGCCGCGGCCGCGCCCGAGCGCGCCCGCTGTCGCGCGGTCCTGGGCGGGGACGCCGAGGCCTGCGGCGCCGAGCGCGGCGACGATCGCGTGCGCTGCGAGGCCGAGGTGGAGCGCTACGGGAGCGCGCTCGGCGAGGACCGGCGCGAGAGCCCCGCGGCGCGGGAGCCCAGCGAGCTCTCCCTCGAGCTCGACGGGCAGACGCTGAGGCCCGGCGATGGGGCCCGCGGCGACCTGGCGCGCGGCGCCCGCCTGACCGTGGCTGGGTGCCGGACGCGCGTGGTCCTCGCCGAGTCGATCGGCGCGGCGGCGGTCGGCCAACGGGAGCCGAGCTTCGCGCTCGAGCTGACGATCCCGCCGCGCGTGGAGCTGCCGGCGCGGATCCCGCTCGGCGTCGCGGACGCGCGCCTCGAGGTCACGACGCCGCGCCGCGGGAGCCTCTCGTCGACGAGCGGGGCGCGCGGGTACGTCGAGCTGACGGACTACGAGCGGCAGCTCGGGGGCGCGCTGCGCGGGACGATCGTCGGCGAGCTCGCGGCGCTCGACGAGCGCGTCGAGGTCCGCGGTCGCTTCGCGACGTTCATCCGCGATCTGGATCCGCTCGACGACGCGTGTCGCGCGCCGTGAGCGCTTGGGTATCCTTGGGTCGGTGAGGACGATCGCCATCGCCGCCGTGCTCGCGTTCGCGGCGCCCGCCGCGGCGCAGCGCGAGGGCCCGCAGCCGTGCGGTCAGGAGACGGAGACCGCCGACTACGGGCCGGTCGAGGTCGGCACGATCGTGGTGGTGCAGCGGCACCGCTTCGTGGGCGGCGATCCGAACTGGGACGATCGGATGACCCGCTTCCTCGGGCGGATCGGCCGCGTGACGCGCCTCAGCGGGGTCGACGAGCGGGGCTGCCCCGGCGTGCGCGTCGACGTGGACGGGGGCCGCTGGTTCTGGCGCGTACGGGACGTGAACATCGGCGCCGAGCGACCGACCGTCGAGCCGCGCGGGCGACGCGCGTCGGAGGTCCCGCAGCGCTGCGGGCTGACGGACGAGACGGCCATCTACGGCCGGATCCGCGTGGGCGCGCAGGTCGTGCTCGGCCGCCACCGCCCCGTCGAGGGCGACGACAACTGGCAGAGCGAGATGACCCCCTTCGTCGGCCGGAGCGCGCGGGTGGTCCGCCTCGCGGGGACCGACTCCGCGGGCTGCCCGGGTGTGAACGTCGACGTCGACGGCGCCGAGTGGTTCTGGCGCGCGCGCGACCTGCGGGTCGGCGCCTCCGACGACGACCCCGTCGGCTATCGCCCCGGGCTCGCGAGCGATCACGGCCGGCCCGTCGGCGGCGCCGCTGGCGCGGCCCCGGTCGACGAGCGCATCCCGCAGATGTGCGGGATGACCGACGACGACGTGGACTACGGCCCGATCGTGGTCGGCGCGGTGGTGATGCTCGGCACGCACCGGCCCGTCGGCGGCGAGGACAACTGGGTCGCCGAGATGGAGCCCTTCGTCGGGCAGCGCGCGGTGGTCACGCACCTCGTCGGGGTCGACGAGCAGGGCTGCGGGCTCGCGCAGGTCGACATCGACGAGGGCGTCTTCTTCTGGCGGATCCGCGACATGCGCCTCGCGGCCCCGTGAGAAGCCTCACCGCTGGATCTACTCCGAGCCACCTCGATCCGGCACGGTCGCCGACTTCGCGCTCCCGGTGGGGACCGTTCGGGCGCGAGTGAGGGGTGAGGATGTTGTTCATCGGGATCACGTTCGGCTTCGTGGCCGGCTCGGCCGCGACGCTCGTCACGTTGTTCATCGCGTCACACTTGCGCGACCGCGCGCCCGCGATGGGGTGATCGGACCCCGCTCCGGCACACGCTGACACGCGCGCCGAGCCGAGTTCGTGCGATGGGAGAGCTGGCACGAGGTCTGCGATGACCTCGTCCGTTCCATCCCATCATCCTCCACACCAACGCAATCGACCCCGGTCGCTCTCGAGCGGCCGGGGTCGTCCTATCAGGCTGCTGAAAGCAGCCTGATTCCGTGCCGCGCGCGAAGCGCGCATGCCCGTGCCCTTGCCCGTGCCCGAAGTCGGCGTCGCGCCGCTCGTTGGGGTCGAGCTCACCGCAGGGGCGGGCGCGGGCAACGCGCGCTCGGGTCGGGGCAGGCACGGGCACGGGCACGGGCACGGGCACGGGCACGGGCACGGGCACGGGCACGGGCACGGGCACGGGCACGGGCACGGGCACGGGCACGGGGATGTGAGGCGGGGCGCTCCGCGCCCTGCCTCACATGTCCGGGAAGATGTCGCGGAGCTCGTCGAGGCGCCCGGCGTCGCGGAGCAGGCCGCTCATGATCTCCTTGGTGGCCTGGTAGGCGCGGTCGAACTCGACGCGGGCGTTGGACAACGCCTCTTGCGCCGCTTGCGTCTCTTCCTGCTCGCGCTTCGCGGCGAGGTTCGCGTCCTCGATGGCCTTCGCGCCGGCGTGCGCGAGCTCGCCGAGCTTGCCGCCCGGGTCGGCGCCGGGGAACTGCACCAGCGCGCTGACGATCCGCTTGAGCGCGTCGTAGCGGAGCGCGGGCGTCGCGCCGACGGACTGCGACCCGGCGGGGAACGCGGCGGCGAGGGTCGCGCGGTAGGCGTCCTCGGTGATGTCGCCCTCGAGGAAGGCCATCTCGAGCTTCACCCCGACGAGGCGCGCGCGGCGCACGGCGTCCTCGCTCGCCTCCGACAGCTGCGACAACGCGCCGGCCGCCTCGCTGCGCTCCCGCTCCACGAGCTCGAGGGCCTTGGCGAGGGCGTTGCCGATCGCCTTCTGGCGCTCGACGCGGTCCTGCACGATCCCGTGCAGGCTGGTGAGGGGCTCGAGGTTCGAGCGGAGCGCGTCGCTCCACTCCACGCGCTGATGATCGGTCACGGCCATGAGTTGGTGTCCTTTGCGGGGGCCGTACGGTAGCACCGCGCGTGGCATCCTCGGGCGATGAAGCCCAACCCGTCGAGGGCGCGCGGGATCGGGGTCGCCGCCGCCGTCGTGACGCTCGGGCTCGCGGCGGTCGGGGCGTGGCTCGTCGTCGCCTTGCCGCGACGCGCGCGGTGCGCCGAGCAGCGCGCGACCCTCGAGCGCGCCATCACGGACTTCCACGCGCAGCGCTGGGAGCGGCCGGTGCTCCGCGGCGAGCCGGTCGACGGCAACGCCTTCGACGCCCAGGTCGAGGCGATGGACGGGCCGCTCGCGGAGCTCGAGGAGGCGCCCTTCGACGACCTCGCCCGGGTCCTCGGGGGCGACCCGCGGCCGCGGCCGGAGCTGCGGGCGCTCGTCGACCGCCACGCCGACGCGCTCGCGCGCTACCGGGCGAGCACGCGGCGCGCGTGGTCGTGGGGCGACTACCCCGTGGAGGACGGCGCCGACGCGCAGGAGATCCCGCTGATCGCCCACCTCCGCGCGAGCCACCTGCTCGCCGCGCAGGCTCACTTCGCGGAGCCCGCGGAGTGCGTGGAGATCGCGACCGACCTCCTCCGGCTCGGGCAGGATCGCGCCGCCGGTCGGTCGCTGGTCCCGCTGATGGTCCGGAGCGCGGCGGTGGAGGACGTCTCGACGCTCCTCCCGTTCTGCCTCTGGCGCGGCGACGCGGACGTGCGCGCGCAGGCCGCGCGCGAGCTCGGCGTGCTCGTCGCGCACCCGGTCCCGACCGGGTACACGCTCGAGGTCGAGGCCCTGACCGCGGGCGCGATGTTCTCCGAGCTCCTCGCGCCGCTCGATCACCTCCCGACCGACGGCGCGACGTTCGACGTGTGGTGGTCCGCGACCGACGCGCTCGACGCGTGGGAGCTCCTCGCGGGCGATCCCGCGTCGCGCCGCGCCTTCGGCGCCGACTACCCCCGCGACCTCGCCGATTACGCGGCGTGGCAGTCGCGGGTGGCCGCGAGCGCGAACCCCTGGGTGATGGCGTCCACGCCCGCGTTCGAACGGTTCCTCCGCCGCGACGCCGCGACCCGAACGCGGATGCGCATGCTCTGGGCGATGGCGCGCATCGTCGCGGGCGAGCCCGAGGCGATCCTCGCCGAGCCCGAGCTCTTCGACGTGCAGACGGGTCGACCGCTCGAGCGCTCGCCCGAGCCGAACCGGTTCGAGCTGCGCGGACAGGGCGACGAGCCCGGCGAGGTCATCACCCAGACGATCCCGCGAGCGCCTCCGCCGCCGCCTCCGGAGTGACGACGACGATCATCTCGCCGCCCGCGAGCTCGTAGCCCGCGTCCCCGCCGGTGCGCGGCAGCAGGTCCAGGTGCCACGTCGCGGCGGGCCCTCGCTCGCGCGCGGGCGGGAGGCGCAGCACGAGGTTGAAGTCGCGCACCCGCGTGCGGTCGCGCAGCCGGCGCGCGGCGTCGCCGAGGTGCTCCGCCAACGCAACGAGCGTTGCGTCCGATACGTCGACGAAGGCGCCGTCGACGCGGGGCGCGAAGCGCACCTCGAAGGGGCGGGTCGGCGCGAACGGGCAGAAGCTCGCGACGCGCTCGTCGGCGCGCAGGAGCCGCGGCCCCGCCATCTCCCGCCGCAGCTCGGTCGCCCCGAGCGTCTCGCCGTGGGCCGCGTGGTGCGCGCGCGCCAGCGACCACCGCAGGGCGACCTCCGACGGCACCCAGCCCGTCGCCGCGATCTGCCCGTGCGGGTGGGGCTGCGAGCTGCCCGCGCGCCGGCCGCGGTTGCGGAACAGGAGCACGGCCTCCACCGCCTCGTCGGCCTCGAGCGCGCGCACGCGGTCGCGCCAGATCCGCAGCAGCGCCTCGAGGTGCGCGCCGTCGAGGTCGGCGAGGTCCGCGTCGTGATCCGGCGACTCGACGATCACCTCGTGCCGCCCGGGGGCGCCCTCGAAGCCCGGCGCGACGACGGGGAACTTGTTGGCGACGACGCGCACGCCCCAGGGACCGTCGGCCGGCCAGCGCGCGAGCGTGGCCTCGGTGTCGGCCTCGTGGCCGGGGCAGAAGGGGCAGCGGCGATCGCTCGGCTCGGGGAGGCCGCCGGGCTTGGTGCCGCCGATGCCGAAGCGGCCGGGGGCGACGAGCACGCTGCGCCCGGTGAACGGATCGAGGCGGCGTTCGGTGCTCACGTCAGGGCTCGTGGAGCTGACGCTTCATGACCTTGCCCATCGCGTTGCGCGGCAGCGCGTCGACGAAGCGGACCTCGCGGGGTCGCTTGTGCGGCGTCAGCTCGGTCGCGACCCGCTCGACGAGGGCGTCGGCCTCGACGGGCTCGCGCGCGACGACGAACGCGACGATGCGCTCGCCGAGGTCGTCGTCGGGGAGCCCCACCACCGCGACCTCGCGGACCGCGGGGTGCTCGAGGATCGCCGCCTCGACCTCGCCCGCGCCGACCTTGAAGCCGCCCGTCTTGATGAGGTCGGTCGCGCGGCGACCCACGATCCGGACCGAGCCGTCGGCGGCGCGCGTCGCGAGATCGCCGGTGTAGAACCAGCCCTCGTCGTCGACGACCTTCGCGGTCGCGTCGGGGCGGTTCAGGTAGCCGGGGAACACGTTCGGTCCGCGCACCGCGATCTCGCCGAGGGTCGCGTCGTCGTGCGCGTCGATCACGGCGCGCGCGTCGTCGACGAGCTTCAGCTCGATGCCCCGGAGCGGCGGCCCGACCGAGCCGGGGCGCGGCCCGCCGTCGGCGCGGACGCCGCAGTCGATGAGGGTCTCCGTCAGGCCGTAGCGCTCGAGCACGCCGCGGCCCGTCAGCGCCTCGATGCGCCGGTGCTCGCGGACCGGCAGGCCGGCCGAGCCGCTGATCAGCAGGCGCGCGCGGCCGAGGCTGCGCGCGATGGTCGGGTCCGCCTCGGCCGCCTCCGCGAGGCGGTGGTACATCGTCGGCACCCCGAACAGGACGGCGCTCGGGTGCGCGTCGAGCGCGCGCGCGACGTCGAGGGGCTCGAAGCGCCCGCTCCACGCGAGCGCGCCGCCCACCCGGAGCGCGCCGAAGAGGCCGAGCACGAGGCCGTGCACGTGGAACAGCGGCAGCGCGTGCACGACGGTGTCCTCGGCGGTCCAGCCCCACGCGTCGGCGAGCGCGTCGAGATCGAAGGCGACGTTGCGCCGCGTGAGCACCGCGCCCTTGGGCGGGCCGGTGGTGCCCGAGGTGTAGAGCACGAGCATCGGCGCGTCGTCGACGGGCGCGCTCGGCAGGGCCCCCCCTCCCGCGCGACCCGCGCCGTCCGTCGCGACCGACACGTCGCGCGGGTCCACGACGTGGCGCGGCGCCGCGTCGCGCAGGATGTGATCGAGCTCCGTCGCGCCGAGCTTCGGGTTCAGGGGCACGCTGACGATCCCCGCCGCCGCGTGCGCGGCGAGGACGACGGGCGTCGCGAGGGTCGGGTGGGTCCACACCGCGACGCGATCCCCGGGCGCGGCGTCGAGCCCGTCGAGGTGGGCCTTGCACGCGCGCGCGAGCTGGCGTCGCGACAGCGCCCCGTCGCCGACCGCGAGCGCCGCGCCGTCGTCCGGGGCCGAGAGCGACGCGAACAGCTCGTCCATCACGCGTGCGTCGGCGCGCGTCGGTCGAACCAGGGCTGCGCCGCCTCGAGCTGCTGGGCGAGGCGCAGGACCGTCTTCTCGTCCCCCGGCCGCGCGGTGATCATCGAGCCGAGCGGGAGCCCGTCGTCGGTCCAGTGGAGCGGGACGCTCGCGGAGGGCTGCCCCGTCACGTTGAAGGGCGGCGTGTACGGAGAGAAGTCGTACGCGCGGGCGATCGCGCGATCGAGGAGGCCCGGGATCTTGAGGAGCGCGGGCGTGTCCGTCAGCGCCAAGACGTCTTGCATCTTCGCCTCGAGGCCCTGCGGGAGCAGCGCGCCGTGCTCGAGCGGCGGCGTGCCCGTCGTCGGGGTGAGCAGGACGTCGTAGTCGCCGAAGAACGCGACGATCTTGGCCGCCTCGACGTGCAGGATGCGCCGCTGCACGACGACGTCGCCGCCGTCGAGGGAGCGCCCGGCCATGCCGAGCACCCACGTGAGCTGCTCGACGTCCGTCGCGCGCGTCGGCCGGTGCAGGTGCCGCTCGGCCCACTTGAGCTCGCCCGCGACGCCGATCGCGAAGTGGTAGAAGAACGCCTTGGCGAAGGCCGCGGCGTCGAAGCGGGGGCGCGCGCGCTCGACGTGGTGGCCGAGGTCCTCGCACAGCTTGGCCGCGCGCTCGACGGCGCGCGTCGCGTCGACGTTCTTGGGCGCGGGCAGCAGCGGCTCGTCCGTGAACGCGATCCGCAGCGGCCGCTCGAACGGCTCGTCGAGCGCCGCGAGGAAGCCTTCGGCGGGCCTCGGGAAGTAGATCGAGCCGGCCTCCTCGCCGGCGGTCGCGTCGAGCATCGCGGCGCTGTCGCGCACGCTCCGGGTGATCACGTGCTCGACGGAGAAGCCGAAGAAGCGCTCCGGCTCGTCGGGGCCCACGGGCATCCGGTACTTGGAGGGCTTGAGCCCGAAGAGGCCGCAGCAGCCCGCGGGGATCCGGATCGAGCCGCCGCCGTCGCCGCCGTGCGCCATCGGGACGATCCCCGCCGCCACCGCCGCGGCCGCGCCGCCGCTCGAGCCGCCGGGGGTGCGGCCGTGCCGCCACGGGTTGTGGGCCGCGCCGTAGATCGCCGGCTCGGTCACCGGCACGATCCCGAGCTCGGGCGTGTTGGTCTTGCCGAACACGACGAGGCCGGCCCGCAGGTAGCGCTCGATCAGCTCGGAGTGGTGCGCGGGGTGGTAGCCCCGGTAGAGCTGGCTGCCGCTCTGGAGCTTCACCCCGGCGTACGCGCTCGCGAGGTCCTTCAAGAGGAACGGGACGCCCGCGTAGGGGCCCGCCAGCTCGTCCTTCGCCACGCGTCGCCGCGCCTCGTCGAACATCTCGATGACGATCGCGTTGATGCGCGGGTTGATGCGATCGGCCCGCTCGATCGCCTCGTCGAGGAGCTCGGTCGGGCTCACCTCGCCGCGCGCGACCAGCTCGGCGAGGCCGAGCCCATCGAAGCGGTCGTACTCCGCGAATCCCATGGAGCGCGGTTGTACCTCATTTCCGGAGGGGTTGTTCCAACCCGCGCGACCGGCCTCGGGGGCGTGGAATTTCGCGCGGAGGGCGCCAAGGGGGCAAAGAGGTTTTCTCGTCGGGTTCGTCCCGTGAATTCGCGGCCGCGGAAGTCGTGAGCGCGTCGGGGCGGCTATGCTCGATGCGCGTGCCTCGCTGGATCGTCGTCGGGATGCTCGTCGCGCTGCTCGGCGCTCCTCTTGGCGGCGGCTGCGCGGGGCCGGGGGATGACCCGCTCGTCGCGGTCGGGGTCGAGCACGGGTGTGGTCTCTGGGATGGCGCGCTCCAGTGCTGGGGGTCGAACGACCACGGGCAGCTCGGCGTCGACCTCGCGACGCTCTCGCCGATCGGGGTCGCGGCTGGCGGAGGGACGACCTGCGCGCTCGATCGCGACGGGGCGGTCTGGTGCTTCGGGCAGAACCACCGGGGGCAGCTCGGGGACGGCTCGTTCGACGACTCCGCCACGCCGCGGCGGGTCGAGGGGCTCGCGCCCGCGGTGGGCGTCACCGTCGGCTTCGCGCACGCGTGCGCGTGGACCGCGGACGGCGCGGTGTGCTGCTGGGGGTGGAACGGGAGCGGTCAGTCGGAGCCCGGCGCGGGACCCGCCGACGTCCTCGCGCCGGCGTGCCGCGACCTCGACGCGCGCCGCGTGGTCGCCGGGTTCGACACCACCTGCGTGATCGATCGACGCGACCACCTCGCCTGCTTCGGCGGCTACGAGGTCAGCGCCGACGCGGTTCACGACGTGGCGGTCGGCGCGGACCACGTGTGCGCGCTGAGCGCCGACGCCGTCACGTGCCACGGCGTGGAGCCGGGCGGCGCGGGCGAGCCGCTCACCCGCCCACGAGTGATCCCGTTCTCGGGCGGCGCGCTCGCGGCGGGCGCGATCGATCACCTGTGCGTCACCGACGCGGCGGGCGCGCTCTTCTGCATGGGCAAGAACGATCACGGCCAGCTCGGCGACGGCTCGTTCGCGCTTCGGCCGGCGCCCTCGGCGGTGCGCGGGCTCCCGTCGCCGGTCACCTCGGTGGGGGTCGGCGATCGCCACACCTGCGCGGCCGCGGCCGGGCGCGTCTGGTGTTGGGGGTGGAATGATCGTGGTCAATTGGGCGACGATGGCGGAGTCCACAGCCTCGACCCGCAGCCCGTGGATCGAGGGGTGCAGGAGGATTAGATGACTTTGCGTTCTGCGTGCTGCCTCGGTCTGATGTTGATGGGGTGCGACGACAACGGCGGCTCGGACGCGGGTCCCTCGGGGACCGACGCGGGGCCGAGCGGGACCGACTCGGGCATGGTGGACACCGACGCGGGCCCCGGCGGCACCGACGCGGGACCGGGCACGGACGCGGGCGGCGGGGTCGACGCGGGTGACGTGGACGCGGGCGACGTGGACGCGGGCGGCAGCACTGGCAGCGGCGTCTGCGCGGCGACGGACCTGGTCATCGAGGAGATCGACCCGGGCACCTCCATCACCGTCTTCAACCCCACCGCGGCGCCGATCAGCACGGCCGGCTACGTCTTCTGCCAGCGGCCCACGTACCCGTCGCTGAGCTCGATCGAGGCCGGCGTCACGATCGCGGCCAACGACAGGCACGTGTTCGCCTGGCCGTCGGGCTTCGCGGACACCGACGCGGGCGGCGAGGTCGCGTTCTACAGCTCCGGCGCCTTCGGCGACGCCGCCGCGCAGATCGACTTCGTGTGCTGGGGCAGCGGGCACACGCCGAGCCGCAAGATGACCGCCGAGGCCGACGGCGACTGGGTCGGCGACTGCGCGGGCGCGATCAGCGGCGGCTCGATCCGTCGGATGCAGGACGCCGACGGCCACGGCCCGGGGAGCTACGACCCGACCGGCGCCGCCGCCGCGCTCAGCTGCCCCTGAGCCACGGCCCCCCCGCGGCGCCTCGGCGTCGCGGGGAGCGCGGCCCGGCTACATCGAGTTCGAGAAACCGATCGAGCCCGTGAAGGCGACCGGCGCGCCTTCGAACAGCACCGTGAACGCGCCGACGGTGACCCACGCGGTCCCGTTCGTCTGCATCGTGGTGATGTCCTTCTGAGTCCCGGCCTCGTTGCCCTTGACCTTCGCGAGCTTGCTCTTGAGGTTCATCGACTTCTTGCTGCTGCCGATGACGACCTTCTCGCAGCCGGGGTCGAGCTTCCCGCTGTCGCTGATGTTCGGGTAGGGCAGCGGCAGCGGGCTCGGCGCGGCCGGGGTGATGCACATGTTGGGCGCCATCGGCGCCATCACGTGGCTCGTGCTCTCGGTAGCGACATCCATCATCAACGCGGTCACGACGGCCATGAGGCTCTCCCGGGTCAGTTCAGTCGAATGATGGCGCCGAGGAGCCGGACGGTGTCCCGCGCCCTCGTCTTGATCTCGTCGGCGTAGTGCTCGATGTCGCGCGCGCCGAGGCGGACCATCGCGCGGCGCGTCTTGAGCATCGCCTCGTCGGTGGCCTCGACCACGAAGCGGCGCACGCTCGCGTGGACGTCGCCGTCGCGGTCCACCGTCAGCGCCGGCGCGGTGAGGAGCACGCCCACGATCGTCGCCTGGCCGCCCTGGGTCTCCATCACGACGCGCGCGCCCGACTCGTGGGACCGCGTCAGCAGGCGCGGATCCACGCTCGCGTCCACGCTCGCGTCGCGCTCGCGGGCCCCCACCCGGACGCGCCATCCCGTGTCGGTGGGCGCGAGCAGCGTCGCGATCCCGACCACCGGATCGGCGTCGGGGATCTCGCGGACGGCGGGCTCGGACTCGGCCTTCCTCAGCGCGGCTACCTTCATGACGTTCGTCCTTTCAACCCGGCTTGATGGCGGACGGATCGACGGTGATCTCGCTCGCCTTGAAAGTAATCTGGAGGCCCTTGATCTGCACTCCGCCCGAGTCGATCGCGACCTCGGACGCGCCGCACTTGAGCGTGATGGTCTTGGCCTCGAGCTTCGTGGTCGTGGTGGTGACCTTGGCCGAGCCCTTGGAGGCCAGCGAGTGCCCCTTGGCGATGCTCATCTTGAGGCGCGAGCCCACGTTGATCGCGACCGCGGCCTTCGCGGTGACCGTGAGCCCGGCCGCCGAGCTGAGCGAGTAGAGCCCCGCGATGGTCTCCGCCTTGGCGACGCCCACGTTCTCGGCCTTGCCGATCTTGATCGCCTCGATCCGAGCGCCGAGCACGGTCTCCGTGTTCGAGCCGGTGATGCCGAAGCTGATGCCCTGCGCGGTCGCCATCATGCCGAGCGCCCCGACCGTCTCGGTGATGTTGCCGCCCACGACGGTCGTCCACTGACCGCTGCCGCCGCCGCCGCCACCGCCGCCGCCACCGCCGCCGCCGCCACCGCCGCCGCCACCAGCCCCGCCGCCGCCGCCAGCCCCGCCGCCAGCTCCGCCGCCGCCGCCGCCAGCTCCGCCGCCGCCGCCGCCAGCCCCGCCGCCGCCGCCGCCGCCGCCGGCGAGCGCGTCGTGCACCGTCGAGGTGAGCATCCCCGCGCCGACGTTGGTGGCCATCCCGACCCCCATGCCGGTCAACGCCGACAGCGCGTTGTCGGCCGCGAGCACTTGCCCGGCGGTGTTCCCGAGCACGGCGGCCGTCGGGTTGCCGCCCGCGAGCAGCGCGGTCGCGGGGCCGGCGAACTGGGCCAACGGGCCCATGGCCTTCTGGGCCCCGGTGAGGCCGCGGTTGACCGCCCCGAGCATGCCGCTGTTCGCGCGCCCGACGGCTTGCGCCGCCTTGCCCGCCACCGCCCCGATCGCCTTGGCCGCGATGAGCTCGACGATGGCGCCGACGGGGTTGCCCACCATCATCATCTCCATCGCGCCGACCGTGTTGGACATGGAGCCAGTGGTCTCGGACACGAGCCCCGAGGAGACCTTGACCTCCCGCGTCGCGCCGACGGTCACGTTGTGGTCGCCGATCACGCTCGCCATGTGGTCGGTCGCGACGGAGATGCTCTCGTTCGAGCCGATGGTCGCGCTGCGATCGCCGCCGACGGCGCGGTCGGCCCGCGTGGTGACCGAGTGGGTCTTGTTGTTCGCGGCGACGGCCTGCAAGTCGTATTGCGCGCGGATCTCGAAGCGCTCGCTGCCGGCGACGTCGTCGAAGCGCACCTCGTTGATGCCGCTGCGTCCCGGCGACGACTCCGAGCGGATCCCGGTGACCGTCTTCTGAGCGGGCAGCGCGTACGCCGGCGGATCGATCGGGTTGTAGAGCTTGCCCAGGACGATGGGGCGATCGGGGTCGCCCTCCTCGAACTGGACCAAGACCTCCCAGCCCATCCGCGGGACCATCACCGAGCCGGTGGTGTGCGTCTGGCCGGTGCGGATCCAGCAGCTCGAGCGCTCGTCGAGCTCGCCCTGGCGATCCCAGTGGAACTGCACCTTCACGCGGCCGTGCTCGTCGGTGTGGACCTCTTGGCCGGAGGGACCGGTGACGCGCGCCGTCTGCATCCCGTAGATGCGCGGCTTCGGGGTCGTCCGCGCCGGGCGGAACATCGTCTCGGACGGGATCGTGGTCAGCTCGATGCCGAGCACGCGCTCCTGGTCGGCGCTCCGCTCCTCGTGGAAGCGCAGGTCCCAGCGGATCCCGACGATCAGCTTCTCGCCGGAGGCGAAGTCTCTGCCGATGAGCTCGAAGCGGCGGCCTGGCAGGAGCGTCGCCGTCGTCGCGAGGCCGCGCCCGACCTGGCGCATCGCGCGCGCCTCCTCGAGCCGCACCTGCGCGCGGGTCGCGAGGTGCCCCGGGTCGATCTTCTCGTCGCCGGAGAAGCGCACCCAGCCGCCCGGGAACTCGTAGTGCTCGCGGCCGAAGGGGTCGTCGTCGTCGGTCGCCTGCTCGTTCAAGGGGGTCGAGGGCAGGAGCGGATCGTGATCGCGCAAGGTCGTGATCGAGACCGCCGCCGCGCGTCGCTCCTGCCAGTCGGTGACGCACGCCTCGCCCGCGGTGTCCCGCGGGTCGCGGTGGGTCAGCGCGTCCGGCGTGGCCATCGGCGCGCTCGGGCTGTTGTCGTTGAGCTCGAGCACCGCGGCGTCCGCCTCCTGGCGGAACGTGAACCAGATGCCCTCGTCCTCGAGGAGGCGGCAGAGGAAGTCCCACTCCGACTCGTCGTACTGAACGCAGAGCTCGCGCTTCTCGTACGAGCCGGTGAGCGGGGAGTCGTCGAGCAGCGCGAGGTCGAGGCCCGCGTTCTCGAAGAGCTCCTGCGCGATCTCCTTGATGTCCTTGCGCTGGAAGATGCGGAAGCCGTGGCGGTGCTTCAGCAGGTAGGCCTTGGGGGCGATGACCACGTGGCAGCGGACGCGCTCGTCCTCGCCGCTCTCGGTCTCGTCGAGCGCGTTCACCGTCACCGCGTGGACGATGCCCGTGAAGTGCCGCTCGTCGCCGGTCGCCTCGCTGAGCCAGAGCTGCACGTCGGTCCCGCGCAGCGGGTCGGCGTCGAGGTACGAGGTCTCGAAGTCGACCTCGAGGAAGAACGCCCGCGAGAGCTCTTCGTGGCCGCGCACGCGGTGGACCACGACCACCTCGGAGTGCTCGTGCAGGAAGAGCTCGGCGCTCAGCGCCACTTGGTCGCCGTTCGCCATCGCTACGGACCCGACTTGTGGATGGCTTGGTTGATGCCCTTGGCGCCGCGAAGATCGAGGTTGCCGCTGGCGGTGATCTCGACCGTGCCGGACGACTTGAGGCTGATGGAGCAGCCGCCGGCCTTCACGGTGAGCGAGCTGTCCGCGCCGATCACGATGTTGTCGGCCTTGACCTTGATCCCGCCGGCGGCGGCGAGGCTCAAGAGCCCGCTCGCCGTGTCGGTGCGGCTCCCTCCGCACTTCACGTCGTGCACCGCGGCCGTCTGCACATAGCCGGCGCCGCACGTGATCGCGACCGTCTTGGCCTTGACCATCTTCACCCCGCCGACGGTCTCGACGAAGTTCGCGGCGCTCACGAGCCGGCTCTGGCCGACGCCCTCGATCCACGCGCCGAGCACCGTCGTCGTGGCCGAGCCGCCGATCGTCCGGCCGACGCCGTTGATGCCGACGTGGACCTGCACCGCGCCGATGGTCCGAGTGCAGTCGCCGGTCGTGTTCTCGAGCAGGTCACCGCCGATCATCGCCATGCGCATGCCGCCGATGGTCGTCGTGTAGTCGCCGCCGACGCTCTCGCTGAGGTTGGCGCCGACGTTCACCTTCTGGTTCGCGCCGACCGTCACGCTGCGCGCGCCCTCGACGTTCTGGGTGTAGGCGGTGCCGATCGAGAGCGACCGGTTGACGCCGATCTCGAGGGTCTCGTTCACCCCCACCGCGGTGGTCGAGGTGTCGCCCACGTCGACCGTCCAGTCCTTGGAGGCGTTGAGCAGGATCCCCTCGGCGCCCGCGGTGTCCTCGAAGCGGAGCTCGTTCGCGCCGCCGCCCTGCGAGGTGGTGCCCGTCTGGAACGAGCTGCGCAGCATGCCCTCGGGCAGCGCGTACGGGGGGCGCTGCTCGCCGTTGTACAGGTGCGAGACGACGGTGGGCCGATCGAGGTCGCCGAGCTCGTGATGGATGACCAGCTCGAAGCCGTTCCGCGGGATCAGCATCGACCCGGGGAGGGCGAGCTGACCCACCCGCATGCCGACCGAGGCGGTGTGGTCGCGGACGTCCCGGCGGTCCCACGGGAAGTACGCGTGCACCCGCCCGAGGTCGTCGCACTGGATGTCCTCGCTCGGCGAGCTCGTCGTCGTGAACGCGAGCTGCATCGAGGTCCGGGGCGGGCTCGGCGCGGCCTGGGGCCGGTAGTCGACGGCGAGCGGGATCGCTTCGAAGCGCGTCTCCACGATCGGCGTCGGGTGAGGGCGGAGGCGGTGCTCGACCTCGAGCACCAGCCACTGATCGTTGCGATCCCCGCGACCCTCCGGGCTCGCGAGCTCGACCCAGCGCCCCGCGCCGATCAGCGGGTTGATGGTGCGACCGGTGGCGACGCGGCTCCGCATGCGCAGGCGCTGGAGGAGCCGCTCGGCGCGCTGCTCGCCCGGCGACATCTCGAGGTAGCCGCCCGGGTGCACGTACTGCTCGAGGCCGACCGCGTCGTCGATCGCGTTCATGCACGAGAGGTCGGCGGCGGGCTTCTCCGGGTCGTAGTCGCGGAGCATCACCTGGTCGCTGCCGACCCGCGCGCGGAGGCTCAGCGCGACCGCGGTGGAGGCGCCGACGCCGACCTCGTCCACCAAGGTGAGCTGGGAGGGGCCGTCGATCGGCTCGAACATCGAGCCGTCGTCGAAGAACTGCACGACCTCCTGATCGAGGTCGTGGTGGATGAGGAAGCCGACGCCGTCCGCGAAGAGCAGCCGCGTGATGAAGTCGTAGTCGCTCTCGCCGTACTGCACGACGTGGGGCCGGGTGGGGAAGTCGCCGTTCGCGTTCCACGCGACGTCGTCGCCGGACAGCCCCGCGCCCTCGAGCACCTCGAGCACGATCTCCTGGAGGTTCTTGTCCTTGAAGATCCGGTGGTCGCGCCCGAGCTTCAGCAGGTAGAGCCGCGGCCGGATCTCGACGGTCAGCAGGAAGGACTCCTCGTCCTCGCGCGGCTGGTCGAGGGTGGCCGCCACGATGACGCCATGCAGCGAGCGCTCCTCGCCGCTCTGGACCAGTCGGACCTCGGCGTGCGCGCCGATCATCGCCTCGAGCTCGACCGGCCGCACGCTCTCGATCACGGCGTCGATCCGAGTGCACTCGAAGACCGCCTCGCGGATCGAGACGTCGCGGGGCACGAGCACCCCGGGCGGGATCCCGTCGATCGACACCTCGCACTCGATCGTGAGGTCGGAGTCCGTCGTCATCGTGGCGTGCCCTTCATGGCGCGTGATCGTCCGGGAAGAAGATCTCGTAGTCGCCGTCGTCGAGCGACTGCCAGCCGGCGTCGTCTCGCCAGTGCTTCAAATAGAATTCGAGCTCCTGGATGCGCGACCCGAAGTCCTCGAGCTCGTCGGTCGGCGCGGGGTTCAGCTCGCGCACGATGAGGGGCCCCATCTGGATCGATCGGCGCTCGTCCTTCGTGGGCTGGCGCCCGTCCGCGGTCCACTGCGTGATCGCCTCGAGCTGGCGCCGCAGGCTGGAGAAGAGCGGCAGCCCCGGCACCTCGGCTTCGAACCGCTGCGCCCGCACGAGCTCCTCGGCGAGCACGCGGAAGAAGTCGTCACGGTTTTGGATGAAGCGGTGCTGAACGATCGACATGGCTTCCGATCAGAGGGGTTTCACTTGCGGGTGGTTCGCGTGGTAGCCGTTGCCCACGTAGTACTGCGTGCCGCCGCCGGCGGCGGGCTGCGGGGTGCCCTTCGTCGACCAGGTGTCGTTGCACGGCGCCGCGGTCGACTGCAGGTAGTGCGTCTGCGGAGACATCTGGTAGTCGCTGCTCGTCTTGGGCACGACCGCGGGCGGGTTCTGCGAGTAGTCGGTGCCGTTGGCGCCGATGCCGAGCGCGCTCGGCGAGGTGCCGGGGGGCGCGAAGTAGCCGCCGCGTCGGCCGCCCGGCGCCTGGTACTGACTGAGCGTCGACGGGATCGGCGGCGGCGGGCCGGCGATCACGGGCTGGTTGTAGTCGATGCAGGCGAGCTCGGACTGCATCTCGCTGGCGTTGAGCTTGCGGACCTGACCCGTGTTGCGGTCGTACTTCTTGCCGTACGTCTGGTAGTGGTGCGCCGCGACCTTCTTGCGGGCGGCGATCTGCTCGGGCGAGTTGCCCGGCGAGGCGGCGAGGCGCTGCTCCTTCTTCGTGGGCTTCTTGACCTTGCCGCCCTTGCCCTTGTTGGACTTGCTGGCCTTGCCCGCGCCGCCCCCGGCGCCGCCCTTGCCGCCGCCGCCGCCGCCGCCGCCGCCCTTGCCGCCCTTCTTCTTCCACTTGACGGTGCCCTTGAGCGTGACCTGCGCCGTCCCGGACACGCTGAGCTTCTTGCCCGCGACGTTGAGCGTGCCGCCCGAGAGCTTGAGCTCGCAGCCGCCGGCCTTCAGCGTGGCGCTCGCCGGCGAGGTCCAGGTGACGTTCTTGCCCGCGAAGGAGAACGCGCCGCCCGCGCCGATCTGGATGGGGCCGCCCGCGGCGATGCTGAGCGCCGCGCCGGCGATCGCGATGTCACCGCTCGTCGACTCCTTGATCGCGCCGGCGGTGAGCGCCTTCGCCGCCCCCATGTTCTCGGACTTCGCGCCGCCGATCTTCTCGATCTTCGCCCCGGCGATGAGCTCGGTCTTGGTGCCGCCGGTCGCGTCGGTGATGTCCTCGACCGCGAGCAGGAGCTGCACCGCGGTGACGGTCCGGTCCCAGTTGCCGTTGGCGGTGTGCGCGATGCGGTTGGCCAAGACGAGCTGCGCCGCGCCGATCGTGTCGCTGCGGCTGCCGTCGTTGGCGCGCGTGTGGTTGCCGGTGACGCCGATGTCGTCCTTGGCGCCGATGGAGAGCGTGACGCTGCCGCCGGTGTCGTCGTTCTGTCCGCCCGCCACGGTCACGGACTGGTCGGCGCCGACCGACACGTCCTCGGCGCCCTTCACGCTGGTCTCGAGCTCGGTGCCCGTCTGCTCGGTGACGTCGCAGGTGACCTGCTCGACGCGGTCGTTGCCGACCCGCTCCGAGTAGTCCTTCTGGGCGTGCATGAACAGCTCCATGCCGCCGTTGCCGTCCTGCATCCGGATCTCGTTCGTGCCGCCGCCCCCCGGCGACGACGACGAGCGCAACGAGCCTTGCGTCTTGTTCGCGGGCAGCTCGTAGGGGGGCATCTCCTCGCGGTTGTAGGTCTTGTGGATCGCGACGGGCCGATCCGGGTCGCCGTCGAGGAACACGATCCCCATCTCCCACCCGACGCGGGGGAGGATCATCGTGCCGGCGTTGTTGAGCTGCTGGACGCGGATCCAGCACGACGCGGTGTCGTCGACGGGGTGCTCGCGATCCCAGTAGAAGCGCACCTTGATGCGCCCGAACGCGTCGACGTGGATCTCCTCGCCGGGCGGCCCCGTCACCACCGCGCTCTCGACGCCGTAGACCTTGGGTCGCGGGGTCGAGCGCGGGGGCTTGTACGCGAGGTCCCGCGGCATCGCGGTGAAGCTCGACACGTACTGCGCTTCCGTCGCGGGCGAGCCGTTCGCGGGGCGCCCGTGCTCGAAGCGGTGCTCGACGCTGGTGAGCACGTACTCGCCGACGAGGTAGTCCGGGCGCGCGTTGACGAGCGCGAAGTAGCGACCGGCGACGAGGGCCCAGGCGCTCGCGCGGCCCGTCACGCAGTAGCGATCGACGAGCTGCGCCGCGACGCGATCGCTGGCGCGCGCGTCGCCCTCGGCCTGGGTGACGAAGTGGCCCGGGTACTCGTAGCGCTCGAGCGCCACCGACCCGTCGGACTCGCGCATCGACTGCATGGGCTGCGCCGGCGTGCCCCAGTTCCAGTCGCGGGTGGTGTGGACGTCGCTCGTGACGCGCGCGGTCCAGGTGACGTCGGTGACCTGCTCGGTCATCGGATCGAGCCGCGCCGCCATCGGCAGCACGGGGTTGCCCTCGATCGCCTCGTGCGCGTCGGCGGTGTCCGCCATCCGCATCACGTGGCCGTCCTCGGCGTGATCGAACCAGTAGAAGATGCCCTCGTCCTCGAGGAGACGGCTGACGAAGGCGAGCTCCGACTCGTTCCACTGCGTGCAGTACTCGCGCGGGTCGTACTGGTTCGCGAGGTCCCACTGCACCGCGTCGTCGGGCACGCCCGCGTCGCGCAGCACCTGCTGGACGATCTCGACGGCGGTCAGGTTCTGGAAGATGCGGGTGCGGACGCGGTACGCGAGCTCGTGCACGCGCGGCCGCAGCCTCACGCGGTACAGGTGACCGACGTGCGTCTGTCGGAGGTAGTCGGCCTCCTCGATGACCCCGTGGAAGAGCTGCGCCGACCCGCGCTCCTCGTTGGTGATGAACGCCACCGCGTTCGTCCACAGCAGCGAGTCGAGGTCGAGCTCGCCGTCGTCGAGGTAGAACAGGGCCTCGACGTCGAAGGGGGCGCTCAGCGCGCCGCGCGCGTGGATCCGTGCGGCGCTGGCATAGGCGCCGAGACTCTCGAGGAAGACTCTGCTCTCGATCCCCATGCGCTAGCGAGAACGCTCATGATGGATCGGGCCGATCGGTCGGTAAAGCGGCGATGCGAGGTTCATGCTTCCCGCGCCCCCCACGCCTCCGGGTCGACGAGGCGCCGCATCCACACCGCCGTCTGCTCGCGGCCCCCGAAGAGCCCCCACAGCTCGGGCGGCTCCGGCACGAAGAACGGCGCGAGGCGGCGGGCCACCGCGGCGTAGGCCTCCGGGAACGCGAAGCGGTTGAGGTCGCCCTCGGTCGGCGCCTCGCCAGCCCGGATCAGGGTCCCGTGAGGGCGGGGGAGGGCGATGATCCCTTCGGGCCAGCCCTGGAGCTGCTCGGGGGCGATCTCCAGCCGCGCCACCAGAGGAGCGCCGACGAGGGTCAGCCACCCCGTCCCCGGGAGGCCGGCCCGCGCGAACCAGGCCATCTCGTCCGGATCCTGGATGTCGATCCCCCACCATCGCCCGCACCACTTGTACGCGTGGGTCATCGCGACCCTCCGCGTCTGCCAGTTCGATCGGAGGGCGTAGCCGCCGACGCCGCTCCAGAACGGCCCGAGCGCGCTCGCCTCCATCGCGAGCTGGAAGAGCAGCCCCGGGTCGGAATCGATGGGCAGGGTGAGCTCGAGGACCGAGACCCGGTCGGTGCGGCTCGGGTCGATCTCCCGATAGAAGAAGCCGCTCGACGGAGCGCCCGGATCGTCCGCGAGCTGGAAGTAGAAGCCGTGGCGGAGGTGGGTCCCGAGCCGGTGGCCTTGCGTGGCGAAGCCCTCGTGCACCTGCCGCAGGCCCTCGGCGTCGCCGACGCGCCGCCAGGTCCCCGAGGTCGACGTCGTGAACCACTTCAGCGCGCCCGCGGGCGCGTACTCGATCAGGGTCGCGGCGAGGCGGGGAGCCGCGTCGCGCGCCCAGTGCCCCGGGTCGTCGAGGTAGAGCGTGAGCCCGAGCTCGACGCGGGCCGCGGTCGGGTGGAGGTCCCCCGGGAACTCGAGGGGGGCGAGCTTGAAGTGGGTGGTCATCGGCCTGGCCTCAGCAGGATGGCCGCCCGCTGCTCGTGGGGGCTCGACGCGGTGATGATGCACCGCTCGGTCGCCGGGTCGCCGCGCGAGAACGCCTCCGCGGCGAGGGCCGCGGCGGTCGCCCCGAACGCCGCCCCGAGGTCCCCGAACGCTGGGTGCAGCGACTGGATCGTCCCCTTCGGGCTCATCACGTCGTGGGCCGCGCGCGGCCACGCGAGGTTCATCTCGTGCACCCGATAGACCTCGCTCGTGACGTCGTGCAGCCAGAGGTCGAGGGTTCGCCCGCTCTTGCGCAGCGGCATGGTCAGCGCGTTCGCGGCGGCGGTCAGGCCCTCGGCTCGGCAGGGCGCGTCGGTGTACGAGTGCGCTCGCTCGAGCGTCCGGGCGAGGCCCTCGACGCGCGTCGCGGGGAGGCCGAGCCGGGCGGCGCTGCCCCGCGGCATCATGAGCCACATCGCCCCGCCTTCGCCGGGGCAGAACCCGTCGAGGTTGGCGCCGTCGTAGATCCGCCCCTCGTCGAGCGCCTTCTGCACCACCTCGGGGTCGTATCCGGTGTCGATCCCGCCGACCAGGGCGACGTCCGTCCGCCCCGCTCGGATCCCCTGGGCCGCGCGCTCGATGCACTCGGCGAAGGAGGCGTGGCCCGTGGGCACGGCCTCCACCTCGACCTCCGCCGCCCGCGCCTCGAGGTGCTGGAACGCCTCCGCGACGAGGCGCGAGCGCTCTCGCTGGAAGCGGAGCTCACCGTGCTCGTCGCCCATCCGTTCGGGGAGCCCGAGCGCGAGCAGGATCCGGGGCCGCGCGGCCACGCCGGCGAGCGGGGCGAGGGCGCCGTCGAGCAGGCGCCGGAGGATCGCCGCGAGCCGCTCGGCGCCCACGCTCCGCGGGGGCAGCGAGCGGATCATGCCCATCACGATCCGGATGTCGTTCTGCGCGCGGAACGGCGACGGCGCGAGCGCGACCTGCTCGGCGCGCCAGAAGGCCCACGCGTGATAGGCGGACGTCGCCAGGCCGTTCCAGAGGACGGGGTTGCACAGCTCGGGGGCGTCTTCGCCGTACAGAGCGACCGGCGGGACTTGGCTCGTTCGCGTCACGTCAGACGGCCCGCTTCTCGTGGACTTGCACGTACTCGAGCCGACGTGCCGGGCGCGGTAGCGGGATCCGGCTGCGCCAGGTCATGTCGATCCAGAGGTCGTCGGTCTCGATCACGATCGTGTCGAGCACCGGCGGGTGCTCGACCAGGCGTCCGTCCACGCGGGCGCCGACGAACCACACCGGGCGGGGCAGCTCGAGCTCCGCGGCCCCACGCGCGGTGACCCCCAGCAGCTGCACCGGCTCCCCACCCCGGAGGTGCCCGGGGACGATGAGCTCGGGGGTCGCGCACTGGTTGAAGCGGTCGTCGAAGTCGATCGGCGGCAGCGGCATGTGGGTCGTCTTCCACTCCTCGTCGTACGTCCCGGCGAAGCCGCGACGCGGGACCCAGTGACGCCCGAGGGCGCCCACGCCGGCGGGGCGCGGGCGGCTCCGGTGCGTCGACAGCAGGTCGTCGGGATCCTCGATCTGCGGCGTGAGCTGGTCCACGAGCTCCTCGACGTCGACCTTCAGCCCGCGACCGACGGGGTTGCGCGGCTCCTCGAGGAGCTTGCCGTCGCCGCTGTCGAAGCCACCGAAGGCGAGCTCCCACGTGAGGGGGACCGCCTCGATCGGCTCGGGCGCGCTCGGCGTCAGGCCGGTGACGCCGCGGCGCCAGTAGCGCGGGCCGAACACGCGCAGCGCCTTCTGGACGGGGCCGACGCGGACCAGGACGTCCATCGCGGTGGTGCCGGGCTTCGTCGGCCGGGCGTGGCCCACGACGATCACGTCCGTGCCCGGCTTCCTCAGGCACAGATCGCACGGGAACCGGATGCTGCTCGACTCGGGCGCGTCGGGATCGTGCGGCACGTCGGCCCTGTGGATCTCCGCCCCCTCGGTCCGCCGCGTGCGGCCGAACCGGTCGACCTGGACCCGGAGCTTGACCAGCACGACGAGCTGGATGCTTCCGTCGACGTCGAGCATCGGGACCATGTCGGCGATCGCGTCGAGGCCCTTGGCGCGCAGCTCGGGGGGCGGGAGCATTCGGCGCATTATGCGCAGAGTCGCGGCGGTCGGACGAGCCCGACGTGCGCCGGTCATCGGCTGATGTAGGGTGGCGGGGATGCGGCTCGACCATCGCTTCGGAGGCGTCAGCGGAGTGGCTCGGGGCGACGTGGCGGTCCTCGCCTACCGCTTCGATCGAGAGGCAGGCCTCGAGCTGGAGCACATGGAGAGCTGGGTGGCGAGCGCGCGGGGCGGGAAGCTCGAGGCGCTGCTCACGCTCCCGGGCTGGGTCACCGGGGTGTGGATGTCGCCGCAGCGCGCGATCTGGGCCACGCACACGGACGGGCGCGTGCTGTGGCGCGGCGCCGACGGCGGCGAGTGGCACCCGACGACCTTCCCGGGATCGCTCGGCGGGATCTGGGGCGTCGACGACGCGAACGTCTTCGTGTGGGGCAGCGAGCGCGGTCAGCACTTCGTGTCGCGCTGGGACGGCGCCAAGTTCGAGTCGAGCCCGATGCGGGCGCAGGTGCTGGCCATGCACGGGGCGCACCCCGAGCTGGTGTTCGCGGTCGGCGCCGACGGCCTCGTCTCCCGATGGGATGGCGCGGGGTGGAGCGAGCTGGAGGTGCCGACGAGGCGCGCGTTCTGGAGCGTCCACGTCCAGAGCGAGGAGCGGGTCTTCGCGTGCGGGCCCGCCGCGATGCTCATGGGCGGCTCGGCCGACGAGCTCCTGCCCCTGCCGGACCCGGCGTTCGCCCCCAAGAGCGTGCTGGTCCACGGCGGCGCGATCTGGCTCGGCTGCGGGGAGCTGGGGCTCCACGGCTACGAGGACGGCGTGACCGTGCCGAGGCACTTCGACGTCTGCGCCGACGCGCTGGTCCCCACCGGCGACGGTGTCGTCGTGCAATCCCCGTTGCGCATCCTCGGCAGCGACGAGCTGGTCCGCTTCGTCGAGATCCCGCTCGCGGATTTCGTGGAGCTCGCCGTCGATCGACCCCCGACGTTCGCCCCCTACGAGGACGAGCCGGCCGAGCAGGACGACGACGAGGACGACGGCTTCGAGCTGCCGGACCCCCCGGACATCGACTTCGACGACGACGCGACGGAGTGAGCCGGCCGCAGGGCGCGTCAGCCGACGTAGCGGGTCGGCCAGCGGCCGAGGCCCGCGTCGACCGACCCGACGTGCGTGTCCCACAGCCCGAGCAGGGCGTGCTGCCGTGACAAGAAGGCGTGCGGCTCGAAGGGGACGCGCCCGCCGGTGCGCGCGCACAGGTCCAGGTGGTCGTAGAGCCGGATCGCCTGGGTCGAGACCGGGGCGCGCATCTCGGCGATCGAGTCGGTGGGCGCCCACGGGCGGCCGAAGCGGTAGCGCACGTCCGCGCGCGCGAGGGGCCCGTGCGCCTTCCACCAGGCGCGCCAGGCCTCGGGGTCCGCGCAGCCCTCGGAGAAGGGGAAGACCGTCGGCGTCGACCGTTTTCGGAGGAACGGTCGATCGTCCTCCTCGTACTCGGGCTCGACGTCGTCGGCGAGCAGCTCGGCCCCCGTGATCCGCTCGAGCGACGACCACGCGGCGCGCGCGGTGTCCTCGTCGGCGTCGAGCCCGTTCACGAGCGCTTCGAACGCGGCGACGTCCCCGTACCAGCCGAGCGCGCGCATCGTCACGGGGGTGGCCTCGCGCGTGGCCGCGTCGAGCAGGATCTGACGTCCGCGGGGGTGGTCACCGCCGATCGCCACGATCATCGCCGCGCCCGCCTCGGAGGCGAGCCCCGTCTCGCAGCGATGGATCGCCGCCCGGAGCCCGACCTCGTAGCGGTGCTGCACGGCGCAGATCATCGCGGCCCGCGCCACCTGCGGGCGCGCGTCCGCGAGCGGTCCGTACAGCAGACCGGCGGCGACGGGGCCCTCCATCGAGCCGATCGCGCGCACGCAGCTGACGGCGACCTCGACGGTCGTGTCGTTCGCGCCGCGCACCGCCTCCTCGAGGGACAGCTCGCGCCGCATGCCGAGCGCGGCGTGCGCGACCCGGCGGCGGTGGGGCTCCGGGCTCTCGAGCCACGGCGCGAGCACCGCCCGCACGCCGGGGTGCGGCGCGTGCGCGAGCGCGTCCGCGATCACGTCCGGGTAGTCCTCGACGTCCGGGTCGTCGAGCTCGAGCGCGAGCAGGGTGCGGCGCAGCGCCGCGGCGGTGTCCGCGCCCCCGACGCTGCCGAGCACCATCAACAGCGCCCACGCGAGCTCGGGGTCCGCGAGGGGGCGCTCCTCGAGCATGCGCACCATCTCCACGAACGCCGAGGACCCGATCGCGACGAGCGCGTCGACGCGGGTCAGGAGCCTGCGCTCCGTCTCCTCGCCGTGCTTCCAGGGCAGCGCGTCGTCGTGGCGCCGCATCCGCCCCATCGCGCCGAGCTCCTCGGCCAGGTCACGGGTTCGGCGGGCCTGGAGGGCCTCCTCCGAGATGGCCTCTCCGAAGAGCAGATCGTCGGGGGACGTGACGACCACCGGCTCGGGGTCGGGCTCCGGGGGCGGCGGCTCGGCGGGGGCGGCGGCCGCGGCGAGGGCGCGCGCGAGCACCGCCTCGGCGCTCGCCGCGCCTGGCGCGAGCGGCATCGGCGGCGCGGTGGGCGGCGCGGGCGCCTCGAGCGGCTCGCGCTCCGCCAAGGGCACCGCCGCCGCGATCGAGCGACGGGGCGGACAGAGCAAGCGCGGCCGCGCGAGCGTCGCGCGCAGCGGGACCTCGGGCGGCGGGATGGGGCCGGGCTCGTCGGTGACGGGCGGCCGCACGTGCGCGAGCTCGCGCAAAAGCCACGCGATGCGGTGCAGCGTCTGCGCGACCCGCGGGTCGTCGCTCTCCGTCTCCTGCAACCCGGCGAGGGCCTCCGCGCAGCCCGCGCGCGCGCGGTCGGTCGCGTCGCGGAAGTCCGCCCAGCTCGCGCGCGCGGCCATCGCGTCGTAGAGCGCCGCGTTCACCGCGCCGAGCGCTCGCTCGGCGACGTCGGCTCGGACCGCCGCGTCGGTGATCGCGCGCAGCCCCACGATCGCCTCGTCCGCTCGCAGGATCAGCGCTCGCAGGTCCGCTTCGCCGGGCGCGTTCATCGCCGCCGATGCTGCCACAGAGCGAGGGGCGCTTGCTCTATAGTCGGGCCGCATGATCCGTGTGCTCGAACCCGACCTGGCGTGGGCCGAGCAGTACGCGCGGGAGGTCGTCCGGATCGCCCTGCACGCGAAGCGAGCCCTCGGCCGAACCGAGCACGTCGGCGGCACCGCCGTCCCGTGGCTGGCGGCCCGGCGGACCATCGACATGCTGGCCTTCGTGTCCGACGACGCGCACCGCGAGGGGCTCGGCGCCGTCCTGCGCTCGATCGGCTACTCGCCCGAGGCGCGCTCGGAGGACCCCTACGTCCCCCCGACCTGGCGGTACGAGGGGGAGCGCTCCGTCCGCCTCTTCCTCGTCGACGAGCACGACCCCTTCGCGACCGACGCGCTGCTCGTCCGCGACTACCTCCGGACGCACCGCACCCTCGCGGACGCGTACGGCGCCTTCAAGCTCGAGATCGCCGCGCGCGAGGGCGTCACCGAGGCGGCGTACGCCGCCGCGAAGATCCCGTTCCTGGAATCGATCCTCCGTCAGGCCAACGCCCCTCGGTAGCGGATGCGCGCCGTCGGGGTCCGGGATAGAGTCGGCCGGTGAGCTCCGCGCCCACCCCGGCCCCTCACACGCCGATGAGCCTGATCAAGGCTGGCGGCATGGACATGTCGGCGGCGGCCTGCGCGAAGGCGCTCGCCGCGTGCGGGATCGATCCCGACGGCTTCGGGAGCTACAAGTCGGTCAACGAGTCCCAGCGCCAGGCGCGGGACACCCTCGGCGCGGACGCGCGCAAGGAAGCGGAGGCTCGGGGCGGCACCCCCGACGCGCACGTCCCGCCGTGCTCGGGGGGGACCCCCTGCCGGTGTCACGCCTCGGACATCGCGCGCGACATCTCGACGCCGGAGGCGTTCCTCCACGCCAACGCGCAGTCCGGCCACATGAGCCAGGACGCGTTCTACAGGCAGCCCAGCGGTCGCTTCGACGTCTGCCAGAACCACCCGCCGGGCAACGGGCACAGCGGGACGGCGGGCTACGACGGGCGCGCGGCTCCGTGCATGGATCACACGGGGCAGTCCAACGTCTCGGGCAGCCCGCACCAGATGATCTGTCAGACCGAGATCGACTTCGCGCAGGGGCAGCCCAACGGCCCGATGACGCACGCTCAGATCGAGCAGGGCGTCGCCCAGTCGGCGGCCGTCGCGGTGACGGGGAGCCGCTGGAAGTACGAGACGAACCCCGACGGCTCGCTCCGGATGACGCGCGAGAACGAGGCGAAGGGGGGCGACGTCCAGCGCAGCTTCTCGCAGAGCCAGATCGCGGCGGCGGACAGCGGCTCCTACGCCGCCACGGGCGCGGCCGCGTCGACCGCGCCGGCGACCGACTTCAACGCCCTGAGCGACGACGAGAAGCTCGCGATCGCGTGCATCGTCGCCGAGTTCAACAAGGGCATGAGCAAGATGCGCTCGGAGTTCGAGCAGAAGTACGGGCCCGGCAAGGGCGCCGCGCAGAAGCGCGCCCGCGCGGCCTACGCGGCGGAGCACGGGTCGTGCCCGAGCTGGAACAACATGACCGACGCGCAGAAGGCCGAGGCGTCGGCCGCGCGCATGCGGCAGCTCGAGGGCCGGCCTCCGCACCCGGCGCGACCGTCGGCCGCGGGCCCCACGGCGGGGCAGTCGCCGCCGGGCCAGCCGACGCACGCGGAGTGCCGCGAGTGGCAGGCGAACTACCTCCACCAGCAGCGCCTGAACACGGGCGGGTACCCGCCCATGCAGCCTCAGAACAACCACAGCTCCCTCCCGCCCCCGACGACGACCAGCGGCGGCAGCTCGAGCGGGGTGGCAGCGGACTAGCAGGCGCGCGCGGCGATCTTGCCGCGTCGGGTACCATCGGGTACCTCGCGGGACGAGCTGCGGAGCCACGGAAGCGAGGGCGCGATGGTCGACGAAGCAGAAGAGCTCGAAGAGGCCGAGGACCCGATCGAGATCGCGGTCGCCTACTACAGCGCCAGCGGTCCGAGCATGAAGCGGTGTGCCTTCCTCGCGATGCGGTACGACGCGGCCGCCGGCTACCGACCGGGCGACGGCGAGACCTGGGTCGGGATCAACGACTACTCGCCCGAATTCCAGGGCACGACCCGCGTCACCAACGGCACGAACGCCTGGTACACCAAGGCCTGGTGCAGCCTCTCGGGGGCGCTCTTCATCACGCGGCACGACGGCTGGGTGGTTCGGAACCCCAACATCTGGGCGCCCGAGGTGCTCACGAGCTGGGAGAACGATCGCATCGAGGGCTACCACCTGCGCGGCGTCTTCGGCCTCGACGGCGGCGCCGTGTTCGTCTGGGGTCACGACCCTCGCGCGAGCGCGGGGCAGGTGTACCCCGCCTCGAGCCTCTTCCGCTGGGACGGCAAGGCGTGGAGCCCGATGACGGCGCCGGGCTTCCACGTGATGGCGATGCACGGCACCGCCGAGGACAACCTCTGGGTCGCGGGCCCGCGAGGGGTCGTGGCGCGATGGGACGGGGGCCGCTGGACGCAGCTGCCGAGCCGGCAGGACGAGCTCGTCAACTCGCTCTGGGTCGCGGGCCCCGACGAGGTGTACGCGACCACCGCGCAGGGCTCGGTGCTCGAGGGCTCGGCGGCGGGGATGCTGCCGATCGGGACGATCCCGGGCGTGGCGACGCCGGGCGAGGTCGCGTGCGTCGCCAAGTGGCAGGGGCAGCTGTGGGTGGGCGCGAGCCGCCTCGGGCTGTTCCGGAGGATCGGCACCACGCGCGACTTCGAGTCGGTGAAGCCCAACATCGACTGCGTCTCGATGGACGCGCGCGACGAGCTCGTGCTGTGCTGCAACAACCGCGTCTCGGGGACCGCCAACGGCGCGGACTACCGCTCGTGCGGCGTCGACTCCGTGCTCCAGGTCCGCGCGCCTTTCGCCCTCGGACAGCGCCTGGGCTGAGTCCCGAGGGCGCGAAGCGACCGAGGGATCTCAGTGGGGAGCGCGAGGGGCTTGCCCCTCGCCGGAGAGAAATCGCCGGAGGCGATTGATCGACAGGCCTCGAGTCCCGACGACGCGAAGCGTCGGAGGATCTCAGCGGGGAGCGGTACGGGGCTTGCCCCTCGCCGGAGAGAAATCGCCGAAGGCGATTGATCGACAGGCCTCGAGCTGCTCACGAGCTCGGGACGGTCTGGATCTCGACGTACTCCATCAGCCCCTCGAGCCCGCCTTCGCGGCCGTAGCCGGACGCGCCCATCCCGCCGAACGGCGCCTCGGGGGTGGGGCCGGTCGCGGTGCCGAGGCCGACGTGCCCGAAGCGCAGCCCTCGCGCGACGCGCTCGGCGCGCGCGCCGTCCGCGGTGAACACGTACGCGGCGAGGCCGGCGTCCACGTCGTTCGCGATCGCCATCGCCTCGTCCTCCGTCGTGAAGGTCGCGATCGGGAGGAGGGGCCCGAAGGTCTCCGCCTGCATGCAGCGCGCGTCCAGAGGCACACCGCTCAGGACCATCGGGCGGAAGAACCAGCCGTCGGTCTCCGTCGGCCGGTCCGCGAGCGCGCCGCCGACCACCGACGCGCCTCGCTCGACCGCGTCCTCGACGTGATCGTGGACCTTGTCCCAGCCGCGCCCATCGATGAGGGGGCCCACGTCCACGTTCGGCTCGGTGCCCGGCCCCACCACGAGCGCCGCCACGCGGGACGCGAGCTTGGTGGCCAGCGCGTCCGCGATCGACGCGTGGGCGAGCACGCGGTTGGTGCAGACGCACGTCTGACCGGCCGCGCGGAGCTTGTTCGCGACGAGCGCCTCGACGGTCGCGTCGAGGTCCGCGTCCTCGAAGACCAAGCACGGCGCGTTGCCCCCCAGCTCGAGCGACAGGCGCTTCAGGTGCGGGGCGGCCTGCGCCGCGAGCTTGCGCCCCACCGCCGTCGAGCCGGTGAAGCTGAGCACCCGGACCGCGGGGTGCGAGCACAGCACCTCGCCGATCGCCTGCGCGTCGCCGGCCACGAGGTTCACCAGCCCGCGCGGCAGGCCCACCCGCTCGAGGAGCCGGAAGAACGCGACGCAGGTCAGCGGCGTGACCTCGGCCGGCTTCACGACCGCCGCGCACCCGGCCGCGAGCGCCGCCGAGAGCTTCTTCGCGAGCATCGCGAGGGGGAAGTTCCAGGGCGTGATCAGCCCGACGACGCCGGCGGGCCGGTGGTGGACCGTCCACGTCAGCCCGCGCGGGCGCTCGTCGAGCACGCGCGGCACCAGGTGCTCGGCGCTCGTGGCGGCGTGCGCGTAGAAGCCAGCCGCGTAGAGGACCTCACCGCGCGCCTCGCCGAGCGGCTTGCCGTTCTCCCGCGTGATGATCATCGCCAGCTCGTCGGCGTGCTCGGTGAGCAGCTCGGCGATCCGCGTCAGCCAGCCGCGGCGCTCGGCGAGGGAGCCCACCCGCGAGAGCGCGGCCCGCGCCGCCTCCACCGCCGCCCGCGCCTCGGCCGCGCCGAGCTCCGGCACGTAGGCGAGGACCTCGCCGTTGGCGGGGTCGGTCACCACGAAGCAGGGCCTGACCTCCGCGAGGATCCAGGCGCCGTCGACGAAGCCGCCGACCTGATCGAGCAAGGGAGAGGAGAAGGGGGAGCCGTCGTTCATCGAGACCTCGGGGGCGGGCGCGACCGCCGAGCCCGAAGGGCATATTGCCCCCCGGCTCGGCGCCCGGGGCACAATGCCCCAAGCACCAGCCCTCCCGCGAGGCTGTCGAGGGCTGGCAATCCATGCCCACCCGCTCACAGCACCATCGAGACCAGGCTTCGCCGGTCGCGCGGGAGGGGGCGCAGCCCCTTCCAGAAACTCAGTTGCTCGTCGACCAGCGCACCGACTCGGCGTCGCCCTCGATGACGCGGCGCTGGTGCGCTCCGCTCGGGCTCGCGACGTAGACGCCGGGGGCTCCTCGGCGGGTCGAGGCGAACGCGAGGAGGCGGCAGTCGCGCGAGAAGGCAGGGTCGGTGTTGTCGCCCTGACCTTGCGTGACGCGGGCGTAGGTGTTCGTCCCGAGGTCGAGCGTGAAGATGTCGAAGTTGTCGTCCCGGCCCGTGAACGCGAGGAGGCGCCGCGACGGATCGGGACAGAACGTCGGCGTCTGGTTGTGGCTCCCGCGGAAGGTGAGCCGGCGGACGCCGGAGCCGTCCCGGTTCATCAGGAAGATCTGCGGGGTGCGGTGCCGCGTGGACACGAACGCGAGCGTCCCGCCGGGGCCGCAGGCCGGGCTCAGATCCATCGCGGGGTCGTTGGTGAGCCGGCGCACGTCCGTCCCATCCTCCGCGGCGCTGTAGATCTCGCTGTTCCCGTCCCGCGAGGAGGTGAAGTAGACGCGGCGGTCGTCGCAGACGGCGGGCGCCATGTTGATCCCGTCGCTCGTGATGATCCGGCGGTCCTGCGCCTGGTGGTGCGTGATGAACATCCCCGTCGGCGTCATCCGCGTGAACCACACGCGGCCGAGCCCGAACGCGGGCATGTTCGAGATGCCGCGCGGGGGCGAGAGGCGGTGTACGCCGTAGCCGTCCATGTCCGCGCAGTAGACGTCCTTCTGGCCCGGGCTCTCGCGGCGCGAGAAGACCATCTTGGTCCCGAACGGGCCGGGCCTGCCGGTGACCGTCTCGAGGATCGCGTTCGCGAAGTCGTGGAGGTGGGTCCGGAGGCTCGCCTCGCCGCCCTCGTAGGTGCGGGCGAGCGCGGGCGCGGTGCCGTGACCGAACCAGTAGAAGCGCAGCTCGAGCTCGAAGCGCTCGCCCAGCGATCGGACCTCGCCGCTCACGACGCCGTCGGCGCCCGTCCCGGACCACTGGCCCGCGTGGACGTCGAGGCCCGCGGTGGTGATCTCGCGGCTGAACCCGCGCGGGTCGAGGACGTCGTAGCCGGGCATCAGCCCGAAGTCGGTGCGCAGCACCTCGCCCGCGAGCGCGCCGCGGGCGGGGACGCCGCCCAGATCCGGGATCCCGATGTGGAACATGCGGTCCTCGGGCGCGTCGATGTCGATCACGACGCCGGACGGGAGCGGGTCCTCTTCGGAGGTCGCGCTCTGACCGGTGGCCGGGCCGACCGCCACGGCGAGGGCGACGACGGAGGCGAGCGAGCCGGCGACGGCGAGGCCGAGCGCCTTTCGGAGCGAGGGGGTCATCAGGTCTATCTGCCGTTTCTTCCGAGGAACCGGAGCGAGATCGAGTGTCCGAGGTAGCGGTCCGCCACGTCGGCGGGGGGAGGCGGGAGCGCCGAGCCTTCGGTCTGGCGCATGCGGGTCGACACCGAGCGGTCGAAGCCGTCGTTGCCGCTCGAGGTCTGGATCCGCCACGCGCCGACGCGGCCGTCGGCCGTCAAGGTGACCTGCACCACACAGGACAGGGTGCGCAGCTCGGCGTCCGGGATGTCCGGGTCGGCCTGCCAGCCGCGGCGAAAGAACGTGTAGAGCTGCCCGAGGTACAGGTCGCCGTTGTCGCGGGTCTCCGTGCCCTCGGGGATCCCGCTGGGGTCGCCCTCGCGCTGCCGGGGCGTGGCGAGGGTGGTCAGCGCGTCGGCGCGATCGCCGAGGCGGGCGAGGGCGTCCTCCGCCGAGTCGACCTGCTGCGTGGTCGTCTGGCTCGGGGTCGTCGTCGGCCGGGGCTCTCGACGCGCGGTGGACGTGGGCTCCGGCGTAGCCGGCGCGGGCTCGGGCGGCGCGACCGCGGGGCCGGTCGGCGTGGTGGGCACGGGCGGCGCGACCTCGGCGGGCGCGGGGGCCGCCTCGGGCGCCGCCTGCACGACGGGCGCGACGGGGCCGACCTGCGGCGCGGTGGCGCGCGATGGAACGTAGCGGTCGGGGAGCTGGCGGGGATCGAGCTCCGCGCCGAGCCGAACGAAGCGCGCCTGGATGACCTCCACCGGAGGTACCTCCGGCTCCTCCGTCGGCTGCTCGATGCCGGCCGCCTCCCGGAGCGTGTTGACGAGCGCGGTGGTCCCGATCACCACGATGGGCAGGAGCAAGACCGCGCCCAGCGTGGCGACGAGCCCGCCGCGGATCTCGCGGGCCGTGGGCAGCCCCGCCTCGAAGAGGGAGAGCTGCTTCCAGTCCGGCGTCGCGCTCTCGTCGCTCACGGCGCGTCGGCCCGATCGAGCGGGTCGGTGACGAGGCCCATGTTGCCGATGCCCGCCGCGCGGACCGCGGCGAGGACCCGGACGACGACGCCGTAAGGCACCGCGTCGTCACCCTGCACGTAGACCTCCTCGAGGCCCCGGTCCCGGAGCTGCGCCTCGAGCTCGGCGGGGCTCGCCACCAGGTCCTCCCCGAGGTGGATGGTGCCGTCGGCGAGGACCGTGATGACCACCTGCTCGGGGTCGATCGGCATGCTCGGCGCGGCGGCGCTCGGCAGGTCGATGTCGAGCCCGGTGGTGAGCATCGGGGCCGCGACCATGAAGATGATCAAGAGGACCAGCATCACGTCGACCATCGGCGTGACGTTGATCTCGCTCAGGGGGGTGTCGTCGCCCTGCTCGGAGGTGCTCATCGCCATGACGTCACTCCGCGAGCAGGTGGCGCTGGATGATGTTGAGGTAGTCGCTCGAGAAGGCGTCCACCTCGTGCCGCACCACCTTGATGCGCCGCACGAAGTAGTTGTAGGCCATCACGGCGGGGATCGCGGCGGCGAGGCCGATCGCGGTGGCGATCAGCGCCTCGGCGATGCCGGGCGCGACCACGTCCAACGTCGCGGCGTGCGAGTGCCCGATCGAGACGAACGCGCTCATGATCCCCCAGACGGTCCCGAAGAGCCCGATGAAGGGGGCCGTCGAGCCCGTGGTCGCGAGGACCGGGATGAGGTTCTCGAGGCGGGTCATCTCCGCGTTCTGCGCGCGGCGCAGCGCCCGCTCGAGGTTGTGGACGTCGCCGCTGTCGGGGGTGCTCTTGCGGGAGATCCGCGCCAGCTCCGAGTAGCCCGCCCGGAACACGGTGGCGAGCGGCGAGCCCGTGTAGGTCGGCAGCTGGGCGTGGATGTCCTTCATGCTGTCGTTGTCCCAGGGGCGCGTCTCGTCCTCGGCCCAGAACAGCTCGAGGAACGCGCGGCTGAGCTTCCGGGCCTGGTTCAGCCGCACCATCTTGGCGCCGATGATGAACCAGCAGGCCAGCATCATCAGGAACAGGACGAGCAACACGAGTTGCACGACGGTCGAGGCCTGCGCGATCAGGTCGAGGGCGTTCAGCTCGACGCCCGAGCTCGGGGGGGTGTCCATGAGGGGCTCCTTCGTCGCGGTCGGAGGTCAGTCTTCGGTGGCGGCGGTGACGTTGCGGTCGCGAGCCCAGCCCTGCTCGTCGGTGCCCTCGGCGGCCTCCTCGCCCATCGAGTGGACGGCGACGCGGCCGGCGTCGACGCCGAGGCTGGTGAGGTAGCGGCTGACCGCCTGCGCGCGTCGCTCGCCGAGCGCGACGTTGTACTCCTCGGTGCCGCGCGGGTCGGTGGCGCCGGTGAGGTGGAGCCGGGTGGGCGCGCCCTGCGTCCGGAAGCACTCGACCGCCTCCTGGATCGCGGCGCGCGAGGCCGCGTCGAGCTCCGCCGCGTCGTAGGTGAAGTAGATCGTGCTCAGGCTGCAGTGCCCGCCGCCCCCGCCGCCGTTGGCGGGGGTCAGGTCCACGTGGCGCTGGACCGAGGTCGGCGTGGGGCCGGTCTGGGCGTCGCCGCTCTCCCCGCCGCTGGTGTCGTCGGCGCGGGCGTCGTCGTCGTCGTTGCAGCCCGCGGTGAAGGCGAGGGCGAGGGTGATCACGACGAGGATTCGGACGGTGTTCATCGAACGGGGCTCCTTGGTGGGCGGCTGGGGTTGAAGGACGGGACGAGATCGAACGGTCATCGAGGTCAGGCCTCGACGCAGTTGGTCCGGGTCAGCTCGCGCAGGCGCGTCCGGCTCCGGGCGACGAGGGGCGAGCGAGGCTGGGTCGTGATGAGCGCCTGGAGCGCGTCGCGGGCGTCGCTGCACGAGCCGAGCTGCACGAACGCCTCGGCCATGTCGAAGAGCGCCTTGTCCACGACGTCGCCCGTCCGGTAGAGGGCGAGGATCCGGCGCAGCTCCGCGAGCGCGGCGGAGGGCTGCCCCTGTCGGGCGTAGCTGACCCCGAGCATGTACTGGGCGTCGTCGGCCCGCGGCTCGCTCGGGTAGCGCTCGATGAACGCGCGGAACAGCGCGCGGGCCCGGGAGTGCTCGCCGGCGCGCAGGGCGAGGTTCGCGGCCTGGAAGTGCGCGTCGGCGTCGGCCGGGATCTCGTCGGCGCGCGCCGGGATGTCCATCCCCGCGGCGCGGGCGACCTCGTCGAGGCGCCGCGCGATCCGCTGCTGCTCCACGTCCGCCTGCGTGCGCTGCTCGCGGGCGTCGTTCTGGAGCGCCTCGATCCCGCGGACGCTGCTCTCCGCCACGTCGCGGGCCTCGGCCGCCTCGCCTCGCGCCTCACCGAGCGCCTGCTCGAGCGCGTCGAGGCGCAGCCCGTCGTCGGCGCTGTTGCGACGGAGCACCCGGCTCGCCTCGTCGAGCACCGCCTGCGTGGCGGCGAGGCGCTGGTCGAGCTGCTCGCGCTCGGCGGCGCGCTCCGCCTCGAGCTCCTGGAGCCGGGTCTCCGTCGCGGCGACCCGGCCCTCGAGGGTGGTCACCTGATCGCGCATGGCGATGCAGCCGGGCGCGACGAGGATCGAGCCCACCGCGAGGGTGAGCGAGAGGAGCTCGGAGGCGGAGCGGCGGGGCATGCGGCGCCCCCTGTGCGAGAACCAGGCCAGGTCCGTCGGCCCTCCCGCCGCTCGAGGGCGACCCCGAATTCGTGGGCGATCCGCGAGGCTCGCGGCGCCGCCGGCCCGGGCGAGGCTTGGGGCGCGGGTCATTCTGCCCCAACCCCTCGGGGGATGGGTCAGGGTGCCGCGGCCGGGCGGGGATCGAACGTGATCCCTACGCGTCGGCCTCGGCGATCTCGAACAGCCGATCGCGCACGTAGCGGACGGCCGGGTCGTCCTCGACGGCCCGCCGCGCGAGGAGCTCGACGGGCGTCCCCTGCATGCGCACGGGCACCCGGGCGGTGGCCAGGTGCGGCCGGAGCGCCAGGATCGTGTCGGCGACCCGCGCGGGCACCGTCGCGACGAGCTGTGAGCCGTCGACCACCGGCCCGATGGCGTCGAAGCTCGCGACCGAGCACCGGACCTGCCGCGTGACGCCGAAGATGTCCTCGAGGATGCCGCGCAGGTCGCCGTTGTAGGAGACGATGACGTGGCGCTGCGCGAGGTAGCGCTCGAGCGTCGGGCGCCTCCCGAGCCGGACGTGCGCCGGGTCGTACAGGCAAACGAAGTTGCCGTGGTAGAGCGTCCTCCGCGACACCCCGGCGGGGAGATCGTCGGCGACCGTCACGGCCAGGTCGACGCGGCCCGACAGCATCGCCGCCCCGACGCTCCGGAACTGGACCGGCAGGACGACCACGCGGAGGTTCGGCGCGTCCCGCTCGAGGATCCGCAGGAGCGGCGCGAGGAGCCAGGCCACCGTCGAGTCGGCGAGCCCGAGGCGCACGGTCCGCTCGCTCGTGGCCGGGTCGAAGCGCGAGGGCGCGAACGCCGCGTCGAGCAGCGCCCGCAGGTGAGGCCGGACGTCGGTGAGGAGCGCCTCGCCGCGCGACGTCAGGACCAGGCGCCGACCCTGGCGGGCGAAGAGGCGCGCGCCCACCGCCTCGCGCAGGCGCTTGAGCGCCGCGCTGACCGCCGGCTGGGTCAGGTAGAGGTGCTTCGCCGCTTCCGTCACGCTGCCCGCGTCGGCGACCACGACGAAGACGCGCAGCAGGTTCAGGTCGAGGTTCCTCGTAGAATCTGTGTTCATGTGTTCCATGAACATTATTCGTTGGTTTCATGGATGGCGAGCGCGCATCGTCCCCTCGGAAGACGAGAGGAGAGCGCGATGACGAAGACGACGAAGCTCGGAACGAACGGACCCGAGGTGCTCGGGATCGGCCTCGGCTGCATGGGGATGAGCGGCATGTACGGCGCCTCGGACGAGGCCGAGGCGATCCGCACCATCCACGCCGCGACCGAGCGAGGCCCCGTCCTCCTCGACACCGGCGACTTCTACGGCATGGGGCACAACGAGGCCCTGATCGGCCGCGCGATCGAGGGGCGGCGCGACCGCGTCGTCCTCTCCGTGAAGTTCGGCGCCCTGCGCGGCCCCGACGGCAGCTGGCTCGGTGTCGACAACCGCCCCAGCGCGCTGAAGACCTTCGCCGCGTACAGCCTCAACCGCCTCGGCGTCGAGGCGATCGACATCTATCGACCGGCGCGCCTCGACCCCAACGTCCCCATCGAGGACACCGTCGGCGCGATCGCCGACCTCGTGAAGGCGGGCTACGTCCGCCACCTCGGCCTCTCCGAGGTCGGCGCCGACACCATCCGCCGCGCGCACGCCGTGCACCCCGTCGCCGACCTCCAGATCGAGTACGCCCTCGTGACCCGCAACCCCGAGGACAGCATCTTCCCGGTCCTCGACGAGCTCGGCGTCAGCGCCACCCTCTACGGCGTCCTCTCGCGCGGCCTCCTCGGCGGCAGCACCCCGAAGGGCCCGCGCGACTACCGCGCCTACCTCCCGCGCTTCACCGGAGATCACAAGGAGCGCAACGACGCCGTCGTCGACGCCGTGCGCGGCTTCGCCGAGGCGCGCTCCATGACCCCCGGCCAGCTCGCGATCGCCTGGGCCCTCGCCAAGCAACCCGCCTTGCTCCCCGTGATCGGCGCCCGCACCAGCGCGCAGTGGAGCGACGCCCTCGGCGCGCTCGATCGGCCGCTCTCGGACGCCGACGTGACCGCGCTCGAGGCCCTCGTCCCCCGCGACGCCGTCGGCGGCACGCGCTACGGGGCCGAGCAGATGAAGCACCTCGACAGCGAGCGGTAGGGGGTGCTGTGACGGGACAGTGCGCCGCGCGGCGCCGAGGTCGGAGTCGCGTTCGCCGCTGCGGGTGTCGTCTCGTGGCACGAACGCTGCTCTGATCCGAGGCATGAACAACCTGTCGAAGCTGGGCCCTCTCTTCTTTCTGACGGCCGCGCTGTGGTGTCTCGCTGGCACCGCGTTCGCCCACACCGATCCGGGCATCGATCGCGGTGAGACGGCCGAGGGCTCCGCGGCGAGCGAGCCGGCCGCCGAGGGTGGCTCTGCGATCGCCGGGCCGAGCGGGACGAGCCTCACCTGGTGGTGGTGGTGGGTGCCGACGATGCAGTGAGGCGGGGTGAGCCCTTCGAGTGGGCCGCGAACGAGGTCTACGACGAGGCCTCGCGCGACTCGAGCCGACCGAAGTCGATGCAGAGCTCCCCCACTAGATCCTTAGGCTAGTGCGGCGGCCGCGCTTCACCGCGCCGTCGACCGAGTGGTTGACGGACAGTGCGCGCGAGCTCGCAGCGCGCGCCAGCGACGCGAGGGCTTCAACGGGGCCGCCGACCGAGGTCGACGGAGAGCGTGGTCAGCTGGGGCTTGTCGCCCGCGATGAACTGCCAGCTTCAACGGGGCCGCCGACCGAGGTCGACGGAGAGGCGGCGGCCCGCCTCGATGAGCGCCGAGAAGACGACGCTTCAACGGGGCCGCCGACCGAGGTCGACGGAGAGCGTTCGCCGTGGTCGTGCCGAACACCCAATACCAACTGCTTCAACGGGGTCGCCGACCGAGGTCGACGGAAGGCGAGCGGCGAGGTCTGGGACAAGCTCTTCGAGCGGATGCTTCAACGGGGCCGCCGACCGAGGTCGACGGAGAGGCGGCCATCCGCCGCGACACGTGGGACGCGTTCACCGAGCTTCAACGAGGCCGCCGACCGAGGTTGACGGAGAGCCATGCGGTCGACGGCACGCTTCGCCACCGCCCCGCCGCTTCAACGGGGCCGTCGACCGAGGTCGACGGAGAGCCGCGCGCCATCCTCAACGACGGCGACGCCGACAACTAGCTTCAACGAGGCCGCCGACCAAGGTCGACGGAGAGCGGGATCATCGAGCGTCGCGACGAGGACATGACGCGGCTTCAACCGGGCCGCCGACCGAGGTCGACGGAGAGTGCCGATGCACGTCGTCTTCACGAGCTTCGCGCAGGTGCCTCAACGGGGCCGCCGACCGAGGTCGACGGTGAGGAGGAGGTGCCCGAGCGGCGAGGGGACCACGTGCCGGCTTCAACGGGGCCGCCGACCGAGGTCGATGGAGAGCGGTCTCGCGCTCGGAGGTGTTCTTCGTCGCGGTCGGGCTTCAACGGGGCCGCCGACCGAGGTCGACGGAGAGTGCCGATGCACGTCGTCTTCACGAGCTTCGCGCAGGTGCTTCAACGGGGCCGCCAACCGAGGTCGGCGGAGAGGCGACGAGCGTCAGCCAGTCGCCCTCGGCCTTCTCGAGGCTTCAACGGGGCCGCCGACCGAGGTCGACGGAGAGCTCCGCTTGGCCGTGGACGACGCGAGACCGCGAGTCTCGGCTTCAACGGGGCCGCTTCCCGTGCTGGCCCTGGCTTCAACGGGGCCGCCGACCGAGGTCGACGGAGAGGGCCGACCACCAAGGTGCAGCACGTGGACTTCGACCTGCTTCAACGGGGCCGCCGACAGAGGTCGACGGAGAGGTGCGGAAGCCGAAGCACGCAGGCTCCGGCGCGAGCGCGCTCTAGCGGGGCCGCCGACCGAGGTCGACGGAGAGGCGCGAGATCCGCGTCGCCGCGCTGCTCACGACGCAGGAGCTTCAACGGGGGCCGCCGACCGAGGTCGACGGAGAGCCCTGGGAAACAGGGTCATCGTTCACCTACTACTCGGCTTCAACGGGGCCGCCGACCGAGGTCGACGGAGGGGATCGCGAACGCTCGCGGTCGGGCGTCGCTTGCTACGGGGCCGCCGACCGAGGTCGACGGAGGTGACGGTCCGGGTCGCTATTGCGGTAGGTCGACGGCGCGGCTTTCGGGGCCGCCGACCGAGGTCGACGGAGTGGCGCACTTGTAGCCGTCGGGCCGCTTCGCGCGGGCCGCCGACCGAGGTCGACGGAGAGGATGCGCGGCAGGCGCGCGCACACCTTCCAGGTGCTCACGCTTCAGCGGGGCCGCCGACCGGCTTCGACGGAGGAGCCGCCGCACGCGCCTCGAGGGCGCTTCAACGGGGCCGCCGACCGAGGTCGACGGAGAAGCACCGCGTGACAACGAGCCGGTGAGCGCGGTCGCTTCAACAGGGCCGCCGACCGAGGTCGACGGACAGGTCTGAGGACGCGCCCTCGGCCGATTGCGAGCAGGTGCTGCTGGCAGCAGGGCCGCGACCGAGGTCGACGGAGAGATCTCGTGGAACCTGCCGCGGTGCCCCATGCGGCCGGCTTCAACAGGGCCGCCGACCGAGGTCGACGGAGAGATCCCGGTGGCCCGCGTGATGCTGTCCGCAGGCACGATCGCGCTTCAACGGGGGGCCGCCGACCGAGGTCGACGGAGAGGCTGGCGCGGTGCGGCAGACCGTCGACGGTGAGCGGGCTTCAACGGGGCCGCCGACCGAGGTCGACGGAGAGCTCGTCCCATGCGTCCCCGTTGTCCCGTGTGGGTACCGCTTAACGGGGCCGCGCGACCGAGGTCGACGGAGAGCGGGCCGGCGTCCGAGGAGAGATCCGGTCGGAGTGCTGAGCTTCAACGGGGCCGCCGACCGAGGTCGACCGACCGAGCGGGGCGCCGCCTGGCACCCTGCGGAGGCCGCTTCAACGTGGCCGCCGACCGAGGTCGACGGAGAGCTGCGACGCGACCACCGTGCACGTCAGGTGCCACCGTTCACCCTCATGGGACCACCCTGTGTTCAGGGTCATGGGACCAGGGGGAGGTGTTGCGACTGGCGGCGATCATGCCCCGTGGAGTCGCAGCTGTCGATCCGGTCGGAGGGTCCGCGTAGCGGGCCCGACGCCCCGGAGGGCACGCGTCAGCGGGCCCGACGCTTGTGCGGGCTTGGCCGTCGAATCGGCCTCGGGCTCTTGGCGACCGGCTGCGGGGGCGGCGGGTCCGCGTCGTTCACGCTGGGCTTGAGCCGGGGCCGGTAGGACTCGCCCTCGACGACGAGGTCGTAGGCGGCATTGATGAAGCGGTCGACGGCGCTCTGGGCCTGCAGGACGTCGGCGAAGGCGCCGATCCACTCTGCGGTGTCGCGGTTCGAGGTGACGATCGTGGCGGCGCGGCCGGAGCGCTCGACGAAGAGCTGGTAGACGTCGCGGCTCTCGTCGCGGTCCATCGGCTCGAGGGCGAAGTCGTCGATGATCAGCAGGTCCACCGTGCAGAGCTCGAGCATCACGACGTCGCGCGAGTTGTCGAAGCGGCTCTGGCGCAGCGCCTTGAGCATCTCGTCGGCGCGGCGGAAGAGCACGCGGTAGCCGTTGCGGCAGGCGACGTGTCCGAGCGCGTTGGCGAGGAAGGTCTTGCCGACCCCGACCGGGCCGAGGACGACGACGTTCCGCGCCGCGTCGACGAAGCGCAGGCTCGCGAGCTCGTTGAGGACGCGGCGGTCGAAGCTCACCTTCGCCGTCTTGTCCCATCGCTCGAGGACCATGTCGGGGTCGAGCCCGCCGTCGGTCGCACGACGCAGGGCCGCGGTGCTGTCGCGTCGCGAGATCTCGTCGCTGAGCAGGAGCAGCAGCAGCTCGTCGAAGCTCATGCCCTGCTGTTCGGCGAGCGTGAGCCGCTGCGGCAGCACATCGATGAGGTGACCGAGCTTGAGGCGCTTGAGCGCACCCTTCAGCTCCGGCGCGATGTCGAGGGTCTTCATCGCTCCTCCTCCTGTCCATCACGCTTGCGCGTCTCGAAGGCGTCGGTGGTGCGTGCGAAGCGCGCGCCTGGCAGCGGGAGCTGCACCAGCGTCCCGCGCTCGGCGGCGTCGACCTCGGTGCGCATCGCCGCCTTCAGCGTCCCCTCGACCCGGCGCGTGTCGAGCACGTCGAAGGCGAGCGCTCGCTTGCACGCCTCGTCGACCCGGCGTGCGCCGTACTTCTTGCACAGCCGGAGCAGGCCGTAGGCCTGGCGCATCCGCGTCCACGGCAGCGGCCCATCGAGCAGGCGCCCGATGAAGTCCCCGACGTGCGTCCCCTCGGCGTAGGCGCGGTCGCACAGGTCGTCGACGCTCCGTGTGGCGTAAGGCGCCTTGCCCGTCGGGTAGTCGCTCGTGTCGGTGGAGCGGCCGCCCTGCGCTTGCCGCGGGTGCGTCTTGATGAGCTCGAGGCGGGCGTAGATCTTCACGAGCTGCCGGTCGACGCGGACGCGCACCCACTGCCCGACGTAGCGCGTCGGCACCGAGTAGAGCGCGTGCGCGACCTTGATGTGGTGGTCGGGGTGGACCTTCGCGTCGACCCAGCGCGGGACGTCGAAGGGAGACGTCGGCGCCGGCAGCATGAGCGGGCGCTCCTGCTGCTCGTAGACCTCGAGCGGGACGCGGCGCGTCGTGCCGTGGACGCGCGTGCCCGCCGTCGTCAGGCACCACTCGGCCGCCGATCGGCGTGCCTCATCGAGGCTCGCGAAGTCCTCGCCCTCGAAGCAGCTCTCACGGACGTAGGCCACCTGATTCTCGACGCGTGGCTTGCCCTGCGGATCGCGGACACGCGTCGGGTCGACGAAGAGCCCGCGCGCCTCGGCGTACTCGGCGAAGGCCTCCGTGATCGTCGGCGTCTGCGGGTCCGCCTTCGCGACCACGGGCTTGAGATTGTCGACGACGAGCCGGTGCGGCACTCCGCCGAAGAAGCGCCAGGCCGCGTCCAGACCCTCGCAAACGGCCTCCACGGTCTGCACGAAGGTCGGCCACACGAACTGATGGCGGCTGAACGCCAGCGTCACGATCAGCGCGTGGACCGTCCTCATCTTGCCCGTCTCGGGGTCGCGCATCCGACCCATCCGCCCGAAGTCGGCCTGCGCCTCCTGCGCCGGCGGCGGGTCGTCGACGCGCACGCTCGTGCGCCGCCGCCCCCAGCCGAGCTCGTCGATCGCGAAGCGACGCAGCGTCGGGTACGTGACGCGCACGCCGCGGCGCTCGAGCAGCGCGTGCACCTTCGTCAGCTTCAGCGGCCGCTCGCCAACGAGCCACGTCTCGAGCTGCGCACGGTGGTGCGCGAGCATCACGCGGGGCTCGCTCGGCGCCGGCAGCTCGCGCACCTGCACCTGGCGCGCGACGGCCAGCACCTGCTCCTCGCTCAGCTCGTCCTCGACGAAGCCCTTCGCCGCCTCGAGGTAGCGCCGCACCGTCTTGCGGTCGGCGCCCGTCTCGCGGGCGATCTGCCGAACCCCCTGCCCAGCGCGGTGGCGCCGCAGCAGCTCCCTGACATCGATCATGGTCAACTCCCGGTAGGCCATCGGCTCCTCCCGCCGGCGTCCCGTACCGCCGTCGACAAGAGCCTTCCTCAGCTTCCGGTCGCTCGACCCGGGGCCCTCCGACCGCCCCGCGAGTGGTCCCATGGGGCTGAACATCGGGTGGTCCCATGACCCTGAAAATCCGGGTCAGCCCCCGTACGGGGGTGGTCCCATGGTCCTGAACATCTGGTGGTCCCTTGAGGCTGAAAATTCAGCCCCTCAGGTGGTCCCTTGAGCCTGAACAGCGGCAGTCAGGTCGAGATCGCGCTTCAACGGGGCCGCCGACCGAGGTCGCGGAGACCGGCGCGCTTCCAGGCCACCGGGCGCCCTCGACGGTGTTAGCGGGCCGCCGACCGAGGTCGACGGAGAGCCGGCGGCTACCTTCACGGCACGAACAGCGTGCTTCAGCGGGGCCGCCGACCGAGGTCGACGGAGGCCGCTGACGCGCGACCTGGCTCTTCCGAGGTCGACGGAGAGAGCGTCTCGAGGCGCTGCGAGGGAAGCTGCGGAGGGTGCTTCCGGGGCCGCTGACCGAGGTCGACGGAGAGCGATCAAGACCGAGGGCAGCGCATCGACCCGGTGCGGGCGGGGCCGCCGACCGAGGTCGACGGAGAGCCGTTCCGGGACGATCCTGCGAGAGTACGGGATCGGCGTGTTCAAGGGGCCGCCGACCGAGGTCGACGGAGAGCCGCCTTCTGCTCCTGCACCTCGACGGGCCGAGAGGTGCCGGCTTCAACGGGGCCGCCGACCGAGGTCGACGGAGAGGCATCGGTCGGCGAGCCAACCACCGCGGGTCCCTCGCTTCATCGGGGCCGCCGACCGAGGTCGACGGAGAGGCCGGTCAGGTTCGCGGCGTTGAACATCACCGGGGCGTTGAGGGCCGCCGACCGAGGTCGACGGAGAGACGCCAACGATCTACGATCGCGGTCACCACGGCAGCAAATGGGGCCGCCGACCGAGGTCGACGGAGGCGCGGCGTCACGTCCTTGACGCGCGCTCGGGCTGCACGGGGCCGACCGAGGTCGACGGAGAGGTCTGCGTCGCGGGGCCGCCGACCGACGCGGTCGACGCCGCGACCGAGGTCGACGGAGAGCTCAGCCGCAGACGCACGCGACGGGGGCGCGCGCTGCTTCAACAGGGCCGCCGACCGAGGTCGACGGAGGAGGTAGCGTGCACAATAAGACCCGGTCAGGACGAATGGGCTTCAACGGGGCCGCCGACCGAGGTCGACGGAGAGGGTCGTGGTCACCATCAACACCGGCCTCCCGGACATGCTTCAACGGGGCCGCCGACCGAGGTCGACGGAGAGTCGCGCCGAGCACGAGCCCATCGGCCACGCCACCCACGCTTCAACGGGGCCGCCGACCGAGGTCGACGGAGAGCCGTTACGCGGCCGTCGAGGGCCAACAACCCCGCGCAGGCTTCAACGGGGCCGCCGACCGAGGTCGACGGAGAGGCATAGGCATCGTCCACGTCCCTGCTCACGCAATCAGCTTCAACAGGGCCGCCGACCGAGGTCGACGGAGAGGCGTCGCGGCCGTCGCCGTCGCCGTGCTCGCGTCGTAGTCGCTTCAACGGGGCCGCCGACCGAGGTCGACGGAGAGGACGGCGCGGCTCCCCGTCGACCTCGCCTACACGAGGCTTCAACGGGGCCGCCGACCGAGGTTGTCAAAGGACGGCTGATGGGATCGCGTCCGGGACGGCCAATGGGTTCCGTCGTTCGACGCGATTTCGGGGGGCGTGATCGAGCCGGGCGAGGTGGGCCCTCGGGGACGACGGGGATCACGACCTCGTTGCAGGGGAATCATCGGAGGCCTCCTTGCCGTTGCGCGCGGGGTGCGCGGGTGCGGCGGTTGGTGGCCGGTTGCGGTAGCTGTCGCCCTCGATCCGAATGACCTCGGCGTGGTGGAGGAGCTGGTCCATGGCGGCGCTCGCGAGGAGCGGGTCGCCGAAGAGGTGGGCGAGCTCTTCGACGTCGCGGTTGGAGGTGATGACGATCGAGCCGCGCTCGTAGCGATGGCGGATGATCTCGTAGAGGTCGCCCGGCTCGTCGCCGCTGAGCAGGCGCAGGCCGAGGTCGTCGAGGATCAGCAGGTGCGGGGGGTGAGCCGCAGGAGCTTGCGGTCGAAGCGCCGTCACCGCGAGCGGCGCGGAGCTGGCGCAGGGCGTCGTTCGCGCTGACGTAGGAGCACCGAGAGGCCGACGAGCGCGCGCGGTGGCCGAGGGCCTGCGCGATGTGGTTCTGCCGACGCCCGCCTGACCGACGAGGGAGGATGAGCGGGTCACGAAGGCGCGGGTGCCGAGGTCGAGGACCTTGGCCTTCGGATCGAGCCGAAGGCGAAGTCGAAGTCCTCGAGCGTGCGGGTGCTCGAAGCTCGCGCGCCGCAGACGCTGGTCGAGCTGCTTGGCGTCGCGTCGCTCGACCTCGTCGGAGAGCAGGCGGTAGAGGAACTCGGTGTGGAGGGTCGTCGTCGACGGCCTGGCGGGTGCGCCGAGGCCGAGGTCGCCGGAGAGGCGGAGCTTCTGAGCAGCGGGCCGTCAGTGAGGCTCATCGCTCACCTCCACGGGCGTGTCGACGAGCCGACGAGGGTCCTGGCGAAGCGCGGCGCTTTGAGGACGCCGTGCGGGACGACGGCGTTTCGGGAGCGGCTCGCGATCGAGCGCGCACGAGGATCTTCTTGAGTCCGCCGTAGGTCGACGCCGTAGAAGCCGCGGTGCACACGCGGCCTGCGCGCGCTCCGGCGGGAAGCCCTCGAGGTAGGTCACGATCGCCTGCGCTGCGCGCAGCTGGTAGAGCACGTCGTCCGAGTCTCGCGCATCGAGCGTCACCACCGACTCGCCCATCGCCTCGGCGCGCTGCTCCCAGCACCTCTGGAGCGGTGTCGCGCGTCGCGGCGCTGCTCGAGGTGCCTCGCATGTGCTCCGGCGACTGGGTCCTCGCCGCGCGTGCGACGCGGTCGTCGTCGCAGAGACCGTGACGCTCGTCTCGGCTGCGGGATCCAGACGCGACGACCCACCAGTCGCCACGGACCGAGCACAGCCGGCGGTCGAACGACGTGCGTGTCGGTGTGCACCTTCGCCTCGCGGAAGAGCACGACCGTACGGCAGCGCTGGAGCGCGAGGCAGGTGTGCTCGCTCGATCGCGGCGAAGACCTCGGCCGGCCGTCGCTGCGTCACGCGAGGTCGAGCGCGCGAGCGGACGCGCGAGGCGTCCTCGTCGCGCCCCGCGAGAAGCGACCGTCGTCACCGCCGACTCGACCTTGCGCGACGGCGCGTAGGCGGCGTCGAACTTTCGCGACCTCGGTAGCTCCGCCCGCCCCGACCGGCGGCGCGAAGGCCGCGCGACGACCGTCCTTGAGGTTGTCCGGCACGAGCACCGCGCCGAGCTCTTCGAACGCCGCCGACGCAGCCTGACCCACGTCTCGATCTTCTGGTCGAAGACCACGTGAGCGACGAGCTTGCGGCCACCATCACGAAGGCACCACGCCTTGCGCATGGTCTGCGTCGCCGGGTCGAGCAGCGTGCCCACGTAGCCGAAGTCGACCTGGGCGACCTGCCCGGGCGCGGTCCGACCGGGCGCGGACGTCCGGCTGCACTCCGCGCGCGAGACGCACGCGCGCCAGAGACGCTTCACCTGCGGGTACGTCCGGAAACGACGCGTCCTCGAGCCGCAGTCGGTCGTAGATCGCCCGCGGCCGTAGCCCTTCGGAGCGCTCGATCGTCGGGCGCCGCCTCGATCTTTCGAGACCTGCTGCGCGGGCAGCGACGCCGACGGTCGAGCGGCGAGCACCGCCGCCTTCAGCCGGATGGCAGCTCGTCCGGCTGGCTGAGGAGCAGCCCCGCCGCTTCGAGCGCCTCGCGGTACCTCCGCCGTGCGCGGGCTCATCCGCAGCAGCCGCGACACCTCCCGAACGGGCGTACCCAGCCGCAGCCGCACCAGCTCCTCCAGCCGATGCATCACCACCCTCCTCGCCGCCATCCTGACTCCCTCCCGGAGCGCACCCGCGCCCGAGCGAAGAGTCCGATCGAGCACCCGCCTGGCAGGTACGACTTGATCGCCGACCGTCCCCTGAACCGGCGCGCAGCAGCGCGACGGCGAGGATCCCCATCGCCGTCCCCAGCAGGATCCCATTCGCCGTCCGTCGAACGCGGACCCATTCGCCGTCCCCACTCGGACCCATAGCCGTCCCGGTCGACGGAGAGCCTCGAAAGAACGAACAGGACGGAGCGGCGCCTCGTTTCGCGGGGCCGCCGACCGAGGTCGACGGAGGCAGCACGAGATCGAGCACCGCCGTGGGGCCGCCGACCGAGGTCGACGAGAGCGCCCACCGCGAAGAGCGCCCACGCGGGAGGTTGCTGCTTCAACGGGGCCGCCGCAACGGCGCCGCCGCCCGCGCGCGCCGACCGAGGTCGACGGAGAGGGCAAGGGCCGCTGCTACCACGGGCGGCTTCAACGGGGCCGCCGACCGAGGTCGACGGAGAGGTACGCGCAGCGCCGCGAGGGCCGCTGACCGAGGTCGACGGAGGGTGGTGGCCTCAACGGGCCGCCGACCGAGGTCGACGGAGAGGCGAGGCGACGTCGGAGCTCCGCTTCTTCGGGGCCGCCGACCGAGGTCGACGGCGCTCGGCACGAAGAGGGCGCGCAGCTCGCAACGGGGCCGCCGACCGAGGTCGACGGAGATCAGCGCGAGCATCGCGTGCCTGGAGGCCGGCGCGTGCTCGCTGCTTCAACGGGCCGCTGACCGAGGTCGACGGAGAGTCGACGACGAACATCGGGGCCGCCGCCGAGGTCGACGGAGGTCGCGCTACAGCGCCGGCCGCTCGGCAGCGCGCCGACCGAGGTCGACGGAGGCGTGGACTCGGGGCTGCTGATCGGGGCTGCGCCGACCGAGGTCGACCGACAGCGGAGCGCGAACGGCTTCAGGTCCGCCGACCGAGGTCGACGGAGAGACGAACCGAGGTCGGCGAGCTGGAGCAACGGGGCCGCCGACCGAGGTCGACGGAGAGGCGCCGGCTCGACGCGAGCGCGAGCGCCGGGTCGAGCGGTGAGCCTGCGGCCATCCCGCGACCGAGCTCGACGGAGCGCAAGCCGCTCGTCAGGCGGGCCGCCGCCCGAGACCGAGGTCGACGGAGAGCAGGCGTCAACGTTCACGACCGACGGAGAGCTGCCGCGACACCGCTCGCGAAGTCAGAGCTTGACCGCCGACCGAGGTCGACGGAGAGCGCGTTCAGGGACGCGATCCGCTTCGTGCGTCGGCGCTTCACGACGACGGAGCGCCGCGCATGCGATCGACGCGTGGCCCGACTGAGCGCAACGGGGCCGCCGACCACGGAGAGCCGCTGACGCGCGCAGGCGAGCCTAGCCTCGCCTGTGTCGCAACGGGGCCGCCGACCGAGGTCGACGGAGCGCTGCCAGCCGTGACGGCCAGGGAGGTCGCCGACCGAGCCGAGAGCCGCCACGGTCGCGCCGCAGCAACGGCGCGTCCGCGCTTTCCGCCGACCGAGGTCGACGGAGAGCCCTCATCGCGCTGCGTCACGCTCGGTTGATCCATCGATGCGCTGCCGCACGGAGGCGCTCGAGGAGCCTAGACGCGCCCGATGCTCCAGCGGGGCCGCCGACCGAGGTCGACCGCGAGCCCTGCGCGTGACTCTTGGCTCGCGACCGCGAGTCGACGCGCCACACCGTCGACGAGCGCGACGAGTCTCCTCGACCTCGCCGGGTCGCTGACGCTTCAACGCGCTCAGAGGCCGCGCAGCACGACCGCCTCGACGCGCCGACGAGATGCTTCACGCTGCGCCGACCGACGCGGAGACGTCGTGGACAGGTCACGACGGTCGGCGCCGGTGATCAGGGCCCGATGGCGGGGCCGCTGACCGAGGACGGAGAGAAGCTGTCCGGCCGCCACGAGCCGCCGACTGATCGGCGCTGCCGGACCGAGAGCGACCGCTGCGGCGAGGGGCCGCCGACCGAGCCGAGTCGACGGAGAACGGACCTGCCGCACGTCGCCAACGGCCCGCCTGAGGTCGACGGCCAGAGCCCTCGCTTCGGCGATTCGAGACCGGAGCTGCGACTCCAGGGGCATGATCGCCGCCAGTCGATCCCTGAACACAGGGTGGTCCCATGAGGGTGAACGGTGGCAGCCGCCGCGCCCGCGTCGCCCGTGCGGATGAACGCGCTTCAACGGGGCCGCCGACCGAGGTCGACGGAGAGGAGCTCGTCCGCGGGCTGCTCGCGGTGACGCGCGAAGCGCTTCAACGGGGCCGCCGACCGAGGTCGACGGAGAGTCGCCAACGACCGCTTTCGCCTCCTCCTTCGCCAGCTTGGTGAGGCTTCAGCGGGGCCGCCGACCGAGGTCGACGGAGAGGACGAGGACGAGGACACCGAGCTGCTCCTACTGGACCTGCTTCAACGGGGCCGCCGACCGAGGTCGACGGAGCTGCCCAGGACGAGCGGGTCCCGGGCCGGTGGGACGAGCGGCTTCAACGGGGCCGCCGACCGAGGTCGACGGAGAGCCAGGAGGTCCGGAACCCATGGGGACGAAGAAGCACGCTTCAGCGGGGCCGCCGACCGAGGTCGACGGAGAGGCGGCTCGTCGATGCCCAGCCCGATGAGCACCGCTTCAACGGGGCCGCCGACCGAGGTCGACGGAGAGGACCCGCGTGGGCGGATCGATGTGATGCTGACGATCCTGCTTCAACGGGGCCGCCGACCGAGGTCGACGGAGAGGCCTGCGTCTCCGACCGAGGCAGCGGGCACCGCCAGCGAGCTTCAACGGGGCCGCCGACCGAGGTCGACGGAGAGGCCACCGACGCGGCCGCGCGCGGCGGAGCCGCTGGCTTCAACGGGGCCGCCGACCGAGGTCGACGGAGAGGCACGACCTCCGACGACGCCACCTGCTTGGCCGCGTGGTTGCTTCAACGGGGCCGCCGACCGAGGTCGACGGAGAGCGCGCGTACCATCGCGCCGCTGAGGGGGTCACCGATGCTCGCTTCAACGGGGCCGCCGACCGAGGTCGACGGAGAGGAGCTCCTCGATCACGACGCGATGCCGCGGCACGACCCGCTTTCAACGGGGCCGCCGACCGAGGTCGACGGAGAGGTTCGCCGTGGGTAGGACGATCCACGTCGCCGTCTCGGTGCTTCATCGGGGCCGCCGACCGAGGTCGACGGAGAGGCGGTGCCCATCATCGAGCGGCGGCGCCCCGAGGGGCTGCTTCAGGGGCCGCCGACCGAGGTCGACGGAGAGGGCGCGGCGATGGTCCTGGACGTCGTCGTGACCATGCGCTCATCGGGGCCGCCGACCGAGGTCGACGGAGAGGCACGAGGACAGGCGCGAGTCGGGTGATCTGGAACAGCCTGCTTCAACGGGGCCGCCGACCGAGGTCGACGGAGAGAAGCCTGATCCGGGCACCGTCAATCGCTGGGGCGAGCTTCAACGGGGCCGCCGACCGAGGTCGACGGAGAGGCGCCACTCGCGCTTCGGCTCCGTCGGGGGCCACGAGAGGCTTCAACGGGGCCGCCGACCGAGGTCGACGGAGAGGGGGGGCCAGTAGCACTCAGCGACGACCCTCACCGTCGCTTCAACGGGGCCGCCGACCGAGGTCGACGGAGGAGCGCTTTCGACGACGTCGTCCGCCGTGCGAAGGCCTCGCTTCAACGGGGCCGCCGACCGAGGTCGACGGAGAGAGGCCGCGGTGGCTCGCGAGATCGAGGGCATGACGGCGCTTCAACGGGGCCGCCGACCGAGGTCGACGGAGAGGCGTGCCGATGACCCGCCCGGATGGGCCGAATTTCGGCGAGCTTCAACGGGGCCGCCGACCGAGGTCGACGGAGAGGAGTGGCGGCTGCACCGCCGCGCCCGTTGGCTTGTTCCGCTTCAACGGGGCCGCCGACCGAGGTCGACGGAGAGGATCTCGTCGACGTCGGCCCGCGCCGCCGTGATCTGGCTTCAACGGGGCCGCCGACCGAGGTCGACGGAGAGTCGATGCCCGACGCACGGAGCCGCTCTCGGCGCTGCCGGCTTCAACGGGGCCGCCGACCGAGGTCGACGGAGAGGGGCCTCTGAGGAACCGAACGATTTCAAGGACTCGAAGACCGCTTCGCGAGCGGTCTCGCGTGGGGGCCGTAGCGGGTGCTTCGCCACAGCCGATTACAACCGGAATTCGTATTGATTTGTCAATGATCTCCGTAGGTGCGAGCGGTCCCGGGGCTTTGCGCGCCACCGAACCGCTCGCGCTGGGTCAGACGACGATGACACGCTTCTCCTCGTGGTCGTAGGCCCTCCCGATCGCTCTGAACGCGTGGCGGGACTTCCCGTCCGACGGGCCGATGTCGACGAACAGGACCTGATCCTCGTGGTGGTGGATCACCAGGTCGAGACGCTCGCGTAGCTCGACGAGCTCACGCGCGCTCAGCTCGCATCGAAACACGCTGTACTGGAGGTGCTCTCCGTAGCCGAGCATCACGCGGTACACGCGGCGGAGACGGCTCGCCTCGCAGATGTCGTAGGTCACGACGTAGGTCTTTCGCATCGCTCACCTCGTCCGGAAGGCGGGGTAATCCGGGATCTCGCCGAGCAGGGCCCGACCGAGCAACCGTGCTTGCACCTCGAACAGCCGCCGGTAGCTGATCCGGTATCCGAACACCGGATGGCTCACGAGCTGATCGACGCGCCGCTCGTAGGCCAGGATCATCTTCTTGCGGCCCCTCGCTGTCAGCGCGCAGCCCGTCGCGGCCCGGACGAAGTCCCCGGCGTCGAGGGCGCCCGTGTTCAGCGCCGTGATCACCGTCGAGTCCGCAACCAAGGGGCGCATCTCCTCGACGAGGTCCAGCGCGAGCGCTGGCCTCCCGTACCGAGGGCGGTGGAGGAAGCCGATCAGCGGATCGAGGCCGGCCGCCACGACGGCGAGCGCCACGTCCTTCGTGAGCAGCGCGTAGGCGAAAGACAGCAGCGCGTTCACGGGGTCGCGCGGAGGTCGGCGGTTGCGCCCGTCGAGGTCGAACTCGTCGGCCGCGATCCCCTTCAGCATGGTGGTGAATCGAGCGAAGTAGACGCGAGCCGCCGTCCCCTCGAGACCCAAGAGGCTGGGGACGTTGGCCACCCGCTCCGACTTCTTCGCCAGGGCTTCGAGCTCACCGAGCGTCACGGCATCCATTCGCGTGGCGTTCCTGCGGAGCAGCGTCCGCTGGTTCCTGATCTTGGCGGCGACGAAGCTCCGCGCCAGCGAGCACGCGAGCTCGTCGTCGACCGCCGCGCGGTACTGCGCGATGCGCAGGTCGGCGTTCTTGCTGCCGTGTCCGACCGTGCGGCCCCGCAGCCAGCCGCCCCCGGAGAAGAAGACGAGGGGGATGTCGCGATCGAGGAGCGCGGCGAGCGCCTGCGTGCTGATCTGTGCGTTGCCGAACACGGCCACGTGGGACGTGTTCGGCAGGCGAGCGTCGGCCACGTGCGCTCCGCCGACCGCGACGCGCAGGCGATCTCCTTCGAGGCCGATCCGCGCGCCCTGCGCCTGAACGTAGAGGGGGATCCGATCATCACGGGCGGGGACGAGGCGGCGGATCGGCGCAGGCGCCTCTTCGAGCTCGGCGTCCTCGCCCACCAAGCCCCAGGGGTCAGCGGGCAGGGGGCCCCAGGCGTCGCCTTCGAACCCGAAGCCGAGCTGCTGCGGCTCCTCCGGCGGCTCCTCGATGGGCTGTCCCGCGAGCCCACGAAGCAGGGTGACCTCGTCCGGTAGACAGATCGACGAGAGCGAGCACCCGACGCACTTCGGGCTCCCCTCGAGTGGGCGCGGCAGCTCGCCAGAGGCGGCCAGCTCGCGAGCCTCGCGGGCGGCGTCCAGCGTTCGCTCGATCAGCCGTTCGTCGATCGGGATCGGCACGCGTCGCCGGTCGCCGGCGAAGTAGATCTCGCCTCGCTCGCAGGTGTACCCGTGCTCGCGGAGCAGCAGGACTTGTGCGCAGACTTGAGCGCGCTCCGGGAGGTACGCCCCGCCGGGGATCTCGGGTGACTTGCCCCGCTTGCGCTCCACCGGCACCACGGCCCCGCCGTCGCTTTCCACGTAATCGATCTTGGCGGTGATCCCCAACCGCTCGCTGGAGAGCCACACGCTGGTGGCAGTGAAAGGGGCAGGCTCTTCATCGGGATCCGGCAGTGCGCCGCGCACCCGGTCGACTCGTCGATGGATGACTCGACCGTCGACGGTATAGACGTTGTCAGCGAACTCACCCTGCGCCCATTCGAGGATCATCAAGCGCTTGCAGTACAGCGCCTCGTTGATCATGCGCGCGGGGACGAGATCGGGTGGCTCGCTTCGGATCAGCGGGAGCTTCCCGATCGTCTTCGCGCGCTGTGGGACGGGTGGCGGATCGCTCGGAGACGGTTTGTGCATCGAGAGATCGTGCATCGATCGGCTGGATTTGGCCGGTTTTGCAACATTGATCCCGATCGACCACCAATGTGCTTGCTTCACCGGTATCGGTGGGAGGAGGCTCGGCCGACACTATTCTTCCGCCGAGCGTCAGACGGCGGGTCGAACGATCGTCAGGGGGACGATGCTGTTTGGTGGGCGAGACTACGAGCCACGGCGGCCCGTATCCAAAGCACCCGGCTCCGCGCTGGAACGCACGCCCTCGCCGTCAACGCGGGCGGGGTCCCGCGGCTTCGACGGCGTCGAGCTCTTCTGCGGCGGCGATGTCCGCCTCTTCCTCTGGCGACAGATGGACGAGGTACTCCACGATGAGGTTGCCACGGAGCTCGGCAGGGACCTCCGACGGGTCCAGCTTCCAACGCGGGCGATCTCGTCGCGCGGCTTTCTCGGCCTTGGCCACGTCCCGACTATAGCAGCGTCTGGCACATCAGCCCCGCGCGTGTCGAAACAGTTCGCGACAATCGGGGTAGCTCGCCCGCCGCTGGGCGACCTGGAGACGGAGCTCGCGAAGCTGGAGCTCAGAGGGAGCGCTGAGGCGGAGGCTGCCAGCGTGGGCTCGGGCCACCAGTCCGGGAATGCGTGTCCACAGTCATCCAAGCCATCGCGCCCTCCGCGAGAACGCGAAGAACAAGGCTGCCGGTTCATCCTCCTCGACGCCTGCCGCGAGGGCATGAGCCTCCGTCAGCATCGTTTGCACTCGACCCAGCGGAGGCCCCACCTCGCCAAAGCGAGCCGCCACGAAGGCCAGGCCCTGATGCAGCTGACTTGGGGAGGGCAGCACCCGGGGAGTCTGGTGCCCTGTCGGCCTCGGATCAAGTCGAAGGTTCTTCACAGAAGATCATGTTGGCCTTGTGATGATGTTTCTTGCCGAGCGGCGCTCGGACGGCCTACTCTAGGGGGGAGCGACGGTGGACCCTGTTGAAGCACTGACGATCACGTCGGGCTTGTCGCATCCCCCCAACTTCCACCGTTGCTCAGCTTTTGGGTGGGCGCCCGCCCGCTTTCTCACGCCTTGCACCGACCGATCACTCTCACTCGAGGAGCTCTCATGACCACCCCCGCCAAGCTCACCCTCGCTGCTCTCCGTGACGCCGTCCACGGGGGCGCTGTCGCCATTCGAGCGGTGACGCGCCTCGAGTCGGCCGGCGGGCCCGGCGACAAGGTCTTCCCGCCCACCTACGTCAAGGAGGGCCGGAGTCAGACCAAGTACGCGATGGAGGAGCGGATCGTGGACGGGCGGCGTGTGCCGACGGTGCTTCTCGACTCGGTCGCCTCTCAGGCCAACCGCACCGAGGAGGCGCTGCTCGAAGGGTGGCGGCGGGGTGAGCTGAAGTTCCCGGTGGTCTCCGTGGACTTCAGCCAGGTCGAGGGCCTTGCCGACCTCGAGCAGATCACGTCGCTGCAAGCGCCGCACCGCATCGCGGACGCGCTCCTGCGGGACAGTGTCGACGACGACGGAACGCCATTCCGACAGACGATCATTGGAAAGGAGTTCACGGACTCGCGGCCGAATCACGCGACGGGCATGTACAAGCACTGCCCCACCGCGCTCGTCTTCGGTGTCTGGGACTCCACGGGGCCCAAGGGCGGGATGGGCGCGAAGTTCCAGCGCTGTCTCGTGTCCGAGATCGTTGGCTATGACGTCGTCACCGGGGTCAAGACGGCCAGCCGCATCGATCCGGCGGGCATCGAGAAGAAGGCGGGTCCCATCTACGAGCTGAAGGGCAGTCCCGGAGAGTGGACGAGCCTCGAATCCGAGGCGGCGACCGAGAAGAAGGACAAGCCCGTCTTGTTCAGTCGAAAGGGAGCTGGCGACAAGGGCAGCCCCGCGACGATCAATCACGGAAACATCCCCCCGAGCATCGACTCCGAAGCTGGTGGCGTGACCATGTCCCACGCCGTTCAGACGGTGGTGCTGTCGCTCGCTGGGCTACGACGGCTTCGTTTTCAGATGGGCGTGGACGGCACTCCGATTCCCCCTGGAGACCGCGACGCAGCTGAGACGGCCGCGCGGACGGCGCTCGCGGCTCTGGCGCTCGCAGGGGTGGTGTATCAGCGGCGCCGCGGCTACGACCTGCGATCCCGCTCTTTGCTAGTCGCGTCGGAGCCGCTCGTCTTCGAGGTGCTCGGCCGTGACGGCGGCCCGCCGATCCCGTACGTCGTGGAGGACGCGGCCGAGCTCCTGTCCAGCGCCGAGGCGGCTGCGCGACAGCTCGGGCTCGGCTGGAGCTCCGAAGCCATCTCTCTCAAGCCGACGCCGAAGCTGAGCCACCTGATCATCAAGTCGCGGGAGCTCACGGCGGCCGGGGACCTCGAGGAGCCCAGCTGATGCTCGCGATCGAGGTCGAGCTCCTGACCGGACGCTACGTCGCCACGGCCTACAACGATCGGTCGGCTGCCGAGTGGCCCCCGCATCCGGCGCGTCTTTTCTCGGCGCTGGTGGCCACACACTTCGCCGAAGAGACGTTCGCTGAGGAGGAGCGCGGCGTGCTGGAGTGGCTGGAGCAGCAGGGCCCACCCGCGGTCCACGCGTCCGACGCCACCCTTCGCGATGTGACCACCGTCTTCGTACCGGTGAACGACGTGGGGATGACCAACGTCGACGCCGAGGCCGAGGCCGTCGACGAGGCGCGAGTCGCGCTGGTCGACGCGCGAGAAGCCGGCGAGAAGAAGGCGATCAAGAAGGCCGAGACGGCTCTCGCCAAGGCCGAGAAGCGGCTCGCGGCCGCCATCGCGCGGAGCACTGCAGTGCCCAAAGGAACCGCGTCAGCAAAGGCGGGCGCGATCGTCCTCCCGGAGGGCAGGGTCCGTCAGCCACGGACGTTTCCGTCCGTCACTCCCGTCGAGCCGCGGGTGACCTACGTGTGGCCAAGCGCCGACCTCACGGACTCGCGACGTGCGGCCATCGACCAGCTCTTGGCCCGGCTCGTTCGCCTCGGCCATTCATCGAGTCTCGTAGCGGCGCGCCTGGTCGAGTACGTGGGGGAGCCTCGCTGGAGACCGTCCGAGGACGGCGGCAGGATCCTCCGGACCGTGCAGACGGGCCAGCTCGAGGCGCTTGATCGGGCTTACGAGCAACATCGGGAGACCGAGCCGCGCGTGATGCCGGCGCGCTTCACGGGCTACACCGACCAACCCGCAGCAGCCCACGCCGACGTGACCGAGTCGTGCTTCGGGAGCGACTGGATCGTGCTCCGTCGTGTCGGGGGACCGAGCCTGCCGATCACCGCGGCCGCTGGCGTGGCGCGGACTCTCCGGAAGGCGCTGATGCTGCACGCGAGCGAGCCCGTCCCCGAGGTGCTGACGGGTCACTCCAGCGGCGGCGCTCCGTCGACGCACGATCACCTCGCGGTCGTCCCGCTTCCTTTCGTCGGTCACTCGAAGGCCTCCGGTGCGCTCCTCGGAGTCGCGTTGGTCCTTCCGCGCGGGGCGTCGAGCGACGAGCGACTCGCGGTCTATCGAGCCGTGGATCAATGGGAGCAGATCCACCGCCAAGAAGACGAGGACACACCGAGGCTGCCGCTCACGCTCGGCGCCGCGGGGGTGCTCGAGCTCGAGCGAGTCGAGTGGGGGAGCACACAATCATCCTTGCGACCCGCGACCTGGTCCGCTCCAGCGACCACCTGGCTCTCGGTGACGCCGGTCGCCTTGGATCGGAACCCGGGCGACCTCCGATCGCGCGAAGCGGACAAGCTGCAGCGCGCGCTGGGCGAAGCACGCGAGACCATCGCTCGAGCGTGTCAGCGCATCGGACTGCCTGCCCCAGCCTCCATCGAGATCTTGCCGGCGGCCCCGCTCGCTGGTGCAGCCAAAGCCAGGCAGTACCCTCCCTTCCCAGAGCTCCAGGGTCGGACCCGTCGCGTACTGACCCACGTTCGCCTGGAGTTCACACATCCGGTACGCGGGCCGATCTTGCTGGGTGCTGGTCGCTACCTGGGGCTTGGCCTGTTCCGGCCAGGGAGAGCCGATGACTGAGCTCCCTCACCTTCACGGCGCGGACTTCGGCGCGTTCTTCGAGGGCATTCACGGATTCGCTCCGTTCCCCTGGCAGGCGCGGCTCGCGGCCCATCTCGGGGAGGGCGGCGCATGGCCCGAGGTGCTCGACCTGCCGACCGGCACGGGCAAGACCGCCGCGATCGATTTGGCCGTCTTTCAGCTGGCTCTCGAAGCTGGTCGGCCTGAGCGCGCAGCGCCGCTCCGGATCGTCTACGTGGTCGATCGGCGGACCATCGTCGATCAAGCCCACGATCGCGCGGTGACCATCGCGAGGGCGATCGCCGAGGGGGCGACGCCCGTCCTGCAAGCAGTGCGGGCTCGGCTTGCCAGCTACGGCCGCGATGGTCAGCCGCTCCGAACGGCGTTGCTGCGGGGTGGGATTGCGCGGAGCGATCTATGGGCGCGGAGCCCGGACCAGCCGCTCGTCGCCGTGTCGACCGTCGATCAGGTGGGCTCCCGGTTGCTGTTCCGCGGCTACGGCGTCTCGGATTCGATGAAGCCGGTGCACGCTGGGCTTCTTGGCAATGACGCGCTCTACCTCCTGGATGAGGTTCATCTCTCCCAGCCCTTCCGGGAGACGCTGGCTTCGGTGCACGGTCGTTATCGGGGGTGGTCGGCTCGACCCTTGCCCACCCCGTTCTGCGTCGTCGAGATGTCGGCTACCTCGGGCGCCTCCCGCGAACGCACCTTCGAGCTCGACCAAGACGACGAAGCGCACCCGCTCCTCGCGAAGCGCCTGCAAGCCAGCAAGCCGACTACCCTCATCGAGTCCACGGCACGCGCCTTTCAGGCCGACGTCGAGAAGCAGGTGAAGGGACTGGCGTCGCGGCCAGGCGCGACAGTGGCGGTTGTCGTGAACCGGGTCGCGGCTGCCCGCGAGCTCCGCGACCGCCTGAGTCGCAGCTTGGATGGGGCTGCCGTCCACCTCCTCACCGGCCGCATGCGTCCAGTCGATCGTGACGCGCTCGAGCGAGGCGTCCTCGATCGAATTCGCGCTGGGCGGGTTCGGCGAGCTGACGAGCAGCCAGTCGTCATCGTCGCGACACAATGCATCGAGGCCGGGGCAGACTTCGACTTCGACGGGTTGGTCACGGAGTGCGCCAGCCTCGACGCGCTACGCCAGCGGTTCGGTCGCCTCGATCGCCTCGGCGAATGCACCGAGGGTGCGCGGGCCACCGTGATCGCGCAGAAGGACACGCTGTCGGACGACCCCGTCTACGGCGAAGCGCTGGGGGAGACGTGGCGATGGCTGTCTCGGCTCGCAGCGGCAGGCCCCCTGGACTTCGGGCTTCGAGCCATGACCCTCCCCGTCGCGCCGGAAGATACGCCGCTGCTCGCTCCCCGTCCCAGCGCCCCCGTGATGCTGCCGAGTCATCTCGACGCCTGGGTTCAGACGTCGCCCAAACCGACACCCGACCCGGACGTTGCCCTCTGGCTGCACGGGCCTAGGAGCGGTCCCGCAGATGTGCAAGTCGTCTGGCGAGCGGATCTCGTGGCAGGCACCCTCGCGCGTGCGCTCGACGATGAGGGCGCAAGAGCCGTCTGCCTTGGTGCTGTCCAGGCCCTCCCGCCGGTGAGCCGAGAGGCGATGTCGGTTCCCTTCGCGGCCGCCAAGCGATGGCTGGATGGCCGCTCCGAGCCGACGATCACGGACGTCGAGGGTGCGAGGCAGGATATCGCTCAAGACGAGTGGCGTGAGCGAGACGGGGAGGCCCGGGCTGCGATCGTCTGGCGAGGTGACCGGTCCGAGATCGTGAGCGCATCGGAGCTGCGGCCCGGCGATACGATCGTCGTTCCCGCGACCTACGGCGGGATCGCGCACGGCACCTGGAGTCCCGCCGCCACGGAGCCGGTCTCGGATGTTGCCGAGCTCGCCATCCTTCGGCAGCGCGGTCGTGCCGTCCTTCGCCTTCATGAGGACATCGTGAGTCGGCTCTTCGGTGTTTCGTGGGACACGAACGGGATCGCGCCGGAGGATCCACAGTCCACCGAGTCCCTCGATGACCGCGCACAGGTCAGTGAATGGCTCGCACAGCTACCCGATGCGGAGCGCTCCAGCGAAGCGGCGGCCCTGCTTCAGATCCTTCGGGAGAGCTCTGACCGGCGCTCCCTTCGGGTGGAGCGATTGCCACGCGGACCGCTGGCGTCTGCCGGAGAGTACTTCCTGATCAGCCTTCGCCGACGCGTCGACCTCGACGGAGCGGAGGTGAGCACCGAGGACGATCAAGCGTCCTTCACTGGGGTGGCTGTTTCCCTGACCGATCACCTGGTGGGCGTCGGTCAGGTGTCTGGCGGGTTCGCGGCCCGACTGGGTCTCTCCGGAGAGGTCGCGGACGATCTGGTGATGGCCGCGCGCTGGCACGACGTGGGCAAAGTGGACCCGAGGTTTCAACGCCTGCTCCAGGGCGGCAGTGAGTTCAAGACGCTCGTGCAGTCAGAACCCCTCGCCAAGTCCGCGACCTCCTTGAGCGACTGGCGCGCGCGTCGACGAGCCCTCGAGCGGTCGGGCTATCCGCCGGGTGCTCGCCACGAGGTGATGTCGCTGGCGCTGATGCAGCGCGCTGGTGACGAGCTGCCGTCCCGCGCAAACGACTGGGACCTGGTCCTCCACCTGGTCGCTTCTCATCACGGCAGGTGTCGCCCTTTGGCTCCTTGGGTGCCCGACCCCTCTCCCGTGGAGGTGGGCTGGGACTACGAGGGTGTGCGCCTGAACGCCTCGAGCGCGCACGAGCTCGCGCGTCTCGACTCCGGTGTAGCCGAGCGATTCTGGCGCCTGGTCGAACGATATGGCTGGTGGGGCCTCGCGTGGCTCGAATCGATCCTCCGGTTGGCCGATCACCGGCGAAGCGAGGAAGAGCAACAGCTGCAAGGAGGTCGCGCATGAGGGAGACCGTCCTGACGGGGATCGATGGTGCGAACCCGCTCGGCTTCTTCGCGGCACTCGGCGTCCTCGAGGTCGTGTCGGATCGAGGCCTTCCCGCCAGGCTGGCTTGGCGCGACGAGGGTGCATGGCGGCCCATCCTGTCGGGCCTCGACGCCTCCGTGGACGACCTCGTCGAATGGGTCGAAGAGGATCGCCTGACCTGTCTGTCCGAGCCCGCGCTCGCGCTCGAGTATGGCGGCAAGCGGGACCTGAAACCGCCACCAGGACAGTTCCGAGAGTACCTGCTGACCCTGGTCGCCGCTGCCCAGCCGGGAAGCCGTCGTAGCGTCGACTGGGCGAGCAGCTTCGCAACGGACATTGCTGTCGACAACAATGGCAATACCAAACCGACAGCCCTGCACTTCACGGCAGGTCAGCAGCTGTTTCTCAAGATGGTCGACGAGCTGGCGACCGGTGTGACGGCCAGCGACGTCTCGGAGGCGCTGATCGGACCGTGGCGCTATGAGCGCCCACTGCCTGTGATGGGCTGGGATGCGACGGCGGCCCGATCCTATGCCTTGCGGGCGTCGAACCCCTCGGGGGACAAGAAACTCGGCGTCCCTGCAGCTGACTGGCTTGCCGTCAGGGGCATGGTTTCTTTGCCAGTAGTGCCCGTCGGCTCCCGTGTCTTGACCACCGGATGCACGGGCGGCTGGAAGACGGGGGCCTTTGCGTGGCCCCTGTGGTCCGTCGCGCTCGAACGCTCCGTCGTGCGTTCGACCGTGCGCTTGGATCTCGGCTCGATGGACGACGCCGAGCGCAGAGCCCGAGGAATCGCCGTGGTCTTTCGCTGTGGAATCAAGCGCACTGATCAGGGGGGCTACGGGAGCTTCGAGCCGGCGAGCGTGTTCAGGAAGCAGGCCCGACCTTCGGCAGAGGTGGGACGGAACGAATGAGATAGGGCGACTGATTCTATGGTCTGCTGACCCAGTGGTCGCGTCGTTGACCATCGGCTCGAGCACGCAATATTTGCCTGGACGCGTGTTCAGTTCTTGCTAGAGTCCAGCCTCTTCTCTGGGCTCCCATGCTCACTCCGCTCACCCTCGACCACGACGAGATCCGGCGGCTCGACGCCGAGCTCGTGCGGCTCTCTCGCACGTCGGTCGTCGACCGACTCACGCTCGGGGTCGCGCTGCATCGGCTGGGTCGCCGCTTCCGTGAGCTGGGGTTCCGTACCTTCGCGATGTACGTGCGCGAGCGCGCGTCGCAGAGCGCGCGGTGGTGTGGGGACACCCGCGCGCTCGCCCGGCGGCTCGAGGAGCGGCCGCGGCTGCGCGAGGCGCTGGTTCATGGTCGGATCGGCTGGACGATGGCGGAGCTGCTCGCGCGGCACTCGACGCCCGAGGACGAGGGGGAGCGGCTCGACGCGGCGGCCTCGATGACGGTCCGCGAGGTGCGCGACGCGCTGCGCGCCGCGGGTCACGAGGAGGCCGAGGAGAGCGAGGAGGCGTTCAGCACGATCGACCTCACGGTCACCTCCACGGAGCTGCTGGCGCTCGAAGGGACGCGCGTGGCCGTCGACCACGTGAACGGGGGTGTGGTCGAGCCGGGTCACTGGCTCGAGTGCCTGCTCTTCGAGGGCGCCTCGACGCTGTTCGGTGGTCGCCCCGATCTGGCCGCGCACTACGACGCGGTCGAGCCACCCACGCTTCGCTCCGGGACGAGCCTCGTCGAAGAGACGGCGCCGCCACCTGACGATGACGACGGGCTCGATGGTGAGGTGGGCGACGGGATGCGCGAGGAGGTGGTCGACACCGACGACCCCGTCGCGCTCGACGCGATCGTGCGGGAGGTCTCTGCGCGGATCGCGAGCCGCGATCTCTGGCTCGGCGAGCTGCTGTCTCGGTTCCTCCTCGCTCGCGGCTGGCTCCAGCTCGGCTATGCCTCGGAGCAGTCGTACTTCGACGAGCGCCTCGGCCTCGCCCGCTCCACCGCTCGCGGTCGGGTCACGCTGGCCCGCCGGATGCCGGGCCTCGAGCCGCTGCGCGATGCGGTCATCCAAGGGGACGTGGGCTACGAGCAAGCCGCGCTCATCGCGCGGGTCGCCGGGCCTGACACGACGGCCGCGTGGATCGCGCGCGCCAAGGCGCGGACGTTCAAGCACCTCGCCGAGGAGGTCCGAGCCGCAGAGCTCCTCGCGCGGGTGGGCGGCGACGCGCCTCGCCGGCTCGAGCCCCCGGACGCCGACGAGGTGGAGGCCGTGATCGAGTTCGAGCGCGGGGTCCTGAGCGGCGAGACGATCGCCCGCGCGCTGCGCGACGACCCGACCGAGGAGCCTGTCCAGATGTCCGGAGGTTCCGCGGTCCAGGAGCGACGCTGCTGCTTCCCTGTCCGCGCGCGCGATGAGGTCATCCTCGACTTCCGCCGCCTCGAAGCGGTGCACCGACAGAGCGGGCTCCCCGGCTCGTTCGTGACGTTCCTCGTGGTGTCGCTCTGGAGCGCGTGGGGCGAGCGCTTCTTCGAGGGCAACCGGTGGAAGGCTCTTCACGACCGCGATCGCCACCGCTGCGTCTCCCCGGTCTGCGAGTCGCGCAACTGCACCAACCACCACCTCCGCTATCGAGGCCACGGCGGCGGTGACGAGGACGAGAATCAGATCACGCTGTGCGAGTTCTGCCACCTCGACGGCGAGCACGGCGGTCGGCTCCGGGTGCGCGGCACGGCGTCGCGGCCCGTGTGGTCGATCGGGCGCACGCCGGTGATGCGCGTGGAGGGGCGGGAGGTGGTGCTGCGGTGAGAGGCGCGCCGCTCAGCCGAGCAGGAGGATCGCCACCGGCAGGCCCACGCACACCGCGACGACGACGACCATCAGGTACATCAGGCTGATGCGCAGGGCGGTGACGCCGACGCGGACGTTCTGGGGCTCCTTGTAGATGATCGCGGCGATGAGGCCGAGCATGCCCACGAGGATGGAGCCGACGTAGACGGCCCAGCGCTCGGCGCCGGGGGGATCGCCGGTGGGGGGCTCCTTCTCGATGCGCGCGACGCGGAGGCTGCCCCAGCGCCAGAGGAACGCGCTGGCCCCCACGAACGAGAACAGGATGACCGCGCAGGTCCCGATCACGAAGGGGAGGGGGCCCGGGGGGCCGCCGGACGAGCTCAGGGGCATGAGCGAGGCCATCGCCGTCACGAGGCCGAAGTGCCCTAGGAGGATGAAAAAGCAATTGCGCCCGGCGCGGGTCCATTCGCGCCGCGCCATACCGACCAGCGCGAGGACGGCGGCGGACAGCCAGAGGGCGGACGCGCCGGCGTAGAGGAGCATGGCGGTCTCGTTCTGCGGCAGCGCCGGGCGGCCGAGCTCGGCCTCGACCTTCTTGGTCCGCCAGCTCGCGAGCCAGCCCGCGCCCGCGGCCATCCCTCCGTACATGGTCAGGCAGCACGCGCCGGCGCACAGCCCCGATGCCAGGTCGCTCATCGGCCGAGCATCCGTCGCGGCTCGCCCAGGCTTTCCTGCCTCACGGGCAGAGCCTGCACACCGGCTCCGCGAGCAGGGTTTCGTTGCTCTCGGAGACGCGGTCCGATCGAGACAGCTCGATGATGCAGGCGTTGGCCTGCTCGTTCGTAGGAGCGCAGCCCGCCGGCCACGCCGCGCCCTCGCAGGCGGCGGAGATCGGCTCGAGGCACATGTTGTACTGCCCCTCGTCGATCCGTCCGCCGGCGAGGTCGCGTCGGCAGAGCCAGAACCGCTCGTTGATGCAGAACTCGGTCGGGCTCGCCGGGCTGGTGTCGGCGTCACGCGGGACGCCAGCGTCTCGGGCCGGCCCTCCGTCGGCGACGACGCTCTGGGCGCACCCGAGCGCGAGGAGGGCCAGGAGTGGGACCGCGCGTCGCATGGTGCTCTTCTGTACCAGGAGCCCGCCCGGGCGTCAGGTGACCTTGGCCTTGATCACCGCGTCGAAGCGCTTGGTGCTGTCGGCGTCGACCCAGCAGACGTAGAGGGCGTAGACCGCGTAGGCGGTGCCGACGGGGAAGCTCATCAGCTGCATGCTCGCGAGCAGGGACTGCGCGACCCGACCGCGGCCGCTCCCGACGAGGTAGCCGACCACGACGTGGGCGACGCCGAGGCCGCCGACGAGGAGGAACGCGAGGATGCCCACGATCACGAAGATCAGGCCCTCGTTCTCACCGTCCCACCAGGCCCAGAGGCCGGGCATGACGAACATGAAGAGGAACAGCAGGCCGGCCACGAAGGTGTAGGCCCCGACCACGAAGTTCACGAGCTTGAGCGTGCGCAGGTGTCCCATCGAGGCTTGGTACGTCAGGCCTTCGGAGACTCTTCCGCGCGAAGATCGGCGAGGCGCCCGTAGTGGCGGTAGCCCAGCCCGTCGAGGGCGGTCGGCGGCGCGAGCCCGATGTCGACGAGGGTCTTCATGCTGTAGGTGCCGGCGAGGACGGGCGGCGAGTAGGCCCGGATCGCCTCCTCGGTGCGGAACGGCTCGAGCGGGAAGACCATCTCGTGCGGGTGCAGGTGCAGGAAGTGCGCGCCGCTGACGCGGGTGTAGCCCGGGGTCCGGGGCGCGGTGACGACGTGCGGGGTCGCGAGGAGGGCGCCGCCGGTGAGGATCTCGAGCTGCTGGCCGACCTGCGCGACGATGCAGCCCTCGGGCGCGACGCCGCGGACCTTCTCGCCGGACCGGGTGCGCAGGTAGAGGCCGCTGCCCTCGTCGGGCCGGGCGCAGGGGGCGCCGTCGGGATCGAGGAAGCGCCCGCCGGGCAGCAGCGTGAGGAGGTTGAAGTCGGTGTGCTCCTCGCCCCACAGGACGCGCTGCTCGATCTGGGCCTCGTTCAGCGGCAGGTAGCGCAGCAGCCGGAACACGTGCGGGGCGCCCTCGAGCCGCCGATCGAAGGTGCGCTGCACCAGGCCCATGGCCATCGCCACGCCCTGCAGCAGGCTCAGGCCGGCCTCGTGGAGCTGGTGCCCGAGCGTCTGGTAGTCCCGCGCGAAGTCCGAGTCGGGGCCGTCCGGCCACACGTTGTCGGCGCAGATCTCGGGGTACTCGATGCTCAGCGCGCTCTCGGTCGGGACGGGCGCGGCGAAGTAGCACTCCTTGAAGTCGGGCTGACCGCCCGCGACGACGGCCCGCTCCGTGTTCGGGGGCGTCCAGCCGCGCTGGAACCAGATCTTCGCCGCGTTGAGCGGCTCCTTCTCGGCCTCGGGGCGGTCGGTGAACGCCACGAACTGATCGAAGAGGCGATCCCTGAGCGCGACGTCGACGCCGTGGTTGGCGAGGTAGACGAGGCCGAACTCACCGAACCCGGTGCGGATGGCCTGGGCGGTGGCCGCGCGGACCGCGCGGTCGTGGTGAACGAGCTCGGCGAGGTCGATGACGGGGATCGACGGCGCGGCCTCGGAGGCGTCCTCGGACATGGGCGGAGGATGCGCGTTGTGGTCCTCACACACCAGGGGTTCCCGGGAGGGGCGATCAGAGGGAGAATGTCCGTTCGCCCGGATGTCACGGATCGTAGGAATCGACCTCGGCACCACCAACTGCTGTGTCGCGGTGGTGGACGACGCCAAGCCTCGTGTGATCCCCAACAAGCATGGGTACAACACGACGCCGTCGGTGGTCGCGGTCACCGAGACGGGGCAGCGCATCGTCGGTCAGATCGCCGTGCGCCAGGCGGTCACCAACCCCGAGCACACGGTGCAGGGCGCCAAGCGCTTGATGGGCCGCCCCTTCGACAGCGACGAGGTGCGCCACGCGGCGGCCCACGCGAGCTTCGAGATCGTGCCCGGCCCCCACGAGGACACGCGCATCATCCTCCACGGCAAGGAGCACTCGATCCCCGAGCTGAGCGCGATGTTCCTGCAGGAGATGCGGGTCGTCGCGGAGGACTACACGGGCGTCCGCGTCGACCGCGCGGTCGTGACCGTGCCGGCCTACTTCAACGACAACCAGCGGCAGGCGGTCCGCGACGCGGGCGCGATCGCCGGGCTCGAGGTCGTCCGGATCCTCAACGAGCCGACCGCCGCGGCGCTCGCGTTCGGGTTCGGCACGTCGGAGCCCAAGACCCTCGCGGTCTACGACCTCGGCGGCGGCACCTTCGACATCTCCATCGTGCGCATCGACGAGCACGGCGAGTTCCACGTCGTCTCGACGACCGGCGACTCGTTCCTCGGCGGCGAGGACTTCGACGAGCGCGTGATGGACTTCCTGATGAAGGCCTTCTACCGCGACAACGAGATCGACCTGCGCGAGTCCCCGATCGCCCTGCAGCGCGTGCGGCAGGCGGCGCAGAAAGCCAAGACGGAGCTCAGCTCGGTCGACGAGACCGACGTCAGCCTCCCCTTCATCATCTCGACCGGGCCGACCGGGCCCCGGCACATGGAGTACACGGTCACGCGGCAGCACCTCGAGCAGCTGACCGGCGACCTCGTCACCCGCACGCTCCAGATCTGCGAGATCGGCCTGCAGTACGCGCAGCTCAAGCCGGAGGAGATCGACGAGGTGATCCTCGTCGGCGGGATGACCCGCATGCCCGCGGTGCAGCGCGCGGTCGAGGGCTACTTCGAGCGGCCGCCGTGCAAGGGCGTGCACCCGGACGAGGTCGTCGCGCTCGGCGCGGCGCTCGCGGCGCACGCGATCGAGGAGGACCGCGACACGGGGCTGCACGACGTCACCGCGCACTCGCTCGGCATCATGACCGCGGGCGGCGGCTTCGACGCGCTGATCCCCGCGATGGAGCCGGTCCCCACCAAGGTGGAGGAGCTGTTCACGACGAGCCGGGACGGCCAGACCACGGTGAAGATCGTGGTGCTCCAGGGCGAGAGCCAGTGGGCGGCGGAGAACAACGCGCTCGGTCGCTTCGCGCTCACCAACCTGCGCCCCGGCGCGGCGGGCGGGGTGCGCGTGCGCGTCACGTTCACGATCGACGAGGACGGCATCTTCAGCGTCGGCGCCAAGGACCTCGACACCGGCGAGGAGAAGACGATCGACGTGCTCGCGAGCAGCGGGCTCAGCGACGACGAGATCGAGCGTATGATGGCCGACAGCGCCGAGTTCCTCGCCTTCCGCCGCGCGGAGGAGTCGCGCGAGGACAGCCGTCAGGCGTGCTCCCGGCTGATCGCCAAGCTCAAGGGCGTGCTGCCCGAGGCCGAGAAGAAGATGGCGTGGACGCCCGTCGGCGCGAACGCTGTCGAGAAGGCCCGCAAGGCGGTGCAGCTCGTCGAGACGGGGCTCTCCGGCGCCGACGACGAGGCCTTGACGAAGCAACACGCGTTGCTACTCCGCGTCGAGCAGATGATCGATCGCGCGCTCGAGAAGGCCAGCTAGCCGCTCATGGCCGAGCGGGGAGGCGAGACGGACCGGACGATGTCGACGCCGGGTCGGCGCGCGACCGGGTGGCGAACGCAGCGCGTGATCGTGGTGCAGTCCCCCGACGCGACGGCGGTGGGCCGCGCGGTGCTCCTCGACGAGCAGGCGCTCACCATCGGGCGCGCGGGGCACGTCGACGGACCGCTCGCGCTGAGCGACGGAGAGCTGTCGCGCCGCCACGCGGCGCTCGAGCGCGAGCCGGCGACCGACACGTGGTGGCTCCGGGACCTCTCGAGCCGCAACGGGACCTTCGTCAACGGCGCGCCCGAGGCGCGCGCGGGGCTGCTCGATCAGGACGTGATCCGCGTGGGCGCCACGCTGCTCGTCTTCGAGAAGGTGGAGCTCGGCCCCGACGCGGCGCTCTCCCCCGCCGAGGAGGCGCCGCTGTTCGGCCAGAGCGTCGCGATGCAGCGGACGCGTGGAGAGGTCGCGCGGGTCGCGGGCCGCGACATGCCGGTGCTCGTGCTCGGCGAGTCGGGCTCGGGCAAGGAGCTCGTCGCCCGCGCGCTCCACGAGCGCTCCGGCCGCACCGGCGCGCTCGTCGCCGTCAACTGCGGGGCGCTGCCGCCCGATCTGGTCGAGAGCGAGCTGTTCGGCCACGTCGCCGGCGCCTTCACCGGCGCGGCGAAGCCATCCGAGGGGCTCTTCGTCGCCGCGTCGGGGGGCACCATCTTCCTCGACGAGATCGGCGAGATGCCGCTCGCGGTGCAGCCCAAGCTCCTGCGCGCGCTCGCGACCGGCGAGATCCGACCCGTCGGCGCGAGCCAGGCCCGGCAGGTCGACGCCCGCGTGGTCGCCGCGACGAACCGGGACCTGGGCGCCGAGGTGAGCGCCGAGAGCTTCCGGGGCGACCTCTACGCGCGCCTCGCGGGCTGGACGATCCAGGTGCCGCCGCTCCGGCAGCGCAAGGAAGACGTCTTGCGTCTCGCGCGCCGCTTCCTCGAGCGACACGAGGCGCCGACCCGCGTCGAGCCCGACGCCGTCGAGGCGCTCCTGCTGCACCGCTGGCCCTTCAACGTGCGCGAGCTCGAGCAGCTCTGCGCGGCCATCGCGGTGCGCGCGACCGACGCGGACGAGGTGCTGCTCGACCACCTGCCGCCGGCCATCGCCGCGCCGATCGCCGCGCGCCGACCGATGGGGCTGCCGAGCGAGCCGCCGCTGTCGCTCAGCGTGCGCCCCGAGGCGACGCCGACCGCGGACGAGCTCGCCCACGCGCTCCGCCACTTCGGCGGCAACGTGGCTCACGTGGCGACCTTCTTCGGCCGCGACCGCCGCCAGATCTACAGGTGGATCGAGCGCTACGGGCTCGACGTGGACGCGCTGCGTGACTGAGACCCGCAAGCACGAGCCCCGCGCGGTCGAGGCTCGCCTCCGCAAGAACGTCGCGAGCGCGATCCGCGCCGGGCACCCGTGGGTGTATCGCGACGCCCTCGAGCGCGTCGACTGCGCGCCCGGGACGGTGGTCACGGTGCGCGACCGCGACAACAGCTTCGTCGGTCGCGGCGTCGCGGACGCGGGCCCGATCGCGGTCCGCGTCTGGACGGTCAAGAACGAGCCGGTCGACGAGGCGCTCGTGGCCCGTCGGGTCTGCGACGCGGTGCGCCTGCGCGAGCGCACGATGCCGCCCGACACGAACGCGATCCGGCTCGTGCACGGCGAGGGCGATCGCCTCGGCGGCGTCGTCTGCGATCGCTACGGGGACGTGGCCGTCCTCCGGCTCGACGGCGCCGGCGTCGCGCCGTGGCGGGGCGTGCTCGTGGACGCGATCCTCGCGGAGACGCGCGTCGACGCGCTCCTCGTCAAGACGGGCCGGCGCGGCGAGACGCGGGTGGAGGTCGCGCACGGGCACGTGCCCGACGCGCTCGTGGAGATCCTCGAGCACGGGATGCGGATGCCCGTCGACGTGCACCGCGGCCAGAAGACGGGGCTCTTCCTCGACCACCGCGAGTCGCGCCGCACCGTGCGCCGGGTCGCCGAGGGCATGCGCGTGCTCAACCTCTACGGCTACACGGGCGGCTTCTCGATCGCGGCGGGGCTCGGCGGCGCGCGCAAGGTCGAGACGGTCGACGTCGCCGAGGGCGCGCTCGAGCTCGCGCGGCAGGGCTGGGCGCTCAACGGCCTCGCGCCCGGGCTCCACGAGACGCACGCCGCCGACGTCCCGCAGTTCCTCGAGGCCGCGCGCGAGAAGAAGCGCGCGTGGGACCTCATCGTCAGCGACCCGCCGAGCTTCGCGCCCAACGAGGCGTCGAAGCCGGCCGCGATCAAGGCCTACCGCCGCCTCCACCGCGAGTGCCTCAAGCGCCTCACCGAGGGCGGCCTGCTCCTCGCCGCGAGCTGCTCGAGCCACGTCGATCGCGAGGCGTTCGAGGGGACGTTGAAGGACGCGGCCGTCAAGGCGCGTGTCGTGATCCAGGTGATCGGGCGCTGGGGCGCCGCGCCCGATCACCCACGCGTGCTCGGCTTCCCGGAGGGCGACTACCTCAAGGTCGTCCTCTGCCGCGTCTCGCGGTAGCGCCTCAGCGCGGAACGATCCGCGAGTCCATGCTCGCGCGGCCGCCGGTGGCGTCCGAGAAGCTGAGCAGGTTGGGCGAGTCGTCCTCGCCCGAGAAGACGCGCGACCAGCGGCGGGCCGCCTCCATCGACGCGTCCGACGCGGGCGCCTCGGTGACGAGCACGAACGCGGCGCGGAAGGTCCGCTGATCCGCGGGGAGCAGCGGCACCACGCCGTGGACGGCGGTGATGTCGTCGACGGTGACGGTGTCGAGGCCGTCGGCCTCGAAGAGGAAGCGGTCGGTCCCCGCCACCGCCTCGATGAAGTCGGCGGCGCGCAGCACGGTGACCGGCTCGGTGACCTCGGAGGGCGGCACGAGCCCCATCAGGTAGAGCTCGATCGGCGCGTAGGGGACGCTGTCGCCCCCGTTCGCGGCGGGGCCGAAGGAGTCCATCGTCACGCGGACGCGCCCGCTCGGCTCCGGGTCGCACGGCGGCGCGCCGCCGGCGGGGAGCTCGCACCGCAGGGTGCTTCCGTCGAACCCGCCGAGCTGCCCGTTCACGCTCGCGACGCCCCAGTGCGGCCCGAAGTCCATCGTGTGGTCGTGGCCGAAGCCGAACGACTCGTCGAGGAACACGCCCCAGAAGTGCGAGGTCTCGTGCAGCGTGGGTCCGTTGCCGAGCTCGCCGAGGCGCATCGCGAGGGTGGCGCGCAGCCGGCTCGGGCTCCCGAAGCGCGCGTCGTCGCTCGCGCCGACGATCCCGTTCGCGGGCATCGCCGGCCGGTGCACGGGCACGAAGCGCCCGGTGCCGTGGTCGACCTCGGCCAGCAGGTACAGGAAGTCGAACTCGTCGTCGTAGGTCTCGTAGAAGGCGCTCGCGACGGGCCAGAGCGGCGCCTCGCTCGAGCCGTCGAGGAAGCCCTGCACCGCGGCGGGGCCGCCGGGGACGACGACGTTGACGACCCAGTCCGTCGTGGGGCCTTCGCCGCCATCCGGGAGCGCGCCGCCGTCGGGGAGGGCGCCGCCGTCATCGCCCGGGGTCGCGGCGTCGTCCGGGCTCGTCCCGTCGCACGCGGTCAGAAACAGCAGACCGAAGAGGACGATGAAGCGCACGTGACCATCCTATCGCGCCTCGGCCTGGATTCCTCGCGTCGAGGCCGAACGTATCGGAGCCTCTGTGTGCGCTGACGATCAGATCGCGCCGCGGCGGGTCGCGATGAGCTGAAGCTCGCGGAGCGCGCGCTCGTCGTTCGGATCGATCGCGAGGGCCGCGCGGTACGCCGCCTCGGCCGCGGCCATGTCGCCGAGCTCGTACTGCGTGTACCCGATCCCGCGCAGCGCGCGTCGCTCCCACCAGTCGAGGGGCTGACCGAACAGGAGCTGCTGGCCGATCGCGCCGCTCTCGCGGAGCCCCCGCGCGTTCTCGAGCGCGCCCTGGAAGATCGTGAGCGCGTCGGGCATCCGGCCCTGGCCCTGGCGGATGTGGCCGAGCTCGCACGAGTACACGACGTCGCTCGGGATCCTCGTCAGCGCGCGCTCGAGCCAGCGCGACGCCTCGTCCGCGCGCCCGACCTCCACGAGGCAGAACGCGTGCAGGTACATCGCGTCGCTCCACTCGGGCCCGGCGGCGGAGCCGCGCGCGTCGGCCCGTCGCGACGCCGTCGGCAGCGGGCGGTCGGCGGGGTACTGCGCCTCGAACCGATCCAGCGCCGGCAGGAGCGCCTCGTCGATCGCGCGCTGACATTGGTCCTGCTGGATCAACACCATCGCGCGCTCGAGGAAGGTCATGGCCTCCTGGCTCGGGGGCGCCTCGCCGCCTGCCGACTCCGTCGGCAGGTCCTGGTAGCGCGGGGCCTCGACGATCTCGGGGTCGCACGCGACGAGGAGGGAGGCGCACAGCGAGACCGCGCCGAGGAACATCGACCTCATTTCGGGAGCGTAACGCGTCCGGCACCGCGCGGCGCCCGCCGGGGTGGATTTCGCGACCTCGGTGCGCAGATGGACGGGGACGGATGTCCGAGCTGGTCCAGCTGCGCGTTCGCGAGGCGCCGACGAGGCGCTTCGCCCTCTTCGACAAGGGCTTTCGGCCGTTCTTCCTGCTCGCCGCGGGCTTCGCGGTCGCCGGCGTGCCCGCGTGGGTGCTCGCGCGACGCGGGCAGCTCTCCGTGGGCGATCACCTGCTCCCGAGCGTCTGGCACGCGCACGAGATGGTCTTCGGGTTCGCCGCCGCGGTCATCGGAGGCTTCCTGCTCACCGCGGCGGCCAACTGGACCAAGCGGGAGACGGCGGTCGGTCCCGCGCTCGCCGGGCTGTGCGCGGTGTGGCTGGCCGGTCGCGTCGCCTCGCTGCTCGGCGGCCGGATCGACGGCGCGGTCATCGCCGCGATCGACCTCGCCTTCTTGCCCTTGCTCGCGCTCGCCGTCGGCCGGGTCATCGTGCTCGCGCGCAGCCGCCGGAACTACGGGATCGTGGCGCTGCTCGCGCTGCTCTTCGGCGCCCAAGCGCTCACCCACGCGGGCGCGCTGACCGGCTCGGTGACGTGGCAGACGCTCGGCCCGCGCCTCGGCGTGGACCTCGTGATCGTGATCGTCCTCGTGATCGGCGGGCGCGTCATCCCGATGTTCACGCGCAACGCGACCGGCGCCGACGACATCCGAAGCCTCCCGTGGCTCGACCGCGCCAGCATCGGCAGCGCGGTCCTCTTGGTCCTGATCGACGCGGCCTCCGTGCGGGGCTGGCCGCTCGGCGTCGTCGCCGGGATCGCCTCGGTCACCGCGCTGGGTCGCGCGCGCCACTGGGGCGCCCGCCACTCGTTGCCCGAGCCGCTGCTCTGGGTGCTGCACGTCGGCTACGCCTTCGTCCCGATCGGCTTCGCGCTCCGCGCCGCCGCCATCTGGAGCCCCGCCCTCGACGAGTCGACGGCGCTCCACGCGTTGACCGCCGGGGCGATCGGCACGCTCGTGCTCGGGATGATGGCGCGCGTGTCGCTCGGCCACACGGGCCGGCCGCTGCGCGCGGACCGAGCCCTCGCCGCCGCGTTCGCGCTCGTCGTCGCGGCGGCGCTCGTGCGGGTGATCGGGCCGATGGCGCGCCTCCACACGATCGCGATCGACGTGGCCGCGGTCCTCTGGACGCTCGCGTTCGGGATCTACCTGGTGCGCGTCGGCCCGAGCCTCCTTCGCCCGCGACCCGACGGCAAGGCGGGGTAGGCCTAGGTCGTCGCGGAGCCCCTCGCGCTCCGGCGCCCGCCCGATCGGCGCCCGACCCGCCTCGCGACGTCCAACTCCTGAACGTCCAGGGCTGGGGGCGCGTCGCTCCCGCGCGGCTTGCTGCCTCGAGACCGCAGCGCGGTCGGCGCGGTCCTCTGGTATGTGAATTGCGGTTCGAGGTGCCGATGCGATCCCTCTCGAGCGTGCTCTGGGTCTGCCTGGTCTGGGTCTCCCTGCTCGGCGCCTGCGACGGCGACGTCGTCCTCGAAGACGCCGCCGCGCCGATGGGCGCGGACGCGTCGACGTCGGACGCGGCGGGCCCCGGCGTCGATGGCGGCTCCGACCTCGTGGACGCGGGCGACACCGTCGACGCCGGCGAGGATGTCGACGCGGCCACGACGCCGGACGCGGGGTCGCCGCCCGAGCCCTGCGCGACCCGGATCACGTACGGCTCGGCGTGGATCCGCGCGGCGGGGCGGACGAGCGATCACGACGACGTCGCCGACCGCGTCACGTGGGACGGCGTCTGCCACCCCGACGCGAGCGGGAACAGCTACGCGGAGCTCTCCAACGGCTGGCGACCGTACTTCCGCGGGCCGACCGCCTGCGTGATCGCGCTCGACGTGACGGGCGACTGCGCGCCGGCCGCGCCGGACGCGTGCACCACGCGGATCACCTACGGCTCGAGCTGGCTGCGCGCTCCGGGCCACGCCGCGGACTACGATCAGGTGCGGGGCGTCGTGACCTGGGACGGAGAGTGCGCGGCGGCGGGCGGCGACTCCGCGACGACGCTCTCGAACGGCTGGGTACCTCACTTCGGGGGCCGCGGATCGTGTCAAGTATCGTTGCGATACGAGCAGTGCGGCGGGCTCTACGCCAACCCCGTCCTCGACACGAGCTGCGCGGACCCGGGCGTCGTCGCCGACGGCGACCGCTACGTGATGACGTGCACGTCGGGGAACGCGGCGGCGGCCTTCCCCCTGCGGACCTCGACGGACCTCGTCCACTGGACGAACGCGGGCCACGTCTTCCCGTCGGGCACGCGCCCCGGGTGGGGCTCGGGTGACTTCTGGGCGCCCGAGATCCACCGCGTCGGCGATCGCTGGGTCGTGTACTACAGCGCCCGCAGCGGAGACGGGAGCCTCGCGCTCGGCGCGGCGACGGCGACCGACGTCCTCGGGCCCTACACCGACCTGGGCCGGCCGCTGCTGCACGACCCCAGCCCCGGCGTGATCGACGCGAGCTTCTTCGAAGCGCCGGACGGCACGCGCTACCTGCTCTGGAAGATCGACGGCAACGCGGTCGGTCGGCGCACGCCGATCTACATCCAGCCGCTCGCCGCCGACGGCGTCACGCTGCGGGGCTCGCGCACGGAGATCCTGAGCAACACGCTCGGGTGGGAGGGGGCGCTGGTCGAGGGCCCGTGGATGATCCACCGCAGCGGGACCTACTACCTCTTCTACAGCGCCAACGGGTACGCCACGACGCGCTACGCGGTCGGCGTCGCGCGGTCGTCGTCGCCGACCGGCCCGTTCACGAAGCTCGGAGACCCGATCCTCACGAGCAACGGCAGCTTCGGCGGCCCCGGTCACGGCTCGGTGCTCCGCGGCCCGAGCGGCGACTGGGTCCACGTCTACCACTCGTGGCTGGCCGGCAGCGTCGGCGGCGCGCCGGGTCGGCTCGTCCTCGTCGACCGCATCGACTGGCGCGACGGCTGGCCGCACATGAGCGCGAGCCCGTCGCCGATCTCGCAGCCGTTGCCCTGAAGCCTCGAGCGCACTCAGTCCCGGAAGACCGCGGCGATCACGGGCGGTCGATCCTCGCCGCCGCGGCCGTCGCCGAGCTGGCCCTCCCAGTTGCGACCCCAGCAGCGGACCACGCCGGTGGTGTCGAGCGCGCAGGCGTGGCGCCAGCCCGCGGACACCAGGGTGCTGCTCGGCAGGCCGATCGGCGTGACCACCGCGCCGGGGGTCGTGTTCTCGCCGCCGTCGCCGAGCTGCCCGCGCTCGTTGTTGCCCCAGCAGATGACCCCGCTCCAGGCCCCGACCGCGCAGCGGAACTCGTGTCCCGCGCTGACGTGCGTGATCGCGCCGAGGTCCTCATGCCGCTCGGCGCGGGCGGGCACCACGCTGTCGAAGTCGCCGCGGGTGCGCTCTTCGAAGTCCCAGCACCACACGAAGGAGCTCTCATCGATGGCGCAAGACTCGTAGTCGCCCGAGGTCACGCGATCGACGGCGGGGAGGCCGGGCACCTCCGTCGGCACGAAGGGCGGCGCGATCTCGTCGAGGGGGCGCCGGGTCTCGATCGCGGCCTGTCCCCAGCAGAGCACGCGCCGCGACCGGGTCACCACGCAGGTGTGCTGGAAGCCCGCGGAGACCTCGGTGATCGGCTCCGGCAGCGGGACCAGCACGGGCTCGCGGTAGGCGCCCCGGTCGTCGGGGCCGACCTGACCTTGGTCGTTGTCGCCCCAGCAGAAGAGGCGTCCGTCGTCGAGGCGCGCGCACGTGTGGCTGCCGCCCGCGGCGACCTGCGCGACGTTGGTGAGGCCGCTGACCAGCACCGGCAGGAGCTGGCGCGTCTCGAAGCTCCCGTCGCCGAGCTGACCGGCGAGGTTGGCGCCCCAGCAGCGCGCGGTCCCGTCCGCGAGGCGCGCGCACGTGTGCGATCGGCCCGCGCTCACCCCGGTGGCGGTGGTGATGCCCGCGCTCGGCACCGGGTCCAGGCGGGTCTCGCTCGAGCCGTCGCCGACCTGACCCTGGTTGTTGAAGCCCCAGCAGTGCACGCGACCCGCGGCGGTCGCGGCGCAGGTGTGGAAGAGCCCGGCCGCGACCATGACGGCGGGCTCGATCTCCCGCACGGGCACGCTCCCGTCGCGGTCGGGGGGCGGGGGCACCGACGCGTCGAGCCTCGGGTCGACGGCGGCGTCGAGGGACGCGTCGACCGTCGGCGCGCCCGCGTCGCGGCGCTCGCGCGGCGACGGATCGAGCACGCCGGTGCGGGCCCCGCAGCCCGCGAGGAGCGGGAGCGAGAGCAGGAGCGCGACGGCTCGCTTCGTCATCGACCGTAGGTCGTCCTCGGGGCGCCCTCTTTCCAATCGTCCTCGCGAGAAATTGAGAGCGCCTCAGGGCGCGGGGGTGGCCGCGGTCGCGGCGGCGTAGACGCTCTCGAACTGCGCGCCGAACGCGGCGGCGACCCCGGGATCGGTGATCCAGAGACTGTTCTCGTTGTTCGACCAGGCGTTCTCGCTCCAGTTCGCGGAGCCGGTCACGACGGTCTCGCCGTCGAGGATCATCACCTTCGAGTGGATCGACGCGACGCGGACGTCGATGCCCGCCGCGAGCAGCGCCTGCGCCGGGGCGTCGTCCGCGTAGGTGCCGGTGACGAGGGCGCGGACCGTCACCCCGCGCGCCGCGGCGGCGACGAGGGCATCGGAGATCTCGGTGCGCGTCCACGCGAAGATCATCGCCTCGACCGAGGTGGTGGCCTCCCCGATCGCGGCCACCATCGCGGTCATCCAGCCGGCGGGCTCGGACGTCGGCGACTCGGGGCTGAAGTAGACGGTGTAGGGCCCCGACGTCGTCGGGCCCTCGGGCGCGACGGGGCCGAAGTCCTCGAGGTCGAACATGCGGTCGAACACCCCGCGGTAGCGCTCGACGATGACCGGGTCGTCGATCGCCACCGAGTTGTTGTGGTCGGTGCAGAACGAGCGCGTCGTGAAGTTGCTCGAGCCGACCCAGAGGTAGACGCCGTCGGCGATCACGAACTTGTGGTGCATGAGCCCGCTGCGCATGTCGCGCCGCACCGTCACCCGGTCGGCCGGCGTGAGCTCGTCGACGAAGCACGACCCGACGGGGCACTCGCGGTCGTCGACGACCACCTCGAGCGCGAGATCCGCGTCGCGGTCGAGGGCGGCCTGGAGCGCGTCGCGGATGCAACCCCAGGTCGCCTCGTAGACGGCGACCTGCAGCGTGGTCTCGGCGCAGGCGATCACGCCGAAGAGCTGCGAGGCGACGTCGGTCGCCTCCGGGGTGAACGCCGGCGTGAGGGGCGGCGGGGGCAGGCACGTCGCCGGCAGGGTCGGGCAGGCGCACCCGGCCGGCTCGCCCGCGTCGGCGCCCGCGTCCGTGGCCGCGGGGCCTCCGTCGGTGCCGGGCGCGCCTCCGTCGGACCCCGGCGGGAGGCTCGCGTCGACGGTCGCCCCCGCGTCGACGCCGCCGTCGTCGGCGCCCGTCCGCCGCCCCGCGCACCCCAGCGCCACGACACACAACAGGCTGCCGGCGAGACGTCTCATGCCTCGATCCTACCGGATGCCGGCCTTGTGCTACACCGCGCTCGGTTCGCCGCATGTCGACGCTGAGGCTGTTTCCCCGCTTCTTGTGGATCGCGCTCGTCTTCGGGACGGTGATCCCCCGCTATCTGTGGCGCCGCCTGCGCGCCGGGCGGCTCGACGCGCACGGTCGCGATCGGCTGCGCGGGGACGTCCTCGCCACCACCCTCGAGCGCCTCGGCGCCACGTTCGTGAAGTTCGGGCAGATCCTGGGGAGCCGGGCCGACCTGCTGCCGCCCGGGATGATCGAGGCGCTCTCGCGGCTCCAGGACGCCGTGCCGCCCGCGTCGTTCGAGGCCATCGAGGAGGTCCTCGCGGTCGAGCTGTCGGAGTCCGACCGCGCGCGCATCGTCCGGGTCGAGCGGGAGCCGGTCGCCGCGGCCAGCGTCGCGCAGGTCCACGAGGGCGAGCTCGTCACGGGCGAGAAGGTCGCGCTCAAGGTCCAGCGCCCGGAGGCGCGGATGCAGATCGAGCGCGACCTCGCGATCCTGTCGATGGGCGCGCGCGTGCTCGACGTGATCCCGAGCGTGCACCTCCTCGCGCTCCCCGGCGCCGTCGAGCGCTTCGGGTTCGCGCTCGCGAACCAGCTCGACTTCCGCCTCGAGGCGGCGAACAACCGGCGCCTCGCGGAGAACTTCGAGGGCTTCAAGGGCGTGCGCGTGCCGGACCTCCACGACGAGCTCTGCACCGAGCGGGTCCTCGTCATGGAGTTCATCGAGGGCTGCAAGGCGACCGAGACCGACAAGGTGCAGGGTCGCAAGATCCGTAGACGCCTCGCGGCCCGCGGCGCCGAGGCGATCCTCAAGATGGTGTTCACCGACGGCTTCGTGCACGCGGACATGCACCCGGGGAACATCCTGTTGCAGGACGACGGCACGCTCGTCTTCATCGACCTCGGGATGGTCGCGGAGATTCCGTCCGACCTGATGTCCCCGTGGATCCAGACGTTCCAGGCGCTCGGCGGCAACGACGGGGTCGCGGCGGCGCGCCTCTTCTACGTCTACTCGCCCTTCGTCGCGACCAAGGACTACAGGGCCTACGAGCGCGACACGATGTCGTTCTTCGACAAGTTCGAGGGCAAGCGCCTCGGCGAGGTCGAGGTCTCGGAGGTGGTCGGCGGGATGATGAACATCCTGCGCAAGCACCGGATCCAGGTCGACCCCGTGTTCACCGTCGTGAACCTCGGCGTGATCGTGGCCGAGGGCCTCGGCAAGCAGCTCGACCCGGACATCGATCTCGTCCAGATGGCGCTGCCCTACCTCGCGGAGGCGGCGTCCAAGGCGCCGCCCGCGCGGCCGCCGCGGCGCGAGACCCCGCGGTGACGCGCGCGGCGCTGCCGCTGACGTTGATCTGCGCGCTCCTCCTGCCGGGCTCGGCGCGGGCGCACTCGCTGATGTTCGGGGTGCTGCGCGTCGTCGAGGACGCGGACGGCGCGGCGCTCACGCTGCGCGCCGGCGGCGAGGAGGGGCGCGTCCCCGACCTGACCCTGCATGTCAGCGGAGCTTGCGAGCTCGAGGCGCCGCCGACCCGCGAGATCACCGGCGCGCTGCTCGTCGTGCGCGGCCGCGCCCGCTGCCTCGACGGCGCGCGCGTCGAGGTCGAGGGCCTCGGCGCGGCGGGGCTGCGCGTCGCCGTCCAGGTCGTGCGCCTCGACGGAACCGAGGAGGCGGTCGCGTTCCTCGAGCCCGGGCAGCCGGCCGTCACGATCACCCCGGCCGCGCCAACTCCCCCGGTCTTCGGTCGCTACGCGCGGCTCGGCGTCGACCACCTCGCGTTCGGCCTCGACCACCTGCTCTTCCTCCTCGCGCTCACGCTCGTGGTCTTCGACCCCCGCGTCGCGCGCGCCCGCCCGCTCCGCGCGCTCGGGCTCACGGTCACGGGGTTCACGCTCGGGCACGCGCTGACCCTGTCGCTCGCGGTGCTGGCGGGCCTGACCCTGCCGAGCGCGCCCGTCGAGCTGTGCATCGCGCTCTCGATCGTGTTCCTCGCCGTCGAGGTGATCCGCGCCCCCACCACGCTCGTGTTCCGCGCGCCGTGGCTCGTCGCGGCGGCCTTCGGGCTCATCCACGGGCTCGGCTTCGCGGGCGCGCTGACCGAGATGGGGCTCCCCGCGGGCGACGCGCCCCTCGCGCTCGTCGCCTTCCACGTCGGCCTCGAGGTCGCGCAGCTCGCGTTCGTCGGGCTCGCGGTCGGCGCGCTGTGGGCGGCTCGGCGGCTCGCCCCGCACCGCCGCTGGCTCGCTTACGCGATCGGCGCGGTGGCGACGGTCTGGGTCGGCCTGCGCCTCGACGCGATGCTCGCTTGAGCTTCTCCGATTGACAGTCGGAGTTCTCGTCGACACCCTGTGCGGCATGGCTTCGGACCCGTTCCCGGTCCTCGGTGAGCTCGAGCTCGCCGCGCTCGAGCACCTCTGGGAGCTCGGCGAGGACGACGTCGCCGGCGCCCACGCCGCGATCGGGCGCGCCCGCGCGATCACCCTCAACACCGTCGGGTCGGCGCTCGAGCGGCTGCACCGCAAGGGGCTCGTGCGGCGCTGGAAGGTCAGCCACGCCTACCGCTACGCGGCCATCATGGAGCGCGAGAGCTTCCACGCGCGGCGGATGCTCGACGCCGTCGGCGGCGCCCAGGCGCTCGCCGACACCGGCCTCCTCGCGGCGTTCGTGGACGCGGTCGCGGAGGTCGACGAGGGCTCGCTCGAGCGGCTCGCGCAGATCCTCGACGCGCGGCGAGGTGACAAGTGATCACCACCGCGGTGTGGCTCGTGGTCGTGTTCGGCGCGGGCGCGAGCGTCGCGGCGCTCGGGCTGCGCGCCGGCTTCGCCCTCCCGTGGATCGAGCGCCTACACCCGCGGACCCGCGCGCGCTGGCTCGCGTGGTCGTCGCTCGCGCCGGTCGCGGTCGGCGCGCTGCTCCTCTTCGCGACGTTCGTCCCGCACGCCTGGCTCGGGCTGCCCGACCAGTGCTCGACGCACGCGGGGCACCTGCACCTCTGCCTGTCCTGCGGGCTGCCGACGCCGCCGCTCGCGCTCGCCATCGTCGCGCTCGGCTACGCCGGGTGGGTCGCGTCGCGGATCGGGCGCGTGCTCGCGCAGCTGGTGCAGGCCCGCCGCGCGCTCCGGCGCCTGCGCGCCACCGAGGCGCGGGACGGCGAGCTCGGGATCCTCCCGATCGATGGCCCCGTCGCGTTCGTCGCCGGCTTCCTCCAGCCTCGGGTCTTCCTCTCGAGCACCGCGCGGTCGCGGGCGTGGTCCGCGGTCGTCGCCCACGAGCGCGATCACGCGCGCCACCGCGATCCGCTCGCCCGCCTCCTCGCCCGGCTCGCCTCGTCGGTGGCGCCGCCGGGGATCGGGCCGTGGCTCGAGGGGCGCCTGGTCCGCGCGCAGGAGCTCGCGGCCGACGAGGCCGCCGCCGACGAGGTCGGGGATCGCTTCGAGGTCGCGCGGCAGGTCGTCGCGTGGGCGCGCCAGCAGCGCGCGGTGCCTCCGCTCGCGCTGAGCTTCGGTCACGGCGACGTGACGGAGCGGGTCCGCGTGCTCATCGACGCGCCGCGCTACCTCCGCGGGCCCAGCCGCGCGCAGCTCGGCGCGCTCGTCCTCGCGTCACCCCTGCTCGTCGCCGTGATCGCTCCGTCGATGCACCACGTGATCGACGAGCTCGTGCACTTCCTCGACCACTGACCCGAGCCCGCCCGCGACGAAGCACGGAGACGACCTCGCATGACCACAACTCCGATGGCGGCTCGGATTTGCCTCCTCGCCGCGCTCCTCCCGGCGAGCGCGAGCGCGCAAGGCTGGACCGAGGCCTCGGTCGCGCGGCTCGCCGCCGAGCGCGCGCCCGCCGTGCGGGAGGCGTGGGCGGCCGCCGAGCGGGCGCGCGGCGCGGCCGAGGGGGCGGGCCTGCTCCCCAATCCGTCGATCGCGTGGGAGCGACAGGAGGCCTTCGACCCGAACGCGCAGACTCAAGACATCTTGACGGCGCGGATCCCGATCGATCTCTCGGGGCGGCCCGCCGCGGAGCGGGCCCTCGCCGATCTCGACGCGCTCGCGGCGGAGGCGACCGCAGAGAGCGCGCGCTCGCTCGCCGTCGCGGTCGCGCTCGAGGCCTTCTACGGCGCGCTCGCGGCGGAGCGGCGCGCCGAGCTCCTCGTGGGCGCGCAGGCGACGCTCGACGAGGCGGGGCGCGTGATGGAGCGGCGCCGCGCGGCCGGTGAGGCGTCCGGGTACGCGGAGGCGCGCCTCGCGCTCGAGGCGGAGCTCGCGCGCAGCCAGCTCGCGGAGTCACGCGTGGCCGCGAGCGCGCAGCGCGCCGCGCTCGCGGCCCTGCTCGGGGTCGACGAGACGCCGGGCCTCGTCGGCGACCTCGACGCGACCGCGCCGGCTCCGATCGAGGCGCTCCTCGCGCGGGCCGAGGCGCGGGGCGACGTCGCGGCGCTCGATCGCGCGGACGCGGCGGCGTCGCGCGCGGCCGACGCGGCGGGCTGGGCCTGGGTCCCGCGGCTCGACGTCGAGGGCGGCTACAACCGCGTCGACGGCCCGGTCCCGGGGCACGGCTACGCGGTCGGCGTCGCGATCGAGGTGCCGCTCTTCGATCACGGCCAGGGCCCGAGAGCCCGCGCGAGCGCCGCGCGCGCCGCGATCGCGGCCGTCCGCGAGGCGACCCTGGCCCGGGCCCGCGCCCAGATCCGCGCCGCCCACGCGCAGCTCGAGGGGCTGCGCGCCGAGCGCGCCCGGTTCGCCGAAGCGACGGGCGCGGCGGCCGAGCTCCTCGCCACCGCCGCGACGTCGGGCTACCGCGAGGGCGAGCGCTCGCTCGTCGAGCTCCTCGACGCGCGGCGCGCCGTCGTCGAGAACGCCCAGCGGAGGCTCGCGCTCGACCTCGCGGTCCGGCTCGCCGACGTGCGGCTCCGCGGCGCCACGGGGGACCTGTGAGGCGCTCCCTCCTCCTCGGGCTCGCGCTCGCGCTCGCGTCGTGCGGGACCGACGCCGAGCCGCACACCGTGCACGACCACCTCCACGAGGACTCGCAGGGGCACCACGACCACGAGCACGGCGGCGTCGTCGGCGTCACGCGCTGGACCGATCGGTACGAGCTCTTCGCCGAGCACCCCATGGCGGTGGCCGGGCAGCCGGTCCCCTTCACCGCGCACCTCACCACGCTCGATGGCTTTCGGCCGCTCGAGGGGGCGACGGTCCGGCTGACGCTGGCGGGGCCAACCACCGTCAGCGCCGACGGCGCGATGCTGCGCTCGGGGATCTACCAGCCGACCGTCACGCCGACCTCGGCGGGGACGTACCAGGGACGGCTCGAGGTGATCGCGGGCGGCGAGGGCGTCGTCGATGGCTTCGAGGTGGTCGTGTACGCGACCGAGGCCGAGGCCGAGGCGGCGGCGCCGGAGGAGGCGCACGGCCGGATCGCGTTGCTCAAGGAGCAGCAGTGGCGGGTGCCGTTCGCGACCGCGTTCGTCGAGGCCGGCACGGTCGCCCCGGGCCACGAGGTCGCGGGCGAGCTCGGCGCGCCGCCGAGCGGGAACGCGCACGTGCACGCGCCCGTCGCGGGGCGCGTGATGGCGGGCCGCGCGGGCTTCCCGCTGCCGGGGCAGCGCATCGAGGCGGGCCAAGAGCTCGCGACGCTCGCGCCGACGCCGGGCTCGCCCGAGGACGCCAGCCGCGCCGAGTCGCAGGTGGTCGACGCGGAGGTCCAGCTCGAGGAGGCGCGCGCCGCGCTCGAGCGCGCCGAGCGCCTGCTCGCCGATCACGCGGTGCCCGAGCGGCAAGTCGCGGAGGCCCAGCGCCGCGTGCGCAGCGCCGAGGCGGGGCTCGCCGCCTCGCGCCGCGCCCAGGCGCTGTACGCGTCGGCGAGCCGCGGCAGCGGCCGGGGCACCTGGCGCATCACCTCGCCGATCGCCGGGGTGCTCGACGAGGTCCGAGTGAGCCCGGGCGAGGCGGTCGAGGCGAACGAGCTGCTCTTCCGCGTGATCGACCCGAGCGAGCGCTGGCTCACCGCGTTCGTGCCCGAGTCGTGGGCGTCGCGGATCCGCCCCGAGCGCGGGGTCACGTTCCGCCTCCTCGGCGAGGACCGCGCGCGGCCGGTCGACGGAGCGCTCGTCAACGTGTCGAGCGCCATCGACGAGCTCACGCGGACGGTGCGCGTGATCTGGTCGCTGCCCGCGCCCGCGCCCGAGCTGCGCGTCGGCGCGGCGGTGCGCGTCTCGATCCCGAGCGGCGACGCCGAGGAGGGGGTCGTCGTCCCCGCGAGCGCGCTCGTCGCGGTGCAGGGGCGGCAGGTCGTCTACGTGCAGGTCACGGGCGAGGCGTTCGTCGAGCGCGCGGTGCGGGTCGGCCCGAGCGACGGCGCTCGCGTCTTGGTCCGCGAGGGGCTCGCGGCAGGCGAGCGCGTGGTCACCACCGGCGGCTACCTCGTGCGCCTCGCGTCCACCGCCGGCGCCGTCCAGGGGCACGGGCACCCGCATTGATCGACTACGTCCTGAGGCTGTCGCTCCGGCACCGGGTGGTGGTGCTCGCGCTCGCGGTGGGCGTCGCCGCGCTCGGCGTCGAGCGCGCGCGCGAGATGCCGATCGACGTGCTCCCCGACATCAGCGCGCCCCGCGTGACCATCGTGACGGAGGCCACCGGGCTCGCGCCGACCGAGATCGAGGAGCTGGTGACCTACCCGATCGAGAGCGCCGTGAACGGCGTCGCGGGGACCCGCCGGGTGAGGAGCGCGTCGGCCGCGGGCATCTCCATCGTGTGGGTCGAGTTCGACTGGGACACCACCGACACCACCGCGCGGCAGCGGGTCACCGAGCGGCTGCAGGCGATCGCCGGCGCGCTCCCGGACGAGGCCGAGGCGCCCCTGCTCGCGCCGAGCTCGAGCGTCATGGGCGAGATCGCCTTCATCGCGCTCACCAGCGACGCGGTCGACCCGATGGAGCTCCGTCGCGTCGCGGAGCGCGACGTCCGGCGGAGGCTCCTCGCGGTCGAGGGCATCGCGCAGGTGGTCGCGATCGGCGGGGACGTGCGCGAGTACCAGGTCATCCTCGACTCGGTGCGGCTCGCGCGCTTCGGGCTCACGCCGCTCGAGGTCGCCGACGCGCTCGAGCGCGGCAGCGCGAACGCGCCGGGCGGCTTCGTGACGCGCGGCGCCGAGGAGGAGATCGTCCGGGTGCTCGGCCGCGCGCGCGGGGTCGAGGACCTCGAGGCGGTGCACGTCGTGGAGCGGGGCGGCGTCTCGGTGCGGGTGCGCGACGTGGCCGACGTCCGCGTCGCCCCCGCGGTGCGCCGCGGGACCGGGAGCTTCGGCGGCCGCGAGGCGGTGGTGCTGAGCGTCGTCCGGCAGCCCGACGCGGACACCGTCGGCACGACCGCGCGCCTCGACGAAGCGCTCGACGCCCTCGAGCCGTCGCTGCGGGGTCGCGGCGTGACCCTGCACCGCGACCTGTTCCGGCAGGTCGACTTCATCGACCACGCGCTCGACAACGCGGGCGACGCGCTGCGCGACGGCGCGCTCCTCGTCGCGCTGGTCCTCATCGTCTTCCTCTGGCGTCCGGGCGCGACCGTGGTCAGCGTGCTCGCGTTGCCCGCCTCCATCCTGGTCGCGGTGATCGGGCTCTCGGCGCTGGGCTACGGGCTCGACGCGATGACGATCGGGGGGCTCGCGATCGCGGTCGGCGAGCTCGTCGACGACGCGATCGTCGACGTCGAGAACGTCACGCGGCGGCTCCGCGAGCGCGCCCAGCAGCCCGAGGCCGAGCGGGCGCCCGTGCTCGAGACGGTCTACGAGGCGTCCCGCGAGATCCGCAGCTCGATCGTCAGCGCGACCGCGATCCTCGTGCTGGTCTTCCTGCCCATCGTCTTCCTCGAGGGCTTCGAAGGGCGCCTCCTCGCGCCGCTCGGGGTCGCGTTCCTCGTGGCGATCGCGGCGTCGCTGCTGGTGGCGATCACCCTCACGCCGGTGCTCGCGTCGCTGCTCCTGCGCGCGGATCGGATCGACGCGCGCGAGCCCCCGGTCCCGCGTTGGCTCGCGGCGCGCTTCGCCCCGGCGCTCGACGCGGCGCTCCGCCACCCCGTGCTCGTCGCGGGCGCCTCGGCGCTGTTCGTCGCGGGCGGCGTGAGCGGGCTGCTCTTCGCGGGGACGTCGTTCCTCCCCGAGCTGCGCGAGGGCGGCCTCAACGTGTCGATGGTGGTGCTGCCCGGCACGTCCCTGGCCGAGAGCGACGGGCTGGGGCACCTCGCGGAGGAGGCGCTGCTCGCCGACCCGGGCGTGGCCTCGGTGTCGCGCCGGACCGGCCGCGCGGAGCGCGACGAGCACGTGCAGGGCCCCGAGGCGAGCGAGCTCGAGGTCCTCCTCGTGTCCGACGATCCGCGCTCGCGCGAGGAGCTGCTCGAGGATCTGCGCGAGCGGGTGAGCGTGGTGCCCGGCGCGACGTTCACGTTCGGGCAGCCCATCTCGCATCGCATCGAGCACCTCGTCTCGGGGCACCGGACGGCGCTCGCGATCCGGCTCCAGGGCGACGACCTCTCGGCCCTGCGGGCGGCGGCTCGGGCGGTCCACGAGGCGATCGAGCCGGTGCCGGGCCTGGTCGACGTCGAGGTCGAGCCCATCGTCGACGTGCCGCAGCTCCTCGTCGACGTCGACGCCGACTCTGCGGCTCGCTACGGGCTCTCGCGCGGCGCCGCGGCTCAGACGATCGGGCTGGCGCTGTGGGGGCGCACGACGGGGCGCGTCTTCGAGGAGGGCGTGGCCACGGACGTCGTCGTGCGCTTCGGGGACGCGCTGCGCGAGGACCCGCGCGCCGTGCGCGACGCGATCCTGCCGACGCCCTCGGGAGCGACCATCCCGATCGACTCGATCGCGCACGTCGAGACGGAGCCGGGGCCCAACTACGTGATGCGCGAGGGCGTACGCCGCCGCCTCTACGTGACCATCAACGTGGCCGGCCGCGACGTCGGCGGTGCCGCCGACGAGGTCCGCGAGGTGCTCGCGGGGGTCGCGTTGCCGCCAGGCGTCCACGCCGAGCTCACCGGGCAGATCGAGCAGCAAGAGCGCGCGCAGGCTCGCCTCTTCGTCCTCGGCGCGCTCGCCCTCGCGGGGATCGCGCTCATCGTCGGGCTCACCTTGCGCAGCGTTCGCCGCACGCTGGCCGTGCTCACCAACCTCCCCCTCGCGCTCGCGGGCGGCGTCGTCGGGGTCTTCCTCGCGGGCGGCACGCTCTCGGTCGCGACGACCATCGGCTTCATCACGCTGTTCGGCATCGCCACGCGCAACGGGATCCTGCTCGCGACCCGCATGGCCGACCTCGAGGCGGAGGGGGTCGAGCGCCGCGAGGCCGCGCGCCGGGCCGCGCTCGAGCGGCTGAGCCCGATCGTCATGACCGCGCTCACCGCGGCGCTGGGGCTCTTGCCCCTCGGCCTCGCGCTCGGTGAGCCCGGCACGGAGATCCAGGCGCCGATGGCGCTCGTCATCCTCACCGGGCTGGTCACGTCGACCGCGCTCAACATGCTGGTCGTGCCCACGCTGCTCGCGCGCTGGGGCGGCGACGCGCCCTAGTCCATCGCCGCGAGCTCCGCGTCGAGGCGGCGGGCGGCCTCCCGGCGCCGCGCGAGCTGGACGAGGGCGTCGTACGCAGGGGCGTCCGCGCGCGACAAGCTCGCTTGCACCGACCCGTCGACGTCCTCGAAGGTGCTCAGCGCTCGCAGCGCGACCAGCGCGGCGCGGTTGGCCTCGTCGAGGCCCGGCGGGAGCGGCGCGGCAGGGCCGAAGCCGAGCGCGGAGGCGGCGAGCGCGTCGCGCGGATCCGCCGCCGGGTCGGAGAGCGCCACCTCGAGCGCGGCCAGGACCACGGGCAGCTCGGAGGTCGGCTCCGCGCTCGGCGCCTCGGGGAGGTCGCCGCGGGCGGCCTCGAGCCGCGCGAGGAGCTCCGACGAGGTCGGGTCGAGGGGGCCTCGGCGCGCGAGCGCCTCGAGGGCGCGTCGGGCCTCGGCGATCTGCCCCCGGCGCGCGGTCACCAGCGCGAGCGGGTAGACGTAGGCCGCCTGGCTCCGCGCGGGCTCTGGCACCGCGACGTCGATCGGCGGCGCGCCGGGGGGCGCGAGCCTCAGGTGCCCCGTCGCGGCGACCGCCTCGTACGCGCGCGCGAGCCGGTCGAGCCCCTCGGGATCGTCGGCGACGGTGGTCCACGCGAGGGCCCACGCGACGTCCTCGCCGCACTGCAGGATGTCTTGCTCAACACAGGTCGGATGGCTGACCTCGCAGGAGCGCGTGAGCAACCGGTAGCCCGAGGCGTAGAGGCCCGCGCGGACGCGCGCGGTGCCGACCGAGTGCAGGACGAGCGGGTTCTGCGGATCGCGCTCGAGCTCGTACTCCCACAGCGTCGAGGACGAGGCGAAGACCTGGCCGTGCAGCGACGTGACGATCGCGAGCGCCGCGACCCCGAGCCCCAGGCAGCCGGCGACGAGCGCGGCCAGCGGGGGGCGCCGCGCGTGGAAAGCGAGGAGGCCCCGGGCGACGAGCGCGGCCACGCCGAGCAGCGGGACGTAGAGGAAGCGGTCCGCGACGAGGTTGCGGCCGCCGATGTCGATCACGTTGAGCACCGGCAGGAGCGGCAGCGCGAGCCAGAGCGCGTCGGCGAGGACCGGTCGCCACGCCGCGCGCTTGGCCGCGAGGACGCCGAGCCCGACGAGGCTCGCGACGAAGAGCGCGCCCCACGCCATCGCGATCGGGTCGAGCTGCTCGCCGCCCTCGCAGGTGTACGTGCGCAGGCCCGCGAAGATGGTCGGGTCGAACGGCGAGACGATCGAGCGGAGGTACAGCCCCGCCGAGGCGAGCGCGCGGGTCGGCGCGCCCTCGACCCGCGCGCCGCTCGGGCCGAGGCCGACCACGACGACTCGCAGCGCGAACGCCAGCGCGACGGGGACGCCGAGCGCGGCGACGTCGCGCCGACCGGCGGCGCGGCCGCGCAGGTAGGCGTCGCCGAGCAACAGCGGCGCCGCGACGATCGCGGTCTCCTTCGAGAGCAGCGCGAGCGCGAGCAGGGCGCCCGCCGTCCAGCGCCGCCCCGCGTCGAGGGCGAGGGCCGCGAGCAGCAGCCACAGGCACCACCACGGCTCGGTGCTCCCGCTGATCCAGGCGACGGACTCGGCGCGGCTCGGGTGGACGGCGAAGAGCGCGAGGCCGAGCGCGACGAACGCGGCCGGCGCGATCCCGGCCGCGACGTCGAGCCGCCGCCGGAGCCACTGCCACGCGAGCGCGACGCACAGGAGGTGCAGCCCCAGGCTCACCACCCGGAAGCCCGCCGCGTGCGCGCCGAAGAGGCGGTACTGCGCGATGAACGCGAGCGTGACGACGGGCCGGTAGAGGTACTCGTAGATCGCGTTGGTCGCCGCGGCGGGGCTCGAGACGTTCCAGTAGTGCGTGCTCAGCGCCTCGCCGTAGTGAGCGGCGTCCTGGATGTGCGTGTTGGTCCGGATGAGGCCGTGGTCGTCCCACGTGAACTCGTCGCCGATCGTGGGCGCGAAGACGGCGACGGTGACGAGCCCCGCGATCCCGAGCGCGATCGCAGACGGCAGCCACGGCCGCGTCGGCTCCGCGGGGGGAGCCTCGGGCTCCGCCGCGGCCTCGGGCGTGGCCTTCGCGGGCCGTCGGCGCTTCTTGGCGCTCATCCCTCGAAGAGGACCTTCATCCGGCCCGAGGATACACCTCGCGCCCTCGCGCCCGACGGCGGCCGATGGAAACCGCCTGTGGGTCCCTCGAGGCGGCGGTCGCGGTACGCTCCTCGGTGATGAGCCAGGCTGGCCCGCTCGTGCTGCTGGTCGAGGACAGTCGGGCCGACGCGCTGCTCCTTCGGCGCGAGCTGCTCGCCCACCGACCGAACACCCGACTCCACGTGGTCACTGACTCGGACGCGGCCCTCGAGTTCCTGCGCGGCGACGCGGAGCCGCTGCCCGGCCTCGTCATCCTCGACCTCAAGCTCCCCAAGCGAGACGGGCGCGAGCTCCTCGGCGACCTCAAGGCCGACGCCACCCTGCGGCACATCCCCGTCGTCGTGCTCACGAGCAGCGCGCTCCCGGGCGACGTCGACCGCTGCTACGAGCTCCACGCCAACGCCTACGTCTCGAAGCCGATGGGCCTGAGCGAGCTCCGCAAGACCGTGCAGTCCATCTCTCACTTCTGGCTCGACACGGCGTTGTTGCCCGGAGGACCCCGATGATCGCAGCGTCCCCGTCCGAGCGTCCGTCGACGCCGCAGGGTCTCGCGACGAACCCTCGATCGTTGAGCCCCTCGCGCGAGTCCCTGCGCTTGCTGCTCGTCGAGGACAGCCGGCCCGATCGCGTCCTGTTGATGCGGCTGCTGCGGGACACCCCGTTCGAGGCGACGAGCGTCGAGCGCCTCCGCGACGCGATCGATCGCTGCCGCGAGCGGGACAGCATCCCGGACGTGATCCTGCTCGACCTCTCGCTCCCCGACGCGGCCGGGCTCGAGGCCGTCGCGGGGCTGCGGGCGCAGGCCTGGGCGATGCCGATCGTCGTGCTGACGGGCGATACGTCGCCGGGGCTGGGCGCCGAGGCGATGCGCGCGGGCGCCGACGACTTCCTCGTGAAGGGGCAGGTCGACGGCGACAGCCTGACCCGCGCGCTCTCGTTCGCGATCGAGCGGGGGAGGCGGCTCGAGGCCACCGAGCGGCTCGCGCGCGCCGAGGGCCTCGCGTCGCTCGGGCGCCTCGCCGCGAGCGTCGCGCACGAGATCAACAACCCGCTCCAGTACATCCGTCACGACCTGAGCCAGGTCGGCGCGAGGCTGCGGTCCCTGCCGCCTCCCGCGGAGCTCGGGGACACGCTCGAGCTCCTCGATCAAGCGACCGAGGGCGTGGAGCACGTCGCGGAGGTGGTCTCCGACCTGCGCGCCCTCGGGAAGGTCGGCGACCGTCGCGTCGACCGGGTGGAGATCGCCGCCCTCGTCGCGACCGCGATCCGGCTCACGCACAACGAGCTGCACCACCGCGCGCGGGTCGTCGTCGAGGTGCCCGAGGGGCTCACTCTGGTCGCCTACCCGACGCGCCTCCTGCAGGCGCTCACCAACCTGCTGCTCAACGCGGCGCAGTCGATCGAGATGGGCTCGGCGTCCGATCACCAGGTCTCGGTCGGGGCGACCGCGTCGGACGACGCGGTGGTCATCACCGTGGAGGACACGGGCCGCGGGATGCCGCCCGAGCTGCTCGCTCGCGTCACCGACGCGTTCGTCACGACCCGCGCGCAGGGGACGGGGCTCGGGCTCGCGCTCGTCGAGGACGTGATGGCCGAGCACCGCGGTTCGGTGGTCATCGAGAGCGCGCCCGCGCAGGGCACCCGGGTGAGGTTGACGCTGCCGCGGCACAACGGGCTCCAGCCGCCCGCCGCCCTCCCGGCGGCGTCGGTCGCGGCGCTCGCGGTCCGGCGGCGCGTCCTGCTCGTCGACGACGACGACCTCGTCCGTCGCGCGGTGCGCGCCATCCTCGCGCAGCGGCACGACGTCACCGACGTCGCGAGCGGGCGGGAGGCGCTCGCCGCGCTCGCGGTCGACGCGCGCTACGACGCGCTCGTGGTGGACCTCATGATGCCGGACGTCTCCGGCGCGCAGCTGCTCTCGGTCATCGAGGCGCGGTGGCCGCACCTGCGTTCGCGGGTGATCGTCAGCTCGGGCGCGGCGCTCACCGACGAGGCCGAGCGGGTCCTCACGTCCTCGGTGACCCTCCTCCCCAAGCCGTTCGGGCCCGAGGCCCTCCACGAGGCGGTGGAGGCGGTCGCTGGCGGCGGCGACCCGAGATGACGCCCGATCGCGCGCGCGCGGAGGAGGACTTCCGGCGGGCGATGAGCCTCGCGCCGACGCCGATGCTCCTCGCGGACCAGACGGGGACGATCATCGCCATCAACCGGCACCTCGCGGAGCGGTTCGGCTACGACCCGGACGAGCTCGTCGGCGCGTCGGTCGAGAGCCTCGTGCCCACCCGGTTTCGCGACGGCCACCCGAACCTGCGCGCGGGCTTCTCGACCGACCCGCGCAGCCGACCGATGGGGCACGGGCGGGATCTGACGGCGCTCCTGCGCGACGGCTCGGAGATCCCCGTCGAGATCGGGCTGACGCCGGTCCAGACGAGCGAGGGGCTGCTCGTGGCGGCGGCAGTGGTCGACGTCTCGGAGCGCAAGCGCGCCGAGGAGCGGCTGCGCGCGCTCGCCGACGACCTCGCCCGCTCCAACGCGGAGCTCGAGCAGTTCGCCTACGTCGCGTCGCACGACCTGCAAGAGCCGTTGCGGGTGATCACGAACTTCACCGAGCTCATCCAGACCGAGTCGCAGGCGAGCCTGGACGAGGAGACGCGCGCCTGGCTCGGGTTCGTGGTCGAGGCCGCCGCGCGGATGCGGCACCTGATGACGGACCTGCTCGAGCTCTCGCGCATCGGTCGCGGCCAGCGGCGCGCCGAGCCGGTCCGGCTCGACGACGTCCTCGACGAGGCGCTCGCCAACCTGCAGAGCGCGCTGGAGGCGTCGGGCGCTCGGATCGAGCGCGGCGCGCTGCCGAGCGTCGTCGGCGTCCGCAGCGAGCTGGTGCGCCTGTTCCAGAACCTCCTCGCGAACGCGATCAAGTTCCGACGAGGCCCTCCGCGGCTCGCGATCCTCGCCACCGAAACGGAACAGGGCGTGGTCGTGATGGTGAGCGACGACGGGATCGGGATCGAGGAGCGCTACCTCGAGCGCATCTTCGACCCGTTCCAGCGGCTTCACACGGCGGACGAGTACGACGGCAGCGGGATGGGGCTCGCCGTGTGCCGCAAGATCGTCGCGCAGGTCGGCGGCGAGATCTGGGCGACGTCGAGCCCCGGCGCGGGGACCACCTTCCACGTCCGCTTCAAGGACCCGCCGCCCCCGCTCTGAGAGGTTCTCAGCGCGTGCTCGTGGCGATGTACGCGCCGAGCAGGCCGGCGCCGATGAGGGCGAGTAGACCGACGAGCACCGCGACGACCCACCACCACCGCCGCGATCGCGTGGGCGCCTCGGCCGGCGCCTCGTCGGGGACCTCGTCGGCGCCCGGGATCGCGCTGAGCACCTTGCCCGTCGGGTCCTTGCGGACCATCGCGCTCGTGCTGAGCGCCTCGGCGTGCTCGATGTCCCAGGGGCTGCTCGCGCGCTCCTGCCGCGCGAGCTCCTGCCGGCGGTCGAGCGTCTCCCCGAAGCTGCGGTAGACCCAGGCCCCGATCGCGTCGCGACCGCCGGGGGTGGGGTAGAGCAGCAGCGCGTCCGCGAGCGCGAGGGCCATCTCGTCGGCGCTCTCGTGACGGAACTCGGGATCGCGGTGCAGCGCCGAGAGGATCGGCGCGTCGAAGAGCGCCGACGGCATGAGCCCGACCGTGGACGGCGGCGGGATGTCGGAGCGCAGCAGCGAGGTGAGCGAGCTCGCGAGGTCCTCCTTGTCGAAGAGGGTCTCTCCGGTGAGCGCGTTCCAGAGCAGCACGCCCATCGAGAACACGTCGGCGCGTCCGTCGACGGGGCGGCCGAGGATCACCTCCGGGGCGATGTAGCCGGCCTTGCCCTTCACGATGCCGGGGTTGGTCTTGGTGATCCGGGCGCGCGCCTTGGCGACGCCGAAGTCGGTGATGCGGCCGACTCCGTCGAGCCCCACCATCAGGTTGCCGGGGGTCACGTCGCGATGGACGAGCTCGAGCGGCCGGCCGAGCTCGTCGGTCCGCCGGTGCGCGGCGTGGAGCCCTTGCAGGGCGTCGATCGCGAGGGGGACGATGAGCTCGGGCGGCCGATGGTGGGGCGAGCGCCGCATCAGCCGGTCGAGCGCGGTGCCCTCCACGTACTCCATCACGAGGTAGTAGAGGTCTCCGTCGCGCCCGATCTCGACGGTCTCGACCACGTTGGGGTGACGGAGCCCCTTCGCGATCTTCGCCTCGTCCATGAGCATGTCGACGTACTCGCGCTGGTCGCTCAGATCCGCGTGGAGGATCTTCAGCGCGTAGAGCTGCGGGTCGTCGGAGCCCGCGTCCGCGCGCCGCGCGAGGTAGACGGCGGCCATCCCGCCCTGACCGATCCGCACGATCAGCTCGTAGGGGCCGCAGCGTTGCGGCGCGGAGGACGACGGCGTGGGGAGCGACAGCGACACCGGGACCGAACACAGCGTACCCGGGATCCCCGCGACGGGGATGCCGGGGGAAACCCCGCGGAACCCGGTCGGCCCTCGGGCCGAAGCTAGCGGCGGCCGACACGGATCGGGGATGCTGCGACCCGTGCGGGTCGAGCCGGAGCGGGTGGCGTTGGAGGAGGGCCTCAAGCCCGCGCTGCGCCTGCGCCTCGCCCCCTCGCTCCGCGCCGAGCTCGTCCTGCGCTACCGCGGCGAGGGGTTCGACGTGCAGGAGCGCGGCGACCTGGTCTACGTCGCGCGCGATCCCGAGCTCGGCCGCGAGCTCGCGCGGCTCGACGGCGCCCTCGAGCGCGTGGTCCGCGGGGCGACGTACCGCTCGCTGATGCGCTCGATCGGCGAGCGGCTCGGCTACCCCGCGTGCTGCGTCGACGCGTTCGTCCTCCGCGCGCGCCGCTACCCGGAGCGCCTGCTCGCGAGGCTCCCGGGCTACCGCGCGGAGGCCTACCGCACCGCGCGCGCGGCCTGGGTGCGCCGCCCGCTCGCGCGGCTCGATCCCTTCCTCGGCGGCGACGAGGCGCGCCTCGTCCCGTTCGAGCCGTGCCGCTTCGATTGCCCCGTCGCGCGCGCCTGGGCGGACCGCGTCTTCGACGCCGTCGCGCGCCGCGACCCGGAGGGCGCGCGCCGACTCGACGAGCGCCTGGCCCGCGACGTCGCGGTGTGCCCGCGCGGCGCCATCGCGATCGTGTCGGTCGATCCGTCACGCCGCGTCCGCGCCGCGCAGCCGGTGCCGCGCTTCGCGGGGGCGCCGCCGAGCGCCGCCGATCGCGCGGCCGTCCGCGCCCTCGTCGGTCGCCGGGTCCGACCGGACGGACGCGTGGGCCGACGCCTCGGTCCGGAGCCCGTGGTGATCGCGTTCGGCCGGGCCTGACGACTACTCGGAGCGCTCGAGACGCGTCGCGGCGTCACGGCGGCGCTCCTCGACCACCTCGCCCTGCGCCTCGATGACGTTCGGGTCCCGCGAGGCGCGGCGGAAGCCGCCGAACTGCGTCTCGACGCGCTCGCTGTAGCTGCCGTCGGCGTGCTCGACGCGGACCCGCCGCGTGACCGTCGACGGGCCGGCCGCGAACTTCTTCTCGAGGTAGCCGCGCAGGTGCTTGGCGACGAAGCGGCGCGACGGCGGCACGAGCAGCGCGATGCCGGTCACGTCCGTGAGCACCCCGGGGGTCACGAGGAGCACCGCGCCCACGAGCACCAGGATCCCGCTGAGGATCCCCTCCTCCGGGAGCTGGCCCATCGACAGCGCCTCGCGCCACGCGCCCCAGATCTTGAGGCCCTCGCGCTTGGTCAGGAACGCGCCGAGCATCGCGGTGAAGAGGATCAGCCCGAGCGTCATCCACGGACCCATCCACGCCCCGAAGAGGTACAGGAGGTACGTCTCGAGGAGGGTCACGATCGTGAAGACGAGGAAGATCTTCGCGAGCACGCTACTCCTCTAAGCTCGACCGTCGCCCGCGTCCAGCGTCATTCACGGCGCGGCCACGGGGACGACGCTCGCGTCGAGCGTGAAGGTCGCGTCGCCCGGCCGCGCGGTGTCGACCACGAGGAAGTAGGTCTGCCCCGCCGCGAGGCGCGCGGTGAGGCTCGCGCGCTGAGGCTGGTTGGCGGCCGCCTCGCACGCCACCACCGAGTGCCCGCGCGAGCAGGCGGTGCGCAGCTCGAGCACGGGCGGCAAGACCGACTCGACGGTGACCGTCAGCGTCGACTCCACCGGCGCCTGCACCCGGTAGATGGCCTCGCCCCCGTCGCTGGCTCCGCACGAGGTGCGCGCGGCGGCGTCGGCGATCCGGATCTGACCCGCGCTCAGCGTGAGCGGCAGGTCGGGCGCGCTCGCGCAAGCCGTCTCCATCGCGGTGATGTTCTCGACCCCGACGAGCGGCGGGGTCGCCGGCGTCGGGGTCGCGGGGGGCTGCGTCGCCGCGATCACCACGGGGAGCACCCGCAGCCGGTAGCCCCCGACCGCGCCCTGGAAGCCGTCGACGACGACCTGCACGGTGTCGCCCGCGTTCAGCGTGGTCTCGATCCGGCTCGACTGCGTCCCGCCGAAGTCGTCGTTGCACCCGATCTCGGCGCCCTGCGCGTCGTAGAGCGCGACCACCGAGTCGTAGTCGCCGTCGACGTGGATGCGGTACTGCGCCGTCCGCGGGACCCGGAGCGTCCACGTCACGTCCGGGCTGCCGGGGCGGCTCCCACAGCTCGGGGTGTGCTGGTCGGTGCCCGACGCGGTGTTGCCCGAGACGAGCGGGCCCACCCGCAGCATCCCGCCCGGCGTCCCCGTGATCGAGTTGACCGACAGCATGTACTCGCCCTCGTGGCCGGCGTAACCGTCGACCACGATCTCGTAGGGGCGGCCGCCCTCGAGGCGCCGCGTCACCCGAGAGCGCGCCACGCTGCCGAAGTCGTCGTTGCACTCGATCGGCTGGGGCTGCCCGGGCTCGTAGACGGCGAGCACGGAGTCGAACTGCGCGTCGACGTGGATCAGGTAGGCCCCCGTCTGCGGCGGCGTGAAGATCCACGTCTCGTCGCGGGTGCCGGGGCCCGAGCCGCAGCCGGGCTGGTGGCCGTCCGCGCCGCGCCGGGTGTCGCCGCGGACCGGGTTGCCGACCGTGACGGTGTGGGCGTCGGTCACCGGGATGGGGCCGCTCTCGCGGCGCACCACCACCCCGTACGCGCCCGCCGCGCCGCGGTAGCCGTCGATGACGACGTCGTAGGTCTGGCCCGCCTCGAGCGTGACGAGGACGCGGGACTGGCGCGTCGAGCCCTCGTCGTCGTTGCACGCGAGGGGCTCCCCGCTCCCGGTCGCGTAGACCGCGAGCACGCCGTCGAACACGGAGTCGACGTCGACCGTGTAGCGGCCCGCCTCGGTCGGGGTGAAGCGCCAGACCTGGTCCGGGCTGCCCGGCACGGACCCGCAAGGCGGCGTGCGGGTGTCCGGACGCCCGGTCGTGTCGCCCTCGCGGCGCTGGTCGAGCGCGAGCGCGTCGCCGGTGGCCGGCGTCGAGGGCTCGGTCACGCTCACCGCGGTCAGCCGCAGCGTGTAGTTGCCGGTCGCGCCGCGGTAGCCGTCGACCACGAGGTGGTAGCGCTGGCCCGCCTCGAGGCGCGGCTCGACCTGCGAGTGGCTCGTGCTGCCCGCGTCGTCGTTGCAGTCGACGGCGCCTCCGGACTCGTCGAACACGGCGACGACGGTGTCGTACTCGCCGTCGACCTCGACGCGGTAGACGCCGCTCGCCTCGGGGACGAAGACGTAGGCCCTGTCGCCGCCGCCGTCGGGCGCGCCGCAGCTCGGCGCGAAGCGGTCGCTCGCGCCGCGCGTGCTGCCCGAGACCGACTCGCCGACGTGGATCTCGGAGCCGTCGGATTGCCCCGCGCGCACGAGCAGCCCGATCAGCGGCGAGCACCCGCACGTCAGCGCGGCGAGCAGGTAGGGGAGGGCGCGCCTCACAGCCCGAACCGCAGCCCCGCCATGAGCTCGGACCAGAACAGGGGCAACCTCTCTTGCTCGTGTAGACGCAGCCGGCCGACGATCGCGACGGTGAACGCGAGGTTCGGGATCAGGTACACGTCGAGGCCGCCGCCGAACGAGAGCTGCCCGCCGAAGTCTTCGGTGGCCCCGAACCGCCGCTCCGCGGTGGTCGTCGTTCCGTCGGCGAGGACGACGTCGATGGCGCCGCTGGTCTGCTCGGGGAGCGACGCGTAGGTCATCCCGCCGCCCAGCGACAGGTACGGCCGGAGCCGCCCCTCGGCCGCGATCGAGACCTTCAGCCGCAGGAAGTCCACGGTGAGGAGCCAGTCCTGGCGGCGGCCCTGGTCGGCGCCGTCCTCGCCGAGGAACGAGAAGGACGCGGTCGGCCCGAGGCTCACCACGCGATCCCCGGTCAGGTAGATGTCCAGGTCGTACGCGAGGAGGAGCGCGCCTCCCGGCTCGAGCCGGGCGCCCACGTAGAGGCCGTCGCTCGCGACGGTCGGGAACTCGTCGGCCCGCGCCTCGCTCGGGGCGAGGAGGGCGAGGGCGAGCCAGAGGGGGGCCGTGCGGAGGAGGCTTTGCACGGACGGAAGATACCGGTAGACCCGTGATCGTGCGCGCCCGCCATACCGTTGCGCCTCTGCTCGTGGGGGTCGTGGCGTGGGGTTGCCTCTCCGAGAGCCACCCCCCGGGGGATCCGGTCGCGCTCGAGCGGTTCTGCGATTCGTTCTTCGACGCGGTGTGCACGCCGCTCGAGGCGTGCTCCTGCGGCGCCGCCGTGCTCGCCGACTGCCGGTCCGAGGAGCGCGCGCTCTGCGCGGACTTCCCGTCCGACGCGCTCGTCACGGCGATCGACGAGGGGCGGCTCACCTACGACCCGATGGTCGCCGCGGCGCTCCTCGCGCGGCTCCGCGGGCGCGGCTGCGAGGGGTTCGTCGCGTCGCTCGACTGGCGCGTCCGGGACCTCTTCGATCTCGGCGGCACCTTCGTCGGGCAGCGCCGCGCGGGGGAGCCCTGCACCTCGCTCGGCTTCGAGCTGATCAGCGAGTGCTCGACCGGATCGTGCCTCCCGACCGCGGGAGGCGACGTCTGCCGCGAATCCGTCGACGAAGGGGCGGCGTGCGATCGCACCCATCAGTGCGTCGACCTCGACGCGGACCTCCAGACCGGCGGCTCGATCGACAGGCTCGTCCTGCGCTGCGAGACGCCCACCGGCGAAGACGTCGGCGTCTGCCGCTCGTGGACCGCCGAGGGCGGCGCGTGCGCGACCGAGGGGGAGTGCTGGACCAGCCGCTGCGAGGGCGACGTCTGCGTCTCGGTGCCCGCCGACGGCGCCTGCCTGTCGAGCCGCGAGTGCGCGGCCGGGCTCTACTGCTCGAGCCTCACCTGCGTCCCCGGCGGCGCGCCCGACGGAGCGCCCTGCGACGACGACGCGGCGTGCGCGTCCCGGGTGTGCGCCGGCTCGGCGTGCCGCCCCGCGGGCTGCGATCTGTTCTAGCAGCCCGTTGAAGTACTCGCTGTCGGCGCCTCGTCGACGGGACGCCGCGCCCAGCACGCCAGTCGCTCAGTCGAAATGCTTCAGCATTTCGACCTCGGCCCGGCGCGCTGGACACGACGTCGCGCTCGCCGATCCATCCGACGGAGTACTTCAACGGACTGCTAGCGCGTGACGAATCGTCGTACCTTGAGGCATGCGTCGCGGCCTCGGCCTCCTCTCCATCGCCTTGCTCGGTGCCTGCACGGGCGAGCCGTCGGGCCAGCTCGTGGTGGACCTGAAGACCGACTACGTGCCCGGGGTCGAGTTCGCGTTCGTGAACGTGCGCGCCACCTCGGGGGCTCGGGACGTGCGGCCGACGCCGGCGCCCGCGCCGCTGAACGCCGACTTCGTGACGAGCCGACGCGTGGCCGAGATCGGCGACCTCGAGCCGGGGATCTACGACGTCTCCATCGAGCTGCGCGACATCGCCGACCACGTGGTCGCGCGCGGCGCGCGGAGGATCGACTACGGGAGCGCCGCGGTCGTGACGGTGGTGCTCGGTCGATCGTGCGACCCCGACATCGTCTCGTGCCCGCCGACGGGCAACGCGGCCGCGACCGAGTGCTCGAACGGCGTCTGCGTCGAGCCGTGCGCGGTCGGCGAGGTGTGCGTGGGGAGCTGCACCGACGCCTCGACCTGCCCGCAGCCCGTGGCCTCCTGCGCGGTCGCGGAGTGCACGCCCGAGGGCGAGTGCCTGCTCGTCCCGCTCGGGTCGTGCGCGGCGGGGGAGTACTGCGACCCCGCGATCGGGTGCCTGTGGATCGGGGGCGACCCGGACGCGGGGACCTCGGACGGGGGGACCCCCGACGCCGGCGTCGACCCGTGCGACACGCCCGAGATCTGCAACGGCCTCGACGACGACTGCAACGGGGTCGTCGACGACGGCGCGTGCGGACCGCACGAGACCTGCGGCGGCGCCGAGTGCGTGTGCGAGGAGGGGTGGCTCGACTGCACGGCGGCCGCGGGCTGCGAGACGCCCGAGAACGCCTCGAACTGCGGGGACTGCGGCAACGCGTGCACCGGCGCGACCCCGATCTGCGAGCCGCTGACCGACACCTGCGTCAACGGCTGCGGGGCCGGTCTCACCGTGTGCGGGACCGCGTGCGTGCGCCTCTCGAACGATCCGGCGCACTGCGGCGCCTGCGACGCGGCCTGCTCCACCAACCACGCCAGCCCCGCGTGCGTCGCGAGCGAGTGCCGCCTCTCCTGCGATCCCGGCTTCGACGACTGCGACAGGGACGTGGCGAGCGGGTGCGAGCAGCGCCTCGACACCCCCGTCCACTGCGGCGCGTGCGGCGCCGCCTGCACGCGAGCCAACGCCGCCGCCTCCTGCGCGACCGGCTCGTGCGTGCTCGGGGCCTGCGACGCGGGCTTCGGCAACTGCGACGGCAACGCGACCAACGGTTGCGAGCAGGCGCTGAACACGGTCACGCACTGCGCCGGCTGCGGGACGCTCTGCCAGCTCCCGAACGCGACCGAGTCGTGCGCGACCGGGTCGTGCGCGCTCGGCACCTGCGACACGGGCTTCGGCAACTGCGACCGCTCGACCGCCAACGGGTGCGAGACGGACCTGCGGACGCTGACCAACTGCGGCGGCTGCGGTACCCCGTGCGCGCGCGCGAACGCGGCCGAGTCCTGCGCGACCGGCTCCTGCGTGCTCGGGGCCTGCGACGGAGGGTTCGGCAACTGCGACGGCAACGCGAACAACGGGTGCGAGCAGGCGCTGAACACGACCAGCCACTGCGGCGGGTGCGGCGTGCCCTGCACGTTCGCGAACGCGTCCGCGTCCTGTTCGACGGGGACCTGCGTGCTCGGGGCCTGCAACGCGGGCTTCGGCAACTGCAACGGCATCGCCAGCGACGGGTGCGAGACGCGCCTCGACACGACGACGAACTGCGGCGGCTGCGGCGCCGACTGCCAGCAGTTCGAGAGCTGCACCGCGAGCCTCGAGTGCGCGTGCGGCAGCGAAGCCTCGGGCCCCGGGGGCTCGGGCGTGTCGGTGTGCACGGGGACGCTCGCGCACGCCGCCAGCGAGCGCTGCCAGGGGAGCGCTCCCCGGCACTGCATCCCGACGTCCTGCGACCCTGGGTGGATCGACTGCGACGGCTCCGGCTTCAACGGCTGCGAGGCGATGGCCTGCCCCTGAGCGCTTCGTCGCGCGGATTCGCCGTCACGTCCGAAAGCGGCCAGTCCGTCCCCGCCCGCTCTGATACGAAGAGGGCGTGACCGCGACGCTCGACCCCGAAGACTGCTACCGCGCGCTCAGCGCCCGCGACGCCCGCTTCGACGGAGTGTTCTTCGTCGGCGTGCACACCACCGGGATCTACTGCCGCCCCGTGTGCTCGGCGCGCACCCCCCGCCGCGACCGCTGCGCGTTCTTCGGCTCGGCGGCCGAGGCCGAGCACGAGGGCTTCCGCGCGTGCTTCCGGTGTCGGCCCGAGCTCGCGCCGGGCCACGCGCCGATCGACGCGACCTCCCGGCTCGTCCGCGACGCGCTCGCCCGGGTCGACGCGGGCCACCTCGACGAGGGCAGCGTCGAGCAGCTCGCCGGCGCGCTCGGGGTGAGCGCGCGTCACCTCCGCCGCGCGATGGAGGCCGAGCTCGGGGTCGGGCCGGTCGAGCTCGCGCAGTCGCGTCGCGTCGCGCTCGCCCGCAAGCTCCTCGCGCAGACGTCGCTGTCGGTCGCGCAGATCGCGTTCGCGAGCGGCTTCTCGAGCGTGCGGCGCATGAACACCGTGTTCCGCGCCCGCACGGGCCGCAGCCCGACCGCGTTCCGCGCGCTCGGCGCGGCCGCGGCCGATCCCACGGACGGCGTGACGCTGCGCCTCGAGCACCGCGCGCCGTACGCGTGGGAGGCGATGCTCGGGTTCCTCGCGACGCGCGCGATCGAGGGCGTCGAGCAGGTCGAGGGCGACGCCTACCTTCGGTCGGCCTCGATCGGCGCCGCGCGGGGGTGGATCCGCGTGGCCCGCGCCGGCGACCGCGCGCTCGAGGTGCGCGTTTCCCCCGCGCTCGTCGGCGGGATCGGCGGGCTCGTGCCGAGGGTCCGCGCCCTGTTCGATCTCGACGCGCGCCCCGCGCCGATCGACGGTCACCTCGGCGCCGACGCGGTCCTCGGGTCCCGCGTGCGCGCTCTGGCGGGCCTGCGCGTCCCGGGTGCGTTCGACGGAGCGGAGCTCGCCGTCCGCGCGGTGCTCGGCCAGCAGATCTCGGTGCGCGGCGCGACGACGATCGCGGGTCGGCTCTGCGCGGCGCTCGGCGAGCCGTGCGCGGAGGGACTCTTCGAACGCTGCTTCCCGAGCGCGTCCGCGATCGCGGCGGCGTCGGAGCCGGAGCTGCGCGCGCTCGGCCTCACCGGCGCGCGGGCGCGGACGCTGAAGGCGCTCGCCGAGCGGCTCGCCACGGGCGAGGTCTCCCTCGTGCGAGGCAGCGACCCGGAGGCGACGCGAGCCGCGCTGCTCGCGGTCCCCGGGATCGGCCCGTGGACGGCGGAGCTGTGCGTGATGCGCGCGCTCGGCTGGCCCGACGCCTTTCCCGCCGGCGACCTCGGCGTGCGCAAGGCCCTCGCGCGCGGCGACGAGGAGGTCCCGAGCGAGCGCCTCGCGCGCGAGCGGAGCGAAGCGTGGCAGCCCTGGCGCAGCTACGCGGTGATGCACCTGTGGATGGGAGAGACGACGTGACGAAGACGATCGAGGCTTGGATGGATGGCCCCGTGGGCCGCTTGCGACTGCTCGAGCGCGGCGGCGCGCTGGTCGGGCTCTACTTCGAGGAGCACCGGAACGCGCCCGCGATCCCCGCGACGTCGGGCGCGAGCGAGCCGCTCGACGAGGCGCGGCGGCAGCTCGACGCCTACTTCCAGGGGCGCCGCCAGCGCTTCGAGCTGCCGCTCGCGCCGGTCGGCACGGAGCTCCAGCAGGAGGTGTGGCGGGCGCTCGCCGCGATCCCGTTCGGCCAGACGCGGAGCTACGCCGCGATCGCGCGCGCGATCGGTCGGCCCCGCGCGGTCCGCGCGGTCGGCGCCGCGAACGCGAGCAACCCGATCTCGATCGTGGTCCCCTGCCACCGCGTGATCGCGAGCGACGGCGCGCTGACCGGCTACGCCGGCGGCCTCGACGCGAAGCGCTGGCTCCTCGCGCACGAGCGGGGCCGCGAGCTCACCGCCCACGCGTGACGGTCAGGGGAGCTCGCCGCGCGCGAAGCGATCGAGCAGCTCGGCGGTCGCCTCCCCCGCGAGCCCGCCGGGCAGGTCCCGAGCCGCGCGAGCCGCGAGCTCCCGCGTGAGCCAGCGGTGGTCGACGTGCTCCTCGCTCAGCCGCACCCGATCGTGAGGGCCGCTCGCGACGAAGCGGTGGATGTGGAGCTCCATCGAGCGGCGCGCGAGCTTCACCGCGTGCATGCCGAGCGCGCCCTGCAGGTCCACGACGAGGCCCGTCTCTTCCTCCGTCTCCCGCAACGCGGTTTGCTCGATCGTCTCGTCGCCCTCGACGCTCCCGCCGGGGAGGCACCACGCGTGCGCGTACGATCGATCGTCGGGGCGGCGGCGCAGGACGAGCGCGCGAGCGTCGAAGACGACCAGCACGACCGTCGCGACCACCCGCCGCATGGCCCTCTCAGCGCGGCCCGGACGGGCCGAGCTGGCCCAGGCACTCGTAGGCCGCGTACTTGTAGCTCTCGGCGAGCGTCGGGAAGTTGAAGACCATCTCGATGAACGTGTCGACGGTCCCGCCGAGCTGCATCACGGCCTGCCCGATGTGGACCAGCTCGCTCGCGCGCTCGCCGATCACGTGGACCCCGAGCACCTCGCGCGTCTGCGCGTGGACGACGAGCTTGGTGATCCCCTCGACGTCGCCCGTGATGCAGCCGCGCGCGTTGTCGCGGTAGGGCGCGCGCCCCACCACGTGCGGGATCTTCTCGGAGCGACACCCGTCCTCCGTCTTGCCGACCGCGCTGACCTCCGGGATCGTGTAGATGCCGAACGGCAGAAGATCGGTGACCGAGCGCTTGTAGTCGAACCCGAACGCGCGGCAGACGGCGACGCGGCCCTGCTCCATCGAGGTCGACGCGAGCGCCGGGAACCCGATCACGTCCCCGGCCGCGAGGATGTGCGGCACGGCGGTGCGGTAGGCCTCGTCGACCACGAGGTAGCCGCGCGAGTTCGGCTCGATCCCCGCGTGCTCGAGCCCGAGGTCCCCCGTGCAGCCGACGCGGCCGGCGGCGTAGAGGAGGTCGTGCGCCACGACCACCGCGCCGGTCGAGAGCGACGCGCGGATCTGGTCTCCGTCGCGGCGCACGTCCGACCACTTCGCGCCGAGGTGCAGCTCGATGCCGAGGTGGCGCATCGCGGCCTCGAGGCGGGCGACGATCTCGTGATCGAGGAACGGCAGGATCTGGTCGCGCGCGTCGACGAGGCTCACCTTCACCCCGAGCGCCGCGAACATGCAGGCGTACTCGCAGCCGATCACGCCGCCGCCGAGGATCGTCATCGAGTCGGGCAGCCGCTCGATGTGGAGGATCTCGTCGGAGTCGTGGATCTGCGGATCGGGGAAGTCGATGTCCGAGGGCTGCCACGGCTTGCTGCCCGTCGAGATCAGGAAGTACTGGCCGCGGATGTGGCGACCCTCCACCTCGATCGTGTGCGGGTCGATGAAGCGCGCGTGCCCGGTCACGTAGTCGACGTCGTGGCGGCGGTAGTTCTCCCGGATGCGCGCCGACTCCATCGCCGCGATCTGATCCTTGCGCTGCATCAGCAGCGGGACCTTCGCGGAGTGGTCGAGCTCGACGGTCACCCCGTAGAGCTGCCGGCTTCGGTTGCCCGAGACGTAGATCGCGGTCTCGCGCAGCGTCTTGCTCGGGAGCGTCCCGGTGTGGACGGCGGCGCCGCCGGGCTCGGGCTCGCGCTCCACCACGAGCACGCGCTTGTGGAAGTACGCGGCCTGCGCGGCGGCCTTCTCGCCGGCGGGGCCCGAGCCGATGACGACCAGGTCGTAGGGAGCTTCGCTCACGGCGCCGAGCATACCGCCATATACTGGCCCGGTGAGGTGGTGGCTCGCGGCCGCGATGCTGTTCGCGGGGGTCGGCTGCGAGCCGGGCGCCGGGCTCCTCGTCGTGAGCCTCCGCTCCGACCTGGTCGCCGCCATCGAGGTCGACGAGCTGGCCCTCGAGGTCGACGGGGTGGAGCGCGCGCGGCGCCCCATCGCGGCCGACGAGGCGCTGCTCGAGGGCGTCTTGGTGGCGGAGCTCGGTGAGGTCGCGTCGGGCGCGCACCGCGTCCAGGTCACCGTGCTCCACGAGGGCGCGCCCGTCGCCGCGCAGGTCGCCGCGGTCTCCGTCGGCGAGGCCACCGCGGTCACTCTCGTCATCACGCGCGACTGCCGCGGGGTCGACTGCGGGGAGGGCGCCGCCGCGCTCGCGTGCCTCGGCGCGCGGTGCGTCGAGCCCTCGTGCACGCCGGAGGCGCCGGAGGCGTGCCCCCCGCCCGAGTGCGTCGCCGCCTCCGACTGCGCGCCGCCCGATCCGTGCGCCGACGCGGTGTGCTCGAACGGGGTCTGCCTCTACGGCGACGCCGGGCGCTGCGAGGCGACGTCGTACTGCGACCCCGAGCTCGGCTGCGTGTCGCTCGGCGGCCCGCGCGAGGCCGTCCCGATCGTGTTCAGCCGGACCCCGGATCGCGCGGACGCGACGCCGCTCGAGGGCGCCGAGCTGTCGGGCGTGATCTACGCGTTCGTGGCCGACCCGAACGGCCTGAGCGAGGTCGACTACCGCATCGACGCGATCGAGGACTGGCGCCCCGTCGAGGTCAGCGAGGCGCCGCCCTTCGACCTGGTGTCCGACAGCGCGCCCGCCGCGGCCCACCCGCTCAACGTCTCGCTGCTCCCGAACGGCGATCACGTGATGCGCGTGATCGAGCGCTTCGAGGACGGCGAGGTCCTGGACTTCGAGGTCCCCTTCCGCACCACGGGCGCGCTCGACGGATGGTTCTACGGCTCCGATCCGTACCGCACCGATCTGTCGCCGCTCGAGGGGGCGACGCTGACCGAGCCCGCGTACCTGGTGTGGGCCCCGGGGCCGCGCCGCGGCGTGTCCCAGGTCTTCTTCTACCTCGACGATCCGAGCCAGGCGGGGCCGCACCTCAACATGGAGAACGCCGCGCCTTACGACGTGGTGGGGACGACGCGCACGACGCCGTTCAGCGCCGCCGCCCTCTTCGATCCGGCCACCCTGAGCGCCGCCGAGACGCACAAGATCACCGCGCTGCTCGTGCTGATCGACGCCGCGAGCGAGGACGTGGACGGCGTGACCTTCGCCGTCGCGCCGTGAGGCGCTACGCTCGCGGCGTGAAGCGCCCCGCCCTCATGGTCCTCGCGTCGGCCCTCGTCGCGCTCGGCCTCGTCGTCGCCTCGGTGGCGAGCGCGGGGCCCACCGATCTGATCGGCCAGCCCGCCCCGGACGTGCGCGCGCGGCCCCTCGAGAACGACCGCCAGGTCGGCCTCGACGCGTACCGCGGCCGGGTCGTGGTGCTCGCGTTCGTCGCGACCTGGTGCGGCGCCTGCCGCCGGATGGCCCCGACCTTCGACGCCCTCCAGCGCGAGCACGGCGAGGCGGGCCTCACGATCCTCGGCCTCACCCACGAGCCGCGCGACACGATCCGCGCGCACGTCGCGCAGCGCGAGCCGCAGATCCCGTGGCTGCAGTGCACCGGCCGCACCGCGCTCCGCTACGGCGCCGACGGGCTGCCCACGATCGTGGTGATCGATCGGAGCGGCCGCGTCCGCGCCGCCTACCAGGGCGCGACCGACGACGTCGCGGGGCGCCTGCGCCGCGCGATCACGTCGCTGCTGTAGATCCCGCTCAGGTCTCGGGCGCGCGGCGGGCGCGGACGAACGACAGGACGTGGTGCCCGATCGCGCGCGCGACCGCGAGCGATCCGGCCGCGATCGCCACCTCGATCTGGTCGGCGACGAGCGCGAGGCCCGCGAGCCCGAAGAGCCCCGCCACGACGAGGCCCGCGTACTGGGCCCGCGCGAGGACCCAGGCGTCCTCGCGGGTCGTCGGGTCGCGCGTCTCGAGGCGCAGCCGGCCCGTCCGTAGGTCGTCGAGGATCTCCTGCACCTGCACCGGCAGCTCGCCCGCGAACTGGCTGAGCTGGCTGACGTTCCGCAACGCGTCTTGCCCCATCCGCTCCGGCGAGTAGCGCGCGCGGAGCAGGCGCAGGGCGTGCGGCTTGAACGCCTCGAAGAGATCGAGGTCCGGCATGACCTCCTTGCCGAGCCCGTCGAGGGTGACCGCGGCCTTGCCGACGAGGATGAAGTCCGAGGGGATCTCCAGCCCGTACTTCTGCGCGCCGTACATGAAGTCGCGCACCAGCGCGGACACGTCGATGTTCGCCAGCGAGCGGCCGAGGTACTTGTCGGCGAGGACGGTGACCTCGGCCTCGAACGCGGCCCTGTCGATCTTCTGGTGCCGCGTGCGCCCGATCGCGTAGAGCGCGTCGGCGAGCGCGCGCGGGTCGTTGCGCACCGCGGCGACGACGAGGTCGATCGTCTTGTCGCGCATCGCGGGGGTGAGGCGGCCGACGAACCCGAGGTCGATCACGGCGATCGTCGGGTCCTCCTTGTCGCCGAGGATGATGAAGTTCCCCGGGTGCGGGTCGGCGTGGAAGAAGCCGTCCTCGAACACCATCTGGATGATGATGTCGATGGTGCGCTTCACCACCGCCTCGCGGTCGTAGCCGAGCGCGATCGCGCGATCGAGGCCGTAGCCGTCGATGAACTGGAGGGTGAGCACGCGGCGGCTCGAGCGGGCGTCGTAGACCCGCGGGAACACCACGCGGGGCTCGTGCTCGAAGTGCGCCGCGAAGCGCTTGGCGTTCTCGGCCTCGGTGCGGAAGTCGAGCTCGGCGCTCAGCGCCCGATCGAACTCGCCGACCACCTTCACCGGCGCGTAGTGCGCGGCCTCGGGCATGGATCGCTCGATCAGCCGCGCGAGCCAGTACAGCAGCTCGACGTCGCGCTCGATCTTCGACGCGATGCCGGGGCGCTGGACCTTCACCGCGACGTCCACCACGCCCTCGGGCGTCTTCAGCTTCGCGCGGTGCACCTGCCCGACGGAGGCGGCGGCGAGCGGCGCCTCTTCGAACGACTCGAACGCCTCCTCGAGCGGGACGCCGAGCTCGGCCTCGACCTGCTCCTGGATCGCCGCGAAGGGCACCGGCGGGACGTCGGACTGGAGCTTCTTGATCTCGGCGAGGACGTCCTCGGGGATGATGTCGGGGCGCGTCGAGAGGACCTGCCCGAGCTTCACGAAGGTCGGCCCGAGCTCCTCGATGACCTTGCGCACCCGCTCGCCGCGGCCGCCCTTGTCGGTGCTCTCCGTCGTCGGCGCGAGCGACGACAGCCCCAGCTGCGCGACGACCGCGCCGAAGCCGTGCTTCACCAACACGGTCACGATCTCTCGGAGGCGCGCCAGGTCGCGCACGGTGCTCAGGATCGAAGTCACGTCACCTCGCTCGCGGGCGAGTATAGGGGAGGACTCAGCTCTTTCGGTTCGACGGACACCACGGCGACTCGTCGAAGGTCTCGACGAGCACGTCGATCATGGCGCGCACCGCCGGCGAGACGTGGCGCGCGCTCGGGTAGACGATCGCGAGCGGTCGCTCGGACGGCGCGTGGTCGCGCAGCACCTCTCGGAGCGTCTTGTCGCGCAGGGCCCGGTGCGCGTGCAGCTCGGGCATCCGCGCGATCCCGAGGCCCGCGATCGCGAGGTCCGCGACCACCCGGAAGCTGTCGACCGAGACGTGCGGGGTGACCTTGATCGTCTGCTCGCGGCGCGGGCCCGCGAAGGTCCAGGTGCTGCCCGACGAGGACCCGTGCATGACGAGGCAGCGGTGCTCGACGAGATCGCTCGGGACCTTCGGCGTGCCCGCGCGGCGCAGGTACGCGGGGCTCGCGTAGACGCCCATGCGGCTCGGCTGCCCGAGGCGACGCACGATCAGGCCGGACGCCTCGAGCGGGCCCGCGCGGACGGCGAGGTCGTAGCCGTCCTCGATGAGCTGGACGCGGCGATCGGTGAGGTCCACCTCGAGCTCGACGTCCGGGTAGCGCGCCGCGAACCGGGAGAGCACCTCGCCGAACGACATCTGGCCGACCTCGAGCGGCGCGGTCATCCGGAGCCGGCCGCTCGGCTTGGCCTGGAGGTCGCGCACCACGCCCTCGGCCGCGTCGAGGGCCGCGATCGCGGGGCCCACCTCGCGCCGGTAGCTCGCGCCGATGTCGGTGAGCGCGACGCTCCGGGTCGTGCGCTCGAGGAGCCGCGCGCCGAGGTGCTCCTCGAGCTGCGCGACCCGCTGGCTGATCGTCGACTTCGGGATGCCCAGGGCCCGGGCCGCCCCGCGGAAGCTGCGGTGCTCGACCACGGACAGGAAGGCGATCACGGCTTGGGGATCGGCGCGCTGCATCGTCCGGCTCGTTGGACAGTGTGTCCGATGATGGGTGTATTGTCCAAACGCTCTTTCGTCCGAAAGATGTCGCCATGACCAACGACGACAGCAAGCCGCTCTTCGACTCCTTCCGCCTGGGCCCGATCGAGCTCGCCAACCGCGTGGTGATGGCGCCGATGACGCGCAGCCGCGCGATCGGCAACGTGCCCAACGAGCTGATGTCGACCTACTACGCGCAGCGCGCCGGCGCGGGGCTCATCATCACCGAAGGCGTCGCGCCTTCGCCGAACGGGCTCGGCTACGCGCGGATCCCCGGGCTCTTCGACGCGGCGCAGGTCGAGGGGTGGCGCGCGGTCACCGACGCGGTGCACGCCGCGGGCGGTCGGATCGTCGCGCAGCTGATGCACACCGGGCGCGTCGGGCACGGCGCGAACCTCCCCGCCGGCGCGCGCGTGCTCGCGCCGAGCGCGGTCCGCGCCGAGGCGAGCATGTGGACCGACGCCGAGGGGATGCAGCCGATGCCTGAGCCGGCGGAGATGACCGAGGCCGAGATCGCCGAGGCGATCGCGGAGATCGCGCAGGCGGCCCGCAACGCTCGGGCCGCGGGCTTCGACGCGGTCGAGCTCCACGGCGCCAACGGCTACCTCCTCGAGCAGTTCCTGCACCCGCACGCCAACCGTCGGACCGACGGCTACGGCGGGGACGCCGAGCGGCGCGCGCGCTTCGTGGTCGAGGCAGCGCGAGCGGCCGCCGAAGCGATCGGCGCGGATCGGGTGGGCATCCGGCTCTCGCCTTACAACACCTTCAACGATCTGCCGGCGCACGACGGAACCCACGAGCAGTACGTGACCCTCGCGAAGGGCCTGCGCGGGCTCCTCTACGTGCACCTCGTCCAGAACCCGCACGCGGGCTTCGCGGCGACCGCCGCGGCGATCCGCGAGGCCTTCGGCGGCCCGGTGATCCTCAACGGCGGCTTCGACCGCGAGCGCGCCGAGGCGGCCCTCGCCGACGGGCGCACCGACCTCGTGTCCTTCGGCCGCCCCTTCATCGCCAACCCGGACCTCGTCGACCGGCTCGAGCGCGGAGTCGACCTCGCGGCGCCCGACCCGAGCACGTTCTACACGCCCGGGCCGGACGGCTACGTCGACTACCCCACCGCCTCGGCCACCCCGTCGAGGACCCAGGCCGCCGCCGCCGCCGCGCCTCGCTGAGCCCCACCCGAAACGCGGTGGAATTTCACGCAAAGTACGCAAAGGGGCAAAGAGGATCGGGATCGCGGGTCGCCAGCGCCCGGGAGCGACGCGATCGCCATCCCGTCCACCACCCGCCTTCGCGCTCCTTCGCTCCTCCGCGCTCTCCGCGCGAAATTCCACGACCGTCATCGACAGCCGAGCGAGAGAAGCGCTCCCCCCTGAAATCGATTCGACATTGCGCCGCGTTCCAAGGTGCCCGGAACGGGACGGGTCAGTCGGTGTCGGAGGGACCATGGGACACGTGCGCGTGCTCTTCACGGCCGCCATCCTCGCGGGATGTGCGGGAAGCAGCGGGCCAGCGTCGGGCGTCGAGACGCCGGACGAGGTGACCGCGGAGGCGGCGCCCGAGAACGCGGTGACCCGCGCCCAGGTAGCCTCGATGCGGGTGGGCGAGGGCGTCCTCGCCTCGGAGGGAGGGCACGTCCAGGGGGCGGCGAGCCCTCGACCCGAGGCGCCGGTCCCCCAGAACATCGTCTCGCTGAGCTCGCGCATGCGGCCGCGGCCGCTCCCCATCCCGAACACGCGGCTCGGGATGACGGAGCGCTTCACCTTCGACGGCGATCGGCGCGGGTGGTTCGCGCGCGTCCCGGGGACCCAGGCGCTGCTGACGCCGGCGTACTCGGACGGGGCCGTCCTGCTCGGCGGCGGCTTCGGCAGCTCGCAGTTCTACGCCTACAACGCGCGGAGCGGGCAGGCGCTGTGGGCCGCGAGCGCGCCCGACGGCGGGCCCACCGCGGCGATCGTCGAGGACGACCGGGTGATGTTCAACACGGAGAGCTGCACGCTCTTCGCGATCGACGTACACACCGGCGAGCACCTGTGGCGCCGCTGGCTCGGCGACCCGCTGATGGGCCAGCCCGCGTCCGCGAACGGGACCGTGTTCAGCGGTCACATCCTCGACGGTCGATCGCCGGGCGGCCTGCGCCGCGGGACCACGGGGTGGGGCGTCGCGGGCGGGCGGCGCTACGGCTTCACCGCCATGCGCGCGACCGACGGCCGGCCGCGCTGGACGCGGGCGATCACCGCGGACGTGATGAACGGCCCCGTCCTCGACGACGGCAGCGTCTTCTTCACCACGATGGACGGCCACGTCTACCACCTCGACCAGCGCTCGGGGCGGCAGCGCTGGCACCGGGACCTCGCCGCGACGAGCGCGCCGTGGCTGCACGAGCACGAGGTCCACGTGACCGTGCGCGACGGTGAGTCGCAGGAGCGCACCATCGTGCTGTCGCGCGCGCGCGGCGAGACGCTTCGCACGATGGAGCCGGTCGACGCGCCGTTCCTCCACGAGCGCGCGGACGAGGGCGGCGTGCGGAACGGCTGGGCCTACGAGGGGTCGCGCCCGACCGTCGTCGAGGGGCGCAGCTACCAGACGATCGGCAACGAGGTGCACTGCCGCGACGCCGCGACGGGCGACCTGCTCTGGCGCCGCGAGTACACGAACGACCCCGGCGCGCGCTCGGCGAGCCCGCCCGCGGTCGCCGGCGGCCAGCTCGTGTTCGGCACGCGGCAGGGCCAGATCTACGGGCTCGACATGGACACCGGCCTGACCGCGTGGGCCTACGACGTCGGGGAGCCCATCGCCGCGCAGCCCTCCATCGCGCACGGCTGGGTCTACGCCGCGACCGCGCAGAGCGGCCTCGTCGCGCTCGAGGTCGCCGACCCCGCGTTCGACGGCTGGCACATGTGGGGCGGCAGCGCGGGCCACAACGGGCCGACGCTCGGCACCACCGCGCCGATCGAGGACACCGGCCGCCCCTCGGAGGGGACCCTGCGCCTCGGCGAGGAGCCGAACCTCGGCGAGCTCGGCGGCTTCCCGATCCAGGACACGCGGATCCGCGCGCGGGTGACAGGCTTCGTCGCGCGCGTCGAGGTCACGCAGGTCTTCGAGAACCCGTACGAGCGACCCGTCGAGGCCGAGTACCTCTTCCCCGTGCCCGAGGGCGCCGCGGTGTCCGGCATGCAGCTGCGCAGCGGCGGTCGCGTGGTGCGCGCCGAGGTCCGCCCGCGCGACGCCGTCACCACCGCGGCCGACGACGACGGACAGACGACCACGAGCGTGCTCGTGCAGGACCGCCCGGATCTGTTCCGGCAGCGCGTCCGCAACGTGCAGCCGTCGGAGCGCGTGGAGATCACCTTCGAGTACACGCAGGTGCTGCCCTACACGGAGGGCGCCTACCACTTCCTCTACCCGCTCGTGACGGGCCCGCGCTACGAGCGCGCGACCGGCGACGGGTACAACACGGCGGGCACGCCGCTCGAGCGCGAGCTCACCGCCGAGGACGAGCGGCCCGACCGCGTGGAGGTCGTCGTCGAGGCCGAGACGGGCGGCGCGGGCACCCAGATCGTGTCGCCCTCGCACCTGCTCGACGTGTCGCGTCGCGGCGACAGGATCACCCGCGCGGAGCTGACGGGCTCGGCGCCGCCGGATCGCGACCTCGACGTGCGCCTCGAGGTGGCCTCCGACGAGCCGGCGGCCGCCCTCGTCGCGAGCCCGCCCGCGGGGCGTGAGCCAGGCTACGTCGCGATCGCGCTCCACCCTCGGCTCGACGTCACCGACCAGGTGATGCCCCGCGAGCTGGTGGTGGTGCTCGACCGCTCGACCTCGATGCGCGGCGCCCCGCTGGACATCGCGCGCGCCACCGCGCTGCGCGCGCTCGCCGGGCTGACCCCGCAGGACACCTTTCGTGTCTACACCCTCGACGGACCGCTCGCGGGCCTCGGCGGCGACGCGCTCGATGCGACCCCCGCGAACGTCGCGCGCGCGACGGCCGCGCTCCGTCGCGTCGCGATCGTCGGCAGCGCCAGCCGCGCCGGGCTCACCGCCGCGCTCGCGCCGCCCACCACCGACGATCGCCTGCGCGTCGTGCTGCTCGCCACCGACGGCTACCTCGGCGACGAGCGCGACGTGCACCGCGAGGTCCGGGAGGCCATCGGCGGCGCGCGCCTGTTCGCGCTCGGCGCGGGCACGGCGGTGAACCAGTACCTCCTCACCCGCCTCGTGGAGCTCGGCCGCGGGGAGCTCGAGGTGCCCTCGCTCGGTGGCTCGCCGTCCGAGATCGCCGAGGCCTTCCACGCGCGCATCGCGCGGCCGTACCTCACCGATCTCAGCGTGGCGTTCGAGGGCGTGGACGTCGCCGACGTATACCCGCGCCGCCTCCCCGACGTGTACGCCGATCGCCCGGTGGTCCTGCACGGTCGCTACGACCGCGGCGGGGACGGCCGCGTGATCGTCCGCGGTCGGATCGCGGGCCAGCCCTTCGAGCAGGTCCTCGAGGTGACGCTGCCCGAGGCGGGGGTCGCCCGCCCCGAGCTCGCGTCGGTCTGGGCGCGCACACGGATCCAGGACTCGCTGACCGCGATGGCCCTCCAGCCGAGCCCCGCGCTCCGGCGCGAGGTCACCTCCCTCGGCGTCGCGCACCGCGTCTTGACGCCCTACACGACCTTCGTCGCCGTCGACCCGGGTGACCCGCGCCGCGTCACCGCCGCGGCCGTCGCCGCGGGCGACGCGCCCACGAGCAACCGCCCGGAGCGCGACGCGACCGCGTACGTCGCCGCCTGCTACGCCCAGTCGCGCGACGACGAGGGCGTCGTGGATCAAGCGGCCCTCGCGGACTGCCTCGCCGCCCACGCGCCCGCGGCGCCTTAGTCGCTCAGTCGCTCAGTCGCCGTCTCCGAGCAGGACGTCCTGGTGGATGAACTGCGGCGGGCTCCCATCCACGAGGCGGAGCACGCGGCCGCGCCCTGCGTGCTCGGGGCTCGCGTAGCCGAACGTCACCATCCAGATCGCGCCCTGGCCGCTCGCGCTCAGGGCGCGAGGGCTCAGCATGCCGTGGCGATCCTCGACCGTGCCCTCGATGCCCTCGAGGACGATGTCGTCGCCCGACACGGACGGGGGCTCGTCGGTGTAGCCCTGCGCGCGCACGAAGGCCTCGGCGCGCTCGATGGCGCGGGCTCGCTCGGGCTCCTCTTCGACGGCCGGCGCCGCGGCCTCCTCGGCCGGCGGCGGGGCCTCGGCTCCCTCGGGCTCCGCGAAGACGCGCGGGCGCGGCGCCTCGGCGCGGGCTTCGGTCGGCTCCTCGCTCGCGCCACAGCCCCCGAAGAGGGCGAGCGCGAGTCCCCAGCACGGCAGGCGACGCGTCATCGCGCGAGTATGACACCGCGGACGGCTCCCGCCGCCGTGCCATGCTCCGGCGCATGACCGGCCTCGACGCGACGATCCGCTCGGTGATCTTCGACCTCGACGGGACCCTCGTCGACAGCCTCGACGACATCGCCGCGTCGCTGAACCACGTCCTCGCCACCCGCGGCCTGCCCACCCACGCGCGCGAGGTCGTGGAGGGTTTCGTTGGCGACGGCGCGCGCCTGCTCGTCCGGCGGGCGATCCCCGAGGGCGTCGACGAGGACGATGTCCTGTCTACGTTTCGTGCTTACTACACGGAGCACCTGACGGACCACACCCGCGTCTACGACGGCGTCCGCGAGCTCCTCGCCGAGCTCGCGCGCCGCGGCGTCCCGACCGCGGTCCTGAGCAACAAGCCGCACGACATGACGGTCCGGCTCGTGGCGACGCTGTTCCCGGAGCACCCGTTCGTCCGGGTCCTCGGCCAGCGCGACCACGTGCCGAAGAAGCCCGACCCGGCGGCGGCGCTCGAGCTCGCCGAGCACCTGCCCGCGCCGATCGCCTTCGTGGGCGACACCCCCGTCGACGTCGCCACCGGCCGCGCCGCGGGGCACCGCGCGATCGGGGTCGCGTGGGGGATGCGCGACGCCTCGCTCCTGCGCGAGGCGGGCGCCGAGGCGATCCTCGAGCGCCCGGCCGACCTGCTCGCGCGGCTCGCCGTCGCGATTGACCCCGCCCCCGAGCCCGTGCGAGGCAAGGGCATGTCGGATGGACCGTTTCGAATCGCCGAGCGACCCGTGCACCTCGGGCTCGGCGCGCGCGTCGTGCAGCTCCCCCCGTTCACGGGCGACATGGCCTGGTACGAGGCCTACGGCGCGGAGCACGCGGCCGACGGGGTCGAGGGGCGGCTCGTGACCATCGGCAGCTTCAGCGCCCCATGGGCGAGCTGGGAGGTGCACCCGCTCGGCGAGGAGCTGGTGGTCTGCCTGAGCGGCGAGATCACCCTCCATCAGGAGATCGGCGACGAGGTGCGGACGGTGGTGCTCACGCCCGGCGAGGCCATCGTGAACCCGCGCGGGGTGTGGCACACGGCGGACGTCGCGATCGAGTCCTCGGCGCTGTTCATCACCGCCGGCGCGGGCACCGACCATCGGCCGCGCTAGGGGAGACACAGATGATGACCATCGAGCGGCAGATCGAGTACCTCCACGATCAGATCGACGTCCACGTGCGGTGTGGCTACGGGACCGAGGCGCGCGTCCTCGAGCGGATCCGCGAACAGGTCTCGGACGAGCTGCGCAAGACCGACGGCGCGGAGATCCCCGGCCTGATGGAGCGCGCGAAGGCGGCCTTCGGGCGGCAGCGCGAGCTCGAGGCGACCTGGGACGCCCCGACCATGAACGACCGGATCGATCACGCGTTCGACGCGCTGCTCCACCACGGGGTCGTCGCGCTGCAGGACGCCGGCTACACGATGAGCGACGGATGGGAGGACATCGCCGAGGCGCGGCGCGACGCGCCGAACGCGTGGGGCGGCACGTTCTTCCACCGGCAGGACGTGGAGCGAGGGGTGAACGGGGGCGGGCTCATGCTCGCGTTCGGCGCCTTCGAGTCGGGCCCTCGGCACGAGGCCGAGAGCCTGCGCCTCGGCCGGCTGATCTGCGACGAGCTGCGCCGCTGGGGTGTCCCGACGGAGTGGGACGGAACGCTGAAGCGCCGGATCGCGATCCCGGGCTTCGAGTGGCGCAAGCGTCGGACGACGCACGTGCGGATCACGCCGGGAGAGATCGCGGGCACCGCCACGGCGGCCCACACCCTGACCCTCGGGGGTCGCGACGAGCCGTTCCGGGGTCAGGCCCTCGAGCCGCTGCTCGCGGACGTCGCGGCGGGGGAGCTCGACTTCCTCGTCCTCGCGAACGACGCGACGGGGAGCTACGTCCAGGCGGCCGAGGCCTACGGGGAGCTCATCGCGGAGTGGCGCGACGTCCGTCCGGACGGCTTCACCCACGTGAAGCTCTGCCTGCCGGGCCGCTCCGACGCGCGCCGCCCCCCGAAGGTCCCGGGCTACGAGGGATACCTCGACAAAGAGATCCTGAGCGTCGAGGACGTGGTCACGATCTTCGAGGCGTTCGCGGAGCGGCAGGCGCCGCCGGACTTCTACGAGCGGATCGACATCAGCGCGTCGATGGGCGGCTGAGCCTCGTGACGTTCGGGCCGCCGCGCGTCGCGCTGGTTCGCGCGATCCCCGCGAGCTTCGCGCGGGCGCTCCGCGCCGATCCGGCCCCGATCGACGTCGAGAAGGCCCGCGCGCAGCACGCGGCCTACGTGGCCGCGCTCCGCGACGCGGGGGTCGTGATCGAGGAGCTGCCGACGACCGACGACCTGCCCGACTCGGTCTTCGTCGAGGACCCCGTGGTCGCCCTCGATCGCGCGGCCCTGTGTACGGTGAGCGCGGCCCCGTCGAGGCGCGGTGAGGCGGCGACGGTGGTCGAGGCGCTCGCGCGCCACCGTGAGGTGATCGCGATGCGCGACCCCGAAGCGACCCTCGACGGCGGGGACGTGCTCCGGAGCGCGGGGACGCTGATCGTCGGCGCGTCGGGGCGCACCAACGCCGCGGGGATCGCGGAGCTCGATCGCGTGGCCCGCGCCGAGGGCCTCGCGGTGCGCGCGATCGAGGTGCGGCGAGGCCTGCACCTCAAGTCCGCCGTCTCGCTCGCCGCGGCCGGGTGGGCGGTCGTGGATCCCGAGGCGGTGGATCCAGCGGCGGTGGCGGCGACGGGCCTCTCCGTGATCGAGGTCGACGAGCCGCTCGGGGCCAACGTGCTCTGCCTCGGCGAGGTGACCCTGGTGTCCGCGTCGGCGCCTCGGACGGCTTTGCATCTGCGCGCGCGCGGCCAGCGCGTGGTCGAGCTCGAGCTGTCGGAGATCCACGCCGCCGACGGCGCGCTGACGTGCTGCTCGATCCGGCTCGCGCCGGCGGGCGCGTGGTGTGCTTGACGAAAGGGAGGTTGTCATGGCCGACCGACGCGAAGATCGGGACGTTCGAGGAGCTGCTCGCGATGGCGCCACCCGCGGTGCGGCCGCTCGTGGCGGCGGCGCGCGCCCTCGTGCTCGAGGTGGACCCCGCGACCGTCGAGGTCGTGCGCCTCGGGGATCGCGCCGCGAGCTGGGGCGTCGGGCCCCAGAAGATGAAGGAGGGCTACGCGTACGCGATGCCGCACGCGTCCCACATGAACCTCGGCTTCTACCAGGGCGCGAGCCTCCCCGACCCGGACGGACGGCTCGAGGGGACCGGCGCGAAGATGCGACACGTGAAGGTGCGCTCGCTCGACGAGCTCGAGGCGTGCCGCGCGCTCGTGGTCGCGGCGGTCCGCGAGCGGCGGGCGGGTCGGTGACGGCGGACGCGCCCACCAACGCGTCGATCGACGCGCTGTTCGCGAGCGCACGGAGCGCGCGCGTCCTCACCACCGGACCCGAGGCGAGGGAGCTGCTCGCGGTGAGCGCGGAGGAGCTGCCCGAGCTGCGCGCGACGCTTCGGATCCGCGAGGGCGGCCAGGACTTCCACTGCATGTGCATCGGCACCCTGAGCGTCGAGCTCGGCTCGGTCGGGCGGCTCACGTACCACCACGGCGTGTCGGTCCGGATGTCGGCCTGGCGCTCCGACGCGTGGCTCGAGGCCGGCCCGGCGCTCCTGAGCTGGCTCGCCGCGCGCGGGGTCGAGGCGCCGCTGCGCGACTACGAGGCCGAGGAGGCGCGCCGCCGCGAGGCCGAGGCCGCGTTCGAGGTGTGGCGCGCGGCGACGCCCCCTTGCCTGACGGAATCGATCGCGACGCTCGGCGGCGACGGGATGATGCCCCGGCGGCCCCGCGCGGACGAGGTCGCGGCGGCGCTCGACGACCTGCGCGCGGAGGTCGGCGACGACGCCGCGGTCGCGCGCCGGCTCCTCGCGTGGCTCGCCCGCGGCAAAGGTCCGTGGAGCGGCTACGCCTCGTACGAGGAGGTGCCGATGACGCTCCTGCACGGCCTCCCCGCGGACGCGGTGATCGCGGCGGCCGGCGACCCGGGGCTCGGCGAGGCGGAGCTCGTCGCGGCGGCTCGCCACTTCGCCTCGCACGACCTGGTCGCGTTCGGCAAGCGCGTGCTCGGCGACGTGCCGCCCGAGCTCCTGGACCGCATGCGCCCCTTCGTGGTGCGCGGCAAAGTGGAAGACGACCTGCGTCGCTTCGACCACGCGATCGCCGTCGCGAGGGCCGCGCGCGAGGCCCGGGCGCCGCGGCCGCCGTATCGCGTCGAGGGCGGCTGCGTGGTGGTCGGCGAGAGCCTCGACGGCCCCCTCTCCGGGCTCGTCGCGGTCGGCGACGCGCTCTTCTCCTGCGACGTGAAGACCCTCCTCCGCTTCGAGCCCGAGAGCGTGCGCCCCACCGCGATCGCTGAGGCGAGCGAGCACTTCGTGGTGCTCGCGGCGGCTTCGCGCGCCTGGTTCGCGACGATGAACGCTGGCGTCGTCCACGCCCTCGGGGACGACGGCGTCACCCCGATCGTCGACGGCCAGCGCGTCGTCGTGGAGCTGGCGGCGTACGGCGACCGCGTCGCCTGGGTCGAGCGCGACAGCGCCGGCGGGCCCACCGTCTCCGTCGCCGACGCGAACGGCCGGCTCCGCGCCTTCGGGCCGCTCGCCAACGCGTGGTCCCTCGCGCTCGGCGACGAGCAGGTCTACTGGCTCGCCGGCGGCTGGAACGGCGACGGAGAGATCTGGCGCGCCCCGATCGACGGCGGCCCCGCCGCGTCCTTCGCGCGCGTCCCCTCCCTCGGCCCGTCGATGGCGACCCCGCGGGTCGTGTTCTCGGAGGGCGAGCTGCTCGTCGCGCTGCCCGACCGCGTCCTCGCGTTCGACCCGTCGGGGCGCAGCCGGTCGCTCCTCGTGTCGAAGGCGCCGCTCCGCGCGATCGCCGCCGACGCCCAGCACCTCGCGTTCGTCGTCGGAGCCCCCGGCGGCGCCGACTCGCCGTGGTCGCTCGCCGTCGCGCCTCGCGCGGGCGGCCCGCTCGAGGCCGTCGGGACCTTCGCCCGCGCGCCCTACTACCGCCACCCGCTCGTCCTCGCGCGCGGCGCCGCGTGCACGGTCGCCGGCGACCGCGTGATCGCCGCCCCGCTCGGCTGAGCCGCGCGATGAACGAGTGACCCCGTGCGCTCGAGCCTCGACGTGATCCATCATGAGGCGTGCGTGACGACGGGGCGGGGCCGCGATCGACGCGGCGCACCTGGCTCAAGGGGGCGGCGGCGGCGTCGCTCCTCGGCGCGTGCGATCCGCCCAGCCCCGGCATCCCGATCGATCCGCGGCTCTTCCCGCCGGACGGCGGCCCGCCCGGCGCGGACCCGCCGCGGCCGCGCACCTTCGACACGTTCGAGCACGGCGTGGCGAGCGGGGATCCCCTCGCCGACGGCGTGATCCTGTGGACGCGGGTGACCACGGGGGGGCCCGGGCACGAGCCGCCCGAGCGCGTCACGGTGCGCTGGGAGATCGCCGAGGACGTCGCCTTCGACGAGGTGCTGGCGTCGGGCGAGGTGACCACGGACGCGGTCCGCGACTGGACGGTGAAGGTCGACGTGCGCGGGCTCGAGGCGGCGCACACCTACTTCTATCGGTTCGAAGCGCTCGAGCGCGGCTCGCCGATCGGCCGCACGCGCACCGCGCCCGCCGGCCCCGTCGATCGCCTGCGCTTCGCGGTGACCTCGTGCGCGAGCCTCGGGCACGGCTACTTCCACACCTACGCGGCGATCGCGCAGCGCGCGGACCTCGACGCGGTGCTCCACCTCGGCGACTACATCTACGAGTACCCGTCGCTGGTCTACGGGACGCGTCGCGAGCTGGTCCCGTACCACGAGCTGCTCGGGGTGGAGCACTACCGCGCGCGCTACGCGCAGTACCGGCGCGAGCCGCCGCTCGCCGAGGCGCACCGGCAGCACCCGTGGATCGTGACCTGGGACGATCACGAGTCCGCGAACGACGCGTGGCGGGGCGGCGCCGAGAACCACGACGCGGTGAACGAGGGGCCGTGGGAGAACCGGCTCGCGGCGTCGACGCGCGCGTTCCGCGAGTGGATGCCGATCCGCGACGACGTCGACCCGCGCAAGATCTGGCGGGCGCTCCCGTACGGCGACCTCTGCGAGATCGTGGTGCTCGACACCCGCACCTGGGGCCGCGACGAGCAGGTGTGGACCCCGGGCGATCCACGCCTCTTCGACGAGGGGCGCGAGCTGCTCGGCGAGGACCAGGAGGCGTGGGTGATCGACCGCCTCGCGAGCTCGACCGCGCGATGGAAGCTCGTCGCGCAGCAGGTGATGCTCTCACCGCTCGAGGGGATCCCGAACCCGGATCAGTGGAACGGCTACCCCGCCGCGCGCGAGCGCCTCTTGCGCGGCATCGAGGCGACGGGGGTCCGAGACGTGGTCGTCCTCACCGGCGACATCCACTCGTCCTGGGCGATGGACCTCGCCCCCAACCCCTTCGACGCGCTCGCCTACGATCCGCGCACCGGCGCCGGCGCGGTGGGCGTCGAGATCGTGACCCCCGCGGTGAGCTCGCCGGGTCTCTCGTCGGACTTCCCCGTCGAGGCGTTCAAGATCAACAACCCCCACCTCCGGTGGGCCGACCTCGCCTCGCGCGGCTACGTCATCGTGGATCTCGCGGCGTCGCGCGCGCAGGCCGACTGGTTCTTCGTCGGGGACGTCGAGGACGAGCTCGACGACGCGGACGGGCCCGCGGCCTCGTTCGTGACGTCGAGCGGGGTGAGCCGCCTCTCGCCCGCGTTCTCGCCGGCCCCGCCGCGCCCCGACGCGCCGCCCCTGGCCTGAGGGCTGGCTTGCGGCGCGCGGGGCCCGCCTCTACCGTGCCGCGGTGCCCGCACTCCGCGCGCGCCCCGAGCGCTTCGGGGCCATCGTCGCGCTCGAAGCGCCCCACGCTCTGATCTCCGTGGATCGATGGCTCGCGCGCCGCGTGGGCGTGGTCGGTGGCGCGCTCTGGGACGCACCCAGCCGTGGGCTCGACGTCGACCCGCTGACGGGGCCGACCGAGGTGCACCTCGCCGTGACCGACCGGTGTAGCGCGGGCTGCCGGAGCTGCTACGCGGACGCGACCCCCGCGGGGCACGAGCCGTCGACGACCGAGCTGCTGGAGCGGCTGGACGCCATCGCGGACCAGGGCGCGTTCTACGTCGCGTTCGGCGGTGGTGAGGCGCTCCTGCGCGCCGATCTCGAGGCGCTGGCGGCTCACGCGCGTGACCGCGGGCTGATCCCCACGATGACC
>JACKEC010000026.1 GCA_020633195.1 Sandaracinaceae bacterium | reverse complement strand
CGCAATCCTGGTTGCACCCGAACCCCGTCCGGAGGAGGCCGCGGACGGGCTCCACGCCCTCGATGAGCTGTCGCAGGTAGGTGAGCGGGATCCCGCGAGGGAGCGCGGCGAGCTCGGCGAGGTCCGCCTCGGCCCGAGCCCACCGATCGGCGGCGAGGCGCGTCCGCAGCCGCGCCGCGAGCGCCTCGAGCTCCCCCTCGTGACGCGCCGCCGCGGCGTCGAGCGGCTCGACGACGGCGCGCACGCGCGCCGCGCGGGGGTGTCGGAGCCCGAGCACCTCGCCACGATCGGACCGGACGCGGACGCGCGCGACGGGATCGGTCGGCCCGACGATCAGGTCGAGCCACGGCCCCTCGGCGTGCAGCTCGAGGAGCGACAGCGAGCCGCCGGGGAGCGGCGCCGGGAGGCGGCGCGCGGCGAGCAGCTCCTCGCCGATCTTCTGCAGCAGCGCGCGAGCGCGCTCGTCGGCGGGCGGCGGGTCGCGGAAGCGGACGGCCGTCACCACCAGTCCTTGCGGACGCGCGGATCCATGAACGCGCCGGTGTCGCGGATCGCGACGCGGATCTCGGAGCCGATCGCGCGGCCGAAGGCCTGATCGCCGCGCAGCGCGGGCAGGTCCGCGCGGCCGGCGGCGTCGCTCGAGGCGTAGAGCGCGCGCAGGCGCGGGTCGACGCACACGCCGTCGACGTGGACGGTGTAGCCGCTCACCACGTTGTCCTCGCGCGTGTACTTGAGGGTGATGCTCGTGTCGTCGACGAAGAGCACGAGGACCTCGTAGCCCTCGCCGATGTCGTAGCCGCCGTGAGGCACCTCGACGGGCTCGCCGGGGCGGACCCCGAAGCCGGCGAGCGTGACCTCCCAGTCGGCGATGAGCGGGCCGCGGCAGTTGCAACCCCAGTCCCACTGGTGGACCGCGTAGTTCTGCGTGAACGTCGGGACGCGGTCGTCGGTGAACATCGTGTAGAGCTTCGGCGCGAGGGGGTCGGTCGGTCCGTCGACCTCGATGATCCCGAGCGTGCCGCCGGTCGGCTCGAACCCGCGCAGCGCGAGGTTCAGGTCGCCGTGCATCGCGGGCGGGCGGTCCGTCGCGGGGCCGGAGCGGCTCAGGGTCCCGAACGACGCGCCCTCGAGCTCGGCGCACGGGTCGATCCCCGGGCCCGCGTCGATCCCGGCGTCGGCGCCGGCGTCCGAGCTCGTCGCCGCGTCCGTCGCGCCGGCGTCCGCGAGCGCGCCCGCGTCCCGGCCCGCGTCGAGGGCCGCTCCCGCGTCGCGTCCGTCCCCGAGCTCGGAGCCGCAGCCGAGCGTGAGGAGCGCGAGCAGGGTGGCCGAGCGCATGGCTCAGGGATCTTCGCAGAAGTGCGTGCCGTCCGCTCGGCAGTGCATCGCGGCCTCGCCGTCGCGGCAGCGCACCTCGCAGCGATCGACGATCGTCGGGGTCGGCGTCGGCGTGGTCGGCACCGCGTCGACACACACGCGGCCCTGCGTGTAGTGCCCCGCGTAGAGCGCGCGCTCGAACTCGACGCGCGCCTCGGGCGCGGTGACGTCGCGCGCCGCAGTACACCCCGCGTCCTCGCAGAAGCGGACGCGCACGCGCAGCGGCCGCGCGAGGTCGTCGCCTTCGCCGACGACGCTCACGACCTCGGAGCAGTCGGGCGCGAGCGAGCGCACGTCGCAGGCCGGGGGCACGAGCGGCCGCGCGCAGGTCGGCCGCAGCGCGAGCCCGTCGATGCGCTCCAGCGACGTCCAGTCCGCGTCGAACGCGAGGCTGTTGGAGACCTGAACGACGGCGAACAGAGGCGCGACGGTCGGCGGCTGCGGGGGCAGGTCCACCTCGAGCTCGAAGATCCCGTTCCGGGCGCACCCCGAGAGCAAGAGCATCGCGAGCAGCAGCCGCGTCACGGCAGCTCCAGGACGAGCGGCGTGCGCGGCTCGAGCTGAGCGTCGGCGTCGAGCACCAGGCCGACGACGATCGCCACGACGGCGACCACGGCGACGCCGATCGAGGCGCCGATCGCGACGACCGCTCCGTCGTCGAGGCCGCCGCCCCCGCCCCCGCCGTCGCCGCCATCCGGGTCGGGCTCGGCGTCGAAGCGCACCCGGAGGTCGAGCGCGCTGCCCGCCTCGACGGTGCCGGTCCAGCGCCACGGCTGCGCGCCGCTTCGGTCCGCGGTCAGGTCGTGCGCGCCCGGCTCGACGACGACCGTCACCGAGTCCCCCTCGAGGGGCCGGGCCGGGGCGCGGTCGACCCGCAACGTCGCGCCCTCGAGCGCCCCGCGGAGCCGCAGGCGCGCGACGCGGCGCGCCACCTCGACGTACATCGGCTCGGCCTGGCTCCGGACGGACCCCTCGAGGTCCCGGTTCGCGAGCAAGCGCTCGAACGCCTCCCCCGCCTCGGCGTAGCGCTCGAGCGAGCGCAGCGTGGAGGCCAGGTTGAAGAGCGCGACGGGCGATCCGCTCAGCGCGTAGCTGTGCACGAACTCACGCCGCGCGTCTTCGAAACGGCGTTCACCCGCGAATTCCATGCCCCGGACGAAGGCGTCGCGCGCCGCGAGGACGTCCTCCCGCGAGGGCTCGGCCGGCGCGTCGGGGAGCTGCGCGCACGCGAGCGCGGGGGCGAGCAGCAGCCCCGCGAGCGTCCACGCGATCGTCCGAATCGCCAGCATTTGTGGATTGAATAACAGAAACCCGCCGGTGGCGGCCGGCGGGTTCCTCGATAAGCAAAGCGTTAGTGGTCGGAGATCGGATATGTAGGGTCGAGTCGTCCCGATGGTACGGGTCGTCTCAACGCGAGCTACCCATAAGCGAAAAATCGCTCTGTGTGTAGCCCCTCACCATCAAGTGCACCGGAGCGTCACCCGGGAGCTCGACCTCGCAGGTCTCGTTCGCGTCGGAGCGGTAGGGCCGGCAGTCGTAGTGCGCGGTGTCCGGCGCGCTGCCGATGCGGACGTAGAGGTCGGCGTCGCCGCCGCCGGTGATCGAGAAGACGTAGCGGCCCGCGGGCAGGGTCGGGGTCTCGAAGCGGGCCTCGTCGCCGCGGCCGAGCGCGCCGCTCTCGGTGATGCCGCCCCAGGTCGGGACGGGGGTCGGGTCGCCGCCGCCGCCGGGCGTGTAGGTGTTGTCCTGCTCACCGCTGACGAGCACGACCTGGGTCGAGCTGATGTCGGCGAAGATCTGCTCGTACGTCATCGGGTCGTCGTAGCTCATCAGGCCGCGCACCAGCGCCATCGTCGCCGCGGGCATGTTGCTGAAGTAGCTGGGCATCGCGTTCATCACGATGTCGGCGTAGCGGGTGCCGGTCTCGTCGTCGGGGTTGACCGCGGCGTGCGCGTCCCAGAGGGCGGTGTCGACGTAGGCGTAGGTGTCGCAGCCGTTCATGAAGACGATGGCGTACTGACCCTGGACCCAGCGGCCCTTGCTCGCGAGGGCGCGGATGTTCGCGCCGAGGCCCGCGTGACCGTTGTAGACGATGAGGTCGGCGTTCGAGCTGAGCTCGGCGTAGCGCGCGTCGAACTCGCGCCCCGCGGTGCGGACGTTGTCGACGAGGATGGCGACGACCTCGATCGTGCGGCCGTCGGCGAGGGTGGCCGCGAAGGTCACCTCCGGCACCGAGGTGCCCGGGTTCGTCGGCAGCTCCGCCGGCGTGGTGACGAGCCCGTGGTCCTCGAGCTCGCGCTGCATCGCGTCGAGGAAGCGGTTGTAGCCGTCGATGCCGGCGTCACCCGAGGTCGCGCCGTCCTCGTACTTGCCGAAGACCGCGACCACGCGGAGGGCGTCGTCCGCCCACACCATGTCGTACTCGGGGAAGCGGCCGGTGGTGTTGATGTCGCTCGTCGACACGGTGGCGACGGTGGAGACCACGTCGGCCTCGGCGAGGTGGCAGCCCGAGCGCGAGGGCCGGTAGTAGTACCACATCGACCCCGCGGTCACGTCGTGCGCGCCGTAGTCCACGCAGGAGTGGCTGTAGGTCTCGACGAAGCGCGAGGTGCCCGCCGACGTCATGTCGCGCGGCAGCCGCAGGGTGTACTCGGTCGGGATCTGGCTCCGGCGACCCCACGCCACCACGAGGCTCGCGTGGTAGCTGATCTTGTAGCCGTCGCCGTCGGCGACCGTCTCCACGTCCTCGAGGGCGAGGTGGTCGAGCCGGCTGACCCCGTTGTCGCCGTTGAGCTGACCGATCGTGTAGAGGAGCTGGTCCTCGATCTGCTGCGAGGCGCCATAGCGGCTGCTCGTGTGCAGCTCCGCGTCGAAGGCCAGCTCGAGGAAGATGGCCTCCACGCTGCTGTCCTCCTTGCCGGGCTCCACCTTCGTGAAAGGCAGGTCCTCGGTGGGGATGAGCGAGGGGTCGGTGGCGCAGCCGCCGAGGGCGAGCAGGAGGGTCGCGAGGAGGAGGTTCCGCATGCGGGACCCTCATCGCAGCCCCCGTGCCAGCCGGATCGACGGGCGCGATCGGGAGCGAGAGCGCCCCAAGTGGCGAGTCGATCAGCCGGTTGGAGCGCCCGGGTCCCCAGGGGCGGCCACCCGAGGAGGCACCTGCACGCTCGCCATGAGGTACGCGTTCCAGGCCGGGTCGTTGGTCGTCGAGACGCAGGGGCTGTAGGTGCCCGCGCCGCCGCCGTGCTCGTCCTCGTCCTCCCAGAGGCACTCGACGTGCGCGAAGCCCGCCTCGGCCAGGAGCTCCCGCAGCTCCGGGATGGTCCAGAGGCGCCACTCGTAGGTGAACGCCTCCTTCATCTTGGAGCCGTCCCGGAAGTGGAAGTGGATGTGGGCCAGGAAGTCGCCGGTGATCGGGTCGTACGAGGCCTGGTCCCAGACGTACTTGAAGCCCTTCACCTTGCGCTTCTCGACGATGGCCTGCCGGGACTCCCAGCCGCCGAACAGGTCGATGAAGAGCAACCCGTCGGGGCGGAGGTGCTCCTTCACGGTCGCGAAGTAGCCGCGGAGGGCCTCGCGGCTCTTGAAGCAGAAGTACGAGTAGTTGAGAGCCATGACGACGTCGTGGCGCTCCGGGTGGAGGTCGCGGACGTCGCCCTCGATGGTGCTCACGCGCGCGCGCTGCCCCTCGTCGAGGTCGGTGAAGACGTGCTCCTGACCCCACGCGAGCACGGAGGCGTCGATGTCGACCCCGAGCGCGGTGCGGTTCGGGTCGCTCTTGACCCACTCGGCGCAGAGCAGCGCCGTGCCGCAGAAGTCCTCGCGCAGCGACATCGGCCGCCGGCCCACGCGCTGCTCGAAGTAGTGCGTGGCGAGCTCGGTCTCGTAGCCAGGGTCCTGTACGGACTGCTGGTAGAGCGCGTGGCGATCCTCGCGCTCGGCCCGCGGGACCTCGTGCTTCTTCTTCTTCTCGTTCTTCTTCTTGCGACCCATGCGGGGCCGTCCCTAGCACCGGCTCGTGGGGACGTCACTCCGGTGGATTGCGAAGCGCCTCGGCGGCCTCGGGGTAGACCGTTCGGAGGTGGAAATCGCGCTGCGGGAAGGGGATCTCGATGCCCTCCTTCTCGAGCGCCTCGTAGACGCGGAGCGCGAGCCGGCTCTTGATCTGGATGGCGTCGAGGTAGCCCGCGGTCCACGCGCGGATCGCGAAGTCGATCGAGCTCTCGCCGAAGGCGATGCAGAGCACGTCGGCGGGCGGGTCGCTCATCACCCCGGGCTGGGTGCGGACGACCTTCATCAGGATCCCGAGGACGCGCTCGGGCGAGGCCCCGTACGAGGTGCCCACGACCAGCTCGAGCCGGCGCCGCGCGTCGCTGTGGGTCCAGTTCACGAGCTGCCCCGAGATCAGGTCCGAGTTCGGCACGATGACCTCCGCGCCGTCGAGGGACTCGACGGTGCTCGAGCGGATCCCGATGCGCTGCACCGTGCCGACGAGCGAGCCGATCTCGATCACGTCGCCGACCTTGATGGGCCGCTCCGCCACCAGGATCAGCCCGGAGACGAAGTTGCTCACCACGTTCTGGAGGCCGAAGCCGATGCCGACGCCGAGCGCGCCGCCGAGCAGCGCGAGCCGCTCGGGCCCGACGCCCGCGACGCCGAACGCGAGCACCACCCCGATGGCCACGAGCACGTAGCTCACGCTCAGCGAGATCGCCGAGGCGATGCCCTGCTCGAGCGCGAGGCGCGGCAAGATCTCGAGCTCGAGGAGCGCGTGGACGATCCGCATGACCGCGATCGTGCCGACGATCATCGCGAGGAACGCGGTGACGTCGCCGAGCGAGAGCTGGATCTCACCGAACTCGAAGGTCTCCCGGAACGCGTGGCGCAGCGACTCCACGGTCGGGTCGAGGACGTCGAAGTTCGTCAGCGTCAGGTACACGAACATGCCGACCGCCGCCCAGCGCGCGAGCCGGATGAGGAGCCGGACGGTCTTGCGGCGCCGCTGGCGCACCGTGTAGGAGAGCTTGCGCGCGAGCGGGTGCCGCAGCCCCTCGCGCACGAGCGCCGCGAAGAGCTCGGTCGCGAACGAGAGGCCGACCGCCAGCTCCACCGCGATCAGGGTGCCCGCGGTCCAGAGCTGCCCGCGCTCGGCGTAGCCGTTCACGTTGAAGTAGAGGGCCACCCCGAGCAGCAGCACGCTGAGCTGCACCAGCCGATAGAGCCGCCGGTGGTCCGCGTCGACGCGGTCGATCTCGGCCGACCACCGAGGCCACGACAGCCACCCCGCGTAGCCGATCGCGCCGAGCTGCAAGACCAAGATCACGAGCCTCCGGATCGGCTCCGGCGCGAAGCCGAGGTTCACCGGCACGACCACCGCGGTCAGCACGACCACCGCGAGCACGGGCCGGCGCACCCGCGGCATGAGGAAGGGGCTCAGGCGCACGATCGCCGGCACCATCGCGACCAGGCTCGCCCCGAGGACGGCGGCCGGGACGTACGGATAGAGGAGCGGCGAGACCGTCAGCGTCAGCAGCACCGCCGCGGACAGCGGCCGGGCGCGGAGCGCGCGATGCGCTCCCGTCCCGACGAGGCCGCGCCCGCCCGAGCGGCGCCGGATCCAGAGGAACAAGGCGAGCACACCGAGGAACCCGAAGCCGTGCGCGGAGAGGGTGTTGCGCTCGGTGGCGAGGAAGGCGGTGAGGGACGCGCTGTGCTCGGTGGCGACGTCCTCGAGCGAGGCGGGATCGGGCAGGTCCTCCTCGCGACCCCAGCCCTGCCAGATCGGCCGGTGGTCGCGCTCGGTCCGGCGCTGCCGCGCGGCGCGCTGGGCGGACTGGATCCGCGCGATCATCGACGCGATCCGCAGGCCCTCGTCGGAGAGCTGCGCCTGGAGGTCGAGCACCTCCTCGGCGCGCGAGTCGAGGCGCCCCTTCACCCGGCGGATCTCCTCGAGGAGGCTGTCGATCCGGACCCGCTGCGCTTCGTTGAGCGCGTCCTCTCGATCCGCGTCCAGCGTCAGGCGCCACAGCTGCCGCGAGCGCAGGATCCGCTCGCGCTCCTCGCCGAGCTGCTGAGCCCGCCCCTCGAGGTCGCTCTGCCACCCGGTGAGGCGCGCGTGCACGCGGCTCCACTCCTGCTCGAGGTCGTGGAGCGACGCCGGGTGCAGGGCGTCGAGGCGCTCGAGCGCGGGGTCCTCCGCGAGGCGAGTGACCCGGTTGCGGAAGGCGGGGATCGCGTTGCGCACCCGCAGGTACTCGGGCTGCCGGCGCAGGAAGGGCGCGACGTCCTGCAGGTCGCCGAAGGACTCCTCGATGCGACGCGCGATCTCGTGCCGCGCCACGGGCTGGAGCTCCTCCTCCGCGGGCGCCTCGACGGCGGGCTCCGCCTCCTGCGCGGCCGCCGTCGACGACGCGAGCACGAGCGCGAGGAGCCAGGCGATCGAGGTGCGTCCCACGAGGCGCCGATGCTACCGCGGCTGGGTTGCGAGGCGGAGGCGCTTTCGTGGTAGAGCCGCGAGGCATGCGCGCCCTCCTCGTGATGGTCTTGGTCGCCGGCTGCGCGGGCGCCTCCCACGAGGTCCGCGGCGACCCCGCGCCCGCCACCCCGCCTCGCCTCGCCGAGCGCGCGCGGGTGACCTTCGAGCGCTTCGACCCGGAGCGCGCGCTCGCGGTGGTGGCCTACGCGGACCGCCACTTCCGCGTCCGCGGCAACGAGGGCTACGTGAAGACGCTCGAGCGCGTGCGCGACGAGCTGCGCGACGCCGGCTTCGACGCCCTCACGATGCCGGCCCTCGGCTCGGCGCAGCCGACGTGGACGCCGCGCGCCGCGAGGCTCTCCGCGATCGGGCCCGACGGTCCTCGCGACCTGGTGCGCTTCGACACCGAGCGCGACGTCGATCGCGCGGCGCTGCTCGTGCTCTCGGACGCGTTCGGGCCGGCCGAGGTGGAGCTCGTGACGGCCGAGGCGGTGCGCGGCGGCGCGGACGCCACGGGCCGCGTCGTGCTGGCCCAGGGGAACCCGCGGCCGCTCTACCGCGAGCTGATCGCGAACACCGGCGCGATCGGGCTGCTCACCCTGAACCTCGAGCCGTACCACGACGTCGAGGGGCACCCGGACATGGCGCAGTTCGGCTACCTGCCCGAGCACGAGCGCCCGGTGTTCGGCTTCAGCCTGTCACCGCGGGACTTCGAAGCGCTGCGCGGGGTCACGCGGGTGTCGGTCCAGGTCGAGGTCGCGATCGGGGATCCCGCCCCGGCCCTCGCGGTGGAGGCGCGCATCCCCGGCGCCGACCCGACCGCCGGCGCGATCGTGTTCGTGGCGCACGTGGACGAGCCCGGCGCCAACGACAACGGCAGCGGCGTGGGCGCGCTGACCGCGCTCGCGATCGCGCTGCGCTCCGCCATCGAGGAGGGCGCCGTCCCGCGGCCGCGCCGGACGATGGTGTTCCTCTGGGGCCAGGAGATGGAGGTCTCCCGGCGCTGGCTCGCGAGCCCACCCGTCCCCGTCGCCGCGGGGCTCGTGATGGACATGGTCGGCGAGGACCCCGAAGTGGTGGGCGCGCCGTTCCTCATCGAGCGCATGCCCGACCCGGGCGCGGTGTGGCTGCGCGCGCCCGACGAGCACACCGAGTGGGGCGCCAGCGAGGTCACTGAAGACCAGCTCCACGGGCACTTCCTCAACGACCTGATGAGCGCGTCGGCGCGCGCGGTGGAGCAGCTCGACGGCCCCTGGCGATGGCGGTCCAACCCCTACGAGGGCGGCAGCGACCACCAGCCGTTCCTCGACCGGGGCCTGCCCGCGATCCTCGGCTGGCACTTCACGGACCGCGTCTACCACACCACCGCGGATCGGATGGATCGGGTGAGCGGCCCGGAGATGCGCCGGGTCGCGGCGACCTTCGGCGCCGCGGCGCTGACGATGGCGAGCGACGACACCGCCGCGCTCACCGCGGCGCTCGAGCCCGCGCGGGAGGCGCGGCTCCGGGACGTCGACGCCGCCTCGGCGGCGCTGCTCGAGGCGGGCCAGAGCGACCGGGCCACGGAGGCCCGGGTCCGCGCCGCGTGGGAGCGCTGGTACGAGGAGGCGCGCGCGTCCATCCAGGCCTGGTGAGCCAAGGTTCGAAGGGCCGCGCGCGTACCACTGGGCATGCGGACGTTGAACCTCCTGGGTGGCCTCGGCGTCAGCGCGGCGGCCTTCGCCGCGCTCGCCGCCTGCTTCGTGTGGACCGCGGAGGCGACCGAGGGCGCCCGCATCGAGCCGGAGCCGGTGGCGATCGAGGCTCACGCCCAGCCGGAGGCCCCCGCGAGCGACGCCCCGGCGGGCATCGAGGCGGAGGCGCCGGCCGAGATGGAAGCCGAGCTGGAGGCCGACGCGGACGCGGAGCCCGCGGCCGTCGAGCCCGAGTTCCTCGTGACGGTCCCCGACCTCACCGGCCGCACCGCGCTCCGGGCGCTCCGCCAGGCGCGGGGCCTCGGCCTCGAGGTCGAGATCCGCGACACGTCGGGGCGCCTGGTCCCCTCCTACGACCGGCTCTACACGCGCGTGACCGAGCAGTCGGTGGCCGCCGGCACCCGGATCGAGGCGGGCTCGACGATCCTCCTGGAAGGTCGCGCGCCCCGCGCCGCGTTCGCCTCCGGGTACTGACGCGTGCTCGAGACCTCGCTCCTGGCGCTCGCCTACGCCGCCCTCGTCGGGCTGGCGTTCGCGCCCCTCGAGCAGCTCTTCCGGCTGCGCTCGGAGCGGCGCGCGCGCTGGACGACCGACCTCCTGTTCGCGACCGTCGGCCACGTCGGCACGCGCCTGCTGCTCCTCTACGGGCTCGGGGCGCTCCTCACCGCCTCGACCCGGATCGCGAGCGAGGTCGGCCTCGGCGCCGCGTCCCCGCTCGCCGATCTGCCGGCGCCCCTCCGGATCGGCGTGGGTCTCCTCCTCTTCGAGCTGACCGGCTACGGCTACCACCGCCTCGCGCACCGGGTGCCGCTCCTGTGGCGGCTCCACCGCGTCCACCACTCCGCGCCGACGATGGACTGGCTGGCCTCGTTCCGGCAGCACCCGCTCGAGATCGTGGCCATGACGCTGGCCCAGAACCTCCCGCTCGTCGTGCTCGGCTTGCCGCTCGGCGAGCACACCCTGGTGGTGATGCTCCTCGCGCTCAACACCGTGTTCGTCCACGGGAACCTGCGCGTGCCCCGCGCGCTCGAGGCCTTCGTGGCGACCCCGCGCTTCCACCACCGACACCACGACGCGGAGCGGCCGACTGCCAACTTCGCCTCGCTCTTCCCGTGGCTGGACCGCCTGTTCGGGACCCACGACGCCGCGGACGCGGGGCGCGTCGGGCTCGAGGACGGCGCCGACGCGGGCTTCGTGGATCTGCTGCTCACGCGGACGCCGACCGAGATCTCCGAGCGCGGCCCGGTTTGAACGCCGGCGGGTTTGCTTCCAACCTCCGGCGGTGAAGACGATCCACTTCATCTCGCTGGGGTGTCCCAAGAACCGGGTCGACACCGAGGTGATGCTCGGGGTCTCGGACCAGAGCGGCTACGCGCTCGTGGACCGACCCGAGGACGCGCAGGTCATCGTGGTCAACACGTGCGGCTTCATCGACGCCGCCAAAGAGGAGTCGGTCAACACGATCCTCGAGATGGGCGCGCTGCGCGAGTCCGGCTCGTGCGAGAAGCTCGTCGTCGCCGGCTGCCTCTCGCAGCGCTACCCGGAGCAGCTCGCGAGCGAGATGCCCGAGGTCGACCACTTCCTCGGCTCGAGCGACATGCTCAAGCTCGGCGAGGTCCTCGGCCGCGAGGCGCCGCGGATGCTCGTCGGGAACCCCGCCGACTACACGTTGCGCGCGACCGACCCGCGGCGCCTCAGCCAGGGCTCGCACAGCGCCTACGTGAAGATCGCCGAAGGGTGCAATCGGTCTTGCGCCTTCTGCACCATCCCGAGCTTCCGCGGCAAGCAGCGCTCGCGGTCGATCGCCGACGTGGTCGAGGAGGTGCGCCGGCTCGTCGAGCTCGGCGCGGTGGAGATCAACCTGATCTCCCAGGACACCGTGGCCTACGGGCGCGACCTCGGCGACGGGACGAGCCTCGAGAAGCTCGTCGCGGCGGTCGCCGACGTCGACGGCCTCCACTGGGTGCGGATCTTCTATCTGTACCCGGAGACGCTGAAGGACGGCCTGATCGACCTGATCGCCGACCACCCGCGCGTCCTCCCCTACGTGGACATGCCGCTGCAGCACGCGAGCGACGCGATGCTGCGCCGGATGAAGCGCGGACACGGCGGGGACCGACTCCGGCGCGTGGTGGAGCGCCTGCGCTCGCGCGTCTCGGACCTCGTCTTCCGGACGGCGTTCATCGTCGGCCACCCCGGCGAGACCGAGGCCGACTTCGAGGAGCTGCTCGACTTCGTGCGCTGGGCCCGCTTCGATCGGGTCGGCGTCTTCCGCTACTCGCAGGAGGAGGGCACCGCGAGCGGCGCGATGGAGGGCGAGGTCGCGGCGCGCGTGATCGCGTCGCGCCACCGGCGCCTGATGGCCGCGCAGCGCCCGATCAGCCGAGAGCGCCTCGAGGGCATGCTCGGTCAGACGATCGAGGTGCTCGTCGAGGGCATCAGCGACGAGAGCGACCTGCTCCTGCAGGGCCGCTGGTGGGGCCAGGCCCCCGAGATCGACGGGCACGTGTTCCTCGCGAACGGCACCGCCCGGCCCGGCGAGCTCCGGAAGGCCTTCGTCACGCAGGCCGCCGACTACGACCTCGTCGCCGATCTCTACGAGGCCGACGGCACGCTGCCCGAGCCGCCGCCCGGCGCCGATCCGCGGCCCGCCGCGCGCGTTCGACTCCCGGTAGTTTGAGCTACTACCAGAAGTAGCCGAGATACCGCGTTACGCGGGCATTTCTGCGTAGTTTATTCGCTGAATACGTCGGCACGCCGGCTGCAAACCCATCGCTGCGGAGGCGACGATGGGAACGAAGACCGAGAGCAGCGTGCTGATGAACCTCAACGATCTCTTCGAGATGGAGGCTCAGCGCCGCGTCGACGAGGCAGCCGCCAAGGAGCGCGCGGTCGCCGAGGCGGCCGCCCGCGAGGTCCGCGAGCGGGCCGAGCGCGAGGCCGCGATCCGGGCGGCGCGCGAGGAAGAGCGCCGCCAAGCCGACGCCGAGCTCGAGGCGAACCGAGCGCTCGTCGAGACCCGCATCGCGACGCTCAAGGACGAGCTCGAGCAGGTCCGGGCGGCGCGGGAGCAGACCCGCCTGCAGCTCCTCGAGATGGCGACCCGCAACGAGGCGCCGCGGTCGAACCGCGGCTCGTGGATCGCCGGCGCGATGGCGGCGCTGAGCCTGATCGCGGCGATCACCGCGACCTTCGTCGCCTGGCCGCACCAAGAGGTCCCCGTCGCCCCCGCGGTGACCGTCGTCGCCCCGGTCGAGACGGCGCCCGTCGCCCCGGTCGACGCCATCGTCGACGAGCCGCCGGTGGCCGAGGTGGTCGCCGAGGTCGTGCCCGAGGCGCCCGTCGCCGCACCGAGCCGCCCGGGTCGGCCCCGCCCCCCGCGCCCGCCCCGTCACGACGCGCATCAGGACCTCGCGTCGCAGCTCGACTTCGGCACCGGCGACGGCCTCATCCCGGAGTGATCCTCGCCCTCTTCGTCCCCTCGGCGGCCCCGGCGCAGCGCGCGTCGGGGCCGCCCTTTGTCTGGTGGCATCGACGCGGTCGTCGCCCTATAGTCGGCACCGCCTTCCACGGCTGGGAAGAAGATGTCGACCTACATCACCGACGATTGCATCAACTGCGGCGCCTGCGAGCCCGAGTGCCCGAACCAGGCGATCACCGAGGGCGAGGAGATCTACGTGATCGACCCCGTCCTCTGCACCGAGTGTGTCGGGTTCTACGACCACGAGGCGTGTCAGGCCGTGTGTCCCGTCGAGTGCTGTCTGCCGAACCCCGAGCACCGCGAGGAAGAGGCCGACCTCGCCAAGAAGGCGATCGCGCTGCACCCGGACGACGGGGAGCTCAAGTCGCGCGTCGACTCGGGCGACTATCCCTCGCGTTTTCGCAGCTAGCTCCGCCCTCGCGCTCCTGATCGCCGCCTCGGTCGTCGGCTGCGCGCCCGCGTTCCCCAGCTTCGCGGGCGGTCGCACCGTGCCCCGCGGTCGGACCGACACGATGGTCGGCGCCGCGATGCGGGTCCCCGTGGGCGACCTCGCCAACGCGCCCGCCCTCGTCGATGTCGCGCCCGGCGGGGTGAGCCCCGCCGCCGTGGTCCGACACGGCCTCGGCGACGACATCGACCTCGGCGTCGAGGCGAGCGGCACCGCCGCGCGGGTGATGCTGCGCGGGCAGATCGGTCATGGGCTGGTCCGGCTCGTCGGCGGCATCGCTCCGCACGTGGGCCTCGGGCACGAGGGCGGCGAGCTGCTGCGGGCCGGGGGCACCGTGCCGATCACCCTCGCGATCGACGTGACCAGCCTCTACGAGGTGTGGATCGGCGCGCGGGTCGCCCTCGAGTACCTCGGCGGCAGCGCGCAGGGCGTGGGCATCTCGATGACGGGCGTCCGCACCGGCGGGGTCGTGGGGATGGGCGTCGGCTTCCGCCGCTTCCTCGTCCTGATCGAGCTCGGGATCGACCACGAGCTCTGGACGGGGACCGTTTCAGATATCTCCATCGAGACGAACGGGCTCGTGCTCACCCCGGCGATCGCGCTCCGTTTGCGCCTGTGACGCCGCTTCACGGCCCACGACGCGGAGTTCACACCTTCCCCACTGACCGAGATAGTGATATCTCTAACCGACTCGGCTGGCACGCCTCGTGATCGAGGTCGAGGCATCAGGAGGTGGTGATGCGTAAGAGCTTTTCCAAGAGTGCGTGGATCGTGGTGCTGCTGGCGGGCGCGCCGATGTCGATGGGAGCCCGCGGTGGCTGTGGGGCCGTGTCGAGCACCACGCCGGCGCCGGACGTCGATGGACGCTGGGCGATCACGTACGACGACTCGCTCGAGGTCACCGTCAACATCGGCGGCTCGACGTACGACGCGACGCTGCCCGCGGAGGGCGGCACGGTCGAGATCGTCCACGGCGGCGTCACGATCCCGTTCACCCTCGACTGCTCGCGGCCCGAGATCGTGTGCCCGTCCGAGGCGTGGCCGGGTGAGGTGAGCGTCGAGCAGCGCGACCCGACCTACCCCCACCGCATGTGGGTGCAGATCCCCGAGCAGGTCTGCATGGGCGAGACGGTGGCGCCGGCGGAGAACGAGTGCGGCGCGGGGACCCTCAACCCCGACTGCGAGGACGTGTGCGACGGCGAGATCACGACCGTCCAGCACGACCGCTTCGGCGTGATCAACGAGCCGGGCAGCCGCTTCGACCTGCTCCTCGGCGCGGGCATCGCGACCAACGGGGTGAACTGCGTGCTGCTCGGCGTCAGCGCGGCGCACGCGGACATCGAGAGCGTCGGCGAGGCCCAGACGCCGGACTGGACCGCGTCGCAGTTCCAGAACGGCGAGGTCGTCGTCGGCTACGGCGGCGGCTGCCTGTGGGCCGGCGACCCCGACATGGACGGCGAGCTCGAGGCGCTCGTGCTCGGCGCGAGCATCACCTTCCGCACCGGCTTCACCGGCGCCCGCGCGGAGTGATCGAGCGCCTCAGCGCTTCTTGGGCGCGCGACCGCGGGTGAGGTCCTGGAGCTTCTCGCCGAGGAAGGCGCCGAAGAGCGAGACCATCCCGCCCAGCAGCCCGCCGATGACGTAGGCCGGCATCGTGAGCTGAAAGCCGCCTCCGAGGTGCTCGGGGGCGGCTGGCGTGTTCTGCACCAGGTACCAGACGGTGGGGACGACGGCGACGAGCGCGCCCGCGGCCGGCTCGAGGAAGGTCTTCCCGGGCGAGAGCCAGCCGACGATGATCCCGCCGAACAGCCACACCGCGATCGACACCATCAACGCGGAGAAGCCCTGCGGATCGTAGGCGTCGATGGCCATCGGCAGCGCGACGAGGACCGTCGCCTGGAGCGCGAGGTGGATGACGAACGCGATCGCCGCCCACTTGATGTCGAAGCCCTCCTGCTGGGACTTCTTGCGCAGCTCCTCTTCCGCCGAGTACGCGCCCGACAGCTCCTCGAGCTTGGCCCCACAGGACACGCACCGCTCCGACTTCGGGTCGTTCTTGAACCCGCAGACGTGGCAGACGATCTGGTCCTTCTCTGTCGCCATCAACGCTCCCCACCAGGGTGGCCCGCCATTGTCACCGGAGGTGGAGTCGGAGCGCAACCATCCGACATCCCGCCAGACCGCTTTATACTCGAGGACGAGTGGAGGACGCCGAGCCGCGAAACCAATGGTTCGAGGTCGCCGACGACGGCTGGCGCCGGCTGAGCGCGGCGAGGCCGCTCGGCCGGCTGGTCCTCGAGGCGCTCCAGAACGCGTTCGACGAGAGCGCCGGGCTCGTCACCGTCGAGCTCGGGTCCGACCGCGTGGTCGTGGAGGACGACGCCGAGTCCGGGATCGGCGACGAGCGCCTCGTCTACACGATCTTCCTGAGCGACAAGCCCGACGACCCGACCCGCCGCGGGCGCATGGGTCGCGGGCTCAAGGAGCTCATCGCCTGCATGGAGCGCGCGCGGGTGGAGACCGTCGGGCGCACGGTGCGCTTCGACGAGTCCGGTCGGAGCTCCGAGGCCAACGATCGCGAGCAGGGCACCCGCCTGGTCCTCGAGCGGACGTTCGAGGAGCGCGAGCTCGCCGACGCGCGCGGGCTGCTCGCGCTGTGCATCCCGCCCAAGGGCACCAAGCTCGTCCTCGACGGGCGGACGGGGCGGCGGCCCAAGTCGCTGCTGTCGCTCAGCGGCTGCGCCCTCGAGACCGTCATCGTCGTGGACGGAGTCGAGCGCGCGGCCCTCGGGCAGACGACGCTCAGCGTGTACGCGCCGCGCCGCGGGGAGCAGCCGCACCTGTTCGAGATGGGCCTGCCCGTCGAGGCGTGGAACGTGCCTTGGCACGTCGACGTCGCGCAGCGCGTGCCGCTCAAAGAGGGGCGCGACTCGGTGCCCGAGCGCTACAAGCTCGCGGTCAAGGCGGCCCTGCTCGAGGCGATGATCCACAGCTACCTCGACCGCAGCGATCTGCGCGGCGACTGGGTCCACGACGTGATCGCGGCGTGGCCCCTCAGCTCCTCGCTGCTCGACGCCTACGTGTCGCGGGTCTTCCCCAAGGGCTCGGTGCTCGGTGGCACGAGCCGCGCGAACGATCGCGCGCGGCAGCTCGGCGCGCACATCATCGACGCGGCCGGCATCTCGCACGGCGCGTACGTCTCGCTCGCGCGCGTGCTCGAGACCTCCGACGACTACGTCCGCCGGCGCAGCCGCGAGTTCGGCGGCGAGGACGTCGAGCCGGACGACACGCAGCGGCGCTTCGCGGACGCGGTGCGCTGGCTCGCGCGCGCCGTCGCGGGGCGCGTGGTGCGGGTCCGCTTCTTCGCGCGGGACCCGAGCGACGCGGGGCTGCTCGAGGACGCCGTCACCGACGTGGATCGACGCGAGATCGCCTTCAACGTGCGCGGCCCGCTGCGCTACGACGACATCCTCGATCCGATGACGCTGGGGGTCGTGCTCCACGAGATCGCGCACCTCGAGACGCCCGAGCACGACCACCGATTCATCGATCGGCTCCAGCACCTCGCGGGCAAGGCGGGGCGCCTGCTCGCCGAGGGCGGCCCGGACCTCGCGACGAAGCTCCGCGCGGGCGACCCCGACCGGTCGGCGAGCTAGCAGCCTCCGCAAGAATGACTGCGCGCGCCTCGCCGGCGGGCGATCACCCGCCGACTTCATCGACGATGGTGACGACGCGGGTGTCCTCGGCGGAGAGCCCGCCGCCGGCTTCCTCGCAGCGGACGCGCACCTCGAGCGTGAGGCCGCGCACCGGGTCCGGCGACGAGTTGTGGAGGATCAGGAAGTCGCCGGCGCGGACCCACCCGTCGCCGTCGCGAGCGAGGCGCGACGCGTCCACCAGGAAGCTCGCCGGCGTGCCCACCGGCTCGGTCGTCGCGGTGTCGATCGCGGAGTAGGTGATGAGCATTCCGTCGACGCCGAGGTCGTGGATGCGGGCGGTGAGGAACACGTGGAACCCGCCCTGCGGGCCGCCGACGAGCTCGAGGGTGCCGCCCGTCTCGGGGATGGGCTCGAAGCCCGAGGTGCCCGTGCCGAGCTCGACCGTCGGCATCGCGCCGGCGGCGTCGCGGCCGGCGTCGACCCCGGAGGTTCCGTCGCACCCGACCAGCGCGACCGCGAGGGCGAACAGCAAGCGAGCCCGCATCCAAGCGTTCTAGCACGCCCCCGACTAGCCGGATCGCGTGGGGGATCGTATGGAGGCGGGATGCTTCGAACGACCGCCGCCCTCGCCTTCGCTTCGCTCGCCCTCACCGCGTGTGACGGGACGCCCCCCGCCGACGTGGACGCCGGGGGCATGGACACCGACGCGGGCGACATGGGCACGGACGCGGCGACCGTCGACTGCAGCGGCCGGCCGTCGAACGCGCCGGTCACGCGCAGCGAGACCGGGATGGTCTACGACGCGGCGCGCGATCGGCTCGTGATCTACGGCGGCAACACCGCCGCCTCGGAGCGCTGCGCGGTCCCGCCCTCGGAGGTCGTGGACGAGCTGTGGGCGTTCCACTTCGACTGCGGCAACTGGGAGCAGCTGAACGCGACCGGCGGGCCGGGGCTGCTCGTGCGCCACGCGACCGTGCTCGACACGATGCGCAACCGGATGCTGCTGTTCGGGGGGCGCTCCAGCTCGAGCGCGTACTCCAACGCCGTCTGGGCGTTCGACCTCGCGACCGACACGTGGAGCGAGGTCGCCACGACGGGGACCGCCCCGGCGCCCGTGGCCGAGGCGATCGCGACCTACGACGCGCCCCGCGACCGGCTCGTCGTGTTCGGCGGCGACCCGGGCGGCTTCGTCGGCTCGGACGGGATGTACTCGCTCGACCTCGCGACCAACACCTGGAGCGAGATCACCGCGGCCGGCGCGCCGAGCGCCCGCCTCTACCACTCGAGCACCCAGGTCGGGGACGAGCTGTTCGTGTTCGGCGGCGCCACCGGCTTCAACCCGCCGTACTTCAACGACGTCCACGGGTTCGACCTCGCGACCGACACCTGGCGCACGGTCGCCACGACCAACGACCCGCAGCCCCGCTTCGGCGCCGAGCTCGTCGCCGACCCGGCGAACGGCCGCCTGCTCATGGCGTTCGGCCACGACGACGCCGAGCTCGGCAACCGCAACGACGTGTACGCGCTCGACATCGCCACGGGGGCCTGGTCGCAGCTCCACACCGGCGACACGTTCAACAACCCGCCGACGGGCATGTGCGAGTTCCCCGCCGACTTCACGATCGTCGAGGACGGCACGCCCGAGCGGCGCTACTCGATCGGGCTCGCGCAGACCGGCTCGGTCGCCTACGTGTTCGGCGGCAAGGCCGACTGCGGCTACCTGAACGACGTGTGGAGCCTCGACATCGGCAGCGGCGCCTGGACCCGAGTCCGCGCCTCCACCGGCGGCGAGGGCTGCCTCCGCACCGGCCGCACGGACTGCACCACGCTCTGCTTCTAGAGCGCCGGTCGGCCCGCGCGGCGAAACGGTACTAGGCTTCCGTCGTGCGCCGCCTCGGCCTGATCTGCGCTCTGTGTGCCCTGACCCCCGCGGCCGCCGTCGCGCAGGAGTCGGAGCCGGCCGCGCCGGTGGTGGAGCTCCCCGCGCCGACCCTCGAGGAGGAGGAGCCGGTGGCGCCGCCCGAGCCGCTGCCCGCGCCCGAAGAGGAGGAGGAGTCGCCGCAGATCCTGTCCCACATCGGGATCGGCGATCACCCCGAGTGGGAAGAGGACAACGAGGCGGAGGTCCCGCGCGACATCCCGTTCGAGGGCCCGGGGGACGCGCGGTCGAGCCAGGCGACGAGCGACCACGCGCAGGGGCTCGGGGTGTACAGCACCGAGCCCGAGCAGCCGGCGCCGCCGTTCGTGCTCGCCGCGGGCGCGGGCTACGCGCGCTACCTCTCGACGATCCCCCTCGACTTCTTCCGCGTCGAGGAGCGGTTCGAGGCGACGATCCCGGACTTCCCGATCCTGCGCCTCGGCGCGGGGGCGGCGCAGATGTTCGGCGACAACGGCTTCATCGTGGGCGGCGGCGTGCGGATCGGGATGGGGGTCTCGATCTGCGACACGGGCGACGGCGTGGTCTGCGAGGGCCTCGCGTTCGTGCAGCCCGGGTTCCTGGCGGGGCTCACCGGCCCTCGCTTCGACCTCGACGCGCTGCTCAGCCTCCGCCTGAACCTCTACCGCGTGGCGCAGGTCGCCGTCGACGGAGGCTACTCGCTCTCCTTCGACGGCAACTCGATGCTGCACGTGACGGGGTCGCTCGGCGTCCTCTTCTGAGCGCCGGCTACTCGATGATGATGATCTCGGGCGGCAGCGGCGGGACGAGGAAGAAGACCTCGCGGCTGTCGAGCTCCGTGAAGCCGTCGCCGATGACCGCGACCGTCGCCTTGAAGAGCTGAGGCAGCTCGGTGCGCATGACCGTGTCGTTCATGCGCGGGTAGACGTCGAAGCAGACCCTGTCGTCGGTGCGCACGTTCGGGAACGTGTCGAGGATCCCGTCCATGTCGCGGTCCTCGGCCACGCGCGCCTGGCAGCCGCGGACGCGGTTGCCCATCGGGTTGGCCTCGAGGTGGTCGAAGAACGCGGCCGCGGTGTCGACCGAGTCGGTCGGGTCGTCGCGGAACTCCGCGGTGACGTCGAGCCGGCTCTGCTCCGCGAGGGTCTGGATGTTCCGGACCACGGCGTCGCTGATCGTGCCGCCCATGAAGTTCTCGACGAGCGGCGTGCCCATGTCGTCGACCGCGCCGGTGTCGGTCGCGAGCTGATCGAACTCCGCCTGCGTGGTGCCGAAGCCGCTGCCCTGGATGATGCCCGTCACGCGGACGCGGTTGTCGACGGCGACGCGGACCATCTCCTCGTAGGTGACCGGTGTGGGCGTGATGCCGGTGTACATCTCGGTGCCGCCCGGCCCGTTGTGCATGTAGATGTCGCTGATCAGCACGATGATCGGCACCGCGTCGTCGCGGAAGCACGGGTAGCCGAAGCGCTCGGCCGGGCAGGCCGAGAACGCGGGGTTGTCGGCGCGCGCGGGCACGCTGAAGAGCTCGTCGCCCGTGATCGCCGCCCAGATCGCCTGGCCGTGGCTCTCCGCTCCGTCCGAGCCGCCAGCCGGCTCGTAGACGCCGCCGGCCGCGCCCATCGCGGTCGCCGTGTCGTCGGTCATGTCGAGGTAGTGCTCGTACGCGAGGTCGACCCCGGCGCTGCCGTACGGGCTGACGGGGTAGTCGCGGAAGCCGCCGAGGCCGAACCAGCTGTTCGGGATGACGCCGCGCACGCGGGAGATCAGGTCGGCGATGCCGGTCGCGAGCGAGCTGATCGAGCCGCCCATCGAGCCGGTCTCGTCCATCAGGAAGTAGACGTCGGCGTTCTGGATGCTCGTCGCGAAGTCGAGGGTGTCGCGCGTCGGATCCGGCGGCTCCTCGAAGTCCACGATGAACACGAAGTTGCCCCGGGTCCGCGGGCTGTCGGTGTCGTCGAGCGGGTCGGTGCCGGCCGCCGTCTCGACGAGGTCGTCCACGCCGTCGTCGTCGGTGTCGGCGAGGGTCGGGTCGGTCCCGTGCTCGTGCTCGAAGCGGTCCGAGAGCCCGTCGTTGTCCGAGTCGGGGTCGCGGAAGTCGGGGACCATGTCGCCGTCGGAGTCGACGGGCGGGGAGAAGACGTCCGCGTCGCCGGCCTCGTCCTCGTCGAGGATGCCGTCGTTGTCGCTGTCGAGGTCTTCCTGATCCTGGAGGCCGTCGCCGTCGGTGTCGGCGCCGAACTCGTCGCCGTCGAGGATGAGGTCCTCGTCGGAGTCGGGGTCGTGATAGTTCGGCCGGCCGTCGCCGTCGGTGTCGAGGGGCGGGTCGAGCACGCCGTCGAGCTCGTCCCGGTCACGGGCGAGGTCGTTGTCGTCGTCGAGGTCGGCGTAGTCCGGGATGCCGTCGAGGTCGAAGTCGCCGCGCCCCTCGTCCGCGTCGGGGAAGCCGTTGTTGTCCGAGTCGGTGTCGATGTAGTCGGGGTCCCCGTCGAGATCCGAGTCGCGCGGCATCGTGCCGTCGGGCCCGGCCTCGTCGCGATCGAGGATGCCGTCACCGTCCGAGTCGGGGTCGAGGTAGTCGAGGACGCCGTCGTTGTCGGTGTCGCGGCGCTCGGCGCGACCCTCCACGTCGTCCGGGATCCCATCGCCGTCCGAGTCGGTGCCGACCGGGACCTGTCCGTCGGCGCCCGCGTCGGCGCTGCTCCCGCCGGTGTCGCAACCGGTGGTGAGCCCGCACAGCGAGCACACGATCGCCACGAGAAGTAAGCCGCGAAGGTAGGACATCGGAAAACAGTAGAAGAGGAGGGGGGCCCACGTCGAGGGCCCCAAGGAATATTGTCAGAGCGCCGCGGCGCTCGCGATCAGCCGCTCGAGCTCCTGCCACCACGGCATGCTCGAGGGCACGGTGGCGTGGAGGAGGCGGGCGTCGTCCCGCAGGCTCGTGGCCCGCGCCGGGTCGATCCCGAGCGCCGCGCGGAGCTCGGAGAGGAGGCCGTCCTCACCCGGGTCGTCGCGGCCGTCGACGCTCGCGAGCCAGGCCGCGCAGAGGTACACGAGCTCGCGCTCGCGTGCGTCGAGCGACGCGTTCGCGATCTGGCTCACCGGCGGGGCGCCCTCGTCGAGCGCGTCGAGCGCGTCGTCGGGGAGCGAGAGCACGCGCCCCGCCGCCTGGATCGCGAGGATCTCCTCGCGCTCGAGCCGCGCGTCGGCCCAGGCCATCGCGACGAGCGCCTCGAAGATCGCGCGCCGCGCGGCGCCGCCGAGCTGCTTCGCGCTCACTGCGCCGCCTCCTCGGCCACCGCCCCGCCGCGCGAGAGCCGCTCGATCGCCCAGTAGACCTGCTCGGCCGTCGCCGGCGAGGCGAGCTCGACGAGCTTCGGTCGGCCCGCGAACGCCGCGACCGCCTCGCGCAGCGCCTCGCGCACGGCGAAGGCGAGCATGAAGGGCGGCTCCCCGACGGCCTTGGAGCCATGGACCACGCCGGGCTCGGTGGCCCTGGGCAGCAAGGTGACGTGCATTTCTTCAGGACACTCCCCGATGGTGGGCAGCTTGTAGGTCGACGCGTTGACGGTGCCGAGCCGACCGTCGGGCGCCCACCACAGCTCCTCTTGCGTGAGCCAGCCGACGCCCTGCGCGAAGCCGCCCTCGACCTGCCCGCGGTCGACGAGCGGGGACAGCGAGTCGCCCACGTCGTGCAGGATGTCGACGCGGCGCAGCGCGTACATGCCGGTGAACCGATCGACCTCGACCTCGGCCACCGCGGCGCCGTAGGCGAAGTAGTGGAACGGCTTGCCGCGCCCCGCCTTCTCGTCGAAGTGGATCCCGGGGGTGCGGTAGAAGCCGGTCGCGCTGAGGGGGACGCGGTCGAAGTACGCGCGGCTCACCACCTCGGCGAACGACGCGGTGGGGCCGTGGCCGTCGACCCGCGCGACCACCCCGTCGCGGAAGACGAGGTCGCCCGGGTCGGTGCCGAGCACGCGACCGGCGACCTCGGCGAGGCGCTCGCGGATCGTCTCGCACGCGGCGAGCACGGCGGCGCCGTTGAGGTCCGTGCCGCTCGAGGCGGCGGTCGCGCTCGTGTTCGGGACCTTGTCGGTCCGGGTCGGCATGACGCGGACGACGTCGAGCGGGACGCCGAGCGCGTGCGCGGCGACCTGCAGCATCTTGGTGTGCAGGCCCTGCCCCATCTCGGTGCCGCCGTGGTTCACCTGGACGCTGCCGTCCTTGTAGACGAGCACCAGCGCGGCGGCCTGGTTGTACCACTTGGCGGTGAAGCTGATGCCGAACTTGACCGGCGTGATCGCGAGGCCGCGCTTGCGATCGGGGGAGCTCGCGTTGAAGGCCTCGATCGCGCCCGCGCGCGCCTCGAAGTCGCTCGACGCTTTGAGCTCGCCCCAGATCCGCGCGACGCGATCCGCCTGGTCGAGCGGCTGCTCGTAGTGGGTGGTGTGACCCGCGCGATAGAAGTTGCGCTCGCGCACCGCGCTCGGCGGCAGGCCGCGATCGCGCGCGATCCGATCGATCGCGTCCTCGATCATGATCATCCCCTGCGGCCCGCCGAACCCACGGAACGCGGTGTGCGAGCACGCGTTGGTCTTGCACACGCGGCCGACCACCCGCATGTGCGGCACGTAATACGCGTTGTCGGCGTGGAAGAGCGCGCGGTGCAGGACCGGCGCGCTGAGATCGAGCGAGAAGCCACCGTCGCTGAAGAGCTCGAGGTCGTACGCCTCGATCCGGCCGTCGTCGTCGAAGCCGATGCGCCAGCGGCCGAGGAACGGGTGGCGCTTGCCGCTCATCGTGAAGTCGCGCATCCGGTCGAGCCGGACGCGGACCGGGCGGCCGGTCTTGACGCAGCCGATCGCGGCGACCGCGGCCCACGGGTTCGCCTGCGTCTCCTTGCCGCCGAACGCGCCGCCCATCCGCAGCGACTGCACCACGACCTGGTTCTTCGGCAGGTCGAGGACCCGCGCGACGATCTCCTGGGTCTCCGTCGGGTGCTGAGTCGACGACTGCACGAGCACGCTGCCCGCCTCGTCCACGCTCGCGATCGAGGCGTGGGTCTCGAGGTAGAAGTGCTCCTGGCCGCCGACGAAGAGCTCGCCCGAGAGCGTGTGCGTGGCGCGGGCGAGCGCGCCCTCGGCGTCGCCGCGCGCGATCACGCCCGGCTCGGTGTGGAAGCTGCCCTGCTCGATCGCCTGCTCGATGCTCGTGATCGCGGGCAGCGCCTCGACGTCCACGCGCACCGTGAGCGCGGCCATCTTCGCCGCCTCCTCGGTCTCGGCGAGGACCCACACCACGGGCTGCCCCCAGTAGACGATCTCGGTCGGGAAGAGCGTCTCGTCCTTCTTGGCCGGGCCGACGTCGTTCTCGCCGGGCACGTCCTTCGCGTCGAGGACGGTGACGACGCCGGGCATCGCGAGCGCGTCCTCGGCGTGGACCGCGAGCACCCGCGCGTGCGCGTGCATCCCCGCGACCGGCCACGCGTGCAGGCAACCCGGGTAGCGGCCGACGAGGTCGTCCGTGTACAGCGCCGCGCCGGTGACGTGCCCCTCGGCGCTCTCGTGCGGGATCGCTCTGCCGATGCTCATGCCGTCGCCCCCGTGTCCGCCCAGAGCTTGTCGAGCAAGCTCGTCACCATCGCGGCGCGGTAGGCCGCGCTGCCTCGCTGATCCGTCATCGGCGTGAACGCGGTCGCCGCCTTGGCCTTGGCGTCCTCGATCGCCTCGCGCGAGAACGGCTTGCCGACGAGCGCCTGCTCGGCCGCCGTCGCGCGGACCGGGGTCGCCGCGACGCCGCCGTACGCGAGGCGCGCGCCACGGACGGTGCCGCTCGCGTCGAGGTCGAGCGCGAAGCCCGCGGCGACCGTGCTGATGTCGTCGTGGACGCGCTTGCTGACCTTGTAGAAGCGGCCGATCGACGGATACGGCTTGGGGATCCTCACGCGGGCGATCAGCTCGCCGGGCGCGAGCGCGGTCTGCCGGTAGCCGGTGAACAGCTCCGCGATCGGGATCGTCCGCTCGCCGGATGGCCCCGCGACCACGACCTCGGCGCCGAGCGCGAGGAGCGCGGGCGGCGAGTCGCCGATCGGAGAGGCGGTCGCGAGGTTCCCGCCGAGCGTCGCGCGGTTGCGGATCAGCCGCGACGAGAAGAGCGGGAAGAGCGCCGCGAGGATCGGCGGGTCGTCGCCGATGCGCGCCTCGATCTCGCTCAACGGGACCGCCGCGCCGATCACGAGCGCGTCGTCGCCGTCGTCGAAGCCCGAGAGCTCCTCGACCGCCTCGAGCGACAGGATCGTCTCGAAGCGCCGCAGGCGCTGGTTCATCTCGACGACGAGGTCGGTGCCTCCGCACACGACCTTCGCGTCGGGGTGCGCCGCGTAGAGCGCCGTCGCCTCGGCGAGCGAGGTCGGCCGGAAGTAGCGACGGGCGCCGAGCGCGTAGTCGACGGGCTCGCTCGCCGGCGCGGGGCGGCTCAGGCGGTCCGCGTGCGCGTCGCCGTCCGCGATCATCGGGAGCCCGCGGCCCGCCTCGCGGATCGGGCGGTAGCCCGTGCAGCGGCAGAGGTTGCCGGCGATCGACTCGAGGTCGAAGCCCTCCTCGGCGCGACCCGGGCGGTAGTACTCGGCGAACAGGCTCATGACGAAGCCGGGCGTGCAGTAGCCGCACTGCGAGCCGCCGAGCTCGACCATCGCGCGCTGCACCGGGTGGAGCGCCCCCGCGGCGACGCCCTCCACGGTGAGGATCTCCTGACCCGCGGCGGACGCGAGGAGGAACAGGCACGAGTTGACGGGCACGTAGCGCGCGCCGCCGTCGGAGCCGCGCCGGACCAGCACCACCGCGCAGGCGCCGCACTCGCCCTCGGCGCAGCCCTCCTTGGTGCCCGTCCACCCGCGCTCGCGGAGCCACAGCAGCAAGGTCGTGTTCGGGTCCGCCCCCGACGCATCGATCTCGCGCCCGTTGAGCGTGAATCGCAGGCTCGACATGGGGCGGAGCTTAGCAGCCCGCCGCGCTCCGGGGGCTCGACTCGGACGGGCCGACGTCAGCGACCGAGGGTCATCACGAAGCGGGTGACGTCGTCGGCGCCGAGGAGCACCTCCGTCGACGGCTCCGCCCCGAAGTGCCGGACGATCTCCTCGACCTGCCCGAGCTGGTAGGCGTAGACGCCGTGGTTGGGTCGGTAGTCGATGCGGATCCGGCCGTCGTCGAGCGTCTCCACGACCAGGCGCTGGTCGCCCGGCGCGACCTTCGCGTAGACCGTGGGGAGGTGATGCAGCGCCGAGCGCGCGTCGCCCACCATCGCGAGGATCACGCGGCCGAGGGTGGACTGCGCGAAGACGTGGAAGTCCTTGCGGGCCAGCCGCCGCATGCCCTCGGCGTGCGTGAGGTCGGGGTGCCGCCGCTCCGCGAGGGTCGCGAGGAGGCGCGTGTGATCGTGCTGCGGGTAGTCGCGGAACGGGACGTACCGCCCCCGCGGCGGGTCGAGGAGCCAGGATCGGAACGCGTCGAAGTCGCCGCCGAGCGCGTCCGCGATCGGCTGCATGAACATGCCCTTCACGAAGAAGCGCTTCGGGTCGAGGCGGTCCACGTAGTCCTCGACGCCGCGCACGTCGGGGACGGGATCGTCGGGCCCGAAGGGGCTCCCGGGGACGAGCTCCACGTCAGTCCTCGGCGAGCCGCGCCGCGGCGTCGGGCGTGAGCTCGCCGCCGAGCACCCGGCCGAGGGCGGGGTCGTCGATGGCGCGCATGTGCCGCGACGCGGTGCCGTGACGCAGCGCGATCAGCTCCGCGCCGATGCTCACCGCGATCTCCTCGGGGCTGACCGCGCCGATGTCGAGGCCGACGGGCGCGTAGAGGCGGCTCAGGTCGGGCAGCCCGCGGCGGGTCTGGATGCGGCCGAGGATCCTGTAGATCTTGCGGCGGCTCCCGATCACGCCGAGGTAGGCGTGGGGGAGCCGCGCGAACACGTCCACCGCCTCCTCGTCGAGGTGGTGGTCGTGGGTGACGACGAGCAGCCAGTCCCGCTCGGTCGGCCGGATGGCCTCGGCGGCCTCGCCCGGCTCGAGGAGGACGCGCTCGCAGCCTTCGAAGCGCGCGGCGGTGTTCAGCTCGTCGCGATCGTCGACCACTACGACGCGGAACCCGAGCGTCCGCGCGAGCTGCGCGGTGGCCTTGCCCACGTGGCCGGCGCCGAAGACGACGAGCCGCGGGCGACCCTCGATGGGCTCCACGAAGACCTCCATTCGACCGCCGCAGCACATCGCCAGGTCACGGACGAGGTCCTTCTGCACGACGCGCGGCCGGCCGTCGACGAGGCACTCGCGCAGCTCGTCCATCACGTGGTGCTCGATCGCGCCGCCGCCGATCGTGCCGACCGTCGACCCGTCCGGGAGCAGCAGCATCCGCGCCCCGGGCTCCTGCGGGGTCGACCCGCTCGAGCGGATGACCGTCGCGAGCGCCCCGCGGCCGCCCTCGTCGAGGAGCCGGAGCGTCGCCTCCGTCACGTCGCGCGTCGTCATCGGATCGTCAGCCTACTCGTCTTGCTCGCCGAGGGTCGAGGGGGTGACCTTCACCTTGGTGTAGCGCTTGATCTGCACCTTGCCCGGCGGCAGCCCCTTGGGCTTGCTGACGTCGGCGGCGCGGCAGACGTGCACCTCCACGCGCGCCGCGTTGCGCGACTTCGAGTACCAGGCCGCGAGCTGCGCCGCCTTCTCGACGACGTCGCGCGGCACGTCGCCGCCCTCCGGGTTCTTGATCACGACGTGGCTGCCGGGTGACCCGCCAGCCACGTGGAGCCAGAGGTCCTTGCCCTTCGCGACCCCGAAGGTGAGGTGATCGTTGTCCACGGCGGAGCGGCCGACGAGGACCTCCCAGCCGTCCACCTCGACCGTCCGGTAGGGCTTTCCCTTGCTTCCCACGGGCCTACTGTGACGAGCGAGCCCGGGGCGCGCTACCGCGTCGACCACTGGAAGATCGCCACGACGAGGGTCGACAGCGACGTCGCGATCGCGAACACCAGGAGCGCGTGCTGGGGGAACAGGACGCAGATGACGAACGAGACGAGGTAGCAGACCGACGCGCCCGCGATCCAGCGCAGGTGCGTGATCGAGAGCACCATGAACGTCGCCGCGAGCATGAAGCTGTCCCGCGCGAAGTGCTGCGCGGGGGTGATGTCGGTGAGCAGGCCCATCGCGCGCGCCATGATCATCACGAGGATGAGCCCGTGGAGGGCCACGGTGAGCTGACGGTTGAAGGTGTTCTTGAGCACCTGGCGACGGAAGAGCCACGTGCCCAGGACCACGAACGAGTACATGACCAGCGGGTAGACGACGACCTCGACCCGGGTCGGGTCCCGCGCGCCCCCGATCGCCACGGTGGAGATGCCGAGGCCGACCACCGAGAAGAGACCGAGCGCGATGGCGCGGGTGCGCGAGGCCACGCGGGGATCGCGATCGCGGGCCTGATGCTCGAGCGAGGCGGCGTGTTCGCGGCGCTCCTTCATCAGCGCCTCGAGCCGATCGCGCGCGGCCCGCGTGGCGGGGTCGCCGGGCCACCGCTCGAACGCGCGCTCGAAGCCGAAGCTCGCCTCGGCGGCGAGGCGATCGAGCTCGGCGCGCTGCGCGAGATCGAGCTCGGGGAGGGCGACCAGCGCCTCGACCCGCTCGAGGCGCTGCGCGGCCTCGCGGGCCAGCGCCGCCATGGCGCGATGCTCGAGGTGCTTGGCGAGCGCGTCGCGCAGCTCGCGAGCGCTCTTCGGTCGCTTCGCCGGATCCTTGTGGCACGCGCGGTTGGCCAGCTCGGCGAGATCGGCGGGCACGTCGGCCCCGTAGTGAACGGGCTCCGAGAGGTAGGCCGCGACCACCACCGCCTGGAGGTTGGGGCCCGCGTGGCGCATCGAGCCCGTCAAGAGCTCGTGCATCGTCGCGCCGAGGAGATAGACGTCGGTGCGCTCGTCCACGACGCCACCGGCCGCCATCTCCGGGGCCATGGAGCCGGGCGTCCCGCAGAGGCGGGGGTCCGCCGCGCCCACCTTCGCCGCGATCCCCCAGTCCGCGAGGTAGACGTCGCCGAAGCGGCCGATGAGCACGTTGTCGAGCTTGATGTCGCGGTGGACGATCCCGCGGCTGTGGGCGAAGTGCACCGCGTTGCAGATCTGCATGAGGATCTGCAGGTGCCCGGGCAGCCGGTCGTCGGGCTCGCCGGGCCAGTCCGACCACGCCTCGTGGCTCGGGTCGGCGGCGAGGTCGCGCCAGGCGACGCCCTCGATGCGCTTCATCACCATCGCGGGGCGCCCGCCGGCGTCCACGCCGAGCGCGTGGACGGGGACGATCGCGGGGTGCTCGAGCTGCCCCGTGACCGCGCCCTCCGCGAAGAGCGCGAGGCGCACCGCGTCGCTCGCCTCGTCCTTGGCCGTCTTGACCGCGACGTCGCGTTGCAAGGAATGTTGACGCGCCAGGAGCACCCGACCCATGCCCCCCTCGCCGATCAGCCCGCGCACCTCGAGGTCGGTCGACGCCGTGGGAGAGGTCGTCGGGGACTCGAGGTCACCCACCTCGCGCAGGTCGACGCTCAAGCGCGGCAGCGCGCGCGGCAGGGTCGCGGTGCTCGGAGCGGCGATCGTGTCGGCGATCGAGATCTCGGGGTCGGGCCGGACGGTCGCGCCGATCGCCGTGCTGTCGGGCAAGCCCGTCGCGCGCCACCGCGCCTCGATCTCTTCGAGCACGTCGAGACGATAGTCGAGCCGGGACCTCCGCTGAACCCGATGACGAGGGTCGAGACCGGCCCGCTCGGAAACGTCGCCGAAATGGGGCGGTAACAGGATCGTTACTGTATGCTCACGATCACATGAGTCAGGCGTCGGTCGTTTCGCGCATCGCTCACGACAAAAGCAAGGACGCGCCGGTGATGATGCCGGACGGCGCGCGCTGGTGGGAGCACCTCGATCGGGACTTTCACCGCTCGGAGGAGCCCTTCGATCTCGCGCTCCGCGACCGCGTGCAGGTGCGGGCCACGGCGGCGAGCGACGTGGTCATCCGGACCGCCGGCGCGTGCCTCGTCGGGGCCACCGCGCTGCCGCTCGGGTTCACGCCGAAGAAGCTCGAGGGCGCGCTCGCGGATCGGGCGTTCTACGGGCCGATGGCGGAGAGCGGGGACGCGACCCGCTTCTTCCGGGCGCCCGTGAAGGGGGTCCGGGTCGACTCCAAGCGCGTCCGCTTCTCGCGGTTCCGACCGCTCGGGGGCGGCGCGACCTACGATCTGTCGTTCGAGAGCCCGTACGTCCCCGCCAACCCGCGCGAGCGGGCGCCGTATCTGCGGCACCGCGCGAACCGGCGCGCGCACCTTCGACACTGGCGGCACCCGGACGGGAAGCGCCCGCTCATCATCGCGATCCACGGCTTCTCCGCGGACCTGGCGCTGATCAACGAGTGGTTCTTCGCGCTGCCGTGGCTCTACCACATGGGCTTCGACGTCGCGCTCTTCACCCTGCCGTTCCACGGCCGGCGGCAGACCCGCTTCTCGCCGTTCTCCGGCCACGGCTTCTTCTCGGGCGGGGTCAACCACATCAACGAAGCGTTCGGGCAGGCCGTCCACGACTTCCGGGTCTTCCTCGATCACTTCGAGCAGGAGCACGGCGTCGACCAGGTCGGGGTGATGGGCGTGAGCCTCGGCGGTCACACCTCGGCCCTGCTCGCGGCGGCCGAGCCGCGCCTGCGCTTCGCCATCCCGAACGTGCCCGTCGCGAGCGTCGCGGACCTCGTGCACGAGTGGGAGCCGATCGGGGTGATGCTCCGCGCGGGGATGAAGGCGTACGGCCTCGGCGTCGAGGAGGTCCGGCACATGCTCGCGGTGAGCTGCCCGCTGACCTACGCGCCGGTCCTGCCGCGCGAGCGCCTGTTCGTGATCGGCGGCGTGGGCGATCGGCTCGCGCCCCCGAAGCACTCGCGCCTGCTCTGGGATCACTGGGGTCGCTGCAAGATCCACTGGTTCCCCGGCAGCCACCTCCTGCACCTCGACCGGGGCACGTACCTGCGCCAGACGGCGCGGTTCCTGCGCGACGTCGGGTTCTTCGATCACCTCCCCCCGCCCGGCCTCCAGCGGCGCTTCTGACGTGGGTGCGTCCGCGGCGGCGCTGTTACCCTGCCGAACGTGAACAAGCGGTCGGGCCTGTACCTCGGCAGCCTCGTGGCGCTCGTCGCCCTCGGCGCCGTCGTATGGACGCTGCTCGACCACAGCCCGCCGCGACCGCCGCAGCAGCAGGAGACCGGGCTCCGGATCCTGACCCTCAGCGGGCCCGCCGCGGGGACGGACGCGGAGCTGTCGGGGATGGCCTGGTGGGGCGACACGCTGCTGCTGCTGCCGCAGTTCCCCGAGCGCTTCGACCACACGATCTTCGCGATCGCGCGCGCCGACGTCGAGCGCGCGGTCGACGGCGACGACACGCCGCTGACGATCCGGCAGGTCCCGTTCGTGGCGCCCGTCGTGGACGAGCGAGAGAACGACGGATACGAGGCCATCGCGATCGACGGCGACGACGTGTTCCTGACGCTCGAGGTCAGCGGCGACGAGAACCGCCCGACGGTCGGCCGGCTGCTGCGCGGGAGCGTCGAAGGCGACCTCGAGCGGATCATCGTCGACGAGGCCCCGCCGGTCCCGCTCGAGGCGCAGAACCACATCGCGAACATCGCGTACGAGGCGCTGCTGCTGCAGCCGGATCGAGTGATCGCGCTCTACGAGACCAACGGGGTGGTCAACCCCAACCCGCGGGCGCTCGTGTTCGACCGCGAGCTGACGCCCCGCGGCGCCTTGCCGATGGGCCCCGTCGAGTACCGCATCACGGACGCGACCACGCTCGACGCGGCCGGGCGGTTCTGGGTCACCAACTACCACTGGCCGGGCGCCCCTTGGCACACCGGCACGTGCGAGATCACCGAGCGCTTCGGCCAGGGCGAGAGCCACGCTCGATGCCGGACGGTCGAGCGCCTCCTCGAGCTGCAGCTCACCGAGCAGGGCATCCGACCGACGGACCGGGCGCCGATCCAGCTGCAGCTCCTCGACGACGAGCACCCGCGCAACTGGGAGGGGCTCGTGCGGCTCGACGATCGCGGCTTCCTGCTCGTGACCGACGAGCACCCGTCCACGATCCTCGCGTTCGTGCCCGCGCCATGACCCGCCAGCGGATGGTGGCCCGGGGCGCGGTGCTCGGCGGCGGCGTGGTCCTGCTCGGCGTCCTCGTCTACCTCGGGACCGGCCCCACCGCGCGCGAGCCGCAGGGTGTGCTCCCCCACATCGCGCGCGACGCGGGGCTCCCCGACGGAGGCGGTCCACCCGAGGGCCTCAAGGACGCCAGCGCCGGCGGCCCCGCGTCGAGCCTCCTCGATGGAGCCGTGCAACTCTTCTTGCCCGAGTCACCGATCGCCGACGGCGTCGAGATCTCGCCCGAGGAGATGCGCGCGCGGCACCTCCAGCAGATCGAGCTCATCGAGCGACGCATCGAGCAGATCGAGACCCAACTGGCCGCGCAGCCCGGCTCCAGCGTCCTCGAGGCCCGCCTCGACCAGCTCCGCGCGCGCCGCGACGAGCTCCGCGCCCTCACGGAGCCGTGAGCCCACGCGCGGGGACGATCTTCTTCACTTTCTTCTTCGAAGCGCGATGAAGAAACTGAAGAGGATCGTCCCTCACATCGAGCGCGCGGGGACGATCTTCTTCACTTTCTTCTTCGAAGCGCGATGAAGAAACTGAAGAGGATCGTCCCTCAGAACATGCCGGAGCCGCCCAACGCGCTCGTCGCGCGCAGCGCGAGATGGGTGGGGGGACCCGCGCGGGGCGGCGAGCGGGCGTAGCTCGCGAGGCAGCGAGGATCGCCGTCCCAGCGTGGGGGGAGGGGCGCAGCCCCTCCCAGAAAATCAGAACATCCCGGAGCCGCCCATCATGCAGCTCTCGCAGCCGGCGCCGGTGGGGTCGGTGTTGCAGCGGAGGGGGCAGTAGTTGACGCGGTTGAAGACGTACTCGGCGCCGCTGCCGTCGTCGATCGTGTCGCACTCGACGCTCAGCCCGAGGACGCTCATCTCGCCGTAGCCGCCGGAGTCGCGGAACTGCCGCGCGCAGGCGGAGTCGGGGCTCGTCCAGGACGGCAGGGGCGGGAGCTCCTGGACCATGTCGCGCATCGAGTACCAGAACTCGCCGGTGCACACGCGGGCGACCATGCAGTCCGAGGGGCTCGGCGTGTCGGCGTTGCCCGCGCGCAGCGTGTAGCAGAGCTCGAAGCGCCCCTCGCAGTCGACGGTGAGCCGGTCGGTGCTCCAGTCGGTGCCGGCCTGCGGCGCCGGGGGTGGGCTCGAGCCCGACGGCAGGGTCGGGCACATCGCCGTGCCCCCGCCTCCGACGTAGGTGCTGACCGCGTAGACGCCGCTCGCGCCGTAGTCGACGAAGCACGGGCTGAGGTTGTCGATCTGCCAGCGCCCCACCGAGAAGCAGCGGCAGGCGGCCGGCCCGAGCTCGACGCCCTCGGTCGGCAGGACGTAGCCCCGGCAGGCGCCCCAGCGGCCGGTGAACTCGTCGAAGGCCTCGCACGTCGTCGTGCCGTCGCGGCAGATGCCGCGGTTGCGGTTCGCCCGGAGCCCCGGCCAGCAAGGCGCCGTCGAGCCGACCTCGTCGCAGCGGCAGCCCTCGCGGTTCTTGTCGTCGGGGCACTCGGGGGTGCCGCCCGGCGGATCGGTCGGCGGCCCCATCCCCCCGTCCTCGAGGCACACCATCGGGGGCGGGTCGTCGGCGAAGAACGCATCGGGGTTCGGCCCCACGTCCGGCGGGCCGCCCGGCCCGGCGTCGGCGCGCGGCGGCACCATCGCGTCCATCGGCGGCGTGGTCCCGGAGTCGGTCATCCCGGTCGGGTCGGTGCAGAGGCCGCCCACGCACTCGAGCCCGGTGAGGCATCGACCGCCGCTCGCGCACTCGCAGTTCACCTCGCCCGCCGTGCACGTCATCCGGGCTCCGGGCGCCGAGCAGTCGCAGCCCGCCGCCATCGCGGTGAGGGCTGCGAGCGCCACCATCACGGCCGAGCTTCGAAGCATCCAGGACCTCCGACGACGACAGGCTAGCAGAGGTCGGACCAGGCCCGAACGTCGCCGCGTGGGTCCTCGGCTGGGGTGGGGCGGCCGCACGGCGCCGAGGTCGATGGTCCCCGATCGCGCCAATCGGTCGCGATACGTATAGGATCTCGCCCTTCATGGACGTTCAGATCGTCGACTGGCTCTCGCTCGTCACGCGGTGGCTACACATCATCTTCGGGGCGGCGTGGATCGGCACGTCGTTCTACTTCAACTGGCTGAACAACCACATCCGCGCGGTCGAGGGCGACGCCGCCCCGAAGGGCGTCGACGGTGAGCTGTGGTCGGTGCACGGCGGCCACTTCTACCGGGTGCTGAAGTACGAGGTCGCGCCCGAGAAGCTCCCGAAGGTCCTGCACTGGTTCAAGTACGAGGCGTACTTCACGTGGGTGACCGGGGCGACGCTGCTCGTGCTCGTCTACTACCTGCAGCCGAGCTCCTACCTCGTCGACAGCCAGGTCCGCGCGCTGCACCCGCACCTCGCGATCACGATCGGCGTCGGCACCCTCGTGGGCGGCTGGGTCGTCTACCACCTGCTCTGCAAGAGCCCGCTCGGCCGCTACCCCGTGCCGTTCGCGCTCCTCGGCTTCGCGCTCCTGACCGGCCTCGCGTTCGGCCTGACCCAGCTCTTCGGGCCGCGCGCGGCCTACATCCACGTCGGCGCGCTGATCGGGACGATCATGGCGTGGAACGTCTTCTTCGTGATCATCCCGAACCAGAAGGTCCTTGTCGCGGCGATGACCGCGGGGCAGACGCCGGAGGCCTCGCTCGGCCAGGCCGCCGCGCAACGTTCGTTGCACAACAACTACCTCACGCTCCCCGTGCTCTTCATCATGGTGAGCAACCACTACCCGATGACGTTCGGGCACGAGTACAACTGGGCGCTCCTCGCGGGGATCAGCCTGGTGGGCGCGGGCGTGCGCCACTGGTTCAACCTGCGCGGCAAGGGCGAGAAGAACGTCTGGATCCTGCCGGTCGCCGCCGCCGGGATGGTCGGCCTCGCGCTCGTCAGCGCGCCGCAGACCACCGAGTACGAGGGCGAGGCCACCTTCGCGATGGTCCGCGACATCGTCGAGCGCCGCTGCGTCGAGTGCCACAGCTCGGCGCCCACCTCGGAGCTCTACCCGGTCGCGCCGCAGGGGATCATGTTCGACCAGCCGCAGGCGATCCTCGATCGCGCCCCGCGCATCTACAACCAGGCCGTGGTCACCCAGCAGATGCCCCTGTCGAACCTGACCGGGATCACCGACGAGGAGCGAGCGATCATCGGCGCCTGGTACCGGCGCGGCGCCGCCGGCCCCTAAGCGAGCGGCGGGACGTCGCGCGGGTGTCGCGCGAACACGTTGAGCGCGAGGACCGCCGCGGGGAGGGCCACGCAGACGAACAGGCCCGGCGCGTAGCTGCCGGTGCTCGTGCGGCTCAGCGCGAGCGCCGAGGGCCCGAGCGCGCTGCCGAGGACGAGCAACATGGATTGCATCCCTGCGATCGCGCCCAGGTGGAGCCGGCCGAAGAAGCGCGGCAGGGCCACCGACGCGAGCGGGCCGAAGAAGCCCCCCGAGACGCCGAGCCCCACGACGGCGAGGCCGAAGCCGACCGGCGTCCCGAGCTGCGTGGTGGCGCCGTAGCCGAGCAGCTCGGCGCCGAGCAGGACGAACAGGAGCGTCCGGATGCGCACCCGGTCGGCGGCCCACCCGACGAGCGCGCCGGTGATCGTCGAGCAGACCGCCATGGGCAGGAAGAAGCTCACCGCCTCGGTGCGCGAGAGCCCGAACTCGGCCCCGACGTCGACGATGTGGAACGTGAAGCCGGTGATCACGAGGCCGTGGACGCCGAGCGCGAGGCTCAGCGCCCAGAAGGCCGGCGAGCGCAGGGCCTCGGCCCGCGTGCTCGTCGCCTCCGGGGCCTTGGCGGCCTCCGGCGCGGCGCCGTCCATCGCGAGCCCGCACTCCTCCGGGTTGTCGCGGAACAGGAGCCAGCCGAAGCCGCCCATGCCGCCCGCGACCACCGCCGCCATCCCCACCCACGCGCCGCGCCACGTGGCCGCCTCGATCCACGCGTCGAGGACCAGCGGCGCCACCGCGAAGCCGAACGCGACGAAGATCCCGCTGATCCCGGAGGCGAGGCCGCGGCGTCGGTCGAACCACTTGCCGAGCATGGTGCGGCTGACCATCGTCAACATGCCTTGACCGGTGAACCGGAGGGCGGTGAACGCGCAGGCCAGCGCGATCCAGCCCACCACGACCGGGTCGGCGGCGGTGAACGCGGCGTGGACGGCGCGGGCGAGGCGGTCGATCGACGTGAGCGCGAGGAGCGTCCCGGCGAGCCCGAACGACGCGAACAGGACCGTCGCGCGCGCCCCGAAGCGATCGAGGAGCCGCCCCCCGCGCGGCAGCGACAGCGCGCTGAGCACGGTCCCCGCGAGGTAGGCGTTCGACAGCGCGAAGCGCGACATCCCGGTGGCCTCGATCAGCGGGTCCGTGAAGACGCTCACGCCCATCGTCTGCCCGGGGATGCTCATGATCACGCCGAGCGTCGACGCGCCGAGGACGACCCAGCCGTAGAAGAAGGGCGCGCGCCTCGGAGCGAACGGCGTGTCCGGGTGCAGGAGCCTCACGGGGGGCGAAAAGTGAACCGCGTACCCTCGATCGGCAACTCCGCGGCGGTGCGCTATGGTTGGGCCTTGTCCGACGCGCGCCCGCTGCTCCTGTACGTCGTGGACGACGACGTGACCTGGCTCCGGGCCCTCGCGCGCGTCCTCGAGCACGCCGGCGCGGAGGTCCGCGCCTTCGAGGACGGCGTCGGGCTGCTCGAGCGCCTCGAGGACGAGCTGCCGGACCTCGTGGTGATCGACTTCGACCTCGGCCCGGGCGGGACCGGGTCGAAGCTCGCGCGCGAGCTGCGTCAGGCGCTCGTCACCTCGTGTCCGCCGCTCGTGCTGCTGACGGCGCAGCTCGATCACGTCGTCGATCGCGAGCTCGTCGCCTTCGACCTCGCGCTCTCCAAGGCCACGCCGCCCAAGGCGCTCGTCGAGAAGCTCCTCGGCCGCGCGGGGGAGCGCCAGGGGGCGCGCTCGGCGCCCCGGCTTCGAGGCGAGCCGACGGGTGAGCTCGGGGCCCGCGACGACGCGGAGAAGGACGCCGCGTCCGGTTGACGAAGCCCCCGTCGAAGAGGGTGCGCGGGCTGGTAGACTGCGGCCCGTGACGCTCCGGCTCTTGCTGCCTCCGTCCGTCGGCTCCGCCCGAGCGCGCGCCCGAGGCGAGCTGCTCGACCAGTCACTGCGCGCCGACCTGGCCGAGACCGTCGAGATCGACGTCGCGGACGGCTACGCGGACCTCGGCGACCGAGCGGAGCGCGGCGACGCGGATCTGGTCTGGATGCCGCCGACGGTCTGCGCGCGCCTCGAGCCGAACCTGCGCGGCGTGTTCAAGTGCGTGCGGCAGGGCAAGACGTCGTACCGGTCCGCGATCGTCGTCCGGAAGGACACCCTGACCAGCCTCGCGCAGCTCGCCGGCAAGCGCGCCGCGTGGGTCGATCGCCTCTCGGTGGGCGGCTACCTGCTCGCGCTCTCCGAGCTCCGCGACCGCGGGCTCGTCGACGGCCTGCGCGACCAGCGCTTCCACGGCAGCTACCCCAACGCGCTCGACGCGCTGCTCGAGGGGCAGGCCGACTTCGCCGCGGTGACCGTCCGCGACGGGACGCCGTCGGCGCTCCGCGACGCGCTCGCCGCGTTCGGCGGCAAGACCGCGGCCGAGGAGCTCGTGGGCATCCACGTGACCCGCGAGACCCCGAACGACGCGATCGGGCTCACGCGCGCGCTCGACCCCAAGCGCGCCGAGCGCATCGCGCGCCGGGTCTTCGAGCAGAAGGGCGCGCGGGCCCGGGCGGCGTTCTGCCTCGCGCTCGACGCCGAGGGCTTCGTGCGCGCGATCGCGGGCGAGTACGCCGAGCTACGTCGCCTCATCGCGCATGAGTGAGCGCCTGCGCGTCGGCTGGCCGGTGCTCGTCGTCCTGCTCGTCGTCCTCGCGGGCTTCGCGTTCGTGGCCTACCGCACCTTCGAAGGCCCCCTCGGCTCCGACCGGCGCCCGGAGCCAGCACGGTCACCCGGCGAGCCCGAGACGTGGGTCCACCACGCGTGGGTGGAGGACGCGGGGCCCCCGCCCGCCTCGATCGAGGGTCGCCGCATCCCGGCGATCCCGCCGGGCATGTCGGAGGCGGCGCACGACCAGGCGTACGACCCGCAGCGCTGGGCGATGCTGCGCCAGTTCCGGATCGGCCCCGGCGACGCCGGGGTGGAGCTGCCCTTCGAGCCGATGGAGCGCGCCGCCTCGATCACGCAGCTCGAGGGCGCGCTCCCGTTCGGCGAGGACGCCCGCTGCACCGCGCGGCTCCTGCCCGCCCGGAGCGGACGCTACGACTGCCTCGTGCGCGTGATCTGCGATGGGCACGTCATCTACCCGAACCCGACGCAGACGGCCGGCTACGTCGACTGCGAGGTCGACGACGAGGGCCGCCCGCTGCGCGCCGAGGACGTCGGTCACACGGCCGTCGACGGAGACCCGCGCCTGCGCGTGGACCTGACGACCTCGGAGATGACGGTGTCCGACGCGGGCGACGGCGTCGACGCCTTCACGGTCCGGCTGCGCCTGCGATGACCCGACTGGACGCGAGGCGTCGAGCGAACGAAGGTGCCGGCTCGGAGGTGCGCGTGCGAGGGATCGACAGCGAGGCGATGAAGCGGGTCGCGGTGGTGGGGCTGCTGCTGTGGGCCGGCTGCGGGGTCATCCCCGGGCGACGATCCGCGCTGACCGCGCGGCCCGCGGGCTCCGCGCCCGCCGCCACGGCGCCGGCCGCCGCGCCCGCCGAGCCCGAGCGCCGCTCGCTCTACGTCGGCAGCTTCGACGAGCGGGACGCGGCGCTCGAGCTCGCCACGAGCCACGGCTTCGCCGAGCTCACCCTGTACGGCCTCGGCGCGGCGCTCCGCAACCAGCAGGAGGCGCTCGCCACCTTCCTCGAGACGGCCCACGCGCGCGGCCTCGACGTCGTCGCGCCGATCTCCGCGATGGATCGCGTGGAGGACCTGACCCGCTGGGAGCGCGAGCACCCGAACGCCCGCTTCACGGGCTGGGTGACGGAATTCGAGTTCTGGAACGCGCCGCCCGCCGAGCGCGCCGCTCGCTTCGCTGAATTGCAACAGATCTTGACGGCGATGCGCGCCCAGAAGGGCGACGGCTGGATCGCCTGCTACCTCGGCTACCCGACCGCGGAGGAGGGCGCCTGGATCGCCGAGCACGTGGACCGCGTCTACCTGAGCTTCGCGATCGCCGACCCGGCCGACGCGATGAGCTGGGGTGAGGGGACGCGCAGCCACCGCGCGCGCCACGGCTACTTCGCGGGGCGGCTCCCGATCTGGCCGATCGTCTACGCGCGCGGCGACGCGCACATGCGGCCCTGGCTCCAGCAGCACTCCGTGTCCGAGCTCGAGACCACCCTGCGCCGGAACCTGAACGGGCAGATGCACGGGGTCGGCTACTTCGACTTCGCGTCGATGCGCGACGTGTTCTAGAAGCGGCGCCCTCCGGAGGAGCTCCGGAGGGCGCCGTGGGATCACGCCACGCCGCGGACGACGCCGGCGCCGATGGTGCGGCCGCCTTCGCGCATGGCGAAGCGCATGCCGGGCTCGACGGCGACGGGTCGGCCGAGGCGGAAGCGCACGCTCGCGCGGTCACCCGGAGCGAGCACGCCGTCGTCGAAGTCGAGGACGCCGGTGACGCCCACGACCCCGAAGTACAGCTGCGGCGAGTAGCCCGGGCCGAAGGGCCCGCGGCGCCCGCCCTCGGCGGTGGTGAGGAGGAAGATCTCCGCCTCGCCGCCGTCGCGGGCGTGGACCGAGCCCGGCGCGACCGCGACCTGGCCGCGCACGACCTCGTCACGGCCGACGCCGCGCAGGAGCAACCCGACGTTGTGGCCCGCGAGGGCCTCCGGCACGTCCCTGTGGAACGACTGGATGCCCTTGATCACCGCGCGCAGCGGCTCACCGCCGCGGCCCACGATCTCGACGGAGTCGCCGAGGCTCGCGCGGCCGCGCTCGACCTTGCCGCTGATCACGGTGCCGAGCCCGTCGATCCCGTGCACGCCCTCGATGGGGAGGAAGAACGCCCCCTCGAGGTCGCGCTCCGGGACCGGGATGTGCTCGTCGAGCGCGTCGACGAGCTCGCGCACGCACGCGGTCGCCGGGTCGTCGAAGCGACCCGCCTCACACGCGCGCAGCGCCTCGCGCGCGGAGCCGCGCACGAAGACGGGGTCGAGGTAGCCGTGGGCCTCGAGGAGCTCCGCGGTCTCGATCTCGACGAGATCGAGGAGCTCCGGGTCGGCCACGTCGGTCTTGTTGACGAAGACCACGAGGTGGTCGACGCCGACCTGCCGCGCGAGCAGCACGTGCTCACGCGTCTGCGCCTGCGGCCCGACGGAGCCGTCCACGAGGAGGATCGCGCCGTCCATCTGGGACGCGCCCGCGATCATGTTCTTGATGAACGCCTCGTGGCCGGGGCAGTCGACGTGGGCGTAGACCCTCGCGCCGGACTCGTAGCGCACGTGGGACGCCTGGATGGTGATCCCCCGCCGCCGCTCCTCGGGCGCGTTGTCGATCTGGTCGAAGCCGCGCGCCTCGCCGCCGTACACGTGCGCCGTGACCGCGGTGATCGCCGCGGTCAGCGTCGTCTTGCCGTGGTCGACGTGGCCGATGGTGCCGACGTTGAGGTGCTGCTTCTTCTCGATGCTCATGACTCTCTCGTTTCTTTCTCTCGGGTTGGGGCCCGGCGGACGAGGGAGCGACGACGGCGTTCGAACGCGACGAGATCCCCCGGCGCCGTGCCGGAGGGTCCTCGCGATGTCTCTCGCGGAGGCGGTCTACTCCCGACACGGAGCGCACGTATCCCGGTCCGTCGAGGACGGCCGGGCGGCGCAGGGCGATGTCGAGAGGACGCGCATGATCGAGCGGAAACATGGGCCGCGCGGGATCACCGCGCAAGCCGCGGGGGTCAGCTCGCCTCGCGCGGGGCCGGCGCCCAGCGCCGCACGATCGGGCCGAGCCACGGCATCACCCACGCGGTCTTGCGGTAGGCGCGCAGCGCGGCGGTGAGGCGCACGGTCACGCGGAGCGCCCCGAAGATCGTGAACGGGCAGAGGAACGCGGCCGCCTCGACGGCGAACGGCGCGGACGCCGCGACGAGCGGGATCCCGAGGCATCCGCTGAGGCACGCCGCGAGGAACGCCTCGACCGCGAGCTGCACGAGGCTCTGCTTCGCGGCGAAGCGGAGGCGGGGGTGGCGGCTGCTGAGGAGCGCCATGAGACAGTAAGCGAAGTTGACACCGTCGAGGGGCAGGTAACAGAGCGCGGCCCAGGTGTCCTCGTCGTGCGGGATCGCCCCCATCGCGGTCCGGGCGGCCGCCGGCACGCGAGCCTCGACGCCGAGCGCCTCGGCGAGCGCGTCGGCGGCCTCGGCGAGCGCGCGTCCCGAGCCGTGGGGGACGCGGCGCACCAGCGTCATCGGCGTCTCGCCGTCGAGCCGGAGCGTCCACCCGAGGAGGCCGGCGCGGGCGACGCGAACGGCGTCGGGCTTGCGGTACACCGCGGGGGCCGCGCCGCGTCGCTCGACGAGGCGCTCGCCGAGGTCGAACACCACGCGGCGCGCGTGCGCCGTGCGGTTGGCGGTGGCCATCGTGTAGAGGCCGAACAGCGCGGGCCCGACGCAGCCGAGCGCCACCACGCCGCCGGTCACGAGCAGGAGCCCGACCGAGCGCTCCTCGACGAAGAGCCCGTAGCCCGTCCACCCGGTCGCCGCGACGAGGCTCGGCGCGACGAAGAGCCACAGCGCGCCGCGCGTCAGCCGATCCCGCGCGGACTCGCGGATCGCGACGCGGTCACCGCTGGCCTCGAAGTAGCGCACGGCTCAGGGGGTCGGGCCCGCGTCGTGCGGCAGGCTGCCGCGCGGCGAGCGGAGGTAGACGAAGGGCGTCAGCGCGAGCAGGTTCGAGACGCGCGAGGTGTACACGTCCGCGTAGCGCTCGATCTGACGGGCGAGGTGGCTCTTGTCGTTGCCCGTGCGCAGCAGGAGCCCCCAGTCGTCGTTCGCGAGCCGGCTGGCGCGGGCGGCGAGCGGCGAGATGCGATTGTCGAGCGCGACGAGCTGCTCGCGCAGGGCGCGCATGCGCTTCTCGATCGAGTCGACGCTCGCCTCGGGCTGCGGCCCGTAGCCCTTCTCGAGGCGCTGCTTGCCCAGCCGGAGGCGCGAGAACTGGTGCTCGAGGCGCTCCTTCTCCTCCATCATCGCCGACAGCTCCCGCTGCTCGGCCTCGAAGGACTCGATCGCGTCGATCTCCGCCTCGAGCTCGCGGAGCACCAGCGCGGTGCGCCACCGGAGGAGGCTCCCCGACACGCGCACGTCGCTGAAGATGTGGTCCCCGACGTAGAGGATCTCCTCGCCGCTGAGCCCGAGGGAGGCCTCGACCGCGGCGGCGTGGGAGCCGAGGTAGGTGCCCCCGGCCTCGGGGCGCAGCACCGGCAGCAGCCGGCCCTCGTCGTCGATGACCTCGAAGCAGGGGTTCTTGTGCTCGAAGAAAGACGGCTTGCGGGCCGACACGATCACCATGTCGAACAGGTCGCGCCACGTCATGTCGCCCGGGAGGAACCGGTCGAACGCGTAGGACATCATGTCGCGCGTGTACGGCCACTCGCTGTTGGTGATCAGCAGCACCTTCTTGCCGGCCTCCCGCAGGTCGCGCAGCGCGAGCGGGAGCTCCTCGTCGAGCACCACGAAGCGATCCGGGTCGGCGATGATCTCCGCCTTGAGCTGACCCTCGATGTGCGCCTCGTCGAGGCACGCGCGGATCTGCCGGTAGAGGTCGGCGTAGCCCATCGGCCCCTTCACCAGGCCCTCGTCGAGGCGGTCGACGACCTGCCCGTACATGCACGCCTCGGAGAGGGAGAAGAGCGTGTTGAGGAACACCCAGCGCGACTCGCCGAGGTCGACGAGGTCGCGGCCGTAGAGGCGGCGCTGCTCGTCGTAGCTGAGCGGCCGCGTCCCGTGGCAGGCGCGCTTCACGTAGCCGAAGCGGTTCGCCTTCACGATGTTGCCGTGCTCGAGGTCGAGGATGAGGCCGAGCCGCACCGACCCGGGGTCGAACTCGAGGTCGTCCACCGGCCAGCCGAGGCTCGCGAGCCGACCGCGCAGGTGGCGGTACGCGTGGTTCTCCCACTCCTCCACCCGGTAGTGGATGAGCGTGTAGTCCATGTCGAAGCCGACCGCGCGGATCGAGCGGAGGTTCAGCGTCCGGTTGCAGAAGATCCGACGCCGCGCCGGGGGCAGGTCGAGGGCCTCGTCATACACCATGCGGCGTCATACCTCAGCCGAGGTACTTCTTGGCGAGGGCTTTGACCTCCTCGATGTCGAACGGCTTCTCGAGGGTGTCGGGGATCTGGAATTTCTCGGCGACCTCTTCGCGCCGGACGCTCGCCGTGATGAGCACGACCGGCGGTCGCGGCGTCCCGAGGACGCGCAGCAGCTCCTCCCCGTCGAGGTGCGGCATCATCAGGTCGACGAAGAGCATCGCCGGCCGGTTCAGCTCGAAGGCGCGGATCGCCCGCATCCCGTCGCTCGCGGTGACGACCTGGTAGCCCGCGTGGACGAGCGTCCGCTTCAGGATCTCGCAGAGATCCGGGTCATCGTCGATCACGAGGATCGGCCCACCTTCATATGCCATCGCGTGATGATAACGCTCCGCCCGGGCCGACGCGTCCCGGATCTGGAACGTCCCTCCCGACTAGATCGAGAAGAACTCGCGGATGCGGCCGAGGAGCTCGCCGCTGCGCTCCTCGACCTTGCGGCGGGACGGGTTCAGCGAGCCTCGGGTGTGACCCTCGATCGCTGCCTCGCGGGCCGCGAGCACCTCGCTGATGCGCTCGGCCACCTCGGGGGACGCCTCGAGGACGGGCTGGATCGTCTCCTTCGAGACGACGAGCAGCGCGGACTCCATCGTGGTGCGGACGGTCGCGGAGCGGTCGGCGCCGGTCATCAGGCTCATCTCGCCGAACACGTCGCCCTCGTCGACCGAGGCGATGTGCTGCATCCCGTCGTGCACGTCGATGAGCACGTCGAGCTTGCCGCGCTCCACCACGAACAGCTCCTCGCCCACGTCGCCCTGCTGGATGACGATCTCGCCGGCCGCGTAGAGCCGCCGCTCCGTGTGCATCGCGACCTCGTGCAGGAGCACGTCGGGGAGCGGCTTGAACATCGGGACGCGCGCGAGCGCCTTCTCGATGTCGATGATCTGCGCGGCGTGCTCGGCCTGCGCGGTGGCCGCGTTGTGCTCGATGAGGGTGATCGTCCGCTGCGGCGCGGGGATCGGCACGGCGGCGCGGCGCAGCGCGTACCAGAGCCGGTCGCGCACGCGGCTGTCGATGATCTCGCGCGACTCGAAGTCCTCGATGAAGTAGCGGACCCGGTACTCGACCCCGCGCTCGCTGAAGTCGATCGTCTGGATGTCGGGCTTGGGGTCGGCGACCACTCCGTCCACCTCGACGACGGCCTCGGCCATCATCCGATGCACGCGGGCGGGCGGCGTCGAGTAGGGCGCGACCACCGTCGCGCTGCGGCGCGCCACGCGGGTCGGCCGGCTGAAGTTCGTGATGGAGGCGCGCGCGAGCGTGTTGTTGGGGACCGTCACCTCGACGCGGTCGATGGTGATCAGGCGCGTCGCGCGCCAGTTGATCTCGACGACCTCGCCGGTGTGCGTGACGTCCTGATCGAACTGGATCCAGTCGCCCACCTCGAAGGGCTGCTGGACCTGCAGCGCGAGGCCCGCGAAGAGGTTCCCGAGGGTGTCCTGGAGCGAGAGGCCGATGACGGCCGTGAGCAGGACGGAGCTCGTGAGGAGGCTCCCCGCCTCGACCCCCGCCTCCTTGAGCATGAAGACGACGGCGACGAAGTAGATCGCGACCTGGACGATGTCCCTGAAGATCCCGGAGAGCAGCCGCGTGCGGCGGCGGCGGCGGTTCTCGAAGATCCCGTAGAGGATGACGAGGTAGAAGCTGCGCGCGATCGCGAACAGCAGCAGCCCCTCGTGACCGAGGCGCAGGTAGCTGGACGCCCCCGACCGCGGCAGCACGCCGTAGAGGAAGGCGAACGCGACCGAGAACAGCATCATCAGGAGGGGCGCCCGGACGACGCGCTTGTGGACGCGCGGGACGACGAGCCTCAGCACCACCAAGAGCGCGAAAGCCAACGCGATGCCGAAGCCGCCGAAGGCCGTGACGCTGCCCTGGAAGAACGCGTAAACGTCGTTCGCGCCGTCCACTGGCCGCATTCTACGCCGCCTCGAGGTCCGCCGCTAAATCGCCTGCGGCCCCCGGAGACTCAACGAAGCGCGTACGTGTAGTCGACGTCGAGGCTCTGGCGGCGGAAGCGGGGGAAGGTCGCCGTCCGGACGGTGCGGACCACGCAGCGCTGGACGTTCGGATCCGAGAGGCCGTTGGCCGACACCTGCGTCACCCGGCCGGTGGAGCCGGTGACGGTGGCGATCACGCGAGCGCTGCCGCCCTGCCCGGTCCCGCAGGCCTCGACCCGCGGGCGCAGGGCCCCGAGGACCCGGACGATGTCGGAGCGGGTGGGCAGCTCGGGCAGGTTCGAGACGACGGGGCGGTGGGTGACCGCGGTCGGGGTGGGATCCCGGACGGGTGGGACGGGGGTCGGGTCCGCGACGGCCACGGTCGTCGGCGACCCACACGTGAGCCGCAGGTCGAAGCGGTCGAACGACCCCTCGTCGGCGCCCGCGTCGTCGTGGACGACGAGCGTCCAGCGCCCTTGCGTGTTGCGCCCGACCAGCGAGGCGAGGGTCGGGGCCGCGGGCGCGCGACGCCCCGTGGACGGCTCGGGGGCGCTGCTCCAGGTGCGCTGCAGGTTGCGCCGGCCGCCCCCCGCGTGGCGCTGGAGCATGATCTCCTCGTCCCACGGCGTCCGCAGGATCACCCGCAGGTCGCCGACGAAGCTGTGCTGGATGTCGACCTCGACCTCGGCGTCGGTGATCGCGCAGGACTCGCCGACGTCGATCCCGAGCGCGGCGCTCTGGTAGTCGCGGATCGGCTGCGCCTCGGTCGCCGAGACGTCGATCTCCACGGGCCCGATCGAGGGGAGCTGCCCGTGCAGGACGAGCGCCGCGGTCTCGAGCCGGCCGCCGACCGAGACGTCCTGGTGCTCGGGCAGCGACAGCGTCCAGGTCCGCGACGGATCGGCCTCGCCGTCGGGCACGGTGACGGTGAACATCGCGGGCGTGGTGCCCACGACCCGACCGCCCTGCTCGCGCACCTGCGCCCCCGGCGGCTGCGAGGTGATGGTGACGTTGACGACGCGGCCGTCGGTCGGCGCCGACACGAGGGGCTCCGCGCGGGCGTCGCCGGCCCGGACCGTGATCTCGTAGGCGAGCTCGGCCGGCTCGCGGAGCGCCGCGACGAACACCTGGTAGTCGCCGGCCTCCTCGAACGAGAGCGTGGGGGCGTGACCCGAGCCCTCGTCGCTGTCGCAGCGGACCTCGTCGCCGTGGGCCACCGCGAGCGCGAGGGGGGCGATGTCCGAGCGCGCGGTGATGTCGAAGGGCACGCTCTCGCCGACGTGCACCACGTGACCGGGCGTCTCGACGTCGAGGTAGCCCGGGCAGCCGGGCGCGAGCTCCATGGCCGCGGCCGAGCCGAACGTGGTCCCCGAGAACGTCGCGCGCGGCGACGCGGCCGAGATGGTGGCCTCGCCGAAGCGCGGCGCGGGATCTCCGCAGCCGACCACGCACAGGGCGATCGCGATCAGCGCCGCGCCTCTCATGCAGCCTCCTGGTTCTTCTTCGTCTTCTCGGGCGGCTGCGACGTGCGCGCCTCGTCGGGCATCAGCGAGCGGCGCTTGCCCCAGCGCCGGGTGCGCTGCGGGCGCGTCACCGTCGCGCTCACCGAGTGGTCGGGGAGCCGGAAGAGGAAGAGCCCGAGCAGGTAGAAGAAGAGCGCGGCGAACAGCAGCGGGCTGCGCAGCGAGCGCATGACGCCTTGCTCCTCGACGTCCTCGAGGACCGCGTCGGGCGAGTCGAGCACGGCGCCGCCGCCCGCCGCGGCGAGGCGCCGCAGCTCCGCGAGGTCGGACCCGAACACCGCGAGCTCCGGGTGGTAGGGCCGGTCGTAGCCGACCGCGACCGTCGGGCGCTCGTCGAGCGGCATGCGCGCGTCGAGGAGGAAGCCCTCGTCCTCGAGGATCTCGGACTGCCAGACCCCCGGCCCGCGCTCGACGAGCTCGAGCGCCTCGGCGTCGCCGGCCTCGCGGAAGATGCGCACGACCGGCACCTCCTCGCTGGAGATCGTCGGCGCGATCACCGTCGCGACCTGCACGCCGTCGACGAGCGGGTGCGGCGCGAGGCGGAGCTGCGGCGGCTGGATCGGCCGGGTGCGCAGCATCTCCTCGGCCATGTTGACCCAGAGCTCGCGGAAGCCCGGCCACAGGCGCCACTGGTCGGCCCACGAGCCGCTCGTGGCGCTCGTCCAGGTGGCGACCTGCCCGAGCCCGCGGTGCCAGTGCGCGAGCGCGGGCCGCCGGTCGGGCGCCGCGAGCACCATCGTCGCGCCGCGGCGCAAGCCCGAGAGCGCGTAGCCGGCGAGCTGCGGCGCCGAGTCGAAGTCGATGCCCTCGATCATCGAGACCGCGCTCACGACCCGGGGCCGGAAGCTCACCTGCCGGTGCGCCGGCGGCTGCCGGTACTGCGCCTCGCGCACGAAGAGGCTCGGCAGCGAGCCGGCCGCGTTCGTCACGTGGTAGCGGCCGCGGCCGATCTGCGCGATCTGCGCCATCAGGTCGTTGCGCGGCCCGATCGTGATCGTCGAGATGCTCACCCCGCGGCCCGCGAGGGCCTCGGCGGCCTGGATCGCGGGCTCGGGCGCGCTCACGCCGTCGGAGAGCAAGATGACGTGATGGATGTAGCGCGGGTCGCTGCTCATGATGCGGTTCGCCGCGCCGAGCGCCGCGCCGATGTTCGTCCCGCCCGACGCGTGGATGCCCTGCACGAAGGCGATCGCCTCCTCACGCTGATCCATGCCGACGGGGGCCATCACCCGGTCCGCGCCGCCGCTGAACGCCACCACGCCGACCCGCGCGTCCGCGCGCAGCGCGCGGATCGCCGCGACGCCGGCGTTGCGCGCCTGCATCATCTTGATCCCGCTCATCGAGCTCGAGCGGTCGATCACGAGCACCAGCTCGAGCGGGCGCGGCTCGGGGATCGCGGGCGGGATCGTGATCGGCTCGATCTCGCGGAACGTCTCGGGCGCGCGCCGGACCGGGTGGCGACCGGTCACCGAGATCAGGCCGCCGCCCTCGTTCTCGACCCAGTCGCGCAAGACGTGTTGCTGCTCCTCGGTGAGGTCGTTCGGGTCCGCCTCGTCGACGATCACGAGGCTCACGTCCTCGAGCTGCCGCGCGCTCGTGGGCGCGGCGGTGATCGGGACGACCTCGACGCGCATGCCCGCGTCGTCGAGCACCTGCGCGAGCACGGGCGGCCCGTTCTCGGGGTCGTGGAGGATCCGCACGAGCGGCTTGGGCGACACGCGCACGAGCGAGCGCCACCGGTTGTTCTCGGCCACGGGGTCGCCGTCCGCCGCCATCGCCACCGTGATCTCGTGGACGCCCTCCTCGTCGGGGAACTCCACGCTGAGGTTCGTGGTGGAGTCGCCGGCCCGCGCGACCGCCTCGCCGCTCGCGACCTCTTCGCCGTCGAGCGCCATCACGAGGTGCACGTTCGCGTCGCGGGACGCGTGCATCTCGACGCCGACGTCGAGGCGGTCCCCGGCGCGGATCATGCGCGGGACCTGCAGGCCGCGGACGCTGACGAGGTCGAACGGCGGGTCGTCGCCCATCGGCAGGATCGAGACCTCGACCCCCGCCCGATGCGCCGCCGCGATCGCGGCGCCGAGGTGCCCGCGCGGGTCGCGGCCGTCGGTCGCGACGACCATCCGCCGGACGCGGTTGCGCGGCAGCGTGGCGACGCCGACCGAGACGTCCATCGCCGGCGGGACGGCCTCTCCGTCGGAGGTCGCGTCGATCCACGTGACCTCGTCGTGCGCCCCGGTGACCTCGGCGATCTGCTGCCGCACGCGCTCCCGGTCCGACGGCGCGATGCTCGCGGTCTCGTCGATCACCGTCGCCACGGCGAGCTCGTCGGTCGGCCAGGCGTACCGGAGGTCGGCGACCGCGAGGACGACGAGCGCGACCGCGAGGACGCGCGTGATGATCACCATCACCCGGCGACGCAGCCCGATCGGGAACCGGCTGCGGAACGCGAGCAGCAGCAGCAGCGGCAGCGCGCAGAGCCCCCAGAGCGCGAGCGGCCAGCCGATGGTGAGGTCGAGCTCGCTCACGACAGCCTCCCGCGGTGCACGAGCGTCCACTCGAGCAGGATCAGCGCGAGCAAGCCGAGCGCGACGAGCACCGCGAGCGGCGGCAGCGGGTCGCTCGTCCGGAAGCGCGCCGCGGAGGCGCCGCTCGGGATCTCGCGCGAGTGGATGGCGGCGCTGAACGCCTCGGCGCGCTCACCCACGTGATAGATGCCCTGGTGTCGGATCGCGGCGAGCACCGTCGCGTCGACCGGCTCCCCGTCGGGGCCGAGCACCGTCTGGTCGGCCGCGTAGATCGGCTCCCCGAGGCGGCGCGGGAGCGGCACGTCGTCGCGCACCGCGGCGGCCCACTGCAGGCTGTCGTGCACCATCAGCGGGAACGCCTCGCGCTCGACCAGATCCGTCGCGCTCAGGTCGAGGCCGTAGGCGACGAGGCGGCGGCTCTGCGTCTCGCGCGCCACCGCGAGCGCGTCCGAGCCGCTGCGCATCAGCACCTGGTCGCCCGGCTCGGTCGTGAAGCGCACGGCGCGGCCGACGCGGATGCCGTCGAGGCGGACGCCGTGCAGCGCCGGATGCGAGCCGAGGATCGCCGTGACGCGCGGCGACTCGGCGGGGCCGCTCGCGCCGAGCTGCCCGGACGGCGGCGAGAAGAGCACGACCGAGGAGTGCGCGATGCGCTCGGGGAGCGGCGTGCGATCGAGGATCAGCACGTCGTAGCCCGACAGCGTCTCGTCGCTCTGACCGCCGAAGTCCGCGGGCGACATCGTCTCGACGTTGGCGTTCGGGTGCACCGCGAGCGCCGCCTCGAGGTACGGGTTGCCGGCCGAGACGTAGAGGACCGCGATCGGGTCGAGCGCGGGCACCACCGCGTGCGCGACGTCGTCGACCTCGAGCGCGTCGTGGCTGCCCGTGATCTCGATGTCGGTGAGCCGCGCGGTCAGCTCGGCGCGCTCGGCGCTGAACCCCTGCGCGCTGTAGCTCACGCCGCCGCCCGGGCTCAGCGTCACGCGGCGGTCGAGGAGCGGCACGTCGCCGTCGTAGATCTGGAGCCGCGCGCCCGCCTCGCGGGAGCTGAACGACCGCAGCTGCACTTGCGTCGTGTACTCACCCGCGGCGAGCGGGTCGCGCCGCGCGGAGAAGTCGCCGATCGCGATCGTGTCGGCGGGCACCCCGACGGGCACCAGCACCCGCGTCGCTTGCGTCTCGAGGCCCTCGCCGACGTCCTGGTCGGCGACGACGAGGATCTGCCCCGGGTCCCCGCTCGTGGTGATGATGCGGTCGGCGAGCCGGACCGCGCCGCGCAGGTCGGCGGGGCCGTCGTCGAGCTCGAAGCCCGTGAGCGCGCGATCGAGGTCGGCGGGGTCCTCGGTGAGCGCGAGGAGGGTCTCGGGACGCATGCCCGCGCGGACCACCGCGACGCGGCCCCCGGCGGTGCTGCGGTCGACCCAGCGCCGCACCTCACGGAGCGCGCGATCCACGCGCCGCTCGCTGCCGTCGGTCGCGCCCATGCTGCGGCCGGCGTCGAGCACGATCACCGTGGTCCCGCGGACGCCGCGGCCGAACCGCGGGTCGCCGATCTCGCCCACGAAGAGCAGCGCGACCAGGAGGCTGATGAGGAACGCGACCCACGGGATCTTGGAGGCTCGCAAGAAACGTGGACGGCTGCTCTGCGCCGCCCGCATCCAGAACGTGACGTTCGAGACGACCTGCGGCCGCGGCGTGCGGCGCAGGAGGTAGAGCGCGAGCACGGTGAGCGCGGCGCCGCCGGCGATCGCGGCGATCGTGGACCACGCGAACGCGGCGAAGGTCATCGGTCGGACCCCGCGGCGGTGCGGTGGACGGGGCCGCCGAAGCAGCGCTTCACGATCGCGTCCATCGGCATCTCGACGTCGACTTCGATCCAGCGGCCGCCCGCGCGCTGGCAGGACTCACGCGCGGCCTCGAGGTGCTTCTTGACCTCGGCGCCGTAGCGCTCGAGGAGGGCCTTGTTCACGCGCAGGCGCACGCGCTCGCCGGTCTCCGCGTCGTGCAGCTCGAGCTCGCCGGAGAAGGTCGGCGCCAGGTCCTCGGCGCAGCCCACGCGGATCACGCGGACCTCGTGGCCCATCGCGCCGAGGTGGCGGAAGCCGTCCTCCCAGCCCTCGGGCGCCATCACGTCGGTGATCACGACGACCATCCCGCGCGGCGTCCCGCGCGCGGCGAGCGCCTTGACGGCGGCGGCGAAGTTGGTGGGCCCGGCGGGCTCGGCGGCCGCGAGCAGGCGCTCGAGCGCGGGCAGGTCCTGAGCGCCTCGGATCGCGAGCGGCAGGTCGTCGAGCTCGTCGGCGAAGGGCACCACGCGCGCTCGATCGAACTGGCGCATGCCGACGTAGGCGAAGCTCGCGGCGAGCTGCTGCGCGACCTCGATCTTGGTCGGGGCGCCTCGGCTCATCGAGCCCGTCACGTCGAGGAGGATGTGGATGAACGCGTCGCGCTCCTCCTCGTAGTTGCGCATCACGAGCTGGCCGTGCCGCGCGAACGCCTTCCAGTCGATGTGGCGGACGTCGTCGCCGGGCACGTACGGCCGGTGCTCGGCGAACTCCACGCCGTGCGCCTTCAGGGGCGAGCGGTGGCTGCCCTGGCGGCCCGCGGTCGCCCGAGGTCGGACGCCGAGACGCATCCTGTCGAGGACGCGGCGGATGGCGCGGTCGAGGACGGCCACGCTACTTCTGCTTGCTCTTCTTCGGGTTCGTCGGCGCGTCCATCTCGATGAGGAGCTGCCGGATGAGCGTGTCGGTGGTCGCCTCGTCGGCGATCGCGTCGAAGTTCAGCAGGATGCGGTGACGCAGGCACGGGTAGGCGGCGCGCTTCACGTCGTCGGCCGACGCGTTCATGCGCCCGTCGAGGACGGCGAAGAACTTCGCCACCGCGAGGAGCGACTGCGCGGCGCGCGGGCTGGCGCCGGCGCGGACGTAGCGACGCACGCACGCGGGCGCGGTCTTGTACTCGGGGTGCGTCGAGAACACGAGGCGCACCGCGTAGCGGCTGACGGTCTCGGCGACGGGCATCTGGCGGATCGTCTTGCCCGCCGCGAGCAGGTCCTCGGGGGTCGCGACGTTCTTCACGCTCGCGTCGATCCCCTCGGCGGTCCTGTCGACGATCGCGAGGACGTCGTCCTCGCTCGGGAACTCGATCATCAGCTTCATGAGGAAGCGGTCGAGCTGCGCCTCGGGCAGCGGGTAGGTGCCCTCGTTGTCGATGGGGTTCTGCGTCGCGACGACGAAGAACGGCCGCGGAAGCTTGTAGGTCTCGGTGCCCAGCGAGATCTGCTGCTCCTGCATGGCCTCGAGCAGCGCGGACTGCGTCTTGGGCGAGGCGCGGTTGATCTCGTCGGCGAGCACGACGTTCGCGAACAGCGGCCCTTGCTGCAGCGTCATGACGGGCCGGCCGTCCTGCACGGTGACGATGTGCGTCCCGAGCACGTCGGCCGGCATCAGGTCCGGCGTGAACTGCACGCGCGAGAAGCTGAGGTCGACGACGTCGGCGAGGGTCCGCGCGAGCAGCGTCTTCCCGACGCCCGGCACGCCCTCCATGAGGACGTGCCCGCCGAGCAGGAGACCCGCGGTGAGCCCGTGGATCGCCTCCTGCTGTCCGACGACGCGCCGACCGATCTCGGACGTCATGTCGCGGCACAGCGTCCGGACGTTGTCGAAGGGGTTGAGCAAGTGGACCTGTTTCGTTTCGCCCATTTCTATCCCATCACTGGCTGTTGCCGCCTCGAATACGCTCGAGGTAGCGACGAACGTAGGCGCGCAGAGACGCCGGAACCGTGCTGTCTCCGCCGACGCGAGGACCATCCTCGCCGCCGGCCCCGAGGTCTCCGTTGCCGTTGCCCGAGCCCTGTCCGGCGATGCCGTCCATGCGCTGGCCGCCCTGGCCGGCGTTGTTCCCACCCCCGGGGAGGAAGCCGCCGGTCTCGGGGTTGCGGCCCATGCTCGGGTTCTGCGAGGGGTCGGTGCCGGGGTCGACGTTGACCTGCTGGCTCGGATCGCCGGTGCCGTTCTGACCGCCGAGCGGGTTGCCGCCGGAGCCGCTGCCCCACGACTGCGAGCCCTGCTGCGACTGGCCCTGGCTCGTCTGGCCACCCTGGCCCTGACCCTGGCCTTGCCCCTGGCCCTGACCCTGACCCTGCGCCTGGCCGTTGGAGCCCCACCCGGTCTGGCCCTGACCCTGGCCCTGGCCGGACGCGCTCCCGTTGCCCTGACCGGTCGCCCCGTTGTTGGTGCCCTGCCCGTTCTGTCCGGAGCCGTTGCCGTTGCCTTGTCCCTGGCCCTGGCCCTGACCCTGACCCTGGCCCTGACCTTGTCCCTGACCCTGACCCTGGCCCTGACCTTGTCCCTGACCCTGACCTTGCCCCTGACCCTGACCTTGTCCCTGACCTTGTCCCTGACCTTGTCCCTGACCTTGTCCCTGACCTTGTCCCTGACCCTGACCCTGACCCTGACCTTGTCCCTGACCCTGACCCTGACCCTGACCTTGTCCCTGTCCCTGACCCTGGCCCTGACCCTGGCCCTGACCTTGTCCCTGACCCTGGCCCTGACCCTGACCCTGCTGACCCTGCTGGCCCTGACCCTGCTGACCCTGACCCTGCTGGCCCTGACCCTGCTGACCCTGACCCTGCTGGCCCTGACCCTGCTGACCCTGACCCTGCTGACCCTGGCTCTGCTGGCCCTGACCCTGCTGACCCTGGCCCTGCTGACCTTGGCCCTGCTGACCTTGGCCCTGCTGACCTTGGCCCTGCTGGCCCTCGCCCTGCTGGCCCTCGCCCTGCTGGCCCTCGCCCTGCTGCCCTTGCTGGGCGGCGCGCGCGAGCTGCTCCTGGGCGCTCTGGCTGCGCTCCGCGGCGCGCTGCGCCACGTCGTCGTGCAGCTGATCGAGCCGACGCCGCGCGTCGCTGAGCTGCTGTGACTGCGAGCCCGCCTCGCGCCGCAGCGCCTCGCGGGCCTGCTCGAGCGCGCGGTCCATCTGCTCGCCGTCGCCCTGGTCGCGCGCGGTGGCGGCGTTGCTCAGCTCCTGGCCGGTCTGCGGCGTCTGCTGACCGAGGCGCTCCTGCGCCTGGCGCAGGGCCTCGCTCGTCTCGCGGCCCGGCAGATCCGGGTTCTCGTCGGAGCGGTGCATCGCGGCGAGCGCGCGGTCGAGGCGATCGGTCGCCTCGCGCAAGCGGTCGCCCGGCGTCTCGGACTCCTCGCGCCGACGCTCGCGCGCCTCCGCCTCCGCGCGACGCTGCTCCTCGGACTGGTTGTTCTCCCAGCTCCGCTCCTGCCGCGCGAGCTCGAGCGCCTCCATCTGGCTGCGCTGCGCCTCTTGCTGCAGGCGCGCCGTCTCGAACGGGTCCGCGTCGGGCCGCGAGGCCTGCTCGCGCCACTGCTGCATCGCCTCGCGCGCCTCGTTCCACGACTCCATCAGCCGCCGCGACGCGGTCTCCGGTGGCGCCTGATCGACCGACGTCGGCAGCGGCGCGCGCTCCTCGCCGGAGTCCTCGCCTCCGCCCTGCTGATCGGCCTCGCCGTTCTCTCCGTTCTCGGCGCGGTCGGGGTCGATCCCCGCGACCCGCTCGAGGATCTCCGCCGCCTCGCGGATCGCGTTGGCCCGCTCGTCGGTCGTCCGATCGCGGCGCTCGGCGAGCTCGTGCTCGAGCGCGTTGATCTCGGCGTCGAGCCGCCGGTCGGGGTTCTCCGCGATCCGGCGCCGCAGCTCCTCGGCCGCCGCCGCGATCTCCTCCTCGGTGCGCGGCTCCTCGTTCTGGATGGGCTCGTCGGACCGCGCGAGCCACGCCTGCACGTCCGGCCACACGTAGGCGATCGGGATCGCCACGCCGAGCGCGATCGCCGCCGCCATCGCGTACTTGCCCGACCGGTACTCGGGCCGCGCCGGCGCGGGCACCCGCTCGACCTCGTCGAGGAAGCCCTTCGCCTCCTTGATCTGGAGCAGGTGGAGCTTCGGCGGGTCCTCCTCGCGAGCGAACTGCAGCGCGGTGGAGAAGCGATCCTTGGCGTCGAGCAGCCCGTCGAGGACGAGCGCCGCGTCGAGGGGGTCGTGCCAGCGGCGGCGGAGCTCCCAGCCGAGCGCGACGAGGAAGGCCACGCCCGCGACGCCCGCCGCGGGCAAGCCAGGCTGACCGAGCGCCCGCAGCGCGAGCGCGACGGGGGCGCCCGCGGCGAGCGCGGCGCCGACCCCGCAGAGCGTCGCGTCGAACAGGACGTGGCGGTTGAGGCGGCTCCGGACCCCCTCGATCGCGCCGCCGATGGATGCGGGCAGGCCCCCGCTCTTGGTCGTCTCGCTCACGCCGACTCCTTCGCCTTCGACGAAGGAGTGGCGGTGACTCGCCCAAACGTGACCGCTCGATGTGTCCCGCCCTTCACGCCGATCCTACTGACGGCTGAAGCGGAGGAATGTTTCCCGAGGGTCCCAAGTCGGTCCAACGTACGCTCCCGAGCCGGTGCGGCTCCCCTCTCAGACCGAAGGTCGGGGGAGTCCTTGGGGGTGGGGACCGTACGTCGCGCGTCCCTGAGGCTGCCTCGCAACCGGGGTCACTCCTCGATGTCGGCCGGCGACGCGAAGTCCACGATCGTGTCGCGCGACGGACGCTCCACGCTGGTCGGCGGGTCGTCGTCCCCCATCGGCGGCGGCGGCGCGCTCGGCGTCCGGAGCGCGCTCAGGCCGGCGAGGCGCACCGCCTGCTCCGAGGCGGCGTGCAGGACGAGGTCGCGCAGCGTCGGACCAGGGCTCTCGAAGCCCGCGCGACCGCAGGCGGTCCGGATGCGCGACGCGATCTCGGCCGCCCGCGCGGGTCGCCCTTCGACCTCGCGGCAGAGCGCGGCGTCGAGCACCGCGACCGCGTCGGCGGGCAGCTCGGGGCGCAGCTCGGCCACGCTCGGGATGTCGCCGTGCAAGATCTTCTGCAGGGTCGTCGAGGGCGTCGACGAGGAGAACAGCCGCACCCCGGTGAGCATCTCGAAGGCGACGATCCCGAGCGCGAAGATGTCAGAGCGGTGATCGAGCGGATACGCGAGCACGTGCTCGGGCGAGCAGTAGCCGAGCTTGCCCTTGAACTTGCCGGTCTCGGTGCGGGTGTCGCGCTGCGCGGCGCGGGCGATCCCGAAGTCGCTCACCCGGACGAAGCCGTCGAAGCCGATCAAGAGGTTCTGCGGGCAGACGTCCCGGTGGACGAGCGCGAGCGGGGTGCCGTCCGCGGCGGTGGCGCAGTGCGCGGCGTCGAGCCCGTCCGCCGCCTGGGCTACGATCTCGAGCGCCGCGTGGACGGGGACCCCGGCCGGGTAGCGGCGCCGCACCTGCGACAGCGTCGCCCCGAGCACGAGATCGAGCGCCATGTAGAGGATGCCCGTCGTCTCGTCGCGACCCACGTCGAGCACCGACACGACGTTGGGGTGCTGGACCCGCGACGCCATCCGCGCCTCGTCGAGGAACATCGTGACGTAGCGCTCGTCGGCGGCGAGCTCGGGGAGGATCAGCTTCAGCGCGACTTTGCGCTCGAAGCCGGCGAGGCCCGCTTGGCGAGCCACCACCACGCGGGCCATCCCACCTTCGGCGAGGAGCTCGAGCGTCTCGTAGGGTCCGACCCTGGGCGGCAGCCCGGCGTCCATGAGAGCCCAGGCTACGTCAGCGCTCGCGAGGGAGGAAGAGCGGGACGGGGTCGCGCGCCCAGCCGCGCTGGCGCCACTCGAAGTGGAGGTGGGGCGCGGGCGCGAAGCCGGTCTGGCCCACCTCGGCGATCCGCTGGCCTCGCTCGACCCGCTGCCCGGCGAAGACGTGGAGGCGACGGCAGTGCGCGTAGAACGTCGTGTAGCCCTCGAAGTGGAGGAGCATCACGACGTTGCCGAACCCCGTCAGCTCGTTGTCGGCGTAGGCGACGATGCCGCCGCGCGCCGCGAGGATGGGGGAGCCCTCGGCGGCGCCGATGTCCACGCCCCAGTGCCGGCGGTTCGCCATCGAGCCGGTGCGCGTGCGACCGAACCCGCGGCCGAGGTGCCCGTTGGCGACGGGGAACGTGAGGTGCTCGTCGGGGTCGGCGCTCGCCACCGCGGCCAGCCACTCCGGGAGCGGCCGCGCGTGCATGAGCTGCAGCGCGGTGGCCCGCTGGCCGAGCCCGAGCCGGCGCGCGAGGTCGGCCGCGGGGCCGTGGGGCTCGGGGACGAGGCGCTCGCCCTGGCAGTGATCGCGGTAGCCGCCGCGGGTCCGACACTCGGGCGGCATCCGACGGCGCCAGCGCTCGGGCGTGAGCGGCCAGTCCTCGGTCGTGTCCTCGAGCCAGCGCTCGGGCACGCGGGTCGCCAGATCGACGATGGGCGCGTCGTCGGTCGGGTCCGCCGCGACCGGCGCCGCGAAGGCCAGCACGCCCAGGACCCACCAGCCGACGGAGCGCCGCACGTCGGCCACCATACCCAGGACCGCCGCGGCCCGTCATGAAAAGTCGTTCGGCCATTGCGCGCGCCCGGCAGATCCCCAAGACCCCTCGCATGAGCGACTTCGAGGACCTCGGGGGCGAGCCCGCGCTGCGCGCGATCATCGACGCGTTCGTCGACCGGGTCTTCGACGACGTGATGATCGGGTTCATGTTCAGGAACGCCAGCCGCGAGCGGCTCCGCGAGATGGAGTACCAGCACGCGGCGGAGCACCTCGGCGGCGGCGTCGTGTACGGCGGCCGCGGGCTGCGCGAGGCGCACGCGCCGCACCGGATCATGGGCGGCCAGTTCGAGCGCCGAAAGAAGATCCTGTCCGACGTGCTCGTATCCCAGAAGGTCGACGAAGGCGTGCGCGAGCGATGGCTCGCCCACGTCGAGTCGCTGCGAGGGCTCGTAACAGCCGACTCCGGATCGGAGTGTCGGTGAGCGTAACGTTACGCTCTGTTACGCATCATTCCAGGGGTTTGGAGCGTGCTGCGCACGCTTCGTACACCGAGATCGGGTTGGCACGCCGGCTGCTCTAGTCGGCTGCATGACCCAACACATCGAAGTCGTCGCCAGCTGGGACGGAAACCCCCTCGAGTCCACCCTTCTTGCCCAGGCGCAGCCCCTGCGGATCGGCCCCACGGCCGGCTGCTGGTTCGAGCTGCCCGAGGAGGTGCTCGCTGGCGAGCACGAGCTGCTCGTCCCCCAGAACGGCGGCTGGCTCCTGGTCGCGCCCGAGGGCGCCGAGGTCCGCATCGCCAAGGACGGCGTGGTCGTCGAGTCGACCGAGCGGAACATCACGCTCCCCGCCGGCTCGAGCGCCGAGGTCCGCATCGGCTCCTTCGCCTTCTTCGTCCGCCCGACCGCCGCGGTGGTCGAGACCACGCCCCGGGGCAGCCGCCGCTACGGCTGGATGCGCTGGCTCGCGGTCGCGGCCGTCCTCCACGCGCTGGTCCTCGGCCTCTTCGCCCTCACGCCCCCGAACGTGTCGGCGCTCAACGCCGGCGACCGCGCGGACATGACCCGCTACATCCCGGTCTCGGTCGACGCGTTCGCCCACCAGGACGACCCCGCCACCCCCACGCCCTCGGGCGACCCCGGCGGCGCGCCGAGCCAGGCCGGCAACGAGCGCGGCGGTGAGGACGACCGCGTCGCCGAGTCCGGCACGCCCGCCCCCTCGCGGCCCGGCCGCCGCCAGAACCAGCCCGCGCCCCGCTTCGTGAGCGCGAGCAACATCAACGACCTCGGCGCCATCGCCGCGGTGCGCGCGATGAACGCGAGCTGGGGCGACGACACCTCGCCCTACGACGCGGGCAACGCGACCGAGGGCGAGGGCGGCCTCGCGAACGCGGCGCGCCTCTCGATGCCGCGCGGCCCGAGCTGGGGCCCCGGCGACATGAGCTCCACGGGTGTCGGCACCTGCGACCCGAGCGTGCGCGACTGCACCGCGGGCATCATCAGCACCGGCGACCTCCGCACCTCGGGCGACCACCCCGACCCGGGCTGGAACCCCCACCCGCCCCGCACGCACCGCCTGCCCCCGCAGCCTGGCCCGACCCGCACGATGGGCGCCCTCAGCCGTGACCAGGTCCGCCGCACCGTCCGCCAGCACATCAACGAGGTCCGCTTCTGCTACGAGCAGGGCCTGGTGAGCCGCCCCGACCTCGAAGGCCGCGTCGCCGTCAGCTTCATCGTCACCCCCGCCGGCGTCGTGCAGAGCTCGACCGTGGCCAGCGACAGCACGGGCAACGACCAGGTCGCCGGGTGTGTGAGCAGCGCGGTCCGCCGCTGGACCTTCCCGAGCGCCGAGGGCCTGACCGGCGTCACCTACCCCTTCGTGTTCCAGTCCAACTGAGGTAGCGAGCTCGACCCCACCGACGAGGCCGCCCGAGCGATCGGGCGGCCTCTTCGCTATTTGGTGCCGAACATGCGGTCGCCCGCGTCGCCGAGCCCGGGGAGGATGTAGCCGTGGTCGTTGAGGCGCTCGTCGACCGCGGCCGTGTAGATCGGCACGTCCGGGTGCGCCGCGTGAAGCGCCGCGATGCCCTCGGGCGCACAGAGGAGGCAACAGAACTTGACGCTCCTCGGGTTCGTCGCCTTGATCTTCGCGACCGCCGCGGCGGCGCTGTTGCCGGTCGCGAGCATCGGGTCGACGACGATCGCGTCGCGGTCGGACATGTCGCCCGGGACCTTGAAGTAGTACTCGACGGGCTCGAGCGTGTTCGGGTCGCGGTAGAGCCCGATGTGCCCGACCCGCGCCGACGGCAGGAGCTTCATGATGCCGTTCAGGATCCCGTCGCCCGCGCGGAGGATGGAGATCACGACGACCTTCTTCCCCTCGAGGACCGGCGCGTCCATCTCCATGAGCGGCGTCTCGATGCGCTCGACGGACAGCGGCATGTCCCGCGTCACCTCGTAGCCCATGAGCATGCTGATCTCTTCGAGCAGCGTCCGGAACTTGGCGACGGACGTGCTCTTCTTTCGCATGATCGTCAGCTTGTGCTGGACCAGCGGGTGGCCGATGACGTGAACCTCGGGCATGGCCGGGGAGACTAGACGATCCGTCGCCGACGCACGAGCACGAGGGCGGCGAGCGCGAGCCACGCGAGGCCGCTGTTGGAGTGAGGCGCCGCGCGGCACGCGCAGCCGTCGGTCGTCGGAGGCGTCTCGCCCGCGTCCGCGCCACCGACCCCGGCGTCCGCGTCCACCGCCGCGTCGTCCGTGGCCGCGCCCGCGTCGACCATCGGCGGGCACTCCACCACGCCCGACGTCCGGAGCCGGCGCGCGACCCAGCCCTTGGGCTTCCACACGCGCTCGCCCATCGGGTCGTCGGCGGCGCGGGCCACGAAGAGGAGCTGGCGGTCGCCATCGCCCGCGTCCGCGCCGAGGCAGAGCTCGAGCGCGCCGGTCTCCGCGCGCGCGACCTCGACCCCGTCGAGGTACGCGACGAGCGACTCGATCCCGCGATCGGCCGGGTCGGTCGCCGTCACGCTGACCCGCGCCGTCGCCATCAGGACCTCGGCGTCGGTCACGCCGTCCACGCCCACCACCGGGCGTCGCGCGTAGGGCGCGGCCATCGGATCGCCGAGCACGAGGTTGCGCCAGTACACGTTGGGCATCATCGACAGGTAGGCCTCGGCGAGGGTCGCCCCGAGCGTGTACTCGACGAGGAAGCGACGGTTCGGGAAGCACCCGTTCAAGGGCTCGGCGACGGTGCCGTGGACGCCCGCGACGCCCTGCTCGACCCAGCGCGCGATCGACACCTGGCTCTCACCCGTGTCGCGGAAGTTCTGGGGCACCGCGCCGAAGCTCGTGAGGTTGTCGACGAGCGCGCCGGGCAAGAAGGTGTTGCCCTCGATCGTCGTGCCGATGGTCGCGGTGCCGGTGATGAAGCTCGAGAGCGTGCGGCCGGTCAGGTCGGGATCGAAGGGGACCCGCGTCGCGGTGAAGCCCGCCGCGGTCAGGTCGGTGATCAGGCCGTCGGCCTGCCAGTCGAGCGCGCCGCGCGCCGCGTCGCGCCCGTCCATGAAGAGCATCTCGCCGGTCGCCGGCGCCATCGACTCCGCCGCGAGCGCGCTGTCGAGGAGGCGCTCGGCGTCCGCGTAGGTGCGCGCGTGCAGCATGGTCACGAGGATCGGGTGCCACTCGACGCCGGACAGGTCCGTGGTCCAGCCCGGCTCGAACGGGAAGCCGCGGTAGGGGTTGCCCCACGCCGGCCCGTAGCAAGGGGAGCTGCCGCACATGATCGTGGCCCCCGGCTCGGCCCCGAGCAGCGGCGCGCCCATCTGCGTCGAGTCCCAGAGCTGCAACGCCGCCGCGAGCGACACGACCTGCGCGCCGCCGCCCACCGGGACGCTCACCCGGAGCGGGACGCCGCGGATCAGGAGCGCCGCCTCGATGCGCGCCCGCACGCCGGGCGTCGCGTCGAGGCAGGCGCGCAGCGGCTCGAGGAAGGTCGCCTCGTAGTCCGCGAGATCGATGTCCTCCACGTCCTCCACGTCGAGCAAGCAGACTTGCGCATCCGGGACCGCGCGCGCGGCCGCGTAGGTGCGCGCGAGGGCCACCGACTCCGGCACGTTCGCGTTGGCGACGACGACCGTCGTGTCCGGTCCCGGAGTGGCGAACGCGGTGCTCGCGCAGAGCGTCGCGAGGAAGGCGGGGATCGCGAGGTCGCGCATCCAGGCATGGAAGCCCAACCGGCGCGCCTTGCCAAGGCTGCCGACGGAGGATCGATCGTATGCTCGCCGCCATGAGGATCGCCTGGATCGCGCTCGTGCTCGCCGCCTGCTCCGGACCGGGCCACCCCTCGACGGGCGCCACGCCGCCGGGACCGACCGAGGTCGTCACCTTCCGGGACGAGGCGCCCGACCGGCTCGTGTCCGCGCACCGCATCGACGACGCCGACACGTGGAGCCGCCTCGCCTCGCGGCCCGAGAACCAGGTCGTCGCGCGCACCGAGATCGTGAAGTTCGTGATCGACCTGCGCGACGAGCGCCGGATCTGGTTCTTCGACACCGACCGCTGGGACATCCACTACTACTTCGCGCGCGACAACCTCAGCACCGAGAGGAACCCCGTCCTCGGCGGCTACGAGGGGCACCGCCGCTTCAACGAGGTCGAGTACCGCAGCGACGACCGGCGCTTCGTGTGCGGCTCGCTCGTGCACTACCTCGACGCCGACCTCTGGACCCTCGAGATGATCGCGGGGGACACCCTCGACGGAGAGCGCGTCCTCGTCGCGTTCGAACAGCTGCGCGACGCGACGTACTTCGGCGCGCAGCTCCGCTACCGGCCGATCTCGGCCCTGCACGAGGAGCGCATCGCGAGCGTCCGGGACCGGATGCCCACCATCGAGGCGCAAGAGGTCTTCGGCGGCATCCGCTACCAGCCGCTCACCCACGGCGTCGCGTTCGGCACGCTCCGGTTCGTGCGCGGCCCGCTCGACGCCGCGTCCGTGCGCCCCGACCAGATCCTCGTGCTCGAGGATCTGCCCGACGAGATCCCCGTCGCCTCCGGCGTGATCAGCCAGGAGCTGCAGGCCCCGCTCGGGCACCTCGCGATCCTGTGCGCCACGCGCGGGACCCCGAACGCGGGGCTGCGCGACGCGCTCTCGGACCCTCGGCTGACCGAGCTCGACGGCCAGCTCGTGCGCCTCGAGATCGACACGCAGGACTTCGTGATCCGTCGCGCGACGCAGGGCGAGGCCGACGTCGGCTGGGCGAGCCGGCGCCCCGCGCAGCCGCTCGCGCCGCGCATCGACAACCGCGATCGCGGCCTCCCGGAGCTGTGCTCGCTGTCGTACTCGGACGCGACGACCGTCGGCGCGAAGGCCGCGCAGCTCGGCGAGGCTTGCCAGATCGGCCCGCCGATCGTGACCCCCGGCGGCTTCGCGGTCCCGTTCTTCCACTACCTGCGGCACCTCGAGCGCACCGGCGTCGCGGCGGGGATCCCGCAGATGCTCGCGGACGTCCCCTTCCGCTCCGACGCGCACGTGCGCGAGGCGCGCCTGCTCGAGCTGCGCACCGCCATCGAGCGCGCGAGCGTCGACCCCGTGCTGATGCGCGCGCTGCGCGATCGCATCCGCGCGTTCCCCGGCGAGCCCCGGGTGATCCTGCGCTCGAGCACGAACGCCGAGGACCTCCCCGGCTTCACCGGCGCGGGGCTCTACCGCTCGATCGTGATCGCGGGCGACGCCGACGACGCCGAGATCGCGGACGCGCTCCGGCAGGTGTGGGCGAGCACCTGGCTGCAAGGCGCCTACGAAGAGCGCGAGTGGTACCGCATCGATCACCGGCGGGTCGCGATGGGCGTGCTCGTGCAGCCCTTCGTCGACGGCGCGGCCGCCAACGGCGTCGCGATCACCGCGAACCCGTACTACCTCAACCGCCCTGGGTTCTTCGTGAACGCGCAGTCGCTCGGCGGCTCGGTGACGGGCGCGGGCGGCGACGAGATCCCCGAGCAGCACCTGATCTACACCTACCAGGGGATCGAGCCGGAGCTCGTGTCGCGCTCGTCGCGCAACGATGGAGCGCCCATCCTCCGCGACCCGGAGGTCCGCGCGCTCGCCGAGGCGCTGCAGGTCCTGCACGACCACTTCACGCCGCGCTGGGGCGACCGCACCGGGTACGTGCCCGACGGCTCGATCGCGCGGATCGCCGCCGAGGTGGAGTTCCTCGTCGCGGGCCCCGACCGGCACGTGGTCATCCTGCAGGCGCGGCCGTTCGCGGTCGTCTACGCGCCGGGGCAGCAATGAAGCGCGTCTGTGTGTTCTGCGGCTCCAACCCCGGCCGCTCCCCCGTCTACGCCGACGCCGCCCGGCAAGTCGGCGACACGCTCGCCCGACGCGGCCTCGGCCTCGTCTACGGCGGCGCGGCCCGCGGCACGATGGGCGTGATCGCCGACGCCGCGCTCGCCGCGGGCGGCGAGGTGATCGGGGTGATCCCAGAGCACCTCAACAGCCACGAGATCGCCCACGAGGGCCTCACCGAGCTGCACGTCGTCGACGGGATGCACAGCCGCAAGGCGATGATGACCGAGCTCTGCGACGCGTTCCTCACGCTGCCCGGCGGCTACGGCACCCTCGACGAGCTGTTCGAGGCGCTCACCTGGTCGCAGCTCGGCATCCACGACCACCCGGTGGGCCTGTGGAACGTTCGAGGTTACTGGACACCCCTCCTCACCCTCCTGGACGGGATGATGGCGGAGGGCTTCCTGCAGCCCGCGAACCGAGAGCGCCTCGTGGTCGACGACGCCCTCGATCCGCTGCTGGATCGGTTGCTCTAGAGGCCGCTGGCGCAGCTCTCCCTCTCAGGATTTCCAAGTCGGACGCCACGCGAGCACCCCGGCGGACACGAGCTCGCGGATCCAGGTGGGATCGAGGCGCGCCGGGCGCGCGCGATCGCGGCACGCCTCGACGGCGTCGGCGACGTCCACCGGCACGGGGACCACCGAGACGCCGTCGTCGAAGGCCACCACGAGGAGGGTCTGAGGGCCCGGCACGGGCTCACCGCCCTCGGCGTGCGCGCTCAGGACGTCGTGCTCGAAGTCGAGGCGATGGAGCGCCCGGTGGCAGAGCACCTCGCCCGCGTCGAGCGCGTCGGGCAGCTCGGCCTCCGGTGTGCCGAGCCACTCGATCGCGTCGTCGCGCTCGCCGAGCACGATCACCGCCTCGAGGCGCGCGAGCTCGCGGATGGGCGTCGGGTCGCGCTCGAGCAGGCGCTCGACGCGCTCGACGAGCGGGCCCCGGTCCACCGCGGCGTCGGCGAGCCGCTCGGCGAGCTCCGGGACCAGCGCGGACGTGCGCGGCATCGCGTGCGCGAGCCCCTCCGCGAGCTGGTCGATCGCGAGCCCGCGCGGCGAGCCGTCCGCGAGCACGACCTCCGCCTCCTCGTCCCCGAGCTGCGCGGGCAGGCGCTCGCGGAGCGCGTCCGGGTCGTCGAGGTCGAGGAGCGGCTCGAGGTCGACCTCCACGCCCTCGCCGAGGTGCGCCGCGCGCAGCAGCAGATCGAAGGCCTCGGCGCGGCGCGCGAGCCCGTCGTCCATCGGCGGCGCGAGCTCGGCGAAGAGCAGGCGATCGAAGAGCTCCTCGATCGCCTCGCGGTAGGTCCCGATCGCGGTGTGCCCGCGCCCCTCGAGCACGAGCTCCACGGCCGGCTGCCGCAGCCGCTCGAAGTGACCGACCACGTACGCGGTCGCGTCGCTCGAGGTGTCGAGGAACGGGTGCGCCGCGCGGACACGGACGCCCGTCGCGAGCTCCTCGTCGATCGCCGCGAGCTCACGCTCGAAGTGCGCGAGGCCGGCCCTGAAGATCGGCGCCGCGGCGTGGGCGCGCGCGGTCAGCGACGCGTCGTCCTCGACGCGCCAGCGCGCCTCCTCGACGAGCGCCCGCGGGCGCTTCCCCGCGGCGGCGCGGTCGAACGCGCCCTCGTCGAGCCGCATCGCCTGCTCCGCGCCGTAGAAGGTCGTCACGGGGGTGAGCTCGTTGAGCCGCGCGGCCAGGTAGAGCTCCCAGCGCGTCATCCCGGGCCGGTGGAAGAACCCCGCCGCGCGGTGCAACATCTCGTGCGGTCCCCACTTCGACACGTGCGCCGGGTCGTAGACCGCGACCGGCGACTCCGCGGTGAACGCCTGGTACTTGCCGGTCTTGAGGACCCCGCGCTCCCAGACGTCGTGGTCGGGATCCGCGACCGCGGGATCGATGGTCTGGGCCCAGTCGACCTCGCGCCGCAGCTCGCGCGGGCGGGCGCTCGCGCCGACCTCGGCCCCGAGGGCGCACATCCGCAGCGCGAACGGTGAGGCGACGACCTCCCCGAGGGGCAGGCCCGTCGCCCGAGCGACGCGATCGGCGTCGGCGGTCCGCAGCTCGATCGCCAGCCCCGCGAGGCGCTCCCCGAGCGCGTCGTCGGAGAGCCCGGCGAGGCGCCGCCGCCGCTCCGCCGCCGTGTCCCCGAGCCCGTCCACCGTGAGTCCTCGAACCACCCGCCGCTGGTACGATGCGCGCCAGCCGATGGCAATCCTCAAGTCCCGTCCCCGCGTCCGAGCGCGCGTCCCGAACGAGATCCGCCCCGGGGACGAGTTCCGCGTGACGGTCGTGCTCGACTGCGCCCGCGCGGTGGAGGTCGGCTCCGTCGACGTCCGGCTCGAGGGGACCGAGCGCTGGAGCATCGGGGGCGGCAACAACACCGTCAGTCGACAGAACAACTTCCTCACGCTCGGCGCGCGGCTCTCCGAGAAGCGCGAGCTCCCCAAGGGTCGCACCGAGCTGTCCGTGTACATCCCGCTGCCCCAGGACGCGCCGCCGACCTACCGGGGCAGCGCGGCGCGGATCGAGTACACGCTCGAGGTCCACGTCGCCGTGCCGTGGTGGATCGACCGCCGCGCGTCCTTCGACGTCTTCGTCGCGCCGACCGAGATCCCGAGCCCGGAGCCGGGCCCGATGATCTACTCCTCGAACCCGGGCGGCCCGCGCGGGACCGAGGCCCACGCCGAGGTGAGCGTGGCCTCCTCGTGGACCCGGTCGGGGGACATCGTCAGCGGCGCGCTCGCGCTGAGCAACGTCGCGCACCACCGCTACTCCGAGGTGAAGGTCGGCCTCCGCGGCCTCGAGACCCTCTACGACGGAGACCACGTCCGAACCGAGCGGGAGTACCTGCGCTACCAGATCCGCCTCGGCGCCGAGCAGGCCCAGGAGGGGGAGATGATCCCCTTCCGATTCCGCCTCCCCGACGAGGCGATGTCCGACCTGCCGTGGACGGCCCGGCCCAACGGCCAACGCGGGCTCGCGTCGCTGGCGTGGCAGCTCGAGGTGATCGTCGGCATCCGGTGGGGATCGGACCTCACCCTGCGCATGCCCTTCCGCGTGCTGCCGGCGTCCAAGCGCCCCGGCGACGCGCCCTCGCGGCTCGCCCCGCCGACCGTAGGCTCCGACCGCCTGCGCGAGATCTGGGAGGCCGCCGGTGGTCAACATGGCTTGCGATACGAGGCGCAGACCCTCTTCGGTCAGCTCGGCGGCACCACGCTCGCGATCCGCAGGGACCTGATGGGCCGCGACGGGATCTTCCTGCTCGCCGAGCTCACCTACCCGGAGCTCTACCTCGCGCTCGACGTGCGCCCCGCGACGAAGGTCCAGATGATGGTCGGCGGCGGGGTGCGCATCGGCAACCCGGGCTGGGACCGAGACCACTACGTGACCGCGCGCGACGAGGCCCAGGCCGCCGAGGTGCTCCGCTCGATCGTGCCCGCGACGACGAACGCGACGCTGCGCTCGATGGACGATCGACGGCTGACGATCGCGGTGCGCGACACGGGCGCGACCCGCGCGCGGATGGAGACGTTCGTCGCCGCCGCGACCGATCTGGCCCGCGTGTTCGAGGCGCGCCGCGTGGCGATCCCGCCGCCCACCGCGATGAAGGACGCGCTCGGCGCCTGGCGCGAGCTCGCGACCCGGATCGCCGGGCCGCTCGAGACGGCCCGGCTCCGGATCGAGGGCGCGGTCGGCACGATGCGCGCCGAGGTCCGCGTCGCGTTCGACGAGGAGGGGCAGCCGCTGAGCACCTGGCTCTCGGTCATCCCGCCGAGCCCCCTCGACGCGTCGCACGAGCTCCGCGTGACCGGCGGCGACGGTTCGGCGGAGCAGGTGGAGCGGCGCTTCGACGGCGAGGTGCTCGAGCTGGTCAAGATCGTGTGCAACGGCGCGCACGAGCTCGCGATCGAGCGCGGCCGCGTCACCGTCGGCCTCCCCACCCTCCTCGGCCTGCCGCCCGACGCCGCCGCGGCGACCGCCGCGCGAGCGCTGCCGACCATCCGCTGGGGGACGCCCGGCGCGCCACTCGCGCTCACCGCGCCGCTGGCCGAGCAGCGGCTCTCGCGGCTCGCGCAGCTCGTCAACACGCTGCGCGGCAGCGCCGGTCCGTACCGCTAGATCGCGAGCTCCTCCTCGGCCTGGACCGCGGCCTCGAGGTCGGCGCCGAGGTCCCCGATCAGCGCGTCGACGCCCCGGGCGCGGACGGTGTCCGCGTTGCGGCCCGCGAGCTCGGTGGCGGTGTCCTCAAGCCGGCCGACGAGGGACTCGAGCTTGGCCCGCACCTCCCCACGCTTGGCCGAGAGGCTCATGCGGCGCGCGCCGGCGCCGTCCGAGGCCATGGTCGAGGTGCGCGCGAGCGCGGCCTCGATCGACGCGTGGTGCTGGACGTGCTGGCGCGCGACCTCCACGAGGCGCTCCGCCGAGGCGGCCACCGGGTCGAACGCGGGGCCGAGCGCGAGCACCTCGCGGCCGATCGCGGCTCGCGCGGCGACGGCGCGGCGCAGGAGAGCCTGGATCGGATCCTTGCGACGCCGCGCGGCGACGAGGCCGAGCCCCAACAGCAGGAGGAGGCCGCCGCCGCCGCCCGCCCACGCGAGCAGGGGGACGCCTTCGGCGTGGACGACCGCCTGCTCGGCGACCGTGGGGGGAGGCGGCGGCGGCACGAGGTGCTCGATCTCGATCGCGCCGACGAGCTGCGCCTGCGCTTCGCTGATCGTGAGGAGGTTGGCGGTCGCGAGCCCGAACGCGTTGAACCGCAGCTCCATCGCCGACGAGCGCGGGATCTCGACGGTGTAGCGGTGCGCGACGGGGTCGGACTCGATCACGGAGCTGCCGGCGGGGAGGACCACGAACGGGCCGGCCGTCACGTCGCGGGTGCCGTTGCTGGTGCGGCCCATGGCGTCGATCTCGGAGCCGTCGTAGGTGAAGGACACGGTCCCCGACAGCCGAACGCGCACGGTCTCTTCGTGCGGTGCGGCCATGCCGGCGAGGTCGATCGGCGCGCCGCTGACGGGCAGCGACGTGCGCTGGGCGACCGTCCACGCGTCTTGCGCGTGAGCGGAGACGGTGGTCGCGAGCGCGAGCGCGGCGGCGAGGAGCGCTCTCATCGCATCCTCTGGTCGCCGTAGAAGTTCATCGCGAGGACCATCGTGCGGCGCGAGCCGCCGTCCCAGCCGTTCCAGGCCGAGCCGAGGACCTGCTCGTAGCGGGACAGGATGTCGGCGTCGCGCGAGAGCGCGGGGTCGTTCCAGAGCTGCGCGCCGGCCACGAGGACCTGACGGCGCTCCGCGAGGAGGCGCTGCGCCTCGGCGACGTCACCCCGGCCGAGCGCGGTCGAGGCGCCCTGCAGCGCGTCGCCCGCGGTGAACGCGAGCACCGTCCGCTTCACCGTGCGCTGCGTCGAGGCGACCGCGGCCTCCCGGTCGCGCGTGCGCTCGACCGAGACGTCGGCCGTCGCGGTGCGGTTGCCGCGGCTCAGCAGGTCCTTGTAGTCGAGGGTCACGTGCGCGATGCGAGACGCCGAGGTGCCGGGTGGCACCTGCAGCTCGAGGAGCACGATGTGCTGGTCCCCCCGGCGGAACGTCGGCAGGTGCATGCGGAGCCCGCGGTCCTCGTCCTGCTGGCGGTCGCGGGCGATCCCGAGCTCGCGCGCGAGCCGCGTGTCGGTGGCGATCTCGGTGCGGCGGACCGCGGCGGCCTGCTGCTGCTCGAGGACGCGCGAGCCGTACACGCGCGTCGCGGTCACGCCCTCGCCGAGCTCGATGCGGAGCCGAAGCGCCTGCGCGACGGCCTGCGCGCGCTCCTCGAGCTCGTCCTGGAGGATGTCGGAGATGTCGCCCGAGCGGCGCACGAAGTGGTAGCTGCCGCTGCCCTCGCGGGCGATCGAGAGCATGGTCTCCTCGTCGAAGTCGGTGCCGAGGCCGACGCTCGTGGTGAGCACGCCGCCGTCGTCGAAGAGCGAGCGGGCCATCGACCCGAGCTCCTGCGCGTTGGTCTGGCCGATGTTCGCGACGCCGTCCGAGACGAGGACGACGAGCAGCACGTCGTTCATCGCGCGGCGCTGCGGGGCGACCCGGCGCGCGGCGGCGAGCGCCGCCTCGATGTTGGTGCCGCCGCCGGGCGACAGCCGGCGGATCGCCTCGTGCGCGGCGCGGCCGTTGCCGACGCGCTCGGGGGCGAAGTCCACCGTGGCGCTGTCGGAGTAGCTGACCAGGCCGAAGGTGTCGCCGGCCTGGAGGCGATCGACGAGCTGGTGGGCCGCCGCGATCGCGTGGTCCCACTTCTCGCCGTACATCGAGCCGCTGCGATCGAGCACCAGCCGGACGTCCATGCGCGGGCGGGGCGGCGCCTCGCCGCGGCGCGCCATCAGCGCGATCTGGAGGTGGACGCGCTCGCCGTCGGTGTGGACCCGGCCGCGCTCGAGCTCCGCGTGCAGGCCCACCGCCTCGGTCGCGGGGACGGCGTAAGGCAGGCGGCCGAGCTCGTCGAACGCCTCGAGGCGCACGTTGCGCCCGTCGACCATGACGCCGCGGTCGAGGAGGTCCTCGAGTCGCGCCTGCGCGCCGCCGCCGGCGACGAAGTTGGACGCGAGCACCGCGTTCTGCGGCAGCGGCGCGGCGACGGCGGGGGCGGCCGCGGGCGGCGTCGACGGAGCGGTCGTCGTGGTGCGCGCCAGGCCGCCGGTGCCGCCCGACGCAGCGCGGGGCGCGATCGCCTGGCGGCTGGGGATCGGTCGCGGCGCCGAGCGCGCCCTGGACCGCTGCGCCACCGCGTCGTCGAGGTCGGCCGGGCCTCCCCCGCCAGCGCCCCGACGCACGCGGCCGAGCGTGCCGTAGCCGGGCGCGGCCTCGTCGGCGGCCTCGGCCTCCGGCTCGGCGGTGGCGGCCGGCGCCGGGAGCTCGGTGGGTTGGGCCCAGCCGTTGACGATCTCCCCGGTGTCCCCCTCCGTGGTCGCGGGCGCCGCCACGGCGGTCGCCTCCTCGGAGGCCCCCAGGCTCGGCGACGGCTCGGCGTCGTAGGCATTGCAGCCTCCGAGCACCGAGATCCAGACCATGATCGATATGCTCGTCCGCCTCATGCTCGCCGCCTCCCGCATAGGCGCCTGAAACACGGGCGCGGGGGACGAGCTTGGGTCAGCGGGCGCGGCGCCGGGACAGGAGCCAGTGGATCCCGCCGAGGCCCCCGAGGAACAGGAGCACGACGGCGAAGTGAGCGCCCATCAGGTGCTCCGCGTCGCCGCGCGGGCAGTGCAGCTGCAGCACGAGGTTCCCCGTCAGCCCGCCCGCGCAGGCCGCGATGAGGGCGACCGAGGCGCTCCCCCGATCGAGCAAGCGGAGCAGGAGGTAGACGGGCAGCCCGACCAGCATCCCGTAGAAGAGGCAGGGGCTCACGTGCCGCAGGAAGCTCTGGTCGCCGACGACGGCCTGCGCCGGCGCGAGGAGCGCGAGCGCGCAGGTCGCGGCGAGGCTGCTGCCGATCAGGGCGGCCCGCGCCCACGGCCGCAGCGGCGGCTGATGCAGCGGCCGGAGCGCGAGGTAGAGGCTCCCGCCGAGGAGCACGGCGAGGGAGCCCAACGCGGTGAGCGTCCACGCGAGCGGCAGCTCGGTGAAGTCCGCGCGGAGGGTGAGCACGCCCCCGAACACGACCACCGCCGCGGCCGCCGCGAACGCGATCGCGCGCCGCGCCCAGGTCGCGCGCGAGCGCAGCCAGAACGCCCAGCTGCGGTCGGCGACCTGCACCTGCTTCTCGACCTCGCCGAACATCGCGTCGACGTCGGGAGGCGCCTCCGCGCCCTCGGCCTCGCGGGCGTCCGCGAGCCACTCCTCGAGCTTCGGGTCGAGCTCGGTCTGGATGCCGCCGTCGGTCACCGTCGTCTCCCCCTACGCGTGGGGCGCCCCACAGTTTCGTTCCGCGGGGTCATTCGAGCTCCTTGCCGAGCAGCTCCTTGAGCCGCTTGTAGGCGCGATGCGCGCGGACGCGCACGGCGCCCTCCGTCGATCCCACGATCTCCGCGACCTCCGCGAAGGGCCGCTCCTCGAGCCAGTGCAGCTCCACGACCTCCCGCTGGGTGTCGGGGAGCCGCTCGAGCGCCGCGCGCAGGAGCTCCACGCGCTGGCGCTGCTCGATCGGGCCTCGCTCCCCTTGGACGGCGGGCTCCCTCGCCTCGTCGAGCCCCGTCTCCGAGCGCCGCTTCTGCTTGCGGTAGTGCTCGCGCACCAGGTTCATCGCGATCGTGAACACCCACGGGCGTAGCTTCCGATCCTGATGGAAGTCGTTCCGCGCGGCGTGGACCTGGAAGAAGGTCTGCTGCACCACCTCGCGGGCGAGCTCGTCGGAGCGGAGGTGTCGGACGGTGAGGCGCATGAGCATCGGCGCGTACCGGGTGAACAGCTCGCGGAACGCCGCGTGGTCCCCAGCCACGTATGCGCGCATGAGCTCTTCGTCCGTTCGCTCCGCCATGCGAGTCGTCTCGAGGAGGCGCTCCTAGTCTCGGAAGTTCTGGAACTGGAGCGGGGCCTCGTAGTCCTGCTCCTTGATCAGCGCGATCGCCTCCTGCAGCACGTCCCGCTTCTTGTGCGAGACGCGGACGACGTCGCCCTGGATCGCCCCCTGGACCTTGAGGTTGCTGTCCTTGAGGAGCTTCACGATCTTCTTGGCCAGCTCGGTCTCGATCCCCTCGCGGAGCTTGATGAGCTGCCTGAAGTTCTTGCCGCCCGCCGGCTTGGGCTCCTCCGCGTCGAGCGCCTTGAGGGAGACTCCGCGTCGGAGGATCTTCGTCTGCAAGACGTCGAGCGCCGCGACGCAGCGGCTGTCCGAGGTGGACCGGATGACGATCCCCTCCTCGGTCTTCTCGATCTCGGTGTCGGTGCCCTTGAAGTCGAAGCGATTCACGACCTCGCGACGGGCCTGGTCGATCGCGTTGTCGACCTCGTGGTGGTCGAGCTTGGAGACGACGTCGAACGATGCCATGAGCCGACGTATAACATCGGCCCATGCGCTCGTGTCCACGATGCTCGGTCCCCATGCAAGCCCACTCGCGGGCGTTCGCGGAGATCGATGTTTGCAGCCGCTGCGGCGGCGCGTTCCTCGACGCCGGCGAGGGCGTCATGGTCCACGGCACGGCCGCGGAGCCGGAGATGCTGGCCAGCGACGGCAAGGCCGTGGCCACCGGCCAGGGGACGCTCCAGTGCCCCGCCGGCCACGCGGGCGCGCCGAGCATGGAGACCTGGGAGGTCCGCCGCGGCGAGGACCGCGTCGAGATCGACTGGTGCCGGACCTGCGGCGGCTTCTTCCTCGACGCCGGTGAAGGCGACGCGCTGCTGGAGCTCGCCGAGCGCACCGAGCAGGTGATCCGCTCCCGCGACGGCGCGGCCTTCGCCGCCCCCCCGGCGGGCGCGGAGGTGGACGTCGTGGACGCCTACCGTAAGGAGAAGGGGCGCTCGTTCTTCGGCGAGATGGCGCGCGGCCTCCTCTCGGCGAGCGCGCGCTACCGTCGCCACCGGCGGCGGCACCGCCACGACGGCGTGAACGACGCCCTGGGAAGCGACTGGGAGTGGTGAAGCGCCGCCGACGCGGCACCCCGCTGCGGAGGATCGGGATCGGGCTCGCGGTGCTGGTGGCGACGCTGTCGCTGGTGGTCGCGGTCCGCACCTTCCTCGGCGAGGACCGACCCCACGGGCCGGCGGCCATCGAGGTGCGCATCGATCGCGACCGCGCCTCGGAGGTGCTCTCGGAGTACGTGCGCTGGGACAGCAGCGGCGCCATCGGTCGAGACCCGCGGCCCCCGCACCTCGACCTGCTCGTCGAGCGCTACGCGGAGCCCCTCGGCCTCGAGCACCGCGTCCTCGACGGAACGATCCTCCTGTTGAGCTGGCCCGCCGGCGAGGTGCACGACCACCCCCTGCTCCTGTTGAGCCACTCCGACGTCGTGCCGGTGGCCGACGACGAGCGCGAGTCGTGGACCCACCCGCCCTTCGACGGCGTGGTGGCCGATGGCTACGTGTGGGGCCGCGGCACGATCGACGACAAGGGCGCGACCATCGCGCAGCTCGAGGCGATCGCGGCGCTCCAGGCCGCCGGCCTCCGGCCGCACCGGGACGTGCTGCTGTTGATCTCGCCCGACGAGGAGCGGGGCGGCCGCCAGGGCGTCGCGCGCGCGCTCGAGCGCCACGGCGACCAGATCGGGGAGCCGTGGGCGGTGCTCGACGAGGGCAGCTTCGCCGCGTCGGACTTCATCCCCAACCGCACCCTCGTCCCCGTCGCGGTCGGCGAGAAGCGCTACGTGACGATCTCCCTCACGGTCGTCGGCGAGGCTGGGCACTCGAGCATGCCGCGCGACAACGCGGCGCCGCGCGTCCTCTCGATCGCGCTCGGTCGGCTCGGGGAGCTCGAGCACCCTGTCCACATGCTCGAGCCAACAGACGTGTTCCTGGATCGGCTCGCCGATCACGCGCCGGCGCTCTCTCGCATGGCGCTCAAGAACCGGTGGCTCTTCGGCCCGATGGTGCGCTCGATGCTCGCGGACCGACCCGCGTCCAACGCGATGATCCGCGACACGCACTCGCTCACGATCCTGAGCGCCGGGATCTCCGACAACGTCGTCCCGGCCCGCGCGCGCGCCACGGTCAACCTCCGCCTGCTCCCGGGGAGCCGGCTCGACGAGGTGCTCGAGCGCATCCGGGGCGCGATCGACGATCCCCGCGTCACCGTCGAGGTGGTCCAGGATGAAGGCGCGTCGCCGATCGCGCCGATCGAGGGTGAGGTCTGGACGCGGCTCGAGGCCGCGCTCGCGAGCGCGTACCCGGGCGAAGACCAGGTGATCGCGCCGATCATCACGCCGGGCACGACCGACGCGCGCTACTTCGCGCGGCGCGGGATCCCGAGCTACCGGTACCTGCCGTTCGAGCTCGACGCGAACGAGCGAGGCCGCGTCCACGGGGTCGACGAGCGCGTCTCGATTCAGAACCTCGAGGAGGCCGCGCGGGTGTATGCCCACCTGCTCCGGTACTGGTGATCCGGCGAGGCCTTGAGCGTAACCCCAGCCTGAGTTACTCTCAGCGTCACCCACCCGGGAGTGACGCCGTGCGGTCCTCGCTGTTCTTCCTGTCCCTCTTGCTGTGTGCCGGCTGCGCGGAGTCGGGGCTCGAGCCGCTCCGCCCCACGCCGCGGGCCCCCACCCCGCCGCTGTCCCCGGAGGAGGCGAGCGCCCGCTACGCCGAGCTGTGCGCGAGCTGCCACGGCGAGCTCGGCGAGGGCGGGCTCGGTCCCCGGCTCGTCGACGTGGCGATGGATCACGGCGCGCTCTCGCAGACCATCGACGAGGCGATGCCGGCCAACGACCCGTCGCTCTGTCGGGACGGCTGCGCGGAAGGCCTCGCGACCTTCATCGAGACGCGGCTGACGTCGAGCGCGCTCGCGTGCGACGCCGTGCCGCCGGCGCCCCGGCGGCTGCGCCTCCTCAACCGGCGCGAGTACGCGGCGAGCGTGGTCGACCTGCTCGGCCTCGACGCGGGCGGCGGCGCGGCCCCGTCCTGCGAGCCGACGACCTTCCGCTACGACCCCGCGGGCCGCTCGCTCACGAGCGTCCACGTGGCCGGCTCGTTCAACGGCTGGGACGCGGCCGCGTGGCCGATGACCCGGACTGGCGCGCAGTGGACGCTGACCCGCGCGCTCCCCGTCGGCGTCCACGAGTACAAGCTCGTCCTCGACGGAGGCGAGTGGATCCCCGACCCGGCCAACCCCGATCGGGCCGACGACGGCTTCGGCGGCTTCAACTCGCGGCTCGACGTGCGCTGCGACGCGAGCGCCCCTGGCGGCGCGAGCCCGACCACGGCCCTCGACCTCGCGCGCGACCTCCCCCTCGAGGCGCGCGACGCGGGGTACGTCTACGACAACTCGGCGAACGCGCTGCAGGTGACCTCGGTCCACCTCGACGAGCTGCTCCGCGCGGCGCAGCGCGGCCTCGACGCGCTCGGCGATGGCGGCCTCGACGCGCTCGTGGGCTGCGCGGACGGACGCGGCGCCTGCGCCGCAGGCTTCGCGCGCCGCTTCGGTCGGCGCGCGTTCCGCCGACCCCTCACGGACGCCGAGGTGGTCCGCTATCAGGCGCTCGCGAGCGAGGCCCCGGACGACAGGGCCGGCTACGCCGCGATGGTCCTCGGCATGCTCGTGTCGCCGAACTTCCTGTATCGCTCCGAGCTCGGGCAGCCGGTCGGGGACGGCACCTTCCGGCTCGACGGCTGGGAGATGGCGACGGCGCTGAGCTACGGGCTGACGGGGACGACGCCGGACGACGCGCTCCTCGACGCCGCGGCCGCGGGCGAGCTCGACGAGCCGGCGGGGGTCGAGGCGCACGCGCGCCGGCTGCTCGACGATCCCCGCAGCCGCGCGGTGCTCGCCGCCTTCGCGCGGCAGTGGCTCGGCGTGGAGGCCGTGCCCGACGCGACCCGCCAGGACCCGAGCTTCGACGCCGCGCTCGGACGCGCCATGGTCGAAGAGACCGAGCAATTCTTCCTGCACGTCGTGTTCGAGGGGACGGGGCGCTTCGAGGAGCTGCTCCGCGCCGACTACACGTTCGTGAACGCGCGGCTCGCCGCGCTCTACGGGATCGACGGGGTGACCGGCGACGCGCTGAGGAGCGCGCCCTACCCGGACGATCGCCGGGCGGGGCTCCTCGCCCACGGGAGCGTGCTGAGCGCGACGGCGCACTCGGACCAGAGCTCGCCGATCCGCCGCGGGCTGTTCGTGCGCCGGCGGCTGCTGTGCCAGGAATTCCCGCCGCCGCCGCCGAACGCGGGGGCGGTCCCCGAGGTGGATCCGGGCGCGAGCACGCGCGAGCGCTTCGCGCAGCACACCGCGAGCACCTTCTGCGCGAGCTGCCACCAGTACATCGACCCGGTCGGGTTCGGCTTCGAGGGCTTCGGCCCGACGGGCCGGTGGCGCGACACGGACGACGGTCACCCGATCGAGTCGAGCGGCGACATGGTCGACGTGGAGTACCTCGGCGCCCACACGTCGGCGCCGTTCGAGACCCTGGCGGAGCTCGGCCAGATCCTCGCGCAGAGCGACGCGGCGCCGGACTGCTTCGCGCGGCAGGCCTACCGCTTCGTGCGCGGCGCGCGCGAGACGCTCGACGAGCGCTGCGCGGTGCAGCCCATCGTCGCGGGCTTCCGCGAGCGCGACGGCGACGTCCGCGAGCTGTTCGTGTCCCTCTTCACCGCGCCCGATCTGCGCATCCGCCGGGAGGCCCCGTGATGCCGCTGAGCCGACGTCGTTTCCTGTGGACCCTCGGCGGCGCCGCCGCCGCGCTGCCGCTGACCGGGCTCGCCAGCCGGGTGCTCGGGGACGGCGCCGCCGCGGCGCGGCGCGTCCTGATCTTCTACTTCCCGGACGGAGTCCCCGGGCGCAGCCAGGACGGCGACCCGTCGCTGTGGGACGCCTGGAGCGAGGGCGGGACGCTGCGCGTCTCGGAGGCGCTCGAGCCGCTCGGCGATCTCGCGCGCGAGTGCGTGTTCGTGCGCGGCCTGCAGATGGGCTCGACCGACGAGGGCAGCCACCCCGGCGGCGCGAAGAAGCTCCTCACCGGGATGGACGGCGGCCGCGGCGAGTCGATCGATCGCTCGCTCGCGCGGACGGCCGGCGCGGGCGATCCGTTCCCGCACCTCTACCTCGGCGCGATGGCCAACCAGGACGGCGCGTCGGGGGACAAGCACGTCTCCTACCTCGGCCCCGAGCACACGGTGCCGCCCGAGGACGACCCGATCCGCGCCTTCGCGCGGCTCTTCCGCGACGCGATGCCGAGCCCCACGCCGGGGCCGACGACGTGGGATCCGCGCCGCTCGATCCTCGACGTGTCGCGGCAGGAGATCGAGGACCTGCGCGGCCGCGTCTCGGGGCGGCTGCGGAGCAAGCTCGAGCTGCACCTCGACGCGATCCGCGAGGTCGAGGCGCGGCTCGGCGCGGAGCTGCCGGTCGCGCCGTCCACGTGCGACGACCCGCGGGTGGGGCTCGAGGGGGTCGACCCCACGCGGCTCTACGACCCGTCGCTCTTCCCCGCGATCCTGCGCGCCCAGGCCGACGTGATGGTGACCGCGATGGCGTGCGGGCTGACCCGCGTCGGCGTGCTGCAGTGCTCGCACCACACCAGCGAGCTCATCATGAGCCGCTTCCCCGACGGCGAGATGTACGACCCGGGCTTCGACATGCGCAGCCACCAGGCCTCGCACTACGGCGCCACGCACGATCGCGGCAACCGGCTCTTCACCGACTACGTCGAGCAGCGCCGCTACTGGGTCCGCAACTTCCGTTACGTGCTCGAGCAGCTCCAGGCGCGGCCCGAGGGCGACGGCACGATGCTCGACCACTCGCTGGTGCTGCTGTGCTCGGAGGTCTCGGACGGCAACACGCACAGCCACCACGACATGCCTTTCGTGGTCGCGGGCCGCGCCGGCGGGGCCATCACGCCCGGCCGGGTGCTCGACGCCTACGACCGCCCGCACGGGGAGCTGCTGCTCTCGATCGCGCACGGGATGGGGCAGCGCTTCGAGAGCTACGGCCAGGACGGCTACCAGCCCCTGCCGGGCCTCCTCGGCTGAGTCCGACGACGCGAAGCGTCGGAGGATCTCAGTGGGGAGCGCGAGGGGCTTGCCCCTCGCCGGAGAGAATCGCCGGAGGCGATTTATCGACAGACCTCGAGGCTCACGGACCGGAGCGGTTGACGTCGTCGCAGCCGCGCGCGTCGAAGCGACCCGTGACGTCCCAGCCCGGCGCGTCGACGCGGACGGTCCCCGCGAGGCGCCCCTCCGGGTCGACGGAGCTGTCGTCGTACGCGGTGATCTCGACGACCGCCGGGGCCCGCTCGACGACGCCCCCGACGACGCGCTGGGCCACCGCGTCGTGCGTCCCCACGTAGGTGTAGCCGAACCTCGAGTCGTCCATGTGCGGCACGAGCCAGACGCTCAGGCGATCCCCGTCGCACACGACGAGCTCGGGCCCGGGCGTGAAGACGATCAGGGCGTCGACGGCGAACGCGAAGGTGAAGCTGACGTGGACGCTCGTCAGGTCGAGGGGACCGGCGGGGGTCGAGCCGTGGGCCTCTCCAGGCTCGCCGACGCAGGCGGTCGGCCGCGGGTCGCCCGCGCAGTCGGGCGGCAGGTAGGCGTAGTTGACGCGACCGTCCCAGCACACCGCGTTGGCGGAGCAGCAGAGGTCCCCGGCGAGGCACGCGCCCTCGAAGAGGCAGGGGGTGCCCGGCACCGCCGCGAACGCTTCGAGGCAGTCGGTGACGGGGGCCGCGTCGGGCGGGATCGCGGCGTCGTAACCAGCGTCCGTGCCCGCGTCGATTCGGGGAGGGCCCGCGTCGACAGCCACGCCGCCGGCGTCGGTGACGTGGCTCGCGGCGCAGGTGCAGCCGCCGAGGAACAGGAGCGCCATGGCCGAGACCGGCTTCATCGCATCACGTATACGGCCGCGGAGTCCTCGAAGCTCCCCGTGAGCCCGCCCAGGACGTGGAGCGCGTCGTCGAACACGACCGCGGTCGTGTCGCTCAGCGGCTGGGGCAGCGGCTCGAGCGTCGCCCACGCGCCGGTCGCGAAGTCGACCCGCTCGACCACCGCGAGGTTGTCTCCGGCGGCGTCGTAGCCGCCGACGCAGTAGCCGAAGCCTCGATGTGCGACGCAAGCGAGGTTGGCGCGCGGGGTCGGCAGCGGGTCGATCTCCGACGCGATCCAGGTCTGGGTATGGAGGTCGTAGGCGAGCGCGTCGGTCGCGAGGGTGGTGGGGGCGCCGGGCGCCGACTGGGCGAAGCCGCCGACGAGGTAGGCGACGCCGTCGTGGACGAGGGTCGCGCCGCGGACCCGCAGCTCGGGCAGGTGGGTCTCGGCGCGCCACGCGTCGGCGCGCGGGTCGTAGCGCTGGACCGCGGTGGTCACGAGGTCGCCGGCCATCGGGTCGATGTGGACCAGGCCCCCGAAGAGGTAGAGGTCACCGAACGCCGCGAGCGACGCCGCGTTGCTCGTCGGCCCGTTGCCGAGGTCGGCGCAGCGGGACCACGCGCCGCCGTCGAGGCGCTGACAGTGCAGGCGCGGGAACACCACCATGTCGGTGGGGAAGCGGGGGACGCCGCCCGCGACGATGATCGTTCCGTCGGCGGCGCGCATCGCGGCGGCCGAGGCGACCGGCGTAACGAGGTCGGGGAGGCTCGCGTTGGAGGGCCAGCCGGCGACGGCGTTCGTCGCGGTGAGGGCCCCGGTGTAGCCACCGAGCAGGGCGATCTCGTCGCCGACCACGGCGGCGTGCGCGGATCGGGGCGCGGCGAGGTCCGCCGCCGGCGTCCAGGCGCCGTCGAGGGGAGCGGGCGGGTCGAGCGGGGGGCGCGCGGGGACGCGACCCTCGAGCGGATCGCCGGGGTCGCCGGGCGCGTCGACGTCGGCGGAGACCACCTCGAGGACGAACGCCTCGTACGCGTCGACCTCGACGGCGCGCGTCTCGAAGGGCGCGCAGTCGCCCCAGCGCCGGACCCACTCGCGCTCGGTCCGCTGCACGATCGCGTCGAGGTCGACCCAGCGGTGGTAGGGCGTCGGGTTCACGATCAGGAGGACCCGGCGGTCGCCGAGGGCGAAGCGGCGATAGTGCAAGATACCTTGCGTACCGCGCTCCGCCGTCGCGTCGGAGTAGAGGACGGGGATCAGCGAGTCCCAGACGGCGTGCTGCTCGGTATAGGCCGCCCAGCCCTCGGCGTCGTCGGCGGCGAACCATCCCGCGCGGCCGGCGAAGGGCGGGTCGTCGCCGGCGACCTTGAAGTAATGCGCGCCGGCCGCGCCGTGGACGATCGCGCCGAGGATCTGCGCTCGGATCTGACCGGGGCTCGGGCGGATGAGGCCGAGCCCGTCGAGCTCCACCATCTGGAGGATCGGCGTCGAGGGCGAGGTCGGCTCGTCGTAGCGAGAGATGCGCTCGATGGTCCACAGCGAGTCGTCGGCGCGCGAGTAGGGCTCCTGGAACGGGTAGGTCACGGGGGCGCGAAAGTCGTAGAGGTCGGTCGCCACGGCGAGCCCTTCGTCGTCGATGACGACGGCCGAGCCGTAGGGGAGCCCGTTCGGATCGTGGGCGGGCTCGTCGGCGGGCAGGAACGGGGTGGCCGACGCGGGTCGATAGCGAGGCGTCGCGAGGAGCGCGTCGAGGTCGGCCGACGACCCGCGCAGGAGGCGCGCGATGCCCGCGGCCATCGGCCAGGTGTGGTTCAGATCGGGCTCGTCGGGTCCGAACCAGAGGAGCGTGCTCTCGTCGGCCGCGGCGGCCTCGATCGAGGTCACGAGGCGGTCGTGGCCCTCGGCCGTGAAGGGGTCGTCGAAGAGGAGGTGGCCGATGCCGACGCGCGGCTCGGCGGCGACCGCGGCGCGGAGCCCGTCGCTCATCGCCTCGCGGCTCTCGAGGATCACGTTCAGGCCCGCGTCGGCGAGCATCTGGACGTAGGCGGCGTGGTCGGCGGGCTGGCTCGCCTCGCACGCGGCGCCGGCGGGGCAGTTGCCGAGCAGGGCCTCGACCTCGCGGCCGCCGTGGTAGACGCCGCGCACGATCCACGGCGCGCCGTCCCTGTAGGTCCGACCCGCGCCGTCGACGCACACCCGACCCGACGCGCACGCGCCGGGCGCGGCGACGACCCACGCGGTGGCCTGGTCCGCCGCGCAGGTCTCGGGGGTCCAGCTCCGCGGGTCGACGGGGTAGCGCTCCGGGTGGAGCGGCGGCCCCGCGTCGGCGCCGGCGTCGTCGAGCGTCGGGCCGGCGTCCGAGGGCGCCGACCCGTCGCAGCCGAGGAGCACGACGCAGAGGACGCAGAGCCGCGCGGTGACGAGGCGCATCGGAGCTCAGCGTACCCCTCCTCGCTCATCGATACGCGCCTGGCCCGACCGGGACCGCGCACGCGCCGCTCGAGCAGTCGACGCCGACGAGCCAGGCGAGGCTCTCGCGGTGCTCGCCGAGGAGGACGAAGAAGGGGCGGGCCAACCACCAGAGCGCGTCGGAGCTGATCCACCAGGCGAGGTCGTGGAAGCCCTCGAGCGCCCAGAGGCACATCGCGAACGCGCTCGGGCCCGCCCACCAGCGACCGTGCTCGTCGAGGACGACGAGCTCGTCCACCAGTGGGAGCGCGCCGAAGCGATCGCGGGCGGTGCTCGAGCGGCAGCAGAGGAAGCGCATCCGGACCCGGGCCGGTCGAGACGCGAGCCAGTCGCGGCACCAGGCGCAGAAGGGGCACGTGGAGTCGTAGAGGACCCACAGCTCCGTGGTCACGCGGCGGCTCCGGGCATGGGGACGAACCCGTGCGGGGGCTGCGGTACGGTCGCCGACCGGGCGGCGCGGCGCCGGATCCGGTGGAACACGAACATGTTCACGAAGTGCAGCAGCGCGAGCGAGAGCAGGAGCGCCCCGAGCTTGGCCGAGAGGGCCTCGATGGCGGTGCGGACGTCGTGCGCCTGGCCGCCCTCGAGGAGCATGCAGGCGTAGCCCAGGTTCACGAGGTAGAAGCCCACCACGAGCAAGCGATTGATGGCTTTCGCAAGCTCTTTTTGGCCCGGGAAGACGTCCTCGAGGAAGACCTCGCCGCTCGCGCCGAGCATCCGGGCGAGCCACACGGTGAGGCCGACGCCGACGGCGGCGTAGACGGCGTAGACGAGCGAGAGATGGTCCATGAGTCCTCCTTCGGGTTCGTACCGAACGCGTTCGATTCATCGCGGGAGCTGGGTGCGGTCGCGGGCGAGGTCAAGCCCGTCCGTCCCTCTTTGACAGGACCTCGTGGATCGCGTACATCCGTCCATCAGGATTAGCGGATGAGCTCTCTCTCGGACGTCAACGCCCTCTGTGGCCTCCTCGCGGACCCCACCCGCGTGCGCCTGCTGGCGCTGTTGACCGAGGAGGAGCTGAGCGTCGCCGAGCTGACCGACATCACGGGGCTGCCCCAGTCGCGGGTCTCCACCCACCTGGGCAAGCTGCGCGACGCAGGCCTCGTCGCGCTGCGGCGGCAGGGCTCGTCGACCTTTCATCGGGCGCACGGCGGGATGCCGCCGCGGGCTCGATCGCTGTGGGAGGTCGTGCGGGCGGGGCTCGACGACGCGCTGCTGGTGGCCGACCGGGAGCGGTGCGCCGCGCTCGTCCGCGCGCGCGAGGCCGCGTGGCCGGACGCCGTCGCGGGACAGATGGAGCGGCACTACTCGCCGGGCCGCACGTGGGAGGCGACCGCGCGCGGGTTCCTGGGGCTCGCGCGCTTCGGTGACGTCCTCGACGCGGGGAGCGGCGACGGCACCCTCGCCGCGCTGATCGCGCCGCGCGCGCGCTCGGTCACCTGCGTGGATCGAAGCGACCGCGTGCTCGAGGCGGCGGCGCGACGGCTCGAGGGGCACGCCAACGTGACCCTCCGTCGCGGCGATCTCCACGAGCTCCCCGCCGACGACGCCTCGTTCGACACCGTGATGCTCTTCAACGTCCTCACCTACGCGCGCCGCCCCGAGCGCGTGCTCGCCGAGGCCGCCCGCGTGCTGCGGCCCGGCGGCCAGGTCGCGATCATCACCCTCGCGGCCCACGAGCACACCGCCCTCACCGAGGGCTTCGGGCACCTCGTGCCCGGCTTCGAGCCCGCGCACCTGCGCGGCCTGCTCGAGGCCGCGGGGCTCCTCATCGATTGCTGCGAGATCACCTCTCGCGAGCGGCGCAAGCCGCACTTCTCGGTCATCAGCGCCTTCGCCCACCGGAGCGATTCATGAACGCCGTACAAGAGCAGCTCGTGCACCTCATGGACCGTCGCGTCGTCATCCTCGACGGCGCGATGGGCACCCTGATCCAGACCAAGCAGCCCACCGAGGCCGACTTCCGGGGCGACCGCTTCCGCGACCACGCCAAGGACCTCAAGGGCAACAACGACCTGCTCGCGCTGACCCGCCCCGACCTGGTCCGGTCGCTCCACGAGGCCTACCTCGAGGCGGGCGCGGACCTGATCGAGACCAACACCTTCGCGGCGACGACGATCGCGCAGGCGGACTACGACCTCTCGGCGTTCGCGTACGAGATCAACGTCCGCTCCGCGCAGCTCGCGAAGGAGGCCGCGGCGAAGTTCTCGACGAGCGCGAAGCCGCGGTTCGTGGCGGGCGCGATCGGGCCGACCAACCGCACGCTCTCGATCTCGCCCGACGTCGAGGACCCGGGGTTCCGCGCGGTGACCTTCGAAGAGGTGCGCGACGCGTACGCCGAGCAGACCCGCGGCTTGATCGAGGGGGGCGTCGACCTGCTCCTCGTCGAGACGATCTTCGACACGCTGAACGCGAAGGCCGCGCTCGTCGCGATCGACGAGGTCCAGCGCGAGCTCGGCACGGATCTGCCGCTGATGATCTCGGTGACGATCACCGATCGCAGCGGCCGCACGCTGTCCGGGCAGACGGTCGAGGCGTTCTGGATCTCGGTCGCGCACGCCAAGCCGATGACGGTCGGGATCAACTGCGCGCTCGGCGCGGTGGAGATGCGCCCGTTCCTGTCGGACCTCGCGCAGATCGCGGAGACCCGCATCAGCGTGTACCCGAACGCCGGGCTGCCCAACGCGTTCGGCGGCTACGACGAGGAGCCCGAGACCACCGCGGGGCTCCTGCGCGAATTCGCGAACGACGGGATGATCAACGTCGCCGGCGGCTGCTGCGGCACGCTGCCCGCGCACATCGCGGCGATCGCCAGCCGCCTGGCCGACGCGCCGGTGCGGCCCGCGCCGAAGGTCGAGCACCGCTCGCGCTTCAGCGGCCTCGAGCCGCTCGAGATCCGACCCGACAGCAACTTCCAGATGATCGGGGAGCGCACGAACGTCACCGGGTCGCGGAAGTTCCTCCGTCTGATCAAGGGCGGCGACTTCGACGCGGCGCTCGCGGTCGCGCTCGACCAGGTGCAGGGCGGCGCGAACATCCTCGACGTCAACATGGACGAGGGGATGCTCGACTCCGAGGCGGCGATGGAGCGCTTCCTCAAGCTCGTCGCGGCCGAGCCCGAGATCGCGCGCATCCCGGTGATGATCGACAGCTCCAAGTGGTCGGTGATCGAGGCGGGCCTGAAGTGCGTGCAGGGCAAGTCGATCGTGAACTCGATCAGCCTCAAGGAGGGCGAGGCCGACTTCGTCGACAAGGCCCGGAAGTGCCTCGCGTACGGCGCGGGCATGGTGGTGATGGCGTTCGACGAGGAGGGGCAGGCGGACACCGTCGAGCGCAAGGTGTCGATCTGCGAGCGCGCGTACCGGATCCTCACCGAGGACGTCGGCGTGGACCCGACCGACATCGTCTTCGATCCGAACATCTTCGCGATCGCGACGGGCATCGAGGAGCACCGCGGCTACGCGATCGCGTTCATCGAGGCGACCCGAGAGATCAAGCGACGTTGCCCTGGCGCGAAGGTCTCCGGCGGCGTGTCGAACCTGAGCTTCAGCTTCCGCGGCAACGACGTCGTCCGCGAGGCGATGCACTCGGCGTTCCTCTACCACGCCATCCAGGCCGGGATGGACATGGGCATCGTCAACGCGGGGCAGCTCGTCCTCTACTCGGACATCGAGCCCGAGCTGAAGGAGCGGGTCGAGGACGTGATCTTCGATCGGCGCGAGGACGCGACCGAGCGCCTGCTCGAGCTCGCGGAGCGCGTGCGCGGCAGCGGGATGAAGCGCGAGGTGGACCTGAGCTGGCGCGAGGCCGACGTCGAGACCCGGCTCTCGCACTCGCTCGTGCACGGGATCGACGCGTACATCGAGGCCGACACCGAGGAGGCGCGGCAGGCGCTCGGCCGCCCGCTCGACGTGATCGAGGGCCCGCTCATGGCGGGCATGTCGGTCGTCGGCGACCTCTTCGGCGCGGGCAAGATGTTCCTGCCGCAGGTGGTGAAGAGCGCCCGAGTGATGAAGAAGGCGGTCGCCTACCTGACGCCCTTCCTCGAAGAGGAGAAAGCAAAGATCGGTGACACGCGCGGCCAGGGCAAGGTGCTCCTCGCCACGGTGAAGGGCGACGTGCACGACATCGGCAAGAACATCGTCGGCGTCGTCCTCGCCTGCAACAACTACGAGGTGATCGACCTCGGGGTGATGGTCCCGAGCGACGAGATCCTGCGCCAGGCGGTCGAGCGCGAGGTCGACGTGGTGGGGCTCAGCGGGCTGATCACGCCGAGCCTCGACGAGATGGTCCACGTCGCCGAGGAGATGAAGCGCCGCGGGATGAAGCTGCCGCTGTTGATCGGCGGCGCGACCACGAGCCGGCAGCACACCGCGGTGAAGATCGCGCCGCGCTACGACGAGCCGGTCGTGCACGTGCTCGACGCGTCGCGCGCGGTGAACACGGTGGCGGCGCTCCTCAGCGACGAGCAGCGCGACGGCTTCGCGAAGCAGGTCGTCGAGGACCAGGACCAGCTCCGGAAGATCCACGCGCGCGGGCCGATCCGCCCGCTCAGCCCGTTCTCGGAGGCGCAGGCCAACGCGCCGCAGCTGTCCTTCGACGCGCTGCCCGCGCCGCCGTTCGTGGGGGCCCGAGAGGTGGAAGTCACGATCGCCGAGCTCGAGCCGTACATCGACTGGACGTTCTTCTTCACCGCGTGGGAGCTCAAGGGGCGCTACCCGCAGATCCTCGATCACGAGACGTACGGCCCGCCGGCGCGCGAGCTGCTCGAGAGCGCGCGGCCGCTCCTCGAGCGGATGAAGGCGGACCCGACGATCCGCGCGCGCGGCGTGTACGGGTTCTGGCCGGCGGCGCGGGACGGCAACGACATCGTGCTGACCACGGACGACGGAGAGCTCCGGCTCCCGATGCTCCGGCAGCAGCGCGCGCGCGACGAGGGGCCGCACCTCTGCCTGGCCGACTTCGTGGCCCCCGCGGGCGATCATGTGGGGGCGTTCGCCGTCACCGCGGGGCTCGGGGTGGGCGCGCTCGTGGCCATGCTCGAGAAGGAGCACGACGACTACTCCGCGATCCTCGTGAAGGCGCTCGCGGATCGGCTCGCCGAGGCGTTCGCCGAGCTCCTGCACGAGCGCGTGCGACGCGCCTGGTACGCGCCCGACGAGGACCTGAGCAACGAGGAGCTGATCGCGGAGCGCTACCGCGGCATCCGCCCCGCGCTCGGGTACCCGGCGTGCCCGGACCACACCGACAAGCGCGCGCTCTTCGAGCGGCTCGGCGCGTTCGACATCGGGATGGGCCTCACCGAGACCCTCGCGATGACGCCGGCGGCGAGCGTGAGCGGGCTCTACCTCGCGCACCCCGAGGCGCGGTACTTCTCCGTCGGCAAGATCGGGCGCGATCAGGTCGAGGACTACGCGCGGCGCCGCGGGGTCGACCCCGAGGTGGTGGAGAAGACGCTCTCGAGCGTGCTCGGCTACTAGCGCTGGAAAGCCGTCGCGGGTCCGGACACCATCGGGGAGATGGGGGAGTGCTCGGAGTGCGGTCGCGCCCGCCCGGCGGGAGTCGTCCGCTGCGTGTACTGCGGTCACGTCGACGGCGAGGAGCCGCAGTGCCCGACGTGCGCGAGGCCGCTGGCTAGGCCCGGCGCGCGGTGTGTGTACTGCGGGTCCGCGGCCGGCGCGCCGCGACCTCGGCGCGTCGAGAGCGAGCCGCCCGCCGACGCGCCCGCCCCGCGGATCGTGCCCCAGGTCATCGCCGCCACGCCCGGCGCGGGCGAGCCTCGACTGCTCGAGACGCCGCGGGCGCGGCTCGTCGCGGCGGCGGGGGCGCTCGGGCTGACGCTCGCGGCGATCCTGTCGTGCGTCCACTACTGGCCGCGCTCGGCGGAGGTCGACCCCGACGTCGCGGCCGCGCTCCAGCCGCACCTCGCGGAGTGGTCCGAGGCGGCGGACACCGCGGAGGTCGGCGCGCCGCGGCTCCGCGGGCAGCTCGTCCCGATCGAGCTCGGCTACGACGAGGCGCCGACCGAGGAGACGACCCACGAGGTGCTCGCGATGGTGACGCCCGTGGCGAGCTGGCGCGTCGCCGCGCTCTACGGGCTGGTGTCGAGCGACCGCGTCGCGGAGACGCCCGGCGAGGTCGGGACCGTCGCGATCGTGCGCTGCGAGACGCGCTCGATCGGCCGCTACGAGGTCGGGTACGGGACGAGCGCGCGCGACGTGGGCAGCGCCAACCAGTGGGTTTGTCAGGTCGAGCTCGTGGACGTGATCGAGCGCCGCCGCGTGGACCGGATCGCGTTCTACGGGACGCCCCCGCCGCACACCACGAGCGAAGGCGGCGGGACGGGGACGCGCCCGACGGTGGAGATCGCCGCCTACCTCGACGGGCTGCCCCGCGTGCCCCTCTAGGCTCACGGCTCGCAGCCGAGGCTCAGCGACAGGGCGTTCGCCGATCCCTCGTCGCACTCGCGGTGCGCGTCGCTCGGGTCCACCCGCACCTCGACGGTCAGCGCGCGCAGGCGGCGACGCTCGATCGGCGCCGAGCGCACCCACTCGGCGCCCCCCGGCAGCAGCGGTCGCGTCGTCCGCGCCGTCCGCCCCGGGCCGAAGCGGACCTCCACCCCCGCGGGGACCGCCGCGTTGCCGCGGTTCTCGACCCGCGCCTCGAGGGGCAGGTCGTCGTCCCCGCACGTGGCGCCGACGGAGCGCAGCGCGGCGACGCGGAGGTCGGGGAGCGGCCGGGCGTCGTCGGCTCCGTACCAGGGGTTGGCCCGCAAGCTGTTGTGCGTCTCCCAGGGCCGCGGCGGCTCGATCGGCACGCGCCCGGCGTCGTCGACGCCCCTGTCGTAGCCGTGCTGGTTCCACGTCGGCAGCGTGCCCGCCCAGTGGCCGAGGCGGTCCCTGAACACCCGCACCGCGCCCTCGGTGTACGCAAACCGTGTTGCGCGTCGATAGCAGCCCAGCTCCTCGACCTGGTCGGACGAGCGGAGGTTGCTGACCACGACGAGGTCGGCGTCTCCGTCCGCGTCGACGTCGGCCACGACCGGGTACTCCCAGACCGTCCGGCTCGGGTTCGAGCGCGCCCACAGGGGCGTCCCGTCGCGGCCGCTCAGGATGCTCACGAAGCACTCGTCGGCGTAGGCGACGTCGGCCGCGCCGTCCCCGTCGAAGTCGAACGCCGACGCGCCCACCGTCCCGGGCGTGTGGTCCTCGCTGTCGACCTGCCACCGCACGTACGGGGGCGGCAGCTCGAAGTCGAACACGACGTAGGCGTGGTCGGCCGCGACCCCGACCTCGGCCTCTCCGTCGCCGTCGAAGTCCGCGACCGTCGGCGGCCCCGAGCTGACCCCGGCCGCGAACCGGATCGGGCCGATCCGCGCCTCGCCGGTGGCGCCGTCGCGGACCACGAGCCGGCCTCCGTCGATCGCGACGACCTGCGGGCCCGTCGACATCGGCGCGGGCAGCACGCGCGCGATCGCGACGTGCCCATCCTCCGCGATGCCGTCGCGGTGCCAGAGCTGGCGGCCGTCCGCGTCGAAGGCGTCCTGGGCGGTCACGATCTCCATCCGGCCGTCGAGGTCGACGTCGCCGACCGCCACCGACACGCCCGCGAGGCGCTCGTCGGCCCAGCGGACGCCGTCCGCGTCGATGACCGCGCCCGACGCGATCAGCTCGACGGAGCCGTCGGCGTCGAGGTCCGCGACGGAGATCAGGTGGGTCCGGCGGGTGTCCGAGGGAGGGAACGGCAGCGGCACCACCCGCTCGAGCTCGCCGTCGTGCGAGTACACCAGCAGCGAGCCCGGGGTGTCGGCGAACGTGGAGCAGCTGTTCTCCGGGTGGCGGTGGACGTAGCGGGAGTCGATCGAGGCCCCGTGCTCGTGGAAGGGGCCGCGGTCCGGCGGGAAGACGGGGCACGCCTCGTCCACGTGCGGCGGGTACGCGCAGCGGTAGGGGGGCTCGGCGCCGACGTGGACGTGCGGCTCGATGCGCAGGCCGAGCACCGCGATCTCCACGTCACCGTCGCCGTCGAGGTCCGCCGACGCCGCGGTGGTGTGCGAGCAGAACGCGGTGAAGTCGTCGCCGAGCGTCCACAGCACGTGGCCGTCGTCGCCGGAGAGCGCGAGCAGGCGAGCGTCCACGTCGGGGGTGTCGGGCAGCTCGATGACGAGCAGGTCCGGCACGTCGCCCGCGCCCGCGCGGCCGTCGCCGTCGTCGTCGCTGAGCTGCGCGATGATCGGCACCGTGATCGCGTCGAGCCGGGCCTCCCACGCGACCTCGGGCTCGAAGGGGCGCGCGGCGTAGCAGCCCGTCGCGGGCGGGGACACGCACACGCCCGCGGCGGGGTCGCAGCGGGCGGGCCCGGCGCAGTCGCGGTCCGAGGCGCAGCCCGATCCCGCCGCGGCGCAGACGCCGTCGAGGCACAGCTCGCCCGAAGCGCAGCAGAGCGGACCGCACCGCGGCCCCTCGCACGTCGGCGCGCAGCCGCTCGGGGTGCACTCGTCGCCGTCGACGCAGGACGCGTCGCCGCACGCGAGGCTCACGCAGCACGCGAGCGCGTTGAGCGGTCGGACCCTCGCGTCGTCGCCCCCCGCGTCGGGCGGGTCGTCGAGCCGGTGCGCGAGGTAGCAGCTCGTACAGAGCAGCGCCGCGAGCGCGCACGAGACCGATCGAGCCATCGTGCTCTTCACGGTACGCGTCGCCTCGCCTGGGCTCACGCCGCAGATCCCCCCTGGTCGTCGAAAGACCGCGCGAAGGAGCAGCAAAGCCCGGGCCGCGGCGCGAAAGAGCGCCAGCGGCGCGCGGATCGCCACCCGCGGTCACAGCTCGGCGCAGATCGTGAGGACGGGGCGACAACGTGTCGCGCCGTCTCGGCGTCAGGCGAGCATGCCGTCGATGAGGCCGGTGCCGTCGACGCCGAAGCTCGACAGGTCGAGGCCCATCGCGCGCCCCACCGTCCGGTAGTACGCGCCGTGCCCGCGGCGGGTGCCGCTCTGGAGCCAGCGGCCCGAGTTGATCGCGCCCTGGCAGTTGCCCGCCACGAACCACGGCAGCTCGGTGAGCGCGTGGCTGCCGTTCGCGATCTGGCTCGTGAACACGACGAGCGTGTGATCGATGAGCGGCGTTCCGTCGGGCTCGAGCGTCTCCGCGAGGCGATCGAGCAAGCGCGCGAGCACCTCCATCGTGCGGATGTGCTGCTGACGGATCACCTCGGTCGCGTTCGGATCGCTCGAGAGCGGATCGGCCGGGTCGTTGACCTTGTGGGTGAGGTCGTGGATGCCGGTGGTGCCGAAGTCACCGTCCCTGTAGTAGCCGCCGGAGTAGGGGCACAGCGGGCCGGGGGCGTCGTTCACGTAGAACGTCACGACGCGGGTCACGTCCGCGTGCAGCGCGGCGACGACGAGCTCCGTGTGCAGCTCGGAGGTGATCTGCCAGTACTCGGCCTTCGTCTCCGGGGTGGAGTTCCAGTCGAAGTCCGGCGTGCGCGCGACGATGCTCCGCTCCGGGATGTTGAACTCGCGGCCGCGGCCGAGCGAGAGGCGCCGCTGAATCGAGCGCAGCTGATCGGCGTGTGAGCCGAGCTTGGTGCGCGCGGCGTGGCCGAGGCGCGGGTCGTCGAGGCGGCCGAAGCGGCCGAGCGCGAAGTCGAGCACGCGGCTGCGCTGCTCGGGGCGGACGTCCATCGACGACGGGTCGGGGCGTCCGTCGGGGAAGAGGCGGTCGTAGGCCTCGCGCGGATCCCAGATGAACGGGAGCTGCTCGCCCGGGCCCGAGTAGACCGGCAGGCCCTCGGAGTTGGGCCAGTCGGCGGCCTGCACCTCGAGGCTCGGGACCGCGGTCACCTGATCGGCGGCCTCGAGGCCGCGCACGATCGCCTGGTCGATCGAGAGCCCGCCGGCGCGGTCCTCGGTCAGGCGGTGCGCCGCCGTCATCGCGTGCGTGCCGCCGTCGATGTGGGCGTTGGCTGCGAGCACCGGGTCGTCCACGGCGCTCAGCATGTTCAGGTTGCCGACGTAGGTGAGGCGATCGCGATGCGCGGCGAGGGGCTGGTGGATGTCGTTCAGCGTCCAGTCGAGCTCTCCGCCGACGGGGCTCCACAGCGCGGGCCGGGAGCCGGAGCCCCCGTAGAAGAAGATCACGCGCTTGGGCGGCGTCTCCGTCTGCCCGAACGCGGTCGTGCGACCGAGGCCGAGCCCGAGCGCCGCGGCGCCCACGCCGAGGCCTCGGATCACGTCGCGGCGTCCGATGGTGCGGCTCATTCGGTCACCTCCGGTCGGTAGCGGAACGACGGGCTCGTCGCGATCGCCACCAACAGCTCGGTCGTGTCGCGGTGCTCGCCGAAGGCGTCGGACAGGTCGCGGACCTGGCAGGCGTCGCCCTCCTGGTCACGGCGGCCCATCGTGAAGCGGTACATCTGGCGGACCATGCACTCGCGCACGCGGTCCGAGTCGCTGAAGGCGTCGATCATCTCGAGCGCGCTCGGGTACGTGCCGTTCGCGTCGCCGGCGCCGAGCACGACGCCGCTCGGGTCGACCTCGACGCCGTTCTCCATCGTGCGGTAGCGCCCGATCGCGTCGTAGCGCTCGAAGGCGAAGCCCGCGCCGTCGATGCGCGCGTGGCAGGTCGCGCACTCGGTCGTCCCGTGCGTCAGCTCGATGAGCTCGCGCGTCGTCCGGATCTCGGTCGGCAGGTCCTCGGGGAGCATCGTGTTCACGTCGGCGGGCGGCGGGTCGATGGTGCCGCAAAGCACGTTGCGCACGACGAAGAGCCCGCGGACGATCGGCGAGTGCGCCACGCCGTGGGTGCTCGACGCGAGCCAGCCCGGCTGCGTCAGGATCCCGGAGCGCTGCGCGGGGTCGAGGTCCACGCGGGTCAGCTCCTCGGTGCCCGGCGGCGCGACGTTGAAGGCGGGCGCGAGGCGGTCGTTCACGTAGCCGTACGAGCCGCCCATGAGCTGGTCGTAGGAGCGCTGCTCCCAGAACGCGTCCTCGGTGAAGCGCAGGACCGACGCGCGCAGATCGGAGCGCATCGCCGGATCGAACTCGGGGAAGGAGTCGGAGCTGGCCGTCTCGAGGCGCGCGAGCTCGAGCCACTGCTCGAAGAACGCGCCCGTGGTCTGGCGGGCGCGCGGGTCGACGAGCATGCGGCGCACCTGCGACTCGACCGCGGCGCCGTCCGAGAGCTCGCCCGCGTCGGCGGCGCGGCGCAGCTCCGCGTCGGGGATCGTGCCCCAGATCATGTAGGAGAGCCGCGTGGCCAGCTCGTGGTCGCTGAGCGTGACGAAGCCCTCGGGCGCGTCGCCCGCGCCGAGCATCTCGGGGCGGTACAGGAAGTCGGGCGAGATGAGCAGCGCCTCGATCGCCATGCGCAGCGCGTCGGCCTCGCCGAACTCCGCCTGGTTGGTGTCGTAGAAGGTCGTGAGCGCGGCGCGCTCCGGGTCCTCGAGGGGGCGGCGGAACGCCCGCGCGAACAGGTCGGGCAGCACCTCGTGCGCGCAGGTGACGGCGTCGCGCGCGCCGCAGCCCATCCACCCGCGATCGCCGACGGCGCTCTCGGCGATCGTCTCGGCGTTCGCCTGGCTGCGCGCGACCCAGAGCGGCGAGACCACCTGGTCCTCGGCGCCCGTGTCGAAGCGGCCGCGCGCCACGGTCTCCGGGAACGCCACCTCGGGCACCGACAGCGGGCTGAACAGATCGCGCACCGAGCTCAGGTACTCGCGCTCGCTGAGCCGGCGCAGCGGCGCCTCGGCGGGGAGCGCGTCCCCGGGTCCGCAGCGCAGCGCGCGGCCGGGGCGATCGGGGCCGTCCTCGTAGACCTCTCCGCGGCATCCGGTCGACGAGGCGCCGTAGACACCGACACAGAGCAGGATCAGGGGCAGCCGGGCGCACATCGAGGAGCGCATCACGGTTCTAACTAGCACGACTCACTGTGGGGGAAATCACCGAAGCGCGATCCCGATCGCGAAGCGACCGCGGATGAAGCGCTCCTCACCGCCGGCCGCGAGCTCTTGAGCCCCCGTTCCTTCGAACGAGAGCCACACGTGTTGCCATTCGACGGCCGCGAGCCAGCTCAGCGCGACGTTCTCGTCCAAGGGGAAGATTCCTTCGAGGCCGCCCTCGACGACGAGCCCGTGCCCGATCGGCGAGCCGAAATTCTCCGCGAGCGCGCCGCTCCCGAGGGCGAGGCGGTAGCCCGCCTCGGCGCGGATCACGAGCTCCTCGTCGATGGCGTGGAGGCGCGTCGCGGCGCGCGCTTCGAAGCTGCCGTACTCCACCGTCGGCACGAACGCGTTGTCGTCGAGGCCGTAGCTGCCGAAGCCCCCGCCGAGCCGCGGGCCGAGCTCGACGATGCCCGCGTCGTCGAGCGGGACGAGCCAGCCGAGATCGCCCTCGAGGCTCCACGCGGCACCGCCGATGACCTGCGACGAGGGCGTCTCGGACTCGAAGAAGAGCGCGTAGGCGAAGCGGACGCGCGCCTGCAGTCCCGTGAGCAGCGGATCGCCCGCGCCGACGAGGGGCAGCACCCGGAGCTCCGCGAGCACCTCGGGCAGGAGCGGGACCGTGTGCACGAGGCGGCCGCTCGACAGCGACACGGTGAGGTCGCGGTTGCGGAGCGAGATCCCGGCGAGCAGGTGCAGGTACGGCCGGGCCGCGGACCCGCTCGAGCTCGAGGTCGACGGAGGCGGCGCGGGGTCGTCGCGCTCGACCACCTCGGCGCGCGGCGTGGGCTCGCGGCGCGAAGGCTCGGGCTCGACGACGGCGGGCGCCGGGGCGAGGTCGCCAGCGCTCTCGAGGAGCGACGCGACGGCGGAGGCGATCGCGCGGGACGCGCGCCGGCCGCTCGGGATGCGCACCGTCTCGGTGGCGCGGGTGGTGCCCTCGCGATCGACGAGGGTGAGGGCCAGCCGCGGGGTCGCCCGGCGGCCCGACGTCTCGCCGCGGACGACGCCGTCGACGTCGCCGAGCTCCCCCGCGTCGACGTCCACCACGGCGTCCACGCGCGCCTCGAGCGCGTCGCGCACGGCGGCACGGACCTGTCGGTTGCGCGGGCCGGAGAACGGCTCGAGCCCGAGCCGCTGGGCCGAGGCGAAGGCGGGGGCGACGAGGGCGAGCAGCCCCAGCGCGAGCGCGATCGTCCGAGTCATGTCGCGCGTGCCATAGCCCGATCGCGGTTCGGGCGCCGCCTCCCCGAGCGAGCACGACGGCCTCGGTGTGCCTTGGACAACCTGAGCGGATTCACGCGCGGACCGGACTGGCGGCGAGGCGATCGAGCGGACAGGCTTCGCGCCGATGAAGCGCTTGGCCCTCTCTTCGACCCTGCTGCTCTCGCTCGGGTGCGAGCCCGATCTGGGCGTCTGCGACGAGTCGGCCGCGCACGCGCTGGTCTACGACGACGGCGTGCCGGCGTTCGAGGGGCAGGCGCTCGTGATCGACGGATGCATCCGGTGTCACGGCGAGGGCGTCGAGGCGGACGATCGCAACGGCGCGCCGCGCGGGCTCGAGTTCGACGTGCGCCTCGCGTCGCAGACGCCCGACGTCAACGAAGCCGAGCTGTCGCGGCTGCGGCGCGCGAGCGAGAACCTCTACTTCCTGAGGCACCTCGTCTACGGGCAGGTCCAGAGCGGCGCGATGCCGCCTCCCGAGACGGCGAACGGGCCGCCGACCGAGAGCCTCTACCAGCGCGTCCCCGAGGGGGAGCGCGAGGGGCCGCCGCTGCCGTCGGTGGAGAGCGACGAGGGGCGCGCGATCCTCCGCAACTGGCTCGCCTGCGACGCCCCGGTGGTCGAGCGCACCCTGATGCGGAACGACGGCAACGAGAACTCCGTCGGCGAGACGCACTCCACGATCGAGACGACGCCGGTCGAGCCTCGGTGGAGCGAGATCTACCCGCGTATCATCGAGCGCTCGTGCGCCTTCTCGGACTGCCACGACGCGGCGACGGCGGCGGGCGCGCTGGACATGAGCACCTCGGCGGTCGCCCTCGCGGCGCTACGCTCGGGCGCGAGGGGTCGGCTGTGCGGCGACTCGGGCGCGCAGCGCGTGGTGCCGGGCGAGCCGATCGACGACGAGAACCCGGCGCAGTCCCTCCTGATCCTGAAGCTGCGCGGCTCTGGGCCAGCGGGCCGCGTGTGCGGCTCACGGATGCCGATGGCGGGCAACTACCTGAGCGAAGCGCGCGTCGAAGCGATCGAGACCTGGATCCGCAACGGCGCCAACGACGACTGAGTCCGACGACACGAAGCGTCGGAGGATCTCAGTGGGGAGCGCGAGGGGCGTCCGAAGACGCGCCCTCGCTCGATGCGGATCGATTCGACGGGTGCGGCTTCAGAGCACGACGAGCCAGACCAGGTAGAGCGCGCCCATCACGACCGCGAAGAGGCCGAGCAGGCCTTGGAAGGGCGCGATCTTCGCGCGGATGCGCGTGCCCTTCTGCATGGCGTCCTCGTTCTTGCTCAGCGCGTACTTGGTGATGAGCCCGAACCCGAGCAGGAACCCGACGAACAGGTCGGCGAGCGCGACGCAGAGCCAGAACACCCAGGTCAGGGGCGCGGCGGCGAGCAGGCTGATGCCGAGGACGCAGGAGATGGTCTCCCAGATGCCCCAGCCGAACATGACGACCCCGATCCAGCCCTGGTAGGGGCTGAGCTTGTCCAGCATCTCCTTCGCGTTGGGAAGGCGGCTGACGATGAGATTCGAGGCGGCGATGAGGCCGCCCGCGATGGTGATGAGTCCTCCGAGCATTGCTTTCTCCTCCGGTGCGTTGAGGAGGCACAGCGCAAGGCCCGTTCCACCGTAGCGAGCGCGTGTTCCGCGGATCACCCACGAGCAACCGCCGCGCGATCGAGCAACCCTTGCTCGACCAACTTTGGCGTCACGAGGCGAGATCGAGGCGGATCGGCGCCTCGGCGCCGAGCGGCCCGAGCGCGGCCCCGCGCGTCGAGCTCCGGTAGGCGCCGCCGCCCGCGCTCGCCGGGCGCAGCACGCGTCCGACGAGCGACACCCGCGCCCCCGGCTCGATCACCACCTCGACGTACGCGAGGTTCCGGCCGTCCGCGAAGCGCGTCGCGCCGTCCCGGCGCAGGACGGGGCGGACGCGGTCGGCCGGCGGGTCGAGGACGCGGCCGCCCTCGACGAAGTGGAGCTCGATGTCGAACCGGTTCGCGTCGATCTCGACCACGCTGCCGTCGTCGCCGATCACGCGGAAGGGCACCACGACCGTCTCCTCGGTGACGGGGAACCACTGCGGGACGTGGTGGCGCGAGCCGTCGAAGTAGTCGACGCCGAGGTAGTAGCCGACGCACGGGCGGCCCTCGATCGGGGAGCGCAGGAGCGTGTCGTCGATCGCGACGTTGCCCTCGATCCGGACGAGCTCGTCCTGGCGGAGGCCCCCGATCGGCGAGGGCGGCTGGCGGAGGAGGCGTCGCGCGGTCCGTCGTCGAGACCACCCCGCCCCACCCCAGAGGAGCAGGCCGATCGCGGCCGAGCCGAACAGGACGATGAAGAGCAGCGCGCCCACGCTCCCCGAAGGATACGCAATCCGTCAGCGGGATGCGTCGGTGTACGGGATGCCGAGGCGCTCGGCGAGGGTGGCGTCCGCCGCCGAGGCGCCGACGTAGCGGCTCCGCGCGGGATCGACGCGCTCACGCCGCATCCACTCCACGACCAGCCCCGGGAGCGGGCGGCGACACCAGCAGACGGGCGGCCCCGCGGGGTGGACGCAGACCCCGAGCGCGTAGGCCTCGGGGACCCGCGCGCGCGCCGCCGCGACGTCCGCGTCGCTCGCGCCGGGCAGCCACGCGAGCACGAGGACGGGGCCCTCCGTCGCCCCGATCGCGTCGAGCGCGTCCACGTCGCACACGACGCCGGCGCGGTCGTGGTCGAGCTCGGCGGCGCGCACGAAGGGCACCGTCTCGACGTGCGTGAAGCCCTCGTCCTCCGTCGGTGGCTCCATCGCATCGCGAAAACGAAATTGCACCTGCGGCGGGAAGATGTTCGGGTCGGTCTTGTTGGCCACGGCGATCCCGGCCGGGTCGAGCAGGGCGCCGTGGCGGCTCAGCATCCGATCGACGGCGTTGATCTGAGCCTCCGCGATCGGCGTGTCGAGGTGCTCGCAGCGCACCGCCGCGCCGTGTCGCCAAGCCGTATCGATGACGAGGTTGCGCTGCGCGCGGGTCGCGTAGGTGTTGTCCATCACGACGCGCTCGGCGCCGTCGCGGAGGCGCTCGCCGAGCACCTCCGCGAGGCCCTTGAGGGTGCCGCCGCGCTCGTCGCGGCTGAGGCGCTCGTAGCCGCGCTCGACCCACCGGCGCGCCGCCGTGCTCTTGCCCGCGCCGGGGATGCCCATGAGCAGCACCACCTCCGCGTGGGGGTGCTCGGGGCGGCGGTCCTCGCTCGCCACGCGCAGCAACCGGCCGACCGCGAACGCGCCGTCGAGGCGGGCGCGCTCCTCGTGGGACAGCTCGATCCGAGGCGCGCGCGCCGCGGCGAGCGCCGTCTCGAGGCGGCGGGCGCCGGGGATCGGGACGAGGCGCGGGTGGATCCCGTACAGCCACGCCAGCGCGATCGTGCCCGGGCTCGCGTGGTGCGCCGTCGCGATCGGCCCGAGGACGGCGTGGCGCCCGAGCCGCGGCGCGCGCTTGGGTCCGCCGAGCGGCGAGTGCGCGAGGACCCGCAGCCCGTCCTGCAGGCAGCGCTCGACCACCCCGCCGCGGACCGCGTCGTCGTCGAAGGGGCTCACCGCGACCTCGACGATCGACACCGGCGCCTCGGCGCGGAGCCGGTCGAGCTCGCCGAGGCGGACGTTCGAGACGCCGACCGCGCGGGCGAGGCCGCGGTCGAGGATCTCGCGGAGCGCGCGGGCGGAGGTCTCGAGCGCGGTGGACGGATCGAGCGCGTGGAGGAGCACCGCGTCGGGGACCCGACCGAGCGCCTCGGCGCTCGCCTCGGCGTGCGCGAGGAGCGTCTTCTTCCGTCCGTCGGGGGCCCAGCGCCCCTTCGGCCGGCGCATGCCGACCTTGGTGACGATCTCCACGCCCTCGCGCCACGCGCGTCCGACGAGGCGCTCGTTGGCGCCGAGGTCGCCGTCGTCGAGGCCATAGGCGTGCGCGGTGTCGAGGAGGGTCACGCCCGCCTCGATCGCGGCGCCGAGGAGCTCGAGCGCCGCCTCCTCGCTCGGCCGGTCCGGCGCCGTCGACAGGCGCATCGCGCCCAACCCGATGCTCCGCGGCGTCATCGCGGTCGCTCCACCCGCGCGCGCAGCTCCTCGTCCTCGAGGCGCTCCGAGAGCACCCGCGCGCGGTCCGCGAGCTCGGCGGCGCGATCGCCCGTCGCGATGCGGCTCGCGAGGTTGAACGCCATCGCGCGCAGCCGCACGTAGCCGCCGTCGCCGGCGTGGTCGGCCGCGGCGAGCGCCGCGCGCAGCCCGGCGTCCACGTCCCCCGCCTTCCAGTCGCAGTACGCGAGGCCGAGCGCGCGCCGGAAGTCGACGAACGGGATCGCGGTGTCCGCCGGGATGCTCGCGTAGAGCGCGCGGCCCTCCGCGAAGCTCGCGCCCTCCCGCATCCGTCGATACGCCGTCGCGTCGACGTGCCGCGCGCGGTAGCAGGCCGCGTCCTCGACCCCGAGGGCGGGGTCGTCGAGGCCCGCGGCCGCCGCGTCGAGCCAGGCGCCGTCCGGGTCGTCGACCCGCGCGCGGAGCAGCGCGTGCTCGAGGCGCGCGGCGGCGCTGGCGCGGTCGAGCTTGCGACGCGCTCTGTCGAGGCGGGCCCCGAGGACGGCCTCGTCGTCGAGGCGAAACCCCACCGAGGCCATCCCGAGGTCCAGCCAGACGCCGGCGGCCGCCTCGTTGAGCGGGGGCTGATCCCAGTGCTCGAGCTGGCGCCGGCGCAGCGACACCGGGAGGTCCGCGAAGCGCGAGTGGTACTGGCCGAGCCAGCGCAGCCAGCCCTCGATCTCGGGCGGCGTGCCGAAGAAGCGCTCGAGCCACCGGCCGTACTGTCCGCCGGAGGCGTGCCCGCGCGCGGCGAGCCGGCGCAGGCCGCGCTCGATCGTCTCGAGGTTGTCGGGCAGCTCGCTCCGGCCGCCGCCCCGGCGGAGCAGCTCCTCGGCGAGGGGCACCCAGCCGCCCGCGCGATCGCGCCACGCGTGGACGAGCTGCGCCCAGGTCGGCGACGGATGTCCGGGATCCTGTCCTTGGGTCGACACGTAGACTCCGTATGGTGCCTGGGTGCTGACCGCGACTCGACCCTCCTCGCTCCTCGGCCTCTCCGCGCGGCTCGCCTACCTGCGGCGGCGACGCCTCGGCTGCGTCGCAGCCGTGGTCCTCGCGGCGCTCGTGCTCGCGTGCCTCGCGTGGCGCGGGGGGCGTCGCGAGGTGAGCGTGGCGACCTTCAACATCGAGAACTTCCCGCGCGACGCGCGCCAGGTGGAGGGCGCGTTCGCGATCCTCGGCGAGCTCGACGCGCCGATCGTGGGGGTGCAGGAGATCACCGACCCGGCCGCGTTCGAGGCCGCCGCGCGCCACCACCTCGGCGCCTCGTGGCGCTTCGTCGCGAACCGCGGCGGGCCGGAGCAGCGCGTCGGGGTGCTCTACGACGGCGCGCGCTTCGAGCTCGCGTGGGCGCGGACGCACGGGGCGACGCAGATCGACGGACGCGGCAAGCCGACCCTCGAGGCGCGCCTTCGCCCTCGCGGCGGCGGCCGCGCGGTGCGCGTCTTCGTGGTCCACCTCAAGGCCGGAGGCGACTTCGCCCACGTCCGGCGCGAGCAGCTCCGCCGCCTCGAGCCGATCCTCGCGGAGGCCGTCGAGTCGTGGGACGAGCTCGTGGTCCTCGGCGACTTCAACGCGACCGGCGACGCGGACCGCGTGACCATCGCGGCGCTCGCCGACCGGCTCGGGCTCGCGTGGGCGTCCGAGGGCCTCGCGTGCACGTCCTACTGGGATCGGCGCGACGGCTGCCGCGGCTCGGCGCTCGACCACGTGCTCACGCGCGAGGTGCCCGACGCGATCGCGGCGCGCGGCCCGTGCGAGACGATCGGCTGCTCGCCGGGCGACCGCTGCCCCGCGTTCCACCGCGAGGTCAGCGACCACTGCCCCGTCACCGCGAGCTGGTAGCCGCGAGCTTGGCGACGGTGTTGCGGCTGACCCCGAGGCGCCGCGCGGCCTCGGCCTTGTTCCCGTCGCAGCGCTCGAGGGTCGCGCGGACGTAGGCGGCGCGCGCCTCGTCGATCGACAGGTCGTGGGGCACGAGCACTCCGTCCCCGGCCGCGACGGTCCGGCCGGGGGGCCGGTCCGGGAAGCGATCGGTGCGCAGCACGCCGTCGGGGGCGAGCACCACCGCGCTCTCGATCCAGTGCTCGAGCTCGCGCACGTTGCCGGGCCAGCTGTGGGCGACGAGCGCGGCGAGCGCGCTCGGATCGAAGCGGGGCTCGGGGCGGCCGTAGCGAGCCGCGTAGAGATCCGCGAAGTGCCTCGCGAGGCGCAAGATCTCGTCGGGCCCGCGCTCGGCCAAGCCGGGCACGTCGATCTGCACGACGCGCACGCGGTAGTAGAGATCGCGGCGGAAGGTCCCCTCCTCCACGCGGCGCTCGAGGTCGTGGTGCGTCGCGCAGAGGATGCGGCAGTCGGTCGTCAGCGAGGTGCGGCCGCCGACCCGCTCGTAGGTCCGCTCTTGCAGGAAGCGGAGCAACTTTCCTTGCATCGACGGAGGCAGGTCGCCGATCTCGTCGAGGAACAGCGTGCCGCCGTCGGCGAGCTCGACCTTGCCCGGGACCGTCCGCTCGGCGCCGGTGAACGCGCCGCGCTCGTGGCCGAACAGCTCGCTCTCGACGAGCTGGTCGGGGAGCGTGGTGCAGTCGACGGTGACGAACGGGCCCCCGCTGCGCGCCCCGTTCACGTGGATCGCGCGGGCGAGGAGCGTCTTGCCGGTGCCCGTCTGCCCGCGGAGGAGCACCGTCGCGTCGGTCTGCGCGCACAGCGCGATGCGCTCGTAGACGCCCTCCATGGCGGGGCTGCGGCCGACGATGCGGTTGAACGGACCGCGCAGCACGAGGCCCGGACCGCTGACGTCCTCGGCGCGCAGCGTCGTCATCGCGAGCGCCCGGCCGAGCTGGATCCCGAGCGCCTCGAGGTAGCGCTCGTCGCTCTCCTCGAAGGGCCCCCCGGTCCGGTTGAGGACCTGCACGACGCCGCGCACCGGCGCCTCGGCGCCCTCGCGGATCGGCGCCGCGAGGATGCTGCGGGTCACGAAGCCGGTGCGGCTGTCCGCGCTCGGGTCGAAGCGCGTGTCGGAGGCGGCCTCGTCGATGCGGACGACCTCCGCGTGGCTCGCGACGTGCCCCGCGACGCCGCGCGAGAGCGGCTGCCGGAGCTGGCCCACCTCTGGCAGGACGGCCACGCGCGTGACGAGGTCGCCCTGCTCGGCGTCGACGAGCCAGATGGTCGCGCGCTCGGCGCGCAGGGCGGTGGCGAGCGCCCCCGTCACGTCGTCGAGCATCGCGTCGAGGTCGACCTCACGGGCGAGCATCGAGGCCAGGTCGACGAGGAGGGAGAGCCGGGTCACCGCCGCCGGAGCATACGTCACGCAGCGCGACGCTCCCTCGCCGAGAGTCGGATCGACTCGCCCTCGCGCGCGGCGAAGGTGCCCGGCCGCGCCGTCGCCGCGGCGCGCTCGATCGCGTCGACCGCGTCGTCGTCGCGCTGCGGGTCGTGGTGGAAGAGCACGAGCCGGTCCACGTTCGCGGCGTTCGCGACGGCGACGCCCGCCTGCCACGTCGAGTGCCCCCAGCCGACCTTCGAGGGGTACTCGGCCTCGGTGTACATCGCGTCGTAGATCAGGACGTCGGCGTCCTTCGCGAGCGCGACGAGGTGCGGGTCGGGCACCGCGTAGTGCTCCGTGTCGGTCGCGTAGACGACGCTGCGGTCCCCTACGCTGACGCGGTAGGCGAGCACCCCGCCCGGGTGGTTGAGCTTCGCCGCGCGGACCTCGATCCCGCCGACCGTGACCGGCGCCGTGCCCACCTCCTCGAAGCGCAGCTCCGCCTGCATCGCGTCGAGCCCGATCGGGAAGCAGGGCGGCGTCATCTGGCCGTCGAGGGCGCCGCGCAGGCCACGCATCCCCGCGAGCGTCAGCCGGTGCCCCGGCACGTACGCGGGCACGTAGAAGGGCAGCCCCTGGATGTGGTCCCAGTGCAGGTGGGACAGGAACAGGGTCGCGTCCCGACGCCCCTCGCGCATCATCCGGTCGCCGAGCTGGCGCAGCCCGGTCCCCGCGTCGAGGATCACCAGGTCGTCGCCACAGGAGACCTCCACGCAAGGGGTGTTGCCACCCGTCCGCCGGGTCGCCTCGCCCGGCGACGCGATGCTGCCCCGCACGCCCCAGAACCGAATCGTCATCTCGCTCATGCTTCGCTCCTCCATTCTCCCGATGCTCTTTGCGACCCGCGTGCCACCGAGAGGCCCCTGAATTCCGGGGTTCTCGAGGGGCGCGGTGCCTCCGGGGAGCGCACCCGGACGGAGCGGCGCTCAATCCGAGAGCACCCCGGTGGCGACGGGCGCGGACGGCCCTACAACGGGGCGGTGCCGACGCCCGCCGATCGCATCCGCGCCCTGAACGAGCGGCCCCTCGCGCGGGACCGCGACCACGTCGTGTACTGGATGACCGCGGCGCGGCGTCCGGGGAGCAGCTTCGCGCTCGAGCGCGCGGTGGACCTCGCCGTCGAGCTCGACCGGCCGCTGATCGTCCTCGAGCCGCTGCGCGTCGGCTACCGCTGGGCGAGCGATCGCTTCCACCGGTTCGTGATCGACGGGATGGCCGATCACGCGGCGTTCTTCGAGCCGCGCGCCGTCGCCTACCACCCCTACGTGGAGCCCGAGGCGGGGGCGGGTCGCGGGCTCCTCGCCGCGCTCGGGGAGCGCGCCTGCGCGGTGGTGACCGACGACTGGCCGTGCTTCTTCCTGCCGCGGATGCAGGCCGCCGCCGCCGCCGCGCTCGACGTGCGGCTCGAGGCCGTCGACGGCAACGGGCTGATGCCGATCGGCCGAGCGGACAAGGCGTTCGCGCGCGCGCACGACTTCCGGCGCTACCTGCACCGCGAGCTCCCTCGTCAGCTCGAGCGCTGGCCGCTCCCGGACCCGACCGCGAACGCGGCGCTCCGGCCGGCGACCTTCCCCGAAGACGTGGCCGCGCGGTGGCCGCGGGCGAGCGACGCGCTGCTGCGAGGCGACGCGGCCGCGCTCGCGAAGCTCCCGATCGATCACGGCGTCGGCGTCGTCGCCGAGCGAGGCGGCTTCGCGTCCGGCCGCGACCTCGTCGCCCAGTTCGTCGACGAGCGGCTCGAGCGCTACGAGGATCGCTCGCACCCCGACGCCGAGGTGGTCAGCACGCTCAGCCCGTGGCTGCACTTCGGGCAGGTGTCGACCCACGCGATCGTGCGGGCGATCGCCGACCGCGAGGGCTGGTCGCCCGCCGAGGTCGACCCCAAGGCCAACGGCAACCGCGTCGGCTTCTGGGGCACGAGCGTGGCGGCCGAGGGCTTCCTCGACCAGCTCGTGACGTGGCGCGAGCTCGGCCTGAACATGTGCCGCTACGAGCCGGGCTACGACCGCTACGCGTCGCTGCCGGCGTGGGCGAAGCGCACCCTCGCCGAGCACGCGAAGGACACGCGGCCCGCGGGCTACGACCTCGCGCGCCTCGAGGCCGCGCAGACCGACGACGAGCTCTGGAACGCGGCCCAGCGCGAGCTCGTCGAGACCGGGCGGATGCACAACTACCTACGGATGCTCTGGGGCAAGAAGATCCTCGGCTGGGCGCCGATGCCCGAGCTCGCGCTCGCGTGGATGATCACGCTCAACGACAAGTACGCGCTCGATGGCCGCGACCCGAACAGCTACTCGGGCATCTTCTGGGTCCTGGGCCGCTACGACCGCGCGTGGGGCCCGGAGCGCGACGTGTTCGGCAAGATCCGCTACATGACGAGCGACTCCGCGCGCCGGAAGCTGAAGCTGAAGCGCTACCTCGACCGCTGGGGCGAAGCGCCGACCCTGTTCTAGAGGCCGCGGTGGCGCTCGGGGCGCAGCGGGATCTCGCCCCGCAGCGCGGCGTCGATGACGTTCACGATGCGCTCGCGATCGCGCGGGAGGCGGCCTCCGAGCGGGAGGTAGTTCGACGCGTGGTTGGTCCGGAACAGGGCGTCGGTCGGCCGGGCGAGGTCGACCATCGTCCGCAGCTCGCCGAGGAGCGCGGGGATCTCGGGGACCTCGAACTTGCCGCGCGCCTTCAGCGTCGCGAGCGGGGTGCCGGGGACCACGGTCACGGTGAGCGCGGCGAAGTACTCGGGGTCCATCTCCGTGACGAGCCGCGCCGTCGCCTCGGCGTGCGCCTCGGGTCGGTCCGGCGCGATGCCGAGGAGCGCGATCACGCTCAGCTCGAGGCCCGCGGCGTGCGCCTTCTTCGCCGCCTCCACGTGGCCCTCGAAGGTGTCGCCCTTCGCGATCTTCTTGAGCGTCACGTCGTCGCCCGACTCGGGGCCGATGTAGAGGATGGACAGCCCGAGCTCGCGCAGGCGCTCGAGCTCGGCGTCGGTCTTGGCCGCGACGTTGCGCGCCATCGCGTAGCAGGAGACGCGGCGCAGGTTCGGGAAGCGCGCTCGGCAGCGCTCGAGGATCGGCTCCCAGTGCGACATCGGCATCGTCAGGGCGTCGCCGTCGGCCACGAAGACCTTGTCGATCTCGGACCCCGCCTGGCGCGCGGCCTCGTCGAGGTCCTCGAGGCTCTCCTCGAGAGGGCGCAAGGCGAATTCCTTGTCGCGGTACATGTCGCAGTACGTGCAGTGGTTCCACGAGCACCCGATCGTCGCCTGCAGGATGTAGGCGTCGGCCTCCGAAGGGGGGCGGTAGATGCGACCCACGTAGCGCATGCCGGACCGACTTGGCCCCCCCGAGGGCGTCGTGCAAGGCTGTTCCGTCGTGGACACCTACGACGTCACGATCCTCGGCGGAGGCCTCGCCGGCCTCTGCCTCGCGCGTCAGCTCCGCATCGAGACCCCCGACGCCTCGGTGGCGGTGGTCGAGCGCGTGGCGCGCCCCCTGCCCGAGGCCGCCCACAAGGTCGGCGAGTCCTCTGTCGAGCTCGGCTCGCGCTACTTCGAGCACACCCTCCGGCTCGCGGACTACCTCCGCGACCGGCACCTGATCAAGAACGGGCTCCGGTTCTTCCCGGGCGGCGGCACCACGCACGCGCTCGCGGACCGGACCGAGATCGGGCCGCCCGAGCTGCCGCGGGTTCCGTCGTTCCAGCTCGATCGCGGGCGCCTCGAGAACGACCTTCGCCAGATGTGCGAGGACGACGGCGTGGCGCTCTTCGAGGGCGTCTCCGTCGCGGAGGTCGCGCTCGGCGAGCCGCACGCGGTGACGCTGAGCGACGGGCGGACGCTCCAGAGCCGCTGGGTCGTCGACGCCACCGGGCGCCGCCGGATGCTCGCGCGCCAGCTCGGGCTCCACAAGCCGTCCGGGCACCTCGCGCACGCGGCCTGGTTCCGGCTCGAGGGGGAGCTCAAGGTCGGCGACCTCGTCCCGACGAGCGACGAGGAGTGGCACCGCCGCGACCCCGACGACATCCGCTGGCTCTCGACCAACCACCTGATGGGCGAGGGCTACTGGGTCTGGATCATCCCGCTCTCGAGCGGCAGGACGAGCATCGGCGTCGTGGTGCACGGCGAGAAGCACGCCTTCGACACCATCCACACGCTCGAGCGCGCGCTCACGTGGATCGCCGAGCACGAGCCGGCCTTGTCTCCCCACCTCGCGTGTTTCGAGGTCGCCGACTTCCGCTGCCTCAAGGACTACAGCTACACGGCCGAGCGCGTGTTCAGCGCCGACCGCTGGGCGCTCGTCGGCGAGGCGGGGCTGTTCGTCGATCCGTTCTACAGCCCGGGCTCCGACTTCATCGCGCTCGCCAACGCGTTCACGGGTCAGCTCATCGGCGCCGAGCTCGCCGGCGAGGACATCGCCGAGCGCGCGGACTACTTCGACTTCTTCTTCCGTCGCCTCGCCCACGTCTCGACGGCGACCTACGTCGACGCCGCGGAGGCCTACGGTGAGCCCCGCGTGCTCGCCGCGAAGATCTACTGGGACAACACCAACTACTGGTCCTTCGTCTGCCAGTTCTTCTTCCAGGAGCTCTACCGGCTGCCGCTCGAGGAGCAGAAGAAGCTCCTCCCCGTGTGCGAGCGCTTCGCGTCGCTGAACCTGCGCGCGCAGAAGATGCTTTCCGCCTGGGCCAAGCTCGCCGGCGACCCGGTCGAGCGCGATCACGTCGTGCACCCGCCGATTCCGTCGATGCTCGCCAACCTGCACCTCGACCTCGAGAAGCAGATGAGCCCCGAGGAGACGCTCGCGTACTTCGTCGAGAAGGCCGACGCCGCGGAGGTCGTGCTGACCGATCTGCTGCTCCGCGCGGTGACCGAGCTCGGCCCGGAGCGCGGCCGCGAGCTCGTCGAGACGGTCGACGCCCGCGCGTGGCCGCTCGCCGACCTCCGGGATCGCGTCGCCGCCGAGCGCGGCGAGCGGCGGGGCCGGCGCAAGCGCCTCTCGAAGCTCGCCCGCGACATCGAGCGGACCCTCGGCCCCGTGCGCGGCGAGCTCCTCGCGACCGCGTCGGCCGTGTTCGGGCTGTCGGCCGAGGCGCCGGCCGCGACCACCGCGGCTTCCTGACGCGGACCTCCCTGACCGGACACAGAGACCGTGTTCGACCGAGCGCCGGCGCTCGGCGTAATGCTCGTGCGCCTCCCGCGTCCCCCCTGGAGCCCCATGAAACGACACCTCCTCTTCGCCGCGCTCGCGCTCGCCCTCGTGGGGTGCTCGCGCGAGCTCCCCACGACCTTCCCCTCCGGCTCGGCCGCGTCGCTCGACGAGCCCGAGGCCCCCGTCGCCTCCGTCGGCGTCGCGCTCGAGCAGGAGCCGCCTCTGCCCGGGGAGCCCTCCTCCGGCTGGGAGGGGCTGCAACGAGACGCGGGCGCGGCGAGCCACGGAGGTCACGACCATGCGCACTGAGAGGTCGGCAACCCGTGAGCTCGCGGTCGTCGTCGCCGCCGCGCTGCTCGCGAGCGGCTGCGTGAGCTCCTTCGCCAGCGATGTCCGCCGCGTCGGATCCTCGACGGCGACGGAGCTCCCCCGCGAGGTGCTCGAGTCCGTCGATCCCGCCACCGACGAGGCCGTCTCCCGCGCGCTCCGCGAGCCGCTGACCGCCGACGCGGCGGCGCGGATCGCGATCGCCAACCACCGCGGCCTGCGCGCGACGCTGCGCGAGCTGGGTATCGAGCGGGGCCTCGCCACCCAGGCCGGGCTCCTCCCCAACCCCCGCTTCGAGCTGGACTTCCGGCAGTCGCAGGACCCGACGCAGCCGCTCCAGATCGACCTGTACGCGGAGTACGACCTCACCCACGCCCTGCTCACCCCGTTGCGCGCTGCCGCGGCCGGCCACGATCTCGAGGCGGCGCGCCAGCGCGCGGCCGGGCAGGTGCTCGCGACGGCGTACGAGGCGAGGGTCGCGTTCCACTCGGCCCGGGCCGCCGAGCGCCGGCTCGTGTTCGCGCAGCGGGCCCTGGAGGCGCTCGCCGCCTCGCGCGACGCCGCCCAGGCCCTCTTCGACGCGGGCAACATCGCGGAGCTCGACCTCGCGACGCGGATCGTCGCCTACGAAGAGGCTCGGGCCGAGACCGCGATGTTCGAGCTCGAGCGGGCGGACGCGCGGGAGCGCCTGCATCGCGCGCTCGGGCTGCACGGGCGCGACACGACGTGGGCGATCAGCGAGGCGGTGGAGCCGCTCCCCGAGGACGAAGCGCTCCCCGAGTCCGTCGAACGCGCCACCCTCGAGGCGAGCTTCGAGCTCGCGGAGCTCCGCTCACGCCTCGAGGCCTCGGCCCAGCGCGCGGGCCTCGCGCGAGCCGAAGGGTGGCTGCCAGACGTCACCGTCGACGTCCACGCCGAGCAAGATGGCAACGCCTGGGAGGCGGGCGCCGGCGCGAGCTTCACGCTCCCGATCTTCGATCGCCGCGAGGGCGAGACCGCGGCCCACGAGGCGCGGTTCGACGGACTGATGGAGCGGTACGTCGGCCTCGCGGTGGACCTGCGCTCCGCGGCGCGAGCGGGGCGCAACCGGCTCGCGTCGATGCGCCTTCGCGCGCGGCAGTACGACGGTGTCATCGTGCCCGCCCGTCGGCGCGTCTACGAGCAGACGATGCTCCAGTACGACGCCATGCAGGTCGGGGTCTTCGACGTGATCGCCGCGCTGCGCAGGCTCCTGGCGGCCGAGCTCGACGCCGTGACGGCCCATCGGGACTACTGGATCGCGAGGGCGGCGATGGACGCGCTGCTGCGTGGCCAGCGGGTGGGGCTCGCGTCCCCCGCAGGCGCAGGGATGAGCTCGGAAGCCGACACCGGAGGAGGTCACTGATGGATCGCCGTTCTTTCATGCGATGGGGCGGCGTGGCCGCCGGCGCGGCCGCGCTGACGCACGCGGGGCCCGCGGACGCTCAACAGACTCCCGAGCCCGTCCTGCCGCCGGCCCGCGCCGGGCGACGCGCGCCGGCTCGAGTCGTCGCGCCCGGCGGCCAGCCCGCCGTCGTCACCCCCAACGGGACCACGCTGCCGTGGACGGTGCGCGACGGTGTGAAGGTCGGTCATCTCGTCGCCGAGGAGATCGACCACGAGTTCGCCCCCGGGCTGCGAGCGCGCGCCTGGGGCTACAACGGCGGCACGCCCGGACCGACGATCGAGGCCGTCGAGGGCGACCGCGTCCGCATCTACGTCACCAACCGGCTGCCCGAGCCGACCACCGTGCACTGGCACGGCCTCATCCTCCCGAACGGCATGGACGGCGTCTCGGGCCTCAACCAGGCCCCCATCCCGCGCGGCGAGACGTGGGTCTACGAGTTCGATCTCCGGGACCCGGGGACGTTCATGTACCACTCGCACTACGACGAGATGACCCAGATCGCGCTGGGCATGATGGGCATGTTCATCGTGCACCCGCGGCGCCCGCGAGGACCTCGCGTCGATCGTGACTTCGTCCTGAGCACGCACGAGTGGCGCATGGAGGTCGGCGCGAGGCGACCGGACCCCAACGCGATGGGCGACTTCAACGTCCTCACGTTCAACGGCAAGTCGTTCCCCGCCACGGCGCCGCTCGTCGTCGGGGTCGGGGAGCGCGTGCGCATTCGGCTCGGGAACCTCAGCCCGATGGATCACCACCCGATCCACATCCACGGGCTCAACTTCGTCATGACGGCGACCGACGGCGGCTACGTCCCCGCGAGCGCGCAGTTCCCGGAGACGACGGTGCTCGTCCCGGTCGGCGGCACCCGCGTCATCGAGATGGTCCCGACGGAGCCCGGCGACTGGGCCATGCACTGCCACATGACGCACCACATCATGACGCAGATGGGTCACGGCGCGCCGAACATGGTCGGCGCCGACACCCGGCGGCTCGATCGGCGAATGCGTCGAGTCGCTCCCGGCTACATGTCGATGGGCGCGAACGGGATGGGCGGCATGGGCGAGATGCGCATGCCGATCCCGCCGAACAGCCTCCCCATGCGCGGCGGCCCAGGTCCCTTCTCCTACATCGACATGGGGGGGATGTTCACCGTGCTGAAGGTCCGCGAGAACCCCGACGACGCGGACGCGGACGGCTGGTTCACGCACCCCGACGACACCGTCGTGGGGCCCGCCGACCCAGCGCGCCTCGCGGCCGACCAGATCGAGGTCTGACGAGCTGTAATGCCCACGGGTCGGTCCCGTCCTCGCCATGAGCCCCCGAGACCCGAGGAGGAGACATGAGCGAACCGAAGACCGAATCGCCCCCGCCGTCCCAGACCGCCGAGCTCACCGAGCTCCCCGTCCGCGGCATGACCTGCGCCTCGTGCGTGGCGCGCGTCACCCGCGCGATCGAAGCCGTCGACGGCGTCGAACAGGCCTCCGTCAACCTCGTGACCGAGCGAGCCACGGTTCGCTTCGACGGATCCCGGACGTCCCCCGAGGCCGTGGCCCGCGCGATCGAGGACGCGGGGTATCAGACCACGGCGCCGGAGCCGATCACCACGCGCCTCGCGATCACCGGAATGACCTGCGCCTCGTGTGTACGCCGCATCGAGAAGGCGCTGCTCGCCGTCCCGGGCGTCACCGAGGCCCACGTCGACCTCGCGCTCGACCGCGCCACCGTCACCCACGGTCCCACGACTCCGGTCGGGTCGCTCGTCCGGGCCGTGGAGGACGCGGGCTACGGGGCCACGCCGCTCGATCCCCCGGACGACGAGCCGCCGGGCGGCGACGTGGACGACACGAGTCACGACCCGAGCGGTGACGTCGACGATCCGGGACGCGCCGAGCTCCGAAGGCTGATCCGCGACGCGGCGTTCGCGACCTCGCTCACCATCCCGCTCCTCGTCCTCGGGATGTCCCACGGCGCCATCGAAGGGGCCGACGGACCCGTCGGGCGCTTCGTGCAGCTCGCGCTCGCGGCGGTGGTGATCTTCGGACCGGGCAGGCGCTTCTACCGCCTGGCGTGGGCCGCGCTGCGCCACCGCGCCGCGGACATGAACACCCTGGTGAGCCTCGGGATCAGCGCCGCGTTCGGGTACTCCGCCGTCGCGGTCCTCGCGCCGGAGGTCTTCCCGCACTCGCACGGCGCCGCGCCGCACGTGTACTTCGAGGCGGCCGCCGCGATCGTGGCCTTCGTGCTGATCGGGAAGGTCCTCGAAGCGCGCGCGAAGCACCACCTCGGCGACGCGGTCCGCGGCCTCATGGCGCTCGCGCCAGCCACGGCCAGCCGCCTCGTCGGAGAGCACGAGGAGGAGGTGCCGATCGAACGCCTCGTGGTCGGTGATCGCTTCCTCGTCCGGCCCGGTGAGCGCGTCGCTGTCGACGGAGAGGTCGTCCGCGGCCGCTCGGCCATCGACGAGTCGATGCTCACGGGCGAGGCCATGCCCGTCGACAAGACCCCGGGCGATCGCGTCTTCGGGGGCACGATCAACCGGAGCGGCGCGCTGACCATCCGCGTGACCTCCGTAGGGCCGGAGACGGCGCTGGCCCGGATCGTCCAAGCGGTCGAGCAAGCCCAGGGATCCAAGGCCCCCGTGGCTCGGCTCGCCGATCGCGTCAGCGCGGTCTTCGTCCCCGTCGTGCTGGCGATCGCGACACTCACGTTCTTGGTCTGGGTGGTCGTCGACCCGACCGGCGCTGGCATCGCGACCGCCGTCGAGCGGTTCGTCGCGGTGCTCGTCATCGCCTGTCCGTGTGCCCTGGGCCTCGCCACCCCGGCGGCCATCGCGGTGGGCACGGGTCGGGGCGCCGAGCTCGGCGTCCTGTTCAAGGGCGGCGCGGTGCTGGAGACGGCCAGCCGAATCCAGACCGTGCTCTTCGACAAGACGGGCACGCTGACGGCAGGGACCCCGACCCTCACGGACATCGTGCTGCTGCCAGGGGTCGACGAGCGGATCGTGCTGTCTTCGGCGGCCGCGCTCGAGTCCCAGAGCGAGCACCCGATCGCCGCCGCGATCGTGACGGGCGCGCTCGAGCGGGGCGCGACCCTCCCCGAGGTGGAGGACTTCGGGAGCGAGCCTGGCCTCGGCGTCGAAGGCTGGGTCGACGGTCGCAGCGTCCGCGTCGGGACGCGCGAGTGGCTGGCGCGCGCGGGCGTCGACACGGCGGCCCTCGCGCTCGCGGCGGACGAGACCGCGGCGCGCGGACGCACCCCCACGTTCGTGGCGCTCGACGGGGCCCTGGTCGCGCTCCTCGGCCTCACCGATCGGGCCCTCCCCGAAGCCCCACGGGTCGTTCGGGAGGTCGAGGCGCTCGGCGTGGAGACCGCGATGGTGACGGGCGACCGGTGGCTCACCGCCCGAGCGGTCGCCGGGGATCTCGGAATGCCCCGCGTGATCGCCGAGGTCGCCCCGACCCAGAAGGCCACGGTCGTGGAGGTCGAGCAGGCCCGCGGCCGGATCGTCGCGATGATCGGTGATGGCGTGAACGACGCGCCCGCGCTCGCGCAGGCGGACGTCGGGATCGCGATCGGGCACGGGGCCGACGTGGCGCTCGCGGCCGCGGACGTGGCGCTCCTCAGCGGGGGCGTGGAGAACCTGCCGACTGCCCTCCGGCTCGCGCGGGCGACCATGCGGACGATCCGGCGGAACCTCGTCTGGGCGTTCGCCTACAACGTGGTGGGGATCCCGATCGCGGCCGGGCTGCTCTACCCGCTCACGGGCTGGCTCCTGTCGCCGGTCTACGCGAGCGCCGCGATGGCCCTCTCGAGCGTCTCCGTGCTCGCGAGCTCGCTCTGGCTCACCCGCTTCGGGCGCGGACGTACGACCTCACGTGACGGCGGCCCGGAGGCGACTCCGCTTCGGTGGGCCCATGAGTGAGCGGCCGCGCCGCGACCCGTTGCGCCGCGCGGCCCGCTGGCCACAGAGTACTCGTACGGAGATCGTCCGATGAGCGAAGAGACGACGGCCAGGCTGGAGGCGCGCGCGATCGCGACGGAGCTCGCCTCCCGGCACGAGGAGTTCCTCGGGTTCATCGAGCGCCGCACGCGGGATCGGGCCTTGGCCGAGGACCTCCTCCAGGAGGCCTACCTCAAGGGCCTCCACAAGCTGGCCGACCTGCGCGACAGGGACGCCGCGGTCGGCTGGTTCTACAGGGTCCTCCGGAACACGGTCGTCGATCAGCAGCGCAAGCGGGGCACCGCCTCGCGGGGCCTGGCGGCCTTCGCCGACGAGCTCGCGACCGCCGCGCCGATGGAGGAGACCCACGCGGCCGTGTGTCGATGCGTGGCCGAGATCGCGGAGGGCCTCAAGCCGGAGTACGTCGAGGCGCTGCAGCGCATCGAGGTGGACGAGGTCCCAGTGAAGGACTTCGCGGCAGAGGCGGGCATCACGGCGAACAACGCGGCGGTGCGCGTCTTCCGGGCGCGCGCCGCGTTGCGCGATGGCGTGACGACGACTTGTGGTACCTGCGCCGGCCTCGGCTGCGCGGAGTGCACCTGCGAGGCGAAGGCCCGACCTGACGCGTCCTGAGGGGGGCGGAAAAGTTGGGCGGGGATCCTCGGAGGATCAGGATGCGGCGGTGTCCAAGCCTGGCTCGTTCTGGGACGCGTTCCGCGATCCCAAGCTCGCGCTGATGCTCGGGCTCGGTTTCGCGTCGGGCCTGCCGAACCCGCTCGCGGGGGACACGCTGAGCGCCTGGTTCGACGACGTCGGCGTCGATCTCGCGACCTTGGGCTTCTGGGGCGGAGTCGTGCACCTGCCCTACAACCTCAAGTTCCTCTGGGCTTCCGTCTTCGATCGCTACTCGCCGCCGTTCCTCAGCCGGCGCCGATCGTGGCTCGCGGTCTGTCAGGTCGCCTTGCTCGTCTTGATCGGCGTCCTCGGGACCTTCGACCCGTCCAAGCAGCCCGCGCTCGTGGCCGCGCTCGCGGCGCTCGTCGCGTTCACCGCGGCGAGCCAGGACATCGTCGTCGACGCCTACCGCACCGAGATGCTCTCCGAGGCGCAGCGCGCCAGCGGCGTCGCGATCTTCGTGGCGGCCTACCGCGTCGCGCTGATCGCCTCGGGCTCGATCGCGCTCATCCTCGCCGACCGGCTGCCGTGGAGCGTCGTGTTCTGGATGCTCGCCGGGCTGATGGGGATCGGCATCCTCTGCACGCTCATCGCCCCCCCGGTCGACGTGCCGCCGCGCGCGCCGCGGTCGATGACGGAGGCCGTCGTCGAGCCGTTCCGGGAATTCCTCAAGCGCGACCAGGCGGTGCTGCTGCTCCTGATCACGATGCTCTACAAGTTCGGCGACGTCTTCGTCGGCGCGATCCGGACCCCGTTCCTGCGCCACGTGGGCTTCTCGCTCACCGAGATCGGGACCCTCGCGAAGCTCGTCGGCATCGCCGCCACGATCGCGGGGGCGCTCCTCGGGAGCGGGTTCGTCGCGAAGTGGGGCCTCAAGCGCTCGATGATCGTGTTCGGGATCGCGCAGGCGCTGCCGAACCTCGCGTACGCGCTGCTCGCGTCGGTCGGCAAGAGCTACGTCCTGCTCGGCGTGGGGATCGGCGTCGACAGCTTCATGGGCGGGATGGGCGCGGCGGCGCTCACCGCGTTCTTCCAGACCATCTGCAACCGGCGCTTCACCGCGATGCAGTTCGCGCTGCTCACCTCGCTCATGACCGTCCCCGGGCGGTTGCTGGGGATGGGGTCGGGGTGGCTCACCGAGCACATCGGCTGGACCGCGCTGTGGGTCCTCTCCGTCGTCGTCGCGGCGCCGGCGATCCTGATGCTCGCCAAGGTCGAGATCACCGAGCCGCGGGACCCGGACGCGCCGGCCGCGCCGGAGGCCGCGTGAGCGTCGAGGCGATCCTCGAGGCCGCCGTGCGAGCCGGCGACCCGCCCGCCGCGCAGTGCTGCGTCCTCGTCGACGGCGCCGTCGTCCACGAGAGCGCGCACGGCTGCGGCCTCGACTCGGTGTTCGACGTCGCGAGCGTGACCAAGGTCGTCGCCACCACGACGGCGATCGCGACGCTCGTCGAGCGGGGCGAGCTCGACCTCGACGACTCCGTCCGACGCTTCCTGCCCGACGCGGCGTTCGACGCGACGCTCCGCGCGCTCCTCGCTCACGCGAGCGGGCTGCCCGCGTGGCGCCCGTTCTTCCGGGAGGTGATAGCGGACCCGCGCGCGGGCGCCATCTACCGAGGAGCGTCCGAGGCGGCGTGGACCGCGGCGCGTCGGATGGTGGTCGACGCCGTGCTCGCGTCGCGGCTCGAGATGCCGGGCCGCCGCGTCTACAGCGACCTCGGCTTCATCACGCTGGGCGCGGTCGTCGACGTCGTGACCGCGCAGCGCCTCGACCGCTTCTGCGACGCCGAGCTGCACGCGGGCCGCGACATGGGCTTCGTGGATCTGTGCGCGCCCCGATCGTGGCTCGCCGATCGCCACGTCCTCGCGACGGGGTCGACCCGCCCGCGCGAGCCCGCGCCGGGGCAAGAAGGGTTGTTCGATGTACCCCCCCAGCCGCGCGTCCCGGACGCCGGCCGCGTCGACGACGACAACGCGTTCGCGATGGGCGGCGTCGCCGGCCACGCCGGCGTGTTCGGGACCGCGCGCGCGCTGGCCCACTTCGCGCACGACGCCTGGATCGAGGACGCGCTCGGCGCGGCGCGGGATCGCTTCCTCGCGATCGAGCCCGCCGACGGGCCGCCGCGGGCGCTCGGCTTCGACGTGCCCACCCCCGGCTCGAGCGCCGGCTCGCTCGGCGCCGGCGCGCGCGTGTACGGGCACCTCGGCTTCACCGGCTGCTCGCTCTGGATCGACCTCGACCGTCGCCTCGCGGTCGCGCTGCTCACCAACCGCACCCTCTCGGGGCGCGAGCACGTCGCCTCGATCCGCGCGCTCCGGCCCGCGTTCCACGACGCGGTCGCCGAGCTCCTCGCGACGCGCTGACGCTACTCGGATCGCCGCGCCATGCGGCGGCGCACCTGGTTGCGGACCCACTCCCGGCGACGGAGGCGCCCCTCGTTGAACGCGGCGATGTCCTCGCGGCGCAGCCACAGCATCACCATCGTCACGAGGAGGATCTCGTTGCAGAGCGCCAGCGCGATGAACATCGCCCGCGGGTAGAACGCGAGGACCACGAAGCCCGCCGCGTAGGCCGCCGCGGGGACGAGGAGGCGCCAGTCGCACGCGGGCGCGCAGAGCGCCGCGAGCGCGGCCCAGACCACGAACTCGTGGCGGAACGTCGCCGACACGTCCGTGCTGCCCGACAGGTAGTCGACGCCGTGCATGAGGAGCTGTGAGCTCATCGCCAGGAACACCGCGGTCGAGAGGATCCGGTTCATGCGCGTGCGCGTCATCGACTCCCGCGCCCAGATCCCGAGCCCCGTGAGGAGGCCGAGGAACAGCGCGTCGAACGCGAGCGGCATCAGGTGGGTCTGCCGGACCTCGTGGCCGAGCCAGATCGAGATCTCGGTGGCCAGCGGGGTGACGCTCCAGAGGGTGCCGACGATCACGCCGAGGAACGCCCGGGTGCGGCGCCCACCCGACGGATCGCTGTCCTCCTGGAGGCGGCGCAGCTCCGCCTCCTCCGCGCGGCGCGCGGTGCGGGCCTCCTCCACGCGGGCCGCGAGCTCCGCGGGGACCGACTCGAGCTCCGCGAGCAGCGTCCGCGCCGCCTCGGGCTCCACGAGCGCGAGCTCGTACTCGACCATCGCGACGATCGCGCGGGCCAAGCCCTCGCGCGCGACCTCGCTCTCGGGCCAGACCTCGAGCGCGTGCTTGTAGCCGAACCGGCACTCGCCGAAGAGGTGGTAGATGGGCTCGCGATCCTCGAGCTCCTCGTCCTCGTCGGCGCGCGCGAGCAGCGCCTCGAGCTCGACGAGCCGCGCCTCCGCCTTGTCGGCCAGCGACGCCGCGTCTCGATGCTGCAAGAAACCTTGCAGGGCGAGGCGGAACTGCTCGGCGCTCTCGAAGCGGCCGTCGGGGTCCGGGTCCATCGCGCGGCGGATCACGCGGCGCAGCTCCTCGGGGACGTCGTCGTCGAGGTCGGGGTCCGAGTCCACGATCTGCGCGACGAGCTTCATCAGCGCGTCGCCCTGATGCGGCGGGCGCCCCATCGCGATCTCGTAGAGGATGGCGCCGAGGAGGTAGACGTCGGTCCGCTCCGAGAGCTTGCTCGTCGGCCCACCGAGCATCTCGGGGGCCATGTACAGCGGCGTGCCCGCCATCTCGAGGGCGTCCTTGGCGAGCGGGAGGCGGCCGCTCCCGTCGTCCTTCAGGCTCACCGCGATGCCCCAGTCGACGAGGTAGACCTCGCCGAACTCCCCGATCATCACGTTGTCGGGCTTGAGGTCGCGGTGGAGGATCCCGCGGCTGTGGGCGAAGTGCACCGCGTTGCACACCGCCAGCAGGATCCGGAGGTTCCACTCGAGGAGGTCGTCGGCCTTGAAGCGCGCCTTCACGGCCGGCGCGTCGTCGATGAGGTCGTCCCAGGACGTGCCCTCGATCTTCTTGAGGACGATGAGCGGGCTGCCGTCCTCTTCGAGCGCGACGTCGTAGACCGGCACGACGTTCGGGTGCTCGAGGTTGCCCGTCACCCAGGCCTCGCGCAGCAGCTTGATCGTCGCGCGCTCGCTCTTCATCTCGCTCTTGAGCGTCTTGACCGCGACGGTGCGCGAGAGCGTGCGCTGGGTGCCGAGCCGGACGACCCCCATCCCCCCTTCGCCGATCGTCCCGTGCAGCTCGAGCCGGCGCGAGATGGTCGACGCCGCGTCGAGATCCATGAGCAGCCCGATCGCCCGCTCGCCGCCGGTGTCGACGCTCGGCGACTCGGGGATGATCGTGGAGCTCGGCCGGGCCTCGATGGTCGCGGCGTCGATGCCGATGCGCTCGAGCACCGCCTCGACCGTCTTCTGGAGCTCGTCGGGGATCTCCACGAGGCCGGATCGTGGGGCAATCACCACGGGATGGGAAGATCGCGGATCGGTGACGCGAGGTTGGCTCGCCGGGACCGAGACGTCCTACCCTGGGCGGATGAAGGCGGCGACGACGGTGGCTCTCGCGTGGCTGGTGGCGACGACGGCGAGCGCGCAGATCCGGCTCGGTCCGACCGACGACGTGGAGGCGGCGCTCAACGCGCTGTCCCCCGGCGACGAGGTGATCCTCGAGGACGGGCTCTACGTCATCGACGAGCGCTTCTACGTGAACGTCGCCGGCACGGCGGCGATGCCGATCGTGATCCGCGCCGCGGACGGAGCGCGCCCGCACTTCCGGCAGGACTCGGGGCAGAACATCTGGGACCTCGACGCGCGCTTCACGGTGATCCGCGGGCTCGAATTCTCGGGCGGCTCGGCGGGGCTGCGGGTGCAGTCGGCGGAGGACCTCACCATCGAGGACTGCGAGATCCACGACACCGGGGACGTCGGCCTGCGCATGAACGACGGCGGCCAGACCTACCTGCGCGTGCAGATCCTGCGGAACCACATCCACGACACGAGCGGCACCGGCGAGGGCATGTACCTCGGCTGCAACGGGGACGCGTGCCGCCTCGCCGACGCCCTGATCCAGGGCAACTACGTGCACGACACCGACAACGGCGTGGAGCAGGGTGACGGCATCGAGCTCAAGGAGGGCAGCTACGGCTGCGTGATCGCCGACAACGTGGTCCACGACACGAACTACCCGTGCATCCTCGGCTACACGACGCTCGGCAACGGGCCGCCGAACCTCGTGGAGCGCAACGTGGTGTGGGCCTGCGGCGACGCGGGGATCCAGTGGGCCGCGGACGCGACGATCCGGAACAACGTGGTCCTGCGCGGCGGCGGCAACGGCGGGATGGCGTTCCAGCCGCACGCCGCCGGGGACCCGCAGAACCTCGTGATCGTCCACAACACGGTGGTCGCGCCGGAGGCCGACGCGATCTCGCTGCGCGGCGTCGCCGGCTCCGTGATCGTGGCGAACAACGCGGTCTACTCGCAGAGCGGGCGCGCGATCTTCGTGCGCGACCCGCACCCGATGCTGGTCATCACGGGCAACGTCGGCGAGGGGGACACGCAGGGCTTCAGCGGCGGCTTCACGGCGAGCTCGATGGCCACCGACCTCACCGCGGCGAGCTACTCGGGCACGATCCCCAACGACGTGTTCCCGCGCGCCGGCGGCGGGCTGATCGCGAGCGGCGACCCGACCCACGTGCCCGTCGACGACTTCAACCGCACCGATCGCATGGGCGTCGCGGACGTCGGGGCCTACGCCTTCGGCGACGGAACGAACCCGGGCTGGACGTTCGCCAACGAGCGCAAGCCGCTCGCGAGCGGCCCGGCGCCCACGATGGACGGCGGCGTCCCGAGCGCCGACGCGGGCCCGATGGGGTCGGTGGACGCGGCCGTGCCGCCCGGGACCGACGGCGGCTCGATCAGCGGCCGCGACGCGAGCGCGGTCGGCGCGGACGCCGGGCCCGAGGGGACGTCCGATGGCTGCGGCTGCCACGCCGCGCGGCCCGGCGGCGCGAGCCTCTGGATGCTGGCGCTCCTCCTGGGCGGGCTCGTCCGGCGCCGATTGGTCTAGGCCGGTAGCGCACTATTGGACCAATGACCGCGCCGCCAGAGGCACATTGGTCTAGTTGTTTCCCTTTGGATCGCCGGGCGGCCGTTGATTGGGCCACCGAATTGGTCCAAAGAAAGGTCCATGCAGGACATCGGGGTGACGGTGCGGCCCGAGGGCGCGCCGATGTATCAGCAGATCTTCGACCAGATCGCGTCGCGCATCCGCACGGGCGCGTTCCCGGAGGGCTACCGGCTGCCTCCGACCCGCGCGCTCGCGTCGGAGCTCGGCACCCACCGCAACACGGTGGTGCGCGCCTACGCTGAGCTCGAGGCGGCGGGCTTCCTCTCCTCGACGGTGGGTCGCGGCACCTTCGTGAAGGCGTGGCGCGGCGAGGCGGCCTCCGTCGACACCCCGACCGAGCGCGCGCTGCCGTGGAGCTCGCTCTTGAGCGAGGCCGCTCGCAGCGAGCCGATCCGGCGGTTCCTGCGCTACCGGCGCGCGCCCGGCCCGCGGGACGTGATCGACCTGACGAAGATGCAGCCGCCCGAGGAGCTGCTGCCCCTCGAGCTCTACCGGCGCTGCCTCGACCACGTGCTGCGCGGCAGCGCCGACAAGGTCCTCGGCTACGCGCCGAAGGACGGCTTCCGCTCGCTGCGCGCCCGCGTCGTGGAGGACCTCGCGCGCCGCGGCGTGCCCGCGCCGGTCGAGGACGTGCTCATCACGACGGGCTCGCAGCAGGGCCTCGACCTGATCGCCCGCGCGCTCCTCGACCCGGGCGACGTCGTCATCACCCACGCCTCGACCTACGCGGGGGCGCTGCAGGTCTTCGCGGCGAGCCGCGCGCACGTGGTCGGCGTCCCGAACGACGGCGAGGGACCGGACCTCGACGCGCTGCGCCGCCTCGGCGCGCGTCGGCCCAAGGTGCTCTACCTGATGCCGAACCACGCCAACCCGACCGGCGCGTGCATGAGCCGCGCGCGGCGGAGCGCGGTGCTCGCGTGGGCGCGGGACGCGCAGGTCGCCGTCATCGAGGACGACTACGCCGCGGACCTCGAGCTCGAGAACGCCCCGCTGCCGCCGGCCCTGCGCGCGCTCGACCCGGACGTCCTGCACGTCGGCACCTTCAGCAAGCGCCTGATCCCCGCGCTCCGGATCGGCTACGTGGTCGCGCCCCCGTCGCTGAAGCCGCACCTCGTCGCGCTCAAGCACACGACCGACCTCGGCTGCTCCGCGATCAACCAGCTCGCGCTCGCCGAGTTCCTCGACCGCGGCTACCTCGTGGCGCACCTCAACCGCATCCAGCCCGCGTACCGCGCGCGGCGCGACGCGCTGCTGACCGAGCTGCGCGCGCGGCTCCCCGCCGAGATCACGTGGCAGCGGCCGACGCGAGGGCTCTCGCTGTGGCTCGAGCTGCCCGACCACGTCGACCCGGAGCGGGTCCTCGAGGAGGGCAAGCGGCGCAAGGTGCTCGTGGCGCCGGGGCACCACTACGCGGCCGACGACGCCACCCACCCGGGCGTGCGCCTGAACTTCTGCTGGGAGCCCGAGGACCGGCTGCGCGAAGGCGCGGTCCGCATCGCGGCGGCGATCGAGGCGGCGATGGGCGGCGACCGCTCGGGGCCCGTGGTCGACATGGTGTGACGCGGCGCTCCGCCCGAGCTTTTGCGAGATCGAGATCGAGAGAGGAAGAGACGATGGAGAAGAACACCTGGACGACGAAGCTGGGCCTCGCCCGCATGCTGCGAGGCGGCGTGATCATGGACGTGGTCGACGCCGACCAGGCCCGCATCGCCGAGGAGGCCGGCGCGGCCGCGGTGATGGCCCTCGAGCGTGTGCCGGCGCAGATCCGCGCCGACGGCGGCGTCGCGCGCGCCTCGGACCCGGCCATGATCCGCAGCATCCAGGAGGCGGTGACGATCCCGGTCATGGCCAAGTGCCGCATCGGTCACACGATGGAGGCGCGCATCCTCGAGGCGCTCGAGGTCGACTTCGTGGACGAGTCGGAGGTGCTCACGCCCGCCGATCCGCACCACCACATCGACAAGACGGCTTTCGACGTCCCGTTCGTGTGCGGCTGCACGGATCTGGGCGAGGCGCTGCGCCGGATCGGCGAAGGCGCCGCGATGATCCGGACCAAGGGCGAGGCCGGCACCGGCGACATCAGCGAGGCGGTCCGGCACCTGCGCGAGGTGCGCAGCGCGATCCGCCGGCTGCAGGGGATGGAGCCCGCGCAGCTCTTCGCGGAGGCCAAGGCCCTCGCCGCGCCGCTCGATCTGGTGCGCTCGGTCGCGGCCGACGGCTGCCTGCCCGTCCCGCAGTTCGCGGCGGGCGGGATCGCGACGCCGGCGGACGCCGCGCTCTGCATGTCGCTCGGCGCGGAGGCGGTGTTCGTGGGCAGCGGGATCTTCCTCTCGAGCGACCCGGCGAAGCGGGCGCGCGCGATCGTCGAGGCGGTCACCCACTGGCAGGACCCGAAGCGGCTCGCGGAGATCTCCACGGGCCTCGGCGAGGCGATGCGCGGGACCGAGACCAGCAAGCTGACCGCGGCCGATCAGCTCGCGCAGCGAGGCCACTGATGCGGGTCGGCGTGCTCGCGCTGCAGGGCGCGTTCCGGGAGCACGTCGCGGTGCTCGCCGCGCTCGGGCACGAGACGGTCGAGGTGCGCGGCGCCGAGGACGTCGACGGGCTCGACGGGATCGTGCTGCCCGGAGGCGAGAGCACGGCGCAAGCTCGCTTGCTCACGCCCGAGCTGGCCGCCGCCCTCGACGCGCTCGTCGCGTCCGGCGCGCCGGTCCTCGCGACCTGCGCCGGCGCGATCCTCGCGTCGCGCCGCGGCTGGCTCGACGCGGACCTCGAGCGCAACGCCTACGGGCGACAGCTCCACAGCGCCGAGGCGGTCGCCGACGACGGGACCCCGCTGGTGTTGATCCGGGCGCCACGGTTCACGCGCCTCGGGTCGAGCGTGGAGGTGCTCGCGCGCCTCGGCGACGACCCGGTGCTGATCCGACAGGGCGCGCTCGTCGCGGCGACCTTCCACCCCGAGCTGACCGACGACGCGCGCGTCCACGCGGGGACTTTCGGCTAGTCCCCCGGGGCCGTAGGGTCTGCGCACGGCCGTGCACGAGACGCTGCTGCTCGACAAGCCCGTGGTCTACGGGAGCGATGGCTTCGACTACGCGTTCATCGCGCTGGTCACGCTGCACGCGCTCGCGGGCGGCGGCGCGGTGGTGGCCGGCGTCGTCGCGCTCGCCGCGAAGAAGGGGCGACGCGTCCACCTCGCGTGGGGCAAGGCGTTCGTCCGGCTCATGGTCGCGACGGCGCTCAGCGGGATCGTCGTGGACGTCACCCGGCTCACCTTCTTCTTCACGGAGAACCACACGCAGTACGCGGGCTCCGCGACGCCGAGCTCGATCCCCGCGCGCATCGGCTTCCTCGTCGCCGCGGTCTGCATCCTCTACCTCGCTCGCGTCGCCCGCGACCCGCGGGACCGGCGCCCACGCCCGAGCTGGGAGCGCGCGCTGCCCTGGGCGGTCGTGGCGTCGGCGCTCCTCGGCGCCGGCGTCGTGATCGCGCGCTTCAACCCGTGGACCGGCGCGCTCTGGATGATCGCCACCTTCGCCGGCGCCGCGATCGCGACCGGGCGCATGGCCCCCGGCGTCGCGCAGCATCGGTTCGCCATGCTCTTCCTCGCCGCGTTCTCCTGGTGGGGCGCGTTCCAGGGCTTCGGTCCCGCGCTGGGTCGGCTCCTCGGCGACGTCGAGTCGTCCACGGCGCCCTACACCGGTCACCTGCCCGGCGGCTTCTCGTTCGCCTTCTTCGGCTTCCTCGTCGTGTGGGCCCCCGCGTTCCTCGCCGCGGCGGTGATGCACGTGCGCTTCGCGCGCCGGCGCCTCGCGACCTGATCAGCGTTCGTCGTCGTCGTCGTCGTCCGCGTCGGGTCGGTCGGGCAGCATCGCGGCGGCCTCGCGACCCTCGCGGTCGCAGCGGCGTCGGAACTGGTCGAGGCTGTGGGCCGGCGCCCGCGTCGCGACCGACGCGCAGCTCCCGAAGGCGTCGAGCGCGCGCTCCCAGAGCGGGCGGGCCGCCGCCTCCATCGCGGTTCGGTAGGCGGTCGCGCGCTCGGGGTCGTCGCGAAACACCTCGGGCACCTCGAGGCCGCGCAGGTCCATCGCGAAGCGCGAGTACGCGAGCCCCAGCAACAACGACGCGACCACGCTCTGATCCGCGCGGCCTTGGCGGGCCTCCTCGAGCGACCGCTGCGCCTCCGCGATCGCGGCCGCGCGGCGCTGCATCCAGTCGCCGAGCGCGTCGTCGGCCCACGTCTCGACCTCCCACTCCTCGCCCGTCGGCGGCCGCGGAGCCGGCATCGTCAGCGCCTGCTCGGTGAGCGCCCAGCCCTCGACGAGCTCCGAGTCGTCCGGCTCCACGTCGACCGGGAAGCGCGGCAGCTCGATGCCGGCGATCCGCGGGCCCGCGTCCTCGTCCTCCTCGTCGGGCAGATCGAGCGTCGCCATCCGCGGCGGCGAGCCACCGCAGGCGACGAGGAACAGCGCGAGAGCGACGCGACGCACGACGCAGCCATAGCGCGCGCAGCGGCGCGGCGTCCCGAATTTCAGTCGAGGCCGTGCTTGCGCATCAGCCGGTACAGCGTCGTGCGCTCGATCCCGAGCCGCTTGGCGGCCTCCACGCGCTTGCCGTCGACCTCCTCGAGCACGCGACGGATGTGCTCGGCGGTCGCGAGGTCGAGCAGCTCGGCGAGGCTCTTCGTCGCGCCCGCGGGCGCGTCGGCGGTCGCGCCGGGCTTGAGGTCCGACAGCTCGATGCGATCGCCGAGCGCGAGGATCGCGCCGCGCTCGATCACGTTCTGCAGCTCGCGCACATTGCCCGGCCAGTCGTGGGTGAGCAGCCACGCCTCGACCTCGGGGCTCCAGCCTCGCAGCTCGCGGCGCTCCTCGGCGAGGAGCCGCGCGAGGAACGCCCGCGCGAGCGGGAGGATGTCCTCGCGGCGCTCGCGCAGCGGCGCGAGGTGGATGCGGATCACGTCGAGCCGGAAGTAGAGGTCCTCCCGGAAGCGACCCGCGCGCACGTCGGCCTCGAGGTCGCGGTGCGTCGCGGCGACGAGCCGGACGTCGACGGGCCGCGGCTCGGTGCCGCCGACGGGCTGGACCTCGCGCTCCTGCAGCGTGCGCAGGAGCTTGGCCTGGAAGTCGACCGACACCTCCCCGATCTCGTCGAGCAGGAGCGTCCCGCCGTCGGCGCGCTCGAACACCCCCGGCTTGTCGCCGCGCGCGCCCGTGAACGCGCCGGCGACGTGGCCGAACAGCTCCGACTCGAGCACCGTCTCGCTCAGCGCCTTCACGTTGAGGGCCACGAACGGCGCCTCCGCGCGCCCGGAGCCGTAGTGGATCGCGCGGGCGATCACCTCCTTGCCGGTCCCGCTCTCGCCCGTCACGAGCACCGTGCTGCGGCTCGCGGCGACGCGGCGGACCATCGACAGCGCCTGCTTCATCGCGGGGCTCTCGGCCACGATCGGCGGCGCGCCCGGCGCCTTGAGGTAGCGGTTCTCGCTGCGGAGCCACGCGTGGTCGAGCGCGCGCGCGACGAGCGCCTTGAGCTCCGTGTTGTCGAAGGGCTTCTGCACGTAGTCGTACGCGCCCTTCTTCATCGCCTCGATCGCCGTCGACACCGTCGCGTGCGCGGTGAACAGGATCACCGGCAGGCCGGGCAGCTTCTCTCTCGCGCGCTCGAGCACGCTGACGCCGTCGAGCCCGGGCATGCGCAGGTCCGTGATCAAGAGGTCCACCGGCTCGGCGTCGAGCGCGGCGAGCAGCGTCGCCGGCTCCGTGAAGCCGACGACCTCGTGGCCGTCGCGCCGCAGGACCATCGAGACGATCTCGACCATCCGCGGCTCGTCGTCGAGCACCGCGATCTTCGCGCTCACGCGGCCTCCGTCACGACGGTCGGCCCCTCGACGGGCAGCCGGATCGCGAAGCACGCGCCGCGGCCGTCGTCGCCGAGCCCGCGGCGCTGGACCACCTCGATCGCGCCGCCGTGGGCCTCCACGATGCGCGCCGCCATCGAGAGCCCGAGCCCCGTGCCGGTGTCCTTCGTCGTGAAGAACGGCTCGAAGACCCGCGCCTCGTCCGCCTCGGCGATCCCCGCGCCGTCGTCGGCGACCTCGAGCTCGATCGCGTCCTTCGCCCGCGTGCCTCGCACGGCGACCCTCGTCGCGCCCGCCTCGGAGGCGTTCACGAAGAACCCCAGCAGGAGCTGCGTGAGCAGATCCGGGTCGGCGCGGACCCGCCAACCCGGGTCGACGCCCGCCTCGACGGTGACCCCGCGGGCCTCCTTCGCGAGCGTCGCCGCGCGCTCGATCACGGGGTCGAGCTCGGTCGGGGCGAGCGCCATGCGGGCCGGCTTCGCGAACGCGAGCAGCGCGCCGATCAGGCCGTCGAGCCTGTCGATCTCGTCGGTGATGAGCTCGCACGCGCGGTGATCGTCGGTGCCGCCCTCGAAGGCCTCCTGCACCATCGACGCGGACGCGCGGATCACCCCGAGCGGGTTGCGGACCTCGTGAGCGATCCCCGCCGCGAGCCGGCCGAGCGCCGCGAGCTTCTCGGACTGGAGGAGCCGGGCGCGGCTCTCCTCGAGCGCCGCGAGCTGCTGGGCGATGCGGTCGGCGTCGGCCTTCGAGCGGAGGCGCGCGAGGTAGAGGCGCCCGCACACGAAGCCGAACAGGCCGTAGCCGAGCACGAAGCCGACGAGCACACCCCAGCCCGCGCCGGAGGCGGTGAGGGAGCCCACGTCGAGGCCCGCCCACGCGAACGTGCCCAGGTCGAAGGCGGCCACGCCGAAGCCGGCGACGAACCCGTAGAGGTCCCAGCGACGCATACCCGAGGATAAGGCAGCGGCCGTGCCACGGGGGCGCTCGGACCGGACGGCCCGAGACGTTGCGCGGCTGCAACGCCGCCCGGCGCGTCGTTGCGCCAGCGCCGCACGGGGGCCCCCGAGGGCGCTCGGCGGCGGTTGGTACGGAGCCTGCTGAGGGAGGGACCCAGGAGGCACAACATCATGGAAATGCTCAAGAAGATCGGTCTCGTCGTCCTGCTCCTCGACTTCACCGCGCTCACCGCGTGGGCCGCCGTCACCGGCTCGAGCAGCGAGCAGATGGCCGAGCTTTTCGCCAACCCGTGGGGCGTCCAGATCTCGGTCGACCTCTGCATCGCGGCGAGCTTCGCGATGCGCTGGATGTGGAAGGACGCGAAGACGCGCGGCATCAACCCGCTGCCCTGGGTGCTCGCGGTCATCCCCACCGGCTCGCTCGCGATCCTCGCCTACGCCGTCCGCCGCTCGTTCACGGAGGCCCCCGAGACCGCGAAGCGCCTCGCGACGGCCTGAATTCCCGCGCGCGGGTCCGTGAGACTTCAAACCGCAGCGGTTTGCCCTCGGCGCCAAGCTCTGACAGGTTGCCGGCACCCATGTCCCGGCCGCTCGCAGCGATCACCGACCCGCGCTTCACGCCCAAAGCCGACCGCAACGCGTTCGAGCGCTTCTTCCTCACGCTCATCAACGACGAGCGCGACCTGCCCTTCGTGTGGCTCGCGCTCCAGATGACCTTCGCGATCCTGCCGAGCGCGGCGCTCCTCTACGTCCCCGGCTTCTTCCGGTGGTGGATGGCCCCGATCTACTGGGCCCTCGTGTTCCTCGTGTTCGTCGACAAGTACATGTTGATGCTCCACAACACGAGCCACCGGAAGCTCTTCAAGCGCAAGTACAAGATCTTCAACCAGTGGGTCCCGTTCATCCTCGGGCCGTTCTGTGGGCAGTCGCCGTGGACCTACGAGGTCCACCACATCACGATGCACCACGCCGAGGGGAACCTGCCGGACGACCTCTCGTCGACGATGAGCTACCAGCGGGACAGCCTCATCGACTGGCTGAAGTACTTCTTCCGCTTCTTCTTCTTCATCATGCCGGAGATGGCCGCGTACCAGCTTCGCAAGAAGCGCTACACGGTCCTTCGCAAGATGCTGGTCGGCGAGCTCGGCTTCATCGCCTTCTGCGTCGGGATGAGCTTCGTCAACCCGTCGGCGACGCTCGCGGTGTTCGTCATCCCGTTCGTCGCGATCCGCGTCCTGATGATGGCGGGCAACTGGGGCCAGCACGCGTTCGTCGACCCCGACGAGCCCGACAACGACCACAAGTCGTCCATCACCTGCATCAACAGCCGCTACAACCGCCGCTGCTTCAACGACGGCTATCACATCAGCCACCACCTGGTCGCGAACCGGCACTGGACCGACCACGTCGACGAGCTCGAGGAGAACCTCGACGAGTACGTGAAGAACGACGCCATCATCTTCGAGGGCATCGACTTCTTCCTCGTGTGGGTGCTCCTGATGCTCAAGCGCTACGACACCCTCGCGGACCACTTCGTGGAGCTGCGCGAGGAGCCCCGGAGCAAGGAAGAGATCATCGCGCTCTTCAAGCGCCGGCTCGTGAAGTTCTCGCCCGAGAAGCTCGCCGAGTACTCCAAGCGCGCCCAGCGCGCCCAGGTCGCCGCGGCGCGCTAGCGCAGACCAAACCATGACCGTTCGGTGACGGACGGCGGAGCTCGGCGACGGTATCCATGAGGTATGGCCGCGAGCGCCGTCGCCGAAGCGGATCGACCGAGCCTCCGCGGGATGCTCTGCGTCTGGGGGTTCTTCGGGTTCCTCGCCGCCGGCGCGCTGCTGCTCTCGCTCGATCACGACGCGGTGAGCTGGCCGGTGATCGTGTTCCTGGGCAGCGTCGTCGGGCTGATGGGCACGAGCGCGCTCTACCACCGCGTGAGCTGGTCACGCGCCTGGTACGCGTGGATGCGCCGCCTCGACCACGCGATGATCTTCGTGCTCATCACGGGCACGGAGACGCCGCTGTTCGTCCTCGGCCTCGAGGGCCGCGGGCTCGACTGGCTCTTCTACCTGGCGTTCGGGACGGCCGCCGCGGGCTTCGCGATCACGATGCTCTGGGTCGGCGCGCCCAAGTGGGTCCGCGCGGTGGTCTACGTCGTCGTCGGCTGGTCCGGGGTGCCCGCGATGCAGCACATCGCCGACGCGCTCGGCTGGACCGCGCTCGGGCTCCTCGTCCTCGGCGGGGTGCTGTACTCGGTCGGCGCCGTCGCCTACGCGCTCAAGCGGCCCAACCCGTGGCCCGGCCGGTTCGGCTACCACGAGGTCTTCCACGCCTTCGTCGTCGCCGCGGCCGCGACGCACTTCGCGGTGATCGCGTTCTTCCTCTGACCTCGCGAGCGTTCAGGGTGCGCAGTTGGCCGCGCGCCACGCGTTGTCCGGGTAGTCGGAGAACGCGAGGCGGAGCTCACCCCAGGACGCGCCGTTGACCTCGATCACGCACGAGGCGCCGGCCACCTCGTAGTCGCCCTCGCGGGTCGTGGGGACCTCGGGGCATCGGTACGAAGCGAACGGGTCGAGCCCGCGCAGGTCCGCGCGATAGCGCGCGTCGTTGCCGACCCGCGCGTCGAACGTCACGCCGTGGTGGCGGGCCTCGGTCTCGCCGTCCCAGGTGCAGGCGAGCGACGCCTGGACCGCGGAGGCGAGCGCCGGATCGTCGTGATCGGTGACGCCCTCGGACCACACGCGGAAGCAGACGTGGCTCGTGATCGAGCGCGTGCGGGCCCAGGTCCCGAAGCCGACCGAGCCGTCCACGTCGAAGGCCTCGGCGCCCTCGCACGGCGCGCCGCCGGCGCGGGAGATCTTCGCGACGAGGCCGCCGACCCAGCCCACCGGGCGCTGGATGTCGAACCTGTAGTTGCGGCCGAAGTCGCTGTCGTAGTGGACGCCGCAGGACCGGCCCGAGGTGCTGAACCACAGCTCGACCGCCTCCGCGTCGGCTGGCAGGTCGAAGCGCGCGGGGCGCCCGCGCGGCGCGTCGCAGCGCTCGTCGTCGCACGCGATGACCGACTGGTAGGGCAGCACCTCGCCGCTCGGGAGCACGCGGACCCACGCGAGCGTGTCCCACGCGCGGCGGGCCATGTAGCTGTCGCCGATGCACTGGGGCAGCCGCGCCGGGTCGTAGTCGATCGCGAGCGTCCCGCCTCGGACGAGCGCGCCCTCGACGGAGTGACCGAACGCCGCGTCGAAGGTGATCGTCGCGTCCGCGGAGGGCGCGGCGGCGGCGAGGCAGATCGCGGGGTCGGAGTCGAACGCGAACTGGCTCGGCCCGTGGACGACGAGATCGTCGAAGTCGCCGGGGCGCTCGTTGTGGTCGAACACGCGGCTGCCGCTCGGCGCGCGCAGGTACGCGATGACCTCGAGGCGCGCGCGGCTCAGCGCGGTGGCCGTCATCCCGTCGCGGATCGCGCCGCGCCCGAAGCGGACCACGAAGCGGCTGAAGCCGCTCTCGGCGCCCGCGACCGGGCGCGCGTCGGTCGAGGCGAGCCAACCGTCGGCCCCGTCGGGGTCGCGGAAGAGCACCTCGGGCACGCCGCCGTCGGCGATCGCCGCGTCGGAGACGTCCACCGTCGCGTCGAACGAGAGCCAGCACATCCCGTCGGCGCAGAGCGTCGCGGGCCGGCCGTCCGCCTCGGCGGCGCGGCGGAGCGTCCGCAGGATCACCTGACAGGAGCGGTCCGCGGAGTCGGTGCCGTCGGCCGCCCCGAGCAGCGGCGCGGGTGCGTGATCGAGCTCCGAAGGGACGGCGCAGGCCACGAGGCCGAGCGCGAGCAGAAGACCAGCGGGTCGCATGTCGGTGCATGTAGCACCGCGAGTAACTCAGGCAAGAGTCACCGATACGATCGATCGAGAGCTACCAGGGACGCCCGACGAGCTTCGCGCCGCGCCGGCGCTTGAGCTCCGCGACCTCCTGCGGGTCGATCTCGACGCCCTCGATGACCACGCGCCCGCGGAGCTTGGCGCGGTGCGCGAGCTGCGGAGCGACGACCTGCGTCACGTAGCGCGCCCACTCGTCGGCCTTGCCGGGCAGGTCGAGGACGCTGCCCGTCCAGGTCCCGAGCGCCTGACGGATCGACCCGATCATCGTCTCCTTCAGCCAGGCCTGGTGCTCGCCGCCGATCGGGTCGCCCTCGAAGTAGCCGACCACGCTGACGTGCGCCTCCATCTCGTGGGCGGTGTCCCAGACGGGCAGCCGCGCCGCCCCGAACCGGCACGACTGGTGGGTCGGGAGCGCCTCGTCCACGGCCGCCTCGGCGCGCCGCTGCGACGCCTCCACGCCGGCCGGGGGCCGGTTCTCGCGGGACACCAGCCGGCTCACCTCGACCGCGCGGAGCTCGAGCCCGGTGGGCGCGAGGCCGAGGTGATCGGCCCGGCCCGCGTTCAGCAGCGCCGGCCCGACCGTGGTCAGATCGCTCGGGCTCGCGAGGCCGTGCTCGAGCACGTAGGGGAGCCGCTGCCGGACGCCCTGCATCGCGCGCTGCACGACCATGCGGTCGAAAGAGTCACCGCTGCCGCCGACGCCGACGCCCTGGGCGACCACCGCCGCGGGGTTGCTGGTCGAGACGGTCACCGCGCCGAGCAAGAAGAATTCCACTCTGCGACCCGAGACGTCGGTGAGCTCGCCGACCGATCCGTCGAGGACGAGGCGCGTGGCGGCGGTAGTGACGAAGATGACGTCGCACTCGTAGCGCTGGCCGTCGGTGCTCTTGGCCGTCTCGAGGAAGGGCGTGCCGGTGGCCGACAGCGAGTGGCGCCCCGGCCCGAGGACGCCGAGGACCTGACCGTGACGGAAGAACACCGCCGCCTCGGTCCCCTCGACGCTGAGCTGCGAGAACACCGGCGGCGAGCCCATGCGGTACGGGCAGGTGATGTGGCGGAGGCCATCGGAGGGCCGCGCCACGGACATCTGCCCGACCCCGCTCTGAATGAAGTCGCGGACGCCCATTCCGCGAGTATGCGGGATCCTCGCGCGGTCAGGCCGTCGGGATTCGCATCCAGGCGCGCAGCGCGTCGGCGAGCTCGACCGCGCGGGTCTTCTGGATGTTGTGGCCGCCCGTGGCGAAGGGGAGGCGCGGGCCGTCGGGGAGCACCTGCGAGAGCGAGAGCCCGATCGCGGGCTCGACGAGCGCGTCGTCCTCGGCCCACGCGATCAGCGAGGGCGCTCGGACGCCGAAGGCGGCGGCGCGGTTGTGCGCGAAGTCGAGGCTCCCGAAGACGCGGGTGCACTGGATCATCTCGCCCTCGGGGGTGCTCGCGGGGAACCCGGCCCGCGCGAAGCCCCGGCGCAGCTCCGGCAGGACGAGGCGCTGCACGGGCCGCCAGGTCAGCGGACGGGCGAGCTCGGGGCGCCGCGGCGTGCGGCGGGCGAGGCGGTGCGGGTGCAGGCCCACCGACGCGATCAGCGCGAGCCCGTCGCACCGCGCCGCCGCGCGCGCCGCCACCGCCATCGCCACGGGACCTCCGATGGAGTGACCGAGCACGCGGAAGCGATCGACGCCGAGCGCGTCGACGGCCTCGAGGACGAAGCGCGCGCGGTGCGCGAGGGTGGTGCCCGACTCGGTGGTCCACGGCGTCTGCCCGAAGCCGGGCTGCTCCACGCGGATCGAGCGCACGTCGTGTCCGAGGGCGCTGCACAGCCAGCGGAAGTCGCGCGACGATCCCGGCAGCCCGTGGACCAGCACGAGCGGCGGACCCGCGCCCTCGTCGGTGAAGGCGAACGGGCCCGCCGCGGTCCAGGCGAAGCGCAGCGGCGGGTCGCTGGGGCTCTCGGGGGTCACGAGGCGATCAGGGCGCGCGCACGGTCAGCGTGTAGTCACCCGTGGTGTTGGGTGAGAACGTCGTGGCCGTGAGGGTGTACTGGCCGGTCTCGGAGAGCGTGACGTCGATCGTGCTGTTGAGCGTGCCGTCGCCGCGGTCGTCGTTGGACTGCTCGATCCCCGCGGGCGAGCGCAGGATCAGGTAGGTGTCGATGTAGCCCGAGTCCATGTCGACCCGGATGCGAGACCCGCTGGTCCAGTTGAACGTGTACGTGTCGTAGTACTTGCCGTCCGGGAGCTGCGTGTCGCCGGGTCGGAGCTGACCGTTGATGGTCTGCACGTTGCCCGGGATCATCGCGTTCGGGTCCTGCGGCTGCGCGGTCCGGTTGAGCGTGATCGTGTGCTCCTGGCCGGACTGGACGGTGAGGGTCCCGTCGGCGACCACGACCCCGCCCTCGCGCAGCTCGAAGCGGTGGGCGCCCTGCTCGACGCGCAGGGTCTGCCCGTTGGTGACGGTCCCGCGCGAGGAGCCGTCGACCATGAGCTCGCCGGAGGGGATGTCGGTCGCGAGGGACACGTTCCCGGTGCTCGACCAGGCCGGATCGTCGCCGCCGTCGTCGTCGGAGAGGAGGTAGACGGCGCCCGCGATGCCGCCGCCGACCAGGACGATGCCGCCCACGAGGACGGCCGCGACGATGCCCATCGCCATCCCGCCGCCGCCGCCGCCGCTCGACGCGGCGGGCGCGTACCCGGCGGGGGCCGAGGTGGCGTAGGCCCCGCCCGAGCCGAAGCCGGGGGAGGACGGGTAGCCGGGGTTGGTGCCGTAGCCGCCGGGCGCCGACGACGGAGCCGGCGTCCCGAAGCCGCCGCCGGTGGGGGCCGGCGTGGCGAAGCCACCGCCGGACGGCGGCGGGGTGCCGTACGAGCCGGGCGGCGGCGTCATGTAGCCGGGGCTCGAGGCGGGCGCGGGCGAGGCCCAACCGCCGCCGGTCGGCGGCGGCGTCCCGTAGCCGCCGGGCGCGGGCATCTGCGAGACGGGCAGCACCGCGGTCCCCGTCGGGGTGGGCATCGGCGTGTTCGGGTGCGCGGTCGGGTAGGGCGTGGGGCCGCCCATCGGGCCGGTCTGCTGGTAGCCGCCGCCGATCGGGGCGATGGGGGCGCCGCCGCGGAGCTGCTGGCGCACCTGGCGGAGCTCCGCGAGCATCGCGCCGGCGGTGTGGGGCCGGTTCTTCGGGTCCTTCTCGAGGCAGCGATCGACGAAGGCGGCGAGCGGCGGCGGGACGTGCGGCGCGACCTGGCTGAGCGACGCGTGGGCCGCGGTGCACGCGTGCACGACGATGGCGCTCGGCGTCTCGCCGTCGAACGGGGGGCGGCCGCAGAGGGCCTCGTAGAGCATCACGCCCATCGCCCACACGTCGGCCGCGGGCGCGACGCCCTTCGCGCTCATCGCCTGCTCGGGCGCCATGTAGTGCGGCGTCCCCATCGCGATGCCGGTGTGGGTGACGTTGTCCTTCGAGCTGTCGAGGTCGCGCGCGATGCCGAAGTCGAGGAGCTTGATGATCTCCTTGTCACGCTTCTTCTGGAGCATGACGTTCTCGGGCTTGAGGTCGCGGTGGACGATCCCGGCCTGGTGCGCGGCGGCGAGCGGGTCGAGCATCTCCTCGAACCAGTCGAGGAGCTGGTCGAGGCTGACGCCGCCCTTGGCGAGGCGATCGCGCAGGGGCTCGCCGTCGATGAACTCCATCGCGACGAAGAGCGAGCCGTCCTGCGTGTCGAAGCCCGCGTCGTAGACCTCGACGATCCCCTCGTGCCCGATCTGCGCGGGCGCGCTGACCTCGCGCAGGAAGCGCTGCCGGGCCGCCTCGTCCTTGCCGATGTGAGGGAAGAGGATCTTCAGCGCGACCTTCTTCTTCGAGAGGTTGTGCTGCGCCTCGAACACCTCGCCCATGCCGCCTTCGGCGAGCTTGCGTACGACCTTGTAGCGCCCGCCGATCAGGCGGTCCGGCAACGACGACAATCTGGACTCCCCGCTCGGCCCGCAGCGTAGCAATCAGGGAAGCGGCCCCGCCACTCCTGCGAGCGCTCCGTTCATCGTGGGCACCACATAGGCGGTCGGGCCCCCCGCGCCCGCGCGGTCCATGTGGCCGATCTCGTAGCCCAGGATCGCGCCCGCGAGCGGCAGCAGGCCCGCCGCGACGAGCGCGAGGGCCGGTGAATCGTTGGCCAGGCCCAGCGCGACGAGCGGCAGCGCGGCGACCGCGCCGACGAGCTGACCGAGGAACGCGTGCCCGAAATTGCCGCGGCCGCCCATCCAGTCCGCGGTGAGGGTCACGCCGCCAGTGACCCCCAGGGATCCCAGGATCACCGCCGCCCCCCACGCGATCGCGAGCGCGTCCGGGCTCGCGTTCCCCTCGTTGAAGGCCCACACCAACAGCGCGCCGAGGCCGCCCCCGGCGCCGACGCCGAGCAGACCGCCGCCGGTCTCGGCGAGCAGGCGCAGCACGAGGCGGCCCTCTTCGTCGGGCAAATGCAGCTCGGGGCCGGCTCCGGTGCCGAGGTACGGGTCCGGCGGGACCGGCGGGTGCTCGCCGATCGAGCGCCCCGCCTGCCGCCCGACCTCGCGCGACGCCCACCGGATCAGGTCCTCGTCGGACGGCTCGTCGGGGCTCGGGATGGGGTCGGGCTCGAGGTCCTGCGCGGCCGCGATCGCCGGCGAGGCGACGATCAGCGCGACCGCGAGGAGGACCCGGTTCACGAAGCCAGGATACGGCAAATGCTCGCGGTGGCTTCTCGGGGGGCGTGAGCTTGGTATCCTCGGGGCGACGTGCACCCTCGCCCCCCGTTCAACCCGAACTCGCTGCCCCCCGGGATGGTCCTGGCGGGCAAGTACGAGCTGGCGCAGCCGATCGGCTGGGGCGAGAACAGCGTCGTCTACGAGGCGACCCACAAGCTGCTCGAGCGCAAGGCCGCGGTGAAGGTGCTCGCGAAGACCGACGAAGAGTCGGAGCGACGCTTCGCGCGCGAGGCGAAGCTCGCGGGCTCGTTGAGCCACCCGAACATCGTGGAGATCTACGAGGTCGGCCGGCTCGAGGACGGCCGGGCCTTCCTCGCGATGGAGTTCCTCGTCGGCGAGACGCTCGAGGAGCGCCTGCTGCGCATCGGGCCGTTCAGCATCCACGACGCGATGAAGGCGGGGCAGGAGCTGCTGTACGCGCTCGCGGTCGCGCACGAGAACCAGATCGTGCACCGCGACCTGCGGCCGCAGAACGTGTTCATGGCGGAGACCCGCGACGGCGAGGTGCTCAAGGTCCTCGACTTCGGCGTCTCGCGGCGCTTCGGCGGCGAAGGCGACTCGATCCTGACGCGGCCCGGCTCGTTCCTCGGCGACATCCAGTACATCGCGCCCGAGCAGCTCTACGAGGACGGCTCCATCGATCAGCGCACCGACATCTACGCCGTCGGGGTGCTGCTCTACCGTCTCCTCACCGGCAGCCCCCCGTTCACCGGGCGCACCGCGCAGCTCCTGATCGCGGTGACCGAGAGCATGCCGCCCGCGCCGAGCACGCGCCGGCCCGAGCTCACCAGCGACGTCGATCGCGTGATCCTGACCGCGCTCGCGAAGAAGCCCGCCGACCGCTTCCAGGACGCCGAGTCGATGGCCGAGGCGCTGCGGCTGACGTCGCTCTTCTCCAGCTACGTCACGAGCTAGCTCAGTCCTTGTAGCTCGGGTCGATGCGGTCGACGCGGCGGAGCAGGGCGGCGTACTCGAGTCGGCCGTGGCCGGCCTGCGCCATCATGACCTCGAGGCCCTTCGCGGAGGCGGCCTTCGCCTCCGGCTGGATCGGGATCGGGTCGTTGCCGCCCGAGTCGGTGGCGACCTGGATCTCGCAGGCGCGCTGCAGGACCCAGAGGTTGACGAAGCACGCGGCCACGTCGGCGCCGCAGGCGAGGAGGCCGTGGTTGCGCAGGATCAGGAAGTTCCTGTCGCCGAGGCTCGCGACGAGCCGCGCGCGCTCGCCCTCGCGGACGGTGATGCCCTCGAAGTCGTGATAGGCGACGTGGTCGGCGACGAGACAGGAATAGAAGTTGTCGCCTCGGAGCCCCTCGGCCTGACACGCCACGGCGGAGCCGGCGGTGGTGTGCGTGTGCGCGACGCAGCCGACGTCGTGGCGCGCGCCGTGGATCGCGCTGTGGATCACGAACCCCGCCGGGTTGATGGGGTGATCGCTCGACCCGACGATGTTCCCCGCGAGATCGACCTTCACGAGGTTGGACGCGGTGACCTCGTCGTACGCGAGCCCGTACGGGTTGATGAGGAAGTGGTCGCTGTCGGGGACGTGCGCGCTGATGTGGTTGTAGATGAGCTCGGTCCAGCCGAGGTGGTGGAAGATGCGGTAGAGGCCCGCGAGCTGAACCCGCAGCTCGCGCTCGGAGGGGGCGATGTCGTCCATCCTCGGAGCATCGCATGGGTGCTAGCGTTGGAGCATGCGCCGCTTCTCTTTGGTTCTGGTCCGGGTCCTGGTCCTGGCTTGGCTGCACGGCTGCGACTGCTCCGGCACCGTGCCGCCCGCCCCGTGCAACAGCGACGTCGACTGCGAGGGCGGGGGCCAGTGCGTCGACGGGATGTGCCGCGCGCGAGGCGACGGCGGCGACGCGACGCGCGACGCGGGCGACAACCCCATGAACGACGCGGGGCCGATCTGCCTGGCCGCGAACGTCTGCGGGACCGACTGCTGCGACGGCGCCACGGAGGAGTGCGTCGACGACGCGTGCCTCCCGATCTGCGCGTCGATGCTGCGGTGCGGCCCGTCGAACACGTGCTGCCCCGCTGGCGACCTGTGCATCAGCGAGGCGTGCGTGACGCCCGGCGACGCGTGCGTCGAGGAGATCGACTGCCCCCTCGACGCCTACTGCGACGCCTCGCTCGGCCGCTGCCTGCCGCGCGGCGCCGGTCGCTGCGAGTACTTCCCGGAGCCGGGCGTGATCACCCCCGAGGAGCAGTGGGCGTGGAGCGGCAGCCCCGTCTCGCCCGCGTCGATCCACGTGATGATGGCCCCCGTGGTGGGCGACCTCGACGGCGACGGGATGCCCGAGGTGCTGTTCAACACCTACGACGCGACGGGCTCCTACGGCGGCCCCGGCCTCCTGCGGATCGCGCGGGGTGACACCGGGGAAGAGATCTTGTCGATCGCCTCGCCGCTCATCTGCCCCGAGCACGGGATCGCGCTCGGCGACCTCGACGGCGACGGCACCCCCGAGATCGTCACCATGCTCTCGCCGTGCACCGGCGGCGCGATGATCGCGTTCGCGCCCGACGGCGCCGAGGTCTGGCGCAGCCACTACCCCGACGGCTCGCCGTTCGTCGGCAACTTCCAGTTCGGCGCGCCGACCATCGCCGACCTCGAGGGTGACGGTCGCGCCGAGGTCATCATCGGCGGCGCGGTCCTCGAGAGCGACGGCACGCTGCGCTGGGACCACCGCGAGGGCGCCGGGTCCAACTGCTGCTCGGGGATCCCGCGCAGCCCGATCTCGACGGCGTACGACGTGGCGGGCGACGAGGACCTCGAGGTGGTCGGCGGCAACATCGTGTGGAACGCCGACGGCTCCGTCGTCTGGGAGGACCCGACGCTCGTCGACGGCTACATCGCGGTCGCGGACTTCTACGCCGACTCGATCCCGGACATCGTGGTGGTGCACCAGGTCCCCGCGGGCAGCGGCAACGGCTTCGTGTCGATCCGGCGCGGCACCGACGGGATGGTGCTCTTCGGCCCGGTGGCGATGCCCGGCGGCGGCCGCGGCGGGCCGCCGACGGTGGCCGACTTCGACGGCGACGGGCAGCCGGAGATCGGCGTCGCCGGCGGCGGCGCGTACGCCGTGTTCGACCCCGACGGTCCGATGGAGGTGCTGTGGCAGCAGCCGACCCAGGACACGAGCTCGAACATCACCGGGTCGAGCGTCTTCGACTTCGACGGCGATGGCACGGCCGAGGTCGTCTACAACGACGAGTGCTACATGCGCATCTACGCCGGCCCCGACGGGACCGTGCTCGCGCAGATCCCGCAGCACAGCCACACGCTCATCGAGTACCCGCTGATCGTGGACGTGGACGCGGACGGCAACGCCGAGATCGTGTTCGCGGGCAACGCCGCGGTGAACCGCTGCGCCGCGATCCCGGGCTACGACGGCAACCGCGCGGGCATCCGCGTCTTCCGCGACGCCGCCGACAACTGGGTCGGGACGCGGCCGGTGTGGAACCAGCACACCTATCACATCACCAACGTGCGCCAGGACCTCAGCGTCCCCGCGCGCGAGCAAGCCAACTGGCGGCGCTTCAACAACTTCCGGCAGAACCCGCAGAGCTTCGACGCGCCGAACCTGGTCCCCGCCGACCTCACCACCGACGCCGTCGGCTGCCCGACGAGCCTCGTCCTGACGGCCACGATCCGGAACGACGGGGCGGTCGCGGTGGGCGCGGGGCTGCCGGTGAGCTTCTACCTCGGCACCGCCGCGGCGCCGGGGCGCCTGCTCGCGACGGAGCGCACGACGGCGCCGATCCCCGCCGGCGGCAGCACCATGATCAGCGCCACGGTGATGCTCGCGATGGCCGAGCTGGGGCGGGACCTGCCGTGGTTCGTGCGGGCCGACGACGTCGGCGACGGAACGGGCGAGCAGAACGAGTGCCTCGAGGACGACAACACCCTCGACGCGCTCTACTCCTGCACCGGGATCGAGTAGCGGGTCAGCGCCCCTGGGGGTCGCAGGAGAGCGTGACGGTCACGTGGTCGGTCTGGCCGACGGTGCCGAGGCTCAGGGTCGCGGCGTGGTCCTGGAGGTGCCCGCCCGCGACCCGGCACCAGGACGTGGAGCTCACCGTGGCGGGGCCGCGGCGGCAGGCGAGGACGCGCTGCACGCTCCACTCGGACGTGCCGACGCCGGCGTAGCGCGTGCGCGCGTAGCCGCAGCTCCAGGGGCTGTCGCCCAGATCGATGCGGCCGGGCTCGTCGGTCACGGGCACGCGCTCGGAGCTGCGGTTCTGGCCCGCGACGAACGTGTGCCACCGGAGCTCGGAGGCCTGCCGCGGCACCTGGGCGAGGGCGGTCGGGACGAGGACGGCGATCGAGATCGCGGGGACGAGGATCCAACGACGCAACATGAGACGAACCCGATCGAGCCAGGTCGCAGCCTCAGACGCAACTAGGACTGGAACATTCTCCGAAACACGTCGTAATGAGAGGCATGACGTCACTGCGCCCCTGGCTCATGCCCACGCTGCTCGGCCCCCTCCTCGTGATGTGGGGCGTCGCGACCCTCGGCGCGTTCGCCATCGGCGCCGCCGCCCTCACGCACGGCACCGTCGACGACTGGGCCGTGCTGATGATGTGGTCGACCTTCTTCGGCTGCACGATGGGGGTCTTCCTCGTGCTGTCGGACGTGTTCCTGCTCGCGTCCAAGACGCGCCAGCTGCCGACGGGCGGCCGCGCGTGGCTCTCGAGCATGCTCGTCCCGTTCCTCTGCTACGGCCTGTGGATGGTGCTGCCCCCGCCGTCGACGGCGCTGTTCCTGATGCTGTGGATGTTCGGGCCGATGGGCGCGGCCGCGTTCGCGAGCCGGATGCTCTTCGGCTCGCGCCCGTAGCGCCGGGCCAGAAGAGCGGCTATCACGGTCGGCCCGGAGCCACGTCGGCTCGGGAGATGGAGGAGACCGTGGCCCGGTTCATCGACGAGCTGAAGCGTTCCCACACCTGTGGCGAGCTGAGGCTCTCCGACGTCGACGCCGAGGTGGTCCTGATGGGCTGGGTTCAGCGCACTCGGGACCGCGGAGGCGTCATCTTCGTGGACCTCCGTGACCGCGACGGGCTGACCCAGGTCACCTTCGACAAGAGCGAGGACGAGGCCGCCTTCACGATCGCGGGGCAGCTGCGCTCGGAGTACGTGATCGCGGTGCGCGGGACGGTCCGCGACCGCGGTGAGCAGCGGAACGACAAGATGCCCACCGGCGGCATCGAGGTCGTCGGCCACGAGGTCGAGATCCTGAACACGGCGAAGACCCCCGTCTTCCCGATCCAGGAGGAGGTCAACGCGACCGAGGAGACCCGCCTCGCGCACCGCTACCTCGACCTGCGCCGGCCGATCCTGCAACGCAACTTGCGGATGCGCGCCAAGGCCTACCACGCCACGCGGAACGTCCTCGCGGAGCACGGCTTCATCGAGGTCGAGACCCCGTACCTGGTGAAGTACACGCCCGGCGGCGCCCGGAACTTCCTCGTGCCCTCGCGCAGCCCGGGCAACTTCTACGCGCTCGCGGAGAGCCCGCAGCTCTTCAAGCAGCTCCTCATGGTCGCGGGCTACGACCGCTACTTCCAGATCGTGCGGTGCTTCCGCGACGAGGACCTGCGCGGCGACCGGCAGCCCGAGTTCACGCAGATCGACATCGAGATGTCCTTCGTGAACCAGGACGACGTGTTCTCGATCTGCGAGAAGCTCGTCTTCCGGCTCTGGAAGGAGGTCCTCGGCGTGGACCTCTCCGAGCGCTACCCCGACGGCACCTTCCCGCGGCTGCGCTTCGAGGACTCGATGCGCCTGTACGGCAACGACAAGCCGGACCGCCGCTTCGACCTGCACCACACCGACCTGACCGCGCTCACCGTCGAGCACGCGGGCGGCGGCATCGGGATGCTCGAGCCCCTCGCGGCGAAGTTCGCGGACGGGACGTACCGGGTCGATCTGCCCGAGGAGATCGTGAAGGCGATGCGCGTGCCCGCGGATCACCCCATGAGCCGCAAGCAGGTCGACGAGCTCGAGGCCTACGTGAAGACGATGGGCGCCAAGGGCCTCGGCCGCGCGAAGGTCGGTGACGACGGCGCGTGGACGCAGTCCCCGTTCGCCAAGCAGGTCACCGACGGGTTCCGCCTGGCCGTCAACGAGGCGTGCGGCGCTCAGCCGGGCGACCTGATCCTGCTGATGTTCGGCGACGAGCAGCTCGTCCACACGTGCATGGCGAACCTGCGGCTCAAGCTCGGCAAGGACCTCGGCCTGATCCCGGGCTTCGGCTCGGGCGACGACTGGAACCTGCTCTGGGTCGTGGACCCGCCGCTCTTCGAGCGCGGCGAGCAGAAGGACACGTGGGTCGCCGCGCACCACCCGTTCACGCGGCCGCACGACGCGTGCGTCGACAGCATCACGAGCGACCCGGGCACCGTGCTCTGCCACCGCTACGACCTCGTGCTCAACGGCGTCGAGATCGCGGGCGGCTCGATCCGTCTGCACGACTCCGAGGTGCAGGCGAAGGTCTTCAGCGCGATCGGGCTCAGCGAGGAGGAGGCGAAGGAGAAGTTCAGCTTCCTGCTCGAGGGCCTTCAGCACGGCGCGCCGCCCCACGGGGGGATCGCGTTCGGCTTCGACCGGCTCGCGATGCTGCTGACCGAGAGCGAGTCGCTGCGGGACGTGCTCGCGTTCCCGAAGACCGCGCGCGGCAACGACCTGATGACCGGCGCCCCGGGCCCGGTCGACGACCGTCAGCTCGCGGACCTCAAGATCAAGACGGTCTGAGCGGGCGCGGCGCCCCTGTCCGCTACTCGAAGGTGGGCAGGGGCTGGTCGTGCACGACCGCGACGGCGTCGTTGTAGACGTCGTTCATGTAGCGGACGTAGGTGTCGGTCCCCGAGCCCGCGGCGCTCGCGTGGTAGACGAGCTCGACCTCGGTGATCGAGCCGTCGCCGACGGGGCGCAGGAGGATCGACCCCTCGATGATGGAGATGAGGGTCGAGCCGTCGGTCTTCTGCCAGCGCATGGACACGAGCTCGGGGGCCTCGGCGGTCCCCGAGACGAGGCCGTGGCGCCAGGTCACGTCCCACTCGACCGTCACGATGTCGTGGGCGATGTGGTGGATGACGTAGCTGTCGTCGTAGCCGCTCATCTCGACGGCGGTGCTCGTCCACTCCGGGCTCGTCCGGCGGTCCGCGCCCACCGCGGGGTTGCGGTACGCCGCCCAGACCTGAGCGATCGGCGCGTGGATGTAGCCGCGGCCGAGGATCACGTCGAAGCGGCTGCCGTCGGTGCCCTCGAGCGCGTACTCCTCGGGGAAGGGCTGCTCGGCGGTGCCCGCGGGGGCCGCGAGGTCGTTCTCGCCGAGGGGCTCGAGCCCGTCGGGGAACTCGGTGACCTCGGTCCCGAAGCAGCCCGAGGCGAGGAGCGCGGCCCCGATGAGCGCGATGCGAACGGCGTTCATGGCGCGATCTTATACGCGGGATCGGCCGGTCGGCCAGCCGACCGTGGATCCGTGTTCACGCCTGCGGGATCGGGGCGCCGTCAGAGCTGCACGCCGAGGCCCAGGAGCAGGCCGACCGCCGCCCCCGTCTCGTAGAACGTGAAGTGCGCGTCGCCGGACAGCGCGAACGCGCCGAGCACCAACCCGACCCGGGTCCCGAGGCCGGGCGCGACGCCGTCGGAGCAGCTCCCCGTCGGCGGGAGCTGGGTCGCGTCCATCGAGCAGCCGGTCGTGACGTCGAGCGAGGGCCCCGCGCCGACCTGGAAGGGCCCGAGGTTCAGCTCGGCGAGGGCGGCGTTGTAGTTGAGCAAGACGGCTTGCCCCGTGCGGCCGTCGACGAAGGCGCCGGCGAGCACGTGGCCGTGGTAGTAGACCGCGAAGAGCTCGTGGAGCCGGGCGCCGAGCGAGAGATGCAGCCCGCCCACGCCACCCTCCCCCTGATCGAGCAGCGTTCCCCCGCTCAGGCCGAGACCGAACCGGAAGCGCGGCGTGTCCTGAGCGAGGGCGTGGGAGGAGGAAGCGAGGACGAGGAGGAAGATGACGAGGGCGGGCTTTCGCATCGCCCCGGACGTCTACAGGCGGCGTGCCAGCCCGCGTTTCGGTGCCGAATTCGTGGGGTGAGCGGCGCCCGAGGGTGCGGAAGCGGCAGCCCCCGTGCGGGTTTCTACGCGGCCTGAATGGCCTCGGCCCCGCGCGCCACCAAGGCCGCGCGGAGCTCCTCGGCGCGCGCCGGGCGGAGGCGCGCGAGGACCCGCTCGTCCTCGCCGTCGAGCACGATCACGAGCGGGGCGCCGTCGAGCATGCGGTCCCTGTACACCCGGCGGATCGCGTCGAGGGGGACCTCGAAGTCGTCCTCGCTGGAGACCCCTTCGTAGCGGAGCACCCCGTCGGCGAGCTCGACCGAAACCCGCCGCCAGGCCCACAGGCGCGTCCCGACCAAGAACACGAGCGGGGCGAGCACGAGGAGCCAGCCGCGCCAGCCGCGCACCACGAGCCCGAGCGCCCACAGCACGACGAAGCCGCCGCCGTAGGCGAGCAGGATCCGCGTCACGCTCGCGAACGCGGCGGTCCCGTCGAAGCCTCGGTAGACGCGCGCGCCCATCCCACGATCCCTACGCGCTCCGGGCGGCCCGCTCAAGTCGCGCGAGGCCCGCGGCGCGCGGACGGATTAGCCTCCGGAGCGTGGCGCGTCGGAGGTCGCAGTGGCTCGCGGGGGTGGTCGTGGTGACCCTCGGCCTCGCGGCGGCCTGGTGGCTCGGTCCTCCGGCTCCCGAGGCGCCACGCGCGGCGCCGCCCGGACCGGTCGAGCTGCCTCGGTCGCCCGCGCCGCCCGCCGCGAGGGAGGCGCCCGCGACGAGCGCCCCGCCGCCGCCCCCGGTCTCGGCGAGCGCGCCGGCCGGCTGCCCCGAGGACGACGGGGACCCGCCCGACTTCGTCCGGCCGTCGGTGTGGGAGCTGCTCCGGACGCGGACCCAGGAGCTGCGCGATCGGCTGCCCCAGCTCTCGCGCGACGCGAGCCCCGCGCTGCGCGAGGGCCTGAACGGGATCGGCGGCGACGACCCGATGCGCGCCGTCGACCGGCTGCGCGCGGCGCCCGACCGAGAGCGGGACGGCTTCGACGTCGCGACGGCGGCGATGCTGCACCTCGGGATGCGCGCGCTCGCCGAGGACGACGCGACGTCGGCGCGCTACTGGGCCCGCGCCGCGATCCGGGAGGCGCCGACCGATCCGGCGGGGCACGCCCTCGCGGGGCTCGCGGCGGAGCACGCGGACGCGCGGCTCGAGGCCCGCGAGGCGCTCGGTCGCGCTCACGCGCTGGCCGCCGACGAGCCGGCGCTGGCGCTCGCCCTCGCGCGCGCCCAGGCCGACGCGGGGCTCCACGACGAGGCCCTGCGCGCGGTCGCGATCTACCTCGAGCAGGTCCCGGAGGACGCGCGCATCGTCTCGTGGCGGACCCGGATCGAGGCCCGCGCGGAGCTGACCCGGACCCACGCGCGACGCACCGACCTCGGGATCACCACGCTGTGGCCGGACCGCTCGGTCGACGTCCGGCGGATCGACGAGCTGTCGAGCGAGGCGCACGACGCGATGCGCGAGGTCGCCGCGCGGATCGGGCGCTCGCCGCGCGAGGAGCTCGTCGTGGTGGTCTACGAGTCGATGGAGGACCTGCGCCGCGCGACCTGCGCGCCGAGCTGGAGCGGCGGGATCTTCGACGGCGTGCTCCATCTCGACGCGGCCACGTTGCGCGGCCCCCGCGCGACCCGCGTGGTCCGACACGAGGCGACGCACGCGCAGCTCCGCTCGATCCGCGGCTCGATCCCGAGCTGGCTCAACGAGGGGATGGCGCAGGAGATGGAGGGGCCGACGTCGCCCGCGGCCCGCGCCGCGTGGGGGCGGATGGTCGCCCGGGCGTACTGGATCCCGTTCGAGTCGCTCGAGGGGGAGCTGGTCGTGATCGACGACCCGGAGGCCGCCGGGCTCGCCTACCACCAGAGCCTCGCGATGTTCCTGTTCCTGCGCGAGCGCGGGGGACCCGAGGCGGTGCGCGAGGCCTTCGCGCGGGTCGACGACGGACGCCCCGAGGACCTGCTCCCCACGCTCGTCGCGGGCGCGGACGGCGCCGCGCTGCTGGCGTTCGTGGGCGAGCGCCTCCACTGACAACGAGGTTGGCGCCTCGCTCAACCGCGTTTGCGAGGAGCGCGCGCGAGGGCGCCCGGGCGGGTTGGCAACGCGCTTGCTGAGCGTCCCCGCAGGAGGCGCTCCATGTCGTTTCGATTCGCTCGACCCGCGCTCGGGGCGCTGGTCACTGCAATTCTTCTTACCGCGTGCATCGAGCGCGAGGGCCGGCCGCTGAGCCCGTGCACCAGCGTGACGCTCGAGCAGGAGGTCACCCTCGACAACGTCGACGAGGTGGATCTGCTCTTCCTCGTCGACAACTCGTTTTCCATGAGCCAAGAGCAGGCCTCGCTGATCACGGAGCTCCCGCGGATCGTCGACATCCTCGCCTCCGGCGACTTCGATCAGGACGGCGACGGCCCAGGCGACGGCGAGATGAACGACCCGGACTTCGAGCCCGTGCGGAGCCTCCACATCGGCGTGATCACGCCGGACATGGGCACGGGGGGCTACCCCGTGATGTCGTGCCGCGAGCCCGACTTCGGCGACGACGGGACGCTGCTGACGCGGGGCCGCACGGACATCGCGGGCTGCATGGCGAGCTACCCGCCCTTCTTCACGTTCGAGCCCGCGAGCGGCTCGTCCCCGGCGGACTTCGCGCGCGACGTGGCCTGCGTGGCGACCACGGGCACCGACGGCTGCGGGTTCGAGCAGCAGCTCGAGGCGATGCTGAAGGCGCTCTCGCCGAGCGCGCCCACGAGCTGGACGGCGGATGGATACGCGCCGCCGACGTTCTTCCGGAGCACCTACGGGCACGCCGACCTCGTCAACGACGGCTTCATCCGCCCCAACAGCGTGCTCGCGATCATCCCGCTCACCGACGAGGAGGACTGCTCGGCGCGCGACCCCGCGCTTTTCGACGCGTCGGGTCCCTACAGCGCCTCGAACCCGAACCTCCGCTGCTTCGCGAGCCCCGAGGCGCTCCACCCGATCGACCGCTACGTCGACGGCCTGCTCGCGCTCCGGCGGGACCGGAGCCACCTGGTCTACGCGCCGATCGTCGGCATCCCCGAGGACCTGGTGCCGGCCGCGGGCGAGTCGCCGGACTGGGATCGGCTGATCTCGGACGACCCCGCGCTGCGCGACGACCGCATGGAGGAGCGCGTCGACCCGACCTCGGGGACGCGGCTCGTTCCGTCGTGCAACGTCCCCGGCCGCGGCGAGGCGTACCCGCCGATCCGGATGCTGCGGGTCGCGCAGCGGCTCGAGGAGGCAGGCGTCGGGGTGACGGCGCAGTCGATCTGCCAGGAGAGCTTCCAGGGCGCGCTCACGCGGATCATCGACCTGGTGCGCGTCGCGCTGAACCAGGGCTGCCTGCCGCGCGAGCTGAACCTCGAGGCGGACGGGTCGGTGTCCTGCGACGTGCTCACGGTGATGCCCGACGGAATGGGCTGCGCCGCGATGCCGGGCGCGGAGCCGCGCACCAACGGCGGCGGCCCGGTCGTCGAAGACGGGCGCGCGGTGTGCGTGGTCCCGCAGGTGGTCCCGAGCGAACGGACCGAGGGCTCGCCGCCGCCGGGCGACGTCGGCTGGTTCTACGACACGTTCACCCCCGAGGGCCGCGCGTCGTGCGATCAGCGCATCGCGTTCACGGTGCAGCCGCCGACGGGCGCGACGGTGCGGCTCGAGTGCTACCAGGCCGTGCCCGAGGGCAGCGGCGAGGTGCACGTGGGGACGTTCTGCGAGCCGGGTGAGGCGGGCAACGCGCTTTGCGCGACGGGCGGCGAGGCCCTCACGTGCGATCCGGTGACCCGCGCGTGCGGGGTGCCGTGCTCGACGAGCGCCGACTGCCGCGGCGCCGGGCTCGTCGGGTTCGACTGCGACGGGCGCGCGGTCGGCGACGTCGACCCGGCCCACCACGCGGGTGACCCCACGCCCTACGGCTACTGCACGAACCCGACCTGCGGCTGACGTGCTACGCCGGGCCCATGATCGAGTTGGAGAAGGGCGCGGCGATGGCCGACTACCAGCGCTACGTGCACGAGCTCGAGGCGCTGCACGGGTGGCTGGACGTGGACCTCGTCCACAACTGCTTCCTGATGGGCGAGGAGGTCGGTGAGCTCTTCAAGGCGGTGCGGCGGACGCGGCGGATGTTCGAGCAGGCCGAGGCGCCGCCCGCCGACGCGGACGCGCGGCGCGCGGAGGTCGCGGACGAGCTCGTCGACGTCCTGAACTACCTGCTCGCGATCGCGAACCGCCTCGACATCGACCTCGAGGAGGCCTTCCGCCAGAAGAACGCCCGCAACCAGTCGCGCACCTGGGGCGAGCAGTCTGGCTAGAGGGTCTCGCCGCCGAACATGAGGGCGCCGGTGATCCCGAAGTGGTCGGGCGCCTCGAGCGGCACCGCGACGTGCAGGTGGACGCCGACGGAGAACCCGCGCTCCACGACGGTGAGGCCGTAGAGGTCGAAGGTCGGGAAGATCCCCGAGACCGCGGTCGCCACGCCGCCCGAGGACACGACGCTCTCGCCGAAGTCGAAGCCGTTGCCGATCCCGAGGTGGAACGCCGAGTCGGGGGCGAGCACGAACCCGATGTCGAAGATCAGCGCCGGGCCCACGCCGAGGTAGGTCCGGACCTCGTCGCTCAGCGCCGTCTGCGCGACCGCGCCGATCTGGAGGAGGATCGCGAGCTGGTTCGGGAAGCGCACCCCGAAGCGCGTGCTCAGGCCGAGGCCGAGGATCAGCACCCCACCCTCGTCGTCGTAGCCCGCCGCGGGCTCGAACGTGCCGCCGATCGCGGGCCGGATGTCGCTCGGGTGCAGAGGCCCGGCGACCGGTCGACGCGACGCGCAGAAGTCCGAGCGAGCCGCGTCGAGGTTCGGGTCCGTCGGCGCGACAGAGAACCCCTCGGCGGCCATCGCCGCGGACACCACCCCCGCGTCCGACTCCTCGCACGCGAGGTCGACGAACAGCCCACCCACCGCGTGCGAGAAGTGCTCGCGCAGCACCACGATCGCCGTCGCCCGCCGCGCGGACGTCTCCGCCCGGCTGCTCGCGATCGCCTGCAGCGGCTCCACGTCCCCCGCGCTCCACTCCACGTCCTCGACCACCCGATCCCCGAGATCGAGGATCGACCGCACCGAGATCAGCGTCCGCTGCGCCACCCCCGGCGCCGCCACCCCGAGCACCGCGGCCGCGGCGAGCCAAGCGAACCCCCGCGCCCAACGAGTCGAGCCATCACGTCGAGAGAGCACGTACCCCACGAGGTTAGCTACGCCTGCGCCCCCCGCCGCGCCCCCCACAGTGGGAAACCCCACCGCGGCGCGAAGCCCTCGCACCGGAGACTCGAAGCGCTCGTGCCGGCCAGCCCCCGACGACGAGACGTCGACGGCCCACCGGAGGCCGTAGCCACTCGAAGCCCTCGCGCCGGCCAGCCCTCGAAGACGCAGATGGCCGTAGGAACTCGAAGCCCTCGCGCGAGCCCCCGACGACGAAACGTCGACGGCCCACCGGAGGCCGTGGCGGCGCGAAGCGCCGCCCGGCCGACCGAGCGCGAACGCGCTCGTCGCGCGATAGCGCGAGATAGGTGGGGGGCCCCACGCGGGCGA
>JACKEC010000025.1 GCA_020633195.1 Sandaracinaceae bacterium | reverse complement strand
CGTGAACGCGAGGACCCGCGTGACCAGGCGTTCGCGATCCGGGCGTCGCGGGAAGCGGCGCGCGCCTCGCCCGGAGTCCTGGCACTCGCCTTGCGGAGCACGCGCTCATGATCCGCGCACCCGCCCTCGCCCTCCTCTGCCTCGGCTTCGCGGCTCCGGCCGCGGCGCAGTCGAGCGTCGCCGACGTGGTCGGGGCCCAGCTCGACGCGTACACCCCGGCGGCCTCGCCGTACGATCCCGCGCGACCCGCGCCGGCGGCTCCGGCCGCGTTGTGGGACGACGGAAGCCTCCCCACCCCCGCGACGCCACGGCCCTGCCAGGCGGGCTGCGTGCCGCAGACGCGGTCGGGGCGCACGGGCGCCTACGCCGTCGACGTCCCCGCGCAGCCCCGGCGCCGCTTCGCGCGTCGCTTCGGGGCGCGGGCGCTTCATCGGGTCATGCGCCGGCGCACCTGACGCCGATCAGACGACCGTCACCACGTCGACGCGCGAGGCGAGCATGTAGCCGTCGCCGGTGGTCACGAGCAGCTCGCCGAGCCCCAGCTTGCGCAGGCGGTTGATGGTCACGTACACGCGGCGCGCGCCGGAGTCGGGGCTCATCCGCTCGCCCGGCCAGCCAGACTCGAGCACGTCGTCGAGGGTCATCGGCTCGCCCGGCGCGCCGACGTGGCGATCGACGAGGCCGCTGAGCACGCCCCGCAGCGCGCGGCGGCGCGTGAGGTCCACGCCCTCGTCGTCGCCCTCGAGCCGGAACCAGCGGGCGCCCTCGGCGACCTCGAGGCGGACGCCGCTGACGTCGCGGCCGGGGGCGATCGAGCGGGCCACCGCCCCGAGCAGCTCGACGACGCGGCGGACCTCGACGGTGCCCGTCGCGCCGGCGGGGGCGAGGCCGGTCAGATCCGCCGCCTCCCCGTGCGCGAGCGACGCCTTCGCCGCGGCGACCCGCGCGAAGCCGCGCAGCGCGCGCGAGAGCTCGTCGTCGCCCGCGCGGTCGAACGCGCGCTCGGCGGCGTCGGCGTGCTGCATCATCGCGCGGGCGGCCCCCGCGTAGGCCCAGAGCTGGAGCGCCTCCGGGTGCGCCTCGCCGAGCCGACCCGCCGCCTCCTCGAGCGCGTCTCGGGCGGCGCCGAAGTCCTGCTCGAAGAACGCCACCTTGCCCCGCAGCGCGAGGGCCCGCGCGAGCGGCGCGTCGAGCGCGAGCCACTGCGCCCGCTCGAGCGCGGCCACCGCGTCCTCGTGCGCCCCGGCGAGGTCGTCGGCCCAGAGCCGCGCCTCGGCCCGCACGAGGTGCTCGATCGCCCACTGCCGCAGGTACCCGAGCGTCGCGTAGCGCGCGATCGCCTCGGTCGCGTGGCGCTCGGCGGCCTCGAAGCGCTCCGCGCGCAGCATCGTCGATGACAACGAAGCGTGCGCGAGCGCGATGAGCCCCGGGATCCGTGTGGAGCGAGCCAGGTCGAGGGCGCGCTCGAGCTCCTGCCGCGCGCGCTCGGTGTCCCCCCGCTCGGCGTAGAGGTAGCCGAGGCCGTTGCGCGCGTTGACCTCGTCGCTCACGCGGCCGCTCCGGGTCGCCGCCTCGAGCGCGTGGTCGAGGTGCGCCTCGAAGCCCGCCAGGTCACCGCGGCGGTAGGCGTTGGCGGCGCGGTTGCGCGCGCAGCCCGCCTCGGTCTCGACGTCGCCGGCGCGGCGCGCGGCCTCGAGCGCGGCCTCGAGCGCGGCCTCGCTGTCGCCGATCGCGTTGGCCCAGCGCAGGGCCCTCGCCCGCGCCAGCTCGGCGCGGGCGGTCAGCCGGTCGTCGCCCTCGGCGCACGCGCGCGCGTCGTCGACGAGCTCCTGCGTCCGGCCGAAGGGGCCGCGCCGCTGGTAGGCCATGTGGAGCACCAGCCCGAGCCGCGCGCGCGACAGCCCCGCGCTGTGCTCGTGCGCGGCCTCGAGGTTGGGCAGCTCGATCACGAGGCGCGCCGTGTGCTCGACCTCGTCGGGGCTCTCGATCCCGGCGTCCCACCGCTCGGCGGCCTCGACGAAGAAGCCGGCGTGCCGCGCGCGCGAGGGCGCGGCGTCGGGGAGCTCCTCGGCGGCGCGCTCCCGGACCGCGCCGAAGAACCGGACGCGGACCTCGTCGGGCAGCTCGGGCGCCGCCTCGGTGCGCAGGAGCGACTGGTCGACGAGCGCCTCGAGCACCGTGAGCACGTCGGGGGCGCCGGCCTCGAGGGTCACGACCGCCTCCGCGGCGTCGACGTAGAAGCCGTCGCGAAACACGGTGCACTGGGCGAGCGCGTCGCGCTCCCACGGCGAGAGCAGCTCGAAGGAGCGATCGAGCGCCTCGCGCAGCGCGTCGGCGGGGCCTCGACCGCGCTCGAGGCGCTCGAGCAGCCGCGCCGGCGAGAGCAGGCGCAGCCGCGGGGCGAGCAGCTCGATCGCGAGCGGCAGCGCGTCCACGCGCTCGACGAGGTCCCACACGTGACCCCGCTGCGCGTCGGTGACCACGAAGTCCCGGCGGACGCGGCGCGCGCGCTCGACGAGCAGGGCGACCGCCTCGTCGCGCGCGAGCGGCCCGAGGGTCACCGCCTCGTGCGGGATCTCGAGGCGGGTGCGCCGCGAGGTGACGACCACCCGCACGTCGCCGCGCGACCACTGGGCGATCGCGTCCCCGAGCGCGCCGATCACGCCGTCGGCGTCGTCGAGCCAGAGCAGCGCGGGGGCGCGCGAGGCGAGGACCTGCCCGATCCGCTCGACCACCCGGCCCGGGTCGTCGTGGCCGGTGAGCTCGATCGAGAGCGCGCGGCCGACCCGGCGCAGCGCGTCCTCGAGGTCCCGAGCCGCGCCGAGGTCGGCCCGCGCGACCGCGCCCTCCCAGCCTCGGATGCCCTTGGCGACGAGCCGGCTCTTGCCGACGCCCGCCGCGCCGGCGACGAGCACCGCGCCGCCGCCGCGCGACAGCAGGCCGCCGAGCCGCTCGAGCTCGGACGCGCGGCCCACGAAACCCGCGGCGATCGGGGAGGAGTCCACCACCGAGCGGGATTGTGACGTTTTGTAATTGGTCCATCAATCCAGGGAGTTCCACCTTGGCCAACGTCAACACCAGGGGGTGATGCGATGCGAACGACGTTGATCTGGGCCGCGGCCCTCTGGCCGCTCCTCGCGGGGGTGGCTCAAGCACAGAACGTGACCGCCGCGCTGCGGTTGCGGGCCGAGCTGCAGGTGCGCAACCCGGAGCAGCCGGCGCAGGCGCTCGGCCCCCTGCCGCTCGTGGAGGAGCGGGTCCGCGCGACCATCGAGGGTCAGCACGCGACCTCCGAGCTGGTCCAGGTCTTCCACAACCGCTCGAGCAGCCGGCTCGAGGGGCAGTACGTGCTGCGCACCTCGGTCGACGCGCGGGTCGAGGGCTTCGCCTACTACATCGGCGAGGAGCGAATCATCGGCGAGGTGCTCGAGCGGCAGACCGCGCGCCGGGTCTACGACCAGGTCACCCGCGTGCGGCGGGACCCGGCGATCCTCGAGCAGACCGACGACGGTGAGTTCACGTTCCGGGTCTTCCCGATCGAGCCCAACGAGGACAAGCGGGTCGAGACCACCTTCGCCGAGTGGCTCTCGCGCCGGGGCGGTCAGGTCACCTACCGCGTCCCGGCGTCGGCGACGGCGACCGGCGAGATCATGCTGCGCGACCTTCGCGCGCGGAACATCCGCTCCACGACCCACGCGATCGACGTGGAGCGCGTCGCGGGCGGCGTGCGGATCCGGACCCGCAACGCGCTCGAGGGCGCGAACGGCGAGCTGGTCCTGCGCTGGGACGTCCAGGATCAGCCCTGGCAGCCGGCCGCGTTCGTCCACCGAGACGAGGGCCAGGACGGCTACTTCCTCCTGAGCCTCGCCGCCCCCGAGGGCTACGAGAACCAGATCTCCGACAAGGACGTCACCATCGTGCTCGACCGCTCCGGCTCGATGGCCGGCGAGGCGATCGAGAACGCCCGGCAGGCCGCGGTGGACATCATCCGGCGCCTCGGGGCGGGCGACCGCGTGAACGTGATCGCGTTCGACGACGACGTCGACCCCCTGTTCGACAGGCCGCGCGAGCTCGCCGCCGACGTGCGCGACGACGCGGTCCGCTACGTCAGCGGGCTCCGCTCGGGCGGCGGCACCGACATCGCCTACGCGCTGACGCGCGCGTTCGCCTCGCAGCACGACGGCGGGGGGCGACCGCGGGTGGTGATCTTCCTGACCGACGGCCAGTCGGAGGCCGAGCCGGCGCTCCAGGCGGCGCAGCGCGAGCAACGTGACGTGCGGGTCTTCACCGTGGGCATCGGCTCCGGCGTCAACCGCGCGCTGCTCTCGCGCCTCGCCGCCGAGAAGCGCGGGACGTCCACGTTCATCGACCGGGCCTCGCGCATCGAGGCCGAGGTCGGGCACCTCTACGCGCAGATCGCGCGGCCGCTGCTGGTCGACGTCTCGCTCGAGGTCGAGGGCGCGGTGGCGACCCGGATCTACCCGCGGTCGCTGCCGGACCTGTTCGTCGACGACGAGCTGGTGGTCGTCGGCCGGTTCCGAGGGGACGCGCCCGCCCCGCGGTTCGTCCTGCGCGGCCGGCTCTCGGATCGCCCGATCGAGATGGACGTGACCGCGACCCCGAGCCGCGCCCAGCCCTGGGTCGGCCGCCGCTGGGCGATCGCGCGCACCGACCACCTGCTCGAGCAGATCGAGCTCGAGGGCGAGTCGGCGGAGCTGCGGTCGGAGACGACGTCGCTCGCGCTCGCCTACCACTTCGTCACGCCCTACACGGCGTTCCTCGCCATCCCGGAGCGGGAGCTCACCGCGGAGGCCGCGCAGACGCTCGCGCAGGGGCGCGCCGATCGATCGAGCGCGGAGGCCCAGCACGCGGACGCGAGCCCGGTGACCGCGGGCGGCGAGGCCACCTCCTTCGCGACCGGGGCGGACATGGACGTGGATCGCGCCAGCAGCGACGAGCAGGCCTGGGAGGCCGAGCCGCAGGACTGGGGCGGCGGCGACGGAGCCGACAGCTCCGGTGAGTCGATCCTGCTCGCGCAGGAGAGCGGCGGCCGCGCGGGCTGCGCGTCGTGCACCGTCGGCGCCGAGCGCGACGCCCCGCACACGGTTTGGCTCACCCTGGGCGTGTTCGGTCTATTCTTCTGGCGTCGCCGACGCTGAGCGACCGCTGAGCCCCTACCGCCGAGACCATGCGCCGCCTCCTCCTCCTGTCGACGTTCGTGCTCTGCCTCGCGCTCCCGCGCGTGAGCTCGGCGCAGGACACCGAGGTGGCGGAGGGGGCGCCCGCGCAGGAGGAGACGGTCGGCGAGGACGGCGGCTACGAGCCCGATCAGCGCGGCAATGAAGAGGACCGCACGGGCGGCGGTGAGGACACCGCGACCGGGGACACCGACTACGAGCCCGATCAGCGCGGCGCCGAGGACGACGAGGGCGGCGGCGACGGCGGCGGCACCGGCGGCGAGGCGGAGCCCGCGGAGGCCCGGACCGAGGCGGACTCGTACGTGCTCGAGAGCGCGGGCGACAGCGCCGCGCGCCGCGGGCTCGGGTTCGACCTCCAGGTCTTCGGCGGCCTCGGGGTCACCGGCCTCGACGCCTTCGGCGGCGACAACCTGGTCCGCGACGACCAGCGAGGCAGCGTCGGCGGGAGCTTCGGCGTCGGCCTCGGCCTCGGCCTCGGGCCCCTGACCCTGGGCCCACGGCTCTCCTTCACCGCAGAGCCCGCCTTCGTGCTCGGCGCGATCGGGCTCGACATCCAGGTCGCGCTGACGAGCGGCTGGATCGCGCCGACGCTGCGCCTCGGCCTGTCCTACGCGTTCCTCCTCAGCTACTCGGATCCGCTTCCGTCGCAGAACACGGCCGACGGGTTCTGGGCCGAGCTCGGGATCGGCGTCCGCGTCCACGTCGTCGGCCCGTTCATGCTCGGCGGTGAGCTCGCGGGCGGCTGGATCGCGATGTTCCGCGGCGAGGTCCCGGGCTGCACCGACCCGTGCCGCGACGGCAGCTTCGACGTGAGCATGTCGGGCGCGGCCAACGGCGCCACGCTCCGCCTGCACGTGTTCGCGGGGCTGAGCTTCTAGAAGATCACGCTGCAGAGCACGCGGTCGTCGGTCATGTCGTCGTTGTTGCCGTCGTTGCACTCGGCGATCGCGTCGTCCGGGTCGGCGACGACGAAGACGACGACGTCGCGCGCGGGGAACATCGCGATGGTCGCCGTGAACGTGACCATGCCGCCCGCGGGGATGGGCCCGGGGACGAGCTCGTCGTGGATGGGGGTCCCGCCGGTCGCCGGGTCGCCCGCGTAGTAGCGCACGGTGACGTTGCTGACGGGGACCGCGCCGACGTTGCGGAGCGTGGTCTCGAAGGTCTTCACCGGGCAGACGCCGCCGACGACGCCGAGCTCCACGAGGAGGTCGGGCTCCGCCGCGCCGGCCATGACGGGGACGGTCGACTCGTTGTTGTCCTCGCGGCACTCGCGCTCGCGATCGCCCTCGTCGACGACGACGCGCACGCGGTCGGGCAAGACCCCGGGCGAGTTGAACGCGGCGTCGTAGCGCACGGTCACGAAGCGCTCGCCGCCCGGCTCGAGGGGAGCGCCGAGGGTCGTGGTCAGCGGCGTCATCGCGGCGTCGGCGTAGAGCGGCTCCATCACGCCGCCCGCGGTCCACTCGCCGTGGAAGCCGACGAGCACGTCGGGGCCGACGCGCAGGTCACCCGCGTTCACGACGCGCACGGTGATGTCGATGGTGGTCGAGAGCGTCCCGCAGGTCGCGTCGGGGGAGCTGATCTGCACCGCGCCGACCTGGAGGTCCGGCGCGATCCCGAAGGGCTGCCGCGGCTGGCTGCGGTAGGTGTTGTAGAGGCGCCCGTTCCACGGCCGCCAGCTCTCGGGCTCCCGCGCCGGGACGCCGCCCGACTCGTAGACGTTGGTCACGTGGTAGGCGTGCTGGTTGTAGATGCGCCGCGCGGAGACCCACGTGTCGCTCGCGTCGCCCCAGACCTCGATGCCGTTGTTGAAGTCGTTGCCCTCGCTGCAGAAGCCGCTCTCGTTGCTCGCCGCGAAGACGATCTCGGCGTTGCCGTCGTTGTCGACGTCGGCGACGACGGGGTTCTCGGTCCGCGTCCGGCTCGGGCTGTTCTCCTTGAAGTAGACCGTGCCGTCGATGCCGGCGTAGACGCGGAAGTAGCACTCGTCGTTGTAGATGACCTCGGCCGAGCCGTCGCCGTTGAAGTCGAACACGCTCGAGCCGGTGACCTGGCTCGAGTCGTCCTCGGTGCGGCGCATCCAGCCGTTGTGCAGGCACACGCACTGCGAGGTCGACGGATTGCACGTGAGCTGCGAGACGTCGCCGCAGTCCGCGGCCGTCGCGCACGCGGTGGTCGGCGGCGTGCGCGCGGGGTTGCCCTGCAGGCCCGTCATGTCGTCGCGGAACACCGTCGGCCAGGCGGGGCACATCCCCGTCGGCGGCTGCAGGTCGACGAGGACGTACTCGTTGTCGAACGCGGTCCCGATCTCGGGGAAGCCGTCGCCGTCGAAGTCGTCGACGTTCGGCGCGCCGCCGCGGCCTCCCGGGAGGTTGCGATCGTCGATCAGGGTCCCGTCGCGCGAGTCGTAGATCTGGAGGCGGCCCGCCGCGATCGTGATGACCTCCGGCACGCCGTCGGGGCGGTTGTCGGGGCCCGGCGGCGACGCGGGGTCCGCGCCCCACACGTCGGCCACCGCGCAGAAGCCGTCGCGCTCCGCCGGCGCGCCGTTGACGGCGCGGCCGTCCCACACCTCGACGAGGCGGCCCGCGCACCACTCGACCTCGTCGGGGTCGGTCTCCGAGCCGGTGCAGTCGGCGCGCCGCGTCGCGCCCGCGGGGGCGTTCGGCAGCCGGTGCACCGTGCTGCCGCCGATCAGCTCCTGGCGGCCGTCTCCGTCGAGATCCGCGATGCACGAGATCGGCCCCTGGCCGTTGTCGCCCTGGCCGCGCGCGCCCCGGAACTCGTCCACGAACGCGATCGCGCCGCTGGCGTCGTGCTCGAGCGTGTAGAGGCGGTTGCCCACGAGGATCTCCGCGAGGCCGACGCCGTCGACGTTCGCGATCGCGACGGACGGGTTGCCCCCGCTCACCGAGAACGAGCTGGTGACGATCGGGACGCCGCGATTCGAGTAGATCCGGATGCGGTCGTTCTCGAGCACGCCGACGATCTCGGGGACGCCGTCCCCGTCGAGGTCGCCGGCGGCGAGCGTCGTGCTGGAGTCGAGGTCGGCGGCGCTGCACGCGCACGACACGGACAGCGCGTCCCCCTCGTGCCACTCGGTGGCGCCGCACGTCGCGAAGAAGTCGCCGCCCCGGGCCGGGCCGCCGCCGTGCACCGCGCGGAGCACGCCGTTGTTGGTGTAGTCCGACCCGCAGAAGGTCATGAAGATGATCTCGGGGAAGTCGCGCTCGTCGATGAGGCCGTCGCCGTTGTCGTCGTCGAGGTTGGCGACGAGCGGCGTCATGACGACTTGCGAGCTGCTCGGGAAGGGGCTGCCCGTCGCGTCGCGATCGCCGCGGTCGGTGCCGCCCCACGGGAAGCCGGGCTCGAGCGAGGGAAGCACGTCGGTGAACGGCGCCGGGGGCAGCAGGCACGTGGGCGCGACGCCCGTCCCGACGCAGCGATCGACGTCGCACTCCGTGTTGCTCGGGCAATCCCAGTCGTCGCGGCAGGGGCAGTACGCCTCGGTCCCGTCGACGGTGCAGGCGCTCGTGAAGTAGGCGTCGGACCCGCAGCGGTAGCGGACCGCGGTGCCCGAGCCGTCGGCCGCGCACTCGGAGACCTCGCCGGCCGCCGTGCAGGTCTGGGTGCCCGGGACGCAGACGTCGGCCACGCACACGCCGCCCGCGCAGTGCTCCTCGGTCGGGCAGTCGACGCTGTCGGAGCAGGAGTTGTCGACGCAGACGTTCCCGGGTCCCACCGGCGCGGGCGCGCAGCGCTCGGTCGGCGCGCACGTCAGGTCGGCGCACTCGTTGGGCACGCACGTCGGCGCGGGCGACATCTCGCAGCGCTCCCCGATCATGCACATGAGGTCGCCGCACACCGGGCCCGCCGCGTCGAAGCCGGCGTCCATCGGCGGCGGCGGCCCGCCGTCGTCGTCGATCGTCCCGGAGTCCATCCCGCCGCCCGCGTCGCGCGGTGGCGAGCCCGCGTCGGTCGCGGGGACGGTCCCTTCACAGTCGCAGCCGGCGGCGAAGAGGCTCGAGGCGGCGAGGACCCAGAACGCGTGGTGGCGCATGCCCCCGATTCTAGGTCAGAACCCGAGCGCCCGTTGGGCCAGCCACCACGTCGCGATCGCGGCGATGACGAGCGAGCCGCCCCGGACCACCACCCGGCGGTACCAGGGCCTCCCTCCGGCCCAGCCGAGCAAGGGGATCGCGACGGCGACGATCACGAGCTGGCCGAGCTCGATGCCGACGTTGAAGGCGAGGAGCGCGCCCACGCGCTCGCCCGCCGGGAGCACGAGCTCGCGCAGCACCGACGAGAACCCGAACCCGTGGACGAGCCCGAACGCGGCGGCGACCCACCGCAGGCCGACGCGCGCCTCGGGACGCACGAGGTTCCAGATCGCGACGGCGATGATCGACGCGGCGATGGCGCTCTCGACGAGGCGCGACGGGAGCGTGACGACGTCGAGCGCCGCCGCGATGAGGGTGATCGAGTGACCGACGGTGAACGCGGTCACCATGAGCGCCACGTCCTTCAGCGCCCGACGCCGTCCGTCGCGCGCCGCGACCTCGCCCGCGACGAGCAGGAGCGAGAGCAGGAACAGGATGTGGTCGTAGCCGGTGAAGAGGTGGATCGCGCCCTCGGTGAGGAACGTGAGCAGCGTGTCGGCGAGCGCGGCCGGCTCGCCCACGGCGACCTCCTGGCGACCCACCCGGAGCACGGTGGGGGTCTGGCCGATCCGCACGATCGACTCGTGCTGGCGGTCGGTCGCGAACAGCGCGTCGTCGCGGAAGACGGCGCCGGTGCGCGGCGCCGGGCAGCGGAACGCGAGCTCCACCCGGACGCCCCTGTCGAAGCGCAGGCTCTCGACGGGCACCAGCGAGACCTCGCCCGCCTCCACCGCGCACGCGCCGCCGTCGGTGCGCATCGCGAAGACGCGGGACGCCCACGCGCGGATCGCCTCGGGCTGCGCGACGAGCGCGTCGGGGTCCGGGTGATCGGGGTCGCCGACCTCGAGCTCGTAGGCGACGTCGATCGGGTCGAGGTCGACCCGCGCGGTCGCGCCGTCGTCGGTGGGCTCGATCCAGACCAGCTTGGTGCTTCCGAGGTGCGCCGCGACGGAGCCGGGGACGAGGAGCGCGAGCGCGACGAGGAGCGCGAGCGCGACGACCGCGGCCGTCCGCCGCCGGCTCATCGCCCGCGCGCGAGCTCGGTGACGCACGCGCGCACCGCGGCGACGGGCTCGCTCGAGGCCTCGATCGCGCGAACGACGGCGCTGCCCACGACGACGCCGCGCGCCTTCGCGGCCACCGTCGCCACATCCTCGGCGCTGCGCACGCCGAAGCCAACGACCACCGGCTTGCCGGTCTGCGCGGTGAGCTCCGCGGCGCGCGCGGCGGCGGCCTCGAGCGGCGCGCCCGCGGCGCCGGTCACGCCGGTCATCGAGACGTAGTAGATGAACGCGCCCGCGACGCTCGTCGCGGCCTCGACGCGCGCGGCCGTCGAGGTGGGCGCGAGGAGCGGGATGAAGTCGAGCCCGTGCTCGCGCAAGGGACCGAGCAGCGGCGCGACGTGCTCGGGCGGCAGGTCCACCACCAAGAACCCGTCGACGCCGGCGGCCGCCGCGTCCGCGGCGAGGCGCGCCTCGCCGTAGCGGAGGATCGGGTTGTAGTAGCCGAACAGGACGATGGGGACGTCGGTGCGGGCGCGGGCCGCGCGGACGGCGTCGAGCACCTTGGGCAGCGTCGCTCCGCCGCGGAGCGCGCGCTCGGACGCGGCCTGGATCGTGGGCCCGTCCGCGGTCGGATCGCTGAACGGCATCCCGACCTCGACGACGTCGGCGCCGGCCTCGGCCGCGGCGACGATCAGATCGGGGGTCACCTCGAGGCTCGGATCGCCCGCGCAGAGGTAGATCACGAGCGCGGTGCGCTCGCGCTCGAAGACCGCGTCGAGCCGGCTCACGCGCGCCTCCCGAGGACCGTCTCGAGGTCCTTGTCGCCGCGGCCCGACAGGCAGACGACGATCGTCGCGCCCGGCCGCTCCTTCGCGATCGCGTCGAGCGCGGCGAGCGCGTGGCTGCTCTCGAGCGCGGGGATGATGCCCTCGCGCGCGCAGAGGCGGTGGAACGCCGCGAGCGCGGCCTCGTCGTCGACCGCGACGTAGGTCGCGCGCCCCGAGTCCTTGAGCCACGCGTGCTGCGGGCCGACGCCGGGGTAGTCGAGCCCCGCGCTGATCGAGTGCGCCTCGAGGATCTGGCCGTCGTCGGTCTGCAGCACGTAGGTGCGCATCCCGTGCAAGACGCCTTGCTTCCCGTGACCGAGCGTGGCGGCGTGCTTCGTCGTCTCGACCCCCTCGCCCGCCGCCTCGACCCCGATCAGCGCGACGTCCGCGTCGTCGAGGAACGCGGCGAAGGCCCCGATCGCGTTGCTGCCGCCGCCGACGCAGGCGCACACGACGTCGGGGAGCCGCCCCGTCGCCTCGAGCACCTGAGCGCGCGCCTCCTCGCCGATCACCGCCTGCAGCTCGCGGACGATGGTCGGGTACGGGTGTGGCCCGGCGGCGGAGCCCACGCAGTAGTAGGTCGTCTCGACGTTGGTGACCCAGTCGCGCAGGGCCTCGTTCATCGCGTCCTTGAGCGTGCAGGACCCCGACGTCACGGGGATGACCTTCGCCCCGAGCAGCTCCATCCGCTTCACGTTGGGCGCCTGGCGGCGGACGTCCTCGGCGCCCATGAAGACCTCGCACGAGAGCCCGAGCAGCGCGCACGCGGTCGCGCTCGCGACGCCGTGCTGACCGGCGCCGGTCTCCGCGATCACGCGCGGCTTGCCCATGCGTTTGGCGAGCAGCACCTGGCCGATCGTGTTGTTGATCTTGTGCGCGCCGGTGTGGGCGAGGTCCTCGCGCTTGAGCCAGATCTCGGCGCCCAGGTCCTCGGAGAGCCGCCGCGCTCGGTAGAGCGGGGTCGGCCGGCCGACGTAGTCGGCGAGCAGCGAGGCGAGCTCCGCGCGGAACGCCTCGTCCACCCGAGCCGCGTCCCAGGCGATCTCGAGCTCGTCGAGCGCAGGGATCAGCGTCTCGGCGACGTAGCGTCCGCCGAAGGGTCCGAATGCACCGAGGCCCATGGCGGGGGCTTAGCCCGCGTGGCGCGCGTTGGCTACGAAGCGCCGCACGAGGTCGAGATCCTTGACCCCCGGTGAGGCCTCGACGCCGCTGGCCACGTCGACGCCGAACGGCCGCACCGCGGCGATGGCGGCGCCGACGTTGTCCGGCGTGAGGCCCCCCGCGAGCCAGAGCTTGCGGGTCCGCGCGAGCGCGGCAGCGGCGCCCCAGTCGCAGGTGACGCCGGTGCCGCCGGGCAGGTCCCCGACGCGCGCGTCCACGAGGAGCTCGTCGCCTCCGAACGCCGGGACCGGCCCGCGGTCGAGGTGCACGGCCTTGAAGGCCTCGGGCAACCAGCGCGCGAGGTCCTCGGGCGACTCGGCCCCGTGGAGCTGGATCCACCGGACGCCGACCGCGCGGATCGCCTCGACGCGCGCGGCGCTCGCGTCCACCACGACCGCCACGAGGCGCACGCGATCCCCGAGCGCGCGGGCGATCTCCGCCGCGATCGCGTCCTCGCACCGACGCGCGGATCGCGGCCAGAAGTTGAGCCCGATCGCGTCGACGCCCAGGTCGGCGCAGGCGACGGCCTGCTCGACCGAGGTCAGCCCGCAGACCTTGACGAGCGTCACAGATCGAGCAGCTCTTGAACCTTCGCGATCACCTGCGGCGCCTGGATCGGCTTGGTGATGTACGCGTTCGCGCCGAGCGCCATCGCGCGCTGGCGATCCTCGGTCGAGCCCTCGGTCGTGATGATGATGATGGGGACGTCCTTGTGGGTCTCGTCGGAGCGGATCCGCTTCACGAGCTTGAGGCCGTCCATGATCGGCATGTTGATGTCGGTGACGATCAGGTCGAACTTCGCGCCCGCGAGCTTGCGCAGCGCGTCGACGCCGTCTTCGGCTTCGGTCACCGCGATGCGCTTGATCCGCGCCAGGGCGAAGACCAAGAGCTGCCGCATCATCGGCGAGTCCTCGACGACGAGACAGGAATAGTCAGCCATTGCGCTCGCTCGCTCCGTTCCTGTGCCGCATGAGATGAGTCAGGTGAGGTTGAGTTGTTCGACGAGCCCGGTGAGCGCTTCACGCGCACCCGGCTCGCGGGCGTAGAGGTTGGCGGCGATCAGCGCCGTCGCGACGTGGGAGCCCATCAGGTGGAAGAGCTCTCGGTCCACGGCCGCCCAGGCGGACTTCTGCTCGAAGACGCTGGCCACCGTGATCGCGCCGACGGCGACGTCGCGCACCATCAGCGGGATGGCCGCGACCGGCGCCTCGAGCGTGCCGCGGGGCTGCGGCTCGTCGAGGATGCGAGGCATGCCCGTGAGCATCACCTCGCCGACGATCCCCTCGCCGGGCGCGAGGGGCTCGAGCGTGTCGAGCGCGACCCCGTCGGCCCCGATCGGCACCACCCGCTCGCCGCGGACCAGGTAGATGGCGAAGACCTCGGCGCCCACGAGCTGCTGGAGGAGCTCGCACAGGTGCCGCATCACCCCGCGCGACGACAACGTCGAGTGCAGGTGCGAGCTCGCGATGTAGAGGTTCGCCAGATCGTGCAGCTCCTGCTCGACCTCGCTGTTGCGATCCTCGCTCTGCTTGGTGGTCTCCTCGAGCTTGGTCGAGCGGTCGAGGAGCTCGCGGCGCTCGCTCTCGAGCGTCTCGATCTTGCGGAGCAGATCCCGGATCGCGTCGTCGCTCGCGATCTGCGCGCGCAGGAGCCCGTTCTGCTCCTGGAGCTGCTCGATCCGCGTGCGCAGGCGCTCGTTCTCTTCCAAGAGGCCCTCGGTCAGCTCCACGCCGCGACGGATGAACTGGCGGACGAAGGACTCGCGCTCACGCGTGAGGTCCACCGGCTTCTCGCTCTCGCGCGTCTCTTCGCGCTCGCCGCCGTCGTCGTCCATACCCGCCCGTGCAACGCGAGATGATACACAAACGGCGGCCCGCAGCGAGGGGCTTTACCGGTCGGCCAGGCTGACGATCCGATCACCGATGAACCGGAGGGGCAGCTCGTGGTCGACGCCGCCCGCGAGCATCGCGTTGCGCGGCATGCCGTCGATGAGCGCGTCGCTCGGGGTCTGCACCACGAGGGTGCCGCCCGCGGCCTTGACCGCCTTGACCCCCACCGCGCCGTCGTCGCCCATCCCCGTGAGCACGACCGCGATGAGCCGGCCCTTCGTGGCCTCGGCCGCGGTGGTCAGCGCGCGATCCGCCGAGGGTACGTACCGGTCGCTCAGCCGGGGCTCGCCGACGCGGACCGCGAATCCGTCCGGCACGCGGACCACGTCCACGCAGGTGCCCCCCGGGCTCACGAGGGCTCGACCCGCGCGCAGCCGATCCCCGTCCACCGCCTCGGAGACCCGGATCCCCCCGAGCCGGTCGAGGCGCTCCGCGAAGGTGCGCGTGAAGCGCGCGGGCATGTGCTGCACCACGAGCACCGCGATCGGCGTGTCGGAGCGGAAGGACGAGAAGACATCGACGAGCGCGGACGGGCCGCCCGTCGAGGCCGCGATGACGACCACCTTGCGCGGCGTGTCCTGCAACGGCAGCGGTCGGCTGTCGTCCTTGGGCACCGTGCGCAGGACCGTGGAGACGGTGCGGCGCGCGCCGTCGGGCGAGACCGCCGGCCGCAGCCGCTGCACCATCTCGACCTTGGCGATCAGCTCCTCCCGGATGACGTTGAGCTTCTCGCCGGGCGCCGCCCCGGGCTTGGCCACGAAGTCGAGCGCGCCGAGCTCGAGCGCGCGGAAGACGTCTTGCTTGGCGCTGTGGCTGGACACGACGATGACGGGGACGGGCCGCCGCGCCATCACGAAGCGCAGGAAGCTGAAGCCGTCCATCTTGGGCATCTCGAGGTCGAGCGTGATGAGGTCCGGCGCGTGCGAGCCGAGCATCCGCAGCGCCTCCTCACCGTCCGCGGCCTTGCCGACCACGGTCACGCCCTCGATCGAGCCGAGGATCTCGCCGATGAGCTTCCGGTTGAACGCCGAGTCGTCCACCACGAGCGCGCGCAGCTCTCTCATCCGTAGCGCTCCTCGGTCCCGACGGGGCGTCGATAGACCATGTCCGACCGCAGGTGGACCAGCTCGAAGGCGGTGGTGGTGTTCAGCAGGGACTCGCTGTGCCCGAGCAGCAGGTACCCCCCCGGGTGGAGGCGCTCGTAGAAGGTGTCGATGACGCGGCGCCGCGCGCCCTCGTCGAAGTAGATCAGCACGTTGCGGCAGAACACGACGTTCGCCCTCCCGATGAGCGCGCTGCGATCCCTGTCGAGCAGGTTCAGGTGACCGAAGTGGCACATCGCGCGGATGTGCGGGACGACCTGACGCCCGCCGGGGACGGTCTCGAAGTGGCGCTCGTAGGCCGGCGGCATCGCGCGGAACGAGGAGGGGCCGTAGGTCGCGCGCCGCGCGGTCGAGATGACGCGGCGAGAGATGTCGTTGCCGAAGACGCGCACGTCCCAGCCGTCGAACAGGCCCGACTCCGCGATCAGGATCGCGACCGTGTACGCCTCCTCGCCCGTCGAGCAGCCCGCGCTCCAGATCGTGAGGTTCTTGCGGCCCTCGCGCTCGAGCCGCTCGCGCAGCTCCGGGAGGATCTCGTCGCGGAACGCGCGCAGCTGGTACTCCTCGCGGAAGAAGTAGGTCTCGTTGGTGACCAGCGCGTCGACCGCCGCCTCGATCTCGGCCCGCGCCCCGGGGTGATAGAGGAGGTGGTGGTAATACTGCGTGAAGTCCTCGAGGCCGAGCTCGCGGACGCGCTCCCGCAGCCGGCGCTCGAAGACGAAGCGCGTGTCGTTCCCGAAGTCCATCCCGCAGAAGCGGTTGATGAGCTCGCGCAGCAGCCGGAACTCGTCCGGCTGGAGCTTGGGTCCGCTGTCGAACAGGACCGACACTCAGCTCGGCGCCTCCACGCGGCGGCGGAGGGAGCGCTCGATCGCGTCGCGGACGAGGCGGTCGGCCTCGCGCTCGGCGCGGCGCTCGAGCGCGGCTCGCGCCTCCTCGGTGCCGAGATCCCCGAGCAGCGTCGCGGCGAGCTGGCGCACGTCCCAGGCGGGGTGCTCGAGCGCGAGCGCGATGCGCGCGGCCCGGCGGGGGCCCTCGCGGCGCGCCATGGCGCGGAGCGACTCCTTCACGATCTCCGCGTCGCTCTGGCCGAGCGCCTCGACGAGCAGGTCGTCGAGCGCGGCGTCGTCCATGACGCGCAGCGCCTCCATCGCGGCCACGGCCACGCCGCGGCGCCCCTCCGAGACGAGCTCGCGCAGCTGGACCACGGCGCCGGGATCGCCGATCGCGCCGAGCGCGCGCGCGGCGGCCGCCACGACGGGCTCGTAGGTGGCCCGGAGCGCGAGGCGGAGCTGCTCGAGCCCGAGCGGCTCGGGCGCGCCCTCGTTGAGCTGCGCGAGCACGCGCACCGCCGCGATCTGCACGTCGACGTCGTCGTCGGCGAGGGCGAAGCCGGCCAGCTCCGCGGCGACCGCGCCGCCGAGCCGCGGGAGCGCGATCACCGCCGCCTTGCGGGCCCGCGCGTCGTCCGCGCTGAGCGCCGCCTGCAGCCGATCGGTCGCGTCGCCGCCCCCGAGCGCGGCCACCGCGGGCACGAGCCCCGCGCCGAGCGGGCCGTCGAGCGTCACGCCCTCGAGCGCCGCGCCCACCGCGTCCGGAGCGCGCTCCGCGAGCGCCTCGAGCGCCCGGCCGACGCGAGCCGGGAGCTCGGCGTCGAGCCGCGCCGCCACCGCGATGAGGGCCTCCGCGTCGCGCGCCTCCCCGTGGCGGCCGATGCCGTCGGCGGCCGCGAGGACCAGCGTCGGCTCGTCGGAGACGAGAGCCTCCCGGATCGCGTCGCGGAGCGCCGCGCGCGTCGCGTCGTCGGCTCCGTCGCCGACGAGCTCGGACGCCATCTCGAGCGCCGTCGCCGACGCGCGCGGGGCGAGCTCGGCGCGCGCCGCGAGGAGCGGGGCGACCGCGTCGGCGCCCCAGCGGCGGATCTCGTCGAGCGCGGCGGGGGGGAGGCGGTCCTCGGCCGCGAGCTCGGCCACCGACGCGAGCACGTCTGGGTCGCGAGCGATGGTGAGCACCCACGCGACCGCGCGCCGCGCCGCGACGCCCCCGCTCGCTCCCACGCCGCGCAGGCGCGCGCGGGTGGGCTCGTCGAGGTGGGTGGCCGCCTCCTGGAGAGCCCGGAGCGGCGGCCCCCCGCGCGACAGCAGCCGGCCGAGCGCGACCGCGACCTCGACCGCGACGGAGGCCGAGTCGTCGGCGAGCGCCGCGAGCAGGAGCTCCACGGCCTCGGGCTGCTCGCAGTAGCCGAGCGTGCGCAGCGCGAGGCGTCGAACCAGCCGATCGTCGAGGAGCGGTCGCAGCTCGTCGAGCCCGACGTGGGCCTCGAGCCGCTCGAGCCCCTCGAGGGCGGCGACGCGCTGCACCGGGTCCTCGGACGCGAGGTGACCCCGCAAGACCTCTTCCGCGCGAGCGCCGCCGATCCGCGCGAGCGCCTCGAGCGCGGCCTGGGCCGTGTTCGTGTCCGGGTCCACCGAGAGCTCGGCGAGGCGATCCACGCCGGCGCCGCCGGCGAAGCCGAGCGCGGCCACGAGGAACTTGCGCGCCCCCTCGGGGACGCGCGGCAGCCCGACGAGCAGGGCGCTCGCGGAGCGCGGCCCGAGCCGCTCGAGCACCTCGAGCGCGGCGTTGCGGAGCCCGACGTTGTCGTTCTGCACGAGCGCGTCGACGAGATCGGGGATCAGCCCCCACGGCTCGGCGACGTCGGCGGCGACGCGCGCGGCCTCCTTGCGCACGCGCCAGTCCTCGTCGCCGAGCGCCGCGAGCAGGAGCGCGCCGCGATCGGTCGCGTCGGTCCGCGCGAGCGCAGCGGTGGCGCGGCGGCGCTCTTCGGCGTCCGCGCTCGCGAGAGCTACTCGGATGTCCTTCACCGCTTCTCCTCGACGAGCCCCCGCCCGAGCGCGGACAGATCCAACACGTCGGCCACGGCCGCGATGCGGTCGACGTCGATGACGAAGACGAGGCTCCCCTCGTAGGGGTAGACCGCCTGGATCCCGCGCGCGGCGTCGCCGACGCCCAGCTCCGGGACGGCGCGGCGGTCCGCGTCGCTCTTGCCGAAGACCTCGGTCACCGAGTCGACCACGAGGCCCGCGAGGCGTCGCCCCATCTCGACCACGATCCACTTGGTGCGGCGCGTCGGCTCGACCGTCGGCAGGGCGAAGCGCCGGCGCACGTCGAGCACCGGCACGACCTCGCCGCGGTAGTCCGCGACGCCGAGGATCGCGGGGGGCGCGTGGGGGATCGGGACGAGCGCGAGGGGGCGGATGATCTCGCGCACCCGCTTGATGTCGACCGCGTAGTGGACGTCGGCGATCGTGAAGCCCACCAGGTTCTTGTCCCGACCCGTTCTGCGTCTCGCGAGGCTCGGCATCGATCACCTCCGGAGGAGCGGCTCGGGGTCGAGGAGGATCATGATGTCGTCGCCGCCGCCCTCGCGCTCGAGCCCGCCGGGGCGACCGATCCCGTAGACGTAGTCGGAGAGATCCCCGGCGACGACGGCCGCGAGCTCGAGCTCGTCCTCGTGCAGCCGGTAGACCTGGTAGACCTGGTCGACGAGCAGCCCGAGGATCTCGTCGCCGTTGTCGACGAGCAGCACCCGCGAGACCTTGGTGGGCTCGCACGGCGGCATCCGCAGCCGCTTGCGCAGGTCGATGACCGTCGTGATCCGGCCGCGCACCGAGAGGATCCCCAGCACGTCGCGCGGCGCGCGCGGCACCTCGGTGATCGGCGAGAGCTTGAGGATCTCCCGCACCGATCCGAGCGGCAGCGCGAACCGCTCGCCCGCGAGCTCGAACGCGAGGAACTCGCTCGTGCTCGCGCCCATCCGCTCGGCGCGGCCCTTCGCCTTGCCGAGCGGGGCCGGCAGCACGGTGTCGCGCTTCTGGATCGCCCCGCTCACGCGCTCGCTCCCGCTCGAGCCGCGCGCGCTTCGCCGCCCAGGAACAGCTCCTCGAGCAGCGAGGGGGCGTCGAGCACGAGCACGACGCGCTGGTCGCCGAGGTCGGTCGCCCCGGCGAACCCGCGCACCTTGCGCAGGCTCTTGCCGAGGGGCTTGATGATGATGTCCTGCTGCCCCTCGAGGCCGCTGACGACGAGCCCCACGCGCCGCTGCCCCAGCGAGGTCACGACCACGTACTCCTTGCCGCGCCGCTCGTCGTCGTGCGCCTGCGGGGTCAGCCCGAAGAGCTGGGCGATCCGGCAGATGGGCAGCGTGGCGCCTCGGAGCGTGATCACCTCGCGGCCCTCCACGGTGCGGACGTCGGCGGGATCGAGGAGCAAGGCTTCTTGCACCACGGTGAGCGGGATGCAGTAGGTGCGACCCGCGGCCCGGACGACGAGCGCGCTGATGATCGCGAGCGTGATCGGCAGCGTGATCGTGAACTTCGTGCCGACCTCGAGCTGGCTGTGGACGTCGATCACCCCGCCGAGGCGCGCGATGTGCGTCTTGACGACGTCCATCCCGACGCCGCGGCCGCTCAGGTCGCTCACCTCCTCGGCGGTCGACACGCCCGCGAGGAAGATCAGCTCGAGCTTGTCGACGCGCGCGAGGTCGGCGCTGCCCTCCGCCGCGATCGCGCCACGGGCGACCGCGCTCTGGACGATGAGCTCCTCGTCCATCCCGGCGCCGTCGTCCTCGATCTCGATGACGACGTGGTTGCCCTTCTGGTAGGCGTTGAGCGCGAGCGTGCCGGTGCGGCTCTTGCCCCGCCGCTCGCGGATGTCGCCGGGCTCGATGCCGTGGTCGATCGCGTTCCGGATCAGGTGGAGGAGCGGGTCGGTGAGCTCCTCGACGATCAGCTTGTCGACCTCGGTGTCGGCGCCGCTGACCGCGAGCCGGACCTCCTTGCCGTGGTCGCGCGCGACCTGGCGGACCGCCCGGGCGAGCCGATCGAAGGTCTGCCCGAGGGGGACCATGCGCACGTCGAGGACGCCGTCCTGGAGGTCGTCGAGGTGCCGCTCGAAGCCGCGGTGGATCCGGTGGAGCTCCGCGATGAGCGCGCGCTGCTCCGGGTCGCCGCGGAGGCGATCGAGGAGGCGCCCCACCCCGCTCTTCACGATCGCGAGCTCGCCGACGACGTTCATGAGGTGGTCGAGCTTGCCGATGTCGACGCGCACGGTCTTGGCCACCGCGCGCAGCGACAGCGCGTCGGCGCCCGCGTCGCGCGAGGGCGCGAGCGGCGCGGAGGGGTGCTTGGTCGGGGGCGAGGCGGGGGTCTGCGTCGGGACGCGCGCGGGCGGCGGGATCGTCGCGCTCGGCTCGCGCTTCGCGACCGCCTCGAGCTCCGCGTCGTCCGAGAGCGCGAGCGCGATCTTGAGCTCGTCCGCGGTCGCGCGGCTCGCGAGCAGCACCTCGAGCTCGATCGCGTCGTCGTCGCCGCCGTCCATCGACGGCAGGTAGGTGATGATCTCCGCGATCGGCTTCGCGCGCGTCTTGAGGTCCTCGAGGTCGGTGTCGATCGAGGTGAGCGCGTACTTCACGCGGACGCGGTAGAGCGGCACCCCTTGATCGATGTTCGTCTTGAGGCGGTGCTCCTCGTACTCGGTCAGGACCGACAGGACACCGGTGTCGATCCCGAACGCGCCGAGGTCGGGCTCCACCACGGGCGCGCCGCCGAGCTCGCCGCCGACCTTGCGGAAGAACGCGTCGAGGTCCGGCCGCGGCGCGTCGGGCGCCGAGCCGAGCAGGCGCTGCAGCACCTCGACCCCTTCGAAGAGGACGTCGAGGACGTTCTGCGACAGGTCGGTGCGACCGAGGCGGAGCTGGTCGAGCAGGTCCTCGAGCACGTGCGCGACCTCGCCGAGGTCGTTGAACCCGAACATCCCCGCGATGCCCTTGAGCGTGTGGACGCCGCGGAACACGGAGTTGACCAGGTCCGGGTCCGGGTGACCCTCCTTCTGGCCGTGGTCGAGGACGAGCAGGTCGCGGGACAGGAGCTCGATGATCTCCTGTGCCTCGGCGATGAACTCCGCGCGGACTCCGTCCTCGTCTTCGCTCACGTCGACGCCTCGGCGACGAGGCGCTCCACCGCCTCCGTCAGCGCCTCCGCCGTGAACGGTTTGGCGAGGTAGCCGTTGGCGCCCAGGCTGAGGCCTCGCTCGCGATCCCGCGCGGAGGCCTCGGAGCTGATGATCAGGAGCGGGGTGGCGGCGTGCTTGTCGCTCGAGCGCATGAAGCGGATCAGCTCGAGCCCGTTCACGTCCGGCATGTTGATGTCGACGATCGCGAGCTCGAAGGACTCCCGCGGCAGGATGCGGAGCGCTTCGAAGCCCGACTCCGCTTCGACGACCTCGCGGGCCACGCCCCCCTCCTCGAGGGCGGCGCGGACGAAGGCGCGCATGGCGCTCGAGTCTTCGACCAACAGGACGCGGGAAATCACGGCTCCGGTGATTCTCCCAAATGCGAGCCGCGCGGTCGACTCTCACGCACGCGCACGCGGATCTAGCGGTTGAAGGCGCGATCGGCGACGTCCGCGGCCTCGGACTCGCCGACCTCGGCGAGGGCCCGCAGGAAGCGGAACGTGTAGATGCCCGTCGAGTGGCCGTCGCCCCAGCCGAGCAGGAGCGCGTAGCTCCCGACCTCCTCGACCCGATCGAGCTCGAGGTTGGCGTTGGCGGGGTCGACCCAGCGCACCGGGCCGTGGTGGCCCTGGCAGTGCGCGCACGGACAGAACCCACGCAGGATCGCGTGTCGGTAGGCGGTGGTCACGCCGTCGGACCACTCGATCTCCATCCGTCGAGCGCCCTCGGGCGCCCGCACCTCGGTCGGCAGCAGGTCGTCGCTCATCGTTCGCTCCGCGTCACGGCCCGAACCTGCGTCACGAGGTCCCCGCCCGCCAGCCGCCGTGAGAGGTGGTACTCGAGGAACGCCTCGATCGCGCCGAGCCCGTCGGAGGTCCGTCGCTCGTCGGGCTGGTCCCAGACGCGGCCCTGCGCCTCGATCATCGCCATCCGGAGCGGACCGCCGAGCTTGCGAGGCCCTCCCCCGCAGGCCTGACAGACGATTGCGCCGACCGGCGGCGAGAACAGCGCGGCCTTGCCCTCGGGCGCCGGCCGGCCGCAGCGACCGCAGACCTCCAGGTTGGGCGCGTGGCCGGTCAACGCCAGGAGCCGCAGCGCGAAGCCGAGGTGGAGGCCGTCGATCGCGTCGGGCGTCGACTCCTCGAGGCGCTCCAGGAAGCGCACCACGGTGGGCACCAGGCGCTCGTCGGGGGCGTCGTGCTCGGCGACGGTCTCCCGGACGATCTCGAGGGCCGCCGCGGCCACCCCGATCTTCTCGAGGCTCCCGAGCAGCCCGGGGAAGGCGCGGACCACCCGCGCCTGCGCGAGCCGCCCCACGTCGCCGCGGCCGAGGGCGATCTCGGCCTCGATGAGCGCGTAGGGCTCGAGCGCCCCCGCGAAGCGCTTCTTGCTGGCGCGCGCGCCGCGAGCCATCACCGCGACCTTGCCACGGGACTCCGTGAGGAGCGTGACGATGCGGTCCGAGTCGCCGTAGTCGACCGAGCGAAGCAGCAGCGCCGCCGTCGTCTCGGTCCGTGACACCTAGACCCGAGCGCTGGGGGCCGGGCTCGTGAGCAGCACGTCCGTCGCGTTCGACAGCTCGATCGGCGTGTCGCGGTGACGGGGTCGCATCACGATGGACAGGGCCAGCGTGAACAGGATGAGCAGGATCACCAGCGCGATGGCGATGCCGAAGCGCCGGCCGCCCTCGGCGGGCTGGATGCTCGAGATCGGGGCGACCGCCTCGGGCTCGGGCTTGGCGTCGTTGCGACGCGCGTGGCGCTCGAGCACGTCGTCGGTGTCGAGACCGACGCTGCGGGCATAGGACTTCAAAAATCCCCGGGTGAAGACGTCGCCCGGCAGGGGCTCGAAGTCGTCGTCCTCGATGCGCTGGAGCGTGCGCAGAGGGATCCGGGTGGTCTGCGAGATCTCCTCGAGGGACATCTGGCGCAGCTCGCGTTCTTGGCGGAGGTAGGTTCCGAGTGATTCCATTCGGCTGTCCTCATTGCCGGGCGAATTGGACCCCACCACCGCCTCGCCCAGCGGAGCGCAGTCTGTAGCACGATTCGGAAGACGATCGGATCGAAGATCGACGCATCTCAGTGATTCCGCGGGGTTGGACCCCCAGGATCAGGGTCGATTCCCGGTTTTGGGGCGATCTCGAGGCCCCCTCCGGGGGCATCTCAGGGGGTGGCCTCGGGGGCCGGGTCCGGGGCCTCGTTCTCGGCGGCTCCCTGACCCTGCAACAGACGCTGACAGGCCTGCCCGTCGTCGGTCTCGGCGGACAGCTCGACGCAGCGCTCGAGGTCGGCGATGGCGCCGGGCCGGTCGCCGAGGTGCGCCCGGACCTCGCCGCGCAGCCGCCAGCCCGCCTGGATGCGCTGGCAGGTGGCGTCCTCGAGGCCGAGCAGGTGGTCGAGCCGCTGCTGCGCCTGCTCCTGCTGATCGAGGGCGACGTGCACCTCCGAGAGCCGGAACAACGCGATGCAGTGGTTCGGGTCGCGCTGGACCGCCTGACGGCCGATCTGCAGCGCCTCGTCGAGCCGGCCGAGCTCGCGGTAGGCCCACGCGAGGTTCGCCCACGTCAGCGGCTGGTGCCGGTTCATCAGGTCGGCGGAGGCCTCCTCGAGGATGACCGCGGCCTCCTCGTAGCGCTGCGCGTTGTTGTAGAGGACCCCGAGCGCGTTGCGCGCCTCGGACGGCAGGCCGGTCCGGGCCTCGACCGCCTCGTTCGCGCGGATCGCCTCGCGCATGTGGTGCTCGGCCTGCTGGTAGTCCTGCCGGTTGATCATGAACAGGTTGCCGAGCAGCAGGTGCGCGTCCGCGTTGTCGGGGTCGAGCTCGATCGCCTCGAGCAGGTGCTCGAAGGCCCCCGCCGTGTCCTGCTCGCCGTAGAGGCCGACGGCGAGGTCGTACTCGCGCTGCGAGCGGAGGATCGACTCCTCGGAGGCGCCGCCGCACGAGGCCAGCGCGAAGACGGCGAGGTAGGCACAAACGGTCGAGGTGTTCATCACACGAAGCCGCCGCGGGCTTCCTCCTTCATGCCGAGAAGCTCGTAGAGCTGGTGGAGCGCGTCGAGGTCGGGGACGACGATCCGCTCGTCGTGGATCCGGAGGTAGCCCCCGTCGCGGAGCTGCTGCACCGCGCGCTTCACCGCGTCCACGTCGAGGCCGACGCGGCTCGACAGCTCGAGGGGAGAGATGGAGAGCACGTGGCCCTCCTGGGTCCTGTCGTGCATCGCGGCGAGGCGCAGGAGCGTGTTGACGACGCGGCTCGGCCGGTCGCGGAGCATCGCGTTCTCGAGCTGCTCCTCCGCGTGGCGCAGGCGGCGCACCACCTGCTCGACGAGCCGGAGCGCGACGTCGGGGTTGCTCGAGAGGAGCACCCCGAAGGTCTTGCGATCGAGCGCGAGGACCGAGACGTCCGTCAGCGCGACGGCCGACGCGCCTCGCCGCGCCTGGCTCATGAGCGCGTCCTCCCCGAAGAGGTCGCCCGGGCGCAGCACGGTGAGGCTCCGGTCCGAGCTGCGGATCCGCTTCACGAGCCGGACCCGCCCCTCCTGGATCAGATAACAGTGCTGCGCGGGGTCACCCTCCGCGAAGATCGACGCGCCCGCATCGAACGAGCGCCCGAAGCGCGAAAAGAGCTGGGCCCGCTCCGCATCGCCGAGATCGTCCACGCCGCTTGGTACTGCGAAGCGCTCCCGGGAGCAACCGTGGAGGGACCTTGCTACCCTGGCGGCCCGTCGTGGACGTCGCTCTCGGCACGGTCGTCGATCGAAAGTACGAAGTCCTCGCCCCCCTCGCGGAGGGCGGGATGGGCTCCGTCTATCGCGCGCGGCACGTCCTGACGGAGGAGCTCGTCGCGCTGAAGATCCTCACGGTCGGCCCGGCGGACGTGGGCCACGCGCGTCGCTTCAAGCTCGAGGTCAGCGTCGCCGCGAAGGTGAAGCACCCCGGGATCGTGAAGGTCCACGACGCCGGCGTCGAGCTGGACACGGGGCGCTTCTACATCGCGATGGAGCTGCTCCAGGGGCGGAGCCTGCGCGACGCGATGGAGGACGGAGAGCCTCCGCTGCGGCTGCTCCGCTGGATCGTCGAGGCGGTCGAGGCGATGGTGGCGGCCCACGCCTGCGAGGTGGTGCACCGCGATCTCAAGCCCGACAACCTCTTCGTCGAGCGCGGCCCGGGCGGGGAGCACGTGCGCCTCCTCGACTTCGGGATCGCCCGCGATCTGAGCGCGCCCAGCGTCACGACGACGGGGGTCGCGGTGGGGACCGCGCTCTACATGGCGCCCGAGCAGGCGACCGCGTCCAAGGCGATCGGGCCCGCCGCGGACGTCTGGGCCTTCGGCGCGATGCTGTACGAGGTCTTGACGGGGCATCGCCCGTTCGAGGGGCCGAGCGCGCACGCGGTGGTCGTCGACGCGGTCACGAAGCCGCACGTGGCCGTCGAGGTGCACCGGCCCGATCTCGACGAGGGCTGGGGCGCGCTCGTGGACGCGTGCCTTGCCAAGAAGCCCGAGCAGCGTCCGTCGACGGCCGAGCTCGCGAGCGCGCTCCGCACGCTCATCCAGGCCGCCGAGACGATCGACGCGCCGATCCCTCTGGTCCGGAGCCGCGAGGTCGAGCCCCCCGCGAAGGCGCCGGTCACCGACGCGGAGCTGGCGGCCACCGAGGCGGTGCCGAGCGTGGCCTCGCCGGGCGTGACCCCCTCGGAGATCGGGGCGCCGCTCCCCGTGGAGCGGCGCGGGCGAGCGGTGCTGGCCATCGCCGCGGTCGCCGCGATCGGCGGGGCGCTGGTGTGGGGCTTCACCGGCGGGCCGGAGGTCGAGGCGCCCGCGCCCGCGTCGCTCTCCACGCGCGCGCCGACCGAGCCCGCCGAGCCTCCCCCCGAGCCGGCCTCCGTCGAGGTCCCTGAGCGGGTCGTCGAGGCGCCGGTCCCCGTCGCGGTCCCGAGCCCCGCGCCCGCGGAGCGGCGGCCCGACCGAGCGCGCCCGGCGCCGGTGGCCGAGGAGCCGCCGCCGTCACGCGAGCCGGCCGCGCTGCCCACGCCTGCGCCAGTGGTGGTGGCGCCGGTGGTGGCGGCACCCGTCGCGCCCGCACCCGTCGCGCCCGCGCCCGTCGCGCCTGTGCCCGTCGCGCCCGCCCCCGTCGCGCCCGCGCCGGTCGAGGAGGCGACGCCGCCCGACGAGGGCCGCGGGGTGCTGCAGGGGGTCGACGCGTTCGATCGCCAGAGCAACCGACGAGGGCGCTGACCGGGGGCTGCGCTATGCTCGCGCCGTGCGAACGGTCCTGGCGCTCACGCTGTCACTCTTCCCGGCGTTCGCGGCGGCCCAATACCGGGTCGAGCCCCCGAGCCGCGAGCCCACCGAGGCGGACATCGAGCAGGCCCGCGAGCTGTTCATGCAAGGCGCCGAGCGCGTCGAGCAGGGGCGCTGGGCCGACGCGGTCTCGGCCTACGAGGAGTCCTACCGGCTCAGCGGGATCCCGGCGGCGCTCTTCAACACCGCCACGACCCTGCGCTCGATGGGGCGTCACCGCGACGCGCGCGATCTCTTCCGGCAGGTCCTCGAGGTGGAGGACCTCGACCCCGAGACCCGGGAGATGGCCGAGTCGCGGATGCGCGAGGAGGCGGGCCGCGTAGCGCTCATCTTGTTGACGGGCCTCGCGGAGGCGCCCGACGCGCGCCTCGAGCTCGACGGCCAGACCGTCGAGGGCCCGCGCGCCGATCCCGTCGAGCTCGAGACCGACCCCGGCGAGCACGCGGTGTCGGTGCTCCGCGAGGGCTACGCGCCGTGGCGCGAGGCGCTGACCCTCGAGGACGGCGGCCGGCAGAGCTTGCGGGTGGAGCTGACCCCGCTGCGTGGCGCGGAGCTGTGGGAGTCGCCGATCTTCTGGACGGTCCTCGTGCTCGTGGTGGTGGGCGGCGGGGTGCTCGGCGGGGTGCTCGCCCAGGACGCCGCCCAGCTGCGCCCGCGCGAGGGCCTCGGCATGGTGGTGGAGCTGTGAGGCGCGCCTGGCTCGCGCTGCTCCTCGCCGGGTGCGCGCAGAACGCGATCCTGGAGCTCACGTTCGAGGTCCCCACCGCGGACGCCGCGGGGGTCGCGGGGGCGACGGTCGCCGTGCTCGAGTTCCGATCGGACGCGAGCACCGTCCCGCCGTCGGGCGTCCTCGGGACCGACATGCCGAGCGCGACGCTGCTCTTGCCTCCCGGCGGGCCCGTGACCCAGGTCGTCAGCGTCGTAGCCCCGGGCGACGCGGTCGAGACGCCGCTCTGGGTAGGCGTCCACTACTGCGCTCGCGAGGCAGGCTGCCTCGGGGCGGACTTCAACCCGATGAACCAGTCGTGGGTGCGCTACGAGCGAGCCTTCTACGTCGGCGAGTACACGGAGCACGGCCTGCCCCTGCCCGCCGCCATGGAGCGCGTGGACGTGGACGCCTGCCTCGTCTACGGCTGCCTCGATCGCGAGCGCCCCTCGAGCGGCGCCTGCGACATGGCCGGCGTCCACGCCTGCGAGCAGTAGCTGACGTCAGAGCACCGTCTGACCGAACAGCGAGACGTGCACGGCGTCGCCGACGCCGGTGCCCCAGAGGGTCGTCTCGAACTCGGGGTCCGCGTTCGGCGCCCCGAAGAAGACGTCGACGAAGCCCGTCGGGAGCGACATCCCGCTCGGCCCTCGGTTGATGCCCAGCGGCGCCCCGACGACCAGGTCGGCGTGTCCGTCGCCGCTCCGATCGACGGTGAGCGCGAGAGCGGCCCCGAACTGGATGCCGGGGTCGGACGCGCTCGGCAGGATCGGGATCGCCGGCGGCACCGTGAACGGGTCCGACGCGACCACGCGGTAGAGCCACACGCGGCCCGTGCCGTCCTCCGGCGCGCCGACGACGAAGTCCGGGAACCCGTTGCCGTCGATGTCCCCGCCGCCCGAGACGGCCGCCCCGAAGCGCGCGTCGTCGACGGGCGCCGGGTCGCCCACGATCTCGACGCCGCGGCCGCGGTTGAGCCCCATCGCGCTACCGAAGAAGAGGTAGGCCGAGCCGTGAGAGCGCGTCACCGCGCTGCCGGGCGCGCCCACGAGCGCGTCGTCGTACCCGTCCTGGTTGACGTCACCGACGCCGGTGATGGCGAAGCCGAACTCCTCGCCGGACTCGGGGAGCGGGGAGTCGACCCGCTGCCGCCCGCCGTCGAGCGTGCCCGCGAACGACGCGCGCGCCTGCCCGTAGTAGACGTAGACGCTGCCCTCGCCGCGAGCGTCGGGGGCCCCCACCGCGAAGTCGAAGTAGCCGTCGCCGTTGACGTCGCCGAGCCGGGCGATCGCGCTGCCGAACCGATCGCCCGGAGCGTTGGGGCTGGTCAGCGCGATCGATCGGGTCTCGTCGATCGGCGTCGGCGAGGAGTTGGGCCAGTAGATCACGACGCGCCCCCGGGAGGAGCCGTCCCCCGGCTGACCGACGAGGAGGTCGTCGTGTCCCTCTCCGTCGACGTCGAAGAGCGCGACGGCCTCACCGAAGCGCGAGCCGCTCGAGGCGCCGCCCTGCAGCGCCGGGAAGCTCGCCCGCGGGGTGAGGGCGCTGCCGCCGCTGTAGGCGAAGACCTGCCCGACCCCGTCGCGCGCGGGGCCGCCGGCGACGAGCGCGACGTCGCCCGTTCCGTCGTAGTGCCCCACCGCGATCGAGGCGCCGAGCTCCGTGTACGTGTCGCCGTTCGCGTCCACCGTCGCGATCCCGCCGAGCTGGAACGTGCGCCCGCTCGTCTCGTACGTGAACGCGATCACCTCCCCGCGATGCAGCGTCCCGGGGCCGACCTCGGTCGCCCCGGAGATCGGCGCCGCGACGAGGATGGACCCGACGCCGTCGTAGGCGAGGTCGATGTCCTCCTGCACCCGACCGAGCCAGAAGTAGGACGGCACCCCGAACGGCGCGCAGCCCGCGTCGTTGCAGCCCGTGACGCGCCAGAAGTACTTGCCCGGATCGCCGAGGACGTCCGAGCTCCCCCGGTCGGCGATCCACGAGTCCTCCACGAGGCCGGGCTGGTCGATCACGATGGTGTCGAAGGTCTCGTCGCTCGCGACCTGCAGGTGGAACGTGTCGGCGCCGGGGCTGAAGTTCCAGCGGAACTTGGGCCGCCCCGACGACGGCGCCGTCGGCGGCGCCATCGCGGTGGACACGTGCCCGAAGTAGGCGCCGCGCACCGGCCGGATCTGCTCGGGGAGGTCCGTGGGCGCCCCGCCGTCGACGGGCCCCGCGTCGACGCCCCCGTCGACGGGGCCCGCGTCGGGCAGATCGGGGTACGGCACGCAGCTCGTCTCCGGCTGACAGAACGCGTCCGGGCCGCACATCGAGTCCGCCCGCTCGACGGCGAAGCACTCGCCGGACACGCAGCGAGCCTCCGCGCACGTGGCCGTGGGCGTCGGGCAGTCGGTGGGTGCCGCGCACGCGGGGGTGCCGCACGCGTCCGGGTTCTCGGGCGAGCAGCGCTCGTCGACGCAGCGCCCCGACGCGCAGGTCTGGCCGTCTCCGCACTCGATGTTCTCGCAGGCGCGCGTCGCGATCATGGTCACCGCGTAGTTGCCCCCGAGCCGCAGCTCGACGGACCGCATCACCCGGACGTCGCCGTTGAGCTGCCGCAAGACCACGTTCAGCCGATAGCGGCCGGGCGGGAGGCCCGTGAAGTCGGCGATCCGCGCGCCCTCGGTGAAGTCCATCCCGCGCAGCGCGCCGAACATGGCGAGCCGCTCGGAGCCCCCCTCGAGGGACGCGAGGCGCGACTCGACGAGGACGAACTCCGCGCCCGACACGTAGTCGCTGCGCAGATCCACGAAGAGCAGGTTCCCCTGCTCGGTGCATCCCCCGAGCAGGATCGTGAGCGCGAGCGCGAGCCTGAGATTCAAGACGGACACCTCCGATCGAAGCCGAAGCGAGGACTTGGCAAGCCTCGCGCCAGAAGCGCCGCGGGTCCAACGCGCCGCCCCCGGCCGGTGCCGTCCCATGAGACGCGCCGGCGCATGTACCACCGCGTGCGCCACCGCCGTCGGCCCGGGGGTCACTCGGCCAGGTGGCAGGAGACCTGGTGACCCGGGGTCAGCTCCCGCAGCACGGGCGCCTCTCGATCGCAGAGCCCCTTCTTCGCGATCGAGCAGCGCGGGTGGAAGTGACAGCCGGCGGGCGGGTCGAGCGGGCTCGGCACGTCGCCCTCGAGCACGATGCGGGAGCGCTCGCGCTTGGGGTCCGGGACGGGGACCGCGCTGAGCAGCGCGCGGGTGTACGGGTGCTTGGGCTCGCCGTAGAGCGCGGCGCTGCTCGCGAGCTCGACCACGCGGCCCAGGTACATGACGGCCACCCGCTTGCTGACGAGCTCGACCACCTTGAGGTCGTGCGCGATGAAGAGGTAGCTGAGCCCGAGCTCGTCCTGGAGCTCCCCGAGCAGGTTGACGATCTGCGCCTGGATCGAGACGTCGAGCGCGCTGATCGGCTCGTCGGCGACGATGAACCGCGGCTCCACCGCGAGCGCGCGCGCGATGCCGATCCGCTGGCGCTGGCCGCCCGAGAACTCGTGCGGGTAGCGGCTCGAGTGCTCGGGCCGGAGCCCCACCCGGCGCAGCAGCTCGGCGACCCGGTCGGCCTCCTCGTCGTCGTTGCTGACGAGGCCGTGGATCCGCATCGCCTCGCCGACGGTGGCCTTCACTGTCATCCGCGGGTTCAGCGAGCTGTACGGGTCCTGGAAGATGATCTGCATCCGGCGCCGCATCGGGCGCAGCGCCGCCGTGTCGAGGCTCGTGATGTCGGCGCCCTCGAAGCGGATGCTCCCCTCGGTCGGGTCGATGAGCCGGAGCACCACGCGACCGAGCGTGCTCTTGCCGCAGCCGCTCTCGCCCACGAGCCCGACGGTCTCGCCGGGGTGCACGTCGAGCGTGACTCCGTCGACCGCCTTCACCGGCCGCGACTTCATCCCGAGGAAGCCCTCGCGGTGGGTGAAGTGCTTCTTCAGGTTCTCGACGCTGACGATCGGGTCGGTCACGCGCCCCCCTCGGCGGCGAAGCACGCGACCGCGCGCCGGCCCCCGCGCAGCTCCACGAGCGGCGGCTCCGACTCGCGGCAGCGCGCGTGGACCAGCTCGCAGCGGTCCTGGAACCGGCACCCCTTCGGGAGGTGGCGCAGGTCTGGCACCATGCCGGGGATGGTCGCGAGCTTGGGCCGCTCGCCCTCCGCCGTCGTCGTCGCGCCGTAGCCCGGGATGCTCCCGAGCAGCCCCCGCGTGTACGGGTGCTGCGGGTCCTCGAACAGATCGGCGGTGGGCGCCCGCTCGACGACCTTGCCGGCGTACATGACGACGACGTCGTCGGTCAGCTCCGCGACGACCCCGAGGTCGTGCGTGATGAACACAATGCTCATCCCGAGGCGCGCCTTGAGCTCGCCGAGCAGCTCGAGGATCTGCGCCTGGATCGTCACGTCGAGGGCCGTCGTCGGCTCGTCGGCGATGAGGAGCCTGGGATCGCAGGCGAGGGCCATCGCGATCATCACGCGCTGGCGCATCCCGCCGCTGAGCTCGTGCGGGTAGGCGTCGACCCGCTTCTCCGGGGCGGGAATCCCCACGAGCTCGAGCATCTCGATGGCGCGAGCGCGCGCCTCCTTGGCCGACGCGCCGCGGTGGTGGCGGACCGACTCGCCGATCTGCTTCCCGATGCGGTGCACCGGGTTCAGGCTGGTCATCGGCTCCTGGAAGATCATCGAGATGTCGTTGCCGCGGAGCTTGCGCATCTCCCCCTCGGGGATCGCGAGGAGGTCCTTGCCGCGGAAGCGGATCGCGCCGCGCTCGATCGCGCCGGGCGGGGTCGGCACGAGCCGCATGATCGAGAGGCTGGTCACGCTCTTGCCGCAGCCGCTCTCGCCGACGATGCCGAGGGTCTTGCCGTCCTCGAGCTCGAAGGAGACGCCGTCGACGGCCCGGATGGAGCCCTCGTCCGTGTGGAACGCGGTGACCAGATCTTCGACGCGGAGCAGGGGCTCGGCCATGCGGCGCGGAGGATACCCCACTGCTACGCTTCGTGCGTGACCTCGACGCTCGTGCGCGCCCTCTCGATCGCTGCTCTCGTCTCGACCATCGCGAGCCCGGCCGCCGCGCAGGGCGGCCTCGGCGGCCGCCTCGACGACCCGACCGGGCGGCAGCCCGTGCGCCGACACGAGGAGCCGATCGAGGGGGTGCTGATGCGCGTCCCCGACGCCTACGGCGACGACGTCCCCGAGCCGCCGAGCTACGGCGCGCCGGTCCGCTCGCGCACCGACGCGCAGCTCGACGATCGGCTGCGCGTCCTCGACGCGTCCTGGAACGTGCTCGGCGCGCAGGGCCTCAACTACACCAACAGCGTCCTGTCCCTGATCATCGGCGGCGCCCAGGTGGTCGTCGGCGGCGTGTTCCTCGAGATCGGCCCCCCGTGGGACTTCATCGCGCCGATCTTCATGGTGACCGGCGGCGTGCAGGTCGCCCGCACCATCATCGTCGACTTCATCCTCCGCCCGAACCCGCAGCCGATCGCGCTCGAGTACCTCGGCATGGCGAGCGGGACGCGGCAGGAGCGCCTCGCGCGGCTCCGCTACGGCGAGGAGCAGCTCGAGAGCCTCGCCACCGCGTCCGCGACGCTCCGCTACGTCGACAGCGGCCTCAACGTAGCCGGCGCGGGCGCGCTCGTGGCGGCGTACTTCGGCATGCGCGACGACCGCCGCGACTTCGATCCGGTCGAGCTGATCTTCTTCGTCGGCCCGGCCATCTCGCTCGTCATGGCGGTGATCAACCTCTTCACCCCCTCGAACGCCGAGCGCCGCTGGGACGCCTACCGCGAGATGCGCGAGCGCATGGGCGGCGACCTCGTGGAGGTCTCGCCCGCCATCAGCGTCGACCCCCACGGCGGCTGGGCCGGCCTGAACGGCCGCTTCTAGTCGCAGGCGACCGGGCGGATCGTCAGCCCTGGCCGGGGCTCTTGCGTGAACGCGTCCGCGGGGACCTCGACGTTGAGGTCGATGTCGTCGAAGCGCACCCGCGTGTCGGCGCCGCGACGCGGGTCCTCGAAGCGGACGGTGAACGGCATCATGACGCCGCGGCCCGCGTCGTCGGTCGGGTCGGCGACGAAGCGGTAGTCGTCGTAGGTCACGCGCCACTCGGTGCTGCCGTCGGCCGCGAAGACCTCGCTCCGACGCAGGCGCAGGCGCTGCTGCTCGGGGGCCGCCGCGATGTCCGCCTCGCGGACCTCGAGCTCGAGCTCCTGCCGGCGGCCGTCGGCCGCGTGGAGCGTGACGTGGTAGCGCCCGTCGTCGCAGCGCACCTCGCGGGACGCCGCCTCGATCCGCGGGGTCTCGCCGAGGAGGAGCCGCGTCACCTCGGGGCCCGAGAAGCGCAGGCCGAGGAGGCGCTCGATGTTCGCCTCGCAGGTCGGCCCCACGAAGAACTCGTTCTCGCGCAGGTCGGTCAACGCGAATTGCTCACCGTCGCTGGTGAGGATCGCCGCCGGCCCGAACTGGGTCATCGCGTCGAAGCGCACCCGGTCGTCGCGCTCGACGAACATCAGCACGGTGCCCCGCACGCGTCCGTCGCCGCTGCGCTGGTCGACGGTGGCCTCCGCGCGCATCACCCGCGCGGGCCGGCGCATGTCGCGGTAGCTCGAGAGCAGGTCCGTGGCCTCGCCGAACGGCCGCGCGGGGCAGGGGCGCCCCGGGCAGCCGGCGAGCCCGAGCGCGAGGACGAGGATCGCGCGCCTCATCGGACGATGCCCTCGATCACCTTGAGCGCGAGCTCGTAGCGGTTGAAGGGCGGCATGATGTAGGCGCCGTCGACGCGGTCCTTCACCGCCGACAGCATCTCGCGCGCGATGCGCACGCCCTCGGCCCGGCCGTCGGCGCCGCTGCCCGCCTTGCGCATCCGCTCGCGGATGTCCTCGGGGATGCTCATCCCGGGCACCTCGTTGTGGAGGAACTCCGCGTTGCGGTAGCTCGCGAGCGGGAGCAGCCCCACCAGCACGGGCAGGCCGAGCGGCTTCACGTCGGCGAGGAAGCGGTCGAGCACCGCCGGGTCGTAGACCGGCTGCGTCATCACCACGTCCGCGCCGGCGTCGCGCTTCTGCTCGAGGCGCCGCAGCTCGCGGTCGTAGTCGCGCGCCGCGGGCTCGGCGCCGGTCGCGCAGAGGAACCGCGTCGACGCGTCGAGCGGCTTGCCCCCCGGATCGAAGCCGCGGTTGAGCCCGTTGATGAGCCGGAGCAGCCCGATGGAGTCGACGTCGTAGACGGGGGTCGCGTCCGGGAAGTCGCCCATCTTCGGCGGGTCGCCGGTGATCACGACGAGGTCGCGCACCCCGAGCTCGTGCGCCGCGAGGAGGTGCGCGACGAGCCCGAGCAGGTTCCTGTCGCGCGTGGTCACGTGCATCAGCGCGGGCATCCCGAGCTGCTCCTGGATCCGATGGCAGAGCGCGAGGTTGCCCATCCGCGCGGTCGCGCGCGCGCCGTCGGCGACGTTGATCACGTCGACGCCGCCGTCTCGGAGCTGCCGCGCCCCCTCGAGCGCCTTGTCGAGGGTGAGCCCCGGCGGCGGGTTCACCTCGACCGACACGAGGAAGCGCTCGGCGACGAGCGCCGCGCCGATCACGCCCTTGTCCGCGAGCGGCGTGACGGTGACGCCAGGCGCGACGTGGTCGGCCACCGGCTCGTAGTCACGCGTCGCCTGCCCCGACACCTCGGGCGGCGACGAGTCGCGCGGTGGGTCGTCGCCGCGCAGCATGCGCGCGGCCATCCCGATCTGCTTGATGTGCTCCGCGGTCGTCCCGCAGCAGCCGCCGACGCCCCGCACGCCCGACTTGAAGAGGCGCCGCGCGTAGACGAGGAAGTACTCGGGCGTCGCCATGTAGGCGAGGCGCCCCTCGACGCGACGCGGCAGGCCCGCGTTGGGCTGCGCGACGACGGGCACGCCGACCTCGAGCATCCGCGTCGCCATCTCGTAGACGCCCGCCGGTCCGTCGGCGCAGTTCACCCCGATGGCGTCGGCGCCGAGATCGACGAGGCGCTTGGCCATCTCCTCGGGCCCGGTGCCGTCGGCCATCGTGCCGAACGCGTCGAACGACACGCTCGCGAGGATCGGGATCGCCCCGCGCGAGCCGGCGCGGGCCCCCTCGATCGCGAGCGCGAGCTCCTCCGGCTGCCGGAACGTCTCGAGCACGAACATGTCGACGCCCGCCTCGGCGAGCGCCGCCGCCTGGTCCCGGAACGCCGCCCGCAAGTTGGCTTTCTCGGACTCGGGGACCGTCTTGAAGATCGTCCCGCTCGGCCCGATCGAGCCGCCGACCCACGCCTTGCTCCCCGCCACCCCGCGCGCGATGGCGACGGCCGCCGCGTTGATCGCCTCGACCTGATCCTCGAGCTGGTGCGACGCGAGGCGGTAGCGGTTACCGCCGAACGTGTTGGTGAGCAGCACCTCGGCGCCCGCCTCGAGGTGCGCGCGGTGGATCGCCCGGATCGTGTCCGGCCGCGTGACCGACTGCTGATCGAAGTTGTTCGTGAACAGGACCCCGCGCTCGTACAGCGCCGTCCCCATCGCGCCGTCGAACACGACGGGGCGCTCTCCGAGGACCTCGATCAGCGCGCGTGTGGGCCGCTCCGGCATCAGCCGTGACATGACTCAATCGCGAGGAGCCGACAAGCGCGAGGGGCTCACAGCTCCGCGCGGTTGACGCACATCGAGGACTCGATGCAGCCGAGCGCGGCCGTGGGATCCGAGTTGCACGTGGTGCGCGCGGTCTCGAGGCACGCGGCGCAGGCGCCCCCGTCGGCCTCGGGGCAGGCGCCGCAGGCGACCCACTCGCGGATGACGCAGCGGCGCTGGTCGCTGAGGGGGCTGCCCGAGCCCGGCATCGGGGCGCCGCAGACGTCGGGCGCCGACCCCGCCTCGATCTTCATGACCAGGAGCGAGCCGTCGGCGTCGCCAGCCACCAGCGTCGGCACGTGCCAGCCGGGCTCCATCGCCTGCGTGGGATCGCCCGCCGCCGGGATCTCCCCGCAGCCCGTCCCGAGCGGCGCCCGATCGAGCAGGCGGCCGTACACCTCGGCCGCGCCTCCCGCCGCGAGGTCCAGCCGGTGGCTCGCCGACGCCGTGCCGTGGCACGCCGACGTGGCGCAGCGCGGGACGATGATGCTCTCGTAGATCGCCGGCCACGTGACGTCGACGCAGCTCCGCTCGCAGGGCTCCGCGGTGAAGCCGATCACGTTGGTCTCCGGCCGCCCCGAGGTGCGCTCGACCACCGGCGTCCCGCAGCTGAGCCAGTTCCGGAGGATGTCCTCCGCCTCGGCCCGCGACGCGGGATCCTCGTCGAGCAGCGTCGGCAGCCGCGACGCGGTGCCGTCGTCGGCGAAGCGATCGTAGGTCAGATCGCCCACCGCCTCGCCGCAGGTCGTCGGGAGGATCTGGCACCGGTAGCGCTCACCGGCGTCACCCCCGGGCGGCATGTGCTCGCCCTGCACCTGCGCGAGGATGGAGCCGCGCATGTTGAGCGCTCGGACCGTGTGGGTCCGGAGCCGCTCGGACGCGACGGGGTCCGCGCTGCGGGTCGTCGAGGCGAGGCTCACGTCGAACCCCAACCCCGCGGGCGCTCCGAAGCGATCCTCGGCCGCGATGCCGTCCGAGTGGCAGAAGCCGCCGTTGCCGCAGCTCGTCTGCATCACCGCCTGCCCCGCGAACGCGGGGAGCCCGTCCTCGGTGTAGACCAGCTCGAGCGCCGCGTTCTGGTCGCAGGGACCGGGGCTCGGTAGACAACCCGACGTGCACAGCGCCCCGAGGACAAGCCAGCGGTACATCGGACGGGAGGATAGCAGCTATCCTCCGCGCATGACCCGCGCGCTCGTCGTCCTCGGGATCCTCTTCGCCTCGCTCGGCTGCACGCCCTCGATCCCCGACGGCGTGTTCGAGTGCGCGACCGACGAGGACTGCCCGCCCGATCTGCGCTGCGAGGTCCCCCTCGCGCGCTGCTACGCGCCAGATGGAGGCTAGGCCATGTGTCGGAACATCAAGCTCCTCTACCACTTCGAGCCGCCCGCCACGGAGGAGGAGATCCGCGCGTCGGCACTCCAGTACGTGCGCAAGGTCAGCGGCATGACCAAGCCCTCGCAGGCGAACCGCGAGGCCTTCGAGCGCGCCGTCGACGCGATCACGGAGATCACCACCAAGCTCCTCCACGAGGAGCTCGAGACCAGCGCGCCGCCTCGCGATCGCGAGGAAGAGAAGCTGCGCGCCAAGGAGCGCGGTCAGAAGCGCGAGGCCCAGCTCCGCGCGCGCTACGGGACCGACTGACGGCTGACCCACGCCTCGCGGTGGTGGAATTTCGCGCGAAGGGCGCGAAAGGGGGCAAAGAGGTTTCTTCTATCGATGCGCAGCCTCGAGGCGAGCGCGGAAGCCTTGGCTCCCTTCGCGCGCTTGGCGCGAAATTTCGCGAACGGGCGAGCGGGCGATGGTCGGGGCCCGGCCGTCAGGCCCGGATGCGGCGGCGCGGCACCGCGATGATCTCGCTCTGCTCGGCGCCGGCGCGGCGGACCTCGAGCCGCACGCTGGTGCCCTCGGGCCCGCGGATGCGCTCGATGGAGCCACCGAACCCGAGCCCGCCGACCGGCGCGCCGTCGATGCGCAGGATCGCGTCGCCCGCGCCGAGGCCGACCTCGGCCGCGCCGCCGCCGTCGACGACGCGGCCGATCCGCAAGACGTCTTGATCAGCCGAGAGGACGGCGCCGATCCCCGCGAGCTCGATGCGCGGCTCCTCGCCGTCCTCGACGGGGCTGAGGTCCAGGGTGCCGATGTCCACGCGCACGCGCTCCGCGATCGCGATGCCGCTGCGCACCCGGCCGTGGTGATCGGCGGCCCAGGCGACGACGGAGCCGACGCCGGGCGGCGCGCCGGAGAGCTCGAAGCGACCGTCCGCGTCGGTGAGCGCGCTCGACGACACGGGCACGGCGCTGCTGCTCGCGCCGAGGCGGCCCTCGAGGGTGACCCGCGCGCCCTCGATCGGGTGTCCGTCGGAGCCGGAGACGACGCGCCCGAGGATCGTGCCGCCCCGGCCGACGCGGACCTCCGTTGGTCGCGGATCCGCCGCCGCGATCGCGGAGACGGGCTCGGACGCCGCGAACCCGGGCGCGACGGCGACCACGCGGCATGGCCCGAGCGGGAGCCCGCCCACGTCGAACGCGCCCTCGGCGTCGTAGCCCGAGACGACCGCGAGGGTCTCCTGCTCGAGATCGCCCATCGCTCGCTCGACGACGATGGTCGCGGCCGCGACCGGCTCGCCGTCGACGTCGAGGACCCGCACCCGGACGCGGCCCTCCGCGGCGAGCTCGATCGCGACGCCCTCGGCCCCCGCCGCCGCGACCGCGCGGCCGCGAGCCCGACCGGGCGCCGTCGCGGTGAGCTCGTAGCGGCCCTCGTCGAGCCCCTCGAGCACGAACGCGCCGTCGTCTCCAGTGGTGGCGCCGCGCTCCGGGTGGAGCTCCCCGGGTACGTCGAAGCGCGCGAGCACGCGGGCGTCGGGGACGGGTGCCCCCTCGCCGTCGACGGCCCGACCCGCGATGGCTCGGTCCCCGCCCGCTCGGGCGGCACCTCCGTGGACAGCGCGATCCGAGCGCGCCGCGAGACCTGGACGCCGGTGTCGACGCGCGCCCGACCGCGCCCCGCCTCGGGGTGGCGGGCCTCGAGCACCGCGTCGTCCGGCGCGGTGATCGCGACGGTGCCGTCCTCGCCGGTGGCGTACGTCTCCGTGAGGGGCGCGAGCGTGCGCTCGCCGCGCTCCGCCCCGAAGACCCGCACCGAGGCGCCGGCGACCGGCTCCCCATCGGCGTCGACCACCTCGACCACGTAGCGGATCTCGTCGACGAGGTAGACCACCACGCCCTCGACCCGCACCCCCGGCCGCGCCGTGAACCGCACCGGGCTGTGCCCCCACTCGGGCGCGAACGGCAGGAAGCCGGGCGCGAGCGCGAGCGCCATCACGTGCTCGCCGGGCTCGCCGGCGACCAGCTCGAACCCGCCGTCGGCGCCGCTCGTCACCGTGGTCGCGTGGCCGTCGTGCTCGAACGTCAGCTCGGCGCCCTCGATGCCGCGACCGCTCCCCCACGCCCGCACGGTCCCCGCGAGCGCGCCCGAGGCCACGTTCGGGTCACGCCGGATCGTCGGCTCGCTGAGACGGATGGGAGCCGCGTTCCACGTCCTCTCGGGCCCCGCGTCTCGGAGCCCCTCCGCGCTCGGCGCGACGCCCGCGTCGGCGCCCCTCGCGGCGCCAGACGCCGCCTCCCCGCCGGTGCCCTCGCCGCCGCTCCCCGCGACGTGCTCGGGCGACGACGGCTCGCCGGTCAGCCAGAAGAACGCGATCGCGAACGGCACCACCGCCAGCAACCAGAGCGCCTTCCTCCAGCCGTCCCCCCGGTCCGCCATCGCGGCAGAGCCTAGAGGGTCGAGCCGCCGACGGCGAGGTGCTCCTCGACCTCCTCCGCCGCGGTCCGTTGGACAGCGGCGGGCGCGCGCTCAATGCTCCGCGCTCCATGCAACGCACGAGCTCCGAGGAGTTCGCCGCCGAGCGCGTCACGCGGCTCGTCGGGGAGCGCTACCGGCTGGGCCAGCTGCTCGGCCTCGGCGCGATGGGGAGCGCCTGGGCGGCGTTCGACGAGATCACCGGCACGCCGGTCGTGCTCAAGGTCCACGAGGAGGGCTTCGACGGCCCCGACGCCGACCTCGCGCTGCAACGTTTCTTGCGCGAGGCCGAGACCCTCGCGTCGGTGAGCCACGAGAACGTGTGCCGGCTCATCGCGAGCGGGACCGACGACGTGACGGGCGAGGCCTACCTCGTGCTCGAGCGCCTCGAGGGCGAGACGCTGTTCGACGCGTGCGGCGGGCGCCCCTGCGATCCGAGCTGGGGCGTCTCGATCGTGGCCGACGTCGCGCGCGGGCTCGAGGCGGTCCACGAGGCGGCGATCCTTCACCGGGACATCAAACCGCAGAACGTGGTCCTGCATCGCGCCGAGGGGCGCCTCGTGCCCAAGATCATCGACTTCGGGCTGGCGCGACCGACGCGGCCGCGGGTCCCGCTCACCGCGGGGCGCGTCGCCGTGGGCACCCCGGGCTACATGGCTCCGGAGCAGGCCCGGGGCCTGCCCGACCTCGACCCGCGCATCGACGTCTACGCGCTCGGCGTGACGCTCTACGAGATGCTCACCGGCGCGCTGCCCGTCGAAGGCACGACCGGCATGGACCTGATGATCGCGACGGTCACGACGACGCCGACCCCCGTGCGAGCGCACCGCCCCGAGCTCTCCGAGGCGTTCGAAGGGGTCCTGATGCGCGCCCTCGCGACGGAGCGCGACGACCGCTTCGACAACGCCGCGCAGCTCGCCCGCGCGCTCCTGAGCGTCAGCCCCTGATCCTCGGCGATCAGGCCGCGAGCGGGTGGTACTCGGCGAGCGCGCCGCGCAGCTTGCCGCACGCGCGGGCCTCGAGCTGCCGCACGCGCTCCTTGCTGACGCCCATCTCCTCACCGATCGCGGCGAGGGTACGAGGGGTCTCCGTGAGCAGCCTCGCCTCGACGATCTGGCGCTCGCGAGCCGACAGCGACTCGAGCGCCGCGCCCAGCTTCGCGCGCACGCCGCGGATCTTCTCGGCCCGGGAGAGGAGCTCCTCCGGGTTGGCGGCGCCGGAGTCGAGGCGACCCACCGCGGAGCTCCGCTCGTCGGTGCTCGCGTCGAGCGCGAAGTCGCGCTGGGTGAGGATCGGCCACAGCTTCTTGGCGCGCTCGAGCGGCATCCCGCTCTGCGCGACGAGCTGCTCGAGCGTCTCGAGACCGTCGCGGCGGTAGAGCCGCATCGCCTTGCGCTCCGTGCGCGTCGAGCCGAGCCGGACGATCCGGTAGCTGCGCACCACGTACTCGCGGATCTCGGCGCGGATCCAGTAGACGGCGTAGGTGATGAGGCGGCAGCCCTGATCGGGATCGAACTTGGCGGCGGCCTTGAGGAGCCCGAGGTTGCCCTGTTGGATCAGGTCCTCCATCGGCACCCCCCAGCGCCGGTACTCCTTGGCGACCTTGATGACGAACGGGAGGCTGGCCTCGACGAGCTCGGCGCCCGCGCGGTCGTCGCCCGCGCGCCATCGACGCGCGAGGTCGAGCTCGGCGTCCCCATCGAGCGGGGTGACGGTCCGCAAGTCACGCCGGTAGCAGTCGAGGCTGTCGGGGCGGGAGCTGAGCATCGGATCCTCCACGGGGGTTGGACGAGACGGTGTGCCCCAGTGCAGAGGACGTGCCGTTCCTCACACGCGCGCCCAGCCGCGCTCGCGCGCAGCCGCGCCGCACCCCGATACGCAAGGTCGCCGCGGCAAACTGCCGCGCCGCGACCGCGACGATGCCGCGTCCCCCTCGAAGTGCGCACGCGGACCGAGTCGCCGGTGAGCCGACTCACTCCAAAGAGTCACTCCAGAGAGAAGCGGAACGACACGAGGAGCCGCTCGGTCGCGATCGTCCGGCGCGTCGCCGCGAGCGAGCTGGTCAGGCAGCCCAGCACGGCGTCGCGGTCGAGGCGCGCGACCTCGTCCCCGTAGGTGTCCCGCCACTCCACGATCGGCGCCGCGTCGCCACGGTAGTCGAGGCGCAGGTCCGCGTGCCCGGGCGCGCGTGGGCCCGAGGCGCAGCCGACGAGGCCCTCGAGCGCCGTCCACACCGCCTGCTCCATCGGCTCGTCCCGGGCGCAGTCGCGACCCGACGCGACGTCGCAGCGCAGGTAGGCGATCCGGCCGCGGCGCACGGCGAGCCGGCCCGGCGTGCGGGGCGTCGCCGGCGGCGGTGACGCGGGTGGCTCGACCGCCTCGGGAGGCTCCGTCTCGTCCGTCTCGTCCGTCTCGGTTGGCTCGACCTCGGTTGGCTCGACCGGGGGCGCTTCGACCTCTGGGTCGGGCTGCTCGAGCTCGGCCTGGGCCTCGGGCTCGGGCACCTCCTCGGGCGGATCCGCTTCCGGCTCGTCCTCCGCGGGCGGCGCGTTCGCGGGCTCCGTCGACGCCGGCGCCGGCGCGTCCGTGCTCGCCGTCCCGCGCCCGTCTCGCGTCGTCCCCCACGACGCGATCGCCACGCCGACGGCGAGCGCGAGCGCTCCGACCCCGGCCACGCCGGCCCAGTGCGGGGCGTCGCGCTGCGGGATCTCGACCTTCACGAGCTCTCACCGAAGAGCGCGCGGGTCGTCGCCTCCGCGCGAGGCGAGTGACAGTGACGGCACCGCGCCTCGTAGGCCTCGACGGCGCCGACGAGGACCTGCTCGCCGTCGGGCACGAGGCGCTGGGACCGCCCCGCGGGCGCTCCGCACCGCGTGCAGATCGCGAGCGTCTTGGTCACGTACTCGGCGGCCGCCATGAGCTGCGGCATGCAACGGAACGGCGCGCCCGTGTAGTCCTGATCGAGCCCCGCGAGCACCACGCGCATCCCCTGGTTGGCCAGCCGCTCGACGACCTCCACGATCGCGTCGTCGAAGAACTGCGCCTCGTCGATTCCGACGACGCGCGTGTCGCTGCGCACCATCCGCGCGAGCTCGGCGCTCGTCTCGACCGGCTGCGCGTCGAGCGCGGCGCGCGAGTGGCTGACGATCTGCGTCTCCGCGTAGCGGTCATCGATCGCGGGCTTGAACACCTGAACACGCTGCCGGGCGATCTGCGCGCGGCGCAGGCGGCGGATCAATTCCTCGCTCTTGCCACTGAACATCGGGCCACAGATCACCTCGATCCAGCCCACCTCGGCGTGCATGACATGCATCGGTCGAACCCCCGCCGTGAGAAACCTTCGTGCTTTCGGCGACTTCGAGCCCCGGTGTCTCTCGAGGCCGGACATAGCGGGTCCTCGGCGCCTTGTCATGTGTACAAAACCGCTTTTGCCACATGTCCCGCGTGTGCTAGTTTGATCCTCGTGGAGGTCGTGCTTCGCAAGGTCGGCCGGAAGCCGGGCCGGGCGGTTGTTGGACGCCTCCTCCGGGCTCCGCGCAAGGGGAGTGTACTCGTGATCGAGTTCCCCGACGGGCTCCACGAGTACGTGACCACTCCGGTCCGGAGGATTCTCCGGATCTGCGGCCACGACGTGTACTACCTCCAGACCGCGAACAGTCGCTACCGCCTCGAAGTCCGCGGCGGCGACCCGGTCTCCCTCGAGGTCAACGCCCGCTAGCAGCCGCTAGAGCTCGAGCTCGCCGAGCTTGCGAACGAGCTCGAGCATCAGCGCCTGCAGCTTCTCGAAGTCGCCGTCCTTGGGGCGGCTCGTCGACTCGTCGACGTAGAGCGCGCGGTTGAGCTCGACCTGGACCGCGTGCCAGCCGTCGGCCGGGCGGCCGTAGTGCGCCGTGGTCCACCCCCCTCGGTAGGGGTCGTCGTGGCGCACGCTCAGGCCCGCGTCGCGGAAGTGCGCCCCGACGAGATCGATCACCCGCGGGTCGGCCGTCGAGCGGCCGCGCGTCCCGGGCACGACGTCCGCGCGACGCGCGCCTCGCCCGCCGATGCGCGAGTACGACGGCATCGAGTGGGCGGCGAGCAGGATGGCGTGTCCGTGCTTGGCCCGCTTGGCCTCGAGCCCCGCCTCGAGCGCCGCGTGGTAGGGCGCGTGGTAGTGCTCGAGCCGGTCGCAGAGCGCGGCGTAGGTCAGCGGAGACCGGAGCGCACGCTGGCCGTCCGTCGTCAGCCGCCACACCACGCCGCGCGGCTGGACGCCCCGCGGGTCGGGGTGGTCGGGGACCGTCTCGTGATCGACGTCGTCGGGCGCGCGGTTGAGGTCGACGACGTAGCGCGACACCCGCGCCGCGAGGAGCGTGGCCCCCTCGGACGGCGCGTCGGCGCACAGCGCGTCCACGTAGACGTCGCTGTCGCGCAGGAGCACGTCGCCCGAGACGATCAGCTCGTCCCGCACCCGATCGGGCACGGCGAGGCCCGCGTGCGGGACCTCGACGAAGACCGCCGTCTCGAGCCCCTCCGGCTCGACGAGCGAGTAGATCAGCCCTTCTTGGGCGGCGGCGGCGGCGGCGGCGGCGTCGTCTGCTCGATCATCCATGCATCACTCGAGACGAACTCGATGCCATCGATCTCGTCCTTGTCGGCGAGGTCGGGGTGGTCGGTGACGACCCGCGCGACCTCGGCCGCCCTCGCCGCGGCGAGGAGCGACTCGGCCCAGTCGTGCTCGTCGTGCTCCTCGGAGTCCACGACGTCCACGAGGTCGCGGATGAGCTTCATCTGGGGCTCGACCGCCTCCTTCTTGAACGAGGGGTGCGCGGCGAGCATCGCCGACGTGGTCGTCAGGACCCACTCCGTGGTCTTCTGGCGCGCCTTCTTGTTTCCGAGCACGCGATCGACGACCTGCGCCGGGGCGAGCCCGGCGCCCGCGACCGAGGCGTTCACGTACACATCGGGTGCAAGCAGGATCTTCACTCGTCCACCTCCTGCGCCTTCGCGCAGCCCCCTCTATCTCCGACGAGCCCGCTCCGGTCAACCCTTGCGTTTGCCGGGAAGTTTCTCGGTCGCTATGACGTCGGCCCCTCGTGCGACGCAAAGGTCTCATCCTCGTGGCCGCGCTCCTCGTGTCAGCGGGGCTGGCATGGGGCCTCGCGGTGTGGTTCGGAGCCGCGGGTCCGGGCCCCGCGATCGAGCCCGCGGAGGACGATCCGGAGACGTCCGCGGAGGGCTTTGGCGATCGCGGGCCCGACCTCGAGGCGCAGGCGCGCGCCGAGCTCGAGGCGCGGCTCGACCGCGACTACCCGATGCACGGCGTGGTCACCGCCGCGCAGATCCCCGTGCGCGCGGCGTCCGATCGAGAGGCCCAGGTGATCGGCTGGCTGCGCCTCGGAGGCCACGTCCGCGCGCACCGCGAGCCGCTCGTGTCGCCCCGCTGCGCGACCGGTTGGTACGAGCTGTACCCGCGCGGCTGGGCGTGCGCGGGGCAGGGCATCGACATGAGCGAGACCCCGCCCGAGGACCACGACGGCAGCGCGCAGCGGGACGCCGCCCTCCCCTACCGCTACCTCGTGGTCACGCAGCCGCAGACGCCGGAGTACCACCAGCTCCCGTCGCGCGATCAGCAGCGCGCGGCCGCCGAGCACGGCGCGCGATACGCCGAGATGCTCAACGCCGGCCAGGAGCGCCGCGCGGGGCTGCTGCGCGAGGGGCGGCTCGCGAACGAGCCCGCGAGCCCGGCGATCGTCGCGCGCTACCTGCACCGCAACTTCTACGTCGCGAGCAACGGCGTCGAGACCCGGAACGACAGGCGCTTCGTGCGGACCGTCCGGGGCAGCTACGTCCGCGAGGCCGAGCTCGAGGAGCGCACGGGCACGGAGCTCCACGGCGTCGAGCTCGACGAGACCACCACCCTGCCGATCGCCTGGGCCGTCCGCACGAGCACGCCGCTGCGGCGCGTGGTCCACCCCGACGAGAGCGTCCACATCCGGCCCAACCCCGACGCGCCGACCTGGGAGCGCCAGGTGATCGTGCCGTGGCTGCGCCGCGAGAACGTCGAGGGCCGCGACTACCACGTGGTGGACATCGGCGGTGGACAGGAAGGCTACTTGCGCCGCTGGTTCGTCGCGGTGGCCGAGGCGATCGAGCCGCCCGCGGGCGTCCGCGACGACGAGCCGTGGGTGCACGTCGACCTCTCGGAGCAGACGCTCGTGCTCTACCGCGGGTCGCGGCCGACCTACGCGACGCTCGTGTCGACCGGCCTCGAGGGGCACGACACGCCGGTCGGCGAGTTCCGGATCCACCGCAAGTACGTTAGCGACACGATGGCCAACCTCGGGCCCGACGCGGGCGACGACAGCTACCGCATCGACGACGTCCCGTGGACGCAGTACTTCGCCGGCTCGATCGCGCTGCACGGCGCCTTCTGGCACCACCGCTTCGGGTTGCGGCGCAGCCACGGCTGCGTGAACCTCTCGCCTCACGACGCGCGGTACGTGTTCTCCCACACGTGGCCGGAGATCCCCCCGGGCTGGCACGGCGTGTCCACCGACCGCGGGACGGGGTTCGAAGGCAGCCGGGTGCTCGTGACCGAGTGACGACGAGGGAGGGGCGCTCCGTGCAGAAGATCCGCGTGTGCTTCGTGTGCCTGGGCAACATCTGTCGGTCGCCGACCGCGGAGGCGGTGTTCCGCCACCTCGTCGAGGCCGAGGGGCTCGCGCATCGCTTCGAGATCGACAGCGCCGGGACCGGCGCGTGGCACACGGGGGAGGCGGCCCACCGCGACACCCGGGCGACGGGGCGAGCGCGCGGCGTGGAGGTCACCTCCATCGCCCGTCAGTTCCTGGCCGAGGACTTCGATCGGTTCGACTACGTGGTCGCCATGGACCGGAGCAACCGGACGAACCTCGAGCGCCTCGCCGGTTCCACGTCGCGAACCATCCACCTGTTCCGCGACTTCGACCCCGACTCGGAGAAGGGCTCCGAGGTGCCCGACCCCTACTACGACGGCGGCTTCGATCGCGTCTTCGACATCTGCGAGGCGGCCGCGGAGGGGTTCCTCGACGAGCTGCGCGCGACCCATGCTCTCTGACGGAGCCCTCGCCGACATCGAGGCCGCGCTCGGCGCCGTGACCTCACAGAGCCCGCTCACCGGCGGCGACATCAACCGGGCCACCCGCGTGCAGCTGGCCGACGGGCGCGCCGCGTTCGTCAAGACGCACCCGAGCCCGCCGCCGACGATGTACGAGCGCGAGGCCGAGGGGCTCGCGTGGCTCGGCGAGGCCGGCGCGCTGCGGGTCCCGGAGGTGCTCGGCTTCTCGCCGCGTTTCCTCGCGCTCGAGCTGATCCTCCCGGGCGCTCCCGCTCGGGACCACGACGCCGAGCTCGGGCGCGGTTTGGCCGCGCTGCACGCGTTCGGCGCCCCGCGCTTCGGGCACCTCCGCGACAACTTCATCGGCGACCTGCCGCAGGACAACGGCGCCGAGGAGGACTGGCCGACGTTCTACGTCCGCCGACGGCTCGAGCCGCAGCTCCGCCGCGCCGTCGACGCGGGCCGCGCGAGCTCGGCGATGCAACGAGGCTTGCAGTCGCTCTTCGCGAGGATCACCGAGCGCGTCGGCCCGGCGGAGCCGCCGTCACGGCTCCACGGCGACCTGTGGGGCGGCAACGCGCACGTCGCCACCGACGGCGCCCCCGTGCTCATCGACCCCGCCGCGTACGGCGGCCACCGCGAGATGGACCTCGCGATGATGCGCCTGTTCGGCGGCTTCTCGCAGCGCGTGTTCGACGCGTACGCCGAGGCCTGGCCGCTGGCGCCGGGCGCGGCCGAGCGGGTCCCCCTCTACCAGCTCTACCCGCTCATGGTTCACGTGAACCTGTTCGGGGGGAGCTACGTCGGCTCCGTCGAGCGCGCGCTGCGCGAGATCGGCTAGAGCGGACCTCACTCGGGGTCGGCGTCGGCGCGGAGCTCCGCCTGGGCCTGCTCGAGCTCCTCCTGCGCGGCTTCCCAGCGCATCGTGAGCTCCTCGATCTTGGTCGCGTCGACCTGGAGCGCGGTCAGGACGGCGAAGCGCTCGGCGTCGTTGGCGAACGCCGCCGGATCGCAGAGCTGGTCGTTGCGCTTCTTCTGCGCCGCCTCGAGCTCGTCGATCCGGGCGAGCAGCTCCTCGGCGATCTTCTCGAGCTTGCCGACCGAGCGGCCGCGCGTGCGGCGGCGCTCGGCGTCCTCGCGCCGGCGCTTCTTGTCCTCTTCCCGGTTGCGCTTCTTCTTGGGCTCCGCGGCGGCGGGCGCGCTCGGCCCCGCGCTCCCCGTGACCTCGACGGCGCTCGGCGGGGGCGGCTCCTCGTCGCCCGCGTAGCGCGCGCGCCACAGGAGCATGTAGTCGTCGAGGTTGCCCGGGTACTCGGTGACGACGCCGTTCTCCACGGCCCAGATCTTCGTCGCGAGCTTGCGGACGAGCGCCCGGTTGTGGCTCACGAAGAGCATCGTGCCGTCGTAGGTGTCGAGCGTCTCGACGAGGCTCTCGCAGCTCTCGAGGTCGAGATGGTTGGTCGGCTCGTCGAGGAGCAGGAGGTTGCCGGGATCGAGGAGGAGCTTGGCGAGCGTCACCCGCGCGCGCTCACCGCCGCTGAGGACGCCGACCTTCTTGTCGACGTCGTCGCCGCTGAACAGGAACGAGCCGAGCACGGTGCGGACGCGGGTCTGGCCGATCTCGCGGTTCACCGCGGCGGCCTCGTCGTAGACGGTGTTCGAGTCGTGCAGCAGCTCGGCGTGGTGCTGCGCGTAGTAGGACGGCGTGACCTTGTGGCCGAGCTCGATCTCGCCGCCGGTGGGCTCGAGCTCCCCCGCGATGAGCTTGAGCAGCGTGGTCTTGCCGGCCCCGTTGGGGCCGATGATCCCGATGCGGTCGCCGCGGTAGATCGTGAGGTTCACGGAGGGCAAGACGACGTGCTCTCCATAGGCCTTGCTCACCCCGCTCACGCGGACGACCTCGTGGCCCGGCCGGTCGGTCTTCGGGAAGGCGAAGCTCATCACGCGCCGCTTCCTGTAGGTGTCGACCGACTCCATCTTCTCGTAGGCCTTGATGCGGCTCTGCACCGCCTTGGCCTTGCTCGCCTTGGCCCGGAAGCGGTTGATCCACTGAAGCGCCTTCTCGCGCTCGCGCTCGAGGTTCGCCGCCTTGTTCTCGAGGATGATCTCCTCCTCGGCGCGCTGGACCACGTACTTCTCGTAGTTGCCGGGGAACGCGCGCACGCCCTCGACCTCGAGGCTGACGACGCGGTTGATCTGCTCGTTGAGGAACTCGCGATCGTGGCTGATGAGCACGAAGGGGCGGCGGTAGGTCTGGAGGAACGAGCTGAACCAGGCGACCGACGGCATGTCGAGGTGGTTGGTCGGCTCGTCGAGGAGGAGCACGTCGGGGCGCTGGAAGAGCAGCGACGCGAGGACGCCGCGCATCTTCCAGCCGCCGGAGAACTCGCCGAGGTCGCGCCCGTGGTCGGCGTCGGTGAACCCGAGCCCGGCGAGGATGCGCTTGGCCTCGTGCTCGCTGAAGGTCGTCTCGAAGTGCGCGATCCGCTCGTGGAGATCCGCGAGGCGCGCCGCCGCGTCCATGACGGTCTCCTCGTCCCCGCGCTCGAGGATCTCGGTGTAGGCCTCCTCGGCCTTCGCGAGCTCCGCCTCGATCTCGGCGCGGCCCGGCACGCTCCCCGTGCAGAGGTCGAGCAGGGTCCGGCCGCCCTCGACGTCGATGTCCTGCGGGAGCCAGCCGATCCGCGCGCCTCGCGCGGTGCGGACCTCGCCCCCGTCGGGCGTCTGCTCGCCCGCGATGAGGCGCAGGAGCGTGGTCTTCCCGGAGCCGTTGGGCCCGATCAGGCCGATCCGGTCCCCGTCGGCCATGCGCAGGTTGAGGTCATCGACGATGCGCTTGCCGCCGAAGTGGAGGGTGACGTGCTCGAGGACGACGAGGCTCACCGCGCGGAGCTAGCATGCCCCTGGGCTGGCCGCAGGTCGTGCACGTGCACCGGCAGCCGCTCGAGGGCGCACCACGCGGAGCGCTGGCCGCAGCGGAGGCGCAGCGCGGAGAGCGCGTCGGGGACCCGGTGGGCGAGGTACGCGTCGCTCGCCACACCAGCGTCGGCGCCGAGCCCCTCGAGCGCCAGGTAGCGGCTGCGGAGCAACGACGAGCCCCGCGGATCGATGGTCAGGCCGCGGTCCGCGGCGACGAGCGCCTCCTCGTCGTGCCCCGCGCTGCCGAGCGCGCGCGCGAGGTCGGTCCAGCGTGACTCGTCGAGCGGGGCGCCCTCCGCGGCGAGGCGGTAGGCCTCGGCCGCGTCCTCCCAGCGCCAGACCTGCGCGTAGGCGTCTCCCCGCAGGCGATGGATGGCCGGGTGCTCACCGATCAGGCGCTCGGCGCGGGTCGCCTGGTCGAGCGCCGCGGCGAGGCGACCCTGTCGGCCCTCGAGGCGCGCGAGCTGGCCGTGGACCATCGCGCGAGCGGCGTCGTCGGGCGCCGCGCGCAGCGCCGCGGCGAGCGAAGGACGCGCGTCGTCGAGGTGCTCCTGCACGTCCCCGATGAGCGCGAGCGCGTGGTCGAAGAGGCGCTGGAACCGCGCGTCGGTCGCGCCTCCCGCCGCCTCGCGACCCTCCGCGCCGGCGCCGATCCAGACGCGCGCTGAGGCCACCTCGGTGACGGGCTGCTCGGCGCAGCCGTCGATGGGGATCCGGCCGAGCGCGACCGACGTCGCCGCGAAGGCTCGTCCGCGCGGGCTGCGCGTCGCGGCGCAGGCCGCGGCGTGCATCGGGTGGGAGTGGCGCCGGTGCCGGAGCCGCGCGTCGATCGACAGCGGCTGCGCCACGTCGGCGGTCAGCTCGAACGCGTAGCGGACGACCTCGGCGTCGCGGGGCGCGAGGGTCCTGTCGAAGATCGCGGCGCGGAAGTGCTGCACGTGGTGCAGGTCGTGGACCTGCGCGTCGTCGTCGACGAGCCCGGCCACGAGCCGGTGCGCGGTCTCGTCCCGGGCGGCGGCGTGACGGGTCCCCGCCTCGGCGACGAGCGCGCCGCGTGCGTCCCGCACCTCGACCTCCAGCCACGTGTCCTGCGCGTCGCGCGTCCCCCCCGGGAAGCGGTGGCCGACCGCGAGGTTGCGCACGACGACGTCGAGCTCGACCCGCCCCGGCACGAGGCGGGCGCCGTCGGCCGGTCGCGTCGAACGCGCCCCGCTCCGCACCGCGGCGACGTCGACGCGGGCCACGCCGGTGAGGCCCTCGCGCAGCACCGCGAGCTGCGCCGCGTCGTTGCGTGCCCCCGCCAGCGCGGTGTGGCCGCCGGGTACGCGGTGCGAGTGGATCCGACCGTCGGTCGTGGCGAAGTCGCGATCCGACGCGTCGACCAGCGGCATGTGGCAGCCCTGACAGGTCGCCGGCTCGACGCGGGTGTCCAGCCTCGACGCCCGGCTCCCCGCGAAGCCGGACCGCGCCCACGCGGTGGGCTCGTCGACGCCGGGCAGGTGGTGCGGGTTGCCCATGTCGGGACCGAGGAAGCCTCGGTGACAGGTGCCGCAGAGCGCCGCGGTCCGCAGCGGGTCGGGGGTGAGCGCGGCGACGTGGACGGCCACCTCCTCGGGCACGGCCGGATCCGGCAAGGGGACCGGCGCGGTGCTGAGGGTGTAGCTCCCGACGCCGTCCGCGCGCGCCTCCTGGATGCCGTGGCACACGAGGCAGGTGACGCCGGCGTGGGCGCGCGGGTCGGCGGGCTCGATCGGCTCCTCCATCGCGTCGGCGAGGAGGAGCACGGGGTTGTGGCACCCCGCGCAGAACCGGCTCGCCTCGGGGCTGCGCTCCTCGCGGAACGTGTCGACGGCCTGGCGGTACCAAGGGTTGTCGAACGAGGCCGCGGCGTGAGGGCTGGCCCGCCACGCGGCGTAGACCTCCTCGTGGCACGACGCGCACATGCCCACGTCGGCGAGGCGCTCGGTGTCGCGCGCGTCACCCTCGACGAGGCGGACGAGCGTCTCCGGATAGAGCGGCTCGCCCGCGACGATCGGCGGCCGCGCGTCGAGCTCGGGGGCGGCGACCTCCGGCGCCTCGAGCTCGTTCGGCGGCTCGACCCCCTCGACCTCGTCGAGGGCTCGATCGCTGGCGCACGCGCCCGCGAAGACCGCGAGGATGAGGACGCCGGAGCGCACGCGCGTGAGCATACAGATGATCCGACCCCGCGATCGCGTCGAGGTTCCTCGCTAGCGGCGAACGTAGGGCTGGGTGATCCGGATGGGCTGCTCGAGCCGGCCGCCCTGGAGGATGGTGGTCGCGGTCATCCGCGCGCCGTCCTCGCTCAGCTCGAGCAGGCGGTACATCCGGCCGTGCTCGCCCTCGAAGACCTGCTCGAGGTGACCGTCCCGGAAGAGCTGCGTCATCCGCGCCTCGCCCCCGTCGTCGGTCTCGATCGTGACGGGGTGACCGCGCCGGCTCTCGAGGGTCCGGGTACGCTCGCCCGTGTACCGCACGCTGATGCGATCCGCGGGCAGCTCGATGTCGATCGCGCGGACGACGCGGAACCGCGCGTTGAGCCGCTCGGTGGCCATCGATCGGAACAGGAACGGGATGGACTGGATCGCCGGCTCGAGGGCCCGGCGGATGCGCTCGCGGGCGGCCTCCTCGCTCCCGTCGAGGACGAAGTGTCCGACGTAGCGGCCGGTCTCGTCGGCGGTGTCCTGAGCGCTGGCGACCGTGGCGAAGAGGAGCAGCAGAGCTCCGAGGGAGGCGCGACGCGTCATGCCCCCACAAGCTCGCACGGGTCGGGCGGGTCGGCGAGGGTCCAGCTCGATCTTGGCTGCTAGGCTCCCGCCCATGCGAAGGCTGATGCTCCTGGGGGCCGCGGTGCTGGCGTCCTGCGGCTCGACGACACCCGAGGTCCGCGAGCCGGCGCCCCCGCGCCGGGTGACGATCACGATCGTCGGGACCAACGACCTGCACGGGCACGTCGGGGCGCTCCCGGTGCTGGCCGGGTACGTGAGCGCGCTCCGAGAGCTCCGCGCCCAGGACGGCGCGGTGGTGCTGCTCGACGGCGGCGACATGTTCCAGGGCACGCTGGAGTCGAACCTCCTCGAGGGCGCCCCCGTCGTCGAGGCCTACGACGCCATCGGCTACGACGCGGTCACGATCGGCAACCACGAGTTCGACTACGGCCCCGTCGGCGAGCGCGTGACCCCGACGGAGCCGGGCGACGATCCGCGCGGCGCACTCCTCGCGCGGGCCGCCCAGGCTCGCTACCCGTTCCTCGCCGCGAACCTGCGCACCCGCGAGGGCTCGCCGATCGAGTGGGCGAACGTGCAGACGGCGGTGCTGCTCGAGCGCGCCGGCATCCAGATCGGCGTGATCGGGGTGACCACCGAGGACACCCTCTCGACGACCAACGCCGCGAACGTGAGCGACCTGTCGATGGCGCCCACCGTCGAGGCGATCACGCACGAGGCGCAGGCGCTCCGAGCGCGCGGCGCGGCGCTGGTGCTCGTGGCCGCGCACGCGGGCGGCCGGTGCGCGGAGCACGACGACCCGCATGATCTGACGAGCTGCGAGGCCGACCAGGAGATCTTCGAGGTCGCCAACGCGCTCGCGCCCGGCACCGTCGACGCGATCGTGGCCGGCCACACCCACCAGGCCGTGTCGCACTTCGTCCACGGGATCCCGATCGTGGAGTCGTACTCGTACGGCCGCGCGTTCGGCCGCGTCGATCTCGTGGTGGACCCCGACGAGGGCGTGGTGGACGTGACCGTGCACCCTCCGCAGGACCTCTGCGTCTCCGGATCCGTCGACGAGGTCTGCACCCCGGGGACGTACGAGGGCCACGCCATCGCCGCCGACCCCGCGGTCGCCGCGATCATCGCGCCGGCCGTCGCGAACGCCGCGGATCAGCGCGCGCGGCCGCTCGGCGTGACGATCGTCGGCGGCCCGATCGAGGCGATCCGCGAGACCGAGTGCTCGCTCGGCAACCTCTTCACCGATCTGATGCGAGCCTCCCGGGGGACCGACGCCGCGCTGACGAACGGCGGGGGCTTGCGGGCCGACCTGCCGGCGGGGCCGCTGACCTACGGCTCGCTCTACACCGCCTCGCCCTTCGACAACGCGTCGGCCATCGTGCGGATGACCCGCGCCGAGCTCGAGGCGATGATCGAGGACAACCTCCGGCAGACCGGTAGCTTCTATTCGCTCAGCGGCCTGCGCGCGACCGCGCGCTGCGAGGGGGGCGCGCTCCGGGCCCACGTCACCCGGGACGACGGCGCGGCGATCGCGGACGACGCGACCCTGACCGTGGCCACCACGGACTTCCTCGCGACCGGGACGGACGCGCACTTCGAGGCGCTGCGCGCGCGCGAGGGCGCCGTGACCCTCGAGCACGGGGTGATGGTCCGCGAGGAGATGGCGCGCGTGCTCGAGGCGCGCGGAGGGGAGCTGACGCCGCTCGGCCTGTTCGATCCGAGCGCGCCGCGGGTCCGCTACGAGGGCACGCGCCCGCTCACCTGCCCATGACACCCCGTATCGATCCCCCTGACACCGCGGTCATCGCGCCCTGGTACGCTCGGTCCGTGCGCTGCCTGCCCGGGATGCTCCTCGCCGTCGCGCTCGCCCTCCCCGCCGCGGCCTCCGCGCAGGAAGCCGGCAACCGCGCGACCGCGCGCGAGCTCTTCGAAGAGGGCGTGACCTACGTCGACGCCGAGGAGTGGGCGCAGGCCGCGGATCGGTTCACGCGGGCGCTCGCCCTCTACGACTCGGCCGTCATCCGGTTCAACCTGGCGCGGGTCCAGGCGGAGCTCGGGCAGGTCGTCGAGGCCGCCGAGCACCTGCGCAACGTCATCCGCCGCGAGGACGCCGGGGCCGACGTGCGCGCCGCGGCGACCGAGCAGCTCGCGACGGTCGAGCCGCGCATCGCCCACCTGACCATCCGGGTCGAGGGCGAGGCCGACGAGGTGCGGCGCGGGGACGTGCCGATCCCGAGCGCGGCGCTCGGCGTGGCGATGTCGGTGGACGCAGGCACCCACGAGCTGGTCGCGCTGAACGAGGGCGAGGAGGTCGCTCGGGAGACGGTGACCCTCGAAGAGGGCGGCGCAGCAGACGTCGTGCTTCACGCGGTCTCGCTCGCGGTCGTGCCCGACCCGATCGTGGTCCCCGATCCGATCGTCGAGGATCCCCCGCCGGGCACGCCCATCTGGGAGGAGTGGTGGCTCTGGACGATCGTGGGGCTGGTCGTGGTCGGCGCGGCGGTCGGGATCGGCGTGGGCGTGGCGTTGTCGCAGGACGGCAGCTGCACCGGCCCGTTCATGCCATGTCGGCTCGACCTTCCCTGACCTCTCGAGCCTCCTGCTCCTCGCGGATCCGAGCGATCTCGAAGGCGGGGCTCGGGTCGGTCGGGTCGAGGCTGTTCGCGCGCTCGAACGCGAGGATCGCGCTCTCCTGATCGTCGAGCGCGAGGTGCAGGTGGCCGACGACGAAGTAGCCGAACGCGAACGTCGCCTCCCACTCGATCGCGCGTCGCGTCGCCTCCTCGAGCCGCGCCAGCATCGCCTCGCGCGACGCCGCGTCGGCCGTCACGTACTCGGCCCACGTCGCGTAGAGCGTGTAGTCCGGCCGAGGCACGAGCCGCGCCGCCTCTTCGAGGATCGACTTGGCCGCGCCCGGCTCGTCGTAGACGAGGCGCTTGCCTCGCTGGAACGCCGCGGCGGCGCGCACCTCCTCTTCGCTCGGGGGCTGAGGCAGCGTGATCCGGATCCGGTTGCCCGTGACCATCTCCCCACGGGGCCGCATCTCGAAGGGCGGCGGGGTCGGGGGCGAGCGCCGGTCCGCGCGAGAGAACTCGAGCCGACCCATGTAGTGCAGCGCCACCACGAGCTCGAGCTCGGGCCCCTCGCGATCCGGGAGCTGCTCGGCGAGGGGGAGGAAGGCGTCGAGGTTGCGGAGGAAGCGCTCGTCGCGGGGCTGGAGCCGGAACTCGCGCGCGACGTCGTCGGGGCTCCGCACGAGCTTCGGGAGCCGGTCGCCGTAGCGGCCGAAGAGCTCCGCGAGGTCGGGCGCGCCCACGTGATGTCGAAGCCCCTGGAGCGCCGCGACCTCGACCGCACACGGGAAGACCGGCTTGCCCTCGAGCACCTGCGGACGCGCGGAGAACCGGCAGTAGCCCGCGTCCCAGCCGAAGCACCGGATGAAGTTGCGCTCGACCTGCGACGCGAGGAGGGCGTTGGCGAGCGACGGATCGATGAGCCGCTCGGCGAGCACCGCCTCGACCAGAGCCATGAGCGGGCTGACGTGCTGCCCCTGAGCGATCCGCTGCGCGAGGACCGTGTACTGCTCCCGGGTCACGAGCCCCTGCTCGACCAGGTGGGCGCCGATCGTGCGACCGAGGCTGCTCTGCTCCACGAACACGAGGCGGCCGCCGCGGAAGTAGAGCAGCGCCCGCTCGATGTCCTCACGCACGTCGAGCACGCCGGTCTCCGCCCGACGCTCGATGTCGGTGACGGCCCGCAGGAGCTGGCGAATGTGCCGAAGGGACAAGTGTGTAGAATACCCGAGCGACTAGAAGTCGGGTGTCCGGAAGATCCCGCCGCCGCCTCGCCGCGAGGATCCGCGGCCCCGACGAGACCGACCCGAAGGGGGCGTCGAGACCGGCTCGACGGGGGGAGGCTCACCCGCCACGGGCGTCATCGCAACCCTGAGCGTGCGATCCGCGTTGGCCACGAAGACCGTGGTGAACGGCTCCATCCCGGACGCCTCGACCTCGAGCCGGTGCTCGGCGTCGCCGCGCTCCACGCTCAACTCGGCCCCGGTCGCGGGCTCTCCGTCGAGGAGGAGACGCGCGCCCGACGGGAGCCCTTCGAGGCGGATCGTCGCGGGCCGCGGAGGGGTCGGCGCGGGAGGTGGGGCGACGGAGGCCGGCGCCCCCGTCGGCGGGGTGGGCGTGCTGCCGGTGGCGCCGAGCGCGAACCAGCCCGCGACCCCGAGCCCCACCGCGGCGAGGCCACCGACCGCCAAGGCAGGCCAGCGCGGTCGCGGGCGCGGGCGCGCGGTCGGAGGCGCTGGCGGAGGCAGCTCCTCCTCCAGATCGGGGAGCCCGTAGTCGACGGCCATCGGGGTGTCGTCCCAGGGCAGCGGGACGTCGGGCGGGTCGACCGTGGCGGGCAGGTGCTCGTTGGGCCGGACCACGAGCTCGGTGCGCAGCGCGTCGAGGTCGGGGTGGCCGTCGCGGACGGCGCGCAGGGCTTCGCGCATCGCCGACGCCGACTCGAAGCGCTCCCCCGGGAGCTTGGACATCGATCGCTCGATGAGATCGGACAGCTCGCGGCCGACCTCGGGGCGCAGCTCGAAGACCGACTTCGGCGTGTCCGTGGCGATCGCGATCACCAGGTCGCCCATGTGCTCGGCGTCGAAGGGGAGCCGGCCCACGAGGTGCTCGTAGAGCACGACGCCGATGCTGTAGACGTCGGTGGCCGGCGTGAGGTCCTTGAGCCCGCGCGCCTGCTCGCTCGACATGTAGTGCGGGGTCCCGACGAGGTAGCCCTCGACCGAGGTCGACGCCGAGATGGGCCCGTCCTCGGTCTGCACCTTGGACACGCCGAAGTCGAAGACCTTCGGCGTCATCGCCCCGTCGCGACCCGTCGCGAGGAAGATGTTCTCGGGCTTGAGATCGCGGTGGACGATGCCCGCCTCGTGGATCGCCGTGAGCCCCGCGAGCACGCCGTCGATCACGTCGAGCAGCTCACCCACCGCGAGCAGCGGCGGCCGGCGCGTGCGCTCCGCGAGCGAGTCGCCCTCGAGGAGCTCCATGATCATGAAGGGCGTGTCGTCGGTCACGCCGAAGTCGAACACCTCGACCACGTTGGGGTGACGCACCGCCGCCGCGATACGCGCCTCGCGGAGGAAGCGCCGCTCCACGGTCGCCGGGTTCCGGTTGCGAGCGGTGAGGAACTTCGCGGCGACCCGACGCTTGAGCGTGACGTCGAGCGCCTCGAAGACGGCGGCCATGCCGCCGGCGCCGATCTGACGACCGAGGCGGTACCGCTCCCCTACGAGATCGCCGCTCCGTTGGCCCATGCGCGCGCTCAGGATATCAACGGCGGCCGGGGACCGCGAACCAGCGGCCCATCAGCGCGGTTTCGCGAGCCGAGCGCGCGCGTCCTTCACGAGCCGGACGAGCGCCTGTCGGGCCTCCGTGGGCGTCGCGATGGGGGCCTCGAACGCGAGCCGCGCGGGGCGAGGGCCGCTCTCGGTGCGCACGCTCATCTCGAACCCGTAGCGGTCGACGCCGGTCATCACGACCTCCTCCGCGTCCGTCGCGCGGGTGAACGCGCGGGCGTAGGCCACGAGCGCGTCGGCGTGGTCGTCGTTCATGTGGGCGATGATGTCGGCCGCGTGCGGCGCCATCGGATCGGGCGCCGCCGCGCGCCACGCGTCGACGCTCACCCAGCTCATCCGCCCGAAGCCGCCGATGTAGCGCACGGCGTCGACCCGAAGGCGAAAGAAGCCGAAGTCGGTGAAGCGCTCGTAGAACGCGGCGTCGGGGTGAGCCCCCAGGAACGCCTCCCGCGCGCTCGACGACTCGTCGCCTTCGACGCGGCGGCACTCGCCGACCAGCGTGACGCGCCCGATCGCGAGCGGGTTTTTCTCGGTGGGCTCGACGACGAGGAGCGACGCGCGCGGATCCGCTTCGAGGTGCTTGGTGTGCGCGGCCATCCGGCTCACGAGGAAGACCGGGTCGGGGCCATCCATCGCGTAGGTCACGTGCGAGCCGTAGGGGAAGCCCGCGGGGTCGAGCGCGACGGTCGCGAGCGCCCCCACCGAGCGCCCGCTCGCGAGGGTGCGCGCTCGCTCGGCGTGGGTCGGCCCGGGCGTGTCGTCGGGGGTCAGCGGCTCCTCGCGCGGGCCGCCGCCGCGACCATGTTCTCCAGCACGCGTCATGGACGGACCAAAGCGCTTATCCTGTGCTCTGTAAATGACCGTCACCGAAGCCGACCTCGAACGACACCTCCGCTACCTCGAGCGACGCATGGGCGATCGCCGCGCCGGGATCTACGGACCCGGCACGGTGTCGTGGGAGGTCAACCGCGAGGGGATCACCATGCTCGGCGGCGGCTGCGCGGCGCTGATGCAGCTCGCGCACCCGTGGGTCGCGCACGCCGTCGATCAGCACAGCCAGACCCGCACGGACCCGGTGGGCCGGTTCCAGCGGACGTTCGGGCACGTCTTCGCGATGGTCTTCGGCGACCTCGACCACGCCGTGCGCTCGGCGCGGCGGGTCCACGCGCTCCACACCACGATCCGGGGCGCCATCAAGGAAGACGTGGGCGCCTTCCGCCGGGGCGACCGGTACCACGCCAACGACGAGCAGGCCCTGTTGTGGGTCCACGCCACGCTCGTCGACACCGCGCTGCGCGTCTACGAGCTGGTGGTGCGCCCGCTGTCGCCGCTCGAGCGCGAGGCGTACTACGCCGAGTCGAAGCTCTTCGCGTACCTCTTCGGGCTCGACGACGAGGTGCTCCCGGAGAGCTTCCACGACTTCGAGCGCTACTACGCCGACACCATCGCCTCGGACACCATCGCGGTCGGCGCCCCCGCGCTGCAGATGCGGCGCTTCCTGCTGACGGCGCCGTCGATGGCGACGCGACCCGCGGCCAAGTGGGTGGAGATCTTCACCGCGGGGCTGCTGCCGCCGAAGCTGCGTGAGCAATTCGATTTTCGTTATGGACCCGTCGAGCGCGCGGTCTTCGCGCGGAGCGTGCCGCTGCTGCGCGCGTCGCACCGGCTCACGCCCGGGCGCCTGAAGTACTTCCCCGCGTACATCGACGCGAAGCGCCGGCTCGCGGGGGAGCCGACCCCCGACTTCGTCGGCCGCTGGCTCGAGCGAACGGCGCTGCGCGGCCTCGCGCGGTAGAAGACGTCAGGCCACCACGGTGGGCGGCTCCGCCTCGTCGTCGGTCGAGGCGCCGTGCAGCCCGTGGCGCTTGAGCTTGTCGAGGAACGTGGTGCGCTTGAGCCCGAGCGAGCGCGCGGCCTCGCTCTTGTTGCCCTCGGCGCGCTCGAGCGCGCGGACGAGCACGCGCGCCTCGATCTCGGCGTAGGTGCCGGTCCAGGGGTCCGGCGGAGCGACCGCCGCGGCGAGGGGGGGCAGGTCGCCGATGGCGATGTTCTTGTCGCCGGCGCTCGCCACCGCGCGCTCGATCACCGAGCTCAGCTCGCGCAGGTTGCCCGGCCAGTCGTGCGCCTCGAGCACGTCGAGCGCCTCCCGATCGATGCCGAGGACGGGGCGGCCGGTCACGCGACAGACGCGGTCGAGCGCGAGGAGCACGAGCGACGGCAGGTCCTCGCGGCGCTCGCGGAGCGGGGGGACCTCGAGCAGCAGCGGCTCGAGCCGGCGCGCGAGCTCGGGGTCGAACGCACCGGCCGCGACGAGGGACCCGAGGGGGACGCGCGAGGTCGCGATGACGCGCGCGTCGACGGCGTAGCTGCCGGTGCCGTCGGCGAGGACCGCGCGGCGCGTGGCGAGCGACTCGGCGAGGCTGGCCTGCGCGCTCAGCGACAGCGCGGGGATGTCGGCGAGCAGCAGCGTGCCGCCCTCCGCGAGGCGGAGCCACCCGGGGTGCTCCTCGTCGGCCTCGCCGAAGAGCGCGGCGTCGGAGCGCTCGGGCCGGACCGACGGGCACTCCGCGACGACGAACGCGCCGTGCCGGCGACCGCTCGCGGCGTGGATACGGCGCGCGACGCGGTCGAGGGCCGAGCCCTCCTCGCCCACCACGAGCACGGGGGCCTCGACCGGCGCGAGCGCGTCCACCTTGCGCATCACCGCGCGCATCGCGGCGCTGTAGGCGATCGCGGGCTCCACGTTGCGCTCGGCGATCCCGCCGGCCTTCAGCGTGCGCGAGTCGGCGCGGAGCCGGGACAGCTCCTCGTTCGCTGCCTCGAGCTCCTCGGAGAGCTGCTCCCGCTCGACCACCGCGTCGCGCGTGCGGAGGCGCGCGCGCTCTTGCTGCCCGAGCATCGCGACCTGACCGCCGATGTGCCGCCCGAGGCGCTCGAGCGCGTCGATCTCCTCGAGCGTGAGCGCGCCGCGGCGGCGGCCCCGCGGCACCACGAGCGCGCCCTCGAGCTCGAAGTCCATCGACAGCGGGACCACGCACAGCGCGTCGACGGACTCGAGCGCGGAGACCAGCGGCCTCAGGTCCGCGCGGCGGACGACCTGCTCGGCGAGCGGCGCCGCCACCACGATCTCCCCGGTCCGCGCCTCGAGCACGTCGTGCAGCGCCGAGGGCAGCTCGCGCTCGTCCACGTGCGCGGCGGCGGCGGCGTCGACGCGCACCGAGCGCGGCGGGTCGATGGTGAACAACAGCGGCTCCGCGTCGGTCGTGTCGGCGGCGCGGCGCAGCGCCGGCAAGACGGCCTCCCCGAGCGCCGCGAGGGTCGTCGCGCCCACCGCCTTGGCGAGGGCCTCCTCGCAGCCCGCGACGAGGCGGCCGCCGTAGGGCGCGAGCAGCCGGTTCACCGCGCCCTCGAGCGCCCTGTGGAGGAAGGCCCCGAGGAGGAGGACGAACGCGACGGTGACGCCGAACGGGATCGGCTCGAGCGCGAGCTCGTCCACCACGAAGCCCGCTCCGACGCCGACGAGCACGAGCGTCAGCGTCGCCGCGATCACCACGCGCGTGTTGCGACCGGCGTGGACCTGGCGTCGCACGCCGAGCATCACGACGTGGCCGGCGAGCAGCGCGGCCCCCGCCGCGACCGCGAGGCCGCGGACCCCGATCGAGGTGCTCGGGAGCGTGCCCGTCCACGCGAGGCTCAGCGCGGTCACCGCCGCGGCGAGCGCGGTCCACGTGGCGAGGTGTGCGGAGCCGCCGGCCGCGAGCGCCTCGGGGGTGCTGCCGACCCGCCGTCGCGACAGCCTCAAGATCAGGGCGACGCCCCACGCGAACACGAGGTAGGCCGGCGCGATGAGGATCCAGCGGGCGGGCACGATCACGCCGCCCGTCCACTCGAGCGGGACCACCGCGACCCCGGCCGAGAGCGCGGAGAGGACGCCGAGCCCGACGATGCCGAGGATCCAGCGACGGCGACGCGCGATGGCGGGCGGCGAGTCCGGGGCATCGAACGCGAGGTGGACCGTGAGCGCGCCGACGAACGGGAAGGCGAGCACCGCGGCGAGATCCAGCGTGAGCGACGGAGCGACCGGGTCGGCGACGCGGACCAGCGCGACGCCGCAGCCGATCCCCAACATCGCCACCCGGCGGGCGCCGGTGAGCTCCCTTCGCGCGCGCAGGACCCACCACGGGAGCACGGCGAAGCCCACCGCGAAGGCGCACACGACCACCGCCACCGGGTCGAGCACCTCGCTCGATCCCAGCACCTCGAGGGTGAGGTAGAGGACCAAGAGCGGTCCCACCAGGGGAAGGATGCGGGCCTGGCTCATGAAAACCTGAACGATTTCGGGCGCTGACGTCCGGAGGCGCGGCCCGAAGCCGAGGGGCCCGATCTTATCGGACGGCGGGGAGCGCGCAAACCAAGGCCGCCCCGGCTCGAGGTCTGTCGATAAATCGCCTCCGGCGATTTCTCTCCGGCGAGGGGCAAGCCCCTCGCGCTCCCCCCTGAGATCCTCCGACGCTTCGCGTCGTCGGACTCAGGGTCTGTCGATAAATCGCCTCCGGCGATTTCTCTCCGGCGAGGGGCAAGCCCCTCGCGCTCCCCCCTGAGATCCTCCGACGCTTCGCGTCGTCGGACTCAGGCGAACCAGCTGATGTCGATCAGCGTCTGCGGATCGTCGAGCGCGCGCGCGCTCAGGAGGTTGACCTCGACGTCGTCGGCGCCGAAGCGCTCGAGGCTCCGGGCGAGGAAGCCGATCGTCGAGACCGCGAGGACCAGCGACGGCTCGCCGAGCTCCTTGAGCTCGAGCCGCCCGTAGCCTCGGCCGACGCGGCGCACCTCGAGCTCGGCGCCGCGGACGACCTTCTGCAGGATCGACGGCATCTCCGCGACGAGCAGCTCGGGCGGCGGCGCCGGCGGGCGCAGCTTGCGCATCATGTCGAACGCGCCCTCGGCCGCGGCGCGCCCGGCCTCGAGCACGAGGTGGAGGTCGTCGCCACCGAGCCGCGCGTCGATCTTCTCGACGAGCGTCTTGACCGCCTCGAGGTCGACCCAGTCGTCGGGGCCGATGCCCGCTTCGAACGGGTGCCGCGCCTCGGCGGGCATCGAGTCGAGCAGCTCCTTGAGCGCGCGCTCCCCGAACTTGCGCGCGACGAAGCGCAGGATCGCGAGCACGATCCGTCCCTGGTAGAAGCCTCGCGGCGAGCCCGCCGGCAGCGCCGCGACGGGCTCCTCGACCTCGACGTCGATCGCGACGTCGATCGGCACGTCGAGCACCGCGTCGGCGGGCGCCTCGATCGGCGCGTGCGGCATGCGGTCGACGTCGGTGTTGTCGACCTGCGACTGGCGGAGCCGCTTCGCCTTCGGGGTGCCCACCCGGGTCTTCGGCTTCGCCGAGGCCTCGAGCTCGGCGACCATCGCGAGCGCCTCCTCGGCGCTCATGCGCTGCGTCAGGTCCGAGTCGACGCTCGGCGGCGCGGGCGCGGGGAGCGCGGGAGGCGGCGCGGTCGACGGCTTGCGGATCTGGCCCGTGTTCGTCTCGCGGTGGCGCGCCTCGCGCGCCTTGATCCGCATCATCTCCATCGTGAACGACTCGGAGGGCATGTCGTCCCGGAAGGGGACGCGCAGCCCGCCGAACGGGAAGAGCGCCTCCGCGAAGGACTCGGCGTCGTCCCACCGGCCCTCGCGATCCTTGGAGAGCGCCTTGAGGACCACGCGCTCGAGCACCTGGGGGATGTCGGGTCGGATGTCGCGCAGCGGCTCGGGCTCGTCCTTGCGGACCTTGCGGGCGAGCTCGCGGAAGGTGGGCGCGTCGAAGGGGCGCCGCCCCGCGAGCATCTCGTAGAGCACGACGCCGACCGAGTAGACGTCGAGGCGCGGGTCGCGCTTGTCGTCGCCGCGCAGCCGCTCGGGGGCCGCGTACGCCGGGGTCCCGACGAGCGTCCGCTCGGGCGTGAGCGACTTCGCGTCGGTCCGCCCCGTCTTCACGAGCGCCGCGAAGCCGAAGTCGCAGACCTTGACGAAGTTCCGGTCCCCGAAGCGGACCACGAGCATCAGGTTCGCGGGCTTCAGGTCGCGATGGAGGATGCCTCGATCGTGCGCGGCCTGGAGGCCGGCGAGGGTGTGGATGGCGATGGTGCAGGCGCGCTTGATCGACAGCTGCCCGTCCATCGCGATGACCTGCGACAGCGAGCGGCCCCGCAGGTACTCCATGACCATGTACGGCCGGTTGCCCTCCCGGCCGAAGTCCATGATGTCGATGATGTTCGGGTGACCGATCGAGGCCGCGGCCCGGGCCTCGCGCTGGAACCGCTCGACGGAGGAGGGGTTCTCGGCGACCGCGGGGTGGAGGAGCTTGATGGCCACGAACCGCCGCAGGACCCGATCGGCCGCCTTGTAGACCGACCCCATGCCGCCATCGCCGAGCATGCGGACGAGGTGGTACCGGTCGGCCACGACGCGCCCCACCAGCTCGGGGTCTCCGGCGATCGGGCGTCCCGTCGCGGTGCACCGGAGGGTGCCTTGGGCGTGGCGCGCGCCGCAGTGCGGGCATTTGCGGAGCACCGCGGGAGCATACTACGCGAATCGCCGTTGGCCCTCGTCCTCCCACCACTCTCGATACTTCTTTGCGACGTGCTCGCGATCGCGCTTGGGGGAGCCGGCGTGATAGCCGTAGTACTGCTGCGTCAGCCGCTTCAGCTCTTCGGCCGCGGCGTGGCGGATCGTCTCGTCCGCGTCGAGCAGACCGTCGATGAGCCACTCCACACGATGTCGTGACCGGTGGCGTTCGTACCAGGCCGCCCACTTCTTGTGCGACGTGCCCTGGTCGGTGGCCGCCAGCGTGACGAGCGCCTCGTGGACGTGGCGTGTCAGGTCGTCGTCCTCGTCGCGGAGCAGCTCGATCAGCTTCGGCATCATCTCGATGTCACGGAGCGCCGCGATGGCGTCGATGGCCTGCCACCGCCGGGTGAGGTCGCGGCCTCGGATCCGCGCCGTCCGGCGGAGCACCGTCCGGATCTCCTCGAACCCCCGGAAGCCGGCGAAGCGCGGCAGCAGCTGGACGGCGATGCGCCGGACGCCGACGTCCTCGTCGTGGAGGCGCTCGGCCACGGCGTCCATCAGCTCGACGGAGACCATGTCGCTGGCGACGATGGCGGCGTAGAGCCGCACGTCGGGGTGCCCGGAGCTGAGCAGGCCCGCCACGTAGGACGCGGCGCGCGGGCCGAACGCGACGAGCGCGCGCGCGACGGGGGACAGGTCCGCCGCGCGCGGCACGCGACCGCCCTGGTCACGGTTCCAGCTCAGCGGCCCGGGGAACGCCTGGGCGAGGACCGGGAGCGCGGCCTCGCCGATCGTGAGGATCCCGCGGATGAGCTCGTCCTGTCGGGACTGGGAGGTGGCCGCGATCAGGTCGTCGACCTGCGCGTGGACCTGCTCGCCCATGTCGACGATCACCGAGCGGGTCTCGGCGTCGAGGCCGGGGGTGGGCCGGCGCGGGCGCTCCGACTGGATGCGGTCGGGGACGCGGACGACCTCGGGCTTGGTGCTGTCGTCGTCGTCGGGCTCGCGGCGCGTGTCGCGGGGGGGCTCGGAGGTCGGCCGCGGCGGTCGATCCGAGCGGCGGCGCGGGCGCACCACGTCGACGGGCGCCTCGTGGACGATGTACGCGCCCACGGGCCGCGACGGCCGCTCGGGCTCGGGCGCCGGTTCCGCCGCGGGCTCCTTCGCGCCCGCTTCCTCGGGCTCGTCGTCGGAGTCCCCGAGGACGATCACGACTCCGTCGTCCTCGTCGTCGTCGCCGAAGTCGAGCTCGGGATCGTCCTCGTCGTCGAAGTCGCCGCCGCGACGGGACAGCGCGAGCTCGGCCGACGGCGGGGGCGGCGGCGCGGTCCGCGGGATCCCGAGGATCGCGCGCGGCGGCCGGTCGTCGGGGACCCGGCGCACGATCTCGGGCTCGGTCGGCTTCACGGGCTGCGGGGCGCCGCGCACGGAGCCCCAGGTGTCGTCGCCGCCCGCGTCGTCGGGGACCTCGAAGCCCGGAGACGAGCGCTGGGCGGGGAGCCACTGGCCCGAGTCCAGCGGGGGCCGGCGCGCGCCGGTCTGGCTGTTCGTGAGGGCCCGGGCGGCCGCCTTGAGCGACGCGCGCTCGTCGCGCTTCTCCGGAGCCGGCGCCTCGTCGTGATAGCCCGCGCGCTTCTTGCGGAGGATGAGCTGCTCGAACGCCTCGACGACGCGCGGCCCGAGCTTGACGAGCTCCATGACCGCGCCGATGTCGAACTCCTCGCCGTTCCTGTCGCCGTAGAGGACCACCACGACGCGGCCGCGGATGGCGACCGGCATGAAGAACGCGGGCGGGCTCGCGGGCCGGCGCATGCCGACGGCCGCGTCGCGATCGACGGCGCTCTGATCCAGGCGACGGACCAGGGGCACGCGCGTCCGCTTCACCTCCGAGAAGCCGCTCGGCTGATCGAGCGGCAGCGAGATCGCTTGGACCTCGCGGGACGGCGCGCCGACACCCTGCGCCTCGAGACCGTCGAGGCGGTCGTCGTGCACGACGAAGAGGGCCGTGTAGTCGAAGAACTGCTGCGCGTAGGCGAAGAGGACCTCGAGGATCTCGTCTCGATCGCTGGCGCGCTTGAGGTAGCGCTCCGCGGCCTCGAGCGTGAGGGGCCCGCGGTGGCGGCGTAGCGCGTGTGGGCGCTCGCTCTTGCGCTCCTTCGAGGCGGCGATCGGCACGGGGCCGGGCGCCTCGACCGCCTCCGGCTCCTCCTCCTCGGGGTCCGCGGGGGTGAGGAGGAACGAGCCGGACCGCGTGGTCCCCCCGTAGGGCGTGGACGCAGGTGGGGCGACCTTGTCGGGCAGATCGGCGGACTGCGCGCCGAGCCCGATCACCGCGACGCCCCCGACCTGAGGCAGCGCCCCGGAGTCTCGGGAGCGGACGCGGTCGACGAGGCGCAGCATCCGCGGGGTGAGCTCGGCGCCGTAGTGGAGCGCGAGCCCAGCGGCGATCCGGACCTCGCAGACGATGTGGAGCTGGAGGTCGAAGCCGAGGAGGAAGCCGACCCGCTCCTCTTGCTCGCGCGTCAACGGCTCGTGCGCTGCGAGGTGCAGCAGGCGCCCCTCGACCCGCAGCGGGACGAGGCGGTGCTCCACCGCCACCTCCTTGGGCACGAGCGCGATGACGTCCGCGGAGACGCTCGCCACCTCCTCGCGGGACGCCGCCGGGAGCTCGAACATTGCCGCCCGGTAGCCGGCCAGGACGTTCTCCGAGACGACGTTCATCTCGAGCAGGACGGTCTCGACGTCACCGCCCGAGATCACCTGACGCTGCAACGCCTCCTCGATCTTACGTACGGGGACGACGCCATCCCGAACCAGGAGCGAGGTGAGCGCGGACATCGCGGGTCGTCGATGGTGGCCCCCAGGTCCGGTCACGTCAACGATCTCGGGGCTTTGCTCCCCGCGGGGGGTGGTCGAGAATGCACGGCGAATGCGCATCCTCGTCACGGGCAGCACCGGCTGGATCGGCCGGCACCTCCTCCCGCGTCTCCTGGAGTGGGACGCGGAGACCTTCGTGTTGGTCCGGACCGCCGGCGCGGAGGTCCCCGACCACCCCCGGGTCCGCCGGCTGATCGGCGACGTCGCCGAGCCCGGGCTGGGCCTGTCGGACGCCGATCGCGAGGCGCTCGAGCCGTCGAGCCTGGACCACGTGTTCCACCTCGCGGCGATCTACGACCTCGAGGCGGACCCGACGCGGCTCGAGCGCGTGAACGTGGGCGGCACCCAGAACCTGATCACGCTGCTCGGAGACGGCTTCGAGGGCGTGCTGCACCACGTGTCCTCGATCGCCGTCGCCGGGGACTTCGACAGGCGCTTCGGGGAGGACGATCTCGACCGGCGCCAGGGCTTCGGGTCGGCCTACCACCGGACCAAGCACGCCTCGGAGAAGCTGGTGCGCGCGTCGGGGCTCCGCTTCCGGGTCTATCGCCCGTCGGCCGTGGTCGGTCACTCGGTCACCGGCGCGATGCCTCGACTCGACGGGGCCTACTACCTGTTCCGCGCCGTCCACAAGCTGCGCGGGGTGCTGCCGCCGTGGGTCACCCTCCCCGGCTACGACCCGGGGCGGATCAACATGGTGCCGGTGGACTTCGTCGCCGACGCGATCGCCGCGATCGCCGCGCAGGACGGGCTCGACGGCAAGGGCTTCCACGTGGTGGACCCCGCCCCGCCGCGCTTCTTCGAGACGTTCAACCTGATCGCGGACGCCGCGGGCGGGCCCCGCATGGGCAAGTGGCGCCCCTCGGCGTTGGCCAAGCTCGTCCCGGGCGTCGGCAACGTGGCGGGGCAGCTCGGCTCGCTCCGGTTCATGCGCCGCGAGTGGGCCGCCGACCTCGGCGTCCCTGCCGCGGTGGTCGACGCGATGAACCCGCACGTCGAGTACGACACCACCCACCTCGAGGCGGCGCTCGAGGGGACCGGCGTGTCCTGCCCTCCGCAGTCCGCCTACGTGGAGCGCCTCTTCGATCACTATGTGCGCCACCTCGACCCCGAGCGCGACAAGCCCTCGCGCAACCGCGCGCTCTTCGGCGGGCAGCGCGCGCTCATCACGGGTGGCTCGAGCGGCGTCGGCGAGGCCCTCGCGCGCCAGCTCGCGGCGGCCGGCGCCCACGTCGTGATCGTCGCGCGCCGCGAGGCCGAGCTGCGCGAGGTCGTCGCCGCGATCCGGGCGTCCGGGGGGCGCGCCGACTTCGTCGTCGCCGACCTGTCGGAGATGAGCGAGTGCGATCGCGTGGTCGCCGAGGTGCACGCCGCGCACGGCCCGATCGATCTCCTGTTCAACAACGCCGGGCGCTCGATCCGGCGCCCGCTCGCGGAGTCGCTCGAGCGCTTCCACGACCTCGAGCGGACGATGCAAATCAACTTCTTCGCGCCGGCGCGCCTGATCCGCGCGGTGCTCCCGACGATGCGCGAGCGCGGCGGTCACATCGTGAACGTGCTGACCGCGGGCGCGCACATGCCCTCGATCAAGTTCGGGGCCTACACCTCCAGCAAGGCCGCGCTGAGCCAGCTCGGGGACGTGCTCGCGGCCGAGCACCTGCACGAGGGGATCCGCGTGACCAACGCCTACCTGCACTGGGTGCGCACCCCGATGATGGGCGCGACGGGGGCTTACGACGACGTCCCGGCCGCGAGCCCGGACGAGGCCGCGGCCTCGATCCTGGACGGAATGGCGAACCGGCAGCAGCACGTGATCCGCGGTGAGGACCAGCGGCGGCACACGCTCGCGCGGCTCCACCCCGCCGGGCTCTCGCGGATCATGAACCTCCTGTCGCGCATCTACGCCGACGACCCGGACGCCCACCCGGAGGTCGCGCTGGACCGGACGATCCTGAAGCGCTTCGTAAAGGGCCGCCTCGTCTGACGTTGGGAGACGGGGAGCGCGGGCGGGTCGTCCACTTCGCGCGTTGTGTGCGCTTTTTCGCGCGGCGCTGGGAGTAGAGGAGAGAAGGAGCGGGGGAGCGTGCGCGCTGCGCGCGCGATCTGTTTTCTTCGCGGCCGCGAAGCGGACGCCCGTCTTTTCGCGCGGCGCTGGGAGTAGAGGAGAGAAGGAGCGGGGGAGCGTGCGCGCTGCGCGCGCGATCTGTTTTCTTCGCGGCCGCGAAGCGGACGCACCCTCCCCTACTCCAACTCTCCCCTACTCCCACCCCCTTCGCCCCGCGGCGCCTGGCGCCGCGCCCCTTCGCACCGCGCCACTGCGCGCCGCACTGCGCACCGCGCCACCAGCTCCTCGTCTCTCACCCTCCACTGCTCCCCACCCGGAGGGCGGCGGCGACGAGGGCGGGCCCGACGACGGCGGCGGTCTCGGTACGCAACACCGAGTCGCCGAGGCCGACGCGCTCGAAGCCCTGCGCCTCGAGGCGAAGCGAGCTCCGCGACTAGGTCGCCCTCAGGACCCGATCACGCGCGGATGGCCTCGCGCCGCCAGCTGGCGACGGTGCGCCGCCAGGCGCGCGCACGGGCAAGCGGCGCAGCCACCACCTCGGCGACGACCTCCCGAGAGGCGCCGGTGCCGAGCGACGAATCGTCGCACGCGGCGCGGTGCAAGACGGTGCCGGACGGATCAGCGCCCCCATCGAGGTGCGCGTCTCTCGCGCGACCGACGTTCGAGCGGCAGACGCGGCGAAGCACCGGGCGCCACTTCGCGGGTTGCGCTCGACAAGCGCGTGTGCCCGCCGCGACGCCGCGGTCGCGCCGATGAGAGCGCGCTGATCCGCGCGCGCGGCCGCGGTCTAGGCGTCGCAGAGGACCACGCGGACCGTCGGCGCACGCCGCGCGACGACGCTCGGATCGACGAGCTGCAGCGCAGGCCCGCGTCGATCGCGAGCCGCGCGCGCGGCCTCGCCGCCCGGTCGTCTAAGAGCCGCACGCGCTCGTGGTGAAGCCAGCCGCGACCACCCGTCGTCGCGTGCGAACCGCCGTGCTCAGCTCGTCGGGCCCGCCTCGGCGGAGTGGTGGAGCCTCAAACGGTCCTTGCGCAGCGCGCGCAGGTGAGGCGCGCGCCAGTCGCCGTCGATCCTCGCGGTCTCAAGCAACGGCGAGCGAAGAATCCTCGTGCACCTCGTCGCGCCGACGACTGCGAGGCCTCCCAGGCGGTCGCGGCGGCCTTCGCGGACCGTCTTCCAGACGGCGCGTGCGCGATCGGCCGCAGCACGACCCGCTATGTGAGCCGCCAGCCGAGCACCGTGATCGTCCAGTCGGTTTGCCGCGACCTGCGCGCCGTCTACAACGCCGCAACCGCGGAGGAGGCCGAACGCGCCCTGGACGCGGTCGACGCCAAATGGGGTGCGACGCGTGACCCGACGCGCGCGCGCCGGCGCCTGAGCGCGCCGCGATGCCCCTTCCTGGATGCCCGGACCGAGAGCCGTCGCGCGGTCGACGACGAACCGCCATCGAGGCGTTGAACCGGATGCTCCGCAAGACGCTCAAGACCCGTGGCCACATGCCCACGGAGCAGGCCGACCTCAAGCTCGTGTCGCCATCCGCAATGCGATGAAGACCTGGGGTCACCAGGATCGTCGCACATGGGGGCAGGCTCGCTTGCAGTTCGCCATCCTCTTCGAGGACCGCTTTCGCCGCGGAACCACTGCGTCGATCGAGCCAGCGCCGCGCGAGCGCGATCGTGCTGCTGCGCGCGCGATCTGTGGCCTCTTCGCGGCCGCGAAGCGGAACGCCTTCATTTTTCTTCGCGGCTGGGAGTAGACGGACGCACCGCGTGCGCGCTCGCGCGCTCCAACCGCCGCTCTCGGCACCCGCTCCGCCCCAACTCTCCCCTGGCCGCGGCGCCTGGCGCCGCGCCACTTCGCCCCGCGCCACTGCGCGCCGCACTGCGCACCGCGCCACCAGCTCCTCGTCTCTCACCCTCCACTGCTCCCCACCCGGAGGGCGGCGGCGACGAGGGCGGGCCCGACGACGGCGGCGGTCTCGGTACGCAACACCGAGTCGCCGAGGCCGACGCGCTCGAAGCCCTGCGCCTCGAGCGAAGCGAGCTCCCCGGGCGAGAGGCCGCCCTCGGGGCCGATCACGAGCCACGCCTCGTCGCCGCCGGGGGGCGTCGGTGCGCCGCCAGGCGCGGCCACGAGGCGTCGCGCGTCTTCGGGAGCCCGCGCGACGACCTCCGCGAGCGGCGCCGGCTCGAGCACGTCGGGCACGGTGGCGCGGCCGGACTGGCGCGAGGCCTCTTCGGCGATCCGACGGAGGCGGTCGAGGCGCTTGGCGAAGGAGCCGGGCGCCGGGCGCGAGACGCTGCGCTCGGAGAGCGCGAGGTGCACCGCCGCGACGCCGACCTCGGTCGCGCCGCGGAGCGCCTGGTCGAGCTTGCCGTTGCCCTTGGGGAGGCAGTAGCAGAGGACCACGCGGACCGTCGGCGCGGTCACGACGACCCTCGGCTCGGCCTCGCAGCGCAGGCCCGCGTCGATCGCGAGCACGCGCGCCGCGGCCTCGCCGCCCGCCCCGTCGAAGAGCCGCACGGGATCGCCCGGCGCCAGCCGCAGCACCCGCGCGTGGCGTCGCGCCGCCTCGCTCAGCTCGACCACCCCGCCCGCCTCGGGCAGGTCCGGGTGGTGGAGCCTCCGCGTCAACGATCCTTGCCCAGCGCGCGGTAGGTGAGCGACAGCCAGTCGCCGTCGATCCCCTCGCGGTCGAACGTGAAGCGAGCGTCGAAGCAGGCCCGCACCTCGTCCCGCTCCTCGACGAGCAGGCCGCTCAGCACCAGGTGGCCGCGGCACCGCGCCTTCAACGCGTCCGCCATCGGCACCAGAATCGGCCGCCGGATGTTCGCGAGCACCAGGTCGAAGGTGCCCGGAACGTCCGCGACGTCCGTGGTGGAGGCCTCGATCGAGACGCCGTTGACGTCGGCGTTCTCCAGCGTCGTGCGCGCCGCGATGGGGTCGACGTCGACGCCGACGACGCGCGTGGCGCCGCAGAGGCGCGCCGCGATGCCCAGGATGCCCGAGCCGCAGCCGACGTCGAGGACCTCGCCGGCACACGCGATCCGCTCGACCTCGCGCATCACCAGGCGCGTCGTCTCGTGCGTCCCGGTGCCGAAGGCCTGGCCCGGATCGATGGTGATCACGCGGTCGCCGTCCCGCGGCTCGACGGGCTCCCACGGCGGCCGCACGAGGAAGCGCTCCCCCACGCGCGCGGGCTTGAAGAACTCCTTCCAGCGGTCCCTCCAGTCGTCGCCGACGATGAAGTCGAGCTCGCCAACGAGCCGCGGCGCGAGCGCCTCGATCGCGGCCCGCGCGAGCGGCTCGTCGGGGAAGTGGGCGATCAGCTCCACCCCCTCGCCGGCGCGATCCATGGTCGTGTCGTCGCGCTCCTCGACGCCGCTCGCCCCGAGCTCGAACAGCTCGGCGCTGATGTCGTGGACGTCCGCGGCGACGACCGGCACGCGGACGAACGGGTAGCGGGGCGGCTCCGACAAGCTCACTCGACGCTGATGACGAACGTGCCCGTGGCGGGGCCCGAGTTCGAGACGCTGTCGGCGATCAGGATCGCCGCGACGATGCCGCCCGCGACCACGACCCCGATGATGGTCCAGAACCACCACTCCTCGAGCACGTTGCCGCCGGGCTCGGGGACCGCGATGCGGAGCGGCGCCGCGACGTCACCGCGCGCGGCGATCGGCAGGCCCTGGGCGTCGAGCGCCTCGAAGTAGTACTCGACGAGCGGGGGCGCGACGTCGCTGGCGGGGATCGTCGCGTGGTAGGCGCCGTCGCCCTCGAGGACGGTGTCGAGGCGCGTGAAGACCGCCGAGGTGCCCTGGCGGTAGGCGAGCACGAGCTGCGACACGCGGGAGCCGGGATCCTCGACGTTCGCGGTCAGCGGGACCTCGGTCTCGCGCTCGGCTTCGGGCGGCGATCGGTGACGGATCTCGACCGACGCGCCGGGCGTCTCGGGCGAGGCCGTGCCGGGTCGACCGGCGGCGTCCCACTCCGTCCGCACGTTGTCGAAGAACTGCCGCGTCCGGGGCGCGACCTCGTCGCCGAGGGTGTGGTCCGGATCGAGCGGGAGCATGCTCTGGTAGGCGCCCGACGCCTCCTCCTCGCGACCCAGGGCGAGGTACGTGAACGCGAGCAAGCGATAGATCGTGGCGTACTGCTGGGCCGTGTTGCCCGAGCGCACGAGCGCCGCCGACAGCGTCTGGAGCGCCTCCTCGAAGCGCAGCTCGTCGTACTGCTCCTGCCCTTGACGGATCAGGGGGTTCTGAGCCTCGACCGAGGCCGGGACGAGCACCGCCACCGAGACGGCCAACGCGACGAGCCACCGCGACATGGCGGCGACGATATCATCCTTCGAGCGCTCGGAGCACGAGGTACGCGACCACGGAGGTCGTCCAGATGCCCAGGGTGATCCAGCGCCGGTCCTTGAACGCCAGGTACGGCGCGACGGCGGGCACGAGCGCCCACCACCGCTGCCGACCCGGGGGGTCTTTGGAGCGGATGACCTGCCAGACCATGGCGGCGTGCGCGACCAGGACGGTGGCGCCCACCACGATCCAGGAGATCAGCAGCCACGTCCGCGGGGTCACCGGGGGGTGTTACCACGACGGGGTTCACGCTATGAACGCGCGCGTGACTCGCCCGATTCGAATCGGCCTCCTCGGCGCCGGCGTCGTGGGGGAGGGGATCCTCCAGGTCCTGTCCGATCACGCCGGCTCGATCGAGCGGCGGATGGGCACCGCGATCGAGGTCCGGAGGGTCGTCGCGCGGGACTCCGGCAAGCCGCGGAGCCCGCGCTGCGAGGGGCTGCTGTCGTTCGATCCGGACGACGTGCTCGCGGATCCCGAGATCGACGTGGTGGTCGAGGTCATGGGCGGGCTCGAGCCGGCGGGTGACTACGTCCGGCGCGCGATCGAGGCCGGCAAGTCCGTCGTGACCGCGAACAAGGCCCTCCTCGCGGAGCACGGGCACGCGCTGATCGAGCTCAGCGAGGAGCGCGGGGTCGACCTCTACTTCGAGGCCGCGGTGGCCGGGGGGATCCCCGTGATCCGCGTCCTGCGCGAGGCGCTGGCGTCCGACACGGTGGTCGCGCTGCGCGGGATCGTGAACGGGACGAGCAACTACATCCTCTCGGAGATGAAGGAGCGCGGGCTCGACTTCGCCGAGGCGCTCAGCGGGGCGCAGGCGGCGGGCTACGCAGAGGCCGATCCCACCCTCGACGTGGGCGGCGGCGACGCGACCCACAAGCTCGCGATCCTCGCGATGCTCGCGTTCGGCGCGCAGCTCCGGCCCGAGGACATCCCGACCGAGGGGATCTCCGACGTGGCCGCCCTCGACATCCAGATGGCGGCGCGGTTTGGCTACGTGATCAAGCCGCTCGCCGTCGGCGCCGAGCTGCCCGACGGGTCGCTCGACCTCCGGGTCCACCCCGCGCTCGTCCCCGACAGCAGCGTCCTCGCGAGCATCTCCGGCGCGCTCAACGTCGTCGTGCTCGAGGGCAAGATGCTCGGCCCGTGCCTGCTGTCGGGTTACGGGGCCGGCGCGCTGCCGACCGCGATGAGCGTGGTCAGCGACATCGTCGACGTAGGCCGCAACCTGGTCGTCGGCGCGAGCGGCCGCGTCCCCCAGCGCGCGTGGCGCGGTGAGCACCTGTCCAAGCGCGCCGTCGCGGCGCCGGGCCGCCACGTCTGCCGCTGGTACCTCCGCTTCAGCGTGCTCGACCGCCCCGGCGTCCTCGCGCGGATCGCGGGCGTGCTCGGCGCCTTCGACGTGTCGATCGAGCAGATGCTCCAGCAGGGGCGCGGCCCGGACTCCGACGAGCCGGTCCACGTCGTGATGCTCACGCACGAGGCGCGCGAGGTCGACGTGCGGCACGCGCTGCGCGAGATCGAGATGCTGCGCGGCATGGTCGCGCGAGCCCGCGCGCTCCGCATCGAGAGCTGATTCTCCGGGCGGGGATCAGGGCGGCGCCGCGGACGACGCGCGCCTCGGGCTCGATCGAGGGCGTGCCGGGCACCGCCTCGGTGGCGCCGAGCCACGCCTCGACCGCGTCGAGCTCGACCATCCCGTCGAGCGAGTACACCTCGACCCGCGTGATGCCCGCGCCGAGCGCGGCGGCGACGTCGCCCGCGAGCTGCGCCGGCGCGTCGTACGGCGGCGCGTCCAGCTCGACGACGCTGGCGGTGCCGACGAGCCCGAGCGCGAGGGTCGCGCGGTCACCGAAGTGGGCGCGCGCGTCGACGCCGTACGATCGGATCAGCCCGGGGCCCACCCACGCGCCGCGCGCCTCGGCGAAGACGGTCTGGTAGACCATGAACGCGACGTCGTCGAAGGGGACGCCGTCGACGGGGATGTCGAGCGCGTCCTGCAGGTCGGCGTCGCCGTCGGCCATGTCGTCGACGACCTGTGGGTAGGTGACGGCCTCGGCGCGGTAGCCACGCGCCTGCACCTCGCGGACGTGCGCGGCGAGCTGGTCGCGCGACGCCGCGAACGCGACGGGATCGAGGTGGCTGCGCATGAGCGACTGCAGCCCCTCGAGGCTGCCCTCGGCGAAGCCCACGCGCAGGGCCTCGGAGTACTCGAACGCCGGCTCGAGGTCGTAGACCACGCCCGCCGCGACGGCGCCCTCGCCCTCGATCCAATCGAGCAGGCGCGTCACCTCACCGAAGAACACGTCGAGGTTCGCCTCGTTCGGCCAGTAGCCGTCGGCCTGCGGCAGCAGCAGCCAGAGGCGCACGTCGACGCTCGCCGCTTCGGCCGCGCGCAGCAGCCCGAGCAGCGACGCGTCTCCGATCGCGGTGCTCGGGACGGCGACCTGCAGCGTCGCGCTGCGCGCCGCGAGCGCGGGCAGTGTGGCCTCGACCGCGTCCGGAGCGAGGAACTCCGAGTAGACGCCGAGCGTGGGGCGGACCGGCTCGCCGCCGCCGTCGACGCCCGCGTCCGTGAGGGGGGCGGCGTCGCGCTCGACGCCCGCGTCGACCGCCGTCGAGCCGTCGCAGCCGACGAGGAGCACGACCCACGGAATGACGCGACGCAGCATCGAGACGAGTCTACGGCCGGCCCGCAGAAATCGCGATCCGAGCGCCGTCCGCATGCGTGTGCGCACGGGTCGGGGTGCGCTCCGGGCGTACGCTCGCTGCATGTCCACCATGCAGGCCCTCTTGGAGGGAATCCAGGCCAAGAACCCCGCGCAGCCCGCCTTCCACCAGGCGGTCCACGAGGTCGTCGAGTCGGTGTGGCCCGTCGTCCAAGCCACGCCGGCGTACAAGCACAACAAGATCCTCGAGCGGATCACCGAGCCCGAGCGCGTGATCATGTTCCGGGTGCCGTGGATCGACGATCGGGGCGAGGTGCACGTGAACCGCGGCTTCCGCATCGAGATGTCGAGCTCGATCGGCCCCTACAAAGGCGGGCTCCGCTTCCACCCCTCGGTGGACCTCGGGATCCTGAAGTTCCTCGCCTTCGAGCAGACCTTCAAGAACGCGCTGACCACCCTGCCGATGGGCGGCGGCAAGGGCGGCTCGGACTTCGACCCGAAGGGCAAGAGCGACCACGAGGTGATGCGCTTCTGTCAGTCGTTCATGGCGGAGCTCTTCCGCCACATCGGGCCGCACACGGACGTGCCCGCGGGCGACGTCGGCGTCGGCGGCCGCGAGCTCGGCTTCCTCTTCGGGATGTACAAGAAGCTCAAGAACGAGTTCACCGGGGTGCTCACCGGCAAGGGCCTCAACTGGGGCGGCTCGCGCCTGCGGCCGGAGGCGACCGGCTACGGCTGCGTCTACTTCGCGCAGGAGATGCTCGCGCGCCGAGGCGCGGACGTCGCGGGCAAGTCCGTTTGCATCTCCGGCTCGGGCAACGTCGCGCAGTTCGCGGCGGAGAAGATCAACGAGCTCGGCGGGAAGGTCCTCACCCTGAGCGACTCCACCGGCGTGGTCCACGACCCGGAGGGCATCGGCCCCGAGAAGCTCCAGTGGATCATGAAGCTCAAGAACGAGCGCCGCGGCCGCATCAAGGAGTACGCGGACGAGTTCCCGGGCGTCACCTACCACGAGGGTGAGCGGCCCTGGGGCGTGGCCTGTCAGATCGCGCTGCCGTGCGCGATCGAGAACGAGCTCGACGGCGAGGACGCGAAGAAGCTCGTCGCCAACGGCGTCGAGTGCGTCTCCGAGGGGGCGAACATGCCGACCCTGCCGGAGGGCATCGAGGTCTTCCAGTCCGCGAAGGTCCTGTACGGCCCCGGCAAGGCGGCGAACGCGGGCGGCGTCGCGACCTCGGGCCTCGAGATGGCGCAGAACGCCACGCACCTCTCGTGGCCGCGCGAGGAGGTCGACGCGCGCCTCAAGGGCATCATGCGGTCCATCCACGAGGCGTGCGTGGAGCACGGCAAGAGCGGCGAGCACGTCGACTACGTGAAGGGCGCGAACATCGCCGGCTTCCTCAAGGTCGCCGACTCGATGTTGGACCAAGGCGTGGTGTGAGCCGGGTCTCCTTCCCGCCCGAGCGGCTCCCCTGGCACCGGCGCTTCGGCGCGCTGATGCCGTTTCGGGTGAGGGAGATCCTGCTGATCTCGAGCGAGTACGACGCGTTCGTGCTCGAGGAGGACGGGCCGCTCACCGAGCGGCTCTTCATGCGCTACTCGGAGCTCAACCTGAGCGCCGCGCCGCGCATCACGCACGTGTCCACGATGGCCGAGGCGCTGCGCCTCCTGCGGGAGCGGCGCTTCGATCTGGTGATGACCGTGCTCCGCGTCGAGGACGGAGACGCGACGACGCTCTCGCGCGAGGTCGCGAAGCGGCACCCGGACGTGCCGGTCGTGGCGCTCGTCTTCGACGAGGGTGACCTCGAGCAGCTCCCCGGCGGCGAGGTCCCGAGCACGATCGAGCGCGTCTTCCTGTGGAGCGGCGACGCGCGAACGCTGATCGCGGCGATCAAGCTCGTGGAGGACGCGCGCAACGTCGAGCCCGACACGCGCGCCGCCGGGGTGCAGGTGATCCTCGTCGTCGAGGACTCCGTCCGCGCGTACTCGGGCCTGCTGAGCCGGCTCTATCCGGAGCTCATGCAGCAGTCTCAGGCGATGATCGCCGAGGGCGCGAACCCTCTGCACCGCGTGCTCCGCATGCGCGCGCGTCCACGCATCTTGCTGGCTACGAGCTTCGAGGAGGCCTTCGAGATCGGCAAGAGCCACCGCGCGCACCTCCTCGCGCTGATCACCGACATGCGCTACGGCCGCGAGGGACGCGAGGACGATCGCGCCGGCGTCGCGTTGGCGCGCGCGCTGCGCGAGCTCATCCCGGAGCTCCCCGTCCTGCTCGTGTCCTCGGAGCTGGGCGGCGCGGCCGAGGCGGCCGTGCTCGGGGTGGGCTACGCCGCCAAGCGCAGCTCGACGCTGCAGCAAGAGCTGCGCGACTTCCTGTCGCTCGCGCTGGGCTTCGGCGACTTCGTGTTCCGCACCCCGGACGGAGTGGAGGTCGACCGCGCCCAGAACGTGTACGAGATGGAGCAGGCCCTCGAGCGCGTCGCCGCCGAGTCCATCGACTACCACGCGCACCACCACCACTTCTCCACGTGGCTGAAGGCGCGCGGGATGTTCGACCTCGCCGCGCAGATCCGCCCGCGCTCACCCGACGAGTTCAAGGACGTGGAGGCCCTGCGCAGCTACCTCGTCTCGGTCGTGCGCCGCGCGCGCGAGATGGAGCAGGCCGGGACGATCAGCGACATGGACGCGCCGCCCGCCGAGAACCGCTTCGTGCGGATCGGCACCGGCTCGATCGGCGGCAAGGGGCGCGGGCTCGCGTTCGTCAACGCGCTGATCGCGCGCCACGACCTCTTGCAGCGCTTCGACGATCTCCAGATCCGGATCCCCAAGACGGTCGTGCTCGGCTCCGACGAGTTCGAGCGCTTCGCGCCCTGGACCGACTACGAGGCGACGCGCGACGACGCCGACTCCGTCCACGTCGCCCGCGCGCTGACCCGGCCGCTCTCGCCGGAGGCGCGCTCCGAGCTCCGCTTCGCCGTGAGCGCGCTGCGCGGTCCGCTCGCCGTGCGCAGCTCGAGCGTGCTCGAGGACTCGCGCTTCCGCGCCTTCGCGGGCGTGTACGCGACGTACGTCATCGCGAACGACCACCCCGACCCAGAGGTGCGCTTCCAGCAGCTGCAGGACGCGGTGCGCGCCGTCTACGCCTCCGTGTTCAGCCAGGCCGCGCGCACCTACCTCGCGGGGACGCCGCACGCGTTCGAAGAGCAGCGCATGGCGGTGGTGGTCCAGCAGGTCGTCGGCGTCCGCTACGGGTCGCGGTTCTACCCGGTCCTCTCCGGCGTCGCGCAGAGCTGGAACCACTACCCGCTCGGCGGGCAACGCGCGGAGGAGGGCATCGCGCACGTCGCGCTCGGGCTCGGCCAGCAGGTCGTGGGCGGCGGCGCGGCGGTGCAGTTCTCTCCCGGCGCCCCCACGATCCGGCCCGAGTACGGCTCCGAGCGCGAGATGGCTCGTAGCGCGCAAAGCAAGTTCTTCGCGGTCGACCTCGCCCACCACGACGTCGACCTGGTCTCGAACCCCAGCGGCGCGCTGATCGAGCTCCCCCTCGAGGCGGCGGCCGCGGACGGCGTCCTGCCCCACGTCGCAAGCCGGTACGACCCCAACGACGACGTGGTCCGCGACTCGCCGAGCGCGCCCGGCATGCCCGTCGTCACGTTCAACAACGTCCTTCGCTACCGCAGCTTCCCGCTCGCGAAGGCGATCCGGATGCTGCTGGAGATGCTGCGCGACGCGGTCGGCGGCGAGGTCGAGGTGGAGCTCGCGGTCGACGCCCCCGGCGTCTTGCCGGACGGGACCACGCGCCCGCCGCGGCTCTACGTCTTGCAGCTGCGACCGCTGCCCCCTTGGACGCACCGCGCGTCGGGTCACGCCATGGAGACGCTGCCCGAGGGCCGCCGGCTCGTGCTCAGCGACCGAGCGCTCGGCGACGGCGTGGTCGACGCGATCCGCGACGTCGTCTACGTGCGACGGGACGACCTCGAGATGGGCGACGCGCGACGCGCGGCCGAGCAGGTCAAGGCGGTGCTCGCGGAGCTCGACGCCCCCTTCGCGCTCATCGGTCCGGGGCGATGGGGCACGTCGGACGCCAACCTCGGCGTGCCCGTCCGGTGGCGCGACATCCGCGGCGTGCGGCTGATCATCGAGACCCCGCTCGCCGGCCGTCACGTCGAGCCCTCGCAAGGCAGCCACTTCTTCAGGAACCTCGTCTCCGAGCGGATCGCGTACCTCTCCGTGGGCACCGCGAACGACATCTACGACCGCGCGATCCTCGACGCGCGCGACGCCGTTCGAGAGACCGAGCTGGTTCGCCACGTGCGCTTCGACGAGCCGCTCTACGCCGTCGTCGATGGTCGCCGCGGCTGCGCGGTCGTGCTCGTGTTGGAGTGAAGAACGCGACGAGGGCGCCCGCGGTCGGCGGACGCCCTCTCGGATCGCGTGGCGGCGAGGCTAGGGGCCGGCGTCGACCCCGGCGTCGACCCCGGCGTCGGGCGCGCCGGCGTCCGAGCCGGCGTCGACCGTCATCATCCCCGCGTCGGTGCCCGCGTCGACGGGGGCCATCCCGCCGTCCATCGGAGCCCCGAGGCCGCACGCCGAGGGCATCGCCGCGGGCCACGGGGTGGAGTCGAGGCACGCCGGCGCTGCGCTGCCCGCGCCGAGCGCGTCGACCCAGTCGGCGAGCCACGGCGCGACGACGCCGGCCAGGGGGGTGTGCTCGACGCCCATGTAGAAGCAAACGTTGCTGTCGACGCCGTTGTAGTCGGCCTCCGCGATCGGGCAGCGCATCGACTCCACGGTGGAGCGCACGTCGAGGCTCCCCTGGTGGAACCACACGGGCGCGCCCTCGGGATCGAGGGGCGGGCGATCGTTGGCGAAGCGCTCGATCCAGGTCGCCACGTGGGCCGGGCAGCGGTCCATGAGCCCGGCGTCGCAGAACACGCGGGACGCGAACCCGCCCGAGAAGCTCGGGTCGAAGATCTCGCCGACGTTCGCCGCGGCCATCTGCAGGGCCTGACGCATGTCCGTGCCGCCGACCATCGGGGGGATCAGGCAGTAGTTCTCGAAGACGTTCCGGATCGCGTCGCGCTGCTCGGTCCGGATCATGTCGTAGGCGTGGTCCTCGCCGTCGTAGGCGGCGGCGTGGCCGACGAAGTACATCGCGCCGTAGACCACGTTCCAGCCGTCGTCGCCCGAGGTCGCGTAGGCGGGCACCGTCATCAGCTCGCCGAACACCGCGGTGTCGAACCAGACGCCCGCCATCGCCGACACCCCGATGAGGTTCAGCTCGGGCGCGTAGGTACGCTGCAGCGCCTGCGAGACGAGGGCGGCGTGGCCCCCGGCGGAGTGGCCACTGATCAGGACCTCACCGCTGAGCGCGCCGTCGGGGGCTACGGACAGCGCGGCGCGGGCGCCGTCGAGGGTCGCGTGCGCGGCCTCGGCCGACTCGAGGTAGGCGAGCGTGCCGGGCGTGCCGAGGCCGATGAGGTCGGGCACGAACACCGCGTGGCCGGTGCCGAGGAGCACGTACAGGGTGCGCTCGAGATCCGTGAAGCGGCCGCGCGAGGGGGCGCAGTCGTCGCCGAGGCCGGTCGTCCCCGAGACGTGGACGAGGAGGGGGAGATCCGTGGCGCCCGAGGACGGAAGGTACAGCGTGCCGCTCGACACCCCGCCCTCGCCGTTACGGCGCTCGGAGCGGTAGAGGACCAGGGTGCGGGTGGCCCCCTCGGTGAGCGTCGGGCCGTCGTAGGTCCCCGGGTCGTCGGCGGTCAGCGCGAACGGAGCGCGCGCGCGCGCGTCGACCGTCGCCGCGTCGATCGGATCGGTCGTCCCGCACTTCAGGACCCGGCCGCGGTCGGCGGCGGTGAACGCCGGGAGCCCGTCGGGGGGCGTCCAGAGATCGTCCCCGGCGGGCAGCGTGCAGTCGAGCGCCGGCGGACCGGCGTCCATCATCGCCTCGCCCGAGTCCATCCCCGGATCCCCGGCGTCGACGCCCATCGGTCCGGCGTCCGTGCCGGGGTTGTCGTCACACGCCGCCAGCAGCAGAGCGCCACCCAGGCACGACGCGATCATCAAGCGATTCATCATGGTCCCAACTCCCAGTTCCGACCCATGATACTCCCACGATGCAAGATCGGGACAGGGGCGTCGCGCAGCGGGTCGTCGTGATCGGCGCCGGAGGCCAGGCCCGAGACACGAAGTGGCTGCTCGAGGAGCTCGGCCACGAGGTGGTCGGGTTCGTCGTCACGGACGCGTCGCGGCTCGGGCCGCACGACTCGCCGGTCCTCGGCGACTACGCGTGGCTCGACGCTCACCGAGAGGCGTTCGACGGCCTCGCGCTCGGGATCGGCACGCCGAAGTGGCGGCTCAAGGTCGCCGGGGAGCTGAGCGAGCGGCTGCCCGAGAAGGCCTGGCCCAGCCTCGTCCACCCGCGCGTCGAGCTCGACCGGAGCTCCATGCGGATCGGGCGCGGCGTGATGATCGGCGCGGGCTGCGTCGGGAGCGTCAACCTCGTCTTCGAGGACTTCTGCCTCGTCAACCTCGGGGTCACCCTCGGCCACGAGTCCGTCTTCGGGCGTGGCTCGGTCGTGAACCACAACGCGGCCATCGCGGGCGGGGTCGTGCTCGAGGAAGGCGTCCTCGTCGGCTCGGGCGCCGCGGTCCTGCAGTACCTCCGCGTCGGCGAGGGCTCGACGGTGGGAGCGGGCGCGGTGGTCACCAAGGACGTGCCGGCCGGCGAGACCTGGGTCGGGGTTCCGGCTCAGCGCCTCCGGTAGACGGAACGAGAAACGGGCGCGCCCCAGAGGAGCGCGCCCGCATCTTCAGTGTGGGTCAGCGGCGCCCGGAGGCGCCGCTACCCTCGCCCATCAGGGCGTCGGCCAGACGTACTCGCAGGCCCAGCCCGGACGACGAGCGACGAGGCGGGTGCCACAGTCGTTGTCTTCCCAGGCGCCGTACCAGCCGGTGTCGGCCATGTCGGTCGACATGATGACACAGTCCTGGTCCGGGATGGCCGGCGGGCCAGCGAACCCACCGTCGGGCTGGTTGTTGCCGGACGGGTGAGCGGTGCCCACGGCCCAGTTGGTGAAGGTGAACGGCGAGCCGTCCGACCACAGGAAGGTGCCCTCGGTGACGTTGTCACGCGCGCCGAGCCAGAGCTCCCCGAGGCCGTCCGTGTTGGCGCGGTCCCGCAGGAAGTTGTTCTCGGCCATGCCACCCGGGTTGTTGACGCTCGCCAGGTGGGCCTCACCCGGCAGGCCGACGATGGCCGCGTCCTCGTTCAGGACGAGCTGCAGACAGCTCGCCTCGGCCGAGGCCCAGCTCTCGTTCTCGTACGGGCCGGCGGTGCCGCCGTTCGTGAAGATGTAGCAGTGGCCGTTCAGCATCGCCGCATCCGAGAAGTTGACGGCGGTCGGGCTCGTCAGATCGAGACCATCCGCGCTGCAACGGAACCCGCACGTGTCCGTGCAGAAGCCGTCTTCCATCGTGTCCGTGGTGGTGCCGATGATCCGGCCCTGGTCACAGCTCTCGCCGTTCGCGGGCTGGAGGTAGCCGTCGCCACACTCCGCGTTCTCACAGACGGTGGTGCACAGATCGGTGTTGACGTTGTTGCCGTCGTCACACTCCTCGGTGCCGCCAGGACCCATGTCCCACGTGAACCCATCACCACAGCCCGCGTTGAAGCAGGCGTTGATGCAGGCGTCGTTGTTGCTCGCGTTGGCGTCGTCACACTGCTCGAGCACGCGGCAGGTGCAGTCCCCAGTGCTGCAGTTGGTTCCCACGGTGTCAGCGTCACCCGTGCCCGAGTTGACGCAGCGACGCGTGCTGTTGCTCGCAGACGAGCCGGCAGGCAGGTAGCGGTTGCACTGATCGTGCTCCGTCGCACCGTTGGTGCAAACACCACCAGCGATCGTCACCCAGTTGAGGGTGCCGTTGCCACAGGTCGCCGGACGGCAGTTGTTCGCACAACCATCGTCGTTCACGGAGTTCCCGTCGTCACAGTACTCCAGGTTGCTCCGGACGAATCCGTCGCCGCACCTGGCGTTGATGCAGGACACGCAGGCGTCGTTGTTGTCGCCGTTGGCGTCGTCGCAGTCCTCCCCAGGCCCAATGAAGCCGTCGCCGCAGGTCGCGTTGACGCAGGTGTTGAGGCATGCGTCCCGGTTGCTGCTGTTGCCATCGTCGCACTGCTCGGTCCCATCGAGATCGATGGGCGGCGTGGCGCGGCCGGAGAGCGTATCGAAGGTGGGGCCTGCGTTGTTGTTGGTGTCGACGAACGTGTCGCCACAGACATTCAGCTGGCAGTTGTTCAAGCAGCCATCGGACTGGTCCGAGTTCAGGTCGTCGCACGCCTCGTTGGCGCCCGTGCCCTCATTGTGGATCAGGCCATCACCACAGTCCGCGATCATGCAACGCGGACACGGGCCCTGGAGGTTGTTCGTGCGGTCGGCGGCGGCGGTGCTGCTGGCCGTCCCCGTGTCGCACATCTCGCCCGCCTGAAGCACGCCGTTCCCGCACGTCGGGATCCGGCAGTAGTGGCGGTCACTGGTGCCCAGGGTGCGCGCGGCAGAGCCGCGCGGCGGGGAGACACACCCGTCGGTGTTGTCGTCGTTGCCGTCGTCACAAGCCTCACCGGCCTGGACGATGCCATCGCCGCAAACCGGCGTGCGGCAGGAGTTCGAGCACAGATCCGTGTCGTTGCTGTTGCCGTCGTCGCACTGCTCGCCCGGAGCGACGAAGCCGTCGCCACAGACGGGAAGGCGGCAATCCTGGGTGCACGCGTCGGCGTTGTTCGTGTCGCCGTCGTCGCACTCCTCTACGCCTGCCTGGACCCAACCGTCGCCACAGACCGCCGGCGTGCAGTCGATGCGCACGATGGGGTTGCACGCGCCGGGGAGGTCGTCGCAGCCCGAGAGGACGTTGAAGCCGTGGCAGGCGTCCGTCGAAGACATGTTGCCGTCGTCGCAGAGCTCGGTGGGCTGGACGCCGGGGGTCGTCGGGTCCCTGTCCGTCCCGTCCGTGAACCCGTCGCCACACCTCGCACGTTCGCAGGTGTTGATGCAGCTGTCGGTGTTCGAGGTGTTGCCATCGTCGCACTCTTCGCGAGCGTGACCGTCGTCGGCCGTGCCGTCGGTGTCGGTGATGCCGTCACCACAGCGGGGCGCCACACAGAAGTGCGTGCAGAAGTCCCCGTCACCGTTGGCCGGGTAGCCGGGGGTGCCGAACAGCGCGGCGTCGCCGTCGTCGCAGGTCTCGCCCGCACCCGTCTGGGTGAAGCCGTCGCCGCAAGCCGGGAGGAGACAGCCGTTGGTGCAGCCGTCCGTGTTCAGCATGTTGCCGTCGTCGCACTCCTCGCCGGGGTCGACGGTGGAGTTGCCGCAGCTCGCGGGGATGCAGAGGTCGTTGCAGGGACCGGTGCCGGGCATCCCGTCGTCGCAGGTCTCGCCGGGGCCGACGATGCCGTCACCGCAGACCGCCACGGTGCACGTGTTGGTGCAGGAGTCGGTCGGGATGCTGTTGCCGTCGTCGCACTCCTCGACGCCACGCTGGATGAGGCCGTCACCGCAGCGCGCGTTGAGGCACGAGCGGGTGCAGGCGTCGCCGTCGTCGGGGTTGCCGTCGTCGCACTCTTCGCCGGTCTGGCGGATGCCGTCACCGCAGGTCGCCGTGCGGCAGAGCGCCGTGCAGCCGTCGGTGTCGTCGGCGTTGCCGTCGTCACAGGCCTCGACGCCCGCCCACACCACGCCGTCGCCACAGGTGGCGAGCACGCAGGTGTTGCGGCAGGAGTCACGGTCGTCCGAGTTGCCGTCGTCGCACTCCTCGGTGCCCTGGCGGAAGCCGTCACCGCAGCTCGCGGAGACGCAGGTGTTCAGGCACGAGTCGGTGTTGATCGAGTTGCCGTCGTCGCAGTCCTCGCCCGGCTGGACGACGCCGTCGCCGCAGGTCGGGAGGGTGCAGTTGTTGCGGCACGCGTCGGCGTTGTCGGTGTTGCCGTCGTCGCACGCCTCGACGCCCGCGTGGACGAAGCCGTCACCGCAGAAGGCCGAGGTGCAGGTGTTCGAGCAGTCGTCGGTGTTGCTGGCGTTACCGTCGTCACACTCTTCCATGCCGATGTAGCGGACGCTGTCGCCGCAGATGTTCATCGCGCAGTTGTTCTTGCACGCGTCGTTGTCGTTGAGGTTGCCGTCGTCGCACTCCTCACCCTCCTGGAGGATGCCGTCACCACACGAGACCGTGCGGCAAAGGTTGGTGCACGCGTCGTCGTCGACGGTGTTGCCGTCGTCACAACCCTCGACGCCGATCTGCACGAAGCCGTCGCCACAACGGGCGGCGGAGCACATGACGCACGAGTCGGTGTTCTGACCGTTGCCGTCGTCGCACTCCTCGCCCGCCTGAACGGCGCCGTCGCCGCAGGTGGGGAGGCGGCACGAGTTCGAGCACGCGTCGTCGTTCACGGTGTTGCCGTCGTCGCAGTCCTCACCGGGCTCGACCATGCCGTTGCCGCAGCTCTCGCCGACGCACGTCGCCGAGCAGCCGTCGCCAGGCGTCGTGTTGCCGTCGTCGCAGCCCTCGGAGCCTTCGCGGATGCCATTACCGCAGACCGCGCCGGCCTCGTTGGTGCAGCGTTCGCTGCAGCCATCGCCGTTGCTGATGTTGCCATCGTCGCACTGCTCGCCCTCGTCGACGATACCGTCACCGCAGACCGGGTCGGCCCCGGGACACCCGACGAGCAGCGCGGGCGCGGCGACCGCGATCAACGCTCCCGTGAGTAGACTTCCCCAGCCTCGACAGCCGGGGCGTACAAGCCAGCTCTTCATTACGTATTTCCCCTCTACCCATTGCGTGGAGGCTGCCGTCATTCGGCTTCATCCGCCCCCGTCGGGGGCGGCCCTCCACAACTAAACTCGTCTGTCGGCGAACGGACCCCTGGACCATCCAGGCGGTCTGCGAGGGACGACGTTACCCTCGCCAGTCAGGAAATCAAGACCTAACTTCCCTCGCGAAGACCCCGGCTGGAGCCCCCGTTCGGGCGGAATCGCGGGGGGTTTCGGCCTCACGACCGATCGCCTCCGCGACCCCGACGTCGCGACCCCGGAGCCGGAGCTCCGGAGCCAACGCTTCATGTCCATCTCGAGCGCACGGGCACCCTGGGCCCGGTTGCTCGGAGCGGACGGCTCGTTCACTTCCCCGCTGTCGCTGGACGGAGCGGGCCTCGCGGAACGATCGTTCGACGCCCCACCGATCGACGCGACGTCGATCGGAGCGCAAATCGTACACGGGCCAGGCTCGAGGTCCCCCAACCTCATCCCCCCAGCCCCCCCAGGCTCGAGCCGCGCCGCAGCTCGCCCGGAAGGAGCGAATCCTTCGAAGTCATGACCAAGCGGTTCATGCATATCGCGACTTCGCCAGAACGCAAAGGGACAGCCCGGTTCCAGTCCGGTTACGTGCGCCGCCGCAGGTAGGCGCACAGGAGCAGAAAGGCGAGCGAACTCGGGACGCTGGGGGAATTCTCGCCCCCCGCCGCGCACCCCCCGACGGAGGCGATCCGGAGGCACCTCGCGCGCCCCGAATCGTCGCGACGACAGTCGAAGCCGATCGGGCAGAGCTCCCCGGCCCCGCAGGCGCGGGTGCAGCGCCCGCCCTCGCAGACCCCTCCGACGCACGTTCCGTCACAGTCCTCACCGAGGATCGCCCCCTCCGGGGCGCAGATCTGCTCCCCGGACCGGTCCTCGCAAATCATCCCGTCGTCGCACTCGCTCGCGTCGACGCAGGGCTGGCTGCACCACCGGCGATCGCCGGACGCCTCGCAGGTCAGCGCGGCCGCGCACTCGCCGGCGGGACCACAAGGATCGCCCAGGCCCGCGGGCGTCCCTCGGACGCAGAGCTCGTCGCGGCACGTGAAGCCCTCCACGCAGGGAGCGGCCGCGCTGCACGCCACCGCGCAGGCCCCCTCGACGCAGACGCCTCCGCACTCGGCGTCGCTGGCGCACGGCTCCCCGAGGCCGCGCCCCCCGCTGACGATCGAGCCGTCCACGCAGCCCCCGCAGCCCTCGGCCGACCCGACGCACACCTCGCCGAGCGGGCACTCGCCGAGGCCGGCCCGGCAGGGCAGGAGGCATCGCTGGAGGCCGTCGCCGGGGTTCGCGCAGAAGAGCGACTCGCACTCGGTGTCCGCCGCGCAGCCCGCTCCATCGGACGCGGAGCCGACCTCCCCGGGGACGCACCAGCCCTCGCAGCCGTCTCGCTGGCAGTAGCGCCCCGCCACGGGGACGGTCGCTCCCGCGAGGCCCTCGAGCGAAGCGCAGCCCGCGCTCGGGCGGGTCGGATCGCAGCTCCGCGTGCAGATCGAGCCCGCGCCGAGGTCGACGCACTCGACCGGGTGCGCGAGGCCCGGCAGGAAGGCGGGGAGCTGTGCGTGGGCGCACTCCGAGCTGTCCCCGCACGCCGCGCCGAGCTCCGCGCAGCCCTCGTCCACGTTCCCGTCGCAGTCGTCGTCGAGCGAGTTGCAGGTCTCCTCGAGGCCGAGGCAGTTGCCGCCGAGCACGAGCGCCCTGTCGATGTAGTCGAGGTTGTTCCAGACCGCGTTGTACCCGTCGCGGCTGCTGGGGCACGCGCCCGCCTCGCCGAACGAGGCGACGCCGATCACCCGTCGCTCCGGGGTCTCCTGGATCATCGGTCCGCCCGAGTCGCCCGAGCAGATGACCTGCTCGGTGAACAAGATCCCCGTGTCGGTGACGGCCTGGAGGATCCCGTCGCCCTTGTACTTGTCGCCCGCGGCCATGCCGCCAGGACGCTGGCCGAACCCGATCGCGGTGAACGACTGCCCGATCAGGTCGTCCGGTCGATCGCGCCGGATGGGGATCGGGGTCACGTCGTCGACCGATCCGCGGAGGATGAGGAGGCCGACGTCGATCCCGAAGATCTCTCCGGTGAGGCCGACGACGTCGCTCTGGTAATAGGCGCCGGGGGTCGTGTCGACGTACTGGGCGCGGTAGTCGCGGGTCTCGCCCTGCCGCGATCCGATCCCGACGGTGAACGCGGTCACGGGATACGGTGCCTCCATGCCGGGCGCCTGCACGCAGTGCTTGGCGGTGAGCACGACGTTGGGAGCGATCAGGGTCCCCGTGCACAGGCCCGCGACGCCGAACGAGGTCACGAGGACGACCGCCTCCTCACCGGGCTCGAACGTGCCGTCCACGATGGGCGCCTGGACCGCGGCGGGCATCGGAGGCTCACACGCCGCGAGCAGCAGCGCGAGGGGCAGGAGGCGGCGCATCCTCCGTCGTTATCACGAACGGTTGACGCTGCCGAGGTCGGGGCGAATGCTCCGGCCGCATGTCGCAGCCGCAGGATCTGACCGGCCTGGGCGAGATCCAGGCCCTCCTCGGGCGGGGGACCGCCTTCGAGGGCACCCTGGCCTTCGAAGGTCGGGTCCGGATCGACGGCCGGTTCGCGGGGAAGGTGTTCTCGGAGGGCATCTTGATCCTGGGCGACGGCGCCGAGGTCGAGGCCGAGATCGAGGTCGGCACGCTGATCGTCCGGGGCGGCACCCTGCGCGGGAACGTGGTCGCCCGTCAGCTCATCGAGATCCACGCCGAGGGCGCGGTTCACGGCGACATCACGGCGCCGCAGATCGACATCGACAAAGGCTGCGTCTTCGAGGGCAAGTGCACGATGGCCAAGCCCCCGGAGCCTGCGCCGACCTCCTCGAGCGAGCTGTTGACGGTGTCTTCGTCGAGTGAATTCCCTCTCTCCGGGGATTGAGACGGGGAGCGGAATAGGGAGTGAGACGGGGACGAGACGGGGAGTTGGGTGGGGAGTTGGGCGGGGAACGCGGGTTCGTCGATGGGGAGTGGTTCGTCGATTTCGTGAGGGCTCGTAGGGGAGGTCGGGCTGGGAGTAGGGGAGAGAAGGAGTAGAGGAGAGAAAGGGCGGGAAGGGAGTAAGGCGGGAGGGAGACGGCGGGAGGGCGCGGTCGCTGTCACTTGGAGGCCAGGGTGACGCGGCAAATGCCTTGCTCGACGAGCGCGGGTACGTCGAAGTTGACGAGCAGGCCCACGTCGGCGCCCGAGAGCTTCAGGTAGGTCCGGAGCTGTGCTCGGTGGACGGATAGGAGTCGGCGCACCGACTTCAGCTCGACGATCAGCGACGACTCGATGACGAAGTCGGGCTGGTAGGCACGCTCGACGCGCCGCCCCTTGTAGACGAGGCCCAACAGAGGCTTGCGCTCGAATCGGAGGTCGCGCTCGGACAGCTCGCAGGCGAGGCACTCCTCGTAGGCCGCCTCCAGCAGCCCTGGACCCAGCTGTCGGTGCACCTCGATGCAGGCGCCGAGGGTTCGGTAGGTGAGCTCGTCGTGAACGACCATGTGCAGCTCATCGACCGAGCGGCTCCGAGGTTTCGGCGAGCCGGCTCCTTCCCCCATCTCGCACCCGCGCACGACTGCTCCGCGCCGATTCCTTGTCTCCCCAGCAGCTCGCGCCCGCAACGCGGGCGCGAGATCGACCTTCTCTTCTTCTTGTCGTCGGTCACCGGGTCTCCTCCGGTCAGAGAGAACCGTCAGGCCGAACACGAAATCCAGACCCGATCCCCATCGCGCGCCCCCCCCCGCGCGCACCCTCACCTCCTTCTCCCTCCACTCCCCCCCTTCCTCGCTCGCGGGCGCACCCTCGACTCCTCATCTCCCCCATCCTCTCCCCTACTCCCACCCCCGTTCCCCGATCTGGCAGCAGTCGATGAGTCTTCCCCGGAAACCTCTGAGCCAGCTCGCCGATGAGCGCGGCATGAAGCCAGGTTGCCTCCCCGTCTCCATCCGCCAAGAATCGAGCCCGATGCCCCGCTTCCCCCGCTCCTTCTCGTCTCCTGCCCGAGCCGTGCTGGCGCTCGCGCTCTTCTTCGCGGCCTGCCCGGTGGCAAACGCACAAGAGGCGGAGGCGCCCGACCCTCGGCTCGAGGAGGCGCGGACGATCTTCGAGGCGGCCGACGCGGACTTCGCCGCGCACCGCTACGTGGAGGCGGCCGAGGGGTTCCGGCGGTCCTACGATCTATTGCGCGAAGCGGGTCGCGAGACGGCGCCGCTGGTGTGGTTCAACGTCGCGTCGGCCTACGACCGGGCGCACCGGACCCAGGAGGCGATCGAGGCCTACCAGCACTTCGTCGACGAGGTGCAGCCCACCAACGAGGAGACGCAGACGCGCATCGCGACGGCGCGACAGCGCATCTCCGAGCTCCAGCCGACCCCGCCGCCGCCTCCGCCGCCTCCGCCGCCCCCTCCGCCGCCGCCTCCGTCGGACGGCTCTGGTGGCGGGGGGATCTCTCCGGTGGGCCCGATCCTGATGGGGGGCGGTGGCGCGCTGGTGATCACCGGCCTCATCCTCGGCGGCGTCGGCCTCGCCGCCGACGGCGAGGTCGGCTCGAGCTGCCCGACCCGCGAAGCCTGCGACCCCGCGCTTCGCGGTCAGTACGACGACGCGCGCACGCTCGCGCTCGCGGGCGACGTCCTGTGGGTCACGGGCGCGGTGGTGGCCGCGGTGGGTCTGGTGCTCACGCTCGTGCTCACCGACGGCGATGACTCGACCACGGCGGCGCTGAGCTGCGGACCGACCGGCTGCGGGGCGCAGCTCGCGGGGAGCTTCTGATGAACACGCGAATCCTCGCTCTGTCCCTCGTCGTCGCGCTCGGCAGCGGCTGCTCGCTCGTCCTTTCGGACGCCACTTTCGCCGACGGCACCGATGGCGGCGGCATGGACGCGACGCTGCCCGACGGCGCCCTACCCGATGGCGCGATGCCTCCCGACGGCGGCCCGATGTTCGACGGCGGCCCGATGTTCGATGGCGGTCCGATGTTCGACGGCGGCCCCGGGATGCTCGACGGCGGCCCGATGACCGATGGTGGCACGGGTCTGTGCGCCATGAACCAGCGCGTCGTCGCCAACGCCTGCGTGTCCTGTCCGCTCGGCACCGTCAACGACCCCGGCGACGACCCCACCGGGCCCGACACCCTCTGCGACCCACGGGGGTGCGCCGAGAACGAGCACGTGGTGGCCAACTCCTGCATCGCCTGCGACCCGGGCTCCACCAATGCGGCCGGCGATCTCGCGGGCGGCGAAGACACCGCGTGCGATCCCATGCTCTGCGCCACCGACCAGCACGTCGTCTCCAACGCCTGCGTCGCCTGCGGCGCTGGCGAGGCCAACCTCGCAGGCGACGTCGCCACCGGCGCCGATACCCCCTGCGACGGAGACCTCTGCTCCTCCAACCAGCGCGTCGTCGGTAACGCCTGCGTCGCCTGCCCCGACGGCTCCACCAACGAGGCCGGCGACGACCGCGGCGGCGTCGACACCGCGTGCGATCCCATCTTCTGCGGAAGCAACGAGCGCGTCAGCGCTCACGTCTGCGTCTCCTGCCGGGCTGGCGCGCGACGCGCCGCTGGCGACGACGCCACGGGCGCCGACACCACCTGCGCCGCCATCACCTGCTCCGCCAACGAGCGCGTCCTCGCCAACGCCTGCGTCCCCTGTGCGCCCGGCTCCACCAACGCCGCCGGCGACGACGCCACCGGCACCGACACCACCTGCGACGCCGTCACCTGCGCCGCCAACCAGCGCGTCCTGTCCAACGCCTGCGTCGCCTGCCCCCCGGGCACCACCAACGCCGCCGGCGACCTCGCCACCGGCGCCAACACCACCTGCGACGCCGTCACCTGCGCCATGAACCAGCGCGTCCAGGGCAACGCCTGCGTCGCCTGCCCCGCCGGCTCCACCAACATGAGCGGCGACGACGCCGCCGGCGCCGACACCACCTGCGATCCCACCCTCTGCGCCGTCAACCAGCGCGTCATGAGCAACCGCTGTGTCGCCTGCGCGGCAGGCTCCTCCAACGCCGCCGGCGACAACGCCACCGGCGCCGACACCACCTGCGACTCCGCCTTCTGCTCCTCCAACCAGCGCGTCCAGAGCAACGCCTGCGTCGCATGCCCCGCCGGCACCACCAACGCCGCCGGCGACGACCCCACCGGAGCCAACACCTCGTGCGACGCCGTCACCTGCGCCGCCAACCAGCGTGTCGTCTCCAACGCCTGCGTCGCCTGCCCCGCTGGCTCCACCAACGCCGCCGGCGACGACGCCTCCGGCAGCAACACCTCCTGCGACCCCACCCTCTGCACCGCCAACCGACGCGTCGTCTCCAACGCCTGCGTCGCCTGCCCCGCAGGATCCACCAACGCCGCCGGCGACAACGCCGCCGGCGCCGACACCACCTGCGACGCCACCGCCTGCGCCGCCAATCAACGCGTCCAGATGAACGCCTGCGTCGCCTGTCCCGCCGGCACCACCAACGTGGCCGGCGACCTCGCCACCGGCGCCAACACCACCTGCGACGCCGTCTTCTGCGGCACCGACCAGCGCGTCCAGATGAACGCCTGCGTCGCATGCCCCGCCGGCTCCACCAACATGAGCGGCGACGACGCCTCCGGCGGGAACACCACCTGCGACACCACCTTCTGCGCCATCGACCAGAGGGTCGTCAGTCACGCCTGTGTCGCGTGTCCCGCGGGGCAGACCAACCTCGCGGGGGACGACGCGACCATGGGCGACACCGTTTGCGATATGCCTGTGCCCATCGACTACCTTTCATCAACGCACACGGCTGCTGATTGCACCGCCGCTGGTGGGTCTGTCGTCGCAGTCGGTAGCGACAGCAACGGGACGGAGGTCTGTCGATTCTCGAGCGCCGGGACGGCCGATTGCCCGAGCGGATGGGATCCTGCGGGGGGTTGGTCCGAGACTGCGGCGAGGACTCAAGCATGGTCGCAACCTGCGATCACAAGCCACATGACCACGTGCAACGCGGTTACCTACTCGTGGGCCTCAATAGCGTCGGGCTCCGGGACGCTGTCCTCTGGCTCCCACACGTGGTCGAACAACAGCGCAATCGAGTCTGCATCGTGCACGACGTTCTATGCAGCAGGCAGTTTTCAGGCTGCAGGAAGCTGCTCTGACCCGTCCATCACCTCGGTCGAGAGCGAGGTCTCGGCGACCCTTTGTACGGGAAGCACTGCCACGAGTCTCGTCTACTTCGGACCTGGCGCACTGTCGACGTGGAGTCGCTATAATTCGAGACCTATGGCGGTGGCACGGCGAAGTCGCATCGGATGCTACTGATCCGTGCAGAGGCTCGACGACTCCAACGACTTGTCCTCCGGTGGCCTTGCCGCACGTCCGGCATTGCACCCTACACACGGTCATCGAAAACTATCGTTAGAGGCAAGCCGCTAGCCGGTCAGGTCTTCACGCTCGCCGTCCCTGGCCATCCTCGGCGACGCGGAGCATTGAAGACTCGTAGAAGCCACAGGAAACAACTTACATGGACGCCAGCTCCTCGCCCACAAGGCAGCACTGAACATCTAACGCTCCAGCTAGTACTACACCGGCGGGGCGCTCATTTTCGTGAAGCCCAACGCCGAAGTGCAGTCGCGAACCACGAAACCGAATGCGACCGATCTCCGATGAGTCTGGCATGAAGCTCGCTTGCCTCGCCGTCTCCACACGCCAAGAATCGCGGTCGATGACCCGCTCTCCCCGCTCCTTCATCGGCGCCCCCCTGACGCTCGCGCTCCTCTTCGCGGCGTGCCCACCGGCCAGCGCGCAAGAGGAGGCGCCCGACCCTCGGCTCGAGGAGGCGCGGACGATCTTCGAGGCGGCCGACGCGGACTTCGCCGCGCACCGCTATCTCCAGGCGGCCGAGGGGTTTCGGCGCTCCTACGACCTGCTGCGCGAAGCGGGTCGCGAGACGGCGCCGCTGGTGTGGTTCAACGTCGCGTCGGCCTACGACAGGGCTCACCGAACCCGGGACGCGATCGAGGCCTACCAGCACTTCGTCGACGAGGTGCAGCCCACCACCGAGGAGGCGCAGACGCGCGTCGAGACCGCGCGACAGCGGCTCGTCGAGCTCCAAGCGCTCGTCGACGAGCCCGATGAGCGGGACGGGGGCGACGAAGGGCGCGAGGGACGGGACGATGATTCGGACGTCGGAAGCGAGACCGACGGGCCCCTCGAGACCACGAGCTCGGGGGGCGGCGGGATCTCGCCCGTCGGCCCCATCCTCATGGCGGGCGGAGGCGCGCTGGTGATCACCGGCCTCATCCTCGGCGGCGTCGCGCTGGGGCGCGACGGGGACTTCACGTCCATGTGCCCCGACCGGATGAGCTGCGACCCGGGCCTTCGGTCCCAGTGGGACGAGACGCACACGATCGCGATCGCGGGCGACGTCCTCTGGATCACGGGCGCGCTCGTGGCCGCCACGGGGCTGGTGCTGACGTTCGTCCTGACCGAGGGCGACGAGCCGGCGAGCGCGGCGCTCTCCTGCGGCCCCGGCGGCTGCTCGGTGCGGGGGACCTTCTGATGCCTTGGATCAAGCACATCATCCGGCTCGCGATCGCGGTGGCGCTGAGCGGCTGCTCCCTCGTGCTCTCGGAGCCCACCTTCGGGCCCGCCGACGGCGGCGCCGGGATGGACGGCGGCCCGACCCGGGTCGACAGCGGGCCGCCGATGGCGTGCACGGGGGACGAGGGCTGCGACGACGGAGTGACTTGCACCGACGACGCTTGCATGAGCGGCTTCTGTCGGTTCACCCCGAACGACGGCCTCTGCACTGCGATGGCCGACGGCGTCTGCGACGCGGTGGACGGGTGCACCTACTCGGGCTGCGATCCGGTCGCCTGCGCCGCGACCGCAGGGCCTTGCCAGCGCGGGACCTGCCCCGCCTCGGGGGCCTGCGAGGTCACCGATCTCTGCGAGGCGGGCCAGATGTGCTGCGACGGGGTCTGCTTCGCCGGGAGCTGCGACGACCTGCGCCCCTGCGCGGGGCAGCCGTCGGGAACCGAGTGCCGCCCCTCGAACGGGCCGTGCGATCCAGCCGAGACGTGCGACGGGGTCTCCGATCGGTGCCCGGCCGACGCCCTCGCGGACGGGGGGATGACGTGCCGACCGTCGACCGGGGAGTGCGATGCCGCCGAGGCCTGCAACGGGACGAGCCCCGCGTGCCCCGCCAACATGTTCCAGCCGTCGGGGACGACGTGCGCCACGGGCATCTGCACCGGGCTGGCCGACGAGTGCATCGCGTGCGCGGAGGGCGCGCCTTGCTCCACCGGCAACCCCTGCGAGGTCGGACAGCTCAGCTGCAGCGGCGGCACCGCCACGTGCACGTTCGTCCGGCCGGCGGACGCCGGCACGGTCTGCCGCGAGTCCGTCGGCGCGTGCGACGCACCCGAGACGTGCGACGGATCGAGCCGCATGTGCCCCGCCGACGCCCTTCGACCGGCGACCTTCGAGTGCCGCGGCATCGCCGGACCCTGCGACGCGCCCGAGCTCTGCACCGGCACCGCGGTCACCTGCCCCACCGACGGGCTCGCGACGACCAGCCAGGTGTGCCGGCCGAGCGCCGGCGCCTGCGACGTCGAGGAGACCTGCGACGGATCGAGCATCTTCTGCCCCGCCGACCTCCTCGAGCCGGCCACCTTCGAGTGCCGGCCGTCCGCCGGCGACTGCGACGTGGCGGAGCTGTGCACCGGCGCCAGCGTGAGCTGCCCCATCGACGCGTTCCGCCCCTCGAGCGAGGAGTGTCGCGCGAGCGCAGGCGGGTGCGACCTCGCGGAGACGTGCACCGGCTCCAGCGCCGCCTGCCCCAGCGACGCGTTCCGTGCCGCGAGCTTCACGTGCCGCTCGTCGGCCGGGGGCTGCGACGTCGCCGAGACCTGCACCGGCTCGAGCGCGACCTGCCCCTCGGACTCGTTTCGGAGCTCGAGCTTCACGTGTCGCACGTCGGCCGGGGCGTGCGACGTCGCCGAGACCTGCACCGGCTCGAGCGCGGCGTGCCCCTCGGACTCCTTCCTCGGCTCGAGCTCGGTCTGTCGTCCGTCCGCGGGAGACTGCGACGTGGCCGAGACCTGCACCGGGACGAGCGCGGGCTGCCCCTCGGACTCCTTCCTCGGCTCGAGCTCGGTCTGTCGGCCGGCCGCCGGGGGCTGCGACGCGGAGGAGACCTGCACGGGCTCGAGCGCGAGCTGCCCCACGGACCGGATGCAGCCCGGGTCGTTCATCTGTCGTCCACCGGTCGGCCCCTGCGACGTCGCGGAGTCCTGCACCGGCGTGACCCCGGGCTGTCCGTCAGACGGGCTGCGAGGCTCTAGCACCACGTGCCGCCCTGCGGTCGGCAGCTGCGACGTGGCCGAGGTGTGCAGCGGGACCTTCCCGCATTGCCCTCTGGACGTGACCTCGTGCCCGGGCGGTCAGATCTGCTGCCCGAGCGGGAGCTGCACGTCGGGGAGCTGCTGAGTCCGACGACCTGAGCCTCAGAAGGACCAGCCGGCGAGGATCGTGAAGCGCACCGACTGCTCGGCGCCGGACGTGCCCTGCGCGTCGCTGGCCACACCCGCGTAGCTCATGAAGTAGCCCACGTAGTGGAAGCGGACGGCCCAGGTGAAGCCGAGGTCGGCGATGCGGGAGAGGTTCCCGGTCAGGCCCGCGCCGACGTCGACGCCGTGGGTCTCGGCGTCCTGGCCGAACGAGCCGGCGATGTCACCCGTGCCGAGGACGGCGCGGTAGGCGAGGTCGAGCTCGAGGACGACGGTCTCCTCGAGGAGGCGGACGCGACCGCGCGCGGCGGGGCGGATGTAGGCGATCTCGGTGGTGGGCAGGACGGGGTTGGGGGCGAAGTAGTAGCCCTCGAAGCCGCCGCCGATGCCGACGCCGAGCTCGACCACGTCACCGAGCGGGGCCATCCAGCCCGCCATGAGCTGGAGCCGCGCGAAGTTGGTCGAGTCGACGGAGCTCATCGCCGGATCGTCGACGACCGAGCCGAGGCCGACGGAGTGGAAGAAGTCGAAGGTGACGAAGGTGCCCCGGCCGAGATGGGCCTCGCTGGCGAAGGGGCGCAGCTCGGCCGCGAGGCCGAGCTCGGCGTAGGTGGCGCCGTAGCGACGCTCCCCCGGGGCGGCCAGGGTGACGAGCGCGTCGCGCGTGCGGATCACGAGGCCGACCCACGCCGAGAGGAAGGCGAGGCCGTCCTGGGGGGCCTCGCTCGGCTCCTCGGGCTCGGGCTCGGGCTCCCAGTGGTGCTCGGGCTCGGGCTCGGGCGGGGGGGCGGCGTGCAGCGCGTCCCACGCGGTCTGGGCCCGGCCGTAGAGGGCCTGCGACTCCTGGTCGATCTCGTCGTTCCCGCGTCGGCCGGCGGGTGGGGAGAATTCCGCGCGCGCCAGCTCCTCACCGCTGGCGGCGTACGCGACCATGCGCACGGTTCGGGTGCTGGGCGAGCGCCGGCGATGGCGGCGGCGGCGGCCCCCGCCCGTGACCTCGACCTCGCCGACGATCGCGATCTGGGCGTTCACCGCGTCGGCGAAGTCCGAGATCCCCGTCGCGCCGATCCCTTCGATGTTGGCGTTCCGGGCGGCCCCCGAGGCGGCCCGGCTCGACACCACGTCGGCGCGATCGCGCAAGGCGCTGGCCACGCGGCGGGTCACTGTCGTGCCACCACGCCCCGAAAACGGGGCGATCGCCACGGTGAGCGAGTCCTGCGCCTGGCCGGTCCCCGGTGCGAGACAAAGGGAAGCAGCCAGCGCCGCCATTGCGAGTCGAGCGCGCATCGGCGGCCGAGTATGCCAGGGGGGCCCACCTTGCCGCCAGGGCCGTTGGACCCTACCCGCTCGATGTGGTCGGCCAGCGTTTGACTCCCCCCACCCCCACTGCTAGATAGCGCGCGCCCCACGGCGTCACGGCCCACTTTTCTAGGGTTTTCAGCGGTTTCGACAGTCTCTCCGCCCTAGCCCTCCACCCGGTCCCGAGGCCTGCCCGAATGCATCCCCTGCTCCTGTCAGGAAGCCCGATCCTCGACGTCGACGCGACGCTGCTCGTGTACGTCGTCGTGTTCTTCGTTCTCCTCTTCATCCTCCGCGCGCTCGTCTTCCGGCCGATGATGGCCCTGTTCGACGCGCGGGAGGCCGCGATCGACGGCGCGAAGAAGGAGGCCCGCCAGCTCGAGAAGGAGGCCGAGCAGAAGCTCGCCGCGTTCGAAGACGAGATGGCCAAGGTCCGCGTCGAGGTCGGCGCCGAGCGCGAGAAGATGAAGGGCGAGGCCCGTCGCACCGAGAAGCTGCTCCTCGACAAGGTCCGCGCCGAGACCGACGGCATGCTCGCCGACGCCGACGCGACGATGGCCTCCGAGGGGGACAAGATCCGGAAGGAGCTGGCCGTGTCGACCTCGGCGCTCGCCAAGGACATCGCCGAGAAGCTCCTCGGCCGGGGGGTGGCGTCGTGAAGCGCGCGATCGCCCTCTTGGCCCTGTCGCTCCTCGCCGCTCCCGCGTTCGCGCAGGAGGGCGAGCCCGCCCCCGCCGCGCACGAGCGCGCGAACGAGCCGCTCCAGCAGGTCCTCCCGGACCAGTTCGCCGACGACGGCACCTACCACGAGGACGCGTGGGGCGAGGACTGGGGCGAGGACTGGGACGCGGCCGAGGCCGAGTGGGAGAGCCACCACGGCGAGGCCCACGAGGAGGCGCACTTCAGCTGGCAGGAGCTGTTCGCCCAGGTCATCAACTTCATCCTCTGGCTCGCGATCATCATCTACCTGGCGAAGAAGCCCCTCTCGGACTTCCTCGCGGGTCGGCGGATGTCGGTCGAGGAGGGGCTCGTCGAGGCCAAGAACCTCAAGGAGGCGGCCGAGGCGAAGCACGCCGACTACAGCGAGCGGCTCGAGCGCCTCGACGAGGAGCTCGAGAAGCTGCGCACCGAGATGGTGCAGGCCGGCGAGGCCGAGCGTGACCGCATCATCGCGGACGCCGAGTCGCGCGCCACCCGGATGCGGGCCGACGCGAAGTTCGTCATCGAGCAGCAGATGAAGCAGCTCCGCGCCGACCTCACGCGCGAGGCGATCGAGGCGGCCATGTCGGCGGCCGAGCGCGTGCTCACCGAGCAGGTGAAGGAAGCGGATCAGACCCGCCTCGCGCAGGAGTACCTCGAGGGCCTCGAGGTCACGATGAAGGACGAGACAGGGGTGCAGGCATGATCGGCGGAGGCGTCGGCAAGCGGTACGCGGTCGCGCTCTACGAGCTCGCCGAGGAGAAGAAGGCCACCGCCGAGGTGGGCAAGAACCTCGAGGAGCTCGCGGCCGCGTGGGAGGCCAGCGCGGACCTCCGCAACGTGTTCTCGAACCCGCACTTCGGCAGCGACGCGAAGCGCAAGGTGGTCGGCACGATCACCGAGCGGCTGCGCTGCCACGCCCTCGTCAAGAACACGATGCAGATGCTGGCGGATCGCCGCCGGCTCGATCAGCTCCCCGCGATCGCCGAGGCGTTCGCGCGCCTCGCCGAGCAGCGCGCGGGCCGCGTCCGCGCCGAGGTCGTCACGGCCAAGGCGCTCCCCGAGAGCTACTACGCGAAGCTCCAGGCGCAGCTGAAGGCGGCCACCGGCAAGGACATCGTCCTGGTGCGTCGCGAGGACCCGTCGCTCATCGGCGGCGTCGTCACCACCGTGGGCGGCCGCGTGTTCGACGGCAGCCTCAAGAACCGTTTGCGGGAGCTGCGCTCGCAGCTCCTCGCGTCGACCGACCCGGCGCTCGCCGAGAACCGCTAAGAACCGGCTCCCGCGCCGAGGCCCAGAGGAACAGACGAAGATGCAGCTCCGCGCCGAAGAGATCAGCGAGATCATCAAGAAGCAGATCGACTCCTACGAGAAGTCGGTCGACGTGATGGAGACCGGCTCCGTGCTCACCGTCGGTGACGGGATCGCCCGCATCTACGGGCTCGAGAGCGCGATGGCCGGGGAGCTCGTGGAATTCACGGGCGGCCTCATGGGCATGGTCCTCAACCTCGAGGAGGACAACGTCGGCGTCGCGCTCCTCGGCTCGGACCGCGGCATCCGCGAGGGCGACACGGTCAAGCGGACCGGCCGCATCTTCGAGGTGCCCGTCGGCGAGGCGATGACCGGCCGCGTGGTGAACGCGCTCGGTGAGGCCATCGACGGCAAGGGCCCGATCGAGACGTCGCACCGCCGCCGCGTCGAGATCAAGGCGCCCGGCATCGTGCAGCGCCAGCCCGTCAAGGAGCCGCTCCAGACGGGGATCAAGGCGATCGACTCGATGATCCCGATCGGCCGCGGCCAGCGCGAGCTGATCATCGGCGACCGCCAGACGGGCAAGACCGCCGTCGCCGTCGACACGATCATCAACCAGAAGGGCAAGGACGTCTTCTGCTTCTACGTCGCCATCGGCCAGAAGCAGTCCACGGTCGCCCAGGTCGTCGCGAAGCTCGAGGAGCACGGCGCGATGGCCTACACGACGGTCGTCGTGGCCGGCGCCTCGGAGAGCGCGCCGCTCCAGTTCATCGCGCCCTACTCGGGCGTCACGATGGGCGAGTACTTCCGCGACAGCGGTCGCCACGCCCTGCTCATCTACGATGATCTCAGCAAGCAGGCCGTCGCGTACCGCCAGCTCTCGCTCCTGCTCCGCCGCCCGCCGGGCCGCGAGGCGTACCCCGGCGACGTCTTCTACCTGCACAGCCGCCTGCTCGAGCGCGCCGCGAAGATGGCCGAGGAGTGGGTCGTCGTGAAGGACGGCGACAAGCCGAAGCGCGAGGGCGCCGAGAAGATCTGGGCTGGCGAGGAAGCCGCCCACCACGCCAAGGACGCCGCCAAGGCGAAGGGCAAGGGCTTCTCCGCGGCGAAGCTCCCGGACTCGGGCGGCTCGCTGACCGCGCTGCCGATCATCGAGACGCAGGCCGGTGACGTCTCGGCGTACATCCCGACGAACGTCATCTCGATCACCGACGGGCAGATCTTCCTCGAGTCGGACCTGTTCTACTCGGGCGTTCGCCCCGCCATCAACGTCGGCATCAGCGTCTCGCGCGTCGGCGGCAACGCCCAGATCGGCGCGATGAAGAAGGTCGCCGGCACCCTTCGCCTCGACCTCGCGCAGTACCGCGAGATGGCGGCGTTCGCGCAGTTCGCGTCGGACCTCGACAAGGCCACGCAGAACCAGCTCTCGCGCGGTCAGCGCCTCGTCGAGGTGCTCAAGCAGGGCCAGTACGTGCCCATGCAGGTCACCAACCAGGTCGCGATCGTGTACGCCGCGACGCGCGGTTGGATCGACGACGTGCCGGTCGACAAGATCCGCCAGTACGAGCGCGAGCTGCACGCCCACATGGAGGCGAACGGCAAGGACGTGCTCGACCTGATCAAGACGGGCGGCAAGCTCAGCGACGAGGTCATCAAGCGCCTCGACGAGGAGCTCTCCGACTTCGCCAAGATCTTCGGCACCGGCAAGGCCGGCCAGAAGAAGGGCGCGAAGGCCGCCGCCAAGCCGGCCGCGAAGAAGGCCGAGGCCAAGAAGCCCGAGCCCAAGAAGGCCGCGCCGAAGAAGCCCGCGAAGGTCGAAGAAGAGGAGTAACGGCCGATGGCCAACCTCAAGATCATCCGCAAGCGGATCGGGAGCGTGAAGAGCACGCAGAAGATCACGCGCGCGATGAAGATGGTCGCCGCGGCGCGCCTCGCGAAGGCGCAGCTGGCGATCACCGAGCTGCGCCCGTACGCGCTCAAGACGATGGACGTCCTGTCGAGCGTCGCCTCGCGCGCCGGCGACGAGGAGGTCCACCCGCTCCTGGCGCACCGCCCCGCGAAGAAGGTCATGCTCGTGATCCTCACGAGCGACAGGGGCCTCGCGGGCGCGTTCAACGCGGCGGTCTGCAAGGCGGGCTACCTGCGCTGGAAGCAGCTCGAGTCCGAGGGCGCCGAGGTGACCTTCGCGGTCATCGGCAAGAAGGGGCGCGACTTCTTCCGCCGCCGCGGCGCGGTGATCCGGCGCGACTTCACGGGCGTGTTCGAGAACCTCTCGGTCGACAAGGCCGGCGAGATCGGGCGCTACGTCATCGGCGAGTACACCGCGGGCGGCCTGCGCCGCATCGACGCTGAGTTCCACCCCGGCGAGGCGACCGAGTCGATGATCGGCGAGCAGGCCGTCACGCAGGCGGCCTCCCTCGAGGAGGAGCTCTCGGGCCCCGACTTCGCGGCGCCGCCGGAGGACGTCGAGGCCGAGCTCGACGCGGTCTTCCTCGTCTACAACGAGTTCAAGAGCGCGATCTCGCAGGACGTCGTGGTGGAGCCCCTGCTCCCCATCGTCCCGCTCGAGGTGTCGGAGGAGGAGTCGACCTCGGTGGACTTCATCTACGAGCCGAGCAAGCGCGCGCTCCTCGACCGGCTCCTGCCGATGTACGTGGAGACGGAGCTGTTCCGGGCCCTCCTCGAGTCCGTCGCGTCCGAGCACGGCGCGCGGATGACGGCGATGGACAACGCCACGAAGAACGCCTCCGAGATGATCGACAAGCTGACGCTCCAGTACAACCGGGCGCGGCAGGCGGCGATCACGACCGAGCTGATGGAGATCATCGGCGGCGCCGAGGCCCTCAAGGGCTGAGCTAGCCGGAGGGGGCTGGGCGCGCTGGTCTCGTGGTGTCATAGCCGCGTGGGCGAGGCCGCTCGCGCTCCCGCCCTCAACGCTCGAGAGGTCGGGCGGCTCCATCGCAGGCGCCCCAGAAGCTCTGGCGCAGGCACTGCGCCGCCTCCCGGGCCCGAACACGCCGACGGGCTCGCCCGGCACGGGTCGTGTACGGTGGGAGGCGCAGTGCGGGTCCTCTTGGCGGCGGTGCTTCTCGGCGGATGCGCGCTCGGCGCCGATCCGACGCCGCGCGAAGGGGCGCCGGACGCGAGCGCGCGCGACGCCGCGACCGCGCCGCAGATCGACGCCAGCTTCCTTCGCGACGCGGGCGGCGAGGCGTCCGACGCGGAGCTCCCGCCGCTGCCCGACGCGGGGCCGGCGCCGGTCGACGCGGGGCTCCCGCCGCCGGCGCCCGACGCGGGGACGGACGCGGGGCTCTGCGTCACCGAGACCTGCGACGGGTCGGACGAGGACTGCGACGGGCGCATCGACGAGGACGCGGCCTGCCCCTGCCCCGTGGTCGAGCGCGGCGGACACGCCTACCTGGTCTGCGACACCAACCGCTCGTGGGCCGGCGCGCGGGCGAGCTGCGAGACCCTCGGCTACTCGCTCGTCGTCATCGAGGACACCGCGGAGGACGCGTTCGTCTACGGGCAGCTGGCGACGCGAGGGTTCTCCGACACCTGGATCGGGATCAACGATCTCGTCACCGAGGACCGCTTCGTCTGGCTCACCTCGACCCCCGTCGGCTACACGCACTGGGACTCGGGCGAGCCCAACGACGGCGGCTCCCGCGGCGAGGACTGCGGCGTGATCATGACGGTCTCCGGCCGCGAGTCCGAGTGGGACGACAGGGACTGCGGCGACGAGCGGCCCTACGTCTGCGAGGCCCCCGCGCCCTGACGCACGGGCGCGCGTTGCGGGGGCGCCCGCAGCGAATCACGATCCGGCCGGCGATGAGGTCACGAGGCAGGCGCGCCACGGTGGCGGGGATCGGGGCGGCGCTCCTGGCGCTCGCGTCGGCGGCGTCCGCGCAGCCGACCCACAGCGCGGGCTACGCGTGGGACGAGCCGGAGTGGCGCTTCACCCACCACGACCGCCCGGTGAAGGTCGTGCTGCTCGCGGGCTCCATCGGCGCCTTCCGCAACCGGCCCTACGGGGTGCTCATCCACAACTCGTGCGCCAACGCGGAGGTCCGCAACCTCTCACAAGTCGGCGCCGGCGCGCCGCAGCTCTACTCGCGCTTCCAGCACGAGGTCATCGAGAACCCCAACGTGCCGCGCGGGGCCCGCGGGCTCGAGCTGTGGCTGCTCTTCGGCGGCGGCCTGAACAGCGTCGGCGCGGTGACGCGCACGAACTTCGCGATGAACCGGCTCTTCGTGATGGCTCACCACCACGGCATCCGCGTCGCGGCGCTCACGCTCACGCCCTGGGGCGACTCCGGCGAGGACGACGAGCGGTGGCGCGACGGCCGCGCGCTGCACGCGCTGCGGAGCACGCGGCGCGTGGTCGACTACGTGCTCGGCCGCTCGAGCCCCACCGACGCGCTCGGCCCCTTCGCGAGCCGGCGCCCCCGAGGCGTCGCCGCCAGCGCGCCGTGGACCGCCGCCGAGCGGCCCGACGTCGCCATCGATCTCTACGACGCGCCGGCGCTGCGCGACGCGGCCGCGACGCCGTGGACGATCGAGGACGCGCAGCGTCGGATCGAGCGCGACTCGCGCTGGCGGACCGAGACGGCTTCGCTCTCGCAGGCCGCCCGCGACGCTCGGCTCGCCGAGGACGCGCGCTTCCTCGCGGACGCCCCGCGCCACTTCTTGCGCGCGGAGTTCCGGAGCTTCGATCACATCCACCCGAACCGGGAGGGACACCAGGCGATGTTCGACACGATGTGCCCGCGCCTCCCCGCGAGCTGGGGGTGTCGGTGCCCGTAGCCCCGGCGAAGACCGGCTTCGCCCGTCGCCGCGACGGCGGCCGCTTGTACTTCGAGGTCGGCGGGCCCGAGGGCGCGCCGCCCCTCTTGCTGATCCGCGGGCTCGCGCGCTCGTCGAGCTACTGGCTCGAGTTCCGCGAGCTCCTCGAGCGCGAGCGGCGCCTCGTGGTGTTCGACAACCGCGGGGTCGGGCGCAGCGACACGCCCAAGCTGTTCTGGACGACCGCGGACATGGCGGACGACGCCGCGCTCGTGCTCGAGGCGAGCGGGGTCGAGCGCGCCGACGTGTTCGGGATCTCGCTCGGCGGGATGATCGCGCAGCAGCTCACGCTCCGGCACCCGCACCGGGTGGGCCGGCTCGTGCTCGCGTGCACGAGCCCGGGCGGACCCGACGCGGAGACCCTCTCGCCGCGCGCCGCGCTCGCGCTGGCCCGCGCCTCGCGCAAGGGGCCCCGCGCCGCGCAGGCCGAGAACGCGCGCTGGGTCCTGAGCCCCCGCTACCTCGAGGAGCGCCCCGACATCGTCGACATCTGGGCCTCGATCGCCGAGTCCGAGCCGCGCAGCGTGCGCGGCCTCCTGGGCCAGGTCGCGGCCGGCGCGCGCCACGACGCGTGGCGCCTGCTCCCCCACCTCGAGCACGCGACGCTGGTGCTGACGGGCGACGCGGATCGGCTGATGCCGCCCGCGAACAGCGAGCGCCTCGCGCGCCGGCTGCCCAACGCCTCGCTCGACTACGTCCGCGGCGCCGGCCACGACTTCCCGACGGAGCGACCCGTCGAGACCGCGGAGCGGGTCCTCGCTTTCTGTCGAGGTCCCGGGACGGCGTGATAGAGGTCTCGGAGGCGAACCATGCGCAAGGCCATCAACGGAATCCTCTGGCTCATCGGCCTGGTCGTGGTCCTGGTCGTCTACTTCTTCGTCCCGCTCGGGACCTACACGCTCTACGAGCACACCCTGCGGATCGCGGCGACCGAGCCCGCGCAGGAGCTCGGGGACGAGCTGGGCACCGCCACGCGCGAGCTCGGCGAGCGCGCGGTCGAGGAGTGGGACGGACGCCGCGCGACGCGTGAGCAGGCCGCGGGTCGAGAGCCTGGCGGCGCCGCGCCCGACACGCTGAGGCTCCGCGTCGAGCCCGACGGTGTTCACATCGGGCAAGAGGTCTTGTCGCCCACGGAGCTGCGCTCGCGCATCCACGAGGCGCGCGAGGTCGCGGGCGAGCTGCACGCGATCCTCGAGACGGCCGAGGGCGTGCCGACGCCGGACGTGCAGGCGATCCTCGAGATGCTGCGTGAAGAGCACGTGAGCGTCGCGCCGTGAGGCGGCTCGCGCTGCTCGGCCTGCTGCTGCTCGGCTGCGACGGCGATCCCGTCGTCGACGCGGGGGCCCCCGACGCGGGGGGCGCCGACGCGGGCGACGCCGCGATCGAGCTCGACGCGGGGCAGCCGCCGCCGTTCGTGGAGGACGACCGCTGGCACCGGCAGGCCGTCTTCTACGAGCTCTGGGTGCGCAGCTTCCAGGACTCCGACGGCGACGGGATCGGCGATCTCGCGGGGCTCACGAGCCGCCTCGACTACCTCGCCGACCTCGGGATCACCGGCATCTGGTTGATGCCGATCTTCCCGTCGCCGCTCGCCGACAGCGGCTACGACGTCGCCGACTACGTCGACGTCCACCCGGACTACGGCACCCTCGCCGACTTCGACGCGCTCACCGAGGCGGCCCACGCGCGCGGGCTGCGGATCTACCTCGACCTCGTCTTCAACCACACCTCGCGCGCGCACGCCTGGTTCGAGGAGTCGCGCACCGATCCGACGGGCCCGCGCAGCGACTGGTTCGTGTGGTCCGACACCGAGGGCCTCGGCTGCGAGGGCGCGTCGGGACCGTTCGGGGAGACCCGCTGGACCTTCGACGACGTCCGGGGGCAATTCTACTTTCACCAGTTCTACCCCGCGCAGCCGGACCTGAACTTCGATCAGCCCGCGATGCGGACCGCGCTCCTGGACGTCGCGCGCTTCTGGCTCGACCGGGGCACCGACGGCTTCCGGCTCGACGTGCCCTACCGCTACGACGAGGACCTCCCGGTGTGCGTGCACCGACCAGGCACCTTCGAGTTCCTGCGGTCGCTGCGGGCGGTGACCGACGAGCGCGACGCGGCGATGGTCGGCGAGATCCTCGCGAGCCCTGAGGAGCTCGCGCCCTACCTCGCCGACGACGTGCTGCAGATGGGCTTCCTCCTCGCGGAGTCGGCGCTGTTCTCCGTCGCCGCGAACAGCGAGAACGCGTCGGGCCTCGGGCGCGCCTTCGACGAGCTCGTCGCGGCCACCCCGACCGGCGGCGCGTTCTGCCCGGTCCTCGGCAACCACGACCTCCCGCGCGCGACCGAGAACGTGAGCGACGACCCGGGCGCGCTGCGCGTCATGGCGGGCACGCTGTTGACGCTGCCCGGCGTACCGTTCGTCTACTACGGCGAGGAGCTCGGGATGCGCGCCGGCGCCGGCGTGATCGTCGACGGGCGCGACTCGGCGCGCACGCCGATGCAGTGGGACGCGACGCCGACCGCGGGCTTCACCACGGGCGCCCCGTTCCTCGCGGTCGCGCCCGAGCACGCGACGCGCAACGTCGAGGTCGAGCAGGCCGATCCGGCCTCGCTGCTCTCGCACTACCGGCGCCTGATCGCGCTGCGGAACGCGACGCCGGCGTTGCGCACGGGGACCTATCAGCGGCTCGCGTCGGCGCGCGGGCAGCTCGTCTACTGGCGCCGGCACCCCGACGGCGACCGCCTCGTCGTCGCGAGCTACGCGCGCGCCGCGACCGACGTCGCGGTGTCCGTGCCGTGGGCGAGCGCCGAGGACGAGATCACCGACGCGCCCGTCGGCGCGGTGACCGACGGTGTCTTCCGCGGATCGGTGCCCGCTCAGACCGTGTGGGTGCTGCGCGAGCCCTGAGGCGCGCCCCAGGGATCGTCGCGACGCCACGGCCGACGGCGGTCTCCCGCGCGGAGCGCGCCGAGGTGCGCGCCGAGCTCGCGGTCGAGCTGGCCGAGCGCGTCGTCGAGGGAGGCGTGCCACGTGTCGCCGGCGTCGACGCCGCGCGAGGTGACGCGGACCACGAGCACGCCGTCGTCGTAGGCGAGCACGCGGACCATGCGCGGATCGGGCGCGGCGCGCGCGCCGACGAAGCACACCGGGCGCAGCGGGCGGCCGATCACCGGCGCCGTCCACACCGACCGCGGCGCGATCGAGGCGTCGGCGCGGCGAGGCAGGCCGACGGAGCGCCGATGGCTCCGTCGCGTGATCCCGCGCGCTGGGTCGATCAGCTCGAAGCGCGCCTCGGCGTCGTCGGCGACGAAGCGCACGCGGCGCGTGCGATCGAGGCTCGTGTACGCGCGCCGACCGACGAGCACGCGCGCGCCGAGGAAGCCCTCGACGTCGTCCTCGCGCAGGCACCACCACCGCCGCGGCGCGAGCCGGTGCAGCTCGATCGCTTCGCTCGGCGCGGCGGGCTCGCGGTACACGCCCCCGAGGATAGCGCCTGGCGTGCCTTGGCGCTGGGGCGCAGAATCGTCCGCGTCATGGAAGCGACACAGAAGAGCGGGGGCAACGGCGCGGGCGCCGCGGTCATCGAGAAGCGAAGCCCGGTCACCGGCGAGGTCCTCGGGACCTTCCCCATCCGCACCGCGGCGGAGGTCGACGCCGCCGTCGCGCGCGCGAGAGAGGCGTTCCCCACGTGGCGCGACACGTCGCTCGACGATCGCCTCCGGATGCTCTCGCGGATCAAGGACGTCGTGCAGACGCACGGCGAGGAGTACGCGCGTCGCATCAGCGACGACACGGGCAAGCCGCTCGTCGACTCGCTCGTCACCGAGCTGATGGCGATCCCGCTCTTCCTCGACCACTACCGCAAGACGGCGAAGAAGACGCTCTCGCGCCGGAAGGTGTCGACGCCGATCTTGTTCCCGGGCAAGGCGAGCTACATCGAGCACTTCCCCCTCGGCGTCGTGGGCGTGATCTCGCCGTGGAACTTCCCGTTCCAGCTCTCGATGGTGCCCGTCCTGAGCGCCCTCATCGCGGGCAACACCGTCGTGCTCAAGCCGTCCGAGGTCACGCCGATCACGGGCGAGATCGTCGACGAGATCTTCCGCCGCATCGGCCTCCCGCGCGGCGTCGTGGAGGTCGTGCAGGGCGACGGCTCGACGGGCGCCGCGCTGACGCGCGCCGACGTCGACAAGCTCTTCTTCACCGGCTCGGTGGCGACCGGCCGCAAGGTGATGGCCGAGGCGGCCAAGCGCCCGATCCCCGTCGAGCTCGAGCTCGGCGGCAAGGACGCGATGATCGTCTGCGCCGACGCGAACCTCGCGCGCGCCGCCAAGGCCGCCGCGTGGGGCGGGCTCGTCAACTGCGGGCAGATGTGCACCTCCGTCGAGCGCCTCTTCGTGGTGGACGCGATCCACGACGAGTTCGTGGCGCTCCTCGAGGCCGAGGTCCGGGCGATGCGCGTGGGCGGCCCCGACGAGCACGCGGACATGGGACCGCTGACCTTCCGCGGGCAGGTGACGACGGTCGAGCGCCACGTCGCGGGCGCGGTCGACGACGGGGCGAAGGTGCTCGCGGGCGGGACGCGCCTCGACCGACCGGGCCAGTTCTTCGCGCCTACGCTGCTCACGGGGGTGACCCCGAGCATGGAGATCTACCGCGAGGAGACCTTCGGGCCGGTCCTCCCGGTGATCCGGGTGAAGGACGAGGAGGAGGCCATCCGCCTCGCCAACGACCACCAGTACGGCCTCAACGGGTGCGTGTTCACGAAGGACGTCGAGCGCGGGCTCGAGCTCGCCTCGCGGCTCGAGTGCGGGCAGGTGATGGTCAACGACCTGGTCTCGATCGTCGGCAACCCCGCGCTCCCGTTCGGCGGCGTGAAGAACAGCGGGTTCGGGCGCTACCACGGCCCCGAGGGGCTGCTCGCGTTCACGCACCAGAAGGCGATCATGGTCGACCGCGGCTGGTCGGACATCGAGCCCCTCTGGTTCCCCTACAAGGGCAAGTACGACGCGATGGCCCAGGTGTTCCACGGCCTGCTGGGCGGCAACCTGCCCAAGGCGCTGCTCGCGATGACCAAGCTGCGCAGCCTGACGAAGAGCTAATCGAGCGTCCCCCCTCGCAGGGGCCTGCGCAGCGATGGTACAGTTTCGCGCGGAGGACTTAGGATGCGTCAGCGCTGGATCATCGCACTAGCAGTGTGCGGCTTGGCTGCGTGCGGAGGCGACCCGGACCCGATGGGTACGCCGTGCGCCAACGACAGCGAGTGCACGAGCGGGATGTGCATCGACGGGATGTGCCAGACCCCGCCGAGGCGTGACGCCGGGTCGGGCAGCACCGACTCCGGCGCCGACGAGGATGGCGGCGGCACCGGCGTCGACGCCGGCGACGTCACCATGATGGACGGCGGCGGCATGGGCGGCGACGACGCCGGCTCCATGATGGGCATGGACGCGGGCACCGGCAGCGGGTTCGACGCGGGCTTCGACGTCTTCGGCGACTCGGACGGCGACACGATCAGCGACGTCCACGAGGGCCGGATGGCGAGCGGCGGCGTCGACACCGACGGCGACGGCGCCCCCGACTACCTCGACCCCGACAGCGACGGCGACGGCATCCTCGACGTGGACGAGGCGGGCGACTCGAGCGTGTCGACCTCTCCGATCGACACCGACTTCGACGGCATCCCCGACTTCCGCGACACGGACAGCGACGGCAACGGCATCCTCGACGGCGTCGAGGGCACCTCCGATCAGGACGGCGACAGCCGCCCCGCGTTCCGCGACTTCGACAACGACGAGGACGGGCTCGACGACGCCACCGAGATCGGCGGCGACCCGACGATGCCGCAGGACCACGACGGCGACGGCGTCGCCGACTACAACTCGCCCGACAGCGACGGCGACACGATCGCCGACCTCATCGAGGGGCTCATCGACACGGACGGCGACGGGACGCCGGACATCTACGACCTCGACACGGACGGCGACGGCTTCACCGACGCCGAAGAGGCGGGCGACACCGACTGGATGACCCCGCCGATCGACACCGACGGCGACGGGACCTTCGACTTCCGCGATCCCGACAGCGACGCCGACGGCCTCTCCGACGCCGCGGAGCGCGCGGCGGGCACCAACCCGCGGCTGGCGGACAGCGACGGTGACGGCGTCAGCGATCTCATCGAGGTCGGCGCGGGCACCGACCCGCTGAACGCGGCGGACAACCCGCGGTCGCGCGGCGACTTCGTCTTCGTCGTCCCGCACCTCGCGCCGCCGGATCCGACGCGCGACACGCTGCAGTTCGACACCAGCCTGCAGGAAGCCGACATCTACTTCCTGATGGACAACACCGGCTCGATGGGCGGCACGATCAGCGCGCTGCAGGCCGGCCTGACGTCGACCGTCATCCCCGACATCCGCGCGCGGATCCCCAACGCCTGGTTCGGCGTCGGCGGGTTCGACGACTACCCGCGCGGCACCTACGGCGGCGTGAACGTCCGGACGGACGCGGTCGGCATCATCCACGACCAGGCGTTCTTCCAGTACACGACGATGACCTCGAGCACGACGGCGGCGCAGACCGCGGTCAACCGCTACGGGACGAACTGGGGCTACGACGGCCCGGAGTCCGGGGTCGCCGCGCTCTACGCGCTCGGCTCGCGCGACACCCTCTCGGGCTACGCGCGCTTCCCGGGCAACGTCTCGACCGCGCCCACGTGCCCCTCCGGCTACACGGGCATGGCGTGCTTCCGGCCGACCGCGGTGCCGATCGTCATCGTCATGACCGACGTCGACCAGCACAACTCGCCGACGTGCAGCTGCGACTACTCGGGCGTGCCTGGCGCGCCCACGTGGACGCAGATGACCACCGCGCTCTCGACCATCAACGCGCGCGTCGTCGGCATCTGGACCGCCGCGGGCGCGCAGTCGTTCCTCAACCGGCTCGTCACCGACACCACGATCGCGCGGGGCGCTCCCGGCCCGGCGAGCTCGTACGTGCTCAGCGCGCCGAGCGGCAGCGGCCTCTCGACCGCGGTGACGGACGCCGTCCGGCGCGCCGCGGCGGTGCCGCTCGACGTGTCCGCGCAGGCGACCGACCTGATGGATCCGGGTGAGACCATCGACGCCGTGGCCGCGTTCCTCGACCACCTCGAGACCCGCACCACCCCGGCGGCCGGCCTCACCTGCACCACCGGGCTGTCCACGTACGACCGCGCCGGCATCGACGCCGACAGCTTCCACGACACGTTCCAGCGCGTCACCCCGGGCACCCCCGTGTGCTTCGACATCGTCCCGAAGATGAACACCACGGTCCCGCCGACCCTGAGCCCCCAGCTCTTCCGCGCGCAGGTCACCGTCATCGGCGACGGCTTCACCCCGCTCGACAGCCGCATCGTGTTCTTCCTGGTCCCGCCGCGGATCCCCGACCCGAACGAGTAGCCGGCGAACGCCCAGCCCACGCGACCGGGGTCTCAGGGCCCCGGTCGCTTCTTTTCCGTCCTTCGGCGGCGCCGGGGTTGACGACCGCGGGAGCCGCACCCAGTATTAGACCACTCGGTCGAACCGCCTGGTACGACCGGAGAGTCCAATGCCGCTGCCCCGCTTCCAGAAGCTCGACGAGCCCCGCAAGAAGACGATCCTCGACGCCGCGGCGGAGGAGTTCGGCGAGCGCGGGTTCGAGCAGGCGTCCTACAACCGCATCATCGAGCGCGCCGGGATCAGCAAGGGCGCGATGTACTACTACTTCTCGGACAAGGACGACCTGTACCGGACCGTCCTGGACCACGCGCTCGCGCACTGGCTGTTGCAGGTCGGGTTCCCGTTCGAGGCCGACGACGCCGCCTCGTTCTGGAACGCGTGCGAGGCGATGTACGCCCGCAGCCTCCGCTTCATGCTCGAGGACCCGAAGAACGCGGCGCTCTGCCTCTCGGTCGCGCAAGCCCGCGAGCGGCTCGAGGGGCACCCCGTCCTCCTGATGCTCAACGAGCGGATGATGGAGTGGACGGGCGCCCTGGTCAGCCAGGGTCAGGCGCTCGGCGCGGTCCGCGAGGACCTGCCCACGGACCTCATCGTCCACGCGGCGCTCGCCCTGATGGACGCGGGGGATCGCTGGCTCGCGTCGCACTGGTCCGAGATCACGGCCGACGCGGTGGACGACACCGCCAGCAAGATGGTCGACCTGTTCCGCAGGGTCGGCGAACCGGAGGGAGCGAGATGAACGAGCACCGAACGCCGCCCGGCCCGAAGGGGCGCCTGGGTCTACGCAACCTCTTCGGCTGGAGCACCGACCAGCTGGGGCTCCTCACCGGCCTCAAGGCCCGCTACGGCGACACGGTGCAGATGAACGTCTTCGGCAAGCCCTGGGTGCTGGTCAGCCACCCCAAGGACATCGAGGCGGCGATGGTGAAGCACGCCAAGGTGATGGGCCGCGACGCGTACATCACGATCCTCCAGCGCACGCTCGGGCAAGGCTTGTTGACGAGCGACGGGGAGCTCTGGAAGCGCCAGCGCAAGCTGATGAGCGCCGCGTTCACGCCCAAGAAGATCGCGACGTACGCCGAGGCGATGGTGCGCGTGACCGATCAGGCGCTGCGCCCGTGGCGCGACGGAATGGAGATCAACCTCCACCACGAGATGTCGCGGCTCACGATGGAGGTCGTCGCCGACGTCCTCTTCGGCGCGGGGATGTCCAAGGCCGACGTCGAGACCGTGAGCGACGCGATGGAGGTCATCAACGAGTACTACGCGAACAGCCCCGAGGCCGTCGTGATGCTCCCCGAGTGGGTCCCCACCCCGCGGCACCTCCGGCTCAAGCGCGCCGTCGAGTCGATCGACACGCTGCTGTACCGGATCATCTCGGACCGCCGCTCGAGCGGTGAGACGCGGGACGATCTCCTCGGCACGCTCCTCGCGGCGCAAGACGACGACGGCTCGGGCATGACCGACCAGCAGCTCCGCGACGAGGCGGTGACCCTCTTCCTCGCCGGCCACGAGACGACGGCGCTCGCGCTGTCCCACACGCTCTACCTGCTCAGCAAGTACCCCGACGTCGCGCGCCGCGTGCACGAGGAGCTCACCGAGGTCGTCGGCGACCGGCTGCCGCAGGCGGACGACGTGAAGAAGCTCGTCTACACGGGCTGGGTGCTCAAGGAGGCGATGCGCCTCTACTCGCCCGCCTGGACCACGGGCCGCGAGAGCACGGCGGACGTCGAGATCGGCGGCTACCACATCCCCAAGGGCTCGCAGATCCTGATGAGCCAGTGGGTCGTCCACCGCGACCCGCGCTGGTTCCCGAACCCCGAGGCGTTCGATCCCGATCGCTGGAAGGACGAGGCGAGCCTGCCGCGCTACGCGTACTTCCCCTTCGGCGGCGGGCCGCGCGTGTGCATCGGCAACCACTTCGCGATGATGGAAGCCACCTTGCTCCTCGGCATGGTCGTGCAGCGCTTCCGCCTCGACCTGCTGCCCGGCGAGCGCCTCGAGCTGAAGCCGTCGGTGACCCTTCGGCAGAAGGGCCCGGGCCTGAAGGTGCGGCTCTTCGAGCGCGAGCGCGTCACCCAGCAGGACCAGCGGCCGACCGTCAGCGCGGCGTGACGCGCCCGGCCTTGGGGATCGAGCGCGGGTACGACAGACTCGACCCATGCGCGTCGGTCCCCTCGCCGCGGCCGCTCTGACGCTCAGCGGCTGCTACCTCGCCCACGGGCTCGACGACCCGCCCCCGCCGACGCGGCGCGACGCGGGCGCGTCGATGGACGCCTCCGCGCCGACGCTCGACGCGGGGGCGCCCCGCCGCGACGCGGGCGTGCGCCCGCGCGACGCCGGCTTCGACGCGATCGTCCCGGGCCTCGACGCGGGGCCCGACGCGGGCTGCGTGCTCCCGGTGGAGCCCTTCCCCGAGCCCGACGTCTGCCGCCCCGAGACGGGCGCGTGCATCGAGGGCTGCGGCGCCTCGCAGGTCTGCATCGTCGGCTGCCTGCAGCGCGACGAGACGTGCCGCGTCTGCGCCGTGCGCAACGCGCTCTCCTGCTTCAACGAGGAGACGCGCTGCCGGATGTTCTATCCCGACGTCTCGTGCTGCATCGTCGAGAACTGCGGCGCGTCCAGCGTCGACGACGTCCTCAACGTCTGCACCGCGATCGCGTGTCAAGATCCTTTTCAACGATACACGGACTGCGCGGTCGCCCGGACGGCGACGCGCTGCCGCGAGGCGATCGCCCGCTGCGGCCTGCCCCCGACCCTCCTCGGTTTGGACTGAGTTTCTAGGGCGCGGGCGGCGCCCAGCCCGGGTGCACGGTGCCGTCCTCCATCAGCCAGAGGCGCTGATCGGCGTCGAACGGGCCGGTGAAGGTCACCGTCGCGCCGCCCGGGAAGGTCACCGCGATCGAGTCCACGCTCGTCGCGTCGGCGAGGCCGTAGTGCAGGTACATCGAGTCCTGGCAGCCCTGGCTGGTGCCGCCCTCGACGTAGCGCAGGCGCGTGACCCCGCCCGCCGTGACGGCGACGGTGGCGCCGATCGCGGCGCGGTTCGCGGCGACGTTGCCGACCACGCGCACGGACAGCCAGTGGCCCTGCGTGTCCTCGTTGGTGAAGAAGGTCTGCATCGCGAGGTCGACGTCGCCGTCGTGGTCCCAGTCGCTCGTCGCGGCGGCCCAGCCGTTGTGCACGGTGATGCCCGAGTGCCCGGTGTGGAGCACGAACGTGCCGTCCCCGTTGCCGTGGTAGAGGTCGGTCGGCCGACCGTCGTAGACGGCGCTGATCACGAGATCGAGATCGCCGTCGGAGTCGAAGTCGGCGAGCGCGGGCAGGGAGTAGGTCTCCTGGTAGCGGAGGCCGTTGGCGCCCGCGAGGTCCTGCGCCGCCCAGTCGCCGGCGTTGTCGGCGAAGATCCCGGACGCGTCCTGCAAGAGGACCTGCGTCTTGTCGGAGAAGTCGAAGAAGCGCGGGTGCGCGAGGTTCGCCTGCACGCAGTCGAAGTCGCCGTCGTTGTCGAGGTCGCCCCACGCGGCGCCGATGGTGTGCCCGTAGGCGCGTCGGATCTCCACGCCGGCCAGCCCGAGCGCGGCGCCCCGCTCCGTGAACCGGCGATCGCCGCCGTTCTCGAAGAGCGCGTTCGGGTGCAGCCGGTAGCGCGTGACGAGCACGTCCATGTCGCCGTCGCGGTCGTAGTCGATCGGGTTGACCCCGCGGCTCGCGAGGCGCGCGCTCGAGAACCCGTCGCGCGCGGTGCGGTCGCGGAAGGTCCCGTCGCCCTGGTTGAGCCAGACGTAGTCGGCGTAGGTCTCGCCGCTGTCCCAGCAGATGAAGTTCGCGACGTAGAGGTCCAGCCAGCCGTCCGCGTCCAGGTCCACCCACGCCGCCGCGGCCGCGGGCGCGCGGACGTCGGCGAGCGCGCCGCACGCCTCGCCGAGCAACGGGTCCGCGATGCCCGAGGCCTCAGTCACGTCGCTGAACGTGCCGTCGCACCCGTTGCGGAGCAGGCGGTCGGTCTCCGTCATCGACTCCGCGAACACGAACAGGTCCAGGCAACCGTCGTTGTCGTAGTCGCCCCACACCCCGTTGCCGCTCGCGCCGAGCGCGCCGATCCCGCTCGCCGCGGTGACGTCGACGAAGGTCCCATCGCCCGCGTTGCGATAGAGGCGCGGGCCCGTCGTCACGAAGTCGTCCCAGCCGTCGGCGTCGAAGTCACCGAAGGACACGCGGTTGCTCACCGTCAGGTCGGGCACCGGCGCGAAGTGCGGGTCCTCGGGCGCGTCCCCGAGGGGCTCCACGAGCAGCTCCACGAGGTAGTCGTAGGGCAGCGGCAGCGTGAGGCCGTTGTACTGGCTCGGCTCGAGGTCGGGCAGGTTCAGCGACATGCGGCAGTCCGCGAACCGATCACAGCTCCCGTCGGTCGTGTCGGTGCTCGTGTCGAAGTACCAGCCCGGCGCCCCGGCGCCGTCGCGGAGGTGGCCGACGTAGACGAGGCCGGGCTCGTGGATCTCGACCGGCGCGTCGAGCGCGTAGGTGACCCAGCCGTCCGCGTCGAGCTCCGAGACGCAGCGCGTGCCCGTCCAGTACGGCGCGGTCGACCACATGTCGAAGCCGTTGTGACCGAAGTCGGGGTAGAGCCCGGCCTCGAGCTCGGCGCTCGGCGGCAGCGCGTCGACCCCGGCCCAGCGAACGCGGAAGCCGTGCACCCGCGTGGGCTGCTCGATCTGGAAGCGCGACTGCTCGTAGGCGCGCTCCTCGGCGAGCCGGTGCTCCGTGCCTCCGGACGTGACCGCCCAGGACTGCGCCTCGAGCAGCCCGCCGCCCGTGCCGTCGTGGTAGCTCAGCGTCTCGAGGCCGGACGGCAGGGCGCCGCCGCCCGTCGACGCGCACATCGGCGGCGGGGGCCCCGCGTCGGTGCCGGCGTCCATCGCGGTAGGCCCCGCGTCGTCGGGGGGCGGGCCGGCGTCGTCCATCGCGGGGGGGTCGCCGCACCCGGCGACGGCCAGGAGCGCGCACACGGAGATCCATCGCTTCACGGCAGGGAGCATCGAACACGGGGACGGCGTCGCCAAGGGTCCCCCACAACGGGTAGCCTGCGCAGATGCCGGAGCTGCCGGACATCGCGGTCTACCTCGAGGCGCTGACGCGCCGCACCGTCGGCCATCGGCTCCAGGCGATCCGCCTCGCGAGCCCGTTCCTGCTCCGGTCCGTCGACCCGCGCATCGACGAGGTCGTCGGCCACGAGGTCACGGGCCTGCGCCGCATCGGCAAGCGCGTCGTGTTCGAGCTCGAGGACGACCTCTTCGTGGTCATCCACCTCATGGTCGCGGGCCGCTTCGCGTGGGACGACGAGCCCGGCGCGAAGATCCCGGCGCGGATCGGGCTCGCGGGCTTCGACTTCGATCACGGCACCCTCCTGCTGCGCGAGGCGAGCAAGAAGAAGCGGGCGTCGCTGCACCTCGTGCGTGGGGAGGCCGGGCTCGTCGATCACGACCGCGGCGGCGCGGAGCCGCTCGAGGTCGACCTCGCGGGCTTCACCGCCGCCCTCACCAAGGAGCGGCACACGCTCAAGCGCGCGCTGACCGATCAGCGCCTGCTCTCCGGGATCGGCAACGCGTACTCCGACGAGATCCTGCACCGCTCGAAGCTGTCGCCGATGCGGCGCAGCGATCAGCTGAGCCCCGAGGAGCTCGAGCGGCTGTACGAGGCCACGCGCGCCGTCCTCGTCGAGTGGACCGATCGGCTCCGCGAGGAGTCGGGGGACGGCTTCCCCGAGAACGTCACGGCGTTCCGCCCCGAGATGGCCGTCCATGGCAAGTACAAGTCGCCTTGTCCGGTGTGCGGGGGGACGATCATGCGCATCCGGTACGCCTCCAACGAGGCGAACTACTGCCCCACCTGCCAGACCGACGGGAAGCTGCTCGCGGATCGCTCGCTGTCGCGCCTGCTCAAGGCGAGCTGGCCCAAGACGCTCGAGGAGCTCGAGGGCAAACCGTAGGAGGCCCTCGGCGACGAGCGCCCGCTCGTGCTACCCAGGTCGCATGAGCACCAACGCAATCGGCGTCCTGAAGATCGACCCGGCCCTCGTCCGAGAGGCCCTCCCGGCCGTCGGAGGCGACGACGTGCGGCGCGGCGCGAACGGTGAGCCCGTGCGGATCCGAGCGCTCGACAACGCCACGCTGGTCCACCTCGAGGCGTCGGTCACGGAGGACCCCGAGGTCCTCGGGTTCGGGCTCGCGGCGCAGCTCGGGGAGCTCCTCGCGGCGCACTCCGATCCGCGCGGCGTGCCGGTCTACCCCGAGTCGTACGCGCTGACCGCGAAGACCTGGGACGCGGCGATCGAAGAGCTCGGCGACGGCGCGGAGTGGATCGCGCTCCCGAGCGCAGGCCCCGCGGGCTTCGCGGATCTGGGCGCGATGCTCGGCGGTGGGGCGCCCGACCTGGCCGCGATGTTCGGCGGCGGCGGCGCGCCGGATCTGGCCGCGATGCTCGGCGGCGGCGGCGGGCAGCTAGGCGCGCTGGCGCAGCAGCTCCAGGGCCCCGAGGGCGCCGCGATGCTCCAGCAGGCGATGCAGATGGCCCAGCAGATGGCGCAGAACGGATCGCTGAACGAGCTCGCGCGGAAGATGGCCGGGGCGACCACGCCGGAGGAGGCGCTCGCGCAGGCAGGCGCGAGCCCCGCGGCGCTCGGCGGGCTCGATCTCGGCGCGATGATGCAGCAGGCCCAGTCGATGCTGTCCGCCAACCCGGACCTCGAGCGCCAGCTCCGCGAGCAGCTCGGCGGGCTCGCCGAGGACGAGCCGGAAGAGGACGAGTAGGCGGAATCGGCGAGCCGCCCGTCGGTTGGGACCTCGTAGTACGCTGACCGACGAGCCCCGATGACCGAGTTCCTCCAGACCGCCCTGAGCATGCCGACCCTGGCCTTCACCGCCATGCTCGGGTTGGTCTTGCTCTACTGGGTGTCGGTGATGCTCGGCGCCCTCGACCTGCACCTCCTCGACCCCGGCGGCGCGCTCGACGGCGTCGAGGGCATCTCCGGGATCGATGGCGCGCTCGATGGAGCCGTGGACGGCGCGGCGGAGGGCCTCGACGGCGCCGCCGAGGCGGCCGACCTCGACGCGGACGGCGTGGGAGGAGGGGGCCTCGCCGCGGTCCTCCACGCGCTCCGGTTACGGTACGCGCCGCTCACCGTCATCGTGAGCTTCGTCGTCCTCTTCGGGTGGGTCGGCTCGTTCTTCGGCAGCCGCTACGTCGCCCCCGTCGTCCCCCTCGGCGGCCTGCTCACGGGCGCGCTGATCCTGCTCGCGGCGCTGCTGATCGCGATCCCGCTGACCTCGCTCGCGACGCGACCGCTGGCCAAGCTGTTCAAGACCGAGCCCGCGCGCTCGAACCGCGACCTCATCGGTCACGTGGTCACCATCAAGACCGGCACCGTCGACGCGGAGCTCGGGCAGGCGACGCTGAAGGACGGCCAGGCCGGGTTCCTGCTGAAGGTCCGCTGCAGCACCCCGAACTCGCTCGGGCGCGGGGACCGCGCGCTGATCGTGGACTGGGACGAAGAGACCAACGTCTTCGAGATCGAGCCGATGTCGGAGATCGACGGCCGGTCACGCGACCCGGGCGAGCAAGGCACCGCGTGATGACATAGAGTCCGTGGCGGCATGCGCGTCGCCACGATCTCGGTCGCCCTCGGGCTGATGGTGGGCTGTGACGGGGGAGGTCTCCCGTCCGGCTTCTTCGAGTCGCCGCCCGGGACCGGGCCCCAGGTGATCTGGGACCTCGAGGCCGAGCCCCTCCCCGAGATCCCGCTCCCCAACGACATCGCGACGTGGCCGGACCCGACGTCGCCGAGCGGGCGCCGCATCAACGCGAGCCTCATCGCGCCGTCCGGGATGGAGCGGCGGCTCCGGCAGAGCTTCGACGCCCTCGACGGCTGGGGCACGTTCGCGCCGGTCACCGTCTCCTTCGACGCGCCCCTCGACACCGACGACCTGCTGCGACGGCAGGGCCGCGGCCAGTTCTCCACCGAGGACTGGCAGCGCCACGCCGTCTACCTGATCGACCTCGAGACGGGCATCCCGGTGCCCCTCGACGTCAACAGCGACCTGTTCCCGCGGGTCGCGTCGCGGCCCGACGCCTACTACGAGGCCGACCCGCGCGCGGGTGAGTCGAACCTGATCTTCGAGACCGTCGAGGAGGACACGAACGGCAACGGGATCCTCGACCCCGGCGAGGACAGCGACTTCGACGGGATCATCGATCACCCGAACACGATCGACGGTCGCCTCGACGGCAACGCGTTCGAGACCATCGACGACATGATGTGGTTCTACGAGCGGCAGTCGAACACGCTCGTCCTGCGACCCATCCTGCCGCTCGAGGAGAGCCGCGAGTACGCGGTCGTGCTGACCAGTCGGCTCTCCGGCGCCGACGGCGAGCCGGTGCGTTCGCCGTTCGACTGGGTGCACCACATCTCGCAGCACGAGGCGCTCGCGAACCTGCCCGACGTGTTCTCCGCGCGCCCCGACCTGTACGGCTCGCTCTCGTCGCAGGGCTGGAACGGCGTGGCCTTCGCCTGGTCGTTCACCACGCAGTCGGTGCGCGGCGACCTCGTCGCGATGCGCGAGGGCCTCTACGGGCGAGGCCCCTTCGCGCGGCTCGCCGAGGAGTTCCCGCCGGAGCTCATCGTCGCGCCGCTCCGGGGCGGGACCCGGACCGAGCGCTGCGATCCCGGCCCCGCCGTCTACACCGTCACCCCCGCGCAGCTGCGGGCGGCGCTCGACGGCCTCCCCATCAGCGACCTCGGGTTCCCGATCGAGCAGCTCGACGCGGTGCTCGACACCCTCGAGGCCTCGGTCTCGCACATCGCCTACGCGTTCTTCGAGTCGCCGTACCTGCTCGGCGATCCGGACGCCGAGAACGTCAACGACACGTGGGACATCGACCGCCAGACCGGAGAGGCGCGGATCGAGCGCGACGTGGTGCCGATGTTCATCGTCATCCCGAAGGAGACGGCGACCCACCAGCAGCCGTTCCCGACCACGCTCTACGCGCACGGCTACGGCAGCCTGAACCTCGAGGCGATCGCCTTCGCCGGCCTCGTCGCGAGCCAGGGCGTGGCCACCGTCAGCATCGACGCGCAGGGCCACGGCGTCCCGCTCGGCGACGACCTGCGCCCGCTGCTCTCGGCGGTGCTGGGCTCGAACTGCCTGGCGCCGCTCGGCCGCGCGATCTCGCTCGACCGCGCGCGCGACCTGAACTTCGACGGCACCGCCGACAGCGCCGGCCTCTTCTTCAGCGCCTACATGTTCCACACGCGCGACACGCTCCGGCAGAGCGTGGTCGACTGGCTGCAGGCGACGCGCATCCTCCGCACGTTCTGGGGGCAGCCGGACGTCGACGATCCGACGTGGACGCCGGGCGAGGTCGCCTCGCGTGACGGCGGCGCGCCCATCGCGTTCGACGGCGACGTCGACGGCGACGGAGCGCTCGACATGGCGGGCGACTTCGACGGAGACGGCACGCCCGACCTCGGCGGCTGGGACGTCGGCTACGGTCAGTGGGGCAGCTCGCTCGGCGGGATCATCTCGATGCTCAACGTCGGGGTGGAGCCGGCGATCAACCGCGCGGCGCCGGTCAGCGGTGGCGGCGGGCTGTTCGACATCGGCATGCGCACGAGCCTCGGGACGGCGCGCCACCCGATCTGGCTCCGCGTCATCGGCCCCATCATCGCGAGCCGCACCTCGGGCGGCCGCGACGCCAACACCGCGTGCGAGGCGGGCGAGCGGTCGGTGTACTTCCGCCTGCCGAACCTGAACGACGAGTCGGTCACCGAGGCCGCCTGCGTCGCCGCGGAGTCGCTGGCCGAGGGCGACGCGGTCCTCGTGCACAACCTCCGCAACGGGGAGACGCGATGCGCGGGCGTGGGCGCCGACGGCGCCTTCCGGCTCACCGTACCGACCGATCGGGGCGACCCGCTGACCATCACCGTGCTCGACGACGCGCGCGATCAGATGGACTACACGACTTGCGAGTACACCGGCCCCGGCGAGCTCCCGGTGATCGAGGTGATCGACACCTGGCGCTCGTCCTACGGGCTCACGTCGGCGGCGGGCACCTGCGCGACCTGCGGGAGCTACCTGGGCACGCAGTTCGAACAGGGCGCCACGCTCACCGCGCCCGCCGAGGGCCTCGGCCTCACCCGCCAGTCGCCCGACCTGCGGCGCCTCGCGGGGCTCGCGCAGATCGCGCTCGAGCCGGGCGACCCGATCAACTACGCGCGCCACGTCTTCCTCGATCCAGCGACCTCGGTGGACGTCCCGGCGCGCACGCGCAGCATCTGGGTGACGAACACGGCCGGCGACACCACCGTGCCTCCGGCGACCGGCAACGCCTACGCGCGGGCCGCGGGCATCCTGGCGTTCATGCCGCCCGACGCGCCCGACGACTTCGCGGACTGGCGCGCGCCCGCCCGGTTCGCGGACACCTACGGCTGGCAGACGCCCGACGACATCCTCATCGAGTACCACGTGCTCGAGGGCATCGCGAACCTGATGCGGCACCCCGTGGAGGGCGCGCCGACGTTCCTCTTCGACGTCGACGACATGAGCGAGGGCCGGCAGTACTTCGCGCCGAACGGGAACCGCCAGCGGCCCGAGGCCGACGGCGGGCTGCGCCCCGGCCGACTCGATCCGCCGCTGCGGTGGGGCCGCGAGAGCCGCGCCGCCCGCCTGACCACCTCTCTCGATCCGTGGGGCACCGACCGCCCGTTCGCCGGCGTCTCGCTCGTCATCAACGCGATGACGATCCCGCAAGGGCAACACGTCTTGCTGCCCGTCGATCCGAACAAGGTCTTCGACGAGGGCGAGTACCTCCTCAACGCGATCGGCTGGTACCTCGCCTCGGGCGGGACCGAGCTGCCATGGGTGGTGCTCGAGGACCCGTTCTGCCTCGAAGACTCGACCTGCGCGCGGGAGTGATCGAAGCCGCGGTGCTATGTCGCCGCGATGGAAACGATGCAGCTGCGCGGCAAGTGGGTGCTCCTGACGGGGGCGTCCTCCGGGCTCGGCGAGGCGATGGCCGTCCACCTCGCGCGCGACCATGGCGCGCACCTCGTGCTCGTGGCGCGGCGCGAGGATCGCCTGCGCGCGCTCGCGAGCTCGCTGACGGAGGCGCACGGCGTCGAGACCGCGGTGGTGGTGGCGGACCTCACGAGCGAAGCCGACGTGCAGCGGGTCTTCGACGAGGCCGTCGACGGCCGCCCGATCCACGCCGCGATCCTCAACGCCGGCGTCAGCTTCTTCGGCCACCACGACGAGCTCGACTGGCCGGCGTTCCAGCGGATGCTCGCGCTCAACGTCTCGAGCGTCGTCCAGCTCACGACCCTCCTGCTCCCCTACCTCGAGCAGCGCGCCGAGCGCGGCGGCCTGATGATCGTCTCGAGCCTCGCGGGGCTCACGCCGGTCGCGTACCAGAGCGCCTACTCGGGCACCAAGGCGTTCCTCGTCCACTACGGCTGCGGTCTCCACCACGAGATGGCGCGCCGCGGCGTCTCCGTCACCGTCTTCGCCCCCGGCGGCATCGACACCGAGATGACCCAGGGCAACCGCTTCGACGACCTCCGCGGCTGGCTCATGCCCGCCGACCAGTGCGCCCGCTCCGCGGTCGATGGACTGCGCAAGCGACGTTACGTGCAGGTCCCCGGGCTCATGTACCGATGGGGCAACGTCCTCACCCGGCTCCTCCCTCAGAGCTTCTTCGTCGGCCGCGTCGCCGCCCAGTACCGGCGCTCGCTGGCCAAAGCCGCGGGACCCGACGCGGGCTGAGCGCCCTCAGACAACGCTGGGCCGCAGCGGATCGACCGGGCCGTAGAGGACCTTGTCGGAGATCGCCGACTCGAGCCGGTCGAGGAGCCCGTCGAGGCCGACCTGGAGCTTGAAGCTCATCTCCGCGGCGGTGATCGGCAGGACCTGGAACACGTGGAGGGGCGGCTCGCCCTGCGCGACGAACAGGGAGTCGCCGATCAGGAACGGCGGGATGAGCACGGCGCCGCACAGCTGCGTGTCGGGCGCGTACGGCGCGGGCGGATCGCCGTTCGGGATCGAGTGACCCCAGCCGAGCCAGCTGTCGAACTCGTGGGGGATCCGACCGAGCGTCTTCAACAGGCGCACCGGCCAGTAGACGCGCTCGTCGCGGAACGCCTCCTGGGTGGGGGTCCAATTCGGCGGCAACAGCATGCAGAGCTCCGCGTACCGCCACGAGTCGGCGCCCTCCACGGACGCGGGCACGTTCATCGGCCGCGCCGAGACGCCCGAGGTGCAGAGCAGGTAGTAAGGCTGCTCGGCCGTCGGGTAGATCACGTGGACGTCGAGGTGGACGCGGTCGCTGACGAGCTCGTGGAACACCATGCTCTCGCCGCCGTGGGCGCCGCGAAGGTGCTCGGTGATGCGCTGATCGTTGGCGTGCGCGACGCCGCCGGTGTGGGGCGCGGCCTGCTGGTGCCGGTAGATGGCGCTGCCGCCCGGGCTCCGCTCGTCCGTCATGGCGGGAGCGTAGCTCGAGGTCTGTCGATAAATCGCCTCCGGCGATTTCTCTCCGGCGAGGGGCAAGCCCCTCGCGCTCCCCACTGAGATCCTCCGACGCTTCGCGTCGTCGGACTCAGCCGGCTGGCTCGATCGCGGGTTCTCCCGGCGAGGCGCGCGCCCTACCCTCGGTCGATGCGATCCGACCCGCGCGCCCAGCTCCGGGTGCACGCCCTCGACGGGGCCCTCCTGCTCTTCCGGCCCGCGACGGGTGACTCGATCCGCGTCGACGCGCCCGAGACGCGCGGCCTGCGGCGGAGCGCCCCGCGCGCGGTCTTCTTCGGGCTCTCGCACGCGTGCAACTTGCGTTGCGGGTTCTGCTCGCGGGACGCGACGCTCCCGGACCGCTGGTCCGCGGACGAGGCGGTCGCGCTGCTCCGCGCGCTCGCCGACGCGGGCGTGCTCGAGGTCGCGTTCGGCGGCGGCGAGCCCCTCGCCTACGCCGGGTTCCTCGATCTCCTGCGGCGCCTGCACGACGAGACGCGCCTCGCGCTGCACTTCACGACCAACGGCGCCCTCGTCGACGCGCCCACCGCGCGAGCCCTCGCGTCGCTCGTCGGCGAGGTGCGCGTGTCCATCTACGACGGCGAGGACTGGGTCCGGCCGATCGAGACGCTGACCGCGGCGGGCGCGCGGACGGCCGCCAACCTGCTCGTCACGCCAGCCTCCCTCGACGCGCTCCCCGGCACGCTCTCCGACCTCGCGGCGCTCGGCTGCGCGGACGTGGCGCTGCTCCGCTACGTCGGGCCCGATCCGTCCTCGCACCTCGCGGAGGCGGACTGGGCGCGGCTGGAGCACGCCGTCCGCGCGGCGCCGCTGCCGGTGCGTCTGTCGCGTTGCTTCGCGGACCGGCTGCCGAGGCTGCCCCGCCTCTTCGCCGCCGGCGCGGACTGCGGCGCCGGCCACGACTTCCTCGTCATCGATCCCGATCGCACCTTCCGCGCGTGCTCGTTCCACGAGGAGCGCCGGCCGTTCCGCGACGCGCAGGATCTCCTCGCGCAGTACCGGGCCGCGTCGATGGCCGCGGCCGGGCGCGACGGGTGCGCCCGACCGCTGCCCGCGTGGAGCGTTTTCTCGCCGGGCGTCCGCGTCTACCGGGGCTTCGCGTCGAACAACAGCGGCGACACGGTGCTCGTCGCCCGCTTCGCGTCGGTCGACGAGCCGCGCGAGCTCGCCGAGCGGATCGCGGGGCTCGAGTCCGACCAGACCCGCGAGGAGTGGCGGCGCGTGCTCGAAGGAGAGGGCTGCGACCTCGACCTCGTCCACTACGCCCCGCGCGTCGAGCCGGTCGGGCGCACGCTGCTGGCCACGGGCGTCGACGCGGGGGACGCCCTCGCCGGCCTTCGCGCGATGGTGGAGCGACGCGGCGCGGAGGTGCTCTACACCGCCGTCCACGTCCACGAGCCCGCCACCCTGCTGGTCGGCGTGGGCGCGGCGACGGCCGAGGTCGAGGCCTCCCTCCGCGCCGCGGACGCGACGGACGTCCAACGGCATGGCGGCGCCCTCCTCGCGACCTTCGGAGACCCGGCGTGGGACCGCGACCTCGCGACGGCTCGGACGATCGGCCAGGCGGCCCGCGTCCCCGTGGCCGCCGAGCTGGTCGCGACGCGCGACGCACAGCGCCTCGTCGACGCGCTCAAGTCGCCCCTCGGCGACCTCGACCCGGCCTACTTCCAAGCGTGGTTCTGGTCCGAGGAGCGCGCGCGCGCGTTCGCCGACCACCTGGACGGCACCTTCAGCCTCGCGGGCAGCACCGTGCTCCTCGACGTGACGCGCTTCCGCAAGCGGCTGGCCGTCCGGGTGCAAGAGGCGGGCGGCATGAGCAGCTGGCTCCCTCGCGGCCCCGTTCGAGTGCGGGCGTCCCTCTATCGCCGCGACTACCGCGAGGGCCCGCTGCCGCCGGAGGAGGTCGACGCCGCGCTGCTCGCCACCGGCGGCTCGAAGTGGCCCTTCACCCTCGACGCCGAGTACCGCACGACGAGCGCGCGCCTCGTCACCGGCGCCCCGCACGACCCCATCGCGGCCCTCGCCCGCGCCGCCGCACACCTCGACGTACGCCTCGCCTTGGGCCTCGAGCCCGAGCGCCCGCTCGCCCACGCGGTGGGCCGGGTCCGACACGAGCTGACGGTGCTGACGCGCGGCGCCCGGTGAGGCTCAGATCCTCCGACGCTTCGCGTCGTCGGACTCAGCTCAGCAGCGAGCCGGCGATCTTGCTCGCGAGCTTGCCGTCGATCTGGCCGCGGAAGCGGACCATGACCTCCTTCATCAGCGCGCCCATCTGCTTCTTCTCGGTCACGCCGAGCTCCTCGGCGAGCGCGGCGATGGCCGCGCGGGCGGCGGCGTCGTCGAGGGGCTCGGGGAGGTAGCGCGCGAGCACGGCGAGCTCTTCGCGCTCACCCTCCGCGAGGTCTTCGCGGCCTGCCTTCTCGTACTCGGCGAGGCTGTCTTTCCGGGACTTCACCGCGCCGGTGAGCAGGGTCAGCTCTTCTTCCTCGGTGAGGTCGCGGCCGAGCTCGACCTCCTTCTTGCCGAGGTCGGACTTGAGCATGCGCAGGGTGCGCTTGCCGATCTCGTCCTTGGCCATCATCGCGGCCTTGAGGTCGGCCATCAGGGTCTCGTTCAACGACATGGCGCGGAGTTTTGCACATCCGGGCCCTGCTCGCGCGCGAACGCCTGGGCGCGTCGCGCGAGGCCGCCGATGACGGAGTGGAAGGCGCGGGTCCGGGTGAGCTTGTCCTCGCCGAAGCGCTCGGTGAGCGCCCGGGCGATGTGCGGGACGCGGGCGGTGCCCCCGGTGAGGCAGAGGATCTCGACGTCCTCGGGCGTCGCGCCGGCGCGCTCGAGCGTCGCGTCGAGCGCGCCGAGGATCGCGGCGGTCTCGTTCGCGGAGCTGTGCTCGAGCTCGTGACGCGTCACGGCTTCATCGACCTCGATGCCCGGGTAGGTGAAGCGGATGCGCGCGGCCTCGTGGCGGCTCAGGCGCCGCTTGGTCTGCTCGATCGCCTCGAAGAGCGAGAAGCCCTGCGCGTCCTCGATGAGGATGAAGAGCTGCTCCATGCGCTTGGCGTCGTCGGGGCCGAGCGACCAGCGCTCGACGTCCTTGAGGAACGACATCACCTCGCGGCTCTGCAGGATCGAGAGGTCCGCGGGCGAGCACAGCCGCGCGCGGAGCATGGTGGGCATGGTCAGCAGGTTGCGCCCCATCGGGACGCGGTAGGTGACCTCGGCGCCGAAGCAGGCGGCGACGTGATCGCGCATGAGCGCGCCGTCGATGCGGTCACCGGCCACCGACACCCCGCCCACCGCGAGCACGTCGGAGGGATCGAACGGGGCCGGGCCGAGGTGCATCAGGGTGTAGTCGCTCGTGCCGCCGCCGAAGTCGCCGACGAGCACGAGGCGCCGCTCGGTCAGCCGCTCGCGGAAGTCCGCGGCGGCGGCGATCGGCTCGGGGCAGAACCGGACCTGCTCGAAGCCGGCGATGCGCGCCGCGCGCTCGAGGCGGTACTCGCCGAAGCGGTCGTCGTCCTCGACCTCGCTGAAGAGCGCGGGGCGGCCGAGCACGACCGAGCGCACGTCCGCGCCGAAGTGCTCGTTGGCGCGGCGCCGGATCGCGCCGAGGAACGCGCCGATGAGGTCCTCGAGGTTCATCGGACGCTCGTCGATCTGCGTGCCGACGAACGCGCGCGACGGGAGGTGCTTCTTCACCGAGCGGATCAAGCGGCCTTGCATCCCGTGCGCGGCGTACTCGGCGAGCGCCTCGGCGCCGTAGAACACGGTCTTCGCGTCCGGGAAGAAGAAGACGCTGCGCAGGATGGTCGGGTCCTTGGCCCGCGGGTCGAGCGGGACGGGGTCGAAGACGCGGTCCGCGTTGGCGGCCGCGCACAGGGAGTTCGTGGTGCCGAAGTCGATCGCGTAGACCGTCGGCGGTGCATCGAGAGGGGTCTTCATCGACCAGATTTCGTCCCCGAAATCGGGGATTTCCAATCTATCGATTTCGTGGGACCCTGAGGAGCCTTTGAGAAGGTCGGGAGGTCGGGCGCTTCGCGCTCACGCTCGACGGAGCTTGCGGGCGGCGTCGTACGGCGGCTGCTCGGCGATGTCGCCGGCCACGATGCCGGCCTGGACCTCGCGCCACCAGCCCGCGTCGAAGATGTCGGCGCAGGACTCGAGCACCGAGGGCCGGAGCCGGCCGGGGAGCCCGAGGAAGCGCGGGAACTCCTGCGGGAAGACGTCGTACGGCCCCACCGAGTACCAGGGCTCCGCGCGCATCTCGTCCTCGTCGTCGTCGGTCTCGGGCAGGTCGCGGAAGGCGACCTCCGTCATCGGCGCGAGCTCGTCGTAGTCGTAGAGCGCGACCCGCCCGTGGCGGGTGACCCCGAAGTTCTTCAGGAGCAGGTCGCCCGGGAAGATGTTCTCGCGCGCCAGGTCGCGGATCGCCTCGCCCCACTCCGCGAGCGCGGCCTCGGCCTTCGGCTGCGGCTCGGTGCGGACGTAGATGTTGAGCGGGGTGACCTGGCGGGTGACGTACGCGAGGTCGACGATCACCCGGTCGCCGTCGACGCGCACCGTCTCGCCGCAGTCGCCGAGCAGCTCCTCGAGCAGCGCCGGCTCGAAGCGGTCCCGCGGGAACGCGAGGTGCTCGAACTCCTGCGCGTCGACGAGGCGGCCCGCGCGGTCGTGGTCGTAGACCCACCGGTAGCGATCCCGGACGAGCTCGGGCGTGGTCTGCTTCTCGGGCGGGAACTTGTCCCGGATGACCTTCAGCACGACGTCGAGGCCGGGCATCGTGAACACGACCATCACGAGGCCGGGGACGCCGGGCGCGTAGCCGAACGTGTCCGCCGTCTCGCCGATGTGGTCCATCACCGCGCGGTAGAGCTCCGTCTTGCCCTGCTTGGGCTCCCCGATCGCGATGTAGATCTCGGCGATGCGCTTCTTGGGGATCAGCGAGCGCAGGAAGCGCATCACCTCGTAGGGGCACGGCGTCTCGACCTGGAAGTAGCTCCGGGTGAAGCCGAACAACATCGAGGCGTCGTCCTCGGTGTCGAGCAGGGCGTCGACGTAGATGCCGCCGGGGCAGTGCCGGATCGCGAAGATCACCGGGAACACGGCGCCGCCGGGGAGGACCGCGCGGCCGACGAGGTAGGCGCCGGTGCCGCGATAGAACGGCTGCTCGAGCACCTCGAGCGCGACGAGGACGCCCCGGGCCATCGCCGCGGTGCGGTCCTTCAGCCGCTTGGCGATCAGCCGCGTGTCCTCGATCGGGCGCGCCCAGCGCACGCCGAGGTCGAAGCCCTCGAGGCAGCGCAGCACGAGCTGACGCGGCGAGCCGCCCGCGAAGCGCTTGTACGAGTCGGCCGCCACCTCGACCGGCGGGCCGTCGAAGTCGCTCGCCACGAACTCGATCAGCGGGTCCACGCCGACGGTGTCGAAAATGCGCCGGGTCACCCCGTTGAAGAACGTCTCGGCGACGTCCCAGTCCTCGCGCATCCCGATCAGGGCCGAGTACACGGCCTTCGCGCTGACCCAGACGAGCCGGTCGCGGCATCGCTCGCCGAGGAGGACGCGGATCCGCATCTCGGCGGTGTCGACCGCCGACCGATACAGGCGCAGGCGCGCGACCTGGTCGCTCTTGAGGCGGGCCCAGTCCTTCTTCGCAAAGCTCTCGTGGGCGCGGCGCGTCGTCGCGAGGAACCCCTCGCGGTGCTGCGAGAACGCCTCGAGGATCGCGGACGCCACGGGCGCCGCGAGGCGACTCGGGGTCAGGGGCCGGGTCGTCATGAACCCGCGAGGATACCCGACCGGTTCCCGGAACAAGCCCGATCTACGCGCGTTGTCGATCCCGAACCGTCGATGCCATCTGCCGAACCTCCATCCGCTGCTGACAGGGCTCCGACGTTTCGTGTAGATCAGGCCGCGCGCCAACGCGGGGGGGTTCGCCCGTCCGAAGCCGCGGCGCAGGGGGAACAAGGGAGCACATGAATCCGGATCTCATCATGGCCCTCGCCATCGCTGGCGCGGTCGTCGTCATTCTCTTCGGCCTGCTCGCGATGTTCGCGCGGTTCTACAGGAAGGTGGACCAGGGCAAGGCGCTGGTGATCAGCAAGCTGACCAACAACCCGACCGTGACGTTCTCGGGCGGCCTGGTCCTGCCGATCATCTACCGCGCCGAGGAGATGGACATCTCCGTCAAGACGATCGTGATCGACCGTCGCGCCACGGAGGGCCTGATCTGCAAGGACAACATCCGGGCGGACATCAAGGTCACCTTCTTCGTGCGCGTGAACAAGACGCAGGAAGACGTCTTGCAGGTCGCGCAGAACGTCGGCGTGAAGCGCGCGAGCTCCGACGAGGAGGTCGAGGCGCTGTTCACGGCGAAGTTCTCCGAGGCGCTCAAGACCGTCGGCAAGCGCATGGAGTTCGAGGACCTCTACAAGGAGCGGGCGAAGTTCCGCGACGACATCCTCTCCGTCATCGGCGACGACCTGAACGGGTTCGTCCTCGACGACGCCGCGATCGACTACCTCGAGCAGACCCCCATCGAGCACCTGTCGGACACGGACGTCCTCGACGCCCAGGGCATCCACAAGATCACGATGCTGACGAGCCAGCAGCACGTGCTGACCAACAAGTACCGCCAGACCGAGCGGATGGAGGTCACCAAGCAGAACGTCGAGTCCGACCAGGCCGTGTTCGAGCTCGAGAAGCAGCGCGCCGAGGCCGAGGTCCGGAAGAACCGCGAGATCGCCGTGATGGAGGCCAAGGAGGCCGCCGAGACGGAGAAGATCCGCGCCGAGGAGCGCAAGCGCGCCGAGATGGCGAAGCTGCAGACCGACGAGGAGCTCGCGGTCGCCGAGGAGAACAAGCAGCGTCAGATCGCGGTCGCGCAGTGGAACAAGCAGCGCACCGTCACCATCGAGGCCGAGCGCGTCGAGAAGGACCGCGGCATGGAGGTCGTCGCGCGGGAGCGCGAGGTCGACCTCGCTCGCATCGCCAAGGACAAGGCGCTCGAGGCCGAGAAGAAGGAGATCGCCGACCTCATCTCGAGCCGCATCGCGGTCGAGAAGAAGGTCGCCGAGGAGGAAGAGGGCATCAAGACCCTGCGCGCGCTCGCGGGCGCGGGCCGCGACAAGGACACCCTCCTCATCGGCGCCGAGGCGGCCGCGCAGGAGAAGCTCGTCAAGGACATCAAGGGCGCCGAGGCGGCCGAGGAGGTCGCGAAGTACCAGGCGCGCGTGAAGCTCGTCGAGGCGGACGCGGACCTCGAGGCGGCCGACAAGGAGGCTCGCGCGGAGATCCGCCGCGCGGACGGCGCGAAGGCCACGCAGGCCGCCGCCGGGCTCGCCGACGTCCAGGTCAAGGAGGCCATGGCCGCCGCGATCGAGAAGGAGGGCATGGTCAAGGCGCGCGTCACCGTCGAGCAGCTCGCGGCGGAGGCCAGCGGCTCGGAGAAGAAGGGCCTGGCCACCGTGCGCGTGCGCGAGGCGGACGCGGAGGCGGTCGCCAAGCAGGGCCTCGCCGAGGCGACGGCCACGCGCGAGAAGCTCCTCGCCGAGGCGGTGGGCAACAAGGAGAAGCTCCTCGCCGAGGCCGCCGGCCTCAAGGAGAAGGGCTTGAGCGAGGCGCTCGTCGAGGTCGAGAAGGCCGCGGCGATCGAGAAGCAGGGCCTCGCCGAGGCGACGGCCACGCGCGAGAAGCTCCTCGCGGAGGCGGCCGGCCTCTCGGAGAAGGCCGAGGCGATGCAGAAGCTCCAGGGCGCGGCGAAGGACCACGAGGAGTTCCGCATCCGGCTCGAGAAGGACAAGGAGGTCGAGCTCGCTCGGATCGAGGCGACCAAGCACGTCGCCGAGGCCAAGGCGGTGACGCTCGGCGAGGCGTTCAAGAACACCAAGATGAACATCGTCGGCGGCGACGGTGAGTTCTTCGAGCGCTTCGTGAAGGCGGTCGGCGTGGGCCAGAGCGTGGACGGCTTCGTCGAGCAGTCCGACACCGCGCAGAAGGTGCTCGCCGAGTACCTCAAGGGCGACAGCAGCCTGCCGCAGGACCTCAAGGACATCCTGATGCGGCCGCGCGTGCAGCCCGAGCACCTCCAGAGCCTGACCCTGAGCGCGGCGCTCGGGCAGCTCGTGAAGCGCGGCGGCGTGGACAAGAACAAGCTGCAGCAGCTCATCGACAAGGCGCGCGAGCTGGGCCTCGACCCGTCGCTCGGCGAGGAGTGATCGGGAAGCTCATCCGATGAGTGAGAACGCACCCACCGACGGGGCGGCCCAGAAGGACGCCCTCGAGACGGGCAGCTACGAGGTCTTGCGCGACCGCCTGGTCACGCAGGCCAAGGAGCTGTCCGAGCGCGCCGAGCGCCTCAACGTCCGCCGGCAGGAGGCGTTCGGCGGCAGCGAGCTCGAGATCGCGGGCCAGGCGTGGGTGCGCACCGACAACCTGTGCGTCCCCCGCGACGTCGTGCAGGTGGGCGGCAAGCTGCTCTTCGGCTTCAACGTCCACGTGCACATGCGCGACACGACGGTCTCCGACGTGTTCAGCCTACACGCGCTCGAGGACACCGGCGACGGCCTGTCGCTCGAGACGGCGCCGCTCGAGGGGACCCTCCTCGCCGACCCCGAGTTCCGCTCGCACTTCGAGGAGCTCTACCGCTACTTCCAGGACGCGCGGCTCCTCCAGCTCCGGATCACCGAGTCGAGCCACCTCCTCGCGGTGTTCCAGATCGGCGCGACCGTCCGCGACGTCCGCGTCTTCCACTGGCAGATCGCCGCCGACGGCGGCGTCCGCTACCTCGGCAACCGCGGCGAGCGCTTCCACGTCTTCCCGCCGAGCCACGACTTCGAGTGGAGGACGATCACCCGCGACGATCACGTGTCGGGTCGCTTCCCGCACGCGAACGTCGACGGCGCCGTCTTCGTCGAGTGCACCGGCGGCGACCTCACGATCAAGGTCGAGAACAACACCGAGTCGGGCGAGGGCGTCTACCGCGAGCCCGTCGAGCAGGCCGACCAGACCCTCGACGACACCGAGATCCACTGGGCGAAGGTCGGCGGGATCTACCTCCTGAAGATCCGCCCGTTCCGCGAGGCGTACCGCTACCTCGTCTTCGATACGCGCACGCACGCGGTGACCCGCATCGACGCGATCGGGCAAGCCTGCCTGCGCCTCCCCGAGGACCAGGGGATCATCTTCCCCGGCGGCTACTACCTGCAGAGCGGCGACACCAAGCGCTTCGAAGGCGACTACTCCGACCTCGAGCTCAAGCGCGCGATCCGCTCCCCGAACGGCGAGGACGTCCTCTACGCGTTCCACCGCCGCGTCGACGGCCGCTACACGCTGTTGCCCTACAACCTGATCCGGAAGGAGGTCGCGCAGCCGATCCCCTGCCACGGCTACTCGCTCTTCGACGACGGGAAGATGGTCGTCTTCCGCTACGACGGCGACGAGCCGGTCGGGCGGCACGAGATGCAGATCTACCAGACGCCCTTCACGTCGCTGGCGTTCGCGCAGGCGACGCCGCCCAAGGACGCGGGGTTCCTCGGCAAGGTCGGCAACGCGGAGCTCGTCCGCGCGATCAGCGAGGCGCTCACCGTGCAGCGCCTCGCGACGCCGAAGACGCCGTCGCGCGCCGGCTACGACGACCTGATCTCGGCGGCCACGCGGACGCTCGACGGATTCCTGTGGCTGAGCCGCGAGGACGTGGGCGACCTCGCCGCGCCGCTCAAGTCCATCCGCGATACGGCCGAGCTCATCATCGACGAGTTCGAGAAGGTCCGCGTGATCCGCGCGCGCGCGGTCGAGGCGCTCGCCGAGGCGAAGAAGAAGCAGGCCGAGCTCATCCGCTCGCTCAAGCCGCACGAGTGGCGCGAGGCGGCGCGCTTCATGGCGGCGCTCACGGGCCTGCGCACGCTGCGCGGGCAGCTCATCACGCTCCGCGAGCTGCGCTACATCGATCTGACGGCGATCGGCGCGCTCGAGGCCGAGGCGGCCAAGGAGTACGACCGGGTCAGCCGGGCGACCGTCGAGTTCCTCCTCGACGACGCCGCCCTCGAGCCGCTCGGCAAGGACCTCGAGCGCCTGCACGCCAAGATCGAGGCGTCGACCAAGGGCACCGAGCTCAAGGCGCTCGGCGCCGAGGTGGACGCGGTCGGCGAGGGGCTCGACGTGCTGAGCGAGGTCGTCGCCGGCCTCGCGGTCGACGACGCGACCGCGCGCACCGCCATCCTCGAGCGCATCGGGGAGGTCTACGGGCGCCTCAACCGCGTGCGCGCGACGCTCGCGAGCAAGCGCACCGCGGTCCTCACGCAGGAGGGCCGCGCCGAGTTCGCCGCGCAGTTCGCGCTGTTCTCGCAGTCGGTGATGTCGGCGCTCGGCCAGGCGAGCACGCCCGAGGCGTGCGACGCGCAGCTCTCGCGCCTGATGGTGCAGCTCGAGGAGCTCGAGGCGCGGTTCGGCGAGCTCGACGAGTTCGTCGGCGACCTCACGGAGAAGCGCGAGGAGGTCTACGAGGCCTTCAGCGGCAAGAAGCAGCAGCTCCTCGACGAGCGGCAGCGCCGCGCGGCCGGGCTCGTCAACGCGGCCACGCGCATCCTCGAGGGCGTCGCGCGCCGCGCCCGCACCTTCGACGACGCCGACGCGCTCAACGCGTGGTTCGCCTCCGACGCGATGGTCCTCAAGCTCCGCGACCTCGTGGAGCGGCTGACCGAGCTCGGCGACAACGTCCACGCCGAGGAGATCTCAGGCAAGCTCAAGACGGCGCGCCAGGACGCGCAACGTCTCTTGCGGGACAAGCTCGACCTGTTCGAGGACGGCGAGAGCATCATCCGCCTCGGCCGGCAGCGCTTCGGCGTCAACACGCAGCCGCTCGAGCTGACGATCGTCCCGCGCGGGGACGGGATGGCCTACCACCTCACGGGGACCGACTTCCATCAGGCGATCGAGGACGCCGAGTTCGACGCGACGCGCGACCTCTGGGATCAGCCGCTGATCAGCGAGGCGAAGGACGTCTACCGCGCCGAGTACCTCGCGGCGTGCGTGCTCTTCCGCGCCGAGCGCGGCGAAGGTCGCTCGATCGAGGCCCTGCACGCGGCGATGCGCGACGGAAAGCTCCTCGACGTCGTCCGCGAGGAGGCGCAGAGCCGCTACGACGAAGGCTACGACCGCGGCGTCCACGACGCGGACGCGGTGGCGATCCTCGAGAAGCTCCTCGCGATGGAGGCGACCGCCGGCCTGCTGCGCTACCCGCCCTCCCCGCGCGCGACCGCGTGCGCGTTCTGGGCGGTCGGCACCGAGCCCGCGTTCCGCGAGCGCATGCGCCGCACCGGCGCGAGCCTCGGACGGCTCGCGCGCACGTTCGGGCGCACCGACGCGATCGCCGCGTTCACGAAGCAGCTCGAGGCGGCGATCACGCCGTTCGAGCCGACGAGCGCGGACCTGACGGCGCGCTACCTCGCCGACGAGCTCATGCAGCCCGAGCTGCGCTTCACGACGAGCGCCGAGGCGGTCGAGCTCAAGGACGCGCTCCTGCGCGAGCTCGAGAAGCGGAACGCGCGCTCGGCGCTCGAGGAGGAGCTGCGCGCGGAGACGACGCCGCGCGATCGGGTCGCGCTCGCGGAGGCGTGGCTCGCGGCGTTCCTCGCGCGCGGGGGCGACTCGCTCGGCGGGCCCGACGCGGCGCGGCGCGAGGCGCTCGTGCCGTCGATCCCGGAGGCGGCGACGCTCCTCGCGACCGACGGAGCGCTCGACCGGCAGACGAGCGCGGCGCTCTCGAGCGTCACCGTGTCGGGCCTCATCGGTCAGCACGCGCGCGTCGAGGGCGGCAAGCTCGCGCTGCGCCTCGACACGTTCCTCGAGCGACTCGGGCGCTTCGCGGGCGAGCGGGTGCCTCGCTACAAGGCCTACCGCGCGCTCCGGCATCGCCGCGTCGAGGCCGAGCGCGAGCGCCTGCGGATCGGCGAGCTGGTCCCGCGGGTCTTGAGCTCGTTCGTGCGCAACCGCCTGATCGACGAGGTGTACCTGCCGCTCATCGGCGACAACCTCGCCAAGCAGATCGGCGCGGCCGGCGCCGACGCGCGGACCGACCGGATGGGCCTGCTGCTCCTCATCAGCCCGCCCGGCTACGGCAAGACGACCTTGATGGAGTACGTCGCGAGCCAGCTCGGGCTCGTCTTCATGAAGGTCAACGGCCCGAGCCTCGGGCACGCGGTGACCTCGATCGATCCGGTCGAGGCGCCGAACGCGACCGCGCGCCAGGAGGTCGACAAGATCAACCTCGGCCTCGAGATGGGCAACAACGTGATGCTCTACCTCGACGACATCCAGCACACGAGCCCGGAGCTGCTCCAGAAGTTCATCAGCCTCTGCGACGCGCAGCGCCGCATCGAGGGCGTGTGGAACGGCAAGACGCGCACCTACGACCTGCGCGGCAAGCGCTTCTGCGTCGTGATGGCCGGCAACCCCTACACGGAGAGCGGCGAGAAGTTCCAGATCCCGGACATGCTCGCGAACCGCGCCGACACCTACAACCTCGGCGACATCCTCGAGGGCAAGGGCTCGCAGTTCGAGCTGAGCTACATCGAGAACGCGCTGACCAGCAACCCCGTGCTCGCGCCCGTCGCGACGCGCTCGCTCGCCGACGTGCACCGCTTCCTGCGCATGGCGCAGGGCGAGGAGGTGCCCTCGGCGGAGCTCGACCACTCCTACTCCGGGGTCGAGGCGCAGGAGATCACGAGCGTCCTCACGAAGCTCCTGCGGGTGCAACGTGTCTTGTCGATGGTCAACGCCGAGTACATCCGCTCCGCGTCGATGGAGGACGCCTACCGGACCGAGCCGCCCTTCAAGCTGCAGGGCAGCTACAGGAACATGAACAAGCTCGCCGAGAAGGTCGTCGCCGCGATGAACGACGACGAGCTCGACCGCCTCGTCGACGACCACTACCAGGGCGAGAGCCAGACCCTGACGACGGGCGCCGAGCAGAACCTCCTCAAGCTCGCCGAGATGCGCGGCCGCCTCACTGCGGAGCAGGCCGCGCGCTGGGACGAGATCAAGAAGGAGTACCGCCGCCTCAAGTCGATGGGCGGCGGCGACGACGACCCGGTCGTCCGCCTCACGGGATCCCTGTCGCACCTCGGCAAGCAGCTCGATCAGATCGAGAGCGCCATCCGCGACGCCGCCGACAGGATCGTCCCCGCGGCCGACTACGAGCTGACCTGAGGGGGCGCGTCAAGGCGTCATGCACCGTCCATACGCGTCGGTGTCCACCAGCCGCTCACACGTCTGGCCCGGCCCACAGTCCACCGCGTCGTAGCAATACGCGTCTGCGGCTTGGCAAGCACCGAAGTCCCGGCCCTCGACGGGGCGGCAGACCTCGTCCGTGTCGCAGGCCACCGCGCCCGCGGTGCCCGCGCCGCTCGCGTCGCAGAACGGAAGGCAGGCGCCCAAGCTCGGGTCGGCGAACACGGGGAAGCAGCGCTCGTCCGAGCGGCATGGGTGGGCGGCGTCGCAGACCGGCGAGCACACGTTCGAGCCCCCGTCCTCGACCTCGACGCAGACGCGGCGCGCCGGGCAGTCGTCGATCGTGGCGCACGTCGTCGCGCAGATCCCGGGGGAGCCCTCCAGCTCGAGGCAGCGCGCGCTCGCGGGGCACGCGTAGGCGTCGCGCTCGCAGTAGGCCGTCGCGCAGCGACCGACCACGCAGGTCCCGACATCGCGCGGGCAGTCTTCATCTCGTTCGCACGCCGTGCCGTGGGCGGCTCCAAGCGGTGGCGTCCAACGGCAGCGACCGGTGACGGCGTCGCAGACCGCGTCGCCCACCTCGTAGGCCACGGTCCCCCCGCTCGAGCTCACGCCGAGCTCGACGCGGCACTGCGCGTCGGAGACGCAGCGCTCGACGCATGCGCTCGCCCACCGGTCGCACGTGTACCCGTCGGGGCACCCACCCGTCGTGTCGGCGTCGAAGGTACAGCGCGCGCGACACACACCATCGGCGTCCGGCGGGGTCGCCGACGCGAGCCACCCCGCGGTGAGCCCGAGCCGCTGTAGCCGCTCCGAGCCGCCCACCTCGGAGCGGCACGTCGCGCAGGGGTCGCAGCCCACGTCGCCCTCATCCGAGCGACAACTTGTCGTGCATAGTCCATCGGGGGCCACGAGCACGGGGATCGGCGAGGGACCGCCAGCCAGGAGCTCGCCAGGGTGGGCTGGGTCGGGCGTGCCGACCATGTACCCGAGATCACCGAGCGTCAGCGGGGACCCGGTGAGGCACATCGCAGGCCCGCCACACGCACCGCCAGCGCCGCAGAGCCCACCGATCGTGCCCACGGGGGCCGGTCGCACACACATCCCTGGAGTCGAGCCCGCGTCGAGCGCCGCGTCGGAGCCCGCGTCGACCCCGGCGTCACTGCGCGGAGCAGGCCCCGCGTCGACGCCGGGATCTCCTCCGCAGCTCAGGAGCGCGGCGACGAAGAGCCCCGAGGATGCCCGCATGGATCGAGCGTATCGAGCCGAGGAAGCGCGAGCTAGGCATCCACCCGAGGAATATCGACGGATCTCAGTGGGGAGCGCGAGGGGCTTGCCCCTCGCCGGAGAGAAATCGCCGGAGGCGATTGATCGACAGGCCTCGAGACCCGCCCGGTCGAGGCCACCGTGATCCATGGCGGTGACCGGGCCGAGTCACGGACGCGGTGACCGTCGTGCCGTGGTCCTCCATTCAGGAGCGCGACTGGGACTGACGTCGCGCCGCCCGCGAACGATCCGCTATCATCGCCCGCTCATGGCTGCGGACGCGAACGGCCCCCTGGTCTGGATCGACCTCGAGATGACGGGGCTCGAGCCCGAGACGTGCACGATCCTGGAGATCGCGAGCATCGTCAGCGACTCGGACCTGAACGTGATCGCGGAGGGCCCCGATCTCGTCATCCACCTGTCGGACACGGAGCTGGCGACGATGAGCCCGTGGTGCATCGAGCACCACGGCGGGAGCGGGCTCACGCAGGCGTCGCGGGAGTCGAGCCTGACGCTCCGCGAGGCCGAGGCGCAGACGCTCGAGTTCCTGCGGCAGCACACGAGCGCGGGCGTCTCGCCGCTCTGCGGCAACTCCATCGGGCTCGACTGGCGCTTCATCCAGGCGCACATGCCCGAGCTCGCGGCGTTCCTGACCGGCGAGCTGATCGACGTCACGACGATCAAGGAGCTCGGCAAGCGCTGGTACCCGAAGGCCGAGAAGCTCACGAAGGCCGGCGGCCACCGCGCGCTCGCCGACATCCAGGAGTCGATCCTCGAGCTCGCGCTCTACAAGAAGACGATCTTTCGATAGGGAAGCAGGTCCGTTCATGAGGGTGGGGGATTCGGCGCTCTTCACGGAGTCGCACTACGAGGCGCACCGCGGGGTCGCGCCGCCGCACTTGTGCGAGCTGGTCGTGCACTGCCTCGAGCTGGTCGCGATGCTGTCGCGCTCGGGGCTGAGCTACCGGTTCAAGGGGGGCAACTCGCAGCTCATCCTGCTCGAGCGCCCGGCGCGGTTCTCGATCGACGTGGACATCGTGACCACCGTCGACAAGGAGACGCTGACCTCGATCGTCGAGGGGCTCGTCGCCGAGCACGACGTGTTCACGCGCTGCGAGGTGCGCCCGCACCGCACCAAGCCGTGGCTGCCGATCCTCAGCTTCAAGATCTTCTTCGACTCGATCTACGGCGAGAAGGACACCTGCGTCCTCCTCGACGCGGTCCTCGAGCCGGCGCCCTACGGCGGCGTGCGCAAGCGCGTGCAGAGCGGCGCCCTCTACACCTGCGACCTCGACGTGGAGCTGCCGAGCATCGGCGGGCTCCTCGCCGACAAGATGCTTTGCATCAGCCCGTCGACGGTCGGCATCCCGCTCGGCAAGGGCAAGGACGCGCACCGGCTCAAGCACGTCTTCGACGTCGCCAACCTCAGCCGCCACGAGCCCGACCTCGCCGAGGTCCAGGACGCGCTCACCGCGTGCCTCGCGCAGGAGAACGGGATCCAGAAGACGCGCTACACGTTCACCGAGGTCGCCGACGACACGATCGACTTCTGTGAGCAGGTGCTCGCGCACCCGGAGATGCCGGCGCTCGAGTCGGTGGACCCGGCCAGCTACCTGTTCGAGATCGTCCGCGGCTTCCCGGACGTCAACGCGTTCTTCTTCCGCGAGGACTACGGCTGGACGAGCTTTCAGCGGGACTGCCGCGACGTCATCGCAGCCTTCCAATCCGCGCGTTAGCCTTACCGCATGCGGCTGCGCGTGCACTTCGATTCCCCCGGGTTCTTCCTCAACGATCCGCGCGTGACGGTGCGGGTCGGCGACCGGACGATCTACGACGGGAGCTTCAAGTCCGGCTTCGACGTGAGCGTCGAGCTCCCCCCCGGACGCCACGTGCTCGAGACGGCGATCGACGTCGCGGGCCTGTCGCGAAAGCAGAAGATCGAGCTGCCCCTCGACAACACCGGGGGCTACCGCGACGTCCCCGAGGTCCACGCGAAGCTCAGCTACAGCCGCTTCTGGGGCAACTTCGACAAGAAGGCCGACCTCTCCGTCCGGAGCTGACGGCTCACTCGGCGAGGATGAAGAGGCCGCCGCGATGGAAGGCGGCGCCGACCCGCGCCAGCGGCGGGGCGCCCGGGGCGCCGAAGGGTCCGAAGGTCGCGTACGGCGCGTGGAAGTAGGACAGACAGCCCGCGTCTGGGGCGAAGACGTAGACGTCGGTGGCGGCGACGCTCGCGATGTAGTCGGTCGGGACGGCCGGCGGCGTCCCGCAAGGCGCCGTGAGCCAGCCGGCGGCGTTGCCGAGGACCGTGAAGGCCGCGCGGACCGTCGCCCGGACCGGCTCACCCGGACCGGGGACCGGCGTCGGGTCCGTCGAGGTGTGGGTGATCATCCGCGTGGCGACCTCGTACCGATACCGGTAGCCGTTCGCCATGCCGATCAGGTCGATGCCCTCGAACCCGTCCCCGCGATACGCGGCGGGGACGTCGTTGGCGTAGAGGATCGGGTCGCCGCCGACCTCGGGGAACATGGCGGAGAGCGGACCCGACTCCACCCAGCACTCCGTGACGCCGGGCTCGCAGGTGCGCCGCAGCCGGTGGAACGTGGTGCTCGTGAAGACCAGCGCGTCCTCGGTGCCGTCGAGCGGGACGGCCGCGCGGATCGGGGTCGACGGGCCGAACGCGCTCGCGCGGAGCCGATAGCCCGTCCACCCCGTCGCGCCGTCGGGGTGGAGCCAGTAGTCGCAGCGGTCGTCGTGCTCGATGCACTCGAAGTCCGTCCATACGCAAGACGAATTGCAGAAGCGCGTCCGCGCGCCGCAGCGGCCGCAGTCGTCGGTCTCCTCGACGGCGCCCGCGACGCAGGCGGTCGGGAGGTCGCACATCGACGGCCCCGCGTCGTAGCCGGCGTCCGTCCCGGCGTCGAAGCCCCCATCGGAGCCGGCGTCGCGACCCGCGTCCGACGTCGAGCCCGCGTCGCGGTCGCCGGCGTCGACGAGGACGGCGGCGTCACGCGCAGGCGTCCCGCCAGCGGGGCACCCCGCGAGCAGGGCGCCGAACGACACCACCAGCACCCGCCTCACGGACACAGGGTCCTTCAGATGGGGACGCCCGTCCATGCCCCTCGGGGCACCGTAAGTCGGAGTAAGCCCCGCAATTCCTGATACGAATTCGGCGTGCAGAAGCGGGCAGAGGTCCGACGGGCGCGGCTGCGCCTCCTCCGGATCGCGGGGACCCCGGGCGGGGCTTGGGATCCGCCGCTGCTCTCGCTGAGCCCCCAGAACCTGCGGCGCGTGGACGCCGACGGTCGAGCCGTCGTCCCGCTCACCGGCGCCCGCGAGGAGCTCTGGTACCGCGGCGAGGGCGCCCGCTTCCGCGTCACCCTCGACGAGGTCGGCAAGCTCGTGGTGAACGTCGAGCGGGCCGGCGCGGAGCCCGCCGTGATCGATCGGCTCCTGCGCATCCCGACGGCGCGCCCGCCGACCGACCCGTACTTCGGGCGCTGGGAGTACGCGAAGCAAAGGGCGGTGCTCACCCCGAAGGGCGCCGGGCTGATCCTCCACCCGGACTCGGTCTCGATCGATCAGGCGCCCGATCGGGTCCACGTCTACGAGGGCGAGGGGATCCTCCTCGCGCTCCGGGACGTGCCCCACGGCGCCCGCGTGGTCTGCGCGGACGGCGTCCCCGGCCTCGAGGTCGACGGGCTCGTGTCGGACGTGAAGGTGCCCGACCTCGAGGCCGGCCCCGAGGTCGAGATCGACGCGAACGAGGCGTTCCTGCGGGGCTTCACGCCCGTCGGCGTCCGGGCGAGCTTCGGGGGGCTCGACTTCGCCGCCTTCGCGACGAGCCAGGGGGACGGGAGCCCGGACCTCGCGCGCTTCACGAGGAAGCCCCACGGGGTCGACCACGGCGCGCTCCGCACGATCGAGAGGCCGGACGACGAGGACGCGCTGCTCGGCGCGAGCCTCGCCGCGGAGCTCGCGCCCGCCCCCACGCTCGGCCGCGTGCGCACCGGCAAGCCCGGCACGATCACGCTCACCGACGGCCGCCGCTATCGAGTCCACGTCGGCGTCCGCGAGCAGCTGCCCAAGGGCACGATCGAGCTCGTGACCCACGCGCTGCTCGACGGCGTGGTGCTGGCGCGAATCTGCACTTCGCACGACGACTTGACACCGCCGGACGCCAACGTGGTGCTCGCGAAGCTCCAGGCCTTCCTCCTCGGCCTCCACGCGGTTCTCGAGCTCCCCGAGGCCGCGACGTGACCGCGCTCGCGATGCCCCGGCAGGGGCTCGGCGACGTGTCGTCGCACCTCGCGAGCTTCGTCATCACGACGTGGGACGTCGATCCGAACAGCCTCGCCGCGCGCCTGCCCGAGGGCCTCGAGCCCGACGTGTTCACCCTCGACGACGGGCGCGAGCGGGCGTTCGTCAGCGCGGTGAGCTTCACCAACACCGACTTCTTCGTCCGCTTCGCGCCGTTCGTGAAGCTGACCTGCCTCCAGACGAACTACCGCGCGTACGTGCGCCGCGGCGACGAGCGCGCGGCGTGGTTCTTCGCGACGAGCCTCGGCACGCCGTGGGTGTTCATCCCGCGCCACGTGTGGGGGCTGCCCTGGGCCCGGACGTCCGGCCGACAGGAGGCGAGCTGGGGCGAGGCCGGGCTGGAGCGGCTCGAGTGGAAGGCCGAAGGCGCGCTCGGGGCCGAGGCGCTGTCGCTGCGAGGCACCGGCGCGCCCGTCGGCCGGCTCGACGGCTTCGCCGACGCCGCGCAGACCCACGAGGTCCTGACGGCGCCGACCGTGGGCTACCTGTACCGCCGCGGCCGGACGCCCGCGACCTACTCGATCTGGCACGCGCCGCTCGAGATGGAGCGGGCCGAGGCGTCGACCGCCCGCTTCGAGCACTACGAGCGCCTCGGCCTCGTCGAGCCCGGTGCCGCGCCGCACAGCGTCCTCGTGCAGCGCCTCACCCACTACCTGATCTTCTTGCCGCCGAAGCGAGCCGTCGGCCTGCGCTGGCGGCCTCCCCGGCGCTGAAGGGCTCCTGCCCCAGATCCGATGCAAGCGGGCGCGGCACGGTGTACCGTCAGCCTCTGGAAGGGGTCCGGCACGATGCGCGCTACGCACCTGGGGTTCATCCTCGGCCTGTTCTTTACTTTGCTGACGGTCCCGGCCGCGGCGGAGCCGACCTTTTGGGATCTCAGCTATCCCTACGCCTCCCCCTACGAGTGCATCGACTGCCACGTCCATCCGCTCGGCGGCGGCTCCTGCAGCCCGATGGGGAGCACGGTCCACCCTCGCTGGCCTTGCCTGAACCCGTTCGGGCGGACCTTCCGCCTCAGCGCCAGCGGCTACACCGCCGCGATGGGCTCCGCCGACACCGACGGTGACGGCACGATCAACTCGGCCGAGCTCCAGGCGACTCGCTCCGCGGGCATGCCGCAGGGCGCTCAGGGCGTGGGCTGCGACATGCTCGCGGCCGCCACTCTCCCGGGGACGTGGGTCACGTGCGGGACCACGTACGTGCAGATCCAGGCGACCTACGCCGGCATCACGAGCCCCGTCGGCACCCCCCCGGGCGAGCGCGGGAGCTACACGCTCGCGTACCGCTGCCTCCCGGGCACCTCGCCCGCGGTCACGAACAGCGACACCGACTGGACCAACAACTGCCTCGACATCGACGAGTGCGCCGGCAACCCGTGCGCGCCCGGCACCTGCATCGCCACGCCCCTCGGCGCGAGCTGGTCCGCGCCGGGCTACGAGTGCGGGTGCCCCGCGGGCTTCGCGGACACCGGCAGCGGCTGCGTCCTCGTGAACGAGTGCGACGCGGGCACCGACGACTGCGCGTCGACGGCGAACTGCATCGACACCCCCGGGACGTCGGCGGTCTACACCTGCGAGTGCCCCAACGCGGGCTACGCGGGCGACGGCCGCGCGTCGCCCGGGACGGGCTGCACGAACATCGACGAGTGCGCGGGTCGGCCCTGCGGATCGTTCGCGACGAGCGGCGGTGATGGCTTCGGCTGCATCGAGACCCCGCTGACCTCGTGGAGCTCGCCGGGCTTCACGTGCGAGTGCCAGACGGGCTACGAGTTCAACGGCTCCACGTGCGTCCTCGCGGACGAGTGCACGGCGAGCCTCGACGACTGCGACCCCGTCGCGGCCTGCATCGACCCGAGCATGCGGTCGGGCGACTGGATCTGCACCTGCCCGACCGGCTACCTCGGCGGCGGACACGGCGCGGGCGGCTGCCGGGACATCGACGAATGCGCGATGGGCCTCGACGACTGCGGGCCGGGCTCGATCTGCAACAACACGGGCGGCGGCTTCACCTGTGACTGCCCGACCGGCTTCGAGCGATCCGGCGCCGGCTGCGTGGACATCGACGAGTGCATGGACGTGGTCCTCGCGGGCGCGTGCGACCTCAACTCCGTCTGCACCAACCGCCCCGGGTCCTACGAGTGCGTGTGCAACATGGGCTACCGGGGCGGCCTCGCGACCGGCTGCTCCGACATCGACGAGTGCGCCGAGGGATCGAGCGACTGCGATCCGGACGCCATCTGCACCAACACGGCGGGTCGCTGGACCTGCGCGTGCGGTGACGGCTGGGTCGGCGACGGGCTCGTGTGCGACGACATCAACGAGTGCGACGACCCGACGATCACGAGCCGGTGCTCGAGCGCGTCGACCTGCGAGAACCTCCCGGGGAGCTGGCGCTGCGCCTGCGACACCGGCTACGAGGGCGACGGCTTCACCTGCAACGACGTCGACGAGTGCATGACCGGGACGCACGGCTGCGACCCGGCGGCGCGCTGCGAGAACACGAACGGCAGCTACAGGTGCACCTGCGCGACGGGCTACCGGGGCTCCGGCTTCGAGTGCACGGACATCGACGAGTGCGCGGAGAGCACGGACGACTGCGGCCCCACCGAGCGCTGCGTGAACCAGATCGGGATGGCGCCGACGTGCGTGTGCATGGCCGGCTACGTGCGCGACGACATGGGTGAGTGCGTGATCGCGTGCGGCGACGGTCGGGTCGGCCCCGGCGAGACCTGCGACGACGGCGGCACCACCCCGGGCGACGGCTGCGACGACTTCTGTCGCACCGAGCGCGGCTGGGCTTGCTACGAGCCGACCGGCGAGGCGAGCGTCTGCACCGAGACGTGCGGCGACGGCTTCGTCGACCCGAGCGAGGACTGCGACGACGGCGACGCCAACGCCGACGCGCCCGACGCGTGCCGCACCGACTGCACCCTCCCGAGCTGCGGCGACGGGCTCGTCGACACCGGCGAGGAGTGCGACGAGGGCGACGGCAACGACGACACCACCGTCGACGGCTGCCGCACCACCTGCCACGAGGCGTACTGCGGCGACGGCGTCGTCGACACCGGCGAGCTGTGCGACCCGGGCGGCATCGCGCCGGAGACGATGAACTTCCGCGCCTGCAACCCCGACTGCCCGATGGCGGGCGACGCGGGGACGGGCATGGAGCCGCCGATGGATGGCGGCTGCAGCTGCCGCGCGACGCCGGGCTCGAGCGCGCCGTGGGCCCTCGTGATGCTCGCGCTCGGCGCCCTGTTCGTGTGGCGGCGTCAGCGCGGGTAGCGCGGGTAGCTGCCCAGCACCGTCACCAGATCACAAGCCCCGTCGAGCCTCGCGATCGCGTCCGCGACGCGGGGCTCGTCGCGGTGGCCCTCGACGTCGACGACGAAGAGGTAGCGCCAGGCGTCGCCGCGGCGCGGCCGCGACTCGATGCGGGTCATGTTCACGCCCGCCTCGTCGATGAGCGCCAGGGTGCGCCGCAGGCTCCCGCGGCTCTTGTCGTCGGAGATCGCGAACACCAGCGTCGTCTTGTCGTCGCCGGTCGGCTTGGCGCCCTCGCGCGCGATCATCACGAAGCGGGTCTCGTTCTCGGCCTGATCCTGGATCCGCTCGGCGAGCACCTTCAGGCCGTGGATCTCGCTCGCGACCTCGCTGCCGACCGCGGCGCCGGCCACGTCGCGCCGGACCTCGCGCGCGGCCGCGGCGGTCGAGGGCGTGTGCACGAGCTGCGCTCGCGGCACGTTGCGGTGGAGCCAGTCGCGGCACTGGGCCAACCCCTGCGGGTGCGAGTAGACGCGCTCGATCTCGGAGACGGACTCGGCGAGCCCCATCAGGCAGTGCTCGATCGGCAGGACGACCTCGCGCCGAATGACCACGCCGCCCGCGAGGAGCCCCTCGATGACGCCCGCGACCGATCCCTCGGTCGAGTTCTCGAACGGGACCACGCCGTAGTCGGCGTTGCCGGCGCGCACCGCGTCGAAGACGCCGTCGATCGTGACGGTCTCGAGGTAGCGGGGCGCGTAGCCGAAGAGCGTCCGCGCCGCGAGGTGCGAGAACGTCCCCGCGGGGCCGAGGTAGGCGACGGAGACCGACGACTGCAGCGACACCGACGCGCTCATGATCGCGCGGAACACGGCGACGATCGCCTCCCGCGGGAACCGGCCCGCGCCGCGCTCGAGCACGCGCTGGAGCAGCATGTTCTCGCGCTCCGGGTCGACGGTCGTGAGCCCCCGCGCGCGCTTGGCCTCGGCGACCTCCGCGACGAGGTCCGCGCGCTCCGAGAGGAGCTCGAGCAGCCGGCCATCGACCGCGTCGATCCGCTCCCGAACCTGGGACAGGTCGAGGGGATCCTTCGCGCTGCGTTGCGTCATCCTGAACCTCCGAGATCGTGCGGTTGCTCACCCTTGCGCTGACGCGCCGCGTTGTCCAGCCGACCGAGCACACGGAATTACAGGCGTTTCGCGAGAAGCGTCAAAAATGTTTGACACGGCGCGTCACCACGCTCAGTCTCCTTCCCGTGACGCAGCTCACGAGCCACCTCCCGGCCCCCCGCACCGCCGCCGCGCTCGAGCTCGTCGTTCTACTCGTAGTCGTACTCCTCGGCCTCGTCCTCATTACGGGCGGCGGGCCACCCCTCTTCTAGTCCCCCACGGACACCAACGAAGAGAGAGAGATGGCCCCCGCCGCCCACCGAGGCAGCGGGGGCTTCGTCGTTTCTGGCCCCACCCCCGACGAGGTCCCTTTCGTGACAGACCAACCCCCCAAGCGAATCGCCTCCCCGCGCTCCTCCCGCATCAAGCAGGGGACCGCGCGCGCCCCCCACCGCTCGCTCCTGCGCGCCACGGGCGTGACGGACGCGGACATGGACCGGCCCTTCGTGGCGGTGGTGAACTCGCACGTCGACATCGTCCCGGGCCACGCGCACCTCGCGCGGCTCGGCGGCCTCGTGAAGGAGGCGCTCCGCGCCGAGGGGATGGTCCCCTTCGAGCTGCACACCATCGGCGTCGACGACGGCATCGCGATGGGGCACACGGGGATGCGCTACTCGCTCCCGAGCCGCGAGCTCATCGCCGACTCGGTCGAGACGATGGTCCGCGCGCACTGCTTCGACGCGATGGTGTGCATCGCGAGCTGCGACAAGATCGTGCCCGGCATGCTGATGGCGGCGGCGCGCCTCGACGTGCCCGCCATCTTCGTCGCCGGCGGCCCGATGCCCGCGGGGCGCCTCCCCGACGGCACCGCCATCGACCTCGCGAGCGTGTTCGAAGGCGTCGGCGCGTACGACTCGGGGAAGATCGGGCTGCCGCAGCTCGACACCCTCGAGCGCAACGCGTGCCCGTCGTGCGGGAGCTGCAGCGGGCTGTTCACCGCGAACAGCATGAACTGCCTCTCGGAGGTGCTCGGGCTGTCGCTGCCGTTCGGCGGGACGACGCTGGCGAACACCGACGCGCGCGACGCGCTCGCGCGGGCCACCGCCGCGCGCGTCGGCGAGCTCATCGAGCGCGACCTCACCGCGCGCCAGATCCTCACGATGGAGGCCTTCGACGACGCCTTCGCCGTCGACCTCGCGCTCGGCGGGAGCACGAACACCGTCTTGCACCTCCTCGCGATCGCTCGCGAGGCCGGGCTCGACTACCCCATCGAGCGCGTCGACGAGATCAGCACGCGCGCGCCCCACCTGTGCAAGATCAGCCCGTCCGGCAAGTGGCACATGGAGGACCTCCACCGCGCCGGCGGGGTGCCCGCAGTGATGCGCGAGCTGACCGCGGTGCCGGGGCTCCTGTCGCTCGACCGGCCGACGGTCGGCGAGGCGTCGCTCCCCGAGGTCCTCGAGCGCTCCCCCAACCGCGACCGCGAGGTGATCCGGCCGGTCCCGAGCGCGCACTCCCCGCGTGGTGGCCTCGCGATCCTGTTCGGCAACCTCGCCCCCGAGGGCGCGGTGGTGAAGGTCGGCGCGGTGGCGCCCGAGATGATGCAGCACCGCGGCCCCGCCCGCGTGTTCGAGGGCCACGACCAGGCGGTCGCGGCGATCCGCGCCAAGGCGATCGCGCCGGGCGACGTGGTGGTGATCCGCAACGAGGGCCCCGCGGGCGGGCCGGGCATGCAGGAGATGCTCGAGCCGACGAGCGCGCTGACCGGGATGGGGCTCGGCGGCAGCGTCGCGCTGATCACCGACGGGCGGTTCAGCGGCGCGACCCGCGGCGCGGCGATCGGGCACGTGAGCCCCGAGGCGGCCGTCGGCGGGCCGATCGGCGCGGTCCGCGAGGGCGACGAGATCGCGATCGATCTCGAGCAAAAGACGCTGACGCTCTGCGTCGACGAGGACGAGATCGCGGCGCGGCTGGCGGCCTTCCACCGCCGCCCGCCGCCGACCGACAGCCCGTGGCTCCGCCGGTACGCCCACCTCGTGGGCAGCGCGAGCCAGGGCGCCGTGATGAGGGACCCCTTCGGGCAGGAGGAAGCATGAGCGGCCACGGCCAGGGTGAGACGGGCGCCGACGCGATCTGGACGACGCTGACCGAGGAGGGCGTCGACGTCGTCTTCGGCTACCCGGGCGGCGCGATCATGCCGACCTACGACGCGCTCTCGCGTCACTCCACGCACCACGTCCTGTGCCGGCACGAGCAGAACGCCGCGCACATGGCCGACGGCTACGCGCGCGCGTCGGGCCGCGTCGGCGTCGCGATCGCGACCTCGGGCCCCGGCGCGACGAACCTCGTGACCGGCATCGCGACGGCGATGCTCGACTCGTCCCCGATCGTCTGCATCACCGGCCAGGTGCCCTCGAGCCTGATCGGCTCGGACGCCTTCCAGGAGACCGACATCACGGGCGTCACGCTCCCGATCACGAAGCACAACTACCTCGTCACGAAGGCCGAGGAGATCGCGCCGACGATCCGCGAGGCCTTCGAGGTCGCGCGCTCCGGGCGACCCGGCCCCGTGGTGGTCGACATCACCAAGGACGCGCAGCTCGGGCACGCGCCGCGGACCGAGCCGGGGCCGCGCCGCGAGGCCCGCCGGCCCGCGCGCCCGCTCACCGACGCCGACCTCGACGCCGCCGCGGCGATGATCGACCGCGCCGAGCGCCCGCTCCTCTTCTGCGGGCAGGGCATCGTCAAGGCCGAGGCGAGCGAGGCGCTCACCGCGCTCGTCGAGCGGGCGGACCTTCCGGTGGCGTGCACGCTGCTCGGCCTCGGCGGCTTCCCCGCGACGCACCCGCGCAACCTCGGGATGATGGGGATGCACGGCGAGGCGTGGGTGAACGAGGCGGTGCAGCGCGCCGACCTCATCGTCGCGCTCGGGATGCGCTTCGACGATCGCGTGACGGGGAACCTCGCGACCTACGCGCGCGGCGCCCGGAAGATCCACGTCGAGCTCGACCCGGCCGAGATCGACAAGAACGTGCGCGTGGACCTGCCGCTCGTGGGCGACGTCCGCGCGGTGCTCGAGCGGCTCGTGCCGCGGGTCGCGCCGGCGAAGCGCGCGGCGTGGAACGACACCCTCGGGGCGCTCCGCGCGGACGCCGAGGCGCACGACGTCTTGCGCATCCCGGACGAGGGCCGGCTCCTCGGCGCCCACGTGATCGGGGACCTCTACGCGCTGACGGGCGGGGACGCGCTCGTCGTCTCCGACGTGGGCCAGCACCAGATGTGGGAGGCGCAGTACTACAAGCACGACCGGCCGCGCAGCCTCCTCACGTCGGGCGGCCTCGGCACGATGGGCTTCGCGCTGCCCGCCGCGATGGGCGCGCGCTTCGCCCGCCCGGACGACGAGATCTGGGTCGTGGTCGGCGACGGCGGCTTCCAGATGTCGGCCCCCGAGCTGTCGACGTGTCGACAAGAGGGCTTGAAGGTCAACATCGCGATCATCAACAACGGCTTCCTCGGCATGGTCCGGCAGTGGCAGGAGCTCTTCTACGAGCGCCGCTACGTCGCGACGCCGATGATGGGCCCCGACTTCGTCAAGCTCGCCGAGGCGCACGGCCTCGCCGGCCGGCGGGTCGAGCGTCGGGACGCGATCCCCGACGCGGTCGCCTTCGCGCGGCAGAGCGAGGGGACCGTGGTGATCGACTTCAGGGTGCAGGCGGAGGACTTCGTCTACCCGATGGTTCCGGCGGGGAACGACCTCGCCGACATGATCCGCCGCCCTCGAGGGGGCGCGATCCAGGGAGGAGAGAGCAGGTCATGACGGAGCTCCGAACCTTCGCCGTCCTCGTGGAGGACGTGCCCGGGGTGCTGAACCGGGTCGCGTCGCTCTTCCGGCGCCGCGACTTCAACATCGTCTCGCTCAACGTGGGCCGGACCCACGAGGTCGGCGTCTCGCGGATGACCGTCGTCGTCGCCGCGGACGAGCGCACGAGCAAGCTGATCGAGGCGAACCTCTACAAGCTCGTCAACGTCCTCGCGGTCGAGGACATCACGAGCCGCCCCTCGGTGACGCGCGACCTCGCGCTGATCCGCGTCGGCGCGGACGCCGAGCAGCGCCCCGCGGTGCTCCAGATCTGCGAGCTCTTCCGCGCAAAGGTCGTGGACGTCGCGCACGACACGCTGATCATCGAGATCGCGGGCACCACCGAGAAGATCGAGGGCCTCGTCGCCCTGCTCCGCCCCTACGGGATCCGGGAGATGGTCCAGACCGGCGCCATCGCGCTCACGCGCGGCGCCGACGAGAAGATGCAGTTGCACGAGAAGGCCTCGCGCGAAGCCGCGTGAACGGGAGAGATGACGATGACTCAGATGCGATATGACCGAGACGCGAACGCCAGCCTGATCCGTGACCGCCGCGTGGCGATCCTCGGCTTCGGCTCCCAGGGACACGCGCACGCGCTCAACCTGAAGGAGAGCGGCGTGGCCGTGAAGGTGGGCCTCCGCGAGGGCTCCGCGAGCTGGGCCGCCGCGGAGAAGGCCGGCCTCGAGGTGACGACCCCGGACGAGGCCACGAAGTGGGCCGACGTCGTGATGATGCTGGTCCCCGACACGTCGCAGCCGGCGGTCTTCCGCGACTCCGTGCGGCCCCACCTGCGGCCGGGCGACACGCTCATGTTCGCGCACGGGTTCAACATCCGGTACGGCACGATCGAGCCGCCGAAGGACGTCGACGTCTCGATGGTCGCGCCCAAGGGCCCCGGGCACCGGGTCCGCGAGACGTACCAGGAGGGCGGCGGGGTGCCGGCGCTCCTCGCCGTGCACCAGGACACGTCGGGCACCGCCGACGCGCTCGCGCTGAGCTACGCGAGCGCGATCGGCGCGGGCCGCGCGGGCGTGCTCACGACGACGTTCTCCGAAGAGACCGAGACCGACCTCTTCGGCGAGCAGACGGTGCTCTGCGGCGGGGTCTCCGAGCTGGTGAAGGCGGGCTTCGACACGCTCGTCGAGGCCGGCTACCAGCCCGAGGTCGCGTACTTCGAGTGCCTCCACGAGCTGAAGCTCATCGTGGACCTCATGTACCGCGGCGGGCTCGGCTACATGCGGTACTCGATCAGCGACACCGCCGAGTGGGGCGACTACGTCTCGGGGCCGCGCGTCGTCGACGACGGGACGCGCGCTCGCATGCGCGAGGTGCTCGGCGAGATCCAGAACGGGGAGTTCGCCAAGCGCTGGATCGCCGAGAACGCCGAGGGCCGCCCGACCTTCGAGGGCCGCCGCGCGGCCGAGCGCGAGCACTCGATCGAGGCGGTCGGCAAGCGCCTGCGCGCGATGATGCCGTTCGTGTCACCGGTCGAGGTGCCGTGATGACCTCCGTCATCGTCTTCGACACGACGCTGCGCGACGGGGAGCAGTCCCCGGGCGCGTCCATGACGCCGGCCGAGAAGCTCCAGATCGCGCGCGCGCTGTCCCGCCTCCGGGTCGACGTGATCGAGGCGGGCTTCCCCGCGGCCTCGCCCGACGACCTGAGCGCGGTCCAGGCCATCGCGCGCGAGGTCGGCAACGACGGCGACGCCCCGCCGATCATCTGCGCGCTCGCGCGGGCCCACGAGAACGACCTGCGCGCGGCGTTCGAGGCGGTGCGCGACGCCGCGCGGCCCCGCATCCACACGTTCCTCGCGACGAGCCCGATCCACCGGCAGCTCAAGCTCGGGATGAGCCGCGAGGAGGTCATCCAGAAGGTCGCCGAGGCGGTCGCGCGCGCCAAGGAGCTGACCGACGACGTCGAGTTCAGCGCCGAGGACGCCTGCCGCACGGAGCCCGGGTTCCTCTGCGAGGTCTTCACCGCCGCCGTCCGCGCGGGCGCGACCACGCTCAACGTGCCCGACACGGTCGGCTACGTGACGCCGCTCGAGATGGACCGACGCATCCGCACGGTCCGCGCGAACGTGGCCGGGATCGAGGACGTCACGTTGTCGGTCCACTGCCACGACGATCTCGGCATGGCGACCGCCAACACCCTCGCCGGGGTCGCCGCGGGGGCGCGCCAGGTCGAGGTCACGATCAACGGCGTCGGCGAGCGCGCGGGCAACACCGCGCTCGAGGAGGTCGTGATGGCGCTGCACACGCGCAGCGTCTTCTTCGGCGGCCTCGACACCCGCATCGACACCACGCAGCTCCACCGCACGAGCCGGCTCGTGAGCACGCTCAGCGGGATGCCGGTGCAGCCCAACAAGGCGGTCGTCGGCGCGAACGCGTTCGCGCACGAGGCGGGCATCCACCAGGACGGGATGCTCAAGGCGCGGCAGACCTACGAGATCATGCGGCCCGAGACGATCGGGCGACCCGAGAGCGAGCTGGTGATGGGCAAGCACTCGGGCCGGCACGCGCTCAAGGTCCGGCTCGCGGAGCTCGGCCACCCCATCGACGACGACGCGCTCGACGAGACGTTCGCGCGCTTCAAGGCGCTCGCGGATCGGAAGAAGCACGTCACCAACGCGGACCTCGTCGCGCTCGTCGCCGCGCGCGAGGGCGAGACGTCGGGCGTCTTCCGCATGACGGGCCTCGACATCAAGTGCGGCACCGGCGGCGCCTCGGCCGAGGTGCGGCTCGTCGACCCGCGCGAGCGCGCGCAGATCTACACCGCCTCCGGGGGCGGCCCCGTCGACGCTTGCTTCCGCGCGATCGACCGCATCGTCGGGGTGAGCCCGCGCCTCCTCGAGTACCGCGTGCACGCCGTCACCGAGGGCATCGACGCGCTCGGGGAGGTGAGCGTGCGCATCTGCGGCGCCGACCACGACCCCAAGACGCACCCGCAGTGGGGCGAGTCCACGCGCGCCCGGGAGTTCCACGGCTACGGGGCCGACACCGACATCATCGTCGCGAGCGCGCACGCGTACGTCTCCGCGCTCAACCGAATGCTCGCGGTGGAGCCCGTCATGACGCGGGCGAAGGCGAGCTGACATGCCGCGCACCCTCTTCGACAAGGTCTGGGACGCGCACGTCGTCCACGAGTCGCCGGGCCGGCCGTCGATCCTCTACATCGATCTGCACCTCGTCCACGAGGTGACCTCGCCGCAGGCGTTCGCCGGGCTCGAGGCCCGCGGCCTGCCCGTGCGCCGGCCCGAGCGGACGCTCGCGACGATGGACCACTCGACGCCCACGCGGCCCGGGGGCCTCAAGATCGTCGCGGACGCGGGGCGCGCGCAGCTCGAGATGCTCGCGCGGCGCTGCGCCGAGCACGGCATCGAGCTGTTCGACCTCGACTCGCCGAACAACGGGATCGTCCACGTCGTGGCCCCCGAGCAGGGGCGGACCCACCCGGGCATGACCGTCGTCTGCGGGGACAGCCACACGTCCACGCACGGCGCCTTCGGCGCGCTCGCGTTCGGGATCGGGACGAGCGAGGTCGAGCACGTCCTCGCGACGCAATGTCTCTTGCAATATCGCCCTGATGCGTTCGAGGTCCGCTTCGACGGCGCGGCGCGCCCCGGGGTCACCGGCAAGGACCTGATCCTCGCGCTGATCGCGGAGATCGGCATCGGCGGGGGGACCGGCCACGTCCTCGAGTACACCGGCGACGCCGTCCGCGCGCTCTCGATGGAGGGGCGTATGACGCTGTGCAACATGTCGATCGAGGCGGGCGCGCGGGCGGGCATGGTCGCGCCCGATGACACCACCTTCGAGTACCTCGCGGGGCGCCCCGGCGCGCCGGAGGACTTCGACGCGGCGACGGCCCGGTGGCGCGCGCTGAAGACCGACGACGACGCCGCCTTCGCGCGGCGGGTGACGATCGACGCGAGCGCGGTCGCGCCGCGCATCACCTGGGGGACGACCCCGGCGATGAACGTGGCCGTCGACCAGCCGGTGCCCGCCCCCGACTCGGACGCGGCGCGGCGAGCCCTGGCCTACATGCAGCTCGAGGCCGGGCGCCCGCTGCTCGGGCAGCCCGTGGACGTGGTGTTCATCGGCTCCTGCACCAACTCGCGGCTCGACGACCTGCGCCAGGCCGCCTCCGTCTTCGACGGTCGCCGCGTCCCCGAGGGCCTGCGCGCGCTCGTCGTCCCCGGCTCGCGCGCGGTCAAGCGCGCCGCCGAGGCCGAGGGGCTCGACCGCGTGTTCACCGCGGCCGGCGCGGAGTGGCGCGAGCCCGGCTGCTCGATGTGCCTCGCGATGAACGGCGACCAGGTCCCGTCGGGGAAGCTCGCCGTGTCCACCTCCAACCGGAACTTCGAAGGGCGGCAGGGGCCGGGCAGCCGGACGCTGCTCGCCTCCCCGCTCACCGCCGCCGCGACCGCCGTGAGCGGCGTCGTCACCGACGCTCGCACCCTGGAGACCTCCCGATGAAGCCCTTCCTCGAGCTCACCTCCCGCGTCGTCCCGCTCGTCCGCGACGACATCGACACCGACCAGATCATCGCGGCGCGCTACCTCACCGTCACCGATCGCTCCGGGCTCGGCGAGGGCCTCTTCGCGGCCTGGCGCGAGGACCCGAGCTCGCCGCTGAACCACCGCGACGGAGCCTCGATCCTGCTCGCCGGACACAACTTCGGTTGCGGCTCCTCGCGCGAGCACGCGCCCTGGGCGCTCCTCGCGGGGGGCTACCGCTGCGTGATCGCGCGCTCGTTCGCGGACATCTTCCGACAGAACGCGCAGCGCAACGGGCTGTTGCCCGTGGCCCTCGAGGAGCCCGCGCACGCGCGGCTGCTCGCGAGCCTCGAGATGAACCCCGCGCTCGACGTCCGGGTGGACCTCTTCGGCCGGACGGTCAGCTGGCGCGACCACCTCGCGCGCTTCGAGATCGACGACTTCGCGCGCGAGTGCCTCCTCGGCGGGGTGGACTCGCTCGGCTACCTGCTGGCGAAGAGCGACGCGATCGGGGCGTTCGAAGCGAGGCGGGGCGCCGCGTGACCCACCTCTACGACACCACCCTCCGCGACGGCACGCAGCGCGAGGGCGTGAGCCTCTCGGCGAGCGAGAAGCTGCGGATCGCCCGGCTCCTCGACGGCCTCGGCGTCGCCTACATCGAGGGCGGGTGGCCGGGGAGCAACCCCAAGGACGCCGAGCTGTTCGAGCGCGCCCGCGACGTCGAGTGGACCCACGCGAAGCTCGTCGCGTTCGGCGCCACCCGACGGCGGGGCCTCGCCCCCGAGGACGATCCGTCCCTGCGCGCGCTGCTCGCGTGCGGCACCGACGTCTGCACCCTCTTTGGGAAGAGCTCGACGCTGCACGTCCGCGAGGTGCTCCGCGTCAGCCCCGACGAGAACCTCGCGATGATCCGAGAGAGCGTCGCCTACCTCGTCGCGCACGGCCGCGAGGTCATCTTCGACGCCGAGCACTTCTTCGACGGCTACGCGCTCGATCCGTCCTACGCGATGCAGACGCTCGTCGCGGCGGTCAACGGCGGCGCGTCCACCGTCGTCCTCTGCGACACGAACGGCGGCGGCTTCCCGTGGGACATCGAGCGCGTCACCCGCGAGGTCGCCCAGATCGCGGGCCGCCCCGTCGGGATCCACGCGCACGACGACTCCGGCTGCGCGGTCGCGAACAGCCTCGCCGCGGTGCGCGCCGGAGCGCAGCAGGTGCAGTGCACGCTCCACGGCTGGGGCGAGCGCTGCGGCAACGCGAACCTCTGCGCGATCGCCCCCGCGCTCGAGCTCTCGCAGGGCGTCCGGGTCCTCGCCGACGGCGCGCTCGAGGGCCTCAGCGCGACCGCGTCCGAGATCGCGCGGATCGCCGGCGTCCCCGAGGATCCGCACGAGCCCTACGTCGGCCGCAGCGCCTTCGCCCACAAGGCGGGCGTCCACGTCTCGGCGATCCGGCGCAGCCCGCGGGCCTACGAGCACGTCGATCCGACCCGCGTCGGGAACCGATCGCGCGTTGTCGTGAGCGAGCTGTCCGGGCGCGCGAACGTGCTCTCGTTCGCGGAGCGCCTCGGGTGGAATGCGCAAGACACCTTGGCGCGCGAGGTGCTCTCGGAGATCGAGTCGGAGGAGGCGGCGGGCTACAGCTTCGATCGCGCCGAGGGCTCGGTGGCGCTGCGCCTCGAGCGGCGGCGCCCGGGCTACCGGCGGCCCTTCGACGTGGTCCGCTATCGGGTGCAGGTCGGCCGGGGCGAAGGTGAGCTACCCTACGCGGAGGTCACCGTGCAGACCAAGGTCGGCGACAAGGTCTTCCACACCGTCGGCGCGGGGCACGGGCCGGTGGCCGCGTTCGACGAGGCGCTGCGCAAGGCGCTCGAGCCCGTCGTGCCCGAGGTCGCGCGCATCCACCTGACCGACTTCGCGGTGCGGATCGTGGACGGAGACGCGGGGACCGACGCGCGCGTGCGGGTGTGGATCGAGCACTCCGCGGGGGGCCACGCGTGGGGCACCGTGGGCGTGTCGGACAACGTGATCGAGGCGGCCCGCGGCGCGCTCGTCGACGGGCTCGAGCACGGGTTGGCGATGCTGCGTGGGCAGCGATCGGAGGCGTCATGATCGTTCTGTTGCCGGGTGACGGGATCGGCGCCGAGGTGGTCGGCGCGGCGCGGCGGGTGCTCGACGCGGTCGCGCCGGACCTCGCGTACGAGACGCACGCGATCGGCGGCGCGGCGATCGACGAGGGCGGGGATCCGCTCCCGCCGCGGACCCTCGAGGCGTGCCTCGGCGCGGACGCGGTGATCCTCGGCGCGGTGGGCGGACCGAAGTGGTCGGACCCCCGCGCGGCCGTCCGGCCGGAGCAAGGCCTCTTGCGATTGCGGAGCGCGCTCGGGGTCTACGCCAACCTGCGCCCGGTCCGCGTGATCGAGGCGCTCGCGGCGCGCTCCCCGCTGCGCCCGGAGCGGGTCGCGGGGGTGGACTTCCTGGTGGTCCGCGAGCTCACCGGGGGGATCTACTTCGGCAGCCCGCGCGGCCGCGACACCGAGTCCGGCGAGGTGCGGGCGTTCGACACGATGAGCTACTCGCGGACGGAGATCGCTCGGGTCGTCGAGCTCGCGTGCCGGTTCGCCGAGGGCCGACGACGCAAGGTCACGAGCGTCGACAAGGCCAACGTGCTCGAGAGCTCCCGCCTCTGGCGCGAGACCGCCGAGGAGGTGTGCGCCGAGCACCCGGAGGTCACGCTGGAGCACCAGCTCGTCGACTCGTGCGCGATGCGGCTGCTGACCCACGCGCGGGAATTCGACGTCATCGTCACCTCGAACCTCTTCGGCGACATCCTCACCGACGAGGCCGCGGCGCTCACGGGCTCGCTCGGCGTGTTGCCCAGCGCCTCCGTCGGCGACGGGACCCGCGGGCTGTACGAGCCCATCCACGGCTCGGCGCCCGACATCGCGGGCAAGGGCATCGCCAACCCGGTCGGGACCATCGCGAGCGCGGCGCTGATGCTCCGCCACAGCCTCGACCGCCCCGACGCGGCCGCCGCGATCGAGGCGGCGATCGAGCGCGCGCTCGGCGCCGGCGCCCTGACGACGGAGCTCGGCGGCGACCTCGGCACCGAGGCGATGACCGACCGGATCCTCGACGCGCTCGCGTAGCGCCGTCTCGGGGTCGGGCTCGCGTCTGGAGCGCCGCCGGCCCGGAGCGGGTACGCTCGTCGAGGTGAGCACGCGAGCCGTCGCCGCCCTCCTCGTCGTCCTCCTGGCGCTCGCCACCCCCGCGAGCGCTCAGGAGCTGCACGTCGGCCCGTACGTCCAGGACGTCACGACGAGCTCGGCGTGGATCCTGTGGGAGACCACCGGCGGGGAGGAGAGCGTCGTGGAGTGGGGAGCCACCGACGCCCTCGGACAGAGCGCGACGGGCGGGTCGATCCCGAGCGAGGGGACGAACCGGGTCCACGAGGTCGAGCTGACGGGGCTCCTCCCGGCCACGCGCTACCACTACCGCGTGCGCACCGGCGCCGCGGTGAGCGAGCCGTTCCACTTCACGACGGCGCCCGCGCGCGTCGACGAGGTGACCTTCCGGCTCGCCGCGATGTCCGACATGCAGATCGATCGGGCGAACCCCGAGGTCTATGGCCAGGTGATCCGCGAGGGCATCCTCGCGCTGCTCGCGGCCGAGGGCCACGCGCTGCCCGACGACGGGCTCGGGTTCGTGCTCGTCCCGGGCGATCTCGTCGACGACGGCGACGAGTACGACCAGTGGCG
>JACKEC010000024.1 GCA_020633195.1 Sandaracinaceae bacterium | reverse complement strand
GAGCGGATGCTGGGGCGGCGGCTCAAGCAGATGCTCGAAGAGGTCCGGGCGGGGGGTCGCAAGCCGGCCCCCGACAAGCTGCTCATCGCGACGCAGTACGCGCTCCAGCTCGCGTCGGGCATGCGCAAGGGCTCGTGGGTGGACTGGGTGTTCGAGATGCACGACGCCTGCGAGGCGCTCATCGACCCCGACGTCATCGACCGCTTGCACGAGCTCGTCCGGCAGATCCGCTACCCCGGCGGCCCGGCGCTCCGCAGCTACATGAAGAACCTCCGCGCCCGCCAGGCGACGCTCTCCATCGCGCAGCAGTTCCAGGTCCGACGCCTCGAGGGCATCGAGCGCGTCGTCGGCGCCTGAGCCGCGTCAGGCGGACAGGAGCTGCTCGAGGCGCGCGAGCCGCGACAGGTCCGGCGAGGGCGCCGGAGGCGGCTTGGTCTTGTACCAGCTCACGTAGCTGTCGAGGACGGGCGGGACGTCGGAGAGCGCGGCCAGATCGAGCTCCTCGAGCCGATCGATGACCTCGTCCGCGAGCATCTTGCCCTGACGCCGGTGGAGCGTGAGCGCCCACGCGACCCACTCGCTGCCGCCGAGGAGACGGGCGAGGCGGACCGCGAAGCTCGAGATCATGGAGATGTGGTCGGTGTCGAGCCGCTCGCCCGCGGCGAGGCGATCGTCGACCTCCTTGGCCGCGCGGCGCATCAGGCGGTCGGCCTCGGCGGCGCGGCTGGTGCTCAGCGCGCGCTCGATGACCTCGCCGAGGAGCTGGAACGTCCAGTTGCGGCGAGACTCCACCATCATGCCGCTGACCGTGTCCTCCTCTTCGAGGGCGGGCGCGCCGCAGTGTGGGCACGCGGGGCTCCCCTCCGGGTACGGCGTCCCGCACGCGTGACAGACCCGCATGTAGCCCGTGGGGCGAGCGGGGCGGTCCTTGCGCCGGACGACGGAGAACAGGAGCTCCTGGGTCCCGAGGCGGACGCGATCGCCGTCCTTGAGCTCCGTCTCTCCGTCGATGCTGCGGCCGTTGACCCGGACGCCGTTGCGGGAGCCGAGGTCGGCGACCGTGGCCACGTCGTCGTGGATCGCGATGCGGGCGTGGCGCCGGCTGATCAGCGGATCCTCGATCGTGATGTGGCAGTCCGGGCTCCGGCCGAGCACCACTTCGGGTCCGACCAGATCGAACTCTTGCAGCAAGAAGCGGAGTCGAAAGCGCGGCAACCGGGTATCCCGCGGAGGAGCACCGGCTCCTCCACGGCGAAGTCTAACAGAGGCGGCGCTCAGAGATCCGAGAGATCGAGCGGGTCGTTCGAGCTCGATCCACGGCGACCGCTCGAGCTCGACCCGGACGAGCCGGAGGAGCCGCTCGAGCCGGAGGAGCCGCTCGAGCCGCGGGCCCCGCTCGAGCCGCGGGCGGGCGTGCCTTCGGGCGCCTGCTGGTTGCGGCGGATGTTCCCCGTGATCCGGTCGGCGATGTCCGCGTTGCCGTCGCCCGCGGGCGCCTCGCCGTCGGCCGGGAGGAGCACCGACTCGACGAGCGCGTGGTCACCCTGTCCGCCCGGCTGCTGCGTGTTGGTGCGCAGCTCGCTCAGCCGGGACAGCGTGCCCTTGTCCTCGAAGACGAGGCAGTAGAACCCGTAGAACTGCGTCTGGTCGATCGCGCGCAGGCGCGTCGTCGAGTCCTGCCACTCGAGCCAGCGTTGGCGCGGGCCACCCTCGACGAGCGTCCCGGAGCGATCGGCGGCCTCGCCGAACCGGCCCTGCACGGCGCCCGCGAACTGCTCGAAGGTCTGGCCATGGAAGACGCTGGCGTCGAAGGCCTTGTACCACTTCCAGAGGCGGCCCCTCATGAAGAAGTAGAAATTCTGGGAGTTTCCGTCCCTGTAGACGAGCATCGACTCGCGGTTGCCGTGGGTGAACTCGCCCCGCAGGAAGCTCAGGTCCCAGCCGGTCCGCGTGCCTTCGAAGCGCACGTAGCTCTCGCGCAGGCGCCGGATCTCGTCGGACATCTCGCGACGGATGCGGTCCTCCTCGATCGTCCCGGGCGCCTTCGCGAGGCGCGGCCGGTACGTGTTCTCGATCTGCGTACGGAAGTACGCGTGGACCTGCTGCGGCTCCATGCCCCACCGCAGCTCGCCGAGCGACTCGGCGATGGCGGCGCTCTGCGGAGCGGCTTGCTGTGCGGGCGTGGCGGCTGCGCCACCTCGGCGACGACCACGACGACCGCGCTGGGCGTCCACGCTGACGGCGAGCAAACAGAGCGCGCTCGCCAGCACGGTGAGACTGATGACCGTGTTTCTCTTCATGGGCCCCTCCGACCTGGCGGGAGGATATCTTCGGGGCATATCGACGGCAAACGTCGAAAAATATTCAGACGTTCGCCGCCGCCGCCTCCGGCCCCTCGCCCTCGAGATCGAGGAACATCAGCGTGCCCCCCGCGACCGCCGCCGGCATGAAGAGCAGGTTGAGCAGCGGGATGAAGAGGAAGAGCCAGACCCCGGTCCCGAAGCCGAACATCGGGAGGAAGTGCTCGCTCAACATGCCGAAGCGGTACGAGGTGCTGCGGTTCCGGCGCGACGCGGGCCAGTCGATGTAGTCGATGGCGAAGTACATCGCGGTGAAGAGGAAGCCGAAGATGCTGTAGAGGAAGTGCCCGATGCCCGGCACGACGTTCGAGGCGACGGCGAGCGGCCCCATGACGATCAGGTAGACCCCGAGCTTGAGCGCCTCGAGGCCCACCGTGCGCACGGAGTCGCGCATGAGGATCTGGAGGCTGAACGGCGGGCCCTCTCGGCCCGTGGCTAGTCGCTCCACCTCCTCGCTGAGCAGGTCGTTGAAGGGGGCCGCGAAGACGTTGGTCAGGAAGATCGCGGCGATGATCCCGAGCCCCCAGATCAAGAGGAGGATCAGGATCCCGAACGTCGCGTGGACCCAGTGCCCCGTGACGTCGAGCCAGTCGTGGTCGTTGACCGTCAGCCGCTTGTCGTGGTGCTTGTCCTTGCTCAGCCCGCCGGGGATCGTCTTCTGGAGCACCGGCGCGGCCGTGGGATCGCGCCAGATGGCGTTCGTGATCCCCTCGTAGCTGTTCCAGCCCACCCAAGTGGTCGCCGCGAGGAAGACCCCCGTGATCAGGATCGGGAAGATCCAGAACCGGACGAGCCCCGGGTGCTGGAAGAAAACGAACTTGACGCCCTTGAAGGGGTACGTGAGGCCACGCCAGTAACCGACGGCCACCGCCTTGGTGCCGCCCGCGACCGCCACGGCGGCGGCCTTCGTGCCGTGCGCCGCCTTGCCCGCGACGGACTTGGCCCCGTCGGTGATCCCCATCGGTCTCCCCTACGCGCTCCGGGCCGCGCGTATTTCTCGCCGGGGCGATCGAGCGCGGACCATCAGTTCAAGCCTCCGGCGAGCCCGCCGAGGAAGGGCAGCAGCCCGACCAGGTCGCGATCGTCGAAGCGGAGCATCGCGCCGAGGAAGAAGTCCGCGCCGTTCTGGGACGGAACGCTGGGGTCCGCGTTGAGGATGTTGTCCACGCCGCCGAGGACGAACAGGGTCCGCACGATCTCGTAGCTCAGGCGCACGCGGAGCGACGGGAAGGTCTGATCGCCGAACCGGAACAGGTCCGCGTTGATCTCGAGGCGGTCGTCGAAGAAGTGGAGGTCGACGCCGATCCCGCCCGAGCTCTCGAGGATCCCGAACCGGAACGTCATGAAGTAGAGGCGCTTGGCGAGCTGGAGGGAGAAGAGCAGCTGCTCCGAGGTGGTCGCGCGGACCTCCTCGTAGAACGGCGGGTCGCCCTCCCGCGGCGGGCTCGTGCGCACCTGCGTGGTCGTGAACTGGGTCCGGCCGCGGGGATCGTCGATGAGCTGGATGAGGAAGTAGCGGTCCTCGCCGGGGGCGAGCCGGATCTCGATGTAGTTCTTGAAGGCGTTCGCCAGGAACAGGTACTCGGACCGCAGGCCCACGATCGTCCGCAGGCGCGAGAGGCCGCCGACGAAGGTGTTGATGCCCTCGATCGTCTCTTCGGCCTCGTCGATGAGGTGCTCGTCGGAGGTGAGCCGGCCGATCGTCCCCTCCCCCGCCGCCGTGCGCTCGGTGATCTCGCCCACGTCCTCGAGCACGCGCTCGAGCTGCTGCGAGGCGCGGTTGATCGAGGCGATGGTCGGCCCGACCTCGCCGACGCCCTCGTCGAGCCCGTCCCGGTTGTGCTCGATGATCGAGCGCATGTCGCGCGTGACGGCCTCGATGTTCGCGAGGATGCGGGCGAGCTCGGGCTCCGCGTTGGTCGTGATCGAGTCGATGTTCTGGAGGGTGTGCGTGACCGCGGCCTCGTTGGCCTGGATCGTCCGGTTCACCGCCTCGAGCGCCTCGGTGAGGTTGCGCAACGCCGACTGCATCTGGCGGCCGCCCTCGTCGGTGCCGAAGGTGCGCTCCACCTGCTCCGCGACGCGACGGACGGACTGCGCCACCGCGCCGAGATCCGCGACGAGGTCCGAGGTGTCCGAGGAGTGGATGACGTTGCAGATGCGATCGCCGTCCCCGAGCTGCACCGCGCTCGGCGAACCCGGGTTGACCGCCATGATGTACTCGCCGAGCAGCGACGCGGAGCGACGCGAGACGGTCGCGTCGGCGTAGAGCTCGACGCCCTCCTGCATCACCAGGTCGACGCGCGCGACGGTGGTGTAGAGGTCCTCGTCGACGGTCAGGTCCGGCTCGCACGGCAGATCGCGGACGCGGACGTTCTCGAGGCGGATCCCGTCGATGGTCCCCACCGGCAGGCCCGCGACCGTCACCCGGCTCTTGGTGATCAGGCCGTGGGCGTTGTCGAGGTAGGTGTAGACCCGGTAGCCCTCGGTGTTCGAGGCGGACTCGTCGACCAGGCGCCAGACGACGAAGGCGCCGACGATCGCAGCCAGCACCAGCGCCCCTACCCTGGCCGCCTTGACCTTGTTCCCCAAACCGGGACCGGATCCTACACGTTGGAGGCCTGGGCGTCTTCCGTCGGCACCACGGCGCGTGGAGACGGCGCCCGCGGGGCCATCAAGAAGAGGGTCGCCGGCAGGGCCAGCACCGCGACCGCGAGGCACGTCGCCTCGCTGATCGCCATCGCCGCGCCGAACGAGTTCAGCGCCTGGTTACTGCTCGTGTAGATCGAGATGTAGCCGATGATGGTGGTGAGCGAGCACAGGATGACGGCGCCGCCCGTCCCCTCGACCGCCGACCGGATCGCGTCGATGGGGCCGGCGCCCGCGCGCTGGAGCTCGTCGGAGTAGCGTCGCATCACGTTGACGCCGTAGTCGGCGCCGTTGCCGAACGTGATGGGGAACGCGACGAAGTTCAGGAAGTTCAGCCGCATCCCGAACGCGGCCATGGTCCCGGCCATCCAGAGGATCCCCACCAGGAGCGTCGCGAGGGTGAGCCAGCGGGTCTTGTGGCGCCGGAAGGTGACGGTCAGGAGCAGCACCGTCGCGAGGAACGCCACCCCGATCGCGCGCGGGCCGTCGTCCCAGATCTGCTGCATCAGGTCGGAGAACACCACCGCGGTGCCGGCGACCGGCGGCGGGCCGTCCGCGCCCTCCGCGCGCAGCGAGCGCGCCGCCGCGGCCCAGCGGGCGATGTAGAGCCCGTCCCAGTTGTTCTCCTCGAGGTTGTGCTCGATCACGAGCAGCCGACCGCGCGATCCGTCCCGCTCGGTGAACGGGCGCGCGACGCTCTGAGGGAGGTCGGCCGGCGTGACCGCCGCGACGTCCTCCGGGGGCATGCGCTCGTCGATCGTGGCCTGCAGCTCCGCGTCGACGTGCGGGCGGATCTCGAGCATCAGCTCGCGCAGCTCGCGGATGATCGGGAGCTTGGCCTCCTGGTCGGTGGGCAGGAGGTCCTCGACCGAGGTGATCTCGCCGTACGCGTTCGGGTAGTCCGCGCGGTGGGTCTCGAGGTAGTCCCGGAAGCCGATCGCGGCCGCCCGCGAGGGGGCGAGGACCGCGAGGCCGCTGCCGCTCGAGGTGTCGTCGAGGATCTCGCGAGACGCCTCGAGGACCTGCTCGACCTCGCTGTCGGGATCGCGATCGGAGCGGAGGTTCCTGTAGTCGTACTCGAGCGGGTCGTTGGCGACGGCCCACACGACGAGCCCCGCGGAGAGCAGCGTGAGGATCCCGGAGCCGACGAGCACGGCGCGCGGCGAGCCGAGCGCGATGCGCGCGAACAGGACCCCGTAGAAGCCCTTGTAGCGCTTGGCCCGGGTGAACTCGAGGGGCCGCCAGCGCTCGAAGACCACGGTCAGCGCGGGGAGCAGCGTGTAGGCGGCGATCCAGCAGAGGAGCATCCCCGTCCCGCCGACGATCCCGAAGTCCCGGAAGCCGCGGTAGTCGGTGGTCATCAGCGACCCGTAGGCGACGCCGGCGGCGAGCGACGCCGTCAACGTGCCTTTCCACGTACCGACGTTGCAGGTGTGCAGGGCCTGCTCGAGCGTCTGGCCCTCGCGGCGCGCCTCGAAGTAGCGAGCGAGCCAGATGACGTTCGGGTTGATGCCGTTGCCCACGACGATGGCGCTCAAGAAGGCGCTCGACGCGTTGAGGTAGTCGACGGTGAGCTCGGCGATCCCGAAGGTGAGCAGCACCGGGGGGACGAGCGCCAGCGTGAGCAGCGGGATGGGACGGATGCGCAGGAAGAAGACCCAGATCGCGAGCATCACCAGCGCGACCGTCAGGATGGTCGCGTTGCGGACCGCGGCGACGAGCGACTCGGTCTCGTACTGCGCCTCGATGAGCGTCCCCCCGAAGTGCATCTCGAGGTCGCCCGCGTAGCTCGACATGTCGAGGTCGTCCGCGGCCGCGCGGATCGCGGTCACGAGCGCCTCGGTCTCGGCGAGCTCGCCGCCGCGGATGCTCGTGTGGACCGCGAACAGGATCAGGTTCCGGCGCGGGTGCTGGAAGTACCCGTCGGGGAAGCGCGCCTGCATGTCGCCGCGCGCGGTCTCGGCGTCGGCGCGGATGCGATCGATGGTCTCTCGGGGATCTGGCGGCGCGTCGTCGAGGTCGATGTAGAACGGGTTGGCGCGCGCGCGCTCGTACTCGAGGCGCGCCGACAGCGTGTCGCGGATCGCCTCGAGGTCCTCGCGCTCGGCGTAGAGGTGCCCGTTGTGATCGACGAAGTCCTGGAAGTCCTGGATGTTCCAGTCGACCGCCGAGACCTTGAGGTCCCGCATCTCCCGGATGCGCGGGACGATGTCGTGGACGAACCGCTGGGCCGCCTCGAGGTCCGACTCGGACTCGACGGTGATGACGAGCGCGGTCTGACCGCCGAAGCGCTCGCTGATCTCGTCGAGGTCGCGGACGCTCTGCGCGCTCCGCGGCAGCATCGCGGTGAAGTCGCTGTTGAGCGTGAGGCCGTCGCCGAGGCCCGGGACGCCCACGACGAGCGCGAGCCCGATCGCGCCGAGCACGAACGACACGAGCACGAACGCCCACGGTCGCTCGAGCTGCCACCGCGCCAGCTTCTCCGGGAGCCGATTCATCATGCGCCGGCCGGCTGCTCCTCGAGCGCTTCGGCCGGCTTCCAGATCGCGCCCACCGCCAGGCTCACGCCGGCGAGGGTGAACTGCACCACGCGATGGATGAGCGCGATCGAGATCATCTGCGCGGCGGCGTCGTGCAGCCCGAGCGTCGGCGCGAACGACGCGCTGAGCCGGTAGGCCGTCTCGGTGATGCCGGCCTGGTTCGGGACCATGTCGCCGAGGCCCGCGCCGACGAGGTGGATCGCCTGCGCGATGAGCGCGTTCCCGAAGGTCAGCGAGCCGCCCACGGCGAGCAGGATCACGCCGTACTGCGCCGTCTGGGAGAGGCGCCCGAGCGCCGCCGCGACGACCGGACCGACGGGCGCCTTGGGCATCTCGCGGAGCGAGGCGTCGAAGCTCGCGCCGTGCGTCGCGAGCGCCGCGATGCGCTTGCCGAGCCAGCCGCCGAGGCGCGAGAAGCGGGCCCCGAACATCAGCATTGCGCCGACGAGGCCGGTGACGACCCCGTTGCCGAGCACGAGCAGCGCGAGCACCGACGTGGGGCTCGAGACCCAAGCGACCGCGATGTAGCAGGGGATGGAGATCAGGGTGTTGCCGAACAGGGTCACGCCCTGCAGCAGCGCCGCGCCGGCGGCCGCGCGCGGGCCCCCGACGTAGGGCGCGAGGTTCGCCGCGCGCATCACCTCGCCCCCCGCGCGTCCCGCGGGGAGCAGGATCATGATCCCGTAGGCCATCAGCGCGGAGCGGAGCCACACCGAGGCGGGCACCCGCGCCGAGTGGCGGCCGAACATCAGGCGCAGGGACAGCACGTCCATCCCGATGAAGCCGATCTCCCCGAGCGCGACGAACGGCAGGAACACCGCCGCCGCCACGAGCGTGCGCCACACCAGGTCGGGGCCCGCGTCGTAGACGAGGTAGACGACCGCGCCGACGCCGAGCGCGAGCAGGAGCCAGCGCCCGATCGCCTTCACGCGATCCCAGCGGCTCTTCTCGGATTCGTTCGGTTCGGACATGCAGCGGGGACCTTGCGAACGACGGGCCAGAGGCGCGCCTCAGCTCGTCGCGTGAGCGATCTCGACCAACCGGTCGCGCTGCGCCCAGACCTTCCGGAACGCCTCGGCGTACCGGTCGACCACCTCCGCCGTCTGCGCGATGAGGGGTCGAGTCTGGGAGAACAGAACGATCGACGAGTCGAGGAGCGCCCGCGTTCTCGGGAAGTTGGCGGACGCATAGCTCGCGCGCAACGCGTCGGGGGAGGCGCCCGCGCTGAAGGGCCAGCCGTGGCCGTACCCCTCGAGCTTGCTGACGAGCGGGTGCTCGGGCAGCGAGTGGTCCTGCCAGAGCACCGCGTTGACGCCCTCGGCGTTCAGCGCGTCCTTGAGCGCGCCTCGAAGGGCCCGGGCGGGAAGATCGATGCCCGCCGCCTGTGCATCGAAGCGCACACGGTACTTGTGGAAGACGCTCTGGCGATCTTCCGGGACGTGCGGCGGCGTGATGCCGGGCAGCTCCGCGAGCGCCTCGCTCAGCCGCCGCGCGTTGGCCTGCGAGGCCGCCGTGCGCTCGGGGAGCTTCGCGAGCTGCGCCCGCGCGAACGCAGCCATCATCTCGTTGCCGCGGAACATGTGGCCGGGGAAGAGGCTCACGTGGGCGCGGCTGCCGTCGAGCGGACGCGTCGGGTCGTAGCCGTCCCGGCTGGCGAGCGGGATGTCCTGGCCGAAGTTCCGGACCTGGTTGGCGCGCTCCATGAGGTCGTCGTCATTCGTCGTGAAGACGCCGCCCTCGCCCGCCGAGAGGTTCTTGCTCGACTGCAGCGAGAAGCCCGCGGCCGCCCCGAGCGAGCCGACCGGTTCGCCCTGGTAGGTCGCGAGGTGCGCCTGCGCGGCGTCCTCGATGACGACGAGGCCCCGGGCGTCCGCGATCGCTCGGATCGCGGCCATGTCGGCCGGGCAGCCGTGGACGTGGACGGGCATGATCGCCCGCGTCCGCTCCCCGATCGCCGCCTCGAGGAGGGCGGGATCCATGTTCCCGGTGTCCTCCTTCACGTCGACGAAGCGGGGGATGCCTCCCTGACTCATCACCGCGAGGGCGGTGGCGACGAAGCTGTAGGAGGGGACGATCACCTCGTCCCCCGCCTCCACGCCCACGGCGGCCACGGCGACCTGCAGCGCGCTGGTGCCCGAGTGGGTCAACAGCGCGTGCTTGGTCCCCGCGTGCGCCGCGAATTCGCGCTCGAACGCGCGCGCCTCGGGCGCGTCACCGCCGCTCAGCACGCCTCGATCGAGGACGCGCATCACGGCGGCGCGCTCTTCGTCGCCGACTTGCGGCCAAGTGCGGTGATCCTCCGTCGTGAGGACGGCGGTCCCGCCGAAGATGGCGAGCTCCTTGGCCGACATGAGGGTGGATCCTCTTACTTGTCCGCGTGCTTCTTGGCCCAGTCGAGCAGGAGCGTCTCCTGATCGAACAGGTTGTGCTGAGCCTGCTCGCCCGGCGAGGTGTAGGGGCTCTTGAAGTAGATCGAGAGCTGGCGCTGGATGCCCTTCTCGCCCTTGCGCTTCGCGACGTCGCAGAGACGCACGAGGTCCATGACGAGCGGCGCGGCGAGGACCGAGTCCTGGCAGAGGAAGTTGATCTTCATCTGCATCGGGATGCCGCCGAAGCCGAGCATGTCGATGTTGTCCCAAGCCTCCTTCGCGTCGCCGCGGGGCTTGTAGTAGTGGATGTGGACCTGGTGGTTCTCGACGCGGTAGCCGACGATGCTGTCGAGCACGGCCGCCTTCGAGAGGACCTTGGTCTTGTTGCTGCTCGGCGAGTCGAGGATGAGGCCGTCGTTGTTGCCGAGGAAGTTCACCGAGTACCAGCCCTCGACCTTGATGTTCCGGACCTTGAACATCGCGGCGAGCGCGGTCTTGAGGAGCGTCTGGCCGGTCTTGCCGTCCATGCCCGCGTACGGGTTGCCCAGCTCGTTGGCCATCTCCTCGAGCGCCGGCACGTTCGTGAGGCTCGGGGCGAAGTTGACGTACGGGCAGCCGAGCTTGTTGGCCACGTAGAAGTAGCGCATCGCCGGCGAGATGTTCGGGTCGTTGCCGTCGAGGCCCTTCTCGAAGGCCGACAACGACTTGTGCACGTCCGCGAGCTCCATCCAGCGCTCGGTCGACGCGAGGTTGACCATCACGACGCGGTCGCAGCCGTTGTCCGCCTTGAACTTCTCGATGCAGCCCGAGATGTGGTCGAGCTCGCCGCGGAAGTCCTTGGCGGTGACGATGTTCTCGCCCTTGCAGTTCTCGGCGTACTCGCCGCTGAAGACGGCCGGCCAGGGCTTCATGCCCTCGAGCTCGCCCTTGATCTTGTCGAGCTGCGCGAGCGGCAACACGTTGTGGTGCTTGGCCGCCTCGTAGACGTTCTTGAAGGCCATGTCCCAGCCGCCGAAGACGATCTCGTCGATCTTCGGGAAGCTGAGGAAGTCCGTGATCTGCTCGCCGGGGGCCGGGTTCTCGCCGGGCTCGGTAAGCATGCCGAGGCGCGGGGCGAGTCCGGCTGCCATCAGGCGCGCGCCGGCGATCAGGGTGGAGGACACGGCGCCGTTCACGCCAATGACGACTACGCCGAGCTTGTTCTGCATGGTGTCAGCTCTCTCTTCTTTTGAACAAACGACGGATCAGCGGACGTACGAGCGGAGGATTGCTTTGCGCTCGTCGTCGAGGATCCGGGGGAACTTGGTTTGCACGCTTCGGTTGCCGATGTCGGTCATGAAGCGCCGAACGGAGCCGGCCGGCAACGCGACCAGCTCCGGCTCGAGGATCGCGAGGTCACCGTCGCGGTGCTCGCGGTAGACGCGGTTCTGCTCGCACAGGGCGGCGTCGAAGGTGCGGATGAACGCCGACGCGTCCGCGGGCGGCTCGCCCGAGAACTCGACGAAGAGGACGTAGCGCGACCGGGCCGTGCCCTCGACGCCGACGTCCGCGGCGCAGCCGTAGTCGAGGCTGCGGGTGCCCGTCTTGGCCAGCGCGGCCTCGGCGGCGCGCTGGATCTCGACGTGGGTCGTGAGCTCCTGGGTCGTGCTCAGGCAGCCGCTGAGGCGGCCGGCGAACTCGATGCGGAGCGGGTCGGTCGACGGGAACCGGACGAGGTCGCCGAGGCGGTAGCTGTAGAGGCCGCTCGGGGTCGTCACGTGGATCGCGTAGAGCCGGTCCTTCTCGACCTCCCAGAGGGGGACGCGCGTCGGCCAGGCCTCGTCGACCTCCTCGATCGGGACGAACTCGAAGAACACGCCGCGGTCGGGGACCATGAGCATGCCCGGCTCGCCGCTGTGGTCGGAGGTGGCGAAGATGCCGCCCTCGGTCGCGTTGTAGGTGTCGACGAGCACGACGTCGTCGCGGCCCATGCGCTCCCGGATGACGGGGAGGTAGGGATCGGCGCTGACGCCGCCGCCGACGAGGACGCGGAGGTTCGGCCAGATCTCCCGGACGCTGTCGACCTGGTAGCCCTTCTTCTCGCGCGCGAGGTCGAGGAGCTTGTCGAACAGAAGCGAGAACCAGCAGGTGGTCCCGGCGACCGCGCGGATGTCGTGGTCGAAGTAGCGCTCGACGATCCGCTCGAGCTTGAGGTCGTAGTCCTCGATCTCGCGGATCTCGGGGTCGGGCAGCTGCGCCGGCTTCGCGAACGCCGGCATCTTGATCGACTGGAGCGACGGGTTCGTGGTGATCCACGTCGGCCCGTCCTTCTTCATGGTCGTCGGCGGGAACAGGCCGAGCGTGTAGCCGGTGGTGAAGTCGCTCTCGCCGCGCCACACGAGGTAGCGGTAGAGCGAGTCCGCCGCGCTGCCGCGCTGGTACTTGATCTGGCGCTCGGCGATGGGGAGGAACTTCGCCTTGCCCTTGGTCGAGCTGCCGGAGCTGTTGCCGAAGTACTTGATGAGCTCGGGGACGAGGACGTTCCTCTCGCCGGCGCGCATGCGCTCGATGGCGGGCGAGAAGGAGTCGTAGTCGCCGACCGGGACGCGCGAGCGGTAGTCCTCGTAGCGACGGATCGTCGAGAAGCCGTAGCGCTTGCCGTACTCGGTCTGCGCGGCGTGGCCGACGAAGTCGAGGAGCGTGCTCTCCTGCGTCTGGCGGACGCGGCGCAGCGCGCGGTCCCACATCTTGACGCGGACCTCGGCGGTCATCCGGAACGCCTGCCCGACGACGGGCGGGTAGATGGTGCGCTTGAGGGGCCGGTCGGGATCGATGTGCGGGCGCTGGCCGTTGGCGGGCTTGCCGTTCAGGCGCGGCGCGGCGGCCGCGCTAGGGGCGGTCACCGGCGCAGCGGTCACGGGCGGCGGCGGCGCGCTGCCAGTGGATTGCTCGGGCTCAACGGCTTCACTGCTCTGCATCGGAGAGGTCCTCCCGGGTCCGCCCGGCGGAGCGGCTTATGCCTCGTTCGACGAGGTGACGCCAGCTCGGCTGCGGACGGAAATCGGCCGACTATTGCACCCCGTCATGGGGTGGCAAGGCGCGGACGTGACTGAGCGCATCCTTCAAGGGGTCGTGTAAGCGGCCATTGCTGGCGAGGATGTCGACCTTCGCCGCCAGCGCGAACGGAGCCCCCGAGAGGTGCGTCACCCGTCCGCCGGACTCTTCGATCAGGCACACCGCCGCGGCGACGTCCCAGCTCGAGAGCCCTCGATCCCAGAACCCGTCGTAGCCGCCGTCGGCGACGATCGCGAGCTCGAGCGCGGCCGCCGCGCATCGGCGGACGCCGTGGCTGCGGGCGTCCAGCGCGACGAACGCGGCGTAGTTGTTGTCCGGGTTCGTCGCGCGATCGTGAGGAAAACCCGTCGCGAGCAGCGCCGCGTCGAGGCCCGCCGTCTCCGAGACGGCGATGGCCTGGCCGTTCCGGCGCGCCCCTCGCCCGCGCGCGGCGGCGTAGGTCAGCCCCATCGCCGGCGCGTGGATGACCCCGGCGACGGGGCCCTCGTCGGACCAGAGCCCGATCGACAGACAGAACCAGGGGTGACCGTGCGCGTAGTTGCCGGTGCCGTCGATCGGGTCGACGTGCCAGGCCAGCCCGGCGGCGCTGCCCCCGCTCTCCTCGCCGACGAACGCGGCCTCGGGCAACAGGGCGCCGAGGCGATCGCGGAGCAGGGCCTCGCAGCGCTCGTCGTACTCGGTGACGAGATCGCCACCCTCCCCCTTGGCGCGCGCGCCGGTCGCCCCCCGGAAGCCCTCCATGAGGAGGCGGCCGGCCTCGAGCGCGATCTCGTGCGCTCCGTCCCGGGCTCGGTCTTCGTCGATGGCGGTCGCCACGGCTGGATGCTGTGCAACCGCTGGACCAGCCCCGCTCGAATGCGAACTCCGGCCACCCGGCCGGAACGACGTGAACCTGGAGGTTCACGCTGTGAATTGGGGCCACGGAGAGCCGCGAAGCGGCCTACGCGGTGCGTAGACGGCTTCGCATGCGGACCCTGCCCGTGGTGAGCGCGCGCTATCGCGCGGTGAACCAGTCGACGAGCGCGTCGGGGGCGGCGTCGAGCCACTCGTGGCCCACGCCCTCCGCGATCACCACGCGCGTCGGGGTGTCCTGCGCGTCGAGCGCGTTCGCGTAGTCCGTCGCGGTCCACACGGGCACGACCACGTCGTCGGCGCCGTGGAGGAACAGCGTCGGCGGGTGGTCGGTCGGGAGCTCCGGGATCACGCAGAGCGCGCCGCTGCACGTCGCGTAGGACGCGGACTCGATCGCGAGCGCCCGAAACCGGCCCGCGTAGCTGACGGCCATGCGGCTCGTCATGTAGCCGCCGCTCGAGATGCCCGCGGCGTAGAGCTGGGTCGGATCGAGCGGGCCGAGCGTTCCGCCGTCGATCGCGGCGAAGAGCTCGACCATGAGCTGGTGGTCCTCGGACGCGTCCCACGCGAAGTCGTACGGCACCACGTTGGTGTCCCAGTAGGTCGCGCCGTCGTAGCGCGCTTCGGGCGCTATGACGGCGAAGCCCGCGTCGAGGAGGCGGGCCACCACCCTCGCCTGGTTGAGCTCGCCGAAGTCCCCGTCGACGTCGCCCTCGAAGAAGCCCTCGGCCGAGTAGAACGAGCCCTGGAAGAGCACGACGGTGGGCCAGCCCGACGCGGGCGGCTCCCCCACCGGGTGCATGAGGTGCACTTCGCGCGCGGCCCAGCCGAAGGCCCCCGTCGCGATGGTCACGGTCGCGTGGTCGCAGCGGACGTGGGTGGCGCTCTCTTCGCAGCGGGTCGCGGCGGCGGGATCGATGGTGAAGTCGAGCGAGCTCCCCTCGAACGCGCAGCCGCCGACGAGCACGGCTATCAGGATCGAGGCGCGAGGCATGGCGAACCCCCACGCCAGGGGCGTGCCAGCGGACATGATGGAAGTATCTCCAACAGGGTCCCACGCGGTGTGGACGCGCGTTCGCGTGACGGCCCGTCTCGACCGACGTAGCGTCCGGAGCCTTAATGAGCGCAGACGGGCGACGCGGTACGGCCCAGGTGGCGATGGCGGCCATCCTGTGGGGGACGTGGAGCCTGTTCCTGCGACCGACGGGGCTGAGCGGGATCTTCACCGCGCCGATCGTGCTGGCCGTGATCGGCGTGACGGCGTGGCCGCTCGTGCGGCTCGATCCGCGGAGCCCGCGGTGGGACCGCCAGACCGTCGCGATCTTGATCCTCTACGGCGCCGCCGACGCGCTCAACGCGGGGACGTTCTTCTACTCGATGCAGGTCACGACGGTGGCCGTGGCGGTGCTCACCCATTGCACCGCGCCGCTGATCATCGCGGGGCTCGCGCCGCGCATCGACGGGGTCCGGGTGCCCGGCAGCGTCGCCGCGGCGGGGGTCGCGCTGGTGGGGCTCGCGCTGCTGCTGAGGCCCTGGGAGATCGAGGCGGGCGAGGCCGGCGCGTCGCTCTGGCTCGGGGCGGGGCTCGGCGGGCTGAGCGCCATTGGCTACGCGACGGCGGTGTTCTCGGCCAAGGCGCTCAGCGCCCGGATCGGGGTCGGCCGGGCGACGAGCTACCACGCGCTGGTCGGCGCGACGTTCTTCGTCCCGCTCGCGATCGCGTTCCCCGAGACGGTCGAGGCGAGCGACGTGGCCTGGCTCGTCGTGGGCGCGCTGGCGTGCGGGACGCTGGCGACGTGGCTGTTCCTCGACGGCCTCGCGCGGATCGGCTCGGCGCGCGCCGCCGTGCTGACGTTCCTCGAGCCGGCCGTCGCGGTGCTCGTCGGCTGGCTGTACTGGGGCGAGTCGCTCGGCGCGCTCAGCGCCGTCGGCGGCGCGCTGGTGCTCGGCGCGGCCGGCTACGTCGCGCGAGCGAAGCCCGTGGCTCGGGCGTGATCCCTCCGACGCGTGGCACACTGGACGCGGTGACGAGCGAGGGGGAGCGCTGCGGCGCGTGCGCCATCGAGCGGGCCAGCGAGCCCGGCGACGGCGGCTTGTGCGCGGAGTGCCTGGCCGCGCTTCACCCCGGGATCGAGGAGGCCCGCGGTGACCAGTGGAGCCCCGCGAAGCTCGGCTTCACGAGCCTCCTGTGCGACGTCCTCATGATCCCCTCGATCCTCGCGATGGTGCGCGGGGCGCGCGAGCTCGCCGAGGTGAGCAAGCGCGAGGAGGCCGGGGTGTGGCGTCCCGAGCACGCCCGCGTCCGGAGCGGCGCGGTGCTGGCGTTCCTCACGGGCGGGCTGCGCCCCGTGATCCTCCTCGCCACGCTCCTCGTGACCACCCTGGCGCCCGCGGCCGATCGGCGCGCGGCGATCGTCGACGACGAGCTCGCCGAGGTCCTCGAGCGCGCAAACGGAGATGACCCGGACCAACGCCTCCTCGCGCACGCGCACCTCGAGCAGATGGCCGTCACGGGAGGGCTGACCTCGGAGCAGCGCGAGGAGCTGCTCGCGATCGCCGAGGCGCGCGTCCAGCACGACGACCTCCTCACCTCGGTGATCGCGAACAGCCTCGCGCGGACGGGCTTCGTGGAGGAGTCGCGCTTGATCCGCGTCTACCCACGCCTCACGCGGGGGGGAAAGGAGAGCCTCCTCGACTACTTCCTCCAGGACCGCCGAGGCCTCGGTACGGCGCTGGAGCTCCTCGAGTCCGACGCGGGCGAGGTCCGGGTCCGCATCGACGGCCCTCGGCTCCGCGCGCTCGCAAGCGAGGCACCGGTCTATCTGCCCGTCCTCTTCCGCCTCCCCGACGACCACGCGAGCCGAAGGGTCGGGAGGTCGGTGGCGCGAGGGCTCTGCGCCCAGGGCGAGGACCGAGCTGCCTTCGCGCCGCTCGAGGCGTCGCTGCTCTTCGACTGGGCGGTCGCTCGCGCCCGCCTCACGGACGAGCCCGCCACGGTGCTCGAGGCGCGTCGCGCGCTCCAGGTCCTCGGCTGCCTCTTCACGAGCGCCGCCGACCACGCGCTCGAGGAGGCCTCGACGCACGAGGACCCGCGCGTCGCGTCCGCCGCAGTGGACGCGCTGCTGCGCCGCGGGACCGAGGTGCCGGCGTCCACGATCGCCCGACTCGCCAGCCGGCTGGAGAGTCGCTGGTCGCTGTTCGCCTCGCTGGCGCGTGAGAACGCCCGAGACCGGATGCCGGTGGCCCACCGCGGGTCTCGTGCGCTCGCCGAGGGGTTGTGCGACTGGCGCACCTTCCGGTGGGGCGGCGCCTGCGAGCTCGTCGCGACGCTGCGGCGCGACATCGCCGGCGAGCTGTTCGATGTCCACGTCTTCTCGGTGACGGGTGGCGATCACGCGGGTGAGCGCGTCGCGCTCGGCCCGTTCCAGACAGGCCGCCCCTACTCGGTCAGCACGGTGTGGAGCAGCGAGGAGGTCTGGGAGCCGGACGCGCTCGCGGACGAGCTGCTGGCGCATTGGGTGGAGCCGCGATGACGCGCTCCGTCTTCGCCGGGGTGCTCGCGACCCTCGCCGTCGTCGCGCTCGTCGGGCTCTACCTGGTGGCGCCCCGCCTGGGCGCGGCACCCCAGCCCGTCGACTGCGCGACCTGGCTACGGTCCCCCGTGGAGGGACCCGTTCGGCTGACCGACTGTGAGATCGACGCCCGCTACCCGATCTTCGACCCCTCGCGCCCGACCGCGGAGGACGCGCTCGTCGCGGTCAGCGTGGTCGAGCCCGAGACCCTCGAACCGCGAGCCCTGTATCTGTACTCCAAGAGCCCCGACCTGCTGAGCTGGGTCGACCAGATCCTCGCGTTCCGTGGCGACGAGCTCCGCCACCTCCGATACGCAGAGCGACATCGCGCGCGGCTCGTCCGCGTCCGGGATCTCGAGGGCGTCATCGGCCCTCCCGAGGGCCGTGCCGCCGAGCTCGTCGCCCTGGTCGATGGAGCTCCCTCGGACGCGCTCGTGCTCGACGAGACCCCGGACGAGTCGCCGCTCCAGCCGCTGGGAGGGCTGCTGCTCCTCCTCGGCCTCCTCGGCGCGCTCGCGATCGTGCTTCTGCAACGCAAGTGGACACGCTCCTCGGAGCGCCTGTCGGGTCAAGCGCGGCCGCTGACGTTCTGAGGCGGCCGTCGCGGCGTCCGGGTCGCGTCGAGGGCCTCCGTCTCGTACCCTCTGCCGCATGTGGTGGCAGCCCTCGCCCGAGAAGCGCTTTCGACGCGACAAATACGCCGACTACTTCCAGTGCCTCGACCGCAACGACAACGGCGTGCTCGATCGGAGTGACTTCGGGGCGTACGCGGGCGCGATCGCCGAGATCTTGAGGCTCGACGCGGAGGATCCGTCGCTGTCGCGCCTCCACGAGGCCACGCGCGCGCTCTGGTCGACGCTCGCCGGCACGATGGACGAGGACGGCGACGGGGTGATCCGCCTCGAGGAGCTGGTCGGCGCGCTCGCGACGGCCGAGCTCGAGATGACGAAGAGCGGCGCCATCCCGGCGTGGGCGGCGGACTTCGTGATGGCCGCGTTCCGCGTGCTCGACGTGGACGGCGACGGGACCATCTCGCTCCAGGAGTACGCCGCCTACCTCGAGGCGATGGGCTCCGAGGCCGACGCCGAGGAGGTGTTCGCGCTGCTCGACGGCGACGGCGACGGGGTGCTGTCGCTCCAGGAGGTCGAGGAGCACTTCCGCGACTGGCTCGCCGCTGGGACCGCCGCCGCGCCCGGCAACCGGCTCCTCACCGGCCGCACCCCGCGCGACTGATCCCCCGCGCGAGGGATCAGGGTCGCAGCGCTTCGAAGGAGGCGAGGAAGTTGTCGCCGAGGACGCGCCGCACGCGGTCCGGGCGCCAGCCGCGGTCGAGCATGCGCTGCACGATCCGATAGAAGCCCAGGAACCCGTCGCGCAGCTCGGGGGGCGGGGTGATCGCGCCGTCGTAGTCGCTGCCGAGCGCCGCCGCGGCCTCGCCGCCGACGTCGATCACGTGCTCCAGGTGATCCACCACCAGCGACGCGTCGTTGGGCATGCCCTTCCCTCGCAGGAACGAGGTCTGGAACATGATCCCCACGACCCCGCCCGAGTCCGCCACGGCGCGGATCTGGTCGTCGTCGAGGTTTCGCCAGTGATCCCGGACGCCGTTCACCCCGGTGTGCGTGACGATCAAGGGGAGGGTCGGATCGTGGACCTCGACGGCGTCCCAGAAGCCCTGCCGGTCGATGTGCGCGAGGTCGACGAACATGCGGGCCGCGTCGAGCTGCTCGACGAACTCGCGCCCCTTCGGCGTCAGGCCGGGCGAGGCCCCGAGGCTCGCGGGGCTCGACGTGCGCCCGAGCCGGGAGTTGCTCAGGTGCATCACCGTCACGCGCACGACGTCCTCGAGCGCCGACGCGTCCGGCGCGGCGTCGTAGGCGTTGCCGCCCTGCACGCTGACGAGGCACGCGTGCGCGCCGCGCCGCCGCGCCGCTCGCCACGCGGACGCGGAGTGAACGATCTCCATCCGCCCCTCGGTGGCCTCGACGTCCGCGCGGAGCGCCTCGACGTTCTCCTTCAGCGCGGCGAAGCGCCCCGACGCGGTGCGCCCGATGTTGGTCGCGATCGACCACATGCCGCCGGTGAGCCCGCCGTCGAGGGCGCGCGGGAAGTCGAGGTGGCCGAAGAACCAGCCGCCGAGGAAGTGCCGGTCGTGCCGCTCGAAGAGGTCGTAGCCCCAGAGGCGGGGCGGGATGTAGCTCTCGATGTGGAGGTCGATCACCTCGCCGCCGCGGAGCAGCTCCACGGCGTCGAGTGAGACCCCGGCGATCCGAGCGACCTCGTCATCCGGCGTCCGCCGGTCCAGGGCGCTCAGATCGTGCTTCAGCGCGCCACTCCGAACTGGAGGCGGTGTCCCTGCAGGCCCTCGGTGCGGGCGATGAGCCGGCTGCCCTCGGCCGCCGCGGGGTAGAACTGCCAGTGGGTCACCGTCCCGAGCGTGTCCATCGCGCGCTGCTCCTCGGCGACCTCCTCCATCGCGAAGGCGAGGTCCTCGGCGTTCCACCCGTTCGGGATCGGCTGGTTCGGGACCGACACCACGAAGGGCGGCCCGTCGGTGCGGAGCGCGGGCTCGACCGCGAGCATCGGGCCGAGCGCGCGCTGGCGCTCCCGATCGCCGAACGCCTGTCCGTCGGCGCCGTCGTGGAACGTGACCTCGATCTCCTCGCTCAGGGCGCCCTGCGGGATCTCCAGCCGCGCCCCGTTCGCGAGCGAGAAGGTCCCCCCGGCGCGCCCGACCACGGCCGTCGCCTCCGACGAGCCGCTGGCGTTCGCGGGCCCGACGGGTCGCGGCGGCGGCGCCTCCTCGAGGCCACCTGCCGTCGTCGGCTCCGCCTGAGAGCCACCGCAGGCGGTCAGGAGCGCGGCCACGAAGAGGCCGCGCGCGAGCATCCTCATCCGGATCTGCATCCTCGATATCCCCCGTTCCCACCGCTCCCCGTGGGGCAGCGGCTTTTGCGGAGCGTAGCATCCCGGCATTGACCCCGTCAGGGCCGCTCGGATAGCGTTCCCCGTGATGCGCGGGCACGCGGTAGCGTCCCTTCTCCTGGTGTGGTCCCTGGGCTGCGGCATGGTCGGCTGTGGGACCGTCGACCTGGGCGACAACATCGTGCCGCCGGACCTGCAGCTCGACGAGGACTTCTTCTTCTGCGAGATCCAGCCGCAGATCCTGACCGCCAAGGGCTGCGCGAGCGGCGGGGCCGGCGAAGGCGGGATGTGCCACTCGGACCGCTCGGCGCTGCGGCTGGTCGACACGATGGACCCGCCCCCGACCTGCGTGGGCGGCGAGGTCACGGGGGGCGACGTGTCCGCGGACTACGTCGCGAACTTCGAGGCGGTGCAGTTCACGGTGCAGAGCGACCCGCTCAGCAGCCCGTTCTATCGCCGGCCGGTGGGGCTCGACTCTCACCCGCGCGTGATCTTCGGTGAGTCCGATCCGTGCGCGGCGCTCATCACCGAGTGGATCAACCGGGGCGCGCTTTGAGGCGGACGCTCGCCCTCTCGCTGCTCCTGCTCTGCGCGGCGCCCGCGGTGGCGAGCGCGCAGGCGGCGGACGGCGACGAGGCGCTCGCGGAGGGCGTGTACGCCCGCGTGATCGTGGATCGCACGGAGCTGCGATCCGGCCCGGGGGCCAGCTACCAGCGCGTCCGCGCCGCGCAGCGCGGCGACGTGTTCCGCGTGCACTCCCGCGCGAGCACCGGCTACTGGTTCCGGGTCGAGCTCTCCGACGGCACCTTCGCGTACATCCACGGCGACACCGTCTACAACCACCAGGTCTCGCGCGACGAGGCCAGCGCCGGGCGGTTCGCGCCCGACGTCTTCGCCCCCGCCGCGCTCCCCTCGGCGACGGGCGAGCTCGCGGTGCAGTTTGGCATCCTCGGGTTCTTCAACGGCTTCATGGCCGTCCGCCCCGCGATCAACATCGCCCCCGAGCTCGAGCTCGAGGCGAACCTCGGCGGCTCGGTGGGCGAAGGCGGCCGCATCCTCATCGGCTCCGGCGGCCCGCTCATCAACGTGTGGCCCGAGTCCCCCGTCGTCCCGTTCTTCACCGTCGGGGGCGGCTTCGCGGTGAGCGATCCGAACGCCGACACCTTCCTGCTCCAGAGCGGGATGGTCGGCGTCCTCTACGGCGGAGGCGGCCTGCGCTTCGGCTTCCGCTACCGCATCACCATCCGGATCGAGGCGCGCGGCTACGCGTTCTTCGACGAGAACCGCATCAGCGCGCTCGAGGAGATCACCATCGGTGCGACGGTCTTTTTCTAAGCTCGCGATCGCGGTGGTGCTCGCGATCACGTCGCTCGGCGCGAGCGGCTGCGTGCTCGTGCGCCCCGAGCAGCGCGAGTTCCTCGCGGAGCCGGCGATGACCTTCGGCTCCGAGGGCATCGCCGGCGAGCAGGAGGAGCACGTGCTGTCGAACCGCGAAGGATCGGCGGGCGCGGGCGCGGTCACCGGCGGAGGCTGCGGCTGCAACTGATGCGCTCGACGTCCACGATCGCGCTCGCGGCCCTGACCCTCTCGATCGCCTCGGTCGCCGCGCCGGCGCGCGCGGACACCGCCGAGATCGACGCCTACACCACGCTCTTCTACGAGTTCGGTGGCCCGCTCGAGATGCTGATCGTGAACCCGCGGGCGAACGTCCGCGTGAACCCCGCCGAGGAGGTCAGCATCACCGCGGGCTACGAGGCGGACGTGGTGAGCGGCGCGAGCGTGGCCGTGGTCGACGCGCCGTCGTCGGACGTCGACGTGATCAGCAGCGCGACGCGGCTCGAGGACGTGCGCAGCGTGGTCAACGGCGGGCTGACCCTGCGCAGCCCGTTCGGCAGCCTGCGGGGCAGCTACGCCTACGGCTTCGAGTCGGACTACACGTCGCACTCGTTCACGCTCGGCGCGCGGACGGACGCCTTCGAGCGCACCGCGACCTTCGACCTGAGCTACGCGCGCGGCTTCGACTCGGTCTGCGATCTGAACCAGCCCCGCGTCCAGGAGGCCGTCGAGCGGCGGCGGCTCGACGTCTCGGCCGGCTGCTTCGACGACACGAACATGGACCGCATGACGCACGACCTCGCGCTCCAGAGCTTCCAAGGGAGCTGGACGCAGGCCTGGGCGCCGATCTTCGTGACGCAGGTCACCCTCACCGGGCAGCTCATCGACGGCTTCCAGAGCAACCCCTACCGCGCGGTGTGGCTCGGCCGCAGCGCGGCGCAGGAGCACCACCCGGACAACCGCTTCCGCTACGCCGCGAGCGTCGCGGCGCGCCTCTGGATCGAGCCGCTCAACGGCGCCGTCAGCGTCTTCGTGCGCGCGTACCGCGACAACTGGGACGTCCGCTCGATCACCGCGCAGCTCGCCTACGAGCAGACGATCGACGGCTCGATCCGCATCCGCGCGCACGCCCGCTACTACACCCAGGGCGCCGCCGCGTTCTTCAGCGACGACTACTCGCTGCGCCCCCGCGGGCAGTACTTCACGGGGGATCGCGAGCTCTCCGATCAGGAGAGCTTCATGGCGGGGCTCAGCTTCGTGTGGGCGCTGACGCCCGGCTCCGAGGGCGCCGACCTCGGTCCCCTGTCATCGTTCCGGCTGGTCTTGAAGGCCGACTTCATTCATCACGAGTTCCCCGGGTTCCGGTACGCCCGCGCGTCGGTCCCCAACAACAACAGCATCATGGGCACGCTCGGTCTCGAGCTCGCCTTCTAAGAGCATGCGCAAACACGCCCTGATCTGCATCGCCGCGCTCCTCGCGGCTTCGGCGCTCGGCTGCCAACGGCGCTCCGGCCCGACCCCCGATCCCACCGCCACCGAGAGCGGCGACCCGGCGACTCCGTCGACGGACAACCCGAACGGGCGCGCCCGGCGCGCGCAGGCGTCGCGACGATCCGCCGCGGGGTCCACCTGCGCGGGTCGCGAGGACTGCGCGAGCGACCAGATCTGCGTAAGCGGCACGTGCCGCTTCCGCCAGACGTCGGTCTCGGGCGAGATCCTCGCCGCGGCCGCCGCCGGGCAGGAGCAGACCGGAGACTGGGACGGCGCGATCGAGACCTACCAGGCTGCGTTCGCGCGCTTCCGCGAGGCCGACGCGCCGGTGCCGCCTCGCATCGCCTGCACCGCCGCCGAGCTCACGCTCCGCAGCGCGCGCGACCCCGAGGCCCGCGAGCGCGGAGCCCGCCAGGCAGACCTCTGCTTCCGCACCGCGGTCGTCGGGCACCCCGCCCGCGTGCCGGTCCAGCGCGCGCTCGCGCGGCTCCGCTACGAGGGCCTCGAGATCGCGCTCTTCGACGCGGAGGAGCCGGCCGAGCGCTTCTTCACGCAGGAGCCCAGCCGCCCCACCGTCGACGTCGTCCAGGTCGACGTCCAGATGCCCGACCTCGAGCCCGAGCCGCGGAGCCACACGGCGATCCGCGACCTCGTCGACGGCGAGGACGGCCGCCGCATGATCGCCGAGTGCTTCGTGCAGGACTGGGAGGTCCGGCACGAGTCCGAGGCCTCCGCCGAGGTCGTCGTCCGCTACAGCACCCGCCTGCGCGACATGGGCAGCTACGACACCTACGAGCCGCAGATCGCGGTCGAGCGCACGAGCACCGCGGAGGACGGCTTCGAGCCGTGCCTCGCCCGCAGCCTCCCCGACCTGTTCGGCGCCAACCACCGGGCCGGCCGCGCGGACCCGTGGAACCAGGCGATCCGGATCTCGGCCCGGATCCAGTGACGCGACCGTCCCGCTGACAATCGGCCCAGCCCTGCTAGGGTCCGCGCGCCGATGCCCGAACCCATCGACGTGGGCTCCGCCGCGATCCTCGGCGCCGTCCAGGGCGCGACGGAGTTCCTGCCGGTCTCGAGCAGCGGGCACGTCGCGCTGACCTCGATGCTCCTCGGCGTGTCCGCGGACATGCCGCTGTCGATGGTCGTGCTGCTGCACTTCGGGACCCTCGTCGCCACGACCGCGGTCTTCGCGAAGGACCTGCGCGCGCTCGCCGCGAGCACCTGGGACGGGCTCCGCGGCGACCGGGCCGCCTACCTCCAGAGCGAACACGGCCGCATCGTCGTCGGCGTCGTCGTGGCGTCGATCCCCACCGCGATCATCGGCCTCGCGCTCGAGCCGCGCGTCGAGGACTTCTCGAAGATCGCCTGGGTGATCGGGCTCGGCCTGCTCGCCTCGGCGGGGCTCGTCGCGAGCACTCGGCGCGGTGGAGGTCAGAAAGCTTCGTTGTCGATGACCCACGCCCTGATCGTCGGGGTCTGCCAGGGCATCGCGGTGATGCCGGGCGTCAGCCGGAGCGGCACGACCATCGCCGTCGCGATGATGCTCGGCCTCAGCGGACCGGCGGCGTTCCGGTTCTCGTTCCTGCTCTCGCTGCCCGCGGTGGCGGGGGCGACGGTGCTCTCCCTTCGCCACACCGACGAGCTCGCCTCGCTCGGCGTCGCGGGCGTCGTCGGCGCGATCGTCTCCACCGTGGTCGGCCTCGCCGCGCTGATCTGGCTGCGCAACCTCGTCGACCGCGGCCGGTTCTGGATGTTCTGCGTCTACCTCCTGCCGCTCGGCCTCGGCCTGGTCGGCTATCAGCTCTACCGTGTCTCGACCTGAGGGAGCCCCATGCCTCGCGCGTTCGCCGTCGTCATGGCCGGAGGATCCGGCACCCGGTTCTGGCCCCTGAGCCGGGCCGCCCGCCCCAAGCAGCTGCTCGCGCTCGCGGGCGGTGACGAGTCGCTCCTCGCCGCCACCGTCCGGCGCGCGTGCGCCGTCGTCGCGCGCGAGGACGTGCTCGTCGTCACGTCGGAGCGGCTCGCCGACGCGGTGCGCGCCGAGCTCGATCTGCCCGCCGAGAACGTGCTCGCGGAGCCGGAGGGGCGGAACACCGCGCCGTGCATCGGCTGGGCGGCGACACGCGTCGCGCGGAGCGACCCCGACGCCGTGTGCGTGGTGCTCCCCTCGGACCACCACATCGGGGACGAGCCGGGCTACACCGCCGCGCTCACCCGCGCGATCGAGGCCGCCGCGGCGGGCGACATCGTCACCGTCGGGATCCGACCGACGCGCCCCGAGACGGGCTACGGCTACATCGAGATCGGCGAGACGATCGCCGACGGCGTGCACGCCACGCGGCGCTTCGTCGAGAAGCCCAACCGCCAGCGCGCCGAGCAGCTCCTCTCCGGCGGCCAGGTGCTCTGGAACAGCGGGATGTTCTTCTTCCAGGCGCAGCGCATGCTCGACGCGATCGACGCGCACCTGCCGGGGCTCGGGGTGACCCTGCACCGCTACCGCGACGCGACCCTCGAGGCCGAGGCCGCGCTCGTGCGCGAGACGTACGCCTCGCTGCCGTCGGTCTCCATCGATCACGGCGTGATGGAGAAGGTCGACGACGTCGCCGTGGTCCCCGCCGACTTCGGCTGGTCCGACCTCGGGAGCTTCGCGAGCGCCTACGAGCTCGCCGAGCACGACGCGGACGGCAACGTGCTCGCCGGCGGCGTCGCTCACGACGCGCGCGGCTGCTACGTGCGCGCCCCCGAGGGGAAGCTCGTCGCGCTGATCGGGGTCCGCGATCTCGTCGTGATCGATACGCCGGACGCGCTCCTCGTCATGCCGCGGGAGCGCGCGCAGGACGTGAAGGCGGTCGTCGAGGCGCTGCGCGAGACCGACCCCGACCGTCTCTGACCGCGCCGCTTGCGCGGGCCGCCTCGGCGCGCGAAAAGGAGCCCCGTGTCCAGCATCGTCAACCCGCACGTCTTTCGCGAGTACGACATCCGAGGCCACGCCGAGCGCGACCTCCCCGACGAGCTCGTGCGCGACCTCGGCCGCGCGCTCGGCACGTTCTGGGCCCGCCGCGGAGGCCGCCGCGTCGCGGTCGGGCGCGACTGCCGCCTGAGCTCGCCCCGCCTCTTCGCCGCGCTCGTCGAGGGCCTCCTCGAGACCGGCGTCCGCGCCGTCGACCTCGGCGTCGTCCCCACCCCGCTGATGTACTTCGCGGTGCACGCGTGGGACCTCGACGGCGGCGTGCAGATCACGGGGAGCCACAACCCGCCCGAGGACAACGGCTTCAAGATGATGGCCGGCCGCGCGACGATGAGCGGCGAGGACATCCAGGCGCTCGGCGCGTTCGTGCGGCGGCGCGACTTCACCCGGGCGCCCGGCGGCACGATCGTCGAGCGCGACGTCCTGCCGGAGTACGTCGGCTTCGTGGAGGGCAACGTCCGGCTCGCGCGCGGGGACCTGCGCGTCGCGATCGACGCGGGCAACGGCGCCGCCGGCCCGACCGCGTTGGCCGCCCTCCGCGCCGCGGGGATCGAGCCGCGCGCGCTGCTCTGCGAGCCCGACGGGCGCTTCCCCGTCCACCACCCCGACCCGTCGATGCCGCGCAACCTCCAGCTCCTGCGCGACACCGTGATCGAGGAGGGCCTCGACGTGGGCATCGCCTACGACGGCGACGGCGACCGCATCGGGGTGATCGACGCCAAGGGGCGCATCCTCTACGGCGACCGGCTCCTCATCCTGCTCTCGCGGCACCTGCTCCGGGAGCGGCCCGGCGCCGCGGTGCTCGGCGAGGTGAAGTGCTCGCAGACGCTCTACGACGACATCGCCGCGCACGGCGGCCGCCCGATCCTGTGGAAGACGGGGCACTCCCTCATCAAGAAGAAGATGAAGGAGGAAGGCGTCTTGCTCGCCGGCGAGATGAGCGGTCACGTGTTCTACGCCGACCGCTTCTTCGGCTTCGACGACGCGGTCTACGCGACGCTGCGCCTCCTCGAGATCCTCGCCGCGACCGACCGGCCGCTCCACGAGCTGCTCGACGACGTGCCCGAGACGTTCTCGACGCCCGAGCTCCGGGTCGACTGCGCCGACGAGGAGAAGTTCGCGGTGGTCGACCGGGTGCGCGAGCGCTTCGAGGTCGAGCACGAGGTGATCACGGTGGACGGCGCCCGCATCCTCTTCGACGGCGGCTGGGGCCTCGTCCGCGCGAGCAACACGCAGCCCGCGCTGGTGCTGCGGTTCGAGGCGACGACGGAGGTCCGGCTCCACGAGATCCGGGACGCGGTCGAGGGTGTGATCGAGGAGGTGCGCTGATGGCCAACCGAACCATCGCGATGAACGACGACATCCACGCCTACCTGGTCGGCGTGTCGGTGCACGAGACGGACGTGATGCGGCGGCTCCGCGACGAGACGCGCCAGATGACGTCGGCGGGGATGCAGATCGGGCCCGAGCAGGGCGCGTTCATGGCGTGGCTCGTCGGGACGCTCGGCGCCAAGCGCTGCCTCGAGGTCGGCACCTTCACCGGCTACAGCGCGCTCGCGGTCGCGGGCGCCCTCCCCGCGGACGGCCGGCTGCTGTGCTGCGACGTCTCCGAGGAGTTCACGAGCGTGGCCCGACGCTACTGGGCCGAGGCGGGGCTGGCCGAGCGCATCGAGCTGCGGCTCGGCCCGGCGGTGGACACCCTCGCCGCGCTCGACGACGACGGCACCTGGGACTTCGCGTTCATCGACGCGGACAAGCCCAACTACGACGCGTACTACGAGCACTGCCTCCGGCTCCTGCGCCCGGGCGGCACGATCGCCATCGACAACGTGCTCTGGGGCGGCGCCGTCGCCGACTCCGCCAAGCAAGACGAGTCGACGCGCGCGCTCCGCGCGATCAACGAGAAGGTCGGCGCCGATCCGCGCGTCGCCGCCTGCATGGTCCCCATCGGCGACGGCCTGACGCTCGCGCGCAAGCGATGAGCCGGCGCGCCTGGCTCGGCGTCGGCGCGGCGGTCGTTGCGATCGTGGCGGCGTGGCTCGTCTGGGACGCGCTCGTGATCACCGACGAGGAGCGCCTCGAGGTCTTCGCCGAGGAGGTGACCGGCGCCGTCGGCCCCGCGCGCGTGAACGGCGCCATCGCGCGCTGGATCGACCTGGACCGCCAGCCCTTCGAGGTCAGCGCGTTCGGCGAGTCGCTCTACTACGGGCCGGGCGAGGACGCCGCGCTCGCGGAGCGCGCGGCCGCCGCGGTGCGCGAGCTGCGCGGCGTGAACCTCCGCCGCATGCAGACCGGGATCACCGTCGAGGGCGACGAGGCCCGCGTCTCGATCCGGCTGCTCAGCCGCGAGCGCGGGATGGGTCGCGCGGAGTGGCGCCTGCGGCGGCACGGCGACGACTGGCTCGCCGAGCACCTCACCGTCGCGCGCTGAGGGCTACTCCTCGGCGTCGGGGTCGTAGCCCTCGAGCGTGACGTCGACCTCGGCGGTCTTGAGCCCGTCGGCGCTCGCGACCCAGTCGCTCGGGCGGACCATCGCGCTCTGGACGGGGTGGCCCTCGTGATAGACGAGCAGCTCGACGACGTCGTCGGTGCGGATGTTCTCGACGACGACCTCGGGCGAGAACCCGATCAGGAGATAGACCTTCGCGTTGGGCGGGTTCGTGATCACGCGGACGGTGCCGAGGACCCCGCTCGGGGCGCCGAGCGCGTCGCGAGGGAGCGTGGTGGGGCCCAGGTCGAGATCGGCCTCGGCCATCTCGGCCGTCCCCGCCTGCAGCGCGAGCTCGTAGCGGCGGCCGTCGCCGACCGTCTCCCAGGTCGCGTCGGCGGGGATGAACGCGCGCGTCGGGGCGCGCCCGTCCGCGATGGCGATCAGCTCGTGGGCCACGCCGAGGGGGAGCTCCGTCGCCTCCGCGGGGCCTCGACCGACGAACATCAGGACCTGCGACTGCGGCGGGTTCGCGCGCACGGTGAGCGTCCCGAAGCGCGCGCGGTGATCGCGAAGCATCTGCTCCTGCTCTTCGGCGGTGGGCCCCGTCGGCTCCTCGGGCGCCGGCGGTCGGCCGAGCAGCTGGTCCACGAGGTCGGGCCGCGAGAGCGCGAGCGCCGCCGCCGTCGCGGCGAGGATCGCGACGAACGCGAGCACCCAGGGCAGCGGGCTCCCGCGCCGAGGTCGCTCGAGCTCGTCGCCGAGCGCCTCGAGGTCGATCCCCGGCGAGGGCGTCGGCGTCGCGGGCTTGGGCTTGGGCTTGGGGTCGACCCCCGGCTGGGTGGGCGCGTGCGACGGGTGCTTGCGCTCCTTCTTCGCCTGGAACGGCGTCGTGTCCTCGGCGATCGTCCGATCCGCGCCCGACACGCCGTCGAGCGCGGACGCGCCCTCGTAGTCCGCGAGCGTCGCGTCGAGCTCCGCGTCGAGGTCCGCCGCGGGAGGGCGCGCGCTCGCGGGGCGGTTGGGCACCTCGTCGCCAGAGAGCAGGTCGTCGAGCTGGTCGTCGAGCGTCGCGTCGCTCGGCTCGCGCGCGGCGGCGGGCCGCGACGAGGGCGCGACCGAGCGCGGGCGTCGGACCTCGCGGAGCATGCGCGCGAGGACGCGGCGCGCCGCGGACCGGTTGAGCGGGACGAGGGACGCCTCGAGGTCGTCGCGGAGCGACGCGAGGTCCCAGCGACCCGACGACGGGCCGGCCTCGAGCAGGCCGACGAGCACGCGCGGCACGCCGGTGCCGGCGGCGACGAGCAGGCCCCCGAGCAGCGCCACGACCGCGCGCGCCGCCTCCTCGCTGGTCGCGCTCCCGGGCGGCGCGAAGACGCTGATCGCCCCGTCGTCGGCGACGCGGACCTCCGCGGGCCGCACCGCCGCGGGACCCGACGCGAGCGCCTCGCAGACCTCGAGCGCGATGAACGCGCCGATCTCCGAAGGGATGCGCACCCGGCGCTCCTTCATCGTCGCGATCAGATCCTCGATCGTGGTGCCGAGGAGCTCGCTCACCGCGCGCCCTCGATCACCGGCCGCACCCGCACGCCATGCGTCGCAAGGTACCCTTTCACCTGTCCGATGGTGAACTCCCCGTCGTGGAAGATGGAGGCCGCGAGCGCCGCGTCGGCGCCGCCCTCCATCAGCCCGGCCCGCACGTGCTCGGGTCCCCCGACGCCGCCCGACGCGATCACGGGGATCGAGACGGCGTCGGCGACCGCCCGCGTGAGCCCCAGATCGTAGCCGTCGCGGGTCCCGTCGCGGTCCATGCTGGTCAGGAGGATCTCGCCAGCCCCGAGCGCCGCGACGGTGCGCGCCCACTCGATCGCGTCGCGCCCCGTGTCCTGTCGACCGCCGTGGGTGTGGACGGTCCAGCCGTCCCCGTGGCGCTTGGCGTCGATCGCCACGACGATCGCCTGGCTCCCGTAGGCGCACGCCATCGCCTCCACGAACGCGGGGTCGCGCACCGCGGCGGTGTTGATGGAGACCTTGTCGGCGCCCGCCGCGAGGAGATCGCGGACGTCGTCGCGGACCCGAACCCCCCCGCCGACGGTGAGCGGCACGGCGATGGCGGCGGCCGTCCGCTCGACGACGTCGAGCAGGATGTTCCGCTCGTCGCTCGACGCGGTGATGTCGAGGAAGGTGATCTCGTCGGCGCCCTCCGCGTCGTAGCGGGTCGCGCACTCGACGGGGTCGCCGGCGTCGCGGAGGCCGACGAACTGCACGCCCTTCACGACGCGGCCGTTCTTGACGTCGAGGCAGGGGATGACGCGGCGAGCCAGCATCACGGCGCTCCGCGGAGCCGCTCGAGCCCCTCGGCGAGCGTGAAGGCGCCCTCGTAGAGCGCGCGCCCGCAGACCGCCGCGCGCACGCCGGCGTCCCGCAGCGCGACCAGGTGCGCGAGCGCGCCGATCCCGCCCGACGCGATCACGGTCGGGGCGACGTCGCGCTGGAGCGCCGCCGTGCGCTCGACGGCCGGGCCCTCGCCGGTCCCGTCGCGCTCGATGTCGGTGTAGAGGATCGCCGCGGCGCCCCAGCCCGCCGCTCGCTCGGCGAGCGCGCGCACGCTGACGCCTCCGCTCTCGCGCCAGCCGTCCACGGCGACCTCTTCGCCGCGCGCGTCGATCGCGACGACCACGCCGGCCGGGTGATCGGCGCACAGCGCGGCCGCCACCTCGGGGCGCCGGACCGCGACGGTGCCGAGGACGACGCGGGCGGCGCCCGCCTCGAGCCAGCGCACCGCCGTGTCGCGGTCCCGGATCCCACCGCCGACCTGGACCGCGAGCGGCGCGCGCTCGACGATCTGCCGGATGATCGCGGGGTGCTCGCTCGGCTCCCCGCGGGCCCCGTCGAGGTCGACCACGTGGAGGCGCGCCGCGCCCGCCTCCGCGAAGCCGAGCGCGACGGCGACGGGATCCGCGGAGTACTCGGTCGCCGCGGCGTACTCGCCCTTGTGCAGCCGCACCACGCGCCCGCCGAGCAGATCGATGGCGGGGATCAGCTCCACGCGTCCTCCAGGAACCGGCCGAGCAGCGCCGCGCCCGCGTGCTGGCTCTTCTCGGGGTGGAACTGGCAGGCGAACACGTTGTCGCGCGCGACCGCCGCGCAGACGGCCTGACCGTACTCGGCCTCGCCCACGACGACCGCGTGATCGGTGGGGACACAGCAAAACGAGTGGACGAAGTAGAACCACTCGCGCGCCGGGAGCAGCGGGTGGTGGCCCTCGACCTCGTTCCACCCCATGTGCGGGATCTTCAGGCGTCGGGTCGGGTCGTCGGGATCGGGCGCGGACGCGAGGCGGTCGACGGTCCCCGCGAAGACGCCGAGGCCGCGGGCGCCCGGCGCCTCCTCGCTGCCCTCGAAGAGGATCTGCATGCCGAGGCAGATCCCGAGGTAGGGCCGCCCGGACGCGATGTGCTCGCGGACGGCGTCGCCGAGCCCCGCCTCGAGGGCGTGGGCGCACTCGCCGAAGCCGCCCTGCCCCGGCACGACGAGGCGCGGCGCGGCGCGGACCGCGTCGGGGTCGGGGGTCACGGTGACCTCGGCGCCCACGCGCTCGAGCGCGCGCGCGACGCTGCGGAGGTTGCCCATGCCCGTGTCCGCGAGGATGACGCGGGGGGCGCTCATTCGCTCAACGTGCCCTTCGTCGAGGGGACGCCGGTCGCGCGCGGATCGGGCTCGGAGGCCTCGCGGAGGGCGCGGGCGAGGGCCTTGAACGACACCTCGATCACGTGGTGGAGGTTGTGCCCCTCGATCTTGCGCACGTGCAAGTTGATCTGCGCCCCGCGGGCGAAGCCCTCGAAGAAGACCTCGGCGAGCTCGCTGTCGAACAGCGGCCCGACCTTCGCCTTGGGGAGATCGACGCGCCACACGAAGAACGTCCGGCCCGACAGGTCGAGCGCGACGGTGACGAGCGCCTCGTCCATCGGGAGCGTGGCCGCCCCGTAGCGTCGGATGCCCGCCTTGTCGCCGAGCGCCTCGGCGAACGCCTTGCCGAGCGTGATCGCGAGATCTTCGGTGACGTGGTGCCCGTCGATGTGCGTGTCGCCCTCGGCGCGGACCACGAGATCGAACGCCCCGTGCCGCGCGAGCTGCTCGACCATGTGCGTGAGGAAGCCGATCGGCGTCTCCACGTCGTGTCGCCCCGTCCCGTCGAGGTCGACCTCGACCCGGATCGAGGTCTCCTTCGTCGTGCGCTCCAGCTCCGCCCGTCGGCCCATGAGCGGGCAAGCCTAGCGCAAACCGGGCCCGCGGCTCGGCTCCAAAGCGCCCTCAGCTCTTCTGGAGCTGGCGCTCCACCTCGGCGAGGCGCGCCTCGAGCAGCGAATTGCCGGGCTCGTGCGTGAGCGCGAGCTTCAGGTTGAGCTTCGCGGTCTTGAGGTCGCCCTTCTTCATCGCCATCGAGGCCTTCGTCACGAAGGGCCGCGCCTTCGCCGAGCGCACGCCGAGCCCGCCCGACTGCGAGCGCTTCGCGAGCTCCTCGGTGCGCTCGTCCTCGGCGGTGAGGCGCATCTTGCCGCCGTGCATCGCCTTGTCGTATTTGGCCCGCATCGGCGGGTCGAGGAGGATGCGGTAGCCCTCGGCGCCGCGCCTGAAGATCTGCGCCGCGCGCTCGCGCTTGGCGTCGGGCGCCCCGGCGAAGCGATCGGGGTGGTACTTCAGCGCGAAGGCGTGGAAGGCCTCCCGGATCGCGTCCGCGGAGGCGGTCTCCTCGACGCGCAGCAGGGTGTAGTAGTCGAGCTCGTCGAGCCGATCCGCCACGCGCTCACCCGCCCATCATCCGAGCCTGACGCTCCTGCATGCGCTGGATCTCGGCCTCGTCGACGCCGCCCACGAGGTTGATCCGCACCGTCTGCTGGCGCCCGGTCTCGGCGTCGACGGCCCGCACGCCGAGGGTGCCGTCGGAGTCCATCTGGAAGGTCACCTCGATCTTCACCTCGCCGCGCGCCGCGGGGCGCAGGCCCGTGAGCTCGATGGCGCCGAGCGGCTGGTTCTCGTCGAGGCGGCGCGACTCGCCCTGACAGATCGAGACCGACACGACGTCTTGTCCATCGGCGCCGGTGGAGAAGACCCGCGTCTGCTCGACCGGGATGGCGGCGTTGCGCTTGATGACGCCCTCGCAGAAGCCCGCCACCGTCTCGAGCCCCAGCGTGTGGGGGGTCACGTCGAGCAGGAGCGGCGCCGCGATGGGCGGCGCCATCGGCGGCTGCGGCATCGGCGGCTGGGCCACGGGCGGCGCCATCACCTGCATCGGCATCGTCGGGTACGTCATCGGCGCGGGAGGCGGCGCCATCGGCGCGGGAGGCGGCGCCATCGGCGCGGGAGGCGGCGCCATCGGCGCGGGCGGCGGCGCCATCGGCGCCGGCGGCGCCGGATGTGGCGGCGCGGGCGGCGCCATCGGACGCGCGGGGGGCTCGGGCGGGCGAGGCGGCGCGGGCGGCGGCTCGGGCGCGAGCTCGCCGACCACCACGATCTTGGACGGCTCCGCGGCGGCCGGGGCGCGGGGCTTGGCCGGCCGAACGGGCTTGGTCTCGCCGACGTCCTCGAAGTCCGGGACCGGGAGGCCCTGCGAGCCGAAGCCGAGCGTCGAGCCGCCGGCCGGCCGCAGCTGCCGCGGGCGCGCGCCGGACTGATCGTCGGTGGCCTGCGGCGGGATCACCGACTCCCGGACGAGCTCGTCGTAGCCCTTCCCCTTCGCCGCGGTCGGACCGTCGATCGGGTCGGCGTCGGCGGAGGCCACGACGCGCGTCGCCGTCTGCGCGGGCGCGGGGTACTCGCCCACCACCGTCTCGTCGTCGTCCTCGCTCGCCTGCGCGATCCGGGTGGGCAGCTCGTCCTGACCCCACGACGGGATCGATGGCGGCCGCGGCACCTTCGGCCGGTCGGGCTGGAACGCGGGGCCCTTGGGGCGCGCCGCCTGGATCTCCTCGGCGATGGTCGCCTTGCGCTTGCGCTTCTCGAGGGCCTCCTTCGAGACCTTCTTGAGGACGACCCGGCCGAGCCGCTTCGGCCCGCTCGCGTCGCTCCGCGGGGCCAGCGCCGCGGCCTGGAGCGCCGCGCCGCGAGCCACCACGAGGTCGGGGTCGATCGTCGCCTGCGGCTCGCGGCCGAAGTACTCGCTGACCATCGCGCGGACGAGCGGGATGCGCGTCGAGCCGCCGACGAGGATGACGTTGTCGAGCTGCGTCGGCCGCACCCCGGCCACCCGCATCGCGTCCTCGCAGACGTCGAACGCCCGCGCGATGAGCGGGCGCGCGAGCCCCTCGAGCGCGCCGCGGGTCAGCCCGAACGACAGGTCGAGCGAGACGCCGCCCTCCCCGTACGCGAGCTCCTCGACCCGGAGCTGGACCTCGTCCTCGGTCGAGAGCTGGCACTTGGCCCACTCGGCCGCGGCGCGGAGCCGCTCGTAAGCCTGCGCGTCCGAGCGCGGGTCGAAGCGATGGTGCGTGAGGAACGCGTCGGCCATCTTGTCGGCGACGAGGACGTCGAGGTCGTCGCCGCCGAGGAACGTGTCGCCCGCGGTGGAGAGGACCTCGAAGACGTCCCCGGCCAGCTCGAGGATCGTGATGTCGAACGTCCCGCCGCCGAGGTCGAAGACGGCGATGCGCTCGCGCGAGCCCTTGCCGTAGCCGTAGGCGAGCGCCGCCGCGGTCGGCTCGTTGAGGATGCGCAGCACCTCGAGGCCGGCGACGCGCCCGGCGGCCTTCGTCGCGCTGCGCTGCAGCTCGTTGAAGTTCGCGGGGACGGTGATGACGGCCTGAGTGCAGAACGCGCCGACCTGCTCCTCGGCGATCCGCCGGACCTCGCGCAGCACGAAGGCCGAGATCTCGGGCAGCGTGTACGTCTCGTTCCGAGCGCGGACGAGGACGCCCTGGGTCGGGCCCTCGCACAGCTCGAACGGGAAGCGCTGCTGGGCTCGCTTCACCTCGGGGCTGAGGAAGGGGCGGCCGATGAGGCGCTTGATCGAGTAGACGGTGTTCTTCGCGTCGAGCAGGCGCCGCTCGCGGGCCGGGTGGCCGACGAGGATCTCGCCGCTCGGGTGGAAGCTGACCACCGACGGGATGAGCGGGCGCCCCTCGTCGTCGGGCAGCACGCGCAGGTCCGCCCCCTCGGCCACGCAGACGACCGAGTTCGTGGTGCCCAGATCGATGCCCAGGACGGGTGACGCCATCGGAGGCCGTGATGTTAGTGGGGCGAGCCCCCAGGCTCCAGACCGAATTCCGATAGCGCTTCATCGATCCAACCCTGCACTGCGCGATCGAACGGCCACATCCAGCCGTACGCGGGCCCCGTGAACTGGGCGCGGACGTAGCGATGCAGCTCGGGATCGCGAGCGGCCTCGAGCCCGTGGATCTCGGCGGTCGCGCGGAGGGTCTCGGCGTAGGCCTCCCACTCGAGGCGCGCGCGGCCCCACGCGAGGCCCATCGGGAGGATGGGCACCAGGTAGATGAGGGCGGTGCCGACAAGGCCGTACCGCCGGAACTGCCGGAGGTGGACGGCCTCGTGCCGGAGCGTGATGTAGCGGCTCTCGGGGCTCCGCCCGGACCAGCCGGCGGGCAGGTAGATCGTCCGGCCGATGGTGGTCACGTACCGCGTCATGAAGTGCCGCTGGCCGCCGAAGGTGACGATCTTCAAAGCCCGATCGATGAGCTTCGAGAAGCCGTCGTCGGCCTTGTCGATCACCCGGAGCCCCGGCACCTCGAGGCGCAGCTCGCTCAGGTAGGCCTCGTCGATCGGCTCGGGCACGGTGGATCTCAGTCGCAGTGGATGAGGAAGCGGAACGACGAGCACGCCGTCGAGATGTCGGCGTAGTCGGTGTGCGGGAACATGGTCCCGCAGTGCCGGATCGGCTCGTCCCAGGTGGAGCCGGTCGGGAGGTCGGTGTAGCCGCCCCCGTAGCTCATCCACACGTCGACGGGGTAGTCGCGGCTGTGGTTGTGCCAGTCGAAGTACGCCTCCTGGCCGCGCGGGACGCGCATCTCGGTCGGCGAGACGGTCATGCCGCACGTGTTGCTGACGTCGATGTGGACGTGGATGTCGACGCGCGCGGGGACGCCCGCGTCGGTGCCGGCATCGGTGCCCGCGTCCGAGCCCGCGTCCGAGCCCGCGTCCGAGCCCGCGTCCGTGCCCGCGTCCGTGCCCGCGTCCGTCGCCGTGCCCGCGTCCGTCGCCGTGCCCGCGTCCGTGGCCGTGCTCGCGTCCGTGGCCGTGCTCGCGTCCGTCGGCGTGCCCGCATCCGTCGCCGTACCCGCGTCCGTCGCCGTGCCCGCGTCGGAGCCCGCGTCCGTTCCCGTGCCCGCGTCGCGGTCGTGGCATCCCGGGAACGCGCTGAGCGCGACCAGAAGGGCGATGCGAGTAAGCTCAGTAGCTCGGGGGGTCATACGCAGCGACGCCGCTGCGGACGGCCCGGTGCGCTGGGCGCACCCGGCCCGAGCCAATGGGCTGAGGCGAGTTGGATCCTCGTCATGAGGGCAGCCTGCCATCGGGATGACGCCCCTCGCCAGAGTCAGCGGCCGACTCGGAGTCGACTTTCTCGTCGTACGGTGGTGGCGACGACCAGGCGTGGCCGAACCGACGCGCTCGTCATTCGGTGCCTACTCGATCCGGGCCTTCCGGGTTCCTGTGGCGAGCGGTCGATGCTACTTCCGAACCTCTGGAGGGCGTGATGAGGAAGAGAACTTGCCAATGGGCATTCCTGGCCGGATTCCTGGCCGCCTGCTCAGCCCACATTGCTCTCGCGCAAGACGAGGCCCCGACTGCGAGGGCCCGGCAGGCGTTCGAAGGAGCGGATGCGCACTTTGAGAACGGCGAATACGCCCAGGCTCTGACCGGCTATCAGTACGCCTACGATCTCATGGAAGGCCATCCGAATCGTTCACTCATCCTGTTCAACATCGGAAGGGCAAACGAGGAGCTTGGCCGTTCCGGGCCGGCCGCTGAGGCGTTTCGGGAGTTCTTGCGCCTCGCACCCTCGGATGCGCCGTACCGCGACCGCGCGGAGGAGCGGCTCCGGGAACTGGACCTGCGGAACCAGCTGGACCGCGGAGTCCAGGAGCCCGCTGCTAGCCGGCCCCCGGGAGCCGAATTCAACGTAACGCCGATCGTCCTCATTGCGGTCGGTGGAGCTGCACTCATCACCGGGGCGATCACGGGTGGTGTGGCCCTGAGCGAGGATACGGCCATCGCCGAGTCGTGCGACGAGGCTGGGTCGTGCCCAGCCGAGCTTCGGCCCCGTGCGGAGGCCGCACAGACACTGGCCAATGTGACGGACGCGCTCCTCATCGGCGGGGCAGCCGTGGCGCTCACTGGGCTCGTCCTCTTCTTCGTGCTCACCGAATCGGGCGACGAAGCAACGGCCTCCGTCGCCTGCGCGATGACGGGCTGCACTACCACACTCCGGGTCAGCTTCTGATGCGCACCAAGATTCTCTTTTCGGGACTCCTGCTGAGCGGGTGCTCTCTGATCGTCAATCCAGCCGATCGGTTCTCTTTCGACGATTCGCCGGAGGACGGCGGAGCGGACGCAGGCCAACCGGTGGACGCGGAAAGCGTCGATGCAGGAGACATCGACGCCGGCGACCAGGACTCGGGGGCACCGATGGCGGCGCCTACCCTACGGTATCCCTGGAACGGTTTCCGAACCGGAAGCGCTCTCACCGGCGCCCTGGAGCCGCCCCGAAACGCGCTACGCCCCCGCTTCATGTGGGAGCCCGTCGACGGCGCCACCAGCTACGAGATTGCCGTCTCGTCTGCCTGCAGTGCCACTTCACGTGACGCGTGCGACTTCGCCGATGCAGTCCTCGGCACCACCACGGAGACAGCCTGGCGCCCCGAGGCGAACCTGCCGGTCGCGTCGTCGGCCCCGGTCGGCACGGCATACGTTTGGCGCGTGCGAGCCTGCTCCGGCCCGTGCAGCCCTTGGTCCGAGGTCCGTTACCTTCACGTAGGCCGACTCCTCGGGGACATCGACGGCGACGGGTACGGCGACATCGCAGTCGGTGCGCAGGACTTCGACGGCACCGTGATGAATGAAGGTGCGGCCTACCTCTACTCGGGCGCGACAACCGGCGGAATCCAGCCTCCGATGGTCTTCTCGAACCCAACACCGCTGACGATGGCGCGCTTCGGCAACGCGATCAGCGCCGCAGGCGACCTCGACGGAAACGGCTTCGATGATATCGCGGTCGCCGCGTACCTGCAAGGAGTCGTGCACATCTACTACGGATCGGCGGCGGGAGTCTCGACGACCCCCGACTTGACCCTGACCGACCCGCTCGAACCCACGGCGTCCGCGTTTGGATGGACGTTGGCCGCAACGGACCTCAACGGCGACGGTTTCGATGACCTTCTGATAGGCGCTCAATCCCACGACAGCCCTACGAACGCCGAGGGCGCCCTGTTCGTGTACTTCGGCGAGGAGGGGGGACTCGGAACCACACCCACCGTCCTCGACAGTCCCTCGGGCCAAGAGCTCGGCCAGTTTGGCTTCTCGCTCGGGACCGGCGACCTCGACGGCGATGGGCTCGCCGACGTCGTCGTCGGAGCACCATCCTTCGACGATACGTCGACCAACGAAGGCATCGTGTACGTCTTTCGCGGGCGACCGACCGGAATCGAGAGCCGCCCTCACTGGACCATCGCCCACCCCGATCCATCGACCGCAGGCGAGTTCGGCAGGGTGGTCGCCATGGGGGACCTCGATGGTGATGGCTTCGCAGACCTGCTCCTCGCTGCGCCCTACTCGAACGATGGTGCCGACGAAGCTGGCGCGGCCTGGGTGTTCGCCGGCGGACCTGGCGCATCACCTCCCGTCGGCCTGCCCGTCAGCCGGCCCACGACGGAGGCGATGGGCTGGTTCGGATCGAGCGCTGCCTTCCTCCGCGACGTGAACGGAGACGGCTTCGGCGAGATGGCGATCGGGGCGCCGGGCCTTGATGCCCCCAGGAACAACGAAGGCCTCGTCGCCCTCCTCCTGGGTGGCCCCTCACTGACAGATGCCGTGGGGAGCGTGCGCCTGGTCTTGCCACCGGACGCCCGAGAGGGGGCCTTCTTCGGATTCGTGGTCGCGGGCACCGACGTCAACGCCGATGGCCGCACCGACCTCTTGGCCGGGGCGCCCTTCTTCGGGGGGCACGGGAGCGCCTACATCCTCGCAGGAACCGGGTCGGGCGTCGGAGCGCCCATCGGTGCCCGACTCGACCACCCGGATGGTCAGGGCGGCGCCACCTTCGGGTGGGCCCTAGGTCGGGGCGACTGAGGTTCCGGGGCGCACCCGGGATCCGGTGCGCCCCTACTCGGTCTCGTCGTCGTCGGGGCCGCTCGCCTCCGCCTCCGCTTCGGCTTCGGCCGCCTCGGCCGCCGCCGCCGCTTCGATCGCGGCCGCGGTGTCGGCGTCGGGCAGCTCCGAGTCCACCGGCAGCTCGTCGTCCTCGCCCTCGTCCTCTTCGGTCACCGGCTCGACGTCGACCACGCGCTCGCCCGCGGCGACGCGGATCACCCGGACGCCCTGCGTGTTCCGGCCCGCCTCGCGGATCGGGTCGACGTGGGTCCGGATGATCTGACCGCCGTTGGTCACGGCCATGATCTGGTCGCCGGGGCGGACGAGGCGCAGCTTCACGAGCGGGCCGTTCCTGTCGCTCGTGACCATCGCGATGATGCCCTTGCCGCCGCGGCTCTGGACGCGCCACTCGGTGATCGGGGTGCGCTTGCCGTAGCCGTTCGCGCTCACCGCGAGGACCTGCTGCTCGTCGTCCTCGACGACGTCCATCCCGATGACGAAGTCCTCTTCCTTGAGGTCGATGCCGCGGACGCCGCGCGTGTCGCGGCCCATCGGCCGGACGTCGGAGACGGGGAAGCGGATGCTCATGCCGCCCGCGGTGCCGATGAGGACCTCGTCGGTCTCGCGCACGAGGCGCGCGGCGAGGAGCTGGTCGCCCTCCTCGATCTGGACCGCGATGAGGCCGTTCGCGCGGATGTTCGCGTAGGCGCTGAGCTCGCTGCGCTTGACCTTGCCGAGGCGCGAGCACGTGAGCAAGAAGCCTTGCTCGTCCTCGAAGCTCTCGAGCGCGAGGATCGACGCGAGGCTCTCCTCGCCCTGCTCGAGCCCGATGAAGTTGTTCACGTGGCGACCGCGCGACGCGCGCGAGCCCATCGGGATCTCGTAGACGCGCTTGAGGTAGCACTTGCCCGCGTCGGTCAGGAAGAGGATGTGGTCGTGCGCGTTGGCCACGAAGAGCCAGCGGACGAAGTCCTCCTCGTTGAGCTTCGCGGCGCGCGTCCCCTTCCCGCCGCGGTGCTGCGACTGGTACTCGGTCAGCGGGACGCGCTTGAGGTAGCCGCCGCGCGTGATCACCACGACCATCGCCTCGTTGGCGATGAGGTCGATGATGTCGATGTCGCCCTCGGCCATGATGATCTCGGTGCGGCGCGGATCGGCGTAGCGCTCCCGGATCTCCTGCAGCTCCTCCTTGATGACCTCGAGCAGGCGCGTGTCCGACGCGAGGATCGCGCGCAGCTCGGCGATGAGCTGACAGATCTCGCCGTACTCGATGGCGAGCTTCTCGCGCTCGAGCCCGGTGAGCCGCGACAGGCGCATCTCGAGGATCGCCTTCGCCTGGACCTCGGTGAGGAAGTAGTCGCCGCGCTCGCGCGCGACCGCGAGCTCGTCCTCGGGGCGACCCGCGCGCCGCACGAAGTCCTCGAGGCCCTTCAGCGGCAGGGCCATCAGGCGCTCGCGCGCCTCGTCGGGATCCTTCGACTCGCGGATGGTGCGCACGACGAGGTCGACGTCGGTCACGGCCATGCCGAGGCCCTCGACGATCTCCTGACGCTCGAGCGCCTTGCGCAGCCGGAACCGGGTGCGCCGCGTCACGACCTCGCGGCGGTGCCAGATGAAGTGCGTCAGCGCGTCCTTGAGGCTCAGCACCTTCGGCTGGCCGTTGACGATCGCGAGGCAGTTCACGCCGAACGTGCTCTGCAACGCGGTTTGCTGATACAGGTGGTTGAGGACGATCTCGTGGTGGGCGTCGCGCTTGAGCTCGATCACCATCCGCATCCCGTCGCGATCGCTCTCGTCGCGCAGGTCGCTGATGCCCTCGATCTTCTTCTCGCGGACGAGCTGCGCGATCTTCTTGAGCAGCTCCGCCTTGTTCACCTGATAGGGGATCTCGGTGATGACGATCTGCTCGCGGTCGCCGCGGCCCTGGATCTCCTCGATCGACACGCGAGCGCGCATCACGACGCGGCCGCGGCCGGTGTGATACGCGGCGCGGATGCCGCTGGTGCCGTAGATGAAGCCCGCGGTCGGGAAGTCCGGCCCCTTCACGCCGAGCCGCCCCGTCTCCGGGTCGTCGGCCATCAGCTCGTCGATGCTGAGCTCGGGGTTCTCGATCAGGCGGATCGTCGCGTCGACGATCTCCGCGAGGTTGTGCGGCGGGATGTTCGTCGCCATCCCGACCGCGATGCCCGACGAGCCGTTGACCAGCAGGTTCGGGATCCGGCTCGGGAGGACGCTCGGCTCCTGCTCCGAGTCGTCGAAGTTGGGCTCGAAGTCGACGGTCTCTTCGTCGATGTCCGCGAGCAGCTCGGAGGCCACCCGCGCCATGCGGACCTCCGTGTAACGCATGGCGGCCGGCGGGTCGCCGTCGACCGAGCCGAAGTTCCCCTGCCCGTCGACGAGCGGGTAACGCATGGAGAAGTCCTGCGCCATCCGCACCAGGGCGTCGTAGACGGCCTGGTCGCCGTGGGGGTGGTACTTACCGAGGACGTCACCGACGATGCGGGCGCTCTTCTTGTAGGAGGTGTTGTACCGAACCCCCTGCTCGTGCATCGAGTACATGACCCGGCGGTGCACGGGCTTGAGCCCATCGCGGACATCGGGGATCGCCCGCCCGACGATGACGCTCATCGCGTACGCGAGGTACGACGAGCGCATCTCGTCTTCGATCGTGACGGGGATGGTCTGCTGCTGGGCCATGTGGGGCGGACTCTATCACGCGCGCGTACGCGCGCACGCGCGCGCACGAGCCGACGGTGTGCAAACGGAGTTGCCAACGACGTTGGCGTAACCGGCAACGAAGTCAGGGAACTCGAGGGGGTTGCGCCGCCCTGGGCGAGCGGCACCAGCGTTGCTACCCTGCGTGGACGCCGTGCCGAGTCGACGCACTCTCGGGCTGATCGCCCTCGCCGCCACGATCGTGCTGGCCTATGGGCCGGGCTGCGCCGCGCCGGTGCTGCCCCTGCCTCCGCCGACCGCGCTGATCGAGGGGCCACCCGACATGGAGGGCTTCGTGACCGTCAGCGGCGAGGCGCGCCCGGGCGCGCTGGTCTTCTGTTTCAACAACGAGACCGGCGAGGGCGTGATCGTGACCTCGGACGCGACCAGCGGGCTCTACTCGCTCCGCATCGCCGCCTCGACGGGCGACTCGCTCAGCCTCTGGCAGCAAGAGGGCGGCGGCAGCGGGATGCTGCGAGACCTCATCGTCCCATGACGACGAGGGGTGAGCCGATCCGGCCGCCCGAGTCATCCTTGGGGGCGTGAGCGCGACGCCGATCCCCCACGTGCCCGCGACCGCCGACGGCGACGGCGCCGTCCGCGCGCTCGACCCGGGGCCGAGCGACGAGGCGCTCGTGGCGCGCGCGCTCGAGGGGGACTCGTGGGCCGAGGAGGCGCTCTACCGCCGCCACGTGCGCCGGGTCAGCGACTCGGCGACCCGCGTGCTCGGCCGCTCGACGGAGGCCGAAGACGTCGTCCAGGAGACGTTCCTCAAGGCGTTCTCGAAGCTCGACACGCTGCGGGACGCCGCCCTCTTCGAACGCTGGCTCGTGCGGATCGCGATGAACAAGGTCCGCGGCCGCCTGCGCAAGCGCAAGCTGCTGCGCTCGCTCGGCCTCGACCGGACCGTCGACGACGCCACCCTCGAGCGCTTCGCGACGCCGACCACCCCACCCGACGTCCGCGCCGAGCTCGCGCGAATCGACGCCATCCTGCGCGAGCTCGCGCCGACCCACCGCATGGCGTGGATGCTTCACGAGGTGGAGGGCTGGTCGCTGCCCGAGACCGCGAGCGCGTGCGACTGCTCCCTCGCGACGGTCAAGCGATGGATCCTCAAGGCCAAGGTGCGCATCGACGCGCACGTGGCGGGAGAGCGAGCATGAGCGCGCCGCGCCCCCTCGCCCAGCACCTCGAGTCGCCCACCGACGAGGCGCGGATCTCGCGCATGTGGCGGGTGATCCGGGCCCAGCGCCAGTCGACGCCGCGCCGATCGAGCGCCTGGCTGGCGGTGCCCCTCGCGGCCGCTGTCGTCGGGGTGCTCGCGTGGGTCGCCTGGCCGGACGCGGACGTGGTCCCGACCCCGCGGGCGACCGCGCCCGTCGAGGTCTCGCCGCCCGCCGTCGCGTGGACGGTGCCGGCCCGCTTCGACGCGCCCGAGGCTCGGCGCTTCGAGCTCCCCGACGGGTCGACGATCGCGCTGGACGCGGGCTCGCGGCTGACCACGATCGAGAGCGGCGACGAGCAGTTCGTGACGCTGCTGGAGCGCGGGCGCGCGACCTTCGAGGTGCAGCCCGGCGGCCCGCGGCGGTGGATCGTGGAGGGCGGCCTGGCCACCGTCGAGGTGGTCGGGACGGTCTTCACGGTGGAGCGTCGGGAGGGGGAGCGTCGCGAGGGCGAGGTGGAGGTCACGGTGCAGCGCGGCGTGGTGCTCGTCCGCGGTGAGCGTGTCCCGGATCGGGTCGCGCGGCTCGTGCGCGGTGACCGGATCGTGGTGCGCGCGGAGCCCGAGGCCGCGCCGAGCCCCGCGCCCGTCGCGGGTCCGCCGGTGGCCCCTTCACCGCGCGTGCGGCGCCCCGCTCCGCCCGCCGAGGACGTCGGGGAGCTGGTCGCGGCGGCGGCCGACGCGCAGCGCAATGGAGACCTCGACGAGGCGGCGGGCCTGCTGCGACGGGCGATGGCGCACGACGATCCGCGCGCGGCGATCGCCGCCTACACGCTGGGCCGCCTGGAGATGGATCAGCTCCACCGCCCGGCTCGCGCTCGCGTCGCGCTGCAGCGCGCGCTCGCCATCGGGCTCCCCGAGCGCATGGCGCAGCAAGCCGAGCGCCGGCTCGAGCAGCTCCGCTGATCGGAGGCGCGTCCGGCAGTGGCCTCGCCCCGCCGCGGGGGTAGGTGCGGGGTGTGATGAACACAGCACCCGAGCGCATCGGCGGCGAGCTCCCCGGGCTCTTGTTCGGCCGCGCTCCCATCAACGTCTACTGGGAGATGACGAGCGCCTGCGACCTCGCGTGTCGGCACTGCCGCGCGAACGCGCAGACGGATCCCGTCGACGGCGAGCTCTCGACCGACGAGGGCAAGTCGCTCATCGAGAGCGTCGGCCGGCTGGGCAGCATGCTCGTGCTCACGGGCGGCGATCCGATGAAGCGGCCCGACCTGTGGGAGCTCATCGAGCACGCGCGGGCGCGGCACATCCCGATCGCGGTGACCCCGGCGATCACGCCGCTGCTCACGCGCGACGACGTGGTCCGCTTCAAGGAGCTCGGGGTGACGGCCATGGGCGTGAGCCTCGACGGCCCCGACCCCGCCGTGCACGACGGCTTCCGGCAGGTCGAGGGCACCTTCGAGCGCTCGATGCAGGCGCTGCGGTGGGCCCGCGAGGTCGAGCTGCCCGTGCAGGTCAACACGTCGGTGACCACCGACACGTTGCCGCACCTGAAGGCGATGTATCGGCTCCTCAGCACCGAGGCGGCGCCGCCGGTGAAGCGCTGGAGCCTCTTCCTCCTCGTCCCCGTCGGCCGCGGGCTCGAGCTCGGGGTGCCGAGCGCCGACGAGGTCGAGGAGCTCTTCTCGTGGGTCTACGAGGTGGCCGAAGACGCGCCCTTCCGGGTCGGGACGACGGAGGCGCCGCACTACCGGCGCTATTGGATCGAGCGCAAGCGCGCCGAGGGCATGTCGCTCGAGGAGATCGGGCGCCGCGCGGGCCGGATGGCCTTCGGCGTCCGTGACGGCAACGGCGTCGTGTTCGTGTCGTGCCGCGGCGAGATCTACCCGGCTGGCTTCTTGCCCGAGCCGCTGCTCGGCAACGTCAAAGAGGTCGCGCTCGACGAGGTCTACCCGAACGCGCCCGCGCTCCGCGTGCTGCGCGACCCGGAGCAATACAAGGGTCGTTGCGGGCGGTGCGACTACAAGTTCGCCTGCGGCGGCTCGCGCGCGAGGGCGTTCGGCATGCAACACGACATGCTCGCCGACGACCCGCTCTGCGCCTATCAGCCGCCGGCCTGAGCCCGGATCCCCCCGAGATCACTGCGCCGCGGCGGCGACCTGCTCGACGCGCTGCAGCAGCTCCGCGGGGACCACCGCGCCGCTCATGCGCTGGCGCGTCTGCCGCGCGACGTCGACCCACTCCGCGCGGTGCTCCTCGATGTCGACGGGCGTGATCCCGTGGCGCTGCAGCGCCGCGTAGGCGCGCTCGTCGCCGACCCGCGCGGCCCGCAGGGTCCGCTGGTGGTTCTGCGCGCTGATGTCGAAGAGCGCCTGCCGGTCCTCGGCGCTGAGCTGATCGAGGAAGCCCTGGCGGACCACCATGCCGCCGACGAGGAACCCGTCGCTCTGGGCGGTGCAGTAGTGCACCGAGGTGAACCACTGCAGCCCGGCGACCGCGATGGCGGTGCCCGGCGCCGCGTCGATCATGCCGGTGCGCAGGCCGCCGAAGACCTCGCCGATCGAGAGCGGCACCCCGGTCGCCCCGACCACCGCGAGGAAGTGGGTGAAGATGGCGTCGGTGCGCGGCACCCAGGGGCGCATCCGCCGCAGGTCCTGGGGGCGGTGGATCGGCTCGGTCGAGAAGATGCGGATGCGGCCCGAGTCCCCGAAGCCGAGCAGCCCGAAGCCCTCGCCCTCGATCCCGCGCCGCAGCTCGGGCCCGATCTGCTCGCGGACCGCGTCCACCTGCCGGTAGGTGCTGATGATGCCGGGCGCCTGGAGCGCGAGCACCGGCCGGTAGATCAGCGACATCCCCGCCGAGGTGAGCGAGGCCGCGTCGACGTCGCCGATCCGCATCTTGCGGACCACCGTGCGCTCGTCGCCCATCTGGCCGCCCCAGTACACGCGGACCTGGAGCCGGCCGCCGGTCGCGGCCTCGAGCTGCTGATTCCAGCGCCCCGTCGCCTGCACCATCAAGGGGTTGCGGGGCGCGAGGGTGGCCAGGCGCATCGTCCGGGCGGCGGGGGCGGTCTGCGCGCCGACGTCGGGCGGGGTCGCCATCGCGAGGGCCAGCAGGAGGAGCGGCGAGAGGACGCGACGCGACATGTCGGGAGCGTACTCCTCCCGCTTTCTTGACGCCCTGTGCTCAGAGCACCTACATCACGGTACAGGGTAGGCAAAGGTGCCCAGGGTACCTACGGAGCAGGAGACGCGGATGGACAGTGCCATGCGAGACCTCGAGCAGATCCAGGAGCGCGACGACGACGGCGAGGGCCGCCCGCTCGCGCTGGTGGCGCTGCTCATCGTCGTGACGATCACCTTGGTCTTCGCGATGGGCAGCCTCGTCGGCTGGTCCGCCGAGGAGGAGGAGGTCGCCGACGACCCGCTCGCCCGGCTCGACCGCGCGGCCGGCCTGCTCGCCGAGGACGCCGAGGACGCGGTGGATCCCGACGTGGTCCCCCCGATCGATCGGTCCGACCTCACCTTCCCGTCGGCGCTGGGCCGCGTCGACGACCGGCCCGAGCTCACCGCCGCCATCGCCGCGGCGAGCGCCGAGCTCGAGCACCCCGATCCGCTCGCGGCGCTGCCGCCGATGGACGAGCTGATGGAGGACCGCATCGCCCGCGCCCTCCCCTCGGCCGTCCCCGCGGCGGTCGCGGCCGGCCCGGGCTCGCGGACGCTGGCCCGCGCCGCCGCGCACGACCCGCTCGTCGCCTCGTCGCTCAGCCCGCCGAGCACGCAGACCCCGGCCGCGGTCGGTCACGAGGGCGAGTACACGGTCCAGGTGATCAGCGTCCCCGACCGCGAGGCCGCCGACGCGTTCGCGTCCGGCCTGCGCGCCCGCGGACATCGGGCCTTCGTGGTCGCCGCCGAGATCCCGGATCGCGGGACGACCTACCGGGTCCGCATCGGCCCCTTCGAGACGGGGCGCGAGGCCGCGGCCTACCAGAGCACGTTCGAGCTGTCCGAGCGCATGAGCACCCTGGTGGTCCGCCGCCGCGAGTAGCCCACCGACCTCGCCGACCCACCGAGACGGGTCCCCGCGCGAGCGGGGGCCCGTTCGTGTTTTCGGGCGACCGGCGCGCAAGAACGGCGAACGAAACTCCGGCCGCCGGTACTAGACTCCGGCGGATGGAGGAGTCGGCACTTCACGCGTTGCTCAAGAAGGGGCAGCAGTACGCGGCCTCGGACATCCTGCTCAAGGTCGGCCAGCCGCCCGCGTTCCGGGTCGGCGGCACCCTCCACTACCTCCAGGGGGACCGGCTCAGCCCCAACCAGACACGGGACCTCGGGCGGATCGTGCTCGCGGCGTCGCCCTTCGACGGCAACATCGACGACCTGCACCAGTACGACACGGCGTACTCGGTGCCCGGCGTCGGCCGCTACCGCGTCAACGTGTACCGGCAGCGCGGCACCATCGCGCTCGCGCTCCGCTCGATCCCGCTCCGCATCCCGACGTTCGACGAGCTCCGGCTGCCGGAGGTCGTGCGCAAGCTCGCCGAGCTCGAGCGCGGCATGGTCCTCGTCTGCGGGGCCGCCGGCAACGGCAAGTCGAGCACGCTCGCGGCGATGATCGGTCACATGAACACCACCGTGCGCTCGCACGTGGTGACCATCGAGGACCCGATCGAGTTCATCCACACCGACGGCACGAGCATGATCTCGCAGCGCGAGGTGGGGATCGACACGAGCGACTTCGCGACCGCGCTGCGCGGCGCGCTGCGTCAGTCGCCGGACGCGATCCTGGTCGGCGAGATCCGCGACGAGGAGACGATGGACATCGCCCTCAAGGCGGCGGAGACGGGCCACCTCCTGATGTCGACGCTCCACACGCCGGACGTCTCGCGCACCATCGGCCGCATCCTCGCGCTCGTCGGGGAGCGCGAGGTGAACGAGACGCGCGAGCGGCTCGCCGACAACCTCAAGGGCATCATCGCGCAGCGGCTCCTGCCGCGCGCGGACGGGCGCGGGCTCGTCCTCGCGTGCGAGGTGCTCGTGGTGACGGGCACCGCGCGGGAGACCATCAAGAGCCCGGACGGCAACGTCCCGCTCAAGGACGTGATGGAGAAGGGGCGGCACCCCTACGGGATGCAGACCTTCGAGATGCACCTGCGCGAGCTGGTCAAGGAGGGCCTCCTCGACGTCGAGGTCGCCCGCGCCGCGCTAGGGTGACGACGTCTCGGCGGCCTCGGCGGCCTGCGCCGCCTCGGCGGCGCGCTCGGCCTCCTGGGCCGCGCGGCGCTGCAGGCGCGGGCGCGTGACCAGCCAGTGCCGCATCGCCTCGCGCGCGATGTACGCGCCCTTGATCCGCCAGCGCGGGCCGTTGACGACGAGCGCGGCGACCGCGATCTGCGGGTCGTCCACGGGCGCGAAGCCGACGAACCAGGTGTAGCTGCGGTACGGGTCCTCGGCGGCCAGGGTCCCCGTCTTGCCGGCGACGTCGAACCCGGGGACGAACGCGTTGCCGCGGCGGTCGAAGAACCAGCTGCGGGCGGTCCCGCGGGGGGCGACGGTGCGCTGCATCATGGCCGTCACGCGGTTCGCGGTCTCCGCGGAGATGACCTCGCGGTGGATCGACGGGGTGGCCTCGTACCGGACCTCGCCGCGGCCGTCGATGACCTCGTCGACGAGGGTGGCGACAGGCATCCGCCCGTCGTTGGCGATGGTGGCCGCGATCAGCGCGCCGTGGAGCGGCGACATGTGCATGTGCCAGAAGCCGGCCGAGGTGCGGGCGAACTCGAGGCGGTCGCTCGGGACCTCCATCGGGCTCGACCGCGTCGGGACGTCGAAGGGCAGCGCCTGACCGAAGCCGAAGGACGTGGCGTACCGCTCGAGCGTCGGGCCATCGAGGTGGCGGGAGGCGAGCTTGGCGAAGACGGCGTTGAGCGAGCCGCCCATCGCGTCCGAGAGGCTGGCGCAGCTCCGATCGCGGGCGGGGTCGTCCTCGAGGTTGCCCTCGGTGAGGCGCCGCATCCCGCCGTGATAACAGACGTCTTCGTCGGGGTTGACGCCCGCGTCGACGAGCGCCGAGCCCGTGACGACCTTGAAGACCGAGGCGGTCGGCGGCCCCGCGTCGAGGACGAGATCGCCCGCGTCCGGCTCCGCCGTGGAGTGCGAGACGTAGGCGAGGACCCGGCCCGTGGACGGCTCGATCGCGACGGCGGCGCCCCACGGGACCTCGTGGCGCCGGAACTGGTCGGTGAGGTGCTCTTGCAGGCCGGGGTCGAGCGACAGGATGGCCGTGGAGCCGTCGGACAGGTCGGCGACGGTGACGCCGTCCTCGACCCGATGACGCAGCGGATCGAGCCCCGGGAAGGTCCGCGCGTCCGGCGCTCGGGGCGCCTCCGGCTCGACGGCGGCGGGCGCGGGCTCGGGCTCGGCCGCGGACAGAGGTCCGGAGAGGAACCCCACCGCGGCCCCGATCGACGCTACTCCGAGCGTGATCCGGAGGCTCACCCGCCACGACACGCGCATCGGGGCCGAAGCTATCGATGGGCGATCTGCTGGTCAAAAGAACAGCGTGGAACGACGCAGTGACTTTCGCTCCGGCGGCGTCTCGTTCATCATGGGGTCAGCGCATGGAAGACGAGAGGACGACCAATCCGAACAAGACGGTCGTCACGGTCATCACCAAGTCACCGACCCTGGACGGCGGTGAAGGGCCTCGAGAGGGCTGCTTGGTGGTCATCTACGGTGACGATCTGGGGAGACGCGTACCGCTCGGAAGCGAGCCGTGCATCCTCGGCCGATCGTCGAAGTGCGACGTGCAGCTCGACCAGGAGAGCGTGTCGCGCAACCACGCGCGCATCCAGCGGCACCGCAACAACTACGTCATCGCCGACCTCGGCTCGACGAACGGCACCTACGTCAACGACGAGCTCGTGGACGAGGTGGTGCTGCGCGACGGCGACCAGCTGAAGGTCGGCCGGACCATCTTCAAGTTCATCGTCAGCGGGAACATGGAGGCGCAGTACCACGAGGAGATCTACCGGCTCATGACGGTGGACGGCCTCACGGAGCTGCACAACAAGCGCTACTTCAACGAGGCGCTCGAGCGCGAGTCCTCCCGGTCGGTCCGCTATGGGCGCTCGTTCACGCTCGTCCTCTTCGACATCGACCACTTCAAGAAGATCAACGACACCTTCGGCCACCTCGCGGGCGACTCGGTGCTCCGTCAGCTCGGCGCCCTCGTGCGCAACCGCGTGCGGCGCGACGACGTGCCCTGCCGGACGGGCGGCGAGGAGTTCAGCGTGATCCTCCCCGAGATCTCGCGCGAGGGCGGCATGAACCTCGCCGAGAAGCTCCGGGCGAGCATCGAGGCGGCCGTCTTCAAGTTCGAGGGGACCGAGATCCCCGTGACCATCAGCCTCGGCGTCGCCGAGTGGGACAGCGCCCTCACCGATCCGCAGGACCTCGTGAAGCGCGCCGACGAGTTCCTCTACGAAGCCAAGCGCACCGGCCGCAACCGCGTCTGCGGCTGAGCCTCGAGGTCTGTCGATAGATCGGCCCCGGCGATGTCTCTCCGGCGAGGGGCAAGCCGTCGGACTCAAGGTCTGTCGATAAATCGCCTCCGGCGATTTCTCTCCGGCGAGGGGCAAGCCGTCGGACTCAGCGGCGCTGGAAGCCGATCACCGTGGGGAGATCCCACAGGCGGTCGTTGCCGTCGTTCTCCCAGAAGCCGTCCTCCCAGCTCCCCATCTCGGTGATCTGGTGGGGGCCGTCGCGCACCACGAGCGAGGCCTCGGGGCCGCCCTCCATGTACACGAGGCCCCGGATGCCGAGGCGGAGCTCGACGAGCATCTCGTTGAGGACGCCCATCGGGTACGGCGTGCGGGTGTGGAGGAAGACCGCGCGGCCATCGGCGTCACGGCCGAACGCGGCGGCGCTGTAGATGCGACGGGTCGGCCACGGGCGCGCGCGACCCTGGCAGTCGACCATCATCCGGAAGCCCTGCACGGCCGACGCGTAGCGACCGAGGATGCCCGCGCGTCCCGCCGGACAGCCCGCACCGCCCGCGGCGATCGGGCCCGCGCGCCCGCGCGGGTCCCAGCCGATGATCCCGTCGAAGCGACCCGGGTTCCGATCGGAGAGGACCTCGCCGCGATCGACGAGGGTCCCCACCGGGCGCCGGTTCGGCAGGAACATGCCCGCGTTGATGCCGCCCGCGAGGTGATGGTCGGCGACCCAGCGATCGAGCGGGCGCGGCGGGCCGTCGCGCAGCGAGCTGAGGACCGCGAGCCGATAGCGCGCGAGGTCGACCCGGACGACGGTGAGGATCCTGTCGCCCGCCGCCACGCGCGGCGCGCGCGGCAAGCGCACGCGCTCGACGACCAGCCCATCGGGTGGAGACGAGGAGTCTTGCGCGCCGGCGAAGCTGGCGAGGGCCAGCGCCCCGACCGCGAGCCCGAGAGGCGCGAGACGACGCACGAGGAGGTGTACGCGGATGGAGGCTCGGCGCATTCCCGCGGGGGGAGCGGTCGAGCGGGGTTGGCGGAGCTCGAGGAGGGGGAACGCGGGTGGGAGTAGAGGAGAGAAGGAGAGGAGGAGGTGCGTCCGCTTCGCGGACGCGAGCGAGAGAGAGGGCGCGAGCGTTCGCGCTCGTCTACGCGTGGCGGCTGGCGCGGTCGGGGATGAAGCTCATCGCGCGCTCGGCCATCGCGGCGATGCTCAGCGACGGGTTCACGCCCGGGTTCGCGCTCATCGCGGCGCCGTCGATGACGTAGAGGCCGTCGTAGCCGAAGACACGGTGCTGCGCGTCGATCACGCCGTGCTCGGCGTCCTCGCCGATGCACGCGCCGCCGAGGATGTGCGCGGTGGTCGGGATCCCGCTCAGCAGCTCGGTGAGCATCGAGACCTGCACGCCGCCCATCTTGTCGCGGAAGCGATCGGCGAGGTCGTTCGCCTCGTCCATGAACGCCTTGGGACCCTGCGCGGGATCGTCGAGGCGCGTGACGAGGCGCCGCGCGCGGCCCTCGAGCCGGAACGACAGGGTGCTCTCGAGGGTGCGCATGTAGAGGAGGATCACCCCCGACGGAGCGAGGTCGCGCCGCGTGTAGAACTTCGCCCACGTGAGCGGATCCTTCACGTAGCCGGTGAGCGCGCCTCGCACGCGCGCGCCGAGCGTGTCGCCGGGGGCGTGGGGCAGCGAGAGGATGCGGAACATGTCCGACCGCTTGCCGCTGCGGACCGGCTCGATGTGGCTGTGCTCGTCGGTGTGCAGGATCGAGGTGATCGCGACGCCGCGGGTGAAGTCCTCGGTGGCGTCCGGGTTCACGACGCCGATGAGCGCCTCGTTGTTGGTCCGCACCTGCTCGCCGACCCGTGGCGAGAGGCGCGGCAGGCCGTTCGGGTCGTCTCGCATCTTCAGCAGGAGCGGCACGCTGCCGAGGACGCCGCCCGAGAGCACGACGGAGCCCGCGCGGAAGGTCTCGCGGCGGCGCCGCAGCCCGAACGCCTCCTTGGTCTCCACCGAGTAGCCGCCGCCCGGGAGCGCGCGCAGCGCGGTGACCTCGGTCTCGGCGACGACGCGCACCCCCTTCGCCTCGGCGAGGTATAGGTAGTTGCGATCGAGGGTGTTCTTCGCGCCGACGCGGCAACCGGTCATGCAGGCGCCGCAGAACGTGCAGCCCGTGCGCTTGGGCCCCGCGCCGTCGAAGAACGGATCGGGGACCTCGCGGCCCGGCGCGCCGAAGTAGACGCCCACGCGTGTCGGGTGGAAGTCGTCTTCACGGCCGACGTCGCGCGCGACCTCGCGCAGGATCCTGTCGGGCTCCCCCATCCGAGGGTTCTCCGAGGCGCCGAGCATCCGCAGCACGGTGTCGTAGTGCGGCCCGAGCTCGTGCTTCCAGTCGCGCAGGCCGGCCCAGGAGCCGCTCGTGAAGAACGCGTCCTTCGGCGTCGGCAGCGTGTTCGCGTAGCCAAGCGAGCCCCCACCGACGCCCACGCCGTGCAGGACGGTCACGTGATCGAAGAAGCTCAGCGAGAGGATCCCGCGGAGCCCCGCCTCCGGCTTCCACAGGTAGTTGCGGAAGTCCCAGCTGTGCTTGGGGAAGTCGCGCACCCCGAAGCGCCGGCCGCGCTCGAGCACGAGGACCCGGTAGCCCTTCTCCGCGAGGCGCAGCGCCGAGACGCTGCCGCCGAAGCCGGACCCGATGATGATGAAGTCGTAGTCGTCTCGCATGCGCGTCGAAGCCCTGGGCTCGAGAATACCGGGCTGGAGGATACCGGCGGCGACCCGCGAGCCCGACGGGGAATCCGATGGCCGGCGCGAGCCGACTGTGCGAGCCCTCTCGGATGACGGAGACCTACGGCTTCGACGACCCCGGCGGGCAGGCCGTCATGGTCCTCGATCACCCGCGCACGTCGGCCTACGCGGAGGCGATCTGGCAGGGCGTGAACGAGGACGACGTCGTCCTCGACGTCGGGAGCGGGAGCGGCGTGCTCGCGCTGCTGGCCGCGCAGGCCGGGGCGAAGCGGGTCTACGCGGTGGAGCGGAGCTCGATGGCCACCGTGCTGCGCGAGAACGTGAAGGCCAACGGGCTCGAGGGCCGGGTCGAGGTCATCGAGCGGTCGCTCGAGGACATCGAGCCGGGCTCCCTCGCGGAGCCGGCCACGGTGATCCTCTCGGAGACGCTGGGCCACTTCGCCCCCGACGAGCACGGCCACCGCCTCTACCAGATGGCGAAGCGCCTCGCGGTCGCGCGCCCTCGCCTGATCCCGGGCTCCTACCGGGTGAGGCTCACCATCGCGCACCTGCGATCGCTGACCGACGAGCTCGCCCGCCTCGAGGACTGTCACGGGATCCGGCTGTCCGCGCTCGCCGACCGCCTCCGGAGCCGCCCCGTCATGCTCGACGTGCCCGTCGAGGACCTCCTCGCGACCGAGGCGGCCACGGGCCCGCACACCTTCCTCGAGCCGCGGCCCGAGATCTACGAGGCCACGTGCGAGGCCACCGCGGACGGCGTCGCCAACGCCATCGTCGCCTCGTTCGACGTCGAGCTCGTCCCCGGGGTCACGCTCTCGACCGGCCCCACCGCCGAGCCGACCCACTGGCACCAGATCGCGTTCCCCATGTTCCCCGAGCTGCCCGTGCGCGCGGGCGAGCCGGTGCGGCTCCGCATCCGTCCCCGCCTCGTGACCGACCGCGGCACCTGGCTCTGGAGCGCCGAGTCGGGCGGGCAGGTCCGCGGTGGCGACGCGATGAAAGCGCTGACCGCGACGACCATGACCGAGCTCGCGCAGCAGCTCGGGCTCCGCCTCGCGGGTCCGCCCGCGCTCGTCGCGAACCGGCGCCTGCGCGCGTTCGCCGCCATCCTCGCGGGCGGCGCCGATGCGAGCGACGTCGACGGCCTCTCCCACAAGCTCATGCGCGCCATGCCCGAGGACTTCCCCCACCTCGTCGACGCCCGAGACGAGGTCCTCGCCCTCCTGCGCGCAGCCGACTGCCGCCTCGAGTGACCGATGTAGCCACCGGGACGGGGTCCCGGTGCCAACTCGCCGGTCACCGCCCGGGGGAGCTCCGCCGCTCGCTGGCGATGAGGTCGCGGTCGGTGGCGTCGAGCGGCTCGGGGTAGTCGCCGTCGAAGCAGGCGGCGCAGCGCGGGCCGTCGAAGGCCTGGTCCATCGCCTCGACCGACAGGTACGTCAGCGAGTCGGCGCCGAGCGCCGCCGCGGCGTCGCGCTCGACGTCCCCGAGGGAGCCCGTGAACCGGCGGGCGAAGAGCTCCTCCTCGGTGGACATGTCGATGCCGTAGTAGCAAGGGTGCTTGACGGGCGGCGAGTGGATCGCGAGGTGGATCGCGGCCGCGCCGGTCTCGCGCAGCATCGAGATCACGCGCTGCAGCGTCGTGCCCCGGACGATCGAGTCGTCGACGAGCAGGATCGAGCGCCCCTCGATCTCGCGCGGCAGCGGGTTGAGCTTCAGCCGGAGCGCCGCCTTGCGCGCGAGGTCGCTGGGCATGATGAACGTCCGCCCGCTGTAGCGGTTCTTGATCAGGCCCTCGCGGAGCGGCAGCGCGAGCGACTCCGCGAGCGCCGTGGCCGCGGGCCGGGCGGTGTCGGGGACGGGGATCACGACGTCGAGCGCGAGGCGCTTCTCCCGCACGCGCGTCGCGAGCTGGCGGCCGAGCGCGAAGCGCACCTCGTAGACGCCGCGCCCGTTCATCACCGAGTCCGGGCGCGCGAAGTAGATGTGCTCGAAGATGCACGGCCGCGGGCCCTCGGCGGCGAGGCCGTGGCGGATCGGCGGCTTCCCCGCGCGCAGGAACACCGCCTCGTCGGGGCCGGGCTCGGCCATCCGCTCGAACCCGAGCGCGTCGAGCGCGACCGACTCGCTCGCCGCGAGGTAGCTCCCGTCCGCGCGCCGGCCGATCACCGCCGGGCGGATCCCGTGAGGGTCGCGGACCACGACGAGGGTCGGCTCGCCGTCGAGGCGGAGCGCGGCGACGATCGAGTAGCTCCCGCGGATGGCGGCGCGCATCTCGCGGATCGCGACGAGCGCGTCCTCGATCCCGTGCCCGGACCGTTGGCGTCGCATCAACGCGTCGCTGAGCTCGCAGAGCGCGGGCTCCACGTCGCAGCTCGAGAGCAGGTGGATCGAGCGCTCGGCGAGGGACGCGCGCAGCGCGTCGTAGTTGGTCAGCCCCCCGTTGTGCGCCATCAGCACGCCGGGCTGCCGATAGAAGAACGGCTGCGCGTCCTCGAGCACCCCGTCGCCGATCGTGGGGTAGCGGACGTGCCCGATCCCGAGCGGCCCGCGGAGCGTCGCGATGTCCTCGTCGGAGAGCGCGCGCGGCACCGTGCCGAGCCCGCGCCGCGCGGTGAAGCGCGTGCCCTCGGGGTTCATCGTCGCGATCCCGGCCGAGTCCTGACCGCGATGCTGCAGCGCCTGCAGCGCGACGTAGATCTCGGGAGCGACCTCCCCTTGGCTGACCAGACCGACGAAGCCGCACATGGCGCGGGAGTACAGGGCCGGCCTCCCGCCGTCCACGCCGGCGGCGTCCGGCGCGTGCCGCTTCTCACGGTTCTGCGGGATCGGAGGCGGGATCCGAGGCCGGCTCGGCCGCCTCCGCGACGATCTCGCCCCCCCGAAACACGAGCCACGCCCGGCCCTCGCCGGGGCGGCGGAAGCTCAGGACGAAAGGCGCCCGGCGGCTCCTCGCGATCCTGTCGCGGGTCCCCACCACGCTCGCGCGCCGCGACGCGGGCAGGCCCGGCCCCGTGGCGAGGCGCTCGCTCCACAGCGGCGCGCCGCCCGCGATCGGGCGGGCCTCCCACAGCAGCACGCCGTCCGATCCCCGCGTGTCGGGCGGCGCCGTGCTCGTGACGAGGAGCGTCTGCCCGCCATCGGGGATCGTCTCGGTGAGGAAGACCTCGTCGATCACGCCCCCGAGGTCGTGCGCGCCGAGCTCGTGGATCGCGCAGCCGCGATCGACGCTGAAGACGCGGACGTGGCCCGCGTGCCGCTCGAGGTCCGAGCCCGCGAGCACGAGGACGTCCTGTCGCGCGCCGTCGATGCGCGCCCACGTGCGGATCCGCGTGGCGCGCTCGACGATGTCCCGCGCGTTGGCCCCGACCGTCGCGACCAGCGACTCGGTGCGCGGGAGGCAGCCCTCGACCGGCTCGAGGAAGCGCGCGAGGACCCAGCCGCTCGCGCCCGCCGCGACGACCACGCGCCGGAGCGCCTCGTCGTCCTCGTCGTCGTCGTCCGGGGCGTCGGGCTCGAGCGCGATCACCACCGCGTGGTGAGGCAGGATCTTAGCGTCGGGCGCGTCGAGCGACGGCTGGGTGTGCACGCTCAGCCGGACCGTCGAGCGCATCAGCCGCGGGCGCAGCTCCTCGCCGCCGTCCTCGTAGGGCGTGGCGAAGCCGCCGAGCGCGGCGAAGGTCTCGGGCGCGAGGTCGGCCGGCGCGACGAGGACCCACTGCCCGGCGCGCTCCGCGAAGCGCAGGTCACGCGCCCGCGCCTCGGCGCCGAGCTCCGCCCAGGCCAGCGCGAGGCTGCTCAGCTCGCGCGGCGCGGAGACGACCACGTCGGCCGCGGGGTCGGGGATCGCGTCGCCCTCGGTCTCGGGAGGCGGCGCGACGATCGGCTCGAGATCGGCCTCGGGCGGCGCGGAGCTCTCGGTCGGTGGCGCCGGCGGCGCGACGTCCGGCTCGCGGTCGAGGACGTCGTAGATCAGCGCGCCCGCCACGACGACGGCGACGGCGGCGCCGAGCCACAGGAACGCGGCGGGTCGCGGCGACGTCGAGGCGGGCGCGGCGAGCGGCACCGTCCGCGCGGCGACGGGGGACGGCGGCGTGGGCGTGAGCCCCTCGGCCGGCTCGGTGGGCGCGTCGCCCGAGACCGGGCGTTCGTCGCGGTCGTCCATCGCGGCCGTCCGCGGGACCCGCGCGCCCGCGACCACGGAGCGAGCCAGCGTGGCCTCCGGGACCGCCTTCGACGCGAGGAGCGCGTCGAGCGCCTCGCGCATCGACGCGGCGTCCGGGTAGCGCTCGTTCGGGTCGCGCTCGAGCGCGCGCTGCACGAACGCGACGAGGCCCGGCGCGAGGTCCTCGCGGAGCTGGGCCAGCGGCGTCGGCGGGCCCTGGAGCACGGCCTTGTAGATCGCGAACGCGCTCTCGCCCTCGTAGGGGCGACGCCCCGTCAGCGCCTCGTAGAGCATCGCGCCCACGCCCCAGACGTCCGCGCGCGCGTCCACGTTCTTTGCAGACTCGAACTGCTCCGGCGCCATGTACTGCGGCGTGCCCATCCCGCCTCCGGGCTCCGTCAGCGAGGCCCCGCCCCCCTCGGCCGGGCGCGAGATGCCGAAGTCGATCAGCTTGGGGATCACCCCGTCGTCGTCGCGCGCGAGGAAGACGTTCGCCGGCTTGAGGTCGCGGTGCACGATGCCCCGGCCGTGGATCGCGGCGAGCCCGCCGAGCACGCCCCGGATCCAGGTGAGGAGCTCGCCGAGCGTCGGCGGCTCGGGGCGGCTCGTGCGCTCGAGGAGCGTCTCGCCGGGGAGCAGCGGCATCACGAGGTACTGCGTGCCGTCGGGCTCGGTGCCGTAGTCGACGACGTCCACGACGTTGCGGTGATCGACCTTCGCGATGAGCGCGGCCTCGCGGCGGAAGCGCTCCGTCGCCTCCGTCGAGGCGCCGCGGTAGTCCGCGCGGACCATCTTGACCGCCACGTCGCGGCCGAGCGCGACCTGCTCGGCGCGCCAGATCTCGCCCATCCCGCCCTCGCCGAGGCGCTCGACGAGCCGATAGCGCTCGGCGAGGACGTGGCCGGCCTTCATCCCCCGTCGGTCTTCTTCTGCGCGGCCTCGCGCGCGAGGGCGCTGTGTGTCCGGCCGTAACCGAAGTAGATGACGAAGCCGATGATCAGCCAGATGATCATGCGCAGCCAGGTGTCCCAGGGCAGGCCGATCATCAGGAGCAGGCACGTCGCCGCGCCGAGGCCGCCGACCACCCAGGGCGCCTTCACGCGGAACGGCCGCGGGGTGTCGGGGTTGGTGTACCGGAGGATCGGGACGCCGAGGCAGACCAGCACGAACGCGAGCAGCGTGCCGATGGAGACCAGCTCGCCGACGAGCGAGATCGGCATCACCGACGCGCAGGTCGCGACGAAGACCCCCGTGACGATGGTCGCGCGGTGGGGGGTGTGGAACTTCGGGTGCGTGTCCTTGAACCACGGCAGGAGGCCGTCGCGGCTCATCGCGTAGAAGACGCGCGCCTGCGCCATGAGGAGGACCAGGATCACGCTCGTCAGGCCGGCGAGGGCCCCGAGCTTCACCGAGAACGTGAACGCGCTGCGCGCGGTCGCCGGCCACTGCCGGAGCTCCACGATGCGATCGATGCCGACCGCGATCGGATCCGAGACGCCGAGCTCGCGGTAGGGCACGACGCCGCTGAGGACGACCGCGACGAGCACGTAGAGGATGGTGCAGACGACGAGCGATCCGAGGATCCCGATCGGCAGGTCCTTCGCGGGGTTCTTCGTCTCCTGCGCGGTGGTGCTCACCGCGTCGAAGCCGATGTACGCGAAGAAGACCACGCCGGCGCCGGTGAGCACGCCGCCGAGGCCCCACCCGTAGTGGGAGACGCCCTCGACGAGGCGCGCCGGCGGGACCAGCGCCGCGGGCCCGGTGACGGTCGGGTCCGCGATGAGGTTGTCCATCTGGATGACGCCGATCCCGAGCGCGATGAACGCCAGCACGATGGAGACCTTGACCACCACGATCAGGTTGTTGACCCACGCGCTCTCGCGGATGCCTCGGTAGAGGACCGCCGCGAGGACGAGCCCGATGAGCACCGCGGGGAGGTTCACGATCCCCGGCGCGGTCGCGCCGTTGGGGAGCTCGACCGTCTCGAACGGCCCCTTCGTGAGGCGCAGCAGCTCGACCGGGAGATCGATCCCGAGGCTGTTGTGGAGCAGCGAGTAGAGGTAGCCCGACCACGCGATCGAGACGGTGACCGCGCCGAACGTGTACTCGAGGATCAGATCCCAGCCGATGATCCACGCGATGATCTCGCCCATCGTCGTGTACGAGTAGGCGTAGGCCGACCCCGCGACGGGGATCATCGACGCGAGCTCGGCGTAGCAGAACCCCGCGAACGCGCAGAGCGTCCCCGCGAGGACGAAGCTGTAGACGATCCCGGGACCGGCGTACTCCGCCGCGGCGGTGCCCGTGAGCGAGAAGATGCCGGCCCCGATGATCGCGCCGACGCCGAGCGCCACCAGGTGATAGGCGCCGAGGTGTCGCTTGAGCCCGCCGGAGTCGATGGCGTGCCCATCCGCGCGGTTGGGATCGCCCGCCTCGCGGATGACTCGGTCGAGGTCTTTTCGTCGGAAGAGCGTCGCGAGCATCGCGGCCGAGAGTGCCCCATCGGGGTCGCCGAGGGCTACCTCCCCTTCCCCCCCCGACCGCCCCACGTCGGGGTTTGGCGGCTGGACCTCCTCGTACGGTGTCGTACCCTCGCGTCCATGCGATGGATCTCCGCTTCCTTGCTCGCGATCGGTCTCGTCACCCTCGCCGCTGCCGCGGCGCAGGCGCAGACGACCCCCGACGACGAGCGCGCTCGCATCCACTTCGAGTCGGGTCGCTCCTACTTCGCCGAGGGCGCGTACGAGCGCGCCCTGCAGGAGTTCCAGGAGGCCTACCAGCTCAGCCCCCGCACGTTGATGCTCTTCAACCTCGGCACGACCTACGAGCGCCTCGGGCGCTACGGAGAGGCCGCCGACGCCTTCGAGCGCTACGCGAACGAGATGGGCGCCGAGCTCGAGGACGGCCCCGTCCTGCGGCGGCGGATCGAGAACCTCCGGCGCCGCGCCGAGAGCGGCTCGGCGACGCCCGACACCGGCCCCGAGCCCATCGACGGCGGCGGCGGGACGCCCAGCCGCGGCGACGACGGCTCCGGCCTGATCATCGGCGGCGCCGTGGCGCTCGGCGTCGCGGGCGTGGGCCTCGTCCTGACCGCGGTCTTCGGCGGGCTGGCCATGTCCGAGGAGAGCTCGGTCCGCGACGGCTGCTTCGTGGCCGGCAACTGCACCCCCGACGCCGTCTCCGGCATGGACAGCCTCGCCCTCGCCGCCGACATCAGCTGGATCACCGCCGCGGTGGCCGGCGGGGTGGGCATCGTCCTCGTCGTCCTCGGCGTGACCAGCGGCGGCTCGGGCTCCGAGCAAGCGTCCGTGCGCTTCACCGGCAACGGCCTCGCGGGGAGCTTCTGATGCGTCGCTTCACGCTCATCGCGCTCGCGCTCGCCAGCTCCGCCTGCAGCCTCATCGTCGGGCCGGGCAGCAAGTACCTCGACGGCAGCGCGCCCCCCATCGACGCGGGTGACTTCGACGGCGGCGACCTCGACGGAGGCGCGCGGGACGGGGCGCTCCCGGACGGCGCGAGCCCCGACGGCGGCACCACCGACCCGCTGCCCCCGATCGGCTCGGGCGTCGGCCTCAGCGACTTCCAGCCCGTGCCCGACCAGGTGCTCACCGCCGTCGTCGGCCCCTACACCGACCCCAACGGCGACTCGGTCACCGTCTCGATCCAGTGGACCCGAAACGGCACGGCGCTGCCCGGGCAGACCGCGCGCACGCTGGACCTCGCGGCCGTGGGCGCGAGCGCGACCGAGGAGTTCGGCGTCGAGGTCACGTTCTCCGACGGCACGCTGACGTCCATGATCACCGCGGGCCCGGCCACCGTGGTCGACGACGACGAGACCCGCTGGCGGATGCTCTTCCCGCCCCGCGGCCCCCACGCGAACGGGGGCCTCGGCATCTTCGACGCGCGCCGGCAGCGCCTCCTCTTCCACGCCCTCAGCGAGGAGGGCACGCCGTACGGGATGTGGGAGCACCAGCTCCCGGCCAGCACGAGCGACGACGGCCGCTGGGTGCGCGTCGCGGCGTCCGGCCCCGAACCCACCGCCGCGGGCTCGGTGATCGCGGACCCCGCGCGCGACCGCCTCCTGTTCTTCGGCGGCCGCACGCGCGGCGGCCCCTCCAACGAGCTCTTCGTCTTCGACATGAGCGGCAGTCAGGGGACCGAGCGCTGGGCCGAGATCTTCGCCACCGGCGACGCGCCCTCGCCGCGCAGCGCCGAGGCGCGCCTGCGCTTCACCAACCCGGACGGCGAAGAGGTCATCTTCTTCTACAGCGGGCAGGACGCGAGCGACGAGGCCATCGACGACGGGTACCTCCTGCACGTCGAGGCCGCCGACCGCTGGGAGCGCGTGGCCGCGCCGCTGCCCCCCGCGCGGCTCGTCCCGGTCCTCTTCTACCACTCGCCGACGCACCGCCTCTTCATGGCGGGCGGCGCCGTGGTCGCCGATCCCCCGGTCGCGCTCGACGAGGTCTGGGTGTGGGACCTCGACGACGCCCCCGCCGACGGCTTCACGCGGGTCGACGGGCTCACCCTCCCCCACGCGGTCTTCGGCGGCGAGGCCATCGTCGACGGCGACTCCGTCCGCATCTACGGCGGCGCGCAGGAGCTCCTGCGCGAGGGCGACGTCGTGATCAACTCCGACTTCATCGACATCGACCTCGCCGCGATGACGGCGAGCGCCACGCCGGCCTCGGGCCTCCCGGGCGCGCCGCTCGTGCTCGGCGTCCCCGCGGACCCGTTCTCGGCGTCGCGGATCGTGTTCTTCAGGGACTTCAGCCGAGGCGGGCTCCACTTCTACGAGCTGCCCCGCGGCACCGACCGGTTCCTGCCCGTCAGCGCCGAGGGCGTCGACCTCCCGCCGCCGCTCATGCAGGGTCAGGGGATGGTCGACACGCGCGGCCTGCTCCTGTCGAACGGGAAAACCTCGGTCGAGAACGACGAGGGCATCGACGGGATCTACACCTTCCGCGACCACCACTTCGAAGCGCTCGCCACCACGGGCGACACGCCCGGCGCCCGCTGGGGCGCCGTCGCGGACAACTCCTGGCAGGACGGCCAGAACATGGCCTGGTTCCTCGGCGGGAGCCCCGACGAGTCGATGCTGAGCCGGTCGACGTGGTTGCTCAACCGCGAGAGCACGCGCTGGGAGGCCATCTCCGTCGCGATCGGCGAGTCGATCCCGGACGGCCGCGTCGGGCACGTGATGATGCGCGGGGTGTGCGGCGGCCCGGAGGGCGGCGTCGATCGCGCCAACGTGGCAGGCCTCTTCGGCGGTCGCCTGATCGGGAGCGGCGCCATCTCGGACGAGCAGTGGATGGGGCGCTGCACCGTCAGCGGCGGGCCGCCGCGCGACTGCACCTTCTTCACGAGCTACTCGACGAACCGCCCGGGCACGGTCTGGTCGGCGGTCACGACGCTCAGCGCGCCGGGCGCCGGGGACCTGCGCTACGCGTTCATGCAGGGCGGCGCGGGCGCGGGCGGCCTCACCGACACCGCGTTCATCCACGACGTGTGCGACGGTCCCGGGTTCACCCGCACGTGGATCGAGGCGCGTCAGACCGGCGACCGCCCGCCGGCGATGCTCGGGCACTCGATCACGGCGGCCCTCGACGACGCGTCCCAGCAGACGCGGGCCTACCTCCTGTTCGGAGGTCTCGACGAGAACGGCGACTCGACGTTCGACCGCGTGTACCGGATCGAGTGGAACCAGCAGTACTTCGACCCGGAGCTCTCCTACACCGACGTCACCGTGGGTGGCCCCGAGCGCCCGACCTCTCGCTTGTTCCACGTCGCCGCCTACGACCCGGCCGAGAACCGCGTCCTCGTCTACGGCGGCCTCGACCGCGGCTACCTCTGGGACGACCTCTGGGAGCTCCGCGTGCGTTGAAGCCGGCGCGGTGCCCGCCGCGCCGGACAGGTCCGCTGGTGACCGCGCGCTCCCGCCCGGTCTTCCGGGGGCCCGCGTGAAGAGAACGGCGTTGGCAGGGGCCTTGCGGAGCGTCGCGGCATGCGACCTCGACTCTGCGCGGCCTTCGCCGCGACGCTGCTCTTCGCCTGCGCGCCTCCGGTCCTCGAGCGACCCGATCCCGACGGGGGCGCCCCGCCGCCCGGGAGCGACGCGGGGATGGACCCGGAGCCGCGCGACGCGGCGGCGGTCGACGGCCACGTCACGCTGCCTGGCGCCGACGGAGGCTCGGCGCCAGCCGACGCGGGTGACTCCGTCGCGCCCACCGACTGCGCGGCGCTCGAGGCCGCGGGGCACTCGGTGTGCGCGGCGGCGGACGGCGCGTGCGAGATCGTCTTCTACGACGGCTCCGGGTGCAACGCGGCTTGCGCGAGCGCGGGGATGCCGTGCGTCGCCTCGTACCGGGACGACGACGACGGCGCGCCGCTCTGCGCGCGGCACCCGTCGGGGGAGGCCTACGCCTGCGCGGAGACCGGGCACCGATCGGACTACTGCGTGTGCGGCGGCACCGGCGCGGCGCCCGTCGAGGAGCCCCCGGACGGGCTCGCGTTCGTGGGCGCCGAGGGCTTCGGGGCGACGTCGCGCGGAGGCACCGGCGGCCGCGTGTACACGGTGACCAACCTGAACGACTCGGGCGACGGCAGCCTCCGCTGGGCGGTCGAGCGGTCGGGCCCGCGGATCGTTCAGTTCGCCGTCGACGGGGTCATCCGCCTGCGGAGCGCGCTCGAGATCCGAGACCCCTACATCACCATCGACGGCCGCGGCGCGCTCGATCCGGGCGAGGCCGGGATCACCATCCGCGACTACCCCATCGACGTCCGCACCCACGACGTGATCCTCCGCTACTTCCGCGTCCGGCTCGGCGACTGGGCCGTGCTTCAGCGCAACGCCGCCGCGCGCCGCTCGCGGCCGACCAACTCCAACGACCTCGACTGCATCAACATCGACCAGTCGAGCGACGTGATCCTCGATCACATGTCGCTGTCGTGGAGCGCGGACGAGATCGTGTCGGTGACCAACAGCCGCAACGTCACGATCCAGTGGTCGATCCTGTCCGAGCCGCTCGGCGACCCCGCGCTCCACCCGTACGGCGACGACCACGCCTACTGCGCGAACAACAGCGCCGCGACGCTGAGCTACCACCACGACCTGTTCGCCCACTACCGCTTCCGCGGCCCGCAGTTCGAGGCCAACGACATGCAGGACTCGTCGCCCCGCTTCGACGCGCGCTTCGAGGCCGTGAACAACGTCATCTACGCGTACACGAGCAGCGGCTCGCGCTACCGGACGGGCTTCGAGCGCGCCATCGACCGCGTCACCTCGGTCGACTTCTCGTACCACTTCGTCGCCAACCGCTACCTCGACTCGAGCGGCCGCCACGCCGAGATCATGGCGGCGGTCGACTTCGGCGCGGAGCCCAACATCGGCGTCTACGCGGTCGGCAACATCGGCCCGCACCGACCTCGCGCCGACATGGACGAGCTCGCCCTCGTCTTCACCGACAGCGGCGCCAGCGATCCCGTGCGCAGCCACTCCGGCGCCCGCGGGCAGGTCTCGACCACGCCGCTCTTCGCCCCGCCCGTCCCGGTCACCGTGCAGACGGCCGACGACGCTCGCGACGCGGTCCTCGAGTCCGCGGGCTGCTCGATCGAGCGCGACGCGATCGACCGACGGATCGTGCAGGACGCGAGGACCAACGCGCCGGCCCGCACGCTCTCGTCGCAGGACGAGGTCCCCGAGGGCTGGCCGACGTATCGCTGAGGGCTACTCGCGCTCGCGGGCGGCGGCCTCCCGCAGCTTGTCTTTCTTGCTCTTCCTCCGGCCCTTCACCCCGCCGGTGCCGTCGGTGCTCGTGACCACCACCTCGTCCTGGGTCGGCTCGAAGCCGGGGACCACCTCGCGGGGGAGATCGAGCCCGTGGCGGCGCTGGATCAGCCGGAAGTGCGCGCGCGCCTCCGCGGTCACGAAGCTCACCGCGACGCCGGTAGCCCCCGCGCGGCCGGTGCGCCCGATGCGGTGGAGGTAGTCGGCGGCGGCGCGCGGGAGGTCGTAGTTGACGACCATCGAGAGGCCCGAGACGTCGAGCCCCCGCGCCGCGACGTCGGTGGCCACGAGCACGCGCACCTTCCCGCGCTGGAAGTCGGCGAGCGCCTGCGTGCGGGCGCCCTGGCTGCGCTTGCCGTGCAGCGCCGCCGCGGGGACGCCGAGCCCGCGCAGCTTCCGCGCGACGTGCTCGGTCGCGTAGGTCGTCGCCACGAAGACGAGCACCGACGGCGAGGGCTCCGACTCGAGGAGGTGTCGCAGCAGCTGGGTCCGGCGGGGCGCGTCGACCGCGATCGCGCGCTGCCGGATGTCCGGCGCGTCCTCGGCGACCGGCCGCACGTCCACGCGGGTCGGGTCGCGCAGCGCCGCGCGGGCCAGCCCCTCGACGCCGCTCGGGAGCGTGGCCGAGAAGAGCAGCGTCTGCCGCCGCGAGGGCACGAGCGCGAGGATCGCGTCGAGCTCGTCGGCGAAGCCCTGATCGAGCAGGCGATCCGCCTCGTCGAGGATCAGCGTCGAGACCCGACCGAGCGCGACGGCGTTCTTCGAGCTCAGGTCGAGGAGCCGGCCCGGCGTGGCGATCACCACGTCGGCGCCGCCGCGCAGCGCCATCATCTGCGGGTTGATCGAGACGCCGCCGAAGACGACGCGGGTGACGAGCCGCCGCTCGAGAGAGCGCGAGAGCGCCTCCACCACCTCGCCGATCTGGGCCGCGAGCTCGCGCGTCGGCGCGAGGATCAGCGCCGACACGTCCCGCGTCGAGCGCGCGGGGCCCGCCGCGAGGCGCTCGAGCAGCGGGAGCACGAAGGAAGCCGTCTTGCCCGAACCGGTCGGCGCCTGCGCCCACACGTCGCCGCCCGCGAGCGCCGCCGGGACGACCCGCGCCTGCACCGGCGTGGGCGCCTCCCAGCCGAGCTCGGCGGTGGCGCGGACGAGCGAGGCGCCGAGGCCCAGCGAGGCGAACGAAGGGGGCGCGGTCATCGGTGGCGCAGCGTAAGGCACGCGAGCCCGCGGGGCCGCCGCTGGATCACTCCGAGGGCTCGTCCGTCCTCGTCGCCCGCGCGGACGCGTCGCTCCGCGCGAGCGCCTCTCGGGCCGTGCGGGTCGCCCGGGGGCCGTCGAAGTGCTTCGCGGTCGGGACCTCCGGGGCCGCGCGGGCGCGCGCGAGCAGCTCGTCGACGTCATCGCCCGCGAGCGCTTCGAGGATGGGGTAGAGCCCACCCTCCTGCTCCTCGCGCTGGTTGTGCGGTCCCAGGATCTCCCGGAGCTCGGCGACGAGCGCGTGATCCGGCGTGGGGACGAGCAGCGAGGCGATCGCCCCATGCTCCCGGCGAAGCACCGAGGCCAGCGCGAGCGGCTCACCCCCACGGCGCCGCCGCGCGTAGGGGAGCAGGATCTTCTCCTCGATGCCGATGTGACGAAGCAGCCCCGCCCGAGCTCGCTCGAACGCGTCGTGGTCGAACTGCTCGGGATCCGCGATCGCCGCGTCGAAGAGCGCGTCGATCCGGTCGTGGTCGGCGCGCAGGTAAGCTGCGAGCCCGCCATCGTCCGCGGGTGGATCGACCAGGTCCGACAGCGCGACGTTGGCGATGGCGTCGAGGGCGAGCTCGCGGCGCCCCTCCGCGCACAGCCCGGCGAAGCCCCCGTCCTCGAAGGCCCGCCGCGCCGCCTCGAGGCACGCGCCGCGGACGGCCTCGGCGAGGCGCGCGCGCTCCTCTCGGCTCTCTCTCGGCAGCTCGGTCATCGCCACCTCGTGCGCGTCACGCTCGACGTCACGCCCTCGAGCCAATAAACAGGAGTCTCATTCACTCGTTTAGTGTACCCACGAGGCTCCCCCGTGCATCTACAACAGCGCACCGACTACGCGATTCGCCTCCTGATCCACCTCGCCGTGGATCGATCGGGGCCCCGCCCCGTCGGCGACATCGCCCGGGGCTTCGACATCTCGGAGCACCACCTCGCGAAGGTCGCCCAGCGCCTGCGCGAGCTCGGCTACCTCTCCACGATCCGCGGGCGAAACGGTGGCTTCGAGCTTGCGCTCGACCCCGCGTCGATCCGCCTCGGCGACCTCGTCCGCCAGCTGGAGGAGATGACGATCGTGGAGTGCTTCGACCGAGCCCAGAACCGCTGCGCCATCACCGGCGCCTGCCTCCTGCGGGGCGTGCTCGAGCGGGCCCGGGCGAGCTTCCTCGCGGTGCTCGACGAGCACACCCTCGAGGACCTCGTCGGCCCGCGCCGCGCGGACCTCGCTCAGGTCCTCGACATCCGCCCGCGCTGACGGCTCGCGCTCAGCTCCGCTCTCCGGCGAGGACGGCGGGGAAGAGGAGGTGGTTCTCGACGAGCACGTGATCTTGCAGCTGCTTCTCCAGGTCGGCGAGCCCGAGGTAGAGAGCGAGCCACGAATTGCAGGCGCCGGGCGGCGGCTCGTGGTCGCCCGTCAACAGGCGGAGCTCCTCGAGGAAGCTCGCATGCTCATCGTGCTCGGCCCGCATCACCGCCACGGGCCCCGCCAGCTCGACCCCCAGCCCCCGGCGGATCGCCGGAAACAGGATTCGTTCCTCCTTGTCCATGTGACTGCGGAGCTCCACCGCGCCCACATGGAGCCGACCGGCGAGCCCCCGCGGGCACGCCGGGTGGTCTGCGTGACGCCTCTCCACTCGCTGCGCGAGCGCGAGGAGGTCCTCGAGCATCGCGCGGAGCGGCTCGTGGTACGTCCCCACCACGAAGTCTGCCAGCTGAGCCGCGGAGAGCGCCGCGAGGCCTTCGAACTGTGCGGGCTCGGCGCGACGGGCGAGCGCCTCGATCTCGTCGGCGATCGGCCCCATGTCGAGGCCCTTGGCCGCGCACGCCTCGACGAGCCCTCGCGCGCCGTTGCAGCAGAAGTCCAGTCGATGCCGGCGCAGCACGCCGACCGCACCCGGCACCGTCGTCGCCAGCTCGGCGAGCGTTTGCTCTCGAACGCGGAGCTCCATGTTCACCTCCCTATCTCAAACCAGAATATGATTTACCGGTATGGGGTCGGGAGCCGAGCCAGTCCAGGGGTTCTGGTCAGCGGCGTGCGAACCAGCACGGTGGAGAGAGGTGGTGGGCTACCCCACCCAGGTGATCGTCCACTCGCGGCCGTCGTCGCCGAACGTGACGTCGATGACGTCGCCGACGCGCTGGCCGATCACCGCGCGGCCGACCGGCGAGTGCGGCGTGACCACCGTCAACAGCCCGTCTCCGTCGGGCCCCGTCAGCGTGGTGCCCGCGCCCGCGGGGGCGAGGAAGAAGGTGCGGCCCTCCCCCGTCTCCTCGTCCTCGATCTCGACGAGCGCGCCCACGCGGACCTTCGCGGTCTCGTCGAAGGGGCGCGGCTCGAAGTACTCGAGCGCCGACAGCTCGGCGAGCGCGCGGTCCCGGCGACGCGTCTGCCCGCGCGCCATGCTCGCGTGCTCCACCGCGGTCCCCGCGTCCGCGGACCGCTCGCGCGGGTCGGCGGCGTCGCGCGCCTCGCTGGCGGCCTCGACCGCGGCGGCCATCGCGCCCTCGGCGCTCCTCTGGATGTGGGAGCGCAGCTGCTCGAGCAAGTGCAGTTTGTCCATGCGTGCGCTGGCGATCGTAGGAGGTGCCCTCGACGGCCTCCAACTTCCGGGCGGTCCACGGTGCCGCGCGCCCCGTGTGGCGCCGGTGGTACCCTTCGACGCGATGGCCGACGACGCGACGGACGATCCGTCGACGCTGCCGATCGGGACCGTGCTCGACGGTCGGTACCGGCTCGAGGCGCTCCTCGGCGAGGGGGGCATCGGTCAGGTCTTCGAGGCGACGCACCTCGCGCTCGGCACGGCGGTGGCGGTGAAGGTGCTCCGACCCGAGCTCGCGGACACCGAGCTGCTGCGCAAGCGCTTCGAGCGCGAGGCGCGGGCGCTGACCGAGCTGTCGCACCCGCACATCGTGGCGGTCACGGACGTCGGGGTGAGCGACGGAACGCCGTACCTCGTCATGGAGAAGGTGGAGGGCCGCCCGCTCTCGTCGGTCCTGCGCGCCGGGCCGCTCGATCCGCCGCGCGCGCTCGAGCTCACGCGACAGATCCTCCGGGCGGTCGGGCACGCCCACGAGCGCGGCCTCGTCCACCGCGACCTCAAGCCCGGCAACATCCTGCTGCGCGAGGTGGACGGACGCGACCACGCGGTGGTGCTCGACTTCGGGCTGGCCCGCTACACCGGGGAGCGCGGCCGGCAGGGGACGGCGCTCACCCGTCGCGGCTCGCTGATCGGGACCCCCGCGTACATGGCGCCCGAGCAGGCGGCCGGCGGGCAGGTCGACGAGCGCGCGGACGTCTACGCGATCGGGCTCGTCGCCTACGAGATGCTCACCGGCCGGCGCCCCTTCCTGGAGCGCGACGCCCCCGATCTGCTCCGCGCTCACCTCGTGGAGCCGGCCCCCGCGCTCGAAGCGGCGAGCGAGGGGCTCGAGGTGAGCGAGGAGCTCGAGGAGTGGACGCAGCGCGCGCTCGCCAAGGACCGCGCGGATCGGTTCCGAGACGCCCGGGTGATGCTCGCCGCGCTCGACGCCCTCCCCGCCGAGCAGGCGCGTCGCTGGGCGAGCGCCCCGGCCCGACCCGACGACCCGCCGACGCCGCCGGATCCCACCGCGGAGACGCTCCCTGCCGGCGCGCGCCCCCCCGCCGTGGTGGCCCCTCCTTCCGCGCTGCCCCTCACGCGCGAGGCCGTCATCGAGGCGACCCGCGACTCGGCCGCCGCCGCGCCGCCCGCGCCGCCCCGCCGGCCCGCGACGAGCGCCTCGATGCTCATCGCGATCGCCGCCGTCATCGGCGTCGGCGCGCTCCTCGCGCTCGCGGCGGGGGGCGCGATCCTGGCTCTCGTCCTGCGCTCCCCCGACGCCCCGCCGCCGGCGCCGCCCGCGGTGATCCCGCGCCCGGCCCCCGCGCCCCCCGAGGGCGGTCGGCTCCTCGCGCCGCCGGTGATGGCCGTCGATCCGATGGCGTCCCTCCCCGCCGAGCTCGTGCCGGCTCGGCATCGCCTGGCCGCGGGCCGCCGCCTCGATCAAACCACCCGAGTCGTGCTCGCTCGCTACAACCGGGACCACCCCCAGGACGCGCGCGGGCACCTCCTGCTCGGTCGCCACTTCACCGAGTCGCGCTCCCTCTCGTACGCCCTCCCCGAGTACGAGAGGGCGCTCGAGCTCGATCCCGAAGGGCGCCGCTGGGCGCCGGTGCTCCCCGATCTGCTCGAGCACGCGCGCTCGGAGCGCTACCACGCCGCCGCGGTCGACCTCATCGCGAGCCGCTACGGCGCCGAAGCGCTGCCCGCGGCGCGAGCGGAGCGCGAGCGGCTGCGCCGGCCGGCGGAGCAGCGGCGCATCGACGCGCTCATCGAGCGGATCGAGGGGCGCTGATCCGGCGTCAAGGAAACGTGCTCGAGAACACGCGGCCGCGGCGGTCGACGAGGGGGAGCTCGAGGTCGGGCCGCGCCACGAGCACGTAGAGGTCGTCGCCGTAGACGACGTGCCAGCCCGGCGCCGTCAGGAGCAGGCTCAGCGCGGCCGACGGGCGCGGGACGAGGACGAGGTCGGTCGGATACGCCGACAGCGTCGCGCGCCACCCGGCCTCGCCGCCGTAGAGCGCGCGGTGATGGGCCGTGACGCTCGGCGGGTACGCGACCTCGTAGCGACCGTCGTAGCTGATGCGGCCACCGTTCGGGTGCAGGCGCCACATCATGTAGCCGCCCTCGACGAAGGGGGTCATCAGGTTGCCGTCGAAGCCCTGCTCGTCGAGGTAGTCGGCGGCTCCGATCGGATAGGTCGGCCAGCCCTCGGCGCGCGCGAGGGGCTCGGTCGGGAGGCGCAGCGACCACGGCCGCAGCAGCAGCGCGCCCCCGAGCCACACCGCGAGCCCGAGCGCGGCGAGGACGACGACGAGGCGCGCGCGCTCCCGGACGATCCGACGCGCGCCGTCGGCGAGCGGGGTCTTCGCGAGCCACGGGACCGCGACCGCGAACCAGGTGATCGCGAAGAGCGTCACGTGGCGCTGGTGGAGGACCGCGTAGGCCGCCGTCACCGCCACCCACGCGACGCCCGGGCAGGCGCGCCAGCCGCGCGCGCGGAGCGCGTAGCCGGCGAGGCCCACCATCGCCGCCCACGCGGCGATGTCGGCCCAGCGCCGGGCCGGGTCGGACCACAGCGGCGCCCACTCGGGGACCTCGGGCCGGTCCATCCCGAGGCCGCGCGCGAGGTAGACGTAGTAGTCGACGCCCCACGGGTTGAGCAGCACGAGGGCGGCCGCCGCGACGGTCACCAGCGCGAGGTCGAGGAACGGCTCGCGCCGCACCGCGCGCTCGACCGCGGCGAGGCCGAGGAACGCGAGCCCCACCACGAAGCCCGCGTGGACGTTGAGCCACAGCACGTGCAGCGCGAGCCAGCCGATCAGCCAGCTCCGCCGCGTCGCGGGATCGATCGACAGGACGTCGAGGAGCAGCGCGAGCAGGAGCATCGTGAGCAGCTGCGCCCGGATGGTGGTGAAGCCGTAGTGCGCGAGGAGGATGGCGGGCAGCGCGCACGCGAGGAGCGTCACGGTGTCCGCGCCGCGCCGCCTCGCCACCGAGACGCTGGCCACCAGGACGCCCGCGACGAGCAGGTACTTGAAGAAGAGGAAGCCTCCCCGGCCGCCGGCCGACGCGACGGCGAGCCACAGGACGCCCGCGCCCCACTCGTGGTGGACGACGGGGCGCAGCGTGGGCGTGTAGGCGAAGACGTCGACGGTCGGCAGTGAGCCGGTCGCGAAGAGCTCGCGAGCCAGGCTCATCTGGTGCCACGCGTCGGGGTCGACGAACGTGAGGGGGCCGATCTTGATGAGCACGAGGGCGCCCATCGCGAGCGACCAGAGGATCAGCGCGGCGCGGAGGACGCGGGGCTCCGCGTCCGATGGCGCGTCCGATTCCGCGTCCGACTCTGCGTCAGGTTCGGGATCGGTCACGTGCGGCGATCAGGTGCCCGTGGTGTCGACGATCTGGAGCGTCGAGACGGCGTCGCACTGCGTGAAGTTGGAGAACGACGACGTCGGCACGTTGTGGGTGATCGTCTGCCCGGGCGAGAGCTGCACGCACGAGTTCGCCGTGGCGAGCGTCCCGTTGGCGCAGGTCGCCTGGATGTCCCAGCAGACCTGCCCGGTCCCGCCGGAGGTGTGGGTGACGGTGCAGGCGTAGTGGTCCCCCTGACCCTCGCAGTTCACCTGCGCGCGCGGCGACCCCACCGAGGCGTTGCACGCGAGGCAGAGCGCCAGAAGGACACCACCCGAGAGCCAGAGCCGCGCGCGCTTGTTCATCGTCCCCTCCAACCTTCGGTCAGCGTCTCACGGGCTCGACGCGGCGCGCAACGAGGGAAGGCCCCTGCTACGGTTCGGGCCGCGTGCCCCCCCGGCCCATCCCCACGGAGCTCGAGCTCGACCTCGGCCTCGACGAGCCCGACCAGCCCGAGGACCTGCGCCGTCGCGTCGCGCGCGAGCTGCGCCGCGACCTCGACGAGATCCCCGACGTCGCGATCCGGCGCCGCTCCATCGACGCGCGCCGCGGCCGGGTCCGCCTCCACGTGCTCCTCGCGCTCGGCGACGAGGACCCTCACGAGCGCGGCGCGCCGATGCCGCGCGAGGTGAAGGGTGAGCGCCGCGTGCTCGTCGTCGGCGACGGGCCGGCGGGGCTCTTCGCGGCCTACGAGCTCGCCCGCGCGCAGATCCCGTGCACCGTGCTCGACCGCGGCAAGACCGTTCAGCCGCGCCGCCACGACCTCAAGGGGCTGCAGCGCCTCGGGGTCGTCGACGAGGACAGCAACTACTGCTTCGGCGAAGGCGGCGCGGGCACCTACTCGGACGGCAAGCTCTACACGCGGGCCCACAAGCGCGGGAACGTGCGGGACGTGCTCGAGACGCTCGCCGTCCACGGCGCGCCCGACGCGATCCTCGTGGACGCGCGGCCGCACATCGGCAGCAACAAGCTCCCCAAGGTCGTGACGGCGCTGCGCGAGCGCCTCGAAGCCTGCGGCCAGCAGTTCGAGTTCGGCGCCCGCGTCGTCGACCTGCTCGTCGCCCAGCGGGGCGGCCGCCGCGCGGTCGTCGGGGTGAAGCTCGCCGACGGCCGCGAGCTCGGCGCGGACGCGATCGTGCTCGCGACCGGCCACTCCGCGCGCGAGGTCTTCGACCTGCTCGCCGCCCACGCGATCACGCTCGAGCCCAAGCCGTTCGCGCTCGGCGTCCGCATCGAGCACCCGCAGCCGTTCATCAACGCCGTGCAGTACGGCCGCGACGCCGGTCACCCGCGGCTGCCCAACGCGTCGTACCGCGTCGCCGCCGAGATCGAGTCCCGCGGCGTCTTCTCGTTCTGCATGTGCCCGGGCGGCTGGATCGTGCCCGCGTCGACCGAGCCGGACGGCCTCGTCGTCAACGGGATGAGCCTGTCCCGCCGCGACTCGCCCTACGCGAACTCGGGGCTCGTCGTCGCCGTCGAGCTCGAGGACCTCGAGCGCGCCGGCCTGCGCGGGCCGCTCGCGGGCGTCGAGCTGCAGCGCCGCGTCGAGCGAGCCGCGAGCGTCGCGGGTGGCGGCATGCTGCGCGCCCCGGCCACCCGCGCGAGCGACTTCCTGAGGGGCCGCGGATCCACCACCACCCCGGAGACCAGCTACCTCCCCGGCCTGACCGCGGGCGACGTGCGCGACGTGCTCGACGCCGGCGGCGTCCCCCTCGCCGCGCGGCTCCGCGACGGGCTGAAGCGCTTCGAAGGGCGCATGCGCGGCTACGGCGGCGAGGACGCCGTGCTCGTCGGCGTCGAGTCGCGCACCAGCTCGCCCGTGCGCGTCCCGCGCGACCCCGGGACCCTCGTCTCGATCGACGTCGACGGCCTCTACCCGACCGGCGAGGGCGCCGGCTACGCGGGCGGGATCGTCAGCGCCGCGATCGACGGAGTCCGCGTCGCGAGGGCCATCGCCGAGGCGCTCGGCTAGCCGACCGAAGCGCCGGCGACGAGGGCGAAGGCGTCGAACGAGAGGTCGACGGCGTCTCGGTCGGACGCGACCCGGAGGATCCCCGCGGGCCGGTCCTCGACGCGCAGGCCGAGCCATCGGGCGTAGCTCGACAGCGGCTGACGATGCTCGGGGAGCGGGATCTGCCCGATGAGCTGGAGCATCTCGAGGAAGCGCGCGAACGGTTCGAGGGGCGGCATCGCGTAGGCCGGATCGGTGACGACGACCCACGCGTCGCCGAGCTCGTCGGTGGTCACGAGGAGATAGAAGTGGGCGCGCAGGAGGCCGACGCACACGAGCGCGAGGCTGATCGCGTCCTCGGCGCCAGAGAGCGTGAGGGAGGGGGTCGTGAACGTCGACAGCCCGTCGCGCTCGCCCCGCGCCCGCACCGTGATCGCCGCGCGGGTCAGCAGCGCGGGCACGCGCGGATCGGCCCACGACCACGTCCACCCCGCGGGTCCGGTGAGGGCGAGGATCTGGCACCGGTAGCGCTCCTTCTTCCCGAACAGGAGGCCCCGCTTGAACACGAGCTCGCCCTGCTCGAGGTCGACCCAGAAGCGCGCGCCGTCGTGCGCGCCGTTCATCCGGAGCTGCTTGTCCTGCGACGCGAGCACGTGCTCGCAGGCCAGGTCGCGCATCGCCCCCTCGTCGGTCCCGCCCACGGCCTCAGGATAGAGCACACCGCGCTCACTGGAGGAGGGGCGCAGCCCCGCCCCGCGATCGGGGTGGTTACGCTCCGGCCCCGCGACGTTCCGCGACGCGCTCGAGTGGGCTAGCCTCGCCCCCGTGCTTCCCCTGCTCGTGCACATGAAGAACCGCGAGACGGGCGCGACCGTCGAGGCCGGCTTCACTCGCTCCCCCGTCCGACTCGGCCGCAACGATCTCAACGACCTCTCGATCGACGAGGGCTACGTGTCGCAGTGGCACGGCGTGATCCGCTTCGACGAGGGGTCGACGACGTACCTCGACGTGGGCTCGACGAACGGCACGGAGCTGAACGGCGCGCTCATCGACAAGAACGTCGAGGTCGACGTGACGCCCGAGGCGAAGCTCGGGATCGGGCCCCTCGAGCTCCGCTGCACGCGCATCGCGCTGCGGGACGATCAGGTCCTCTCCCGCCGCGCGGCCGCCTTCGAGCTCGGGGGGACGCGGCGGCAGGTCAAGAAGCACGCGGCGGGGGGCACGGCGGTCCTCGGCCCGGACGCGTCGCCCGACGACCTGGCTCGGACCATCGCCGCGACGATGGGGATCTCGGACCGCCACCAGCTCCTCCTGCTGGCGCAGCGGCAGCGGGCGCTGATGGACGAGATCAAGCCCGCCTACGAGGCCTTCGAAGCAGCGCAAGAGAAGCTGCAGGCCGTGATCACCACCGGCCTGGACCGCGCGGCGGGGCCGGAGCGGGCGAGCCAGGCGTCGCTGCTCGCGGAGACCTTCCCGAAGGCGTTCGAGGCTCCGAAGATGGCCGAGGCCGCCGGCGTCGCGCCGCGCGGCGGCGACCTGCCAGAGCTCTTCGAGCGGCTCGCGCCGGGGAGCTCGGCGACGTGGGACTTCGCGTCGCTGACGCCCCTCGAGCGCCTCGGCGCGGTCCTCGAGACGCTGGCGCGCGCGCTGATCGAGCTCGAGCACGGCCAGGATCAGATCCGCAAGGAGCTCTCGGTCGACGGGAGCGCCGAGGCGTTCGACCTGCCGCGGTTCGAGACCTCGCAGGAGCTCCTCGCGTACCTCCTCGACGGGCGCATGGACGGCCGCGATCGGCTCGACCAGCTCTCGCGCGCCTTCGCGGACCTCGCGCTGCATCAGCTCGGGATCATCGCCGGCACCACCGACGGCGCGCGCGCCGCGCTCCAGGCGATCTCGCCCCAGGGGATCGGCGCGGTCGCGCGCGGCGCGCTCGCGAAGACGTCCTTCGGCTTCGGCGACGTCCTGTGGCCCTTCTCGGCGGCGGGCCACTACTACCGCTACGTCGCCAAGCACCTCGATCTCAGCACCGGCGACCGGGTGGCGCAGCACCTCTTCGGCCACCAGTTCGCGCGCGCGTACTACCGCGTGATGGGCAGGCGCCGTTGAGCGCCACCCTCGATCGCGAGGAGCTCGACCTCGGCGCGACGACCATCGGCCATCGGCGGGTGGGCACCGTGACCCTGACGGCGGGGGACCACGGGATCACCGCGAAGGCGTCGGCGACGGCGCCGTTCTCGCTGTCCGGCGCGTCGACCGTCGACCTCGAGGCGGGGGCGAGCGCCGTGCTCTCCGTCGTCTACGAGCCCTCGGAGGCGGGCACCCACGAGGGGAGCTTGCAGGTCGTCGTCCTGGGGCGGGGCGACCTCGCGGACCTCACGATCACGTGCGCGGTCCGCGGCGCGTGCCTCGACCGCCCGGTAGTCGACAACGACCTGGCCGCGCTCGACCTCGGGGCCTGCGCGGTGGGCGGGAGCCAGTCCGGCGCGATCAACGTGCGCGTGCCGCCCCTCGGGACGACGCGGAGGCTCAGCGTTCGGACCGAGGGCGACGCCGAGCTCGCGGTGACGCCTGCGTCGCTGCTGATTCCATCCGGCGCCGCGGGGACGGTCGTGGTCACCTTCGAGCCGGGCGCGGTCCGGACCTACGCGGCCACCCTGTGCTTCGGCTACGACGACGACGGCGAGGAGCGACGGCTCGAGGTCGACCTGACCGGCGAAGGCGTCGCCGACGAGGACGCGGAGCGCGCCGCGGCCGCCGCCGAGGACGAGGCCGCGGACCCCGACGGCCCCCGCCAGCGCGCGGCCCTCTACGTGCCGCACGAGGACTCGCTGGTGAGCCTCGGCGCGCCCTACGTCGACGGCGACGAGACGCTCTCCCACTCGGGCTTCTCGGCGACCTCGACGGCGCACGTCTTCTTCCGTGCGGCGAAGGCCGCCACCGTCCAGGCGAACGGGACCGTCTGGTTCCAGTCCTCCGCAGGGAGCACCTACGCGCTCGCGGGCCACGACGGCTACTTCGTCGGCGCCACGCAGCTCATCGCCGGGGCGGGGAACCTCCTCGCCATCGCCGGCGGGTTCCCGATCGACGACCCGGTCGACGCGGACCAGGACACGGCGGAGCCCGGGGACCCGGTCGGGGTGGCCGACCTCGGGGTCAGCTTCCTCGTGAGCGACCTGATCTTCGGCCTGACCTCGACGGCCATCAGCGTCGCGAACCGCCTCAAGCAGTACCAGCAGTTCACCGCCCACGAGGAGTGGAAGGACCGCTCCTGGAAGGGCGTGAAGAAGGTCCTCAACGTCACGCAGTTCGTGGGGTGGATGGGCTACGCGATGTTCAGCACGCTGAGCTTCATCGCCGATCGCGTGACCGGGCTGCCCGCGTTCACGCTCTCGATGACGGGCGCGGCCGGGGTCCTCAGCGGCACCCCCGCGCTGCATCGGCTGTCGGGGATGAGCGTCAACCTGAGCTCGCTCTACGGGACGAACCTCCTCGGCCTCGCCTCGGTGTCGATCGAGGGCGGCTACGTCAGCCAGGTCGACTCGATCTGGGGGCAGACCCGGGTGACCGCGGGCCGGACGCTCAACTTCGTCGCCGGGGGCGAGGTCAAGGCCGTCAGCCGCTTCGCGACGCTCTCGCTGACGGGGGCGACCGTCCGGATCGGCGACATGCTCCCGGACCTCCTGCAGCTGCCGACGGTCAAGACCTCCATCCTCGCGCTGGCGGAGGTGCAGCTCGCGTCGATGGCCCTCGTGGCGCTGCGCGGCGTCGGCGCCCCCGGCGTCTCCAAGATCGAGGCCAAGGTCGCCAAGGCGGAGCACGTCTCCCTGGCGCGCACCCTCCTGAAGGTCGGCCCCTACGAGATCGCGTGCGACCCCGCGGGCATCACGATCAGCGGCGCCACCGGGCAGCTCCTCCACGTCTCCGGCATGGACATCACCTTCGGCCCGTCCGGCGGCCAGGTGATGATGACGCCGGCCGCCGTCGATCTGGGCGGCGGCACGCTGATGCTCTCGACCTCCGGGATCTTCTCGACCGCGCCGCGGGTGGACTTGGGATGACCGTCTCTCGCACCAGCAACCGGATCGCGTTCGCGGTGCCCTCGCCGTGGACCTTCCTCGCGATCGGCAAGAAGCACCACCACCAGAACGACAGGGACGTGCGGCCCGACGCCATCGACTACAGCGGCGTCATCGTCAACACCGACGAGCACGTCCGCCTGTACGCGGAGGGCGACCGCGACGCGAGCGACGCGATCGGGCAGGCCACCGGCCGCGTGTGGCTGCAGGCCAAGCGCGACCTCGTCGCGATGGCGCAGCGCACGCTCCTGCTCCGGTCGGAGAACGACACCTACCTCGCCTCCGGCGGCACGCTGACCGTCCTCGCGGGCTTCGCGAAGCCGCAGGTGCGCTCCGAGCGCGAGCCCGGCGCGATGCCGAAGGCCATCGAGGGCTACGACGCCAAGGTGACCCTCGCCTCGACCATCTGGGGGGGCTTCGACGTCGCCATGACGGCGCTGACCGTGGTCGCGGCCAGCGTCGAGGGCGCGCTCACCGGCAGCTTCTCGTGGGCCGCCGCCTCGACGACGCGGATCAACACCATCGGCACCGCGGTCAACATCGTCGGCCTCGGCTGGTCCAAGGCGCCCGATCTGCCGGGCCTCCATCTCTTCTCGGAGACCGGCACGTACTTCCAATCGATGTTCGGCGTGCTGACCGTGTCGGGGCTGATGGGCGCCCTGATGGGGGGCCTCGTCGTCAACGTCGTCGCGGCCGTCTCGGGGAAGCTCCGCGGGGTCGCGCGCGCGAGCGTGGCGGCGGTGGACACCGTCGACGCGGTGTCGGCGTTCTGGTGGGAGTCCCGCGCGGAGCGGAACCAGACGATCGCGGCGCGCACCGGGGCGCTCGCCCTGCGCGGCGCGAAGATCACGGTCGGGACGACCAAGACCAAGGGCAAGCAGCTCCCCACCCTCACGGCCTGCCTCTCCAGCGTGCGCGAGACCTCGGTCGAGACGCCGACGGTCATCGGCATCCAGGCGGCGCCCCTGAAGGGCAGCGTGCCGCGCGTGTCGCTCCTGACCTCGTCGGTCGGAGACACGACGATCGAAGCCACCGGGAAGATCCTCTACCAGTGCAAGGGGATGATCGTCAGCGTCCTCCCCACGGAGATCACGTTCGGCGACCACCGCCCCTTCATGAAGCTCACGGACGCCTCCGTGGAGGTCGCGTATGCGCCCCAGCTCAAGTGCGCTCCGGGCAAGATCGTCGGCGGCATGAACCAGCTCGTCGTGGTGCCCGGCGGCGCGATCACGCTCGGCGGCGCGGAGGTCGAGATCGGATGAGCCAGCGCGCCTCCCTCCGCGTGCCGGCGCCGAGCCCGGCCACGTCGCTGAACCTGGGCACGGCCTGGGGCGCGATGGACTGGACGAGCGACGGCTTCAGCGCCACCACGCGCGGCCGGATCTGGCTCGAGGCGCACGGGGCCAAGGGGTCGAGCTCGCTGTCGATCCTCTCGAACGGGCCCGACGGCGTCGGTCAGCTCCTCTTGCAATCGCTCGAGCGCCACGTCCACCTCATGGCCAAGGGGACGACGGTGGCCGCGGCGAACGGCAGCCTCCTCGTCGCGGGCCGCCAGAGCGTGAAGCTCTACGGCAACCTCGGCCTCGACCCGATGGAGCTCCTCATGCCGCTGACGGGCGAGGACCCGCCGGTGCGGCACGTCCACCCCTCGGAGACCGACCCGTCGGCGAACGGGGCGCGCGCCCTCGTGACGGAGTACGAGCGCGTGGCCGACCACTGGGCGATCGGCGAGGCGATCACGCTCGGGCTCGCCACCACGGCGACCTACGTCCGCAAGATGCTCGGCGCGGCGGGCTCCGGCGACACGCAGGGCTTCGCCTCGACGGTGGCGGGCCTCGCGGCGAGCGCGACCGTGTTCTCCGGCCTCGCCTCCGCCGCGCGCCTCCTCGACGACGAGGTGCCCGGCCTCCACGTGAGCTCGTTCGGAGGGATCAACATCGGCACGCCCGCGTTCGCCGCGCTCTACGGGGGCGCCGCCGCGCTCGTCACCGGGGGCCTGTTCAACGCGTTCGGGCTCGACACCCACGCGATCGCGGGCGTCAACGCGGGGCTGCGTTCGATGTTCTACGTGAAGGTCGAGGGCTCCGAGGTCGAGGCCACCGCCGGCGTCGACGTCGAGATGGCGTCCCGGGCCGACTACGTGAAGCTCTACGGGTCTCAGATCGCGATCGGGTCGACGGTGCCCACCGCGCCGCTCCAGCTCCCGACCGACACGTGCACGACCTCGGTCGCGGGGCCCGTCCTGCTCGGCGCCAACATGGGGCGCGTGTTCCTGAGCTCTCAGGGCGCGGTGGAGATGTCGGCGCCCGAGGTCGCGGTGAAGACGCTCGAGGGGATCGCGATCCGCCACCCCGGTTACGTGATCGAGGTCAGCCCGACCGGGGTCACGCTCCAGGTGCTCTCGTCCTCGGTCCGGGTGGACTCGACGCTCGTGGACGCGCAGATCGGCCCCTCCACGCTCTCGGCGGGGAACACGCTCCAGATCGCTTGCGGCGGCTCCGAGCTCGAAGCAACGAACACGGGGGCGACCCTCAACGGCCCGGTCGTGGTGTTCTCCTGATGCAGGTCGTCCGCGACACGCCGCTCGAGCACGCGGCCCTCTACTGGCCCGTCGATCCGCCCAACGCGTCGATGATCGTGGTCGTCAAGGCGACGTTCGCGCTCGAGGCGTCCCGGGCCAGCCTCGCCACCACCCAGCCGCCCGTGACCGGCGAGGTCTACTGGGACGACGACACCGACCGCTCGGTCCGCTACCCGAGCGACCTCGCCCCGATGAAGCCGCGCGGGGAGTGCTTCGTGATCGGATCCTGCCGCCCGCACACCGGTCGCGCCGAGCCGCGGACCGTGGCGGCGTTCCGGGTCGGGCCGATCGGCAAGCGCTTCGTCGTGATCGGCGACAGGGCCTGGAACGGCTCGACCCCCGGGGCGCCGGTGCCGTTCACGGAGATGCCGCTCTGCTGGGAGCGCGCGTTCGGGGGCCCTGGGGTCGCCGACAACCCGATCGGCACCGACCTCCCGAACGTCGAGCTCGAGGGGGCGCCGATCACGACCAAGGGCGCGCGCGTCGCCTCGGCCGGCGCGTTCCCCATCGCCATGCGCTGGCCGGCCCGCGCTCGCCACGCCGGCACCTACGACGAGCGCTGGCGCGAGACGCGCTACCCGTGGCTGCCCGCCGACTTCTCCTTCGCCTTCTACAACGAGGCCCCGGCGGACCAGCAGATCGACGGCGCGTGGCCCGGCGAGGCGATCATCGAGCTCACGAACCTCCACCCGACCGAGCCCGAGGTCGCGACGCGGCTCCCGCGGATCCAGCCCCGCGTCTTCGTGGAGCACGACGAGCGCTCCGCGACGCCCGACGCGTTCGAGGAGATCGGCCTGCTGCTCGACACGATCGTGATCGACGCCGACGCGGGCACCGCGACCTGCGTCTGGCGCGGGCGCAAGCCGCTGTCCTCGCCCGCCCTCGAGCCCACCGGGCTCCGGCGGCTCTTCACGATGCACGAGGACCCCGTCCTCGCGTCGTCCGTCGCGGCCTGTCGCGCGCGGATGGACCGCTCGCTCGCGGCCGCGGAGGCCGAGAAGGAGGCGAGGCGCCCGCAGCCGGCGCCGGACCTCGACGACGCGGTCACGCGGGCCGACGCGACGGAGGAGGACCTCACCGCCGCCCGCGCCACCGCGGTCGCGGCGGCGGCGAGCGCGCGCGCCGCGGCGGCGTACGACATCGAAGCCAAGATCGCCGACCTGAAGGCCCGCCTCGTCGCCGCCGGCGTCGACGTGGACGCGGCCGCGGCGCGCGACCTCGCGGCGCTCCCCGCCGAGGAGCCCCCGCCGCCGACGCGCGCCCAGATCGAGAAGCTCCTCGCCGACATCGGGATGGTCGAGGAGGACGTCGCAGAGGACGTGGACGCGCTGATGGCGCTGATCGAGAGCCGAGAGCGCGAGCCGGCGCCCTCACCCGAGCCCCCGCCGGCCCCCGACCTGCGGGCCATCGTGATCGACTGCCACGCGCGCGGGGTGCGGCTCGTCGGCGACTTCACGCGCGTCGACCTCGGGACCCTCGACCTGCGCGGGCTCGACGCGCGCGGCGCCATCCTCACGCAGGCGAACCTCCGCGGCGCCAACCTCGAGGGCGCCCTCTTCGACGACGCCACGCTGATCGAGATCGACGGCTTCCGGGCGCGCCTCGGGAGGGCGTCGCTCCAGCGCGCGGACCTCACCGGCGCGGCGCTCGAGGAGGCTTGGCTCGCGGGCGCGCGCCTCGACCGCGCCGACCTGAGCCGCGCCGACCTGAGCGGCGCGACCCTCGACGAAGCGCAGCTCCCCGGCGCGCAGCTCGGCGGCGCGCGGCTCGACGGGGCGACGCTGCGCAAGGCGCAGGCCGCGGGCGCGCAGCTCGAGGACGCGTCGCTCGCGGCCGCGGACCTGTCGGGCGCGGACCTCACCGAGGCGCGCGTCTACGGGGTCCAGGCCAAGGGGCTGATCCTCGACGGCGCCGATCTCACGAAGGTCCGCGTGGGCCGCGGCGCCGATCTGTCGGGGGCGAGCATCCGCGGGGCGCGGGCGGTGGGCAGCCTCTGGCGCGAGGCCATCCTCGGCGGCGTCGTCTTCACGGGCTCCGCGCTCGGCGGCGCCGACTTCGGATCCGCCGACCTCACGGGCGCCGACCTCGGCGGCTGCTCGATGCGCCGCGCGATCTTCCAGGGCGCCGACCTGAGCGGCGCCAACCTCGCGCTCGCCGACGTGTTCGAGGGCACCTTCGAGGGCGCGGAGCTCGCCGGCGCGGACCTGCGGGGCGCCAGCCTCTATTCGTGCAACTTCTACAGGGCGCGCGGCCGCGACGTGAAGACCGAGGGCGCCAACGTCGACGGCACGCTCTGGGAGGCGCGCTGATGGACCGCGAGGAGGCGGAGCGCCGGATCCGCGAGCGGATCGCCGACGCCGTCGAGCAGGCCGAGGCGAAGGTCGAGGCGCGCCCGGAGCGGCTCGACGTGCTCACGACGGCCGAGGAGGTCTTCGCGCGGCGGAGGTCCCGCGGGGTGCTCCACGGGGTGTCGATCCAGGGGGTCGATCTGCGGGAGGCCGATCTCACCGACGTCGTGATCGACTCCTGCGAGCTGATCCAGGTGAGCCTCGTCGGCGCGACGCTCGACGGCGCGATCCTGTCGGACGTGACGATGACGCGGGTCGACCTGCGCGGGGCGAGCCTCGTGAACGCGAAGCTCGTCGGGGAGACGCGCTCGGCGCTCGGCGACGGCCGCTCGGACGCCAGCGGCGCGCGCTTCGACGGGGGCAGCGCGATCGACGTGGACCTGTCGGGCTTCCAGCTCGAGGGCGCGAGCTTCGCGGGGGCGATGCTCGCGGGCGCCAAGCTCAACGGCGCGCGCTTCGGGCCGGCGGACTTCACCGGCGCCCAGCTCACCCGCGCGGTGCTGCGGGCCGCCGACCTGCGCGGCGCGACCTTCGATCGCGCAAGCCTCGTGGACGCAGACCTCCGCCAGGCGAAGGCCCCGGGGGTCAGCTTCGCGCGCGCGGACCTCAGCCGGGCGAAGCTCGACGGCGCCGACCTCGAGGGCGCGCAGCTCTCCGAGGCGCGCCTCCACGGCGCCGACCTCAGCTCGCTCGCCGCGATGCCCGGCGACCTGAGCGGCGCGAAGCTCGCCGGCGTCCAGCTCGTCAACGTGTCCCTCCCCGGCGTGTCCCTCGACGGCGCCGATCTCCGCGACGCCGATCTGCGGGCCAGCGACCTGAGCGGCGCGACCCTCCGCGGGGCGGACCTCGTCGGCGCGGCCCTCGACGGCGTCGTGCTCGAGCGGGCGGACCTGAGCGGCGCCGACCTCTCCCGCGCGACCCTGCACAAGGCGCGGCTCGCCCGGGCGCAGCTCGCGAAGGCGAACCTCACCGGCGCGGAGCTCCCCGACCTCGACCTGCGCGGCGTGGGCCTCGAGGGGGCGCTCTTCCAGGACACCGACCTGTCCGGCGCGCGGCTCGACCTCGGCGCCGCGGGCGCGCTGAGCTTCGTGCGCTGCAAGCTCCCGAGAGCGCAGCTCGCGGGCTGCGACCTGGAGGGGGCCGACTTCACCGGCGCCGACCTCACCGGCGCGGACCTGCGCGGCGCGAACCTGACGCGCGCGAGCTTGGGCGGCGCGCGACTCGCCGGGGCTCGCCTCGACGAGGCGCGGCTGGCGCACGCGGACCTCACCGGCGCCGCGCTCGACGACGTGAGCTTCGTGCGCGCCGACCTCACCCACGCCTCGCTGCGCCGCGCCACCCTCGGCGCCGCGGACCTCACCGACGCGCGAGCCCTGAGCGTCGCGCTCGACGACACCGACCTGCGGCGCTGCACCGTCACGCGCGCCCACCTCCGGCGCGCGAAGGTGAAGCGGGTGGTGGCGGCGGGGCTCGACCTGCGCGGGTGCGAGCTCGAGCACGCGGACTTCACGGGCGCCGACCTGAGCGGCGCGAACCTGCGCGGCGTGAGCGCGCGCGGCGCCACGTTCCAGGGCGCCAACCTGCAGCGCGCGACCCTCGTGGACGCGCGCCTCGCCACGGCCGTGTTCGCGAAGGCGCGGCTCGACGAGGCGGACCTCGGCGGCGCGGACCTGCGCGACTCGCAGTACCCCGAGGCGACGGCGGTCCGGGCTCGCTTCGTGGGGGCGCGGTTGGACCGCGCGTTCCTCGAGGGCGCGGACCTCCGCGGCGCCGACCTGACCGCGGCGACGCTGACCCGCGCGCGGATGGCCCACGCGAAGCTCGACGCGGCGAACCTCTCGCGCGCCGGGCTGAGCCACGCGGACTTGCACCGCCTCTCCGCCGAGGCGGCGCTCTGGACCGACGCCGACACCCGCGGCACCACGCACACCGACGAGCGGCGCGCGCGCGCCGAGGACTTCATCCCAGGAGCCCACCGATGACGAGCACGCCCTCCCCCCTGACGTCCGCTCCCCTCGCCGCGGTCGCCCCGTATCGGGCCCGCGTCGCGGCGGTCACCGGCCCGCACACGGTCCGCCTCGCGGACGGCGCGTCGGCCACCCTCGCCGCGGCCGGCTACGCGCCCGCGGTCGGCGACGGTGTCCTCGTCCTCGCCTCCGAGGCGGAGACCTTCGTCATCGGCGTGCTGTCGGCGCTCCGCGAGGCCGAGGCCACCAGCGACGGCGTCCACGCCGCGATCGAGCGAGACGTGCTCACGGTGCGTGGCGCGAGCGGCGAGGTGCTCTTCACCCACGACGCGCGCTCGGGGCAGAGCACGGTGCGCGGCCGCGACGTCCGCGTGGTCGCCGACGCCGTCGCGCTCTCCGGGCGCACCGTCCAGATCGACGGGGCGGAGGCGGTCCGCGTCACCCAGGGCGAGCAGTCGCTCTCGCTCGACCCGCGCGGCACGACCCTCACCACGCGCGCGCTCCACACCGAGGCGGACGAGGCGCGCCTCTCGTTCCGAGACGTCGTGTTCGGCGCCGGACGCGTCGAGTCGGTCGTCGATCGCGCGCGCCACGCGGTCGAGGCGGTCGAGATCACCGCGGGTCGCATCGTCGAGCGGACCAAGGACGTCTTCCGGGAGGTCGAGGGGGTGTCTCAGACCCGCGCGGGCCGGCTCCGGCTCGTGACCGAGGGAGTGTTCAGCGTGCTCAGCGGTCGGACCTCCATCGAGGCCGAGGACGACCTGTCCTTGGTCGCCGAACGAATCGAGCTCGGCTGATGTTCGCGTCCACCAGCGCCGGCGGCCTCACGCAGGGCTTCCCCAACGTGTGCCTCACGCCGGCCCCGCCGGCGCCGAACCCCGTGCCCGTCCCCTACCCGAGCCTCGGGCAGTGCGCGGGTGCCCTCGCGCCGACCTGCTCGGTGCGGGTGAAGATCCAGAGCAAGACGGTGCTGACGATCAAGACCAAGGTCATGCGCACCCAGGGCGACGAGGCCGGCGTCGGCGGGGGCGTCGCGAGCGGCACCTTCGGGGGCCCGTGCGGGCGCACCCAGTCGTCGGTCAAGGTCGCGGTCGAGGGGAGCCCCATCGTCCGATGCCTCGACATGGTCGGCTCGAACGGCGTCTCCCCGAACGTGCCCGTGGGCGTGCAGGTCGCGCCGAGCCAGACCCTCGTGATCGTCCTGTCCTGAAGCTCACCCGTTAAGGCGGGGCTTAAGGGGCCGAGGCTCGAGCGGGCCCCCATGCTGCGACTCGTGGCCGATGGACGGTCACGAGGAGAACCCCATGAAGCAGCCTCACTACCTTCGTTTCGCTCGCGCCCTCGCCCTCGCCGCCGTCGTCCCCGGGTGCACCGCCGTCGACCCCGCCCCGCCGTCCGAGCCGCTCGGCTCCGAGCCGCCCCTCGTCGCGGAGTCGGACGCGGCGACCCCCGAGGACGTGCTCGACGACGCCGGCGTCGCCACCGACGTCGACGCCGATCTCCCCTTCTCGTCCGGGCCCATCGTGCCGCCCGAGCTCCCCGAGTCGTTCGCGTGATCGCGACCCTCGTCCCCGAGCCGGGGCGCACGCCGATCCGCGAGGTGTACCGCGCGTTCGCGGGCACCCCGCACACGCCGCTCGACCACGGCGCGTTCGACCGCGCGTCCTACGATCCGGCGTCGGTCGCGGAGGCGCGCGCGCGCTGGAAGAAGCGGATGGTCGACGAGTACACGTCGACCACCGTCTTCTCGGCGCTCGTCGCCCAGGTGGTCGAGGCGAACGCCTCGATCGACGCGAGCGCGGTGGCGCTGAAGATGGCGGCGGACGAGCTGCGCCACGCCGAGATCTGCGGCCAGGTCGTCGTCGCGCTCGGCGGCTCGAGCCGGGCCCGACGCGAGACGACGGTCCGGCCGATCGCGGTGCACCCCAGCTGCGGCCCCGAGGAGCGAGCGCTCCGGAACGTCCTGACCACGTGCCTCTCCGAGATGTACAGCATCGCGTTCTTCGTCGCGTCGCTCGACCGGATGGAGGACCCCTACCTGCGCGCGGTCACGCGCGAGCTGCTCACCGACGAGGTGCTGCACGGCCGCTTCGGCTTCTACTACCTCGAGGGCTGCGGCGACTGGCTCGCCTCGCGCCCGGACGTGCGCGCCTCGGTCTCGAGGTACCTCCGCTACGTCTTCGCGGTCTGCGAGCGCGAGTTCGTGCGCGAGCCCCGGGCCCGCGCCGGCGCGGACGACGACGCGCTCGGCCTCGTCCCGAGCGACCTGGCGCGCGACGTGTTCCTCGACACGATGGAGAGCGCCGTCGCGCCCGGCCTCGAGCGCTTCGGCCTCGACGCCACCCGCGCCTGGCGCGATCGCGCCCTCGCGTAGGAGCGGGCGGGCGACCCCCGCCCTGCCCCTTGCTCCGATCGCGCGCCTGGCCCATTCTCGCGCCCCGCGAATGGACGAGCGCGCCAAAGATCGCACGCGCCGACGGCGACGCGCGATCGGGGCCGCCGTCGCCGCGGGCGTGCTCGGCCTGACGGCCTTCGCCATGGCCGACGGCTACCTGGCGCACGGCTACAGCGCGACCTGGTACGCGATGGTCGACGGTCGGCGCGAGAGGCTGACCACCACGACCGAGCACCGGGTTCAGTTCCCGAACGTGCACCGGCCGCTCGCGCGCGTGATCGAGGGGTGGCCGCACGAGCGGCTCGCCATCCCTCCGAACCTGCCGACCATCGACGTCTCGCTGCGCGCCGGCCTCGAGGTGCCCGCGGACGCTCCGCGGTATCTCGCCGCGGACGCCGTGCGCGAGGCCGAGATCTTCGTCGACGGGCGTCGCCTCGCCCCCGACGACGCGCTCTCGCCGGGCCACCACGACCTCTGGGTGGGCTGGAAGGCGCAGCCCGCGATGCAGGGGGACAGCGGGCGCGACAGGCACTCGGACTCGGCGAGCTTCGTGCTCCGCTGGGGTCGCGCGGCGTTCCCCGCGGAGCCGGTCCCCGCGGGCGCCCTGACGCCCGCCGAGTCGGCCTGGCCCGCGGCGCGGATCGAGCTCTACGCGATCGGCCTGCCGATCCTGCTCCTCCTCCTCGCGTTCGTCTTCTGGACCGTCGAGGAGGCGAGCTACGAGGCGCGCGTCCGCCGCTGGGGCGCCCTCGCGGCCGCCGCGGTGATCGCGCTCTCGGTCGGCTACCGGGCCTTCGACGCGGACGTCATGCCCGAGTTCCGCGAGAACGCGGACGAGCTGTTCGCGACCTGGAACGGCTGGTCGCTGCTCGAGGACGGGACCACCCGCGGCTGGTCGCTCTGGGCCCACGACTACCACGGGCTCGTCGACGTCGAGCAGGTCCGCTTCTACGGCGAGAACCGCAGCGTCATCTCGCCCTACTTCGAGCACCCGCCGCTGTTGCACGTGCTCGTCGGGATCGCGGCGCACCTCGGCGGCGCCGACCACTGGCTCGACGCGAAGCTCTCCCACACGCGCTGGGTGCCGATCCTCCTGGCGGGGCTCTGCACGCTCCTGATCATGGCGATCACGCGGCGCATCGAGCCGGCGGGCCCCGCGCCCCAGCTCGCCGGGCTGCTGTACGCGGTGATCCCCTCCATCGTCCTGCAGACCCGGGTGATCAAGGAAGAGGCCTTGCTCACCGTGCTCGTCGCGGGGCTCGTGTTCTTCTTCCAACGCTGGCGCATGGACGGCCACCGCACGCGCGATCTCGTGCTCGCGGCGGTCTGCGCGGGCGCGGCGCCCCTCACCAAGGTCCCCGCCGTCGTCTACATCCCCGCGCTGGTGATGCTCGTCGCGGCGGAGCGCGGCCAGCTCAAGCGGGCCGGCCTGGCGCTCGGGGTGGGCCTCGGGGTCGCCGCGCTCTTGCCGATCTTCGGCGCGATCATCGACTGGGAGGCGTTCGTCTACTCGCTCCAGCGGCAGGGCGGTCGGCCCATGCACTGGAACCTGTTCCCGCGGTGGTTCGACTCCACGATGATCAACCACAACTTCCTCGGCCGCGGCTGGATCCTGTTCCTGTGGCTGGGGTTCGTCGGCGCGGTGATGCGCCGCGGCGTCCGGGAGGTCGCGCCGCTGACCGTCCCGCTCATCGCGTACATGTGCGCCATCGCGATCGGGACGGGCAACTGGACGTTCGGGTGGTACATCGTGCCGTTCTACCCGCTCCTCTGCGTGGGCGCGGGGCTGTACCTGGCCCGCCTCTGGGAGCGCCCCGATCTGTTGTCCGGCACCCTCTTCGTCGTCCTCCTCGTGATGTACACGCTCAACTTCACGCTCGACGTGGACTACGCGAAGCAGCCGTCCTCCTGGGCGCACCTGCGCACCGTCGTGACCCTCTTCGTCCTCGGCGCGCTCGCCCCCTACGCCGCGGCGCAGGTCTGGCGCGAGAGCCGCTGGGCCCGCGGGGCCGCGCGCCTCGCCACCGCGCTCGGGCTCGCGACCGTCGTCGTCCTGAGCGGCTACTTCGTCGTCAGCTACGACACTCTGTACGAGTCGCACCACTCGATGGACGCCGACGAGTACTTCACCAGGTAGGACGTGCGACGCCTCCGGAGCATCGAGCCCTGGCTGTGGGGCGTGGCGTTCGGCACGATCGTCTTCGCCCAGGCGCTCTGGGACTGGGAGAAGGCCGGCTGGGGCGACTGGGGACAGTTCCACCACTGGTGGGAGGTCGGCCGCGTCGCCATCACCCGCTGGCACGAGTTCCCGCTGTGGGACCCGAACCACTGCGGCGGCGTGTCGATGTGGGGGCAGCCGCAGTCGCAGCACGCGGCGCCGACCTGGTGGATCACGGGCCTGCCCTTCGGCACCGTCGCCGGGCACAAGCTCTTCATCCTCCTGCACGGGGCGATCGGCTTCGCGGGGATGTACCACCTCGCGCGCCGCTACTTCGCGCTGCGCGAGGTGTCGGCGGCGCTCGCCGCGCTGACGTGGAGCTTCAGCGGCTTCTTCGCGTGGCGCGCCGCGGGCGGCCACGGGACGTTCCTCGCGTTCCAGTACCTGCCGTGGATCTTCTACTGCTGGCGGCGCACGAACACCGACCTCCGGTACGCGGGCGGCGTCGGCGGCCTCATGGCGCTGACCCTGCTCGAGGGCGGGACCTACCCGTTCCCGCTCATCTTCCTCGTGATCGCGTTCGACTTCGTCGCGCAGCTCATGCCGCCGCGGCCGAAGTGGGCGGTGATCCGCACGGGCCTGATCACGGGGCTCCTCACCGGCGCGATGGGCGCGGTCCGGCTCTGGCCGGTCTACCTCACGATGAGCCGGTTCCCCCGCGAGACGACGATGGAGGACAAGCAGACCTGGGAAGAGGTCTTGCACTCGATCACGGCTCGCGCGCCGCACGACTGGACGTGGGGGCACCGCTGGGTGTGGGCCGAGTACTCCGCGCACGTGGGCTGGGGCATCGTCGGCCTGTCGCTGATCGGCGTCCTCTTCGCCCTGCGCCGCGGCCAGCGCCACCTGATCTTCGGCGCCCTCGTCTTCGCGCTCTGCGCGATGGGGAACGTCGCCTGGTACTACCCCTGGCCGCTCCTCCACGAGCTGCCGGTCTACAAGAACTTCCACGTCCCGAGCCGCTTCCACGTGCTCCTGACGTTCTACCTGTGCCTCCTCGCGGGGCTGGCGGTCGAGCGGATCCTCGCGGCCCTGACCAAGCGCACCAAGCGCCAGCTCAGCCGCGGCGCGCTCGTGGGCATGGCGTGGCTCGTGTTCGTCGGCTGCGCCGCCGAGGTCTTGAGCAACTCCACGATCATCGCGGCGCGCTGGGACGGCTCGCCCATCGAGGGGGTGCCCGAGCCGCGCTTCCACCTCGTGAGCCCCGTCGGCTACCTCGAGAACTACATGGACTACCCCGTCCGCAACGTCGGCACGCGGGCCTGCTACGACCCGGTGCCCTGGACGATCTCGGCCTCGCTCTGGCAAGGCGACGTGCCGCAAGCCCGGATCGACCCGCCGACCGCCGGCGAGGTGCGCGCGTGGGGCCGCACGAACCACACCCTGTACGCCGACGTCCACCTCACCGCGCCGGCGCGGGTCGTCTTCAACCAGAACTACGACCCGGACTGGCGAGCCTCCGTCGGCGAGCTCGTCGACGACCGGGCTCGCCTCGCGGTGGACGTCCCCGCCGGCGACCACCGGATCGACGCCAGCTTCCACCCCGCGGACCTCCCGTGGTCGGTCCTGACGAGCCTCGGCGGAGCCCTCGTGGCGATCCTCCTGGCCCTCTTCGCGAGCCCCCTGCGGTGGCGCCGTCGACGCAGGGCCTCGACATCGCGTCGGGCCTTGGGTAGGAGAGCCCCGTGAGCCTCAAGGAGTACTTCCTGCTCTCGAACGCGCAGGCCACCGCCAAGCGGGTGCCGGAGGACGCGCGCACGGCGCTGGCGAGGACCCTCGGGGTCGCCAAGGGCCGCGCCGAGGCCGCCGAGCGCTTGTGGTCCAACGGGCACACCGCCGAGGGCCTGCGGCTCGCGGTGGACGCGCTCGGGCTGGCCAAGGAGGCGCTGCCCGCGTTCACCGACGCCACCGGCGCGGCGCGCGGGGCCGAGCCGGGGACCGCCGCGTATCGCGGGGTCCTGGGCGATCGGGGCCTCTCGAAGCGGCGGATCGACGCGCTCCTCGACGTCGAGAAGAGCCTCGCGGAGCGCGCGCTGCCCATGCTCGACGAGGACGTGGAGTCCGCCGACGGCGAGCTCTTCCATCAGGTCCTGGGGGCGGCCGCCGCGCTCGACGGAGCCCTCTCCCCCGCCGCCTCGACCCCGAGCACGCTCGCGTGGACCCGGAACTGGCGCATCGGCCTCACGATCTTCGTGGCGGTCGGCGTCTGCGTCGCGGCCTACGTCCTCACCCGGCGCCCCGAGGGGGTCAACGCGGTCGCCTCCGACTTCACCAACGTCTACGACGGCTCCTTGGCGATCGACGGCGACGAGGCCACCGAGTGGCAGCTCCCGGATCGGACGCTGGGCCACGTGGTGGTGACCATCGAGCCCCCCGTGCGGGTCGACACGCTCCGCCTCCTGAACGGCCACAACCGCCACTACAACGATCGCGCGGTCCGGGCCTACCGCGTGGAGCTCTTCTCCGACGACGAGGTCGCGCAGACGATCGACGGCGAATTCTCCACCTTCGAGGAGCACCCGGAGTGGGTCGAGCACGAGGTCGGGCTCGCCGAGGTGGACCGGATCCGGTTCAGCGTGCGCTCGTATCACCGGATCGGGGCGGCCCTGGCCGAGATCCAGTGGCAGTGACGGCCGTTGCCCCCGGGCGCCGAGGTCACTATGTTCGGCCGTCCTACGCTTGTACGGCCCGATTTCGATGCGACCCTTCGGTCGCGTGGGTCGAATCGAAGCTCGATTCGACGCGTCGATGCGACAGATCGATGGTAGACGAGGCAGCGGGTCCTTAGGTCAGAGGTGAACCATGTCCGATGACGATACGATGCCCGAGGTGGGAGAGCAGGATCTGCGCTTCGGCGACGAGCTCCCCGTCCTTCCCATTCGTAACGCGGTCCTCTTTCCGGGGGCGGTCGCGCCCTTCGACGTGGGTCGTGAGAAGTCCGTCGCGCTCGTCGAGGACATCGACGGGCTCGACCAGCCCGTCATCGCGATCTTCGCGCAGCGGGATCCGGGCACCGACGACCCGACCCAGGCCGACCTCTACCCGGTGGGCGTGGCGGCGCGGGTGCTCAAGGCGCTCAAGCACAGCTCGGGCAACTACAGCCTGATCCTGCAGGGCCTCGTCCGGATCCGGATGGAGGGCATGCTCATGGAGAAGCCCTACCTCAAGGCGCGCACCTCGCGCCTCGAGGAGCCTCGCGACGAGGACGTCGAGACCGAGGCGCTCGCGATGAGCCTGCGGGACATCGCCAAGCAGGTCATCCAGCTCATGCCGGAGCTCCCGCGCGAGGCGGGCTCGCTCATCGACTCGATCCAGGAGGCGGGGCAGCTCGCCGATCTGGTCGCCGCCAACCTCGACGCGCCCGTCGACGAGAAGGCGCAGCTCCTCGAGACCATCGAGGTCAAGGAGCGCATCCGCAAGGTCCTCCGGCTGCTCACGCGGCAGCTCGAGATCTTGAAGATGCGTGAGCGCATCAACTCCCAGATCAAGGAGGAGATGGGCAAGAACCAGCGCGAGTACGTCCTGCGCCAGCAGCTCAAGGCCATCAAGGAGGAGCTGGGCGAAGAGGACGGCGACGCTGGCGATCTCGACGTGCTCGACGAGCGCATCAGCAAGGCGAACCTGCCCCGCGAGGCCGAGGAGGTCGCGCGCAAGCAGCTCAAGCGGCTCCGCTCGATGCAGGTCGGCTCGGCCGAGTACACGGTCGTCCGGACCTACATCGACTGGATCCTCGACATCCCGTGGTCGCAGATCACGACCGACAACCTCGACATCGCGACGGTCCGTCAGGTGCTCGACGAGGACCACTCGGGCCTCGACAAGGTCAAGAAGCGCATCGTCGAGTTCCTCGCCGTCCGCAAGCTGAAGAAGGACAAGAAGGGGCCGATCCTCTGCCTCATCGGCCCGCCCGGCGTCGGCAAGACCTCGCTCGGTCGGTCGGTGGCGCGCGCGCTCGGCCGCAAGTTCGTCCGCATCAGCCTCGGCGGCGTGCACGACGAGGCGGCGATCCGCGGTCACCGGCGCACCTACGTCGGCGCCCTCCCCGGCCAGATCATCCAGTCGATGAAGAAGGCCGGGACGGTCAACCCCGTCTTCATGCTCGACGAGATCGACAAGATCGGCCACGACTTCCGGGGTGACCCGGCGGCCGCGCTGCTCGAGGTCCTCGACCCGGAGCAGAACGACACGTTCGCGGACCACTACCTCGAGATCCCGTACGACCTCTCGAAGGTGATGTTCTTCGCCACCGCGAACGTCGGGGACACCATCCCGCCGCCGCTCCGCGACCGCATGGAGATCATCGAGATCCCCGGCTACACGCGGAACGAGAAGCTCGCGATCGCGACCGACCACCTCATCCCGAAGCAGCTCGACGAGCACGGGATCAAGGAGGGTCAGATCACGTTCTCGCGCGAGGCCATCGAGGTCATCATCGACAGCTACACGCGCGAGGCCGGCGTCCGGAACCTCGAGCGCAAGCTCGCCGGCGTGATCCGCGGCGTGGCGGTGAAGGTCGCGCAGGGTGAAGAGGGTCCGTACCCGATCACCGACGCCGAGGGCATCATCGAGTACCTCGGCGCCGAGCGCTTCACCTCCGAGGTCGCCGAGCGGACCGAGGACACCGGCGTGGCGACGGGCCTCGCCTGGACCTCGGTCGGCGGCGAGATCCTCTTCATCGAGGCGACGCAGATGAAGGGCACCGGCAAGCTGCAGCTCACCGGTCAGCTCGGCGACGTGATGAAGGAGTCCGCGCAGGCGGCGCTGAGCTGGGTCCGAACCCGCGCGCCGTCGCTCACCATCTCCGAGGACTTCCTCGAGAAGCACGACATCCACATCCACATCCCCGCGGGCGGCATGCCCAAGGACGGCCCGAGCGCGGGCGTGACGATGATGACCGCGCTGGTCTCGCTCCTCACGAACATCCGCGTCCGGCACGACGTCGCGATGACCGGCGAGATCACCCTGCGCGGCCGGGTCCTCCCGGTCGGCGGCGTGAAGGAGAAGGTCCTCGCGGCGCACCGCGCGGGCATCAAGCGGGTCATCCTCCCGGAGCGCAACGTGGCCGACCTCGAGGAGGTGCCGGCCGAGATCAAGGAAGAGCTCGAGTTCATCGGCGTCAGCCACATGACCGAGGTCCTCGAGCTCGCGCTCGAGACCCCGGAGAAGCTCGACCTCCCGGCGATCACGCTCGAAGAGGACAAGAAGAGCGGCGCCAAGCACGCCCGTCAGAAGGAAGCCCCGCCTCCCGCCTGACGCTCCCCTGGCTCGTCGACTCCGAACAGCCCGCCCCCTCGGCCCGAGGGTGGCGGGCTTCGCCTTGCCCACTCTTGGCGGAGTGAATTTCGCGCGAAGATCGCGGAGGGGGCAAAGAGAGGTGTTCGAAACGGCGCCTCGCGCGTCGTCGGACCCTTGCTCCACGCGCCGGGCGAAACGCCCCCAGGCCGCGCATCGACAACAGAAAACCTCTTTGCTCCCTTTCGCGCCCTTCGCGCGAAATTCTCCCGCCAGCGAGAAGTCAGAGCGACCAGGTGAGCTCGTGGCGGTTGCAGCTGAGGTGTCTCAGCGACGATCCCTCGATCGCCGCGAACGCGCGCGCCGTCTCGTGATCGGTCTGGGCCTGGAACTTCAGGGTGCACACGAAGCGCGCCGCCGCGCCCGCGTCGAGCCAGCGGTGCACGAGCTTGAGGAGGCGCGCCGGGTAGCAGATCACGTCGCTGAAGAGCCAGTCGACCCGACCGACGTGGCGAGGGTCGAGGCCGAAGGCGCTCTCGGTGCGGACCTCGACGTTGGGGAGCGCCGCCACCGCGGGGGCGAGCGGCGCCTTGTCGACGCTGATGACGTGGCAACCGAGCTGCGCGAGGACCCAGGTCCAGCCGCCGGGCGACGAGCCGAGATCGAGCACGCGGTCGCCCGGTCCGGGGCGCTCGCCCGTCAATGTGAATTGCTCCCATAGCTTGAGGTACGCCCGGCTCGGCGGGCCCTCCTTGTCCTCGACGAAGCGGACCTCGCCGTGAGGGAACGGGCTCGAGCACCGCGCGGAGCACAGCAGCGTGTCACGGTCGATCAGTGTCCAGGATCCGAGCGGCGCCTCCGGAAGCGGCGCGTAGGGCTCGATCGGCTTGGCCGACACGTGCGGCAGCTGATCCTGGATGAGCGCGGCTCGCCGGTGATCCACGTGCGAGAAGAGCGCCCAGTTCCGCTGGAGGTCGCGGAGCTGGCGCGCCGCGTCCTTGATGGACGCGATCGAGAGCCGCTCGGGCTCGAGCCACACGTTCTGCGCCCACGCGGCCGGGCGCGGCGGCCCAGGCGCGAGGAGCAGCCGTCCGTGCGCCTCGACGTCGCCGCCGAGCTCGTGCGCGAGCTCCGCCTCGAAGCCCTCGGCGGCCAGGTACCCGATCACGACGGGTGACGGCGCGCGTGCTCCGCGAGGAGGATCGCGCAAGCGACGGTGACGTTCAGGCTCTCCACGTCCCCGGTGCCGGGGATCGTCACGGCCACGCGCGCCACGTCGCGCGCCGAGTCGCTGAGCCCCGCGTGCTCGCCCCCGACCAGGAACACCGCCCGGCGGGGCAGCGTCGTCTCGAAGACCGACGGCGCGCCCGAGATCTCGGCGGCCACGGCGACGAACCCGTGCTCGGCGAGCCGCGCGAGGGCGCGCCGCGGGTCCGGCCACTGCAGGACCGGGACGTGCTCCGCGCCGCCCTCGGCGATCCGCGCGACGCTCCCCGAGACGTTCGGGAGCTCGCCCGGGAGCGCGGCGATGGCCCCGTCGCCGAAGTGGGCGCTGACCCGGAGGAGCGCGCCGATGTTGTGGGGGTTCCGGACGCCGTCGAGGAACACGTAGCGACCGGGCCGGTCCCCGAGCCCGTCGAGCAGGTCCGCGGCGCTGGGCTGCTCGATCGGATCGGCGACGATGCAGATGCCCTCGTGGTGGCGGCTCCCCGCGACCTTCTCGAGCTCCTCCGGGGCGACGACCCGATAGGGCCGCTTGCGCTTCGCGAGGGCCTTCATGAGGTCGGCGAACCGCGGCGCCGCCTCCTCGCTCAGGAGCACCCGATGGATCGCCTCCGGCCGGTGCTCGAAGAGCGCGCGGCAAGCGTTCTGCCCGTGAAAGGAGTGGTCGCGCGGCGGCATGTCAGTGCTGGGCGAGCGTCACGGTGAGGCGGTAGGCCCCGCGCCCGCGCGGGCTGAACGCGCTGGCGCGGACGGTGTACGTGCCGGGCACGTCCACGCGGTGGGTGAGCCGGCTGTTGAGCCCCTCCCCGCCGTCGTCGTTCTCCGCGATCGGCGCCCCGTCCGCGCCGCGCAGGTACAGGTACGTGTCGAAGGCGGGGCTGACCATGTCGATGGTGACCGTCCACCCCGCGGTCAGCTCGAGCGTGTGCTCGTCGTACGCGGTCTGGTTCTCCTGCGTGGGATCCGAGTCGGTGAGCTCGCCCTCGAACGTGCGCTCGTCGGTCTCGGTGGCGAAGCCCGGCGGCAGCGGGGGCAGCCCGGCGATCCGCTCGCTCCGGGACGCGTCCACGAGCGCCCGGAACGGCGCCGGATCGACCGACTCGGTGACGCCGTGCTCGCCGCGGAGCGACTCGAGCTCCGGGAAGCAGACCGCGTCCATGTCGAACGCCTCGTAGGAGCCCGCGACGAACGCCTGCACGAGGCCGAGGCAGCTCGCGCTCGCGCGCGTGACCGCCGCGTCCTCGGACTCGACCGCGCCGATCGCGGTGGCCGCCTCGGCCGTCGGCCCGAGGTTCAGCGCCGCGACGAGCGCGCGCACGGCTCGCGCGGAGTCCGGCGGGGGCGGTGCGGGGGCCTCGTCCCCGGCCGTCGCGACCGAAGGCGGCGGCGTGGACTCGTCGGCGCCGCCGCAGCCGCAGGCCACGATCGACGCGCACAGCAGAAACCTGCGCAGCATCCCTGGACTGTACATGGAGCCGCGACGCGCGCCCGAGCAGAACGTCCCCATCGATGCCTTCCTCCAGCACATGGGCTAGACCATGACCTGGGGCCCCCGTCGGCTCCGCGACGACCCGAACGAGGAGGCCCCGAAGTGCGCGAACGGACCCCGCAGGAGCTGGAGCAGCTCGAGCGTCGACTGGCTCAGCTCGACATCTTCCTCGGCGAGCGGGAGCCCGCGCTGCGGGGCCTCGCCGAGCGCCTCGGGCTCGAAGACCCGGAGCTCGTCCTGACCGAGCCGTGGCGTTGCCTCGAGGCCGCGGACGCCCTGATCGCGCAGGAGCGGGAGGCCACCGACCGCGAGGATCCCATGTGGGTCCTCACCCGCCTCGGCTACCTGGTGGGCGACTCGCTCGCCAAGCGGCTCGGCGGTGACTGGTTCGTGAACGAGGTCCCGCAGAGCCGCACCTTCGCGAGGTACGTCGTCGGCCGCTTCGCCGAGTGCGGCTCGGCCACCGCCGTCATCGATCCCTTCGAGGTCGCCCACGCCGTCCTCGGATCCCCCAAGGGCGAAGGCCTCGCCGCGACCGTAGGCAAGATCGAGTCGGACCTCCGAGCCATCCCGCGCCCCGGCTGACCCGGGGACGATCCTCTTCACTTTCTTCTTCGAAGAGCGCGCTGAAGAAAACGAAGAAGATCGTCCCCGCGGCTAGCGGCCGAAGCCGGCGCGGACGTAGTCGTTGAGGGCCGGCGCGCCGAGCTCGGGCCGATGGGTGAGCCGGCTCTGCTGGCGGGCGGCCGCGAGGAACGCGTCGAGCGTCGGGGCGAGGCCCAGCGACTCGGCGTAGGTCTCGACGGTCCGATCGGGGTCGGGGAAGCCGGGATCGGGGAGGCGGCTCGCGCCGGTCTCGCCGCTCGCCGTCTGCCACTCCTCGAGCGAGGCGCGACCGGAGGCGGTGCAGAACCAGTCCGCGTCGTCGGCGGAGCTCTGGTAGCGGTTGTCGGCGTAGCGGTACGCGCCGAACGGGCCGTCGTGGTCGACGAGGCAGGAGTCCTGGTCGGGGTCGACGAGGTCGTTGCCGGCGACGCGGATCGCGCTGTGCCCGGCGGTCGGGCGCGCGCGGATGGCGGTGCGCTGGATCCTGTAGAAGAGGTTGTCCTCGACCACCACGTCGTTCGCCGTCCCGCCGGCGAGGTTGAGCGCGTACGAGTTCCCCACGCCCATCTCGTGCTGATCGAGGAAGAGGTTCTGGGTCACCGAGAGGCCGTCGTTGTCGGAGACGTCGAGGCCCCACGCGAGGCTGCGCGTGGTCGGCCGGCTGCGCCCGATGTCGCTCATCACGTTGCGCCGCACCGTCGACTCGCTGAAGCGGCCGGGCTCGGTCGTGTTGCCGCCGAGCGAGACGCCGATCTCGCCCTCCACGAAGAAGTTGTTCTCGACCACGAGCCCGCTCATGTCGCCGGTCGTGTCCGAGCGCAGCTTGATGTGGATGCTCGACGCCCGGGTCAGGAGGTTGTCCCGGATCACCACGTCGTGGCCGTTCAGGTAGAGGTTGTGGTTGTAGATGGTCGCGCACGCGGTCGCGACGTCCTCGTTCCAGCCGTTGTGGTCGAAGAGGTTGCCCTCGATGGTCAGCCGCTCGACGTGGCTCGAGTACATGCCCGACGGGCGGAACGTCGGGTCCCCGTTCGGGTCGCCGGGGGAGCACGTGCCCGCGTGGTAGGCCTTCTCGACCACGTTGCGGCGGACCTCGACGTCCGCGTACGACTCGCCGCAGCACGACTGCACGACGAGCTCCGCGTACTCGAGGTGGCAGTCCTCGACGAGGAGGTGCTCCCCGCCGCCCACGTAGCGCAGCGCGCCGTCGCCTTCGCCGGTGAAGCCCGGGTCGTCGGGGTCGAATTGATAGCCGACGAAGTGGAGCCCGGTGATCGCCACGAAGCTGCGCGCCTGACCGTCGTGGTTGATGAACCACGTGCCGAGCTCGAGCCGCGGCCGCTCGGTCGAGTCGCCGTAGCTCGCGATCACCATCGGGTGCGTCGCGTCGCGGCCGGACAGGAACCGACGGGGCCACACGGGATCGCGCCAGGTGTCGCCGCGGTGCAGCAGCACGAAGTCGTTCTCGCCGTCGCGGACCAGCTCCGCCGCGCGCGCGAGGGTCGCCACCGCCGTCTCGGGCGTCGCCCCGTCGTTGCCGTCGTCGCCGCCCTTGGCCACGTAGACCACCACGCTGTCGGTCCCGACGTCGAAGGTCGTGAAGCCCGCCTCTTCGTCGCGCGGGCGCGCCGCCTCGGTCCTGTCGCCGGGGCCCCAGCAGCCGAGATCGCGCTGCCAGTCGACGAGCCCGTCTCCGTCGTTGTCGATCCCGTCGTCGCACTCGGAGACGCCCGCGTCGGCGCCCGCCGCGTCGGGCGCCGTCCCCCCTCCGTCGCGAGGCGCCGCGTCCGGGCCGTCGGCGCCGCCGTCGGACCCGACCCCGCCTCCGTCGCGAGCCGCGCCCGCGTCGGGATCGACCGCCTCGTCACATCCGACGAGCGACAGGGCCAGGAGCACCACGAGCATCGACCGAGTTCGCATCCGGATACGGTACTCCCCCTCGTCGCCGACGCGCACGACGGCCGCCGGCGAGCTCGTTGGAGCCACGATCCCGCGCGTTTGACCCTCGCGATTCGCGTGCGAGGCTCCCGCGCATGAGCCGCTGCCTGATCGAGCGGGACCTCGAGGACGTGAACGCCACCCTCGTCCGCGCTCGCGCGGAGTGCGACAAGTTCAGGAGCCTCTGGGTCGGCGACGACACCGGCGGTCACTACAAGCTGCGCACGCCGCTCGGCTCGATCGAGGGGACCTACACGGTCGACGGGAAGCACGTGTGCTTCCAGGTCGAGAAGAAGCCCCGGATCGTCCCCTGCGCGCTGATCGAGCGGGTCCTGGACGAGTTCCTGCGCGACGGATGACGCCCCGGCGTCAGGAAGTGAGAACTTCCTCGCCGCGCCGTAGTCTTAGGGCACGGCCCCTGGCCGTGGACGATGGACCCCGAGGCTACAGAGCGCGCCGTCGAGGACGCGCTGGTGACGCTCCACCGCGAGCGGCGCCGGCGGCTCGCGGTCGGGCTCGGGGCCGGGCTCATCGCGGGGGCCATCCTCCTCGGGTGGCCCCTCGCGGGTCGGCGCGTCCGGGCCGTGGTGCGCGGCGAGGCGACGATCGAGGGCGCGCCCGTCTACGCCCCCGAGCACCCGATGAGCGACTACGCGCGCCAGGCGATCGACTTCGATCGCGTACACCGCGAGCTCATCCCCGCCTGGACGCTCGGGATCCAGCACACCGCGCGCTCTTCGTCGCGCTACTGGCGCAACGTGTCGGACGAGCGCTTCGAAGCGCTGGCCGCGGAGCTCGAGCCCGACCCGAACCTCACCGATCTGATGACGCAGACGCACACGTCGCTGCGCGAGGATCCGATCGATCGGCTCCATCGGCTCGACTACTGGCTCTGGGCCTACAACCGCTACCTCGACGACTCGGGCGTGCCGTGGCGGCTCGAGGCGTCGCTGTTCCTGCGGGACGGCCGGCGCCCGGCGCTCTCGACCCGGAGCTACGAGATCCTCGCCGACGCGCGCAACCCCACCGGGCAGCGCGTGCGCCTCTTGCGCCGGGCGGACCGGCTCGGCTCCGTCGAGGGCTGGCTCGGCCGGACGGGGCAGCACGGCGACGACGCGATGGTGCTCATGCGCCGCGTGCTGCACTTCACGGTGCGGCACGTTTGGCCCGCCCTGCACCCCGCGCTCGACGGGCGCCGCCCGGCCGCCGAGCGCTCGTGGGCTCCGTGGGTTCGGCAGGAGGTGAGCGCGGCCCTCGACCCGGAGACCTTCCGCCTCCTGAGCGAGACCGCCGAGGACCAGCAGGCGCTGATCGAGGTCACCCACGAGATCGAGGCGCGGGCCGCGTGTGGCAGCCGCTTTCGCATCTACCAGCTGCCGTACAACGGGCTCTCGCGGGCCAGCCTCCACGCCCTCGAGGCGGCGGTGTATCGGAGCCGATCCGACACCGAGTGCCCCGAGGTGACCTTGGAGGAGGCGGCGCAGCTCGTCGGCGCCTCCGAGCGCCTCGCGTCCACCGACGGAATCGAGGAGGCCATCGAGCGGCTCACGATGGTGGTCGCGCGATCGGTCGCGGCCCACGAGATCCGCCACGCCGCGGACGGCGACGACCCCGACGAGATCCCCTGCCCCGGCTGCCCCGAGGGCCTCGACGGCCTCGCCCGCGCCGAGGTGTCGGCCTACCTCGCGGCGATGTCGACCGAAGGCCTCGGCTACCTCGCGCTCTTCCAGGCCTGCGCGACCCCGAGCGGCAACGGCGTGCAGGGCGCGGCGCGCGACGCGGTGGTCGAGGCGCTCCTCCCCTTCGGCTGCGAGGGCCCGACGCTCTGGGGCCTCTACGCGATCGCCGGCGAGATCGAGAGCGACCTCTTCGGCGAGCGCCCGCGCGCCGAGGTGCCCGACCTCCCCGACCGCGTCGCCCTCCTCGGCCGCCCCCAGCGCGCGGACGCCCGCCGCTGGACCCGCCCCCTCGCCAGCGGCTGGGGCATGCAGGTCACGCGTCCCTAGACGACGAGCTTGTAGCCGACGCCGTAGACCGTGAGGATGTGCCGCGGCTCGTCGGGCTGCGGCTCGAGCTTCTTGCGGAGCTTGACCACGAAGTTGTCGACGGTGCGGTTGGTGGGCGAGCCCTCGATGCCCCACACCTTGTCGAGGATCTCGTCGCGGCTCACCGGCTGCCCCGCGCGCTCGTGCAGGAGCTTGAGGAGCTGGACCTCGTAGAACGAGAGCTTCGTCTCGGCGCGGCCGCGACGGAGCACCTGCGCGGTCGGATCGATCACCGCGTCGCCGATCTCGAGCGGGGCGTCTGGCCGGGCGCCGCGCTGCGTGCGGCGGAAGATCGCGCGGATGCGGGCGACGAGCTCACCCACGCTGAAGGGCTTGGTGACGTAGTCGTCGGCGCCCGCGTCGAGGCCGCGGATCTTGTCGGCCTCCTGGGAGCGCGCCGTCAGCATGATGATCGGGACGACGCCGTCGGTCTCGCGGATCTGCTCGCAGACGCGGTAGCCGTTCGTGTCCGGGAGCATCAGGTCGAGGATGATGCAGTCGGGGTGGCTCTTGCGCGCCGCCGCGATGCCCTCCTGCCCGGTGCGCGCGTGCTCGACCTCGAACCCTTCGAACTCGAGCGTGTCGCACAGCCCGAGGGCCAGCGACGGGTCGTCCTCGACGAGCAGAATTCGGGGGCTGTCGCCCATCGCGGCCGACGATATCAGAAAGTCACGGCGCCGCATGGGGGGGCGAGGAGACGGGCCCCGGCGGGATGCTGTCGGTGACGGCCTCGACCTCGCCGGCCGAGGACCACCCGCTCGCGATCGGCAGCGACAGGGAGACGAGCGCGCCGCCCTTCGGGTGGTTCTCCGCCCACGCCCGACCGCCGTGCGCCTCGACGATGCGCTTCACGAGCGACAGCCCGATGCCCGAGCCGCGGGTGCTCTCGCCGGCGCGGCGCACCCGGTAGAAGCGCTCGAACACGCGACGCGTCTCACCGGACGGAATCCCGGGGCCGTGGTCGCGCACCCGCACGTAGACGTGTCGACGGCCCCGCTCGAGCGTGACCTCGACGGTGGTCTTGTCTCCGTACTTCACCGCGTTGTCGAGGAGGTTCATGATCGAGAGCAAGATGGCTTGCTCGTCGAACCGCACCAGCGGGACGTCCTCGGCGACGTGGACCTGCAGCTCGACCCCGTCCCGCTCGAGCCGGAAGCGGAATGCGTCGATGGCGCGGCCGAGCACCTCCACCAGATCCCCCTCGCGCATCTGGTAGCTCTGCTTGCCGCGCTCGATCGCGGAGAAGTCGAGCACGTTCTCGATCAGCGCGGAGAGGCGCTCGGACTCGCGCAGGATGATCTCGAGGTACTGCTGCTCCTTCTCGGGCGTCCGCACCCGTTTGGTGAGGAGCATCTCCGCGAACATCCGCACCACCGACAAGGGCGTCTTGAGCTCGTGTGAGACGTTCGCCACGAACTCCGAGCGCAGCATGTTGAGCCGGCTCTCCATCGTCGCCGCGTAGATCAGCAGCACCACGCCGATGAGGATCACGGCGAACGAGAACGCGACGAGGCCGACCTCGGTGACGAAGCCGCTGCGGCGCTGCGCCTCGAGGAGCGGCGCCTCCTTCGGAGCGATCTGGAGCCGCCAGTTGTAGAGCGTGGTCGGGAAGCGGCGACCGACGAGGTAGTCCCCCGCGCGGCTCAGGTTGGGCCCGAAGATCCGGTGGTTGTCGGCGTCGACGACGTTGTAGCGCTGGTCCTCGCCCTCGCTGACGAAGAGCGACGGGAACACGTCCCGCACGAAGTACGCGGTGTCGTGGCTGGCGATCATGTAGAAGCGCCGCGGCCCGGAGCGCACCGCCTTGTAGGAGACGAGGTAGGAGCGGTCGACGTAGGTCCGGTGCAGGTGCCGGAGCTGGCCGGGTCGCTGCCGCTGCAGCTCGAGGTCCGCGAGGATGCGCTCGAGGAACACCTTGCGGAAGTCGCGGCGCCCGCGCGGCCCGCCGCGGTACGCGTAGGCCACCACCTCGCCCGCGTCGTCGACGACGAGCACCGCCCGCACGCTCGGCGAGATCCGCTCCGCGAGTGGCTCCCACGCCTCCTCGAGCGCGTCGAGGTGGTCCAGATCGACGAGGTGGAACACCGCGTTGTCGGCGTTGATGATCTGCTCCTCGATGCGGTCGACCTTCTCGTCGACGAGGAGCACCGTGGACTGAACGATCGACTGCTCGCCGAGCGCCTGGAACTGCGCCGCGGAGCGGTACGAGTAGTAGCCGAGGATCCCCGCCGCCGCCGCGATGAGCGGGAGCACGCCCCAGTACACGAGCCGTCGTCGCCAGCCTTCCACCCGCCGACAGTGTTAGCGCAGATCGGCGCCCCGTCGCGCGCCCCGTCCCCGCCGCGTTAGATTGGCCCGCATGGACCTCGAACGACTCCGGATGATGATCCGCGCGGCCGTCCTCGCCGCTCCCGTAGCCGCTTGCGGGGGCGCGTCGCCCTCCCCCGCGCCGACCCCTGCGCCCGTGGCCCGCGAGGCGCCGCCCGCGACGACGACCGATGGCGTGGAGACGACCGCCGTCGCCCCGTCGAGTCAGGACGGCGAGATGGACCCGGACGAGTTCGACCGGCAGTGGCGGGAGAGCCTGTCGCGGGGTCGCGAAGAGGGCGTCGGCGTGATCACGGTCCCGCAGGGTGGGAACAGCGGCGTGATCGTCTCGCCGGGGCGCCCCCTCCTCGACGGCGAGCGGCTCGTGGTGGCGCCCTCCGGGCCCGCGTCGTGGGCGCTCGCGCAGGCGACGCTGGGCCACGAGCTGCCCCCCGCGCTGCGCGCCCGCGTGGCGATGGCCTGGACGGACGCCGCGCTCGCCGAGCACGCCTCGGTCGCCTCGTTCGCGCGGGCCGCGATCGAGCTCATGGCGGTCGGCGCGCCGCGCGAGCTCGTCGACGGACACCTCGCCGCCGGCCGCGACGAGCTCCGCCACGCCGAGCTCGCGTTCACCCTCGCCGCAGCGTACGGCGCGCTCGAGGCCGGGCCCGGGCCGCTCGTGAGCCCGCCCCCGCGCGCGGGAGGCGTGGCCGCGCTCGCGCGTCGCGTCTTCGAGGAGGGCTGCGTCAACGAGACCGTCGCGGCCCTCGCCGCCGAGCGAGCGGCCGGTCGCGCCGAGCCGGCGCCCGTGCGCGACGCCCTCGCGGTCCTCGCCGCCGACGAGGCCGGCCACGCCTCCCTCGCGTGGCGAACGCTCCGCTGGGCCCTGTCCGCGGATCCCGACGCGGCCGCCGGGCTCTCGATCGCTCCGAGCGCCGCGGCGCCGGCCGACCCGGACGCCGACCGGCTCGCGAAACACGGCGTGCTCGACGGCGCGGCCCTCGCGGCGTGTCGGCGGGACGCCGTCGAGCGCGTCGTCCGACCGCTTCTTGAGGAGCTCCTGCAGAGCTGAGGCTACGAGCCCGAGGCCTACGGGTCGGCCCAGCCGATGCGGGCGCGGCGGGGCACGAGCACGCGCCGGTAGCGGTTGCCGATCGCGCCGACCTCGGCGATGGCTTTGAGCCCGTCCGCGAAGCTGACCTTCGAGCCGGCCACGTCCTCCCAGCGCGCGAGGGGCTGCTCGACGACCACGTGCGAGGCCTCGATGCCCTGCGCCTCCCAGCGGATCATGAGGCGGACGAGCAGCTCCACGTCGAAGACCCAGCGGGACATGAAGGGCTCGCCGAACGCGTCCTCGAGGTCGGCGTCGACCTTGAAGAGCTTGGCCCCGCACTGCGTGTCGTAGACGTGCAGCGACAGCATCGTGGACACCACCGTCGCGAAGCCGCGCCCGAAGACGTGCCGGGACATCTTGCGCTTGATGTGGTGACCGAGCAGGCGCACGCGCGAGCCGAGCACGACCCGCACGTCGGGGCCCTCGGCGAAGCGCTCGACGAAGCGCGGGACCTCGACGAGCGGCGTCGCGAGGTCGGCGTCCCAGTAGCCGACGTAGTCCGGCGGGTCGTCCCGCAGCGCGGCGAGCACGCCCTGGCGGACCGCCTCGGACTTGCCGCCGTTCTTCGCGCACCGGGTGACCGCGATGCGCTCCGGGGCGCGGCGCCGCAGGGCCTCGAGGACCTCGAGGGTGCCGTCCGTCGAGCCATCGTCCACGAACCGGAACCAGAGCCCCGGCACCCGGTCGAGGCCCGCCACGAACGCGTCGGCGTCGAGGCGCGAGGCCTCGTTGTAGCAGGGGACGATGAGGACGGTGCGCGCCACGGCGGCCCGAGCATGGGCGGTGCCACGGCCCGGCGCAATCGCGGGGCGGCCCGTGTATCCTCCGCTGCCCTCGCGGCACCGCATGAAGCTCGCGACCCGTCACCTGGCCCTGTTCGCCGCCCCCGCGATCCCGATCGCCGCGCTCGGGATGCCCCTGGTGGTCTACCTGCCGCCGTTCTACGCGGAGGACCTGGGGCTGGGCCTCTCGATCGTGGGCACGGTGTTCATGGTCACGCGCCTCTGGGACGTGCTCACCGACGTCCTCCTCGGCGTGGTCACCGACCGGGTGCGCACCCGGTGGGGCCGGCGACGGCCGTGGATCGTGGCGTCGGTGCCCATCCTGCTGCTCAGCGTGTGGCGACTGTTCCTACCCGAGACCGGGGTCGACTGGATCTACCTGCTGGTGTGGCTCGTCGTGCTCTACGTGGGCTGGACGATGCTGACCATCTCCCACATGTCGTGGGGCGCGGAGCTCTCGGACGACTACCACGTCCGCTCTCGGCTGCAGGCCTGGCGTCAAGGCGGCTTGCTGACGGGGATGGTGCTCGTGCTCGCCCTCCCCGCCTGGATCGAGCAGCGGGTCGGCGGCGGCGGCTTCACGCGGTCGGCCGCGATCGGCTGGTTCATCCTCGCGCTGCTCCCCCTGACGGTCGCGATGGCCACCCTCGGCGTCCGCGAGCGGCCCGTCCGCGACACGGGCGAGTCGGTGGGCATGCTCGCCGCGTTCAAGCTCGCGGTGACCAACCGCTACATGGTCCGTGTGCTGATCGCCGACCTCTGCGCGGGCATCGCGCCGGGCGTCACCGCGTCGCTCTACATCTTCTTCGTCGAGCACGCGCTGCGGCTCGGCGAGTGGACGAGCCTCTTCCTGCTCACCTACTTCATCTCGGGCCTCGTGAGCGTGCCGATCTGGCTGCGCATCAGCTACCGGCTCGGCAAACACCGCACGTTCTCGATCGCGATGCTCTACATGGCCGGCGTGCTGCCGTTCGTGTTGCTGCTCGGGCCCGACGACCTCGTCATGGTCGTCGTCGCCTACGTGATCTACGGGCTCGGGTACGGCGCCGCCCCGGTCCTGCTGCGCTCGATCGTCGCGGACGTGACCGACGACGACGCGCTGCGCTCGGGGACCCAGCGGACGGGGCTCTTCTACTCCTTGCTGACGCTGACCAACAAGCTCGGCTTCGCGATCGCCGTCGGCGTCGCCTACCCGCTCCTCGACCTCGCCGGCTTCGACCCGCAGATCGAGAACACGGCTGACGCGATCGCCGGCCTGAAGGCGGTCTACGTGATCGTCCCCGTCGTCTGCTTCGTGATCGCCGCGCTCACGATGTGGCGATTCCCGCTCGACGAGAGCCAGCAACGGATCTTGCGGTCGCGCCAGAGCGCCCCGGAGCCTCCGCCCGCCGAAGCCTGACCCTACTCGTGGTGGTCGTCGCGCTCCTTGCGGGCCGCGCGGGTCATCAGCTCGGTGACCATGAGCTTCGGGTCCTGGTCCTCGTAGAGGATCTTGTACATCGCCGCCGTGATCGGCATCTCGACGCCCTCGCGCAGCGCGAGCTCGTGGGCGCTCTTCGTCGTCTTCACGCCCTCCGCGACCATGTTCATGCCCGCGAGGATGTCGGCGAGCTTCTGCCCCGCGCCGAGCGCGAGGCCGACCTTGCGGTTGCGGCTGAGGTCGCCGGTGCACGTGAGGACGAGGTCGCCCATGCCCGCGAGGCCGTGCACCGTCATCGGGTGCGCGCCCATCTTCGCGCCGAGCCGCCCGATCTCGGCGAGCCCCCGCGTGATGATCGCGGCGCGCGCGTTGTGACCGAACCCGAGCCCGTCGCCGACGCCCGCGGCGATGGCGATGACGTTCTTGAGCGCGCCGCCGAGCTCGGCGCCGACCACGTCGTCGGTCGTGTAGACGCGCATCGACGGGTTGCGCAGGTGGTGCTGCACGCGGTGCGCGACCTTCTCGTCGTGACCGGCGACGGTGACCGCGGTGGGCATCCGCGCCGCGACCTCCCGGGCGAAGCTCGGGCCGGCCAGGTAGGTCAGCAGGTGGTGGCGATCCGCGGGCAGGTGCGCCTCGAACACCCCCGACACCATGAGCAACGACTCTTGCTCGATGCCCTTGGTGCACGAGAGCACGGGTGCGTCGGCGGGGAACAGGTCCTTGGCCTGCTCGAGGACCGCGCGCAGGCCATGCGTGGGCACGACGCTGAGGATGAGCCCGACCCCGTCGAGCGCGCCCTCGAGGTCGCTGGTCGCGTGGAGGTCGTCGGGGAGGCGGAAGCCCGGGAGGTACGCCTCGTTCTCGCGAGCCGCCTCGATGGCCTCGGCCTGCTCGGTCCGGCGACACCACAGCCGCACCCGATGACCGTTGTCGGCGAGGAGCTTCGCGAGCGCGGTGCCCCACGAGCCCGCGCCGAGCACGGCGGCGTTCAGGTTCTCGTCCATGCGCCGGACCATAGCAGCCCGTCGGCCCCTTTCGTGCTCGCCGCGCGGCGCCGGGCTATGGTCTCCGGATGCCGCGTCGGGTCCTCACCCTCGTGCTCGGAGGAACCCTCTTCGCCGGGTGCTACCTCTCCCACCCCGGGGAGAGCACGCCGTTCGATGGCGGCGCTCGGCCGGACGTCCCGATCACCCCGCTCTTCGACGGCGACTTCCCCGGCTTCGACGCGGGCCCGACGCGCCGCGACGCGGGCCGCTTCGACGCCGGCACCCCCGACGGCGGCCTGCCCGGCTTCGACGCCGGCCGGGACGCGGGCTTCTTCTTCGACGGGGGCTTCGTCGGCTTCGACGCGGGGCGCCCCCGCCGCGACGCCGGGGTCCGCCTCGACGCCGGCCCGCGCGACGCGGGTCCGGGCCGCGACGCCAGCCGCCCCGACGCGGGCCCGGGCCTCGACGCGGGCGGGCCGCGCCGCCCGGCGCTGCGCTTCACCGCCACGACCTACTTCGAGGTCGAGGACTCGCCCGCCTTCGACACCCCCGACGACTCCGCCCTCGAGATGTGGGTGCGCTCCCGCGAGCCGGGCGACGCGACCTTCTGCGAGAAGGGCGACGCCACCACCCGCCACCTCTTCGTGGGCGTCCGGGGCGGCAACCTCGTGATGGGCTGGGAGGTCGCGCCGCTCTCGCACACCCTCGTCGGGCCCCCGCTCGTCCTCGACCGCTGGACCCACGTCGCGTTCGTCGCCCAGCTTCAGCCGGACGGCCGCCACACCACCTACCTCTACGTCGACGGCGTCGCCGTCGCGCGCATGGCCGACGTCCCCGAGCTGCGCCGCGCGTTCGGCGACCAGGTCTTCACCTGCGGCCGCTCCGACGTGGACATCGACGAGATCCGCGTCTGGCGCGTGGCCCGCGACCAGATGGCGATCATCGCGAACATGAACATGCGGATCTCCGGCTCGATCCCCGGGATGGTCGCGTACTGGCGCCTCGACGAGCGCGGGCAGATCGCGCTCGACTACACCGCCAGCGGGAAGGTCGCGATCCTCGGGGCCCTCACGACCGCGGACCCCGCCGACCCGATGTGGATCGGCGACGGGCCCTTCTAGTCGGTGGGGGAACGCGACGTCGGCGGCATCACGATCCGTCGGAGCCTGGTGCGGAACCTGGTGCTCCTCGTCGTGGCGGTGTCCGCGGCCGTGCTCGCGCTCACCATCTACCAGTCGACGCGCGCGGTGGAGGAGCTGAGCCAGTCGCTGGTGCTGCGCTCGACCTCGCAGGTCCACACGTCGCTCGAGGGCTTCTTCGGCCCGGTGCGTCAGCAGCTGAGGACCCTGGCCGACTGGGGCGGGGGCGGCTTGGTCACGCCGATCGAGCCCGAGCGGCTGACGCCGATGCTGCTCCCGGTCCTCCGCCGGCAGCCGCAGGTCAGCTCGCTGATGGTCGCGAGCGACGAGGGCCACGGCTACATGCTCCTCGAGCTCCCCGAGGGCTACCGGCGCCGCGAGGTCTGGCCCGACCGCTTCGACGGCCGCGCGCGCTGGGCGCAGCTCTCCCGGCGAGGCGCGCTCGAGCGGCGGTGGGACGAGCCGCTCGACTACGACCCGCGCGCGCGGCCGTGGTACTCGGAGGCGGTCGGCGCCTCGGGGCGGATCGCCTGGACCGAGCCCTACGCGTTCTTCACCACGGGCGACCCGGGCATCACCGCGTCGATGACCTTCGCGCCGCCGGGGGGCGGCGCCCCTCACGTCGCCGGCCTCGACGTGCTCCTCGCGGACATCTCCCGCTTCACCACCGAGCTCGACGTGAGCGCGCACGGCGCGGCGCTCGTGCTCGCGGACGACGGCCGGGTGGTCGGTCTCCCGCGGGACCCGAGCCTCGAGAGCGACGAGGCGCGCCGCGAGGCGGTGCTCCGACCGGCCAGCGAGCTCGGCGTGGAGCCGGCCCGGCTCGCCTGGCAGCGATGGACGGAGCTCGGGCGCGGCGAGCGGGTCTTCCCCGTCGAGGTCGACTCGGAGGTGTGGTGGGTCGGGATGCGCGCCTACCAGCTGAGCCCGGGCCACCGGATGTGGATCCAGGTGCTCGTCCCCGAGCGCGACTTCCTCGGGCGGGTCCACCGCCAGCGCAACGTGATCGTCGGCGTGGTGTTCGGGGCCCTCGTGCTCGCCGTCCTCATCGCGCTCCTGCTCGCGCGCAGCTACAGCCGACCGCTCGAGACGCTGGCCACGCAGGCCGAGAAGATCCGCACCCTCGACCTGTCCCGTTCGCCGCCGATCGCGTCGCCGCTCCGGGAGGTGCGGCTGCTGACCGAGGCGCAGGAGCGCATGCGATCCGCGCTCGACTCGTTCTCTCGCTATGTCCCCGTCGAGGTCGTCCGTGAGCTGATCCGGCGCGGCGACGTCGCCCAGCTCGGCGGGCGCGCGGCGCGGCTGACGATCCTGTTCACCGACATCGCGGGGTTCACGACGATCTCGGAGCGGATGACGCCGACGGAGCTGACGGCGCACATGGGCCGCTACTTCGACGCGGTGCTCGGGGTGCTGCGGTCCCGCCGGGCCACCGTCGACAAGATGATCGGCGACGCGGTGATGGCGTTCTGGGGCGCGCCCATCGACGACCCCGACCACGCGCGGCACGCGCTCGAGGCGGTCCTCGCGGTCCGGGAGCGGCTCGCGGAGCTCGAGGCGGAGTGGGTCGCGGAGGGCCTCCCCGCCCTCCCCACGCGGTTCGGCCTCCACACCGGGGACGTCGTGGTCGGCAACGTCGGCTCGCACGCGCGCCTCAGCTACACCGTGCTCGGCGACACCGTGAACCTCGCGGCCCGGCTCGAGGGCGCCAACAAGGCGTTCGGGACCTACGTCCTCGTCTCGGGCGACTTCAAGGACGCCGTCGGCGACGGGTTCGTGTGGCGGCTGATCGACCACGTCGCGGTGAAGGGCCGCGCGATGCCCATCGAGGTCTACGAGCCGCTCGGCCGCGAGGGCGAGGTCGACGAGGCGCGCCTGGCCGCCGCGCGCACCTACGAGGACGCGTTCGCGCGCTACTGCCGGCGCGAGTGGGACGCGGCGATCGAGGCGCTCGAGCCGCTCGGCGACGAGACCTCCGCCGCGCGCCTGCGCGAGCGCTGCGCCCGCCTCGCGGCCGCGCCGCCCGACGACGACTGGGACGCGGTGACCCGGCTCACGGAGAAGTAGCTGCGCTCAGGGCACGGAGGCCCACTGCCAGGTCTCGCAGAACGGCCAGCCGCGCGGGTCGTCGAGGGCGCAGAGCTGGAGCTGGAAGCGCGAGGACGGGATCAGGGCGCGCGACACGCGGTGCACGACGCGGCGAGGCGCGTCGGGGTCGCGCTGGCCGCGGACGGTGATCGTCTCGGTGTCCTCCGAGTCGGGGTCCGAGCGGAGGCGGACGAAGAAGGTCATGGACGGGTCGACGTCGCGGTCGAGGAGCGCGACCACGCGGACGGTCGCGCCGTCGCGGCCGGCCACGCCGCCGCCGAGGCGCGGGAGGCCGTCGATGACGTCGGTGAGCTCCTCCGCGTCGGCGTCCATCAGCGCGTCGAAGGCCGCGTCGACCGACTCGAGGTCGCAGCCGATGGCTCGCAGGGTGTCCTCCCAGAACGCGCGCGGGGCCAGGTCGCGGGGGGCGCCCTCGCGGGCCATCGCTCGTAGCGCGTCGCCGATCGCGGCGTCCCCGCACGTGCTCGCGAGCGCCGCGGACCAGCGGTCGCCGAGCGAGTACACGAGCGAGGTGTCGAACCGTCGCCGGAGCGCGCGCTCGTCGATCAGGTCGTCGCTGCTCATCCGGTGCCGCGCCCACGTCGCCGCCGCCACCGCCCTCGCCTGCCGGTGCGCCGGGCCGTTGGGCGCGACGCGGAAAGCGACGTGCTCGGCGGAGCCCTCGGCGAAGAAGTGCGTCGCCCGCTCGGCGTCGCCCTGCCGCAGATCGCTGAGCCGGTGCTGGAACGCGTGCACGGTCTCGTGCGCGAACGTGTGATGGAGCCGCACCACGTCGCGCTCGCCGACGAGCCCGACGCGCAGGTGCGTCCAGGAGGCGATCCCGAGGTGCTCGGAGCTGGTCTCGGTGAGATCCGCGACGAGCACCGGCCCCACGTCCGCGCCGAGCTCGCGCTGCACGCCCGCGTGGATCGCGTCGATGTGCTCGATCAGCGCGCTCGCGCGGGCCTCGAGGTTGGCCGGATAGGTCACCTCGTAGCGCGCCGTCCGCGCCTGCCGCGTGTCGATCGAGGCGACCTCGACGGGCTCGTCGGTCGGCTCGATGGGCTCGTCGCTCGGCCCGATGCTCGACACCAGCGCCGAGAGCGCGAGCACGCCGACCCCCGCGAGCGCCGTCCCGCAGCCGAACGCGAGCTTGCCCGCCAGGGTCGCGCCGGCCCGGCCGAGGCCTGCCCCGATCCGATCCGCGGGGCCCATCCACGCCGCGTAGGCCGTCGCCAGGGCGACGAGCGCCACGAACCCGTGCGCGATCCACGGGCCCCACGCGATCACGAGGTGCGACCCCTCGTAGCGCGCGACGAGCAGCTCGGTCGGGTCGATCCACGCGGCCGGGGGGAAGACGTCTTTCAGGATCGAGGCGACCACGAGCACCAGCGCGTAGGGGAGGATCCCGAAGCGCCGCAGCACCGACCCGAGGAGGCCGTGCGCGTAGGCGATGAAGCCGAACGCGACCTGCATCGCGACGTGGGTGAGCGCGATGTCCGCGCGCCAGTGCCCCCCTTCGAACGACGACGTGTTCCAGACGCTCTGCGCGGTGTCGGTCAGGAGCAGGAGCCCCACCCCCGTCCACACGATGGTGAGCCCCGCCGCGACCTTGGCGACGAAGATGAGCGGCCGCCGGACCGGCAGCGAGTGGAGGAACCGGATCGTCCCCTCGTCGTGCTCGCGTGGGAACGCGGCGTACGCGATGCACACCGCGAGGATCGCGAAGACCCAGCCGAAGGTCCCGTCCTCGCCGGCGCGCAGGTAGGACGCGATGCCCTCCCAGGTCTGCTCGTCGAGGCGCTCCATGAACGGGCGGTGGATCAGGTCGCCGCTCATCAAGAGCGACGTGAGCACCAGGAAGGGCCACAGGCTGCGGAGCTCCTTGAGGTAGAGCGCGCGCATCAGTCGAGCTCCCGTCGCTCGGCGAGCAGCCGCACCCGGCCGGCCGGCACCTCGAGCTCGATCGCGAGCAGCACGCGGTCCGCCGCCGAGTAGCGGCCCACCAGCCGCGAGCCCGCCTCGCCGAGCTCGGCGCACGGGACCTCCTCGCGCGACAGGTCACTCGGCGTCACGACCTCGTCGAACGGGCCGAGCGGCGCGTGCAGGAGCGCGCAGAACGCGTCGGGCGGCGGCGCGCCTCGGAAGCGCACGCCCCAGCGAACCGACCGGAGCAGCCCCTCCTCGGGCTCGATCGAGAGCGAGGCCGTGGCGCGCGGCACGCCCGAGGACGCGGTCCGGAGCGACGCCGCCCAGCGCGCCTCGAACGCCGCCGCGTCGGTCGCGGCCTCGAAGCGCTCGCGCGGGCTCGGGCCGGCCATCGCGAAGACCCCCGGCGCGGGCGGCGCGAGGACCTCCGACGCGAACGCGCGCCACGCCGGCTCGCCCTCGACGGAGACGAACGCGAACGCCGCGCTCGTCGCGACCGCCGACGCCACCTCGGGGCCGAAGCGCTCCTCCGTGCGCCAGAAGCGCTCGAGCGCGGCGTAGCGAGGCCGCCGGTGACGCGCCCAGAACGCGGCGAGCCCCGGGTCGGGCGCCTCGTCGCCGTAGACCAGGAGGGCCGCCGCCCCGGTGCGCACCCAGGCGTTGGGCTCGAACGCGGCGCGGCCGTCGGTGGCGCGCTCGATCGCGCGCTCGAGGACCCACGCGCGGAACGCCCGCGCGTCGAACGCGGGGTCGGAGAAGCCCGCGCGGACCAGCAGGCCGTCGTCCTCGCCCTCGAGCTCGACCTCCTCGTACCCGTCGGCTTCGAGCGTGGTCCGCAACGCGACGTGCACGGGACCGAACGGCTCCTCGTACCCGAGCGCGTCGTGCGCGCGGGCGAGGTCGGCAGCGATCGCGTCGGCGAGGGCCTCCGCGTCGCCGCGGTTCGCCTCGTCGAGGTAGAGCACCGCGAGCCCCTCGCGCCGGACGACCGCGTCGCCCTCGAAGTCGAAGGGCGCCTTGTCGTGCTTGGGGTCGACGACGTCCCACGCGATCAGCGCGAAGCAGAGGACCACCCCGACCGCGACGCGCTCCCGCCGGCTCATCGGCTTGGCCAGCGACTCGGCGACGGATCCCTCGTCGAGCAGCGCGAGCGCGACCCCGAGCCCGAGCGCGATCGCGGCGATCGCGAGCGACGTCCCGAGCTCGGCCCAGGGCGCCGCGTGGCGCTCGAGGATCAGGCGCTCCGAGACGAGGCCGAACGGGCCGAACCGCGCGACCTCGAAGTCGGTGCCCTGATCGAGGAACACCAGCACGAGCCCCATCGCGAGGTACACGGGGATGCGCCAGCGGCCGAGCAGGCCCATCGTGAACAAGACGCTCCAGAGCGTCAGCGCGAACACCTGCGTGCGGACGAAGATCAGCGTGAGCCAGTGCCAGGTGAGCGGCTCCTTCACGAGCGCGATCGCGGCGGCGAAGGCGAGCGACACGGTCACCGCGCCGGCGAGCACGAAGAGGCCGAGGCCGAGCTTGGTCACGAGGACCTCACCGCGGTACAGCGGGAGCGCCTCGAGGAAGCGCTGCGTGTGCGCGTGGTACTCGCGCACGACGAGCCGGTGCCCGAGCGCGATCCCGAGCAGCGGCAGGAAGACGCGCGTGAAGGTCGCGTGGGCCTCCAGCATCGTGATCGTGCGCGGGCCGACCGCGGAGCCGAGGAGCAAGATACCTTGCACGGCCGCGACGAACGCCGCGAGCAGGAGGAGGACGCCGCCGTGCTGCCAGAGCTCCTTGAGGAGGAGGCCCCCCAGGCGCCTCACCGCCGCACCATCTCGATGAAGATCTCCTCGAGCGGGAGGTCGTCGAGGGGCACGCCGAGGGCCCCGAACGCGGCGGGGTCGTCGGCCTCGTAGACGCAGCGGCGCCGGCCCCGGAAGACGCGGTCGCTGAGCAGCCGCACGCCTGGCGCGATCGGCGGCTCGCCCTCGAGATCCACGACCTGCCGGACCCGCGCGGCGAGCGCCTCGACGGTCCCTTCGAAGCGCGTGCGCCCGTCCTCGAGGATGCCGACGCGGTCCGCGACGAGCTCCACCTCGTCGACGAGGTGGGTGCTGAAGAACGTGGTCCGGCCCGTCCGCTCGGCGTCCTCGCGCACGCGCTCGAGGAACTCGCGGCGCGCGACCGGGTCGAGGCCGGCGCTGGGCTCGTCGAGGATGAGGAGCGGCGGTCGGTGGCCGAGCGCGAGGGCGAGCGCGAGCTTCATCTTCATGCCGCCCGAGAACGTCCCGACCTTGCGGTCGAGCGGGATCGCCTGCGCCTTGGCCTGCGCGAGGAAGGTCGCGTCGTCCCAGGTCGGGTAGAAGCGCGAGACGAACTTCGCGAGGCGCGCCGCGGTCATCCACTCGTAGAAGGACTGCTCCTGCGCGACGTAGCCGATCTTCTGGCGCAGGTGCACCGGGGTGCCGCGCACCGGCTCCCCGAAGAGCCGAACGACGCCGCCGTCGGGCTTGGTGATGCCCATCAGGATCCGGATCGTCGTCGACTTGCCGGCGCCGTTGCGGCCGAGGAATCCGTAGACCTCGCCGGGCCCGACGCTCAGGTCGAGGCTGTCGAGCGCGCGCACCTTGCCGTAGCGCTTGGTCAGCCCCCGGGTCTCGACGAGCAGGTCCGCCACGTCGGCCTCAGCCCCGCGCGAGCAGGCCGCCCGCGAGGAAGCGCATGATCTCTTCGGTGATGGCGTTCGCGTCGCGCTCCACGTGGCCCGCGACCGCGTCCACGAGGACCTCCTTGAGGCCCCCGAGCCCGATCGCGACCATGACGCGGCGGTCCCCCGCGCGGACCATCCCGAGCGCCTGGCCCTGCCCGAGGCTCTCGTCGATCAGGTCGCGCAGGCCCTCGTAGAAGCCGTGCAGCTTCTCGTCGAGCTCGGGGTCGAGCCCCGTCGCGTCGTGGAGCGCGAGCTTCACGATGGCGGGCTCGGCGAGCGCGAGCTCCACGATCCGACGGATGTTGGCGTTGAGCTGCACGACCGGGGGGTCCGGGTGGCTCAGATCGATGCTCTTCACGCAGGCCTCGATGCGGGCCAGGAACTCGTCGACGAGCGCTTCGAAGACGGCGCGCTTGTCGGAGAAGTAGAGGTAGAAGGTCCCCCGCGCGACGTCGGCGTTCGCGACGATGTCGTCCACGGTGGCGGCGGCGAAGCCCTTCACCACGAACGCGTCCCGGGCCGCGTCGAGCAGCTCGCGCCGACGCTCCTGCTTGGTCTTGCGGCTCATTCGGCGCGCGACCGGATCAGATCGAGGATGGGCGCGACGCCGTGCTCCACCTCGAAGCCGAGGAACGCGACGTTCGCGGAGGTGAGCCGCTTGGCCGCGGCCTGGCCCTCGGGCAGGTCCGAGCCGTACACGCAGATCGTCGGCGCGGCGTGGGCGCGCAGCTCGAGGTCGGCGCCCCACGACGCGGGCGCGTCGCTCGCGTCCAGGATCAGCATGTCGGGCGCGTCGGAGAGCTCGACGCGGCGCGGCCCGAGGGCCGACACGACGAGGGTCTCGAGCACCGGGCTGCCCGCGAGGACCTGCACCGACACGGGCCCCGACGCGCGCGGCATCGAGTGGGTCGGGGCGTCCGCGAAGGGCTCCCGCGGCGCCGCGCTGACCGTCCCCGTGGGCATCTCGGCGAGGCGCAGGCGCTGCTCGATGCGCTTCTCGATCTCGGCCGCGCGCGCGTCCCCGAGGCGCCGCGCGAGCTCGGCGCGCAGCGGCCCGCGGACGAGATCGACGACCTCGAAGAACGTGGACGGCACGCGGGGGCCCCACGCCGAGAGCGCCGCGAACAGCGCGGCGGAAGCGACCGACGACGTCACCTCCGCCTCGACCGACTCGCGGAGCACTCCGATGAACGCGGGCTCCCCGGACATGGGAGCCTTTGTACCGCATTTCAGAAGACGCCAGCGGCTCCGAGCGTGAGCCCGTCGCGCCCCGGTGCGACGAAGGGGGCCCAGCGCGCCGAGCTCGCGGCGTCGGCCGGCTCGGGGTGCGGCCCCGAGGAGAGCTCGTAGCCGAGTACGGCACCGAGCAGCGCGCCGAGCGCGCCGACGGTGCCGCCGACGCCGAGCCCGACGTCGAGGTCCTCCGTCGCGAGCCCGAGGATCGCTCCGAGCCCCACGCCGACGCCGGCCCCGAACAGCGTCCCGAGGATCGGCCCCGCCGCCTCGCCGGTGCCGCCGTTGTTCTCGCCCGCCAGCCAGGTGCCGAACGCGGCGCCGATGGGCCACCCGATCCCCGCGCCGAGCAGCCCTCCGAGCAGCGTCTCGTCGATCGGCCGGCCGACGTCTCGGGTCTGATCCGCCCCCGCCGACGCGACGCCGACGCCGAAGCCCACCGCGCCGAACGCGAGGGCGCCGAGGACCGACCCGAGCACCTCGGTGCCGAGGCGGACGCCGTAAGGGGGAGGCGGCGAAGCGGGCTCCTCTTCGACGGGAGGGAGCCCCCACTCGTCGAGGTCAGACGCGTCCGAGGACGCGTCTGCCCTCGACTCCGTGCCCGTGCCCGTGCCCGTGCCCGTGCCCGAAGCTGAGTCCGCATCCGAGTCCGCGTCGGTGCCCGCATCCGTGCCCGTGCCCGTGCCCGTGCCCGTGCCCGTGCCCGTGCCCGTGCCCGTGCCCGTGCCCGCATCCGAGTCCGTGTCTGCGCCGGCGTCCGCATCCGCATCCGCATCCGCGTCCGCATCCACATCCGCGTCCGCATCAGCCGCGTCCGAATCCGCGTCGCCAGCATCCGAATCCGCGCCCGACGCCTCCCCCGCCTCGTCGGCCTGGGCATACGCCCGCGGGGCCACCGCCAGAGTGACGAACAGAGACGCGAGCGCGAGCCAGCGGAGCACGACGCTCGTGCGTACCACAGACACCGAGCCCGCGGAATGCGCCGCCCGCTCTGAGCGAGCCCAGTCGCTCAGAGCGCCGCGCCGAGCGTGTCGCAGCGGCTCATGTCGCCGGAGTCGAAGCCGACGCGGAACCAGCGGGTGCGCTGCGCCGACGTCCCATGCGTGAACGACTCGGGGGTCACCGTGCGGCCGGCGCCGCGCTGCAGCGTGTCGTCACCGATCGCCGCCGCCGCGCGGAGGCCCTCCTCGACGTCGCCCGCCTCGAGCAGGTCGCGTCGGTTCGCGTGGTGACCCCAGACGCCCGCGTAGCAGTCCGCTTGCAGCTCCTGTCGCACGGAGAGCTCGTTGCGCTCCGCCTCGCTTCGCCCGCGCTCGAGCGCGTGCATCTGGGCCGAGACCCCCGTGAGCGTCTGCACGTGGTGGCCGATCTCGTGGGCGAGCACGTACGCCTGCGCGAAGTCGCCGGGCGCGCCGAAGCGCTGATCGAGCTCGTCGAAGAACGACAGATCGACGTACGCCTGACGATCGCCGGGGCAGTAGAACGGCCCCGTCGCCGCGGACTGCATCCCGCACGCGGAGTCCACGCGGTCCCGGAACAGCACGAGCCGAGGGGGCGTGTACGTCTGACCGCGGGCCTGGAAGATCGGGCCCCACGTGTCCTCCGTGTCGGCGAGCACCACCGAGATGAACTCGGCCCGCGCGTCGTCGGCGGGGGACGTCGCCCCACCCGATCCGGCGGGGCCCGCGAGCGCGTCGAGCAGCCCCGAGACATCCGTCCCCGTGGCCACGCCGAACACCACCACCCCGAGCACGATCACCACCCCGGCCGCGCCGCCGACCTTGAGCCCGCGCCCGCCCTTCTGCCCTCGCCGATCCTCGACGTTGTCGCTCCGCCTACCGTCTTGCCAACGCATCGCGCCCGCCCTTTCGCAAGGACGACGCCAACCCACGCCGCGCGCACCACGGCCCCGCGCTCCGTGGGGCGCCCCCCACGCCCGTAGGGTCGAGCCCTCAAGGTCTGTCGATAAATCGCCTCCGGCGATTTCTCTCCGGCGAGGGGCAAGCCCCTCGCGCTCCCCACTGAGATCCTCCGACGCTTCGCGTCGTCGGACTCAATCCCCAGCAGGTTTCCACCGCTCGGGGGGTGCCGTCCGCGGCCTGGCCCGCCCTATAGTCCGCGCATGGATACCATCGCCGTGCTCGGGCTCGGGCTGCTGGGGCGTGGGTTCGCTGAGAACCTGCGATCGAAGGGACACTCGGTGCGCGTCTGGAACCGCACCGCGAGCCGGTGCGAGCCGCTCGTCGAGCGCGGCGCGGTCGCCGCCGCGACGCCCGAGGAGGCGGTCCGCGGCGCGGCGCGCGTGCACCTCGTGCTCGCCGAGGACGCGGCCGTCGACGAGGTGATCGAGGCGCTGCGGCCGGGGCTCGGCGACGGCGCGTGGATCGTCGATCACAGCACCAACCTCCCCGCCGGGGTCGCCGCCCGCTTCGAGCGCCTGCGCGCCGACGGCGTGCGCTACATCCACGCCCCCGTGTTCATGGGGCCGAAGAACTCGCTCGAGGCGACCGGCCTGATGCTGCTCAGCGGACCGAGCGCCGACGAGGCGGCCCTGCGACCCGCGCTCGAGACGATGACGGGGAAGGTGCTCTACCTCGGCGAGGAGCCGGACAAGGCCGCCAAGATCAAGATCACGGGGAACGGCCTGCTGATCATGCTCACGGCGGCGATGGGCGACCTGTTCCGCATGGGCGCGGCGTCGGGCGTCTCGACCGACGAGGTCCTCGCGCTCTTCGATCAGTTCTCGCCGACCGCGTCGGGCATGGGCCGACGCGCGCTCGCAGCGGCGCACCAGCCGGTGGGCTTCACGATGCGCATGGCGCGCAAGGACGTGCGCCTGATGCTCGAGACCGCCAAAGACCCCGACGCGCTCAGCGTGCTGCCCGCGGTCGCGCGCTCGATGGACGCGGCCATCGAGGCCGGCTTCGGCGGTGAGGACTTCGCGGTCCTCGCCGATCCGGATCGCTGACGGGCTCGCCGAGGGAGCCAAAACCCCACGAAGGCCCTCCCCGCTTCGTGGCACCATCGCGGGAGCCGTGCGCGCCGCCCTCGCCGCTCTCTCGATCCTCCTCGCGGGCTGCGGGATCAACGCCCGCCTCAGCCTCGCTCCGACCCTCGACACGGCGGGGCGCGTCGGCTTCGAAGCTCGCGTCAGCGGCGGCTTCGGCCCCGGCGACCGCGACTGGGCGCTGACCGTCGATCCCTACGTCAACGTCGGCTACTACGACGTCCCCGGCGAGCAGGTCACGGTCGGGGGGGGCGGCGGCTTCAGCCTCACCAGCGTGGGCGACGACTCGTTCGCGCTCTACGCCGGGATCTTCGGCGGCGGCCGCGGCTCCGTCGGGCTCCCGGCCGGGTCGAGCGGGTCGGGCAACTTCGGCGTCGAGCTCGCGGCGGGCTACGCGCTGCAAAACATCTTCACGCCGGGCTCCAACTTCATCATCCACACCGACGGAGACCGCGAGGCGCTGATCCTCGGGCTCGGGCTGCGCGTCGAGGGCGTCTTCGGCGCGGGGGACGGCCGCGCGCTCTTCGCCCTGCCGGTCTACCTCCAGCTCTACTGGGGTACCTGACCGACGCGGGCCCTCTTCGCGCTGAGGCTGATGCGCTTGCGCCCGCGGTCCACGCCCATCACCCGCACCCGCAGCCGGTCGCCGACCTTCACCACCTCGCGCGGATCGGCGACGAACCGGTCGGCGAGCTCGCTGACGTGGACGAGGCCGTCCTGGTGGACGCCGAGGTCCACGAACGCGCCGAAGTGGGTGACGTTGGTCACCGCGCCCTCGAGGATCATCCCCTCGCGCAGGTCCTCGAGGGTCTGGACGTCGTCCCTGAACTTCGGCGCCTCGAAGCGCTTTCGCGGGTCGCGCCCCGGCTTCTCGAGCTCGGCGAGGATGTCCCTCAGCGTCGCCTCGCCCGCCTCCGGCCCGACGTAGCGCGAGACGTCCACGCGCTTCACGAGCGCCGCGTCGCCCGCGAGCGAGCTCAGCGAGGCGCCGAGATCCTTCGCGATGCGCTCGACGAGCGCGTAGCGCTCCGGGTGGACGCCCGACGCGTCGAGCGGGTGCGCGCCGCCGCGGACACGCAGGAACCCGACGCACTGCTCGTACGCCTTGGGGCCGAGCCCCTTCACCTTCAACAGCGCGTCCCGGCCCCCGAAGCGACCGTGCCGCTCGCGGTGCGCCACGATCTTCTTCGCGAGCGACGGCCCCACCCCCGCGACGTGCGTGAGGAGCGCCGCGCTCGCCGTGTTGAGCTCGACGCCGACCCGGTTCACGCAAGCCTCGGTGACCTGGCCGAGGCGCGTCGCGAGGAGCTTCGGGTCGACGTCGTGCTGGTACTGCCCGACGCCGATCGCCTTCGGATCGATCTTGACCAGCTCCGCGAGCGGGTCCTGGAGGCGGCGCGCGATCGAGATGGCGCCGCGGACGGTGAGGTCGAGGTCCGGGTGCTCCTCGCGCGCGCCGTCGGAGGCGCTGTAGACGCTCGCGCCGGCCTCGTTGACCGACACCACGATCACGTCGTCGAGCTTCGCCGCCTTCAGCGTCGCGCGAACGAACGCCTCGGTCTCGCGGCCGGCGGTGCCGTTGCCCACCGCGACCGCGCGCGGCCGGTGCTGCCTCACGAGGGCGAGCAGCGCGGGCCCCGCGTCGGCTCGCTCGGGGAACACCGTCCGGTGCTCGAGGAAGCGCCCCGTCGCGTCCACCGCCGCGCACTTGCAGCCGGTCCGGATGCCCGGGTCGACGCCGAGCACCGCGACCTCCCCGAGCGGCGGCGCGAGGAGGAGGCTCTCGAGGTTGGTCGCGAACACGTCGACCGCCTCCTGATGCGCGCGCTCGGTGAGCTCGGCGCGCACGTCGTTCTCGACGCTCGGCCCGAGCAGCCGCGAGAGCGAGTCGGCGACCGCCTCGTCGAGCTCGCGCCGGAACGGCGAGCGATCCCGGCGGCCCACGATCGCGCCGAGGCGCTGCGCGAGCCGCTCCTCGTCGACGTCGACCTTCGCCTTCAGGAAGCCCTGCGCCTCGCCGCGCAGGATCGCGAGGACGCGGTGCGAGGGGATGCGCGCGACCGGCTCCGCGAAGTCGTAGTAGGGCTCGAACTTCGAGGCGACCTTGGCCTTGCCGCGCGCGGCCTTGCACGCGAAGACGCCCTGCCGGACGAAGGTCTCGCGCGTCGCCCGGCGCGCCGCCGCGTGCTCCGCGACCACCTCGGCGACGATGTCGCGCGCGCCCGCGAGCGCGGCGGCGACGTCGGGCACCTCCTTGGCCGCGTCCACGAAGCGCGCGGCGTCTCGGCGCGGATCCCCGTCCGCGGGCTGCGCGAGGATGCGCTCCGCGAGCGGCCCGAGCCCCCGCTCCCGCGCCACCGTCGCGCGGGTCCGCCGCTTGCGCTTGTAGGGCAGGTAGAGGTCCTCGAGCTCCGCCCGCGTCTGCGCCTTCGCGAGCGCGTCGCGGAGCGTCGGCGTCATCTTGCCTTGCTCCTCGATCGACGCGACCACGGCGGCGCGCCGCTCCTCGAGCGCGACGAGGCGCGCGCGGTGCTCCTCGATCGCGCGGATCTGCACCTCGTCGAGGTCGCCCGTGCGCTCCTTGCGATAGCGGGCGATGAACGGGACCGTGGCGCCCTCGTCGAAGAGCTCCATCACCGCCGCGACCGAGCGCGGGCTCAAGGACAGCGCCTCGGCCACCCGGCTCGCGATGCTCGTCATGCGGCGGACGATAGCAGCCTCGTGCGCGCGCGCCGTTGTCGCCGCCCGGGCGCTCGGGCACGATCGGGGGGATGCGCCTCGCCGTCGTCGTCTCCGTCGCGCTGCTGGTCCTCGGCTGCGAGGGGTCGCGCACGCTGACCGTCGACCTGCGCACCGACTTCGTCGGCGGCGTCGAGTTCACCGCCGTGCAGACCGACGTCCTCGAGGGGCCGCCCGATGGCCCGAGCGTCGACCGAGAGGTGCTGGCCGCGTTCGCCGACCCGACCGCGTGGTTCCGCGGTCGCCGCGTCGCGGAGGTCACGGGCCTCTCGGGCGAGGACTACACCGTACGGGTCTCCCTGTTGCGCGCGGACGGGAGCACCGTCGCGGCTCGCCTCGTGCGCGTGACGGTGCGGTCGAGCTACGCGCTCGTCGTCGTCATCACCCGGGACTGCCAGGACGTCGTGTGCCCGGGCCCGGGCGATCCCGCCGAGGCGCTCACCTGCTTCGGCGGGCGGTGCGTCGATCCGCGCTGCGGCGCGGCCGAGACCGCCGACGCGTGCCCCGACGCCGCCTGCGTCGACGCGACGGCGTGCCCCGCCGCGGCGGTCCCGTGCGTGCGGCCCGCGTGCGTCGAGGGCGCGTGCCTCTTCGAGCCCACGGGCGCGTGCGCGTCCGACGAGTACTGCGACGTCGCGCTCGGCTGCCGCCGCGACGAGACGAGCATGGACGCGGGCGTCCCCGAAGACGGCGGCCCGGTCCCGCGCGACGCGGGGGTGGACGGCGGCGGCGGGTGCGTGCCCGGCGACCCGTGCGACGCGGGCGAGATCTGCGCCGTCGGTCGGATCGAGTGCCTCGACGGCGACCCCGTGTGCGTCGCTTCCGAGCCCGCGCCGGCGTCCACCGTGTGCCGCCCCGCGGCCGGCCCGTGCGACGTCGCCGAGACCTGCGGCGGCGCGATGGTCTGCCCCGACGACGCGCTCGAGCCCGGGACGACCGAGTGCCGCGAGGCCGCGGGCGAGTGCGACGCGGCCGAGACCTGCACTGGCGCGAGCCCCGACTGCCCCGCGGACGTCGCCGCCGGCGAGGGCACGGTCTGCTCCGCCGGCGTCTGCATCGGGGGCGCGTGCGTGCCGTGCATGCCGGGGCTGGGCTGCGACCTCGGCCCGTGCGAGCGCGGGGTCATCGACTGCAGCGGGGGGACGCCCACGTGCGGGAGCAGCCGGCCCGCGCCGGCCGGGATCCCATGCCGCGCGGCGGCGGGGCCCTGCGACGTCGCCGAGATGTGTGACGGCTCGTCGATCACCTGCCCGACGGACCGCTTCCTCGGCGCGAGCACCACGTGCCGCCCGGCCGTCGGCCCCTGCGATCGTGACGACGTCTGCAGCGGCGCGGCCGCCGCGTGCCCCGCGGACCGCTTCGCGGCGGCGGGCACGGAGTGTCGCATGGCCGCGGGCCTCTGCGACGTCGCCGAGACGTGCAGCGGGGTCGGCACCGGCTGCCCGGGCGACGTGCTGCGAGCGGGGGGCACCGAGTGCCGCGCCTCGACCGGCGGGTGCGACGTCGCGGAGGTCTGCTCCGGGATCGCGACGACCTGCCCGACGGACGCGCGGCGGAGCGCGGGCACCGAGTGCCGCGCCGCCGCGGGCGCGTGTGACGTCGCCGAGCAGTGCGACGGGAGCAGCGCGACCTGCCCCACCGACCGCTTCGTCTCGGCGGGCACCGAGTGCCGGCCGGAGGGCGACATGTGCAACCCGGCCGAGGCCTGCGACGGCGCCAGCGCGGCGTGCCCGGCCGACGCCACCACGCCGGACGACACGGCGTGCGGGCTCGAGGGCTGCGCCCCCTTCGGGGCGTGCACGGGCACGGGCTGCGACCTCACCGCGGGCACGCAGACGTCCACCTGCACGACGCCGGTCTGCCGCGCCGGGAGCTGCTCCGGGTTCACGATGCGCCCGCAGATGCAGGACTGCACCCGCGCCGCGAGCTGCCCCGACGCGTGCTGCAACGGGACCGAGCTCGGCGACACGTGCGCCGCCGACTGCGGCGCCGCGCCCGTCGGCGTCACCGCGGGCGCGACGATGTACACGCCCACCGTCGGCAACGGGAGCGGCACCCCCTTCGAAGACGTCTGCCCGGCCGACCAGGTCGTCAACCAGATCAGCCTGGACTACGTCTCCTCGGAGTTCTTCGAGGGCCTCGTCACCTACTGCCGCCCTCTCTCGTTCGTCGCCAACCGGACCTCGACCCCGGTCTACGACGTCGCCCTCGGCAGCACCGTGTACGTCGCCACGCACGGCGGCGATGGCTGGACGACCTGGGACTGCCCCGCGGGCCAGGTGCTGACCGGGTTCCGCGCCGCGCTCATCGACTACATGGGCCGCTCCGTGATCGACGCCCTCGAGATGCGGTGCTCCACCATCGCGACCTCCGGCCGTGTCATGCCCGGCGTCACCATCACCTACGGGACGGGCGGCACCGTCCTCGTCGACGAGCCGGTCCCCCCGCCCGCCGGGCCGTTCACGGTGACCCACGACTGCCCGGCCGGCACCGTCGCGCGAGGCTTCCGCGGCGCCTACAGCACCGGGTCGCCGAACGTGCTGGAGCGCTTCGGGCTCGTCTGCCAGTCGATCACCCCGCGGTGACCTGGTGGCGTGGGGCGCCGAGCCAGCCCTCGAGATCTCGGCAATGAATCGGTCGCGCGCGGGCACCCTGGGTTTCTGCGCGGTCGGCTCGCGACGACGCGTCGACCTGTTGTCAATCTCCCTTTACAAACACATGTTCAGCGGTTGCCGGCGACACCCCCCAACCATCTGAAATCACACACGAAACCCACGCGTCCGCGAACGAGGGTGGTGAGAAGTCAGTACGGGTCCAACACACAACAGGTGCGGTGTCCGACCCCACGGTCCCGGGCCCTCATCGAGCCAACCCGAGCGGCCATCGCGTCGGTCCGACGTTTGCCAGGGGTGTCCCCGCGCGGTCCAGCACGACCGCCCCGCGGGAGACCGCGCAAAGGAAAGGCTTGGGTCCTCGAATGCGTTCGATCGAAACTCGAAGTGCCACGCGCTACGCGGGCTGTGTGCTGGCTGCGGCGCTGCTGGTCGCCGGCGCGCCCTCGGGCGCTGCCGCCCAGGCCACGCTCGAGACTTGTGCCGGCGGAGGGTTCGGTACCCGGCTGGACGGGTTGTTCACGAATCGGGGCATCGTGCGCTCACCGCGGGACGACGGCTCCTACGCCATCCCCGAGCGCCAGGTCCGTGAGGTGTTCGGCGCCGCTGGGGTCCCGTTCAGCGCGGCCGGCACGCAGCTCTACGTCAACGTCAACGGGACCATCTCCTTCGGCGAGCCGATCTACGCGTACACGCCGGTTGCGATCCCCGGCCTGACGACCCCCGCGGTCGCCGCGTACTTCGCCGACGTGGACCTTCGCAACTGGGTCCGTCTCCTCCTCCCAGACATCCCGAACCCGGGCAACATCTACCTCTGCGTCGAGTCCGACGGGGACGAGTCCCTGATCACGCCAGGCGACCGCATCATGGTCACCTGGGAGAACGTCCTCTACTACGACACCTCGAACGGCTTCGACGGCAGCCAGGTGTCCAGCTTCCAGGCGATCCTCAGCGTCCCGGACGCGACCTGTGGCTCGATGCCCGGCACCAACGGCCTCGACGTCGAGCTCCGGTACGCGGCGCTCGAGTGGACGACCGGCGACGCCGACGGCGGGCGCCGGGGCTTCGGTGGCACGGAGGCGACCGCGGGGCTCGACGATGGCGCCGGCGCCGCGCAGGCGCTGCCGGGATCGGGGACCGCCTCGGTCACGATGCTGACCACGCTCTCGAACGTCTCCGAGCCAGGCGTGTTCCGGATCCGGTCGTGGGGCGGATCGCTCGCGACCTGCGGCAACGGAACCCTCGACGCGTGCGAGATCTGCGACGGCGCGAGCCTGCTGACGGGCACGACTTGTCCGAGCGGCTACACCGGCACCCCGCTCTGCAACAACGATCCCGCGAACCCGGTCGGGGACGGCACCTGCACCGTCGACGCCGTGCCCGCCGGCTGCGCGGACATCGACGAGTGCGCGTCGGGCGCCGCGGGTTGCAGCGCCGACGCGACCTGCACGAACTCGGATGGCAGCTTCACTTGCGATTGCGCGGCCGGCTTCACCGGCGACGGCGTCGACTGCTACGACCTCGTCATCACCGCGCCGACCGACGGATCGACGCTGGCCGACGACACCCCCCGCATCCGCGGGAGGGCCGAGCCGGGGGCCGAGATCGTGATCTCGGTGGACGGCGCCGAGGTCGGCCGCACCACCGCGAACGCCAGCGGAGCCTGGACCTTCACTCCGATGATGAGCCTCACCCCCGGCAGCCACGTCATCGAGGTGGACGCCAACGGCTCACGCGGCACGACCGCGAGCGAGTCCGTCACCGTGATGATCGACGTCGGGACGACGGTGTCGATCGACGAGCCGAGCTCGGGGGCCACCGTGGGTGACACCACCCCGCGGATCGCGGGCCGCGCGGAGCCGGGCGCGACCGTGGTGATCGAGGTGGACGGCGTGATGGTCGACACCGTCACCGCGGACAGCACCGGCGCGTGGGAGAGCACGCCCGCGACCCCATTGGCCGACGGAGCGCACACCATCGACGTCACCGCGACCGACGCGGCGGGCAACACGGCGACCGACTCGGTCACCGTCACCATCGACAGCACGTTGCCCGCGCTCGACATCGAGCGCCCCGCCAACATGGGCTTCACCAACCAGGTCCGGCCGGTGGTCGAGGGCACCGCAGATCCGGGCGCGAGCGTCGAGGTGTCCATCGACGGGGCCGTCGTCGCGACGGTGACCGCGGACGCCAGCGGTCACTGGACCTACGCCTCGGCGGCGGACCTCGGCGAGGGTGAGCACACGGTCTCCGCCAGCACCACGGACGCGGCGGGTCGGACCGCGAGTGACACGCACACGTTCACCGTGGACACGACGCCGCCTGCGCTGAGCATCCTCTCGCCCGAGGAGGGGGAGCGCCTCGCGAGCGCGCGCCCAGCGATCTCGGGGACTGGCGAGCCCGGGACCGTCGTGGAGGTCCTCGTCGACGGCGCCGTGGTCGGCACAGTGGTCGTGGGTGACGACGGCACCTGGAGCTACACGCCCACCAGCGATCTCTCGGACGGAGCCCACACGATCGTCGCCCGGGCGACGGACGCCGCGGGCAACGAGGCGAGCGAGATGCGGGACATCGAGATCGACACGGGCATGGGCCCCGCCACCGCGGTCTCGATCCTGACCCCGACGGACGGCGCCACGCTGACCATCGATCCGCCGGTCGTCGGCGGCACGGCGCCGCCCGGGTCGAGCGTCGAGATCCTCATCGACGGAGTCGTCGTGGCCACGGTGATCGCGGACCTCGACGGCAACTGGAGCTACCGCCCCGCGTCGCCCCTCGGCGACGGCGAGCACGTCGTCCTCGTGAACGCGACGACGCCGAGCGGTGACCGCGCGTCCGACAGCGTCCGCTTCGAGATCGCGACGGGCGGCACCAGCCCCGACGGCGACGGCGACGGCGTCCCGGACGACGTCGAGTGCCCGGAGGGCGAGCCGTGCCCCGACACCGATGGCGACGGCGTCCCCGACCTCGAGGATCCGGACGACGACGGGGACGGGATCCCGACGGTGCTCGAGCGCCCGATGGGCATGGACGTCGACACGGATCGCGACGGCACGCCCGACTACCTCGACGACGACGACGACGGGGACGGGGTCCCGACGCGGACCGAAGCGCCCGACGGCGTCGCGCGCGACACCGACATGGACGGCACCCCCGACCACCGCGACGCGGACGACGACGGCGACGGTCTGCTCACCACGGACGAGCGCCCGATGGGGATGGACGTCGACACCGACATGGACGGCACGCCCGACTACCTCGACGACGACGATGACGGAGACGGCATCCCGACGGCCACGGAGCGCGCCGACCAGGGCACGTTCGGTGAGCCGGACGACGACGACCTGCCGGCGTGGCGCGACCTCGACTCGGACGGCGACGGCGTCGGCGACATGGTCGAGGGGCGCGGCGACGACGACGGAGACGGCGTCCCGAACTACCTGGACCCGTCGAGCGATCAGCCGCCGACCACGACGCCGCCGACCGCGGGGCTGACGGGCGGCGCGGGCTGCTCGGTCACTCCGAATCGCGGGGCGCCGTGGCTCGCCGGCCTGCTCCTCCTCGCCCTCGGGCTCGTGACTCGTCGTCGCCGAGGTGCGCGATGACCCGCATGCGCTCGACCGCGGTCGCCATGATCGCGCTCGCGGCCTCGCTGACCCACGCGCGGGCCTCCGCGCAGGCGGTGCAGCTCGACCAGTACCGGCCGGCCGAGACCGGTGAGGACGGGTTCGCGATCAGCCGGCCGACCGACCTGGGTCACCTGCGCTGGAGCGCGCTCTTGCACATCGACTACGGGTTCGCGCCGCTCGTGGTCGAGAGCACGCTCGGCGACTCGTCGACCGAGAGCCGCCTCGTGGAGCATCAGCTGGTCGCTCACGCCGGGTTCGCGCTCGGGCTGCTCGACCGCCTCGTGCTCTTCGCGGGGTTGCCCGTGACGCTCGTCATGGACGGTGAGGACGCACCGGGGATCGCGGCGCCCGACGGCGCGGGTCTCGGCGACCTGCGGCTCGGGGCGAGGGGACGGCTCTTCGGTGAGCCCGGCGATCTCTTCGCCCTCGCCGCGCAGCTCGCGGTCACCTTCCCTACCGCGCAGGCCGCGGACGGCTCCATGCGCTTCAACGGCGAAGACGGAGCCACCTTCCAGCCGGAGCTCCTCGCGGAGCTTCGGCCGGGGGCCGGCGTCGCCATCACCCTCGACCTCGGCGCACGCCTCCGCGCAACGGACCGTGCGCGCTCCAACGTGCTCACGGTCGGGCACGAGCTCACCTACGGGCTCGGCGTCAACGTGCCGGTGGTCGACGACGTGTTCGAGGTCCTCGCCGAGGTGTACGGCTCGGCGAGCTTCGAGTCCTTCGGCGACCGGCAGACCTCGCCGCTCGAGGCCACCCTCGGGGGGCGCGTTCAGCCGGTGCCCGGGCTCCGGATCGGCCTCGCGATGGGCCCCGGAATCTCGCGTGGATACGGGAGCCCCGACTTCCGTGGCGTCCTGTCTGTCTCCTACACCGAACCGCCCCCCGCGGAGCGTGTCGCCGAGGCGCCAGAGCCGACCGCGGAGGACGTCGACGGGGACGGCATCCTGCCGCCGGACGACGCGTGCCCGACGGAGCCCGAGGACAGGGACGGCTTCCAGGACGAGGACGGCTGCCCCGATCCCGACAACGACGGCGACGGCGTCCTCGACGGTGACGACGGTTGCCCGACCGAGGCCGAGGACATGGACGGGTTCGAGGACGAGGACGGCTGCCCCGACGCGGACAACGACGGAGACGGCATCACGGACGCGGCCGACGAGTGCCCGAACGAGGCCGAGGACATGGACCGCTTCGAGGACGCCAACGGCTGCCCGGACGCGGACAACGACCAGGACACGGTCCTCGACGTCGACGACGAGTGTCCGCTCGAGCCGGGTCCGCCCGACGCGAACGGCTGCCCGCGCAACGTCCGCCTCGACACCGAGACCGGACAGATCAGGATCCTCCAGCGCGTCGAGTTCGCGACCAACCAGGACCGGATCCTGAGCCGGAGCGCGCCGGTCCTCGAGGACGTGCGCGCGGTGCTCGCCGCCAACCCGCAGCTCGCCCGCGTGCGCGTCGAAGGCCACACCGACGACCGCGGACGCGACGAGCACAACCGAGACCTCAGCGCGCGCCGCGCGCGCAGCGTCATGCGCTGGCTCGTCGAGCACGGCATCGACGCGGCCCGGGTCGAAGGGGTGGGCTGCGGCGAGCTGCACCCGTTCGAGGACAACGGCAGCGCGTCGGGTCGCCAGGCGAACCGGCGCGTCGAGTTCCACGTGGTCGACCCGGTCCCACCCCAGGGGGCCCGCCACCTCGACGGTTGCCTCGAGATCGACTTGTAGCCCTAGTCGCCAGGCAGGGGGAGAGGCCGATGACGGCCTCTCCCCGTTCTGGCTACAGCCGCATCGCGCGGATGGACGACTCGATGCCGTCCTCGAGCGCCGTGAACGCCTCGTCGCGGCCGCCGGCCTCGACGACGTAGATGTGGCTCGGGGTCACGAAGAGCGCGACGGTGTAGCGGTACGCGTGACCGTCGAGGTCGCGGCCGAAGCGCATCAGGTGCCCCGCCTCGCCGGTCGCCGCGGTGACGTCGTCCTCGCTCAGGAGCGCGTAGCCCTGCTGGTCGCGGAGGCGGCGCGTGACCGCCTCGCTCCAGAACACGAGGGTCCCGTTCACGTGGTGGTCGAGCGCCTGCACGCCGACGACGACGCCGTCGGGCGTGGTGGCGCGCAGGTCGAAGCGGTCGTCGCCGTGTTCCGGGTCGTCGGTCAGGTTCACGAACCGATCGGGGAGCTGGAGCGTGAAGCTGGGGCCGCAGCCGCCCGCGAGGATGGCGAGGGCCGCGAGCGCGGCGTGGAGGGCTCTCATCGAAGCCTCATCAGGTTGGGGAGCCCGAGCGAGCGGAGCCACGCGAACGGCAGCTCGAAGTGGGGCTCGCTCACGGTGGCCTGCTCGGTGAAGCGCACGGTGATGGTGGAGAACGCGACGCGGTCGGACAGGAAGCGGAGCCGGCCGCGCAGGCGCTCGAGCTCGAGGGTGATCCGCTCGAGGTGCTGCTCCACCGCGAGCGCGTGCTCGACGTCGGGGGCGTTGGAGAGGAGCTGCTCGACCCGCCCGTACATCGCCTCGAGCGTGCGGATGCGCGTCTGCACGTCGTGGAACTCTTCGCTCACGTCCTGCACCGAGACGTCGCGGCTCAGCACGTCGCCGAGCTCGAGGATCGCCGCGAGCACGCGCTGGAACGACTCCGCGGGCACGCGGATCGTGATCTCGTTGTCGCCGCGGTGGTGAAGGTGCCCGCCCGCGTCCCGCGCGAGCCCCTCGATCTGCCCCTGCTTCTCGCTCACCTGGTGGACCGCGAGGGCGAGGTTGGCGGTGTAGATGAGCAAGGGGCCTTCACGGCCGTCGTGCGCCGTGGGCGACGCGCCGTCCGGAGGATCGGCCTGCGCGTACCGCGTCTGACCGTCGACCGGCGTGCTGCCGCCGCCGGGCGGCGCCTCCATCGGCGCGGCGTTCCTGAACTCGCCGCCGTAGGACTCGCTCTCCGACACCATGTCGCCCGCCATGCCGCCCGAGCTCGCGCTCACCACCTGCGGCGCGGGGCTCTCGGCCCACGCGTCGTAGCCGCCACCGCAGCCCGGCCCGGCCCACGCCAGGGCGATCACCGCCCACGAGATGGTCCTCTTCATGCGCCCCCTTCGACGCCTCGGCGCACCCGTCCTTGGATCCACGTCGGCCGGCGCGCATCACAGCACATCGACGGCGCTCCGACCATCCCGCTCGCGTATCGCGGGTGACGGCCGCCGCCCTCCCCGGTTAGTGTCGTCCCGATGAGCGACTCGACTCTCAAACCCACGCGACGCGAGCTGTTGGCCGGCACCTTCGGGGTGGCCGGCGCGATGTGGCTGGCGGCGTGCGACGACGGCGGCGGCGACACGGACGCGGGGCCGGGCGGAACGGACGCGGGACCCGGCGGCGCCGACGCGGGCCCCGGCGGCACGGACGCGGGCCCCGGTGGCACGGACGCCGGGCCCGGCGACACGGACGCGGGTCCGCAGGAGTGCAACTCGATCGCGTACGAGATGACCAACCGGCACCCGGTGGGGACCCGCCACGACATCATGGTCCCGCTGTCGGACGTGATGGCGGCCGTCGACGTCACCTACGACATCCAGGGCGCGTCGCGGCACCCACACACCGTGCTCGTGACCGCCGCGGACTTCGCGCGGATCGCCGCGGGCGAGCGCGTGACCATCACGTCGTCCGAGGACATGGGGGTCGATCTGCACTCCCACGACGTGACCCTGTTCTGCTCCGCCTGAACATTCGGCCCTCGCGCTGCTACAGTCCGCCCGTGCGCATCGCCGCCGCGCTGACCTCGGCCGTGATCCTCGCCCTCGGGTGCGAGGGGACGCCGGTGGTCTACTCGGCCGGCGACGACTTCGCGATCGCGGTGCCGCCGTCGGTCGCGAGCGATCCGAGCGGCGCGGCCGCCTTCGACCCCCACCTCGACGGCTTCGAGTCGATCGAGCTGCGGTTCCGGGTCGAGCACGCGAGCGGCGCGACCTGCGCGATCGAGCTGACCCAGGGCGACGCCGATCTCGGCGCGCTCGACGGCGCCCTCACCGCCGACGCGTGCACCGCCTCGTGGGACGGCCGCGACGCGACCGGCGCGGTGGTGCCGCCCGGGGTCGTCGAGGCCACCGCGGTCCTGACGCGAGGCCGCGAGAGCGCGCGCGCGACCACGTCGGTCGAGGTGCTGCGCCTGGGGGTGTCCGAGGTCGCGCTGACCGGCGCAGGACGAATTGCGGTCCTCTACTCCGCGCTCGACGGCCTGCGCTACGGCTACTACGAGGTCGAGGCCACCGCCGTGCCGTGGCGCCTCGCGCCCGACGCGGTCGAGATGGGCGGCGCGCCGCTCGAGCTCGCCGACGGCACCCCGCGCGAGCGGCCGGAGCCCTGGGACGACCTGACGTCGCCGCCGCTCGACGGCGCCTCCGCCGACGGCGTGGAGCGCGACACCTTCAACCTGCCCACCGCGTGGATCGCCGGCTCGACGGTCGACGTCTCCGCGCGCTTCACCACCGCGTACGCCGACGGCGTCGCCGACCCGACGCTCGTCGAGGTCCGCGCGGTCGCGCCCGAGGGCCTGTCGCTCCTCGATCCCCCCGCCGTCGTCGACGGCGCGGAGGTGGCGCTCGAGACGACGGCGTCGCCGATCCCCGCGGTCGGTCGCTACGACGTGACCTGGGCGTGGCGCTTCGAAGCCCGCCGGGACGCCGCCTCGCCGTGGGTCCCGGTGCCCGGGCACTTCGACACCACGCACCGCTTCTACGGCGTCGTGGCCGAGCCGACGTTCGGCTACGACGAGGTCCCGCACCGCGCCTGGGTCGACGTGCTCGACCGCGTGACGGGCTGGGTCGACGGCGCGAGCGCGGACCCGGACGCGGTCGCGTCGCGGATCGTCGAGGGCGTCTACCTCGAGCTCGGTCTGCGCTACGACCGCATGGCGGGCGCGTCGCACTACACCGACTACCCCGGAGGCTGGGAGCGGGCGACGTTCGAGCTGAGCCGCTTCCAGGACCTCTCGAGCGGCACGATCGTGAACTGCTCCGACGCGGCCTCGATCGTGTCGACCTACGCGAACATGGTCGGCATCGACCTGAGCTACCACATCATCCAGCACCAGTTCCTCGACCGCTTCGAGCTGAACTACCTCTCGGCGATCGGCTTCGACTTCGCCCCGTCGCCGTTCACGAGCGGCCGCAGCGCCTTCCGCTACCACGCCATCACGGGGCCGCCGGACACGCGCGTGTTCGACGCGACCCTCGCCGTCGACGGCGACGACGATCCCGGCTCGGCCCCCAACGAGCGGCTGCTCGTCCAGGGGCTCACGCAGGCCGACTACCTCTACCGCCTCTCGCCCGAGTCCGATCGCGTCCGGGTGACCGTCGAGGAGAAGGTGCGGATCCGATGACGCGCGCCTCGATCGCCGCCCTCCTGTGGCTCGCGCCCGCGCTCGCGGCCGCGCAGATCCCCGGCGTCCCGGTGGACTCGCTGACCCCGCCGCAGATGGAGCGGGTCGAGGTCGACGTGCCCGAGTACGACGGCCACGGCGTGCGCCTCTGGTTCGCGCCGACGGGCGCTTCCCGCGCGACGCTGCGGGTGGACGTGCTCGTCGCGTCGAGCGGTCGCGAGGCCGCCGACGCCGCCGCGTGGCTCGAGCAGACCGTCGCGGGCGAGCTCGCGCCGCTCCCCGGCCTCGGGGACGACGCGCGCGGGGACGCCTCGATCGTCGCGTTCGTGCGCGACAACGTGTTCGTCGTCGTCCAGCGCGTGGGCGAGGCCGGTGACGCCCGCGTCTCGGCCGCCGGGCTCGACGCCGCGATCCAGGCCGCGCCCCGCCGGAGCGCCCCGCGGGCGCCGCCGATCGCCGTGCCCGCGCTCGCCGAGGGCACCACCCTGCTCCAGCTCCCGGCCGCGATCCTCGCCGCCCACGTCGTGGCGACGGGCAGCGCGTCGGCCCGACGCACCCGCGCCGGCTGGGTCCTCGTGCGGCGCGGCGCCGCGCCGTGGACGGTGACCGTGGTCGCCACCGACGCGCTGCTCCGGCGCTCGCGCGTCGAGGCGAGCGGGCGCTGAGCGAGAAGGTCCCCACCCCCTGGTGGCTGCGCGCCGTCCTCGGCGTCCAGGCGCTGGGCTGGCTCGGCCAGACCGCGTTCGCGATCTTCCTCGTCGTCTTCGCGAGCGGGTTCCCGGAGCGCTGGGCCGAGATCGCGCTGCTCGTGTTCGCGGCGGTGATCGCCCTCGCCGTCGCCGGGACCTTCGCGGTCGGCGCGGCGCGGCCGATGGAGGGGCCCGCCGCGAGGCGCTTCGCGACGACCCACTGGATCGCCGGCGCGCTGATGGTGCTGCCGCTCGTGGTCGCGATGATCGCCCAGGTCGTTCAGCGCGTGGGCGAGGGCCGCTCGGGGGACGCGGCCTCGACGACCGCGTTCGCGATCGTCGTCGCCGTCGTCCCGTTGGCCGGCATCTTCGCGTCGCGGCGCGAGTCGCCACCGCTCGTCGTCGGCAGCGCGGTGCTCGGGATCCTGTGGGTCCTCTTCGGCGCGCTGCTCTTCGTCGGCCTCGGCGTCGGGATGGCCGGCCTGAGCGCGTGACCGTCGCGTAGAGTCCACGGGTGGCGCGCACCCGCGAGCTGCGCTTCGAGCGCGACCTCCTCACCTCGGCCGAAGAGGCGTGGCGCTGGATCACCGAGCCCGAGCGGATGAACCAGTGGTCCGAGGCGAAGATCACGGGCACCGGCGAGGACACCCGCGAGGTCCGCGTCCGCGCCTTCGGCTTCACCAGCCGCCTGCGCGAGACGATCCTCGAGCGCGATCCCCCGCGGCGGTTCGTCTACCAGGTGAAGGACCACCCCACGATCCGGGATCACCTCGGCGTCCAGACGCTCACACCGATCGAGGGCGGCACGCGCCTGGTGTGGACCGTCCGCTTCCGCGGCGTCCTGCCCCCGATCACGCCGCTGCTCTCGGCGATCCTCGAGCCGGGCCTCGGGCGAAGCCTCGACGTGCTGGTGCGCCTGGCGCAGGCCTGATCAGGTGCCGCCCGGACGCGTCCCCACGAAGACCACGTGGCGCACGCCGCCCGCCTGGATCGCGTGCGTCTGCACTTCGAAGCCCGCGGCGTGGAGCCGTCGCTCGAAGGGCGGGAACGGCGCCTCGCCCCACACCGCGTAGACGCCGCCGAGGCCGAGCGCGTCCCTCGCGCGCACGGCGCTCGCGCGGTCGTAGAGCGGGTCGGCTTGGCCGTGGGGGACCGGCCCGGGGCCCACGTAGAGGTCGAGCAGGATCGCGTCGTAGCGCGGGCGCGACCGGTCGGCGGCGACGGCTCGGATGTGCGCCGCGACGTCCCCGACGACGACCTCCACGCGCGGGTCCTCGAGCGCCGCGCCGCTCGCCGGCGCGGCGGGACCGCGGCACCAGGTCACGACCGCCTCGCTCAGCTCGCAGACGGTGACGAGCGCGTCGCTCGGGAGGGCGTCGAGCGCCGCGCGCAGCGTCATCCCCAGCCCGAGGCCGCCGACGAGCACGCGCGGCGCGGCGCGCGTGGCGAGCGGGGCGCAGCCGATCCGGGCGAGCGCCTCCTCGGAGCGGGTGAGCCGGCTCGTCATGAGCACGCGACCGCCGACGCGGATCATGAAGTCGCGCTCGCCACGCCGCCGCAGCTCGAGGTCGCCCTCGGCGGTCTCCACCATCGCGATCGGGAGGTAGGGGCGAGGCACCGCCGCGTTGTGGCACGCGCGCGCGGCGCGCTCCAACCGAGCTACCAGAGGTCCTTCGTCATCGCCCCCGCGCGGACCGGCTCGACGCCCTCGATCACGAGGTCGCGGGCGTGGCTCATGTCGGCCCAGAGGTGGCCGTAGCCGGCGAGCGGCTTGGCGAGCCGCACGCGGCGGCGGAAGCGCGCGAGCTCCTCCGGCGTCGCCTCCCGCCGGGCGCCCGCGCGCGCGCGCAGCCGGACCGCGGGCATGTGCCCGAAGCGCCCTCGGACGAGCGACGCGAGCCAGAACGACTTGCTCGTGTCGACGAACATCAGGCAGCAGCGCTCGTCGCGCCGGAGGTTCCGCGGCAGCGCCGCGGTGAAGCGCTCGAGGTAGTAGGCGCGAGGCTCGGTCGGGTGGAGGAACACCGATCCGATCGGGGTGACGCGGGGAGATCCGTCGCCGTCGATCGAGGCGATGGAGGCGAACATGGTGCGCCGCGCGACGGCCACGGCCTTCGCCCAGTGCTCGGGCGAGATGTGCGAGAGGGTCGGTTCGATCACGGTTGCCGGAGTTTCCATACGCCTACGTATGGGCGCGGTCCGAGATCGAGTCAATACGCATGCGTATGGTGAGCAGCGATTGCGGGCCGCGAGCGGGGCGGCTAAGCCGCTCGCGTGGGTGGTCGACGCGCTCAGAAGTCCCGCGGAGCCTGGATCGCCGCGGCCGGCGAGGCGCTCGCGCGCGGGGGCATCGAGGCGGTGGCGGTCGAGCCGCTCGCGCGCGCCCTCGGCGTGACCAAGGGCAGCTTCTACTGGCACTTCGCCGACCGCAGGGCGCTCCTCGACGCGGTGCTCGAGGCCTGGCAGCGGGTCGGCACCGAGGGGATCATCGAGCGCGTCGAGGCGAAGGGCGGCGACGCCGCGGACCGCCTCCGCACCCTGTGGCAGCTCGCGAGCGCCGAGGCGGGCCTCGACGTCGAGATGGCGATCCGCGACCTCGCCGCCCGCGACGAGCACGTCGCCGAGGTCGTCGCCGCCGTGGATCGGCGCCGCATGGACTTCGTCCGCGCCCGGCTCCGCGAGCTCGGCTTCGACGCCGGCGAGGTCGAGGCGCGCGGCTTCGCCTGCTACTCGCTCATCATCGGCAACCACTTCATCGGCGTCGGCCACGGGCGCCGCAGCCGGCGGCGCGTGATCGCCGACGCCTTCGAGATCCTGCTGACGCGGTAGCGGCGAGGTCGTCGCCGTGACGGTGACCGACGAGGGCCCCCGCCGCGTCGCGATCTTCCGCTGAGGGCCGCGCTCCGCGCTTGATACACGCCGCGAAACGCGTTGACCCGCGCCGCTCGCGCATGTACTGACGTTCGTGTCACTGACGCTCGTGTCAGTGACAGAGCGTCAGTGAATCGAGTGACCGGCCGCTTCGCGCGGCCAGCGGGGGATGATGTCGAGACCCATCGTGATCGGGATGGACGTCGGCTCGACGACCGTGAAGGCGGTCGTGGTCGACCCGTCCACCCACGAGATCCTCTGGAACGACTACCGCCGGCACCACACCAAGCAGCCGGAGACGGTGCTCGAGTTCCTCGTGGAGATCGGCCAGGCGTTCGAGGACGTCGCGCCCGAGGACATCCGCCTCTTCATCACCGGGTCGGGCGCGGGCCCGCTCGAGGGGCCGACCGGCGCGAAGTTCGTGCAGGAGGTCAACGCCGTCACCCTCGCCGTGGAGAAGCTCCACCCCGACGCGGGCAGCGTCGTGGAGCTCGGCGGGCAGGACGCGAAGATCATCATCTTCAAGGCGAACCAGGAGACGGGCGAGAAGACCGCCACCTGCTCGATGAACGACAAGTGCGCGTCCGGCACGGGCGCCACGATCGACAAGTGCATGATCAAGGTCGGGATGCCGGCCGAGCAGACGGGCCAGCTCCACTTCGACGGGTCCAAGCTCCACCACGTCGCGGCCAAGTGCGGCGTGTTCGCCGAGACCGACATCGTCAACCTCGTGAAGACGGGGATCCCGGCGCCCGAGATCCTCTGCTCGCTCGCCGACGCGATCGTGATGCAGAACCTCTCGGTCCTCACGCGCGGCAACACGCTCAAGCCGAAGGTCCTGCTGCTCGGCGGGCCCAACACCTACCTCCCGTTCCTGCAGGAGTGCTGGCGCCAGCGGATCCCCGAGGTCTGGGGCGAGCGCGGGTTCGAGTACGACCGCTCCGTCCCGATCGAGGAGCTGATCGTCGTCCCGCAGAACGCCGAGCTCTACGCCGCGTACGGCGCCGTCATGTACGGCCTCCACGAGGCCGACGACGTCGGCCGCTACCACGGCATCGAGGGCCTGCGCGGCTACATCACCAACGGCCGCAAGGCGCGCCTCGGCGAGACCGCGGGCCCTCCCCTCGTCGGCTCCACGGTGGAGCGCGACACGTTCGTGGACGCCTACCGCGTCATCCGCTTCGAGGAGCCCGCGGTGTCGGGCCGCGTGCGCGCGGTGATCGGCCTCGACGGCGGCAGCACCTCGTCCAAGGCGGTCCTGATGCGCGAGGACGGCGAGCTCTTGATGAAGGCGTACGGCCTCTCCAAGGGCAACCCGATCCAGGACACGAAGGACCTGCTGCGGGACCTGCGCGACCGCATGGCGGCCAAGGGCGCGGAGCTCGAGATCATCGGCTTCGGCGCGACCGGTTACGCCGCCGACGTGCTCGAGGAGTGCCTCCTCGCCGACGTGAACATCGTCGAGACGGTCGCCCACATGATGAGCGCGACGCACTACTTCGGCGACGTCGACGTCATCTGCGACATCGGCGGCCAGGACATCAAGGTCCTGTTCATGGAGAACGGGGACATCAAGTCCTTCAAGCTCAGCAACCAGTGCTCGGCGGGCAACGGGATGCTGCTCCAGGCGATGGCCGACCAGTTCGGCCTGCCCGTCACCGAGTACGCCGACACGGCGTTCGCGGCGGAGCTCGCGCCGAAGTTCAGCTACGGCTGCGCGGTCTTCCTCGACACCGATCGCGTGAACTTCCAGAAGGAGGGCTTCAGCAAGGAGGAGCTCCTCGCGGGGCTCGCGCAGGTCCTCCCGAAGAACGTCTGGCAGTACGTCGTCGGCGTGCCGCGGCTCGCGGCGCTCGGGAACAAGTTCGTCCTCCAGGGCGGCACTCAGTACAACCTCGCCGCGGTCAAGGCGCAGGTCGACTACATCAAGGAGCGGGTCCCCGGCGGCGAGGTCTTCGTGCACCCGCACCCCGGCGAGGCCGGCGCGATCGGCGCGGCGATGGAGACCCTGCGCGTCGTGAAGCGGGGCCGGCGCTCGACGTTCGTCGGACTCGAGGCCGCCATCGACCTCCAGTACACGACGACCAACGACGAGACGACGACCTGCCACTTCTGCCCCAACGAGTGCAGCCGCACGTTCATCGACGCCTTCCGGCCCGACGGCTCGACGTCCCGCTACATCAGCGGCTTCTCCTGCGAGAAGGGCACCGTCGAGTCGAACGAGGCGATGCTCGACCTCGTCAAGGAGCGCAAGAAGATCATGCGCGCCTACCCGAACCTCGTGACGCACGAGGCGCGGCTCGCGTTCGCGCGACGCAAGGATCTGGAGCCCATGCCCGAGGCGGGCGCGCCGTGCGAGGACGTCGAGGTCTCCCGCAACTTCTGGGGTCAGGTCGAGCGGCGCCCCTTCACGCGGCCGTTCGAGCGCTCCGGCGAGGAGGCGCAGAAGCTCCGTCGCCAGTGGCGCCTCGGCATGCCGCGGGTCCTCAACATGTACTCGACGGGCCCGTTCTGGATGGCCTACTTCCAGGCGATCGGGCTCGACCCGCGCAACATCGTCTGGAGCGACGAGAGCGGCGAGGAGATGTTCGCGGAGGGCGGCAAGTACGGCTCCGTCGACCCCTGCTACCCGAGCAAGGTCGTGCAGGCGCACTTCCACCAGCTCTTCTTCCACGCCCACGTGGAGAAGCCGCTGAACGGGATCTTCTTCCCCATCCTCACGCACGTCCCGAGCTTCCTCGACCACTCCGTCGACCACACCACGTGCCCCATCGTCGCGGGCACGCCGGACGTGATGAAGGCCGCGTTCACGAAGGAGCAGGACTACTTCGCGACCCGTGGGATCACCTACTTCGCGCCCAGCCTGAGCTTCTCGGAGCCGGTCCGGATGAAGCAGGTGATGTTCGACTACTTCGGCTCGACCCTGCAGATGACGAAGGACGAGAACGACTTCGCCGTCGACCAGGGCTATCGGGCGCTCGAGCTCCACGACGCCGACCTGCAGACCAAGGGACGCGACATCCTCAACCTCGTCGAGCGCGAGAACAGCATCGCGATCCTCGTGGTCAACCGGCCCTACCACAACGACCCGGGCCTCCATCACGGGATCCCCGACGAGTTCCAGCTCCTGGGCTACCCGATCCTGTCGGTGCGCTCGATCCCGAAGGACCGCGCCTACCTCGACCCGCTCTTCGCGGACGACCTGAAGAAGGGCGTCATCCGGACCCCGCTCGAGATCAACGACGTGTGGCCGGAGAACTACTCGGCCAACAGCGCGCAGAAGGTCTGGGCGGTGAAGTTCGCGGCCCGCCACCCGAACGTGGTCCTGCTCGACCTGTCGAGCTTCAAGTGCGGCCACGACGCGCCGACCTTCGGGATCATCGACCGCATCGTCGAGCGCAGCGCGGTGCCCTACTCCGCCCTGCACGACCTCGACGCGAACAAGCCCGGCGGCTCGATCAAGATCCGGGTCAAGACCTACGCGCACTCGCTGCAGCTCCACCAGGAGCGGCTCGAGGACATGGCCAAGAAGAAGCGCGAGCTGTCGCGGCGCCTCGACGAGAAGCGGCTCGAGCTGCTCTCGATGAAGCGCGCCCAGCTCGCGGCGAAGCGCCAGCGGGACGAGGCCGTGGAGGCGCAGATCGTGGAGCTCGAGGCGCGCGTCGCCTCGTACGTGGTGGCGCCCGATCCCCACCGAGACGCACGGGAGGCCGCGAAGGCGGGCCTCATCAGCCTGGGCAAGAAGCGCGCAGACGGATCACTGGAGAGGGTGAACGCATGAACGTCGAGACGGACGAGCTGGACATCGAGGCGGAGCTGGCGAAGTTCGAGGCCGAGCAGCGCGCCGCGCTCGGGCTGGAGCCCGAGACCACGCACTGGACGGACGAGATGATCGATCCGTTCTTCAGCGCCAAGCAGCGCCCGCACACGACGATGCTGATCGGCGGGCTCACCATCGCGCACGACGAGATCGTCGAGGGCGCGCTCAAGGGCCTGGGCTACACGACCCGCGCGCTCGAGTGCCCGGACACCACGTCGCTGCGCTTCGGCAAGGAGTTCGGCAACCGCGGCCAGTGCAACCCGACCTACTTCACGGTCGGAAACCTCGTCAAGGAGCTTTGCCGGCTCCGCGACGAGGAGGGCATGACCGCCGAGTACATCATCGAGCACTACCTCTTCATGACGGCGGGCGCGTGCGGCCCGTGCCGCTTCGGGATGTACGTCACCGAGTACCGCAAGGCGCTGCGCGACGCGGGCTTCGACGGCTTCCGCGTCCTGCTCTTCCAGCAGACGGGCGGCATGAAGCAGGCGACCGGCGAGGAGCTCGGGCTCGTCCTCGACCCGACCTTCTTCGTCACCATCGGCAAGGCGCTCTTCGCCGGCGACATCATCAACCTCATCAGCTACCGGCTGCGGCCCTACGAGGTCGAAGAGGGCGCGACGGATCGCGCCTGCAAGGCCGCCAAGCGCGAGATCTACGAGGCGCTCCAGCACCACACGTCGATCCTCGCGGCCATCTACCGCTGCCGGAAGATCTTCGCGGCCGTCGAGGTGGATCGCCTCCAGCCCAAGCCGACCGTCGCGGTGCTCGGCGAGTTCTGGGCGATGACGACCGAGGGCGACGGCAACTACCACCTGCAGCGCTTCCTCGAGTCCGAGGGCAGCGAGGTGGGCATCCAGGTCATCGCGAACCTGCTGCTCTACAACCTCTGGGAGTTCCGCCACGACACCAAGGCGCGGATGAACCTCAAGGGCGCGGACGGCGGCAAGTTCGGCCTCGAGGGGTCCGACGTCGGCCTCACGCTCGCGGGCCTCTTCCTCGGCGAGCTCGCGCTGCGCATCTGGTGGCAGTCGTGGGCCAACCTCATGGGCCTGCACGACCACGTCCTGCCCGACATGGACGCCGTCGCGCGCCTCGGCACCGACTACTACAACCAGGAGCTGCGCGGCGGCGAGGGCCACCTCGAGGTCGCCAAGCTGATCCTCAACGTCATCGAGGCGAAGGCCACGATGACCCTGAGCGTGAAGCCGTTCGGCTGCATGCCCTCGAGCGGCGTCTCGGACGGCGTGCAGTCGCTGATCACCGAGCGCTACCCCGACGCCATCTTCTGCGCGGTCGAGACCAGCGGCGACGGCGCCGTGAACTTCTACTCGCGCGTGCAGATGTTCCTCTTCAAGGCGCGGCAGCGCGCGCAGGCCGAGTACGCGGCGGCGCTCGAGCAGCACGGCGTCACCGAGGAGCAGGTCCGCGAGCTCGTCCGCGGCACCCGCTACGCGCACCCCCTGCACCGCGCCCCGCACGTCGGCGCGGTCACCGCGGCCGACCTCGTGCACGAGGTCGCGCCGCTCGTCGGCAAGGGCCGCCTCGGCCGCGCCCGCGTCCGCGCCCAGGCCTTCTCGAAGCGCTTCGGTAAGTGGATGTCGAAGGACGTCCCGCGGGTGACCACGACCTTGCGCGAGGTCGCCCCCTTCCTCCCCGCGCTCGCGCGCCGCGTCGCGCTCGAGGCCGGCGACGTCATCCCGTCGCCCGAGGAGCTCTACAACAAGATCCTCGGCTCCCTCGTCCGCCCCACGGACGAGGAGGAGCAGGCCATCGCCCGCGCCGAGCAGGCGCCGCCCGCGACCATCGGCCGCGAAGCCGGCGGCCTGCCGATCATGGCGTAGTCGCCGAGCGCGAAAGCGCGAGCCGACTACCCCGTGCCCGTGCCCGTGCCCGTCCCCGCGAAGCGCGGCACGGGTACGCCTGCTTCCGGCGAGCGCGAAAGCGAGCGGTGCTAACCTACGAGCGGCCTGTGAAGATCCAGCTCATCCACGGTCCCACCTACCTGAACCCGGGGGCGCTGAGCTCGCTGGGCCCCGCGGCGCCGATCGGGCTGGCCTACGTCGCGGCCGCGCTGCGCCAGGAGGGCCACTCGGTCGGCGTGATCGACGCCATCGCCGAGGCGCCGGAGCAGCGAACCCGCGCCGGTCGCCTCGATCGACTGGGGCTCACGGACCAGGAGGTCGTGGACCGGATCGATCCCGACACGGACGCCATCGGGATCACGAGCATGTTCAGCTTCCAGTGGCCGCTGCTGCGCGAGATGGCGGGCGCGATCCGGCGAGCCCGGCCCGACGTCGCGATCGTCGGCGGGGGGGAGCACCTGACCGCGCTGCCCGAGCGCTCGATGCGCGAGTCCGCCCTGGACTTCATCGTCCTCGGCGAGGGGGAAGAGACGGCGGTCGCGCTGTTCGGCGCGCTGGAGAAGGATCGCGCGTTCGATCGGCGCCGCCTGCCCGGCATCTGCTGGCGCGCCGCCGACGGGACCATCGTCAGCAATCCGCGCGCCGCGCGCAGGCGGGACCTGGACGCGATCGCCTGGCCCGCGTGGGACCTCTTCGACCTCGAGGTCTACGACGAGCACCACTACACGACCGGCAACCAGTACGGCAAGACGGTCCCCATCCTCGCGACCCGCGGCTGCCCGTATCAGTGCACGTTCTGCTCGAGCCCGAACATGTGGACGCCGCGCTGGTTCGCGCGCGATCCGAAGGACGTCGTCGACGAGATCGCCTTCTACGTGAAGACCTACGGGGCGGACCACTTCCCCTTCCAGGACCTCACCGCGGTCATCCGGAAGCGCTGGATCGTCGAGTTCTGCACCGAGCTCATCGCTCGCGACCTCGACGTGCGCTGGCAGCTCGCGGCGGGGACCCGCTGCGAGGCGATCGACGAGGAGGTGGTCGGCCTCCTCTATCGGTCGGGGTGTCGAGCGCTCTACTTCGCGCCGGAGAGCGGCTCCGAGGTGGCCCGAAAGCGCATCAAGAAGAAGCTCGACACGTCGGCGCTGATGCGCGCCGCCGAGCTCGCGATCGGCGCCGGCCTCAACCTGGGCGCGTACCTCGTGATCGGCTTCCCCGAGGACACCGCCGAGGAGCTCGAGGAGACCGTCGCCCTCGCGAAGGAGCTCGGCCGCCTGGGCCTCTCCGACGTGGCCTGCGCGCTGTTCTTCCCCGTCCCCGCCACGCCGATCTGGGACGACCTGGTCGCCTCCGGGCGCATCCAGGTGGACGACGCGCACCTGATGGCGCCCATCTTCTCGCACGGCAAGTACCAGACCGAAGAGTTCAACTTCTGCAAGAACGTCTCCGCAAGAAGGCTTACCTGGTACAAGTACAAGATCACCGCGGCCTTCTACTCGTCGCTCTACCGGCATCACCCCGATCGCATCGGGAAGACCGTGGGCTACCTGTTGTCGGGCGAGGAGGACTCGAAGCTCGAGGCGCTGCTGCTCCAGCGCTGGCGCCACCTCACGCGGCACCCGGCGGTCGCTCGCGTCGTGCCCCGCGCGTGGTCCGGCCCCGTACGCCCGACGGGACGGCGGGTCCCCGCCGCCGCTCAGCGGCGGCGCAGCAGCACGGTGCCCGCGCTGTAGCCCGCCCCGAACGAGCAGAGCAGGCCGACGTCGCCCGGCGCGAGATCCTCGTGGTGCAGGTGCAGCGCGATGACGGAGCCCGCCGAGCTCGTGTTCGCGTACCGATCGAGGATCGTCGGGCTCTCGAGCTCCTCGGCGTCGCGGCCGAGGACCCGCTTGGCGATGAGGCGGTTCATGCTGAGGTTCGCCTGATGGAGCCACAGCCGCTTGAGCGCGGCCGGCTCGAGGCCGAGCTCCGCGAGGTGCGCGAGGATCTGATCGGAGACCATCGGGACGACCTCCTTGAAGACCTTGCGGCCCTCCTGCTTGAAGAGCAGGTCGGTGTCCGGCGCGCTCATCCGGTCCGCGAGGGCGGCGACGTCGTCGGCCTCGGCGCGGTTGAGGAACCCGAAGTTGTTCCGGATGTTGTTCGAGTAGACCGTGGCGAGCCGCGTGCCGAGGATCTCGAAGCCGCCGCGCCCGGCCGCGGGCCGATCGCCCCGCTCGAGCAGCATCGCGGTCGCGACGTCGCCGAAGATGAAGTGGCTGTCGCGATCGGTGAAGTTCAGGTGCGCGGTGCAGATCTCGGGGTTGACCACGAGCACGCTCTCGACGCTGCCCGCCTCGATCAGGTCCTTCGCGACCTGCACGCCGAACGTCGCCGAGGAGCACGCGACGTTCATGTCGAAGCCGAAGCCGGTGATCCCGAGCGCGGACTGCACCTCGACCGCGATCGCGGGGTACGCGCGCTGGAGGTTCGAGCAGGCGACGACCACCGCGCCGACGTCAGCGGCGGTGCGACCGCCGCGGTGCAGCGCGTCCCGGGCCGCGTGCACGGCCATCTCGGCCAGGATCGACAGCTCCTCGTTCGGGCGAGGCGCGAGGCGCGGCGCCATGCGCTCGACGTCGAGCACCCCGGCCTTGTCCATCACGAAGCGCGCGCGGATGCCGCTGGCCTTCTCGATGAACGCCGCCGACGAGTGAGCCTTGGCCTCGATCTCCCCGCTGGTGATCGCGTCGGCGTGCGCGGCGTTCCAGGCGTCGACCCACGCGTTGAAGGACTCGACCAGCTCCTCGTTGTCGATCGAGGACGGCGGCGTGAAGAGCCCGGTCGCCGCGAGGACGGCCCGGGGAGGATTGGCGTGGGTGCTCATGCTGAAGGGACGATGGATAGCCGCCGGGCTCGGCAGTGTCTACCGGATCACCCGTTTCCGGCGGGGCAGGACCGGGCGCGCGGCGTCCTTGGGTCCTGGTACCGTTGCGCTCATGCGAGCCCGACTGGTGCCCCTCGCCCTCCTCGTCGCGGCCTGCGGGACGCACCCGCCCGCGCGCCTCTTCCCGGGGGCCGAGGGCACCTCGCCCGCCCCGCCTCCGGTTCGGCTCCTGCTCACCGACATGAGCCCCGCGCTGATCCGCGTCGGCCCGGGCCAGTACCGGATGGGGCCCTTCCGGATCACCGTCGACGGCGAGGCGGTCCACGTGGCCTCGCAGCGCGCCGCCACCGACATCGACTTCGCGCGGCCCTGCGGCGACGGCTGGCTCTTCACCGCCGGACGCACGGTGCTGTACGCGCCGGCCTTCGACGCGCCGATGCGCCACGTCGCGACGCTCCCGGACGCGCTCCGCGACCTCGCCACGCACCTCGACGAATTCCTGATCGCGGACACCATGTCGCGCGCCTGGGGCGGGCGGTGCGGCGAGGCCCCCGCGCGGCGACCGATCGCAGCCGGTCAGCCGATCGAGCGCGTGGGACAGCTCGACGGGGTGTGGCTCGCCATCGCGGGCCCCGGCTGGCTGCTGGCCCGCCGACACGGGGACGCCGAGTGGACCCGCGTGCCCCTCGACGAGCCCGCGCTGGATCTCCGCGAGGGCCGCGTCCCGCGAGACGGGCGCCTCGACGTCGTCGACCCCGAGACCCTCACCCTGGTCCAGCGCCCCGCGCCTCCGCACGAGCCCGACGAGGGCTACGACGCCCTCGTGTCCCGAGCGCGCGAGGAGCTCGTGCGGGTGAGCCCGTCGTTTCGTCGATGGACCACCCTCCCCCGAGGCGGCGCCGAGCGCTTCCTCGTCTCCGCGAGCCCCACCGAGGCCTGGCTCTACGATCGAGGCCGGGTGACCACCGTCCCCGTGCGTCGAACCGACGCGGGCTGTGAAGGCCCGACGAGGCGCGCGGGCGTCGAGCAGCCCTTCGACTGCGGGGACGAGGTCCGCGTGGTCACGCCCGACCCGTCGTTCCGCGAGGGGGGAACGGACCTCGGCGACCGTCACGTCATCCAGCGCGGCGCGTGCGACGAGCGGCGCGGGCGGCCCGGGGCGGATCCGACGAGCGTCTGCCGCGAGGACCTCGCGACGGGCGCGCTCGAGGCGTTCGCGCTGCCCGAGGGCACGAGCTTCCTCACCGGGCTCGGGGACGACCACACCGTCCTGCTCGCTCGCGAGCACGACGTCCTGCGGTGGCGGCTCGGCGCCGACGAGCTCGACGTGGTCTACACGGTCGACGACCCCTCGACCGCTGCGTTGGGCCTGCACGGCACCGCGGACGGCGTCGTGTGGGGCAACGCGCTCCGCACCCTCCGCCGCCGCCCCTCGGATCCGGAGTGGGCGGGGCCGCGGCTGGTCGCGGGCCCCGGCGAGCCGGCGCGGGTCGTCACGCTCCCCGAGGGCGCGCGGGCCTGGGGGTTCGCGTCCCGGGTCTACGGCGTCGCCGTCGGCGAGACCGCGGCCGCGATCTGGATCACCCGCGATCTCGGGGAGACGTGGACGCCCGTGGAGATCGAGCTCGAGGGCCCCGCCGCGGACATCGCGCTCCTCGGGGAGGAGACCTACCTCGACCACCTCCGCTGTGACGCCTACGGCTGCACCACGTCGAGCGGCTGGACCGTCGAGCCCACCCGCGAGGCGTCGCTCGACCTCGTCGCGGCGGCGCGCGCCGGCCACCCCTACGTCGAGACCGGGGCCCTCGAGCTGGCGTGCCGCGTGACGGCGGAGGCGCCCTCGCCGTACCGCGTCGAGGACGCGAGCTGGCAGCGCGTCCCCGGGGGCGGCGTCCGCTTCCCGACGCGGGTCCGCGCGGTGGGGCTCGACTTCACGATGGAGCGCCGGGGCCGCACGTACCGCTTCACGTGGGAGGGCGAGGCGCCCGCGGGGAGCCACACCTCGGGGTCCACCGCGTGGTTGGACGGACGGCGGCTCGGCTTCCCCGAAGGCCGCGCGTCCTGCGCGCCCCTCGGCGCGCTCGACGACGCGCTGCTCGTGCAGTGCACCGCGTTCGAGGGAGAGGGCGACGAGCTCTACGCCGTCGGCGACGCGCGGGTCGTCGTGCTCCCGAGGGGTCGCGGCGCGCCGCGCGCGGCGTCGGTGGTGGCGCTCGACGACCACTTTCCCCGGCGCCTCCTCGCCTCGTCCGACGGCGGCGTGCTCCTCGACGCGATGTCCTGGCTCCCCGCGAGCGGCGACAGGATCGTGCAGGTCTTCACGAACGGGAGCGACGCCCCCGCGCAGCCGGCGCTCGGCGCCGACGGGCCGCTCCTCGTCGAGTACGGCCCGCCCACCGACGGCGTGGACGCCGTGCGCGCGTATCGCTTCGAGCCCGCGCTGCCCGCCGACGCGCCCATCGCCGAGCCCCACGGCGCGATCCCGCTCTGCGCGACCGACGACGGCGCCGCCGTGCCCGTCCCCGTCCGGCTCTCGCTCGACGAGTCCAACGATCCCACCTACGACGCCTGGCTGCGCCGGCGGGGCGACGGGTGGTGCCTCGCCGAGATCGCGTCGATGGAGCGCGAGACCGGGTACCGCCACCTCGCCGTCGAGGGCGATCACCTCACGGGCGTGATCGACGACGGCGACGTGCGGCGCAGCGTCACGTGCGACGCCGGCGCCTGGAACCGACGCTGAGGGTAGACTCCGCGCATGCTCACCTGGCTGCTCCTCGGGGTCGGGATCGCGGTGGTCCTCGCCGCGATCTGGTTCTTCACGCGCAAGCCCGGCGGCTTCGGCGGCGGCGCGCGCTTCCCCCCGGGGACGCGCGCGTTCGAGTCGGAGATGTCCCTGCCGCTCCTCGCGCAGATGATCGAGGCCCGAGAGCTGAAGCTCGCGGGCGGCGTGGACGACGCGACGCGCGCCGATCTCGAGCGCCAGATCGCCAACATGCGCAAGCAAGCCGCGTTGCACCAGGCGGTGGTCGACGCGGGCGACACCTCCCCCGGGAAGATGTCGATCGGGGTGAACCCGGACTCGGATCAGATCGACTGAGTCCGACGACGCGAAGCGTCGGAGGATCTCAGTGGGGAGCGCGAGGGGCTTGCCCCTCGCCCTAGAGAAATCGCCGAAGGCGATTTCTCTACAGACCTTGAGTCGTGGCCGGCTCGGGGGCGTCGGCCTGCTCGAGCTGGCGCCGCCAGAGCTCGGCGTAGAGGCCGTCGCGCGCGAGCAGCGCGTCGTGCGATCCGCGCTCGGCGATCTGCCCCTGGTCGAGGACGATGATCTCGTCCGCGTCGACGATGGTCGACAGACGGTGGGCGATCACCAGCGTGGTGCGCCCGCGGCTGACGTTCGCGAGGTGCCGCTGGATGCTCCGCTCCGTCGCCGTGTCGAGCGCGCTCGTCGCCTCGTCGAGGAGGAGCACCGGCGGGCCCTTGAGGATGGTGCGCGCGATCGCGACGCGCTGCTTCTCGCCGCCCGAGAGCTTGAGCCCCCGCTCGCCGACCTTCGTCTCGTAGCCGTCGGGGAGGCCCTTCACGAAGTCGTGGAGCTCGGCCATCCGCGCGGCCTCCTCGACCTCCTCGGGGCTCGCGCTGGGGCGGCCGTAGGCGATGTTGTAGCGGATGGTGTCGTTGAACAGCACGGTGTCCTGCGGGACGATGCCGAGCGAGCGACGCAACGAGGCTTGCGTCACCGCGCGCAGGTCCTGGCCGTCGATGGTGATGCGCCCCCCGCTCACGTCGTAGAAGCGGAACAGCAACCGTCCGAGGGTGGACTTGCCCGCCCCCGACGAGCCGACGACGGCGAGCTTGTGGCCCGCCGGGATCTCGAAGGTCACGCCCTTCAGGATGGGCCGCTCGCCGTACGCGAACTCGACGTCCTCGAAGCGCACCACCGCGTCGCTCACGACCAGCTCGGGCGCGCCCGGCGCGTCGGCGACCTGAGGCAGCTCGCCGAGCAGGACGAACATCTTCTCCATGTCGACGAGCGCCTGCTTGATCTCGTTGTAGACGAAGCCGAAGAAGCCGAGCGGCTGGTAGAGCTGCAGCAGGTACGTGTTGGCGAGGACGAAGTCGCCGATCGACAGCTCGTGCGCCACGATGCCGCGCGCGGCCATGTACATGATGGTCGTCAGGCCAATCGCGATGATCGCGGACTGCCCGATGTTGAGGAGCGCGAGCGAGGTCTGCGCCTTCACCGCCGCGGTCTCGTAGCGCTCGAGCGCCTGGTCGTAGCGCCGCGCCTCGTGCTCCTCGTTGTCGAAGTACTTGACCGTCTCGAAGTTCAGCAGGCTGTCGATCGCCTTCGAGTTCGCGGTGTTGTCCTGATCGTTCATCTCGCGGCGGAACTTCAGGCGCCACTGCGTGATCGTGATCGTGTAGGCGATGTAGATGACGACGGTCGCGAACGTGACGAGCGCGAACCAGCCGTCGAGGAGCGCCCACAGCACCGCCGTGACCATCGCGATCTCGACGAAGGTCGGCAGGACGTTGAAGAGCGTGAAGCTCAAGAGGGTCTGGATGCCGCGCGTACCGCGCTCGATGGAGCGGCTCAGGCCGCCCGTGTGCCGGTCGAGGTGGAACGCGAGCGAGAGCGCGTGGAGGTGCCGGAACACGCCGAGCGCGACGGTGCGGATGGCGCGCTGACCGACCTTCGCGAACACCGCGTCGCGCAGCTGGCCGAACGTCAGCGAGAGCACGCGCATCCCGCCGTAGCCGAGGATCAGCGCGATCGGCATCACCACGACCGCCGCCTGCTCGCCCCCGAGCGCGTCGACGGCGCCGCGGTAGAGGACCGGCACGTAGACGTTGGTGGCCTTCGCCGCGGCGAGGAAGAGCATCGCCACCACGACGCGCCCGCGCAGGCCCCAGTCGCCGGGCGGCCACAGGTACGGCAGGAGCGACCGGAGCGCCGACCACTCCAGGCCCCGCTTCTCGGGCTTCGGGTCGCCTTCGGTCGCCACGCGTCGGGCGGTTGTGTGGTCGGGCGCCGCCGAGCGCAAGCCGGCGCGCGTTGGGGTGGTCCTCGCCGCGGGCCCGGCCCAGACTCGCCCCGTGCCCATCCTGTACCGCGCGCGCTGGTCCTTCGTCGGCGAGACCCGATCGTTCCTCGACACGGGCCGGCTGATGGCGCGCTGGAGCGAGCAGGCCGCGGAGCTCATCGCCCCCGGCCTCGACTGGACCGCGACCGTCGCCGAGCACGCCGACTTCGAGCTCGCCGAGGCGTGGGAGGCGAGCCACGTCGTCCGCTACCAGGCGGGGTCGCACGGCGAGGGCGTCTCGCAGCTCACCGCGGGCGGGCGCGGCAAGAAGATCGGCGGCGCCGGTCGGATCACCCTGCGCTCGATCCGCCCGTTCGCGTTCTTCGAGGCCGACGGGCACTGCGACGTCGAGCACTGGGACATCGTCGCCGGCGGCATCACCGAGCAGGCCCTCGACGCCGTGCGGCTCCTCCTCGAGGCGGAGATCGGCGCGCGCGCCAACGTCGCGCTCGGCGCGATGGAGCAGTTCGAGCTCGGCCTCGTGGACGTCGCCACCACCGACGACGAGGAAGAGGCGCGGCTCTGGGCCGGGGACCTCGACGACGTCGGGCTCATCGCTCGCGCCGACGCGCACGAGTCCGGCTGGATGGTGCGCGTCGAGGTCAGCGAGGTCGGGAGCCTGGTCGAGCTGCAGGAGGCCCGCGTCACCCTCGGCGAGGTGCTCGCCGAGGCGGGCCACCAGGAGTGGGCCGAGATGGCCGACGCGCTGCTCGCGCGGATGCCTCACCGCGACCCGACCTAGCGGCTACGCCGAAACCCCGTAGCAGCCCGGGCTCACGGGCTCGCGAGCCCCTCGGCCACCGCCTCGCAGAGCCCCGGCCAGCGGGTCTTCCAGCCCTGGTGGACGTTGCCCGGGAACCCCCGCCGCGGGTAGCTGTTGCCGCCCCCCTCGTGCCGCTGCGCGGCCTCGCTCTTGGGGCCCTCGTAGAGGTGCACCGTGTCCCCGTCGGGCGAGATCCTCGCCTCGCAGAAGTACGGGCCCCCGTCGTCCCAGCGCCAGGTCCGCTCGTCGACGCGCGTGATCGGATCGGCCATCGCCCCCCGTTCATACCCCGACGAGCGACCGGGTGCGCGCCGGACATCGCACGCCGGCCCGACCTCGTGTAGCTTGAGCGGGTGCGCCGCTGCGCTTGGTGTCTCCTCTTCCTCGTCTTGCTCGCCGGTTGTGCCCAAGGCAACGGCGCGAGCCTCGTCGTCAGCCTCAAGACGGACTTCGTCCCCGGGGTCGAGTTCACCGAGGTCGTGACCCGGGTCGGGGAGGCCCAGCGGATCTATGGCCCGCGCTCCGGGGACCTGTTCCTCTCGGGCGTGGCGGTCGCCGAATTCAACGACCTGCCGGCGAACCCCAGCACCCACGTCGAGGTCATCGTCCGCGGCCCGAGCGGCGTCCTCGCGACGCGCCCGATCCTCGTCGACCTGACCCCGGGCGCGGTCAGCGTGAGCGTCGTGATCACCCGGAGCTGCCGCGACGTGGTCTGCCCGAACGCGAGCAACCCGGGCGCCACCGCCTGCCTCGGTGGCCGCTGCGTCAGCGAGCGCTGCACCTTCGAGACCCCGCAGTTCTGCGACGCCCCCGAGGGCGAGTGCACCGACGACGCCGACTGCCCGGCGATGAACGCCTGCGCCTCGGCCACCTGCGAGCTCGGCTCGTGCTTCTACCAGCCGGTCGCCGGCGCCTGCGGCAGCGGGCTCGCCTGCGTGCCCGAGACCGGCTGCGTCGAGGTGCCGACCTCCGCGGACGGCGGCACCGTACGCCGCGACGCGGGCGTGGGGATGGACGCCGGCGTGGTCGGGATGGACGGCAGCGTCGGCGTGGACGCGGCCTCGCCCTGCGACGGCGTCACCTGCGGTGAGTTCGAGTACTGCGTCGACGGCGCGTGTACGCCGTACGGGCCCTGCCGCGGCGACGGGACCTGCGCGGTGGGCACCGAGGTCTGCCACTCCCGCCGCTGCATCCCCGGTGACGTCGACGTGGACGGCGACGGCGTCCCCGCGTCGATGGACTGCGACGAGACGAACCCGAACCTCTACCCGGGCAACCTCGAGCGCTGCAACATGCTCGACGAGGACTGCGACGACCTCGTCGACGAGGGCGATCCGGCCACGCTGTGCGAGACGAACCCCGGCGGCGGCGTCTGCCTCGACGGCTCGTGCGGCTGCCCCACCGGCACCTACGACCTCGATCGCTCCATCGCGGGCTGCGAGTGCGTGGCGATGCCGCCCGTCGACCAGGCGCTCACCTGCGCGATGGCGATCGACCTCGGGCCGCTCGGCGACGCGGGCTCGATGACCACGGTGTCGGGCAACGTGATGCCGGACGACCGCGTGGTCTGGTACCGCTTCCACGCCGACGACGCCCCCGACACGGCGTGTGACAACTTCCATGTCCGGGTGCGGTTCACCGTCAACCCGTCCGACAGCTTCGAGCTCACCGTCTTCCGCGGGGACTGCGCCACCGCTGGCTGCGGCGACACCGGCTTCACCGACTACGAGTGGGCCACGGACTTCCGCGCGGACATCGCCGGGGTGCTCACGGGGCAGTGCCCCTGCACCGGCGGCGGCGCTCCGGCGGTGACCGACGTCAGCGCCTGCGCCGACGACTCGGCCGACTTCTTCGTGCGCGTCCGGCGCCGGGGCGGATCCGTCCTCGCCTGCGACCCGTTCACCATCGAAGTCAGCAACGGCGTCTACGACACGATGTGAGCCTGGGCGACGTGGCAAGCTGAGGCCATGTCGGTGTTCCAAGCGGACCACTGCTCTCCGATCGCCGCCGCCGGCTCGGTCGGCAACGTCCACGTGGCGGTCTATCGCGGCGCGCTCACGACCGACGAGCTGTGGGCGGTTCATCACGCGCACCTCGCGCTCCTCGAGCGGCACCCGACGAGCGCGGTGCTGTCCGTCGCGGAGCAGGGGACGCCGCTCCCCGGGGCCGAGGTGCGCGAGCTCGCCGGTCGGTTCGGGGACGAGGTCGCCGACCGCGTGCGCTGCTCCTGTCAGGTGATCCTCGGCGACGGGTTCTGGGCGAGCGCGGCGCGCAGCCTCATCACCGCGATGCTCTTCATCCGGACGGGGAAGTACCCCGTGCGGATCTGCTCGGACGTGGTCGAGGCCGTCGAGTTCGTCGCCGCCACCAACCGCGGCGGCCCCACCCCGATGGAGCTCAGCCGCGCGATCGCGGCGCTGCGCGAGAGCCGCTGAGGGTCAGCGCGGTACCCGCGCGTCTGCCGCGCCGGCTCGCTTTGGATGCGCAAGGTGGGGCGATCGAGGTAGAGTCCGCGGATGCGTGTTTCGAGCCTGGCGGCCGCCCTCGCGATCGTCGCGTTCGCGTCCTGCTCGCCGCCCGTCGACTCGACGGGCCTGGCGATCCACGACCCCCTCGCGCTGATCGACGACGTCCAGGGCCCCCTGCGGCTCTACGTGCTGCCGGGCGACTCCTTCGCCTGCGACACGACGACGGGGATGGTCAGCCCCGAGGTGGCGGATCTCCCGGAGGGGATGTTCCTCGACGCGATCGCCGACCTCTCGCTCGACGTGATGAGCTCCCGCGCGATGGTGAGCCTCGACGTGCCCGCGGGGACCTACACCGTCCTCGTGCGCGGCAAGGGCACCGACCCGGTCACGATGATCCCGAACCAGTTCATCGCCACCGCGTGCGCCACCTCGATGATCGAGAACGGCAGCACCCGCGAGGTGCGCCTCACGCTCCTGCCCATCACCGGGATGGGCGTCTGCGGCGACGCCGTGCGCAGCCCCGACGAGCAGTGCGAGGACGGCAACACCGTCGATGGCGACGGCTGCAGCGCGACCTGCCGCACCGAGCGCTTCCCGATCAACACGACGACCGCGGGCGCGCAGAACCACGCGTCGGTGGCGGGCGCGCCCGGCCGGAACTGGAACATCACGTACGACTCGGCGAACACCACCGTGCTGCTCCGCACCCTCGCCCCGGACGGCTCGACCATCTCGTCGCCGAGCGTGCTCGCGATGGACGCCGACGTGGACGTGCTCCTCGCCGACGTGGAGCTCGGCTCGCAGCTCCTCGCCGACGTCGGGGTGGCCCCCGACGGACGCATCGCGTTCGCGTTCGTCGACTTCAACATGGGCCCGGACGTGCGCCTCGCGTTCTTCGACGCCTCGCGCGTGCCGCAGAACGGGTCGCGCAGCGTCCTCGTCAGCGACGGCATGACGGGCAGCCCGCGCACCAACCCGGCGGTCGCCTTCGCGGGCGACGGCACGCTGATGGTCGTCTACGAGGACATGAGCTCGGCGACGGGGCTCAGCGGCGCGACGTTCGCCTCCGGGAGCTTCACGCCCACGGGGCCGTTCGAGGTCGGGAGCGGGCTCACGCGGGCCGCCTCGCCCGACGTCGCCGGCACGAGCGACGGCTTCGTCGTCGCGATGACGGGCGGCGGCGACGTCCACTACCAGCGCTTCGGCACCGACGGCGCGGCGCGCGACGCGGCGGCCGTCGTGGTCTCGGCGGGCGCCGGCGCGCAGGACCAGCCCTCGGTCGGCGCGCACCGCGGTGGCGACTTCCTCGTCGCCTGGCGCGACGAGCTCGCGGATGGCGCCGCCAGCGGGATCGGCGCGCGCGCGTTCGCCGCGGACGGCACGCCCCGACAGGACGCGTTCGTGCTCAACACCACGGTGGGCGGCGCCCAGTCGCAGCCGGCGGTCGCCGCGGGGAGCACGACCTTCGCGGTGTCGTGGATCAGCGACGCGAGCGCGCGCGCGCGCAACGTGTCGGGCTCGGGCGAGCCGCTCCCGAACTTCGAGTCGCCGCCGACCACGGTCGACTTCGAGGTCGCCGCGGCGGCCAGCGAGATCACCGCGGCCGCTGGCGGCACGGACACCGCGCCGGCGTGGATGGCCGTCACCAACCAGGGCGACGACGTCTACGGGCGCTTCTTCGTGCTCCCCTGATCGGGCGGTAGCCACCGCACGGGCCGGCCGACGAGCGCGTCGATCTGCGCTTTGCGCCGCGCCCCCGCCTCGGTGACGAAGTAGAGGGTCCAGAGCGGCACGAACACGGGCTCGATCGCGCCCGGGATGGCCTGGAAGCGCTCGCGGAAGCTCGCGCGCACGGCCTCCTCGGACGCCCGCCCCGTCCAGTCGGCCTCCTCGAACGCCAGCTCCACCGGGCGCCGCTCGACCCGCTCGGCGACGCCGTCGAGATCGCGGATCTCGCTCGCGGGCGAGGACGGTCGATCCTCGAAGCGGAGCCCGCGCTCGTTGTCGAACACCACCACGCCGAGGTTGTGCGGGTGGACGTAGACCCGGCCGACCCGGTGGTCGTGCGCGTCCCCGAAGAGCCGAGACAGGAGCGGCCGCTCCACGCGCTCCTCGAACGCGAGCGCGTAGAGCAAGCGATGCTGCGCCTCGACCCGCTCGAAACGGTCCTCCTCGCCGAGGACCCCCAGCACCTTCGCCCGCGCGTGCTGCTTGGCGATCCGCGCCGCGTCGGCGGCGTCGAGGTTCGCGACGAACACGGACAACGTCGGCGGCATCCCGAGATCGGGGCGGCCCCCCGAGTCGGGCGACCAGTAGCGCTGCGCGCGCCCCGACGGGAGCTCCCGGATCGCGTCCGCCGCGAGGAGGCGGCCGAGCGCGCGCCGGATCGCGCTCGCGGAGCGGCCGGTGTGATCGGCCAGCTCGCGGACCGTGGCGCTCGGCAGGTCGAGCAGGGCGGCACGGACCTGCCCCTCGATGGGGAGACTGGGAGTCGAGGGATCGGGAGCGGGGAGACCGGGAGCGGGGAGACCGGGAGCGGGGGGGGCGGGGTCGTCGTCGTCCGGGTCCGTCTCGTCGTCCTCTTCGTGGTCGAGATTCGGGGTGGGAGGAGAGGAGAGAGGGAGAGGGGGAGCGTGCTCCGGCTTCGCCGGAGCGGGCGGGGGGGTTGGGTTTGCCGGAGCGGGCGGGGTGTCGCTTCGGAGGGGGTCGAAGCGGTCTCGGAGCGGGTCCGTCTCCGCCTCGATCCGGTCTTCGGTCCATGTCTGGTGCCTCGTCACGAGCCACCGCGTGCGCAGCTCGACGGGGGCGGGGAACGCGTCGGGGCAGATCAGCACGAGCTCGCCCGGCGCGAGCGACGGGAGGCGGCCGGCGATGGCGTCGGCCTGCACGGGGGCGAGGCTCTTGAGGGTCGGCTCGACCTTCTTGAGGTCCTGGCGGGTCGTCAGGCGCCCGAGCGCCCAGGTCCCGAACTGGGCCATCGCGCGGTAGTCGACGTCGCCCGGGTTCTGCGTCGCCATCACGCACCCGAGGCCGTACTTGCGCGCCTGCTTGAACAACAACGACAAGCCGTCTTTACAGGCCGGCTTGCGCACGGGCGGGATGAACGGCGCCACCTCGTCGATGTAGAACAGGGCCTGCGGCGCCGGGCTCGGGTGCGCGAGCATCCACGAGTAGAGGCGATCGGCGAGCGCCGCGACGAAGAAGTCCTTGTCCTCCTGCGAGTGCAGGGTGTTGAGGTAGACGACCGCGACGCGGGTCTTCCCCGCAGCGACGGGCGCCCTCGGGTCGCGGCCGAGCAGGACGTCGACGTCGACGGGCACGCCGTCGTGGAACAGGAGGCGCCGCGCGCCCACGTCGAGGCGCGCGAGGCGCTGACACGCGACGCGGATCTTCTTCGGGTCGAGGTAGCGCGCGTAGGCCGCGAAGCCGCCCTCCCCGGCCGCCGCGAGGTGATCGGCGAGCGCCGCGAGCGTGGGGCGCTCGATGCCGTGGAGCGCCCTGTCGACGACCGCGGCGAGCCCCGCGCCGTCGTCCGACTCGAGGTCGAAGCCGAGCAGGCCCACCACCACCGACGCGGCGCGCGTGATCGCGCCGACCCGCGCCTCGCCGTCGAGCGCCGAGAGCCCGGGATCGATCGGATCCGCGGAGAGCGGCACCCCGCGCGGCGCGCCCGGCGTGAAGATCACGACCTCGAGCCGCTCGCGCAGCGCGGCGGCGAGCGCGGGGTCTACGCCGCGCTCGCGCAGCTCGTCGTCGTCGAGCGTGCCCGCCGCGAAGCTGCACAAGTCGCCTTGCGGATCGACGCAGATCGCGGGGATCCCCTCGTGGGCCGCCGCCTCGACGAGGACCTTGCAGAAGACCGTCTTGCCCGAGCCGCTCGATCCGAGCGCCATCACGTGCCGCAACAGCGCCGTCGCGGGCAGCGCGACCCGCTCCCCCGACGCGTCCGATCCGAGCCACAGCTCCGACATCGCGTCGGACGATACCGCCTTCAGGGCTCGTCGCGAGGGGCGAGCCGCGCCGCGTGGGCTCGGGCCGCGCGCGCCTCGTTCGCGCGGCCCTCGGCGTCGAGCAGCTCCGCGAGGCGCTCGAAGCCCTCCGGCTCGGGCGTCTCCGCGAGCGACGCCGCGAGCCGCGCCGCGTCGTCGTGCCCCTCGGGGGTCCACATCCGCGTGATGAACGCCTGCGCTTCGAGGATCTCCGCGTGCCCCGGCCGCGGGTCGATGGTGAGCGGATAGGCGAGCCCGATCGCGACGAGCAGCCCCCCGATCGCGGCGGTGATCCGGACCGACCGCTCGGGCGTCGCCTCGATGATCCACACGAGCGTGGCGAGCCCGAGGAGCGCGAGCGGGATCATCGACCAGCCCGCGTAGACGCCGAGGAGGTTCGCGGCGGTGTACGGCGCGTACCCGTGCGCCATCAGCACCGCGACGATCTGGGTCACCGGTCGATCGACGGGGATCGGGTAGTGCGGGTAGTACGCGGACGGAACGCCGCTCAGCAACAGGCCCACCGCGGTCGCGCCGACGGCGAACGCCGCCGTCGCCCGAGGCCAGCGACGCCACGCGGGCTCGAGCCCCACGAGCGCGGCCCAGCCGAGGAACGGGTAGACCAGCGCGAGGTAGCGCGGCCCGATCGTCCAGCCGCCGCGCCAGTTGTTCATCACCGCGATGCCGAGGAGCGTCAGCAGGAAGAGGCCCAGGACCGTGACGCCGTCCATGCGGGTGCGCTCCCGGCGCACCAGCAAGTACAGGCCGACCACCGCGGCGAGGAGGATCGGCGTCAGCGGGAGCAGGCCCGCGCCGGGGTGGACGAGCAGCCCGTAGAGGGCCTCGGGCTGGACGCCGACCGCCCCGAAGAAGCCCTCCTCGTGACGGCCGCGGAAGAAGTCGTCCTCGACGTAGAGGTGGCCCGGCGAGAACGGGCTGCCGAAGCAGCGCCACTGGAAGTGCATCATCGCCGCGGTCGGGATCATCCCGCCGAGCGCGAACGGGAACAGGCGCAGCAGCGGCCGCACCGCCACGAGCGCGTAGATCGTGAGCAGGAAGGACGCGACGAAGCCTGGGTACTCGAAGAGCGTGACCGCGGCCGTCAGCAGCCCCGCGAAGAACGAGCGCGCGACCCGCAGCCGGCCCGCGTGCTTCGCGTCGTGGAGCAGCATGAAGGCGCCGAACGCCGCGGCCGCGCTGAGCGTGTGGCTCATGAACAGGAGCCCGTAGCCGTACAGGCACGACCCCAGCGCCAGGCTGATGAACACCGCGTCGCGCACGAGCGGGCTCGAGGTGTGGCGCCCCAGCCACCGGTGGAACGCGAACAGGAACAGCAGCCACGGCAGGATCGAGGCGAAGACCCGACAGAGCCAGAGCGCCACGGTCCTGTCGAAGGTGGCGCCGGACGCGTCGATCCAGCGGAGGTAGAGCCAGTACGGGACCACCCCCAGGAAGCTCGAGGCGGGCGCCTTCACGCTGTAGGCGTGGCCGTCGCGGACCGCGCAGTCGTTCACCCAACCCCAGCGCGCGCGGTAGTCGTCGATGACGTACGTGCCCTGCTCCGCGAGCGCCGCGGTCATGTAGAGCCGCACGTTCTCGTTCGGGTTGTTGATTCGGGGTTGATACGGAAAGACGTACAGGTACGCCACGGCGCAGAGCGCGAGCGCGGCGAACGTGCGGCGGCGCGACGGGAGGGCGGTCACGAGAGGGCCGGGCCCCGGTGTAGTCGATCTGGCCGACGGGGGCACGTTCGCGGTTTCGCCGTGATCTCGAATCGTTCGACAGGGAGGCAGGGCCTGCTTGACCCCCCCGCCGCGGCTCGGTAGAACCTGTGCGCTCGGCCCACGAGGGCCCGGGTGAACCTCTTGCCCCAGGCGCCACGTGGCGGAACACGAGCCTGAGACGCCCCCGCCCGGTCGACGCACCGGGCGTTTCATCGCGACCACGGTCGTGGCGGGCGGGATCCTCTATCTCATCGGCGTCGGGTTCTACTCCGTGATCCCCCAACTGTTTTCCCCCGAGACGGCTGATCTCCCCGCAGATCTCACGTGCTCCGAGGGCGTCGACGAGCTCCGAGACGAGCTCATGACGCACGCGAGCACGCGGATCACCACGGGCGGAGAGGCCGACCCGGCGGATCTTCGTAGCTGGCTGCGCGGCTGGGACGGGCGCTATCACGCGCTCGAGCCCCGCTGCTCCGCTGGCGATCTCGACCGGTGGACGCTGCTCGGCCGCCTCCGCTACCGCATCCAAGGCACCCTCGAGCGATTCGACCGCGAAGACGGCGAGCTCGTGCGTGCCCTACACACCAGATCGACATGAACGACACCACGACATCCCCGGCGGGCGACCTCGAGACGCCCGGCTTCGACTCCTTGGGCCTCTCCCAGCCCGTCCAGCGCGCCATCGACGAGATGGGCTTCGTCGATCCGACCCCCGTCCAGCTCGCGGCCTTCGCGCCGGCGCGCGCGGGTGAGGATCTGATCGTCCAGGCGCGGACCGGCACCGGCAAGACGGCCGCGTTCGGGCTGCCCCTCGTCGACGGCCTCATCGATCCGAAGGGCGGGCCGCAGGCGCTGATCCTCGCGCCGACCCGCGAGCTGGCGCTGCAGTCGTCCCGCGAGATCGGGCGGCTCGGGATCCACACGGGCATCCGCACCGCGGCCGTCTACGGCGGCGCGCCGATGGATCGTCAGGTGCGCGAGCTCGAGGCCGGCGCGCAGATCGTCAGCGGCACGCCGGGTCGGGTCCTCGACCACCTGAAGCGCGGCACCCTCGACGGGGACAAGCTCAAGGTGCTCGTCCTCGACGAGGCCGACGAGATGCTCTCGATGGGCTTCGCGAAGGAGCTGCACGCGATCGTCGCCCTGCTCCCCGCGAAGCGTCAGACGATGCTCTTCTCGGCCACCATCGACGACGCGGTCGAGCGCATGAGCAAGCGGATGATGCGCGAGCCGCAGCGCATCAGCCTCTCGTCGGACGCCGTCGGCGCCAAGACGGTCACGCACCAGTACTACCTGGTCACGGGGGCCGGTCGGGGCCGTCAGCTCATCCGCATCCTCGAGAACGAGGATCCCGAGAGCGCGATCATCTTCTGCAACACGCGCGCGGCCACGCAGCAGCTCGCGTCGGAGCTCAAGGCCGCCGGGTTCAACGCAGAGTGGCTCAACGGTGATCTGCCGCAGTCGGAGCGCGAGCGCGTCCTCGCGATGACCCGCAAGGGCGAGCTCCGCTACCTCGTCGCGACCGACGTCGCGGCCCGCGGCATCGACATCTCGCACGTCACGCACGTGATCAACTTCGAGTTCCCCGACAACATCGAGTCGTACATCCACCGCACCGGCCGCACCGGCCGCGCGGGGCGCACGGGCACCGCGATCTCGCTCGTCTCGGCGCAGGCGCTCGGGTCGCTCTACTACCTCCGGCTCACCTACAAGATCTTCCCGATCGAGCGGACCCTGCCGACCGAGGGCGAGCTCCAGACGCGCCTCGAGACCGACAGGATCGAGCTGCTCTCGGAGGCGTTCCCGACCGAGCCCAACGTCCTCGACAGGGCCGTCGCGCGCCGCCTCCTCACGCACCCCGAGGCCGAGCGTCTCCTCGGCGGGCTGCTCGCGTCGTTCTTCGGCACGCAGACCGAGGTGGACGAGGGCGCCGCGGCCGCGCGCCGCGAGCGCCGGCCCGAGCCGCTGCCGGATCCGGAGCCGGAGCCCGAGGCGAAGCCCGCTCCCAAGCCCCTCGCGGAGGCCAAGCCCGCGCCGAGGCCCGAGCCGAAGCCCGAGCCCAAGCGCGAGCCCGAGCCGAAGCCCGCGCCCGTGATCGCCGCCCGCGACGACGACGAGTACGACGACGAGGGCGAGGACGACGACTTCGAGGACGACGACCTGCCGTCCGAGGACGATCGCGAGCTCGACCTCGACCTCGACGACGGAGGCGACGAGCACGAGGGCGACGACGACGTCTACCTCTACGTGAACCTCGGCCGCCGCGACGGCGTGCGCCCCGGTCAGATCATCCGGCTGCTCGCGACCGAGTGCGACATCGACAAGGGCGACGTCGGGCGCATCCGCATCCGCGATCGGCACAGCTTCGTCGGTGTCCCGCGCGAGCGCGTCGCCGAGATCGTGGAGCAGCTCGCAGGCAAGGAGTCCCACGACAAGGAGCTCGTCGTCGAGCTCGCTCGGGCTCAGCGGTGAGCTCGCTCCGGCACCTGGGTGCCGGGCTCCTCCTGGCCTGCGCCGTCGGCGCGGGCTGCGACAGCGGTGGTCCCTCGATGAACCCCGTCGCCACCGAGCGCGGGGCGGGCCAGCCGACCGACGTACACGGCGCCGTCCCGCCGCCGGGGCTGCCGGCCGTGGGCGCGCGGGACCCCGAGGCGCGGCACGCCCCGCCGCCGAGCCCCAACCCGCACCCGCGCCCCGCGCTGCCGCCAGCGGGCGGCGCGGGCGGCGGCGCCGCGGGCCAGGAGCCCACCGGGGCGGCCCCCGCGCAGGACTACTCGAACGCGCTCCGGACGGCCTTCGGGACGCCGACCGACTGCATCTCCGCCGAGACCCGCGCGTCGCTCCAGGGCTCGGTGACCGTCCACGTGAGCGTCCGCGCGACCCCGAGCGGCCGCGTGACCTCCGCGACGGTCTCCGGGAACGGGCTGTCCTCGCAGGACACCGCGTGCATGACCACGCGCGCCGAGAGACTCCAGCTGGTCGGCCCGATCGAGGGCGCGCCCCGCACGATCACCGCCGACATCACCTACACGGTGACCAGCACGCCGGGCTCGCCCGCTACGGCCGGCGGCTGGGAGACCACGTGGGGCAACGCCCAGCCCACGGCCGGCCCGCTCCCGTCGGGCGCGCAGGCCCCCGGCACCGTGCTGCCGGCGGTCGGCGCGACGGGTCGACCCGAGGGGTCGGTCGCGCCGTCGTCGACCCTGCCCGCCATCGTGGAGTGACCACGGCCGTGTGGGGGCTTCCCCCGCGCCCGCGCGTGACATCCGTCACGGTTGAGTCCCTCCCCCGGGTCCGGTAGCTTCGGGGATCTCGTATGCAGCCCAACTCTGTGCCGGCTCGACCGACGGGCAATCCAACGTCGGGTCTCGCCTCGGGAACGGTCGTGGGGGGCCGCTTCGTGATCGAGCGCGCCGTCGGCGAGGACGCCCTCGGCGCGCTGCTCGCGGCCAAGGACCAGAAGACCCAGCGACCGATCGCCGTCCGGGTCCTCGCGCCCGGCCTCATCGCCACCGAGGACGCGATCGAGGTGCTCCGCCAGCGCGTCAAGGTCGCCGCCGGGATCCAGCACCGCAACGTCGTCGCCACCTACGGGATGGGGACGGACAAGGCGAGCGGCTCCCGCTACGTCGCCAACGAGTGGGTCGACGGCCAGACGCTCGCCGAGGTGGTGGAGTCCAAGCGCGGGGGCGAGGCGCCCATGTCGCTGCGGGGCGCGTACAACGTCGTCGCCCACGTCTGCCGCGCGCTCGAGGCGGTCCGCGCCAAGGGCTCCTGCCACGGCGCCCTGCGCCCGACGGTGGTGTTCGTGACGAAGTCCGGCCGCGTGAAGGTCGGCAGCCTCGGGGTCGACCTGGCCATCGTCCAGACCGCCGGCCCCGCCGCGCTCGGCGCCAGCGAGCAGGCGTTCCTGGCGCCCGAGGTCAAGGCCGGGCACCCGCCGGATCCGCGCAGCGACGTCTTCGGCGTCGGCGGGCTCCTCTACGGGATGCTCACCGGGCGCAGCCCCCTCGACGACTTCGTGGCGCCGTCCGAGGCCCACCCCGAGGCGACCCCCGAGGTCGACGCGGTGCTCATGCGCTGCCTCGCCGCCGACCCCGCCGCGCGGTTCGAGACCGCCGAGGAGCTCAAGGAGGCGCTCGTCAGCCTCGCGACCGCCAACGAGGTCACCGCCTCCCACGACGAGGAGGACTTCGGCGTCGAGATCGACGTCGACGTCGACATCGGGTCGGCGCCGCCCCCGGCTCCGAGCGCGCCGGTGAAGGTCGCCGCGCCCCGGCCGCCCGGCGTCCCGGGCTCGCCGCAGGTCGGCCAGCGGGTCGCGCTCGACGAGAGCTTCCGGATCCCGGTGGCCGCGGTCGTGCCCGCGATGAGCGCCGAGGTCGATCTCTCGTCGCTGCTGTCGAAGATCACGGAGAACGACGCGCCGCGGTGGATGGTCGTCAAGGACAGCCTCGACCACGGGCCCTTCTCGGGTCGCGAGCTCGTGAACCTGATCCTCAAGGGCGAGGTCCTCGCCGAGCACGGCCTGCTCAACATGGACACGGGCGAGCGCCGCAAGGTCGGCGAGGCCCCGGAGTTCTCCGAGTTCTGCGAGCAGTGGAAGCTCAAGAAGAAGGCCGCCGATCACGCCGTCGCGCTCGAGCGCTCGAACAAGGTCGAGAAGGCGTCGATGGCCACCAAGGCGCTCATCCTCGGCGCCGTCGCGGCGGCGGTCGGGGTCGGCGTCGCCATCTTCCTGATCACGCGCCCCGACGTGCAGCAGAACGAGCGCGCCGACGTGGCCCTCGGCGACCTGCAGGCGGCTGGCGAGGTGGAGATCACGGGCACGGCCGGCCTGTTGCCCGACCCGCCCGCGAACAGCGGCGGCGGGCGTCGTCGCCGGGCGAGCGGGGGCGTTCGCGGCGGCAGCTACGAGGACGCGATGAACCGCGTCGTGGATCTCGGGAACGCGAACGGCACCGGCAGCATGGCCCGCCTCAGCGCCGGTCAGGTGGCGGGCACGATGAACGCGAACATCAACCGCCTCGTGCCCTGCCTCTCGCAGGGGTCGGGCGGCGGCCAGGTCCGCATCGACATCGCCATCGCGGGCAGCGGCCAGGTCCTCGGCGCGAGCGTGCGCAACGGGACCCCCGCCTTCCAGAGCTGCGTGGCGGGCCGCGTGCGCGGCATCCGCTTCCCGTCGTTCCCCGCGCCGCGCATGGGCGCGAGCTACTCGTTCAACGCCAACTGACGGGCGGCGCCGCGCGATCCTCGGCGGCGTTCTGCGATAGGCTCTGCGCCGTGCGTCGCACGATCTGCGTGGGCTCGCTCCTCTGCCTCCTCGGCTGCCAGGCCGAGCTGAGCGCGGATCTGGACGAGGCGCAGGCGGACGCGATCGTGGTGGCGCTCGACGCGGCCGACATCGGCGCCGAGCGCGAGCGGCAGGAGCCCTCGCGCGAGCCCGCTCGCTACCGGGTGCTCGTGCCGCGGGCCGACATGCCGGCCGCCCTCGCGGTGATGCGCGACCTCGACCTGCCCCGCGAGCGCGAGCCGGGGTGGGCCTCGCTCTTCGAGGGCTCGAGCCTCGTCCCGAGCGCGGCCGAGGAGCGCGCGCGTCAGGCGGCGGCGCTCGGCGGTGAGCTCGGGCGATCGCTCGAGGCGATGGACGGGGTGGAGCGCGCGAGGGTGCACGTCGCCTTGCCCGACTCGCGAACGCGCCCGCTCGACGCGGACGCCACCCCGGCCCACGCCTCGGTGCTGCTGACCGTCCGCGCGGGGGCCACCGTCGACGAGGGCGCCGTCCGCGCGCTCGTCGCGGGCGCGGTGGACGGGCTCTCCGCGCCGGACGTCACCGTCGTCACGAGCGCCGCGAGGGCCCCCGCCCAGAGGGCCTCGAACCTGACGTGGGTGGGCCCGATCGCCGTTTCGCGCGGCTCGGCCGTGGCGCTCAAGGCGCTGCTCGGCGGGTCGCTCGCGCTCAACTTGTTGCTGGCCGTGGCGTTGGTGCTGAGCCGCCGTCGTGCCGCGCGCCGAAGCGGGGTATCCAGTTCGGACCCCGTGACCGAGTGATGGGAGGGATGCCATGAGCAAGGACGCGCTCGACAACGCGAATTTCTATTTCGAGACGGCCGCCAAGGAGCTCGGCCTGACCCGAGACGTGGCCGTGCAGCTGAGGACGCCCCACCGACAGGTCAAGGTGGAGTGCAACATCGAGAAGGACGACGGGAGCATCGGCACGTACGTCGGCTTCCGGGTGCAGCACGACAACTCCCGCGGACCGTTCAAGGGGGGGCTCCGCTACCACTTCGAAGTCGACGACCAGGAGGTCACCGCCCTCGCGCAGCTCATGACGTGGAAGACGTCGGTCGTCGGCGTCCCCTACGGCGGCGGCAAGGGCGGCATCTGCGTGGACACCCGCCAGCTGTCCGAGGGGGAGCTGCAGCGCCTCACCCGGAAGTTCGTGGACGGGATCTACGAGGTGATCGGGCCGACCACCGACATCCCGGCGCCCGACATGTACACGAACGCCCAGACGATGGCGTGGATCTTCGATCAGTACGCCAAGTACCGCGGCTACGCGCCGGGCGTCGTGACGGGCAAGCCGATCGAGCTCGGGGGCTCGCTCGGGCGCTCGGCGGCCACCGGCCGCGGCTGCCTCTTCGCCTGCCAGAACCTCCTCGGGGCCCTCGGCGACACGCTCGCGGGGAAGCGCGTCATCGTGCAGGGCTTCGGCAACGTCGGCTCGTGGGCCGCGCGCCTCTTCGCGGAGCAGGGCGCGAAGATCGTCGGCATCGCCGACATCTCGGGCGGCTACGTCAACGCCGGCGGGATCGACGTGGAGTCGGCCATCGCCCACGTGCAGGCCCACGGCACGCTCGAGGGCTGGACCGGCGCCGACGCGATCGACGGCGCGGCCATCGTCACCCAGGACTGCGACATCCTCATCCCCGCCGCGCTCGGCGGCGTGCTCACCAAGGAGAACGCCGGCGACGTGGCGGCCAAGATCATCGTGGAGGGCGCGAACGGGCCGACCACGCCGCAGGCCGACGAGATCTTCACGAAGAAGGGCGTCCACGTGATCCCCGACATCTACGCGAACGCCGGCGGCGTGACCGTCTCCTACTTCGAGTGGGCGCAGAACATGCAGCACTTCTACTGGGAAGAGGAGAAGGTCAACACCGAGCTCGAGCGCATCATGAAGAACGCCTTCACGAAGCTCTGGGCGGAGGCGACGACCCGCAACATCCCCCTGCGCACGGCCGCTTACGTGGTCGGCGTGGGCCGCGTCCACCAGGCGACGCAGCTCCGCGGCGTTTGATCGAGGTCACCGACGTCCACGTCGCCTTCGGGGACAAGAAGGTCCTGACGGGAGTCAGCCTTCAGGTCCCGGAGGGCGGGATCTATGCGCTGATCGGGCCCGGCGCGGCCGGCAAGAGCGTGCTCTTGAAGGTCATCGCCGGGCTGATCACGCCGACCCGCGGCTCGGTCCAGATCAGCGGCGACGAGATCACCACGATGGACGACGCCGCCCTGATGGAGATGCGGCGGCACGTGGGCATGCTCTTCCAGAACTACGCGCTGTTCGACTACATGAGCGTCGGCGACAACATCGCTTTCCCTCTACGGCGCCTCTTCGACCTCCCCGAGGCGGAGATCGCGACGCGCGTCGCCGAGCGGCTCGAGCGCATGGCCCTGCCCGGCTTCGAGGAGCGCGCGGTGGGCGGGCTCTCCGGCGGCCAGAAGAAGCGCGTCGGGGTCGCCCGCGCGACCGTGTCGCGCCCCAAGCTGCTGCTCTACGACGAGCCCACCGCGGGGCTCGACCCCGTGACGAGTCAGAAGATCTACGACCTCATCAAGGAGGAGCAGCGCCAGGCGGGGACGACCAACGTCGTCATCTCGAGCGACGTCGCGGGCCTGCTCACGATCGCCGACCGCGTGGGCATGCTCCACCGCGGCGAGATGATCTTCACCGGCACGGTCGACGAGGCGCGCTCGAGCGAGATCCCCGAGGTGCGTCAGTTCGTCCACGGCCTCGTCGACGGCCCGTTGTAGACCTCTTCGATGCTGCGCCTCGCCCTCGCCCTGACCCTGCTCACCGCCTGCGCGGAGGAGCCGCCCGCGCCGGCGCCGGCGCCCGAGGCGGTCCCGCCCGCCGAGCCGTCGCCGATCGAGGCCCGCGAGCCCCCTCCCCCGTCGGAGCTCCCGCTCCCGGAGGCGCGGACGCTGCGGATCGAGGCGCGCGACGGCCTCGAGCTCGTCGGCGACCTGCGACGCTCGTCGGTCGAGGGCGCCGCCCTCGTGGTCCTCGTGCATCAGCTCTCTACGACGCGCGCCGAGTGGGAGCCGCTGCTCCGCCGCCTCGGCGCGGCGCCGGCCCTCACCACCTTCGCGCTCGACATGCGCGGCCACGGCGAGAGCACGCAGCGGCGCGGGCACGAGGTGCGCTGGGCGGACTTCGAGACGCGCGACTGGGAGCTCGTCGCGCAGGACCTCGGCGTGGTCCTCGCCCACCTCCGCGACGTCGAGCACATCGCGCCCTCGCGTGATCCTCGTCGGCTCGAGCATCGCTCGAAGAGCGCGAAGTGATCCTCGGCGCGGCGGCGGAGCCCACCGTCACCGCGGTCGTGGCGCTCTCCAGGTCGCGCCTGGGGCGTGGACATGGCACCGGCCCGCTGCGCGGCTCGGCGCGATCGACCGCTCTTCGCCCGGTCGCGTCGCGGAAGCCCCACGAGCGCGGAAGACCGCGGAGGCGGTAGCTCGGGTCGCGCCGCACGGCGAGTCCTCCTCGTCGACGAGGGACCTTGCAGGGTGGCGATGTTCGCGCCGTCAGGAGTCAGCTCCAGCGAGCGCGTCGTGGAGGCTTCGTCGCGCGCAGGCCGCGCCGTGAGCCCTCAGGGACACAGGCCGCAGCGCAGCGCCAGAGTACGTCCGGCCGTCGTCGTCCCGCTCCGCGCTCACCACGGCGAACCCTGCGTCGGCCTGGCTCAGGTGATGCCAGCCAGACGCAGTCAGCGCGCCGTAGGGACCCGCCGCTCCAGGCGCGCCGCCGTCGGCAGTCGGATACGCGACGGTGACCGGCGCAACTGGTCGCAGCCGAAGTGAATCGGCGTGATCGCCAGCGCGACGCGAGCGGCGGAAAGCACCCGCGATCGGCTGGGGCCCGTTCGAGGCCAGATCAGCGCCCCCGTGTCAGAGGCGCGTCGCTCCGGGAGGCTGCGGACCTCCGTCAGCAGCCTTCCACCGATACGAGCGCGGACGCGACGACCTCGCCGCCCTCGGTCTGCCAGTAGCCGCGAGCCGCCAGCCGCCGGACGCGTCGTCGAAGGAGGTCCGTCGTCGTGAAGGGCGCGTCGATCGAAGTCGACCACCGACGTCCGCCTGGGCCGTCGTGCTGCCTGCAGTCGGTCGCCGTCTCGTCGGCGCAGAGCAGGACAGAGCGCCCGATCGCTGAGTGAACGCGAAGTAGCCCCCCTTCGCCAGCCACGTAATGACGCGCGCTCCACCGTCCACGCGTCGACGTCGAGCGCGTAAGGGCGGCAATCAGGTCAGTCAGGCCGTAGGCGGCAAAGCGCACGAAGATGCTTAATGCCGCTCGAGCGACTGCCAGTGCAGTGGCACCCGCGCTCCGGGCAAGGGTCAGCGGCTGCCGGTCAGCGTGCCCACCGCCCGGACAACCGGATGAACGTGGCAGGTAGCTCGGGTTGATCAAGTGGCCCTCGCCGTCCGCGATCACCTGCACCGAGCGCACGTCCAGGACCATCACGCGCTCCCGTCGTGACGCAGGATCCGCGCCATCCCGCTGGTCCCGGGAAGGACCAGCTCACCCGCGCGCTCGATCGACGTCCGCGCGACCACCGCAGCCTGCCGACAGTCGGGTCAGGGACCTCCGCGACCTCGATCGGCGCGGACACGCACAGGTGCGGCGACGCCACATCAGCGGGTGCAGGAAACCCCGCGTCCACCGCCTCGCTCGACCCCGCGTCGCCCGAGCCCGCGTCGATCGCCCCGTCCACCGACGCGAGCGCCCGTGCCGCTGGTAGCCGGTGCGCGATGCGAACAGCAGCAGGACGAGCCGACGCACGACCTCCATATGCCAGAAGGACGCCGCGGCCGACATCTCGCTCCTCTCCAGTCTCACGGGAGGCGCGGTCGGCGACACGACGATGCCGTCCTCGTCGGCGTAGAACGCGCCGGGCGCAAGCACACCCGCGAAACTCCACCGAGCCGCCGCGCACGCCGAAGCCTTGCTTGGCGCTCCGGCGGGGCGTGGTCCCGAGGCAGCGCACGCCGATCTCGAGCGTGTCGATCACCGCGCGGTCCCGGACGCAGCCGTACACGACGATCCCGGCCCACCCCTGCTCGACGCCCGACGCCGCGAGCCGATCGCCGACGAGCGCCGAGCGCATCGAGCCGCCGCCGTCCACGACGAGCACGCGACCCTCGCCGGGCTCGGCGAGCGCCTTCTTCACGAGCACGTTGTCCTCGAAGACCTTCAGCGTCTCGATGGGGCCATGGAACCGGGTCCGTTGGCCGATCGCGAGGAACACGCCCTGGGCGACCTGCAGCGTGCCCTCGCTCGCGTCGTAGAGGTCGGCACACGTCCACTCGGTGGTCATGGGGCGGAGTCTAACCGACCTCTCGCTCGCGCTCGCGGCGGCGCCACGCGCAGAAGAGCGCCACCGACGCGGCGACGGAGGCGTTGAGCGAGGCGACGGGGCCCGGGTGCGGGATGCGCGCGAGGTGCGTGCAGCGCTCGCGGACGAGGCGACGCAGCCCCGCGCCCTCGGCGCCGACCACGAGCACGCGCCCGCCGGGCGCGTCGGGCAGGTCGTCGATGTCGACGTCGCCCTCCGCGTCGAGCCCGATCGCGTCCATCCCGTGCTGGATCAGGACGTCGAGGGTCCGCGCGAGGTTCGTGACGCGCGCGACCCGAGCGTGCTCCGTCGCGCCGGCGGAGGCCCGGACGACCACCGGGGTGACGGGCGCGGCGCGGTTCTTCAGGGTCACGATCCCGTCGGCCCCGAACGCCACCGCGCTCCGGACGATGGCGCCGAAGTTGTGGGGGTCGGTGATCTGGTCGAGCGCGACGAGGAGCGGCCGGTCCGACGCCGCCGCGAGGATCTGCTCGATCTCGACGTAGGGGTACTCGCCCGTGATCGCGAGCACGCCCTGGTGCTTGAGCCCACCCGCGAGCGCGTCGAGCTCCGACGCCTCCCTGTCCTCGAGCCGGACCCCGCGCTTGGCGACCTCCTCGGCGACCTCGCGGAGGGCCCGGCGCCCCTCGCGCAGGACGTAGACGACGTTGACGCGCCCGGCGTCCGCGCGGACCGCCTCGATCACCGCCCGGGGGCCCGCGACGATCCGCTTCACGAGGCCGCCTCGGCGATGGACGCGACGATCGCGCGCGCCGCCGCCGCGGGGTCGGGGGCGTTGCGCACGGGGCGCCCGACGACGAGCACGTCGGCGCCGGCGCGGATCGCCTGCTCCGGGGTCGCCACGCGACGCTGGTCGGCGCGGTCTCCGTCGTCGAGGCGCACCCCCGGCGTGACCAGGGTCGCGCTCGAGCCCACCAGGTCGCGCAGCAGCGCCGCCTCGTGCGCGGAGCACACGAACCCGTGGATGCCGGCCTCGACGGCGACCGTGGCGAGGCGACGCACGACCCGTCGTGGCTCGGGGACGGCGAACCCGATCGCGCGGAGAGCCTCCGCGTCGAGCGAGGTCAGCGCGGTCACCGCGAGCAGCTCGGTGTCGCTGCCCTCGACCGCCTTCACCGCCGCGGCGAGCGCCTCGGGCCCCGCCGAGGCGTGCACCGTCGCGTAGCGGACGCCGAGATCGCGGAGCGAGCGGACGGCCCCGGCGACGGTGGCGGGGATGTCGTGCAGCTTGAGATCGAGGAAGCAGGCCGCGCCGGCCTCGTGGACCGCGTGGACCGCGGCGGGTCCCTCGGCGATGAAGAGCTCGAGGCCGACCTTGAGCACGCCGACCTCGGGCGCGAGCACATGCGCCAACGCCCTCGCGTCCGCCAAGGTGGGGACGTCGAGGGCGACGGCGAGACGATCACGAGGGGAACGCATCGAGGCGCTCATAGCACGCTCGATGCGTTCGCGGACGAGGGCCGTTAGAGGCCCTCGAGACCTGCGAGCGGGTCGTTCTCCGCAGACGGTCCGCTTCGACGCCCCCCTCCGGAGGCCGCGGCGGCCGCGGCCGGGCGACGGCGCCCCGCGCCCGCGCGACGAGCGTCACGCGCGTCGGCGGCCGCCTGCGCGGCCTCTTGCTCTGCGCGCTGGGCCGCCTCGGCCGCCGCGACGCGAGCCTCGGCCGCGCGGCGCGCGGCCTCTGCCTCTTGCTGGGCCCGACGCGCCGCCTCGGCGCGCTCGGCGTGCTCGGCGGCCTCCGCCGCCTGACGGCTGGCCGCCTGACGGGCGAGATCGGCCTCCCGCGCGCGCGCGTCGAGGTACGGCGACACCACGCCGAAGTACGCGCCCACACCCGCGCCGAGCACCAGGAACGCGATCAGCGCGAACGCCCAGCCCGGGACGCCCTTGGCGCGCTGCGCCTCGATGCGCTTGAGCTCCTGCTCGTGCTCGAGCAGCCGCTGCTGCTCGGCCTCGCGGGCCTTGCGCTCGGCCTCGAGCCGGAGGGCGAGCTCGCGCTCCTCCTTCTCGCGGATCTTGCGCTCCTCGTCCTCGCGCTTCCGACGCTCCTCGGCGGCCTTCGCCTCCTCGGCTTCGCGGATCTTGCGCTCGGCGTCCTCGCGCTTCCGACGCTCCTCGGCCTCGATCCGCGCGCGCTCTTCTTCCGCTTTGCGTCGATCCTCTTCCTCTTCGGAGTGAATCCTCTCTTCTTCGAGATTCATCAACTCCTTCAGGTTGAAGAGGACGGACGATTCCTTTTGGTCACTCATGAGGCTCGTCGCTCCGCTGGGGCTCGCGTGCGCTAGGGGTACGAAGTCCTCGTCACGTTAGCAACTCCCGATCGGGAGTGTCAACGCGGCGCCTCCTCGAAACCGAGCGCGTTTCTGGGGGTTTAGACGTGATCGACCCGCTCGTCGAGAGCGAGCTGGAGGTTCCGACTCCCGGGCGCGCGCCAGGCTTGGGTCCCGTGCGGATCGAACGTACTCTGATCGCCGTGAGACGAGCCCTCGCCATCGTCGCCGTCGCCGCCGCCCTCGCCGGCTGCGAGGCGGCCCCCCTTCAGCCGAACGGCGGCTCCTGCGTCCGGGCCTCGGAGTGCCAGCCCGGCCTCGGCTGCGTGCTCGGGCGCTGCACCAACGATCTGAGCGGCCTGGAGGGCGGCGTGGTTCCGTCGATGGACGCCGGCAACATGGAGGTCGACGCGGGCGACGACGCGGGGGACGTGCCCGAGGTCGACGCGGGGCCGCCGCCGCCCCCGATGGACGCCGGCCCGGGCGGCACGGACGCCGGGCCGCCTCCCATGGTCGACGCCGGCCCCGGCGGCACGGACGCCGGCCCCCCGCCCATGATGGACGCCGGCTTCGACGCCGGCCCGCCCCCGATGCCCGACGCCGGCTTCGACGCCGGCCCGCCCCCGATGCCCGACGCTGGCTTCGACGCGGGGCCGCCGCCGGATCCCGACGCGGGGCCGTAGCGCGCTACTCGCGCCAGAAGAACTTCCAGGGGTTGTGCTTCAGGTCCCGAAGCAGCTCCTGGAGGTCGTCGTAGATCTCCTCGTCCATGATCAGCGCGCCGACCGTCCCGCGGCCCTCGCGGATCCCGTGGACGATCTGGCCGGCCTCGTCGACCGTCCCCTCGGCGCTCGTCGCGATCCGCTCGGCGCTCGCGATCGTGTTCTGGATCTGCTGGCGCTGGTCGGGGCCGAACGTGCCGAGCACGTCGTTGACCCCGCTGGTGGCGCGGTTGACGTCGCGGATGAGGCCCGGGGTCTCGCGGCTCACCACCGCCACCGTCCGGTCGAGGTTGCCCATGATCCGGCGCGGCCGCTCGCCGTCGATGTAGGCCTCGCGCGCGCCGCGCAGCGTGGTGATGCTCTCGTCGCTCAGGGTCCGGACGTTGTCGACGATGGTGTCGAGGTCGCCGCGGTTGTCGCTCACGAGCAGCCGCAGCTGGTGGATCAGCGCGACGATGTCCTCGAACAGCGTGCCGAGGTCGTCCCGGTTGTCGCGCACCGCGTCGTGGAGCATCTCGAGGACGTCGAAGCCGAGCGCGAGCGCGAGGTCGAGGCGCGGAGGGTCGATCCCGACCTGCGGCTGCGAGGCGTCGAGGAGCGGCGCGTCGGGCTGACCCGGCTCGATGGCGACGAACTGCTCGCCGAGCACGCCCTGGGAGGTGACGTAGAAGGTGGCGCCCTCGTGGATGGTGTCGCGCACGTCCTCGTGGATCGAGAGGCGCATCCGGACCAGCGCGCGGCGGCCGGTGCTCGGGTCGAGGCGACGGCCGAGGTAGGTGACCTCGTCGACGGTGCCGACCTTCACCCCGCCGATGCGCACCGCCGCGCCGGGCTGCACGCTGCCGGGGTTGTCGAAGTCGACGTTCACCTCGAACGCGTCCTCGAAGCTCACCCCGCCGAGGATGAACAGGAAGGCCCCGAGCAGGATCGCCGCGGTCAACACGAGGAGGCCGACCTTCGCCTCGAGCGAGATCCCCTTCACGGCTCAGACCTCCATCGGGCCTTCGGCCCGCCCGTTGATGAACTGCTGCACCACGGGGTCGTCGGTGGTCTGGAAGTCCTCGGGGGTACCGAGCATCCGCACGTGGCCCTTGTACAGCATGCAGATGCGGTCCGCGATCCCGAAGATGCTGCGCAGATCGTGGCTCACGACGATGCTCGTGACCCCGACCTCGTCGCAGAGCTCGCGGATCATCTGGTCCACCCGGCGGGCGCTCACCGGGTCGAGCGACGTCGTCGGCTCGTCGAACAGGACGTAGCGAGGGTCGAGGGTCAGCGCGCGCGCGATGGCGACCCGCTTCTGCATCCCGTCGCCGAGCTCGGGCGGGTACGCGTTGGCGAACTCGCGCATGTGCACCGTGTCGAGCCGCTCGAGGGCCTCCTTCAGGGCCGCCTTGGCGCCGAGCCGCTTGTGCTTGCGGAGCGGCAGCGCGACGTTCTCCGCGCACGTCATCGAGTCGAACAGCGTGCTGTTCTGGAAGACCATCGCGCACTTCTTCCGGACTGAGAAGAACTCCTTCTCGGTGAGCCGCGAGACCTCCTCGCCGTCGAGGTAGATCGAGCCGCCGTCGGGTCGGAGCAATCCGATGAGGTGCTTGATGAGCACGCTCTTACCGACGCCCGAGGCGCCGATGATGAAGAAGCACTCGCCGCTGCCGACCTCGAAGCCCACGTCCTCGAGGACGACCTTGGAGCCGAACGCCTTCCTCACGTTTTCGAAGCGGATGGACACGCCTACCCCGGGAAGACCAGATAGCCGACGGCCGAGATGAAGAACTGGAGGACGATGACCGCGAGCGAGGAGCTGACCACCGCGCTCGTGGTCGCCCAGCCCACGCCCTCGGAGCCGCCGAACGTCGCGAGGCCTCGCTGCGCGCTCACGATCGGGATCGCGGCGCCGTAGGCCAGGCACTTGGTGAGCCCGACGATCACGTCCCCCGCGTCCACGAGCATGAAGTTCGCGAACGTCAGGAAGTTCACGTCGAACACCACGTACGCGGTGACCATCCCGCTCAGGTAGGCGACGACGCAGGCCCAGACGAGCAGGCAGAAGGTCATCACCATCGAGGCGAGGAAGCGCGGGACGACGAGGTACTCCACCGGGTCCGCCGAGCACATGCGCAGGGCGTCGACCTGCTCGGTCACGACCATCGACCCGATCTCGGCGGCGATGCCCGCGCCCACGCGTGTCGCGAGCATCATCGCGCCGATCGAGGCGCCCAGATCGCGGATCAGGATCTCGCCGTAGGTCGCGCCGAGGAGCGACAGGTCGGGGACGATGCGCAGCGCCTGGAGCGCGGACTGGAACACCAGGATCATCCCGATGAAGCCCATCGTCACCGTGATGAAGAAGACCGACTTGTTCCCGATCTGATGCATCTGCTCGACGATCATCCGGCGGTCCTTGCGGCCGCGGACGACGAAGCGGAGCGTGCGGGCGCCCATCCGGAGGATGTCCCGGATGTCCCGGGTCACGTCGATGACGGCGAGGCCGGTGGCGGAGACCACGTTCATGGGCGGCGGCTCATCCGAGGAGGAAGCTCGAGAAGTAGTCGAGGATGAAGATGCCGCTCGCGGCGGCGACCACGGAGGCGTTCACGGCGCGGCCGACGCCGGGAGCTCCGCCGGTGACCGAGAGCCCGAAGTGGCAGCTCGTGAGCGCGATCATCGCGCCGAAGATCACGCTCTTGATCAGCCCGGTCATCAGGTCCCACTGATCGAGCAGCAGGAACAGCGAGTTGAGGAAGCTCCGCGGGTCGACGTCGAGCAGGACCTTGCCCGCGACCATCGCCCCGCCGATCGCGACGACGTCGCCGATGATCGTCAGGAAGAAGAGCATCACCACCATCGAGAGGACCCGCGGCAGGACGAGGTAGCCGATGGGGTCGATGGCGAGCGCGCGCAGCGCGTCGATCTGGCTGGTCACGACCATCGTGCCGAGCTCGGCGGTGTTGTTCGCGCCGACGCGACCGCTGAACATCAGCGCGATCAGGAGCGGCCCGACCTCGCGGAGCGTCGCGAAGCCGGCCCCCCACCCGACGATCTCCCGAGCGTTGAAGCGGGTCACGAGGGGCGCGGCCTGGATCACCATGATCGCGCCGACGAAGAGCGCGGTGACGGACACGATGGGCAGCGAGCGCACGCCCATCTTGTGGAGGTTGCGCAGCAGCTCCGCGCGATCGAGCCGGGGCGGGAAGAGCCGCGCCACGATGCGCGCGAGCAAGACGACGAGGCCGCCGACCTGGGAGCCGATCGAGAGCGCCGTCGCCCCGAGCAGGCGTGGCGCCCGGAGCGGCCAGGGATCGGTGGCGGCGCTCAAGCGGTCACTCCACCTCGACGATGTCGTCGGGGCCGATGGCCGCGCGACACGCCTCGAGCGCGGCGTCCACCTCGATCGGGTCGAGCCCGTCGAAGGTCAGCTTCACCTTGTAGGTGCTCTCGCGCCACCGCGGGTAGCTCCCGATCGCGACGCCCGGGAACGCCGTCTCGACCCCCTCGAGGATGGCCGCGATCGCCCCCTCGTCGGAGCGCGTGTAGAGCGCGCGCGAGACGTAGGGCGTGTCGGCGCCGATCCGGTCCCGCATGAGGCGGAGCTTGGCCTCGAAGATCTGCGGGACGCCCGGCAGGACGCAGACGTTCTCGACCATGATCACCGGCCAGCGGATCTCGCCGCTCGAGAGGAGCTCGGCGCCCTCGGGCACCGTCGCCATGCGCAGGTGCCCGTCCGTGACGCGGTCACCCCAGTAGCCCCGGATCAGGCCCTCGATCTCCTCGGAGCGGACGAGCTCCCGGCCGAAGGACCGGCCGACCCCGATGAGCGTCACGTCGTCGTGGGTCGGACCGACGCCGCCCGACGTGAAGACGAAGTCGTGGGCCTGGCGGAGCGCGGTGAGGTCCGCCGCGATGACGTCCACGTCGTCGGGGCAGAACACCACGCGGCGGAGGTCCACGCCGAGCAGGCGCATCTCCCGCGCGAGCACGTACAGGTTCCCCTCGCGGATCTTCCCGCTGAGGATCTCGTTGCCGATGATCAGGGCCGCGGCGGTCCGAGGCATCCCCGGATACTACTCACAACGGAGACGGACGGCCGCCATCACGCGACTCGACCTTCGCGAGGACCGAGTCGAGGACGGCGCCGATGAAGTCGGCCCCCTCGAACTGCGCCGCGTCGATGATCCCGCCGGGGCTGCGGACGTTGACCTCGACCGCCTTGGTCCCGACCAGATCGATCCCCGCCATCCAGATCCCGTGCTCGATGAGGACCTCGCCGATCAGCGCCGCGGCGCGGATGACGGCGGGGCTCGACTCCGCCTTCATCGGGGTCCCGCCGAGGTGGACGTTGCTGCGGAACTCGCCGTCCGTGGGCTTGCGCCGGACCGCGCAGGTCTTCCCGTCGACCTCGAGCGGCTTGCCGTCCACCACGATGATCCGCCGATCGCCCTCGGGCGCGCGGCGCAAGTAGTCTTGCGCGATGACATAGCCCTCGCTCGTCAAGACCTCGACGAGCGCGGCGAGGTTGGTGTTCCCGCCGGTGACCTTGAAGACGCCGCGCCCCTGGGTCCCGAAGAGGGGCTTGAGCACCGTCGGGCCCTTGGTCTCCTCGACGAACGCGATCAGGCGCGCGGCGTCGCGGCTGACGATCATGCGGGGCCGGAGCGCCTCGGGCAGGTAGGACAGGAAGAGCTTGTCGCTGGCCTTGGGGAGCGCGCGCGGATCGTTGAGCACCACGACGCCGCGGCTCTGGGCGATGCGGCAGAGGTTCAGGAGCGTCTCGTGGAGGACCGCGCGCTCGCGATCGCGCCCCGGGTTGGTCCGGATGAGCACGACGTCGAGGTCGCGGCTCGAGACCGGCTCGGCCTTGGAGAGGCGGAGGGCCCGCAGGGCCTCGCGCGTGGAGGCGAGCTCGGGGGTGATGCGGATCGCGTTGAACGAGACGTCGCCCGACTCGTCGAGGGACGCGCCGCTCACGCCCGCGACCCAGCTGTGCCCGTACCGGCGAGCCGCCTCGATGACCATCGCGGTCGTGGACTGGTCCGGCTTCAGGCCCGAGCGTTTGTTCAGCAGGGCCAGGAGACGCATGTCAGTCCTCCGCCGTCTCCACCACGTCCTCGGCCTTCGGAGGCGGCAGCACGTCGGTGACGCGCCCCAGGTGCACGATGCGAGCGCCGGTCTGGCCGACCGGGTTCGTGCTCCGGCCGATGATCACGCCCGAGAACGGGGCGTGGTACTCGCGCACCACGTCGCCCCACACGTCGCGTTGCCGCGCGATCAGATCGCCCTCGGCGACCGTGTCGGTGACCTGAGGCATCACCGACAGGAGGCCCCCGTGGTCGGTGTAGAACCAGCGCGAGGTCTTGCAGAGGATGGGCGGCGCGCCGGGCGCGACCGCGCGCTTCGGCAGCATCTCCACCTCCGCGAGCATGCTGCGGATGCCCGTGAGCGTCGGCTTGATGTACCGCGGCTGGAGCACCTGCGGGTCGCCGATCTCGACGGTGATCGCGGGGATCTCGAGCTCGGCGGCGGCGCCTCGGAGCGTCCGGTCCGACGGTGGGTTGTGCAAGATGATCTGCGGGCGCGCGAGCCGGGCGAGCTTGGCCGTCATCGGCTGCCGCATGTCCGCGCGGACGTAGAGCGAGTTCTCGCGGCCGAAGCTCGCCGTGTGCAGGTCGACGAGGAAGTCGAAGTGACGGACGAGCCGGTCCATCAGCCGGTGCGCGAAGACGTGGGAGGCGTGCCCGTCGGCGCGCCCCGGGAACATCGTGTTCAGGTCGCGCTGATCCACGAACCGCCGGACGTTGCGGTGGTAGCCGGGCACGTTGACCGGCGCGGCCATCACGAGCGTGCCCCGGAGCTTCTGCGCGTCGATGCGATCGACGAGGCGATGGATCACGGGAAGGCCGTTGAGCTCGTTGCCGTGCACCGCGGCGGTCACGCCGAACACCGGGCCCGGCTTGGTCCCCTTGATGACGATGACCGGCACCTCGAGGGGCATCCCCATCGGGTCGTGCACGATCTGCAGCAGGACCCGCACGGGCTTGCCGCTCGGGAGGTCCTCGATGTCGAGCGCCTCGACCTTGCGAACGCTCAAGGCATGACCTCGGCGACGAGCGACTCGTCCGGGTTGATCGACTGGAACAGCTTTCGTCCGAACCGGCCCTTGGAGGTGATCAGGCGCGTGGCCATCGAGTCGATGGCGGAGACGGAGAGCACGGTCTGCATGTAGCCATCGATGAGGTCGTCGAGCCCGACGCCGAGGCGGTTGAAGTCGCGCGCGTCCATCAGCACGAGGCGCTCGGACTCGGTGCTCCAGCTCCCGTCGGGGTTCTTGATCGACAGGTTCGTCCCGAGGACCTCCCACGAGTTGGTCGGGGCCGCCGCCTCGAGGCTCTCGCGCGCCCGGCGCGCGTAGATGGCGCAGGGGAAGAAGCCGCCGGGCCCGCAGCCGACCATGAAGCGCACGTCGGCCACGAACAGCTTGTTCTTCCGGTTGGGCACCGTGCCCACGTGATAGATGGGCCCGCGCCGGCCGCGGCTGCTCCAGCCGACGTTGCCGATGAGCTGCTGGACGATGAAGCGATCGTAGCGCTGCTCGATCTCCATCAGCGCGTCGAGCTCGCGCTGGCTCGTGATCGTCCAGACGCCCTGACCCGCGTTCGAGTAAGGGTTCTTGACGACCGCGAAGCCGCCCATGCGCTCGACCCACATCGGGATCTCTTCACGGCTCACGTCCCAGATCGTCTCGGGCACCTCGATGCGGAGGTTCTTGTCGGCGATCTTGGCGTTGTAGAGATCGTAGGCCTTGGCCGCGAGCATCTTGTTCCGGCCGCCCGCGAGGCAGACGACGACCGGGTTGAACACGAGCGTCCGGGTGACCGGCGGGATCCGGTTCCAGGGGCGCTGCGTCACGTACCGGAACGCCGCGCGCACCTCGAGCCAGTCACCCGCCGGGGTGCGGATCTCGATGGTCCGGCGATCGTTGATCCGCATCCACGGGTTCTCTTCGCCGTCGAAGCAGGGCACCAGCCAGACGTCCTCCTTGGCGAGGTCGGCGAGGACCGCCGCGTAGCCGGACGTCTCCATGTAGTTCTTGTCCCAGAGGACCGCGAGGACGCCCGTGGGCAGGCCCCGGCGCCGCAGCATCGGCAGGAACGCGTCCTCGAGCAGGCGGCGGTAGCCCCCCTGCTCTTGGGACTCCTCCATGCGGGGGATCGACTTCTGCCCGGACGGGCACGAGTTGGTCTCGATGACGTACATCTTCCGGCCCCCGCGCGGATCGGCGGCGTGGAAGAGGTCGGCGCCTCCCCAGCGGAAGTGCGTGGTCTTGGACGCGAGGACCTCGCGCACCGCTTCGATCGGCACGAGCGGGTGGAGGTGAGCGTAGCGGGCGGCGATGCGCTCGTTGTCGAGCCCGAGGAAGTAGCGGACGAGCGGGTGGATCTGCGCGTTCAGGACCCGGGGGTAGAAGTGCTCCTCGGGCTCGAAGCTCCCTGGCGGGACGAGAACGGACGTTCGCTCGGCCATCGTCGTTCGAGATTCGACTCCAACGAAGCAGCCCTGGCAAGGAGGAACGCCACGACGGCGCTCGACGTCGTATCCTCTCTCGCGATGGGGCGCGCCCGGTTCCGGCGAGGACAGATGCTCGGGAAGTACAAGCTCGTCGAGCCGCTCGGCTCGGGGGGCTTCGCGGTGGTCTACCGGGCCCGGGACACCGTCGAGGGGCACGACGTCGCGCTCAAGCTCCCCAACACTCGGTTCGACGCCGACAACCGCGATCAGCTCCTGCGCGAGGTGCGCGTCGCGATGCGCCTCGACCACCCGAACATCCTGCCGATCCGCAACGCGGATTTCGTGGGCGAGCAGCTCCTCATCGCCTACCCGATCGGCGTCGAGAGCCTCTACCGGCGCCTGCAGCGGCGCATCTCGAACCAGCGCGCGGTCTCGATCGTGGAGCAGCTCCTCGACGGCCTGGCCTACGCGCACAGCCGCCGCGTGATCCACTGCGACATCAACCCGTCGAACGTGATCCTCGTCGACAGCGATCACGTGATGCTCTCGGACTTCGGGCTCGCGCGGATCGCGGCCACGACGCAGATCCTCGGCTCGGGCTCGGGCACCGTCGGGTACATCGCGCCGGAGCAGGCGATGGGTCACCCGAGCTTCCGCTCGGACGTATTCTCGCTGGGCCTGCTCATCTATCGGATCTTCGGCGGCGCGCTCCCCCGATGGCCCTACCGCTGGCCGCTCGCGGAGCTGCCGCGCCTCAAGCGCCGGCTGAGCCCGGAGGCGATCCTGTGGCTGCGCCGCGCCATCGAGGTGGAGGAGCGCAAGCGCTACAAGAACGCCGGGCAGATGAAGCGCGCCTACGAGAAGCTCGGCGGCCCGCTCCGCTGACCCGCGCTCAGGGCGCGCAGCCGACGCGCTCGGTCGCGAGCACGACGTCGTCGATCCACGAGTCGGTGTCGCTTCCCTCGGGAACCCCCGCGAGACGAGACTGTCCGAGCCCCGTGCGCCACTCGACCGTCGCGATCGCCCTGCTCCTCGGCGCCTGCGGACCGACGATTGGTCCGTCGGCCCCGGCACCCGTCGTCGCAGCCCCAGCGCCGCCCCAGGCCTGCGCTTCGGAGCCGACGCTGCCCGCGATC
>JACKEC010000023.1 GCA_020633195.1 Sandaracinaceae bacterium | reverse complement strand
GGACCGACTGGCGCATCGAGCCTTGCGTCGGCGAGGGCGAGGACACGTGCCGCTTCGAGACGATCACGGTCGACGGGCGCGAGCGCGGGTACGTGGTGTCGCGGCGCGGCGGGTTCGACTGCTCGGGAGGCGAGCGGCCGATCGTGCTCGCGTTCCACGGCAACGGCGGCAACGGGGCGGCGCTCCGCGAGAGCTTGAACGACGCGGCGCGGGGGCTCGCGTTCGAGGAGGTGGTCGGGGGGCGAGCGCTGGTGGTCTATCCGGACGGGCTCGATCACTCCGACTGCGATGGGCACGCGTGCTGGAACCGGGACCCCGAGGGCTACGACGTGGCGTTCGTCCAGGCGCTGATCGCGCGGCTGGCGGCGGACTACTGCGTCGATCCTTCGCAGGTGTTCGTGTTGGGGCACTCCCGCGGCGGGCGCTTCGTGGAGGTGCTGGCGTGTCACCGCGGAGGCGCGCTGCGCGCGGCGGCTTCGATCTCGGCCGGCGGCGGGAACGTCGACGCGTGCCCCGATCGGCTGCCGATGTGGCTGTCGCACGGGGTGCACGATCAGACGATCGCGTTCGCGGAAGGCGAGGCGCACCGCGACGACTGGGCCGCTCGCAACGGGTGCGCGCCGGCCACGTCGGTGGACTACCCGCTCGACACGTGCACGACGCTCGCCGGGTGCCCCGACGCTTCACCGGTGGTCTGGTGCCCGAACACCGAGCGCGACTGGGAGGGTCACGCGATCCCGAGCTTCGCGGACGAAGCGATCGTCAGCTTCTTCTCGTCGACGCCCTGACGCGAATCAGGTCGCGCGCGATCGGGGCCGCTTCGGCGCGGGCTCACCCGCCTTCCACGTCCCGAGCAGGACGCGCTCGACCTCGTCGAGGGAGAAGGGCTTGGCGAGGGTCGGGCAGCTCGGGCCGAGGCGCTCGAGGGCGAGCCGGTCACCCGAGGTGACGACGAGGGGGACGTCGGTCAGGAGGACGTCGGTCACGAGGCCCTGACTGGTCTCGGTGCGTCCGAGGTGCCAGTCGCACACGACGCAGTGGACGGTCGCGATGGCGAGGACGGCGCGCGCCTGCTCCACGGTGGCCACGGGGAGGACCTCGACGCCGAGCGGCTCGGCGATCTGAAGCCACATCAGGCGAATCAACGGCTCGTCGTCGAGGACGAGGACCGTGCGGAAGGGAGCCACCGTCATGACCAGCTCCTGAGCCAAGCCCGCCACCCACGCCGCCGCATCGAGGCAGGGTGAGTCTGGTCCGCGCGGCACGCAAGGGGCGTCAGCAGCCGCCGTCGGCGGACGCGTCGGCGCACTCGCCGGCGTCGACGAAGAGGTAGCCGTAGTCCCGCCCCGAGCAGTCGGCGAGACACACGACGAGCCACGCGAGCCCGACCAGACCCAGCGTCGAGAAGGCACGCATCGGGCGCACGATGACGGAGGCGCGGGATGCGGACAAGAGCACGGCGACCCCGTCCCCACGGCGCGCTGGAGAATCGTGACCGTTGGGTTGCGATTCTCTGGGGGACTGCTAGCTACGGCGGCGGGGGACGAGATGACCCAGGTCGACGCCGAGGCGCTCTTCGTACACGACGGCTCCGAGAAGCGCGGTCCGCTGACGGTGGAGCGCTTCGAGCACCTGCGCGAGCAGGGCGAGATCGACGAGTCCTGCAGCTACTGGTACGACGGGATGGCTCAGTGGCGCCCGGTCACGTGCTTCGTGCCGCCCTGCGATCAGCCGTCGAGCCAGCGCTGAGCTTCAGGTCGCCTCGAGCGGCTCCGGGAACCAGCCCTGGGTGCGGTTCGCGAAGGCGACGAGCGAGAGCATCACGGGGACTTCGATCAGCACGCCGACGACCGTCGCGAGCGCGGCGCCGGAGTCGAGGCCGAACAGGCTGATGGCCACCGCGACGGCGAGCTCGAAGAAGTTGGAGGTGCCGATCATCGCGGCGGGCGCGGCCACGGTGAACGGGAGGCCGAGCGCTCGCGCGAGGCCATAGGCCAGCGCGAAGATGCCGTAGCTCTGGAGGAGCAGCGGCACCGCGATCAGCAGCACCCGCGTCGGCTGCTCGAGCAGGGTCTCGGCCTGGAAGCCGAACAGCAGGACGATGGTCAGGAGCAGCCCCAGGATGGACGCGGGCTTCAGGCGCCGGCCCAGCGTCTCGAGCCGCTCCTTCGTGGACACGCGCTGCGTGACGATCCCCGCCGCGAGCGGCACCACGACGAAGAGCACGACCGACGCGATGAGGGTCGCCCAGGGGACCTCGACGGAGGTCACGCCGAGGAGCAAGCCCGCGAGCGGCGCGAACGCGAAGACCATGATGAGGTCGTTCACGCTGACCTGGACCAGGGTGTAGTTCGCGTCCCCCTCGGTGAGGTGGCTCCACACGAACACCATCGCGGTGCAGGGCGCGACGCCGAGCAGGATCATCCCGGCGACGTACTCCTGCGCGTCGGCCGCGGGCACGAGCCCCGCGAACACGTGCTCGAAGAAGAGCACGCCGAGCGCGGCCATCGTGAAGGGCTTGATGAGCCAGTTGATCGTCAGCGTGAGCGCGAGCCCCTTGGGCTTCTTGCCGACGTCCGCCAAGCACGACGGGTCGACCTTGAGCATCATCGGGAAGATCATCAGCCAGATGAGCCCGGCCACGACGAGGTTGACGTTGGCCCACTCGAGCCGCGCGACCTGCTCGAAGACGCCCGGCGCGACGGAGCCGAGCGCGACGCCCGCCCCGATGGCGAGCGCGACCCAGACCGAGAGGTAGCGTTCGAACCGGCCCATGGTCAGAGGCCCTCCACGAGCGCTCGGAGGAGCGCGACGGCGCCGGGCTCGACGCAGTAACAGACGCGCGGCCCGTCGACCTCGCCGCGGATCAGCCCCGCCTCCTTGAGCTGCTTCAGGTGCTGCGAGACGGTCGACTGCGCGAACGGGAGCTCGTCGACGATCTCGCCGCAGACGCAACCCTCGCGGCGCACGAGCAAGCGCATGATCGCGACCCGGGCCGGGTGACCGAGGGCCTTCGCCAGGCGCGCGAGCAGCTCGTTCGCCTCGCGCTCGTCGGTGGGCACCGGCGGGGTCGGCTCGGCCGGGGGACAGCATCGAGGAGGCGCAGGCATTCGTTCATCGGCGATTTACGATGAATGGGCGGCACCGGCAAGCGGCGAGCTCGCGGGACCGAACGATTCGCTATCGGAAGGCCAGGTACGCGCCGAGGGTCGACCCGACCAGGAGGGCGACCGCGACCACGCCGATCGCCGCCCAGACCAGCAGCCGGCGGGAGCGCTTCTGGGCGTCCTTCTCCCGTCGGTCGCGCGCGACGTCCTGCTTGAGCTGCGCGTGGCGGAGGTCGTCCACGTTCGCCACCGGGCGATCGAGGGCGGTCGCGGCGAAGTCGGGGACGGCGTCGAGGTCCTCGTCGTTGGTCCGGGTCTGGTACTCGGACCGCGGCTTGTAGCGAGGGCTCGACACGCGATCGATGGTGCCTCGCCGCGACGTACCCGGGAAGGGGGGGTCCGACTTGGCGTAGAATGAGCGCGTGAGCCTGCTGCTTCGCTACATCGTGAAGGGCCTCGGCTGGGAGCTCGGCAAGAGCGCCGCCGAGGAGGCGGTGGCGAAGCTGCGCTCCACGCCGGAGACGGAGGCCGAGCGCGAGGCGCGCGAGAAGGCCGAGGCGAAGGCCGCGGCGAAGGCGGCCAAGGAGGCCGAGCGCGCCGCGGCCGCGGAGGCCAAGCGTCGCGCCGCGGAGGTCAAGCGTCGCGCGGCCGAGGCCAAGCAGCGCGAGCGCGAGGTCGATCAGGAGCTCGCGGCGCTCAAGAAGCGCATCGGCAAGCCCTGACGCTCACGGGCGGCCGTCGCTCACGCAGGCCCCGCCGCACACGTCGATGACCTCGCCGGTGCGGAGGAAGTGGATCATCTGGTCCTGGGCGGGCGGGTACTGACGGAGCCAGCCGTGGGTGTCCCCTCCGTCGGGCTGCGCCGGGTCGCCGTCCGGCGGGTCGAGGGGCGTGGGGTCGTCGGGGATGCCGAAGTCGACCTCGACGAGCGCGGCGCCCGGAGAGGCCGGGTACGGGGTCTCGGGGAGCAAGAAGACGGGCCGGATCGCGGGGGTCATCAGGGTGGCGCCGGCCGCGCGTCCGCTGATGAAGCTCGCCTGGTTCTGGACCTGACGGTCCTCCTTCGCGACGTGGAAGAGGACCTCGTGGTCGGGCGTGCCGGGGAGCGGATCGCCGTGCAGGTGGGGCGAGAAGGTCAGCGGGTCGAAGGGGTCCCACCCGGTGCCGAGCACGGCGAGGAAGAGGGGCAAGGCGTCGTTCGATCGATAGGTGATCGTGATGATGTCGACGAAGGGCGAGAAGTCGACGCTCCGGTGCAGCAGGAACGGGTAGCCGCTGCCCGGCACGCCGAGCACGCCGCGCGTGACGTCGACGCTGAGCGCGAGGACCACCGTGCCGACCGAGCCGCCCTGGCTGTTGCCGTAGTACCAGACGGTCGTGGGATCCCACGCGAGCTGGCCGTCCGCGCGACGCAGCCGCGGGTCCGCGTCGGCGGCGAGGCTCGTCTTGACCATGCGCTGCTGCACGAGCTGGTTCAGGACGCCCTGCCACGCGAGCTGCTGGAGGTCGGGGAAGCGGCCGCCCTCCATCAGCACGACGTCGGTCCACACGCTGGCGATGTCCTCGCTCATCCCCTGCATGTCGCAGGCGAGGATCGCGAAGCCGAGGCGGTCGGCCATGCGGCGCAGCCAGTCGTTGTTGGCCTCCGCGCGGCGGCCGAGGAAGCCGTGGCCGTATTGCAGCACGGGCACCGGCGCGTCGCCGTCGAAGGCGGCGTTCGGGAGCTGGAGCCGGAAGGGGTGCTCCTCGAAGCCCATCACGACGGGCGCGCCCGCGGCGTCGCGCCGGACCACGCGCACGCCGAGCGCGTCGGGGGGCTCCATCACGCTGGGGACGGAGACGGTGCCGTCCACGATCACCCGGATCGACGGGTGGCACTCGGCGGGGTCGTCGCCGCCGCCGTCGCACACGTAGATCGCGTCGATGGTGTACGCGGGGCCCTCGGCGGGGAGCGCGCCGAGGATCGCGTCGCGCACCGCGAGGAGCGGCGCGGTGGCGTCCGCGTCGGTCTGCACCGAGAACGTCCACGCGAGCTGCAGCTCGTCGCGCGCGACGCCCGCCGCCTCGAGCGCGGGGAACACGTCGGCGTCGAAGCGCGCGCGGCGGGCGTGGACGCCGATCCAGCGGCTCGCGGTGCGGTCGCGGAGCGCGGCGAAGCCCTCGGGCGCGTCGACCACGGCGCCGGCCGCGTCGGTCAGGCCGCGCACCCCGACGACGATCCGCGCGCCGCGCGGCAGCGGGATCGCCGGCCGGATCACGAGCGCGGGGGGATCGAGATCGGGCGAGAGGTAGTCGGTCTCGAGCCAGTGCGGGATGAGCTCGCCGGTGGCCGCGTCGAGGACGATCGTCGGCGAGCCCGGCTCGAGGCTCGGGGCCGCGTCGAACACGGCGCGGTCGGTCGGCAGGACGGCGCCGGGGAGCTGAAAGACGATCGGCGTCGCGGCGCCGAACCCGTGCATCCGGTTGGTGACCTCGGGCGAGAACGTGGCGCGACGCGGCGGCAGCAGCGGATCGGGCAGCGCGAGGTGATCGCCCTCCTCGTAGACGTCGGAGGGGTACGGCCAGAGGCAGTCGGGCAACAAGTTGTCGCAGCCCTCGCGGCCCTGGTCCTCGGTGACGCCGAAGTTGTCGTCGAGGGTCCCGGTGGGTCCGCCGTCCGGGACGACGGCGGGGCCATCACAGGCGAGGAGCGAGAGCAGCGCGGCGGCGAGGAGGTGGCGGCGAGGCACGCCCCTGCGTACGTCGGCGCGGGGCTCGGGGTCAACCGCGGGTGCGCGGGGCGGCGGCGTCGCGCATGCTGGGCGCGTGATGGAGGTGGTGTTCGTTCGCACGGGCGGTCCGCGCGACCGCTTCCACGTTCGCCGGCCCGACGGGTCCGAGGCGTCGTGGACGTTCCCGAGCTACGGCGACGCCCTCCCCCACGACCTCGTCCACTTCGTTTGCGAGCGCGAGCTGGGCGTCAACGACGGGATCTTCGGCGCGATCGCGGCGGGCGCGGACCTCGAGCGCATCAACGCCCGCGCCAACCGCGTCGGCGGCAAGGACAAGTACGCGAGCCTCGGCGACCACCTCGACGGCGTGCGCTGGTCCGAGGCGCTCGCGATCGCCCCCTGGGATCGGCGCGACCCCGAGATCATCGCGTCGCTCCGTTCGTCGTGCGCGCGCATGGGCGTGGAGCTGCGCGCGCTCACCCCGGAGGATCTGGCGCGCACCCGCGAAGCGATCGCCAAGATGCGCGGTCGGTGGCGACGCCTCGGCCCGCGCGAGGCGCTCCACGAGGAGTTCTGGACGCCCCCTCGCTGAAGCGGTCAGCCGCGCAGCGCGGCGGCCATCGCGGCGGCGGTCGACCAGCGATCGGCCGGCTTGGGCTCGAGCGCGCGGTCGACGGCGTTCGAGAGCGCCGCCGGCAGGTCCGGGCGCTCGAGCGCCAGGTAGGGCGCCCGCTCGTAGGCGATCTGGATCATCAGGTCCTGGAGCCCGACGGCGTCGAAGGGGACGCGGCCGGTCGCGATGTTGAAGAGGACGGCGCCGAGCGCGAAGACGTCGGTGCGGCCGTCGACCTCCTGGCCCATCGCCTGCTCGGGCGCCATGAACTCGGGCGTGCCGACGGTGAGGCCGGGCATCGTGAGCGCCTCGCCGAAGAAGGTCTTCGCGATGCCGAAGTCGACGAGCTTCACGTGGAGCCGTCCGTCCTTGCGCGAGAGGAAGACGTTTTGCGGCTTCACGTCGCGGTGCACGACGCCGAGCTGGTGCACCGCGTGGAGCCCGTCGGCGAGCTGCGCGCCGATCTCGAGGGCGTCGTCGGGGGTGAGCCCGCCCTCCCCGATCGCCTCCTCGAGCTCTTTGCCCTCGATGAGCTCCTGCACCATGTAGGTCCGGCCGTCGTACTCGCCGGCGTCGAGCACCGCGACGATCGCGGGGTGCGAGATCGAGGCGAGCGACGCGGCCTCGCGAGCGAAGCGCTCGACCACCTCGGTCTGCGTCATCATGTGCAGGTGCAGGATCTTGAGCGCGACCTCGCGCCTCAAGAACTGGTGGTAGGCCTCGTAGACCACGGCGGTCGCGCCGCGTCCGAGCTCGCGCTGGATCTCGTACTTCCCGGCGATGACCGTGCCCGGCCCGTGCTTGGCCACGAGCGCGAATCTACACCATCCGCCGGCGCGGCCAGAGCGCGTAGAGCAGGAGCGGGCTGAAGAGCGCCGCCTCCACCGCCATCACGTAGGCGCCTCGCGCCGACAGCAGCCCGCGGCCGATCGGGGCGACGGGGATCGGGCGCACCGGGAAGAAGTAGCGGGCCTCGGTGAAGGGCCAGAGCAGCGCGACGCCGAGGCCGCCCGTGGTCAGCGCGTCGAGCAGGCCGTGGCTCGCGATCACGAGGACGCCGAGCACCGCCGCGCGCACGCGGTCCCTCCGCTGCACGAGCGCGCACGCGGCGCCGAGCAACGCGACGAGGAGCGAGTGGCTCGCGCCGCGGTGGCCGAGCGCGTGCTCGTAGGGGACGCCGAGCGAGAACCCGAAGACGTCGAGGTCGGGCGCGAGCGACAGCAGCGTGAAGCCGCCCATCCAGTGCACCGGGCGGTCCTTCGAGTGGAGTCGGCCGGCCGCCATCCCGATCGCGACGTGTCCCAGGCTAGCCACGCGCCTCGGACGCGCGAGCGAGGTGTCCTTGTTCCCCGGTGGCCGCCACGTCGTGCGAGAGTACGCGCCATGTCGGATACCGTCCTCGTCACCACCTCGATGGGCTCGTTCACCATCGCGCTCGACCGCGCCGCCGCGCCCCAGACCGTCGAAAACTTCCTCGCCTACGTCGACTCGGGCCACTACGACGGCACCATCTTCCACCGCGTGATCGCCCAGTTCATGGTGCAGGGCGGCGGCTACGACGAGCGCTACGAGAAGAAGGCCGTCCGCGCGCCGGTCCAAAACGAGGCGACGAACGGGCGCAAGAACCTGCGCGGCACCGTGGCGATGGCGCGCACGAGCGACCCGCACTCGGCGACGGCGCAGTTCTTCGTCAACGCGAAGGACAACGACTTCCTCGATCACACCGCGCCCTCGGGCAGCGGCTGGGGCTACTGCGTGTTCGGCGAGGTCACCGACGGCATGGACGTGGTGCAGGCCATCGAGGGCGTGGCCACGGGCTCGGGGGGCCCGTTCGCGAAGGACGCGCCGCGCGAGATGGTCGTGATCCAGTCCGTCCGGCGCGCCTGAGCGCCCGACGGCGTGGGATCGACGGCGGCCGTGCAACGCTGGGCGCTCGAGCGCGCACCAGAGGCTCATGAAGCACGGGCTCCTGTCGCTCCTCCTGATCCTCCCGGCCTCGCTCGCCACCGGCTGCCTCACCTCGGAGGTGGGCGCGCCCTGCCTCCCGGACGTCGTGCCGGCCGGCGGCTTCGATCCGGCCGAGACCTACCTCGAGACGGCGTCGCCCTCGTGCGAGACGCGCTACTGCCTCGTGCGCGGGCTCGACGGGGACCCCCGGCCCGACTGCGTCGGCGATCGCTGCGCGCCCGACGACGAGGTGCGCGCGCACGTCTACTGCACGTCGACCTGTCAGCAGGACGGCGACTGCGGGGCCGGCTTCGTCTGCGAGGACCTGGGGATCGCTGGCTCCTTCTGCGTGCTCGACGAGCTCAGCTCAAGAGCCCCATGACGCACCCGACGAGGGTGCCGGCGCCGCCGCACGCGACGAGCACGAGCGTGATCAGCCGACCGATCGCGCCCGGTCGCTCGAGCCAGTGCGGCGGCGCCGAGCGCCCCCGGCGGCGCGGCGGGCGGATCTTCGCGACGTCGATCCGCGGTCGGTCGAGCGCGGTGGCCCCGAAGTCACGGGCCGGATCGAGCGCGACGCGCTCGGACGCGGAGCGACGCGTTCGAAAGCAGGCGCGCGGGCGGTAGGAGGGAGCGTTTCGGGCCACGAGACCTCCATCGGTCTCCCGTCCCGAGGGTTTCGTCCTCGGTCGAGCCGCCGCTCACACGCGCTCGAGCGTCAGCGGCAGGCCGTCGACCGGCTTCGGGATCGGCACGGGCTCCGGGCGGTACGCGTACGTCGCGGGCACGTGGAGCCGGTAGCGGAGCACGAGCTGGTGCAGGAAGATCTTCGCCAGCATGTAGGCGAAGGCCTTGCCGATGCAGAGGTGGGCGCCGCCGCCGAACGGCACGAAGGCGAAGGGGTGGCGCTTGTGCTCGGCGCGCTCGGGCCCGAAGCGGTCGGGATCGAAGCGCCACGGCTGCGACCAGAGCCGCGCGTCGTGGTGCGTGTGGTCGGGCACCACCGAGACGTGGGTGTTCGCAGGCAGCCGGTGGCCGTTGAACTCGATCTCCCGGATCGTGCGGCGCGGGATGTACGGGACCGGGGTGTGGAGCCGGAGGACCTCTTCGAAGACCTGCTGGTGCAGCGAGAGGGCGTTGAGGTCGTCGTAGGTCGCGAGCTCCGTGCCGAGGCCGCGGCTGACCTCGCGCAGGCGCTCCTGCCACTCGGGGTGGCGCGCGAGGTAGAACGCCGTGCTCGTCAGCGCGCTCGTGACGGTGTCGTGCGCGGCCATCAGGAGGAAGACCATGTGGTCGACGACGTCGTCGTCCGAGAAGGAGCGCCCCTCCTCGTCGACCGCCCGGCAGAGCTGGCTGAACATGTCGGGCCGATCCGAGCCGCGGCGCTCGGGGATGCGCGCCCGCAGGAAGTCGACGAGGAGCTGACGACCGACGATCCCGCGATGGAGCGCGAGGCCCGGGATGGGCACGCGCACGATCGCGAGCGCCGCCTCGACCGAGTCGACGAACGCGCGGTTGAGGCGGTCGGCCTCGGGCCCGAGCTCGACGCCGAGGAAGACGCTCGCGGCGTTGTCGAGCGTGAGCTGCTTGAGCCGCGGGTAGAACCGGAACTCGCGGACCTCGCCCCACGCGGGCAGCGCCTCCGCGATGCGCGCGTTCATGCGGTCGAGGTAGTCCTCGAGCGCGGCCGTCTTGAAGGCGGCTTGCATGATGCGGCGGTGGAAGCGGTGGTCCTCGAAGTCGCGCAGCATCAACCCGTTGGGGAAGAGGCGCTCGAGCGTGACCCCCCAGCCGAGGCGGCTGCTGAAGTTCGCGTCGCGGTCCCGCAGCACGAGCTCGAGGGCCTCCTCGCCGAGCAGCACGACCGCGTGCGTGCCGAGGAACGACGTGCGGAAGACGTCGCCGTAGCGCTTCTGGAGGCGATGCGTGAGGCGACGGGGATCGGTCGCGAACTCGATCGCGTGGCCGATGAACGGGAGCCCCCGCTCACCGGGGAGGTGGGCGAGGGCTCGAAGAGGAGCGGCGGCCGCGGTCTGCACGGTCGCGATGATAACCGCACCCGTCAGGGATGGTTGCGGTCGAGCTCCGTCACGTAGAGGTTCGCGGGGTTGCGCGAGGAGGCGTCGTAGGTGCCGACCCAGATGTCGTAGCGGCCGCTCGCGGGGTTCTGGAAGTCGATGGCCGGCATCAGCGGGCTGCCCCAGTCGCGGTGGCCGTGGTCGTCGTTGCAGCGCCACTGGGTGTTGGGCTGGTTGATGAGGAGCGTCGCGTCGGCGCCGTTGCCGGTCACCACGTAGAAGCGCACGAGCGGGAACGTCTGCCCCGCGACGAACGTGAAGTGGAAGTCCGGCCGGCGCGTGACGAACGAGCGACCGCAGGGCTGCCCGCTGACCGCGTCGGTGAGCCCGAGCGTCGAGACGTCGATGCCGTCGCGGCCGCCGCCCGCGGTGAGCGGGAACGGCCACGGGTCCGGCGTGAAGCCGGTGCGCAAGCTGCCGCCGCCGAAGTTGGCGCGCGCGTTGTAGTCGAGCGGGAAGCGACCGCCCCGCTGCGCGCCCGCCGCGTCCGGCAGCGACAGCGCCGTCCCGAGCAAGGCGCACGCCCCGAGCGCCAACCACCATCGAACGTTCTTCATCACTCACCCTCCCTGTCGCCTCGGTCGGTGAGGTGACGGGGGCCATGCTGGCACGAGAGCGCGACGCCGTGGGTATCGATGCGGTTTCAGCCCTGCGCGAGCATGCCCGAGATGATCTGACGCAACCGCTCCGCGCTCGCCTGGGCCGGCTCGATCGCGCGGCCGACCGTCACGCCGACCTTCGAGCGGAAGCGCCGCGGCCACTTCTCGAGGGGCGGCCCGCCCGCGTAGCTGAAGAAGCTGCCCCACAGGCCCTGGAGCGCGACCGGCACGACGGGGACCGGGCGCCGCGCGAGGATGCCCTCGACGCCGGGGCGGAAGGGGCAGAGCTCGCCGTCCTTGGTGAGCTGGCCCTCGGGGAAGAAGCCGACGATCTCGCCGCGCGCGAGGGTCTCGTCGATCGACTCGAGGGCGCGCGCGAGCAGCTCGGGGTCCTCCTTCTGGCCCGCGATGGGGATCGCGCCGCACGCGCGGAAGAACCACGAGAGCGGCCACTTCCCGTAGAAGGTCCTGTGCATCACGAAGCGGATCGGCCGCGGCGAGAGCGCGCCGAGGATCGCCGCGTCGAGGTACGACACGTGGTTGGCCACGAGCAGCGCGGGGCCCTCGGCCGGCAACCCCTCGAAGCCCCGCACGCGGAGCCGGTACAGCAGGCCCACGAAGAAGCGGACGATGACGCGGAGGACGGTTTCGCGGGGCGTGTACATGCCCCCGGACATGGCGAAGGCCATGCCGAGCGCGGCATGGCCTCCGTTTTCGCCTCTTCGTGAGGCCGGACGTGCACGGCGTGTACGGCGCCGTACGTGGGTTGTCCGTGGATCAGCTGTCGAGATCGAGGCCGCTCAGGTCGGGCAGCTCGTCGAGGTTCGGCAGCACGATGATCTCGATGCGGCGGTTCTGCGCGCGCCCCTCGTCCGAGGAGTTGCTCGCGACCGGCTGCGTGTCGGCGTAGCCCGCGGCGGCGAGGCGCTCGGGGCTCATGCCGTGGTCGGCGAGGAAGCGGACGACCGCGACGCCGCGCGCCGCCGACAGCTCCCAGTTCGACTCGTACCGGCTGCGACGGCCGACGGGGACGTTGTCGGTGTGACCCGCGACGAGGAAGTTGCGGTTCGGCACGCTCGCGAGGACCTGCGCCACGCGCTCGAGGGTCGCCGAGGCGGCGTCGCGCAGCTCCGCGCGACCCGAGTCGAAGAGCACGCCCTCGGGCAGCTCGACGACCATGTTGCCGCGGACGATGCGCACGCGGAGCTGCCCCGCGGCCACCATCTCGCGGAACGCCATCGCCATGCGACGCAGCGAGTCGAGGCGCGCGCGGTTCGACTCCTCGCGCGTGCGCGCCGCGGCCAGCTCGGCCTGCAGGCGCTCGCGCAGCGCGTTGAGATCCGTGAGATCCGCGCCCTGCGACTCCAGCACCCCGCTGAGCTCTCGGTTCTGTGCCTCGAGCTCGCTGATCCGAGCCTGCGCGTCGCGCAGCTCGCCGAGCGTCTGCTCGTGCTCCGAGTGGAGCTGATTGTAGTCGGGCTCCCAGTCGTGCCCGCAGCCAGGGACCGCCGAGACGACCAGGATGGCCGCCGCCCACCAACGATACGTTCGCATGGGTCGAGAGGTAGATCGCCGGTGGTGTCGAACGCAAGCACAAGCGCGTAAGATGCCGACATGTCGGACGAGCGACGCAGCGCGAAGAGGCACGCGCTCTGGGTGCCCGTGGAGCTGAAGCAGGGCGAAGACGTCTACATGCTGGCCATCAGCCGAAACATCAGCCTCACGGGCGTGCTGGTGGTGGTGGGCGCGCAGCTCGAGGCGGGCGAGCGGGTCGAGCTGACCCTGACCGTGCCGAGCTCGGAGCCGCGGACGGCGGCCGGGGAGATCGTGCGCGTGCAGGTCAACGAAGAGGACCCGGACGGGCTCTGGAAGTACCTGCTCGCGGTCCGCTTCGACGAGCCCGTGCCCGAGCTCGAGGACGCCCTCGAGAAGCTCGAGCAGAGCAGCTGACCGGAATCTGGTGTTCGGGATCTGCGCACCGCCTCGCGGCTGCGCTAGACTGCCCGGCTGGAGGCTAGGGATGGCTTCGTTGCGGCGGATGGTTTTCTTGTTGGCTGCGCTCGGCGCGGTCGGCTGCGCGGACGGCGGCGGCCCCGGCACGGTCGACTCCGGCCCGGTGCGCATGGACGCGACGACCCCGCCCGGCGAGGACTCGGGTGCGGTGGACGACGCGGGCGTGGACGCGGGCCCGAGAGACGCCGGCTACGACGGCGGGGTGATCACCGACGGTGAGGCCTGCTCCGAGTGCGGCGTCGACGCGGACTGCAACGACGGCTTGCTCTGCTCCCGGCTGGGCACCGGCGACTTCGTCTGCCTCCCGGACTGCAACCCCGACCTCCCGGAGTGCCCGCCGCGCTTCGACTGCGTGAGCGACCCGACGACGATGACGCCCGAGCCGGTGTGCGCGCCCGTCGGCGAGCGCTGCTGCGTCGACGCCGACGGCGACCTGCACGGCATGGGCGTCGGCTGCCTCGGCTGGGACTGCGACGAGAGCGACCCGAACACGAACGAGTCGGCGGTCGAGATCTGCGACGGAAACAACAACGACTGCGACGGCGCGATCGACGAGGGCGATCTGCTCTGCCCCCGCGGCGAGCACGTCGCGCGCGCCGAGTGCTCCGCGGCTGGCGTCTGCGAGAACGTCGAGTGCGAGCCCGGCTTCGGCGACTGCGACGCGATGCCCGAGAACGGCTGCGAGACGCGGACCAACACGGAGATGCACTGCGGCGGCTGCTTCATCGGCTGCGCGCCGGCCAACGCGACCGGCGACTGCTCGAGCGGCACCTGCGGCATCGGGATGTGCATGCCGGGCTGGGGCGACTGCGACGGGATGGCCGCCAACGGTTGCGAGACGCCGCTCAACACGCTCACCGACTGCGGGCGCTGCGGCGTCGGCTGCAACCCCGCCTTCGCGGTCGGCGACTGCTCGACGGGGACGTGCGAGATCGGGACCTGCAACCCGCGCCGCGGCGACTGCGACATGAACCCGATCAACGGCTGCGAGACGTCGACGACGACGAACTCGGACTGCGGAGGCTGCGGCATGCTCTGCGCCCCGAGCGCGGCGATCGGGGAGTGCTCGACGGGGACGTGTCGCATCGTGACGTGCACGCGCTCCGACTACGCCGACTGCGACCTCATCGGCACCAACGGCTGCGAGACGAGCACCCGGACCAACACCGACTGCGCGGGCTGCGGCATCCCCTGCACGATGGCCGGCGGCTCCACGTCCTGCGCGAGCGGCGTGTGCACGCTGACCGGCTGCTCGCCGGGCTTGGCCAACTGCGACGGCCTCCCGGGGTGCGAGCAGCCGACCAACACCGCGACGCACTGCGGTGACTGCAACACGCCTTGCGCTCCTGCGCACGGGACCGGCACCTGCGCCACGGGCGCCTGCGTGATCACGAGCTGCGCGGCGGGCTGGGACGACTGCGACGGCGACGCCTCGAACGGCTGCGAGACACAGCTGAACACGCTGAGCAACTGCGGCGGCTGCGGCGTGAGCTGCAACCTCGCGCACGCCGACGAGAGCTGCTCGTCCGGCACCTGCCGCATCACCACGTGCGATGGCGGCTGGGGCAACTGCGACGCGAGCCACCCGAACGGCTGCGAGCGTCCGCTGAACACCCTGACCGACTGCGGGAGCTGCGGGACGCCGTGCTCGCGCCCGGGCGGCGGAGCGAGCTGCTCTTCCGGCGTCTGCGGGCTCAACACCTGCTCCGCCGGCCGATCCAACTGCGACGGCAACGAGACGAACGGCTGCGAGGTCGACCACTCCGCCACGGCGGGCAACTGCGGCGGCGGCTCGAGCGCGGGCACCTACGACGGCGACACCAGCTGCGGCTTCATCTGCCCTGGCAGCACCGGCTGGGACTCGTTCAACAGCTTCACCGACAACAACGATCGCTGGTTCCGGGCGCGCGTCCACGAGGGCTCCGATTGCCCGACCAGCATCGAGCACCAGATTCGCCTGACCGTCCCCGCGGGCGTCGACTACGACCTCTTCGTGTACCGCGGCTCGACCTGCGGCACCGGCGCCGGGTCGTCGACCACCCACAACACGAGCGGTCACACCGAGACCGTCACCGTGAGGCAGAGCGACAACTACACCTCCGATGACAGCTTCGACTACTACGTCCACGTCGTGTACGTGAGCGGCGCGAGCTGCATCAACTACTCGATCAACTTCTACGGCCACGACTGCTGAGGCTCGCGTGCCTCCGCGCGCCGCCGCCGTCGCGCTCGCCTTCGTGCTCTGCGGAGGCTGCGCGATGGAGACGGCCGGGGTCTTCGAGCCCGTCGGGGGAGAGCCCGCGCGCGCCGATCGCGTCGGGCCAGCGGCCCACCGCGCGCTCGACTACCTCGAGGTGACCGACGCCGAGATGGGCGTCGACGTGGTGATCGCGATGCAGATCTTCGGGGCGGTCCGGGACGACGCGCGCGCCCTCGAAGTGGCGGAGGCGAGGCGCGACAGCCCGCGGCCGAGCGACCTCGAGCGGTACGGGTTCCTCCTCGACATCGATCACCCCGCCTTCGACGCCGGCACCCTCGACGGCCTCGTCCCGAGCGCGACGACCCCCGACCCCGCCGACGTGCTCGAGGACGGTCGCGTCGGGATCTGTCTCGAGGAGGTGCTGGCGTGCGCCGTCACCGCGCCTTGCATCGACTACCTCGAGCTCGACGACCGCTGGGGCTACGTCCTGACCCATCAGGCCGTCACCCTCCTGTTCGCGCGTTGGGTCGGCTGCGACCTCGACCTCGACGTCGAAGCGCGCCGGAAGACCTTCGCGGTGAACCTCGTGGCCGAGATACGGGCGGACCCGGTCCCTTCGGACCTCTTCTACGAGCGGCTCGCGATGCTCGGGCACCTGGGGTTCGCGAGCGCGATGGAGCCCGCTTGGCTCGAGTCCTTGCTCGACAGCCAAGACGCGCAGGGCTGCTTCCCGCTCGGCCCCGAGCTCCCGTGTCACCCCCACCCGACCGGCGTCGCGCTCTGGGCCCTCGCTCACGCGCCGTGAGGCTTGCGGTAGGCTTCGCGCGATGCCGGCTCATCGTCGTCCACTCGCGACCGCGGTCGCGCTCGCGCTCGTGCTCGGTCCCGCGCTCGCTTGCGGCGCTTCGGGAGAGAGCGACGACGCACCTGCGCCCGAGGCACCCGCGCCGGCCGCCGCCGTGACCTACGACACCGCGTTCTGGACCGAGCTCTGCGGCGGCCCCGTGACGCGGCCGGCGAGCCAGCCGGGCGAGCGGCGCGCGGCGTGGCAGGAGTACCGCGAGATGGAGGCCGACGAGAGCCGCGCCCGCGCCTGCTCGCCGCAGCGCTCGCTGCTCGACGCGGCCGCGGGGCTGTACCGGCTGGCGATGGAGGCGGCGCAGACCAACGACGACCCGACGTTCGTGCGCTACATCCGCCTCGGCGCCCTCGACCTCGCCGACCCGCTCGCGCTCGCGAAGCTCGGGCAGCTCGAGCACCGCGGCCTCGGGCCGACGCCGGAGCGCCCGAACACGCCGGTGATCGAGCGCGACCTCGGGCTGGCGTTCGCACACGTCCAGGCCGCCATGACCATCGCGGACGGCGTCCGGCGCGCCACCGGCGACAACCACCTGTTGACCCTGGTCGTGGGCGGCACGCTCGGGATCTACGACTCGTACGAGACCGCCGCGGTGCGGGCCGAGTACGACATCCGCACGCACCAGGCGGAGATCCAGCAGCGGGTGCAAGAGATCGTGCGCCGCTACGAGGCGCTGCACGGTGCGCTCCCGGCCGAGGCGCCCACGCCCGCGAGGTGATCACCGCTGACCAACCCCGGGCCGATGAAGTAGGGTCCGCGGATGTCCGGTGGTGGTGGCGGAGACAGCAAGACGTGGATCGTCGTCCTCGTCGTGGGCGTGGTGCTGTGCGGCGCGGGCTACGGGCTCGAGCACGCGCACGTCGGCCCGAGCTGGGTGATCGCGGCGCTGCTCGCCGTCGGCGGCCTCGGCGTCGTGTTCGGCAGCTGCGAGGCGATGATCAAGTGCGTCGAGGGCGTGGGCGAGCGCCTGGACTGGAACCAGTTCGTCGCCGGCACGATCGCGGGCCTCGCGAGCAACATCCCCGAGATCGTCATGCTCGGGTTCGTGGTGGCCGCCGCCCCTCGGATCGCGTTCGTGGTGGTCGCCCTCACGCTCCACGTCAACGCGCTCATGTTCGGCGTCTACAGCGGCCTGCTCCCGCGCGACGCGGGCGGCGGCGCGCGCCTCCCCGAGCCGCTGATCAAGGTGAGCACGGATCTGTATGCGGCCGGCGGCGGGGTCTTCCTCGCGACCGGCTTCCTCATGGTCCTGATGATGCTGTTCCAGACCGGCGAGCACGAGGGCGAGGCCTTCGGCGTCGTCGATCTCTACGTCATCGGCGTTTGCTTGCTCCTGGTCCAGGTCGTCGCGACCTCGCAGATGATCAAGCGCTTCTCCAAGCCGACCGCGATCTCGGAGGAGGAGGTCCCCCACGCGGACGACCCCCCGAAGAAGGACCCGCCGGGATGGGGCGTCATCGCGGGCTACGGCCTGCTCGGCGCGGTGACCTCGCTGCTCGGCGGCCACGCGGTCGGCGACTTCGCCGACACGCTGTGCAGCGGCCTCGAGGCGGCCGGCTACCCCGAGATGGTCAGCGCGATCCTCCTGAGCCTCTTCGCGGGCGCCGGCGCGTACGTGATGATCGCCACCGCGCACGCGAAGAAGATGTACGACATCGCCCTCGCGAACGTGTCGGGCTCGATCACGCAGGTGCCGTTCGTGGTGCTGCCGTCGGTGATGATCCTGATGGCGATCCTCGCGCAGACGGGGGTCATCCCGTCCGCCGGCGGCGTGCTCGCGATCGATCGCGAGACGACCAGCGTGGTCCTCCTCGCGTTCCCGCCGATGCTGCTCTTGTGGAAGAGCGTGCAGGACGACGGGAAGGTCAACTGGGTCGAGACCGCCGGGATGGTCGCGGTCTTCGGGCTGACCATCTACTTCCTCGCGATGCACGGATGAGGCTCGCGGCGTCGACGCTGGCGCTGCTGCTAGCCGCCGCGCCCGCCGCGGCGCAGGAGGTGCCGGACCCGCCGGCGCCGGTGGACCTCGCGCCGGCGACGGTGCGCTTCCGCGCCAACGTGCCCGACCTGCAGGTGCTCTACATGCAAGACCCCGTGCTCGACGACAGCGGCGGCGCGATCGCCGTGCGCGCCGCGCCGCCGGGGCGCTACTCGGAGCTGTGCGTGGCGCCCTGCGACGTGGACCTGCCGCAGACCCACCTCGGGCTCGCGGTCCGGCGGCGCGACCACCTGCATCGCTTCGACGCGCCGCTCGGGGTCGACGGCCCCACGGGCGTCCGGATCGACTGGGACGACCGCGATCTGTTGCGCCTCGCGGGCGTGCTCACGCTCGTCGGCGGCGGCGCCGTCGGGCTCTCGATCATCGCCGCCACGCTGGCGCTCGCGTTGGACGACGGCGCGCTCGCGGGAGGGCTCGTCGGGGGGATCGGGCTCCTCGGCGCGGCGGTGACCGTCGGCGTGCTGCTGGTGCTGACCGAGGACGCGGCGTCGTTCTCCGTGACGCCGCTGCCCTCGTCGGGCGCGCAGCTCTTCAGCGCCGAGTGGCGCTGAGGATCACTCGTCCGAGCCCTCGTCTTCGTCCGAGTCCGCGTCGTCGTCGGCCGCGGGGGGCCGGCTGCGCGGGCGCTCGGCCAGTGCGCGGAGCGTGGGGAGGAGCATCTTGCGGCGCATGAGCACCACGAGGCGCTCGCTCAGCGTCACCGCCGACTCGGTGAGCGCGGGCAGTCGATCCGCGCTCACGTCCGGCAGCACGCCGTCGCGGAAGAGCGACAGCTCCACCTCGACGAGCTTGGACAGGGCGCGCGCGTAGTCCGCGAGGATCTCGACGGGGAGCATCCCCTCGGTCAGCCCGGCCTTCCGCGCGGCGCCGAGGACGCGGAGGATCTCCACGTCGTCGCCCTTGTAGGTCTCCTCCTCGCGATCCGGGACGGGCCGCACCACGCCGAGCTGCAGGAGCATCTCGAGCTGCGCGGGGACCACCCCCGAGGCGAGGAGCTCGGCCTTGGTGCGCTCCTCTCCCTCGGTCTGATCGAGGACGCGCGCGATGGTCGCCGCGACGGTCTCGTCCTGGTTGTCGAGCTCCGACTCGTCGAGGACCGCCTTGATGACCTTGAGCGGCAGGAAGCGCGTGCGCTGCAGCTCCTTGATGCGCTGGATCCTGTCGACCAGGCCGGGGTCGTAGTAGGCCATGTTCCGGCTGGTGCGGACCGGCTCCGGGAGCAGGCCCTCGCGCACGTAGTGCTTGATCGTCGCGGCCGGGACCCCGCTCATCTTCGCGAGCACGGACACCTTGACGAGCTCGTCGAGGTCACCCATCGAGTGGGCAGCGTACGTCATTCGCTCGGGAGCGCGAGGTCGATCACGAGGTCGTCTCCTGCGACCAGCTCGAGGCGATCTCCATACACCGCGAGGTCCTCGGCCCCCGGGATCGTCGGGCTGTCCCGACCGACGTCGAGCACGGCCCCGACGAAGTACGCGCCGGGTCGGATCGAGCGCAGCTCGAAGGGCTGCGGCCAGGTCGGGGTGTCGACAGGCACGAAGTCCGCGGGCGGCCCCATCGGCTGGGACGGATGCGCCTCGTCCCATGGGAACACCCCGATGAGGAGCGAGCCGTCGGCCGAGCCCGAGTAGGTCACCTCGCCCTGGATCGACGCGCGCGTCGACTCCGCTCCCGCGTCGGGGTCCATCATCGCCGAGCCGTCACAGCCCGCCATCCACGCCGCCACCATGAGCAGCCAACGCCCGTGCTCCACATCGTCCTCCTGCGCCGCGAGGTTCACGGCCGCCGCTCGAAGAAGAGGGCGCGCGCGTTGCCGCCCATCACCGCCGCGATCTGCTCGACCGTGTACCCGGCGTCCCGCAGGCCCCCGAGGATCGTCTGCACGTAGCGGCGCATCATCCCGCTGAACTGCGGTCCGTCGGTCGCGAACATCGTCCTGTCGACGAGGTCGCGCGCGAGCACCTGCTCGAGCACGTACGGGTACTGCGGCTCGCTCGACGTCGCGGGCTCGCCGGACGCGTCGATCAGGGTCGGCCGGCCGAGCGCGCTGAGCTCGAGCCAGACGTTGTCGTGCGCCGCGGCGAGCTCGATGGCGTGGGCCACGGCTCGGGCGTCGCCCTGCCCGACGTGGCTGAGGACGAAGTCGACGCGTCCCATACCGTGCGCTCCGTCGTACGCCTCGATCACGGCCGCGAGGCCGCTCGGGTCGTAGTAGGCGGGGTCGGTCTGCGAGCCGGGGAACGGGGAGAAGCCCGTGTGCAGGAGCACCGGGACGCCCTGCCGCGCCGCGACGTCGTACACGCCGAGGTACTCGGGGTCGTCGAACGTGACGGCCTGGTGCGCGTGCGCGAGCTTGATGCCTGCGAAGCGCTCCGGGTGGGCCTCGAGCCAGGACTCGAGGTGCTCGAGGTTCTCGGGGCTCCACACGTCGAAGCGCACGCTCGCGAGGCCGCGCGCCCATCCGTCGGCGTTCCGTGGCGCGGCGAGTCGCTCGTCGAGCGCCGCGTTCTCGAAGAAGCCGGTGGTCTGCGGGGTGTAGACGGCGAGCAGCAAGACCTGGTCGATGCCCGCCCAGTCGGCCTGCGCGCGGATGCCGATGTGGGGAGCCCACGGATCGAGGAGCCGATCGATGAGCGCCGGGGCGTAGAGGCGCGCGAACGGCGGCAGCCCGTCGACGATGAAGCCGCGGCCTCGCTCCGCGATGCGGCCGAACGTGCCCGGGTGGAGGTGTGGGTCGATGACCTCGACGCGCGTGCCGTCCACGTCGACGTCGGCGCGCGCGCCGACCGCGGGGAGCAGGAGCAGCGCCAGGACGAGCGCGCGCCTCATCGGGTCGCCCCTGTCATCGCGGGGACCTCGGCGAAGCGCTCGTAGGGCGCGATGACGCCGACCCGCAGGACGACGTCGCCGTCGTACTCGAGGCTCAGGCCCTCGGGGTAGAACTCGAGGCTCTCGATCACGTCCGGCGCAGGGCCCATCGCGGCCTCGATGTCGGCGCGGGAGGCGCCCGGCACGACCGCGCCGGCGAGGTCGGCGCCCTCGGAGGCGCCGATGCCCACGACGATGGCGTCGTCGGTCAACGTGTCGGCCTCGGGCGACGTGAACACGATCTCGAGCTCTCCGTCGAAGCGGGCGAAGCCGATGCGGTTGGTGACCAGCGCGCCGCGCGGCTCGCCGAGCGCGGCTCGCACGTCGGAGAGGGTCATCTCGAGGCGGACGGCGCCGATGCCTCGCCCCGGCAGGACCGGCGCGCCGGCCTCGGCGGGCGTCGCGCAGCCGAGCGCGAGGACACCGACGAGCGCGGTGAGGCGCCGCGTCATGGCGCCATCGTGTAGGGGCTCGGGCAGCGGCCGTCGGCGCTGCAGATGCCGTAGGTCACGTCGAGCACGCCGCCGGTCGGCGGCACGCACGCGACGCACGTCCCGCTGCCGCAGTCCGAGTCTCGCTGACAAAGCTCGTTGTCACCGGAGGGGCAGCCGCCGGCGCGGCAGAACGCGCCGTTCATTGGGTCGAACATCCCGAAGTGGACGCAGCACGCCTCGGAGCCGCCGCTGCAGTCCTCGGGGCCGTCGCAGGTGCCCGCGGCGCTGAAGCCGCCGCTGCAGCCCGACGCCGCCGTGCACATCGCGCCCGACAGGCCGACGCAGCAGACCTGAGGCGCCATGCAGCTCGTGTCGCCGCAGCCCACGTAGCCGGGGCGAGGGTCGCCGCCGGCGGTGCTCGTCCCGGGGCCCGCGTCCGAGCCCGTCATGCCGGGTCCGGCGTCGAAGCCGCCGGGGCCGGCGTCGAAACCGCCGGCCCCCCCGGCGTCGATCTGGGGGATGGGACCAGAGTCGACGCCGGGGAGCGGCGGGCCTGCGTCGGCTCCCGTGGGACCGGCGTCGAGACCGCTGGGCGGGGGTGCGCCCGCGTCCGTGCCGGAGGAGCCGCTGCAGGCAACGAGCAGAACTGCGAAGAGGGACAGGGACATCTTCATGGGGCGCTCCGATCGGTGGTGACGAGACCCTCGAAGCAGGCGCCGACATCGGCATCGAGGCCCTCGGCGGGCGCGTCGAGCAGGTGCGCGCGGAGCGTCGCGGTCGTGTAGTGACGGATCACGGGCCAGGCTTCCTCGGCCGGGAGGTCGTCCGGGCCGCAGCCATCGGTCGCGAGGGTCACGACGAGGTCGCTGATCTCGAGACCGGAGTCCTGAGCGATCTGCAGGACGCCGCCGCGCTCGCGGCCGATCAGGCAGATGTCGCTGAAGGCGAGGTGGCCGGCGCGCGCGATGGACACGTAGCGGTTGTCCGGGTGCGCGCCGTCCTCGAACGTGTCCTCGAAGGTCCGCGCGACGGTCTCGGGGACGGCGATGGCGTCGTTGTCGCCCCCCATGAGCAGCCCGGGGACCGCGCGGCGGGGCGCCGCGATGGAGGCGAGCGAGATCCACGTCCGGGCGCCGAACGCCTCGTCGTCGACGAGCGCCGCGACCGCGCCGCCGCCCGCGCTGTGGCCCATCACCGCGACGCGAGACGCGTCCACGTGGGGGTCGGAGCGGAGCGCCTCGAGGGCCGCCTGGATCTGCGGGATGGCCTCGTCGGAGAGGCTTTCGTTGGCCAGCACCGCGGCCAGGTTCCGCTCGGCGTGCTCCGGCGCGGCGACCACGAAGCCCCACGTCGCGAGGTGCGCGGTGAGGAAGCTGGACTGCTGCCGGAAGCCGCCGAGCCCGTGGCTGAAGAAGACGAGGGGGAAGACTCCGTCCGCGTTGGGCGCGTCCCGGTGGGCGAGCGTCGTGAACTGCGTCGGCGCGTCGGCAGGGATCTGGTCCCGCATCGCCTCGGGCAGCGCGTCCCGCATGTCGTAGGTCTCGACCGGCGTCCCCGCCGCCGAGGCGTCGGCCGGGTACCAGACCTCGACGAGCACCCCGTCCACGTCGAGCGTGCGCACCCCCGCCACGTACGGCCCCGACTCCGCGAACGCGTCGCACGAGGTGGTGGGCGCCTCGGTAGCGCAGCCCGCCCCAACCACCAGAACCAAAGTCGGAAGTACAACTTTCAGCATGCTGGAAGTCGTACTTCTCACGCGCTGCTATGGGGTGCAATCGCCGCCCGTGAGCGCGCTCACTCCCAGCCCGAGGACTTGGGGACGCTGTTCATGATGTTGTGTTTTCGCTTCCCCATCGCTCGCGCAGGCGATCGGTCAGCGCGCACACCTCGTCATCGTCTCGAAAATGAGCCAAGGCGTTGGACAGCGCCCCAGCGGTCACGCCAAGTCGACGAGCCACGTCGACGTGACGGATGCCGAGGTCGCGCGTGGCGACGTGAGCGATGGCCACGCGAACCCTGACCACCGCGCGCGTGCGCGAGTCGATCGGCTCCGCGGGTCCCATGTTGCCCAGCTCGCGACCCACCCGAATGAGCTCGTGAAGGCCCGCCGGGTCCCCGGGAAGGTCGAGGCATCGGTCCCGAGGGTCCGGGTCATGGCTGATCCACGGGAGGTCATCGAGAGCGACCTCCATCACGAACTCGTCGAAGCGCCGCCGGCCCGCGGCCGTGTCTCGGAACCCGCAGACGTCGAGCGCCCACTCCACGTCGAACCAGCGCGGGGCGGGGTCGAGCCGAAGGAAGACTCGATGGCTCGTCCACGTGGAGTCGCTCGGTCGTAGCACCACGCCTGCGGCGACGGGGTTTCGGTGGTGGTAGGCAACCATCCGGCTGAGACGACTCCGGCTTCACCGTGTAGATCGCTGGGCGGTGGCGGGCGAGCGAGGTCGCGTCCCTCGAACGTGGAACTGGCGCGCAAGCGGCATGGAAGAAGAGCAGGCTGGAGCGAGAGGTACGGCGCTGGTGGGTGTGGCGACATCAGCGCCCAGCAGCCCTTCCAGTCCCAACGTTCGTGGCGTCCGAATGGCGTCGAGGAGTAGCGACGGTCGACGTCATCGCGAGGAATGGAAACGTCGACAAGCGAGAGATGGATGGCCACGGTGGCCAGTGACGGCGTGTTGAGGCATGTGCGTCTCATCGGTGCGCGCGCGGGTGGGTTGCGTGGAGAAAGACAAAAAATGAACAGCGTCCCCGGCCGCTCGGGAGTGTCTGGAATTTCGTGTTCGGCCTGACGGTTCTCTGACCGGAGGAGACCCGGATGACCGACGACAAGAAGAAGAAGAAGGGCTCGATCTCGCCCAAGCCGCCGAAGGAGCGCCCGCGGATCAGGCCTGAGCTCCTCGACGAGCTGCTGGGGGACTACCAGTCGCCCGAGGACCTCATCGGCGCGGATGGCCTGCTGAAGCAGCTGACGACCGCGCTGGTGAGCCGCGCGATGGAAGCGGAACTCAGCCACCACCTCGGCTACGAGCCCGGGGAGGCGCCGGTGCCGAGCCAGACGAATCGTCGCAACGGCGCGGGCCGCAAGACGGTGCGGACGGATCAGGGCCCCATCGAGGTGCGCGTCCCTCGCGATCGCGACGGGACGTTCGAGCCGCAGATCATCCCGAAGCACCAACGCCACTTCGACGGGTTCGACGACAAGATCGTGTCCATGTACGCGCGCGGGATGAGCACGCGGGAGATCCGCGCGCACTTGGCCGAGGTCTACGGCGTCGACGTGAGCCCGGACCTGATCAGCCGCGCGACGGACGCGGTGATCGACGAGCTGAAGGCGTGGCAATCCCGTGCCCTCGAGCGGCTGTACCCGGTCGTCTACCTGGACGCGCTAGTGGTGAAGATCCGCGACCAGTCGTCGGTGAAGAACCAAGCCGTGTACCTCGTCGTGGGCGTCTCGATGGAGGGCGACAAAGAGGTGCTTGGCATGTGGGTGCAGCAGACCGAGGGCGCCAAGTTCTGGCTCGCCATCCTCGAGGAGCTCAAGCAACGGGGGGTCGAAGACATCCTCGTGCTGTGCGCCGACGGGCTGCGAGGACTCCCCCAGGCGGTCGAGGCGGCCTTCCCGCGGACCGTCTTCCAGACCTGCATCGTGCACATGATCCGCAGCTCGACCCGCTACGTGAGCTGGAACGATCGCAAGTCGGTTTGCCGCGACCTGCGCGCCGTCTACAACGCCGCAACCGCGGAGGAGGCCGAACGCGCCCTGGACGCGGTCGACGCCAAATGGGGCCGTCGCTACCCCATGGTCGCCAAGGTCTGGAGGGACCGCTGGGCCGAGGTCATCCCCTTCCTGACGTTCCCTACCGAGATCCGTCGCGCGGTCTACACGACGAACGCCATCGAGGCGTTGAACCGGATGCTCCGCAAGACGCTCAAGACCCGTGGCCACATGCCCACGGAGCAGGCCGCCCTCAAGCTCTTGTATCTCGCCATCCGCAATGCGATGAAGACCTGGGGTCACCAGGATCGTCGCACATGGGGGCAGGCTCGCTTGCAGTTCGCCATCCTCTTCGAGGACCGCTTTCACTCATGAACCACTGCCGCCAGCGCCGTACACGAAATCTCTGACACCCTCGGCCGCTCCACCCGGTGCGCGACGCGGAGAAAAGACAACAAGATGAACAGCGTCCCCGACCCGAGCCGGCGGCGTCCGGTGCGCGACGCGGAGAAAAGACAACAAGATGAACAGCGTCCCCGACCCTGAGCGTCCCCGACCCTGAGCGGGCGGCGTGGGCGTCCCCGACCCTGAGCCGGCGGCGTGGGCGCGCTGGACGCGACCCCCCCTCGGTCAGCGGAGGATCGGCGTGCAGCCTGGGCGGTCGGCGGGGGCGCCGGACGACGGGCGCAGCTCGACGCGGCGGTTCGCTTGGCGGCCGGCGCGGGTGGCGTTGGGCTCGGCGGGGTAGGCCTCGCCGCAGCCGACGCCGATCATGCGGGAGCGCTCGATGCCGTGATTGAACAGCCAGACGACGACGCGGCGGGCGCGCTGTCGACTGAGAATGTCGTTGTCGGGCTCGTTGCCGCGGAAGTCGGCGTGGCCCTCGACGATCACGGTGGTGTTGGGGTGCGCCTGGAAATACTCGAGGAGCTGCTGGAGCGAGGCTCGTGCGCTCGGGCGCAGCTCGTGCCGGCCGATGTCGAAGAGGACGCGCGGGCCGACCGGCGGCGCGGGCTCGGGGCGGGGCGGCGGCGGCTCGTAGACCGGCGGCGGCGGCTCTTCCTCGCAGGTGGGGCAGCCCGTGCACTCGGGACGAGGTGCGCTCGCCATCCCCGGTACGGTCGGGCATCGGTCGGTGACGTCGGGGACGCCGTCCTGATCGAAGTCCTCCTCCGGGCAGCCGTCCTCGTCCCCGAGGCCGTCCATGTCCTCGGCCTCGTTCGGGCACGCGTCGGGGCCGTCGAGGATGCCGTCTCGATCGTTGTCCGGGTCCGGGCACCCGTCGTCGTCCTCGAACGCGTCGGCGTCCTCGGGCTCGTCGGGGCACTGGTCGACGTCGTCGTTCAAGCCGTCGCCATCGCGATCGCCGACCGGCCGCTCGCCGGGGGTCGCGTAGCCGAGCGTGAAGATCGCGCGGAAGTCCCCGGCGCCGTAGCCGCGCGCGACGCCGGTCCCCGCGGCGGCGCCGATCGTCATGCCCTCCACCGGCAGCACGCGGAGGCCCCCCACGAGCTCGATGGGCGAGACCTGCGCGTCGCCGAAGCGCGAGTCGAGCGCCGACGCGCCCCAGGACTCGATCGTCAGCTCGAACGTGTCGGGCACCACCGCGACGGTGAACGCGCCGCCCCACGTGAATTCGTGGCCCACGCGGAGCCGCCCGAAGTCCTGCTCGCGCCGGACCAGCGCGCCCGCGTTGCCGGTGATGCGAACGATCTCGGCGATCCGGATCTCGAACAGCAGCTCGGGATGGATCGTCCAGTCGCCCTCCCCCGCGAAGCGGCTCTGGAAGCGCGCGGCCTGCGCCGTCGGGGCCGTGCCCGACACCTGCAGCGCGAGCGCGAACGGGTCGTCCTCCTCACCGAAGAGCCGACCCCGGACCCCGAAGCCCAGGTCGCCCAGGCTCGTTCCGTCGGCGCGCGGCTGACCGTCGATCTGCGTGCCCTCCATCACCAGGTGCACGGGCAGGCCGACGAAGAGGACGATGCGCTCGAACAGGCTGAACGAGACGCCGAGCTGGCCCGCGAGGAGGTGCTCGACGATCGGGGAGATCTCCGTCGACGAGTCCGACGCGCGCAGCTGATAGACGAGCGGGTTCAGCGCGTAGTCGACGTCCAGCCGGACGCCGAACGAGAGGTGCCCGTGCGCGTTGGGCCGCGACAGGGAGAAGCCATCCGTCGGGGTCTGCGCCGCGCGGTACTGATCCAGCCGGACCGACTGCGCGGAGGCCGGAGCGGCGACGCACAGCGCGAACAGGACGACGAGAGGACCCAGGCGACGCATCGGGAGGGCGAGTATGACCCGAGGCGCGTGGGCGAGGCCAACTCGCGGTCAGACCGCCAGGTGCGGGCTGAACACGCCCGCCACGCTGCGCACGTCGAGGGACCCGCTCGCGAGCTCGCGCGCGCGGGGGTGCGAGTCGGTCACGACGATGCGCTCGAAGAGCCCCGAGGCCATGAGCCGATCGTAGGAGTCGCCCGGGAAGACGCCGTGCGTGGCGATGGCGAAGATGCGCGTCGCGCCGGCGTCGCGATACGCGAGCGCCGCCTTTCGGAGCGAGCCGCCGGTCCGGATCATGTCGTCGTAGATCACGACCGTGCGCCCCTCGACCTGCGCGGAGGTGGAGAGCACCTCCGTCTCGGCCCCCGACAGCCGCCGCTTGAAGATGAACGCCGCCGTCACGCCGAGGTCGTTGGCGAGCGACTCCACCCACTTCGCCCGGCCCGCGTCGGTGCACGCGAGCACGAAGTCTTGCCCCGCGAGCTCGCGCGCCGCGTCCTTGACGATCTCCTTCGCGTAGACGTGGAAGCCGCGGATCTCGCCCTCGAGGTAGTGCGGGATGCCCTCGGAGTGGAGATCGAGCATCAGGATGCGGTTGCCGTACGAGGCTGGCGGGATCGAGGAGAGCAGCCGCGCACGGCACTTCGCGGTGACGATCTCGCCCGCGCGGACGGCGCGCTCCATGGTCGAGTAGCCGAAGTACGGGAGCACCAGCGTCAGCCGCCGGGCGCCTCCGGTCACGAGCCCCGTCGCGAGGTCGTAGAGCTCGAGCGTGGAGGCGTCGTCGAGGGTGCCGCCGACGAGCACGACCTCGCGGCCGTCCACGTTCTCGCCGATGCGGAACATGCGCTCGCCGTCCGGGAAGTCGGTCCGGGTGATCGCGCCGGCCACGCGCCCCTCGCCGAGCAGCGCGTCGCGCAGATAGGCGTAGGCGCCGGTGGAGTAGAGGAGGAGCTCGTCGCGCATCGCGGCAGGCTACTCCAGTTTCCGAGGCGTTCGAGGCGGGCCGAGCGCCGATCTTTTTTCGAACCCCGCCCGGAACCTCCCCCCGAGGCCGCTGTCGGAACTCGCGAGAACGGTGAGAGGGCGGCCCGCCGAGGGCGCGAAGGCCAGCCCGGTCACCGAGGACGATGGAGGGGTGCGCGTCGAGCGCGCCCGGAAGAGGGAGACGAGCATCATGGACGCGAGCAACGAGACGAGCTGGGGCATCACCGCGAGCGCACCGCCCATCAACCCGGCCGAGGTGGAGACGAGCGACAGCGCCGTCGAGGTCGTCGTGATGTGGGGCGAGAACGTGCTCCACGTCGAGCACGTGAGCCCGCCGCGCGATGTCGTGATCGAGCAGGTCGGGGACGTCGCCGAGGCGTTCCCCGCCGTGGTCGAGCAGGGCGGGCGCCTCTTCTGCGTCCTCCCCGCGGGCGCCACCGGGACGGTCCGCGCCGGGGACGCGACGAAGACGTTCGCCGAGCTGCAGGAGGAAGGGAAGCTGACGCCCTACGCGGACCTCGCGGGCGCGTCGCTCTACCCGCTCCCGGACGGCGCGACCGCGCAGATCGACCACGCCGGGCTGTCCGTGGTCGTGCGGCCGACGTTCGCCGGCAAGTCCATCGCGGCCGCCGCGCCGGTCGTGTGGCGACGCTACGCGTGGGTCGGCGTCTCGGTCGGCGTGCACGCGCTCTTCCTCGTGATGTTCTACTTCATGCCCCCGCACACCAGCGCGCTCAGCCTCGACACGGTCTCGGCGACCGACCGCATGGTCCAGTACCTCGACGCGGCGCCGGAGGTGGTGCCCGAGGAGCCCGTCGAGTGGGAGGCCGACTCCACCGAGTCCGCCGGCGACGCGGGGCAGGCCCACGAGGGCGAGTCGGGCGACAGCGGCCGCGACGACGCCCCCCAGACGAACCGCCGGTTCGCGATCCGCGGCAGCGACGAGACCCCCGAGATGGCGCGCGAGCGCATCCGCGAGAACATCGCGACCAGCAGCACCATCGGGACCGTGGCCGCGCTCATGGGCTCGTGGAACGTGCCGACCTCCCCCTTCGGCGCCGACCAGGCGCACGGCTTCGACGACACGAACGCGCTCGGCGAGCTGATGGGCGACGCGCAGGGTGACAGCTTCGGCACCTACGGCCTCGGCATGCGCGGCACCGGCCGCGGCGCGGGCGGCACCGGGCAGGGCACCTACGGCGTGGGCAACCTCGGCACCATCGGCTCCTGCGGCCGCGGTCGGGACTGCGGTCACGGCAACGGCACCGGCCGCTACGGTCACGGCGTCGGCGCCCTCCGGCAGCGCCGCGGCGCGGACGTGTCGCCCATCAGCGGCAACGCGGTCGTCCGCGGCGGCCTCAGCCGCGAGGCCATCCGCCGGGTCGTGCGCCGCAACCTCAACCAGGTCCGCTTCTGCTACGAGCAGGGCCTGAGCACCAACCCGAGCATCGAGGGCCGCGTGGTCGTGAGCTGGACCGTCGACGGCAACGGCGTGGTGCAGGCCTCCACGGTCGCGAGCAGCACCCTCGCCAACGCCTCGGTCGAGTCGTGCATCGCCAACGCGGTGCGTCGCTGGAGCTTCCCGCAGCCCGACGGCGGGATGCCCGTGGGCGTCAACTACCCCTTCCTGCTCACGTCCGACCAGTAGCCCCCGGCCCCCTCTCCCTTCGACGCGCTCCGCTCCGGCGGGGCGCGTCGTCGTTCCGTCCATCGTCATCATCCGCGGCCCGCTCCGCGGCGGTGCGTACTTGGGGATCGATGACCCTCACCGAAGCGCACATCGACCGCGCCGACCGGTTCGGCGCCCACAACTACGCGCCCCTCGGCGTCGTGCTGTGTCGCGGCGAAGGGGCCTTCCTCTGGGACGTGGAGGGCCGGCGCTACTACGACTTCCTCGGCGCCTACTCGGCGGTGTCCCAAGGCCACTGTCACCCGCGGATCGTCGCCGCGCTCGTGGAGCAAGCCCAGCGCCTCACCCTCACCTCGCGCGCGTTCCACAACGACCGCGTGGGGCCGATGCTCGAGCGCATCGCGGAGCTCACCGGCTTCGAGAAGGTGCTGCCGATGAACACGGGCGCCGAGGCGGTCGAGACCGCGATCAAGGCGATGCGGCGCTGGGGGCTCGAGCACAAGGGCGTGGCCGAGGGCGACCAGGAGATCGTCGTCGCGGCGGGCAACTTCCACGGCCGCACGACCACCATCGTCTCGTTCTCGGACGAGCCGGAGTACCGCCGCGGGTTCGGCCCCTACACGCCGGGCTTCACGCTCGTGCCGTTCGGCGACGCGGACGCGCTCGAGCGCGCGATCGGCCCGAGCACCGTCGGCGTGCTCTTCGAGCCGGTCCAAGGTGAAGGCGGCGTCCGCATCGCGCCCGACGGCTGGATGCGGCGGGTCCGCGAGATCACCCTCGCCCACCGCGTGCTCCTCGCCTGGGACGAGATCCAGACGGGGCTCGGCCGGACGGGTCGCATGTTCGCGTTCGAGCACGAGGACGCGCGGCCCGACGTGCTGATCCTCGGCAAGGCGCTCTCGGGCGGCGTGTACCCGGTCTCGTGCGTGTGCGCGGACCGCGAGGTGATGGACGTGTTCACCCCCGGCTCGCACGGCTCGACCTACGGCGGCAACCCCCTCGCCGCCGCGTCGACCCTCGCCGCGCTCGACGTGATCGAGGACGAGGGCCTCTGCGACCGTTCAGCGCGCCTCGGCGCGCACGCGCTCGAGCGGCTGCGGGCCGAGCTCCCGCTCGCGCGCTTCGCCGACGTGCGCGGCCGCGGGCTCATGATCGCGGTCGAGTACCGCGAGCGGGTGGCCAAGCAGGTGGCGCACGACCTCGCCGCCGCCGGCGTCCTCGCCAAGGACACGCACGGCTCGATCGTGCGGCTCCTGCCGCCGCTGATGATCGCGCTCGACGATCTCGACGCGGCGCTCGACCTCGCGATCCCGATCCTCGCCGCGGCCGCCTGAGCCCGCTCCGGGCTCCCGTGCGAGACTGTTCGCCATGCGCTGCACCTCGATCCTGATCGCCCTGGCGCTGGCTGGCTGCGGCGACTCGCCCGGAGCCGTCGACGCTGGCTCGCCCTCGCTCGACGCCGCCACGAGGGACGCGGGCGCGTCCGGGTCGGACGCCGGCGAGGCCGCGGTCGACGCGGGCCCCGGCGCGGACGCCAGCCTCGCCGACGCGGGCCCCGACCTCGACGACGCGGGGGGCGGACCGACGGTCGTCCCGGTGCGGCCAAGCGCGGGCTGCGGAGCGACGTCCGGGCCGACCGGCGCGCTGACCGATCAGACCACGAGCGTCGACGGCGTCGACCGCGGCTACGACCTCTTCGTCCCGGAGCCCTACGACCCGGCGCGCCCGCACCCGGTCGTGTTCACCTACCACGGGGTCGGCGGCTCCTCGAACACGAACCAGTTCAACTTCGACCGCTTCAGCGAGGCCGAAGGAGGAGCGACGATCCAGGTCGCGCCGCAGGGCTGGACCGCCCCCGAGTGGGCCGAGACGCACTTCGTGCCGTTCAACCTCGAGGCGAGCCTCACCGTCTTCGACCAGGTGCTCGCGCACCTCGCCGCGAACTACTGCATCGACCTGAACCGCGTCTTCGCGATGGGCATGAGCAACGGTGGCCAGATGGCGTTCCACCTCGGCTGCCTGCGCGGCGACGCCATCCGCGCGATCGTGCCGAGCGGCGGCCGATGCTTCTCGTACGGGCCCGGCGTCTGCGACCCGGATCACCCGCCGAGCGCTCAGTGCGTGGGCGAGGTCATGGTGCTGAGCGTGATGGGCGAGGACGACACGACCCGCCACGCGGACGAGGAGGCGACGATCGAGGGCTTCCGCGCCCGACAAGGCTGCTCGACGACCGTCGAGCCACGGTCCCCCGCGCCCTGCCAGCGCTTCGTCGGATGCGAGGCGGGGGGCGAGGTCGCGTCGTGCCGGATCCCCGGCCTGGGCCACCAGATCTGGCGCGACGGGCGACGCGATCTCTACGACTACCTGCTGTCGATCTAGCGAGCGTTCTACCAGCGGCCGCGGCCGCGCCAGCGCCCGCGGTGGTGGCAGGGGCGATCGCCCTGGCGGCTCTCCCACCGCACCTCGAAGCCGTAGCCGTCGTGGGCGACGGGCTTGTCGAGGTCGGGCGCGGCGGCCACCGGGGGCTCGTCGAGCTCGTCCCAGGCGAGCGCGCCGGCGCTGCCGCTGAGGCCGGCCAGCACCATCCACGCCGAGGCGGCGACCGCGTCGAAGCGGAAGGCGCGGAAGAGACCCGGCAAGACGACGGCCAGCCCGCCGACCGCCGTCATGGCGGCCCAGCCGGGGACCTCGTGGACGCCGAAGGCGACGAGCATGAGGGCGGCTCCGCCGACGGTGGCGAAGACGCCCCAGGTTCGCCCGAAGCTCGAGCCGACGAGCCCGACGAGGATCGGGACGACGGCGAGACAGGCGAGCGGCGAGCCCCCTCGGAACGCGAGGAGTACGCCGGTGACGGTTACGGCGAGCGCGCCAAAAGCGGCGGCCCACCTCGATGAGGTGTCGCGTGACATGAGGACCCCACACCCGACGGCGGCCGCGCATTCTCGACGATCTGTCAGAGGCAGCTTTTCGGGGGGATCCGGGCGGCCGCGAGGGCGCGTGGCGAGCGAGCGGCGCGAGAGCTACCGTAGCCGCCGTGCACCAGGTGGATGTGGCCATCCTGGGCGGGGGGCTCTCCGGGAACCTCCTCGCCCGTCAGCTCCGTCGAGAGGCGCCCGACGCCTCCGTGATGATCGTCGAGCAGAGCGGCGACCGCCGCTGGAAGGTGGGTGAGTCGACGGTCGAGATCGCCGCGCACTACCTCGTCGCGAAGCTCGGCCTGAGCACGTACCTCTACGACCAGCACCTGCCGAAGAACGGGCTCCGCTTCTTCTTCGACACGGAGCGCAAGGACGGCGAGCTCACGCGGCTCTCGGAGCTCGGGACGGACCGGCCGCCGCCGACGCCGAGCTTCCAGCTCGACCGGGCCCGGTTCGAGCAAGACCTATTGCAGATGAACATCGCGGACGGCGTCGACGTCCGGGTGGGCGCGCCCGCGCGCGACGTCGACCTGGACGCGCACACCTTCACGCTCGACGGCGCCCCGGTGAAGGCGCGCTGGATCGTCGACGCGACGGGCCGCGCCAGCACGATCGCGCGGCTCAAGGACCTGCGCCTGCCGGTGGACGACCACTGCATGGCGTCGGTGTGGGGTCGCTACGAGGGCGTCCGGGACTTCGACTCCATCCAGGACCGGCCTTGGCGCAGCCGCAGCCGCTGGGTCGCGCGCTCACTGAGCACCAACCACTTCCTCTACCCCGGCTACTGGATCTGGTTCATCCCGCTCGGCCGCGGCGTCACGAGCGTCGGGCTCGTCGGCGAGAAGGACGTCTTCCGCCGCGGCATCCGCACCAAGGACGGCTTCCTGGAATTCCTCCGCGAGCACCGCGCGGTGGCGTCGATGATCGAGGACGTCGAGGGCCTCGACCTCGAGGGCTTCACCCAGCTGTCCTACGCGACGAAGCGCTTCTTCCACGGCGCCGAGCGGTGGGCGCTCCTCGGCGACGCGGCCGCGTTCCCGGACCCCTTCTACAGCCCGGGCTCGGACTTCATCTCGCTCGAGTGCGAGTACGTGACCGACCTGGTGCGCCGGGATCTGGCGGGCGAGGACGTCGCGGACCGCGCGCGGACCTACGACGCGTTCATGCAGTTCCGCTTCGAAGCGACGATGCTGCTCTACCGCGACCTCTACCCGTGCTTCGGCAGCTACGACCTGATGCGGGTGAAGCTGAACTTCGACCTCGGCTGCTACTACAACCTCTGGCTCGACCCGATCGTGAAGGGCGACCACCTCGACGAGAAGTTCCTCCTCAAGGAGCTCGCGCGCGGGCCCGAGACGATCGCGGCGCTCGAGCACTTCTCGGCGCTGTTCCGCCGCGTGCGCGAGCACCTCTTGAAGACCGGCGCCTACTACGAGCGCAACCTCGGCGAGTACAACCTCGGCGTGGACTGCCTGCGCCCGTGGCTCGACGAGGTCGGGACGCCGCGCAAGCGACGGCAGATCCGCGCGCGCACCGAAGAGGTGTTCAACTACGGGCGGCGCGAGTCGCTCAAGCTCCTGGGCGAGGACGACGGCAAGACGCTCCGCCTCGATCAGTTCGTGGAGGCGTGAACGTGAAATTGCGCAGGTTGTTTTGTGCGCTGCTGCTCGTCGCTTGCGATGGCGGCGGCGAGGGGACCGACGCGGGCACCCCGCCGGTGGACGCGGGCGACACCCCTCCGCCGATCTGCGCGGACGCCGCGACGACCTACGCCTTCCCGTCCCCGACGTGGATCGGCGCCGACCACCTCGTGGTGCCCGAGAACGATCGCGCGGGCGACGCGGTGCGCTTCCTCGAGTGGACCCACGAGATCGAGGCGATCACCGGCTGGCCGCGCCGACCCACGTGGGTCGTCCCGCTCGACCGCCCCGCCGGCGCGGTCGACGCGAGCCACGCGCGCGTCGCCGTGGGCGACGGCTCGGGCTCCTTCACGATGCTCGACGTCCCCGTGATCGTGGAGGCGGTGTCCTCGACGAGCCTCACCGTGACGCCGCGCGACCCGCTGCCCTACGACGCGGTCGAGGTGATCCTCGCGCTCGAGGCCGGCGTCGCCGGGGACGCGCACGCGATCCCGATCTGCGAGGGCGGCGCGCCCCACCCCGATCAGGTCGCGGCCGCCGAGGCCGTCGGCGTGCCCGTCGACGTCGCGCTGCGGCTGGCGCTCGCGCGCGGGCCGGACGCGCTCGTCGCGCTGCAGGCGCGCCTCGCGGCGACGCCCGCGCTCGTCGTCGAGAGCGCGGAGGCGGCGATGGTGGCCGACCTCGACGCCGACCACGCGCCCACCGTCGAGGACGCGCCGGCGTTCGCGCCGACCTACCTGCGCGGCGTGCTCGCGCTCCCGGACTACCGCCACGACGGCGCGGCGTGGGAGCTCGACGCGGACGGCGGGCCCGCCCCGAACGGGACGACCCGACCGGGCTTCATCGTGGTGCTGCCCGCGACCGGCACGGCGCCCTACCCGGTCGTGCTCTACCAGCACGGCGGCGGCCAGAACCCCCTCGACGTCTTCGCGATCGGCGCGGACCTCGCGGCGGAGGGCTTCGCCTTCGTCGCGATCGACCTCCCCGGCCACGGCAACCGCGTCGGCCCGACGGGCGGCGGGGACCTCGACTTCATCGACTTCGACAGCCCGCTGCACACCCGCGAGAACTTCCGCCAGGCCGCCGCGGATCACCTGACCGTGCTCAGCGGGCTCGCCGCGATCGAGGCCGCGGTGGAGACGAACCTCGGCGTCAGCGACGCGCTCGACGAGGGCACCCGCTACTACATGGGCATGTCGCTCGGCGCGGTCAGCGGGAGCCTCACCACGGCGTCGGCGCGCGGCCTCACCGGGGCGGCGCTCTTCGTCGGCGGCGCGGGCTACCCCGAGCTGATGAACCACGGGCTCTTCGCGGTCGCCGCCGCGCGGGTCCTGCGGGGCGTGGAGCCGCAGCCGAGCACGATGCTCGCGGTCGTGGAGACGATCGGCGACGGCGCCGACCCGCTCGCGTACGCGATCGCGGCCGAGGATCGCGACGCGCCGCCGACGCCCATCCTCTTCCTTCAGGCGGTCGACGATCCCCTGATCGCGCACCGCGCGAGCGAGCAGTGGGCCCGCGCGTTCGGCGCGAGCCTCGCGCGGCCGATCGATCACGAGACGGTGGGCTTCGACGAGGTCGACCTGCCCGTCACCGGCACCTTCTCCTTCGAAGGGTCGACCGAGGTCGCGACGCGCGTGCTCGTGCAGAACCCGATGTCGGAGATCGTGCCGGGGATGCGGCACGCGGCCCTCGTCCGGACCGACTACATGCGCGCGATGGTCACCCGCTGCTTCGTGAGCGCGCGCGACGACGGCCAGTGCGAGGTCATCGACACGGGCTTCGCGGATCGCTGAGGGGCTCGTGACGGCGCCTCGACGAGCCTCGATCGCCGTCCTCGCGGTCGGGCTCGCGTGCGCGGGCTGCTACCGATCGCATCGGGTGTCGGAAGCCGCGCCCGACGCGGGAACCCTGGACGCGGGGAACCGAGACGCTGGGAACAGGGACGCTGGGAACAGGGACGCAGGCGTTCCGGACGCGGGCCGGCGGGACGCGGGGGTGCGGGTCCTCTGCGATGACTTCCAGCTTCGGGACCGCGCTCGGCTCGAGTGGGTACCGGATCGCTGCGGCCAGTTCAGGGACCCCCACGTCGTGGCGAGCGGCGACGCGATCCACGTCGTCGTCAGCGAGCAGCGGGAGTGTAGAGACCGAGCGTCCAACGTGTACGCCGCCCCGGTGACCGTGGTGGACGGACGGCTCGAGACCTCGCTCGCCGTGGCGCGGCTGCCGGACGCCCGCATGACCGCGGGGGGCGCCGAGGGTCGACTCGCGATCTGCAGGGACCTCGCGCTCACCACCCTCGACGCGGCGGAGGCGATCGTCGTGGAGGACGTCCCCGTCTTCGACACGCCGGTGTCGGTCCCCGGCTGCCCGATGGACCTGCGGTGCTCTGGGATCGCGGGGACCCGCGGCCAGTGGCTCTTCGGGCTGGCCGGCTTCGAGTGCGACGTCACCTACGCGCAAGTCGTGCTGACGCGCGAGGACGGCTCCGACCCGCGCGAGCTCCTCCACACCTACGAGTCGGTCGCGAGCGTGACCGCGGACGGAGACGGCTTCGCGTGGGTGTCCCGACCGCGGGGGACCCGGCCGACGTCGACCCTGTGGCGCTGGCGAGACGGGGCGCTGCGGGAGACGACCCTGTCCGTCGCGGGGACCGACGCGGTCCTCGTCGAGGGGGCCGCCCCCGGTCAGCTCCGGATCCTGTACGGCCGCATGGACCCCGACGGGCGCGTGCGCCTCGAGCTGCTCGTGATCGGCGACGACGACGCGCTGTTGGAGAGGCACGAGCTCGACGCGTTCCCCGATCCGCAGCCGGGCTTCGACGGCCCCCAGCTCGCGGCGACCGCCACCCGCTTCGGGCTCGTCGTCACGAGCACCCTCGCCTGGGCCGGCGACGCGATCCGCGGCGCGCTGTCCGTCGTGGCCATCGACGACGCCGGGCAGCCGATCGGGCCGCCCTTCGTCCACACCCATGAGCTCGGCGCCGAGGGCACCGCGAGCGTCGCGGTCCTCAGCGACGACGTGGTCGTCCACCACGCCGTGACCAACCGCGAGACCACCGAGGCCCTGCTCTTCGGGTGCCCTTAGCGGCGCGAATCGTCGCGGCGTGGCCCGTGCGCTGGAGGTGACGCCCAGCTGCCACGCGGCGTCCCGACCCGCGCGGAAAAGACAACATGATGAACTCCGTCCCTTGCCGTACCGGCGGCCATGAACGACGCCCAGCTGCCACGCGGCGTCCCGACCCGCGCGGAAAAGACAACATGATGAACTCCGTCCCCGGCCGTACCGGCGGCCCATGAACGGCCTCCGACTGCCACGGCCGCCAACTTAGCTTGCATAATGTAAGTCCTGCGAAGCAGCCGACGCCCTCCCCGGGGGAGCCGAGGAGTGAGCCGCGTCGCCGTCCCGCTCTGAGCGCCGCCGCCAGGTAGACTGGGCCGATGCGACACCTCGTCACCGGGCCGCCTTCGGACCGTAGCTGGCGCGAGCTCTGCGCCCACCTCGACGCGCTCGAGGGCGAGGCGCTCGCCGAGGCCATCGCCAGCGCCAAAGACCCGCTCTCCGCTTGGCCAGCCGCGAGCCGTCCCGCCCCCGACGGCTGGCTCGCCGGGCTCTTCGAGGGATCGTCGGATCCGCGCCTCGCGCTCGCGGGTTGGGCAACCCTCGAGCACACGCAGGCATTCGGTTGGGACGAGCTCCCCCAGCTCGGCGGCCGGGGATTTCAGGACGGCGCGCGGCAAGTCACGCGGCGCGTCGCAGACTGGATCGCGCCGGGGTTCGATCCGCCGGAGACCGTCCTCCGCGCGAACGACGAGTGGCACTCCGCGGCGGGGTGCGGGGGCGGCTTCGTCGAAGAGGTACGCGGCGACGATCGCGCCGGCCTCTCGTTCTACGACACCCTCACCGAGCACCCCTCGAACGACTCTGCCGAAGGCGGCTGGACCGCTTACGGGCTCCCCGAGGGCTGCTCGGTGTACCTCGGGCGCTACGAGCGAGGCTTCGCTCGGATGACGCTGCGGGTGAGCGGTCCGACGCCCGCCGTGCTGGAGGTGGCGCTCGCCTGGGGGCGCCTCGCGCGCGAGGGACGAGAGGTCACCGAGGCGTCGATCGCGGAGGCGCTCCTCGACGCCCGCGCCGCGCAGGCGACGGCCCGGGCGCCAGCGGTCGAAACGACGCCGAGCCCGGCGCCCGGGCCGAGGCCCTTCGGAGAGGAGGTGACGCTCCCCGAGCGTCCAGGCGTGCCGACCCTCGAGGCCCTCCGGATCGGGAGCGACGTGCTGCTCCGACCGACCGGCGCGCCCTGGACCCGCCTCGCGGCGCACCACGAGCGGATGGGCGCGCGCCTGCGCGTCGTGCTGCGATCGGAGATCGATCCATTGGAGCCGCGCGATCGCGCCCGCGTCCGGTGGATCGAGCCGAGCGGGCCCTGGGAGGACGCCGACTTCGTGGGCCGCTGGTCGATCCAGGGCTCGATCCCGAACGCCGGCGGCGCGATCGGCTGGTCGCGAGAGTACGCGCTGGCCGCGGACGGCACCTACCAGTTCTCGGCCTACCCCGCGCGCACGGCCGACGGGCGCTGGCGACGCGTCGAAGGGGCCGCGCCCCGGCTCCTCCTCGACGGCGCGGCGGAGACGGAGGTGGTCGGGCTGATCCGCGACGAGCAGCGCGAGCCCCGGACGGCCGGCCCCCTCGCGAACGGTGCGGTCAGCGTGACGCAATCGGACCAGGCGCCCCCGCCCGAGAGCCTCGTGCCGCCCCTCGCGACCGGGCCGACCGAGCCTCCGCAAACGCTGCGCCTAGAGCTCACCACGGACGCGGAGGGCGCGGTCGAGCTCCCGCTGGAGCCCTGGGCGGTCCACGTCGAGGTCTACGACGGGGCGGGGCGTCGCGTGCGTTTCGAGCTGTGATGCCCACTCGACGCTCACCGTCGAATGGCCGGCCCACGCGCCGAGGAAGGTGATCCCGCACGAGTTCAGCTGGGGACGGAGTCGCTGGGGACGGAGTTGCTGGGGACGGAGTTGCTGGGGACGGAGTTCATCATGTTGTCTTTTCTGCGCAGGCGGGTTCGACGGCGAGCCGATCGGGGGTCAGCGTCCACGCGCCGTCCGCGTCCCGCGCTCCGAACCCGCCCCCCGCGGCGGCGTCGCGTCACGTGGCGCGCGACATCACCTCCCGTCCGTCTCGGGGACGTTCGTGATCGAGTAGCCGTCGCCCCAGAGCAAGAGCGGCAAGCCGACGCCGAGGCCGACGACCACGCACGCGCCCAGGAAGCCGTAGAGGGCGAGCGCGGGCTCTCGGAGCTCGGACGACGTCCCGTCCATCGCCAACGGCGTGAGCTGACCCAGCGCGCCGAGCGCGGCGGTCAGCAGGACGGTTCCGAGCAACCCGCCGCCTGCCAGCGCGCCGATGTACGTGCCGACCTCGCGCGCCACGCGGTGATCCTCCCGGTGAATCGCGAGGATCGCGGGGCGCGAGACCTCGAACGTCCCGAGGGGGCGCCAGCCCGCGTCCTCCACGAGCGCCAGCTCGTAGCGCCCGCGCGGGAGCTCGAGCGGGCGGTGAGACCGAACCACCTCCCAGGCCTCGTCGAGCGCTGCGCGAAGCGCGAGGGAGGCCGGCTCGAAGTCGGGCTCCAGGCGCACCTCCTCGGAGTGTGGCGTCACCGGCTGCGCCAATGCAGCGGTCGGGGCGAGGAGCGCCGCGATGACGAGGAAGAATGAGCAGCACAGGGGAGCTTCGTGGCTCGAGGGCGTGTGCATTCCGCTAGCTTGTCCGGCCCCCGCGGCGTGGGCAGCTCGCGCTCGGAGGCCGCGAAACCAAGTGGAATCGCTGCGGTTTTGGCGAGAGACACTTCGCCGTTCAGCTCCCGCGAGCGCGGCCGGACGCCCGTGCGCGCTCGCCTGGTCCGCTCTTCCCTCCGCTCATGGCGCGAGGCACTGGAGCCCGAGGCGAGGCTCGAGCTCGGTCTCTTTGCGGAACGTGAACAGCGCCGCGACGACGGCGCCGGGCGTGGGACACGGCCTGCGTCCCCTCGACCTTCGCGGCGTCTAGCGCGACGGAACCGCTCTTCCATCGGTAGGTCGCGGCGTCCCGACCCGCGCAGAAAAGACAACATGATGAACTCCGTCCCCCCCTCACGCCTGACGACCGCCAATGAACTCCGTCCCCTCCATGCCTGATGGCCTGCACCCCCGCAGAAAAGACAACATGATGAACTCCGTCCCCTGCGTGCCCGGCCGCCAGCGGATCAAGGGATGCCGCCGCGCGCCCGAGTGGCGCTCGTTCAGGCTCCCGAGTCGAGCTCGACGGTGTCCCGCCGCGCACGAGCTGGCGCCCGGGCGACGCGGTCGGTCGGGGGACCGAGGCGCTCAACGCCGTAGGCCTCGGGAGACCTCGGGCCAGCGGGCGTCGGCGCGATGGATGTACGCGTCGCGGTCGCCGCTCCAGCGCGTCCGGATCTCGAGCGAGTAGTTGAGGTAGAGGCGGCCGGCGACGATGGTCCATGCGTTTGGATCGATGCGCGCGGTGCGTCCGTCGGCCATCGCGTAGGCGCAGTAGCCGCCGTAGGCGGGGGCGTAGCGGGCTGGCGCCGCCGCGAAGCGATCGCGGTTGGCCGCGTTCGCGAAGCGCCAGGTCGCGCCCTGGTACTCGAAGGTGTGCTCGCTCGAGCCGCGCACCGGGCGGTGCTCGGCGAAGTACGCGACCGGATCGTAGCCGCCGATGGCGGCGTCTCCGCCGTTGACGTTGACTTGCGCGGCCGCGAGGGGCGCGTGGGCGAGCAGGACGAGGGCGAGGATCGAGCTGCGCATGCCGAGCGTAGCGACGAGGCGGCTCGCCGTTACGCCGGGCCTGGAGGTCGGCTCAGATGAGCGGCGAGGAGCAGTCCTCGACGGTGACCGGGTCGAAGGAGATCGACCACTCGAAGATGTAACCGTTGTCGATCGGCCACAGGTCGGTGACCGACAGGGTCCAGTCGCCGTTGAGCGGTGCGCCGATCAGGTTCGTCCAGGGATCCGACGCGGAGTAGTCACCCGGCGGCATCATGTCCGCGGTGGTGCCGTTGCAGGTCGTCGCCGAGTCCATGCGGCCGCCGGCGTTGGCGTAGTCGAGCATCGCCTGGTTGGTCGCGGTCGGCGTCCAGCAGTAGCGCGCGCCAGTGCCCGGGGACGGGGCGCCGTCGTCGTCGCAGTCGTTGGCCTGGCCGAGGTAGATCTCGCCGCCCTCCTGGCCGAGGAAGCGCTGCAAGCGAACCTGCGCGCCGTTGGGCGCCTCGAGGGTGATCTCGGTGTCGCGGATCCAGGAGTGCTCCATCACGACGCAGAGCGAGCGGATGTCGCTGACCGAGTCGAAGGTCGCGGAGCCGAAGCCGATGAACGAGAGGGTCGAGCGGTAGGACTCGCGGCACTCCATCGAGGGGCCGAAGAGGCCGTCGATGGTGAAGCAGTGCTGGGTGCCGGGGCAGTCCGCGTCGGTCGTGCAGGTGATGTTGCCGACGCCGTCGGGGAGCGCGAGGGGCGATCCGAGGGCGGTCTCGACCTCGCCGCAGACGGGGCAGGTGCCGACGCCGGAGCAGGCCAGGTCGGAGCAGTCGTATCGACCGTTGCAGTTGTTGTCGAGGCCGTCGGAGCAGGTCTCGGGCGTCCCCTCGACGGAGGGCACACAGTCACCCGCGTCGAAGAACGAGCCGGTCATCCCGCCGTCGGCCCCGGTCCCGCCGCCGCCGTCGTCCGTGCGACCCGAGGGGCGACCGGTCACCGAGCACGCGGCGAGCCCGAGAGCGACGAGAACGATGAGCGACGACCTGACCATGATGACACCTCGGTGAGCGGGGGAAGGTGCCCCCGGACCGGGGCGCGGTCAACCTCGCGGGGTCGGTTTGCGCACGGGAAAGCCCGGGCGCCGAGCGGCGACCGCTGTCAGCGGGGCTTGCGAAGACCACCGCGGCGTCTCGACCCGAAGGTCAATCCTCGCCGAGGTCGTCTCGGATCTTGCGCGCGAGCTCCTTGGCGCTGGCCTCCCCGTGGGTGAAGCGGCGGCTCAGCTCGGAGATGTCGGTGTCGCGGCCGCGCAGGGCGTCGGGGTCGTCGAAGTGCTTCTCGAGGCCCCAGGCGTCCCGCACGCGCGCGACGAAGGACTCGTCGTCGTTCTGCGAGCGGTGCTCGTGGGCGATCCAGCGCGCGGTCTTCAGCACGGCGTGGCGGACCTCGGGGTCCTCGACCGCGGCGATCGCGTCGTCGAGCGGGATCGGGTCGGCGAGCGCGGCGTCGAGGGCCGCGGCGTCGACGCCCGCGAAGCGCTGGAGCGCGTCGCGCTCGATCGGGTCCACGCGACCGTCGATCCACACGAGGTGCCGGAGCACGCGGAGGCCGGCGAGGCGCTCGTCGTCGTCGTTCATCGCTCGGATCTAAGCACGGATCCGAGGCGTCCACGCCGCTGAGCCTCGTTCGGACCCAAGTCGCCTACACCTTGATCCGTGACGGTCGGACGGCGAAGATCCGTCGATGCGGTCGTGGAGTTGGCTGTGGTGCTCCGCCCTGTTCGCCCTCGCGGGCGGCTGCGTGGCCGGGCCGACGCAGCTCGTGGTCGTGGTCGACAGCGACCTCGCGATCCCTGCCGAGCTCGATCGAGTCCGGGTGACCGTCATGGCCGACGACACCCGGATGGCGTCCGAGGAGCAGGCGCTCGGCTCGGCGAGCCTGCTGCCCCTCACGGTCGCGGCGGTACCCGAGGACGACTCGCTCGGGCCCATCGACGTGATCGCCGAGGGCTTCGTGGGCAGCGCGCTCGTGGTCAGCCGCCGCGCGCGGGTGACCCTCGTCCGCAACGAGACCCGCATGCTCCGCCTCGACCTGGTGGCGAGCTGCGTCGGGACGGACTGCGGGGCCGACCGGAGCTGCGGAGAGAACGGCTGCGTCGACGTGGTGATCGACGAGCTCCCGCCGTGGCCCGGCACCGCGCCGCGGCTGCTCGACGCGGGCGGGATGGACGCGGACGTCGCGCGCGACGGGGGCGCGAGGGACGGCGGCCCGAGGGACGGCGGCGGGCCGATCGACGCGAACCGGCCGGACGGGTCGCTGCCCCCGACCGACGCCTCGACGACCGCGTGCATGGACGACTCGGAGTGCGACGACGGCATCCTCTGCACGACCGACGCGTGCATGGGCGGGCTCTGCGTCTCGACGCCCGATGACTCCGTCTGCGACGACGGCAACGGCTGCACCGACGACCGCTGCACCGCGGCGGGGTGCACGATGGATCCCAACGTCTTGCCGTGCGACGACGGAGTGTTCTGCAACGGCTTCGATCGGTGCGCCGCGGGGAGCTGCGACATGCACGGGGGTGATCCGTGCGCCTCGCCCACGGTCTGCGACGAGGCGGGGACCCGGTGCACGGGGTGCCGCGACGACTCCGACTGCCCCGGGCCGTCCAACGGCGCCTGGGGGGCGTGCGACTACGCCGACGGCTGCGACGAGTCGGGCACGCGCATGCGGACCAACCGCTCGTACGCGTGCATGGGCGGCTCGTGCGTGCCGACCGACACGCCCGAGTCCGAGCCGTGCAGCCGCAGCACCGACGGCGACACGTGCGGGGTCGGGTCGTGCGGCAGCTACGGGGCCTGCAACTACAGCGACGGCTGCGACGAGTCGGCCACGCGGTCCCGGACCTGCACCGACCTCACGTGTGCCGGCGGGCTGTGCCGCTCCAACAACCGGAACGAGACCGCGGCGTGCACGCGCTCGACCACCGGGACGTCGTGCGGCACCACCTCGTGCGGGTCGTACGGGGCCTGCGACTACTCCGACGGGTGCGACCAGTCGGCCAACCGCACCCGCACCTGCATGGACTTCGCCTGCGCCTCGGGGACCTGCGCGGCCACGCCGCGGATGGAGAGCATGGCGTGCACGCGGACCACCACCGGGAACAGCTGCGGCACCGAGTCGTGCGGCATGTATGGGGCCTGCGGCTACAGCAGCACCTGTGACGAGGACGGGTCGAGGAGCCGGACGTGTACGCAGCCCACGTGCGCGGGCGGGAGCTGCTCGGGCTCGACGATGCGCACCGACACCGCGACGTGCACGCGGAGCACCGAGGGCACCAGCTGCGGGGCGGCCCAGATCTGCAGGATGGGGAGCTGCGTCTCGTGCACCCCGATCCTGAGCGGCTCGTTCGGGACGGTCGGGTCGACCTACTTCACGGCGGCCACCGGCTCGGGCACGACGCTGACGTTCGCGGACAGCACACCCTCGATGGGCAGCGTGACGGCGAGCGCGGGGGTGACGTTCTCCGGCAGTGTCACCTCCACGAGCTGCATCTGGCAGGTGCTCACGAGCGGCAGCTCGATGACGTTCACGGACTTCGGCGGCCTCAGCATCGGCAGCATCACGGTCAGCGGGGCCAGCCTCTCGGGGAGCGGGAACCCGGCCTGCTCGCCGACGCCCTACGGCTGCTTCCCGCCGTGCCTGAACCGGGTCGTCGGCTCGTCGGGATCCCTCCAGCTGCTCTACTCGGACGGGTCGAGCGGCACCATCACGTTCGGCTGCCCGTGAGGCGGCGCCGCTGCCTCGGCGCGTGGGCGCTCGCGCTCGCCGCGGTGGCCTGCGAGGCGCCGCCCTCGCCGCCGTCGTCACCCGATCCGCCGCGGGCGGCCGCGACCCTGCAAACCGGGTTGCTCGTCGCGACCTCGGTCACGGCCCCGGACGACGACACGCCCGTCGGCGCGCGCCTCGAGCGGCTGCGGCTCGTCGACGGAGCGTGGGTCCGCGAGCCGCTCGACGACCCCGAGAGCCAGGTCTTCCATCACGTCCGCGCGTTCGATCCGCCGGGGCCGCTCCCGCTGTCGATCGTGACCCTCGGGGGCGGCGCGGCGGCGGTGAAGCTGTGGCGCCCGGGCGAGGGCGGCGCGCTCGAGGCCACCGAGATCTGGCGCGCGGGGCTCGACTCGCCGAGGAGCCGGGTCCGCGACGCGGAGGTCGGCGCGCTCTACGGTGACGCGCCCGCCCCCGGCGGGCTCGTGGGGGACGTGCTCGTCGTGGGCACGCACGACGAGGGGGTGGTCGCGGTGCTCTCGCCGCGCGCCGACGGCACGTTCGCCGCCACCGAGCTCGATCGGCGCCCGAGCACCTTCGTCCACGAGATCGAGATCGGCGACGTGGACGGCGACGGAACGCTCGAGGTCTACGCGAGCATCTCCAGCCCGAACTCGCTCGTCCCCGGCGTGGACCAGCCGGGCTCCGTCGTCCGCTACGTCCCCGCGCGAGGCGAGGGCCCGGAGCTCGTGGTGGATCTCGGTCGGCGCCACGCCAAGGAGCTCCTCGTGGACGACGTCGACGGCGACGGACGGGACGAGCTCTACGTGGTGGTGGAGGCGCGCACGACGGGCGCGGCCGACGCCCTCGTGATCGCCGAGCCGGTGGAGATCCGCCGCTTCGACGCGGACGGGCCCGCGGACGGAGCGCTCGTCGCGACGCTCGACGACCGGATGACCCGCTTCCTCGTCGCGGGCGACCTCGACGGGGACGGGCAGCGCGAGCTCGTCGCGGCCACCTTCTCGTCGGGCCTCTACCGGCTCGACCCGCCGCGAGAGGATCCGGGCGGCGCGTGGACGGTGTCCCTCCTCGACGCCGACAGCCGCGGCTTCGAGCACGCGACGCTGCTCGCGGACCTCGACGCCGACGGCGCCGACGAGCTCTACGTCGCGGACGACGCGAGCGGCGAGCTGCGGCGGTACGTGGCGGGGCGGTCGCGAGAGGTCATCCGGCGGGTGGCCCCCGGGAGCGTGATCACCTGGAGCCTGGCGCCCTGCCCCGGTTCGCTCACTCCCTGAAGTGGGGCATCCCGAGGCCTGTGTTAGGCTGAAGCGTCATGGCCTTCGCGGTCGGCGACATCGTTGGCGGCTGCGAGATCGTGGCTCGCCTCAAGGCCGGGGGGATGGCGACGCTGTACCTCGCCCGCCGCCAGGGCGTGTCCGGCTTCAGCCGACGGGTCGCGATCAAGGTCGTCCACGACCACCTCGCCGAAGACGAGAGCTTCGTGCGGATGTTCGTCAACGAGGCGCTGCTGCAGTCGCGCATCTCGCACCCGAACGTCGTCCACGTGGAGGAGCTCGGGCGCGAGGGCGACCAGCACTTCCTCGTGATGGAGTACGTGCACGGCTGCTCGCTGTCGCAGCTCCTCAAGGAGCTGGCGAAGCGGGACCGCGGCCTGCCGCCCGAGCTGGCCGTGTCCATCGCGATCCAGGTCCTCGCGGGCCTGCACGCCGCCCACGAGGTGCGCGACGAGAGCGGCCGCTCCGCGGGCGTGGTCCATCGCGACGTGAGCCCGGACAACGCGCTCCTGTCCTTCGACGGGCACGTGAAGCTGATCGACTTCGGCATCGCGAAGGTGCAGAGCCACGCGACGCAGACGGGCGGCCAGCTCAAGGGGAAGCTCCGCTACATGTCGCCCGAGCAGGCGAGCGGCGGCGTGGTCGACCGGACGACCGACATCTACGCGCTCGGCATCGTGCTCTGGGAGATGCTGACGATGCGGCGGCTCTTCACCGCCGAAGACCAGTTCCAGCTCCTCGAGTCGGTGCGGAACCCGATGGTGCCGCGCCCGAGCATGATCCGCGCGGGCGTCCCTCCGGCCGTCGAGGCCGTCGTGATGCGGGCGCTGTCGCTCCGGCCCGAGGACCGCTGGCCCAGCGCGCACGAGTTCCGCCGCGCGTTGGTCGAGGCGTGCCCCGGCGCGATGCTCGCCGACGCGTCGCAGCTGGCCGAGCTCCTCTCGGTGGCGTTGCCCGACCAGGTCGCCAACGGCGAGCGGCTCCTCGGCTCGGGCTCGACGAGCCTGCCGCCGGCCCCACACGTCGAGCCGGACGACGCGGCGCTCGCGACGATGACGATCAGCGCGACGGGGCTCGAGTTCCTCGGCGCCAGCGACCCGAGCCAGTCCTCCGGGGAGGAAGGCCAACCGGCGGCCGCGGCCCACACGCCGAGCGTGTCGGCGACCTACGTCCCGGCCGAGCCCATCACCCGAGGCGACGCGCCCGCGGACCGCAAGCTCACGATCCCGCGCCGCGCGCTCGTCGCCGTCACCGTGGTCGCCGCGCTCGTCGCGCTCGTCGCGGGCGTCACCTTCGGGACCATCGTCTCGTCCCGCATGATCGAGCCGTCCGAGATCAGCGCGACCCCCCTGACGGCTCGCGACGAGCCGACCTCGCCCGGGACGGCGTCGCCCGAGCCCGTCGACGAGGCGCCGGTCCCCACCACGGCCGCGGCTCCACCCGCCGAGCCCCCCGCCGTGCCGACCGCGGTCGAGCCCCCGGCCGCCGAGCCGCCCGTCGAGCCGCCCGCCGTCGAGCCGCCCGCCGTCGAGCCGGTGGCCGAGCGAGCGCCCGACCCGGAGCCCGCGCCGCGCCCCGCGCGCCGGGCCCCGCGACCGCGCCCCGTCACCCGCCCGGCCGGTTCCGGCCGACGGGTACCCCTCGCCGACGAGTTCTGACCCTCGCCGTCCATGGGGACCCCCGCCCCATGTTCGAATCCTCAGTAGCGGATCACGCCGTCGCCGAGGTTGCCTTCGAAGGGCGCCTGGCCTTCGCCCGCGAGCACCACGGCGAGGACGATCGCGACCGCGGCGAGCACCGCGACGCCCACCCCGACGCCGATGCCGATCGCGACTCCGTCGTCGCCACCGCCGCTCTCGGGCTCGGTGTCGGCCGCCTCCGCGACCTCGACCGGGGTGGCCACGACCACCGCCCGCGGCCTCAGGACGAGCTGCTCGCGGGCGCCCTCGGCCAGGGTCACGTGCTCCTCGAAGACGGGGTCGCCGGCGCGGCGCACGAGGACGTGATGCGCGCCGGGGTCGAGCTCGAGCGGCTCCGCGAGCGCGCTCGATTCGATCCCCTCGCCGTCGATCTCGACGTGGTCGGCGGCTCGCAGCGCCGAGGCGTCGAGCGCGAGCCGTGGCGTGCGCTCGCGGACGCGATCGAGCGCGCGCTGGGCCTCGCCCCGGTGCCGCGCGTCGCGGCCTCGCGCGATCTCGAGGAAGCGCTCGTAGCGGCGCGCCGCGTCTCGGAGCGAGCCGGTCTCCGCGAGCGCCGAGGCCAGGTTGAGCAGCGTGCTCGCGCGCTCCGTGATCGCGAGCGAGCGCTCGAAGTAGTCGCGGGCCTCCACCCACTGGGCCTCGCGCGCGGCGGCCAGCCCCTGGGTGAACAGCTCGCGCGCCTCGGCGAGCTCGGCGCGGGTCTGCGCGCGCGCGACGGTCGGCGCGAGCGCGCCGAGCGTGAGGCCCAGGCAGAGCCACCCGATCCACCATCGACCCCACGGAGGAACCCCGGGACGAACCGCAGCCACGACGGGCACGAGGCCAGTGTGCCGTGGTCGGGTGCCGAGGGGCAACGCCGTGGACCGGGAAGACGGCGGCGCGGGGCCCGTGTTACGCCAGCCCCGCATGGCCAAGCTGCGCGCGCTCCTGAGTGACGTCCCCGGGCTCGAGGGCGTCCCCGACCTCGACGTGACCGGGCTCGCCTACGACTCCCGCGAGGTCCGCCCCGGCCACGCCTTCTTCGCGCTCGCCGGCGGGACCCACGACGGGCACGCGTTCGTGGCTTCCGCCGCGTCCCGGGGAGCCGTCGTCGCGGTGGGGGAGCGAGAGGGCGTCGCGGACGGCGTGACCTACGTCCGCGTCCCGGACTCGCGCCTCGCGCTCGCGCTCGCGTCGCACGCGTTCTACGGCGACCCCAGCGCCGAGCTCCGCGTCGCGGGGGTGACCGGCACCGCCGGCAAGACCACGACGACCTTCCTCCTCGAGGCCATGCTGAAGGCGGCCGGCGCGTCGGTCGGCGTGATGGGCACGGTCACCATCCGCTACGGCGAGCACCGGATCCCCGCGCCGCTCACCACCCTGCAGTCGCTCGACCTCGCGCGGACGATGCGCGCGATGCGCGACGCGGGTGTCGACCTGCTCGCGATGGAGGTCACGTCGCACGCGCTCGACCAGCACCGCGTCGGCGGGGTCCGCTTCGACGCCGTCGGATTCACGAACTTCAGCCGCGAGCACCTCGACTACCACCCCGACATGGAGGCCTACTTCGAAGCGAAGCGGCGCCTCTTCTTCGACTACCCGGTGGCGTCGGGGCGGGCGATCCACCTCGGGGATCCGAGGGGCCGGGCCCTGGCCGACGAGCTCGGCGAGCGCGCGCTCGGGTACGGGCTCGTCGAGGGCGCCGCGGTCACCGCGCGCGACGTCTCGCTGACCGACGACGGAATCGTCGCGGAGGTCGTCACGCCGGCGGGCCCCTACGCGCTGCGGAGCCCGCTCCTCGGCGAGATCAACCTGCAAAACATCTTGGCGGCCACGTCGCTCGCGCACCTCCTCGGCGTCTCGCCCGAGGCGATGGCCGAGGGCGCGCGCTCGCTCGACCGCGTCCCTGGCCGCTTCGAGAACGTCGGCCGCGCGTTCGGTCGCCGCGTCATCGTGGACTACTCGCACAAGGTGGACGCGATGCGACGGGCGCTCACCTTGGTGCGAGAGCTGACCCCCGGCCGCCTCATCACCGTCTTCGGCTGCGGGGGCGACCGCGATCGGGGCAAGCGCCCGCTCATGGGCGAGGTCGCCGCCGAGCTCAGCGACGTGGTCGTCGTCACGAGCGACAACCCGCGCTCCGAGGATCCCTGGGCGATCATCGAGGCGATCGAGCCGGGGCTCATCGCCGCCGGCGCGCGCCTCGCCGCGGGTGAGGCGCTCCCCGTCGGGCGCGGGAGCTACCTCCTGGTCGAGGACCGCCGCCGCGCGATCGAGATCGCCGTCGAGGGCATGGATCCCCACGACACGGTCATCATCTGCGGCAAGGGCCACGAGGCGTTCCAGCAGGTCGGCGAGGAGCAGCGCCGCTTCGACGACGCCGAAGAGGCGCGGGCGGCGCTCGGTCGCGACACACCTTGACCCATCGTGGGCCGCACGCTCGGCCCGTCCGCGCCGTGGCATGGAAGCTGCCGTCTGCGCCCGAGCATGCGGTACGCCGTCTTGATCACCCTCCTCCTGACCGGCTGCGCCGAGATGCACGGGCGCGGCGACGACGGCGGGACGCCGAGCGACGCGGCGGGCTGCGGGGTCGCCCCCGGCTTCTACTGCCTGAGCGCGTGTGGCAGCGACGCGGGCGCGATCCCGATGTGCGTCGGCGACACGTGGAGCTGCCCGCCGAGCGCCCCCGTCGACAGCCGGACCTGCCCGCCCGGGTGCACCGGCGCGCCGCCTCCGGGCTGCGTCTGCTCGGGCACCTCGTGGGTCTGCGACGACCCCGTCTGCCCGCCGGACATCAACCCTTGGGATCCCGCCGACCTCGCCTCGGTGTGCCACGTCGAGGGCTCCACCTGCTCGCGCGGCGGCCCCGACCAGTGCGGCAGCGCGCTCTTCTGCACCTGCGAGTCGGGCCGGTACAACTGCGCCGTCGCCGAGCCGGATCCCGTCTGCTGGTGCGGCCGCGAGCCGAGCGTCGGAGACCGCTGCGTCGAGGAGGGCACCTCGTGCGGACAGTGCTGCCCTACCGCCGACGGACCCAACTGGCCGGCGATGGAGTGCGTCGACGGACACTGGGCGCCCGCGGCGTGCCCGGAGCTCGTGTGCCCGCCGATCGTGGAGGAGTGCCCCGTGGACACGTCGTCGGTGGTCGGCGGCGCGTGCGGGATCGAGACGCAGGTCTGCGGCAACCCGTGCTGCGACGGCGCGATCACCTGCAGCGGCGGCGTCTGGGTGCCCGGCCCCTTCGCGGCGTGCGCGTGCGAGCCGAGCTTCGAGTGCGGCCCCGGCACCTGCACCGCGTACCAGGCGTGCCGGTCGCGCTGCGGTCCCGACGACGGGATCGAGAACCACTGCGTCCCGATGCCCGACGGCTGCCGCGACTGCTCGTGCGTCCCCGTCCCCGACGGCTACACGTGCACGATGGTGGATGGCCACCCGCACCTCAGCGACGGCCTCGGCTGCGGCTGAGGCGTCGAGGTCTGTCGATCGATCGCCTCCGGCGATTTTCGCGCAAAGATCGCGAAGGGGGCCAAGGGGAGGAGGGTAGGGACTACCAAGCAAAACCCTTTGCCCCCTTTCGCGCCCTTCGCGCGAAATTCTCTCCGGCGAGGGGTCCCCATTGAAATCCCTCGGTCGCTTCGCGCCCTCGGGACTCAGTCGGCGTTGGTCACGACCATGATGTAGCCGCCGGTGCCCGTGCCGTCGGTCGGGTCGAACGTGTACGTCGTGCCCACCACCGTGAGCGCTCCGCCCGCCGGGACGACGACGCCGAGGATCTCGGAGTCCGACGTGTCGAGGGCGTCGGGGATGTCGTCGTTGACCGCGAGGCACTGACGAGCGTCCGAGGCGATCCCCTGGCCGTCGTAGAGGATCAGGTAGGGGTCGTCGAGCGGCGGCTCGCCGCCCGGGCCGTCCTGCGCGAGCCACTCGATGTCGTAGGTGTGCTCGACGCTGTCTCGATTGCAGAACGCGTAGACGACGAACGGGACCGCGGCCGCCGTGTCCGGGAGCAGCGCGGTCGCGGGGCAGACCGGCTCGTCGTCGTGCGGGCGGCGCCACGTCATGCTCGTGGCCGAGAACGCGCCGTCGATCGCGAGGGGCACGTCGGGGTCGTCGGAGAAGTCGAAGCAGTCGGGGATGCCCGCGTCGGTCGGCCCGCCCGAGTCCGCGGCGCCGCCCGCGTCCGTCCCGCCTCCGTCCACGGCGCCGGCGTCCGAGGCGCCACCGCCGTCCATCCCCACGCCCGCGTCGGTGCCCGAGGGCCCGGCGTCGGCGCCGCCGTTGGAGTCGCAGCCGATGAGGCCGAAGAGCAGCGCGAACGTGAGGAGTCGAAGCGTCATGGACGCGATGATAGCGGCGAGCGGCCGGTCGGGTGCACGTGCTATCCCTGAGAGGTGCCGCGCGCCCTCGTCGCCCTCGCGCTCTCGCTGCTCGCCGGCGTGGCGCAGGCGCAGCCCGCGGCGGAGGGTCCGCCCTCGGAGACGCTGAGCCAGGCGCTGCGGCTCTACTCGCAGGAGCGGTACGACGACGCCCGCCCGCTGTTCGAGGCGGTCGCCCGAGGTCGGACCGAGGACCCCGTCAACCAGCAGCAGCGCGGCGAGCTCTACTTCGCGCGCGTGTGCGTCCACCTCCGGCGCTACCCCGAGGCGATCGGCGCGCTCGAGCGCATCGCCGCCAGCGGGCCCGACAACGTCTCCTATCGGAGCGCGTTCCACTGGATCGTCGATCTCCACGGGCGGGCGCCCCCGGGCCTCGAGCCCCGGCTCATCACCGCGATCGGGCACTACCACGACGACGCGCTCGGCGAGTACACCCAGCCCGAGGCCCGCGTGATCTTCGCGACCGGCGCGTACCTGCTCGGCCGCGCGCGCGTGGAGCAGCACCGCTACGAGGAGGCGCTTGCGCTGTTCCGGCGGGTGCCCGAGAACACGCGCGTCTCGGCGCCGGCGCGCGAGTGGACCCACCGCGTGCTGGCGACGATCGGACCCCAGTGAGCTCGGCGAGGCGGCGACCGCGCCGACGTGTGCAGCGCGCTGCACGGGCCGCGCGCCCCGCTGCCTGAGGAGCGGTTCGAGCCCGAAGAAGCCGGGGCCTCCAGGCGCTGGCACGGCGGTTGAGATGGACCGCGGCCATGAACGTCCTCGTCCTCGCCTGCCTCACCGACGGAACCGGCAACGCGGTCACGGCGCGCCGCATCGCGACACACCTCGAGGGCCAGCATCGGGTGACCCTGGTCGACACCTGCGAGATCGGGGGGCTGGCGGCGCTGCGCGCCCTCGCCGCGCGCGAGGGCGTCGAGCGGGTCGTCGCCGTCCACGCGCTCCTCGCGGGGCCGTTCGCGCGCCGGCTGGGGCTGCCCTACGTGCTCGTGCTCGGTGGGACCGACCTCTACGAGCCGGCCCACGAGCTGCACCGCCGCGAGATGGCCGACGCCGTCGCGGGGGCCGAGACGGTCGTCGCGTTCGGCGACGCGAACGCCGCGCGGGCGGGCGCGCTGTGGCCCTCGGCGCCGGGCAAGACGGTGGTGATCCCGCAGGCCGTCGACGTCTCGGGCGCGAGCGACTTCGACGTGCGCGCCACCATCGGAGCGTCGTCGACCGATCGGGTGTTCGTCGTCGCCGCGGGCATCCGCGCGGTGAAAGACCCCGCCTTCCTCGCCGAGGCGTTCGCCGCCTGGCGCGCCCAGGACCCGGCGGTCCGGATGGTGGTGATCGGGCCCGTGCTCGACGAGGGCTTCGCGCCTGCGTGCCTCGCGCGCCTCGCGGCGGCGGGCGTCGACTACCTCGGCGGCCTGCCGCGGCCCGACCTGCTCGCGGCGCTCCGCGACGCGGACGCGGTCGTGAACACCTCCGTCAGCGAGGGCATGTGCGGCGTGCTGCTCGAGGCGATGGCGCTCGGGACCCCCGTGTTCGCGCGGGCCAACGCCGGCAACGCCGCGCTCCTCGAGGACGGCGTGGACGGCGTGCTGTTCGAGACCCCCGAGGCCTTCGTCGCCGCCGCGAGCGCCGACGTCGACGGGCCCGTCCGAGCGCGGCGCGCCGCCGCGGTGATCGCCCGGGACCACGGGCCGGCCCGTGAGCGCGCCGGCTACCTCGATCTGGTGACATCGCGGCGCTCTCGCGCCGCCTGAGACGTTCCCTTCCGGCTTCCCGTCCCGAGCCTCGTCCGGCACCCTGCCGACGTCTGGAGACCCGTGCACCGCATCGCGCTCAAGACCCTGCTCCACCACCGCGCGAAGGTCTTCGCCGCGCTGGCCGGGGTCGCGTTCGCCACCGCGTTGATGGTGATCCAGATCGGCCTCTACGACGGCCTGCGAGCGCGCGCCTCGATCCTCGTGGACCGCGTCGGCGGCGACCTCTGGATCATGGCCGCGGGCACCTCGATGGTGGACGACAGCGAGCTGCTCGCGTCGGGGATCGACCTGCGCGCGAGCGCGCACCCCTGCGTCGAGTCCGTCCGACCGGCGATCGTGGCCTGGCTGCCGTACCGCACCCCCGCCGGCGCGCGGCACACCTTGCAGCTCGTGGGCACCGACGCGGACACGTCGCGCGGGGCCCCGCTGGTGCCGTGGTCGATGGCCGAGGGCCTCCCCGGCGACCTGCGCGGGCCCGGCCGCGTCGCGATCGACGAGGGCGACCTGCGTCAGCTCGGCTTGCGCCCTCCCCTGATGGGCCACCGCCTCGAGATCGCCGAGACCGAGGTGCGCGTGGCGGCGGTCACCACGGGCATCCGCAACGTCTCGCTGATCCCGATCGTGTTCGCCGACATCGTCACCGCGCGCGAGCTCGCGCACGCGTCGCCGACCGGCGCGACCTACTGGGTCCTCGACCTCGCGCACCCGAGCTGCGGCCCCTCCATCGCGGCCGAGATCGAGCGCGAGCACCCGGACCTGCTCGTGCTCACCGGCGAGCAGCTCGCGGCGCGCACGCAGCACCACGTCGTGACGGAGTCCGGCGCCGGCGTCGCGCTCGCGTTCGTGGCGCTGCTCGGGCTGATCGTCGGCGTCGTGATCGTCGGCCAGACCCTCTTCTCGCTCGTGCGCGAGCACCACAAGGAGCTGGGCATGCTCCGCGCCGTCGGCGCCACGCGCGGGGAGCTGGCCGCGTTCGTCGGCTGGATGGCCACGTTCGTGGCGGTGGTCGGCGGGGGCATCGGCCTCGGGCTCGCGTTCGCCGTCGACAGCGGCCTCGGCGGCCGGAGCATCGGCATCGTCTACGGCCCCGAGGCGGTCCTCGGCGGCCTCGCCGCGGTGTTCGTGATGTGCGGCATCGCGGGCGCGATCAGCCTCGCGAGCGTGCTGCGGCTCGACGTGGTGAAGGTGCTCCAGTGACCGCGCTGCTCGACGCCCACGGGCTCAGCTTCTCGCACGGGCAGGCGCCGTTCCTGACGCCCGTGCTGCGCGACCTCTCGGTGTCGATCCGGCCCGGCGAGCTCACCGTGCTGATGGGTCCGTCGGGGAGCGGCAAGACCACGCTCATCTCCATCCTCGCCGGGCTGCTCCGGCCGACGTCGGGGCACGTCGATCTCTGCGGCGAGCGCATCACCGGGATGGACGACGCGGCGGTGACCGCCGCGCGGCGCCGCTCGCTCGGCTTCGTGTTCCAGGCCTTCCACCTCTTCGAGGCGCTCAGCGCGGTCGACAACGTCGCCGAGATCCTCGCGCTCTCCGGCGTGCCGATCCGCGCGGCGCGCGAGCGGTCGCGCGAGCTGCTCGTGCGCTTCGGGCTCGGCGACCGGCTCGACAACCGGCCGGGTCAGCTCTCGGCGGGCCAGCGCCAGCGCGTCGCGATCGCGCGGGCGCTCGCGCCGAACCCCAAGATCGTGATCGCCGACGAGCCGACGGTGGCCCTCGACGGCGCGACCGCGAAGAGCGTGATGCAGCTGCTGCGCGAGTACGTGAGCGGCGGCACCGCGGTGGTGCTCGTCACCCACGACACGCGGCTGATCACGCCGACCGATCGGATCATCGAGCTCGAGGACGGGCGCATCGTGCGCGACGGATCGGCCCACGGCCGCGAGGAGGAAGAGTGAGCCGCACGACCAAGATCGGGCTCGGCGTGGTGGCCGCGCTCGTCGCCCTCGGGCTGGGCCTTCGCCTGCGCGCGAACGCGACCGCGGAGACCGTCGAGGTGACCTCGGGCGCGATCCGGCGCGCGATCGTCGCGCGCGGCGAGGTGGTGCCGGCGGGCGGGGTCACCCACGTCGTCGCAGCCGTCCCGGGCCGGGTCACCCGCGTGGACGCGCGCGTCGGCGACACGGTGGAGCGCGACCAGATCCTCTTGGGTCTCGAGCCGAGCGGCGACCGCCCGAGCTTCGACCTGCTCGGCGAGGACGAGTCGCTGCGCGCCCCCGCGGCCGGCGTGGTGCTCGGCCGCCACGTCGAGGTCGGCGACGCGCTGAGCACGCTGCTGCCGTCGCCCGAGCCGCTCTTCGAGATCGCCGACACCTCGGCGCTCGAGCTCCGCGTCGAGATCGACGAGCGCGACGCCGCCTCGGCGGTGGTCGGCGCGACCGCGCGGGTCGGGGAGCACGCCTCGGCGCTGTCGCGGGTGGCCCCGCGGATCGAGCGCCGCCAGCACCCCTTGGACGACGTCGCCTCGCGCGCCCGCGCCGACGTACGGCTCGCGTGGGCGCCGCTCCCCGAGGGCGTCGACGCGGTCGTCGGCCAGCACCTCGAGGTCGTCCTCGAGGAGCCCGCGGTCGAGGTCGACGCGATGGTGCCGCGCGCCGCCGTGACGGTGCGCGAGGGCCGAGCGTTCGTGCGCGTCCGCGACGGCCTGTGGGTGACCGAGACCCCCGTCACCCTCGGCGTCTGCGACGACGAGCACGTCGCGATCACGGGCGTCCCCGCGGGCGCCGAGGTCGTGGTCGAGCCGTGACCTACGATCGCGTCACGGTGCTGGTGCTCGTCCTGCTCGGGATCGGCGCGGGCACGGTGCTCCCGATCCTGCGAGCGCGCGCGCGGCGCGACAGCCCCTCGGGCGGTCTCACGTTCCACCAGCCGCGGCGCGACGCGGGCGAGCGCGCGGTCGGCTTCGTCGTCGGCCTCCTCGGCGCCGGCCACCTGCTGTGGGGGCCCGTCTACGCGTACTTCGGCCCGGAGGCGCTGTGGGTCACGCCGGTCCCGCGGTGGCTCTTCTGGACGGGCGCCGCGCTCTACGTGGGCGGGCTCGCGATCGTGGTCGAGGCCCAGCGCACGATGGGCCGCTCCTGGCGCATCGGCATCGACGAGAACACGACCTCGCTCGTCCAGGACGGGATCTACTCGGTCGTCCGGAACCCGATCTACGTGGGCGCGATCGTGTGTGGCTGGTCGATCACGCTGTGCACGCCCTCGTGGCTGACCGTCCTCGGCGCGCTCGGCTACCTCGTCTTCATCCAGATCCAGGTGCGCTACGAGGAGCGCCACCTGCGCGCGCTCCACGGCGCCGCGTACGACCGCTTCATGGGCGACGTCGGGCGCTTCGTCCCGTTGCCGGGGCGGCGCGTCCGCGGCCACGAGCGGGTCGTCCTCGCGCGCTTCGCGGAGGCGGTCGCCCCCGCCGGCGCCGCCCTCCCCAGCGCGGGCGCGGACACCGTGGACGACGTGCAGCGCGCGCTCGACGAGGCGCCGCCCGAGTCGAGCCGGCTCGTGCGGTTCGCGCTCTGGGGCGTCGAGGTGACCGCCGCGCTGCAGGAGGGCGAGCCCTTCAGCGCGCTCTCGCGCGCGGACCGCGAGCGCGTGATCGGGCGCTGGCTGCAGGACGCGCCGGGCCTGCTCCGCCACGCCCTGCGAGGCCTCGTCGCGCTGGTGAAGACATCCCACTTCGACGCGCCGCGCGTGGCGGCCGCGACGGGCACGCGCACCTACGCGCCGATCGCGCCCGAAGCGCCGCGCTGGCTCGCGCAGGTCGTCGACGGCGCACGGTCTCGAGCGCGAAGGGGGCCGAGGACGTCGAGCTCGAGGTCGACGTGGTGGTGGTCGGCACCGGCGCGGGCGGCGCCCCCGTCGCGTACGAGCTCGCGCGCCGTGGGCACGCCGTCCTCCTGCTCGAGGAGGGGCGCTGGTTCGGCCGTCACGAGATGGTCGGCCGCGCGTCCGAGGCGCGCCGCGCGATGTTCCGCGAGGGCGGCCAGACCCTCGCCATGGGCAACGTGATGATGCCCGTCTGGACGGGCGTGACCGTGGGCGGCTCGACCACCGTGAACTCGGGCACGTGCTACCGAACGCCGCAACGAATCTTGCGTCGCTGGCGCGAGGAGCTGGGGCTCGAGGGGCTCACCGACGAGGCGCTCGCGCCGCACTTCGAGGCGGTGGAGGCGATCCTCGGCGTCGCGCCCACACCCGACCGGCTCCTCGGCGGAGGCGCGCGCGCGATCCAGGCGGGCCTCCGAGAGCTCGGCCTCGAGAGCGAGGCGATCGGCCGCAACGCGCCCGGCTGCGACGGCCAGGGCCGCTGCATGTTCGGCTGCCCCACGGGCGCCAAGGCGAGCACGAACGAGAGCTACGTCCCGCGCGCGCTCGAAGCCGGCGCGCAGCTCTACACCCAGACCCGCGCCACCGAGGTCCTCCTCGAGGGAGGCCGCGCCGTGGGCGTCCTCGCGAGGACGCGAGGCGGCGCGACGGTCCGCGTGAAGGCGCGCGCCACGGTGCTCGCGTGCGGCGCGCTGATGACGCCGATCCTGCTCTTGCGGCAGGGGATCGCGAACGGCTCGGGGCTGCTCGGACGAAACCTCTCGGTGCACCCCGCGGCGCCCGTCCTCGCGCGCTTCCCGCAGCGCGTCGAGATGCAGCGCAACGTCCCCCAGAGCTGGGCGATCGAGGAGCTCGCGGGCGACGGGGTGATGATCGAGGAGTCGGGCAACCCGCCCGAGGTGGTCGCGGTCGCGCTCCCCTTCGTCGGCGCGCGCTTCGTCGAGGCGATGGAGCGCTACGAGCACCTCGCCGCGTTCGGGGCGATGATCGAGGACGACTCGCGCGGCCGCGTGCGGCCGGGGCGCGGCGCGCGCGTCGCGATCACCTACTCGATGAGCGAGGCCGACGCGGCGAAGCTGAAGCGAGGGGTCGCGCTCGCGGTCGAGCTGTGCCTCGCGTCCGGCGCCGAGGTCGTCTACCCGGCGGTGCGCGGCTTCGACGAGATCGTGGACGCCGAGGGCCTCGCGCGGCTCCGCGCGGCGCGCCTCGAGCCGTCGGACTTCGCGCTGTCCGCCGTGCACCCGCTCGGCACCGCGCGCATGGGCGTCGATCCGAAGACGAGCGTGGTCGGCCCGACCCACGAGTGCCACGACGTCCCCGACCTCTTCATCGTGGACGGCGCCGCGGTCCCGACCGCGCTCGGCGTGAACCCCCAGATCACCATCATGGCGATGGCCCACCGGGCCGCGGAGCTCTTGCATGCGCGCCTCGACTGAGATCCCCGGCCCGCCGCCCGCCAACTCGATCGGGGGCGCCTACCAGCTCATGAAGGCGGTGCGCGCGGACCTGCTGGGGCTCGTGCTCTCGGCGTTCGAAGAGTACGGCGACATCTTCCAGCTCCGGGTCCTCGGCCGCCGACAGGTGCTGGTGCGCTCGCCCGAGCTCATCCGGCAGGTGCTCGTCACCGAGGCGAAGTGCTTCGAGAAGGGCGCGGACTACACGAGCCGCCGGAAGGGCCTCGCGAAGTTCGGCGGGATGGGCCTCTTGTCGAGCAACGGCGCGCTGTGGAAGCAGCAGCGCAAGCTGGTCGCGCCGGCGCTCCACGCCAAGCGCGTGGCGGCCTACGCGGACGCGATGGTCCGCGCGGCGGACGAGGCGATGGAGCCCTGGACCGAGGGCGACGTCGTCGCGATGGACGACGCGATGATGCACGCCGCCTTGCACATCGTCGGGCGCACGATGTTCCACGAGGAGGTCGGCGCGTCGGCGGACGTGATCGGCGAGGCGACGCACGCGCTCCACGGGATGCTCGAGGCGAACAACTCGGCGTGGACGCTCCTGCCCGCCTGGTTCCCGACGCCGCAGCGCATGCGCGAGGACCGCGCGGTGCGCCGCATCGACGAGGTCGTGTACCGGCTGATCCGCGCGCGCCGGCCCACCGAGGACGGGCCCGTCGAGGACACGGGGGACCTCGCCGCGCTGCTCCTCGGGGCCGAGTACGAGGGCGGCGGCCGGATGACCGACGAGCAGGCGCGAGACGAGATCGTGACCATGTTCATCGCCGGCCACGAGACGGCGGCGAACACGCTCGGCTGGGCGTGGGTCGAGCTGGCGCGCGAGCCCGAGGTCGCGGCGAAGCTGCACGCGGAGCTCGACCGCGTGCTCATGGGCCGCTCGCCGACCGCGGACGACTACCACGCGCTCGACTACACCCGCGCGTTCATCAAGGAGACGCTCCGCCGCTGGCCGCCCGCGTTCACGTTCCTGCGGACGTGCGTCGCGGACACGCAGATCGGCGACTTCCAGATCGAGAAGGGCATGGACGTCTCGCTGGTGCCGTACGCCACGCACCGCGATCCGCGCTTCTTCGAGGACCCCGAGCGCTTCGACCCGGAGCGCTTCCTCGGCGAGCGCGGCGACGCCATGGACCGCTACGCGTGGATCCCGTTCGGCGGCGGTCCGCGCGTGTGCGTGGGCAACGCGTTCGCGCTGATGGAGACGACCCTGGTCCTCGCGCGGATCGCGTCGCGCTACCGGCTCGAGCTCGTCGAGGGGCAAGACGTCGTGCCGGTCCCCGGGGTGACGCTCAGGCCGAGCGGGCCACTTCGGATGCGGGTGTCGCGACGCTGACCCGGGCGCTGGCTCGCACGGGCATCACGCGGCGCACCGCGGCGTGGACCCCGAGCCAGATCGCGAACGAGATCAGCCCGATGGCTTCGAGGCTCACGAGGTAGACGGGCCAGGGCCCGAGCGCGTCGATCAGCGTCGGCGAGGGCGGCGGGCGCTTCAGGTACATGAAGTTCTGATCGAGGGTCCAGTCGACGACCGCGACGATCGCCTCCCACACCTGCAGCGCGATCGCGGCGCGCAGGAGCGACCAGCGCGTGACGACCTTGTCGAGCGCGACGACGGCGTAGACGGCCGTGAGGACGAGCAGGCCGTGGGCCGCGAAGTAGCGGACGTACTCGAGGCTCGGCCACCCCTCGTTGGGGGTCGGGGTGATCAGCGCGTGGACGGTCCCCGCGAAGGTCCAGAAGAAGACGATCTCGTGGGCGACCTTCGAGTCGGTCCAGAGCGCGAACGCGCCGATGAAGAAGAGGGCGTTGCAGAGCTCCGCCGGCAGGATGAAGACCGGCGGGATGCCGAGGTAGGTCACGCGGACCCAGCCCTCGACCCCGTAGTAGACGATCAAGAACGCGCCGAGGACCTTGCCCCCCGTCCGGGCCCGCGCGAGGCCCACGCGCCGGCCCGCCCACGCGGTCGCCGCGATGGTGGCCGTCACCACGAGCACGGTGACCAGGTGCGTGAGGCCGAAGGGGTGGAAGGGCTCGGGGTGCATGGGCCGCCCGGCTCAACGCTTCTTCGCGGGGGCCTTCTTCGCGGGGGCCTTCTTCGGCGCGGCCTTCTTCGTGGGCGCTTTCTTCGGCGCGGCCTTCTTCGGCGCGGCCTTCTTCGGCGCGGCCTTCTTCGCGGACACTTTCTTCGCCGCGGACCTCGCGCCCGCGCTCGGATCGAGCTGCTTCAGGAGCGCCTTGGGGGCCTGCGACCGGTAGCTCTCCTCGATCCACTCGCGGAGCATGTCGACGGGGATCGCGTCCTCTGGCTCGAAGGCGATGGCGACCCAGCCCCACTTGCCGAGGCCGTAGGCGGCCGGCTTCGTGCCCGGGAGCATCAGCGCCTCCTCGCTCGTCTCGGGGAGCTTGCACGACATGTGGAGCGGATCGCCCTCGAGGCTGAGGTAGGCGAACGTCTTGTCGTTCACCGCCAGATCGAGGTGACCGGGCCAGGGGCTCTTGGTGTGCGCGCCCGGCAGCGCCAGCCCGAAGGCTCGCAGCTCGAGCAGCGCGGCGTCGTGGGGACCCTTCGGAGCAGGCATCGCCCCGAGCGTACGCTCACGCCCTGGAGAATCCGAGGGGCGGATCCACCGTCCCTGTCGGGGCGCTAGACGTAGCGCGCGAAACGTGGCATCGACCCCGGCGGAAACGTTCATGACGCGAGACGAAATCCAAGCGCGGATCACGGAGATCCTGGTCGAGTCCTTCGAGCTCGAGGCCAGCGAGATCCAGCCGGAGTCGACGCTCTACGAGGAGCTCGACCTCGACAGCATCGACGCCATCGACATCTTCGTGCAGCTGCGCGAGGTCACCGGACGGCGGCCCGATCCCGAGGAGGCCCGCAAGGTCCGGACGGTTCAGGAGCTGATCGAGTTCGTCGAGGCCGAGATCGCCAAGGGCCCCGAGGCCGAAGGCGAGGCCGGCGCGCCGCCGGATCCGCGCGCGCTCTTCGGCAAGGACGACGATTGACCCTCCCGGCGATCGACGCGCTGATCCCGCACCGGCCGCCGATGCTCCTCGTGGACGAGGTGATCCACCACGACGGGCTCCGCGTCACGTGCCGCACGACGATCCGCGAGGACATGCCGTTCGTCGCCGACGGCGAGGTCCCGCTGCTCGTCGCGCTCGAGCTGTTCGCGCAGAGCGCGTGCTCGCTCGTGTCGCTGCTCGCGGGGGACCGCGGCGTCCCGATGGCCGGCGGCGCGGTGCTCGGCACCCGCAAGCTCGAGCTGCACGGCGACGTCCTCCGCGTCGGCGACGTCGTGGACATCCACTGCGAGGAGAAGATGGCCATCGGCCCGACCGCCCAGATCCAGTGCCGTCTCGAGCGCGCGGGCGAGCTGCTCGCGGAGGGTTCGATCAACGTGATGGCGGGCCTGCCGTGACGCGCCGGGTCGTCATCACCGGGATGGGCACCGCGTGCCCCATCGGTCACTCGGTCGACGCCATGATCGAGGGCATCCGCGGCGGCCGGAGCGGCGTCCGCTACATGTCCGAGTGGGACATCGTGAGCGACCTGCAGGGGCGCCTCGGCGGCAACGTCGACGGCCTCGAGCTCGAGAAGCGCTACCCCCGCAAGAAGCGGCGGACGATGGGCCGCGTCGCCTTGCTCGCGACCTACGCGACCGAGGAGGCCGTCGCGCAGGCCGGCCTCGGCTCCGAGATCATCGAGTCGGGCCGCTGCGGCCTCGCGTACGGCAGCACGTCTCCGTCGAACCAGTCGATGGAGGACTTCTGCGGCAAGCTCTTCACCGACCACACGATGAAGGGCCTCGACGGCACCGCGTACCTCAAGTTCATGACGCACACGGCGGCCGCGAACCTCTCGCAGTACTTCAACGTGCGCGGCCGCATCGTCCCCGTGAACAGCGCCTGCACGACCTCGACCCAGGCGATCGGCTACGCGTTCGAGGCGATCCAGCACGGCGCCCAGGACGTGATGATCTGCGGCGGCTCCGAGGAGCAGCACTACGCGACCGCGGTGACGTTCGACCTCCTGATGGCGACGAGCGTCCGCTTCAACCAGTCCCCGAGCCAGAGCCCCCGCCCGTTCGACGCGCGCCGCGACGGCCTCGTCGTCGCCGAGGGCGCGGCTACCGTCGTGCTCGAGGCCGAGGAGCACGCCCTCGCCCGCGGCGCGACCCCGCTCGCCGAGGTGGTGGGCTACGGGACGAGCTGCGACGGCCGCCACATGACCGCGAACTCGCGCGACGGCATGCGCGCCTCGATGCAGCTCGCGCTCGACGGGGCGGGCGTGGACCCGAACGACGTCGACTACGTCTGCGCCCACGCGACCGCGACCGACATCGGCGACATCGAGGAGTCCCACGCCACCTACGAGCTGTTCGAGCGCGCGATCCCGACCGCGTCGCTCAAGGGCCACATGGGCCACACCCTCGCCGCCTGCGGCGCGATCGAGACCATCGCGTGCGTCCGCATGCTGCAAGACGGCTTCCTCGCGGCGAGCCACAACCTCGAAGAGGTCGACCCGCGCTGCGCCCCGCTCGGCTACGTCCGCGAGCTGACCGAGGCCTCGCCCTCGCTCGTGCTCACGAACAACTTCGCCTTCGGCGGCGTCAACGCCAGCCTCCTGCTCCGCCGGCTCGGCTAGTCGATCTCGGCCAGCAGCCCTGCGATTTCTTCGCGCTCGCCTCGTCCCGAGCATCGGCGAGAGCGGCTTCTCGCTCTCGAAGGGCCCGGACGGCCGTGCCCCTCCACACCGATCCTCTCCCCCTTCGCTCCTTCGCGACCTTTGCGCGAAATTCCACGAGGCAGACCCAGCATCGCGGAATTTCCCGGTTTCGGCCCGATGATGGTACTCAAGGGGCACGTCCATGAGCTCGCTCCTGGCCATCCTTCCGTGGGCTCTGTTCGGGGTCATGGTCCTGTTCGGGACCATCTTCGCCGTGGTGGCCTGGATGGCGACGCGCCGCGCGAACGCCGCCGAGGCGGCGGGCGCCCACGCGGTGAGCGCCTACGCGCAGATGGAGGCCCGAGCCCTCGCGGCCGAGTCGCAGATCGCGCGGTCCGAGCAGCGGGCGCAGCTCGCCGAGCAGCGGATCGCCCACGCCGAGGACCGGATGCAGAAGGCGCGCGACGTCGCGCGGCTGCAGGAGCAGAAGGCCGAGGAGGCCGAGGAGCGGGCGCGTCGAGCCGACGAGAACGCGCGCCGCGCCGACTCCGAGCTGCAGCAGCGGCGCGACGCGAACGCGGACAAGGCGCGCCAGGCGGAGACCCGCGCGCGCTCCCTGCTCGAGTGGGCCCAGCAGCAGTGGGAGGCGCGCCGCGAGCCCGATCGCCAGAAGGCGCAGGCCATCCAGGGCCCGTTCCAGGCGCAGCTCGACGCTTACCTCGCGAACCGGCGCATGCCCGTCGCGTTCCGCGTGGACGGCGAGATCGACAGGCTCGCCGCGCCGCTGATCACCCGGTACGCGCCGCCGAGCCAGCAGGTCCAGCTCGAGGGGGACCTCGTGCGGGTCACCTTCGCCGTCGATCCCTCGCTCGGCTTCCGGGCCTGAGATGGCGAGCCCCGCGATCACCGAGCGGGACGCGCGCCGGGTCTCGGCGGACGGCGCCGTCGACGAGGCCGACGTGGTCGCGGTGGAGGAGCCCCTCGAGATCCAGGTGGGCGGCGAGCCGCTGGTCCTCACCATGCGCACCCCGGGTGAGGATCGGTTCCTCGCGATCGGCTTCCTCTTCGCCGAGGGCGTCGTGCGCTCCCTCGCGGACGTCGGCACCGTCGCCCACTGCGGCCGCCCCGGCGAGGAGGGCTTCGGCAACGTGATCGACGTGACCGCGGGGCCGGGCGTCTCGCTCGACGCGGGCCGGCTCGAGGGCACGCGCCGCGGCACGCTGACCACGGCGAGCTGCGGGATCTGTGGGCGGCGATCGATCGACGACCTCATCGAGCGCGTCGGGCCGAGCGAGCGCGAGCTGACGGTGTCGGTCGCGACGCTGCTCGAGGCCCCCACCACGCTCGCCGAGGCGCAGGACGCGTTCGCGAAGACGGGCGGGGTGCACGCCGCCACCGTCCTCGACGCGACCGGCGCGGCGCTCGCCCACGCCGAGGACGTCGGCCGCCACAACGCCGTCGACAAGGTCGTCGGCAAGCTGCTCTACGCCGAGCGCCTCGACGAGGCGGTGACCCTCGTCGTGAGCGGCCGGGTGAGCTTCGAAATCGTCCAGAAGGCCGCCGCGGCCGGGATCCCCGTGGTCGTCGCGGTGAGCGCGCCGACGTCGCTCGCGATCGACCTCGCCGAGCGGGCCGGGATCACCCTGGCCGCGTTCGTCCGCGGCGGTCGCATGAACGTCTACTCGAGAGCCGATCGCCTGCGCTGAAGCAGGTTGAACCTCGTTCACGTTTGGTACTATGAACGTCGTTCAACCTGTCGTTGGCGTTGGAGCTCGTCTTGAAGAAGAAGCTGAAGAGTGGCCACTTCCGAGTCGGCCGTAGGCACTTCGTCCGCCTGACCGCGGCCGGGGCGGCGGGCGTTTACTTCACCGGGTGCGACAACGGCGGAGGGAACGACGCCGGCACCCCGGGCGACGACGGGGGCCCGATGACCGACGCCGGCGTCGACGCCTCCGCGGCGGTCAGCCGCGTGCGCGCGCTCGTGATCGGGAGCGGCTTCGGCGGCTCGATCGCCGCGCTGCGCCTCGCCGAGGCGGACATCCCGAGCACGATCCTCGAGCGGGGCCGGCGCTGGGAGATCACCGGCGACTTCGACACGTTCACGACGACGCAGTCGCCGGACGCGCGGTGCGCGTGGATGCACAACGAGCCGGTGCTGCCGGGCCTGCCCCCGACCCGCCTTCGTGGCGCCCCGTACACCGGGCTCTTGCAGCGCATCTTCGGCGACAACATCGACGCCGTCTGCGCCGCGGCCGTCGGCGGCGGCTCGCTCGTCTACTCGGGACTGATGCTCCAGCCGCCGCGCGCCGCGTTCGAGTCGGTGTTCCCGAGCGAGCTCAGCTACGACGAGATGGACACCGTCTACTACCCGCGCGTGCTCGACATCATGCGGCCGGGTCGGCTCTCCGACACCGCGCTCGCGCACGAGCGCTACGCGGGCGCGCGCATCTTCATCCGCGACGCGATGGCGGCTGGCCTCGACGTCGAGCGCGTGCAGTGCGCGTTCGACTTCGACCTCATCGACATGGAGCTCGACGGCGCCTTCCCGCAAGACCAGGCGACGCTCGGCGACTACCTCTACGGCCTCAACAACGGCGCCAAACACAGCATCGATCGGGTGGGCTACCTGACGATGGCCGAGGCGACCGGGATGGTCGACGTCAAGCCGCTGCACCAGGTCACCGAGGTCGGCGAGATGCCGGGCGGCGGGTACTACGCGAACTGCGAGCTCATCGACGAGAACGGCCGCGTGCAGTCGTACGCGCGCTACGAGGCGGACATCCTGTTCATGGCCGCCGGCTCGATGAACACGACCAAGCTCCTGCTGAAGGCCAAGCGCGACGGCACGCTCCCGAGCCTCAACGATCAGATCGGGCAGGGGTGGGGCAACAACGGTCAGCGCATCCTCATGCGCGGCGGCCTCACCGAGGAGACGGGCGCCGAGCAGGGCGGCCCCGCGTGCATCTTCATCCACCACCACGACAACCCCGAGGGGGTGATCGGGATGGAGTACGGCCCGGCGCCGATCGGCTTCGAGCACCACTGCCTCGTCAGCGCGACCCAGGGCGTCCCCGACACCCTCGGCTCGCTCGAGCTCACCGAGGCCGGCGAGGTGAAGCCGGTGTGGGATCGCAACAACGACGCCGCCGCCGGCCGCGCCGCGCGCCACACCTTGCAGACGATCATCGACGCGACCGAGGGCAACTTCGCCACCCTCCCCGGCCTCGACGATCCGTCGATCACCTTCCACCCGCTCGGCGGCGTCACCATGGGCCGCGCGACCGACACCTACGGCCGCGTCATGGGCTACAGCCACCTCTACGTCGTCGACAGCGCGCTCATCCCGGGCTCGACCCCGGCGAGCAACCCCTTCTGGACCATCTCCGCCGTCGCCGAGCGCTGCATGGACACGATCATCGCGGAGGACCTCGCCCCCTGAGCATGGGAGGTCAGCCGCCGTAGAGGGCGCGGAGGGCTTCGTAGGCGGGGCGCGGGGTTCGATCGATCTCGACGATCCCCCACCACTCCTCGTTGAAGACGCCGTCCGGGTGAGGCCCGCCGCCAGGGGCGACGCCGCCGATGTCGTGGACGCTCGGCGAGCCCGCCCCGTCCTTCCACCACTCGTCCGCCCACTCGAAGATCGTCCCGCCGAGCACGACGCCGTCGGCGTGATCCGCGACGTTGTTGTCGATGAGCGCCTGGGTCAGCGCGCGAGTCGCGTCGGCCTGCGCGGTCGGGTTGGCCTCGGCCGTCCGCGCGTCCCACGCGTCGGCGCCGTACTCGGCGACGAACATCGGCTTGGTGCTCAGGTCGCGCCAGCGATCGAAGAGGTCGCCGAACCCGATCCCGCGGTAGATGTTGAGGCCCCAGACGTCGATGTCCGGCATCGCCGCGAGCGTCTCGGCGCTCGGCAGCTCGCCGTACACGCTGGCCACGGGGCGGCTCGGGTCGAGCTCGTGGATCTGCGCGGCGAGCGCCTGCAGCCGATCGCGGCTCTGGTCGAAGGGGAGGCCGACGTAGAGGCCGTTGTAGTTCCACTCGTTGCCGAGGACCCACATGACGATGGCGGGGTGGTCGCGCAGGTCGCGCACGACGTCGAGCCCGGTCGAGGGGTCGGCGCCGCCATAGGCGTAGACCATCTGCAGCACCGCGATGCCCGCGGCGTGCAGCGCGTCGAGCACCGCGCGGTCGCGGATCGGCTCGTAGGTGCGCACGGCGTTGATCCCGGCGGCCGCCATGAGCGGGATGTCGGTCGCGGCGAACGCGCCGAAGTCGGGCGGGATCGACGCGCCGACGGCGACCGGGCTCCAGCACACGCCCTGGATCCGCAGCGGCGCGCCGTCTCGGAGGAGGCGGCGACCATCCACGCGGAGGCCGGTCTCGCCGGGTCCGGCGTCGACGTCGGAGCCGCCATCGCTCGGCCCGCCCGCGTCGGTGCCGGCCGCGTCGAAGTCCGGCCCGGCGTCGGCGATCGCGGCGTCCGCTCGCACCCCGCCGTCCGTGGCCACAGCGGCGTCCGCGCCGCCATCGCGCGCGGGCTCGTCGCCGTCACAGCCGACCCCGTAGGCGAGCAGCGCGCAGATCAGGACCCCACACGTTCGACGCATGGGTCGAGTCTGCGCCAAGCCTCGGGACCACGCAGGAACTTCCTCGGCTCGGGGCGGTCTCGGACCGCATGCGCTGGAGCCTCGTCGCCCTGGGTTGCCTCGCCGCCGCGCCCGCGTCGGCCCAGTGCGCGGTCGCCGGCCGCCTGAGCGCGGTCGAGGTGCGCGTGGACGTGGCCGACGGGGCGCCGCTCGAGGTCGACCTGGAGGAGCAGGCCGCGACCGTCTCGCTGACCGACGGACCGCGCGTGTCGTTCGAGTCCGCAGGCGACCTCGAGTTCAGAGGCAGCTTCGAGCGCGGCCAGCTCCGAACGCGGCTCGCGAGGTCGACTCGGGTGGGCCCGCTGCGGCTCCGACCGGGTACGGAGATCCGCGACGCGACCGCGGCGGGAATGGCGGTCGCGGTGGAGGTGGAGCTGATGGAGGGGGTCACGACGACGGTCGAGCTCCCGTGCCGCGCCGTCGAGCTCGGGGCGACCGCGGAGCCGCCGACGGTCGTGCCCAACGGGACACGTCGCGGGGACCTGCTCACGACCGGGCGCACCCTCCGCGTGCACGTCGCGCCGGGCGGCGCCGACTCGATCGTGCTCGTCCTGCCCGCCGAGCCGGTCCGGTTCGCCGAGGCCGAGCGCCGTCACGGCTGGGTGCGCGTGCGTCGCGACTTCTTCGACGGCTCGACGCTCGACGGCTGGGTGCGCGAACGCGGCGTGCGATCGGTCCCGAGCGAGGAGCTCACCGAGACGCTGTGGGGGACCGAGATCGGGATGAGCGGCGGGTGCGGTCGAGGCGCGACGCACACCTATCGGGGCCCGGCCACCCTGCGCGCGGGGGCGGTGGTGCGCACCGAGCCGGACGGCCCGAGCTGGGCCCGGGCGCGCCGGGACATGGAGGTCCAGGTGTTCTGGCGCTGGGGTGCGACCTGGGTCGCGCTCGAGGGCGTGGAGGGTTTGCGATCGCGGAGCGAGTGCCCGAGCTACTTCGAACAGGCCCACGTCCAACTCGATGATGTGGTGATCCCCGGAGTGCGGCCGGCACCGTGACGAGCGCGAGCACGGCCGTCCCGGGTCCCTCACACGGCCCCTCCAAACCGCTCGAGTCGCAAGGAGGCCGTGGCCGCGCGAAGCGCGGTCCGGCCGACCGGCGCGCTCCGCGCGCCGACGGCGCGAAGCGCCGCCCCTCCGTCGTAGGCGCGAAGCGCCGGAGACGGAGGCCGAGGGGGTGAGACGGCGCCGAAGGCGACGGCGAGGGGGACCGGGGTCCCCCTGGGGGACAGAACTCCCACGGCTCCGCACGTGGCAAGCATCGGCACCGTCCCACAGCATCGGGGGCGAAGCCCCCGCCTCGCGCGCGAAGCGCGCGAGAGAACAACAGCTCGCGGAGTCGACGCCACTCTCCCTTGCCCAATCGAGCGGCCCGCGTACTGACGAAACTGAAGAACATCGTCCCCGCCGCAGCCCCCGCCTCGCGCGCGAAGCGCGCGAGAAGACAACAGCTACTCGACGAGGAACATCGCGCGCGGGCCGCGGAGGCCGGTCGGGGTGCCGGCGATGGTGCGGTCCGGCGTGCCGTCGCTGCCGTCGAGGCCGTCGAAGACGTAGATGTCCGCGTTCTCGCGGTCGGTGACGTAGACGGTTCCGTCCGAGCCGACGAGCACGCCAGCGAGGGCGGCGCGAGCCGGCGACGCGGTCACGGTCTCGGGGGTGACCATGCCCTCGGCGGTCGCCGCCCCTCGCACGGTGAAGATCGTGGCGGTGTCGTCCACGGCGATGAGGTCCCCGGCCCCGGTGATCGCGATGTCCACCACGCCGGCCCACGCGTCGCTCTCGAAGATCCGCGCGGGCGCCGTCTCGCCGTCCGCGGCGCCAGCGCCTTCGTAGACGAGGACGCGGCTGTGGTTGGTGTTCAGGCCCGATGTGTCGACGACGTAGAGCAGCCCCGCCGCGTCGAACGCGAGCGCGTCGACGGTCATCTGGATGCTCCCCGTCGGGTCGTGGGGCGCGCGGTCCGAGGGGCCGAACGAGCGGCTCGGCGCGACGCTGCCGTCGAACGCGTCGCTGGAGACGTCGTCGTAGACGAGCACGCCGTTGGCCGCGTTCGGTACGCCGACGAAGAGGCGATCCGCCGCGGCGTCGTAGGCGAATTCGATGACCGTCGAGAGCCCCGTGTCCTCGATGGTGCGGTCGGCCGGGGTCGCGCCGTCGGCCGACGCGAGCGCGTCCCAGCCGACGATGCCGCCGTTCTGGCGCCCCACGAGCATGCGCCCGCTCGGCGTCACCGCGATCGCGCGCGGCTGGAAGAGCATCGTCGTGCCGCCCTGCTCCAGGGTCGTGCGCGGCTCCACGGGTCCGTCGGCGGTGCTCGCCGCGGCGTAGCTGGTGAGGTCGTCGTTGGTGTTCACGACGTAGAGCCACGGGCGCGCGTCGCTCGGGGTGGAGGCGTCGGCGGCGGCGGCGTCGGTGCTGCCCGCGTCGGCGAGCGCGCCGGCGTCGGCCGGCGTCGAGCCAGCGTCGGTGTCCGTCGTGCCGCCATCACAGGCGGTCAAGCCCAGGGCGAGGAGGGTCGAGGCGCGCAGCCATCGCCCCGGGAGAAGATCGAGCATGGGTCTCCTTTCGCGCGGGGTGCTCCCGCGTCGGGGGACCGGCTCTTCGAGAAGCGTGCCGTGAGGGACCGGGGGGCGTTGCGCGCCTCGGCGGGCCGATCCGCGGCGGCCTGCGCTCGGGTCGAGCAACCGTTGCCGGCAAGCCTTGCGGACGTCCGGTCGCTTCAGTCCTCGGGCTCCTCGTCCTCCTCCTCGACGACGGGCTCGAAGCGGATCCGCTCCACGCGGCGACGCTTGCCGATCTCGAGCACCGTCGCGCGGTAGTTGCCGACGCGCAGCTCGTCGCCGCGGCGGGGCAGCCGCCCGAGGCGCGCCACCACGTAGCCCCCGATCGTGTCGTCGGAGTCGTCGGCCTCGAGGCCGAGCCGATCGACCGCCTCCGGGAGCCCGACCGATCCGGCCATCTCGATCGCGGTCTCGTCGACCGCCTCCGTCGGGGCGCCCTCCGGATCGCGCTCGTCGCGGAGCGGCCCGACGATCTCCTCGAGCGCGTCTTCGAGGAACGTCATCCCGACCACCGTGCCGTGCTCGTCGAGGACCAACGCGCCCTGCTGCCCGGTCTGCTGCGACTCGACGATGAAGCGCGACAGCGGCTGCGTGTCGGGCACGAACATCGTCTTGCGGGCGATCGCGAGCAGGTCGAGCCCCTCGAGCTCCTCCACCGACTTGCCGAGCGCGTGCTCGAGGAGGTCGCGGACGATGACCACGCCGCGCACGCCGTCGAGGTCGCCGTCGCAGAGCGGCCAGCGCGAGTGGCCCCCGTTGCGGATCTTGTCGAGGTTGGTCGAGAGCGGGTCGGAGCGGAGGAGGTAGCTGACCTCGGTGCGCGGGATCATCACGTGGCGCACCTCGAGGTGGACCAGATCGAGGATGTTCTCGGCGAACAGGCGCTGGCGGCCCGAGATGTTCCCCGCGCCGGCGGCGGCGCCGATGATCGACTTGAGCTCGCGCAGGTCGTGCGAGTGCTCGTCGTGCCCGCCCGAGAGGCCGAGGACGCGCAGGAGCGCGTTCGACATCCAGTTGATGATGACGATGAGCGGCTTGAAGCAGAGCGTGAAGACGCGGACCGGGAGCGCGAACCGCAGCGCCGCGCGCTCGGCCGCGTCGATCGCCCACACCTTGGGCGCCTGCTCGCCGAGGACCATGTGGAGGACGGTGACGACGACGAGCGCGGCGCCGAACGCGATCACGTGCAGCAGGTCGCTGTCCGGCGCGACGCCCACCAGGTCGACCGCGCCGACCTCGATGAGCGCGGCGAACGCGGGCTCCGCGAGGTAGCCGAGCACGAGGCTCGCGATCGTGATCCCGAGCTGGCAGGCCGACAGGTAGAGATCCAGCTGGTCCAGGATGACCTGGAGGCGGATGGCCGACTTGTCGCCGGTCGCCACGAGCGCCGCGACCCGGCTCGGCCGCGTCTTCACGAGCGCGAACTCCGCGGCCACGAAGAACCCGTTGAGGAAGACGAAGACCGCCGTCAGGAAGAGCTTCAGGTAGATCGATTCCATGCCCAGCCGCGACGCTGGGCGCTCCGGCGGCGCCGCGCAAACCGACGGCGGGTCGGGCGGCGCTCCGGGCTCGATCCCGGGGCGAACCGGAGGCATGCTCCGGCGCCTCATGGCTCCCCGCCCCTACACCCGATCGACCCGCGCGCAGCGCGTCACCGACCTCGACCCCGCGGCCCTCGCGGCCCTCGACGCCTACCGCGAGCGGTCGGGGTTGGCCGACGATCCCCGCGCGACCGCGATCGCGTGCGTCCGAACGGACTTCGACCACACGACCCGGCGCTGGTGGGGCGGGACGCGCACCGAGAAGGGGACGACCCACGCGATCCTGACGCCGAGCCACCTCATCACCCTGCTCGTCGACCCGTCGGGGAGCGTCAGCACGATCGCCTACCGCGTGAGCGACCTCGAGGTGCGCGACTACGAGAGCAGCCCGGGCTTCCAGCTCCTCGAGGACTCGGGGCTCTCGGTGACGGGCTTCCCGCCCGGCGCGTCCGAGCGGAGCACCTACTTCGTGGGCCTCGGCCCCGAGCCCGACGCCGTCGCCTTCCGCGACGCGGTGCGCGCCGCCCTGACCTGAGACGTGTGCAACCGGGGCACGGCGGGAGTGTCACGCCGTGCCCAACCGAGCGCGCGCCGGCCCGCCGGGCGCGGTCCGAGACGAGGCACGCGACTTGCGGGCATGCTCGGCGGGATGGTGTTCGTTCTCGGCAGAGCGCGTGGGGTGCGGTGGGCCGCGCTCGTCCTCCTCGCGGGGGTCGGCTGCGGGGCGCGCACGACGCTCTCGGTCGAGGTCGACGCCGCGCGGGCCGACGCGTCGGTCCCCCGGATCGACGCCGGCTTCGACGGAGGCGTCGAGGGAGTCGATGGAGGTCTCGACGGAGGCTTCGATGGAGGCTTCGACGCGGGCCTCGATGGCGGGACGATCTACGTGCCCCCCGAGGCCGGCTGCGCCGAGGTGCGGATGGGGGTGCGCCCGCCCTCGGACGTGCCGCAGGTCGACCTGCTCTTCGTGATCGACGACTCGCGCTCGATGGCGCAGGAGCAGGAGCTGCTCGCCGAGAGCGCCCCCCTCTTCGTCCGGACCCTCGCGAGCGGCGACCTCGACGGCGACGGATCCCTCGACTTCCCGCCGGTCACCGACCTGCAAGTCGGCGTGATCAGCACCGACCTGGGCTGGGTCCGCCTGCGCGGCGACGAGCTGGTCGCCACCTCGTGCCTGTCCCCCGACGGCGTCCCGGGCGGGCGCGACGGGCTGCTCCAGCCGATCGATCCCACGCGCGTCGGCTGCGAGGGCATGCCCACGCAATTCTTCTTGCGATACTCCGACGGCGACTCGATCGACGCCTTCGAGCGCTCGTTCGGGTGCATGGCGAGCCTCGGGGTCGACGGGTGCGGGTTCGAGCAGCCGCTCGAGGCCGCGCTCAAGGCGCTCACTCCGTCGACCTCGCCCGTGCGCTTCCTCGGTGACGCGGTCGGCCACGGCGACAGCCTGAACGCGGGGTTCCTGCGCCCCGGCTCGATCCTGGCCATCGTGGTGGTGAGCGACGAGGACGACGTGTCGGTCGCCGACGCCAGCTTCCTGGAGCTGGGCGAGGAGCGCTTCGTGCTCGAGGACGGCTGGCGCCACCCGATCGCGCGCTACGTCGACGGCTTCGCGGCGCTCCGCGCCGACCCCGCGCACGTGGTCTTCGCGGCGATCGCGGGGGTGCCGCCCGAGCTCTCGGGCCCGATCGACACGCCGGAGCGCGCCGACGCGATCCTGGCCGACTCACGCATGCAGCGCCGCTACGACCCCGACTCCGGGACGGGCCTGCGCCCCGCGTGCACCTCGTCCGGGGGCAGCGCCACGCCGCCTCGGCGGCTCGTGGAGGTCGCGCGCGGGATGGCCGGCCGCGCCGTCGTGCAGTCGATCTGTGAAGACGACTTCCGCCCCGCGGTCGCCGTCATCGCGCAGCGCCTCGGCGAGCTCGTCGAGACGACGTGGTGTGTGGACGGAGAGGGGCCGTGAGGCGAGCGCTCGTCGCGCTGCTCTGCCTCACCGCGTGCTCGGGGCCGGCGGGCGTCGACGCGGGGCCGCCGTTCGTGGGGGAGGACGCCGGCGCGATCGACGCGGGGCCACGGCGGACCGATGGCTGGTACCGCGCGCCGAGGCCCGCGGGCCCGCCGGGCCACCGAGGCTGCGCGGCCGACTTCGACGTGTTCCACGCCGGCGCGGGGAGCGTCGGCAGCTCGCTCGGGGACGCCCGCCTCGGCCCGGGCGCGCGCGTCGCGGGGCAGCCGGTCTTCAGCTACGTGACCCGTGACGGCAGCGGCCCCTCGGGCCTCGCGTTCCCGGGAGAGCCGGACATCCCCGCGCTCGTCGTCTCCCCCTCCGGCCGCGCCGCGGTGGGGGCCTTGGGGAACGGCTTCGCCTTCGCCGATCCCGGGGCCGGCGAGGTCGCCCTCGTCGATCCGCTCTCGCGCGCGGTCCGATCTCGGACGCCGCTCGAGGGGATCGACGAGCCCTTCGCGCTCGCCCCGCGCGACGGCGGGATGCTCCTCGCGCACGGCGGGCTCCGCTACACGCGCCTCACGCCCACCTTCGCGGTCGACGGCGAGCCGATCGAGGTCGCGCTCGAGCAGCCGCTGAGCCGCGTCGACCTCGTCCGCACCGACGAGGGCGTCGTGCTGCTGGGGGTCGCCGCGTGCGGCCCCGTGACGCACTGGCTGGACGCGACAGGGACCCCCGCGGACGACCCGTACTGCCTGGACCGGCCCGGCACCCCGAGCGGGCGTCCGCACTGGGACGGCTCGCGGGTGGTGTGGACGTTCGACGAGGGCGTGCTCGAGCTCGACGGTCGCGGCCGACCCGCCGACTGGACGCCGACCCCGAGCTTCCGGCCCGCGCTGGCGTTCGGCGCGACGGACGGGCTCGTGATCTTGCGCAACCCCGGCAGCGACACGCCCTGGCCGTCGCTGTTGCTGGCGCGGCGCGGGACCGGGGAGGTCGTCACGGGCCTCGGCCGCACGGGCGCCGAGACGCCCGCGGTGCCGATCGCGAGCGCGTCCGTGATCATCCGCGAGGGACACGCCGAGGTGGGCTACCGCCCGACGGGCCGCGATCAGATCGCGCTGATCTTCGTCGACTGCGCGCCCGAGCCCTGATCAGCTGCGGCCGCCGCCGCCGCCGCGTCGGCCACCGCGACCCCGGCCGCGACCGCGTCCGCCACCGCGACCGCCGCCGCCGCCTCCGCCGGAGGACGAGCGCGGGGCGCTGCCGTTGCGCCGCGGCGAGAGATCCGTGATCGGCGGCGGGCCGCTGCGCGGCATGTACGCGTGCTTCTCCACGCGCTCGATGTGCGCGCCGAGGAGCCGCTCGATGTCGACGAGGTAGGGGCGCTCCTCGGTCTCGCAGAACGAGAGCGAGATGCCCGACGCGCCGGCGCGCGCGGTGCGGCCGATGCGGTGGACGTAGGTCTCCGCGACGTTGGGCAGGTCGAAGTTGATCACGTGGGTGATGCCCTCGACGTCGATGCCGCGCGCCGCGAGATCCGTCGCCACGAGCACGTTCAGGGTGCCCGCGCGGAAGCCGTCGAGCGCACGCGTACGCGCCCCCTGCGACTTGTTGCCGTGGATCGCGGCGGAGCGGATCCCCGCCTTCTCGAGCTGCTGCACCACGCGGTTGGCGCCGTGCTTGGTGCGGGTGAACACGAGCACGTGCTCGAGCGCGTCCTGGCGGAGCAGGTCGACGAGGAGGTGGCGCTTGTCCGCCTTCTCGACGAAGTAGATCTGCTGCTCGACCTTCTCCGCGGCCGACGAGACCGGGGTGACCGCGACGCGGACGGGGTCGTGCAGGAGCTCGCGCGAGAGCTCCTCGATCGGAGGCGGCATCGTGGCCGAGAAGAAGAGCGTCTGACGCTTCTTCGGCAGCTTCGCGATGACGCGCTTCACGTCGGGGAGGAACCCCATGTCGAGCATCCGATCGGCCTCGTCGAGGACGAAGATCTCGATGTCGTCGAGGTCGACGAACCCGCGCCCCATCAGGTCGAGGAGGCGGCCCGGCGTGGCGACGAGGACGTCGATGCCGCGCTTCAGCTCGGCGATCTGCGGCTTCTCGTTCACGCCGCCGAAGATCACCGTGTGCCACAGCTCGATGTGCTCGCCGTAGGTGGTGAGGCTGTCGCCGATCTGGGCGGCGAGCTCACGCGTGGGCGTGAGGACGAGCGCGCGCAGCGCGGTCTCCTCCTTGGCCGAGGCGTCGATGCGCTGGAGCAGGGGCAGGCCGAAGGCGGCCGTCTTGCCGGTGCCGGTCTGGGCGCAGCCGAGGAGGTCGCGACCCGCGAGGACGAACGGGATCGCCTCGACCTGGATCGGGGTGGGGTTTTCGTAGCCGGCGTCTTTGACGGCGCGAAGCAGAGGAGGGCTCAGGCCCAAGGAATCGAAGCTCACGCCCGCTGAGTCGCAGAAATCCGGCCGAACGCAAGCCGATCTCCCAATTGAGGGACGGCGCCGGGTGCTCGACGGCCGCGCGCGGCCTGCGGCATCATCGCGGCCATGCGTCGCCTCCTCCTCGCCGCGGCCCTGCTCGCGACCGCCTGTACGACCCAGGCCGACTTCGTCTCGGGCGTCGAGGGCGGCACCAAGCTCGACGAGGTGACGACCGCCGAGGCGATGCAGTTCTGCACCGCGCTCGACCGCTACCTGCAGGACAGCTTCGACGCCGAGGTCGAGGGCCGGTTCAACTGCAGCGTCGCCGCGCTGCAGACGCAGTTCACCCCCGACACCTGCCAGGCCTCTGTCGACGCGTGCCTGCCGATGCCGCCGACGACCCCGCTGAACATCATGCCGATCGACTGCACGTTCGCCGGCCCCGAGCCGACCTGCCACGCGACGATCAACGAGCTCGAGCACTGCCTCGCCGCGGAGGTCGCGACGTACCTGGAGTACCTCGACTCGGCGAACTGCAGCATCGCGGGCAACTCGACCGAGCTGAACCGCCTCTCGAACGAGCCGCTGACCCCCGAGGAGTGCACGCGGCTGCGCGGGACGTGCCCGGTGTACGCCGGCGGCTTCTTCGACTGATCGATCGACGGCCACCGAGCCCATCGTCCTCGCGCGGCCGGAGCGGGTATCCTCGCCACGGTGCTGAGGATCCGGGAAGAGCAGATGGACGTCCTGCGCGGCGCGATCGTGGCGCGGTACCACGAGCGCCTGCTGCGCGCGCTCGCCGACGCCGACCCCGACGCGGTGCAGGGTCACTCCGAGAGCTCCCTCCGCGAGCACGTTCGCGTCGGAGTGGAGAAGGGCGCGGAGCTCGCCATCGTCGAGACCGCCGACGTGCTGCGCTACGTGGGGCTCCTGCTGCGCTTCGGTGTGAGCCTCGACGCAGATCCTCGCCGGCCCGCCGTCGGCTACCTGCTGCGGCAGTCGGGGAAGTCGGCGCGGAACAAGCTGGCCGACGTCGAGGCATGGTTCCTCGCCCACGAGGGGCCGCCGTGAACGTCACCGGCGCGACGGGCGCCTACTCGCCGAACACCGATCCCGCGTTGCCCTGCCAGCGCGCCAATCGAGCCATCGTGACGGTGACGGTGCACGACCTGTCGACGAACGCGGTCTTGCCCGAGGTCGAGGTCACGATGGGCAGCGGCCGCGCGACCACCGACGAGCGAGGCTGCGCGCACTTCATCGCGACGGGGGTCGGGGGCGCCGAGGGCGCCACGCTGAGCGCCGAGCACGAAGGCGCCACCGCCGAGAAGGCGCTGACGCTTCACGCCGACGACGTCCTCTCGGAGGTGTTGACGGTTGGCTTGCCGACGGTCGAGATCGTCTCGGACGACCCGGTCCTCGTCGACGATCCGACGCTCCGCAAGGCCTACGACTTCCTCATGTCCTACGTGGGCACGCCCAACGTCTACGACTCGTTCAAGAAGGTCGACCACAAGTTCCGCACCTCGCCCGACGGCCCCGTCGCGGAGGTGCCGGCGGTGCTGGCCTGCACCGCGTTCGACAACCGCGAGCCGGCCGAGGTCACGAAGCTGAAGAACGCGCTCTTCGCGATGGTCACGCGCCTCTGCAATCCACCGCCGCTCCCCGCGCGCCTCCGCCAGCCCTTTCACGTCGTGGTCACCCCGACGTGGGTGCGCGGCACGATCGAGCTCTCCGTCGACCCCGGCGCGGCGTCCTGCGAGGTCCACGACGGAACGGGCCCGTTGCCCTTGCCCCACTCGTTCACCTACGGCGAAGGCGGCGCCGCCCTCGAGGTCGTCCGCGTCGACGCGGGTGACGCCGTGCTCGTCGCCAAGCTCCTCGACGCGGAGGGCGTGACGGGCCCCTCGCCCCTCGCCGAGGACGACCTCGAGCTGAAGCTCGGTCCGCCCGACTACGACGACGTCGAGGAGGCGTGGCTGGCCTTCAAGCGGGCGGCGCCCGAGTACGACGCGTTCCGTGAGGCCGTGGGGCCGGACCGCGACGCGATCGTGCTCCTCGCCCGGATCGCCTCGCTCTACTGGTACTCGGACACGGGCGACGTGCTCATGAACGCCAAGCTGCGCGGTGGCGACCTGGTCGCGAAGCTGAAGGAGCGCGTCACCTACCTGAAGGAGTACTACAAGCCCAAGCGAGGGCCGGCCGACCCGGCTACGCAGCGCGTGATCGACGCCCTGCCGGACGACCCCGCGATCGCCAGGGACGGAGCGCTCTACGGGCGCCAGATCCAGGCCCAGGCCGACATGCTCAGCGACACGCTGGCGTCCGATCTGCTCCGCACGCCGGCCAACGACCTGAAGCTCTATCGAGGCATGGCGCTCGACGCGGGCACGAACCCGGAGGCGATCTTCCAGTTGAACGTCCGGGTGGATCTGCGCGGCTTCTCGAGCTCCGCGGAGGACCCACCGGTCGCGTATCGCTTCATGAAGGACAGCGCGTCGGACAAGAACGTGCTCAAGCGCGAGAGCCTCCACCTCGTGAGCGACCCGGGCTCGGAGGAGGCGAAGCGATTCGAGCGGGAGAAGTCGGCCGAGATCGAGCGGATCGAGAAGAGGATCCAGCGGGCGACGGAATCCGTCGAGAAGGAGACGCAGACGCTCGAGGAGCTCGGCCGCGTCGACAAGTCCGAGCTGAGACGCCTCGACGACGAGCTGATGGAGAAGCTGCGGTCCGACACGAGCGTCTCGGAGTCCGACCGCGCGGAGTACGACTCGCACCATCAGCGCGAGCACGCCTCGAAGGAACAGCAGGCCAGCCTCCGAAGGTCGAAGGCCGAGGACGAGCTGCGCTCGCTCGACGAGACCCTGCGGGCGGTGCGCAACTCGGAGCACCAGCCGGCGTTCCCACCGGACCAAGCGGCGGTGCCGATCTTCTACAGGATCCAGGTGGGCGCTGCGCTCGGCCGCTACCTCGGGGCCTACTCGCTGCACCACGGCGAGAGCGAGGTGCTCTTCCCGGACGGGGTCTTCCCCACGGCCCGCAAGCTGAGCCGGCTGAGGGTGCTGGAGGTCGAAGAGACGGTGGGGTTCGGGCGCTTCGCGGCCACGAAGCAGGTGAAGCGCGCGACCTTCGTCGGATCCGACGACGAGGAGACGGGCGACGCGGGGTTCAAGACCGCTCAGACCGAGCTCGGCAAGGACATGAACACCCAGGAGCTCCGGTCGACGCCGGCTGGCGCCGCGAAGTACGAGGCGGCGATGCAGGCGGGCAGCTCGCTCGGCCTCGAGTGGCCGCATGGCGACGGCATCATCCTCGTGAGCGCGGAGATGTCCTAGCTCCGGCTCAGAGCGCGAGGTCGACGCGGCGGACCCACAGGACGCTGCCGTCCCACCAGCCGACGAGGAAGCCGGCGCCGTCGTTGCCGACCGAGCAGTTGACGATGCTGCCGCGGAAGCCCGATTCCACGATCGGGACCGGCGCGGCCCAGGGGGCGCCGCGCTCGTCGACGATCTGCAACCAGATCGCGTCGTCGCCGCGGCCCCGCTCCGGCCCCGGCACGCCGTAGCAGACGGCGGCGAGGCCGTGCTTGTCGAGGCCCGAGATGTCGATCGCGCGGCGGTGCAGCGTGGTGGAGGCCTCGACGTCGGGCAGGGTCGCGACCGTCGTCGGCCGGCCGATCGGCCGCAGCGCGAACGGGTCGAACACCTCCACGCTCAGCGCGAGGTCGTGGACCGACGCGGTCACGACCACGTCGCGGAGGGCCGTCAGCGCCGCGGGCTGGCCGCCGGGGAGGCGGCTCGGCAGGACGGCGAGCTCCGGGTACTCGGGGCCGGCGCCGATCACGTAGAGGTCGTTCGGGAAGTCCGGGCGACTCAGCAGCACGGCGACGCGGCTGCGCAGGCCGACCGCGTCGAGGTCGCCGCTGTCGCGCGCCATGAACGCGGTGGACGCGCCAGCGGAGCGGTGGCCGAACGAGGTGGCGACGAGCGCGCCGGAGTCGCGGGCCGCCGCGAGCCAGTCGTCGCCGACGGTGAGCCGCGCGACCGCGGTCGGGGTGCGCGAGCCCGCGGTCGAGACCCAGTCGCCGTCCGGGACGAAGCGCGTGTCGTAGAGGCGCGCGTACGAGGCGCGCACCGACGTGAGCACCTCGCCTGCCAGCGCCACCGCCCACCGCCCCTCGGCGAACTCGAGGTCGTAGGCCTCCGGCGCAACGTCCCCCGAGACGGCGCCGGCCGCTACGTCGAGGACGTGACGCGCGGTGACCCCGCCGCCGTAACGGTCGACCTCGAACACCACCGGTCGGGGCGGCGCCATCGGGTCGTCGCCGTCGTAGTAGCGCACGACGAGCAGCCCCCAGGACCCCGGCCCGAAGGCGATGAGCGGCGGGTCGTGCTGGAGCGCCATCCCCTCGTCGCGCGAGGTGACCTCGAGAGGATCGCCCAGGACGCAGCACGGCGCGTCGCCGACCGGCGGGGGCGTGTCCTCCCAGTCGTCGGCGTCCGGGTAGTCGCTCGGCCGCGAGCCGGGGCCCATGTCCGGATCCGGCTCGGATGGGTCCGGCGCGCCCGCGTCACGGCGCCCCGCGTCGGTCCGCATGGGCGGCACCGTGCCGCCGTCGAAGGTCGGCCCGACACCGAGGCCCGCGTCGCGACGCGAGGCCGCGTCGGGGAGATCGACCGCCGCGCCGAGCCCGTGGAACAGGTAGCAACCGGGGAGCAGGGCGAGCCCCATCATCGACGCCACGAACGGCACGGCACGCATCGGACACACCTCCACGAAGGAGAGTCGTCCGAGACGAGCTCGGTTTCCAGACCTACGGCGCGGCGAGCGCGTCGCGGAGCGCGCCGTCGAGGTCTCCGTGCGCGTGGCGGAACCCCAGGCGCTCGAGCTTCACCGGTCGGGCGCGAGCTCCGGAGAGGACCATGCAGGCGACCTCCCCGAGCGCGAGGCGCACGGCGAGCTCGGGCACGGGGACCCACGCCGGCCGATCGAGGGCGCTCCCGAGGGCGCGGGCGAGCTCGCGCATGCGGACCGGCTCCGGCCCGACCGCGTTGAACGGCCCGCGCATCTCGGGGCAGGCGAGCGCGAAGAGGAGCATCTCCGCGAGGTCCCGCGGATCCACCCACGGGACCCACTGCTCGCCCGATCCGGGCGCGCCGCCGAGGAACCAGCGGAACGGGCCCGTCATCTTGTCGAGCGCCGACGACAGGACGACGCCGATGCGCGCGTAGGAGACCCGCGCGCCGGCGTCGACGGCGGGGGCGCACGCGCGCTCCCAGTCCGCGCAGATCGACGCGATGAAGGTGTCGGCCGGCGCGGCGTCGTCGTCGAGGGGCTCGTCGCCGTGCGCGCCGTAGTACTGCCCGACCGCGGAGGCCGACACGAGCGCGACGCGCGGCGCGGCCGCGACCGCCTCGGCGACGCGGCCCGTCGCCTCGACGCGGCTGGTCCGGATGCGCTCCTTCTCCGCCGCGCTCCACCGCCGGCCCCAGATGCTGTGCGCCGCGAGGTGGACCACGCCGTCGCACGTCGGGACGACCTCCTGCCACGCGCCCTCGCGCGACGGATCGCCCTCGAGGATCGTCACGCGCGGATCGAGCCAGGCCCGCGCGCGCGCGGCGTCGCGAGAGAGGACGAGCGCTTCGTCGCCCCGGTCGAGCAGCCGGGCGACGAGCCGCCGCCCCACGCCGCCCGTGCCGCCGGTCACCAGGACGCGCACGCCGCGCCTCGATCCCGCCCGTCCACCGCCGCCGATCCTCGCACGGTTCGAGCGCGACGCGGTGGCGCGCGGGCGCTCGCGGTATCCTCGCCGGACGTTGCCCATCGATCCCCACGAGCCGACGCTCGACGCCGACTCCGGCGTCGCCTCCGTCGACGCCACGATGGACGCGGCGGGGACGGTGCTCGCGGGTCGCTACGAGCTGCTGGGGCTGCTCGGGGTCGGGGGGATGGGCGCCGTCTACCGCGCCCACGACGCGGAGCTCGACGACGAGGTCGCGCTGAAGATGCTCCGACCGGCCTGGATCGAGTCGAGCGGGGCGCTCGCGCGCTTCCGCCGCGAGGTGAAGATCGCGCGGCGGGTCACGCACCGGAACGTCGCGCGCACCTTCGACATCGGGCAGGACGGCGCGTCGCGCTTCCTCACGATGGAGCTGATCGACGGGCCGTCGCTCGCGCGGCGGCTCGAGGACGAGGGCGCGCTCCCCGTCGACGAGGCGCTGCGCATCGCGCGCGAGATCTGTGACGGGCTCGACGCGGCGCACGCGGCTGGCGTGGTGCACCGGGACCTCAAGCCCGACAACGTGCTCCTCGCCGAGGATCGCGTGGTGGTCACCGACTTCGGCATCGCTCGCGTGGAGCGCTCCGACTCGGCCGCCACCGGCGCGGCGCTCCTCGGGACGCCGGCGTACATGGCCCCCGAGCAGGTGCTCGGGAAGACGGCCGACGCGCGCGCCGACCTGTACGCGCTCGGGCTCGTGCTCTACGAGATGCTGACCGGCGCGCGCGCCTTCACCGGCGAGACGCCGCTCGGGGTCGCGTCGGCGCGGCTCGTCGAGCCGCCGCCCGATCCGTCGAGGCACGTCGGCCGGCTCCCCGACGGGCTCGCGGACCTCGTCCGCCAGCTCCTGTGCCGTGACCCGAGCGGGCGCCCCGACAGCGCGGCCGAGGTGCGCGCCGCCCTCGACGCGATCGTGGTCCAGGGCCCCGCGTCGCTGCGACCGCCCGACCCCGCGCAGGAGCGGCCGGAGATCGCGCGCAGCCTCGCGGTCCTGTCGATCGCCTGGTCGGGCGACGAGGCCGAGCGCTGGATCGCCGACGGCTTCGGCGAGGACCTCGAGGACTCGCTCTGCATGGCGCGCGGGCTCAAGGTCCGCGCGGGCGGCGCGCCGCGCGAAGGTGAGGACGCCCGCGCCTTCGGCCACCGCCTCGGCGTCGAGCTGGTGCTGCACGGATCGCTCCGGCGCGCCGGGGACGGGGTGCGCGTGCGGCTGCGGCTCACGAGCGTCGAGGATGGCTTCCACGTCTGGGCCGACCGCTACGCGTGCGCGCTCGGGGATCTGCTCGTCACCTCCGATCGCGCGGCGCAGGCGGTGGCCGGCGCGGCGGGGCGCGCGTCGCTCCCGTCGCTCGGCCGCGCGGAGGTGCCGGCGGAGGCCGTCGAGCTCTACCTCAAGGCGCGGCGCGCCCTCGAGCTCGGCCCCGCGGTGGGGGACGGCGAGGCGGCGAGCTCGCTGATGACCCGCGCCCACGCGCTCGCCCCGGCGGATCCGGGGATCCTCTCGGGCCTCGCGATCGCGCTCGTCCGCGAGGGCTACCGCCCCCCGGGCACCGACGCCGCGACGCTCGAGGTCGCGCGAGCGCACGCCGAGCGCGCGCTCGAGCTCGCGCCGCACCTCGCCGAGCCCTGGCTCGCGCTCGCGCGGGTGCGTCACGGGGCGGGCGACACGCCGGGCGCGATCCGCGCGCTGCGCCGCGCGCTGAAGAGCGGCCCGAGCGTCGCCGAGGCGCAGGCGTTCGCCGCACGCTTACTCACCGAGCTCGGCCGCTTCGACGAGGCGCGCCGCTACGCCGACCGGGCGCTCTGGCTCGACCCGACGCTCGGGTTCGTGCACTTCGATCTGCTCCGGCACGACGCGATCCGAGCCGACTGGGACGCGGTCGAGGCGCGGCTCGCCGACATGGCCGAGGCCTTCCCCGAGCTCGCGGCGCTCTCGGGGCCTCGCCTGTCGCTGTGGGCCGGTCGGCGGCTGCTCCCGGAGGAGCTCGTCGACCGGGTGGGCCCCGACGCGCGCGTCATGCTCGACCTCGCCGAGGGTGACCTCGACCCGAGCGCGCGCCTCGACGCCCTCGAGCGGCTCATCGCGGCGCTCGACCCGGTCTCGCTCGCCGCGCGCATGTTCAACCAGCTCCGCGTCGAGCTGCTCTGCGGCGCGCGCCGGCCCGACGAGGCGATGCCGTCGGTCGAGGCCTCGGTCCGGGCGGGCCTCGAGGACCTGCCGTGGATGGACGGCTGCCCGCTCCTCGCGCCGCTGCGTGGGCGCCCCGACTTCACGGCGCTCCGGGAGCGCGTCGCCGCGCGCGCCGAGCGGGCGCTGTTGGAGTGGGACGGCCGCACGAGCGAGCAGCCCACGATGGCCTGACGCTCGGGTGCAGGCGCTCGGGTGCAGGCGCTCGGGTGCAGGCGCTCGGGTGCAGGCGCTCGGGTGCAGGCGCGGCCTGACAGGCCCGCAGTCGAGCCCCTGCGGCGCGGCCGGCGCGCCATCGCGCGCGGCCCTTCGTGGCCCTCTGGCACGCCGCTCGCTCAGCGCCCCCGCATGCATCACGCGCTCACCGTCCTGAACCGCGCCTCCCTCCGGCGCCGCTTCGACGCGTACGCCGACGTCCCCTGGGACGAGCCGGACATGACCTTCGACCTCGACGACCCGCGCCTCGAGCTGCCCGTCTCCGATCCGCTCGGCGCGACCGACTGGTACCGATCGCAGCCCGCCGAGACCCGGCGCCGGCTCGGCCTCCACTTCGTCTGCGCGCAGCTGCGCGTCGGGATGGACTTCGAGGCCGTCCTCAGCGAGGGCCTCCTCGAGCTCGGCCGGACGCTCGAGCTCGAAGACCCCGCGCGGCGCTACGTGCTCCACGAGGTCATCGAGGAGGCGCAGCACACCCTGATGTTCCGCGAGCTCATCCTGCGCTCGGGTCTGCCGACGCAGGGGCTCACCGGGCTGGACCGGCTGCACTCGTACACCGTCCCCAAGCTCGCGCGCTCGTTCCCCGAGTACTTCTTCTTCTTCGTCCTCGGCGGCGAGGCGCCGATCGATCACGCGCAGCGCGAAGCATTGAGGCGCCGCGGGGAGGTGCACCCGCTGATCGAGCGCGTCATGCGCATCCACGTCACCGAGGAGGCGCGGCACCTCTCGTTCGCCGAGGGGTTCCTCCGCGAGCGCGTCCCGAGGCTCGGCCGCGCGCGCCGCGCGTTCCTCGCGTTCCGCGTCCCGATCATCCTCGGCGAGATGTCCAAGCGCATGCTCGAGGTGCCCGGCTGGCTCGCGCGCGAGTACCGGATCCCGAGCGCGGTGCGGCGCGAGGCGTACCGCCAAGGGCCGCTCCACGACGCGCGGCTCGCGGCCGGCGCGAGGAGCGTCCGCCGGCTCGTCGAGGACATCGGGCTCACCGGCCCCGTCACCGACCGCCTGTGGCGCCACTGGCGCATCACCGCGCCGGACGCGCATGCTAGGGCACTCGCGTGACGAAGCGGAGACGGAGGGAGCGGCGTGAGCGCCCGCCGCGCACGGTGGAGGACGAGGCCCGCCGCCGCGTCGGCCTGCGCATCGGCTTCATCGCGCACGCGATCGTGTTCGGCTCGACGCTCCTGCTCCTGCTCGTCGTCGCCGGCTTCCTGCCCGCCCTCATCGTCGGGCTCGCGTGGGCGATCGGGCTCTCCATCCACGCCTTCTTCGCCGTCGCCGCGCCGGTGCTGCGCGAGCAGTGGGTCGACGAGGAGGTGCTGCGCCTGCGCGCCGAAGCGCACGTCGATCGAACCGCCGTGACCCACCGCCACACGCGCTCGCTCGAGCAGCTCTCGGCCTCGATCGCGCACGAGATCCGCAACCCGATCACCGCGGCGAAGAGCCTCGTGCAGCAGATGGGCGAGGACCCCCACAACGAGGCCAACCTCGAGTACGCGAAGGTCGCGCTCGAGGAGCTCGATCGCGTGGAGGCGTCGATCTCGCACCTGCTCCGGTACGCGCGCGAGGAGCCGGTCGAGCGCGGCTCGATGCAGGTCGACGCGGTGATCGACTCGGCGCTCGGCGCGCTCGCGCCGCGGCTCGACGGCGTGCAGATCCAGCGCGAGGTCGAGGCGGTCGAGGCGAGCGGCGACGCCGAGAAGACGCGGCAGGTGATCGTGAACCTCGTGTCGAACGCGCTCGACGCGCTCGACGGCGCGCCGGGCCAGCCCACGGTGACCATCGCGAGCGGCCACAACCTCGCGGGGAGCGCGGCCTGGGTCCGCGTCTCCGACAACGGGCCCGGCATCCCGAAGGAGCGCCTCGAGCGCATCTTCGATCCCTTCTACACGTCCAAGAGCACGGGGACCGGGCTCGGCCTCGCGATCAGCAAGAAGCTCGTGGAGGCGCAGGGCGGGACGCTCGAGGTCCAGAGCGAGCCCGGGCGGACCGAGTTCGTGATGGAGCTCCCGACCCCGAGGGCGCGCGCGTGAGCCGCATCCTCGTGGTCGACGACGAGCGCGCGATCCGCCTCGCGCTCCGCGGCCTGTTCACGCGCGACGGCCACGAGGTCGTCGAGGCCGACTCCGGTGAGGCCGCGATCGAGCGGCTCGCCGAGGAGCGCTTCGACCTCGTGCTCACCGACCTCGCGCTCGGCGACGTCGACGGGCTCGCGGTGCTGCGCGCGTCCAAGGCGTCTCGCCCCGAGGTGCCGGTCGTGATGATCACCGCGCACGGCAACGAGAAGGTCGCGGTCGGGGCGATGAAGGCCGGCGCCGACGACTACGTGCCCAAGCCGTTCGACAACGACGAGCTGCGGCTCGTCATCGGCCGCGAGCTGTCGCGCACGCAGCTCGAGCGCGAGCACCGCCTCCTGATGGAGCGCGTCGAGCGCGAGTACGGCTTCGGCGCGCTCATCGGCTCGGGGCCCGCGATGCGGCACGTCTTCGACACGATCGCGCGCGTCGCGGAGACCGACCTCGGCGTGCTCGTGCGGGGCGAGAGCGGGACCGGCAAGGAGCTCGTCGCGCAGGCGATCCACCAGCGCAGCTCGCGCCGCGAGCGCCCGTTCGTGGCCGTGAACTGCGCCGCGATCAGCCGTGAGCTCGTCGAGAGCGAGCTGTTCGGGCACGAGAAGGGCGCGTTCACGGGGGCGAGCGCGCAGCGCGCGGGGCGCTTCGAGGCGGCGCACGGCGGCACGATCTTCCTCGACGAGGTCGGCGACATGCCGCTCGCGACGCAGGCGAAGGTGCTCCGGGTGCTGCAAGAGCAGCGCTTCGAGCGGGTCGGCGGGACCCGGCCGCTCGAGACCGACGTGCGGGTGATCGCGGCGACGCACCGCGATCTCGAGGCGGAGGTCGAGGCGGGCAACTACCGCGAGGACCTCTACTACCGCCTGCGCGTGGTCGAGATCCGCCTCCCGCCGCTGCGCGAGCGCACCGAGGACCTGCCCGCGCTCGCCGAGCGCTTCCTCGAGCGGATCGCCGAGCGGACGGGGCAGCCGCGCAGTCGCCTCGACGAGGCCGCGACCCGCGCGCTCTGCGCCCACGCCTGGCCAGGCAACGTGCGCGAGCTCGAGCACGCGGTGCAGCGCGCGGCCGTCCTCACCGAGGGCGCCGTGATCGGCGTCGACGCGCTCGACCTCGGCCGCCCGCGAGCGCGCACCTCGTGGCTGCCGACGGAGGGCGAGACGTTCGCGGAGACCAAGCGTCGGCTCGTCACCGACTTCGAGCGCGCGTACTTCGGCGCGGCGCTCACCGCCCACGGGGGCAACATCTCGCGCGCGGCCGAGACCGTCGGCATGGCGCGCCAGAGCCTGCAACAGAAGCTGCGGGACCTCGGGCTCCGCGACGGTGAAGGGAGCGACTCGTGATGCGCTGGTTCGGGCGTCGACAGGATCCGTCGGGCGACCCCGACGCCGCGCTCCAGGAGGCCCGAGCGCGCTACGACGAGCTGCGCGGCGCGACCGCGCGCTGCCTCTACGCGGCGCACAAGCTCGCCGGCGAGGCGCGACGCCAGGAGGCCATCGCGGAGGCGTCGCGGACCGCCGCGCGCGCCGCGCTCGAGGCGAAGGACTCGCGAGGCTCGCGGGTGATGGTCGCCGCCGCGCGCACCGCGCTCGACCTGGCCCGCGACGCGGCCGCCGCGCACGCGGAGCTCCGTGCCAGCGCCGACGCCGCGCTCGAGGGCCTGCGCGAGCTCGGCCGCGCCATCGCGGAGCTCGAGCGCGAGCGCCTGCGCGCCGCCGCGATCCCGATGGGCGCCGCCGCCGTGCCCTCGCTCGAGGAGGCCCAGCGCGCCCTCGAGGTCCTCGAGGCCGAGCGCGCGCTCGACCGAGAGCTCGCCTGAGCCTCCGCGAGCCAGCCTACGGGTCGCAGCCGATCCGCGAGTCGTCCGCGACGACCTCGTCGACGTAGACGACCATCGTGTCGTCGTCGAAGTCCTTGTAGACGACGCCCGTGTACATCGAGTCGATGGTGTTCATCGGGTTCGGCGCGCCGTCGAGCGACAGGTCCGAGTGCACGAGCGCGTCCTCCCAGAAGAGCTCGACGCCCCCGCCCATCGTGTGCGGGCGGACGTGCATCTCGACGCACACCCAGCGGTCGAGGGGCACCGCGTAGGACGTGTCGTGGTAGGCGCCGCCGAGGTAGTCGTGCGCGTGCCAGTTCACGACCGACGAGCTCCAGATCGCGGCGACGGCGCTCTGGAAGAAGTCGGAGTCGCCGATCTGGAGGTGCTCGATCGACGGCGGGTGGGTGCTCGGGATGTAGTAGTAGGCCCGCGTCCAGAACTCCGTCGGCGTCGTCCCGGAGAAGAGCGTCACCCCCGCGAGCGCGTAGCTGCAGCCGCGCGGGCACTCGAACCGCATCGCGTGGCTGCCGCGGTAGACGACGTCGGTGACCGGCGTGATCCTGCCCATCCCCTCGGCGTCGGAGCTCGTCCACCGGCTGAGGTCCCCGGTCTCGAAGCTGTCGCAGAACTCGCGCGCCGCGTGGGTCGTTCCGCACAGCGAGGGCGGCCGCGGCGGCCCCGCGTCGGAGCCGGCGTCCACGGGCGGCGGGCCCGCGTCGGAGCCCCCGTCGTCGCCGCCGGCGTCGACCCCGCCGGCGTCGACCCCGCCCGCGTCCAGCCCGCTGGCGTCCGCGCCCGCGTCCCGGCCGGCGTCGCGGCCCGCGTCGGAGCCGCCCGCGTCCATCCCGCTCACGGCCTCCACGCACACGTCGCGCGCCGTGTCGCAGACCCAGCCCTCGACGCAGGGGCACGCGCGGCCGCTCAGGTCGAGCTCCTCCACGGTGCAGCCGGCCGAGAGCGCGCACGCCAGCGCCAGCGTCAGCGCGCGCATCAGTTGAACCTCCGGAACGGCGAGCCCTCCGGCTGCGCGGGCGCCGAGCGCTGTCCGGCCGGCGGGCGCCGCGACGCGCGGGGCGCGGCGACGAGCGCCGCGTCGAGCTCTCCGTCTCGGTCGGGGACCACCTCGAGCGTCCGCGTGAGGAAGCCGCGCTTGGCCACCTCGACCACGACCACGTCGTTGCCTCGCGGCACCGAGAGCTCGATGGGCGTCACGCCGCGCTCCTCGCCATCGAGGGTCACCGTAGCCCCCGGCGGCGTCGACGTGACCGAGAAACGGATGCGCGCCGGAGGCGGCGGGTCGGGCGCCACGGGCTCCACCACCTCCACCGCGTCGGGGGGCGGGACCACGGGGGTCGGCGGCGCGGCCTCCGCGACCGGCGGCGGCGTCGGCGCGTCTCCGCCCATCGCGAAGCCGGCCACGACGCCGATCACCGCGGCGACCGCGAGCACCGCGGCGCCCACGACGATCGGGGCTCGCGAGCGGGCGGCCGGCGCGGGCACCGCGACCACGCCCATCGGCGTCCCGGAGCGGTCCGCGCCGGGGAGCTCGACCGACGCGTCGACGTCGAGCGCGGGCATCTGCGTGATCTCCGAGCCCGCCTGCACGCGCCGGAGCAGCTCGCGCTTCTCCTCGACGCGATCGGGGAAGAGCTCCGACATCTGCCCCGCGAGCTGCTCCTCCATCAGCGCGGGCGCGTCCATCGCGCGCAGCGCCTGCGCGAGCTCCGCGCGCATCGCGGCCGCGGTCGGGTAGCGATCGGCGGGATCGCGCGCGAGCGCCTTCATCACGATGGGCTCGAGCGCGGCCGGGTACGTGTCCTTGCAGGCCTCGCTCGGCGACGGGATGCGGTCCTCGGTGATCGCCCGCATGGACAGCAAGCTGGTCTGCCGGGCGAAGAGGCGCCGGCCGGTCGTGAGCTCGAAGAGCACGACGCCGAGCGAGAACACGTCGGAGCGGCGATCGATGGCGCCCGCCACGCACTGCTCGGGCGACATGTAAGCGAACTTGCCCTTCATCTGGCCGGCTTCGGTCTCGTGGTTGCGCTCGGCGAACTTCGCGACCCCGAAGTCGATCAGCTTCACGCCGCCCGCGTAGGTGACGAAGACGTTGGACGGGGACACGTCGCGATGGACCACGTTGAGGGGCTGGCCCTCGTCGCCGGTGAGCTCGTGCGCGGCGTGGAGCCCGGCGCACGCCTGCATCACGATGTAGGCCCCGAGCGCGCGGTCGAGCGGCTTCCCGTCCCGGATCGAGCGCCGCATGATCGAGACCGCGCTCTCGCCCTCGAGGTACTCCATCACGAGGAACAGCTCGCCGCCCTCGTCGCCGAGCTCGTGCACGTGGACGACGTTGGGGTGCTGCAGGCGCGCCACCACGCGGGCCTCGTCGAGGAACATCGAGACGAACGTCTCGCTCTTCGCGAGCGACGGCAGGATCCGCTTGATGACCACGGGCCGCTCGAAGCCGCTCGGGCCGAGCACCTTGCCGAGCAGGATCTCCGCCATCCCGCCGGTCGCGAGGCGGCCCACCACGTGGTATCGGCCGATGCGCGGGGGGAAGCTCATGTCGGCGCTTGGCCAGTGTACACTAGGCCCGCGATGCGAGCCGCGACCCTGACGTTGTGCCTGCTCGTGGCTCCGGCGGCGGCGCTCGCGCAGGAGCGGGACTCCGACGCGCTCGATCGCGCCGTCGTGCTGTTCGAAGAGAGCGAGACGCTCTACAACCAAGGGGAGTTCGAGCAGGCCGCGGCGCTGTTGCGACGCGCGTACGCGCTGCACGCCGACGCGACCCTGCTCTTCAACCTCGCCCGCGCGCTCGAGGGCGCCGGCGACCTCGACGGCGCCATCGACGCCTACGCCCGCTACCTCCAGGACGCCCCCGACGCGCGCGACAGAGGCGCGGTCGAGGCGCGCCTCACCACCCTCCGCGCGCAGCGCGACGCGCTCGCCCAGCCCGCCGTCGTCGAGCCCGAAGAGCCCCACCCCGTCGAGGCGCCGACCGAGCCCGAGCGCCCCGTCGAGGTCGCCCCGTGGATCGTCCTCGGCGCCGGCGTCGCCGTCGTCGGCGTCGGCGTCGCCCTCGGCGTCGTGAGCCAGGACCTCGGCGCGCGCGCGGCCGCGGAGCGAGCGCAGGTCGACGCGGTGGCCCTGCACGCCGACGCCGAGACCTACGCCATCGCCGCCGACGTCCTCTTCGTCGTCGGCGGCCTCGCCGCCGCCGCGGGCCTCGTGTGGGGCATCGTGTCGCTCACGAGCGGCGGCGACGACGAGCCGAGCGCGGAGCTGCGGGTCGGGCCAGGCTCCGTTGCCGTCGCCGGGCGGTTCTAGCTCGCGTACATCTCGATGCCGGTGGCGGCGGCGAAGGACAGGCGCTTGGCCTCGTCCCAGTCGGGGTGGCGGACCATCACCCAGCCATCGCTGAGGAGCGTCTGCTTCCAGTCGCGGCGCGGCGTGCCCGGCCGGAGGAGCTTCTCCTCGACGACCCAGTCGCCGGCCTCTTGCAGCCAGCGGCCGAGGCCCTCGATGCGCGTGATGCGGCCGCGGCCCTTGGCGCGCTTGAACACGATTCCGCAATTGTACTTGCGCTCGGTGGACGCCTCGAAGCTCTTCCAGCAGGCGACGCGCGCCCACTCGCGGAACAGGTCGATGTCGCCCGTGTAGTTCATCTGGTCGACGATCCGCGCGCCGCCGGGGCGGCAGCCGATCTCGCCGAACACGGCCTCGCCGCTCGGCGTGTGGAACCACTCCATGTGGGTGAAGCCGTCGCCCATCCCGAGCGCCTTGAGCACGCCGCGACCGAGCGCGATGCCCTTCTGCATCTTGGCCTGCTTCAGGTCGCGCACCGTGATGATGACGGGGCTGATCCACTCCTCGCCGCGCGCCTCGATCGGCTTGGGCAGGTACTGCGCGACGTTCTCGTACGCGGGCCGCCCGTCGATGCTGACGGTGTCGTAGGTGAACTCCTCGCCCTGGATGTACTCCTCGACGCTGGCCTCCGGGACGCGCGCGGTCTTGGCGAGCACCGCCTCGAGCTCGCTCTCGTCGCGGCAGCTGTAGGTGTCGGCGCTGCCCGCGCCCGCGATGGGCTTGAAGACGAGCGGGTAGCCGATCCGCTCGGCCGCCGCCCAGGTCTCCTTGGCGGAGCGCACCCGGGCCGAGCGGGGCACCCGCAGCCCGGCCGCCGCGACGCGCTCCTTCATCAGCTGCTTGTCCCGGAAGCCGCGGACCGTGTCGACGCTCATCCCCGGCACCCGCCAGCGCTCCCGCAGCCGCGCGGCGAGGAGCACGAGCGGCTCCCAGTTCGTGAGGACCCGGTCGACCGACCGGCCCCGGAACCAGGCCGAGGCGCGCGCGATGACGTCGTCCTCGTCCATGATCCGCGGCACCTCGAGGTAGTCGTCGAGGTACGGCTTGAGCCCCGCGGGCAGGTGCGCGCGGGGCGTGTCGCCGATCCCGTAGACGCTGGCGCCGACCTCGGCGAGGCCTCGCGTGTACTGCTGCATCTCGGGGGGATAGACGGGGGAGAGGAAGACGACTCGCATCGCGGCGGAAGCTACACCCGAGCGGCTCGGTTCGCGATAGCATCGCGCTCGCATGCGCCCCGTGGTGTTCGTCGCGCCGTTCCCGCTCGAGACCACGCTCCGGTTCGCTCGCGCCGCCGCGCGGCTCGAGGGGGTGGCGCTCCTCGGCGTCGTCCAGGAGCTCCCGCGCGGGGCGGACCGTCACCTGTTCCACGACGTGGTCATGGTCTCGGACGGGCTCTCGACGCGGCAGCTGATCGAGGCCATCGAGATCCTGCGCCGCCGCCACGGCGACCCGGCGCGGATCATCGGCGTGCTCGAGCCCCTGCAGACGCAGATCGCGCTCGCGCGGAAGCACTTCGGGGTCCCGGGGACCGACCCGGTCACCGCGGAGCTGTTCCGCGACAAGGCCCAGATGAAGGACCGGCTGCGCGCGGCCGGCCTGCCCGTCGCGCGGCACGCGCTGCTCTCGCGGCGCGCCGACGCCGAGGCGTTCGCCCAGCGGGTCGGCTTCCCGATGGTGCTCAAGCCGCCGGCGGGGATGGGCGCCAAGGCGACGTTCCGGGTCCGCGACCTCGGCGAGCTGCTCGGCGCGCTCGACGGCATGCACGCGAGCCCCGACCACCCGGTCCTCGGCGAGGAGATGCTCGTCGGCGAGGAGGGCAGCTTCGACACCATCACGATCGCGGGCAAGCCGCGCGTCGCGTCGATCTCGCACTACCTCCCGACGCCGCTCACCGTCCTCGAGAACCCGTGGATCCAGTGGTGCGCGCTGCTCCCGCGCGACGTGAACGGGCCCGAGTTCTCGGAGGTGCGCCGCGTCGGCGTCGCGGCGATCGAGGCGCTCGGGCTGCGAGACGGCTTCACCCACATGGAGTGGTTCCGGCGCCCGGACGGCTCGATCGTGATCGGCGAGATCGCGCAGCGTCCGCCGGGCGCGAACATCACCCGGATGATCGGGCTCGCCTACGACCTGGACCCCTACCGCGCCTGGGCGCGGGCGGTGATCGACGGCGCCATCGACGGCGAGTGGGAGCGCAGCCACGCCGTCGGGTGCGCTTTCTTGCGGGGCATCGGGCGCGGCCGCGTGCGCGCGGTGACGGGCGTCGCCAAGACCCAGGAGGAGATCGGCAAGTGGGTCGTCGAGGCCAAGCTGCCGACGCTGGGCGCGCCCAAGTCCGACAGCTACGAGGGCGACGGCTACGTCATCGTGAAGGACCCGCGGACCGAGATGGTCGAGAAGGTGCTGCGCCACGTGATCCAGAACGTCCAGGTGCACTACGGGTGACGGGGAGCCTTCGATGAAGATCCTGTTCATCTCCTCCGAGGTCGCGCCCTTCGCGAAGACCGGCGGGCTCGGTGACGTCGGCGGCGCCCTCCCCCGCGCGCTGCGCGCGGCCGGCCACGACGTCCGGGTCGTGCTGCCGTTCTACGCGCGGGTCGCCGAGGGCAACTTCGACATCCAGCGCGCGTTCGGCTCGCTCGAGCACCGGCTCGGGCCCCACCGGCTGTCGTTCTCGACGCTCGAGTCGACCATCCCGGGCACCGACGTGCCCGTCTACTTCGTGCACTGCCCGACGCTGTACGGGCGGCGCGGCATCTACACCCAGGACGCCGACGAGCACCTCCGCTTCGCGATGCTCGGCTGGGGCGCGCTCCGGATCGCGCAGCAGCTCCGCTTCGCGCCCGACATCGTCCACGTCAACGACTGGCAGAGCGCGCTGGTGCCCGTGACCCTGCGCTCGGTGCTCGCGTGGGACCGGCTCTTCGAGCAGACCCGCACCGTGCTGACGCTCCACAACGTCGGCCACCAGGGCACGTTCGGCGCGCACGTCCTGCCCGAGCTCGGCCTCGAGGCCGCGCGCGACCTGTTCCACCAGGACCAGCTCGCCCAGGGGAAGCTCTCGTTCCTCCTCACCGGGATCCTCCACGCCAACGCGATCACCACGGTGAGCCCCACCTACGCGAAGGAGATCACGACCCCCGAGCACGGCGTCGGCCTCGACGGATTCCTGCGCGGGCGCAGCGACGTGCTCTTCGGGATCCTCAACGGGATCGACGACGAGGTGTGGAACCCGCGCCGAGATCCCTACCTGCGCCACCACTTCTCGGCGGGCGCGCTCGCGGGCAAGCTGCGCTGCTCGCTCGAGCTCTCCGAGGCGACCGGGCTGCCACACCGACCGGGCGTCCCCCGCATCGGGATCGTGTCGCGGCTCACCTGGCAGAAGGGCCTCGACCTCTGCTTCTCGGTCCTGCCGCGGCTGCTCGCGCGCCGGGACGTACAGCTCGTGGTGCTCGGCTCCGGCGAGCCGAAGTACGAGGACTTCTTCGCCCGGCTCGCGCGGGCCGCGCCGCGTCAGGTGGCCTTCGCCAACAAGTTCAGCGAGCCCCTCGCGCACCTGATCGAGGCCGGCAGCGACATGTTCCTCATGCCCTCGCGCTACGAGCCGTGCGGGCTGAACCAGATGTACAGCCTCGCCTACGGGACGCCCCCGATCGTCCACGCGACGGGCGGGCTCGTGGACACGGTGCGGCTCTTCGATCGCCGGACGGGCCGCGGCAACGGCTTCGTCTTCGAGCACTTCGACGAGCACGGCCTGTGGTGGGCGCTCGACTACGCGCTCTCCTGCTTCGAGGACCGCGCCGCGTGGTCTCGGCTCGTCCACAACGGGATGACGGAGGACTTCTCCTGGTCCCATCGGGTGCGAGAGTACGTGGACCTGTATCGCAAGCTCGTTCCCGGGGCGTCGTCCTGATACTCTCGGCACCTCTTTCATGACGGTCGACGTCGTCTTTCTCGAGCCCGCTTTCCCCGCCAACCAGCGCGAGTTCGTTCGCGCCCTCGCCGCCGTCGGCGCCCGCGTCACGGGCATCGGCGAGCGCCCGCAGGGCGCGCTCGACGAGGAGCTGAAGCGATGGCTCTTCCACTACGAGCAGGTCCCGAACGTCACCGACGTCGGCAAGGTCACGGAGGTCGTCCGCTGGATCCAGCAGCGGGTCCACGTCGATCGCCTCGAGGCGGTCGTCGAGGCGCACGTGATGTGCGCGGCCAAGGTGCGCGAGGCCTGCGGGATCGAGGGCACCAGCGTCGAGACGACGTTCCTGTGCCGCGACAAGCCGAGCATGAAGGAGCTCCTGCGGCAGAAGGGGATCCCCACCGCCCGCTCCACCGGCACCGACGACCCCGACGCCATCCGCGACTTCGCCAAGGCCGTCGGCTACCCCGTGATCGTCAAGCCGCGCGACGCGGCCGGCGCCTCGGGGACCTACCGGTGCGACGACGCGAAGGACCTCGAGGCGGCGATGCGCGCGTGCCACGTCGGCCGCGGCGCGAGCGTCGCGGTCGAGGAGTTCGTCGAGGGCCACGAGGGCTTCTGGGACACGATCTCGATCGGCGGCCGCGTCGCCCACGAGTTCGTCACCCACTACTACCCGAACGTGCTCGAGGCGATGCGCACGCGGTGGATCAGCCCGCAGTTCATCACCACCAACCGCATCGAGGCGGACGGCTACACCGAGCTGCGCAAGATGGGCCGCGACGTGATCACGGCGCTCGGCATCGAGACCAGCGCGACCCACATGGAGTGGTTCTTCGGGCCCAAGGGCCTGAAGTTCAGCGAGATCGGCTGCCGCCCGCCGGGCGTGCGCGCGTGGGATCTCTACGCGGCCGCCAACGACATCGACATCTACCGCGAGTGGGCGATGGCCGTCGTCCACGGGCGCGTCAGCCAGCGCCTCTCGCGCCGCTACTCCGCCGGCATCATCGCGCTGCGCCCCGACCGCGACGGTCGCATCGTGGGCTACGAGGGCCTCGGCGACATCCAGCGCGCCTTCGGCGCCCACATCCTCGACGCGCACCTCCCGCCCGAGGGCACGCCGACCCAGCCGGTCGAGGCCGGCTACATGGCGAACGCCTGGGTGCGCATGCGTCACCCCGACTACGACGAGCTGCGCCGCATGCTCGACCTCGTGGGTCGGACGGTGAAGGTCCGCGCCGCCTGATGGGCGCGGTGATCCTGGCGGGCGCGCAGCGCTTCGAGCCCACGATCGGCGCCGCCCTCGCCGCGCTCGGGATCGACGGCACCGTCGCGATCGTCACCGCGGGCTGGCAGGAGCGTGAGAGCGAGGACGAGGAGCTCGCCGCGCACCTCGACGGGCGCACCGTGAACCTGCGCCTGCACCACCGGGCCGACCTCGTGTTCGCGGCCGACGCCGAGTTCCGCGCGGCCCACCACGAGCGTCAACGTCTGTTGCGGTTCAAGCAGGACTTCTACCGCATCCGGCTCGAGCACGAGCTCGAGGCGAACCACGTCATCCGGCAGCGCACGGCGCCCGACGACATCCTCGCCGAGGAGGAGCGCGCGTCGCTCAACGCCATCCGGATCCTCGACGACTACCACCTCGCGCAGTGCGCCCGGATCCACCGCGAGTTCGAGGAGGCGCACGCGCCGCTCGAGAACCCGTACGTCGCCGCGCAGCGGGTGCAGATCGCCGAGGTGCTCGCGGGCGCGCAGGCGCTCGCGATCGCGGGCGGCCACGTCGCCTCGCTCCTCAACCGCATGCGGCTCTTCGGCGTCGCCGAGCTCCTCACCGGGCAGACCGTCGTCGCGTGGTCCGCCGGCGCGATGGCGATCGGCACGCGGGTGGTGCTCTTCCACGACGAGCCCCCGCAGGGCGCGGGCGCCTCGGAGATCCTCGACGCGGGGCTCGGCCTCGTCGACGGGGTGGTCCCGTTCCCGCAGCCGGAGACGCGGCTCCGCCTCGACGACCCCGAGCGCGTCGGCGTCCTCGCGGGCCGCTTCGCGCCGGCGCTGTGCCTCGCGCTCCCGGCGCGCTCGACCGTGCTGCTCGAGGACGGTCAGGTGACCCAGTGCGACGGCGCGCTGCGCCTCTCGCCCGACGGCTCGGTGGCCCCGCTGGTCGCGGACACCCCCACGCGCGAGGCGGGCCGATGACCGGCAGCCTCGCCATCGAGCGCCTGCGCGACGCGCACCCGGACGGGGGCAAGGTCGACGCGTTCCTCGCGGAGCACAAGATCCCCCTCGTCGAGGGGCACCGCGCGACGTTCGTGTGGCGCGGCGAGGCCGACCGCGTCTGCCTGCGCCACTGGATCTTCGGCCTCGAGTCGGCCCAGGAGCTGCACCGGCTCGAGGGCACCGACCTGTTCTACCTCGTGGTCGAGATCCCGCCCCGCTCGCGGGTCGAGTACAAGCTCGAGATCTGGCGCGGCGACCACCGCGAGTGGATCGAGGACCCGCGCAACCCGCACCGCGCGCGCGATCCGTTCGGCGCCAACAGCGTGCTCGCCGCGGAGGGCTACGAGGTGCCCGAGTGGACGCGCGAGGATCCGCTCGCGCGCGCCGGCCGGGTGGAGCCCTTCACGTTCAACAGCCGCACCCTCGGCGGCCCCCGCTCCGGGCACATCTACATGCCCGCGCGGTGGCGCAAGACGCGCCGCTACCCGCTCCTCGTGGTCCACGACGGCGGCGACTACCTGAAGTACGCCGGCATGCGCGTCGTCCTCGACAACTTGATTCACCGGCTCGAGATCCCCTCGCTGATCGCGGTGTTCGTCGACTCGCCGGACCGCCTCAACGAGTACGCGAACCACGAGTCCCACGCGCGCTTCCTGTGCGAGGAGCTCGTCCCGGACCTCGAGCGCCGCCTGCCGCTGATGGCCGAGCCGCGCGGGCGCTGCCTCATGGGGGCGAGCTTCGGCGCCGTCGCGTCGCTCTCCGCCGCGGTGCGCTACCCGAACTTCTGGGGGCGCCTGCTCCTGCAGTCCGGCTCGTTCGCGTTCACCGACATCGGCCACCGCAACCACCGCGGCCCCGTGTTCGATCGCGTCGTCGAGTTCATGAACGCGTACCGCGAGGATCCCTCCGCGGTCAGCGAGCGCGTCTTCGTGAGCTGCGGCGTGTACGAGTCGCTGATCTACGAGAACCGGTCTTTGATCCCGCTGCTCGACGCGACGGGGATGCAGGTCCGGCTCGTCGAGGCCCGTGACGGTCACAATTGGGAGAACTGGCGTGACCGATTGCGTGAAGGTTTGTCGTGGCTCCTGCCGGGGCCACTGATGATGATCTACGAATGAGCGCTTCCCCGGGATATCGGAGCACCCCTACCCATGGCTGAGATCACGCGGACGATCGGGCTCTCGCTCGGCGCCGACCTCTGTTGGCCCCTCTGCTACGAACAGATCATGAGCACCCTGGACCTGTCGATCCCCGTCGGGGACGACACCGTCCGGCTCGAGGTGGAGCGGGTCTTCATCGAGCCTTTCGACCTGCGTCAACAATGCAAGTACGACGTCGTGATCGACCGCCTCACGCACTGGTATCACACCAGTCGCGAGTGGATCAAGAAGGCCGTGATCATGAACGATCTCTACGTGTTCAACAATCCGTGGTCCGTCCAGTCCATGGAGAAGCACACGAGCTACGCGGCCATGATGCACCTGGGCATGCCCATCCCGGAGACGTGGATGATCCCGCCCAAGGAGTACGACGAGACGCCCGATCTCAAGACGACGCTCCACCGCTACGCGAAGCTCTTCGACGTGGGCCGGCTCGGCCCCAAGCTCGGCTACCCGATGTTCGTGAAGCCGTACGACGGCGGCGGCTGGCGGGCGGTGACCAAGTGCGACGACGAGGCCGCGCTGCGCGCCGCCTACGAGGAGAGCGGCCGCGCGGTGATGCACGTGCAGGCCGCCGTGCAGCCCTTCGATCACTTCGTGCGCTGCATCGGGTTCGGGCCCCAGACCCACATCGTCCGCTACGACCCCGCGGCGCCGCTGCACGACCGCTACACGATGGCAGAGAGCTTCATCAGCGCGGCCGAGGAGGAGCACCTCCGCAAGGTCACGCTGACGATCAACTCGTTCTTCGGCTGGGAGTTCAACAGCTGCGAGGCGCTGCGCAAGGGCGACGTCTGGTACCCGATCGACTTCGCCAACGGCTGCCCGGACTCGCAGGTGACGAGCCTCCACTACCACTTCCCGTGGCTCGTGAAGGCGTACATCCGCTGGAGCGTGTACTGCGCGGTCACGCGCCGCCCGATGCGCATCAACCTCGACTGGTCGCCCTACTACGCCGTCGCGCGCGAGGGCGGCACCTACGAGGAGAAGCTCGACGCGTACGCGAAGATCGCGGACGAGCGCTTCGAGACGGCCCGCTTCGAGGAGTTCTGCGCCGAGCACCTCGGCCAGCTCGACGAGGTCGCCGACACCTTCTTCCGGAGCCAGGCGGCGAAGGACGCGGTGCGGCAGAAGGTCGCGGCGCTGTTCCCCGCGCACGAGGTGGAGCCGTTCACCGAGCTCTTCTTCAAGCGCATCGCGGCGTACTTGGACGCCCACCCGAATGGCTAGTCGCAGAAAGGCACGGCAGCGAACGATGTTCCTCAAGTCTCGTTGGCGATCCGAGCGGCTCGGTCGTGAAGTCACCCTCGCCCGCTGGGGCCACTTCGGCCAGCCCGTGCTCGTCTTCCCCACCGCCGGCGGCGACGCGGAGGAGATCGAGCGCTTCCTGATGATCCGCGCCCTCGAGCCGCTGATCGCGGCGGGGCGGATCAAGGTCTACAGCTGCGACAGCGTCGCGGGCCGCGCCTGGTTCGAGCAGGAGGGCAGCCCCGAGCATCGGATGTGGCTGCAGCACCAGTTCCACCAGTACGTGAAGCACGAGGTCGTCCCGGCGATCCGGCTCGACTGCAACCAGCCCGACATCGGCATCTGGGCGACCGGCGCCTCGATCGGCGCCTTCCACTCCGTCGCCGTCGTCTGCCGCTTCCCCGACCTCTTCCACCGCGCCCTCGCGATGAGCGGCACCTTCGATCTCATGCGCTTCATCGAGACCGACCACTACACCGAGCACTACTTCGTGTCGTCGCCGCGCCAGTTCGTCCCGACCCTCGACGGCCTCCACCTCGACGTCCTGCGGACCCGCTTCATCCTGCTCGCGTCGGGCGCCGGCCGCGCCGAGAACATGGGCGAGAGCTGGGCGATGGCGGACATCCTCGGCAAGAAGGGCATCCCCAACCGCGTCGACCCGTGGGGCCCCGAGTGGCACCACGACTGGCCCACCTGGCGCGTCATGCTGCCCAAGTACTTCGACGAGTGGACGCGCGAAGGCTGAGCTGGGGGCCGGCCGATTCGGGGAATCGCGGTCTCGGAGCTCGGGTTCCGGGTCCATGTACCGGCACGTCACCGCGTCCCCCGAGCAGCCCTTCCACACCGCCGCGCGGAGCGCGGTGCGCTGGGCGGAGCTCGCCCGCGCGAGCGCGATGGTCGCGTGCGTCGCGGCCGGGATCGGGGCGGGCCTCTTCGCCCTCGATCAGCTCCAGATCTGGGCGCTCGTCTTCGTGCTCACCTACGCCATCATCGGGCTCGGCCTCGGCTTCGGGGTCTACCGCTTCGGCGCCCTCCCCCTCTTGCGCCGCCAGCTCGCGCGCCGCGTCGAGCGCCTCGCCGAGGAGCATCGCGTCTTGCGAGTCGTCTGTGGAGACCTGCTACGGCGTCTCGGAATCGAAGGCGCTGCGGACGCCTCACCACACGAGTTGCGTGGTCGAGCTGGTCATCTCGCCCGGCAGGCGGCGAGGCTCGCGCGGCATGACAGCTCCTGGGTGGAGCTGCGAGCCTTCGAGCCGACGATCGTCCTCATGGACTGGCGGGCGGACGATGACGAGACGGAGTACCTCGAGCTCGCGGCGCGGCACCACGCGCTGTCGGCAGCCATCGACATCGCGCGGATGGACGAGACCGACGTGGAGCTTGCGGACCCACGATCTCTCGACAAAGCGGTTTGTGTTTGGGCCCGAGCATCTGGTGCGAGCGCGACTGCAGAGCGGAGGGGCCTCTGTGCGGCGGTGGCCAAAGAGCTGCCTTGGTCCGTCATCGAGGCGAGGGCCGCGGATCTGCCCGGACCGGACGCGGTCGACGGCATGGCCTTCGCGCAGCGCGCAAGGTCGGTCGCCGGTCTCAGCTAACTTAGCGGGCGTCGTTGAACAGGATCTCGAGCCCACCGGTGAGCAGGTAGGTCTGCTCGTAGGGCGCCTGTTCGCCGATGACGTGGACGAAGCGGACGACGGGGCCGAAGTCGATGTCGTCGACGATGAAGTCGAAGCCGATCGCGATCTCGTAGGCGGGATGGACCTCGCCGTTCAGCGCCGCGATGGACGCGTCGATCTCGGCCCAGACGCAGGAAGCGCGGCTCGGCTCCTCCGGGTGGGCGATCCCGCGCGGTCGAAAGCGCAGGCCGGCCGAGGCGGTGAGGAGATAGGCCGCCTCGTTCTGCTGGGCGCTGAGCGCCCCGCCGCGCACGCGGAGCAGGGGCATGAGGAACTTGGTCACGGAGAACTGCGTGGCGAGCGAGATGGTGCCGCCGGGGTAGTACTCGGCGAGGAGCGGGTCGGTGAACGGGAACATCACGGCGCCTTCGACGCCGACGATCACCCGGTCGCTGCCCTCGTTGGACGGAGGGCTGCCTCCTACCCACATCTCTCGCGGCTGCGCCTGCTGCGCATGCGCGAGCGAGGCGGTGACGCACATCAGCCCTGCGAGGAGGGTCGCGATCCCGAGCACACCGCGGTTCATGGCCGGAACGTACCCCCGCGCCGGCGATCGTCGAGCGGAACGCCCCTCGTGCGATCCTCGGCCCGCCACCGGTCGCGCCTTCGGAAGCCGAGGTGTACTGGCATGCGCGGCAGGGAGCGCGACCCACGGCGGGACCATGCGCGTCGGAGCTCACTCCACCGGGGCGATCGGCTCCTCGAAGCAAACCATCTCGCCAGGGCGAAGGCCGACGAAGGCCTCCTCGTCTTCGTCGGGCCAGCCCGTGTCTACGTACCGCAGCAACGCGCGGAGGAGGTCTTCGGCCTCGGCGGGCGACGGGCGTGCCGTCGTCCGGAGATCCACCTCGATCATCAGTCGGTCGTCCTCGAAGCGCAGCGCGGCGACTCCGGAGAAGAGCGTGGTGTCCCGCTCCGTGAGCGCCCCGAGCACCTCCGCGAGGTCCAGGCTCGCCTCGGCGCCGTCGAGCGCGGCCAACCTGGCAGCTCCTCGGACCCGGCGGCCGCCGCGGTAGAGCTCGGCGGGAAACCGGAGCCGAGCTCCCCCCTCGTAGAGCGCGCCGTCGGGGACCGGCAGGGGCTTCGTTTCGACCGGCGGCTCGGGCACGGCCGCCGCCGCGGCGGGGACGAAGCCCGTCATCCCCGTCAGGTGGGCCGCTGCCCAATCCGGAGGTGCCACCTGGTCGATGATCTGGACCACGCGGAGCCCTCCGGCGGCGTAGGCGCACTCGGCCTCCACCCAGTCGCCGTCGTCGAGGAGCTCCAGCCAGTCCGCGTCCGCGCCCTGCGTCGCCGCACCGTTCCAGAGCAGCCTCTCGCCGGTCTTCTGGAGCTTCAGCCGCATCGCTCCCCTCCCCTTCCTGCCCGAGCATGGCACGGGCCACGACCTCAGACGCCGAACTCGCGGTACTCCTCGTCGGCGGGGACCTCCTCGGCGTCGAGGAGCGCGAGGTGCTCGGGCGCGAAGACCCGCGCGAGGAGCATGCGGACCGGGACGAGGAGGGCGAGGAAGAACGGGAAGAGGATCCCGATCGCGCTCGCCTTCACCGCCCAGAGACCGCCGAGGCACGCGACCTGGATCGCGGTGAAGAAGTGGACGCGCTTGCCCGGCACCGCGTGGAGGTAGTGGACGGCCGGGTAGCGCTCGGGGTCGAGGACCCAGAGGCGCAGGCGCTCGACCATCTGGTTCCCGCCGAGCGTGCCGACGCCCATGAAGAGGAACATGCCGAACAGCACCGCCATCGGGACGTAGGCGAGGAGCGGCAACAGGAGCACGCAGGCGATCCCGAGGAGGACGTGGATCACGAGGTTCGAGAGGCGGTTCTCGACGGTGCCGAGGACGCGGTCCCCGTCGGTGACCGCGAGCGACTTCACGTGGTTCAGCGAGCGCACGACCGCGCCGACCACCCACGGCAGGCCGAAGAGGCTCATCAGCGCGACGAGCGCGCCCATCACCGCGATGTCCCAGTGGAACGCGGGGCCCTTCGTCAGCTTGTGATCGGGGCTGTCGATGAGGCGCGCGGTGATGTTCTGGTTCATCCAGATCAGGAGCGTCAGCAAGAGCGCGGGGAGCACCGAGGCGCCGATCACCCACGTCGGCGCGTCGAGCGGGTTCACGAGCCACCCGCGGTCGGCCGTGGGCGCGAAGTGATCCGGGACCGCGAGCGTCTCGAGCGACGCGCCGCCGAGGCGCCACGCGGCGAGGGACATGAGCGCGAGCGCGATGGCGGGGCCGAAGTCGCTCAGGAACTCACGGACCTTCGGGAGGAGGTACGAAGAGCGGCGGAGCCGCGACATCGAGATGGCGAGCCCGAAGGTCCCGAGCGCGATCAGCAAGGAGAGGTGCGCGCCGTCCTCGGAGGACGGCCCGTCGCGGAACGGGCCGAGCATGTCGGCGAGCGCCTCGGACACGAAGATCATCGCGATCAGCGCCGCGAAGATCTCGTCGGAGAAGCGGGTGAAGTAGCGGATCAGCGAGCTCGCATCGAGCGCGGCGAGGGTCACGAGGAAGAGCCCCGCCCAGAGCCCCGTCCACGCGAGCGTGGGGAGGAACGGCGCGTCGAGGCGCTCGCACGCGACGTAGAGGATGCCCGTGAAGATCACGTTCGGGCCGGTCGCCCCGACGATGGCGAGCGGCTGCCCGGCGAAGAGCGACCAGATGACGCCGCAGATGGCGGAGGCGAGGAGCGCCTCGACCGCGCCGATCTGCCCGCCGGTGAGCGTCGCGAGCAAGCCGCCGAACGCGACCGCGGGCGCGAGGCAGGCGAAGAACATGAAGAGGACGGACGCGAGGACCTTCACGCGCAGGCCGGCGCGCCAGTCGTCGACCCAGTGGGGCCCGCGTCGCCGGAGGTCTCGGACGATGCCGCCGAAGAGCTTCCCCGTGCGGCGGAGCTCGGGACGGACCTTCTCGAAGGAGACGTCGTGCGCGAGGGCCCGCTCGAACGCCTCGACGAGCGCCACGCGCGACGTGGCCGCGAGCGCCTCCTCGCGGAACTCTTCGTGGCGCATGAGCTGCGCGAACTCGGCCGCCGCGCTCACCCGCGGGTGCGTCGGGCTGGCCCCGAGGAGCACCCAGAGGAAGCGCGCGGGCGGCTGATCGCCGGGACCGAGGGACAGCTCCGTCGTGGTGCGCGCGAGCACGACGACGGGCGCGCCGTCCCAGTCGCGCAGGCGGTCGTCGAGGATCGCCACGCCGTGCGCGACGTGCTCGATGCCCATGTCGTCGTGCCGGTGGAGCGCGCGGCGCACCGCCTCGAGCTGCGCGTCGCTGCGGCCGCCCTCCTCGGCGATGCGGGTGACGATCACCTCGAGGACGTCGTCGAGGTGGTCGCCCTCGACGTCGAGGAGGACGAGATCGTCAGCTGCGAGCAGCGGCGCCGGCGGAGCCGCGGGGGCGAGGGCAGGGGACATCGGTCTCTCAGGCTCGGGTGGGGTCCGCGACGCGGGGCCGGGCCGGGCGCAGCTTCCGCGCGGGCGGGCTCGGTCGCGGCGCGCAGGCCGGCAGCGGCGACACGGAGAAGGGATCGGCGCTGGGCGCGCAGCGCGACGCGCTCCGCTCGTAGAGGAAGCCGGCGAACGCCATCACGAGGATGGCGAGGACCCGAGCGGCGATCCCCGGCGGGCTCGTCGCCGAGCGCCGCCGCGACGTCGCGCGCGGGCGGGGGCCTCGAGGGAGGAGGTCCACGTGCGCGCGACGCGCAACGCGCGTGCCGGGGTGCTCCTCGCCTTCGCGACTCCCCGCCGCCGACCTCCGTCGCAAGGTTCTTTCGGAGTCGGCCGAAAGGACCTTGTGGCTCTCCCATCGACGCTGGGCTCCGCCCAGCCGCTGCTCCGCTACCTCGGCAGAACGCCCGCGTGGTCGTCAGTGCGGGTAGCCGGGCACGTTCAGCGTGACCGACGAGAGCCCCGCCGACGCGCCGAGCGCGGTGACGTAGAGCGTGCGCCGGTCGTCGCCGCCGAACGCGACGTTGGTCGCGCCGGGCGCGGGGAGCACGCCGATCTCCGTGAGCGAAGGATCGAGGACGGTCACCGCGTCGCCGCCGGCCACATAGAGGTTCCCGGCGCAGTCGAGGCCGAGCCCGTCGAGGCCGCCGGAGACGGCCGGGACGTTCATCGCGGCCGAGGCGAGCGTCCCGTCGGCGTTCAGGTCGTAGCGGCGGAGCCCGTCGGTCCCGGTGACGAAGAGCGCGCGCTCGTCCCTCGTGAGCGCGATGCCGTTGGGCCGGTCGGGCGTGCCGGGGATGGCCTCGATCGTTCCGTCGGGCGCGACGCGGTACGCGCGCCGCGCGGCCTGCGGCTCCGGGACCGGCGACTGCCAGGCCGGGTCGGTGAAGTAGATCGTCCCGTCCGAGCGGAGGACCAGATCGTTGGGGCTGTCGAAGCGCGCGCCCATGTACGCCTCGACGACCGGCGTCGGGTCGGCGGCGAGATCGTCCCAGTCGAAGACGCTGACCGTCCCGTCCAGGTGTCTTCCGCCATACAGGCGTCCGTCGGGCCCGAGCGCGAGCCCGTTCACGCCCGCGTTCGGCGCCGCGACGGCGACCGAGCCGTCGGGCGCGACCCGGTAGATCCGCGAAGCGGGCGCGGGCCCGCTCCCGAAGTGCGACACGTAGAGCGCGCCGCGCGCCCACACCGGGCCCTCGACGATCTCGAAGCCGGTGACGAAGCCGTCGCGGATCGGCACGCCCGCGACGGGCGCGAGGCTCGCGCCGCCGAGATCGAGGACGAGCGACTCCGAGCCCGGCGGGCAGATCGACGTCGCGCCCGCGTCGGTGGCGCCCCCGTCGGTCCCACCCCCGTCCGTCCCGCCCGCGTCCGTCGTGGCCGCGTCGCGCGATGCGGCGTCGAACGAGCCGCCGTCGAGCGCCGCGGCGTCGACCGCCGATCCGGCGTCGAGCGCCGACGAGCCATCGCACCCGAGGGCCCCGAGGGCCGCGAGAAGGAGAAGCGCGCGCATCGGGAGAGCCTACCGTGGGTCAGCGGCTCGTCAGCGCCGCGAGCGCGATGCCGATCGGGGCGACCCCGATCGCGGCGATCGCCGCCTCGGGCCCGAGCCAGAGCGCGAGCGCGCCGAGCGCGAGCGGCGCGAGCGCGTCGAGCGGGGTGAAGAGCGCGCCCACCGCGTTGACGAGCGCGGGGCGCCCCGGCAGCGACGCATAGGTGCGCGCCTCGGACAGCGGGTAGAGCAGGCTCGTGCTCGCGCCGAGCACGAAGAGCGCCGCGCTCGCGATGGCGACGTGCGCGTCGAGCGCCAAAACGAGGAGAGATGCGCAGGCGGCGCTCGCGGCGACGAGGAGCGCGCGCCGCGTGTCGACGCGCTCCGCGTACCGATCGAGGAGGAAGAGCCCGGGCAAGAAGCCGACCGTCCACGCCGCCACGGCGAACGCGCGCTCGAGCGCGCTCGCGGCGTCGAGCCGGATCACCACGAAGGCGACGAGCACCTCGTCGAGGAGCCCGGTGAGCGAGACCGCGGCGGACCACGCGAGGAGCGCGCGGTGACCGAGCGCGAAGCGGAGCCGCTCGAGCACGGAAGAGGTCTCGTCCTCGTCGTCGTCGCCGCCGGGCGGCAGCCGGTCGAGCGCCCTCGAGGACGCGTGCGTCGCCGCCAGCGCCAGCGCGACGATCCCGGCCGCCGCCATGCCCGCGCGCCAGCCGAGCCCGAGCCACGCGAGCGCGGCCAAGAGCGCAGGCACCGCGAGGTCGCCGAGCGCCCCCGCGAGCGTGAGGCGGGCGATCGTGCGCTCGCGCTCCGCGGGGCGCGCCTCGACGAGGAGGCCCTCGGCGGAGGACAGCGCGCCGCCGCTCGCGGGCCCGTAGAGGGCGAGCGCGATGACGAAGAGCACCGGCTCGCGAGCGAGCGCCGCGAGGGCGCAGGCGACCGCGAGCACGATGAGCGAGCCCGCCGAGAACCAGCGCACCGTGACCCGCTCGCTCCACGCGAGGAGGGGCGCCTCGACGAAGATCGCGAGCGCATGGAACGCGGCGATGATCGCGCCGGCCGTGAGGCCGGCCGGGAGCACGAGGTCGCGCGCCACGTCGCCCGCGCTCGCGGGCGTCACGCCCGAGGCCAGCTCGTCGAGGAAGACCACCGCGAAGAGCGCCAGCGCGAGCCGGCGCACGAGTCGGGATCAGATGCGCTCGGTGAAGTGCATGCAGCGAGGATGGCGCCCGCGCGGGGTCGTGTAAAGCACGCCTCACCGACCGCGAACAGCAATACGATGAGAACCTCGTTGACACCGGCTCCTCGGCGAGGCCGTTCATCGTTCGGCTCGTGGTTCCCGCTTGACGGCGCCGGTCACGCGAGCGCAGCGTCGCCACGATGCGGTGCTCGGGCCTACCGTGGGTCGCTCTCCTCGTCATCGCGTGCGGGACTCCAGAGGAGCCCTCGACGCCGACGCCCGAGCCCGACCCCCTCCGCTATCGCTACGACCTCGCCAGCGATCGCTGGGCGCCCGCGCCGACGGAGGTCGACGACGGTCTGTACTGGCACGCGCCACCGGGGATGTTCGGCGTCGGCATGGGCTCCATCGAGCGCGTCGGCGCCAGCTGTGGCGCCGGCGCGCGCGAGCCGGTCCCGCCGGGCCGGGCGGCGGTCTGCGTGCCGGTGGGGGCGCGGGCGGAGGTGCGCTTCGTCTCCCCGCCGCCGGTGGGCTCGCTCCCCATCTGCGCTGGGGAGCGCCGCGTGGGCTGCGTCGGAGTGCGAGGCGCCGTGCGCTCGACAGTGACGCCGCCGCTCTCGTCCGAAGACCTGGAGGAGATCCGCCAGGCGTGGCGCGCCTTCCTCCTCGCGCTGGCAGCGCACGACTGGGCGACGATCGACGGGGCGGCGGCGCGGGGCTGCGACGCGCCGGAGTCCCTTCGGGTGGAGCGGGAGCGAAGCGCCGCGAGCGGCGCGCCGGAGGCGGAGGACGAGGTGTCGCTCCTCGCGGCGCGCCTCGACGAGCTCGGTCTCTGGCTCAGCGGGTCGCCGGACCGAGTCGATGGGCAGGGCGACCTCCCGGACGGCCCGATCGACGCGGCGCCCTTCGTGAGGCTCCACCGCACCGAGGAAGGCGCCTGGCTGATCTGCGACGCGGGCTACTCGGGCTGACGGTCGCTCCGCGTCTCGGGGGCGCGGGATCGCGGCTGGGCGACGCTCGACACTTCGCGTAGCCCCGGTTACTCAGAGCCATGCGATCGCATCTCGCTCTCGCGTGGGTGGCGTGGCTGGCCCTGGCCTGCGCGTGCGACTCCGCCCCGCCGTCGCTCGACGCAGGGCTCGACGCGGCGGTCCAGGCCGACGGCGGCGTCGACGCCGCGACGGCGCCCGACCCTCGCTTCGACGCCCTCGCGGCGGCCATCGAGTCCGACATCGCGCGTAGCAACGCGACCGGCGCGTCGGTCGCGGTGTGGCTCGACGACGAGATCGTCTGGGTCGGTGGCTTCGGCACGGTCGACCCCGACGGCTCGCGCGTCCCCGACGAAGACACGCTCTTCATGATCGGATCGGACACGAAGAAGATCGCGGCGATGCTCTTCCTGCAGGAGGTGGCGGCGGGTCACGCGACGGTGGAGACGACCCTCGGCGAGGTCGTCCCCGAGCTCGTCATGCCTCAGGCGCCCGACTACCCGACGGTCACCGCGCGTGAGCTCATGAGCCATCAGGGCGGCATCGTCGATCGCCTCGGCGACCCCACCGGCGCGACGACCGACGACTTCCTGCGCACGTACGCGCTCGGCGCGTTCGCGACGGATGCGTACGCGATGGCGCCGCACGGCGTCTTCTTCAACTACTCGAACCCCAACTTCGCGATGGTCGGGCTGATGACGGAGACGCTGGCGGGGGAGCCCTGGGCCGACCTCGCGGAGACGCGCCTCTTCGCGCCCCTCGGGATGACCCGCACCTTCGCGCGCAAGCCCGACCTCGACGAGAACGTCGCCACTGGCGTCGGGGTCACCGCGCCCGGCGACACCGCGGTCGGGCCGGTGTCGCTGGCCGACACCTGGGAGGACGCGTTCGTGCGACCCGCCGGGCTCGTCTGGTCGACCCCGAGCGACCAGGTGCGCCTCGCGCGCTTCCTCGTCGACGGCGACGACGCCGTCCTGCCGGCCGCGCTCGTCGCCCAGCTCCACGAGCCCCAGGTCCGGCAGCTCCCCGACCTGCCCGGCGAATACGGCTACGGCCTCTTCGTCGGCCGAGGCGCCAACCTCGCCGGCACCTACGCGGACGTCGAGGTCTGGCGCCACGGGGGCAACACGTTCACCCACACTTCGACCTTCTACATCCTCCCCGAGCAGCGCTTCGCGATCTCGATCCTCAGCAACGGTCTCGGTGACGACTTCACCGCGAGCGTCGTCACGGCCATCCGCACGCTCGTGGATCTCCCCGCGCCGGTCGACCCCCCGCCCCCGCCGACGGTCGACGTCGCGCAGCTCGACGACCTCACGGGCGTCTACGTCGATCCCCACAACGTCGGTGAGCTGGTCATCACCCGCGTCGACGACCACCTCCAGGTCATGGCGCCCGACCTCGACGCCGCGGGGGTGGCCTACGATCCTGCCCTCACCGGGATCAGCACGCGGGTGTGGAGGACGACGGTGAACGGCCAGCCGCTCGCCATCTCCTTCGCCGACGGCCCGGATGGGGAGACCTACCTCGTCAACCGAGCGTTCGTCGCCGTTCGGCCGAGCCCCACCGCGCTGACGCTCGCGTCGCCTCCGCCGTCACGCGCCGCGATCCTCGCGGCCCTTCAGCGCGCGCGCTTCGCCCCCGTCCCGCGCGGCCTCCTCGGATCCGGCGACGCGACGCTCTAAGCCGGGCTGCACCGTCGCCACACGTGCATTTCGTCGGTTGACGAAACTTATCATCGGATACATAAGTTCGGTCACCGCGATGGCCCGACCCCGAAATGCGAACGCCGAGGAGACGAAGGACCGCATCCTCGACGCGGCGATCCGGCGCTTCGGGAGCGAGGGGCTCGACGGGACGAGCCTGCGCGCGATCGGCGGGGACGCGGGGGTGACGTTCGCGACGGTCCACCACTACTTCGGGTGCAAGTCCAAGCTCTACCAGCGCTGCCTCGACGCGAGCTACGCCGAGCTCGGGGGGCTGCGGGCCGCGCTGCTCGAGACGCTCACGAGCACCGAGGGCGGCGTCGAGGACAAGGTCGCGGCGCTCGCCAAGCGCGCCTTCCGGTTCGCTCGCGACCACGCGAGCCACAGCCGCTTCCTGCTCCGCGCGACCCTCTACGAGAAGGCCGCGAGCGAGCGCACTCGCGACTCGCAGCGGCGCTACCTCGACGTGACCAGCGAGGTCCTCGCGCCCGTGCTCGGCCGACCGGCGCAGGCGCTGCGCGTGCCGCTGCAGGGCTTGATGTTCCTGCTCACGCGGATGGCCGTGATGGGCGAGGACGAGCTCGCGATCATCGCCGGCGCGACGGATCCGCAGGCGACCGACGAGCAGCTCGGCGACTACGTGGCCTCCGTGGCTCTGAAGACGCTGCTCTGAGAAGGGACGAGACGATGGCTCCGATGACCCCGATGGACGAGTCCGCGCCGAGCTCCGAGCCGGCCCCCTCCCGACGCCGCGCCAAGGTGGTGAGCGCGCTGCGCGTGGCGACCCTCGCGGCCCTCCTCGCGGTCGCGTGGGTGGTCGCCGACCAGACCGGCCTCCGCGACTCGATGACCCAGGACGGGATCCGCGAGATGACCTCCGACGCGGGCGCGCTCGGCGCGCTGGCCTACCTCGTCTCGTTCGCGATCGGGCAGCTCGCGCAGCTCCCGGGCGCCGCGTTCGTGCTCGCCGCGCGCGTCGCCTACGGGCCGGTGATCGGCTTCCTGCTGGCCTACACGGGCGCGCTGCTGTCGGTGTCGGTGTCCTTCTTCTTCGTGCGCGGCGTCGGCGGCCGCGCGCTGACCGGCCTGAAGTGGAAGTGGGCGCAGCGCGTCCTCGCCCGCCTCGACGCGCGACCGGTGCTGACGATCATCGTCCTGCGCACCCTCTTCGCGCTGTCGCCGCCGCTCAACTACGCGCTCGCGATGAGCTCCACGCGCTTCCGCCACTACTTCGCGGGCTCCGCGATCGGGCTCGTCGCGCCCATCGCCGTCTACGTGTTCCTGTCCGATTTCCTCTTGTCGTGCGCCACCGGGATCCTCTGATGAAAGCCATTCGAATCCGCTCCTACGGGGACGCCGACGTCCTCGCCGTCGAAGACGTCGCCCCCACCGCGATCGGCCCCAAGGACCTGCGCATCGCGGTCCACGCCTCGAGCGTGAACCCGATCGACTTCAAGCTCCGCTCCGGCGCGCAGCGCGCGATCGTGCCGCTGAGCATGCCGTGGACGCTCGGGATGGACGTCTCCGGCGTCGTGACCGAGGTCGGCGCGAAGGTCACCGACTTCGCGGTCGGCGACGAGGTCTTCTCCTCGCCGAGCCACAAGCGCATGGGCTGCTACGCGGAGGAGGTGGTCGTCCGCGCCGACGAGTGCGCGAAGAAGCCCGCGTCGCTCACGCACAACGAGGCGGCCGCGCTGCCGCTCGTCGGCCTGACCGCGTGGAACGCGCTCGTCGACACCTGCGACGTGCAGCCGGGTCAGAAGGTCCTCATCCAGGCGGGCGCCGGCGGGGTCGGCACGGTCGCCATCCAGCTCGCCAAGCACCTCGGCGCGGATGTCTACACGACGTGCAGTGAGCGCAACGTCGAGCTGCTGAAGATGCTCGGGGCCGACCGGGTCATCGACTACCGCGCCGAGCGCTTCGAGGACGTCGCCAAGGACTGCGACGCCATCCTCGAGTCGATGGGCGGCGACCACCTCGAGCGCGCGCTCGCGACGGTCAAGCCGCGCGGCACGGTCGCGTCGATCACGCCGGGCCTCCCCACCTACACGAAGAAGCACGGCGCCTTCCTCGGCGTCCTCGTGTTCGGCCTCTACCTCGTCCGGCGCGTCATCGGGGCGCGGCTCCACAACGGCGCGCGCCTGCGCCTCGTCACGCGCAAGGCCAGCGGCGCCAACCTCGCCAAGCTCGCCGCGCTCGTCGACGAGGGCGTCATCCGGCCGGTGATCGATCGCGTCTTCGCGCTCGACGAGGTGGCCGACGCCCACCGCTACCTCGAGACGGGCCGCGCGCGTGGGAAAGTCGTCTTGCAGGTCGCAGCGGCCTGAACCGGAAGCGCGGAAGTGAAGGTCGCTGGCGCGCGACCGACTCGTCGCCAACCTCTCAGAAGTTGAAGTCGCAATAGGCCGGCAAGCCGCCGCCCGGGGAGCAGTGCGCGTTGGGACCACAGCTCGCCGCGTCGGTGCAGGCGCACGCGCGAGCCGCCGTGTTGCAGTGCGTGCCCGGGCACGGGCTGTCGTTGGTCATGCAGCCACAGCGAGGATGTCCGTCGCCGAGGTCGGTTCGACAGGCCGTCCCGCGACACACGATGCCGCAGCCGCCGCAGTTCGAGGGCTGGTTGGTGTTGACGCAGCTCCCGCCGCACCACCGGAACTGGGGGAAGCCGGGGTTGCACTGGCGCTGTTGGCAGGCGCCGGCGCAGTCGGGGTCGAAGCAGTCGACGACACCGTCGCAGTCGTCGTCGGCGCCGTTGCCGCAGCTCTCGGCGACGCCCTCGTCGGCCACCCCAGAGCAGTTGTCGTCGCGGCCGTTGCACACGTCGACGACGCCCGGGTGGACCCCCGGATCCCCGTCGTTGCAGTCGTCGCCCCCACACCCGGTCGGGGCGTGCCCGTCGCCGTCCGCGTCCACCGCACCGTGGACACACCGCTCGCTCGCGCACACGTCGGTCGTGCAGCCGTCAGCGTCGTCGCAATCGCCATCGCTGGTGCACTCGGGAGGGGGCGGGCCTGCGTCGCCCACGCCCGCGTCGTCGCCGACCGAGCCGTCGGGGGTCGAGACCCCCGCGTCGCAACCTCCGTCGCACGTCGCGGCGCCAGCGTCTGCTCCGCAGGTCGACGGCCCCGATCCGCACGCCGACTCCGCGTTCTCGAACGGGATGGGGGTGATCACGGTGGACGCGCACGCGCCGACGTCCGCTCGACACGTCGAGCACGGCGCCGGCGGGGCGCACACGCCACAGTCGACGCCGCGGCAGCCCTCCACCAGACAGGTCGGGATGGCCGCGAGCCGCCCCTCGAGGTAGCTGCCTGCGACGCGGACCACGCCGAGAGAGCTCCCCGGGAGGCCCGTGAAGCTGACGTCGACCCAGAACCGGCGGGTGGCGTCCCCGTCGATCGGGACGATCGGAATCCTCAGCGGCAGCGACGTCGCGCCGTCTTCACCGTCGACGAAGCTGACGCTCTGGTCGAGGACGACGGCCCCGTCGTCGCCGAAGACGCGCACGCGCGCTCCACGCGCCGCGTCTCGCACGCAAGGTTGCGCGTCGACGATCACGACGGTCTGAGTGATCTCGCTGGCCGACTCGCCCGAGCAGCCGACGATCGCGGCGACCGCGAGCAGCATGCAGGCGTTCGCAGGACCTCCCCTCATCCCCGCCCAGAGTAGCACCGCGTGGGCGCGGTCCGAGCCGTGGACGCTGCGCACCTCGGACCAGTATCGTGGGGAGTCCATGAGCAGTGACTTCGACGACTTCGAAGGGGTGGAGACCTTCCGGCTCCCCAGCCCGCGCGAGGAGAAGCAGCCACCTCGATGGCTCGTCGTGCTCGGGGCGACGCCCAGCGTGGTCGCGCTCGTCCCCGGCAGCGCCCTGACCGTCGGGCGCTCGACCGAGTGCGAGATCGCGATCGCGGACCGCGCGATCTCCCGTCGTCACGCGGTGATCCACGTGGGCGATCAGGTGACCGTCGAGGATCTAGGGAGCGCCAACGGGCTCGTGGTGGCTGGTGTTCCGGTGCAAGCGCACGGGCACGCGGTCGTCCCCGTCGGGTCCGCGATCCAGATCGGGACGGCGCTGCTCGTGGTCCACGCGGGGCCGAACCCACCGACCCTCGACGCCGAGGCGGCGGCGACGCCCCGCCCTCGACCCCCGGGCCACCTCGTCGTGGATCCCGCGGTGGAGCGCCTCTACGACCTCGTCGCGCGGGTGGCGCCGACGCGCCTCAACGTCCTCCTGCTCGGGGAGACCGGGGTCGGCAAGGAGGTCTTCGCCGCCGCCGTCCACGCACAGTCGACGCGCTCGGGCGGACCGTTCGTCAAGATCAACTGCGCCGCGCTCTCCCCGCAGCTCCTCGAGAGCGAGCTGTTCGGCCACGAGCGCGGCGCGTTCACGGGGGCGGATCGCGCGCACGCGGGGCTCGTGGAGGCGGCGCACGGCGGGACCCTGCTCCTCGACGAGGTCGGGGAGATGCCGCTGGCGCTACAAGCCAAGTTGCTCCGCGTGATCGAGGCGCTCGAGGTCAAGCGCGTCGGGGCCGTCCAGCCTCGCTCGGTCGACGTGCGCTTCGTCGCGGCCACGAACCGCGACCTCGAGGCCGAGAGCGCGCTCGGCACCTTCCGTCAGGATCTGTATTACCGCCTCAAGGGCATCAGCTTGGAGATCCCGGCGCTCCGCGATCGGCCGAGCGAGATCTTGCCCCTCGCGGCGCACTTCCTCGCGGCGAGCGGTCGCCCCCATCTCGAGCCCACCGAGGAGGCCGCCGCCGCCCTCCTCACGTACGCCTGGCCGGGCAACGTCCGCGAGCTCCGCAACGTGATGGAGCGAGCGGCCGCGCTCGCGGAGGGTCCGAAGCTCGGCGTCGATCACCTGCCCCAGGAGGTGGTCGACGGTCGGCGGGCGCCCGCGCCGAGCCCCGCGGTGGCGTCCTCGGGGGACCTGCGGGAGGACCTCGCGGCGCTCGAGAGGCAACGCATCGTCGCGGCGCTCGCCGAGTGCGAAGGGAACCAGACCAAAGCCGCGCGGCTCCTCGGGATGCCCCGACGCACGCTGATCAGCCGGATCGAGGAGTACGGCCTGCCTCGGCCGCGCAAGGACCGCGGCCCGCGCTGACCGCTTCGCCCTTTTGAGAGCCGCCTCGGTCGCGTGGTAGCTTGAGGGTCGTGAACGGTAGCCAGGCGCGGGCGACCGGCAGGGCCTACGAACCGGTCGCCGACATCGCTCGCGGGGGGATGGGCCGGGTGGAGCTCGTCGTCCGCCGCGAGGGCACGTTCGCGCGGATCTACGCGATGAAGCGGCTCCACGCGGAGCTGTCCGAGGACCGAGAGGTCCGGGAGATGTTCCTCGAGGAGGCGCGGATCGCGGGGCTGATCCGGCACCCGAACGTCGTCCCCGTGCTCGACGTCGGCGAGGACGATCAGGGGCCCTACCTCGTGATGGACTACGTCGAGGGCGTCGCCGCGTGGCGGCCGCTCGTCGACGCGCGCCGCGCGGGCGAGCTCCTGCCCGTGGCCATCTGCGCGGAGATCGCGCGTCAGGCGGCGTTCGGGCTCGCCGCCGCGCACGAGCTCGAGGGCGCCGGCGGCCGACGGCTCTCGGTGGTGCACCGAGATGTCTCTCCGCAAAACATCTTGCTCGGGTTCGATGGGCTCGCGCGGGTGACCGACTTCGGGGTGGCCCGCGCGCTCGACCACCGGACGACCGGCGACGAGGGCTCGGTGAAGGGCAAGTTCGGCTACATGTCGCCGGAGCAGGTGAGGGCCGAGGAGCTCGACGCCCGCTCCGATCTCTTCTCGTTCGGGGTCGTCCTCTACGAGCTGCTCGTCTGCGGTCGGCTGTACTCGGGGCCGCTCGACGCGGTCGTGCGCCGCATCCAGGAGGAGCCGCCCCCCGACGTGTGCGCGGAGCGGAGCGACGTCCCCGAGGCGCTCGGAGCGCTCGTCCGCGAGCTGCTCTCGAAGGAGCGCGCGGCGCGACCTGCGTCGGCCCGCGCCGTGGCGGCGCGCCTCGAGCCGATCGTGGCCGCGGCCCGCGAGGCGGGTGAGGACACGTCGATCGAGCGGTTCATGCGCCGCTCGTTCGGCGACGAGCGCGAGCGCCAGCGCGCCCTCGTCGCCGCCGCGCTCGAGCGAACGGACTTCGAGCTTCCCCTCGAGGCGACGCCCCCGGTACCCGCGCTCGGCCTCCACGACGAGCCGACGCGGCTCACCCGCGAGGCCGGACCAGAGGCGACGATCACCGACGGAGGCGAGCCGACCGCCGAGACGACCGCCGCGGTGCGGACGCGCCGCGCCGCCTCGAGCAACCGCCCCCTCTGGTGGGCGATCGGCGTGGGCGTCACGGTGGGGGCCGGCCTCGCGGCGGGGTGGTTCCTCGCCGACGGTCGCGAGCTCGATCCGGAGCTCGCCGCCCCGATCCGCGCTCCGGCGCTCCCCCCGGCCCCGCCGCCCACCTCGGAGACCGCGCCAGCGCCGCGCGTCGAGACCCCTGCCGAGCCGACGCTGGTCGAAGCCGAGGTCGGGCCGGCGGTGGAGGTCGAGGAGCCGGCGCCGGCGGAGCGGCCCCCGCGGACCCGACGACGCCGGACACCCGTTCGTCGCCGCAGCGCAGCCGGCTCCCTGGCTCGTCGCGCGTGGGGCTGGGACGAGGGCGACGGCGAATGAAGGGTGCCGTCGCCGTGGCGCTGCTGGCGCTGCTCGTCGTCGCGAGCCCGGCGCGCGCCCAGGACGCCGACTCGGCGCGCTCGCTCTTCGAGCGGGGCTACGCGGCGCTGCTCGACGGACGCTTCCCCGAGGCGCGGGATCGACTCCAGGAGTCGCTCGACCGGCAAGCGCGACCGGCGACCGCCTTCAACCTGGTGCTCGCCCTCCTCGGCACCGAGCAGCCCGTCCGCGCGCGCGCCGTCTGCGAGCGCCTGCTCGACGACGGCTTCGGTCGACTCCGTGGCGCGCACCGCGCGGAGGCCGAGCGAGAGTGCGCGCGAGCCGACGTCGAGGTCGGCCACCTCGACCTCGCGATCGAAGGCGCGACGCGCGCGGACATCCAGGTGGACGGCGCACCGTCGGGCGTGGTGGAGAACGGGCGGCGGCAGCTCGAGCTCGACCCGGGCCCGCACCTCGTCGCGGTGCGCACGAACGACGGACGGACGGCGCAGCAGCGGGTGAGGATCGAGCGAGGGCACACGCGGCGGCTGGTGCTCACCGTCTCGGCCGCGGCCGCCACCGGGGGACCGGTCGGCGACGTCGAGCCCGTCGACGACGAGCCGCCGTGGGCCCTCATCGGCGTGCTGACGGGCTCGGCGCTCGCGCTCATCGTGGGCGCGATCCTGATCGGCTGGGCGGTGGACGCGGCGAACGGGCCCGAGCCCCTGACGGATCCCGTCTTCGGCGTCGTGATGGCGCTGCGCTGAGCTGTCGCGCCCGCTGGCTCGCGCCCCCTCGAGCTCCCCGCTGAGAAGCTTGGCAACAAAGGCCGCGCTTCGCGCGGCCACGTTCGTTGCCAAGCTCTCAGCGGCAGCCGCTGCTGGCGGGGTCGACGGCGTCGGAGGCGTCGACGCGACCGCCCTCGCCGCAGCTGAGCTCGTGGTCGCGCTCGCCGTCGCGGGCGTAGAGGACGTTGTAGCCGCCGTTGCCGCGCAAGCGATCTTGCCCCGCGCCGCCGTAGATCGTGTCGTTGCCCGCGTGCCCCTCGATGACGTCGTTGCCGCCGAGGCCGCGGATGATGTCATCGCCGCCCCATCCCCAGATGACGTTGTCTTCGTCGTTGCCGGTCAGCTCGTCGTCGCCGCCCGCGCCCTCGAGGATCTCGATGTCGTTGCCGAGCTGGGTGCCCTCGTCGCGCTCGCAGAACGCGGGCTGGTAGGCGCGGAAGCCGAGCTGGGCGTGGATGCTCTGGCGCTGGCGCTCGGCGGCGGTATCGAAGCTCGTCCCGACGCGCGCGAAGCCGCCGACGTCGAAGCCGGGGCCGCCGATGAACTGGTGTCCCGCGCAAGGGTAGTTGGAGACGAGCTGGTCGTTGCCCGCGCCCGCGTCCATCACGTCGCCGTCGCGGCTCTCGCTCAGGAGCGCGTCGTCCCCGTCCCCGCCGAGGAGCACGTCGTGACCGGTCGCGCCCGCGAAGAGGATGTCCTGGCCTGCGAAGCCCTGCAGGGTGTCGTCGCCGTCGCCGCCGTCGAGGGTGGTCGTCAGGTCACGCGGGAAGCCACCCCCCTCCAGCGCGATCCGGTCGTCCCCGTCGCCGCCGTACCCGACGACGTAGCGCAGCTCCGCCTCGAGGCGGCAGCGCACCTCGGACGGCGACGCTCCGCGCACGCAGCCGCTCCCCACGGTGACGCGCGCGTCGTTGCCCGCCCGGACCGTCAGGATCCCGTGAGCGATGGTGATCGTCAGCACGTCGTCGCCCGGGGTCCCGAGCACCACGAGCCCGAGGTCACGGGAGCCGGTCGCGAGCGACACGACCGGTCCGTCGGAGGACGTCGCGTCGTCGCCGGGATCGACCTCCGTCGATCCGTCCGCCTCGATCACGTCGGCGCCCAGCTCCCCGAACACGCGCAGCGTCCCGGCGCCGGTCACGAGGTGATCGTCGAACGCCGAGCCGTGCACGATCTCGACGCCCTGCAGGGTCTCGAGGTAGCCGTCGCCGCTCGCCTGGCCGCTCGACAGACTCCGGTTGTCGACGATCACTCCATCCGCGCGCTCGAGCGAGCCGAGCGGCTGCCCCGGGGGCGTCGTGGTCATGAAGCTCACGGTGTCGACGCCCGCCCCGCCGATGAATTCATCGCGGTTGGTGTCGCCCCGCAACCAGTCGTCGCCTTCGCCGCCATGCATGAGGTCGATCCCGTGCCCGCCGATCAGGAGATCGTCCCCCTCGTCACCGTAGAGCTCGTCGTCGAGGAGGTCACCGAAGAGGACGTCGTCGCCCGCTCCACCGCGGAGCACGTCGCCGCCGCTCCGCCCGTGCAGGATGTCGTCGCCCGCGCCGCCGTTCACGATGTCGCGGCCGAACCCTGCGTCGATGTAGTCGTCGCCGGCCCCACCCTCGATCCGGTCGGCGCCGCCGCCCGCGCAGATCACGTCATCGCCGCCGTTGCCCCAGATCTCGTCGTCGCCCGCGCCCCCGAAGATCACGTCGGGGCCGTCCGTTCCGATCAGACGGTCGGCGCCGTCCGTGCCGACGATCGTCGGCGTCAGGGTGGCGCACGGGTCTTCGCTCGGCGCCTCGAAGCCGGGCTCGAGCGCGGGTCCCTCGCCCCCAGGCTCCTCCCCCGGAGGAAGCGCCACGTCAGCGTCCTGCGGCGGCGCCATCCCCGCGTCGGGTCCGGGCTCGAAGGGAGCGCCGTCGATCGACGGAAGCGCCCCGTCGATCGCTCCGCCGGAGCCCGCGTCGGAGACGGTCACGCCGAGCTCACCCGGGGCGCACCCCGCGAGCACGACCACCACCGAGACGATCCCTGCGACCTGACGTGCGATGGATTCCTTCATGGCGACCTCCGCGCGGAGGCACCTCAAGGTTCGGGCCAACGCCGCGACGCGGGGACGATCGGGTCGTCTGCGCCGAGGCGGTCGAGCGGAGCGCAGGCGGAGCGCAACAGGTCGTGCAGGGCTCGCACAACGGGCCTCACTCGACCGCGCGCGCGGTGAGCAGCGCCTCTTCGGACATCACGTCGATGAGCCGGTCGAAGTCGTAGGGCGCCCCCGCGACCGGCTCGAGATCCGAGTGGCCCACGAAGTAGTAGCCGAGCCCGCGCTGCTCGGTGAGGAGCGCTCCGTAGCTCCGGATGGCCCGGGCTTGCGCGCGGATCGCGGAGAGGTCCTGCGCGGGTCGATCGAGGTAGCGGTACTGCGCGTAGGGCGCGTGGATCGAGGTGCCGAGCACGGTGATCGCGCGCTGGTTCACGTGCCCGCCGCCGGGCAAGCCGAGCACCGCCTCGCGGAGCCGGATGGCCGCGCGTCGAAGGGTGTCCGGCGCCTGGGTCCCCGTGGCCTCGCCGGTGTGCAGGTAGACCTCGAGCGCGATCGCGCGGCCGTTCTCGAGGAGCGCGCCGAGCACCTCGCGGCGCGCGTTCATCAGGTCGCCGCCGCCGGCCGCCATCGTCAGGTCGAGGCTGACGTACGCGATGATCTTGCCCGGCATCTGCGCGAGCAACGACCGGAAGCGCTGGCTGATGATGGAGGAGTCCGCCCACTCGGGATCGGCGGTGATCTCGTCGATGATGATGTAGTCGTAGCCGGTGGCGAGGATCGCCCGCAGGTCGGCGACGGTGCGCGCGACGCCGTTCTCGCGGCGCAGCGCGTCTCGGATCCGCGTCCCGAAGACGTCCATCACGTACCCGCTCCGCCCGCCTCGCGCGCGCACCTCCGGCCGACGCATCAGCGACCCGGGGCCGGCGTCGCGCTTCTCCCCCATCACGAGCTCGGCGGCGCAGTCGTCGGGGAGGAAACGCAAGTTGTCTTCCCGGCCGACCGACGAGTACAGAAGGATCAACGGCGCGTCGCGGCCGAGCTCACAGGCCTCGAGCGCCTCGGGCTCGACCGGCGCCGGATCGGTCTCGATCTCGAGGAGCGCGGCGTCTGTCCCCGGGGAGGCGTCGGGGCCAGGGAGCGCCCCACCGTCGTCGCAGCAGGGTCCTCCATCGGTCGGCTCGACGGTCAGCACTGCTCCGCAGCCGAGGGCCATCCACAGACAGAGCGCGGGCCCGACGAGCCCAGGCGCGAAGGGGGGTCGATGGTTCACGGTGCCTCCGCACCGATATCTGCAACCAGCGATCCAGCCCTCTCGGCGGTCGATGAGACGCGAGGCCAGACCTGGTCGATCCCACCTCGCGCAACCGTCGTGCGAGACTCACACAACGCGAGGCGCGGGCCACGTCACGGCGTGGGGACCTCGGCGCGCTGTGCGACCTCGAAGCGAGGCGGATCGCCGCGGACCTCGAGCACCTCGTAGGTCGCCCGGGTGAGCTCCTCGGTCGCCGGGTCGTAGTCGAGGGGACCCGAGGCCCCGACCACGTCGACGTCGGGGTGCTCCGAGCGGAGCGCAGCGATGATCGAGTGGACGTTCGCCGACAGGAGGCGGTGCTCGGTCGCGCCCGAGGACAGGAGCGTGATCCCGCGAGCGATCCTCGGCGCGGTCAGCTCACCGGAGCCACCGACCGCGTAGGCCGCGCCGAGCATCACGAGGAGGGTCGCGTCATAGGTCTGCGCCGTGAACGAGAATTGCAGCGGATCCTCTCCGCCGTTCGCCGCCATGTAATCCGACACGAACTCACTCGTGATGATCGTGCTGGGCGCGGCGGGCCGCGTGGCGCGCACGGCGCCGAAGCGACCGGCGCCGCGAGTCGCGAGCGCGAACAGGTCATCGTTGGCCGCTGCGTCGGGGAAATACAGGCGCGTGCCGTCGTAGCCGTCGAGGGCGCTCGCCGCGTCGAGGAAGGCCGCTGCGTCGTCGATGTGGGACGACAAGAACACGACCGCGTCGGGTGTGGTCGCGAGCGCCGCGCTCGCGACGCGCTCGATCGCCGCGCGGTCCGCGAACACCGGGGAGGCGTCCACGCGGAGTCCGGCTTCGATCGCCGACTCCTGCAGGATCACCGAGAGGCTCTGCGCGTAGACGTCGTTGGAGCGGCGCACCACCGCGAGCGACGCGGCGCCCTCGGGCTGGTCGAGGATGCGCGAGAGAATGACCGCGGACTGGAGAGAGTCGGGGGGCGCGGTGCGCCAGAGCAGCCCGGGCTCGCTCGTGTCGATCGCCTCGAGCTGAGTCGCGGTCGCCGAGGGCGAGATGAACAGGACGCCGTCGTCGCGGTGCGCCGCGAAGGCCGCCTCCGTGTCCGACGACGTCGACGGACCGATGATCGCCGCGACCCCCGCGCGCACGAGCTCGCCGGCGGCCTCCGTCGCCCCCGCGGAGGCGTCGCAGTGCATGAGCAGGATCGGGTGACCGTCGATCCCACCGCCCCGGTTCACGCCGTCCACCGCGAGCTCGGCAGCGCGCTCGCGCGCCCGCTGGTTGGGGCTCGAGCGGTCGAAGATCGTGCCGATCGCGATCGCGTCGGGGTCCGCCCCAGCGCTCGTGGGGAAGAGAGCGGGGCAGCGCGCGGAGAGGACGCTGCGGCATCTCCCGGTGGCCACGTCACACAACGACCCCGCCCCCTCTCTGGCGCGGCAGGCCTCGGAGCTCACGCACTCGCCCGGTCCGAGCGGAGGGGCTCCCGGCGCCGGCGACCGGGGGGCCTCGACGCGGCTCCACGCCAGGGCGGCGTACCCGAGCCCGCCGAGTCCCAGCGCGACCACCACCGCGAGCCACCACGCGCGAGGCCGCACCGCGGCGGGCGCGCCGCCCGGCGCCGTCGCCACGCGACGTGGCGGAGCCCGGGGCGGGAGCTCGGTGGGCTCGTCGTCGAGCTCGGCCGTCACGGGCCCCGAGCGCGTGGTCGCCGTCACCTCGTCGCCGGTGAGGTCCGCGCTCGGGTCGACGAGCGGGATCTCGACTCGCGTCCGCTCGAGCGCCGCCGCGACGAGCTCCTGCTGCCGGCGGTGCTCGCCCGCGAAGGTCTCGAGCAAGGTGGCGCGCAGCGCGGCCTCCTGCCCCGCCTCCCGCAGCTTCGTGGAGGTCGACTCGAGCCACTCGGCGACGACCGCCGCCGACTGGGGTCGCGCCTCGGGAGTCTTCGCGAGGAGCTTCCCGACCAGCTCGGCGAGCTCGGGCGGCACGTCACCCCGGACCGCGCCGATGTCGGGGATCTCCTCCAGGCAGATGCGGCGGAACGCCTCCGCGCGAGGTCCGCCGTAGAGGCGCCCGCACGCGAGCATCTCGTAGAGCACCACACCGAAGGAGAACAGGTCGGAGCGCGCGTCGAGCGGTCGACCTCCGATCTGCTCGGGGGACATGTAGCCGATCTTCCCCGTGATCGCCGCGGCGTCGTGGGGCTGATGGTCGAGGATCCGCGCGACCCCGAAGTCGGTCACCCGGACGAGCCCGTCGAAGCCAAGCAAGATGTTTTGCGGGGAGACGTCCCGGTGGACGACGGAGAGCGGACGCCCTCCGGCGCCGACGAGCTCGTGCGCGGCGGCGAGCCCGTGCGCGGTCTGACGCATCACCTCGACGCAGAAGGCCACCGGGAGCCGTTGCCCGGACTCCACGGCCATCACGAGCGGCCGGTACGCCGCGACCCCCTCCACGAAGTCCATGACGAAGTAGGCCCCCTGCTCGTCCTCGCCCACGTCGAGCACCGGCACGACGTTCGGGTGACGGATGAGGCCGGCGATTCGCGCCTCCTCGAGGAACATCGCCCGCACCTCCGCGTCCTCCGAGAGCTCGGGACGCAGGCGCTTCATCGCGTAGACGCGGGCGAACGAGCCCTCACGCCGAACGACGAGCTCGACCCGACCCATGCCCCCTTTGGCGATGTCGGCGACCGGCTCGTAGGCGCGGCCACCCCCGGTCCCGCTCACGCCATCCAAGCTACCACGGTCTCGTGGAGCGCCGCCGACGCTGCAGCCCGCGCTTGGCCTGGCGCGTTCGTCAGTCCGCGAGGCGATCGCCCTCGTCGGAGGACGCGGCGCAGACGCGGTCCCATTCGGTCTGGTGATCCATCCGGTCGGGGTGCGGGGGCAAGCAGCAGATGTCGCGCCAGGCCCCCGCGTCGCCCGACGGCTCGCCGCATCCGTTCGCGTTCGGGTCGGTCATGTCGGAGGACTCGATCCGGCCGCCGCCAGCCCCGCAGCTCAGCTCCGGGTCCCGCTCGCGCGTCGTCTCGGCGGCCATCAGGTGGTCGAACCCGCTACCCCCACGCAGGTGATCGCGGCCTCGCGATCCGAAGATCCAGTCGTCGCCGGCGTGGCCCTCCATCACGTCGTCGCCCCCCTGCCCGCGTAGGATGTCGTCGCCGCCCCATCCCCAGAGCGTGTTGTCCTGGCCGTTGCCGATCAGCACGTCACTCCCTCCGGCGCCCTCGAGCACCTCGATGCTGTCGGACAGATACGTGCCCCGACTCGGGGTGCAGTAGAAGGGCTGGTACGCTTGGCCGCCGATCCGCGCGTGGATGCGCTCACGGCACTGGTCGACGACCCCCGAGAAGCTCGTGCCCACGCGCGCGAAGCCGCCCACGTCCCAGCCCGGGCCGCCGTAGAAGGAGTGTCCTCCGCACGGGTCGTTGGAGACGAGCTGATCGTTGCCGGGGCCGCCGTACATCGTGTCGGCCCCGTCACCCACGCTGATCAGCGCGTCGTCGCCGGCGTTGCCGAACAGCGAGTCCACGCCGTCGGGGCCGGGGAACAGGATGTCGGCGCCTCCGTGGCCCTCGAGGACGTCGTCGCCCGTTCCGCCGTCGATCGTCGCCGTCATGTCGCGGGGGAAGCCACCGCCGACGAGCGCGATGTGATCGTTGCCTCCGTCGCCGAACGCGGTGATGAAGCGCAGCTCCGCCTCGGCGAGACCACAGCGGACCTCGGAGACCCGGTCGCCCGCGACGCAGCCCGGACCGGCGGTGATCGGCGCGCCATCGTTGGCCGTCACCGTGATGTCGCCCTGCGCCATCGCGATGGAGAGGTCGTCGCCGTTCGGCCCGCCGAGCACGATGAGCCCGAGGTCGCGCACCGATGACGTCAGGTAGACGTAGACCGAGCCGTCACGCGGCGGCGCGTCGCTGGGGATGACCACACAAGGCGTGGGCGCGCAGCCCTCGCACGTGGTGGCCTGGCACGTGTCGGCGCCGCCTCCACCGTGGACCAGCGTGGGGCCGGCGGTCTCGATGAGGTCGTCACCCTGCTCGGCGAACACCACGAGCGTCTCCGGACCCACGAGGATGTGATCGTCGAAGGGCGAGCCGTAGACGATCTCGACGCCGCGGAGCTCCTCCGGGCCGCCATCGCCGACCGCGACGCCGAACGCGGTGTTCTCGTGGGTCACGCCGCCGACCGCGTCGACGCGAGGCCGGTTCACGACGACGACGCCTCGCGCGGAGCCCACGCCGGGCGCCGAGAGCGGCACGGCGAACGAGGGGGTGAAGTGAATCTCGCGCCCCCAGTCCGGGTGCGCGACGGTGTGCCCCTCCGCGTCGACCGTGCCGGGCATGACGCCCGTCATCTCGAGGTGCTCGTTGCCGATCAGGAAGTCGTTCAGGTACGCCTGGTTCAACACTTGACCGGGCGGCGTCGCGGTCATGAAGCTCACCGTGTCGGTGCCGGCTCCACCATGCATGACGTCACGGTTGGTGTCGCCGCGCAGCCAGTCGTCGCCCTCGTTGCCGTACATGCGGTCGATGCCGTGCCCGCCCACGAGCAGGTCGTCGCCCTCCTCACCGTAGAGGTAGTCGTCGAGCAGGTCGCCGAAGATCCGATCGTCACCCTCGTTCCCGTGGAGCTCGTCGCCGCCGGTCCCGCCGTGGATGATGTCGTCGCCGCCGTTGCCGTAGACGGTGTCGCGTCCAGGGCCCGCGTCGATGTAGTCGTTGCCGTCGAGGCGCGTGTCGCCGCGCTCGCGGGGCGACTTGCGGTCCCCGTGAACGATGTCGTCGCCCCCCCCTGCGCAGATGATGTCGGCCCCGCCGCCACCGAAGATCACGTCGTTGCCAGGGCCCGCGTAGATCAAGTCGCGGTGCGGGGTGCCCACGAGGATGTCGTTGCGCTCGGTCCCGATGATGACGTGCCCGTCGATGTCACCGGTCGGGCGCCCGGTCCGACACGGGTCGTCGGTGCCGGGGATGCCAGCGAAGGAGGCGTTGGCGCGCGGCGAGTACACCGCCGACGAGGTCGAGGCGCGGCCGCCGCCCTCGCTCGTCCCCGCGGTCGCCGGGACACACGCCCCCCGCGAGAGCATCAAGACGACGAGCCATGCTCCCCCTGCGGCGACCCGAGCTCCGAATGCAGCGACCATGACGACCTCCGCCCGCAAGCCCGTTCAAGCGGCGGGCCAACGGCTCGCGGCGCGGCTGGCGCGCGCTCCGCGTGGCTAGAGAGGGGTCGGCGCACCGGAGCGTGACAGGATGAAGTGCAGGGCCTGCACAACATGGTGTGGAGCTCGCACGACCGCGGCCTAGGAACCCGCCGACCTCGCCTCGGACGGCGTCCGCCCGGTCCAGCGCCGATACGCGCGGGTGAAGGCCGCGGGCGAGGCGTAGCCGAGCAGGAACGCGATCTCGCCGAGCGCGAGCCGGTCGTCCGCGAGGTGCGCGCTCGCGAGCGAAGCGCGCGTCTCGTCGAGGAGCTCCGCCCAGGTGGTGCCCTCCGCCTGGAGCCGGCGCTGCAGGGTGCGGGTGCTCTGGCCGAGGCGCTGCGCGACGAGCTCCATCGTGACCTCGCCGCTCGGCAGCTCGCGGGTCAGGACGCGGGCCACCCGGTCGCGCGTCGGCTCGTTCCGCGCGGGCACGCTCGCCACGAGGCGGCCGAGGTGGTGCTCGAGGACGTCGTTCAGCGCGGCGTCCGGCTGCACCCCCGCCGCGTGCGCGTCCTCCGCGCGGAAGTAGAGGCCGTGGCACGACGCCTCGAAGCGCGGGGTCACGCCGAACCACGCGCGGTAGGCGTCGAGCGACGGTCCGGCGGAGCTCTGGAAGGTGACGCGGCTCGGGATCACGTTCCGCCCCACCAGATCGCGCAGGACGCGCAGCACCCAGCTGATCGAGAGCTCGGCGGCGTGGCAGCGGCCCCTGATGTGCGACGCCGGATAGGTGAGCTCGAGGCCGATCTCGTCGGGCCGCCGCGCGAGCTCGGCTCCGGCCACGTCGCCCAGGACGATCCAGTACCGCGCGGCCGTGACGAGCGCGCAGCCCAGATCGGGCGCCGAGCGCATGGCCAGATCGAGCGTGCCCGCGAGCCCGCGCGGCACCGTCAACCCGAGCGTCAGCCCGATGTCGGGATCGGCGAGCACCTCGGCGAGGCCCTCCACGAGCGCGTCGCGGTGCGTGGCGGGGACGCGCGCCTCGCGATCGCCGAGCTGTAGCTCGGTGAGGCCGGCGCGCTCGAACAGCGCGCGTCGCTGGCGCGCGTCGGGCACGACGGCCTCGACCAGGCGCTGATACGGCATCAGCCAGACGACGTGATGGTCCCCCTCCATCGCGCCCGAGGATAGGCCACGCCGTCGCTGGCGGGCGAGGGCAACCGTTTGGCGCCTCATGGAAAGGTCGGCGCGCCCCCGATCCCCCAAGCTGCGTCGAGCACGGGGAGGTGACGGATGACGCTGTTCGCAACGGAGCACGGGCACGGCGCGACGGGATATGGGCTCGAGCCGCTGAGCGAGGGCGCGCGGGCCTTGCTCGACGCCACGCCCGAGGCGCTCGTCGCCTTCGACGTCGAGACGTGCTCCTTCGCCCACGCCAACCCGATCGCGTGCGAGCTGCTCGGCTACAGCCTCGGAGAGCTGCGCGAGCTCTCTCCGTGGCGCTGCAGCCCGACCCTGCAGCCCGACGGGCGGGCGAGCCTCGACGCCGCGAGGCTCTGGATCACGGCGGCCGCGCACGGGGCGACCCCGTCCTTCGAGTGGGTCCACTGCACGCAGGGGGGAGAGCCGCTGCCGTGCTGCGTCCGGCTGCACCGCTACGTGGAGGGCGGCCGCACGCTGGTCATCGGCCGGCTCGTCCCGCGCGAGGCGTCCTTCGACGACGAGCCAGGTCCGGACGGGCTGCGCGGCGCGCTGTTCGCGTCGGTGGCGCGCGACGTGTTCCACGACCTCGACAACTTGTTGCTCGCCATCCAGCTCAGCTCGGGCGAGCTCCTCCGCGGGATCGAGGACGACTCTCCGCTGCACACGTCGGCGGCGACGGCGCGCCTGGCCGCGGAGCACGCGGAGTCCATCATCGGCGCGACGCGGCGCGCGTTCCTGCGGGACGACGGCGTGGACGCGGAGGTGGACGCCACGCTGCAGGCGCTCACGCCGCTCGTGCGCTGCCTCGTCGGGTGCGGCTCCGTGGAGCTCCACCTCGGCGCGGCGGGGTGCCGGAGCCCCCTCTCGGAGGCGGCGCTCGCGAAGGTCGTCCTGCGCTACGTGGTCGACGCGGCGAGGTCTGGGAGCCGCTGCGTCGTCATCGGCACGCGCGCCTGGTCGGACGAGAGCGTCGACGTCTGGGTCACGGACGACCGGCTCACCCGGCGCGCCCTCGCCGAGCGCGACGGCTCCGGCGTGACCCCGACCCGCCCCGCGACGCCGGCGCGGCGCGACGCGGCGAGCCGGCTCGTCGAGGAGGTCGGCGGCCGCGTCGACGTGAAGTCCTGGCCGGGGATCGGCCGCCGCGTGCAGATCCTCCTGCCGCGGACCGAGTGAGATCAGAGGAACCCGACGAGGTCGAGGTTGAAGTGGACCGTGTGCTCCTGGAGCGCGTCGGTCGCGCGGGCCTCGACCTGGCTCTGGAAGTCTTCGAGGAGGGCGTCGCCGAGGTCGTCGTCGCCGACGTCGAGCCCCTCGGTGCTCTGGGCCGTGAAGGGCGTGCTGCAGATCACCCGGCCGGCGTCGAGGTCGACCATGTAGACGCCGCCCCGGTAGGACCCGGGGCGCCACTGGCCGGCGCGCAGGATCCCGGGCTCCTGGGTCACGACGGGGAGCTCGCGATCGTCGCCGACGAACACGGCGAGGTAGCGGTGCGCGATGTCCCCCGCGCGCTCGAGCACGTAATCCTCGGCGGTCTCCGGCTCGCGGTGGGCGCGCACGAGGGGCTGGAGCTCGTCGTTGCCGAGCCAGCGCCACGGCTCCGGGGTGGGCGGCGTGACGCCGGGGAGCGAGCCGTAGTCCACCGTCGGGACGTACATGCTCGTGATCCGGAAGCCGCCTCGGCTCGCCTCGATCTCGTCGTCCGGGCACTCGGTGGTGGGCACCGCGGCGGCCGGATCGATGAGCGCGGCGACGCTCGCGTAGGCGCGCCCGCGGACCACGGCGCGCTCCCTCGCCTCGCGCCGCTCGGTCGCCTCGGCCTCGCGCCGCTCCTCCATGCGCGCGCGGTCCTCGGGCGTCACCTCGCCGCCGATCCCCATCGGACAGCAGCAGCACGCCTGGGCCGAGAGGCCGAGGAGGGTGAGGGTCAGCAGGCGCCTCGCGTACACCGCCGCATCCTACCCCGCGGTCGATGACGCGCGGGGCTCGGCTGGCTATGCTCCGCCCCGTGGTTGGTGCTCCCACGGCGTGGCGGCTCGCGCTGGCGGCGGTCCTCGTCGCCTCCTCGATCGTCGGCCCGGCCGCCGCCCAGGACGCACGGGACGGGGACGCGCGGGACGAGGCGCGCGAGGCCTTCCAGCGCGGGAGCGAGGCCGCGCAGGAGGAGCGCTGGGCCGACTCGGAGCGCGAGTTCCGCCGCGCCTACGAGCTGTCCGGGGCGACCAGCGCGCTCTTCAACCGCGCGGTCGCGCTGCGCGCGCTCGGCCGTCACGTCGAGGCGAGGGACGCGTTCGACGTGCTGCTCACGGACGCCAGCGCCCTCGACCCGGCGGTGCGCGAGCAGGTGGAGACGCTCCGTCGCGAGTCGGCCGCGCGGGTCGCCCGGCTCGTCCTCGGCGGCCTCGCGCCGCCCGGGTCGGCGCAGCGAGTCCTCCTCGACGGAGACGACGCCGCGGACGAGGGCGCGCGGCCGCTCGACCTCGAGGTCGACGAGGGGCACCACACCCTCTCGGTCGAGCAGGCCGGGTTCGAGCCGTTTCGTTGGTCCGGAGACGCGTCGGCGGGGCGCGCCGTGACGATCGACGTGGCGCTGATCGCGCGGCCCGAGGCGGCCCCGTCCGTCGTCGTGGTCGAGCCGGAGCCGGGCGTCGACGTCGTCGAGGAGCCGTGGTTCTGGATCGTCATCGGGGTCGTGGTGCTCGGCGCCGCGGCGGGGATCACCACCGGGCTGATGCTCGACGCGCAGCTGCAGCCGGCCAGCCCCTTGGTGTTCGAGCTGTGAAGGGCTTCATCGGTCTGGTGGTCCTGGCCGCCACGGTGAGCTCGGGCTGCGCGCTCAACGGGGTGCTCGAGGTCGAGATGCAGCTGCCCTACACCGACGGCGCGGCGCCGCGCGCGCGGATCCAGGTCTGCGCGGTCGCGGACTGCGAGGCCGACATCGACACGCACGGCCACGCGGAGGTGATCGAGATCGGCCCCGGCGCCACGCCGTGCGCCTCCGGGGGCGACTGCAACGCGCGCTTCAGCGTCGTGAGCGACCAGACCGACCTCGACCGGCTTCAGGTGCGCGTCCGGTTCTGCGTCGACGACTGCGAGTACGACCTGGGGCGCCCCGACGCGCCCGAGCTCTGGTTCGAGCTCGAGGAGCCCTTCGAGCGAGGACGCCGGACCTACTGGAACCCGTCCGAGCCGCCGTACGTTCGCATCCCCGACGCGCAGCCCGCGGGCCGACCGTCCGCGCCGACGGTGATCCCCAAGTGCGAGATCGCCGACGAGTGCTGGTCTCTGGGCAACACGCCCGATCCGATGTTCGGCTACTGCGACGCGGCGATGCGGCGGTTCTGCGAGGAGTGACCCCCGCGCCAAGGTTCGTCCCGCGCCTCGGGTCGCTGCTATCGTGACCGCCATGCCGCGCCGAGCCGCCCTGGGCCTCGCCTTCGCCGCGATCGCCTGCCTCACGTCCACCGCCCAGGCGCGGTGCGCGCCCGTCTCGATGCCGCAGGAGGTCCGCCGGGCGACCTTCGTCGTGGAGGCCGTGCTCGAGCGCGCGGGCGACCCGGGGACCTTTCGGACGGTGACCGTCTGGAAGGGCGGCGACCAGGCGCCGGCGACGTTCTCGCTCGGCGCGCAGCGCGGCCGCGGCCAGTGGGAGTGGGCCGACGCCAGCAGCGTCGGCCACCGCTACCTGCTCCTGCTGTCGAGCGAGGGCGGCGCGTACTCCGTGGCCCGCTGCGGTCAGAGCGGTGAGGCGACCGACGCGCGGCGCGCGGAGCTACGGGCCCTCGGGCTTCGTCCCCAGAGCCGGTGACGCGGGGCTCGCCCTGTCGAACAAGCGGCCTCGCTCGGTGATCGCCACGATCACGAGGCACGTCACGCCGAGGGCCACGAAGCCGAAGAGCAGCGGACGCGTGGTGCCGTCGTAGGCGCGGCCGATCACCCCACCGACCGCCGCGGACAGCGTCGTCGTGGCGAAGCCGTACGCCGCCGAGCCGGTGCCCGCGATACGGCCGAGGGGCTCCATCGCGAGCGCGTTGAAGTTCGCGCCGAGGAGGCCGAACAGCGCGAAGCAGATCGCGAACAACGGATAGAAGAGCGCGAGGTGGTCCCCGTAGATCAGCGTGAGCCCGAACAGGGCCGCGGCCACGACGGTGAAGCCGACGAGCGCGACGTGGCTGAGGCGGCGCATCCCGAACCGCATCACGAGCCGCGAGTTGGCGAAGTTGGTGGCCGCGAGCACGGTCGCGACGCCCGCGAACCAGAGCGCGAACGAGTCTCCCTCGTGGAAGATCTCTCGAAAGATCTGCTCGGACGCGGAGAGGAACGCGAACAGCGCGCCGAAGATGACGCCGCCCGCGAGCATGTAGCCGAGCGTGGGCCGGCTCTTGATGACCTGCAGGTACGAGCCCGCCGCCTGACGGATCCCGAGTGAGCGGCGGCGCTCGACGGGCAGCGTCTCGGGGAGCCGCAGCCCCGCCCACGCCATCATCGCCACGCCCGCGAACCCGAGGACGCCGAAGCACCACTGCCAGGGCGCGACCAGCAAGATCCCTTGCCCGATGGCGGGCGCCACGACGGGCACGATCATGAACACGGTCATGACGAGCGACATCACCTTCGCCATGCCTCGGCCGCGGAACAGATCGCGCACCAGGGTGACCGCGACCACGCGACAGCCGGCCGCGAAGACGCCGTGCAGGAAGCGCGTGGCCAGGAGGACCGAGAAGGTCGGGGCGGCCATGCACACGAAGCCCGCGACGGTGTACCCGACGAGCGCGACGACGAGCACGGGGCGGCGGCCGAAGCGATCCGCGAGCGGCCCGAACACGAGCTGCGGGAACCCGAAGCCCAGGACGTAGGCCACCACGATCAGCTGCTGGTCGTTGCCGGCGACCACGCCGAGGTCGGACGCGACGGCGCCCATCGCTGGGAGCATCACGTCGATCGCGAGGGCGTTCATGCTCATGAGCGCCGCGACCATCGCGACCAGCTCGGCGGTCGAGAGGCGCACCTCGATCGCGGGCGCGTCGTCGAGCGGTTCGGCCGCGGCGGTCATGAGGCGGCTCCGTGGGACGGGGAGGTCACGGGGTCCTGGAGTCCCTTCATGGGGGCGGCGCGCCCACCCGTCCAGGTGCCAAACCGGGACCGACGCCCAGGCCGCGTCGCCGAGGGCCAGCTCCGGCGTATCCTGCCCCATGCGCAAAGCCCTGCTGTGTGCCTGCCTCTCGCTCGTGCCGAGCCTCGCCGCGGCCGACGCGGTGCACACCCCCGCGCCGATCGAAGGGTGCCCACGCGGCAGCGCCTCGGCGGTCACGGGCATGGGCATGATCCACGGCAGCTTCGCGTACTGCGCGCCGCGGGTGTGCTCGTCCGACCGGGGCTGTCCGGGCCCGCTCCGGTGCCGCGAGGCGCCGCTCCAGATCGAGCAGCGCGTCTACTCGACCGGCGGGGGCCACGGCGCGCCGCCCGGCCCGCAGGAGCACGTCTCCTTCGTCGTCGGTCCGTGCGACACCCCGGAGCCCGGCATCTACGTGATCCCTCCGGGCCTCGGCGCGATCGGCGACACGGCCGACATCGAGGCCGGGTGCCGTCGCGTCCCGGTCTGCGTCCCGGCGAGCGTGGGCGAGCCGCTCGGGACGACGGCTCCCGCGTCGAGCCCGAACCCGGATGTCGAGGCGCCCGAGCCGCTGCCCGAGGCGCCGGAGCCGCCCGTCGCCGATCCTCCCCCCGTCGCCGAGCCGGTCGCGCCTCCGAGCCCGACTCCCGCTCCGAGCTCCAGCCCGGGCGCTCCGACCGACGCGGGCGGCTGCGCGTGCGGTGTCGGACGCCATGCGTTGCCGCGGCGGCTGGAGGCGCTCGTGCTCCTCGGCCTCTTCGGCGCGATCCGTCGCTCGAGGCGTCGTTGACGGGACGGCGAGGCCTCGTCGCGGCGCTCGCGGTCTCGCTCGTCGCCTGCGCGGAGCCGGGCCCCGCGTGTGAGCCGGCGCGCCCGCCGCCGTCGATCGGCGTCGACGCGCAGGGCCGGTTCCTCTCCGACGCGGGCCCGTTCGTACCGCGCGCCGTGAACAGCTACCCGCTCCTCGATCACGCCGGATGGGAGCGCTGGGACGCGGTCGCGGAGATCCTCGATCTCGCGCGCGACCTCGGCCGGCCGGTCGTGCGGACGGGCGCGTACATGAGCGGCGGCGAGAACCCCGCGCGCCTCCGTGACGCCGACGGGACGATCCGCGAAGAGGGCCTGGTGGCGCTCGACCGGGTGATGGCGATGGCCGCGGAGCGAGGCGTGCAGCTGCTCCTGATCACGGCGAACCACTGGGGCGACTACGGCGGCGCGCCCGCGGTGCTGCGCGCCGTCGCGCCGGGCGAGGCCCTCCCGGTCGAGGCGTTCTACACGGACCCGCGCGTGATCGAGGACCAGCGCGCGTTCGTCGCGACGCTGGTCGGCCGGCGCAACACCGTCACCGGCGTCGAGTACGCGCGCGACCCGACCGTCTTCGCCTGGGAGCTCGTCAACGAGGCCCGCTGCGACGACGCCGAGCGCTGCGACGAGGGCACGCTGGCGCGATGGGCCGACACCGTGGCGACCGCGATCCGCGACGCCGGCGCGACGCAGCCGATCGCGTGGGGCGGCCAGGGCTACGCCGGCGAGCACGGCGAGGATCTGGCGCGCATCGCCGCGCTCGACTCGATCGACGTGCTCACCCTGCACCTCTATCCGGACCTCGCCGGCGCGCTCACTCTCGAGCCCGGCGCCGGGCGGGATCGGGTCACCGGCGCCGTCGCCCAGGGGCTCGACGCGCTCGAGCGCGCGGCCGCCGTGGCGCGCGCGCACCGACGCGCGCTGCTGCTCGAGGAGGCCGGCTGGCGCGCGGACGGCCCGAGCCGCGACGCGGAGCGCGCGATCGTGCTCGGCGCGTGGGCCCGCGCGGCGCGCGAGCTCGACGTGGGCTTCGCGCCGTGGATGATCGCGGAGCGCGATCGACCGGACTACGACGGCTACCTGATCCGGCCCGAGGCCGAGCCCGCGACCGATCGGGTGCTGCGATGCGAGTGATCGTCGCCGCGGCGCTCTGGCTCGCGCCCGCGCTCGCCGCCGCGCAGGGCGGCGAGGTGCGGCCGGTCGAGCCCAACACCGACGTCGAGGCGGCGCTCGACGGAAGCTACGAAGCGGCGGACCCGACCGAGGGCGGCCAGCTCGGCGCCGCGGTCGGCGGGCGCTGGTCTCCGCACCCGGCGTTCGAGCTCGGCGCCGCCTGGGGCGCGCGCGCGAGCTGGGCCTCGCTCTCGGGCGGCGCGAGCCGCGCGCGGTTCGGCGCGGCGCCGCTGCGCGCGTGGGTCGGCACCGGCGGCGTCGCCGACGCGTGGCGCCTGGGCCTTCGCCTCGAGGGCGGCGTCGGCCTCCAGGCCCTCGACGCCGCGGTCGCGAGCAGCAACGGCGAGCGCGCGTTCGCGCAGCTCTCGGGCGAGGTCGGCTGGGTCGGGGACGGCGTGAGCGTGCGCCTCTCGGTGCGCGCCGGCTTCGCCTGGTCCGGCGCGTTCGCGTACGCGGGCGTCGGAGCCGCGGGGCTCGGCCTCGAGCTCGGGCGCCCGGGCTGGATCGCGCGGCCCTTCCTCGTCGCGCGGGGCCTCGTCGCCACCGACCTCGGCTGGGCCGCGGTCGTCGAGGCGGGCGCGCTCGTCCCGCTGGCGGACCACGCGCTCCGCTTCGTCGTCGCGACCCCCACGGCGCCGACGGGGCAGCTCTTCACGATCCGCGTCGAGTGGCGCGCCGAGCTGGGGGACCCCTGAGGCGGTACGCTGGGGTGATGTCGCGGCGGGCTCGGGTGTGGATGCTGTGCTGGGCGCTCGTCGGGTGCGACGGCGATCCCGTGGGGAACGACGCGGGGGAGCGGGTCGACGCGAGCGAGTCGCTCGACGCGGGGGCGCGGGACGGCGCCGTGCTCGACGCGGCGATGATCGACGGGGCGGCGCCCGATGGGGGGACGCCGCCGGTCGGGCACTGCTTCGACGGGCCGGTCGACGTCTCTTCCGCGGGCGGGCTCACGACGGCGCGGACGGCGCGCTACGAGGTCGAGGCGCAGGTCGACGCGGCCCAGGCGGAGCTCTTCGCGCGCATGCTCGAGGCGGCCTGGACCGCGCAAGTCGACTTCTTCGGTGGGGAGCCCACGCCGGCCTTGCCGCTCCGGGTCCGCGTCTTCCGGGACCAGGCCGCGTTCGAAGCGGGGCTCGCCGAGGACGGGCTCGGACCCGTCGGCGACGCGGGCGGATACTACGAGCCCTCGAACGCGACCGCGTACCTGTTCGATCAACCCACCCGCTACTTCACGCGCATGCTCGTGCTGCACGAGGCGACCCACCAGTTCCACGACGCGGTGCGCGCGGCGGGCACCCTGCCCTTCTGGTACGTCGAGGGCGTGGCCGAGGCGCAGTCGCGGCACGACTGGGACGGGCGCTGCATCCGGCTCGGCGTGGTGCCGCTCCTCACCTTCGAGGACGCGCCCGCGGGCGCGCTGCGCACGCTCGAGGCCGGGGCGACGCTCGCGGACGTGGTCGACGAGGCGCTCACGCCGTCGCGCGCCATCGCGTGGTCGATCTTCCGCTACCTCGAGGACGGGCCGAACCGCGCGGCGTTTCGACGCTTCCGCGCGCGCGTCGACGACGGCGCCGCGATCCCCGACGCGTTCCGCGACGAGCTCGGGGATCCCGCGGCCCTCGACGCGGGTTGGATCCCCGCCGTGCGCGCCGCGCAGGAGCCGATGACGCCCGTGTTCCTCGAGTGGATCCACGTGGACCCGTCGACCCTCGACGGCTTCGCCGACGTCTTCACCGTCGCCGTGGTGAAGGCTCCGGTCACGCGCTTCGAGACGAGCTTCGCCGCGCCGAGCACGCCCGGGTGGTCGGGCGGCGTGGTGCTCGGCTACGAGAGCCCGACCCGCTTCGTGGCGCTCGTCGTCCGGGACTCGGGGCGGCTCCAGCGCTTCGACGTCGACGGGGGCGCGGTCTGGAACGACGTCGGCGCGGCGCCGGCCGCGGTCGGCGGGCGGTACGCGTTCACCGTCGAGCACGGCGCGTCGGGCGCGGTGGTGACGGTCAACGGGACCGAGCTGACGGTGGACACGGGCCTGCCCGCGCGGTCGGGGCCCGCGCTCGACGCTGCGTCCGTGCGCTTCGAGGACCTCCGCTGGGAGTGACCCGGTTACGTGGCCCGGCACGCCGGGGCGTCTACAATGGGCCGGGGAGATCCAATGACGCGTTGGCTTCGAGTGGCTTGTTTGGCGTGCGCCTTGACCGCGTGCGGTGGTGGGACCGAAGACCCGGACTCCGGGGCGGGAGCGGACGGGTCGACGACCCCCGAGTGCATGGGCGTCGCCGACGGCACGCCCTGCAACGGCGGCGCGGGGACGTGCGACGCGGGGACCTGCGTGACCGGCAGCGGCTGCGGCAACGGCGTCGTGGACTCGGGCGAGGCCTGCGACGACGGCAACACGACCGCGTTCGACGGCTGCGAGCCCGACTGCACCTTCACGTGCGACACCGACACCGAGTGCGACGACGGGCTGACCTGCAACGGATCCGAGACCTGCGGCGCGACCTCGCACGTGTGCGAACCGGGCACCCCCGCGGACGACGGCACGGCCTGCTCGACGACCGCGGTCCCCGACGGGGTCTGCGTGACCACGCCGTCGGGCAACCAGTGCGTCGGCGCCGGCTGCGGCAACGGGGTCCTCGACGGCGGCGAGGTCTGCGACGACGGCAACGACGTCGCGGCGGACGGCTGCGAGGCCGACTGCACGTTCTCTTGCGAGGCCGACGCGGACTGCGACGACGGCCAGTTCTGCAGCGGCACCGAGACGTGCGACACGTCCACGCACGTCTGCACCCCCGGCACCGCGCCGGACTGCAGCGACGGCGACGACTGCACCGACGACGTGTGCGACGAGCTGACGACGGCGTGCACCAACCCGCTCATCGACATGGACGGCGACGGCCACGCCGCGACGTCCCTCGGCGCCTGCGGCGACGACTGCGACGACACGCGCGACGACGTCTACACGGGCGCCGAGGAGCTCTGCGACGGCGTGGACAACAACTGCGAAGGCACCGCCGACGAGAGCGCGCCCGAGTGGTACGTCGACTGCGACATGGACGGCTTCGCCGCGACCACGGACTCCTCGCGCACCGGGTGCACCGAGCCCGACGGAAGCGCGACGGGGTGCGGGGGTCGGTGGACCAACCGCCGGCCCATCGGCGCGAGCACGACCGACTGCGACGACTCGGACATCGACGCGTTCCCCGGGCAGACGATGTACTTCACGACCGCGCAGACCTCGGGGACGGGCGACGACGTGCGCTACGGCAACTACAACTGTGACGGGGTCGCGCAGCGCGATCACACCACGTCCGCCGGCCGCGACGGGACGTGCTCGCTCACGACGGGCGGCTTCGTCGGGCTGGGCATGCGCCGCTACTCGTGCGCGGGGACCGGCTGGACGGGCTCGACCGCGCCGGCCTGCGGCTCGAGCGGCACCTACGTGTCCTGCGGCACGCCCGCCGAGTGCCGGCCGCGCTCGCTCCCGGCGCGCGAGTGCACGGGCTACTCGCTGGTCTGCGAGGGCGCCTACACCCGACCGGGCGACGCCTGCTACTGCCCGCTCGGCATGACCTGCACGGCCACCTGCCTCCCCGGCTCGACCGGCTGCGCGTGGCACTTCTACCGCTGCAGCGGGACGACGATGTCCGGCGAGCGGATGGCGTGTCGCTGAACCAGGGGCTCGTCGGCGTCTAGCTCCCCAGCGTGCGCTGGACGTCGGCGATGGCGCGCTCGAGGAGCTCGAGGGCCTCGCGCGTGGTCGCCTCGTCCCAGAGCAGGCCCGGCTTGACCTGCAGGGCGCCGTAGTCGAAGCCGGCGACGATGGCCCACGCGCCGAGCTGGTGCAGCGCGCGCATCACGTGGATGCCGCCGTCGTCGCGGCTGAAGCGGAGGCCGACGACCAGCCCGCGCTGGCGCACCTCGCGCAGCAGCGGGTAGCGCTCGGCCATCGCGCCGAGCCCGCGCTCGAGCGCGAGGGCGGTGCGCTCGACGTTCTCGCGGGTGGACTCGCGCGTCGTGATCTCGAGCACCTTCATCGCGACCCGGCAACCGAGCTCGGCGCCGCCGAAGGTCGAGACGTGGCCGTGGCTGTCGGTCCGGAGCCACGCCCCCGCGCGCGGGCCGAGCAGGGTCGCGGCGATCGGGTACACGCCGCCGCTGAGGCCCTTGGCCGTGACCACGACGTCGGGCACGACCCCGAAGCTCTCGACGCCCCAGAGCCGGCCCGTGCGGCCCAGCCCCGTCTGGACCTCGTCGGCGACGTAGAGCGCGTCGGCCTCGTCGCACAGCGCGCGCACGCCGGCGAGGTAGCCCTCGGAGGGCATCACGAAGCCGGCCGTCGCCGGGATCGTCTCGAGGATCACCGCGGCCACGTCGCCGCGCGCGAGCTCGGCCTCGATCGCGGGCAGCGAGTCGAACGGCACGCGCGAATAGTCCGCGGGATCGCCCTCGCTCAAGAACGGCTTGCTGAAGCGCTCGTGCCCGGTCGCGAGCGCGAGGCCGGTGTGGCCGTGGTAGGCGCCGGTCACGCTCACGACGCGGCGGCGCCCCGTGGCCCGGCGGGCGCTCTTGATCGCGACGTCCACCGCCTCGCCGCCCCCGCTCGAGAACACGACGCGGGCGTCCTCGAAGGGCGCGAGCCCCGAGAGCATCGACGCGAGCTCGGCGCGCGGGCCGGACGCGAAGTGGTGGTTGCCGATGTCGAGGCCCTCGTCGAGGCCGGCGCGCAGCGCGTCGACGACCTCCGGGTGCCCGTGGCCGAGGTTGTAGGTGCCGCCGTTCAGGTGCAGGTCGAGCAGCTCGCGGCCGTCGATGTCCCAGATGCGGTAGCCCTCGCGCCTGCCGATCACGATGTCGATGCCCATCGCGTGGAAGAGCGCCACCTTCGCGGGGGAGAGGTACCGGGAGGTGCGCTCGAGCACCTCGGCCTTCGCTTCGCTCGTCATCACGCCCTCCGATCGATGCGGGGCGCGATGCCCCAGTCGTAGCTCTGCCCGAGGAGGCGCGTCCGCACCCACCGGTCGGGGCGCCGCACCGCGTGGAGGAACGCCCACAGCCGCGCGTCGCTCCTGTAGTCCGCGCGGACCTCGGCCACGGTCAGCGGCCGCTCGTCGAAGCGGCGCAACCACCGGTTGACGACCTCGATCGCGAAGCCGAGCCGGTCCGCCATGCCCTCCTTGATGAGGTTCGACACGACGTCGAGCGCCACCGTCCGCCGCGCGTAGTAGCGGTCCATCATCGAGCGCGCGCCCGCCGCGCGCATCGCGAGGTGAATCGGGAGCGGCAGCGACCGCAGCATGAACCCGAGGTCGAGCGCCTCGCGGCCCCGCTCGCGCAGCATCGGCGTGCTGAGGTCGAGGTAGGTGAGCTCGTCGAAGGCGCCGGGGCGCGCGAGGGCCCAGTTCGACAGCTGCGCGTCGAAGCCCGCGCCGCGGCGCAGCACCTCGTCGGCGTGGTCGAGGATCGTCGTGATGAGGGTGTCGAGCTGCGCGTCGCTCGCGTCGGCGGCGACCCGATGCGCCAGCCGCTCGGGGTCGAGCGCCGCCTGCACCAGGTAGGTGATGCGCCGCCCGGCCGAGCGCTCCACCTCGACGACCTCGACTGGGGCCACCCGGACGCCGCACGCGTCGAGGCGCGCGACGTAGGCCTCGACCACCTGCCGGTAGGCCAGCGCCTCGTCGCCGCGCAGCCCCGCGACGCGCTTCACGACCCGGCCGGGGCACGCCTCGAGCCGAAAGACCATCGAGATCTCACCGAACCCGACCAGGGACGCGCCCTCGGGCAGGTCGTCGGGCCGCGCCGGATCGAGGGCCCGCTCGAAGGCCTGAAGGGCGCCCCGGTCCAGAGGCGCGGTCGTCGTCTCGGTCTCCATCACCACCATCCGCATCGGCCGAGGTTGCGTGATCGGCGTCCGGCGATCCTGACACGAGCGCTCAGAGTTCTGACATCGGGCGGTCGCCCCGGCGTCGGCACGCGCGTTGCTGAAGAGAGGGCGTGGCCCCGCGACCCGCTTCAATTGCCCATCTTTGGTGGCCCGTGGTGGCGGCTCTGGTAGCCACCTCGTGCGCGGCAGACCTCGGCACCCCGGAGGTGCCCGACGACGGACCGCCGCTCCCGCTGACGCCGGACGGGAAGCTCGACGGCGCCTCGTTCGAGGCCTACGGACCGCTCCCCGAGGGGCCGTGGCGGGACGAGCCGTTCCAGGCGCTGTTCGCCCCCGACGACCCGGTCGTCACCCTCGAGCTGTCCGAGATCCAGCGCGTCCGGGACGCGCGCCTCGCCGACCCGGCCGCGTACGCCGAGGGCGACAACCCCTACCGGATCCGCTACGCGGTCTACAACCTGCGCAACCCCGACCTCGTCGGCGCGCTCGCCGACGCGCAGGACGACGGCGTCGACGTGCAGGTGCTGATCGACGCCGACCAGCTCGACCCGGCCCGGGACTACAACGTGGCCGACGAGCAGCTCGTCGCGCGGGGCTTCGAGCTCGTCACCGATCACCGCGCGCTCGACGACGCGACCCGCCGCACCGCCGACCTGATCGGCATCGTCAGCAGCGGCCTGATGCACCTCAAGACCCGGATCTTCGAGACCCCGGCGGGGTCGGTGGTCCTCAGCGGCAGCTTCAACCCCGGCGACAACGCGGTCCTCAACGAGGAGACGTTCCACCGCATCACGGACCCGACCCTCGTCGCGCGCTACACGGCGGCCTACGAGTCCGTGCTCCGCGGCGAGCGCATCGCGAACACGTGGGACGACGCCGCCGCCGTCAACGTCCTGTTCACCCCCGCCGCGAGCGGCCCGCGCGCCGGCGGCCGCCTGCTGTCGTGGATCGCCGAGGAGGACGAGCTGATCCTCCTGATGGTCTTCTCGCTCCGGGACATCACCGGCGAGGGCGCGAGCGGCTCGCTCGTCGACGCCCTCGGCGAGCGCGCCCGCGCGGGCGTCCCCGTCTACGTGATCACGGACCGCAAGCAGTCCGACGGCGTCGACGCCAACGACGAGCCCATCTACGCGAACGACGGCACCGAGGACCGGCTCCGCGCTGCCGGCGTGCACGTGTTCGAGGCGACGAACCGCCGGACCGAGTTCACGGCGATGCACCACAAGGTGGGGATCTTCGGGCTCTCGTCGATCCGCGTGGTGACCGACGCGGCGAACTGGACCTTCGCGGGGCTCGGGTCCTCGACGCGCGTGGCGCGCAACTACGAGAGCCAGCTCTTCATCGACACCGAGGCCCTCGACGGCGGGCGCACGGGGCGCCGCTACCTCGCGCAGTGGCTGCGGGTGCTGGAGCGCTACGCGGAGCAGAGCGCGGGCGACGGCGAGCCGAGCTTCGACGAGGTCGCCACGGCGCTGCGCGGCCTGCCCGCGTGGCCGCGGCAGGAGGTCGTGTTCACGACCACGGCGGAGACGAGCTTCGGCGAGTCGGTCTACGCGCGCGGCGACCAGCCCGCGCTCGGCGACTGGGACGGCCTCGGGCTGCCCCTCGCGACCGACGGGGATCACTACCCGCGGTGGGAGAGCGCGCCGGTCGCGCTGCCGCTCGGGATCGCGTTCGAGTGGAAGCTCACCGCGAGCTATGGCGACGCGGGCTCGGTGCGCTGGGAGAACGGCCGGAACCGCGTGACGTTCGTGCAGCCGGCGCCGCTCGCGGTGACCGACGCGCTCGTCCTCGACGGCCCGTGGCGCTGACCCGCTTCGCGATCGCGCTCCTCGCGGACCACGACCCCGGGGCGGGTCGGACCCTCTGGGTGCGCGGCAGCGTCGCGCCGCTGTCGTGGACCGCGGGCTGGCCGATGCACGCGCTCGCACCCGGTCGATGGCGCCTCGTCGCGACGGAGCTGACCGGCGCGATCGAGCTCGAGGTGCTCGTCGACGACGCGACCTGGCAGACCGGGGAGAACGCGACGATGACCGCGGGCGAGGAGCTCCTCGTCACGCCCTCTTTCTGAGCTCAGCGGCGACGCCGCGCGGCGACTAACGCGACGAGCGCGACGAGCCAGCCGAGTCCGGCGGGGTCGCGGCCGCTCGCGGCGCAGCCGGCGCAGCCGCCGCGGCTGGACTCCGCGCGCGCAGGGGTCGCGGGGCCCGCGGGGGCCACGCAGCGCGAGGCCTCCACGCACCTCGGCGCCTCGGGCTCCTCCGTCGCGCCGGACCCGCACGGCCCGCTCGATTCGCACGCGTCGTACACGGCCTCGCTCGCGCCGGGCCCCGAGTACTCGATGCCGATGCAGAAGCGGGTCGGCTCGCAGCGAGCGCCGGCTCCGTAGTCGGCGCAGTCCGCGTCGCCGGTGCACGTCGAGCTCGGGCTGCACACCGACGGGCAGCTGCTGTGGCCGAGCGACGCGGGGCGGCTGCCCGCGGGGCACGGCAGCTCGTCGCATTGGAGCGGGGGCGCGTCCGAGTCGACCACGTCCGCGCGCGCCGCGGACGCCGAGCCACCGAGGAGCGCGAGGACCAGCAGGGCGTTTCGCATGCGAGCCACATCGTATCCCGTGTTCGGGCTCCCTGCGCGAGCCTCCGCGCCCAGTCCTGGGTTGGATGGAACACCCAGGGGTGATACGGCTGGAGCGGAAGGTCGAGGTCGGGTTGGGGGAAACCGAGAGACGCGCGCGCCCCGCGCCGCGCACGCTGACGCCGTGGCTGATCGTGGCCGCCGTCGTGTTCTTCGGCGGCCAGCTCCTGCCGCTGCCGGGGATCGATCACGAGGCGCTCGCCGCGTTCGCCGCGCAGGGCAGCCTCCTCGGGCAGCTCGACGTGATGACGCCCGCGCTCGCGGTGATCGGGAGCACGGCGAGCTCGCTCGTGCTCGTGCAGCTCGTGCTGCTGGTCGCGGGCGCGCTCGACCGCCCCACCGTCCGCCGCCTCGGCTTCGGCCTCTACCTCGTGCTCGCCTTCGTGCAGGGCTTCGCGATCGCGGTGTGGGCGGAGGCCGCGAACGGCACCGCGTGGATGGACATCGTGCCGGAGCCGGGCTGGGGATACCGCATCGTCGCGACGCTGAGCATCACGGCGGGCGGCGCGTTGCTGTGGTGGGTGTTCTCGCGCATCGACAGGAGCCGTCGCGCGCACGGGGCCCTGTTCCTCGCGCTCCTCGTCGGCGTGCAGGGGGCCATCGGCGTGGCCTACCGGATGGGCGTCGCGCTCGCGACGGGGGAGTCGGGGCTGGTCGCGCTCTCGCAGCTCGCGTTGCCGTTCGCCCTCCTCGCGGTCGCGATCGCGCTCGTCGTCCGGCCCGCCGCGTGGCCCGTGAAGCTGTTCGGCCCCGTGACGCTCGGGTCCGCGTGGGACGCGCTCGCGATCCCCGCGGTCGTCGGGATGCCCTTCGCGGCGATCGCGGGCGGCGTCGGCGTCGCGGCCAGCGCGGCGGGTCAGCCCCTCGGCCCCGTCGTCGGCGTCGGCGCCGCCCTCACCTTCGCGGTCGGCGTCGGCTTCGCCGCGTGGTGGCTCCGCCGCCCCACGGATCCGCAGGCGGTCCGCGCCTGGGGCGCGCCCGCGGTGGGAGCGCTCGCCGCGCTGGCGAGCCTGACGGCGGCCTTCCTCGCGTTCTCGGCCGCGGGGGGCATCGAGGCCGCGCTCGACCCGGGCCCCCTCGCCGGGGACGCGAGCTATCGGATCGTGCTCGAAGCCGAAGACCAGTTCGTGGCTGGAGACGCCGACGCGATGGTGGAGCGGCTCTCGTCGCTCGGCGCGCGCGCGACGATCGAGTCTCGCGACGAGCGCCGCATCGCGCTCCACATCGAGGGCTCCGACGACGTAGCGACGGTCCTCGACGCGCTCCAGCCGCGGATCCTCGAGATGAGCTTCACGGAGGAGCTCGACGTCGACCCGCTGGCCGGGACCTTCGGGCTCGGCCCGGTGCCTTCGAACGACTACGGCAGCGGTCGCGTCCGCGGGTGGCGCGGCGACTGCGAGGCGCTCGAGGCCTATCTGATGGAGCCGCCCGGCGACTGCGAGCCGGCGCTCGAGCGCTCGCACGACTCCGACACGGGTGTCGAGTGCACGCTTCATTGCCTGGAGGCTGAGGTCATCCTCACCGGCGCCGACGTCGCCGACGCGCGCGTGCAGTCGGATCCCCAGATGGGCATGCCGTTCGTCTCGATCGAGCTCACCCCCGAGGCGGCCGCGCACTTCGGCGACGCCACGGGCTCCCACGTGCACCGCGTCCTCGCGATCCTGATCGACGGCGAGGTCGTCTCCGCGCCGGTCGTGCAGTCCCGCATCGACGGCGGCCGCGTCCAGATCTCGCTCGGGATGCAGAGCGACTACGACCAGACGCTGGCCAACGCCGCCCACCTCGCCACCGCGCTTCGACCGGGCGCGCGGATCAGCACCCGCTTCACGCTGGTCGAGCCGGCGCGCTGAGAGGCGAGGCGCGGGGTCAGGGCCGGGTCCGCGACCAGCACGCCGCGTGGCCGTCGGCGAGGATCGCGCAGACGGCGCTTCGGCCGATCTCGACGTGGCGAGCGCCGCGCAGCCACGGGACCTCGGCGACCGCGTCGTCGTGGTTCCAGAAGCCCGGATGCTGGCCCCAGGCGAGCACGCGGCCGTCCCGCCGGATCACGACGCCGGTGTGGCTGGCGATGGTGACGTCGACGGCGTCGTGGATCCCGACGGGGCTCGGGGGCTGCGCGTCGGTGTCGCGCTGCACGCACTCGTAGTCGCGCTCCTCGTCCGTCGTCGCGGCGCGGCACCGCGCCTGGCTCTCGGCGAAGCTCAGGTCGAAGGGGCGACGCTGGTTTCGCGACGCCCAGCACACGAGCTCGCCGTCGGGCTGGATCCCGCAGCCGCTCCCGGCGTACCGGGAGAAGGTCGTCACGTCGGACACGAGCACGCGCGGCGCGCTGGTCGACGTCCAGCACGTGACGTGGTCACCCACCAGCGCGCAGACGCCGTCCCCCACGTCGACCCTCGTCGCGCCGCGTATCCCGGGGACCACCACGGGCTCGCCGTCGCGGTCGTAGCGACAGCGCACCGCTCCCTGTCCGTCGAGAAAGCAGAGCGTGTGCTCCAGCAACCGATACCCGCAGCTCCGCGCGCCCACGGCCTGCGTCCCCGGGCGATAGCTCCCGTTGGAGAACATCTCGCCGACCGCGCCGTCGGCCTGCACGCCGAAGGTGCCGCAGAAGTCCACGAGCCCCGTCGCCCCCGGCACCGGCCCGCCCGAGAAGCGGTACGACGGCACCCGTTCGGCGTCGCTGGTCCACGCGACGAGGACCCCATCCTCCTGCAGCACGTAGGCCTGACCGGGCTCCATCACGATGCGCCGCGCGCGACCGCTGCCGACGCGGGTCGAAGCCCGCTGCGCGACCGACGGCGCGGTCCAGGCGAGCATCAGCAGCGCGAGCGCGAGCGGAGCGAAGAGCGTCCGAGCCCTGGTCATCTGGCGCCGCCGAAGTCAGCGGCGGCCGAGCAGGGCGGCGCGCTGGCAGCCCTCCTGGTCCCCGCCCTCGCAGGACTGGCGGTAGAGCCGCAGCGCGGTGGCGGCGTCGCGCGGGACGCCGCGACCGTTCTCGTGGAACAGCGCGAGGTCGAAGCAGCCGGCGGCGCTCCCGTGATCGCACCCGGCGCGGTAGAGCTGGGCCGCGCGCACCACATCGACGGGGCCGCCGCGGCCCTCCTCGCAGAGGATGCCGAGGCGGGTGCACGCCGCCCCGTCGTTGCCGGTGCACCCCTGCTCGTAGAGCTGCCGCGCGCGCGCGAAGTCGACCGGCACCCCCCGACCCTCCTGGTACAGCCGCCCGAGGCGGGCGAAGGACTCCACGTCGCCGCCGTCGGCGCCGCGCTGGTAGAGCCGCAGGGCTCGCGCGTAGTCCTGGGTCACCCCGCGGCCGAGCTCGTAGAGCAGCGCGAGGTCGAAGCAGCCCGCCGGGCTCGTGCCGCTCTCGCAGCCCTGCTCGTAGAGCTGCGCCGCGCGCGCGAGGCTCACGGGGACGCCGCGCCCCTGCTCCTGGAGCATCCCGAGGCGCGTGCAGCTCGGGCCGTCCCCGGCTCCGCAGCCGCGGCGATAGAGCTCGGCCGCGCGCGCCTCGTCCCGGCCGACGCCCCGCCCCTCCTCGTACGACACGCCAGCCCGGCGACAGCCCTCGCGGTCGCCGCCGCGACAGGATCGATCGAAGTACTCGGCGGCCCGCGCGCCGTCCGCGGCGACGCCCGTGCCCTCGGCGTAGAGCTGGCCGATGTTGAAGCACGCGGCGGCGCTCCCGCCCTCGCAGGCGCGGCCATAGAGATCCGCGGCGCGAGCCGCGTCCCGGGTCACGCCGCGGCCCTCCTGGAAGAGGATGCCGAGGTCGTTGCAGGCCCCCGCTTCACGCCGCTCGCATCGCTCGCTGAGGCGACGGCAGTCCGCGTCGCGGCCGCATGGGGTCTGGGCGTGGACCGCCGTGGTCAGCAGCGCGCTCACGAGCGCCACGGCTCCGATCGTTCTCTCGAGTGACATGCGTGCGCCTCCGGTTACGCCGGCCGACCGGCGACCTCCCCTCGCGTGCTAAGGCAACGGCTACTCCGTGATCGGCGTGCGCGTGCAGTCGTAGGTCACGTCGATCGGATCCGAGTGGTGGATGACCTCGAAGTCCTCCACCTGCAGCATCGACAGGTCCCGCGGCCCGAGCAGGCCGTCCCAGCTCGCGGTGGTCTCCGAGTCGCTCTGCGCCGTCAACGCGATGTTCCCACCATCGGCGTGGTACATGCCGTAGCGCTGGAGCGCGCGCGCGACGGTGCGGGCGCCGTCGTTGGGCAGGTCTCCGAGCGGGAAGTCCGCGCGCAGCCGGAAGTGCACGCCGTACGGCGGCGCGTTCGCGTCGCCGGTCGTGTTGGTGCCGTGGGTCGCGGGGCGGACCATCGATCGCATCCGCACGCGGTTGTTCGGGAGGATGAAGCGGATGGCGTGCGCGATCTCGCCCGCCGCGACCTCGTCCGCGGTGAAGAGGAGCGGCGCGATCGGGAAGCCCGCGGCGTCGGCGCTCGTGCACTGGTCGCCGCGCCCCGTGTCGGGGTAGACGCGGCTGACGTCCCAGACCGCGAGGCAGCCGCCCTCGAACGTGCCGCCGGTGATGTTCGCGCGCCACATCTCGTAGAGCCGGTCCTCGAAGGGCGCGAACACGATGAGGTGGCAGTCGCCGTCGCTGTCGCACCGGTAGCCGGACTCGCCCTCGAGCCGGCCTCCCATCGGGACCGGGATCGGGACGTGGTCGCAGTCCGGATCGTAGAAGTCACCCGTCTCGGTGAAGTCCATCCGCGGGGTCGAGGCGTCGGCGGTCAGGACCTCGATCGAGAAGTCGATCTGGAAGGTGTCGCCGTTGCCCCAGCCGCCGGCGCCGCGGAGCGACGCGATCACGTCGTCCGAGTACGGGGCGGGCGACGCCCCGGAGACGTCGGTGGTGAAGAACGAGCCGGCCGGGAAGTAGTGGCCGTCGCCCGGGGGTGTCGCGCCGTCGCGGCCCGGCCCGGAGTCGACGGGGCCCGAGCCGGAGTCGGTCGAGCCGGGCCCCGAGTCGACGGTGGAGTCGCCGCCGTCACGCCCGGCCGCGTCCACGCTCCCGGGGCCGGCGTCGTCACCGGAGCCCCCGTCACAGCCGATGGAGAGCACCAAGGTCACCAAGAGGAGGTTGCGCATGTCGAGGTGGATCGTGCACGAGAAGCTCACACGCGTTCAACCGTGACGACCGCGTCGCGGTTCGCGGCGCTACCCTCTGGCGCACATGGAGCGCTCCTTCTTGGTCATCGGCGGGGTCCTCGGCGCGCTCGCGGTGGGGCTCGGCGCCTACGGGGCGCACGGGCTCGAGGCCGCGCTCGAGGGCGTCCCCGACGCGGCGCGCCGGCTCGGGTGGTGGCGCACCGCGGTGAGCTACCACCTCCCGCACGCGGGGATGGTCGTCGTCGTCGCGCTCCTCGCGGCGCGGCGAGGAGGGCGCTCGCTCGCGGTCGCGGGCGGCGCGTTCGTGCTCGGCGTGGCCCTGTTCAGCGGGACGCTCTACGCGATGAGCCTCGGGGCGCCGCGGTGGCTCGGCGCGATCACCCCGCTCGGCGGCCTGTCCCTGATCGTCGGCTGGCTCGCCCTCGTCGCGTACGGCCTCCGCGAGCGCTGAGGTTCCTCTACTCGTCGGACTCGCGGGCCGTGGGCCTCGCGACGAGCGTGGCCTCGACGCCGCTCGGGTGGACCGACTCGGGCTTGGGCGCGGGCTGCACCGCGCCGCCGTCGCGGGCCGCCCACCAATCGCGCGCCTCGTCGTCCGTCCAGGCCGCGAGCGGGAGCGCGGCGAGCGAGGCGCGGAGCGCCTGCGCGCTCGAGGGCCGGTCGCCCGGGTGCTTGGCGAGGAGGCGCGACACGAGCGCGTCGAGCTCCTCGGGGACGGCGTACGGGGCGTGGCGCGACGGAGGCTCGGGCGCCTCGTGCATGTGCGCGAGGATCACGCGCACCGGGAGCGTCGCCTCGAAGACCGTCCGCCCCGTCAACAAGAAGTGCAGCACGCAGCCGAGCGCGTACAGATCGACGCGGTGGTCGAGGGCGACCCCCTCGGCGCCGTGCTCGGGCGCCATGTACGAGGGCGTGCCGTGGATCTGCCCGGCGCTCGTGAGCTGGACGTCGCCCTCCCCCGCCGAGACCATCCCGAAGTCGAGGACCTTCACGAAGTCGGGCTCGAGCCCGAGCTGGCCCACGAAGAGGTTCGCGGGCTTGATGTCCCGGTGGATGAGCCCCGCCGCGTGCGCCTCGCCGAGCGACAAGCAGGCTTGCGACACCAGGTGGACGGCGCGCGACGGGGGGAGCGGCCCGTGCTGGTCGACGAGCGACTGCAGGTCCATCCCCTCGAGGAGCTCCATCACGAAGAAGCACTCGCCCTCCTGGTTCACGCCGAAGTCGTAGAGCTCGACGGTGTGAGGCGAGCGGAGCGCGGCGATCGCGGAGGCCTCGCGCCGGAACCGCGCCGTCGCCTCGGGCGTCTGCATGCCCACCGCCCCCTGGATGAGCTTCACCGCCGCCGGCCGCGCGAGGTGCTCGTGCCGCGCGCGCCACACCTCGCCCATCCCGCCCGCGCCGATGCGCTCGGTGAGGCGGTAGCTCCCGACCTTGGTCCCCGTGTCCAGGAGGTTGTCGTCGAGCTCGAGCACGTCGCCCGTCGACGCGAGCAGCGCGCGCTCGATGACGTTGCCGAGCTCGTCCACGTTGCCCGGCCAGGTGTGGTTGCGGAGCCGCGCGAGGAGCGGCTCCGAGAGCGTCGGTGGCGGTCGACCGAGCCGCCGCGCGTGCGCCGCGGCCATGTGCTGCGCGAGCGCGGGGACGTCCTCGGGCCGGTCGCGCAAGGCCGGGACGTAGAGCCGCTGCGCCGTGAGCACGCGGAGCAGCGGGACGTCGAAGTGCCGCGCGTCGAGCTCGCGGGTCGAGGAGGCGATCAGGCGAGCCCCCGCGGCGTCGCCGCGCTCCACGTGCGCGCGGAGCCGCTCCTGGAGGGGCCGCGCGAGCGTCCCCACGCCGGCGAGGTAGAGGCTGCCGCCGGCGGCGAGCGCGAGCTTGCCCTGCGGGCCGGAGAGCTCTGCCTCGTCCTCGACGAGGGCGCAGTCCACGGTCAGGAAGGGCCCCTCCGATCGCGCGGACGCCGCGTGCAGCGCGCGCGCCGTCGCCTCGAGGCCGGAGCCCGTGGGTCCGACCACGAGCACCGGCGCCTCCGAAGGGCCGAGCCGCTCGATGCGATCCCGCAGCGCGCGCACCGCGTCGCTCTCCCCGAGCAGCGCTCGCGCGCGCCGCGCCGTCGCCTCCCGCTGGAGCTCGACCGCCACGCGGCGCCGCTGCTCGGAGCGGCCCTCGATCGCGTCCACGAGCTCCGTCGTCCGGATCGCGGCGGCGGCGAGCGCGGCGAAGCCGGTGATCCGATCATCGCGCACGGTTCGGGGCCCGTCCGGGGCGTCCCAGCCCACCACGAGGAGCCCCGCCACCTCGTCCCCGACGCGGAGCGGCGCGGTCACGAGCGCGCGGTCCTCGCCCGACCACGTCAAGGCGCCGTGCGCCGCCCCGAGGACCGCCCCGCCCGTGCGCCGGACGGGCCGCGTCGCCCGAAGATCCCCCTCGAGGTCGGGGTACTCCTCGAGCGCGAGCGCCGTGAGCCCCTCGTGGGACGCGGCCATCGGCCGGAGCCGATCCTCGTCGCGCCGGAACAGGGCGACGCGATCCGCGCGCAAGACGCGTTGCGCGCTCCCCACGAGCTGCCCGTAGCGATCGGCGGCGGCGAGGTTCGCGGTGAGCGCGAGCGACACCTCCACCATCTCCCGCAGCGTCGCCTGCTGCTCGAGCCGCGCGCGATCCGAGCGCCACGCCTCGAGCGCGCCGCGCGCGGTGAGGATGAGGTCGTCGGCGCGCCAGGGCTTCTCGAGGTAGCGATAGAGGTTGGCGCGGTTGACGGCGTTGCCGACCGCGTCCGCGGAGGCCTGGCCGGTGAGCATGATCTTTCGGGCGTCGGGCGCGCGCTCGTGGAGGAGCCGGAGCAGCTCGTCGCCCTTGATGCCGGGCATGATGTGATCGGAGATCACGACGGCGAGCTCCGAGCCGTCCTCGACGAGCTCGTCGTAGGCCTCGAGCGCGTCCTCGCCGGACTCCGCGACCTCGATCGAGCACTCGCCCTCGAGCCCGCGCAGCAGCTGCTCGCGCAGGCTGCGGAGCACCGTCGTCTCGTCGTCGACGCAGAGGATGACGGGCAGCGAGCTCAAAGGGGGCGCCTCATCGGCGTCAGAGGTCCACGGGCGTCGTGGACACCGTGTGCGCGCCGTCGGTGGCGCGGACGGTGAGGATCGAATACTCGGGGACCTCGGTCCAGCCCGCTCGATCGAGCGTCAGCGGCTCCGAGGCGACGAGCACGCTCGCCGCGGCGGCGGAGTCGCCGGTCATGCGCCACGTACCGGCGTCCTCACGGAAGCGATCCCCGAGCGTGTACCAGAGGCTCAGGTAGCGGATCGCCGCCGGGTCGATCTGCCCCGGCTTGTCGAGGGGGTAGCAGCCGAAGTCGAAGACGAAGCGGAGCACCACGGCGTCGCGACCGTTCGTGAACACGACGTTCATCGAGGTCGAGAGCGACAGCCCCCGCGCGGCGCGAATCCGCCGCAGCAGCCGGAGCGCCCGCACGAGGGCCCCCACGAGCGCGTCGGGGTCGCGATCCCGGAGGGGATCCTCGAGCTGCGACATCACGAGCGCGTAGAACGCCTCGCTGTCGGTCGTGCCCCGCACCTGCGCCGCCACCTCGGGCGCGAAGCAGGCGACGATGTCCTGTCGGATCGCCGCGAACCCGCGGATGAACCCGTTGTGCGCCATGCTCCAGGCGTACCCGGGGTACAGGAACGGGTGCAGGTTGTGCGGCCCGAAGTCGCCGTCCTCCGCGTCGAGCGCGATGCCGCGGACGTGGGCGAGGACGCACGTCGCCTCGAGCTTCCGGGCGAGGTGGCGCAGGTTGTCGTCGAAGCTCGGCAGCACCGTGCTGCGGTAGAGCCACGGGGTCTCCGGGCTCGGCGACGCGGGATCCCACGCGGCGACGCCGAAGCCGCCGAGGTTGAGCATCCCGAGCTCCTGAGGATCGTAGGCCTGGCGCACGAGGGAGCTGCTCGGCCGGTAGAGGAGCTCGTCGAGGCGGACCCGTCGGCCGGCGTAGAGGAGGAATCGGCACATGGTCTAGCGGCCTCCCTGCGCGGCGATCGGGGCCACGAAGATCTCGGACGCGGCCGGCGCGGGCTCGCCGCCGTTCCGGGCTCGCAGCCACCGCGCGACCTCGTGGGGCATCGGGAACCAGCGGTTCTGCTCGAACGCCTCGGGGAGCTCGGGCTCGGGGAGCGCCTCGGGGACCGACCGGGTGGCCGCGAGGAGGATCTCCCGGGCCTCCTCGAGGTGCCCCTCGAGCGCGCTCTCGAGCAGGGTGTGCCGCTCGCTCTTGAAGCGGATGCGCTGCCCGTCGAAGCGCAGCGCCGAGAGCGTCTGGTGGCGCGCCTCGGGCGCGGTGCGATGGGTCCACAGCCCCGACTCGGGATCGATCTGGTAGCTGGGCATCAGCGCCCACCCATGCAGCGCGACGAGGTGCACCGCGTCGACGACGTAGCGCAGCTCGCGGTCGCTGATGAAGTAATTGAAGTTGACACGCGCCCAGCCCGGCTTGAGCGACGCCCACCCGTCGTCGATGCACTGCAGGAAGGTGCGGCCGCGCCCCTCGTCGAGGCGCAGGAGCGTGCCCCCGTACGGTCCGGCGCACGAGCAGCCGCCGCGCGACTGGATCCCGAACAGGTCGTTGAGCAGCGCGACCACGAAGCCGTAGTGAACGAACTGCGGGCCGTAGCGGACCATGAACGAGGTGATCGAGAGCCGGTCGGCGTCGTGCGGGCCGAGCACCTCGATGGCGGGGTTCTGGGTCCACGACCGGATCGCCGCGCGGACGAGCTCACCCTCGACCCGATGGATGGTGTGCCCGCCGACCAGCTCCTTGAGCCGGAAGACCAGCCCGCAGCGGATCGACTCGAGGATCGCCGGCGTCCCCGCCTCCTCCCGGTGCTCGATGGCGTGGCTGTAGAGCGGGAGGATCTTCATGTCGCGGGAGGTGACGAAGTCGACCGTGCCGCCGCCGGGCTGCACCGGCACCGACCGCTCCACCACGTCTCGCTTCACCACGAGCACGCCGGGGGTGCCGGGGCCGCCGATGAACTTGTGCGGCGAGAGGAACACCGCGTCCTTGTGGGCGAGCGCCGCGTCGACCCCCTCGCCCGACGGATTCATGTCGATCGGCTCGTACGGTCCCGCCCCCGCGTAGTCCCAGAACGACAGCGCGCCGTGGCGGTGGAGGAGCGTGGCGACGGCGACGGTGTCGGTCGCGATGCCGGTCACGTTCGAGGCCGCGGAGAAGCTCCCGATCTTGAGGGGTCGGTCGGCGTGCTCGACGAGCATGCGCTCGAGGTAGCCGAGGTGGATCTGCCCGTGCTCGTCGAGGGGCACGATCACGAGGTCCGCGACGCTGTGGCGCCACGGGAGGATGTTGCTGTGGTGCTCGTAGGGGCCGATGAACACGACGGGGCGCTCGGCCTCGGGGAGCGGCGCGGCGCCGTGGTCGCGCAGGTCGAGCAGGTCGACGATCCGGTTGATCGCGCCGGTCGCGCCCGAGCCGACGAAGATGACGGCGTCGTTCGGCGTCCCCCCGACGGCGGCGTGGACGATCTCGCGCGCCTCCTCGCGGAAGCGCGTGGTCTGGAGGCCCGTCGCCGACGCCTCGGTGTGCGTGTTGGCGTACCGCGGCATGACCTCCTCGCGCAGGAAGTCCTCGATGAAGCGCAGCGAGCGCCCCGACGCGGTGTAGTCGGCGTAGACGATCTTGCGGAGCCCGAACGGCGTCCACATCGCCTCGTTGCCGCCGATGATCGCCTCGCGGATGGTCGCGAAGAGCGCGGCCTGCTCGGCCGTCTCGGGGTGCGCGCGCTCGGCGCGCGGCATCGCGTCGAGGTCCGCCTCGAGCTCGGGCCCGGCGTCCCGCCACTCGCTCGGCCGCAGGATCGTGAACGGGTTGTTCGCCTCGAGGTTGCCGCGCGAGCCGGCGAGGCGGCCCGCGGTGGCGTTCGCGCGCTCGAGCTCCGCGCGCAGCGCCGCGAGCGTCGCCTCGTCCAGGGTGTCCGCGCTCGCCTCGCGCGCGACGTCGTCGACCGCGGACGCGACGAGCCCGGCCATCCGCTCCTCGTGCGGCTCGGCCCGCGCGACCGTCTCGGCGAGGCGGCGACGCACCGTCTGGATCGCGGTCGCGAGCACCCGCTCGTACGAGGGCGCCCCCGCCTCCCGGAGCGCGGCGAGCCGCGCGCGCGTGAGCACGAGGACCTCGGTCGGCCGCAGCGCCTGCACCTGCCCGCCGCGCGCCCCCTCGTCGCCGAAGACCGACAGCTCCCCGATCAGCTCCCCGGCCTCGATGCTCGTCACGAGGCGTCCGTCGACCCGGACCTGGAGGCGCCCGCTGACGACGAACGCGAGCGAGTCGGCCGGCTCCCCCTGCCGCCACAGGACCTCCCCGCCGACGAGGGAGCCCGGCTCCCAGCCGTCCTCGAGCAGCTCCTCGGCCGACCAGGGCCCGGTCACCCGAGCACCCGCGCCTGATCCACCATCGCCTCGATCCGCATCGCGATCTCGGCGGCGCCGACCGCCCGGGGCAAGTAGTCGTGCGCTCCTGCACGCATCGCGGAGAGCACCGAGTCGAGCGCGTCGTCGCCGTCGAAGACGATCACCGGGGCCTCGGCCGCGATGGCCTCGAGGACCTCGCCGACCAGCGGCGCCGCGAGCAGGATCACATCGAAGCGGCCGGTCCGCGCCCGGGTGCGGCCCGCGTCGGCGTGCGGCGCCTCCTCGACGCGCTGGTAGGTCGCGCGCAGCGCCGCGGTCACGACCTCCCGGGTCGAAGGGTCCTCGTCGATGACGAGCACGCTCGGGCGGCGCGGCATCGTCACGCCCTCGGTCCCCGGATCCTCGAGCGTCTCGCCGAGCCCCGCCGACCGACGCTGCAGCCGGAGCCGCGAGACCACGTGGTTGATGCGCTCGAGGCGCTCCGCGAGGCGCGGGACGAGGCCCGCGAGGAACTTGAAGGCGGCGCGGTGCTCGTCCTCGAGCAGGCCCCGGAGCGCCTCGCCCGAGATCTCGAGCAGCACGCAGTCCTCCCGCACGCGCGCCTCGGGGAGGCGGCGGCGCTCGAGGAGCAGGGGCAGCTCGCCGACGACGCTCCCCGGCCCGAGCACGGCGAGGCGGCGGGCGGCCTTGGAGTCCCCGAGCCGGAGCTCGACGGCGCCGCGCACCACCACGTAGCAAGCCCGCGGGAGGTAGCCCGTCGGGCAGAGCACGCGGCCGCGCGGGAGCGTCCACAGCGACGCGCCGGTCACCTCGAGCAGCTCGTCGAGATCGCGCGCCCCGTAGGCGTCGAAGAAGGGCAGCGCGGGGAGAAACGGTCGGACGTCGAAGGGCGCGCCGCGCTCCTCGTCGCTGCCCGGGGGCGGCTCGACGTCCCAGCCGTGCGGCGGCCGGCCGATTCCGTCGAGCGCGTGGACGAGCCGCGTCGCCTCCTGGATGCGCTCGGCCGCGAGGAGCGCGAGCCGGTGGGTGACCCCGAGCGCCGCCGGGTGGAAGTAGGAGAGGAGCCCGCGGAAGTCCGCGCGCTCGACCTCGAACAGCCGCACCGAGCCCCGCGCGCGCGCGTGGGCGGTGCGCCGGGCGTCGGTCACGAGGCCGAGCTCCCCGAGCACCTCGCCGGCCCGCGCGAGCGCGACCTCGGACTCCCCGCCGCCGGGCACGTCGACGCTCAGCGCGACGGCCCCCTCGTCGACGAACCACGCGCGGTCCGACGGATCCCCCTGACGGCAGAGGAGCGCGCCGTCCTCGAGCTGCACCGGGCGCATCAGCGCGCGGAGCGCCTCGAAGTGCGACGGAGAGAGGCCCGCGAGGAAGTTCCTCGGGGAGACGCGTCGTGCGGCAGGGGCGGCCATCGCTGCGCCGCCCATCCTAGCCTACGGACGGCGGCTCGGGGGCCGCGCGCTGCGGGTCGGCGGGAGCTCGCTGCCGGCCGGCCGATGCGGCCCGGGATGGTCCGCCCACCACGCGTCGGCTCGCTGGAGCGTCCAGGGGGACTCGAGCGGGATCGCGAGCAGCGCCTGGTGCGCGTCGCGCGCCGAGGCGGGGCGGTCCTCGGGCGCCTTGGCGAGCAGCGACAGCACCCACTCGTCGAGGCCCTCGGGCAGCGGCGCCCCGAGCCGCGCGGACGGGCGATCCGGGACGGCCCTCATCTGCGCGACGATCAGGGCGCCAGGGTTCACCATCGTGAAGACGCGCTCGCCCGTGAGCATCCAGAACGCGACGCAGCCGAGCGAGTAGAGGTCGGAGCGCCCATCGACCTCACCTTCGGAGGCGTGCTCCGGGGCCATGTACGCGGGGGTGCCGGAGACTCCGTCGCGCTCGGAGATCGCGTCGTCGTCCAGCCCGACGGGCGTGACGAGGCCGAAGTCGAGCACCTTGACGAAGTCCGCCTCCGCGCCGAGCTGGCTGACGAAGACGTTCGCGGGCTTGATGTCCCGGTGCACGAGCCCGAGCTCGTGCGCCTCGGTCAGCGACCGGAGCACCTGCGCGACCAGGTAGATCACGCGCTCGGGCGGCAGCGGACCCTCGCGCGACACCAGGTCCTGGAGGTCCATCCCCTCGAGGAGCTCCATGACGTAGTAGAAGCCGCCCTCCTCGGTGAGGCCGAAGTCGTAGAGCTCGACCGTGTGCGGCGATCGCAGCCGCGCCGTCGCCTCGGCTTCGCGGCGGAAGCGCTGGATCGCGGTGGCGCCGAACCCCCGGGACTCGATGCCCTGGATGAGCTTCACCGCCGCCGGGCGCGCGAGGTGCTGGTGGCTCGCGCGCCACACCTCCCCCATGCCGCCGGCGCCGAGCTTCTCGATCAGCGTGTAGCTGCCGACGGAGGCCCCCGTCTCGAGCAGCGCGTCGTCCACCTCCACCACGGTGCCCGAGGTCCGCAGCGCGGCGCGCTCGAGCACGTTCATCAGCTCGCGCAGGTTGCCCGGCCACGGGTACTGCTCGAGCCGCGCGACGGAGGCGGACGACAGCACGAGATCGGGTCGACCCATGCGGTGCCCCTGCATCTCGAGGAAGAGCTTCGACATGGCGCCGACGTCCTCCGCGCGGTCCCGCAGCGCGGGGACCATCACGACCTCGTCGGAGTGCCACGCCTCGACGTCCCGCGGCAGCTCGGCGGTCCCGCTCGCGGACGCGATCAGGCGCACGTCCAGCTCCTCCCCCGAAGGCCCGTCGAGGGCGACCCGGAGCGCCTGCCCCGCTGCGCCCGAGAGCCGCTCCACCCCGTGCAGGTAGAGCGTCCCGCCGCGCGCGAGCTCGACCTTCTCGAGGACGTCGGCGGGCGCGCGGACCAGCGCGCTCGTCAGCGGGATGAACGGTCGATCCCCGCGGGGGCTCTCGGCGTGGATCGCCCGCGCCAGCCCCTCGCGCCCCGACCCGGCCGGGCCGACGAGCAAGACGCGGTCCTCGGGGGGCGCGTCCGCCACGCGCGAGATCCGGGCCCGCAGCGCGACCGCCGCGTCGCTCTCGCCGAGGAGCACGCCCGCCATCGCCGCGCTCGCCTGCCGCACCAGCTCCTGCGCCACGCGCTGGCGCCGGGCGTTGCTCTCCTCGAGCGCGTCGACGAGCTCCGACGTCTGGAGCGCCGCGGCGGCGAGCGCGCTCGCGCCGAGGATCGGGGCGTCGGAGACCTCGTCGAACGCGCCGGGCGCGTCCGACCCGAACACGAGCAGACCGAGCACGCCGTCCCCCGCGCGCAGCTGCACCGACACGCAGCTCCGGCAGGCGTCGTCGCCGAACAGCCACGCGGACGCCGCCGGGTCGGCGCTTCGCTCCGGCGCCGTCGCTCGGGCGACCCGCCCCCACGCGCCGATCGCCGCGGCGGGGGGCTCGGGCCGATCGCGGTCGGGCCCCGTGATCGCGAGCGGCACCCAGCGCCCGCCACGATCGCGCAGGACCGCCGCGTGACGAGCGCCCACGAGCGGGGTGAGCCGCTCGAGCAGGCGCACGTAGCGATCGGGCGCGGCGAGGCTCGCGGTCAGCTGGAGGGCCGCCTCGTGCGCGGTCCGCAGCTCCTCGCGCTGAGCGATCACCGCGCGCTCCTGCTCGAAGCTGCGCAGCGCCTCACGCACGGTCAGCATGAGGTCGTCGGGGTTCCAGGGCTTGGCGAGGAACCGGTAGAGGCCGCCGGTGTTGACCGCGTAGCCGACCGCGTCGGCGGTGGCCTGCCCCGTCAGCATCACGTTGCGCGTGTCGGGCGAGCGCGCGTGGACCCGCGCGACCAGCTCGTCCCCCTTGATCCCCGGCATGATGTGGTCGGTGATCATCAAGGGGACGACGCCGCCGTCCTCCAGGATCTCCTCGAGCACCTCGAGCGCCGACTCCCCGTCGTCGGCGGTCTCGACGAACGCCGCGTCCCCGAGGTGACGCTGCAGCTGCTCGCGCAGCGCCACGAGCACCATGCGCTCGTCGTCCACGCAGAGGATCGTCAGCGCCCGTGCCATCGACGAGCAGGATACACTCCGCGCTCGGGAGGTACGGTGGCCGAGGAATCTCTGCTCAGTCGGTTCGCCGCGCTCGGCGACGAGGCGGACGACTCGGACGAGGAGCGCCTCCAGCACCGCTTCCTGATCGCGACCGGCGTGGCGATGAGCGGCGGGGGCATCCTGTGGGGCTCGCTGTGCCTCGGCTTCGGGATGCCGCAGCCGTCCGTGATCCCGTTCGGCTACGTGGTCCTGACCGCGATCAACCTGGCCTTCCTGGGCCTCACCAAGCGCTTCGGCGCGGCGCGGACCTTCCAGGTGTTCATCAGCCTGCTGCTGCCGTTCCTGTTCCAGTGGTGGCTGGGCGGCTTCATGGCCAGCGGGATCGTCATGGCGTGGGCGATGCTGTCGTTCGTGGCGTCGCTCTCGTTCAGCGACCCGCGCGCGAGCGTGTTCTGGATCGTGCTCTACGTGGCGCTCACGATCGTGTCGGGGGTGATCGACGGCGACCTCGTGGTGCCGCCGCCCCTGCAGGGCGAGGGCGTCCCGGCGATCCTCGCGACGATCAACCTGTCGGTCGTCTCGGCGATGGTCTTCGTGCTGACGCTCATGTTCTGGCGCCTGCGCCATCAGGCGATCGATCAGCTGGCCGAGAAGAACCTCGAGCTCGCGGAGAAGAACGTCGCGATCGCCGCGTCACAGCAGGCGCTCATCCAGAGCGAGAAGCTCGCCGCGCTCGGTCAGCTCGTCGCCGGCGTCGCGCACGAGCTCAACACGCCCCTGGGCGCGATCCGCGCGTCGGCAGGCAACCTCGAGGTGGCGATCGGGGAGATCCTGGACGAGCTGCCGAAGGTGCTCGCGGGGGCGACGGACGAGGAGCTGGAGCAGCTCACGGAGCTCCTGGGCATGGCCGCCGCGGCGAGCACCGCCCGCACCTCGAAGGAGGAGCGGGCCGCGCGACGCGCGCTCGGCAAGGAGCTCGAGGCGGCGGGTCTCGAGGGCGGGGCGCACCTCGCGGACCGGCTCGTCCAGATCGGGGTCGCGTCGCTCGAGTCCCCGGCCGTCGCCGGGATCGTTCGCTCCCCCCGCGGCGCCGGGCTCGTGCGGGGCGCGTACAACATCGCGGGCCTCGCGAGGAACCGGGGCACCATCCAGGTCGCCGCCGAGCGCGCCTCCAAGATCGTCTTCGCGCTCAAGCGCTACGCGCACCCGGGGACCGAGGGCGAGGCGACCGAGGCCTCGCTGGCCGAGAACCTCGAGACGGTGCTGACCCTCTACCACAACCAGGTGAAGCACGGCGTCGAGGTCACCCGCGACTTCGAGGGCGACGTCGTCCTCGCGGCGCTCCACGACGAGCTGAACCAGGTGTGGACCAACCTCGTCCACAACGCCTTGCAGGCGATGGCCTACAAGGGTCGGCTCGAGCTCTCGGTCACCTCGGACGGAGACGACGCCGTCGTCCGCGTCGTCGACGACGGCCCCGGGATCCCCGAGGAGAAGCTCGCGCGGATCTTCGAGCCCTTCTACACGACCAAGGCCGCGGGCGAGGGCAGCGGGCTGGGGCTCTCGATCAGCCGGGACATCGTCGAGCGGCACGGCGGCACGATCGGAGTAGACTCCCGGGGGGGGCGCACGGAGTTCATCGTCCGTCTCCCGAAGGAGCGGAGGTCCGAATGAGTCAGGCCATCGTGTTGGTCGATGACGAGAAGGTCATCCTCGACAGCCTCAAGTCGCAGCTCGCGAGCCACTTCCGCGACCGCTTCCTCTACGAGACGGCCGAGAGCGTCGCCGAGGCGTGGGAGATCATCGACGAGCTCGTCGAGGTCGACACCCGCATCATCGTGATCGTCTCGGACTGGCTGATGCCCGGCACCAAGGGCGACGAGTTCCTGATCGACCTCAAGGCGAAGCACCCCCAGATCCGGACCGTGCTCCTCACCGGCCACGCGGACGCGGCGGCGGTCAAGCGCGCCACCGACGAGGGCGCCGTCGGCCGAGTGCTCCACAAGCCGTGGGAGGCCTCGGAGCTGCGCGAGATCGTCGAGTCCGCCGTGGCGCCGGGCTGACGCGACCAACGGTCTCAAATTCTGTCGATAAATCGCCTCCGGCGATTTCTCTCCGGCGAGGGGCAAGCCCCTCGCGCTCCCCGCTGAGATCCTCCGACGCTTCGCGTCGTCGGGCTCAGCGTGCGGGCGCGATCTGAACCGGGGGAGACTCGGCGTGCGCGCAGGCCGCGAGCACGATCGAGGCGGCGAGGGTCATCGCTCGTCGAGGCATGGGCTTCGGACAAGCGGGCCGCAGCCCGGTTCCGGACGGGCGCCGACCCAGGACGACCTCTCAACGCTGGAGCGTGATCGGCGTCAGCTGGCTGCCGTAGAGGCGGCTCCACGTGCGGCCGGCGAGCGCGGAGAGACCTTCCCCGTCGTAGCGCTCGCGCAGGGCGCCGTAGATCCGCGCGACCTCGGCGCGGGCGATCAGGCGCCGGGCGATCAGCGGGGCGTGCTCGATGCCCGCGTCGGCGGCGAGCGCCTCGAACAGCGCGACGGCGGCGTACGCCTCGGGCATCCGCCAGGCCCTGCGGTTCATGATGAACGAGGCCACGTGGATCAGCGAGGTGCGCGCCATCGTCGGTCGCCGGGCGATCTGCGAGAGGTACGCGGAGAGCTCGGCGTTGGAGCGCTCGGCCCGACGGTTGACGCGATCCTCGGACTCGGTCTCGCCGGTGTACTGGCTCAGCTCCTCGGGCACGGCGACGAGGCGGTCGGCCTCGTAGTCGAGGCGGTGCTGGACCTCGTGCTCCGCCACCGACAGGCCGAACGCCGCGTGCACCGCGTCGTAGGCGGCCTGGAGCGGCGGGGTCCGCAGGTCGCGCTCGGCGGCGCGCACCTCGCCGATCCACTGGCCGCTGGCGTCGCCGAGGCCGGCGAGCTGCGCCACGTCGTACCGATAGGTGCGCGGGGGTCGCAGCCGGACCCGGCGGTCGCGCAGCTCGAACTCGAGCTGCCGGAGCGCGTCGCGCCGCCGGACGATCGCGGCCGCCATGTCCGTGAGCGCGGTCGAGCGCGGATCGACGGCCGCCGCGAAGATCGCCTGGCTCTCCGATCGCAAGTCTTCGTGCGCCCACTCTTCGAAGTCGGTGACCCACTGCGTCCCCGTCTCCTGGGCGTAGTCGGTCACGATCACGCTCGAGGCCGACGCGTGGGCCGACGGGAACACGTCCTCGACGAGGAAGCCCTCGATCCGGTCCATCCGCACGAGCGCGTAGCGCACCTCGGGGCGCGTGTACCCGAGCAGCGACTGGTCGTGGTTGAGGTGATCGAGGCGCTGGATGTCGAGCTGGCGGATGCGCTGGTCGCCGGCCAGGAACACGCGGCGCTGGAGGACCGAGTAGGTCGAGATCAGGACGCGCTGACGGCGGCTCCGCAGGTCGATGGTGAGCTGGGCGTCGAGGTGGAAGGGGACCCCCTCCTGCTCGAGCGCGTCGTGGAAGCCCACGAGCTGGTTCAGCCAGAGCTCGTCGCCGTTCGGGCTCTCGGCGGCCGCGTAGCTCTCGGCCGCGTCGAGCAGCGCGTTCGTCGACGGCAGCAGCGCGGGCGCCTCGCGCTGGAGCGCCTCGATGATCTGCGCGCGGCGCGACGCCACGTCCTGGGGCGCGGGGCGCTCCTCGTTCCGCGTGCGCGCGTCGAGCGCGATCGTGTACTGCGGGAAGCCCTCGGCGAACACGTCGTGGAGCGGGTGCTCGTCCTCGTCGGGCGCCTCGACCGGGAACAGCTCGTCGATCGAGGGCGGCTCCGCGCGCTCGGACGAGCCCTGGGTCGACGCCGCGGCGTTCGCCGTCTTCCACCACCACGCGCCGCCGCCCGCGCCGACGAGGAGCATCACGCCGAGGATCGCGAGGGTCGGGCCGACGAACGCGCGGCGCTCGGCCCCGGCGTCGCGGTGCTCCTCGAACGCGCGCGTGACCCAGGCGGGGTCGTCGCTGGTGGCGGGGACGCCGCGCGCCCGCAGGTACGCGAGCCTGTAGACGTGAGCCGTGTCGTCGGCGTGCGCCGTCTCGAACCCCGCGGCGACCGCGTGCGCTCGCGCGCCGCGCACCGCGAGGGCGCGGAACGGGAGCGGGATGGTCGCGCGGGCGGCGGGGAGCGAGGCCCCCTGCGCGACGCGCGCGAGGTATCGGAGCACGTACCCCTTCACTTCGGCGCGACCTTATACGCCGGCCGCGCGCGAGTCTCCCTCAGCGGCTCGGCGGGGGGCTCGGCGGGGGCTCCGGGTCGAGGCGGTGGAGCTCCCCGAGCGTGCTTCCGTCGTCCGCGAGGCGGAGCGTCTGCGTGTGTCGGACGTGGCCCTCGTCGTCGAGCCACTCGATGAGCACCTGGTCGCCGTCGATCCGGTAGCGCGCCGGATCGCTGATCCCCGCCATCGCCTCGACGGCGAGGGTGCCGTCGACGGCGAACCGGTAGGTCGTGCACATCGTCATCGGCGTCGCGGTGCCGTAGCCCCGGCCCTGCGCGTCGCGCATCCCGCAGGCGAAGGCCCACGTCTGGGAGCACTGCCGATAGGCGACCGGCGCGCTGAACGTGGTGGAGGTCTGCGCCGAGGCGAGGGCCGGCGCGAGGGTGGTGAGGGCGAGGGCGAGGAGGGCGGCGCGTGTCATGGGCTCTTCCGACGCGCGTTCCCCGGAATCGATCTGCGACCTCGATCGAACGTGAGTAGACTGCCGCGCCACTGACGAGGCGCCCAGGCATGTGTGGGATCACCGGCTTCTGGACTCGAGACCCCGAGATCGTTCGCGACGCGGACGCGCAGATCGCGCGCATGCTCGAGCCGATCCGCCTGCGCGGACCGGACGCGTCGGGGACCTGGGCGGACCCGGAGCGCGGGGTCGTGCTCGGGCACCGGCGGCTCTCGATCATCGATCTGAGCGACGACGGCCGGCAGCCGATGGCGTCCGGCGACGGCCGGCTCCTGCTGACGTACAACGGCGAGGTCTACAACTACCGCGCGATCCGGGCCGAGCTCGAGGCGCGCGGGCGGACGTTCAGGAGCCACTCCGACACCGAGGTGATGCTCGAGGCGATCGGCGAGTGGGGCCTCGAGGCGGCGCTCGATCGGTTCGTGGGCATGTTCGCGTTCGCGCTCTGGGATCGCGAGCGAGCCGAGCTGACCCTCGCGCGCGACCGGTTCGGCATCAAGCCGCTCTACTACGCGGTCACCCCGCGCGGGCTCGCGTTCGGCTCCACGATGGCGCCGCTCGAGCGCTTCCCCGGGCTCGACGACGAGATCGCCGTCGACGTGCTCGCCGCGTACCTCCGCCGCAACTGCGTGCCCGGGGACCGCACCATCCTGCGCGGCGCCGCGAAGGTCCCCGCCGGCGGGCTCGTCCGCTTCGCCGCGCCCGACGCGCCGCGACCGCGGCGCTGGTGGTCGGCGGTCGACACCGCGCTCACCGCGCACCGCGAGGGCTTCGACGGGGACGCGAACGACGCCGTCGACGAGCTCGATCGCGTGCTCTCGACCGCGGTCCGCGACCGGCTCGTCGCGGACGTCCCGCTCGGCGCGTTCCTGTCGGGCGGGATCGACTCGAGCACCGTCGTGGCGCTGATGCAGGAGGTCGGCGACGGGGGTTCGAAGACCTTCTCGATCGGCTTCGCCGAGGCCGCCTACGACGAGTCCTCGCACGCGCGCGACGTCGCCCGCGCGCTCGGGACCGACCACACCGAGCTCATCGTCACCCCGAAGGAGGCCTGGTCGGTGATCCCGGAGCTGCCGGCGATGTGGGACGAGCCGTTCGCGGACTCCTCGCAGATCCCGACCTACCTCGTGTCCCGGCTCGCGCGGCAGCAGGTCACCGTGTCGCTCTCGGGCGACGGCGGGGACGAGCTCTTCGGCGGCTACAACCGCCACGTCTGGGCGCCGCGCCTCTGGAGCAAGCTGCGCCGGGTGCCGCTCGGGATCCGCAAGCGCACCGCGGCCACGCTGGAGGGCGTCCCGTGGGGCCCCGTCGGCGACGCCATCGAGCGCGTCACGCCGCGGCTCCCCAAGGCGATGCGGGTGCGGCTCCCCGTCGAGAAGGTGCAAAAAGCCTTGTCGGTCGTCCCCGCCGCCTCGGAGGCCGACCTCTACGAGACGCTCAGCTCGCACTGGAAGGACGCCGAGGCCCTCGTGGGTCACCCGGGCGCGGCGCACCAGCAGCCCTGGTCGACGAGCTCGGAGCTCGCCTACGCCGAGAAGCTGATGCTCGCCGACACGGTGAGCTACCTGCACGACGACATCCTCACCAAGGTCGACCGCGCGTCGATGGCGGTGAGCCTCGAGGCGCGCGTCCCGATCCTCGATCACCGCGTCTACGAGCTCGCGTGGCGCCTGCCGCTGTCGATGAAGCACCGCGACGGCGAGTCGAAGTGGGCGCTCCGCCGCGTGCTCGAGCGGCGCGTCCCGAAGGCGCTCTTCGACCGCCCCAAGATGGGCTTCGGGGTCCCCGTCGGCGGCTGGCTGCGCGGCCCGCTCCGCGACTGGGCCGAGGGTCTGCTCGAGCCCCGCGCCCTCGAGCGCTTCGACGCCGACGCGGTGCGCCGGCGGTGGTCCGAGCACGTGACCGGCGAGCGCGACTGGACCCACCAGCTCTGGGACGTGCTGATGTTCCAGGCCTGGCAGGAGCAGCGCCGGACCCAACCTGCTAAAGCGCCCAGGCGATGAACATCCAGTGCTTCACCGTGGGCATGTTCGGCGTCAACACGTACCTCGTCACGGACGAGGCCACGGGCGCCGCCGCGATCGTCGACACCGGCGAGACCGAGGAGCTCGTCCGGGCCCTGAAGGCGCTCGACCCGGCGCCCGACGTGCAAATGATCCTGCTCACCCACGGCCACATCGATCACGCGGGCGCGCTGACGTTCCTGCAGGCCGAGTGGGACGTCCCGACGTACCTGCCGACCGCCGAGAAGCCCCTCTTCGACACCTTGCCGATGCAGGGCCGCATGTTCGGGATGCCGCAGCTCGATCGCCCGTGCGGCCGGATCGATCACTTCATCGACGACGGCGCCGAGATCCAGCTCGGGGAGACGACCCTGCGGTTCCTCTCCACGCCCGGCCACACCCCCGGGCAGGGCTGCTACTTCGACGACCACGACATCATCGTCGGCGACACGCTGTTCTCGGGCTCCATCGGCCGGACCGACTTCCCGATGAGCGATCCGCGCCTCGCGGTGGAGAGCCTCCGCCGCCTGCTCGAGCTCCCCGGTCACCTCCGCGTCCACAGCGGCCACGGCCCCGTGACCACGCTCGCGGAGGAGCTGCGCAGCAACCCCTTCCTCGGCTACCTGCGCCGCGAGCGCGGCCTGCCCGCGGGCCCGTCGATCCAGTGGGCCCCTGGCACGTGATTCCTGGAACCCGCTTTCGCGTGCGCGGCGTGGCGGAGCCAGCTAACCCACCCCGATGCGACGCAACTCCATCCGGGCCCTGATCGCCTCGAGCCTCCTGCTCGCGATGGCGTGCGACGAAGCCCCTGGCGAAGACGACGCGGGGGGCGCGTCGCCGGACGCGGGCGACTCGCCGCGCGACGCCGCGACGCCGCCGCCGAGGGACGGCGCGGTGCCGCTCGACGACGCCGGCCCGCCCCCCGAGGGGGTGCCGACGCTCGTGGCGATCGGGAAGTTCGGGCGCATCACGACGTCGTGCGACGGCGGCCGGACGTGGCCCCACGACTTCTCCGACGACGACTCGGCGAGCTGCGAGGGCATCGACTGCGACCACCACCGCGGCTCGGCGACCGGGCTCACGTGGGGCGGCGGCTACTTCTGGGCCAGCTTCGGCTGGGGCGAGCCGGCGATGCGGGTGATGCGCAGCGCCGACGGCGTGACCTGGGAGACCATGTACGACAGCGCGGACCAGCACTTCGCCGGGCTCGCGTGGGCGGGCGATCGGCTGGTCGGCGGGACGACGCAGCCGCAGTGGTCGACCGACGGCGGGATGTCCTTCACGGGCGCCGAGTGGCCGACGTGGGACGTGCCCGAGGGCGAGTGGCCCGTCGGTCGTCAGATCGGCTTCGCGCCGGTCGGCGGCGGCCGCATCGCGGTGGTCGCGGGCGCGGGCGACGGCTCGTGGGGCGCGATCATCGTGAGCCGCGACGGCGGCCTGACCTACTCGGCGGCGACGGTGGACGCCGACTGCCGCGGCTACTCGCGGCCGCCGCGGTTCGGGGGCTCCGCGTGGGTCCTCCCGTGGGCGGAGACGGGGGTGCTCTGCACCTCGGTCGACGGCGGCGAGACGTGGACCGCCGCGCGGGTGGCCGACGGCGAGCACCTCACCAACTCGATCTACACCGGCTCCGAGCACGTGGTCTACGCGCCGACCCGCGCGTTCCGCAGCCCCGACGGGCTGACGTGGACCGAGTCCGCGAGCGACACGGACGTCGGCGTCGTGGGCTACGACCCGTCGAGCGCGAGCTACGTCGCGGTCCTCCGGAACCGCAGCTACGATGCGCAACGCTTCTTGCGGAGCACCGACGGCGGGACGTGGGAGGAGCTGCCCGCGGGCGCCCACGTCCGGGGCCACCCCATCACGCACATCGCGTTCGGGTACGGCGCGACCGACGGCGCCTGCGCCCCCTGACGCGAGGCGCCGTCGTCGGCCGCGGTCACCGACGGCGGCGCCGGCCGAAGGTGACGCCCACCAAGAGGCCCGCGATCAGCAGCGCCGGGACCGGCCGCCCAGGGGTGCCCAGCGAGCAGCTGCAGCCCTCGCCGACCGGCATCTCCGGCGTCGGCGTCGGCACCGGGGGCTCCTCGCCCTCGAGCGTGCACGTCTCGCTGCAGCCGTCCCCGGCGTCGACGTTGCCGTCGTCGCAGAGCTCGCCGAACTCCGTCCGGGCGTTGCCGCACACGCTCGCCTCGAGCTGACAGGTTCCGTCGCAGCCGTTGCCGTCGCGCCGGCCGCCGTCGTCGCACTGCTCGCCGTAGTCCTGCACGCCGTCGCCGCAGGTCTCGCCGAGCGGCGCGCGCGCCGTCGCGCGGCACTCGGCGTCACAGTCGTCGCCGCCGTCGCACTGCTCCCCGTACTCCTGCCGGCCGTTGCCGCACTCGCTGGGCTCGACCACGCAATTCGAGCTGCACCCGTCGCCGCTGCGATCGTTGCCGTCGTCGCACTGCTCGCCGCGCGCCTGGATGCCGTCGCCGCACCGCTCGACGGTGCACACGGGGCTGCAGCCGTCGCCGCCGACGGTGTTGCCGTCGTCGCAGCCCTCGCCCGCGCCGAGGGTCCCGTCGCCGCACGCCTCGGGGTCCTCGAGCTGACAGAACTCGCCGCAGCCGTCGCCGCTCGCGGTCCCGCCGTCGTCGCACTGCTCCCCCGTCCCGACCACGCCGTCGCCGCACGCGCCGAGGTCCTCGAGGAGGCAGTCCTTGTCGCAGCCGTCCCCGTCCGAGAGGTTCCCGTCGTCGCACTGCTCGGCGGGGCCGGGGCGACCGTCGCCGCAGATCTCGAAGCGGCACGCGGGGCTGCATCCGTCGCGCTCGTCGGCGTTCCCGTCGTCGCACTCCTCGCCGGGCCCCGGCGCGCCGTCCCCGCAGCGCTCGATCACGCACGCCGCGTTGCACCCGTCGCCGACCGCGTCGTTGCCGTCGTCGCACTCCTCGACGCCGAGGAGCACGAGCCCGTCGCCGCACTCCGCGACGGCGCAGGCCGACGTGCAGGCCGCGTCGTCCCCGTTCGCCGGGCCGTCGTCGCAGGCCTCGCCGAGCCCCGGGTGCACGTTCCCGTCACCGCAGCCCTCGAGCTCGCACGCGTCGGAGCAGCCGTCGCCGTCTCCGTTGCCGCCGTCGTCGCAGGCCTCGCCGCGGCCCGCCTGCACGATCCCGTCGCCGCACGACTCCACGCGGCACACCGCGCTGCAGCCGTCTCCGTCGGTGGCGTTCGCGTCGTCGCACTCCTCGCCCTCGGTCGCCTCGAGGACGCCGTTGCCGCAGGTGCTGCCGACGCGCGCGCAGCCCACGCACCACGTCGTCGGTGTGGGACCGACGTCGCACTGCTCGCCCGTCTGCACGATGCCGTCCCCGCACGCGGCGGGGACGCAGGCCGTCGTGCACGCGTCGAAGTCGGACGCGTTCCCGTCGTCACACAGCTCGCCCGCCATGCCCGCGGGGACGGACCCCATCGAGGCGCGCGCCACCCCCGAGGCCGTGTCCGACGGCGCCCCGCCCGAGGCGGGGACGACGGAGAAGCGCCCGGTCCCGGAGCGGACGTTGAGGGTCGAGAGCACCGGCACGCCGCGCGCGGTGACGAAGCTCGCGTCGGCGGAGGTGGCCGCGAGGAGCTCGAAGCCCACGCGCGTCCCGCGCCCGACCGTCCCCTCGATCCGCGACATGCTGAAGACCGGGTTGGTGCGCAGCGGCCGCGAGCGCAGGTCGATCACCGCGCTCTGCCCGGTGAGCGCCCGGCCGATCGTCGCCGCGAGGGGCGCGCCGCTCATCTCCACGTTCATCGGGCCGGTGGTCACCCGGACCCCGCCCTCCCCCGCGAGCGCGCCCGCGTCGACGGTCGCCGCGTCGAAGCCGATCTGGAAGTCGATCGGGAGGCTCGACAGGGACGCGAAGTAGCTCGACGCCGGGAGGCGCTCGATCGTCACCCGCCCGGTCAGGCAGTACTCGTAGCCCGCGCAGCCGCAGCCCGGTCCCGTGCAGGGGCCGTCGCCGGCGCGGACGAAGCCGTCCCCGCAGCGCGCGTTGGTGCAGTCGGCGAGGCACTCGTCGGCGTTCGACGCGTTCCCGTCGTCGCACTCCTCGCCGGCGTCGAGGCGCCCGTTGCCGCACACCTCGCGCTGACAAGTCGCGTTGCACCCGTCTCCGTCGACGTCGCCGCCGTCGTCGCACTCCTCGGGGCCGTCGACGCGCCCGTCGCCGCAGCGGATCCGCAGGCAGTTGGAGGCGCAGTCGGCGCCGCCGTCGCACTCCTCGGGGTACTGCAGCACGCCGTCCCCGCAGCTCGGGGTGACGGCCGTGTAGATCGCCCGGCAGCCCGTCATCAGCGCGGTGAGCTCGGCGCGCGCGGCCGCGTTGGAGCCGCCCTCGCCCGCCGCGTAGCAGAACGCCACGGACCGCTGGTCGCCGGGGAAGAGCGGCCCGCCGAGGAGCATGGAGATCGCGCCCTGCTTCTCGCTCTTGCCGACCGCGTCGTCGTGGTCGCCGCTCAGCGCCGGGTCCCACAGGAGGAAGCGGTAGCGGTTGTCCTGCGTCGCGCTCGAGCCGAACTGCGCGAGCGTCATGTTCTTGTCGAGGTTCCAGTTGGCGAAGCCGAACTGCCCGGCCACCGGGGCCCCCGCCGACGCGGGCGCGAGCCCGAACCAGTAGTGCTCCTCGGGATCCGTGTAGGGGATGGTGTCGTAGAGCATCACCATCTGCGAGGTCGGATCGAAGTCGGTCGCGGTGTCGTAGCTCAGCGGCGGGATGTCGAAGTCCGCCATCATCGACGCCTCCACGAGGGGGAACACCCGCGAGGTGTCGTTCACGATCGTGTAGACGATCAGGTACGCGCTCTGCCCGTTGACCACGTAGGTGCGCTGCCGCACCGTGAGGTCGGTGTGGTAGCCGTGGAAGCTCGCGGGGGCGAGCACGTCGTCGTCGTCGCCGCTGATCTCGAGGGCGCCCGACAGGCCGGGGATGGCCGAGAGCACGCTCTGGATCTGCATCTGCGTGGACATGTCCACGCCCACGCCCGCGAGCCCGCTGAGGAGCTCGGGCAACCCGTACACCGCCACCCCCGAGTTGTGGATGCGGGGGTCGTTGATGTCGGAGAAGTCGCCGCGGAAGGCGGTGTCCATGCGCAGCGACAGCGAGCTCACGAGCGAGGCCAGGCTCGCGCTCGACCAGTCGAAGCCCGACTGCAGCGCGGCGAAGGTCTCGAGCGCCGTGACCACCGCGCCGAGCTGCGTCTGGATGACCTCGATCCGCGCCGCGAAGGCGGCGAGGTCACCGGCGCTCAACCCGGGCTGAAGCTCCATCGCGAGCCCCGTGGGGTCAGCCGCGGTCAGCCCCTGCAGCGTGGACAGGAAGCTCGCCGCGGACGCGATGTCGCCGCGCTCCACGCCCAGCGTCTGGAGCGCGGACAGGTCCAGCCCGGGATCCGAGACCATCAGGGTCAGCCGACAGTGCGGGCAGAAGTCCTCGCTGTTCCCGTCCGCGGGGTCGTAGTCGATGCTGAACGAGTAGCCCTCGCCGAGCCCTCCCCTGTCGTCCACGCGCGCGTGTCGCGACGCGTCGCTCCCGAAGTGCCACGCCTCGGACTGCGCGAGCGCGGTGGAGCAGAGCCCGAGCGCCCCCAGGCACACGGCACCGGCGAGCCAAACCTTGGAACCAAGCATCCTCAGGTGCATGGCTCGCGCCGTCGCAACCCACGTGCCCAGCCCCGCGCGGCCGCGAACGCCAGGCGTCGGCGCCGGGGGTAGGCAAGACCTGCCGAGGAGTCGCGCAAGCTTTGGGCGCGCGGACGCCGGACTCGAAGTCTGTCGACAAATCGCCTCCGGCGATTTCTCTCCGGCGAGGGGCAAGCCCCTCGCGCTCCCCGCTGAGATCCTCCGACGCTTCGCGTCGTCGGACTCAGCCGAGGCGCTCGCGACCGAGGTCCCGGAGCAGCTCCGAGAGGGTCAGCCGATCGATCGAGGGGGCGTCGACGTACAGCGGCCCGATCGGCTCGGGGGGGTACTCGCCCGCGCGCTTCGCGACGAATTCGGCGTGCTCGATCCGGGCGAAGCCTCCGTCGATGCGGTGCCGTAGGCCACAGAGGAGGCCGCCCGAGCGCCAGTCCCCTCGCCAGCCGCGGGAGAGCAGGCCGACGAGGGAGCCCGGGTGGAGCACCCAGTCGGCGCAGAGGTCGACGCGCCCAGGGAGCGCTGGCGCCTCGTAGACCTCGCGCTCGAGCTGCGACCACGGAGGGATGAGCTCGTAGTCCGAGAGCGCCTGCTTCCACGCGTCGAGGGTCGCGGCGTCGAGCTCGAGGGGGTGGGCGATCCACACGTCGCTCGTGACCGCCACCGGCTCGTCGGCGGCGTCGCAGACGTCCCCCTCGTCCGCGATTCGGAAGGTGCCGCCCTCGTGCGCGAACACCAGCGCGCCGAGGAGCAGGCGGCGCGCGGGATCCTCGGCCTCCCGGAGCAGCGCCGCGAGCGTCCAGCGCCGGCGCTCGCGGAGCGCGGCCTCGAGCCGCCGCGCCTCGACCTTGAGCAGGTGCTTCAGGTCCTCGCGGGTCTCGGCGAAGCGCGCCTGCGCCGCCGCCGCGAGCACCGGGTCGTCCTTCTTGCCCGGCTTGGGCAGCGACGCCCGCGGCTTGCCCTGATCGTCGACGATCTGCGCCTTGCCCTCGCTGTCGAACCGCACGCTGAATTGACGCGGACCGAAGTCGAGCGACAGGGTCGCGCCGCGCGACAGGCCCAGGTCGGCGCTCGAGCTGGCGAGCAGGTCCTCCACGCTGCGCCCGGTCTCGGAGGCCAGGAAGCGCAGCGCGAGCTGCGCCGCGGCGCGGTGCGTGTCGGTCCCGATGCCCTCGGCCATCAGCCCGAGCCTCGCGATCGCCTCGGGGGACCCGACGCCCCCGAGGTAGCGCGCGACGTGGGGGACGAGGTTGCGGTGGTTCCGGTTCTTGTCGCGGCTCCAGGCCCACGCCTGGCGCGCGAGGCGAGGCACCATCGCGTCGGGGGCGAGGCCCAGCGCCACCGCCATCGCGAAGCGGAACATGGGCTTGGCCTTGTCCGCGATGAACGCGTCGAGGACGGCGTGCGCGGCGAGCTCGCGCGCCTCGGGGTCGAGCGTCGCGCGCATCGCGACCAGGTCGGGGTGATCCGGGAGGTGGCAGCGCTCGAGCACCGCGCGGTCGGCGCCCGCCAGGTCGAGCTTCGGCCACCACTTGGCCTTGTCGCTGAAGAAGGCGTCGTAGAACCGGACCGGCGGCTGCGCGGCGAGGAGCGCGTCGAGCCGCTCGCGCTCGCCGGCGGGACACGCGGCGTCGACGGCCTCGCGGCCCCAGCGGCGGAGGTACCAGGCCAGCGTCGCCACGGGGCTGCCGTAGGGGAACGTCGTTCGATCGTGCGGGTGACCCGCGGAGAGCGCGTCGCGGACGAGCGGCTCGACGCAGCGCGCGTGGCGCTCGGCCAGCCACTCTCGCGCGCGGACGGGGACCTCGTAGTCGCCGCCGGCGTACTGGATCGCGGCGAGGACGCCGACCTCCTCGTGCGCGTCGAGCCACGCGCGCGCCGCCTCCGCGACGTCCGGCTCCGGGGCGTCGAGCCGCACGACCAGCGTGGCCGCGGCGACCACCGAGCCCCACGACCCGAGCAGCTCGGGGCAGGTCCACGACGCCCACTTCTCGACGAAGGGCAGCAGCCGATCGCCGAAGCGCGCGACCGCGTAGCGCAGCGTGACCTCGTCGGGCGGGTAGACCTTCGGCTCGGGGACGAGCTCGAAGAAGAGGCGCTCGGACTCCTCCGCGTCGAGGACGTCGAAGAGCTCGCGGGGGCTCACCGCGTCGCCGCGCGCGAGCCGTGCGCGCAGGTCGTCCTCCCGCGAGGGGCGCACCTCGCCGGCCTCGTCCTCGAGCGCCGCGAGCGCCGCGTCGACGTCGAGGTCGGGGAAACGGAGCCCCGCTCGATCGAGCGGGCGCGGTCGGAGGAGGTCGGACACGCCGAAACCCTGCCCGCCGTCGCGCCGCCCCGCCAGGGGTCAGAATTCACTCTCCACGATCCGGGGGCGGCCGCGCAGCCGCATCGCGTCGTCGCGCCACCACCAGCGCGCCGTGTACTCGCCGTCCTCGCTCCCGCCGCGCAGCACGACCTCACCGCGCTGGACCGCCGCGCGCTGCGCGCCGAGGAACCAGGCCTGCGCCGCCCACCGTGGCTCGCCGCCCGACACGAGCACGTGCATCTCGGCGTAGGCGTCGCCGTCGTCGCCGCCGCAGGCGAAGAGCGACTCCGGTCCCGGCAGCGCGTCGACCCAGTCGCCCTCCGCGATGGATCGGCAAGGGACGTTGTCGTCCTCGCACTGCACCTCGACCCGCCCCTCGCGCGCGACCGCGCGGCAGGGGCGCGGCGGCGTGGTGCACGTGGGCGACAGGTCGGTCCACAGCCAGCAACGCATCTCGGCGGGCTCCCCGGTCGCGTCGACGACGGGCACCCCGTCGGTCGGCAGCGCCCGGCGCTCGGGGCAGCGGTAGTCGTGGTCGAGCGTGTAGCGGAGCTCGGGGTGCGCCTCGGTGCGGGCGACCACGATCTCGTGCGCCTCGGTGCCGAAGGCGTACCGGAAGGTGAAGGTCTCGGCGTCGCGCTCGAGCCGGACCACGTGATCGGTCACGTCCGTCCCGCCCTCCGCCCGCGCCTCGGCCGGCGTCAACAGCGGCGGCGTCCGGCCCGGCTGCCAGGGCCACTCGCCGATCTCGACGGTCCGCGGCGACTCGATGGGCATGCGCGCGCGGGGCGCGGCGGGCCAGGTCCACTCCTGCGCTTCGCAGGGCTGACGCCGGGCCGGCGCGCGCGCCGTCACGGGCTCCGCCTCGACCTCCACGGGCGCCTCGACCTCGACCGGCGCCTCGACCTCGACCGGCGCCTCGGCCTCGACCGACGCCTCCACCTCGGCCTCGACCGGCGCGCCGCGCGCGGCCTCGTCTCCGCATCCGGAGGCCAGGACGAGCGCGAGGGCCATCGGTCCGAGTCGGTTCACGGGCGCCTTCCTAACGCACGGCCGCGGCGTGGCAATCCGGCCGCGCCCGCTCCCCGATGTCCCCGGCGTTGGAGGGGTTTCAGGCGGGGTTACGCGGAGACCGGCGCGCTGAATCGTGTCCGGGGTGCGCCCGTCGACCCCCTACAACCCGAACGGAGGAGCTCCCGATGACGAACGATGGACGATACGAGGCGAAGGCGGAGAGGGGTCATGGCAGCGCGGGCTCGGAGCGGGTCCGGCTCGGCGCGCGGCGCCGCGCGAGCGTCGCCTCGAGGGTGGCCACCGCGTTCGCGGCGTTCGCCTGCCTGCTCGGGCTCGGCGCGACCGCGGAGGCCCAGGGGAACGTGATGGTCGTCCAGGGCGACGGCATCTGCCCAGCGGGGAGCACCGCGCTCACCTACCAACAGGCCTACGCGCACCGAGAGGCGATCTGCTCGCAGCTCGGCGAGTGGCACATCGCGCGGCTCTCGGGGGGTGGCTCGATGGACGGCCCCGGCTACCACTGCCAGCTCCGCCCGGCCGACGCGCGGCCCCTCGGCCACACGCTCTGCCTCGCCGGGCCGCCGGTGCCCCCTTCGGTGCCGCCGCGGCACGTGACGCCCACCGTCGGTCGCTACGACGGAGCGCACCCGCACTGGCGCGACCTCGTCGAGATCGAGCCGGGCGGCCGCTTCCACCGCGCGAGCGGCGACGCCGGCCAGTGGTTCGTCCAGGGCCACGAGCTGATCCTCGCCTGGGATCGCTGGCCGGCCGAGCGCCTCTTCGAGGTCTCGCCGGGCGTCTACCGGGCCCCGAGCAACGGCTTCACCCTCACCCGTCAGGGCCGCCCCATCACGCTGCCCGTCGTGCAGCCCCGGCCCCCGCTCCCGCTGCAGCTCGCGGTCGCCATGGGCAGCTACGACTACGCGTTCCACGGTCGCAGTGACGTCGTGACGCTCGGGCCCAACGGCCAGGCGACGTTCGCGAGGGGTCACGGCGGCCGCTGGTACGTGCAGGGAGACACCCTCGTCCTCGACCTCGGCCGGCGCGGCACCAGCTACCTCCACCAGGTGGGTCCGGGCCGGTACGCCACCGCCGGCAGCGAGCTGCAGCTGAGCCTCCGTCAGCCGCCCCGCTGGCGCGGTCGCCCGCGTCGCCGCTGAGGCGCAGCGGCGGCCGACCGTCGCGGACCGGATCCGGCTCGAGCGCGCGCTCGCCGGATCCGGTCCCTCTTCGTTTCATGGGCGGCGCCCGGGCCGGACCCGTGACCGTCACGTCACGAACGTTCGGACCCTGACGGCGCCCGCGTCGAGATCGCCGCATCAGACCCGTCCCGGACGAGGAACGCGTCTTGCTGTTCCACAGGTCATGCGAACGCTCGTGATGCTCGCCCTGTCGCTGGGGCTCGGCGGCTGCTTCCTCGCGCACGGTCGCGGAGACGCTCCGCCGCCCCGCCCGGACGCCGGCGCGCCGACGCGGGACGCGGGCTCACCGCCGGACCCGCGGCCCGACGCCAGCGCGCCGAGGCTCGACGCGGGTCCGGACGTGGACGGCGACGTCGCGACGCGCGGTCGGACCTGCCGCTGGCACGTCGTCGAGGCGGGCGCGCCCGTCGAGGGGCTCTTCGTCGAGTGGCGGCTCGACCGCGACGGACGCCTGCAGTGGATCGACTACGCGCCCAGCACCGCGGCCGAGGCGCTCGTCCGCCTCGAGGCGCGCGCGTGGGACGACGGAGGGCGGGTCACGCGCGCGGAGTCGTGGCAGGCGATCCGGCCCGACGCGATCACCGTCCACGAGCGCAGCTACCGGCCCGACGGTCGCCCGCTGATGGCTTGGGACCAGGGGCCGGAGCGCGACGAGCGCACGACGTGGAGCTGGGACGGCGACACGCTCCGAGAGGTGGTGTTCGAGCAGCTCGGCGCCGAGCGGTGGCGCGCGTCGTTCCGGGTCGATCTCGCGTCGCGGAGCGCCGAGCAGCGGCGCGTGTCGCCCGCCGGCGGCGACGACGACGTGGCGACCATCCGGTGGAACGAGGACGGCACCGTCCGCCGCGTCGTCCGGCAGCGCTTCGCCGACCTGAGCGTCGACCTGATCGCGCGCTACGCCGACGGCCTCGTCGTCGAGGAGGAGGTCACCGATCCGGCCGGCGTCCGCACCTGGAGCGTGCGTCAGGGCGAGCTCCCCGACGGCACCTTCGAGGTCCTCGAGGTGGGCGCAGCCGGGCCGACCACGGGCGGGCTCGACTGGCGCACGTGGTGGCTCCCGGACGGCCGCGTCCGCGTCTCCTGGTCGCGCGAGGCCGCGCCGCCGGACGACTCGTACCAGGAGCTGCTCGGTTGCGTCGCGGAGCCGCACCCGCGGAGCACGCCCCGCAACGCCGACACGGAGCTGCCCTGGTTCCAGTGGGCCGGCGCGCCGATCGTGGTCGACCCGGAGCTGCCGGAGCCCGAGATCCAGCCGCCGCGCTACGAGCCCTGACCGTCGCGCTCCGTGTTCTCGGCTCGCTGCGCGAGCCCGTCTCAGACTTCCGTGAACTCGTTGGGGCCGGTGACCTCGCGCGCGGCGAACCAGCGCTGCGCGGCCTCGACGTGGAGGGGGAACGCGAAGACGTCCTCGAGCCCGTCGGGGCCGAACACCAGGCCGCGCGCGGTCGTCTCGTCGGTCGGCTCGAACGCTTCGAAGCCCGACGCGTCGACCTCCGCGACGGTGCCGAAGAGGAGCACGCGGTTCGGGATCGGGTCGGTCGAGCTGAACCAGAACGACTCGACGGTCATCGCGTCGACCTCGACGCCGGTCTCCTCGAGCACCTCGCGGGCGCCGCCGTCCTCCCAGGTCTCGTGCGCCTCGAGGAAGCCGCCGACGAGGGCGAGCTGACCCGCGTGCGGCTCGATGCCGCGCCGGATGACCAACAGCCCGACGCGCTCCCCGGAGCGAACGGGCACGAGCAGCACCGACACGGGGACCGGGTTGAGCCAGACCATCGTCCCGCAGGCGTCGCAGACGCGCGGATACATGGTCGTGTCGCCGAAGGCGGCGCCGCATTGGTGACAGTGCTGATGGGGTTCTGGCCTACTCATCGGGCCGAATCCTACACGCGCGAGGGCGCGAGGCGAACGGAACCGTACCTCCCGTAGGTCTGCCCCAGCACCGCGCCCCTGCGGCCGTAGTCCGCGCGGCAGCGCGTGCCCGCGACCTCCTGGTCGGTCCGGGCCTTCAGCTCGCACTCGCCGTCGCGCAGATCCTCGGCCGCGCGCACTACGATCTGCGTCGCGATGTCCTCGTCGGGCCAGTCCATCCACCGCGCCTCGACCTCGGGGAGCATGAAGTGCGACATCCCGCGCGTGCCCGTCCAGCCGTCGGACTCGATGACGTTGACCCAGCGCGCGGCGAGATCGTCGCGGGTCGCGTCGGGCCCGACGACGAGCTGCTCGGGGTGGAGCAGCCGCTCGTTCCATGGCAAGTAGACTTGTCGAGCACCGACGCCCTCACCGATGGCCGCCACCGCGTCGCCGAGCCAGCGCAGGGCCGCCTCGCGAGGGGCGATGTCGGTCGGGGGCAGCAGCGCGAACGACACGATCCGCTTCGCGCCCACGAGCGCCTCGCGGAGGCGCCGGTCCGGGACCTCCGAGGCCTCGGGCGGGGGCGCGGTCCGGACCACCGCCTCCCAGGGCTCGCCAGGATGCCGGAGCTTGGTGGGCTCGAGGATCGCCTCCTCGGACGCGAGCGTGAGGGGCGCCTCCTCGTCGTCGCAGATCAGCGCGAGGACGAGCTTCTCGTCGGGGGCGTCCATCGTCGTGACCTGCCGCCAGTGCCCGCCTCGGCTCCGCAGCAGCGTCAGCGTGCGCAGGCGCGTCGACGCGCCCGACGCGATCACCGTCTCGTAGACCTCGACCTCGTCCGGCGCGACCACGCGGGCCGCGTCCATCCGGTACTCCGCGGTGCGCCAGAACGGGGCGAGGCGCTGCACCGCCTCCTCCACGCTCCGCGTCGCGGCCAGCGTGCTCAGCACCCCGCGCTGCCCCGCGCCGTACGCGAGGAGATCCAGCTTGGGCCGGACCGCGTCGGCGTCCCCCCGCTTGAGCGCCTCGCGCAGCTCGGCGATCGTGCGGAGCGCCTCGAGCACCGGATCGTCGGGCTCCTCGAGCCCCGTCCCGAGCAAGGTCTCGACGGCCCCTCGCTCCCCATCCCGATCACCCATCCCCTCCATTGTGCCGGCACCCGGCGGGGGGACTCAATGCGGAGGGAGCACCCCGGCGAGAAAGAGCGCGACGAGGACCCCGAGCGCGCCGAGCAGGAGCGCGACGAGCGCGGTGAGGCCGAGCAGCAGCCACGGCGTCCCGCCCGCCGCGGGCTTGGGCGGCGCCTTGGGGCGCCGCGACGGCGGGGTCGTCGGGGGATCGGGCGGCGACACGACCACCGGCAGATCGGGGATCGACTCGCCGGGCGCGAGCACGCGCGGCATCGGCGCCCCCGCGAGGCGCACCGCGCCGTGGAACGGGCGGGCGAAGTCCTCGGACGTGTCGACGGGGTCGAAGGTGCCCGGCTGGACGACGAGCGGGAACGCCATCGTCGAGTCCGGCAGGAGCTCCTCGGGCGGGGGCGCAGCGGGCTGCGGCGGCGGCTGGCTCACGAGCATGAACGGCTCGGAGGGCGAGGTGGTCGGCGGGGTCGGGACGCCGACCGCGACGATCGCGTCCACCGAGACGAGCCGCGAGACCTCGCCGGACTGGAACGCCTCGGGCGGGAGCTCGGTGACCAGCGTGTCGCCCGCGGTGAAGTCCGGCGCCTCGGGCGCGGCCGGCGCGGGCGCCTCGCCGATCCGGACCCCGGGCGCGTCGACGTGGCCGAGGTGGTTCAGCTGCGCCCACTCCGCGCGCATCTCCGCGTCGAAGAGCGCGCGCATCACGAACCCGAGCTGAGGAGCGGCGAAGGGCGGGTCGCTCGTCGCCACGTACATCATGAGCGCGTCGCGCATCTCCGCCGCGCTCTGCCAGCGCTCGTGCGGCTCGCGAGCCAGCCCGCGCATGACGATCGCGTCGAGCTCGGGGGAGACCCGCGCGTTCGTCGCCGACGGCGGATCGACCCAGGCGTTGCGCACGCGGTCGACCACGTCGACGTCGCTGGGCCCTCGAAAGAGGCGGCGGCACGTCAACATCTCGTGCAGGCACGTGCTGGCCGCGAAGATGTCGGAGCGGTGGTCGATCGGCTCCCCCAGGATCTGCTGGGGGCTCATGTAGCCGATCTTGCCTTTGACCACGTCCCCCATCGTCTGGAACACGCGGGTGGTGGCCTTGGCGATCCCGAAGTCGATGAGCTTCACCGCCCCGTCGTACGAGATCAGGACGTTCTGCGGAGAGATGTCCCGATGCACGAGGGCGAGCGGCCGCCCGTGGGCGTCGACGCGGGTGTGGGCGTAGTGGAGCCCCGCGAGCATGTTCGCCGTGATCCACGCCGCCATCTGCGGGGCCATCACCTGCTGCTGGCTACGGAGCTTCGCGAGGAGCTGCAGCAGGTCGCGCCCGAAGACGTACTCCATCGCGATGAAGTGCGTGCCCTCGAGCTTGCCGACCTCGTAGATGCGCACGACGTTCTCGTGCTCGAGCTGGCCCGCGATCGTCGCCTCGTCCTCGAACATCTGGACGAAGCCCTCGTGCTGCGCGAGGTGCGGTCGGATCCGCTTGATCGCGACGATGGTCTCGCCGCCCTCGGGGCCGAAGGACTTGGCGCGGAACACCTCGGCCATGCCGCCGACGCCCACTCGATCCAGCAACAGGTATCGGCCGGTGGTCACTGCGGGGGCGAGGATATCCGATGCCCGCGCGCGGCTCGGCAAGATCGGCGAGCTAGACTCGCTCGCATGATCCTCACCGTGTTCCGGAGCCGGCTCCGCGACGGGGTCGGCGGCGACTACCACGCGATGGCCGAGCAGACCGAGGCGACCGCGCGCGCGATGCCCGGCTTCGTGTCCTTCAAGTCCTTCTCGGCCCCGGACGGCGAGCACGTCTCGATCGTCGCGTTCGACTCGCCCGAGACGCAGCGCGCCTGGCGAGAGCACCCGCTGCACCGCGAGGCGCAGCGCCTCGGGCGCGAGCGCTGGTACGCCGAGTACGACATCACCGTCTGCGAGGTGCTCCACCAGCACCGGTTCCCGGAGCGCGACGGCGGCGGAGCGCGCTGACGATGCCGCTCGACGCGCGCGCTCCCGCGTTGGTATGGGACACGATGCTCACGCGCTGCCTCCTCGTCGCCGCGGTCCTCCTCGCCACGCCCCTCGCGGCGCACGCGGACGTGCCCGGCGCGCCGCCCGCCGTGGAGCCCGATTGCCCGCCCGGGACCCACCTCGAGGGGCCGTACCGCTACTGGACCTGCGAGCCCGACGCGCCGCCGCCCGAGCCGCCTCCGGCGCCGCCCCGCGAGCCCGCCGTGCCGCCCGCGCCCCCGGCCCCGGCCGAGCCCGCCCGAGAGGTGACGCCGACGGTCGCGCCGGCGACGGAGCCACCGCCTCCCGCGGCGGAGCCCATCGCGGAGCCCGAAGCGGAGCCCGTCGCGGCGCCCGTCGCGGCGCCCGCGGCGGAGCCCGTCGCCGCGCCCGAGGCGGAGCCCGCGGACGAGGAGCCGAGCTCGGTGGACGAGGACGCCGGCGGCTGCGGGTGCCGCGCCGCGCGGACCTCGGGCGGCGGCTCGCTCGTCGGCGGGCTGCTCCTCGCCGCGCTGGTCGTGGCGCGACGGCGGCGGCGAGGTTGACCGCGAAGATCGCTTCGAGGCTCAGAGCGCGTCACCGATCCCCTCGGCGGCCCGTGTCGCCATCGCCATGATCGTGATCTGCGGGTTCACGCCGAGCGCCGAGGGCACGACCGAGCCGTCGACCACGTAGAGCCCCTCGACGCCATGTACGCGGTGGTCGAGGTCCACGACGCTCCGGTCGGGGTGGCGCCCGAGGCGGCATGTCCCGAGAGGGTGGAAGCTCGTGAGCAAGAGGTCGCGGGGCGCGAGGCGTGCCCGTTCGAAGGCGCGACGATCCGCCGCGCCCTCGAGCACGGGGTGGCGTCGCACCCCCGGATAGATCGCGCGCGCGCCCGCGGCGTGGAGCGCCCGTGCGACGACCGCAAGGCCCCCGTGGAGCCGCTCGACGTCGGCGCGCGCGAGGTCGTAGCGAGCGAGGCCCGTCGCCCCCCGACCGAGGCGGAGCCGCCCTGTCGCCGAGTCGGCGACGAGCACGCCCACGGTGACCACGTGGTCGAACCGGTCGAACACCCGAGCGAGCGGCTCGCCCCGCAGCCCGAAGACGAGCGGCGCCAACGTGGCGTCGGCCTGAGCACCGATGAGGAGGACGCCCTCCGCGGCGAGCGCGCGGCTGCACCAGCCCTGCGGGACCTGCCCGGCCACTCGCACGGGCTCGTCCATCATCGCGCTGATCACCGCGCTCGGCTGCACCGCCAGGTGCGCCCCGAGCGCGGGCCCTCCGAGCGACGAGCGCGCGAGGACCCGCGGGCTCTCGAGCGCCCCCGCGGCCAGCACGACCGCGCGAGCGCGGACGAACACGCTTCGACCTTCGCAAACCGTATGGACACCCTTCGCGGCGCCGTCCACGACGCTGACGCGCTCAGCGCATGTATTCTCGAGCACCACCGCGCCCCGCCCGAGCGCGTCCGGCAGGTACGCAACGTCCACGCTCCGCCGGGCGCCGCGCGGGCAGCCGAAGTCGCAGAAGCCACGACCTTCGCAGCCCTCGGCGTTGCGCCGCAGCACCTCCACATCGAGGCCCAGCGCGCCGAACCCTCGCTCCACCACGTCGAGCACCGGACCGACCAGGGACCGCGCGACGGGCGCGACGCCGAGCCGAGCCTCGACCCTGGCGACACGCGGTGCGAGAGCCGCGGGGCTCAGCGCGTCCGTCGCGAGCTCCTCGCACCAGCGCTCGAGCACGGCCTCGGGCGGTCGAAAGCAGGTGCCCGTGTTCACCGCCGTCGAGCCCCCGAGCAGGCGCCCGGCGAGCACGGGGATCAGCGCGTTGCCCAGCGCGAGCGCGGGGGGGCGAAAGAGCGCTCGATGCGCGGCCAGCGCGCCGCCGCCGAGCTCGTGCCGACCGCGTCGCCGGCCCTCCTCGACGAAGACCACCGCGTGCCCGCGGGCCGCGAGCTCGGCGCCGACGACGGCGCCTCCCGCGCCGGTGCCGACCACGACGACGTCGCACTCGAGCTCCTCGCCCACCTCGCTCGCACGGACCACCTGGCGCGCCCAGCGCGGGGGATCGTCCGCTCGAGGGGGCGGCTCGGCCGAGGGAAGCGCGCGGCGCACGTCGTCGCGGTCGAAGTGCGCGAGGCCGAAGCACAGGTGGCAGGCGTCGAGCGCGGCCGAGAGCGCTGGGACCCGCCCGAAGCGCGCGAGCACGCGCTGCTGGGCGGCGCGGTCGAGGTCGGCGATGCCGCGCCCGGTGGTGAGGCGCGCCGATCCGTCCAGAGCGCGCCACGCCGCCGCGAGCGCGGCGCTCACGGATGGCGCCTCGGCGAGCAGCGCCCGGGTCGTGGACAGCGTGCGCTCGTCTGCCATGGGGAGACTGGCGCTGCCCGGGAACAGCGCCTCGGCGAGCGCCAGCGGCACGCGATCCGCCTGGGTCGTCACCACCCGCAGCCTGCTCGACCGACCTCGCCACGGGTTGTCCGAGGTCAAGCGCGACACTGCCGGGCGCACCCAAGATCCGCGGCGATGCCGGGACGGTCTCGAGCGTCCGGCGACGAGCCGGTGTGCCTCCGATCGCCGCGAGTGCCCGAGGCGCCGATCCTCCCGGTCGCGCTCGAGCGGAACGCCGCGGCCGACGCGCCGTACCTCGTGTTCCACGCCGGTGAGGTCCAGCGGCGGCTCGACGCACGCGAGGCGTGGGTCGAAGCGCGGCGGTGGGCCGCGGCGATGCTCGCGGCCGGCGCGCGACGCGGCGACCGCGTCCCCATCCTGTTGCCGACGTCGAAGGACTTCGTGGGCGCCTTCCTCGGCGCGCAGCTCGCAGGGGCGGTCCCGGTGCCGCTGCCGACGCCGCTGACGTTCGGACGGCTGGATCGAACGATCGAGCGGCTCGACCGGATCGTGACCGACGCGGACGCTCGCCTGCTCGTGTCGACCGGCCGCTACGCGCGGGCCGCCGGAGCGCACGCCGGGCTCACGGCGCGCCTCCGCGGGATGCTCGATCCCGAGGCGCTCGGCACGCCCCGCGCGCCCACGCGATGGCCGGGCGTAGACGCCGACGACCTGGCGTTGCTGCAGTACACCTCGGGCACGAGCGGCGATCCGAAGGGCGTGGAGATCACCCACCGGGCCCTCGCCGCGAACACGCTCGCCATCGCAGAGGCGCTCGCGATCGAGCCGCACGACGTGGGTCTGAGCTGGCTCCCCGTCTTCCACGACATGGGGCTCATCGGTGCGATCTGCACGCCGGTGACGCGGCCGTTCGAGGTCCACTCGCTCGCGCCGGAGGCCTTCATCATGCGGCCGCGCCGATGGCTGCACACGCTCGGCGAGGTCGGCGCCACGATCTCGCCGGCGCCGAACTTCGCGTACGCCCTGTGCACCAGCCGCATCGATCGGCCCGACGAGCTCAGGCTCGACGGCTGGCGCGCCGCGCTCAACGGCGCGGAGACGGTGTATGCGGCTACGCTGGACGGCTTCTCCGATCGCTTCGCGAGGGCGGGGTTCCGACGGGACGCGTTCACGCCCGTCTATGGGCTGGCCGAGAGCACCCTCGTGGTGACCGCGCCGCCGCCGGGGCGGGGCCCGCGAGAGACCCGCTTCGACGTGACCGCGCTCGAGCGTGGGCGCGCGGTGGAGGTCGACCACGGCGGGCGCGCGCTGGTCTCCGTCGGTGTCCCCGCGGCAGGTGCCGAGGTGCGGATCGCGGGGGCAGGAGGGCCGGTCGACGCGGGCGTCGTGGGCGAGATCCAGACCCGCGGACCTTCGGTGATGCGAGGCTACTTCCGACGCGCGGACGCGAGCGCCGCGAGCCTCGACGACGGCTGGCTGCGTACCGGTGATCTCGGCTTCGTGCATGGCGGCGAGCTCTACGTGAAAGGCCGGGCGAAGGACCTGATCGTGCAGTCCGGCCGCAACGTGTACCCGGACGACGTCGAGCAGATCGCGCTCCTGGATCCCGCAGTGCGGGGCGCCGCGGCCGCGTTCGCGGTCTCCGACGAGCGGCGCGGGACGGACGCGCTGGTCGTCGTCGTCGAGGTCACGGAGCGCGATCCGGACACGCGGGCCCGCGTCGCGAAGGCCATCCGCGGCCGCGTCCTCGACGCGCTGAGCGTGGGCGTCGACGAGGTCGCGCTGTGGCCGCTCGGCGCGATCCCGCGGACGACGAGCGGCAAGGTGCGGCGGTCCGCGTGCCGGGACGCGTGGTCGAGGGCGTCGTGAAGCGCGCCCTCGTGATCGGCGGCACGGGCTTCGTGGGCCTGAACCTCGTCGACGCGCTCCTCGCCGGTGGCTGGGAGGTGCGCGTCCCCGTGCGCCGGCACTCGATCACGCTGTTCCTCCGGTCCCGCGAGGTCGAGCGCGTCCGCGTGGACTTCGACGAGCCCGATCAGCTCCGCGGGGCGATGCGCGGCCAGGACGCCGTGTTCATGGCGGCGGGACACTACCCCCGATACTCCCTGGACCCGGCGCGCGAGATCGCGCGGGGGGTGGAGCAGACGCGGGCGGTGGCGAACGCGGCGCTCCGAGCCGACGTGCCGGGCTTGGTGTACACGTCGTCGACAGGCTCCCTCGCCCATGTGGAGGGGCGCGCGGTCGACGAGGGCGACGTCCCGCCCCGGCGGCCCGAGGGCTCGACCTACAGGGCCGTGAAGTGGGCGATGGAGCGCGAGGTGGAGCGGTTCGTCGGCCGCGGTCTCCGGGTCGTGACGATGATCCCGTCCGGCTGCGTCGGCCCGTGGGACGCGCGCGTGGGGACCGGGCGGCTCATCGTCGGCGTGGTGCGCGGGGAGCTCCCGTTCTGGGTGGACGGCACCGTCGACCTCGTCGACGTCGCAGACGTCGCCCGCGCTCACGTGGAGGCGGCCCGGATGGGAGCCGCCGGCGCTCGCTATTGCCTGGGAGGTCACGCGGTCCGGGTCTCCGACCTGCTCACGACCGTTCGGGCACGCTACGGCGGCGCGCTGCCCGAGCCGATCCCCCTCGCCGAGGCCCGCGAGCGGGCCGACCGCGAAGAGCGCGAGGCGGCCACCCGACGGGGACGCGTCGCCGTCCCGCGCGAGCTCGTGGACCTCGTCGAGCACGGCCAGCCCGTCTCCTCGGCGGCCGCCGCGCGCGACCTCGGCTTCGTGGCGCGCCCGCTCGAGGCTTCCCTCGACCGGGCCCACGCTTGGTTCGAATCGCAAGGCTACTTGCGCACACCGAAAGGACGAGACGCATGCTCGAGACCCCCGATGGACGCCGCTCCCGCACGATCGAGCTGATCGCCGAGATCCTCGAGGTCCAGGTCGACACCGTCCGGCCCCCGCAGCGCCTGCGCGAAGACCTCGGGCTCGACTCGCTGCAGAGCCTCGAGCTGCTCTCCCTCCTCGGGGAGGAGCTCCGCCTCGAGCTCCCGATGGAGGAGGCGCTCGAGCTCGAGACGGTCGAGGACGCCTGCGCGTTCGTAGAGCGCACGGTGGCCGCGAATGCCTGACGCCGACGCGCTCCCGCTCGTCGAGGCTCAGCTCCGACGCTTCTTGCGACGCGAGGTGGACGCCGGGAGCCTGGAGGCCGGGGGGCGGATCTCGGACGCGATGCTCGCCAAGGTCGCGGAGCTCGGGCTCTTCGGGCTCTCGATCCCCGAGCGGTGGGGCGGCCTCGAGCTCGGCCTCGCGGGTTGCTGCTCGGTGGTGACCCAGCTCGCGCGCTCCGATCGATCGCTCGCCACGACGGTCGGCCTCCACAACGGGCTCGGCGTCCGGCCGCTCATCGACCGCGGCGGAGACGCGCTCCGGGCGCGGTGGCTGCCACGCTTGGCCGCGGGGGAGGTCATCGCGTCCTTCGCCGCGACGGAGGCCGGCGCCGGCTCCGATCTCACGCGCGCGGCGACCCTCGCCACCCTCGACGGCGACCACGTGGTCGTCGAAGGCGAGAAGCACTTCGTCACCAACGGAGGCTTCGCGGGCCTCTTCACCATCCTGGCGCGCACGCCCGACCGTGGCGGCGCGCGGGGACAGGCGCTCGTGCTCGTCCCGCGCGACACCCCCGGCGTCACCGTCGGTCCGGAGGAGCACAAGCTCGGGCTGCGCGCTTCGTCGACGGTGACCGTTCGCTTCGACGGCGTCCGCGTGCCCGCCGACCACGTCCTGGGCGAGCCGGGGGCGGGCGCGTCCGACGCGCTCGCCGCGCTCGAGTGGGGCCGCACGCTGATGGCCGCCGGCTGCGTCGGCACCGCCGTCGCGGCGACCGACGCGGCGCTCGAGCATGTCCGCACGCGGCGCCAGTTCGGGCGCCCGCTGCTGTCGTTCCCGTCGGTGCGGCAGCACGTCGCAGCGATGCTGCGCGAGAGCTTCGCGATGCAGGCGCTGGTGATGGCCGCGGGCCGCGCCGAGCGCCGAGGCGACGAGCTCTCGCACCTCGCGACGGCCGCGAAGATCGTCTGCAGCGAGGGCGCCTTCGACCTGTGCGACCGCGCGATCCAACTACACGGCGGGCTCGGCTACCTCGAGGGCTCGGGCGTCGCGCGCATGCTCCGGGACGCGCGCGTCACCCGGATCTTCGAGGGCGCCAACGAGGTCCTGCTCGCGCGCCTCGGCACGGCCCTCTACGCGGCCGAGTCGAGCGCGGAGCGCCGGCGCCTCCACGAGCACGACGGCCCGCTCGCGGCTCGCTTCGACGACGTCGACGCGCACCTCGAGGTGGCGCTCATCCGCGCCCGTGAGATCCACGGCCTCGCGGGCGTGCGAGCGCAGACGCTGCTGCAGGCGTTCGCCCGCGCGGACATCGCCCTCGCAGCGGCGTCGGCGTGCCTCGCGTCTCGCTCCCCCGAGCGCGCCCTCGCTCACCAGGCCGCGGAGGATCAGCTCGATCGGGCGGAGCGATGGATCGTCGCGGCCGCGGGCGCCCCCGAGCGCAGCGCGCGAGACGCGCTCCTCGTGGAGCCGTGGGTCGAGCGGCGCCTGGACGCGTCGCCGTCGTCGGAGGTGCGCGCGTGAAGGTCCGCTTCGTCTACGCGAGCTTCCAGCGTCACGCGGAGGCTCACCCCGAGCTGCGCGAGCACGTCCCCTGCGACGAGTACTTCGGCCCGCCGTCGCTGGGGATCGCGTACCTCGCCGCGAGCACCCCACCCCGCTGGGCGCTCGACTTCCGTGACGACCGCGTCGAGGACCCCGGCTTCGACGACGACGTGGATCTCGTCGCGATCTCCTGCTTCACCCCCTCCGCGGAGCGCGCGATGGAGATCGCCGACGCGTTCCGGGCCCGCGGGAAGGCCGTCGTCATGGGCGGGATCTTCCCGTCGGTCATGCCCGAGGTGGTGGCCCCTCACGCGGACGCCGTGGTCGTCGGCGAGGGCGAGGGTGTGTGGCCCGCGCTCCTCGAGGACTTCGAGCGCGGTGAGCTGAGGCCGCGCTACCGGGCGAGCTCGGACGTGGACCCCGCGAGCCTGCCGCTGCCGCGCGTCGACCTCTACCTCGACAAGGAGGGCGACGCGTACCACCCCGACGACTACCCCGTGCAGCTGTCACGAGGCTGCATGCTTCGTTGTCACGCGTGCGCGATCCCCGCGAGCCTCGGCAAGAGGCTCCGCGTGCTCCCCCTCGAGCACGCGATGGGGCAGATCGAGCAGCTCGAAGCCCACGGCAAGCTCGCGTCGCTCACCGAGGACACGAGCTTCTTCCCGGCGAGCGGCGCGCAGCGCGGCTTGTTGGATCTCCTCGACGCGCTCGCCGAGCGCGACCGGGAGGCCTCGGTCAGCTACGTCGGCATCAGCATGCCGATGATCCTCGCGACCCCGGGCCGCATCCTCGACAGGCTCCACGCCGCCGGGATCCGCATGTTCTACGTGGTCGGTGGGTTCGACCCGATCACCCGCGCCGCCTTCACGGGTCGCGACGAGAAGCAGCGAGGCCGCGCGATCGACGCGATCCGGAAGTGCCACGACCATGGCATCGACCCCTACACCTCGTTCCTCGTCGGCAACGAGGACGACGACGAGGGTGTCTTCGACCACATGCTCGAGGTCGCTGACGCGGCGAAGCTGCAGAAGGCGGAGTTCGCGATCTTCACGCCCTACCCGGGCACCCCTGCGTGGGCGCAGCTGCTCGGTGAGGAGAGGATTCTCCACCGCCGGTGGTCGAAGTACAACGACGCCAACGTCGTGTTCCAGCCCAAGCAGATGAGCCCCGATCGCCTGCTCCAGGGCTACCTCTACCTGTGGCGCGAGTTCTATCGCTCCCGGCGCCACCTCGCGCAGCGGGGCCACCGCGAGGCCACGATCCAGTTCTGAGCGGGGGCCCCGGGGCTACGCGAGCGCCTGGTAGCGCGCGTAGCTCTCGGCCGGCCAGTGCTCCGAGCGGCGGTAGTACTCCTCGACCGCCGTCACGCCCTCGGGCAGCACCACCCACGGGAGCTTCGAGGACGTGAAGATGTGGATGTCGGGCGGCGCGACGCTCGGGTCGTCGAGGGTGCCCACGCGGATGAACGCGAGCGCGTCGCGCTTGCCCGCGTAGTGGCTCCAGACCGCGGTGCCGCACACCTCGCAACGCATGACGTCTTGCCCCTTGCCGCTCGCGCTCGTCAGCGGGACGCGCTTGGGGCGGCCCTCCAGCAGCTCGACGAACGAGGTCTCGATCAGCGCGTTGATCGCGAAGGCGCTGCCGCTCTCGCGCCGGCACCAGGTGCAGTGGCAGCAGTGCACGAACAGTGGGCGCTCGACGAGGCGGTAGCGGACCGCCTCACACGCGCAGCCGCCTTCGACGGGGTTCGCCATGCGGCCTAGTCTACTCGATCTCGGCTCGCGGCCGCGGGGAGGGAAGACTCCCGGATCCGGGTCGTAGACCTTCGAGCCGATCGGGTGGTATCCCGGCGACGCGTCATGGCGACCCTCAGCCAGAGCACGCTCCTCCTCGAGGAGCACTTCGAGAACGGGGACGACAGGTTCCTCGACGCGCTGTACGCGTGCACCGCGGACGGCAAGCTCAAGGCGCTGGCCCCGCGCTGGATCGCCGACCCGCGCCCCTGGGCGCGCAAGGCGCTGCTCGCCTACGTCGACGACGGCTGCGATCGCGGCCGGCACCGCGCGCTCGTCCGCGCGCTCCTTCGCCTCGCCGAGGAGAGGAAGGACGACCGCCTCATGGCGCACCTGTTCCGCGCCTTCGACGGGATGGATCGCCACGAGATCCGCGTCGTCGATCGCTGGAGCTGGCAGGACCGCGAGACCCGCAAGGTCAGCCTCCGCGTCGCGGTGAAGCCCCACCCCAAGCGCGCCCAGACCCGCGAGTTCTGGGACCTCCTGAACGCGGCGCCCAAGAACGCCAACTGGCGCCTCCGCGGGCCCTACTTCTCGCGAAAGACCCGCGCCTACCTGCGCCGCCGCGCCTTCCGCTGGCTCCGCGCGATGGCCTACAAAGACCCCGCGCGGTTCCTCGAGGCGGCGCAATACACCTTGAGCATCTACACCGAGGCCGACGTCGAGAAGGCCGAGCACGTGGTCGACGTCTACGGGCTCACCAACCTCCTCTACTACGGCTCCGACGTGCTCGTGCGGAGCTCCCGCGATCTACGGATCGCCCCGGGGCGGCAGCTCCTCGAGCTCGCGCCCGCGCCCCTGAACCCCGACGCGTGGCGCGGTCAGGCCGAGCCGCTGCTGCGGCTGCTGTTCCGCTCGGACTGCCTCTACGTGCGCCGCTTCCTCGAGCGCTGGCTCGAGCGCGAGGAGCCCGAGGCGCTCGCCTCGCTGCGGGCCGCGCAGCTCAAGCCGCTCCTGATGAGCCCCTACGGCGACGTGCAGGTGTTCGCGGCCAACCTCGTCGACGGCGCGAAGGGCTTCGGCACCTTCCGCGTCGACGACTGGATGGACCTCCTCGGGCTCGACAACCTCGAGGTGCTCCCGAAGATCTGCGCGCTCGTCGAGCGCTACGTCACCTCGGACCGGCTCGGCCTCGAGCAGCTCGTGCACCTCGGCGGCCTCCGCGCGGCGCCGACCGCCGAGCTCGCGCTGCGCTGGCTGAAGGAGCGCTCGATCACGACGAGCGAGCAGCTCGCGACGCTGATGGCGCTCGCCGACGCGGAGTCGACGCACGTCCGCGAGGAGGCCGTGCGGTGGCTCCTCGAGCACGTCCGGGGCGAGCTCGGGACAGCCGACCACGCCCGCATGCTCGTCGACGCGCGCCACCCGGACGTGCGCGAGATCGCGCTCTCGCTGATGGCGCCGGGCGAGAAGCACGCCGACGACCCCGCGCTCTGGCTCGCGCTGAGCGAGTCGCCCTACCCCGAGGTCCGGGCCTTCCTCGTGAAGCACCTCGAGGCGCGCATGCGGGTGCTCCCGCCCGAGCGGGTCGCGCACGTGTGGGCGAGCACGCTGCTCTCGCCCTACCGCGGCAGCCGCGCCAAGCGCCGCTCGCTCGAGCAGATCGCGACGCGCGTCGTCGCCGAGCCGGCCCGCGCCGACGAGCTGCTCCCGATCCTGCGCGTCGCGCTGCGCTCGGTCCGCGAGGCCGAGCGGCGGTCGGCGCTCGCCGCCGTCGCGCGCGCCGCGTTCGAGGCGCCCGCGCTCCTCGACAAGGTCGCCGAGCACATCCCCGAGCTGGAGCTGGGCGCGTGAGGTACTCGCTCAACTACCTCGGCCGCAGCGGCGTCTCGGGCGGCCCCTACCGGAGCACGCTGGCCTTCCAGCCGAACCTCGGCCGCGAGCCGGTCTACTTCGACGGCGAGCTGCGCGACCCGCTGCGCTTCCGGGAGGCGATCAGCGCGCTCCACGACGTGGTGATCGGCGACCTGCGCTTCCCGAAGAAGGACCGCGCCGCCTACGAGGCCTTCCAGGCGCAGAAGGCCCTCGAGGAGGCCGAGCTGCGCAAGCAGCTGCTCGACCAGGAGATGGAGAAGATCAGCCGGAAGCCCGAGGCGCCGCCGGCGAACCTCGAGAGCGAGTTCCGGCGCCTCCACGGCATCTACTGGCAGAAGCGACGGCAGTGGGCGTGGGAGCTCATGCGCGAGGACCCGGAGCTGTTCCGCCACCTCGTGCCGTGCGACCCGATCGTCACCGTCGCCGACGACGTCGTGTTCTTCGAGTGCTTCGCGAAGGACGAGTCGAGCTACGGCTGCCTGATACTCGACCGCGACGGCTTCCGCGGCAAGCAGGACGCGAGCGTCGGCACCACCAACGTCGACTACTCGATGCGGCTCTTCGAGCACTTCCAGACCCTGCGCTCGTACCGGGAGACGCGGCTCAAGGTCGACCCGCGCGGCTTCGAGGTCGAGGTCGAGGGTCAGGGCGACTACCGCGAGGAGAAGATCGACCTGCCGCCGTCGTGGCTCCGCGGCTTCGGGCAGATCTCGGCGGCGACCGCGCTCCCCTCGCGCACGGTGCAGCTCGACGTCGACGTGATCTACTCGCTGCTCGCGCACCTCGTGCGCAACCGCGAGAAGCGCGGCCCGCGCAGCATCCGCTTCGAGCTCGCGCCCGGCCGGCCGCCGCGCCTCGTGCTCGAGCCGTGGGAGGTCGTGGTCGAGAGCCGCGGCGCGCCGTACCGCGGCGACAAGCCCGAGACGATCAAGGTCTGGGGTCGCCGGCGCCTCCTCAGCCTCGCGCGCGTCCTGCCGCTCGTGGAGCGGGTCGAGGTGCACCTGCTCGGCAGCGGCATGCCGAGCGTCTGGGTCGCGTACTGCGGCGAGCTGCGCTTCGTGCTCGCGCTGAGCGGCTGGACCGCCAACGACTGGACGAGCGGCGGCAACCTGCAGCTCCTCAGCGGCGAGTGGCAGCCCGATCCGGCGACCGTCGAGCGGTGCCTCCGCGAGCTGCGCTCGGAGCGCGCGCTGACGCCCGCCGAGCTCGCCGGCGCGGTGGGGACGGACGTCTCGACCGCGCGCGCGGCGATGCACCGCGTCTGCGAGCTGGGCCAGGCCGTGTTCGACTACTCGACGGGCGCCTACCGGTTCCGGCAGGTCGTCGACGTCGAGCTCGGCGAGGCGCAGCTCGGCCCCGAGCCGCCCGAGCTCACGGAGGGCCGCAAGCTCTTCGTCGCGCGCGCGGTCACGGTCACCAGCGACGCCCCGCTCGATCGCGGGCGCCGTCACGTGATGGCGCGCGTCGGGAGCTACGAGGTCGAGGGGCTGTTCGATCTCGACCGCGTGCTGAGCCGCGCGAGCTGCGGCTGCTCGCACCACTACAAGTTCAAGCTGAAGAAGGGCCCCTGCCGTCACCTGGTCGCGCTGCGGCTGACGCTGACGGTCGACGACCCTTCGATGGCCTCCACCGGCATCGGGGGGGCGCGATGATCACGATCGACGTTCGAGAGGAGAGACGTACCGAGACGAGACCGAGCTCATCATGCCGCGGCGTTACGCCGCGGTGGAGGTTGCCCTTCCATGCTCTCCCACGTCCGATGTTCGTTTGGGGCTGCCGTGCCCCGTGCGCGAACACGAGAGACGAATCGGGAGATTCTGTTCGCGCACGGGGCACGCAGCCCCTTGGTGATCGAACGTGGTCCACGGACAGAAGTCGATCTCCGATGGGTACGCCTCTCCTCTCGCTCGTCGATCGTGGAGTCTGAACGATGGGGTTCTGGGACGATGTGAAGCGGTTCTTCACGGGCGAGCCGCCCGAGGAGGACGACCCCATCGACGACGCGGTGCGCGACGCGATGGTCGCGCGCATGCAAACCGGCGAGCCGTTCTCGTGGGTCAACGTCGCCGACGCGGTCCGCGCGCGGATGCCCGAGCTCGGCTCGATGGAGATCGCGCCCTACGTCGACGGCTGGGTCGAGGCGGGCCTCCTCGACAAGCACGGCTACACGGGCACCGAGCAGATCGTCGCGGGGCGCGCGGTCTGGATCTACCACCGCGTCGGGCAGCCGGTCGCCGGCGTGACGCCGTCGACGCGGGTGAACGCGCCCGCGCCCACCGCGCCGAAGGCCGCGCCGCAGAAGGCGAAGAAGAAAGAGAAGAAGAAGCGGAAGTGGTTCGACCCGTGGGACGCGGGCGATCTGATGTCGCTGACCGCCGCCGAGCTGCGCGCGCGCGCGATGAAGATCGTCCCCTGGCGCACCGCCTGGATCGGGCGCGTCGACGTCATCCCGCCGCAGAGCGACGAGCGGACGGCGCTCGTCGATCGAGGGCTCATCCTTCGCGGCTTCTTCACCGAAGAGCAGATCGAGGAGATCCACCGCATCGGGGATCTGTGGCTGAAGCACAAGGACGCGGCGAAGCTCGCGCGCGCCGCGGCGGCCAAGAGCGCCGACGCCGCGATCCTCCAGCTCCGCGAGGAGGCGAAGCAGAAGAAGGCGCGCCTCAAGGAGGAGGCGAAGGCGCGCGCCGAGAAGCAACGCGCCGACGTCGCCCACCGCAAGGCGACCGACATCGTCTACCTCGGCCGCGGGGTCAGCGGGCAGCTCCACGATCGCCGATCCAACATCGAGCGCCTCGAGTCGCAGGGGCTTCCGCTGCTCGCCGCGCCCGCCGACGTCGCGGACGCCCTCGGCGTGACCGTCTCGCGGCTCCGCTGGCTCGCGTTCCACGACGAGGCGGCGCCCGCGGGGCACTACAGCTTCTTCGAGATCCCGAAGCGCAGCGGCGGCACGCGCCTGCTCAGCGCACCCAAGGCCGAGCTGCGCGCCGCGCAGTCGTGGATCCACGAGAACATCCTGAAGAAGGTGGCGCTCGAGGCCCCCGCCCACGGCTTCGTCCCCGGCCGCTCGACCGTGACCAACGCCGCGCCGCACGTGGGTCGCGACGTGGTCGTGAACCTCGACCTCGAGGACTTCTTCCCGACCATCACGTTCGCGCGCGTGCGCGGGCTGTTCACCTCGCTCGGCTACTCGCCGGCGGTCGCGACGGTGCTCGCGCTCCTGACCACGGAGGCGCCGCGCCGGCGCCTGACCTACGCGGGTCGGCCCTACTTCGTGGCGGTCGGCCGGCGCGGCCTGCCGCAGGGCGCGTGCACGAGCCCGGCGCTGAGCAACCTCGTCGCGCGCAAGCTCGATCGGCGCATGGCCGGCCTCGCGAAGAAGCTCGGCTGGACGTACACGCGCTACGCCGACGACCTCACGTTCAGCGCGCCCGCGGGCCAGCGCGACACGGTCGGCCGCCTCTTCGCGCACGTCCGCCACATCGTGCAGGACGAGGGCTTCCGCGTGAACGAGAAGAAGGGCCGCGTGCAGCGCAAGGGCGGCCGCCAGACGGTGACCGGCGTCGTCGTCAACGAGCGCCTCGCGGTCCCGCGCGAGGAGGTCCGCCGCCTGCGCGCGATCCTCAACAACGCGAAGAAGACGGGCCTCGCGGCCCAGAACCGCGACGACCACCCGCACTTCGAGGCCTGGCTGCGGGGCAAGATCGCTTACGTCTCGATGGTCGACCCCGACCGGGGCGCCAAGCTCGCCGCCCAGCTCGCCGAGCTGAGCTGAGCTGAGGG
>JACKEC010000022.1 GCA_020633195.1 Sandaracinaceae bacterium | reverse complement strand
GCTGAAGCGCGAGGGCCACCTCGAGCCCGCGGAGGCGCTCCGGATCCTGCTGCCGATCATCGAGGCGCTCTCGGTCGTGCACGCGCGGGGGATCATCCACCGCGACCTCAAGCCCGAGAACGTCTTCTTGTCACGCGGCCCCGACGGCGAGGAGGTCCCCAAGCTCCTCGACTTCGGGATCGCGAAGCTCCTCGAGAACTCCGTCCTCCAGACGCAGGCCGGGAGCACGCTCGGGACGCCGGGCTACATGTCGCCCGAGCAGATGCGCGGCGTCTCGGAGCTGACGCCCGCGTCCGACGTCTGGGGCATGGGCGTGATCCTCTTCCGCACGATCGCGGGCCGGCTCCCCTACGCGGTCGACCCGAACCCGACGATGATGGTGATGTTCATCCTCATGAACGAGGCCCCGCGCCTGCGCGAGCTCGCGCCCGACGCGCCCAAGGCCGTCGCGGCGGCGGTGGACCTCGCCCTCAAGCACTCCCCCGAGACGCGCCACCGCGACATGAACGAGCTGCTCGAGGCGCTCCTCGAGGCGGCCGCGGCGGACGGGATCCCGGTGGTCGCCCCGCGCTCGTCGGTGCCCCCCGCCCCGACCTGACCGGCCCCTCAACGCAAGTGCAAGGGTTGTTGCGTGGCGCAGACCTCTTCGCCGCGGAGCTCGGCGACGATGTCGGCCGGCAGCGGGAACCAGCGCAGCGACTCGAAGTCCTCGCTCAGCGGCTCACCGTCGGCGTCCCGGGTCTCGCGGACCGCGTCGTCGATGATCGCGCGCGCCTGGTCGAGGTAGCTCGTGAGGACCCACTCGGGCTCCGTCGCGTGGCGCGAGCGGTACTCGAGCTTGCCGGACCGGTACGTCACGTCGTGGAGCCGCATCTTGGGCGTCGGGCTGCCGTCGCGGTGGTGCCACAGGCCCGTGTGGGCCTCGAACCGGTAGTGGGGCAGGAGCTTGTAGCCCTCGCGCGCGACGAGGTGCACCGCGTCGATGAGGAAGTCGAAGACGGGCTCGCTGAGGAAGTAATTGAAGTTGACGCGGACCCAGCCCGGCTTGATGCCCTCGCAGCCGCCGACGATCTCGCGCTCGAAGGCGCGGCTCGTGGCCAGGTCGATCCCGAGCAGGCGGTGGCCGTAGGGCCCCGCGCACGAGCAGCCCGCGCGCGCCTGGATCCCGAACAGGTCGTTGAGCAGCGCCGCCACGAAGTTGTGGTGGAGGTAGCGGTCGCCGTGCCGCACCACGAACGAGACGATGCTCAGGCGCCAGGCGTCCGGGTTGCCGAGGATCCGGATGGCCGGGTTCTGGCCCCAGCTCTGGATCGCGCGCCGGATCAGCGCGTGCTCCTTCTCGCGGATCAGGGCCTCGCCGACCGCGCCCTTGAGCTGGAACACGAGGCCGGCGCGGATCGACTCGACGATGGCCGGCGTGCCCCCCTCCTCGCGGACCTCCGGGTTCTCGAGGTAGCGGTGCTCGTTCGGGTTCACGTACGCGACGGTGCCGCCGCCCGGGACCGAGGGGACGCGGTTGCGGAAGAGCTTGCGCTTGGCCACGAGGATCCCCGGCGTGCCGGGGCCGCCGATGAACTTGTGCGGCGACAGGAACGCGGCGTCCTTGTAGACGAGGTGCCCGTCGGGCTGCTCGTCGGCCATGTTCATCTCGATCTTCACGTAGGGCCCGGCCGCGGCGAAGTCCCAGAAGGAGAGCGCCCCGTAGCGGTGCAGGAGCGCGGCGATCGCGCGCGTGTCCGAGCCGATCCCGGTCACGTTCGAGGCCGCGCTGAAGCTGCCGATCTTGAGCGGCCGATCGCCGTACCGCGCGAGCTCCTCCTCGAGGTGGGCGAGGTCGGGGTGGCCGTCCGCGTCCTCGGCGATGGTCACGACGTCGCAGATCGACTCGCGCCACGGCAGCTCGTTGGAGTGGTGCTCGAAGGGACCGATGAACACGACCGGCCGCTCGGCGGCCGGGATCTGCTCCTGGAGCCCGTAGCGGTGATCGAGCTCGTGAGGGATCCGCAGGCCGAGCACGTCGATGAGCTTGTGGATCGCGCCCGTCGCCCCCGAGCCCGTGAAGATGACGACGTCGCGCTCGTCCGCGCCCACCGACGCGCGGATGATCTCGCGCGCGTCCTCCCGGAAGCGCGTGGTCTGGAGCCCCGTCCCGGACGCCTCGGTGTGGGTGTTCGCGTAGAACGGGAGGACCTCCTGCTGGATGAACTCCTCCAGGAACGAGAGCGAGCGCCCCGACGCGGTGTAGTCGGCGTAGGTCACCCGACGGGGCCCGTAGGGCCCGTCGATCACTTGCTCGTCTCCGATGATCGAGGACCGGATGGTCTCGATGAGGCGCTCGCCACGGGCCCGATCGGCGTCCATGCGGACAACGTAGCGCGGGGGTTTGCCGAACAGGAGGCGTTCGATCACGCTGCGCGCCCATGAGCTCCCCCCAGGAAGACATGAACTCGCTCCTCAACGGCGCGATCGACGTCGCGACCGACATGCTCGCCGAGCACACCGAGTTCGCGCCCTTCGCGATGGCCGTGCAGCGCGAGGACGGAGAGATCTTCCACATCGAGCCCGAGGACGCCGAAGACGACGACTCCCCCGACGACGTCATCATCGCCGCGCTCTACGGGGGCCTGCGCGAGGCGGTCGCCGAGGGGCGCTGGCGCGCGATCGCGGTCTGCGCGGACGTCACCCTCGAGGGCGACGACGGCGAGCCGATCTCGAGCGCGATCCTCGTGCGGATCGAGCACGAGAAGGGCGACCCGGTCAGCTGCACCGTGCCCTACGACATCGGCGAGGAGGCCGTCGAGCTGTCCGACCTGATGGCCGAGCCGGGCGAGGCGCTCGTGTTCGTCGAGGCCACGCCGCCGAACTAACTGTCTTCTCGAGGGGAGCTTCAACCCTCGTGGCGGGTCCACGCTGCGGCGATCGCGGCGCGGCCGTCGAGGCCGGTCTTGTCGAGGATGCGGTGGACGTGGTCCTTGACCGTGCCGAGCGCGATCCCGAGCGCGAGCGCGATGTCCTTGTTGCGCAGGCCCGCCGCGACGAGGCCCGCGACCTCGCGCTCGCGTGGGCTCAACGTGTCGAACGTCGGATCGGCGCGTCGATCGGTGGGGCGCAGGATCACCATCGGGTGCCCGAGCTGCTCGGCCGCGTCGAAGTCCACCGTCATCCCCACGCCGTCGGGCAACGCGCGGGCGAGGCGCGCGAGCACGTCGCGGGGGATCGTCCGGCCTCGCGCGTGGCGGACCGCGTCGAGGGCCTCGCGCAGGCGCTCGAGCGCTTCGGCGTCGGGCCGCATCCATCCAAGGATGGATTGGCTCCCCTCCACGGGACAACTAGCTTGGCCGCATGACCCCGACCGAAGTCGTCCAGAGCTACTTCGCCGCCATGCAGACCGGCCGTGACGCCGCCGACGCGCTCTTCGCGCTGTTCGTCGACGACGCCGTCTACGTGGAGCCGTTCACCGGCGCCTCGCGGACCCACGAGGGCCGCGCCGCGATCGAGGCGTGCATCCGCGAGAGCTGGGACCACGCGCCGCCCGACCTCGCGCTCGAGGTGAACCGCATCGACGTGGACGGCGACGTCGTGCGCAGCGAATGGACGTGCACGTCGCCCGTCTTCGAGGCGCCCGTCCGCGGCGTCGACGTGTGCACCGTCCGCGGTGGCCGGATCGCGCGCCTCGAAGTGAGCTTCGCGTGAAGATCCTGCTCTGGATCAACCGGGTCGCGCTGACCCTCCTCTCGATCTCCACCGGCGTCGTCAAGCTCGCGCAGATGGAAGAGGAGATGGTCATCTTCCGCGCGGTCGGGTTCTCCGACGCCATGACGATCGCCTTCGGCGTCGTGCAGCTCGTCGGCGGGCTCCTGCTCCTCCCGAACCGGACCACCCGCATCGGGGCGTGGTGGATGGTCCCGACCTTCCTCTTCGCGACCGGCGTGGTGTTCGCCAACGGGATGATCCCCTTCGGCGTCAGCTCGCTCCTGTTCCCGGCGATGGCCGCCCTGCATGCGCTGCGCTGGCCGCGCGCGGCGGATCCGTCGGGCGCGGCTCAGGGCACCGCCGGCACGCGCTGACCGCAGATCTCGATCGGCTCCCCGAACGAGCGCTCGATCGGGGGGTCGACGCCGTCGAGGACGAACACGCGGCGCACCCCCTCGGGGAGCGTCAACGTCACCTCGACGCAGAAGTCCTCCGTCATCTCGCCGAGCAGGACGCCGTCGGTGCAGCACGGCTCCCAGCGCCAGTCGCACGAGCCGCGGCCCGCGCGCGCGTCGTAGCTGCACTCGGGCCGCGGGCCGGCCTCGTCGCTCTGCACGATGCCGCCGGCCGTGCGCGGCGTGATCGACAGCGCCGCGGTGAGGCGGCCTCCGTCGCCGTCGTTGGTGGTGTCCGCGATCACCGCGACGTTCGCGCCGCACGGCCCCTCCTGGACGAGCAGCACCACCTCGTCGGCGCGTCGCACGTCGGGGACCGGGTTCGCGCTCGCGGTGTCGGGGTCGCCGTACGAGTACCAGGCGCGCCCGCACGTGGTCGTGGTGATCGCGGCGAGGGGCTCTCCGTCGAGGAAGTAGCAACCCACGCCGTCGTCCGCGACGCCATCGCAGTCGTCGTCGAGGCCGTTGCAGACCTCGTCGGTGGCGACGCAGCAGCGCGGGTCGCGCATGCAGTCGTCGTCGAGGCAGTCCACGAGCCCGTCGCAGTCGTCGTCGCGCGCGTCGGCGCAGCGGACCTCGGAGGGCCGGCAGCACTCGGGGTCGTCCGCGCAGTCGGAGTCCGCGCAGTCGACGAGGCCATCGCAGTCGTCGTCGAGGCCGTCGAGGCAGCCCTCGGGCATGCAGCCCTCGCACGCGGGGTCTCCCGCGCAGTCGAGGTCCGAGCAGTCGGTGCGCGCGTCGCAGTCCTCGTCGACCCCGCCCGTGCAGCGCTCGAGCGCGCCCGGGTGCACGCTCGGATCGGCGTCGTCGCAGTCGTCGCCGCCGCACGAGGCGTCGCCGTAGCCGTCGCGGTCGCCGTCGCGGATCGCGAAGACGCACGCGCGCGCGGCCTCGTCGCAGGCGTCCTCCGTGCAGGCGCTCCCGTCGTCGCAGACGCGGGGCTCGCCGAGCGCGCAGTAGCCATCGAGGCAGGCCGGCACGGGCCCGCAGAAGGGCACCGGCGCGCAGTCGTCGACCGTCGCGCACGGCGGCGGCGTCCCGATCCCGGACTTCGCTCCGCACCCCAACGCGAAGAGGACGAGCAGCGGCCAGGGACGGCGGCACATGGTGGAACGTTAGCGCACACCGCGAGCTCAGCTGCGCAGATAGCTCGCGCCGTTGACGTCGATGATCGCGCCCGACGCGAACGCCGCGTCGGGCATGCAGGCGCAGAGCACCCAGTAGGCGACCTCGTCCACCGTGGCCACGCGGTCGAAGGGGCTCTGCGCGCGCACCGCGTCACCGGCCGCGCCCTGGAGGTGAGGTCGCGCCATCGCGGTCTCGACGAAGCCGGGCGCGATCCCGAGCACGCTGATGCCGCGCGGGGCGAGCGCGACCGCGAGCGACTGGGTGAGCTGGTGGAGACCCGCCTTCGCGGCGCCGTACGCGGGCGCGTTCGGCTCACCGCGATACGCGCCGCGCGAGCCGATGTTCACGATGCGACCGCCCTCCCCGAGGTGCCGCGCGGCCCAGTAGGAGGTGTGCGCCGGCCCGAGGAGGTTCGCGCCGAGCGTGTCGTTCCACGTGGCGACCCACGCGTCCCAGTCGGTCGAGAGCGGCGGGTGCTGGACGAACACGCCCGCGTTGTTCACGAGCACGTCGAGGCGCCCGTAGTGGTCGACCGTCGCCTCGACCACCCCGCGCGCCGACTCCGGATCCCCGAGGTCGCCGGCGACGAGGAAGTGCCCCTCGCCCTCGAGGGTCGCGAGGACCGCGCGCGCGTCCTCCGCGCCGCGGCGATGGTGCACCGCGACCTGGGCGCCGTGGCCCGCCAGGCGCCGCGCGATGGCGGCGCCGATCCCCCGCGATGCGCCCGTGACGAGGGCGACGCGACCATCCAAGCGAGCGCTCATCCGCGCATGATGCCACCCGCACGGGCCGACCTGTGGACGCCCAGATCGACCTGTCAGGGAATCCCTGACCACCGCCGAGGGCTGTAAATTTTTCTGGCTCGGTAGGGGCTCGCGGACTATCGCCTGCGCCGGGGGAATCGGTTCGAATGAGCAGCAGCACGCCACGAACGTCGCCGGAGCCATCGGCGCGGGGCGACGCCCGCGCGATGGCGCCGGTCGAGGAGCGGTTCTGGCTGCTGCACGAGGGGGCGCCGGGCGCCCCGATCTGCAACGAGACGGTCGCGCTCCACCTGCGCGGGCGGCTCGACGAGGACACGCTCCGGCGAGGCCTCGACGGGGTCGTGCGCCGCCACCCGCCGCTCCGGACGCGCTATGTCCGCGAAGGCTCACGCTTCGTCGCGCGCACCCTCGCGCCGAGCCCGTGCCCGTTCGATCGCGTCGACCTCTCCGATCGGGCCGACCTCGACGCCGCCCTCGAGGCCACCGCTCGAGCCGCCGCGTCCGCGCCCTTCGACATCGAGCGGCCGCCGCTGATCCGGGCCCTGCTCGCGCGCCTCGACATCGACGAGCACGTCCTCCTGGTCACCGTGCACCACATCGCCGCCGACGGTGGCTCGTTCCTGCGGGTCATCCCGAACGAGCTCGCGCGGGTGTACGCGGGCGAAGCCCCGCCCGAGCTCCCGCGCGGCTACGACGAGTTCGCCTCGACGCAACGCGACTTGCTGGATCCCGAGCGCCTGGACGCGCAGCTCGCGTGGTGGAGCGCGGCGCTCGAGGGCGCCCCCTCGATCGTGACGCTCCCGACGGATCGGCCGCACCCGCCCCGGCCGAGCGGCGCGGGTGACCGCATCGAGCGGCGCCTCTCCGCCGCGTCGTCCGCGCGGGTGATCGAGGTCGCCGCGCAGCTCGATGTCCGGCCGCACCACGTGATGCTGGCCGCGTGGGCGACCCTCGTCTGCCGCTACGCCGCCGCGGACGAGGTGCTCATCGGGATGCCGATCGCGAACCGCGCGCCCGGGTTCGAGGATCTCGTCGGCTGCTTCATCAACAACCTCGTCCTGCGCATCGCCGCCCCCGACGACGACACGCGCACGTTCGCCGAGGTCGCGGTCGAGGCGCGGCGCGTCCTCCGAGACGCGCGCGCTCACGGCGAGCTGCCGTTCGGAGAGATCCTCGACCGGCTCGAGGTCACGCGCGACCCCTCGCGAAGCCCCGTCTACCAGGTGATGTTCAACTACCTGCCCTTCTCGCTCGCCGAGATCGAGCTCCCCGGCCTGAAGACCACGGGGCGGCGCGTGAGCGCGGGCATCGCGATGATGGACCTCAGCCTCGACGTCACCGAGGAGCCGGGGGGCCACCGCCTCACCCTCGAGTACAACGCCGACGTCTTCGACCGCCCCCACGCGGAGCGCATGGTCGGTCAGTACGTCGGGTTCCTCGAGCAGGCGCTCGAGGATCCCGCCAGGGTGCTCGCCAGCCTGGAGAGCGTGCCCCCCGACGAGCGCGAGCTGATCGGCGTGATCGGCCACGGCCGTCGGCTCCCCGAGACCTCCGGCCCCGAGACGTTCCACGAGCTCGTCTTCGCGGCGGCGGCCAAGCACCCGACGCGGATCGCCGCGCAGCTCGGCGACCGCTCGCTGACCTACGCGTCCCTCGAGGCGGCCGCGCGGCAGGTCGCGGGGCGGCTCGTCGACGACGGAGTCGAGGTCGGCGATCGCGTGGGGCTCGCCGTCGCCGAGCCCCTCGACGCGCTCGCGAGCTTGCTCGGCATCATGGCCGCTGGCGCGGCCTACGTCCCGATCGACCCCTCCGCCCCGACCGCTCGCATCGAAGAGGTGATGCGCGACGCGGAGGCGAAGATCCTGATCACCGACGCGCCGCTGTCCCTCGCCGACGGCCCCCTGCTGCGATCCCCGCGGGACGACGCCCCCTCCCGGATCGTGCTCCCGGTGGTCGACCCGAGCGCGGTCGCATACGTCATCTACACGTCCGGCTCGACGGGGCGCCCCAAGGGCGTCGAGGTCCTCCACCGCAACGTGGCGTGGCAGTGCGCGGCGCGGCGCGCTCGCTACGACGATCCGCCGGGCACGCTGCTGGCCATCTACTCGTTCGGCTTCGACTCGAGCATCGCCGGGATCACCTGGACGTTGCTCAGCGGCGGCACGCTCCGCTTCCTGGGCGCGGTCGAGCGCAAGGACCCGCGGGTCGTGCGCGAGGCGGTTCAGCGTCACGCGGTCACGCACCTCGACGCGGTGCCGTCGATGTACGCGGCGGTGCTCGACTCCCCCGACGCCGCGCGCGCGCTCGCGTCGCTGAGGGTCGTGGTGTGCGGCGGCGAGGCGCTCCCCGCGTCGGTCGCGCAGCGCCACTTCGAGCTCGTCCCCGAGGCCCGCCTCTTCAACGAGTACGGGCCCACCGAGGCCACCGTGTTCGCCACCGTCCACGAGCTCACCCCGCGGGAGCTGAGCCAGCGCGTCTCGATCGGAGCGCCCGTGGGCCAGGTCGAGTGCCTCGTGCTCGACGCGCGCGGCCGGCTCGCGCCGCTCGGTCACCCGGGCGAGCTGTACATCGGCGGGCCCGGCGTGGCGAAGGGCTACCTCGGCCGCCCCGACCAGACGCGCGAGCGCTTCGTCGATCACCCCGACGGTCGCCGCTACAAGACGGGCGACCGCGTGCGCGCGCGCGACGACGGCGCCCTCGAGTTCCTCGGCCGGGTCGACGAGCAGGTCCAGATCCGCGGCTTCCGCGTCGAGCTCGGCGAGATCGAGGAGGCGCTCCGGCGCCAGCCCGGCGTGGCCGAGGCGGCGGTCGTCCTCCACGACGACGGCGAGGCGCCGCGCCTCGTGGGCTACGTCGTCTCGCAGGACGGCGAGGCGCTCGATCCCGCCGCGATCCGCGATCCGCTCACGGAGGCGCTGCCCGCGTACATGGTCCCGGCGGCCTTCATGGAGGTCGACCAGATCCCCCTCACGCACCGCGGGAAAGTGGACAAGCGAGCGCTCCCCGAGCCCTCGTTCGAATCCGCGTCGGGGAGCGATCACGAGCCGCCGCGCGACGACGTGGAGGCCTCGATCGCGAATGCGTTCGAGGAGCTCCTCCGGACCTCCGACGTGGGCCGCCACGACGGGTTCTTCGCGCTCGGGGGGCACTCGCTCCTCGCGGTGAAGCTCCTCGAGCGGATCGACAAGACGCACGGGGTCCGGCTGCCGCTCGCCGAGGTGTTCCGCTCGCCGACCGTCGCGCAGCTCGGCGCCCTCGTGCGCGGGGACGCCGTCGCCGACGCGCTCGCCACGCTCGAGACGATGCGCGCCGCGGGCTCCAGGGCGCCCCTCTTCTTCGTCGGCAACACGAACCAGGCGCGCCTCCTGATGCCCCTGCTCGATCCCGACCAGCCGGTGTACGGCCTCAACGTGTTCGGGCTCACCGAGCGCGAGGACGGGCCGATGACGGTCGAGTGGATCGCGGAGCGGTACCTGAAGGACATCCGCGCGGTCCGCCCGAAGGGGCCGTACGCGCTCGGCGGCTACTGCGCGGACGCGAAGATCGCGCTCGAGATCGCGCGGCGCCTCGTCGCGGCGGGGGAGATCGTCGAGGTCCTCGCCATCGTCGACGGCGTCTGGTTCCTCCACGATCGCGTCGACGATCGCGGGATGATCTCGAGGGTGCAGCGCCTCGCGACGAACGTGCGGGCGATGGGGACCGACATCCTCAAGCACAAGCTGCAGCGGCGCCTCGAGTACGGCGGTCAGGACCTGCGGCAGCGCCTCGCGCGGATCGAGTCGTTCGTGCGCGGCTTCTTCACCGAGGCGGTCCCCCTCGAGCTCGAGCAGCGCGTCCTGCTCACCCAGTACTTCGAGGCGCTCGAGGCGTACGAGCACGCGTCGTTCGGCGGTCGGACGGTGGTCATCCTCGCCGAAGAGTGGCAGGCGGGCGATCTGCGCGTCGATCCGGACGAGGACCTCGAGATCCACACGATCTTCGGTCACCACGAGACGATCTTCGAAGGCGAGCAGCTCGTGGCGCTCGGCGCGCTGATGCGGGACGCCCTCGCGCGCCGCTAGCCGCGTCCGGTCGCCATTTTTAGACGCTGTACAAATCAGCGCTTGCCCTCGGCCGCGAGATTCACTAGGTCCGACGTCGATCACTCGAAACGGGAGGACCTCACGATGGCCGATCTCAAGGGCAGCAAGACCCACGACAACCTCAAGGCCGCCTTCGCGGGCGAGTCGCAGGCGAACCGCCGCTACCTCTACTTCGCCAAGGTCGCGGACGTCGAGGGCTACCCCGACATCGCCGGGAACTTCCGCCAGACCGCCGAGGGCGAGACGGGCCACGCGCACGGCCACCTCGACTACCTCAAGACCGTGGGCGACCCCGCCACCGGCCTCGCGATCGGGAGCACGCACGACAACCTCGCGGCCGCCGTCGCGGGCGAGACGCACGAGTACACCGACATGTACCCGGGCATGGCGAAGACCGCGCGCGAAGAGGGCTTCGGCGAGATCGCCGACTGGTTCGAGACGCTGGCGAAGGCCGAGAAGTCGCACGCGGGCCGCTTCCAGCAGCTCCTCGACGAGATCTCCTGAGCCACGACACAGCGCAGTCGTGACCGACAAGCCGATCTCGTACCTGCCCACCGACGGGCTCAGCTACGACCCCACCGAGGCGGTCTACTGGGACGAGGCGGCGCTCGACAAGGAGCTCGAGCGAGCCTTCGAGGTCTGTCACGGCTGCCGCATGTGCTTCAAGTACTGCGACTCCTTCCCGACCCTGTTCAAGCTCATCGACGACGTCCACGACGGCGACGTCCGCAAGCTGACGGTCGCGGAGACCGAGGACGTCGTCGACCTCTGCTTCCAGTGCAAGCTGTGCGAGGTCCAGTGCCCGTACACGCCGCGCGACGGGCACGAGTTCCAGCTCGACTTCCCCAAGCTCATGCACCGCTACAACGCGGTGAAGGGGGCGCGGAAGCCGGCGCTCCAGAAGGCCGCGCTGTCGGATCCCGACCGCGCCGCGGGCGCCGCGCGCATGAGCCTCGGGCTCGCGAACGTGATGAACCGCGTGCAGCTGCACCGGTGGTTCATGGAGAAGGCGCTCGGCATCCACCGCGACAAGCTGCTCCCCGACTTCGCCGGCCGGACCTTCGAGGGCTGGGCCAAGGGCGAGGGCCTGCTCGACGGCGGCCCCGACGGCGAGGTCGTGCTCTTCCAGACCTGCTACGTGCAGCACAACGAGCCCGACGTCGGCAAGGACACGGTGGCGGTCCTGAAGCGCAACGGCGTCGACCTGCGCTGTGAAAAAGGCTTGCAATGCTGCGGCATGCCCGCGTGGGAGAGCGGCGACCTCGAGCTGCTCCGGAAGAAGGCGCACGCGAACCTCGATCGGCTGATGCCGCACGTCGAGGCGGGCGCGAAGGTCGTCGTCATCAACCCGACCTGCTCGATGATGCTCCGCCGCGAGTGGCCCGAGCTCCTCGAGGGCGACGATCGCGAGCGGGCGAAGAAGCTCGCCGAGGCGGTGATGGATAGCGGCGAGTACCTCTGGTCGATCCGCAACGAGGAGCGCTTCGACGCGAGCTTCGAGTCGAGCCCCGGCGAGAAGGTCGCCTACCACGCGCCCTGCCACCTGCGCGCGCAGGGAGTCGGCTTCAAGGGCCGCGATCTGCTGCGGAAGATCCCCGGGGTGAAGCCCGCGACGGTGATGGAGTGCTGCGGCCACGACGGCACGTACGCGATGACCGTCGACGGCTTCGAGCCCTCGGCGAAGAACGGGAAGAAGGCGTTCGACGGCATGAAGGCCGCCGACGCGGAGATCTGGGCGACGGACTGCCCGCTCGCGGCGCTGCAGTTCCAGCAGCACGCGGGCGTCCGGCCGATGCACCCGATGAGCATCCTCGCGCGGGCCTACGAGAAGGACGGCTTCGGGAAGAAGGGCGAAGAATGAAGCCGATCGAGCGCGCCGACATCGTCGACTGGCAGACCTACGAGGACACGCGGGCCCAGACGCGGCCCGCCGCGATCGCCGCCAAGGCGGCGCGGCGCGTGCAGCTCGGCGAGCACTTCACGTTCCTCTTCGAGAACCGCGACACGATCCGCTACCAGGTGCAGGAGATGATGCGGATCGAGAAGATCGTCCGCGACGCCGACATCCAGCACGAGATCGACACCTACAACGAGCTGCTCCACGAAGGGGGCAAGCTCGGTTGCTCTCTGCTCATCGGGATCGACGACCCGGCGGACCGCGACGCGAAGCTCACCGCGTGGCGCGGGCTGTGCGACCACCTGTACGCGTTGAGCCCCGACGGCGACAAGATCCGCGCCGAGTTCGACCCGCGTCAGGTGGGCGACGATCGCCTGTCCTCGGTCCAGTACCTCGCGTTCCCGCTCGGCGCGACGGCGCCCGTGGCGGTCGGCGTCGACCACCCCGAGGTGACCGTCGAGGTCCAGCTCACCGACGAGCAGCGCGCCGCCCTCCAGGCCGACCTCGAGAGCTGAGTCCGACGACGCGAAGCGTCGGAGGATCTCAGTGGGGAGCGCGAGGGGCTTGCCCCTCGCCGGAGAGAAATCGCCGAAGGCGATTTATCGACAGACCTTGAGGGTCGTGGCGGTCTCGGCCGGTTTGGCCAGGCCAGCGGCGGGTCTCGCCACCCCTCGGGCCGGTCGCGTCCCGCATCCGCGCCGCGCCGATCACGCACGCTTCTTGCGGCGCGCGGGCCGTGTCCCCGAACGCCCCGACGCCGCCCGACCCCTTCGAGGCCGGCGAGCCCACGACCGCGGAGCTCGTCGATGGCCGCTACCGCCTGCAGCTGGTCCGCGGCCGTGGCGCGATGGGCCACGTCTACGAGGCGTGGGACGTCAACCTGCACCGCCGCGTGGCGCTCAAGCTCGCGGCGCCGGACGCGCCCCCCAGCGACCGCGAACGGATGGAGGTCGAGGCGCGCGCGCAGGCCTCGATCCGTCATCGCGGGGTGCCGGTGGTGCACGCCTTCGGGAGGCACGACGGCCGCCCCTACTTCGTGATGGAGCTCGTCCGGGGGCCCACCCTGCTCGAGGTCATCACCGCGCACCTCGCCGAGGGCACCTCGATCGCGGACCACCGGGCGACGGCGATCGCGCTCGACGTGATCGCCGCGGTCGGGGCCGCGCACACCGCGGACGTGCTGCACCGGGACATCAAGGCGGAGAACGTGATCATCGAGGCGGAGACCGGCCGCGTCGTCCTCGTCGACTTCGGCATGGCGACCTCGCGCGATCGACCGGTCTGGTCCACGCCGGTGGGCACGCCGATCGCGATCGCGCCCGAGATCTGGGACGGCGCGCCGCCCTCCATCGCGAGCGACGTCTACGCGCTCGGCTGCCTCGTCTACGAGCTGCTCACCGGACGGGCGCCGTTCGCGGCCGAGTCGATCGCCCAGATCGCCCGAGCCCACGGGACGCGAAAGCCCATCCCGCTCGGCGTGCTCGCCCCCGAGCTGGCCGCGTACGACGCCGTCCTCGACGTGGCCCTCGCCAAGGACCCGTCCGCTCGCTTCCCGACCTGCGCTGCGTTCTCGGCCGCGCTCGAGGCCGTCGACCCGACCCGCCCGCCCGAGCGCGCGGCGCGCGGCAGCGACGCGATCCGGGTCCTCGTGGTCGAGGACGATCCCCTCGTCGCGCGGGCCGCGATGCGCGCGGCGACCACCGGGCTGGAGGACGCCGGAGTGAGCGTGCGATGGGCGGACACGGGCGAGCGGGCGCTGAGGTGCGCCGCCTCGGAGATGCCGCACGTGCTCGTCCTCGACCACCAGCTCCCGGGCTGGAGCGGGGCCGAGACGCTGTCGAGGATGCGGTCGCTGCCGGGCGGCGAGGACGTCGCCGTCATCATCGTCAGCGGCGCGATCAGCGGCCCCGACGAGTGGCGCTTCTCGGCGCTGGGCGCGGCGACGCGCGTCGACAAGCCGTTCGCGTTCGAGGATCTCGTGGCGGCGATCCGGGTCAAGGCGCGCGCCCGCCACTGGCTGCCGGGCGGCGGCTCCGACACGAGCCGGCCTCCCCCCGGGCGAACGGTGATCGGGGCGCGCGTCGCCCGCGAGCCGCGCCACGAGGACGGGCGAGAGACGCAGCGCGCGATCCCCGCGGCGGCGGCGAGGCCCAGCGACGAGCGCTAGCAGGCTGCTGAAATGGGCCCGAAGGGACCGTTTCGGAGCCTGCTCCGTGCCCGTGCCCTTGCCCGTGCCCGCCCGTGACCCGTGAGCGTTCCCCGTGCCCGAGATCAGGCGCCATCTTCGGGAACGGTTGACGGGAACGGTCCGGGCACGGGCACGGGCACGGGCATGCGCGCTGCGCGCGCGGCACGGAAGCAGGCTGCTTCTCAGCAGCCTGCTAGATCGTCCAGGCCTTCGGGAACTCGCTGACGAGCTCGTCTCGACCGTCGCCCCGGACCACGCGGCCGAGGCCGAGGGCGTGCGGCCCCGTCCGGACCACCACGTAACCGTCGTGGGCGCAGTCGACGAGCTCGACCTCGTCGAGCGGGACGGGCTCGCGCGCGTGGAAGCGCGCCACCGCGCTCGGGTCGAGCTGCACGACCTGACGCGACGCCGTCCGCCCGAGGCTCATGCCGCCGCCCGTGCTGAGCTTGGGTCCGCGCACCCGGTTCCGCGTGACCGTGAGCCCGGTCGAGACGTGCCGCGCGTGCGCCGGCATCCGGTGGTCGTCCGGGACGAGGCGCGCGTAGCGCCCCCACTCGAGCACGCGGTGGCGATCGAGCTCGTCCTCCGCGAGCCCGAAGGCCTCCTGGAAGCGCGCGAGCGTGGGGTGGGCGCCCGCCTCGATCGCGAGCGCGTCGATCGGTCGGCTCTCGTCGGGCGTGGGCTCGTCCGGCGCGTCCGCGTCCTTCTCGATCACGGCGACGAAGAACGCGCTGGTGCGGCCGAGGTGCGGCCACAGGCGCACCGCGTGCTGGACCTCGGGCGCGAACCGCTGCCCCTCCCACGCGTCGAGCCCGGGGCTGAGCGGCAGGCCCTCGATCGGCGCGACCGGCGCGACCCGCGCGCGGCCGGCGGCGGCGGCGATCACCGCGTCGATCACCGCCTCGTTCTCCTCGGGCGCGAGCGTGCACGTCGAGTAGACGACGCGACCGCCCGGGCGACAGAGCCGGAGGCCGCGCTCGAGGAGCGCGCGCTGCACGCCCGGGATCCAGCGCCGGAAGTCGTGCGGCTCGCGGCGCCACGGGCTCGACTTGTGCATCGTGCCCTCCGCGGTGCACGGCGCGTCGACGAGCACCTTGTCGAAGCGCCCCGCGCCGAGCGGGTACGCCATCCCGTCCGTGACGGTGCAAGTGACGTTGCGGATCCCGAGCCGCCCGATCGCCGCGCTCGTCGCCGCGAGCCGCGCCGCGCTCCGATCGTTGGCGACCACCGTGCCGCGGTTGTTCAACGCGAAGGCGATCCGCGCCGTCTTGCCGCCGGGGGCCGCGCACAGATCGAGCACGCGCTCGCCGGGCCGAGGATCGAGCAGGCGCACCGGCACCAGCGAGGCCTCCTCCTGCACGTGATAGAGCCCGGCGGCGTAGGTCCAGTGCAGGCCCGGGCGCTCGGTCCCCGGGAGGCGGAGCGCCGACGGCTCCCACGGCACCGGCTCGCTGACCACCCCGTCGGCCGCGAGGTGGGCCGCGAGCTCGTCCCGCGTGGTGCGCGTCGGGTGAGCCCACACCACGGCCGGCAGCGGCGCGAGGAGCGCGTCGGTGAACGCGTCGTAGCTCGAGACGAGCGAGCGGTAGCGCCCGAACACGCGCTCGATGGCGCCGGGGTCCAGCGTGCGTTCGTCGCGCATCCGCGCGGGGTATGGCTCGGGCGAGCGCGGTTGTCAGTCGTTCGTCGCTGTAAGCCCATCGACAGGCGGTTTTGGGGGCGATTGGGGCCCTGGGTGTGAGGGCGCTCAAACGGCGCGCCCCGAAACAGGTGTACGAAAGACGCACAGTTGGCTCCGCGATGACACCGAACCCCGCCGACGAGAAGCACGAGTACCTGGTCGGATTGGCCGGGAAGCTCGACGACCCGGACGCCTACCTCCGGTTCCTCGAGGCGAAGCTGGAGCGGGTCGAGCCGTCGGCGCCTCCGAAGCCGGAGCCCGCGGTCGGCGACGCCGAAGAGCCTGCGGCGCCTCCGCGCGCCAGCGCTTGAACGCTACTTCGGCGCGAGCTCGTAGAGCGCCCGAGGCGTCACCGGTCGGACCTCGTCCCAGCCGTGCTGCTGCACGTAGAGGGCGTACTGCTCGCGGGCGCAGGTCGGCGCGAGCGCGCACTCCGACGCGTGCGGGCACGGCGCCGTCGCGACGCTGAAGGCGCTGCGCTCGGTCGGATCCGAGCCCACGTGCACGAAGGACTCGGCGCGATACTCGGTGCCGTGAAGGTGCGTCGGGGCGTGCGCCTCGCGCAGGCCGAAGAGGGGGAGCCCGCGCGCCTGCTCCTCGGCGAGGAGCACGCAGGGGTGCCCGATCAGGTGGGCGAGCTCCTTGCGCACCCGCTCGGACGCGTCGGCGTCGAGCACCCGCGCGAGCAGCTCGCTCTCGCGCAGCGCCGAGCTCGTCCACGGGTCGCGGGCGCTCTGGCTCATCGGGTACGGCAGGTGCGTGTAGATCGCGACCTCGAGCGCGTCGGCGCGCGCGAGGAGCGCCGGCAGCTCGTCCACGTTCTGGCGGACGACGACGGTGGACAGGATCAGCTCGGCGGGCCGCGTCAATGTCCCGTGCAATACCTCGATCGCGCGCGAGACGGTCTCGAAGGAGCCGGGCAGGCCCGTGACCGCGTCGTGCGAGGCGGCGGTGACGCCGTAGAGCGGGACGACGACCGAGAGCGCCTCGGGCGCCCGCTCGACGAAGCGCGCCGCGAAGCCCGCGTCGGCGAAGCGCTTCGCGGTCGTGAACACCCTCAGCTTCTCGAAGCCCTGCGCGCGGATCGCCGCCACGAGCGGGAGCACGCGCGAGAACGCGAGCGGGTCGATCCCGTTGAGGCGCACCTCGCGGGCGCCGTCGCGCCGCGCCGCCGCGAGCTCGAGCTCGAGCCGCGCGAGCTCGGCGTCGCCGCCGTCGGTCGGGGGCTGGTAGTCCTTCACCGAGCAGAACACGCACGCCTGCTCGCACTCCGCGTCGACGGCGAGGTTGAGGACCGCGCGGCCGAGCACGCCCGGCGCGACCTCGACGCCCGCGTCGCCTTCGGCGGGGACGCTCAGCGCGCGCAGGTCCCCGAGCGACGCGGGCCAGCGCAGCGTCACGCCCTCGAGCGCGTGACCGAGCCGCGCGAGGAGGTGCGAGAGCAGCGACGCGACGTCGAGGCCGATCAGCTCCTCGTGCGAGCTCCCGCGCCCGAACCGGCGGATCGCGATCTCGAGCTCCCCCGCGCGCCCGAACGGCCGCGGCAGCTCGCGGCCCACGTCCACGAACACCGCGCGGCCCTCGGCGTCGGCGAGCTCGAGCAGGTAGGTCCCGAGCGCGCCGCCCGTCGTGCGCGGGAGCTGCACCGAGCGCAGCGTGAAGCCGAGGTGCGGCGCGCCGTCGACGACCCAGGCCGGCTCGAGCAGCGCGGCGAGCCCCGGCGGATCGAAGAGGACCTCGCGCGGCGCGGGCGGCGCGTCGCCCGAGGGCAGCGCGAGGGCGGGCGCGACGTGGGGGAAGCGCGCGACCACGCTCTGGGGCGCGCGGGCGAGGTTCTGGGCGAAGGCCCGGCCGAGGCGCACCGCCTCGGGCGCGTCCACGCCGCGCTGCGCGACGTAGGTCACGTCGCCCGCCTCGGTGCTCGCGAGGGCGCGCGGCTCGCTCCCCGCGGGGTGGACCATGAGCTCGATCGACGCGCCGTCGTCGCGGGCCAGCCGGACCCGCAAGCGGCCGTCGTCGTCCGCGCCGAGCGGCTCCACGCGCCAGCGGCCGAGGCGCGCGCGCGCGCCGTCGGTCGTCACGAGCCGGCGCCCTTCGTCCTCGGCCATCGGGGTGCAGCTTATCAAGCCGCGGCGCGCCGCGACGGCGGGTCACTTGACGCCCCCGGGGCGGCCGACCATGCATCGACGCCGATGTCCGAGTTCCGGCCCTGCATCCTGATCCCGACCTACGACAACCCCGACACGATCCGGGACGTCGTGATGGCGGTGCGCACGCTCCTGCCCGACGTGGTCGTCGTCGACGACGCGAGCGGCCCGGCCAACCAGGCCGAGGTGCAGAAGCTCGGCGAGGAGGGCCTCGCGCTGGTCACGCGGCGCGCCAAGAACGGCGGCAAGGGCGCCGCGGTGAAGACCGGCTTCGACTTCGCGCGCGAGCACGGGTTCACCCACGCGCTGCAGGTCGACGCGGACGGCCAGCACGCGCTCGAGGACATCGCGAAGTTCCTCGAGATCGCCGAGGCGCAGCCGGAGGCGGTGATCCTCGGGCAGCCGATCTTCGACGAGACCGCGCCGACCCACCGGATGATCCTGCGGCGCGTCACGATCTTCTGGACGCGCCGCGAGGTGGGCGACGACCGCGTCGGCGATCCGCTGTGCGGCTTCCGCTGCTACCCGCTCGACGCCGCGATCGCGACCCGCACGATCGGCGACCGCATGGACTTCGATCCGGAGATCGTCGTGCGCCTCGCGTGGATGGACCTCCCCATCGTCCACGTGCCGACCAAGGTCCGCTACATCGCGGGCGGCGTCTCGCACTGGCGCGCGTTCGAGGACAACTGGCTGATCTTCAAGATGCACACGCGGCTCATGTACGGCCGCGTCATGCACCTGCTCTTCCGACGGCCCTACGCGCTGCCGTCCTGAGCCGCGATCACGGCCGGGGAATTTCGCGCGGAGATCGCGAAGGGCAAAGAGATCTTCGATCGTGCTCCGCGACCCGGTCGGCAAGCGCGATCCGACGAGCCGCCGGCGACCGGCGTCGGCGACGCTTCGCGCTTCGCGCGAGATTCTCCCTGGTGATCGCGCGGCGCGACCGAATCGCCGCGCGCGATCCGACGAGCCGCATGCGACCGACGTCGTCGATCCCCTTTTGCTCCTTCGCGCCCTCTGCGCGAAATTCCATGGCCGGAATCTCGGAGGCCTCAAGCCGTGGCAGGCGTCGCGACCGCGAGCTGGTGCGCGCGCTGCGCGGCGAAGCGCGCCTTGTACTGCTCTTCGAAGTGGCTCTGGATGCGCTTCGCGTCGCCGTCGAAGGCCTCCGGGCGCACGACCTCGAACCACTCGAAGGTGTAGATCGGCGCGGGCTTCGGCGGCCTCCACAGCGGGACGCCCTTGGTGAGGTACGGCCGATCGATGCCGAGGAACATCGGCACGATGGGCACGTTGGCCTCGACCGCCGCCTGCACCGCGCCCTTGCGAAAGCGCCGCAGCTTGTCCTTCATCGAGCGCTGCCCCTCGGGGAACACGAGCAGCGACCGGCCCGAGCGCAGGTGCGCGACCATCGACTCGAGCATGTTCTCGCTCTCGGGCAGCCCGCTGCCCGGCCCGGGCAGGTAGTCGGTGGCGCGCAGCACCGGGCCGAGCGCCCAGTGGTGCGACCAGCGCCCGCTCGTCACGCACGCCATCTCGGGGAAGCTCCCCAGCAGGAGCAGCATGTCGACGTACGTGGGGTGGTTGCAGATCAGCACGTACGGCTCGTCGGGCTTCACCGACGCGGGCAGGTCGGGGTAGTCGAAGTCGACCGTCCCGAGGAAGCGCGCCGCCCACACGATGAAGCGCAGGCCCTTGTTGAGCATCACCGTCACGCGCCGCCGGTGGTCTCGATAGAAGAGCCGCAGGGTCGGGATCAGCGCGAGCGCGATCACCGGACAGCCGGTGAAGAAGAAGAAGAACAGCACGCTCATCGACGCCACGCGGATCCAGCGCGGGAGCCGGTGCACCCAGCGCTGCGGCCGCGGCGCGCGGATCACGATGCCGGGCGTCGCGTCAGCGGGCTCCTCCGCCACCTCCTGCGCGGGCGCGGTCATGGACCTCCGTGTCGCACGGGCGGAATCTCCCGAAGGGCATCGGCTCCGTCAAGGCGCGCCGGTCAATTGGGTGGCCGGCGCGCAGGCATCTGCACCGGACGCTGCTAGGCTCCGCGGTCCGTGAGCAAGGCGATGCAGCGGATCCTCGCGACGCTGGTGATCGCGGCGGTGGTCGGGGTGGGCGCGTGGACCTTCACGCACCTCGAGGTCACGACCGACATCACGCACTTCCTGCCGGAGAGCGAGGACCACGAGCTCGCGCGCATCTCGCAGCAGATGACGAGCTCGGACCTGAGCCGCTCGGTGACGCTCCTCGTGCACGCGGACGACGAGGCGACGACGCTCGCGGCGAGCCGCGATCTGGTGGCGCGGCTCGAGGGGCTCGACGAGGTCGAGTGGGTCAAGAGCGGCCCCGGCGAGGACCTCAACGAGGCGTTTTATGAGCTCTACTTCGAGCGGCGGCTGCTCTTCTTCACCGACACGCCGGAGGCCGCCGCGCTGAGCGACGACGACCTCGCCGAGGCGGGCCGCGAGCTGCGGCGACGCCTCGTCTCGCAGACGGGCGCGTTCGTCCGCCGCATCGCGCAGCGCGATCCGCTGCTCGCGTTCCCCCGCCACCTCGAGCGGCTCCAGGACGCCCAGCAAGGGAGCTTGCGGGTCGTGGACGGGCAGCTCCTCACCGAGGACGGCCGCGCGGTCGTGTTCCTCGCGACGCGCGAGTCCCCCTTCGACGCCGCCGCCGCGCACCGCCTCGCCGACGGGATCGACGCGGCGCTCGCCGCGGTGCGGGCCGCCCACGGCTCGTCGGTGACCATCGATCGGAGCGGCTTCTACCGGTTCACGATCGCGTCGGAGCAGTCGATCCGGAGCGACGTGGTGCGGATCTCGGTGGTCAGCACCATCGGCGTGATCCTGCTGTTCGTGCTCGTGTTCCGCTCGCCGCGCTACCTGCTGCTCGGCTCGATCGCGCTCGGCGCGGGGCTCGTGGCAGGGCTGACGGTGACCCAGCTCTCGTTCGGTCGCATCCACGGGATGAGCCTCGCGTTCGGCGCGACGCTGATCGGGGTCGCGATCGACTACGTCGCCCACGCGGTCAACCACCACACGCTGGAGCCGCACCCCGGCGGGCCGTGGAAGAGCGTGGCCGTGGTCTGGCCGGGCCTCGCGCTCGGCGCGGCGACCACGGTGGCCGGCCTGATCGGGCTGGCGTGGACGAGCATCCCGGGCATCCGCGAGCTCGCGGTGCTGACCTCGACGGGGGTCATCGTGGCGCTCCTCGTCACGCGCTACCTGCTGCCGGTCTTCATGCCCGAGCGACCCGTCGCGACCTCGGGGCACCGCTGGCTCCGCGACCGGCTCGGCGAGCAGCTCGCGCGGCTGCGGGGCTCGCGCGCCGCGCTGATCGCCATGCCCGCGCTCTCGCTCGCGCTCTGCGTCGTCGGGCTCTGGCGGCTCTCGTGGGTCGACGACGTGAGCGTGCTCGCGACCTTCGACGACGCGCTCCGCGACGAGGACGAGCGCGTGCGCCAGGCCGTGAGCCGGATGGACACCGGCCGCTTCGTGATCGCGTGGGGCCACGACGAGGAGCAGGCGCTGCAGCGCAACGACGAGGTGTTCCAGCGCCTCACCGCCGCGCAGGCGGCCGGCGAGCTGACCGCGTTCCGTTCGCTGCACTCGCTGCTGTGGTCGGCGCGATCGCAGCGCGCGAGCTTCGACGCGCTGCGCGAGGCGGACGCGTACGCGCGCCTCGACCGCGCGTTCGAAGCCGAGGGCTACGTCGCCGGGAGCTTCGCCGCGTTCGGCGACGACCTGCGCGCCGATCCGCCCGCGCCGCTCACCTTCGAGGAGCTCTCGAGCAGCCCCCTCGGCTCGCTCGTGTCGAGCTTCCGCGTGGACCTCGGCGAGGGGCGGGTCGCCTTCGTCACGCTCACCCGCGACGCCGACATCGACGCCGTCGAAGCGCGCCTCGCCGGGCTCGAGGGCGTGCGCCTCTTCGACCAGCAGTCGTTCATGCAGAGCGCGTACGGCCGCTTCCGCACGCGCACCCTCGAGATGATCGGCTTCGGCTTGTTCGGCGTGTTCCTCATCGTGCTCGTGCGCTACCGCCGGCTCGGCCTCGCGCTCGCCGCGTTCCTGCCCGCGGTGCTCGCCGCCGCGACCGCGCTCGCGGTGGTCGTGCTCGCCGGCTACGAGGTGAACCTGCTGCACGTCGTGGGGCTGATCCTCGTGCTGAGCATGGGCGTCGACTACGGCGTGTTCATGGTCGAGAGCCGCGCGGACGAGCACGGCCCCGCGGCGACGATGGTGAGCCTGCTGCTCGCGTGCGTCTCGACGGTGCTCTCGTTCGGGCTGCTCGCGATGAGCACCAACCCCGCCCTGCGCGCGCTCGGCCTGATCGCGGGGATCGGCGTCCTGCTGAGCCTGCTCCTCGCGCCGATGGCGTGGCTCCTCCTCGGCGGTCGGCCGGGCGCGCCGCCCGAGTGAGCGCGCGCCCGCGATCTCTTATGATCGAGCCCGTGCCCCCTCGCGTCGCCGTCGTCAGCCTGCACAGCCATGGCGACCGCTCGTTCCTCGACGACCGCGGCCTCGCGCTCGTCGCGGGCGACCTGCGCGCGGGGGGCGTCGACGCCGATCTGGTGGTCGGCGTGATGGACGCCGAGGCCGCCCTCGACCCGCTCGTCGAGGCGCTGTCTGGCTACGGGGTCGTGGTCTACGAGCGCGTGTGGAGCGTCGCCCTGATCGAGGCGCTCCGGGCCCGGCTCGAGGCGACGTTCGTGTCCTGCGAGGGGGAGCACGCGCTCGCGGATCCGCCGGCCGACTTCGTGTGCGCCGGTGACCTGCGCGCCACCGTGCCCGCGCTCGTCGCGCACCTCGCGGGCGACGGACCGCTGCCTCGGCGTGCGCGCGCGCGGACCGACGAGGGCGAATGGATCGAGGGGCTCGGCAAGGCGACCGCGCGGGCCGAGTTCACGCCAGTGCTGCACCCCGTCGTGGTGGGCTCCGAGACCTGGAGCGCGCAACGGACGTTCTCCGTCGAGGGCAACGCGGGCTGCCCCTATGGCGCCGACGCGCGCGACAACCCGATGTACGCGGGCGCCGTGATCCCCGAGGGGTACGGCCGGGGCTGCGCGTTCTGCACGACGGGCAACCGCAGCGAGTCGGCGCCGCCCGCGGTCACCGCGGACAAGGTCATGACGCAGCTGCGGTACCTGCGGCGCGAGGCCCCCGAGCTGACGCGGCTCGTCCTCAAGGACCAGAACCCCTTCGGCTGGCTCACCGAGGTGGTCGAGCGCTGCGCCGAAGAAGGGCTCGGCGGCTTCTCGCTCTTGCTCGAGACCCGCGCCGACTGGTTCCTCCGGAACCGCCGCCGCTTCGAGCGCGCGCTCGAGGTCGCCGACGGCGCGGACCTGCGCCTGTGCCCGTTCCTCGTGGGGATCGAGAGCTTCTCGCAGCCCGAGCTCGATCGGTTCAACAAGGGCACCACCGCGGAGGCCAACGAAGCGTTCCTCGAGGCGCTCTTCGCGTGGGACGCGGCGCACCCGAGCCTCGACCTGAGCCACGCCGCGTTCGGGTTCGTGCTGCTCACGCCGTGGACCCGCATGGACGACATCCGCGCCAACCTCGAGGCGGTCGAGCGGACCGGCTTCGACAGGCTGCGCGGGCACCTCCTCGTGTCCAAGGCGCGCCTCTACCCGGACACCGCGCTCTACTACCTCGGCCATCGCGACGACTTCCTCGTCGAGGCGCACGAGCGCGACAGCGCCGACAACTCGCGGCGCTACGGCTACTTCCCGGAGACCCCGTGGCGCTTCGCGGACCCCGAGGTCGCGCGCTTCGCGGAGGTCGCGGCCGAGCTGACGGCGCGCCACGGCGGCTCCGACGAGCGCCGCCTGTGGCGCGCGCTCCTCGACGCCTTCGACGCGGCCGAGCGGCCCGAGCTCGTGACCGCCGACGCCGTCGAGCGGCGCCTCGCGCGGCCGGATCCGGGCCGCGTCCGCGAGCGCCTCGCGAAGCTCGTCGCCCCGCTCGACATCGACGCCGAGTTCGCCGACGGCTGGCGGTTCGGGCCGCTGTCGCTCCGGCCGCGCGGGCTCTCGATCGCGCTCGAGCACGCGCGCGAGGGCGCGGTCACCCTCGACATCGCGCCGCGCGCGAAGGGCCCGCGGTTCGCGCGGTCGCGTCACTACGACTTGCGACACACGGGCTCGGCCCTCAGCCCCGCGCAGGACCGCGCGCTGCGCGCGGTGTGCGCCGCGATCGTCGGCAACGACCGATGACGGGCGCGCGCGACGCCGTCGTCCGGCTCGACGCGGCCTGCGACGCGGGCTGCCCCGTGTGCGGCGCGACGGGGCCGGCGCGCGCCGAGGATCCCGGCCGCGTGGCGCGCGGCGGCGGCGGTCGCCTCGTCGTCCGCGGCGGCGCGGCCGAGGCGCGCGCGCTCCTCGCCGAGGCCGACGGCTGGCGGGAGGTCGTGCTGCACACCCACGGCGCGCCGCTCGCCGGGGCTCGCCCGCAGGCCGCGCTGGTGCCGCTCTTCTCGCACGTCGACGCGGTCCACGACCGGATCGTCGGCGACGGGGCGCTCGAGCGCGCGCTCGACGCGATGCGCGGCTACGCCGACGCGGGGGTCGGGGTCGAGGTGGAGATCCCGCTGCTGCCGCGGCGCCTCTCGCACCCGCTGTCGATTCTGCGCCGGGTCCGCGCGACGACCGACGCGCTCTCCGCCGCGCGCTTCGTGGTCGCGCGCGGCGAGCTGCCCTCGTCGCTCGCCCCGCCACCCTGGCGCGAGGGCGCCGCGCAGCTCGTCGAGGCGCTCGCGTGGTGCCGCGAAGCGGGGGTGGACGCGTCGATCGGGCGCGACGACGCGATCCCGTTCTGCGCGCTGCGGGACCACGAGGCCTGGCTCGCGGAGGCCTTCCGCTTCGACCCGAACAAGGCGCGCGATCCCGCCCGCGGCTGCGCTCGCGAGGGCCCCTGCGCGGGCTGCGCGTGCCGGGAGCAGTGCTCGGGCGTGGCCGACAGCTACGCGAGGGCGCACGGGACCGACGGGATCACGCCGTTCGCGTCCCGGCCCGAGGCGCTCTACCACCAGCGCACGTCGCCGCTCCGCGTGTGGACCGAGCGCGAGCGCCGCGCCGCGAAGCGAACGGGGCTGCTGGTCCTGCGCCCGACCGTGAACTGCAACCAGGATTGCTTGTTCTGCAGCGCCAACGAGACGTCGGACAACGTGTGGACCGGCTCCGACAGGATGCTCGAGCAGATCGCGCGCGCCGCGCGGCGAGGCGTGGATCGGCTGGCGTTCGGCGGCGGGGAGCCGACGCTCGCGAAGGACCTCCCAGCCTGGATCGCGGCGGCCCGTCAGCTCGGCGTCGAGGAGGTCGAGCTCGTCACGAACGGCGTCCTGCTCGATCGCGAGGCCCGCGTGACCGCGCTCGCCGAGGCGGGGCTCACGCACGCGTTCGTCTCGCTCCACGCGCACGACGAGGCGCTGTCGCGCCACCTCACGCAGAAGGTCGGCGACTTCGAGCGCACCGTCCGCGCGATCGAGCTGCTGGACGCGGCGGGGATCAAGACCGCGGTCAACCACGTCATCACGCGGCGCAACTTCCGCTACGTGCCCGAGCTGGTGCGCTTCGTCCACGCGCGCTTCGGCGGCCGGGTGGCCATCTCGCTCGCGTTCGTGACGCCGCAGTACAAGGCCCTCGAGAACCTCGACCTCGTGCCCCCGATGCGCGACGTGAGCCCCTACGTGCGCGCCGCGCTCGCCGACGCGCACGCGCTCGGCCAGCCGGTCTGGGTCGGCGCGCGGCAGGGCCTGCCGCCGTGTCAGCTCGGCGCGTTCCGCGCGTGGTCGGACATCTTCGAGCACGCCGACGCGGGGCTCTCCGAGGACGCGCCGCAGAAGGTCCGCGACCCCGCCTGCGATCGCTGCCGCTACACGGAGGTCTGCACGGGCGTCTGGCGTCCCTACGCCGATCGCTACGGCACGGGGGAGCTCGCGCCGATCGAGGGCCCTCCCTTCACGGGCCGTGAGCGCGTCGCGATCGCCGCGCTCAAGGGCGAGCGCTGGGGCCTGCCGCCGAACGACTTCGATGCCCTGCCCGAGTCCCTGCGCGACCGCGCCGCGGAGGCCGCGCTGGCCGAACGGCCGGAGCCTGCGCCCGCCCCCGAGGAACCGTTCGCGCCCTCCCCGACGCGCCCTCTACGCGTCGCCTTGTTCGGCTCCTCGACACGCGCCCGCGCCCTCGCCCGCGCGCTGCGCGAGGTGCCCGGGCTGAGCCTCGACGCGGTGATCTCGCCGCACCTCGCGGAGGGTCCCGACCCCGACTTCGGCGAGTGCCCGACCTGGCGCGACGCCATCGAGGCCCTCGACGCGATGCGACCCGACGCGGTGATCGTGGCTGCGTCGTCGGCGGCGCAGCCCGACCTGGTCCGGCTCGCCGTCGAGCGCGGCGTCCCGGTGCTGTGCGCGCGGCCGCTCGCGCGCGTCGCGGACCACGCCGTGGTGGCCGGCTACGAGCTGCTCCACGTGCCCGAAGCCCGGGTCGCCGACGCGGTCACGCTCCGCGTCGGTCCCGACGCACCGCGCACCTGGTCGCGGCGCACCCTCGGTCCGCTGCTCGAAGACCTGGTCGCGCTCGCGGTCCGCGAAGACCCGAACGTCGAGCTCGTCTCCGTGGCCCACCGCGGCGCCCTCCGCCCCGAGCACCTGACCCTGGTGACCAGCGCCGTCGAGCTCGGGCTCGACTTCTCCGCCGGCGACGCCCAGCTCGCGATCCGCGGGGGCGAGGTGAGCCGGCGGGTGTCCCCGGTGGCCACCGTAGAGATGCTCACGAGCTTCCGCGAAGTCGTGGCCGGACGCGCGGAGCCCGCGCTCACCAGCGCGCAGAGGGCGCGCGTCGTCGAGCTGGCTCGCGGCGCCCTCACCGCGCTCGAGGCGGCAGGCGTCGTCTTCGTGCGCGCCGGCGAGCCCAAGCACGTCGCGTCACGGGCGCTGCGCGAGCCCTGAACGCTCCGTTCACTCGAGACGCGTGCGAGGTCCCAGCGCGCTAGACTGCCGTCGTGAGTCGAATCTCCACGGACTCGAGCTCCCCCGAGGCCGTGACCACCGCAAACGTCGCGCGTCGGCTCGAGACCCAGGGTTGGGCGAAGCTCCCGCCAGAGCACACGCAACCTGATTTGCAATCGTTCGCCACGACGCTCGACGCGCTGCGAGCCCGCTTCGGCCATCCGCCGCTGCATCGGAAAGGCCCCGAGTGGCTCGCCGAGAACGTGGAGGTCGCCGGTCCCGGGCTCGCGTTCTACGGCCTGCTCGGCTTCGCGCCCGAGCTCGCGTCGCGCCTCTTCACGCCCTCTCTGGTCGCCGCGCTGCGCGCGATCCTCGGCGACGACATGCACCTCGAGCTCGTCGGCGCGGTGCTGAGCGACGAGGGCCGCAGGTTCACGGAGTGGGAGACGCACCTCGGCGGCGTCGACGACGAGCGCTGGCGTCGCGAGGGCCGGCGCCCGGTGAAGTCGCGCGTCGAGCGCGTGGTCGCCTTCCTGTTCCTCGAGGCGCTCACCGAGGAGACGGGCCCGTGGCGCGTGTTGCCGCGCGCGGTCGGCGAGCCGGTCGAGCCGCCGCGCTCGATCCACGAGCCGGAGTGGCCCGGCGCCGTGTCGATCACGTGCGAGGCGGGCTGCGTGCTCCTGCTCGACGAGAGCACGTGGCACTCGGTGACCCCGCGTCGCGTCCCCGGCGTGCGGCGCTTCATCGGCGCCTACTTCGCCGTCGCGGACGTCGAGCCCACGGTCGGCCGGGACCCGTCGCTCGAAGCGCTCGGCGGCGTCGGCGGACCGCTCGAGGGCCTCGCCCGGAGGGACTAGAGGGTCGAACCGCTAACGGCCGGATGGATCGCGTTCGCGCCGGGTTCTGCCGGTGTTCCGGCGCGACGAGGCGATGCCGAGTATCGTCGAGGAGCGATGGGGCGCCCGCGGAATGCGGCCCGGGCGTGAGGCGCCTCGCCGTTAGCGGTTCGACCCTCTAGCCGCGGCGGCGGCGGAGGGCCTCCTCCCCGATGAGGCCCTTGCGCTCGTCGAGGAGCATGGCGCCTTCGTCCCGCGCGGCGACGGAGCGCGCGACGGCCTCGACGAGCTTCGCGAGGCCTTCGCGCGCGGCGTCGTCGACGTCGCGGAGGTTCCTGTAGGACACGTCGAAGGAGCGCGTGCGGAGCAGCGCGGGGCCGTCGTCGCTGCGCTTGGTCAACACGACGTCCACGCTCGCGCCCCCGAGCGCGAAGCGGAAGGTGCAGCGGCGGCGGTCGAGGAGGACGCTCGCGAGGCGGGCGCCGTGGGCCTCGGCGACGCCGTCGACGAGGGCGCGCCAGCGCGGGTGGTCCTCGCTCGGGGCCCTCGAGGAGTCGCCTCCCGGCTCGTCGGTGCCGAACGCGAGGCCGTCCTCGGGCTCCTCCCAGGGCCGCACGCGCGGGATCGGGACGAGCCGCTCGCGCTCCCACCCGAGCTTGTTCACGTAGGCGTGGGTGAGCCCGAGGCAGCGCTCGGCGTGCTCGCACTTCGCCTCCCAGAGGCACGCGAACTTCGGGTAGAGGTCGTAGAACTCCTCGACGATCACGACGTCGGGCTGCGTGTTGTCGACGGACTCCGCGTGCTCGCCGAGGAGGCACATCGGCACGTACTTCACCGCCGTCGGGATCCCCGCGGCCTTCGCGCGGTCGAGCGCGCGGACGAGCGCCGGGGCGAGCTCGGCCATCGGCACGATGAGCCCCCGCTCGTCGGCCTTGTCCTCCATCGGGAGGTAGTTCCAGAACTCCATCCGCGCCGGCGCGAGCGGCTCGACGAGCGCCACGATCGCCTCGAGGTGCGCGACGTTGAGCGTCGTCAGCACCGTGTTGGTCAGGATCGTCGCGCCGAGCGCCCGCAGGTTCTGGAGCCCGCGCCACGCCTCGTCGAACGAGCCCGCGCGCTGCGAGATGTGGTCCTGTGTCGCCGCGTCGGGGCCGTGCAGCGAGACGAAGTACTCGTCGACGCCCGCCTCGAAGACGCGCCGCGCGAAGGCCTCGTCCGCGAACGGCCGCCCGTTGGTCTGGAGCCGAATGTGCTCGAAGCCGCCGTGGGTCTTCGCGTAGTGGAGGTAGTCGAAGAGCCGCTTCTCGAGCGCGACCTCGCCGCCCGTGAAGGTCACGCGCCGATACCGCGGCGCGCTGCCGTTCTCGTCCACCGCCTGCCGGAACCGCTCGAAGGAGACGCCCTTGTAGCGGTTCATCCCCTCCTGAACGATGCAGAAGCGGCACGCCGAGTGGCAGTGGAAGTCCACCGTCACCGTCAGGTCCTCGAAGCGCGTCGGCTCGAACCGGCCCTTGAAGCTCTGCATCTAGAAGGTCCCGTACAGGCTGGTCTTCGGGTAGCGGACGCCGCCCGCGCCGTCGGGCTCGTAGTCCACCCCGACGTCGAAGAACACGTGGTCGAGCCGGCCCGCGTGCGCGCTGACGAAGTCGACGAAGGGCGCTGGCCACGCGAAGCGCCGCAGGAACGAGAGCAGCGCGTCCACGTCGACGCCGGAGTAGTAGATCCCGTCGCGGACGCGCTTCTTCGATACGCAAACTCGCTTGCACGCGAACAGGTCGGGGAAGAGCACCTTCGAGAGCGTCCGCGGGTCGGCCGCGAAGTCGACGAACATCGAGCTCTCGAGGAGCCGGAGCACCGCGTCGATCTCCGGCTTGGGCGGCAGGAACGCGTAGGTGTTCGCGAGCTCCGCGCCGGCCTCGGTCACCACGTACGAGCGCCCCGCGTGCGCGTCGCTGCCCGTCAGGTAGAGGTTGAGCTCGGTCACCGCGCCTCGCGCGAGCACCTCCGCGTCGAGGTCGAAGCTCACCATCATGTAGGGGATCGTCTCGCGCACCGGGACCGTGATCGGCAGCACCTCGGCGAGCGTCGCCGCGAGCCCGCTCACCGTCGCCGCGGGCTCCTCTTTCTGAGGGTCGTAGACGTAGAGCTCGAAGAAGAAGCGCGCGCCGTCGTGCTTGACCCCGAACACCACCATGTCGCGGCCGAGCGACGCCCGCAGCGCCTCGATCACCGGGCGCGCGGGCTCGAGGAGCCCGGCCATCTCGAGCGCGGCGAGGAGCAGGTTCTCGGAGCGCAGCTTCCCCCGCACCGGTCGGCGCGGACGGTAGGGCTGGAGGCAGTAGTCGAAGTACCGATCGGCCGGCGTCGTGGTCACGAGCTCGAAGCCCGCGTCGCGCGCGCGGGGCTCAGGAAGCACGGCTCACGAGGGGCAGCGCGTCGGGGTGGACGACCTCGATGATCCGTCGCAGGCGCGCGACCTCGTCGTGGCTCACCTCGCCGCGGTGCGAGTAGGCGACGCCGTCGCGCGCCTCGAAGCGTGGGCGGTCCGCGACGAGCGGCACCGCCTCGAGGACGACCTTGCCCTCGGGCGAGTCGAGGTCGAAGAAGAGGCCGTCGCTCTGGTTGCGGACCGTGCGCAGGCGCCAGCCGCCGAGGTCGCCGACGCGCTGCCGGATCGACTCGACCACCTCGGGGTCGAGCGCGGCGACCGCGCGGTCCACGTCCGTGTCGATCGTGCGCGGCCCCGCGACCTGCTCCGGCCGGCGCCGCACCTGGAACCCCGCCCAGTGATCGGCGACCACCGCGTTCTCGTGCTGCATCGACACGCGCTTCACGTGATCGAGCTCGCGCCGCAGGTCCTCGGGCGACCAGCCCGCGCACGACTCGATCAGCCACGTGTTCGGATCGAACTTCACGTGCAGGCTCGGGTCCGATCGGTCGAGGAGCGCGTCGGGCAGGACCAGCGTCCAGAACACGCGGACCGAGTCGGCGATCTCGACGGCGCGCTCGAAGGTCCGCCGGAACGACGCGGGCGTGTCCCCGGGCAGCCCGAGCATCAGCTCGAGCTCGATCGGCCAGTGCTGCCGCACGACGTCGCAGACGTGCTCGAAGCGATCCAAGTCGAAGGGCCGCCCGAGCCGGTGCAGCACCTCGGCGTCGAAGCTCTGGACGCCGATCGCGACCTGGCAGCGCTTGAAGCTCGTGAGCAGCTCGATGTGCTCGTCGCGCAGGAACGTCGGGTAGAGGTGACCGTGCACGAGGCAGTCCTTCAGGACCCCGACCTGCCGCTCTGCCTCGGCGAGCGCGCGGAACGCGCGCGGGCTGAGGTTGAACGCCGCGTCGAGGCAGAAGATGTTCGGCACCTCGGCGCGCTTCAGCCCCTCGAGGTGCGACGCGAGGTACTCGGCCGAGTGCACGCGGTCGGCGCGCTGCTCGCCCCACTGGCAGAAGTTGCAGTGGATCGGGCAGCCGCGGAACGTCTCGAGGTAGCCGGTGTAGCCCTTCGGCGCGGCGTCGATCTGGTAGGGCGTGGGGTACGCCTCGATGTCGACGCGCGGCGCCGCCTCCGTCGCGCGCCAGCCGAGCGCGTGCGGCACGAGGAGCCCGGGGGTCGAGCGCCAGCCCGGGTCGAGGTGCCCGCGCGCGAGGTCGCGGATCACGCCCTCCCCCTCGACGGTGACCGCGGCGTCGACGGTGCGCGCCATCTCCCGATACGGCTCCAGCGCGAGCACGCTCGGGCGCGCCTGGGGGCCGCCGACGATCACCTGGACCGACGGATCCCAGCGCTTGATCCGCGCGGCGAGATCGCGGAACGGGCCGATGCTCCACAGGTACGTCGAGGCGCCCACGAGCGTCGGGCCGAAGTCCACCACGGCCTCGAAGAACGCCTCCGGGTCACGGGTCCGCAGATCGATGACGCGGACCTCGACGTCGCTCAGCGTCGGGTCCGAGAGGATCGACGCCTCGAGCTTGCGCACGCCGTAGGTGAACGGCGTGAAGTCGCCGCTCGGGTCCTCCCAGACGGGATCGATCGACACCAGCGCGACTCGGGGGCTCTTCGCCATCCGCCTCGATCATAGCAGGGGCCCGCGCGACAGCTCCGCGTCGGCCCAGTCGGGGCGCTCGGCGCGGGCCGCCGCGAAGTAGCACCCGACGAAGATGCGATGCCCCGGCCCCCGCAAGGAGTCCGCCGCGTGCCACGTGCACTGCTCGAGCGCGACCAGCGTGCCGGCGCGGGGGCGCAGCTCGACCATGCCCGGCCAGTCGTGGGCGTCGAGGTCGTGCGGCGGCGGCGTGGGGTCGCCGACCCGGCGCGGGAACACGTAGAGAGGCCCGACGTCGTCGTCGAGGTCCTGCAGGTACAGCAGCGTCAGCACCCGGAGCGGATCCGCGATCGCCGGCCAGGCCCCGCGCTTCACGCGCTCGCCCTCGTCCTCGCCGTCGATGTGGGTGTGCCAGCGAAAGAAGGGACGGGTCGCGTCGCTGACCACCGCGCCGGCGAGCTCGAGCACCGCGTCGTCCCCGAGCGTCGCCCGCATCGTCGTCGCGAGCTCGGGCCGCAACACGAGCGGGCGGAGCGCGGGCCGCGCGTGGAGGAGCCGCGAGATCGCGAGCCCGGGCGAGGTGACGACCACGTCGTCCGAGAGCACCTCGGTCGGCGAGGCGTAGAAGCGCGGCGGGTCGATCTCGACGACGAGCTCCTCGATCGCGGCGCGGAGCGCCTCGACCGCGGCCGGGTCGGCGAAGCCCTCGAAGACCGCGTAGCCGCGCTCGACGAGCTCTCGGGCGTGAGCGCTCACGGGCCCGCAGTATAGAGTGTCGGCGTGCGGACGGAGGCCATCGAGAGGGCGTGCGGGCGCTTCGAGGCGTGGCTCGCGCCGCGCCTCGGACCGGCCGTCGACGTCACCGGCACCCGCGTCGCGTTCGACGCCACGGGGTGGTCGGTGTCCTGCCGCGCGGTCACCCCCGACGGCGCGCTCGACCTGCGCCTCGGCGATCGCCAGCGCTGGCAGCTCGGGGGGCCCGCCGCCGCGCGCGCGGCGCTCGAGGCGCGCCTCGACGACGCCCGCGTCGCGGACGCGGTGACCCGGCTGCGCGACGAGGTCGGGCCGCAGCGCCCCCGCCGCGAGCCCCTGACGGCTCCCCGCGCCCGCGCGCTGCTCGGCGAGGACGGCGCGCGCCTCGCCGACACCGTCGACGCGTTCGCGCGCTACTACGGCCAGCCCCTCGAGGCGGTCTGGCTCGACGGAGACGACACGCCCTCGGTGGGCTACCCGCCCGTGGTCACCGACCAGGAGCTCTTGATGTACGCGCCGCCGCCGTTCCGGCAGGACGCGCACATGGTCGCGTACGTGGAGGACCTCGGCTTCGCGGTCGACCCGCGCGACCGCGTGTTCGCGGTCCCGGTCCCGAGCGTGTTCGAGCGCCGTCGCGCGCGCCTCGGCGTCGAGGGCGGCCTGCGCCCCGAGCTGCAGGTGCTGCGCGCCACCCTGTACTCGCCGCGCGCGTGGCTCACCCAGATCGCGCGGGGCGTGTTCCCGATGAACGTCCACGGCCGCCTCTCGCGCGGGCTCGCGGCCGCGCGCCGGCTACCGCTCCACCGCTCGCAGCGCGCGAAGCTGAACAACCACTTCCACGCGCTCGGCCACGACATGGGCATCCACACCCTCGCGATGCACCGCGTCCCCTGGCGCCGCATGGCCGAGCTGCGCCGCCTCGCGCGCGTGGCGCTGTCCCGCGGGCGCGCCCGCGCCGCGGCGTCGTTCTTCGAGGAGCGCCTCACCCGGGCCTGCGTGGACACCTGGGCCGAGGCGACCGCGCCCGCCGACTTCGAGCCCCGCTTCGCGTCCGCGTTCCCCGCCCTGCGCGCCGAGCTCGCCCGGATCGCGCATGGCTGAGCGCACGCCCGAGTGGGGCATGGTCGCGACCGCGCGCCGCCGCACGGCCCGCGTGTACGTCGACGAGACCTGCAATCAGAATTGCGGGTTCTGCAACCGCCGCGCGCCGCGCGACCGGCCCGACTTCGTGGACGCGCGCGCGGTCGTGCGGCGCATCGACGCGGCCGACGCGTCGACCCTCGTGCTGACCGGCGGCGAGCCCACCCTCCGCCGGGACCTGCCCGCGCTCGTGCGGCGCGCCAAGCGAGGCGGTGGGCGCGTGGAGCTCGAGACCAACGCCGCGCTGCTCGACGACGCCTCCGCGACGGCGCTCGCGGCGGCGGGGCTCGACCTCGCGCGGGTCCACCTCCCCGCGTGGGGCGCCGCCTGCGACGCGATCACGCGCGACCCGGGCGGCTTCGAGGCGACGCTGGCCGGCGCCCGGGCCCTCGCCCGCGCGAATGTCCCTTTGGAGATCGCTACGCCGATCGTGCGCGCGAACGCCGACGTGGTCGCGGATCTGCCGCGGGCGCTCGCGGGGAGCGCGCTCCCGATCGAGGCGCTCGTGATCGGGGTGCCCACCGACGCGCCGGACGCGAGCGCGCTGCTCCCCCTCCCCGACGCGGCGCGGGTGGTGGAGGCGGTCGAGGCCGCCGCCCGGCGCCACGACCTCCCGCTGCGGCTCGATCCACACACGAGCCTGCCGCCGTGCCTCCTCGAGAACGCCGCGCGCCTCGCGCACCTCTTCTCGCTGACCCCTGGTGGCCGCGAGCGCGCCGGTCACGCGCAGCTCGCCGCGTGCGCGGCGTGCGAGGTCGCCGACCGTTGCCCCGGCGTGCCCACCGCGCTGTCCGAGTCGCTGGAGACGGCGCTGCGGCCGATCACGAAGGACCACGTCCGCCGCCGCCTCTCGCTGATCTCCACGGTGGACGAGCAGATCCAGCGCGAGCTGTTCCAGGACGAGATCCAGCGCCGCCCCAACGAGCCGCCGCGGCTCGCCCGCACCGTACGCGTCAACTTTCGTTGCAACCAGTCCTGCCGGTTCTGCTTCGTCTCGACGCACCTCCCGACGGCGCCCGACGCCGACGTCGAGGCCGCCATCGTGGAGGCCGCGCGGCAGGGCGCGACGATCGCGATCTCGGGCGGCGAGCCCACCCTGAACCCGCGCCTCGTCGAGCTCGTGGCGCTCGCGCGGCGCGAGGGCGCGAGCCTCGTGGAGCTGCAGACCAACGCGACGCGGATCGACGCCGCGCTCGCCGGGGCCCTCGCCAAGGCGGGCGTCGGGCTCGCGTACGTGTCGCTGCACGGCTCGAGCGCCGCGCTGTCCGACGGGATCACCGGCGCGCCCGGGACCTTCGACAAGACGGTGTGCGGTCTCGATGCCCTCCACGCGGCGGGCGTCCCGCTGCGCCTGAGCTTCGTGTTCTGCCGCGACAACCTCGAGGACTTCCCCGGCTACGTCGAGTGGGTCGCCGCGCGCTGGCCCGGCGTCGAGGTCGGGGTGTCGTTCGTCGCGGCGTCGACCGACATGGTCCCGCGCACCGAGGCGCTCATCCCCCGCTACTCCGACGTGGTCCCGCGGCTCGCGGAGGGGATGCGTCGAGCCGCCGCGCTCGGCGTCCGCCTCAGCGGGTTCGAGTCGCTCTGCGGGCTCCCGCTGTGCCTCGTGCCCGAGGGCCTCGAGCCCTTCTTCGAGCTCGCCGAAGCGCCCGACGGCTACGACGGCGGCGAGGTCGTGCGGACCGAGGCGTGCGCCGCGTGCGATCTGCGCGGCCGCTGCTTCGGGCTGCGGCGAGGCTACGCGTCGCTGCACGGCACCGACGAGCTGCGCCCCGTGAGGCGAGGCGCGTGAAGGTCTGCTTCGTCTTCTTCAACCACCCGCCGACGCCGTTCAACTCGTCGGTGGCCGCCCTCTCGGCGGTGGTCCGCGACGCCGGTCACGAGCGCAGCGCGCTGTCGATCCCCCTCACGAGCACCGTCCGCGAGGCAGCCGCGCGCGTGGACGCCGAGCGCGCCGACATCGTCGCGGTGACCGCGATGACCCGGGACTGGCCCGCCGCGCGCGCGCTGCTCGAGCGCCTCGAGCCCGGCCCGTTCCGCGTCGTGGGCGGCTACCACGCGTCCCTCGCCCCGCGCGACGTCGCCGCGTCGAGCGCGGTCGACGCGATCTGCGTCGGCGACGGAGAGCGGCCGCTCGCCAGGATCCTCGAGGTGCTCCCGTCGACGTCGTCGGCGGGGCTCTGGGTGCGCGGATCGGACGGCTTCGAGGGCGAGCCGCCGGGCGCCGATCCCGAGCCCGACATCGCCGCGCTGCCCGCCTACGACTACGACGTCTTCGGCGACGTCGGCGCGATCCTCGACCGCGGGATCAACACGTTCGGCCCGCTCGTGGATCGCTACCTCCCGACCCGCGCGAGCCGCGGCTGCCCTTACCGGTGCGCGTACTGCTCGGCCCCGACGTGGGGGGCGGTGGCGGGCTTCGCGTCCGCGCGTCGCAACGTCCGACCGGTCGATCACCTCTGCGACGAGCTCGCCGCGCTGAAGGAGCGCTACGCCCCCGAGGGCTTCGAGCTCTGGGACGAGCACTTCCCCGTCGACGTGGCGTGGCTGCGCGAGCTCGCCGAGGTCTACCCGCGCCGCGTCGGCCTGCCCTTCAAGGTGGAGATGCACCCGAGCGCGGCGACCCGCGAGCGCCTCGAGCTGCTCGCCGCGGCGGGCTGCGCGCTGTTCCACTGCGGCGTCGAGGCGGGCGACGCGACGCTGCGGCGCGAGACCCTGAACCGCCGCACCCCCGACGCGACGCTCGCGCGCGTGTTCGACGACTGCCGCGCGCTCGGCCTCGAGACGAGCGCGTCGGTGATGACCGCGCTGCCCGGCGAGACCTTCGCGCAGGCGCGGGAGACGGTCCGCCTGCTGCGCGACCTGCGCCCCGACTCGTTCATGTGGTCGACCTACATGGCGCTGCCCTTCACCGCGCTCGGGGACCGCGCGATCGAGGCGTGGCCGGCTCCGTCGCGCGAGCGCCTCGACGACTACGCGAGCCCCCCGACCCGCCTGCCGTCGGCCATGAGCGACGCCGAGCGCGCGCTCATCCACGAGGAGCTCTCCGCGCTGCAGCAGGAGCTGGTGACCCGCGCGGGAGCGGGGCGCGCGCGGCCGGTCGCGGTGCCCACCGACCGTCGCCGCTCGGACCCGCCGGCGCCGCCACCCTCCGTCGCACTTGACTTCGCCACGGACCTCGCCAGCGACCTCGCCACCCAGCTCGGCTTCGCGAGCCCCGAGGCGCCGCTCTCGGAGCGCCTCCGCCTGAAGAGCGCGCGCTTCGCGGACGGGGAGCTCGTGCTCGAGGTGGAGTCCGCGACGGTCGCTTCGCACACGCTCACCATCGGCCCCGTCGACGGGCGGCCGTCGTACGTGACCAACGCCCGCCTCCGCTTCGCGCACCGGGGAGCCACGGCGTCCCCCGAGGTCCTTCGAGCTCTCGAACGCCTCGCGGGGGCGCTCTTCGAGCTGCCCCCGCGAGAAGACTGACGCGCTTTTGTTGGACGGTCAGGGAGCCTCGAAGGGGGGCTCACCCACGGTCGCCTCGTGGCAGGCGTAGGGCTGGTCGGTGGTCGCGCGGCAGCTCGTCGGGAGGAGCTGCGCGCTGTGGGTGGCCTCGCCGTCGAGGAGCCGCACGTAGGTGTCCGGACCGCAGCGCTCGATGGCGTCCTCCATGGCGAGCCACGCCGACGCGATGAGCGCCTGGTCGCAGGTGTCGGCGATGGCCTCGCCGTGACCCGTCACGCGCCCGACCTCGCGGGTCTGCTGACCGTAGGTGGGGGTACGCTCCGCGACGATTCCGTCGCGCATCACCGCCAGCCTCGCGACCGCGCCGCCGAGGCCCTCGATGTCCAGGCGCTCGGTCGACAGCCACTCGGCGTCGGCCGCGACGCCCGACTCGCTCCCGAACACGGTGACCACGCGGGGCGCGGTCATGCCGCAGTCGAAGGACTGCTCCACGAACACGAGGTGCTCGCCCTCGGGGGACGCCGCCGCGACGTCGGCGGGGCCCATCAGCACGCAGCCCTGCGCTTCGAGCAGGTCCTGGACCGAGGCCGTGCCGACCACGCCCAGCGCGCGCTCGCGCCACGGGGCAGCCTCCGACTCGTCGAACGTGATGAGCTCGGCGTCGCCGCTCCGCTCCGCGAGGAGCTCCGAGCCCGACGGGCCGACGGAGGCGCAGGCGCCCAGGGTCAGGGTGACGAGGCAGGCGAGGACGGTGGCGATGCGGTGGGTCATGGGTGGGCTCCGGCAGGTGCGCGTCAGTGCGTGACTCTCCCTTCCGCAGCCCGTGTGCCAAGGCGCGCGAGAGGCCCAAAACCCGGCAAAAAGCCCGAGAAAGTGCGCCGCACACTGTCCCGTCCCACTCGGCCCCCGGGTCAGGACACGAGGCGCCACGGCCCTGGCGGCGCGACGCGCGCGAGGCTCGCGCGCAGGTCGTCGGCGTCCGTCGCGCGCTCCACGACCCAGCGCATGAGGGCGTCGAGATCGCCGCCCGCGGGCTCCCCTCGGACCACGCGGTAGGAGAGCGCGCGGTCCCCGACCCGAGCGTAGGCGCGGAGCGCGCCGTCGGCCGGCGCGACGTGCACGGCGACCTCGACGTCGTCGGTCTCGAACGCCGCGATCGGCTCGAGCGACCAGAGCTCGGGCTCGGCCGACGCGCGCGGCTTCACGTACGCGGTCCACTCCGTCGGGCGCGCGGCCGCGATCCCGATCGAGCGCGGGGAGGCCGGCGCGAAGGGCGCGCGTTCGACGAGCGCCGCCCACGAGAAGGACCCGAACCCGGGCAGCCCGCCGAACGCCGCGTCGAGCACCACGGGCGTCGCGGGTCGCAGCGCGACGAACCAGGCGCGCGCGGCGCCGCCCTCGTCGCGGCTCTCGACCACGCCGGCGCACAGCGCGCCCGCGGCCTCGACGAGGCGCGACGCGGCCGGGCCGAGCGACGAGGCGTCCGGGTGCTGCGCGTAGCGCTTGCGCTCGATCGAGCCGTCCGCGAACGCGTTGACGCCGACCACGTGCGCCCCGAGCCGTTCCCGGACGGACGCCGGAGCGTCCGATGCGTTCGCGTACAGCTTCACGCAGCCGCGCGTGGCGTCCCAGCCGACGATCCGCGGGACGCCGAGCGCGCGCGCGGTCTCGAGCAGGGCGTCGAGCGCGGCGACCCGAGGGACTCCGAACGCCTCGAGGATCGCCTCGAGCGCTCCGTCGGCGGCGCGCTCGATCATCATCCGGTCGGCGCGCAGCGAGCCCTCGTCCGCGCGCACCGAGGCCTCGAGCTGCGCGAGCTCCACCCCACACGCCGCGAGCGCGTCGGCGAGGACCTCGTGACCGACGAGCGCCTCCCGCAGCTCCATGCCCCGATCATAGCCGGCGCGCCGGGCTGGGCGCTTCGAGGTCTGCCCCGAATTTCGCGCCAAGCCCGCGAAGGGAGCCAAGGGCGAGGGCGAGTCGGACCCGCGCGCCCCCGCCTCGACGACACCAGACCACCGGGCCGCGCGCATCGACAAAGAAACTCTCTTTGCCCCCTTCGCGCTCTCCGCGCGAAATTGCCCACCCCCGAACCCCGACCGAGGAGACGCGAGCGGCTATAGAGGCGACGGCGGCGGCTTGGGGAACTCGAGTCGGATCGGCGGTTGGTCCAGCATGGGACGCCTCGTGGCGGTTCAGAGGTTGGGGAGCCAGGTACCGTGAAAGCCGAAGGGGACGCGTCGCGGCATGTGCACGCGCGCGATGGGGCCGTCCTCGAGGCGAGTCGCGTCGAAGACGGCCGTGTAGCTGCGCCGGGTGGTCCCATCGAAGACCATGCTCATGAGGTAGCCCTCGTCTTCGCCGTCGCCGCGCGGGAGGAAGATGGTCTCGTCGGGCTGGTGACCCGGCTCGGCCGACCACACGCGGCGCTCGCCCGTGCGCCGGTCGAGCTTCGTGATGCCGTTGGGCGCCGCGATCTCGCGGTCGCCGACGTCGTCGAACTGGAGCGAGTACGCGACGCGGTGCTCGCGTCCTGCGCGACGCAAGTCGATTTGCGGGAAGTCGGCCGAGCCGTCGAAGAGCCGATCCTCCGCGACGGTGCCCGACTCGAGGCGCAGCTCCCAGCGCCAGGGCGACGGAGTCTGCGAGGCGTCCGAGGTCCCGTCGGCCCACAGGCTCGGCAGCCGGCACCCCTCGACCACGACGCGCCCCTCGGCGGTCTCGTAGGCGTTGAAGGAGTGGAACATGAAGCAGGTGTCGATCTCGAACCAGCGCACCGTGCTCGAGCTCCCGTCGCGCGGGAGCAGGCCGATGCGCGCGCCGGCCTCGGGCACCCACCGGAACGGGAAGCCCGACTCGAGCAGCTCGGTGTCGAAGTGGATCGGGAGGTCGAAGAGCACCGCCCACGACTCGGTGATCTGGAAGTCGTGCATCATCGACGAGTGGTCGATCTCGACCTCGACGCTGCGGGTGAGCGCGCCCCGCGCGTCGACCACGTGGTAGGTCAGGAACGGGGCGAACGGCGCGTAGCCGATGAAGAACATCTCGCCCGTCGTGGGATCGATCTTCGGGTGCGCGGACATCGGCCGCCGGAGCTGACCGGCGAAGTCGTACTCGCCGACCGTCGACAGGTCCTCGGGGGAGATCTCGTACGGGACCGCGACCTCGTAGAGCGCGAGCAGCTTGCCCGCGTGGGCTCGGATGGAGGTGTTCGCGCGGTTCGCGGCGAGGTTGTCGGGCATCGTCGCGTCGAGCGCGAGCGTGCGGACGAACCGGTTGCGGTACCAGAGCGCGCGCCCCGCCTCGAGCCGCACGCCGTGGAGCATCCCGTCGCCGGTGAACCAGTGCAGCGAGTCGCGCGTCGCCGGGTTCGAGCCGTTGCGGAGGAAGAGCCCGTTCAGGTCCGAGGGGAGGCTGCCCTCGACCTCGAGGTCGAACGCCTCGATCTCGTCGGGCACGGGGGCGTAGTTCCCGCTCAGCCACCAGCGCCCCAGCGGGTCCTCGGGGAGCGGCGGGCCGAGCGGCTCGTCCGAGGCGCATCCCCCGAACGCGTGCGCGAAGAGGAAGGAGGCGCCCGAGGCGCCGGCGAGGCGGAACAGATCGCGACGAGCAATCACGGCGGGCTCCTCAGAACGGGAGGTTGAAGTTGAGGACGAGGTCGAGGGCGACCGGCGCTTCGCTCGACACGGTCACGCGCGGTGAGGCGAAGCCCTCGAGCGCGACGAGGTCGCCTCGATCGGGGCCCGCCGCCGACGGGTCGGTGGCGCTGACGGTCCCGTTGTCGTCGAGGAACGCGGTGACGAAGTACGGCTCGGCGCGCGGCGGGATGCCCGACACGGTGTAGGGGATGGACGCGCCGTCGGCGCTCATGTCCACGTTCTCCACCCGCGCGTTGGCCACGTTCATCGCGCCGGTGCGATCGGTGACCGGGTCGCTCGTGAAGACCGCGACGTAGAGGTGACCCCTGCCACCGGCCGCGGGCGCGGCGCTCCGCGTGACGTTCCCGGTCAGGCTGCCGGTCCCCGAAGGCGCCGCCGCGTCGATCGCGCCCGCGTCGGTCACCGGCGAGATCCCCGCGTCGACGCTCGTCGTCCCCGCGTCGCTGCCCGGGCCCGCGTCCGACCCGCTCGGCGGCGGCGCACCCGCGTCGGCCGGAGGCGAGGCCCCCGCGTCGATCGAGGCGGTCGCCCCGTCGCAGCCGACCCATCCGAGCGCTGCGAGCAGCGCGAACCCGAGGCTTCTTGTGTTCACGCCGACCGTGTACCCCGGCTTTAGCAAAGCTACAAGTGCGACTTCTTACTTTGTTCACAACACTGTGAGAAGACGCGGGGGGATCGATCCGCGCGACCTCCGCTAGACTCTGCGCATGTCGTCGAAGCGCTGGACCGAGGAGATGGACATCCCCCCGAACCTGCTCGACTCCCGGCCGCCGCCCGCGATCCGGCAGCTGACCGAGGCGCAGATGGGGGTGGCGTTCCAGCCCATCGTCGACCTCCAGACCCGGCGCCTCTTCGCCGCCGAGATGCTCGCCCGGTGCCGACTCGAGGACTTCGCCGACGCCTCGGTGCTCTTCCGCAACGCCGAAGCGCAGACCGCCACGGGCCGCCTCGGGCGCCTCGTCCGCGACGTCGGGTTCGCGATCGCGCCGGCGGTGCCGCTGTTCATCAACCTGCACCCGCACGAGCTGAGCGAGCGCTGGATCGTCCGGCCGGACGATCCGATGAACTACCACGAGCACCCGCTCTTCCTCGAGGTCACCGAGTCGGCCGCGCTCGACTACTTCGACCTCTGCCACAGCGCGCTGCGCGAGCTCTGCTCACGCATCAACGCGAAGCTCGTCGTCGACGACTTCGGCGCCGGCCACTCCAACCTGCTCCGCATCGCGGAGCTCGAGCCCGCGATCGTCAAGCTCGACAGGAGCCTCGTGATGGACGTCGAGCGCTCCCCGGCGAAGTTCAAGATCATCAAGCACATCGTCTTGCTCTGCGAGGACCTCGGCGCGCAGGTGGTCGCCGAGGGGATCGAGACCCGCGAGGAGCTCGCCGCGGTGGTCGACGCGGGCGTCCACTACGGCCAGGGCTACCTGCTGGCCCGACCGGGCAACCCGATGCCGCCCACGCGGTGGCCGCTGCCTTGATCCTGTAGCGGGGGACCAGCGATCGTAGGCCCGACCCTACGGCGGCGCGCCCCGCGCGAGCGCCCAGACCCTACGCTGCCGCGGCCCGCGCGCTGGCCCGCGGCTTGCGATGGAGAGAGACAGAAGCAGCGTCGACGGAGACGTCATCACGCCGTGAGACGATCGCCGGTGAGAGTCCCCCCCGAGCCGGCGGTCGTCTCGCTTCCTAGCAGACTCCGGCAAGGATGCGCGTGATGGATCGGCGAGCGCGAGCCGGAGGCTGCTAATACCCGCGGTAGCTCCGCCCGAGGTCCTTGCGCAGGCTCATCACCGAGCGCAGGCGCTGGCTGTCGGATGGCAAGTAGTGTTGCGGGATCATCTGCTGGTGCACGAGCTTGCCGAGCGGCGACAGCGTGAACGTCCCGAAGAGGCGGTGCGCGTCGCCGAGCCCGAGGTCGACCCAGCGCTGGAGCTGAGCGCGGTGCCGCGCCATCGCCGCCTCGCCGTACTTCCTGGCGCGCGACCGCACGCGGGTGACGGGTGAGTAGAGCAGGTCGAAGGTCACGTCCCGCGTGGCGCGCTGCGCGGCGTCGAGCCGCGCCCACCGCGCGACGCCGAGCCCGCCGGCCTCGATCGCCTCGCAGTACGCGACCGCGTCGCGGTGGTTGAGGTAGGTGGCGCGGTCCCCGATCGAGAAGCTCGAGTTCCCGAAGCCGTGGTAGAGGACCTCGCCGTAAGCCGGGTTCACGCGGACCCGCGCGAGCTCGAGCAGCTCGCGGCGCACGTGGCGCGGGGACCTGTAGAAGCGCGCCCCGAGCTCGCTCCACCCGAGCTCGTCGGCGAACAGCTGGCGCGCCTCGGCGTCGCTGATCGCGGTCTCGAGGAACGGCGGCACGCGGCCCGGGTCCGCGAACGTGCGCGAGCGCGGGTCGTCGTGGAACGGGTAGATGAAGAGGCTGTCGATCGCGCCCGACGTCGCGAGGCGCTTGGCCGCCCGCAAGGTCTTTTGCCATGACGCGGGGGTCTGCGACTCGAGCCCCGTCATGAGGTCGATGTTGACGTACTCGAACCCGGCGCGGCGGGCGCGCTCGATCGCGTCGTACGCGACGCGCAGGTCCTCCTTGTGGTGGTGGAAGGCGTAGAGCTCCGGATCGAGCGTCTGCACGCCGAGGTTGATGCGTCGAAACCCCGCCTGGACGAGCGCCGCGAGCTTCTCGTCGGTGGCGGTGATCGGCTTGGCCTCGACGGTGCTCATCGTCGTGAGCGGCCGCCCGAAGTGGAACAGGAGCGAGCCGAGGAAGCGCTCGAGGGTCCGGACCGGCAGCGCCGTCGGCGTGCCGCCGCCGAGGAAGTAGAGCGCCGCGCGGACGTTCGGGGTCAGCTCGCGGACGCGCGCCATCTCGCGATCGAGCGCCGCGACGTAGCGCTCCATCAGCGCCTCGTTGCGCTTGGTGGTGAGCTCGTAGTGGAAGCAGTACCGGCAGCGGTAGACGCAGAAGCCGAAGTGGAAGTAGTACCCCGCCGCGCGGAAGTCCCCGATCGCGTGGCGCACGAAGTCGTCGTCGGTCGGGCAGCCCTCCCCCGTCCGCTCGAGGTGGACCGCGGGCGGGTACGTGAGCTGGTAGTCGTGCATGTCCGGCGTCGGCCGGAGGCTCGGCTCGGCGTCGAAGAGCCTCGTCAGGTCACGCTCGAGCTTCACCCGATCCATGGGAACCGCCTCGCTTCGGCCATCGCGTCCAGCGCGGACGACAGGGATGCTCGCACGCGCGCGTCGACGTCGTCGACCGAGCCCGCGAACGGATCGATCGGGTCGAGCACCGCGAGCTCGATCTTGGTCGGCAGCGGCACGTAGCCGGGCAGCGGGCCGAGCCACAGCCCCCACGGCACGCTGAGGGTCAGCGGCATCACCGTCAGCCGGTGGCTCTTCGGGAGCCCGAGCCAGCGCGCGAGCTCGCGGCCCTCGGCGAGCACGATCAGGGCCTCGTGCGCGCCCACGCTCACCACGGGGACGATGGGGACCTCGGCCTCGCGCGCGACCTCGACGTAGCCGGTGCGCCCGGCGAAGACGATCTCGTGGCGCCGCCAGAAGGAGCGGCACGCGTCGTGATCGCCCCCGGGGTAGACGGTGACCGCGTGACCTCCGCGCAGCGCGTCGACGGCGCGCTCGTGGCTCGCGCGCAGCCCGCCCATCCGGGCGAGGAAGCGCGCCACCGCGGCGGGGTAGCCCTCGAACATCTGGTCGTGCGCGAGCGTGAGCATCGGCGTCTGGCGGCCGCCGTTGTGGTAGGCGTCGAGCCACACGAGCGTGTCGGGGATCATCGCCGCGCCGGAGTGGTTGCCGACGAAGAGCACCGGCCCGTCGGGGACCGACTCGAGCCCGCGGACGCGCGCGCGAAACCAGCGCCGCACGAGCGCCCCGATCCAGGGCGCGTGCCGCGCGACGTAGGCCGCGTCGTAGCTCCCGAGCTCGCCGGCCGCGGTCATCGGTAGAAGCCCAGCGGCGGCCAGTCGGGGAGCGTCGCGCACCAGGTCGCGAAGCCGACGAGCGACGCGAAGCGCGGGTCGAGGTCGAGCGGGTCGGGGTAGCGGAACGCCTCCGCCTCGTCGGCGAGCTCGACGAGGCGGGCGTGGTAACCGGGCCAGCTCGTGAGGGTCTCGAGGTAGCCGCTCCAGCGCGTCCGACCCTCCGCAACTTCGGTTGCGCGCTCGCGGAGCCGGTCGAGCCCGCCGGGGTGCGACTGCAACAGCTGCAGGTCGTAACCGAGGAACGCGTCCTCGTGATAGACGCTGAGCACGTGCCCGATGATCTGGTCGGGGCGCTGCCGCAGGCCCGTGTCGATGCGGAGCTGGCGCGGCTCGTAGATCACCTGGAACAGCGCGCGCCGCGGGATCTGGCTCATCCAGGTCCGCCGGCTCCGCGCCCGCTCGCGCTCGGACTCGCTGAGCGTGATCGGCAGCATCGCGACCCAGCCCACCGAGATCTGCCAGGCGCTCGGCACCCGCTCGAGCATCCCGTGCCGCACGAAGAAGCCGAGGCGCTCGTCGATCGCGCTCACGCCGCCCCCTCGGGCCCGCGCGGCTCCCGGAGCCCGCGCCAGATCACGCGCGGCAGGTCGGGCCCGAACAGGTAGGAGAAGCCCACGCCCGAGGCCTCCGTGAAGACGTAGAGCGCGCGCAGCGCGCTGCGGCTGTGGCTCGCCATCGCGCGCGGCTCCCACGCGCCGGGCAAGACGGCCTTCAGCTCGTAGAGCCGGCGCAGGTACTTCGCGTTCGAGAGCCGCCGCTCCATCGCGTCGAGCTGCCACGAGAGCGCGCGCGAGGCGCCCGGCGGGTGCGCGAGCCCGTGGAGCGGCGCGAACCCCACGTCGAGGCCCACCCCCTCGGCGCGCAGGCGCTCGGCGAGCGCGTGCACGGTGCACAGCCACACGCCCCACTGCTTGGTCGGCTCGAGCCGGAGGAGATCCAGCAGCCACGCCTCGACCCGCCCCTCGCGGTAGATCGCGTTGAGCACGGCGAAGCCGAACGCGACCCCGCGCTGCTTCAGGAGGAAGAGGCGCCGGGTCGGGTCGGGGGCGTGCGACAGGGGCCGGTTCAGGAACGCGATCTCCTTCGTGATCTCGGCGCGCGCGAGGTACGCGCGGCTGATCGCGTCGAGGCGGTCACGCTCGGGCCCGCCGAGCGAGGCCTCCTCGATGGAGAAACCCATCTTGTCGCCGCGGCGCCGCGCCCCGAGGACCTCGCGCGGCGGGGATCCGAGCAAGGCCGCCACGTCGAGCCGGCGATCGCTCCCGATGGACGCCACCCGCAGCCCCGCCTCCGCGCACGTGATCGCGAACGGCTCGCGCAGGTAGAAGAGCGTCGGCCGGCGCGCGACGCGCAGGAAGCGCCGCAGCATCTCGGGGCGGTCCGCCGGGTCACAGATCGGAGCGCCGAGCGCGGCGTGCGCGCCCCCGACGCGGCGATGGGCCCAGAAGCCGAACGACGTCTCGAAGTGCTCGAGCCCCTCCGCGAGCGTGGCGCACGCGATGAGGTCGCCGTCGCCGAAGCGCCTCACCAGCTCGGCGCGCCGCTGCGCCGCGCCCCCGATCACTCCGGATCGATCGCCTGATGGCTGAGGGTCGTGAGGATCAGCCGATAGCCGAACCAAGGGTTCTCCCATCGCACCACGGCCGGCGGGTCACCCGCGCCGAGCCCCCCCTCGTAGGTCGCGCGCAGGACGCCGGCCGGCTCTCCGTCGAGCCTCCGGAACGTGCGCTCCTGAAGCCGGTCCCCCTCCCAGCGCTCGACGATCTCTTCGCCATCGACGACCTCCCGATGCTCGCCGTCGGGGAGCGGTCCGCGCAACCCACGAAACCAGACGCGCTGGATGTCGTGGAACATGAACTCGGGCGGGAACGGCAGCTCCTCGGGCATCTGCGACTCGAACTCGATCGCCTCGCCGGTCTGGGTGAGCGCGAAGCCGCGCCCGCCGTGGGGCCCGAACCCGATCAGGACCATCCGGTCACCGACGCGCTGGAGCACCGCGCGGAACTCCTGCGCCCCGTCGGGGTACTCGGTCCGGACGCGCTGCTCGAGCGCGAACGCGTCGCCGAGCGCGGGCGGCGACACCAGCGTGCCGACGTCGGCGAGCGACCCCGGGTACTCGGGCGGCGGGCCCGCCTCCGGCGGCGGCCCGTGAGCGCCTCCGCACGAAGCGAGCGCGAGCGCGAGGAGCACGCGGGTCACGCCGGCGTCACCCCTCGCCGATGGGCCAGGCCGCGTCGTCGTCGAGGCGCTCGGCGACGCTGACGCCGTAGTGCTCCTCGATCGGGCGCAGGTACTCGGGGGCGCCCTCCCACACCGCGCGCAGCGCGCCGCGGCATACGTCGACGGCCGCGCGCGGCATCGGCCCGAGGGGGCGGCGGCAGTACGCGCCGATCATCCCGAGCCCCGCCATCATCGTCTTGAGCGGCACGGGGTTGCGGAACTTGTCCTCGACCCGCAGCTCGCGGCCGCCGGGCAGCACGCGCGTGCCGTGGACGCGCACGCCGACGATCTTGAGGAGCGGCCCGATCTTGCTCGCGATCTCGCCCGCGCGGCCGATCTCGCCGGCGGCGCGCGCCGCGACCATGTCGCTCATCGCGCGCGGCACGAGGTTGCCCATCACGCTGATCACGCCGGACGCGCGGATCGACGGGTCGTTCATCATCGGCAGCGTCAGGTCGTCGTCGCCGCTCATGATCGCGAGCGAGGCGCCGCACAGCTCGCGGTCGTAGCGCATGCGGTCGAGGTCGCCGGTGGCCTGCTTCACCGCGGGCACCCGCTTCGGGTCGGCGAGGTGCAGCATCGCGAGGTCCTCGGCGCCGAGCGCGCAGCCGCTCCGGCCGGGGATGACGTAGGGGACGATCGGGATGTCCGGGACGGCCTTGAGCACGCGCTCGTAGTACTCGCGCCGCAGCTCGAGGCTGCTCGGCCCGTTGTAGTAGCAGTCCACGAGGAGCGCCGCGCTCGCGCCGAGCCCGCGCGCGTGGTCGGTCCCGTGGATCGCCTCCTGCGTGTTGTTGCTCCCCGTCCCCGCGAGCACCCCGCACGCGTCGCCGACGAGCTCGATCGCCGAGGCGACGAGGAGATCGTGCTCCTCCCAGCTCAGCGTCGGGGACTCCCCGGTGGTCCCGCACGGGAGGACCCCGGTGACGCCCTGATCGACGACGAAGCGGATCAGGCGCTCGTACGCGGGCGCGTCGATCCGACCATCGTCGGTGAAGGGGGTCGCGAGCGCGGGCCACACCCCGCGCGCTTCGAATGCTCTGGCCACGGCGCCGGAGCCTACTCAGGGGATGCGGAAGATGCGAGCCGCCTCGGCGTCCGAGAAGCGGCGCGACGTGCTGACGTCGTAGAACTCGGTGCGCGTCTCGTCGCCGCTGACCTCGATCATGCGCATCTCCTCGATCGTGACGCCGTGCCCGCGCATGTGGATCTCGCGCAGGAACCCCGCGAGGGCGCGGTCGCGCGGGAGCAGCCGCAGGCTCCACTGGTCGCCCTCCCCCGGCGTGAGCTCCGCTCGGTAGAAGCGCTCGAGCGTCTCCTGATCGCCAGCGAGGACCGCGCGGAAGCTCTCGACGAAGCCACGCAACACGGGGTTGGTGTCGATGCTCAGCTCCTCGGTGCGATCGCCGCTGCGCATCCGGAGCTGGCCGTCGGCGATGAGCGCCGACGAGGGGTCGGGCCGCTCGACCCGGCGCATCAGCCGGCCGGGGTTCGCGAACCAGATCCGCCCCTCGCTGCGCACCGGGACCGCGAGCAGCGCGATGCGCTTCTCCTCGCGGAAGCGCGCCTCGAGCCCGGGCAGCCGCGCGAAGTCGGTGAGCAGCGAGCGCAGGGTCATCGTCTGCGCCATCGCGGGCGCCGGCAGGAGCACGAGCGCGAGGGCCAGGAGCGCGGTTCGCCGCTTCATCACGTCCGCTCCGACGGAGCGGGCGCGCTCCGGATTCTCTGCTGCAGGATCGAAGGGGTCACCAGCAGCATCGTGCCATGCGGATCCGTCGTCACCAGGTCGGTCCGGGCCCGCGCCGCGCGCTTGTCGGTGGAGAGGTTCCAGATCTCGTAGAGCACCACGATCCGGTGGTCCGGCTCGCCCTCGAACCAGGCGCTGACCCGGTAGCGGTCGCGGTAGCCGAGCGGGGAGACGTGCCGGCACTCGGTGTGCGAGATGACGAGCCGGTAGCCGATCTCGAGCATGTCGCGCCCGTCGACGCCGTGGCGGGCGAACAGCTCGGTGCGGGCGACCTCGAAGTACTTGAAGTAGTGGCCGTGCCACACGATGTGCAGCGAGTCGACGTCGTGAAACGGGACCTCGGCCTCGATGACCGTCGCGCCACGGGGCGGCGGGGTGCGCGGGATGCTCATGACGGACGCCCCCAGAACTCGTAGAAGTTGAACCAGTTGTCCGGCGCCTCGCGCACGTAGTGCTCGAGCCGGCTCGCGTACCGCTGCGCGTACTCCTCGAGCGCCTCTTCGCGGCGCTTCCGCGGCAAGACGATCTGGTCGGCGAAGGGCTCGCAGAAGAGCTCGTAGCGCTTCGGGTCTCGGTAGAGACCGAACGTCAAGTAGACGGGACACTTGAGCATCGAGGCCAGGATGTAGGGGCCCGCCGGGAAGCGCGCGCGCTCGCCGAAGAACTCCGCCTCGACCGCCCGCCCGTCGGCGCCGACCCGGTCGGCGAGGATCGCCACGATCGCGCCCTCCTCGACGAGCTCCTTGATGCGCAGCATGAAGTCGACGCCCTCGCCCATCTGCAGGAGCTTGGCGTGCGACTCGGGGCTGACCTCCTCGAGCACCGCGTTGATGCGCGCCGCGTGCTTCGTGTAGACGACCGCGTAGAGCGGCAGCGACTCGGTGCTGGAGCGGGCGCGCATCGCGTACATGCTGCCGAAGTGGGCCCCGAGGAGGATCGCCCCGGTCTTGCTCTCGCGCAGGCGCTCGAGGTGCTCGCTCCCGGTGCGATCGAACTCGAAGTGCCCGAGCTTGCCGCTGACGAGGAAGAGCGAGTCGAGGGTGACCTGCGAGAAGCGGAGGATCTGCTGGTAGACGCGCCAGAACGACGGCGGCCCCTCGATCCGGCTCAGGAAGTCCCGCGTGGCCCGCCGCGCCGAGCTGGCGAAGAGCGTGTAGTAGAAGGCGAGGATTCGGATGAAGCCCCTCGCGGGCGCCCGGCCGAACGCGGTGGTCAGCCACAGCACGAAGCGCACGCCCAGGATGCTCCCGAGCTCGGCCCGGGTCTTCCAGCTCTGGTCGCCTGCCTCGCTCATGCCTCGTGCCGGGCGAACAGAGCCTCGAGGTCGCCGCGCCGCAGCTTGCCCGACTCCGTCCGGGGCAGGCTGTCGACGAGCTTGAGGCGGCGCGGCATCGCGACCGGCGCGAGCCAGCCGCGCAGCGCCCGACGGATCGCGTCCAGGCTCAGCCCGGGGGCGACGACCGCCGCGTGGATCTCGTGACCGCGCGGCCCGTCGACGGCGACGCCGAGCACCCCCGCGTCGCGGACTCCGTCGATCTCGAGCAGGCGGCGCTCGACCTCGGCGAGCGAGACGCGCACGCCGCCGATCTTGAGCACCCCGTCCGCGCGCCCGCGGTGCAGGAACGTCCCGTCGGCGCGCAGCTCGATCCTGTCGCCGCCCACGTACGGGCGAGCCTCGTCGGGGGCGAGGAACGGCGAGTCGAGGAGCAGGCGCCCGTCCGCGTCGACGTCCACCGACACGTTCGGCAGCGGCGTCCACGGCCCCTCGCCGCCGCTCTGACGCCAGGCGATGCCGCCCGTCTCGGACGAGCCGAAGACCTCCGTGATCGTCCAGCCGAAGCGCTCGTGCACGGCCCTCGCGACGCGCGGCGGAAGCGGCGCCGCGCTCGAGAACACCCGCGCGACGCTCGGCAGCTCGCCGTCGGCCGCGACGAGCAGACCGCGCAGGTGCGCCGGGACGCTGACGAGCACGTCCACCGGGCCCACCGCCGCGACCTCGGCCGCGTGCAGCGGCGTGTGCCGGTAGAAGGCGCCGCCGCTCACGAGCGGGACGAGGACCCCGAAGAGCAGGCCGTAGATGTGATGCGCCGGCACCATCGGCAGCACGCGCGCCCCGACGGCGAGCGGGAACGCGCGAGCTTGCACGCGCGCCTCCCCGAGGAGCTGGCTCGCGGTCTTGGGGCAGGCGGTGTGGTCCCCCGTGGACCCGGACGTGTAGACGGTCGCGAGGAGGCGATCCGGCGGCGGCTCTGGCAGCAGCGAGAAGGGGACGCGACCCACCCGCGCGCGGGCCGCGTCGAGGACGCTGGCGTCGCGGACGTCGATCCCCTTGTCCACCCCGTCGACGTCGTGGATGACCGTCACGACCCCGGGTCGCTGGCGGATCGATCGGATCGTCTCGAGCTGGGGGTTGGGGGGCAGCGCCACCGAGTAGCCGCGCTCCCACGCCGCGAGCAGCGCCACCGCGAACCGGTAGCGGTCGCGGCAGATGACGAGCAGCTCCTCGCCCTCCCCCGCGGGCTCGAGCAGCGAAGCGAACCCCTCCACGTGCGCGCGCATCTGCGCGGCCGTGGTCGAGCGCTCCTTGCTCCAGGCGACGAGCGAGTCCGGTCCGTGGCGGCTCAACATCAGGTGTCCCCGCGAGGCGGAAAGATGCGCCGCAACAGGCGGTCGTGCAGCCCGTCGCCGTAGCGGCGGAACCGGTACTGCCGAACCACGTACTCGCCGGCGAAGAGGACCCCCATCAGCGCGTAGGCGATGCCGCCGTTGTACGTGGCCCACGCGCTGACCCACGCCTCGTTCGAGGCCAGGACCGCGGCGATCGACGCGTTGAGCGCGAAGAAGCCGACCCACACCCAGGTGACCTGCCGGCAGTGGGCGACCTGCGCGTCGCTGAGCCCGTCCTTCTCCTGCATCCGCGCGAAGCGCTCGATCATCGGGGTGCCGCGGAGCGAGGTCGCGAAGGTCGCGAGGAGGGCGAGGTTGATGAGGACGGGCATCGCGAGCACGAAGCGCCGGTCGTCGAAGAGCGCCCCGCCCGAGACCACCACCCCGATGACGAGCGGGATGCGGAGCACGGCCCAGAGGTCCTCGCGGCGCGCTTTCCGGAAGCGGTAGAGGAGCGACGGCACGAGGAGCGCGAGGATCCAGAGGCTGACGGTGCGAGCGCTGAAGTGCGTGAGGCCGAACCAGATCCCCAGCGGATAGAGCACGACGAGGATCGTGGTGAGGACGCCCACCAGGATCTTCATCGGTCGACCGATCGGGGCTCAGGCGGCGCGGTGCTGGCCGACGTACTCCGCCAGGCTGCGCACGTTCGAGAAGATCTGCTTGTTCTGCTCGTCGTCGGCCTTGATGCGGACCCCGTAGCGCTTGTCGATCGCCATCGCGAGCTCGAGCGCGTCGATGGAGTCGAGACCGAGCCCCTCCACGAAGAGGGGCTCGTCGCTGTCGATGTCGTCGATGGCGACGTCTTCGAGCATCAGCGCTTCGATGATCAGCTCTTTGAGCTCGGCTTCCAGACTCATCACTCGTCCTCGTAAGGCTAAATCGGCCGGATCGGAACTGTTCAGTTTTCGTTCCAGCCGCCCGAGCTGGGCTGCTTTGAGGCGGAACCGGTCAGTGTGACCTCACGTCCACACCGATTCCGAATCCCGTTGTCGACTTCCCCGCTCAGCGCCGCGCCTCGGCGACAGATACACACCCAACCCGCCGAGATCACGCTTTTTCGCGGTTCCGTCCCCTCGGGACCAGCGTGTTCGGGCGGCGGATTCTTTCACGTCCGGCCTGATCGGCAAGCCGAACCCCCCCTTAATTTCGTCTCCAGCCTCTCACACCCCGCGCTCGAGCTGAACCCTCATGCGCGACCGCCAGAGCATGTCGAGGAAGTCGTTGTCCCCGCGCCAGACGTCGCCGGCGAGGATGCTGGTCATGCCTTTTCTCAGCACGCTGCTCTGCTCGGACGTGAAGAAGAGGTCGGGCAGGACGCGCCGCCGATAGAACGCGAGGATGATCGTCGCGAAGACGTCGTAGGCGTGCTTCATCTCGGCCGCGTGCTCGCTCATGAGCTCCGCGCCCCCCTCGTGGCCGCCCGCGAGCGCGGGCACGAGCCGATCGGCGGCGCGCGCCGCGCCGAGCATCGCGAACGTGACCCCCGACGAGAACACGGGGTCGAGGAAGCACGCGGCGTCCCCGATGCAGCTCCACCGCGGGCCGTAGGACTGGTCGTTGAAGAACGAGAAGCTCGCCAGCCGGTGGTGCGGGCCCACCTGCGTCGCCCCCTCGAGGATGCGCCGCATCTCCGGGCTCTGGGCCATCGCCTCGTCGAGCCAGTGGGTCTGGAGCCCCTTGCGCCGGGTCACGAGGCCGACGCTGAGGCGCCCCTCGCCGAGCGGGATGGCCCAGATCCAGCCGTCGTCGAGGAACATGATCTTCACGTTCCCCGTCACCGCGAGCTCGGTCGCGATCTCCGGCTTGAGGTCGGCGTAGTGGGCGAAGATCGCCCCGAGCCCGAACGCGTCGATCCGACGCCGAGAGCCGTTCGCGTACCCGAAGAACGAGTCGAGGCCCGTCGCGTCGAGGACGTAGCGCGCCTCGTAGCGGCCCTTGGTGGTCTTCACGATCGGGGGCCGGCCGTGCTCGTCGAGCTCGACGTCGGTGACGCGCTCGCCCTGGTGGACCGTCGCGCCCGCGCGCTCGGCGCCCTCGATCAAGGCGAGGTCGAACGCCGCGCGGTCGACCTGGTACGCGTGCGCCGCGCCGCCGAGCGAGTCGGAGAAGAGATACGTCGCGGCGAGCCCCTTGGGCTCGTCGAAGAACTGAGCGCCCGCCTTGCGGACGTGATCCTTGGTGCACGGATCGAAGCCGAGGCGCTCGAAGACCTCCATGCTCGCCGGCAAGAGCGACTCGCCGATGTGGAAGCGAGGGAACACCTCGCGCTCGATCACGAGGACCTTGGCGCCGCCCTCGGCGAGGAGGTGGGCGGCGGTGGAGCCGCTCGGGCCTCCCCCGATCACGGCGACGTCGTACTGCTCTGTCATTGGAGGCTCCCGAGGATCAGCGAGGTGTTGATCCCGCCGAACGCGAAGTTGTTGGTCATCACGACCCGGGGCGCGGCCTCGCGGGCGTCTCCGATGACGTGGTCGAGCGGCGCGCACCGCGGGTCGACCCGCGCGAGGTTCTTCGTGGGCGCGAGGAACCGGTCACGCATCATCGCCAGGCATAGGGCCACCTCGATGGCGCCGCAGGCCCCGAGCGAGTGGCCGAGGAACCCCTTGGACGAGCTGACGGGGACGCCGTCGCCGAGGACCTCGTGCATCGCCTGGCTCTCGACGATGTCACCGACCTCCGTCGCCGTCGCGTGGGCGTTGACGTAGTCGACGCGGTCGGCCGAGATCGCGGCGTCCTCGAGCGCGAGCCGGATCGCCCCGGCCATCCCGTCGGCGCTCGGGTTGGTCACGTGGGTCCCGTCGCAGTTGGTGCCGTAGCCCAGGACCTCGGCGTAGATCGGCGCGCCGCGCGCGATCGCGCGGTCCATGCGCTCGAGCACGACGGTCGCGGCGCCCTCGGAGACGACGAGCCCGTCGCGATCCGCGTCGAACGGGCGAGGGGTCGCGCTCGGCCGCTCGTTGTACCGGGTCGAGGTCGCCATCATCACGTCGAACACGCCAGCGTGCGTCCAGTGTAGCTCCTCGGCGCCGCCGCAGATCATCACGTCGGCCTTGCCCGCCCGGATGGCCTCGACCCCGGCGCCGATCGCCTGGCTGCCGCTGACGCAGGCCGCGCACGTGCTGATGACCCGGCCGCGGATGCCGTAGTACGAGGCCAGGTTGGCCGCGCACGTGTGGCTCATGAACTTCAGGTAGCTCGTGGAGGGCAGCCCCTCGAAGCTGTCCCGCGCGAACAAGGGGCGCGCGAAGTCGACGTAGGCGCTCGAGCTGCCGTGGGTGGAGCCGTACGCGAGCCCGACGCGCGGATCCTCGAGGCCCTCGACGCCCGCGGCCCGGACCGCGTCCTCCGTCGCGAGCAACGCGAGGCGCGCGACGCGGCCCATGCTCCGGATCTTCTTGCGGTCCCGGCCCTTGAGCGAGACCTCGCCCACCTCGCCGGCCACGCGCGTCGCGAGGTGCCCGATCGCCGCCCACGCGTCCTGCGCGCGCACGCCGCTCGCGTCGCCCCGCAGCGCCTCCGAGATCGCGTCGAGCGAGTGACCGATGGGGGTGATCAGCCCGACTCCGGTGATCGCGACGCGGGTCACCTCAGCCGAGGCCCCCGCTGATCCCGAGCACCTGACCGGTGATGTAGGCGGCCGAGTCGCTGCACAGGAACCGGACGGCCCCCGCGACCTCGTCGACGGTGCCGACCCGGCGCATCGGGATCGCCTTGAGGATGTGCTCGAGCGGCGCGCCCTCGAGCATGTCCGTCTCGATGGGCCCCGGCGCCACCGCGTTGACGGTGACCTTGCGCTTCGCCATCTCCTGCGCGAGCGCCTTCGTCGCGCCGATCAGGCCCGCCTTCGCGGCGCTGTAGTTCACCTGGCCGCGGTTGCCGATCACGCCGCTGATGCTCGCGACGTTCACGATGCGCCCCCAGCGGGCCCGCACCATCGGCATCACGAGCGGCCGCGTGACGTTGTAGAAGCCGTCGAGCGTGGTCGTGATCACCCGCGACCACTGCTCGCGGCTCATCGCGGGGAACGGCACGTCGTCGTTGACCCCCGCGTTGTTCACGAGCACCCCGATCGGTCGGGGGTCGGCCGCGAGCAGCCCCTCGAGCGCCGCCTCGGCGGCCGCTCCGTCGACCACGTCGAAGCGGCAGAGCGACGCCTCGCCCCCGGCGGCCTCGATGCTCGCGCGGACCGCCTCGGCCTCGTCGTCCCGGCTCCTGTAGTTGAGGATCACGGCGTAGCCGTCCTCGGCCAGGCCGCGCGCGATGGCCGCCCCGATCCCTCGGCTCGCCCCCGTGATCAGCGCTCGCTTCGCCCCCGCCATGTCGCGTGCCTACGCCGGCAGGACCAGGTCGGCAACCAGCTGCGGGCCGCCGAGCGGAGACAGCGCGACCGGCCCGGCGCGGCGAGCCAGCACGGCGTCGAGCAGCTCGAGGCCGGGCGACGCGCAGCTCGCCCGCAGCGCGGCGCTCAGGTTCGCGTTGCGATCGACGGGCTCGCCCGCGCGGAGGCCCTCGAGCCGAGGTCCGTCGCCTTCGAGGGCCAGCGCGATCCCGATCGCGAGCGCCTCGTGGTCGTCGAGGGCGTCGAGCGGCTCCGGCGCGCGGTCGTCCGCGACCGCGAGGATCACCGAGCCCCCCTCCTGCTCGAGGTAGGCCCACGCCTCGATCAGCGTCGCCTCGAAGCTCCGCGTGCCGCCCGCGATCGCGGTGGAGAACGCGGTGTTCTCGGTGCCGATGGACACCAGGCCGCTCGCCGCGTTGTGCACGCTGTTCTTGAAGCGGTTGGGGCTGAGCTTGCCCTCCTCCTCGTAGAGCATGCGCAGCAGGGTCACCATCGTCTCGATCTCGCCGAGGCTCGACCCGTAGAAGGTGGGCACCTTCGTCACGTCGATCGACGCCGCCGTCGCGGCTTGCTCGACGACCTCGCCGAGCATGTTCGCGAACCGGCTCGACCCGCGCTTGAGCCGCGCGTTCACGAGCCGACACGGCGGCTTCACCACGTCGGGATCGGGCCGGCCCTCACGCCAGGCCGTGGGATCCGGGAAGCCGGGCGTCCAGAGGCCGAAGCCGACGATGTGGATGGGCCTCAACGCGCGGCTCCCACGACGACGCTGACGTTGCTGCCGCCGAACGCGAAGGAGTTGCTGAGCACCGTGCGGACGCGGAGCTCGCGCGCCTCGGTCACGACGTCGATCGCGACCTCGGGGTCGAGCGGCATCGCGCCGAGCGTGGCGGGCAGCCGACCCTCGAGGATCGCGTGGATCGCGAAGACCATCTCGGTCCCCCCGGCCCCGCCGAGGAGGTGACCGGTGTAGCCCTTGGTCGACGTGACGGGGACGCTCGCCCCGAAGAGCGCGTGGATGGCGAGCGACTCGGCGGCGTCGTTGAGCTGCGTCGCGGTGCCGTGCGCGTTGATGTGATCGAGGTCGCCCGCGCCGAGCCCGGCCTGCGCGAGGGCTCGCTCCATCGCCTCTCGAGCGCCGCGGCCGGTCGGCTCCGGCGAGCTCATCCGGTACGCGTCGGCCGACTCGCCCACGCCGAGCAGCACCACGCGCGCGTCCGGCGCCTCGCGCTCGACGAGCAAGAGCGCCGCGCCCTCGCCGATGTTGATCCCGTCGCGCTCCGCGCCGAACGGGCGGCAGCTCGTGCCCGAGAGGATGCCCAGGCTGTGGAAGCCCTGGATGGTCATCCGGGTGAGGCTGTCGATGCCGCCGATGAGGACCGCGTCGACGAGGCCCATCCGGATCAGGCGAGCCGCCGACGCGGCCACCTTCCCGCTCGAGGAGCAGGCGGTGCTGACGACGTAGACCGGCCCGGTCACCCCGCTGGTCTGCGCGAGCATCTCGCCGAAGGCGGCGAAGTTGTGCTGTCGCTCATAGTCGTAGCTCGAGGGGATGGTCCCCTCGCGGAGCCAGTGATCGAACGCCTGCTCGGTCTCCTCGAGACCCCCGGTGCTCGTCCCGAGGACGATCGCCACGCGGTGGGCCCCCCACCGGGCGACCGCCGCGTCGAGCGCCGGCCGGACCTCCTGGAACGCGAGCCAGCCGATGCGGGCGAGCCGCGTGTCGTAGGGCGCGAGGGCCTCGGGCAGCGGGTCGAGCGCGCCAGGAACCGCGCCCACGACGGTCTCCATGGTCGTGGGCAGAGGAGACGGACCGAGGCCGCTGCGCCCCTCATCGAGAGCCGCGAGGACGTCCGCCGTCGAGCGTCCCAGGGCGTTGACGGCAGACCACGCCGTGATGGGGAGCGGGGTCATGACCACGACGGCCACGGCTTATCCCAACGTGTCGAGCGCATCAAGCCCGTGATTGACGGGTGACTGTAAGGTGGATTCACTCTCCACCCACGATGTGGGCCCTCCACGGCTCGGCTATCGTGGGGGACGCCTTGAAGCGCGCAACTCACGCGTGCTAAAAGGCGCTCGCTTACGGGCACGGTATCGGCTCGTGGGGCGCTCGACGGACGAGCAGGAGGACTGGGATGGATTCCAAGAAGTTGGCTTGTGTACTGGCCATCAGCGGCATGATGGTCGGCTGCGGCGGCGAGACGCCGTCCGAGAACACGTTCACGTTCCCGGCGCGCGACGAGAACTGCGCGGCTGGGGCCGCGCCGCCGTGCATGACGGACACGCCCGCGAACACCGACGCGGCGCGGACGATCGAGCTGCCCGAAGGGTTCGCCGATCGGACGCTGACCTACGTCATCGGCACGGTCGCGCTGCCGGAGGCGACTCCGGATCCCGATGGTGACGGCCCGCAGCGCTCGCAGGCGGCCGGCTTCAACGTCGACGGTCTCGACTCGGGCAACGGCTCGACCGACATCGAGGCGAACTGCGAAGAGTTCAACCAGGACTTCATCTCGGTCACCGACAGCTCGCACGTCGGTGTCGACAACGCGCTCCAGGGCCTCGTCGGCACCATCGAGGGTCTCCTCGACGCCGCCGACTGCCCCGGCATGATGACCGCCGGCTGCCTCGACGCGACGCTTCAGCGTCAGATCCTCGAGGGCTCGCTCATCCTCATGGTCGAGGTGAGCGGCGTGAACGACTTCATGTACGACTCGAACGTCATGGTGCAGATGCACCTCGGCGAGGTCCCCGGCGGCGGCATGCCGACGGAGGGCTCCGGCGGCGGCCTCGCGGGCGGTCAGACCTTCACCAGCACGATGACCCTCGGCGCCCCCGTCCAGGGTGACATCTTCGCGGGCCGTCTCCGCGTCGCCACCCCGTCGCTCCCGCTCTCGATCATGGCGGGTGACTTCAACCTGACCCTCATGATCACGCAGGCCCAGGTCCGCTTCAACATCACCGAGACGGCGATGACGAACGGCTCCATCGGCGGCGTCGTCACCGTCGACGCGATCGTCGAGGCGGCGAGCGCGATCATGCCCGGCATCGAGGACACCGTCCGTACGGTCGTCGAGAGCGTCGCCGACGTGACCCCGAGCTCCGCCGACCCGGCGGTCTGCGACGCGGTCTCGCTCGGTCTGACGTTCAGCGGCGTCGACGCCACGTTCTGATCACTCGGTCTCTCGACCGACGCTGCGAGGGGACCGGCCGGGGTGGCTGGTCCCCTCGACGCATTTCTGGGGCCGGGGAGCCCGGGGCTGTAGCCCCCATGATGTAGGTATCCAGCCCACCAAACTTCACTTCGTGTGCGTTACGTCGTTGATGGGTGTGCAGACTTCGTGCACCCTTCGGGTCGGAGGTCGATGAAATGGGGCAGCTAGACCCCGTTGGGGGGGCCAACCCACAGAAGGAGCCGAGGGTCGTCCCGTTCGGGAAGTACCTGCTCCTCGACCGCATCGCGGTCGGTGGCATGGCCGAGGTCTACACGGCCAAGTCCTTCGGCATCGAGGGCTTCGAGAAGATCATCGCGATCAAGCGGATCCTCCCGACGATGGCCGAGGATCACGACTTCATCTCGATGTTCATCGACGAGGCGAAGATCGCGGGTCACCTCACGCACGCGAACATTGTCCCGATCTACGAGCTCGGGAAGATCAGCGAGTCGCACTACATCGCGATGGAGTACGTCTGGGGGAAGGCTCTCCTCCAGATCATGAACCGCTTCCGGCGGATGCGGCGCCACATGCCGCCCGTCATGGCGGCGTGGATCGCGTCGAAGATGCTCGAGGGCCTCGACTACGCGCACCGCAAGCGGGACCGGCACGGGCGACCGATGGGGATCATCCATCGCGACGTGTCGCCGCAGAACATCCTCGTGAGCTACGAGGGCCAGATCAAGCTCATCGACTTCGGGATCGCGAAGGCCGCGAGCCGGAACACGAAGACGCAGGCCGGCGTGCTCAAGGGCAAGTTCGGCTACATGAGCCCCGAGCAGGTCCGCGGGAACCCGATCGATCACCGCTCCGACATCTTCGCCGCCAGCACGTGCCTGCACGAGATGCTGACGGGCGAGCGCCTGTTCGTCGGCGAGAGCGACTTCTCCACGCTCGAGAAGGTCCGCAACGCGGACGTCGCGCCGCCGTCGCAGATGGTCAACGACCTCCCCCCGGACCTCGAGGAGATCGTCCTCAAGGGCCTCGCGCGGGAGCCGGACGAGCGCTGGCAGACGGCCGGCGAGATGCAAGAAGAGTTGCAGCGCTTCATCGCGCTGCAGCGCCCGCCCTTCGGCACCTCGAAGCTCAACACGTGGATGCGCACCGCGTTCGCCCCCGAGATCGCGAAGGAGAAGGGGCGCCTCGACGTCTTCAACAAGGTCAGCCACCCGGGCGCGTCGCCGTCGATGCCGATGCCGGGCGCGAACCCGCGCGTGCCCTCGCTGGCCACCACCTCCCCGCAGAACCCCTCCGCGCGCCGGCCGATGCCGCCGGCCCCGAGCCAGGGCACCGAGGAGATCGAGCTCGAGGAGGCCGACGAGATGGCCGGAGAGGCGACGATGATCACGTCGTCGCCCTTCGACATGATGGAGGAGCAGCGGGCGCGGGAGATGGAGGAGCTCACCGAGGAGCCCACCCAGATCTTCTTCACCGCGGACGACCTCGAGGAGATCGAGGACGCGCGCCCGGCCGCGCACGCGCCGGCCGGGGGGCTCCGACCGGCGCCCAAGGCCCCGCCGCCCGCGGCGACCTTCCCGAAGCCGCGACCGGTCGGGACCCCGCCGAGCGTCCAGGTCTCGCCGTCGTTCCCCGTCGCGCCGATGCCGATGCCGGCGCCCGCGGCGCCGCCCCCCGCGGCGATGCCGCTCAAGTCGACCCAGGCGATCCCTCAGGATCAGCTCCCCGGATCACACCCCGGGTTCGGCCCCGATCCGTCCAAGCCCCTCGACCCGGGAGGGTTCGGCGACAGCTTCGCCCAGCCCCCGCCCGCGCAGCGCAACCTCCACACCGTCGAGGTGCGGCGCGAGGCGCCGGAGAAGAAGAAGTCCGGCGCGGGCAAGTGGATCGCGCTGCTCGCCGTCGGCGGCCTGCTCATCGCGGGCCTCAGCGTCGGCGCCGCCTACCTCGTCTTCGGAGGCGAGGAGACGGGCAGCATCTCGATCCGGGTGGCCCCCGAGGACGCCGACGCGCGCGTGTTCGTCGACGGCGTCCAGCGCGGCCGCGCGCCGCTCCTCCTCGAGCACGTGCCCGCCGGCGACCACGAGATCGAGGTGCGCGCCGAGGGCTACACGAGCGCCACCCGCACCGTCCCGGTGAGCGGCGGCACGTCCATGCTCGAGATCGCGATCACGCCCGCGGTCCTCGTCGCCTCGGCGCCTCCCCTGCCGCCTCCGTCGACGACCCTCGTCGCGCCCACGCCGACCCCGCCTCCGTCGGAGCCCGCAGCCGCCGCGGAGCCCACGCCGGAGCCGGTCGCGGAGCCGACCCCCACGCCGGAGCCCGTCGCGGAGCCGACCCCTGCGCCGGCGCCCACGCCCGAGCCGCGGGCGGCCGAGCCCCGCCCCGCGCCGGTGCGCGCCGAGCCGCGCACGCGGCCGACCCGTACGGAGGAGCCCGCGCCGCGGCCCCGCCCGGTCCGCGTGCCGGAGCCGACGACCCGCCCGACCCCCACCCGCGGTGGCGGCGGGAGCACGGGGACCCTCACCATCAACACGGTGCCGTGGGCGCGCGTCTTCATCGACGGGCGCGACACCGGCCGCAACACCCCCGTCCGCGATCTGCGGGTGCCCGCTGGCGACCACACCATCGGCCTGCGCACCAACGACGGCACGATGCACCGCGTGCAGGTCACCGTGCCGGCGGGCGGCACCGAGCGCGTCGTCCGCCAGCTCTAGCGGCTAGCGGCTAGCGCGTCGGCTTGCGTCGGCGTCGCTTGAGGGCGGGGGCGGGCGGCGCGTCCGCCTGAGGCCGCGCCTCGGCCTGCAAGCCCACCTTGAGCCGGCGGGCCACGGCGACCTGCTGCCGACGCTTGTAGGCCTCGTGGCTCGCGTCGCCCATCTCGTTGGACTGCTCGGTGTCCCTGTCGATGACCTGGAACTCCACCTGTCCGAAGATCACCTGCCCGAGCGCCCAGGCCGCGGGCGGGGCCTGGTCCATGACCTCCTGCGGGACGCGGATCGGCATGTCCATCACGAAGTGGACGACGCGGTAGCTCTTGGCCGTGAACTGGTTGTCGATGAGCAGGCCCTGCTGCTCCTCGAAGTCGTCCGCGAGCTGAAGCTTCTCCAGCATCTGCGACAGGTGCGGGTGGGAGTTGCAGTAGTCGCGGAAGGGGAAGAGCGTGTTCGTGCTCTCCCGGGGCACCACGTAGTTGAACGCGAAGAGGTGCCGCATCAGGTAGTTCATGGTCGGGAAGATGTCCTCCGCCGACCGCGTCACGACCCGGAAGCGCAGCTTGTCGTAGATCTGCGCCGCGTGCGTCTCGGGCTTGCTGAGGAGCTTCGTGTACAGCGAGTCCTTGTTCTTCCGGCCACCGATGAACTCGAGGATGGGGAAGCCCTGCGCGAGCATCCCCCCGATGACCCGGTAGACCTTCTGCTCCACGAGGTGGAAGAGCTCCTGGTCGGAGATCGGGAGCATGAAGAGGAGCTCGCGCGCCTCGAGGTGATGGATGATGTGCATCACCTTCAAGATCGCGCAGGCGCAGAGCTGCCGATGCCCCTTGCTCGAGGCGAGCAGCATCAGCTCGCCGACGTCCTTCTCGGCCACCTGCTTGGGGATCGGGAAGTCGTAGGTGCGCCGCAGGTAGGAGATCGCCGCGCTCTTCACTGCCTCGGCGCGGGCGCGGTCGGCGGGGCGCTCGGGATCGAGCTCCTGGGCCCGGAGGAACTCGGTCGCCTCCCGCTCTTCGGCGAAGTTGAGGCGGTGCCAGTCGATGACCGAGCCCCCCCGCAAGACGAGGCGGATGCCCTCGAGCTCGGCGGCGCTCAGATCGTCGAGGGTCCGGAAGCGGGGCGGTTCCTGGCTCATGCGGGTCTCCCCGCGGAAGCGCGGGAGCTAGCTCGGCCGACCCGTGGACTGGGTGGAGGAGGAAGCCTCCGCCGACGCGGTCGCAGCGGTGCTGCGCCCGAGGGCGAGGGTCCCGAAGAAGATCCCCACGGTGACGCCGAGCACGAGGAGGTTACCCCATATCGCGGCGTTGCATCCGGAGAGGAGGAGGGCGGCGAAACACGGAGCGAGCAGTGAGAACGTCTTCTGCATGTCCTACCTTGTAGGCCTGTGTCGCACACCCCGGTGCAGGCGTCCAGTTTCTATCAGACTGCGTGCTTGCGATCCAGCGGCCAGGCGCGACACTCTCCACCGCGCCATGAGCGAGGATCGGACCGAGCGAATCCCTCTCCTTCCCCTCCGGAACTCCGTCCTGTTCCCAGCGTCGGTGGTGCCGGTCAACGTGGGTCGACCGCGATCGGTCCGGCTCATCGAGGAGTCCTTCGGGCGGGACCGACCCACCATCGGGGTGATCGCCCAGCTCCAGGCGGAGACCGAGGATCCGACCTTCGATCAGATCCACCAGCTCGGGACGCTGGCGCGGGTGCTCAAGGTCATCCGGCTCAGCAGCGGCAACTACTCGGTCGTCCTGCAGGGCATCTGCCGCATGGAGATCGAGGAGGCCCACGGGCTCGAGCCGTTCATGCAGGCGACCGTTCGCCGCATCCACGAGCCGCCGGTGAAGGACGTGGAGATCGACGCCCTCGCCGCGCACCTGCGCGAGCGCGCGCGCTCGCTCCTCGAGCTGTTGCCGCACCTCCCCCGCGAGGCCAGCGCCGTCCTCGAGAACGTCCAGGACGCCGGCGCGCTCGCCGATCTCGTCTGCTCCAACCTCCCCGTCGGCACCGCCGCCAAGCAGCAGGTGCTCGAGCTGCTCGACGTGCGCGCCCGTCTCCGCAAGGTCGGCGAGCTGGTCGGCCGGCAGGCGCAGGTCCACGAGGTCAAGAAGGAGATCTCGACGATGGTCCAGGAGGAGATGTCGCGCTCGCAGCGCGAGTTCCTCCTGCGGCAGCAGATGAAGGCGATCCGGCGCGAGCTCGGCGAGGCCGACGACGACGACGAGATCGAGATCCTCCGGGAGAAGATCGCGCACGCCGACATGCCGATGGAGGCCGAGAAGGCGGCCAAGCGGCAGCTCTCGCGGATGCGCTCGATGAACCCGGCGGGCGCCGAGTACCAGGTCGCGCGCAACTACGTCGAGTGGATGGTCGACCTGCCGTGGAGCAAGAGCGCCCCCGTCCGGCTCGACGTGGGCGAGGCCAAGCGCGTGCTCGACGAGGACCACCACGGCCTCGACGAGATCAAGCGGCGCATCCTCGAGTACATCGCGGTCCGCAAGCTCAAGAGCAACATCCGCGGCCCGATCCTCTGCTTCGTGGGGCCGCCCGGGGTGGGCAAGACCTCCCTCGGTCGCTCCATCGCCCGGGCCACGGGGCGCCACTTCGTGCGCGTCGCGCTCGGCGGCGTGCAGGACGAGGCAGAGATCCGCGGCCACCGGCGCACCTACGTCGGCGCCTACCCCGGTCGCATCATCGCGGGCCTCAAGCAGGCCGGCTCCCGCAACCCGGTGATGCTCCTCGACGAGGTCGACAAGCTCGGCAACGACTTCCGCGGTGACCCCGCGAGCGCGCTGCTCGAGGTGCTCGACCCGGAGCAGAACAACACCTTCTCGGACCACTACCTCGAGGTCCCCTTCGATCTCTCGAACGTCCTGTTCATCGGGACGGCGAACCGGAAGGACACGATCCCGCGCCCCCTGCTCGACCGGATGGAGCTGATCGAGCTCGCCGGCTACACGCGGGACGAGAAGCAGGCGATCGCGCGGCAGTTCCTGATCCCGAAGCAGCTCAGCGAGCACGGGCTCACCCCCGAGCGGCTCGAGTTCGAGGAGGGCGCGGTCGACTTCCTCGTCGAGGGCTACACCCGCGAGGCGGGGGTCCGGAACCTCGAGCGGCAGATCGCCGCGGTGTGCCGGAACGTGGCCGTGCGGATGGCCGAGGGCGAGGACGTGCAGCAGCGCGGCACGCCGGAGTTCATCGAGGAGGTGCTCGGGCAGCCCAAGAGCCTCCTCCAGATCGCGGAGAAGGTCGGCAGGCCCGGCGTCTCGACCGGCGTCGCCTGGACCCCGGGCGGCGGCGACCTGCTCTTCGTCGAGAGCTCGAAGATGCCCGGCTCGGGCAACCTGCACCTCACCGGCAACGCCGGCCCGGTGATGAAGGAGTCCGTCTACGCGGCGTTCACCTACATCCGCGCCCGCGCCGAGAAGCTCGGCCTCGATCCGAGCTTCTTCGAGAAGATCGACATCCACGTGCACCTCCCGCAGGGCGCCATCCCGAAGGACGGGCCGGCCCAGGGCGTCGCCGTGTTCGTGTCGCTCGCGTCGATGCTCACGCAGCTGAAGGTCCGCCCCGACATCGGGATGAGCGGCGAGCTGACCCTGCGCGGCAACGTGCTCAAGGTCAGCGGCATCAAGGAGAAGTGCCTCGCGGCGCACCGCGCGGGGCTGACCGAGGTCTTGCTCCCGGCCCGCAACGCCCCCGACCTGGACGAGCTGCCCGAGCAGATCCGGCGCGAGCTGAAGATCCACCTGGTGTCGCGCCTCGACGAGGTGCTGACCCTGGTGCTGGATCTGCCGCCCGAGCCCGCCGTCGCCGCGGAGTGAGAGCCACCCTCCGACTCCGCTCGGTTAGGGTGACGTGCGCCGTCGCCGGCCTCCTCGCGATCGGGCTCTGCTTCTCGGCGCTGCTCGGGACCCCGGGACCCGAGAGCGCGCTCGTGCTCGGCGTGATCCTGCCGCCGTTCTGCGGCGCGATGGGCGTGCGGATCGTGGACCGCCACCGCGGCGCCCCCGTCGGCGTCCTCGTCACGCACGCGGTGACCGTCGCGTGGCTCGCGCTCGGGCTCGCGGTCGCGATCTTCGCGCTGAACATGCTGCGGGTGCCGATGTGCGATCCGCTCGGGGGGCTCGCGTTCCTCGCGCTCGGCCCCGGCGCGGCGATGCCCCTGGCGGCCACCGTCGGCGTGGTCGTCGGCGCGTTCGTCCCGCGGGTCCGCCTCGCGACCACGATCGCGGTCCTCGTCCCGCTCGTCGCCGACGGGGTCGAGGTGTGGGGCTTCTACGCGACCCCGGCGATCTTCGCGTACGCCCACTTCGCCGCCTACTTCCCGGGGACCCTCTACGACCCGGACGTCACGATCGGCGGCGCGTACGTGAGCTACCGGGTGCTGACCCTGATCTGGTGGGGCGCGCTCGTGTCGGGCCTCGCGGCGACGTGGGACCCCGAGGCGCGGCGCGCGCATGTGCAGCGAACCCTCGAGCGCTGGCAGCTCGGGGTGCTGAGCGTGGCCCTCGTGACCGCGGGCATCGCGCTCGAGAGCGAGGGGCACCGGCTCGGTCACTTCAGCACCGTCGAGACGATCTCGGAGGCGCTCGGGGGTCGGCTCGAGAGCGAGCGCTGCGTCGTCGTCTATCCGCGGGAGACGCCGCGCTCCGAGGCGCGACGGCTCGCCGACGACTGCGACTTCCGCGTCCGGCGGGTCGAGGAGGTGCTCGGCGTCCACCAGCCCGTCCCGGTGACCGCCTTCTTCTTCCGCTCCACCGAGGAGAAGCGCGCCCTGATGGGCGCGTCGACCACGTACGTGGCGAAGCCCTGGCGCAACGAGGTGTACCTGCAGATCTCGGACTGGCCGCACCCGGTGCTCTTCCACGAGATCGTGCACGTAGTGGCGGGCAACGTGGGTCGGGGTCCCTTCCGGGTCTCCGGCGCGATGGACGGAGTGCTCGCCTCGCCCGGGATCATCGAGGGCGTCGCGGTCGCGGTCGCCTGGGACGAGCGCGAGGGCCTCACGCCGCATCAGTGGGCGCGGGCGATGCTGGACCTCGAGCTCGCGCCGCCGCTGCGCTCGATCGAGGGGCTGCAGTTCCTGCTCCGGCCAGCGAGCCAGGCGTACACCGCGAGCGGCTCGTTCGTCCGCTGGCTGATGGAGACCGAGGGCGCCGGCGTGGTGCGACGCCTCTACCTGACGGGGAGCTTCGAGGCCGCCCTCGGCCGCCCGCTCGAGGAGGCCGAGGCCGAGTGGCACGCGTTCCTCCGCGACGAGGTGGAGCTCCCCGAGGAGGCCGCCGCCCTCGCCCGCGCGCGGTTCGAGCGGCCGGGGATCTTCGGCTCGATCTGCCCCCACGCGATCGCCAACCTCCGCGTCGAGCTCGGCGCCGACCTCGCGGCGGGCGACGACGACGACGCGGTCCAACGCTGCACGGAGATCCTCGACCTCGATCCCGGTCAGGCGGGCACCCGCGCGGCGCTCGCGGGCGCGCTGAGCCGGCTCGATCGGGACGACGAGGCGCAGGCGCAGATCGCCCTGTTGGTCGGCCCGCCGGCGGCCGCCTCGCCCATCCTCCAGATGGCGATGCAGGAGCGCGCGGACGGGATGTGGCGCCTCGGCCGCTCGGACGAGGCCCTGGCGATCTACGAGTCCCTCCTCGCCGAGCCGATGGCGGAGGACGCGGCCCGGCAGCTCGAGGTGCGCGTGAGCGCGATCGAGGCGGGCGGGGCTCAGGAGGTCGCGATCCGCGAGCTCTTGGCGCCGCCCCGCGACGAGACGAACGACGCCGCCACGGCGATGGCCGCGATCCAGCGGCTCCGAGACGCGCGCTCGGATGGCCTCGCGCCCTACCTGGCGGCGCGCCAGCTCCTGTTCCGGCGGCGCTTCGAGCTCGCCCTCCCCGAGATCGTGGAGGCCCGTGAGCGTGGCCTGCCGACCGAGCGCGCGCGGCGCGAGGCGCGGCGGATGGAGGCGATGATCCGCTTCGGCGGCGGCGATCTCGACGGCTCGGCGCGGCTCTGGACCGAGATCCTTCGCGACGAGACCGCCACCGAAGGCAACCGGGTGATGGCCCGCGACTGGCTCGCCCGCGTGCGCTGGGCTCGCGCTCGCTGAGCGAGAGCGCTCAGGGCGTCGCGGGGGCTTCTTCGGACGGCGGCGGCTCGCCCTCGGCGCCCTCGCCCTGGGCGGCCTCGCCTTCGGCGGCTTCGCCCTCATTGGCCTCGCCCTCGGGGCCCTCGCCTTCAGCGGACTCGCCCTCGGCGGACTCGCCCTCGGCGGCCTCGGCGGCGGCCTGAGCGCGCTCGGCGGCGTCGATCACCTCTTCGCCGGACTCGAACTCGACGGCGTCGCTCCCCGTCAACGCGCGGAGCTGGGAGGCGATCGAGCAGTCGGTCGCGCCACCGCTGCGAGGGTTCATCGTGGCCGGCGCGCCCTGCGGGACGCCCTCGAAGCGGAGCCGGACGGGCACGAGGAGGCCACGCCCCTGGATCCGCGCCCGCAGGAGCTGGGTGTTGCGACGCAGGTCCCAGAGGAACACGTCGACGGGGTGGTCGCGGCGGCTCTCACCGCGCTGCAGGACCAGCAGGAACCAGTCTGCCTGCATCATGCTGAGCACGACGGGCGCGTCGACCTGGATGTGCCGGCCGAGCTGATCCTCGAACACCCGGAGGGCCATCATGTCCTGCTCTTCGCGCAGGCCGTCGACCCAGGCGGGGGTGAGGAACTCCCCCCTCTCGTAGAGCCCGCGCACGCTCATGGGGGCGAGGCCCAGGCAGCGCGTGATCGCGTCCGCGTCCATCACCAGCGCGGCCTGCTCGATCTCGGTCGGCCCCGTGGCCGCCTCGGCGTTGATCCGAAGGTAGAGCCCTTCGCCGCCGCGCAGCCCGGAGAGGTTCAGGCGCGGATCGCTCCACGTCTCGGGCTCCCCGCCCTCGGCCGCCTGCTGGACGAGCGTCTCGAGGCGATGCCGGAACCCCATGTAGCGCTCCGCCACATCGGTCAGCTGCTCCTCGTGCAGATCGAGCATCTGCTCCCGGAGGGCCTCTTTGCGCCGATCCTGGCGGATCAAATAGAACGCGAACACCCCGATGACTCCCAGGATCACCGCGATCGCGGTCTTCCATGGCAGTCTCGGGGCGTACGCTTTGCCCTCGGCGTCGGCCGCGTCAGGTCGCGCGGGCTCGAGCTTGGGGCGCTTCTCTTCGGACAGGGCTACTCCGCGGCCCCGCCGCCCTCCGCTCCGCCGCCCTCGTTGACCGCGAAGCTCACGTTCGTGTAGCCGGCCTGCGCCGCCGAGAACATGACCTTCTTGATCACACGGAAGTCGACGTTGCGGTCGGCCTGGAGGATGACCACGCCCTGGAACGGCTCACGCGGGTGGAGCACCGACCAGTTGCGCCGGAGGGTCTCCAGGTCCTGGACGAGCTGCTCGATCCGCTCGAGGTTCGGGTTGTCGGCGAGGGTGCGGGTGTCCGCCATGCGGCGGTTGTCGAGGGTGACCACCTGCGGGTCGATCGCGATGATCGGCGCGATCTCGATGTCGACGACGTGGCTCGCCGTCGGCATCACGAGGTTGGCGCGCTGCGCGAGCAGCTCCCCCGAGGCGCTGAAGGACGTCAGGAGGAAGACGACCAGCACGACGAGGAAGTCGATGAACGGGATCAGCGCGATCGAGACGTCGGTCGCCTTACGAGACCCGCCGGCCACGCGATCGTGGACGAACTTCAGCGGGATCTCGTGGAGGAGCCGCTTTCCGGGGGCATGGATCGTCATCAGAGATGCGCTCCATCGGAGAGGGACATCTCCTCGTAGCCGGAGCCGACCACGAGGTCCATGGCGGCCACGACGTCCTGGTACAGGACTCCGTCCTCGGGCGCGACGATGAGGTCGCGCCGGTTCGGCTCCTGCTCCCGGCGGTCGCGGAGCTTCTCGCGAAGCCCCTCGAGGTCGTACTGATCACCGTTCTTCGGGATCTCGATCTGGGTCCCGTCGGTGCCGGAGATCATGTAGCCGGTGCTCTTGACCTGGAGGAAGAGGCGGATGCGCTCTTCCGGAGGCTGATCCATCTGGGCCTCACGCCCGGGCTGCTGCTGGTTCGCGTTGATGCGGGCCAGCTTGTTCCACACCGCCGTGACGAGGAGGAACATGACGCAGCAGAGCAAGAGGTCGATGAAGGGGATCAGCGGGATCTCGGCGTCGACGGACTTCTTCCCGCCGTGCCCGCCGCCATCTACGTTGACGCCACCCATCGACTGCTCCGGCTCAGGCCGAGACGCCCTGGATGTTGATCTTCGAGCGGTTGTTGACGACCAGGTTCATCACCTGGACGGTCGCGGCGTTGATGTCGTCGAGCAGGCTCTGCGTCTTGCCGTTCAGGACGGCGAAGCCGAGCAGCGCGAGGATGGCCGCGAACAGGCCGAACGCCGTGCAGTTCATGGCCTCGGAGATGCCCTTCGCGAGCATCGTCGCCTTCGACGAGGCGTCCGCGTTCGCCACCGCGCCGAACGCGATGATGAGGCCGGTCACCGTGCCGAGCAGGCCCGAGAGCATGGCGAGGTTCGCGAGGAGGGCGAGGTAGCCCGTCCGCGACTCGATCTTCGGCAGCTCCCGGAGGGCCGCCTCGTCCATCGCCGCCTGGACCTCGGAGTCCGGACGGTTGACCTTCATCAGGCCCGCCTTGACGATCCGCGCGAGCGGCGCGTTGGCCGCCGAGCAGAGCTTGATCGCCCGAGCTACGTCACCGGCGAGGATGCACTTCTGCATCGTAGCGAGGAAGACGTCCTTGTTGATCGAGGAGCGGTACAGATAGATCGCGCGCTCGATGATGATGCCGATCGCGATGATCTGCCAAACGAGGATGGGGTACATCCCCCATCCGCCTTCCTCGAAGTGATGCGCCAGCGTAGCCATGTTGCTTCGTCCTCCTGCAGTCCGCGCTTCTTCGTGCCGTCCAGGCTTGGTCGATCGGTTGCGAACGCGAATCTCGAGTGATCCCACACGCCCGGAACGAGGGGCCGGGTGTGAAGGCGCGAGCGATGATACAGGCCCGAATGGGCAAGTCAACAGCGTTGTGGGGGCCCCGGTGCTCGGGGTCGCGGGTTAGAGCGCGGGGAGCCCGAAGGGTTCCGAAAAGATCGCCTCGAGCGCGCAGTCCGCGTGCGACGTTGACAATCCGCGAACGGCTACGCTAGCTTCCGTTCCGATTTTTCAGTCGCCCGATCGGAGCTGGAGCGCGCCATTGCCGACCGTGGTGCCGACCTGTAGAACACGTCGGTCCGTGTGGTCTGCCATCCGGAGCTAAGGAGCCTCGCTGATGCACACAATCTGGGAAGCCCTGGTGAAGGGGGCGCCCTTCTCCTTCGTGAACATCGTGGTGCTGGCCATCGTGCTGGCCATCATCGCCGAACGCTTCGTCTACATCCTGTCGAAGTACCGGGTGAACACGACGGAGTTCATGGCCCAGATCCGCAAGCTGGTGCAGGCGGGCAACATCGATCGCGCCATCAAGCTGTGCGAGGCGGCCCCCCTGCCGCTGCTCCAGGTCATCAAGAGCGGCCTGACGCAGAGCAACCGGGGTGAGGACGCCGTCATCGCGTCGATGGAGGAGCGCATGAGCGAGCTCATGCCCGACCTCGAGAAGCGCGTCGCGGCCCTCTGGACGCTGGCGAACATCGCCACGCTCGTCGGCCTCCTCGGCACGATCTCGGGCCTCATCCGCGCCTTCGGCGCGCTGGCGTCGGCGGACGCGTCGCAGCGCTCCATCATCCTCTCGAACGGTATCTCCGAGGCGATGTGGAACACGCTGCTCGGCCTCGGCATCGCCGTGGTCTGCATGACGTTCCACCTCATCATTCACGGCATGGTGAAGCGCATCCGCCTCGACATGGAGCGCGCGACCATGAAGCTGGAGAACCTCCTGCTCCTGAAGGGCCGCTGAGCCGGATAACCCTCGATGCCGAAGCTCACGCCCCGGCAGCGTACGTACATCCGAAAGCGGACCGCGTACCACGACTTGGACCCATCGGAGGCGATGGGCGAGCTCAATATCGTCCCGTTCCTCGACATCGTCGTCAACTTGATCATCTTCCTGTTGGCGACGACCGAGGCCGTGCTGGCGATCGCGCAGATCGACGCGCAGCTCCCCTCCCTCGGACGGCGGGTGGGTCGCCAGCAGCTCGACAGCGGTCAGACCTCGCTGAACCTCAGCGTCACCGTGACCCGCAACGGGATCATCGTGTCGGGGTCGGGCGGCAAGCTCGCGCCCGGCTGCGAGAACCTGCAGTCCGGTCGGGTCATCACCGTCCCCTCCGAGGGCGGCCGGCTCGTCTGGCAGATCGAGGGCCGCGACAACAACAACAACCCGACCCACCGGGAGGGCCCGACGGCGCGAAGCCTGCGGGAGTGCCTCGAGCGGGTGAAGCGCCAGTGGGAGAACGAGACCCGCGTGATCCTGAGCGCGGATCCCGAGATCGAGTTCGAGCACATCGTCGGCGCGATGGACGCGATGCGGGGTGAAGGCCCCGATCCGCTCTTCCCGGACGTGATGCTCTCGGCGGGTGTGCGATGAGCGAGGCCGAAGAGAAGCACGCCACGATGGCGCAGGTGAAGCGGATCATCCGCAAGAAGCTCCGGCTTCAGGGCGATCACACGCACACCGAGCTCAACATCTACCCGCTGATGGACGTCATGACGATCCTGCTGGTCTTCATGATCATGCAGTTCGCGCAGGAGGCCGCGGCGGTCGTGCAGGGGCCCACGCTCCAGATCCCGTGGTCGACGGCGGACACGGAGCCGCAGGACGCCCTGCCCATCCAGATTTCGTTCCCCGCGGCCGAGCAGCCGGGAACCATCGTCGTCGACGGTCGTCCTACGGTCGAGCTCCGCCGCAACGGCACCGTCGACCCCAGCCAGAAGCAGGGCGGCGGCACGGGGTTCCTGATCACCCCGCTCCACAACGTGATGACGCAGCACCGAGATCGGCTGAAGCTGATCGAGCAGATGAACCCGAACCGGCCCTTCAACGGGACCGTTCAGATCATCTGCGACAAGCGAATCCCCTTCCGAACCCTGTCGGAAGTGATCTATACCCTCGGCCAGGCCGAGTTCTCGAACATCCACTTCGTCGTTCTGCAGGGCGGAGACTGAAGCGCAATGAGCACCGAAGCAGCCATCCAGAAGGGTAAGGGCATCGTCGCCAACCCGGAGTTCATCCTGACCTTCGGCCTGTCGGCGTTCCTCGGCATCGGCGGCGTCACGAGCCTCATCTGCTCGTGGCTCGACTACAGCGAGGAGGGTGTCTTCGAGGGCATCAACGTCCTCGCGGTGGTGCTCGTGGTGGTGCTCGCCGGCCTCATGGGCGCGGCGGTCGCGGTCCGGAACACCTCGATCGGCGGCGAAGGGCTCTTCGTCGGGCTCGTCGCGCTGTTCGGGCTGTGCGCCGGGATCACCGCCGTCCTCGTGCTCTTCCTGCTCTGGGGCTCGCCCTCCGACGCGGGCTGGCTCGGGGTCGAGGGCTTCAACAAGCCACTGATCGGAGCGCTCATCGGCGTCCTCTTGCTCATCCTGGCGCCCGCCACGATCTACGGCGAGAGCATCCTGCCCATCTTCATCGCCCTGATCGCGGGCGCCGCTGGCGTCCTCTCGGTCATCACCTTCGTGATGGTCGTCTTCATCGGCGTCGACTGAGTTTCTGGAGGGGTTTTCAACCCCCTCGACCAACGCCATCGCTTCGCGATGGGCGGGTCTCGATGGCGCCGGCGCTGCTCGCAGCGTCGGCGTCTTGCGTTCTGGGGCCCTCGCGTCTGGGACTCAGCGCAGGGGTCTCAGCGCAGGAGCAGCATCGCGACGGTGGCGCCTGCGGTCGCGACGAGGCACGCGGCCACGACGAGGACCAGGAGCAGGTACGGGACCTTGCGCGAGGGGCTCGGCGCAGCCGCCGGGGCGGTGGGCACGAACGGCTGGGCGGTGGGCGCGTACGGCTGGGGCGGCGCGGGGAGCGGGGCCATCATCGGCGCGGGAGCGGGCGCGGAGAGGTCCTGGAACGCGGGCAAGGCGCCGCCCGCGAGCGGCGCGCGCTGGCCCGCGTCGACCTGGAGCCAGGCCGCGGGCGGCGGGATCGCGTCGAGGGCCGCGAGCATCTCGCGGGCGTCGGCGAAGCGCTGCGGCGCCTCCTTGGCCAGCGCCCGCTGGATCAACGCCTCGAGCTCGGGGCGGCAGACCAACCCCTCGCGGCGGCCCGTGATCGCGGGTGGGGGCTCGATCAAGGTCGCGCGGAGCATGTCCGATCGCGACTCGTACTCGAAGGGCCAGCAGCCGGTGACGAGCTCGTAGAGCACGACCCCCGCGGAGTACACGTCCGAGGCCGCGTCCACGTGCCCGCCCGTCGCCTGCTCGGGCGACATGTACGCGGGGCTCCCCATCACCGAGCCGGCCATCGTGAGCTTGCGTCCGGCACCCCAGCGCTCGTCGTCGACGAACTTCACGAGCCCGAAGTCGAGCAGCTTGGCGTGGTACTGGCCGTCCGGTCGGCGGACCACGAAGACGTTCTCGGCCTTGAGATCGCGGTGCAGGACGCCCTGCGCGTGGGCGAACGCGAGGCCCTCGAGCACCTGTCGGCCGAGCGCGAGGGCCTGCTCGGGCGGCAGCACGGCGTTCTCCACCATGTCCTCGAGCGACTGCCCCTCGAGGAGCTCCATCACGAGGTAGGGCCGGTGCGTCGGCGTCTGGCCGTAGTCCTGGACGTCGAGGATGTGCGGGTGCGAGAGCCCGAAGAGCGCCCGCGCCTCGCGCTCGAAGCGCTCTCGGAGGTCCTGGTGCGCGCTGCCGTCCTCGTTGAGGACCTTCACCGCCGCGAACCCGGGCTCCCCGATGCGCTCGGCCTTGTAGACCTTGCCCATCGCGCCTTCGCCGAGCTCGTCCACGAGGCGGTAGCGTCCATCGAGCTCGAGTCCGATCAGCGGGTCCATGGGCGGTTCGGCGTGCAGGGTAGCAGCTCCGTCGATGAGCCCTCGATCCGACTTTCGTGGAACCTCGCCTGCGCGCTGGACACCAACGAGCTGCGGTTGGGCCAAGAGGAGGACGCATGGCGAGCATTTCGACGGGTGGTGGTGACGGGCACGGGAAGAAGTCGGTCGACGCGGAGATCCCGCTGATTCCCTTCATCGATCTGCTGCTCTGCTGCGTGATGTTCCTGCTGGTGACGGCGGTCTGGAACAAGCTCGCGTCGCTCGACGCGCACCTGGATGCGCCAGGGAATCCGACCAGCGAGATGGACAACCCGAGCGACGATCTACCCCTGACGGTGCGGATCGATCACGACGGCTACCAGCTCTCGACGGGGCTCGGCGACGAGACCCGCATCCCCCTCGCGGCCGAGGGCAACTGGGACACCGTGGCCCTGCGCGAGCACCTCGCCGAGCGCCGCCGCCTCGACCCCAGCGACACCCGCGTGATCGTGACGGCCGACGACGGCGTCGAGTACGCCCAGATGGTCACCGCGATGGACGCCTTCGCGGGCACCGGCTACTCCGCCGTCACCGTCGCAGGCGGCTTCTGAGGCTCGGCTGGCTAGCCTCGAATTTCGCGCGAAGGACGCGAAGTCGGCGAAGAGATCTCGGTCGTGCGGGTCTTGGCTCGCTTTGGCGCTTGGCGCGAAATTCCCACGGTCCAAACGGATCAGAGATCGTCGAGCGTCTCACCCTCGACGGGCGGTGAGTCCAGATCGTCGAGCGTCTCCTCGTCGGGATCGCCCGCCGGCGCGTCGTCGAGCCCCGGCAGGTCGAGATCGTCGAGCGTCTCCTCTCCCGGGTCCCCGAGGTCGTCGAGGTCGTCGAGGTCGTCCAGATCGTCGAGGTCGTCGAGCGAGTCGAGGTCGTCGAGCGAGTCGAGATCGTCGTCGCCGAGGTCGTCGAGGAGATCGACCCCGCCGCCGCCCATCTCGGCGCCCTCACCGTCGCCCATGTTCTCGATCTCGTCGGCGGTGAGCTCGTCGGCGTCGACGAACGAGGTGAGCCACGTCGACAGGGTGGGCACGTAGGTCGTGATGATCAGCGCGATCACCAGGAACCCGATGAACGGCAAGACGGCTCGATAGAGCTTCGTCACCGGCTTCTCGAAGCGGAAGCTCGCGATGAAGAGGTTCAGGCCGACCGGCGGGGTGAGGTAGCCGATCTCGAGGTTCAGGAGGAACACGATCCCGAGGTGGTACGGGTCGATCCCGAAGTGCCGCGCGATCGGGACGATCAGCGGCACGACCACGACGATCGCGCTGAAGATGTCCATCAGCATCCCGACGACGAGCAGGAAGATGTTCAGCGCGAGGAGGAACATCACCGGCGAGGTGATGAACGACTCCATCCACTCGACCATCAGCTCGGGGACGCGCGCCTGGATCAGGTAGCCCGTGAAGCCCAGCGCGGTCGCGAGGATCGCGAGGATCGCGCCGAGCATCGTCATGCTGTCCTTGATGACGCGCGGCAGGTCCTTGGTGAGCGTGATGTCCTTGTAGACGAACACCTCGACCACGAGCACGTAGAGCGCCGTGAACGCCGCCGCCTCGTGGATGCGCAGGACGCCCGTGGCGAGGCCGGCGAGGAGCACGTTCGGGAGCAGGATCTCCCACGACGCCTCGAGCAGCGCCGCGCGCGTCTCGCCCTTCGTCGCGAACGACCCGGTGAAGAACGCGACCAGCGTCACCGGCAGGAGCAGGTAACGCCCGTTGGCGGCCATCCACGAGCCGCCCTCCTCGGGCACCGAGCCCAGGCCGGCGGCCATCCCGATCCCGACGCAGATCGCGAGCGTGATCAGCGCGCCGCCCAGGTAGCCGCCGCAGAAGCGGAGGAACATCTGGAAGCCGGACCGCATCACGTCGGCCGGCGGGCGCTGCTTCCAGCCGATCGTCACCGCGTAGACGACGAGGATGAGCACCGTGAGGGTGCCCGGGACGATGCCCGCGAGGAACAGCTTGTCGATCAGGATCCCGGCGACGACGCCGTAGAGCACGATCGGGATGCTCGGAGGGAAGAGCAGGCCGAGCGAGCCGCCCGTCGTCACGAGGCCGAGCGAGAAGCGCTCCGGGTACTTCTCCTGGATGAGCGCCGGGAAGAGCAGGCCGCCGACGGCGACGATGGTGATGCCGCTGCCGCCCGTGAAGGTCGTGAAGAACGCCGACGCGACGAGGCAGACGACGGCGAGGCCGCCGGGGAGCCAGCCGAGCAGGCCGCGGCTCACCCGGACGAGCCGCCCCGGCGTGCCGCTCTCCGCCATCAAGTAGCCGGCGAACGTGAACAGCGGGAGCGTGACGAGCGTCGGCGAGTCGGAGAAGCGCTCGCTGAACACGTCGACGGCGACGGACGTGATCGTCCCGTTGTCGCCGAAGAGGATCATCGCGGCGGCACCGAAGATCGCGAACAAGGGCGCGCCGATGAGCGCGAAGATGATCAGGATGACGACGTAGAGCGGGTCCATCCCGACCGAGCCCTGCGCGTCGACGCAGGTGTTCGAGACGCACGCCTGGCTGACGCCGCACTCGTCGTTCGACTCGCACGAGGTCGCGCAGACGCCCGCGTCGGAGCACACCTGGCCGGCGGCGCAGTCGGAGGTCTCGCGGCACGACGTCGTGCCCTCGCAGCCGGGGACCGCGAGCATGCCGACGAAGACGACCACGCCGACGGCGAGGAGGATTCGGCGCAGCCCGTTGGGGGTCATGTTCTGGAGGTGGTGCATCACTCCTCCTCCTCCGTGGACACGACCGTGGGTGGCGGCTCGGGCTCCTTCGCCTTGCGCGGGATCTCGTGGCTCGGCGGCTCCGCCTCGTCGGGGACGTCGCCCGTGGCGAGCTTGATCGCGGCGCTGGTGGCGCCCGCGAAGAGCCGCACCGAGATCATCAGGAACATGACCGGCACGATGAGCTGGAGCGCGGCCTCCCCCGTCTCGACGGGCACGTCGACGGCCGCGAGCGCGGACCGGATGCCGCAAAAGATCTTGGGCACCTCGAGCGTCGCGTCGGCGACCTGCTGCGCGGTCGCGTCGCACACGTGGAGCGAGCCGGAGTCACCCCACACCTCGAGGTTCGCGGGGCGCTCGTCCGCGTTGACGAGGACCGCGGCCCAGAACGCGCGCGCGAGGTAGAAGGCGACGACCGCCGAGCCGTAGCCCGCGATCGAGCGCATCAGCATCTTCACGCGCTTGGGCGCGATCCGCGGGAAGAGGTCGATGCCGATGTGGCGGCCCTCGCGGGTCGCGAGCGACGCGCCGAGGAACGCGAGCCACAGCGTCCCCTTCTGCAGGAACGGATCGACCCACGTGAGATAGGGGAGCGACGAGGTCGCCCAGTCGATCTCCATCCCGGCGAGGTTGCGGCAGACGGCCTGCAGAGAGGCGGCCGCGATCATCGAGATGAGGAAGAACGTCGCCAGCGCGGACTCTCCACGCGCGACGCCGGCGTCGAACCGCTCGAGGTGCTTCAACACGGGGCGAGAGATTACACGAGAAAGGCCGGACCCTGGGGCCCGGCCTTTCATGCCTGTGTGCGGTTTGGGGGTCGATCAGCCGCCGCGGCGAGCCGCCGCCATGACCTGCTCCATGAGCGCCGCCGGGTAGAGCCGACCCGCGAGGCGGGTCCGGGTCTGACGGGCGACGTCGCGCCACTCCGACTCGTGGGCCGAGGTGTCCACCGCGGTCAGGCCGTGGCGGGTCGTGAGCGCCGTGTAGTAGCGGCGATCGTCGCGCCGGATCCGGGTGACGAGCGCCGTGTGCGCCTGCGCCGACGTCTGGTCGAGCGCCTGCTGGAGGTCGGGCGCGAGGGACTCGTACTTGGACTGCGACAGGAGGGTCGCGCCGATGAGGATCGTCGTCGCCTGCTGGGTCACGTGGGTCACCCGCGTGTGCCACTGGAGCGCGCTGGCCGCCGTCGCGGAGGCCACGACGGTGTCGATCTGACCGGTGCTGAGCGCCGGGAGGACCTCCGGGACGCCGAGGCGAACACCCGTCGCGCCGACGACGCTCAGGAACTCGCCGAAGATCGAGTCGTCGCGCCACTGCCAGGGCCGCACGGAGCGCAGGTCCGCGGGGCGCGTGATCGGCTGGTTCGAGAAGATGCGGCCCTCGCCGACGTCACCCCAGCCGAGCAGCCGGACGCCGTTCTCCTGGAACTGCGCCGAGAACGTGTCGTTCATCGCGGTGCGCGCGCGGTCGAGCTGCTGGTAGTTCTCCACGACCCCGGGGGCCTGGAGCACGAGCACCGGCCGCACGACGAGGCTCAGGCCGGTCGCCGTGACCGCCGCGCCGTCGAGCTGACCGATGCGGATCTTGCGGATCACGTCGCGCTCGTCGCCCTGCGACCCGCCGTAGTAGACGCGCAGCGAGAGGCGATTCTGCGTCGCCTGACGGAGCGAGTTGTTCCACGCGTCGAACACGCGAGCCCACGACGAGCCTCGCGGAGCGAGCGTCGCGATGCGGAGCTGGGTCGTCTCCTGCGCGCCGACGGTGCGGGGCGCGGTGCCCGGCAAGGCCGTGAGGGCGAGCGCGAAGAGCGCCATCAGAACGTACTGTCGATTCATCTCACCATCCCTGGGTGGACTGGGGGGGTCCGGAGCCTAGCACGAGGCCGGCTCCCCGTAGACGGGGGGCCGGCGCCGCGCATTCAGAACAGCTGGTCGGTACGCTGCAGCCAGCGGATCGCCCGGCGCCGCGCGATGCGGTTCGCGAGGCGCGCGTCGGGCTCGGGATCGCCGCCGTCGACGACCTCGCGGAGCAGGCTCACGAACAGGTCGCGGTTCTGGACCTGAACGCAGTAGGTCCGCGCGTAGCTGAGCTGGACGGTGAAGAACTTCCGCTCGGTGAGCTCGAGGGCCCGCTCGAACAGCTCGCGGGCGCGGTCGGGGTTGCCGCCGAGCGCCTCGGGGAGCGCCGCGTTGACGACCGCGAGGAAGGTGAGGCCGCTGTAGTCGAAGTACGACTCGTCGATCTCGACCGCCTGCTCCACCGCCGCGCGGGCGTAGGGGAGGCTGAGGATCATCTCCGGATCGTCGCGGCCCGCGTTGATCGCGGAGCCCCAGGCGTAGCCGGTCCAGAACAGGAGCGGCACGTCGTCCTCGCCGGCGTAGTGCTGGTCGAGGTAGGCGACGTAGCCCTCGTAGCCACCCTCGAGCACCTGGTCGATGTTCGGGTCGCGGAGGCGCATCAGGTGGATGCCGATGTTCCGGGCGCGCTCGTAGAGCAGGCGCGCGCGGCCGAGGATGCGCTCCTCCTCCTCGAAGTCGCCGGCGTCCTGCGCGCGCTGGAGCTCGTCCTCGACCCACCCGAAGGTGTACGAGACGTAGGCGCGCATCAGCGTCACGCCGAGCTCTTCGTTGTCGGGGATGACGCTGAAGACGCCTTCGAGCTGCATGATGCTGCCCGGCAACGCGTCACCGACCATCTCGTAGTCGAAGTGGTGCTGAAGCGCGCCGCCCGCCCGCGCGAACATGTTCGCGGTCGAGTTGGCGGTGAACCGGGTGAGGTCGCAGCCGGCCTGCGTGAGCAACGCGGCGGCGGCAACGACGACGGTGAGGTGCCGGATCCAGCGGGTCATGGACTGCGTGAGTACGCCAGCTTCGGGGTGAGCGTCAATCCACACGTCGCTTGACGGGCCGACCGCGCGCCGATCATGTTGAGCCCCATGATGCTCCGATTCCGGAGGGGACCCCGATCGGCCCCCTCCCGCGTGACCGGTCAGCCCGTCGGCGGGCGACGGATCGCGCCGACGTGGCGAGCCCTCGGAGCCGTCGTCGGCCTCGTCCTGGCGACCGCGTGGGCGCTGACCCCGGGGGTCGCGCACGCGACGCTCTCGGAGGCGCTCTCGCTCGACGAGCTCGTGCGCCAGTCCACGCTGGTGCTGCGCGTGACGTGCGTCGGGGAGCGGACGCTCCTCGACGACAGGAGCCGGATCGTCATGGACTACGAGCTGCGCGTCGACGAGGTCGTCCACGGAGCCTCCCGGGCCGGCGAGACGGTGACGATGCGCCGCCTCGGCGGTGAGCTCGGCGACCTCGGGATGCGGATCGAGGGCGAGCCGAGCCTCACCCCGGGGAGCCGCTACGTCGTCTTCCTCTACGCCGTGAACGGGCTCCTCCGGCCCGTCGGGATGAGTCAAGGCGTGTTGCCCGTGTCCACCGAGGCGGGCGCGCTCGTGGTCCACCCCGGCGGCGCGGGGCTCGCGCTCGTCCAGCGCGGCGGCGGCGGTCAGCTCGTGCCGGCCCCGCCGGCCCTGCTCCACCCGGAGCCGTGGGAGCGGCTCCGCGAGCGCCTCGACGCGGTGCGCGGAGCGCCGTGAGGACCGCGCTCACCCTCGCGTGCCTCGCGGCGGTCCTCGGCGCGAGCGCCGACGCCGCCGCCTGGTGTCGGATGACGAGCAGCCGCCGCGCGCCGACGGTCACGCAGCCGTGCGTGTTCCCCGACCCGACGACCGATCCGCCCGAGCAGTACCTCGAGTGGCGTCGGCCCTGCACCGGCATCGCGCTCAGCGTCAGCTCGCCCTCGGCCGACCTGACCGACGAGGAGGTCCTCGGCGTCCTCTCTCGCTCGATCGCGACGTGGAACGCGGTGACCTGCGACGGGACGCCGATCGGCTACGACCTGATCCTGATGGAGGAGCGGACCACCTGCGACGGCCCGCTCTACCGCGACGGCGGCGGGAACGTGAACTCGGTCGAGTTCATCTACGACTGGGCCGAGCACATGTACGACGCCAACGCGTTCGCGGTGACCACGGTGTGGCACCGGCGGAGCACCGGCGAGATCCTCGACGCGGACATGGACCTCAACGAGCGGCGCGGCCCCTACGGGATCTGCCCGCCCGAGGGCTGCGACACGCGGATCGTCGACCTCGAGAACGTCGTGACCCACGAGATGGGCCACTACCTCGGGCTCGCGCACAGCCAGGAGCGCGACGCGACGATGTACGCCTCGGCGGTCGCTGGGGAGGTCCTGAAGCGCGACCTCGCGGCCGACGACATCGAGGGCATGTGCACCATCTACCCGCCCGGCCGACCCGAGGGCGAGTGCGACTACACGCCGCGCGGCGGGCTCGACCTCGACTGTCAGACGGGCTGCTGCACGGTGGCGCCGGGGCGACCGGGCGGACCGATCTGGCCGCTCGCGCTCCTGCTCGTCATTCCGCTTCGAGCGCTCGCCTCGCGACGTCGTAGCTGAACCCCGCGCGCGCCAGCTTCGCGAGGTCCTTCTCGCCGCCGCCGAGGCCGCGCCGACGCACGAACGTCCGCGCCGCCTCGAGGTCGTCGCCCTCGATCGCGTCTTGGGCGAGCTCCGAAGAGACCCCGAGGCGCATCAGCGCGCTCTGGATCGCGCGCGTCGACTTCCCCTTCTGCCGGAGCGCGCGCGCCCGCGACCTCGCGAAGCGCGCGTCGTCGAGGTAGCCGAGCCGCGCGAGCTTCGCGACGAGGGCGTCGAGCATCTGCTCACCGTCCTCGCGCGATGGCTCGCCGTGCGCCTCTCGCGAGCGCGACAGACGCAGGGACAGGATCCGGCGAACGCGCGCCTCGGTCCCACCGTGGCGCTCCATGTAGTGGAGCGCCACGCGTTCGAGGTAGGTCGGGGTCGCGAGCTTGACCGGCTTCACGGTCGAGGCCCGCGGATCAGTTACCGGCGTTGGTCTCGCGGATCATGAACTGGACGCGGCGGTTGCGCGCCCGGTTCGCGGCCGTGATGTTCGGGACCAGCGGGGTGTCCTGACCGTAGCCGCGCGCCTCGAGCCGGCTCGACTCGATGCCGTGGCTCACGAGCCAGTCGCGGACCGCCTCCGCGCGACGCTGCGAGAGGTCCTGGTTGTGCTGGCGGCCGCCGCGGTTGTCCGTGTGGCCCTGGATCTCGATCACCGCCACCTCGGGGTGGCGCATGATCACGTCGGCGATCTCGGTGAGCAGCGCGTTGCTGTCCGCGAGGATCTCCGAGCTGTCCGTGGCGAAGTTCACCTGGCGGCGGATGACGATCTGCCGGCCCGAGACCCGCACCAGCGACAGCCGGGGCCGAGCGATGAGGGTGATCTGCGGGGTCGCCTCCTCACGCGCGCGGACCTCGAAGGACTCGACGCGGATGAGGTAGTTCTCCGACTCGATCCGGGCGGTGTAGGTGCCCGGCTGCAGGTCGCGGGTGCTGAAGAAGCCGTCCGGCGTGGTGATGATGCTGCGGTTCGCGGGCCCGCTCAGGTTGACGGTGGCGCCGCCGACCGCGTCGCCCGTCTCGCTGCGCACGCTGCCGCGGATCGAGCCGACGCGCGGGAGCGCGGTGAGCTCGCAGCGGACCTCGACGTCCCCGCCGCCGACGGCGATCGTCCCGGCGCAGGTGCCCGGGTGGTACTCGTCGTGCTGGATGGCCATCTGGTGCTCACCGGCCTCGAGCTGGTAGCTCGTGAACCGGCCGCCCGAGTCGCTCGCCTGCGCGGTGAGGTCGGTGCCCGTGAAGGTGATGATGGCGCCCGGCACGGGGGTGTCGGTGCCCTGCTCCACGACGAGGCCGATGATGCGACCGGTGGGCGGACCCTCCGGCTCGCGCGCGACCTCGCGGATGACCTCGCGCTCGACCTCTTCGATCTGCGGGACGGTGTCGAAGGCGAAGCCGAAGCCCATGCGGACGTTGTAGGGCTCCTCGCCGCTGAGCTCGCGGACGAAGGTGTTGGTGCCCGTCAGGCCGATGTCCACGGCGACGAAGAGGTTGAGGCCGCGCAGCGGCGGCAGGACGCGGACGCCGAGGGTGAGGGTCTGCTCGAACGCGTCGGCGCGATCGAACTCGCCGCCCGTGGCGTTGCGGCCGCGGAGGCAGGCGTCGTCACCCGTCGGGACCACGCCGCCGACGCTGGTGTCGAGGCAGCTGTAGCCCTGCCGGTTCACCGGGATGTCGAGGTTCCACTCCGCGATCGGGCTGATCGTGAAGTCCTGCATGACGGTGATCGGGGCCTCGACGCCGAGGCCGATGCGGAAGTGGTCGACGCGGTCGATCTGGAGCGAGTAGCGCTCGACGCGGGTGACCAGGTGGCGGTCCTCTTCGCAGTTGCCGTCCGCCATGTCCTCGGGGCAGGGGCGACGATCGCTCGGGGGCAGCGCGTTGTAGCGAGCCCGCTCGACCGCCTGCACGAGCGCCGACGAGTTGTCGAACCAGTACTGCAGGTTGAGGCGCGCGATGAAGGGGACCGGGTCCCGCAGCTCGCGGAGGTCGAGGCCGACGTTGGCGCGGAGGCCGACGCTGGTGCTGTCGCCGACGAGGCCGATGTCGCCGACGGTGTTCAGCAGGCCGACGCTGAGGTCACCGCCGATGGCGAGGATCGGGGCGTCCTCGAAGCGGTACCAGGCCTTGATGCCGAGCAGCGTGTCGCCGAGCACCTGGAAGAGCGCCGGGTCCTCCTGCTCGTTGCTGTTCGCGTAGCTCGCGATCGACGCGTAGAACTCGAGGAAGTCGAAGGGGTTCCAGCTCAGCGAGAGCGTGCCGCCCACGTGGCTGTGGCTGGTGCTCGCGTCGGGCGCGGCGTCGGGCAGGGTCAGCCAGCCGTCGACGAAGAAGAACTCGATGCCGAGCTGCGCGCGGAACGCGGCGGAGGCGCCGGAGCCGGGATCGACGATGTGGAAACCGCCGACCGAGCCGTTGATCGTGTTGTGGAGCACGTGACGGCGCTCGCGGAACGCCTGCGCGGCCTCGACCTCGCTGGCGTCCTCGTCGTCGTCGTCGTCATCGTCGGCGTCGGCCGGATCCTCGTCGTCGTCGAAGTCGCCGCCGGCGAGATCGCCGTCGTCGCCGTCGTCGTCCGCGTCGTCCTCGAGGTCGTCGAACTCGTCGTCCGACGAGGCCCTCGTCGAGCCACCGCCGGTCGAGCCACCGCCGGTGTTACCGGCTTCGGCCTCGTCCTCGAGATCGTCGAAGTCTTCGAACTCGTCGTCCTGCGCGCTCGCCATCCCGGCGGCTACGAGGGGGACTGCGGTCGCCAGAGCGATCCAGAGAGGAAGGGCCGTCCTCAAGCGCATCCGATGCTCCATCCGTGCGGAACGAAAACTAGGCGTAACGGGGAGGTTTCCCCACGTCGCCGGCCGTTTCATACACCGGACGGAGGGGAATCACAAACCCTCCTGCGCCTTACAAGAGGCGAACGTGAAGCTCGATCGAGGGGACGTGCTGCGGGACCGGCACGACCCGAGGAAGCGGAGACCGGCCCTCGCCACGGGGCGTCGCCGTGACGACGTAGCTTCCGGGGGGCACCCCGGTGATGTCGCAGGCTCCGTTGCGCGTGACGCAGTCGTGGGTCGGGCCCCCCTCGCGAGGCGTGAGGGTGACCGAGGCGTCGCTCGGCTGGGCCGTGCGATCCGTCACTTGAACGTGCACGACGGCCCCCGCTTGGGCGGACCCGACCGCCGCCGCCGACGCGACGAGCAGGATCGAGAGACAGAGCGCGTGGAGGGATCGCATGGGCGAGACCGTGACCCCGCCTACGACGAGCCGCAAAGGCCTTGATTCAATGCTTCCGAGCTCGGCGCGCATGCGCTCGCCCGACCCTCAGCTCTCTTCCGGGAGCTCGACCTGCATCGTCTCGTCGCCGATCTCGATGTCCTCGGGGAGACCGGTCAGGTCGACCTGCCGGGTCTCCTCCTGGCCACCCGCGACGTAGCCCTCGGCGTCCAGCGTGGAGTCCTCGCCGTAGGCCGAGTAGTCCGACGCCTCGTACTCGCCGCCGTCTTCCTCTTCGTCGTCCCAGGACTCCTCGCCCTCGTAGGCCTCCTCCTCGGAGCCCTCGTGGGCGGTCGTGTCGGCGTAGCCCTCTTCGGCCTCGTACTCCTCCTCGGAGTAGCCCGCCTGGACCTCGGCCTCGGCGTAGCCCGCCTCGGCGTAGCCCGCCTCCGCGTAGCCCGCCTCCGCGTAGCCCGCCTCCGCGTACTCGCCGCCCTCGACGGCCTGCGCGAAGACCGCGCCCGCGTGGGGATCGCCCGCCCGCGGCGCCGGGGCGACGCGCATCGACGGGTCGAGGTCCGGCCGCGGGGGCTCGGGGGGCTGGGGCAGCCCAGCGCCCATCGCGTACTGGAAGTGACCGCTCGACGCGCTCGGCTCCGGCCGCGGAAGCGGCTCGGGGGACCAGCTCGCGTGGAGCACGGGGCGGGTCAGCGCCTCGGCCACCGCGTGCGGCGACGGCAGCGGGTCGGGCGTGGTGGGCGGTGGGAGATCGTAGATCCGCGACGTCGCCGGCGTCGCGAGCACGGGCGCCTCGATGTACTCCTCGATCGAGCCGAGCTCGGTCGCCCCGCTCGGCTCCTCCCACTCCGAGGCGTCCACCTCGGCGGCGGCGGGGGCCGGCTCGGAAACGTAGGCCTCGACCGCCTCGACCTCGGCGGGCTCGTCGTCGAACGAGAACTCCTCGACCGGCGCCTCGGCGGCGTACGCGAAGTCGTCGGCGAGCGCCTCCTCTTCCTCGACCGGCGCCTCGGCGAGCTCGACAGGGGCGGCCGCGTACTCGTCCGCCTCGACCGGCTCCTCGGCGAAGCCCCCGAAGCTCTCGTCCGCCACCTCGGTGTACTCGGCGGCCTCTTCGGCGGGCTCCTCGGCGTAGGCCACGGCCTCTTCTTCGGAGGCGGCGGCGTACTCGTCGGGGACCTGGGTCTCGCCGGTCTGCGGCTCGTCGCCGGCGTAGGCGGCGCGGACCTGGAGGATCCGCTCGAAGTAGATCTGCCCCATCTCGTCGAGCTGGAGCGAGTCCATGACCACGTCGAAGCGGTGCTCGGCCGCGCGCTCCTCACCGTTGTCGTACGACCCGGTGCATCGACCCTGGCCCTGGAGGGCGGCCGACCCATCCGCGAGCGTGACGTGGAACTGCACCCACTCGCCCTCCGGGATCGCGTCCGGGTTGGGCAGCATGATGCGCTCTTCGTCCACGCGAGAGTAGAAGCTCTCGGCGAGCTCGGAGATGTCGTTGAAGGGCGTCGGGACGCTGATCGCGTAGGTCATCGTGACTTCTGGCTCTCGTCGTCAACTAGGTTTACGGTCTTCATGGACTCGCCCAAGAGCTCTTCGACCTTCGCTTCGGCCGCGTCGAGGCGGTGGGAGCCGAGGCGGGAGAGCTGGATACCCTCTTCGAAGACGGCGAGGGACTCTTCCAGTGGGAGGTCGCCGGTCTCCAGCCGCTCCACGACCCGCGTCAGCTTGGCGAGGATCTCCTCGAAGCTGAGCTCGGGGCGGTCGTCGCCCCCGGTGGTGGCTACTCCTTCCACGGGCCGACCTTGCCGCAGCCGAGGCGCCGGGGTCAACCGTGATGCGATGCCTCAGAGCCCAAAGCCGACCCTCACCTCGAAGAGGTCGAAGGCCGCTCCGTCCATCTCCAAGCGCAGGTACGAGAACGACGCCGCGAGGTGGAGGTTGCGCACGACGCGCAGCTCCGCGCCCAGCTCGAGGCCCGCGCCCCCGAAGCCGTAGACCACGCTGGTGTCGAAGCGCTGGCCGACCACGGCGCCCCCCGTCGCGATCACGGAGATGTGGGGCACGAGCGGATCGATGAGCTCGGTGAGCTGGAAGCCGATGCCGACGCCGGCTCGAAACACGAAGTCGTCGCCGCCGAGGGCGTAGTCGCGGCCCCCCGCCTCGGCGAGGACGCTGGTGCGGAGCTCCGAGAGCGGCCACTGCACGAAGACCTCGAACGCCGCCAAGTGCGTGTCGCCACCCCCGTAGGCATCGGAGAGCTTCGAGTAGGCGTAGCTCATCTGGATCTGAGGTCCGGCCCAGGGGCCCTCGTCGTCGGAGGGCTCCTCCTCTTCCTCGGCCGAGCTCGTAGGGGCGGTGCGCGCCGGATCGCCGAGCCGCCGGCCGAGCCCGAGCGCGGCGGGCTGCGCGAGGGCCGCGGCCGGGAGCAGCCACAGGGCGACCAGGATCGAGACGGCGCGCGTCACGACGCCGGCCCGATCCCGACCAGACGGATCATCTCCGTCACCTCGTCGGAGTCGAGGTCTGGCGTCGCGTCGAAGTCGAGCCGCAGCGTCTGGGACGCCCCCAGAGGGAAGAGCACGACCCGGCGGTACCGCTCGAAGGGGTCGGGCACGTCGAAGGTGATCAGCTCGAGCCCCTCGATCCCCTCGTGGGTGGTGATCGCGCGTGGTCCCTCCTCGATGGAGCGCCCGGCGACCCCGCGCGAGGCGCGGACCTCGCGGTCCATCTCGGCTTCGACCGAACGAGGGACCCGCGAGGTCTGCAGCTCGTACTTGCCCACCCCCCCGTCGATGCGGCCCGAGGCCATGAGCGTCGACTCGATCTGGAAGCGCGCGCCGTCGAGGTCCTCCTCGATGATCGCCCAAGGCGGCGCGAGGTAGCGGATGCGGTAGTCGCCGGTGGGCGCCTCCCACGTGTCCAGGCGGCTGAGCGGATCGTCCCCCGAAGGGGCGCACGAAACCACGAGGCTGGCGATGAAGAGGACGCGGAGCGCGCGGTTCACGGGGGGACTCTGTGAGGCGTTGGCCGGGTCCGCAAGGGTCACGGGTCGAGCCGGACCTGGACCTCGGCCTCCCCCTCGGCGAGGTCCGGGACGAGCACCTCGCCCGAGCTCAGCGCGAGGGTCGAGAGCCAGCGCCCGTCGGGGAGCAGGACGTCCACCGCGAGGTCCGCGCCGCGCGACAGCCCCGGGGCCGTCGAGATCCGGACGTGGAGCACCGCGTCGCCGCGCCGAAAGGGAGGCGGAGGCCGACGCCCGGGCGAGGCGGCGACCGCCACGAGCGCCCGGCGCACGCGGTCGTCGCGCTCGACCCGCGCGCGAGCGGCGATCGCCGAGGACGCCGCGGGGACGGCGAGCGCCTCGAGCGCCCGCGCGACCGCGAGCCGGACCGCGTCGTGCTCGTCCCCGAGCGCGGCGACGAGCGCCCTCCAGGCGCCGGTGTCGTGGGCGATCGCCAGGGCCATGGCCGCACCCGCGCGCACCCGGGGCTGCGCGCTGCGGAGCGCGCGGCGCATCGCGCGCCGGGCTCGGCGACGCACGCGGGGGCCCGCGCGATCCAGGTTCGCGGCGGTGACCCACAGCGCCTCGGGCGCGGTCGCGGGCTCCCAGGAGCGCGAGTCGATCTGGGCCGGGTCCACCGAGGCGCGGCTGGCCAACGCCGCGAGGGCGAGGGCGCGGAACGCCGCGGGGTCGGGCTCGCTCACCAGCGCCTCCGTGATCCGAGCGCGGTCCGAGCCGAGCCCGTCTCCGAGCAGCTGCGCCGCCAACCCCGCGGAGGCCCGGTCGACGGGATCGGGGCTCGCGAGGCCCGCCACCACGCGGGGCCGGATCCCGCCGTCGCGCGCGAGCGCAGAGAGCACGGCACCCCGCGGCGAAGGGTCCGCGCGCAGGTGCTCGCGGATGGCGAGGCGCAGGTCCGAGTCGAGCTCCTCCGCGTGCCGCCGCAGCGCGAGGGCGAGCGCAGGATCCAGCGCGCGGTCGGGATCCGCTCGGGCCGCCTCCAGGAGGGCCACCGCGGCCGTCGAGCCCTCGACGCGCGACAGCGCCTCGGCCGCCGCGAGTCGCTGCGGCGTCTCGAGCAGCGCCACCAGCGTGGGGACGAGGGGCGCCGACGGGCGCGCGAGCAAGGCCTCCACCGCCGCGGCGCGGAGCAGCGCGGAGGTCTCGGGATCCACGATGACGGCCTCGAGCCGGGGCGCCGCGGCGACCGGATCCATCACCACGAGCGCCGTCAGCGCCGCTGCCCGCTGCTCGGACGTCCCCCGATCGGCCAGGCTGGCCACCGGCTGCGCGTGCTCTGCGCCGGCGACGCGCGACAGCGCCCAGAGCGCCGCCGCCACGGTCCCGGGCTCGCTGTCGGAGAGCATGCGGACGAGCGCGGGCGTCGCACGCTCGTCGGCGATCGCGCCGAGCGCGCGGATCATGGCGACGCGCGCGGGGGGCAGCGCGGCGCGGAGCCGCGAGACCAGCGGGTGGGTCGCGCGGGCGTCCCCGATCCGTCCGAGCGCGATGGCCGCGCGGACGGCCGAGATCGGGATCTCGAGCGCGCCGATGAGGTGGGGCAGCGACGCGGCGCCGATGCGAACCAGGCCGTTCATCGCCTCGTCGCCGACGTCCGAGGCCGCCAGCCAGTCGACGAGCACCCGGATCGCGCGTTCGCCTCCGATGACGCCGATGGTGCGGAGCGCGAGCTCCCGGTCGGCGCGCTCCCACTCGGTCAGGTGCTCGGCGATGGGCACCACCGCGCGCGGGTCGCCGCGCCGAGCGAGCGCCTCGAGCAGCGCGGCGCGGACCCGCGCGTCGTGTTCCTCGTCGAGGCGCGCGAGGAGGGCGTCGACCGCGCGGCCGGCCTCGCCCGACCGACCCAGGCGCGCCGCCGCGGCCGCGCGGGTCGCGCCATCGGGCGCGTCGAGCTCGGCGCGAGACCGCGGACCGGTCAGCTCGCCGATCCACCCCATGGGCGGCGGCGCCGGCGGCTCGTCGGAGTCCCTCGGCAGCCGCTCGGGCTGGGCGTGCGCCACGGACGCCACCAACCAGAGCACCCCGACGACACCGAACCGCATGGGCTCGCAGGCTACAACACGAACGCCGCGACGAACGCGAGCAGGCCGCCCATGAGCAGCATCATCGCGCCGGCCCCACCGAAGAACGCGGTCAGGTCGTCGGGGGGCGGCCGCACCATCGAAGCCTCGGTGCGGTGGCTGAGGCGCGGGGGCCCCGCATCGTCGGCGACCGGCGTCCACCGGCGAGCGGCCGCGCGATAGGGCCCATCACCTGGCTCGTGATCGGCCTCGACCGCCGCGAACGTCGCGACGAGCGCCACCTCTTCGCTGGCGCGGATCCGGCGCTCCGCGGTCAGCCCTCCGTCCGCGGTCGCGGTGGAGCACTCGATCAACGCGAGGCCCGGATCCACCAGGAGCCGCCCCGTGCCGTCGTCGAGGTAGAACGGGTGCGTGGCCGCGGCGTGCTCCACCTCGCGGAGCAGCGGGACGAGCCCGGTGCCCACGGAGCGGTACTCCGCGCGCTCGACGTAGACGCAATCCGAGCCGTCCACGGCGCTGCGCGACGTCTCGATGGGCACGACGCGCCCGACCAGCCGGAACCGTCCCGCCTCGAGATCGGCGATCGCGCACGAGCCGATGGCCTCGTGGACGTGAGCCCCCCTCCCGGCGCGCAGCCGGCTCACCAGGAGCATGGCGGCGCCCCCCAGGAAGATGGCGGCGACGAAGACCCAAGGACTCATAGCCAATCCCCGTCACTGATCTTCGGGCCAGTGCGCCCGGACGGCAACCAACGGTTGGTCGATCATGACTCTCGACGTTTGTATGCGGACCGAGGTAAATTCAACAACGATGACGGTATCCAGCCACACCTACGCGCGAGGCGCGCGTGGGTGACGGGAGCGCGGTGGACGCGGGGGCGCCCCCCGCCGACCCGCCTGCACGCCCCGAGCGGCGTTCGCAGAAGGGCCCCGATCCGCTCATCGGGAGGGTCATCAACGACCGCTTCCGCATCGTCTCCCTGATCGCTCGCGGCGGGATGGGCAAGGTCTATCGCGCGGAGCAGGCACCGCTCGGACGCGAGGTCGCGCTCAAGGTCCTCAATCCCAACTACAGCGGCGACAGCGACCCCGAGTTCCACAAGCGCTTCTTCCTCGAGGCGTCGACCTGCTCGAAGCTGACGCACCCGAACACCGTCACGATCTTCGACTACGGGCGCACCGACGACGACGTCTACTACATCGCGATGGAGCTGCTCGAGGGGCGCACGCTCCACCGGCTGCTGCGTGACGATGGCCCGATGTCGGCGCCGCGGGCGATGCACATCGCGCGTCAGGTCTGCCGCTCGCTCCGAGAGGCGCACGGCCTCGGGGTCATCCACCGCGACCTGAAGCCCGCGAACATCTTCCTCGTCATGCACGGCGACGAGGCAGACTTCGTGAAGGTCCTCGACTTCGGCCTCGTGAAGGACCTCGACGAGACGGGTGAGGACCTGACCCAGACGGGCCTGTTCATGGGCTCGCCGAAGTACATGTCGCCCGAGCAGATCCGCGGCGAGCGGGTCGATGGTCGCGCCGACGTCTACGCGCTCGGCGTGATCCTGTACGAGATGCTCACGGGCAAGGTCCCGTTCGACCGGCCGAACTCGGTCAACATCCTGATGGCGCACGTCCACGAGGCGCCGCCCCCCACGCGCGAGACCTACCCCGACGCCGACACCTCGCCCGCCCTCGAGGCGATCGTGATGAAGGCGCTCGCCAAGAACCCCGACGACCGCTTCCCGACGATGGACGAGATGCTCGTCTCGTTGAAGGACATGGCCGCCGAGGCGGGCTTCTCGGTGACGCGCAGCACCGACCTGGGCGCGAGCGGAGAGATCGCCGCCGCCGGGATCACCGGCCAGTTCGGGGCCAGCGACGGGCAGCTCCCCGCCTACATCACGGGCGACAGCATCCCCGCGAGCGCGCTGCAGAGCTCCCCGGCCCCGGCCTTCGAGGACGCTGAGCCCAAGCAGGGGAGCCGAGTGCCGCTGATCATGGCGTTCGTGGGCGCGCTCGCGCTCGGGCTCGCCGGGCTCGTCGCGTTGATCGCCAACAGCGGAGACGATCCGCCGCCGGTCCAGCCGACCGTCAACCTCCCCTCGACGACGCCGGACCACCCCGACACGCCGAACAACCCACCGGCGACGAACACGACGACGACCCGTCGGGGCGCGCCCACCGTGCAGAGCGCCATGGTGACGCTCCGGTCGACGCCGGCGGGCGCGACCGTCAGCGTCGACGAGACCGAGCTGGGGACGACCCCGGCCGACGTGCAGTGGACGGGCGCCGACGCCGAGCTCGGGCGTCAGGTCACGTTCCTCTTTCGGCTCGACGGTCACCGGGACTACTCGGTGACCCGCGTGATCACGGGGGACCACCTCGAGGTGGAGGCGACCCTGGAAGAGATCACCGCAGCGCCGCGGCCCACCGGGTCCAGGCGCCGCCGCCGAGGCCCCCGAAGGGGCGGCGGAGACGAGTCCTCCGGACCGGTCGAGGGTTACAAACTGGACCCTTACTGAGCGCGGAGCGGATCATGGGAATGGGTTGGCACGGGAGGCAGGGTTGACAGCGAGAAACTGGACACGGGCTGCCGCGGTGGCGCTCGTGCTGGCATCGGTCGGGATGGCCGCTTCGATCGCGCACGCCGACGTGCGGACCGAGGCGCGGCGTCACTTCCGGTCCGGCATGGCGATGATCGCGGAGGGCCAAGTCGAGGAGGGCGTCGCGGAGCTTCTCGAAGCTTACGAGATCCTTCCTCACCCCAACGTTCTCTACAACGTCGGCCGCGCCTACGCCGAGTCTGGGCGGTACCGGGAGGCGCTCCAGTACTTCGAGCGTTACCTCGAGAGCGATCCGGCGGACCGCACCGAGGTCAACGGGTTCATCGCGGCGGTCAACGCGCGCATCGCGGCGCTCGAGGCGCGGACTCAAGAGCCCACGGAGGCCCCGGAGCCCGTCGAGGTCGCCCCGCCGGTGGAGACGGCCGCGGTCGCGAGCGAAGAGGAGATCGCGGCGCTCGAGGACTCGGCGACGCAGATCGACGCGCTCGCGGAGTCGACGCAGAGCGACGCGCTCCGCCAGCGCGCGGAGACGCTGCGCGCCGTCGCGGCGGCCCTGCGCGAGCGTCGGGCGACGGCCGCCGTGGCGGCCACCGAGACGACCGAGACCACCGAGACCACCGAGACGACCGAGACCACCGAGACCACCGAGACCCAGGTGGGCGAGGACGGTCAGACCCTCGTCCTCGGTGCGCAGCGCGAAGGCGACACGTACGAGGAGACGGTCGTTTCGTCTTCGCGTGCCGCGCAGTCGCCCCTCGACGCGCCGAACGCGACCACCAACATCACCGCCCAGGACATCCGCCTCTCCGGCCTCCTCTCGGTCGGTGAGACCCTGCGTCGCGTCCCCGGCGTCGACCTGATGGTCAGCAGCCCGGGCAACGTCCAGTTCTCGGTCCGCGGCCTGAACCAGCGCCTCAACAACCGCGCCATCGTTCTCGTGGACGGCCGGTCGATGTACCTCGACTTCGTCGGTGGTCAGATCTGGAACCTCTTCCCGATCAACCCGGAGGACATCGAGCGGATCGAGGTCATCCGGGGTCCGGCCTCCGCCCTCTACGGCGCGGACGCCTTCACCGGCGTCGTCAACATCATCACGCGGGCGCCCGGCGAAGGGCGCTCCTACATCAGCGCCGGTCTGGGAACGAACAGCCAGCAGCGGATCGTCGCCGGCGTCACGCGCCGCGTGGATCGCGTCGCCTTCCGCCTGTCCGGCGGCTACGAGAGCCAGGACCAGTACAGCGCGACCGTCGGTCACGACCGCGTCGACACCCAGCCGTTCCTCAACAACCCCGACCAGGCGTACAGCCGCCTGTTCTTCAACGGTGAGGTCAACGTCCGGCTCGCGGAGGGCTACTCCATCCGCGCCGGCGCAGCCGCCGCGACCGGGTCGACGACGTTCCAGGGCTTGAGCCGACTCCGCGAGATCGCGATCGAGGACGCGCTCCTCGCGCAGAGCTTCTTGCAGGTGAACACCGCGTTCGGCCTCTCCGCGCGCGCCTACTGGAACCGCTTCCAGGGCCACCACGGCCCGACGAACATCCGCGAGGGCGGCCTGCAGCAGGCCGAGAGCGTCGACATCAGCCGTCAGGACGTCGTCGACACCGAGCTCGTGTACACGAACTCCTTCACCATCGTCGAAGGCATCGACAACCAGATCATCGCGGGCCTCGGTTACCGCTTCAAAGAGCTGGACTGGGACTGGACGGCGGACCCGATCACGCTCAGCACGGTCCACACCCAGCACCACGGCAACCTCTTCCTCCAGGACACCCTGCGGATCGAGGACGTCGTCCAGATCGTGTTGAGCGCCCGCGGCGACCTCCACCCGCTCTTCCCCGAGCCGCAGTTCTCGCCGCGCGGCTCGGTCATCGTCCACCCGACGGCCCGCCAGTCGATCCGTGTGTCGGCCGGCACCGCGTTCCGTTCGCCGACGTTCATCGAGTCGTACGCGAACGTGGCCAACCCGACGCCTCTTCGCGGCGTCACCGCCTTCGGGATCGGGAACGACACCCTGAACCCGGAGCGCATCGTCTCCGTCGAGCTCGGCTACATGCTCCAGGAGTTCGACTTCTTCGCGCTCGAGCTGACCGGCTACTACAACCTCGTCTTCGACCAGATCCTCCTGTCGGACAACACGGCGTACCGGCTCTACGACTTCCAGAACGATCCGCGGGCGCTCTACAACCCGGACCTCGCGGCGTTCCCGCTCGGTCAGCTGCAGTTCGCCAACGAGGACGCCGACTTCCAGCAGATCGGCGGCGAGCTCGGTGTTCGTGTCTACCCGGTCGACGGTCTGGACATCTACGCCAACTACGCCATCCACGAGACGCTCGTCCTCGGGGACTCGACCCAGACCCTCGAGGGTCGCGAGCTCGACCAGCGCACCAGCGCCCACAAGGTCAACGCCGGCGTCCAGTACCGGTCGCCGTTCGGCCTCGACCTCTCGGTCGACTTCCACTTCGTCAGCGATCAGGTCTGGGTCGAGCAGGTGCTGGACACCGAGCGCGGAGGCACCGCCTTCGTGCCGTTCAACCTCCCCGCGTACGCCCTCATGAACGCCCGCATCGGTTTCCGGCTCCTCGACGACCAGGTCGAGCTCGCCGTCACCGGTACGAACCTCCTGATGGACGGGCACCGCGAACACCCCTTCGGTCAACGAATCGATCGCCGGTTCATGGGCCACGTCACCTTCCGGTACTGAGGTCGTCATGCTTCGACACACCGCGCATAGCCTCCTCGTCTTCCTCCTCGCGCTCTCCGTGGGCGTCCTCGGCTGCGACCCGCCGGAGGACGAAGTCCCTGGCGAGGGCTCGGCCGTCCCCGCCTCGGGCCTCATCCACGGCGCCGTCCTCTACGCGGGCCCGCGCCCGAACTGCGTGTACGAGGGCGAGCTGCCGACCGAGCTGATCGGCAACGTCGTCATGCTCATGTTCTACACGGACAACCCGCCCCCGCCGGCGGGGTCCGCGACCAGCGCCTCCAACGTGCTCGTGATCCCGGCGCGGGAGTTCTTCAGCCTCGAGGACTGCCTCCCGCTCGAGCCGACCGCCGAGGACCTCTCCGTGGTCGTGACGCGCGCGGCGCAGTACGACTGGCCCGAGATCTCCCTCGCCGACGGCGCCGGCGCGATCGCGGACTACCAGATCCGTGGCTTCATGGATCGCGACGGCGACTGGAACCCCTTCTTTTCGGTGCGGCGGCTCGCGACCCACGGCGACGTGGCGGGCGGGGCGTTCGAGAACACGGCGGTAGCCGTCCCGCAGTTCGCGCACATCGTGTTCGGCAGCATGCAGGACTACCCCGACGGGCAGGTCCTCGACGGCGTCGCGGTCACCCTCGGCGCGTTCGTCAACACCGAGCTGCCGGCCTTCCAGCTCGGGCCCAACACGCGCGCGGGTCGCTCGCAGGACTTGGTCCCCGCGGTCAGCGACGCCGCGGTGCGCGAGCGGCAGATCTTCGAGCAGACCAACATGACGCTCGTCCTCGCCGACGTCGCGGGCGAGTCGTGGACTCGGACCCTCGCGGCGGCGGGCATGGCCATCGACCCGTCGCCCGACCGGTTCGCGTGGTTCACCCCTCCCGTCGACGCGGATCGCGACGGCCTCCAGGACCTGCACCCCATCCTCGGGAGCGCGGGCGTGCTGTGGGAGCACCCGATCGTGATCTTGCGCCGCGTGCGCAGCCCCATCGAGCTCTCCGCCGGCGTGCCCGACGCGGTCGTCATCGCGACCGTCCGGCCCACGCAGACCGGCATGAAGCAGACCTTCTCGCCGAGCATCGACATCGGCGTGGCCCCGGTTGCGGCGGTCAACTGGAACCCCGCCAGCGACTCGTGCCTCATCCCCTACCTCGCTCCGGGGAGCCTCGCGGAGAACCTCGAGCGCATCCCCGTCGACTGTCAGGAGCTGCCGACCGGCAACTACGACGTCAACGTCCTCACGGGGATCGCGGGCGGCCGCACGGTCAACTACCGGCAGCAGCTCATGATGATGGACCCGCCGCTGCCGGACTCGGTCCTCAACCCGCTCGTGGCGGCCACGACCGACAACGACTGGATCATCGAGGGCGGCTCCTTCTCGAGCCAGGCGTGGTCGATCCCGAACGAGCTCGGCTGCCCCGACCCGTACCGGCCCAACGGCCTGGACGCGAACGGGAACCCGACGACCTTCAACCAGCTCGAGCAGGATCGGACGCTCGGCTGCGGCGACCCCGCCGGGCCGTGCGATCCGGGCGACACCGCGATGCAGTGCAGCCAGGGCCCCGCCGGGCGCTGGGCGATCGTCGACACCGACGGCAGCAACGCCCCCGACGCGAGCAGCACCGCGGACGGCCACGGCATCGCCGCCTGTCAGACAGCGGTGCGCGCCATGACGGGCATGCCCGACACGGTCACGTACATGCCGGTGCCCGACGAGTGCTGCACCGAGGCCACGCGCGCGCTGTGCGGCCTCCCGCTCTGCGAGCTCCGGCCCCGCGCGGTGATGGCCGGCGAAGGCGACGTCCGGATGATCCGCGAGGTGAGCGAGCCGGGCACCGACTTCACCGTGAACGCGGACGGATCGATCACGCCCCTGTGCGTGCCGTTCCTCCCGCCCGTCTCCTGTTGCAGATAGGCGAATTTCGGGCAGCATGGGGCCACCTTGGTGGCCCCGAGCTCGAACCCCTCGATGACGAAGCAGGGCGGCGCGATCGTCGCGCCGGGAAACTACGACGGGGTCCACCTCGGTCACCGCGCGCTGCTCGACGCGGCGCGTGAGGAAGCGACCGGGGACGAGCGGGTCACCGTCCTCACGTTCGACCCCCACCCGTCGATCGTGCTCGCCCCGCTCCGAGCGCCCGCGCTGCTCACCACCATCGAGCGGCGCCGAGCGCTCCTCGAGAAGCTGGGCGCCGACGCGGTCGAGGTCGCCCACTTCGATCGCGCCTTCGCGGCCCAGCCAGCCGATCGATTCGTGTCGGACGTCCTCCTCGGCCGCCTCGGGGCGCGCGCCGTCGTCGTGGGTCCGGACTTCCGCTTCGGCAAAGGCCGGGAGGGCAGCGTCGAGACCCTTCGCGCCGCGGGGCTGACGGCGCTCGAGGTGGCCCCGGTCGAGCGAGACGGCGCCGTCGTCAGCTCGACGCGGATCCGCGGCGCCCTCCGCGAGGGTCGGGTCGAGGACGCGTGCCGCTGGCTCGGCCGGGTGCACGATGTCGGCGGCGAGGTCGTGATGGGCGACCAGCGCGGCCGCACGATCGGCTTCCCCACCGCCAACCTGGCCTGCGAGCCCGTGCTGCTGCCCGCCGACGGCGTGTACTCGGTCGTGGCGCGCGGCGAGTCCGGCGAGCTGCTGCGCGGCGTGGCCAACCTCGGCGTGCGCCCGACGATGGAGGCGGGCCGCTCCGTCGAGGCTCACTTCTTCGACTTCGAGGGCGACCTCTACGGTCGCACCCTGAGGGTCGGCTTCGTCACCCGCCTCCGCGGCGAGCAGCGGTTCGACGGCCTCGACGCCCTCAAGGCCCAGATCGCGCTCGACGCGCAGCGCGCTCGGGTCGACCTCGAAGCCGCCGCCGAGCGGAGCTGGGCGTGGGTCTGAAGGACCTCCTCGCGAGGGTCATCTCCGGCCTCACCGGCGCGTCGGACGCCCCCCGCGTGAAGCCCCCCGACGAGCCCATCCCCACGCGAGCGATGGCCGAGCTCTACATCGACCAGGGCCACCTCGATCGCGCCGCCGCGATCCTCGCCGGCCTCGACACCCCGGCCGCCGCCGAGCGCCTCTCCGAGGTCCGCGCGATGCAGGCACGCGAGCGCCTCCGCGCCGCCGTCGAGACCCACGCCGAGCCCGGCGTGACCCTCGCCCGCGACGGCGCCTACTGCGCGATCGCCTGGGTCGTCGACGAGCCCGGCTGCGCCCGCGCCGCCGCGCTCCTCGGCGGCGGAGAGCTCACCCTCCGCGTCGTCTCCGTCCGCGCCGTCGACGGCGCCGTCGAGCGCACCACCTCCGACCGCCCCGCCGGCTCCCCCCGCGGGGTCGAGGTCGTCGAGATCGCCCCCGAGGCGCGGCTCGTCGTCAGCGTCGGCCTCGCGCGCGACGGCGGCTTCGTCTCGATCGCCCACGGCTGACGGGGGAAGACCTCCCGAGCGCGGGTCCTGGACGTAGCTCGACGCGAGCGCGCGTACTCGCCAACATGTGAACAGGCGTGACCCACGATCGCGAAGCCCACGGAGTCTCCGCGGCGACCGCCGACGCGCGTCGGTTCGGTCGAGCCCGATGAAGGGCGGGCCGTCATGGGTGTTCGGGGCGGTGCTGTGCGCGTCATCCGTCGCGTCCGCGCAGGCCCCGGAGGACGGCACGTCCGAGAGGCCTGTCGAGCCAGCGAGCCCGGTGGTCGAAATGGAGGGCGCCGAGGAGCGCGCGCGGATCCACTTCCTGACTGGCACCGCGCGCTACGAGGCGGGGGCGTATGAGGATGCCGTTACCGAGTGGCAGCGTGCCTATGAGCTCAGCGGGCACGCGGAGATCTTCCGGAGCCTGAGCCTCGCGCACGAGGCGCTCGGGCAGCTTCGAGAAGCGCACGACTTCTTGCGGAGATATCTCGCCGACGTCGAGGCGATCGACGATCGGGCAGACCTCGAGCTCCACCTAGCGAGCCTGGAGCGCCGCATGAGCGGGCGCGAAGAGCCAAACGACCCCGCACCTCCGCCCCCCACGTCGGGGTCATACGTGAGCTCGGGGGCGATCGTCGGCTTCGTCGCGGCCGGCGTCGGGCTCGTGACCCTCGTAGTCGCCGGCGGACTCGCGATCAACGAAGATCTCCGTCTCCGGGACGCCTGCGCGAGCCTCTGCTTCCGCGGCGCCGGGGACGACCTGCGGGTGTTTGCGCTCGTGAGTGACCTCGGGCTCGGGTTGATGCTCGTGGGTGCTGCGCTCGGCTCGATCTTCCTGCTCGCAGACCGCAGGCCCAGGCCCAACGGGTCAGATGACATCTCCGTGGCGGCGATGCTCGACCGCGACGGTGGCGGCTTTCTCGTCCGGGGGCGCATGTGAGGCTAAGCGTCGCGCTCATGTCGTTGGCGATCGCTGGCTGCTCGCTGGCCTTCGATCCGTCGCGCTACGAGCACGACGACGCGGCGGGCTTCTTCGACGCCGGCACCGACTCCGGGCTCGACGTCACAGGCCCACCCGGCTGCGATGGGACCCAGCCGTGCTGCAGCTGGGTCGACTGCGAGAGCGGTGGCGGCGGCCCGTACTGCGCCTACGACGAGGCGTCGGCCTCGTGGAGTTGTGCGGTGGAGTGCGCGTATGACCTGGACTGCGCGGGCTACGTCGCCGGTGACGCATGCCTCTTCGGCTCGGGCGCTGGCACCTGCGGCTGCATGGACCACGACGACTGCTCGTCGCCAGGCTCCCCATACTGCGAGCCAGGCGCCTCCGCGTGCGTCGAGTGCATCCTCGACGCGGACTGTCCAACCGATCGCACCTGTGTGGGCAACACATGCGCTTGAACCGTCGGGACACGCGAACGCATCGTGCAGGCGTGCTGCGACTCGCGTGGCTTGTCGTGCTCTTCCCTTTCCTCGCGCCCGCGGTGGCCACGGCACAGGGCCAATTCCAGCTCGAAGACCATGAGAGCAACGCCATGCTCGGCCACTGGCACGATGAGCTCCACCTCGAGCGAGACCAGCTCCGGAACACGCTCCCTGGACCCGATCTCGCGGGACCGGGGGCAACCCTGATCCTCACCGGGGTGGTGGGGCTCACCGGCGGGATCACGGCCCTCATGTCGATCGAAGGGGCGCCCCGCGGCTTGCAGGAGGTGACCCTCGTGATCCTGGGCATCGCGGGCGGCCTCCTGGTCTTTGGGATCGGCTGGCTGATCGAACGCTTCGCGGCCCGGGCTGGTACGGAGGCCTACCAGCGCTATCAGACCAACCGCCGCGCTCTCGGCGAGGTCCACCGATCGATGCGCCGGCGGGGCCTCCCTTTCGCGCGCTGACACGGGCAATCCGCCTTCGGCGCTGCTTGGTGGTCGAAGAGCCGTGAGGACGGACGCCTCCCGACGGAACGAAGAAGCCCGCACCGAAGCGCGGGCTTTTCCGAGTGGAGCTGAGGGGGATCGAACTCCTTCGCGAGGCTTTTAGTCCGCCTCGTGACGCTCCTCTTGGAGCTGCACCGAAGGTCCGCGCCACCTGGCGCAGTGCCGGCGGAAGCACGGGCGGTGCGCCGAAGAGCGCAGCCCACGCGTTCTGCCGGTCCGCGTTCGCGAAAGCGTTCGAGGCGCTCTCCATCCGCGAGTGATCGAAGCCGCAGGCGAGCTGCTCCCGTAACGGGCGATGGTCCGTCTTGCCGGAGAGGATGAGCCGGCACGCTTCGTCGATCAGGAAGTGGAACAACCCGTAGTAGGCGGACGACACCGCGCGTCGAAGGCTGGCCTGCTTCGGTCGCTTCGGCTCACGCTTCGCGAGGAACTCCGCCTGCGCGATCAGGTCCTGCGGTAGCCCCATCGGTCAGGCTGCTTCGTCGACGCTCACGAAGCGAGTGTAGGGCCAGCGGTCGACCTCCATCTGCTCGACCGCCGCGTGCACCGCGTCTACGGCCGCCTCGAGCTGGGGCCCGTCCTGGTACAGCTCCGGCCTCGCCTCGATGATCAGGGTGACGCGCAACGCGGGCTCCCCTTCGGCGTTGATCATCTCGCCCACCTTCACCTCCAGGACCCAATCCGGCGTCCGCGCCTGAATCGCTGCGGCGAGCCTCTGGAGATCGATGCTCATACCGAGAGGCTATCGCCTCGGGAGATAGCCGTCGACCGACCGCGTCGAGGGTCAGGCACGTTTGCGTGGGCGGCCACGGGAGCCCGCAACGCTGCCACTAGCCAGCGTCGGGGTCGGGTCCAAGGGTGGCCCCGCCAGCAGCGTTCTCACGACGACGCGAGAGCCCCCCGGGAGCAGCAGCGCGCAGGTGCCTGAGACTGCCACGCCCTCGGGCCGCCCTCCGGCAGGTCCCCCATGAAGCTGCTGTGGGGCCCACCTACTCCTTGCGCGGGCGGCCCCGCTGGCCGCCCTTCCTCGCGGGCTTGGCGAAGAGGTCGGAGACGGTAGCTATCGAAAGGCGGCCAGCACGGGGGGCATCGCGAGAACCGAGACCTCGGGACTACCGCGCCCCCGACGCACCACCCGCTGCACCAATCGGGGCCTGCCGGGCTATCCTTCGGGCGGCCATGCGCGCGGACATCATTCGGCAGCTCATCCAAGCGCACGCGGACGGCGATGACGCCGGCTTCCGTAAGGCCGCGCTCCAGCTCGCGGCCGCGGAGAGCGCCGCGGGGCACACGAGGATCGCCGACGACCTCCGTCGCCAGGTCGCCACCCTCTCCTCCGGTCGGTCGCGTGGCTCGGTCGTGGACATCGCGCAGCCCCGCGGGGAACTCGCGGACATCCTGGAGGGCGGCCACCGGGACGAACGCCTCCGGGATATCGTCCTGAGCGACAGCGCGGAGAGCGAGCTGACCCGGGTCATCAAGGAGAACCGCGCGCGCGCGTCGCTCGAGCGCCACGGGATCCAGCCGCGCCGGAAGCTCCTCTTCCACGGCGCCCCCGGGTGCGGCAAGACCCTCGCCGCGACGGTGCTCGCTGGGGAGATGGGCCTCCCGCTCCTCACCGTCCGGCTCGCGAGCCTCTTCTCCCGCTTCCTCGGCGCTACCGCGAACCACCTGCGCTCAATCTTCTCGGAGATGTCCCGCCGGCCGGGCGTCTACCTCTTCGACGAGTTCGACTCTATCGCGCAGGCCCGCGGGGACAGCAACGACGTGGGCGAGCTGCGCCGCGTCGCGACCGCGTTCCTCCAGCTCATGGACACCGACGGCAGCCCCAGCTTGATCGTCGCGGCGACGAACCACCCCGAGCTGCTCGACCGAGCGGTGTTCCGCCGCTTCGATGTCGTGGTCCCCTTCGAGGCCCCCAGCGAGGCGCAGATCGCCCAGCTCGTACGCCTGCGGCTCGAGCCCCACGGCATCGACCAAGGGGCAGCCGACGCGGCCCGCCTCGGGCTCGGTCTCTCCTACGCGGACGCGGCGCGAGCCTGCGACGACGCCATCCGATCGATGGTCCTCGACGGTCGCGACAAGCTCGCGGAGGAAGACCTCGTCGCGGCGTTCCAGGCGGCCCGCCGCCGAGGGGATGAGCAGGGGCAGTTCCACGGCCGGTCATGACCGACGAGCGCCTCCCGTTCCTCCGCGGCACCGTCGACGCGGTCGAGCCGTTCCAGAAGCCCGGCGGGGGCGGCAGCGGGCCGCCCTCGCTTCCATCACGCAACCCCGCCACCCACAGTCGGTACCTGAGCGATCAGCTCGACGCCATGAAGCGCAGCGTCGCGGCCCGACCCGCCGGATCCCGTGACCCGGAGGCTCGACGGGAGATCATCGCGGTCAGCCCCGCGAGCGGGTTCGCCATCCCGACAGACTCGCTCGGCGAGAAGGGCGTGCGGGTCGTCGGAGAGGACCCTGCATCGGGGCTCGTTCTGCTCGATTCGGGCTCCGCGGATCTTCCGGCGCTGCGGCGCAAGCTCGGAGCGTACGAGGACCCGGCGAAGAACTCGGCGAAGTCCGGCGCTCCCCGGAACGCCCCGCTGCTGAGCCCCATCGACAGGATCAGCATCGCTCGCGTCGAGGACGTGGCCTCCGAGCCCGTGCGCCAGGCTGCGGCCTCCGGCCCTCAATGGGTCGCGATCGGCTGCCGCGGCGGCACCTACGACGCCGACTCGAACGCACGGTCGCGCCGGGAGATCACACGTCAGCTCCGCCGCTTCACGGACATGAAGGAGCCGGCGGCCGAGTTCGTCGCGGCGATGGAGATCGTCTTCTACGCGAAGCTCACCCTGGACCAGCTCGAGCAGGTGGTGCAGGCCGTGGACTGCGTCTACGAGGTCCAGCTCGCCGAGCGCTCCATCCGCGACTGGCTCTTCCTCGAGCACGACAAGGTCGATCTCACGTCGCACCGCATGGCACCGCCGCCGCCGAGGTCGCCATCGGTCGCGATCCTCGACACCGGGATCACCGACCATCACGCGCTCCTCGCCCCCGCCATCCTCTCCGCCACCAGCGTGGTCCCCGGCGTCGCGTCCGGCGTCGACGTCGACGGGCACGGGACCGAGATGGCCGGCATCGCTCTGCATCTGGACGCCGTCGGCGACGCGGTCGAGGCCGGCGTCAGCGCGGCACCGCACTGGCTCCAGTCGGTGAAGATCAACACCAGCGAGTCGAACACCGGGGATGAGGCGGCCCGGGCCACCTGGGCGCCGATGACCATCGAGGCTGTCGAACATGCCGAAGCGGAGCAGGAGCCCACGGCGCACGTCTTTGCAATGGCCATCACCGCTGGCATGGAGAAGCTGGAGCCCACCGACTGGAGCCAGGCGATCGAGCAGCTCGGGTGGAACGACGGCAAGGGCCGACTGATCTGCATCTCCGCTGGAAACGCGGACAGCGACGACGCGGACCTCATCCGCGACTACCCCCACCTGAACCTGATCCAGCCCATCCAGGATCCGGCCCAGGCGTGGAACGCGCTCACGATCGGCGCCTGCACGTGGCGCACGCAGATGCCGCCAGCCGCTGACCTGAGGGAGTACAGCCCCGTTGCCCCAACGGGAGGCGCCTCGCCCCACACCTCGGCGCGGCCTGTGGACGCGGATCGCGTGCCGAACAAGCCGGAGGTGGTCTTCGAGGGTGGCAACGTCGCCTTCGACGGCGCCCTCCCCGACCCGGGCGTGCCGACGCTCACGAGCCTCACGACGGGCCACCGCCTTGGTCGCCCGCTGGCCTCGATGTGGGGCACCAGCGAGGCCACCGCGCGCGCCGCGCACCTCGGCGCACGCATCTTCGCGGCGGACTCGACCCTGCGCGCGGCGACCGTCCGTGGCCTCATCGTGCACTCGGCCTCGTGGACGCCCACGATGCTGTCGCAGTTCGAGGGCATCGACGACCGGCTCGCCATCTGCGGCTACGGCGCGCCCGACGCAGCGTTCGCCACCGCTTGCACCCGCGAGCGCGCCACCGTGATCGTCGAGGACTCGATGCCCAACGGCGTCACCGTGCAGGTGCCCCGCAAGGAGCCGCCGAAGCGCAAGGGCACCTCGCCCACCGTCCCGAAGCTCGAGCGGAAGGCGAAGTTCTTCCGCTTCCCGGTCGACCAGGAGCTACTCCTCGAGAACGCCGATCTCGACGTCGAGCTGCGCGTCACGCTCTCGTACTTTCCCGAGGTCCACACCTTCCGGCGCCGATCCTTCCGCGGCCTCGATCTGCGCTGGGACATGCAGGGTCCCGTCGAGACAGAGGACGCCTTCCGCTGGCGCGTGAACAAGAAGGTCCGCGAGCAGATCGACGTCGACAAGGGCAAGGGCTTCCAATGGGACGTCGGCCCCAAGCGGCGCGAGAACGGGACCGTGCAGAGCGACCGCTGGATGGGGAAGGCTTCCTTGCTCGCTGGCTCGAAGCTGATCGCCGTGATGCCCGTCGTGGGGTGGTGGGACGAGCGCAAGGAGTTCCAGGAGCGCGTCCAGCCGTTCTCGTTGATCGTCAGCGTCGTCGCGGCGGGGCTCGACGTCTACACGCCGATCTCGATCGCGCTCGAGGCCGCCGAGGTCACGATCGACGCGAGCTGACGACGAGCGCGGGCTCGATGACTCGGCTACTCGAGCCAGGCCCCGAAGTAGTCCACGTCGAGCAGCTCGCGGACGAGAGCGTTGAACGGCTTGCGGCCGCCGTAGACCTCGACGAGGTCGTCGAACGCGACGACCGCGCAGCGCGACGAGAGCGCGGGCCGCCCGCGGCGCGCCCAGCTCGCCAATGGCATGTTCGGACGCGCCGCCAGGGCCCGCGCGATTTGTCATCGCAGAACCACGAGGGAGATCGAGGAGACGCCCGAGGCGCTGCGGAGCGGGCTGAGACAGGCGCTGGCCGACCACCGAAGGCGTAGCGCCGACCGCGCGGCGGTTGCCTCGTCGAACAGCCTCCGTAGCACGCCAGCGCCGTCGACCTATGCCACCACGGCCTCCAGCACCAGGTGCGGTGCTGGGCCGCTACAGCGAGGAGAGAGCCCAGTTCTGGGGCCGTCCCCGTCTACGCCGCCGCCCCCTCGATGAGCTCGCGCAGGACTCCCCGGTCGACGAGCACACGTCCGCCCGCGGGCTTGGATGCGCGGATGTACCCGTACGAGATCCAGCGGCGGAGTGTCCGGACCGAGACGCCAGCGATCGCGGCCGCCTCCAAGCGAGTGAGCCAGCGCGGGGCGTTGTCGATGTCGAGGGCGACGGGAGGGGTCGGCGTGGTGTCCTTCATGGAGTTGCTCTACACGATAGTCCGCAGCCACCACGGGCCTGCTCGGTCCTCACCGGGTCGCACTATCGCTGGCAGCACCAGCAGGCGCTCTGAGGGGTCGGGCACGGTGGGGGGCACGCGGCGCCCTCGGAGGAGCCGAGCCCCAAACGCAGAAAAGCCCGCTCTCGCGGGCTTCTCTAAGTGGAGCTGAGGGGGATCGAACCCCTGACCTCATGACTGCCAGTCATGCGCTCTCCCAGCTGAGCTACAGCCCCGGGGAAGGGGGGAGTGATGGTCCGAGCGGCGCGGCCTGTCAAGGGACGGGAGCGCGCAGCTCACTCGTCGGGCTTGTTGCGTCGAGCGGCCGGGCGCTTCGAGGAGGGCTTCTTCGCCGCCGGGCGCTTCGCCGCGCCGGTCTCCGACGCCTTCTTCGCGGGCTTCTTCTTCGCCGGCTTCTTCTTCGCGGCCGCCTTCTTCGCGGGCTTCTTCTTGGCTGCGTCGGCCGACTTCTCCGGGGTGCGCTTGGCGGCAGGGCGCTTCGCCGCGGGCCGCTTCGCCGCGGGGCGCCGGACGCTCGGACGCTTCGGCTCGTCGGCGGGCGTCGGCTCCGCACCGGGCTTCTCCGTAGCGGGCTTCGCAGCGGGCTCCGGCCCAGGCTTGGCCTGCTGCTCCGGCGCAGCAGGCTCCGGCTCGGCAGCGGCCGCCTGCTCCGGCGCAGCAGCGGCTGCAGGTGTCGGCTCGGCCGGCGCCGCAGCGGGCTCCGGCTCGGGCTCGGCCGCAGCAGCGGGCTCGGGCGCAGGCTCGGCAGCGGGCTCGGGCGCAGGCTCGGCAGCGGGCTCGGGCGCGACCTCGGCAGCGGGCTCGGGCGCGACCTCGGCAGCGGGCTCGGGCGCGGGCTCGGCAGCTGGCGCGGGCTCCGGCGCCGCCACGGGGGCCGGCGGCGGGGTCGACGCGCGGTTCACCACCTCCGGCGGCGGCGGCACATCGGTCGGCGCGGGCCGCGCGGCGCGGGCCAGATCGCCGATGACGCGGCCGAGCACGGCGGCGCGGTCCACGAGGCCGCGGGGCAGCGGGAGCAGGCCGCTCGTCAGCCACAGCTCGAGGACCTCGCCGACGTCGGCGGCGACATGGCCGCCCTCCCCGGATCGGACCCGGGTGACCAGCGCGCGGATGCGTCGTGACAGCTTCGTCATGGGCTCGTCAGCGGCGTCGCGGTAGCACTCGGTCGATCGAGTGTCAATCGCGTAGGTCCGCACGAACACGTCGTTTTGTTGACGTTCGGGCCTCCCGAGCCGAGCCTCGGCCACGGCTCGAATGCGCCTCCTCGCAACCATCGGCGTCTGCCTGATCTCCCTGATGTGGGTCGGGTGTGAGGCGCGCGAAGAAGCCGCGCTCCTCGAGGTGTCGGCGGTCGAGCCGACCCAGCTCACCCCCGGGCAGCGGCTGCGGGTCCGCGGGAGCGGGTTCCCGCCGGGGCGCGACGCGATCGTCCGACTCGAGGGGACGATGCACCACCCGGGCGCCGAGCCGACCCACGTCGCGGTGGAGCTCGTGGGCCGCGCCGCCTCCTCCGATCGCCTCGAGGCGCGGTTCACCCGAGACGCGCTCCGCGATCTCGGGGGCCGCGGGACGCTGCACGGCCACGTGATCGCGGTCTTCGACGCGGCGCACGGCCGCGGCCGCGTGATCGGCCGGTCGGCGCTCCTCGAGATCGACGCGACCACGGGCGCGGGCGATCGCCTCCAGAGCGAGCTGGCGCGCCGACGCGAGGGCGCCGCGCTCGTGGCGCGCCTCGGCCTCACGCTCTCGGACGAGACCGCGGCCGGCGAGTCGGGGCTGGCCATCGCGATGGTGCGCGCCGGGTCCCCGGCCGACCGCGCGGGGCTGCTCGCCGAGGATCGGCTCCTCGCCGCCGAGCGCGTCCACGTGCAGGACGCCTCCGACATCCTCCCGGCGCCCGGCGCGGACACGATCCGCCTGCGGCTCGCGCGCCGCGGAGAGGCGGCCCCGTTCGACGTCGTGCTCCCCGTGGAGACCACGGCGACCCGCGAGGCGAGCGCGGAGACGGTCCGCGCGACGTCGATCGCGCTCGCCTGGCTGCTGCTGTTCGCGGTGCTCTTCGCGCCCTCCGCGGGCGTCGCCGACTGGATCGCGAGCGCCGCTCGACGCGAGCCCGGGCCGGCGCGGAGCGCGCGGCAGCTGTGGCTGCGCTACCGGCGCGAGATCCCGGTCGTCGGCCTCGGGACGATGGCGCTCGCCGCGATCCCGGCGCTCGACCGGGTGTACCCGATGCACTTCCGGCTCGACGTGCTCCTGCTGGGGGCGCTCGCCACGCGGGCCGCGATCGCGTGGCTCGGGTCGGCCGACGGAGGCGCTCGGGCGCGCGCGATGGCCCTGCTCGGCGCGGCCGCGGGCGTGCTGGCGGTCGCGGTGGGCCTCGGCGCGATGGCGACGGTCGGGGGCACGACCGACGTGACGGCGCTCTCGCGGCAGCCCGTCGAGCCGTGGAGCTGGGCGCTCGTGCGCTGGCCCATCGCGGTGCCGGCGCTGGGCATCATCTCGCTCGGCGCGACCTGGAAGAGCCACGGCGCGTCTCGCTTCGCGAGGACGATGGACGACTTCGTGCTGCTCGGCGTCGCGGCCACGACGGTCGCGGTGCTGCTCGGCGGCTGGGGGACCGACGACGCGCAGGGGCCGCTGCGGCTCGCGAGGGGCGCCGGCTACGTGGTCCTGTCGCTCGGCTACTGGGTGTGGCTCCGGCGCGCGAGGACACCACGCTCGGCGCGGCTCACCCTCGGCGCGGGACTCGTGCTGACCGTCCTGATCGTCAGCGGCACGGCGGCGCTGATCGCGCTCGATCCGCCGGACGTGCTCACGGCCGCGGTCTCGCGCGTCCTCGCCGGCGCGACGGCCCTGCTGCTGCTCAGCGCCGCCACGCGCGCCATCGCGGGGCCGCGGGCCCGCCCGATGCCGCTGCATCGGTTCGCCTGATCAGGCCGTCGCGGACAGGAACTCGCGCAGGCGCGCGCGCTGAGCCGGGGCCACCGTCGTGAACGCGATCCCGCACAGGTAGCGGCCGCTCGCGGGGCGCACCCACTGCACCGTCGCGGTCGACTCGAAGGGCTCGCGGTCCGGATCCTCGATCCCGTCCTGGGTGAGGAAGAGCGTGAGCCCGAACGTCGACCCCTCGTCGAGCGGGAGGTCGAGGGTCAGCGCGGCCCCGCCCTCCGACACGTTCTGGGTGGCCGCCGCGACGGTCTCGACCCCGACGGTGACCTCGGCGCTGATCTCCACGGCGTAGCGCTCATGACGGCGGTGCTCGACGCTCATCGTTCTCCTCGGCGACCTCCCATGATGCGGTGGAACGCTCCGTCGGTAAAGGCATCCAGCAAGGCCTCGATCTCGAGGATCCGCAGCGCCCGAGGGAGCTCGACGAGGCCCAGCAGATCGCGCTCGAGCTGGAGACGTCTTCGCTCGAAGTAGAGCGCCACGATGGCTCGAACGATCTCGTCTTCGGCCGCCTCGGCCGCCTCGAGCGCGCGCAAGAGGCGAGGCTCCTCGGGCGCGAAGACGATCCGATCCAGCCGAAACGTGAGGCGCGCCTCGAGCACGAGGTCGTCCCCGGTCGACACGTTCGTCGGGGTGTCACCGCCCGTCAGCGCGCGCAGGTCGATCGCCTGGCCTCGCCGCACCGCGCCGCTCGCGGTCGGGAGCCACCCCGTCGCCCGAGCGCGATCCATCGCGTCGCGGACCCGACCCGGCGTCGCCGAGCGGGCGCTCAGCGCCTCGCGAACCAGGCGCTGCACGGAGGGCTCCGCGCGATAGCTCGCGAGGGCGCGCGCGATGGTCGCGTCCGTGATCTGCACGTCTTCTTGCGCCGACGCGGGCGCGCTCCACGCGAGCGCCAGCACCAGCAACCAACTCGTCCTCTTCATGGCGACCTCCCGATCGTCTCCAGCGCGCTTCGCCGCGCGCGTCGCTCCCACAGGCAGAGGCGCTCGACCCGGCAAGGCGTCGAGCGCGATCCGAGGCGGACCTGCGGCGCCGGAGCCGGCCGCATCCGCGCCGGCGGGCGCGCGAGCTGCCAGCGCGCATCGACCGAGACGCCCCAGGTCGCCCCCTCGACGGCGGCGCTCGAGCGGGCGCCCTCGGCGCGAGCGACCCGCGCGCGGACGATCACCGTCGGCATCCACCCCGCAGAAGCCGCGGGCGTGCAGCCGACGAGGAGCGCGAGCGCGATCGCGTACCGCATGCGCCAGCGACAGAGCACCGCCCATACCGGATCTCCGCCTCAATGATCCCGTGGGCTTACGCGACGGAATCGGCGAAGCGGCGAACGAGGCGGCGGCGATCGCCGCTAGCGCTCGCGCTAGTACAGCTCGTGGGGCATCCGGTCCCGAGGGCTCCGGAAGTAGTGCATCGGGCTGTACTGGAGGACGTTGGAGACGCGGTCCGTGTAGAGGCAGGCGTACTGCTCGACCTGGTCGCCGAAGAGGCTGACCTCGGGACCGGCCTTGAAGAGCGAGCCCCAGAACGGGTGGAAGGAGCGGTCCACGCGCTCCTCGAGGTCCTCGAGCTCGCGGTCGAGGTCGCGCAGCCGGGCCTTGAGGCGATCCACGTGGCGCTTCTGGTGGACGCGACGCGCGCCGATCTCGGTCGTGGAGGTGCCCGCCTCGCGGGCGCGCTCGAGCCCGCGGCCGAGCTCCTTGAGGCGGGCGACCCGGCGCCGCAGCTCCTCGTGGAGGAGATCGCGGATCGCCTCGAGCTGATCCATGCGGTCGAGCAGCGGGGTGATCTCCTCGTGGACGCGCAGCTCGCTGTCCATCTCCTGGATGATCATCATCGTCCGCCAGGCGCTCTCCTTCTTCGCGCGAAGGACGTCGCCGTAGATGTGGTCACCGACGTAGAGCACCGAGTCCCCGTCGACGTCCGCGAGCCGGACGAGCTCGGCGAGGCAGCCGCCCGCGTAGATCGACCCCTTCTCGAGCGAGTCGACCGGCGCGCCGCCCGGCACGGTGAAGGAGATGTCGTCCTTGCGGAAGAAGTCCGGCTTGCGCGCGGCGGTCACGATCACGTCGAAGAACGAGCGCCACGAGGAGTAGCCGTTCAGCCGTCCGTCGAAGAGGTAGCTCATGACCTCCTCGGTGTAGGGAGCGTGGCTGTTCGTGAGCAGGAAGAGGCCCTTCCCCGCGCTCTTGAGCCGATGCAGCGCGGTGGGGAGCTCGGGGTCCTTCCGAAGGTAGTGCTCCTTGTGCGACAGGATCTTGTTCAGGATCGAGCCGTCCTGATGGGACAGGTCGATGCTCCGCCGGATGTCGTCGAACAGCTTGGCCCTGTCGATCTCGATCCCGACCCTGTCGAGCTGCTCGATCGCCCCGGAGAACACGGTGACCTCGCTGAGGCCGTAGAGCGTGTCGACCCAGTGGTAGCGGGACGTCCCGGGTCGGATCGGGCGCGAGTGGTATCGCTTGTGGCGCTCCTCGCGCGAGAGCTCCTGCATCCCGTGGTACGCCTTCTTGACGTACCGATAGCGATCCATCTTGAGCACGTTCCCGAGCTCGCGATCGACGAGGAGCCCGCGGATCGGGAAGTCGGTCCGGAAGGGCGCGTCGAGGAGGCACTCCGGATAGCCGAGCTCGCCGACGAGCTTGCGGACCGTCGCGTCGATGCTGAGCCGATCCATCGGCCCCTGGTCGTAGATCGCGAGCGTGTAGTCCATGTCGAAGCCGACCATGGTCACGCAGTCGAGCCGCAGGTTCCGATTGACGTAGACCCGCCTGCGACGCGGCACCTCGTGGGGAGCCTGGTCCGGAGGCAGGTCCGGGATCGGGAGCGGCAGCTGCACTCGCGGTCTTCAGGGTAACACGCCGCGCGGATCGATCCCGTCGACGCGAGCGGCCCAACGCACGACGGGCCCCCGCGTTGGCGGAGACCCGATCGGCGCGACAGAGGGTCGGCGGGAGCTACTCGGCGGCGAGCGGCGCGAGGGGGTAGACCGCGATGCGCTGGCGGTCCTTGCCCTGGCGCTCGAACTTCACGACGCCGTCGATCCGGGCCCAGAGCGTGTAGTCCTTGCCCTTGCCGACGTTGTTGCCCGCGTGGAAGGTGGACCCGACCTGACGAACCAGGATGCTGCCCGCGGTGACCGTCTGGCCGCCGAAGACCTTGACCCCGCGGTACTGCGCGTTCGAATCGCGCCCGTTACGCGAGGAGCCTTGTCCCTTTTTATGAGCCATTGCTTACTCCTCAGGCCTGAACGCCAGTGATCTCGAGCTCGGTGTACGGCTGACGGTGGCCCGCCTTCTTCCGGTAGCCCTTGCGGCGCCGGTACTTGAAGACGATGACCTTCTTCGCGCGGTCCTGCGCGACGATCTTGGCCTTCACGCTCGCGCCGCCCACGGTCGGGCTGCCGACCGCGACCTTGTCGCCGCCGAGCATCAACACGTCGTCGATGGTCAGCTCGGCGCCCACGTCGCCCGGGAGCTTCTCCACGCGAATCCGGTCACCCGCGGACACGCGGTACTGCTTCCCACCGGTCCTGATCACTGCATACATAGTCGTCGTTTCCCTCTTGCGAACGGCTCCGGGACCTCCCGGACGCCGTGGGGGGCCGGAACCTTTGCTCGGCTCGCTGCGCGCTGCAAGCCGATTCTGTCCCTTTGCGCTGTCCCTTTGCCGCGGGGACCCGCGTGGACTATCCCCGCACGATGGCGGACTCGAAGAAGAGCAAAGTCGTGCGCCGCCGCCCGGCCGACCGCAAGCGGATGCCCAAGGACCTCGAGGCCTTCGCCAGCGGCGACGACGACGCCCTGTGGCGCCGGACGAGCCGGAAGCGCCTCAACGATCCGCGCGCGGTGATGCTCGTGCCCGGCGTGGCCAACCGCGACGCGCGCGCGGTGTGCGAGGGGCGGCAGGCCCGCATCCGGGCGGCGATGCGCGACGGCGACCGCGACACGCTGGCGGTCGAGCTCGCCGAGTCCGCGCAGATGCAGGTCTGGCGCGGGCGCTCGGTGGTGGGCTGGGACGTGTGGGTCGAGGCGGTCCTCGGGCTCGATCCGAAGGAGGCCAACGCCCTCCGCGGCACCGTCGAGCCGGTGGACGACGAGCTCGTGGCGCTCTGGATGCGCGCCGAGGCGGGCCTCGTCGAGGCTGGCGCGGGCGCGGTCCGGCTCCGCGGCGGCAAGCTGTGTTTCGAGCTCGATCCCGCGATCGCGCCGGCGGCGCTCGCGAACGTGGGGCGCCGCGCCGCGCCGCTCGCGAAGGACGAGACCGGCCGCGCCGAGACGGTCATCGACCGCCCCCGCGGCGTCCCGCGTCGGATCGTCGAGAACGAGCGCGAGGACTAGCGCCTCAGCCGCCGACGGCGGCGAGACCCGCGCGGGCGGCCTGGTTGTTCGGGTCGATCTGCAGCGCGTGCTGGAAGGCCTGGCGCGCGCGGTTGCGATCGTTGGCCGCCTGGTAGGCGTGCCCGAGGGCGGCGTGGAAGCCGGCCGTCCGGGGCTGCAGTCGGATCGCGGCCTGGTAGGCGCGGATCGCGTCGCGGTGCCGCCCCTGCGCGAGGCGCGCGGCGCCGAGACCCGCGAAGCTGCCCGCGTGGCGCGGGTTGAGGCGCGTGGCCTCCTCGTAGGCGTCGCCCGCCTGCGCGAACCGGCCGGCTCGGAAGTGATCCCGCGCCTGCTCGCGGAGCTGCTGGAAGCGCTGCATCCGGTTGGCGGGCGCCTCGGTCGGCTGCGTGCGAGCCGTGGGCTCCGACGGCGGGGTCTCTCGAGACGACGAGCGACCCGAGTGCTCGCGATCCTCACGCGGCGGCTCGCGCGCCGCGACGGGCTCCGGCGCGGGCGCGGGCTCCGGCTCGACCACGGGCTCCGGCTCGACCACGGGCTCCGGCTCGACCACGGGCTGGGGCTCGGGGATCGCCACCGGCTGCACGACGGGCTGCACTGCGGGCTGAACGAGGGGCTGAACGACGGGCTGCGGCTGCACGACGGGCTGCGCGACCGGCGTCGGCACCTGGACGAGGTCCGGCAGCGGCGGGGAGTTCGTCGCGACCTCCTCGACGGCGCTCATGCCGAAGTAGATCGCGGCGCCCGCGCCGAGCGTACCGATGCCGCAGAACGCGACGAGCACGCCCAGGATGATGATCGGCGCCTTGCGCATCCCGGGGACCTTGACGGGCTGCGCGACGGGCTCGCGATAGGCCTGCGCCGCGGGGGCCGGCGTCGCGGTGCTCGCGCTCGCCGCGGGGAACGCCTCGTGGGCTCCGACCGCCGGGGAGTCCGTCGGGACGCCGTACGAGTCGTTGCTCGAGACGCCCGTCTCCGGGTCGAACGCCGTCGTCTCGGCGAGGTCGTCGTAGTCGAGGCCGTCCGCGGGGGCAGCAGCTTCCCACGGGGGCGCGGCGGCCGGCGCGGGGAGATCCTCGGACGGCGACGACGCGGTGACGGGCTCGGAGGCCTCCATCGCCATCGTGGCGGCGTACGGGGACGCCGCGGGAGCCTCGAACGACGGGACCTCGAAGGAGGGCGTGCTCGAAGGCGGCGGGGGCGGCGGCGGAGGCGGAGGGGGCGGCGGCGGGGGCGCGCTCGGCACCGCGGCAGGCGCCGCCTTGCTCGGAGCCGGCGGGATCGCGGCGGGCGCGGACGCGCTGGGCCCCGGCGGGATCGCGGCCGGCGAAGCGGCGCTCGGCCCGGGCGGGATCGCGGCGGGAGAAGCGGCGCTCGGCGCCTGCGGGATCGCGGCCGGCGCCGAAGGGCTCGGGGGCTGCGGGATCGACGCGGGCGCCTGCGGGCTCGGCGCTTGCGGCAGCGTCGGGGCCTCGGGGACCGAGGCGGGGAGCGTGGCGACGGGCGCCTCGAGCCCACCCGGCGACGTCGACGTCGGCGGCGGCGGGGGCGGCGGCGCGCTGCCGGCCGGCGGCGCGGCCGGCATCCCGAAGAGCGTCTTGTTCACGCGCGGGGCCCGCTTCACGACCTCCTCGGCGGTGTCGAGGTCGAGCGCCGACAGCTCCTCGGTCTGGTCCGCGCGCGGCTTCTTCTCCGAGACGCCCGGGGTGAACCCCGCGGCGGCGGCGAGGACCTCGTCGGCCTTGTCGAGATCGAGCAGGTCGAGCTCTTCGGTCCCGTCCGCGCTCGGCTTCTTCCCCGGAGGGGGCGGCGGGACGCTCGCCTTGGGAGCCCCGGCCTGCGGCGGCGGCGGCGGCGGGACGCTCTTCGCGCCCGGCTGGGGGGGCGCGATGCCCATCATCGTGCGCTGCGGCGCGCGCTTCTCGGGAGGACGAAGCGTGCCGCTGCCGGCCACGGGGACCTGTCGTTGTTCGGTCATCTTCTCGAAGGTCTGGGTCGCCTCGCGCTTGGCGCCTTCCTTGGCCCCCTCGGGCAGGAACGGCTCGAGCGCGCGGCGCACCTGCTGGGCCGAGAACGGCCGGTCGCGCGGCTCCTTGGCGAGGAGCTTGGTGAGCAGCGACGCGATGTCGGTGGGGAGCGAGACCGAGGGCGTGGGCGGATCCTGCTTGGCGTGCGCCTCGAGCAGGTCGGCCGGCTCGCCCGTGAAGGGCGGGGCCCCGGTGATCATCTGGTAGAGCAGGCAGCCGAACGCGTAGAGGTCGCTGCGGAAGCTGACGAGCTTGCCCTTGGCTTGCTCGGGCGAGAGGTACTCGGGGGTCCCGACGACGTCGAAGAGGGTGCCGACGTCGACCCGGCTCGCGATCCCCGCGTCGATGAGCGCCACGTACGGCAGCCCCGACGGCTGGGGGTTGAGGACCACGTGACCCGCCTTGAGGTCACGATGGAGGAGCCCCGCCCGGTGCAGCTCGTCGAGCGCGCCGGCGATCTGCGACGCGATGACGAGCGCCTCGGTCACGGGGATGGCGCCGTCGCGCGCGATGCGCACGGCCAGCGACACGCCCTCGTGCCACTCCCGGAACAGCCACGGGGAGTCGCCGACGTTGCCCGTCACGAGCGGCACCGCGAGGACGGTCGGGTCCAGGGTGGCCTGCTTGGACAGCTCCCGCTTGAGGCGCGCGCGCTCCGCGGGCGTGACCTTCTCGGAGAGGCGCAGGATCTTGAGGATCCCGCGGCGCCCGGTCTCGCGATCGTCGGCGAGGATGAGATCCCCCGACTCCCCACGCGCGTAAGGCTGCACCACGGAGAAGCGGCCCTGGAGATCGGCCGGCAGCTCCACGTCCGGCGAAGACTCGCCGTCGTGCCCATCGCGGGGGCAGGTTGATTCCTCGTCGCCGAGTACGAGGCGACAGAACGGGCAGACTCGCATGACCAAATCTAACGGGTATTGGGGGAGACGACCTTCGCACGCACTCCGCGCCGTTTCAACGCGTCGCGAACAGGCCGCTACGGCATGTAGAACTCGGCCACCGGCTGACGCTCCCCGGGCCGCAGCGCGACGTTGTAGGCGCCGATGACCTGTCCGCCGACGGCGATCGACAGGGTGCCCTGCGTCAGGTTGGAGACCTGGCAGCCGCTGTAGTTGTGGACCTCGACCCGATAGCTCCCGCGCGGCGGGTTCGGCGAGTCCCAGTAGACGTTCTCGATCGTCGCGCCCTGCGAGGGCACGCACGCGCCCCGCGCGTCCTGGTCGAGGACGCCGCCCGAGGGGGACTGCCGCCGCGAATAGCTGATCGTGTAGCCCGTCGGGTCGGTGACGTAGAGGTCGAGATCCGCCCCCGTCGTCCAGGCCAAGGTGACCTGGATGTTGCCGCCGCTGAAGCCGCAGCCCTCGTCGATGACCCCGTTGCAGTTGTCGTCGAGCCCGTTGCAGGCCTCGGCCGCGTTGGGGTTGCACGACTGGGCGAGGGCCGTGATCCCGACCCCGCCGACGGAGACGCGCACGCCCGCGCCACCCGACGTCGGAGGCGGCGGCTGCGGCTGCGGCCCCGTCATGACGACGGTGCTGGGCGAGCGAACCCGCACGCGCGACCGACACGACGAGAGGCCGACGAGCATCACCGCGCCGACGAGGAGGTAGAGAAGCGCCTTCTTCATGGACGAGCCCCCGGGTGGGTCGAGATCACACCACACCTACGCACGATGTCGCCGGGGTCTTCCTCACGCCGCGTGGGGCAGCGAGGGGCGCGAGGTCCGCGTCGCCAGCAGGGAGCGGACGTCGGCCACGTCCTCGAGGTCGTAGAGCACCGGCATCATCGCGTCCCGCGACGGCGCGATCACCGACAGCGCGCCCGAGTCCGCGAGCGCGCGCGCCTCGGGGCCGTCGAGGACCAGGTAGAGCCGCGTCAGGCCGCGCCAGTCGCGCGTCTCGGCCACGTCGACGACCCGCTGCCGCGCGATCGACAGCTCCGTCCGGCCCCGCCGGATGAGGATCCGCCGATCCGTCAGGACGTACTCGGTGTCGCGACCCATCGCCCGGGCGCGGAGGATCCCGTGCCACGTGAGGACCACCCCGATCGACAGGATCAGGGTCGCGGTGAGCGCCATCGCGACGAACAGCAGGACCCACGTGTACGAGTGGATCGGCAGCCCGTGCTCCTCGAGGTTGGCGAGGATCGCCGCGGTCCGCACCGCCGCGGGGAGCCCCACGAAGAGCACCCCGAGGCCGAACAGCGTCGTGAGGACGTCGCGCCAGTCGATGCCGACGCCGTCCGGGGCGGCGCCCCAGAGGACCTCTTCGTCGGGATCCAGCCGATCCGTCAGCGGGGTCGTGTGGTCGCCGGCGTGCTCGCTCGGCTCGACGCCGCGGATGATCGAGAGGACCGCGTCGGGGGCCTCGACGTTGTGGAGCACCACGCGCTGCTGGCGCGCGAGCGGGCCGAACGGCACCGCGCGCACGAGCTCGATGTCACCGACCGTCGGGATCGCGCGGTTCCACCGGATGCGCGAGAAGGTGATGCCGTAGGTCTCGATCGAGCGGCGCATCTTCCCGCGCTTCCACATGACGCGGCGGTCCGTCACCACGTAGCGCGAGGCGCCGTAGAGGATGCCGGGCGCGACCGCGATGGCGACCGCCGAGAGCACGAGGTAGGCGCACACGAACCCGACCTGGCTCGCGCCCGGGAGCTCCGTCAGCTCGAGCAGGACGGCGAACAGCGCGCAGATGGCCGCGAGCGTGACGAGCAGCGCGGGCACGAGGCGCCAGCCACGCCCTCGGGGCGCCCCTCGCCGTGGCCCGCCCTCCCAGAGCACTCGCTCGGAAGGGAGGAGCCGGAAAGCTCTTTCCACCGGCTCCATCTCGCTCGGAAGGGTACCACCAACCATCGTCCGCTGCTCATCCGACACCCCACCCCCGCCCTGGTTCCCATCCTTCTGGACGGGGACGGCGTCCATCGCGGAACATACGGCCATGGTCGATTTTCCCCTGCAGGCTCCTCGGATCGAGGCAGCCGCCGAAGACGTCCGGACGCACACCGACCGGCGTCCCGACGTGGCGCTGGTGCTCGGGTCCGGCCTCGGTGGCTACGCCGACACCCTCGAGGACCGCGTCGTCGTCCCCTACGGCGAGATCCGCCACATGCCGGTCTCCCAGATCGTGGGGCACGCGGGCAACCTCGTGTTCGGCCGCGTGGGCGAAGCCCAGGTCGTGGCGATGCAGGGCCGCGTCCACCTCTACGAGGGGCACCCCGCCAGCGACGTGGTGTTCGGGGTCCGCCTGATGCACCAGCTCGGCGCCAAGACGTTGCTGATCACCAACGCCGCAGGCGGCTGCGGCGACGGCATGGTCGCGGGCGACCTGATGCGGATCACCGACCACCTCAACCTCACCGGTCGGAGCTGCTTGGAGGGGCCGAACGAGGACGCCCTCGGGGTCCGCTTCCCCGACATGAGCGCGGCCTACGATCCGGGCCTCGGCGAGCTCGCGGACGCGGTCGCGCGTGACCAGGGCTTCGAGCTGCGCGCCGGGGTCTACGCGGGGCTGCTCGGGCCCTCGTACGAGACGCCCGCCGAGATCCGGATGCTCAAGACGATGGGCGCGCACGCGGTCGGGATGAGCACGGTGCTCGAGGTGATCGCGGCCCGGCACGTCGGGATGCGGGTCCTCGGCGTCTCCTGCATCACCAACCTCGCCGCGGGGATCTCGCCGCACGCGCTCAGCCACGACGAGGTCACCGAGACCGCCACGCGCGTCCGCGAGCGCTTCGTCGGGCTGCTCACCGGCGTCCTCGAGCGCCAGGAGTCACCTTGATCGACTGGCCCGCGCTGGAGCGAGCCGCGCTCGAGGTTCGGGAGCGCGCGTACGCTCCCTACTCGCGCTACCACGTCGGCGCCGCGCTCCTCGCCGCGGACGGAACGGTGTTCGTCGGCGCGAACGTCGAGAACGCGAGCTACGGGCTCTGCATGTGCGCCGAGCGCGTGGCGATCGGCACCGCGGTGACCGCCGGCGCGAAGCGCTTCCAGGCCATCGTGGTGGCGACGGAGGGGCCCGCGCCCGCCGCGCCGTGCGGGATGTGCCGTCAGGTCCTGAGCGAGCTCGGACCGAATTTCCCGGTTCGCTGCATCGCGGCGACGAGCGACGACCGCATCGAGACCGACGTGGCCTCCCTGCTTCCGCACGCCTTCGACGGCGGCTACCTGGCTCGCGATGATTGAGCGCTCGATCCTGATCCGCGGCGGCGCGGTCGTGACGATGGACGCGGGGCGCCGGGTGCTCGAGCGCGGCGACGTGCTCGTCGAAGGGCAGCGCATCGTGAAGGTGGCGCCGCGGATCCGGCCCGACCGGCCCGCGCACCTCATCGAGGCGGCGGGCTGCGTGGTCATGCCGGGGCTCGTGCAGTCCCACGTGCACCTCTGCCAGGCGCTGTTCCGCGGGATGGCCGACGAGCTGCCGCTCCTGCGCTGGCTGCGCGAGCGCATCTGGCCGTTCGAGGCGGCGCACGACGCGCGCAGCATGAAGGCGAGCGCCGAGCTCGGGATCGCCGAGCTCCTCCTCGGCGGCACGACGACCATCCTCGACCTCGGCAGCGTCCACCACCAGGACGCGGTCTTCCGGGCGATGGAGCGCGGAGGGATCCGCGGGATCTCCGGCAAGTCGATGATGGACGTCGGCGAGGGCGTCCCGAAGGGGCTCCGGGAGTCCCGGCGTTCGAGCCTGCAAGAGAGCTTGCGCCTCGCGGAGCGCTGGGACGGCGCCGCCGATGGGCGCCTGGGCTACGCGTTCGGACCTCGTTTCATCCTGTCGTGCTCCGAGCGGCTCCTCCGCGAGGTCGCGCGCGAGGCCGAGCGGCGCGGGCTCCGGATCCACAGCCACGTCGCCGAGCACCCGGGGGAGAAGGCCGAGGTGCGCGCGCAGCTCGGCAAGGACGACATCGACGCGCTCGCCGACTTCGGCGTCGCCGGGCCGCACGTGATCCTCGCGCACGGCGTGCAGCTCACGCGGGCCCAGATGAAGCGGGTGGCCGCGGCGGGGACGCGAATCGTCCATTGCCCGAGCGCGAACCTGAAGCTCGCGAGCGGGATCGCCGACGTCGTCGGGATGCGCGACGCGGGGATTGTGGTGGGCCTCGGCGCGGACGGCGCGCCCTGCAACAACCGCCTCGACGGGTTCACGGAGCTCCGCGAGGCGGCGCTGCTCGCGAAGGCGAAGCGCCTCGACGCGGCCGCGCTGTCGGCGACCGACGCGCTCGCGATGGCCACGATCGACGGAGCCCGCGCGCTCGGGCTCGACACCGAGATCGGCTCGCTCGAGGCGGGCAAGCGCGCCGACGTGATCGTCGTCGATCTCGAGCGGCTCCACGCCCTCCCCGGCGGCGATCCCGTGAGCCGCGTGGTCTACTCCGCTACCGCCGCCGACGTCCGCCACACCCTCGTGGACGGCCGCTGGATCGTCAAAGACCGCGAGCTCACCACCCTCGACGTCGGGCGCGTCGCCGCCGCCGCCAAGCGCGAGGGCAAGAAGATCCTCACCCGCTCCGGCGTCGGCTGACGGGGACGATCTTCTTCAGTTTCGTCAGTTCCGCGGGCAAGCAGGGCGCTCGCGCCCTGCTACGGCGGGACTTCGCCGAGGTCCATGAGGCGCTGGCGCACGTCGCGGCGGTCGATGTCGCTGTCAGCGGCGAGCTCGAGGTAGCGGCGGTAGTGCGGGATCGCGTCGCGCGCGTGGCCGCTGCGCTGCAGGGCCTCGCCGCGCAGGCGGTGCGCCTGGGCGAGCCACGAGGGGAGCGGGTCGCTGGCGTCCCCGAGGAGCGTGGCGCGCTGGAGCGAGTGCGCCGCGTCGTCGGCGCGGCCCCGGTCGAGCTGGAAGCGGCCGAGCCGGTAGAACCAAAGCCCGTTGTCGTCGATGTGGCTGACGGCCGTCTGGTACGCGTCGATGGCCGCGTCGGTGCGGCGGAGCTGGTCGTAGGCCTCGCCGAGATCGGCGTACGCCTCGTAGCGGCTCGGGCGCAGCTCGAGCGCGTGACGCAGGTCCTCGAGCGCGTCGGCCGGGCGGCCGGAGCGGAGCTTGACCACGCCGCGGATCCAGTAGGCGTCGCCGAGGCTCGGGTCCCGCTCGATGGCGTCGTCGACGGCGCGCAGCGCGTCCGCGAGCGAGTCGTTCTCGAGCGCGGCCCAGCCGACGTAGAGGTGGAACTCGCCGCGCGCCGGATCGAGCTGGATGGCGCGCCGGAAGTGATCGAGCGCCTCGGCGTAGTGCCCGCGCGCGAACGCGACGCGGCCCACGAAGTGGTTGGCCTCGGCCGAGTTCGGGCGGGTGTTCCGGACGCGATCGAGGGTCTCTTCGGCCGCGTCGATCTGCCCCGCGGCGACCTGCGCCGCGCCGAGGCGCAGGAGCAGATCCATGTCGTCGGGCGCGGCCTCGAGCGCCGACTCGTACGCCGCCACGGCGCGAGCCGACTCGCCCCGCGCCTCGAAGAGGAGGCCGCGCTCGAGCGACAGACCCGGGTAGCTGTTGTCGATCTCGGCGAGCCGATCGAAGGACGCGGCGGCCTGGGTCAGCTGGCCGGACCGGCGCTGCGCGACGCCGAGCGCGAAGAGCGCCGGGGGCAGCGAGTCGTCGAGCGCGAGCGCTCGTCGCAGCTCGCGGATCGCCTCGGCGTGCCGGTTCCGGCGGAGCTCGAACTGGCCGAGCTGGTAGCGCATCTCCGCCGTCTCGGGGACCCGCGAGACGGCCTGCTCGAGGACGAGGCCGGTGTCGGCGCCGCGCTCGGTCTCGAGGAAGAGCTCCGCGAGCGCGAGGTACGCCTCGAACATCTGCGGCGCCACCTGGATCGCGGTGCGGAAGTGATCCTCGGCCGCCGACTGGAGCGGCGGATCGAGCGCGAGCTCCGCCTTGCCGAGCCAGAGCAGCACCTCTCCGTCCTCGTCGAGCTCCGTCGCGAGCGCGTCGAGGTTGGTCTTCGCCTCCTGCACGCGGTCGAGCGCCAGCATCGCGCGCGCGGCGCCGAGCTGCGCCTCTTGCTGTGCGTTGCGGCCGTTCGGGAGCAGCACCTGCGCGGCGTTCTGCGCGTGCAGCACCGACTCGAAGCGGGGCAGCGCGTCGGACGGCCGGTCCGCGAGCAGCACGCGACCCGCGCCGAGCAGGGCGGGGACGTGGGCGTCGACCGCCGTGAGCGCGCTCTCGTAGGCCGCGAGCGCGAGCGTCTGACGACCGCGTCGCTCCTGGACCTCGCCGACGAGCGTCCACGCCTCGGCGCGGGCCGTCGGCGACGCGCGCAGCCCGTCCTCACCGGCGCCCCCGACGCGTCGCGCGATCGCGATGGCCTCGTCCTCCTGGCCGGCCTCGCGGAGCAGCGTCGCGCTCGCCACGAGGGCGTCGCCGTGCTCGGGGCTGACGGCGAGCACCGCGTCGACCGCGGCCCGCGCCGCCGCGCGATCCTCGCCGCGCAGCTTCACCCGCGCGACGCCCCAGAGGGCGCGCGCGCCCGCGCCCGTGGCGCCAGCGAACGCGAGCTCGGCCTCCTCGAGGTTGCCCGTGGCCAGCTCGAGCTCGCCCGCGACGAGCCCGACGTAGGGATCGGTCGCCGCCGAGTTCAGCGCGGGGCCGAGCGACCGACGAGCGGACACGACGTCCCCTCCCGCGAGGTCGTCGGCCGCGAACGCGAGCGAGACCTCCGGGCCAGCCATCTCCCGCTCCATCATGCGAGCGCGGATCGCCGAGGCCCGACGCGAGGTCGCGTTCGGCGCGAAGCGGACGCGGTAGAGACCCTCGTGCAGCAGGCTCCGCGCGAGGATCTCCTTGTTGAGGCCCGCCTCGCGGCGCGCGTTGCCGAGCGTGACGCGGGCCGCGCGGATGTCCTGCCAGCGGTCGCTGGCCGCGCGCTCCTCGGCGGTGCGGATGGCCGCCTGGACCTGCGCCGGATCGCCTGCCCCGGGGAGGAACGGCTCGAGCAGGTTGATGCCGAAGATGCCGTACGGGGTGAGCCCGAGGGCGGCGCCTCCGCCGAGCAACAGGACGAGGAGGACCCCGGCGATCAGCGCCGCGCGGCTCTTCTTCGGGCCGGTGTCGGCCTTCGGCGCCTTGCGGGTCTTGCCGACCGCGACGCGCGGCGGCGGCAGCGAGTCGCGTCCATCTCCGTCGCCCTGCGGGAGGTCGGCGAACTCCATGTCGTCGCCGCCGGGGACGACGCCGTCGGTCAGGTCGAGCTCGCCGTACGCGGCACCGACCCCCTGATGCCCGCCGAGCTCGTGACCGCTCGGTACGGGCGCGTGGGCGCGCGGCTCCGGGAGCGCGAGGTCGTCGAGGCCGCCGGCGCCCTTGGGCGCGGGGAGATCCATCGCCCCCGACACCGCCGGCAAGTCGGTGTGCTCCGACGCCCTCGGCAGATCCGTGACGTCGCGGGGGGTCGGCAGATCGAGCTCGCCGAAGTCGACCTCGTCGGAGCCCGGGTTCGGCAGCTCGAGATCCCCGAAGGACTTGGGCGCGGGCAGGTCCGCGTGCGCCTTGGGGATCGGCAGGTCCAGATCGCCGAAGCCGTCGTCCGCCTGGGCCTGGCCCTTGGGCATCGGGAGGTCGAGGTCGCCGAAGGCCTCGTCGGCCTGCTGGATGACCGACTTGGACTTGGGCGTGGGGAGGTCGAGGTCGTCGAAGCCCTTGAGCACGGGCAGGTCGGCGGCGCTCTTGGCGGCCGGCAGATCGAGGTCGTCGAAGGGCGTGTAGCCCTCCTCCGCGAGCGCCGAGCGCGGCGCCGGCAGATCGAGGTCGAGCGACTCGGGGACCGGGGGCGCCATCGGCCCCTTCGGCGCGGGGAGATCGAGGTCGAAGTCCGAGACCGTCGCGGGGTTGGCCGCGCGCGGCGCCGGCAGATCCAGGTCGTCCATCGGCGGCGCGATCGGCGCCTTCTTCGCGCCGCGCGGCGCCGGCAGGTCCAGGTCGTCCATCGGCGGCGCGATCGGCGCCTTTTTCGCCCCGCGCGGCGCCGGCAGATCCAGGTCGTCCATCGGCGGCGCGATCGGCGCCTTCTTCGCACCGCGCGGCGCCGGCAGATCCAGGTCGTCCATCGGCGGCGCGATCGGCGCCTTCTTCGCACCGCGCGGCGCCGGCAGATCCAGGTCCTCCATCGGCGGCGCCTTCACCGCGCCCCGAGGCGCAGGCAGGTCGAGGTCGTCCATCGGCGGCGCGATCGGCGCCTTCTTCGCACCGCGCGGTGCCGGGAGGTCGAGGCCGTCGAAGGCCGGCGGAGCCGGCGGCGCGGGCGGCTTGGCGCCTCGCGGCGCGGGGAGATCGAGGTCCTCGGCGTCGCCGAAGGCGCCCGCCGGCGGGGGCTTCGGGATCCGCGGCGCGCCCGGCTTCGGGATCGATCCGGGCCGCGGAATCCCCGGCGGCTTGGGGACCGACGGCGCGGCCGGCGCGTCCGCGGCCTCGACGCGACCGTCGGCCTGGACGTGGAAGCGAGCCCCGCACTTCGGGCATCGCATCTTGAGACCACTGGCCGGCAGCCGACGCTCGTCGACAGGGTACTCGGCGGAGCAGGAAGGACAGGCGACTTGCATGATCGGGGGGTGAGAGGTCGCGCCTCGACGAGCTGGACGACGAAGGCCGAAGGGTATCATGGTGCCGCGCTTGACGCGTCGTTGTTGCGGCACTTACAGTCGCGGCGGATCGAGGCCACGTGAACGAGAAAAGAAACGTCACTCTCGAGATCGCCGGGTCCAAGTACCGGATGACGTCCGACGCCGACGAGGAGCACCTCCACGTGCTCGCGCGGATGATCAACGACAGGATCGAGGACCTCGGGACCAAGGCCAAGCGCACCGCGACGCCCGCGCAGCTCCTGGCCGTCGTCGCGCTCGGCCTCGCCGACGACCTCGTGACGGCCGAGCGACGCCGGCGCGAGGTCGAGCAGTCCGCGCGCGAGACGATCGCCCGCGCGATCGCGCGGATCGACGAGCGCCTCGAAGCGTGACAGGCCGCGGCGATGCCGCGCGATCCCGACGAAGACTCCATCCGCCTGCAGCTCAAGGGCGAGATCCGCACGCGCCGCCTCGCGACGCGGCGAGCCCTGCCCGCCGAGGGTCGCGATCAGCGCTCCGCGGCGATCACCGAGCGCGTGCTCGCCCTGCCCGAGTGGGCCGCCGCGCGCACCGTCCTCGCGTTCGTGTCGATGGGGCGCGAGGTGCAGACCGGCGCGCTCGTCGAGGCGGCGTGGCGCGACGGCAAGGCGGTCGCGACGACCCGGATGACGCCCGCCCGCGACGACCTCGAGCTGCGCGCGTGGCGCGAGGGCGACGAGCTCGAGGAGAGCGGGATGATGTTCCGGCAGCCGCGCGAGACCTCCGAGCGCGTCGCCGACGAGGCGATCGATCTGGTGCTCGTGCCGGCGCTCGCGGTCGACGAGCGCGGCCACCGGATCGGCTACGGCAAGGGCTTCTACGATCGGCTCCTGCCGCGGCTCGACGCGTTGCGCGTCGCGCTGATCTTCGACTTCGAGCGGATCGTGGAGGTGCCCACGCGCCCCGACGATCAGCCCGTCGACGTCATCGTCACGGACGCCCGGGTGATCCGGACGGGGGCGCGCTAGGAGCCGCCGTGGCCAACGAGCAGGTTCAGCGAAAGCTCTCGACGCTGCCGGCGGCCCCCGGCGTCTACGTGTTCCGCGACCACGCGGGCGCGGTGCTCTACATCGGCAAGGCGCGGAGCCTCCGGAGCCGCGTCCGCAGCTACTTCACGACGAGCGGCAGCGACGAGCGCGCGTTCATCCCGTTCCTCGAGTCCGAGGTGGGCGACCTGACGACGTTCGTGGTCGCCAACGAGAAGGAGGCCGCGCTCCTCGAGAACGAGCTCATCAAGGAGCACCAGCCGCGCTACAACGTCAAGCTCAAGGACGACAAGGACTTTCTCTCCATACGGATCGATCCGAGCGAGGCCTGGCCGCGCCTGACGGTGGTGCGGCGCCCCAAGCCGGACGGCGCCCGGTACTACGGGCCGATCGACTCGGCGACGAGCGCGCGCCAGACGCTCCGGCAGATCAACCGGTTCTTCCGGCTCCGGACGTGCCGGGACACGGAGTTCAAGGCGCGCGTCCGGCCGTGCCTGCAGTACCAGATCAAGCGCTGCCCCGCGCCGTGCGTGAAGGAGGTCGATCGCGAGGCCTACCTCGCGCAGGTCGACCTCGTCGGGCTCTTCCTCGACGGGCGTCACGACACGCTCGTCGAGGACCTCGAGCGGCGGATGCGCGGCGCCGCCGAGGGGCTCCGCTTCGAGGAGGCCGCCGGCTACCGCGATCAGCTGCGGGCCGTCGATCGCGTCCGCGCGCGGCAGCGCATCGCGACCGTGCAGGCGATCGACCAGGACGTCGTGGGGCTGCACCGCGCGGGCGATCAGGTCGAGGTCGCGCTGCTGCGGGTGCGCGGCGGTCACCTCAACGGCGTGCGCACCTACGAGCTGTCGGGCGTCTCGCTGCCCGACGACGAGCTGCTGTCGAGCTTCGTGGGCGAGTACTACCGGCGAGGCGGCACGGTCCCCGACGAGGTGCTCCTGCCCTGCGAGGTGGAGGCGAGCGAGGGGCTCGAGGGCTGGCTCTCCGACGTGCACGGCAAGCGCGTCCACGTGCTCGTGCCCAAGCGCGGCGCCAAGCGCCGGCTCCTCGAGATGGCGGCCGAGAACGCCGAGCACGCCTACCGCGAGAAGACCCGCGCCCGCGAGGACCTCGAGGCGCGCCTCGGCGAGCTGCAACGAAAGTTGCGATTGACCAAGCTGCCGCGCCGCATCGAGTGCGTGGACGTGTCGCACAGCGGCGGCGCCGACACGGTGGCCGCGGTGACCGCGATGACCGACGGCGAGCTCGACAAGCGGCGCTACCGCTCGTTCAAGGTCCGCCGCGTCGACGGCGGCGACGACTACGGCGCGATGTACGAGGTGCTCGCGCGGCGCTTCGGGCGCGGCCGCGACGGCGACGCCGGCTGGGAGCTCCCGGACCTGTTCGTCGTCGACGGCGGCAAGGGTCAGCTCAACGTCGCGCTCGCGGCGCTCAAGGACTTCGGGATCGAGGACCTCGCGGTGGTGGGGCTCGCGAAGGAGAAGCGCGAGGGTGGCGAGGAGACCGCGGTCGAGCGGGTGTTCTTGCCGGGGCAGAAGAACGCGATCCCGCTCCCGCCGCGGAGCGCGTCGCGCCACCTGCTGACCCAGGTCCGCGACGAGGCGCACCGTCGCTCCAACCTCCTCCGCAAGACCGTCGGGAAAAAGCGCAGCCTCGCGAGCCAGCTCGACGACGTCCCGGGCGTGGGCGCCAAGACGAAGTCGCGGCTCGTGACGCGCCTCGGCTCGCTCAAGGCGGTGAAGGGCGCGAGCGCCGATGAGCTGATGCGCGCGGGCGCCAACCGGAAGCAGGCTCAGGCGATCGTGCGAGCGTTCCAGGGCCTCCCCGTCGACGGCGACTCGGCCGACGCCGAGCGCGCCGCCCTCGACAGCGCGTTCGAAGACGTGGAGTAGCGGCTCAAGAGCCGCTGCGCGCGCAAGCGGGCTGGTAGCCGCCCTGGCAGGATTGCTGGAAGAGCTGCGTGGCGCGCGTGGCGTTCGCCTCGATCCCGTTGCCCGCCTGGACCTGGAGGCCGAGGTTGAAGCAGCCGCGGGGCGCGCCCATGGAGCAGGCGCGCTCGAAGAGCCGCGCCGCCTGCGCGGGGTCGGCGCTCACGCCGGAGCCGGCGAGGTAGAGGCTGCCGAGGTTCGAGCAGCCGAGCGCGTTGCGTCCGTCGCACGCGCGCCGGAACAGCTCCGCCGCGCGCGCCGGCTCGCTCGTGACCCCGAGCCCCCGGAGGTAGAGGAAGCCGAGGTTGTTGCAGCCGCGCAGCATCCCGCCGTCGCAGGCGCGCGTGTAGAGCGCGCGCGCCGCGGTGTAGTCCTGATGAACGCCCGCGCCCCGCTCGTGCATGTAGCCGAGGCCGATGCAGCCGCGCAGGTCCTCGCCCTCGCAGCCGCGCCGGAACAGCTCGAGCGCGCGCGCGTCGTCCTGGTCGACGCCCTGCCCGCTCTGGTGGAGCAGCCCGAGGCGCGTGCAGCCCGTCCACTCCTCGGCGTCGCACGCGTGCTCGTACAGGCGCGACGCGCCGAGCACGTTCTGGGCGACCCCGCGGCCCTCCTCATAGAGGATCCCGAGCTGCACGCAGGCGTACTGGTCGTTGAGCTCGCAGCCCGTCGCGTAGAGGCGCGACGCCGCGGGGAGGTCCTGCCGCATGCCGCGCCCCGCGAGCATCATCGTGCCGAGCGCGGTGCAGCCGTACGCGACCGATCCGTCGCACGCCTGGCGGAACAGGTTGGAGGCGTCCACGAGGCTTCGCGTCACGCCGCGCCCGTCCTCCGTGAGGAGGCCGAGGTGGTAGCAGCCGAGGCGCGCGCCGCCCTCGCAGGCTTGCCGATACAGCGCCGCGGCGCGCCCCAGATCGGCGGGGACGCCGACGCCCTCCTCGTAGACGAGGCCGAGGTTGTTGCAGCCGAGGAACGCGCCCGCCTCGCACGCCGCCTGGTAGAGCCCGCGGGCGCGCGCCACGTCCTGGGTGACCCCGCGACCCGTCTCGAGCATGCGCCCGAAGTTGCTGCAGCCGAGCTGGAAGCCCGCGTCGCAGGCGCGCTCGAAGAGCTGCGCGGCGCGCGTGAGATCGCGGCGCACGCCGGTGCCGTCCTCGTAGGCGACGCCGACGTGGTTGCAGCCCGCGGCCTCGCCGCCGGCGCACGCGCGCGCGAACCACACCGCCGCCGCCGCCGGGTCCGGCGCGGCGCCGCTGCCGTCGCGGACCATCACCCCGAGCCGCAGGCAGGCGTTGGCGTCGCGCTGCCGCTCGCACGCGGTGCGGTAGTCGGCGAGGGCCTCGGCCGGATCGCGCTGCTCGGCCTCCGAGGCGCTGCCTCCACAGGAGGAAGGATCATTGACACACTCGCGCTGCCGGAGCTGCTCCGCGCGGGCCGGATCCGCGGTGACGCCGAGGCCGTCCGCGAAGCAGGTCGCGAGGTGCCCGCACGCGCCGCGCGCGCCCGCGTCGCACGCGCCGCTCACCAGCCGGTAGCCCGCCTCGGCGTCTTGCCGAACGCCGGTGCCGTGGAGCCGCATCAGCCCGAGGTGCAGGCACGCGAGCTGCTCGCCGCCGTCGCACGCGAGCTCGAAGAGCGTCGCGGCGCGCGGGAGCTCGCGCGGGACGCCGCGGCCGACCGCGTACAGCGCGCCGAGCCGGCGGCAGCCCTCCCACTGCCCGCGGTTGCAGGCGACGCGGTAGAGCGCGACGACGCGATCGAGGCTCTCGCTCTGGGAGAGGAGCTGGTTCGCTTCGGCGACGCAGCCGTCGGGGTCGACGCGACACGCCTCCTCGGGGGAGGGCTGCGCGAGGGCGAGGCCGGGGACCAGCAAGAAGAAGGCGAAGACGAAGGACCGCACGATCGACACTGATAACCGAAGCTTCCGCTCGTGCAACACGCAGGGGGTTACGCCGCGGCCGGCAGGCGCACCGTGAAGCGAGCCCCTCCCTCGGCCGGGTTCTCGGCCTCGAGCGTCCCCCCGAGCTGCTCGACGAGGGTGTGGCAGACCGCGAGGCCGAGGCCCGTGCCCTCTCCGGGGGGCTTCGTCGTGACGAAGGGCTCGAACAGCTCGCCGAGGATCTCGGGCGGGATCCCCGGCCCGGTGTCGTGGACGACGAGGCGGACCCACCCCTCCTCGGAGGTGACCTCGAGACGGATCGTGCCCTCCCCTCCGATGGCGTCCGCGGCGTTCAACAGGAGGTTCAGCACGACCTGGGCGAGCCGGGCCGCCGAGCCGGCCGCGCGCGGGACGTCGGGCTCGAAGCGGCGCTCGAGGGTGACCTGACGCAGGTCGGCCTGCGGCCCGACGAGCCGCACCGCGTCCTCGACCACCTCGACCACGTCGCACGTCGCGTCGACCTCGTGGACGGTCGGTTCGCTGCGCGCGAAGTCGAGCAGGTCGCGGATGATCCGGTTGATCCGCTCGGTCTCCTTGCGCACCCGAGAGAGGAACTCGCGTTGCTCCTCCGGCTCGAGGTCGCCGCTCTCGACGAGCTCCACGAGGCCGCTGATCGCGCTCAGCGGGTTGCCGATCTCGTGCGCGATCCCCGCGGCGAGGCGGCCGACCGAGGCGAGCTTCTCGCTGCGCACCAGCGACTGCTGCGCGGCCCGGAGCTCGGCGGTGGTGCGCTCGAGCTCCGCGAGGCGACCGCGCAGCGCCTCCTTCTCGCGGCCGAGCTGCTTCTGCATCTCGTTGAACGACACCGCGAGCCGCGCGAGCTCGGCCGTGCCCTCGACCGCGACGTGGGCCTCCTTGCCCGCCGCGATGCGCTCGGACGCGCGCGTGAGCGCGCCGAGCGGCCGCACGATCAGGCGGGTGAGCAGGACGTAGGTGAGCAGCAGGATCACCGCCGCGGTGAGGCCGACGTAGAGGAACAGGAGGCCGGGCAGCGCGCCTGCGGTGCTGACCTCGGCCGAGTCGAGGTGCACGACCACGAGGCGCTCGCCGCGGCGACGCTCGACGACGAGGTGGCCGACCTCACCGACGACGGCGAGCACGACGTCGCCCTCGTGCACCTCGACGCCGACGACGCCGCCGGTGCCGACGAGCTCGGAGAGGTGCTCGGCGTCGACCGACTGCACCTCGAGGAAGGCGCTGGCCACGCCTCGCGCGCTCTCCATGCGCTCGCGATCGATCGCGCGCGCGCCGAGGCGGGTGGTCGCGAAGCCCAGCAACAGGACGGAGAGACCGAAGCCGATCCCGAGCACGACCATGAGCTGGACGCGGACGCCGAGCCCGTGGCGGCGCGGCTCGGGCGGCCGCTCGAGCGGGTCCTCCATCGCTCGGTCAAGCTCGCACAGACGGCGAGCCTTGGCACCTATTCGAGCCGGCCGCTCCGGCGGGCGTGCCCCGCGAGCGAGTCGAGCTGGGCGCCGAGGTGGTCCTCGCGCTCGATCGTCTCGACCGACCACGGGAGCCGCCACGACCAGTTCTGCGGCCCGACGGTGTTCGGGACGTTGATCCGCGAGCGCAGCCCGAAGAGGTCCTGGATCGGCAGGATCAAGAGGTGGCTCGGGCTCCCGTAGAGCGCCTCGAAGAGGGCCGTCTCGACGTGGTGGTTCCAGCTGTCCGCGAGATCCTCCGGGACCGCGCCGAGCTCGGGGATGGCGCGGATCGCGGCGCGCTCCCAGGCGGGGAGCGCCTCCCACCAGGCCGCGGTGGTCTCGGTGTCGTGGGTGCCGTTGGTCGCGACGCTCACCGCGGGCCAGTCGGCGGGCTGCCGGAAGCGCCCGTCGCGCTGCTCCCAGCGCAGGACCCGGAAGCCGGGGATCTCGAGGCGGTCGAGCGACTCGCGCACGAAGTCCGGGATCACCCCGAGGTCCTCGGCGACCAGCGCCGCGCCCGCCTCGCTGAACGCCGCGAGGACGGCCTCGCCCTGCGCGAGCTGCTCCGGCTGGTGGAAGGGGACGAAGTAGCAGTCGCCGCCGTCGATGGGGCGGTTGTAGGTCCGGTAGAGGCCGACGACGTGGTCGATGCGGACCAGGTCGAAGAGCGCCGCGGCGTGGCGGCCGCGCGCGCGGAAGAGCGCGTAGTCGAGCTCGGCGATGCGATCCCAGCGGTAGGGCGGCAACCCCCAGTCCTGACCGGTCGCGCTGAACGCGTCGGGCGGCGCGCCGACGGTGGCGTCGAAGCGGTAGAGGTGCTGGTTGGCCCAGACGTCGGCGCTGTCCTCGGCGACGAGGAACGGCTCGTCCCCCCCGAGGAAGATGCCCTGCTCGCCGAGCGCGCGGTGCGCCGCCTCGAGCTGGCGGAACGCGATCCACTGCACGTACTTGCGACCCTCGATCTCCGTCGCGTGCGCCCGCGCCGCCTCGGCCAGCGCCTCGGGCGCGCGGTCGCGCAGCGCCTCGGGCCAGTCGCGCCAGCTCTGGGGGTGGTGATCCTTGAGGGTCCGGAACAGCGCGTACGGCTCGAGCCAGTGCGCGTGCTCGGCGACGAACGCGGCGTAGTCGCGCCCGCGCTCCGAGGCCGGGTCCACCTCGGCGGCGAACCGAGCGTGGCAGCGGGCCAGCCAGCGCGCCTTCAGCGGCCGCACCTGATCGTGGCGCACGTGGTAGGCGCCGCGGGCGACGGCGAGCCAGCCGCGATCCTCGTCGTCGAAGGCGTCACGGCCGCCGAGCGCCTTCATCTCCTCGACCTGGTCCATCGCGACGTACAGCGGATCGAGCGCGAACGCGCTGACCGGGGAGTACGGGCTCTCCTGGCCGGGGGACGGCTCGAGGAGCGGCAGGGTCATCAGCGCCCGGAGGCCGGCGCGCTCGAGGAGCGGGCCGACCCGAGCGAGGTCGGGCAGCTCGCCCACTCCCCAGTCGTGCTGCGAGCGGATCGAGAAGAGCGGCAGCACGACGCCCGCGAGGCGGCGCTGCGTGATGGGGGGCGTGGCGGACAAGGGTGCCTCAGGGGTGAGGCGCGGACCTTACGCGATCCGGCTGGGGGGCGCCAAGGCAGGGTCGGGGTGTCAGCGCTCGACGAGGAGGGTGAACTCGCCGGCGTGGCGGTCGCTCTCGAAGGTGTCGACGACGAGCTCGTAGGCGCCGGGGGTCACGGTGGCCTCGAGGACGCGATCGCCTCGGGCGACGCAGGCGCCGTCGCGGAGGAGGTGGACGTCGACGTCGACGTCGCCGCCGTACATGACCTCGGCGCGTACGGCGCCGGGGGCGTCGACGGTGAGGGCGTAGCGCCGCTCGGGGCCGGCCTCGCTCTGGTCGCCCTCGCAGCCCGGGTAGCGATCGAGGGCGTGGTCGCCGCCGACGGTCGTGTCGACGCGGGCGAAGCGCGCGCCCTCGATCCGCGCCGCGGCGGGGCGCTCGACGACCTCGGGCTCCTCGTCGCTCGCGAGCACGCCGGCGAGGTGACCGAGGAGGCGGAGGTTGAGGAGGTTCCGCACGTTCATGCCGTGCTGCATCCCGGCGGCGGTGAAGTCGCACGCGCGGGCGCGGCCGTCGACGACGGGAGCGCTCGGGTGCACGCCGTCGCTCGCGAGGCCGTGGTCGGGGAGCGGGAGCATCGCGCGGTGCAGATCGATGAGCGGCAGGGAGCGCGCGCGGGCGACCGCCTCGATCACGGCGATGTAGCGCGGGACCTGCGCGTCGCTCTCGGCGTCGTCGTCGCGCGGGGGGATCGTCGACAGGATCGGGATCACGCCGCGCGCCGCGAGCAGGTCGACGAGCTCGAGCATGCTGTGGGCGAACAGGTCGAGGCGGCCGATCTCGATGTCGTTGCCGCCGAACATCACGAGCGCGAACCGCGGCGAGAGCGCCTGGACCTCGCTGACGATCGGGGAGGGGCTGCCCCGCAAGAGGGTGTGCACGCTGCGGCCGACGACGGCGGCCTCGGACTCCCTCGAGAACGACGTGCGCCCGGCCACGCGGGTGCGACGGAAGCGGTCGATGATGGGCCGCAGCTCGTCGCGGCCCGCGAGGTCGAGCTCGTCGTCCTCGGTGAAGCAGCGCATGAAGGTGCGGCTCGCGGTGGCGCTGTCGCCGATCTTGGCGAACACGTCGGCGCGTCGGTTCGGGGCCGAGCGCGCGATCGCGCGGACCCGCGCGACCACCTCGGGGCGCAGGGTGATCGGCGCGTCGGGATCCCAGATCGCGAGGGGCGGCTCGGCGGGGGGCGACGCCTCGATCCGCTCGTCGACGCGGACCACCAGGGCGGGGGGATCCTCGGGCGGCTCCTCCGCGACGACGGGCGCCGGGCCCCCCGAGTCGGCCTCGATGTGGGGCGCGGCCGTGTGCGCGGGCGGCGCGGCGCCCCCACACCCGACCACACAGAAGGCGAAGCACGCCGCTCGGATCCCTCTCGCGCTCACGGCGGGGATTGTCTCCATGCGCACCGGACGCGTCGAGAAACCGGGGCGACAGCGGAGATGTTCGCGAACCCGACGTATGCTGAGGCGTGCCCTCCCCCCTCGGACCGTACCGAAGCCCGCCGGAGGCCGCCGAGCGCGAGCTGAGCGTCCGGGCCAAGCGGTGGGTCGGCGTCGGGGTGGCCGCCGTCGGCGCGCTCGCGGTGGGGTTGTGGCTCGCGCCCGGCGTGACCGCGGCCGTCGCCGGCGCGCTCGTGCTCTACGTGGGCGCCCCCTGGTTCATCACCCGCGCCCCGGGCGGCTGAGCGGGTGCCCTCGCGCGGGGGATTGCGGCGCGACCCGGCGTGCCCGAAGGTCCCGGGGTGCTGCGCGATCTGTCCGAGCTGACCTTCGACAACTCCTTCGTGCGGGAGCTGCCCGGCGACCCGATCGAGGGCAACCACCGCCGGCAGGTCCGCGGCGCGTCCTGGTCTCGGGTGGAGCCGACCCCGGTGTCCGAGCCGACGCTGGTCGCCTACTCCCGCGAGGTCGCCGCGATGCTCGGGCTCGACCCCGAGGCGATCGAGCGCCCGGAGACGGTGGCCACGCTGGCGGGCAACCAGGTGTTGCCGACGATGGCCCCCTACGCGGCCTGCTACGGCGGTCACCAGTTCGGCAACTGGGCCGGGCAGCTCGGCGACGGCCGCGCGATCACCCTCGCCGAGGCGGTCCCGCGCGAGGGCGCGCGCTTCGAGCTGCAGCTCAAGGGCGCCGGGCCCACGCCCTACTCGCGGACCGCCGACGGCCGCGCGGTGCTCCGCTCGAGCGTCCGCGAGTTCCTCTGCTCGGAGGCGATGCACCACCTCGGCGTCCCGACGACGCGCGCCCTGAGCCTCGTCACCACCGGCGACGCCGTGGTGCGGGACATGTTCTACGACGGCCGCGCGGCCCCGGAGATGGGCGCCATCGTGTGCCGGGTCGCGCCGACGTTCGTACGCTTCGGCAACTTCGAGCTGCCCGCCTCTCGCGGCGAGGACGCGCTCACCAAGCAGCTCGCGGACTGGGTGATCCGCACGCACTTCCCGGAGCTCGGCGAGCCGTCGCCCGAGGTCTACGCGGCCTGGATGGCCGAGATCGCCCGCCGCACCGCGGCGATGGTCGTCGGCTGGATGCGGGTCGGGTTCGTCCACGGCGTGATGAACACCGACAACATGTCGATCCTCGGCCTGACGATCGACTACGGCCCGTACGGCTGGATCGACGACTACGACCCCGACTGGACCCCCAACACGACCGACGCCAACGGGCGCCGCTATCGGTACGGGCACCAGCCGCGGATCGCGTTCTGGAACCTGATCCGCCTCGCGAACGCGCTCGTCCCCCTCGTCGGTGAGCCGGCTCCGCTCGAGGAGGCGCTCGACGCGTACCCCGCGGCGGTCGAGCGAGGTCAGCGCGAGATGTTCGCGGCGAAGCTCGGGCTCGAGGCGCTGCGCCCCGACGAGGACGACGCGCTCGTCGAGGAGCTCTTCGCCGTGCTGCGGCTCGTCGAGACCGACATGACGATCTTCTATCGGCGGCTCGCGACGCTGCCGACTTCGCTGCGCGAGGGCGCCGACGAGGCCGTCCTCGAGGGGCTCCGCGACGCGTACTACGCGCCCGACGCGCTCGCCGGCGCCGACCGAGCCCGCGCCGCGGCGTGGGTCCGCCGCTACCTCGCGAGGGCGCACGAGGACGGCCTCCCCGACGCCGACCGGCGCGCCCGGATGGACGCGGTGAACCCGAAGTACGTGCTCCGGAACTACCTCGCCCAGCTCGCGATCGACGACGCGGAGAAGGGCGACTTCGCGCTCGTGCGCGAGCTGCTCGACGTGATGCGGGACCCGTACGGGGAGCAGCCCGGCCGGGAGCGCTTCGCCGAGAAGCGCCCGGAGTGGGCCCGCCACCGGGCCGGCTGCTCGATGCTCTCCTGCAGCTCGTAGGAAGCAGCCCACGTGATAGCCTGCGGCCGTGCACCCCCCTGGCGCGCAGGAGCCGGATCCGCTGGTTGGCCGCGTCTTGGACGGGCGGTATCGGATCGAGCGCCTGCTCGGCGGCGGCGGCATGGGGCGGGTCTACGACGCGGTCCAGGTCGACCTCGGGCGGCGCGTCGCGGTGAAGATGCTCATCCCCGAGCTCGCCAAGAACCCGAGCATCCTCGAGCGCTTCCGGCGCGAGGCGCTCGCGGCGGCGGTGCTGGGGCACCCGCACATCGTCGAGGTCACCGACCTGGTGCTGCCGAGCGACGGCCCGCCGTTCCTCGTGATGGAGCACCTCGTCGGGGAGGCGCTCGTCGACGTGCTCACCCGCGACGGGATGCTCACCGTCCCGCGGGCGCTGCGGATCACGATCCAGCTCCTCGACGCGCTCCAGGCCGCCCACGACGCGGGGATCGTCCACCGCGACCTGAAGCCCGCGAACGTCTTCCTCGTCGCCCTCGCGGGCGGCGACGAGATGGTGAAGCTCCTCGACTTCGGCGTCGCGAAGCTCCGGGAGACCCCCGGCGCCCGCAAGCTGACCGCGGTCGGCGAGATGGTGGGCACGCCGCGCTTCGCGGCGCCCGAGCAGCTCAAGGGCGGGACCGTCGACGCGCGCACGGACATCTACGGCGCCGGCGTCCTCCTCTACGGGATGCTCACCGGCAAGCCGCCGTTCGCGGGGCCGGACATGGACCTGATCCGCGCCGTGCTCGAGGAGACGCCGATGGATCCGCGGGTCGTGAACCCGGCCGTGGATCCCGTGCTCGCCTCGATCGTGGCGCGGGCGATGGCGAAGAACCCGGACGATCGCTTCGAGAGCGCGCGCGCGATGATGGACGCGCTCGGCGGCCGCCGCGCCAAGGGCGCCGACGAGCTCGACGCGGCGCGGCCGTCGGTCGCGGCGGTGGCCGCGCAGGGCCCGGCGAAGAAGTCCGCCCCGCCCCCAGCCGCGGAGGCGCCCGAGCGCCGCGGGCCGATCCTCCTGGTGGTCGCGGCGATGCTGGCGTTCGCGGTCCTGCTCGCCACGGGCGTCGGCGTCGCTGGTTACTACTTCGGACAGGCGAGCGCGGACGACGACGACGACGACGTCGTCCCGCCCCCGCCCGAGACCGCCGCGGGGATCGCGGCGGAGACCGAGGCCTGCGAGCAGTTCCTGGAGACCTCGTGCGCCTGCCCGGGCGAGCACCGCAACGAAATTTGCGAACGCGCGCGCACCTCGGTGCTCTCGCTGCGGCGCTCGGTGCAGGTCGGCGCGACCGACGTCGCCACCGTCGGCACCTGGTGCAGCAACATGCTCCATAGCGACGAGATCTGCGCGTACGACGACGAGGGCGCGATGGAGCCGTCGGCGGAGCAGCTGACCGAGGGCGTGCACCCGGGCGTGCTCGGTGAGGACGACCCCACGCGGTCGGACGGCGCGTCGATCGACAGGTACGGGATCACCCTCGTCGCCGGCCGCCGCGTGGAGCTCTGGGTCGAGAGCGAGGCGTTCGACGGCTACCTCGTCCTTCGCGATCCGAGCGGGCGCGTGGTGGCGGCCAACGACGACGCGGGCTCGATGACCGAGGGGACGAACGCGCAGATCGTCTACTACCCCCGGACCACGGGCGAGTACGTCGTCGAGGCGGGGGCCGCGCGCCCCGGCGCCTTCGGCGCGTACGAGGTGCTCGTCGCGTTCGGCGAGCCCCACCCGAGCCGCGGCGACAGCGGCCGCCGCAGCGCGCGACGCGCGCCGGCGCAGGGCGCGATCGCCGAGCCGTGGCGCCAGGAGCAGCCGGTCACCAACGACGAGAACGTCCGGCGAAACGACGGCCGCCCCCGCGGCCCCGACCCGTGGGGCTTCGGCGGTCGCTGAGGGTTTGCGGTGAGGGGCGAGGGGCTTACGTGACGCCCCATGAGAGCAGACTCCGCCATGAGCCGCCGCGTCATCGTGATCGGCCCGAGCACGCCGCTCGCCGCCGCCTGGGACATCATGGTCACGTGCCGCATCCGCCACCTGCCGGTGGTCCGCGACGGCCTCCTCCTCGGGATCGTGTCGGACCGGGACGCGCTGCTGCACTCGAAGGCCACCGAGGACGCCATCGTGCCGCCGTCGATCCCGGTCTCCGAGATCATGTCGCCGTTCCCCTACGTCTGTGACCCGAGCACGCACGTCGCCGACATCGTCCGCACCATGACGGAGCAGAAGATCGACGCGATGCCGGTGCTCGACGCCGAGGAGAAGCTGATCGGCCTGGTGACCTCGACCGACCTCTTGCTCCTGCTCATCCAGTACGACGAGGCTCGCCCGCTGCCCTTCGAGTGGGAGCTCGAGCGGCACCCGTCCAGCTCGGTGGGCTGAGGAGGCGCTACCCTCGACGCATGACCGCCACCCGACGCGTCGTGCTGATGCGGCACGCGAAGAGCTCCTGGAAGACGGGAGCGAGCGATCACGAGCGCCCCCTGAACGGCCGGGGCCGGCGCGACGCGCCGCGAATCGGCGCCGAGCTCGCGGAGCGGGGCTGGGTCCCCGATCACGTCTCGAGCAGCGACTCGGAGCGGACGCGCGAGACGTTCGCGCGGATGCGGGACGCGCTCGGCTTCGAAGGCGACCCCGACTTCCGACACGACCTCTATCACGCGGGGATCGAGGCGGTGCGCGGCGTCGTCGGCGCGCTCCCCGACTCGACGCGGGTCGTGCTCGTGCTCGGCCACAACCCCGGCTGGGAGGAAGCGCTCGCGTGGCTCACGGGCCGCGACGAGGAGATGAAGACGGGGTCGTGCGCGCTGCTCCGGGTCGACGCGGACACCTGGAGCGACGCCATGGATCGCGCCGCGGCTTGGCAGCTCGAGGCGCTGATCCACCCACGCGAGATCTGAGCGGCGCTCGAAACGACGAACGCCGGGCGCGCCGTTGTTAGAATGGCGGCGCTCGCGTGGCCGACAAGAAGAACCCCGATGGACCGTTCTCGGAGCCGGTCTCCCTCAGCGGGCGCACGGTCGCGGGCCGCTACCGGGTCGTCGGGGTGGTGGGTCAGGGCGGCATCGGCAAGGTCTACGAGGCCGAGCAGATCGGCCTCGATCGCACCGTCGCGGTGAAGGTGATCCGCCCCGAGCGGCGGGGCGACGAGGTGACCATCCAGCGCTTCCTCCGCGAGGCGCGCGCGGCCGGGCGCATCTCGAGCCCTCACGTCGTGACCCTCTACGACTGCGGCACCGACGAAGGGACGGGCGAGCTCTACATCGCGATGGAGCTCCTGCACGGGCAGAGCCTGAGCAAGCGGCTCGCCGACGGCGAGACGATGGAGCTCGCCGAGGTCCTGCGCACCGCGGCGATGATCGCGCGCGGGCTGCGCGCCGCGCACGAGGCCGGCGTCCTGCACCGCGACCTCAAGCCCGCCAACGTCTACCTGTGCGACGACGGCAACGTGAAGGTGCTCGACTTCGGGATCGCGAAGCTCCTCGACGACTCCGACGAGCACGAGCCGCTGACGCAGGTCAACCGCATCCTCGGCACCCCCGTCTACATGAGCCCCGAGGCCGCGACGCGGCGGCCGCTCGGGCCGACGACCGACCTCTACGCGCTCGGGCTGCTGATCTACGAGATGGTCGTGGGGGCGCCGCCCTTCAGGACCGGCGACGCCTGGAAGACGCTCGAGGCGCACGTGAAGACGGAGCCCCCGCGGCTGACCGCGGCGGCGCCGTGGCGGCCGATCCCCGAGGGCCTCGACGGGCTCGTCGCGTCGCTGCTCGCCAAGACGCCGCAGGACCGGCCGCGCGACGCGGGCGAGGTGGCGGGCCAGCTCGATCGCATGGCGATGGAGGTCGCCCTGCGCGACTCGCGCGCCAACGACAGGACCGAGGTGGAGGTTCGGCTCCCGGCGCATCGCGAGCGCCGCCGCTCCGAGCCGCCCCCGTCGGAGACCCCCGATCTCGACACGCCCCCGATCCCGATCCCGGGGAGCGCGCGCTCCGACACCGACTCGCACTCGGACGACGGGTTCGAGCCGACGACCGTCTGGGCCGGCGCCTCGAGCTCCGAGCGGCCGCGGCCGCCGGAGGAGGTGATCGGGCGGCCGTTCCCGAAGGAGGAGCTCGAGGCCTATCGCAAGGCCAAGCTCGAGACCGGCCCGCAGCCGGCGAGCCGCGCGACTCGGAGGACCTCTCAGCGGCAGATCGCGATCGCCGCGGTCGTCCTGGCCGCGATCACCTTCGTGGTGATCCTGCTCGTCCGCCTCATCTTCTGAGCCGCGTCCACGCGCCGACCCGCCTCGCCTCGCGAGCCTTGCCCGCCACCTTCAAGAGGCGGCGGTCGCGCTCCCAACGCACACGGTCGTCGGCCGGGACCCCGTCGAGGTCGAGCCCCTCGACGAGCCGGGCGCTCGCCGTGATCGCCCCCGCGAGCGCGAGGTGCGTCGCCGGCTCGCGCGGATCGGCGACGGCGAGCCCGTGGAGCCCCGCCGCGATCGCGAGCGCCTCCTCGAGCGTGGCGTCCCCGAACGCGCCCCAGCGGCGACCGCTCGCGATCAGCCAGCCGAGGAACGCGAGGTGGACGTGGATGTCCTCGACGGTCCGGAACGGGCGCACGTAGTCGTCCCAGCCGTCGCCGGGGAGGAGGGTCGCCGCGGCGCCGTCGAATCGGACCGAGGCGTGGCCGATCTCCGGCACGAACGGCATCTCGGGCAGCGGCTCGAGGGCGACCCCGTCGCTCTTCGCGTCGACCCGCGCGAGCACGAGCCGCGGGCGCCCGGCGTCGTCGTCCCCGACCTTGGCGAGGACCAGCAGATCGTCGGCGTGATCGGCCAGCGTGACGAAGGTCTTGTCGCCGTGGACGCGGCCGTCGCGGAGCTCCGTCTGGATCGCGCGCGGGTGCACGCCGCCCGCCTCGGTGGCGCAGAGCGCGGCCGTGCGCGCGCGGTCCCGATCCGGGAGCAGCGCGTCGAGGGCGGCGCCGTAGCCGCCGGCGAAGGCGTAGGCGATCCGATCGGCGCGCGCGCCGAGGGCGAGCGCGGCGTCCCGCGGCGCGCGATCGAGCGCGATCGGGCGGGCTCGTTCCCACCAGGCGCGCACCCCTCGATCGGGCCAGGCCTCGGGCGGCTCGAGCAGCTCGGCGAGCGCCGAGACCGCTAGACCTCGCCGTTCTTCGCCTTCTCGACCCAAGCGCGGACCTCGCGGTCGATGATCTCCATCGCCCGGCCCTTGAAGATCCGGAAGACGAACGGGACGTCGAGGTCGACGTAGACCTCGGGCCCGATGATCTCGATCTCCCCCTCGAGCTTCATGCCCTTGGCGGAGAACCCGACCTCACCTTTGTTCTCCGTCACCCAGTTGAAGAACGGGTTGTACTCGGAGAAGCGGGCCGAGTAGGCCTCCATCGCCTTCGCGATGGCCTTCTTCGCCAACGGCAGCTCGAGGCCGTGGTGGATTTGATGCTTCATCCCCATCGCGGGGTTTCCTAGAGCACTTCCGAGCCCGACTCAAGCCTTCTTCGGCCCATCCCGGCGCGGACGCCGGGCCGTGTCGAGGATCTTCTTGCGCAAACGCAGGGCGTTGGGGGTGACCTCGAGCAGCTCGTCGCGATCGATCCACTCGAGCCCGCCCTCGATCGTCACGGGGCGCGGGGGCGAGAGCACGACGTTCTCGTCGCGGCCCGAGGCGCGCACGTTCGTGAGCTTCTTCTCGCGCGTGACGTTCACGTCGAGGTCGTTCTCGCGGTTGTGCTCCCCGATGATCATCCCCTCGTAGACCGCGGTCCCGGGGGCGATGAACAGAACGCCGCGCGGCTGGAGGTGGAACAGCGCGTAGGGCGTCGCGACGCCCTTGCGGTCGGCGACGATCGCGCCGTTCGGGCGGCGGAGCATCGGGCCGGTGTCCGTCTCCCACCCTTCGAACAGCGTGTTCAGCAGGCCCATCCCGCGCGTCATGGTGAGGAAGTGCGTGCGGAAGCCGATCAGCCCGCGCGACGGCACCCGGAGCTCGAGGCGCGCGCGGCCGAAGCCGAGGTTGGCCATCTTCATGAGCTGACCGCGGCGCGAGCCGAGGGTCGTGGTGATCGCCCCGACGTACTCCTCGGGCACGTCGACGACGACGCGCTCGACGGGCTCGCAGAGCTGGCCGTCGACCTCCTTGGTCACCACCTCGGGCATGCCGACCGCGAGCTCGTAGCCCTCGCGGCGCATGGTCTCGATCAGCACCGCGATCATGAGCTCGCCGCGGCCGTAGAGGATGAAGCGGTCGGGCTCCTCGGTCGGCTCGAAGCGCATCGCGAGGTTGCGCTTGGCCTCCCGCTCGAGGCGCTCGCGGAGGTGCCGCGAGGTGACCCACTTGCCGCTGAGGCCGGCCATCGCGGACGTGTTGACGTGGATGGCGACCTTGAGGGTCGGCTCCTCGACGCTGATCCGGGGCAGCGGCTCGGGGTGCTCGGGGTCGCAGATCGTGTCGCCGATCTGCACGTTCTCGAGCCCGGCGATGCAGCAGATGTCGCCCGCGCCGACCGTCTCGGCCTCGACCCGGCCGACCGCCTCGAACGAGTAGACCGCCGCGATGCGCGCCCGCTTCTGCTCCTCCTCGCCGATGAGGACGACCATGCTGCCCTTGCCGATGGCGCCGCGATCGACGCGCCCCACCGCGAGGCGGCCGACGTACTCGTCGTGCTGCACGTCGTGGACGAGCATCCGCAGCGGTCCGTCGCCGTCGGCCTCGGGCGCGGGGATGCGCTCCATCAGCAGCTCGAACAGCGGCTTGAGCCCGTCGTCCTCGTCGGTGAGCGCGCGCTTGGCGATGCCGTCCTTCGCGATCGCGTAGAGCACGGGGAAGTCCGCCTGGGCGTCGCTCGCCTCGAGCTCGCAGAACAGGTCGAACACCTCGTCGAGGACCTCCTCGGGGCGCGCGTCCTGGCGGTCGATCTTGTTGATGACGACGATGATCGGCAGGCCGAGCTCGATCGCCTTGCCCAGCACGAAGCGGGTCTGCGGGAGCGGGCCCTCGGCCGCGTCCACGAGCAGGAGGGCGGCGTCCGCCATGCGCAGCGTGCGCTCGACCTCGCCCCCGAAGTCCGCGTGGCCGGGGGTGTCGATGATGTTCACCTTCACCCCGCCGACGCGGACGGACGCCTGCTTGGCGAGGATCGTGATCCCGCGCTCGCGCTCGATGTCGCCCGAGTCCATGACGCGGTCGGTGAGGTTCGCCCGGGCGTGGAACGCGCCCGTCTGACGCAACATCGCGTCGACCAAGGTCGTCTTGCCGTGGTCGACGTGGGCGATGATCGCCACGTTTCGTAGGTCGTCCCGTCGCATGCGGCGCGCTCATGCCACGCGCCGACGACGACGGCAACGTCGGTGCTATCCTCGCCGGCATCGTGTTCGACGCCGAAGGCACGGTGCTGGCCGGGCGCTACCAGCTGGTCGAGAGGTCGGGCCAGGGTGGCATGGCGGCGGTCTGGCGCGCGGTCACCCGCGGCGCCGCCGGCTTCATCCGCCCCGTGGCGGTCAAGCGCATCCTCGGCGGGCTGAGCCATCAGCCCGAGTTCGTTCAGATGTTCGTCGAGGAGGCGCGCGTGGGCGCGACCCTCGACCACCCCAACGTCGTGCAGATCCACGACTTCGGGCGCGACACCCTCGACAACTACTACCTCGTGATGGAGTGGGTCGAGGGCGTGGACCTCGGCCGCTGGTCGGCCTCGTACAAGGAGGCCGGGTGGCACGCGCCGTGGCACCTCACCGCGGCGATCGGGATCGAGTCGCTCCGCGGCCTCCACGCCGCGCACACCCGGACCGACCCGTGGGGCAACGTCGCGCCGACCTTCCACCGCGACGTGACGCCGGGGAACGTGCTCATCGGCCTCAACGGGATCGTGAAGATCGCCGACTTCGGCCTCGCCCGCGCGATGGACCGCGCGAAGATCACGCGCCCGGAGATGGTCAAGGGCAAGACCGCGTACGTCGCCCCGGAGCTCATCGACGACGGGCTCGAGGCGAGCGCGCAGTCCGACATCTTCGCGCTCGGGATCGTGCTGTGGGAGGTCCTCGCGAGCCGCTCCCTCTTCGCCGGCAAGACCGACATCGACAGCCTGCGCAACATCATCGCCTGCGACGTGCCGCCGCTCGAGGAGATCCGGCCCGACCTGCCGCCCGCGCTGGTGCAGACGATCGAGCGCGCCCTGCAGCGCGACCCCCGCAACCGCTTCGGCACCGCGCGCGAGATGCTCCTCGCGCTCGCGAAGGTGCTCCGGCGGGTCGCGGAGCCGACCGACGCCGAGCCGCTCGGGCAGAGCGTCGCCCTCGCGCGGCAGCGCCTGAACATGCCCCCCCGCGACTTGCCGCCCGACGACCTCGTGCCGCTCCGCGGGACCCGACCGCAGTGGATCACGCCCGACGACGGGACGGATCGCGACTCGGTCGAGATCCCGCTGATCCCCGGCAAGCGTTCGTAGCAGGCCTGCTTCCGTGCCGCGCGCGAAGCGCGCATGCCCGTGCCCCTGCCCGTGCCCGAACGGCGTCGGCGTGCGCGCGCGATCAGCTTCACGAGCATCGACACGACGCGTTCCAAGTGCTCGAGGGCCGCGCGCTTCAGCTCCTCGGGCGCCTCGTCGCAGCGCTCGATGATCGCGAGCCAGGCACGGGCACGGGCACGGGCACGGGCACGTCTGGCAGGGCGCTTTCAGCGCCCTGCCAGGATCAGGCGGGGCTGTAGTGGGCCCGTCCCTCGACCGCGTAGCCGTCGACGAAGCGGAGCCACTCCGCGCAGCGCTGCCCGCGGTGGTTCCGGTAGCCGATCACGACGCTGTCGACGCCTCCGTACACGGTGTCGAAGTCGAAGCGCAGGTCTCCGCTCGCGGCCAGCGCCCGCGTCCAGTACGCGCGCAGGGCGTCCTTGCCGACCACGGTCCCGTCGCCGAGGAGGCGAGCCGCGACGGGGGAGACGAACAGGCAGTCCTCGGCCCAGTGGGCGAGGACGCGCTCCAGATCGTGGGCGTTCCAGGCGTCGATCCACTCGTGAGCGAAGTGGTCGGGATCTCCGCGGTAGTGCGTCATGCGTGGACCTCTCGGCGAAGAGATGGCGCTTTCGGCCCTCCGAGGCCACCAAGCCGATCTCCGAACGCTTTCGATGGGGTACCATCCCCTCCCGCGAATTTGGAGGCACCATGCGCGTAGAGATCAAGACGCTCGCGAAGCGACTGACGAAGACCGCGAGCGCAGCGCTGGAGCGCGCCGCGAAGGACGCCGCGGAGAAGGGGAACCCGGAGGTCACGATCGACCACGTGGTCCTTCAGATCCTGGCCGTGCAGGACGAAGACGCCCACCTCCTGCTCGAGGCGGCTGGCTCTTCGCGCGCGGACGCCCGCAAGGACACGATGGTGCGGCTCTCCCGCCTCAAGTCCGGGGGCACCGGGCGCCCCGGGTTCCACAAGGCCCTGTGGCCGTGGATCGAGGGCGGCTGGCTGCTCGCGTCGACGGAGCTCGCGCAGCACCGGGCCCGCTCGGCCGCGCTGCTCTGGGCCGCGGCGCGCCACGGCGAAGCGCTCGGTCACGCGGCCGGCCCCCTCGCGGCCCTCGGCAAGCTCGACGGCGCCGCGGTGCGCGCGGCGGTGGCGACGAGCCCCGAGTCCACCGAGGCGTTCGACCTCGACGAGCTCGAGAAGATGGCGGTGGCCGCCCGCAAGGAAGAGGCGGACCGGGCCCGCGGCGAGATCGAGCGCGAGCGCGAGGAAGAGGCCAAGGCGGTGGCCGAGGCGCGCGCGCAGACCGACGCGGAGGCCGCGGCGCAGGAGGCCGCTCAGGCGGAGGCGGCCGCTCGCGCGGCGGCGGCCGAGGCGGCTCGGATGGCGTGGTCGGCCGCCGAGGCGGCGGCGGCGGCGCGAGAGCGCGCGGCCGAGGCGGCGGCGAGGCTCGCCGCGGCCGAAGGCGGCGACGACGACGAAGAGGAGTGAGTCTCAGCGCGTCAGCGACAGCAGGACGATCACGCCCACGATCGTCAGCTGCACCACCGTGAAGGCCTTGGACTGCTTGCGCAGCTCGGCCCACGCCTTCGAGATGACGACCATCGCGCCCATGATCGCGAGGGTCCACAGCGCCGCCACCAGCACCCCGTGCTCGTGGGAGGCCACGGTCCCGCTGCTCGTGAGGCCGGGCGCGAGCACCGAGCCGTGCAGCACCAGCAGGTGCGCCACGTAGATCACCAGGCTCTCGGCGGCGAGGAGCTTCACCCACGGCAGGATCGCGGCGAGGACGCGGCTCCCGTAGTCCGGGTCGAGCCAGCCCCGCGCGGCCGCGTATCGCTCGGCGAAGCAGAGCGCGGAGAGCACCAGCAGCACGTTCCCGAAGCGCCAGAAGAAGAACAGCGGGTTGGTCTTCCAGAAGTTGTGCGGCGGCCACGGGAAGGGGCCGAACCGGTCGATGACGACGGGGACGATCATGAAGAGCAGCGCCAGGGCGAGGAACGGCCACGCCATGCGCCCGCTGATGGACTCCGTCGATCCGCGCAGGCCGAGCAGCCACGCGAGGATGATCCCCGAGTAGGTGAACCCCGCCCACGGCACCAGCGGGAACCAGCTGTGCCCGGCCTGGTTGACGTACCCCTGGAGCACGATCGGCAGACCGCTCACGTCGATGGCCCAGATCCACGGGGCCGCGAAGACGCAGATCGCGGTGAGCACCGCGAGGATCGCGATCACGACGCGCTGCCGCTTCACGAGCCCGACGAGGAGCTGAACGATCGCGAGGCTCACGCCGATGTGCTGGAGCACGTTGACCTGGAGGAGCTGGGACAGCGCCTCGGGGTCGTCGATCGAGAGCAGGCCGCGCAGCGACAGCGTCGGCAGCTGGAGCCCGTAGCCGAGGACGAGCAGCCAGGCGTAGCGCTTGTAGCGCTTGAGCGCGGCGGCCCCGCCCGCGGTGTGGGCGTCCCACTTGCGGAAGGTCGTGTAGCCGAAGGCGAGCCCCGCCCCGAAGAGGAACATCGGGGCGGTGAAGCCGTGGAACGCCGAGTGGTGCGCGTACCAGCCCTGCGCCTTCGTGGTCGAGTCGAGCAGCGTCGTGAAGACGTGCCCCTGGACCATCATGAGGACGGCGAAGAACCGGAAGACGTCGAGGGCCAGCCAGCGAGGGGCCTTGGCGACGACGACGGGCCGTACCTCCGCCTCCTCCTCGACGGTGGAGTGCGGGCCGGTGATGGAGACATCGGCAACGGCGCGGCTCATCGGTGCGGCTTCCCAGGAGCGCTCGGCGCCCTCACGCGGCCAAATTCCGCACGAGTCGGGGGCTTCGTCAAGCCGCCGACCTCGACACCGCCCGCCGCCGAGGGGAAAGTTCGGCTCATGCTCGGACGCGCCCTCGGCTCGATCGCCGGTTGCCTCTTCCTCGTGGCTTGCGCTCAGGGAGGCGGCCTCGGGCGCGACGCGGGCGCCGTGCCCACCGGCTTCGACGCAGGCCCGACGGGCTTCGACGCGGGTTCCATGGGCTTCGACGCCGGGCCGACGGGTTTCGACGCGGGGTCGATGGACGTCGACGGCGGCGCGACCCTCGACGATGCCGGCGAAGACGCCGGGCCGCTCTGCGTCGGCGTGGACTGCTCGGCGCTCAGCGGCCCGTGCACCGTCGGGATCTGCAGCGGGGCGACGGGGATGTGCGTCAGCCAGCCCCTCACCGACGGGAGCGCCTGCGACGACGGAGTGGCCTGCACCGACGGCCGGTGCTCCGCCGGGACCTGCACCGGGACCCCCGTCGACTGCTCCTCCCTGGACGACGTGTGCGCGATGGGCGCCTGCGACCCGGCCACCGACGCCTGCGTCGCGCAGCCGCGCGCCGACGGAACGAGCTGCGACACCGACCCGGCCGACTGCTCGGTCCACGCCTGCCGCGCGGGGACCTGCGCCGCCGCCAACGCGCCGGACTGCGCCGGGTGCAGCGTGAGCGGAGGGACGTACTGCTCGGCGGGCGCCTGCGGCGCGGGCGCGACGTCGATCGCGTACGACTTCGAGTCGGGGCTCCCCGGCGGCTGGACCGTCGGGGCGACGCTCGGGTGGGTGGTCGACGGCGCGCGCTTCCACGGCGGCGCGATGGCCGCCCACAGCGGCGCGATCGGGAGCTCGGCGACCTCGACGATGACCGCGTCCTTCTCGTTCGGCGTGGCCGTCGAGGTCTCGTTCTGGCTCTACACGAGCACCGAGAGCGGCTACGACTACCTCCGCGTCTTCGTCGACGGGGTGCAGCAGAACCAGTGGAGCGGGACGACCGCGTGGACGCGGTCCTCGGTGGTCCTCGCGCCCGGCGCGCACGCCGTCGAGTGGCGCTACGTGAAGGACGGCTCCTCGACGTCGGGCGACGATCGCGTCTGGATCGACGACGTGACCGTCGCCCCCGCGACGCCGTCGGAGGGCTTCGAAGCGACCGCGCTCCCCGCGGGCTGGACGACGAGCGGCAGCGCGAGCTGGACCGTGACAACCGCTCAGGCCCACGGCGGCGCGCGCTCGGCGCGGAGCGGCGCGATCACCCACAGCCAGACGACGAGCCTCTTCTACACCGCCATGTACGGAGCCGCGGGCTCGGTGAGCTTCTGGCGTCGGGTGAGCAGCGAGTCGAGCTACGACTACCTCGAATTCTATCTCGACGGCGCGCTCCAGGATCGCTGGGCCGGCTCGCTGACCACGTGGACGCGGCAGTCCTACTCGGTCGCGGCGGGCAGCCACTCGCTGGAGTGGCGCTACCTGAAGGACGGCTCGGTCTCGAGCGGCGACGACGCGGGCTTCATCGACGACGTCGTGGTGACCGACGCGGTGCCGATGGGGAACCTCTGCGCTCCCTGACGGGCGCGAGGGGTCGCGTCGCGATCGCCGTCGGGGTGGCCGTCGCGCTCGCCGCGCTGGGGTTCGCGCTGTGGCCGCGCGAGCCCGCGCCGCGACCCTCGCGGCCCATGGACGCGTACGCGCCGATCCCGAAGATCGACGTGCACGTCCACGTCCCGATGGAGCGCGCCGAGGAGGCCCGCGGCGTGTTCGCCCGCTACGGGGTCGTGCTCGCGCTGAACGCCAACGGCGGTGAGGTCCGCGACGGGCTGCGGCCCTACTGCCACGTGGCCTTCGAGCGGGTCGAGCAGCCGGGCTTCGCCGCGTACGCGCGCGAGACGCTCACCGCCTGCCGCGCCCGCGGCGGGGTCGGGCTCAAGATCTTCAAGTCGCTCGGGCTCGGGACGCGGCTCGCCGACGGATCGCTCCTCGCGGTGGACGACCCGCGGCTCGACGTCGTCTTCGAGGTGGCCGGCGAGCTCGATCTCCCGGTGCTGATCCACACTGGAGACCCGCAAGCCTTCTTCCGTCCGGCGACCGACGACAACGAGCGCATCGACGAGCTCCGCGCGCACCCGTCCTGGAGCTTCTCCGGGCCGGGGTGGCCGAGCTGGGAGGAGGTCTTCGCCCAGTACGAGGCGCGCGTCGCGCGACACCCAGAGACGCGCTTCCTCGGGGCGCACTTCGGCAACGCCCCCGAGGAGCCCGAGCGCGTCGGCGCGATGCTCGCGCGCTACGACAACCTCTACGTCGAGACGGGGGCGCGCGTCCCCGAGATCGGCCGCCACGACCCAGGCCGGATGCGCGCGCTCTTCATCCGGTGGCGCGAGCGCATCCTGTTCGGGACGGACGTGCAGATGGGCCGCTCGGGGAGCTGGGTGCTGGGCTCGGCCGGCGAGGACCCGGACCCGCCGGCGCGGATCCCCGTCTTCTACGAAGCGCACTGGCGCTACTTCGAGACCGCGGATCGCCGGTTCCGACACCCGACGCCGATCCAGGGCGACTGGACGATCGACGGGATCGACCTCCCGCGCGAGGTCCTCGAGGACCTCTACCACCGCAACGCGGAGCGGCTCTTCGGGCTGACCGGCGCGGGAGTGACACCTCAGTGACCTGAGGGCCCTCGAAGACGTACAGTCAGCCCGTGGCGTCCGTCCACTTCCGCCCGTGCCCGCACTGTCAGCTGCCCCACGAGGTCGGGCTGAAGGCGTGCCCGATGACCGGCGGCGCGCTCTTCGACACCGAGACGACGCGGCGCGCGGTGGTGGACGACGTCGGCCTCGTCGGATCGCTGCTCGACGACAAGTACGAGGTGCTCGAGGAGCTCGGCCGCGGCTCGATGGGCCGGGTCTATCGCGGGCGGCACGCGAAGATCGGCCGCGACGTCGCGCTCAAGGTGCTGCTCGGGGATCTCGCCAAGTCCGCGCGCGTGCGCGATCGGTTCGTGCGAGAGGCGCAGGCCACGGGGCGCGTCGATCACCCCAACGTCGTCCAGATCTGGGACGTCGGGGTCACCGCGGACGGCCTGCCCTACATGGTCATGGAGCTGCTGCGCGGGGAGCCCCTCTCGCAGCGGCTCGACCGGGAGCGACGGCTGCCCCTCGCCGACGCGCTCATCGTGGCGAGGCAGGTCCTCGCGGGCCTCGCCGCGGCGCACGCGGCCGACGTGGTCCACCGCGACGTCAAGCCCGAGAACATCGTGCTCGTGCGGCGCGACCGGGTGAAGCTCGTGGACTTCGGCGTGGCGCGCGTGCTCGGGGCCGAGACCCCCGCGATCACGCAGCGCGGCGATCTGATCGGGACGCCGGGCTACTTCGCCCCCGAGCAGGGCTCCGGGCGAGAGATCGACCACCGCACCGACGCGTGGGCGGCGACGGTCGTCCTCTACGAGATGGTGGTGGGCGAGCTGCCGTTCCTCGGCGGCAGCGTCGTCGAGCAGCTCGCCGCGATCGTCAACGCGGAGCCGCTCTGGCCGAGCGAGGTGCGCCCTTACCTGCCGGCGTCGCTCGACCGCGTCATCCAGGCCGGCCTGGAGAAGGATCCGGATCGTCGCGCCGACGTCCAGGCGCTCCTGACGATGGTGAAGGACCTCGAGCTCGAGCTCGAGGGCGTGAACCTGCGCGACACGGCCGACGAGCTCCCGGCCGCGGCCGGGCCGGCGCCGGAGCGCGGCGAGCGATCGAAGGAGCTGTCGGACACCATCGAGGACGATGGACAGTCCGTGCTCGACACCATCGACGAGGCCGAAGGGTCGGCCTGAGGAAAGACAATGCAGAGCATCGACACAAGAGAGCTTCACGCGCGGCACCTCGACGAGACCGGCACGATCCTCGACGTGCGCGGGCCCGACGAGTTCGCGCAGGGGCACGTGCAGGGCGCGCTCAACGTCCCCCACGACCAGGTCGACGGACGCCTCGCGGAGATCCCGAAGGACCGCCCCGTCCTCGTGCACTGCGCGATGGGCGGCCGCGCGCAGCGCGCCGCCGCCGTCCTCGAGGCCGCCGGCTACGAGGTCATCTGCGTGACCAACGGCGGCATGCGCGAGTGGGCCGAGCTCGGCTTCCCCACCGTCCGCTGAGCGGTCGGCGACGAGGGCCGCGCAGGCGCGCGACCCCTTCGTCGCCGACTCACATCACTTGAGCGCGGTGAACAGCCCGCCGACGGCCGGGAGCTGCTTGGCGCGGCCTCCGAGCGCGTTCAGCACGCCGAGGACGAACAGGACGAAGGTCGCGAGCGACCACACGGCCGACAGGAGCGAGCCGATCATCGAGCCGATGTCGCCGAGCACCATCCCGAGGACGGCGCCGACCACGCCGAGCCCGATGCTCCCGGCGAACCCGACCACGAGCAGGATGATCCCCTGATTCAGGTGGAATTTGACGAAGGGCGAGTCCTTCGCCTTGAGGTAAGGGATGATCAGGAAGATCCCGAAATACGACAGGACAGCCATGATCTTGTTCGTCTCGGCGTCCTGCGGGTCGACGTTCCCGCTCGCTTGATCCGTGCCTAGCTGGTTCATGGGTTCCCCTCCAAGGTTGCGCTGACTCCGCGACGAGGATGGCACTCCTGGTGCCCCCTCGTCTCAAGATCTGTCGATAAATCGCCTCCGGCGATTTCTCTCCGGCGAGGGGCAAGCCCCTCGCGCTCCCCACTGAGATCCTCCGACGCTTCGCGTCGTCGGACTCAGTCCTTCTTCATCTTCCGCTCGAGCTCCTCGAAGCGCCGCAGCACGGCGGCCTTCTCGGGGTCGGTCTCGCGCGCGGACTCCGGCACGTCGGCGTCGTCGTCTCGGTCCTCGTCGTCGTCGTGATCCCCGACCTCGGCGCGGAGCCGGCGCAGCGCGTCCCCGACGCTCTCGGACGCCTTCTTCGCGAGCGGGGCGATCCCCTCGCGGGCCTCGCCGAAGAGGTCGCGCGCGTTCTCGCTCGCCCGCTCCCACGCCGGCCCGAGCGCCTCGCCCGCCTTCTGGGCCGCCGGCCCGAGCGCGACGCCCGCCTTGCCCACCGCGTCGGTGACCTGCGCCGCCGCGTCGGCGAGCGCGCCCCGCCAACCGCTCGCCGTCTCGTGGGACGGACGGCCCAGCTCGTCGGTCGCGTAGAGCGTCCCGCACGCGCCGCAGGCCATCACGCGCTGCTCGTCGTAGTCGAAGACGTCCAGCATGTAGAGGCGAAACGTCTTGACGGCCTTCCGCTCTCGGAAGCGGCTCACCTGTGCGCACGAGGGGCACTCCCGTTCGAGCGACAGGCCGCCCTCGACCGGCTCGGTCTTGGTCCCCCGACCGATGATGATCCAGACCACCTTCAGCCTCCCAGGGTGATCTTGCCTTGGTGCGCGCCCGCCTGCATGCGCTCGAGCGCGGCCGGGAGCGCCTCGAGCTCGAAGCGCGCGTCGTCGAGCACCGGGCGCAGCTCCGAGGCCGCGAGCGCGGCGTTCATGCGCTCGAACATCCCGCGGGAGCCGACGAACACGCCCTGCATCCGGATCGCGTTCATCAGCACGCGCGTGAGCGCGAGCTCGCCGGCCGCGCCGTCGAGGATCCCGATGACGCTGATCGTGCCGCCGGGCCGGACGGCCTTCAGCGACTGCTCCACGGTGCCCGCGCCCCCGACCTCGATCACGTGATCGACGCCGCCGGTGAGCTTGCGGGCGGTGGTCCCCCAGTCGGGATCGGCGCGGTAGTCGATCGTCTGCCAGGCGCCGCGCGCCTTGGCGCGCTCGAGCTTCGCGGCCGAGCTCGACGTCACGATCACGCGGGCGCCCGCGAGCTGCGCGAGCTGGTGCGCGAAGCTCGAGACCCCGCCGGTCCCCTGCACAAGCACCGTCTGGCCGGGGCCGACGTCGCCCGACTCGAACAGCGCGTTCCACGCCGTCACCGCCGCGCACGGCAAGCTCGCCGCCTCGCGATCGGTGAGGTAGCCGGGCACCGGGACGAGCCCCTCGGCGGGCAGGCACCGCGCCCGCAGCCCGACGCCGTCGCCCGGGCTGCCGAGCGAGGAGCGGAGGCCGTCCACGCTGACGGGGCCGTCGATCCAGGCCGACGCGAACGCCGGGCAGACCCGGTCGCCGACCGCGACGCGGTGGACCCCGGGGCCGACCGCCTCGACCACCCCGACCGCGTCGGAGAGCGGGACGAGGGGCAACTTTTGTTTCGGATTGTAGGCGCCCGTGACGATGAGCAGGTCGCGGTAGTTGAGGCTCCACGCGGTCATCCGCACGCGCGCCTCACCCGGGCCGGGCTCGCCCGCCTCGTGAGGCCCGAGGACCAGCCGCTCGAGGCCGAAGCCCCCCTCGATTCGCCACGCTTCGCTCACAGCAACCCCATCACGCTGACGCCCAGAGTGTCGGTGCCCATCATGGGCAAGACGGTGATCGTGGGCGGGTCGTTGCCGCCCAGCGGCGGCCGCGCGCCGCCCTGGAAGTGGAGCACCCAGGGGACGATCATCCCGATCGCGGTCCCGACGACGGCGCCGCTGAGCACGTCGGTGACCCAGTGCTGGTCGCTCATGATGCGCAAGAGGCCGGTGGTCGCGGCGGCCGCCACGGCGGTGCCGCACGCGAGCCCGTCCGACCACGTCTCGCCGAACAGGTCGAGGGCGTCGTGGTACATGCAGACGAGCGCCGCGCCGGCGAACGCGTTCGAGACCTGCGGGCTCCAGAAGCTCTCGGCCGGGGGCTGATCGGCGCAGATCGGATCGTCGTAGGTGGGATCCTCGCGGCAGAACTGCCCGAGCGGCCGCTCGCGCCGCGCGAGGACGCGCACGAGCACGTTGAGCACGTGGTTGAGCGAGAAGACCTCGAGGCCGATGAGGGAGAGCTGCCACGCGACGTCCCAGGAATTCTCGCCCAGGCCCGCGTAGATCAGCGCGTCGAAGAGGACGGGCCACGCGATGAGGCCCGCGACGATCCCGTTGCTCAGCTCCTCGACGGCGTCGCGCTCCTGCCAGCTCCCGAGCGAGAGCGCGCGGGCGACCTCGAGGTCGAAGTCGGTCACCGCCTGCCAGTTCGCGTCGGTCCGCGTGGGCAGCAGCTCTTCGAAGAGGATCGTGAGGCCCGCCCCGACGGTGATCGCGAGCTCGTCGAAGCGATACCGCGGCCAGCTCGGGTTCCAGTGGATGCGGTGGGTCGGCGCGTCGCTCTCCGCGAGCACCTCGCCGAGCTCGTTGATCGCGTCGCCGAAGGTGCGCACGACGTCCTCGCCCTGCGTGGCGCCGCGCACGTGGTCGGCCTCGTCCGGCGCCGAGGCCTCCGGCGCCTCGGCGGGCTCGGCCTCGCCCGGCGCGGCCTCCGCCTCGGTCGGCTCTTCTTCCGTCGCCCCTGTCGCCTCGATGGTCTCCGTCGCCTCGGTCGGCGGGACGGGCTCGGCCGCTTCGTCCTGCGCGTAGGCGCGGCCGGGCGCGAGCGCCGCGATCAGCAACAGCAGGTGGGGAGCGCGCGCCATCCGGGGCCGACCGTAACGCGCTTCGCCCCCGCGATCACGCGAGCGCGATGCGCCGGACGGTCGTCGCGTAGTCGATCGCCGGGCGGACCAGCGGCGCCTTCGGCGGCACCCCCGCGAGGCCGACGAAGAGCGCGACCCGCGACTCCCAGTCCATCTCGGTGAAGGCGAGCCCGGCGCGGCGCAGATCCCAGGTGACGTTCTTCACCTCGGCGACGGTGTCGACGACCTGCGCGCCGATCTCGAAGCTGAGGATCAGCTCGTCACCTTCGACGAGCGCGACGTCGCAGTCGAGCATCGCGCCCTGGTGAGAGAGGTCGACGAGGCGGGTCCCGACGTGTCGGAACGGATCGATCAGGACGGCCTGGCAGCGGAGCGAGACCCCGCGGCGCAGCGCCCGGCGGCGGCGGAAGGTTTGGAGCATTCGACCACTCTACGAGCGGCGATCCGAGGGCAGCCAGAAAGTGGCGCGCCTACTTGGCGGCGAGCGCGGCGGCCATGTCGGCGGCCGTCTGGAAGCGCGTCTCGAGGTTCGGGTCGAGCGCGCCGTCGACCGCTCGCTGCAGCCGGGCCGGCGCGTCGGGGCACAGCTCGCCGAGCGGGACGGGCCGCGACGTGACCAGCTTGAGCAGGAGCGCGGGGATGCTGTTCTCGTGGAACGGCGGCCGACCCGCGGCCGCGTGGAAGAGCAGCGCGCCGGTGGACCACAGGTCCGTGCGCTCGTCGATGGTGGACGCGCGCGCCTGCTCGGGGCTCATGTAGGACGGCGTGCCGATGGTCGCGCCGGGCTTGGTCAGGACGCCGCTCGCCCCGGTGCTCTGCAGGTTCTTGGCGACCCCGAAGTCGAGGATCTTCACGCGCGACCCGCCCGAGGGGTCTTCGAGCACGAAGATGTTGTCCGGCTTCATGTCGCGGTGGACGATCCCGACCGAGTGCGCGGCGGCGAGCCCGCTGAGGATGTCGAGCCCGATCGCGATGACCTCGTCGTAGGGCATCCGGCTGTTCTCTTGGAGCACCCGGCCCATCGAGCGGCCGTGCAGCAGCTCGAGGCACACGAACGGCATCCGATCCTGGGTCTCGCCGGCGTCGAGCACCTCCACGATGGCGGGGTGCCCGATCTTCGCGACCGACTTGGCCTCCCGGAGGAAGCGCGCGACCGCGTTGTCGTCCGAGACGAGCTGCTGGTGCATGACCTTCACGGCCACGCGCTGATGCGTGTACTTGTGGTGCGCCTCGTAGACGGCACCCGTCATCCCGACCCCGAGGAGTCGCTTGAGCTCATAACGCCCGTCGATGACTTCACCGACGCGGCGCTTGGCGAAGGCATCGCCGACCATCGGGCGCAGAATACACCACGCGTCGGGACCTGCTAGCCTCCCCCGGGTGACGCGATACGCGGCCAAGTATCGCAGGGTGGCCCGGGCGCTCAGCCGCGTGGAGCTCATGCGCTCCAGCATGGACGCGACCTTCACGCTCACCGACGCGGAGCTGCTCGACAAGGACGGCGGCCGCCGCTTCCTCGACTTCTACGGGGACGAGGGGCTGCGGCTCGCGCTCGATCGCTACGGCTTCTTCGACGCGGTCCGGCGCCGGGGCTGGGACCACTTCACGATGCACTCGCACGCGGTGGACGAGCGCCACACCTTGCTGCTCGACGGGACGGACCCCGACGGAGCGACCGGGCGCCTGCTCGAGCTGGTGGTCCGGCGCGACCGGCTCCACGTCGAGGGGGTGGACCGCGCGTGGGAGGTCCTGACCGTCGACTGGCTGGGGCTGCGCAACCCGAACGGTCGGTTCACCGAGGAGCGGCTGCGGCTGCCCGGTCAGGACGCGCCGGGGCTGGGGATGGGCGAGCGGGTGCTCGAGCTGCTCTACCGCGTGGTCGATCGGCTCGGGCTCGACGGCCTCCTCACGGTGGCCGAGTACTTCCACAACGCCGTCCTCTACTCGCGCGAGCTGAAGTACGTGGACCCCTGGTACGACGGGCAGCTGACCGCGCTGACCCGGCTCCTCCTCGAGCGCGAGCGGCTCACGTTCGCGCAGGCCGCGTGGGCCGTGCACTGGGGGCTCGTCCGCGGGCCCGACGACGCCGCGATCGTCTGGCGTGGCGAGGCGATGGTCCACGCTCACGACCCCGAGCTGAAGGAGCACCTCGTCGGGCCGACCCACGCGGCGCGGGCCGCCGAGGTCGCGGCGCACCTGCGCTACACGCTGGCGCGCGGCGAGCTCGACGAGCGCTGGGCGCAGGAGCGCGACGCGCTGCTCGAGGCGCCCACGGGACCCTGATCCGGCTCACCCTTCGGCGGGGCGCTCGATGCCCTGACCGAGCGCGCGCGTCACGATCTCGGCGAGCACCTCCGGTGGCGCCTCCGCGAGACCGAGCCCCGCGATCACGCCGTCCGCGTACATCCGCGCGAGGCCGTACACGATGGCCCAGGCCGCGAGCATGATCGGCTCCGGATCCCCGGCGCGGAGACCACCCGCGGCCTGGCCGAGCACGATCAGCTCGCGAAAGCGCGCGCGCGAGGCCTCGCGCAGCTCGTCGAGGGCGGGACCGCCGAGGTCGGGCCGGAACATCACGCGGAAGTGCGCGGGGTGCTCCACGGCGAAGCGCACGAACGCGACCCCGAGCGCCTGGAACTGCGTGAGCGGGTCGGGCCCGACCCCCGCCATCGCCGCCTCGGTGTGCTCGGTGAACCGGCGCATCGCGTCCTCGGCGACGCCCGTGAGCAGCGCGGTCTTGTCGGGGAAGTGCCGAAAGGGCGCCCCCGACGAGACCCCCGCGCGCCTCGCGACCTCGCGCACGCTGAGCGCCTCGAGCCCCTGCTCGTCGATCACCTCGATCGCGGCCTCGACGAGGGCCTCCCGGAGATCGCTGCGTCGCGCCATCGCTCCACGGGGTAGCAGACTTTTCGTGAGCACTGCTCACAAACTCGCTTGACCGGAACGTGAGCAACGCTTACGTAAGCAGTGCTCACGCTCACTGGAGGTCGCCATGCTCCTCGTCGAACCCGCCGTTTCGCCCACGAATTCCGACCCGCGCGCGTCCCACGCGCGCTTCTCGACCAGCCTCACCCGAGAGCACGGCTACGAGCCGCTCCGCGTCGAGGGGACGTTGCCGCAGGGGCTCGAGGGCACCCTGCTCCGGAACGGACCGGGCCTCCTCGAGAGCTTCGGCAAGCCCTACTCCCACCTGTTCGAGGGCGACGGAGCGCTGCTCGCGGTCCACCTCGAGGGCGGTCGCGCGCGAGGCGCGCATCGCGTGATCGAGTCCGCCGAGCTCGCCGAGGAGCGCCGCCGCGGTCGCCCCCTCTACGGGACCAACGCCGGGCAGGTCGCGCGGACCTGGAACGGGCTGCGCCGCCGGATGAAGAACGCCGCGAACACGAGCGTGATGGCGTGGCAGGGGCGGCTGCTCGCGCTGTTCGAGGCGAGCCTCCCCACGGAGGTGACGCTCGACGACCTCGCCACCGTCGGCGCCACGGACCTCGACGGCGTCGTCGCGGGGACGTTCAGCGCGCACCCGCACCGCGTCGCGAGCCGGCGCACGACCTACAACTTCGGTCAGCGCGTCGGCGCGCGCACCCTGCTCGACGTCTACGCCCTCCCCGACGTCGGGCCCGCGTCGCGGCTCACCACGGTCCCGCTCGAGCGGCCCGTGATGCTCCACGACTTCATCGCCACCGAGCGGCACCTGATCTTCTTCGTCGCGCCCGCGCGGATCGTCCGATGGCGAGGGCTCCTCGGGGTCGGCGACTTCAACGACTACTTCCGCTGGTCGCCCGAGGACGGCGCCGAGGTGATCGTCATCCCGATCGACGCGCCGGAGCGGGTCGTCCGCTTCCACGTGGATCCCTTCTGGGTCTGGCACTTCGGCAACGCCTACGAGCGGGGCCCCGACGAGCTCGTGATCGACTGGGTGCGCTACCCCGACTTCGCGTCCCTCGACGCCCTCCGCGAGCCGGGCGTCCCCGTGCGCCAGGGCCAGCTCGTGCGCTCCGTCCTTCGTCCTTCGCAACGCACCTTGTCGGCGCCCGAGCCCCTCTCGGACCTGCCGTGCGAGTTCCCGACGATCGACCCGCGCCACGCCGGCGCGCGCGTCGACTCGATCTGGGTGGCGAGCGACGCGGCGCGCTGCCGCATCGCCCGCGTCGACGTCGAGGGCGGCGGCGAGCGCGTCTGGGAGCTCCCCGTCGACCACCGCCCCTCCGAGCCCGTCTTCGTCCCCGGCGACGCCGGCGGGTGGGCGTTGACGCTCGTCTACGACGCCGTCCGACACGAGAGCTACGTCGCGGTGCTCGACGGCGCGCGCCCCGAGGACGGCCCGGTCGCGCGCGTGTGGCTGGGGCACCACACGCCGCCCACCTTCCACGGCGTCTTCCTCCCGCTCGCGAAGCGGTAGGATGTCCGCGGAGGAACCATGACCGCGACACGCTCGACGCTCGCCCTCGCCAGCCTCGCCCTCGCCGTGACCCTCGGAGCGGGCCACGCCCAGGCGCAGTACGGCGGCAGCTACACCGTCCGCGACGAGACCCTGAACATCGCCGGCCGCGGCGAGTTCTCGATCAACCTGCCCGGGTCGCTGGCCTACAACCAGATCACGCCCGACGGCGGGATGCGTCAAGATCAGTTCCAGCTCTACTTCGTCCCCGCGCTCGTCGGCGGCGTGATGGTCACCGACTTCCTCGAGCTCCGGCTCCAGGCCGGCCTGCAGTGGCTGCGGACGGAGACCGGCGGCGTCGCGAGCCAGCAGACCGTCGCCTTCCAGGGCGCGATCCAGGCGCTGTTCCAGACCGACTTCATGACCGGCATGGGCGGCTACGCGGGCGTGGGCCTCGGAGGGATCGTCGGCAACCGCGAAGCGGGCGTCGGAGCCGGCGCGAGCATCGACTACATCCAGTACGGAGGCGTCGCGCAGGTCCTCCTCGGCGTGATGCTGATGCCGGGCCCGATCTTCATGATGCGAGGGGGCTTCCGCCTCGACATCCTCTTCGGCCGCGAAGAGGCGCAGACCACCCTCCCCGGCTTCATCAACGCCGACTTCCTCAACGTGCTCGGCGCCTTCGAGCTGAGCGCGGGCTGGCGCTTCGGCTGAGCGCCGACCGTGCTAAAGGGTCCGCGTGACCCGAACGCTGTCCAAGCTGATGTGCGCGAACCGCGGCGAGATCGCGATCCGCGTCTTCCGCGCCGCGACCGAGCTCAACCTCGCGACCGTGGCGATCTACAGCCACGAGGACCGGGTGCACCTGCACCGGTACAAGGCCGACGAGGGCTACCTCGTCGGCGAGGGCCTCAGCCCGGTCGGCGCGTACCTCGCGATCGACGAGATCATCCGCATCGCGAAGATGGCCGAGGTCGACGCCATCCACCCCGGCTACGGCTTCCTCGCCGAGAACCCGCACTTCAGCCGCGCGTGCCAGGAGGCGGGCATCGCGTTCGTCGGCCCCTCGCCCGAGGTGCTCGAGGCGCTCGGGGACAAGACCGCCGCGCGCGAGCTCGCCGCCAAGGCCGGCGTCGCGACAGTGCCCGGGACGGACGGTCCGGTGGCGACGCTCGACGAGGCGCGCGCGTTCGCGAAGGACGCCGGCTACCCGCTCATCGTGAAGGCCGCGATGGGCGGCGGCGGCCGCGGGATGCGCGTGGTCCGCAGCGAGGCGGAGCTCGAGAGCTCCTTCGACCGCGCGCGCTCCGAAGCCCAGGCCGCGTTCGGCGACGGCACGGTCTTCATCGAGCGCTTCGTCGAGCACCCGCGCCACGTCGAGGTGCAGATCCTCGCCGACGCGACCGGCGAGGTGATCCACCTCTTCGAGCGCGACTGCAGCGTGCAGCGCCGCCACCAGAAGGTCGTCGAGATGGCGCCGGCCCACGCGCTCGACCCGGCGGTGCGCGACGCGCTCTGCGCGGACGCGGTGAAGATCGCGCGCGCCGTCGGCTACAGGAACGCGGGCACCGTCGAGTTCCTCGTGGACCGCGAGGGCCGCTACTACTTCATCGAGGCCAACCCGCGGATCCAGGTCGAGCACACCGTCACCGAGGAGGTGACCGGCATCGATCTGGTGCAGTCGCAGATCCGGATCGCCGGCGGCGCGACCTTCGAGGAGCTCGGCCTCACGCAGGACGGAATCACCACGCGCGGCGTCGCGATCCAGTGCCGCGTCACGACCGAGGATCCGACCAAGGGCTTCCAGCCCGACACCGGCCGCATCGAGGTCTTCCGCTCGGGCGCCGGGATGGGGATCCGACTCGACGGCGGCACCGGCTACGCGGGCGCCCGCGTCAGCCCCGACTACGACTCGCTGCTCGTGAAGGTCACCGCGAAGGCGCTGACGTTCGACGGCGCCGCGCAGAAGCTCCGCCGCGCGCTCGCCGAGTTCCGCGTCCGCGGGGTGAGCACGAACATCCCGTTCCTGCACAACGTCTTGACGCACCCGCGCTTCCTCGCGGGGGACACCGACACGACCTTCGTCGACGACACGCCGGCGCTCTTCGAGTTCCCGCAGCGCCGCAACCGGGCGCAGCGCCTCTTGCGCTTCCTCGCCGACGTCGCCGTGAACGGCCCCGTCGTGCCGGGGATGAGCGCGGTGAAGCCGGCGAAGGTGGAGCCGATCGTGCCGAAGGTCGACGTGGACGCGCCGCCGCCGCAGGGCTGGCGCGAGATCCTCGTCGCGCGCGGGCCCGAGGCGTTCGCCGAGGCGGTCCGCGACCACCGCGGGCTCCTCGTGACCGACACGACGTGGCGCGACGCGCACCAGTCGCTGCTCATGACGCGCGTCCGCACCACCGACCTCGCGCGCATCGCGCCCGCGACGGCGCGCCTGATGCCGCAGCTCTTCAGCCTCGAGATGTGGGGCGGGGCGACCTTCGACGTCGCGCTCCGCTTCCTCAACGAGTGCCCGTGGGACCGGCTCGACCGCCTCCGCGAGGCCGTCCCGAACATCCCCTTCCAGATGCTGCTGCGCGGCGCGAACGCGGTCGGCTACACGAGCTACCCCGACAACTTGATCTTCGCGTTCGCGCGGATGGCCAAGGAGCACGGGATCGACGTGTTCCGGATCTTCGACTCGCTGAACTACGTCGAGAACCTCAAGCTCGGCATCGACGCGGTCGGCGAGGCGGGCGGCGTGATCGAGGCCTCGCTCTGCTACACGGGCGACGTCAGCGACCCGTCGCGCAAGAAGTACTCGCTGTCGTACTACGTCGACCTCGCCGGGCAGCTCGTCGACCTCGGGATCCACGTCCTGAACATCAAGGACATGGCGGGGCTCCTGAAGCCGCGCGCCGCCAAGATGCTGGTCACGGCGCTCCGCCGCGCGTTCCCGCGCATGCCGATCCACGTGCACACGCACGACACCGCGGGGACCGGCGTCGCGTCGATGATCGCGTGCGCCGAGTCCGACGCCGACGTCGTCGACCTCGCGCTGCCCGCGATGGCGGGCCTCACCTCGCAGCCGACCATGGCCGCGGTCCTCGGCGCGCTCGAGGGCACCGAGCGGGACACCTCGCTCGACTCCGACGCGCTGATGCAGCTCAACACGTACTGGGAGGGGACGCGCGAGATCTACGCGCCCTTCGAGACCGGGCTCACCGGGTACGCGCCCGACCTGTACGACCACGAGATCCCCGGCGGGCAGTACACGAACCTCCGCTTCCAGGCGCAGGCCCTCGGGCTGGCGCACCGCTGGGCGTCGATCAAGCGCGCGTACGCCGCGGCCAACCGGCTCCTCGGGGACATCATCAAGGTCACGCCGAGCTCCAAGGTCGTCGGCGACCTCGCGCAGTTCATGGTGCAGAACGACCTGACCGAGGACGACGTCCGCGAGCAGGCCAAGTCGCTCTCGTTCCCGTCGAGCGTGGTCGAGCTCCTCGAGGGCCGCCTCGGGCAACCGCTCGGCGGCTTCCCCGAGCCGCTGCGCACCGACGTGCTACGCGGGCGCCCGCCGATCGAGGGCCGCCCCGGCGTCGAGCTCGAGCCCACCGACCTCGAGGCGCTGAAGGCGCAGCTCGTGAAGGACCACCCGCTCGCGCGGATCCGCGACGTGGACGTCATGAGCGCGGCGCTCTATCCCAGCGTCTTCCGGGTCTACCGGGAGCACCGGACCGAGTACGGCGACATCTCGCACCTGCCCACGGGCGTGTTCCTCGCGCCGCTCGAGATCGGGCAGGAGGTCGGCGTCGAGATCGAGCGCGGCAAGACGCTCATCATCGTGCTCAAGGCGGTCGGCGAGCTCGACGAGACGGGTCGACGCACGGTGTTCTTCGAGCTCAACGGCCAGCCGCGGCAGGTCCGCGTCCGCGACCGCGCGGCCACCGCGACGGTGAAGGAGCGCGAGCGCGCGACGCTCGAGCCGGGCTCCGTCGGCGCCCCGATGCCGGGGAGCGTGGTGAAGGTTTCGGTCGCCGTCGGCGACACGATCGCGAAGGGCGACCCGCTCGTCGTGCTCAGCGCGATGAAGATGGAGACGGTGGTCGGCAGCCCCGTGAGCGGCACCGTCGCGCGGATCGCGGTCAAGACGGGCGACGCGCTCGGGGCCGGGGACCTCCTCGTCGAGGTCGACGTCGCCGCGGAAGCGGCGTAGCCGCGGGGAGCCTGGCGGCGCCCCGGGCGTATCTCCTCCGGAGACGATGGAAGATCGATCGCTCGACCGCGCGAGCGCCTTGCGTGGCGCGAGCTGGATGGCCCTCGGGTTCGTGGGCATGTACGCGACGGGCCTCCTGCCGACGGTGCTGCAGCTGCCGATCGCGCTGATCGCGACGTCCCCCCCGGTCGCCCTCGCGCTCGGCGCGGCGCTCCTGTTGGTTCGCCTCGCGCTCGAGGTCGGCGTGGCAGTCTACGCGGTGCGGCGCGCCGTCGACGGCTCGGCGCACCCGCCGTGGCTCGCGATCGTCCTCGTCGCCGTGCTCGCGCTCTTCAGCTACCCGGCGACGGTGGGCGTCAACGCGCTGGTGGCGGCGGCGCAGTCGAGGCAGGTCGGCGTGGCGCAGTTCGCCGAGCTCGCGATGGGCAACGCCATGCTCGCGACCGCGGGCGGCGGGCTGCACGTCCTCTTGATCCTCGGGATCCTCGTCGCGGTGGCCCTCCGCTGGCAGCGCTCCCTCGACGCCGCCGGGGAATGACGCGCGCGCGGGGCGCGTACGATCGAGCGGGCCGAGGAGGCGCCCTCCATGATCTTCGGCTTCTACATGCTCGCCGCGCTCACGCTGTTCGTCGCGCTCACCGGCGCGGCGACCGCGATCGCGTGGACGGCGCGCGACCGGTGGATCGGGGAGCCGGGCAAGCGCGCGGTCGCCGGGGGCGCGTTCCGGTCGGCGGTCGTGTCGACGTCTCCGCGCCGGCAGGGCCGCGCCTGGTTCGTGCTCGGGACCGCGGTGCTCGGCATCGCCTGGGCGATCCTGACGTTCTTCTTCTTCGCCCCGGCGGGCGCGCTCGGCGGGTTCCTGATCGGCGTCGGGGAGCTCGGCAACGCCGGCCACGACCGCGGCTTCTGGCTGACGCTGGCCTTCGCCTCCATCAGCGCGATCCCCCTGACCGTCGCGCTCGTCGCCAACGGGCTCGTGATGGTCCAGCGCAGCGACCACGCCTCGCGCGTCGGGATGGGCACCGCCGCGTACGCCGCGCTGCACCACGGCGTGCTCGTGGCGGTCGGGATCCTCTACTCGTTCGGCGACGACGTCGGCGACGGGCTCGCGCCGTTCACCGCCATCGCCGCCTCGCCGGGCCTCGTCCTCGCCGCGATGATCGCGGCGTCCGCGCTCCTCGCCCGCCGCGACGTGTGACGCTCACATCTCGGCGACGATCATGAGCGCCGTGTAGAGGCACGTGCCCAGGAAGAGCAGCCCGATCGAGGCGCCGCTCGCGATGTACGAGAGGCGCAGCTTGCTCTCGGCCCCGGCCGAGTCGCCCCGGTCGGCCGCCTGCTTGGCCTGGTGCGCGAGGAGGATCGCGATGACCCCGCCGGGCACGCAGCCGCAGAACATCGCGACGAAGATCCCGAGGAACATCGCGGGGCCCTGGTTGATCGGGACGGCCGGGATCGCCTGGGCCACGGGCGCGCCGAACGGGTTGGGCGAGCCGTAGCCTCCGGGGCCGGCGGGCGGCTGGCCGAACCCGCCGCCGCCGGGCGGCGGACCGAAGCCGCCGCCGCCGGGAGGCGGACCGAAGCCACCACCCGGCGGCTGCCCGAAGCCACCGCCGGGCGGCTGCCCGAACCCACCGCCGCCGGGAGGCGGGGTCCCGAACCCGCCGCCGCCGGGGGGCGGACCGAAGGGGCCGCCAGGAGGAGGACCACCGGGCGGCGGACCGCCCCCGAACGGGTTGCTCATGGCGGAAGCTTATCGCGTGACCTCGGGGTCGTCGCTGATGCGAACGACTCCGTCGGTCGGGGCGCGCACGACGAGGCGCCGCCCGCCCCCGCGGTACGCGCCGCCGGGCTCGTCGGGGGCGTCCTCCCACCGCGCGACGCCCGTCACCGTGACGCGCTCGGCCGCGTCGAGCGTGCCCTCCCGGAACTTGTAGACGCCGCCGCCCTCGCGCACCGCGACGGCGCCCTCCCCGGCCTCGAGGCGCTCGCAGATCGCGTCCGCCTCCGCCTTGCCCGCGTGCGCGACGGGCGTGACGGGCATGAAGAGCTCCACGCTCGACGCGTCCACGCGCGCGACGCCGCTGGTGTCCTCGAGGAAGAAGTCGACGCAGCGGTGCTTCTCGCCGATCTCGTAGGGATCGCTCATCCAGGCGCCGTGCTCGTTGCGCTGCAGCTGACCGACCTCGACGCGCCACGCCGCGCACGGCCGCTGCGAGACCGGCGAAGTGAGGCCGCCGTCGATCAGGCGGACCCTCCCCGTGATCCGGATCGGCTGACCGTCGGGCGCCTGGGCGATGGACACCGCGCCGACCGCCGCGATCTGCTTCAGGCCGCGCGCGTAGCCGATGCGGTCCGCGAAGTAGACCAGCGCGAGGAGCCCGACGAGGAGCGCGATGCCCACGCCGACGGCGATCTCGATCCAGGGCATGGCCCTAGACCTCGGACTGCGGGAGCACCTCGACCGACGCGCCGGCGTTCCGGATCCAGGTCCCGAAGGTCCCGATCGCGGTGCCCGAGGTCACGTGGAGCTCCGCCGCGTAGACCTCGGTGTTGATCATGCAGAAGCTCGTCTTGAGGCCGACCACCGCGACGGTCATCCCGACCACGTCGAACTTGAAGGAGGACCAGCCGAAGGCGTTCGCGCCCGCGTCGTACTTGAAGACGCCCACCCAGCTCTTCTCCGAGTCGACGTGCGTGACGCCACCCGGCGCCGACAGCGCGACCCCGCCCGCGGCCATGAGCTTCACGCCCGCGGGGGCGATGACGGTGTAGCCGCCGTCCGCGGTGACGTCGTACGCGCCCGTCGTCGTCTGGGTGATCCCGCCGACCACCGTCTTGAGCAACGCGCCCGTGATCGTGTGGGTCATGTCGGTCGTGATGTCGAGCGTGTGGCTGCCCGCGATCGTCTCGGTCTGGTTGCCGGTGATGTCGACCGTCTCGCTGCCGCTGATCGTCTCGGTGAGGTCGCCCGAGACGGTCCGCGTCTCGGTGGCGTCGAAGGTCTCGGTGACGTCGCCGGTGGTGACGCGCGTCTCGGTCCCGTCGACCGTCTCGTCGTAGTTGCCCTCGACGAGCACCTTGCGGTTCCCGTCGACCGTCATCGTCTGGTCGATGTCGATCTGCTCGACCTGGTGCTGGTGGATCGTCTGCGTCTGGTTCACGTCGACCGTGTTCGTCTGGTCGTTGTGGACGAGCGTGCTGTGGTCGTGCTCGACGACCTCGTTGTAGTCCTTCTGCGCGTGCGTGTAGATCTGCTCGCTGCCGGCGAGGTCCTCGAAGCGGAATTCGTTGAAGCCGCCGCCGCCGAGCGAGCTGTTCGACTTGATCGTGCTCTTGGTCTTCTCGGCCGGCAGCGGATAGGGCAGCGCGTTGGCGCCGTCGTACACGCAGCCGGAGACGAGCGGCCGGTCCGGATCGCCGTCGACGAAGTGGACGACGACCTCCATCCCGATCCGCGGCACGTACCAGAAGCCCCAGCCGGGCCCCGCCCAGGGCTGCTCGCAGCGCACCCAGCACGAGCTCGTCTCGTCGGCCGGGTTCTGCCGATCCCAGAAGAACTGCACCTTGATGCGGCCGTGCTCGTCGACGTGGATCTCCTCGCCGCCCGGTCCGGTCACCATCGCCGTCTGGATGCTCGGGATCCGCGGCTTGGGCGTGCGCCGCGTGGGCCGGTAGACCGTGTCGATCGGGATGCAGGTGAAGCGGTTGTGGTAGGGCTCCGGCGTCGTGGCCTGCACGTCGACCCCCGGGGGCCGGCTCACGTGCTGCACGCTCGTGATGAGGTAGCGCCCGTCGCAGCCCGCGACCTCGTGCCCGGTCAGCTCGAAGACGGTGCCCGGCGCGAACTGGATCACCGCGCCGACCCCCGAGCCGACGACCGCGTCGCGCACGTGTGCTTGACGGCGGATCAGCGCCTGCCGTGACGAGTCCTCCTTGCCGTAGGCGGTGCCGGTGTAGCCGGTGATCGTGAGCGAGCGGCCCTCGCCCTGCTCGTAGCTCTCGCGGTCGGTCCCCGCGGGGTCGGCGCCGCGCTCCTCGGCCTCGACCTTCATCGACCCGGCGCGCGTCCAGTCCCAGTCGCGCGCGACCACGCTCGTGATCGTCGAGCGGTGGCGGACGCGGAAGCGGTGGATCGGCTCGACGTCGAGGATGTTCTGGTTGTGCGGCTGGAACTCGACGAGCGCGCCGCTCGCGACGTCGGTCATCTGACCGTTGCGATCGCGCAGGACCAGCACCTCCTTGTCGCCCTCGTGCGTGAAGGTGTAGCTGATGCCCTCCTCCTGCATGAGGCGCTCGACGAAGTCGAGGTCGGTCTCCTGGTACTGGATGCAGTACTCGCGCGGGTCGTACGTCTCCTCGAGCTGCAGCTCGACGGTGCGGCCGTAGGGCGACAGGCCGCTCGACAAGACCTCTTGCAAGATGTCCGGGACGCTCTTCTCCTGGAAGATGCGCGTGTCGCGGCGCAGCGAGAGCAGGAACATCGCGGGCACGACCTCGCACAGGACGTTCTGCTGCGCGTTGTGCGAGTCCTCCGCCTCGCGCACGTGCCGCACGAGCCCGACCACGCGGCGGATGTTGTCGCCGCGGTGGATCTCGAGGACGCAGTCCTTGCCGAGGTACTGCGCGATGTCCGCGTCGATGTCGGCGTGCGCGAGCTCGACGCGCGCGCGGTAGGGGCGGTCGAGCGCCTCGTCGACGACGACCTCGCGGACGATGAGGTTCTGGTCGGGGAAGCCCGCGGACTCGAACGTGTAGAGGATCGTCTCGTCGGCCATCGGCTACGCCTTCAGCACGAACTCGTTGCCGAGCTCGGCCCCCTCGAGGACGAGGTGAGTGGTCATGGTCTTCAGCTTGGCCACGTGGTCGGCCATCTTGATGCCGCAGCCGCTCATCACCATCACGGTGTCCTCGGCCTTCATGCTGACGAGGGCGATGGCGATCCCGAGGCAGGCGCCCTCTTTGTAGACCCAGGCCTCGGTGCTGATCATCCCCATGTTCATCTCTTTGCCGCAGTAGACGTCCCAGAAGTTGTCCACGCGCTTCACGCCGCCGGGCGCGATGACGACCATGCCCGCCGGCGCGATGTAGGTGATCCCGCCCGTCGCCGTGACGCTGTGCCCGGCGAGCGCGGTGATCGAGAAGGACGCCGGGGTGAGCGTCGTGATCCCGCCGTCGACGGAGCGGGTCCAGCTCCCGGTGACCGTCTCGGTCGAGCTGCCGCTGATCGTGACGGTGTGGTTGCCGCCGATCGTCTCGGTCTGGTCGCCGGTGATGTCGCGCTTCTCGGTCCCCGTGATGGTCTCCGTCACGTCGCCGGTGACCGTGCGCGTCTCGTTGGCCGAGAAGGTCTCCGTGACGTCCTGGACGGTGTGGCGCGTCTCGGTGCCGAGGACCTTCTCTTCGAAATTCGTCTTGACGTGTACGGTCCGGTTCGCGTCGACCGTGAGCGTCTGGTTCACGTCGACGCGCTCGGTCTGGTTGCCGTGCACGGTCTGGGTCTGGTTCCCGTCGACCTCGTTGGTCTGGCAGTTGTGGACGAGGGTGTTGTGGTCGTGCTCGACCTCCTCGTCGTAGTCCTTCTGCGCGTGGGTGAAGATCTCCTCTTCGCCCTTCTTGTCCTCGAAGCGGAACTCGTTGAAGCCGCCGCCGCCGAGCGAGCTGTTCGACTTGATCGTGCTCTTGGTCTTCTCGTCGGGGAGCCCGTACGGCGTCGGGTTCGCGGCGTCGTAGACGCTCCCGATCACGAGCGGCCGGTCCGGGTCGCCGTCGACGAACTGGACCATCACCTCCATGCCGATCCGCGGCACCCACCAGAAGCCCCAGCCGTCGCCCGCCCACGGCTGCCGCACGCGGATCCAGAGCGAGCTGTTCTCGTCGTTCTGGCCCAGCCGGTCCCAGTGCATCTGCACCTTGATCCGCCCGTGCTCGTCGACGTGGATCTCCTCGCCGCTCGGCCCCGTGACGAGCGCGGTCTGGGTCCCGTGGATGCGCGGCTTGATCTGCTGGCGCCGCGGTCGGTGCGGGATGGCGATCGGGACGCAGAAGACGCGGTTCGCGTACGCGTCGGGCGTGCTGACGTGCGCGGCGCGGGCCGTGCCCGCGTCGTGGATCGCGCGCACCACGAGGTAGGTGCCGTCCATGCCCACGGTCGGGTGGCCGGTGATGTCGAACTTCGTGCCCGGCGTCATCGCCTGCACGCTCGTCAGGCCCTCGACCACGAGGTGGTCGCGCCCGTGCGCCTCGAGGCGACGCGCGACCTGGGTGGCGCCGTCCTGCTCGTTGTAGCGGCGGACGCCCTCGTCGTAGCTCCAGATCGAGAGCGATCGCCCCTCGCCGTGCTCGTAGGACTCGCGGTCGCGCCCGTCGGCGTCCGTCCCGCGCTGCTCGGCCTCGAGGACCATCCCCGAGCCGCTCGCGGTCCAGTCCCAGTCCCGCGCGACGACGCTCGTGGTGATCGCCTGGTGCGCGCGGTCGAAGCGGTGGATCCCCTCGCTGTCCCGCTGCACGAGCGTCGACGGCTCGTAGGGGAAGCTCGGCCCGCTCGCGACCTCGGCGAACAGATCGTTGCTGTCCCCGAGGATCATCAGCTCGGGCTCCGCCTCGTGATCGAAGAGGTAGAAGATCCCCTCCTCCTCCATGAGGCGCTGCGCGAACGCGAGGTCCGTCTCGGCGTACTGCACGCAGTACTCGCGCGTCGGGTAGCTGCCCTCGAGGCGGTTGTCGACGGAGCGGCCGTAGTCGCCGAGCGCCGCGCCGAGGACCGCCTCGAGGATCTCGGGGACGGTCTTGCCCTGGAAGATCCGCGTGTCGCGCCGCTGCGCGAGGTAGGCGAGGCCCGGCTCGATGACGAGCTCGACGGTCAGCGAGTGGGCCGCGGGCAGCTCGGTCACCCGCGTGACGACGCCGACGAAGCGCCGGCCGACCGCGTCGCCGCGCAGCAGCTCCACCACCGCGTCGCCGCCGACGAAGGTCGCGGCCTCCGCGTCCGACTCGACCTCCGCCCGCACGAGCACCCGGAAGGGCGCGTCGAGCGCCTCGACCGCGCGCACCAGGTAGGGCCGGATCACCAGGTCGGGGTGATCAGCGAGGGTGATGCGGCGGGAGGTGAAGACGGCGTCGGACAAGAGGCTCTCCCTACGGTGCGAGCAGGAGCACGCGCGGCTGGCTGGGCACGATGCGCACGCCGGGGCAGTTGGTGCTGTTCTGGATGTTCACGCTCGTCATGCGGGTCGCGGGGGTGCCGCCGACGAGGACGGTGAACGCGGCGGTGACCGCGCGGCTCGGGCCCATCACCATCCCCGACGCGACGCCGGTCGCGACGCCGGCGTTGTCGCCGTTCGTCATCGGGATGGTGGTGGCCATGTTGTGGGCCGGCGTGAAGAAGTTGAAGACCTTCACCTGACCGGGGATCGCGGTCGGGCCCATCGCGATGTTCGGGTACGGGATCGGGACGGGGCCCGCCGGCGTGGGCGTGAGGCACACGTCCGGGAAGCCCAGGTCCATCCCCATCATCTGTGTGTTGGCGAACATCGCGTCACCCCAGGTGGATCTGGTCGCCCTCGACCTTGACGAGCTGCTCGGCGTGCACGAACGCGTTCTTGCTGCGCAGGTGGATGGTCTTGTCGGCGCGCGTGTCGATCTCGTGCGCGCGCGTCATGTCGATCTCCTCGATGAAGCGGTAGCAGCGCTTCATGCGCGTCGAGAGGCGCTCGAAGGTCTGGTCGACGAGGCCGATCACGGTCTTGGCCGACTCGAGGCTCACGTGCGCGACGCCGCCCGTGACGCCGAGGCGCTCGGTCGCCGCGCGGACGTCGATCGCGCGGACGTCGAGGAGCCGGGCTACGAGGCCGACCTTCGCCCTCGAGCGCAGCTCGACGCCCTCGTCGCCCTCGACGCGGACGGAGCCCGAGGCGTGGAGCACCACGTCGCCCTCGACCTCGAGCGGCAGCGCGCCCTCGGACGCGCGGTCGAGCACCGCGAGCACCCACGCGTCGCCGGTGGCGGCGACGGCGACGAGCACGCGGTCGCCGAGCTCGGGGCCGACCAGGCAGCTCGCCGCCGGGCGCGCGCGGTAGCTGCCGCCGGGCGCGCGGACGCGCAGCTCGGGGTCGAGGCGCTCGACGATCCCCAGCTCCTGGGTGACGGCTCCATCGCGGAGGAGATCGGGGACGAGTGTGGCTTCCATGATCAACGGCTCCTCAGTACTTCGGCTCGAAATTCTCGGCCTCGGCGAGCGTCTCGTCGGTGCCGAGCGCGAGGGCGCGGCCCGGTCCGAACAGAGTACGGTCTTCGGTGACGCAGTGCAGCTTGGTCCGGTAGAGGTTGCTGCCGGTGAAGTTGCAGAGCGAGAGGTCGGCGTGGCTCATGTCCGCCTCGGCGAGGTTGGTGCGCTCGAAGGTGGTCCCCGAGCAGGTGGCCTCCTGCCAGACCGACTGGCGGAGGTCGGCGCCGGTGAAGTCGGCCGCGGCGACGTTCGCCTTGTTGAAGATCGCGTTCGTGAGCAGCGCGTTGGTGAACGAGCTGTTCGCGATCTGAGCCTCGATGAACAGCGCGCTCTGCGCCTGCGCGCCGTCGAACTCGGTGCCGTCGGCGCGGGCGCGCATGAAGTTGCACTGGAAGAGCCGCGCGCTCGTGAAGTTGCAGCCGAGCACGTCGCAGCCGATGAACGAGACGTTGTCGAAGCTCCGGCCGCTGAAGTCCTGCCCCGCGAGGCTGCACTCGTGGAAGACGACCTTGTCGAAGGACGTGCCCTCGAAGCGCGCGGCGGTCAGGTCGAGCTTCATCCACACCGAGCGGTCGAGGAGCACGCGGCTCACGTCGAGCCCGGCGACCGCGCACTCGGAGAGCGTGAAGCGCTCCGTCCGCGCCCCCGCGAGGACGACCCCGCTGAAGTCGCTCTCGAGGAACGCGGCCATCAGCAGGTTCGCGCCCGAGAGGTCGACCGCGCGCATGTTCATCTGGATCCACTGCGCCGCGGTCAAGTTCGCTCGAGGCATGCGCGCGCCGGCGAAGCTCGTGCCCTGCGACTTCGACAGGTGCAGGTTCGCGCCCGTGAGGTCGGCGTCGTCGAAGCTGCACCCGAAGAGGAGCGCCTCCTTGAGGTTGGTGCCGACGAGCCGCGCGCCGTCGAGCTTCACCTCGTGGAAGATCGCGCCGCTCAGATCGACGCCCGACAGGTCGAGGCCGGAGGCGTCGAGCTCGCGCGTCTCCTCGCCCTCGTGCACGCGCCGCACGAGCTCCTCGGCGGTCAGCGTCACGTCGGCACCTCTTGCTCCTCGCGGCGCGGGCGCGCGCGGACCTTGAGCTGGATCGCGTCGGTCACGTTGGTGTCCGCGTCGCTCTGCACGAGCGCGAAGTCGGCGCCGTAGAGGTTGGCGCCGCGGAAGTCGACGCCGCGGATGTCCGCCTTCTGGAGGATCGCGTTCATCAGATTCGCCGACACCATCTGGGCGCCGCGCAGCCTGCTGCGGATCCACATCGAGTCGCGCGCGACCGCCCGATAGAAGCGGACGTTCTCGAGGATCGCTTCGGAGAGGTCGGCGCCGTCGAGGCAGGCGCCCGAGAAGTCGGCGCCCGTCAGGTCGAGGCCGCGCAGGTTGCTGCCCACGAGCTGCGCGCCCTTGAAGTCGGCGCCGCGCCAGTGCGAGACGGGCCCGAGGCAGGTGGCCTTGTGCATCGTCGCGTTGACGAAGTAGGCCTCCTCCAGGGTGCACTCCAGGAAGGTGGCGCCGGTCAGGTCCGCGCCGCCGAGCCGAGCCTTGCGCAGGTCGACGTGGTGGAAGATGCACTCGGTGAGCGTGGAGCCCGACAGGTCGGCCTTCTTGAGGCTCACCTCGTTGAAGATCGCCCGCGAGAGGTGGACGCCGCGGAGCTGCGTGCGCTTGAACGACGTCTCGTGGAAGAGGGCCCCGCCGAGCACCGCCTCGTCGAGGCACGCGTCGGTCAGGTCGGACTTGAAGAGCGTCGCGCCGTCGAGGTTCGCGCCGGTCAGGTCGGCGCCCGTCAGGTTCGCGCCGCCGAGGTTGGCGCCGCGCAGGTTGGCGCCGGCGAGGATCGCGCCCGACAAGTCCGCGTGCGCGAGCACCGCGCCGTCGAGGCACGCGCCGCGGGCCTCCGCGCCCGAGAGGTTCACCGACTCCATCAGCGCGAGCGTGAAGTCCACGCCCTCGAGCGCGAGCCCGGAGAGGTCGGCGCCCGTCAGGTCGCGCTCGCGGAACCCCAGCCCGTCGCGCACCTTCTCTTCGATCTCGCCGCGCAGGTGCTGGGCCGGCCCGTCCGGCATCGGGTGCGCGGGCGCCTGGAAGTGCGCCATGCGGCGGTAGTTGTCGAAGAGCTGCTTCTCCGTCTCCTGCATCTTCGCGACGTACTCGGGGTCGCTCGCGTAGTGCTTCAGCTCGTCGACGGGGTGGTCGAGCGCGACGGTCTTGTCGTAGAGCCGCTCGAACATGTGCTGGTTCCCCGCCGCGCTGAACGCGGGCGGGCCGCGGTGGCCCGTGACGACCTCCTGCATGACCTCCTCGGCGTCGAGGCCGAGCTCGTCGTAGAGCTCGCGCATGTCGGCGAGCATCTTCTCGCGCTGCGCCGCGATCTTCGTCTTCGCCTCGGCGACCTCGCGCATCGCCTTCTCGAACACGTCGCCGAGCTCGTCGAGCTCGGGGCCCTTGTCGGGCAACGGCTCGAGCGGCTTGGGCCCGTGCTCGTCCGCGTCGAGGCCCTCCGCCTCGACGAGCGCGCGCGCCTCCTCGATCTTCTTGTCGGCCTGGCCGCGCAGGCGCTTCGCCGCGAGGCCCTCGTTGGAGAGGAGCGCCATGTGCTCCTCCATCTCGGGCGTGAAGCCCTTCATGTCGCCGGGCACCAGGTCGGCGTCGCGGAGGTGGATCGACGGGTCGTCCTCGGCCGCCTTCCCCGTGCGCTCGCCGAACACGCGCGCGTAGTGTTCGAGGGGGCGCGGGTCGGTGAGGCGCTCGGCCGCGACCATGATCGCGGTGACGTCCGCGGCGTCGTCCTCGCGGATCCGCGTGGCGCCCTGGAACAGGACCACGCCGCGCTCGAGGTGCGGGAAGAGCCACGCGGTCGTGCAGCGCAGCTCGACCTCCTCGATCTCCGCCTTGGTGTCGCGCTGGATGAACGAGCGCCCCTTGAGGCCCGGGAGCCGGCCGCGCAGCGAGGGCTTGTCGGGGTGCATGTTCCGGATCTCGAACGCCTCGTCGCCGACCCAGAGCTCCTCGCGCTGCTGGTCGGCGGGGGCGACGTTCCAGATGCGCCAGTCGATGTCCTTCGCGAAGCCGGGGTAGAGCTCCTCGAACCAGTCGCGGTCGTACGTCCCCGCCAACGAGAAGCGCTGCGGCCAGTGGAACTCGTACGCGCCGAAGCCCGCCGGCTCGGGGTGCGCCTTGGGCGAGGTGATCATGTGGCCCGGCGACTCGACGTTGGGCAGCGCGTGGGTCGCCTGCCCGCCGTCGCCCTCGACGGCGGCGGCGCCCTTGCCCGTGGGGTTCGGCTCGAAGCCCTCGCCGCCGAACGCGTGCGCCCAGTCGATCGGCATCGTGGTGAACGGGATCGGCTCGGTCGGCGTCCCGCGGTTCCAGAAGCGATCGCCGACGACGTAGACGGTCTTCTCGAGGTCGCCCACCTTCACCGTCACCGGGCACGTCGCGGCGGGGACGCCGCCGGGCGTGTGGCACGAGCCGGTGACGAGGAACTCCGAGCGCGACTTGGGCATGCCCACGTCGAGCGTCCCGCCCGCGAGCTCCTGCGCGACGACGGCCCACATCTCGACGTCGGTGAAGACGGCGCCGGGCGGATCGAACGCGAAGTACGCGGTGACGGTGATGCCGAGGTGGTGCTGCCCACCCCACGTGAACGGACGCGTGAGGAACCCGAGCTTGAAGGGCTTGATGCCTCGCACGTCAGCCTCGCTGGATGATCCCGGAGACCTTGGACTTGAGGCCGTTGTAGAGCCCGACCGCGTTGGTCCAGAGCTTCGCCGCGTGCGGCTTGAGGTCCACGTGGTCCTTGGTGCAGGTCACGATCCCGAGCTCGACCTTGATGTTGGTGAAGCCGACCTGGACGTCGATCGCCTCCATCGCGATCGCGAAGACCGACCAGCTCAGCGGGCTGTAGGCCTTCTTGAGCGCGCCGACCCAGTCCTGGCTCTGATCGATCTGCGTGAACCCGCCGGGCGCGATGAAGGCGGCGCCAGCCGGGCCGGTCAGCTTGATCTGCGCGGGCGTGGTCACCGTGAACCCGCCCACCGCGATGATCGTGTGGGCGCTCGGCGTGGTGGACGTGATCCCCGCGATGACGGTCTGGTCGAGCGCCCCGGTGATCGTGACCGTCGAGGCGCCCTTGATCGTCCGCGTCTGCGAGCCGGTGATCGCCTCGTTCTGGTCGGTCGTGACCGTGCGCGTCTCGTTCGCGTCGAAGAGCTCCGTGACGTCGCCGGTCACGTCGCGCGTCTCGTTCGCGTCGAACGTCTCTGTCACCGCGCCCACGACGTGGCGCGTCTCGGTGCCGTCGATCGTCTCGTCGAAGCTCCCCTTCACGTGGACCGTGCGGTTCGCCCCGACGCTCATCTCCTGGTCGCCGTCGACCTGCTCCACCTGGTTCTTGTGGATGATCTGCTTCTGATCGACGTCGACCTCGTTGGTCTGGTCGTTGCCGACCCAGGTCGTGTGATCGTGCTCGACGACCTCGTTGTAGTCCTTCTCGGCGTGGGTGTAGATCTCCTCTTCCCCGGCCAGGTCCTCGTAGCGGAACTCGTTGGAGCCGCCGCCGCCGATCGAGCTGTTCGACTTGATCGTGCTCTTGGTCTTCTCGTCGGGGAGCGGGTACGGGAGCGCGTTGGTGCCGTCGTAGACGGAGCCCGAGATCATCGGTCGATCGGGGTCTCCGTCGACGAAGTGGACCACGACCTCCATGCCGATGCGCGGCACCCACCAGAAGCCCCAGCCGGCGCCGGACCACGGCTGCTGCACGCGGATCCAGCACGAGGTGTGCTCGTCGTAGGCGCCCTCCCGGTCCCAGTGGAACTGGACCTTGATGCGGCCGTGCTCGTCGACGTGGATCTCCTCGCCCGACGGGCCGGTGACGACGGCGGTCTGGATGCTCGGGATCGCGGGCTTGCGGGCGCGGCGCTCGGGTCGCCACTCGGTCGCCACGGGGATCGCGTGCACGAGGTTCACGTAGCCCTTGCCGTCGGTCTCGGCGCGGGCGGCGTCGGCGAAGTGGGTGACGTGCGTGACGAAGTACTCGCCGTCGAAGCCGGGGGTCGGGTGACCCGCGACGCCGAAGCGCGTGCCGGGCGCCATCCCCACCACGCGGGAGACGACCTCGATCGAGTCGGCGTCCCGCACGAGCGCCTGCTGTCGCACGCCCACCTGACGCGCGGTGTCCTCGGCGCTGTAGGACGTCCCTGCGTAGTCGGTGATCCAGGCGGTGCGACCCCAGCCCTGGTCGTAGCTCTCGCGGTCGCGGCCGTGCGGATCGGTGGCGCGCTGCTCGGCGTCGAAGGGCATGTCCGCGCGGGTCCAGTCCCAGTCGCGGATCACCACGCTCTGGGTCGTGTCCTTCGCCCGGTGCCGCACCTCGACGATCGGCTCGTCGAGGTCGAGGTCGAGGGCGTGCGGCTGAAAGGGGATCGCGAGGTCGCCGGTCTGCGTCGGCGTCTGCGGGTGCGCGGCGTTGCGATCGCGGAGGACGAGGACCTCGACGTCGCCCTCCTGATCGAAGGCGTACGAGATCCGCTCCTCCTCGATCAGGCGCTGCGCGAAGTCGCGATCGCTCTCCTGGTACTGCACGCAGTACTCGCGCGTCGGGTAGCTGCCGTCGAGCGAGACGCGCAGCTCGCGCCCGTAGGTCGACAGCGCCGGGCCGACGACCGCCTCGAGGATCTCGACCGCGGTCATGTCCTGGAAGATGCGGGTGTTGCGGCTCAGCCCGAGCAGCCAGAACGCGGGGACGAGGGTGACCGTCGCCCAGGTCGCGCGGTCGCGCGTGTTGGGGCCGGGCGGCTCGCCGAGCTCGAGCTCGGCCACGACGCCGTGCACGTGCCGGAGCGCGCCGCCCTGCCGCTCGATGGTGAGCGTGCCCGCCTTGCCGATCATCTGCGCGACGTCCGCGTCGGGGATCGGGACCGCCAGGGTGAGCCGCGCCACGAACGGCTCGTTCATGCGCTCGGACAGGTGAGCCGCGCCCACGTGGATCGGGAGGCCCGCGAACCCCTCGCTCTCGAACGTGAACGTGATCGCTTCTGCCTCGGCCATGACCCTCCAGCCCGCCGGTGAGGATACACCAACCGGCGACGTCGGTTCCGACCCGCCGCGCCGGCCGTGGACGCTCACCCCAGGATTCGTGGAAGATGCTCGCGTGTCGCTGCTCCACGCGATCGAGGAGGCCGCGGATCTCGACGTCCTCGCGCGGCCGCTCGAGCCCGGCGAGCTCGCGCGTCGGCTCGACGCGAGCGTCGACGCGGCGACTCGTTCATCGGCGCGGTCGGCGTTCGACACAGGCCCGAGCCGCATGCCCGAGCTCGTCGCGCTCGGGAGGCGCGGGCTGTGGATCGCGACCGTCGCGCTCCTCGACGCGCTCCCGACTCAGCGCGCGATGCCGTGGCCCCCGTACGAGCGCTGGGACGCGCTGGTGGAGCTGCACGCGTCGCGCGCCGAGGCGGCGTGGCTCGTGGCCGACGTGTTCGCGAGCCTCGGGCCGAGCCAAGCCGCGCTCGCGCGCCGCACCCTCTACGGGCTCGAGCGTCGGTTCGGAGCGCGGGGCCTCGCGTGCCTCGGAGCGCGGGCCGGAGCGAGCCCGCACGCCGCGCTGCTGGCCGAGTGAGGAAGCTCCCGTCAGGCCAATCGAACGGCGAGCACGTTCGCGAGCGGGAACGATCGGTTCTGCTCGGTCTCCGGGTCCACGCCGAGCAGCGCGACGTCGTCGCCTCGCTCGAGGATGCGTTCGGGCTGCAGGCGGACCACGCGGTCGCCACCCGTCTTGCTGCTGATCCGGAGCCACACCATGGCGCCGCTCGTGGCCGCCATCGCGAAGGTCGCGCGCACCTCCCCGGGAGGCTGTGGCGCGAGGTGGTGGACAGAGGGTGCGGATCCGACGGGCGACGGCCCCTCCGACGGAGGAGCGAGCTCACGGATCCGTGCCGCCATCTCCCCCTTGGTCAGCAACTTCACCAAGACGTCGCCATCGCGGCTCAGGGATCGGCGCGAGGACGTGAGCTTGCCGGACTCCGCGAGGAGCCCCTCGAGGCTCTTCGCCTGCGCGCACGCCGAGGACCGGAGACCGGGGTGCAGGACGAGCCACGGGACGATCTCGAGGGGGCTGAACGTGGCGACGGCGAAGGCCTCGTCCGACGCCTCCGGCTCGAGCTCGGAGGCCCACGCCTCGTATTCGTCGGCCGCCCCTCTCCACAGCCGGCGCGCCGTCACGAGCAGCCGACGCAGGCTCGCGTCCTTCGAGCCGATGTCGGCCAGCAGCGCGTCGATCATCTCGACCGGGCCAAAGGGCAGCGCGCCTCCGTCATCCGAGTCCGTCGCGAGGTCTCGCAAGTCGCGCTCGTACTCCCGCTCGAAGTGCGCGCGAAGCGACTCCGGACCAGGGACGGACAGCACGACGTTCGAGCGCTCGGGCTCGGGGGCCGACCGGGGCGGGAAGAGCGGGAGCGGCTCGTCGGCGATTCGCACGTTGGCCTTGGCGAGCAGCGGCGTGGGGTCGGCGAGCTCGCCCTGCACGAGCACGAGGGTCGGCGTCGGCCGACCGACGACCTGCGCGCCGAGCGCGCGCGCGACCTCGTCGGCGGCGCTGGGGTTCGAGGCCTCGAGCGCCCACACCCGGTTCGCGGTCACGACCGGCGCCGAGCTCGCCCACTCTTCGACGAGGAAACGAACATTGTCAGGGACGGGGTGGCGGCCCACGCGATCGAGCGCGGCGAGGATCGGGTCGCCCGCGAGACCCGCCGCGCACGCCGCGCCGACAGAGGCCGGGGTGATCTTGCGCGTCAGGACGACGTCCATCCGGCCGGGCTCGGTGGCGAGGGCGACCGTCGCCACGAGCGAGGGATCCGCGCCCGGACCGAGCATCACCTCGAAGCTGGGCGTGACGTGGCCGTCCCCACCACCGCCCCGCACCACCCGCGGGGACGCCCGCAGGTAGACGTGGCCGTCGTGCTCGGCGGCCACGAGGCCGGCCGCGTCGACGAGGGCCTCGGCCCGCACGAAGGCGAGCTCCCCCCCAGCCCGCGAGGCGTGGACGTGCCCGTACAGCGGCGGAGGGGCGGTGACGTCCATCGACACCAGCGCTCGCACGAGCGTGTCCCGGGCGATCCAACCGTCCCCGACCCAGGCATGGATCTGTCGGTCGAGCGGGCTCCCCGTGATGTCCTCGCCAGCCGCCACCGCGTCGAGGCGAGATCGGATCGGGAGCAGGCGCTTCCCGGTCAGCCCCAGGACGCGCGCGCGGATGGCGTCGTCGAGGATCGCGCCCACCCGCTCGGGGGTCCAGCCCACGACCCCGGCGAGCTTCTTGACCGAGGTCCGGTTGGCGTCGCCGTACTGCGTGACCTTGATCGGGACGTGCACGGTGCTCGCGAGGAGCGCGACGATGTCCCGCTGGGCGCCCGTCGGGGCGGGAGACGGGAGCGTGGCAGGAGCTGGCGGGGGGACCGTCAGCCCGCGGACACGCGACGCGATCACGCGCGCGCCGAGGTCGAGCAGCACGAACCGCTTCTGTGTCTCTCGATGGCCGTACGAAGCCATGACGAGGCACGCCAGGCAGGCGTGGAGCAGGACGTGGATGATCTCTTCGAGGTCTTGCGGCCGCAGCCCGAGGCGAGGGCACAGGGTGACGAGCTGCTCGTGGAGGAGCCCGCCACCCGCGTCGACGAGCCGCTCGAGCACCGCGAGCGCGGGCGCGGGGACCTCCATGAGCCGCCGGGCGGTGGCCGCCTCGTCCGCGAGGGCCGCGCGCACGGCCTTGGTGGTGGCCTTCACGCCGAGCGCAGGCGCGAACACCGGGACGAGGCCGTCCGCCAAGACATCGAACGCGACCGCGTTCGGGAACGCGGCGCGCCATGCGTCAGTGGAGCGTGCGCTGCCGCGCTTCGCCATCGTCGTCGCTCCAGTCCTCGATGAAGTAGCGATAGCCCTGCTCGGTCAGGAAGAGCTGGCGATGCAGCGCGTTCTCCTGCTCGACCGTCCCGCGGGTGACGAGGGTGTAGAACGTCGCGCCGCCGGGCTTGGGCCGCAGGACCCGGCCGAGCCGCTGCGCCTCCTCCTGTCGCGAGCCCATGGTGCCCGAGAGCTGGATGAGCACGTTGGCGTCCGGCAGGTCGATCGCGAAGTTGCCGACGCGCGACAGCACCAGGCGTCGGGCGCGGCCGGATCGGAAGTCCGCGTAGGCTCGCTCTCGCTCGGCGTGGGAGGTCTCGCCGGTGACGACGGCGGCGTCCAGGAGGCGCCCCGCGGCGCGCAGCGGCTCGAGGTAGCTGCCGAGCACGAGCACCCGGTCGCCCGCGTGGCGGTCCGCCAGCTCGCGCAGCACGGAGAGCTTGAGCGGGTTCTCCCCCGCGATGCGGGGCTGCTCCCGGCGCTCCGCGTGCGCGTAGGGCAGCTCGAGGGACTCCGCCAACGGGACGCGCATCTCGAAGCACGTCGCGCTCGCGATGTGGCCGGACTTCTCGAGCTCCCGCCACGGCACGTCGTAGCGCTTGGGACCGATCAGCGCGAACACGTCTCCTTGTCGGCCGTCCTCGCGGACGAGGGTGGCCGTCAGACCGAGGCGGCGCCGCGCCTGCAGCTCGGCGGTGAGCCGGAAGACGGGCGCGGGCAGGAGGTGGACCTCGTCGTACACCACGAGCCCCCAAGGCTCTCGCGCGAGCCGGTCGAAGTGAAGGTACTGGGTCGGACCGCTGCCGCCCTTGCGCGCGAGCATCGAGTAGGTGGTGATCGTCACCGGCCCCACGGCCTTCTCCTTGCCGTGGTAGATGGCCACGTCGGGCTCACCGAGGCTCGTCTTGGCGATCAGCTCGCGCCGCCACTGCACCGACGCCTCGCGACCGCTGGTCAGCACGAGCGTGCGGACGCCCAGCTCGGCCATGCTCATCATCGCGACCACGGTCTTGCCAGCACCACAGGCGAGCACGACGACGCCGTGCGATCCCGCGTCGACGAAGGCTTGCACCGCGCGCTCTTGGTACGGGTAGGGGGTGAAGACGTCGCCGCGCAGCGAGACGGGCAACGGATCGCCGGACACGAGGCCGGCGCGGTCGTCCACGGGGTAGCCGATCTTGAGCAGCGCCTGCTTGATCAGGCCGCGGTGCGCGAGCTCGACGAGGAAGCCGTCAGGGCAGGAGCGGAGCAACGGGCCCACCTTCTTCTCGCCAGCGAGGCGCTCTCGCACGAAGCGCTCTCGGACGGCGAGGCGGAGGACCGCAGCGTCGGAGGGGTGATCGTGCAAGGAGCAGATCCCGTGGCGGGAGACGACGTCCCGGATCTCGTGCTCGACGTGGGCGGGCACGGGGAAGCGAACGATGGAGCGGAGGCCCCCGAGGATGGTCTCGGCGGAGATTCCGGCCGCGGCGGCGTTCCAGAGCGCGAGATCGCTCAACCGGTAGGTGTGGACGTGCTCCGGCGACTTCTCGATCTCGGCGAAGCGAGCCAGGATCGCGCGAGCGTCCTCGTAGCCAGGGTGGTCGACCTCGAGGAGGACCGATCGGTCCCCCTGGACGATGGCGGGGCCCTCCGAGCTCATGGCGCGGTGATAGCCCAGCCTCTCGCCGACGTCACGGGACCAGGTGGATGTAGGCTCGCGGCATGGACGCGTCTCTGATCGATCTGCTGGACCGCGGGCTCGCGGGCGCGGGTCCCGTGGTCGTGCTGACCGGCGCCGGGATCTCGGCCGAGAGCGGGATCCCGACCTTCCGTGGCGAGGACGGCTACTGGACGGTGGGCTCGGCGCACTACCACCCCGAGGACATGGCGACGAACGCGGCGTTCGGGCGCATGCCCGAGGAGGTCTGGCGCTGGTACCTCTACCGCCGGAGCGTGTGCCGCGCCGCGGAGCCCAACCCCGCGCACCGCGCGCTCGTCGCGCTCGAGGAGGCGCTCGGGGATCGCTTCCTCTTGATCACGCAGAACGTCGACGGCCTGCACCTGCGGGCGGGGAGCTCGGCGGCGCGCACCTACCAGATCCACGGCAACATCGACTTCCTCCGCTGCGGCGACGAGCCGTCGTCGCTGCGCCCGATCCCGCTCGCGATCGGCGACGCGTGGACCAAGGACGCGCCCTTCACCGAGGAGGCGCGCGCGCTGCTGAGCTGCTGCGACGGCGGCCGGCTCGCGCGGCCCCACGTCCTCTGGTTCGACGAGTACTACGACGAGGCGCTCTTCCACTGGCAGAGCTCGCTCCGCGCCGCGGGCGAGGCCTCGCTGCTCATCGTGATCGGGACGAGCGGCTCGACGAACCTGCCGATGCAGGTGGGCTCGATCGTCGCTCGGCGCGGCGCGCCCATGATCGTCATCAACCAGGACCCGAGCCCGTTCAGCCGCTTCGCGGAGGAGTCGGGCGCCGGCTGGTTCGCGCGCGGCCGCGCGGGGGATCACCTGCCGGCGATGGTGGAGCACCTCCTCGAGCGCGCGTGACGCCGACCTACGCCAAGAGCACCTACCTCTTCGGCCGCGGGCTCGGGGCGGTGATCCTGATCGCGTTCGTCTCCTGGCACGTCCAGCAGGCGGGCCTCGTCGGCGACCACGGGATCCTGCCGGCGAGCGATCTCCTCGAGCTCTATCGCCAGCGCGGCCTCGGCTTCTCGGACCTGCCCACGCTCGCGTGGTGGCTCGGCGCCGACGGCGGCTCGCTGAGCGCGATGTGCTTCGTCGGCGAGCTCGCCGCCGCGCTCTTGATGATCGGCGTCCTGCCCGGGCCGATGGCCCTCGCGAGCGCCGCGTTCTACCTGTCGCTCCAGGTCCTCGGCGGGCCGTTCATGGCGTTCCAGTGGGACCTGCTCGTGATCGAGACCGCCCTGCTCGCCGCGCTCGTGCTGCCCTGGCGCCTCTGGCACTCGCCGCGCGCGCTCATCGAGCCGCCGCCGTTCGCGCGCTGGGCGATCTACGCGCTCGCGTTTCGCCTGATGTTCCTGAGCGGCGTGGTGAAGCTCTCGAGCGGCGACGAGGCCTGGGCAGAGCTGCGCGCGCTCGACTACCACTACTGGACGCAGCCGCTGCCCAACCCGCTCGCGTGGCTCGTCCATCAGCTCCCGAGCGGCTTCCACACGGTCTCGACGGTGGGCGTGTTCGTCGCGGAGCTGGTCCTGCCCTTCGGGATCGTCCTGGCGCTGCTCGCCACCGCGGTGGCCGGCGCGCTCCACGTCTTCGCGAAGCGCGGGAGCGCCGCCGCCGTCCCGAGGGCGGTGTCCGCGCGCGCGCTCCGCATGACGGGGCTCGGCACGATGGGCCTGATGCTCGTGATCGGGCTCACCGGCAACTACGGCTTCTTCAACGCGCTCACCGCGGTGATCGCGCTGCCGCTCCTCGACGACGCGCTCGTCGACCGCCTCACGCCAGAGCGCCTGCGCGCCCGGCTCGCGCGCGCGAGCCGGCGCATGCACGTGGGCCACCGGGTCGTTCGCCTCGCGCAATGTTCCTTGCTGCTGTTCACCTACTGGCTCGGGGCGCTCGCGCTCCTCATGGGGCTCGGCGCGGGGCCGAGCCTGCCGGACGCGCTCCACGAGGACGTGCAGGCGGCGCAGCCCTACCGGATCGCCAACGGCTACGGCCTCTTCGCGGTGATGACGCGGGTGCGGCGCGAGATCCGCGTCGAGGGCAGCCTCGACGGCGTCGAGTGGCGCGAGTACCGCTTCGCCCACAAGCCCGGCGACCCCGCCGAGGTGCCCGGCGTCAGCGCGCCGCACATGCCGCGGCTCGACTGGCAGATGTGGTTCGCGGCGCTCGGGAGCTACCGCCACAACCCATGGCTCGGCCGCTTCATGCGGCGCCTGCTCGAGGCGGAGCCGAGCGTGCTCGCGCTCCTCGAGGAGGACCCGTTCGACGGCGAGCGGCCGCGCTTCGTGCGCGCGACGCTCTGGGACTACCGGTTCTCGGACATGGACGGCCTGCGCGAGCGCGGCGTGTGGTGGGAGGTCGAGGAGCTCGGCCCCTACTCCCCGACGATCGGCCGTCGCTGAGTTAGCCGGAGGGGTTTTCAACCCCTCCCGCGCGACCGGCAAAGCCGGCTCGCGCTCCCACCCCAGTACGAGCCTTCGGCGCTGCGCGCCTACGGCTCGACCCATCGCGGAGCACCGGTCCCCTCGACCAACGCCCGCGCTTCGCGCGGGCTGGTCTCGATGGTGCCCTGGGCCCCTGGGTATTGATTGCCAGCCCTCGAGTCACACGACCTTGAACTGCCCCATCATGCCGCGGTCCTCGTGCTCGAGGATGTGGCAGTGGAACATGTAGTAGCCGTCGGGGTCGGCGAAGTCGGTGAAGCGCCGGATGACCCGGACGATCTCGCCGACGCGCACCAGCACGGTGTCCTTCTCGCCGAGCTCGTGCTCGGGCACGCCGTCGGTGCCGATGTTGGCGCGGGAGAGCACCTGGAACGGGGCGCCGTGGATGTGGAACGGGTGCGCCGTCGACGTCGCGTTCTGGATCTCCCAGATCTCCGTGTCGCCGAGCGGCACCTCCGCGTCGGTGCGGGTGATGTCCATCGCCTGCCCGTTGATGAGGTGGTTCTCCCCGCTCGGACCGCCGAGCTGGAACACGCGCGTGGTCACCGCGTCGCTCTCGGGGATGCGAGCGACCGGCGCGAGGGTGGCGGGCAAGCTCATCACCGCGCCCGCGGTCGGGGGGCCGACCTCGAGCGTCATCAGGTGCACCGTCTGCTGGTCCCACGCGTCGGCGGTGGTGCGGCCGACGTACTGGTCGATCGAGAGCTCCTCGTTCTTGCTCACGAGCCGCAGCGTCCGGCCCTCGTCGCCGGTCAGGTCGACGACGATCTCCACGCGCTCGCCGGGCGACAGCGTGACGCGGCGGAGCGGGACCGGCGCCCCGAGCAGGCCGCCGTCCGAGGCGATCACCTGGACCTCGCGATCGGCGTCGGCGTCGTCGAGCACGGCGAGGTGGTAGAGCCGCGCGTTCGAGCCGTTGAGCACGCGAAAGCGAACTTGCTGGGCGTGGGTCGCGAGCCCCGGCGTGAGCACGCCGTTGACGAAGAAGTCGCCGCCCTTGCGGACCGCGTGCGCGCTCGCGCCCGGCTCGAAGTCGAAGAGCGCTCCGTCGGGCTCGAAGCGGCGGTCCTGCAGCACGAGCGGGATGTCGTCGACGCCGTAGGTGCTCGGCAGCGCGAGCGCGTCGCTCTCGTCGTCGCGCACCCACAGCAGGCCGGCGAGCCCGCGGTACACCTGATAGCTGGTCGCGTGCGGCTCGGTGGGGTTGCCCATCGCGTGCGGGTGGAACCAGCACAGTGACGCCCGGTTCATGACCGTGAAGCGCGCCGTCCACGTCTCGCCGTCGGCGATCGGCTGGTGGGGCCCGCCGTCCATCGCCGCGGGCACGTGCATCCCGTGCCAGTGCGTCGTCGTCACCCGGCCGAGATCGTTCGTGACCTGGATCTCCACCTCCTCGCCGCGCCGCAGCTCGAGCGCGGGGCCGAGGAAGCTGCCGTCGTAGCCGGCGGTGACCGTGGACAGCCCGGGCAGCAGCTCCGTCACGCCGTTCTGCATCTGGAGCGTGTGGACCCGCACGCCGCCGACGACCTCGCCGGGCTTCAGCGGCGGGATCGCGAGCCGCGCCGGAGGCGGCCCGGCGTCGGCGACGCCCGCGTCCTCGGCGCCCGCGTCCTCGACCGCGCCCGCGTCGAGCCCGCCCGCGTCGTCGAGCGCGCCCGCGTCCGTGCCCGCCTCGGGGCCGCACCCGAGCACGATCGCGCCCGCCGTCCCCGCGACGCCGACCCGAAGGAAGGCGCGGCGCGAGAGCCCCTCGTCATCCGCCATGAGAGGGCACCTACGTCCGGGACCCGAGCGATGCCAGTCGGAAGGGCGCTCGCGGTCACCTGACGTGACGTGCGCGTCAGGAACGCGGGCTCACATCCAGCCGTGCTCGCGGTACCAGGCGTAGGCGCGCGCGACGCCGTCCTCGACCTGGACCTCGGGCGCGTACCCGAAGTCCGCCCGGGCGGCGTCGTGGGTGCACGTCCACGCCTCTTGCGCGCCCATCTTCGCCTTCTGGCGGTTGAAGAGGCGCGGCTTACCGTCGACCTTCGTCGCGAGCTCGCCCCCGATGGCGGCGACGCCGACGAAGAACTCGGGGAGGTTGAGGGTGCGCACCCGCTTGCCGTGCGCGGCGACGATGGCGTCCTGGAAGGTCCCCCACGTGATCGGGTGACCGTCGCAGAGGAAGTAGCCCTTGCCGTTCGCCGCGTCGGAGGTCGCCGCCGCCACGATCCCGCGCACGCAGTCGTCCACGTAGATGGCCGAGAACCACCGCTCGCGGTTGCCGAAGAAGACGTTCCGGCCGCTCGTGACCTCCTTGAAGAGGTTGAAGTAGTCGGCGTCGCCGGGGCCGTACACGCCGCTCGGTCGGATGATCGTCCACGGGAGCGAGCCGCCCATCGCGCGGACGACGTGCTCCGCCTCGAGCTTGCTGCGGCCGTAGTGCTCGAGCGGCTTCGGCGTGTCCGACTCTCGGAGCGGGCGGGTCTTCGTGGACGGCCCGTACGCCGCGAGCGAGGACACCATCACGAAGCGCTTCACGTCCGGGTGCCCCTCGAGCAGCGCCGCGAGGAGGTTCCGCGTCGGCATCACGTTGGCGCGCTGGAAGTCCTGGTAGGTGACGCCCTTGGTCGCGCCGGCGACGTGGAAGACCCAGTCGGGCTTCTCCTCGGCGACGAGCTTCGTGAGCGCGGCGACGTCGTCGTAGCGAGCCACGACCGAGCGGCCCTCGTCGGCCTCGGGCGAGGCGCCGCGCCGGATCGCGACGACGTCCACGCCCGCGTCGAGGAGCGCGCGGCGCAGGTTGCTCCCGATGAACCCACTCGCGCCCGTGATCAGGGCTTTGCCCTGGAGCTTCTGCGGCAGTACCGACACGGCCGCGTTCTGGTCGCTGATGGGCCGATCCGCAAGCCGTATACTCGCGCCGCTTCTTTCGAACGGGAGACAGAACGCGATGACGACGACCGTGGACCCTCGCCAGGTGAAGGAGATCACGATCCAGCTCGACTGGTCGGACGACCCGGTGCCGGTCTTCGCCAACGGCGCGCAGGTCGCGGCGACCACGCGCGAGTTCGCGCTCTTCCTCACCGAGTTCTGCCCCCTCGCGCAGCGCGGCGGGGACAGCGAGGACGACCCGCCCGTCGCCAAGATCGTGGCCAGCGTGCGCATGACCCCCGACGGGTTCTTCCGGATGATCTCGACCTGCGCGTCGAACTGGAACAAGTACGCCAACCACGTCGCCGAGACCGAGGGCCCGCGCCCGAAGTTCAAGCTCATGGGCGCGGGCGGCCTGCAGCTCGAGGGGCTCGCGCAAGAGCCTGGCTGACGGGGACGATCCTCTTCGTCTTCTTCATCACGGGCGATGAAGAACGTGTAGAGGATCGTCCCGCTAGGTCTGGACCCAGTCGCAGAGCGCGTCGATCGCGGTCAGCGTGGGCCAGCAGTAGTGGAGCAGGAAGGCGTCGTCGATCTCCTTCTGCCGCACCACGTGCTCGGCCGCGGCGAGCGCGCGGGCGCCGTCGAAGTTCACGAACGCGATCCGCGCGCTCAGCTCGCCCGCGGGCCGGCCGAAGTGGGCCCCGGGGAGGATCGCGACGCCCGTCTCGTCGAGGAGCCGCTCGGTCAGCTCCGCGCCGTCGGTGATCCCCCGCGCGACGAGCCGATCGCGGAGCGGCTCGAAGCTCGGGAAGATGTAGAAGCCCCCCTTGGGCCGCACGACGTCGGCGCCCACCGCGGTCAACTTGGCGTGCATGTGCTTCGCGATCGCGGAGAGGATCCGGCGCGAGCGCCAGAGGTATTGCTCGATGTCGGTGCCGCCCTCGAACGCGCGCACCGCGGCGTGCTGGATCGGCGCGCTCGTCGACGTGTAGGTCTCGCTCGCGACCGCCGCCATCGCCTGCAGCAGCCAGCGCAGCGCGCTCGGGAACGTGAAGGTGCCCACGCGCCAGCCGCCCGCGCCGCACCACTTGCTGAGGCCGCTGCTGATGATCGTGCCCTCCGGGTAGAAGCGCGCGATCGAGACGTGGCGCCCCGCGAAGTGCAGCTCGCCGTAGATCTCGTCGGAGAGCACCAAGATCTTGTGAGCGCGGCACACCCCGGCGAGGGCCTTGAGCTCGTCCCGCGTGTACGTGCCGCCGTGCGGGTTCGAGGGGTAGTTGAGGATCAAGAGCCGCGGTCCGTCACCGGCCGCGCAGGTCGCCTCGAGGTCCTCGGGGGTGATGCGCCAGCCGTCGCCCGGGCGCGTCTCGATCCAGTGGACGGGCCGGCCGATGATCTGCGCCTGCGGCGCGTAGCTGACCCACGCCGGCGTCGGGACGAGGAGCTCGCCGTGATAGACGAGCTGCAAGAGGAACATCAGCTCCTTGCTGCCCGGCCCGATCAGGACGTCCTCGGCGACGCGACGCAGCCCGTCGGTGCGGTTGTGGTACGCGGCGACGCCCTCACGGAGCGCCGGCAGCCCCTGCACCGGCAGGTAGTCCTTCTCGTGCGCGTGGAGGCGGAGCGCCTCGACAACGGGGTCCGGCACCGGGAACGGCGACTGGCCGAGCCCGAGCTTGTAGACCGCGCGGCCCTCCGCGAGCAGCGCGTTGCTGCGCTCGTTGATCGCCAGCGTCGCCGACGGCGGGAGGCCGCGGACGTTGAGGTTGAGGTGGACGTCGGGGCCGTCGCGGCGGCTCCGCGCGGCGGCGGTCACGCGAGCACCCGAGGGTCGTCGGTGACGGGCAGGGCCCGCGCGGGAGCGGTCATCGCGCGCAGCCCCCTTTCGAAGAAGAACTCCGTCGCGCCCCGCGCGGGCACGAGCTGGTCGAGCCACGCGGCCTGGGGATCGTACTTGGCGAAGAAGACCTCCCCCGCCCAGCTCGGGTCGCGCCCCTCGACCATGCGCAGCACGAACACGTCCTCGCCCGCGACCTGGGTCACGCCGTCCACGAGGACCTTGCCCGGGGTCGCCGACATCGACGGCCCACGCGCGGTGCGGCCCAGCCCCGACACCTGCTGATACGCGCCGCGGTAGATCGAGAGCGCGCGCGCGAGCGGCACCTCGAAGTAGTGCTTGGGCCCCGTGTCCCGCTCGACGAACAGGTAGTAGGGGACCGCGCCGAGCCGCACCTGGCGCTCCCACATCCGCGCCCACGTGTCCGCGTCGTCGTTGACGTGACGGATCAAGGGAGCTTGACAGCGGACGACCGCGCCCGTCGCGCGGATCCGTTGGATGGCGACCTCCGCGACCGGCGGATCGAGCTCGGTGGGGTGGCTGAAGTGAGCCATCAGCGCGAGGTGCTTGCCGGCGGCCACGACCTCTTCGAAGAGGCGCATCAGATCGTCGGCGTCGGGATCGGTGACGAAGCGGTAGGGCCAGTAGGCCGGCGCCTTCGTGCCGATGCGGATGGTCTGCACGTGCTCGAGGCCCGGCTCGAGCAGCGGCTCGACGTAGCGGCGCAGCACCTTGGTCTTCATGACCATCGGGTCGCCGCCGGTGAGGAGCACGTCGGTGACCTCGCGGTGCGCGCGCAGGTACGCGGTGAGCGACTCGGTCTCGCGGCTCGCGAACTTGAGCTCGTCGAGCGCGACGAACTGCGCCCAGCGGAAGCAGTAGGTGCAGTACGCGTGGCAGGTCTGGCCCTGGCTCGGGAAGAAGAGGACCGTCTCGCGATACTTGTGCTGCATCCCCTCGAGGCGCTCGCCGTCGAGCGTCGGCACGTTGAGGCGCAGCTGACCCGCCGGGTGCGGGTTCATCCGGAGCTGGATCTCGCGCGCCGCCGCGGTGATCGCGTCGCGCGGGGCCTCGCGCCGGACCAGGTCCACCATGCGATCGAGGTCGCGCGCGTCGAGCATCCCGGGCTGCGGGATCGTGAGCTGGTAGATCGGGTCCTCGGGGACCCGGCTCCAGTCGATCAGCGCCTCGAGGACGTGCGAGCTCACCCGGAAGGGCAAGACGTGGGCGACCGCTCGGAGCACGTCTCTTTGCTCGGGCGAGAGCTGCGCGAGCTGAGGGATCCGATCGATGTCTTGCGCCCGAAGGCGCGGAAGGTGCGTGGCTCGATCCTGGCGTTCAACGATAGTCCTCCGCGGCGCCCGGGACCGGACGCTGTCGTTCTGCGAGCCACGCTTGCCGAGAGGCACGTGCGCGGCGCCGCGGATGGAGGGTATCGAGCTGGGCGCCGGGGTTCAAACCCGGGGCGGACTCAGCCTCGCTTCTTCCGGAGGATGAGGTCGTTGCCGTCCTGGTAGCCCGCTCGCAGCCCGCTCTGAGTACGCATGCGAGCCGGCATACCACCCCGGGACCCCAATGCGACGAGGCGCGAAGAGAGCCTCTTCGCGCCTCGCAGCCGGGATCGCCGTCGCCGATCAGGCGGTGGCTTCGGAGCTCGCGCTCTTCTTGGAGCGGCGGCTCGACTTCGGGGCGCCGTTCGCGGCGCTCTTCGCGCTGCCGTTGAGGGTGCTCGCCTTGGGGCCAAGCACGTCGGCGCGCAGCTCCTCGGCGCGGTCCGTCGACTCCCAGGTGAACGTCTTCGCGCGGCGACCGAAGTGACCGTACGCCGCCGTCTTGCGGTAGATCGGGCGGAGCAGGTCGAGCGTCTCGACGATCGCGCGCGGGCGGAAGTCGAAGAGGCGCGCGACGCTCTTGGCGATCTTTCGTCGTCGCTCGCCTCGCCGGTGCCGAACGTCGTCACGTAGACGCCCATGGGCTTGGCGACGCCGATGGCGTAGGCGACCTGCACCTCGCAGCGCTTGGCGAGGCCCGCCGCGACGACGTTCTTCGCGACGTAGCGCGTGAAGTACGCGGCGCTGCGGTCGACCTTCGACGGGTCCTGCCGCTGAACGCGCCGCCGCCGTGACGACCCATGCCGCCGTACGTGTCCACGATGATCTTGCGGCCGGTGAGGCCCGCGTCCGCGTACGGCCCGCCGAGCACGAAGCGACCGGTCGGGTTGATGTGGAAGCTGGTCTTCTTGTCGATGAGCTTGTTGGGCACCACCGGCATGATCACGTGCTCGAGGACGGCCTCCTTGATCTGCTTGTGGGTGACCTCTTCGGCGTGCTGCGTGCTGACGACGATCGCGTCGATGCGCGTGACCTTGCCGTTCTCGTCGTACTCGCAGGTGACCTGGCTCTTGCCGTCCGGGCGCAGCCAGGGCAGCACGCCCTTCTTGCGGACGTCGGCGAGCTTCTTGGTGAGCTTGTGCGACAGCTGGATCGGCATCGGCATCAGCTCGCGCGTCTCGTCGCACGCGTAGCCGAACATGAGGCCCTGGTCGCCCGCGCCCTGGTCCTTCGACAGGCTCGTCTTGACGTCGACCCCGAGGGCGATGTCCGGCGACTGCGCCTCGACCGCGCACAGCACCGCGCAGGTGTTGGCGTCGAAGCCCATGTCGCTGTGCGTGTATCCGATGTCCGCGATCGTCGCGCGGACGATCTTGGCGAAGTCGATCCACGCCGTGGTGGTGATCTCGCCGGCCACGATCGCGTAGCCGGTCTTGACCCATGGTCTCGCAAGCGACCCGGCCGTTCGGGTCCTGCTTCAGGACCGCGTCGAGGATCGCGTCGGAGACGTTGTCACAGACCTTGTCGGGGTGACCTTCGGTGACCGACTCCGACGTGAAGAGCTTCCCTGCCATGCGCGCTGCACCTTTCCGTTGGGAACCGGCCTGCATAGCGCTCGCAGAATCGCTGTCAACGTCGCGCGGTCAACGGTGTCAGACGTGAGCACACCGCGCAGGCGGCGCGCGCCTACATCGAGAACGTCGGTCCGGCGCCGCCCGCGAGCCCCGTCGGCGCGGTCCGGAGCATCGCCGTCCCACCCGCGCCGCCGGCGCCGCCGGTGCCGGCCATGATCGTGTTGCCGCTCGACGTGACGATCGCGGTGACCTGGAACATGCCGTAGCTCGGTCCCCCGGGCCGCCGGACCCGGAGCCGCTGTGACCGCCGCGGCCGCCTGAGGAGCCGTTGCCGCCGCCGGCCGCGTCGTCCGCGCCCGACCCGCTGGTCCCCCGGCGCCGGGGCCGCCGCCGTCGCCGCCGTTGCCACCCCGACCGCCCACGCCGCCGTTGCCGGTGGTGATCGTGTTGTTGGTCGCGTCCACGCTCGCGCTCGCGATGAAGATGCCGAAGGACCCGCCGCCGCCGAGGCCGCCGGTGCCTCGCGTCCCCGCGCAGCCCGCGCCGCCGCCGCCGCCGCCGCTGCCGCCGCGATCGGCCCGGCAGACCCCGAGGGTGTCTCGACCGCCGCCGCCGCCACCGCCGCCGCCGCCGCCGCCGCCGTGCGAGCCCGACGTCCCGTCCGTGCCGCCGGCGGGCACGTAGAGCCCGGCCGTCACGGGCCCGACGCGGATCGTCGGCGTCGGCGCGTTCGCGCCGTCCGCCCCGGCGTTGCCGCCCGGCGGGGGCGCGTTCGAGCCGGCCGTCGAGGTGTCGACGCAGACCCCCGCGGCGGCGCCGCCGCCGCCGCCGCCGCCGCCGACGCCCGCCGCCGACCCGGTGACGCCCATGTCGCCCGGATCCCCGCCGCTGCTCCCGTGGCCGCCGTTGCCGCCCCGGCCGCCGGCCGCGCAGGCGCTCGCGCCGCCTTCGTTGCAGGGCGGGCTCGCGCAGTTGAACGCGCTGCTGCCGCTCGCGCCGTTGTAGCCGTTCCGGCCCCGGCTCCCGCCGGTCCCGACCGTCCCGTCGCCGCCTGCGTTCCCGGGCGCGCCGTCACCGGCGGTGATCGTGTTCGCCTCGAGCCGCACCACGCCGGTGCCGTTCGACACCCGCACACCGTAGGAGCTCGTCCCGGGCGCGGTCGCGTTCCTCGACACGATCGTGAAGAGCTGCACCTCGAGCGCGCGAGATCCCCGTCGCGCTCACCGCCGTCTCGCCGCCGCGGATCTCGGTCACGAACGAGCTCGAGCGCGCCCAGCCCATCGTCGCGAGGTAGCCGCCGTAGATCGAGACGCCGTTGCGAAGGACGACCGACTCCATGTACGTACCGGCCGAGACGTAGACCTCCATGCGCACGCGGCCGGAGCTCGCCGCGAGCTCGATGCCGCGGGCGATCGTCGCGACGGGCATCGCCATCGTGCCGGGGTTGGCGTCGTTGCCGCCGACGAACGTGGGCGCGACGAAGATGCCGATCGCGACGTCGCCGTCGATCCCGTCGCAGTTCGTGTCGCGGAACATCATGTCGGGCAGGTCGTCCATCGCGGCGCCCATGCACTCGCAGCCGTTGGACATGTCGCCGTCGGCGTCGCCGTAGCCCATCTCGCACTCGAGCGTGCAGGCGCCCATCGAGCAGCCCGCGATCTGATGCAGCGCCGGGGCCGGCTCCGGGCACACCACGCAGTCGTTCGCGCCGGTGCCGCAGCGCATCGGGTTGGTCGCGATGTCCGGGTACTCCGTCGACGCGCAGTCGCCGAGCGACTCGCTGCACGTGTCCTCGGTGCACGAGTTCGAGTCGTCGCAGCTCAGCCCGTCCATCGGCGAGGCGCACATGCCCATCACGCAGACCTCGACGCCGTTGCAGAACACGCCGTCGCCGCAGTCGGTGTCGAACTCGCAGGCCGGCGCGATGCCGCAGCCCGAGCCGGGGATGCACACGTTGCCCGTCGGGCACGCGCTGTCCTGCGGGATGTTCTGGCACATGTCGCTCGTCGGATCGCACTCGTCCCGCGTGCACCCGACGCCGTCGTTGCAGGTCGGGATCGCGGAGGCGACGCAGGTCCCGCCGACGCACGAGAGCGTCCCGTTGCAGAAGACGCCGTCGTCCGCGCAGTCGCTGTCCGAGCTGCACGTCATCCCCGCGTCGCCCACCGCGCCGTCCTCGTCGGGCCCGGCGTCGAGCACGCCACCTCCGGAGTCTCGGGTGCCGGGGCCCGTGTTGGAGGCGCACCCCGAGAAGGAGGCCAAGCCGATCGAGGTGAGGACGAGGAGAAGCGTGCTGCGGTTCACGGTGGCGAGTATTGACGAAGCCGAGCCGGCCGAAAAGGTCGCCCGGCGCAGACGGAGTGCGGACGCTCAGGGGCAGAACGCCCCAATCGTCGCGTGAGAGATCGGTGAGAGGGGCCGGCCCCCGCGCGGTCGTATCCCACTCGGCAGTGAAGACGACCCTGGCCGGCATCCTCTCGACGTCGCTGATCCTCGCGGCGCTCCTCGCCCCATCGGCGGCCCGCGCCGAGCCCCACGCGCCCTTCGTGCTCGTGGGCGCCGGGGGCGCCGGCTACCTCGCGCGCTCCGATGGGGGCCCGCTGCTGCGCGTCGCGATGGGGGAGCAGTGGGGCAGCGGCGACGGCTGGCTGCACCCGCTCCTGATGATCACGGGCTCCTACGCCTTCGGGCTCTTGGCGGACCCGCTCGTCGGGCGGCTGCACGGCTACGGCGAGGTGGTCTGCTCCTACCTCGCCCTCTCGATCGGGGCCGGGCTGGGCTACCTCGCCGGACCGCTCTGGCGCGAGGGTCGCGAGGCCGGGCCGGGGGGGCCCGCCGCGCACGTGCTCTTGCGCATCCAGATCCCGATCACCGGGATCGACGACAACCTCGAGCCGATCGTCTACCTCGACATCGACCTCCGCGTGCTCGGCGTCTACGACCTCGCGGCGTCGGAGGTGGAGGGCGTGCTCACGGGTGAGCTCGCCCTCTCCATCCCCTTCGACGCCCGCCGCTGACGCCTCGAGCGACGCTTCGCGTCGTCGGACTCGAGGTCTGTCGATAAATCGCCTTCGGCGATTTCTCTCCGGCGAGGGGCAAGCCCCTCGCGCTCCCCAGTGAGATCCCTCGGTCGCTTCGCGCCCTCGCGACTCAGCACCCGAAGGTGCCGCCCTCGACGTACTGGCGATCCATCACCGGCTTGGTCCTCGCGGCGGGAGCCAACGGCATCGGCGTCGTGTACACCTGACAACCGCCACCGACCACCGCGCCCGCCTTCACATTGCTCTTGGTCTTCATCGTCTTCCTCCTGGTTGGGAACACGAACGGACATTGCGAGCGGCGTGCCACACGCGCGGGGGCCGGCACCGCGAAGAGAGGTGGCCGAGCGCGTGAGACCGCGCGGTGTGACGGCGCACTCGGGGCCCAGACGATTTCGTGCGCCGGTCGCGCTGCGGCTGCGTTCTCGCGATAGAACGTCACCTCAGGAGGTCCTCATGCCCCACCGCGCCCTTCACCTCGTGCTGCTCGCCCTCGCCTCCGCCTGCGGCGGCGCCGACTCCAGCGACCCCCAGACCGCCGAGTCGACGGAGCCCGAGCCCGCGACCGCCGGCGCCGAAGCAGACGTCTGCGTGTACGGCAACTTCATGACGCCCCCCGAGGCTGGAGAGGCGGGCACCACGAGCGTGATGCTGAGCTACCCGCGCTACAGCAACAACGGCTACGCGATGGACCACTACGGGGACCACTTCGAAGTCGCCGGCGAGCTCACGGAGACCGATGGCGAGATCTGGCTGCGCCAGGCGGCCGGCGACACCACCTGGACGCTGGTCTCCGACCCCGGCGCCCAGTGCCCCCCGCGCCCCGAGGCCGGCGAGTAGCTCAGGTCTCGAGGGTGATCGGCGCGAAGAGCGCCTCCGGCGGGAGCGGCTCTCGGAGGAGGCCCTGCTCGACCGCGAGCTCGATCCACGAGGCGACGTCGCGTCGGTTCGCGGCGAAGCCCTGGGCGAAGGGGTCGCGGCCGAAGAAGGCGCGCTCCTCGTCGCGGCGCGGCCAGACGACGCTGGTGCGATGCGGCTGGGCGACGTCCTCGGCGTGCAGGCGTTGGGACTCCCGCAGCGCTTCGAAGAGGCTCGTGGCGACCCAGGGGTGACGATCCAGGATCGCCTCGCGGATCACGACGGGGTGCATGATGGGGAAGACGCCGGTCTCGCGATGGAAGCTGCGCTCGGCGGCCTCGGGATCCTCGAACAGCGGCCGGAGCCGGCCGTCGCCCTCGAGCCACGAGCGCGGGAGGTTCGGCGCGGCCATGAGGTCGATGTCCCCGGCGAGCAGCAGCGACTCGAGGGTGGCGTGCGCCCGCTCGATGCGGATGTCGGCGGGGAGCTCGACGGGGACGCGCTCGGCGCCCGTGGTCACCCAGGTCGCGTCGGTCGCCCTCACCCCGTGCTGACGCGCGAGCAGGCCCTTCAGCCAGAGCGCGAGGGAGTTCTGGTAGGACAGCACGCCCACGCGGCGTCCCCGCAGGTCCTCGGGGCGCTCGACCCCGTCCGCGCGCACGAAGCAGAAGCGGTGCGGGAACATGCGGCGCGCGATGAACGGGATCGCGCGCAGCACGTCGAGGCCCTGGGCGCGCATGACCAGGTAGGTGCCCATCGAGAACTCCGCCGCGTCGTACGCGGCGTGCTCCAGCATGTGGTGGTGCCGCTCGCTGCTCGGCACCGACAGGAGGTTCAGCCGCAGCCCCTCGGCCCGCACCCGACCGTCGCGCAGCGGCTGCAGGTAGTCGTACGGGCTGGTCGCGAGCGTCAGCTCGAGCGCGCTCACGCCGCCGCCTCCGGGTAGCGCGTCAGGCGCCCCGCGCGCTCCTCCTCGCGGAGGTCCGTGCTGGTGAGCCGGAGCATCAACACCGAGTCGGAGAGGCACCGCGTGTCGTGGATGTCGCCGGGCAGGAAGACGCGGCAGTCCCCCGCGCGCATGCGGTACGTCTCCCGTCGCACCAGGTGCCGGTCGCCGGCGTCGGGGTGCTGCGCGAACGTGCTCATCTCCATCTCGCCGTGCTGCACGGCGTAGATCACCCAGCCGTCGCCGTGGTCGTGGGGGACCCGGTAGCGGCCCTCGCGCTCGATGTGAGCGCGGAGCTGGAAGCCGTGGTCGGCGTCACGGTGGAGCACCGCGTCCTCGGTGGGATCGGCGAGGAGCCGGCCGAGCCACGGCTCGAGGGGGGAGCTCCGCGCGAGCCCCTCCATCAGGGCTCGGTACGACTCGATCCTCTCGGTCTCCAGCGGGCCCCACGCGGCGTGGGCGGCGGTCACGAACCTCTGCAGCGCGTCGTCGTTCGTCATCGGTCTTCCTCCATGCGTCGTTCGATCGCGACCAACCTGCGCCCGCTCGACACATGGCGGTAGACGCACGAGACGCAGCTCATCCGTGCATGTAACGCCTCATTTCGAGCGGCTACGCTGCCGGGGTGTCGAACCCCGATCTCAACCTCCTCCTCGCGCTCGACGTCCTCCTCGAAGAGGAGAGCGTCGCCGCCGCCTCGCGCCGCCTCCGCCTCAGCCCCTCGGCGATGAGCCGGACCCTCGCGCGCCTGCGGCAGGCCACCGGCGACCCGCTCCTCGTGCGCGCCGGCCGCAGCCTGGTGCCGACCCCGCGCGCGCTCGAGCTCCGCGGCCGCGTGAGCCCCGTCGTGCAGGAGGCCGTCGGGCTGCTCCGGCCGGCCGCCTCGATCCGGCTCGAGGCGATCGAGAGCACCTTCACGCTGCGCTGCGCCGAGGGGTTCGTGGAGACCTTCGGCGCCGCGATCACCGCGCGGCTCGTCCAGGACGCCCCGCGCGTCAGGCTCCGCTTCGTGCCCAAGGTCGGGCCCGACACCGAGCCGCTGCGCGTCGGGTCGGTGGACCTCGACACCGGCGTCGTGAGCGGCGTGACGGGCCCCGAGGTGCGCACCTCGAAGCTGTTCACGGATCGGTTCGTGGGCGTGGTGCGCGAGGGCCACCCGCTCGGCGAGGCCCGGGTCACGCTCGCCCGCTACGCGAACGCGAAGCACGTCGAGGTGGCGCGCCACGTCGCCGCGGGTCGCGCCTCGCCGGGACCGATCGACGGCCCGCTTCGTGAGCGCGGTCGCGAGCGCGACGTCCCGGTGATCGTGGGCGGGTTCGCCTCCGCGATCGCGCTCGCCCGCGCCTCGGACCTCGTCGCCACCGTCCCCGAGCGACACACCGAGAGCCTGCGCGCGGGGATGCGGACCTTCGCGCTCCCGTTCGCGACGCCGCCGATCCCGATCGCGCTGATGTGGCACCCGCGGCTCGACGCGGACCCCGCGCACCGCTGGCTGCGAGGCTGCGTCCGCGAGGTGTGCGCGACGCGCGCGTGAGGGACCCGTCCTCGGGTATCGTGGGACCCGTGCGCTCCCTGCTGCATCTCTCCCTCGCGCTCCTCCTCGCGGCCTGCGGCGGCGAGACCCCGACCGACGGCGACGCGTCGACGGACGGCGGAGGCCGTGACGGGTCGGCGCCGATCGTGGATGCGCACGTCGAGCCGGTCGACGGCGCGCCGGGGGACCTGGACGCGGGAGAGCTCGACGCGGGCGACCTCGACGCGGAGGCCCGCGACGCGGGCGACCTCGACGCCGGCGCGGTGGACGCCGGTCCGCCGCCGCGTTGCGTGGGTGCCCCCGACTGCACCGGCGTCACCGCGAGCCCGACCGAGCACCGCATGGAGTCCCTCGACGGCTGCTCGTTCGTGCTCGACGCGCCCGGCGCGCCCGACCCACGGGTCGACGCGCTGGTCGCTCGCGCGGGCGGAGCGCGCACGATCTCGGACGTCCTCGGGGCGCTGAACCGAACCGGACGCGCGGGGATCTCGACCCGCAACGCCGACCGCATGAGCAGCCACGCGTGGGTCGGGTTCCGGTGGAACGACGGCGACGAGACGGTCGACTACTGGTACCCGCAGGGCATCACCGGCTCGAGCGACGCCAACGCCGCCGGGCGAGTGGACGGGCGCCGGGTCGTGCTCGTGAGCTGGTACCACAACACCGACGCGCGCCCGACGAAGGGCACGCGCCTGAGCCTCGTCGACTTCACCGATCCGACCTCCATCCAGTACCGGCACCTGCTCCTCGTCACGCCGTCGGGCACCGCGGCGGACCCGAGCTTCGTGAGCACCGAGACCGGCTCGGGCGCGGCGCTCCACGCGGGCGGCATCGTGTGGTTCGGCGACAGGCTCTACGTCGCCGACACGACCCAGGGCTTCCGCGTCTTCGACCTGTCGCGGATCTTCGAGCCGACGAACACGGACGACACCGAGCGCATCGGATTCTCCGGCGCGCGCAGCGACGCGCACGGCTACCGCTACGCGGTCCCGCAGATCGCGCGCTACCAGCTCGCGTCCGACTCGTGCCCGATCCGCTTCTCGTTCGTCGGGCTCGACCGCAGCGAGTCACCGCCCGTGCTGGTGAGCGGCGAGTACCACTCGGGCGACGCGGACGGCCGCGTCGCGCGCTGGGCCCTCGACCCGGCGACGGGCTGGCTCGCGGCGAGCGGCGGCCGCGTCTACGCGGTCGACGCGGCGCTCGCGGCGCAGACGCGAATGCAGGGCGGCGTGACCTACGAGGGGGTCTACTACCTCTCGAGCTCCAGCCAGACCGCGTCGTCGTGGGGCCGGCTCTACCGCACGCGGCCCGGCCTCGACAGCGCGATCACCGCGTGGCCGTACGGGTGCGAGGACCTCTACGTCGAGCGCGCCGAGCGCCTGATCTGGACGACCGCCGAGCACCCGGGCACGCGCGACACGCTCGGAATCCCGCTCCAGGGGCGCTGACCCCGGAGTACGCTCGCCGTCGTGGAGATCCAGTTCTTCGGCGCCGCCCAAACCGTCACCGGCTCGATGCACGTCGTGCGCACGCCGGAGGCCACCGTCCTGCTCGAGTGCGGCCTCTATCAAGGCCGGCGCGGCGACGCGTACCAGAAGAACAAGAACCTCCCGTTCCGACCTCGGGACATCGACGTCTGCGTGCTCAGCCACGCGCACATCGATCACAGCGGGCTCTTGCCGATGCTCCACAAGAACGGGTTCACCGGCGAGGTGTTCTGCACGCCCGCCACGCGCGACCTGTGCGCGGCGATGCTCGAGGACGCGGCGATGATCCAGGCCCAGGACGCGCGCTACCTCAACCGGAAGATCGAGGAAGGCGAGGCCTTCGGCGAGCCGATCGAGCCGCTCTACGACGTGGACGACGTGGTGAAGCTGCTCGAGCACATGGTCCCCATCCCCTACCACCGGAAGACGAAGATCGCGCCTGGCGTCGAGCTCACCTACCTCGACGCGGGGCACGTGCTCGGGAGCGCGATCGTCGTGCTCGACGTCGACGACGTGGGCGCCCACCGGCGCGTCGTGTTCAGCGGCGATCTCGGGCGCCGCAACATGCCGATCCTCCGGGACCCGGAGATCCCGAGCGGCGCGCACTTCCTGATCATGGAGAGCACCTACGGCGACCGCGAGCACGACCCGATCGAGCGGATGGACGACGCGCTCGCCGAGGTGATCGAGCGCACCCACGGGCGCGGCGGCAAGGTGGTGATCCCGTCGTTCGCGCTCGAGCGCGCGCAGGAGATCGTGTTCGCGCTGAAGCGCCTCCAGACCGCGGGCCGGCTCCCCGCGAACCTGCGGGTCTACGTGGACTCGCCGCTGACGGTGCGGCTCACCGACGTCTTCCGGATGCACCCCGACTGCTACGACGCGGAGATGCGCGAGATGCTGCGCCAGGGCGAGTCGCCGTTCGACTTCCCCGGTCTCACCTACACGTCGTCGGTGGAGGAGTCGAAGGCCATCAGCACCAGCGACGAGCCGGCGGTGATCATCAGCGCCAGCGGGATGTGCGAGAGCGGCCGGATCATCCATCACCTCAAGTCGATCATCGAGTCCAAGAAGCACACCGTGCTCATCGTCGGCTGGCAGGCGCAGCACACGCTCGGTCGGCGCCTCGTCGAGAAGCGGCTCCGCGTCCCCATCTTCGGCGTCGAGCGCGATCGCCTCTGCGAGGTCGTGGTCCTCAACGGGTTCTCGGCGCACGCGGACCGGTCGGATCTGATCGACTTCGCCGAGGCGGTGCGCGAGCGCGGCTCGCTCCGCCGCGTCGCGCTCGTGCACGGCGAGCCGGTGAGCCAGCGCGCGCTGCAGGCCGACCTCGAGGCGCGCGGCTTCACCGAGGTGAAGGCGCCGGCGCCCGGCGAGACGATGCCGGTCTGACGACCCGTGCCGAGCGCCTCGGGTCGATGTACTCTGTCGCCACGTCCCGACCTCGATGCGCGTCCACGCCCTCGGCTTCTTCTGGTTCGCGTGCATGGGGCTCCTGCCCGGGGTGGCGCACGCCTACCCGACGTACGTGGACGCGAGCTTCCCGCCCGCGATCGCGTACGAGTGCAACGACTGCCACGTGCACCCGAGCGGCGGCGGCTCCTGCAACGCCAGCACGGTGCACCCCCGCGCGCCGTGCCTGAACCCCTTCGGTCGCGCGTTCCGCTCGGCCGGCAGCTACGCGGCGGTCGCGTCCGGTGACACCGACGGCGACGGCACGAGCAACGGGACCGAGCTCAACACCGCGGCTCGGTCGGCCGGCCTGCCCCGCGGCGCCGAGACGGTCGGCTGCAACATGCTCACCGCCGCGACGTTCCCCGGGACCTGGATCGACTGCGGGTCGAGCAACGTCCAGATCCTCGCGACGTTCTCCACCACTGGCACGAACAACTACATCCTCTCGTACCGGTGCGTCACGGGCACCTCTCCGGCGACGTCGGCGTCCGACACGCTGTGGACGAACAACTGCCTCGATCCGAACGAGTGCTCCGGCAACCCGTGCTCTCCAGGGAGCTGCGCGCAGCGCTCGATCGGCTCCGGCTGGTCGAGCCCCGGCTACGACTGCACGTGCCCCGCGGGCTACACCGACTCCGGCACGGCCTGCACGCTGACCGACGCGTGCGCGGCGGGCACCGACACGTGCGTGGCGATCGCGACGTGCGTCGACACGCCCGGCTCGTCGGCGGCCTACACCTGCAACTGCCCGCACGCGGGCTACACGGGCAACGGCCGCTCGCCGGGCACCGGCTGCACCAACATCAACGAGTGCGCGACCAACCCGTGCGGCAGCTTCGGGACCGGCTGCACCGAGCGCCCGCTCACGAGCTGGTCGGCGCCCGGCTACACGTGCACCTGCCAGACCGGCTACGCGTTCAACGGCACCACGTGCGTGCTCGCCGACGAGTGCACCGCGGGCCTCGACAACTGCCACCCCGTCGCGATCTGCATGGATCGCTCCATGCGCTCCGGCGACTGGACCTGCACTTGTCCGGCCGGCTACACGGGCACCGGCGTCGGCCCGAGCGGCTGCCTCGACATCGACGAGTGCCGCATGGGCCTCGACGACTGCGACGGCAACGCCACCTGCCGGAACACCCCCGGCAGCTTCACTTGCAGCTGCAACTCCGGCTACGCGGGGGACGGGCGGCGGTGCTCCGACATCGACGAGTGCATGGACCCCGTCCTCGCCGGCCGGTGCGACCCCAACTCGCGGTGCACCAACCGCGTCGGCTCGTACGCGTGCGTCTGCAACGCGGGCTACCGCGGCGACGGCCTCGTCGGGTGCTCGGAGATCGACGAGTGCGCCGAGGGCAGCGACGACTGCGCGCCGCAGGCGATCTGCACCAACACGCCCGGGAGCTGGAGCTGCGCCTGCGACGACGGCTGGGTCGGCGACGGACGCACGTGCGCCGACGTCGACGAGTGCCTCAGCCCCGAGACCACGAGCCGGTGCTCGACGGCCGCGCGCTGCGAGAACCTGCCCGGCGACTGGCACTGCGTCTGCGGCGCTGGCTACGTCGGCGACGGCTTCGTCTGCGACGACGTTGACGAGTGCGAGGACGGCACCGACACGTGCGATCCGAACGCGAGCTGCGAGAACATCGTGGGCGGCTTCACCTGCACCTGCCTGCCGGGCTTCCGCGGCTCGGGCTTCGAGTGCCTCGACATCGACGAGTGCGCCGAGAGCACGGACGGCTGCGACACCTCCGAGCGATGCATCAACCAGATCGGCACCGCGCCGCTCTGCGTGTGCCTGCCGGGCCTGGCCCGGAACGAGGCCGGCGACTGCGTGAGCGCGTGCGGCGACGGCTCGGTCGGCCGCGGCGAGCTGTGCGACGACGGCAACGTGGAGGACGGCGACGGCTGCAACGCCGACTGCCGCGTCGAGCGCGGGTGGTCCTGCTACGAGCCCGAGGGCGGCGCGAGCACCTGCCTCGACACCTGCGGCGATCGCTTCGTCGACCTCTCCGAGGAGTGCGACGACGGCGACGAGAACGCCGACGCGCCCGACGCGTGCCGCACCGACTGCAGCCTCCCCGCGTGCGGCGACGGCATCGTCGACACCGGCGAGGGCTGCGACGAGGGCGACGCCAACGACGACGGCACCGTCGACGGCTGCCGCACCACCTGCCGCGAGGCCTTCTGCGGCGACGGCGTCGTCGACACCGGCGAGCTCTGCGACCCTGGCGAGCTCGCGCTCGGCGATCCCACCGCCTGCCTCGACCGCTGCGGGGACCCGGGCGACGCCGGGCCGGACACGATGATGGAGGAGACGCCCACCGACGGCGGCTGCTCCTGCCGCGCGACGCCCTCCTCCGGCGCCCCGTGGAGCGCGCTGCTCCTGGGCTTGCTCGGCCTCGTCGTCCGCCGCCGCCGGGCTAGTCGAGCTTCTCCCCGATCGAGTCCTCCGCCGCCGCGATGAGCGCGACGGAGGTGGCGCGGACCGCCTCGATGCGCGCGAGCGCGGCGCGGGCGAGGACGGCGTGGTCGGGGAGGCAGCCGTCGGGGTCCCCGCTCGCCGCTGCTTCGACAGCGGCCGCGAACGCCTCGAGCCAGGGTGCGAGGGTGAGGCGGACGCGCGCCTCGAGCGCGTAGAGGGGCTCGTAGTGACGCGACGCGGTGAGGACGAGCTGATCGATCAGGCCGTGGTCGCGCGGGTCTTCGGCCTCGGGGCCGCGGACGCGGACCTCGGGGACGGGGCAGGTCGCGGTGAGGGCCGCGGCCGCGGTGCAGGCGAGGCCGCAGCGCTCGGAGCGGACGGCCACGACGCCGCCGCACGCGGGCTCCCAGCCGCCGTCGCACGCGCCGATGCAGGTGCCCTCGCAGCTCCCCGCGCACGCCTCCGTGCAGACGCCGGAGCAGGCCCCAGTGCAGGTCCCGTCGCACGCGCCGAGATCACAGCGGCCGTCGCAGAACACGAGGCACCGGCCGTCGCGATCGACGGTGGGGCAGGCGCCGTCGCAGACGCCGACGCAGCTCGCGTCGCACGCCCCGTCGCAGAAGTCGGAGCAGGTGCCCTCGCACGTCGCGCCGCACTGGCCGTGGCACACGCCGTCGCAGACGCCGTCGCACGCGCCGAGGAGCTCGCCGTCGCACTCGATCACCTCGTCGACTAGCGCTTCGACGTCGCAGCGCGCGAGGCAGTCCGCGGCGGCGGCGAGCGCGGTGGAGCAGAGCGCGGGCTCGTCCGCGACGGAGAGGCGAACCCCGAGCGGCAGCAGGTCCCGCACCCGTCGCGCGACCTCGGCGGTGACGACGGGGCAGGCGTCGAGCCCGGTCGGGGCGTCGCGCAGATCGAGCTGCGCCACCATCACGTCGCAGCCCTCTGCGAGCGTGGCCTCGAGCTCGGTCGCGAGGGCGTCGAGCCCCTCCGCGCTCCGGACGAGCGCGGCGGCCTCGGGGCGATCCACGCGGTCGAGGCAGCCGGCGCAGTCGAGGCCCGCGCACGGGTCGGCCGGCTCGAGCGGCGCGGCGCACCCGACGCAGCTCGCCGGATCGACGGGCGCCACGCAGCCGACCGCGAGCACGAGCGCGACGCCGATCCTCGCGATCATCGGCCTCACCATACGCCGGCTCGCCCTTCCACTCGAACGCTACGACTCACCGCCGGGGTCGGGTCGCTCGGCGCGGCTCCTCTGGGGCTCGCCGTGCCGCGCTGGCGAGCGTCTCAGCGGACCAACGAGCTCGGTGGGAGCCCGTTCGCGTTCACGACGGTGACGTTCGGCTCGAGCATCCCGTGGAGCAGCTCGATGAGCGGGGGCATGGAGTCCGACGCCGGCTTCTCCGAGGGCTTCATGGAGACCGGCAAGGTCACCGAGAGCTCGGTGGCGGTCGCCTGCACCTTCGCGCGCCCGCCCGTCATGCCCGAGAGCTGTTGCTGGAGGGCGGTCGCGAGCCCTTGCACGTGGGGGAACCGACCCGCCGCGAACAAGAGCTTGATCTGATCGTCGGCCGTCGTCGTCGTGTGCAGGTAGCGCCCGCTCCGTCGACTGGTGGTGTTGCCGACCCGCGCGAGCTGCGCCTGGACGCCCGAGGCCAGGGTGACCTGGAGCTTCATCTTCTCTCCGAAGCCGTCCTCGACGATCGCGACGTCGGAGCCGGGCGCGAGCACGAGCTTGGCGACGAGCCTGAAGATCTTGCGCCGGGTGGAGTACGTGGAGCGGTAAGGCGACTTGACGTTGGAGCGGATCCACAAGACCACGACGGACACGAGCACGAAGGCGGCGCCCGCGCCGAGGATGAACCCGCCGTGGCGTTCGATCGCTCGACCCGCGAGGCCCCCGCAGAGCGCGGCGGGGAAGGCCGCGAGGAGGCCGAGCAGGATGAGCATCTTGGTGCGCCCGGTCTTGGCCTTCTCTGCCACGGCCCAGGCCTCGAGCCCGAGCACCTCGGCGAACAGCGTCTCGAGGGGGGCGCTGCGCAGGTAGTTGCCCGTCTTCTGGAACTTGCTCACCACGTCGGGCGGGATCTGCGAGAGGTTCGCGGCCACGGGCTCGCGCCCTGGCCCCGAGGGCACGGGCGGGCTCGCCATCGGCGCGCCGAATCCGCCGCCGCTCGGCGGGCTCGCCATCGGCGCGCCGAAACCACCGCCGCTCGGAGGGCTCGCCATCGGCGCGCCGAAACCACCGCCGCTCGGTGGGCTCGCCATCGGCGCGCCGAAACCACCGCCGCTCGGCGGGCTCGCCATCGGCGCGCCGAACGCACCGCCAGGCGCGGTGCTCGCCGCGGGGCTCGCCATCGGGGCGCCGAACGCACCGCCCGGCGCGGTGCTCCCCATCGGGGCGCCGAACGCACCGCCGGGCGCGGTGCTCCCCATCGGCGCGCCGAACGCACCGCCCGCCGCCGGGCTCGCCATCGGCGCGCCGAACCCGCCGCCGCTCGGGGGGCTCGCCATCGGCGCACCGAACGCGCCCGCGCCGCCCGCGTCGGGCAGCGGGACGCCCTCCCATCGCAGCGCCCCGCCGCACTTCGGGCAGGGCGTGTGGGGCCCGATCGGAGGGGCCTTCTTCGCGCAGCGATCGCACGTGTGATCGTGGCAGCCCCCACAGACCAGGTACGACGAGGCGTACCCCTCGGGATCCGCGAGCGCGACGGGGCTCCCGCCCGGGATCGCGGAGATCGACACCAAACGAGGGCACCCTCGCGCGCAGGATCGAACCGGCATGTCCGGTGGTAACCCACGCGCTCGTGTCAGGAAAAGCCTGATCCGACCGCGCGCCGAGGCGAGCGGGAAAAAAGGTGCCGCGAACGTCCCCGAGTGGTCACAGAGGGCCGAGGGCTCTAGGTAATCGTCGTGGACCCCGAGCGAACGTCGGACACGACAGAGGACCTCGCGCTGTACGTCTACGCGGGCTGCGGCTACTGCGAGGACGTCCGCGTGGCGATCCGCGATCTCGGCCTCACCATCGAGGAGCGAGACATCTACCGGGACCCGGCGAACATGCAGGCGCTCGTCGCCGCGCGAGGGCGCCGCACGGTCCCCGTCCTGCGGATCGGCGAGGCCACGTGGATGCCGGAGTCCCAGGACATCATCGCGTACCTCTACGAGCGCTTCGGCGACGGCGAGAAGAAGCCCCCGAGCCGCCTCCGCCGCTGGCTCCCGTTCCTGATGTGGGGCCTCGGGATCGCGGGCGGGCTCGCGTCGGGGCCGGTCCCGCGCTGGCTCTGAGCGAGCCCACTCGAGGTCTGTCGATCAATCGCCTCCGGCGATTTCTCTCCGGCGAGGGGCAAGCCCCTCGCGCTCCCCACTGAGATCCTCCGACGCTTCGCGTCGTCGAACTCAGCCCGTCCGCCGGCCGCTCATGAGCAGACCGGGGGTGCCCTCGATCGGCTGCGCGCGCACGTCCTCGAGCCCCACCTCGGCGATCCAGGCGGCGGCCTCGTAGAGATCCGGCGAGCGATCCGCGACCGCGAAGCGGAACAGCGCGTAGGAGATCGGCCAGAGGAAGCCCGGCTGCTTCCAGCGCCGCACGAAGTCTCGGACCTCCTCCGGTCGGCAGCCGCGGTTCGCCTCGACCACGTGGAGCTCGGCGCCGGGGCGCAGCACCCGGACGCACTCTCGCAAACCTCGTTGCGGGTCGGGCCAGTGCTTGATCGACGCCACGCTGAGCACGCCGTCGAAGCTCTCGTCCTCGAAGGGCAGCTCGAGCGCGGAGCCCTCGACCGCGTCCACCCGGCCCCCGAAGCGCGCCGTGCGTTCTTTGGCCCGCGCGACCTGGCCGGGGGCGAGGTCGAGCCCGACGAGCGACACGTCCGCTCTGCGATCGGCGATCTTCGCGAGCAGCTGCCCGCCGCCGCAGCCCACCTCGAGCAGGCGTCCGCCGCGGGGGATCCGCGCGAGCGCGTCCTCGAGGATCACCGTCTCGAAGCTCGCCACCGCGGGCGCGATCACCCGATCGTAGGTCTTCGCCTCGAGCTCCGTGTACGGGGCCTTGAAGTCGATCATGTTCCGGATGAGCACGTGACGAGCGTAGACACGCGCCGACGCGTGTCCAACGTCTCCGACGTCGATCGACGGCTCCCCACGCATCACGACGCGCGCCGACGAAGAAGTACGACGAAGTACGTTCCGTCGACATCGAGCGCGTCATACCGATCTTCGTGGGCGCCTCGAGCCCATGAAGAAAGGAAGACTCGATGACGAAGATCCAGACCCTGCTCGCCGCCCTGTTCGCCCTCTCGCTCACCGTCGCCGCCGCCGGCTGCGAGGAAGAGGCCGTCGAGGAGACCCCCGCCGCGGAGGCCCCGCCCGCCGACGAGGCGCCGGCCGAGGAGGCCGCCGCCGAGGAGGCCGCCGAGGAGGCCGCCGAGGCGCCCGCCGAGGAAGCCGCCGAGGAGCCCGCGGCCGAAGCCCCCGAGGCCGAGGCCGCCGAGGAGGCCGCCGAGTAGCGCGCGGCGACGGTTGCATGGCGTGAAACCGATCCTTGCAGGGCTCGGTGATGGTCAGGGCCGAGCGCACGCCGCAGACTCCCGTCCATGACCAAGATCGCGATGATCGGCGCCGGCAACGTCGGCGGGAACCTGGGGGCGCGGCTCTCGCGAGCCGGCGTCCCCGTTCGCTTCGGAGTCCGCGAGGGCTCGGACGTCTCCCCGGTGCTCGCGCGCTGCGCGCCGGACGCGGCGGCGACACCGGTCGCCGAGGCGGCCGCGTGGGCCGACGTGATCTTCCTCGCGGTGCCTGGGCGCGCGGCGGTGGACGCGGCACGCGGGCTCGGCGCGGTCGACGGCAAGATCCTCGTCGACTGCACCAACCCGCTGCGCTTCGACGCCGGGCCGGTGTGGAACCCGCCGGCGGAGGGATCCAACGCCCAGGCGATCGCGGCCGCGTGCCCGACCGCGCGCGTGGTCAAGGCGTTCAACACCTTCGGCGCCGAGCACCACGAGGACCCGATCACCGCCGCGGGCGCCGTCGACGTGCAGCTCGCCGGCGACGACGCCGAGGCGAAGGCGACGCTCGCGAGCCTGTGCGAGGCGGGCGGGTTCCACGCGGTCGACTGCGGGCCGCTGCGCAACGCGGGCGTGCTCGAGAACCTCGCGGTGCTCTGGATCCACCTCGCGATGGTGGGCGGTCAGGGGCGCGACGTGGCGTTCAAGCTCGTCGGTCGGCCGTAGCCCCGAGCGTCGCCGTCGACCATGCTCGGAGGGTGCCTCGTGCATGGATCGCTCTCGGTCTCGCCCTCTGGATCGGAGGCTGCGGAGGCGCCGACCCCGACGAGCTCGTCGGCATCACCCGCGGCGTCTACGGGCGGACCCAGCGCTTCGACGCGGAGACCGGCGAGGTCAGCGACATCGAGCTCGACGTGAGCTCGATGCACGAGGACGACGGCGCCGTCCGCGCGACCACGAGCGGCCCGCACGGCTTCTACGAGATCGGCCTCGAGCCCGGCGCCTACCGCGTGTGCACCGGCAGCGGCACGTGCTCGGACGTCCTCCACGTCGTCGACGAGGCGTGGCGCTGCGACTTCACCGCCCAGGCCACGGGCGGCGGATCCTGGCGCTGCTCCGACCGCTAAGGGTTCAGCCTCGGGTCGTCGTAGCGCGTCCCCGCCGGGAGCGAGTGGCCTCTGCGCATCGAGGTCTCCGGCCAGGGGAGGATCGTGACGCCGGTCGGCCGGTCGCGGAGGCAGGCCCCGAGCACCTCGGGGTGCATGGCGGCGGGCGGGTCGAGCTCGAGGAGCGTGGCCTCGGGCTCGAGCGGGTTGCCGTGCACGCTCACCACGCGCCCCTCGACGACCGTCCGTCGATCGACGTGCACGATCACGTCGCGCCCCACGAGCCAGTCCGCCGAGAGCGGGGGGAGGCGCGCGGCGCCCTCCACGTAGTTGTCGCTCCGCACGTCGGGCACGTTCCGGGGGCCGATCATGAACGCGAGGCCGCTGTCGAGGCGGGTGTTGACGCGCGAGACGCACACGCCGCCGGTCGTGTCGACGAGGTGGTACTCGAGGGTCAGGTCGGGCTCGACCTCGATGAAGGGCACGAGCTTGTAGACAACGCTGGAGGTCAGCAGGCAGATCATGGGGGCGCCGAGCACGAGCATCACGATCGCGAGGATCGAGAGCGTCGACTCGGTCTTCAGCGACGTGCCGTGGCGCCGGACCTCGCGCTCGAACCCGGCGATGTCGGCGACGCGCTGGGACCCCATCGCGACCAGGCGCTCGGGGTCGACGAGGTTGTCCGCCTGACAGTACCCGCAGCGCACGACGCCGCGCGCGCGGAGCGACTCCGGCGGGAGCGGCCCGCCGCACACGTGGCACCGCGCGGGCGCGCCCTCGACGTCGGGCGGGGTCGCCGAGCACGCGCGCTCGAGCGCGCCGCGACGGCGGAACGCGAGCAGGACGATCCCCATCCCGACGAGCCCGAGGACGAGCGGGGGCGCGACGCAGATGATCGCGAGCGAGTAGCTCGGGTGGCTGGTGAGCCCGAAGAGGGCGCCCGCGCCGACGCACGGCACGAGCAGGACCAGGCCCGAGACCACGAGCAGCGCGAGCATCCACGGGGTGCGTCGAGCGCTCTGGACGACCCGGCGCTGCTGCGCGCCGAGCTGACGGCCCCGGGCGTCGAGCGAGAGGAGGATCTGCCCCGCCGCCTGGAGGCGCTGCGCCACGTCCGGCGCGGGCGGCCCCTGGTAGTGGCAGCTGCGGCACGCGTACGCGTGCGGCGTCGCCACATAGACGGGGTTCGGGGAGCCGCACTGCGGGCACCGGGCGACGAGCACGCGCGATTCTTACCAGAGCTAGACGCCGACGTGGTCGCGCTTGCCGCCGCCGGCGAGCACGGACTTCTCGATGTGCTCGATGATCTTCGAGGCGACGTCCTTGCCGGTCGCCTGCTCGATGCCCTCGAGGCCGGGCGAGGAGTTGACCTCGAGCACGAGCGGCCCGTGGTCGCTGCGGATGAGATCGACGCCACAGACGGGGAGGTGCATCGCCTTGGCCGCGCTCACCGCCGCCGCGCGCTCCGACGGGCTGAGCCGCGCGCGCTGCGCCTTGCCACCCCGGTGCAGGTTCGCGCGGAACTCGCCCGGCGCGGCGCTTCGCTCCATCGCCGCGACGACCCGGCCGCCGACGACGAAGCAGCGCAGGTCCTTGCCCACCGCCTCGGCGATGTATTCCTGCACGACGAAGTTCACGTTGAGGCTGCGCAGCGTGTCGATGACCGACTCGGCCGCCTTCATCGTCTCGGCGAGGACGACGCCCACGCCCTGCGTGCCCTCGATGAGCTTGATGATGATCGGCGGCCCGCCCACCGTCTGTACGAGGCCCTGCGTGTCGCGAGTCGCGTGGCCGAAGCCCGTCACGGGGAGGCCGACGCCCTTGCGCGACAGGATCTGGAAGGAGCGCAGCTTGTCGCGCGATCGCGAGATCGCCTGCGACCCGTTGACCGTGTACATCCCCATCATCTCGAGCTGGCGCACGACGGCGGTGCCGTAGAAGGTGTAGGCCGCCGCGATGCGCGGGATGACCGCGTCGAGCGCCTCCACCGGCGCGCCCTCGTACATGAGGGTGGCCCGGCCGGCCGCGATCGACATGTGGGTCTCCATGTACCCGATGGTCTTGGCTTGATGGCCGCGCTGCTCGGCGGCCTCGACGAGGCGCTTCACGGAGTAGCTCTCCGGGCGCATCGTCAGGATTCCGATCTTGATGCTCGTCATTTCGCTCTCGTCTCGGGCGCCTCAGCGCCCGCTCAGGTGCGGCGGCTCGCCGTGCACGATGAGGGTGTCCTTCGCGTAGTCCTCGCGGGGCTCCGGGTAGTCGATGGTGTAGTGCAGCCCGCGGCTCTCGTGCCGGGTCGACGCGCACGCGATGATCATCTCCGCCACGTCGGCGATGTTGCGCAGCTCGAGGAGGTCCCGGGTGACCAGGTGCTCCCAGTAGTACTCGCGGATCTCGTCCTTGAGCAAGGCGACCCGTCGGGCGGCTCGGCGCAGCCGACGGTCGCTGCGGACGATACCCACGTAGTTCCACATGAAGCGACGGATTTCGTCCCAGTTCTGGGTGACGACGACCGCCTCGTCGGAGGCCGCGGCGCTGCCGCTGTCCCACTCGGGGACGTCGGCGAAGCGGCCTTGCCCGAGGTTGCGGGTCGCCGCCGCGGTGCGCTTGGCGTAGACGAGGCCCTCGAGCAGCGAGTTCGACGCCAAGCGATTTGCTCCGTGCAGCCCGCTGCACGTCACCTCGCCGATCGCGTAGAGCCCCTCGATCTTGGTCTTGCCGTTCGAGTCGACCACGACCCCGCCGCACATGTAGTGCGCCGCGGGCACGACGGGGATCGGCTCCTTGGTCATGTCGATCCCGTACTCGAGGCACTGGGCGTGGATGTTCGGGAAGCGCTTCGCGAGGAAGTCCGCGTCCTCGTGGGTCATGTCGAGGTACACGCAGTCGGCGCCCGTGCGCTTCATCTCGTAGTCGATCGTGCGGGCGACCACGTCCCGCGGGGCGAGGTCCTTCATCTCGTGGTGCCGGGCCATGAACGCGTCGCCGTTGGCGAGGCGCAGGATCCCGCCCTCGCCGCGGAGCGCCTCGCTGATCAGGAAGCTCTTGGCCTTGGGGTGATAGAGGCAGGTCGGGTGGAACTGGAAGAACTCCATGTTCGCGATGAGCGCGCCCGCGCGGTACGCCATCGCCACCCCGTCGCCCGTCGCGACGTCGGGGTTGGACGTGTACAGGTAGACCTTCCCCGCCCCGCCCGTGGCGAGCACCGTGACGCGCGAGACGAACGTGTGCACTTCGCCCTTTGCCTCTTCGAGCACGTACGCACCGGCGACCTGGTGGGGACCCCCGTACTTGCTGAGCTCGATGAGGTCGACCGCCATGTGGTCTTCGTAGACGGTGATGTTCGGGGTCTGGCGGACCGCCTCGACGAGCACGCGCTGGATCTCGCGGCCGGTGATGTCGCCCGCGTGGACGACGCGGCGCTTGTTGTGCCCGCCCTCCCGGGTGAGATCGAGCCCGTCGTCCTCCTCGCTCGGGTCGAAGCTCGCGCCCCGCTCGACGAGCTCCTGGATCGCGCTCGGCCCCCCCTCCACGACGAGCTGCACGATGTCGGGCTTGCTCAGCCCGTAGCCCACGCGGAGCGTGTCGGCCGCGTGATCCTCGAACGAGTCGTCCGGGTCCATCACCGCCGCGACGCCGCCCTGGGCGTAGTTGGTGTTCGACTCGGCGATCGCGCGCTTCGTGACGACGATCACGGAGCCGTGCTTGGACGCCTCGAGCGCGTAGGTGAGCCCCGAGACCCCGCTGCCCAGCACCAGATAGTCGGAGGTGATTCGCATGCGGAAGTCTATCCACCAATCCCCCGTTGGGAATGGAAACCGCGAGGGGGTCGCGAGAGGAGCACGCGCCGCGCCGGTGTGTAGGTGGGGGGGCGATGGCTCACGCGATCCTGGATGGAAACGAGGCCGTGGCGTCGGTCGCCTACCGGACGAACGAGGTCGTGGCGATCTACCCGATCACCCCGGCGAGCCCGATGGGCGAGCACGCCGACGCCTGGGCGGCGAAGGGCCTCCCGAACGTCTTGGGCACGATCCCCGAGGTCGTGGAGATGCAGTCCGAGGGCGGCGCCGCCGGCGCGGTCCACGGCGCGCTGCAGACCGGCGCCCTGACGACGACGTTCACCGCGTCACAGGGCCTCCTGTTGATGGTCCCCAACCTCTACAAGATCGCCGGCGAGCTCACCCCGTTCTGCCTGCACGTCGCGGCGCGGACGATCGCGACCCACGCGCTGAGCATCTTCGGTGACCACTCCGACGTCATGGCGGCGCGGCAGACCGGGATGGCGATGCTGTGCTCGGGCTCGGTGCAGGAGGCGCACGACTTCGCGCTGATCGGCCAGGCCGCGACGCTCGCCTCGCGGATCCCCTTCCTGCACTTCTTCGACGGGTTCCGGACGTCGCACGAGATCGCGCGGATCGAGCGCCTCGAGGACGAGACGCTGCGGGCGATGCTCGACGACGACGCGATCGCCGCGCACCGCGCCCGCGCGCTGACGCCCGACCAGCCCAGCGTCCGGGGCACCGCCCAGAACCCGGACGTCTTCTTCCAGGCGCGCGAGGCGATCAACCCCTACTACCTCGCGTGCCCGGGTCACGTGACGGCGGCGATGGACCGCTTCGCCGAGCTCACCGGCCGCCGCTACCGCCCCTTCGACTACTTCGGCGCGCCGGACGCCGAGCGCGTGATCGTGATGATGGGCTCGGGCACCGAGACGGCGCGCGAGGTCGTGGAGGCGGCGCCCGCCGACGACAGGATCGGGGTCATCGCGGTCCGCCTCTACCGCCCGTTCGACGTCGACGCGTTCGTCGCGGCGCTGCCCGAGACGGCGCAGCGCGTCGCCGTGCTCGACCGCACCAAGGAGCCGGGCGCCCCGGGCGAGCCGCTCTACCTCGACGTCTCGGCGACGCTGCGACGCGCGGGTCGCGACGTGGACGTGATCGGCGGCCGCTACGGCCTCTCGTCCAAGGAATTCGGCCCCGAGCACGTGCGCGCGGTGTTCGACGAGCTCGCCGCGGCGAGCCCGCGGCACGACTTCACCGTCGGCATCGTCGACGACGTGACCCACCGCTCGCTCGCGGTCCCCGAGATCGCCGCCGACGAGGGCGCCGCGACGGGCGCGATCTTCTGGGGCCTCGGCTCCGACGGCACCGTCGGCGCGAGCAAGAGCACGATCAAGATCGTCGGCGAGAAGACGGCGCTGCACACGCAGGGCTACTTCGTCTACGACTCGAAGAAGGCGGGGGCCGTCACCGTCTCGCACCTGCGCTGGTCGCCCGCGCCGATCCGCTCCACCTACCTCGTCCGGCGCGCGAGCTTCGTGGGCTGCCACCGCCTCGAGCTCCTCGATCAGTACGACGTGCTCGACGCCGCCGCCGACGGCGCCGCGTTCCTCCTCGACACCCCGCACGGCCCCGAGGAGGCGTTCGATCACCTCCCCCGCGAGGTGCAGGACGAGATCGTCGCCAAGCGCCTGCGGTTCTTCGTGATCGACGCGTCGCGGCTCGCCCGGGAGGCCGGGCTGAGCGGGCGCATCAACACGATCATGCAGGCGTGCTTCTTCGAGATCGCGGGCGTCATGGACGTGGAGGTCGCGATCGGAGAGATGCGCTCCGCGATCGAGAAGGCCTACGGCAAGCGAGGCCCGGCGGTCGTCCGCAAGAACCTCGCGCTCGTCGACGCGGCGCTCGAGCACCTGCACGCGGCGCGCGTCCCCGCCGAGGCCACGTCGACGCGCCGCCGTCCCCCGCCCGTCGCGGCGAAGGCGCCCGACTTCGTGCAGCGCGTGACCGCGATGATGCTCGCCGGCAAGGGCGACCTGCTCCCGGTGAGCGCCTTCCCCGTCGACGGCGCGTGGCCCACCGGCACGAGCCGCTGGGAGAAGCGCAGCATCGCCGCCGAGATCCCGATCTGGGATCCCGCGATCTGCATCCAGTGCAACCACTGCACGATCGTGTGCCCGCACGCCGCGATCCGCGCGAAGGTGTTCGACGCCGAGGCGCTCGCGGGCGCGCCGGCCGACTTCGCGAGCGCGCGCTACCGGGCCAAGGACTTCGCCGACATGCAATACACCTTGCAGGTCGCGCCCGAGGACTGCACCGGCTGCACGCTCTGCGTGAAGGTCTGCCCGGCCAAGGACAAGTCGAACCCGCGCCACAAGGCGATCGACATGGCGCCCAAGCGCGAGCACCTCGACGTGGAGCGGAGCCGCTTCGACTTCTTCCTCGAGATCCCCGAGATCGAGCGCAAGCGCATCCACAAGCTCGACGTGAAGGGCTCGCAGTTCTGCCAGCCGCTCTTCGAGTACTCGGGCGCCTGCTCGGGCTGCGGCGAGACCCCCTACGTGAAGCTCCTCACGCAGCTCTTCGGGGACCGCGCGGTCATCGCCAACGCGACCGGCTGCTCGTCGATCTACGGCGGCAACCTGCCCACCACCCCGTACGCGAAGAACGCCGACGGTCGCGGCCCCGCGTGGTCGAACTCGCTCTTCGAGGACAACGCCGAGCTCGGCCTCGGGTTCCGGCTCGGCCTCGACGAGCACACCAGCCGCGCGCGCGGGCTCGTCTCGACGCTGCGCGACGCGATCGGCGCCGAGCTCGCCGACGGGCTGCTCGCGCCGCACGCCGAGGACGAGGCGACCATCGACGCGCAGCGCGAGCGCGTCACGGCGCTCCGCGCGGCGCTGGCCGGCCTCGATCGCGCCGAGGCGCGCGCGCTCGAGGCGGTCGCCGACTACCTCGTCGAGAAGAGCCTGTGGATCGTGGGCGGCGACGGCTGGGCCTACGACATCGGCTACGGCGGGCTCGACCACGTGCTCGCACTCGGCCGCAACGTCAACGTGCTGGTCCTCGACACCGAGGTCTACTCGAACACGGGCGGGCAGCAGTCGAAGGCGACGCCGCTCGGCGCGACGGCGAAGTTCGCCGCCGCGGGCAAGCCCGTCGCCAAGAAGGACCTCGGCCTCGAGGCGCTCAGCTACGGCCACGTCTACGTCGCGAGCGTCGCGATGGGCGCGGACATGAAGCAGACGGTGAAGGCCTTCCGGGAGGCCGAGGCCTACCCCGGCGCGTCGCTGATCATCGCGTACAGCCCGTGCATCGCCCACGGCTACGATCTGGCGCACTCGCTCGACCAGTCGACGCGCGCGGTCTCTTCGGGGGTCTGGCCGCTCTACCGCTTCGACCCGCGTCGCGCGGCGGCGGGCGAGCTCCCGCTCGTGCTCGACAGCAAGGAGCCCTCGACCTCGGTCGAGGAGTACATGCGCTTCGAGGCGCGCTTCCGCGTGGTCGAGCAGGTCGATCGGGCGCGCTTCAAGAGCTTCTGCGAGGAGGCGCAGCGCAACGCCACGCGCCGGCGCGCGCTCTACGAGCGGCTGTCCGAGATCCACGCCCTCGGCGCGCCGAGGGAGGCCGAGTGATGGGGAGCGGAATGGACCTCTCGACGACGTACATGGGGATCCGGCTCGAGCACCCGGTGATGCCGGGCGCGGGGCCGATGGCCGACGACCTCGACCTCGTGAAGCGCCTCGAGGACGCGGGCGCGCCGGCGATCGTGATGCGGTCGCTGTTCGAGGAGCAGCTCGAGGAGGAGCAGCTCGCGGCCCACCAGGCGTTCGACGCGCGCAGCCCGACCGCGGAGGCGAGCTCGTTCCTCCCGGTGCCGCACGAGCTCGCGCTCGGACCCGAGGAGTACCTCGAGCAGCTCGCGCGGATCGTGCGGACGGTCGACGTCCCCGTGTTCGCGTCGCTCAACGGCACGGCCCCCGGCGCCTGGCTCGAGTACGGCTTCCTGATGCAGCAGGCGGGCGCCGCGGGCATCGAGCTCAACGTGCACCAGCTCTCGACGGACCCGGACGAGACGGCGGAGCGCCTCGAGCACCGCATCGCCTACATGACGAGCGCGCTGGCGCAGAGCGTCTCGATCCCGGTGGCGGTGAAGCTCTCGCCGTTCTTCACCTCGCTCCCGCACTTCGCGCGGCGCCTCGACGAGGCCGGCGCCAAGGGCCTCGTGCTCTTCAACCGCTTCTATCAGCCGGACATCGACGTGGAGGCGCTCGACGTCGAGCCGAGCCTGCACCTCAGCCATCCGTCGGAGCTGCTGCTGCGCCTGCGGTGGCTCGCGATCCTCACCGGCCGCTTCGGCGGATCGCTCGCGGCCTCGGGCGGCGTGCACGACGCGATCGGCGCGCTCAAGGCCGTCATGTGCGGCGCGCGCGTGACGCAGGTCGTCTCCGCGGTCCTGCGCGGCGGGCCGACCAAGATCACCGAGCTCCGCGACGGCCTCGCGCGCTGGCTCGAGGACCACGAGTACGAGTCCCTCGCGCAGGCGCACGGCAGCATGACGCTCGAGAAGTGCCCCGACCCGAGCGCGTTCGAGCGAGGGAACTACATCCGGATCATCGGCAGCTGGGGACGATAGCGTCCCACCGCTGCTGCGTGGCTCGCCGCTCGATCGGATGGCCGCGACGCCGCGAGGGCGGCGAGGGGAGACGCAGCGGGGGGTGGGGACATCACGCTGAACCTCCCCTGGCTCACTCACGTCGCCGTTCGGGTCGTCGACGCACGCTCGAAGAGCCGACCTTCGGCTGCCCTGAGCTTCCCAAGACCTGGGCTCCGCTCCTGGCCCGGCGTAACGCCGCCGATCCGTCGCCGCTCCGCCGAATCGCACCCGTTAGTACGCGACATCACATGGGCGCCTCGGCGGTACGGCGCGTGCCCAGGCAGATCGCGGATGCCCACCGCGGCGCACCCCGACACGAGCCCGCGCGACCCCGAGCGCGGGGGCTGCACGCGCTGCTGCGTGAGCACCTCGAGACCTTCCTCGCCGAGCGCGAAGAGGCCGGCGCGGCGCTGCCCGCTTCGTCGTCGAGGAGCTGCGCGGCTACCTTCGCTGCGGCGTGGCCTGGGCGGGCTGCACCCGGTTCGAATGCGAGGGCTACGGACTCGTGCGCGTGACCGGGCTGAGCTGCAAGGGCCGCGGCTTCTGCCCGCGCTGCTGCCGACACCCTCGACTTTCCCTGAGGGGCACCTCCGCGCGCGAGGCACCTCCCGCACCACCGCACGCTCGACGCCGAGCGCGCGGACCGTATCGCCTCGCCTGTCCCCGTCCTGACGCCGAGCGGATGATCGAGTACGCGCGCGCGGGGGCTCAGCCGGCGAGCTGCCAGGGCAGCAGGGTCTCGCCGAGCTTGTCGGCGACGGCGGCCTCGCGGAGGTAGGTGGCCGGGTCGAGGCGGTGGAGCTTCGCCGTCTCGACCAGGCTGTAGAGGATCGACGCGATCTCGGTGCCGCGCCGCGACTTCGAGCCGTAGTGGTTCTTGCGCCCCACGACGGGGCCGCGGATGCCGCGCTCGGTCGCGTTGTTGTCGAGGGGGATCCGCGCGTCGCTCACGAAGAGCCGGAGCCGGTCCCAGTTCGCGATGGTGTAGGCGGCCGCCTTGCCGATCGAAAGCGACTTCAGCGTCGCCTGCGACCAGAGCCAGGTCTTGAGCTCGTCGAGGACGGCGGCCGACTCGGTGCGTCGGAGCTCGGCGAGGACGGCGAGGTCGCCCTCGGCGCGAGCGTCGATGTCGTAGAGCTTGCCGATCCAGTCGAGCGCCAGGAGCGCCTCGGGGTGATCCGGCTCGGCCTCGCGGAACTTGCGCACGACGTGCGCCCAGCACCCGGCCAGGACGATGCCCGGGCTCGCGCGCGCTCCCGCGCCGTGGGTCGCGGCCGCGTCGCAGACGACGACGCCTTCGTAGGCGCCGAGCAGCGCGATGAAGGTCGCCTCGCCCTTGTCGTCGCAGATGCGGTGGTAGACGCCGCGCGGGCTGGTCACGCACCAGATCTGCCACGGGGTGCGCTTGGAGCCGTCGAGCCGCTTCCAGCTCGTCTGGTCGAGGCCGATCACCGGCTCGCTCGTCAGCTCGACGAAGAGCTGCTGCCACGAGGCGTGCAGACGACGCCCGAGCGCCTCGAGCTGGTCCCAGAGCGCCTGCGAGGTGATGTCCAGGCCGTGGCGCCCCATGATGCGCGCCTGCCGCGTCAGCGGCAGGTGGTCGAGGTACTTGTCGATCGCGACCTTGATCGCGAAGTCGAGCGAGTAGCGGCCGCCGTCGACGACCCGCTCGGGACCCGGCGCGGTCTCGACGCAGCCTCCACACCCGCACACGTACTTGCGCTGCAGGACCTGCACCAGCTCGTAGCGGACCTCGACCACGTCGATCATCTCCGAGGTCTCGAACTGGCCCTCCCACGGCTTCAGGTCGCCGCCGCACTTCGGGCACATCCGGTCGGGCTCGTCGAGGTCGAAGTACCGCGGCACGAGCGGCAGCTGCGGCTGCGCAGTCGCACCGAACTTCGTCCGCTTCTTCGGCTTCTTCGGCTCGTCGTCGTCGGCGGCGCCCGACTCGCCCGGCGACTCGTCCTCGGCGTCGCTCCCCGTCTTCGCGCGGGCGCTCAGCTCCTCGATCAGCGCGAGCGAGCGCTGCAGCTCCCCGTCGTGGCCCGACAGCGCGTCGATGCGCTTGGCCTGCGCGGCGAGCACCTGCAGCAGGTGCTCGATCTGCGTCTGCTGCATGAGCGCGATGCGTCGAAGCTGCTCGACGTCCTTCTCGCGCTTCACGTCCACCCCGCGAGTCCATCACGACCTCGCGGTCGGCGTCGATGAGCGAACTCGCGATCGCGCGCGCTACATCGCCGTCGACAGCGGCTTCGGCACGATGGGCTCCGGGCTGAGCCGCTGGTGGCCGACGAGCTCGCAGCCCTCGATGAACAGCGCCAGCTCGCTCGCGGTCAGCCGGACGGCGCCCGAGTCCGGATCACGCCGCAGCGCCGCGAAGCTCCCCCGCTCCAAGCGCTTCATGAAGATGCAGAGCCCGGTGCCGTCCCACATGAGGATCTTGCAGCTCGTGCGCCGGCGGTTGACGAACAAGTGCAGGTCCCCCGACAGCGGGTCGCGCCCCAGCTCGTTCTTCACCAGCCCGTAGAGCCCGTTGTAGCCCTTGCGAAGGTCCGTCGGCGTCGTGCGCGCCCACACCCGCACCGACCGGCTCGTGCCGAAGATCATCCGAGCGCCTTCAGCGCGGCCACCGCCGACGCCGCGTCGAGCCCGACCAGCCGGAAGCCCGACGGCGACACGATCACGACCTCGGCGCGCTCCTCGTCGTCGACGACCTCGACCGGCACGATGCTCGTCGCGGGTCCCGCGTCCTCACGCGCGCACCAGCGGCGCAGGGTCTCGAACCAGAGCCCCACCTCGTCCGCGATGGTCGCCCATGACGCCCCCTCGTCGCGCCGTCGCAGCGCGTAGCGGACCACCTCCCGCTGCACGCTCGCGGGGTAGCGCTTGCCCCGCCCCGCCTCGTGACCCGCCACCAGCTCTCGAATCCGCGCCAGGCTCCTCGACATCGTCGGCCTCCTTCTCGAAGACCACGATCGCGGCCACGACCGCGCGCCGCCCGCAACACGGGGTGAGGCGAGGCCTTAC
>JACKEC010000021.1 GCA_020633195.1 Sandaracinaceae bacterium | reverse complement strand
GCTTCCTGGTGGACGGAGTCTGGCGAGGCACGGTTCGCGGCTACCACGCCGGTGAGAGGCCGGTGCCCGCTGCGATCATCGAGGGCCAATGGCGTCAGTGCTCGGCGTGTGCAGAGGCGTGGGAGGAGCCCACGCGACCCCTGGCGGAGTGCCCCTACTGCCAGGCCGTGACCCGCTTGAGCGGGGATTCGTCGGCCCCGTCGAGCTGAGCCGCGTGGGACGGCTTCGGGGAAGCCCCAAAACGACGAAAGCCCCGCCGAAGCGGGGCTCATCGCAAGTGACCGGAATCACTCGTTTGCGGAAGAGAGGACTCGAACCTCCACACCCTTGCGGGCACAGGAACCTGAATCCTGCGCGTCTGCCAGTTCCGCCACTTCCGCGCGGCGAGGTGGGATACGGCGCCGGGGGGTTCGTGTCAAGGACTGGGGGCCACCCCGAAAAGATTTCATACTCGCGCACCAGATGCGGTGCGGGGTGGGCTCGCGCCCTGGACAAGTGATGGAAATGAAAGACCTTTGTTGTCGTGCGGGGGGCGGCCTGACCCTTGCAGTGACGAAGTCCGCTCCCATGCGCGCCACGCGACGACGTTCCGGACCGACCTCCCGCCAAGCCGGCTTCACGCTGATGGAGCTGATGGTGGTGGTGGCGTTCATCGCCATCGCGACGGCGCTCGCGGCGCCGGCGATGATGAGCTCGATCGCGAACCGTCGGGCGACGGAGGCCACCCACGCGGTGGTCCGGATCGGGGCCCGCGCTCGCTCGGAGGCGATCGCCTACGGGCGCGCCCACGTGCTGACCTACACGAGCTCGTCGTCCGGCGCGGGCGGGAACTACGGGACGCTCGAGCTCTGGCGCGGGCGCACGGATCGCTGCTCGTCCAACGACTGGCCGACGCTCATCAGCGGGGCCTGCGGCTCGAACGACGACTGCATCGACTCGCTCGACATGGGCAGCTACGCGCACCCGACCAACCGGGTGAAGCTGGTGCTCGACGGCAGCCCCGGCGGCGGCTCGCTCTGCTTCCAGCCCAACGGCGACATGTACTTCGCCAACCCGGGCGGGCTCTGGACGTCGAACCCGCCCGCCGGCGGCGGGACGGACGCGGTGCAGTTCACGGTGCAGCGCATCTCCAACGGCTCCCCCACGGGGACCGACCGCCTCATCGTCTTCCCCTTCGCGGGCAGCCCGAGGATCCGTCGATGACGCCCCGCACGCACAAGCGGCGCTCGCGCCGTCGCGCTGGCTACACGCTCATCGAGGTGATGATGGCCCTCGGGGTCCTCACCGCGGGCTCGGTCGGGATCATGGCGCTCGTGCAGGCCTCGACGCGCGGCAACATGGAAGCCCGCGAGATGGCGACGGCCACGGAGATCACCCGCGTCTGGATGGAGCGGCTCCGCCGCGACTCGACCAACTGGACGGCGAGCTCGCGCACGATCAACCCGGTGATCCTCGCGCGCACCAGCTACCTGCGGCAGGTGCCCAACCCGGGCACGGCGTCGCTCTGGTTCGTGCCGGTGCCGCCCGTCGGGTCGACCGACAGCCCCACCTTCGACTTCTACGGTCGCGACACGACGGTCGCCACCGAGCGCTACTTCTGCACCAACGTCCGCCTCGAGTGGCTCTACGTGGGCCGCGCGGTCCGCGCCGACGTTCGGGTCTGGTGGCTCCGCCGCGTGAGCGGCTCGGTGGTCGACGACCCGGGCCGCGCGGCGCTCGGGCAGTGCGCCCCGGGCACCGACCCCAACACCCTCACCAACGACTGGCGCGTCCGCATGACGTACGCGTCCACCATCGTCCGGTACATGGCCAACTGATGCGGGGCTACGCAAACAAGCGGCGGGGCTTCACGCTGATCGAGATGATGGTCGCGCTGGTGATCGGCGCGCTCGTCGTGGCGGCGGTGTTCAGCATCGGCGGCGCCAGCGCTCGGCACTTCCAGGAGCAGCAGCGCGTCGGCGTCACGCAGCGCTCGGTGCGGATGGCGATGTCGCGCCTCCAGCAGGACATCCAGCGCGCCGGCTACATGAGCCTGCCGAGCAACCTCGCGCCCACCGCGGGGATGTGCTCGACGCCGGCCGCCCCGCGCAACGTGCCGGCGATCTGGATGGCCGACGGAGACGCGACCGGCAACCTCGCGCTCGACGCGGTCAACCGCACCCAGAACGGGGTCAGCGCGGATCGCCTCCGCCTCATCGGCAACTACGCGACGAGCGACCAGTACCTCGTCGACTCGGTCAGCGGCCCCGGCAACGTGCTCTTCCTGCAGGAGGACTGGCTTGGCTTCCGCCGCAGCTTCACCGTCACCACCAGCACGGGCACGACCGCCGACACGCAGCGCTTCAACGACACCTTCCAGGCCGGCCGGATGCTCCACGTCGAGACCAGCTACGCGCGCCACATGTTCGTGCGCGTGCTCAGCGCCTCGATCGACTCGACGGCGCGCACCGCGACGGTGACGATCACGCCCAGCCTCGGCACCGACAACCCCTGCATGTCCGGGCTCGGCCGCGGGACGGTGATCACCCCCCTCAGCGAGATCCAGTACTCGATCCAGCTCGCGGCGGCCGGCTCGAACCTCGACGCGCGCGCGTCCGAGGTCGTGGGCCCGAACACGCAGCTCGTCCGCGAGGAGCTCGACATGACCACCGGCGGGGTCCTCAACCGCCGCGTCGTGCTCGAGTACGCGGTCGACTTCAACGTCGACGCCTACGTCAACACGGCCGCCGCGGGGCTCCCGCCGAACATCGTGGCGCGGACCGGCGTCGCCGCGCAGACGGCGATCCAGGGCACGCCCTGGCAGGTCCGCAGCGTGGTCGTCGCGCTCGCCGCGCGCACGCCCGAGCAGGACCCGCGCTTCGGCTGGACCTACGGCGGGGCGCGCCCGGCGACCTCGCCCCTCAACCGCTTCGTCGTCTTCCCGGCTCGACCTGGCGCGGCCCGCGTCCGCCAGATCACCAGCGAGATCCAGACCCCCAACCTCATCCCTCGGACATGAACCGCAAGTACACCGACAAGCGCGAAGGCGCGGCGATGCTCGTCGTCCTCATGGTCCTGATGATGACGACCGCGACGGCGACGTTCGCGATCCACGCGACGACGGTCGAGATGCGTTCGGCCGGGTACGCACGGTCGTCGATGCAGACGGGCTACGTCGCGGAGGGGGGCGCGTACGCCGCGCTCGGCTACGTGGACGCGATCGGCGCGCGCGCGGCGTTCACGCAGTACAGCCGCACGCGGGTCACCGCGCTGACGTCCATGTCGCCTTCGGCCGCGACGCTCAACCGCGAGACGAACGTGCTCCGAATCGAGATGACGGACTTCACGGGCGGCTACGACGTGAACTCGCCGCCGCTCGAGCTCGACGCGACGCGCACGCCGTCGCTCGGGCCGCGCAACAACGTCGTCCCCAACTTCACCGTCGACGGTACGGACATGTACCGCAACCAGCGCCAGCAGGCGGGGCGGGACCAGAGCGGTCGCAACCCCATGACCTACGCGCGCATCAACTTCACTTCGCGCGGCCGAACGGCCCCGGCCAGTGACAACACGCGGACGGGCGATCCGCGCAGCTACCACGAGTCCGCCGTCAGCGCGCGAGCGATGGCGGAGATGGGTCCGTTCCCGGAGTGATGGAGAGCGGTATGGGAGACACCATGAACAAGGCGCTGTACTTCTCGCTGGCGACGCTGCTGCTCGCCGGGGGCGTGGGAACGGCATCGGCCCAGGTCACGACGACGGATCCGGACATCCGGAACATCCGGCCCGTGGTGATGCTGCTCGTCGACACCTCCGGATCGATGGAGCGCCTCTCGGGTGGCTCGGACGCGCCGCTCCCGGTGTGCTCCGGCTCCGTCGGGGGGACGAACCAGCGCAACCGGTGGACCCAGACCGTCGAGGCGCTGACCGGGACGTGGAGCGACACGAACTACTACTGCTCGACGATCTCGCGCGGCACCCTCCCGGCCGCGTCGCCCGACTTCAACTACTACCTGCCGTACCACACGCTCCCGCCCACCACGCGGCAGAACAACGACGGCGTGCTCGACGCCTACCTCGACCGCATCAAGTTCGGCCTGATGACGTTCGACGCGACCTACACGTTCTCGGACTCGCACCCGCTCCTCGTCCCCCGCACGACGTTCATGGGCCGGCTCGCCGACAACGCGGCGCTGCGCGGCGGCTTCTCCTACGGTGACCCGCAGCCGCTGAGCTACCCGAGCTGCGGCACGACCTTCATGGTCGACAGCGGCGGACGCAACGAGAGCGCCGCGGGCGGCGCGCTGATCCCCGTCGCGACGACGGAGGCCGACGTCACGGCGACCAACCAGGCGATCCAGACGCAGCTCCTCGCCGCGCGCCCCTTCGGCGGCACGCCCACCGCGGCCTTGCTCGCCGACTTCCAGTACTACCTCGACCACCACCCGTCGGTGAACGCGGACGACCCCTTCTCGGAGTGCCGCCCGCGCTACGCGCTGCTGCTCACCGACGGTCAGCCCGACGAGGACTTCCGCGACGCGCGCTTCAACTGCGACGCCGGCGGCCACTGCCCCTACGCCCTCGCGTCGCAGTACGCACAGGCGATGTGCAACTACTCGGGCGCCTCCGGTGACTGCACCGGCGACGTGGACGGCCTCTTCGTCGTCGCGTTCGACGTGTCCGACCCGGCGGCCCTCGCCGAGCTCGACAACATCGCGGCCCTCGGCGGCACCGGCGCGGCCCTTCGCGCGGGCGACCGCGCCGAGCTGATGCGCCGCATCAGCGACGTCCTCGACCGCGCCGCGCCCGGGAACACCACCCGCAGCCGGCCCGCGTTCGTGTCGGGCGGCAGCACCTACAACTCGGGCGGCGTGCCCAACCAGTACGAGTTCCACGCGGGCTTCCGCGTCGGCGACGACGAGACCCCGTGGTCGGGCGTCCTCGAGCGCGCGCGCTTCCTCTGCACCGGCCTCACCCCGACGGCCGAGCCGATCGCCTCGCGCATCCAGTTCCACGAGGAGCTCAACGCGCGCACGTCGCGCCGGCGGCTGCTCACGGTGCGCACGCCGTCGCCCGACGACATGGACGGCAACCTCATCGGGACGCAGCGCGACTCGGTGCCCCTCGGCGCGGCGACGCCCAGCTCGGCGGTCACCAACCAGCGCATCACGGACTTCGACAACACGATCGCGCCCGAGTACTTCGGGATCGCGACGGGCTCGACGACGTCGCGCACCGCGCGCCGCGACTACATCCTGAACTGGGCGCAGGGCACGACGCCGGATCGGCGCGACGCCCGCCTCGGCGACATCTACCACTCGTCGCCGCAGACGGTGGGCCCGCCCCGCATCGACATCGCGGACGAGGCGTACAACCTCTTCCGCCGCCGGAGCGAGGTCGCGAACCGCCCCACGGTGGTCTACGTCGGCACCAACGACGGCATCCTCCACGCCTTCGTGGTCGAGGACTTCACCAACCCGATCACCGGCGAGCGCTTCAGCGCGGGCGAGGAGCTCTGGGGCTTCATCCCGCCGATCCTCGTGCCGAAGCTCGAGTCCGCCACGACGTCGCATCAGATCATGCTGGACGGGACGCCGGTCATCAAAGACGTCTTCTACCGCCGGCTGCCCGGCGACAACCCGGACGGCCAGATCTACCACACCGTCCTGATCATGGGCTTCCGCGCCGGCGCGCCGGGCTACTTCGCGCTCGATATCACCGACCCGCGCAACCCCGAGTTCCTCTGGCAGTACGTCGGCGAGCAGGCGACGGGTCGCGGTGGCGGAGCCGCCCGGCGGGTCACCCCGCTCGGGTACGCGTACGGCGCGCCCGCCCTCGGGCAGGTCCTCGTGGACATCAGCGGCACCCTCCAGGAGCGCGCGATCGCGCTGCTCCCGGGCGGCGCAGGGGAGATCGACGAGGACGCGCGTCGCACGACCGGTCCGGTCGGCTGCCCCGCGCAGGGCATCGGTCAGCCGCCGGTCACGCGCGGCACGACGAACGCCCGGTCGCGGCAGCGGTGCTGGACGAACACCGGCCGCGTGCTCACGTGGATCGACGTGGTCACCGGCGAGGTGATCCGCGAGTTCGACGAGAGCGTCTTCAACGCGCCGCTCACCGGCGGCGTGGGGCTCTCGCCCGGCGACGTCGGGCAGGTCGCCGAGCGCGCGTTCTTCACCGACGCCGACGGCGTGATGTGGGCCGCCGACTTCAGCGCGCGCCGCACGACCGACTGGGAGGTCCGCCCGTTCCACGACATCTTCTGGGACGACGCGGCGACGGTCGGGCAGCCGGCCTACAACCCGCCGATCATCTCGAGCGACACCGAGGGTCAGTTCGTCGTCGTCCAGGCGACCGGTGACATCGACCGGCTCGACGCGACCGAGGCGAACCGGGTGATCTCGCTCACCGAGGGCGTGGTGCCCGGGCCGGGCGGCCGCATCTCCTACCAGACGGAGCTCAACTGGGAGATCCGGCTGCAGGCGGGTGAGCAGGTGACCGGCGCGCTCGAGCTCTTCGAGAGCAACATCTACTTCGCGAGCTTCGAGACCAACACGAGCGCCACCGACGCGTGCAGCCTCGGTCAGAGCCGCATCTGGGCGGTCGACTACCTGACCGCCGGGGCGACGCCGCCGTCGCCCTACCGCGACGTGATCGGCAGCGCGTTCCCCGAGGGCCGCTTCGAGGCGGTGCCCGGGTCGGGCGTCTACGACCAGCACTTCCAGGCGCCGTACGTGAACGAGCTGGTGCTCGGCGTCGGCATCACGCAGCGCCCGACCTGCCTCAGCGGCGCCGAGGAGTTCGACCCCTACATCGGCAGCCGCTACCGCGTCGGCGACGTCGGGGGCGGCGACTTCGTCCTCAGCGCGCAGGTCAGCGGTGGCACCGCGGACCCGTCGACGACGGGCGCGATCCGGACGGTCGAGCAGCAGCTCCCCACGCCGCAGTCGTTCACGACGATGAGCTCGTTCGCCGGAAGCGTGGACTACTGATCGGCCAGTGTTAGGCTTGCCGGCGATGGGTCGTGTCGCCGCGCAAACGCTCCTCTTCGGGGCCCTCGCGCTCGGCGTGGGGGCCTGCGGAGACGAGCCTCCCCCGAGCACCGAGGGGGTCGGGCTGCCCGTGGTCGATCCCCCGCCGCGCGAGCGCCCGCAGAACGCGCTCTACGACGCCGAGGGGCTGCTCCGCGAGTCCGACCAGGTCGTCGCGGGGCTCCGGCTGCCGGTGGGGCTCGAGCTGCAGGACGCGCTCTCCAACCAGCGCCGGCACGTCTATCACTCGGACGTACCCACGCAAAAGATCTTGCAGTACTTCGGGCCGCGTCTGAACACCCTCGAGGTCACCCACGAGGGCGAGGTGGTGACCTACGCCAACGCGCTCCCGCAGGGGGTCCGGGGCGGCGAGGTCCGGCTCGACGTGACCATCCAGCCCACCTCGGGCCGGCCGTCGATGGTGACCGTGTACGAGCGCCCGCCGGCGCCGCCCCCCGGCGTCGTCGTGACCGAGGAGGCCGTCCGCGCGCACCTCGACACGCTGCGCCCCGACCACCGGGAGTAGGTGAGCGTCAGACCGCGCCGCGCATGCGCAGCACCTTGTCGAACTCGGCGCGAGCCGCGCCCGACTCGGCGGCGGCGGCGCGCTGGAGCAGGGGCGTGACCTCGGTGTGGTCGGCCCGCACGAGCAGCTCCCGCGCGAGGTCGCGCTCGACGCGGTCGCCGTGGCGGAGCACGTCGATCAGCAGCTCCGCCGCCTGCACGCTCGGGATCTTGCCGATGGACGCGAGCGACGCGCGCCGGACCTCGGGGTCGCTCGCCTCGCGGTAGATGCGGCTCAGCGGATCGAACGCGTGGCCGAAGTGGAGCGCGCCGACGGCGGCGAGCGCCTCGCGGCGGACGTTCGCGTCCGGGTCCGCGAGGCCGAGGATCACGAGCGCGAACGAGCGCTTGAAGAAGAGCTGCCGGACCGCCTTGAGCACGCCCGCGCGCACCGCCGCGGACTCGGACTCGTACATCGTCTCGAGCGGCGCGAGCGCCGCGTAGATCTCCACCCGCCCGAGGTAGCCGGTGAGGCGCTCGAGGGTCGCGACGCTCGGCGTCGGCTCGCCGGTCTCGAGCTGCGCGAGCCGGCACAGCAGCGCGCGGCGGCGCGTGAAGTCCGGCCACTTCTGATCCTGGATCACCTCCGCCATCGTCTCGGCGGGGTCCCCGGCCTGCTCCCACTCGATCACGTCGAGGCGCCAGATCTCCGGGTACGCGGTGTCCATCCGGAGGTAGTCCGGGAACGCGCTCATCGGCGTCCTGTCGTCCTCCATCTCCGCGAGCCGCTGCTGCAGCCGGGCGTAACGAGCCTTGCGCTTGTCGGCGAGCGGGAGCTGCGCGAGGAGGCCGTAGATCTCCCGCACGCGCGAGTACAGGCCGAGCTCGTTGAACGCGTCGATCGCCGCCGCGTAGGAGTTCTCCGCGAGCTCGGGGGTGCCGCCGTCCGCGAGCGTGCGCCGCGCCGCCTCGACGTGGACCTCCGCGCCGCGGTGCTGGTAGTGGCGCGCGTACGGCATGCCCTGCCGGCGCGCGTACTCCGCCGCCTCGCGGAACAGGGTGGCCGCCGCGTGCAGCTCGCCGCGCTCGAGCGCGAGCGCCTGGAAGTCCTCGTAGTACTGCAGGACGTAGTACTTGAGGTTGTCCTCGCGCAGGATACGAATGCAATTCAAGTAGCCCTCGGCGAGGTTCTCGAAAGAGCCCCCCTTACCGATGGTCATGATGATCTGGTAGCAGTCGAACGCGCGCTCGCGCATGCCCTGCGTCTCGAAGCCGTCCGCCGCGGCCTCGAGCAGGTGCATCGCCTGGATGGTGTGTCGCCGCGCCGCGCCGCGGTCGTCGAGCGCCTTGCACGCGCGGCCGAGGTTGAAGCGCACGAGCCCCTGCGTGTACGGCTGATCGCGCAGCCGCGCGTCCTCCGCGAGCTGCTCCCAGAGCACGCGCGCGGCGCGGAGGTTGCCGGCGTCCTCGAGCTGGATCGCGGCGTGGCCGAGCCAGCCCGCCTGCTCGAAGTACTGCGCCGCGGTCTCGTGCGAGCCGTGGTGCTGCGCGCAGCGCGCGAGGTCGAGCGGGACGTCGCGCGACAGGTCCGCGGCCTCCTTCACGCGGCCGAGGAAGAGGAGGATCGTGGCCGCCGCGCGGGAGCGCCCGAGCATGTGGTAGGCCTGCCCCATCGAGCGCAGGTACTGGGTCAGCTCCTCGTCGATGACGTGGCTGCGATCGACGAGCTGCCACAGGTAGCCGAGCGCCTCGCCGGGGTTGTTGGCGCGCAGCGCCCGGTCTGCGCGGGCGCGCGCGTCGCGCTTGTCGACGGTGACGGCCGGCCTCACGGCGCCGCCTCCTCCTCCCCGGGCAGGAGCGAGTCGCGGCGCCGGCGCTCGGTCGGCAGCAGCGACGCGCGCTCCTCGCCGGCGGCGTCGTCGATGATGTCCATCGCGCGGCGCGCGCGCGACTCGCGCTGCTTGAGCGCGGCCTCGTCCACGACCTGCACCGTGTGGAGGCGCGGCAGGTACTCGAGGTCGAGCTCGCCCTGCGACGGCAGCATGAACACGCCGTAGAGCCGCGCGATCGAGCGGAGGCGCTCGATCGTGTCGAGCGGGACGTGGCACTCGGCGTGGGTCAGCAGGTACAGGATCGGCGCGCGCCGCTCGCGCTTGGCGAGCCGCGCGAGGTCGTTGGCGAGCAGGCCGAACACCTTCGAGTAGTTGCGGCCGTGCTCGCCCTTGAAGCAGAGCACGTAGGGGATGTTGATCCCGGGCTCCTGCGAGCGGCGCCGCGAGCGCGCGTGCTGCACCTCGTAGAGGCGGCTGTCGAAGAAGCGGAAGTAGACGTCCTCGCCGCGGAGGCTCAGCTTCTTGATCAGCGTCAGCGCGAGCCCTCGCGCGAACACCGAGCGCTGGCCACGCATCGACGCGGTCGCGTCCACGAGGATGTAGTGGAGCCGCCGGTCCTCCTCGTGCTGCTTCTCGCGCGCGTAGTAGAAGACCTCGTTCTCCATGAAGCGCTGGTCGAAGAGGTCCTCGTCGAACGCGAGCTCGCTGAGCATCAGCGAGTCGAGGGTGCCCCGGCGCGCGAGGCCCGCGTAGCCGTCGACGCTGAACGTCTGCTGGCCGCTCGCGCGCTTGGTCTCGAGGACGCTCGGCAACAGATCGAGGCTGAAGTTCACGACGTCGTTGGCCTCGGGCGAGGCGAACACGTTGAGCAGGTCGAGCATCCCCAGCGCGCTCGCGGCGCTCGCCTCGGCGCCGAACATCCCGAGCAGGCGCAGCGTGTCGAGGTCGATCTGCTCGACGCTCGTGATCAGGCGCAGGCGCTCGCTCGCGACGTGGCTGAGGAAGCGCAGGTCGTCGCTGCGGTCGTGCGCCGCGAACAGGTTCGGGAGCTGCGGGTCGAGGTCGCGGTAGACCTCTGGGTCGAGCGGCAGCGGCACGCCGACGGGGCGCCGCCCGGGGCCGAGGTGCCGCTCGTAGATCGGCCCGAGGATCTTGAGCAGCAGCACGCTGATCAGCTCGTCGGTGAGCCGCCAGCCGCGGCTCTTCTCCATCACCTCGGCCTCGGAGATCTCCTTGATCGTGTCGAGCCAGATCTCGAGCGCCTGCCGCACCGGCGGCGCGAGCGGGGTGGCCTCGGCGGCGCGGCGGATCGCGATCGGCGCGCCGCCGCCGTCGGCGGTCGCGAGCGCGCCGATGTCGTGGACCGCCCAGAGCGGCACCGCGAGGCCGACCTTCGCGAGCGCGTTGCGCCAGTGCGCCGCGCGCAGGATGGCCATCGGGTTGTCCATCTGCACGCAGCTCAACGCGAGGCCGCCGATCGAGCGACCGGCGGGGGTCCCGGCCATCTGCGCGCTGACGGGCATCCGGCTCGACCGCTACTGGCTGAACTTCCCGCTCTGGAACACGTGGCCCAGGAGCTGATCGACCCGCGCGATGGTCTCCTGCGCCGGCTGCGTGCCGATCGCCTGGAGCGCGGCCTTGATCTCGTTGAGCGCCTTGAGCTGGCTGAAGAGCTGGATGTCGCTCAGCGGCCGGTCGCCGGTGAGGAGCTCCCGGATGCGGTTGATCTCCGCGATCAGGGCGTCCATCCCGACGTCCGCCGCGCCGAAGCGGCGGGCCTCCGGGTGCTCGCGGTAGTGCGCCTCGAGGACCGGGCCGACGATGCCGTCGAGGATCTCGGACTGGTCGAGGTTGTTCCAGATGTGCCGCAGGATGAAGAAATCCGAGTTGTCGGGCGCGGAGCGGCCGTCGAGCATCGCGCTGGCCGCGAAGAGCTTGAGCAGCTTGATCGCGCGGCGGTCCGACATCGACACGCCCTCGGCGCGGATCTGGAAGACGAGCCCCTTGTAGGTGCTGAGGAAGTCCTCCGGGAACGCGCGCATGCGGTCGGCGAAGACGCTCTGCAGCTCGTGCAGCGAGGCCGACGTGAGGACCGGCTGCATCTTCGAGTAGGTGCCGCTGAGCTTGCCGACCTCGTGCGCGAGGCCCTTCGCGAGGAGGTCCTGGAAGTGGTAGCTGTCGAGGTTGTCGCTGCGCACGCGCAGGAGGAAGCGGTCGAACACCGCCATCAGGTCCTCGTCGTTGGGGACCTCGTTGGACGCGCCGAACGCGCTGATCAGCGGCGTCTGCCAGACGCTGCCGCCGACGGTGTAGACGCGCTCGTTGAGGACGCTCAAGAGCGAGTTGAGGATGGCGCTGTTGGCCTTGAAGACCTCGTCGAGGAAGACGATCTCGGCCTGCGGGAGCATCCCCTCCATGCGGCGCTGGTACTCGCCGGAGCGGAACGCCGCGATGTCGATCGGGCCGAAGATCTCGTTGGGCTCGGTGAAGCGCGTCAGCAGGTACTCGAAGTACTTGGCGTCGATGAGCTTCGCGTACATGCGGATCAACGCGCTCTTCGCGGTGCCGGGAGGCCCGATGAGCACCATGTGCTCGCCCGCGATGGAGGCGATGAGCATCAGCCGGACGGCCTCGCTCTTGCCGAGGAAGGTGGCCTCGAGCGCGCGGGCCACCTGCTGAAGGCGCTGGATGGTCTGGGTCGCCGCCATGCTCACGGGCGTACCTCGCTTCGGTGGGTTTCGGGAAGGCTCTTGGAGTGGGGGCGTTGGCAGCGGCGCACCAGCGGCGCGATCTGCTCCATCACGCCGGGGGGCATCGCCGCGCTGAGGCGGGCGCAGCGCTCCTGCACGACGACCCGGTCGGTGTCGTCGAACGCGCGGACCTCGTCGATCATGGTCTCGTCCTCGAAGAAGGCGGGCAGCACCGCGGCGTAGCGCGCGGTGTCGGGGTCGGACAGGTCGAGCTCGTCCGGCAGCGCCGGGCCCGGCACGTCGAGGGTCGCCGTCATCTGCACCTCGAAGCACAGCGCGAGCGCGAAGTAGAGGTGCGCGGGCGGGGCCTGCGCGAGGGTCGGGTCGCCGAGCGCGCGGCCGAGCCGAGGCGCGGCCTTCCACTCGCCGCGCGCGACGATCTCGCGCGCGATCCCGCCGCGCAGGGCGTCGTCGCTCAGCACCGCGAGCGTCGCGAGGCCGAAGCGGAACGACTCGCAGAGGTCGAGGCGGACGAGCTCGGTCACGGGGCTGCGCGCGAGCAGCTCGCGGAGCCGCCCCTCGGTGCCGAGGCCCGTGCGCGCGTCGAGCTGCGAGAGCAGCGAGCCGACGTCGTGCAAGCTGTGTTGCTCCTTGAACTTCCCGAACACGGGCCGCGAGAGGAGGCTCGAGTTGGTCGGGCGCCCGATGAAGCGGTAGGTGTACGCCCAGCTCTTGGCGACGATGTCCTTGCGCCGGAGCGCGGGGAACGGGTCGAGCAGGGCGTGCCGACACAGCGCGTCGGCGCGGGTGTTCGGCGGGGCGATCGCGGAGAGGATCTCGTCGATCCAGCCGAGGGTCTTCTTGCGGGCGCCGCGCGCGAAGAGGCGCTCGAGCGCGGGGTCGGTGACGTGCACGAGGTTCACCGACGCCATCGCGATCAGGAGCAGGTCGCGGTCGGGCCAGGGCACGGTCTCGACCGGGGCGATCGAGGCGGCGTGGCGGTGCAGGGCGTCGAAGATGATCGAGTTGGAATTCGCGTTGACGGTGTTCGCGTGCTGGTAGTAGCCGATCGCGCCGGGCGCGTGCGGCTGCTCGACCTGCACGGTGCCGCCGGTCACGAGGGGCGCGATGAAGCCCGTGACGAGCTCGTCGTAGCGCCGCTGGAGCTTCTCCCCGTCGCTCACGCGGCCTCGCTCATGATCCGTCGTCTTCCGGCTCGACCGGCGCGATCGGGAGGTCCTTGCCCGGCACGCCCCACAGCGGGAAGCGGCGCTCGTCGCCGTACTGCATCAGCGGCAGCGGCGGGTCCGAGCGGTCGGGCGCGTCGGCGTGCACGACCATCGCGGCGACGTCCCGCAGGACCTGCCGGGACACGGGCGCGAACGACGCCGCCGCGACCACGCGCGGCACCGGGCTGTCGGGCTCGAAGAACACGTGGCCGCCCTTGCCGTCGGCGACGAGGTCCGAGAGCACGGCCGGCGCGACCGCGGGGACCAGCGTCATGCCGCTCGGGACGTAGATGCGCTCGGCGATCTCCGAGTAGAAGGTGCCGAGCGGCACGCCCTCGATCCCGCCGCGATCGAGGAGGTACACGCGGTCCTCGGCGATCGCCATCTTCAGCGTCGAGAGCGTGCGGGGCGGGAGCGCGTAGAGCATCCGCGCGAGCCACTCGCGCTGGGCGCCCGGGACGACCGTCGCGACGACGTCGCGCCACGGCGCCATGGTGGTGTCGAGCCGGAGCGGGAGCTCGAACGAGAGGCCCGCCGCGCCGGGCGCGCCCTTGTGGACCTGCGCCGCGCGCTCGAGGGACAGCTCGTTGCGCACCAGCGAGCGGACGGGCGCGAAGGGCGGCGCGGGGTCGACGATCACGACGTGGCCGTCGCCCTGGAAGAGGGTGAGCGCCTCGTCGTCGAAGAGGCTCTGGCAGCTCTCGAGGGCGATCGGGTGCCGGAACCCGACCTCCACCGCGAACGCGCCGCCGAGCGGCTCGAAGACGTGGACCCCGGGCAGCGCGAGCATGAGGTCCACGATGCGCTCGGGTGCCTCGTCGACGTCGAAGACGTAGAGGCGCCGCGTGGTGTCCTCGAAGGCGGACTCGCTGGGCCACTCGGCGAAGGCGGCGCGCGCGCGCACCTGCCAGCGGAAGAGGTAGCCGACGAGCGCCCCGCCGATGCCCGTCTCGGCCGTCACGTACAGGCGCGTGGGCTTGCTCCGCTCGCTCGGCGGGACCCGGACGGGCTCGAGCTTCAGGACGAGCTCGCGGAAGCCGATCTCGCGCTCGAAGTCGTACGCCTGCCGGAAGCTGTCGTGATAGAGGACGACGTCCGCGCGGTCGTCGAGGAGCTCCTCGACGTCGTAGCCGAGCGGCGAGCCGGCGTCGCGGTACTTCACGAAGTGGCGCGAGGTGCCGGTGAACACGAGGCCGCCGGCGAGCTTCGCGACCGAGCCGATGCGGTCCATCCGGTAGCTCGACTCGGCCCCGCAGAGGAGCAGGATCTCGCGCGTCTTCAGCGGGGTGATCACCCGCCGCAGGCTCAGCGTCGGGAGCAGCTCGTCGAGGGAGCCCTCCTCGCCGTAGGCGCGCAGGAAGGCCACGAGCCGGTCGAGCGACGGGAAGAGGACGGCCCCCTTCTGCCCCAGCACGACGCCGCGCGCGTCCGGGGTGACGCCGGGTGTGCGGAAGCGGGTCTGGTGGAGCGCCGCGCGTTCGAGCACGAGCGCGACCGTATCACGATCTTTCGAAAGCGCGCCCCCCGGCTCAGGGCTGCGGACCCAGGGTCACCCGGTACGTCGCGGAGTCGTTGTCCATCCCGTAGACCTCGATGACGGCCGGGCCCTCGTAGTCGATCCAGTCGTGGTTGGACCGCTGGGTCGAGCCGCCGATCCGCTCCCCGGCGCTCGTGTAGAGGTTCAGGTTGAGGTCCTCGCGGGTCATCAGGAACTCGGTGAACAGGTCGAAGCGCCAGGGACCCGCCTCCTCGATGCGGTAGAAGTCGCCGCCCTCGGCGCACACGCCGCCGGTGACCTCGCCGCCGAAGGTGATGACCTGCGCGGTCGCGAGGTCGTCGTTGGGCTCGCTCGCCTCCTCGTCGGCCGGGCCGCAGTTGCCCACGAAGGGCGGCGGCATCGGTGTCCAGGTCTGCTCGGGGTCCGCGGCGAGGCCGGCGTAGTCGATCTGGTAGATCGACTGCTTCTGGTCGGCCACGATCACCATGTCGCGGCGCCGGATGAAGTAGCCGCTGGGCATGCGCTGCACGAGGCCGCGGACGGCGCTCGGCTGGGTGTTGTCGGCGTCGCCGATCCGCAGGCCCGGGCCGTCGGCGATGATGCCGTTGATGAAGGTGGCCGCGTCGGCGCTCGTGGCCGGGTCGAAGTCGGCGGTCTCCACCTCGACGAACAGGACGAGCGCGCCCGCGTCCTCGAGCTGACGGCTCATCGAGTCGATCGCGCGGATGTACTCGGGGCACGCGGGGCACCAGCCCGCGCTGATGACGAGCACGATGGAGGAGTACTGGTCGTAGTCCGACGAGCAGAAGAACTCCCCGAGGTCGAGGGTCGACGTCGTCCCGTCCCACGCCTGGACGTTCTGCCACGTCCAATTGGGCATCACCTCGCCGAGGCCGAGCTGCCCGCTGAACGTCGGGTACTCGCAGGGCGGCGGCGGCGGCGCGGCGTCGGCCGGGTCCATGCCCCCGCCGTCGCAGGCGATCAGGGCCAAGGAGAAGAGGAGCACGGGGAGACGTCGCATCCCCGAGAGGGTGCCTCAGGCGAACAGCGAGCGCACCGTCCCCTTCCGGAGGTAGACGATCGAGCCCACGTAGAAGCCGACCTTCGCGAGCAGCCAGCCGACGGCGAAGCAGAGACCGAAGGTGCCCGAGGCGCGCATCACGCCGCTCATCATGCGCTGGGCGCCGGGGTCGCCGCTGGCCTCACCGAGCGTCGACATCGCCTCCTCCATCGCCGCGACCGTCTGCTGCTGCACGATCACCCCGACGCCGCCGACGGCGAGGTCGGCGAAGATCGAGACGACCGCCGCGACGAGGAAGATCGTGGGCCCCTGCGGGTGCCAGCGGAACAGGAGGATCGCCCCGATCAGGAGGAAGAACGAGCCGAGGACGTTCACGACGTTCGCGATCGCCGTCGGGATGCGCCACTCCCGCGCGATCTCGAGCGAGCGCCGCTGCATCTGCTGGTTCATCTCGCGGATCCGCGGGTCGGGCTGGTTCTGCTGCAAGTTCTCTTGCATCTCGGCGACGCTGTCCTGCACGGCGAGGCTCGCGAGCCCCACGGTGCCGCCGCAGCTGCCGAGGCCCCCGAGGACGATCGCGAGCATCGTCACCACCCAGAGACCGGCCGGACGATCGGGCTTGTCGCTCATGGGCTCTGGCTAACACGCCGGAGCCGAGCTGCCTACGGAGCGTCGGTGGACTCCGTCGCATCCAACGACGGGGCGGCGGGCTTCTTCGCGCGGCTCGGGGGCACGCCCACCGCGATCCGGGCGCGCACGTCGTCGCGGCTGAGCACGTAGGTGGCGTACATCGCGAGGGCGATGCCGGTCGGAGCGCAGTAGCAGCCGAGCACCCCGAGGAGGCCGCCGAGCGCGCCGATCCAGCCCAGCGCGAGGCCGCGGTACTGGAACAGCCGCCAGCCGCCGAGCGCCTGCACGACCCCCGGGCCGACCTGCGTGAGGCCGATGAGGGCGAACGCGCTGACCAAGATCTCGGGCAGGAATTCGGAGCTCTCGTCGCCGGGCGCCACCGGGATGTCCGCGAGCGCGTCGAGCACGAAGCCGCCGAACAGGACGTAGTAGGCGCCCATCGCGGCGAGGAGGCCGCCGTGGATCATCATGAGGATCGCGAGGATCCGGATGTGGCGCACGTCCTTGCCGCGATCGAGCAGCGTGAGGCAGCTCGAGCACAGCGCGGGGTCGGAGCCCTCGACGCGGCACTCCGCGCAGAGGTAGGTGCCGCAGCGGGCGCAGGTGCCGCCGTCCGCCACCCGGTCGGGGTGGTGCCCGCACTTCGCGTCCACGGACCTTGGCCTAGCACAGGCCCCTGGGTTTATGCTCGCGGCCGGAGGAACCGATGGGAGCGCTCGATGCCATTTCCACCCAGGCCCGCGAAGTCCTGCTCGAAGCCCTGATGAGCGTGGCGTGGGCCGATCGCACGCTCGCCGACGAGGAGCGCAAGGCGGCCCAAGCCGCGGCGATGGGGCTCGGGCTCGTGCTGCCCGGCGACAAGGACCTCACCTCGCCCGATCGCAAGCCCGTCCCGCCGGAGGACCTCGACACGGCGGCGCTGAACACGCGCGATCGGGAGCTGATCTTCCTGTGCGCGGCGTGGATGGCGTTCGCGGACGAGGTCGAGGACCCCGCCGAGACGCAGGTGCTCGAGCGGCTGCAGGCGGCGTTCGAGCTCACCGACACGCGCACCGCGTGGCTCAAGGAGCGCGCCGGTGAGCTGCGCAAGGCGCAGGCTCCGGACGCGTCGTGGTGGCGCGCCTTCAACTCCCTCGTCGTCGAAGCGGCTCGCGCGCTGACCGAGGAAGGCAAGGCTTGAGCTCGGGCGTTGGCCTTCCCGTGAGGGTCGCCATCGTGGGTCTGTTGTGGGTGCTCGCGCCGGCCGCGGCGTGCGCGCAAGAGGAGCCGCCGACGGTCGAGGCGCTCCGCGAGCGCGTCGAGCACGTGGAGGCGCAGCGCGGGCACGAGGTCGCGGCGGACGCGGTCGCGCACGCGCGGCGCGCGCTGGCCAGCGTCGAGCGGCTCGTCGCGGCGGGCGACGCGGCCGGGGCACGCCGCGCGCGGGGCATCGCGGACGCGGCGCTCGTGCTCGCGGACCGGCTCGCCGCGCGCGAGCGAGCCCGTCACGCGCTCGCCGACGCGCGGGAGCGGAAGCTCGCGGCCCACCGGCGGGCCGGCGTCGCGCGCGAAGCGCTCGAGCGCGCGGTGCGGCTGCGCGACGGAGCCGGCGCGACGGAGGAGCCCGCGACCCCGGCCGCGCCTGCGGCCGAAGGCGAGGGCGATTGAGGCTCGCGCTCGCGCTCGCGCTGCTCGTCGGCGGCTGCGGACCCGGCGCGCCTCGCGCCACCGCGTCGCTGCGGGAGCGCCTCACGTCGGACGAGGCGGCGGCGGCTCGCGAGCGCGCGCCGGATCTCATCGCCCGCGTGGAGCACGCGATGGATCGGGCCGACGCGGCCGAGCGCGCGGGCGACGAGGCGGGCGCCGCGGACCACACCACCGAGGCGCGCTTGTTCCTCGAGGCGGCGCTCGCGGAGGCGGCCCGCGTCGAGGACGAGGACGAGCGCGCGAACCTCGAGCAGCAGGTCGCGACGCTCCTCGCGCGGGCGCGCCGTGACGAGGAGGCCCGCGAGACGATCGATCGCGGGCTCGCGCGCGCCGACGCCGCGGCCGCGGCCCGCGCGGAGGCGCTCGCCGCGCTCGCGCTCGCGGAGACCGACGAAGCTCGGCCCGCGCGACGCGCGCGGGTGTCGCTCGAGCAGGCGGCGGATCTGCGGCACGCCGCCGCGGCGCTCCGCGCGAGGGCGCGGCTGACCCTGGCCGCGGCGCGGGCGCTCGGCGCGGACGAGGCGGCGCTCGCCGACTCGAACGCGGCGCTCGCGGCGAGCGAGGCGGCGACGGGCGATCCCCAGGCGGCGCTGGCCGCCGCCGACCGCGCCCACCACGCCGCCCTCCGCGCGCTCGGGGCGCAGCGCGCCGGCCTCGACGGACCGGGCCCCGACGGCGCCGCGTCGCTCGCCGAGGCCGCGGCGGCCGAGGGCTTCGAGGTCGTCCCGCTGCCCGAAGGCACCGGCGTCGAGGTCGACGACGTCTTCGCCGGCGCGGCCACCGCGGTGTCCCGCGCCGCGACCACGCGCGTCGAGCGCCTCGCGACGCTCGTCGCCGCCTACCCCCACGGCCCGGTCCAGGTGCAAGCGCAGGTCGCGCAGCAGGGCCACGCGGGCGACGCGCTCGCCGAGCGCCGCGCCGAGGCCCTGCGCCGGGCGCTGATCGCGGCGGGCGCCGACGCCGACCGCCTGAGCGCGCAAGCGATCCCCACCGCCCTCCGCGGCGACGAGCCGATCGCCCGCGTGCGCCTCGTCTTCGTCGCCTACGCGCGCTGACCGGTTCGCCGAGACGGCCGCACAGTCGACGAAAGAACCCCCTTTGCCCCCTTCGCGCTCTTCGCGCGAAATTTCGCGCGGAGGGCGCCAAGGGGGCAAAGAGGTTTTCTCGTCGGGTTCGCCCCGTGAATTGCCCCCAACCGCCGCCCCATGCGCAGACGGCGCGGGGACGACCCGGCTCACGGCTCGGGCGGGACGAAGGAGGGCCGGCCCTCCTCTTCGCGCTCGCGGAAGCGATCGGCGAGCGCTCGCACGAGCGCGCCCATCCACGGCTTCATCGAGGCGAGCTCCTCGCGCAGGATCGTCTCGGAGACCTTGCGCAGCACGGAGCGCTCGATCGCGCGGACCGTCGCGGTGCGCAGGCCGGGGGAGAGGATCGCCATCTCGCCGAAGACCTCGCCCGGGCCCATCACGCGGATCCGCTCTTCGCCCTTGAGGACCTCGCAGCGGCCCTCCTCGATGATGAAGGCGGTGTCGCCCTCTTCGCCTTCGGCCACCACGACGTCGCCGGCCGCGTACTCGACCGCCTCGAACGACTCGCCGCCGCGCGCGAAGCGCAGCAGGTCGTCCTTGAGCTCGATGATGGACTGGTGGCGCTCGGCCGGGTCCTTGGCCATCGCCTTGAGCACGATGCGCGTCAGCGCCGTCGGGACCACGCCCGGCCCGCGCACCTCGTCGGGGTGCGGGTAGCGGCACAGGAACGACTGCGCGAGGACCTGCACGTGCGAGTCGCCCCGGAACGGCGGCCGGCCGGTGAGCACGTGATAGAGGAGCGCGCCGACCGCGAACACGTCCGCGCGCTCGTCGAGCGGCGCTCCCCGCGCTTGCTCCGGGCACATGTGGGTGGGGGTGCCGACGACGTTGTCGGTGTCCTCGTCCTTGGGGCGGGCCCGCTCCTCGTCGATGAGCCGGGCCACGCCCCAGTCCATCAGGTAGACCTGGCCGAACTCGCCCACCATCACGTTGGCGGGCTTCACGTCGCAGTGGAGGACGCCTCGGCTGTGCGCGAACGCGAGGGCGTCGCAGACCTTGATGACCACGTCGAGGATGTCGAGCAGCTCCTCGCGGTCCGGGAATTCGGTGCCGAACGAGCGCACCCACTCGAGCAGGGTGCGCCCCTCGACGAGCTTCATCGTGAAGTAGAGGCGGTCGTTCTCGACCCCGATGTCGTGGACGGGAACCACGTGGGGGTGGTCGAGCTGGCCCGTGAGGCGGGCCTCGCGCAGGAACATCTCCACGTGATCGCGGCGCGTGGAGAGGTGGTCGTGGTGGACCTTGAGCGCCAGGGTGCGCAGCAGCGGCGCGTCGCGCACGACGTGGACGGAGCCCATCCCGCCGGACGCGCGCTGCTCGACGCGGTGGTAGCGGTCCGAGGCCGCGGTGCGGACGGCGGTGAGCAGGTCGACGGTGTCGCCCGCGGCGTCCTCGTCCCCGCGACGCAACGAGGGCATCGTCGCGACGCCGCTCTGGGTCGGATCGCGGGGGGTCGTGGCCACGGACTCGTCGTTCGCCTCGGACACGGGCTGGACGGAGGATACCTCGTCAGTCGCCTGTGAGGTATGTGTAGCCGCGCAGCGAGTCCTCATAGTGGCTCATGAGGAGCTTCACGTTCTCGACCGTGATGAGCCCCTGCCGCATCGCCCGCTCGGCCTGACGCCGGACCCGCTCGACCATGCGCTGCGGCTCGTGCTCCACGTACGTGAGCACCTCCTGCACGCTGTCGCCCTTGATGACGGCCGAGACCATGTAGCCCTCGTCCTCCATCCGGACGTGGACGGCGTTGGTGTCGCCGAACAGGTTGTGCAGGTCGCCGAGGATCTCCTGGTAGGCGCCGTTGAGGAAGAGCCCGAGGAAGTAGCGCTCACCCTCCTTGAGGGGGTGCACCTCGAGCGCGTGCTTGACGTCCTCGACGTCGATGAAGCGGTCGATCTTGCCGTCGCTGTCGCACGTCAGGTCGGCGATCGTGGCGCGCTCCGTCGGCTGCTCGTCGAGCCGGTGGATGGGCATCAGCGGGAAGAGCTGACCGATCGCCCAGATGTCCGGCGCGGACTGGAAGACCGAGAAGTTCCCGTAGTAGATGGACGCGGCCGCGTCGCGCAGCGCGAGGACCTCCTCGGGGATCCGGCGGCCGCGCTCGGCGGTCTCGAGGATCTTCTCGATGCACTTCCAGTAGAGCCGCTCGGTCTGGGCGCGCTGGCGGAGGCTGAAGTAGCCGAAGTTGAAGAGGCTCGTCGCCTCGTCCTTGCCCTGCTGCGCGTCGTGCAAGCTCTCTTGCAGGTTCTTCGGGCGGATGTTCTGGTAGGTCTCGTAGAGCTCCGCGAGGATCCGGTGGTCGTCCGGGGACGGCTTGGCCGGCGGGCCGAACGCGCCGATCTCGCTCTCGCCGACGATCTCGAACACGAGCACGGACTGGTGCGCGCTGATCCCGCGGCCGCTCTCGCTCACGATCGTCGGGGTCGGGATCGACGCCTTCTCGCACGCGTCCTTGATCGTCGAGACGACGTCGTAGGCGTACTCCTGCTCGGTGTAGTTCATCGAGGCGTGGAAGTCGGTCTGCGACCCGTCGTAGTCGACCGCGAGGCCGCCGCCGACGTCGAGGTAGCCCATCTTGGCGCCCATCCGCGCCAGCTCGACGTAGATGTTGGTCGCCTCGCGCAGGGCGTTCTTGATCGGGATGATGCTCGAGATCTGGCTGCCGATGTGGAAGTGCAGCAGCTGCAGGCAGTCGAGCATGTCGCGCTCGGCGAGCGCGTCGACGACGCGGACGATCTCGTCGGCGCTGAGGCCGAACTTCGCGCGGTCGCCCGCCGAGGTGTTCCAGCGGCCGACGCCGCGGGAGGTGAGCTTGGAGCGCACGCCCAGCGTGGGCCGGACGCCCGTCTTCTCGGCCGCCTCGAGCGCGAAGTCGAGCTCCTCGATGCGCTCGAGGATGACGATCACGGTCTTGTCGAAGAGCTGCGCGAGGAGCGCGGTCTCGATGTAGGCGCGGTCCTTGTAGCCGTTGCAGACGATGAAGTCGCCGGGGTCGCGCGTCGCCGACAGCGCGATCAGCAGCTCGGGCTTGCTGCCGGCCTCGAGGCCGACGCGCCACGGCTTGCCGTGCTCGACGACCTCGTCGATGACGTGGCGCTGCTGGTTGACCTTGACCGGGAAGACGCCGCGGTACTTCCCGTCGTACTCGTACTCCTGGATCGCCTTGGCGAAGCACTCGTTGATGTGGCGGATCCTGTCGGCGAGCACGTCGCTGAAGCGGATCAGCAGCGGCAGGTCGAGGCCGCGCGCCTCGAGGTCGAGGACCAGGTCGTAGAGATCGAACGTCGCGCCGCCTTCCTCACGGAAGGGGACGACCTCCACGTGGCCCTTGTCGCTCACGCGAAAGTAGGGCGTCCCCCAGCCGTTGATCTGGTACAGCTCGGCGCTCTTGGCGGGGCTCCAGGCCTGTTCGTCGTCCATGTTTGCGCAGGGTTTCTAAAGGGTTCCGAGCCCGCGAGCAAAGGAAAACGCGGCGGTGTAGCATTCGCCTCGTGGACGACTCGCACGCGCTGGCGGCGACCCTCGCCGCTCCGTCCGAGCCGGCGGTGTCGACGCCCCCCGAAGCCGTCGAGTCCCTGACGGGCAAGCACCTCGACCACTTCGACATCGAGGAGCTCCTGGGCCGCGGCGGGATGGGCGAGGTCTACGCGGCCGTCGACACGTCGCTGGACCGCCCCGTCGCGATCAAGGTCTTGCGCGGCGACGTGACCTCCCACGCCGACATGACCGATCGGTTCCTGCGCGAGGCCCGCGCGCAGGCGAGGCTCAACCACCCCAACATCGTCCACATCTACTACATCGGCCGGCGCCCCCACGACGGCGGCCCGGACTCGCTCTTCTTCGCGATGGAGCGCGTCCCCGGCGGCGACCTCGAGGACGTGCTGAAGCGGGGCGAGACGATGCCGCCCGAGGAGGCGCGCCAGGCGATGATCCAGGTCGCGCAGGGGCTGCGGGCCGCGCAGAAGGCGGGCGTCATCCACCGCGACATCAAGCCCTCCAACCTGATGGTGAGCGAGCACGGCGTGATCAAGATCGCCGACTTCGGGCTCGCCAAGCCGATGGACGGTGACAACCAGATCACGCAGGAGGGCGCGCTCGTCGGCAGCCCGTACTACATCGCGCCCGAGCAGGCGATCGGCGACACGATCGACTTCCGCGCGGACATGTACTCGATGGGGGCGGCCTTCCATCACCTGCTCGTCGGCGAGCCGCCGTTCGATGGCCCGCGCCCGATGGCGGTGGTGGCCAAGCACCTCAGCGAGGACCTCGAGCCGCTGGCGAAGCGGGCGCCGCACGTCCCCCCGCCGCTCGCCAAGGTCGTCGAGCGGCTCCTCGAGAAGAAGCCTCAGGATCGCTACGCGGACTACGACGCGCTCATCGCCGACCTCGAGGCGGCCGCGCCCGAGGCGCGCGCGTACGCCCCGTTCACGACCCGGGCGTTCTCGGTGCTCGGCGACTTCGTGCTCGCGGGGCTCCTGATCGGCTTCCTCGGCTGGATCGGCCTGATCATCTACCTCTCGATCGTCACCATCGGGCACGGCTGGCGCGGGCAGTCGCCGGTGAAGTTCCTCCTCGGGATCGAGGTCCGGCGCGACAACGGCGAGAAGCTCGGGTGGCTCCGCGCGGCCGCGCGCACGCTGGTGTCCTTGTGGATGCCGATGCTCGCGGGCGCCACGCTCGCGCTCTCGTCGGGGATCCCCGAGCTGCTCGAGACGATGGAGGGGCTGCGCGCCGAGTCGCTCGCGGACCTCCAGAACCTGCTGCTGGCCGCGGCGCTGAGCCACGGCTTCCTCTCCGTGGTGTACGTGGTGGGGCTCGGCGTCGCGCTGTTCCACCCGCAGAACAAGACGGTGCACGACATGGTGCTCGGGACCGTGGTCGTGTACCGCCTCGACCGCCGCGTCGCGAAGGCTCGCAAGGTCGCGTCGAGCTCGGGCGTGGGCAGCACCTCGACCCAGCTGCAGGAGCTCGGCAAGAAGCTCGGCTCTCGGCCGCCCGGCCCGAACGAGCCGTGATAGCGTCTTCGGATCATGCTCGACGAGATCGTCCGTAGCGCGGCGCAGCTCCTCGACGCCCCCGTCCAGCACGAGGCGGGGAGCTGGTTCATCGACGTCTGGGTCTTCCTCGACCCGCACGATCCGGACGCGGAGCCGCGCCGGCAGATCGTGCAGCTCTTCGAGGGCGAGGCGCACGACCTGCTGTACCTCTCGAGCACGGTCGGCCCCTACTCGGACGACCTCGCGCTCGCGCCGCTGCTCCGGCAGATGGTGGGCGCGATGCACTGCTCGCTCTACCTCGCGGCGCCCGACCCCGAGGGGGTGGAGCACCTGAAGGTCTCGGCGGCGGTCGAGACCTCGACCTTGCACCCCGAGCGCCTCGCCGACCTGGCGCGCGAGGTCGCGGTGTTCGCGGATCGCTTCGAAGCCGACCTCTTCGGCCGCGAGGTCGACGTCCGCTGACCCGCTACGTGAAGTAGACGATCAGGACCAAGGAGGCCGCGCCGAGGAGGCCCGTGACGATGAACGGGACGTCGCGGAGCATCTGTTCGGTGGGGCTCTCGATCTCGGGGTGGGTGCGCACGAGCTGGACGAAGCGCAGGACGCCGAGGAGGACGAAGACCGAGCTGAGGACGAGGTAGTCGGTGCCGAACTGGTCGCGGGTGCTCGGGTCGAGGCTGTAGACGACGTAGGTGCCCACGGTGCCCGCGCCGGTCGCGAGGAGGAGCAGGTTCACCGCGCGCTTGTTGTAGCGAGCGAGCACCTCGCGGGTCTTGGACGAGCCGACCTTCTCCTGCTGCACGAGCTCGTGCATGCGCTTGCCGAGCCCGAGGAACATGGCGAGCACGAACGTGACGATCAGCAGGTAGTGCGACGGCGGGACGTCGGCGGCGAACGAGCCCGCGAGCACGCGCAGCTCGAACCCGATCGCGATCGAGAGCACGTCGACGTAGGCGAGCCGCTTGAGGCCGAAGCTGTAGGCGACGTTGTTGACGATGTAGCCGGCGAGGCTCCCGAGGAAGAGCCAGCCGAGGAAGTAGCCGCCGCCGAGCGCCGCGAGCGCGAGCGCGGCCATCGCGACCTTGGCGGCGGCGAGGGACACCACGCCGGCCGGGATCGGCCGGTTCCGCTTCACCGGGTGCGCGCGGTCGGCCTCGACGTCGACCACGTCGTTGAGCACGTAGACGGCGCTGGCCAGCAGCGAGAAGCAGACGAAGCCGGCGAGCGCGCCGAGGAGCTTCTCGACGTGGAGGGTGCCCGTCTCGTGGACGCGGGGGAGCTCGTAGTAGAGAAACGGCGCGAGGACGAAGAGGTTCTTCACCCACTGCTGCGGCCGCATCGTGCGCAGGAGCCCCCGGATCATGGCGCCGCGTTGATAGCGCAAAAGAACGTTCGTTGCCGTCGCACGTCGGTAGCTCGAGAGTGGTCCCCGCCGGTTCGAGGTCGACGGCCCGATGGTCGGGTCGCCGGCGGGGGCCCTCCTATCTATCAGGCTCTTCCACGGAGATCAGGAACATCGCGCGACCCCGCTTGTCCAGGGATCTCCGCGTGGGTACGGTTCGCCTTCCTCAGTTGTGGAGATCGCGTTTGGGCCATCCGTGCTCGTGGCGACCGCTCGGGCTCGGGCTCGGGCTGCTCGTCCTCCTCGCCTCCTGTCCCGCGCTCGCGCAGGACAATCCCTTCCTCGCCGACCAAGCCCGGCTCGCCGATCAGGTGCGCCGCGCCGGCGCCTCCGGCCGCGCGATCCTGCCGCTGCTCGAGCTCGACCGGGGCTGGGGCGACGTGCCTCCATCCGTCGCGATGGGGCACCTCGAGCGCCTCGCGAGCGAGCGTCGGCTCTCGCCCGCGGTGCGCGCGTACGCGCGGGCGCTGCGCGCTCGGGGTCGGCTTCGCATGGGCGACCCCGACGCCGAGCGGCGGGAGGTCGACGCGCTCGGCTACCTGCGCGCCTGGCGCGTCGTCGGCCCGTTCGACAACGAGGGCAAGACGGGCTTCGCCCGCGAGTACCCGCCCGAGGCCCAGCGGATGGGCCCGATCGTCGAGGGCGCGACCTTCGAAGGGCGCGAGCGCGACGTCGCGTGGCGCGAGTACCCGGACGTCACCCACGGCGGGTACGTGTCCTTCGACGCGGTGTTCCGGCCCAACGCGAACGTCTGCGGCTACGCCGAGACCTTCGTCCAGAGCGAGCGCGCGCAGGCGCTGTCGCTCTGGGTCGGCGGCGGCGGCGCGACGCGCGTGTGGTGGAACGGCGAGGTCGTGCTCGAGGACACCGCCTACCGGACGCCTCACCCGGACCGCGCGGTCGCGATGCTCGGCGCGCACGCGGGGCTCAACCGGCTGCTCGTGAAGACCTGCGCCACCGACGGCGTGTGGGGCTTCTACGCGCGCGTCGCGGACGCGCGGGGCGAGCCGGCGCGCGGCGTGACGTCGCGGTCGACCGCCACGGCCGAGGAGGTCGCGGCGATCGCCGCCGGTCACGGCGGGCCGCGCTTGCCGCGCGCGCCGATGGCGCCGTTCGCGGCCCTGTCGGCCGCGGCCGAAGGGGAGAACGCGTCCGCGCAGGCGCTCGAGGACCTCGCGCGCTTCCTCGTGATGACGGGCGCCGACGACCCGGCCGAGGAGCGGGCGCGCGATCTCGCCGCGCGCGCGGCCGAGGCCGAGCCCAACGTGGAGCGGCTCGCGTTCGCGGCGTCGCTCGCGACCCAGCGCGGCGTCGCGATGCGCTTCCTCGCGCGGGCCCGCGCGCTGGCCCCGAACGATCCGATCACGGCGCTCTTCGGCGCCACGATCGCGGCGGGCGGCCCGAACCCCGAGGACGCGCTGCCGATCCTCGACGCGCTCGACGCCAGCACCGTGCAGGGGATGCGCGGGGCGATCCTCGCCTCCTCGATCCTCAACACGCTCGGGCTCGGGGAGACCGCGCGCGCTCGCGTCGAGGCGGTCGCGGCCCGCGCGCCCGGCGCGCCTCGCTGGATCGCGGCCCGGGCCGGCGCGGCCGGCACGGTGATGCGCCGCGACGCGATGATCGAGCTGCGGCGCGAGGTGCTCGCGGCGCAGTGGGACGATCTCGGCTCGCGGCGCGTGCTCATCGACGACGGCCTCACCCGGGGCGACGCGGACGCCGTCTTCGAGCAGCTCGACGTCTACCAGCGGCTCGCCGCCGACCGCGCCGCCACCTACGTGATGGCGGCGGAGATCTACGAGGCGTTCGGGCGCACCGACGAGGCGCTCGCGACTTTCCGTCGCGGCCTCGAGATCGCGCCCGAGGAGGCCGGGCTGATGGTCGCGCAGGGGCACATGCTGCTCCGCCTCGACCAGACGGACGCGGCGGCGGCCACGTTCCGCGAGGCGCTCGCGCTGCGCCCGCAGGACGCGCCGACCCGCGAGCTGCTCGAGCACCTGCAGCCGGAGGAGCGGCAGGACGAGGCCTTCGCCGCCTCTCCCGAGACGCTCCTCGCGCGGCGCCGCGACGGCGAGGGCTACCCGCTGACGATGCTGCAGGACCTCGACGTGACGACCGTCTTCCCGAGCGGCCTGGGCTCGAAGTTCCGTCAAGTCGCCGTGCAGATCAACGACGCGGAGGGCGCGCGCCAGTGGCGCAGCTTCCCGATCCAGTTCGACCCCGACGTCCAGCGCATCGACATCCGCCAGGCGCGGGTGCTGCGGAACGGCCAGCAGCTCAGCGCGGCGCGGCTCTTCGAGCAGCAGCTCGGCGAGCCCTGGTACCACATGTACTACGACACCCGCGCGCTGGTGGTGCTGTTCCCCGACCTCGAGCCCGGCGACGTCGTGGACATCCAGTACCGCGTGGACGACGTCGCGCCGCGCAACCTCTTCGACGATTACTTCGGCGCGCTGACCTACCTGCAGCGCACGGTGCCCGTCGCGCGGTTCGACTACGTCCTCATCGCGCCGCGCGCGCGGGAGCTGCACTTCAACCACCCGCAGATGACCGGCCTCGCGCACGACGTGACCGAGGAGGGCGAGCAGCGCATCCACCACTTCCACGTGGACGACGTGCCCGCGCTCCGGCCCGAGACGTCGATGCCCGGGATGACCGAGCTGGTGCCCTACCTCCACGTCTCGACGTACGCGACCTGGGAGGCGGTCGGCCGCTGGTACTGGGGCCTGATCCAGGATCAGCTCCACGCCGACGAGGACCTGCAGCGCACCGTCCGCGAGCTCGTCGCCGACGCGCCCGACCTGCGCACCAAGGTGCAGCGCATCTACGACTGGGTGATCCGGAACACGCGCTACGTCGCGCTGGAGTTCGGGATCCACGGCTTCCTGCCCTACCGCGTGCCCGAGATCGTCGACCGCGGGTTCGGCGACTGCAAAGACAAGGCGTCGCTCATCTACACGATGCTGCGCGAGGCCGGCATCGACGCGCGCATCGTGCTGACCCGGACGCGGCGCAACGGTCACATCCACGACCTGCCCGCGTCGCTCGCGGTGTTCGACCACGCGATCGCGTACGTGCCCGAGCTCGACCTCTACCTCGACGGGACCGCGGAGTTCACCGGCATCGACGAGCTGCCTCGGATGGACCAGGGCGTCACCGTGCTGCGCGTCGGGCCCGACGACGTGACGCTGGCCCAGACGCCGATCCTGCCGAGCGCCTCGGCGCGCAAGACGCGGACGGTCGACGTCACGCTGAACGCCGACGGCTCGGGCCGCGTCTCCGTCAACGAGGAGATCGTCGGCGTCGAGTCGCCGAGCTACCGCTCGCGCTACCAGGCCGAGGGGCTGCGCCGCGAGCGGCTCGAGCGAGCGGCGCGCGGGCTCTTCCCCGGCGTCGAGCTCGGCGAGATCGGCTTCCAGAACCTCGACGACTTCAACGCGCCCGTGCACATCCACTACACGGCCACCGCGCCCACCCTCGCGGTGCGTGACGGCCCGGCGCTGCGCATCGCGCCGAGCGTCCTCGACGACCTCGCGAGCACCCTCGCGCGCGCGTCGGATCGCCGCCTCCCGCTCGAGCTCGGCGCCCTGTCCAGCTACGCCGAGACGCGCAACGTCCGGCTCCCCAACGGCTGGCACGTGGCCGAGCTGCCCGCGGGCGGCGTCGCCGAGTCGCGGTTCGGTCGCCTCGCGGTCGAGGTGAGCCGCGACGGCCGCGCCGTCCGCGCCGTCACGACCTTCTCCATCGAGACCGACCGGGTCGCCCCCGAGGACTACCGGGAGTTCCGTCAATGGGTCGAGCAAGCCGATCGCATCCTGCGACAGCGCCTGGTCCTCGCCGCGGGAGCGGAGTCGTGATGCGCGCCCCCGACGTCCGCCGGCTCGTCGCGCTGATCGCGCTCGCCCTCGTGGCCTGTGGGGGCCCGAGCCACCCGTCTCGCCCGACGATCGAGGACCTGCGTCGCCGCGCCGCCGAGCGCCCCGACGACCCCGACGCGCAGCGCGCGCTCGCCGAGGGCGAGCTCCTCCTCGAGGGCGGTGACCCCAGCCGCGCGGCCGCCCAGATCGAGCGCGCGTCGCAGCTCGCGCCGGGCGACCTCCGGCTCCGCTACCTCGCCGCCTCCGAGCAAGAGCTGCACGGCTCGTTGTCAGCCGCGCTCGACGGGTACCTCGCCGTCGTGGCTGGCGCCGCGCAGTCCGACGATCCGCTCGCGCCCGCGCTCGCCGCGGTCTCGGCGGCCGAGATCGAGTCCCTCGACGACGCCGTCCCGAATTACGCGGAGCGCGTGGAGGAGGCCCTCGCGCCCGTCCACGCCGCGCCCGGCTCGATCGGCGACGAGGCGCGCTCGACGATCGCCGACCTGCTCGTCGACATCGCCTTCCGGCGCGCCGACGTCGCGCGGGTCGCGGCGCTCGTCGACGCGCAGCGCTGCATCGACACGTGGCGCGTCGCGGGTCCGTTCGGCCCTCGGCACCTCCTCGCGTACGACACGCAGCTGGCGCCCGACGCCGACGCGACCCTCGCCGACGCCTACGACCTCGGCCCGTCGCGCGGCCGGCGCGAGACGCGCTCGGTGCAGGCCCGCGGCTGCCACGAGCACCTCGGCGGGGGACCCGCCGCCGGCTCGGGGACGACCTTCGCGGAGGCGACCTTCGACGTCCCGACCGCGGGGCGCTGGGTGCTCCGGGTCGAGACCCCGAACTCGGTCCAGCTCTTCATCGACGGCGAGCCGCTCGCGGCGCTCGACCGCCGGCACCTCTCGCTGCCCGGCGTCACGTACCACGAGGCGACGCTGACCGCGGGCGAGCACCGGATCCGCGCGCGCGTCACCACGCGCCACCCGAACCCCGTGCTCGTGGTCTCGCTCTCGCAGACCCCGGGCGCCGTCGGCGGCGGCGCGATCGAGGGCGAGAGCCTCCTCGCCGCGTTCATCCGCGCGCAGCACGCGATGGTCCGCGGGGACACGGTCCGCGCGCGCGAGCTGCTGCGCTCGCACCTCGGCCGCGAGGGCTCGCCGGTGTTCCTCGTCGCGGGCGCCGCGGCGACGCTCAACGACCCGCTCCGCGGTCAGACCGAGCGCCACGACGACGCGCGCCGCCTCCTCGAGTGGGCGTCGGACCGGGACGAGGCGGCCTGGTATCCGCGCCTCGCGCTCGCGCAGCTCGAGGCCAACCAGGGCCGCTCGCAGGCCGCGATCGACGCGCTGCGCGCGGGGATGGAGCGCTGGCCGGAGCTCGTGGTGCTGCCGCTGCAGCTCATCGACTACCTGACCGCGCGCGGCTGGCACGCGCAGGTGGCCGAGGCCGTCGCGGCGGCGCGCCGCGCGGTGCCCACCGCGTGCCGCCCGCGGCGCGCGGCGATGGCTCACGCGATGCGCCGCTCTCGCGCCGCCGAGGTGCTCGAGCACGCGCGCGAGCTCGTCGCGTGCGACGCCCGCTCCGACGCGATGCTCACGCTCCACGTGCAGCGGCGCGAGTGGGCCGAGGCGAGCGCCGAGCTGCGCCGCCTCGCGACCCTCGAGCCGGAGGACGGCGGCCTCGCGATCCTGCGGGCCGACCTCGAGCTCGCGACCGCGCGCGGCGACGACGACGCGGTCGGGGCGCTCCTCGAGAGCCTCCGCGAGCGCCTGCCGCGCTCGAGCGATCTGGTGCTCCGCGAGGCCGATCGCATCCTCGCGCGCGGCGACCAGGCGGGCGCGCGCGCGCACCTCGCGACCGCGCTCACCACCGAGCCCGAGGCGATGATGGAGCTGCGCCGGCCGCTCCGCGCGATCGGCGGCGAGAGCCCGATCGAGGCCTACCGCCGCGACGGCGCCGAGGTGATCCGCGCGCTCGAGGCGAGCGGTCGGGTCTACGAGGAGCCGATGGTCCTCGTGCTCGACTACACCGTGTACCGCGTGTTCGAGGACGGCTCGATGCTCGAGCTGACCCACAACATCATGCGGCTCTCGAGCCAGGAGGCGGTCGACGCGCAGGGCGAGTTCGCGGTGCCCGAGGACGCGCAGATGCTGACGCTCCACACCATCAAGGCGGACGGCACGCGCCTCGAGCCCGACGAGATCGCGGGCAAGGACACCATCTCGTTCCCGAACCTCAGCCCCGGCGACTACATCGAGTTCGAGTACGTGCGCCCGCGCCCCGCGCCGGCGGGCTACCCCGGCGGCTTCGTCGGCGACCGCTTCTACTTCCAGAGCTTCGAGACGCCGTTCGACACCTCGGAGCTCACGGTCGTGGTGCCCTCGTCGATGGAGCTCCAGGTCGACCCGCGCGGCCCGGCGCCCGAGACGCAGACGCGCACGGCAGACGGGACGCGCGTCTACCACTGGGGCGTCTCGGAGAGCCGCCCGCTCACGCAGGAGCCGGGCTCGGTGGCGGCGCGCGAGTTCCTGCCGTCGATCTACTGGGGTCGCGGCGTCTCGTGGGCGCAGTACGTCGAGACGCTGCGCGACGTCCTCGCCGACCGCGACGTGATCGATCCGGCGGCGCGCCGCCTCGTGCGGACGGTCGTCGGCGACGCCTCGCGGGCGACCGCGGAGCAGCGCGCGGAGCGGCTCTACCGCTGGGTGCTCGAGAACGTCGAGGACACCGACGACGTGTTCGGCCTCGCCCCGGCGATGCTCGCGGCGCGCAACGGCAACCGCGCGCGCGTGCTGCGCTACCTCCTCGAGATCGCCGGCCTCGACGCGCAGCTCGCGCTCGCGCGGAGCTACGCGACGGACGCGACGCGGTCCGAGATGGCCGACGACGACACGTACCAGCACCTGCTCGTGCGGGTGCGCGGCACCGAGGGCTGGATCTGGCTGCACACCGGCGCGCGCGGCTCTCCCTTCGGCTACCTGCCGCGCCCGCTCGCGGGGATGGACGCGCTCGTGCTCGACGCCTCGGCCGCCGAGGTCCGGGTCACCGAGCGCGCGCTCGAGGAGGACCTGCGCACGATCGAGGTCGACGTCGAGCTGCGGCGAGACGGAGGCGCGCGGGTGACCGTGGTCGAGACCCAGCGCGGCGCCTACGCCGTGTCGTGGCGCAACGACCTCGAGGAGATCCCCGACGAGGCGCTCGAGACGCAGTTCGAGTCGCAGTACGTGGCGAGCCTGCTCCCGGGCGCCGAGCTGCGCCGGCTCGTGATCACCGGCCGCGAGGACCCGGACGCGCCGCTGGTGCTGCGCTACGAGGTCGAGCTCGCGCAGCTCGCGCGTCAGAGCCGCGACGGGTGGGTGCTCCCGCCGCTGTTTCGCGCACGGCTCGCGCCGCAGTTCGCGAGCGCCGCGTCCCGCACCACCGCACAGCTCATCCCGACCGGGCTCGCGCTCGACGTCGTCGTTCGCGTCGACACGCCGGAGGGCGTCGCCGCTCCGCGCGCGCCCGAGGCCGTCACGCTCGACTCCGTGCACGGCGCGACCATGCGCATGACGAGCTCCGCCGCCCCCGGCGAGCTCACCGTGCGCCGCGAGTACAGGATCCCGCGCATGCGCGTGGCGCCCGCGGAGTACGCGCCCTTCACGCGGTTCTGCCGCGCGTCGGACGACGCCGACTCGGGCGAGCTCCGCGTCGCGATGTAGCCAGCTACTGGCCCACGACGCGGCAGGCCTCTTCCATGCCGAGCGAGCAGGCGCGGGCGAACAGCTCGCGCGCCTGAGCGCGATCGCGCGCCACGCCGAGGCCGTTCGCGTGGCTCGCGGCGAGGTTGAAGCAGCCGCGCCCCGAGCCGGCCTCGCAGGCCTGACCGAACAGCTCGGCGGCGCGGGCGTGGTCCTGCGGGACGCCGCGCCCGGTGCTGTAGAGCGATCCGAGCGCGACGCAGCCGCGCGAGTCGCCGGCCCCGCACGCCTGCTCGTAGAGGGTCCGCGCGCGCGCCTCGTCGACCTCGACGCCGTGCCCGTCGGCGTACAGCCCGCCGAGGCTCACGCAGGGCTCCGGCCGGTCTGCGTCGCACGCGCGCTCGTAGATGGCGCGAGCCCGCGAGAAGTCCGCGGTGACGCCGCGGCCCTCTTCGTAGATCTCACCGAGGTGGACGCAGCTCGCGCCGACGCCGCCATCGCACGCCTGCGTCAGCAGCTCCCGCACGCGGGGCCCCTGGTCGTCGCCGGACTCCTCGAGCGCGAGCGCGAGGTTGTGGCAGGCGTCGACGCTGCCGCCCTCGCAGCCCCGCGTGAAGAGCGAGATCGCGAGCGCCCCCTCACCCGCGCGGGACGCGAGCAGCCCGCGGTTGTTGCACGCCGCGAAGATCTCTCCGTCGCACGCCCGCTCGAGGAGCGTCTGCGCGCGAGGCAAGTCGGCTTGTCCGCCCTCGAGCTGGCCGATCAGGAGCACGGCGAGGTCGTAGCAGCCGATCGGGTCGCCGCCCTCGCAGCCCCGATCGAAGAGCGCGCTCGCGCGGGCCACGTCGACGGCGCCGCTCCGCCCCGGGAAGAAGTGCGTGCCGAGCGCGGTGCAGCCGCGCGCCTCGCCGCCGTCGCAGGCCCGCTCGTAGAGCGTGGCGGCGCGCGCGACGTCGAGCTCGGCCCCCTCGCCCGTCTCGTGGGCGCGGCCCGCCTCGAGGCACCCGGCGGCGTCACCGCCCTCGCAGCGCTCCATCGCGGAGCCGCTGGCGGCGTTCTCGACGTCCGTCGTCCGAGCGCCGCCGCAGGCGGCGAGGAGGAGACTCAACCCGATGGCGGCTCGCATCCGCGGGAGGGTAACGCAACCGACCGCGCAGCGTCTCAGATGGCGCGGGTCGAGTTGTCCGCGATCATCGTCGTCAGGCGAGGCCAGAGCGCCTCGGGCAGGTCGTGCCCCATGCCGTCGATGAGCTCGAAGCGCGAGTCGGGGATCGCCTGGTGCGTCAGCTGCCCGCCGATCGGCCGGATGAGGGGATCGACCGAGCCGTGCACCACCAGCGTGGGCGCCTTCACGAAGCGCAGGCGCGAGGTCCTGTCGCCGGTCGTCCCGATCGCCGCGAGGTGGCGCAGGAAGCCTTGCGGGTGGTTGCCGCGATCCCAGGCGAGGCCCGCGCGCTCGCGCGCGGCCGCCGCGTCGAACGGGAAGCCGGTGCTCCCGATCACCCGCCACACCTCCACGCTGCGCTCCATCGCCTGATCGCGCGAGCGCGGCGGCGGCCCGAGGATCGCCCGCATCGCGCGCGGCTCGTGCATGAAGCGCCCCGGCTCGCCCGTGTCGCTCATGATCGAGACCAGCGATCGCACCCGGTGCGGGTGCGTGAAGGCCATCGTCTGGGCGACCATCCCGCCCATCGACGCGCCCACCACGTGGGCGGCGTCGATGTCGAGGTGATCGAGGAGCGCGGCGACGTCGCTGGCCATGTCCTCGAGCGCGTACGGCCCGCGGACGCGGATCCCGAGCAGCCCCGAGACGGTCGTCGAGAGCAGCGGCGGGACGCCGAGGTGATCGAGCCACGACGACATGCCGATGTCGCGGTGGTCGAACCGGATCACGCGGAAGCCGCGCGCGACGAGCTCGTCGCAGAAGCCGTCGGGCCAGTAGATGAGCTGGGTGCCGATCCCCATGATCAGCACGATCGGCTCACCGGCGCCGCGCTCCTCGTAGAAGAGGTCGACGCCGGTCGAGAGCGGAGCGAGGGGCATGCGCGGGGCTCAGCGGTACGTGAAGCGGACTTCGTAGTCGCAGAGCTGGTAGACGTCGCCCTCTTCGATCCGCTTGCTGTCGATCTTGCGGCCCTGGAACTCGACGCCGTTCGTGGAGCCGAGGTCCTTGATGTACCAGCCGCCGTTCTGCCAGATGACCGCGCCGTGGCGCCGCGAGATGTTGCCGTCCTTGATGGGCAGGTCGGCGGTCTTGGTGCCGCGACCGATGATGAACTCTTCCTTGGCGACCGGGAACTTCTGGCCGTTGAAGATCACGTAGAGCGGGATCATCCCCCCGCCGCTGTGCTGCGGGACGCCTCCTCCGCTCGGGAGGGGCGGCGGCGCGGAGTGCGGCGGCGGCCCGCCGAAGCCGGGCGGCTGATACTGCTGCTGCGGGGGCATCCCCGGGTGCGGCGGCTGCCCGTAAGCCGGCGGCCGATGGGTCGGCGGCGGCGGCGGGTACGACGACGGGCGCGGGGGCGGCGGGTAGCCTCCGCCTCCTCCGTAGCCGTGCTGCTGCGGCGGCGGGTGCTGAGGCTGCTGCGGCTGCGGCGGCGGCGGGTAGCCCCCACCGCCTCCTCCGTAGCCGTAGCCCTGCTGCGCGGGCGGCGGCGCGGACGGGATGTGCGGCTGCCCGCCCCCCGAGAGGCTCGGGATGGCACCTGGGGTCGGGCCGCCGGGGCGCGACGCGCCGGGACCCGGCGTGCGCACGCCGTAGTTCCGCGAGCGCGCGTACTGCCGCATCGACTCGTTGATCAGGTAGTCCACCGAGCACTCGAGCTCGGCGCTCATCTGTTCGAAGATCTCCCAGAGGTAGTCCCGGCACTGGAACTGACGAAGGGTCTTCTTGTTCTGATCGTGGTTCATTCGCCCTCGTCGGACGAGCCTTCCTCGTCCTGGCTACCCTGGCCGAGTCGCTCTCGCACGGCGCGCGCAACCCCAGTTGCGAGCGTACCGACTGTCGTCTGATCGTCCCAATGCTCGCCGTGAGTCTCCGCCGTGTCGCCCTCGAGCGCCGTGATCCGCGCGATGTCGGCCTGCTCCGCGCGCCTCTCGAGGAAGTAAAGGGCAGTGCAGCGGTCTTGCCAGTCCGAACTCGTGAGCTGGCCCAGGACGAACTCCGTCGGCGGGGGGCGCATCGACGCGAGGCGCTCCCCGTACCCGTGCAGCTCCTCGCGCGCGTACTCCGTCGCGGTGAGGCTGTTGAAGAACTCCTGCACGACGTCGTTGCCGCCCAGCGTGAGGATCAGGCTCCCCACGCGCCAGCGCACGCGCCAGTCGGTCCCCTCGCGGAACACCGGCCAGAGGCGCGTGATCGCGGCGGTGGAGCGGGAGTCGGCGATGCGGTCGAACGCGTAGTCGCGGATGGCCACGGGGGACCCCTCGCCGAGCGCGAGGTCGAGCAGCGCGTCGACCTGCTCGCGCCGGACGCCGCCCTCCATCGCCTGCAGCGCCTTCACCCGGCGGTCCTCGATCTTCGCGGCGGCGAGCCCTTCGACGGTGGTCCGCTGCGCCATCTCCAGCAGGCGATCCTGGATCACCGTCTGGTCGTTGAGGTGCTTCATCGCCGGCAGCGCGCCCAGCGTGATCGAGTTCTCCCGGTTCAGGACCGCCGCGGCGTGCACCTGCTCGGGGTTGATCTCGGCGTCCTCTCCACGCGTGGCGCGGAGCTGTCGGATGAGCCGCTGCTCGAGGTCGGTCGTGAACTCGTCCGACTCCATCTCCCGCTCGATCTCCACGAGGCGCTGCGCGGCGGCCTCCTTGGTCGAGCCCGAGCCGAGCGTCGAGATCAGCTCGGCCACCTTGACCAGCGCCTGCGACGGCAGCTGCGCGTTCATCGCGTTGACCAGCCGCGAGGCGGCGGGCGCCCCGAGCTGTCGGACGACCTGCTCCGCGCTGAAGTTGCCGGCCAGGTTGCGTCCGCTGAAGTCGTGGGCGAACCAGTCGACGATCTCGTCGCGCAGCTGCGCCCCGCGCTCCTCGCCCGCGTAGGGCAAGACCAGGAACGCGGCGTCCTTCGCGCGGATCTGGAGCGGCGGGATCCCCTCGGCCTCGTTGGCCTGGGGGGTGTCCTCGCCCCGCATCATCTGCACGAGGTCGTCGACCATCAGGTCGACGAGCCGGCTGCGGGTCCCCTCCGGGAGCCGCCGCACGGCGGCCTGCAGCTCGGTCACTCCGTCGATCGGATCGTGACCCTGCGAGGGGGGGCGGGGCTCCATTCGGACCAGGGCGAGCGCGGCGTGGACCCGCAGCTCGTCCTCGTACTTGTCCGCGAGGAGCACGGCGACGATCTTCCCGGGCCCCTTCTGGGTGCCCATCCAATAGTCGATGTCCTCGGTGGTGACCTTGCAGCCCGACATCGCGATGCAGAGCAGCAACGAGATCACGGGCGCGGCGGTTCGGCTTCGCATTCGTCCTCTGGAGCCGGGAGAGCGGGTTCGAGTGGCACCCGATAGTAGAGGAATCCGAATTTCAATCAAGAGACCGATGGGTTGGCAAACTTGACCCCGTAGACGCCCTTCAGGCATCCTGCGATGTAGGGAGCTGGTCCACTTGGGCGCACCTCAGACTACATCAGCCGACGAAACGACCCCTCAGCTCGGGCGCCGCCACGAGGTGCTGGGGATCCTCTGTGCCGCCGCGACGCTGCTCGTGGGCCTGGCCGTCTGGTCCTACGACGCGGATGGCGGCGAGAACTGGATCGGCCCGGTGGGCGAGGCGCTCGCCGGGGTCCTCGCGACCGCGTTCGGGGTCGCCGCCTGGCTCGTCCCGCTCGAGCTCGGGCTCGGCACCGCGCGCCTGTTCACCCGCAGCAACAGCGGGCTGGGCATCGGCCGCGTGGCGAGCACGGTGGTCATCGTCTTGATCGGCTGCGCGATGGTCCACCTCGCGCTCGGAGGTCAGACCGTCTTCGGCGGCCACCTCCCGGGCGGCGCGCTCGGCGAGGTGATGGGCGAGGTGCTCCGGTCGCTCCTCGGGGTCGCCGGGGCCTACGTCGTCGGCACCGCGATCCTCCTGATCACGATCGTGCTGCGCACGCCCTTCAGCGTCATCGAGATCGCCCGGAAGGGCGGCGTGGCGACGCTCGCCGGCGCGAAGCGCGCGCGCGCGTGGCTCCGCGACGCCTGGGCGGCGTGGCGTGAGGCCAAGGAGCTCGAGCGCCTCGAGCGCGAGGAGGCCGCGCTCGCCGCGGCCCCCCGGATCGTGTCCGAGTCCACCCTCGACGAGAGCCTCGACGCCGAGATCGAGCCCGTCATCTTCGCCGAGGCGGACCCCGCCGAGGTGGAGATGGAGGACGAGGAAGAGGAAGAGGAGCCGGCGCCGCCCCCGCTGCCCAAGAAGAAGGCGCCCCGCGCCGCGGCCAAGGCCACCGCGAAGGGCAAGGCCTCGGGCCCCACGATCGTCGCGCCGCGCGAGGAGTCGGCCGGGTCGCCGAACCGGATCCGCATGCCCGAGGTGCAGGGGGACTTCGCGCTCCCGCCGACCGATCTGTTCGACGCGCCCCCGGCGCAGCAGATCCAGATCGACGCCACCGCGCTCCGGGCCAACGCGATCCAGCTCACCGAGAAGCTCGAGGCCTACCGCGTGAAGGGTCGCGTGGACGAGATCCACCCGGGCCCGGTCGTCACGATGTACGAGTTCGAGCCCGAGAGCGGGACGAAGATCTCCAAGATCGCCGGCCTCTCCGACGACCTCGCGATGGCGCTCGCCGCGCACAAGGTCCGGATCGTCGCGCCCATCCCGGGCAAGGCGCGGGTGGGCTTCGAGCTGCCCAACGAGATCCGGCAGACCGTGTACATGCGCGAGGTGCTCGAGGACGATCGCTGGACCTCGCTCAAGGCGGCGCTCCCCGTCGCGTTCGGCAAGGACATCGCGGGGCAGCCCGTCTACGGCGACCTCGCGCGGATGCCTCACCTGCTCGTCGCGGGCGCCACCGGCTCGGGCAAGAGCGTCGGGCTCAACGTGATGCTCTGCTCGCTGCTCTCGCGGCGCAGCCCCGAGGAGGTGCGCCTCCTCATGATCGACCCGAAGGTGGTCGAGCTCGCCGTCTTCGACGGCATCCCCCACATGCTCCTGCCCGTCGTGACGGACATGAAGAAGGCGTCGCTCGCGCTGCGCTGGGCCGTCGACGAGATGGAGCGTCGCTACCAGCTCTTCGCCGACGCCGGCGCGCGCAACATCACCACGTACAACAAGCGGATCGACCGCGTGCTCAGCGGCGAGCTCACCGCGGACAACGTGTTCACGTCGCGCAAGGGCAAGGTCAAGGCGCGGGGCGCGGATGGACAAGAAGTGTTGCTCGATCCGGCCGACGGAGAGGCCGCGGACGCGAACGAGACGCCGCCGGAGCGCCTGCCCTACGTGGTCGTCGTCGTCGACGAGTTCGCGGACCTCATGATGGTCGCCGCCAAGGACGTCGAGGCCGCGATCGCGCGCCTCGCGCAGAAGGCCCGCGCGGCGGGGATCCACGTAATCCTCGCGACGCAGCGCCCGAGCGTCGACGTCATCACCGGCATGATCAAGGCGAACTTCCCCGCGCGGATCGGGTTCAAGGTCAGCCAGCGTGAGGACTCCAAGACGATCCTCGGCCGGCAGGGCGCGGAGCACCTCCTCGGGATGGGCGACATGCTCATGATCCCGCCGGGCAGCAGCGACCTGCACCGCGTCCACAGCGCCTACGTCTCCGAGGAGGAGGTGAAGCGCCTGTGCGACCACCTCCGCGAGCAGGGCAAGCCCGTCTACGACGAGAAGATCCTCGAGCCGCGCGGCGACGACGACGGCGCCGACGGCGGCGGCGGTCCGGCGAGCGACGACCCCATCTACGACAAGGCCGTCGCGTGCGTCGCGCAGGCCGGCTACTGCTCGATCAGCCACATCCAGCGCCAGCTCGGCGTCGGCTACAACAAGGCCGCCAAGCTCGTGGAGCGGATGGAGCAGGAGGGCGTCGTCGGGCCGCCGAGCGGAAAGGCCGGCGGTCGCCGCGAGGTGCTGGTCCAGACGCTGTGATCGTCCTCAGGCCGCCGCGACGACGTCACGCAGGCGGTCGGGGACCCGGGTCGCCGTCCGCGTCGCCACGTCGATGCACACGCTGACGAGCTCGGCCACCGCGATCACCTCGCCGTCGGCCCCGCGCAGCACGAAGCGCGACGTGACGCTGCTGTTGCCGATCTTGGCGATGGAGGGCTCGACCCGGACGACGTCCTCGAACCTCGCGGACCCTCGAAACTCGCAAGTCGCGTTGCGGTAGAACATGTCCACGCCGTCCGCCACCAGGTCCTGCCACGCGCACCCGAGGTGCCGCATGTACGCCGAGAGCGCCTCGTCGCAGAAGGTCAGGTAGTTGGCGAAGTACACGTGCCCCTGGGCGTCGGTGTCCGCGAAGCGGACCGCCAATGGATACTCGAACGGCATGAGCGCGAAGTATCATGCGGCGATGGGGGAAGGTGCGATCGGCTCCATCGCGCTGGCATGCGTGCTGGTGTCGGGCTGCATCCTCGACCGCAGCGGGACGCGGCGCGACGCCGGCGAGCCGGGCCCCTTCGACGCCGGGGCCGACGCGGCGCTGGACGGCGCGACCCTCGACGGAGGTCCCGACGTGCGCCCCGACGCGGGCGGCGACGACGGCGGCTTCGACGCCGGCGGGGACGCGGGCGTGCTCCGCGTCGTGCAAGTCGCCGTCGGCGGCGACACCTCGTGCGCCCTCCGCAGCGACGGAGCGGTCTTCTGCTGGGGCGACGGCGACGTCGGTCAGCTCGGGGACGGCACCGAGGGGGCCGCGCGCTCCGGAGCGGCGCGGGTCACGCTCCCCGGGCCCGCGGTGAGCATCACCCTGGGCGACGCCCACGGCTGCGCCGTCGTGAGCCCGGGGGAGCTCTACTGCTGGGGCGAGAACGACACGGGGCAGGTCGGCTCCGGGTCCACCGCGGCCGTCGTCGCGACCCCCGAGCACGTGACCGCAGGGACCGCCGTCGCGGTCGCGGGCGGGTCGCACACGTGCCTCCTCTCCTTCTCCGGGAGCCTGTTCTGCTGGGGCGCGAACAACCAGGGCCAGCTCGGGTTCGCCGGGTCGGCGCGGCGCGCGCCCGAGGCGGTCACCGTCGTCGGCGCCATCGCGCAGATCGCGCTCGGGCAGGCCTTCACCTGCGCGCGCATCAGCGACGGGACGGCGCAGTGTTGGGGGCTCGCCATGGACCGGCAGCTCGGCGACGACACGAACCGCTCCCGACCCGACCCCGCGCCGGTCTCGATGCTGATGGACGCCACCTACCTGGGCCTCGGGTGGAAGCACGCTTGCGCGGTGCGGCCCGGGGCGACCGCCTGCTGGGGGCGCGGCGCCGACGGTCGGCTCGGCGACGGCGGCTCCACGACGCAGGGCGTTCCGTCGCCGGTGATCGGGCTCGCCGACGCCGTGACCGTCGAGGGTGGCGAGGACTTCACCTGCGCGCGGCGCACCGGAGGCGCGGTGTCGTGCTGGGGACGGGACGACCACGACCAGATCGCGAACGCCGGCGCCTCGAGCAGCGAGCCCGTCGAGATGGGCTTCCTCCCGGGGGCGGCCGACGACCTCGATCTCGGTCGCGGCCACGGCTGCGTGGTGATCGCGGGCGGAGTGTGGTGCTGGGGGGATGGGAACCTGGGCCAGCTCGGGAGGGACATCGATGGCAGCGCCGCGCCGCTTCGCGTCGAGGGGATCTTGCCCTGAACAACCACGCGGTCGCGCGCGTCTGTCCTCGAGCACGTAGACTTGGCGACGGGATCGCACATGCGCACGACACGAATCTTGGCCCTCCTCACTTCCCTCTCGCTCACGGCGCCGGCCGCGGCGCAGCAGATGTCCGCCGCCGAGCGGGCGACCGCGGTCAGCCGCGCCCGCGAGCTCGCCGGGTGCATCGACGCCAGCCACAACGAGATGCAGCGCATCATGCGGCTGATGGTCGCGGCCGAGCGGCAGCGCGACACGTCCGGCGATCCGGCGGCCCGTCGCGACGCGGAGGCCGCGATCGAGGCGCTCGTGGTGCGGGTGGCGGGCGTCCAGACCGCCGCGCGCGACTGCCTCTCGACGCGCGTCCCGACGCCGGGCGCGACGGTCGTCGTCCAGCCGCCGCCCCCCGACGCCGCCGCCGACTCGGTCGCGGGCACCGACGGCAGCCTCAACACGGTGGAGCACGACGCGCAGCTCGCGCAGTACATCTACGTGGTCGTCGCTCAGCAGGTGGACGGGCAAGGCCGCCTCGACGATCACGTGGTCCAGAGCGCGGTGCGCCGGGCGACGACGGGCTTCGAGCGCTGCTACGAGCGCTACCTCGATCGCGGCTCGATGGAGCCGGCCACCCTGGACCTCGTCTTCACGTTCCGCGGCGCGGGCGCCGTCCGCTCGGTCGCGGTGGAGAACTCGCGCTTCGACGACGACACCTTCGAGCACTGCATCCGCTCCGCCGCCGGGCAGATCCGGACCACGTCGCCGCCGCGCGGCGGCGAGGCGCAGTACAGCTACCGGCTGCGCTTCGGTCGGCCGCCCGTCGTGACGCAGTAGGCCCGCGCTTGCGCGTCGCCGCGGCGCGCCTCAGGGTGCGGCCGCGATGCTCCTGCCGCCCGGCACCACGCGCGCGGACGTCGTCGCCCGAGAGCGGGCGCACGTGTGGCCGCCGTACACCGCGAGCGAGCGCCACGAGGGCGTGGACCCGCTCGTCGTGGTCGGCGCCGAGGGCCCCTGGCTGCACGACGCGGACGGGCGCCGCGTCTTCGACGGCAACGCGAGCTGGTGGACCTGCACCCTCGGCCACGGGCACCCGCGGCTCCGCGCGGCGCTCCACCGGCAAGCCGAGCAGCTCATGCACGTCGCGGCGGGCGGGATCACCCACGCGCCGGTCGCCCTGCTCGCCGAGGAGCTCGCCGCCGTCGCGCCGGGCGATCTGTCGCGCGCGCACTTCTCGGACGACGGATCCACGGCCGTCGAGGTCGCGGTCAAGGCCGCGTTCCAGTACTGGCAGCAGAACGGCCGGCCGCGGCGCACGCGGTTCGTGACGCTGAGCGGCGCCTACCACGGCGACACCCTCGGCGCGGCGAGCCTCGCGTCGATCTCCGAGTTCCACCGCGTCTTCGCGCCGATCCTCTTCGAGGTGATCCGTCCCCCCGCGCTCGGCGAGGCCGGCGGCTGGGAGCGCGTCTTCGAGCAGGTCTTCGCGGCCCTCGACGAGCGCCCCGACGAGATCGCGGGCGTGATCGTGGAGCCGCTCGTCCAGGGCGCGGCCGGGATGCAGATGTACGACGCGGAGCTGCTCCGCGAGCTGCGCGCGCGCACCGAGGCGATCGACACGTTCCTGATCGCCGACGAGGTCTTCACCGGGTACGGCCGGACCGGGGCGATGTGGGCGTGCGAGCTCGCGGGGGTCGTGCCCGACCTGCTGTGCACGGCCAAGGGCTTCACCGCGGGCGTGCTCCCGATGGCCGCGACGCTCGCGACGCCCCGCGTCTACGACGGCTTCCGCGGCGCCGCGGACCGCGCGTTGATGCACGGCCACACGTTCTGCGGCAACCCGCTCGGGGCGGCGATCGCGCGCGAGGTGCTCGCGATCTACAGGGACGAGGCCGTGCTCGAGAACGTGGCGAGGATGGCGCCCCGGGTCGCGGAGGCCTTCGAGAGGCTCTCGGCGGTGCCCGGCGTGGGGCGCGTCCGGACCTGCGGCCTGGTGGGGGCGGCGGACCTCGGCGACGGAGGCTACGGCGGCCGCACCGGGTGGCGCGTCTTCGAGGCGGCGCTCGAACGAGGCCTGTTTCTTCGTCCGCTCGGCGACTGTGTCTACATCACCCCTGCGCTCAACCTCACCGACGACGAGCTCACGTTCCTCCTCGACGCCCTCGACGCGAGCGTGAGGTCGGTCATGGGGTGACGGCGCTTTCTGTCCCCCGAAACGTCACAAATCGTAGACTCGGCCCCTACCGGTGCACGCCCTGATCGAAGCGATCGCGGAGCTCGTTACCCGGCGCCGCGGATGGGCGCTCGGGGCCATCGTCGTCGCGACGATCGGCACGGGCGTGTTCATCCCGCGCCTGGTGGCGGATCCGCGCCCGCAGCAGCTCACGACGAGCAGCATCGACGAGCAGAACGCGATCAACGCGTCCTTCGCCGAGCGCTTCGGGAACCCCGATCACGTGGTCGTGCTCCTCGTCGAGGCCGACGACGTCCTCGCGCCCGAGCCCCTCGCCTACGTGCACCGCCTCGCGCGCCGCTTCGAGCAGGCCGACTACGTCCAGCGGGTCGAGGGGATCACGGTGACCCCGCTGCCGGTGCCCATCGACGAGGAGGCGCCGCCGACGACGCCCGAGGGCCTCGACGACCTCGACGACCTCGACGACCTCGACGATCTCGACGACCTCGACGAAGACGAGGAGGAGGGCACCCCCGAGGGCGACGTCCCGTCGGACGTGGACCCCGACCTCGAGGACGCGCTCAGCGTCATCGTCCAGAGCGACCCGTCCCGGTTCCCGCTCGGCCTCGCGACCCTCGCCGACCGCGTCGGCACCTACCGCTACGGGCCCGTGGTGCAGGGCGACCAGGTCACCCCCGAGGACGCGGCGCGGCTGCGCACCGTCCTGGACGAGACGCCCCTGCTCAACGGCCGGCTCATCAGCCGCAACCGCCACGTCACCGCGGTGGCCCTCTTCCTCGACGGCCGCGTCGAGGACCACCGCGTGATGCAGGCGACCGTCGAGCAGATCGACGCCACCGTGGCGAGCCTGCCGCCGCCGGCCGGGGTGCGGATCAACATCGGCGGCCTGCCGCACCTGTTCAACTCGATCATCCGCAAGATGGAGGAAGACAACTTCCGGATCGTGCCCCTCACGCTCCTGGTCTGCTTCGTCCTCCTCTACGTCTCGTTCCGCTGGCTCCCCGGCACGATCCTGCCCGTCGTCGCGGTCGGCATCAGCGCCGTCATCGTGATCGGGACGATGGCGATGGTCGGCGAGACGATGACGGTGCTGAACAACATCATCCCGCCGCTCTTGATCATCATCGGCGTCTCCGACTCGATCCACCTGATCGGTCGCTATCGAGAGGAGCTCGAGCACGCGCCGACCAAGCTCGAGGCCGCGAAGAACACCGTCCGCTCGATGGCCGTGGCGTGCTTCCTCACGTCGATCACGACCGCGGTCGGCCTCGCCTCGCTGGTCGTGAGCCAGACCGAGATGCTCCAGCGCTTCGGCGTGATCGCGGGCATCGGCGTGATGCTCGCCTACGTGGTCACCATCGTGTTCCTGCCGAGCGCGATGACCTACTTCGATCCGCCCAAGGCCCGCGACAAGACGCCGGCGGCGTATCGCGATCCCGCGGAGCACGACGTGCCGGTCGCCGACCGCGGCCTGCTCGAGAGCGGGATCGTGTGGCTGACCAGCAAGATCCTCGATCACCCGTGGCGCTTCATCGGCGGCGCCCTCGCGCTGATGGGGCTCTTCATCTGGGCCGCCTTCAACATCACCGTCGACAGTGCGCTCCTCGACGAGTTCGCCGAGTCGGACGACGCGTACATCACCACGCGGCTGATGGAGGACGAGCTCGACGGCGTCCGCCCCTTCGAGATCATGCTCGAGAGCGACGACGCCGGCCGCATGGCGGACCCCGAGGTCCTCGCGGCGATCGACGACGTCGAGCGCTACCTCGACACCGAGGACGCCGTGCTGAGCACCGCGTCCCCGACCGACTACCTCCACATGAGCTGGGCCCGCTTCACGGGGGAGCCGAGCGCGGTCGACGAGCCGTTCCGCAGCGCCGAGCAGGTCGGCGCGATCCTGGACATCTACTCGCACTTCGAGCGCAACCCGACGAGCTCGTTCGTGACCGAGGACCGGCGCGTCGCGCGGATCCAGGTCCGGCTGGCCGACGTCGGCGCCGCGGCGAGCCTCGAGCTCATCGAGCGCGTGAAGGCGCGGCTGCACGAGCGCTTCGACCCGATGCACGTGCGGGTCTCGATGACCGGCGAGGGCTACACCGGCTCGGTCGGCCTCACCGCGGTGGTCAACGACCTCCTCGGCAGCCTCGGGACGGCGGTCCTCATCATCTTCGGGATGCTCGTCGTGCTCCTCGGGAGCTGGCGGCTGGGCCTCCTGAGCATCCCGCCGAACGTGATCCCGCTCGTGGGCACGCTCGCCTGGATGTCGATGCGCGGGATGCACCTCAACGCGTCGACGGTGATCGTCTTCTCCATCAGCCTCGGCCTCGCGGTCGACGGATCGATCCACCTCCTGGCCCGCTATCGGGAGGAGATCGGCCTCGGGCTCGACAGGAACGCAGCGCTCTTGCGCGCCGCGCGCGGGACCGGCCGCGCGGTAGTGGTCTCCTGCGTGACCCTGATGCTCGGCTTCGGCGTGATGCTCCTCAGCTCGTTCGTCCCGGTGCAGCGCTTCGGCGAGCTCATCGGCGTCTCGGTGGGGATGTGCCTGCTCTCGACGCTGATCGTGCAGCCCGCGCTGCTCCGAGTGTGGGCGCCCAGCACCCCCCCGAACCGCTTCCGCCGCAAGAAGCGCGAGTCGGTCCGGCCGCGCCCCGTCGAGGCCTCGGAGGACGAGTGAGCTCCCCCGTCGCCAAGCGTGCAAACCGGGGCGAGTTGGTCTAGGTTCCGGCCGATGTCCGCAGCCCGGCCCCGCATCCTCGTCGCCGAGGATGACCCCGACCTGCTCCGGATGCTCGAGCACGTGATGCGAGCCCTCGGGGACGTGGTCACCGCGGTCGACGGTCAGGACGCGCTCGAGAAGGCGCGCGCCACGCCGCCGGACGTGATCGTGACCGACGTGATGATGCCGCGGATGGACGGCATCACCCTCGCCAAGCAGCTCAAGGGCACGCCTGGGCTGGCGAACGTGCCGGTCGTGATGCTCACCGCGAAGACCGGCCCTCGGGACGTGATCGCGGGCATCAACGCGGGCGCGCGCTTCTACGTGACGAAGCCCTTCAAGACCGAAGATCTCGTCGCGAAGGTGCGCAAGGCGCTCGGCGCTGCCAAAGCCAGCGCATGACCCGCAAGAAGAAGCGTCGCAGGTCGCCTCCCGCGGCGGCGGCGCCGGCTCCCGCGCCCGAGCCTCCGAAGCCTCCGCGCGACTGGGCCGAGATCGGGCGCGCCTACGGGCTGCTGCTCCTGAGCGCGATCCTGATGTTCCTCGGGTTCGCGGGCTTCGGGGTCTGGCCGCTCGCCTTCGTGGGCATGGTCCCCGCGCTCTGGGTCATGGACCAGAGCCAGGCGAAGGGGTGGGTCTTCTTCCGCCGCGCGCTCTTCTTCGGCTACGTCGCCTGGTACGGCGGCTTCTACTGGGTCGTCGACACGATCGTCGACTTCGGCGGCTTCCCGTACGCGCTCGCCGCGTTCTTCGCGTCCGTCTACTTCCTCTATCAGGCGCTGCAGTACGTCCTGATGCTCTGGCTCTATCGCCGGGCGCGCGAGCGCGGCTTCGAGGCGACGCTGAGCCTGGTGGTGGCCTTCGTCGCCTCCGAGATGGTGTTCCCGCAGCTCTTCGACAACTTCTACGGCAACAGCTTCCACGCCGTCCCGCAGCTCGTGCAGGTCGCGGACCTCGGGGGGCCGCTGCTCCTCAGCGCGCTCGCGATGCTCGGGAACGGGGCCGCCTACGTCGTGGTGCGGGCCGTCGTGGTGCGCGAGGAGCGCTGGCCCAAGGTCGCGCCGGCGGTCTTCCTCGGCGTGCTCGCGTTCACCCTCGGCTACGGCGTCTATCGCATCGGCGAGGTCGAGGCGCGCATGGCCGCGGCTCCGGCGCTCCAGCTCGGCGTCGTCCAGACGAACATGGGGATCTACGAGAAGCGCGACGACCCGGGCGAGGGCCTGCGGCGCCACCTCGAGCAGTCCCTCGAGCTCGAGGCGGAGGGCCCCCTCGATCTCCTCGTCTGGCCCGAGTCGGCGGCCACGTTCCGGCTCCCGCGCGACCCCGGCGTGCCGATCGAGGGCTACTTCCACCGCGCGATCGCGTTCTATGGCCTCGAGGATCCCGGCTTCCCCCGGACCCCGCTCCTCTTCGGCGGCCTCAGCTCGGAGCTCGGCGAGGGCGAGAACCGCCTCTACAACACGGCGTTCCTGACCGACGACCAGGGCCGCATCGCCGCCCACTACGACAAGACCTACCTGCTCGCCTTCGGCGAGTACCTGCCCCTCGGGGAGACCTTCCCGATCCTCTACGAGTGGTCGCCGAACACCGGCCACTTCACCCCGGGCGACCAGGTCCACTCGCTGCCCTTCGGCGATCACCGCATCGGCGCGCTCGTCTGTTACGAGGACATCCTGCCCGGCTTCGTCCGCTCGATCATGAACGAGGACGACCCGAACCTCCTCGTCAACGTCACCAACGACGCGTGGTTCGGCGACACCCAGGAGCCGTGGGTCCACCTCGCCCTCGCCGAGATGCGCGCCGTCGAGCACCACCGCTACCTCGTGCGAGCCACCAACACCGGCGTCAGCGCGATCATCGACCCGCTCGGCCGGGTGTCCGCGCACTCCGAGACCTTCGAGCGGGCCAGCCTGCGCGGCGAGGTTCGGATGATGGAGGGCTCGACGCCCTACCGAATCCTCGGCAATTGGCCGGGCTGGCTGGCCCTGATCGCCATGGGCTACATCGGATTCCTGGGCCGAAGGCCTCCGCCGCGGGCTCCCTCGACCCCCGAGCCAGCTCCCCCGGCTCCTGCGAGAAAAGGGCCCCGAGACGACGAAGAGGAGTGACGGTTCGTTGATCTGAAGCCGCGTCCCCGGGTACAGTCCTGACTGACCATTCCGCAAATACCGGATTTGGTCGTCAGGGAGGACGGCTTGACTCGAATTGGATTGGTGCGGCTGGCGCTCGTGTGGCTCGCCCTCGGGACCGCCACCGCCCACGCGCAGACCGGGACGCTGAATCGATTCCGCGCGTCCGAGACCAACGAGGACGACTTCGAGCTCAGCCGAGCCTCCGACTTCGGAGACATCCGCTTCGGCGCTCAGCTCACGCTGGACTACGCGCTGAACCCGCTGGTGTACGAGGCGGTGCTCGGCGACACGTCCTCGGAGTCGCTGTCCGTGATCGAGCACGCGCTGACGGGCACCGTCGGCCTCGCGTTCGGCCTCGCGGATCGCGTCGTGATCTTCGCCGGCCTCCCCGTCGTGTTCCTCAACGACGGCGCCGAGATGGTCCCGGTCGGGGTCCAGGCCGCCGACGGCGGCGGCCTCGGTGACGTCTACCTCGGCGGCCGCGTGCGGCTCTTCGGCGAGGCCGAGGACGCGGGCGCGCTCGCGCTCCAGGTCACGGGAACGTTCCCGACGTCGGTCGACTCGACCTACCGCGGCGACCCCTTCATGACGATCCACCCGGAGCTCCTCGGCGAGATCCGGCCCGGGGCGGGCGCCCGCATCGTGCTCAACCTCGGCGCGCGGATCCGCGAAGAGACGACAACGACGGCGAACAACCTCCAGTTCCGCCACGAGCTGACCTACGCGATCGGGTTCGCGATCCCGTTCTGGACCGACGAGGCCGACGAGCGCACGCACCTCGACGGTCACATCCAGCTCTTCGGCTCGAGCGCCTTCGCGCTCTTCGGCGAGCGGGAGGGGACGGCGCTCGAGGCGCTCGCGGGCCTCAAGCTCTTCCACAACAGCGGCGTCGTCGCGGGCCTCGCGATGGGGCCGGGCCTCAACCGCGGCTTCGGCTCGCCCGACTTCCGGCTCCTCGTGAACCTCGGCTGGATGATGCCCCGCGACCTGCCCAACGGCGATCGCGACCACGACGGGATCCTCGACTCCGACGACGAGTGTCCGGACGAGCCCGAGGACATCGATCAGTTCGAGGACGAGAACGGCTGCCCCGATCCCGACAACGACCGCGACGGGATCCTCGACGATCCGGACGAGTGCCCGAACGAGCCCGAGACGCTCAACGACTTCGAAGACCAGGACGGCTGCCCCGACGAGGTCGGCGACCGCGACGGCGACGGCTACCTCGACAACGTCGACGAGTGCCCGGACCAGCCCGAGGACTTCGACGGCTTCGAGGACGAGAACGGCTGCCCCGATCCGGACAACGATCAGGACGGCCTCACGGACGACGCGGACAGCTGCCCCAACGAGCCCGGCCCGATCGAGAACCACGGCTGCCCGGACTCGGATCGCGACGGAGACACCGTCGTCGACCGCATCGACAACTGCCCCGACGAGCCGGGCCCGCCGGCGAACCACGGCTGCCGTGAGGAGCAGCAGGTCGTCCTGCAGGAGGGCCGCCTCGAGATCCTCGACATGGTCTACTTCCAGACCAACCGCGCCACGATCCTCTCGCGCAGCTTCCCGCTGCTGATGAACGTCGCGCAGGTGCTCAACGCGCACCCCGAGATCGAGCACATCCGGGTCGAGGGTCACACCGACGCCCGGGGTCGCCACGACTCGAACATGCGCCTCAGCCAGCAGCGGGCCGAGTCCGTGGTCCGCTTCCTCACCACCCGCGGGAACGTCGACGGCGCGCGCCTCGACGCGCAGGGCTTCGGCCCCGACCGGCCCGTCGTCGAGAACGCCACGACCCCCGAAGACCACGCCCGGAACCGGCGCGTGGAGTTCAACATCCCCGACGGCGGCATCGCCCAGCGCAACAGCGGCCCGGGCTCCGACGCGATCGACCGCTGACCCGCGGGTCGGGCCGACGCGTGTAGCCTCGGCCCGACGCCTCCACGCTGCGTCCCTCGGCCCAGCCGAGTGGTACGGCGCGTGCGGAGGCGTGCGATGCTGCGCCGACGGGCGCGGGGCCGACGGGTGAACGAGAAGACCACAGCGCGCGGGCGAGGACCTCGGTTCCCGCTCCGCTGGAAGCTCACGGGGCTCGCGATCGGGCTCGTGACGGTCCCGCTCGTCGCGGTCGGCCTCGGCCTGATCGACGTCAACGAGGACACCGTCGACGACCTCTCCCTCGAGGTGCAGCTCGCCGTGGTCGAGGACACGACGAAGGACGTCGCGGCGCAGCTCGGCGCCGTCGAGAACGCCCTCGAGACGGTCGGCCGGCTGCTGACGCGCGACGAGATCCCTCCGGACGCCGCGCTCGCCGCGTCGATCGCGGTGGTCGAGGGCGCCGAGCTCGTCGACCACGTCGCGATCTACGACGCCGACGGCGCGCTCATCGACGTGATCCGCGAGCGCGTGGCCGCGGGCGTCGAGGTGCCCGAGACGCTGCCCGCGGAGCTCCGAGCGCGCGCCGACGCGAACGGCACCACCCTCGGGGACGCGACCGCCGCGGAGCTCGCGCCGCGCGTCCTCGTCGCGGTGCCGCTCCGCGCGCAGGTGGTCGGCCCGGTGACGGGCTTCGCCGTCACCCACGCCTCGCTCGAGCGGCTCGCGGAGCACGTCGAGCGCACGGCGGCCGATCGCTTCCCGGGCCTCCCCGACGCGCTGACGATCGTCGACCACCGAGGCCGCGCGCTCGTCGGGGCGCGCGGTGGTCCTGCGCCGCTGACCCCGGCCCCGTTGCCGTGGCTGCAGGACCTGCCCGAGGGCGCCTACGCCGCCGAGCTGCTGCGCCAGGGCGCGGTCGACACTCCGTCGGGCCCCGTCGTCGCCTCGGTCCGCACCATCCCGCAGTACCGCTGGGCGGTGGCCGTGCAGGAGCCGCACGACGTCGTCTTCGCCTCCGTCGGGCGCATGCGGCGGATCATCGCCGCGACGATCGCGGTGGCGCTGCTGCTCGCGGTCCTCGTGGGGCTGCTGGCTGCGCGCCGGATCACCCGGCCGCTCGGCTCGCTCGTCGCATTCGCGAAGGAGCTCGGGGAGCGCCGGTTCGGCGGCCGCGTCGCGGTGGAGACGTCGGACGAGCTCTCGACCCTCGGGGACGCGCTGAGCGACGCCTCGGTCGAGCTCGAGACGAGCGAGGAGCGCCTGCGGCGCGAGGAGGCGATCCGGGGCGACCTGCGCCGCTACCTGCCGGCGGAGATCGTCGATCGCGTGGTGCGCCGCGAGCAGGACATGGCGCTCGGCGGCGAGCGCCGCGAGATCACGGTGCTGTTCGCGGACGTGGTCGGCTTCACCCCGCTCACCGAGGAGCGCGAGCCCGAAGAGGTCGTCACGATCCTCAACGAGCTGTTCACGATCCTCACCGAGATCGTGTTCCGGCACGGCGGCCTCGTCGACAAGTTCATCGGCGACTGCGTGATGGCGATCTGGGGCGCGCCCGACGGGCAGCCCGACCACACCGAGCGCGCGATGGCCGCGGCCGAGGAGATGCTGCGCTGGCTCGAGACGGGGAACCTCTCCTGGCAGGAGCGCTTCGGGGTCACGATCCAGCTCGCGATCGGGGTGCACCGCGGCGAGGCGGTGGTGGGCAACATCGGCTCCGAGACCCGCATGACCTACACGGCGATCGGGGACGTGGTGAACGTCGCGGCGCGCCTCGAGGCGATCGCGCGGCCTCAGCAGATCCTCGTGACCCAGGCCGTCGAGGCGGTGATCCGCGGCGACTACGAGTGCGTCTCCGCGGGCGAGAGCGACCTCGCCGGGCGGCGCACCACGGTCGAGCTGTTCGAGGTGCGCGGATGAGCGGCGAGAACGAGCCCGGCAAGCTGATCGGCGAGCGCTACGAGCTGGTGCGCAAGATCGGCGAGGGCGGGATGGCCGAGGTGTGGCAGGCGACGCAGCTCAACCTGGGCCGCGACGTCGCGCTCAAGCTGCTCCGGCCCCACGTCGCCGCGAACACGACCTCGCGCAAGCGGTTCGAGCGCGAGGCGCGGGTGGCGTCGGCGCTCACGCACCCCAACGTCGTCCGCATCCACGACTTCGGCGAGGCGAGCGGCCAGCTCTACCTCGCCATGGAGCTGCTCGAGGGCTACCCCCTGCGCGACATCGTCGACGCGCACCTGCCGCTGCTGCCCATCGAGCGCACGATCCGCATCGTCACGCAGATCGCCGACGCGCTCGCCGCGGCGCACGACATGGGGTTGGTCCATCGCGACGTGAAGCCCGAGAACGTGTTCGTGCAGCCGACCTCGAAGGGCGGCGACCGCGTCGTGGTGGTGGACTTCGGGCTCGCGTTCATCGAGGGTGACACCGCGAGGGGTCGCATGACGCGCGAGGGGCGGGTGGCGGGGACGCCGGACTACATGAGCCCGGAGCAGATCACGGGGTCGGTCACGGGCGCGGCCTCGGACGTGTACTCGCTCGGCTGCCTCCTCTACGAGATGCTCACGTCCCGCGTGCCCTTCACCGGCGATCGCGAGAACCTCGCGTACCAGCACCTCCTCGAGCCGCCGCGGCCCCCGCGCGAGGCGCGCCGCGACCTCGCGATCCCGGCGGAGCTCGACGACCTGTGCATGCGCATGCTCGGCAAGCTCGCGGGCGAGCGCCCCGACATGGAGACCGTCCGCGGGACGCTGGACTCGCTCGGGAGCGACTCGCCCGAGCGATCGCGCACGCAACGTTACTTGCAGGGCCGCGCGGGCCGCATGGTCGCGGCGCCCGACGCGCTGACCCACGGCCGCGCCACCGAGTCGATCCGCCCGCCGGGGGACCCCGTCGAGGTCGCGGTGATCGGCCGGATGCAGGGCGACCTCGTGCTCGGCCTCGGCGCGAACGGGCTCATCCCGTTCGTGGTGTCCGAGGACCAGCCCATCGCCGGCGCCGCGGCGATCTTCGCGCCCGGCGTCGAGCTCGACGAGCTGCGGCGCCTGCGCAGCACCGAGACGGTGCCCATCGTCACCGACGCCGACGCGAAGGACATGACGCGCATCGCCGAGCTGGTCACCGTGGGGGTCGACGAGGTCGTGCCGCGCCCCGCGACGACCGCGCAGATCTCGCACAAGATCTGGCGCGCGATCCGCCGCGCGCGCCGGAGGAGCGCGCCGTGAGGCGGGGGATCGTCACGCTGCTCGCGCTGAGCGCGCTCGCGCCCGCGACGGCGGGGGCGCAGGTCCCGCAGGGCGCCGAGACGTTCGAGTACGTCGTCGTCGAGGGCGAGAGCTGCCCGTCGATCGCGCAGACCGTCTACGGCGACCGGCGGCGCTACGACATCGTCCACGCCTACAACGAGAACCTCGGGCCGCTGCCGCATCGCCTGCGGCCGGGGCAGCGCCTCGTGCTCCCGATCGTCGCGGTCCGCGCGGACGGCCCGGACGCCGAGGTCACGGCGATGCAGCCCAACGTGCGCGGCCGCCCGAGCGAGCAGCGCGACTGGCGCTCCCTGCAGCTCGGCACCGACCTCGAGCGCGGGTGGCGCGTCAACACGCTCGAGCGCGCGTTCGCCGAGCTGACGTTCCGGGACGAGACGCAAGTATCCTTGCGAGAGAACACCGTCGTGGTCGTGTTCGGCGCGAGCGCCGCGGACACGCGCCGGAGCGCGAGCGAGGCGCAGCTCGATCGCGGCTCGCTCCGCGCGCGGCTCGCCGAGCTCCGCGGCCGCAGCGTCCGCGTGACCACGCCGAGCGCGCGCGCCGACCTCGAGGGCGGCGCCGCCGTCGTCAGCGTCGACGACAGCGACACCAGCCGCGTCTCGAACCACGAGGGCCGCGCCGCGCGCGTCTCCACGCCCAACGGCCAGGGCACCGTCACCGTCGCGCCGGGGATGGGCTCGTCGGTCGCGCAGGGCGCGCGCCCCACGCCGCCGCGCCCGCTGCCGCCGGCGCCGCGCTGGGTCGACGCGCAGCCCGCGCGCTGGGTCGGCGTCGCGCAGCGGACGACGATCCGCGGCGAGTGGGCGCCGGTCCCCGTGGCGGGCCGCTACCGCGTGGAGATCACCCGCGGCGGCTCGGGCGCGGGGCTCGTCGCCGCGGTGGAGGTGCCGCCCGAGGTCACGCGCTTCGAGGTGCACCACCTCCCGCCGGGGCACTACTTCGCGCGCGTCTCGACGATCGGCCGCGACTTCTTCGAGAGCCGTCCGTCCGAGGCGTACGCGTTCGAGATCGCGCTCGGTCGGCTCCGCGCGCCGTGGGAGCCCGCCGACGCGCAGCCCTCCTTCGATCACGGCGACCCGAGCGAAGAGGTCCGACCGCTCGAGGTCCTCCCGGGCTCTCTGTTCGAGGCGCCGGAGGGGGCGCGCTGCGCGCTGGACGGAGAGCCGGCGTCGTCGTTCACGCTCGCGGCCGGCGAAGAGGGCACGGTCCGGTGCGTCGACGACGCGGGCGCCGCGCTCGGCGGGATCGATCTGGCGGTGCGGGCGGCGGAGCCGCGCGTCCCGCAGGCCGCGGAGCCCACCCGCGTCGAGCTGATCGCGGGGCGGCCGACCGAGGTCGCGATCCAGGTGCGCGCGAGCTCGAGCCTGCCGCCGCGGCTCGTCGCGCGTGGCTCGGGCGTCACGGTGACGTCGAGCACCTGGGACGGCGAGACGCTGACCGCGGAGCTGGTGGCCGCCGAAGCCGGCGAGGGCTCGATCGAGCTCGTCCACGCCGAGGACGCCGCGACCGCGCTCGCGACGCTCGCCTTCGTCGCGCGCCCCGCGGACGTGGCCGCGCCCGAGGCGCCCCTGCCGCCGCGCCCGCCGCCGCACCTCCTGCACGAGGGCCTCTCGGCGAGCCTCCTCGCGAGCTCGGTGGGCGTGCGCGACCTCGATCGGCGCGGCGTCAGCGCGGTGCTCGCCCTCGCGTACACGGGCGCCGTCGACGCGACGGTCGGCGATCGCCTCCGCGCGGCGCTCGGCGTCCACGGCGACGTGATCGACGATCACCTGCGCCTCGGGGCCGCGGCCGCGATCGATCTCTACGGCAGCTACGCGCGGACGTCGCAGCGCGGCTCGGGCGACGTGTGGCTCTCCGCGGCGTACCTCCCGCGCCTCGAGGACGTGGGCCTGATGTTCGAGCTCGGCGCGTTCTTGCCCGCGCAGCAGGGCCCGGCGGGGATCGGCGCGGTGCGCCTCGCGCCGACCGTGGAGCTCTCGCTGCGGGTCGCCGACGAGCGCGTGGCGCTGCGGACGCGGCAGACCGCGCTCTTCGATCTGGCCGACGGCGGCAACGCGATGTGGGCGTCGGCCTATGCGGCCGACGTGTGGATCGTGGGGCCGTGGTCCGCGGGCGCCGAGCTCGGCCTCACCCTCGGGCAGGAGGACTCGGACCTCCTGTTCGCGCCCGTCGCCGGCGTCGCGACCTGGATCGACCTCGGCCCCGTCTCGCTCGAGCTCGCGGGTCGGTTCGGGCTCGGCGACGACGCCGCCTCGGCGGTCGGGCCTGCGGCGTTCCTCCTCTCGATCCGCGGCGGCAACCAGCCGTGGCGTCCGGAGGTGGGCTGGTGAGCCGACGCCTCCCGTGGCTGCTGGTCCTCGTCGCCGCGCTGTCGCCCGCGGTCGCGGCCGCGCAGGCCGTGCACCTCGATCAGTACCGGGCGGCGGAGACGCCCGAGGACGGCTTCGCGGTGAGCCGCCCGACCGACCTCGGCCACCTCCGCTTCGGCGCGCGCCTCGACCTCGACTATGCGTTCAACCCGCTCGTGTACGAGGACGTCCGCGGGGACGCGTCCACCGAGCGCGCGTCGGTCGTCGAGCACGCGCTCGCGGCGCAGCTCGGCGCGAGCGTCGGCCTCTTCGATCGCCTCGTGGTGCACGTCGGGCTCGACGTGAACCTCGCCCTCACGGGCGAGGCCGTCGCCGGGCAGCCCGTCGCCGACGGCACGAGCCTCGGGGACCTGCGCGTCGCGGCGCGCGGCCGCCTGTTCGGGGAGCGCGACGATCCCTTCGCGCTCGCATTGCAACTGACGTTGACGCTTCCGACCGCGCAGGGCGTGAGCTCGGGCGCTCGCTTCGCGGGCGAGGACGGCGTCACCGTGCAGCCCGAGGTGCTCGCGGAGGTGCGGCCGGGCGCCGGGATCCGCATCGACGCCAACCTCGGCGCGCGCCTCCGCGCGACCGATCGCGCGCGCTTCGTCGACGGCGGCCTCGAGGTCGGCCACGAGCTGACCTGGGCGATCGGGGTGATGGTCCCCGTCGTCGAGCGCTTCGAGCTCGGGGCGGAGGTCTACGGCAGCACGCCCTTCGAGCGCGCCGGGGACCGCGCGTCGTCCCCGGTCGAGGCGATCGTCGGGGCGCGGGTGCTCCCGATCGACGGGCTGGTGCTCGGCCTCGCGGGGGGGCTCGGCCTCGCGCGGGGCTACGGCGCGCCCGACTTCCGCGGCGTCCTCACCGTCGGCTGGGTCGACGCGTCCACCTCGGGGATGCGCGAGGGGCTGCGCGAGACCGACGAGGACGGCGGCGCGGGTCGAGGCGTGGGCGTCGGCGGCGACGACGGGGCCGACGGCTCGGGCTCGGGCGGCGCGGGCTCGGGCGGCGCGGCGGGTCCCGGCGATCGCGATCGCGACGGCGTGCCGGACGACCGCGACGGGGCGCCCGACGACCCCGAGGACCACGACGGCTTCGAGGACGAGGACGGCGTGCCCGACCCCGACAACGACCGCGACGGCGTGCTCGACGTCGACGACGGCTGCCCGCTCGCGCCGGGGCCCGCGCCGGAGCACGGGTGCCCGCGCACCGTCCGCGTCGACGAGGCCTCGGGGCGCATCTACATCCTGCAGCGCGTCGAGTTCGAGACGAACCGCGCCGAGATCCTCCCGGAGAGCCACGAGGTGCTCGAGGAGGTCCGCGCCGTGCTCGCCTCCAACCCGCAGCTGCGCGTCGTGCGCGTCGAGGGCCACACCGACGATCGCGGCCGGGACGCCGCGAACCTCGACCTGAGCACGCGCCGCGCGCAGGCCGTGATCGCGTGGCTCGTCGAGCACGGGATCGCCCGGAGCCGCTTCACCGGCGTCGGCTGCGGCGAGGTGCACCCGATCGAGACGAACGGCACCCCCGAGGGGCGCCGCTCGAACCGCCGCGTCGAGTTCCACATCATCGACCCCGCGCCCGAGGGCGGGGCGCGTCAGCTGGAGGGGTGCCGCGACGTCGAGTAACGTGGCCCCCGTGCCCGTCACTCCCTCTTCGCCCCGCCTCGCCTACAGGATCCACGGCACCGAAGGGCCGCCGATCCTCTTGATCATGGGCCTCGCCATGCGCGGGGTCGTCTGGCGCCCGCAGGTCGAGGACCTCGAGCGCGACCACCGCCTGCTGACCTTCGACAACCGGGGCATCGGCGAGAGCGAGGCCGCGCCCGGCCGCTGGACGATGGCGGACATGGCCGACGACGCGCAGCGCGTGCTCGACACGGTGGGGTGGGACAGCGCCCACGTGGTCGGCGTCTCGATGGGCGGCATGGTCGCTCAGGAGCTCGCGCTCCGGGCGCCGGGGCGGCTGCGCTCGCTGACCCTCATCGCCACGCACGCGGGCGGGCCCGTCGCGATCGTCCCGCCGCTGGCCGGGCTGGCCGGGTTCCTCGCCACGAACCTGCTCCCGGACACCGAGCGCTACGGCGCCCTCGCGAAGCTGCTCTACCCCGACGAGTTCCTCCGCGTCGTGGACCGCGACGCGCTCCTGTCACGGATGCGGGACCACGTCGGGGTCCGGCCGCCGGCGCGCACCCGCAACGAGCAGGTCCTCGCGGTGATGCGGCACGACACCCGCGCGCGGCTCGCGCGGCTCGAGGTGCCCACCATGGTCGTGACCTCCGAGCGGGACGCCCTGGTCAGCCCCAAGCGTCAGCACGACTTGCTCTCGCGGATCCCCCGCGCGCGGCACGTGAGCTTCGACCGCGCGGGCCACGGGGTCATCTTCCAGTGCGCGCCGGTGCTCAACGGTCACATTCGACGTCACGTGTCCGAGCACGAGCCGATCTTGCCGCACGTGCAGGTGCATGCGTGACGAGCACGTCGCAAGGCGACGTCCCCATTGACAGGCCACGCGTGCATGACGTTCGATCCCCCGGATACGTGTCCCAACGCGTCCCCGCTCAAGTGATCGCGCTCGCTGGCGTGCTCGCCCTCGCGCTGATCCCGGTCGGCGCCGAGGGCATCGTGTCGACCCGCGTCTTCATCAACGGGACGCCCGTCCCGGTGACGTTCAACGACGGCGACAGCTTCCGCGTCCAGGACGGAACGTACCGGGGCAGCCAGTGCCGCCTCGCGGGCTTCAACACCCTCGAGAGCTTCGGCCCCGCCCACCAGTGGGGCGACTGGCACCCCTACGAGCTCTACATCAACGCGAAGATGGCCACCCTCAACGGCCGTCGCGGCACCTGGCACTGCAGCACGGACGGCAGCGTCGACGGCTACGGGCGCGTCCTCATGGACTGCCCCGACCTCGCGACCGACCAGATCCGCCGGGGCTTCGCGCACGCCTACCAGGTCGACGACACCCCGTCGCGGCCCACGTACCTGCGCGCGCAGCAGGACGCGATCCGCCATCGTCGCGGGATGTGGGCGCACGGCGTGCCCGACTACGTCATGACGAGCATCCACTCGGCCGACGAGGATCCGTCACGGCCGATCCACTACAACCGCCTCGTCTCGACGCGCGACGCGCACACCGAGAGCATGCAGCACCACGACACCTACAGTGAGTGCGAGTGGGTCTGCAACGACGAGATCCGCGTCGACATGGGCCCGGTCCGCGAGGCCGCGCGGCGGCTCCGCGAGGACCCCGCGATCGCCCCGACCATCGCGGAGTTCTTCAACCTGCACCTGATCGAGTTCGTCTCCCGCTACCGGCGCGTGGGCGAGCTGCCCGAGTACCTCACCGGCCCCGGCCGCGAGCTCGTCGAGCGGCGGCTGGCCCGCGAGGCGCAGGACGGCTTGCTCGGCTCCACCCACACCGAGCGCGGCGCGTGCATGATCCACGTGCCCTTCGAGCGCCGCTACGGGCGCAACGGCGCCGCGTGCCTCCGCGGCCACGGCAACTGGCACCGGCCGGGCGAGGCGGCTCACTGATGCGACCTTCCCCGACCCATCGCGGGCTCCTCGCGTGCCTCGTCGCCTCGACGGCGCTCCTCGTGCCCGGCTGCTTCACCCTCGACTTCGACGGCGACGGCATCCCCGATCGCGGCCCCGTGGCGGGCTACGAGACCGACTACGTCAGCTGCAGCAACGGGCGCGACGACGACTTCGACGGTCGGATCGACTGCGCCGACGAGGACTGCCTGTCGCTCGGGTTCTGCGCCGAGTACATCCCGCTGACCCCGCCGATCGGGGTGGAGAACACGTACGAGCTCTGCAGCAACGGGATCGACGACGACCTCGACGGCCAGTTCGACTGCGGCGACAGGGACTGCACGACGATCTTCGAGCTGTGCTGCTCCGGCGAGTTCGACGACGCGAGCTGCAGCGACCTGATCGACAACGACGGCAACGGCTTCGCCGACTGCCGCGACTACAGCTGCCGCAACAACCCCTACGTCACCGTGTGCGACGTCGAGCTCGACTGCGAGAACGGCCGCGACGACGACGGCGATCGCTTCATCGACTGCCGGGACAGCGACTGCTCGGACTTCCCCGGGTGCGCCGAGACCAACTGCACCAACGGCCTCGACGACGACAACGACGACCTGATCGACTGCGCCGACCCGTCCTGCGCGGGGACGCCCGCGTGCCCGATCGAGACGAACTGCACCAACGGCGCCGACGACGACGGAGACGGGAACGCGGACTGCCGCGACTCCGACTGCGCGACCTCGCCCGCGTGCTCGGGCCCGGAGAACACCCTCGAGCGCTGCCAGGACCGCATCGACAACGACGGCGACGGCTTCGTCGACTGCGGGGACTTCGACTGCGCGAACTCGATGGACATGGCGATCATGACCTACTGCGCGAGCCTGTCGGAGACGACGCTCGCGCAGTGCATGGACCGGATGGACAACGACGGGAACGGGTTCGTCGACTGCGCGGACTTCAGCTGCTCGCGCTCGACCAACCCCGACGTCCTCGCCTACTGCGCGAGCATCGGCGAGAACACGATCGAGCGCTGCTCGGACGGCGAGGACAACGACGGCAACGGCTTCGTCGACTGCAACGACTTCTCGTGCAGCCGCGCGAGCGACCCGGCGGTGGTCACCTACTGCCGCGAGTTCGGCGAGGCCAACTTCGACGACTGCGTCGACGGCCGCGACAACAACCGGAACGGCTTCGCCGACTGCGCCGACTTCAGCTGCCGCTTCTTCCTGATCGGCCGGACCGGGCTGTGCTCGGACACCTCCGAGTGCCCCCTCGGCCAGAGCTGCTACCGCGGCGCGTGCCTCCGCCTCGAGAGCCCCTGCTTCGAGAGCATGTGGATCGACGACAACTCGTCGATCCAGGGCAACGAGGACGGCTCGATCCCGACGGACTCGACGCGCGCCGAGCAGATCGCGATGGCGGTCCGCACGTGCACGGACGGGATCGACAACGACCAGGATGGGTTCGTCGACTGCGAGGACTGGGAGTGCAATCACAACCCGCTCGTCGTCGACGCCGAAGGCAACCGGATTTGTCGCCACGTCCGGGGCCGGACCTGCATCGCGGGTCCGCGCGCCGGCCAGGGCTGTACGACCGACGTGGACTGCGCCGTCGACTACTCGGGGGCGTGCGTTCGCCCGGGCCCCGAGGGTGAGGCGTTCGTCTGCCCGTGAGGGCCGCGAAGGAAGGGATGGGATGACGGAGCTCCACAGTGGGAATGGCTGGCGGTGCGTCCTCGGCGTGCTCGGCCTCTTCGCCGCGCTCGGCCCGTGCGCGCTGGCGTCGGCGCAGGACGACGACGCGGGCGCCGCCGCCGACGAGCAGCCGCTCGGCGATCCCGTGGCCCCCGTGCGGCAGCCCCCGCCGCCGCAGCCCCCGCCGCCTCAGCCTCCGCCCGCCGCGGCGCACGAGACCGTGTGCGACGACCGTCAGGACCAGGACGGCGACGGCCTCGCGGACTGCGCGGACTCGGACTGCTTCGACGACCCCCACTGCGAGGCGGGCGGGACCGAGGAGCGCACCAACGACGCGTGCAGCGACTGGATCGACAACGACGGCGACGGCGCCGTCGACTGTGAGGACGACGACTGCGCCGGCTCGCACATCACGGTGTGCACGGGGAGCTGGCAGGGCGGCGGCAACTCCGGCGGCGGCCTCCAGGGCGGCGGCGCGGACGAGATCCCCGAGCTCGAGGGCGGGATGAGCGTCGAGGACCTCATCGGCCGCGCCGGCGACGAGGACGGCGAGCGCAACGACTACCTCTGCGCCGACGGCATCGACAACGACGGCGACGGACGCACGGACTGCCAGGACTTCGGCTGCCGCTTCGATCCGTCGGTCACCGTGTGCGCGGGCTCGCCCGGCTTCCGCTTCAGCGTCGTCGCGGGCATCAGCGCGGGCCTCCAGATCAACGAGACGCCCGACTTCGACGGCGACGGCTACACCGAGTTCAGCGACCCGATCGGCGACGTCCGCGTCCGTCGCTTGCAGCTCCGCGCCCTCGGTCAGATCCCCCTGATCCAGAACTCGTTCTTCCTCATCAACCTCCGCGCCGAGCGATCGGTCCGCATCACCTTCGCGACGTTCAACATCCCGCTGAACAACGAGGGCCACTACATCTCGATCAACAGCGGCTCCGGCGGCTTGAGCCCCGGCCTCGTCGTGTCGACCTCGAAGCAGCCGCTCCTCGATCCACCGTTCTATCTGTTCAACGCCTTCGAGCAGTCCAACGGCGCCGCCCTCGAGGTCGGCGGACCGATCACGAGCGACAACTCCCTACGCTTCCGGCTCTTCGCGGCGGGCGGCTCGGGCGAGCGCACCGGCAACATCGGCGGCGTGTTCTTCCGGCCCGGCGAGGAGGCCCGCAACTTCAGCTACGCGCTCGGCGGCCAGCTCCAGCTGAACATCATCGGCCACTACGATCGCTTCGACACGCCGTACCTCTACACGCCGGTCCCCGCGACGTTCGCGATCATGGCGGGCGCGCGCTTCGACCAGCGCCCGGTGGAGCAGTTCTTCGCGTGGAACGCGTTCGCGGTGTTCCGCTACTCGATCCTCCAGCTGCGCGCCGAGGCCTACGGCCGCTACGTGCTCGACTACGACGGGGTCCAGCAGGCGTGGAACGTCCAGGCGACGGTCCTGCTCGTCCCGCGCGTCCTGCAGATCGCGGCCGACGTGGGCGGCTTCTTCGTCCCGCTCGAGTACGCGGGCGACCCCGCGTTCAGCGCGCTGTTCCAGCAGCCCATCGAGGAGTTCCAGGTGCGCGGCGCACTGCACTGGTACTACTTCCGCAACATCGGCCTGATCAGCTTGATGTACTCGATGCACATGTACTGTCAGCGGGTCTTCTCGGGGCAGTGCCTGCCCTCCGACGCCACGCCGGACGCCAACCTGACCGAGCACGAGGTCCGCCTCGAGTCGCAGTTCCGCTTCTGAGGCGCGCGGCGGATTTGCCGCGACGCTTGCGCTAAGCTCGCCCTCAGATGCGCCGCGCTTTGCTTCTCCTCGCCGTGCTCACGGTCGGGTGTCCTCGTCCGGCCCCCGGCGCCGACGCGGGCACCGACGCGGGCGTCGGCCCCACCGACGGCGGCGGCTACGACCCGGTCCTCGGCAACGGCTTCGACGGGCCCCTGCTGCTCGACGACGACCGCGTGGCGCGCATCGACGGCTCGGGGCTCCGCGCGGGCACCTCGCCCTGTCACGAGCCGGTGCGGGGCCGCGTCTACCACGTGTCCGACGGCGACACCTTCGACTTCACCGCCGCGGACGGGTCGCTCGACTCGAAGGTGCGCATCATCGGGATCGACACCCCCGAGATCAACCACCCCCCGGACACGACGCCGACGCAGTGCTACGGCGACGAGGCGACGCAGTTCACGCGGCAGCTCCTCGACCACCAGGTGTGGCTGACCTTCGACCGCGACTGCCGCGACGACTTCGGCCGCCTCCTCGCCTACGTGCACATCGGCGCCGGCGCCAACGACTTCTTCGAGCGTCAGCTCCTGCGTCGCGGCTTCGCCCGCGTGCTGACGGTGGCGCCCAACAGCCAGTACCGCTCCATCTTCGAGGCCGACGAGTCGACGGCGATGAGTGAGAACGTAGGTCTGTGGGGCGCCTGCTTCTGATCGCGGCCCTGCTGGGCGGCTGCACCTGCACGCACGAGGCGCCCCCCGAGCCCCGCCTCCCCACGCCGCCCGCGACGGAGCCGTCGGCGCCGCGGAGCGACGCGTGGCCGGAGGCGGTGATCGACCTCGAGCGCCGCCCTCCCGCGACGCGCATCACGATCCGCCCCACGAGCGTCGAGCTCGACAACCACGCGATGGTGGCGACCTGGCCCGCGGCCGCGCTGAGCCGCGCGCGAGCCACTCCCGAGCCCGGTCGTCCGGCGTGGCCGCGCCTCCACGAGACCGCCCAGCTCGACGACGACGAGCGCCTGGCGAGCCTCCTCCGCCTCTCCCGGCGCGCCGAGCGCGCGGCCACCGGCGCCGGCGAGGGCGCGGGGATCTGCGACCTGCGCGTCGGCGCGGACGTGTCGTTCGCCGACTTCGAGCGCGTCCTTCGTGCGGCGGGGCTCGCGGGCTACGGGGCGCCCCGCGTCCTGCTCGGCGAAGAGGAGGCGCTGCTGGCGTTCGAGTGGCCTCGCGCCGCGTCCTCGGGCGCCCCGACGCAGGCCCAGATCGTCGAGGCCCTCGGCGCCATCGAGCGCGGCGAGGAGCCCTCGCTCGCCGATCCGGGGGCGAGCGACGTGCGCGTGCGGCTCAGCGACGCCGGCGCGCGGGTCACGCTGCGCGGGGAGCGTCGCTGCCCGACCGTGACCCCGGAGACGATCTCGGCGTGTCTCCAGGGCCTGGTGTTCGACGTCGTGACCCTCGAGGTCGCGGGCGAGCCGTCGTTCGGCGAGGTCGTGCCGTGGGTCCAGCAGGCGTCCACGGCGACGACCACGCTGCGCGTGCGCGGCGCGCAGTAGCGTCGACTACTCCGCCTGCGCGCGGATCGTCACGTTGACGCGGATCTCGTTGGCGACCTTGAGGCGGACCGGCAGCGGCACCGACACGTTGTAGTCGGTGAGGCGGATCCGGAAGCTCGCCTGCGCGCGGATGACGTCGCTGTCCACGTGGTTCGCGCGCAGCTCGTCGGTCACCGGGATCAGCCGCACGCGCGCGTTGGCGACGATGTCGTGCGTCACCCCGTGGATGCTGAAGCGGCCGTGGATCCGTACGTTCGTGACCTGGTTGGGCTGGAGGCGGCTCCCGCCCTCGACGCTCGTGATCTCGAACGTCGCGTTGGGCTGGCTGGCCGCGTCGAGCCAGTTCGCGCTCCGGAGGTGCTCGTCGCGCAGATCGATCCCGGTGCGGATCGAGGCGACCTGGACCCGCACCGTCCCGCGGCTCGCGGCCACGTTGTTCGGGTCGACGGTGATCTCACCCGTCACGTGGGTGCTCACGCCGGTGATCGTCTCGAGCGGGGCGTCGGAGATGAACTGGATCCGGCTGCCGCCATCGTTGCGGATCCGCCAGGTGCGGGTCTGCGCGTCCGCGCTCGAGGCGAGACCGAGGGTCATCGCGAGGGCCGCGGCGATGGAGAACATGGGGACGATGCGCATCTTCACTCCTCTGGGCTGTCGATCACGGGGACGGATCGAAGGACGTTGTCATTCAAACTCGGGTGGATGGTGCCATGTACGGCGCCGCTCGTGAGCGCGTTACTCCCGAGCGTTCCAGGGGCCGCATTCGGGGACGTCGGCGAGGGACTCCGGCGCGCGCATGATCTGCTCGCGCAGCGCGCGCGCCTCCTCGTCGTCGCCGAAGTCGAGTCCGTACGGGTCGCGCTCGAGCCCCAGCCGCCGATAGGTCGCCTCGAGCCGCGGGAACCCCGAGTCCCCGAGGGCGCGCCGGGCGATCTGCGAGAACGCGCCACCCTCGATCGTGCCGAGGTGCTCGAGCGCCTCCTCGCCTGTCATCGGGCGATCCCAAGATCCGCAACATTCGTTGACGTGCGCGAGCGCGTCGTCGAGGCTCCGCTCGCCCCCCGACCGGACCCGGATCTCGACGTCGGCGGCGAGCGCGATGGCGGCCCCCGCCCAGTACACGCGCCGGTAGGCCGCCGTCTCGCGCATGTCGCGGCTCTCGTCGGCGAGCGAGCGCCCGGTGCCCCCGGCCCGGCCGCGCTCGAACCCGTCGTCGAGGTTGCGCCACGCGTCCTCGGCGCTCTGGAGACCGGCTCGAGCACGCAAGACTTCTTGATAGTAGGTGGCGATCCCCTCCGACAGCCACGCGTGGTCGCGGGCGATGAACGGCGTCGCGAGGTGGCTGAACTCGTGGACGGGCACCCACGCCCGGCCGAGGTGCTCGGGGGTCGCCTGCTCCCCCACCAGGATCGCCACGGTGGGCATGGTGCCGCGGCCCACGATCCCGAACGGTGAGCTCTGCGACAGCGGGGTCGGCACCGCGAGGATGCCCGCCTCTCGCACCGGGAAGCGGCCGAGCATCATCGACGCCGCGGTGGCGCTCCCCGACAGGCACTGCGTCAGGGCGTCGGGGCCCATCGCGACCGGGCGCCCGAGCAGGGTGATGTGGAGGCACGCGCCCGGCACCGCGACGTGGCGGACCTCGAAGGTCCCGAACGCGGCGTACGCCTCGAACTCGAAGGCGCGCTCGTCGAGGAACCAGCGGTCGGCGTTGCGAGCCCAGAGGGGGGAGACGACGACGCCCTCGGGGAGCTCGAACCGAGCCGTCACGCGGGCGTCGGGGGCTCGTCGTCGCGGCGCCCAGAGCCACACCGAGGTCGACGCGATGAGGTCGTCGCCGATGCGGTACGCGCCGCTGATCCCGCCTCGCTGCCGCGCCGCGGCGTCGAGGTCGACCACGTAGCGGATGCAGCTGTTCGGCGGCAGGTGCTCGGTGAGGACGACAGAGCCCTCGCGAGGCAGCGGGGCCTCGTCGGGGCCGAGGGGCCCGTCCGCGCTGCGGAGGTAGCGCCGCCCGCTGCGATCGATCGGGCCGAGCTCGGCTGGCGCGTCCCCCTCGAAGCAGACGGTCGCCTCGAGCCGGGTGAGCGCTCCGTCGAGGCGGAACACGTAGGTCCACGCGCGCGCGACGGGGCCTCGCTCGGGCGCGACGGTCGCGCCGCCGCACGAAGTGAGGAGGAGGAGCGCGAGCAGCGCTCCGCGTTTCACCGACGCGAACCGAGGATGATCGAGCGCTCCACGAGCGCCGCGAGCAGACCCGCCATGCGGTCCACGAAGGTCGGGTCGGGCTCCCGGTCCCGGGCCGCGAGCACGGCGCGCACGCCGTCGGCGAAGCTCCTGTCGGGCACGCTCCACGCCTCGTAGAGCTCGACGCCCATCGGGTCGATCACGTAGCCGTAGATCGGCGCGTCGTCGGGCCGCCGATAGAGCAGGACGCGGTGCGGCTCCTCGAGCGGCTCGTCGCGCCGCTCGTCCTTGCGGTCGACGCGGTGCCGCAGCGTGGTGCTGCGCACGGTCGGGTTGTGGACGGGGACCCCCTCGAAGTCGAGCTCGTCCGCCACCGCGTCCGGCACCGACCACTCGAGGCTCCCGACCGCCCACTTGGTCGCCTCGTAGCGGGCGAGGTCGCTCAGGTGGGCGGGCAGCTCCGGGTCGGCCTCCCAGCGCGGGAGCGCGTGCGCGACGAGCTCGTCCACCACGTCGCGGATGTAGCGGCTGCGGACCCCGCGCTCCTCGAGGTACGCGCTCACCGACGCGTCGAAGCGCGCCTTGCCGAGCGTCTCGTGGGTCCGGGGCAGCCCGCTGCGGATCATCGCGAACAGCCGCGCGCGGACCATCCGCCGGTAGAGGAGCCAGCGATCGGGCGGCGCGTGCAGCACCGCGAGGTCGGCGTCCGACGGCTTCGCGTCGAAGCAGATGCGGGTGAAGGCCCGCTGCACCTCGGCGAGCGGGGTCGTCACGCGGCGTGCTCCGCCTCGAACGCGGCTACCCCGCGCTCGTAGATCGCGCCGAGCCTCCGGACCTCCTCGAGCAGGTGGTCGAGCGTCGGGAAGTTCTGGTCGCGCTCGAGCAGCACGGGCACCCGCCCCAGCCGCGCGATCGTGTAGGCGAGCAGCTCGTAGACGCCCTCGCAGATGTCCTCGCCGTGCGTGTCGATGATCACGCCGTCGTCGCCGGTGAAGTGGCCGGCGACGTGGATCTGCACCACGCGGTCGCGCGGGATCCTGTCGATGTAGGGGCGGGGATCGAAGCCGTGGTTGATCGAGTTGACGTAGATGTTGTTCACGTCGAGCAGGAGCTTCGCGTCCGCGGCGTCGAGGACCTCGAGCAGGAAGTCGGGCTCCGTCCAGCCGCCCGGATCGAGCGGGTCCGCGTAGTAGCTGATGTTCTCGATCGCGACGGGTCGCTCGATGGCGTCGCGGAGCTCGCGCGCCCGGGCCGCGGCGGTCTTCACCGACTCCCGGTTGAAGGGCAGCGGCAAGAGATCGTGCAGGAACGTGTCGTCGATCCCGCCGAAGCAGAGGTGCTCGCTGTGGAAGGGCGCTCCCACGCGCTCGAGCAGCTCGCGGAGCTGCCGCGTGTAGGCCGGGTCGAACGGCTGGGTCGTGCCCACGCCGCACGTCAGGCCGTGGGTGACGATGGGCCACCGCTCCATCGCCTGCTCGAGGTTGAGCTGGAACCGGCCGCCGCGCGCCACGTAGTTCTCGGGGTGGATCTCGACCCAGCGGACCTCCTCGGGTCGCCGCTCGAGGAGCTCCTTCGCGAGGTCGTGTCGCAGCCCGAGCCCGACGCCTTCGACGGATGCGGTCATCGCTGTCCCGGAGGTTAATGAAAGAACGCGGGAGCCTCCACCATCGGAAGCCCCCGCGTCTTCGAGTCGATCGCCCGAGGGCGACCGTTCAGCGATCACTCGCCGCTGGACTCGCCGCCGCAGCTGCCCGCGCCGCAGGAGGCCTCGCTGCCAGCCGCATCGCCTTCGCCACCCTCGCTCGCGCCGTCACCTTCGGTGGCGCCGCTGCAGGAGGCCTCGCCGCTGCCGCTGCAGGACGCTTCGCCGCCGCCGGTCTCGTCGCCGCCGCCGGTGTCACCGCTGTCCGCGTCACCACCGCCGCAGCCGTAGGCCGTGAGGCCGAGGGTCGCAGCCGCGATCGCAACAAGCTGGGTCTTGAGCTTCGTGTTCATTCAAATCTCTCCCCAAGTCCCTACCTGGACTCGAAAAAAGTCGCCGTTGAGTTTCGAGCCGGCGACGTTCACCTGAGGTCGTCGCGCATCTTACGCCAGATTCGGGCCTCAGTTACAAGTCCCTTGCGTCCCTACCGGCTAAGTGGCCGAAATGAGTGAGGGTCCGGGGTGAAAAACCCGGGCGCCTCCGTCTCAGATCGAGGGAGGGAGCAGGAGCGTGTAGGCGCCGCTGGCGTCGGTGGTCGCCCGGCCGACGAGCACCGCGCGGACGCCGGCGTCCGACTCGATCACCGCGTAGGCCCGGATCTCGCCGTTGGCGACGGGCTGCGTGGTGCCGTCGACGGCCCACGTCGCGACGCCCGTGATGGGCACCGGGTGGTCGAGCTCGTAGACGCTGGTCAGGGGCGCCGTGGAGCCACCGATCGCGACGTCGCGCTCGATGAGCCACGGGAAGTTCGTGTTGGCGGGCGGCTCGATGACGACGTCGTAGAGGCCGACGTCGAGGCGGAGGTCGAACAGGCCCATCGGGTCGGTGGTCGTCTGGCTCGACCGCGCGAGGAACGCGGCCGCGTCCAGGGCGCCGTCGCGGTCGCTCCCCCGGGTGCGTGCCTCGACGCGCGCGTCGATCATCCGCAGCCCCGACACCGTCTGGACGGTGCCGCCGTACCGCGCGCGGGGCCGCGCCACGAAGAGCTGACCGTTCGAGCTGCTCCCGAGGATGCGCTCCTCGCGCGTGACGCCGAGCTCGGTCTCGCTCTGGCTCGGGGTGATCACGATGTCGTAGGTGGCCGGCGAGTCCGGGTGACCGAGCAGCTCGACGCTGAAGCGTCCGTCCGCGTCGGTCCGCACGCTCGCGGTGTACGAGCCGGTGATGTTCGTCCCCGGGTCGACCACGTCGGTCGCGGTGAACCGGAGCGTGGTGCCCTCGAGCTTGCGGCCGTCCATCGTCTCGACGGTGCCCGAGTAGGTCAGGCGCAGCGGCTCGACGTCGGGCGACAGGACCCGGATCATGCCGTCCACCCGGGAGAGGGCCTCGGCGGAGCGGGTGTAGGTCGGGCTCGGGCCCACCTCTTCGACCCGGTGCGGGGCGGGCGCGACCCGAAGGAACCACGCGTCGGGCGCGTAGTAGAGCTCGATCGGGTAGTAGAGCCGGAAGTAGCCGGGGTCCGCCTCGGGATCGGTCGCGGTCACGTAGCGCGAGGAGATCGTGCGACCGCTGGTGCGGTCCACGAGCTTCACGACCACGCCGGCCTGTCCGACGCCGGCGCGATCCACGACCACCCCCTCGAACACCGCGAGGCAGCCGGTCTCGGCCCCGTCCTCACACACCGGCGGGTAGCTCAGCTCGATCAGGCCGTCCCCGTCCGTGGGTGTCTCGTAGGTGAGCGTCTGCGGCGGGAGCAAGGCCGACCAGTCGCCGGTCGGTGTCACCGTCAGCTCGTGCTGGCCCGGGAGGAGCTGGGTCAGGAACGCGGCGACGTTGCCCGCCTCGAGATTGGGCGGGTTGGTGCCGCTGGACTCTGCGCTGATCGAGCTCCCCGGGGCTCCGGGGATCGGGCTGGGCTGGGTGAAGCCGAGCTCCGCCGATACTGGCGTGCCGTCTGCGGTCCGGACGATCCCCTGAACCCGCACGCCCGGAGTGAGAACCAGGTCCTGCTCGAGCGGGCCCGCCACCTCGATCGGCGGGAAGCCGATCGGTTGGACCGTGCCGCCATAGGGCTCCGTCGCCGGGCGCACCTCGAGGCCGATCGTGACGACGCGGCGCGACTCGGTCACGCACATCCCGAGGTCGACGTTGCAGTGCGCCGCCGAACAGTCCGCGTCGGAGGAGCACTGGTTCGCGGGCGGCCCGTCGACGAACGTCCCGCAGCCCGAGATCGCCATCACGATGGCCGCCAGCCATGGCCCGGTGCGGGGCGTGCTCATTGTCCAGCCCCGCAGCCCGCAAGAGCTCGATCGTCTTCCTCGTTCTCCAGGACCCGGACGAACCAGATCCCGCGTCCCAGATCGTCTTCCGCCGCGACCGGGTTCAGGATGCCGACGAACTGTCGCGAGACGTGGAGCTCGAGCACGTGGCAGCCGGCCGGGAACTCGTTGAAGTCGATCGGTTCGCGGACGTCCGCTCGCTCCTCCTCGCCACGCGCGGGGATGCGGAAGTCGCGCAGGACGGTCGGGGACTCGGAGTTCGGGTTGCGATCGAGGAACACGACCCCAAAGAGCTCGTCCTCGATGTCCGGGTCGCGCACCTTCGCCACGATCTCGGTCGGGTTGCCGACCCCGCCGTCCGGTGCCGCCGCGAGGCTCCGGTCGACCTCGATGAAGCGCGTCATCGGCAGATCGGGGTGCTCGGTGACCACTGCGGGCGTGTTCGCAGGCGACGAGTAGCTGGGATCGCGGGTGATGATGCAGCCCATGAGAGACGAACAGCAGATGAGCACGAGGGCCGCTCGGCTCATGGGCGATCCATGTGCAAGGCGAGTGCCACGGGTCCGCGATCGTCGGACACCCCATGGTTCCGGGCCAATTCCTGGCCGGCTGGGCTGCTTCGGGTCCATGCGCTGCGACATCGATGTCAGGCTCGTCTCGAGCCACGGGGCGCGCTGGCGCGGTCAGTCCTTGGCCGTCCCGCTCGTCGGCTCCGGGGCATCGGGCTCCCTCTCGAGGTAACGGAAGATCGTCCGCGGGTCGACCCCGAGGTCGCGGGCCGTCTTCGTGCGGTTGCCGTTGTTCCGCTCGAGCACCTCGAGGATGTAGCGCCGCTGGAAGTCCTCGCGGGCCTGGGCGAGGGACTGGATCGGCGACAGCGCCTCCGGGAAGAGGTCGAGATCCTCGGGCCCGACGAGCGTCTTGTCGCAGAGGACGATGGCCTTCTTGATGCGGTTCTCGAGCTGGCGGACGTTCCCCGGCCAGTCGTACTTCTTGAGCGCGATGAGGGCGTTCGGGGTGAAGCCCTTCACCTTGCTGTTGAACTCCTCCGTGTACTTGTTGAGCAGGAACTTCGCGAGCAGGACCACGTCGTCTCCCCGCTCCCGGAGCGCGGGCAGGTGCAGGTTGACGACGTTGAGCCGGTAGAAGAGGTCCTCGCGGAAGTTCCCCTTCTGGATCTCCTCCTCGAGGTCGCGATTGGTCGCGGCGACGACGCGGATGTCGACCGGCTCGGGCTTGGTGTCGCCCACCTTGACGACGATCTTCTCCTGCAGCGCGCGCAGCAACTTTACTTGCAATGCCACGGGCATCTCGCCGATCTCGTCGAGGAACAGCGTGCCCCCGTCGGCGGCCTGGAACCGACCGTTGCGCGTGGCCACCGCGCCCGTGAAGGCTCCGCGCACGTGGCCGAACAGCTCCGACTCCATGAGGTTCTCGGGGATGGCGCCGCAGTTCACGACGACGAACGGCGCGTCGACCCGCGGGCTGCGCCGGTGGATCTCCCTCGCGATGAGCTCCTTGCCGGTCCCCGTCTCGCCGGTGACGAGCACGTTGATGTTCGTCGCGGCGACCTTGTCGACCTTGACGAAGACCTCCATCAGCGGCGTGCAGCTGCCGATGATGTCCCCGAACTTCCGCGTCCCGAGCTGCTCGACGAGGGCGTCGCGATCGCTCTTGAGCTCGTCGAGGAGCAAGGCGTTTTGCAAGATGAGCGACGCCTGGCCCGCGAAGATCGTGAGGACGTCGAGGCTCGACTCCTCGAACAGCGCGCGGACGTCGTCGTTGCCGACGTAGAGGAGCCCGAGCAACGTACCTTGCGCGATCAGGGGCGCGCACATCACGCTCGCGAGCTGCAGGTTCATCACGCTCTCGGCGCTCTTGAACTGCGTGTCGTGGAGCGCGTCGCTCACGATCAGCGGCCGGCGGGCGGCGATCACCTTCTGCAAGATCGAGTCGCTCAGGTGCGCGACCGCGTCGGGGAGGTCCTGCTGGTTGAGGTTGCGCGCGATCGTGACGCGCGGCTGCCCGTCCTCGAGCAGGATGAGGAAGCCCTTCTTCGCGTGGGTGACCTCGATGATCGCGTCCATCAGCGCCGCGAGCTGGACGTCGAGCGACTCCGAGCTCATCAGCCGCTCGGAGAACTCGTGCAGCTTGCGCAGGCCCGCGAGCTCGGCCTCGCGGTCCGGGCCGACGTCGTCGTCGTCGTCGTCGAGCCCGACCGTCTCGTCGAAGATCGAGAACTGGAGCTCGACGTCCCCGACGGTGAGCCGGTCGCCGTGCAGGAGCTTGCCGCGCCGCTTCTTCTTGCCGTTGATGCGCAGCTCGCCGTGCCGGTCGACCTCGGCGAGGGTGAACTCCTTGCCGTCGAAGACGACCTGCGCGTGATAGTCGGCGAGGTCTGCGTCCCGGATGGAGACGTCGTTGCCGCCCGCGCGGCCGATCGACGTGATCTTCTTGTAGACCGCGAAGATCTGGGGGCGGCCTTCCGCCTTGATCCACTTGAGGGACGGCATGCGCGGAGCATACCCCGTCCGTTGGCTCAACGTTCCTGGAAGGGGCGCCCGAACACGTACCGTTCCGCCGAAGATCGGTCGGGCTGGAACGCGTAGCCCTCCTCGGCGAAGCCGCGCAGCTCCTCGGCCCGCTCGATCCGCCGCTCGACGACGAAGCGCGCCATCAGCCCCCGCGCTCGGCGCGAGAGGGTCGGCACCGGGTGCGGGGTGCGCGCGGCGTCCTTCCAGTTCTCGAAGACGACGCTCAGGAGCCGCCCGCGGAGCGACCGCGGCCAGAGGACCTTGACGTACTCCTGGCTGGAGAGGTCGACCACGGTGGGATCCGCGTGCCCCTCGACGAGCGCGTTCACCTGCTCGGTGACGCGGCCGCCCCAGTGCGCGTAGAGGTTGTGGCCTCGCGGGGTCGCGACGCGGGTGGCCATCTCGAGGCGGTGCGGGTGCACGGCGTCGAGCGGTCGCAGCAGCCCGTAGAGCCCGGAGAGGATCCCCACGCGATCCTGCGCCCACCGTAGGTCGGCGGTCGGGAGCTCCCGGGCGCGGAGCCCGCGATAGACCTCCCCCGAGAACGCGAGCGCGGCCGGGAGCCCTCCTGGCGCGGTCGGGTCGAAGGCCTTCAGCTCGGCGAGGGTCGCCTTCGCGCGGGTCGGGGAGAGCTTCATCAGCCGCCCCAGGCGCGCGGCCGAGAGCGCGAGCAGCGCCCGCCGGATCTGGGCTGCGTCCTGCTCGAAGCACGGCCGGGTCGCCTCGACCTCGATCGGAGGCGGCGTGAAGTCGAGGGTCTTGGCGGGAGCGAGCAGGGCGAGCATCGGCGGCAGCAGTCTAGCCGCCGGCCGAGGGCTGGGCGTATCCTGCCGCCATGTCGATCCGCGCCCTCGGTCTCGCGACCTTCCTCGCCCTCGCTTGCCCCGCGTCCCTCGCGCTCGCCGACGTCCTGCCGATGGACGACGCCTCGACGGGCACCGACGCCTCGACGGGCACCGACGCCGGGCCGCCCGCCGACTCGGACGGCGGGTGCTCCGCCGCGGCGACCCCGACGGGCGGTCTCGCGACCCTCGGCCTCTTCGGAGCGGTCTTCGGGCTGTTCCTGATCCGTCGGCGAGACTGACGGGTGGCCTACCCTTGTCCTCGCTGCTCGAGCCACGACCTCGTCGTGGAGCAGAAGAGCGGGATGTACGCCGGCGGCGGGCTCGTCGGCTGGATGCTGATGCGCGCCTTCTCCGGGAAGTACCTCTGCCCGAGCTGCGGTGAGGTCGCCGTCTCCGAGCTGCCGCCCGCCACGCGCTCCGAGATCATGATGAAGAAGGCCGGCCTCGTCGTCGGGGCCGTGGTCCTCCTCGTCGTGGTGATCGGCGTCCTCGTCGCGATCCGTCGATAGCCCTCGGGCCTTCGAAAAGAGAGCGCCCGCGCCGTGGGGGCGCGGGCGCGAAGCGGCTCGTGGGGGAGCTGCTCGTTCGGTTCAGTCGCGAGGGCTCAGCTGCAGCCCATCGAGTTGCCGCAGTTCAGGCACTTGTAGCAGGCGCCGTTGCGGACGGTGATGTGGCCGCACTGGTCGCACATCGGGGCGTCGCCCATCATCTCGCCGAGCTGCTGGTCGAGCGCGCTGCCCTGGCTCTCGAACCCGAACACGACCTGCTCGGCGGGGGTGATGGCGGCCGCCTGCTCCGGCGGGATCGTGGGGGACGAGCCGGCCACCTTGTGGGCCGCCTCGAGGTCCGTCGGGTTCTGCAGCTCGAGCTGCACCTCCTCCGGAGGCACCTGGGCGAAGTCGTATCGCTGGAGGTACTCGACGCCGAGGACGCGGAAGACGTAGTCGATGATCGAGGTAGCGAACTTGATGTTCGGGTGACCCTGGACCATCCCGCCCGGCTCGAAGCGAGTGAACGTGAACTGGTCCACGTAGCTCGAGAGCGGCACGCCGTGCTGGAGCCCCATCGATACGCTGATCGCGAAGCAGTTCATCAGGGAGCGGAAGGCGGCGCCCTCCTTGTGCATGTCGACGAAGATCTCGCCGAGGCTTCCGTCCTGGTACTCGCCGCTGCGGAGGAACACCTTGTGGCCACCGATCCGGGCCTCCTGGGTGAACCCGCTGCGCTTCTTGGGCAGCCGGTGGCGGACGGTCTTGGGCGGGGTCAGCTCGTGCTTCGGAGCGGCGGCGACGGGGGCGATGGCGGGCTTCGCCTCGACCTCCTCCTCCTTCTCCTTCTCCGCGCCGGAGCTCAGCGGCTGGCTCGCCTTGCACCCGTCGCGGTAGAGCGCGACGGCCTTGAGGCCGAGCTTCCAGCCCTCGTAGTAGATCCGCTCGACGTCCTCGACGGTCGACTCGTTGGGCAGGTTGACCGTCTTGCTGATGGCGCCGCTGAGGAACGGCTGGGCGGCCGCCATCATGCGCAGGTGCGACATCGGCTCGAGGAAGCGCTGGCCGTGCTTACCGCAGCGGTTCGCGCAGTCGAAGATCGGCAGGTGCTCGTCGGCGAGGTGGGGCGCCCCTTCGATCGTCATCCGGCCGATGACGACGTCGTTGAGCTCGTCCATCTGCCCACGGTTCAGGCCGAAGTGCGTCAGCAGGTTGAAGCCCGGCTTGTTGTACGTGTCGGGCTTGATGCCGATGCGGCCCATCGCGTCAGGGCCGAGGACCCACGGGCTGAGCGCCTGTGAGACGTCGAAGACACCCGGGAGCGCCTTGTCGACCTTCTCGAGGTCGGCCGGGGTGAGACCCTTCCCGAGCAGGTCCTTGCGGCTCATGTGCGGCGCACCCGTGAAGGTGTTGGTGCCGCTCACGTAGCTGATGATGTCGGCGATCTGCGCGTCGCCGTAGCCGAGCTTGCGCAGCGCGGCGGGCACGCTCTGGTTGACGATCTTGAAGTAGCCGCCGCCGGCGAGCTTCTTGAACTTCACCAGCGCGAAGTCGGGCTCGATGCCCGTGGTGTCACAGTCCATGAGCAGACCGATCGTGCCGGTCGGCGCCAGGACGGTGGCCTGCGCGTTGCGGTAGCCGAACTTCTCGCCGAGCTCGACCGCCTCGTCCCAGTCCTCGCGCGCGGCCTGCACCAGGCTCGCGGGGACGCCGGTGCTGCCGGCGCCGACGACGCCGGGGCCGCCCTTGCGATCGATCGAGTAGGCCGCGTCGCGGTGCTTGCGCATGACGCGGAGCATCGGCTGGCGGTTCTTCATGAAGCCGTTGAACGGCCCCTTGCTGGCCGCCATCTCGGCGCTGGCGCGGTAGGCGCCGCCGCAGAGGATGGCCGTGATCGCCGCGCACCAGCTGCGACCCTCGTCCCCGTCGTAGGGGATGCCGAGGCGCATCAGGACGGTGCCCAGGTTCGCGTAGCCGAGCCCGAGGGGCCGGTAGTCGTGGCTGTTCTTGGCGATCCGCTTGGTCGGGTAGGCCGAGTGATCGACGAGGATCTCCTGCGCCGTGAAGGCGATCCGGACGGCCTGGCGGTAGCCCTCGACGTCGAACTCGCCGTGCTCGTCGAGGTACTTGACCAGGTTGATCGACGCGAGGTTACAGGCGCTGTCGTCGAGGAACATGTACTCCGAGCACGGGTTCGAGGCGTTGATGCGCTCGGTGTTCGGGCAAGTGTGCCAGTCGTTGATGACGCTGTCGTACTGGAGGCCCGGGTCGGCGCAGCCCCACGCGCTGTCGGCGATCTTCCGCCACAGCTCACGCGCTCGGTAGGTGTCGCAGACCTCGCCGGTCGTGCGCATCCGCGTGGCCCACTCGCCGTCCTGCTCCACCGCGCGCATGAACTCGTCGGTGACGCGGATGGAGTTGTTCGAGTTCTGGCCGCTGACCGTGTGGTAGGCCTCGCCGTTGAAGTCGGCCTCGTAGCCCTGGGAGATCAGGGCGCGCGCCTTGCTCTCCTCGCGGACCTTCCACTCGATGAAGTCGACGATCTCGGGGTGGTCGAGGTCGAGGCAGACCATCTTGGCCGCCCGGCGCGTGGTGCCGCCGCTCTTGGTCGCGCCCGCCGCGCGGTCGAAGACCTCGAGGAAGCTCATCAGGCCGCTCGAGGTGCCGCCGCCGCTCAGCTTCTCCTGGCGTCCGCGGAGCGCGCTGAAGTTGGTGCCCGTGCCGGAGCCGTACTTGAAGAGGCGCGCCTCGGTCTTGACCAGGTCGTAGATGCTCATCAGGTCGTCGTCGACGGCCTGGATGAAGCACGCCGAGCACTGCGGGTGCTCGTACGCGTTCGCGGTCTCGGCCACCTCGTCGCGCTCGGGATCCCAGTACCAGTTCCCGCCCTGGCCTTCGATGCCGTAGCGCTGGTAGAGGCCGAGGTTGAACCACACGGGCGAGTTGAACGCGGCCCGCTGGGTGATCAGGAGGTAGGCGAGCTCGTCCTCGAAGGTGTCGGCGTCCTCGCTCGAGGCGAAGTAGCCGCCGAGCCGCTCGCCCGCCTCGCGCACCGTGTGCGCGATGCGGTGGACGAGCATCCGGGCGCTGGTCTCGCCCTTCTTCGGATCGCCGTGGATCCCCGCCTTGCGGAAGTACTTGCTCACCGCGATGTCGGTCGCGAGCTGCGACCACGAGGCGGGCACCTCGGCGCCGCGGAGCTCGAACACCACCGACCCGTCCGGGTTGGTGATGACGCTGTCACGCAGCTCGTACTCGATCGCGCCGAGCGGGTCCGAGCCCGCGCGGGTGTTGCGACGCTCGAAGCGCAGCCCGGGCTTCGCCCGCTCGCTCTCCACCCGACCGCTCACGGTGTCCATCCCCGTGTCCTTCACCGTTCGAAAATCCATCGACACAATCGTCCTCCCGCCACCGACCCGCTCGAGCCGGCGCACGAACCTCTGCAGCCCCACGCTCTCGGCGAACGAAGGCAGACCCCTCTGACCCGGCCGGCCCCACGCGCGACCGAAGCTACGAGCCCTGGGGATGCCCCCGGGCGACACCCCCAACCCGTAGTGCTGAGAAGGGTCGGGTTACCGGTCTGTGAACCTTGGGTCAAGGCCCTCGTACACGCGCCGGATTCTTTTTTGGTTTTCCTAGTCATTTCAATGCCTTGAACGGAGTATCAACGGGCCCGGAGGGGCCCGATCCCGGCTCGTATCAGGAGCGAACCGAGCGGCATGGGTGGTCACGTAAGGTCATGTCGTGAACCATACAATAGGTGGTGTAGGGCTCCAAAAAAGGCGCAGATATGGTAGGGAAGCACCTGTTCAGGGCTCGATTCGACCACGAGACGTGGCCCGAATCACGAAGGATCAGACACGAAGCCCCCAGCAGACGGATCCGTCGGGCGATCTGTAGTGCAAATCACCTCGATCATTGGGAAAATCCCTACCGTCAACCAGCCCTGACGGCGTCTCGAGCGGGTCCCTGCGCCGGAAATCGGTCCGAGATGGCGACGGACGCGTGACGGTCGTGTGACAGTGGCCTCGGTTGATCTCGCGCGTGGCTGCGGGGTACAAGGCCTGGCCGGTCGGCGCTCGCTGGTCGGGGGAGAGACCGATGCAACCACAGCAGCCGATGCAAGCGCCCCCGCCGCAGGCGGCTCCGCAAGCGCCGCACGCGCCAGCGCCCGCCGGTGGCGCCCTCCAGCACGAGATCACCCACGGGCCGTCGTTCGCGATGCTCCGCGTCGATCTCCAGCCGGGCCAGGTGGTCGTCGCCGAGGCTGGCTCGATGGTCGCGCGCCACAAGCACGTGAACATGGAGGTCAAGATGAACGCCGGGTCCAACCCGGGGTTCTTCGCCAAGGTGAAGGCGTTCCTGATCGCCCTGATCCGCAAGTTCGTCGGCGGCGAGACCTTCTTCGTCAACCACTTCTCGGCGCCGCAGCCGGGCAGCGTGTGGGTCGCGCCGACGATGAGCGGCTCGATCCAGTACCGCCGCATGCAGGGCGAGACGATCACCTTGTCGACGGGCGCGTACGTGGCGAGCTGCGGCCCCCTCGACATGAAGATGAAGTTCGGCGGGCTCAAGTCGCTGCTCGCCAAAGAGGGCGCCTTCTTCCTCCAGATCTCCGGCCACGGCGACCTGTGGTTCAACAGCTACGGGGGCGTGACGCCGATCGACGTCAACGGCTCCTACATCGTCGACAACGGCCACCTCGTGGGCTTCGAGGGCAACCTGACCTTCGACATCAAGTCCGCCGGCGGCGGGATGATGGGCTTCATGGCCTCCGGCGAGGGGCTCGTCTGCCAGTTCAACGGGCAGGGCCGCGTCTACATCCAGTCCCGGAACACGGCGACGCTCGTGGACTGGCTCACCCGCCTCCTGGGCAGCTGAGGAGACCGAGATGCCTCACTTCGAGATCGGATACCGGCCCGCCCACTCGCTCGCCAAGGTCAGCCTCCAGCCGAACGAGTCGGTGATGGCCGAGTCGGGCGCGATGGTCGGCATGAGCACCAACGTGCACATGCAGACCCAGTCGCAGGGCGGCCTGATGGGCGGCCTCAAGCGGATGTTCGGCGGCGAGTCGTTCTTCAGGAACACCTTCACCGCCCAGAACGGGCCGGGCGAGGTGCTGCTCGCGCAGGCGCTCTGCGGGGACATGGTCGTCCTCGAGATGACCCCGCAGGGCTACCTCATCCAGAACTCGGCCTACATCGCGTCCAGCCTGGACGTGCAGATCGAGACGCAGACGGGGGGCTTCAAGGGCTTCTTCAGCGGGGCCGGGGTCTTCATCCTCAAGGCCACCTCGCAGCAGCCCGGGCAGGTCCTCGTCGGCGCGTTCGGCGGGATCCAGGAGCTGCAGTGCGACGGCAACCTGGTCATCGACACGGGGCACCTCGTCGCGTGGGACGCCTCGCTGACCTACAAGATCGCGAAGAGCGGCGCGGGCTGGATCGCGTCGTACCTGTCGGGCGAGGGGCTGGTCTGCGACTTCCAGGGGCAGGGGCGGATCTGGATCCAGTCCCGCAACCCCAGCGAGTACGGCCAGTCGGTCGGGGCGATGCTCCCGCCGAGGAAGGGCTGAGACGATGCGCTACGAGCTCCTGGACAAGCCCGACTTCTCGATGGTGAAGGTCACGTTCGACCAGCCGGGCGAGAAGATGGTGGTCGAGTCGGCGGCGATGGTCGCGCGCAGCGCGGCGATGACGATGGAGACCAACATGCGCGGCGGTCTCATGGCCGCGGCCAAGCGCAAGCTCCTCGGCGGCGAGAGCATCTTCCAGAACACGTTCACCGCGTCCGCGCCCGGCGAGACGCTGTACTTCGCGCCCGCTCCGGAGGGCGACGTGGAGGTGCTCGAGCTCGACGGCAGCTACTCGCTGATGATGAGCTCCGGCGCGTTCCTCGGGAGCTCGCAGGGCGTCAACCTCGACACCCAGTGGGGCGGGGCCAAGGGCTTCTTCAGCGGCACGGGGATGTTCCTGCTCAAGGCCGACGGCCAGGGCCCCGTCTTCTTCTCCTGCTACGGCGGGCTGCACCCCGTCGACGTCGGCCCCGGCGGCTACATCTGCGACACCAGCCACGTCGTCGCGTTCACCAGCGGGCTCAGCTACAACGTCCAGCGGGTCGGGGGCATGAAGAGCCTCTTCTTCAGCGGCGAGGGGCTGGTTTGCAACTTCCAAGGTCAGGGGCGGCTCTGGATCTCGACACGCAACCCCGCCTCCCTGGCGAGCTTCGTGCACGCCTACCGTCCGGTTCAGCGTTCGAACTGAGGCCCGTGGGGCGGCGGCTCGGCCTGCTCGCGTTCGCGACCCTGGGGCTGTGGCTGGCGGCCGGGTCGGCGTCCGCCCAGCGGGTCGCGAGCGTGCAGACGATCGCCCGCGTGATCGCGTCCGGGGACGTCGACGGTCGCTTCGCGCGGCCGGTCTGCGACCGCGTGGACACCCTCGTGCCGTCCGAGTACGCGGCGTTCACCTACGCCCTGCAGCGCAACGCCCAGGATCGCGACCACCCGATGGTCATCGACACCGGCGGCCTCCTCGCGCCGCACGGCGTGGCGCGGTTCAGCGCGGAGCGGAACCCCGAGGCGCTGGCTCGGATGGTCCGCGACCTCGGCTATCGAGCGCTGGCGCTCGGGCTCAACGATCTCGCGGCGCCGCGCGACTCGACGATCGCGGCGATCGCGGCCCTGCGCTCGCACGGCATCCCCACCCTCGCCTCGAACCTCCGGTGCGGCGCCGAGGCGGCGGCCTTCTGTCGCGAGCTCGTCGACGCGAGCGACGGCCTCTCGATGCACCGGGTCAACGGGCACCTGATGGCCGTGATGGCGGTGCTGCGACCCAACGCGACGGGGCTCATCTCACCGGTTCGGGCCCGCGGCATCGTGCTCGAGGATCCCGTCGCGACCATCGCTCGCTTCACCCGGATGGCGCGGGAGCGAGGCGCCGAGATCGTGCTCGCGGTGGTCGACGATCACGTCGAGGGGGGCGCGCTGAACCTCGCCACCGAGCTCCCCGAGGACGCGCGCCCCGACCTGATGCTCGTGAGCGGTCAGGACGAGCTCCTCTTCGCCCGCCCGCAGTCGGTTCGACCCGTGCTGGTCGGGCCCCCCGAGAACGACGGCGTCGAGATCCTGATCCGCGACAGCCTCGAGATGCGCGACGGCTACGAGTTCCTCGCCCAGCCCCTCGAGGGGCGTGGGATCTCGGTCGCCGAGCCCGTCCGCCGTTGGATCTCGAGGATCGGCCCCGACTACTGCGCTCAGTGGGGCCGGCCGCTCGCGGGGGCGACGTTGTCCGAGCCGATCGAGGTCGACCAGATGCTGTCGATGGTCGCGCGGATCCTCCGCGAGGCGACCGGCGCGGACATCGCGATCCTCAACCGGCAGGCGCTCGACACGCGCTGGCGCCAAGCACGAGAGGGGTCGCTCACCGCGAGCGACGTCTACATCGCGCTCGAGTACGACGACCCGCTCCTCGTCGCCGAGGTCGACGAGCGCTGGCTCAAACGGCTGGCGCGCAACGCCGCGGACCGGGGGACCATGGTGACCCCCGGGCTCACGTGGTCGGGCACGGGGACGAGCCTCGCGGTGCAGATCGGGGGTCACCCCGCGGAGGCTCGCGCGCGATACCGCGTCGTGACGATCCGCTTCCTCGCCGCGGGCGGAGACGGAGAGGCCGTGCCCTCGCTCGGGACGCTCGGCGAGTGGCAGACGTTCGGAGAGGAGTCGATGCGCACGACGACCCTCGCCTACCTCGAGCAGCCGCGGGAGGGGGACCCCCGCCAGGCGCTGCCCGACGCGGACGGGACGCTCGAGTGGCAGTTCAGGGCCGACGCGGATCTGTTGTTCTCGGGCTCGAGCATCGACAACCCGCGGCGGCGGTGCACCGAGGCGATGCTCGCCATGCCGGGGATGTGCGACGCGGACGGCTTCGCGCTCACCGACGGTGCGCGGGTTGCGGCCTACGACGCGACCCAGCTGTCGCTGGCCGACGTGATCACGTTCGGCTTCAACGTCACCCTCGCGGCCAACGCCGCGGCGCCCGACTGGACCTGGCAGAACACGGGGAACTTCCTCTACCGGACCGCGTGGACCGAGCCGACGGGGACGACGGGCTCCGAGTTCGTCGAGGCCGCCGATCAGATCCGGACGCGGTCCACGCTGTCCTGGCGAGGCCTGCGGGAGGGCGACGACCAGTGGTACCTCCCCGACCCGACCGCCGACCTGTTCATCGAGAGCGAGTTCACGGCGCCCGAGTCGCGCGGCTACCAGTGGTTCCTCACGCGACCGACGCTCGGGTTCCGGTTCCAGCTCGCGGACAAGCTCCAGTTCCAGATCAACGGCGGCTTCCAGGTGCAGGTGTTCCAGCCGGACACCAACGTCGAGGGCGGCTTCGGCGCCACGATGACCCTGGCGCCGTGGGACATGATCAAGCTGGACCAGCAGTTCGCGCGGCTGGCCTTCACGTTCGACTACTTCCTCGCGTTCTCGGAGGCGCAGGCGCGGGGCACCCTCCGGGGGACCGTCGACGCGGCCTTCGATCTCGCCGGGCCGCTCGCCCTGGTGATGCAGGCGAACCTGTACCTGCAGCACCAGTCGGCGCAGGACATCGGCGCCGCGATCAGCGTCTCGGCGGGGATCCGGCTCGGCTACCTCGGCCGCGCCGTCGGGCCCTGACGATCAGGGGTCGTCTTCGTCCGGCGCGGCGAGCGTCTCGGCCAGCGAGCTCATGCGCCGCGGCGCCATCCGCGTGTCGCGCAGCTCGAGGTTGGCGAGGCGACGCTTGAGCTGGTGTGCGCGCGCGAGGAGCGCGGTGACGTCGGTGCGCTGATCGGGGTCCTTCGCGAGGCCGCCCATGACGAGCGCGTCGAGCTCGGCCGGCAGATCCGGCTGGTGCGCGCTCGGGGGCAGCGGCTCGGACGCCATCACCGCGGTGAGGATCTCCATGAACTGCTTGCCCTCGAACGGGCGCCGGCCGGTGACCGCCTCGTACAGCAGGACCGACGCGGCCCACGCGTCCGCCTTGGCGTCGACGCGGGTCCCGATCGCCTGCTCGGGGGACAGGTACGCCGGCGTCCCGAGGACCTCGCCGCGCTGGGTCAGCTGCGCCTCGGTGTTCTCGAGGTGGGCGACCCCGAAGTCGACGAGCTTCGCCTCGTCGCGGACGGTGACCAGGACGTTGTCGGGCTTCACGTCGCGGTGGATCACCCCGACGAGGTGGGCCTGCTCGAGGCCGGCGAGCACCTGCGAGGCGATCCCGAGCGCTTCGAACAGGGGCAGGCGACCCTCGCGCTCGATCCGCGCGCTCAGGGGCTCGCCCTCGACGAGCTCCATCACGAGGAACGGGAGGCCCTGGTCGGTCATCCCCGCGTCGAAGATCTGGACGACGTTCGGGTGCTCCACGCAGCCGACGGCGCGCGCCTCGCGCAAGAACCGATCGCGGACGCTGGTGGTGTCCGCGAAGCTCTGCCGCAGGACCTTGATCGCGACGTGGCGATCGAGGGCGGGCTGATGGGCTCGGTACACGCGGCCGACCGCCCCGTGGCCGAGCAGCTCGAGCACCTCGTACTTGTCGTCGAGCATCACCCCGACGAGTGACGCGAGCTCGTCGAGGCTGGAGCGATCCATCATCTCGGTGACGTCGTCGTCGAGGGAGCCCCCGGTCAGCGGGCAGCGCGCCACCTCCGGCTCGTGCCACTCGTCGCAGTGAGGGCAGATGCTCACCCCTCCGACTCTAGTACGAGGCGCGGCGCGCGGGTTCGGCCATTCGCCCGCGCGGAGACCCTTCGGGAAGGATCACGGTTGGGCGACGGCCGGCACCTCGAGCCCGCGGGGCGCGAGCACCGTCATCGCCTCGGGTCGACCCAGCGGCGCCGCGATCACCCCGAGCCCGCGCAGCGAGCCGCGCACGGTCCAGCGGAACGCGAGGGGGATCGTCACGTCGGTCCCGTCCCCCATCGGCGCCAGCCACAGGCGTACGAACGCGGGGTCGCGGGCCTCGACGCGGGTGACGCCCGCCACCTGCCCGAGCCGCGCCCGCAGCGTGGGATCGGCGCTCACGCCGGCGGGCAGCGAGATGGACAGCACGGTCGGCTGGTCGACGCGACGGGTCGCGTGCACGGTGAGCTCGAGGCCCGCGCCGGTCACCGCGTCCCCGACGTCTCCGTCGAGGCGCAGCTCGTAGGGGCCGTCTCCGCGCGCCACGAAGTCCCGGGCGGCGACCGCCTCCACGCGGACGAACGCGGCGCCCTGCGCGGCCTCGACCACCACCTCGTGGGAGTCGCCGCTCGCGTCGAGCGCGACCACGCCGCGCCCACCCTCGAGGGCGACGGCGCGGCGCTGGCCGTCGATCACCACGTCGACCGACTCGGCGTCCGCGCCGAGCGCGCCGTACGCGCCCCCGGCGAGCTGCCAGAAGATCAGCTCGGAGCCCGCCTGCGCGGCGACGTGATCCCGCCCGAGCGCGCCCCGCGTGAGGCGGTCGGCGAGGTCCCTCCGCCCGGCCTGGTGGGCCGCCACCGCGAGCGCCGCCGTGGCGGCGAGCGCCTCGAGGTCGTTGGCAGACGCCTCCGACGGCACCACGCGGGCGCCGCCGTCGGGGGCGTCTTCGAGGTGACGCTCGGCCGCCTCGAGCATCGCGAGGCCGTAGGCGTCGCGCGGGTTGGCGAGCAGCAGCGCGGCCGCGCTCCGGGCGAGCAGGCTCGGCTCCTCCGGGTAGTTGCGGACGCTGCGGCGCAGGGCGATGCGCAAGATGGCGGCGAGCCGAGCGACGGGATCGCGGGCCAGGGCCTCCTGGTCGTCGATGTCGGGGACCCCGCCGGCGGCGAGGGCGCCGAGCGCGGCGGCGGCGGTCCGGATGCCCTCGGGGCCGGGGTCGCGACCCGTCGGATCACCGAGCCCGGCGATCGCGGAGTGCACGCGCGCGAGCGCGTTCCGAGCGTCGGCGTCGTACCGATCCGCGGACGCCCAGGCCACCGCGGCGCAGGCCGTCGAGAGCATGGAGTCGTCGCCTTCGACGAGCCCGTCCGGGCGCTGCCGTCGGAGCAGTCGGGCCCAGAGCTCGGGGTCGGACCGGCGACCCGCGAGGGCGTCGGAGAAGGCGACGAGCGCGGGATCTCGCTCGCGCAGATCCGCGAGGTCGGGGTCCGCGCCGAGCGCCGACGGGGCCAGGAGCACGACGCGGCCCCCCGAGAAGCGGGCGTCGCGAGGGTTCGACCAGCGCACGCGCCAGGGCCGTGCCCGCGCGAGCCCGGCGGCGCGCAGGCGCTGCGGGTGGGAGCCCTCCAGCGTCTGCAGCGACCACTCGACGCGGCGCACGCGCTCGGCGGCCGAGGTCGCGAAGTCGAGGTGGGCGTGCCCGCGCGCGGGGCGGGCCTCGGGGCGGAGCCTCAAGGTCATCGGCGCGGCTTCGCCGGCCCCGATGGAGAGGCTGCCCGGGGTATCGATGGAGACGCCCGCGGCCTCCGCCGAGGGGCTCAGGGCGAGGGGGCCGTCGGTCACGTTGGTGACGACGACGTCGAGATCGACGGGCTCCGAGGTGTGGAGGAACGGCGGGAAGTCGGCCTCCACGATCAGCGGCGAGCCGGCCAGGGTCGAGGCGAGGGACGCGGCGCCGTAGCCGCCGTCGGTCCACGCCCAGACGACCGCGCCCCAGGTGCGGGGCTCCTCGTCGAGCTCGATCGCGACCTCGCCGCCCGACGCGGCGAGGCGCTCGACGCGGCCACCGGCGCCATCGCCCGGGTGACCGGGCCGGCGCAGGCCGAGCGGCGCGGGCGGCGGCTCGACGACGGAGGGGAGCCGATTCCAGAGCTGCTGCGCGCGCGCGCGCGCCGGCTCGCTCGCCTGATAGGGGACGCCGCCGGCGTTCGCGCGGGGCTCGACGTTGCGGAGCAGCTGCAAGCTGGCGCGGCCGAGCTCGACACCCTCGAGGCGCGCGACGAGGATGTCCTCGCCGACCGCCTCGGCGTACGGGGTCCCCGAGCGCAGCACGCGCGCGGTCGGGTCCCACTGATCGTCGCCGGTGCCGAAGCGACCGTCCGGGCCCGCCGACACGATCTCCCACGAGCCGAGCGGGTCGACGAAGCTGAAGCGCGAGCGCCCGCCCCGCGAGGGCCGCAGCTCGAACGGGCGACCCCAGCCGTCGACGAGGTGCTGCCGCGTGATCGGCCCGATCCCCTGGACGTACTGGTTCTGGAGCTGGCGCATCCACTCGCTCGGATCGCCGAGGCGGCTCCACGGGAGGTCGAAGCCGTGGCCCGCGACGAACGTGCGGAGCGCCACGATCAGGCTGAAGAGGCGCTCACGCGTGATCCGCCGCGCGACGTTGTCGTAGGTCAGGCTGGGATCGAAGCGCTGGAGCTGCTCGATGGTGAGGGGGTCGCCGCCGAGGCCCGTCGCGCCGGCGGGGCCGAGCTGGCCGCTCTGCGCCACCGACTCGAGGATCTGGCCGTTGAAGGTGAAACCCCGGGCTCCCTGGACGGCCACGTCCTCGACGCGCTCGGGGATGGACGAGGACACGTACCCCTCGAGCGCCCGGACGATCAGCGCGAGCCGGCCGGTGACGAACCGCGCGCGCGAGCGCCACGGGTCGCGGAGGAGCCCCGCCGCGACGGGGTTGCTCGGCGCGGGGCTCGAGATGGTCTGGCTGCCGCGCAGCACCGCCGGCGCGGCCTCGTCCGGGGTGACGTTGGCGGCGATCGCCGCGGCGAGCAGCGCGTCGGATGCGTCGCCGAGGGGCTGCCGCAGATCGCCGAGCGGCCCATACATCGACGGCAGGAGCCGCTCGCGCAGGGCCTGCGCGTCGTCGATGGGGGTGGCGACGACGAACGCGCTGCGCTCGGCGGTCGCGGCGCCGCCGAAGCGGATCCCGGCGCGCCCGTCGGCGCCGAGCGACGCCGAGACGGTCATCGGATCGCTCGACACGATCCACGCGCCGGTCACCCCGCCGCGCACGACCTCGCGGGCGGCGCCGACCAGCGGGCGGGCGCGGACCCACACGAGGCCGCCCGCGTCGTCCGGGATCGTCAGGCTCGCGGTGCGCTCGTTCGCGGCGAGCAGCCCGGAGGCGATCGCGCTCGGGCCGGCGAGGGACAGCACGGTGAGCTCGACCGGCCAGCGAGCCGCGCCCGCGACGCGGTCGACCTCGATGTCGAGGGAGCCGCCCGCGCGGACGACGGAGCGAGCGACGCGCACGCGCGCGGCCGCGTCGGGGTCGAGGCCCAGGCACGTCGCGAGCTGGGTGCCGCCGACGGTGACGTCGATCGCCGTCGCGGTCTCGCCGCCGCAGCGATCGCCCGTGGCGCCCGCGTTGCGCGGCAAGGTGACGTCGAGGGTCGCGAGGCCGGAGGCGTCGGTGGTCGCGGTCACGCCCGCGGCGGGGAGCCGCGGACCCTGCGCGTTGACGGTGACGCCGGCGCCGGCGGGTCGGCCGTCGGGCTGGACGACCCGGACGTAGACGCGGCCGCCGAGCGAGGGCACGAGCGATCCGCCCTCGACGGCCATGGCGATGGCGTTCGCGTCGGCGGCGATGCGCACGCCGGCCGCGCCGCGACCCTGGCCCCAACCCTCGCGGTTGGCCGTCACCGAGATCTGCTGGTCGTGGAGCCCGCTGGTGTAGCGCGGCGCCTCCCACGACAGCCGGACTCGACCGCGCGCGTCGCTCGTGCCGCTGCGCCCCGCGTCGTCGCGGTTGGCGCCGTCGAGCGTGACGGTGGTGCCCGCCATGGGGCGGCCCTGCGGGTTGCGGACGATCACGTCGACGTACTGCCGCTCGCCCGGGCGCACGAGCCAGCGCTCCGGGGCCACCGCCACGATGAGCGCGGGGTGCTGCGGCTCGCCGACGGTGGCCTGCGTCCGCTGGCTCACCGGGTGCTCGTCGTCGGTCGTCCGCGCGTCGATCGCGATCCCTCCGCGGACGTCCTCGGGCAGGCGGAACGCGTGAGCGAAGAGCCCCGCCGGGTCCGTCGTCACCTCGACGGTTGCGGCCAGGGGCCGGTTCTGTCCGTCGCGCAGGATCAGCCGGACGGTCTGCCCGCCCAGGCCGACGCGGGTGGTCGCGTTCGCCAGGCGCCCGAACGCCCGGACCGTGCCGCCGATCGGCACGCTCGTGCGCGCCGTGTGCAGCTCGATCTGCGCGGACTCCCGGACGGAGACGTTCAGGTCGTAGCGGCGCTGGACCCCGTTCGCGTGGACGAGCCGGAGCACCGTCGTGAAGGAGCCGGGCGCGTCCGCGGGGACCGCGAGGTCGACGAGGGCACGGCCGAAGGCGTCGGTGTGGACCTCGAACGCGTCGTCCGTCTCGGACTCGAGCGAGGTCGCGACGTGGAGGGTCGCGTCCTGCGCGGGGCGGAGCTCGGAGAGGCCCACCACCTCGTAGGCGGTGACGATCCAGCGCAGCGTGCCGCCGCGAGGCGCGGTGAGGCCGCCTTCGAGGCTCATCTCGACGCCGGTGACGCCGCCTCGGGAGACGCGGACGCGGGCGTTCTGCGCGCTGGCGAGCGCGGGGACCAAGAGGATCGCGAGGGTGAGGAGGAGGTTCCGCATGGCTCAGGCGCCTCCCGGCGCGAGGCGCTCGACGATGGGGAGAGGAGGACGGATGGGGCGCTCGGGGTCCGAGGCCTCCGGGTCGGGTGGCTGCGGCTCGGGGCCCTCGTCGGGGAGCTCGACGCCCTGCGACGGAAGGACGGAGACGGGCAGCGCCTCGGCGCGGTCGGGGCCGAGCTCGTCGTAGGCGACGGTTCCGAGCCCGCGCAGCGTGCCGGAGAGCGCCCAGCGGACGGGCAGCGGGAGGACGACCCACCCCGCCGGGGCGAGCGGCCGGAGCGGGAGGATCAGCGTCCGCCCCTCCATGTGCGCGTCCCCGCGGAGCAGCGACGCGAGCCGCTCGCGCGTCGGCTCGTCGAGCTCGCTGCCCGCGGGCAGCTCGACCTCGACGACGGGCCGCGTGAGGATGCGGCCGCCGCGGTTCTGCACGCGAAGCCGGAGCCCGGCGCGCGTGTCGCGGGCGCCGCGCTCACCGTCGAGCGTCACCTCGATCAGCGCGTCGCGCCGCGGCGCGAGGTCCCACGGGAGCAGGTACGCGACGGCGAAGTGCGCGAGCGCGACGGTGCCCTCGGGCAGCTCGACGCGGACCTGGTGCGCCCCCGGCGCCCCGACGTGGGGGAGACGCGCGATGATCACGCCGCCCTCCTCGGTCGTCTCGATCGGGGCTCCGTCGAGGAGCACTCGCGCGGGGCCGGCGGTGCCCGTGGTGAGGCGCGCCGCGGCCGCGGCGGCGAGGTAGCGGTCGGTCCCGTCGAAATACGGCCGGGGCACGATGTCGCCCTCGATGATCCAGGGCGGCGGGGGCGTGGACCCGTCGAGGTGCATGTCGACGAGGGCGCGCACCAGCGAGACCGCGTGGGTGCGGCGGCCGAGCGCGATCTGCGCGAGGGCCATGAGCGCCGTGGGCTGCGCGCGGGGCTCGCGGCCCTGGGGCTGCTCGGGCTCGACCCAGGCGGTGCCGTCGACGCGGACGAGGTGCCGCGCGGTGCGTCGCACGAGCTCCTCGGCCCGCGCGTCCATGCCGCCCGCGAGCGCGAGGGCGGCGGCGGCGCGCGACCAGTCGTTCGGGGCGTCGCTCATCGCCGTCGCGTGGATCGCGGTGATCTCCCGCAGGCGCTGGAGCAGCGTCGCGGCGTCCTCGCGCAGCGCGGGGCGGCGGTCGAGGTCGCGCGCCATCGGCGCCATCGCGAGCAGGAGCCACGCGGGCTGCGGGCCGAAGTTGGAGGCGTCGATCTGCCGGAGCAGCTCGCGCGCGGGGAGGTTCTGGCCGATCGAGCGGAGCGCCCGCGCGGCGTCCGCGTCGCTGAGCCGGTCGTCGCGCCACGTGGCGCCGAGGGCGAGCGCGCTCTGCATCGGATCACGCAAGGCGTCTTGCCCGTAGTCCTCGTAGCTGACGAACCCGTGCGCGCGCTCCTGGAGCGCCTCGGGGAGCGGCTCGCCCGCCATCGCGAGGGTCCACGCGGCCCAGAGCGATCCGTCTGCGCCGTCGACGTCGCCGAACAGGCGGGCGCCGACGCTCAGCCGGAGCTGGCCCGGTCCGCGCTCGCTCGCCTCGGCGGGCACGTCGATCCCCAGGTCCGTCGCGCCGTCCACGAGGGCCACGCGCCGATCGCGCGCGGTCCGGGCGTCGGCCTGCACGTGGAGCGGGCGGCGCACGGCGTCGATGCCCTCGCCGCCGCTCTCGATGCTCACGACGAGGCTCCCCTCGCCGGGCTCGCGCAGCGCGATCTCGACGACCGACTCGCGCGCGCCGCGGGCCGGCAGCGTCACGTCGATCGGCGCGACCGGCGCGATCGAGAGCTCGCCCTCGGCCTGCACCACGATGCGCAGCGGCAGCTCCGCGTCGGTGCGGTTCTCGACCCGCACGGGCAGGCGCACCGAGTCGCCCACGGTGGCGAACTCCGGGACGGGCGCGTCGACGAGCGCGCGCTGATCGACGCGGACGCGGCTCTCGCCGCTCGTCGTCCAGCCGCTCGGCGTCCACGCGATCGCCTCGAGGCGATACGTCGTGAGCGCGTCCGCGAGGGGCACCTCGACCTGCGCGCGGCCGTTGGTCAGGGGGACCTCGCCGACGAAGAAGAGGGTCGCGGGGAAGTCCTCGCGGATGAGCGTGCCGAGGGCCTCGGCGCGGTGCTCCTCGAGCCGCTGCTGCATCTCCGCCGCCACGACGGGCTCGGGCGAGGGAGCGCCCGGGGGGGGCGGCGGCGCCATCGCCTGCGTCGGCCGAGCGCGCGCCGCGTAGCCGTTGCCGCCCTCGTCGTCGAGCCCGTCGAGGCCCGCGAGCGGGGAGTCGCTCGCGGCCTCCCCGCCGCCGCCGCCGGACCGCCGGCCGCGCCCCGTGCTCTCGGTCTCGGCGAACGCCATGTCCTCGTCGGCGATCTCGCTGCCCGACGCCCCGACCGGACCGGAGACCTGCTCCTCCTGGGCCGCGAGCGACAGGCGCTGGTACGCCTGGCTCATGCGCGTGAGGACGATCGAGGCGGGCGCGAGCGCCGAGAGCTGACGCATGAGCGTCTCCTCGCCGCTGGTCACCGCGTAGGGCGTGCCCGCGGGGACCGCGCGCGCGAAAGGATCGTTGACGTCGTCGGCGGTGTTCAGGCGGCCGTCGGGACCCGGCGAGGCGAGCTCCCAGTCGAGGGCGCGCTCGCTCACCGCGACGCGAGGCCGGCGGCCCGTGACCCGCCGGAGCACGTACGGGTGCCCCCACGGATCGGTCAGGTCGGAGGCCTGCACCATGTTCAGCTGGACCAGCGTGCCGAGCCACCGCTCGGGGGGCAGGTTGGCGCTCGCGCGCTGCGCGTTCTGGTTGTCGGGGTCGGTCAGGTTCAGGAGCGCGAGGAGCAGCTTCGAGAGGCGCTGCCGGGCGACCCGCCGGCCGACGATGTCGAACGAGAAGCCGGGGTCGGCCGCCTCGATCATGCCGACGGTGAGGGGCTCGCCGCCGAGGGTGCGCGCGCCGCGCGAGGTGATCCGGTGCTGCGCGACGAGGTGCGCGATCACGCCGGGGTGGAAGCCGCGACCCTGCACGACGGGCGCGCGGTCGGCGGCCGTCGGCCCGAGCTGGGCGACGGTCTGCTCGAGCAGCATCTCGAACGAGCCCAGGCCGCGCCGCAGCATCTCCTCGCGCAGCGCGGTCGGGTCGCGCAGCACGCCGCGCCCGGCCTGCAGCCCCTCGGTGTACGGCCGCTGGTGCCGCGAGTTGCGCCAGTACGGGGGCTCGAGCTCCGGGGGCCGCGGCGGCTCCGGGTCCACCCCGAGCGAGCCCGACAGCGACGCGCGCAGGAACCGCGCGTTGGTCTCGTTGGCCGGCTGCTGCGCGGCCTCGTGGAGCGCGCCGCGCATCCAGTAGAGATCCCACGGACCCTCGCCGCCGTGCGCCGACTCGTCGCGCACGAGCAGCGCCGCCCAGCCGTTCGCCGTCGCCTGGGACGCGACCATCGACACGGTCGCGGGCTCGCGCACGAGGTAGCGCGGGCGCTCGGGGCTCACCGACAGCGAGAACGCGTCGGCGGGCCGAACGAGCACCGCGTCGAACGCGCCGATGCCGAACGCGGTCGCGCCGGGCTCGTCGGCGTCCTCGCGGTCGTTGGCGTCGCGGAGCGCGCGGGCGCGGATCTGGATGATGCCGAGCAGGTCGTCGGGGATCGTGAGGTCGCCGGTGTCGGCGCGGCCGTCGATCCACGTGAACGCGACGGCGCGCCCGCCGAAGAGCGCCTCGACGAGGACCGCGCGGCCGCGCGCGGCGGGGCGGCGCCGGACCCGGACGTCGACGGTGCTGCCCGGCGCGGCGAGCGGCGCGCTGGTGACCTCGACGCCGAGCTCGGCGTCGCCCGAGACCGACACGCACGAGCGGCTGAAGCGCGGCGGGTCGGTGCGCACCTCGATCTCGAACGTGGCCGCGACGCGCCCCGCGCAGTCGCCGCCGCGCATCGTGGACGCGGCGCCGCGGGGCAGCTGGACCACGACCTCGGCGAAGCCCTTCTCGTCGAGCGTCGCGACGCGTCCGTCCGCGGGCAGCCCCGCGCCGCGCACGACGACCTCGGTGCCGCGCACGAGCGGCCGACCGCGCGGGTCGCTGACGCTCACGTAGACGGTCGAGTCGACCTCGGGGATCAGCGCGCCGCCGCGCGCGGTCGCGCTGACCACCGCGGGGACGCGCGCCATCAGGTAGCCGGCCGACGCGGTGATCGTGCCGTAAGCGGTGTGGACGACGCGCGCCGACACGGTCTCGGAGCCGACGTCGCCGGCGAGGAAGCTCGGCGCGTGGAGGTCGAACGCCGCGACGCCTTCGCCGTTCGTCGTCAGCGTGGTCACCGCGGCGCCCTGTCGAGCGCGGAGCTCCACGGTCGCGCCGCGGACCGGCGTCCCGCTCGGGGTCGTCACGATCACGCGCCCGGCGAGCGGCCCGCCCGGGCGCACGAGCGCGACGCCGTCCTCGTCGGCGCGGTCGAGCTCGACCTCGGCCATGAGGCGCTCGACGGTGCGTCGCCACACCTGGATCGTGCGGCTCACCTCGGGGCCGCCCTCCGCGCCGAGCACCTCGGCGCGCACGCGGTACTGGCCGGCCTCGGCGGTGTCGGGCAGCTCGAGCTCCGCGGTCACCGCGCCCGACGCCGTGGTCGTCGCCTCGTGATCTCCGAGCGGCTGCCCGCTCTGGTCGTAGAGCGTGATCTTCACCCGCTGGCCCGCGATGGGCGCCTCGGCGCGGATCCCCCGGACGCGCAGCCACGCGCGCACGAGCTCGCCCGGCTGGTAGCGGTTGCGATCGGTGAGCAGATCGAGCGCGACGTCCCCGTAGGTCGAGAGGCCGTAGACGAAGCGCCGCCCGGGCTGCCGCAGCCGGTGCAGGTCGAGCTCGAGCTGGGGGCTGCGCAGCGGTCGATCGGGGAGGTCGACCCGCAGGGTGAACCGGCCGCCCGCGGTCGTCCGCGCGGTCGCGGTGGTGACGATCACGCGGGCCACGCCTCGCTCGTCGCGCTCCGTCACCGAGCCCACGATCTCGAGCCCGCTCACCGCGCGCAGGGACGCGAGGCCCTCGACCTCGTAGCCCACGCCGGTCAGCGTCATCACGTGCCCTCGCTCACCGCGGGGAGCCCCCGCCAGAGCGATCTCGTAGCCCACGCTCGCGCCATCGGTGACCGGCTCTCCGTTCGCCCGAGCGGCGAGCGGAGAGAGGAGAACGATTGCGAGTGTGAGAATTGCTCGTCGCGTCGTCGTCATCGTCGTCCGCTTCTGACGCGTCAGCGCCCCCAAATGGTCTCGACCGCGTCCATACCACGCGACCGCGTCAACCCGAGCGGCCTTTGCTCGGGTATCCTCGGCCCCGTGAGAGGGTCGCCGTGGCATTGAGCGAGGCGGGCCTGCCGTACCCGCAGGGCTCCACGTACACGCCGGGCGAGGGCGTCAACTTCTCCCTCTGGGCGCGCACCGCGACGGCGGTCGAGCTGCTCCTCTTCGACGACGTCGACGACACGCGTCCGTCGCGCGTCATCCGCCTCGATCGCCGAGCGAACCGGAGCTTCTCGTACTGGCACGTGCGCGTGCCCGACCTCGGTCCCGGGCAGGTCTACGGGTGGCGCGTCCACGGTCCGCACGTGCCCGCGCATGGCCTGCGGCACGACCCCGAGGCGCTCCTTCTCGATCCCTATGCTCACGCGGTCGCGTTCCCGCGGCGCTACGACCGCTACGCGCGCGGGGACCTTGGCGCCTCGATGAAGAGCGTGGTGGTCGACCTCGCGAGCTACGACTGGGAGGGCGACGCGCCGCTCGGCCGACCGTTCGCGCAGACGATCATCTACGAGGCGCACGTGAAGGGCCTGACCGCGCATCCGTCGAGCGGCTTGCCGCCCGAGACGCGCGGCACCTACGCGGGGCTGATCGAGAAGATCCCCTACCTGAAGCAGCTCGGGATCACCGCCGTCGAGCTGATGCCGATCCTCGCGTTCGATCCCGCGGACGCGCCGCCCGGAGTGGTGAACTACTGGGGCTACGCGCCCGTCTCGTTCTTCGCGCCGCACCCCGCGTACGCGCGGGCCAAGGACCCGCAGGGGGTGCTCGACGAGGTGCGCGACATGATCAAGGCGCTGCACCGCGCGGGCATCGAGGTGATCCTCGACGTCGTCTACAACCACACCGCCGAAGGGGACGTGAACGGGCCGACCTTCTGCTGGCGCGGGCTCGACAACGAGACGTACTACATCCTCGAGCGCGGCGACCCGTCCCGCTACGCCAACTACAGCGGCTGCGGCAACACCCTGAACGCGAACGAGTCGATCGTGCGGCGCATGATCGTGCACTCGCTTCACTTCTGGGTCTCCGAGATGCACGTCGACGGCTTCCGCTTCGACCTCGCGTCGATCTTCACGCGGGACGCGAAGGGCGAGCCGATGAAGGACCCGCCGCTGATCTGGTCGATCGAGAGCGATCCGGTGCTCGCGCGCACGAAGCTCATCGCCGAGGCGTGGGACGCGGCGGGGCTCTACCAGGTCGGCTCGTTCACCGGCGATCGCTGGCGCGAGTGGAACGGCCGCTACAGGGACGACGTGCGGCGCTTCTTCCGCGGCGACGACGGCGTGACCGCGCGCCTGCCGGATCGGCTCCTCGCGAGCCCGGACCTCTACTCCGCGCGCCCTCAGGAGGTGGAGCACAGCGTGAACTTCGTGACCTGCCACGACGGGTTCACGCTCAACGACCTGGTCAGCTACGACAGGAAGCACAACGAGGCGAACCACGAGGGGAACCGCGACGGCTCGAACGACGAGCACTCGTGGAACCACGGCGTCGAGGGCCCGACCGACGACCCCGAGATCGAGCGGCTCCGCAACCGGCAGGTGAAGAACCTCCTCGCCACGACGCTCATCGCGATGGGCGTGCCCATGATCGGGATGGGCGACGAGGTCCGGCGCACGCAGCATGGAAACAACAACGCGTATTGTCAGGACAACGAGCTGTCGTGGATGGACTGGTCGCTCCTCGAGAAGCACGCGGACGTCCTTCGCTTCACGGCGTGCCTGTGCCGCCTGCGGCTCGGGCTCGACATGACGCAGGTCGACCACGGGCTGCCGCTCGCGGAGTTCCTCGAGCGCTCGCGCGTCACGCTGCACGGGGTTCGGCTCCACGAGCCCGACCTCGCCGACGACTCGCACAGCCTCGCGCTGACGGTCCGCGGGATCGGCGAGAGCCGGCTCATCCACGCGATCCTCAACGCCTGGCGTGAGCCGCTCGACTTCCAGCTCCCCCCCGTGCCCGCGGAGCGGCCGTGGCGACGCGTGATCGACACCACGATCGAGGGGAACGAGTGCGTGGTCGACCTCGCCGAGGCGCCCGTGGTGTCGAGCTCGACCTACCGCGCCGGCCCGCGCTCCGTCGTCCTGCTCGCCGCCAGCCTGCGGTGATCAGGGGTTGAGGCGATCGATGCGGTGGATGTAGTCGCGCAGCGCGACGAAGCGATCCTGGATGTGCAGAGCGCGCTCCGCGCCGGTCATGATGGACGCCATCTTCTCGATGCGCGCCCAGTCCGTCGGGCTGAGCACGTCGACGGCGACGGGGAACAGGTGCGCGTTCTCGGCTTCGAAGTGGAGCCGGTACCGCGACGAGAAGCTCAGGAGCAGCTTGGCGACGGAGAGCGCGTCGACGGCCTCGCCGTCCGCCCCGCGGCGGACCACCGCGAGCGCCTCCTGCGTCGCGCGGTGGATGGCCTCGTGCTCACGGCCGAGCTCGGCGGAGCGCTGCGCGGCCACCGCGTCCTTCTCGCGCAGGGCCGTGTAGAGCAGGTCCTCGCGCGGGTGGTGGCACTGGTCGCCGTAGCGCTGGAGGTAGGACAGGATCACCTCACAGATCTCGAGGTCGGTGCGCTCTCCGGCCTCGAGGCGGTCCGCCTGGGACTCGAGGATCTCGAGGAAGACCGCGAAGTTCCGGTGGTCCGCGGTCAGCTGCTGCATCAGGGGGCTGGGCACGGCCGCATCTTAGTGCATGGCCGCGGGCCCGCGTCAGTCCCAGGGCGCGGCGATGTCTCCGTCGACCATCGGCTCGGGCTCGGGCTCGGGCTCGGGCTCCAGGATCTCCCCCTCGAACATCGGCTCGGGCTCCGGCTCGGGCATGGCCATCTCGCCGGGCATCGGTAGCTCGGGATCGGGCGTCGCGACGGCCTTGCGGCTCCGGAGGCGGCACGGCCGCGGCGCGTCGTCCTCGGCGAGGAGGCCCGAGAGCAGCGGCGCCCCGACCGCGGCGCCGCCGACGATCGCGGCGAGGCCCCACACGAAGCCGCGCCGCCGCGGCGCTGCCGGGCGGGGCGCCTGGCGGTCGAGGCTCTCCGCGATGGTGCGGCCGATCTCGTTGCACACGAGCCCGTACCAGCGGCCCATCTGCCCGGGCGTGTAGCGGCTCCCCGTCTCCAGGTAGGACGCGCACTGGCAGCCCTTGCCGCGATCGCAGGACACCCCGAGGCTCGACGCCGCGGCGCGGATCGCCGCCGGGTCCTGATCGATGTGGCCGATCCGCAGCGCCGCCTCGGGGCCCGTGTCCGAGTCCTCGCCGACCATCGGGGCGCACGGGTAGAGGTTCCCCGACGTCGCGACCACCACCTTCACGCGCTCCGGGCCTGGCGCCGCGGCCTCGCCTCGCTGCTCGCGCATGCCCGGCTCGAAGGGGCGGAACGAGACCTCCTCGCCGCGCAGCCGCCGGGCGAGGAGCTCCCACCCGATCGAGACGAGCTGCTCGCGGAGCTCCGCCCGCTGAGCCTCGGACCACTCCCGACCGAGCACCATGTTCGCGCGGATCGTGCGGACGCCTTCGCTCCAGAGGAAGTTGGCCGACAGGTACGCGTGCTCGGCGGTCTCGGGCGTGATGACCATCATCGCGTCGACCCGCGCGCCCGCGTCGAGCAGCGTCCGGAGCCCCGCGTACACGGCGTCGAAGCTGGCCTTGCCGCCCGCCGACGGCCGGTTCGCGTCGTGCGCCTCCCGGATGCCGTCGATCGACACCGTCACCTGCACGTCGTGCTCGAGGATGAAGCGGAGCTGCTCCTCGCGGATGCGGGTCCCGTTGGTCGTGCACTGCAGGACCAGCTCGGCGCCCCGCTCCTCGGCCCGGCCCTCCGCGAGCGCGGTGGCCCGGCGCATGGCGTCGAACGCGAGGAAGGGCTCGCCTCCGAAGAAGCTCAGCTGCGCGCGCTTCGAGCCGTCGGCGAAGAGCAGGTCGACGCCGCGGCGGAGCACCGCGTCCTCGATGTCGGTCTTGTGATGCTCGCCTGCGTAGCAGTAGCCGCAGTCGAGGTTGCATCGGTGCGTGAGGACCAGCGAGACATCCATGCCGCCTACGACGTGCGGGGCGGCAGGAAGCTTTGAACGATCAGGTCTCGCCTTCGGGGACGAGGTAGCGGCGGGCGTACTCGTCGGCGTCCGGCCCCGCGTCGCGAGCCCCGTGGATCGCCCGGGTGCCCGACTGGATCGAGTAGGGGCAGTCCGGTCGCGACCCGCCGAACGAGCGGCGCGCCACGCGCCGGCCCTCGACGCGATCGTAGGCGGTGACGTCGGCCATCCAGCGCATGCGCGGGATGCGCTCGCCGTAACCGATGCCGTAGAGCGCGTACGGACCGCAGGTGCCGGAGCGGGCCTCCCGGTTCTCCGTGACGATGACGCGGCCCACGTCCGAGACGGTGCGCGGGGCGCCGACGATCTGGCGCACCCGGCCGTCCTCGAGCCAGAGCGCCGCCTCGCCGCCGGCGTCGCCGAGCTGCGCGTCGCCCATCAGCGCGAACTGGCTCGCGAGCGCCGGGCCGAGATCCGACGCGTTGATCTGCGCCGAGCCGGTCGCCTGGGTGCCGTCGGTGAGGCGCACGGTGACGCCCTCCACGGTGATGCGGCCTCCGTCGCGCAGGACCGCGGTCACCCCGACCTGGTTGGTGAGCGCGGCCAGATCGAGGGCGATGAGCGGCTCGGGCTCGGCGCTCGAGTCCGGACCCACGATGAGCGTCGCGCCGGCGGGCGCCCCGGCGAGGCGGAGGAAGCCGTCGCGCGTGACCTGGAGCCGGCCCGGGAAGCCGCGGATGACGGTCCCCTGGGACGCGTCCGACCACTCGAGGGCGAGGGTGCGGGTCACCTCGACGGTCTGCTCGAGCTGCCGCGAGTCCTCGAGGTTCTCGCCGAACATGCGGTCGCCGTGGCCCCGGGCGGTCACGCGGTAGCTCGGCGACGCGTCCGCGATCGCCGCGAGGTCCACGGTGCAGGTCACCGCGCGCGACCCGTAGGAGTAGAGGTAGCCGCAGGCGTCGGCGCCCGGCCCCTCGACGGAGAAGGAGTCGAGCGCGTCGGGCCCCGAGACGGTGATCACGAGCTGCTCGGTGTCGCCGCCCGTGATGGAGAGCTCGGTCGTGACCTCGAGCGCGGCGTCGTCCTCGAGCCCGGACTCGAAGCCCATGACGCCGACCGCGAGGCAGCAGAAGAGCGGCGCCACGAGCGGGATCGCGAGCAGCCAGAGCCACGTCTTGCGGCGCGGCGCGGGGCGCGCGGGGGCCATCGGGGGCATCCCCGGCGGCGGCATCGGGGGCATCGAGTGCATCCCGGGGCTCGAGAAGGCGCCGGGGCTCGAGAAGGCGCCCGGGTTCGAGGGGGCGCCGGGGTACGAAGGGCCGGGCGCGCCCGGGAAGGACGGCATCATCTGGGTCGGCGCGGTCACCGGGGGCTGCGACATCGGCGCCGGCGGCTGGGAGACGGGCCCCGTCAGCTCGGCGACGAGCGCGGCGAGGAGCGCGTCCTTCGTCGCCGGGTGCTGGCCGAGGGCGATGCGGGTCTCGTCGAGCTCGAGCTCGGCGAGCGTCGCCTTCGTCGGGTCGGCGGCGGTGCGGTCGAAGACGAAGTAGCGCGCCCCGGCCGGGGCCACGTAGATCGCGGCGTAGAACGACTCGGTCGGCGCCTCGGGCTCGGGCAGCCGGACGACCGCGAGGGTGCCCGCGCCGAGCGCGTCGACGCCCTCGACGCCCAGGCCCGCGCCGTTCACCGGGGTCGACGCGACGCCCTCGACCTGCTCCCACAGGAAGAACAGGAACGACTCTCGGACCGCGCCTCGGAGCTCCGTCACGACCTTCTCGGGATCGCGGAGGGCCTGGTTGCGCAGGTGGGTGTGGCTGAAGAGGTAGTGGTGGTCGCGGGCGAGCATCTCGCTCTGAAGCTACGAACGCGTGGCGGAGAGCTTCCTCCCGCGGCCCCGGAGTGCTACCAAAGCGCCTCGACACGGAAAGTTGGGAGGACACACACATGGTCGATCGACGGTTTGCTCTCGGTTTGCTCATTCTTGGTGCCACTGCGCTCATGGCCTGCGGAGGGCGTGAACCCGAGCCGCAGCCGCCGCCGCAGCCCGTCGTGGTCCAGGCGCCGCCGTGCGCGGAGCAGTGGGTTCACATGCCCATGCTGATCAACTTCCCGACGGGCGGCTCCACCATCGACCAGCAGAACCGCGAGATCCTCCGGGAGCTCGTGGCCAGCGCCCAGGCGCGCAACGACATCCGCGGCGTCCGCGTCGAGGGTCACACCGACACCTGCGGCAACGAGCTGAACAACATGATCCTCTCGCAGCAGCGCGCCGACAGCGTCGCCTCCGAGCTGGTCATGATGGGCGTCCCGCGCGAGCTGATCTCGACCGTCGGCAACGGCTCCACGCAGCCCCGCGCGACGGAGGCCTGCGGCCGCTCGCAGACGCTGAGCGAGCAGACCAACCGCCGCGTGGAGTTCACCCTCCTCGTCTGCCGCTGAGTTGGCTGGAGGGGGCTGCCCCCTCCCGTGAGAGAGCGCGCGTCCCCATCCAGGGGGCGCGCGTTTTCGTTGGGGCCGCGGCGCCCTATGCTCTGCTTCGCCGATGTGTCGCCTCGCCGCCTACGTGGGCCCGCCGCGGACCCTCCACTCGCTCTGGCTCGCGCCCGAGCACTCGCTCGAGGTGCAGAGCTACGCGCCGCGCGAGATGAAGACGGCGGTGCTCAACGCCGACGGGTTCGGGATGAGCTGGTACTCGGACGCCGAGGACGGGCCGGCGCGGTATCGGACGATCCTGCCGCTCTGGGCCGACGAGAACGTGCGATCCATGAGCAAGCACCTCGTCACGCGCTGCGCGGTGGCGAACGTGCGCTCGGCCACGGTGGGGATGCCGGTGCAGCTCTCGAACGTGTCGCCGTTCGTCGAGGGGCGCTGGACGTTCACCCACAACGGGTTCCTGCGCGCCTTCCACCCGCGCTTCGCCCGCAAGATCCGGGAGTCCCTCGACGACGCGCGCTACGGCTCGATCGTCGGCAACACGGACTCGGAGCACCTCTTCGCGCACCTGATGACGCGCCTCGCGGGGCACGACTCGGACCCGACCGGGATCGTCGCCGACTGGATCGGCGAGGTCGCGGCGATGGCGACGGAGAAGGCGCTCCTGAACGTGATCGTCACCGACGGCCGCTGGCTCGTCGCGGTGCGGCACGCGGTGCACGGGGAGGCGCCGTCGCTCTACGAGCGCGCGCGCGACGGAGCCGTGGAGGTCGTCTCCGAGCCCCTCGACGGCGACGGATGGGCGGAGGTGGCGTCGGGCTCCGTGCTCACCGTGACGCCCGACGGAGCCTCCTCGTGCCGGCCGCTCTGAGCCTCGATCCCGGCGCCATCGCGGCGCGCCTCGACGACGCGCGGGCCGAGACCCTGCGGTTTGTCGAGGACCTCGACGACGAGGCGCTGTGCGCCTGGCCCGACGAGGGGTTCTCGCCGATCGGCTGGCACCTCGGGCACGTGGCGTTCACCGAGGCGCAGTGGCTGCTCGGCCAGTGCGCGGGGCGGACCGAGCTCTTCGAGCCGCACGTGCGCGCGTGGTCGCAGGGCGGCTGCCCCAAGGCGGAGCGCCGCCAGCAGCCGCCCAAGGCGGAGCTGCTCGGCTACCTCGCGCGCGTCCGCGACGCGGCCCTCGAGGTGCTCCCGGACCTCGACCTCGAGGGCGACGATCCGCTGCAGCGGGCCGGCTTCGTGGGCTGGTTCGTCGAGGCGCACGAGCGCCAGCACCAGGAGACGATGGCGATCGTGCGGCAGCTCGCGCTCGAGGTCGGGGCGGCCCCGCCGCCGCCTCCGTCGCTCGAGGGGGCGCCGCGGTTCGTGGCCGTCGACGGGGGCGCGTTCACGATGGGCACCGACGGCTGGCTCGCCTACGACAACGAGCGCGGGCCGCACCGCGTCGAGGTGGCGCCCTTCGAGCTGTCGGGCCTCGCCACGGTGGGCGCGTGGGACGCCTTCCGCGCGGGCGGCGGCTACGACCGCGAGGCGCTGTGGAGCGCCGAGGGGTGGGCGTGGCGTCGGGCGACGGGCGCCGAGCACCCGCGCGGTTGGAGCCGCGACGCGAGCGGGGCGCTTTCGCGGTGGCGGCTCGACGGCCGGCTGCACGCGCTGCCTGCGGACGAGCCGGTGGTGGGCGTCTCGTTCCACGAGGCCGAGGCGTTCGCGCGCTTCCACGAGGCGCGCCTCCCGACCGAGGCGGAGTGGGAGCTCGCGGCGCGAGCCACCGACGACGACGCGCTCGGCGGTGATCGCAGCGGGCCGCGACCCGAAGCGGCCGGCGCGCGGCGCGGGAACGCGTGGGCGTGGACGTCCACGACCTTTGCTCCCTACGATGGCTTCGAGCCGTTCCCGTATCGCGGCTACTCGGCGCCCTACTTCGACGGGGCGCACCGGGTCCTGCGCGGCGGCTCGTTCGTCAGTCACCCGGCGGTCGCGCGGGTCACCTTCCGCAACTGGTACGAGCCGCACGTCCGGCAGATCTTCGCCGGCGTCCGCCTCGCCCGATAGGCAGGCTCACTCCGTCGGGAGCGGCTCGGTCGAGTCGGCCACCGTCAGGTGGTAGTGGAAGCGGTGCAGCTCGTTGTGCATCTGCATCGCGTTGCCGACCTCGGACACGTAGCCGCGCTCGTCGAACCAGGCCCGGAACGGTCGGACCACGTCGGGGTCGTTGTAGTAGATGCGGATCTGACCGTTCGCGCAGGTCGCGAGGATCTTGCCGAGGTCCATCACGCGCGCGCGCATGCTCCGGACCTCGGCGCGCGAGCGGCCCTCGTAGTTGTCCGGGTAGCGCCCGCCGCCCTCGTTGCGGGCGATCATCGACTCGAGCAGGTACATGTCGACGTCGACGCCGCGGTCGTGCGTCTGGTGGCGCGGCCCGGGCGCGTCGAGGTCACCGATCGTGACGTGCTCGCCGGGCCAGCGCCGCTGGTACTCCGCCGCCGTAGCGAGCAGCAGCGACACCAGGCCCGGCCGGGCCCAGCGGTGATCGTCGGTGGTGTTGCGCCAGATCTCGTACGCGTCCCCCTCGGGGTCGGGGAGGCGCCAGCGACAGTGCGGGTACGGGCGGCCCGCCGCGCACCCCTCGCTCGCCTCGATCTCCACCGCCGGCTGCCGGCACCGGTAGTCCTCGTCAGCCGGCGGTCGGACGAGCGCGCCCTGCCGGTCGTAGCGCCAGGACGCGTCGGGGGCTCCCGCGTCGGGCGGCGCCGGCTCGTCGGCGCCGGCGTCGAGGCCACCGTCATGGGGCGCCGCCTCGACCGGGCGGCCGTCGGGCGAGAGGACCACCGCCTCGCCGACGAGCTGACTCGCCACCGCCAACCCGCCCGCGATCAGCGCCGCCGCGCCGAGCGGCAGGCCCACCTTCAGCCAGGGGGAACGCACGACGGACGGGGCGTAGCACACCCGGCCCCACGGGGGACGTCGCCTATCGGTTGTCGATCGCGAACCAGAGCACGAGCACCGGATCGCGCTTCGTCTTCCAGAGCGCCGGGCCGAGGAACAGGCCCGGCCGCAGCTCGCGCAGCTCGTCGCGGATCTGCCGGATCGGCCACGGGTTGTCGGAGCGGTCGTAGTCGAGGAGGACGCACGGCCCGCCGTCGATCGCGGAGCGATCGAAGCTGAGCCCGAACTTGAAGCGCTCCCCGAGCAGCGTCGTGCGGTTGATCCCCTCGCCGCGCTCGTGGTCGAACGCCTCGAAGCTCTTGCCCCGCCACGGGAAGAAGCCGGCCCGGGCGAGCTGCGCGACGCCGGCGCGCCGGCGCGGTCGATCGATGCCGCGCACGGTGAGCATCCGGCCCACGGGGGCGCCCGCCAGATCCTCGAGCGACGTCGGCGCGGGCGCGTCGCGGTACAGCGCGCCGAGCTCGGCGACGGAGAGGCGGGCGAGGTCGTCGAGGTGCTCGGGCCCGAGGGGCCGGCGGTCGGTGGCGCGCGTCGATTCGTTCAGGTTCATGGCTCCCCCTCGCGGATGGTTGGATGGTCGGGATCCGGACGCCGGATGGCGTCCCAGGCGCTGGCCTCGGCCTGCGCCCAGAGCTCGTCGGTGGCCGTCAGGTGGCCGAGCCGCCAGGCCTTGAAGAGGCCGGAGAAGACGCCCCACACGATCGCGAGCAGGGCCTCGGGGGCCATCGCCCGGGTCACCCGAGCGCGCCGCCCGTGCTCGAAGAACGCGAGCACCGGGGCCAGCGCCCGGCGCTCGAGCTCGAGGTTGTCGGCCGTCAGGTACGGCTGGTGGTGGTGCAGCTCGAGGAAGTCGAACGCGTCGGGGTGCTCGCGGAAGAACCCGACCAGCCGGAAGAAGAAGACCCGGAACTGCTCGCGCTCGGTCGCGTCGAACGGGAAGTCCACGAGCAGGGCGCCCATCAGCGCGTCCTTGGTGCGCCGGTAGAGCGCGTTGACGAGCGCCTCCTTGCTCTCGAAGTGGCGATAGGGCGTCCCCGAGCCGACGCCGGCCGCCTCGGCGAGGACGGGCATCGACGCGCCGTGGAAGCCGCGCTCGGCGAACACCCCGAGGGCCGCGTCCAGGATCGTGTCGCGCGTCGGCGTCGCCATCGCCACGAACGTGAACGATCATTCGCGTCGAATCAAGGTCAAATACGATCGCTTGCCTAGAACGTGAATGATCATTCGCGTGAGACCGGTGATAATCTCGGGGGCGTGGAGCTCAACGGAGACACCCTCATCGCGCCGCCCCCGTTCGTCGAGGTCGAGCTCGTCTACGAGCCGGGGCGGCCCGGGATGACGAGCGAGGACTGGTGCGCGCTCCAGATCTGGACGCAGAACACCGTCTACGACGTCGACTGGGGGATGCGCTGCTTCGGCGTCTCGAACGCGGAGACCGGCGAGCCCGACCCGAGCAACCGCCTGATCGGCGCGCTCCTCACCGGGGGCCAGCGCCGGGGCGAGTCGGGCCTCGAGCTGACCTTCCCGCTGCCTCGCCCCGGGAACGCGGCGGTCTTCGAGGTCGGCGAGCCGCCCCGGGCCGACTACGTCACCACCAGCCACGTGAAGCGGGTCGTCCTGCGGCTGCGCGTCCTCACCGTGCAGGACGAGGACTCCAAGCCCTCGTGGAAGCGCCTGAGCGGCGCGTTTCGGGGGACGACCTGGCGCGGTCACGAGGACCCCGAGGGCCGTTGACAGGTACTTGCTCGTACCTATACTGCGCGCCCTCGACATCGGCGATGTAGCTCAGTTGGTTAGAGCGGGCGTTTCATACGCGCTAGGTCAGTGGTTCAACTCCACTCATCGCCAGTAGCAGGGGCCCGGAGCAACTCCGCTCCGGGCCTCGTTCGTCTGACCACCTCCCATGTCCGCTTTCCGAAAGGCGGCCTTCCGTGTCGCCCTGGCCGCGCTGATCGCTGGCGCCGCCGCTGGCGCCGTGCTGCAGGGCTCCGCTTACCTCGCGCACGGCGGGTCCGATCTGGATCCGTGGTGGTGGTGGCTGGCGCTCTTCGCCTCGGCGCTCGCGGGCGGCCTGGCCGCCGCGGTCGTCGTGCGGCGCTCCTTCGGCGGTCGGCTCACGACGCTGGCGGAGTCGCTCGACGCGCGCGTGAAGCAGAGCGACTTCCTCCAGCGGGTCCCGGAGATGGGCGAGGACGAGGTCGGGCGCATCGCGCGCTCGTTCAACCGCGTCCTCGCGCAGGTCACGATGCTCCAGGGCGACCTGATCGACGGCCAGCGCGAGCTCGCGGTGAAGCAGCGGGAGCTCGAGCTCGCCGACGAGCTCGCCGAGAAGCAGCGCGAGCTCGAGCAGCGCCTCACCGAGCGCTCGCTCCTGTTCGAGGTGCTGCGCGAGAGCACCTCCAGCCACGACCTCGATCGCGTGCTCGACGTGCTCGTCACCCGGATCGGCCCGGCGCTGCGCGCGTCCCGGCTCGCCGTGCTCCTGCGCACCGACGACGGCGGCCTCGAGATCGGGGCGGCGTGGGGCTTCGAGGAGTCGCCCGTCGGTCGCTCCGTCGACCGCCCGAGCGGCGGCCCGTGGGCGCTCGATCACGGCGTCATGGTCGTCCCCGACGTGTCGCGCGCGCCGCGCGCGGTGGGCTTCTGGGACGAGCTGCCGCGGACGGGCTCGTTCGCCGCGATCCCGATCACCCACGCCGACGACGAGATCGGGCTGCTCGTCCTGACGCGGCCGGAGCACGACCCGCTCGGCGAGCTCGCGGCGCGCTACCTCGAGGCGGTGGCCGCGCAGGCCGCGCTCGCGATCCACAACGCGCAGCTCGTGAAGCGGCTCGAGGAGCTCGCGACCCACGACGAGCTGACGGGGCTCCCGAACCGGCGCCTCTTCGACCGGCGGCTCGTGCGCGCGCTCGCTTACTCGGACCGCTACGGCCACGAGCTGAGCCTCCTCGCGCTCGACATCGACCACTTCAAGCACCTCAACGACACCCACGGACACGCCGCGGGCGACGCGGCGCTCGTCGCGCTCGCGCACATCCTCGAGGAGCACACCCGCGAGGTCGACACGGTCGCGCGGGTCGGCGGCGAGGAGCTCTGGGTCTTGCTGCCCCAGACGGGGCCGGACGCGGCGGCCGAGGTCGCCGAGAAGCTGCGCGCCGAGATCGCCGCGCTCGAGGTGCGCGGGGCCGAATCGCAGCCGCTCGGTCGCTTCTCGGTGAGCATCGGCGTGGCGGCGCGCGACGGGCGCGAGGCGCAAGCCGCGTTGCTCGGTCGGGCCGACGCCGCGCTCTACGAGGCGAAGCGCGGCGGCCGGGACCGCGTGGTCACGTCGCGTCCCGATCGAGCAGCGCCAGCACGGAGCGGCTGAACGCGCGCAGCAGGCGGAGCGGAAGCTCCGGGTGGTCCTCCCACACGTCGAACGTGATGTCGTGGGACATCCGCAGCCCCACCAGCCCGTCGACGACGTGGCAGTCGTACCAGCGCGGGAGCTCCGCGGTGGCGTCGAGGCTGCCGGCGAGGTCGCCGGCGCCGAGCTCGAAGACGTGCCCCTCGGCGCTCTCGCAGCGCACGCGCCCGCACAGGATCGCGACCATCGAGGTCGGCGGATCGCCCGTGCGCCACAGCGCCTCGCCGGGCCCGAGGCGGATCTCCTCCGCGGTCTTCGCGAGCACGGCGACCGAGTCGATGCTCGACCCCTCCATCCCGAGGTTCTTGCGCAGGTAGAACATGCGCTGGACCAGGTCGAGGGACCGCGCCGGGCACGCGTCTCCGGTCTTCGCGTCGGGCGGGAAGCCCGCGGTCGGGAGGATCCGCTTGCGGAGGCGGATGATCTGCCGCGCGAGCTCGCGGAGCACGTGCGACAGGACGCGGAAGCGATCCTCGAAGACCTCCTCGAGCTCGGAGGTGCGGAGCACGAGCATGGTCGTGTCCTCGACCGCGGTGGCGAAGTAGCCGTCCGCGGCGCCGCCGAAGGCGACGAGCCCGCCGACGGAGTCGCCCGGGCCGTAGCGCCCCAGGACCCGGCTCCCGAGCTTCGCCTCGACCTCGCCCGACACCACGAGGAAGAGGCGGTCGACCTCCTCGCCCGGCGCGACGAGGACCGTCCCGGCGGGCGCGAGGCGCGGGTGCGCGATCGCGGCGAGGGTCGCGAGCTCGTCCGAGCGGAGGTCGTGCCACCCGGGGAACGCGCGCAGCGCGAGCATGCGCTCCACGCGCCCGAGATCGGCGGCCTGATCGAGGCGGCCGAGCGGCATCGGGACGCGGAGCGTGGTGTTGACGAGCGATCTAGCCACGGGCGACCTCCCGGCGGGCGACGTCGAGATCTTCGAGCGCGCGGACCACGACGTCACGCGTCAGCCCCGAGACGAGCTCGCAGGCCCGCGCGAGGTCGTCGCGCAGCTCCACGAGCCCGAGCTCCCCGACGTGGTAGGCGGCGACCGCGCGCACGGCCTCGCTCTCGTCCTCGAGCAGCGCCTTCATCAGCGTGGCGTAGTCCGCTTCGACCGGCGGCGCCTCGATCGACGCGCGCGCCCGCGCGAGGCGGTCCTCGAGCGGGTCGTCGGCGAGGAGGGTGTCGAGGGCGGGGGCGACCGCGCTCGGGGCGATCGCGCCGAGCAGCTCGCGGCTCTCCGCGCGGCGTCGCCGATCGCCGTGGCGCAGCGCGTTGGTGATGCGGCGCAGGTCCTCCTTGGGCGAGAGCAGCGCGACGAGGCGGACGGCGCGATCGAGGGCCTGGTTCTGCTTGTCGAGGAGGACGGGCTCGAGCAGCTCGCTGCCCTGCGTCGCGCGCGACGGATCCTCGGCCACTCCCCGCGCCAGCGCGACGCGGCGCGAGAGCACCCGGGCGGCGCGCTCGAGGTTGTCGCGGATCAAGCGGGTGAGCGCGCGCTCGTCGAAGCGCAGGTCCGGCATCGACTCGCGCAGCGGCCGCAGCGCCCGCAGGATCTTGTAGGCCACCCATCCGTCCGGCTCGTCGAGGAGCTGGTCGAACAGGGCCCGCGCCGTCTTGGCCGAGCGGAAGCGCGAGAGGCTGCGCGGCAGGTGACCCCGCACGTCGAGCGGCAGCGTGACGTCGCCGAGGGCCTCGATCATCGCCTCGCGCGCCGGGTCGCCGAGCGCCACGAGCGCGTCGCGCGCCTGCAGCCGCGAGTAGCGCGGCCCCAGCCAGCCGATCAGGTGCGGGATCCCCACCGGGTCGCCCATCGCGCCGTAGGCCGCGGCGAGCTCACCCACCAGCTCGGGGTCCTCGCTCTTCGCCATCGCGTCGAGGAGATCGGCGAACCGCGGATCCGCGCGCAGCCGGATCGCCCGGGCGAGCGCGAGGTGGACGATGGGCTCCGCGCTCTCGGTGCACTGCCGGAGCTCCTCCCGCGCCGATCCGTCGGCGTCGAGCCCGCGGGCGACGAGGCCCACCAGCACCGCGGCGCGCGCGGGCCGGCCGTGGTCGTGGCCGAGCTCGCTTCGCAGCTCCGCCTCGTCGAGCGGCCCCGCCATGGCGTGCATCGCGGCGGCCTGGATCTCGGGGTCCTCCCGCTCGAGCAGCCGCCGCGCGATCGGCAGGTAGTCGGAGCGCTTGGACGCCGCGAAGAGCTCCAGCGTCTTGAGCACGACGGGGCGGGACGGGTGGTAGAGCAGGAGCGCGGGCACCAGCGCGGTGCGCTCGTAGTCGACGAGCACGTCGAGCGTCGCGAGCACCTCGTCGTCGCGTGGGCTGTTGAGCGAAGCGATCAGGCTCTCGAGCGAGCCGAGGTCGAGCTGGGGCACCTCGACGCGCGTCTCGATCGAGCCGGCGCGGAGGTTCGCGCGGAACAGATCGAGGTAGCGGCGCCGCAGCGCCAGCGCGAGCACGACCCAGAGGACCGACAGGACCACGACCGCGATCGAGAGCTGCCGGGGCCCGACGCCGGCGAGCCCGAGGGCGAGGATCCCGAGCGAGCCGAACGCCTGACCGCCGCGCTGGCCGAGCGCGTCGATGACGGTCTTGTAGCGGTTGCGGACGGCCTTGCTCAGCGGCAGGTAGAGCAGCTCGAACGCGCTCCGGTGCAGCGAGTGGCGCAGCCCGCCGTCGGCCCCCTTGAGGAGGACCGCGAGCGCGAAGAGGCCCGTCACCGCGTGGCCCGCCGCGCCGAGCGCGAACAGGACCGGGAGCACCGCGATGGCGCGCGTCGCGCCGAGCCACGACAGGATCCGGGGCGCGAGCGCGATCTGGACGAACAGCGAGGCCAGGTTCAGCGCGACGTAGAACTGCGAGAAGAACGCCGCGAGCTCGCTCGGCTCGAGCTCATCGGCGATCGTCGCCTTGAAGACGTAGTCGACGAGCACCGCGGCGATGGACGAGAGGGCGACGAGCGCGACGAGACGGCGGACGTAGGTGATCGCGTCCGGGCCGCCGTCGCTGGAGGGGCGCGCGGCCTCGTCGGACCGCTCGACGGGGGGCACCGGCGGGAACACGAGCCCGGGGATGAACGAGGTGAGGACGAGCAAGCCGGCGCCGACGAGGAGCAGCTCGCGCGGCTCGAGCCAGGTCTGGGTGAGGTCGGCGAGGCTCGCGCCGGCCACCGCGCCGAGCGAGCCGCCCGCGGCGATCCGCGAGTACAGGCGCTTGGCCTCGACGATCGTGAACAGCTCGGCGAGGAGCCGCCAGAACTGCGTCACCGCGAACGTCGAGATGAGCCCCGTCCACACGTAGAAGAGGTGCGGGATCCACCACACCCACCACTGGTCGGATCCGAAGGCGAAGTAGAAGCCGACCGTCCCCGCGCCCGCGACGAGCAGGGTGATCATCGCGAGGCGGCGCTGCTCGAGGCGCGTCGACAGGCGCCGGTCGATCCCCACCGCGAGCCACGCGAAGAGCGCGATCGCGAGGTAGGTGAAGGGCAGCTCGCGCGCCGGCAGGGTCGCGAGGAAGAGGGCGTCGCGCGCGACCTCGAGAACGGTGTGCCCGCCGAGCAGCGCGAAGAGGGTCAGCCCCGCCGCCGCGGCGAGCCGCACGTCGGAAACGGAGACCCCCAGAATCGTCCCTCTTCGCGTCACCGGCCGGGAGCATATCCGAGGCCCGCTGCTATCCTCCGCGCCCCATGACCGAAGCGCGCGGCGACTACGTCGGTGGCACCTTCCACGGGCCCACCGGAGAAGCATTCACCAGCCACGATCCGGCCCACGAAGACCGCGTCGTCCTCGAGACCGCGGCCGACCCTGCGCGCGCGGCGGCGGCGTGCGAGGCGGCGGCCGAGGCGTGGCCCGGCTGGGCGGCGCGCTCGCTCGACGAGCGCCTCGAGGTGCTGATGCGCTTCCGCGCGGCCATCGAGGCGCGCGCCGACGGCCTCAGCGAGGCGATCTCGCTCGAGATGGGCAAGCTGCGCTCGGAGGCCCGCGTCGAGATCGGCGCGCTCCTCGGCCGCTTCGCGCTCGTCGAGGCCGCGGTCCGCGCGGAGCTCGCGGGGGGCGCGCTCCCGGGCTTCGCCAACGAGATCGTCCGCTACCGGCCGCACGGCGTGGTCGGCGTGCTCGGCCCGTTCAACTTCCCGCTGCACCTCTGCCACGCGCACGTTCTGCCGGCGCTGCTGCTCGGGAACACGGTCGTGGTGAAGCCGAGCGAGGTCACCCCGCTCGCCGGGCAGCGCTACGCGGAGGCCCTCGACGCGGCGGGCTTCCCGCCCGGCGTGGTCAACGTGGTGCAGGGCGGCGGCGCGGTCGGCGCGGCGATCGTCGGCAGCCCGCACGTCCACGGGCTCGCGTTCACCGGCTCGTGGCCCACCGGGCGGCGCATCCTCGAGGGCGCGCTCGACCGGCCCGAGATGCTCCTCGCGCTCGAGATGGGGGGCAAGAACATGTGCGTCGTCCGCGGCGACGCCGACCTGCGCCAGGCGATCCACGAGGTCATCACGAGCGGCTACCTCACGACCGGGCAGCGCTGCACGTGCTCGGATCGCGTGCTCGTCCACGCGAGCGTCGCGGACCGCTTCGTCGACGGGCTGCGCGCGGTGCTGACCGAGCTGCGCTTCGGGGACCCCGAGGACGCGGGCTGCTTCGCGGGCCCAATGGCCACCTCCCGGGCGAAGGCCGGCTTCCTCGCCGCGATCGCGAAGGCGCGCGCGGGCGGCGCCGAGGCGATCGTCGAGGGCGGCGCGCGGGACGGCGGCGCGTTCGTGGCGCCGTCGCTGCACCGGCTCGCCGAGGGCGTGCACGAGATCGCGGGCTACACCGACCACGAGCTGTTCGGACCCGACCTCTGCGTCGAGACCTTCGACGACGACGCGGAGGCGATCGCGGCGCTGAACGGCACGCCCTACGGGTTCGCGCACAGCGTGTTCACGCAGGACCTCGACGCGTTCGGCGCCTACGAGCGCGACGTCCGAACGGGGATCCTCAACCGGAACCGCAGCACCAACAAGGCGAGCCCGCGGCTCCCGTTCGGCGGGGTGAAGAAGAGCGGCAACTTCCGGCCCGCCGGCGCCTGGGCGGGGCGCAACTTGTGTTACCCGCTCGCGCAGATCCACAACCCGGCGGGGGTCTACGAGCGGCACGCGCAGATCGAGCGCCTACTCCCGAGCGCGGACCTCGACGCGCTCGAGGCGGTGCACGCGCGCGAAGAGACCGAGGAGGCGGCGCGCACGCTCTTCGACACCCCGCGCCCGCTCGCGCTGCGCTTCCCGAAGGGCGGGGCGCTGCCCAAGAGCGACGAGCTCAACGAGCGCTTCCACGCGGGCGATCGCTACGTGCTCGGCGAGAAGAAGCCGCCGGTGTTCGATCACTTGCGCAGCGTCGGGCCGTGGATGGTCTCCGTCGACGACGAGCCGCTCTCGGTGATGGACACGATGAGCCAGACCGCGACGCTGCCCGCGGGCTTCGCGCCCGACGCGGTAGTGAGGGCGTACGTCGAGGGGGACTTCGGCGACGCCGTCACGGCGAGCGCGGACACCACGCTCGGGGACGACCCCCACGCCCTCGCGTACGCCGCCGCGCTGCGCGAGCGGGCGCCGGGCCTGCCCACCGTCAGCTTCACCAACGGCGGCGCGGAGGCCAACGAGAAGGCCTACGCACTCTGCCTCGCGAACGCGAAGCCGGGCGCCAAGAAGCTCCTCGCGTTCGAGGGCGCGTTCCACGGCCGCACCCTGCTCGCGCTCTACGCGAGCCACACCCCGTCCAAGCGCGTGCCCTTCCAGATCGCGGGCTACGAGGTCGAGTTCGTGCCCGCGCCGACGCGCGCGGTGTTCGCGGACGGCGAGCCCATCGAGCCCGCCGACTGGACGAGCGTGTGGGGCGCGGGTGACGTCGACACGGCGAAGGCGCGCTGGGGGAGCTCCGAGGATCCCGCGCTGCGCGCGGAGGTGGAGTCGCTCGCGATCGTCGCGGCGCAGCTCGACGCGGGCGGCTACTTCGCGGTGGCGGTGGAGCCGATGCAGTCCGAGGGCGGCGATCGCTACCTCGGCGCGCGCTTCCACCGCGCGCTGCGTCTGTTGACGCGCGCGCGCGGCGTCTCGTTGATCGTCGACGAGGTGCAGTGCGGCTTCGGGCTCGGCGGCCCGTTCCTCTGGCACCAGCGCTTCGGCTACGTCGACGCGAAGGGCGAGCCCGACGGCCCCGACTGCCTGTGCTTCGCGAAGCGCGCGCAGGTCGGGGTGTGCATGAGCCGGTTCGACGATCCCGAGCCGACCAACGCGTTCCCCGCGTCGCTCGCGCGCGGCCGGCTGCACGCGCTCGGGGTCGACGAGCGCGACGCGCGCCGGATCGAAGCGCTGGTGCGCCCGCGCCTCGAGACCCTGACCGCGCGGTGGGGCCACAAGATCGAGAACCCGCGCCTGCAGGGCTACGCGCTCGCGTTCGAGCTCGCCGACACCGCCGAGCTCAACGCCTTCCTCGGCCAGCGCTTCTGGCGCGGCGCGGTCGTGTTCGCCGCGGGCACCCGCACCGCGCGCTACCGGCTGAGCTCGTCGTACGACGAGCGCACCATCGACCTGCTCTTCGACTCGATCCAGCGCTCGCTCGCGTGGCTCGAGGCGCACCCCGGCAAGAAGCCGCCCGCGTGGGAGGACTTCGAGCCGCCGCCGCGCGAGGACCGCTACACCATCCCGTACCGGGTCCGCCGCTGCGATCCGTCCGAGGCCGACGCGCTGCTGCCGGCGATCCGCGCGATCGAGGCGCGGGTCTACGAGCCCGCGCGCCGCGACACCGAGGCGCACCTCCGCAAGGGCTTCCACGCCGACGGGATCGCCGTCGTCGCCGAGGTCGAGGAGGGCGCGAAGTGGCGCGTCGTCGGCTCGGCCCTCGCCGCGCCGCTCGAGGAGGTCGCCGACGTGGTCGGGCCCGACGAGGACCCGATGCTCGGGCGCGACAACACCGTCTACTCCATCGCCGTGACGGTGGACGAGGGCTTCCAGGGCCACGGCATCGGGCGCGCGCTCAAGCTCGCGCAGCTCGTCGCCGCCCGCGCGATGCAGCGCCCCGACGGGTCCCCGCGGTACGCCCACTCGAGCGGCCGCAACCGCATCCCCGACGCGTCGGCGATGGCGCGCCTCAACGACTCGCTCGGCGCGTACACGGTGCGCGCGATCGAGGCGGCCTACGAGGGCGAGGGCGTCGCCCGCTACTACCGCCAGCCGCTCGGTCGCTTCGCGATCGACGCCGTCCGCGCCCCCGAGCGCGCGGCGCCCGCGACCGACCTCGCGTCGGGCCTCGCGCGGCCGCTCGCGCACGCGCCGGCCTCCCTCGCGGCGCTCCGCGACGCCGGCGCGCTCTACGGGCCGACGGTCAACAAGATCACCGTCCTCAACTACCTCACGCCCGCGATCGTCCGCGCGACGGAGTGGGTGGCCGCGCTCACCCCCGCGCTGCCGCACGCCTACCTGTGCTCGAGCCGCGACGAGACGCTCGACAAGTCGATTCGCGCGCTGCGGTGGCATCGCGCGAGCGCCGACGCGGTGATCGCGTTCGAGGGCGCGTACGTCGGTCACACCACCGCGGCGGCGCGCTCGGTCAGCGACCCGGCCACGCACCGCCAGGGCGCGCCCTACTTCGAGTGGCCCCGCGTCCCGCACCCCGCCGACGGCGTCGAGGCGTCCATCGCGGCGCTGCGGGCGGCGATCGGCGACGCGCCCGAGAAGATCTTCGGGATCTACGTCGAGCCCGTGCAGGAGCGCACCGGCAAGGTCGCGCCGGACGCCTTCTGGCCGGCGCTCGAGCAGCTCCGCGCCGAGACCGGCGTCCCCGTGGTCTTCGTCGAGACGGCGAGCGCGTACTACCGCTCCGGGCTCGGCGCGTTCGCGCACCACGGGCTGCCGTTCACGCCGGACCTGATGATCTGGTGGACGGGCGGCCAGGCGGGCTTCGTACACACGAGCACCCGCTACCGGGTCACCGCGCCCTTCACCCTCGTGAGCACCTGGGACGGCGACGAGCTGAGCCTGATCCAGATGCACCATCAGCTGCGCGCGGCGCGCCACGTCGACGTGGCCGCGGCCAGCGCGGCGCTCGACGCGGCGCTGGCGGGGACCGAGTCCCGCGGCCTGGGCTTGTACCGGGTGATCGCCTCGGGCGCCGACGCCGACGCGCTCGCCGCCGAGGGGGTGCGCGTCCGGCGCTTCGCCAACGGCTGCCTCGGCGTGGCGCCGGCGCTCGACACGGCGATCGAGGATGCCGCGGCGCTCGCCGCCGCGCTTCGTTAGACAGCGGGAGAGGGGGGCGATGGCGCGACGGGTCGTCGACGAGGGCCCGGAGGACCTCGAGGTCTGGGCCAAGACGGAGAAGTTCCGCGCGCGGCGCGTCTACGCGGTCGACGAGGCGGACGCGGCGAGCACGGTGGCGGCGCGGGTCGCGCAGCTCGACGAGGCGGCGCGGGCGATCGCCGACGTGATCGACGACCACCACGCGGAGCACCGCCACCTCCTCGCGCACGGCAAGCGGTGGTCCTTCGGGCCCGTGGTCACGTGTCAAGACGGCGTAATCGAGACGCACGGCCGGCTCGCCCAGGTGATCGACGCGACCCGCGAGGTCGGCGGGGCGCCGCGGCGCGACGTGCTCTGGGACGCGCTCACCGACGCGGCGCGGTCGGCGGGCGAGCACGTCTACGTCGAGGCGGGCATCGAGATCGAGGCGCTGATGGACGCGCTCGACGCGCGGCGCTTGTCGGTGATCACCGCGGGCTCCTCGAGCGGGCAGTCGCTCGCGGGGGTCATCAACACGTCGAGCCACGGCGGCGACTTCGAGGGGCCGCCGATCCCCGACATGGTCCGCGCGGTGGCGATCGTCGGGCCGGACGGGGTCACGCGCTGGGTCGAGCCCAGCGCCGGGCTCACGCGCGACGGCGCGCTCGCGACGCTCCTGCCGAGCGCGATCCGGGTGCGCGACGACGACGCCTTCGACGCGGCGCTGGTCACGATCGGCGCGCTCGGGGTGATCGTCGCCTACGTCGTGCAAGTGCGCCCCGCGTACGGCCTCTGGGAGACGGTCGCGGAGCTCGACTGGCCGACGGTGCGGCCGTGGCTCGTCCACGACGGCGCGATCTTCGACGCGCCCGCCGTCTGGTCGAAGGGCGCCCCGCTCGATCCCGCTGCGACCTACCGATCCGTCGAGGTGGTCATCAACCCCTTCGAGGATCCCCTGACCCACCAACGCCGGGTGCACGTGGTGCGGCGCGCGGAGCACCCGTCGGTGGGAGCGGGCATGGAGGACTGGGAGCGCGCCGGCTTCGGGGAGCGCGTGAAGAACGCGTTCGTCGCGATCGGGACGCTGCTCCGCACGATCTCGGAGGACGTGGACGACTACGGCCCCGGCGTCGACGCGCTGCTGCGCACCGGCCGCGAGGACTCGGGCGGGTTCGCGCCGGCCCACCGCGTGCTGAACTTCGGCAACACCCGCCTCGAGCGCGTGTGGTCGGTCGACGTGGTGCTGCCGACGAGCGCTGGGGTGCACCTGGCCTTCCTCGACGAGGTCCTCGCGCGCTTCGACGCGCTGATCGCCGCGAACCTCAAGTTCGCCGGCTTCTTGGCCCTTCGCTTCTCGCGCCCGAGCCGCGCCACCCTCGCGATGCAGAGCGCGGCGGCGCCGCCGACCGAGCGCTTCGCTCAGCTCGAGCTGTTCCTGCTCCAGGCGCCGATCGACCTCGCGCACCTCGACCTCTGGCGCGAGGAGGAGCTGGTGCAAGACGGCGTGCAATTCTACGAGGCGTTCTGCGCGATCGCCGAGGCGTATCGCGTCCGGGGCGACCTGCGGGTGCACTGGGGTCAGCTGATGCCCGAGCTGAGCTCGTACGCGATCCCCGAGGACGACGCGCGGGAGCGGTGGCGCCGCGGGCGCGCGGCGCTGGTCGGCGATCGTCCGTACCTCTTCGCCAACGCGATGATGGTCGAGGCGGGGGTGGTCGAGCCGCCCACGGGCTTCGCCTTCGACGGGGTCCTGCCTCCCGGCCGGGGTGACGCGCTCGAGCGCGGCCACCACCTCGCCGTCGCGACGGCCGCGCCGGTCGCCGACGTCGACGGGACCTGCTTCGCGGTCGACGCGACGGGGCGCGTGTCGCGGCGCGAGGCGGCGGGGCGCTGGCTCGCGATCCGGCCCGACGAGGCCGTCGACCGCGACCGGTGCCCGGCGGGTCGGCTGCTCGTGGGGCGCCGCTCCGACGGCCGCCGCTGCCTGATCGCCCGCGACGTAGAGCGCCGGCTCCGCTCCACCTTCGAGCGCGCGCCGGGCGTGTGGTCCGACTGGGATCGCGTCGGCTCCACGCGCGTCGGCGAGCCCGCGCTCGTCGTCACCCCCGAGGGGCTCGAGCTGTTCGCGGTGTCGGGTCACGGCCTCGAGCGCTGGCGCGAGCGCGGCGACGACGACTGGCGGTCGCTCGATCGCGTCCCCGGCGGCGAGCTGCTCGTCGGCGCCGTCGCCGCGGCGCGGGTGGCCGGCGCGACCTGGATCCTCGGTCACGCGGCCGACGACGCGCTCGTCTGGACGACGATCGGCGCCCCCGGCTGGACCTCGGTCGGCGCCTCGAGCCGCCGCGAGCCCGCGCTCGTCGAGGTGGCCGGAGCCGCCGTGGCCGTGTGGGTCACGGAGGCCGGCCGCCTCGCCGCGACGACGCTCGGCGCGGGCGGCCCCGTGCACGAGACGACCTCGCAGCCGGGCCTCTCGAGCACCGGCCGGCTCCACCTCGCGGCGCTCCCGACGGCGCGCGTCGGGGTCACGCTCGCGGACGCGGATCGCCGCCTCCGCCGCCTCGAGCTCGACCTCGTCGCGGGCTTCGTGGAGCCCGCCGAGGTCCTCGACCTCGACGCCGTCGGGGGCCCGCTCGTCGTCGGCGACCAGCTCTTCGTCAAGGTCGCCCACGACCTGATCGTGCGCCAGGTCAGCTAGCGTCAGGGCCCGACGGCGAACCGGATCCGCGCGACCTCGATCAGCTCTGCCAGAGGTCGAGCAGCTCGCCGACCTCTTGCACGAGCGCAGCCGGCCCGGCGATCTTGAGGACGACGGCGTCGGCCCCGCAGTCCTTGGCGCGCGCCTGGAGGTCGCCATGGTCGAGCGCGGACCAGAGGACGATCTTCGGAGGTGGCGCGCCGGCCGCCTCGCGCACCCGCCTGGCGACCATCGGGCCGTCGAGCCCGGGCATCATCACGTCGAGCACGAGCACCGCCGGGTGGAGCGCCTCGACGAGGCCGAGGACCTCCTCGGGGTCGCCAGAGAGCACCGTCTCCACGTCCAGTCGGCGGAGCGCGACCTCGACGAGGCGACGTGACGCCTCGTCGTCGTCGACGACGAGCACGCGCTTGGGCCAGAGGACGTCGCTCATGAGGGCAGGGTAACGCGAAATCGAGGCGCGCGAGGGTCGGTCGCCGCGTCGCGCCCCCAGGGCGATCGCCGGGATGCGTCAGGCCGTCGCCGGCCTTAGAGACTCGGCATGACCGTCCTCGACGTCCTCCCGTTGGGCTTCCCCTGGGTCACCTTCGACCCGTTCCTGTTCTGCGTGCACCACGACGACGCCTACCCCGCCGGCAACGACGCGATGGGCCCGGCCGCGTCGCTCGCGGGGCGCGACCTCGGCATGGACTTCGAGGTGCGCGACGGGTGGCGCATGTACCACGGCGACGTGGTGCCCGGGTTCCCGCGCCACCCGCACCGCGGCTTCGAGACGGTCACCCTCGCGCGCAACGGCTACATCGATCACAGCGACTCGCTCGGGGCCGCCGCGCGCTTCGGCCACGGCGACGCGCAGTGGATGACCGCGGGGAGCGGGGTCGTGCACTCCGAGATGTTCCCGCTCGTGAAGACCGACGCGCCGAACCCGACCGAGCTGTTCCAGATCTGGCTGAACCTCGCCCCCGAGGACAAGCTCGTGGACCCGCACTTCACGATGCTCTGGGACCGCGACATCCCGAAGGTCACCCTCGGCGAGGACGGCCCCAAGACGCGGATCGCGGTGGTCGCGGGCCAGCTCGCGGGGCAGCTCGCGCCGCCCCCGCCGCCGAAGTCCTGGGCCGCGCGCGCCGACTCCGACGTCGCGATCTGGACGCTCCGCATGGAGCCGAACGCGCACGTCACGTTGCCCCCCGCGCGGCCGGGCTCGCACCGGACGCTCTACTTCTTCCTGGGCGCCGAGGTCGACGTGGCCGGCACGGTGGTGCGCGAGCCGCGCGCGATCCGAGTGCGCGCCGACGTCGAGCTCCCCATCCAGAACGGCGACGCGCCCGGCGAGCTGCTGCTCCTCCAGGGCCGCCCGATCGGCGCCCCGGTCGCCCACTACGGGCCGTTCGTGATGAACACGCGCGCCGAGCTCCAGCAGGCGTTCGCCGACTACCAGCGCACCGGCTTCGGCGGCTGGCCGTGGGATCGCGACGACCCGGTGCACCCACGGGACCAGACCCGCTTCGCGCGGCACGCGGACGGCCACGAGGATCGCATCGAGGAGTGATCGTTGCCTCCCGCCTCGGGCAGCGGGCACCCTCGCTCGATGCGTCGCCTCGTCCCTTGGCTCGTCCTCTGGGTGTCGATCGGGTGCGGTGAGGATCCGCCCGCGGCGCCTACCCCGTCGCCTGACACCCCATCCCCCGAGGCGCCGCCACCCGCGGCGGGAGCCTCGGGCGAAGCTCCGGCGGAGCCCGACCCGACCCCCGCGCCCGCCGCGGCGGCCGCGCCCCCGCCGACCCGGGAGGCGATCGACGCCGCGCGCGAGCAGTGTACGCAGGGCTACGCGGCGATCGGCCGCGGCGAGCTCGATGTCGCCGAGAACCACCTTCGGCCCGCCGTGGAGGTGCTGCAGCGCGCGACGGAGGCACGCGATCGCGAGGCCTACGGCGCCTGCCTCTACAACTACGGGCGCTACTGGGAGGAGACCCTCGACGTTCGGGAGGCGCGCGAGCACTACCGTCGCTCCCTCGACGCGCGCCCGAACGCGATCGTCGAGCGCCGGCTGCGCGAGCTCGGCGAGCGCGAGACCGACCCGCCGGTGGAGCGCTGGGACATGCTCCCCAATCAGCTCCGTCGCGGGGAGGGGCACCCCTGCGCGTCGCCCGCGAGCTGCGAGGTCCTGACCCTGGCGATGGCCCACAGCGGCGCGGGTCGGCTGCTGCGCGCTGGCGTCGTGTCCGTCACCACCGAGGAGGACGCGGCGACCGGTGACCCGCACCCGCGGCTCTTCCTCGGCTTCACCGGCCCGCGCGGCGCGTTCCGCTGGGGCCCGCAGCTCTGGCCGCTCGGTCGGGAGCCCACCCTCGACCTCGGCGACACGACCGTGTCCGTGGCGTTCCGTCACGCCATCCCCGACCACCCGTGGCTGCTGTTCGTCCGGATCGAGAACGACTGGCAGGAGCGCTGCTGTGGCGGCTCGAGCGACGGGCTGGACTCGGACCTCGCGATCTGCGAGCTCACCGACGAGGCGGCGCGATGCTACTTCGTCGAGGAGTGGCGGCAGTGCGAGGGCGACGGCGACGGGACCGCCGACAGCGACTACGAGCCGTGCTCGATGGACCGGCGGCGCCCCGTGCGCTTCGACGACCAGGGCCTCACCGTCGGCGGCGAGGGGACGCGCACCGAGACCCTCGCGGCGTCGGGCTGGCTCGGCCCCGGCACGTACCCGTGGGCGACGCTCTTCCCGCCTCCGGCCGTCGAGGAGCCGGCCGAGGCCGCCGACGGCGAGCCGGCCCCGACCCCCGCGACGCCGTAGCCTCCTGGCACCGCGCGGGTCGCCGTAGCAGGCTGCGAGCGTATGGACGTCCTGACCTTGAAGGGCCTCGGTCCCCGGGATCGCGGCCGCGCGCACGGCGAGCACTTCCGCTCGCGCATCCACGAGATCGCGCGCATCCGCGTCGACCTCGCCCTCGCGCAAGGCAAGCTCGGCTCCGAGGCCGCGCTCCTCGAGGTCTGCCGCAAGCACCTGCCGGTCCTCGCCGCGTTCGATCACGCGCTGCACGACGAGCTGCTGGGCATCGCCGAGGGGGCCGACCTCGATCCGACCCGCGTCGTCTGCCTCAACCACTACACGGACCTCAAGGACATCGCCGACGAGGAGTGCACCTCGGCCGCCGCGATGACCCCCGACGGCCCCGTGTTCGGGCAGACGTGGGACATGCACGGCTCGGTCGAGCCCTACGTGTGCGTGCTCGAGCTCGACGGCCTGAACGCGTTCTCGATCACGGGCTGCCTCGCGCTCGCCGGCCTCAACGACGCGGGCCTCGGGGTGTGCATCAACAACCTCAAGAGCCACGACGCGCGCGTCGGGGTGGTCTGGCCGGCGCTCGTGCGCCGCATGCTCCGCGAGCCGAACGCGGAGGCCGCGCTCCACGTCCTGATGACCGCGCCGATGTCGTCGGGGCACCACTACCTCTTCGCGGACGCCAGCCGCGCGTACGCCGTCGAGACGAGCGGCGAGCGCAAGCAGGTCGTCCTCGATCGGCGCTTCGAGGGGGAGCTGTCATACATCCACACCAACCACTGCCTCAGCCCCGAGATCGAGGCGGTGAGCTGGGTCGGCGAGACGTCGACGACGCACGAGCGCTTCGCCTGGCTCGACGCGAGCGTGAAGGCCCGCCCGATCGCGAGCCGCCGCGACCTCTGGGAGCGCCTCGGCAGCCACGACGGCTACCCGCGCAGCCTCTGCACCCACCTCGCGACCGAACAGAGCCCCCAGGCGATGAAGACGTGCGGCGCGGTCGTCATGGATCCGGTTCGCAAGGAGCTGTGGGCGTGTCAGGGCTGCGTGAACGGCGCCGAGCCGGTCTCCTTCACCTTCGAGGAAGCATGAGCGAGCCGTTCTTCTTCACCTGGTCCAAGCAGCGCGGCACGACCGGCGTCGAGATGGTCGGCGGCGAGGGGTGCTTCTTCGACACCGCCGACGGCGCGCGCTGGCTCGATCTGGGCAGCCTCGTCTACTCGGCGAACCTCGGGCACGGGCACCCGCGGATGATCGCGGCGATCAAGGCCCAGGCCGACCGGCTGTGCCTCTCGATGCCCAAGAGCGTGTTCCCCGAGAAGCGCGCGCTCGCCGAGCGCCTGCTCGCCCTCGCCGGCAAGGGCTTCACCAAGGTGTTCTTCACGCTCGGCGGCTCCGAGGCGAACGAGAACGCGATCAAGATGGCGCGCCTCGCGACCGGCCGCTTCAAGGTCCTGAGCCGCTACCGCAGCTACCACGGCGCGACCATGGGCGCGCTCTCGCTCAGCGGCGACTACCGGCGGCCGCCGCTCGAGCCCGCGCTCGTCGGCGCGATCAAGGCGCTCGACTGCTACTGCGACCGCTGCCCCTTCGGCCAGTCGCTCGCGAGCTGCGCGCGCGAGTGCGCCACCCACGTGGACGACGTGCTGCGCATGGAGGCGAACGTCGCCGCGGTGTTCCTCGAGCCGGTCCCCGGCGCCAACGGCGTGCTCGTGCCGCCGGAGGAGTACTGGCCGCTGGTGCGCGCGGCCTGTGATCAGCACGGTACGTTGCTCGTCGCCGACGAGGTCCTCACCGGGTTCGGGCGCACGGGCAACTGGTTCGCGCATCAGCGGTGGGGCGTGACGCCGGACATGATCACGCTGAGCAAGGGCCTCACCGGCGGCTACGGCGTGCTCGGCGCGGTCCTCGTGCACGAGCGGGTCGCGAGCCGCTTCGAGGACGAGACGCTCCTCGCCGGGCTCACGCAGTACGCGCACCCGCTCGGGGTCGCGGCCGCGCTCGAGGCGATGGCGATCTACGAGGAGGAGGGCCTGATCGACAACGCCGAGAAGCTCTCCGGCCCGTTCGCCGCTGGCCTCGCCGCGCTTCGCGAGGCCCACGCGTGCGTGCGCTTCAGCCGCAGCCTCGGCCTGCTCGGGGCGCTCGAGCTCGACCTCGACGACGCCGGCTTCAACAAGCTCGGCGCGGCCCTGAAGGATCGCCACGTGCACGCCTTCTTGCGCCCCACCGACCGCGCGCTGATCCTCGCGCCGCCGCTCTGCATCGACGAGGCGATCCTCGCCGACGGCTTCGCGCGCGTCGGCGCCGCGATCGCCGAGGCGAGCTGATGGAGGGCCTGCTCCTGCTGCCCGTGGTGCTCGCGCAGGAGGCCGTCCGCTTCGCCAAGGACCTCGGCTCGTCGGTGGGGACGCTCTTCGCCGCTCGCCCCGACGAGTCGCCCGTCGAGCTCTACACGAAGCAAAACGCGCTGTCGCAGATCATCACCCTGGCGGTCCTCGCGGACGGCGAGGTCAGCGCCGAGGAGGCCGACAACCTGCGGCACCTCTTCCAGAACAGCGACCGCTTCACCGGCGACGCCGACGAGGCCGTGACGCGCCTCCAGGAGGCCGCGAAGCGAGCGTCGAAGATCGACTCGCTCGAGAACACCGTCCGCGTCGTCGCCTCCGACCTCGACCGCGCCTGGAAGGACGACGCGTTCTACTTCGTCGCGGTCCTCGCGCTGCGCGGCTCGGGCTTCGGCAACCAGGAGACGGGCTTCCGCGTCGCGCCGAGCTCGGACCCCGGCACCCTGCTCGCCGTGTTCGCCCGCGCCCTCGACGTCCCCGACGACGAGCGCGACTCGGTCATCGAGCGCGCCAAGCAGGCCGAGGGCTGAGCGCTGGCGCCCACCGCCTCGCCGCGGCAGGGTTGCCCCCCATGAGCGGACGGCATCGAGACAAGGTTCGACCCACCGTCGCGGACGCGCTCGAGCCGATGTTCGACGGCGCCCGCGTGATGGTCGGCGGCTTCGGCCTGTGCGGCAACGCGGAGGCGCTGATCGCCGGCGTGGTCGAGCGCGGGGTCAAGGACCTGCACCTGATCAGCAACAACGCCGGCAACCTCGGCAAGGGCCTCGCGCAGTGGCTGCGCGCCGGGATCATCGGCAAGGTCACGTGCACGTACCTGGGCAACAACCAAGACCTGCACGACGCGCGCGAGGGCGGGGTCGTCGACATCGAGGTCGTGCCGCAGGGCACCTTCGTCGAGCGCATCCGCGCGGCCGGCGCGGGGATCCCCGCGTTCTACACGCCGACCGGCGTGGGCACGGTGGTCGCCGAGGGCAAGGAGACCCGCGATTTCGGCGGGCGCACCTACCTCCTGGAGGAGGCGCTCCACGCAGACTTCGCGCTGATCCGCTGTCGCGCCGCGGACCCCTTCGGCAACGCCCGCTTCTGGCGGACGGCGCGCAACTTCTCGCCGCTCATGGCGACCGCCGCGAAGACCACGATCCTCGAGGCCGACGGGCTCGTCGAGCTTGGCGCGATCGACCCCGACGACGTTCATTTGCCGGGCATCTTCGTCCACCGCGTGGTCGAGGTGACCGACCACGAGGACCCCTTCGAGTACCGCACGGTCCGGGAGCAGCGCGCGTGAGCTGGAACAAGCAACAGATGGCGGAGCGCGCGGCGAAGGAGATCGAGCCGGGCAGCATCGTGAACCTGGGCATCGGCCTGCCGACGCTCGTCGCCGACTACCTCCCTGACGACGCGGGGGTCTGGTTCCACAGCGAGAACGGCCTGCTCGGCATGGGCCCGTTCCCCTTCGAGGGCGACGAGGACCCGCAGCTGATCAACGCGGGCAAGCAGACCGTCACCGTCGTCCCCGGCGGCAGCACGTTCGACTCGGCGACGAGCTTCTCGATGATCCGCGGCGGCCACGTCGACCTCGCGATCCTCGGCGCGATGCAGGTCGCGATGAACGGCGACCTCGCGAACTGGTGGATCCCCGGCGGCAAGATGATGGGCATCGGCGGCGCGATGGATCTCGCCAGCGGCGCCGAGCGCATCCTCGTGCTCACGACGCACACGACCAAGGAGGGCGACCCGAAGCTCCTCGGCGCGTGCGACTTCCCGCTCACCGCCAAGGGCTGCGTCGACCGCGTGATCACAGAGCTCGCGGTGCTCGACGTCACCGGCGACGGCTTCCGCTGCGTCGAGCGCGCGCCCGGCGTGACCGAGGGCGAGGTCCGCCAGAAGACGGGCGCGCCCGTCACGTTCTGATTCTCGCGCGGCGCGGGCGCTCAGATCTGCTTGTAGACCTTCGCCAGGCTCTCGCCGCGGACGTCGAGGATCCAGCTGCAGAACCAGCCGAAGGGGGTGATCTCGACGGCGTAGCCGGTGTCGCGGAGGCGCTCGGCGAGGCGGTCGAAGAGCGCGAGGGCGGCGTCGGCGTCCGCGTTGTCGGCGCCGAGGTGGGTGAAGGAGTGCAGGACGATCGTCTTCAGCTCGCGCTTGTTCGCGAGCCACTTGAGGTGCTTGAGGAGCTTCTTGAAGACCTTGTCGCCGAGCTCCTCGGTCACGTCGTCGGGCTCGACGTGGAGGAACGCGACGAGCGCGTCGGCGACCTCGCCGGGCGACGCGTCGGGGGCGTCGTCGAGGGTCCTGGAGAAGGGCGACCAGGCGAAGCGGTCGACGAGGAAGGTCAGCGCGCGCACGCGCCGATCATGCGTTGGCGGCGCGGGGCGCGACCAGCGCCGCGAGCGCGTGCTCGAGGGACCGCGGCGGGGCCTCCTCGCGGCGCTCGCGGTTGAGCCGCGCGACCTCCATGCGCTGGACCGGCGTCGGGTCCTTGAGCATCTTCGTCATCGTCTCGCGCATCTTGCGGCGCGCCTCGTGGACCCTCCACGCGATCGTGCCCTCGGTGCTGTCGAGCACGACGGCGGCCTCCTTGTAGTTGAGGCCCTGCAGGAGGGTCAGCGCGACGGTGGTCCGCAGGATCGGGCTCAGCGCGTCGAAGCTGCGGAGCAGGATCGTGTAGGTCTCGCGCAGCTCGAGCTCGCGACGCGGATCGCCGCCACCGTCGACCGCGAGGGCGAAGGTGAGGCGCGGGTCGTCGATGCTCATCGTGATGCGACGCCGCTTGTCCCGACGGATGTTCAGTGCGCGGTTCAACGCGATCCGGTAGAGCCAGGTGAAGAACTCGCTGCGCCCCTCGAAGCGGTGGATGTTCTTGTAGGCCCGCAGGAACGCGTCCTGGGTGATGTCGTCGGCCTCGGAGCGGCTGCCGGTGAGGTGCAGCGCGAGGGCGAAGATCCGAGGGCGATAGCGGCGGACCAGCGCTTCGAAAGCTTGCTGATCTCCGCTCTTTGCGGCCTCGACCAGCGCCGAGGCTTCCATCCCGCGCAGCTCGGCGTCGGTCAGAAGCTCGGGTGACTCCGGAGACGACATGTGGGCGTTCGACGCAGGGTCTCGAGGGTCCTTGGGAAAAAAGTTCCCAGCGTCTGACGTTGGATCTAACGCAATCCGGCTCCGCGATCGAACCTTCCGGCCCCGCCTTGCCCCTACCGGGTCCTTCTGATAGACCCACGATCCCTTCGGGGCGACCGTCTTCTTTGCCGTAATTTCAATCGCTTAGATGTTCGTCGTCACCCTCTCCAACCGACTCCTATGCTGTTCGACTGGCTCTACGGCCTCTTCTCGAACGACCTGGCCATCGACCTCGGTACCGCGACGACCCTGATCTACGTGAAGGGTCGCGGCATCGTCTCGTGCGAGCCCAGCGTCGTCGCCGTGCAGCAGGATGCGCGCGGTGGAAAGAAGGTCCTCGCCGTCGGCAAGGAGGCCAAGGAGATGCTCGGCCGCACGCCGGGCAACATCCAGGCGGTGCGCCCCCTGCGCGACGGCGTCATCGCCGACTTCGAGATCACCGAGGCGATGCTGCGCTACTTCATCAAGCGCGCGCACAACCGCAGCACGCTCGTGAAGCCGCGGATCATCATCTGCGTCCCCTTCGGCATCACCGAGGTCGAGAAGCGCGCGGTCAAGGAGTCGGCCGAGAGCGCCGGCGCCCGCGAGGTGTTCCTCATCGAGGAGCCGATGGCCGCCGCGATCGGCGCCGGGCTCCCGATCACGGAGCCGAGCGGCAACATGGTCGTCGACATCGGCGGCGGCACGACCGAGGTCGCCGTCATCTCGCTCGCCGGGATCGTCTACTCGCAGTCGGTGCGGGTCGGCGGCGACAAGATGGACGACGCGATCATCGCGTACATGAAGCGAAAATATAACCTGCTCATCGGCGAGCAGACGGCCGAGCGCGTGAAGTGCAGCATCGGCAACGCCTATACGGGCGACCAGATCGACACGATGGAGGTCAAGGGCCGCGACCTCGTCGCCGGCGTCCCCAAGACCGTCCTCGTGAACAGCGACGAGATCCGCGACGCGCTGAGCGAGCCGATCAACACGATCGTCGAGGCGGTGATGAGCGCGCTCGAGCGCACCCCGCCCGAGCTCAGCGCCGACATCGTCGACAAGGGCATCGTGCTGACGGGCGGGGGCGCGATGCTCCGCAACCTCGACGTGCTCCTCCGCGAGGAGACGGGCCTGCCCGTGATGGTCTGCGACGACCCGGTCAGCGCGGTCGTGCTCGGGAGCGGCAAGACGCTCGACCACCTCGACCTGCTCCGCGAAGTCACGATCTCCTGATCGCGCTCAGGGGAGCCAGACCACCTCGTGGGAGCAGCGCGCGCTGCCCCTCGAGATGCAGCCGAGCGGCTTCACCTCGACGCCGGTGAGCCCCATCGCGGGGAAGATCACCAGGTCCGCCGCCGCCGTCAGCCGGCACAGCAGCGGGTGGTGGCCCTCCCAGTCGAGGTAGCTGATGACCTGCCGGGTCGGCCCCGTCTGCTCGCTCTCGACGCGGCCCTCGTCGTAGTAGGCGATCCACAGCCGCTGCGCGAAGCGCGCGTGGAGCGCGGGCGACCCGATCACCCGCAGCAGCGCGCGGTGCACGCCTCGCAGGGTGGCGCTCATGGTCGCCTGCATCCCGTCGTGGACGAGCTGCTCGAGCTCCGCGTCGCTCCGGCTCGCCGTGATGGCGTCGAGCAGCGCGTGGATGGGCGCCGCCTCGTACCAGCTCGCGGCCAGCACGCCGAGCGCCGGGTGATCGGGGTCGAAGGCGGCTCGGTGCTCGGGCGCGATCCCCTCCACCATCGCGCGCAGCGCGTCGGGGCCGATCGCCCCGCGGAGGTAGGTGAGGAACTCCCGGATCGCGACGCCTTTGATCCGCGCCATGGTGGAAGGAGCCTAGCAGCGTCCGTCGCGTGAGCCCCCGGAGCGTCAGATCCGGCGGGCGCCGGTGGGCGGGGCGAAGACGAACTGCGAGCTCGGGACGGCCTCGCCGAAGCGCATCCGCGAGAAGTCGAAGCGGTTGAGGTTGCCCTCGTGGTCCTGCACCAGGACGCGCCGCACGACGCCGCGCGTGGCGGGATCGTCGTCGACGTAGAGGAGCACGCGGCGGTAGCCCGGCTCGGGGCGGCGGGGGCGCAGCTCGAGGACGTAGCCGTCCCAATGCAACGCGGAGGCGTCGCGGAGGCGGAAGCTGAAGTCGCGGTCGAGCCGCGCCGTCCCGGCGAGGAAGCCGAGCGCGGAGGGCAGGCCGTCTTCGAGCGCGGTCTGCGCGTACTGGCCGGGGCCGCCGTCGCCGTCGGGCTCGTAGACGCTGAGGACCTCACCGTCCGTCATCACGACCTTGCCGTTCCCGGCGAGGTAGTCGAAACGCATCTTGCCCGGTCGGGCGATGGTCAGGACGCCCCGGGACCGGGTCGTTCGTCGGTACAGCCGGTCGTAGTGCGACTGGTAGAAGGTCGTCCGGACCGTGGTGGTCTGGTCGTAGAAGCCCTGGATTTCCGCCGCGATCTGGGTCGCCGTGGGCGCGCTCTGCGCCTCGGCCACGGGGGCGAAGAGGGCGAGCGCGACCGTCAGGAGGCTCGCGGGGGTGGTCATCGTGCGCATGCGGTTTCGACAGGGACCTCACCGTCGCTATTCATGCGGGGCCTCGCGGTTTGGTAGGCTCGGCTCCGTGTCGCGCTGGACCTCGCTGCTCGCCGTCCCGCTCGTGGCTTGCCTCCTCGCGTTCGCCGGCCCGGCGTCCGCGCAGCAAGCCGACGCGGACGACGACGCCCCGGTCGGCACCGAGGAGCCCGATCCCACCCGCCTCGACGTCGAGCGGCTGCCGCCCGAGGCGATCCAGATCACGCGCGACCTGTACGCCCACGGCTTCTTCGTCGAGGCCACGATCGGGGCGCTCGGGTTCGTCGGCGGCATCGGCGACCTGACCAACGTCGGCCCCTGGGCGACGATCGGCATCGGGTTCGAGATCTTCGACTTCCTGCACCTCCTGCTGCAGGCCGAGGGCTCGATGCACAACACGAACGCGCCGCCGCCGCCCGCGGCGACCGCGTTCGAGATCCTCGGCGGCGGCGCCTCGCTGCGATTGCAAGGCAACTTCACCGAGGCGTTCGCGATGTGGATCGCCGGTCAGTTCGCCGTGATGATCGCGACGACCGACATCCTCGAGCTCTACGGCTTCCAGGACTCGACGACGATCGGCATCTCCTACGGCGGCGAGGCCGGCATCGACTGGCACTTCCGCGCTCGGCACCACTCGATCGGGATCCTCGGCGGCGTGCGCCACTTCCCGTCGCTCGAGCGCACGGGCGGCAGCTCACCCGCGCTGGGCATCCACGGCAGCGCGTACCTCCGATACGTCTTCTAGCGGGCGGCGAGGACTTCGGTGGCCGCGCGCTCGCCGGCTTCGATCGCGCCGTCGAGGTAGCCGTTGTGCTCGACGGCCGTCTCGGTGCCCGCCCAGTGCACGCGGCCCCAGGGCTCGCGGAGGGTGCTCGCGCAAGTCGTCATGACGCCCGGGGGCATCAGGCCCACGTAGCAGCCCTTGCTCCAGCGCTCGCGGGTCCAGTCCTGGTCGACGTAGAGCGTGGGCTCGCGCGCCTCGTGGCCGAAGAGGTCCGCGAGCGAGCCGAGCACCGCCTCGCGGCGGGCCTTGGGCTCGTCGAGGGCGGTGGCGGTGGCGCCGAGGAGGAACGCGACGAGGGCGTGCTGCGAGCCGTCGTGCGCGGAGTCGTCGAACGCGAGGCGGACGGGGCCGTCGGTCGAGACGGCCTCGCCGCTGAGCCCGCGCTCGCGCCAGAAGGCGCGCGGGTAGGTCGCGATGCACTTGATGACCGAGCCCATGGGCATCCGCGCCACGAGCTGATCGCGCAGGACCGGCGGGTGCGGCGTCAGCTCCATGCCGTCCACCAGCGCGGGCGGCACCGCGACGATCACGCGGCGCGCGCGCAGGGTCCCGCGCCCGCTGACGACGCGCACCTCGTCGTCGCTCTGCTCGATCGCGCGGACCGGCGCGTCGAGGGTGACGTCGACGCGCGCGGCGAGCTTCTCCGAGAGCTGCTGCGCGCCACCGATGAGGCGCCGCTCCTGCGCGCCGTCGGCGATCCGCGCGAGCCGCATGAGGCCGCCGCCCGAGCGCAGGTAGAAGAGGAAGTGCAGGAACGACAGCTCGCTCGGCTCGCAAGCCATGATCGCGCGCGCCGCGATCTCGAGCACCGCGCGCGCCTTGTCCTGCCGGACGTGCCGGGCGAGCCAGCTCCCGAGCGACTGCGCGTCGAGCGCCTCGGCGTCCGGCGTGTCCCACGGGGTGGCCATCGAGACCCGCTTCGCCAGCCGATCCAGCCGCCAGATCGTCGCCTGCAGCTCCACGAGCGCGAGGACGCCGATGCCCGGGATCTCGCCCGAGTACGTCGAGCGGCGGCCGCCGATCATCAGGACCTTCTCGCCCGCGTGGTGCTGGGGGAACGTCTTGACGCCGAGCTCGTGCGCGAGCTTCGCGACGCGCCGCTGCGTCGGCCCGATCCACTGGCCGCCGAGGTCGATCACGTCCTCGCCGAGGCGTCGGCTCAGGGTGCGCCCGCCGACGCGATCGCGCGCCTCGACGACCGCCACGCGCTGCCCGGCCTCGCGCAGCCGGCGCGCCGCGCACAGCCCGCTCAGGCCCGCGCCCACCACCACCGCGTCGAAGGGCTCCGCCACGACGCGACTGTACCTGCTATCCCTGAAGGAGATGAACGCGAAGCCGCCGGTGTTGCTCGTGCATGGCATCTGGGACGACGGCGCCCGGTTCGACACCATGCGCGCGGCGCTCGAGGAGGCGGGGATCGGGCCGATCCGCGCGCTCGACCTGACCCCGAACGACGGCAGCGCGCGCATCGAGCGCCTCGCCGAGCAGGTCGACGCGGCGGCCCGCGAGCTGCTCGACGCGAGCGAGGCGTCGCGGCTCGACGTCGTCGGCTTCAGCATGGGCGCGCTCGTCTCGCGCTTCTGGCTCCAGCGCCTGCGCGGCAAGGAGCGCACGCGGCGCTTCGTCTCGATCAGCGGCCCGCACCGCGGCACCGCGACGGCGTGGGCGCTCCCCAAGGACGGCGTCCGCCAGATGCGGCCGGGCAGCCAGCTCCTCGTCGAGCTCGAGGCCGACGAAGACCCGTGGGGCGAGGTCGAGGTGCACAGCGTGTGGACGCCCTACGACCTGATGATCCTCCCGGCCGGCTCGAGCCGCCTCGCCCAGTCGCACGCCGAGCACGAGCTGCGCGTCCCGATGCACCGCTGGATGATCACCGACCGCCGCGCGATCGCGACGGTGCAGGCGATCCTCACCGAGGGCTAGAGCAGCGGCTGGTCCGTGCCCTTGCCCGTGCCTGCCCGTGTCCGTGCCCCTTCCCCGTGCCCGAGATCACGCGCCTTCTTCGGGAACGGCTGACGGGAACGGTTCGGGCACGGGCACGGGCACGGGCATGCGCGCTTCGCGCGCGGCACGGGAGCGGGCTGCTTTTCAGCAGCCCGCTACAGCAGCCCGAAGAGCGCCTTGCCGCGGACGTCGGCTGCGTGGCGGGCCAGCGCCGTGGCGTCGATCCCCGCGAACGCCTCGTCCCGCACCCACGTCGTGCCGTCGTGGCGTTCGAACACGACGGCGCGGCCCTCGGCGCGCACCTCGGCCACGTCGGCCCAGAGCAGGATCTCGCGCCGCGCGCCGTCGCGGAGGTAGGCGCCGTCGGTGCGCAGGGCGAGGTAGCGCTCCTCGGCGAGCACGCCGCGCAGCCCGACGATGGCGAGCACGCCGCCGCCGACGATCGTGCCGAGGCCGAGCCCACCGATCGCGAACGCGAGCAGGAGCGACTCCTGCGCGTAGAAGTCGATCGCGGCGTGCCCGAGGCGCGCGAACGACAGCGCCATGACCACGGACCCCAAGGTCATCACCGCGGCGCCCGAGGCCAGCGCGCGCCCGAGGCGCCGCGTCGGGTCGACCCGGTACCAGCCGACGATGCGACCGCCGACGAGGTGATCGTCGTCGTCCTCGTCGAGCGCCTGGGTCAGCGAGCGATCCATCGAGGGGGAGGGTAGAGGCACGGAGCGTAGGATCCAAAGGCCGACGTCCGCGTCGGGTCTCTCCGAAGATGGCCGACGACATCACCGACCGCCTCGTCTTCCGCTGCCACAACCGGTGGGCGGATCTCACCCCGCGCGGGGCGGGGCGCCACTGCGCGGAGTGCGACACCACCGTGATCGATCTGTCCCGCCTCACGAGACGCGAGGCGCTGCGACGGACCGCCAAGGGCGCGTGCGTGCGGCTCCGCTACGACGCGGAGGGCGCGCCGATCTTCCGCGCCGAGCCGACGCGACGCGGCGGCCTCGTCGTCGCCGCGGCGCTCCTCGGAGGCTGCGCCTCCGCGCCGGACGCCTCGCCCGCGCCGCCGGTGGCGCGCTTCGAGAGCCCGCCCCCTGAAGGCGACCCGCTCGCTCCGATCCCCATCGCCGAGGGCGTCGCGCTCGCCGACCTCGAAGATCTCGCCGCCCTCGAGGACGACGTCCGAGCGTGGCGCTACGAAGACGGCCCGACCGCCGAGCAGCTCGCGCTCACCGCCGCCAAGCAGTCGCGCCGCCGCGTCGTCGCCTTCGCGCCTCAGCCGGTCCCGCACCCCTATCCCCAGCCCTCGGCGGGGACGGGCCAGCCGGTCGTCCTCGAGGACCTGGGGATGTTCTTCCCGGATTGAAGCCCGGTCGTCGCCCGCGTCGGTTGGTGAAGGCTGGCTCGGCGAAGTAGGCTCGCCGGCCATGAGCGACCACTACGACTGGATCGTGATCGGCTCGGGGTTCGGGGGCAGCGTCTCGGCGCTGCGGCTCTCGGAGAAGGGCTACCGGGTCTGCGTGCTCGAGAAGGGGCGACGCTTCGACCCCGAGGACTTCCCGAAGACGAACTGGGACCTCAAGCGCTGGCTCTGGATGCCGGGCGCGGGGCTCAAGGGCTTCTTCCAGATGTCGTTCATGGAGCACGTGACGATCTTCCACGGCGTCGGCGTCGGCGGGGGCTCGCTCACGTACGCGAACACGCTGCCGACTCCGAAGCTCGGGTTCTTCCAGTCCAAGTCGTGGGCGCACCTCGCGAACTGGAAGAAGGAGCTCGAGCCGCACTACGCGACCGCGCGACACATGCTGGGCGCGGCGACGGTGCCGGTGACGACGAAGGCCGACGAGATCCTGCGCGAGATCGCGAAGGACATGGGCCGCGAGGATCAGTTCCACCCGACCGACGTGGCGGTCTACTTCGGCAAGCCCAACGAGAAGGTCCCCGATCCGTACTTCGACGGCGACGGCCCCGACCGCGTGGGGTGCAACTACTGCGGCGCCTGCATGACGGGCTGCCGGGTCGGCGCGAAGAACACGCTCGACCACAACTACCTCTACCTCGCTGAGGGGCTCGGCTGCCGCATCGAGGCCGAGACCGAGGTGACGCGGGTGCAGCCGCGCTCCGAGGGCGGCTACCGGATCGAGACCAAGGAGAGCTTCGGCTCGAAGCGCCGGACCTTCACCGCCGACAAGGTGATCTTCGCGGGGGGCGTCATGGGCACGCTGCCGCTGATGCTCGCGATGAAGGAGGACCCGCAGGGCCTGCCGCGGATCTCCGATCGCCTGGGCAAGGCGGTGCGCACGAACAGCGAGGCGCTCTTCGGGGTGATCGCGCCGGACGCGGAGACCGACTACTCCAAGGGCGTCGCGATCACGTCGATTCTCCACACCGACGACCACAGCCACATCGAGCCCGTGCGCTACGGCGCGGGGAGCGACTTCTTCCGGCTCCTGACCCTGCCGCACGCGCCGGGCAGCAACGCGATCACGCGGATGGCGGGCGCGGTCCGCGGCATCGCGAGCCAGCCGCTGAAGTGGGCCAAGGCGTTCACCGTCCGCGAGTACTCCAAGTCGAGCCAGATCCTGCTCTACATGCGCACGCTCGAGGGCACGATGACGATGCGCCTCGGCCGTGGCGCGCGGACCGGGTTCATGAAGGGCCTCGTCACCGAGCTCGACGATCCCGCCAACGCGCCGAGCGCGTTCATGGAGGAGGCGACCGACCTCGCGAAGCGCTGGGCCAAGAAGGTCGGCGGCGTGGCCGCGACCATGTTCACCGAGACCCTCCTCGGCGTCCCCTCGACCGCGCACATCCTCGGCGGCTGCTGCATGGGCAAGGACAGCGCCGAGGGCGTCATCGACACGCACCACCGTGTGTTCGGCTACGACGGGCTCTACGTGATCGACGGCTCCGCGGTCAGCGCGAACCCCGGCGTGAACCCCTCGCTCACGATCACCGCCCTCGCCGAGCGCGCGATGTCGATGATCCCCGTCAAGGGCGCCAAGACCGCCGCCGCGAGCTGACCGATCGCCGCCCTCCGGTCAGGGGGCGGGCGCGGCGTCGCGGAGGTCGTCGAGGCGGTCCTCGAGGTCGGGGATGTCGGAGTTGCCGTCGTCGTAGGCGCGGGCTCTCGCCAGCGCGAGGGCGGCGGCCTCGAGGTCGCCGTCGTCGAGAGCGCGACGCGCTCGGGACACCTCGTCCTTGGCCGCCTCGTCGCGGTCGAACGCGGACATCTGCGCGACGTCGGGGAGGTTCGGGTCGACGCCCGCGTCCACCGCGGCGTCCACGGGGGCTGGCGCGCTCGCGTCGACGCCGCCGTCGTCGGGGCCCGCGTCTTCGGGGCCCGCGTCGTCCGGTCCGGCGTCGCCGATGCCCGCGTCGAGGGCCGCGGGCGTCGGTCGGTGCGGGTTCAACGGCGTGTCCACGTCGAGGAACGCGATCACGAACGCGACGCCGACGCCGAGCAGGCCGAGCACCGCGAGCACGAACACCCAGCTCGATCCGCCCCGCGAGGTCGGCTCGGGCGGCGGGAGGATCTGCACCCCGGTCGGGTCGCGATCGAGGACGCCCGCCTCGATGTACGCGCTCGCCACCGCGTCGACGAGCTCGGTCGCCGTCGCGTAGCGAGCCTCCGGATCCTTGTCGAGCCCGCGCATGATCACGCGGTCGACGGCCTTGGGGATCTTCGCGTCGGCGCCCGCGACCACGCTCGGCGGCTCGGGCTGATCGTGCACGACGTGGTGCGCCACGCTGATGGCGTCGTCACCGGGGAACGCGCGGACGCCGCTGACCGCCTCGTAGACGACGGCGGCGAACGAGAACATGTCCGTCGTCTCGCCGTAGACCCCCTGCCCGAGGGTCTCGGGCGCGGCGTAGCAGGGTGTCCCGAGGAACTGGCCCTCCTTCGTCAGCGCCGCGTCCGGCACGCGCGCGACGCCGAAGTCGGCGAGCTTCGCGTCGCCGGTCGCGCTCACGAGGATGTTGTCCGGCTTCACGTCGCGGTGGATGACGCCGGCCTGGTGCGCGGTGTCGATCGCCGTCGCGATCTGGCGCGCGAGCCGCACCGCGTCCTCGGGCGGCAAGGCGCCGCGGCTCCGGAGGATCTGCTTGAGGCTCGAGCCGGGCACGTACTCGAACACGAGGTAGGGCCCGACCGCGTCGTCCTCGCCCACGTCGTAGACCGCGACGATCGACGGATGGCTCAGCCGCGCGGCCGCGCGCGCCTCGTTCCGGAAGCGCTCGATGAACGTGCGCAGCCGCTTCTCCTCGAGGTCGAGGTGGCGGACCGTCTTGATCGCGACCGCCCGGTCGAGCTGCGTGTCGCGGCCCAGGTAGACGGACCCCATCGCGCCCTGGCCGAGCAAGCGCTCGACCTGGTATCGCCCGATCGACTTGGGGATGTCTGCCAACGCGCCCTTAGAGCTTGTGCAGCTTCACTGTGTTCGTCCCCACCGACGTCGGCCAACCCATCACGATCGCGATCGAGTCACCGTGCTTGCAGAGCTTCTCACGCACGAGCAGCGCGGTGCACAAGCGCAGCGCCTCCTCGAGCGTGTCCGGCGGGATCTCGAGGCGCGGGACCACGCCCCACTCGAGCGCGAGCTGGTTGGCGACCTCGGGGCGCGAGGTGATCGCGATGATCTTGGTGCGCGGCCGGTACTCCGCGAGCAGGCGCGCCGAGCGCCCGTCGCGCGTGAACGTGACGATCGCCTCGAGCGGCAGCGCGTAGCTCATCATCGCGCCAGCGCGCGCGGCCGCGTCGGCGAAGCCCCAGCGCTCGCGATCGATCAGCGCGACCTCCGACATCGGCCGCTCCACGGTGTGCATGGAGCCTTCGACCTCGCGGACGATGGCGTCCATCATCCGCACCGACTCGGTCGGGTACTTCCCCGCGGCCGTCTCGGCGCTGAGCATCAGCGCGTCCGTCCCGTCGAGCACGGCGTTCGCGACGTCGGCCGCCTCCGCGCGCGTGGGCCGTGGGTTGCGGATCATCGAGTCGAGCATCTGCGTCGCGGTGATGACGAGCTTCCCGCGCTTGTTCACCTCGCGGATGATCCGCTTCTGGATGAGCGGCACCTTCGCGGAGCCGACCTCCACCCCGAGGTCGCCGCGCGCGACCATGCAGCCCTCGGCGATGTCGCAGATCGCCTCGAGGTTCGCGATCGCCTCGGGCTTCTCGAGCTTCGCGATGACCGGCGTGCCGCGCGCGAGCTGCTGCGCCTGGCGGACGTCGTCCGGGTTCCGCACGAAGCTGAGCGCGAGGTAGTCGACCTTGAGGTGCTCGACCGCGAACTCGAGGTCGAGGCGGTCCTTCTCGGTGAGCGCCGGGGTCGACAGGTTCGCGCCGGGCACGTTGATGCCCTTGCGGTCGCTGAGGGTCCCGCCCGTCTCGACCACGCAGATGACGTCGGTGTCGGTCGTCTCCACGACCTTCAGCGCGCGCAGCCCGTCGTCGAGGAGGATCACGTCGCCGGGGACGACGTCCCGCGGCAGGGGCTCGTAGCTCTGCGACACGATCGTCTCGTCGCCGAGCACGTCCCGCGTCGTGAGCGTGAACCGCGCGCCCTCGACGAGCTCGATCGAGCCGTTCGCGAACTTGCCGCACCGCATCTTGGGGCCGCAGAGGTCGGCGAGGATCGCGACCGGCCGCTTCAGCTTGTAGGCCGCGTCCCGGACGAGCTTCGCCGTCGCCGCGTGCGACGCGTGCTCGCCGTGGGAGAAGTTCAGCCGCGCGCAGTCCATGCCCGCTTCGACGAGCGCCTCGATGGACGCCGCGTCGTTCGAGGCGGGACCGAGGGTGCACACGATCTTGGCCCTACGCATGCCGCGGTTGTAACCGGGTGGGGTCCCCGCGTCGAGATGTGGCGGAGCCCTTGCGCGCCGTGTAAATGTCCGGGCGATGCGGATCTGGCACGTGCTTCCCCTCGTGGTCGTGGTCGTCACCGGCTGCGTCTACCCACGCCGCGGCACGTCGCTGACCTCGGTCCACCCCGATCGGGTCGACAGCGGGTCGATGAGCGCGCCGCCCGACGTGTGGCAGATGACCGTCGTCGAGGCGCACGTGCGGCCGCGCAACCGCGGCGACCTGGACTGGGACGACAATGGCGGTCTGCCGGACGTCTTCGTGCGCATCTACCGCGACGAGGAGATGGTCTGGGAGTCGGAGACCATCGACGACACGCTCGAGCCGGTCTGGAACGTGACCCTGCCCCGCAACATCGAGGTGCCCCACCACGCGGCGATGCGCTTCGAGGTGTGGGACGCCGACACGGTGGGCGGCGACCCGGTCGGGATCTATCGCAACCACGGGCTCCCCGAGACCGCGCTCCCCGGCGCCGACTCGCGGCTGCTGCTCGAGGGCGGCTCGTACCTGACGATCCGCGTCGAGAACCCGCGGCCGCATCGCGGGGTCGGGGTCGAGGAGTACGAGGTGCGGCCCGACGAGCTGGTCGTGATCCGCGTGCAGTCGAACTCGCCCGCGTCGCGAGGGGGCCTCGTGGCCGGCGACCGCATCGTCGCGATCGGCGACCAGCGCGTCTCCACGCTCGGCGACGCGCAGGCCGCGAGCGCGCTGTCGATGTCGGTTTCTCGGCACCGCAACCTCACCGTCGTCGGTGACAACGGGCGCGAGCGCACGGTCGAGCTCGACAGCGGCTACGTCTGGCTCTCGATGTGATCCGCGCGCTGGCCCTCCTGTCGTTGCTGCTGCCCACGGCGGCGCGCGCCGACTGGGACGTCCAGCTCTCGACGCGGCTCGAGGTCGGCGGCGGCGTCTACGTCGCCGAGCAGGACCCGAGCCCCTGGCCCCTCTTCGAGACCGGGCTCCACGCCGACCTGCTCTTCGGCGAGGCGACCGACGAGGTGGTGCGCTTCGGGCCCGCGCTCGACGTCCGCACCGAGGACTTCCGCACCCTCGAGGTCGGGGGCGGCCTCGCCGTCCTGTGGCCGACCGGCTCGGGGTTCGGGTTCACGACGATGCTCGGCGCCGGCTGGGGCGCGCGCCCCGAGGACCGCGACGGCGCGTTCGGCCTCGGCCGGATCGCGTTCGGTTGGCGCCCCTACGACTACTTCTCGGCGTACGCGTGGACCGCCGGGGTCTACGCCGCCGGCCGCGTGCAGCTCGAGGGCGACCGCGCGTGGGAGATCACCGTCGGCGTCGAGGTGGACCTCGAGCTGCTCGTCGCCATCCCGTTCATGTTCTTCGTCGAGCTCGCGCGCGGACACGATCCCGACGAGCCAGAGGACTGAGAGGGACGGACGTGGACGACTTCATTCGAGCCGCTCTGCGGCAGCTCGCCGACGCTGGCGACGTGATGATCCCCGGCCTCGGCCACCTCCGGATCGACGAGGGCGCCGACAGGAAGCTCCTGGTGCCCAACCTCGTCACCGGCGAGACGGTCGAGCAGGTGATCGCGGGACGGCGTCGCCTGCGCACGCGATGGGAGCCCGCGCTCGAGGCGCCCGACGCGGCCGACCCCGAGGCGGCCGCGGGCTGGGCGCCGGTCGTGCGCGACGCGCTCGGCGAGCTCGCGCGCGAAGGCAAGACGCATATCGCGGGGCTCGGCGCGTTCGAGCTGCGGCGGATCGCCGGCGGCACCAACACGGTGCGCAACCCGTTCAGCGGTCAGACCGAGCAGGTCACGCTCCCCGACCGAACGGAGGTGCGCTTCGAACGCTCGGCGGCGCTCGACGCCGTCGTCCGAGGGCAGCCCATCCCCGCGATGGTCCCGCCCGAGGAGCTCTCGGGCCTCGAGGAGCGCTACCCGATCGGCGACTGGACCGCGGAGGCCCTGGTCGCGACGCTCGAGCGATCCGGGCGTCGGCGCGACTCGCCCCGAGCGGTGGCCGAAGGCGCTCCGCCGGTCTTCGTCGAGCTCGGGCGCGTGGCGAGGATCCTGCCGCTGCACGGCTCGCCCGAGCTGGCCAAGGGGGACATGGACTTCGAGGTGGGGCTCCGCGAGGTGCTCCGCGACGGCAACGGGGATCGCTGGGTGGCGGACGTGGCCACGGGGCAAGCCTACTGGCTGGACCACGAGGCGCCGCCGATCCTCGACGAGCCGGCGCCGCTCGATCGGCTCCTCGCCGCGTGGCTCTTCCATCAGGAGGTCTCGGCGCTGATCGAGGGCCGGCTCCTCGCGCCCGAAGACCAGGCGCGGCTGTGGGCGCACTTCGAGGCGCTCTGCCCGGTGGCGGCGCAGCGCCGCTCGTCCTTCGCGCCGTTCCCCTCCTGAGCGCGGCTACTCGGCCGCGGGGGGCGCGAGCTCGGTGCCGGTCCAGGCGAGGCGCGTGGGCTCGCGGCCCTCTTCGAAGGTCACGGGGAAGTACGCGCCGTCGACGCGCTCGCCGAGGCGGACGCCGGTGCGCGTCTCGTCGCGCAGATCGAACGTGGCGCGCCACACCGGCGCCTCGGTGCCCAACACGTGGGCCACGTAGGTCACCGCGGTCTCCTCGCCGTACGTGCCCACGACGAGGAGGGGCAGGCCGCCGCTCGCGGCCGTCCTCGTGAGGCGCGCGTCGCGCAGCGGGCCCTCGGCCTCGACGAGGAAGCGCCGGTCGCCGACCGCGCAGCTCGACGGAGTCAGGTCGTGGACCGCGACGCGCGTGTGACCGCCCTCGGACTGCGCGAAGAGCACGCCGTCGGAGCGGCGGCCCAGGGTCACGATCGCGGTCAGCGGCTGGAGCCCCGGCTCGAAGCCCTCGGGCGCCCGGGGGATGCAGCCGGCGTGCGGCCGCAGCACCGAGCGCGCGACCACGCCGTGCTCGAACGGCGTGAGCACCTCGACGAAGCGGGCCGCGTCGGCGGGGTCGGCGCGGCTCACGATCGCCCCTCCGGGGAGGACTCGGAGGACCGTTCCTTCCTCGGCGGTGCGCAGGTTCAGGTCATCGGCGGTCCGCACCCAGGTGGGCGACAGCGGGCGCAGCGCGGGCTCGACGTGGACGCGCGCGGCGGTCGCGCCGAACCGGGTGGCGAGCGCACCGGCGATGGCCACGTCGGTCCCGAGGTAGGCGAGCTGCGCGAGGCCGCCATCCCATCGACGCAAGCCGACTTGACGTCGCGTCGCGTCGTCGAGGGTCTGCCACTGCGCGATCAGGCGCTGATCGAGGTCGGCGTGCGAGACCGCCGTCGCGTTCGCCTCCTCTGCCTCCGTCTCCGGCGGGGCGGGCGGCTCCTCGCCCGCGAAGAGCGCCCGCAGCAGGCCGCCCTCGGGGATCAGCTCGGGGATGTCCGCGTAGGGCAGCTCGATCGTGAACAGGACGTTCTCGTCCGTGCTGTAGTCGGCCACGGGGAAGAACCCCTGCAGGCCGTCCTCGTCGAGCCGGACGGAGAGCTGGTCGCAGGAGGCGCGGAACGGCAGCCGCTCGCCGTCCTCGGCCTCCTCCACGGCGGACAGGCACGCGGCGCGCAGCCTCGCCTGCGCCTCGGCGCGGGGCGCGAACGCGTCCCACGGGTCGTAGGGGCGCACCTCCCCGCCGAGGATCGTGAAGTGGTGCGCGGCGCTGTTCTCGGAGACGTCCATGCGCGACGTCGTCTGATCGGTGCAGGTGATCGTGACGAGGTGCTCGTGGAGGAGCGGCATGCCGCAGTCGCCGCTGGCCGTGGTGTCGAATTCGGAGGGCTCGTCGGGGTCGTAGTCGTCGCCCACGCGGCCGGCCGCGGCGTCGTTCGACGCGCGCGAGAGGTTGTCGAGGATCCCCTGCAGCACGCGCGCGACGCGGGGATCCGGGTTCAGCACGCCCTCGTCCGCGTCGAGGTCGCTGTAGATCGCGAAGAGGGGCTCCTCGTCCTCGGGGGCGTCGACCTCGGCGGCGGGCGCGGGGGCCTCGTCCTCGGCGGGCACCGGGGGCTCCGGCGCAGGCGGCGCGATCCGAGGAAGGGGCGGGGGCGCCTCCGTGCAGGCGAGGAGGCAGAGGGCGAACAGACTCGGGCGCATGGTCTCAGGGACGCTCGTAGCAGAGGCCGTAGGTGCGCGGTCCCTGCCGGAACTCCGGCGTCGTGATCGCGACGCACATCCCCGTCGCGCAGACGGGCGCGGCAGTGTCGCAGAAGTGGATGCACTTGGTGTTGGTGCAGACGAGGCCGGGCCCGCAGCCCCCGCCGGAGCAGGTGTCCCCCTCGGCGAGCCCCCCGGGCGGCACGCACAGGGTCCACCACGTGTTGGTGCCGGACGGGAAGTCGCGCACCGTGGCGGCGGTGCACACGAGGCCCGGCCCGCAGCCCGTGTTCGTCGCAGGGTTGCAAGGGATGCTGCACCCGCCGACGGGGGTCCCGGTGCCGATGGAGATGCAGACCGACTCGTCGACGCAGTCGGCCGAGCTGTCGCAGAACTCGAGGCACTGCCCCTCGCCGGCGATGTTCAGGCAGATGTGTCCGGTGGTGCAGTCCTCGTGGACGGCGCACGCCTCCCCCGTCCCCGCCGCGCCGATGGGGCGACAGACGCGGTCGTCGCTGGTGGTGGGCGAGGGCCAGGTGCACATCTGCCCCGCCGGGCAGCCGCACTGGGGGGAGACGAGCTGACAGGGCACGCACGAGCCCGCGTCGTACCCGCCCGCGTCGGTCCCGGCGTCGGTCCCCGCGTCGCGCCCGCCGGCGTCGGGCGAGGCCCCGGGGATCGGCGTGCATCCGTCCTCGGGCCGGCAGAACTCGCCGGCTCCACAGGACGCGTCGTCGGCCGCGTAGGTGCAGATCGAGCCGACGCACTCGGGCGTCGAGCAGGGGTCGAGCGACGGACAGTCCGAGCCCGTGGTGCACTCCGCGTCGCCGCACGCCGCCTCGTCGCCGTTCACGCACTCCGGCGCCTCGCAGCGTCCGCCGACACACGAGACGGCCGCGGGGTCGTCGCCGACGCCTGGGCACACGACGGCGACGCAGTCGCGCGCGATCACCACCGTCACCCCACGGTCGGAGCGGTGGTCGACGCGCACGACCCGCTGCGCCGCGATGGTGCCGTCGACGCGCCTCAGCTCGACGCGGACGTCGCGGACGCGCGGCGCGAGCCCCTCGAGCTCGGCGACGCGAACCCCCGCGAGCAAGTCGTCCCCCACGCGCACGCTCGTCACGCGCTCGACTCCCTCCCCCTCGAGGACCGTCGTCACCGAGGCGACCTCGAACCCGGGCACCAGATCGGTGCGCAGCTCGACGAGCAGCGTGACCCCACCGCCGTCGCAGCCCGCCACGAGCAGGCACGCCAGCGTCCACGCCCTCCACGTCCCCCACACGCGAGGATCGTAGGCCACGAGCGCCCCCGGACGAAGCCGGATCGCGTTCTGGATCAACAGCGGGATGGTCGTGAACGTCGTTCTGAGCTATCCCCCGTCCTCAGTCACGGTCGTCTCGACGATGTGCGCCGAGCCTCGACCTCACCCCCGCAAAGGCCGCGAACGATGGCGTTCCTGGATCGAGTGCTCCGCGAGCCCGCCTATGGCTGGCGTACCGCCGACGGTGAGCTGTCCAAGCCGACGGCGCGCGAGCTGCTCCGGGAGTGGGCCTCCCGGGTCAACGTCTTCGCGTCTCGCAAGAACTGGCAGTCGTTCAGCATGTGGCTGTTCACGACGTCGCTGGCGCCGTTCTTCCTGGCCTTCTTCTACTGGCACTTCAGCTGGCCGCTCGTCGTGGCGGGCTTCTTCTACAGCATGGTCGGGATGGGCTCGTACGGGACGGTGTGGCTCCACCGCTACGGGACCCACGGCGCCTACCGCTTCAAGAGCAAGCTGGCGCGCTTCATCACGAAGAACCTCGTGATCCGCGTGTGCCCCGACGAGATCTACGTCATCAGCCACCACGTCCATCACGCGAAGTCCGAGGAGCCCGGCGACCCCTACAACCCGCTCGCGGGCGGGCTCTACTGCTTCCTCGCGGACACCAACCACCAGCCGATCGCGACCGACCTGACCGAGGCCGAGTACGACCGCGTCTGTCGCCTGCTCGAGCGCACCGGCACGCCGCTGCACACCTACGAGCAGTACCAGCGCTGGGGCACGGCGGAGAAGCCGCTGCACACGTACCTCGCGTTCTTCGGCAACTGGGCCTTCTGGTACGGCGCCTTCTACCTGATGGGCGGCCACGCGCTGGCCACGGCGATCTTCGGCAGCGCGATCGTGTGGGCGATCGGGATCCGCACGTTCAACTTCGGCGCCCACGGCTCGGGCAAGGACCGCCGCCGCGAGGGCGTCGACTTCCACCGCGGCGACCTGTCGATCAACCAGCTCTGGCCGGGCTTCGTCGCGGGCGAGTGGCACAACAACCACCACCTGTTCCCGACGAGCGCGCGCAACGGCTTCCTGCCCTACCAGCTCGACCTGCCCTACCTCTACATCCGCACCTTGAAGGCGCTCGGCGCGGTCACGGACATGCGCGACCACACGCACATCTTCATGGAGCGGCACTACGAGCCCTACCTCGCGGCGAAGCGCGGCGAGGCGGTGACGCTCCCCGCCGAAGAAGCCGCCGTCGACCCCGAGGACGTGACCGCCACGCCCTGAGAGGATCTAGGCTTCGACCTTCGCGAGGCGCTCTTCGACGAGCGTGTCGGCGATCCTGTAGGTCGGGGCCATCGCCTGCTGAGCGCGGTCCGCGATCTCGTAGATCGTGTCGTAGATCTTCATCGTCCGCTCGCGCACCGACGCCTCGTCGTAGCCGGCGTACTCCTGCGCGACGTTGATGAGGCCGCCCGCGTTGATGGCGTAGTCGGGCGCGTAGAGGATGCCGCGCTGCATGAGGTCGTCGCCGTGCCGGGGCTCGGCGAGCTGGTTGTTCGCGGCGCCGGCCACGATGCGGCACTGCAGGTGCGGGATCGTGTCGTCGTTCAGCGCGCTGCCGAGCGCGCAGGGCGCGAAGACGTCGCACTCGGTGCTGAAGATGTCGTCGAGGGACACGATCGTGGCCCCGAGCTCGCGCTCCGCGCGCTCCGCCTTGAGCGGGTCGATGTCGGCGACGGTGAGCGCCGCGCCGAGCGCGTGCAGCTCGCGGCAGAGGTGGTAGCCGACGTGGCCGACGCCCTGGACCGCGACGCGAACACCCTCGAGGTCGTCGCGGCCGAGCTCGCGCTTCACGCACGCCTCGATCCCACGCCGGACGCCGAGCGCGGTGAACGGCGACGGATCGCCGGAGCCGCCCCGCTCGGGCTTCACGCCCGTGACGTGCTTGGTGACGCCGCGGACGATCTCCATGTCCTCGATGCCGGTGCCGCTGTCCTCGGCGGTGATGTAGTGGCCGCCGAGGTTGTCGATGAACCGGCCGAACGCCCGGAAGAGCGCGGCGCGATCGAACTGCGTCTGCGGCTTGATGATCACCGACTTGCCGCCGCCGTGCGGGATGCCCGCGAGCGCGGCCTTGTAGGTCATCCCCCGCGCGAGGCGCAGCGCGTCGACGATCGCGGCCTGCTCGCTCTCGTAGTGGATGAACCGACAACCGCCGAGCGCGGGGCCCATGCGGGTGTCGTGGATGGCGATGATCGCGCGCAGGCCGGTGGCCGCGTCGCGGGCGAGGTGGAGCTCGCCGTAGTCGTGGTGCTCGAGCAGCTCGAAGGTGGAGTGGGCCATGGGCGGCGGGACGATAGCAGACGACGAAACACCGTCCTCCAGCTAGGTTGCGTGCCGTGCGCCCGCTCTCAGTTCTCTGGAGAGGCTTGGCAACAAAGGCCGCGCTTCGCGCGGCCACATTCGTTGCCAACCTCTCAGTCGGGGGGTTGGCCCTCGCGCTGCTCGCGTCCTCCGGCGTCGCCGAGGCCCAGGGCGACGGGGTCTACGGGCGCCTCGAGGGCGACGTGGTCCTCGAGGCCGGGCTCGGCGGCGGCGTCGCGTTCGAGGGGCCCTCGGTGCTCGGCGCGGGGGTCCTGGATCTGCGCGCGCGCTACCTCGACATGGCCGGCGTGCTGGTCGGCGCCGAGCTGCGCCCGGACGGCTCGACCCGCGTGGTGGTGGGGGTCGACGTGCGGCCGCTCTGGCTCGCGCGCTTCGTGCTCGGAGGCAGCGTCCACGACCGCTACTGGGATCTGCTGATCGACTCGATCGGCGTCGACCTCGGCGTCGCGATCACGCCCCTGGACGAGACGGTCGGGGCGGCGCTGATGGTGGGCTTCGGGCTCGACGTGCCGCTCGTGTTCTTCGGCGACGGCGTGCCGGGCCTCGCGCTGCGGCTCTTCGGCCGGCACGTGGCCGCGCTCGCGACGGATCGCTACGGCCCCGACAACGGCGCCAACGACTGGATCGCGGGGGCGACGCTGGTCCTGCGGGGCAACGCGAGCACGGGCCTCCCGGGCTGGGAGCCGCGCCGCTATCAGCTCCCCTGAGCAGGCCCGAGCCGCAGAGGTTATCCTCCCGCCGATGGTCTACTGCCAGAAGTGCGGGGCTTCGAACACGGGGGACGCCCGCTTCTGCAACATGTGCGGGACCGCCATCGCGGCGGCCGGCGAGCCCGGGGGCCCGCTCCCCGAGGACGCGGCCCCGGCGGCGACGCTGCACGGGCACGACTCGCCCACCGAGGCGGCCCCTGTCGACGCCGTCGCCCCGACCGAGGTCGCCGTCGCGCCGGCGTCGCCGAAGTCGGCGGAGCGCTCGCGCGAGCGCTTCTCGGAGCCGCCGCCGCCGATGTCGCTCGACGCCTCGACGGTCAGCCTCGCCGCCATCGGCGTGCGATCGCCGGCCAAGGCGTGGGGAGTCTTGATCGGGGTCGCGCTGCTGTTCATCGGGCTCGGCGCGGTCGGGATGTGGCTGGCCCTCCAGTCCGAGGAGGAGCCGCCGGCCGAGGAGGTCGCCGAGAACACGGTGCCCGAGGAGGAGGAGCCGAGCGGGATCGAGATCGGTCTGCCGATCCCCACCGGGGAGCCGGTGGAGGCGGACGAGGAGCCGGCGAGCGGGAACACGTCGCGGCGCTCCGCGGCGCGGCGGGGGTCTTCGGGGGCCTCGGGGACGGGCACGGGCACGGGCACGGGCACGGGCACGGGCACGGGCACTTCGGGGACGGGCACGGGCACGGGATCTTCGGGCACGGGCACGGGCACGGGATCTTCGGGCACGGGTTCTTCGGGCACGGGCACGGGCACGGGCACGGGCACGGGTTCTTCGGGGACGGGTTCTTCGGGGACGGGTTCTTCGGGGACGGGTTCTTCGGGGACGGGTTCTTCGGGGGGTTCTTCGGGGGGTTCTTCGGGGACGGGTTCTTCGGGCACGGGCACGGGCACGGGCACGGGCACGGGTTCCTCGGACACGACTGACACGGGGTCGGCTTCGGAGCGGGATTGGGAGGCGATGGAGGAGGAGACCGACTTCGAGCTCGACGCCTACACCGCCCGCTTGAGCTCCTTCATCCGGACCTACTACATGCGCCGCGCGGCCACCTGCTTCGAGATGGCGTCGCGCAACGACCCGAGCATTCGAGGGCGCGTCGTCATCGCGTTCACCATCCAGGCCGACGGGACGACGACGGGGACGCACGTCGACTCGAACCAGACCGGCGTCGACTCGCTCGGCGCGTGTCTGTCGACGCAGGTGAGCAACTGGAGGCTGCCGCCGCCGCCCGAGGGCTACGCGCCGATGCCCATGTCGATGCCCTTCCGCGGCGCCTCTGGTTGACGACGGAGCTTGATTTGGGGTGGGGGACTCGGTTACGTCGCGGTCATGAGCGATCGAGACCATGTCGACGAAGAGCACCTGACCGTCACCGGTCGCCACCGTCACTCCCAGCCCCCCGGCGTCTCCGTCGCGGACGATGACGTCGTCATCGTCGTCACGCAGGCGTTCGGTCCCAAGGGCGACAACCTCGTCGGGATCTCGGACGTCACGTTCGACGGGCACCCCGCCGTCACCCTCAAGCTCAAGAACGGCGAGCGCGAGGGCCTCGTCCACCTGAGCCCGATCCACGGCGACAAGCGCAAGGAAGGCTTCACCGACATCGCCGTCGGGACGCGGCTCGAGATCTTCTGCCCGGTCTCCGGCGAGCGGCTGCCCGAGCTCGGCGAGGTCGAGGACGGCAGCGGCGCGAAGTACTTCGTCCTCTTCCTCACCCCGCGCCTGCAGGGCGGCGCCTCCGTCGCGATCAGCGACACGTGGGGGCACTACCACTCGCGCATCGTCGACGACGACGAGCTGATCTCGTACTGGGCCGCCAACCACCCCGACCTCTGACACCCGCGCGAAACCGGCCGGGCTTGTCAGCCCCGACGGGGGCGGGTTAGCTTCGTTCGTCCGCCAGCACGGGGCGGGGCGGTTCCAGAGGAGGGGTGATGGGACAGGACAAGAAGACGCTCGACGAGGAGAGCATCGAGACGGAGCGAGTCGGTCGCCGTTCGGCGGTGGCCGCGATCGGGGGGACGCTGCTCGGGGGCCTCGCGCTCGCCGCGGCGGCGCCGGCCGAGAAGGCCAGCGCGCAGTCCGACAGCGACGGTGGACCGAACGCCGACCCGGCGGGTCGGGGTCGCACGGGGCGGACGGACAGCGACAGCGGCGCGAGCGCCGATCGCGCGGGTCACGGGCGCGGTCGCGGTGGCGGCAGCAGCGGCTGCTCCGACAGCGACGGCGGCCAGTACGCGGACCCGGGCGGCAACGGCCGTCGCTGCGGCCGCACGCGCTGAGACGCGGCGCGGCTCGACGACGCGGCGGGGGACCTCGGTCGACCGCCGCGTCGCGCTTTCGAAGCGCGGACCGTCGAGGCTCGAGCGCTGGGGGACGCGCGAATGCACGAGTGCCCGACCTGCTTGTTGACGAGCGAGGCGTCGCAAGACGTCTTTCGCTTCTTCTGGCCCGACCAGGAGGTGCGCGCGGCGCTCTCCGCGGACGGGCCCTGCTCGTTCTGCCGCGACGTCGCGCGCTACCTCGACCCCGCGCGGCTCCTCGCGGAGCGCGACGCCTTCTTCGAGCGGGCGCGGCGCCCCGTGTTCCTCGCGTACTCGGGCGGCAAGGACAGCACCGCGGCGCTCCATCACCTCCGGCGCGATCTCGGCGTCGAGGTCGTCGCCGTGCTCTTCGACAACGGCTTCATCCCCGACGTCGTGCTCGAGTACGCGCGGTCGGTCTGCGATCGGCTCGACGCGGAGCTCGTGATCGATCGCGAGCCGGTGGGCCGGGAGCGGCTGCAGCGAGGCTTCGCCCGGCGCCTCCAGGTCGCGTTCCGCGGGCCCCGCAACGATGTTTGCACCGTGTGCAGCAAGACCTTCCTGCGCCGCTTCCACCGGATGATGGTCGAGCGCGGGGCCGACTCGATCGCGCTCGGCAACAACTTCTGGTCGCACAGCCCGCACACCTCGGGCCACGCCGACCCGCCGCACATGACCGCGACGTGGGACCGCGTGCTCCCCGGCGGCGAGGTCCTGCACAACATCAACCTCCCCTTCGCCAGCCGGATCACCCTCGCGCGGACCCGCGCGATCCTCGACGAGATCGGCTTCCACGACGCGAAGTTCACCGGCTACACGTCCAACTGCGTGCTCAGCGATTTCCAGGACCACGTGCGTGCCCGCGACGGGCAGCGCACGGACTGGGGGCGCGAGTACCTGTCGCTCGAGGTGTCCGCCGGCTACGTGACCCGCGCCGAGGCCCTGTCGATGCTCGACGCGAGCCGCGCAGGCCCGGACGAGGCGCTGATGGCCCGCATCGAGGCCGCGCTCCGGAGCGCTCGGCCAATCTAACCGACCCCGTGACGCGCGAGGTGCGCGTCGGCGTAGGTGTCGAGCTCGTCGATGAAGACCGAGGCGAGCAGGCGGAGCGAGATCACGCGCTCGAGGATCCGCGCCCGCGCTCGGGCCGCGGGGTCGTCGGCGAGGGCGTGCTCGGGCCGCGTGAACAGGTCGATCGACTCGGTGACCCACGCTGGCCGCACGACCCCGAGCGCCTCGATCGCCGCGGGCGCGAGCAGCCCCTCGAGCGACGCGCGCCCGGCGGGCGCCCGGAGCGACTCCGTGAGCAGGCACGGTGCCAAGAAGCCTTGCTTACTCCGATCGACGATCGAGGCAGGCAGGCGGTCGGCCGCGAGCCGCCGCAGGAGCGGCTTGTCACCGGGGCCGGCGTCGCGGAGCGTCTTGGGCAGCCGCGCGAACCACTCGAAGAGGCGGTGGTCGAGGAACGGGCACCGGACCTCGACGCTGCTCGCCATCGAGTAGCGGTCCAGCGTGCGCAGGATGTACGCGGGCAGGCGGGTGTGCAGCTCCGCGAGCTGGAGCGCGTCGAGCGAGCTCGGGTCCGCCGCCCGCTCGTAGCCGGGCAGCGCGGGCCGAGCCGCCGCCGGCGGCGCGACGAAGACCTCGCCCGCGAGCGCCCCGAACGCGCCTGGATCGAGGAGCTCGCCGAACGGGAAGCCCGGCGCCATCAGCTGCCCCCCGATCCCCCACGCGGCTCGACCGGCGGCCTCGGCCTCGGCGAGGTCGGCGAAGTCGTCGTCGTCGAAGCCGAGCCACTCCGGGACCTCCTCGAGGTCCCAGGTCTGGACGTACCGGGCGAGGTGCGGGTGCACGGCGTAGTGGCGGTAGCCCCGGAACAGCTCGTCCGCGCCCTCGCCCCCGAGCAGCACCTTGTAGCCCTGATCGGCGGCGAGCTCGGTCACGTGACGGATCAAGATGTCTTGCTCGAACGACGGGTCCGCGTACTCGCCGAGCCACTGGGCCTCGGCGTAGCTCTCGGCGATCGCGGGGACGTGGGCGTCGAAGTCGAAGCGGTGCAGGCGCGCCCCCACGTGCGCGGCGACGGCGTCTTGGTGGGCCGACTCGTCGAGGCGAGGGTCGGCGAAGCCGATCGAGAACGCGTCGCGCGGCCGCAGGCTCTGGCACACGAGCGACGAGTCGATCCCGCCGCTGAGCAGCGCCCCGACGGGGACGTCGCCGGTGGTGCGGCGCGCGACCGCGTCGCCGAAGAGCGCGGCGAGCTCCTCGGCCGCGGCGTCGAGCGTCGCGGGCCCGCCCTCCTCGGCGCCGATCGGCGGGCTCCAGTACCGTCGCGGCTCGAGCGACGCGTCGAGGCGATCCGCGCGCACCCGGAGCACGTGGGCGGGGGGCAGCGCGTGGACGCCGGCGAACGGCGTCATCGGATCGAAGAGGTGCTCGAAGAGCAGGAAGTGCTCGGACGCCTTCGGGTCGAGGCGCCGCTCGAAGCCGGGCAACGTCAGCAGCGCCTTCATCTCGGAGGCGAACCAGAGCGCGCCCTCGTGCACCGCGTAGTAGAGCGGCTTCTTCCCGAAGCGATCCCGCGCCAGCACCAGCTCGCGGGTCGCGGGCGCCCAGATCGCGCACGCGAGCATGCCGTCGACGCGCTCGAAGACCCCCTCGCCGAACGCGAGCCAGCCTGCGAGCAGCACCTCGGTGTCGCAGCTCGTCTCGAAGCGATGCCCGCGCGCCGTGAGCTCGTCGCGGAGCGCGCGGTAGCCGTAGATCTCGCCGTTGAAGACCACCACCGCGCCGCTCTCGGGGTGACGGATCGGCTGCTGGCCGTGCGCCACGTCGACGATCGCGAGGCGGCGGCACGCGAGGCCGACGCCGTCCCCCAGCCAGAGCCCCCGCTCGTCCGGGCCCCGGTGGGTGAGCAGGTCCGCCATGCGCGTCAGTCGCGCGCGGGCGTCGGCGCCGCGCGGGCCGACGAACCCGGCGATGCCGCACATCGGTCAGCCCACGCGCTGGGCCACGGCGTCGGCGATCTCCTTGGCCCGCTTCTTCGGGACCGAGAGCTGAGAGGCCAGCTCCCTGTAGAAGGCGGTCTCCGCGTCGTCGATGCGGCCGTCGGAGAGCGCGAGCTCCCAGGCCAGCGCCAGCATCAGCTCGCGCAGGACGGGCTGGGTCAGCCGGTCGCCGAGATCCTCGATGGGCTCCGGCTTGTGGACGCGCATCACCAGCTCGTCCTGCGTGTCCTCGTCGAGCCCCGACCGCCCGACGAGCTGGCTGAGCAGGTGCCGCTCCTCCGGGTGGATGTCGCGGTCGGACTGGGCCATCGCGATGACCGCCTCGACCGCGGCGCGCCGCTCGCGGGCGACCTCGGCCGGATCGGCCTCCTGGAAGAAGGTCCGGAGCTCCACGACCCGCTCCTCGCCCACCACGTACGCTGCCACCGCGGCGCCCGCCTCGGCGTCACCCGCCGGAAGGATCACCCCGGAGCTCGAGAGGGCCCCCACCCAGGTCGTCATCGCACTCTGCGCCGCGTTCATGAGGCGATGGTATCAAGCCGCCGGCCGCTCGCAGTATAGTTCCGGCCGTGACCGCTCCGACATCCACCTGGTGGCTGCGAGTCAGCGACGGCGTGGCCAAGCGCATCACGCCGGGGGGGCTGCTCATCGGCCGCTTCCCGCAGTGTGACGTCGTGACCCGGAGCCCGAGCTCCAGCCGCCGCCAGGCCCTCGTGTACCTCGACGAGCGCGGCCCGCGCGTCGCCGTCATGGGTCGGGGCACCGTCGCGGTGAACGGCGCCGCGGTCGAGCTCGACCAGCCGCTCGACGACGGGGTCAGCCTCGAGGTCGGCGATCTGTCGCTCGAGGTCGTCCGCGAGGACGCCAGCGGCGACGAGGACGAGCGGAGCGCGGTCTGGGTGCTCGAGAGCGCCGACGGAGGCCTGTTCTCGTTCTCCACTTCGCCCTTCCGCGTCGGCGGCGCCGACTCCGACGACCTGCGGGTCGAGCAGTGGCCCGAGCACGCGCTGACCTTCCGCTCCCTCGGCGGTCGCCTCGAGGTCGAGCCCCACGTCGACGCGACGATCGACGGGATCGAGGTCTCGAGCGGCGCGACCTCCCGGCTGCGCCGCGGCAGCACCATCAAGATCGACGGCGTCGGGGTGAAGATCGTGACCGGGGGCGACCTCGGCACGGGCAGCACCGTGGCGATCGAGGCCGACGCGGAGCCCGGGGCCCGCGCCGTGCGCCTGGAGTTCCTGCCGCGTGGGGGCCGACTGCACGTCCGTGCAGGGGGTGACGAGCAGTCGGTGTACCTGACCGACCGGCGCTGCGACTTCATCGCGGTGCTGCTGAAGCCGCCGCCCCCGCTCGACGCGGGGGACTTCATCCCCGACGAGCAGCTGTGGAACCGCGTCTGGGGCAAGCAGCCGTCGGGCAAGAAGACCCTGCACGTGCTGCTGCACCGCCTCCGCAAGGACCTCGATCGGGTCGGCCTCGACGGGGCCGAGCTGCTCGAGCGGGCCGAGGGCGGCGGGGCGACGCGGTTCGTCCTGCGCGAGGGCGCCCGGGTCGTCCTCGACTGAACATCGCCAGGGCGTGCACGCGGCAGACGGCTTCCGCCCTCGCGGGTGCTAGGGTTCGAACGTGACCGAGGATCGCGACGACCGGTTCGAGCGCGAGCCGCGGGTGAGCCTCCCGAGCACGGAGACGTGGGCGCCGTTCCAGTCGACGCTCGACGAGGAGCTCGACGACGGGGAGGAAGAGCCCGCGGAGAGCCGCTACGCGCGCAGCCAGCTCGCGTTCCACGAGCGCTACGAGGTCCTAGGGACCCTCGCCGCGGGCGGCATGTCCGAGATCCGGCTGTGCCGGGACCGGCCCTTCTCGCGCGAGATCGCGATGAAGGTCCTGCGCCAGGGGCCCTCGAGCAAGTCCGGGCGCTGGCGCTTCTTCCGGGAGGCGCGCGTCCAGGGGCAGCTCAGCCACCCCGCGGTCGTGCCCGTCTACGACCTCGGCGTCGATCCGTCGGGCGACCTCTACTTCACGATGAAGTGGGTGCGCGGGCTGCGCCTCGACCTCGCCCTCGGCGAGCTCCGGGAGGGCGCCGAGCGGCCCGCGTTCACCGAGCGGCAGCTCCTCGCTCGCCTGGCCCAGTTCTGCCTCGCCATCCACTACGCCCACTGCCGCGGCGTCGTCCACCGCGACCTCAAGCCGTCCAACATCATGCTCGGCGAGTTCGGCGAGGTGTACGTGCTCGACTGGGGCCTCGCGAAGGTCCTCTCCGAGAGCAACCCGCGCTACGAGCCCATCGACGACGCCTCGGGCGCGATGCGGACCAGCGACGGCTCGGTGCTCGGGACGATCGGCTACATGGCCCCCGAGCAGCTCCAAGGGGAGGTCGATCAGGTCACGACGGCCTCCGACGTCTACTCGATCGGGGCGATGCTCTTCGAGCTGCTCGCGCAGGAGTCGGTCCACCGGGGCTCGGCCGCGATCCAGGCGCTGTCGTCGCTCAAGACCGACGGGGCCAGCCCGCGCGAGCGGCGCCCCGACCGGGCGGACGTCATCCCCGAGTCGCTCGACCGCCTGTGCTACGCGGCGCTCCGCGTGAAGCCCGAGAACCGCCTCGACAGCGCCAAGGCGATCGCGGACGCGATCGAGGAGTACCTGACCGGCTCCTGACCGTCAGGTCGTGGGATCCAGGCGCGGGTCGCGCGGCCCCTCGACGGTCGTGATCTCCACCCCGTGCGCGCGCAGGTAGTCGACGCCGTTCGCGCCCGCGTAGCCGCCCTCGACCACGAGGACCCGCACGATCCCCGCGTGGTGGATCATCTTCGCGCACATCATGCAGGGCTCGCCGGTGACGATGAGCCACGCGCCGCGGCACGCGACGCCGTTCGCGGCCGCGTTGCAGATCACGTTCATCTCCGCGTGATGACAGCCGATCTCCATGCGCGTGCCGCTCTGGACGCCCATCGTGTCGCGCAGGCACACGTCGCCGCCGCAGAGGTGGCCCCCGCCCCGCGGGCCGCCGTTGTAGCCGTCCATCAGGATCACGTTCCGCTCGGGGTCGAGCAGGAGCGCGCCGAAGGTGCGGCGCGGGCAGTTGCTCGCCTTGGCGAGCGAGAGGCACTGCTCGACGCGGATGCGGATGTGCTTGTCCTTCACCGGCGCCACCCTGGCCAACGCCCCCCTTCTGGTCAAGGCTCCGCCCCGTGGACGAGCTGACCGACGACGCGATCGCCGGCCCGTGGCGCATCCTGCAGCGCCGCCGGGGGCACCGGTACTCGCTCGACGACGTCGCCACCGCGTTCGAGGCGGTGAACGCGCGGCCGCGCGCGGCCCGCTACCTCGACCTCGGCTGCGGCATCGGCTCGGTGCTGCTGATGGTCCGCTACAAGCTCGGCCCGGTCCCCGTGGTGGGGGTCGAGGCCCAGGCCATCAGCCTCGAGCTCGCCCGCCAGAACGTCGCGCGCAACGGCGTCGACGCGGAGCTGGTGGCCGGCGATCTGCGCGAGGTGAGCCTCGACGGCGCCTTCGACCTCGTCACCGGGACGCCCCCCTACCTGCCCCCGGCCTCGGCGTCGCCCTCGACCGACGACCAGCGAACGTACGCGCGGATCGAGATGCGCGGCGGGATCGAGGACTACGTCGCCGCGGCCGCGCGGGCGCTCGCCCCGGGCGGGGTGTTCGTGGGCTGCTGCGACGCTCGCCGCCCCGACCGGGCCCTCGCCGGGGCGTCGGCGGCCGGGCTCGTCGCGATCCGAAAGCGCGACGTGGTCCCGCGGGCCGGGCGCAAGGGGGCGCTGTTCACGGTCTGGACGTTCGCCCACGAGGGCGAGCTGGTCGAGGCGCCCCCGCTCGTCGCGCGGGACGAGGACGGTGGGCGCACCGAGATGGCCCACGCGCTGCGCGCGTTCTTCGACCTGCCCGTCAACCGCGACGAGCCGCCGAGCCCAGGGAAGTCACGTTGACGAAGAAGATCAAGCGATCGCTGTCGCAGATCGGGGGCCCGATCCACCGCGAGGGCGACGCCTCGGCGCTCGTCGCGGCGTGGGCCGCGGCGTCGCAGGAGGACCCCGACACGCTCACGCACGGGTTCCACCCCTGGCCCGCGCGCATGCACCCGGCCATCGCGCGCGTGATCTTCCAGGAGAGCGGCGTGCGGACGGTGGTCGATCCCTTCTGCGGCGCGGGCACCACGCTGGTCGAGGCGCGCGTCGCGGGCGTCGAGGCGGTCGGCGTGGACCTGAGCCCGCTCGCGGTCCGGCTCGCGCGGGTCAAGGCCGGGTTCCCGTCCCCCGAGTCGCGGGCCGCGTTCGTCGCGACCGCCAAGGGCGTCGCCGCGCGCAGCGAGGCGCGGGTGCGCGGCCGGGTCCCGATCCACGTCGATCTGCCGCGCCCCGAGCTCGCGCACTGGCACGTCCACGTCCTCAAGGAGCTCGGCGGGCTGCGCGAGGAGATCCGCCAGCTCGAGCGCGTCGAGGAGCGGCGCGCGCTCGCGATGGTGTTCAGCTCGATCCTCACGAAGGTCGGCAAGCAGCGCTCCGAGACCCACGAGGAGGTCGCCGATCGGACGATCCGCAAGGGCCTCACCACCGAGCTGTTCCTGCGCAAGGCCACCGAGCTCGCCGAGCGCTGGGAGGCGCTCGCGGAGGTCGCCGAGGGCCCGCCGCCCGACGTGATCGAGGGCGACGCGCGGCAGCTCGCGCGCCTCGTGGGCGGCCGGCGCTTCGACCTCGTGCTCACCTCCCCGCCGTACGGCGGCACCTACGACTACGCCGCGCACCACGCGCGGCGCATGGCCTGGCTCGAGCTCGACGACACGGCCCTGCGTCGCCTCGAGCTCGGCGCCCGCCGGCGGATGGGCTTCGACGACGCGAAGGCGCACTGGGACCAGGAGGTCTCCGAGATGCTGCGCGCGCTCCGCTCCGTGCTGCGCCCGGACGGCGGCTCGATCGTGCTCGTGATGGGCGACGCCGTCGTCGCCGACCAGCTCGTGACCGTCCCCGATCAGCTCGAGCGCCTCGCGCCCGACGCGGGGCTCCAGGTCGTGGGCGTCGCCTCGCAGCCGCGACACGCCGGCCGCGAGGAGCACATCGTCTGGCTCCGCCGCGCGTAGCCCTCGTCTCATCTCAGCGTGCGCGGAGCGGGAGCGTCCCGACGCGGGTCCAGTCCTCCCAGCAGCCCATCGTCTCGTCGCACTGCGTCCGCGTGCCGAGGACGTCGCCGAACATCCAGCTGCGGACGACGGTGTGAGCGAGCGGCGCGTCGGCGGCGGTGGCGTCGAGCGCGTCGGCGATCGCCTCGAGGCGCTCGGCGCTCGGCGCGTAGTGCGGGCTCCCGAGCGCGAGGCAGCGGCGGTACGCGGACCGCTCGTCGAGCGCCTCGTCGTCGTCCGTCCAGCCGCGGCGCAGCCACGCGGCGAGGTCCTCCGGGGCTTCGGGCGCTTCGTCGCGCCACCGCGCGGCGAGCTCGCGGAGGCGGCGCGCGTCCTCGGTCAGCCGCGCCTGCATGCCGGGGGACGCGATCGCCCAGCGCTCCACGCGGCGCTCGTCGACGACGATGATCTCGCGGTAGGCGTTGTCTCCGTCGGCCACGTGATAGACGGCGGCGACCCGGCCGAGGTGGCCGACCAGCGCCTCGGGCGGCACGACCTGTCCGTCCTCGTCGATCACGCGCCAGGGCTCGTCGGTGCCCGGGGCGAACCGCGCGATCCAGGCGTCCTCGCGCAGCGTGATCTCGACGAGGTGGTCGCCGTAGTCGTGCCCCTCCCAGCCCATCCGCGTCGCCCAGGGCGTCACCCAGGCGTAGCGCCGGCCGCGCCGCCGGTGCCGGAGGTAGCCGGCGAGGGGGTGCGCGTCGTCGGTGATCGCGACGTCGAAGCGGCTCATCTCCCCGGGCATCCGGCCGTGCGAGAGCAGGACGCGGTCGGCGTTCAGCTCGGCGATCCGCGGCTCCGTCGTCCACGTGTAGAGCTTGTGGCGACCGAAGTCGTCGCCGCCGACCGCGCAGCCGTCGAGCCAGCCCATCAGCGCGTCCTCGGCCGGCTCCGCCTCCAAAGTGCGCGCGTCGAGCGGCGCCTCGAGGGGCAGCATCGGTGCCTCGCTCGGCTCGGCCGCGAGCTCGACCGGCGCCTCCAGCTCGCCGGCGCAGCCGAGCGCGAGGCACCACAGCACTGTTGGACGGACCCTCACGCGGAGAGGACGCGCGAGCCGGCCCGCTCTCTTCCGCGCCGATCAGCCCGCCGACGAGAACACGAACGGGTAGTTGACGGCCACGATCCCGCCCCCGTCGGGCGCGGGGAACGTCCACCGGCGCGCCGCGGTCGCCACGCAGGACTCCACGGAGGGCTCGTTCAGCGTCGACTGGGTGATGGTCGCGGACTGCACCGCGCCCGTCGGCGAGATGATGAACGAGAGCGTGACCCGCCCCTCGAGGTTCGGCGACCGCGCCAGGGCGCGCTCGTAGCAGAGGCGGATCTCGCCCTGGTGACGGCGGATCACCCGGCGGATGACCTCGGCCGGCAGCGAGCCGCGCACGGCGGCGTTGCCGTTGCGGACGACCGGTCGCCGAGGGTCGCGGCTCCGAAAGCCTCCCGTCGCGCGGTCGTCGCTCGATCCGCGCCCTTCCTCGGGCTCGGGCTCGGGCTCGGGCGCCTCGGCGATCGGCTCGGGCGCCTCGACCGGCGTCGGGACCTCGACCGGCTCGGGCGTGGCGACGACGGGGGGCGGGCTCGGGGGCGGCGCGATCGCCGGGCTCTGCTGCGCGACCACCGGCGGCGGCTCGCTGCGGCCGATCACCCAGAGGCCAGCGCCCGCGAGCCCGGCGACCGCCAGGCCCCCGAACGCGACCACGAGGCCCACGATCAGCGCGATCGGCGCGCCTCGCGGGGCCGGGCTCACCGCGGCCGCGAACGGCACGGGCGCGGTGGGCGCGGTCGCGAAGCCGGGCGCGCTCGTTGCCGCCATCGCCGTGGTCGGCGCCACCGGGTGGGACATCGCGCCACCCGCGAGCGCCGGCGCGAGCGCCTCCACCGCCGCGGTCGCGTCGGGGAAGCGGCGGGCGGGATCCCGATCCACGCACCCGAGGAACCAGCGCTCGAAGCCGGGCGGCAGCGACGCGCCCAGCTCGGCGGCGCGCGCGGACGGCGAGTCGATCGGGTGGGTCATGACCTCGACGAGCAGCGCCGAGAGGTTGAACTGCGCGTGGTTCGCGGCGCGCCAGTAGGGCTTGCCGGTCAGCAGGTAGAAGCCGATCAGGCCCAGCGCCCAGACGTCGGTCGACGGTCGCAGGCTCGCCCCCGGCTGCGCCTGCTCGGGCGCCATCCAGAGCGGCGAGCCGATCGCGCTCGTCACCGCCGCGGCGGTCTGGTTGCCCTCGACCATCCGGGCGATCCCGAAGTCGAGGATCTTGAGCACGGAAGCCTCGTTGCGCCGCTGCGAGCGCGCGAGGAAGAGGTTCTCGGGCTTGAGGTCGCGGTGGATGATGCCGATGCGGTGCGCCGCGCCGAGCGCGTGGCCGAGCTGCTGCATCAGGTCCAGGACGACCGCGGGCGCCAGCGGGCCCTGGCGGCGGACGAGCCCGTCGAGGTCGTCGCCCTCGAGCAGCTCCATCACCAGCCACGGCACGTCCCCTGCGGGCTCGACGCCGGCCGCGATCACCTCCACGACGTGGTCGCTCTGGATCCGCGCCCCCACGCGCGCCTCCTCGACGAAGCGCGCGCGGCTCTTCGCGTCGGGCGCGAGCATCGGGTGCATCACCTTCAGCGCGCGGCGCTTGCCCGTCGAGACCTGCTCGACCACGTAGACCGCGCCCATCCCGCCCTCGGCGAGGGGGCGCTCGATGCGGAAGTCGCCGGCGAACACGCTGCCGGGGGTGAGGTTGACGGGGGAGGCCACGACCGAGCGAGTCTCCCACGCGGGCGGCCGAGATGGGGGCGCGAGGTTTCAGCTTCGCGGTCCACGCCAGCCGGCGTGGGGATCGACGCGGCCGACGAGGCGCGTGGTCTCGGTGACCTCGAACACGGCGACGCCGCTCGTCGCAAAGGGCGGCAGATCGACCTGACCGATCGCCGCCGCGAGCGAGCGCACGGTGGGCTCGTGGCTCACCAGGAGCACGCGGTCGTCGGGGTCGTGCGCGTCGAGGACCGCGAGCGCGGGGCCGCTCGGCCCGCCGGGCACCAGCGGCGCGTGGGCGGGCACCTCGACCTCGAGCCCGAGCGCGTGCGCGACGACCTCGGCGGTCTGCACCGCGCGTACGAACGGGCTCGTGTAGACGTGCGTCGGGACGAGGCCCCGCTCGAGGAGGCGCTGCGCGACCGACGCGCTCTCGGTCCTGCCGCGCGACGTCAGGTGGCGCTGCGAGTCACTCGCCGCGGCGTATGCATCGACCGCCTCGCCGTGGCGCATGATCAAGACCAGCACGCCCCAGCCTTAGCGTCTCCGTCAGGCGACGGCCAGGTGGGCGAGGTCCTCGCGGACCGTGGGCACCAGGTCCTGGCGCGGCGAGCGGTGGCGGATCATCGAGGCGATCTCGTGCTCGGTCTGGCGACGATCGCCGACGAGCGGGAGCATCGCGCGGGCCATCGCGCGCGCCGACGGGAAGCGATCCTGGGGCCCTCGCGCCATCGCTCGCGTGACCACCGTGTCGAAGCGGAGGTCGAGCTCGGGGAGCAGGAGCCCGATGCGCGGCGCGTCCTCGCGGATGATCCGGCGCAGCAGGTTGGCGACGTTGTCGCCGACGAACGGGACGCGCCCGGACATCATCTCGAACATCGTCGTGCCGAGGGAGAAGACGTCGGCGCGGCCGTCCACGTCGGGCTTGCCGCGGGCCTGCTCCGGGGAGCAGTACGCCGGCGTCCCGTAGACCCGGCCGCGCTCCGCCTTGCGCTCGTCCTCGTCCGCGGTGTCCGAGGCGCAGACCCCGAAGTCGAGGAGGCGCACGTCGAGGAATCCGTCGGGCGTCGCCGCGAGGACGATGTGCTCGGGCTTCACGTCGCGGTGCACGTAGCCGCGCGAGTGGGAGGCGTGGAGGATCGCAGCCGCGCGGAGCGCGATCGCGGCGACGTGCCGGGGCTCCATCGGGCCGATCCGGCGCAGCAGCCGCGCGCAGCACTCGCCGTCGAGCCGCTCGAGGACGAGGTAGGGCGATCCGTCGTCGAGCATCCCCTCCGAGTACACGGGCACGATGCCGGGGTGCATCACGCGCTGCGCGACCTCGGCCTCGCGCCGCATGCGACGGATGAGCTCGACGTTGAACGCGAACATGTCGCGCAGGACCTTCACGACGACGGCCTGGCCCGTCGACAGATCGTCCGCCTCGAAGACCACCGAGGTGCCGCCGATCCCCAGCGTCCTCCCCAGCTGAAAACGGTCGTCGAGGAGGATCCCCGAAAGCTCCGCTCGGTCCGCTCTCGCCATCGGAGCCGACCATCGCTCCGCCCCGATCGAGCGGTCAAAAAATCAACGACGCGTCCTCGAGCACCTCGCGCAGCCGCCCGCGGAGCGGCGCGAGCGGGGGCAGCGCGAGGGCGGACACGACGCCGCCGAGGAGCTCCACGCTCCCGTCGACGAGCGCGCGCGACTTGCGCTGTCGAGGCGACTCGTCGTGCGCGAAGTAGAGCAGGGTGCCCATCGAGAGCGCCCACAGCGCCGTCGCGAGGACGTCGCGGAGGTCCTCGGGCACCGCGGGGTCGTCGATGGCCTCGTGGAACAGCGCGATCGAGCGCCCGCGCAGGTCCGCGCTCTTCCCGGAGAACGCGCTCGCCGCCTCGTCGGTCCCGACCACGAGCGGGGCGAGCTCGCGCATCAGCGCGCGATCGGTGGCCCGGACGTCGAGGCTGGTGTGCAGGACGAGCGAGACCCGCTCCTGCCACGCCGCGCCCTCGCGCCAGGCCTCGCGCGTCGCCGCCTCGTGCGCGTCCATCTGCTGCCCGTAGTAGGCGCGCACGATGTCTTGCTTGCCCTCGAAGTGGTGGTACGCGGCGCCGAGCGACAGCCCGGAGGCGCGCGCGATCCCGCGCATCGTGGTCTTGTGGTAGCCGTCCTCGCGAAAGCGCGTCAGCGCGACGCTCAGGATGCGGCGGCGCGTCTCGTCGGCCTTCGCCGTCATCGCTACGGCGCCTCCTCGCAGCCGAGCCCATCGTCGCCGGGCACGACGATGTCGAGCTCGCGCACCTCGAGGCGGCTCCGGCCCGACGCGCGGAAGAGGATCCGCGCGGGGAACACCCGCCGCACGGGCGACGGATCGAGCCCGCTCGCGTCGACGATCACGCCGAACGTGAGGCGCGTCCCGGGCACGACGCCGAAGAACGTGTCGCCCTCGACGCGCTCCACGTTCGCCGGAGGATCGGCGCGCAGCGCGCGCACCCCGCGCAGCACGAGGTTGGCGTCGACCGCGTCGCCCGGGAGGTCCTCGGCGATCGCGTCCACGTCGAGCGGGACGTCCGAGGCGACGAACTCGACCGCGTTCACGATCTCGCTCCCGATCCGGTCGCCGCCCGAGCCGATGTCGAAGAAGAGCGGGCTCCCCGCCGCGTCGAGGCTGTTCGTGTCGCGCGCGAGCTGGAGCAGGTGCGCGTCCGGCGAGGGGCGGCCAGGGTCCCGCGCGGCGAGCGGAACGATCAAGACGTTTTGTCGAGTCACAGCCTCCACGGTCTCCGCGTAGCCGTGCGGCGCGGGCATGAATTCGTAGGGCGCGACGGGATCCACGCCCGGCGGCCCGTTGTGCATGGGCGCGTCGGTGATGAGCATCACGATCGGCAGCGCGTCGTCGCGGAAGCAGGCGCCGCCAAAGCCGCCCCGTGGGCACCCCGCGGACGGCGCGATGAAGCCGGGCGTGCTCGGGTCGCCGTAGCCGCCGCCCGTGACGACCTGGTAGAGCCCCTCGATCGCGGCCTCCGGATCGTCGCGGTTCCCCCACGTCGGCGTCTCGTCGAGGGAGGCCTCCACGCGGGTGACCTCGGTCGTGATCTGCGCGCGCAGCTCGTAGGGCTGCACCGTCGTGCCGCCGTGCGGGCTCACGGGGAACTCACCGAACAGGGCGACCCCGAACGCGGCGTCCGGGATCGCGCGGCGGACGCCGGGCACCACGCGCGTCCGCAGCCCCTCGCGGACCGCGTCGATCTCGTCGCGCATGCTCCCCGTCGAGTCGATCAGGAACATCAGATCGATGACCGCGAGCGAGGCGGGGATGTCGAGCGCGGCGGTGACCTCGCCAGCGTCGATCGGGACCTCCACGCACGGTCGGGGGGGCGGGCCCGCGTCGACGCCCGCGTCGAAGCCGGCGTCCACGTCCGGCGCGTCGAGGCCGGTCTTGGCGCCGCAGCCCGCGAGCGCGAGCGCGCCGAGCAGCGACATCCAACCGAGCCGAGCGGGCTCAGGGCGTCGGGCCGTCTTCACACCCTGAGCCGTCCGCGCCGGGGATCACGATCTCGATGATGCGGCTGCCGAGCCGCGCGCGACCATCCCCGCGGAAGATGACCTCGAGCAAGAACCGTTGCGCGGTGGGGCCCGGCACGACGGCGCCGGCGACGATCCGCAGCTCGAACGTCACCCGCGTCCCCGCGAGCACGCCTCGGAACACGCCCGCCTCGCGATCGATGGACTCCACGTTCGACATCGGGCTCGCGCTGAGCGGGACGACCGAGTCGACGAACAGGGTCGGGTCGACGCCGTCGGTGCGGTCGGGGTCGACGAGCACCGTGTCCACGTCGAAGCGGATCACGTTGGCGAGCGTCTCGATGGCGCTGACGACGGCCTCGCTGAGGCGCTCGCCGCGCTCCCCGATGTCGAAGACGAGCGGCCCGTCGTCGCTCACCGCGCCGGTGTCGCGCGCGATCGAGACGAGATCCTCGCGACCGTCGGGGCCGCCCGAGTAGATGCCGATGACGCGGGCGTCGAGCCGGTCGAGCGCCTCGAGCGCCTGCTCGTAGGTGTGCGGCGTCGGGCTGACCGAGCAGGCGCGCGAGTAGGGCTCGGAGCCGCCCGGCCCGTTGTGGAACGGGGCGTCGGTGAACATCACGATCACCGAGAGCGCGTCGGGGCGGAAGCACGGGTAGCCCACGCCACCGGTCGGGCACCCGAACGACGGCGGCACGTAGCTCCCGTGCCCCTCGCCGGTGGCCGTGTGATAGAGCGCCTCGACCTGCGCCTCCGGGCGGTCGGAGCCGCCGCCCATCCCGAACGCGTCGATGGCGGCCTGCGCGCGGTTCAGGTCGTCGGTGATCGGCAGCACGAGCGCGAACGGCTCGTCGCCGGGCTGACCGCAGGTGGCCTCGGGGAAGTCGGCGAAGGTGCCCGCGCCGAGCTGCGAGTCGGGGATCGCCCGCGCGATGCCCGGCGCGATGGTGTCCCGCAGGCGCTCGCGGATGCGCCCGATCTCCGCCTCCATCGACAGCGTGTTGTCGACGAGGAAGAAGACGTCCGCCCGCGCCAGCTCGGCCTCGAGATCGAGCGGGAGGAGGATCACCCCGCCGTCCGGCGGGACCTCCACGCAGGGGTACATGACGCTGGCGTCGGTGCCCGCGTCCACGCCCGCGTCGAACGAGATGTCGGGCACGTCCAGGCCAGTCTTCGCCCCACAGCCGACGGCGAGCGCGGCGACGAGGGCGAAGCCAAGCGGACGAAAAAGCATCCAGCTCCAACCTAGAGCACGCGCCCACCCGCGACCACCGAAATCACGGGCCGCTCGGGTGACCCCGTCAGTGCTTCATGAGGCGGGCCTTGGCCATGCGAGCGCGCGCCTTGTCCCGCGAGAAGAGCGACACGTAGTCGATCTCGAGGGCGACGGCCTGCTCGGTCTCGGGGACCTCGGCGGCGGCCCGATCGAGCTCCTCGACGAACGCCGCGAGGGTCCTGTAGGTGGCCGCGAAGTGGGTCTCCTCGACCGAGCCGAACGCGGCGACGATCTTCTTGGCCGCGTCGGCCCCCACGTAGCCGCGGCGCGCCACGTCGACGAAGCTGGCGACGAGCGCGTCGCCCGTGAAGCCGTGGTGGATCACGAGCTCGGCGGCGACCCTCAGCACCCCGAGCGGCTCGATCGCGCCCTGGCCGAGCAGCACGAAGGCGGGCTGCACGTAGTTGTAGAAGGGGCAGACACGCCCGCCGAAGTCCTCGAAGCCGTCCGGCGAGCTGACGCGGTCGAGGTGGATGAAGATGCGCCGGCCGGTGTCGTGGCGCGGCACCTTGCCCGCGAGCCGCACGATCCGCGGGAGGTCGTCCTCGTAGACGCCCGCGCGCTCGAGCACCTCCGCGAGCGTGTCGGCGCCGACCCGGCCCGCGCACAGGTCCGAGTAGAGCGAGTAGATGAAGGCGTCGGCCTCGGCGTCGTCGCCGAACATGAACTCGTCGATCTCGGGGCCGAGGTGCGCCCGGCTCTCGAGCAGGACGCCGAGCTTGTAGCCGACCTGGTCTTTCACGAAACGGAACTTGCCCCGCAGGATGTTCGAGAGCTGCGGCTTGAGGGTGAAGCCATCCCACGCGATCCCGTCGAGGCGCAGCTTCGCCTCGAGCACCCGGCGGAGCTGCTCGGGGCTGCCGGACACGATGTAGATCCCCAGCGGCTCGGTGGCGCGGAGCTCGCGCAAGAGCGCCGCCGCCCCGGGGACCGTTCGCTTCTGCGCGGCCGACTCGAACGCGGTGCGGACGATGTCGCGCACCGTGTCGAACTCCGTGCGCAGGTAGGTCTTGTCGAGGTCCCAGCGGTAGACCCGACGGTTCGCGCCGACGCTGGCCTCAGGCCTCGCCACGGTGCGAGGATGGTATCCTCCCTCGGCTGATGCACGTCGAAACGAAGCGGGCATGTGACCTTCTCATCGTGGCGGCGCACACGCCGGACATGGCCGGCCTGCGCTCGCACCTGTCGGATCAGCTCATCGGCGAGATCCGCGGGCTCGGCGTCCGGGCCAAGGCCGTCGGGATCGGGATGGCGGTGGCGGGTCCGGGCACCGCGCGCGGGATCCTCGCCGTTTCGCCTCGCGCCGTGCTCCTCGTCGGCTCCTGCGGGGTCTACCCGAACCTCCCGCAGTACCGCCCCCACGACGTGCTCGTGTCGAGCCGGGTCCAGCTCGTCAGCCACGCCGTCAACGCGGGCAAGAGCGAGTTCCCCCAGCCGATGCAGGTCGCGCTCGAGTGCAACCCGCTCCTCGCCGCCGGCCTCGCCTCGGGCGGCGGCCGGGTCTACGTGGCGCCCGTCGCGTGCACCCTCGCCACGACCGTCGACGACACGATCGCCGCCGCGATCCACCCGGCGACCGGCTGCGAGGCCGAGAACCTGGAGGCGTTCGCGGTGGCGCAGGCCTGCAAGGCGTCCGAGATCCCGTTCTCCGCCGTGCTCGGGGTGAGCAACATCGTGGGGTCCACCGGAGCCCACGACTGGCGGCAATTCCAGCGCGCGGCGGTCAACGCGGCGGCCGAGACCATCGTCAACTGGATCCAGCGCGGCGCGCAGGGGCTCCCGCACGGATAGGATCGGGGCTCGACAGAGCCCGCCGCCGTGATCCAACATGGATTCCCGTCTCTTCGGAGCCCTGCCTGGTGAGCCATCGTGAGAGCGCAGTGACTGACGTGAGCCCCTCGGCGCCCCCTTCGTCGCCGCCCGCGTCCAAGCAGCGCCTCGCCGCCCAGCTCCTGGAGCCGGCCGACGTCGGATTCCTGGACGCGCTCCGCAAGGCGGGCCTCATCGCCGAGCTCGAAGAGGACGAGCTGCTCCGCGTGGCCAGCGAGGTCGACGCGACCGATCCCGACGAGCGCTGGGTGGAGCTGCTCGAGCTCTACTACAACGTCGCCGACCCGGAGCGCCGCGAGACGCGGTGCACCGCGGACCGCTACTTCGTCCAGAAGGTCGGCCAGCCCGCGACCGCGTCCGGGCTCGTGCAGCGCCTCAGCGATCTGCAGCCGGAGCTCGGCGGCATCTCGCTCGAGCGCATCGGGGGGCCCGAGGGCCCGCTCGTCCTCCGCGCGGGAGAGCACTTCTGCGCCGTGCTCGACGAGCACGAAGAGGAGATGGACACCGACCAGATCGACCTGACGGACCTCGACCAGCCGGACGTGCCGATGGTGACCGTCCGCGGGCTGGTCCGCTCGACGAACGTCCTCCTCGACCGTCACGGGATCCGCGAGCGCCTGATCTCTCTGCGCGGCGACGACCGCCGCGAGATCTACGTCCGCCTCGGCGTCACCGAGGCGATGGCGTTGTGCCAGGACGGCTACCTCGAGGACGAGCTCCCCGAAGACGTGATGGAGCTCGCCGCCTGGTAGCTGGGGGCTCCGCGAGCCCTCAGCGAGCGCGGAACGGGCCGGTCGGGATGGAGTTGCGCGGCTTCTGGGCCGTCGCGCGCTGACCGAAGCTCGTGGAGATCACCGCCCCGAGCCCGGCGAGCGCGGCGGTCACGACGACGAGCTTGCCGAGGAACGGGACGAGCCCGACCGCGAACAGCACGCCGAGGCCGATCCCGAGCTGCAGGACGGGGCGGTCGTGCGTCTTCCCGATCGGGAGCACGCCCCCCAGCCACCACGCGGTCGCGGCGAAGCCGACGCCCCCGCCGACCACCAGGAGGGTGCCGAGGACCATCGAGCCGGGGATCCCGATGATGGTCAGGGTCAGCACCGCGCAGATCATCACGGCCGCGCCGCAGCCGAAGAAGCCGCCGATCGCGCTGCGCATCGGGCGCGCCGCGAGCTCCATGCGGAGCGTCGAGAAGCGCTGCCGGTAGGCGCCCATCAGGAAGAGGCCGAACAGGAACACGAGCACGTTGAAGAGGGCCCACCGGGAGGTGCCCGCGAGCCAGTCGCTGCCCTTGCCGAGGTCGTGGTGTCGCGAAGGACCGTGCGAGGCGGTCGCCCTCGTGTCCAGCACGCGCCCTCGGACGGTCGCGCCCTCCTCGATGTCGACGTCCCCGCCCATCGCGTTGATGTCGCCGTGGATGCGCGCGGCCTCGCCCACGTGGATGTCCCCGCCCATCGTGACGACGTCGCCGACGACCTCGCCGGTGATGTCGGCATCGCCGCCCATCGTGAACACGTCGCCGAACGCGCGGCCGGCGACGGCGGCGCTTCCGCCCATCGTGACCACGTCGCGCACCTGCTCGTCGGCCCCGATCGCCACGTCGGCCCCGAAGGTCACGCGGTCGGCGATCGCCGAGGGCGGCGCGGGGAGCCCCGGCGCCGCGGGGGCCACTGGAGCCTCGGGGACCGAGGGCACGGCGAGCGGGACCGCCTCGACCGGCGCGACGGGCTCGACGGGCGCCACGACGGGCTCGGCGACGACGGGCTCGGCCACGACGGGCTCGGCGGCGACCGGGTCGACGTCGACCGGCTCGGCGGTGGCCTCGGCGCCCGGCTCCTCGGTCGGCGCGGGCGCGTCGTCGAGGCGCACCGTGATCAGGCTCGGGCCCGGCCGCACCACCACGTCGGAGGTGCCGAGGAGCGCCTCGAGCACCTCGCCGATCGGCGCGTTCCGGACGTGCAGGGTCACCAGCGGATCGTCGGGCAGCCGCACCACGATCCCGAGCCCGGCCGACGCGGTCGCCTGCCGGAGCGCCTCGCTCGTGGGCTGGCGCTCGACGTCCACCGTCACCCGCGGCTCGGGGCTCGGCCACGCGCCCTCGACGCGGTACGCGTGGGCGAGCGACCAGGGGCCGCTGAGGACCACGAGCAAGCCCACCGCGAGCATCGAGGTCACCGCCGGGCCCGCGCGCAGCGGCTTGCCGCCGAGGAAGAAGCGCATCGGCACCACGAGCACCAGGCCGAGCAAGAGCGCCGCGACGCTCAGGGCGGTCCAGCCGCCCGGCACCGCCGCGTCCACCACGCCGTCGAAGGCGCGGGCGAGCGTGTAGAGCTGCGAGCCGACCGTGGAGAGCCCGTCGAGGGACTCCCGCTCCGGCAGGCTCAGCACCCCGAGCGCGGTCGCCGCGATGGCGCCCAGCGCGCCGCCCATCCACAGGCTGCGCCGCGACGGCGCCGCGCCCAGCGCCGGGTCCGGCGCCTTCTCCATCGCGCGGGACACGAGCCGGTCCACGTCGAGCTCGGGCAGCACGCGCTCGAGCGCGAGGCTCGCGTCCTCGACCGCCATCTGCTCGAGCGCGACGAGCTCGGCGCAGTGCGCGCACTCGTCGAGGTGCGCGAGCGCCTCCTCCGGCACCAGGTCGTCCCGGCCGGTCGAGAGGGCCTCGAGGACCACTTCGTCGAGATGCTCGCTCACGTCACGCTCTGCTTCTTCTTCGTACGCACTTCGGTGGTCTCTTCGACCTCGGCCTCGAGCACCGCCCGGAGGCGCTTCCGCCCGCGGTGGAGCCACGTCATCACCGTGCCCATCGGCACCTCGAGCGCCGCCGCGATCTCCTCGTAGCTCGAGCCATGCGAATGATAGAGCACGACGGCGAGCCGCATCTTCTCCGGGAGCGTCGAGAGCGCCGCCTCGAGCTTCTCGGTCTCCAGCCGCGCCAGGGCGACCCGCTCCGGGCTCGGGGCCTCGCTCGGGACCCACTCCTGCGCGGACTCGCCGTCGGCGATGAAGGTCCGGCGCTCCAGACCGCGGCGGCGGAGCCGGTCGCGGCAGAGGTTGCGGGTCACCGTCAGGGCCCAGGTCCGGAAGGTCCCCTTCTCGGGGTCGAACTTCTCGATCTGGGTGACGATCCGCTCCAGGGCCTCCTGGGTGGCGTCGTGGGCGTCGCTCTGCCCGGCCACGAAGCGGCAGACGTCGTGGATCGCCCGGGCGTGCTCGCGCAGGAGGGCCTCGAGGGCCCGTCGGTCCCCGGAAGACGCGCGCTCTTCCAGCGATTGGTCGATCCCCTGCCTCCGCCCGGCCGAGTATGCCGGGCTGGCCGCGGGGTTCATCCACCAAGAGAGGGAAAGGGCAGCGCTCACGAGGGGGCCCTACGGGGGGGCTCCGGTCTCTATTTCGAAGAACTTACGCGGCCCGGTGGGGTCGAGCCGTCTGATACCCTCGCGCCGGGGCGTCCAAGCTCCGGGGGAGCCACCGGGTCGGAGCTGCCGGCCGGGATGCGGGGGACTCGATTGACCGTCTCGAAGGAGAAGGCATGAGAACAGCTACGTGGGCGCTCGCCCTGGCCGTGGTCGTGTGCGTCGGATGCGGGGGGATCAGCGAAGAGGTCGACGGGACCGTCGCGACCATCACCCCCGTCCGCGGCACCGCGACGATCGGGAGCGCCACCAGCGCCGTCATCGCCCGCGCCGTCCCGACCGACGCCGTCCAGACCTCGGAGCGCGGCCTCACGCGGATCGCGCTCGACCAGGGGCCGCAGCTGCTCCTCGACCGGGCGTCCGAGCTGCGGGTCGACGATGGCGCCTCCGTGACGTTGACCGCGGGCCGCCTCTTCGCCGAGACGCAGGCGGGCGAGCAGGTCCTCCTCACCACCGAGAACGGCTCGGTGCGCGCCTCGGACGCCTCGTTCTCGGTGCGCGTCGCCGACGGAGCCACCGAGATCTACGTGGTCCGGGGCGAGATCAGCTGGACCCACGGGGAAGAGCGCGGGATCGCGGGCAGCGGCGAGGAGCTCCGGCTCGGCGCCGAGGTCGAGCGCCAGGCGGCCGTCCTCTGGCAGGACTGGACGGGCGGCCTCGCCCGCCCCGGCCCGTCGCCCGCCGAGGGCCCCGCCGGCGTCGGCACCCTCGAGGCTCGCGTCCCCGACGAGGTCGGGCAGGCGCGCTGGCCGCTCGTCGTCCGGCGCCTCGACGTGCGCGTGCACATCGACCGCGACCTCGCCGTCACCGAGGTCGACCAGCTCTTCTTCAACCCCGCGTCCGAGACCGTCGAGGGCCTCTACCGGATCCGCGTGCCCGAGGGCGCCGTGCTCCAGCGCTTCGCGGTCGACCGCGACGATCGGCTCGTCGACGGCTACGTCCGCGAGAAGGCGCAGGCGCGCGCGGCCTACCAGGCCCAGGTCTACCGCGGCTCCACGGAGGATCCGGCCCTCCTCGAGTGGGACGCGCCCGGCCGCTACCGGGCTCGCATCTACCCCATCGCGCCGGGGGCGACCCGCCGCATCGTGATCCGCTACGCCGAGTGGCTCCGGCCGCCCGCCGGCGGCGCCGACCGCGTGTATCGCTACCCGATGGGCGGCGGCGCGCGCGCCCCGCACATCCAGGAGTTCGCGCTCTCGGCCGACGTCGCCGAGGCGGGCGCGACCAGCGTGCGCGCCGGCATGGGCGCGACGGTCGAGCAGGGAGCGGTGCGGATCCGCCGCTCGGACTTCCGTCCGCGCTCGGACTTCTTCCTCGAGCTCGTCGGGCAGGAGACGGACGTCCAGCGCGCCTGGCAGGCGCCGCACCAACCTCCGCCACGAGCGCCGGACGCGGCCGCGATCCCCAACGAGGCCGACGAGCGCGACTACTTCTACCTGCCGCTCGTGCTGCCCGCGTCGCTGAGCCACGCGACCGCGAGCTCGGTGGATCTGGTGATCCTCGCCGACGTCTCGGCGGCGACCGACCGATCCCACCTCGAGCTCGGCCGCAGCGTGGTCGAGTCGCTGACCGCGCACCTCGACGACGACGACCGCGTCGCGGTGGTCAGCGCCGACCTCACCATCCGCTCCGTCGTCGAGGGCGAGGCGCCCGAGCTCGGCGACACGTCGCCCGAGCGCGTGGAGCGCCTCCTCGACGGCCTCGCGCGCTTGCCCGCGGGCGGCGCGACCGACCTCGGCGAGGCGATCGCGGCGGCGTCGGCGCTGCTCGATCCGGAGCGCCCCGGCGCGATCGTCTACGTCGGAGACGGCGCCCCCACGGTCGGCGAGCTCGGCGCGGAGGGGCTGATCGAGCGGTTCGGCCGGCTGCCCGCGCCGATCCGGCTCTACGCCGTCGCGGTCGGGAGCGACTCGAACCTCGAGCTGCTCGAGACCCTGACCCGCGGGGGCGGCCTCGCGCTCCGGGTCGAGGAGCGCGCCGAGGCCGCCGACGCCGCGCTGCAGGTGCTCGCCCACGCGGGCCGCCCGATCGCCCACGGGGTCGAGGTCGACCTCGGCACGGGGATCGACAACGTCTTCCCGCGGCGCCCGATGGACGCGGTGCTCGGCGAGGTCTTCGCGGTCGTCGGTCGCGTCCGCGAGGAGGTCCCCGCCTCGGTGCGGGTCACCGGGACCGTGGACGGAACCCCGTTCGACGAGGTCATCCCCCTCGACGTGCAGACCACGTCGGAGTCCACCGACCTGCGACTCCGCTGGGCCAACGAGCGGCTGCGACAGCTCCTGCTCTCCGGAGCGGGGCGCGAGGACGTGGTCGAGCTCGGGACGCGCTACGGGCTGATCACCCCGTTCACGAGCTACTACGTGCCCAGCCGCCGCGAGCTGTCGCAGATGGGGCCGCAGGCGCTCCAGCTGCTCGATCAGCCCCTGCTCCGGGTGGGGCACCATCGCTCGACGGGTGAGGACGTCGGCGCCGCGATCTTCACGCTCGCGCTCGGCCCGCTCGCGATCGCGGGCTGCCGCGACCAGGACGACGCGTACCCCGCCGGGACCGTCGAGGAGGAGACGCCCGAGTGGCTCGACGAGTCCGAGTCGTCCAGCGACGAGGGCGGGATGGGCGCCCGGCACTCGACGAAGACCAACAACCGCTTCGGCATCGAGGGGCCGTCGGACAACGCGAACCCGCAGATGGCGCGTGAGCAGGCCCGCGAGGAGGCCCAGAACGCGGGCGCGATCGGGACGCTCCGGGCCATGCAGGGCTCGTGGAACTCGCCGACCTCGCCTTACGCCGCCGACGAGCCGGCCGCCGAGGCGGCGCCGACTCCTTCGGCCGATCCGGCCTCCGCGCTGGGCGCCCTGATGGGCGATCAGCTCGGCGACGGCGAGGACGACGCGGACAGCGCCGGGGCCAACTACGGCTTCGGCGGCCTCGGGCTGCGCGGCACGGGTCGCGGCGGCGGCGGCACGGGGGAGGGGACCATCGGCCTCGGCAACATCGGCACGATCGGCCACGGCGGCGGCGGGGGCACCGGCTCCGGCTACGGTCGCGGCGCGGGCGGGCTCCGGGGGCGCATGGCGCGGGTCCCGACGATCCGGACGGGCAACGCCGACGTGCGAGGCAGCCTGTCGAGTGAGGTCATCCGCCGGGTGATCCGCCGCCACATCAACGAGGTGCGCTTCTGTTACGAGCAGGAGCTCAACGCGCGCCCCGAGCTCGAGGGTCGCGTCCAGGTGTCGTTCGTCATCTCACCGACGGGGACGGTGCAGTCGGCGTCCGTGAGCAACTCGACCCTCGGCAACCAGCGCGTCGAGGATTGCATCGCGACCGCGGTGCGGCGCTGGACCTTCCCCGCGCCCTCCAACGGCGGGGTCGTCGGTGTCAACTATCCTTTCGTTCTCAGCTCGTCGGACGACGGCTCGCCGCCGAGCGAGCCGGTCGCGGAGCGCACGACGACGACGACGACCGTCGTGACGACGACCATCGTCCACGACACGGATCCGCTCGCGCACCATCACCGCAACTGCAGCGACGCGTCGTACCTGACCCTCGCGGACCGGCAGGGGCTGTGGAGCGAGCGCCTCGGGGCGGAGCCGTCGACCTCGGGCTGGGTCCGCCTCTACCGCGAGGCGATCCGCAACTGCGAGGCGGAGACGTGGCGGGACCGCCGCGCCTTCTTGACGCTGATCCTCGGCCGCGCCGGGACCATCGAGAGCATGACGCAGGTCTACTCGTCGCTGAGCGAGGGCGCGGCGCGGATCTTCGTCCGCGGCCGCATCCTGCAGCGGGTGCGCACGCCCGAGGATCTGCGGGTCGTCCGCGGGGCGTTCGGCCTCGGCCAGGAGGTCGACTGGGAGCTCGTCGAGCAGATCATGGAGCGCGCGTCGACCGACGCCGCGAAGGTCCGCGCGATGCGCCGGCTGAGCATGCAGTTCCCCTGGAGCTGGGAGCTGAAGCTGCGGCTCCTGCGCCTCCTCGAGCGGACGCAGCACACCGCCGAGGCCAAGCGCCTCGCCCACACGATGCGCGCCGATCCGCTAGCCGACCCGGGCGTGCGGACGGCGATCGGGGAGATGTTCCTGCGGCTCGGCGAAGAGGACGAGGCGCGCCGCGTCTTCAGCGAGATCGTGGAGTTCGCCCCGCTCGACGAGCTCGCGCGGCGCCGCCTCGGCGACCTCTACCGCGCGCACGGCTGGTACGAGGACGCGTATCGGCAGTACCAGACGCTGCGCGAGATCCGGCCCGACGACACGTCGGTGCTGCTCCTCCTCGCGCAGGCCGCCGCCGGCGCGGGGCGCGTGGACGAGGCCCTGCGCCTCGAGCGCACCCTCACGCAGACCTCCGAGCCCGGCGCGTCGCAGGGCGTCGCGCGCACCGCGCTGCTCTGGTCGTCGGTGCGCTTCGCGCGGCTTCGCAAGGCGGCGCGCGACGCGAACGACAGCGAGCGCCTCGAGCAGCTCGACCAGCGCCTCCGGCGCAGCGGCGTCCTGCGCGAGGCCGGCGCGCTGCGGGTCACCCTGGTGTGGTCGCACCCGGACGCGCAGCTCGGCCTCTGGGTGGGGCTGCCCGGGCTGAGCCCGACGCGCCCCTACGACATCTCTCCGGAGTACGGCCTCGAGGCGTTCCACCTCGAGGAGCAGGAGGGCGAGCCGTATCGGTTCGAGGTTCGCCGACAGACCGAGCAGGACGACCTCACGGAGGTCCGCGCCCAGCTCGTCTTGGTATGGAACGAGGGTGAAGACGACGAGCAGATCGAGCTCGTGGACCTGACGTTCGACCGTGGGCATTCGACCTACGCGTGGACCGTCACGGGGCGGACGCTCGCCCAGGTGGAGGAGTGATCGTGTCGATGAACGTGCAGCGCCGGGTGCTCCCGGTGGTCGTCCTCGCCTGCGGGCTCCTCGGGGCCTGCGAGGAGGACATCGATCCGGCCCCGACCGTCGCCACCGCGACGGTGATCCGCGGCGGCTTCACCCTCGAGCGCGACGACCACACCGAGCGGGTCGTGGGCGAGGCGCGGATCGAGCGGGGCGCCGAGGCGGTCACCGCGGCCGACGGTCGCGGCGTGGTCCGCCTCGACTCGGGCGCGTGGATCCTCTTCGACCGCGACACCCACGCGACCTTCGGCGGCGCCGAGGCCGACAGCGCCAACGCGGCCGTCGCGCTCGCGCGCGTCACGCTGACGGCCGGGCGCATCTGGGTCGACGCCTCGAACGCCGAGGAGACCACGATCGAGGTGCCCGACCGCGGCTCCGTGCGCGCCTCGAACGCCACGTTCGCGGTCGAGCTCGGCGCGGACGGCGCCGAGGTGTACTGCGGCTCGGGCGAGATCACCTACGTGTCCGCCGGGGGCAGCGATCGGCTCGCGCAGGGCGAGCGCGTCGTGCTCGCTGGCTCCACGGAGCCGCACGTCGAGCCCGCCGACCTTTGGGACGACTGGACCGGCGGCCTCGCCGATCCGGGTCGCAATCGCTTCCAGGAGGCGACCTACCTCGGCGTCCTCGCCGGCCGTCGCCTCGACGAGCAGGGCCACGCGCGCACGCCCCTGCCGATCCGCGCTCACGAGGTCAACGTCCGCGTTCGCGGCGACCTCGCCCACACCGAGGTCGTGCAGACGTTCTTCAACGCGCGCAGCGACGTCCTCGAGGGCGAGTGGGCGATCCGGCTCCCGCGCGGCGCGATCGTGCAGAGCTTCGCGCTCGACCAGGGCGGCGGGTTCCAGGAGGCGCTCGTCAACGCGATGGCCGTCGGCCAGGGCTACGAGCTGAGCTGGATGGGCTACGGCACGCAGGGCGCCAAGCTCACCTACGACGGGCCCGATCGCCTGCGCGCGCGGGTCCACCCGATCGCGCCCGGCGCGACCGTCCGCGTCCGCCTGACCTACACCGAGTGGCTCGATCGCCGCGACGAGCGCCGCACCTACGAGTACCCGATGCGGGTCGACGGCGAGCCGCCGCTGCTCGGCGAGTTCATCCTCCAGGTCGACACGTCGGCGACGACCGTCGCGGCGATGCGCGCCGGCATGGGCGCCACCGTCGAGGACGGCCGCGTGGTCCTGCGCCGCAGCGACTTCCGGCCGCGCGCGGACTTCTACCTCGACCTCTACGACCCCGAGGAGCAGCCCACCGACGTGGTCAACAGCTACGTCGTGAACGCGCCCGCGCAGCAAGGCGGCGGGCCCGCGGCCGAGGGCCAGGAGAGCTACGTGCTCTTCGACATCCCGACCGAGTCGATCGTCGAGGAGGACGACGACGCGACGCCGCCGCCGCTCGAGCTCGTGATGCTGCTCGACGTCTCCGGCGAGACCGACCCGGAGGATCTCGAGATCGCGCGGGCCGTGGTCGAGGCGGTCCTGCGGCAGGTCACCCCGACCGACCGGGTCGCGATCCGCCTCGCGGACGTCACCGCGCACGTGCCGCCGGACGCGCCCGAGGGCCTGGTCGAGGCGACGGAGGAGAACCGCGAGGCGCTCCTCGAGTCCATCGCGCGCGTCCACCTCGGCGGCGCGACCGATCTCGGGCAGAGCCTCCGCGAGGCCGGCCAGCTCGTCGCCGGGCGCCCGCGCGCGGCGGTCCTCTATCTCGGCGACGGCCTCCCCACGACGGGGGCGCTCGACGCCACCGCCCTGCGCGCCACGCTCGCGACCCTCGACGCGCCGCCGCGCTACTTCGGCCTCGCGATCGGCGACGGCGCGAACCTCGGCCTCTTGCGCCGCCTCTTCGACGGCAACGGCCACGGCGTGCACGAGCGCACCGAGGCGGCCCGCGTCGTGATGCGCGTGCTCGCCGAGGCCGCGCAACCCACCTTGCGGGGCGTCGAGGTCGATCTGGGCGAGAACGTCGAGCGCGTCTACCCGCGCCCGCCGATCCTGGTGCAGAACGGCGCGCACCTGCGCCTCGTGGGCCGCCTCGTCGGCGAGATGCCGCGCCAGGTCACCATCCGCGGCAGCTTCGACGGCGAGGCCTTCGACCGTCAGCTCACCGTGCAGCAGGGCATCGTCGACGACGACGGCGACGTGCGGCGGCGCTGGGGTCAGAACCGGCTCGCCGAGCTCATCGACGAGGACGCGGGCCGCGAGGCGATGGTCGACCTCGGCCTGCGGTTCGGGCTCGTGTCGCCGTGGACCTCGCTCGTGGTCGGCGGCGTGATCGGCGGCACCGTCGCGCCGGTGACGGGCTTCGATCACGACCCGCTCGCGTTCGCGTGGGGCCTCGGCGGCGGCGAGACCGGCGTGGCCGCGGCGGAGCTGACGAGCGACGCGACGGGCTGGCGCCGCCGGCTCCGGCGCGAGACGCCCGAGGCGGCGGTCTCGCCCGAGGTCACGTGGGTGTCGCGCGTGCAGGACGAGGACCCGCCCGTGGCGCCCACCGGCCGGGGCCGGGGCGCGGCGGACAGCGGCTACGGCGCCGACGGCGGCCTCGCGCGGGCGTCGGTGCAGCGCGCGCTGTCGACCGGTGAGCGCGGCCCCCGCGGCTGCTACGAGCGCCGCTCGATCGTGCGCCCGGACCTCGCCGGCGAGATGCAGATCGAGGTCGAGGTCGGCGGCGACGGCACGCCGCGCGCGGTCCGCATGGTCCGCGAGACCCTCGGCGACGACGACCTGCGGCGCTGCGTCGAGACGGAGATCCGCGGCCTGCGCTTCCCGACCACGGGGGGCAGCGGGACGGTCACGGTCTCGCACACGCTCAGCTTCCAGATGCCCGAGCGCGAGTTCGGCAGCCGGCGCCAGTGCAGCGACGCGTCGCAGCAGAGCCTCGACGTGCGCCGCGGCCTGTGGCGCGAGCGGCTCGCGTCCAACTCCGGCGTCGGCGGCGCGCTCAGCGTGTGGCGGGAGGCCAACGGCCAGTGCGAGCTCGGCAACTGGCGCGCGCGCCGGACGCTGCTCCACATGATGCTCGACCACTCCGGCGGCGTCCGCGCGCAGGTCGCGGTGTACCGCGCCTTCGCCGGCAACGCGTCGATCTCCGACTACCTGCGGCGCATCATCCTGCGCCGCGTCCGCAGCCCCGACGACGTGATGGCGGTGCGCGGGGGCCTCGGCCTCGACGTGCCCGTCGACTGGTCGCTCTTCTCGCGGCTGTGGAAGAGCAACGACGACGCCGCGTTCCGGCTCGCGCTCGTGCGCCGCTGGCTCGAGGTCGTGCCCGAGGAGATGGACCTGCGCCTGCGCCTGCTCAGCTTGCTCGAGCAGACCGAGAACCTCCCCGAGGCGCGCCGCCTCGCGCGCGAGCTGCGGGCCGACCCGCTCGCGGACGCGCGGGTGCGGACGCGGGTGGGCGAGTTCTGGCTGCGGCAGGGCGACGAGGCGGAGGCCCGCCGCGTGTTCAGCGAGCTGGTCGAGCGCACGCCGCTCGATCCGTGGGCGCGCCGTCGCCTCGGCGATCTCTACCGCGCGCACGGCTGGGCCGACGACGCCTACCGCGAGTACCGCACCCTCGCGCGGCTGCGCCCGGGCGACGGCGGCGTGCTCCTGCTCCTGTCGCGCGCGGCCGCCGACGCGGGCCGCATCGACGAGGCGCTGCGCCTCGAGCAGCGGCTGAGCGAGAGCACCGACCCCGGCGTCGACGAGGGCGCCGCGGGCTTCGCGCGGCTGTGGACGGCGGTCCGCCTCGCGCGCCTCAAGCTCGCCGCGGAGACCGACGACATGCGCACCGCGATCCGTCGGCGCGAGCGGCAGTCGGGCGCGCTCCGCGAGCCGCCGGCGCTGTTCGTCGCGCTGACCTGGCGCCACCCCGACGACCACCCCGAGCTGGTCGTGCGCTACCCGAGCACGGCCGAGGACATCGAGTGGGAGCCCGTCGATCTCGGCGGCATCGACCACGGCATCTACGCCGCGCGCGTCCGCGAGCGCGAGGAGGGCGAGTACCTCTTCGAGGTGCGCCGGCACGAGTCGGACGAGATCCGCGACCTCGAGGCGGAGCTCACGATCGTCAGCGGCCTCGGGACCCCCGAGGAGCACATCGAGCGCGTCCCGCTGACGCTGCCGCGCGAGACCCTGAAGCGGCGCTACCGCCTCACCGACGAGGGCGGCTTGGCCGAGGTCGAGATCCCCACCCGCGAGCGCTGATCGGTGGCGACAGGTTGTCCGTCGACGTGGGTCGCGCTGACATCCTGTCGCAAACCGGACACGGTCGCGGCGCCGCTCGCCCCACCGCGGCGGCCGGCACGCGCATTGCGGAGCTTCGGGAGCGTGTCTCGCCGTTGGATCCCGCTCGTCGTCTTCGCCCTCCTCTCGACCGCCCTGCCCGCGTCCGCTCAAGGGCGCCGTGACCGCCGCGTCGACGTCGCTTTCGAGGACGCCACGCTCCCCCAGCTGGTGCGCTTCGTCGCGCACAACACGGGCCGGCGCTTCCTCCTCACGGGCCCGCAACGCAACTTGCGGGTCTCGATCATCTCCCAGCGCCCGGTCACGCTCGACGAGCTGTGGGACGGCTTCCTCGCGGTCCTCGCGCAGAACGGCCTGACCGCGGTGCAGACGGGGCCGTACTACAGGATCGTCGAGGTCGAGGGCATCGAGGGCCGCGACACCCCCGTGGTCCCCGACGGTCAGGCGACCTCCGCGGCGGGCGCCCCGATCCTGCGGATCTTCCAGCTCGAGTCGGGCTCGGTCGAGGACGTGGCGGCCCTCCTGCGCAACTTCAGCTCGCCCGGCGGCACGATCACCGCGTACGCGCCGACCCGCATGCTGCTGGTGAACGACACCGTGCAGAACATCGAGCGCATGCGCCTGATCCTCCAGCACAGCCTCCCCGCGCGCGCCGACTCCGCCATCTACGTCGAGCGCCTGCAGCACGCGGACGCCGACGAGATCGCGCAGACCCTCTCGCAGCTCACGCCGGTGTCCTCCGCGCCATAGAAGGCCGCGCCCGGGCCGGAGTATCCTGGCTCCCGTGGCGGAGCCCGACGATCCCACGCCCTCGCTGGCTCCGACGGACGTCACGCCGCCGCCCGCGAGCCCCGACGCGGAGACGCTCGACGCGGCGGAGCACGGCACGCCGCCGCCGGCCTCGTCGCCGCGCGTCGATCCCGCGATCCGCTCGGTCGTCTCGAGCGACCGGTACGTGGTCGGCGAAGAGATCGGCCGCGGCGGGATGGGCGCGGTCTACGCCTGGAGCGACCCGCACATCGGCCGCGAGGTGGCGGCCAAGGTCCTGCTCGCCGACGACGAGCGCGCGCGCGCTCGGTTCTTCCACGAGGCGCGCACGCAGGGGCGGCTCGCGCATCCGTCGATCGTCCCGGTCTACGACCTCGCCGCGCTCCCCGACGGGAGCCCGTTCTTCACCATGCAGCGAGTGCAGGGGAGCACGCTCGCGACGCTGCTCGCCGAGGCCGAGGGCGCGCGCTTCACGACCCGCAAGCTCCTCGAGGCGCTCGCGCGGATCGCCCTCGCGGTCGACTTCGCGCACGTGCGCGGGGTCATCCACCGCGACCTGAAGCCCGCCAACCTGATGCTCGGCGACTTCGGTGAGGTGTACGTGCTCGACTGGGGCATCGCGCGGCAGCTCTCGATGAGCCCGCAGCCCGACGCGCCGACGCTGGACGCGTCGATGCCCGAGGGCGGCCTCACCGCGCGCGGCACGCTGCTCGGGACGCCCGGGTACATGGCGACCGAGCAGGCGCGCGGGGACCTCGCGTCGCTCGACGCGCGCACGGACGTCTACGCGCTCGGCTGCGTCCTGTTCGAGATCCTCGCGCGCGAGCCGCTGCACCGAGGCGAGCGCGCGGTGGAGCTGATCACGAGCACGCTGTCCGCGACGACGGATCGCAGCCCGCAGCGCCGCGCGCCGGGCCGCGACATCGCGCCCGAGCTCGACGCGCTCTGTCAGGCGGCGACGCACCCGAGTCGCGACGAGCGGCTCGGGTCGGCGCGCGCGCTCGCCGAGGGCCTCGAGCGCTACCTCGAGGGCGATCGCGACACGACGCTGCGAAACCAGGCGGCGCAGCAGCACGCGCGGCGCGCGGCGCGTCTCTCGGACAAGGCGCTGGGCAAGGGCGTCGCGCGCGCGAAGGCGGCGCTCACCGACGAGGAGGCGGAGGAGGCGCGCAAGACGGCGCTGCTCGAGGTCAGCCGCGCCGTGGCGCTGCGCCCCGATCACCCCCTCGCGCTCGCGACGTTGGTCGCGCTCCTCACCGAGCCGCCCAAGGTCCTCCCCGAGGAGGTGCGCGTCGAGCTCGACGAGCAGCAGCGGGAGCACGTGCGCGTCGGCGGCCGGCTCGGCGCCCTCGCGTACGGCGCCTGCTTCGGCGTGTTCGCGGGGCTCGGGCTCTTCGGCCTCGTCCCGCTCGACGGGCCGGCGCTCGCGTGCCTCGTGCTCAGCGGCGTGGCCGCCGTCACGAGCTACGCGTTCTCGCGCGCGAAGCGATCGTCGGTCGCCCACTCGATGGTGATGCTCGTGCTCAGCACGCTCGCGCTCGCGTCGATCTCGGCGCTGTTCGGGCCGCTCATCGGCGCGCCCACCGCGGTCTGCGCGAACACGATGATCTTCCTCGTCTCGAACGGCCGCAGGGTGCGCGCGGGGATCGTGGCGTGCGGCGCGATCGGGACGGTGCTCCCGCTCGGGCTCGAGCTGATCGGGCTGATCCCGCCCTCCTTCCGCTTCGACGGCGACAGCCTCGTGCTCCTCCCGCGCGCGTTCGCGTTCGGGCCGGGGGCGCTCATCGTCCTCATGGTGACGTTCCTCGCGACGACGATCATCGCCTCGCTCGCGCTCGCGCCGTTCCGCGACGACCTCGACGCGACCCAGCAGAAGAGCCGCGTGCTCGCCTGGCAGCTCCGCCAGTTCGTGCCCCGCAGCAAGTCCGACGACAGCCCCTGAAGTAGGACGGTTGTGGGGATCGCCAGGCCGCAGGACCATGAGCGCATGAAGCTCGCACGGATCCTCGAGCCGGAGCTCATGGACACCGAGGACGACGCCCTCGAGTACCACGCGATGGACTTCTCCGAGGCCGACGGCGAGTGCGCGCGGATCGCGCTCGAGCTCCTCGCCGCGGTCGAGCGGCCGACCGTCGTCGACTTCGGGACGGGGACGGCGAAGGTGCCGGTGCTGATGGCGACCGCGCGCCCGGATCTGCGCGTCCTCGCGATCGATCCCGCGAAAGAGATGTTGCGGGTCGCGTCCGCGCACATCGCGGAGCACGGCCTCGAGGACGTCATCTCGACGGCGGCGCTCGACGGACGCGCGACGGGTCTGCCCGCGGCCCACTACGACCTGGTGCTGTGCAACTCGACGATGCACCACCTGCACGAGCCGGCGTCGCTGCTCCGCGAGATGAAGCGCGTCGCGCGGCCCGACGGTGGCGTGCTCATCCGCGACCTCGAGCGCCCCGCGACGATGGACGACGCCTGGGCGATCGTGAAGCGGGTCGCGGCCGGAGACTCCATGAACCAGCAGCAGCTCTTCTTCGACTCGCTGTGCGCGTCGCTGACCCGCCCGGAGATGCAGCGCCTGCTCACCGACGTGGGCTGGGGCGCGCTGGCCGTGGAGAAGACGTCGGACCGGCACTGGACGGTGCGTCGGGCGGCGGCGCCGCGGGGCCGTCGCTGATGGGCCTCGCCGCCCCGCAGGTCCAGGCCACGATCGTCTGGCCGCGCGCCACGGACGAGGTCCCCGCCAACGCGAGCGTCTGGATCCGCGTGACCACGATCCGCGCCGTGGCCCAGCTCGGGCTCGAGGTGGACGGAGCGGCGGTGGAGACCGACGTCACGCTCCGCCACCAGGCGCCAGCGCCCCCCTGGCCCTCCGTCCCGATGCCACCGGGCTGGGTGCCGTCGCCGCCCCACGCGCTCTACGAGCTGCGCCCCCCCGCCCCGTGGACCCCCGGGGCTCGCGCGAGCGCGTTCGTCCACAGCGTCGCGGTGAACCCGGAGCCCGCGCCGCCGCCGCACGTGCGGAGCGTCGACGAGCCCGTCGCGAACGCGGTGCACCAGGTGGAGGTCGCTCGGGTCGACTTCCTCGTGACGGAGCCCCGCGCGCCGGGCGCGGCGCGGGTGTGGCGGCCGGGCGCGGACGAGCCGGCCTGGCCCTCGCCCTTCGCCGCCGCGCAGCCGCCGGGCGCGCCCACCTCGCCGTTCGACGCGCCCGCCGGCGAGCGCGAGGTCGTCCGCGTGGAGCTCGACGACGCGCCGGCGTTCGTCGTCGCGGCGGGCTCCGACGACGTCCTCCTCGAGCGACCGGGCGGCTACGACCTGCGGCTCGCCGCGCCGCTGCGCGACGTCGCGGTTTGGTCCTGGGCCGGCACGCGGATGGGCGTCCTGCGCTAGCGTCAGGCCGCGGAGCGCGGCTCGAGGACGCCGGTGGCGCGCAGCTCGCTCGAGCGCATCTCGACGTAGGGCGCGGTCGGCACGACGCGCAGCCGCGCGCGGACGGCGTTGAGCGGCAGCGGGAGGAGCCGCTCCCAGGGCGCGACGGGGAGCCACGCGGCGCGCAGGCCCTGCCGCCGGCCGCGGGCGATCGAGCGCGCGAGGCGCAGCTCGCGGATCTTCAAGACCCCGACGCCGACCACGACCGACACCCCGGGGTTCCAGATCTGGGCGTTGCTGAAGGCGAGGAGCGAGACCTCCCCGATGATGTCGCCCTTGTAGCCGGTCACGGTGTGCCAGAGGTCGTGGGTGTCCCGCATCCGCGAGCCGACATAGGCGGCCTCGCTGTCCGGATCATGCAACCCGCGTTGCCCCTCGAGGCTCGCCTCGACGAGCCCGTCGGCGGTGATGCCCTCGCTGTCGACGAACGCGAGGTACGCCCGGCCGAGCGAGCCCTCGGGCATCGCGGCGAGCCCCGCGCGATCGCACAGCCGGGGCAGCAGCTGCGGTCGCTCGCGGAGCAGGCGGCGCCCCTCGGGGTCGCGCCGGTAGCCCGCGAGCAGGCGCTCGTTGGTCCGCCACGAGAGCGACTCGATGAGCGTGAACACGTGCCGCGTGTCGTCCGGGTCGGCCGCGAGCGCGCGCGCCGCGCGCAGCGCGCGGGAGAGGTCGAACGTGGACTCCGTCGACATGCGTGCTCAGGGTAGCCGCGTCAGCCCGCGAACGTGAAGTAGCCGAGGAAGCCGAGGAGCGCGATCTGGTTGAGCGCGCCCACCGCGGGGTTCGCGATGAGGTCGGTCATGACGGGCTCCGGGTTGGGGTTCACCCTCCGGTCGAACGAGCCCGCTCACGATCGACGGCCGCCCGTCGATTTCTCACAGGTACGAGAAGATCGGGGACCGGCTCCGGCGCTTGACCCCGCCGTACCACTTGCACGCGGGGTAGAGCGCCGCGGTGATCGCGAGCCACGCGAAGAGCACCCAAGGGAGCGAGACGCCGTAGCCCTCGGGGAAGCCGAAGCAGAAGGTGAAGAAGTCGCCCGGCGGGAAGCCCGTCGCCCAGCCGAGGATCACCGCGATCGTGTGCGCGAGGTAGAGGTGCACGACGTAGAGGAAGAGGGGGACCCGCCCGAAGACGAGGAGCCATCGCAAGTGACGTTGCGGCCAGCGCTCCAGCGCGCCGAGCGCGAGCAGCATCGGGCCCAGCGTCATCAGGAGGTACGCGAGCGACGGCGGGTACTTCGTCGCGGCGAGCCAGTGCATCACCGTCTCCGGCGCGTCGTCGCCGCTCGTCCAGGGCGTGGGATCGCCGTAGCCGTTCAGCGTGCGGACGACGACGAACGCGACCACCGACGCCGCGCCGAGGCCGAGCAGCGCGCGCGACCGCGGCTCGGGCTCGAGGTCGTAGATCTTCCCGGCGGCGTAGCCCGTGGCCATCACACCGATCCAGGGCACCAGCGGGTACGCGACCATGAACGGCAGGCCCAGGATCGACGTGCGACCGGAGACGTGGAGCACTTGCACCAGCGGGCGCCACGCGCCGAAGTCGGCGGGGTCGAGGCCGTCGAAGAGGTCGTGGCCGAAGATCAGCGCGAGCCCGAACCCGGCGGACACGACGAGGGGCAGCCGCACGAGGACGGCGAGGACGATCATCGACACGCCGATCGCCCAGATGACCTGCCCCACGAGCCCCATCTGAGGCGCCAGCGAGAAGGTCCACGCGGTCCGCACCACCACGAACTCGAGGACGACGAGCCAGAGCCCGCGCGTCCACAGGAACCGCGACAGCTCGGCCTTGGACCGTGTGCGACCGAACAGGTAAGCGCTCGTGCCGGCGAGGAACACGAACGTCGGCGCGCAGTAGTGGGTGACCCAGCGCGCGATGAACAACCCCACCTCCGGGTGCTCCGCCGACGCGGGATCGCCCGGCGTGTCGGTGAGGTGATCGCGCACGTGGTCGAGCACCATCAGCACCATCACGAGGCCCCGCACGATGTCGATCGACTCGATGCGAGCGCGGGCCTCGCCTTGGGGCTCGGGATCCACGACCCTCTAGTACCATGCCCCGATGACCGACTACCTCGTCGTCGGGGCAGGGTCCGCGGGCTGCGCGCTGGCGCGTCGGCTCTGCGATGGCGGCGCGAGCGTCACCCTCGTCGAGGCCGGGGGCAGCGACCGCTCGCTCCGGTTCGTCGCGCCGGCGATGTACCCGCTCATCCAAGACTCCGACGCGGACTGGTGCGTGCGCACGACGCCGCAGCCCGGCCTCGGCGGGCGCGTGATGCCGTGGCCGCGCGGCAAGGTCCTCGGCGGCAGCAGCAGCATCAACGCGATGATCTACATCCGGGGCAACCCCGCGAACTTCGACGCGTGGGCCGCCGCGGGCTGCGACGGATGGTCGTGGGCGGACGTGGAGCCGGTGTTCCGTCGGTTCGAGTCCCGCCGCGTCGCGACCGGAGCTCCCGAGCCCCACTACGGGACGAGCGGCTGCTTCCAGATCGAGGACCACCCGACCCCGCTTCCGTCGAGCCTCGCGTTCGCGGACGCCGCCGCGGCGGCGCTCGGGATCCCCGCGCGGCACGACTTCAACGGCGCCTCGCAAGAGGGCGCCGGGCTGTTCGTGCGCGGCTGCCGCGACGGTCGTCGCGAGAGCGCGTCGACGGCGTACCTCCGCGATCACGCGCACGCCGAGCGCTTGACGATCGTGACGGGGGCGCTCGCGCGGCGGGTCGTCTTCGAGGCCGGCCGCGCGGTGGGCGTCGAGATCGAGCGCCGCGGTCGCGTCGAGACGCTCCGCGCCGAGCGGGAGGTGGTGCTCTCGGCGGGCGCGATCAACTCGCCGCAGCTGTTGATGCTCTCCGGCGTCGGGCCCGCCGACCACCTGCGCGAGCACGGGATCGAGGTGGTCGCGGACCGCCCTCAGATCGGCGCGAACCTCCAGGATCACCTCTTCGCGCCCGCGTCGTGGCGCTGCGCCGATCCGACCGCGGTGATGGAGCTGGGCCCCTTCACCGTGATCAGCCGCGTGCTCCAGTGGACCTTCGGGCGGCGCTCCGCCCTCGCGACGAACCACGCCGAGGCGGGCGCGTTCTTCCGATCCCACCCGGACGCGCCGATCCCCGACCTCCAGCTCCACATGGGCCCATGGGCGGTCGGGATCCCCGGCCCCGACGGCAAGCGGGTCGACCCGCCGAAGGGCCCTCACTTCGCGATCGAGCCGACGCTCCTCTACCCGAAGAGCCGCGGCACCGTCCGCTTGCGGAGCGCGAGCCCGAGCGACCTGCCGCTCGTCGACGCCGGCTACCTCACCGAGCCCGAGGACATCGACACCCTCGTCGTCGGCGTCGAGCGAGCGCAAGAGATCGCGGCCACCTCGCCCCTTCGCGAGCTCGCCGGCGCGCCCGCGGACGCGTGCGCGATGGCGAAGACCCGCGACGCGATCGTGGCCGGCATCCGGGCCACCGCGATGACGATCTACCACCCCGTCGGCACCTGCCGGATGGGCTCCGACGAGGACGCCCCGTGCACGCCGACGCTGAGCGTCCGGGGCGTCGAGGGCCTCCGGGTGGCGGACGCGTCGATCATGCCGGAGGTGGTCGGCGGCAACACCAACGCCGCCTCGATCATGATCGGCGAGCGCGCCGCCGAGCTCGTGCTCGGGTAGCCCGCTTCAGGTCCTCGCAAGGACTGTTAAACACCATGAAGTCATGCGACTCCATCGAACCCGCGGGCTCTGTCATCCGTCGGAGACGACATGACCAACGAGACTCACGAGGGCTGTGGATCCTGCGGCGCCGCCGCGAACCCGGCTTCGCTGTTCTGCGTGCGCTGCGGCGCCGCGCTCCACGACGACCCCCGCCTGGGCACCTTCGCGCTCGGCCGCTACCTCCTCCTCGAGCAGCTCGGCGCGGGCGGCATGGGCAGCGTCTACCGAGCGGAGCAGCACGTCGGCCGCTTCACCCGCTCGGTCGCGGTGAAGATCCTCCACCCCGAGCTCAGCGCGAGCCCCTCGGTCCGCGCGCGCTTCGAGCAGGAGTGCGAGGTGGTCGTGGCCCTCACCCACCCGAGCACCATCCGCTTCTTCGACTTCGGGGAGCTCGAGGACGGGGCGCTGGCCATCGTGATGGAGCACGTCCCCGGCGAGACGCTCGCCAAGCGCCTCGAGCGCGGCCCGCTCCCCGTCGAAGAGGCGCTCCGCGTCACCGCGGCGATCGTCGGCTCCCTCGAGGAGGCCCACGCCGCGGGCGTGGTGCACCGCGACCTCAAGCCCGAGAACGTGATGCTCTACCCGCGCCCCGGGGAGTCGGTCGGCGTGAAGGTGCTCGACTTCGGCGTCGCGAAGCGCCGCGCGGGCCCCGGCGAGCCGGTCCTCACGGTGCGCGGCCAGCTCCTCGGCACGCCCGCGTACATGAGCCCCGAGCAGACCGTGGGCGGCGACCTCGACGCGCGCTCGGACGTCTACTCGCTCGGCTTGCTCGTCTACGAGATGCTCACCGGCGAGTCGCCCTACGAGCCGGCGTTCTCGCTCGCGGACTGGGTCGAGTGTCACCTCCACGAGCGGCCGCGCTCGATCGACGCGTACCCGGCGATCGTCGAGGCGCTGCCCGCGGGCGCGCGCGCGGCGCTGATGAGCGCGCTCGCGAAGCGCCCCGAGGAGCGTCCGTCGAGCGCGAGCGGCCTGCTACGCGCCCTCGTCGGGGCGCCCCGGATCGTGGTGCGCAGCGGCGACGAAGGCGCGGACGACCAGCGCGTCACCGAGCCCGACGGGCCTCGGTCGTTTGGGCCCGCGTCGTTCGCCGACGAGGACGAGCGGCTCGTCGTGCCGGTGGCGCGGCACCCGCTCGCCATCCTCGCGCTGGCGGCGGCGATGCTCATCGGCTTCTTCGTCGCCTCGAGCTCGCTCGTCTCCCTCGGCGAGGAGGCGATGGCGACGCGGCCCGCCAAGGCTCACGTGGCGGAGCCGCCGACGCCCCCGACGGAGCTCGCGCTGGCGCAGTGCGTGCCCACCGACACCGAGGCGGACTGCGAGACCCTCTGACGGCGTGCCATCCTGGGCGGAACGAACCCGCCGCCCGGACGTCACACCGCCATGAGCCGCCTCCTCCTCGCCTCGCTCGTCCCCCTGTTGGTGTCGGTGGCGCCGACCGCCCCGCGGCCGAGCGTCCGTCCCCCCGCGACCCCGACCGAGTGCCTCTCGGATCCGCCGCCGTCCGAGGGCCCGCCGCTCGGCGCGCCCCGAGCCGAAGGCGAGGATCTCATGGACCCGCGCTTCGGAGGCGGCAACGGCTTCTTCGAGGTCCAGGCGCCCGCGCCCGGTCCAAGGACCACGACGACCGCGCCGATCCAGCTCGAGCTCGCCGGCCCTACGCGCGTCGCCCGCGATCAGCCGCTCGCCCTCCGGCTCACCTTCGCGAACCCGAGCTCGGGCCCGGTGGTCGTGATGCGCGCGCTCGACGGCAGCCTCGAGCACTGGCGTCACCCGCACTACGACCTCTACCTGCGCGACGAGGGGACGCAGACGGTCTACCGCTGGGACTACCACGGCGGTCGCTGCGGGAACGTGAACCCGATCCGCGACGAGGACTACGTGACGCTGGCGCCGGGCGCGCGCCGCGACGACGTGCACGGCGGATGGGCGGCTCACGTGTCGCAAGCCGCCGTCGGGGCGCCCGGCGTCTACACCGCCTGGGTCGTCTACCGCTTCTGCGGCCACGGCGGGACCGGCCTGCCCCTCGGGCCCGACGTCCAGCGCCCCGTCCTCGAGGGCGTGTTCGCGTCGAACCCCGTCCGTGTCGAGGTCCGCTAGATCGGCTGAGAACCTACACCGCCCTACGTGTGCCACTTTCTTGGGCGCCCCCGCGGACCCGCGTACAACCGGAGGCGATGACCAGCCTCCCTCTCGGCGTCGTGAACGAGCGCCGCCAACGCCGCCGCTATCCGGTCGACATCGAGTGTCAGGCCGTCACCGACTACGACTTCTTCCTCCTCGGGGACAAGATCGCGAACCTGTCGGAGGACGGCATCCTGCTGCGCTCCGACGGGACGCCCGCGGAGGTCGGCGAGTCGGTGATGGTCTCCTTCCGCCCGCCCGGATCGGTCCAGTGGATCGACGCCGAGGCGGTGGTCGTCCGGCTCGTGACGGGGACCCAGCCCGGCGCCCCGGGGATCGGCCTGCAGCTCAAGTCGCTCGCGCCGTTCGAGCAGGGGCTCCTCGCGACCGCGCTCGAGCTCTCGAACCGGCCGCGTCAGGGTCCTCGCCCCGTCGTGTCCGTCCGACGCCGGAGCTTCCCCGGCGAGGTCGCGGCGCGCGCCGTCGTGGCGCTCCGACCCACGCATCCGCCCACCGTCAAAGGCATCGCGCAGGCCGTCGTGGTGCGCTGACGCGGGCGTGGCGGCGCTTGCGCTGCTTCGACCGCGAACGGTACCCTCGGCGGTCCGCGGGCCCGCTACTCCTGGTCCGGGACTCGGCCGATGGAATTCTTCGAGAAGCTGACCAAGAGCGGGACCTTCTACCCGGGCGTGATCGTCGCGATCCTCGGGCTGCTCCCCGTCGCGTGGCCAGGCCCGCTCGGGGGCACGCACTTCAGTCAGCTCATCGCCTGGGCCGCCGGCCTCATCGGGCTGTCGATCGTCATCATGGGGATGAAGGGCGGCAAGACCGACGACCTCTCGCGCGCGGTGCGCGAGGTCGGCGACGGTCGGACCCCCACGCGGCCGGCCAACGCGGACGCCGAGCTCAACGTCTTCTACGACGAGCTCGGCCGCGTCGCCGCGCAGATCGCCCGCTCGCAGACGGAGCGCGACGAGCTGCAGCGCGGCCTCGATCGGCTCGAGGACGAGCTCGAGGCGGCGCGCCGCCCGGTCGTGGATCCGGCGGAGCTCGAGCAGGTCCGGCGGGACCGCGAGGAGCTGCGAGCGCGGATCACCGAGTCCGAGAACTCGCTCGCGCGCTCGATGGAGGACCTGCGCGGGGTCAGCGCGAAGCTCGCGTACGGCCGCACGAACATCCGCGAGGCCGAGGGGCTCGTGGCCGACCACGTCGAGAAGCTCAGCGCCGGCTTCGGCGAGCAGATGGCGGCGGTCGAGCAGACCATCGACTCGATGCAGGGCATCAGCGCCGCGCTCCACCAGATCGCCCAGCACGTGGAGGCGCTCGCCTCGAACGCCGAGGAGAGCAGCAGCTCCATCCTCGAGATGACGGCGACCAACGACGAGGTCGCGGAGAACATGGCGAACCTCGCCAACAGCGTCCGCGAGACGGTCAGCTCGATCGAGGAGATGACCTACTCGATCAAGGAGGTCGCCCGGAACGTCGACGCGCTGTCGCTGACCGCCGAGGAGACGTCGTCCTCGATGAACCAGATGGACGTGTCCATCGACCAGGTGCAGTCGAACGCGAACGAGACCGCGCGGCTCTCCGAGGAGGTCGCCGTCGACGCCGAGAAGGGCGCCGAGGCGATCCTCAAGACGATCGACGAGATCAACCGGATCAAGGAGACCAGCTCCGAGGCCGTCGAGGTCATCAGCAACCTCGGCAGTCGGATCGAGGCGATCGGCGACATCCTCAACGTCATCGACGACGTCGCGGAGCAGACCAACCTCCTCGCCCTGAACGCCGCCATCATCGCGGCGCAGGCCGGCGAGCACGGCAAGGGCTTCGCCGTCGTCGCCGACGAGATCAAGGACCTCGCCGAGCGCGCGGGCGCGTCCACCAAGGAGATCGCCGAGCTGATCAAGACCATCCAGAACGAGTCGAAGAAGGGGATCGTCGCCGTGCAGCTCGGCGCCGCCACCGTCGACCGCGGGGTGGAGGTCAGCGCCGAGGCCGAGCGCGCGCTCAAGAAGATCCTCACGTCGTCTCAGAAGTCGACGAGCATGGTCCGCGCGATCGCGCGGGCGACCGTCGAGCAGGCCAAGGGCAGCAAGCAGGTCACCGACGCGATCGGCCGGATCGCCGAGACGGTGCAGCAGATCGCGGCGGCCACCGCCGAGCAGGCGCGCGGCTCGGAGCTCATCATGAAGAGCGCCGAGAAGATGCGGCTGATCACCCAGCACGTGGAGCGCTCCAGCCAGGAGCAGGCCCGCGGCGGGCGCCAGATCTCGCAGGCGATCGAGAACATCAGCGGCATGGTCAACGAGCTGCACCAGTCGCAGCGCGCGCAGGCCCGGGGCTCGGAGCAGACGCTCGCCGCGGTGCGCCGCATCCACGAGCTCACGCGCAACTACGAGTCCCACGTCCGCGAGCTCAGCCGGGCGGCCGAGCGCCTGCGCGGCGTGTCCTTCGAGTAGCCGCCGGCAGCCCCGCGATCGCGTGGTGTCGGGCGAGTTGCCGAACGCCTCCCCGGACCGGTTGAAACCCGTCCGGCGTGCTACAACGCGGGTCGCGTGTTCGGGATCGGCGCAACGGAGCTGGTGATCATCGGCGTCGTCCTCTTGATCGCCGTGGGGCCCAATCGGCTGCCCAAGCTGCTCAAGGCCGTCGTGAGCTCGTACCGCGAGTTCCGCCGCGCGACGCGCGAGCTGCGCGCGAGCACGGGGATCGACGAGATCCTCCAGGACGAGGACCTCCGCGATCTGCGCAAGCCGCTCGTGATGCCGGACCTCGGGATCCCGAAGAAGGGCCCCCTCGCGGCCATCCAGCAGAAGAAGATCGCGGCGGCGGAGAAGAAGCAGCGCTCGCTCACCTACACCGAGCGCGTGCAGGAGAACCCGCCCGAGGGCGTCGACCTCGCCGAGATCCGCTACCTCGAGGGTCGCCCGAGCGACGAGGAGCGCGAGGCCATCCGCTCGGCCAAGCAGGCCAAGTACGACAGCGAGCAGGCCATCGTGCAGGCGAAGATCGCGGCGGCCGCCGCGCCGCCCGAGCCCGAGGAGCCGCTCACCGAAGAACAGATCGCCGCTCGCGTCGCCGAGAAGGAGGTCGCCCGCGCCGAGGAGCGCCGGGTGATCGCGGCCAAGATCGCGGCGGCCGAGGCCCAGGCCCGAGAAGCCGAGCGCGGCTCGGAAGAAGAAGAGTGATGGCCGAGCCCGAGCTCGAGGAAGAGGACAAGAAGCCCGAAGACGACGTCGAGATGTCGTTCTTCGAGCACCTCGCGGAGCTCCGGACGCGGCTGATCCGCGCCCTCGCCGGGATCCTCCCCGGCGTCGCGGTCGGCTGGATCTTCCGCGAGACGGTGTTCGAGTGGCTCGCGATCCCGTGGAACCGCGCGCACGCCAACACGGACATGTCCGCGAGCCGGCTCTGGTTCTGGTTCACGCACCCGGTCGGCGACCCGAGCCTCGTCGACGTCGAGCGCGTCCCGCTCCACTACACCGGGCCGATGGACCCGTTCGTGGCCTACCTGGTCATGGCCGCGATCGTCGGGCTCCTGCTCGCGAGCCCGTGGGTGTTCTGGCAGCTCTGGGGCTTCATCGCGCCCGGGCTCTACCGCCGGGAGCGCCGCCTCGCGCTGCCCTTCGTCTTCGCGTCGACGGTGATGTTCACGTTCGGCGTCTACTTCGGCTTCACGCTCGTCCTGCCCCTCGCCTACCAGATCTTCCTCGACTACGGCGGCGATGTCGGAGAGCACGTCGTCTTGACCGAGATGGTCACGATGGACAGCTACCTGATGCTGACGTCGCGGCTCCTGATCGCGTTCGGACTCACCTTCGAGGTGCCCGTCGTGATCACGTTCCTGTCGTTCGCGGGCGTCCTGAACTGGCGTCAGCTCGTGCGCTTCGGGCGCTGGTGGCTCGTGATCTCCACCGTGCTCGCGGCGATCCTGACCCCGCCCGATCCGGCCTCGCAGATCATGATGGCCGTCCCGCTGAACGTCTTCTACTGGATCAGCGTCGGCCTCGCCTGGGCGTTCGGGCCCAAGGTGGACAAGGTCGACAAGGACGGCCTCACCGAGGACGGCTACGAGCGCTGAGCCTCACTCTTCCGGGTACGGCGGCGACTGCGGGACCTGATCGGGGATCGGCCACTGGTCGCCCCACAGGGACGCGCCGCCGTCGATGTAGAGGATCTGACCGGTGATGAAGTCCGCCTGCGGCGACGCGAGGTAGACCACCAGGTGCGAGACCTCCTCGGCCGCGCCGAGGCGGCGCAGCGGGATCGCGGCGACCGCGTTGACGAGCAGCTCCGGCGGGTACTGGTCGAGCCCCGACGTGCGGATCACGCCCGGCGCCACGGCGTTCACGCGGATGCCGAACTGCGCCCACTCCACCGCGAGCGTCTTCGTCAGGTTGGCGACCCCCGCGCGCGCCGCGCCGGTGTGGGCCATGCCCGGGAAGCCCCGCGCGATCTGCGCGATGACGTTGACGATGCGACCCCGCTTCTGCGGGATGAACGCCATGTTCGCGACCTTGTGGGTGAAGTTGTAGGTGCCGAGCAGGTTGTTGCGAACGACCGCCTCGAAGCCCTTCGGGCTCAGGTGCTGCGCCGGCGCGGGGAACTGCCCGCCCGCGTTGTTCACCAGGACGTCGACCCGGCCGAAGCGGTCGAGCACCGCCTGCACGTACGCGCCGATGGACTCGGGGTCGCGGATGTCGCACGTCGCGGCGAACACGTCGTCCCCGCCGCCGAGGGTCTGGACCGCCTTCTGGAGCGGCTCCTCGCGGCGCCCGCAGATGGCCACCTTGGCTCCGAGGGAGCGCAGCTCCGCCGCGACGGCGAGCCCGATCCCGGTGCCGCCACCGGTGACGATGGCGACCTGATCCACGAAGGTCTCTTCGGCGAACAGCTGGGGCAACGCGCTTCCTCCTCGGCGGCTTGGTAGCACAGTATCGTTGGCGGGTGACGACCCTACCGGCGGCGCTGCGCCCGGAGCTGGGTCCGCTGCTCGTCCGTTCGTGGGCGGTGCTGCGGGCCCACCCGGTGATCGCGGCCGCGCTCGGCGGCGCGGTGGTGCTGTCGTTCGCGTCGATGCTGTTCGGCATCGGCGTCGTCGCGACACCCTGGTTCGTCTGCGAGATCTTCGCGCTCCAGCTCGCGGTGCTCACCGATCGGCCCCCCGCGCGCAGCCTCGCGTGGGTCCGCGCGGCCGTGTTCGTGCTCGGGATGACCGGCGTGGTGGTCGCCGCGACGTGGATCGCGGTCCTCGCGATCGGCCCCGACGTCAGCACCGCCGACGCCGCCGCGGGCCCGCTGCCCTGGCCGGAGGCCGCGCGGCGGGTCGCCCTCATCGCCGCGGTGACGGGCCTGACGGTGGGCTTCATCGCGCCGTTCCAGTACGCGCCCCTCGTGCTCATCGAGCGCGGCGGGACCCTCGGCGCGGCGGTCCTCGAGAGCGCGTGGCTGGTTCGACGCGGCGGCCTCGTCCGCCACTGGGCGCTCGCGTTCGCCGCCCACCTGCTCCCGCTCGTGCCCGCGCTCGTCGCCGCGGTGGTGGTCGCCCGCACCTTCGAGCGCGCGGCCACGCCGGTCGGCGTCCTGCTCGGCCTGCCGCTGATGCCGCTCTCGATCCCCCTCGGACAGGGCTTGCTGAGCGTGGCTTACGTCCAGCGGCGCGTGGAGCTGTCGGAGCCGCGGTGGACCCGGCGCGAAGGCCGCCCGCCGGCCGGCCTCGTCTTGTTGCTGTCGTCGCTGGTCTTGATGCCCGTCCTCGGCGTCGCCCTCCTCGCCGCGGGCGCGCTGCGCCCCGCGCCTCCGTCGGCGGGGGTCGCGCGCGCGGGCCACGTCGTGCTCGACCGCGCCATCGACGGACCGCGCGTCCTCTATCTCACCGACGCGACGTTCGAGATCCACGTCGAGGGGCGCCAGCTCACCGTCGTCGCCTCGGACGGCGCCTCCGCGCGGATGAAGGGAAGCTGGAGCGGCCCGATCGAGCGCGTCCGGGTCCGCCGCGACGGCGACCGCTACGCGATCGAGGCGATGGCCGGAGGGTGGTGGTGGATCGAGGTCGACCGCGCCGCGATCCGGACCGACGACTCGGTGGCCGCGCGCCTCGCCCGCCGGCTCCCGCCGTGGGGGATCCCCGCGATCGGGCTCGCGTTCGCGCTCAGCGCGCTGCTCTTGATCCGGGCGCTCGAGCCGCTCGGGGAGATCCGCCGGCTCTACGGCGCGCCCGCGTCGGATCGACCGCCCCTCGCCGAGCTCCAGGCCCGTCGTCGATCCGCGGTCCGGCTCGCGTGGGGGGTAGGGCTCACGCTGCTGCTTCCGTCGCTCGCCGCGCTCGTCGCCGGCTCGATCAGCCTCTTGGGCTGATTGTGGCGACGGGCGCGCTATCCTCCGCGGCGATGGCCCGTAAGGAGAAGAAGGCGCCGCCGGAGCCCAAGCCCATCCCGGGCCGGGGCACGCCCGACGGCGACACCTTGCGCGAGGCGCTCAAGGCGTTCGACGCGGGGGACTACGCGGCCGTCCGCGAGATCACCGGTCGCCTGACGAAGGCCGAGGACGCCGCGGTGCGCGACGCGGCGGCGGACCTCGCCGCTCGGGTGGCCGTCGATCCCATCCAGATCGTCGTGCTCGCCGCCTGCGCGGCGGTGCTCGGGACCATCATCTCCCTGTGGGTCCTGTGACCCGCGTGACCGCCGTGAACGGCTCGCCCTCGCGCGGCGTCCAACCTCGGACCCTCATGACACGAACCACCCTCCTCTTCGCGGCTCTGACGTCGGCCCTCATCGCCCTCCCGGGCTGCGGCGCCGCGACGCCCGAGGTGGCCGAGATCGAGGTCGACCGCCTCGCCCCCACCACCCTCTACCCGATGATCGAGGGCGCCCAGTGGGTCTACGACGTCGACACCGGCGGCAACGAGCCGCCGACGCTGGGCATCTTCGAGGTCGTCGAGGCGATCGGCGACGACCGTCAGATCGCGAACAACCGCGGGATGAACTCCCACGGCGTGGTCTCGCACGGGGACCCCATCGGCTATCACGTCGAGCCCGACGGAATCCGGCACACCGCGTCGGGGACCTGGCTCCTCCACGCCCCCATCGACGTGGGCGCGACCTGGGAGGCGATGGGCGGCCGGACCGCCCGCGTGACCGACATCGAGGCCTCCGTGGAGGTCATCGCGGGCAACTACGAGCACTGCGTCGTGGTGGTCGAGACAGGGGGGGAGGACGGTCGCACGGTGACCACCACGTACTGCCCTCAGGTGGGTCCCGTGCTCATCGAATCGACCATGGAGACGGTCATGACGCTGCGCGAAGTGGCGACCCGCGCCCGCCTCCGCAGCTACGATCCGGGATGACCCTCTAAATTGCTGGAATTACATCCGAAATTAGGTGGGTGTTGGGCTTGATGCCCCCCCCCTCTCCGGGGTATGAGAGGGGTATGGATTCGAGTGATGCGCCCGGCGACGAAGAGCCCGTTCTGACCGGGTACGATCCGTCGTCGATCCAGGTCCTCGAGGGGCTCGAGGCCGTGCGCAAGCGGCCCGGCATGTACATCGGGGACGTCCACGACGGGACGGGCCTCCACCACCTCGTCTGGGAGGCGGTCGACAACGCGGTCGACGAGCACCTCGCCGGTCACTGCAACCAGATCACCGTCAGCATCAACGCCGACGGCTCCGTCACCGTCGAGGACGACGGCCGGGGGATCCCCGTCGGCATCCACCCGACCGAGGGGCGCAGCGCGGCCGAGGTCGTGATGACGGTGCTCCACGCGGGCGGCAAGTTCGACAACGAGTCGTACAAGGTCTCGGCCGGTCTCCACGGCGTCGGCGTCAGCGCGGTCAACGCGGTGAGCGAGTGGCTCAAGATGGAGATCCGCCGCGAGGGCAAGCTCTTCTACCAGGCCTACGAGCGCGGCAAGCCCAAGGCGCCCATCGAGGCCATCGGCACCTCGGAGCGCACCGGCACCAAGGTCACCTTCAAGCCGGACCCGACCATCTTCTCGTTCACCACGTTCTCGTGGGACACGCTGCACAACCGGCTGCGCGAGATCTCGTTCCTCAACGCGGGGCTGACGATCCACCTGCGCGACGACTCGGGCGACGAGCTGCGCGAGCACACCTACCACTTCGAAGGCGGCATCCGAGAGTTCGTCGACCTGCTCAGCAAGAACAAGACGCCGCTCCACGACGACGTCATCTACATCTCGGACAACCGCGACGGCATCGAGATCGAGCTCGCCCTGCGTTGGACCGACTCGTTCAACGAGCAGATGCTCTGCTACACGAACAACGTCAACAACAAGGACGGCGGCACCCACGTCACGGGCCTGCGCGCGGCGCTGACCAAGACGGTCAACGGCTACGGCACCGGCGGCAACATGCTCAAGGAGCTCAAGGGCGCGACGCTGCAAGGCGAGGACGTCCGCGAGGGCCTCATCGTCATCGTCAGCGTCAAGCACCCCGACCCGTCGTTCAGCTCGCAGACCAAGGACAAGCTCGTCTCGAGCGAGGTGAAGGGCATCGTCGAGAACATCGTCAACGATCGCCTCGCGACGTACTTCGAAGAGAACCCGGTCACGGGCAAGCGGATCGTCGAGAAGGCCGTCATCTCCGCTCGCGCCCGCGACGCGGCGCGCAAGGCGCGCGAGATGGTGCAGCGCAAGGGGATGCTCGACGCGAGCAACCTGCCGGGCAAGCTCGCCGACTGCCAGAGCAAGGACCCGACGGAGTGCGAGATCTACATCGTCGAGGGTGACTCCGCGGGCGGCACCGCGAAGCAGGCTCGAGACCGCCGCTTCCAGGCCATCCTCCCGCTGCGCGGCAAGATCCTGAACGTCGAGCGCGCGCGCCTCGAGAAGATGCTCGCCAACCAGGAGGTCGGCACGCTCATCACCGCGCTCGGCGCGGGGATCGGCGACGGCCTCGACATGGCGAAGCTCCGCTACCACCGCATCATCGTGATGACGGACGCCGACGTGGACGGCTCGCACATCCGCACGCTGCTGCTCACGTTCTTCTACCGGCAGATCCCGGAGGCGATCGGGCGCGGCCACCTCTACATCGCGCAGCCGCCGCTCTTCCGCGTGAAGAAGGGCAAGCGCGAGCTCTTCCTCAAGGACGAGGACGCGTTCAACCGCTTCCTCCTCGACGCCGGCACCGACCGGCTCGCCCTGCGCGCGAAGGACGGCGTGGTCACCCTCTCCGGGGATCCGCTGCGCCGCCTCCTCGACGACCTCCTCCGCTGGCGGAAGCTGCTCGCGGCGCTCGACCGGCGCGCCGAGGGCACGATCCTCGCGGCGCTGATCCGCGGCACCGACCTCGACGTCTCGACGCTGACCGACCGCGCGGCGATGGAGGCCGAGATGGCGAAGCTCGAGGCCGCCGTCGGCGCCCTCGATCCCGACCTGCTGCCCCTCGCGCCGACCTACCGCCAGGACCCGGAGCACGGGCGCTGGGGGGTCGAGATCGCGACGCGCGCGGGGGTCAGCACGCGCACCACGCGCATCGACTTCGGCCTCCTCGACGGCGGCGAGGTCGCGCAGCTCCGCGCCATCCACGAGGGCATGCGCGCGATCGGCGAGGCGCCCTACCTCGCGTACGAGCTCGACCAAGACGGCGAGGTCCGCGGCGAGCCCGAGGAGCTGTCGGGGCCCGAGGCGATCTGGGATCTCGTGCAGAGCCGCGGCCGCAAGGGCCTCCAGATCCAGCGCTACAAGGGCCTCGGCGAGATGAACGCGGATCAGCTCTGGGAGACCACGATGAACCCGGAGACGCGCGTCCTCTTGCAGGTGCGCGTCGACGACGCCGTGGACACCGAGGAGATCTTCAACGTCCTGATGGGCGATCAGGTCGAGCCGCGCCGCGAGTTCATCGAGACGCACGCGCTCGACGTGAAGCAGCTCGACATCTGAGCCCGCCAATTAGTTCGAGCCGGGCGCGGACGCCCGGCTCGAGTGGGTTGGTTGGAGGAGCCGCGGCCCCCGGGTGGTGGTGGTCAGGAGCCGCGGGAGTCGATGAAGCCAGGCGCGGTGGTGACGCCGGGCGCGCAGGGGGCCTGCTCGACGCAGATCCCGTCGGCCGCGCCGAGGTGGGTCTGACGCTCGAGCGGGCGCTCGGGCTGCGCCTGCTCTTCGGCGCTCGGGGCCGTCGTCGCGTCACGGCGCTGGTAGGCGCCGCCCTGGATGTGGCCTTCGCTGTGGTGGGCCTGAATCGAGTCGCTGTAGGACGCCGCGAGGGGGAGGGCGGCGCCGAGCGCGAGGAGGAAGGTGTAGAACGCCATGCAGAGCGCCTGTCGCGCGCGGCTGGTCGTCTGGGGAGTGTTCGACATGGTCGAGACGCCCCTACGCAGGCTGCGTGCCACACCGCGTTGGACCGAGATGGCCAGCGCGTGGCCGCGGATCGTAACGCTCGATCCCGCGGTGTTACGCGAGCACCGACCGTAACACCCGGCGCCCTGTTACGATCCGCTCCGTGTCACGCCGGCGGCGCTGGGGAGCAGGGATCGGCCTCGCGCTGGTGGTCGTCGTCGCGGCGCTGTTCGTCCCGGAGCCCGCCGCCGTGCCGCAGGACCCACCCGACAACGCGCCCTTCGTCTGGGGCCAAGACGACGTCTGGGCTCGCCTCGAGCGCGACTTCGACGCCGCCCGGGCGCGCGGCTGCGAGGCCGAGACGCCGGCGATTGACGCGGGGCTCGCCGAGCTCGACGCGGAGCTCGACGTGCTCGCGGCCGGGCCCGTCCCCCACGACGCGCCGATCCTCGGCCGCCTCGAGCACACCCTCTTCGAGACCTCCGCGCGGTTCGGCGCGTGCGCCGCGCGCGTCCCCGAGCTCGCCGAGCGCGTGGGTCGGCTGCGCCGCGTCGTCAAAGACCAGAGCCAGCGCTGGCACGTGGACAGGGACCGCGCCGGCCGCGACGTCCTCTACCGCCTGCTCTACGGCAGCCGCGCGGGCCTCGAGGAGCTCCTGCTCCAGATGGACGATCCGCCCGGTCTGCTCGTCGGCACCGACGAGCCGTCCGAGACGCCCTCCGTCGAGCTGCACGGCGTGGTCGTCCACAGCGGCGACATCCTCGCGTCGCGGGGCGGCGCGCCGACGAGCGCGTTCATCGCGCGCGGCAACGACTACCCCGGCAACTTCTCCCACATCGCGCTGCTGCACGTGAGCGAGGACGGCACGGCGCACGTCATCGAGTCGCACATCGAGACGGGCGTCGGCGTCTTCTCCGCCGAGCACTACCTGTCGGACACCAAGCTGCGGATCCTCGTGATGCGGATGCGCCACGATCACCCCGCGATCGTGGCCGACCCGATGCTCCCGCACCGCGCCGCGACGGAGGCGATGGAGCGCGCGCGGGCCGGGCACATCGCCTACGACTTCGCGATGGACTGGAGCGACCCCGAAGAGCTGTTCTGCTCGGAGGTCGCGTACGCCGCGTACGCCGAGCACGACGTGCACCTCTGGGCGGGCCTCTCGAGCATGTCGTCGGACGGGCTCACCCGCTGGCTCGCGCAGTTCGGGGTCACGCACTTCGAGACGCTCGGGCCCAGCGACCTCGAGTACGACCCGCAGCTGCGCGTCGTCGCGGAGTGGCGCGACCCCGACACGCTCTTCGACGACCACGTCGACAACGCCGTCCTCGACGTCTTGCTCGAGGGCGCCGAGCGCGGGGACGAGGTCGGCTACGACGGCGCGCGGCTCCCGCTCGCGCGGCTGGCCAAGGCCTACAGCGTGCTCGTCAACGCGTTCGGCGGCGTCGGTCCGATCCCCGAGGGCATGAGCGCCGCGACGGGGCTGCGCGTCGAGTGGCTACGTCAGCGCCACGGCGCGATCCGGAGCGGGATCGAGGAGCGCGTCGCGGCGTACCGCGCCGAGCACCACCGGCGGCCGCCTTACTGGACGCTCGTCGCCATGGGCCGCGAGGCCGCGGCGGCCGAGTAGCCGGGCGCGTCGTCGATCAGCCCGTCCGCGATCGTGTAGCGACCCGCGGTGAACGCCTCCCACGTCTCCTCCGGCGTCGACGGCTGCGCGGCGCACCAGCGCAGGTAGCCCGTGAAGGAGATGTCCGGATCGTTCTCCTCGTGCGCGGGCAGCGACAGGTCGCCGGCCAGCGCGCGCTCCGCCGTGGCGAGCAGGCGCTCGTGGTAGCCCTCGTAGACCACCAGGTCGCGGAGCCACGACGCGCGCGGGTTGCTCCCGTCGACCACCGCGCGGGCGCGCTGCTCGAGCTCGTCGAGCTTGCCCGGGTGGATCGAGAGCAGCGCGAGGTCGTACGCGAACTGGTTGCCGTCGTGGTGCGCCCCGAGCAGGTGGCGGATCACGCGCTCGGGCGAGCTCGCGAGGCCGGAGAAGTCGAGCGGCGCGATGGCGCGCTCGCGCACCAGGAACGGGAACCGCAGCGGTCGACGCTCGAGCAGGCGCGCGCGCCACGTCGGGCGCACGGCGTCGGCGGAGCAGGTCCCGATCGTCTCGCTCCGATAGAACACGCGGTGCCACATGCGCAGCACGCCGAGCGTGATCTGCCAGGAGTTGGGCGTGCGCGGGACGAGGCCGGAGCGCTCGACGGCGGCGAGGTTGGACTCGATGGCGGTCGGGAAGACCAGCAGGACGTGGGAGAGGAGCGGCATGTCGGTGGCCAGGATAATTGGTCCAACCAATCTGTCAAGCCGCGCGCTTCCGCGACTTCCGGCGTCAGGCGTGCACGCGCAGCGCGCCGTCGATCACGCGGTCGAGCACGCGCTCCACGTCGCGGACGCGGAACGGCTTGTCGAGCCGCTCGTTGTCGACCCGGGCGAGGAACTCGCGCGCGTCCTCGGAGTAGGCCGCGCCCGTCATGAAGATCATCCGCGGCGCGAGCGACGGCCGCGACCGGTCGACCCAGTCGAAGAGCTCGACGCCGCCCATGCCGGGCATCATCAGGTCGCAGAGGATCGCGTCGAACTCGCTGTCGTGCTCGAGCAGCTCGCGCGCCTCGTTGCCGTCCGCCGCCGTGATCACGTCCGCGTGCTCGCCGAGCGCCTCGGCGAGGAGGCCGAGCACCGCCGGCTCGTCGTCGACGACGAGCACGCGTCGGAGCGTGCCGACGGTGAGCTGACCCGAGACCGGCTCGGGCGGCGGGTGGCTCGAGACATAGACCCGCCCGCCGGTCGCGCGCGGCAACACGACGGTCATCGTGGTGCCCTCGCCGACGACGCTGTCGACGTCGATGTGACCGCCGAGCTCGTTGACGATCTCGCGGCAGATCCAGAGCCCGAGGCCCGTGCCGACGCCGTCCGGCTTGGTCGTGAAGAACGGCTCGAAGAGGCGCCCGAGGTGCTCGGCGGCGATCCCCTCGCCGGTGTCGGACACGGAGACGAAGACCTCGGGGCCCTTGGCCCAGCTCCGCACCTCGATCTTCGCCTTGCTCCGATCGGAGCCCGGTCGGATCGCCTGCGCCGCGTTCATGAGGATGTTCAGGAACACCTGGCAGAGGCGGCCGTCGTTCGCGCGGACGGCGGGCAGCGGCCCGAGCTCCACCTCGAGGCGCGCCACGACGCGCATGCGGTGACCGGCCATCTGCACCGCGGAGCGCAGCGCTCGGTTGACGTCCATCGGCACGTCGTCGCCGTCGTCGACGCGGCCGAAGGTCTTCAGGTCGCGGACGATGTCGCGGACCCGGCGGCACCCCTCGGCGGCCGTCTCGGCGCCCTCGCGCAGCTTCTCGAACCGCGGCGGCGCGTTCTCCTCCTCGCACAGGTCGGCGAGGTCGCGGCGCAGGCGATCGATGTAGTGCATCACGTACGTGAGCGGGTTGTTGATCTCGTGCGCGACGCTCGCGGCGAGCGTGCCGACCGTCGCGAGGCGATCCGACTGCGTCAGCTTCGCTTGCAGGATGCGCTGCTCGGTGAGGTCGCGGATCAGGATCAGCTCGGCGTCCTCGCCCTCGTGACGGATGGGGATCCGCGCCGACTCGACCGTGCGCTCGCCGCCGGGGACCTTCAGCCGGAGCTCGCCCGCCCCGTGGCGCAGCGCCTCGGGGAGCGGCTCGCCGACGAGCTCGTCCTCGCTCGCGCGGCCGAGCAGCGTCGCCGCGCGCGCCGTCGCCCGCAGGATCGTCGCGCCGCGGACGAGCACCACCCCGTCCTGCGCCCGCTCGAGGATCCGGTTCTCCCACCGCGCCTCGAAGCGCGGCGGCGGCGGGTCGAGCATCACCAGACCGACGATCGCGTCGCCGTCACGGCGGACGATCACGCGGACGTCCCCGACGCACGCCTCCACGGGACCGTCGGCCGACGCCACCGCGCGCAGCTGCGCGAGCGCCCCCGGCACCAGGACGGCGAGGACCGACTCGTCCACGTGCTCGAGCACGCCGTCGTCGCGGGCGCGGAACATGCCCACTCCGAGGCTTCGAGCGACCGCGTCCCGACTCATCCCGACGAACGGTAGCAGACCCCGACCCGATTCGACCGCGGGGCCCTTCGAGCGCTCCCTCATCGAATTAACCAATCAACAATCCGATGCGTTAGACGCGGCGCGTCAACCGGAATCGTTGGCTTTTCAAGGTTTACAAAGCCCCCGCACCTGGGGGTTAACGGTTTGACACGCGAACCCCGCCGCTTAACATTCGCCGCGTCGAGGAGGCCGAGACGAGATGAACGACCTGTTGCTCCCGGAAGGTGTCGAGGTGCTGGGGCCCGTGAGCGCGGGCGGCGCCGAGATCCTGAGCCCCGAAGCCCTGGCCTTCGTCGTCGATCTCGTCCGCACGTTCCGCGACCGCGTCGACGAGCGGCTCGCCGCGCGGGCGGCCCGTCGCGGTCAGCCGCTCGGCTTCCTCGACGAGACGAAGAGCGTCCGCGAGGGCGACTGGACCGTGGCCCCGCTGCCCGCCGACCTCCTCGACCGCCGCGTGGAGATCACCGGCCCCATCGACCGCAAGATGATCATCAACGCGCTGAACTCGGGCGCGAGCTGCTTCATGGCGGACGTCGAGGACAGCAACGCGCCCACCTGGGACAACTGCGTCGAGGGGCAAGTGAACTTGCGTGACGCGGTCCGCGGCACGATCGAGCTCCACGACGAGGCGCGGGACAAGCACTACCGCCTGAACGAGCAGACCGCGGTGCTCCTGGTCCGCCCGCGGGGCTGGCACCTGTTCGAGAAGCACCTGCTCGTGGACGGCCGCCCGGCGCCCGGCGGGATCTTCGACTTCGGCCTCTACTTCTTCCACAACGCGAAGGCGCTGCTCGAGAAGGGGTCGGGTCCCTACTTCTACCTGCCCAAGCTCGAGAGCCACCTCGAGGCGCGCCTCTGGAACGACGTGTTCCTCCGCGCGCAGGAGAAGCTCGGCGTGCCCGCCGGCTCCATCAAGGCGACGGTGCTCATCGAGACGCTCCCCGGCGCGTTCGAGATGGACGAGATCCTCTACGAGCTGCGCCAGCACAGCGCGGGACTCAACTGCGGCCGCTGGGACTACATCTTCAGCTACATCAAGGTGAACCGCGACGACGCCAGCCGCGTCTGCCCCGACCGTGGGCAGATCGGGATGACGCAACATTTCATGCGGTCCTACACCTCGCACGTGATCAAGACGTGCCACCGCCGGAACGTCCACGCGATGGGCGGCATGGCCGCGCAGATCCCGATCAAGAACGACCCGGCCGCCAACGACGCCGCGCTCGAGAAGGTCCGTCAGGACAAGCTGCGCGAGGTCACCGACGGCCACGACGGCACCTGGGTGGCGCACCCCGCGCTGGTCGCGATCGCCAAGGCCATCTTCGACGAGCACATGCCGGCGAAGAACCAGATCGCGACCAAGCCGCGCGAGGACGTGAGCGTGACCGCGGAAGACCTCTTGCGCGCTCCGGTGGGCACGCGCAGCGTCGAGGCCCTGCGCCACAACATCCGCGTCGGCGTGCAGTACATCGAGGCCTGGCTCGGCGGGAACGGCTGCGTGCCCCTCTACTACCTGATGGAGGACGCGGCGACGGCCGAGATCTCGCGCACGCAGATCTGGCAGTGGCTGCGGCACGGCGTGACCCTCGACGACGGCGAGCCGGTGACGAAGGCCCGCGTCCGCGCCGCCGTCGACGCCGAGATGGACGTCATCGCCGAGGAGATCGGGCGAGCCCGCTTCGACGCCGGCAAGTTCGACGAGGCCAAAGAGCTGTTCTTCGAGGTCGCCACGAGCGACGAGCTGATCGAGTTCCTGACCCTCCCCGCGTACGAGCACATTCGTCTTCAAAGGAGCAACCCGTGAGCATTCCCCCCCCCGTTGACCGCGACACCGACGACTGGAGCCACGCGCGCTGGAAGGGCGTCGAGCGCCCCTACACGCAAGAGGACGTGCGCAAGCTGCGCGGCTCGGTGCGCCTCTCGCACACGCTCGCGGACAAGGGCGCGCGTCGCCTCTGGAAGGCGATGGAGGAGAAGCCGTTCGTCCGCTCCCTCGGCGCGCTGACCGGCGGTCAGGCCGTGCAGATGGTCCGCGCGGGCCTCGAGGCGATCTACTGCTCGGGCTGGCAGGTCGCCGCCGACGCGAACACCGCGTCGCAGACCTTCCCCGACCAGAGCCTCTACCCGGCCGACTCGGTGCCGAAGCTGGTGAAGCGGATCAACAACGCCCTCATGCGCGCCGACGAGATCGACAGCGTCGACGGCGTGAACCGCACCGACTACTTCGTCCCGATCGTCGCGGACGCCGAGGCCGGGTTCGGGGGCCCGCTCAACGCGTTCGAGATGATGAAGAACATGATCGAGGCGGGGGCCGCGGGCGTTCACTTCGAGGACCAGCTCTCGAGCGAGAAGAAGTGCGGCCACCTCGGCGGCAAGGTCCTGGTGCCGACCAGCGTGTTCCTCCGCAGCCTCACCGCGGCGCGCCTCGCGGCCGACGTGCGCGGCACGCCGACCGTGCTCGTCGCGCGGACCGACGCGGACAGCGCCAAGCTCCTCACGAGCGACATCGACGAGCGCGACAAGCCGTTCTGCACCGGCGAGCGGAGCCCCGAGGGCTTCTTCTACGTCAAGCACGGCATGGAGAGCTGCATCGCCCGCGCGAAGGCGTACGCGCCGATCGCCGACCTGATCTGGATGGAGACCAGCACCCCCGACCTCGACCAGGCGAAGCTCTTCGCCGAGTCGGTGCTCAAGGACTTCCCCCACAAGCGGCTGGCCTACAACTGCAGCCCCAGCTTCAACTGGAAGAAGAACCTCGACGACGCGACGATCGCCAAGTTCCAGCGTGAGCTCGGCGCGATGGGCTACAAGTTCCAGTTCGTCACGCTCGCCGGCTTCCACATGCTGAACTACGCCAGCTACATGCTCGCCAGCGACTACAACGAGCGCGGCATGGCGGCCTACTCGGAGCTCCAGCAGAAGGAGTTCGCGGCCGAGTCGATGGGCTACACCGCGACCCGCCACCAGCACGAGGTCGGCACCGGCTACTACGACATGATCTCGAACCTCGTCTCGGGCGGCGAGAGCTCGACCACCGCGCTCGCCGGCTCGACCGAGGAAGAGCAGTTCCACTGAGTGTCCTGGGAGGGGCTGCGCCCCTCCCCCCACGCTGGGCGAACGATGCTCGCTGACTCGCGGGCTTCGCCCGCGAGCGCTGCGCTCGTCCGCCCGCGTGGGGCCCCCCACCCATCTCGCGCTTCGCGCGACGAGCGCGTTCGCGCTCGGTCGGCCGGGCGTCGCTTCGCTCCGCCACGGCCTCCGTGCTGCGAGGGGCCGCGCGCCTCCCACGCTGGGCGAACGATGCTGGCAAGGTGGGGACGGAGTTCATCATGTTGTCTTTTCCGTTCGCCCTCGAGGTGGGGACGGAGTTCATCATGTTGTCTTTTCTGCGCGCGCCGGGACGCCGAGGGGCGGATGGCGCGCAGAGCGCGCCGGTCGGTCGGGCCGCGCTTCGCGCCGGAAGGTACGCACGCTGACGCCGGCCTTCTCGAGCGCGGGGAGCGCCGCGAGCGCGCGCTCGAGCTCGTCCTCCGAGAGCGCGTCGGGGATGGCGCAGACGCACGTCCCCCACCCATCTCGCGCTTCGCGTGACGAGCGCATCCTCGGAGGGACGAGACGGCGAGGTCCGGGTCAGTCTTCTCGGCGCTCGACGCGCCAGGTCTGCAGCTCGCTGACGATGCCGTGGAGCTCGAGGGCGCCGCGGTCGGTGCGGCGGACCTGGAAGGATCGGCTGGGGTCGGCGGGATCGAAGGCTTCGTCGTCGGGGTCGAAGCGGACGACACCGAGCACGTCGGGCGCGCCCGACTCGGCGAGCTCCATCGCGAAGGCGCCCTCGGGGTGCGCGGTGAAGTGGAAGCGGGTCGCGAGGCTCGGCGGGGGGCTCGCGCCGGCGTAGTGGTAGCGGCCGTCCGCGGTGAGGCTCAGGGTCCCGTCCGGCGATGTGTCCGGGGCGAACGAGACGCGGTAGGCGCCCTGCACCCGAGCCTCGGGGCGACCGCTCTGACATCGACCCTCGCGGAACGCGCAGGTGGGATCGGCGGGGCGCGGGGCGCAGATGCCGGAGCACACGATCTCGGCGAAGAAGGCGTCGGTGCACTCGTCACCGACGCACCAGCGGTCGACGCGGGCGGTGAGCGGCTCGGTCCAGAACGGGTCGGTGACGCTGTACGTGCCGCGCTGCACCAGAGTGCCCTCGGCGCATCGGTACACGCAGCCACACTCGGCGGCGACGATCGGGAGGCAGCGCGCGTCGGACGGCTCGACGGCCTCGCGCGGCGGATCCGGGATCGGGGGCTCGCGCGGCGTGGACGTGGACGACGGCGACGTCTCCGCGGAGCCGCAGCCCGCGAGGAGGAGGCCGAGGAGCGCGGCGGAACGGAGAGAGCTCATGGCGCGCGTTCGACCCGGCGAGGCGCCTGCGCTTGGAGCCCCGAGCTCACTCGTTGGCCGCGCGTCGGAGGCGAGAGAAGACCGGGCCGGGTCGGTCGCCCACGATGTGGTCGACGGTCTTCTCGATGGGCTCGAGGAGCAGGCCGTCGGCGGGCTCGAGCGCCTCGGCCGCGGCGATGCACGGGCGGACGGCGCGGACGAGGTCGTCGTCGCTCGCGTCCGGGAGCGCGGCGGCCTGGCGCAGCGCGTCCACGAGGTGGAGCACGCCGATCTCGGTGCCCACCGCGGGGAGGGCGTCGAGGTCCTCGACGATGGGCTCGCCTCGGAGCGCGCGATGGAACAGCGCCCACACGGCGTGGCGGTCGCTCGTGTGGTCACGCGGCGCCGCGAGCGCCTGGGAGACGGCGGCCTCCGCGAGCGCGCGGCGACCGAGCCACCACGCCGAGAGGACCACCGTGAGCAGCATCCAGGGCTTCGCCTCCGGGCGCGCTTCGCGATCGCGCAGCCACCACAGCGCGATCCGGTTGTAGCCGAGCAGCTGCAGCGCGAGCCCGAACGCGGCCCAGGTGTCGTCCGCGCGGCGGAGCCATCCGCCGTGGCGCAGCGCGAGCCAGAGGAGCCGCCACCGGTGGCCTGCCTTCGCGAGGTGCTCGAGGCTGGCCGACACCGCCGCCATCCCCGCCGCGCCCATCGCGTCGCGCAGCCGCACCACGCGCCCGAGCGGAGCCGCGTCGCGAGCGGCGTCGGCCCACGCGTAGCCGAAGGCCTCGGGCGCGTCGGGGTCCGTGAAGCGCGCCTCGACCCGCGCGAGCGCCGCGTCGAAGCGGGGCCCGCCCCCAAAAGCCTGCAGCGCGGCCCGGACGAGCACCTCGGGCGCGTCTTCGCTCACCAGCGCGTCGAGCGCGTCGAGCGCGTCGTCCCAGTGCCCCCGCGCCGCGGCCACGCGCACCGCGCCGTGACGGGCGTCTGCGGCCCGCAAGGTGTGTTGCAGGCGCTCGAGCGCGTCCTCGGCGTCGTCGACCTCACCCTGCTCGAGGAGCACGTCCACGAGCTGCGCCGCGGCGTAGTCGTGACTGGGCGCGAGCTCGAGCGCGCGCTCGTACGACTCCACCGCGCCGCTCAGGTCCCCGGTGAGGCGCCGCGCGTCCGCGAGGTACACGTGGTGCTGCCCCACCGTCGGGCCCTCGCGCACGAGCAGCGTCGCCTCGGCCCGGAACTCCTCGCGGCGGCCCAGGAAGTCGAGCCAGTCGCAGAGCTGCTGCCGGCCCCACGCGTAGTCGGGCACCTCGGCGAGGATCGCCCGCATCGCCTCGATCGCGTCGTCGCGCTGCCCCATGCGCCACTGCACCCAGGCCCGGCGCCCGACCATCGTGTACGGCGTGGGCCCGACCCACTCGGGCGGCGGGCACGCGTCGAGCGCGTCCGCGTAGCGGCCCATCTCCGCCAGCGTCATCGCGACCAGGTCCACGGCGTCGGCGTGCCGCGGGGAGCGTCGGAAGGCCTCGCGCGCCGCCTCGAGCCGGTCCTCCGCGCGAGCCGGCTCGACGAGCAGCTCGGCGAGCCGGAACCACGGCTGCCCCGCGCGAGGGCGCGCCTCGGTCTGGGCGCGCAGCCGCGCCTCGACCTCGTCCGCTCGCCCGAGGTGGCGCGCGAAGCCCACGAGGCGCCGGTACATCGGGTCGTCCATCGCGCCGTCGTCGAGCGCCGCCAGCAAGACGTCCACGGCGCGCTCGCGCTCCCCCTCCGCCCACTCGAGCGCGGCGAGCTCCGATCGAAGCGCGGCGCTGCGGGGCGTCCGGCGGAGGCCCTCCTCGATGACCTGGCGCGCCTCCTCGATCGCCCCGCGCGCGCGGGTCAGCTGCGCGAGGCGGGCGCGCGGATCCGTCCACGTCGGCGAGAGCTCCACGAGCTCGGACAGCGCCGCCTCCTCGGCGTCCGCGTCGCCGCTCACCCGGTGGACCTCGGCCTGCAGGCGGCGCAGCTGAAACCAGCGAGGGAAGCGCTCGCACGCTCGCGCGCAGAGCTCGTCGGCCTCGTCGATGTCGCCCGCGTTCATCCGCGCTCGCGCCACCGCCTCCCACGCGTCGGGCCGGTGCGCGGCCATCGAGAGCAGCCGCTCCATCCGCTCGAGCCGCTCCCCGCGCGGCAGCGCGCCCGCGGCGTACGCCGCCTCGATGACCCCGGGCCCGGCGCTCACGCGGCGGTCGAGCTGATCGAGCAGGAAGCGGACGTCCTCGCGCTCCGCCTCGGCGTCGCCGCCGATCGAGGTGAGCTCGCGGATCGCGGAGGTGTTGTCGACCCACAGCTCGACCGCGCGACGGAGCGAGGCGCGGCCCTCCTCGGTCTCGCCGGCGCGCACGAGGAGACCGCCGAGCACGCCGTGCGCGATGCTGTTCGCGGGCGTCCGCGACACCGCGTCTCGGGCCAGCTCGAGCGCGGTGTCCTGGTCTCCGAGCGCGGCGTGGGCCAGCGCGAGCTCCCGCCGCGCCCAGTGATCGTCGGGGCGCGCGTCGACGCGGGCGCGGATCAGCTCGATCCGCCGCTCGTCGTCGTGGCCTCGGAGCCAGCCGACGAGCTCGACGAGGATCGCCCCCTCGTGCGGCGACGCCGCGTACGCGCGCTCGACGCGGGCGACGACGGCCTCGTGCCCCTCGCGCTCGAGGGCCACGTCGGCCAGCGAGGTGAGCACGTCCATGCGCCACGGGAGCAGCTCGTGCGCGCGGTCGAGCGCCTCGGCGGCGGCGTCGAGGTCCCCGAGGACGCGCGCCAGCGCGGCAGACTGCAGCAGCCGATCGACCTCTCTCGCCGCGCGCGCGCGCGCCCGCTCGAGCCACTCGGCGGCCTCGGCCGGCGCCCCGGCCGAGAGGTGCGCCCGCACCAGCAGCAGCGCCAGGTCTCCGTCCTCCGGGCGCTTCGCGGCGAGCTCCTCGAGGAGCGCCACGCCGCGCTCAGGGTTGCCCGAGTCGAGGTAGACCTCGTAGAGCGTCTGCGCCGGGCCGACGGCGCGATCGTCGGCGGCCTCCGCGCGCCGGCGCAGGTGCGCGAGCGCCTCCTCCTCGCGCCCGCAGACGCGCGCGTGGTCGTGGTAGGCGCGCGCGAAGTGCTCGTTGATCGGCGACAGGCAGGTCCCGAAGCGATAGCTCTCCAGCACCTCCACGTCGGGCACCTCGCGCGAGGTGCCGAGGTCGGCGAGGACGTGGTGAGCCATGCCGCTCCACGGGGCGAGCCGGATCGCGCGCCGGAGGAGCCGCCCGGCCCGCTCCTGCGTCGCGGGCGACCCGCGCAGCGTCTCCGCGAACGACTCGAGGATCGACGGGTCGTCGAGGTGCTCGTGGCGCGACCAGAAGGCGACGCGCTCGGCCACGCTCGAGGACTCGTGCATCGCCTCGCCGCGCATCACGATCCACGCGCGGGTGTCGGGGTGGAGGGCGAGCAGCGCGTCGAGCACCGCGACCTGCGCGTCGAGCTTGCCCTCGTAGCGAGCGAGGTCGAGCGCGCCGAGGAGCGCGAGGCGCGAGCCCGGCGCGGCCGCCTCGAGCGCCGCGACGATCCGCGCGGCCTCCTCGGTGTCGTGCGCGTCGAGGGCCTCGCTGAGCGCGATGTCCAGATCCCACAGCGCGGAGGTCGGGCCGAGGTCCATGGCCCGGAGCTCCTCGGCGCGAGCGGCCGGCGCCATCACCATCGCGCAGGGCCCGTACCAGCTCTGCTTCTCGAGCTCCTCCAGGGGCAGCTCGACGAGGTGCGGCGTGCTCGGGTCGCGGATCAGCAGCGCCTTCCGGACCAGGTCGCAGCCGATCACGACGTTCGTGTGGGCGGTGACCGTCGCCCCGGTGCTGAGCGCGATCGGGAAGCCCGCGTCGAGGATCTGCTTGGCGCGGTCGAAGTCCAGGTCGACGAGGCGCACCTCGTAGCCGCGGTCGCGCGCCCAGCGGACGCCTCGGTTGAACGGCGTCCCCGCGTAGCAGATGGCCTGCGCGATCTCGAGGTGGTCGACGGGATCGCCGTGGAACGCGGTGATCGACGCGAGGCTCGCTGGCATGCACGTCTGGTGGTGCTGCCGGATGTGCGGCACGCCCTCGAGCTCCACGCGCGGCGGCGGGGCGCCGTCCTCGAGCTCGCTCAGCGCGTCGGCGAACCGAGCGGGGAAGCCCTCGCCGCCCGTGCGCGCCAGCCCTTCGGCCCGTCGGTGCGCGCCCTGGAGGTAGGCCGCCTCGGCGCGCGCGGTCGCGAGCCGTCGCGCGGGAGCGCGGTCGAGCAGGAGCGCCGCCGCGTGCGCGGCGTCGAGGTCCCGCTCGCAGTCGGCGTAGCGGCGGAGCGTGAACGAGCACTCGCCGCGCTGCCAGAGCAGCTCCCAGCTCTGATCGGTGAGCTCGACGTGCAGCCCGTCGAGCGCGTCTTCGGCGCGACCGAGCCCGGAGAGGAGGTAGGCGCGCCGCGCGATCAGGCCGTTGGACTCCGGCCGTCGCGCGAGGGCCTCGTCCACCAGCGCGAGCGCGCGGGGGACGTCGTCGGCCAGCTCGGCGACGCGCGCCCGTCCGAGCGCGAGCCGGACCACCGACGCGCCCCCTCGCTCGGCGTCGTCGAGCGCGCGCTCGGCCCGTTCGAAGTCGCGCAGCTCGCCGAGCGCGGAGCCGCGCAGGAGCGTCAGGTCGCCGCTCGCGTCCAGCAGCGCGGGGCGCGCGCGCATCCACTCGAGGCAGTGCCAGGGGCCGCGCCGGATGAACACCAGCCGAGCCATCGCGTAGCCCGCGGCGAGATCGTCGGGCGCGTCGCGGTGCGCGCGGAACACGAGCGCCTGGGACAAGCGTGCGCCACCGAGGCGCGTCGCGAGCTGCGCGGCGAGGACGCGCGCTTCGGTCGGCCACTTCCGTAGATCCGGGTCGGGCCCGGCGCGGAGCGCGTCGACGTAGCGGCCGCGCTCGAAGAGCGCCCGGGTCGAGGCGACGGCGTCGGGCGCCGAGATCGGAGACGGATGGGCCATGACGGTTCTTCGGGCACGAGGGGAAAAGGTTTCCCCCGCCCCCGCACACAGTGTGCCGCGGCGCGGGTCCGTCGGGCGTGTCAACCAGCCAATCCCCGGCGATAAGTCGTCTATCCCCGGGGAGCGTGCGGCGTCAAAGCCTGTCGATAAATCGCCTCCGGCGATTTCTCTCCGGCGAGGGGCAAGCCCCTCGCGCTCCCCACTGAGATCCCTCGGTCGCTACGCGCCCTCGGGACTCAGTCCTCGCAGAACCGCGTGTCGCTCGGGGGGCAGTGGATGCGCACGTGGAAGTGGTCGGCGTGCGGATCGACGCGGCGACCACGCGGGCGCCGCAGCACGCGACGGAGGTCGGGGACCGCGGCGTCGCGTCCCCCTGCGGCGAGCACGAGACGTTGCAGGTGCGGGGCCATGAACACGTGGCTCACGCGGATGGTGCGGTCGGTGAGCAGCGCGCGGAGAAAGGCGAAGGTGCGCTCGGCGTGGAAGGTCGCGCCGGTGGCCGCCGGGGCGCCGCGCTCGCGCCCGCCGCTGACGAACCAGATCGATCGCGTCGGGTTCATCGGCGCGCCGTCGGGCGTCCGCGCGTAGTAGGCGATGTCCACGTCGCGCCCGCTCCGGTGCGAGCCGTGGCCGCGGATGGGTCCGCCGTCGCGGAGCGCGATGTCGTGGATCGCGAGGTCGCTGCCCGGGTGCGCCGCGAGCACGCTCGCCGCCGCGGCCTGGAGCGCGTCGACCAAGGTCGTGGCGCCGTAGCGCGCGCCCGGGTTGCCGCGGTTGGTCTCCCAGTGGAAGCCCGGCCCCGACCGCGGCAGCTCGGCGCCGCCGACGAGGTGGCCGTCGTGCGTGTCCCCGACGCTCGTGTTGGGCGGCGCGTCCTGGGCGGCCGCCGTCGCCGCGAGGAGCACGCTCGCGAGGGCGATCAGTCGCGGAACTTGATGGTGCATCCGAGGAAGCGCGTCTCGGGCTCGGCGATCGGGTGGCTCGTGACCACCGCCTCGAGCGCGTCGCGGAGGTAGCGGTGCTGGACCTGGTCGGGCTGCTGCGCGTTGTCGTCGACGGCGCCGTGGTAGACGAGCCGGCCGCGGCCGTCGAAGAGGAAGGCCTCGGGGGTGCGCGTCGCGCCGAACGCGCGCGCGACGTTCGACGTTTCGTCGACGACGTAGGGGAACTGCATCCCGGCGGCGCGCGCGCGGCGCTGCATCTCCTCGTAGCCGTCCTCGGGGTGCTCCTCGGGGTCGTTGGAGTTGATCGCGATCACGCCGACGCCGCGGCCGCGGTAGGTGTTGCCGAGCTCGGTGATCCGCGCCTCCCAGGCCTGGGCCCAGGGGCAGTGGTTGCAGGTGAAGATCACGAGCGTGCCGTGCTCGCCCGCGACGCTCGCGATGGAGGCCTGCTGCCCGTCGACCCCGCGCATCCGGTGCGTGCGCATCGGCGCCTGCGCGCCCACCGCGAGGGCGCTCGCGTCCGACGCGGCGAACGTGACCGAGGCGATCGCGATGGCGATCCCGACCGTTGCGACACCCGTGCGCGCGAGCTTCATCCCGTTCCTCCGTTCAACAATGACTCGATCGGCGCTCGCAGCATCTCCGCGCTCACCGGCTCTTCCCAGAACTGAACCACGCGCCGCTGCTCGTCCAGGAGCAGCGTGGCGGGCAGCCCGCCCGACCAATCCTCGTGGACGGCGCGGATGAACGCGTCGTCCGACCCGACCTTGAACCAGCTCGGCATCGGGGCGCCGAGGCGCGCGAGCAGCGCGTGGGCGGCGTCGCGGTTCGTCGGCGGGTCCGTCGAGACGAGCACGAGCGCGAGCCCACGCCCCTCGTAGCCGCGCGCCGTCTCGATCAGCTCGGGCATCTCCTCGACGCACGGCTCGCACCACGTCGACCACACGTTCACGAGCAGGTACCGGCCCGGGTGGTCGCGCAGCGACGAAGCGATCGTGGACGCGTCGACGTCCACCCAGTCGGCCGGGGGCTCCGGCGCCGGCGCCTCGACGGGCCCCTCGGCGACGGGCTCCGCCGCCGTGGGCGGGGCCGCCGCCTCGGAGCCGCAGCCGACCAGCAGAACCAACGCCGCGAGGAAGCGCACCGCGGAACCCTAGGGCCCCGCGGCCCCGGTGACGAGGCTCTCGGAGAAACACATCGGCGAGCAGGCGTGCCGGCCGTCCGGCTGTGTTCGCCCACACCCAGCGTTCACGTCGCGTGGAGGTCGTGGCCGCGCGAAGCGCGGTCCGGCCGACCGGCGCGCTCCGCGCGCCGACGGCGCGAAGCGCCGCCCCTCCGTCGTAGGCGCGAAGCGCCGGAGACGGAGGCCGAGGGGGTGAGACGGCGCCGAAGGCGACGGCGAGGGGGACCGGGGTCCCCCTGGGGGACAGAGCTCCCACGGGCTGACTCTCGGCCAGCGATCTCACCGTCTCAAAGCACCGGGGGCGAAGCCCCCGCCTCGCGCGCGCAGCGCGCGAGAGAGCGACAGCTCGCGGAGTCGCCGCCGCTCACACCTCAACAGAGCCCGCCCCACGCGCGCCCATGGGTTCCCGGTCAGCCCAGGCCGTCGAGGGTCTCGCCCAGCGACCGCAGGAACGCCTCGAACGGATCGGGCTCGTCCGTGCCGCCGTGGACCGACAGATCCGTCGCCTGCAGCCCGGCCGCCGCGCGCATCAGCGTGCGCGTCTGCTCGAGCTCCCCGCGATCGACGAACACGCTGAAGCAGCCCGGGCACTCCTCGATCTCGACGCTGACGTCGTCCCAGCCGAGCGTCAGCTCGATCAGGTTGGTCATGCACGCCGGACAGAGCGCGGGCGCCTTCTTCCGGTTCCGCACCAGCATCGACCGGGCGAGCGACTGCGCGAGGTTGCCGCTGTCCGAGGCCTCGAGCAGCTGACCTTTGCAGCGGTTGCACTGCCACACCATCGTCCAGGCCTCGCGGTAGGCGCCGCCCGCGCCGCCGCGCGCCCGCGCCTCGCGCATGACGACCATGCACCGCGGGCAGTTCAGGGCCCGCTGCGGGTCAGTCGCCAAGGACGTAGCCGAAGACGAGCGGCGCCACGATCGAGGCGTCCGACTGGATCATGAACTTGGGGGTCGAGGCGTCGAGCTTGCCCCAGGTGATCTTCTCGTTGGGGACCGCGCCGGAGTAGCCGCCGTAGCTCGTGGCAGCGTCGCTGATCTGGCAGAAGTAGCCCCAGAACGGCGTGTCCTCGCGGCCCAGGTCCTGGATCATCAGCGGGACCGCGCAGATCGCGAAGTCGCCCGCGATGCCGCCGCCGATCTGGAAGAAGCCCACGCTCGGGTGCCCGGCGGTGGCGCCGTTGTTCGCCGAGTACCACTCGACGAGCGCCTGCATCTGCTCGGTGCCCGTCTTGACGCACTGGTGGTGCGGCAGCTCGCCCTTGATGACCTCGCCGGCGAACATGTTGCCGGTCGTCGAGTCCTCCCAGCCGGGCGCGAAGACGGGGATGCCCATCTCCTTGGCGGCGAGCATCCAGCTATCCTCCTCGGGGATCTGGTAGTGCTCGCGGAGCGACGCGTCGCCGAGGACCTCGAACAGGTGCTCGGCGGGGCTGCGCGAGATGCCCTGATCGCAGCACGCCTTCCAGCTCTTGGAGAGGCGCTTGGCGAGGTGCTTCATCACCGTCTCGGGGATGCACGTGTCGGTGACGCGGTTGAAGCCGCGCGCGTACAGCGCCTCCTCGTCGGCCGCGCTCAGCGCCCGCCAGTCGTGGATGATCTCGTACTCGTTCGCGGCGAGCAGGTTGAACACGTCCTCCTCGAGGTTCGCGCCCGTGCACGAGATCGCGTGGACCTTCCCGGCCCGGATCATGCGCCCGAGGATGCGGCCGATCCGCGCGGTGCTCATCGCGCCGGCGAGGGTGACCATCATCTTCCCGCCGGCCTCGAGGTGCTCGTTCCAGGCGCGCGCCGACGCCACGACCTCGCGGCTGTTGAAGTGCAGGTAGTGGCGGTCCATGAACTCGCGAATCGCGCTCATCTCGGTCGTCTCCGGGGGAAGTGAGGCGGGCAGGATAGCAGGACGCTCGGGATCAGCGACCGCCCGCGCCGATGCGGTGGGGCGGTCGGAGCATCGCGCGCTGCAGGCTCTCCCGGTGCTCGGACTGCGGGAAGCGCTGCAGGAAGTCGTAGTAGCGCCGCTCGGCCTCGTCGGTGTGCTCGAGCGCGAGCAGCACCTCGATGGCGAACGCCTCGCGCTCCTCGCGCAGGACGCCGTCTGGGTACTGCCGCTGGTGCTGCCGGATCACCCCGAGCGCCTCGGCGGGGTGCTCGCCGAGCATCTCGCGCGCGTGGCTGAGGATGCGCATCTCGGCGGCCAGGCTCTCCATGCGCGGGTCGTTCGAGGCGGGGCGCGCGGGCGGCGGCTGCGTCGCGAGGTCGGGGACCTCCGGCAGGTCGAGCACGAACCCGGGCGGGGTCCGGCGCGCCTCCTGATCCTCGATCGGCTCGAACTCGATCCGCGTACGCCGCTCCTCCGTCGCGGCGCGCTCGCGCGCGGCCTGCACCGGGTCCGGCGCGGCGGCCGCGGGGGGCAGCTCCTCCTCGGAGAGGTTCGAGGCGACCGCGATCCCGCCGGCGACCAGCGCGATCACGAGCGCGGCCCCGAAGAAGAAGCGGTCTTTGTCGTCGTTCGCGCCAGCCACCGGAGGACGGGAACCTAACCTATCCTTCGGCCCGTGCGTTCGCATCGCTTCTTCGACCACACCGGGGACTTCGGCGCCGACCTCGAGGCGAGCTCCGAGGCCGAGCTCTTCGAGGCGTCCGTCGACGCGCTCGTGGGCCTCCTCGTCGACGACGCGACGAAGATCGACGAGCGAGAGTCCCGACCGATCGAGGCCCGCGGGGTCGACGGCCTCGACCAGCTCGTCGCGCTCGGCAACGAGGTGCTCTACGCGTTCGAGACGGGCTGGCTCGCGCGGCGCGTCGAGGTGATCGCGCTCGACGTCGACACAGTCACCGCGACCGCGTGGGGCGAGGCCTACGATCCGGCGCGCCACGTGATCGCGCGGCCCGTCAAAGCCGTGACCCATCACGGCGCCGCGATCGACGAGCTCGACGACGACCGCTGGACCGGTCGCCTGGTCTTCGATTTGTAGGCCGTGAATTTCGCGCCAAGCGCGCGAAGGGAGCCAAGGGGGCGGACGGGACTCGAACGCGATGGGGTCGAGCGCAGACACCGTGCTTCTCGGTGGATCTCGCGGGAATGGCACCAAGGAACCGTCGTCGCTCACTCGCGAAACGCCGAGAGAAGAGGGACTCGCAGGCGCTCCTATGGCGCAAGCCATGAGCCTGGACGCGATTCGCCACGGCCTCCGCGAAGCTTAGCGGCTTCTCGGCCATCGGCCTGACCTGGTGCGGGCGCTCCTCGCAGCCGTGCGCCTGGTCGATCAGGAGCGGTGAGGGTCTGGAACGCGTACGGATCACGCAGCACGCCTCACGTCGGCGGTGTAGCGGTCGTGGCGTAGGATCTCGTCGCGCCGGGGAGTCGCTCGCTCTGCGATAGCGCGCGCAGGGTGAGGATGTTGTCGACGCCCTCCCTGTGCCAACCCTGACCGGACCGGCAGGCGCGGACCTTGATGACCGACTTGCGGCCTGTTGCCGGAGGGTCGCTACCCCCAGCCAGGGCAAGAGGATAGTCCAGCGGCGGCTGCAGCGGTTAGCGGCTCCCTACGACACGCCGCGCGAGCCCCTTCTCGCAGGGTCCCGATGACTCTGGTCTCCAGCACGGGCCGACACGTTGTAGCCTGGCCCGGTGGGGACCAACTTCGACGACTTCTTCGATCTCAGCCTTCAAACGGATGCCGCTCTCGGCTCGCTAATCCGACGGCTGACGCGCGACCTCTGGATGGAGGACCACATCACGCTGAGCATCGTCCAGATGCTGCGGGACCGACTGCACGGCGCCGAGATCAAGAGGCGTGGCTACCCCGTGCACCTAGCTGTCAACGCGTTCAAGGCCACGGGTGCCCTGGAGACGAAGTACGGCGACCTGGCAATCATCGTCCAGCTCGACTTCGGAGACGAAGCGGGTCTCGAAGGGGTCGCCTTCCTCGAAGCGAAGAAGCGCGAGTGGGGTTCGAACAAGTTGGCGGCGATCCAGAAAGGGCAGTTCAAGCGACTGCAACGAAGCGCGCACTACACCCGCCTACTTGTCTACGACAAGGACCCGATAAGTGGGGCGGCGATGGGAGCCAACGATGAGTGGATGCGGCTTGGCCTCTGGCGTCGGTTCTATGGTGAGATTCCCGCCGAGGCCGCCCATCGACTGCCCCACACGCACGCAGCCGTGGTGCCCTTGGGCATCCCGATCCACGCTGGTCGGACCGACACTTGGTTGTACCGCTTCGCCCTGCCGTTCGCGGCACAGTTGGGACTGAGATATCTCCAGGGCATCGACCTGGAAACGGAGACCAAAGTGCTGGCCGCCGCGAAGGGGCGCTCAGAGAAGCTGGGCGTGCCGTCTTTCGTGCTCACCGTTCGTGCGGGGCACGGGGTGCCCGGCGACCCCGATCAGCCGCACGACTTCGGCATCGACGGGGACAACCTGGAGGAGTTGCAGATCCGCGGGTGACCAAGGGTCCGCGGACGCCTCCTCGGAGCCCGGCATCGACGGGCGCGTTACCCGGCGAATCGAGGAGGACCGCTCACCACCGCGGCGGGGTGGCCCAGAGGCCGCTGTGCCTTCGGACCTGCCTCCGGAACCGTTGCCCTCGCCTGGCTACGCCGGTTAGGTTCGTCGACCGGACACCGTGTCGTCAGTCGGCACCGGGGTTCTGCGTCTGGAACCGGACGCCCGTCCACGGGCTTGACCTGGGACCAGACGACGATGATGGAAGCCTCCCCCCACGACGATCACCTACCTCTCGATTCACTCCCGACGGCCGGGCGGAAACTGCGCAACCTCGACCTCGTGGAGACCACCGACGTGCTCCGGGAGCAGACGTTCGCGGCCCTCGACGAACGGCTACGGTCGGAGCTGGGGCAGTTCGGGACCCCCGCCCCGGTGGCCAAGCTGATGGCCTCGATGTTCCTCCCCATGGATGGAGTCGTGCGCCTGCTGGATGCAGGGGCAGGCGTCGGGTCCCTGACCGCTGCGTTCGTGGCCGAGGTGTGCGGCCGAGCAAAGCGGCCACGTCGAATCGAGATTACGGCGGTCGAAGCCGACAACCACCTCATCGAGGCGCTGACCTCGACCCTGCAACGGTGCGCGGCGTTCGGAGCAGCGCGAGACGTAGAAGTCGAATGGGAGATCGTCAACGAGGACTTCATCGAGTTCGGAGTCCGCTCCGAGGCCGATCTGTTCGGGCAACGCGCGCAACGGTTCACGTGCGCGATCCAGAATCCGCCATATCGCAAGATCAGAACCTCATCCCGTCATCGCAAACGACTTCGGAGCATGGGGATCGAGGTCTCGAATCTCTACGCCGGGTTCGTCGCCCTCACGCTGCGGATGCTCGGAAGCGGCGGGCAGCTAGTGGCGATTACACCGCGGTCGTTCTGCAATGGCCCGTACTTCGACAGCTTTCGGACGGACTTCCTCGGCCGGATGTCGCTTAGGGCCATCCACCTGTTCGACTCGCGGAGCGAAGCTTTTGGCGGCGATGCCGTCCTTCAAGAGAACATCATCACGCACGCGATCGCGGGGCGCGAACCACCTGCCACGGTCGCCATCACCACATCGAGCGGCGAACCTGGCGCACCGACGACGATCATGGAGGTCGGCTACGACTTGGTGGTCCCGCCCGAGGCGGCCCACCCAGCCATCCACGTGATCTCCGATGGGATCTCGATGGGCGTCGCCGACCGGATGCAGGCGTTCACTTCCAGCCTTCATCGGCTCGGGCTGCAAGCCTCGACCGGGAGGGTCGTCGACTTCCGTGCGAAGGAGCACCTCCGGGCTGACGTCGAGGCCGGCGACGCGCCGCTCATCTACCCGATGCACCTGCGCGACGGCGGCGTCCGATGGCCGGTCGACGGGGCGCGAAAGCCCAACGGGATCGCCAACAGCGCGGAAACGGCGTCCCTCCTAGTGCCACCCGGCACCTACGTCCTGACGAAGCGCTTCTCCTCCAAGGAGCAGCGGCGGCGCGTCGAAGCGTTCGTCTACGACTCGACCAACGTGGCGCCCGGTCCAGTCGGTTTCGAGAACCACGTCAACTACATCCACGAGGCCGGCGAGGGCTTGGAGTCGCCGGTGGCGCTCGGGCTCTTCGTCTACTTGAACTCGACGCTCCTGGACATGTACTTCCGCCTGTTCAGCGGCCACACGCAGGTCAACGCGACTGACCTCCGAAACCTACCCTTTCCCGACGTAGAGGCCCTGCGCCGCGTCGGAGCGCGAGTGACTTCGCTCGCAATCACCCAAGACGAGATCGACGAACTGTTCGACGAGGAGCTAGTAAGCGTGGCGAAGCGAAAGACGGCTGATCCGGTCGCCTCCATGAAACGAGTTCAGGAGGCCCAAGCGGCGTTGAAGGCGCTCGGCCTCCCGAGTCGGCAGACGAACGTGAGATCGGCCCTCGTACTTCTCTCTCTTCTCGACTTGAAGCGCGCTGACCCCTGGTCGGCCGCTGGCAATCCAATGCGCGGGATCACCGAGCTGATGGACTGGTTCGCTGAGCACTACGGCAAGCGGTACAAGCCGAACACTCGTGAGACCGTGCGGCGGCAAACCGTTCACCAGTTCCTGGAGGCCGGCCTCCTCGTACAGAACCCCGACGATCCCGGCCGTGCCGTCAACAGCAAGGACAACGTGTACCAGGTCGTGCCGGAGGCCCTGGCCGCTTTGAGAACGTTCGGGCCCGCTGGATGGGACGAGGCCCTGGCGACCTACAAGGAGGCGATGCCAGCCCTTCGAGAGGTGTACGCCCAGAAGCGGGAGATGAAGCGTATCCCGGTGAAGCTCGCCAACGGCACCGAGCTATCGCTATCGCCCGGCGGGCAGAACGTCCTCGTCGAACAGATCATCGAGCACTTCGTCCCTCGCTTCGCTCCCGGCGCTCGGGTCGTCTACATCGGCGATACGGAGGACAAGTGGGCGTACCTCGACGAAGGTGCGATCGGGGAACTGGGGCTGAGCTTCGACACGCACGGGAAGTTCCCGGACGTCGTGGTCGAGTACACAGAGAGAAACTGGCTGCTGCTCATCGAAGCCGTGACCAGCCACGGGCCCGTGGACGCCAAGCGCCACAAGGAGCTACGAGACCTCTTCGGTGGCAGCTCGGCCGGACTGGTCTTCGTCACTACGTTCCTCACCCGGCGCGACCTCGCCAAGTACCTGAACGACATCTCCTGGGAGACCGAGGTCTGGGTCGCGGAAGCTCCAGGCCACATGATCCACTTCGACGGCAAGCGGTTCCTCGGGCCCTACGAGAGCGCGGGCGAGGAGACGGACTAGCGCCGACGGGAGCCAGCGACTCATGACTCCGGCGAGGTGCTCGCTGGCTACACGGTCAACGACTGGGGAGCGATGTGCCAGGCCGTGACGGCCATCAGGGTGGAGCGTCGGCGCGGCGCGAAGGTCATCGCCCTGCCGCGGGCCGTCGGGGACCGTGACCGGGACCACGACGATGGCCCCGATGAAGACGGCTATGGCCTCGTTATGGCTTCCACCGGGACGGAAACAAAGAGCCCTGCTTTCGCAGGGCTCTTTGAGCGGGACGGACGGGACGCGAACCCGTCCTCTTCGCCCCCTCGGCGATCTTCGCGCGAAATTCGAGCCCGTTTGGCACCGAGCCGCCGCCGCTGAATACTGCGCCTCGCGATGGGTAAGCGCGACGATCGAAAGCGCCGCAAGCGCGCCGCCGAGGGCGGCTCGGCGAAGGTGCGTGTGCCGACCGCGCCTGCGCCGTACGCCGGCCGCGACGTGCCGCTCGAGCCAATCGACGAGGCGCGCTGGCGCGTGCCCATGACGGGGGCGATGCGCGTCGACGGAATCGTCTACGCGGACGCGGGGCTCCTGCCGTCGATCAAGAAGGACCGCGCGCTCGAGCAGGTCGCGAACGTGGCGACGCTGCCGGGGATCGTCGGGGCGTCGCTCGCGATGCCCGACATCCACTGGGGCTACGGCTTCCCGATCGGCGGCGTCGCGGCGTTCGACGAGCAGAAGGGCGGCGTCGTGAGCCCCGGCGGCGTCGGCTACGACATCAACTGCGGCGTGCGGCTGCTCGCGGCGGACCTCTCGGTCGGTGAGGTGAAGCCGAAGATCGAGGCGCTCACGCGCGCGCTCTTCGAGGCGGTGCCGGCCGGCGTCGGATCCAAGCGGGTGGAGCTCCGGCTCTCGGGTCGCGACCTCGACGACGTGATGCTCGAGGGCCTCGGCTGGGCGGTCCGCAAGGGCTTCGCGAACCCGCACGACATGGAGCACGTCGAGGAGCGCGGGCACCTCGGCGACGCCGACCCGAGCCTCGTCAGTGCGCGCGCGAAGGAGCGCGGGCTCCCGCAGCTCGGCACGCTGGGGTCGGGCAACCACTTCGCCGAGATCGGCGTCGTCGACGAGGTCTTCGCCGACGCGGAGGCGCGCGCCTTCGGGCTCCGCGAGGGGCAAATCACGTTGATGATCCACAGCGGCTCGCGCGGCCTCGGGCACCAGGTGTGCACCGACTCGCTCGGGGCGATGCTGCGCGCGGCGGCCGCCCACGACATCGAGCTCGTCGATCGTCAGCTCTGCTGCGCGCCGATCCGCAGCCAGCCCGCGCGCGACTACCTCGCGGCGATGGCCGCGGCCGCGAACTACGCGTTCGTGAACCGGCAGGTGATGGCGCACTGGGCGCGGCAGGTCTTCGACGACCTGTTCGGCGCGAAGCTGACGACCGTCTACGACGTCTGCCACAACATCGCGAAGCACGAGCGCCACGACGTCGACGGCCGCGAGCGGCGGCTCCTCGTGCACCGCAAGGGGGCGACGCGCTCGCTCCCCAAGGGCCACGCGCTCTTGCCCAAGGCCTACGCCGAGACGGGGCAGCCCGTGATCATCCCGGGCGACATGGGGCGCTACTCGTTCGTGCTCGCGGGCGGCGCCGGCTCGTCCGAGACGTTCGGCTCCGCCTGCCACGGCGCGGGCCGAATGCTCAGCCGCTCGGAGGCGAAGCGCCGCGCCACCGGCGACGTCGCGCGCGAGCTGAAGGACATGGGCGTGTTCGTGCTCGGCGCCTCGAAGGCCACCGTCGTCGAGGAGATGCCGTTCGCCTACAAGGACGTCGCCGACGTCGTCGAGGTCGTCGCCGCCGGCGGCCTCGCGAGCAAGGTCGCGCGGATCCGACCGCTCGGCTGCGTGAAGGGCTGAGTCCCGGGGTCGCGAAGCGACCGAGGGATCTCAGTGCCTCGAGGCGTCACTCGCGCAGGTTGAAGGACTCGGTCACGTGGCCGCCGGGCGGCACGCGGATCGAGCGGCGGTGCTCGGCGCCGTCGCGGTCGACGAAGCGCAAGCGCACCGTCCCGCTCGGGACCGAGACGTGCCCGATGGGGGTCGTCCCGAGCAGGCGCCGGCCGACGTAGACCTTCGACCAGGGCTGGGTGTTGAGGGAGATCTCGCCGGGCGGACCGGCGCTCCGCGGGGCCTGTGGCGTGCGCTCGAGGTCGCCGGTGATCGTGGCGCGGCGGCCCGCGACGACGACGACGTTGCCGGTCCACTCCTCGTGGCCGTCGAGCTGGATCCGGACCTCGTGGACGCCCGCGGTGACGAGGCCGATGTCGAGCGGGGTCTCTCCAGCCAGCTCGTTGTCGTCGAAGGTCACCGTCGCGCCGGGCGGGTCGCTCTCGACGAACACCGAGCCCGTCGTCGGGGGCGCCTCGACGGGCGGCGACGGCTCGACCTGCGGCGGCGTCGGCACGGGAGGCGGCTCGTTGACCGCGATCGCGGCGTCGTCCGTCCCCCCGCTGCCGAGCATGATCCAGGCGGCCGCCAGGCCGACGCCGCCGAGGAGCAGCAGGAGCGAGAGCGCGGCGAGGATCCCGATCGCGATCCCGAGCCCGCTCTTCTTCTTCGGCGGCGGGGTGCTCATCGCGGGCGGCGGCACCGACGGCAGCGCGACCGCGTCCATCTCGGTCGAGCCAGGCGGCGATTGGCGGCGCGGCTCGTCGATCGAGTCCTGCGACGGAGGCTGCGACGGCATCTTGCCGATGCGGGTGTCGAGCGCGGGGCCGTCGCGGAGGTCTTCGGGGAAGAGCGACGTCAGGTACTCGCCGAGCCGGGCGGCGTTCACGAACGTCCCGCCGGACGCGATCACCTGCTCGAGCGCGAGCTGCATCTCGCCGCCGCTCTGGTAGCGCCGCTCGGGCTGCTTCATCAGCGCCTTCTCGACCACGACCGCGAGCGCCTCGGGCGCGTCGGGCCGGCGCGCGATCAGATCGGGCGTCGGGTCGCCGACGATCTTCGTCATCGTCTCGAACTCGGTCTTGCGGCGGAACGGGTTCTTCCCCGCGACCGCTTCGAACAGGCAGATGCCGAGCGCGAACAGATCGGCGCGCGCGTCGATCGGCTCGCCGACGCACTGCTGCGGCGACATGTACGCGAACTTGCCCTTGATGATGCCGGCCTCGGTCCGCGTGCTGTGACTCGACGCCTTCGCGATGCCGAAGTCGAGCAGCTTCACGATGCCGTCGAAGCTCACCATGATGTTCTGCGGGCTCACGTCGCGGTGGACGACGCCGAGCGGCTCCCCCGAGGCGTCCGCGGCGCGGTGCGCGTAGTCGAGGGCCTCGGCGACCTGCGCGATGATCCGCGCCGCGATCGCGATCGGGATCCCGCCGTTCTGCCGCGCGCGCCGGATGATCTTGGAGAGGGGCATCCCGTTGACCCACTCCATCGCCAGGTAGTAGGTGTCCTCCGCCTCGCCGAACGAGTAGACGTGGCAGATGTGCGGGTGGTTGAGCTGCATCGCGAGGCGCGCCTCGTCGCGGAACATGTCGACGAAGTGAGGGTCCTCCGCGACGTGCGGCAGCACGCGCTTGACCACCACCATGCGGCGCGCGCCGTCGCCGCCGAGCTCGCGCGCGAGGAAGATCTCCGCCATGCCGCCATACGCGATGCGCCCGAGGAGCTCGTAGGCCCCGTAGGTCGCGATCTTCGGCAGATCCATCAGCGTGATCCGCTCGAAGTCGTTCGAGTCGAGGGCCTCCTCGTCGGCGTCGGCCGCGAAGGGGATCGAGGAGAGCTCTTCGTCGACCATGGTGGTGGTGGTGTCCGGGGGGCCGGGCTTTGGGTCGGAGCTCATCGGGGCGGCTCCGGGGAGTATAGCCCGCAGGATGGACCCGTTTTCACGTGACGCTCACGTGACCGCCAGCTACCCCGTGGGGGTGCGGCTCCAGGAAGCAGACGGCGAGGGCGAGAACCGGCGCTGGACGGTGCACCTCGACGACGGCGCCGCGGTCGAGGCGGTGCTCTATCGCGGCGACAGCCTCTGCGTCTCATCGCAGGTGGGCTGCGCGGTCGGCTGCCCGTTCTGCGCTTCGGGTGCCAACGGCCTGACGCGGCCGCTGACCCTCGAGGAGATGGTCGGCCAGGTCGACGCGGTCCGCGCGCTCGGCCACGCGGTCACCCGGGTCACCGTGAGCGGGGTCGGGGAGCCGCTGCACACGCGGGCCACGCTCCCCTTCCTCGAGCACTGCCGCCAGCAGCGGATCAAGCCGAGCCTGACCACCAGCGGCGGCCCCCTCGAGCGGCTGCGCGAAGCGATCCACGCGCCGCACAACGGGCTGACGGTGTCGGTGCACGCGGGGACCGAGCCCGCGAGGAGCCGGGCCGTCCCGCGCGGCCCGGCGCTCGGCCCGCTCTTCGAGGTCCTCGAAGAGGAGCTGCCGAAGCTCAGCCGGTCTCGCCTGCGCAAGATCGCGCTCGCCTACCTGATCCTCGACCGCGTCAACGACGGCGACGACGAGCTCGACGCGTTCGCGCGGCGCGCCCGGCCGCTCGGCGTGTGGACGCACCTCTACGCCTACAACCCGGTTCCCACGAGCGCCCACCGCGGGGTGAGCCGCGAGCGCTACGAGCGAGCCTACGAGCGCCTCGGCGCGGCGGGCCTCCGCGTGCGCATGAGCTGCAAAGCCCGGGTGGAGCCGAACGGCGGCTGCGGGACCCTGATCGCCAGCGCTCGCCTCGTTGACAGGGATCGCTCGCGCGTGCAGTAGTCTGGCCGCCCATGTTCGTCTACCTCCAAGCGACGCCCGACGACTACAGCTTCTGGAACCTCGTCATGGGGGCGCCGCTCGTCGTCAAGGCGCTCATCCTGGTGCTCGTCGTGATGATGCTGGTGAGCTGGTTCATCGTCGGCGCCAAGCTGGTCCGGATGTTCCAGGTGACCGCGCAGACGCGCCGGTTCCTCAAGCTCTTCTGGGCCGAGGAGGAGTCGGGCACCTGGGCGCCGGAGCGGATCGAGAGCGTGTACGCGCAGATCAAGTCGGTCTCGGCGTCGCCCCTCGCGAAGGTCTTTCACGCCGGCTACGTGGAGCTCGCGCGGCTCACCACCGGGAGCGTCTCGTCGGAGGGGGTCTCGGACAACATCGAGCGCGCGCTGCGCCGGTCGAGCACGACCGAGATGACCAAGCTCGAGTCGCTGCTCCCGTTCCTCGCCACGACGGGGTCGACGGCGCCCTTCATCGGTCTGCTCGGGACGGTCCTCGGGATCCTCGAGGTCTTCCACCAGCTCGGCGGGACGGGCGACGCGAGCCTCGGCGCGGTCGGGCCGAAGATCGCCGAGGCGCTCTTCGTGACCGCGATCGGCCTGTTCGCGGCGATCCCGGCGGTGATGGCCTACAACTACTTCATCCGCCGAGTGCGGGTGATCGAGGCCGAGGTCGAGACCTTCGGCCATGACTTCCTGAACATCGTGAAGCGGCACTTCCTCTAGTCATGGGCATGGGCAGCGGACCGAGCGGTGGACGGGTGCCGCTCAGCGAGATCAACGTGACGCCGCTCGTCGACGTCATGCTGGTCCTGCTCGTGATCTTCATGGTCACCGCGCCGCTGATGACGGCGGGGGTCGAGGTAGACCTGCCGCGCGCCGACGCCGAGGACATGCCCCTCGAGGAGGAGAAGCTCCTGCTCGTGATCGACGAGGATCAGAACGTCTGGCTCCGCGTGGTGGGCACCGACAGCCCCGACGATCAGCGCGACCTGATCCCGTTCGAGCGCCTGCTCGAGGTGCTCTCGACGAACGCGATCATCCGCGAGACGCACGAGCTCTACGTGCAGGCGGATCAGGCGGTGAGCTACGGGTTCGTGGCGCAGGTGCTCGCGCTCTGTCGCCAAGCCGGGGTCGAGAACCTGGGTCTGGTGACGGACCCCCGCGGTGAGGGGCCGCCCACCCCGGCCCGCCCGACCGACGCACCGACCGCCGACGCACCCAGCCCATGACCCGAGCGCTCTACTACGAACCCAGCGACGGCCGGCCCGACTCGGGCCTCGTGCCGTTCGAGTGGGTGTCGCTGGAGTCGATCCTCGGGGGCGTCGCGTTGACCGTCGCGGTGCCGGTGGTGACGACGCTGATCTTCTTGGTCGTCGTGGTCGCGGACGTCGCCCGCACCAACCTCTCAGACGACCCCGAAGAGGACGAGCCGACGCGGCTCCTCGAGGAGGAGGACGTCATCGAGGCGCGCTTCGTCCAGCTCGGCCGCGACTTCGAGCACGAGCTGCCGAACCGGCAGGTGCCGCTCCTCTCGACGGCCCCGCCCGAGCCGGCCGCCGTGCCGACCGAGCAGACCCCGACCGAGCGCGCCGAGCCCCGGGAGCGCCCCGAGCAGCCGCCGCCGCCCGACGCGGTCGAGGACGTGCTCGCCCGCATCGGGGACCGCGCGCAGGCCTTCGCCGAGATCGCCGAGCGGCGCGAGCGCGAGGGGGATCCAGACGGGATCGAGGAGGGGACCGAGACGGTGGCCACCGAAGGCGACCTCTATCGCGGTCGGCTCTACGCCTTCTTCCGACGCGGCTGGAGCATCCCGACGACGCTCAGCCGGGACGAGGCCGCCGGGCTCACCGCCACGGTGAACGTCGAGATCGGTCAGAACCTCGAGATCGTCTCGTTCTCGGTTCGGGGCGGCAGCAACAACCCCGTCTTCGATCAGTCGATCACCGAGCAGCTCACGCGCCTGCAGGCGAGCGACCAGCACATCCCGCCGCCGCCCGAGGACGTCGCCGACCAGTACATCGGTCAGACGATCGCCGTCCGCTTCCACGGCCGGCAGGCACGCTAGCCGACTTTCGCTCGGGGGCGGACAGTGCGGGCGGGCCGCACGGGCGGGCCGCGCGGGCACGGGCACGGGCACGGGCACGGTCCCTAGCCGGCTTCGCCGGCTAGGGAGCCGTCGAGCTGCAGCAGCGGAAGCCGACGTTGGTCAGCTGGTAGGTGTTGCTCGCGACGACGAAGTCGAAGTTGCAACGCAGCGCCGGGCCGGGGTTGTTGAAGCTGCCGCCGCGCATCGGGTTGACGCCCGCGCTGCGAGGCTGGGTCCACTCCCAGACGTTGCCGCTGATGTCGTAGATGCGGTTGGTGCCGCCGAAGCTGGCGTAGCAGCTCGAGAGCGACCCGGTCGCGAGGAGGCCGTCGTCGTCGGCGCCGCCCGGCGTGAAGTCGTAGTCGTTCCCGTTGCAGGTGTTGCCGTTGTAGGTCGAGCACGAGGTCGCGTAGCCGTACGCGCAGGAGCCGCTGCTCGACTCGCACGCGTCCATCCACTCGGCCTCGGTGCACAGCCGGTAGCCCGCGGCGGCGCACGCCGCGGCGGCCTCGGGCGCCGTGATCTGCGTCCACGGGAGCACGTTCGCGCGCGAGCACGAGCGGGCGTTGCGCGCGCCGGCGTTCGTCGCCGTCGCGTCCGGTCGGCTCGCCTCGTACGCGTACACGTAGAGGCCGGAGCGCACCTGCACCATGTTGTCGACGACGTAGCTCGGGTTGGTCCCGGGCGCCGTGCGGGGCTCGTCGATCGAGCCGTCGCAGTCGTTGTCGAAGCCGTCGCAGATCTCGGGCATCGCCGCGCCGGCGGGCGGCGCGTTGCACTCGACCCCGGAGCCGGCCGCGTTGCACGCGAGGACGCCGAACATCTGGCACGCGCCGGTCCCGTTGCTGCAGACGTTGCCCAGGCCCATCGCCGTGAAGGGGTCGTCGACGAGGCCGTTGCAGTCGTTGTCGAGCGTGTCGCAGGTGACCTCGGTCGCCTCGTAGGTCGCGGGGTAGTCGCAGGTCCAGCCCGTGGCCGCGTCGCAGCGCGGCGTCGTGCCCATGCAGACCCCGTTGCGGTTGCAGAAGTTCGACGGCGGGGTGAGGCCCTCGTCGGTGCGCGTGTCGCAGTCGTCGTCGCGCCCGTTGCAGATCTCGGTGCCGGTCCTGTCGCAGCGGTACTCGCAGCCGTTGGCCGGGTTGCCGTCCGCGTCGACGTAGCCGCTCAGGCAGCTCCCCATCACGCAGCTCCCGGCGGTGCACATCGGGACCGCGTTGGCGAACGAGCAGACGCGCCCGCACATCCCGCAGTTGCGGATGTCGCCGGCGAGGAAGCCCTCGTCGGTCCGGCCGTCACAGTCGTCGTCCATCGAGTTGCAGATCTCGGTCGAGCTGCCGACCGAGCCCACGCACGCGATCGCGCCGCCCATGCAGTGCTCCACGCCCGCGGTGCACGCGCCCACGTCCGACCCGCAGGCCGCGCCGCCGCCGGGGTCGCCCTCGTCGACCATCCCGTCGCAGTCGTTGTCGCGTCGGTCGCAGACCTCGGTGGGATCGGTGGTCGGGGTGCAGCTGTACTCGCAGCCGTCGGCCGCGACCATGTTGAGGTTGTACCAGCCGGCCTCGCACATCCCGAGCGTGCACATCCCCATCGCGCAGCCCGCGGTCGAGTGCGCGAACGCGCAGTTCCGGCCGCAGCTGCCGCAGTTGAGGGGATCGTTGGGGAAGTCGAAGTCCTCGTCGACCATGCCGTCGCAGTCGTTGTCGGCGCGGTCGCACACGCTGTCGTCCATGCCCGTCGGCAGGCAGCGGTACTCGCAGCCGTTGTCGACCATGCCGTCGAGATCGAAGCGACCGACGTCGCACTCCATGATCGTGCACGCCCCGGCCACGCACTCACCGAAGGCCCCGGGCGGCGCGCAGGCCATCCCACAGCCGCCGCAGTTGTCGATGTCGGTCATCGTGTCGATGCCCTCGTCGACGTTGCCGTCGCAGTTGTCGTCGAGCCCGTTGCAGACCTCGGCGGAGCCGGGGACGCAGCCGTCGGGGCCCGCGTCGGACGGGCCCGCGTCGACCATCGGCGGGCCCGCGTCACCGCCGCCGGTGCCCGAGTCGGTGCCCGCGTCGCGCGCCACCGTGCCGCCGTCGTCGCCGCAGTTGCTCAGGCAGAACGCCTCCGTCTCGCACCCGCTCGCGAGGAGCACGAGCAGCCCTCCCACGAGGGCCGCGAGCCAGCTGCGCCCGCGACCCTCACGGCCTTTTGGGCGGCGTCGACTCCTCCGCCGCACCAGCGCGCCGAGCGCCGCGAGGGCGAGCAGCGCCCAGGGGGCGTTCGGGGTCGACGTCGGCGCGACGCCACAGCCGCCGGTCGCGACAACCCAGTCGCCGGAGCCGGGGCCGGTGGTGGTCCCGCCGTCCATGGTCTCCATCGGGCCCGCGTCCGGCGTGGTCATCGTCTCGAGCACGCACTCGCCGTCCTCGCAGGTCTGGTCGGCCGGGCAGCGCAGGCCCAGGCACGGGTCGGCGCCGCACATCCCCGTCAGCGGATCGCAGACCGCGCCCGCCGGGCAGGAGACGCCCACGCACATGTCGGTGACGCACGAGCCGTCGCTCGGATCGCAGACCTCACCGCTCATGCAGCTCACGCCGTCGCACTCGTCGGTCACGCACTCGCCGGCTTCGCAGCGCATCCCCGCGTCGCAGTCCACCGTCGCGCAGCTCCGCGAGCAGACGCCCATGCGGCAGGCCTCGTCGGCCGCGCACGTCACGCCCTCGCAGGGATCCGCGACGCAGCCGCCGGTCACCGTGTCGCAGAGCTGACCCGAGGGGCAGCCGAGCCCGCGGCAGTTGTCGGCGACGCAGCGCCCGAGCGGGTCGCGCGGGTTGCACACGAGGCCGCCCATGCACGTGACGCCGTCGCAGGGGAACGTGCACTCGTTGTTCTTGCACACGCAGGCGCTCAGGTCGGTCGAGCCGGGCTCGCAGAGCACCTCGCCGTCTCGCTCGATCGTCTCACCCGCGCACAGCTCGCGGTTGCAGGCCTCGGCGACGCAGAAGCACTCGTCGCCCTCGACCCGCGCGGTGCGCCCGGTCGGGCACACGTAGCCGAACTCGTTCATCTGGCAGGGGCCCGCGCACTGGCAGTCGACGCAGCGCGACGTCCCCGGGCAGAGCGGGTCGGGCACGGCCTCGTCGGTCATGCCGTCGCAGTCGTTGTCCTCGCAGTCGCAGCGCTCGGAGCCGGGCGGCACCTCACCGACGCAGACCTCGCGGCCGTCGATGCACTCGATCCCGCCGGCCATGCACACGCCCTCGTCGGTGCCGCAGGCGGCGCCGACGGGGAGCGACTCGTCGATCGGCCCGTCGCAGTCGTCGTCGATGCCGTTGCACGTCTCGGGCGTCGCGGTGGTCTCGCCCTCGCACACGATCATCCCGCCGCGGCAGACGTTGACGCCGGTCATGCAGGCGCCGATGTCGGTGCCGCACGGATCGCCCACGCCGAGCCCGTCGTCGATGACGCCGTCGCAGTCGTTGTCGAGCCCGTCGCAGATCTCGGGCGTCGGGCCGATGCCGCCCGTGCAGGTCAGCGCGCCCATCACGCACTCGACCATCCCGGCGGTGCACTCGCCCGTGTCGGAGCCGCACGAGTCACCGAGCATCGGGTCGGCCTCGTCGGTCATTCCGTCGCAGTCGTTGTCGAGCCCGTCGCACACCTCGGTGCCCGGGCCGACCATGCCGACGCAGGCGCCGTACATGCCCATCAGGCACGTCTCCGTGCCGGGGACGCACGTGCCCACCGAGCTGCCGCACGGCCGGGTCATGCCGTCGGTCATGCCGTCGCAGTCGTTGTCGATCCCGTCGCAGATCTCCGTCGACGGACCGCGGCCGGTGCACATCCCCCAGGCGCCGCGGACGCACGTCTCCGTGCCCGTCGTGCACGCGCCGACCGACGACCCGCAGGCTCGCGTGAGGCCCTCGTCGATCCGGGTGTCGCAGTCGTTGTCGATGTTGTCGCAGCGCTCCGCGCCGGTGGGGACGCACCCCATGCAGACGCCGCCCTCGTCGATGATCCCGTTGCAGTTGTCGTCGAGGCCGTTGCAGACCTCGGGCGGCTCCGCGCCGCACATCCCGCAGAGGTTGGTCACCTCGTCGAGGACCCCGTTGAAGCAGTTGTCGTCCGTGCCGTTGCACGGGTCGCCCGGGTCCGCGCAGAGCGTGGGCGTCGTGATGCCGCCGGGGATGTTGCAGTACTTCTGGAAGCCCTCGTCGATCAGCGTGTCGCAGTCGTTGTCGACGTTGTCGCAGACCTCGGTGAGGAGCGAGTCGGCGATGATGTTGGAGAACGCGAGCGCGAGCGCGTCCTCGTTCGTGGCGCGTTGGGCCACCGTGGTGCCGCCCGCGGCCGCCATCATGTCGGCCTGGTTCGCGGTGCTGGTGCTGGTGCCGAAGTAGATCACGTGCGTCTCGATCCGCACGTTCGGGCCGCCCGTGACCGGCGTGTTGAGGAGGTTCGTGATCGATGTGATCGCGCTCGAGAAGTTGTCGGGCGCGCCGTCGTGCAGGAGGATCACGTAGTACGGGCGGCACCCGCGCCGCGGGTCGGTCCGGATCGGACCCGTGGCGCTCTGGTAGTAGGCTCGGATGTTGTTGAGCGCGGTGTGGATGGGCGTCCCGCCGCCGTAGGCGAGCTCGGGGGTCGGCATGAAGTCGACCCAGGACAGCATCGCGGTCTGGTTGTCCTCCGCGATCGGCACGTGGATCGTCGTGCCGGTGCCGTACTCCTTGAACGAGGCGAGGCCGAACACGACGTCACCGAAGCCCGCGACAACGCGCTGCAGGGCGCACCGCGCGTCGTTCATCTTCGTGCGGGGTTGGCCGCACGAGTTGTTCCCCGATCCGGTCGAGTCGTTCATCGACCCCGAATCGTCGAACATCACCATGAAGTAGGGCTTCACCTGCGTCTGTGCAGACGCCGAGCTCGCGAGACCAGCGACGAGGATCGTCAGACCCGAGGCCATCCAAAAGCGCTTCATGAGACTCCTCCGCGACACCCGAGCGGAATCTTACACCCGATCCTGATTTCGGATCACGGACTCGTTGCGCAAGTTTCGTACGCCTGACGGCGCTGGCTTCGCCGCCCCCTCGCCCGCAGACTACGCAGCGATCGAATCCCTCGGCGCTCGCCTGCGTCGATCCCCCACGGAACCTCGATGAACCAGCACAAGCTCAGCCTCGTCGCGATGTCCCTCGCCGCCGGACTGGTGGCCGCCGCGCTCGCCGTCCCCGTCGTCGGACAGGACGGCGCCCCCGCGGCGACGCCCGCGGAGGACGCGCTGCCGGAGCGGGTCGCCGTCATCGACGTCGACTCCCCCGAGCGCGCGCTCTACCGCATCGCGGTCCCGAACCTGCGCGGCGAGCCCTCGCTCGGCCCGCAGGGCGCGGGGGTGCTCCGCAACGACTTCCGCCTGGTGTCGCTCTTCGACGTGCTCGACTCGCGCTCCTTCGTGGCCGACCTCGACGCCGAGGGCCTCGAGATGGTCCCCGGATCGTGGGCGACGGTCGGCGCGCAGGGCGTCATCAAGGGCGAGGTCACCGTCGAGGGCAACCAGATCCGGGTGCAGATGCGCCTCTACGAGGTCGCGCGCGGGTCCGCGCCCGTCCTCTCGCGCAGCTACCGCGGGAGCCGCGCCGAGCTGCGGCAGTTCATGCACCAGTTCGCCAACGAGGTGCTCGAGCTGCTCACGGGCCGCGCGGGCGCGTTCGGGACGCGGATCACCTTCGCGCGCCGCCGCAACGTCGGGCGCAAGGACGTCATGGTCGCGACCTTCGACGGCGACCACGTGAGCCGCGTCTCGAGCGGGCAGGGCATCGCGATGCTGCCCGCGTTCGGCCGCGGCGGCGTCTGGTACTCGATCCTCACCGAGGAGGGGATGTTCGTCACCCGCACGGGGATCGAGGAGCGCCCGCTCATCCAGGGCGGCGGGCTCAACATGGGCGTGAGCGTCTGCGGCGGGCGCGTGTTCTTCAGCTCGACCCGCGACGGCAACTCCGAGATCTACAGCGCCAACCTCGAGGGCGAGGACATCCGCCGGCTCACGAACCACCCCGGCATCGACGTCAGCCCCACGTGCGGCGGGCCGGGCGGAAAGGTCGCGTTCGTGTCCACGCGGCACGGCAGCCCGCAGATCTTCTCGATGAGCCCGACCGGCGGCGACGTCACCCGCATCACCTACCGCGGCGCGCACAACCAGACCCCGGCGTGGTGCACGGGCAACCCCGACGGCCCGCTCCTCGCGTTCACGGGGCGCTCGAGCGGCTTCGACGTGTTCACGGTGAACCTCCGCACGCAGCAGTACACGCGGCTCACGCAGGGGCAGGGCACCAACAAGGACCCCGCCTTCAGCCCGGACTGCCGCATGGTCGCGTTCTACTCGTCGCGCGGTGGCATCTTCATCTCGAACCCCGAGGGCCTGAACCAGAACCTCGTGATCCCGGGCCACGCCGAGACGCTCCGCTGGAGCCGCTGACGGCCCGGGACGGGCTTGCCGCGCGGGCCTGACGTAGACTCGCTCGATGGGATGGAGAGTCGGGGGCCTCGTCGGGGTCCTCCTGCTGGTGTCGGGGTGTGGCGAAGGAACCGCCCCTCCGGCGGATGGGGGCATCGAGCTCGACCCGGTCGACGTCGACACCGTGGCGCCGGAGACGGTGTACGCGGGTCAGCCGCTGGCGATCTCGTGCCTCTTGATCGACGCGACGGGTGAGGCGTTCGCGCCGCCCGCCGGGCTCACGCGCACCTTGCGCTTCGTGCCCGCGGGCTCCGTCGAGCGCACCGAGGACGGCGACTGGATCGCGACCCGCGCGGGCCAGGTCGAGGTCGCTTGCACCTTCGACGAGCTCCGCCTCACCGACGCGAGCCCCGCGATCATCCAGGTCACGCCCGGCGATCCGGCGACGGTGGTCACGCACCTCGACCTCGACTCGATCGAGGCGGGCGAGCTCGACGACGTCACCTGCGAGGTCTTCGACGCGTGGGGCAACCCGATCGAGGGGACGAGCCCCACCGCGCGCTCCGAGCCCGCCGACGACGGCAACACCTTCGACGGCCTCACCGGCCGCTTCGAGCGCTCGGGCGAGTTCACCGTGTACTGCCAGCTCCCCGGCGCGACGAGCCAGGGGCAGACGCTCGAGGTCCGCCCCGGCTTGCCCGCGAGCCTCGTGCTCTCCCGCGTCCCCTTCCAGCCCGTCTACGCGCAGGGTCAGGTCATCGACATCGCGCGCGAGGTCCACGACCGCTTCGGCAACCCGATCCCGGACGCGGTGGTCCCCGTGACGAGCTCGCCCGCCGGCGAGCAGCTCGGCGACGGCCGCTTCCGCTACGCCGAGGACGGTCGCTACACGCTCACCGCGCGGGTCCGGCCGCCCACGCAGGACGACGTCCCGCTCGAGCGCTCGACGATCGTCATCGTCGACGGCGACGGGCCCGCCATCCGGTGCGACTCGCCGTTCGACGGGGAGATCCTCGACCGCACGCCCTCGGGCACGATCACGTTCTCCGGCCAGGTCGCCGACATCAGCGGCGTCATGACCGCGCGCGTCAACGGCACCAGCGTGCCCGTCAACGCGGTCGGCCGCTTCGAGGCCGAGATCCCCATCCAGTACGGGATCAACTTCGTCGACGTCGCGGCCACCGACGGCGTCGGTCGGGAGGCGAGCCGGACGTGCTCGTTCCTCGTGGCCGACACGTGGGCGCCGGACGACAGGACCTTCTCCGACACGCTCTCGCTGCGGATGCGGCAGACCGCGTTCGACGACGTGGTGCGGACCGACGGCCTCGACTCGATGGCGGACGTGCTCCACACGATGCTCAACAGCCGCGAGCTGCGCGACACGATCCACCGGTCGCTGAGCGCGAGCCCCACGCTCAAGCCGAGCGGCTGCGACTCGAGCGTGCTCGGGGTCTGCGTGCTCCGCTCCGAGGTGATCTACCGCGACCTCATGATCATGGGGCCGAACACCGTGACGCTGACCCTCGTCAACGGAGGTATGCAAGCCAACGTGCGGGTCGAGCACCTGCGCGTGCGCATCCGCGTCCGGGGCCACGTCGCCGGGATCCCCTACGACACCGAGGGTTGGGTGACCTTCGACGACATCACCGTGCGCGCGATCCTCGACGCCTCGCTGTCGAGCGGTCGCCCGCGGATCCGCGTGCGCTCGGGCTCCGTCACGACCAACGTCGGCCGGATCTCGACCGACTTCTCGGGCCTCGACGGCGCGATCATCGACATCGTCGTCGACCTCTTCAACGGCACCGTCCGCAACCTCGTCGCGGGGCTCGTCCGGGACTTCGTGACCAACCAGGTCAACGACGTGCTCGACGGTCTCATCGGCGGCCTCGACATCTCCAGCCTCGGCACCTCGTTCGAGGTGCCGCGGCTCGACGACGACGCCACCATCCCGCTCACCTTCGGGGTCGGCTTCTCGACGCTGAGCACGACGAGCTCCCGCATGCTCTTCGGGATCGGCACGCGCTTCTTCACCCCGCCGGCGCACGCGCGGCCGACGTACGGCGCGCCGAGCCGGAGCGGCGCGCGGCTGCTCGACGTCTCGGGGACCCAGTCGACGGCGGTCGGCGTGCACGAGAGCCTCCTGAACCAGGCGCTCCACGCGCTGTGGCGCGGCGGCTTCTTCGACGCGACGCTCGACTCCTCGACGATCAGCGGCGTCCCCGCCGGCGTGTCCGCGACGCTGAGCACGGGCCTGCCGCCCGTCGCGGAGGTCGACGACGACGGTCGGCTCCGCGTCTCGCTCGGCGCGGTCAGCCTCAACCTCGTCTACCCCGACCTGTTCACCGAGCCGATCCAGGTCTCGCTCGGCGCGCGCGCGTCGATGCGCGCCACCCTCGTCGGTGAGGACCTCGACTTCGACGACCTCATGGTCGAGGAGATCTACTTCAGCACCGACCTCGCCTCCCTCGACGCGGGCACCCGCGACACCATCGAGGGCTTCCTGCGCCGGCTGCTCGAGCGCATCTTGAGACCCGCGCTCAACGACGCGCTCCCGGCGATCCCGATCCCGAGCTTCACGCTGCCCGCGTCGGTCTCGGCCTACGGGCTCCCGGCGGGCGCCATCCTCGGGATCACCTCGCCGGCCCTGGCGATGGAACAACCGCACGTCGTCTTGCGGGGGGAGTTCGCGGTCCGATGAAGCGCACGTACCCCATCGTCCTCGCGGTGACCCTCCTCCTCGCGGCCTGCGAGGCGGATCGGATCCCGTCCGAGATCCACGTCTTCGTGAGCCCCGCGCGGCTCTGGTACCACACGGGGCAGACCATCCAGCTCGACGCGGAGGTGGTGGACTCGGCGGGCGAGGACTTCCCCGACGCGGCGGTGGTGTGGACCGTCGAGCCCGCCGGCGCCGCCACGATGGGCGCGCCGCTCGAGGACCCGCGCGACGCGCGCTTCACCCTCGATCGCGAGGGCGTCGTGATCTTCACCGCGTGCACCGTCCCGAGCGCCGACTCGGAGCTCGTCGAGCCGCTGTGCGACTCGCTGCGGGTGCGCGTCGACGACGGCCAGCCGAGCCTCGAGGTCGAGACGCCGACCCCCGGCCAGGAGATCACGGGCGACCCCGAGGTCGTGGTGCGCGGCTCCGTCGCCGACCACTCGATGGTCGACGTCTACATCAACGGGACGCCCGCGGTCGTCGACGAGATGGGTCGCTTCGAGGGCTCGGTCGCGGCGGTCTTCGGGGTCAACCACCTCACCGTCAGCGCGACCGACGGGCTCACCGAGACCGCCGAGGTGGAGATGGACGTCCTCTGGGCGCCCGAGTTCACGCCGGCGCTGAGCCCCGACGGAACGCCGCTCTTGTCGCTCGACGACGGGCTCACGCTCTGGCTCGGGCAGGACTTCTTCGACGACGGCACGCCCATCGACACCACCGCGCGGCCCGCCACGACGAGCGACCTCGCCGACGTCCTGCAGCTCGTGATCGCGAGCCTCGACGTCGACGGCTTCATCCCCGACCCGGTCTACGACAGCCCGCCGACCTTCACGCTCCACGTGACCGACGCGCGCATCGACGAGCCGCACGTGGAGATCGACCTCACGGACGACGGCGCCGACCTGTTCGTGCGCCTCGGCCGCGTCTCGGCGCAGACGTCGGGCGTGCTGATGGTGGAGGGGACGAGCCTCCCGCTCACCGGTCAGGTCAGCGGCAGCGCCGTGGCGTTCGCGCACCTCACGATCCGCAAGGACGGCGAGGCGGCGGAGCTCGAGGTGGAGCTCGGTGAGCTCTCGGTCGGGCTCGAGAGCGTGCAGGGGACCTTCGTGAGCAACGAGACGGCGGCCGTCTTCCGGCTCGCCGAGGGGCTGTTCCGCACGACGCTCGAGACCGCCCTCGTCGACGCGCTCGAGGGCACCCTCGCCGCGAGCGTCCCCGATCTGCTGCGCGACGCGCTCCGCTCGATCGACACCGCGCTCTCGATGCAGTCGATCGAGCTGATGAGCGATCCGTTCCCGCCGGTCCGCATCGAGATCGACGGCCGCATCCGCGAGCTGCGCTCGACGTTCCGGCGCGACCTCGTGGCGACGCTCCGCACCAGCGTGGGGACGACGACGCCGACGGTGCACCCGGAGTCGCTCGGGGTGCCGCGGCTGACCACGCTCCGCGCGCTGCCGTTCGTGAACCAGGGCTCGCTGCAGCTCGGGGTGCGGCTCGCGCTGCTCAACGGGCTGCTGCACTCGCTCTGGGCGTCCGGGCTGCTCGACGTGGACGCGACGAGCATCCTGCCGGCGAGCGTGTCGGGCCTCGTCAGCTCCGCTCGCATCGTCGGGAGGATGCAACCCCTCTTGCGGCCGGGGCGCCCCGACGAGGAGGACGCGCTGGTGCTCTCGGTCGGCCAGCTCGAGCTCGAGCTGACCTTCATGGGGGAGCCGGTGGTGTTCGGGATGAGCCTCGACGCGGGCGTCTCGATCGACCTGGCGTCGAACCGGATCTCGGTGGACGTGGCGGAGACGCCGCGGCTGCGGATCTGGACGCTGGTGGCGCCGAGCAACCCGCGGCTCCTCACGCCGGACACGGTCGAGACGCTGCTCCTCGACTTCTGGCCGCAGCTCCGGGAGTCGGTCGTCGGCGGGCTCGCGTTCGACCTGCCCATCCCGGCGCTCGGCGATCTCGGCGGCATCGCGCCCGACCTCGCGGGTCTCACGCTCCAGATCGATCAGCGCGACGCGACGAGCATTCGCCGCGGCGTGCTCGTGATGGAGGCCGGCCTCACCGGCGAGCTGCCCTGATCCCCGGCGGGCTGCTGAAAGCAGCCCGCTTCCGTGCCGCGCGCGCGAAGCGCGCATGCCCGTGCCCGTGCCCGTGCCCGAACGCGTCAGCGGGCGCGCGCGCGACAGCTTCACGAGCATCGAGACGACCCGCTCCTTGGGGAGCTGCGCCGTGATGCGGTCGCAGGCGTCGAGGGCGCGCCGGTACACGTCGAGCTCGTGATGGTTGAAGACCACGGGCGCAGCTGTGATCGGCGATGGACGCACGGTTCGCAGGCTACTTGGTGGCCGCTGGCTACGACCTGCTCCGCATCGGCGGTTGCGGAGCTGCGCGCGTGAGCCCCCGGCCTCCCTGACGCAGGCCCGACTCCGACACCCCAGTGACTCGGCCCAGCCTCCTCTGACCGGGCACGTGCACGGGCACGGGCACGTCAGCAGGGCGCGTTTCAGCGCCTTGCAGGGGGTGAAGCGTGTCCCTCCCTCTGGTACGTTGCCCAGTGCGGGCGCGACTGGAGAGATTGGCATGAAGAGCTCGATGACCCTCGCGGCACTCTTGGTGAGCTGCGCGCTGGCCGCGTCCACGGCCCACGCGCAGGATCAGGCGCCGAACACCGACACGGGACCGACCGGGGTGCTCCGGCTCGGCAAGCTGTACTCGTTCGGCGGCGGGACGGACCTGCAGCACGGCTTCGGGCTCGACGTCCGCTACCACGTGTTCCCGGAGCGCAACATGGACGGGCACATCGGCCTGTTCGCCCAGGGGCAGTACGAGCTCGGCGACGCGTGGCGCATGGCCGGCGGCTTGAGCGCGGGCTGGGGCATGTTCGGGATCGAGATCGGCGTCTCGCATCGCACGGAGACGGCCCTGATGGCGGGCAGCACGGGGCTCCACATCGGGCAGGCGTTCACGTTCGGGCCGCTCTCGGTCGGGGGGCGGGTGACGATCCCGCTCGTCGATCACGTCGCGCAGGGCAGCTCGATGGGCATCCAGGGGATCGAGGGCGCGCTGGTGCTCCGGCTGGGCTTCGACTTCCGCGTGCACGGGCAGCGCCGCTCGAGCGGCTGCGGCGCGCACCATCACGGCGGCGGCGTTCGTGACCCGCACGCCCAGCATGGTCACTGAGCGGTCTCCCATGAGGCTCGGGGGCTCCTCCTCGTCGCGTCGCGTGCCCGCCTTGCTCGGCGGGCTCGCGGCGGCGTTGCTGCTCGCGAGCGGCGCCGTCGGGGCCCAAGCACCCGACGAGGGAGAGGCGCCGGCGGCGGCCGACGAGCCGCCGGCTCACCGCCTGATCGCGACCATCCACACCCGCGACAACCGGGGGCGCGTGTTCTGCGCGCTCTGGCGAGGTCGGGAGGGCTACCCGACCGAGCGCGCCCGCTCGGTCTCGGAGGCGATGGACCGCACCATCGTGAACCGCCGCGCGGTGTGCGTGTTCGACGACGTCACGCCGGGCGAGTACGCGATGGCCGTCTTCCACGACGAGAACGCGAACAACGATCTGGACCGCAACATCTTCGGTATCCCGAGCGAGGGCACCGGCGCGTCCAACGACGCCCACAACATGTTCGGCCCGCCCGGCTACGACGACGCGCGCTTCCAGCTCCCGGACGTGCCGGTCCACCGGATCGTCGCGCACATCCACTATTGAGCGAGCGCGCTACCGAGCCAGGACGGCGTTCACGTAGGCCGGCTCGTCGGTGACGTCGCGGACGAGGTAGGGCAGGAGCCACTCGGGGACGCTCACCTCGGTGTCCGCGGTCGGCAGCTCGACCTCGGCGAGGAAGAGCTCGCGGTCGAGGAAGCGATCGATCTCCCACAGGAGCGATCCCTCGGGGACCCGGAAGCGGTGCTTGCGCACGCGCCGCCCCTCGGTGAGCGCGTAGAGCGCGTCGAAGAGCTCGGGGGAGCACTCCTCCTCGACCTCGATGCGCTGTACGCCCGCGCCGAGCTTCACCGTCCGCAGGGTGGTGGTCCGACCGCCGTCGGTGATCCGGCGCACGCGCTCGACGAGGCGCTCGCCGGGCAAGTAGCCTTGCTCGAGCGTGAGCGGCGCGACCTCCTCGCAGCGGGGCGGGAGGCCGAAGAGGAGGTACTTGCGCTCGATCTCGACGCCCTCGCGGCCGCGCAGGTGAGCGCCGAGCGAGCGGATCTGACCGTCGAGCTCGTCGAGGCGCCCGCCGGGCGCGAGCCAGTCGTTCACGAGCGAGTCGAACATCGAGACGCGGTCGCGCTGGATCCGCTGGAGCATCGCGAGGAGCCCTGGCTCGTGGTCGGTAGCCAGCTCCGTCTCGAGCGCTCCGTCCACCCGAATCGCCAGCTCCCGCAGGCGGCGCGCGCGCTCGACCGAGGCGTCCTCCAGGGCCTCGCCGACGGTCGCGGCGAGGTTGTGGAGATCGTTGAGGTCGCCGAGGAGGTCCTGCAGCGCCTTGCACGTCTTCACCGTCTGCTTGGCGCCGTCCGCCTCGGCGCGGAACGGCTCGAGCAGGTAGCGCAGGCGCTTGCCGTGGATGCGAGCGCGGTGGGCGATCTCCTCGTCCTCGATGCTGTGGACCTCCGCGAGATCGGTGCGCAGCTCGGCCATCGAACGCTCGATGGCCTCGGCCGCGACGGCGCCGAAGCGCGGGCCCTCCGACCGCTCGCCCACGCGGTGATGGATCACGTAGGTCGAGAGCGTCTTCTTCAGCCGCCCCTCGAGCTTGCCGAACTCGTCGATCAGCTGTCCGCGGACGAGCGCGTACGCCTCGTCGCGCCGGCCCCGGAGACGGTCGGCGAGCCACAACACGCCGTGCTTCTCGAGCGGCCCTTCGGTGTCGCCCACCGTCATGACCCAGTCGAGCTGGACCTCGGCGTCGCGGCCCGGGTTCGTGGCGGCCGCCACGCGCTTGAGCCGACGCCGGAGCTTGGTGCCGACCTCCTCGCCGAGGATCTCGTCGTAGGCCCTCGAGCAGGCGCGCAGGCGACGGATCCCGACGCGGAAGTCGTGCAGGGCGTCGTCCGCGCCCTCGGTCTCGAGGCGCTTCGCGGCCGCGGCGGCCTGCTCGAGGTAGCCCAGCGCGACGCGCCGCGCCCCTTCGTGGGCCGAAATCTCCGCCAGCGTGTCCCCCGACATGGAGGCGGCTCATAGCATCGGGGTGTCGGCGCCTCCACGAGACCGTCACTTTTGTCACAGAGTTAGCCGGAGGGGGCTGGGCGCGCTGGGCGGGGCCTGGTCAGAACGAGCCGCTCAGGGGGATCAGGACGACGCCGAGGGTGGCGGGCCAGCGGCCGCGGATCGCGAAGCCGATGGTGCCGTACTCGGCGCCGTCGATGGTGTGGACGCTCCCGAAGAGCTCGGCGCCGATGGCTACCTCTCCGGCGGCGAGGCCGAGGAGCGGGGGGCGGGCCTCGTCGCTCACGACCTGGACGTAGTCGGCGACCTCGAAGCCGATGGCCCAGGAGGCGCCGCCGCCGTCGCCGGGGCGGGCCTGCAAGACGAGGTAATCGGCGGAGCCGCGCAGGATCAGCCGCGCGCGCCAGTTCCCCGCGACCCACCAGTCGCCGGCCAGGACGCTCAGGCCGATGAACATGCCGTGCCGGTTGCGGTTGTGTCGCAGCTCGTTGGTGAAGACGTGGAAGAGGTAGCCGCCGTCGAGCTCGATGGGGCGGCGGTGCTGCTCGGGCCACATCGCCTGCGGCGTCACGCCGATGCGGCCGACCACGACGGGCTCGGCCTCGGACAGGGGGCTGCCGTCGGTCGGCGAGGGCAACGGGTTGCCGACCGCGGCGCCGAGCCCGAGCGACGCCTCCGCGGGAGGGAGCGCCAGGGGGATCGGGATGCACCCGCCGAAGGCGAGCGCGAGCGCCAAAGAAACGAGGCCGAGCAGGTGGGTACCCGCTCGGCCTGCGTCACTGTCCGATCGCGCGGCGATCGTCGTCTCAGCGCTCGCTCATCGGGACGTACGGGCGCTCGCTCTCGCCGAGGTAGATCTGGCGCGGACGCGAGATCGCCTGGTCCTTGTCGACGAGCATCTCCTCCCACTGCGCGAGCCAGCCGACGGTGCGGCCGATCGCGAAGAGGACGGGGTACATGTCCATCGGCAGGCCCAACGCCTGGTAGATGAGGCCCGAGTAGAAGTCGACGTTCGGGTAGAGCTTCTTCTCGACGAAGTAGTCGTCCTCGAGGGCGATGCGCTCGAGCTCGACGGCGATGTCGATGAGGGGGTTCTTCCCGACCGCCTCGAACACGTCGTCGGCGAGCCGCTTGATGACCTTCGCGCGCGGGTCGTAGTTCTTGTAGACGCGGTGCCCGAAGCCCATGAGGCGGACGTTCCGGTCCTCCTTCGCTCGCTTGACGAAGGAAGGGATGTTGTCCTTGCTGCCGATCTCCGCGAGCATCTTGACGACCGCCTCGTTGGCGCCGCCGTGGAGCGGGCCGTAGAGCGCGGCGCAGGCGGCGGCGAGCGCCGAGTAGGGATCCACCTTCGAGCTCCCGACGCCGCGCATCGCGGTCGCCGAGCAGTTCTGCTCGTGATCGGCGTGGAGGATGAACAGGACGTCGAGCGCCTTCTCCGCCGCCGGATTCGGCACGTAGGTCCGCTCGGTCATCTTGAACATCATGCTCAAGAAGTTGCCGGCGTAGGACAGCTCGTTGTCCGGGTAGACGTAGGGGAGACCGCGGCGGTGGCGGAACGCGTAGGCCGCGAGCGTCGGGACCTTGCCGATCAGGCGGACGATCTGGAGCCAGCGGTTCTCGGCGTCGTTGACGAGGCGGGCCTCGGGGTAGAACGTCGAGAGCGCGGCGATCGTGCTGATCAGGATGCCCATCGGGTGGGCGTCGTAGCGGAAGCCGTCGAGCAGCTCGCGCGTGTTCTCGTGGACCAGCGTGTGGTGGGTCACCTCGTGGCGGAAGCGATCCATCTGCGTCTGGTTCGGCAGCTCACCCTTGAGGATGAGGTAGGAGACCTCGAGGAAGTTCGACTCCTCCGCGAGCTGCTCGATCGGGTAGCCCCGGTAGCGGAGGATCCCCTCGTCGCCGTCGATGAAGGTGATCTTCGAACGACAAGACGCCGTGTTCTTGTAGGCCGGGTCGTACGCCATCAGACCAAAGTCATCCCCCGAGACCTTGATCTGGCGCAGATCCATGGCGTTGATCGTGCCGTCGGTCACCGGGAGCTCGTAGGTCTTGCCGGTGCGGTTGTCGGTCACGGTGATCGTGTCAGCCATGCGCGCGGTACTCCTCTTCTGTGCGGCCCGAGTTGGGGGTGCCGATGGGCCGTGGTCGGCTCGCGGCAGCTGCCCCGCGGGCAGCGGACGCGGCCGGATTGTGGGCAGAGCCGGCGCCGCTGTCGAGATCAAATCCGCGACCGGGGAGGCCTCCCCGCGTTTGATACACCCACAGGTGGGGAAATGACGGTGTGGTTCAGGGCATCTCGACGCCGAGCAGCTCCACTCCCAGCCGATCCAGGACGGTAGCGAGATCCCACGTCTCGCGCGGATCGGGCTGGCCGCCCGCGAGCGCGTCGACCGGCTCGAGCCGGTATGCCGGCTCCGCGGCCTTGCGCCGACAGAAGGCCGCGAGGTCGAGGGGCCACACACGATCCGCCTCGACGCCGAGGACGAGGGCCCGCCACTCGTCGAGATCGAACCCCAGATCCCCCTCGTCGGCCTCGCCGTCGGCGCTGACACGAACGATCCCCTCGACCCCCGGGACGTGCAGCGCGAGGGACGGCGACAGCGGGAGCTCGAGGAGCAGCCGCGCCGGCATCGAGAGCACCTCGGCGCCCCACACCGGGAGCGGACGGCCGGACAGCCGCTTGGCGGCGGCGGGGAGCGTGGACTCGAGGGCGATGGCGGTCATGGGGATGACTCCTGGCTCTTTGTTCAGTGCTTGCTCAGCATGGGTCACCCGGTACCCCGGGTCAACCACGGGCGCCTGGACGCGCGCGGGCCGAGCGACTGACGGAACCTCCGGCTTGGAGATCAGGATTCGTCGTCGGAGCCGCGGTCACGCCGGCGGCGAGCGAGCTTGAACGCGCCCCACACCCCGAAAGCGAGGACGATCGCGCCGATCTTGAGCGGCCAGGGGAGCCGGCTGAACACGATGTAGAGGATGAACGCGACGAGGTCGCCGCCCCCATCGTCGCCGCCGCCCCCTCCCGAGTAGCCACCGCCCCCGCCGCCTCCGCCGCCGCCGCCGAAGCTCCCGCCGCCGAAGCTCCCGCCGGTGGACTGGGCCAGCGCCTCGTTCGCCAGGAGGAGAACGCAGGCGGCCACCGCCACCCACGGCAGCCAACGCTTCGCGATCGCCCACGCCCGGAGCACGCCGGGAGCATAGCAGCCCCTTCGCGTCGCTCAGGCTTGCCAGGCGGTGTGGGCTCGGAGCTTGGCGCGCAGCGCCTCGGGATCCTCGACCACGCGGAGCGGGATCGTCGCGCGGCTCCCCCCGCGCAGCTCGTACCAGACGTACGCGGGCGCCGCCCCCGCGCGCACGACCTGGTCCCACGGGATCTCCTTCTTCACCTTGCCGTCGTCGATGCGGATGCCCTCGCCGTGCAGGCGCACCTCGAGCTCGACGTGGGATCGGCCGCTCTTGGCTCGCTGCTCGCGCAGCATCCGCGCGGCGAGCAAGGGTTTGAGCGCGTACCAGAGCCCGAGCACGAGCGCCGCGATCCCCATGCCCTGCGAGAGCAGGCCCTCGTTGCGCATCATGGTGAGGCCGAGCGCGATGAAGCAGGGGCCACCGATGATCCGCCAGGTCTTCCAGCCGGGGCGTCGGTAGTACTCGCGCAGCCACGCGCGCGCGAACTCGTCGTCCGAGAGCGTGAACCGGTAGCTCAGCGCGTCGCTGTCGGGTCGCTTCCGCGTCTTTCGCTTGCCGGCCACGCGCGGTCGTCAGTGGGCGCGGGCCGCGCGGGCGCGCGCGAGCGCTCGCTCCTCGTGGGCGATGCGGCCGTAGAACGGCGCGGGGATGGGCTCGCCGGTCTCACGGATGATCGTGATGACCTCGGCCGGGCCGAGGGTCGGGGCGACCGCGAGGATCTTGGTCGCGAGGTTGGCCACGTTCGGCGAGGCCATCGAGGTGCCGCTGAGCGGGACGGTCTGGCCGTTCGGGATGAGGCTCGGGACCTCGACGCCCCAGTCGAAGACCTGCACGACCTCGGGGTTGCTGTTGGTGAAGGTCGCCCACTCACCGAAGCGGTCCACCGCGCCGACGGTGAGGAGGTTCGGGAGCCGCAGCGCCGCCGGCACGTCGGCGTACTCGACGATGTCGCGGTTGCTGTTGCCCGCGGCCACCACGAAGAGCGCCTCCGGGCACGCCGCGATGACCTGCCGCCACGTCTCGGTGCGGTGCTGGTGGACGACCTCGGCGCGCGCGCGCACGGCCTCGTCGGTCGCGTAGGTGGCCGACTCGTGGCGGAGCTGGTCCTCGACGTAGTCGCGGCCGAACCCGAGCGACGCGTTGATCACCCGGACGTGGTTGTCGTTGATGAAGGTCGCGATCGCCTCGACGTTCGCGCGCTCCGCGGCGAGCTCCGCGTCGGTCGGGCCGCGGTTGTGGTAGAGGCGCGCCTCACCGGCCCAGGCGCTGCGGAAGACCGCGAGCCGCGCCTGCGGGACCCCGGCGAGCATGATGCCGGCGACGTGCGTCCCGTGCGCCCACTCGCCGATCGCGTTCAGGTTCACCTCGAGCGCCTCGATCGCCGCCGCGTCCTGCGCCGAGCCCATCAGCTGCAAGACCCGTTGCGCCGCTTCGGTCGACGCGAGCCCCGCGCGCAGGTCCATGATGCCCTGCAGGAACGGCGCGTACTCGGTGACCGTCGCCTCGCCGGGCTCGTAGGTCAGGCCGGTCTGGCCCTCGGTGGGGTCCGCGACCACGCCGTGCGCGCCGGACCCGTCGGTGAACAGCTGCGACTCGAACAGCGGGCCGGCGACGCCGGTGTCCCACACCGCGACGACGAGGGGCTGCGCGTCCGCGGCGCCGGTGAGGTCGACGGTCGAGTACGCGTACGGCGCCGCCTCGGGCTGCGCCTCGTGCTCGGCGCGGAGCGCCTCGATCACGCCGAGGAACAGCTCTCGGTGCTGGACGATGGGCCGCAGGATCGCGTCGTAGAAGAGGACGCTGACGGCGGTGTCGAGCGAGACGAGCTGCTCGTGCAGGCGCTCGACGCGGGCGTCGATCTGCCCCTCGTTCTGGAAGAGCTGGAACACCACCGTCGCGCCGCCGAAGCGGTTGCGCGGGAGCACCGCGAAGACCTCCCGGATGCCCGCCTGCTGCGCCGCCTCGTCCTCGCTCGCGCGGCGCGCGAGCTCGCTGAGCAGCGTCGTGCCGGTGAAGGCGTTGTTCCGGTTGCGCGCCTTCTCTCGCACGAGGCGCACGAGGCCGACCGCGAGCTCCGCCTCGTCGGCCGCGGCGGCGGCGATCGCGAGGTGGATGATCTGCTCGGCGACGCGATCGCCGAGGTCGGGGGCCGACTCGGGGTCGGCGGCCCAGGCCGGGAGCTGCGCCACGTCGAGGCCGGGCTCGACCTCGTGGATCCGCGCGACCGCGCCCTCGCGGACGGTGGTCACCAGATCGACGTCGTCCCAGCGCGGCGCGGGCGACTCGGAGCCGCTGCCGTCGTCCGTCCCGTCGGCGGTCTCGGAGGTGCCGCCGCCGCATCCGAGGGCGAGCGAGAAGAGGAGGGCGAGGGAGATCGACCGCGTCATGGCGGCGCATTCGAGCGCAGCGATCGGGCCGGCGCAAGCGGCGGAGAGAAATCGCCGCGAAACCCAACAACCGGGGTCGTGAGCGTTAACCGATGCAGGGCTTGCGCCCGCCGCGCGGCGAGGTTGTAATCGCGTCGCAGCGGTGGGGGATGAATGATCGGGGAGGGCCGATCGTCGCAGCCTCCACGGGGTCGAGCGAAAGTGGGAGCGAAGATGCGCGGGAAGGTCTGGTCGGTCGTCGTCATCGGTGCGGTGCTGTTGCTCGGAACGGGAGTGGCGGCGGCGCAGTTCTCGCCTCGCGCTCGCCCCCTCTACGGGCAGGCCAACCTGCGCTCGGGGTTCATGCCCGATCCCCACATCCTGAGCGGGAACATGGGCGGGCCGATCCAGGCCAACCAGCTCAACACGAGCTGCCGCGGCTACGTCAGCGGCCCCCCGAACCACGTGATCGTGACGAACTCGGGGTTCCGTCAGATCCGCTTCGCGGTGAACGCGGGCTCGGACTCGACGCTCGTGGTCATGCTGCCCAACGGGTCGCTCCTGTGCGACGACGACGGCGGTGAGGGGCTCAACCCGCTCATCACCACGCAGTCGCCTCCGGGTCGGATCGCGGTGTGGGTCGGGGCGTACTCGCCGAGCGCCGCCGGCGCGCCGTACAACCTCGGCGTCAGCGAGCTGAACATCACCACGTCGAACATCCCGGCGCCCGGCGCCGGCCCGGGCCCCGGCCCGGTGGTGGTGCAGCCTCAGCAGGGCGGCAGCCCCCTTCAGCCGCAGCTCCCGGCGGCGTACGGCTCGGTGAGCCTGCGCAGCGGGTTCATGCCCGATCCCAACGTCCTGTCCGGCACCGCGGTGAACGGCCCGATCCAGGGCAGCCAGGTGCAGCCCGGCTGCCGCGGCTACTACAACCCGGGTCCGAGCCACGTGCTGATGGCGCCGACCGGGTTCCGTCAGATCCGGTTCATCGTGAACTCGGGCATCGACACCACGCTCATGGTGATGCTGCCGAGCGGGCAGATCCTCTGTGACGACGACGGCGGCTCCGGCCTCAACCCGCTGATCAGCACGGCGTCCCCGCCCGGCGCGATCCGGGTCTGGGTGGGCAGCTACAGCTCGAGCCGGTCGGGCCCCTACAACATCGGCTTCTCCGAGCTCTCGAACGTGACGACCGCCAACATCCCGCCGCCCGGCGGCGGGGGCCCGGGTCCCGTGGTCGTCCAGCCGGTGCAGCCTCCGCCCCCCGTCGCGCAGGTCGTGGCGCTCACCGTCGGCATCCCCACCACGCTCCTCGGGCCGTCGATGACCGAGCAGGTCGTGGCGGGCTGGAACCCGCGCGGCGGCCCGCCCACCCAGGTCATGCTGCAGGGCGTGAACGTGATGGCGGGCAGCACGCGGCTCGAGTCGTTGCCGCGCACCCTGCGCGATCCGACGGTCACCGTGACGCAGCAGCGCAACGGCAACCTCGTCATCCGCGCCGAGCAGCCCCCGATGGGGGGCGGCGATCGCGGCCAGACCTTCCTGCTGCACGTCGCCTGGCAGGGTCGCCCCGTCGTCGTGGACCGCTGGAGCGGCACCGCCGTCGAGCGCGGCCCGCGCTGGGCGCGCTAGCGCGGTCAGCCTCAGCGCTGTGAGGCGAGCCAGCGCTCGTAGTGCTGGCCGAGCTCCTTGGCCTGCTCGCGGGTCGCGATCGCGTGGCGTCGGTCGAAGCCTTCGCCCGTGAGCAGGACGAGCTCCTCGGCGACCACCGCGCGGCGCTCCTGATCGGGCTGATCGAGCGCGGCGATGAGCCAGCGCGCGCGGCCCTCCTCGCCGTGCGACTTGTACCAGCTGCGCCAGCGGAACCGGAACCGGCCCACGTCGCGCCCGACGAGGAGCACCAGCGTCTCGCGGCACACCTCGCTGACGTCGTCGTCGCCGAGCAGCTCGATCAGGCGCGGCACCGCCTCGGCGTCGCGGAGCTGGCCGATCATCCACGCCGCCTTCTTGCGCCACTGCGCCTTGAGCTGCGTGTCCTCCACGGTCCCGATCAGCTCCGCGCGGAGCCGGCGCGCCTCGGGGAGCAGCGCGGACGCGCGGAGCGCGCCCATCGCGGCCTGCCGGACGAGCGGGACGTCGTCCTGGAGCCGGGCCGCGAGCGGCTTCACCAGCTCGCCGTGCACGAGGTCCGTCGCCACGAGCGCGGCGCTGAGCCGCGTCTCCGGGCGGGTCGCGCGCAAGAGCGAGGCGACGTAGGGCACCGCGTCGTCGCCGTACGCGATGAGCGTGTTCGCGAGGCCGCTCAAGTGGCGCGCGCTCTTCAGGGGCCGGTGCGGGCGGCCCAGGTCGACCCAGAGCGAGCCGGGGAACGCGTGGGCCACCGCGGGGAGCGCGTCGGTCCCGAGCTTGAGGAGCTGCTTGCGCAGCGGCGCGTCGCTCTCGGGGCCGCACCGCGCGAGCTCCGACACGATCTGCAGCACGCGCTGCCGGCGATCGGGCGGGAGCGGATCGGGGATCGACGACTCGCGCGCGTCGAGCTTCGCGCCCCTGACGATCTCGGCGAACACGCCGCCGCCATCACTGCGCGGATCGCCCTTGGGCGGGCGGCTGCTCGGGCGCTCGGGCATCGCCTCGCGAGGGAGCCGAGGCGGGCTCGGGACGGGCTCGCGCGCGAACGTCGCGGCGGGCGGCTCGCTCGACGGCGCGCGGCGCGGCGGCGCGGAGGGCGGGCTAGACCGATCCGGGCGCCGTCCCCGAACCGGGATGGAGATGCTCTCTTCGCGGCCGGGCGCCGGCGGGCGAAGGGTGTCCATCTTCTCCTTGGGCGGCGTCCCCATCCGAACGAGCGACCTTGACACGTCGACCCCCGCCTCGCACCTGTCGCGTAACGGGCGTGGAGACCCGCTCCAAGCGTGATAGCGTTCGCTACGTCTGGACCTCATGGCGCGACCGGTCAGCCCCGACCCTGCTCTCAGCATCACCGCCGATCTCGAGGTCGAGGACCGCGATCTGCTCGTGCGCCTCGGCGGGCCCGAGGGTGAGCACCTCGAGACCATCCGGCGCGAGCTGGGGGTCACGGCGGGCGTGCGAGGCAACCAGCTGTTCCTCCGCGGGGCACCCGACGACGTCGCCGCGGCGCAGCGCGCGTTGACGCAGGTGCTCGAGCAGATGGCGAGGGGGACCCTGCGCGACGGCCGCGATCTCGCGCGCGCGCTCCGGACGCTCCGCGACAACCCGGGGCTGCGCCTGCGCGATCAGAGCGAGCCGGTGCTCATCGGGCGCCGCGGCACCATCTCGCCGAAGAGCCCCGCGCAGAGCCACTACGTGCGCGCGATCCACCAGCACGACGTGATCTTCGGGATCGGCCCCGCGGGCACGGGGAAGACCTATCTCGCGATGGCGATGGCGGTCCGCGCGCTCTCGGAGCGCCGGGTCGAGCGCATCATCCTCACGCGGCCGGCGGTCGAGGCCGGCGAGAAGCTCGGCTTCTTGCCCGGTGACCTCGCCGAGAAGGTGAACCCGTACCTGCGCCCGCTCTACGACGCGCTGCACGACATGATGGACCTCGACCGCGCGCAGCAGCTCATCGCGCGCGGGGCCATCGAGGTCGCGCCGCTCGCGTTCATGCGCGGCCGCACGCTGAACGACTGCTTCGCGATCTTCGACGAGGCGCAGAACAGCACGACCGAGCAGATGAAGATGTTCCTCACCCGGCTGGGCTTCGGCTCCAAGGCGGTGATCACCGGGGACATCACGCAAACCGACTTGCCCTCGGGTCGGACGAGCGGCCTCGCGGACGCGTCGCGCGTGCTCCAGGGGCTCGACGGAATCGCCTTCTGCCGGTTCCGTGACGAGGACGTCGTGCGACACCCCCTCGTCGCGGAGATCATCCGCGCGTACGATCGGCGTGACGCGGCGCGCGCCGAGCGGGCCGAGCCTGGGACCGACGATGAAGAGTGAGGGGACCTTCGATCCGGAAGCGGTCTTCGCGCAGCTGGTCGCGATGCCGATCGGCCGCACCGAGGTGGTCATCCAAGGGAAGGCCGTGGAGGTGCGTCGCGACGAGGCGCTCGTCGTCGTCGTCGGCGTGGACTCGCTGTCGAGCGGCGCGCTCACGCCCTACACCGAGAAGTTCTCGATGGGGCTCGTCGGCGTGGTCCTCGTCGGCCCGCCGCCCGAGGACGTGCTCTCGCGGCTCCCGGATCGGGTGGTGGTCGCGACGCTCGCCGACGGCTCCGCGGTCAACGCGCTGAAGATGACGCTCGACGGCGCGCTCGAGCGCGTGCAGCTGCGCATCAAGGCGGAGCGCCGCTCGCGCTCGATCCGTCGCTACCGCTACGAGCTCGGGGAGCTCGTCGAGATCGCGCGCGCGATCACGCAGGAGCGCGACATCGATCGCCTGCTCGACCTGATCCTCGAGAAGAGCCGATTCATCACGGGCGCCGACGCGGGGAGCATCTACGTCGTCGAGCACACCGAGGGCGGTCAGGAGCGCCTGCACTTCAAGCTCAGCCAGAACGAGTCGTGCGAGTTCGAGTCGAGCGAGTTCACGATCCCGGTCTCGACCAAGTCGATCGCGGGCGCCGCCGTCGTCACGCGTCGGCCGATCAACATCCCCGACGTCTACCGGATCGGCGACGACGAGCCCTTCAGCTTCGACAGGAGCTTCGACGAGCGCGTCGGCTACCGGACCAAGTCGATGATCACGATGCCGATGATCTCGGCCGAGGACGAGGTCATCGGGGTCATCCAGCTCATCAACAAGAAGACGATCCCGGAGAAGCGCCTCGCGAACACGCAGGAGGTGCACGCCGAGGTGGTGCCCTTCGACCCGCGCAGCCAGGACCTGCTCGCGACGCTGGCGTCGCAGGCCGGCATCGCCCTCGAGAACGCGCTCCTCTACGCCGAGATCCGCTCGATCTTCGAGGGCTTCGTGCGCGCCAGCGTGCAGGCGATCGAGCAGCGGGACCCGACCACGAGCGGTCACTCGCTCCGGGTCAGCGTGCTGAGCACCAAGCTCGCGCAGGTGATCGATCGGGTCGACTCGGGCCCGCACGCGCGCGAGCGCTTCACCCGGCGCGACCTGCAGGAGCTCGAGTACGCGGCGCTGCTGCACGACTTCGGCAAGATCGGGGTGCGCGAGCAGGTGCTCGTGAAGGCGAAGAAGCTCTACCCGCACCAGCTCGAGCGCGTGCGGTCGCGCTTCGACTTCGCGCTGCAAGCGACCGAGGTCGACGTCCTGCGGCGCCGCGTCCGCGCGATGCAGGAGGGCGCCGGTCAGTCGGACCTCGACCGGCTCGACGAGGAGCTCGCGGCGCGCAGCGCGGAGCTCGACGAGGCCTGGCGCGTGATCAGCGAGGCGAACGAGCCGACGGTGCTCAGCGAGGGCGACTTCACGAAGATCGCCGAGCTCGGGACGCGCACGTTCCCGGCCGCCGACGGCGCGCTCCCGCTCCTTCGTCCGGAGGAGGTGGAGTCCCTGCAGGTGACGCGCGGCTCGCTCAACGCGCCCGAGATCGACGAGATCCGGAGCCACGTCGTCCACACGTACAACTTCTTGTCGAAGATCCCGTGGGGGAAGAACTTCCTCCGCGTCCCCGAGATCGCCGGCGCGCATCACGAGAAGCTCAACGGCACGGGCTACCCCAACGGCCTGGTGTCCGAGCAAATCCCGTTGCCGTCGAAGATCATGACGATCGCCGACATCTACGACGCGCTCACCGCCCGCGACCGCCCCTACAAGAAGGCGGTCCCGAGGGACCGCGCGCTCGCGATCCTCGGCTTCGAGGTCAAGGACGGCAACATCGACGGCGAGCTCGTGAAGCTCTTCGTCGAGGCCGAGGTCTACCTCGAGGTCGAGCGCGACCTCGAGTATTGAAGGCTGGCGAGCTCGCGCCCGGGGCGGTCCCACGAGAGGCCGCGCCCACGCGCGACCTCTCCCGCCGAGGTCCCTCAGGCGCGACGGCGCCGACGGCGGCCGAGGGTGAGGAGGCCGAGGAGGCCGAGGAGCCAGGGGGTGGCGCCGGGGCGTCGGCCGACGGCGCGGCAGCCGCAGCCGCCGTCGGTGGTGTCGGTGCCGTCGCCGCCGTCGAGGCCCGCGCCGGAGGCGTCCTCGACGATGGCGCCGCCGTCGGTCGAGGGCGTGGCGGCGTCGGCGGTGGGACCGCCGCCGTCGTCGGTGGGCAGGCCGGCGTCGAGCATCGGGACGCCTCCGTCGACGCCACCGCAGCCGGCGATCGGCTCGTTGACGCACGCGGAGGCCTCGCAGCGGTCGGCGGTGCACTCGTCGTCGTCGACGCAGTCGGCGTCGGTCGCGCAGCAGCCGGCGATGGGCTCGGCGCGGCACATCGCGGTCGCCGGGTTGCACGTGTCGGTGGTGCACATGTCGCCGTCGTCGCAGGCGTCGTCGGTGAGGCAGCACCCGGCGAGGGCGTCGTGGGTGCAGGTGCTGGTGGTGAGGTCGCACGCGTCGAGGGTGCAGGTGTCTCCGTCGCCGCAGTCGCCGTCGGTGACGCAGCAGCCCGCGATCGCGGCGTTGGCGCAGGAGCCGGTGGCCACGTCGCACGTGTCCGCGGTGCACGCGTTGGTGTCGTCGCAGTCGGTGTCGGCCATGCAGCACCCGGGGACGGGCGATGTGACGCAGCGGTTGGTGGCGAGATCACACGCGTTGGTGGTGCACGCGTTTCCGTCGTCGCAGCCGGCGTCGTCCACGCAGCACCCGGTGATCGCGCTGGCCTCGCACATCCCGCCGGGGCCGGTGCAACGGTCGGTGGTGCAGACGTCGAGGTCGTCGCAGGTCGAGTCGATGTTGCAGCAGCCGGCGATGGGGGCGCTGCTGCAGCCCGTGGGCTCGGCGCAGAGGTCGGCGGTGCAGGCGTCGGCGTCGTCGCAGGAGAGGGGCGCGCCCGCGCGGCACGCGCCGCTGGCGCAGAGCTCGGCGCCGTTGCAGACGGCGCCATCGGGGCAGGCGGTTCCGTCGGGGGCGAAGGCGTCGGGGGGGCAGTCGACGGACATGCCGGTGCACGCCTCCGGGGCGTCGCACGCGCCCGCGGCGGCGCGGCAGACGGTGCCGGGCGGCGCGAACGCGAGGCCGCAGCTGGTGCTGCGTCCGTCGCAGTAGTGGTCCTGGTCGCAGGCGCCCGCGGAGGGCTGGCAGAGGAAGGTGGCGGCGCGCACGCCGTCGCCGGGGCACGCGACGGTGGCGCCGTCACAGGTCTCGGGCACGTCGCAGGGGCCGGCCTCGGGTCGGCAGACGGTGCTGCCGGAGGCGACGGCGTCGGCGGGGCACGCGGGGCCCGAGCCGGTGCAGCGCTCGGCGACGTCGCAGACATCGGCGACGGGGCGGCACTCGTCGGTGCTGGGTCGGAAGGCGTCGGTCGGGCAGACCGTGGAGGAGCCGGTGCAGCGCTCGGCGACGTCGCAGACGTCGGCGGCGGCGCGGCACTCGGTGGTGGCCGGAGCGTAGCGGGGGTCGCAGGCCGCCGAGGCGCCGACCGTTCCCGTACACACGTCTTGCGCATCACAGGTGCTGACGGGCGCGCCGCCGCAGGCGGTGCCCGGCGTCACCGCCGCGTCGGCCGGGCAGATGGTGCTGCTGCCCGTGCAATTCTCGGTGACGTCGCACTCGCCGATGGACGCGCGGCAGACGGTGGAGCTCGCCGCGTAGCGCGGGTCGCAGGTGGCGCTGGCGCCGACGGTGCCGACGCAGACGTCCTGCGCGTCGCAGGTGCCGCTGGGCGATCCGCCGCAGGCGGTCCCCGGCGTGACCGCGGCGTCGGCGGGACACGTGGCGCTCGAGCCGGTGCAATTCTCGGCGACGTCGCATCCGGTGGAGAGCGCGGCGCGGCAGACGGTGGAGCTCGAGGCGTAGCGCGGGTCGCAGGTAGCCGTGGCGCCCGTGGTGCCGACGCAGACGTCCTGGGCGTCGCAGGTGCCGCTGGGCGATCCGCCGCAGGCGGTGCCCGGCGTGACGGCGGCGTCGGTCGGGCAGACGGTGCTCGAGCCGGTGCAATTCTCGGCGACGTCGCATCCGGTGGAGAGCGCGGCGCGGCAGACGGTGGAGCTCGGCGCGTAGCGCGGATCACAGGTCGCCGTGGCGCCGACCGTCCCTGTACAGACGTCTTGCGCGTCACAGGTGCCGCTGGGCGATCCGCCGCAGGCGGTGCCGGGAGACGCGGCGGCGTCGGGGGGGCAGATCGTGCTCGAGCCGGTGCAATTCTCGGCGACGTCGCATCCGGTGGACAAGGCGGCGCGGCAGACGGTGGAGCTCGAGGCGTAGCGCGGATCGCAGGTAGCGGTGGCGCCGAGGGTGCCGACGCAGACGTCCTGGGCGTCGCAGGTGCCGCTGGGCGATCCGCCGCACGCGGTGCCCGGCGCTACCGCCGCGTCGGCGGGACACGTGGCGCTCGAGCCGGTGCAATTCTCGGCGACGTCGCATCCGGTGGACAGGGCGGCGCGGCAGACGGTGGAGCTCGAGGCGTAGCGCGGATCGCAGGTGGCGGTGGCGCCGAGGGTGCCGACGCAGACGTCCTGCGCGTCGCAGGTGCCGCTGGGCGATCCGCCGCACGCGGTCCCCGGCGTGACGGCCGCGTCCGGGGGACACGTGGCGCTCGAGCCGGTGCAATTCTCGGCGACGTCGCATCCGGTGGAGAGCCCGGCGCGGCAGACGGTGGAGCTCGAGGCGTAGCGCGGATCGCAGGTGGCCGTGGCCCCGAGGGTGCCGACGCAGACGTCCTGCGCATCACAGGTCCCGCTGGGCGATCCGCCGCACGCGGTCCCCGGCGTCACGGCCGCGTCGGCCGGGCAGGCGCTGCTCGACCCCGAGCACACCTCGGCCGCGTCGCAGCTCCCCACCGACGTGCGGCAGGTCGTCGCGCTCGTCAGGAACTGACACGTCGCCGAGCAGCACACGCCGCCGTCGTCGCACTGCTCGCCGGACTCGAGGACGCCGTTGCCGCAGACCGCCGTGTCGGTGAAGAGCTCGGCGATCGCGAGCACCGTGGTGCCGCTGTGTCCTCCCGCCACGAGGAACTGGCCCGTGGAGAGCAACGCGCCGGCGGAAAGCCCGCGCTGAACGGCCATCGAGCCCCCGCTCGAGAAGCTGTTCGTGGACGGGTCGTACACCTCCGCCGTCGGAGTGAGCGGGCTCCAGCTGCCGGCCACGACGACACGACCGCTCGGCATGCGGGCCGAGGGAACGTAGAGACGCGCTGTAGCTAGTGCGCCCCCTGCCGACCACGTCCCGGTGGAGGGTCGATAGCGTTCGGCGGTCGCTTGGCCTGTTCCGTACCCACCGATCGCGATCACGTCGCCGGTCCCCAGTAGGTGCTGCGTGTGAAGGTACCGCGTAGCGCTCATCGACGCGGTGCTGGTCCACGTGCCCGTAGCGGGATTGAACAGCTCCGCCGAGCTGAGGTAGAAGCCGGCGTATCCCCCGGTCACGAGGACCTGACCGGTCGCGAGGAGGGTCGCCTGGTGACCGTAACGCCCGGTGCCCATCGCCCCCGTGGGCGACCACGTGCCGGTGCTGGGATCCCAGATCTCGGCGCCCGCGAGGGTCCCAGCCCCGCCGCAGACCATCACCCGCCCATCCGACAAGAGGACGGCCGTATGGAGGTAGCGAGAGGTGCTCATGGTGCCCGTCGCCGACCACGAACCCGTAGCGGGGTCGTAGATCTCGGCGGTCGCGGTGGTCGAATAGCCGCCGGTCACGAGGACCCTCCCGTCGGCGAGGACCGTCGTCGTGTGGAGGCGTCGAGGCACCGACATGGAGCCCGCGCTCGACCACACGCCCGTCGCGGTGCTGTACCGCTCCGCCGTCGCGAGGTCGGAGGGTGAGGCACCGTCTTGGTAGCCCCCCATGATCAAGGCACCGCCCGGCACCGGCACCATCCCGTAGTTCTGATAGAAATCCCGCCGCGGCGTGCTCAGCATCCCCGTCGCGACCCACATCGGATCCACCAGCACCGCCGCGCCGTCGGCGTCGACCGAGAGCGCCAGTCGCCCGTCCTCGACGGAGAGCCGCGCGACGACGGCCTCACCCGCGGCCGACCACGCCTCGGGCGCGCTGACGTAGACCATCGGCGCGCCGGCGTCGTCGAGGACGTGGACCCCGCCCGTCTCTTCGACCTCGCGCAGGGCGTGGCCCTCGACCGACCAGCGCGCGATCACGCGACCGGCGTGGGCGCGGCCGGCCTCGATCTCGAGCCACTCCTCGAAGGCGCGCGAGTGCTCGGGGCTCGTCGTCCAGTAGCTGCGCCCGCCCTCGCGCGCGAAGCTCACCGCGTGGCCGTCGCGCCGGGGGGCGCCGGCCGCGGTCTCCTCGCGGACGCGCAGGGTGCGATCCCCGAACGCGAGCTCGACGCCCTCGGCTGCGTCGGCTCCGACGCGCAGCTCGGCGCGCGGCGCCGGCTCGGACGGCCCCGTCGTCGCGAGGTGCTCGGCGAGCTCGGGCGGCAGGCCGGGCAGGTCCGCGAGCGGATCGCGCGCGTCGGCGATGGGCTCGGGCTCCTCGTGGGCGACGATCAGCCCGCCCGCCTCGGCGACCTCGATCGTCGCGGGCTGGCGGAGCACCTCGTCGGCGTGCTCACCGAAAGCCGCGAGGCTGACCTCCACCTCCGGTCCGGCCTCCGGCTCTCGGCCCTCCTCGGCGCACCCGAACGAACCCACGCCGCACGCCGCGACGACCCACAACAGCTTCCACCGAGAACGCATGGCGACCCCCCGCGCGCCGCGCGACGTCCCCTCGCCCGCGGCCCCTCGCGAGGGTACCAGAGAACTCCGACGGGGACCGGGGCGGGCGTCGCGCGAGTGGCTGTCCGCCGCGATCCGCGTCACCGTTGGGCCGTGGCCTCCCGCGAGCCAGAGGATGAGACGGGCTCCTGGCTCGACCCGCGCTGGGCGCTGATCGTCGCCGTGGTGGTGGTCGTCGTGGTCCGCAACGTGATCCCGTTCGGCGCGGAGATCCTCTATCCGCTCACCCTCTTCGCGACGTGGGTCCACGAGATGGGCCACGGGCTCACGGGCCTCCTGGTCGGTGGCTCGTTCGACAGCCTCGAGATCTTCTGGAACGCGTCCGGGCTCGCGCACGGCGCGGTCGGCGAAGGGTGGCCGCAGGCGCTGCGCTCGATCGGCGGCCTGCTCGCGCCGCCGCTCGTGGGGGCGCTCGTCCTCGGCTTCGCGCGCGGGCCCAAGCGCGCGTCGATCGTGCTCTGGACGCTCGCCGGGCTGATGCTCCTGAGCGTCCCGATCTGGATCCGCAGCGTGACCGGCTTCGTCGTGATCCCCCTCGTGGCGCTCGGCTTCGGCGCGCTGGCGTACAAGGGCGGCGAGACGACGCGGCACCTCGGCGCGCAGCTCATCGGGGTGATCCTCGGCCTCGATACGATCTCCCGGATCGACTACCTGTTCACCGCCGAGGTGCACGTCGGGGGGCAGGACCTGCCGTCGGACGTGTCGAACATCGCGACCGCGGTCGGCGGCTACTACCTGCTCTGGGGGGCGCTGCTCGCGGTGATCTCGCTGGCGCTCGTCGCGGGTGGCGTGCGGCTCGCGTGGATGTCGCCGGTCGCGTTCCCGAAGCTCCGCTGGCCCAAGCGAAGCAAAGACGTGACATCCTCCGGCGGTGGACGATCGAATCTATGACGGGGTCCGAGACCTCGTCGGTCACACGCCCCTGGTCCGCCTGAGCCACCTCTCCCCGCGCCGCGGCGCCGAGGTGTGCGGCAAGCTGGAGCGCAACAACGCGGCCGGCTCGGTCAAGGACCGCCCCGCCCTCTACATGATCGAGGCGGCCGAGGCCGAGAAGCGGATCGAGCCCGGCGCGACGCTCGTCGAGGCGACGAGCGGCAACACCGGGATCAGCCTCGCCGCGATGGCGGCGATCAAGGGCTACCGCTGCGTCCTCGTGATGCCCGAGGACATGAGCACGAGCCGCCGCCAGATCCTGCGGAGCTACGGCGCCGAGGTGATCCTCACGCCGGCGCAGGAGGGGATGGCGGGCGCGGTCGAGCGCGCGTCGCGCATCCTCGAGGAGACCGACGGGGCCTACATGCCGAGCCAGTTCGAGAACGAGGCGAACCCGCTCGCTCACTACGAGACGACCGCCGAGGAGATCTGGCGCGCGACGAAGGGCGAGGTCGACGCGTTCGTCACCGGCGTCGGCACGGGCGGCACGCTCACCGGCGTCGGCCGGTTCCTCCGCGAGAAGCGCCCCGACGTGAAGATCGTCGCCGTCGAGCCGCGCGCGAGCGCGGTGCTCAGCGGCGGCCGCCCGGGCCTCCACGGCATCCAGGGGCTCGGCGCGGGCTTCGTCCCGAACGTGCTCGACAGGGAGCTGATCGACGAGGTCGTGACCGTCACGGACCTCGCCGCGGATCGCATGACCCGCCGCCTCGCCCGCGAGGAAGGGATGCTCCTCGGCCCCTCGTCCGGCGCCAACGTGCACGCCGCGGTCGAGGTCGCGAAGCGCCTCGCGCCGGGGCAGCGCGTTGTCACGATCCTTTGCGATGGTGGAGAGCGCTACCTGTGCTGACGGCGCCTTGCGCCGATCCAGGGGGCATGTAAAGCCCTGACTCGCCCGTGGAGAGCTCCGCGCAACCCCTCGCCGACCTCCAGCTCGCCGTCGTGGGGGACCCCGAGGGGGTCCTCACGGAGGCGCTGGAACGACTCGGCGCGCGCGCCGTCGCCGCGGGGCTCCACGAGCTGGGCAAGCTCGCGGGCAGCCACCTCGTCCTCGTCGGGAAGGCCGCCGTGGACGGCGGCAAGCACGCCCTCGGGCACGCGTCCGACGGGAGCGCGGCGACGGTGGTGCTGCCGCGCGGCGCGGCCTCCGCGCGGATCGCGGCCTGCTCGCTCGGCGCTCGGGTCGTCGAGGCGGCCGAGCCCGAGCAGCTCGCTCGCGCGGTGCTGGCCAGCCTCGAGGGTCCGCCCACGCGCGAGCTGGGCTGGACGGACCTGGGCTCGTTGCTCGACGCGCTCGGCGAGCGGGTCGCGCTCCAGCTCGGCGCCGAGCACAGCCGCGGGATGCAGCTCCGGCTCGGCGACGCCGAGGAGGTCGCGGCGCTCCTCGAGCGCACCGCCAAGGCGCTCGGCGAGACCTGCCTCCAGACGCGTCGGCCCGACGCGCTCGGTCCGGCGATCGCGGTGGCCGAGCTGAGCTGGGACGACGACCCGCAGACGCAGCGGCTCGAGGACGAGGAGGTCGCCCGCTGGCGTCGCCTGTCGGCGCGGGACGAGGGCGCGGCCAAGATGATCCGCGGGCTCGCGAAGGCGCGCGATCAGGACAGCGGCGAGTGGGGCAAGGGCGACTCGGAGCCGCCCGTCCGCGTCGACCACATCCGCAGCGACGTCGTCGCGGCGACCGGCCCGCAGGTGCGGCTGCCCGCGCCGGGGCGCTTGCCGAGCGGGGTGATCCCGCACGACGACGACCCGCCGACGCGACCCGCGGCGCTCCCGCTGGTGCGGCGGCACGACTACGACATCGACGAGACGGCGCCGCGTCGCGCCGTCGACGACGAGGACGCGCCGTTCGACGAGCCGCCTCCGTCGGGTGACTTCGACAACGACGAGGACACCTCGATCCACGAGTCGGCTGCCCTGCCGGGGCTGTCGAGCTCGCCGAGCGAGCGCGCGACGGTCCCCGAGCGGCCGCCGCTCGTGGCCGAGCCTCCGCGCGAGGCGACGCCGCCTCCCGTGGCGCCCTCGCAGCCGGCGCTCACGGCGTCGCCGCGTCCCTCCAAGCTGCCGCTGATCTTCGGCCTCGGCGTGATCGTCTTGGGCACGGGGGTAGCCATCGCGGGCGCGGGCTACTTCGCGTTCGGCGGCGCCGACGCGGTGGGCGCCGTCGCGGCCACGCAGCCGGTGACGCGGCCGGAGGTGATGGAGGAGGCCGAGCCGCGGCGCGCGCCGGCCGTCGTGACTCCGACCACGCCCGAGGCGCCGGTCGTCGGCGCCCCCGAGGCGCGCGCGGCGGACGAGGGCGGCGAGGTCGACGCCGACGAGCCGGTGGCGCCGTCGATCGAGGAAGCGCCCGAGGGTGAGCTCGACGAGGCCGCGCTGCGCGAGCGGTCGGACGCCCGCGTCGCCGACGGGCAGGCGGCCGAGCGCGAAGGCGACTGGGGCGCGGCGCGCGCGGCGTACCTGGCCGCGCTCGCGATCTACGAGCCGAACCCGCACGCGAACGCGGGCATGGCGCGCGAGCGCCTGCAGATGGAGGACGCCGAGACCGCGCTCACGTACGCCGAGCGCGCCGCCGCGCTGCGTCGCCGCCGCGCCGAGTACCAGGTGCTGATCGGCCGCGCCCACCGGCTCGCGGGCGACGCGAACGCCGCGCGCGCCGCGTTCGATCGCGCCCTCGAGCTCGACCCGGACGACCGCGCCGCGCTGCGCGCGCTGAGCCAGTAGGCCGATCGCGTTGAACGGTCCGCGCTCGCGCGGGCACTTCGACGCATGACCCGCTCTCGCGCTCCGTTGCTAATCGCGGCGACGCTCCTCGCGCACGCGCCGGCGACGTCGCGGGCGCAGTCCGCGACCGACCCCGCCCACCCGGTCAGCCTCGCCGTGATGAGCGAGACGCTGGGCTACACCCCCAACGCCGTGCACCCCGGCGTCGAGGTCGGCTACGAGGTCCGCTACGTGCGCGAGGGCGCCTACGAGATGGCGCAGGCGGTCCACCTCGGCTGGCTCCACCACCCCCGGATCATGACGGGCGCCTACCTCGACACGAGCCTCGTCCAGCGCGCCGTCTTCTCGTTCGGTCTCTACGGCGAGCTCGGCCTCGGCGTCGGCGCGCAGGTCACGGGCACGCCGGTGACGACGTACGCGGCGAACGACGCGGGAGACGCGCTCGTGGCCCGCGCCGACGACCCGCGCGCGATGGTCCGCCTGACCGCCGCGGCGGCGATCGGGTTCGATCTGCGCGAGGCCGGCGCGCCCGGGGTGCGCCTCTTCGTTCGCTACGCGGAGACGGTCCTGGCCCCGTTCGCGCCGGGCAACTCGCTGCCGCTGTTCGTCGCCGCGCAGGTCGCGGTGGGCCTCACCGTCCCCATGACGCTCCTGGCGGACCGATGAGGCGGCTCGTCGTCGCGTTGGTCCTGGCCGGCTTCGGCTGCGCCTCCCCGCGGCCCGCGGTCTCGGCGTGTGAGCCGCGGACCGCAGATCCGACGCACGCGCGCGCCGCGCTCTACCAGCGGACCCTCGACGAGCAGGTCGCGGGTCGGCTCCCGGGCGCCATCGCGCTGATCCGCGACGCGGACGGACTGTGGATGGGCGCCTCCGGCGAGGTCGATCTCGCGCACGGGGTGAGCGCGCAGGTCTGTCACCGGATGCCGATCGCCTCGATGACGAAGACCCTGGTGGCGACCGTCGCGCTGATCCTCGAGGCGCGAGGCGTGCTGTCGCTCGACGCCCCGATCGCCGGGCACCTCCCCGCCGAGGTCGCGGAGGCCGTCGCGAACAGTGACCGCATCACGCTGCGGATGCTCCTGAATCACACGAGCGGCGTGCCCAGCTACACCAACCAGGCGTGGTACCTGCGGAGCATCGACAACCCCGGGTGGGTGCCCACCGAGGAGGACGCGCTCTCCGCGATCCGCGGCCAGTCGCTGTTCGAGCCGGGGACCGCGCACCGCTACGGGAGCACCAACTACATCCTCGCGGGGCGGGTGATCGAGGACGCGACGGGCCGGCCGTTCGAGGAGGTGCTCCGCGACGAGCTGCTCGACCCGCTCGAGCTGAGCGCGACGAGCTACGCGCCGGGGGTCGCCTACGAGGACATCGCGCAGGGCTACCTCGACCTCTACGGCGACGAGCGGTACGTCGAGTCGAGCTGGGACGACTTCCTCGCGAGCACGCTCCGCAGCCCGAGCGCGGGCGTGGCCACCGACGTCCTGGACCTCATGCGGTTCATGGACGCGCTCTTCCGAACCGACGCGCTGCTCTCGGCCAGGTCGCGCGACGAGATGCTCACCGAGGCGATCGACTCCGCGGACCCGAAGCACTCCGCGGTCGGCTACGGCCTCGGCGTGGAGCACTACGTGTGGCCCGAGGGCGAAGCGTGGGGACACTCGGGGAGCCTGTTCGGGTTCGAGTCCTACGCGCACTACTTCCCGCGCGAGGACGTGACGATGGTCTTGCTCGTCAACGCCTCGTCCCTGTCGGACGGGGTCGACGACCACAGCGTCCACGCTCACCTGATCGGCTCGGTGCTCCCCGCGCTCCGCCGCGCCGCGCTCGTGCCTCGTTAGAACGCCACGCGCAGCTCGTTGCCGCGGAGCTGGACCCGAGCGTCGTCGTCGCCGCCGCCGGCGAGGGCGAGGACGACGCCGACGATCGCGCTCACCGCGCCCACCCCGAGCATCGCGCCGCCGGCGCCCATCAGCGCGGGCGCGCGGTCGTACTGAGCCTCGAGCGTCGACCACTCGGTGCCGGGCGCGGCGCCCTGGACCGCGCTCGCGTCCGCGGCTCCGACGCCGAGGAGGATCGCGCCGACCGCGGCGACGCCCAGGCCGGCGCCGAAGACGGCCCAGCCCGCCGTGGCCGCGGAGCCGTCGTCGGTCGGGGGCGGCGGCGTCGGCTCGAGCGGAGGCCGCGCGGCGACGACGACGGGCGGCGGCGCGACGGGCTCGGCGAGCGGGGCGAGGTCGATGTCCACCGGCTGCTCGGATCCGCCGGCGAGCTCGAGCTCCGCGTGTGCCTCGCGGTCTTCGACGCGGATCCCGATCGTGTGCGCGCCCTCGGGGAGCGTCAGCCGCGCCGCGTCCTCGGGCCACCCCTCGGCCGAGCGAGGCGCTCCGTCGACGAGGAGCTCGGCGCCCACGGGCGCGGGCGGGATCACGACGGCGCCGAGGTGGCTCCGGGCCCGCGCGAGGAGGTCGCTCGCGTGGGCGCGCTGACGCTCGGTCAGCGCGCGTCGCGGCTCGGCGAGCGCAGCCTCGAGCGCCTCGGCGGCCTCGAGGTAGGCGGAGAGCTCGAACGCCGCCATGCCCACGCCGCGGAGCGTGCGCGCGTTGGGCGAGATCGCGTGGGCGCGGCGGAACGCGCTCCGCGCCTCCTCCCAGCGACCGCCCTGGAACGCGTCGACGGCCTCGTCGACGGCGGCCTCGTACGCGGGCGGTGCCTCGTCCGTCTGAGCGTCCTCGGTCTGAGCGCGCGCCGGGGCGGCGAGCGCGACCGCGGACAGAGCGAGGACCAGCGCGAGCGGACGGGCGAGCATCAGAAGAACTCCTCTCGGGATAGCGTACCGGAGCGCCCCCTGGCGACGTCTTCGTCGATCGACGCCGGCTCGGTGGGCGACGGCGGCCGGGCGCGACGCCGCCGCGGCGCGGGCCTCGCGGCGGGCGGGTCGGCTGGGGCCGGAGCGACGGCGACGGGCGGCGGCTCGTCCTCGAGCGCCTCGTCCCGACCGGCGTCCGCCCGCGTGGGAGCCGACGCGACGGGCGGGCTCTCCACTTCGAGATCGTCGGCGCCCGGGGTCGCTCGCTCGCCGGCTGGCCGCACCGGCTCTGGTGCGTCCGGGGATCCCGGCGACGCGACGAGCCAGCCGATGCCCACCAGGAGCCCGATCACGGCAACACCAACGAGGAGCTTCCAACCCCCCGAGGGCTTCGCCTCGGTCGGGGCGGCGAGCGCGGCTGGGCGCGAGGGGAGCGTCACGCGCCCCGACGAGTAGCCGAGCTCCGTCTTCGCGCTCGCGATCGAGCTCGTGTCGGCCGGCGGCTCGATCGGCGCCGCCTCGATCGAGGGTGGGAAATCCGACGCGCGTCGGATCGGCTCTTCGAACGCGACCGTGGTGTGTCGCTCGAGCGCTCGCGCCATCGCGGCCACGCTCTCCCAGCGATCCTCGGGCCGCTTCTCGAGGGCCGCGTCGATGATGTCGCTCAGGTCGGGGTCGACCCCCGGCCTCGCCTCGCACAGCGGGGTGTGCGGCTCGGTGGCGAGCGCGATCATCAGCGCGCCGTAGTTGTCTCTGTCGAAGGGCGGATCGCCCGCGATCAGCTCGTAGAGGATCACCCCGAGGGCCCACACGTCCACGCGCAGATCGACCGCCGCGCCGCGCGCCTGCTCGGGCGACATGTAGTGAGGCGTGCCCATGATGCTGCCCGCCTGCGTGACCGTGGACACCGAGCCGACGGGCCGCTCGGTGAGCTTCGAGATCCCGAAGTCGAGGACCTTCGTCGTCTCGAAGGACCCATCGGCCTGGCGCACGACGAAGAGGTTCTCCGGCTTGAGGTCGCGGTGGATCACCCGAGCGCGGTGCGCCGCCTCGACGCCCTGCATCCCGGGCATCAGGAGCGCGATCGCCTCGGCGGGGTCGAGCGGCGCGTCCCTGTCGATGACGTCGCGGAGCGACTCGCCGCGCAGCAGCTCCATCGTGAGGTAGGCCGCGTCCTGCTCGATGCCCGCGTCGAGCACGCCCACCACGTTGGGGTGCTCGATTCGACCCATCGCCTGCGTCTCGCGCACGAAGCGCTCGAGGAGGCCGTGGATGACCGCCGAGGTCGAGTCGACCCACTTGAGCGCGACCTTGCGCCCCGACAGGACGTGGCGCGCCGAGTAGACGACCCCCATGCCCCCCTCGCCGAGGACCTCGCGGATCTCGTAGCGCTTCGCGACGACGTCGCCCGTCGTGAGCCCGCGCGGCGCGTCGTCCTCGTCCCCACCCTCGTCCTGGAGCTCCGTCACCGTTCGACGGACAGGGCAACGCCCGAGCCAGCGACGGACGCGGGGCTCGCGCGCGGGGCCCGGCGGGCCCGTGTCTCGGGCCGTCGACGAGTGTCGCCTGCAGTCGACACCTCGACCGACCCGTTGATAGGCTCGACGCGTGCCCGATCGACCTGGCGCCACCCTGACGGCTCCTGGGCGCGCGCTGGGCCAGGTGCTGCGCGACGTGCTCGTCCTGCGCTGGACCGACGAGGACGGCGCCCACGAGCTGCGGATCACGGAGCCGACGGTGATCGGGAGCGCCGAGGCGGCCGGCGTCCGCGTCGCGGATCGGACCGTGTCCCGCCTCCACGCCGAGATCGCGTGGCGCGACGGGGCGCCGTGGGTCCGCGACCTCGGCAGCCGCAACGGGACCTACGTCGACGACCTGCGCGTCGACGGCGCGCAGCTCGGCGCGCGCGCGCGGGTGCGGGTCGGGACCACCGTCTTCGAGGTGTCGCTCGGCGAGGAGCCGCAGCGCGTGTTCCTCTGGCCGACGGACGCCTTCGGCCCGCTGCGCGGGACCAGCGCGCCCATGCGCGAGCTGTTCGCCCGGCTCTCGAGGATCGCCCGCACCGACTCGACGGCGCTGGTGGTCGGCGAGACGGGGACCGGCAAGGAGCTGATCGCGCGCGCGATGCACGAGGCGAGCGCGCGGGCCGGCGGCCCGTTCATCACCGTCGACTGCACCGCGCTCCCCGAGGCGCTCTTCGAGTCGGAGCTGTTCGGCCACGCGCGCGGGGCGTTCACCGGCGCGAGCGGCCCGCGCGAGGGGGCGATCGAGGCGGCGTCGGGCGGCACGCTGTTCCTCGACGAGATCGGGGAGCTCCCGGCGGCGGCGCAGCCCAAGCTCCTGCGCGTCCTCGAGGAGAAGACCGTGCGGCGCGTCGGCGAGTCCGAGCATCGCCCCGTCGACGTGCGGTTCGTCGCGGCCACCCACCGCGACCTCGCCGCGCTCGTCGGCGTCGGCGGCTTCCGCGAGGACCTGTACTTCCGCCTCGCGGTGATCGTGGTGGACGTGCCCCCGCTCCGGGCGCGGCGCGAGGACATCGGGATGCTGGCCCAGGGCTTCCTCCCCGAGGGCGCCGAGCCGCTGACCGCGGACACCCTCGCCTGGCTCCAGACCCAGCCGTGGCCGGGGAACGTCCGCGAGCTCCGCAACTTCGTCGACCGCAGCGTGGCGCTCGGCGTCGAGGAGGCTCGCGCGCAGAGCGGCGAGGTCCCCGCGCGGGCGACGACGCTCCCCTCGCCCGACCTCGATCGCCCGTTCAAGGACGTCCGCGACGAGTGGCTCGCGCACCTCGAGCGCGAGGTGGTGCGCGGGTGGCTCGGTCGAACTGGGGGTAATGTCAAAGCAGCGGCCGAGGCCATGGGACTGAACCGCACGTACCTCCATCGATTGATGAAGAAGCACGGGCTCGACCGGTGAGCGAGCCCCTGCAAGATGTCGTGCGCGATCCAGAAATCGGGGACACGGTCGGAGATCGCTATCTCCTCGAGGGCCACCTCGGCCGCGGCGGGATGGGCGTCGTCTTCGCGGCGCGGCACAAGGTCTCGGGGCGAAAGGTCGCGCTGAAGTGGCTCCGCGGGGGCCCGGGGAACGAGGCCGCGCTCGAGCGCTTCGTGCGCGAAGCCAAGTTTTTGGGGCGGATCGAGCACGCGAACGTGGTCGGGGTGCTCGACGTGGGCACCGAGGGGGACTCGGGGTACCTCGTCATGGAGTACCTCCGGGGCGAGTCGCTGCGGCAGCTCCTCGAGCGCGAGGCGCCGCTCGCCCCGGACAAGGCCGTTTGCCTCCTGCTTCCTGCGATGGAGGGCGTCGAGGCGGCCCATCGCGCCGGCATCGTCCACCGCGACCTCAAGCCGGAGAACCTCTTCGTCACGCGGACGGCCCGCGGCGAGACGACGACGCGGGTCCTCGACTTCGGCGTCTCGAAGCTCCGACCGGACGCTCACGAGGGCGACGTCGTGCCCCTCACGGGCACCGGTAACTTGGTTGGAACCCCCCGCTACATGGCCCCCGAGCAGGTCATCGCGGAGGGGATCGACGAGCGCTCCGACATCTGGGCGCTCGGCGTGATCCTCTACGAGATGCTCGCCGGCCAGGTCCCCTTCCCGTCGTCGAACTACGGCGCGCTGCTCGTCTCGATCGCGACCGAGGACGTGCCCCCGCTCGCGGAGCGTCGACCCGACGTCCCCGCCGAGCTGATCGCGATCGTCGAGCGGGCGCTCTCGAAGGATCCGGCGAGGCGCTACCCGACCGTCGTCGAGATGGCGCGCGCCCTCGAGCCCTTCGCGGACGGCTCGGAGTTCCGCGAGCCGGCCCCGCCGAGCATGCCGCCACCCGTCGAGGCCGCGCCCTCGCAGCCGGCGGCGCCGCCCCAGGATGGGCCGCACCCCGACGAGGTCGCCACGCTCGACGCCCCCGAGGAGGCGTGCGACGCCGGGGGGAGCGAGGTCGCGGCGAACGAGGTCGCGGCGCGCTCGCCCACACCCGCCGTCCGCGTCGCGGTCGCGGCCGGCGTCGCCCTGGCGCTCGGCGCCGCCGGGCTCGGCTTGCTGTCGCCGAGCGGAGACGAGCCCGAACCGCGAGCGACCGACCCGCGGCCGATCGCGGGCGCCCCCGCCGAGGTCGAGGACCGGGTGACGGTGGGCGCCTCGAGCCCCACCGAGCCGGTGCGGACGGTGCGACCGACGGAGCCCTCCGTGACGGTCGAGGCGCCGCGCCCCGAGACCACCCCGCCGGAGGAGCCGCCGATCGTCGAGGCGCCCCCCGCGCCCGAGGCGCCGCCTGCGCGCGCGCACCACCGCGAGCCCCGGACCCCGGCCGCGGCGACCGAGCCGACCGAGGCTCCGGCCGCCGAGGAGCCGCCGTCGCCCGCTGGCGTGACCGGCGCGCTCTCGCGCGACGAGTTCTAGAGGGTCGAACCGCTAACGGCGAGGCGCCTCACGCCCGGGCCGCATTCCGCGGGCGCCCCATCGCTCCTCGACGATACTCGGCATCGCCTCGTCGCGCCGGAACACCGGCAGAACCCGGCGCGAACGCGATCCATCCGGCCGTTAGCGGTTCGACCCTCTAAACGACGCTCGCGACCGCGGCGCGCACGCGCCGGGCCGCGTCCGCGTCGACCCCCGGAGGGAGGAAGTCGCTCTGCGCCGCGTCGCGCCCGCTCAGGAACGCGTAGAACGTACAGGCCGCGAGGTGGCTCCCGATCGCCGACGCGTGGTGGCCATCGGCGTCGTAGAGATCGAGGTCCGGGTAGCGCTCCATGCAGCGCTCCCACGCGGTGCCGACGGGGACGATCCGGGCGCGCAGGTCGCGGGCGGCGAGCTCGAGCTCGGCGCGGACGCGGCGCCGCATCGTGCTCGGGCGCTTGCCGGACCATCCCCAGCGGTAGACCTCGTGGCCGGGGCGGCGAGCCCACGTCTCGTAGAGGAGGACCTCGCCCCGGACGCGCTCGCCGAGCGCGCGGACGTAGCGGTGGTAGTCGGGCGCGTCGTGCAGGGTCCCGGTGCTCTTCTCCTGCAAGACGACGTGCGTCCATTCAGGATCGGCGACGCGATCCCAGGCGCCCGTCCCCGATCCCGGCGACGGGGTCGCGTGCAGCTTGAGGGTCGCGCCGCCCTGCGCGACGCGGTCGGTCTCGATGGCGGGGCCCTCCGGGTCGGCGGCGGCGAGCGCGGCGACCTGACCCGGGACGTCCCCGTAGAGCGTGTAGGAGTTGCCGACGAACAGGACCTTCACGGCGCCGCCGTGGACGCCTCGCGCCGCGCCCGCGGCTGGACGTCCACGGGGACGCCCGTCATCACGCACATGCCGCTGAGCGGCTCGACGTGCGCCGCGCCCGCGGGGAGGATCGCGTTGACGTTCACCTCGCGCTCGCCGTGCGGCACCACGACCGTGCCCTCGGCCACGCCGTCCTTCGCCCGCGCGGGGATCGACAAGCTCCCTTGCGTCGTCTGGAGGGTCACCGCGTCGCCGTCCTCGACGCCGAGCCGCTGCATGTCGACGCGCGCCATCCACGCCTCGCCCTCCGGCGTGCCCTCCCGGGTACCCCCATGGAGCCAGCTGTTGTGCCCGATGCGCCGTCGCCGGCCGAGGAGGACGAAGCCGCTCTGGGCGGCCGCGTGTCGAGCGAGGCGCTCCCGCTCCGCGTCGAGCGCCGGATCCCAGAAGCGCACCTTGTGCCCCGGCGTCATCGGCCCGCGGCCGAGGTACGTGTCCGGCTGGGGCGTCCCGACCTGGACCCCGTAGCCGCGCCGCGCCGGGACGCGGTCGAGCGCGCGCCACGCGAGCTCCGTCAGCGCCGGGATCGCGCGATCGGCGAGCCCGGGGCGCGCCAGCGTCCGCGACGCGAGCCGGGACCCGAACAGCGGTCGGTCGAGCGCGAGGGACAGCTGCGCGATCGCCTCGTGGTCCGCGCGCGCCTCGCCGACGCGCGGGATCGTGGCGGGCGTCGTCTGCATCAGGTCGACCATCTGCAGGGGCAGCCCGGGGAGCGCGAAGTCCGCGCGCTCGAGCCAGCTCGTGGCGGGCAGCAGCACGTCGGCGAGACGGCCGGTGCGGCTCTCGAAGAGGTCGAGGCACACCAGCGCGTCGAGCGACCCGAACGCCTCCTCGAGCCGCGCCGCGCCGGGGATCGACTGCAGCGGGTCGCCCGCGATCACGATCATCGCGCGGACGCGCTCGCGGCCCTCGGTCAGGATCTCGTCGGCGAGGATCCCGCCGGGCAGCGAGTCGAAGACGGTGGGGAAGTCGCCGACGCGGCTCCGGTCCTGACGGGTGAAGAAGCCGGCCCGACGCGCGAGCCGCGCGCCCTTCACCCCGAGGGGCGAGAAGAGCGAGCCGCCGCGCGCGTCGTAGTTGCCGGTCACGAACGCGAGCGCCTGCAGCGCGACGTAGGCGAGCGTGCCGAACGGCCCCTGGTTCACGCCGACCGACATGTGCAGCGCGGTCCGCGGCGAGCGCTCGATCGCGGCCGCGAGGTCGCGGATCGCCGCCTCCGAGAGGCCGGTGAGGTCGGCGGCGCGAGCCGGGGTGATCTCCCTCGCGAGCGACAGCAGCGTGTCCAGCCCCTCGACCCGCGGGTCGGTCGACGCCGGCGGCGCGAGCAGACCGAGCAAGGCCAAGAGCAGCCACACGTCGGTCCCCGCGCGGACGCGCACCAGCTCGCCCCAGCGCTTCGCGCTCTCCGTCTCGCGGACGTCCACCCAGATCATCCGGGCGCCGCGCGCGCGCATCCTGTCGAAGAGCGTCGCGCCGCCCTCGAGGTGCACGAAGCTCGCCTGGCTGACGGCGGGGTTGGTGCCGAAGAGGACGGCGAGCTCGGCGTGCTCGAAGTCCGGGACCGGCTGGATCACCGGGCTGCCGTGCATGAGCTGCGCGGCGGCGAACTTGTTGTTGCAGTCCTGGCTGCCCGCGGTGAACACGTTCCGGGTCCCGAGCGCGCGGGCGAGGAACACCGCGGCGACCTGACCGATCGAGGCGAACGCGAGCGGGTTGCCGAGGTAGAGCCCCACCGCGTGGGGCCCGTGCCGGTCGAGGATGGGGCGCAGCAGCGAGGCGGCGGTCTCGATCGCCTCGTCCCAGCTCGCGCGTCGCGCCAGGCCATCGCGCCGCACCATCGGCGTCCGCAGGCGGGTCGGGTGCTCGGCCACCTCGAGGAAGCGCGTCCCCTTGGCGCACACGAAGCCGCGGCTCACCGGGTGCTCGCGGTCGGGGCGCAGCTTGCCGTCCTCGTAGGTGAGGCCGCAGGCCGCCTCGCAGATCCGGCAGAACGTCTTCGTCATCGCGATCAGCTTACGCCAGGCGCACGTAGAGCCAGACGTCGATCACCTGGTTGGTCTTGATCGCGGCGCGCCGCTGGACCGACTCGCGCTCGAACCCGGCCTTCTCGAGCACGCGCGCGGACGCCGGGTTGATCGCGAACACGGGGGCCTCGAGGCGAAGGAAGCCGCGGTCGCGCAGGAGGTGCTCCGAGTAGGCCCGCACCGCGTCCGTCATCACGCCGCGGTTCCAGAACGCGTGCCCGAGCCAGTAGCCGATCTCGGCGCAGATCCGGTGCACGTCCTCGCCCGCGATCATGCCGACGCCGCCGACGGCGTGGCCGTCGACCTCGATCGCGAGGCTCGTGTCGCGCCCCGCGCGGGCTGCGTGGGCCAGCCATCGCTGCCCGTCCTCGCGCGTGTACGGGCTCGGGAAGTGATCGCGCACGGTGGCCGAGACGCGGGGATCGTTGGCGTGTCGGACCAAGGACTCGAGGTCGTCGACGCGCCACGGTCGCAGCAGGCAGGTCGGGAGGTGGAAGGTGCGGTCCACGCCCGCACGATAGCAGGGCGCTTACGCGGTGGTTCCCCAACCCGTGTTCGGTGGGGATCGCCGGAGTAAGATGGCTGGCAGAGCTTGGGGGGAACGTCGATGAAGATCGTGGTGAGGCTTCTTTGCGCGGGGGCGCTCCTGCTCTCGAGCGCGTGCGATGAGCGCTCCTCCGCGCCGCCGCCGCCGCCGCGAGACGGGGGCGCGTCGAGCTCGGACGGCGGGCGCGAGGACGACGGCGACCTCGACGGCGGGATCACCGCGATCTCGGGGCCCGCGATCCGCTGCGTCTACCCCGCGCCGGGCAGCGAGCTGACGGTCGAGGCCGCGAGCACCCTCGAGGTGCACCTGCTCGTCGTCGACGACGACCTGTCGCGGGTGAGCGTCAACGGGGCCAACGTCACGGCCGACGACCTCGGGCTCGTGCAGGTCGATCTGCCCACGCGCTTCGGCATCAACAACGTGATCGTCGAGGCGGAGAACGGCTCGGGCGGGCTCACCACCGAGGTGTGCAGCTACCTGCTCGCGCCCTCGTGGCAGGACCCGACGCGCACCCTCGACGCCGCGCTGTCGATGCACCTGTCGCCCGAGGCGATCGACGACGGGGACCCGGACGATGGCCTCGACAGCCTCAACGACGTCTTCTCGACGGCGCTCGCCGGGGGCCTCATCAGCGAGCTGCTCGACGAGCAGTTCACCACCGGCGGCCGCGACATCAAGACCACGAGCTGCGACGCCACCGCCGCGCCCGCCAGCTCCGATTGCATGATCGAGACGGCGATCGGCTACGTGAGCAACGAGACGCCCGGGCCGTACGCGAGCTCGCTCACCCCGACCGCGGAGGGCCTGCGCTTCGACGGCCGCTTCGAGAACGTCCGCTTCAACGTCCGCGTGAGCGGTCGCGAGCGCATCAGCACCACGTCGTTCTTGCCGTACGCGGCGGGCAGCTGGGTGGCGATCGCGTCGGACGGGACGATCGACATCGGGTTCGTGCACGTGAACATCGACATCCGCGTCTTCACGAACGCCGCCGGCGAGCTCGAGGCCGAGGTCCTGCGCGTGAACACCGTCGACGTGGGCACCGTCACGAGCGTGTTCCCGATGCTCGACTCGACGGTGATCGGCTTCCCCGTGAGCGACTCGATCCGCGGGCTCGTCGAGCGAGGCGTCTCCGACCACATCACCGGGCCGGGCGGCAGCGACCTGCGGGCGAGCATCAGCGACTTCATCGGCGAGAACCTCAGCGGCCTGCTCGACACGCTGCTGTCGACGATCGAGGTGCGCAGCCTGCCGCCCTCGTTCGATCTGCCGACGCTCGACGGCGCCACCACGGGCTTCACCTTCACCTCCCGCTACGACGACGTGGAGGTCACCCCGACGGGGATGACCTTCACGCTCGGCACCGGCTACGGGGCCACCACGTCGCCCGACGTCCGCGCGTCCCTCGGGGTCCCCGTCTCGTCGTCGGCGCCTCGCGTCACGATGGCGGCCACGGGCGTGGGCAACGTCGTGTCCGGGGTGGTGGTCAACACCGTGCTGCACCGCGAGTGGCAGGCGGGCGGGCTGCGCGGGATCGTGGCGCCGTCGATGATCGTGGCGCCGTCGATGATCGTGGCGCCGTCGATGATCGTGGCGCCGTCGATGATCGTGGCGCCGTCGATGGTGCAGATCGACACGTCGCTGCCGCCCGTCGCGACGACGCGCGCGGACGGCTCGATCGAGGTGCAGCTCGGCGGCGTGTCGGTGTCGGTGGCGCCGTTCCCCGGCGCGCCGGTCTACGCCGACGGGCTCGAGGGCCGCTTCTCCGCGACGCTGGTGGGCCGCGTGACGAGCACCGACGCGGGCGACGCGACCTTCGGGGACGTCGAGATCACCGAGCTCGGGGTCGCCGCGGACGCGCCGCTCAGCGGGCCCGATCGCGAGGAGGTGACGGGGCTCTTCGCGCTGCTCGCCTACCACCTCGCGACGTTCGCGATGAACGACGGCGGCCCGGCGCTGCCGGTGGCGTCGGTCCAGACCACGGCGGACTTCGTGCCGTATGGCCTCGTCGACGGCACCGTCCTCGGGACGGTGTCGCCCGACGTGGTGCCCGTCGACGGGGCGCTCACCCTCGACGGTCGCTTCGGCGAGATCGTCGCGCCGACGATGTGAGCTACGGGGTCTCGGGCGGCGGGATGTCGGCCGGCCCGAAGAGCATGGGCGTGGGCAGCGGCCACGGCTCGTCGTCGCCCTGCACCAGGATCTCGCGGTTGTCGCGGATTCGGACGGTGAACTCGAGGAGCACCGGGATCGGGTTGCCGTCGCCGTCGGTGCCCTGCGAACGGATGCCGATGCGCACGCCCGTCAGCGCGGGGATGACGTCGGGCATGTAGAGCATCGAGCGCCGATCGTTGAACGACTGGTTCTCGAAGTAGACGATCTGGTTCGCGTTCGGGACGCCGTTGACGACCGTCGCGAGGTCGACCGCGACCTCGTCGAGCTCCTCCTCGCGGATGGTGCCGGTGCGGCGCTCGCCCGGGTCGAGCAGGACGGTGCGCTCCCACTGCGCGAAGTCGACGACGAGCTCCTCGTCGATGACCTGGACGCCCGGGTTGTACTCGTTGAACTCGTTGATCCCGTTGACCGTGACGGAGACGGTCACGGTGGAGTCGGAGACGTTCGACAGGGTCCAGTCGACCTGCACCTCGATGTCGTCGCGCCGGACGTAGGGGAGGGTCGGGTAGGGGATGTTCACGCCGGCCACGTTCCCGAGCTCGGCGGCCTCCTCGGCGGTCGGCTCGCGGAACTCGAACTCCACCCGCTGCTCGACGATGTAGAGGTTGCCGTCCTCCGACTCGAAGAACGGCGGCGTGTCCGGCTGAACCGCGATGGCCCAGGCGCCTCCGCCCTCCGGCGCCATGTAGCGCTGCTCGGTGAGACACCCGCTCGCGAGCGCGAGCGTGATCCCCAGGAGCCCGATGGTGTGGGTCGTGCGCATCCTCACCCTCCGCGAACAGAGTACGTGATCCCACAATCGCATGCTATGCGACCCGGCCCGATGGCTGATTTCGACCTGATCATCCTCGACTTCGACGGGACCTTCACGGACGTCGACGCGGAGGCGGTCCCGTTCCTGGACCACTACCGCCGCGGCCTCGAGGCGCTCGCGGGGCGCCCGATCGACGAGGCGTGGGCCGAGGCCGTCGAGGAGGTCCGGCGAGAGCCCGACGCGCACGGCTTCCGCTTCGAGACCCGCATCGTCGCGCCCTCGCACGCCGACCCGTACATCCTCTCGAGCTGCGTCTCGCAGCTGGTGCTCGAGGGGCTCGGGATGCCCATCGAGCTCGGTCACCTCGAGACGCTCTTCCACGACTCCTACCGGCACGCGGACACCGTCTTCCGGCCCGACGCGCGCGACGTCGTCGAGGCGCTGCTGAGCCTCGGCGTCCCGGTCCACGTCGTCAGCAACTCCCGCACGGACAACGTGGTGGCCAAGCTCGAGCGCCTCGACGCGTCGCTCCTGTCGCGGATGGAGGTCCGCGGCAACGCGCGCAAGTTCCACCTCGTCGACCCCGAGGGGTCGGACGCGCGCTTCGACTCGCTCCCCGAGAGCCGCGCGGTCGAGGGCCTCACGCGCCCGCTCTACCTGCGCCGCGGCCGCTACTACGACGTGCTGCGCAGCCTGTGGGACGCGACCGGGGCGAGCCCGGAGCGGACGCTCGTCTGCGGCGACATCTACGAGCTCGACCTCGCGCTGCCCGCCGCGCTCGGCGCGTCCGTGCACCTCGTGGGGCGCGAGACCACGCCCGCCTGGGAGCGCGAGGCGGCGTCCGCGGATCGCGGCGCGTTCAGCACCGAGCTGCGCGGCGTCCTCGACCGCGTTTAGCAGGCTGCTGAAAAGCAGCCTGCTTCCGTGCCGCGCGCGAAGCGCGCATGCCCGTGCCCGTGCCCGTGCCCGGACCGTTCCCGTCAACCGTCCCCGCAGAAGGCGCGTGATCTCGGGCACGGGGAACGCTCACGGGTCACGGGCGGGCACGGGCAAGGGCACGGGCACGGAGCAGGCTCCGAAACGGTCCCTTCGGACCCATTTCAGCAGCCTGCTGGAACCCGCTACTCGAGCAGCGGTCGGAACACGAGCGGGTCGGCCACGTTCTTCACCTCGGCGGTGCTCGCCTCCCCGAAGCGCTCGGGCTCGCCGAGCGCGTCGACGAACGGCTGCATGCACAGGATCTCGCCGCCCTCGGCGATCCCCTGGAGCCGCGCCGTGTTGTTCATGCCGGAGCTGAACGCGGTGTAGTCGTCGTTGGGTCCGAAGAAGCCGACCGACACCGGGCAGAAGTGGAGGCCCACCGCGACGTCGAGCGGCGCGTCGACGGGGAGGCCGAGCGACGCGTCGTCCACGAGGCGGCGCGTGATCTCCCGGATCTCGAGCGCCACGTCGAGCGCGGTCCGACACGCCTGCTGCGGGCTCATGTCGAAGAACGGCGGACCGAAGTGCCCGATCACGCAGTCGCCGACCATCTTGTCGAACACGCCCCGGTGGTGCCAGATCGCCGAGACGACGCGGTCGGACCAGGTGTCGACGAGGTGCCCGATCGCCTCGGGCGTCTTCAGGATCTGCTCGCTCACGCGGGTGAACCCGGTGATGTCGGCGTAGAGGATCGCCACCTCGCGGTCTCGCGGGGTGAGCCAGCGCTCGTGGTAGTCCTCCTCGCGGAGCAGCCGCGCCACGGTCTCGCCGTCGAAGATGACCGAGAGCTGCTTCCACTCGCGGTTGAAGTCGACGATCCGCTGGCGCAGGTAGTCGGCGAACCGATCGAGGAGCTCGCGGTCGTAGGTGTGGAACTCGCCTTGACGGCTCGTCGCGAGCATCCGGCCGATCACGCGCGCGCTCCGCACGCCGGTGATGAGCACCTCCTCGCGGTAGCGCCGGATCCCGAAGCGGTCTCGGATCGGCGCGTCGTCGCCGTCGAGGAACGCCGCCGCGTGCTGGCGGACGAAGTGATCGAGCTCCGGGTCGCGGACGTCGCCGCCCCGGTGCACGAGCTCGCCGTCGAGGTGGATCCGGTAACGCAGCGCGCCGCCCTCGAGGCTGTCCTCGTGCCGGAACACGAGCACGAGATCGTCGAAGTCGATCTGGCGCTGGAGGATCTCGCACGCGCGGGTGAGCCCGCGGCCCAGCACCGGATCCTTGAGGGCGTCGCTCACCGACCGGAACACCTCGTACTTGCGGCGGGCCTGCGCGATGGCCGCGAGGTGGTTGTCGACCTCCTCCGCGAAGCGGGTCAGGAGCGAGCGCGCCTCGTCGCCGGGCTGGACCGGGAAGAACAGGAACGCGCGGCCGAAGGGCTCGCCCGCGACGTCGAGGCAGTGCACGAGCGCGACGCCGCTGGCCGTCTCGACCACGCCGTCGTCCGCGCCCAGGAGCGCCTCGTCGACGGTGGCCTCGCCCTGTAGGAACACGCGCTCGGAGAGCGACTCGTCGAGCGTCTGCACCGCCGCGCCGGTCGCGCCGGCGTGCTCGATCAGGAGATCCAGGAGCGACGGCATGACCCGCTCGATCGGCTGGCGCTCGCGCAGCGCGAGCTCGAGCCGCTCGTCGATCGCCTCGCCGAGCGCGTGCTCGCGGCGCCACCGGGCCACCTCGGCTTCGAGCTCGCGGATGCGTGCCTCGCTCATCCGGGGCCGAGGATAGCAGCGCGGGGAGCGCGCCGCGCCGCCGGGCGTATCCTTGGGGCAGGTGCCCGTCCCCTGCATCCAGTGCCGCAAGAACATGAGCGAGACGGCGGTGGTGTGCCCGCACTGCGGCTCGCGACAGGCGGATCGTGATCCCCGGCAGCGCTCGGCGACCCCCGCGAAGCCCGCCGAGCCCCTCGAGCTCTCGAAGGACGAGGTCGCGGCGCTCTTCTCGGTCCGCGGCGCCGACGTGATGGACTTCGACGAGCCGCGAGGCCCGCTCGCGCTCATCTTCCCCGCGCCGGACGCGACCGGGTGGGGCCGCGTGGTGGAGTGGGCGCTCACCGTCGTCGCGGCGCCGCTCCTCGTCCCGGGCTTCGTGTTCGCGCTCTTCCGGCTGCGCTTCTTCGGCAACCAGATGATGCGCGCGTCCGAGGCCACGCTGACGCTCGCGATCGGGACGTCGGGGGCGCTCTCGGTGTGGTCCCTCGCCGCGCTCGCGGGCTGGGGCTCCACGGTCACCGCCGCCGTGGTCGGGGGCGGCGTCGGCGCGCTCACGACGCGGCTGTTCATCCGTCGACGCCGTCGCCGGCGCGCGTCCTGA
>JACKEC010000020.1 GCA_020633195.1 Sandaracinaceae bacterium | reverse complement strand
TCCCACGCCGCGATGCTGCTGAACCGGCTGGGCGTCTCGACCATCGCGACCGGCGATCACACCGGCTACCTCCACAACCCGGAGGGCTTCAACCCGCACAAGCTCGCGGACTACGTCCGCGAGAACGGCTCCATCGCGGGCTACGGGTCCGGCCACGAGATCTCGCGCGACGAGTTCTTCGCCATCCAGGCCGACCTCTTCATCCCGGCGGCGATGGAGAACCAGGTCGGTGAAGCCGAGGCGAAGGCCCTCAAGGTCCGGCTCGTCGCGGAGGGCGCCAACGGGCCGCTCTCGCCGGAGGGCGAGCGCATCCTGATGGACAAGGGCGTCGACATCCTCCCGGACGTCCTCGCCAACTCGGGCGGCGTCACCGTCAGCTACTTCGAGTGGATCCAGAACAAGCGCAGCGAGACGTGGGACCTCGAAGAGGTCGACGCGCGGCTCGAGCGGATGATGAAGCGCACCTACCAGCGCGTCTTCTCCATGGCGCGGGATCGCGGGATCTCGATGCGCATCGCGGCCTACGCGCTCGCGCTCGAGAGCCTCATGACCGCGTACGACCAGCGGGGCATCTTCCCGTAGGTCACATCGAGGGCACCGCCAGGCCGCGCGAGAAGCGGCAGTCCACGCGCGCCTGGCGGCTCGCCTCGACCGCGGCTTCGCGCAGGGCGAGGCCGGGGGGCTCCAGCGAGACCTCGACCCGCTCGGCGCGAGCCGCGCTGCGATCGCCGGCCCGCGGGTCGTCGCCGTAGCCATCGGCGGCGCTCTGTGCGCGGCGTCGGAGGCTCTCCCGAGCGCTCGCCCCGGCGCGCGCCTCCGCGCCGACGGGATCGGTGGCGCGGAGCGCGGCCTCGAGGGCGGCGGCGGCCTCGCGCGCCGCGCGGACCGACCCGCCGGGCGTGCGATCGGTGAGCAGCGCCTCGGCCGCGTCGTCCACGCGCGCTCGCAGCGGCGCGGGGACGTCGCCCGTGAGCGCGTCGATCGCGTCCATCACCGCGCCGGACACGGCGAGCGCGGTCTGACCGTCGACCTCCTCGGGCGGGTGCTCGCGAACGGCAGCCACGTGGGCGCCGAGCTGCTCCACCGCGCCATCGATGGGGGACGCGGCGCGCTCGGGGGCGGGTCGCGCGAGCTCCTCGGCGAGCGCCGACCACGTCCGCTGCGCCTCGGCGCGGGACGCCTCGCAGGCCGAGGAGCTCGCGTCGGCCGCCGGCGCCGCCGCTCCGCAGCCGAGCAGGAAGATCACGAGGGCGACGCGCATGGCCGTCCCTATCACGACCCCTCCCTGCGGGCTCGCTTGAGCGCTCGGCCCCGGCGGGTGATGATGCGCCCCGGGATGGGAACACTTCCTCCGGCGCTCCGTGGTCAGCTCTCCGATGGCGGGGTGATGGAGCTGCTGCGCGAGTGCGAGTCGCGCCGCCTGACCGGCATGCTCCGCTTCACCGGGACGGGCCCCGACGCGGGCGTCGACGGAGCGGTCCGGCTGTTCGGTGGGGAGATCGCCGTCGATCAGGAGCGGCGCGACGACGGCCAGGATCCGGTGGACGTCCTCCTCGACCTCGAGTCCGCGAGCTACGAGCTGCAGCCGATCCTGCCTCCGCTGCCAGTGTCGCGAGGGACCGACGTCCACAAGACCGGTTCGCTCGCGGTCCACGTGCCCGTCGATCTGATGAGCTACTGCGAGCAAGCGGGCCTGACCGGCGTGCTCGAGCTCACCCACGAGGGGCGCAAGGCCGAGGCCTTCTACGAGGGCGGCGAGCTGCTCGCGATCGAGCTCGACGGTCGCGACGCCACCGATCTGCACGAGGTCTTCGCTTGGGAGCAGGGCCGCTTCCGCGTGACGCTCGATCTCGAGGCGCCGACGCGCGTGGCCGTGGAGCCCGACCCGATCGAGGAGCCCAGCGACGACGGGTGGTCCCCGGCGCCGCCTCAGAAGCGCGAGAACACCCGGCAGTTCCTGCGCGTCGTGGAGATGGCGCTCGTCGACGTGCTCGATCAGAGCGAGAAGGCGCGCTCCCCGACCCGCACGAGCCCGCCGCTCCCGCCGCCGCCGAAGGCCCGGCCGCGGCCGCAGAGCGTGCCGCCGCCGCGGCTCCGGACCCGCGGCGACCAGACCGTGAAGCTGGTCTACCTCACCGCGGAGCCGTCGCCGGTGACCCGCGCCGAGAGCGTCGAGAGCACGCGCCACGTACGTTCGGACGTCGACGCAGAGGTCGTCGGCGCCCCCGCCCGGTCGGACCGCCGCGCCGACGAAGAGGAACCCATGTCGAAGAAGCGCCGAAAGAAAGCCCCCTCCGGCACCGCGTCTCGCGAGGCGAAGCCCGAACCGAAGGCCGAGGCGGCGGCGAAGGCCGCGCCCGAGAAGAAGCCCGAGGCGAAGAAGCCCGAGGCGAAGAAGCCCGAGGCGAAGAAGGCCGAGGCGAAGACGCCCGAGAAGCCGGAGCCGAAGTCCCACCCCAAGCCGGTGGCGAAGTCCGGATCCGAGCCGGCCAAGGGCCCGGCGCCCGCCGCCGACCCGGCCGCCGCGCTCAAACAGATCGGTGGCGCCACGGCGTGGGCGCTCGGCGTGGTGGTGCTCGGCCTCCTGATCCTCTTCGTGCTCGGCAAGCTCCCCCCGGTACAGTGACGAGAGGCTGCTAGGGTTCGGGCGTGGTCGGACGAGGAGGGGGCTCCATCGCGCTGTGCGCGCTCTGCGCGCTCCTGCTCGTGTCGGCTCCCGCGGCCGCGCAGGACGCGGCCGAGTCGCCCGAGTCGCCCGCCGCGGACGCTCCCGCCGAGGAGGGCGGGTCCGAGGACGAGGAGGCGCCCGCCGCTCCGCCCGTCGAGGCGGAGCCCGAAGCGCCGGCCGAGGCGATCGACGACGAGGACCCCGAACCCGAGGACGCCGAGGTCCCGAACACGGAGGCGGTGGACACCGAGGTCGAGGACGGCGCGTCCGAGGACGTCGAAGCCGAGGCCGACGAGGACGAGGCCGACACCGCGCGGACGCGGCCTCCGTACCTCCTCGAGCGCGTCGAGATCCGCGGCAACGACCGCACCGACGAGGGCGTGATCCGCGGCTACGTCCCCTTCACGCTCGGTCAGCCCCTCGACCTCGAGGACCCGCGCGTCGAGGCGCTGCGATGGCGGCTGCTCGGCACGGGGTGGTTCGAGGACGTGTGGCTGAGGGTCGAGCGAGGGAGCGTCCGGGGTCGGATCGTGCTCGTGGTGCAGGTGACCGAGCGGAACACGTTCGTGATCCAGAGCGTGGCGCTCGGCCTCTCGGAGGGGCTGCTCAACAGCGACGCGGTGGACTCGGAGGCGCACCCCTACTTCGGGATCAGCGTCGCCGAGCTCAACCTGTTCGGCACGGGGGTGAGCCTCGAGGCGACGGCGCTGCTCTCCATTCTTCAGCAGGGCGGTCGCCTGCGGCTGGGCCAAGCGAGCTTCCTCGGCGGGGACTGGGGTCTCACCGGATCGCTGTTCTTCAACAACGGCCGCGAGTTCTTCGGCGCCGACGACGTCGTCATCGCGCTCGACGAGTGCGTCCGCGACCCGAGCGATCCGATGATGGACCTGCCCTGCGAGGCGGCGCGCAACGCCGTGCTCGAGTACCGCCGCTACGGCGGGACGATCGGGACCGGCACCGACATCGCCGACAGCTGGCGCTTCACCCTCGACTGGCACTTCGAGGCCCTCGAGATGGTCGACCGCCCCGAGGCCGCGAGCCACCGGCGCGGGACCGAGATCGTGCCGATCGACTTCCACGTCCACGACGGGCTCAGCTTCGTCTCCGCGCTCCAGCTCGGCGTCGCGCTCGACGAGCGGGACAACCCCGGGCTGCCCACCCAGGGCCGCTACGTGTTCGTGGACGCCGACCTCGGCACGCAGCTGCTCGGGTCGAGCTACGACTTCGTCCGCGTCCGCGCCGGCTGGCGAGAGTGGTTCCGGCTCCCCGAGGCGCACCACGCCTTGCGGCTCGGCCTCTTCGTCGGCGCTGCCGTCGGGGACGCCCCGTTCTTCTATCGCTTCTACGTCGCCGACATGAGCGACCTGATCCCGTCCCGCGTGCTCGAGCACAACCTCGATCGCCGCGCCCCGCCGAACCTCCTCGGGACGGCGATCCAGGAGATGCGCGCGCAGGAGCTCTCCGGCCGCGTCGACGTCGAGTACTCGCTCTGGCTCTACGAGAGCCACGACGAGGTGCGGGGGGTGGTGCTCTACGGTTTGGTCGGCGCGTACACGCTGCTCGACCGCGAGGACCTCGTCCTCGCCATCCCCGGCTACGAGGGCTTCGCCCGCGCCCCCATCGATCTCACCTTCGACGTCGGCGTCCGGATCGACACCGTCGTCGGGGTCTTCAGCTTCGGGTTCTCCAGCTTGCTGGGGTTCATCCAGATCCAGCCATGAAGCGCTTCTTCTCCATGGCGCTCCTGGCCCTCTGGCTCGTGCCCGCCGCGGCGAGCGCGCAGGGATCGATCCCCGAGCGTCGCTTCGGCGTCCAGTGGCGAGAGGGGGTTCCGTCGGTGCACTTCTCGGCCGTGGACCTCGCCGACGAGTCGCTGCGCGAGCGGCTCGAGAGCGGGATCTGGGAGCGGCTGGTGATGCGCATCTACGCGTACCGGGCCAACGGCGACCCGATCGCGGTCTCCGTGCGCTCCTGCCGGATCCAGTGGGACGTGTGGCCACAGGAGTACGTGGTGCAGTACCGCAGCTCCGACGCCGACCGCGACGAGACCCACGCGAGCCTCGACGCGGTGCTCAGTCGGTGCCTCGTCGCGGACCGCGTCGCCGTCGGCCAGGCGCGCGACTACGCGAGCCTGCACGGCGAGCGGATCTACTTCGCCGCGCTGATCGAGCTGAACCCGCTCACCCCGGCGCAGATCCACCGTCTCCGCCGTTGGCTGTCCCAGCCCGCGGGAGGTGGACGTATCGGTGGCGAGGCGTTCTTCGGCTCCTTCGTGAGCCTGTTCGTCAACCGACGCATCGGGTCGGCCGAGCGGACGCTGCGCTTCCGCTCCCAACGAGTAGCCGTCCCGTGAGGCTGTCGCGCTTCGAGCGTCGGATCCTCGGGGCGATCGTCGCGGTCGCGGTCGTGACGCTCGGAGGGGCGCTGTGGTTCGGTCAGGGCGCGGTGAGCGAGGCCTACGGGGTTGGCGTCAACCAGCGCGTGCTCGACCAGCTCCAGGACTCGCTCGGGATCTACCAGCGGCACTTCGAGGCGCTCCGGGACGACGCGGAGCGGACGGCCGACGCGGTGGCCTACGATCGGCGCGCGTACGTCGCGATGGAGGCCGACGACGGCGCGGGGCTCCACGCGTTCGTGGAGGGCTCACTGACGCGCTACCCGAACGTCGCTCGCGTCGTCGTCACCTCGGCCGACGGAGACGAGCTCGCGCGCGCCGAGCGCCCCGATCGACTCGACGCGGAGCGGAACCGGCTGCTCACCCTCGAGCGACCGGCGGCCGACGGAGGCACGTGGCAGGTGACCCTCGCGACCCCGTGGGAGCCGTTCCGCGCTCACCAGCGGGCCAGCGATCTGGTCGAGGTCTACGCGCAGCTCGTCGACGGAGCGACCTACGTCTCGAGCTTCTACACCGGGGTCTACATCGCGTTCCTGCTGAGCGTGATCATCGTGGCGCTCGCCGTCGGGATCATCGTCTCGCGTCGAGTCACGCGCCGCGTCGCCGTGCTCGCGGCCGCGACGGAGCGCGTCGGCCGCGGCGACCTCACCGTCGAGGTGCCGTCCGACGGGAAGGACGAGATCGCCGAGCTGACGCGAGCGTTCAACTCGATGGTGCGCGACATCCGCAACAGCCGGGACCGCATCGAGTACCTCCAGCGTATCGGCGCCTGGCAGGAGTTCGCGCGGCGCCTCGCCCACGAGATCAAGAACCCGCTGACCCCGATCCAGCTCGCGGTGCAGCAGGTCCACCGGACCTACAAGGGGGACGACGCGCGCTATCAGCGGACGGTCGACGACGCGGCCGCGATCGTCGAGGAGGAGGTCGCGACGCTCCGCCGGCTCGTCGGGGAGTTCCACGAGTTCGCCCGTCTCCCCGTGGCCGCGCTCGAGGAGGCCGATCTCTCCGAGTTCGTGACGCGCTCGCTGCGCGGGGTCGATCTGCGCGCCCTGTCGAACGCCGAAGAGGACGTCCCGGCCCCCGCGCTCGTCCTCGAGGTGGACGAACGGCCCACCACGGTGCAGATCGATGCCCAGATGTTGCGTCGCGCGCTCGACAACCTGGTTCGAAACGCGGTCCACGCGGTCACCGCGGCGGCACCCGAGGGTGGGGGGCGTGTCATCGTCGCGACCCGCGCCGAGGGCTCGACCGCCATCGTCGAGGTCCGCGACGACGGACCGGGCATCGACGCGGAGGACCGCGAGCGGGTGTTCGACCCCTACTTCACGACCAAGTCCGAGGGGACCGGCCTCGGGCTCGCGATCGTGAAGAAGGTCGTCCTCGAGCACGACGGCTCCATCGAGTGCGTCGCGGCTCCCGAGGGGGGCGCCTGCTTTCGCATCCGGCTGCCCGCCCAGGAGGTCGCGTGACCGCGAAAGAGCGAGTGATCTGGACCCTCGGGTTCCTCGCGCTGGTCGGCTCGATCGTCGCCGCGATCACGCTCGCGCGCTACCTCGGCGTCGAGGGCGCGCCCGACCACCCGCTCGTCGGCAGCGCGGCGCCGGATCTGTCTTTGCGACGCGTGGAAGGCTCGGAGCCGGTCACCCTCGCCGGCCTCCGCGGCGACGTGGTGTTGCTCGACTTCTGGGCCTCGTGGTGCGGCCCCTGCCGGATGTCGGTCCCTGCGCTCAACGAGGTTCATCAACGATACGGTGACCGCATCCAGATGTTCGGGGTGAACGTCGACCACGGCCTCGACGTGTCGGGCGTGGCTCACGCGCACCACGTCTTCGGGGCGAGGTTCCCCTCTCTGCTCGACGAGCGAGGCGAGGCTCAGCTGGCGTTCGACGTCAACAACATCCCCACGCTGGTGCTCATCGATAGGGAGGGGACCATCCGCTACGTGGGACGTGGAGTGCCGGATCCCGACGACGTCGCGGACCAGATCGACGAGCTACTTTGACGCCGCAGTGCGTCAATTTTCGCGCAGATCATTGATCCGCTCGGCCGGATTCGATACAATCCGCGGCCCTGCGGCGCTGTTCGCCGCGACTCGATTGGAGGTTGCTGCGTGCAGGCGCAACGGCTCGACGAGACGCTCCACATCCTCCACGGGGAGCTCGAGAAAGCGGACGCGGAGACCCTCTCCGAGTACCACAAGATCTTCGATTTCTCGTGGATTTATCACGACTCCGCGCTCGAGGGGGTCGTGTACAACATGGACGAGCTCAAGGCCGCGCTCGACGCGCAGGAGCCGCCCGACGCGACGCTCGGTCCCGTCTACGACGAGATCAAGCAGAACCAGACGGCGATCGAGCTCGTGCGCGAGCTGGCCGACAAAAAGCGTCTGACGATCTCTCTCGAGGTGATCAAGAAGATCTACGCCACCCTGGCGCCCGAGGAGGTCGAGGGTCGGAGCCCGCCCAAGTACCGCAAGGACATGCCGCTCCACCGCATGTACTTCCACGACATCTCGAAGCCCGAGAAGATCTCGTACAAGATGCGGCAGTTGGTATCGTGGATGAACGCAGCGGAGACGCGGCGGGCCACCCACACCCTGCGGCTCGCGGCCAAGGCGCACTACCAGCTCCTCCACATCTACCCCTTCCCCAAGCACAGCGGGAAGGTGGCGCGGCTGCTCATGAACCTGGTGCTCGTCCGCGGCGGCTACCCGCCCGCGATCATCCACGCCACCGAGCGGCAGCGGTACTACGACGCGCTCAAGACGTCCGAGGACGCCACCGCGAAGATCGTCACCGAGGCGCTCGTCGCCTCGATGAACAGCGCGCTCCGGTTCTTCGAGCAGGAAGAGTCGGCCCGCGGCGGCTGGCGCGCGCGCTCCGCCTGATCGTCAGCGATCTTCGAGGTCCCCGCCGGGGAGCAGATCGAGCATGTGCCGGCCGACGCGGTCTCCGACCAGCGCGAGCCGCCGGCCCTTGACGAAGTCGACCACGAGCAGGGTCCGTCCGCCGACGTCGGCGAGGATCGCGTAGTTGGCGCGCTCCGTCGATCGGGGGAGGTGCTCACCCTCGCGCCGCACGTCGGCCACGCCGCGGGACTCGAGGCGGAGCCTGCGGCCGCCGATCGGCAGCGACTCGGGGACCACTCCGTCGGGGACCTCGTCGGTGGAGGCCGCCATGACGAGATCGTTGGCGTCCGAGTCGAGCTGAACGACGTACTCGGCGCGCTCGCCGCCGGGGCAGACGAAGACCCGCGCCACGAAGCCCTCCTCGTCGAGCTCGAGGCAGCCGGCGAGCCAGAGCTCGGAGTCCGCGTAGAGGAGGACGTCGCCGACGCGCAGCCCGCGCGGGCCCTCGCGGAGGGGCGCCGCCTTGGCCTCGTCCTTCCGCCGCTGCTTCTTCGGCTTCTTCTCCTTCTCGCCGGACGAGGGCTTGGCGTCGTCTTCGGGTTTCGCGTTGGCGGCGCGGCGCCGGACGATGATCCGCGTGACGGCCGCGCCGGCGGCGACGATGCCCGCGCCGATGAGCATCTCGATGATCACGAGGCCTCCCCTCCGAGCGCGTGGTGCAGGGCGCGAGCCGCGGCTTCGGGGTCGTCTGCGCCACAGACGGCGCCGATCACCGCGCCCCAGGCGGCTCCCGCGTCGCGAATCGCGGGGGCTCGTTCGAGGCTCAGGCCCCCGATGGCGACGACGGGTCGGGAGGTGGCGCGGCACACCGCCGCGAGCGCGTCGAGGCCCACCACCGGATCGGGCTCGGCCTTGCTCGTGGTCGGAAAGATCGGTCCGAACGCGACGACGTCCGCGCCCGCCGCTTCGGCGGCTCGGGCCTGCGCCGGGTCGTGGGTGCTGAGCCCGATCTCGGCCTCGGGGACGAGCGAGCGCGCGGCCGCGATGGGGAGATCGTCCTGCCCGAGGTGAAGCCCATCGGCCTTCGTGAGCAGCGCGAGGTCGGGCCGGTCGTTGACCACGAAGGGCACCCCCGCCTCGGCGCAGAGCGCGCGGACCCGCTGCGCGAGCGCGAGCCGCGCTCGGTCCGGCCCGTCCTTGAAGCGCAGCTGGAGCCTCGCGCAGCCGCCCGCGAGGATCGCCTTCGCGATCACCTCCGGGTCGCGCGCCCGCGTCGCCGCGGGGTCCACGATCGCATAGAGGCCACGTGCGCTCATGGCGCGTGGTTAGCTTGCGGCGCCTCGCGGCTCAAGTGGGTAAGCTCGGCCGCCCGTGCCGAGTGACGAGCTACCCCCGGCGACTCGCCGCGTGATCGTCGCCCTCATCACCTGCCAGGGCCTGCTCTTCGCGACGCTCGGGATCGCCCGCTACGCGACGTTTCACAACGAGACGTTCGACCTCGCCTTCTACACGCGCATCGCCTGGGGCCTCGTGCGGCTCGACTTCTGGGAGCCGCTCGTCGACGCCCACGTCTACGGCCTGCACCTGTCGCCGGTGCTCGTCCCGCTCGGCGCGCTGGGCGCGGCGACGAGCACTCCGGTCGTGCTCATCCTCGCGCAGGCGCTCGCGCTCGCGCTCGCGGCGTTCCCGCTCGCGAAGATCGGCGCCCGCCACCTCGGACCGGCGGGGGCCCTGCTCGCGACGATCGCGTGGCTCTTCTATCCCAACCCCGCGCACGTGGCGGGCTACGAGGTGCACCCGGGCTCGCTCGCGGTGCTCCCGATCGCGTGGCTGGCGTGGTCGATCGACTCGGGCTCCGCGCGGGCGTTCGCGCTCGGCGCGCTCGGGGTCCTTGTCTGTCGCGAGGACCTCGCGCTCGTCGTCCTCGGAGCCGCGGCGGTGCACGCGTGGCGTCACCCGAGCGGGCGTCGGGCGATCGCGGGCGTCGCCGCGGTGACCCTCGCCTACGCCCTCTACTTCTTCCTCTACCTGCACCCCACGCACGCGCCAGCCCAGGGCTCGCTCCAGCTCCACTTCGGTCGCTTCGGCTCGAGCTTGCCGGAGGTGGCGATCCACCTCCTGACGCACCCGGCCGACCTGCTCGCCCACCTCGCCGCGCCGCAGCGCCTCGCGTACCTGCCCAAGGTCCTCGCGCCGCTCGCGCTGCTCCCGCTCCTGCGCCCGCGGTGGTTGATCCCGGCCCTGCCGATCCTCGCGATCAACCTCGTGAGCGAGTGGCCGACGACGACCGATCTCGACGTCCACTACCTGACGCCGGGGCTGCCCTTCCTCGTCGCCGGCGCGCTCGAAGGCGCGGCGGTCGCGGCTCGAAGGCTGCCGCCGTTCGCGGTGCTCGTGGTCGTCGCGCTCTGTGTCCTCACGGGGCACGCGGTGGCGGGCGGGACGCCGTTGTCCCTCGACTTCGACTCGGCGGCGTACGCCCCGGACCCGCTCACCCGCGGGCGTCGCGCGCTCGTCGCGCTGATCCCCCCCGACGCGTCGGTCCAGGCGCCCTACGCGCTGCTCCCCCACCTCGCGGAGCGTCGGGTCCTGCGGCGCACGACGAGCCCCGAGACCAACGCCGACTTCTACGTGCTCGACGTGGCCCACCGCCGTCGGTACGCGGGCGACGAGGACCTGATCCGAACCGTGGAGGAGCCTCCGGTCCGCGACTGGATGGCGCGGGACGATCATCGGCTCGTGTTCGCGGGCGGCGACTACTACCTGCTCGAGCGCGGCGGCGACCCGCGGACCGGCCTCGGCGGCCGCGCGATCGTCGGCGCCGCGAGCCCAGATCGCGGGACCGCGCTCTGCGACTGCCTCGCCGTCGACGGGGCGCGCTTCGACGGAGACGTCCTCGAGCTGCGCTTCGTGGCGCGAGGTCGCTGCCCGAGCGATCTCGCGATCCGCATCGGGACGGAGGACCGCCCGCCGCGCGTGGACCTGCTGTTCGGCGGCTGGCTCAGCCCCGTCCACCTCCGCGCGGGTGACGTCGCGGTGAGCCGGCACCGGATCGGCGCCGCGCTCCGCGCTCGGATCGAGGCGCGAGGCCTGCGCGTGGGCGCGATCCGCCAGAGCGGCGCGCGGCCCGAGCCGGACGATCCGAACTCGGTGCCGGTGCCCTTGTAGTTACTCGGTGCCGTCGGCGGCGAGGAGCGCGGCGTACAGATCGGGGCGGCGGTCCCGGAAGAAGCCCCAGGAGGCGCGCCGCTTCGCGAGCGCGGCTCGGTCGTACGCGTGGACGAGGACGCCGCTCTCGTCGGGCCCGAGCTCGCCGAGGAGATCGCCGCGCGGATCGCACAGGAACGACGCGCCGTAGAACACGATCTTGCCCTCGTCTCCGATGCGGTTCGCCGCCGCGACGGGGATCGAGTTGGCCACCGCGTGCCCCTGCATCACGCGCTGCCAGGGGTCCTTCGTGTCCTCGTGGCTCCGCGGCTCGCTCCCGATTGCGGTCGGGTACAGCAGCAGCTCCGCGCCCATCAGCGAGAGCGCGCGCGCGAGCTCGGGGAACCACTGATCCCAGCAGATGCCCACGCCGAGGCGGCCGTGCTTGGTGTCCCAGACCCCGAGCGGCGTGTCGCCCGGGCGGAAGAAGAACTTCTCGTGGTAGCCCGGCCCCTCGGGGATGTGGGCCTTGCGGTAGACGCCGAGGACGCGCCCGTCGGCGTCGATCATCGCGAGGCTGTTGTAGTAGGCCTGCCCCGCGCGCTCGAAGAACGAGTAGGGGATGACCACGTCGAGCTCTTTGGCGAGATCGCAGAAGCGCGCGATGGTCGGGTTGTCCTTCGCCGGCTCGGCCCACGCGAAGTAGTCCTCGTCGTGCTCGGCCGGGAAGTAGGGGGTCTGGAACAGCTCGGGGGGCAGCACGATCTTGGCGCCGAGCTCCGCGGCGTCGCGGATGTGCCCGACCACGCGGGCGACGTTGAGCTCGCGCGCGTCGCCGAGCGCGCACTGCACCACCGCCACCGAGAGCTCGTCGCTCACCTTGCTGGTCCGTCGTCGCTTGCGGGTCGTCAATGCCTCGCTCCCATGGGCTGCTGCTGCGTGACGCAGTGGAACGCGCCGCCGCCGGTGAGGATCGCCTTGGCCGAGCTGCCGACCACGCGGCGGGTGGGGAACAGGGCCCCGATCGCCTCGACCGCCTCGTCGTCGTGCGGTGAGCCGTACGTCGGCACCACGACGGTGGTGTTCGCGACGTAGAAGTTGGCGTAGCTCGCCGGCATCACGAGGCCCTCGTGGTCGGTCACGAGGCCGGGCGACGGGATGCGCTCCACCTGGAGCTGGCGGCCCTCCGCGTCCTTCATCTTCGCGAGGTCGGCGGCGATCGTCTCGAGGACCTCGCGGTTCGGGTCGTCGTCGCCGCTCGGCTTCATGCACACGACGCGACCGGGCTCGACGAAGCGAGCGATCGTGTCGACGTGACCGTCGGTGTGGTCGTTGAGCAGGCCCTCGTCGAGCCACAGGACGCGGCGCGCGTCGAAGGCCTCGTGCAGGCGCGCCTCGAGGGTCGTCACGGTCGTGCCTCGGTTGCGGTTGTCGTTGAGCAGGCACTGGCGCGTGGTGATCAGCGTGCCGCGCCCGTCGGGCTCGATCGCGCCGCCCTCGAGCACCATGCCGAACGCGAAGACCTCCGCGCCCACGGCCTCGGCGACGTGGCTGGCGACGAGGTCGTCGCCGTCGAGCACGTACTTGCCGCCCCACCCGTTGAACGCGAAGCACGCCGCGGCGACCTCGCCGTCGTCGTTGCGCACGAAGATCGGCGCGATGTCGCGCATCCAGATGTCGCCGAAGGGGATCCGGGAGAAGGAGACGCCGAGGTGCTCGAGCGCCTCGGACGCCTCGAGGTGCCGCACGCCGTTGGGGACGAGCATGCGGATCTGCTCCCCGCGCGGCCGGCCGACCTCGTCGAGATCCGCGATGGCCTCGCAGAGGCCGATCATCTCGGCCTGCGCGTCCCCGAGGAGCTGCGCCCAGAGCTCGTCGTGGCTGGGCCACGCGACCCAGACCGCGTCGTGCGGCTCCCATTCGGCGGGCTGGCGGTGACCGGCCCCACGCGGCGTCCTCGGCTCGCCCATGGCGCGCCGAAGTTAGATGTCGTGGGTCCGTGGCGCCACCCCCCGATGCGCTCTCGGGTTTCGCGCGCGGGCACGTCGTGTCACGATGCCGGCGATGTCCTCGATGGTCGTCACGGTCGTCAGCGGCGACACCGAGTGGCGTCGTGCGCTCGAGGCGGGCCTCGCGACGGTGGGGTTCGATCCGCTCGCGATCTTCGACGACGAGCTCGAGACGCCGCACCGCGGGCCGCCGCCGCTCGCGCTGCTCATCGACGCCGAGGACGATCCCTACGACGCGGTCGAGCTCGCGACCTGGCTGACGATCATCCTCGCCGATCGGTGCCCCGCGCTGATCTGCCTGGGCGAGCCGAAGGGCGAGCACGACGACGAGCTCTTCGCGGGCCGCGCGCCGCGCCCGAGCGACCCGAACGAGCTCCTGACCGAGCTCGAGCACCTCGTCCCGCGCACCGTCGGGATGGCGTCGGGCTTCGTCGCGCGGGCGGTGCCCGACCACGACGACGAAGCCACGGGCTGACTCCGCTCAGATCAGCGGGTTGATGCGCTCGAGGTCGGAGCCGCCGGCGTAGCCGTAGCTGCCGACGTTGTAGTAGCCGTAGACGGAGATCCCGACCGGCAGCGTCGAGTCGATGGTGTGCGCGCCTTCGGTCACCGGGCAGGTCACGGCCTGGTACATCGTGCCGTCGATCTCGCCCGCGTTCTCGTAGGTGCAGAGCATCATGAACTCGTCGCCGAGGATGTCCTGCTCGTCGAGGAGCACGGTGGTGCCGGTGGGCATGCTCACCACGACGTAGTTCGCGCTGAACGTGCTCGGGGTCAGGAACACGTACGACTCGCGGTACTGCTCGTAGGGCGGGAAGAGGATCATGGACGGGTCGCCGCCGTGGCCGGGCCGCCAGTCGTCGACCCAGCCCTGGCTCACGAGGATCTGCTCGATGCTCACCGGCGCGTCGGCGCGCAGGACGAAGCTGCGCTGCGAGTAGAACTCCCGCCACTGACCCGGCTCGAGCGTGAACGTCGCGTTCGCTCCGTCGAGGTTCGTGGTGATCGTCGTGCGGACGCGGTCGGCGATGACCCGGTAGATGTCCGGCTCGGCCCACGAGGCGCCGCGCTGCGGGGAGCGGGTGATGACGAAGTCGTGGCCCCACGCGGTGGTCGGGTAGACCTGCTCCTCGAGGTGCTCGGTGCAGCACCAGTCGTCGGGGCGCCCGCCGGGCGGGGTCGGCAGCCCGTCGGTGCCGGCCGGCGCGATCCCTCGCTCGCCGCCGCTGAACACCACCACGGGCTGGTCGGACTCGACCACGGTACCGGTCATGTCGCCGGGGATGTCGGTGCTCTCGAGGTTCAGGACGTCGAACGGGCCGATGGTCCTCTCGATGACCTCGCCGGCGGCCGCCGGGCCGATCCCGAGGCCGTAGTTGTCCCCGATGATCGGGCCGCCGAGGGTCACGCGGACGGTCGTGTTCGGGACGGTGCCGACGATCGTGACGAAGGAGTGGTCGGGGATGCCGTCGATGTTGCCGATGGGCTCGATCGGGTTGGCGGTCGGCCAGCCGAGCACGCGGTAGTGGGTGTCGAGGCCGCTCTGCGGCAGGAGCAGCGACGCGTCGTTCGAGAAGTCCTGGATGATCGGGTTGAACTGGTAGGCGACCACCGGGTAGTTGCTGTCGATGCGGTAGGCGTTGGGGCTCAGCCAGGTCCCGCGGTTGTCGGGGTTTTGGTCCATCGGGCCGTCGACCTCGCGCTGATCGAGTCGGATCTCGAGCACGTCGCGCGACGCGACCTGGCCCATGAACACCTGCCGCTCGACGGGCGGCGACCCGAGCGGGGCGTCGTTCTGGAAGACGCGGACGGTCGCGGTGACGTCGGACGGGTTGGCGATCGCGACGGCGAAGGGCTGGCTCCACGCGTCGGTGGTCACGAAGCCGCGCGCCTCCTCGTTGTCGAGGTCGACCGCCCAGTAGGTGCACCCGATGTTGGAGCGGTTCGCGATCGCGTCCTCGCACGCGCCGATGCACTGGCCCACGCGCCCCGAGGCGCTGCAGATCTCGTCGGCGGTGCAGGACGCCGACAGCGAGTAGCCCGAGCCGTCGGAGCTGCAGATGAAGAGGTCGCTGCCCTCGCACCGGTAGTAGTCCGGCCGACACGTGACGCAGCCGAGGCCGTCTCCGCAGACGTAGTCTCCCGTGCACGTCTCGACGTCGACGAGGCGGCCGTCCATGCAGCGCTGCACGAGCTCGCCCGCCGCGCACGAGAGCGCTCCCTCGGTGCAGGGGCCTCCATCGCCAGACGGCGTCCCCCCTCCGTCCGGGTTCGAGCGGACGCTGCAGGCGGTGACGAGGAAGAGGCAAGCCAGGGCGGCGGACGTCGTTCGCATGGCTAAGGGAATAGACGTGGATCGCCCGAGCCCGAGTGCGTTTTCACAACGACGGAGTCGGGTAAGCCGTCCGTAAGGCCTCACCAGGCGTAGACGCGGTCCTCCCCGAAGCGCTCGACGAGGCCATCGACGTAGGCGAGCAGGTGGGCGCGCCGCTCCTCGAAGCCCTCGAGCTGCTCCTCGTCGAGCAGGGGAGCGAGGGGGTCGTCGTCGAGGCGCGCGGTGAAGCGCCGCATCGAGAGCCGACGGACTGCCTCGATGGTCGAGCGGCGAAAGCGCTGCGTGCAGCCGAGCCGCGCGTCCATCAGCGCCGTCCGCGGCCGCCGGAGCGTGAAGCCCGCGGCGTTGTCGAGGTACATCAGCGGCCCGCCGTGTTCGAGGGTGCGCAGGTTCGCGCGGTTCGCGCTCCACCGGTCGCCGTTGTGGATCAGGTAGTCGAACACGATCATGTCGCTCAGCTCCGAGGGGCGGTCGGCGCGGTCGGGCTCGGGGGCGTCGGGCACCTCGCGCGCGGGCGTCTCGTCGTCGAGCGCCGCGAGCGCGGTGCGGTACGCGTTCGCCTGCATGAACGGCGACACGATCGGGAAGTCCTCGTCGATGCGCAGCCAGCGCTCCCAGCCGTCGGGCAGCTCGAGCGCCCGGAGGTGCTCCGGGACCCACCAGATCAGCGCGCCGACGAGCTCGCCGTCGACGATCTCGAGCTCCTCGATCCGCGCGTCCTCGCCGGCCGCCGCCTCGAGCGCGCTCCACTCGACCCGGCGCCCGATCGACGGCGCGACCCGCCCGAGCCCGAGCTGGCGGTCGAGGTGGAACGCCACGAGCTCGGCGTGCCAGCTCATGCCCGAGAACGACTGCGCCGGCTTGAAGTACGCGCGGGTGCCGTCGGCCAGGGTGATCCGGAAGCCGAGGCTCCGACCACCCCCGCCGCGCTCGACCTCGTCGATCGCTTCGTTGGCGAGCGCGTCCCGGATCGGGCGGTCGGGGTGGTCGAAGAACCTCCCGGTGGCGCGCACGGCGACGGTCCCCGCGTCCGGCCGGGCGGCGTCGAAGCCCGCGTCCGGGAGCGCCGCGTCGGGGGCGCCGGCGTCGGGCGCGCCCGCGTCGACGACCCCGGCGTCGGTGCCCTTGGCGGGAGAGCGATCCGGCGCGCAGCAGCCCGTCGACCACGCGAGGAGAGCGCACACGATCGCCAACGATCGTGTCCGAGCTGCCGCGCCACCGTCTCCACCGTTCCGCATCGCGCCTCCGTATTCGCCCCGATCCGCGGGTGCGCTGGACAGCAGTGCACGGCGCGATCCATGCAGCTCCGGTCCTCGTGACCCGCGCTTGCGTCCTCTTCGCCCTGCTCCTCGCGCCGCTCTCGGCCGCGGCGCAGGAGGTCCCGCGGCGGCTCAGCGAGCCCGTCGACTCGTGGTCCGAGCCCAACCCGGGCGTCCGCTACCTGCGCCGCACGCACGACGAGCCGCAGGTCGCGGTCCACGCGCTGGTCATCGACCTGGCCCACGAGGGCGTGCGCGTCGTGGCCACGCCGCAGCGGGAGCGTTGGGGCACGGTGACGGACTTCGCGCGCCATCACGAGGCCGCGGCCGCGATCAACGGCGGCTTCTGGGGGATGTGGCAGCGCCCGAGCGGGATCACCGCGGGCGGCGGCGAGGTCTGGGACACCGCCGAGGCGAGCGAGGAGTTCGGCCACTTCGCGATCCGCAGCGACGGCGTCGCGGTCGTGAACGGCCCCGGCGAAGGGGAGGACGAGCGGAGCCTCGCGCGGGTCGCCGAGGCCGTGAGCGGCCGCCCCGTCCTGGTCACGCGCGGCCAGGTCGATCTGGACATCCTCGACGCGTTCGCGACCTCCAACCAGCGTCAGCCGCGCACCGCGGTCGGCGTGTCACGCGATGGGCGGACGGTGTACTTCGTGGTCGTCGACGGGCGGCAGTCCCACAGCCGCGGCCTGACCCTGTACCAGCTCGCGCGGACGATGACCGAGCTCGGCGCGTGGCGGGCGATCAACCTCGACGGCGGCGGCTCGAGCACGATGTACGTGCGCGAGGCGGGCGGCGTCGTGAGCTCGCCGTCGCGCGGCCGCTGGGTCGGCCTGGTTGGGCTCGACGAGCCCGAGACGACCCGCGTCCGGACCGTCCACGGTCAATCGCAGGCGTTCGTGCGCGGCGTCGAGCGCGAGGTGATGACGCACCTCGCGGTGATCGCCCCGCCGCCCGCGGTGGTGGTCCGCGGGAGCGAGAGCGCGCTGGGCGACGGCCTCGTCATCCAGCCGATCACGCCGGCCCTCGCCGCGCCGCCCGATGCGCCGCTCCGCCTGGGCCGCGCGCGCGAGCTCCTGTTCCCCGCGCTCTACACTGTGGGGCCGGCGACCGCGCTGCTCCTGCTCTTCTTGCTCGTGCGGCGATTCAGCTCTCGGAGAGCAAACCGGCGAGCGCCTTCGGGGGCAGCTCGTACACCTGTCGGCAGTAGTCGCAGGTGATGTGGAGGTGCTCCTCGGACGACATCAGCTCGCGGATGTCGTCCTTGGGGAGCGTGGAGAGGCTGCTGAGCACGCGGACCGCGCTGCACTGGCAGCCGAAGCGCAGGGACGCCTCCTGCGTCTGCGCGAACTTCATCCCGTAGAGGATCTCGGACATCAACGTCGCCGGGTCGTCGGCGAGGTGGCCGAGGACCGCCTCGGGGGTGGAGAAGTCAGCGTCGAGGCGCTCGGTCATCACCGCGAGGGGGGCGCGGCTGACCTCGGGGAGGAGCTGCACCACGTAGCCGCCCGCGCAGACGATCTCGTCGCCCTCGAGCTGCGAGGTCACCATCGCGACCGAGGTGATCTGCTCCGAGATCGAGAGGTAGGCCATGATCCCGGCGCTCACCGAGGCGTCGGGCACCTCGACCACGCCCTGGTGGACGGCGCCGCTCGGGAGCGTGCGCATCATCTGCATCATCGCGCCGCGGCCGAGCGAGATCCGAGCGCCCTCCTTGCGCTGGACGAGGCCGCGCGCGGATCCGTCGGGGTGGCTGTCGCCCACCAGGGTGGCGCCGTCCGCGTCGCGCACGATGCCTTGCACCCGCTGCGTGGGCGCCATCGTGAGGCGGACGAGGATGGTGCCGGTGACCACGTCGGCGAGGTGGCGCGCGTCCTCACCCTCGGCGCCTTGCGCCCGGACGCACCCGCGGACCGTCTCGGTGGTCCGGAGCGCGATGACCCGGAAGGCTCCGTCGTGGGTGACCGCGGTGGTCGTGCGGTCGCTGGTGGACGCCACTGGCATGGGATCGTGATCCATACCCGTGATGCGCTCGACGCGCCACGCGGGGCCCGTTTCGGCCTATCCTCGCACCATGGGAGAGCGGCTGAGGCTGGGCGACATGCTGGTGGCAGCGGAGCTGGTCACCGAGGCGCAGGTCAAGGAAGCGCTCGGAGCCCAGAAACGCACGGGGCAGCGGCTCGGTGAGACGCTGGTCTCGATGGGATACGTGACGGAAGGACAGATGACGCAGGTCCTGTCCAACCAGCTCTCGATCCCGTGGGTGAACCTGTATCACGTGGACTTCTCACGGGAGCTGCTCGGGCTCGTCCCGACCGAGGTCGCCGAGCGGAACTGCCTCGTCCCCGTCTACGTCCGCCACGTGCGTCGCCAAGGTGACACGCTCTACGTCGCGATGGAGGACCCCCTCAACGTCGCGGCGATGCAGGAGGTCGCGGACGGCTCGGGGTTGCCGGTCAAGCCGATGGTGGCGTCCCCGACCGACATCCGGAACGCGATCCGGGTCTATTACCTCGGGCTCCCCCCGCTCGGGGAGGAGGACCCGCTCGAGCTCGAGCCAGCGAGCGAGCCCGCGATCGAGCTGACCGCGGTCAAGCGCGCCACGCCCGAGGAGCCCGCGCCGAAGCCCGCCGCCGCCGAGGCGCCGCCGACCCCCTCGCCGAAGCCCGCCGAGGAGGCTCCTCCGAAGTCCGAGCCCCCCGTGGTCAAGCCGTCCGTCCCGCCGCCGCGTCGCCCGGGGCCCGGCTTCATGACCCTCACGCTGCTCGATGGGACGCAAGTCAAGTTGCCGGCGGGCAAGGCGAAGGACGCGGCGCCCAAGGCCGAGGATCGGCTGACCACGCGCGACCTGATCCACGCCCTCGTCGCGCGGGCGGGGGGCGCGGACGTGAGCGACGTCCTGCCCGAGGACGCGTGGGAGCCGCTCGTGGCGGCGCTGCTCTCGGTGCTCCTGCGCAAGGGGCTGATCGCGGACTGGGAGTTCGTCGACGAGTGGAACAAGCAGCGGAAGAAGCACGAGTCGGGGGAGTGACCGCGCTCTTCGTGACGCGCCGCCTCCCGATCGACGTCCGCGCAGAGGCTCCCCCCGAGATCGAGGTCCGCGTCTTCGGCGAGGACCGGCCGCCGACCGGCTCCGAGATCGCGCGCGAGGCGCGAGGCTGCGCCGCGCTGCTCACGCTCGTCAGCGACCCCGTCGACGACGCCTTGCTCGAGGCGCTCCCGACGGTGCGCCACGTGGCGCAGGTGGCGGTCGGCTACGACAACGTCGACGTCGAGGCGTGTCGGCGGCGCGGCGTGCTGGTGACCCACACCCCCGACGTGCTCACCGACGCCACCGCGGACCTCGCCTTCACGCTCGTCCTCGCGGTGGCGCGGCGGGTCCGCGAGGGCGAGGCGCTGCTCCGGAGCGGGCGGTTCGAGGGCTGGTCGCCGACCATGCTCCTCGGCGTGGAGCTCAGCGGGCGGACGCTCGGGGTCTACGGCTTCGGCCGCATCGGGCGGGCGGTGGCGCGCCGCGCGCGCGGCTTCGGCATGCGGGTGCTCTACACGTCGCGCTCCGGAGCGCCGGCCGAGGTGGAGGCGTCGCTCGAGGCTACGCGGGTCCCCTTCGAGGCGCTGCTCGAGCAGAGCGACGTGCTCTCGATCCACGCGCCGCTCGACGAGCGCACGCGCGGGCGCTTCGGGGCGGCGGAGCTGGCCGCGATGAAGTCGGGCGCGATCCTCGTGAACACGGCCCGAGGGCCGATCGTGGACGAAGGCGCGCTCGCGGCCGCGCTCGCGGGCGGGCACCTGTTCGGCGCGGGCCTCGACGTGTTCGAGCGCGAGCCCGAGGTGCACCCCGCGCTCCTCGGGCGCGACGACGTCGTGCTGCTGCCGCACCTCGGCAGCGCCACCGAGGCCGCCCGCCAGCGGATGGCTCGCACCGCGCTCGCGGACGCGGTCCGCGTCGCCCGGGGCGAGCCGCCGGCGCACGTGGTGCCCGAGCTCCGCTGAGCTCGAGCTACTCGCCGCCGTTGGGGTCGGTGGAGACGCAGAAGCGGCCGATGGACTCCTCGTCCACCACCTCGGCCACCACGTCGCCGCCGTCGGCGGTCGTGAGGATGTCTTCGGCGGCGAGGCATCGGTAGCCCTCGTCCACGCGGCAGTTCCCGTCGTTCTCGCAGCGGCGCATGCAGGCGGTGAAGGTCAGGCGGGACGGCTCGGGCCGCCAGCGGACGCACACCGCGTCGTCGGGGCAGGTGTCGGCTTCGCACGAGAACACGGTGCAGGCCCCGTTGGGTCGAGCCAGGTCGCAGGTCCTCTCGCCGTTGATGGAGCAGTTGAAGCCCGTGCTGCACGAGTCCCCGATCGACGGCGAGCACCCCGGCGCCAGGGCGACGAGGGCGAAGAACGCGACGATGAGACCGAGGGACCGCATGCGGGGGCCGGAGCATAGCCGAAGGGGCCGGACGGGCCAGCGTCCACGAACTCGCGCGGGCGGGGGCCTCGTGCGAGGTTGAGGTCGTGGCGCCCCGGTCGGAATCGCGAGGCCGAGCTCGCCGGTTCGAAGGACCGATGCGGGCGCTCGCCGTCGTGGTGCTGATGACCCTGTCCGCCCCCGCGGCGGCTCAGGACGACGTGCTCGCTCCGATCGCGGTCGCCGTCCGGCGGCACGCCGACGGGGACGCGCTCGAGGCGATCGCCCACCTCCCCGCGGCCGACCGAGAGCGACCGCGCACGCGCTACCTGTTGGGCCGGCTCCTCGAGCGGGGCTCGCGGATGCGAGAGGCGGCGGCCGCGTTCCCGACGGGGGAGGCGGCGGCCGGGCTGCCCGACGACGTCCGCGCGGACTCGGAGCGTCGCGCCGGGGTGGCGGCCGCTCGCAGCGGGGACTGCGCCCGCGCTCGGACGCTGCTCGAGCCGCGGCAGGCCGATCCCGTCGTGCAGGCGCAGCTCGCCGAGTGCTCGCTCGCCGAGGGGGACCTCGACCGCGCCGCGCGCGAGCTCCGCGCGGTCGACGATCGCGGCGCGCGAGCCGTGGATGGGTTCGCCGCTCGCTTCGCGCTCGCCGAGGCGCTCGCGCGAGCCGGGCGCACCGCCGACGCGGTGTCGCTGCTGACGTCGCTCGTCGTGGAGCGCGTGGACCACCCCGAGGTCGACCGCGCCGAGGCCGCGCTCGCGGCGCTCCACGGGGGCCCGGTGGCGCTGAGCTTCACCCAGCAGATGCGCCGCGCCGAGCGCCTCGACGAGGTCCACCGCTACGCCGAGGCCGCGGCGGCGTTCGAGGCGATCGGCCGCCCGACGCGGGCCCCGGAGCTGCGCCGCTGGCTGCACGCCCGCGGGATGGCGCTGTACCGCGAGCGCCACCACTACGCGGACGCCGCGGCGGTGCTCGCCGAGAGCGCGCGAGCGGGCGGCGCGACGGCGGCCGACGACCAGTTCCACGCGGCGCGCGCGCTCTCCCGCGCCGATCGCGACCCGGAGGCGATCCGCGAGTACCGCCGCTTCGCCCGCGAGCACGCGAGCCACCGGCTGGCGCCCGAGGCGATGTACCTCGCCGCGTGGCTCGAGCTGCGCCACGACCTGCGCGGCGGCGAGGCCAACATGGCGCGGTTCGCTCGCAGCGCGGCCGCGCGCCGCCAGCCGGGCCTTCAGCAGGAGGCGACCTGGCAACTCGGCTTGCGATCCTTCGAGCAGCGCCGCTGGGCCGCCGCGGAGCGACACCTCACGGAGTACGCGCGCATGGACGCGGGGCCGATGGTGCGGGCCCGCGCGCAGTACTGGATCGGGCGGACCCGCCAGGCCCGCGGCGATCGCGCCGGGGCGATCGCGGCGTACCGAGACGCGCTCTACGTGGAGCCGCTCCACTGGTACGCGCTGCTCGCGCGGCAGCGCATCGAGGAGCTCGGCGCGGAGGCGCCGCCGCCGTTCCCCGAGCCCGCCCTCACCGGGACCCCGACCGAGGTGGAGGTGACCCTGCCTCCGGAGGCGCGCTTCTACGCCTCGCTCGGGCTGCGCCAGGACGCCCTCGACGTGATCCGTCAGCAGGAGGCGCGCCTGCGGCGAGGGCCGGACGGGCTGCAACGCCTGGTGATGGTCTACCAGCGCCTGGGCGAGGCCGGCCGCGTCGCGCGGCTCGTCGGGGGCGTGAGCACCTTGCGCCGCCGCAACGCGCCCGGGCCGATGGATCGCTGGCGCTGGGACGGCGCGTTCCCTCGCCCGTACGCCCGCGAGGTGAGCTCCGCGGCGCCCGCGGGCGGGCTCACGCCAGCGCACATGTACGCGGTGATGCGGCAGGAGAGCGGCTTCGATCCCGACGTGGTGAGCTACGCCGACGCGATCGGGCTGATGCAGCTCCTGCCAGAGACCGCGGTCCCGATGGCGCGCCGCGTGGGGCTCGAGCTGACCCGCGAGATGCTCTTCGACCCCGAGGTGAACACGCGCATCGGCGCGGCCTACGTCGGCGGGCTCGTGGCTCGCTTCGGGGTGCCCCTCGGGTTCTCGGCCTTCAACGCGGGAGGTCACCGCGTCGACCGCTGGCTCAGCGAGGGGGGGCGGCAGGAGCTCGACCTGTTCGTCGAGCACATCCCCTTCGAGCAGACGCGGAACTACATTCGACGCGTGACCACGCACTTCGCGCACTACCGCTACCTCGAGGATCCGAGCGGCGGCTGGCCGATCACCCTGCCGACCCACGTCGAGCCGCGCACCGACGGATGACCCGCGAGATCCGTCGACGCTACGAGGATCCGCTCGATCGGATCTGGACCGAGGCCGCGCGTCGGATCGGGCTGACCGTCGCGCGCACGCCGGACGCGTTCGCGACGACCGACGGGCGCGGGGCCTTGCTGCTCGGGGACGACGCGTCGCTCGACGCCGACGACTGCCTCGCGCAGATGATCTTCCACGAGCTCTGTCACTCGCTCGTCCAGGGGCCGGAGTCCTTCGAGCGCCCCGACTGGGGGCTCGAGAACACCGACCCGCGCGACCTCGCGCGAGAGCACGCGTGCCTCCGCGCGCAGGCTCACCTGGCGGGGCGATGGGGCCTGCGGCGGGTGCTCGCGCCGACCACCGATCACCGCGCGTTCTTCGATCGGCTCGGCCCCGATCCGCTGGCCGAGGACGACGCGAGCGCGTCGGTCAGCGCGTCGGCGAGCACAGAGCTCGCGCGCCTCGCGATCGGTCGGTCCGCGCGGCCGCCGTGGGGGCCTCACCTCGACGACGCCCTGCGCGCGAGCGCGCTGGTGGTCGCCGCCGCCGCGCCCTTCGCCGACGCGGGCTCGCTGCTCGGGGACGTGGACGCGCCGCGCGCGCGTCACCCGGCGGGGGGCTGGATCCACGTCGCCGCCACGGGCGGCTGCGGCTCGTGCGCGTGGCGGGGCGACGTCTGCGCGGTCGTCGGCGCGGCCGTCGATCCGGCGTGGCCGCCGTGCGAGGCGTTCGCCGCGGGGCTCGACTGCCGCGCCTGCGGTGCCTGCTGCCGGGAGGGCTTCGACGTCGTCGAGCTCGAGGCCGACGACCCCTTCGTCGCGCGGCACGGATCGCTGGTCGAGCGGATCGACGGCCGGCTCGTCCTGCGGCGCGTCGACGGACGCTGTCCGCCGCTCTCCGGGGACGGTTGCGAGGTGCCGTTCTCCTGCTCGGTCTACGACGACCGGCCCCGCACGTGCCGCGACCTCGAGCCGGGCTCGGACGGCTGCCTCGTCGCGCGTCGACGCGTCGGCCTGTCGGTGTAGCGAGCCGGAACTTCCTTGACACTCGACGCCGCGCACGCGAGCTTTGCCACAACGATGCTTCCGGGCGCGAAGCGAGCATGAACATCATCGCGGCAGGGCTTTCGGACGTCGGCCAGCAGCGGGAGCACAACGAAGACTCGTTCTGCATCCTGCCGGACTACGATCTGTTCATCGTGGCGGACGGCATGGGCGGCCACCGCGCCGGCGACGTCGCCTCCAAGATGGCGACCCACACGATCGCCTCGTTCTTCCAGGCCACCTCCAAGGAGGACGCGACCTGGCCCTTCCACTTCGACCCGCACCTGTCGGTCGAGGAGAACCGGCTCATCACCGGCATCAAGGTCGCCAACAAGCGGATCTTCGAGGCGTCGACGCGCTACCGCGAGGTCCACGGGATGGGCACCACGGTCGTCGGCGCGCTCTTCGCCCGCGAGCGCAAGCGGATGTACGTCGCGCACGTCGGCGACAGCCGCGCGTACCGCGTCCGGGACGGCGAGATCACGCAGCTCACGCGCGACCACTCGCTCCTCAACGACTACCTCCTGGTCATGCCCGACATGACGCAGGAGCAGCGCGACGAGCTGCCCAAGAACGTGATCACCCGCGCGCTCGGGATGCAGGACTCGGTGGTCGTCGACCTCGTGCCGGAGCAGCCCAAGGCGAAGGACGTCTACGTGCTCTGCTCGGACGGCCTCAGCGGGATGATCACCGACGAGGTGATCCGCGACACCGTGCTCGAGAACGAAGAGCTCGACGCGGCGGCCAAGGGGCTCATCGATCGGGCCAACGAGAACGGCGGCGAGGACAACGTGACGGTGGTCCTGCTGCGCGTCACCGATTGAGCTGCTAGCACTCGGTCCCCCAAGCAGCGAGCAGCAGGGCCTGGCATGCAGTTCACCGTACGGCACGTGTTCCACACGGATCTCGACACCTACTGGAACGAGATCTTCTTCAGCTCCGAGTACAACGACCGGATGTACAACGAGGCGCTGGGCTTCAAGGGCTTCAGCGTCCTGGACCTCACCGGCGAGCCCGGCGGCAAGCGGACGCGGACGCTGCGCATGGAGCCGACCGCCGAGGCGCCCGCGGTGGTCCGCAAGCTGATCGGGGACTCGCTGACCTACACCGAGAACGGGACCTACGATCCCGAGACGCGGGTCTGGACCTACGCGATCACGCTCAGCAAGCTGAGCGACAAGGTCACGATCAACGGCCGCCTCTGGGCCGAGCCGGTCGCGAACGGCGTCGAGCGCTTCGCCGAGATCAACATCGAGGTGCGCGTGTTCGGGGTCGGCGGCGCGGTCGAGAAGTTCATCGAGAAGACGACGCGCGACAGCTACGTGAAGGCGTCCAAGTTCACCAACGACTACATCCGAGAGAAGGGCCTCACCAAGGGCTCGACGGAGGCACCGTGAAGAGTCATCCCCGCAACGAAGGCACCACCTCGGGCGACCTCGTGTTCCTGTGGCTGATGCCCGTGTCGATCGCCGCGCTCCTCGCGCTCATCACCTACATGGCGATGGAGAGCGTGGCCCTGGTCGCGCACTGAGCTAGCCGCCCAGGGTTTGGAACGAACCCTCCAGAGATCAGTGTCCTGCGGGGCGGCCGCCCTTGCGGGGGTCGCTGCCGGCCTGGATCTGGGTGACGGCGCCGTCCTCGCCGTAGACGAGGCGGATGACCTGCACGACCGCGGAGTGGTCGAGCGACTGCATGTCGTGGCCGCGGCGGCGCAGGCCGTCGACCAGCGCCTCGTCCATGCCCTCCTCGTAGCTCGTGGTCGCCGGGTCGCCCTGGTGGTGGACGCGGCGACGCGCGAGGGCCTCGCCGGCGGTGTCGCCGAAGAGGACGGAGAACAGCAGGACCTGCTCGGTCGCGGTGATGATGCGCGAGCCGCCCGCGGCGCCGGCGCACAGGATCGGGCGGTCGCCCTCGAACACGATGGTCGGCGACATGCTCGAGAGCGGCCGGCGGCTCGGGCCCGGGAGGTTCGGCGCCCCGCCGACGAGCCCGAAGGCGTTGGGCTGACCGACCTCTCGCGCGAAGTCGTCCATCTGATCGTTGAGCACGAGGCCCGCCGCGGTGAACCGAGCCCCGAAAGGCAAGTTGACGGTCGTCGTGACCGCCGCGACGTTGCCCTCGGCGTCGGCGACGCAGAAGTGCGAGGTCCCCGCGTCGCCGCCGGGCCGCGCGGCGCGGCGGGGCGGGGTGTCGAGCGGGAGGTCGTAGCGAGACGTCGGCTGCGCGAGCATCGGGTGGAACACGCGCGCCCGCTGGTCGGCGCGCTCGCCGCGCAGCAGCGCCGCGGTGGGCACGTCCACGTGATCGGGGTCGCCGAGGTAGAGGTGGCGGTCCGTGTACGGGCCCTTCCAGCTCTCGACCAGCGCGTGGCGGAAGTAGACGGAGTCCTCCGCCCGCAGGCTCGGCGGCAACCAGCGCTCCAGGAGCCCGAGCGACGCGAGCAGCGTGACGCCGCCCGCGGACGGCGGCGGCGCGGTCACCCAGCGCCGGCCGAAGTGCTCGGCGACGAGCGGCTCACGCACCGCGACGCGGTACGCGGCGAGATCCTCGGCGGTCATCACGCCGCCGTGGGCGCGGACCTGGCGCACGATCTCGCGCGCGACGCGGCCGCGGTAGAACGGCTCGGCGCCGTGGGCGGCGAACTCGCCGAGGGTGCGGGCGAGCGCGGGGTTGTCGACGTGGTGGCCGCTCGGGATGAACGCGCTGCCGCGCGGGAACCAGCGGCCAAACACCGGGTCGGCGCGGAGCGACTCGCCGAGCCAGCGGCTGAAGCGCTCCCACAGCGGCGTCGTGTCCCAGCCCTCGCGGGCGCGCCGCATCGCCGGCGCGACGATCTGACTGCGGGTGACCCGACCCGACCCGAGCTGCTCGATCAGCGCCTCGACGCCCGCCGGCTCGCCCGGGACGCCGACCGCGAGCCCGCCCGCGCGCGAGCGGTTCGCGGCGGTCTGCTCGTCGTCGCCCTCGCGGCGCGCGAACATCTCCGCGGTCGCCGCGCCGGGCGCCTCCTCGCGGAAGTCGATGTAGTGCATCGAGTGATCGGAGGCGCGGTAGTAGAGGGCGAAGCCACCCCCGCCGAGCCCGCTCGAGGCCGGGCCCACCACGCCGAGCGCGAGCATCGTGGCCGCCGCCGCGTCCGCGGCGTTGCCGCCGGCGGCGAGCACCTCGGCGCCCGCCTGCGACGCGAGCTCGTGATCGCTCGCGACGGCGTACTGCGCGAAGACCGCCTCGCCGGTGTCCTCCGCTTGCTGCGCGACGAGCACGGGGACGAGGAGCGCGAGGGCGACGGTCAGCGAGAGGCGAGAGCGCATGGGCGGACCTTGCCTCCGAAGCGCGCCGACCGCCAGACTGCCCCCCGATGGATCCCCGGGACCGCTTCAGCGCCACCGTCGACGACTACCGCCGCTACCGGCCCGACTACCCCGCCGCGCTCTTCGACTGGCTCGTCGAGGACGCCGCCCTCGAGGCCGGTGACCTGGTCGTCGACGTGGGCTGCGGGACGGGGATCTCGTCCCGCGCGCTCGCGGATCGCGGCCTGCGCGTCGTGGGGGTGGACCCCAACGAGGCCATGCTCGAGGCGGCGCGGCGCGAGGGTGGCGAGGTCCGTTACGTGCGCTCGGACGCGGAGACGCTCGACGCGAGCGTGCTCGGCGAAGGGGTCGAGCGCTGTGACGCGATCGTCGGCGCGCAGAGCTTCCACTGGATCGATCTGGATCGGGCGCTGCCGCGCTTCCGCGCGCTCCTGCGCCCGGAGGGGCGCGTGATCGCGTTTTGGAACCTGCGCGACCTGACCGACCCGCTGATGGCGGCCTACGAGGAGCTCCTCCTCGAGCGCGCGCCCGACTACGTCGACGTCGGCGCGGAGCCCCGCGCGGCCTCCGTCGCCGAGCGCGTCGACCCGCGGCGCGTGGCGTTCCCGCACGCGCAGCCGCTCGACCGCGACGCGTTCTTCGGCCGCGTCTGGTCGAGCTCGTACGTGAAGCACGGCGTCACCGACCGACCGAGCTTCGACGCGGCGCTCGGCGAGCTCTTCGATCGCTTCGCGGTCGAGGGCGAGGTGCGCTTCGTCTACCGGACGATCGCGTTGAGCTTCCTCCCCTGAGCGGGTCGACCCGACCGGGTTGCTTCGGGGGAGGTCGCGCTCCACACATCCCCTCGATGCGCATCGTCGTCGTCATGGACCCCGTCTCGACCGTGCAGGTCGACGAGGACACCTCCTTCGCCATCATGCTCGAGGCCGAGCGCCGCGGGCACCGCGTGGACCACTGCACGGCGCAAGACCTCTTCCTCGAGGCCGGGGTGGCCGGGGCGCGCGTGCGGCGCGCGCGGTGCTCACGCGAGACCACCCCGCCGATCACCCTCGGCGAGGTCGAGGACGTGGCGCTCGCCGACGTCGACGTGGTGTTCGTGCGCAAGGACCCCCCCTTCGACGCCGACTACCTCTGGGCGACCCAGGTGCTCGAGGGGCTCCGCGGCCAGACCCTCGTCGTCAACGACCCGCGCGGGCTGCGCGACGCCAACGAGAAGCTCTACGCGACGCACTTCCCCGAGCTGATGCCCGAGACGCTCGTCACCAGCCACAAGGACCGCATCAAGGCGTTCACCGCCCGCGTCGGTGGTCGCGCCGTCATCAAGCCCCTCGACGGCAAGGGCGGCGAGGGCATCTTCGCGATCGCCAACGACGACCCCAACGTCAACGCGATCCTCGAGACGGTCACCCGCGAGGGGCGCCGCCTCGCCATGGTCCAGCGCTACCTCCCCGAGGTGAAGCAAGGAGACAAGCGGATCCTCCTCCTGAACGGCGAGTTCCTCGGGGTGATCCTCCGGGTGCCCCAGGGCGGCGATCTGCGCAGCAACATCCACGTCGGCGGCCGCGTCGCCGCGACGGAGCTCGACGAGGCGGACCAGCGCATCGTGGCGACGGTGGGTCCGCGCCTGCGCCAGGACGGGCTCGTCTTCGTAGGCCTCGACGTCATCGGCGGCTACCTGACCGAGGTCAACGTCACGAGCCCGACGGGGATCCAGCAGGCCTCCCGGCTCTCGGGGCAGAACCTCGAAGCGAAGGTGATCGAGTGGCTGGAGACGAGCCTCAGCTCGACCTGACCGGGGTCCACGTCGCGATCCTGGGCTGGGCGGGATCCCGGCCTCGCCAGCTGCGCGGGGTCGGCGGGTTCTACCGACGCGCGGGGGCCGAGGTGATCACGGCGAGCGCCGATGTGTTCCGAGCGATGGCCCGACCCCAGGGCTGGGCCGAAGAGGGGCGCGCGCTCGCCGACCGGCTGGTCGAGGCCGACCCCGGCGACCTCGTCATCCACTCCTTCAGCAACGCGGGCTTCTGGACCTACGCGGCCACGCTGCGGGCGCTGCCCCACGAGCTGCGGAGCCGCGTCCGCGGCGTGATCCTCGACTCGGCGCCGGGGTTCCCCGAGCGGATCGACCCGTGGTTCTACGCTCGATACTCGACGATGGCGATGATGCCGATGGTGCTGCACGCCTTCCGACGTCCCCCGGCCCTCAGCCATCCCCTGCTGACCCCGCCTCTGTGGGCGTTCCTGAGGCTCTGGTACCACGTGAGCCCGACCCAGATCGCCTCCGCCGAGCAGAGCATCGGCGTCGTCTGCGATACGGGCTCCTGGGACCACCTGCTCCTGTACTCCACGGCGGACCGGCTGGTGCCGTCGGACCTCGTGGACGCGTTCGTCGAGCGGCTCCGCAGGGCGGACCGAGCGGTAGAGACCGAGCGATGGGACGACTCGGCCCACGTCCGCCACATGATCGTGAGGCGCCACGAGTACTTCGCGCGGGTGGCTGCTTTCCTTGCCGCCCGGCTCCCCGGATCGGCGGATCGATCCGCCGCCTGAGCGCGATCGGGCCCTCCCCGCGGTGCGGGCCCGGTGCTTGCACTGGGGAGGGTCATGCGCACCCACCTCGGCCGGACCCTGGGACTCCTCGCCATCCTCACCGCGCTCGGGGGCTGCGCCCTCGAGGCCGACGCCTCTCCCGACGGCATCGACGACGTGGGCGTCCTGCCCGGCGGCAAGGCCGACGGATCGGACTACCGGGACTGCGAGCTCGACGCCGTCGTGGCGAGGCTGAACGCGGGCGCGAGCGCCGACGAGATCCGCGGCTGGGGGGTCCACTCTCGCGCCGCGACGAACCTCGCCGCGCATCGGGACGGCGCCGACGGCGTGTTCGGCACCGAGGACGACCGGCTCTTCGCGAACATCGGCGAGGTCGACGCGGTGTCCTGGGTCGGTCCCGTCGCCATCCAGCAGCTCGTGGAGGCGGTCCGGGCCGACGCGTGCGCGGCGCCCGCGGGCGGCGCCGAGGTCATCATGTCGCCCCAGGACTGGTCGGAGAGCCACCTCGCCCGGATCGTCGAGCTCGTCGACGCCAGCGAGCGCTCGATCGACATCGCGATGTACAGCTACAGCGACCGGACGGTGACGGACGCCCTGCAGCGCGCCGTCGCGCGCGGCGTCCAGGTCCGCTTCATCTTCCAGGGCGCCACCGACGACCGCAGCAGCACCAGCGGCGGCACGAGCGGCCAGCTCGAGGACCTCGGCATCGAGGTCCGCTGGGTGAACCAGATCATGCACCACAAGTTCGCGATCTTCGACGGCCCGCGCGCCGACCTCGCGTACGCCGCGACGGGGACCCTCGCGACCGGCAGCGGCAACTGGTCGAACAGCGCCGCGACCCGCTACGACGAGAACACCCTGGTGCTGAGCGGCAACGCCGAGCTCAACCTGCGCTACCAGCGCGAGTTCAACCACCTCTGGGACAACGGCCGCCCCTTCGTGTGGAACGAGGACATCGCCCCCATCGGCCACGTCGCGATCACCAATGCGGACATCGTGGACGACCCGACCGTCCACGCCGTCTTCACGAGCGCGAACTTCCGGACCTACGACTCCAGCCGCTACGGGCCGACCTTCAGCGTCGAGCGCGGGCGCAACGCGGTCGCCGACCACTGGGTCTCGCTCATCATGGGGGCCCGGCGCTCGATCCGGATCGCCAGCGGCCACCTCCGCAGCCGCCCCGTGGTCGAGGCGCTCCTCGCCGCGCGCACCGCGAACCCCGACCTCGACATCCGCGTGTACCTCGACGGGCAGGAGTACGCGTCCGAGTACACGCACGACATGCAGACGTCGGAGCTCGAGCAGTGCCTCCTCGAGGCGGGCGACAGCGTCGCGGCGCAGCAGGACTGCACCGACCGGGGCTTCCTCTTCTCCTACCTGGTCGACCACTCGGGCATCGACCTGCGGTTCAAGTACTACGCCTACCGCTGGGACTACACGTACGCCCCGCAGATGCACCACAAGTACCTCATCGTCGACGACGAGATCCTCCTGACCGGCAGCTACAACCTGAGCGACAACGCCGAGCACGGGACGATGGAGAACGACGTCGAGCTCCGCGGCGAGGCGTTCCGGTCGATCATCGACGCCTACGTCGACAACTTCGACGCGCTCTACGTGACCGCGGAGGAGGACGGGCTCTACACCGGCCTCCTCGACGAGGTGGTCAACGGCACCGGCGACTTCCCCATCGTGTTCGAGGCGATGGCGCTGAGCTGGGACCAGGTCACCGAGCTGAAGGACGCCATCCGGGACCACTGCCCCGAGATCAACAGCACCCCCTTCCGCGAGAACCCGGGCGCCCACCGCTACTGCAGCCGCTGAGTCCCGAGGGCGATGCCGATTGACACCATGCGCTCGGGTTCGCTAACCCGTGGCGCGAGGTGAACGTGCGTCGAACCGCCCTGTCTCTTTTCGTCCTGCTTTTCGTGGCCGCCTGCGGTCCCACGGGGCTGCGCCCGACGCAGACGCTGCAGACGCTCAACCTCGGCGCCACCGCGGTGCGCCGGGTGGAGACGCTGACGGACCTCGAAGAGGTCCGCGCGGTCGTGCAGCACCAGGGCTTCGTCTACGTCGGCACCGACGGCGGGCTGCTCCGCTATCCGGAGAACGACGTCAGCCTCGAGATCCTCGACGGGCTGCCGGGCACCGACGTCCGCGGCGTCGCGGTGGACGGCAACGGCCTGCTCGTCGCCATCGGCGAGGACCTCGTCTCGTGGGTCGACGGCACGGTCACGCCGGTCGATGGCGCGCCGAACCTCGGCGACATCGTGGACATGGACCGCACGGCCGACGGCACCGTCTGGCTCTGCGGCATGGGCGGGGTCGCCCGCCGCGCGCAGGGGGGGACCTGGGAGGTCTTCGGCGAGCCGGCGCAGTGCACGACGCTCGCGCCGACGCCCGAGGGGCAGCTCTGGGTGGGGACGACCCAGGGGCTCTGGTACGTCGAGGGCGACGTGGTGCGCGAGCACCCGATCAGCGGCGGCATGCCCGAGGGCTACGTCCGCGCGGTCGTGCCAGTGCTGCCCGGTCAGGTGTTCGCGATCCTCCAGGGGCCCAACGACGCGCAGCTCGCGCACTGGGACGGCACCCACTGGTACGGCTACACGATCCTCGGGCTCGACGATCAGCTCGTGGGCCTCGTGCGTCGCGGCACGCAGGTCCTGCTCGTCAGCCAGAACCGCGTCCTCGCGATCGGGCCACGGGGTGAGGGCGTGCCGCTCGTCGCGCTGAGCGCGGAGACGGGCACCGTGCGCTCCTACCGCGCGCGGCTGCAGTCGGCGGCCGTGCACCAGCCGGGGCAGCTGCCCTCGCGCGACACGCTCGCCGAGCCGCGGCGGCTCGCGGATCGGCCGGAGAACTCGCCGACGGTGCGCGCGCCGAGCTTCCTCGCGCGGCCGCTCGACGTGACCCTGCCCGGTCGCGCGTACGGCGCGTACGTCCAGGGTGAGGACGCGTTCCTCGCGATCGCCAACCACGGCGTGCTCGAGCTGCCCGCGCAGGGTCCGTCCCGGCCGCTCGTCACCCGGACGCTCGTCCCCGAGGGCGACCTCCACATCGCGACCGATCGCACCGGCACGGTTTGGACGATCTCGCGCGAGCACCACCTGGCGCGGTTCCACAACGACAGGCTCCGCCGCGCGCCCGTCCCCGAGGGCAACATCCCCGAAGCGGTCGCGACCGGCCCGCAGGGCGCCTACCTCGTGACCCGCGCCGAGGGCACGCCGAACACCGTCCGGGTGTTCCAGAACGCGGGGCAGGGCTGGAACCAGCTCGCGGAGCGCACCCTCGAGCTGGCCACGCCGCTCGTCCGCGTCCCGTTCGCGGGCGTGTCGAACGACGGCCGCGTCTGGGTCGCGCTCGAGGTGGTCCGCGAGGACGACGTCGGCAACCGCCTCCGCGGCGTCGCCGTGATCGATCCTTCGAGCCCCACCGTCCTCTACCACCACCGCGGCGCGGACCGCGCAGCCGGCGGGCTCGAGCTCCCCGACGAGATCAGCGCGGTCGACTTCGACACCGAGAACGCCTGGTTCTCCTCGCTGTCCGGCCTCGTCCGCGTGGGCGCGTCCCAGGCCGTGGTGTTCGGCGAGGCGCGCGGCGTCCGCGGCGAGGTGGTCAGCGACGCGGCGGTCGGCAGCGACCTCATCTGGCTCGCCGCCGCCGAGGGCCTCGCCTCGTACGACCGCAGCGAGTTCAACTTCTCGCGGCAGCCCGCCAACGTGCAGTCGATGCGCCCGACCCGGCTCGCGATCGACGACGCCGGTCACCTCTGGGCGACCTCGCACAACGGCCTGATCCTCCAGGAGGGTCCCGAGTGGGTCGTGCTCGACGCCAACTCCGGCCTGCCGACGAGCACGCTCGTCGACGTCGAGGTCGACGAGGGCGGGCGCGTCTGGATCCTCGCGGAGGACCGCGTGATGATCCTCGAGCGCTGAGAGGGCTCAGCGATCCAGGAAGGTCGCGACCGCGCTGGGCAGCTCGTCGGGGACGAACACGGGCATCGAGCAGGCCTGGCTCGAGCAGAGGAACACGGCCGGCTCGCCGGGGTACGGGTAGCGGCCCTCGCCCGGGCGGCCGAGCTCGACGAGTCGGGTGGGCTCGTCGATGCGCAGCGCCGCGTCGTAGAGCGCGCTCGTGCGCGGGTCCTCGGGGCCGACCACGGACAGGACGAGGTAGCCGTCGCGCGCGGCCTCGAGCGCGAGGAGGAGCTCGCCCACCATGCGGCCGAGCGACCGGAGCGCGCTGGGTCGGCACGCGTCCCGCAGCGCCGCCAGCGCGGCCTCGCGGTAGGGCTCGCGATCGGTGAGGCGCGCCATCGCGAGCAGCGCGCGCGCGGCGACGGCGTTGTCGAGCACGGGGACGGGGACGTCGTCGAAGAGCCCGGGCGCGCGCGGGTCCTCGCCGTGCGCGACGAAGCCCCCCGCGTCGTCGCGCATCGAGGCGATCATCGCGTCCGCGAGGCGCTCCGCCTCCTCGAGCCATCGGTGCATCCCGCTCGCCTGGTGCAGCGCGACGAAGGCCGCGAGCATCTGCGCCTGGTCGGCGAGGTAGGGCACGGGGTCGTCCGCGTCGGCGTCGTGCGCGAAGAGGCCGTCCGGGCGCCGGTGCGTGCTCACGATCCGCTCCGCCGCGCGCACCGCCTCGGCGAGCGGCGCGCGGCGCTGGGTCGCGACGTGGAGGTTGGCGAGCGCCTCGATCAAGAGGCCGTTGGTGGCCGCGTAGACGTGGACGTCCACGCGCGGCAGCCCGAGCGCGCGGCGACCGTCCTCGTCGAGCGCGTAATACTCGTTGCCCGGCACGTGGGGCCCCGCCTGGCCGTGCCCGCCGAGGTCCGCGTCCTGCGAGGCGTAGAACGCGCCGTCGGGCGCCCGGAGCTGCTCGCGCACGTAGGCGTGGATCGACTCCGCCGCCTCGAGCCAGCGCGCGTCACCCGTGGCGCGGTAGGCCTCCGCGAAGGCGCGGATCGCGCCCGCCTGCACCGGGACGATCTTCTCGAAGTGGGGCCGGTCCCACACCTCGGGGATCGAGTACTGGTACATCCCCCCGAACACCGGGTCGATGAGCGTGGTGTAGCGATCGAGCGTGAACAGCGCGCGCTCTCGCCACGGCGCCTCGCCGTGGACGCGGGCGCGGTAGAGCGCGTGCTCGACCGGCGCGGCCAAGGGGTAGCGCTGCCGGTGACCCCAGCCGCCGCCCTCGGCGTCGTACATCCCGTCGAGCTGCGCGGTCACCGCGCGACGGATCGCGTCGAGGTCCTCGGCCGGCGGCTCCTCGGCGCCGGCGTCCGGCTCGAGCCGGCGCCCCTCGGCGTGCGCGCGGACCACGTCGTCGAGGATGGCCGCGAAGCGATCCGGCGGTCGGTAGCCGCGCAGCGCGAGGATCTGCTCGCCGTCGGGCGCCAGGAACACCGTCGCGGGCCACGCGTAGCGGCGGTAGCGCTCCGCGAGATCGGGGCGCGCGTCGCCGTCCGCGCGCACGAGCACGAACGATCGGGCGAGCCGCGCGAGCACCTCCGGGTCGCGGTAGGTCGTGTCGTTCATCACGTGGCACCAGTGGCACCACCCGGCCTGCACGCTGAGCAGGATCGGCCGCCCCTCGCGGCGCGCCCGCGCGAAGGTCTCGGGCGTCCACTCGTTCCACGCGGGCCCCGCGTCGGCCGACGGCTCCTCGACGGCGCGGCTCGGGCCGCCGCAGCTGCTCAGCGCGAGGAGCCAGAGCGCGAAGGCGAAGCGAGGCACGAGGGACCTACGACTCATTCGACCTCATGGTTCAGCTGGGCTAGCACGGAGGGCATGGACTTCGTCGAGGCCAACGGCCTGCGCTTCGCGTACCTCAGCGAGGGCGAGGGCCCCCTCGTCCTGCTCGTCCACGGCTTCCCGGACACGGCGCACACCTGGGACCACGTGATGCCGCGGATCGCGGAGAAGGGCTACCGGGCGGTCGCGCCGTTCCTGCGGGGCTACCACCCGACCGAGGTCCCCGCCGCGGACGCCGACGGCCTCACGATCGGCCGCGACGTGCTCGGGCTGATCGACGCGCTCGGCGACGGCGAGCCCGCGATCGTGATCGCGCACGACTGGGGCGCGTCGGCGGCCTACGCGGCGGCGTCGCTCGAGCCCGAGAAGGTCGCGAGGCTCTTCATCGTCGCCATCCCGCACCCGAGCACGATCAAGCCGTCGCTCGGCAAGCTGTGGGGCGTGCGTCACTTCTTCGCCTACAAGCTCCCGGGCGCCGCGAAGCGCTTCGCCAAGGACGACTTCGCCGCGCTGCCCGCGATCTATCAGCGCTGGTCGCCCGCGTGGTCACCGGACCCGAGCGAATTCGAGGCGACCCGCGAGTGCTTCTCGCACCCCGAGAGCCTCGAGGCGGCGTTCGGCTACTACCGGGCGCTCGAGCTGAGCCCGCCCAAGTACCTGAAGGCCAAGCTCCCGATGGACACGGTGTGCTTCGCGGGCACCGACGACCCGATCGTGACGCCCGCCGACTACCACGCGGCCAAGCGGATGTTCACGGGCGCCTACACCGTCGAGACGATGCCGGGCGGACACTTCCTGCACCGCGAGCACCCCGACACCTTCGCCGAGCTGCTCCTGAAGCACCTCTGAGGACAGGTCACCCGAGGTGGGTGACGTACCAGCGCGGCCCCCAGTTGATGAGGGTGCGGACCTCGAAGCGACGCGCGGACTCGCCGACCCGGTAGTGGACCCAGTCGTGCCGGGACGCCCAGTACGGGATCGCGTTGGCCTCCTCGCGTCGGTCGACCCACGCGCCGCGGCGGGTCATCTCGAAGCGCTCGAACGTCGCCTCGGCGGGCACCGTCGCGTGCAGCGCGTGGATGTCGCGCTCGTAGTGGCCCCAGAGCACGTTCCAGTAGCCCTCGGGATCCGCGATCCCCTTCAGGACGCGGAACGGCTCGAGCGGGAAGAAGAAGTCCCGGGCGTGCTCGGGGTCGTCGCGCTGGATCGCCTCGAACAGCCGCGCCGCGCGCTCCGCGGCGTCGCCGACGGGAGGCCGGGCGCGGTGCTCGCCCTCCCAGTCGTTCTCGGCCGGCACCTCGAGGCCGCGGAACGTGCGCTGCGCGAGGGCCACGGACGGGACCACGCTCGCCGCGGCGACGAGGAGCGCCCTCCGCTTCACTCGACGACCTCGAAGCGCTCCGGGCTCCGCGTGCGGTAGTTCTCGTCCATGTAGTCCATCAGGTCGAGCAAGAAGGTTTGCATCCTGGCGCCGCCGGGGACGTTGTCGGGCGCGTCCGTGTAGAAGGTGCCGGTGAGGCACTCGTCGTTGCGGCAGCGGCCGTCCGGGAACACGAGGATGATCTTCTGCAACCGCCTAGACGTGCCGGTGCGCGGGGTGTTCATCGCCTCGAACATCAACAGGCCGATCGCGACGAGGTCCTCGGGGGTCATCCCGTAGCCGTGGAGGAAGTAGACGACCGGGTAGTGGACGTCCTGGTTCTCCTCGAAGAAGTAGCCGGGCGGCAGCACCACCGAGACCGGCCCCGTGCGGCCCGTCGACGCGGTGAACTGCATCACGAAGCTGTTCACGTAGCCGCAGACCTCGAGGTCGCCCTCGGCGCACACGCGGTCCTCCACCTCGCGGCGGCGATCGCCGTCGGGCCAGCGCGCGTTCATCACCCCGAGGCCCGAGCGGAAGCGCTGGATGAGCTGCTCGACGGTCCCCACGTGGCCGCCGTCGCCCGCGCGGATGAAGCGCTCCTGCTCGTCGATGTTCCCGTAGCGGACCATCGCGTAGCGCCCGATCTCGTTCCACGGGACGTCGGCGAACGAGAGCTCGAGCCGTCCGTCCATGTGCAGCGCCGGGTAGCCGTTGTAGTAGCGCACCGGCTGCCCGCGGGCGGCCCAGCCCGCGGTCGTCACGTCGCCCATCACGACCCAGTTGAAGAGGTCGCGGATGCCGCCGTCGGCGAACAGGTCGGTGTCGAGGACGTCCTGCTCGTCCATCGCCTGGACGAGGTTGCGCGGCGAGCTCTCGATCATGCGGTTCGCGCCCGACGTCCTGTCGAAGCAGCCGTTGCCCTCGCCGAAGTCGAACCCGCCCCCGGGCAGGCCGTCGGCCGCGGCGAGCTGGCGGGTGCCCATCACGCCGTCGAGCCCGACGTCGAGGAACGCCTCGCCCTCCGCGTTGCACGGGTCTCCGTCGACCGAGTCGCGGTTCCAGTTCCCCTCGGTCCCGGTCGGGTTGTACTGGAAGTCGAAGTCGTCGCCGGCCGGGTCGGGGTTCTCGACCGGGTCGTACGCCGCGCCGTCGGCGCCGACCTCGAGCTCGCTCGGCACACCGTCGAGGCCGAAGTCGTCGAAGGGCTCGCGGCCGTTGCGGATCAGCGGCTCGCCGGGGTCGCGCACGCCGTTGCCGTTGATGTCGACGGCGAGCACCACCTCGATCGGGTCGCGGTTCGCGCCCATCGGATCCCAGCGGCCGATGTCGCCGGGGGCGTCCGATCCGTCGCAGAACGTGATGACCGGGTACTGGCCGTCCGGGTTGTACTCGTCGTCGAAGAACCCCGCGCCCTCGGAGCCCGAGGTCGGGTCGCCGTCCCCGTCGAACGGCGGGATCACGATCAGGCCCTCGGTCGCGCACCGCTCGGCGTCCGAGCGCATGCGCTCGGTGGCGGGGACCCCGGGCGGCGTGATGTTCGGCTCGCTCGGGTCGGCGCTGTACTCCGTGTTCGGGTTGCCGAACATCGTCGCGAGGTCGCGGAAGATCGAGATGTAGTCGTCGCGCCGGAAGATGCTGTTGCCGTCGTTCTCGTCCTCGAACCACCAGTTCTCGAACGTCTGGGCGTGCTCGTGGAGGAACGTCGTCGGGGGCGTGCGATCGAGCGACGCGCCCATCGCGCAGCCCTCGGGGTCGGCGACGCGCTGGTCCTCGGTGCAGAAGCCGCCGGTGTGGTAGCGGCGGATGTACTCCAGCATGTACGTCCAGTCGGTCGGCCCGCCGAGCGGCGCCACGAAGTCGAAGCGCTCGGGGTTGCCGAAGCCGATGCGGCCCGAGCCGCTGCCGCCCATCGAGAAGCCGAGGATGCCGCGGAAGGTGAACTCCCGCGTCCGTCGGATCGGCGCGCTCTCGGAGACGACCGCCTGGTAGGTCCCGAGCCGCGGCACCTCGAAGGTCAGCCAGCCGTCGCCGGCGGAGCCGCCGAACATCGGCGACGCGATCCCCACGATGTGCGGCGCCGCGTCGTGGGCGCCGCGGTAGACGACCTCCACGTGGCCGCGGTGCGCGCCCTCGGGGAGCGCGACGAGGCGGATCGGGAGCGTCAGCGGGATCTCGCGCGACAGTCGGGTGTGCTCCGGCCCGAACGCGACCGCGGGGCCGAGCGGGCGGTAGCCCTCGGGGGTCATGTCGTCGGCGCAGGCGACCGTCACGTCGAACGGGTCCACGTGGTAGCGGTCGTCGCGCGCGGCGCCCTCGGGGAGGGTGATCGCGGCGTTCGCCAGGCTCGAGCTCCCCGTCACCTGGCCGCCCGGCGTCAACGTGCCGTTCGCGCTGCCGTCGCACGCGGGCACGTCGATCGAGGCGACCACGACCTCGATCTGCGCGGTGCGCTCGTCGCCGCTCTCGTGGGTGACCCGCGCCGTCAGCGTGACGGTGCCGTCGGCCAGCCCCTCGAGCGGGACCACGGCGCGGTCGAGGTCGATCGGGATCGTGGCGGTGTCCGGGTGGCCCACCACCCCCGGCGCGCTCGCCTCGATGGTGATCGTCGCGCCGGGCGGGCAGTCGCGGCCGAGCTCGAGCGACACCTCGCGCGTGACCCCGACCGGCATCCCGACCGAGTCCGTCGACCAGAAGAGCTCGGGGAAGGCCAGACCACGACCGCAGCCCAGGATCTCCTCGGGCGGACCCGCGTCGGGCGTGGGCGGAGGAGCGGAGTCGCAACCGGCGAGCACCACGCAGACGACGAGAAGGCGAAGCCGCATCGGCACAGCATAGCCGTGGTCGCCGCGCCGTCCTCGTTCGGCGAGGTCATCCTCACATGTCAGCGGGCTTACCGCCGTCGCGCCCAACTGTTGTATGACTCCACCCATGCGATTCCGGGATGGGCTCCGGCTCGCGGCGGCGTTGGTCGTGGCGGGCTGTGGAGGAGGCAACGTCGTCGACGCGGGCGGGGGCTCCGTGGACGCGAGCGGCGGGCTCGACGCGGGCTCGGGTGTCGTGGACGCGGGCGTCGACCCGTCCGTCGCGCTCGACGGGGGCGCGCTCGACGCGGGCGCCGACGCCGGGGTGGACGGTGGCCCGCCGCCGGACGAGTCCGTGCGCTTCGTCGTGATGGGCGACGTCGGCGAGGGCAACGACGGCCAGCGCGCCGTCGCCGCGCAGATCGAGGCGTACTGCGCCGTGGAGGGCTGCGACTTCGTGATCCTGCTCGGCGACAACATCTACGACGCGGGCGTCGAGTCGGTCACGGACGCGCAGTGGACGACGAAGTTCGAGGAGCCCTACGCGGACCTCGCGCTGCCGTTCTATGCGGTCCTCGGCAACCACGACTACGGCGGCGTGATCGGCGTCTGCCCCCTCTGCACGGAGTCGGGGGGGCTCGGCAACCAGTTCGAGCGCGGGTCCATCGAGGTCGAGTACACGAGCCACTCGGAGAAGTGGACGATGCCGGACACCCACTACACGTTCCAGCTCGGCAACGTCGGCTTCGTGATGCTCGACACCAACAGCATCCTCTGGGACGACACGACCTACGGCGATCAGGCGGCCTGGTACGACGGCGCCGTCGCCGCGCTGAGATCCTCGGGCGCCGAGTGGATCATCGCGTCGGGCCACCACCCCTACCTGTCCAACGGCGCGCACGGCAACGCGGGCACCTACGAGTCGATCGAGGTGGGCGGAGCCGACATCCCGATCCCCGTGCCGATCCTCGACGGCGCGAACGTCCTGAGCTTCTTCGATCGCTACGTGTGCGGCGACGCGGACGTCTACTTCGCCGGCCACGATCACAACCGCCAGTGGCTGAACGAGCCCGGCGCGTGCGGCGGCACCGAGCTCGTCGTCGGCGGGGCGGGGGCCAAGGTGAAGGACTTCGACGACACGACCCGGAACGCGACCCACTGGCAGGACGCGACGGTCCCGGGCTTCATGCACGTCACCATCGACGGCGACACGTTCATCGGCCGCATGATCGACAGGGACGGCACGGTCGAGTTCGAGCGGATGTTCTCGCGGACCCCTTGAGGGCGTCGGGTCGCTTACGCGGCCACGCTCGAGGTGCAGACCTGGTTGCGGCCGCCGCGCTTCGCCGCGTAGAGGGCCTGGTCGGTCACCTTGAAGAGCTCCTCGGGGCTCTTGGCGTCGTCGGGGAACGTCGCCACGCCGATCGAGCACTTCACCGAGAGCTTGCCGAGCTCGGTCGAGTAGACCGTGTCGGCGACGACCTCGCGGATCCGCTCGGCGAGGATCACGGCGCCCTGCGTGTCGGTCTCCTCGCAGAGCACGCAGAACTCCTCGCCGCCGAAGCGCGCGACGATGTCCGTGTCGCGCTTCTCGCGGAGCAGGATCGCGCCGAGCTCCTTGATCACCACGTCGCCGACGTCGTGGCCGTAGGTGTCGTTGACCATCTTGAAGTGGTCGATGTCGGTGACGAGCAGCGAGAGCGGGCGCCCGAAGCGCGCCGCGCTGGTGAGCTTGCGGGCGAGCTCCTCCATGAACGCGCGCTTGTTGAGGCAGCCGGTGAGGCCATCCGTGGTCGCCATCTCTTCGAGGCGGCGGACCGCCTGCGCGTTGCTCATCGCCACCGCGAGCTGGTTCGCGAGCACCGACAGGGTCGGCCGCGCGGCCTGGCCCCAGGCGTTCGGCCGTCGGGCGGCGAGCGCCAGCGTCCCGATCGCGTCCTCGCGCACGATGAGCGGCAGGATCAGCAGGCTGCGCATCCCCGCGAGCTTCGCCCGCTTCGTGTAGACGACCTGCTGCTTGGGATCGAACTCGCCGCGGTAGGGGAGGTAGTGGCGGTTCTTCACCGCCATCGCGGTGAGCGACGTGTTGTCGCGGAAGGTGAGCTTCTCGAGCTTGTCGGCGTTCTCGCCGACCGCCTTGCGCACGGTGTGCTTGCGCGTCTCGGGGTCGTAGAGCGAGATCGCGGCGAAGTCGTACGGCGCCAGGTCCGCGGCCGCCGTGAGCGCGGCGTCGATGACCTCGCCCTCGGTCAGCGCGGCGCCGAGCGCCGTCGACGCACGATGCAAGTAAGCTTGCTCTCGCTTGCTCCGCTCGAGCTGCACGAACACCCGCTCGTTCTCGATCGCGCGCATGACCTGCGCGACCGCCCGCGCGAGCACGCCCTCGTCCTTGAGGGTGAAGGGCTCGCCCCCGACGCGGTCGGCGCAGAGCGCCCCGCGGATCTGGCCGCCCTCCTCGACGGGCACGCCGAGGAAGCTCTTCACGGTGGCGCCGCCCGCGTAGTAGCAGAGGCCCTTGTAGCCGGGCTTGAGGTTCTCGAGCCGCATCACGAGGCCCCGGCTCGCGATCGCGCCGACGGCGCCCTCGCCCGGGTCGAAGGGCCCCTCGGCCACGTCCTCGGAGTCGGTCGCGAGCTCCACGATGCGGAGCCGGCCGGACTCGTCGTCCTTCATCAGCAGCACGCACGTGTGCAGGTCGAGCGTGCTCCGGAGCAGCTCGAGCACGTGGTAGAGCGCGTCGTGCACCTGCTCGAGGCTCGAGCGGTACACCTTCTCTTCCGGGTTCGCGTTGGCGCTCCCGCTGGCCGCGCCGACGAGGCGGAAGAGCCGGCTCTCGTCCCGGACCTTCTCCTTCTCCTCGTCGAGCGCCTTCTTCGAGCGCTCGCGCACCCGCGCGATCTCGGCGCGCGTGAACACGACGTTGAGCGCGCCGAAGAGGAGGATGAAGACCGCGTGGAGCGAGAGCTGCCGCCAGTCCGCGCGCGCCTCGGTCAGCGCGGTGAGCGCCGCCTCGAGCGCGATCGCCACGAGGACCAGGGTGGTGCCCATGGGGCGCCGCGCGAAGGACGCGAGGAACGCGACCAGCACGTAGACGATCGGGTAGACGAAGCTCGAGAGCCCGCCCGCGATCTGGACGCCGGCGTGCGCGCCGATCAGCAGCAGCACGCCGAGCTCGAGGTCGAGCCAGCGCCCCTCGCTCGAGTCCTCGCGGTCGCGGACCCGGCGCGCCACCCGCACCGCGAAGATCACCAGCCAGGCCAGCCCGACCGCCCCGTGCTCGACGCCGAGCTCCTGTGGGTCGACGCGGAACACGCCGAGCAGCATCAGGCCCGTGAAGGCCGCCGCCGCGACGAAGCCGAAGGAGGCTCGCGCGGTCTTGCGGATGGTCAGCGCGGCGTGGACGAGCGAAGACATCGGGGGTTCGGAGGACTGTCTCCGGGTAACGGATCGGGCTTCGCGCGGTCAAAAAACCGGCGTCCCGAAAAGTGGACCGCGTCGCTCGTGGCGCGGAGGATGAGCTGCCCGTGAGCCGTCTCGCACGCGCCTGCTTGTGGACCCTCCCGTTCGCGCTCCTCGTGGTGTCGATCGTGAGCGTGCCCCTGTCCATCCTCGACGAGCAGGGTTTGCCCAGGTTTCGCGCGCTCCGCGAGGAGAAGTCGGAGATCGAGCGCGTCAACGAGCGGCTCCGCCGCGACGTCGAGACGCTGCACCGGACAGTCGCCGATCTGCGTCAGGACCCGGACACGATCGAGCGCATCGCGCGCGACGAGCTCGGGATGATCCGCGAGGACGAGATCCTCTTTCAGTTCCCCAACTGAGATCGGTTCGCGATCTGGGCCGTCTTCATCCGTCAGCCGCGAGGCGGGAGGACAGACCAATGCGACGAGCCTTTGCCATGGCCGTCGTCGTGAGCGCCGTGTTGTCGGCGAGCCTCGCGACGGCCCAGACGACATGGATCGATGGGTCCCCGATTCAGACCCGGCTGCGGGTGGGGGCCGACGGGACGACCTACGTGGGGGTGTGGATCGACGCCCCGAACCGGGTGGTCACCCGGACGCGCGCCCCGATGGCCATCTCGCTCGTGGTCGACACGAGCGGGTCGATGGCGGGCGACAAGATCCAGAACGCGCGGCTCGCCGCGGCGAGCCTGCTCGAGAGCGCGGCCGACGGGGACATCGTGTCGATCTACGCGTTCTCGAACGGCGTGACCGAGATGGCGCCGCCGACGGTGGTCTCCGCGGCCACCCGCGCCAGCCTCATGCAGCGCGTCGGTCAGCTCTACGCGGCCGGCGGCACCAACCTCTACGGCGGCGTCCAGGCGGGCCTCTCGCGCCTCTCGCAGGTGCCCAACACGCACCCCGTCCGGCGCGTCTTCCTGATCAGCGACGGCCACGCGAACATCGGTCCGTCGGACAGCTACTCGCTCAGCGCGCTCGCCGCCGGCGGGACGGAGTGGGGCGCGCAGATCTCGGCGATCGGCGTCGGCCTCGACTACGACCAGCAGAGCCTCTCGGCGATGGTCGTCCGCTCCTCGGGCCGGCTCTACCACCTGCAGCAGCCGCAGCAGATGGCGACGATCCTCGAGCAGGAGATGAGCCTCCTGTCGCGCACCGTCGCGGTCAACGCCTTCATCGAGGTCGTGCCCGCCCCCGGCGTCACGATCCTCGAGGGCAACACCACCGGGGCCGAGGTCGTGAACGGTCGCCTGCGCCTGCCGCTCGGCTCGGTGTTCTCGGGCCAGCACCGGGAGGTCCTCTTCCGCGCCCGCGTCGACACCGCGCAGCCGGGCTCGCGCTCCCTCGCGCAGGCCCGCCTCGTCTACCAGAGCCCCGGCGAGGAGCGCGCGCTCACGGAGGAGACGACGCTCCGCTACGAGGTCACCCGCGACGAGGCGGCGGCGCGCGCGAGCCAGGCCCCGACGGTGGTCGCGATGGTCGCGGACCACCGCGCGACCGAGGCGCAGCACCGCGCGGCCGAGATGATGCGCTCCGGCCAGCAGGATCAGGCGGCCCGCGAGCTCGCGACCGCGCGGGCCACCCTCGCGGCCGCCGCCCAGGCCGCGCCGGCCGCTCCGTCGAGCGCCCGCCTCCGCAGTCGCGCTCAGCAGATGGAGCGCGCCGAGCAGCGCGCGGCCACCGCGGCCCCTTCGGAGGCGCCCGCCGCGGCCTACGACTTCGAAGACGACGCGATGAGCGCCGAAGGGTACTGATCAGTCCGACCGTCGGGTGTGCTCGTGCTTGACACCGAGCCGCGGTGTTTCTAGTGCTCAAAGGCGAACGTGACGCACCCGACGGTTCCGCAGCCCGAGCTTTCGTTTCGGGCTCGCAAGATCCTGTACGCGGTCATCTCCGAGTACATCTCGACGGGTGAGCCGGTGGGGTCCCGTCGTATCGCGAAGCGGTACGGCATCAACCTGTCCCCCGCGACGATCCGCAACGTGCTCTCGGATCTGACCGACGCGGGGGTCCTGACGCAGCCCCACACGAGCGCGGGCCGCGTCCCCACCGAGCGCGGGTTCCGGCTGTTCGTCGACGCGCTCATCCAGATGCGCGAGGTCACCAGCGAGGACCGCGCCGCGGTGCTCGAGCGGATGCGCGAGCTGCGCCCGGGGATCGACGACCTCGTCCGCGAGGCGGGCGCGGTGCTCTCCTCGATGACGGGCGTGGCCGCCGTCGTCACCCGTCCGCGCGCCGACACCGCGCCGCTCTCGCAGATCCGTTTCATGGACCTGCGACCCCACGAGCTGCTCGCGGTGGTCATCGGGGAGCGGGGCTCGATCCAGAACCGCGTGATCCAGGTCGCGGAGGTCATCACCGTCTCGGAGCTCGAGCGGCTCAACAACTTCCTCGCCGAGAAGGTCCCGGGCCGCACCCTCGCCGAGGTCCGGCGGCTCCTCGCCACCGAGGTCGACACGGAGCGCGACCTGCGCGACCGCGCGGCGCTGATGGTGGAGAGCGCGACCGGGGGCGTCGACGACGCCCCCGACATCGTGATCGAGGGTCGCTCCGCGCTGTTCGACCGCCCGGAGTTCGGCGAGGCGGACACGATCCGCCGCTTCCTGCGCGCGTTCGACGAGAAGGAGCGGCTGATCGGCCTGCTCGATCAGACGATCGCGGCCGGCGGCGTGCAGGTGCTGATCGGCTCCGAGACCGAGCTCGAGGACGTGCCCGACATGAGCCTGATCAGCGCGAACTACAAGCTCCGCGGGGTCAACGCGGGCACCGTCGGGGTGATCGGGCCGACCCGGATGGACTACGGGAAGCTCGTCCCGCTGGTGGGGTTCACCGCCCAGGTCATCAGCGCCGTCCTCGACGGAACCCCCCCGACCGACGACTCCTGACCTCGAGCTCCTCGCGCCCCAGAAACTGAGTTCTGCAAAACGTCGCGTCGCTGGACTATGATGCGCGCTTCACAGAGGAGAGTTTCGTTCGTGAGCGACACCCCCATCGAGGAGACCGGCGACGAGTCGGTGGACCCGACCGCGACGGTCGAGGATGCAGCGATCTCCCCCCTCACGGTGCTGGAGGAGGAGCGCGACAAGCTCAAGGACCAGCTGCTGCGCACGGCGGCCGACTTCGACAACTTCCGCAAGCGGTCCCGCAAGGACATCGAGCAGGCGGAGCGGCGCGGCCGGGAGGCGATCCTCCGCGAGGTCCTGCCCGTGATCGACAACCTCGAGCGCGCGGTCGCCGCGACCGCTGACGCGACCGACATCAAGGCGGTCCGCGACGGCGTCGAGATGGTCCTGCGGCTGTTCGAGGACACGGCGAACCGCATCGATCTCAAGCGCCTCGACTCCGTCGGGGAGCGCTTCGACCCGAACCTCCACGACGCGTTCCAGCAGATCGAGACCGCGGACCAGGCCCCCGGGACGATCCTCCAGGAGTATCAGTCCGGATATATGCTCGGCGACAAGCTCCTGCGGCCCGCGATGGTCGTGGTGGCCCGGAAGCCCCCCGATCCCCCGAAGGAACAGGCTGCGGGGGCCGTCGACGAGGAAGAGTGAGGCCCGGTGGGGGGTAGATGAGCAAGGTCATCGGTATCGATCTCGGGACTACCAACTCGTGTGTCGCGTTCCTCGACAACGGCGAGCCGGTGGTGATCCCGAACGCGGAGGGGTCGCGAACGACTCCGTCCGTGGTGGCGTTCGTGAAGGGTGGCGAGCGCCGCGTGGGGACCGTGGCCAAGCGTCAGGCGGTGACCAACCCCGAGAACACCGTCTACGCCGTGAAGCGGATGATGGGGCGCACCTTCGAGTCCGACGAGTGCAAGCGGCACGCGGCGGCGGTGCCCTACCGGGTCGTCCAGGCGATGAACGGGGACGCGTGGGTCTCCGTCGGCGACGAGGAGTTCTCTCCTCCCGAGATCGCCGCGATGATCCTCGAGGCGATGAAGGACGTCGCCGAGTCCTACCTCGGCCAGGCGGTCACCGAGGCGGTCATCACCGTCCCCGCGTACTTCGACGACGCCCAGCGGCAGGCGACGCGCGACGCGGGCAAGATCGCGGGCCTCGAGGTCAAGCGGATCATCAACGAGCCCACGGCCGCGGCCCTCGCCTACGGCCTCGACACGACCAAGGGCGGCAAGGTCGCCGTCTACGATCTGGGCGGCGGCACCTTCGACATCTCGATCCTCGAGATCCAGGAGGGCGTCTTCAAGGTGCTCGCGACCAACGGGGACACGCACCTCGGCGGCGAGGACTTCGACGCCGCGGTCGTGGATCTGCTGGCCGAGCGCTTCATGTCGGAGAACGCCGGCGTGGACCTGCGCGTGGACAAGGTCGCGCTCCAGCGCCTCAAGGAGCAGGCCGAGCGCGCCAAGCACGAGCTCTCCACCGCGCTCGAGACCGAGATCAACCTGCCGTTCATCGCCGCCGACGCGACGGGGCCCAAGCACCTCGTGATGACGGTGAAGCGCTCGGACCTCGAGATCCGGGTCGCGGAGCTCGTCGAGCGGACGCTCGAGCCGTGCCGGAAGGCCCTCGCGGACGCCGGCGTCTCGACCTCGGACATCGCCGACGTGATCCTCGTCGGGGGCATGACGCGCATGCCGCTCGTCCAGAAGAAGGTCACCGAGTTCTTCGACCGCCAGCCGCACAAGGGCGTGAACCCGGACGAGGTCGTCGCGATCGGGGCCGCGATCCAGGCCGCGTCGCTCGCGGGCGAGATGGAGGAGGTCCTGCTCCTCGACGTGACGCCCCTGTCGCTCGGCGTCGAGGTCGGCGGCGGCATCTTCCACCGGCTGATCCACCGCAACACGACCATCCCGTGCAGCGAGCACGAGATCTTCACGACCTCCGTCGACAACCAGCCCTTCGTCCCGATCCACGTGCTCCAGGGCGAGCGCGAGATGTCGGCGGACAACAAGACCCTGGCCAAGTTCGAGCTGTCGCCGATCCCGCCCGCGCCGCGCGGCGTGCCCGAGATCGAGGTGAAGTTCGAGATCGACGCGGACGGCATCGTCCACGTCTCCGCCAAGGACCTCGGCTCCGGTCGCGAGCAGCGCGTGCGCGTCGTCGCGTCGAGCGGCCTCACCCAGGAGCAGGTCGACAAGCTCGTCGCGGACGCCGACGAGTACCGCGACGCCGACGAGAAGCGGAAGGAGCTCGCCGAGCTCCGCAACTCCGCCGAGGCGCTGCTGTACACCTCGGAGCGCGCCGTCGAGGAGTGCGCCGAGCTCGTCTCCGCCGACATCCTCGGCGCGGTCGCGCAGGACGTCGCCAACCTGAAGTCGCTCCTCGAGGGCGGCGACGCGATCGCGATCCGAGAGGCGCTCCAGCAGCTCGAGCTCAGCGCCTACCAGATCGCCGAGTCGATGTACGGCTCCTCCGAAGAAGAGGGCTAGCAGGCCGCTGAAATGGGCCCGAAGGGACCGTTTCGGAGCCTGCTCCGTGCCCGTGCCCGTGCCCTTGCCCGCCCGTGACCCGTGAGCGTTCCCCGTGCCCGAGATCACGCGCCATCTTCGGGAACGGTTGACGGGAACGGTCCGGGCACGGGCACGGGCACGGGCATGCGCGCTTCGCGCGCGGCACGGAAGCCGGCTGCTTTTCAGCAGCCGGCTAGACCTCGCGGAGGCGGCGCTCGAGGTAGCGGCGCTCCACGTCGTTGCCGACCAGCTCGAGCGCGGCCCGGTAGGCCGCGGCCGCGTCCTCGTTACGGCCGAGCCGGCGCAGCAGGTCCGCGCGCGCCGCGGGCAGCAGGTGGTAGCGGGCGAGCGAGCCCCGCGCCTCGAGGGCGTCGATCTGTCGGAGGCCGCGGGCGACGTCGCCGGCCATCGCGATCGCCACGGCCTGGTTCAGCTCCACGACCGGCGAGGGGCTGATCCGCGACTGCACGGCATACAGCGCCGCGATCTGGCGCCAGTCCGTTTCCTCGGCGCGCGGCGCCTGCGCGTGCAGCGCCGCCACCGCGGCTTGTAGCGCGTAGGCGCGCGGGGGCCGACCGCGCAGCGCCGCCTCGACGAGGGGGAGCGCGCGCTCGATCTGCGCGCGGTCCCACCGCGCGCGGTCCTGCTCTTCGAGCACGACGAGGTCTCCGTCCGCGTCGACCCGGGTGTCTCGCCGCGAGTCGGACAGCAGCATCAGCGCGAGCAGGCCCTTCGGCTCGGGGTGATCGGGGAGCAGCTCCACGACCAGCTCCGCGAGCCGGATCCCTTCGGCGCACAGCGAGCGGCGCACCAGCTCGTCGCCCGCGCTGGCGCTGTAGCCCTCGTTGAACACGAGGTAGAGCACGTGGAGCACCGCCTCGAGGCGCGCGTCGAGGTCCTCGGCGCCCGGGACGCGGTAGGGGATCCCGGCGGCCGCGATCTTCTTCTGCACGCGCACGATGCGCTGCGCCATGGTCCGGGCGTCGACGAGGAACGCGCGCGCGATCTCCTCCGTCGTGAGCCCGCAGATCGTCCGCAGGGTGAGCGCGAGCTGCGCCTCGATCGCGATCGCCGGGTGGCAGCACGTGAAGACGAGGCGGAGCATGTCGTCGCGCAGGCCCTCGGTGAGCAGCTCGTCCGGGGGCGGCGCGAAGCTCCGCTCCACCTCGGCGACCGCCTCGAGCTCCTTGCGCTTGTCCGAGAAGCGCGCGCTGCGGCGGATCCGATCGATCGCCTTGTTGCGCGCCGCGCGCAGCACCCACGCGCGGGGCGTCTCGGGGATCCCCTCGACGGGCCACTGCTGCATCGCCGCTTCGAACGCGTCCTGCACCACCTCCTCGGCGCGCTCGAAGTCACCGAGGAGGCGGATCAGGGGCGCGAGGATCCGACCGTGCTCCTCGCGGAACAGGCGGTCGAGCGTCGCGCCGACGTCGTTCGGCGCCGCGCCGAGCAAGCGCCTACATGCTCCCGTCGAAGACCATCACGGGGCGCACCTCGATGGTCCCCGTGCGCGCGGCGGGGATGCGCGCAGCGATCCCGATCGCCTCGTCGAGGTCGGCCGCCTCCACGAGGTAGTAGCCGCCGAGCTGCTCCTTGGTCTCCGCGAAGGGGCCGTCGGTGGTGATCGTCTTGCCGTCCTTCACGCGGACGCTGGTGGCGGTCGCGACGGGCTGCAGCGCGTCGCCGGCCTTGAAGTGGCCCGACTTCACGATGTCCTGGGTGAAGGTGTTGTACTCGGCGAACATCGCGCCCCGCGCCTCGGGGGCCATGTCGTTCATCACGTTCTCGTTCTCGTAGATCATGAGCAGGTATTGCATCGCGTCCTCCTTGCCCACCGGTCGAACGAGCGACGCGGCGATCGACAGGCGAGATCGAGAATATTCGTTTTTCACTCGCAGCGCGTGCGGGCGACGCGGCCGCGCCAGACCGAGCCGTCGGGTCGGCGCGCCTCGATCCACACGGTCGTGCCCGGCGGCCCCCAGCGCTCGTCGTCCATGCCGTCGAGGTCGTCCCCTCGAGCCTCGCCCACGGCGACCAGCGTGTCGCCGGGGAGCAGCCCGTGGTCGCCGGGCTCGACGCCGCCCACGAGCAGCGTCTGGTCCGTGTACGTGAGGGTGATCGGCGGGCTGCACATCGACTGAGGCTCCCGCAGCACGAGCCGCACGACGTCCTCGGGCGGGGGAGGCGGCAGGACGCCGAGCCGCAGCGTCTCGTCGGTCACCACCCCCGCGCGGACCTCGACCACCCGCTCGTCGCCGAAGCCACCGTCGAGCCACGCGTCGACGCGGTGGGGGCCCGCCTCGAGGACCCGGCACCCTCTCGCGGCGCCTCGCAGGTACTCGGTGGCGTACACGCGGCCGAGCACCTGCGTCGAGAGGCTGACCTCCGAGGACGGGTCGCCGAGACCCGCGCGATCGACGGTGGTGCGCAGCACGCCCTGGACCGGGTCGAGGGGGAGGGACACCGTGACCCGGTTGGGCGCGTCCGACCGCAGGGGCGCGTCGACCGACGCGGACATGCCGAAGGCCCGGATCGTGACGACGGCCGTCCCGGGCGCGAGGTCTCGGAGGACGATGGGCTCCCGATCGTCGTCGATCCAGATCGCGCCGGTCTCGCCGTTGGCCTGGCGGACCTGGACGTCGATGGGACTGTCGGTCTGGCGATCGGGTCCGCGCCCGAGGCAGGTCTGCAGCAAGGGCGGGAGCTGGATCCCGATCTCGAGCTCGCACCCGCGCTCGAGCTCGAGGGTGTGCTCACCCATCGGCAGGTCCGTCCACGACCGCGCCACGTACCCCGGCGCGCTGATCGTCACGCGCACCCGGTCCTCGGGCACGAGGCTCGCGAAGTCGAAGCGTCCGTCGGCGTCCGTTCGCGCCGCCCTGGACTCGTGGCGGGTCGACATGCGCACGAACGCGCCCGGCACGGGCGCGCCGCCCTGCACGACGGTGGCCGAGAAGTGGGCGCCTCGCCGGAGCCGCAGCTCGACGTCGTAGGTCTCCCCGGGGCGCGCCGCGATGGGGCCGGCCGCGCTCGGCGGGTGCTCGTCGTCCTCGGCCCACACCACCCACAGCCCGAGCCGCCCGAGCGGGATCTCGAAGGTGCCGTCGGCCGCCGAGACCCAGTCGCTCCGGCCGCTGATCTCGAGGCTCGAGTCGCCCGCGCTCGGGGCGTCCGACAGGTCGCCGCCGTCGTACTCCGCGAGGTGGATCGGGATGCCTCCGAGCGGGGCGCCGTCGGTGTCGAGCACGCGACCGCGGAGCGCGACGGGCTCGAAGACGACGACGCGCACGTCCCCCGGCGGATCCTGGTCCTCGGGGTTCGGGCCGACCCACACGCTCGACCGGCCCCACGGCCCCTCGTCGGTCCACGCGTCGACGCCGAGCTGCGTGGAGAACGGGGTGCAGACGACGGCGAAGCCGGCGTCGTCGGTTCGGAGCTCCTCGCGGAAGCCCCCCTCGAGCGGCTCCTCGTCGAGCTCCTCCTCGGCGACCAGCAGGAGCGCCGCGTGAGAGCTCCCCTGGAGGTCGACGACGCGCACGTTCCAGCAGGTCGTCTCGCGCTCGTCGAGCTCGGGCTCGAGCCCGCCGTCGGTCGGCTCGGCGCCGCCATCCCGGCGTCCGAGGCTCGCGCTCGCTCCGAACCGACCTCGCCCGCGCACGGGCGAGCCGCGCTCCGTCGCCGCGCCGGGGGCCGCGGGCTCGGGGGCCGCGCACTGGGTCCAGACCCCGACGCCTCCGAGAGCGAAGACGGCGCAGAGGAGCCCCGCGCGCTCGATCGAGATCGACATCCGCGCTCCTTAGTACCCACCGCGGCGCGCGAGTTCCGCGGCGCGTGAGACGTTGGTGAGGAGACCCCACGCTCGGGGGGTCCTCGGGCATGACGCGTCGGCGCCGCCGAGCGGCTCAGCGGTTCTTCACGCCCAGAGCACGGGCTCGCGCTCGAGCGTGACGCCGAAGCGCGCCCGGACCGCGTCGCGCACCTCGTCGGCGAGCGCGAGGAGCTGCGCGGTGGTGCCGCCGCCGTGGTGCACGAGGCCCAGGGCGTGGGCGCTGCTGATCCCGACGGCCCCGCGGCGGGTGCCCTTCGACATGCCCGCCTGCTCGATGAGCCAGCCCGCGGCGAGCTTCACGCGGCCGTCCTCGGTGGGCCAGCGCGGCACCGGCGCCTCGCTCGCCGCGACGACGGCGTCGGCGACCTCGGGGGCGACGATCGGGTTGGTGAAGAACGAGCCCGCGCTGCGCCGGTTGGGATCGCTCGCGTCGATCACCATCGACTTGGTGCGGCGCAGGGCGATGACCTTCTCGCGCACCTCGCTCAGCGAGGGGCTCGCGTCGCCCTCGAAGGCTCTCGCGAGCTCCGCGTAGCGAAGCGCGGGGGCGCCCCCGGCGACGAGCTCGAAGGTGACCTCGAGCACCACGAAGCGGTCGGGGTCGCGCTTGAACATCGAGTCGCGGTAGCCGAACGCGCACTGCGCCGGCGTGAGCAGCTGCTCGTGCCCGGTGGCGCGGTCGAGCGCGCGCACCGCGCGGATCGTCTCGGCGACCTCCTGCCCGTAGGCGCCCACGTTCTGGATCGGGGTCGCGCCGACGCGCCCGGGGATCCCGCTGAGGCACTCGAGGCCGGCCAGCCCCGCGTCGACGCAGCGCGCGACGAGCACGTCCCACGGCTCCCCCGCCGCGGCGCGCACACGGTTGCCGTCGATCTGCAAGTCGCGTTGCGCCATCTCGATCACGAGGCCGTCGAAGCCCGCGTCGGCGACGACGAGGTTGCTGCCGCCGCCGAGGACCCGCGCGGGGACGCCTCGGCGGGCCGCCCAGGCCAGGGCCTCGGCGACCATCGTGTCGTCGGTCGCCTCGACGAAGAAGCGCGCGGGCCCGCCGAGCTCGAGGCTCGTGCGCGGAGCGAGCGGGACGTGCTCCTGGATCCTCACGGCGTGACGCGCTCGAGCCCCCCGACGTACGGGCGCAGGGCCTCGGGGACGCGGATCGACCCGTCGGCCTGCTGGTACTGCTCGAGGATCGCGACGAGCGTCCGCCCGATGGCCAGCCCCGAGCCGTTGAGGGTGTGGACCAGGCGCGGCTTGGCCCCCACCTCGGCGCGGTAGCGCAGCCGCGCGCGGCGCGCCTGGAAGTCGCCGAACCACGAGCAGCTCGAGATCTCGCGGTACTTGTCCTGGCCCGGGAGCCAGACCTCGAGGTCGTAGGTCTTGTGCGAGCTGAAGCCGAGATCGGCCGTGCAGAGCTGCACCGCGCGGTAGTGCAGGCCGAGCCGCTGGAGGATCGCCTCGGCGTGGCCGGTGAGCAGCTCGAGCTGCGCGACGCCCTCCTCGGGCGCGCACAGACAGACCATCTCGACCTTGTCGAACTGGTGCTGTCGGATCAGCCCGCGGGTGTCCTTGCCGTAGTTGCCCGCCTCGCTGCGGAAGCACGGCGTGTAGGCCGTGTACCGCCGCGGGAGCGAGCCCGGCTCGAGGATCTCGTCGGCGTGGTAGTTCGTGATCTGCACCTCGGCCGTCGGCGACAGGTACAGGCGGACGTGCTCCGAGTCGTCGGCCTCGTCGTACTGGCGGCCGACGTGGAAGAGGTCGTCCTCGAACTTCGGGAGCTGGCCCGTGCCGCGCAGCGAATTCGCGTTCACCAGCGCCGGCGGCCACATCTCCTCGTAGCCGTGCTCGGTGGTGTGCATGTCGAGCATGAACGACATCAGCGCGCGCTCGAGCCGGGCGCCCGCGCCGCGCAGGACGGTGAAGCGCGATCCGGTGATCTTCGCGCCGCGCTCGAAGTCGAGGATCCCCAGCGCCGTGCCGAGGTCGACATGGTCGCGCGGCTCGAAGTCGAACGCGGGCTTGTCCCCCCACGTCCGCAGGACGACGTTGTCGTCTTCGCCGGCGCCGTCCGGGACGCTCGGGTCGGGCAGGTTCGGCAGCGCCATGACGAGCTCCTCGAGCTCGCCGAGGACCTGGCCGAGCGAGTCCTCGAGCGCCTTGATCTCGTTGCCCAGGCGCTTGAGCGCGTCGCGGCGCTCGGCGAACTCCGGGCCCTTCTTGTCGAGCGAGGCCATCGCCTTGCTGGCGTCGTTGCGCTCGGCCCGCAGCGCCTCGCTCCGGGCGATCTGATCCCGCCGCTGCGCGGCGAGCGCGTCGATGCGATCGAGCGAGGCGATCGCCCCCGGGCCGCGTCGGCCGAGCGCCGCCCGCACTCCGTCCAGGTCCTCGGTGACCGTCTTCAGGTCCAACATGGGCGGGGCTATAGCATGGTGATAGGGTCGCCCCATGCGAACCGGCTGGGCCAAGTGGGTGCTGGCGATCGTGGCCGCGCTCTTCCTGTCGACCGCGGCGCTCCCCGTCATCGCGCAGTCCACCGGGGGCAGCTTCGGCGGGGGGAGCTTCGGCGGCGGCGGCGGCGGTGGCGGCAGCTACGGCGGCGGCGGGGGCAGCTACGGCGGCGGCAGCTACGGCGGGAGCTACTCCGGCGGCGGCTACTCCGGCGGCGGCGGCGGCGGCGGCCTTCCGCTCGTCTGCAGCATCCCCATCGTCCTCATCTTCGTCGTCTTCTGGGTGATCCAGCAGGCGAACAAGAACAAGGGCGGGGGCGGCGGCGGGCAGCGGTACGTGAACCGCAACGCGGGGTGGAACCAGATGGACATCTCCGCGATCCGGCTCGGGATCGACTGGCGCGCGCGCAAGATGGTCCAGGAGCGGCTCACGCAGCTCGCGTCGAGCGGCCAGACCAACACCCCCGCGGGGCTCGCGAACCTGTTACGCGAGACGATCTTGATGCTCCGGCGCGCGGAGATCGCGTGGCTCTACGCCAGCGTCGCGAACTACCACCCGATGAGCGCGCCCTCGGCCGAGGGCATCTTCCGGCAGCTCGGGACGGCGGCGCGCGCGCAGTTCCGCGAGGAGCTGATCCGCAACGCGGACGGCTCGACGTCGCGCCGGGACGCGCCCCAGATGCAGGCCCACAAGCACGAGGGCGAGGGCGTCGTCGTCATCACCCTCATCGTCGCGGCCAAGCGCGAGATCATCGACATCCACACCGTCGACCACGCCGACCACCTCAAGCGCCTGCTCGACGACATGACCGCGGTCGCCAACCCGCACACCCTCGCGGCGATGGAGGTGATCTGGTCGCCCGCCGCCGAGAACGACCGCATGAGCACGGCCGAGCTCGAGCAGCACTACCCCGACCTCAAGAAGATCGACGAGCGCTCGATCGCCGGCCGCTACTTCTGCGAGTACTGCCGCGGCCCGTACGCGATGGAGCTCTTGACCTGCCCGCACTGCGGCGCGCCCGCGCCGACGGGCCAGCCGCGCCACGGCTGAGGGTCGAGGTCTACCGAGATCCTCCGACCTCAGACCCTGAGCTTGCCGATGAACGCGGTGTAGTCGTCGGCCATCCCCGTCATCTCGATGATCGCGATCGCCTCGGCCATGGCTCGGTCGGGGCGCCCGCCGAGCTGCGCCGCGAGGCGCCGCGCGATCACGATCCGGCTCGCGAGGTCGACCCGGGCCTGCGCCCAGCTCGAGTGGAAGGCCCAGTCCATCGACCAGATCGCGTCGAGGACGAACTCGGAGAGCATCTCCTCGGGGTCCCGCGGCGCGCTCCGCGCCTCGGCCCGATCGAACGCGTCGTCCCAGCCGATCGGCGGCAGCGGCTCACCGATCAGCGCCGCGCCGAACGCCCGCAGCGCGCGCTCGAACCGCGTGCTCGTCGACTCCGCGAGGAGCTGACGCCCGAGCGCCTGCCAGTCGCCGCCGGTGAAGGGCTCGTCGTCGATCGTCGCCTCGCCGCTCAAGAACGGCGCCTCGATCGCCTCCCACGTCGCCATGTCGATCTCGGTCTCGTCGTCGAGCGCGACGCCCGAGGCGATCAGCCGGTCGATCATCGAGTAGTCGCACGCCTCGCGGCCGCGCTCCGCGGTCACCGGCTCGCGCTCGCCCATGGTGCGGCAAGGGCAGCGGTGCTCGGTCGCGATGCGGCCGCCGGTCGGCGTGGCGACGAGGACGAACGGGAACTGCTGGCACGTCTTGGGCTTGCCCTTGGGGCCGAGCGAGCCGTGCAGCGCGCAGCCCTCGGGGCTGCTGAACACGCAGCGGCCGTCGGCGCCCCCCGCGAGCACCAACGCGTCCCCATGCACGAGGACGACGCGCTCGTCGAGCTCGCGCAAGAAGGCCGCCTCGTCGTCGTGCAGCGGCCCCCACGCGTGCATGTCCGTGCAGCAGAGCCCGTCGCCGTGACACGTGAAGCGGGACCCCGGCAGGACGCGCAGCGGCTCGGTGAGGCTCATGCGCGCGCTCGTAGCAGCCCGCCGACGCGGTGTCATCCGGGGATTGCGGGCGGGTTCCAGCCGGGCCCGCCTCGCGAGCGCGAGGCCCGCGAGCGACGCATGGTGATCGCGTGTCGATGATCGAAGCGCTCGCGTCCCGGATGACCCTGGGGGACCTCCTCGAGACGGTGCGCGCCGTCCACGGGGCCTATCAGCTCGTGGCGCACTGGAAGCAGGGCGAGTTCCACCACGACGTCGTGATCCGACTCGAGGCGCCCCGCGGGCTCCCCGGCCCGGTCCTGGTGGTGAGCACGAACTGCAACGGTGGTGTCAAGGAGGTTCTCTGTCTTCAGACGCTCCCGGAGCGCGACGCGCTCTGGCACGCGCGCTGCCCGGAGGGTGAGTTCGAGCCCCTGGCGTTGCCGGCGGTGCTCGGCCGCGCGCGGACCTCGCACTGGTTCGATCCCTGTGAGCTGCTCACCCCGGACGCCCGGAGCGAGCTGCGCCCCGAGCACCGCCGTCGCCAGCGCGGCGGTGGCTGGGAGCCCATCCACGAGTAGCGCTACGCGGCGCCCAAGGCCTGCTCGACGCAGCGGCGCGTGAGCGTCGAGGTGCCGACCTCGCCCAGCTCGGCGGGCTCGACCCACCGCGCGTCCGGCGCCTTCGCGGCGGTCGCCCGCCACACCTCGACGAGGAGCCGCCGGTGGCTGAGGACGTGCTCGAGCGCGGCGACGGGCTCCTCGCCGATCCGCGCGGACACGCCAGCCTCGCGCAGCGCCTCGCGCGCCGCGGTGCGCCCGGCGCCCTCCGCGAGCGGCAGCTCCCACAGCCCCCCGAAGAGCGGGCCGTCCCGCTTCACGAGCGCCACCGCGCCGCGCCGCGTTGCCACGACCGCCACGCGCGGGGCGTCGACGGGCTTCTTGCGCGCTTTGGGCGCGGGCAGCTCGGCGGTGCGGCCGTCCCGACGGGCCACGCACTCGCTGGCGACGGGGCAGGCCTCGCACCGCGGCGCGCGCGGCGAGCACACCGTCGCGCCGAGCTCCATCACCGCCTGGTTGAGATCGCCGGGACGCGGGCCCTCCACGAGCGCCTCGGCGCGCGACCACAGCGCCCTCTCGGTGTCCGCCCGACCGAGCGGCGTGGCGATCCCGTGCAGGCGCGCGAGCACCCGGGCGACGTTCCCGTCGACCACCGGCTCGGCCTTGCCGAACGCGATGGAGCCGATCGCGCCGGCGGTGTAGCGCCCGACGCCCGGCAGCGCGCGGCGCGCCTCGGGGTCCTCGGGGACCTCGCCGCCGTAGCGCGCCACCACCTCGCGGACGCCGGCGTGCAGCCAGCGGGCGCGGCGGTAGTAGCCCAGCCCGCTCCAGGCGCCGAGGACCTCGTCCTCGCTCGCCTCGGCGAGCGCGCGGGGGCTCGGGAAGCGCTCCAGGAAGCGCTCGAAGTAGGGGATCACCGTGTCGACGCGCGTCTGCTGGAGCATGATCTCCGAGACCCAGATCGCGTACGGGTCGCGCGTCTCGCGCCACGGCAGCGACCGCTTCTCGGCGTCGTACCAGGCGACCAGGGCGGCCCTCGTGGAGGCCGGCGCCTTCACCGCGAGCCGATCTCGCAGACCGTGGCGGGGTCGCAGCGCATGGTGTCGAAGCGCGCGGTGACCTGGCCGCCCTCGACGATCTCGATCGCGGGCGAGCCGCCCATCGGCGTCGGGGGCACCAGCAGCAGGCCGGGCACGCGACCGAGCGCGAGCCCGGTGTCGGCCACGCGCGCGTCGGCGCCGCGGGGGTACTGCACCAGGATCGCGCGCTCGGGGTGACCGGTCGGCAGGAGCGGGACGAGCATGCTCGCGCGCCCCCGGCTCATCCGCTGCCGCAGCTGATCGCGATCGAGCACCGCGGGGTGGTGGCGCGGGGCGATGACGACGAGCGGCCCCGGCTCGAGCTCCCCCTCGGACAGGTACATCGGCAGCCGCCCCGCGACCGAAGCCCCGCGATAGAGCACGGCGCCGGGGAGCTGACTCTCGAGCGTGAGCCCCGCGCCCGCGGGGGCGTTCGGGGCCATCGGCCCTCCCGGGTCGGGCTGCATCGGCGCCACCGTCACGGGTGGCGGCTCGTTGCTCGCCTCGTCCTCGGAGAGCTTCACGTAGACCACGAACAGGACCGCGATCCCGATCAGGCCGATGACGCCGAGCGCGATCGCGCCGACCACCAGCCACAGGAACGACGAGCTGCTCTTCTTCGCGGGCGGGGCGCTCGCGCGCGCCGCTTCTACGACCGGCGCGTGGCGGCCCGTCGCGATCGGGTCGGCGCGCTTCACGTCGACGTGCGTCGGGTGGTGCGGGTCGCCGGGGACCGACGCGCGCACCGAGGGCGCCGGCGGCATCGACAGGCGCTCCTCCGGCGAGGGCTGCTTGGGCGGCGCGTGGGGCTCCTCGAGCTGCCAGCCGTGCTCCGGGAAGGACCACCCGAGGAGCCTCGCGAGCTGGTCTCGGCCGTAGCCCGGCGCGACCTCGTGGAGCACCTCGCGCAGCCGCATCCCGAGCGCCTGCATCGACGGGGTCCGCTGGGTCGGGTCCTTCGCCAGGCAGCCCATGACGATCGCGTCGAGCTCCGGCGGGATCTCCGGCCGGTACTTCGACGGCGGCGGGAAGTCGCACGCCTGCAGCATCACCGCCGCGCGGCCGGGATCGTTCGGCGGCAGGAGCACCCGCATCGCGAGCATCTCCCAGAGCACGATCCCCAGGCTGAAGACGTCGGCGCGCGCGTCCACCTCGCGGTGGTCGGCCTGCTCCGGGGCCATGTAGCTCATCTTGCCGATCGGCATCCCGCTGCCGGTCTGCACGACGTTGTCGGCGGCCTTGACCAGGCCGAAGTCGGAGACCTTCACGGACCCCTCGTTCGACAGCAAGATGTTTTGCGGGGAGACGTCGCGGTGGACGATCCCGAGCGGGTTGCCCGCCTTGTCGCGCTTGCGGTGCGCGTGGTCGAGGCCCTGGGCCGCCTCGGTCCCGATGAAGCAGGCCGCGGAGATCTCGAGCGGCTGCCCCTTCTTGACCAGCCTCGACAGCAGCGTCGCGAGCGTGACCCCCTCGACGAACTCCATGACGAGGAACGGCTCGGGGTCGATCCCGAAGTCGACGACGGCGACCAGGTTCGGGTGGTCGAGCCGCGCGTTCGTCCTCGCCTCCGCCGCGAACCGCTCGAGCAGGGAGCCGCTCCGGCGGTACTGCGGGATCATCCGCTTGATCGCGACGACCTTCTTGAACCCGGCCTCGCCGCTCCGCTCGGCCCGGTAGACCATGGCCATGCCGCCTTGGCCGAGCTTCTCGAGCAGTCGGTAGGGCCCCAGCATCGTGGGCTCAGCGGGGGCGGACACTCGGCTGGGTATATCAAGCGGCGCGCTTCAGCGCAGCTCGGCGATTTCGTGCAGGGGCTTGCGGGACAGATCGGGCACGACGCAGTCGTCGCTCGGGTAGCCCACTGGGAGGATGAGGTAGGGCTTCTCGTTGGCGGGTCGGCCGCAGAGCTCGCGCAGGAACGTCATCGGCGCGGGGGTGTGGGTGAGCGTCGCGAGGCCGGCCCGGTGCAGCGCCGCGATGAGGAAGCCCACCGCGATCCCCACGGACTCGTTCAGGTAATAGCCCTTGAGCCGCGTCCCGTCGGGGAGCTCCTCGTAGTCGCGGCGGAACACGACGATGACCCAGGGCGCGTCGGTGAGGTGCGCCTTGAAGAAGTCGGTCCCGAGCGGGGCGAGCGCGTCGAGCCACTCCGGGGTCGCGCGCCGCTCGTAGAACTCGCGCTCCTCCCGCTCGGCGGCCTCCCGGAGCTTCGCCTTCATGTCGCCGTCCGAGATCGCGACGAAGTACCAGGGCTGCCGGTGGGCGCCGCTCGGCGCGGTCCCCGCGACCCGGATCGCGTCCTCGATCGCCTCGCGGGGGACCGGGTCGGTGGAGAAGGCTCGCACCGTCCGGCGCCGCTCGGCGATCGCGTAGTCCTCGCGCAGCCGCCGGGCCGACTCTTCGGGGGCGACCCGCTCGGGTCGATAGGGGACGGGGACGTAGCGGGGATCGGTCATCGCGCTGGATGGTAACGCTGCGCTTCGGAGCCGACCGGTTATCCTTGCCGCGTGATGGCTTCGAGGAGCTCGGTGCTCGTCCTCTGCGTGTGGATCGCGGGCTGCGGGGGTGGCTGCGGGGGGGCGACGGCCACGCCCGCGGACGACCCGACGGAGCCTCGCGCCGCGGGCGACGACAGCCACGCCGCCCCGCCGACCGAGGCCGCCGACCCGCCCGTCGAGCCGGGGCCGCGCCCCGTCCTGCGCGTCGTCGGCCAGCCCGACCCGCACTCGCGCTCGGTCGCGCTGCGCATCGAGAACCGCGGCGCCGAGAACGCGGAGCTCTCGGGCGCGGTCGCGCTCCAGCGCCGCTCGGGCGAGGCCTGGTCCGACGTGGAGGGCACCTCCCTGGACCTGCGCTTCTCGTGCGAGGACGCCGCCCCCGAGTGCGTGACGTTGGCGCCCGGCGCGATCTACCTGCCCCCGCCGTGGATGGGCCTCGTCGGCGACGCGCAGTGCCTCTGCGAGCGCTGCGCGCCCGCGCCGGCCGGCGAGTATCGCCTCGTCGTCCGGAGCTGCAGCCGCGCTCACACCGTCGAGGGCGAGCCGTTCACCATCAGCGCTGCGGACTGAGTCCGACGACGCGAAGCGTCGGAGGATCTCAGTGGGGAGCGCGAGGGGCTTGCCCCTCGCCGGAGAGAAATCGCTAGAAGCGATTTGTCGACAGACACTGAGTCCGACGACGCGAAGCGTCGGAGGATCTCAGTGGGGAGCGCGAGGGGCTTGCCCCTCGCCGGAGAGAAATCGCTAGAAGCGATTTGTCGACAGACACTGAGTCCGACGACGCGAAGCGTCGGAGGATCTCAGTGGGGAGCGCGAGGGGCTTGCCCCTCGCCGGAGAGAAATCGCTAGAAGCGATTTGTCGACAGACCTTGAGCGGCCTCGCGAACCGCCTCCGAGCTCGGCAGCAGCGGCCGGATCAGCTCGAGGACGAGCGGCTCGACGAGGAAGAGCACGACGAAGGGCACCAGCACGACGACCATCGACGCGATCGGTCCGACCCGAGCCATCCGCGCGGTCGACGTCATCGCCCAGAGCACGCCCATCAGGGGCAGCAGCGACAGCACCTCGGCCGCCATCTGCCAACCCTCGCTCGGGTCCATGGGCAGGCCCCAGATCACGAGCCCCAGCACCAGCCCGGTGCGGCCGCCGAGCAGGAGCAGCCACCCGCGGTAGAGCATCACCTGCCGGGTCGGCTGCGTCTCGGTCGGCTGGCCGTACGCCTTGGTGAGGCTCAGGTAGGGCGCCGACATCACGCCGAGCTTCGCCGCGCCGAAGAGGAGCCCGAGCCCGGCCGCTTGCAGCACGTCGAGGACGAGGTCGAGGGCGCTCGGCGAGCCGATCGGCGCGACGACGCCCAGCGGCCCGAACCGCAGGAGGTGGGTGAACGGGATGATCCCGCTCAGCGCGGCGATGGGGAGCGCGGTGAGGAGCGCGAACACGATCCCACGGCGCCACTCGCCGCGGGTGAACTTGGCCGCGGTCTGGGTCGGGGAGAACGCGTCGCGAAGGGTCCCGAAGAAGCGCGCGGCGCCGCGCTGGTCCGGGTCGGCCCAGGGCACCGGCGGCAGCGGATCGCGGAGCAGGCACGCGTGGCAACGCTTCACCGCGCCGTGCCAGCAGGCGATGCAGCAATAGCTCCCGCAGCGCGGGCAGGTCACCAGCGCGGGTCGCTCAGGGTGCTCGGCGCAGGTGGCGCCGTCCGGAGCGCCCTCGACGGGATCGTCCGGCTCGTCGCTCATGCCATCTCGAGGAAGAGCCGGTCGGGATCCTCGAGGTAGCCGATGATGTCGTAGGCGAACGCGGCGCCGACGTGGCCGTCGACGATGCGGTGATCGAACGAGAGGCTCAGCAGCATCACGTCGCCGATCACGATCTCGCCGTCCTTCACGACGGGCTTCTGCTTGATCTGATGGACGCCGAGGATGCCGACCTCGGGGTGGTTCAGGATCGGGGTGGCGAAGAGGCCGCCGTCCTTGCCCAGGCTGGTGATCGTGAACGTGGAGCCGCGGAGGTCCTCGCTCGCGATCGTGCCCTGCTTGGCCGCGACGCCGAGGCGCTCGATCTCGGCGGCGATCTCCAGGATGCTCTTGCGGTCCGCGTTCTTCACCACGGGGACCATCAGGCCGTTGTCGGTCGAGGCGGCGATCCCGATGTTGTAGTAGCGCCGGTAGACGAGCTCGTTGCTCGACTCGTCGAGCGCGGAGTTGAGGACGGGGGCGCGCTTGAGCGCGGCGACCACCGCCTTGACGATGAACGGCAGGAACGTGAGCTTGACGCCCGCGGCCTCGGCGGCCGGCTGCAGGCGCTTGCGCAGCCACTTGAGGTTCCCGACGTCGCACTCCTCGACGAACGTGAAGTGCGCCGCGGTGTTCGTGACGAGCTGCATCCGCTCGGCGATCTTTCGGCGCACGCCGACGAACGGCTTGCGGTCCTCGAGCGCGCCCTGCTCGGGCGTCGGCGCCTCGATCGCGATCGGCGCGCGGCCCGCGGGGGCCGCCGGCGCGGGCGCCTTGGCGGCGGCGACGGGCGCCGGCGCGCCCGCCGAGGTCGGCGCGCTGACGAACGAGCTGACGTCGTCCTTGGTCACGCGGCCGTGCGGCCCGGTGCCCGGCACCTGCCGCAGATCCACCTCGAGGTCGCGCGCGAGCTTGCGGGTCGCCGGGGTCGCGAGCGGCTTCGGGTCGAAGTGCCCGCTCGCCGCTGTCGGCGCCGAGCCGAGCGGGCGCGTCGAGGGCTCGGGCTTCTGGAAGAAGCCGGTGCCCGGCAGGGTCTCCTTGATGTCGCCCACCGCGGTGGCGGCGGGGCCGCCGTCGACCTTCACGGTCGGCGCGGCCTGCGCGGGGGCCGCCTCGGCCGGCGCCGGCGGCGGGTCCGCGGGCGGCGGCGCGGCGTGCTTCACCGTCCCCGCGGAGGTCGCGCCGTTGAGCGCGAGCGTGACGATCACGCTGCCCACCGGGACGACCGCGCCGACGGCCGCGCGCACCTCCTCGATCCGCCCGGTCTTGGGCGCGCCGATGGTGACGGTGGCCTTGTCGGTCATCACCTCCACCATCGGGTCGTCCTCACGGACGTCCTGGCCGGCCTCGACCAGCCAGCTCACGATCTCGCCTTCCATCACGCCTTCGCCGATGTCGGGCAGCTTGAACTCGAACAGCGCCATCGTTCGCCCTCGTCTCGGTCTCAGAAGGTCGCGGTGCTCATGAGCGCCGGAGCGATCCGGTGCGCGAGCGGGAGGTACTCGTTCTCGAGCGTGTACGGGAAGGGCGTGTCCCACCCCGTGACGCGCACCGGCGGCGCCTCGAGGTGCAAGAACGCTTGCTCCATCACGCGCTGCACGACCTCGGCGCCGAAGCCGCAGGTCTTGGGGGCCTCGTGCACGACGACGAGGCGGCCGGTCTTCTTCACGCTCCGGACGATCGTGTCGACGTCGAGCGGCCACAGCGTGCGCAGGTCGATGACCTCGCAGTCGACGCCGTCCTGGCCCACCTGCTCGGCGGCGGTCAGCGCCTCGTAGACCATCGCGCCCCAGCTCACGATCGTGACGCCGTCGCCCTCGCGGACGACCTTCGCCTCACCGATCGGGACCTCGTAGTCCTCCTCGGGCACGTCCATCTTCACCGCGCGGTAGACCCGCTTGGGCTCCATGAAGAGCACCGGGTCGTCGTCGCGGATCGCCGCGAGCAGCAGCCCCTTGGCGTCGTACGGGTTGCTCGGGCAGACGACCTTGAGGCCGGACGTGTGGATGAAGAGCGACTCGGGCGACTGCGAGTGGTAGAGGCCGCCGCGGATCCCGCCGCCGACCGGCGTGCGGATCACCATCGGGCAGGAGTACTCGCCGCCGGAGCGCCAGCGCATCTTCGCGGCCTCGCTGACGATCTGGTCGAACGCCGGGAAGATGAAGTCGGAGAACTGGATCTCGGGCACGGGCCGCAGGCCGTAGAGCGCCATGCCGATCGCGGTGCCGATGATCCCGCCCTCGGCGAGCGGCGTGTCGATCACGCGGTCCTCGCCGAACTTGTCGTAGAGGCCCTCGGTGACGCGGAACACGCCCCCGACCTTGCCGACGTCCTCGCCGAGCACGACGACGCGATCGTCACGCCCCATCTCGTGCGTGAGGGCGCCGTTGATCGCCTGCACCATGTTGAGCTGAGCCATCGCTTCTCCGTATTAGCCGCGCGCCTCTCGAAGCTGCGCCGCGAGGTGATCTTCGAGCTCTCCGTAGACGTCCCCGAACAGGCTCGCGAGGTCCGGCGCGCCGAGCCGGCCCGCCACCGCGATCGCGCTCGCGAGGTCCGCCTCGGTCTGCGCGCGGAGCTTCGTCTCGCGCTCCTTGCCGAGCTTGCGCACCGCGAGGGCGATCGCGTCGTCGTCGCCGCCGAGCAGCAGGTCGATGACCGTCGCGCCCTCCCCGGCGCGCGCGCGCTCGACCCCGCGGCCGATCGCCTCGGCGACGGTGTTCGGGTCGGTGCCGTCGCACTGCGCCTCGGCGAGCCCGTAGGCGATCGCGTGCTCGGCCGCGCTCGGCTCGCCCTCGCGGACCCGGCACACGAACAGGGTCGGCGTCTTCATGACGCCCGCGAAGTTGAGCGCCGCGTGGAAGCCCGCCGCGTCGATCTCGGCGGCGTCGAGGAGCGCCACCGTGACGAGGTCCTCGCCGCGACCGCGCGCCGCCCAGGCGACGCCGACGGCGTGGGGGAGGTGCGTGGCGGCCGGCGCGCTCGCCGACGCGATCTTGAGCGCCTTGGCGCACACGCCGCTCGGCGCGTCGTGACCCCGCAGGGGATCGGCCGAGTTGCCGAAGACGCGGTTCACCAAGGTGTCGATGCGCATCCCGCGGGCGACGGCGAGGGGCCAGTCGGTGATGCTCGGGAACACCCAGTCGTCGTCCGACAGGGCGGCGAGCACGCCCACGAGCGCCGCCTCGCGCCCGAGGCCGCGGGGCAGGAAGCCGATCGCGCCGCTCTCGCCGAGCGCGGCCAGGCGCTCGTCGATCACCCGCACGCGCAGCATCGTCTCGAAGCGGGCGAGCGCCGCCTCGCTCTCGGAGCTCGTCATCGATTGCACGTCCATCTCAGGTCACCCGTCAGCTCACCACCGTCAGGCGGGTCTTGTCGCGTTTGCCGTAGCGATCCTCGAAGGGCGCCTCGCCCGACAGGATCCCCTTCAGGAACGCCTCCGCCGCTCGGTAGCTCGAGCGGACCAGCGGCCCCGAGGCCACGAAGCGGAACCCCATCTCGAGGCCGCGATCGCGGTAGCGGTCGAACTCGGCGGGCTCGACGAAGCGCTCGACCGCCGCGTGCTTCGCGGAGGGGCGCAGGTACTGCCCGATCGTGAGCACGTCGACCTCGGCCTCGCGCAGCGATCGCATCGCGTCGAGGACCTCGTCCTCGGTCTCGCCGCAGCCGACCATGAGGGAGGTCTTGGTGACGTTGGCCCCGGCGGCGCGCGCCCAGCGCAGGACGTCGACCGAGCGCTCCCAGCTGCAGCGCGCGTCGCGCATCCGGCGCTGGAGGCTCGGCACCACCTCGACGTTGTGAGCAAACACGTCCGGCGCGCCCTCGCGGACCACCGCCTCGACGTCCTTCCGGACCCCCGCGAAGTCGCCGACGAGGGTCTCCACGAGCATCTCGGGGCTGTAGTGCTTGATGCGCCGGACCGTCTGCGCGACGTGGGCCGCGCCGCCGTCGAGCAGGTCGTCGCGATCCACCATCGTGAGCACGACGTAGGCGAGGTCGAGCTCGGAGAGCGCGCGGCCGACGTTCTCGGGCTCGCGAGGATCCACGAGGCCGCCCGGATCGCCCGTGTTCACCGCGCAGAAGCGGCACCCGCGGGTGCACGTCTCGCCGAGGATCATCAGCGTCGCGGTGCCCTCGCCCCAGCACTCACCGATGTTCGGGCAGCGCGCTTCCTCACACACCGTGTGCAAGTCGAGCTGACGAAGTCGCTCCTTGATGCGGGCGTACCGCTCGCCGCCGGGGAGGCGGACCTTGAGCCACTCGGGTTTGCGCTGATTGATGGGCAACGACATCGCGCGGGAGCGTTACTTACGAACCCCTCCCGGAGCGTGTCAACCGGACCGGCCCGAACGGGAATGGATCCGAAGGTTAAGGGGTATCCTCGGGCCCGTGACGCAGCGGAGCAAGGCACCGATCGTGATCGGCGTGGTCGTGGTGGTCCTCTTGATCGGGGTCCCGCTCGTGGCCTGGCTGCTGCGAGGCGTGATCGCGACGTCCATCGCGCGGAGCCAGCTCGAGGAGCGGGGGATCGCCTGCGACAGCCGCTTCTCGGTGTCGCCGAGCGCGACGCTCGGCGAGGCGACGGTCGGGCCGACCCGCTGCACCCGCGAGGGCGGGGTCCTCGAGGCGATCGAGCTGATGAGCGACTTCACCGTCGAGCTCGACGGCACCGAGCCGTCGAGCATCCGCGGGGACTCGCTGCGGATCGTGCTCCGGAGCGCCAACGTCCGAGGCGGTGACGGTTGGGCCGAGGCGCTCGCGCGCATCAACCTCGAGCAGCGGATGGCCGCCGTGGTGAAGGGGCTCAGCGAGCTGTCGCGCCTCGATCTGCCTCCGGTGCGGGCGGGTCGTGTCGAGCTGGTCCGGGGGAGCGACCAGCTCGGGCACGCCGAGAACCTCACGCTCACGCCCGAGGCCGGCGATCGGCTGGGGCTCGCGTTCACGCGGGCGCACTTCGCGGCGGGCCCGATGGGCGTGGGTCAGCTCGACCTCACCGGCGTGACCGGGGACGCGACGCCCGCGACGGTCACGCTCCGAGGCCAAGCCAGCGCCCGCGCCGGGGTCGCGATCGTGTTCAGCGTCGAGCGGGCCGGCCCGTTCACCGTCCAGGCGACCGGCCTCGACACGGCGTCACCGAGCTTCCACCTCGACGGCAACCTGTAGCTTCTTCGTGATCGCGCGCCCGGGTCGATACGATCCGTCCGTGGATCGCGACGTCTTCACCGAAGCCCTCCTCTCGGTCATGGAGCGAAAGGAGCACTGGGCCTGGCCCCGCTTCACGTCGGGGGAGGTCGCCGCCGACCGGCTCCACGTGCACCTCGAGCAGGAGTACGCGGTCTACGTGCGCGACTTCCCGGTGCTCGTCGCGCGCGCCTACGTGCAGTGCCCGGTCGCCGCGGTGCGGCGCGAGCTGGCGGAGAACATCTACGAGGAGGAGACCGGGGGGCTGATCGCGGGCCGCCCGCACCCCGAGCTGTTCCTCGAGTACCCGCGCGGCCTCGGCATGGACCTGGCCCGCTTCGAAGCGGTGGCGTTCCTCCCGGGCGCGGCCGCCTATCGAGCGTTCCTCGACGACGCCACGCAGACGCGCGGCTGGTCGGTGGCCGCGGCCGTCACGACGCTGTTCCTCGAAGGCACGCCCCACGACCGGAGCGTGCTCGACCCGGACGCGCCGGCCCGCCCGGAGCCTCCCCTCGAGCAGCACCCGCTCGTGGTCCACTACGGGCTCCCGGTCGAGCACCTCGCGCTGACCAAGGCTCACCGTCGCGTCGAGGGCGATCACCGCGCGGCCGCGTGGCGCGTGATGCTCGAGCACGTCTCGCCGGCCTCGCGAGAGCTGGTGGTGGCCGCGATGGAGGACGCGCTCGCGGCGTGGCTCGTGTACCGCGACGACGTGGCGACCGCCGTCGGGCTCGAGCGATAGGTGACTACGCGGCGCAGTGAGCGGACGCGCGGTGCGCGTCGAGGGTCGTGGCGATGGCCAGCCCCGCGAGGGTGAGCCGGCAGCGAGGCCGATCGGCGAGGCCCTTCTCGTCGAGGGCGCCGAGGACCCGGACGACGCGGCCGACGCCCCAGCACAGGCGACCCGCGAGGACCCCGAGGTCCGCGGGGCCATCGAGGCGGGCGAGGTCGTGGAGGGCGAGGAGGAGGGCGATGCGCTCTTCGGTGACGTTCATGAGCCCACTCTGCATGGACACTGAACACGAGTCCAGTTTCCGACGTTCAGGCTGAACGAATCTTGCCGATCGCCTGAGAAAACTCACACATGAGGCTAAATCATTGAGATTTCGCCTTATGTTCCGGACCCATGCCCGACGAAGCCCTCCCCCCCTGCGGCGTCTACCTGACCACCGCGCCCATCGGATCAGTGCCCGCGGGCCGCCTGGTCTACTTCCACAACCACGGTGAGCCGGGGCCTGGGATCTACCTCCCGAGCCAGTGGCGAGGGAACCGCGCCCGGTTCGAAGCGCGGGGTCACCTGCTCCCGACGCCCGAGCACGTCGCTCACCTCGAGCGCCTCCCGCGCGAGGGCTTCTACAGGGTCCGGGAGACCTTCTACTGCTGCGACCAGCGCTGCCGGCGCTTCGATCCGGAGTCCCTCGTGCAGCTCGGCTACGACGCGTCCGCCCAGGCGATCCTGTTCACGCCGCAGTGGATCGACGGCCAGCTCGCCCTGCCCGAGCGCGGCACGCGCATCGAGCGCGACCGGGTCGCCTCGATGGTCGCGCTCCAGGTCCCCGTCGCCGACACCCCGGTGCACGAGGACGGCGCCGAGGAAGTCCTCTTGCATTAGCAGGCCGCTGAAATGGGCCCGAAGGGACCGTTTCGGAGCCTGCTCCGTGCCCTTGCCCGTGCCCTTGCCCGTGCCCGCCCGTGACCCGTGAGCGTTCCCCGTGCCCGAGATCACGCGCCATCTTCGGGAACGGTTGACGGGAAGGGTCCGGGCACGGGCACGGGCACGGGCATGCGCGCTTCGCGCGCGGCACGGAAGCAGCTGCTTTTCGGCAGCCTGCTAGGCCGCGCGGTAGCGGAGGGTCTTGGCGTAGAGGACCGCCGTCGTGCAGACGACGGGGATCATCAGGACGGGCATCAGCACGCCGCTGATCACGAGCACGACCATCGCGAGCGACTCGGACATCGGCAGCGCGCCGGGGGTGTCGAGGGCGATGGTGAAGGCGATGTAGGCGGCGAAGGCGACCATCCACACGCTGCCCCACGCGAGGTACGCGAAGAAGGCGGTGAGGCGGTGCCCCTTCATGCGCGCCGCGCTCGCGTTGAGCGCGTCCATCGGCGCCTGGTCCTCGTTGACCGCGATCGGCAGGGCCAACGTCAGCGAGAGGCCCCGCACGATCCCGGGCACGACGAGGAGCAGCGCGTAGAGGAACACCTGCAGCGACGCGAGGAAGTTGGAGCCGACGAGGTTGAAGACACTGTCGCCGGCCTGGCGGACGGCGGCCCCGACGTCGAGGCGCTCGCCGCGGATCGCGCGGTGCGCGAGGTACAGCACGACGCCTTGCGCGACGACGGAGACGGTCGCCCCGTAGGCGGTGCTCAGGATCGCGGGGAGGTCGGGGACGAGCACCTCGATCAGCGCCATCGGGAGGTCGGCGAGGGCCACGATCAGCGCCGCGGGGAGCCCGACCCGGGCGAGCACCCAGAGCGACCCCGCGAGCACGTTCCCCAGCGTGAGCGGGGTGCGCTCGATCTCGCTGAGGCGGCCGATGCAGCCCTCGCAGATCTGGTGGCCGTCGTAGTCGACGAGCTCGGCGAAGTCGCCGCAGCGCTCGCAGGCCGTCGGCTCGGGCGCGCCCGGCTCAGTCTCGTTCATCGCGAGCGCGGGGCTGCGCTCCGCCGGCGATGTGGGCGCGGACGAGGACGAACTTGTTGCAGAAGCGGGAATCGGTGATCTCCTCGATCGTGCTGCCGCTCATCACGTTTCGCAGGTTCGCGAGGCGCGAGTGCTCGAGGAGGAAGTACGCGGTGCGCCCCGAATTCTGCCCGAGCCACTCGCGCAGCGCGCGGTTGTCGAGCTGGACGAACACGTTGACGTGGTTGCCCGAGTAGAAGTTCTCGCCCTTCCAGTTCATCTGCCAGGCGACGAGCGGCTCCTCGGGGGACTCGCGCAGGTCGTAGTAGCGCTGGATCAGCTCGCGCTGGCCCCAGTGGGGCGACAGATCGATCAGGTACACGTCGAGGCACCAGACCGAGAACATCAGCGCGACGCCGAGGAACGCGCGCAGCGCCACGTCGCGCAGCGACCGGAACGCGGCGACCACGATCACCCCGGTCGCCACGATCGCGAATCCGGTGAGGATCGGCCGGTAGTCGAGCTCGGTCGGCCAGGGGCGCCCGTAGTTGTAGACGAACAGGTGGATCAGGCGCTCGTAGCCCTGCGGCCGCGCGTCGGTGACCCAGCTGAGGTCGCGCCCGATCATCGCGAGGACGGGCGGGGCGGCGAGCAGGCCGGTCGTCATCGCGCCGCGCGCCCAGGCGGCCGAGGCGGGCTCCTCGCGGCGCTCGCGACCGACCCACCAGGCGCCCGCGAGGAGCACGCACCCCGCGAGGATCAGCAGCGCCGTCTGCCCATCGGCCCACGGGTGGGCGATGACCCAGTCCACCATCTGCGGCGCCTCGATGCCCTCGGGGACGATGCCCCGGACGTCGCCCCAGCGCCCCGCGATCCCGATCACGACGGGGACCGGCGAGAGCATCGCGAGCAGCGTGACGGCCACGCGCTTGAGGTCGAGCCCCTCCTCGTAGGGGCGGAGCATCCTGTCGAAGACGACGCCCACCAGGATCGCCACCGCGGGGACCGCGGGGAAGATGTAGTGGTGGAACTTCGTCGTCATCGCCGAGAAGAGCGTGAACGCGGCGATCAGCCACAGGACCGCGAGCACGATCACGTCGCGGCGCGCGGTCGTGATGGGACCCCGGCCGCGAGGGCGGGCGATCCACAGCCCGAGCGCGAGCGGCGCGAGCGCGATCCACGGGAACATCCCGTAGCCCATCTGCTCGATGAAGTACTCGATCGAGGCGTTGTCGCCGTGCACGCCCGACGTCAGGCGGTTCAGGTGGTCGTGGACCAGGAGCCGATCGGTGAACGCCGTGCCGTGGCGGATGAACATCGCCACGTACCAGGGCATGCCCACCGCGAGCACGGTCAGGATCCCGCCGCCGACGCGGAGCTGGCCGCTGCGCAGCAGCTCCCAGCGCCGGGTGCCGACGAGGAAGAAGAGCGCGACGAGCCCCGGCAGCGCGAAGCCCGGGATGCCCTTGGCCATGAAGGCGAGGCCGCAGAAGAAGTAGAACGCGAACATCAGGAGCGTGCGCGAGCGCGACTCCTTGCGCAGCAGCCACAAGATCCCGAGGTAGCCGAGCAGCCAGACCACCGCCTGCGCCACGGGCTGCGCGCCCGGGCCCGAGAGGTAGGGCTCGACGTTGTGGATCGCGGAGTTGCCGGGGATGCCGTTGTTGCCGGCGGACCCGCTCATGAACAGATCGCCGTGCCAGCCGAAGGGCGGGAAGCCCCCGAGGAACGCGACGTTGCGCGAGGCCAGGTAGAGGATCTGCGGGACGACCACCATCGTGATCGCGCCGATCAGGAGCTGCCGCGCGCTCAGCGTGATCGGGCCCAGCCGGTAGCGCGTGATCTGCGCCTCGCCGTCCGTGACGATCGCGAGGCCGAGCATGCTCATCGCCATCGTCATGTTGGCGACGAAGGGCATGTCCGTGATCGCCTGGTGCGACAGGAAGAAGAAGTGCGGCATCGTCGCGAGCACGCACGCGACGATCAGGCCGGTCCGCTTCGTCCACACCTTCGAGACGAGCGCGTACGACGAGAGCAGCGCCCCCATCGTCAGCAAGTAGTGCGGCAGCCGGATCGCCAGCTCGGGGAACGCGGGGTTGGCGTCGGCGTGGAAGTCCACCCCGAGCGCGCCCATGCTCAGCGCCTCGACCCAGAAGATCAGGATCGGCTTCGACCAGAACCAGTCCTCCTGGGCCCACCACAGGCTGATCCAGTCCTCGCGCGCGAGGATCTCTCGGGAGACCTCCCCGTAGTGCGTCTCCCAGGGATCCCAGAGGCCGTACGCGCCGAGGAACGGGAGGAACAGCGCGGTGCCCACCACGAACACGAGGAACGCGGGGCGCCGGAGCCCGGAGAGCGCGAGGAACGGCAGCGCGAGCAACGTGGCGAGCCCGATGCCCGGGACGCCCTGCACGCCCACCACGCCGATGAACACGAGCGCGGCGACCGGGACGGTCACGATGGGCGAGAAGAGCTTGTGCTCGCCCTCCATCGCGAACAGCGGCGTCTTGGCCAGCTCGACGCGGGCTCCGTCGCGACCCTCCACGAAGAGGCCGAGGAGGTCGAGCACCCCGAGGGTCCCGACGAGCGTGGTCACCATGCCCAGGAGCGGCCCCCGCCAGAGGTGCTCCTCGCCCGCCATCAAGAGGAAGGTCGCGCCGAGACCGAAGAAGGCGAGCAGGGCCCCTCGGACGAGGCGCACGCGCCGCGGGTCCATTCCCTTGGCGGGCTCCGGTCCCTTGGCGGGCTCCGGCTCGGTGCCCTCGGGGGCCGCGGCCCGCTTGGTCTTCTTCTTCGGTGAGCTCACGACGATCTTCGAGGAAAAGCGCGCGGAGCATAGCGTGGGCGCTCGCCTACAGCGAGCGCTCGGCGAACGTCGTCGGGAGCGCGCCCCGGGGGCGCCCAGCCCCCTCCGGCTAACTCAGTCCACGCCGAAGGAGATGCCGGTCTGGATCCCGATGCGGCTGCGCTGGTCGACCACGACGCCGACCGTGACGCCCACCGCCACGGCCGCGACGGCCGCGACGATGATCCAGAACACCGGCTCCTCGAAGATCGTCACGCCGCCGCCGCCGCCGCCCTCGACGCGCATGCGCCCGACCACGCGGGGGTCGAACGCGCTGCCCTCGCCGAGCATGACGTTGCCGTGCATGTCGAGGATCTCCACGTAGTACTCGACGCGGTCCGCGCTCCCGGCGCCGGTGACCGCCGCGGTGAGCTCGACCGTCGCCTCGTACTCCTGCGTGACGAACTCGGCGTCGCCCTCGAGGCGCGCCGCCACGCGGATCCGGGTCGCCATGTCGGTCGGGTCGATGACCTGCACCCGCAGGGCCGAGTTGGGGCGGTCGAGGCCGACCTCGATCCGCAGCCGGCCGGCGCGCGCGGCCCAGAGCCCGCGCGCTTCGAGGAAGGGATCGCGCATCTCCGGGTTCACGCTCGCGTCGAGCTCGTGGTCCGGGTCGATCCCGAGCATCCGCACGAAGTAGTCGCGCGCGGTGTCCGTCTCGTGCAGGGCCGAGTTGGCGACGCCGAGCAGCTCGTAGGTGCGCACGAGCTGCGCGGGCGTGAGGCCGCCGCCTCGCAGCGCCTCGAGCGCGTGGTCGCGGACCTCCTCGAACTCGACGTTGAGGTAGGCCTCTTCGGCTGCGCGCAGGTGGGAGGGCGCGCCGCTCGCCCCGCTGCCTTGCGCCAGCGCCGTCCCCGCGGTCAGCCAGAGCGCGAGCCCGATGATGAGTCGCGTCTTCATCGGCAACCCGCCGTGCATTTGTCGTTCGCGTTGCCGCAGGTGAGCGTCCGCCCGGCGATCGCGCCGGCGTAGTCGCTCGTCGGGAAGAGGCGCACCTCGACCGCGGGCGCGCCCTCGTACGCCTCGGCGATCGTGCATCCGTCGAGGAGCAGGTTGTCGGCGTCGTCGTAGGCGAGCATCAGGTAGGCGTGCGGTCCGGGCGGCACGTCGCCGAAGCTCACCCCGCCGCTGCGGAAGTCGCAGATGGGGAGGCGATCGGTGGAGAGGACCGGCATGCCGATGCCCGTGCTCTCGACCTGGTCGAGCAGGTCGGGGCAGTCGCCGAGCCCCTCGGCCGGGTCGACCGGGTAGACGAGCAGCTGCCCGAAGTCCGCGTAGAGGAAGTTCTCTTCGCGCGGGAAGGTCACGTCGACCTCCACCGGGGTCAGCCCGCAGCCGCCGACGAGCGACGCGATCACGATGAGCCAGGCCCTCATGGACGAATCTCCTCGGGGCTGATGATGCGGAAGCGGCAGAACGAGCCGAGCCCGCCGGTCAGCATCGTCCTGGCGCCGGTGCACATCGCGGTGGAGCCGGGCGCGTCGTAGCGCCAGATCTCGAAGGGCGAGATCACGTTCCCGAGCTCGTCGAAGTCGACGTTGCCGCTCGCGCCCTGGTAGTCGATGTCGCGGCCGCGCCCGAGCTCCTTGAGCGCGTCGGCGAGCTCGCCCGGCCGCTCGAAGTCCGGCTCGCTCTGCCGGGTCGAGACCTCGCGCAGGGCGTCCCGCACGGCGGCGCCGTCGGTGGTGCCCGCCCGCTCGATCGCGAGCATCAGGAGCGCCGTCGCGTCGTACTGGTTGGACGAGAACGGGATCGGCGACTCGCCGCTGAGGCTCGCCCGGAAGCGCTCGCTGTACGAGTTGTACTCGGGCGTGGTCGCGTCGGTGATCGGCGAGGTGCCGTAGAAGTTGCGGACGAGCGCCGGGTCGCCGGTCGCCTCGATGAAGGCCGGCGCGCGGATGCCGTCGGTGCCGATCCAGGTCGTGTCGGTCGATCCCCCGGCGCCGTTCCAGTCGCGCAGGATCGTGCCCCCCGAGCCCGGGAACGCCACGAGCGCGACGCAGTCCGGCGCGGCCGCCATGATCATGCCGACCTCGGTGGCGTAGCTCGGCTGCCCCTCCATGTAGGGCACGCGGATGGCCACGGTGACGCCGTCCGCGCGCAGGGCGGCCTCGATGGCCTCGCCGAAGGGCTGCCCGTAGTCGTCGTTGAGGTGGAGGATCGCGACGTTGGTGCACGCGAGCGCCTCGGCGGTGAGCGCGACGACCAGCGACTGCAAGGAGTCCGGCGCGATGGTGCGGAAGAGGAACCGGCCCTCGGGCGCGAGCGCCTCGTTGAACGCGGTGACCCGGTCCGAGGTCGAGCAGCAGGAGATCTGCGGGATGCGCGCGGGCGTGAGCACCGCGGCGACCCCGAGCGAGATGCTGCTCGCGGCCGCGCCGACGACCCCGACGACGCCGTCGCCGATGAGCTCGTTCGCGAGCGCGGTGTGGAAGTCGGCGTCGCCCGTGTTCGTCTCGTCGTCCACGACGATGAGCTCCACCGGGTGACCGCCGAGCAGACCGCCCGCCGCGTTCACCTCGAGCGCGGCCAGCCGAGACGCGTCTTCCCAGCCCGGACCGTCGCCCCCGAGGGCGCCCGAGCGCGAGATCACGAGCCCGATCTTGATGGGCTCGAAAGCGTCCGGGTCGAGCGTGCGCTCCGGACCGCAGGCGGCACACAGCGCCGCGAGCGCGATGGCGAGGATCCGCCGATAAGTCATGTCGAACACCCCGGGGCCGATACTACCGCGCAAAGCGGTTCGAAACCCCCGGAATCGTGGCTGGCGGGCTCGCTCGAGGCCTGTCGAGAAATCGCCTCCGGCGATTTCTCTCCGGCGAGGGGCAAGCCCCTCGCGCTCCCCACTGAGATCCTCCGACGCTTCGCGTCGTCGGACTCAGAGGCCGACGCGGCGGGTGAGCACCTCGCCGGCCGTGATTGTCACCCGGTAGGTCTGGTCGATGCCGCGCTCGCGGTTCACGAGCCGCAGGGTGTGGTTGCCCGGCGGCAGCGCGACCCGGATGAGCGGGGTCGTGCCGAGCGCCCGTCCGTTCACGGAGACCGTCGTCCAGGGCGTCGTCGCCAGGGTCAGGAAGCCCTGGCTGGCGGCGGGCGGCGTCTCGCGGACCGGCGGCGTCTCCACCGGCGGCGGCGGCGCGGTCGCCTGGGCCTCTTCCCGCTCACGACGCAGCTGCTCGCGTCGAGCCCGGCGCGCCGCCGCGAGGCGGGCTTCTTCGGCCGCGCTGAGCCGCTGCCCAGGCCCCGGCTCGGGCTCCTCGACCGGCTCCTCGACGGGCTCCTCGACGGGTTGCGGCGCCTCGACGACCTCGGGCGGCTGCACGGGGTTCTCCGCGACCGGCGGCGGGTCGGGGACCGCCACCGGGTCGGGGGAGTCGATCGTCGTGGGCTCCACGACGAGGACCTGGTCGCTGGTGCCGCCGGGGCGGTCGTCGATGTCGGCGCTGGAGGTCCCGTTGCCCGCGACCGTCTCGGCGTCGTCGTCGCCGAGGGGGAGGAGCAGCCCGAGGATGACGGCGAGGAGGATCACCGCGAGGACGATCCCGACCTTCCACACCCAGCCGAGCCCGCGGTCCTCGCGCTCCTCGCCCGAGGGCGGCTGGATCGACGCCTCCCCGGAGTAGATGGGCGGCGGCGTCACGGAGCTCGACGCCAGCATCGGCGCCGGTGTGGGGGTCGGCGTGGCGCCGCTGGACAGGATCCCCGAGACGGACGGCGTCAAGAGCTCTTGCGAGCTCGAGTTGGGCGGGATCAGGCGCTCGATCGTCGCCGTGCCGACGGTGCCCGAGCCCTGGAGGCACTCGGCGAGGGTGCCCTTGTGGTGCTTGATGACGTCGGAGAAGCGCTCCTTCATCAGCCGCGCGATCTGCTTGCGGCCGGGGGAGTCGGGGAGGGAGCGGAGGTAGCGCTCGAGGTCCTCCTTCATCTCCTGCGCGGTCTGGTAGCGCTCGTCGGGGTTCCGCTGCAGCGCCCGGTTGCAGATCGTGTCGAGCTCGGTCGGGAGCTCCGGCCGGAACGCGGACGGCAGCTTGATCTCGCCCTGCAACGTCTCGTGCAGCGTCGCGAGCTCGTTGACGCTCTTGAAGAGGCGCCGCCCGGTGAGCACCTCCCAGAGCACCACGCCCATCGACCACAGGTCGGAGCGCTGGTCGACCGACTGCCCGAGCGCCTGCTCGGGGGCGATGTAGGCGTACTTGCCCTTGATGACGCCGGTCTTCGTCTCGACCACGTGCGTCGCCGCCTTCGAGATGCCGAAGTCGAGCAGCTTCACCATCCCGTTGTAGGTGACGAAGATGTTCTGCGGGCTGACGTCACGGTGAACCACGTTCAGCTCGGTGCCGTCGAAGTCGGTGAGCTCGTGGGCGTAGGCCAAGCCGTCGAGGGCGTCGGCGACGATGCGCGCGCTCTCCTCGATCGGCATCGGCAGGCCCTGCTGCCCCGAGATGCGCAGGAGCCGCTCGAGGCCCTGGCCGTCGAGGTACTCCATCGCGAGGAAGTGGTTGTCGTTGTGCTCGCCGACCTCGTAGGTCTGCACGCAGTGCGGGTGGTTGAGCCGCGCGGCGAGGCGCGCCTCGTCGAGGAACATGTCGATGAAGCCCGGCTCCATCGCGAGGTGCCGGTGCAGGCGCTTGATGACCGTCAGCTTCCGGAAGCCGCCCTTGCCCTCGACGACGGCGAGGTTCACCTCGGCCATCCCCCCGTGGCCCAGCTTCCCGATCAGCGTGTACTTGTCGAACGCTTGAGGCGGGATGGCGACCAGTGAGTAGGCCTTGTGCGCTTCGACGGTAGTTGGCCTCTTCGCTTCGGACACCGCCATTGAGTCCCCCACCGCGCCCCTGCCCGCGGCAGCCCGAAGTGTCCGATCCCGCGGCGTCCCTGTCAACGCGGGAAGCTCCCGGAAAACCTAGCCTTTGGGGTGCAGGCCGTGCTTGCGGACGAGCTTGTGGAGGTACTTGCGGTCCATGTCGGCCGCTCGGGCGGCGGCGGAGATGTTGCCGTCCGCTTGCTCGAGCAGCCACGCGACGTAGCGCTGCTCGAAGAAGCCCTCGAATTCGGCCTTGGTGTCGCGGTAGCTCTTGGCGGGGTCGAACGGCGGCAGCGTCGTGCCCGCCTCGGCCTCGGTCGGAGCGGCCGCGGCGCCGGCGAAGGGCAGCATCCCGAGCTGCACCTCGTCGAGCCCGGCCGCGCCCGAGAGGAGCGCCGCGCGCTCGAGGACGTTGCGGAGCTCCCGGACGTTGCCCGGCCAGTCGTGCGAGCTCAGCGCGTCCAGGATCTGCGGGCCGAGCTGCTTGGGCGTGACCCCGGACGAGTCGGTGGCGGCGATCCGCTCGAGCAGCGTCTGGGCGAGCACCGGGATGTCCTCGCGCCGCTCGCGCAGCGGGGGCAGCTCGATCGGCACCACGGCGAGCCGGAAGTAGAGATCCTCGCGGAACTTGCCGCGCTCGACCTCCATCTTGAGGTTGCGCTTCGAGGCGGCGATGACGCGGATGTTAACCGCGTGCGACGTGTTGCCGCCGACCCGCCGGAAGCTGCGCGTCTCGAGGACCCGCAGGAGCTTGGGCTGGAGGTCGAGGGGGAGCTCCCCGATCTCGTCCAGGAACAGCGTGCCGCCGTGGGCGAGCTCGAACGCGCCCTGCCGGCTGGCCGTGGCCCCGGTGAACGCGCCCTTCTCGTGACCGAACAGCTCGCTCTCGATCAGCGAGCCCACGACGGCGCCGCAGTCGACCACGATGAACGGCGCCTTGGCGCGCGGGCTGGTCGCGTGGATCGCCCGGGCGAGGACGTCCTTGCCGGTGCCCGTCTCGCCGCCGATGAGGACGGTCGCGTCGGTCGGGCCGAGCCGCTCGAGGAGGCCGAAGACCGCGCGCATCGAGACCGACTTGCCGACGGCCTCGCCGAACGTGCTCGAGCTCGAGGGCAGGATCTCGATGCGCTCCGAGAAGGGGCGGACCTTGAGCTCGACCTTGCCGACCGTGATCACGGCCCCCGGCTTGAGCCAGGCCTCCTTGATCTCGGCGCCGTCGAGGAGCGTGCCGTTCGTCGAGCCCAGGTCCCGCAACAGGTAGCCGCGTCGCTCGCGCACGATCTCGCAGTGCGCGCGCGACACCGTCTCGTCCTGGAGCACCAGCTCGTTGTCCCGCGACTTGCCGATGCGGAAGAGGTCGCCCTCGATGATCTTCTCGCGGCCGCGGTCGTCGCCCGACAGGATCACGAGCGCGCAGCGCGGCAGCTCGAGGATCCTCGGATCCCCCACGTGGGCGGTGCGCGGCGGCTCGGTCACTCGCGGAGTCTAACCTGAACGACGCCGTCGGCGGGGGCGGTCACCGCGCCTCGGAGCGCTCGCGTGGCGCCCTCCGCGTCGAGGAGGAGCACGGAAACGTCGTAGTCGCCCGGGCTGAGCTCGACGTCGTCTCGCACGAGCGCCGGGGCCCCCTCCGGCCAGCGGAGGGTGACGTCGCGCACACGCTCGTTCTCCTGGCTGTACTCGATGCGCGCCTCGACGACCTCGGCGTGCGCGGGGAACCGGAACGCGACGTTCACCTCGCGGGGCAGGGCCCCCCCGAGCTCGATCGCGACGGCGATCAGGAAGATGGCCAAGGCGACCTGCGAGAGGCGCGTGCGGTGCTTCTGAAACCACGCCCGCGCGCGGCTCGGGGGCTCCTCGGGGCCCTCCTCGAGGTCGTCCTCGAGGTCCCCCTCGAGGCCGCCTCTCGCCTCGGCCTCCGCCTCGTCGACCTCGTCCATTCGGGCCAACGATAGCCTCCGGGAGGCGGGATGCGAGCCGCCCTCCGAGGCCCCGCCAGCACCTCGGAGGGAATCACATCGACCTTCGAAAGGTTGCCGGCGGCGTCCAGGTTCACTAACCCGGCGGGCTCGATGCATCGATCCACCCACTTCTTCCTCCTCCTCGCCCTCGGCGGCCTCCTCGTGGCCTGCGGCGGCTCCTCCACCCGAACCAACACGGCCGCGCGCTCGGCCGACGACGAGGACGACGACTCCTACGTCGACGAGGAGCCGGAGGACGACGACGACGACGGCGACGGCCCCGTCGACGCCGCGGCCTTGCGCGGGATGATGGCCTCGCTCGAGCTCGGGGAGCCCTCGACGGTCCCGGGGACGGGCGTGACGATGCGCGCCCCCGCCGGCGCGCAGCCGATGCCCTTCGGCGCGGGGTTCTTGTCCCTGGCCGAGCGGGTGCAGATCTCGGTCGCCGTCGTCGAGGGCGGCGAGGAGGTCCTCGAGGCGTTGCGCACGGGCGGTGATCCGCGCGCGCCGGCCCCCGCCGCGGAGTCGGCGCTGACGGTGCAGGGCCAGGCCGGTCGGATCGGCCGCGACGAGATCCGGACCCAGCAGGGGGTCCTCGAGCGCCAGTGGCTCCTCGTCCACGACGGCACCCGCGGCCTCGGGGTCATCGCGACCTACGAGCAGGATCGCGCCAGCGGCTACCGCAGCACGATCCGCGAGGCGCTCACGAGCGTCGAGTGGGACCGCGAGGCGGAGCTCGACGCGGCGGTGGCGCTCGGCATCGACGTCGGGCCCGTGGAGGGCCTCGAGCTGAGCCACCGCTCGACCGCCAACCTGGTGATGCTCGAGCCGGGCCTCCCGTTCCCGCCCAGCCCGGGTCAGGTCGTCCTGACCGTCTCGCCGCTCCCGGCTCGGGTCCCCGAGGATCGCGTGATGGGTCTGTGCCCACAGCTCGCCGCGCAGTTCCTCCCCGCGCCCGACGACGAGGTCACCCGCGAGGCCGACCTCGAAGAGAGCGCGCTCCCCGGCTGCGAGCGCCTCGCCTCGGCCGAGCTGCCCGACGGCCAGCGCGTGGTCGCGTACGCCGCGCTCGTGTTCCACGAGGGCACCCCGATCCTGATCACGGCGAGCGTCGGCGAGGGCGCCGTCGGGACCTGGGGCCCGCGCTTCACCAACGCCGCCCGCAGCGTTCGAATCCGCTAGGGCCCCGTCAACGGACCGCGTGGCGGACCGGCTCGTAGTCGAGCGGGGACGCCGTCACGAGGCGTGAGCCGCCGAAGACCTCGTCGAGCAGGTCGGGGTCCTCGGAGCTCTCATGCAGGTGCAGGAGGGCCTCGCGCGCCTCGTCGAGGCGGTCGGGGTCGAGCGCGCGCGAGGCGCAGATCACGTCCGGGGGGATCGGCACGCTGACGAGCACCGCGCGCATGCCCTCGGCGCCGGCGTAGGGGTGCCAGCCCGCGAGGACGATCTCGTCGCTGCCGGGTCGGGTCTGCGCGTGCGTGGCGCCCGCGTCCGCGTCGCCCCGGAGGACCGCCCGCACGACCCCGCCGTGGCTCCCTTCGAAGCGCTCGTCGTGGAAGAGCCCGCTCGGCTCGAGGCCCGCCTCGCGCAGGGCGAGGCGCACGAAGAGGTAGCCGGCGCTCGAGTCGCGATCGACCCAGGCCATGCGCTTGCCGCGCAGGTCGGCGAGCTCCTGGATCGGCGAGTCGGTGGGGACGAAGAGCACCCCGCGGTAGCCGTCGCCGAGCGAGCGCTCGATCGCGGAGAGCAGCCGCAGCCCCGCGCCCGACTCGGCGCGCACGAACACGGCCGGCGGCATCCAGCCGAGGTGCGCGTCCCCGCGGCTCATCATCGAGGCGAGCTCGGCGTACGAGCGCGTCGCGAAGACGTCGACCCGCGATCCCATCGCGGCGCCGAGCCGCTCGCCGAAGCGCTGCCTCAGCTCCTCTCCCTCGGCGTCGAGGTGGACCGGCCCCATCGCGAACGTCAGCGTCACTGCGCGCGAGGTTACCAGCCCGTGCCATGCTGCGTCGCCATGAGCGAGGTCCACGACGGAAGCCTCTTCGGGCCCGGGCAGCCCTGCTTCGGCTGCGCCCCCGATCACCCGGCGGGGTTCCGCCTGCGCTTCACCCGCGAGGAGGACGACGTCGTGACGCGCTTCCTCCCCACCGAGCGCTGGCAGGGGCCGCCGTCGATCATGCACGGCGGCCTCGTCGCCACGCTCGCCGACGAGATCGGCGCGTGGGCGGTGATCCTGCTGCTCGAGAAGTTCGGCTTCACGGCGGAGATGCAAGGAAAGTTGCGGAGCCCGATCCGCACCGGCGTCGAGGTGGTGGGGCGCGGTCGCATCTCGAAGCCCGGCTCGCGGGTCGTCGGGGTGAGCGTCGAGCTGCACCAGGCCGACGCGCTCGCGTACACGGGCGAGCTGCGCTTCGTGCTCCTCGATCGCCGCGGCGCCGAGCGGCTCATCGGCGGCCCGCTGCCCGAGGCTTGGGAGCGCTTCGCGCGTTAGAGCGGCGACACTGCGAGGTCGCAGGTGTGGGGCGAGGTCGGGTAGTACGAGCCCGTGAACACGACGATCTCACCGCTCGCCGGGCAGTCGAGCTCGGCGCGCGGGCAGCAGTCGCCGCCGAGGCCGCACAGCTCCATGTCGCAATAGCTGTTGTCGTTGCTCGCGAGCGCGAAGGCCGTGTCGCAGCCCGGGTCGCGGGCGGGGTCGCAGACCCGCAGGAACGCGTCCCCGGTGCACTCGCCGAGGCCGCAGAGCGCCGAGCAGCCCACCTCGATCCGCGCGCCGGGCGTGCAGGTGAAGGTCCCCTCGCGGCGCAGGCCGCAGTTGCGGTTGGAGCCGTTGCGGATGCTCGGCGGGCACGGCGAGGTGACGTCGTCGGGGCGCACGGTGATCGGGACGTCCGCGACGTTGTTCGTGTAGTCGCTCTCGAGGAGCATCCCCTCGTAGTTGATCTCGACGTGCAGGACGTAGTCGCCCGGTGGCACGTCGGTGACGTCGACCCACTGGCAGTCGAGGGTCTCGTAGTAGACGTCCTGCCAGCCGCGCTGGATGCCCTGGTTGTCGCAGGTGTAGAGCGCGCCGCGGATGTCGGCGTCGGGGTAGGTCACGGTGTCGAGGAGGCAGGTCGCCTGCTTGTGGCCGGGCGCCACGACGGCGCCGTCGAGGTCGCGGAGCTCGAAGCGCGCGTAGGTGTCGAAGTGGAAGTGGTCGTGACAGGGGGAGAACGTGAACAGCTCCGGCATCTCGGCGGGGTTGCCGAGGTAGAGGTCGGCCGTCCCCGTGTTCGGCGTCCACGTCGCGAACCGCAGCAGCCGACGCCAGCCCGTTCCGTCGACGCAGGACTCGGCGATCGCGCAGTCCGCGCTCTCGAACTCGCGCCAGCCGAAGTCGTAGCGACCCGTGATGCGCGACGCGTCGAACCAGATGTCGGCGGCCGGGCACGCGCCGTCTGCGTCGCGCGCGACGCAGGTGAACTCGCCGTACTGAGGGCTGCAGCACTCGGTCGCCGCGCAGGCGGGGTCGCAGCGGCCGGTCCAGTCGCCGTCGCACTCGATCCCGTGGACCGGGTCGCAGCCCGGGCCGACCCAGACCGACGCGTCCTGGGGGCCCGCGTCGACGAGCCCCGCGTCGTCGAGCCCCGCGTCGACCAGCCCTGCGTCCTCGGCGCCCGCGTCGATCGCGGCCGCGTCCATCCCGCCCGCGTCGGCGCCGGCGTCGAGCGGCGCCGGCTCGCCACAGCCGACGACGACGAGCCCGAGCGCCAACGCGAGCGGCGCCCTCATCACCCCTCGCCGCGCGCGCGCTTCTCGACGATCGCGAGGAGCTTCCCGTACCCGACGGGCGCGGCGCGCTGGACGGCGTCGATCGCGTAGGCGTCCGGGCCGACGAGCACGCGATCCTTCTTGGCGTCCATCGCGTCCGCGATGATCTTCGCGGCGCCCTCCGCGGTCGTGCGGGCGGCCTGCGTGTCGAAGCGCTTCACCGCCGTCTCCTTGTCGACGCCGCCGGGCGCGGCGCGGAAGCGGCTCGAGCGCACGATGTTCGTCTTGATGCCGCCCGGGTGGACGCAGAGCGAGGTGACGCCGGTCTCCGCGAGCTCGTGGCGCAGCGCCTCGGTGAACCCGCGGACCGCGAACTTCGTGGCGTTGTAGGCCGACTGGTAGGGGTAGCCGATGATCCCGAACACGCTCGACACGTTGACGACCCAGCCGCTGTCGCGCTCGAGCAGGTGCGGGAGGTAGGCCTTGGTGCCGTACACCACGCCCCAGAAGTTGATGCCCATGATCCACTCGAAGTCCTCGTAGGTGAGGTCGACGACGGACTGGTTCACCGTCACGCCCGCGTTGTTCACGATCGCGTCTGCCCGGCCGAGCTCGGACAGCACGCGATCGCGGAAGCCCTCGACCGCGGCGCGGTCGGAGACGTCCACGTGGCCGGAGATCACGCGGCGGCCGAGCCGCTCCACGCGCGAGACGGTCTCCGCGAGACCCTCGTCGTTCACGTCGCACAGCGCGACGTCGGCGCCCCGCTTCGCGAGGTCGACGGCCAGCGCCTGCCCGATCCCCGACGCCGCCCCCGTGATGACCGCCACCTTGCCCGACCAGCCCATGCGGCCGTGATAGCTCGTGGCAAGCTCGGGCGCATGCAGGCGGCGATCTTCGACATGGACGGGCTCCTCATCGACTCGGAGCCGCTCTGGCGCGCGGCCGAGATCGAGGTCTTCGCGACGGTCGGCCTCCACCTCACCGACGCGCAGTGCGAGGAGACGACGGGGCTCCGCATCGACGAGGTGGTGGCGGTCCGTCACGCCGAGGCGCCCTGGACCGATCCGCCGCAGGCGCGGATCGTCGAGCGGATCGTCGATCGGCTGATCGCCCTGGTCTCCGAGCGCGGGGAGCCGCTGCCCGGGGTCGACCACGCGCTCGCGCGCTGCCGACAGGACGGCTTGCGCCTCGCGCTCGCGTCGAGCTCCCCGATGCGCATCATCGACGCCACGCTCGCGCGGCTCGGGCTCGCGGACACCTTCGAGGTCGTCACCTCCGCCGAGACCGAGCGCTACGGCAAGCCGCACCCGGCGGTGTTCCTGCGCTGCGCGGAGACGCTCGGGGTGCCCCCGACCGCGTGCCTCGTGTTCGAGGACTCGCTCAACGGCGTGATCGCCGCGAAGGCCGCGCGCATGCGCTGCGTCGCCGTCCCCGAGAAGCCGGACCCGCGCTTCGCGATCGCCGATCGGGTGCTCGCCTCGCTCGTGGACTTCTAGCCACGCCGCCGGCGAGCCCACCACGCGAGCGCGAAAAGCGCGGCCCACGCGAGCGGCGAGGCGTCGGTCGCGCCGACCGCGCAGCCTCCGGAGGTCTCGCCGCCCGGATCGCCTGCGTCCGCGCCACCGCTGGCCGCGTCACCGCTCGGCGGGCTCGCTCCCGCGTCGACGTCGACCGACGGCGTGGTCCCCGCGTCGGCGCCCGGGGCGCCCGCGTCGACGGGCGGCGTGGTCCCCGCGTCGGCGCTCGGAGCGCCCGCGTCGGGCGTGCCCATCATCGGCGGCGCGTCCGCGGGCAGCTCGGGGTGCGACGCGAGGAACGACTGGATCGCGTCGTAGGCGGGCTTGCGGCGGTAGTCGTCGGGCCAGGTGCGCGCGCCCGTGTGGTTGGCGCGGGTGATCCCGTAGCCGTCGATCGTGCACGTGGGGAGGAACGGCACGCAGTCGACCGCCTCGTAGAAGAAGGTGTTGGTCCACCACGGACGCAGCAGCTGCTCCTCCATCACGCGGGTGACGTACGTGGCCTGCTTCGACTCCTCGCCCGCGTCGCCGGCGGGGTTGGCGCGGTAGCCGGTCTCCGTGATCCAGACCTCGCCGGTCCAGCCGCGGCGGTCGAGCACCTCGCGCAGGCTCGCGCGCGTGAACGAGGAGCGCCGCATCTCGAGCGCCTCGAGGAAGCGGTCGCCGTCGAAGATGCTCGTCCCCGTCTCCGGCCAGCCGTTGTAGAGGTGGTGCGCGAGGATGTCGAAGCTCGCCAGCGCGCGCGTGAGGACGCGGTCGAGGAACACGTCGTAGTCGCCGACGTGCGCGAGGTCCGGTCCGAGCACGCGGCAGCTCGCGCAGGTGCGGCGCACCGCGTCGGCGCCCGGCACGAGGATGCGATCGACGTAGGCGTTCGCGTCGCCGTCCCAGAACTGCTCGAGGTTCGGCTCGTTCCAGATCCCGAAGTGCGTGACCCCGCGCGCGGCGTAGCGGGCGACCGCGGCCTCCACGAAGGCCACCCACTCGGTGCTCGTGGTCGGCTCGTCGTTGCCCGCGTTGCCGTCCGGGTGCCGCTCCGCCACGCGCGGCACCCACGCGGGCGTGTACGCGAGCGTCATGTACACGAGCAGGCCGCGCGCGTTCGCGCGATCCACGACCTCGTCCATGACCGCCCAGTCGTAGCGGTCGGCGGCGGGCTGCAGCTGGAACCAGTTCGCGTCGACGCGGATCCAGTTGGCGCCGAGGTCGCGCACCATGTCCGCGGTCGAGTCGTCCGGGATGTGGGTGTTGATGCCGATTCCGTTGTCCCCGAGGTCGGCGGCGGCGGGGGCGGTGACGAGAAGAACCAACGCGGCGGCGAAGCACGATCGAAGCATGCCGCCCGGCACAGCAACGCCCATGCCCGACGCGCGGGGCACGCGAGCGGCCGCGCTTCGGCCGCGTTCGTCCGGCGCGCCCGACAGATCGGGCGGCCGCGCGCGGAGCCCGGCGCGCGCCGCGGGGGGCTCAGGACCCCGGCCGGAGCAGGCGCGCGAGCCCGGCCGCGTCGTCGACGAGCGCGTCGGCCTGCGCGAGCTCTTCGCGCCGGCCGGCGCCCCAGGTGACCCCGATCGTGTGGATCCCCGCGGCCCGGCCCGCGTCCACGTCGTGCACCGCGTCGCCCACGAACGTCACGCGCCGCGAGGCGGGGAGCCCGAGGCCGGCGAGCGCGCGCCGCACCGGATCGGGGTCCGGCTTCGGAGACGTCACCTCGTCGCCGTAGATCTCCACCGCGAAGAGCCCCTCGAGCCCGAGCGCGCGCAGCCCCTGCTCGCCGCCCCGGCGCCGCTTGCTCGTCACGAGCCCGAGCGGGACGCCATCGGCGTGCAGCGCGCGGACGACGTCGTTCACGCCGGGGTAGGGGCGCACGAGCGCGTCGTGCACCGCCAGGTTGTGGGCCACGTAGCTCGCGACGAGCGCGTCGAGCCGAGCCTCGTAGCCCCAGCGCCGGAACTGCGCCTCGAGCGTCGTCCCGAGCCCGGACAGCACGTCCTCGTCGGAGTGGGGAGGCAGCCCGTGCTCCGCCAGGGTGTGGCGGTAGCTCGCCAGGATCAGGTCGATCGAGTCGAGCAGGGTCCCGTCGAGGTCGAAGAGCACGGCGTCGAACATCGCGCCTGCCATAGCAAGGATCAGGGGTCGCTGCCCTCGAGGTGCTTGGTGACGAGCGAGGCGAGCCAGGCCCGGTAGTCGGCGCGCGCGGTCGGGTCCTCTCCGAGCCCCGCGGCGACGAGCACGCTGTCCTCGAACACCGCCGCGCCGAGCACGCTGTAGGTCAGCAGCATCAGGGTGAACGTCGTGTCGCGCGGGTCGTGGGGCTGCCCCGTGTTCCGCTCGCGGACCAAGTGCGCCATGTGCGCGAGCATCTGCAGCGGGCGCCGGCGATCGAGCTCGCGGTTGTCGTGCTCGGAGAGCGCGAGGTGCGCGAGGAGCTTCCCGTAGCCCTGGTCCGCCATCACCTCGTAGGCGCGATCGATCATCGGCGAGCCCGCCCCCTCGTGGTCGTCGAGGACCATGAGGCCGCCCGCAAGCTCGGCCTGCAGGTCGTCGAGCGCGCGCCGCAGCACCTCCGCGACCAGGCCGTCGCGGCTCCCGAAGTGATGGAGGATCGCCTGGTGGGAGACGCCGAGCTCCTTCGCCAGCGTCGCGAGCTTCAACCCGGCCGGGCCGACCTGGCCCAGCCGCTCGGTGGCCGCCTCCAGGATCCGGGCCCTCGCCTCCTCGCCGCTCAACCTGCGTCGCCTGGCCATCGAGCGCGATTCTAGCCCTTGACCGTCTCGCCGATCGAACTTACTTACCTTCTTGTAACTTACCTGGTGGTAAGTAACGGAGAACACGATGAACAACGAAACGTTCCGCCCCCTCGAAGCCGCCGCCGCCATGCGCCGCCTGCTCGCCGACCCCGAGCAGACGGAGGAGGCCTTCACCATCGTCCGCGCCATCGACAACGGCGGGATCGACCGCCTCTACCGGCGGTTCCAGTCGACCGAGGCCGGTCGCCGGCTCCTCCGCGAGCGCCCCTCGCTGCTCGCCCACATCCAGGACGCGGACGCGCTCGCCGCGATGCCCGCGGGCAGCCTCGGCCGCGCCTACTTCGACTTCTGCCAGCGCGAGGGCCTCGTCCCCGGCGGGCTCATCGACGCGAGCTTGCACGAGGACCGCGCTCTCCTCGACGCCGACCGCCTGTTCGTCGCCGACCGCATGCGCGACAGCCACGACCTCTTCCACGTGGTCCTCGGCTGCCGGACCGACCTCGCCGGGGAGCTGGGCGTGCTCGCCTTCACCACCGCGCAGACCGGCAGCCTGGGGACGGGCTTCCTCGTCGCCGCGGGCTTCGCCCACACCTTCACCCTGCCCGACAGCGGCGGCCCCGGCCGGCGCATGGTCCGCGAGATGCTCGCCCGCGGCCGCCGGGCCGAGTGGTTCCCGACCGCGGACTGGGAGGCGCTCCTGCTCCGGCCCCTCGACGAGGTCCGGGTGGAGCTCGGGATCACCTCGGTGCCCGTCTACCGCCCCTTCTACAAGGCGGACCGCGACGCGGCGCTCGCCGCCTGATCAGCCGACCACGCGCCCGTGGGGCGTGCCCTCGCCGAAGCCGCTCGAGGTCTGCACGCCCACCACGGCGCGGTCGTGGAACGCCTCGAGGTCGGCCGCGCCGACGTAGGTCAGCGCGGACTGGAGGCCCGTGATCACGTCCACGAGGATCGCGCCCACCGACTCGCGCCCGGGCTGGATGTAGATGCGCGAGGTGCTGATGCCCTCGCGGAAGAAGCCCTTCTTGGCACGCTCGAACGCGTCGAGGCCGCTCGTGCGCTCGGCGACCGCGCGGGCCGACGCCATCCCGTAGTTCTGCTTGTAGATCCGGCCCTCGGCGTCGACCTTCACGTCGCCCGGGGACTCGAAGGTCCCCGCGAGCATCGTCCCGATCATCACCCGGGACGCGCCCGCGGCCATGTAGAGCGCGACGTCGCGCGGGTGCCTCACGCCGCCGTCGGCCCAGGCGTGCTTGCCCAGCCTGCGCGCCTCGGCGGCGCACGCGCGCACCGCGCTGAAGGTCGGTCGGCCCACGCCCGTCTGCATCCGCGTGGTGCACATCGCGCCCGGGCCCACGTTCACCTTCACCACGTCGGCGCCCGCCTCGATCAGGTCGCGGGTGCCCTCGGCGGTGCACACGTTGCCCGCGACGAGCGGCACGTCGCAGACCTCGCGCACCGCGCCGAGCGCCTCGATCATCCGGCGCTGGTGGCCGTGCGCGGTGTCGAGCACGAGCACGTCGACGCCGATGTCGCGGAGCGCCGCGGCGCGCGCGCGGGCCTCGCTCGAGATGCCGACCGCGGCCGCCACCATCAGCTCCCCGGAGGCGTTCGCGCTCGCGCTGAGCAGCTCGAGCCGGACCGCGTCGTCGCGCGTGAGGATCCCGCTCAGCCGGCCCTCGTCGTCGACCACGGGGACCGCCTTGAGGCGCTCCCGCTCCATCCGCAGGAACGCCTCGCGGTTGGTCGTGCCGGTCGCGATCGTGACGACCTCGCCCTGCATGAAGTGGCGGACCTTCGAGTACTGGTCGCGATCCCGGAGGTCGGCCGGCGTGACCACCCCGATGGGGCGGCGCTCGTCGTCGACGACGACCACCATGAAGTGCGCGCGCTTGCGCATCAGGCCCTCGACGTCGCGAAGCGTCGCGTCCGGCGAGACGAACAGCGCCGTGTCGTAGCGAGGGTCGGCGCCCTTGATGTGCCGGACGATCCACTCGACCGTGTCGAGGCTCATGTCCTGCGGCAGGACCCCGAGCCCGCCGAAGCGCGCGACCGTCTCGGCCATCCGCTTGCCCGTGACCGCGTTCATGTTCGCGGTGACCACCGGGTGGCTCCCGCCCGGAAAATCGACGGGCGTGAGGTCGCTCTCGAGGCGCGACAGACCCTCGAATTTGCGGGGGACCAGGAAGACGTCCTCGAGCGCAAGCTCGAGGTGAGCGTCGTGTTCAGGATGGAGGAAGCGCATGACCGCTCGGGGTTCTATCATCGCGCCGTGTCGAAAGAAGCGTATCGAATGCAGGTCGTCACCCGGGCGCGCTCGTTCAAGCGATCGTGGGTCGACATGGCCGAAGCGCTCGTCAACGTGCGCAGCCGCGATCTCTATCGGGAGTGGGGGTTCGAGACGCTCCACGGCTACGCGCTCGAGGAGCTGAACATCAAGCGCAGCACCGTGGACAAGCTCACGGGGAGCTTCTCGGCGATGGAGCGGCACGCGCCGCACGTCCTCGAGTGGGACGGCGTGGCGCAGGAGCTGCCGACGATGGACGCGGTGGACTACTTCGCCAAGGCCGTGCACCCCAAGCCGAAGCGCGAGGGCGACCCCGTCCCGGAGCCGCCGGCGGAGGAGGTCGTCGCCGACCTGAAGACCGCGATCTTCGAAGATCTCGCGGGCGCGCCGGCCCTCCGGCGGCGCTTCAACGACGTGCTCCGGCCCAAGAGCGAGGACGACCAGCGGCGCGAGCTGCTCGGCCGCGTGCGGTCGACGGCGGACCGCCTCGAGAGCCTCGTGACGCACGTCGAGCAGCTCGACGAGGACCGCGTCGGCGAGGTCTCTCGGTGCATGGAGCAGCTGCGCGCCGACCTCGACCGGCTCGCGGCCGAGAATCCTTGAAGTCTCGACGCCCCACCGCCAAAGTAGACGCAGACGCGTCGTGCCTGCCACGGCTCCCAAGGATCGTGCCCGCCCGTGGTTCCACGTTGCGGGCGCGCCCGAAGGGGCACACCCCTTGCTGCAGCCCAAAAGATGTCTTCTGAGCCCAACCTGACCCTCGTCGAGACCGACACCGGCGGTCCCACGGACCCGAGGATCGGGTCGAAGATCGACAACCGCTACGTCGTCAAGAAGCTCCTCGGTCAGGGTGGGATGGGTGTCGTCTACTTCGCCCTCCACGAGGCGCTCGAGAAGCCCGTCGCGATCAAGATCCTCAAGCCCGACGTCTCGCGCGACGAGAAGATCATCGCGCGCTTCAAGCGCGAGGCGCGCGCGGCGAGCGCGATCGGCAGCCCGCACATCTGCGACGTCTCCGACTTCGGCTCGCTCGAGGACGGCTCGACCTACTTCGTCATGGAGATGCTCGACGGCCCGTCGCTCTCCAAGGTGCTCACCGGCAAGCCGCTCGAGACCAAGCGCCTGCTCAAGATCGGCTCGCAGCTCGCCGACGCGCTCGGCGCGGCGCACGCCCGCCAGATCGTCCATCGGGACCTCAAGCCCGACAACGTCCACCTCGTGAAGCACGGCTCGGATCCCGAGTTCGTGAAGGTGCTCGACTTCGGCATCGCGAAGGTGGCGAGCTCCACCGACACGAAGCTCACGCAGGCCGGTCAGGTCTTCGGCACGCCGCACTACATGTCGCCCGAGCAGTGCGCGGGCCACGAGGTCGACCATCGGACCGACATCTACGCCCTCGGCGTGATGCTCTACGAGATGGCGTGCGGGCGCGTGCCCTTCGACGCCGACAACCTGATGGGGCTGCTCACCAAGCACGTGTACGAGCAGCCGATCCCGCCCCGCCAGCTCCCGCCGCCGGTCGACGTGCCGCCGGGGCTCGAGGCGGTGATCCTCAAGTGCCTCGCCAAGAAGCCGAGCTCTCGCTACCAGACGATGGCCGAGCTCAAGGCCGACCTCGACGCGCTCGCGAAGGGCATGACGCCCGAGGCGGTCATGTCGGAGATCGACAGGAGCCTGCCGCCGAAGCCCGACACGCCGTACGGCGAGGGCCCCGTACCGGGCGAGCCGCCCACGACCAAGCCGCCGACCGAGACGGTCCCGCCGGTCGAGAAGAAGGGCAACGGGCTCATGATCGCGCTGATCGCGATCCCGGTCCTCGCCGCCGCCGCGTTCGGCGTGACGTACTTCGTGATGCCCGGCGAGACGCCGGCCGATCCGACGCCGGTCGACAACCCGCCCGACCCCGACCCGCCGGCCGACCCCGACCCGATCGGTCAGGCCGATCCGGACCCGGTGGAAGACCCCGACGAGGACGACGGCGTCGTCGAGACCGGCGGCACGTCGGCGAACACCGAGGTGGTGCTGTCCACCGAGCCCGAGGGCGCGGAGGTCTTCGGCCCCGACGGATCGCTCGTCGGCAACACCCCGGTCACGATCATCAAGCCGGCCCGCGGCGAGCCCGCGATCGAGTACCGCATCCACCTCTCCGGCTTCGCGGAGCGGACCTTCACCGTCGGCGCGATGACGCAGCCCCAGGTGATGCTGACGATGGACACGAGCCGGCGCCCGGTCACCGGTCGACGCGGCGGAACGACCACCGTGGCCGCGCCGACGAACCCGAACCCGCCGGCCGATCCGCTGATCCACCCGAACCGCCCCTCGAACCCGCCGTCGAACCCGCCCTCGACGACGTCGAACCCGGGGACCGGCCCGTCGCGCGGCGATCTGCGCAACCCCTTCGGCGACAACAACTAGCCGTCCGTCGGGCGGCGCCGGGCGCTATCCTCGGCGCCCCGTGAAGTACCAGAACCCCTTCACCGCGACGCTCGTCGCCGTCCGGGACCGGGTCGCGCGACCCAACCGCCCGCTCCCGCTCTCGCCGGCCGACCGCCTCGACGGCAAGCGCGCGCTCGTGACCGGGGCGACGGGCGGGCTCGGCCGGCCGATCGCCGAGAAGCTCGCCTCGCGGGGCGCCCACGTGATCTGCGCGGCGCGCAGCTCCGCGGCCGACATCGTCGCGGGCATCGAGGCGCGCGGGGGCCACGCCGACGACCGCCCCGTCGACCTCGCGGACCTGCGCTCGATCGACGCCCTCGTCGCCTCGATCGACGCTCCGCTCGAGGTGGTGGTCCTGTGCGCGGGCCTCGTGCCGGCGAAGTCGCGCCCGACCGTCCAGGGCTTCGACATCACCATCGGGGTGAACTACCTCGCGGGCGCCTACCTCGTGGATCGGCTGCGCGCGGCGGGGAAGCTCGAGCGCGGGCGCGTGGTGGTCGTCGCGTCGGAGACGCACCGGTCCGCCGACCGGCTCGACCTCGACCGGCTCGGCGTCGCCGACGACTACCCGGTGACGAAGGCGCTCGAGCGCTACGGCTACTCCAAGGCGCTGCTCGTGACGTGGGCGCAGGAGGCGGCCCGCCGCTTCGCGCCCGACGTCGCGGTGCACACGCTCTGCCCCGGCCCGGTCGCGTCCAGCATCGCGCGCGAGGCGCCCGCGTGGTCGCACGTCTTGTTGACACCGACGATGAAGGCCTTCTTCGCGCCGCCGGACCTCGCGGCCGAGCCGGTCGTCTACCTCGCGTGCGCGTCCGCGATCGACGGGCAGACGGGCCTGTACTTCCACCGCTGGCGGGAGACGCCGCCGAGCGAGCTCGCGTGCGACGAGGCCGTGGCCAAGCGGCTCTACGACACCACCTTGGAGCTGCTGAACGAGAGGAGCAGGGCATGAGCGGCCGGAGCGAGACGCGGATCCTCGAGGGCAGGACGTGGGACGACTTCTGCGATCGCCTGCGCGAGGCGGGCAAGGTCGTGATGCACGGCCCCGCCAACCCCTTCGATCGCGCGGAGGGCTTCCGCTACCTGAGCCGCATCACGCGCGCGGCGCTGCAGACGTTCGTCGAGCACGCCGACCCGCTCGCCCCCGTCCTGCAGCGCGTCGTGCACGAGACGGCGAAGATGGGCGCGGACAACCCCGACAACTTCTATTTCAATGCTGCGATTCGTGGGACCGAGCGCTACCGCGTCTACGGCAACCGCGGCTCGGTCCACTACCTCAGCTTCAGCACCATGGTCGGCCACTACGGCCAGGGCGCCGCGATGCCCCCGAGCGGCTCCCTCGACGCCTCGCAGATGACGATCGCGGACGACGGATCCTTCGAGATCATCCTGTCGGTCGACGAGCCGGAGGGCGCCGCGAACTGGCTCCCGATGAAGCCCGAGTCGGGCACGCTCATCGTCCGGCAGACGCGCCTCGACCCCGCCGCGGAGACGCTCGCCGACATCCACATCGAGCCGGTGGGCGGCGTGGGCGAGACGACGCCGGTGACCGCCAAGACGATCGACGAGGGGCTCACGCAGTCGGGCAACCTCGTGTACTTCGCGGCCGCGATGTTCGCGTCCTGGGCGAACGGCTTCGAGGCGCACGCCAACGAGCTGCCGGAGTTCGATCGCGACCGCGCCAAGATGGCCGGCGGCGACCCGAACATCGTCTACTACCACTCGTACTGGAAGCTCGGGCCGGACGAGGCGCTCGTGATCGACGCGACGCCCCCGCCCTGCGACCACTGGAACTTCCAGCTCAACAACCACTGGATGGAGTCGCTCGACTACCGCTACTTCCGCATCCACGTGAACTCGAAGACGGCGGCGTACCGGGACGACGGATCGGTCCGCATCGTCGTCGCGCACGAGGACCCGGGCGTCCCGAACTGGATCCAGACCGTCGGCCACGAGCGCGGCACGATGTGCTTCCGCTGGGTCCGCGCGGAGGAGCACCCGCAGCCCCGGACGCGCGTGGTGCCGCTGCGCGACGTCGCCGCGCTCGACTGAACCATGCGGCAGACCTCGCGCGACTACGGGCGGCCGTACCGGCCGCGGGCGATCGCCCTGGCGAACCGCGTGCTCCCGCGCCTCGGCCGGCTCGAGCGCGACGCGCTGCTCGACGCGGCGCGCGCGCGCACCGGGCTCGACGACTTCGGCCCGGACGACTTCCTCGAGCCGCTCGACGTCCTCCTCGACTCGATCGCGGCCGAGGCCCGGCTCAGCCCGGTCGGTCACCTCGTCACGCGCGAGCGGCTGATCGGCGTGCTCGCGAACCGCCTCCTCGTCTTCGCGGCCGCCGACCGGGCGACGCGCGAGGCGCCCCTGGCCGCGCCGCTCGTGATCACGGGGCTGCAGCGCACGGGGACGACGCTCCTGCAGCGCCTCCTGGCGTCGGACCCGCGGCGCCGGTGGCTCGCGTCGTGGGAGGCGCTCCACCCCGCGCCCGCGGCCGGGCGCACGCTGCTCGGCGGCGATCGGCGGATCGCCGCGGCGGTCACCGCGGAGCGCGCGCTCGGCTACCTCGCGCCCGACTTCTTCGCCGTCCACCCGGTGCAGGCCTACGGTCCCGAGGAAGACGTCTTGCTCCTCGACCAGGCGTTCCGGAGCACCGTCCCGGAGGCGACCCTGCGGGTCCCGACGTACGCGGCCTGGCTCGAGACCATCGATCAGCGCCCCGCCTACGAGCACGAGCGGCTGCTGCTGCAGGTGCTCTCGCGGCAGCGCGGGGGGTCCAAGCGCTGGCTGCTCAAGACCCCGCACCACCTCGAGTGGCTCGACGTGCTGCTCGACGTCTTCGAGGGCGCGCGGATCGTGTGGACCCACCGCGATCCGGTGGTGACCGTGGCGTCGTTCTGCTCGATGGTCGCCCACGGCCGCGGCGTGTTCAGCGACGAGGTCGACCCGCGCGAGGTCGGTCGGGACTGGGGCCGCAAGGTCGCGCGGATGGTCGAGCGCGCGCTCGCGACGCGCGACGGCGGCCACGAGTCGGCCTTCGTCGACGTCGACTACGCCGACCTCGTGCGCGACCCGATGGCCGAGGTGCGGCGCATCTACGCGGCCGTCGGCGACGAGCTCACCGAGGAGGCCGAGCGACGCATGCGGCGCACGCTCGCCTCGCACCCGCAGCACCAGCACGGCGTGCACCGCTACGCCCTCGAGGACTTCGGCCTCGACGAGGGCTCCCTGCGCGACGCGTTCGGGCCCTACCGGGCCCGGTTCGTCAGAGGAGCTTCTTGATGTCGTCCGCGATGTCCTCGGGCTTCGTGGTCGGCGCGTAGCGCTGCACGACGCGCCCGTCGCGATCGACGAGGAACTTGGTGAAGTTCCACTTGATGCGCGAGCTGCCGAGGAGCCCGCGCTTCTGCTTGCGGAGCCAGCGGTAGAGCGGGTGCGCCTCTTTTCCGTTCACCTCGATCTTCGAGTGCATCGGAAAGGAGACGCCGTAGTTCTTCTGGCAGAAGGCGCCGATCTGGTCGGCGTCGCCCGGCTCCTGCGCGCCGAACTGGTTGCAGGGGAAGCCCAGCACCGCGAGCCCGTCGTCGGCGAGCTCCCCGTGGAGCTTCTCGAGCCCCTCGAATTGTGGGGTGAACCCGCACTTGCTCGCCGTGTTGACGATCAGGAGCACCTTGCCGCGGTAGGCCTCGAGCGCGTGCTTGTCGCCCTCGAGGGTTTCGACTTCGAAGTCGTAGATGGACTCGCCCATGGGCCTGAGGTGTGGGGTTAATTCGCCCAGCCGCAAGGTCCGGCTATCCTCCGCGCATGATCTGCGGCCGATGCGGCTACGCGAACGCTTCCCACGCGGTGACGTGCGAGCGCTGCGCGGCTCCCCTCTCCATCTCTCCTCAGCAGTCCTCGCCGAGCGGGTTCCCCCCGACGGCTGCGTTCCAGGCGCCGTCGCAGCCCGGCTACGGGTCGCAGCCGCCGCCGTCGCAGCCCGGCTACTCGCCCCCGCCCTCGCAGCCGCCGCCGAGCTTCGCGCACCCGGGCAGCCAGCCCGGAGCGCAGAGCCAGCCCGGCTTCGCGGCGACCGCGCCGGCGGCGGGCTCGCAGGGTGGCTACGCCGCGCCCTCGCAGCCCGGCTACGGCGGAGGCCCCGCGCCCGCGCCCGAGGCGCCCCCGAAGAAGAAGGGCGGCGCGGGGATGATCATCGGGCTCATCCTCGTGTTCCTGGTCTTCGCGGGCGGCGGTGGCGCCGCCGCGGCCTACTTCCTCTGGTACGTCCCCGCCCACAGCGCGGACGAGGCCGAGGCCGACGCGTCCGAGGCGATCGCCGACGCGCAGGCGCAGGCGGCGGAGGCCACCGAGGCCGCGCAGGAGCAGATCGCGCAGGCGGGCGAGCAAGCGGCCGAGGCCGCGCAGGCCGCGCAGGGCGCGGCGGAGGAAGCGGCGGCCGGCGCCGAGGCGCCGACCGAGGAGCCGCCGGCCGGCGCGGACGTCCCGCCGCCGGAGCCGACCCTGCCCGCCGAGGAGGCGCCGCCGCCGGAGCCCACCTTGCCCGAGCGCGGGCCGGACCCCGTCGCCGCGCCGCCCGCCGAGGCGCCGCCCGCCGAGGCGCCGCCGGAGCCCACGCCCACCGAGCGCCCCGATCGCGAGCGCCCGCGGGTCACGTACGAGCAGCGCCTCCAGCGCGAGGTCCGCGGCGCCGCGCAGCAGTGCTACGCGCAGACCCAGGCTCACGGCTCGGTCACGGTGAACGTCAGCGTCGCCCACGACGGCCGCATCACGACGTCGCGGGTGGTGAACAACGGCACCGGGGACCAGGCCGTGGCGCGCTGCATCTCGGGCGCGCTCGTCGGCCGGCGGATCGGAAATCAGGGCCCTCCGGGCGGCGCGTCGATTAACGTCTCCTTCAGCGGCTGACGCGCCCGCCGGGCGCTCGGGCTGCCGAGAGGGGGACACATGAGCGGGACGACCCGCATGGGCCGGTACGCGGAGCTCGTCGCGATCGGCGCCAAGCACGACATGGGCTGGCTCTTCGACCGCATCGGTCTGGGGCGGTGGCTCGAGGGGGCCCCGAAGGGCGCCGAGCGCGCGGCGCCGATGACCTACGCCGAGCGCATCCGGGCCTACTTCGAGGAGCTCGGCCCGACCTACGTGAAGCTCGGCCAGATCCTCTCGACGCGCCCGGACCTCATCCCGCGCGAGTTCGTCGAGGAGTTCAAGAAGCTCCAGGACGACGTGCGCCCGATCGCGTTCGACGACGTGAAGGCGACGGTGGAGGCCGAGCTCGGGGCCCCGCTCACCGAGCGCTTCGCCTCGTTCGACGAGGCGCCGCTCGCGGCCGCGTCGATCGGGCAGGTCCACCGGGCCACCCTGCCGGACGGGCGCGCGGTGGCGGTGAAGGTCCAGCGCCCGGGCATCGAGGCGTCGATCCGCGCGGACCTCGCGATCCTCTACGACGTCGCGCGCCTGCTCGGGAACCTCAGCTCGATCAGCGACATGGCGGACCCGACCCTGATCGTCCGCGAGTTCGAGCGCTCCATCCTCGCCGAGGTCGACTTCACCAGCGAGGCCCGGCTGCACGACGAGTTCCGCAAGAACCTCTCGCGCTTCGGCGAGGAGGTGCGCATCGCCGAAGTCGACTGGGACCGCACCACCCCGCGCGTGCTCACGATGGAGTTCTTCGACGGGGTGAAGGTCAGCGACACCCAGCTCCTCGACGAGAAGGGCCACGACCGCACCGCGCTCGCCGGGCTCATCACGCGGGTCACGCTGCACTCGGTCTTCAACGACGGGCTGTTCCACGCCGACCCGCACCCGGGGAACCTGCTCGTGCTGCCCGACGGCGCGCTCGCCCTGATCGACTTCGGGATGGTCGGCCGCTTCGATCGGCGGACCCTGCGCATGCTCCGCGGGATCGCCTTCGCGATGTCCCGCCGCGACTACGACGCGCTCGCGCGCGCGCTGCTCGAGCACGGCGTGGTCGACTACGACGTGGACCTCCGCATGCTGGCCCGGAAGCTCCGCGAGCTGTTCCGGAGCCTCAGCGGGCCGGGGACGTCGATGGCCCAGCAGTCCGAGGCGCTCGTGCAGTTCCTCGTCCAGGAGAAGCTCTACTACCAGCCCGACCTGGTGCTCCTCGACAAGACCTTTGGCACCCTCGAGGGGACGCTCCGGGTGCTCTGCCCCAAGCTCGACGTCGCCGAGCACTTCGAGAAGTTCGCGCCGGAGCTCGCGGGGAACATGCTCAGCCCCAAGGAGATGGCGACCGATCTGCTCGGCCGGCTCCTCGCGGCCGACGACGTGATCATCGATCTGCCGCCGCTCACCCACCGCGTGCTGAGCCGCCTCGACGCGGGCAAGCTCTCGGTCCGCGTGGAGCGCCGCCTCGGCCGCGCCGGGGTGGCCGAGGTCGCCGGGCTGCTCTTCGCGAGCGCGCTCTGCGTCACGGGCCTCGTCGGGGCGGGGATCGCCGTCGCGCTCCGGGACGCGGGCGGCGGTGAGCTCGCCGGCCTCCCGTTCGGCTCCGCGATCGCGGGGGCCCTCGCCGCGGCCGCGCTCGCGGGCGGCCTCGCGTCGCTCTGGCGCGCCCGCGCGGCCTGATCCCCAGGATCTACGGGTCCTCGGGATCGCCCTGATACCCTGATCCGTCCATGGTTCTCCGTCGGCAACGCGCGCCCCGGTGGCGATCGATCTGCGCGAGATCCTTGGTGTTCCTGCTACTCGCGGGGTGCGGCGGCGAGGCCCCCGCCCCCGACGCCGCGGTCGCGATGGACGCGGGCGTCCCCGAGCTCGTCGAGCCGTCCGACGCGGGCATGGACGCGGGCCCGGCCGACGCCGCGGTGGACCCCCGCGACCTCGTCCGCTTCCAGATCCGAGCGCTCACCGAGCTGCTCGAAGGCCGGCTGCCCACCGACGTCGACCCGCAGTCGCTCTTCGAGGCCGACCTGCTCGACGAGGGGGCCCGCGTCGCCCGCATCCACGCGCTCGAGGCCCGGCTCGCGCACGCCGCGCCGCCCGACGCGGGCTTCGACGCGGGCTTCGACGCCGGGCCGCTCGACGGGGACGTCCTCGACGGTGAGGTGCGCGACGGAGAGGTGCTCGACGGAGACGTCCTCGCCCCGATGGACGCCGGCGTCGCCGACGCCGGGCACGACGCGGGGGCCCTCGACGACGCCGGCGCGCTCCTCGACGCGGACGTGCTCGACGGGGACGTGCTCGCGGACGGCGGGCTCGAGGACGCGGGTCCCCCCGACGCCGGTCCGCGCGCGCCGCTCGGCGAGCTCGAGACCCTCGAGCTCGAGCGCGACCGGCTGCGGCTCGCGTTCCTCCGGCTCCCCGAGGCCGAGCGCACCCGCGTGGTCGAGGCGGTGCGCGCGCGGCGCCGCATCGCGGTGGAGGAGCACGCCTCCCGCGCCGACGCCGAGCGCGCTGCGCAAGACATCTTGCGAGCCGAGGAGGCGAGCGACGACCTGTTCTCGCAGGCCGCCGGCAGCTCCAACCCGGTCGAGAGCGCCCTGCTCGCGGAGCGCGCGCGCATCGAGACCGTGCGCGCGGAGTTCGCGCGCTGGGAGGTCCGCTTCGCGCGGCGCCGCGAGGACGAGGCGCGCGCGGGGGCGGTCCGGCTCCAGCGGCTGCACGAGCTCGAGCACCAGGTCACGACGGTCGAGGGCGCCGCGGCCGACGACCTCTACGACGACGTCGTCCAGGCCCTCGTCGTCCAGCGCGCCGAGGTGCACGCGCTCCTCGACGAGCTCGACGCGCCGAGCGAGGCCCCGAGCCTCGAGCTCTCGATCGACCTGTCGGCCGGCCCCTACCGCGGCCTCGACGGGGCGCGCGAGCTCCGGCAGGCGGTGGCCGAGTTCGAGAGCGACAGGATGCGCGCGGTCGGCGAGGAGGAGCGGCTCCGGTGGGCGTGGGGCGATCGCAAGGCCGACGACCTGCGCCGGCTCGACCAGGTGCGCGTGGACGTGCTGCCCCGGATGTCGCGACAGCGGCGCGCCTCGGTCCTCGGCCTCGGCCGCGAGGGGCGCGCCCAGCTCGGGCGCGAGCTCGAGGAGATCGCGACCCTCGCGCGCTACTGGGCCCGCGAGACGTGGCACGACCTCCCCACGCTGCCGGCCCGCCTGGGCGCGCTCGCGCTCGGCTCCGAGACGCGCGTCCCCTTCGCGCTCGCGTTCTTGCTGTTCCTCGGCATCGGCATCGCGTGGCGTCAGCGGGAGCTCCTCACCGAGCGGCTGCGGACGGCGGTCCACCTGCGCGCCCCCGTCAGCCAGCGGAGCTGGCGCGCGCTGCTGCGTCCCTTCTGGGCGGTGCTCGGGCCGCTCGCGGTCCCGCTCGCGATCCTGATCGCCCTCCACGTCCTGATGGCGATCCTCACCTCGATCACGGACTCGCTCTTCTTCGCCATCCTGCGCGTGGTCGCCCTGCGGATCGCGTGGTTCTCGTTCCTCGTCACCCTCGTCGGCCGCTTCTTCGTGTCGCGCCTGCGCCACGGCGCCGGCCGCGCGCGCACCACGCAGCGCATCTTCGCCTCGGTGCGGCTCGTCCTGGGCTACTGGCTCGCGGTCGTCCTGATCACCGACCTGAGCGAGCTCCTCGTCGGCCACGGCTACATCTACGGCCTCGTCGTCGAGCTCGCGTGGCTCGGTGGGCTGCCCATCGCGGTGCTCCTGATCCACCGGTGGGCGGACGACATCTGCGAGGCGCACCGCCGCCGATGGCCGACGGGCTTCGTCGCCCGCACCCTCGACAAGTCGAGCACGCGCGCCCGCCGCTACGCGCTCACGCCGATCGCCGCGATCGCCTTGGCGGGGGCCGGGGGCTACGCCGCCTTCGAGGAGCTCGCGCTCCGCTTCGAGCAGTTCCGCCGCGCGCTCGCGTTCCTGTTCCGGCGCCGCCTCGAGCGACGCGTGGAGGTCTTCGCCGACGAGTCGCAGATGGAGGAGCTCCCGCAGGCGCTGCGGGACGCGTTCATCGAGGTCCCCGGCGACCGCGCGCTCGAGATCGATCGCTTCCCGCGCCTCGACGAGATCGTGGGGCGCGTGAACGACTCGCTCGCCCCCGACGAGGTCGGCCTCGTGCTCGCGGTCGTGGGGGAGCGCGGGATCGGCAAGACGACGTGGCTGCGCGAGCTCGCCCGCCGGGTCGAAGCCGAGACGGTGATGCTCGACGTGCCGCACCGGCTGAGCGACTCGACCGACGTCTGCCTCTGGCTCTCCAAGGAGCTGGGCCTGCCCCCGCTCGACAGCGCCGAGGCCGTCGGCGCGGCGCTCGACGCGCTCGAGACGCCGCGCGTGGTGATCCTCGACCACTGCCAGAACCTGGTGGTCCGCGCGATCGGCGGCACCGCGGGGCTCGAGGCGCTCGTCGAGCTCGCGGCGATGACGAGCCGCCGCGTGACGTGGATCTGCTCGTTCGCGCTCTACACGTGGCGCTACCTCGAGCGCGCGCGACAGCAGCAAGACCTCTTCCGCGAGCACCTCCTCCTCGAGCCGTGGACCGAGGAGGACATCGCCGCGCTCATCCGCCACCGCATGGCGGCGTGCGATCACGAGGTGTCCTACCGCGACCTCGTCGTCGAGAAGCTCGCGGGCAGCGCGCTCGAGGACGCGGTGGTGCGCACCGAGGGGGAGTACCTGCGGCTCCTCTGGGACTTCGCCGGCGGCAACCCGCGGGTCGCGATCCACTTCTGGAAGCACTCGCTGTCCGCGGGGCCCGACGGAGCGCTCAAGGTCCGCCTGTTCTCGGCGCCCGACGACGACGACCTGAACGACCTCCACGAGACGTCGCTGTTCCTGCTGGCGACCATCGCGCTCCACGAGAACGCGACGCTGGCGGAGGCCGCGACCAGCGCGGGGGCGCCGCTGCGCGAGTGCTCGGCGCTGCTCTCGTACCTGCGCGACCGCGGCTACCTGAGCTGTGACGCGCAAGGGTACTGGCGCCTGAGCACCCACTGGTACCGCATCCTCACCCGCCACCTGCGCCGCAAGCGGCTGCTCTTCGACTGAGGGAAACGTGGAAGACGTCACCAACATCCTGCAGTTCCTCCGGCCCGACGGCTTCGTGCCGGCGACGCTGGTGCTGCTCGTCACGTACCTCCTCGCGCGCGGCGTGGCGGCGGCCTTCGACCGCATGGGGCAGCGCTTCGCGCAGCAGCGGATCGGGCTGCACCAGACCAAGGCGATCCTGCGCCTGGTCCTCTACCTGGCCGGCTTCGTCGCGGCGACGTCGCTCATCTTCCAGCTCTCCAACGAGGCCCTCCTCGGCCTCGGCGGCGTGGCGGCGGTCGCGATCGGGATCGGCCTGCGCGACCTCGTCGCGTCGATCATCGCCGGCGTCACGATCCTCATCGACAAGCCGTTCAGCGTCGGCGACAGGATCACCTACGGCTCGACCTACGGCGAGGTCATCGAGATCGGCCTGCGCGCGGTGCGCGTCGTGACCCTCGACGACAGCGTGGTGACGATCCCGAACAACAAGTTCCTCACCGACGTCGTCTCGTCCGGCAACGCGGGCGCGCTCGACATGCTCATCCAGATGGACTTCTTCGTCGCGCTCGACGCCGACGTCGCGACGGCCAAGCGCATCCTGGGCGAGGCGCTGGTCTCGAGCCGCTACGCGTACCTCAAGAAGCCGTGGACGATCGTGGTCAACGAGGTCCAGCAGAACGACTTCGTCGCGGTGCGCCTGCGCGCCAAGGTGTACGTGCTCGACATCCGCTGGGAGAAGGCGCTCGAGACCGACGTCACCGAGCGGACGCTCGCGGCGTTCCAGCGCCAGGGCGTCCCGAGCCCGGCGATCCTGCATCGATCGGTCGCCTGAGCAGCCTGCTCAGGCCGGCACGTGCTGGTCGAGGAACGCGAACTGGTCTCGCCAGCACTGGCGCGCGCTCTCGAGGAACACGAACGCGTGGAAGGCGTGCACCCCGCCCGGGTAGTAGCGGGCGACCGAGGTGCCGCCGAGCTCGCGCAGCGCGCGATCGAGCCGGCGGGTGTCGTCGAGGAGAGGATCCTTGGTGCCGACGGGGAGGAAGAACGCGGGCAGCGGCCGCGACGGCGCCACCCCGCGCTCGAGCCAGCTCACCACGTCGGCGAAGTCGAGGATCTCCCCGTGGTCCTCCGGGCGCGGCCCGAGGTAGCCGTCCTGCATGGTCCGGAGCTGGTCCATGAGGAAGCGCGGGAAGCCTGGCTTGCGCCGCTCGTAGCGGTGCACGTCGCTGACCTGGAAGACGCCGCACGCGGGGATCGTCGCGCGCGGCACGACGCCGGTGTCGTAGACGGCGCGGGCGAACGGCTCGTCGCGCTCGTAGACCGTCGAGAGCGTCAGGCTCGCGGCGAGGTTCGCGCCCGCCGACTCGCCCGCGATGACGAGTCGGTCGAGGTCCGCGCCGTACTCCGCGGCGTGCTCCACCATCCACAGGAACGCCTGGCTCACGTCCTCGACCGCGGCGGGGAACGGGTGCTCCGGCGCGAGGCGGTACCCGATGTTGAAGACCACGTAGCCGCGGCTCGCGAAGGCGAGGCCCATCAGCCAGTGGGTGTCCTTCGACAGGATCCGGAACCCGCCGCCGTGGATGTACAGCACGACGGGCGCGGGGCCGTCCTGGTCGATCGGCCGGTACACGTCGAGGCGGTGCTCCGCGAGCTCCGTCGCCGGCGCGTAGGCCACGTCGCGCGACACGCGCACGCCGTGCTTCTCGGGCCGCGCGCTCGGGTGGAGCTGGCCGAGCCGAGACGCGCCGGTGAAGAAGCCCTCGGCGAGCTTGCCGCCGGCTCGCCGCCGCAAGGTTCGGATGAGGCGCCGCATGGCCAGAGAACATACCGCGCTCCGCCACGGACGGCTCACGCGCTCGTTTCGACCGCTGACCGCCTCGCGCGGAATCGCGTCGCCGCGCGCTTCGTAAGATGTTCCGTGCAGGCCCTGAAGCGAGCGCTCCCGACCGTCGCCGCCGTCGCGGCGTTCGTCGTCGCGCTGCGCGCGCTCGCCTTCGCCTGCGCCTACCCCGCGGGCGCGCTCTACGACGGAGACCTCGACGCGCAGGCCGAGCTCGCCCACGGGATGGAGCGCTGGGTCGAGGCGGACCTGTCGCGCGACGACTTCGCCACCGGGTCGAGCCGCTTCGACGGCGAGTGGCTCTTCGCGACGCGGATGATGGCGGTGCTCGGCTACGCGCAGACCGCGATCGAGCACCCCGAGCTCGCCGAGGCGCACGGGAGGCTCATCGATCGGGCGATCGACGGCCTCGTCGACGAGCCGGGGCGCGCCTTCGATCGCGAGGCGTGGGGGCGCGATCCGCTCGACGACCTCGGCTCGCCGCGGCCGCACGTCGCCTACCTCGGCTACCTCGCGCTCGCGACCTCGATGGCGCGCCTCGTGAACCCCGACAGTCGCCACGCCGCGCTCGAGCAGCGGATCGTCGACCACCTCGTCGCGCGCTTCGAGGCGTCCGAGCTCGGCCTCCTCGAGAGCTACCCGGGCGAGGCCTACCCGATCGACAACACGTCCTTCTTCGGCGCGCTCGCGGTGCACGACCGCGCCACCGGGGAGGATCACCGCGCGCTGATCACGCACCTCTGCGAGGGCCTCGCGTCGCGCTACCGCGACCCGCACACGGGGCTCCTGTACCAGTCGGTCGACCCCGAGGACGGCGGCCTCATCGACGGCCCGCGCGCCTCCGGCACGGCGCTCGGCGCGTACTTCGTCTCGTTCGCGGACCCGTCGCTGTCGCGCGCGCTCTACCGCTCGATGCAGTCGCAGCTGCTCGTGCGCACGATGGGCTTCGGCACCACGCGCGAGTACCCGCCGGGCCACGAGGGGCGCGGCGACGTCGACTCGGGCCCCGTCCTGCTCGGTCAGGGGGTGAGCGCCACGGGCTTCACCCTCGCCCTCGCGCGGATCCACGGCGACCGCGAGACGTACGAGGCGACGTACGCGACGGCGTCGTTCTTCGGCGGTCCGCTGCACGGCAACTACGCGCTCGGTGGACCGATCGGGGACGGGCTCCTGTTCGCGCTCGTGACCGCGCTGCCCGCGTCGCGCTGGAGCGAGGCGTGAAGCTCAAGCACGTCGCGCTGCGCTTCGCCGCGTGCCTCGTGCTCCTGCTCGGGGATCGCCTCTTCGCGGTCCTCGCCCTCGAGACGAACGCGGCGGGCGCGCTGCTGTCCCCCAGCGGCGCCGTCGATGGGTCCGCGTTCGCGATCGCGCTCGGGTTCCTCGGGTGCCGGCTGCTCTTCGTGCTCGTGTTCTGCGGCGCGGTCGCGTGGACCGCCTACGATGCCGTGGCGCCACTCAGCTCGAGAGCAAGAACGTGAAGACGCGGAAGTCGAGGCCGAGCTGCCAGACCTCGGTGACGATGGGGTCGCCGAACGCGGCGTCGTCGAAGAAGAACGGGAAGGCGAAGCGCGCCGTGATGTCCATGTACGGGCCGCGCCGCCAGCCCGGGATCACCGCGCCGAGGAAGAACGCGAGCGGGACGATCGGGTCCTCGTAGTTGCGGCCCGGCAAGATCAGCCCGCTCGTCGCGCCGACGAACACGTAGTCGGTGATCGAGACGCCGACGTCGGCGCTGAAGGTCAGGTCCACGATCGGGTCGAGGTCGCCGGCGAAGTTGTCGACGAAGAAGATCGAGACGATCGGCAGCGACAGATCGATCCGCAGGACGTCGCCGCCGTGGATGCGCGCGCGGAGCGCCGCGTCGATCGTCCCGACGTCGAAGAACTCCGAGTGGTTGAGCAGCGTCGCGAAGGGCAGCGGCTCGCGCACGGAGCTGCGCGGCGACGCGACGGGGATGGTCACGTTGACGCTCAAGCCGAGCTCGAATTCGGGGATCGCGAACAGCCGGATGGTGCTCGAGATCGCGGGGCTCTCGTACTCGACGCTGGGCGCGAGGCGGAGCGGGACGGCCAGCAGCGTGACCTCCCAGAAGTCGAAGATGCCGTAGCTCGCGCCGAGGCCGAGGCGGATCAGCGCGTCCGTCGACGGGTACTGGAACGCCTCGATCCCGAGCTGCGGGACGAGCATGCCGCGCCGGAGCGTCATCGGGTGCGAAGCCCAGGCGATCGGGTAGTTCGCGTCCGTGTCGTGCTCGACGTACTCGGTGATCGGCGGCGGCGCCTCGGCGGTGCGCGGCCGGTAGATGCTGCGCCCCTCGGTCTGCCCGAGGGTCAGGCTCTGCCGGCACTGCGCCTCGCAGCCGTCGTCGTCGCAGTCGACGAGCGCGTCGCCGTCGTCGTCCACGCCGTTGGTGCACTCGGCCTGCGTGTTCTCCTCGGCCTGCGCCTGTCGGTGGGTCACGCAGAAGATCAGCTGCGCGCAGCCGTCGTCGTCGCAGTCGGCGAGCCCGTCCCCGTCGTCGTCCTGGCCGTTCTGGCAGAGCTGGGGGGTGTTCTCCACGACCTGCGCGCGAGCGGGCGCGGTCACGAGGAGCACGAGGAGGACGAACGGCAGCCGGAATCGGGACACTCCCGGCGATCCTAACCCCGCGCCGAGCCCCGCCGCCAATCCCTGACCCGGCGCTCGCGTGGCTCCGCGAGGGGAGCTGACGCGGTAGGCTCGGGGAGATGGCCCGCCCCCTCGAGCTCGCCCCCGCCCGCGTCGACGTCGTGGAGCGATCCGACGGGACGACGCTCGTGCGGTCTCCCGTCCCGCTCGCCGCCCACGCCGGTCGCGTGACCGAGTGGCTCCTGCGCTGGGCGCGGGAGCGACCCGACACGACCTTCCTCGCCGAGCGCGGCCCCACCGGGGAGGTCACGCGGATCTCGTACTCGCAGGCCTGGATCAGCGTGCTCGCCACCGCGGGCGCGCTGCTCGACCGCGACGCGACCGCCGAGCGCCCCGTGATGATCCTCGGCGAGAACTCGATCGACCACGCGATGGTCTCGCTCGCGGCGCAGCACGTCGGGGTCCCCGCGGTGCCGGTGTCGCCCGCGTACTCGCGGATGTCGACCGACCACGCGAAGCTGCTCGCGATCTTCGAGCTGGTGCGGCCCGCGGTGCTGTTCGTCGACGACCCCGCGGCGCACGCCGCCGCGCTGGCCAAGCTCCCCCTCGACGGCGTGACGGTCCTCGCCGGCGCGAACCCGGCCCCCGGCATGTTCCACGTGCACGGCCTCTACGACACGACCGTGGACGAGCTCGTGGTCAGCGCGCACGCGTCGGTCACCGCCGACACGGTGGCCAAGGTGCTCTTCACCTCGGGCTCCACCGGCGAGCCCAAGGGCGTGTTGAATACGCACGGGATGTTGACGAGCAACCAGCAGATGATCGCGCAGTGCTGGCCCTTCCTCGAGGCGCGCCCGCCGGTGCTCGTCGACTGGCTCCCGTGGAACCACACGTTCGGCGCCAACCACAACTTCAACATGGTCCTGCGCCACGGCGGGACGCTCCACATCAACCACGGCAAGCCGGTGCCCGCGCTCGTCGCCAAGACGGTCGAGAACCTCCGCGAGGTCTCGCCGACCCTCTACTTCGACGTGCCGCGCGGGTTCGACGTCCTGCTCCCGTACCTCGAGGACGACGAGGCGCTGCGCACCCGCTTCTTCAAGAACCTCGACCTCGTCTTCTACGCGGGCGCGGCGCTGCCGCAGAGCCTCTGGGAGCGCATGGAGGCGGTGAGCGTGAAGGCGCGCGGCGAGCCCGTGATGATGGTGAGCGCGTGGGGCTCGACGGAGACGAGCCCGCTCGTCACGAGCGTCCACTTCCCGATCCCGCGCGCCGGGGTGATCGGGCTCCCCGCGCCGGGCGTGGAGATCAAGCTCGTGCCCAACGCGGGCAAGCTCGAGATGCGCGTGCGCGGGCCGAACGTGACGCCCGGCTACCTGCGCCGGGACGACCTCACCGCGGAGGCGTTCGACGCGGAGGGCTTCTACCTCATCGGCGACGCGGGGCGGTTCGAGGACGCCGACGCGCCCGAGAAGGGGCTCGTGTTCGATGGCCGGGTGAGCGAGAGCTTCAAGCTGAGCACCGGCACCTGGGTGCACGCGGGGACCCTGCGCGTGGAGGCGATCGCGGCGTGCGCGCCGGTCGTGCAGGACGCGGTCGTCACCGGGCACGACCGCGACGAGGTCGGCCTGCTCGTCTTCCCGAACCCGATCGAGTGGGAGCGCGCCGACGATCCGCGGGCGGTGATCGCGGCCGGGCTGCGCGCCCACAACGCGGGGGCGAGCGGCTCGAGCCAGCGGGTCACCCGCGCGCTCGTGCTCGACGATCCGCCGTCGATCGACGCCGGCGAGATCACCGACAAGGGCTACGTGAACCAGCGGCGCGTGCTCGAGCGCCGCGCGGAGCTCGTCGAGCGGCTCTACGCCGACGACGCCGACGACGTCATCCGGGCGTGACCTCTTCGGAGCGCTCGTGCGGCGCGCCGCAGTGGGGGCACTCGGCGAGCTCGTCCGCGAACGGGCCCCCGCAGTAGCTGCAGAAGACGCGGCCGCCGATGGTGCGCTCCTCGAAGCGCGTCATCTCCGGGTAGCGCCCCTCGAGCTCCGCGGTGCTCATGCGATCGTCCTCGGCGGCGGGGGACCAGATCACCTCGAGCGCGATCAGCTGCGGCTCGGTCACGGCGCGGAGGTTGTCGAGGAGGCGCTGCACCTGGCCGGCGTCGCTCTCTCGGTGCACGTCGAGGAGCTCGCCTCGCGCCGCCACGATCAGGGTGATCACGACCGCGCCGGGGCCCTCGTCGGGGCGCGCCCGGAGCGCGCCCGGGTCGGTCTCGGTGAGGTGGCCGTCGGCGGCGCGGACGACCTCGCGCGTGAAGCGCGCCCGCGCGTCGACGGCGAGGCCCTGGAAGAGCCCCTGCGCTTGGGCTTGGTTCATGGGCTGGTGGTTGACGACGTCGGCGTAGAGCCAGGCGAGGCGCACCTGCTCGAGCAGCCCGAGCGTCGCGCGAAGGAGCCGGAGGCGCCCCGCCTTGCTCGCGGTGTCCCCGGACCGCGCGAGCTCTTGCAAGCGACCTTGCACCAGCTTGCGCGCCCGCCAGTCGAGGCCGAGGCGGAGCGCGGTGATGTCGACGCCGTTCCACACGCGGGACGCGCTCGACGGGAGGTAGTACGGGTGATCGCCCGAGGCCCGGTCGCGCTTGCGCGTCTCCGCGCCGACCACCAGCACGAACACCACCACGGCCCCGACCAGCAGGAAGATCACGATCGCGGCGTCCGGCGCCCCGCCACCGCCCCCGCCCCCGGAGCTGCTCCAATCCGAGCCGCCGCTGCTCCAGTCGGAGCCGCCGCCGCCGAAGTCGGAGCCGCCGCCACCGAAGTCGGAGCCGCCGCCGAAGTCGGAGCCGCCGCCGCCCCAGTCGCCGCCGCCGAAGCTGCCGCCCGTGTCCTGCGCGGCCGCGGGGGCGACGAGACACCCGAGAAGGCACAGCGCGAGGAAGCACCTCTGGATCATGGACGCGGAGAGTAGCTCCATCCTCGCCTCCCCGTCAGAGCGTGACCGTCTCGCCCCGCGCGTGCGGCGCCCCGCAGTGCGGGCACTTGGGGAGCTCGTCGGCGAAGGGCCCGAGGCAGTAGTGACAGAACACGCGGCCGCCGATCGTCCGCTCTTCGAAGCGCGCCAGCTCGGGGTACCTGGCCTCGAGCTCCGCGGTGCTCATGCGGTCGTCCTCGGCGGCGGGTGACCAGATCACCTCGAGGGCGATCAGATCCCCCTCCGTCACCGCGCGCAGATCCCCGAGGAGGCGCTGGACCTGGTGCGCGTCGCGTTCCTCGATCACGTCGAGGAGCTCGCGGCGGGCGGCGACGACGAGGGTGATCACGACGACCCCGGGGCCCTCCTCGGGGCGCGCGCGCTGCCCGATGCGGGGTGACCTCCGGGTCGCGCGGCCGTCGGCGACGCGGACGAGCTCGAGCTCGAACCGGGCGCGGGCGTCGACCGCGAGCTGCTGGAAGATCCCCTGCGCCTGCGCCTGGTTCATCGGCTGGTGGTTCACGACGTCGGTGTAGAGCCACGCGATCCGGGCGCCCTCGAGGAGCGCGACGGTCTCGCGGAGGAGCCGCGCCCGACCGGCCTTTGTCGTCGTGTCCCCCGAGCTCGCGAGCTCCTCGAGGCGATCCTGCACGTGCTTGCGCGCGCGCCAGTCGAGGCCCAGCCGAAGCGCGGCGACGTCGACCCCGTTCCAGGCACGGGCCGCCTGGTCGAGGCTTCGGCGACGCTCTCTGTCGCTCGACCGAAGGACGAGAAACATGAAGCCGAAGAACAGGACGCCCATGACGGGACACGTCCAAGCGTCGTCTCCTCCACCTCCGCCCAGGTCGTCGGAGCTGCCGCCGTAGTCGGAGCTGTCGTCGTCGTCGTCGTCGGAGCTGCTGCCGTAGTCGGAGCTGCTGCTGCCGTAGTCGGAGCTGTCGTCGTCGGAGCTCCCGCTGCCCCAGTCGCCGCCCCCGAAGCTTCCGCCCGTGTCTTGCGCGAACGCGGGGGTCGCCAACCACCCGACGAGGCACCAGGCGACGAGGCACCGGCGGATCATGGTGGCGACGCTAACTCCGTCGGGCGTCGGATTGACCTCTCGTCGCGCCGACCTCAATCCCCCCGGAGGGGATGTACGAGCGACTCCGGAGGGCGCTGGGGCTGGCGTGCGGCATGTTCGTGATGGTCGGGCTGACGCTCGCCTTCGCGGGCGGCGCCGTGTTCGGGATCTGGCGAGAGGCCGTGGCGCAGTCGATGTGGGGCACCGCGTTCCCCGCGGAGCTGGCGCCGTACGCCGACTTCACGGACGGAATCCTCGGCGCCTCGATCGCGGGCAAGTGGGTCGCCTGCGCCTGGCTCGTGCACGAGCCGCTGCGGCGCCGCGAGCGGTGGGGGCTCGTCGCGCTCCTCGCCGCGCACCTCACGTGGTTCGCGATCGACGCCACCGCGAGCGTGCTGTCGGACGCGGCCGTCAACATCGGGCTCATCGACGCGATGCCGCTCGTGCTCGTGACGGGCCTGGCGCTGGCGATGTGGCCCTCCACCGTGGCGACCGAGCGAGAGCGGGCGAGCTCGACGAGCGCGCGGGCGTTGCTGGGGGTCTGCGTGATGTCGATCGGCGCCGGCGTCGCGTCGGCGTTCGCCATCCGCTCGCCGCTCTTCCACTTCTACGACCTCGCGACGGCCGAGGTCTTCTTCGACGGCGCCGCCGGCGACTGGGTCGAGTGGCAGCGCTTCGTCTACGGGCTCATCGGCGCGACCATCGCGGGTCAGTTCGTCGCGCTCGCGGTCATGCTCTGGCGCGCGCCCGGCCAGCGGTGGGTCCCGTGGGCGGTGGCGTCCTCGATGACGGTGTGGTTCGTCGTCGACTCCGGGTTGAGCCTCGTCCACGGCGCGGGGTTCAACGTCCTCCAGATCAACCTCCCGTCGTACGTCGTGACGATGATCCCCTGCGGGTGGATGCTCGGCCTCGCGAAGCGAGCCCCGGAACGGCGAGCGCGATAGAGTCCGCTCGTGCGCTCCGCGCTCCTCGTCCTCGTCCTCGCGTCCACCCCGGTGGTGGCCTCGGCCCAGTCGGAACCGATCGTCCTCGAGGCGGGGTTCACCCCCGATCCGGCGCGGGTCAGCGGCCGCACCGTGAGCACCGTCGCCCTGCACACGCGCGCGCCGTCGTGCCGGGGCTTCGCGGGCACCGAGCCCGACCAGGTGCTGGAGCTGCGCACGGGGTTCGAGTTCCTGCGGCTGTTCCTGATCGCGGCCGCCGACGTGACCCTCGCGGTGCGCTCGCCGGATGGCGGCTGGCGCTGCTCCTCGGCGCAGGGCGACGCGGCGGCGCTGCAGGAGGGGCGCTACGCGCCCGGCCGCTACGAGGTCTGGGTGGGGGCTCCGACGCACGCCGTTCACGTCGGCTACGAGCTACAGATCACCGAGTTCCGGAGCGTCGGGCCAGGCGAGGATCGCAGCGCGACCACGACCACCAGCCTCGACGTCGGCCTCGCGGTCGAGGCGCCCGAGGGCGTGCACCGCGATCGCCGCATCCGCCGCGGCTTCCTCCCCGACCCGATCCAGGACGAGGCGACCACGGGTGGCTCCGTCGACGTGCGCCTGCTCGGGGCGACCTGCCTCGGCTTCGTGACCGCGCAGCCGAGCCACGTGCTCGAGCTGCGCGACGAGTTCGACTACCTGCGCGTCCAGCTCGGCGGCGCGCCAGGCGCCGCGACGGTGGTCGTGCGCACGCCCGGCGGGCGCTACCTCTGCTCGTCGCCGGAGCAGGGCAATGCCTTCGTCGATCAGGACGCGTGGCCCGAAGGGGTCTACAGGATCTGGATCGGCAGCCGCGAGCCCGACACGGAGACGGCGTACCGCATCTGCTACACCGAAGCGCGGCTCTCGGAGGCCGGCGCGACCTGCGGGACCGGCTTGGAGTCGGACCGACCGGCGCGGCCCAGCGACGACGAGGACTGACGTGCTCCGGCGGCCTCGGGTGGACTCGACGGCTCCCACGTGACATCCAGAGAGCTTCGTTTTCGAAGAGACGGGGTGTGATCGTGACTCAGCTGGTGAACCTTCCCAAGGCGCCGATCGTCGGCAAGAACCTCATCGGTGGCGAGTGGCAAGACCCGTCGAACGGCAAGCGTATCGACGTGATCAGCCCCTACACGGGCGCCGCGATCGGCACCGTGCCGATGTCCGACGCGAGCGACGTCGACCGCGCCGTGCAGGCCGCGAAGCTCGCGCAGGTCGCGTGGAAGAACACGCCGATCCGCGAGCGGACGCAGGTCCTCTTCAACTTCAGGAACCTCGTGCTCGACCGCATCGAGGACCTCTCGCACCTCGCCGCCGCCGAGTGCGGCAAGACCGTCGCCGAGGCGCGGGCGGGGGTGCTCAAGGGCGTCGAGATCATCGAGTTCGCCTCGAGCCTCCAGAACATGGACGACGGCGCCTCCCTCGAGGTCAGCCGTGGCGTCACGTGCGAGACCCGCCGCGAGCCGCTGGGCGTGGTCGCCGGCATCTCGCCGTTCAACTTCCCGGCGATGGTGCCGATGTGGATGTACCCGACCGCGCTCACGCTCGGGAACGCGTTCATCCTCAAGCCCTCGGAGAAGGTCCCGTTGACCGCGGACCTCTCGGGTCAGCTCCTGCTCGAGGCGGGCTTCCCGCCCGGCATCTTCTCGATCGTCCACGGCGGCAAGGAGACCGTGGAGGCGCTCTGCGACCACCCGGACATCCAGGCGGTCGGCTTCGTCGGCTCGACCCCGATCGCGAAGGCCGTCTACAGCCGCGCCACGGCGACGGGCAAGCGCGCGCTCGCGCTCGGCGGCGCCAAGAACCACTTCATCGTCGTCCCCGACGCCGACCCGGACATCACCGTCGACGGCGTCGTCCGCTCGTTCACCGGCTGCGCGGGTCAGCGCTGCATGGCCGCGAGCCTGATGATCGCGGTGGGTGACTGCGACGCGCTGATCGAGAAGATCGCGGCGCACACCAAGACCCTGACGCTCGGCGTCGACATGGGCGCGATCATCGACAAGGGCCCGCACGAGCGCCTGCACGGCGACCTCGACCAGGCCGTGAAGGAGGGCGCCAAGCTCATCGTCGACGGCCGCGGCACCCCCGCGCCCGAGGGCTACGAGAGCGGCTACTGGCTCGCCCCGAGCATCATCGACGGCGCGACCTTCGACATGGAGTGCGCCAACCGCGAGCTCTTCGGGCCGATCCTCTCGATCGTCCACGTCAAGACGCTCGACGAGGCGATCGCGCTCCAGCAGAAGACGCCCTACGGCAACGCCTACAGCGTGTTCACCACGCGCGGCGCCACCGCCCGCTACGTCATCGAGCGCGCCGAGGCCACGATGGTCGGCGTCAACGTCGGCGTCCCCGTCCCGCGCGAGCCCTTCGCGTTCGGCGGCGCGAAGGCGAGCAAGTTCGGCAGCCACGACATGACCGGCTGGGGCGGCGTCGAGTTCTGGAGCATGCAAAAGAAGATCACGAGCAAGTGGTCGCTCCAGCCCGACGTCACCTGGATGAGCTGACCCAGCGTCCTAGCTGCGGCGACGGTCGATGCGGATGAGCCCGGCGTCGTGGGCGTGGCGCAGCGCGAGGAGGTGCTCGTGCGTGCGCAGGCGTCGCGAGAGCGACGGGTACTTCTCCGGTCGCTGCCGCACGAGGCCGGCCGGGTAGTACTGATCCATGACGTTCACCCACGTGCGCGGTGAGATCTCGTCGGCGAGCCAGCGCAGGACGGCCTCGCTCTCGTGGACGAGCTCGGGCATCACGAGGTGGCGCACGAGGAGCCCGCGGCGCGCGAGGCCGTCGTCGTCGAGGGCGAGCTCACCGACCTGCCGGTGCATCTCGCGGATCGCGGCGGTCGCGACCTCCGGGTAGTCCTTGGCCTTGAGGAGCCGCGCGGAGGTCTCGGCCGAGAGCGTCTTGAGGTCGGGCATGTAGATGTCGACGACGCCGTCGAGCAGCGAGAGGGAGTGCAACGAGTCGTACGCGCTCGTGTTGTAGACGATCGGGAGGCGGAGGCCGCGCTCGACCGCGAGGAGGAGCCCCTCGAGCATCTGCGGGACGACGTGCTCGGGGCTGACGAAGTTGATGTTGTGACAGCCCTGACGCTGCAGCTCGAGCATCATCGAGGCGAGCGCCTCGGGCCGGACCTCGCGCCCCGCGCCCTCGTTCGACGTGTCCCAGTTCTGGCAGAACACGCACTTCAAGTTGCACCAGCTGAAGAAGATCGTGCCCGAGCCGCGGACGCCGCGCAGGCAGTCCTCCTCCCCGAAGTGCGGGAAGAACGACGCCACCTTCGCCCACCGCCCCACGCGGCAGACCTTCGCCTCGTCCTCGAGCCGGTTCACCGCGCAGTCCCGCGGGCAGACCGTGCAGCGCGCGAGCACCGCCACGGCCTCGTCGACCCGACGCGCGAGCTCTCCGCTCTCGTAGAGCTGGACGTAGGCCGGCTCGTGGACGGCGCGCATGGGTCGAGTCTAGGCCGTGATGACGTCCACCGAAACGGAGCGGAACCCTTCGACCAAGAGGCGTCGCAGAGGCGCGACGGAGAGGACGCTCGCCTCCCTCTGGGCCTAAGCTGCGCAGATGCGATCGCCTCTGCTTCTCGTGGTCCTCTCGCTCCTCTTGGTCGCGTGCGACGAGGACGTCGGTCCCGTCGACTCCGGGGTCGGGGTCGACGCCGGAGGCTCGCGCGACGCGGGGAGCGGGGTCGACGCGGGGAGCGGGGTCGACGCGGGGCCCGTCGCGGTCGACGCGGGCGGTCGGGACGCGGGGCCGATGACCGCGCCGGGGGTTCGCTACGTGGGGCGGCACGACGCCTCGGACCCGTCGGCGGTGCGGATGTCGTGGTCGGGGAGCGGGCTCGTCGTGCGCTTCCGCGGGACCGGGGCGCGGGTGACGATGAACGGGGCGGGGCGCTTCTTCACGGTGATCGTCGACGGCGCGGTGCAGCCGACGCTGGCGGTGAGCGGCGCGTCGGGGACCTACGAGCTCGCGACGGGGCTCGCGGACGGCGAGCACACGGTCGAGCTCTACCGGCGCACCGAGGGATCGTTCGGCGCGACCGTGATCACCAGCGTCGACGTCGACGGCGAGCTCCTCGCGGTGCCGCCGCCGGCGCATCTCCTCGAGGTGGTGGGCGACTCGATCAGCGCGGGCTACGGCGTCGACGGCGCCGACCAGTTCTGCAGCTTCAGCGCGGCCACCGAGAACCACTTCCTCGCCTACCCATCCGTCGCGGCGCGAGCCCTCGGCGCCGAGCTCAGCACCGTCGCGTGGTCGGGCAAGGGCGTGATCTTCAACTACGACACGGACACGTGGGAGCCGATGCCCGAGCTCTACGACCGCGTCATCGCCGACGAGGCCGGCTCGACCGGCGTCATCCGCGCGGCCGACGCCGTGCTCGTCAACCTCGGCACCAACGACTTCAGCACCGACGGCGACCCCACCGAGGGGCAGTTCGTCCCCGCCTACGTCGGCCTCCTCGAGCAGGTCCGCGCGCGCCACCCGGACGCGCTGATCCTCTGCACCATCGGCCCCCCGCTCGGCGGCGCCGACGGCACCACCGCGCGCGGCTTCGTCGAGAGCGCGATCGCGATGCGCAATTCAGCCGGCGACGCGCGTGTCGCGTGGGTCGACCTCACCGGCTTCGCCGACTGGGGCTGCGACTACCACCCCGGCGACGAGACCCAGGCCCTGCTCGCCGAGGACCTCGTCGCCGCGCTCCGCGACCAGCTCGGCTGGTAGCCATCGAGATCATGGCGCTGACGCGACGGCCATGGGGACGCTCTTCGTGGCCATGGGGGGCCATGGGGACGCTCTTCGTCATTTTCGTCACTTCGGACCGATCGACTCCAGCGCCATGAGCGCCATGCTCCGTGAGGACGATCTTCTTCATCTTCTTCATTCGCCGCGCGCTGGTTCCGACACTCGCTCGTGTCGTCTGGGACCGCCTCGAAGAGCGCTTCGAGCTGGAAGCGCACGACGTCGGCGCTCCGATCGCCGTAGGTGGCCACCAAGCCCGCCCACGCGTCGCCCGGCGCCGGGAGCATCTCGATCGCGGCGAGGCCGAACTCGAGCCGTTCGTCTTCCCCACCGCACCAGTCTACCGATGCGCGTCCCGGCCGGGGTCGCGGATCCCGGCGATGCGGGACGTCGCTCGTCGTTCGAGAAATGACGAAACTGACGAAGAGCGTCCCCATGGGCCCCCATGGGCCGTCGCCATGGGCCGTCGTTCGTTGTGACTTCATCGCGCTTTCGCCGTCGTCCATCCCGCCCCATCCCGAAGAACGAGAGGCGGCCCCGTCTCATGGATCCGGGGGGCGGCGTGGGCTTCGGTCCGGGCGCGTCAAACGGCGCCGGAGGCGCCGTGCGCCAGGACCGGAGCCCGCGTCGCCCCCCGGAGCCGACGAAGCGGCCGCCCGAGTGAAGCGCTTGAGGCAATTGCTCGCCTCTGATACTCGTGTCGGTCCTGCCGCAGCACGCGGAACGGGGAGGAGAGGCAGATGGCACGCAACGTCGTCGGCGGACTGATCCAGTGCGCCAACCCGATCAACGACGAGAACGCGACGGTCCCGCAGATCGCCGACGCGATGCTCGCGAAGCACATCCCGCTGATCGAGGAGGCCGCGAAGAAGGGCGTCCAGGTCCTCTGCCTGCAGGAGATCTTCAACGGGCCGTACTTCTGTCCGAGCCAGGATCCGAAGTGGTGCGACATCGCCGAGTCGATCCCCGATGGGCCGACGTGCCAGGTGATGTCCGAGCTCGCCAAGAAGCACTCGATGGTCATCGTCGTGCCGATCTACGAGCGCGCGAAGGTCGCCGGCGTCTACTACAACAGCGCCGCCGTGTTCGACGCGGACGGCAGCTTCCTCGGCACCTACAGGAAGAACCACATCCCCCACACCAACGGGTTCTGGGAGAAGTACTTCTTCAAGCCGGGCAACCTCGGCTACCCCGTGTTCGAGACGCAGTACGCCACGATCGGCGTCTACATCTGCTACGACCGCCACTTCCCGGAGGGCGCGCGCCTGCTCGGCCTGCACGGCGCCGAGATCGTCTTCAACCCGAGCGCGACCGTCGCCGGGCTCAGCGAGTACCTCTGGAAGCTCGAGCAGCCCGCGCACGCCGTCGCCAACGGCTACTTCCTCGGCGCGATCAACCGGGTCGGCACCGAGGCGCCGTGGAACATCGGCGAGTTCTACGGGCAGAGCTACTTCGTCAACCCGCGCGGGAAGTTCCTCGCGGAGGGCTCGCGCGACAAGGACGAGGTGATCACCGCCGAGATGGACCTGGACCTCATCGAGGAGGTCCGGCGCACCTGGCAGTTCTACAGAGACCGTCGGCCGGACACCTACGGCGACATGATCGAGCAGCTGCCCTGAAGAGGAGACAACGATGAGCGTCCTCATCAAGAACGGCCGGATCGTCACCGCCGTCGACGACTACTTCGCCGACGTCTTCATCGACGGAGAGACCGTCGCGCAGATCGGCAAGGACCTCGCGGTCGAGGCCGACACGGTCATCGACGCGACGGACCGCCTCGTCATCCCCGGCGGGATCGATCCGCACACCCACCTCGACATGCCGTTCGGCGGCACCACGAGCGCCGACGACTTCGAGACGGGGACCCTCGCGGCGGCGCACGGCGGCACGACGTGCATCGTGGACTTCGCGATCCAGTCCAAGGGCGAGTCGACGCTGAAGGGCCTCGACACCTGGCACGCGAAGGCCGAGGGGAAGGCCACGATCGACTACGGCTTCCACATGATCATCACGGACATGGCGGTCGAGCGCCTGCCCGAGATGGTGAAGCTGCGCGACGCGGGGGTGACCTCCTACAAGCTCTTCATGGCCTACCCCGGCGTGCTCTACGTCGACGACGGCACGCTCTACCGCGCGTTCCGCCAGGCCGGCGACAACGGCACCCGCATCTGCATGCACGCGGAGAACGGGATCGTCATCGACGAGATCGTCCGCGAGGCGGTCGCCGACGGGAAGATCGAGCCCAAGTACCACGCGCTGACCCGGCCGACGCGGATGGAGGCCGAGGGCGTCTACCGCGCGATCGCGATCGCCGAGGTGGCCAAGGTCCCCCTCTACATCGTCCACCTGAGCTGCCACGACGCGCTCGAGGAGGTGAAGCGCGGCCGCGCCCGCGGCGTCGACGTCGTGGCCGAGACCTGCCCGCAATACCTCTTGCTCGACCAGAGCTGGTACGACCGGCCCGACTTCGAGGGGTCGAAGTGGGTGATGACCCCCGCGCTCCGCGAGAAGTGGAACCAGGACTCGCTCTGGCAGGGCCTCAAGTTCCGCGACCTCGAGACGATCGGGACCGACCACTGCCCCTTCTGCTTCAAGGGCCAGAAGGAGCTGGGCCGGGAGAGCTTCACCAAGATCCCGAACGGCGCGCCGGGCATCGAGAACCGGATGAGCGTCATCTACGACGAGGGCGTCGTGAAGGGGCGCATCGGCCTCAACCGCTACGTCGAGCTGACGAGCACCGCGGCGGCCAAGGCGTTCGGCCTGTTCCCCAAGAAGGGCACGATCGCGGTCGGCTCCGACGCGGACATCGTGGTCTTCGATCCCAACAAGAAGCGCACGATCAGCATCGACGACGAGCGCACGCACCACATGAACGTCGACTACTCGGCGTACGAGGGGCGCGAGGTCCAGGGCTGGAGCGAGACGGTGCTCAGCCGCGGCCGGGTGATCGTGAAGGACGGGTCCGTGCAGACCAAGGGTGGCGGTCAATTCATCAAGCGCGCAGGCGCAGGAGAGCTCCTTCGATGACGACGAGCGACGAAGTTCGAAAGAAGCACGCCGAGTACCTCTTCCCCTCGGTCGGCAACTTCTACGAGGAGCCGACGGTCCTGACGGACGGCAAGGGCACGCGCCTCACCGACCTCGACGGGAACGAGTACCTCGACTTCTTCGGGGGCATCCTCACCGTGTCCATCGGGCACAGCAACGAGGAGGTCAACGCGGCGGTCATCGCCCAGATCCAGCGCCTCCAGCACGTGAGCACGCTGTACCCGACGCTGCCGATCGTGGAGCTCGCCGAGAAGCTCGCGAAGGCCACCCCGGGCAACCTCCAGAAGTGCTTCTTCACCGCGTCGGGCACGGAGGCCGACGAGACCGCGGTGATGATGGCGCAGGTGTCGACGGGCAACAGCGAGCTGGTGGCCCTGCGGCACGGCTACTCGGGCCGCTCGCTCCTCGCGCAGAGCCTCACCGCGCACAACACCTACCGCGCGATCCCGACGCAGGTCGCGGCGATCAAGCACGCCGCGTCGCCGTACTGCTACCGCTGCCCCTTCAAGCTCGAGTACCCGAGCTGCGGCGTGCAGTGCGCAAAGGATCTGGACGAGCTGATCCAGACCACGACGATGGGCCGCATCGCGGGGATGCTCGCCGAGCCCATCCAGGGCGTCGGCGGCTTCGTGACGCCGCCCAAGGAGTACTTCGAGATCGCCGCCGAGATCGTGCGCAAGTACGGCGGCGTGATGATCGCCGACGAGGTGCAGACCGGGTTCGGCCGCACGGGCAAGATGTGGGGCATCGAGCAGTACGGGGTCGAGCCCGAGATCATGACGATGGCCAAGGGCATCGCGAACGGGTTCCCGCTCGCGGCGTGCGTGGCGACGCCCGAGATCGCGGACTCGCTGAAGAAGGGCTCGATCAGCACCTTCGGCGGCAACCCGATCAGCTGCACCGCGGCGATCACCGTCCTCGACGTCATCGAGCGCGACGGCCTCGTGGCCAACGCCGAGGCGATGGGCGCGATCCTGCGCGACGGGCTCGAGGCGCTGCAGAAGAAGCACCCGCGCACCATCGGGGACGTGCGGGGCATGGGCCTGATGCAGGCGCTCGAGCTCGTGAAGGACGAGGAGGCGGGCGACCGCACCCCGAACCCCGCCGCGACGGTGGCGCTGTTCGAGGCGACGAAGGAGCGCGGCCTGCTGATCGGCAAGGGCGGGCTCTGGGGCAACACCATCCGGATCGCGCCCGCGCTGAACATCGGCGAGGACGAGCTGAAGGACGGGCTGAAGATCCTCGGCGAGAGCTTCGCCGCGATGGGGGCAGGATGAGCACGACGCTGCCGGAGGGCCGGCTCGAGACGCAATTGAAGGACAAGGCGCCGCTCTACACGCGCGGCGAGGCGATGACCGAGGCGAACCGGTGCATCTACTGCGCCGACGCCCCGTGCGTTCAGGCGTGCCCGACGTCGATCGACATCCCGACCTTCATCCACAAGATCGCGACGGACAACGTCAAGGGCAGCGCCCGCACGATCTTCGAGAGCAACCTCCTCGGCTACTCCTGCGCGCGCGTGTGCCCCGTCGAGGTGCTCTGCGCCGGGAGCTGCGTCTACAACCAGTGGGGCCGCCCGCCGATCGAGATCGGGCGGTTGCAGCGCTACGCGACCGAGTCCGCGCTCGCGCGGGACGCGGACCTCCTGAAGCGCACCCGCAAGGCGCCGACCGGCAAGAAGATCGCCTGCATCGGCGCGGGCCCCGCGTCGCTCGCGGCGGCGGGTCACCTCGCGCTCGACGGGCACTCGGTGACGATCTTCGAGAAGCGCGCCTACGCGGGCGGGCTCAACACGACGGGCGTCGCCCCCTACAAGCTCCACGCACAAGACGCCTTGCGCGAGGTGCAGATGATCCTCGATCTCGGGGACATCGAGGTGAAGACCGGCGTGGAGATCGACGAGGCGGCTGCGCGCGCGCTCCTCGACGACTTCGACGCGGTGTTCGTCGGCATCGGCCTCGGGCCGGACAGCTTCCTGGGCCTCGAGGGCCCGGGCGTGGTCGGCGCGACGGAGTACATCGAGCGGCTCAAGCTCGACCCGACCACGTCGCTCGACGGCGTCCACACCGCGCTCGTGGTCGGCGGCGGCAACACCGCGATCGACGTCGCGCGCGAGCTCGCGCAGCTCGGCGTGCCCGACGTCGCGATGGTCTACCGCCGCACCGAGGCGGTGATGAGCGGCTACCACCACGAGATGGTCGGCGCCCGCAAGGACGGGGTCCGCCTCGTCGAGAACCGCCAGCCCGTCGCGGCCGTCCGCGACGGCGGGGCGATCACGGGGCTGCGCGTCGCGAAGACCGACGCAGACGGCGAGGAGACGCTGGCCTGCGACCTGATCGCGGTGGCCGTCGGTCAGAGCCGCCTCACCGCGCTCGCGGCGGCGTTCGAGGGCGTCGCGCTCGACGACAAGGGCCGCGTGGTGGTCGACGAGGCCACCAACCGCACCGGCAACGCCAAGGTCTACGCCGGCGGCGACTGCGTCAACGGTGGAAAAGAAGTGGTCAACGCGGCGCAGCACGGGAAGCTCGCGGCCCGCGCGATCACGGCGAGCCTCTCGGGCGCCTGATGTCGCGCCTCGCCGAGCTCCCGGTCGTCGGGCTGGCCCTGGTGCCGTTCGTCCTCGCGGCGTGCGACGACGCGTCGCCCGAGGACGCGGGCGCCGGGCTCGACGCGGCGGCCGCGGTCGACGCGGGCGGGACCGACGCGGGGACGGCGACCGACGGCGCGGCGACCGACGCGGCGCTGACTCCCACGGGCGAGGCCTGCGTGGTGTCGAGCGTGCCGATGGGCGGCTTCGACACCCGGGAGATCTACCTCGAGGTCTCCCCGTCCTGCGGCGGGACCTGCATGGTCTATCAGCTCGACGGCGATCCGAGCCCGGGGTGCGCGGGGGCCGACTGCGCCGACCCGATGGAGATCGCGGATCGTGTGTTCTGCACGTGTCGTTGCGGGGGTCCGGACCCCAGCCTCGACTACTGCGCTTGCCCGAGCACGATGACGTGCGTGCCCGACGTCGTCACCACCGGCGGCGCGGGCATCGTGGGCGACTACTGCGTGAGAGCCGGACTTTGATGGTGGTCCCGGTGGGGGCCGAGACGGAGAGAGCACGATGGCGGATCTGAGCATCGACTTCTGTGGCGTGAAGAGCCCGAACCCGTTCTGGCTCGCGTCGGCGCCGCCGACGAACACCGGTGATCAGGTCAAGCGCGCGTTCGACGCGGGCTGGGGCGGCGCGGTGTGGAAGACGCTGGGCAACCCGATCGTGAACGTGTCGAGCCGCTTCGGCGGCGTCGACTACGGCTCCACGAAGCTGATGGGGCTCAACAACATCGAGCTCATCACCGACCGGCCGCTCGAGGTGAACCTCCGCGAGATGGCCGACGTGAAGAAGCAGTACCCGAACCACACCCTCATCGCGTCGCTGATGGTCGACACGAAGGAGGAGTGGACGGAGATCATCAAGAAGGTCGAGGACGTCGGCAGCGATCTGCTCGAGCTCAACTTCGGGTGCCCGCACGGGATGTGCGAGCGCGGCATGGGCTCGGCCGTCGGCGCCGAGCCGAAGGTCCTCGAGGCGATCGTGGGCTGGGTGATGGAGGCGGCGAACGTGCCCGTCATCGTCAAGCTCACGCCCAACGTCGGCGACATCGCGGAGCCCGCCTCGGCGGCGTACCGCGCGGGCGCGGACGCGGTGAGCCTGATCAACACGGTGAAGTCGATCGTGGGCGTGGACCTCGATCGCATGGTGCCGCTCCCCGTGGTCGGCAGCGGCTCGAGCAACGGCGGCTACTGCGGCCCCGCGGTGAAGCCGATCGCGCTCCACCTCCTCGGCCAGACCGCGCGCGTGTTCCCCAAGCCGATCAGCGGCATCGGCGGCATCTCGAACTGGCGCGACGCGGCCGAGTTCATGGCGCTCGGCTCGACCAGCGTGCAGGTCTGCACCGCGGTCATGCACTACGGCTACCGCATCGTGGAGGACATGCTCGAGGGCCTGAACGACTTCCTCGACGAGAAGGGCATGGCCTCGGCCATGGACCTCGTCGGCAAGGCGAGCCCCGCCTACAAGGAGTGGGGCGACCTCGACATGAACTACCACGTGGTCGCGAGCATCGACCCCAAGAGCTGCATCGGCTGCCAGCTCTGCGTGGTCGCCTGCCTCGACGGCAGCCACCAGTGCATCCACGTCGCGGGGATGGACGACGCCGAGAAGAAGCAGCGCGGCTACGTCGCGTTCCCCACCGACGTGCCCGACGTGGCGGCGATCGCGGACGGCGCGCGCGCCGGCGCCCGGGTCCCGTGGGTCCACGAGGAGGAGTGCGTGGGCTGCAACCTCTGCCAGCTCGTGTGCCCCGTCGAGGGGACCATCTCGATGGTGGAGAAGCGCAAGGCGCCTGGCCCCATCACGTGGAACGAGCGCGTGGCGAAGGGCGACGACGTCACCGTCGGCATGCTCGACGCGACGCGGAAGGCGCGTGGCCTCGATTGAACGTCGAGCTCGTGTAAAGCCTGCTTGCACGAGCGCGACAGACGGGAGGCGCGGTCTCATCCTGGTCGGATGACGAAGACCTGGATGACCGCCCTCCTGCTGTTCACCGCGAGCCCCGCCGCGATCGCCGCCGCCGACGAGGCCCCCTCGGAGCCCTCGCGCGGCGTCGAGGCCGAGGTGCGCGAGGTGGCGCAGCGGACGTTCGATCAGCGCCTGGTGTCGCGCTGGGGGATGGTGACGAGCGTCGAGCTGGTCGACGCGACGCACGCCACGGTGTCGTTCACCAGCTGCTCGGGCGACTTCGTCGGGGAGGCCGCGCGCGGCCCGGACGGCTGGGAGCTCGGTGAGCTCCGCCGCGTGCTCGAGTAGCGCCGACGACCGTCACCGCGCGCAGACACCCGGGAGATCGAGCGGCCCGATCCATGGGCTCGCCGCGGAGTCCCCGGTGTCGCCGTCGATGATCGTGTCGCCCGCCTCGTCGACGCGCACGACGAGGTCGTTCGCGCTCGCGGCGCGGCCGGTCACGCGCGCGCGCACCGTCCAGCGCGAGCCGTCGTCCGGCATCTGGCGCGCCCAGAAGGTGCCGATCCGGAAGATCCGACCGCCGTCGAAGGTGTCGAGGACGTCGGGGAGCGCGTGACGCGCGGTGGCTCCGGCGGGGACGACGGTGAAGAGGCTCCCGCCGGGTTCGTTGCCGCCGAGCGCCCACGGCGGCTCGGGGACCTCCACTCCGTCGGCGTCGTCGAGCGCGAAGGCGACGAAGCCGAGGCTCGGGCGGCCGTCCCAGTGAATCGAGAGGTCGTGGTCCGAGACGTTCTCGAGCTCGACCGTCAGCCGCAGCGCGTCGTGGCTCGCGCTCGCGCCCGAGGTGACGAGTCGGCCGCGCAGCCCGTCGACGGGGCTCGACCACTCGCCGGTCACGTCCCTGCAGGGCGCCGGCGTCGCGGTCGCGGGACCGGCCGCGTCGGGACCTCCGCAGGCCAAGAGCAACGTGGTCGCGATCGCGACTCCAGGGGCGGTGCGCACGACTCTGCGTACGCGCCGCCGGCGTCGGCGATCCCCAGGGTCGTGGATTTTGGGCGGCGGCCGGGCGCCCGCGAGGGGCGCCCGACGCCGCGGCTCGCTCAGGGCGCCTGGCAGGTGTCGGGGCCGGGCCCGATGTCGCACGTGTACGGCGGCAAGCACGAGGTGCCGCAGCAAGGCTGGCCGTCGCCGCCGCACGCGACGCAGGTGCCGCCGCCGCCGCCGAAGCCGCCGCTGCAGGTGGAGTGCGCGGCGGTGCAGCCGATCCCCCCACCGCAGCACGGCGCCCCGATGGTGCCGCACGCGCCGCTCATGCAGCCGCCGCCCGAGCAGGTCCCCGCGCCGCCGCCGCCAGGGAAGGCGCTCGGACACATGTCGCCGTCGGCCACGCACGTGTTGCCGACGCAGCAGCCGCCCGCGCCGCACACCTGACCGGGGCAGCACGCCTCGCCGTCACCGCCGCAGTGCTCGCACTGGTCGGGACCCGGGGCGGCCACGCACGTGGTGTCCGGGCCGGTGCAGTACGCGGGCGTGCCGCTGAAGCCGCCGCCGCAGCAGGCCTCCCCGTCGGCGCCGCAGGACGTGCCGCCCATCGTGACGCAGCTCCCGCCCATGCACGACGACGCGGCGCCTCCGATGCCGCCGCCGCCCGGGCACATGCCGCCCTCCGCGAGGCAGCTCCCGCCGACGCAGCAGCCGCCCGCGTCGCACGCGCCGCCGCCGCAGCACGGCTCGCCGTCGCCGCCGCAGGCGGTCAGCGTGCCCGCCGAGCAGACCATCGTGCCGACGGTGTCGCCCGAGGCGACGCAGGTCGAGGCGTTGCAGCAGCCGCCGCCCTCGCAGGTGTCGCCGGGGCAGCAGCTCGAGCCCGCGACGCCGCACACCTCGCAGGCGCCGCCCGCGCCGCACACGCCGACGTTGCAGTCGGCGCCGACCGCGACGCAGAGGTCCGGCCCCGGTCCGACGTTGCAGCAGCCCGCGTCGCAGCTGTTGCCGGCGCAGCAGGGCTCGTCCTCGCCGCCGCACGCGGTGCACATCCCGCCCGCGCAGACCGCGCCGTCGGCGCAGCCGCCGCCGTCGCAGCAGGGCTCGTCGACGCCGCCGCACGCCTCACAGGTGCCGCCCTCGCAGGACGTCGACGGCGCCGTGCAGTTGCCGCCCGCGCAGCACATGTCGCCCGCGCCGCCGCAGTCGCCGCACGCTCCGTCGGCGCAGGTGCCGCCGACCATCGGGCAGGTGCTCCCCGCGCCGGTGCACACGTCGCCGACGCAGCAGCCGCCCGCGTCGCACGCGCCGAGGTCGCAGCACGCGGTGCCGGGCGCGCCGCAGACCACGCACGTGCCGGCGTCGCAGACGCTGCCGGCGGCGCAGACGGCGCCGGGGCAGCAGGAGCCGCCGGGGGCGCCGCAGTCGGTGCAGGTGCCGCCGATGCAGGCGCCGGCCGTGCAGGTCCCACCCGCGCAGCACATCTCGCCGAGCCCGCCGCACATCACGGTCATGCCGCTGTCGGTGCCGCCGCCGCCGTCGACGGGCCCGCCGCCGCCGTCGTCCCCGGGGGGCGTGCCCGTGTCGGCGGTGCCGCCGCCGCCGTCGACGGTCATGCCTCCGGCGTCCATCCCGCCGCCGCCCGCGTCCTCGTCGCCAGGCATGTCGTCACCGCACCCGAGCGCACCCACGAAGAGGAGCGCCAACCCCATGGAGCCAAGCCGCATACGAACCTCCGCGTGAACAGAATCGCCCAGACCGCCGCGAGAGGCGAGTTCGAGCGAAACATCTCCCGGCCCGCGGGCCGCGTTCGAGCCAGGCGCCGCTATGCTGGGGACCATGAGGGGGCTCACCACCGCGGCGCTCGCCGCCACGCTGCTCGCGACCACGTCGTGCGGCGCGAAGACGGGGCTGCGCATCGAGCCGGTCGAGCGCGACGGAGGCATGGACGCGGGGTTCGACGCCGGCGTCGACGCGGGCTTCGACGGAGGCCCCGACGCGGGCCCCGAGTGCCGGCCGTTCCAGGCGCGCGCGACGCTGGCCGGGCTCGACGTCTTCGTCCTGCTCGACTCGTCGGGGTCGATGGCGGACACCACCGACTCGGGCGCGACGAAGGCCGAGGCGGTGGCCGCGGCGCTCGGCGACTTCGTGTCGTCGCCGGACTCCGAGGGGATCGGCGTCGCGCTGACGTTCTTCCCGCAGGTCGAGGAGGGCGTGCCGCGGCTCTGCGGCCGCGACGCCGACTGCGGGCCCGGCGGCGAGTGCGAGATGCCCGACGTGTGCTCGCCCACGTTCGACCAGTACTGCCGCACCGACAGGGACTGCGGGACGCCCGGCGACACGTGCGAGCCGCTCGGCTACTGCTCCGACGACCCCGACCTCGGCTGCCTGCCCGCGCTCGGGATGCGGACCTGCCCGATCGGCTCGACCTGCATCGACTTCGGCTCGTGCACCAACTACACGTCCTGCGCCCCCGCCGACTACGCACCGGAGGTGCCGATCGCGGTGCTCCCCGGCGCGGCCGCCGCGTTCGTGACCGCGCTCGCCGCGCGCGAGCCGGACGGTGGCACCCCGACCGCCGCGGCCATCGAGGGCACCCTCGATCGAGCGCGCGCGCGTCGCGTCGAGAGCCCCGGCAGCAAGGTGATCGTCCTGCTCGCGACCGACGGCTTCCCCACGGAGTGCGATCCGGCGATCGACATCTACGCGCCGCCGATGCCCGCGGCAGGCGTCCCGCTCGTGTCCTCGCTGGTCCGCGACGGGGCCGCGATGGGCGTGCAGACGTTCGTGGTCGGGGTCTTCGAGCCTACCGAGGAGGTCGAGGCTCGCGCGAACCTGTCCGCCATCGCGAGCGCCGGCGGCACCGACGAGGCCCTCGTCGTGACGACGACCGAGCCGGTCGCGGATCGCCTGCTCGCCATCTTCGAGGAGCTGCGCCGCGACGTGCGCTCGTGCGTCTACGCGATCCCGCGCCCCGGCGCGCTGCCGGACCCGGCGCTCCTCGAGGTGAGCTTGCAGCCGCGCGGCGGTGAGCCGATCCCGCTCGAGCGACGCGACGGGCCCGACGACTGCGATCCGATGACGGGCGGGTTCTTCTTCGAGGCGGTCGAGCCGGGGACGCGGCCGGGGTACGCGGAGCTCTGTCCGGTGTCGTGCGACGTTGCCTCGCGGCCGGACGTGACGGTGGAGATGCAGGTCGCCTGCCCAGAGCCCTGAGGCTCGGGGCAGGCTTCGGGGCGCGATGGTCTACTCCGCGGGCAGGGCCTCGATCGCCGCCTCGGGGAGCTCCTTCTTCGCGGGCTCGGGGTTGGCCAGCCGCGCGAGGAGGGCGGAGAGGTCGATGCCGCTCACGCCCTCGACGACGGCGGGGAGCTGCGCGATGACGCGGGCCACCGAGCCGGTGATCTTCTCGACGCCCGCGCTGCCGGCTTCGCCGCCCCCGACGAGGACGATCTTGTCGACCTTGGCGAGCGGCGAGGCCACCGCGGCGGCGATCTCGGGGAGGCGCTCGATGAGGAGCTGGCCCAGGGCGGCGTCGCCGTACTGCTGCCACGCCTCGGCGCGCTCGCGCATGCCTTCGGCTTCGGCGTGCAGCTTCGCGTGCAGGCCCGCGGCCTCGGCGAGGCCCATCTCGCGGAGGCGCTCGGCCTCGGCCGCGCCGCGCTGACGGATCACCTCGGCCTCCGCGAGGCCGCGGACGCGGGTGGCGTCGGCGTCGGCCTCGGCCTCGGCGTGACGCCGGGCCCGGTCGGCCTCGGCGAGGGTCTCGATGCGGCGGCGCTCGGCGAGCGCCGGCTTCTCGATCTCGAGGGTGAGCTCCTTCTCGCGCTGCTGGATCTTGAGCTCCTCGAGGTGAAGGCGCTCCTCCATCACCCGCCGCTGCTCGCGCGCGGCGGAGAGCTCGTAGGCCTGGTCGCTCGAGGCCTTCGCCTCGGCCACGCGCGAGCCGAGCTCGTGCATGCGGCAGTCCTTCGCGGCCGAGGCGTCGGCGACGGCGAGGTCGCTCTGGATCTCGGCGAGCTGCGCCTCCCGCCGCGCCTGGGCGCGGCAGACGTGCGCCTCGCGCTCCGCGTTGGCGCGGCCCACGGTGGACTCCTGCGTCGCGCGCGCCTCACCGAGCTCGGCGTTCTTCTGCACGTCCGCGAGCTGCGGCCGGCCGAGCGCCTGGAGGAACCCCGACGGGTCGCGGACCTCGCGGATGGTGAAGCTCACCACCTGGATGCCCATGTTCGCGAGGTCCGCGGCGGTGAGCCGCTGCACCTGCTGGGCGAACGCTTCGGGGCTCGCGTGGATCTCCTCGAAGGGCATCGTGCTGATCACGGCCCGCAAGTGGCCTTGCATCATCTGGTGCGCGATGTCGTTCATCTCGGCGCGGCTCCGCGACAGGAACATCTCCGCCGCGGTCGCGAGCGCGCTCAGGTCGTCGCTGCGCACCTTGATCTGCGCGATGCCGTCGACGACGATCGGCACGCCGAACTTGGTGAAGAACTCCGGCGTGCGGATCTCGAGCGTCATCAGCTCGACGCTCATGACGTCGACGCGCTCCTTGAGCGGCACCACCAGCGTGCCGCCGCCGTGATAGATGCGGAACGCCTTGGTGTGGGTCTCCCCGGTGGCCGGGTCGACGTAGCGACCCTCGCGGCCCGACACGATCAGCACCTCGTTCGGGCCGACCTTTCGGTACGCCGACACCGCGAGCGCGGCCGCCGCACAGAGGGCCCCGCCGATCACCGCCAGCACCACTAGACCTGTCATCTCGACTTCCTTTCTTCAGTCCATGGGCGCGACGAGGGCGACCCCGTCCCGCACCTCGATCACCACGACGCGCGTCCCGACCGGGGCGCCCGTGGGCTCGTCGTGCATCCGCGCCGCGACCGCCGCGCGAGCGCCTCGGCGGTGGTGGGCGATCTTGCCGACCCCGCCCGCCGGGATCGGGACCGCGACCACGCCGATCACGCCCTTCCAGCTCGGTTCGTCCGGCACTGGATCGCGCTGGCGCAACCACGAGGTGAGGAGCGCTCCGAGCACCCCGACCACCGTCGCCGCGCCGCCTGCGATGGCGACGAGCGCCGCGATGTCCCCCGTCTGCACGAGGCTCGTCACTGGAAGCCGTGTGCCAATCAGACGATGGGCAAAAAGCCGGAAATTGTACGTGAATCGTCTGGTGGTTTTCACCAACCTGGTGAAAGATCCCAGGCGTGCCCCGCCACGTCCTGGTGCTCGATCCTCCGGGGGGCGAGCTCGACGCGCTCGCCCGCGCCTTCGCGGCCGAGTGCGAGGTGGGGCAGGTCGCGAGCGAGGCGGCGCTGCTCGAGCGGCTCGACGACGCGCCCGACCTGGTCGTCCTCGACTTCGGCCTCGGCGACGGCGTGCGCGACGGCCGCGCGGTGCTCGCCGCGGTGCGGGCGCGCGACGCGGTGATCCCCGTGGTGGTCGTCGCCGAGGAGGGCGGCGTCGACGTCGCCGCGGAGGTCGTCGAGGCGGGGGCGACCGACTTCCTCGTCCGCAGCGGCCGGCTCGAGGAGCGGGTCGCGACGCAGCTCCGCAAGATCCGGGTCTGGGTGCAGCTCATCGATCGGAACCGCGCGCTGTCCCGCGAGAATCGGGCGCTCCGCGGCGCCCCGATGGTGGGCGAGTCACCGGAGCTGCGCGCGGTGATCGAGCAGGTGCGTCGCGTCGCGCGGATCCCGCGGCCGGTGCTCGTGCTCGGGGAGCGCGGCTCGGGCAAGGAGCTCGTCGCGCGCGCGCTCCACGAGTCGTCCGACCGCGCCGGTCCGTTCGTGATCGTGAACTGCGCGGCGGTGCCCCCGAGCCTCCTCGAGGCCGAGCTCTTCGGGCACGAGCGCGGCGCGTTCACGGGCGCCGAGCGCCGGACCGAGGGCAAGTTCGAGGCGGCGACGGGCGGCACGCTGTTCCTCGACGAGATCGGCCACATGAGCGTGCCGTTCCAGACCAAGATCCTGCGCGCGGTCGAGTACGGCGCCTTCCTGCGCGTCGGCGGCGCGCGGGAGGTGCAGGTCGACACGCGCATCGTCGCGGCGACCAACGCGGACCTCCGCGCGATGATCGACGAGGGGCGCTTCCTACCCGACCTCTACGATCGGCTCGCGTTCGAGGAGATCCGCGTGCCGCCGCTGCGCGAGCGCGTCGACGACGTGGAGGTGCTCGCCGAGCACTTCATGCAGCGCTTCATGCGCGAGGTCCCGTCGTTCCGCGGCAAGACGCTCAGCCCGCGGGCGCGCGAGGCGCTCCGCCGATACCCGTTCCCGGGCAACGTGCGCGAGCTCAAGAACATGATCGAGCGCGCCGTGTATCGAGAGGTCGGCGCGCAGATCACGCCCGAGGATCTCGGCCTCGACGCGACCCGCGCGACGCGACCGACCCAGGGGACGTTCAAGGAGCGCCTCGCCGCGTTCGAGCGCGACATGATCGAGGACGCGCTCGAGGCGGCCGGCGGCAACCAGGCCGAGGCGGCTCGCCGGCTCGGGCTCACCTACGATCAGTTCCGGCACTACCGCGGCAAGCACCCGCGGCGTCGCCGACGCTCGTAGCCCCGAAAGACTACTTGTCGAAGAAGAGCGGCGCGCGCTGCTGCGCGTACCACTGGATGTACTGGCGGTCGTAGTCCGACAGGCCGGTGAACGTGACGCCCATGCCGGGGGTGACGTCCCACGCCGCCTCGCGCACCCAGGACACCTCGCCCTCGGTCACGACGTGGTGGCCGCCCGGGAGCACGAACGAGACGGTCGTCTTGGTCCCGATGGGCAGGGGCTTGTAGGTCGCGATGAAGATACCGCCTTCGGAGACGTCGCCGGAGAAGCCCGCGTAGAAGTTCGTCTCGCTGTGCACGCCGATGTCGACCTCGAGCTCGACGCGCGGGAGGCGGCGCCGGTCGTCGGGGGTCAGCGTGATCTTCTTCTTCGTCGGCAGGAGCAGGATCGGGTCGGCCGCCGAGATCGCGGTCGGCGGGCCGCTCGCGCGGTTCAGCTCGCGGCTGATCGGGTAGAGGATCGTGAGCGCGTGCGCGAAGCTCGCCGAGGTGCCGTCCTGGTAGGTCAGCTCCTGGAGCTGAGCGCACGCCGCGGTCAGCGCCTGGGTGACGCGATCGAGGCCGCCCATCTCGGCGGCGTAGAGCTGCTGCACGACCTGCGCGGCGCGGGACTGGAGGTCGTCGGTGACCTCGTTCATCACCGCCGCCACGAGGCTCCGGGCCGCTCGCGCGGCGTGGATGCCTGCCTCCTCGAGCTCGCGCTCGCGCTCGTCCGGCTGACTCACGCCCCGATTCTAACCGGTTCGGAGACTTGCGGTCGCGCTTCCGAGACGAGTAGAACGGCGGATTCGCACATGGCAGGTACCACCGTCGAACCCGAGCCCATCGAGGGCTCCGATCCCCAGCTCTACAACGCGGACCTCGCGCCGACGCCGGAGGCCGCCAAGACGTGGAGCTGGACGAGCATCGCGGCGCTGTGGGTCGGGATGGTCGTCTGTGTGCCGACCTACATGCTCAGCGCGGGCATGGTCGAGCAGGGCATGAGCTGGTGGCAGGCCACCCTCACGGTGCTCCTCGGCAACGTCGTGGTGCTGGTGCCGATGATGCTCGTCGGCCACGCGGGGACCAAGCACGGGATTCCCTTCCCGGTGCTCCTGCGCTCGAGCTTCGGGACGATCGGCGCGAACGTCCCCGCCATCCTCCGCGGCCTCGTCGCGTGCGGCTGGTTCGGGATCCAGACCTGGGTCGGCGGCTCGGCCATCTACACGATGATCAACGCGCTGAGCGACGACGCGATCGTCGGCGCCGCGCTGCCGGTGCTCGGGATCGACCTCGGCCAGACCCTCTGCTTCGTCTTCTTCTGGGGGCTGCACGTCTTCTTCATCGCGTTCGGCACCGAGTCGATCCGCTGGCTCGAGACGCTCGCGGCGCCGTTCCTGATCCTGATGGGCATCGCGCTCCTGATCTGGGCGTACGTCCAGGCCGGCGGGTTCGGCGCGATGCTCTCCACGCCCTCGGCCTTCGGCCCGGGCGGCGAGCAGGAGGGCCAGTTCTGGAGCGTCTTCTTCCCCAACCTGACCGCGATGGTCGGGTTCTGGGCGACGCTGTCGCTGAACATCCCGGACTTCACGCGCTTCTGTAAGACGCAGCGCGACCAGGCGCTCGGCCAGGCGCTCGGGCTGCCCCCGACGATGGCGCTGTTCGCGTTCATCGGCGTCGCGGTCACGAGCGCCACCGTCGTCATCTACGGCGAGGCGGTCTGGGACCCGGTCGCGCTGCTCGGCCGCATGGGCGGCTTCAGCGTCGTCATCGCCCTCTTCGCGCTCGTGATCGCGACGCTGACGACGAACCTCGCCGCCAACGTGGTGGCCCCCTCGAACGGCTTTTCGAACATCGCGCCCAAGAAGATCTCCTTCAAGATGGGCGGCTACATCACCGCGGGCCTCGGCCTGGTGATGTTCCCCTGGAAGCTCCTCGAGAGCACCGACGGCTACATCTTCACGTGGCTCGTCGGCTACTCCGCGCTGCTCGGCCCGATCGCCGGCATCCTCGTGAGCGACTACTTCATCATCCGGCGCACCGAGCTGGACGTGGAAGAGATGTTCCGCGTCCGCGGCAAGTACCGCTTCAGCGGCGGCTGGAACTGGCGCGCGCTCGTCGCGCTCGCGCTCGGCGTCGGCCCCAACGTGCCCGGCTTCCTCGCGCAGGCGGGCGCCCTCGAGAGCGTCGGGAGCTTCTGGAGCAGCCTCTACACGTACGCGTGGTTCGTCGGCTTCTTCGTGAGCCTCGGCGTGTACGCGGCGCTCATGAAGGCCGCGCCTCCGGCCGACGGCTAGGGCTTCGGGATCTTGAGCGTCGCGCTCACCATCGCCGTGCCGCTCGCGAGGAACATGAGCACCAGCGGGTGGACGCTCACCATCCCGAGGTCGAGCTCGCCGAGCCACAGCCGGTCCCCGACCGCGTCGGTCGCGAAGGCCACCGCGAGCACCAGCACCAACAGGACGCTCGTGGGGATCGGCGTGCCCTCGAAGTGGCTGACCTTGCCCTTGTCCGTCATCAGCGCCTCCGCGGTCACGTTGAAGCGGGCGAGGCGGCTGATCCCGCAGCCGACGAAGTAGATCAGGACGAACCCGTCCAGCATCCCGCGCATGCCGAGCGCGAACGCGATGGCGGCGGGCGCGACCCCGAACGAGACCACGTCGGCGAGCGAGTCGAGGTCCGCGCCGAACGGGGAGCTGCGGCGACGCCACCGCGCGACCGCGCCGTCGGCCACGTCGAACACGAGCGCGAGCGGCAAGAGGCCGAGCGCGCCCCACATCAGCGGGCGCTCTCCGGAGCCGACGTACGCCATCGAGAGCAGCACCGCGCCCATCCCGGCGGCGCCGTTGCAGAGCGTGATGAGGTCGGCGAGCGAGAAGCTGCGGATCAGCGTGAGCCGTCGCTTCGGAGTCTTCGAGCCGGGCTCGGAGGTGGCGTCGTCGGGGGGCGTGGCCATGGGATCGCGCGTCTCTAGGCTCGGGCGAGCGTGTCGGTATCACCGGTGCGGGGAGCCGAGCTAGCATTCGGCGGCTTGTCGAACGTCTCGTACCGCATCGAGGATCACGTGCTCGTCATCGTGGCCGAGCAACAGTACACGACCGGCGAGCTGCGTCGCGTGTGGGCGGACGCCGTCGCGTCGCCGACCTGGTCCGAGGTTCGAGGCGTGCTCCTCGACGTGCGACGCTCCGGGTCCCTGTTGCAGCGCCCCGTCGCCCAGCTGCGGGCCACCACCGGCTACTTCGCGATGGAGCTCACGAAGTACGACTTGCCATGCGTGCTTCTCGTCGACGGCGCCGTCCGGTACGGTTTGATGCGGATGACGACGGCCTGGCTCCCGCAAGGGGTCCGGGTCCGGGTCTTCCGTGACGAGGGGGGGGCGTTGAGGTGGCTGGCGACGATGAGAGCCGCGAGCGGCTAGAGCACGAGAACCAGCAGCTGCGGCAGCGGGTCTCGGAGCTCGAGCGGCAGCTCGGCCGGTTCGACGGCGAGCGGACGGCGGAGCTGGGCGCCGGCCTCTCGGAGCGCCTCGCCCTCTGGCAGGAGGCGGAGCGGATCAGCCACCTCGGCACGTGGCTCTGGAACCTGAGCACGAACGAGGTCCGCTGGTCCGACGAGCTCTACCGGATCCTGGGCTACGACCCCGACGTCGACCCCTCGAACAGCGAGGCCTTCTTCGCTCGGGTGCACCCAGACGATCGCGACCGCGTCGCGCAGGTCAGCCGCGCCGGCGTCGAGTCGGGGATCAGCGAGCAGGTCGACTTCCGGATCCTCTGGCCGGACGGGACCATCCGTCACGTCAGCATGAGCGGGGCGCTGCTCTTCGACGCGGGGGGCACCCTCGTCCGCGCGGTCGGCACGATCCACGACCTCACGGACGAGCGCGCGACCGCGGCGGAGCTCCGCGCCCGCAAGCAGGTCCTCGACGAGGTCGCGCGCGCGGTCGGGGTCGGGTGGTTCCGCTACGACGTGCGCACCTCGGAGCTGACCGGCTCCCTCGAGCGGGTGCTCGGATTGAGCGCGCCGACGACGCTGGACCTCGCCGGCGTCGCCGAGCGGGTGCTGCCCTCGGATCGCGATCGGGCGGTCGCGCGATGGCAGAGCGTCCTCGCGGGCGGCGAGGTCTCACCTTTCCAGCTCTGCGTCCTGCGCGCCGGAGATCGGCTCGGGCACCTCTACGTCGTGCCCACCGTCGAGTACGACGCGGGCGCGCCCGTGGTGGTGCGAGGCGTCGTCGTCGACGTCAGCGAGCGCGTCGAGCTCGAGGCGCGGCTGCGGCAGACCGAGAAGATGGACGTGCTCGGGCAGGTCACCGCCGGCGTCGCGCACGACTTCAACAACCTCCTCACGGTGATCCTCTGCAACACGGCGCGCATCGGCGGCGGGCGGGGCGACGAGGCGGTCGACTACATCGAGAGCGCGGCGCAGTCCGCGGCGCACCTCACCCGCCGCCTGCTCGCGTTCAGCCGGCAGGCGGTGGTCGAGCCTCGCGAGGTCGAGGCGGCCCAGGCCCTCGAGGAGTGCCTCGCGATCGTCGGCCGGACCTTCGAGGACCACATCGTGATCGAGCAGACGCCCGCGACCGAGCAGACCACGGTCTGCATCGATCCGGGGCAGCTCCAGCAGATCCTGCTCAACCTCACGGTCAACGCGCGCGACGCGATGGCGGTCGGCGGGGGCACGCTCCGGACCGGCTGTGACCGGGTGACCGTGGACGCGACGCGCGCCGCCGCGCACGGCGCGACGCCAGGTGACTTCATCCGGATCCGCGTCGAGGACACCGGGGTGGGGATGAGCGAGGCTCACCTCGCGCGGATCTTCGAGCCCTTCTTCACGACGAAGGAGCCGGGCAAGGGGACGGGCCTCGGCCTCGCGACCGTCTTCGGCGCGGTGCGCCAGAGCGACGGCTTCTTGGAGGTCCGCTCCAAGCTCGGCGTGGGGACCACCTTCGAGGTCTTCCTCCCCGTCGCCATCCCCACGCAGCTCGCGGACGCTCGGACGGCGAAGGCGGTCAGCGGCGACCCGCGTCGCATCCTGCTGGTCGAGGACGAGCCGGACGTGGCGACGTCGGTCGCGCGGATGCTCCGCGGCTTCGGCCACGAGGTCACCGCGTGCACGACCCCGTCCGGCGGGATCGACGCGTGGCGGCAGGCCGGCGGGTACGAGCTCTTGATCACCGACTACCTCATGCCCGAGATGACGGGGATCCAGCTCACCGAGCGCCTCCGCGCGGACCGCCCCGAGCTGCCGGTCCTGATCCTGAGCGGCTGGGGCTACGAGGGCGACCGCGTGACGGCCCTCGAGCGCGCGCAGGCGCTACCCAAGCCCTTCACGGGCGAGGAGCTGCTGCAAGCCGTCTCGCGCGTGACCTCGCCGACTTGAGATCGGTCAGGGCGCCACGACGCCGAGCGGCGTGCCCGGCGCCGCGAACGCCACGTCGAGCGTCGCGTCGGTCGTGACCCCGAGGTCGCGCACCGCCTGCGGCGACAGGTCGATGATGCGCCGCGTGCTCGTGTTCGGGCCCCAGTCGACGGGCCGCACCACGACCTGCGCGCCCGTCGACGGATTGCGGACGAGGATGCGCGCGTCGCGCCAGAACGAGGTGCCGTTGGGCGAGTAGTCCCAGCGCATCGCGACGTAGTAGTAGTCGGCGGCCCGGGAGCGCGCGGTGGAGGCGCTCGGGTTCTCCGGGTTGTTCAGGCTGCGAAGCCGCTCGCCGGTGATCGCGCCCGTCTCCGTCGAGCTCACCCCCGTGTCGCTCGGGCCACCGAAGTGGCTGACGCGCCCGCGGACCCAGGAGGCGCCGTCGACGGTGACCACGTCCCCGTACGGCTCGGTCGACACCCCGAGCGCGCGCCGGAGCGTCGCGTTCGCGAGGCCCGCGCGGGGGATCTGCGACCCGTTCTGTGTCAACCCTGCGTGCAATGATCCACCGGGCGGGGGCGGCGTGGCGCCGATCCCGCAGCCGGCCGCGCCGGTCTCCTCGACGCAGAGGCAGGCGCCGCAGCCGCTCGCGCCGCGGGTCCGCCACGCGCCGTCGCAGCACTGGTAGCCGGCCGAGCAGGCGGTGTCGGCGTAGGTGCCGCCGTAGCTGTGGGCGCAGCTCGCGCCCGCCGGCGGCTCGGGCGTCGGCGTCGGCGTCGGCTCCGGGGTCGGCGTCGGCGTCGGCGTCGGCTCGGGGGTCGGGGTCGGCGCGGGGGCACCGGCGCAGCCCGTGCGTCCGCTCTCCTCGACGCAGAGGCAGGCGCCGCAGCCGCTCGCGCCGCGCGTCCTCCACGTCCCGTCGCAGCACTGGTAGCCGGCGGAGCAGGCGGTGTCGGCGTAGGTGCCGCCGTAGCTGTGGGTGCAGCTCGCGCCGCCGACCTCGGCGGGCGGCGGGTCGGCGGGCGGCGGCGCCTCGGCGACGGTCCCGCTGCGGATCTCCGTCATGCGGTCGAGCACGTTGATCCCGGGGCAGTCCGTCGAGGCGCCCGAGTGCTGACGGTGCCCCTTGATGGTCGAGGCGGACGGGGTGATCCCGTACTCGTCGGCGAGGTAGGCGACGAGCCGGCTCGCCGAGGCGATCATCGCGTCGCTCGGCGTGGACGGCCCCCACGTGCTCGCCGGCGAGCAGTTGGACGGCTCGAAGCAGCCGACGAACGCGATGCCGACGTTGCCGGTGTTGTTGCCGCCGACGTGCGCGCCGAGCAGCTCGAGCGGGCGGCCCTCGTAGATGGTCCCGTCCGCGCCGATGAGGAAGTGGTAGCCGACGTCGCACCAGCCGCGCGAGTCCATGTGGTAGGCCTGGAACCCGCGGACGCGCGCCGCGACGTCGCCCGTGGAGGGCGAGCTCGTGTGGTGGATCGCCATCCGGTAGCGCGCCGAGTCGCGGCTCGAGCAGCGCGTCGCGCGCGCCCCCCAGGCGCTGCGCTCGACGATCCCGAGCGGCGCGAGCGAGGCGATCAGCGCCTCGGTGCCCACGCCGAGGTCCGGGTCGGTCTCCGGGTCCGCGTCGGGCTCCCCGTCGGCGGGCATGGTCGCGGACCATCGCAGCACCGACAGCCGCGCGAGGTCCGCCTCCCGGATCCGGATCTGCGCCCCCGCGGCGACGTCGATGTCGGCGAACGCCACGCGCATCCCGGGCTCCGCCCAGCTCGTCGCGAGCGGCGTCCACTCGCCGTGCGTCCCGTCCTCGCGAACCCCCCGCGCCTCGACCGCGAGCTCGCCGTCGTCGACGAGCTCCACGAACGTCGAGACCCGACGGACTCCGTCGGCGAACGCGGCGCTCACCGGCGAGACGAGCCAGCCCTCCTCCGGGTCGAAGTCCGCCGCCACCGCTTCGATCGAGAGCGACTCGTCGCCGAGGTCCTCGTCGAATTCGGCCGCGCGCTGGCCGCCGGGGGCCGCGGGCACACAGCCGGAGCCGAGGAGCACGAAGAGCGTGGTGAGGAGTGCAGTGCGCATGTCCTAGGATCTGTGCAAGCTCCGTGCAGCTCACCGCGAAGTGGGCCGATCCCGGCCGATCGCTCACCCGAGATCCTGCCCCGCGGCGCCCGATCGCGGGGCACACGTCCAGAAGCTGAACGCGGAGCCACGAGCGCTCCGACCGTACGCTGGAGGCGACACCTCCTCGAGCGGTCGCGACGTGGCCGCGCCGGTCATGCGAAGCTGCCGCGCATGAGCGACGTCGCGCCGCGGGTGACCATCGTCTACTGCTGGCGCTGCCGGTTCGTCCTCCGCGCCACGTGGCTCGCCCAGGAGCTCCTGTTCACGTTCGAGGACGCGCTCGGCGAGGTGGCGCTGCGGCCGGGGCCCAACGGCGTCTTCGAGGTGTGGGTCGACGACGAGCGCGTCTGGTCGAAGGCCGAGGACGGCGGCTTCCCGGAGGCCAAGGTGCTCAAGCAGCGCGTCCGCGACCGCGTCGACCCGGAGCGCCGGCTCGGCCACAGCGACGGCTGACGCGTCGCGGCGCTTGGGCTAGGAGAAGGCTCGATGATCGTCACCCGCCGCTTCCCGCGCCACCTGCTGCTCGCCTTCGGGCTTCGCGTCTTCGGCATCGCCGCGCTCTGGGCGACCGTCGTGTTCGCCGCGTACGTCTACGGCGGGCTCTCGTTCCTGAAGGTGCCCTACCTCCCCATCGCGACCATCGGCACCGCCGTCGCGTTCTACATGGGCTTCAAGAACAACTCGGCCTACGACCGCTTCTGGGAGGGCCGCAAGATCTGGGGCGGCATCGTCAACTCGAGCCGCACGTGGGCCACCGCGGTGACGAGCTACGTCGACCCGACGCAGACGACCGACCGCACCCACGCGACCCAGCGCGAGCTCGTGTATCGGCACCTCGCGTGGGTGAACGCGCTCCGGCTCCAGCTCCGCAAGACGTCTCGCTTCCACCACAAGCCGAGCGTCTCCACCAAGCGCCGGCTCGAGAGCCACGCGGACCTGATGCGCAACGACTGGGACAAGGAGCTCGCGCCGTTCCTCGACGCCGAGGAGCTCACCCAGGTGTCGGCGCGCGCGAACCCGGCCACGCACCTGCTCCAGCGACAAGGTCGGGAGCTCGCCGAGCTCGTGGAGGCGGGGCGCCTCGACATGTTCCGGCAGCTCGAGCTGATGAGCGTGATCGAGGAGCTGTACGCGCTGCAGGGCAAGTGCGAGCGCATCAAGAACACCCCGTTCCCGCGCCAGTACGCCGAGTTCAGCAGCATTTTCGTGCGCGTCTTCGTGTTCCTGCTGCCCTTCGGCATGCTCGACGTCTTCGTCGAGGGCGAGGGCGCCGCGCTCGACGTCGCCAACGGCGTCCTGATGATCCTCGCGAGCGGGCTCGTGGGCTGGGTCTTCCTCACGATGGAGGGCATCGGCGACTCGAGCGAGGACCCTTTCGAGCGCAGCATGAACGACGTCCCGATGAACGCGCTCAGCCGCACCATCGAGATCGATCTGCGCGAGATGCTCGGCGAGACCGAGCTCCCCGAGAAGGAGCCCGCGGCCGGCTTCATCCTCTACTGAGGCGAGGGCGCGGCTGAGCGGCGCGGATCGCGTCCGCGAGCAGGGGCGCGGTCGCGTCGAGCTCCGGGGCGTGGGCGAGGCGCCACGCTCGCTTCAGGGGCCCCTTGCGGAGGCGCAGCGCGGTGAGCCCGCCCTCGGGGGCGTCGAGGTAGGGGCCGGCCACCCACTCGGAGAGGACCGCGATGCCGAGGCCGGCGCGCGCGAGCTCGACGATCGCCTCGGTGATCGCGAGGCGCTCGACGCGCAAGCGCGGGCGGCGCGAGCCGAACACGAACCGCAGGAAGCGCGCGTCCTCGGTGCGCACGGTCGGGACGAGGAGCTCGTGGCTGGCGATGTCCCGCGGCGTGAGCGACCCCTTCGCGGCGAGCGGGTGGTCGCTCGCGACGAGGAACATCAGCTCGTCCTCCATCATCTCGGTCGACAGGAAGCCGGGCGGCGGCCTCGAGGTCAGCAGCGCCGCGTCGATCGCGCCCTCGGCGAGCGCCTCGGCCGCGCGCAGCGAGTGCTCGGCGGGCATCTCGAGGCGCACCGCCGGCGCGGTCCGGCGCAGCCGCAGCACGACGCGCGCGAGCCACGGGTACGCCATGTGGCACTCGGCCACGAGGCGCAGGCGACGCGGGGCCGGCGCGGGCTCCCGCACGCGGCGCTCGAGCTCGCTCAGGTCCGCGAGCATCCCCGGCGCCGCGTCGAGGAGCACGGCGCCCGCGCTCGTCGGGACGAGGCCGCGCGCCGTGCGCGTGAAGAGCGGGACGCCCGCGTGCGCCTCGGCCACCGCGAGCGCGCGGCTCACCGCGGACTGCGTCAGGTGCAGGCGCGCGGCCGCCGCGGCGGTCGTCCCCGAGCGCCCGAGGGCGACCACCACCCGCAGATCACGCACGTCGAGCCGCGGCGCGGCCGGCTCCCTTTCGATGCTCATCGCGCATCGAAGATATGTCAAGGATGCGTTGGACGCATCACGTCGAGCGGTCAAAGGTGTGGCTCACCCACCGAGGAGGAACCCGATGGAGCTCTACTTCGCCCCCATGAGCTGCTCCCTCGCGAGCCGCATCGCGCTCTACGAGGCCGGCGTGGACGCGACCTACGTCCAGGTCGATCGCTTCTCGAAGCGCCTCGCCGAGGGCGGCGACTACCGCGACGTCTACGCGCTCGGCATGGTGCCCGCGCTGCGCCTCGACGACGGGACGCTGCTCACCGAGACCGCCGCCGTCTTGCAGCACGTCGCGGAGCTGCGCCCCGAGGCCGGCCTCGCGCCGACCGGCGCCGAGCGCCGCGAGCTCCACCGCTGGCTCAGCTACGTGGGCGGCGAGCTGCACAAGGTCGTCTTCTACCCGCTCTTCCACCCGGACTCGACCGACGAGGTGAAGCGCCACGCGTGCGCGCTCGCCGGGCCGCGCCTGGCCTACGTGGACCGCCACCTCACCGACCGCGAGCACCTGCTCGATCGGCTCAGCGTGGCCGACGCGTACCTCTTCACGGTCCTCGGCTGGATGATCGCCACGCCGCTGAGCCTCGACGACTACCCCCACGCGAAGGCCTACCACCGGCGCCTCTTGCAGCGGCCGAGCTTCGCCCGCGCGGTCGGGGACGAGCGGCCGCTCTACCGCGCGAGCTAACTCCCCGCTGTCGTCGCGGATCCTGCGACACTGTGGGCCATGCTCTCTGGTCTGCGCGATGGGTTGGCGCGCGAGGCGCGCTTCCTCGATCACTTCAGCCGGCTGATCCTCCGGATCCGCAAGGCGAAGGAGGGCAAGGAGCACACGGTCGTCGACACCATCGAGGGCTGGGCCGACGCGCGGCCGCACCACCCGGCTCTGATCGACGGAGCCCGCAAGCGCACTTACCGGGAGATGGACGCCTACGCGAACCGCGTCGCGCGGTGGGCGCGCGACGAGGGCGTGCAGCGCGGCGACGCGGTCGCGCTCCTGATGACCAACCGGCTCGAGTACGTCTGCGCGTGGCTCGGCGTGCTCAAGGCCGGCGGCGTCTGCGCGCTCGTCAACGGCCACCTGCACGGGCCCGGGCTCGCTCACACGGTGCGCATCTCGGGCGCCAGGCACGTGATCGTCGGGGCCGAGCTGCTCGAGACGTGGGGCTCGTGCACCGACGGGCTCGAGGAGCCGCCCATCGTCTGGGTGCAGCGCCCGCCGGGCGACGCGACGGAGCTGCCGGCCGGCGCTCGGTCGCTCGACGACGCGCTCGCGAAGAAGAGCGAGGTGCGCCTGCCGCCGAGCGCGCGCCGCGGGCTCACCGCCGAGCAGAGCGCGTTCTACATCTACACGAGCGGCACGACCGGGCTGCCGAAGGCCGCGAACATCACCCACATCCGCGCGGCGAACATCATGCACGCGTTCGCGGTGATGCTCGGCGCCGACGAGACCGACCGCATCTACGACCCACTCCCGCTCTACCACGCGACGGGCGGCATCGGCGGGGTCGGCGCCGCGCTCACGGTGGGCGCGTCCGTGGTGCTCCGCGATCGCTTCAGCGCGAGCCACTTCTGGAGCGACGTCGCCGAGCACGACTGCACGATGTTCCTCTACGTCGGCGAGCTGTGCCGCTACCTCGTCAACTCGCCGCCGCACCCCGACGAGCGCCGCCACCGGATCCGCGCGTGCATGGGCAACGGGCTCCGCCCGGAGGTCTGGCCCGCGTTCCGCGACCGCTTCGGCCTGCCCCACATCGTCGAGTTCTACGGCTCGAGCGAGGGCAACGTGTCGCTCTTCAACCTCGACGACGTGGTCGGCGCGGTGGGTCGCCTGCCGGCGATCGCGGACCTCGTGCTCAAGGTCCGCATCGTGGCGTTCGACGTCGAGCGCGAGGAGGTCGTCCGCGACGCGAAGGGCCGCGTGATCGAGTGCGCGCCGGGCGAGGTGGGCGAGGCGATCGGGCTGATCGACGCGACCAAGGCGGGCGGGCGCTTCGACGGCTACCGCGACCCCGAGGCGACCCGGAAGAAGATCCTCACCGACGCCTTCGCGGTCGGCGATCGCTGGTTCCGCACCGGCGACCTGATGAAGCGCGACGCGGACGGGTACTTCTACTTCGTCGACCGCATCGGCGACACGTTCCGCTGGAAGGGCGAGAACGTCGCGACGAGCGAGGTCGCCGAGGTGCTCGGCGTGTTCGACGGCGTCGAGGAGGCGAACGTCTACGGGGTCTCCGTCGAGGGGCACGACGGGCGGGCGGGCATGGCCACCGTGGTCGCCGCCGAGGACCTCGACCTCGCCGCTCTCCACGCGCACGTCGCCGCGAGCCTGCCCGCCTACGCGCAGCCGCTGTTCTTGCGGCGCTGCGACGAGATGGTGACGACGGGCACGTTCAAGCACCGCAAGGTCGACCTCGTCCGGGAGGGCTTCGACCCGTCCACGATCGCCGAGCCCCTCTTCGTGCGCGACGACGCGGCGGGCACCTACGTCCCGCTCACCCCGGAGGTCCACGCCGCGATCCTGTCGGGCGCCCACCGCGTCTGATCGACCCTTCGAAACGCACGACGCCGCGGCGCTCTCGTCGAGCGGGCCGCGGCGTCGATGGCGAGCGAGCGGGCTACTTCGTCCGGTAGACGATCATCCCGTGGTTCAGGTCGTAGGGCGACAGCGCCACCGTCACGCGATCGCCGAGGATCACGCGGATGCGGTACTTGCGCATGCGGCCACAGAGCTTGGCGCGGACGGTCGGACCGGCGTCGGTCTCGACCTCGAACTGACCGCCGGCGAACACGTTGGTCACGGTGCCCTCCAGCTTCACGTGATCGGAACGCTCGTCGTCGGTCTCGTCGAAATCGTCGAAAGAGCGCTTTCGCCTGCCCCCTGGCCGGCCTCGGCCTCGTCGTGCCACTCGGTCCTCGTTGTCTCGGGTTGGGTCTGGAGCCCGCGCGGGAGCCCCGGGTTCGTGTCCTCGAGCCGCAGCTTCGGCGATGCCAAAGGGGCCGAGACGGGTGGATATAAGCGTCAGGAACGCATTTCGCAAGCCCCGCGCACCGTGGGGACCTCGTCTGTCACCAGACCGTCGACTTGCATCGCGGCGAGCGACCGCGCCACGGAGGGATCGTTGACGGTCCACACGTTCACGAAGAGGCCTCGCTCGCGCCACGCCGCGACCTGCGCCTCGGAGCACGCCGGGAAGTGCGGGTGGACGCCCTGGATCTCGGCGAGGACCGCCGGCGGCACGTCCTCGGCGCGCTCGAACAGGAACGCGGTCCGCACCGTGGGCACCGCTCGTCGACAGGTCGCGAGCGCGGGCGCGTGAAAGCTCGACACCACGATCCGCGACAGCTCGTCCGGGGCGCGCGCGGCGAGCACCTCGCCGCAGGCCGCGCTGCCGGCCTTGATCTCCACGTTCACCTCGAGCCCCGCCCCGAGGACGAGGTCGAGCACCTCGTCGAGGGTGGGGATGGGCGCGCCGCCGACGCTCGGCAGCTCGCCCCGGTCGAGCTCCGCGACCGCTCGGGGATCGCCCGCGAGGCGCGCCAGGTCGCGGTCGTGGAACACGACGACCTGCCCGTCCCGCGTGGCCCGGACGTCGAGCTCGACCCCGTCGGCGCCCTCCTCGATGGCGAGGCGGAAGGCCGCCAGGGTGTTCTCCACCGCGGCCCGATGCGAGCCGCGGTGCGCCCAGATGCGAGGGCCGGTCAACGCGTGGAGGCGCGGAGCTGCCAGGAGACGAGGGTGCCCGTGTCGCCGGTCGCCGCGTCCACCACGGTCAGCGTCCAGCTGCCGCCGATGTCGTCGCCGACGAAGCCGGGGACCTCGAAGGAGCGCGACACGCCGGTCTCGCTGCTCGCGTCCTCGGTGAGGAGGACGAACTCGCGACCGCCCTCGTGACGGAGCCGGATGGTCAGCTCGTAGGGGAAGCTGTGGGTGATCTCGACGTCGGCGTGGAGCGACTCGATCGCGCCCATGTCCGGCACGGTGATGGTGCTCTCGAGCGACGAGCCGTCGGGGATGTCGAGGCCCGTGTCGCCCGGGTAGGTGCGGCTCGTGGTGGTGCCGCCGCAGTCGGTGTCGCAGCGGGTGATGTCCAGGCTCCACAGGTTGAGGGTGCCGGTGTCCTGGTTGGCGTTGTCGACCACGACGAGCTCGTAGGTCCCGGCCGCGTCGGTGCCGTTGAAGTCCGAGACGGTGAAGGTCTCCTGCAGGTCGTCGGCGCTGCCGCCCTGGCGGTCGAACATCACGACGCGGTCGGCGCCGCGGACGAGGTACACGCTCAGGTCGCCGCGGTAGGTGTGGGTGATGTCCACGGTGACCGCGAGCGAGCTGATCTGGCCGGGCTCGGTCACCACGATCTGGCTCACGACACCGGAAGAGGAGTTGTCCGGGATCGGGTAGCTCGTGTCGTTGACGAGGTTGTCACCCGGGTCGAGGCACGCGCGCTCGCTGGCGCAGTCCGGGTCGTCGCAGTCGGCGAGGCCGTCGCGGTCGTTGTCGGTCGCGTCGTTGCAGACCTCGGCGAGCATGACCTCCGGGAGCCCGGCCACGTAGGCCGTCGCGCGCTCGGTGATGTAGCGGTACGCGATCCAGCCGTAGCCCGCGCCGTGCGGGTTGGCGGTGCCGAAGCTGCTGGTGCCCCACGAGTTCTTGAAGAGGAAGAACCCGGTCTCCATCGTCGGGTTGCCGTCGGCGTCGAGGACCTGGTTGCCCTCGCCGTCGACGATCGGGACCGAGAGGTTGTCGTCCCAGCCGAGCAGGATGAAGCCGTGGCCGGCGCGGCGGTCGCCGCTCGAGTCGGCGATGTCCGCCTCGTTCGGCGCCAGGACGTAGCCGTTGCGCTTGTACTCGGAGTTGGTGCGCAGGGTGGAGCGGCCGTGGTTCCACGCCTGGTAGAAGAAGTCCGCGCTGACGACGACCGGCGTCCGGGTCGAGAGCATGTGGCCCTGAAGCGAGCGCACGCTCGGGTTGATCCAGCGACCGCGCGGCAGGTGCCAGCGCATCGCGTTCCGCGCCGCCTCGGGCGGATCCCCGTTCGTGTAGCAGCGCACCGGCTGCGCGTCGCCCGTGCACATCGGGTCGTTCGACGTGTTCCACTGGCTGTTCTCGTACGGCCAGGCGGACTCCTCGACGATGCCGAAGCGGTCGATCGCCTGGAGGTTGTTGTTCGGGTTCGACCCCGCCGTGTTCGTGAAGGCGCCGACCTCGGTCTTGACCGACCACTGGAGGTGCTGCTCGGAGAAGTCGGGGTTCGGGAGCGTCCCCTCACGGATGTAGAGGCTCTCCATCAGCGCGACGGTCGCGAAGATGGTGCAGGTCCCGCGGCTCCCCTGGGAGCGCACCGGCGACATGTACTCCATCAGGTCGAACGTCGACGGCGGCGTCTCGTCGGCCTTGCCGTCCTCCGGCAGCCCGTGACCGAGGTCCGCCGGCGCGTCCTGGAAGAGCGCGTCCACGTCGGAGAGGGGCTCGTCCCCGTCGTCCAGTTCGGGCGGGACCTCGGCGGTGCAACCCCCGAGGGCGAGCAGTGCGGCGAGCCAGAGCGAGCGGCGATGAATCCTCATGCGGCCACGCTAGCGCACTGCCCATGCCAAGGGACAGAGCGGAGCGATCCACGGAGCCGAACGCCCGAGGTGGCAGCTTCACTCGCCACCCCAGCTCACCCGAAAGGTTCCACCGAGGCTCGGGGTCCCCACGAAGCTGCCGCGGAAGGCGAACCCGAGCGCCATCCCGTCGTCGATCTCGACGTCGACGCCCGCCTCGAGGCCCGCGCCGAACAGCCCCGCGTCGAGGGTCTCGGTCCCGAGGCCGCCGAGCCGGTCCTCGTGCACCGCGACGTCGATCAGCGCGAGGCCGACCGATCCGGTCGCCACCACGTACGGGGTCACCGGGCCGAGGGGGAGCTGGAGGCCGAGGGCGAGCTCGGCGCGCAGGTAGAAGATCGACTGGACGGCGAGGGTCATGCCCCCGAGCTGGACGGGCGCGTAGTCGCCCCCGATGTCGCCCCCGCCGAGGCCGAGCCGGAGCTCCGGGCCCCGAAAGAAGCCGCCCGCGCGCATCCCGACGCTCAGCGCGACGCCGCCGGTGATCGCCTCGCGCATGCCGTCGCGGCCCGCCCAGTCGTTGCCGAGCGTGACGTCGTGGAGGGCCTCCACCTCGGTGCCGGACAGGGACAGGTCGATCCCGCTCAGGTCCATGCCCTCGACCACGAGCATCAGCCCGCCCCAGAGCTCGAGGTGCTCGTCGTTGGCGGGCGGAGCCGCCAGCGGGGTCGGCGGCGCGGGGGGCGTCTCCTCGTAGACGGGGCGCGGCGGCGTGGGCACGGCGACCCGGGCGTCGTAGTCCGGGCGGACGACGACCACGGGGCCAGCCGGCGCGGCCGCGGGGGCCGCTTCGACGACCGCGTCCATCTCGATGGTCAGGGTCTGGGCCTGAGCCGCGACGGGGACGAGCAGGGCGAGCAGGGTCAGGGGAGCGAAGAACCGAAGCATGGGCGTCACCTCCGCCCGCCCAACGCGGCTCCCCCGCCGCGCTTACACCTCGGGCTCGACGATCTCGTTTTCGAACATCGCGCGGAGCGGCGAGGCCGCGTCCTCGAGCTTCCGGGTCGTCGATCGGAACCCCTCCTCGAGGATCGTGCGGCGCGCCGCGAAGTTCATCGGCGAGTACATGAACATCGTCGCGTCGTCCGGGTCGGGCTCGAGGAGCACCAGCTCGCACTCCGGGTGGGCGGCCTCGTAGCGCGCGAGCCCGTCGCGCAGGCGCTGCTCGGAGCGCAGGCGCCACGCCTGGCTCGAGACCCAGATGAGCCCCTTGTCGCGGACCCGCCGCCTCGGGCCGTGCCCGGTCGGGACGCCCTTCTGTCCGAGGTTGGCGCGGACCGGGACCATCGGGTTGATGATCAGGACCGAGTCGCAGCCCGCGCGCGCGGCGAGGTCCGCGTGGGCGACGTCGCCCATGCCCCCGTCGATGTAGTCGCGCTCGTCGATGCGCACCGGGGCGAACAGCAGCGGGATCGCGCTCGCCGCGCAGACCGCCCGGGACACCCGCACGTTCGCGAGCTCGCCGTCGCCGAACACGGCTCGCTCGCCCCGATCGAGGTCGTTCGCGACCAGGTAGAGCGGCCGCGGGAGATCGCAGAACCGCTCGGTGATCTGGCGACGGGCCATGAACGAGGCGAAGAACGCCTCGTAGGCGTCGAGGGTGAAGAAGCCGGCGGGCAGCGAGTCCCAGAACCGGTCGAGCTCGTTCCAGACGTCGAGGTCGAGGGGGCTCGACGCGGCGCTCGAGAAGAGGTGCCGCGCGGCCCCGATCGAGCTCGTCATCACCCGGCGCCACTCCTTGCCGTCGAGCCTCAGCAGGTGCTGCCGCTTGAGGGAGAAGAAGTCGTCGGCCGGGTCGAGCAGGGCGCGGTAGAGGCGCGTGGCCGGGTAGCCGCCCGCGAGGACGGTGGCGACCGTGGCGCCCGCCGAGGTCCCGACGAACACGTCGAAGTCGCTGGCCCGGAAGCCCGCGTACCGCTCCTCGAGCGCGGCGAGGCACCCGACCTCGTAGAGCGCGCCGGTGATGCCGCCTCCCCCGAGGCAGAGCCCGCGCTTACTCATCTTCGTCCTCGTCCTCGGCGAGGCGGGCGATCACGGCGAGGCACGCGAAGGTCACGAAGGCGCTCCCGAGCACGAGGGCGAGGGGCAGATGGTACACGTCCGCCTCGATCGTGTTGAAGCCGCGCAGGCGCAGCAGCTCGGGCGGCAGCAGGATCGGCATCGCGTTGAAGGCGCCGTGCATCGCGACGCACGCCACGACCGATCCGGTCCGCAGGCGCACCCACCCGAGCGCGAGCCCGGCCAGCGTGGCGTAGACGATCGCGAGCGGGGACACGTGGATCACGCCGAACAGCAGCGCGCTGAGGGCGAGGGCGATCCGCGGGTCGATCCGCCGCGCGAGGCCGGGCAGGAGCAGGCCGCGGAAGAACAGCTCCTCGGCGAGCGCCGGGACGGCGACGAAGGCGAGCGGGACGACGACCGCGTCGAGCACCGACTCGATCCGGAGGCTCCGCGCGGCGGCCATCGCCTCGCTGGGATCGGGCGCGACGGAGGGCACGAGGTCGGCGACGAGGATCGCGATCTCGCGAAGAGGAAAGGCCAGCGCCAGGCCGGCGGTGAGGGCGAGCACCGCGACCGCCGACGAGACGGGGCGCACCCCGAGCGCCTCGCGCAGGGGGGCGTCGCCGTGAGCCACCATCACGCCGATCCCGACGGCGATCCCGGCGCCCCCGAGCTGCGCGAGGCTCGTCAGCAGCGGGTCGGCGCGGACGGCCGCGAACGCCTCCCCGAACGCGGTCCCCCGCGCGGCGACGCCGATGAGCGCCGCCACCGCGGCGACCGCGAGCGTCGCGGCGGCCAGCGCGGCCACGAGGACGAGCGCCATCGGGACGCCGATCCCACCATCACGCCGCTCGGGCATGCGTCGGAAGTAGCACGGACGAGCGCTTTGGCGCGCGGGCCGGTGACCTTGTAGGCTCAGGGCGCATGCGATCGCCGAGCCTCTCTCTGCCCGTCCTCGCCGCCCTCCTGATCGCGGCCTGCGGCGGTCCCGCTGGCCCGGTGGAGCACGCGGGCGGCGACGCCCCGCCGGCCATCGACGGGGAGAGCTACCCCGACGCGCTGCGCTCCTACACGAGCATGGATCCCGAGGATCCGGCCCGGATCGCGTGGCGCGACGCCTTGATCGCGCACCGCGCGGCGGACACCGACGCGGTGCTCGCGCGCGGCGACTACGACGAGGTCGTGCAGCACCTCGCGACCCTGACCGAGCTGCTCACCCCGGCCGACATCGACAACGATCGCGTCCCCGCGACGCTCGGGCCCATCGCCCACTGGATCGTCGAGCACGGCTCGCCCCGAGGTGACGAGGGGCGCGTGATGGGCGCTCGCCGCCTGCTCGCGGCGATCGGCGACGACCCCCAGCGCCAGAACGCCGAGCGCGAGCGCATCGCGGGGTGGGGCCGGGACGCGCGGTCCCGCATCGACAACCCCATCGAGCGCTACGGCGGGATGATCCAGGTCTGGGAGCAGAACGAGCAGATCGCCCCCGCGCCCGAGGTCCTCGAGACGCTCGCCCGCCTCTACGTGGAGCAGCGCGACGCGCTCCAGAGCACGTTCAACTTCGGCCCCGACGCGCCCGAGCGCCCGACCCCGGGCGGCCTCTCCTACAACGAGCTCAGGCTGGTGCCGCACCTGATCCAGCGGGCCCCGCTCGACGTCGCGGCGGTCTATCTGCGCCACGGCGACCTCGCCGGCGCGGTCGAGCACGTCTCGCGGATGGAGCCGCGAGGCGGTGACGAGGAGGACCTCCAGCGCCTCGTCCAGATCCTCGAGGCGGCGCGGGCGCGGACCGAGAGCGGGGCCGGCGCGCTCGGCGAGATCGCGATGGGCTTCGCGCGGGCGCGGCCCGAGGTGGCCGAGGCGCTGTGCGCGCTCGGGGTGCGCCGCTTCCCCGAGGACGCGCGGTTCCCGCTCTGCCTGGCGCGCGTGGCGATCGCGCGCGACCGCGCGGGGCTCGCGACCGCTTGGTACGCCGAGGTGGTCCGCCTCGCCCCCGATCAGCGCGACGTCTACGACGAGGCGCTCCGGCAGCTCCAGGAGGTCATGGAGGCGGGGGCGTTCGACGCCGACGTCGGCCAGAGCCGCGCCATCGCGCGCAGCGCCATCGCCATCCTCGACGAGCACGCGACCCGGTGGCCGACCGAGCAGCCCGCGGTCACGCGCGACCAGATCCTCTTCCAGCTCGGCCGCGCCGAGATGAGCGCCGGCAACGTGCGCGAGGCGCGCGCGCGGCTCGAGGCGAGCCTCGCGGCGAACGAGACCCAGGAGGCGCACCTCGCGCTCGGTCTGCTCCTCGAGCGGACCGGCCTCGGCGCCGAGGCGGCGATCCATTACCGCACCGCGCTCGATCAGGCGCCCGCCCGCACCCCCGAGGATCGGCTCGTGCGCGCCGAGGTGACCGAGCGCCTCGGGGACGCGTTCCGCACGGCGGGCGAGGAGCAGCAGGCGCGGCGGATGTACCGGCAGGCGCTCGAGGTCTGGAACGCCGTCGTCGAGGGGATCACCGGCCCGCGGGCCGCCCTCGCGCAGGTCCGGCGCGGCATCCTCCTCTCGCGCGTCGGCGACGAGGCCGCGTCCGCGGCCGCCTTCTCCGCGGCGATGGAGGCGGCGCCCAACTTCCGCGAGCCCTACGCGTCGATCCTCTCCCACCTCGTGGTCAGCGCGCCCAACCTCGGGCTCGCGCAAGACGTGCTGCGCCGCGCGCAGTCGCAGCTCCGCCTCGAGCCGGAGTGGAAGGTCTACTTCGCGCTCTGGGTCCAGGCGATCGCGGGTCGCGCGTCGGCGGAGCCCGAGAGCGACGTCTCGATGATGCTCGGCGAGCTCGCCCACGGCGACCAGTGGTCCAACCGCCTCGCCGCGTTCGGCGACCACTCGCTCCCCTACCCGGAGCTGCGCGGCCACGCGTCGAGCGTCGGTCAGCGGGTCGAGGCGGACTTCTACGAGGGCGCCCGCCGCATGGCGGCCGGTGACGAGGTCGGCGCGCGGCAGCTCTTCGAGCAGGTCCTCGCGTCGGGCATGGTGAACTTCTACGAGTACGCCATGGCGCAAGAGCTCTTGCAGATGTTGGGCTCGGGCGCCGTCGCCGAGACGACCGCGACGCCCTAACCTACTCGCCGTCGTCGGGCCCGGCGGGCGGCTCCTCGTCGTCGCCGTCCGCGCCCCCGGCGTCGCCGTCGAGGTGGCGGCAGTCGCGGAGCACGCGCCAGATCCCCCGGGCGTACTGGCCTCGCGGCGCCGCGCGGCGGTACCGGCGCGCGTACTCGCAGGTGGCCGCGGTCACCGCCTCCTCGCGGATCGAGAGCAGCGCCAGCCCGCGCGAGCTCGGGTGCGGCCCCTCGAGCGAGGCCTGGTACTCGGCGGACGCGTCCTCGTCCCGGTCGTGGAGGATCTCGGCGAGCACCAGGTGCGCCTCGCTGTTGCGGCGATCGAGCTCGACCGCGGCCTGCGCCTCGCGGGTCGCCACGACCCGGTCGTGGTCCGTCCACGCGATCCGGGCCCACAGCGCGTGCAGCTCTGCGCGCAGCTCGGGCGCGAGCGACTCGACGTCGCGATCCTCCGTGAAGCCCTCGAGCAGCGCGCGCGCGGGGTTGGCCAACCGCATGCGGAGCTGGGCGAGCGCCTTCGCGAGCAGCGCGCCGTCCGGATCCTCGTCGCCCTCGGGGACCTGGGTGAACCGGCGGCCCGCCTGCGCGTACTCCTCGGCCTGCATGTACAGCCAGCCGAGCTGTCGCCCGAGCACCGGGTCGTCGTCGTAGGTCGTGAGCGCTCGCCGCACCGCGCGCGTGCCGGCGTTGCCCGCGAGCTCCATCACGAGGAGCCGCGCCCGGAGCCGCTCGACGGCGAGCGAGCGGATCTCGGCGGCGTCCACCCGCTCGAGGATCCGGCGCGCGTCCGCGAGGCGGTTCTCGTCCACGTCGAGCTTCAGCCGGCCCGCGAGCGCCACGGGGTGACCCTCGGAGAGCGCGAGCGCCGCGTCGTAGGCCTCGCGCGCGACCTCGCGGCGGTTGAGCTGATGCGCGGCGGCGCCCCGGTCCGCGTGGAGGTCGGCGTCGTCGCTCTCGATCCGGAGCGCGGAGTCGAGCGTCGCGAGGGCGTCCTCCCAGCGCTCGAGCGCGGCCTGCACGTGCGCGCGGGCGGCGAGGAGGCGCACGTCCTCGGGGTGCGCCTCGAGCGCCGGCTCGATGAGCTGCTCGGCGCGGTCCGCGTGCTCGAGCCCGAGCTGCGCCGCCACCGCCACCGGGACGACGTCGGGGTGGTTCGGGAACTCCGCGAGGAGCGGCTCGACGCGCGTCGCCGCCTCCTCGGCGTGCCCCTGCGCGAGCTCCATCTCGGCGAGGTACACGATCGCGGGGACGCGCTGCGCGGGCGCCTCGGCCGCCGCGAGGTAGAGGCGACGCGCCTCGTCGAGCTCGCCGCGGGCCTCGAGCAGCCGCGCCCGCGCGAGCGAGGTGCGGCCCCCCTCGGGGGCGTGTCGCAGCGCGGAGTCGGCGCCGCGCAGGTCGCGCCGCTCGAGCGCGAGCTCGGCGCTCAGCTGGGCGCGCCGCCCCGCGTCGGTCGACAGCGGCGACGGCAGGCGCTCGGCGGCCTGCTGCGCGAAGTGCACCGCCCCCATCCGCAGGGCGGCCTCGGTGAGGGTCAGCGTGAAGAGCTCGTCGCCCGGGGGCGCGACCTCGGAGGCCTGGTCGAGGTGCTCGCGGGCGGTGACGCGATCCCCCGACGCGGCGGCGGCGCGCGCGAGCAGCAGCCGCGCCCACGCCTTCTCGTCGTTGGTCGCCTCGGCGTCGTCGAGGACGCCCTGCGCTTGCTCGGCGACCGCGTCGAGCGCCTGACCGCTGCGGTCCATGATCCGCGCGCGGGCGATCCGGGTGGACGCGTTGCGCGCCGACTCGGGCAGCTCGTCGAGGCGCGCGAGCGCAGCGTCGGTGTCCCCGCCCCGCGCGAGCAGCTCGGCGTGGAGCGCCACGTGCCGCGGCGCCTGGGGCCGCTCGTTGGCCGCGTGCTCCGCGGCGAGCGACGCGATCTCGACGTTGCCCACCGCCCACGCCGCGAGGGCGCGGGCGCGCAGGGCCTCCGCCTTGTGATCCCCGTGGGTCGCGACGATCGCGGACGCGGTCTCCATCGCCACGGCGAGGTCCCCGCTCGCGAGCGCGAGGTAGGTCTGCGCGACGCCCCGCTCGCGCGCGACGTCGTAGTCGTCGCTCGGGAGGCTCGAGAGCGCGGAGCCGATCGCGTCCGCGTCGTCCGACTCGCCCGCGAGCACGAGCATCGAGCGCAGCCGGAGCGCCATCGCGCGCGACACCGGGTCGTGATCGGCCTCGATGAGCTCGAGCGCGGCGTGCGCCGAGGCGACGCGCCCGTCATCGCTGGCCTGCTCGAACGCCGCGGTCACGGCCATCCGGTGCGAGATGTAGAAGTAGAGCCAGACGCCGATCGCGACGGTGACGGCGGCGGTCACCGCGTAGACGATCCGCAGGATCCGGCGGCGACGGATCTCCTCCTTGGTCTCCGGCACCTTGCCGATGACGGGGATCGACGCCCCCGACGAATACGCGCTGACGCTGAAGAGATCCGAGGACTCTCCGTGGGCGTCGTGCTCTGGCCTGTTGCTCTCGTCGCTCAACTAGCCCCCGCGGCCGCTCGGCCATCATAGCCAAGCCGGTCGCGACGCGCCGAAAACATTGAAGAAGGAACGGAGACCGCGCTCGAGGTCAGCGCGCGCGCATGCCGACGGCCTCTCGCACACGGCGGATCGTGGCGCGCGCGATCGGGCGGACGCGCTCGGCGCCCGCCTCGAGCAGCTCGTCGAGCTTCGCCTCGTCGGCGCGGAGCGCGTCGTACGTCTCGCGCCGCGGGCCGAGCTCGGCCTCGAGCGCCTCGTAGAGGGCCTGCTTCGCGTGACCCCAGCCATACTCGGGCGTCCGCAAGCTCTCTTGCATCACGCGGGCGTCCGCCTCCGAGGCCAGGAGCTGGTAGAGGTCGAACACCGTCGAGCCCTCGGCCTCGGCGGGCGCCTCGAGCGGCTCGCTGCCCGTGACGATCTTCATCACCGTCTTGCGCAGCGTCTTGGCCGGCGCGAACAGCGGGATCGAGTTGCCCTTGCTCTTGCTCATCTTCTGACCGTCGAGGCCCGGGACGAGCGGCGCGTCGGTGATGCGCGCCTCGGGCACCACGAGCAGGTCGTCCCCGAAGACGTGGTTGAAGCGCTGCGCGACGTCGCGCGCGAGCTCGAGGTGCTGGAGCTGATCGCGGCCCACCGGGACCACCGCCGCGTCGTAGAGGAGGATGTCGGCGGCCATCAGGACGGGGTAGTTGAAGACCCCGGCGTTGGGCGACTCGCCCTTCGCGAGGCCGTCCTTGTAGGAGACCCCGCGCTCGAGCTGCCCGGTCGCGATGAGGCACGCGAGGACCCAGGTGAGCTCGAAGACCTCGGGCACGTCGGACTGCCGGTAGAGGTGGATCCGCGTTGGGTCGACGCCGCACGCGAGCCACGTGGCCGCGACGTCGTAGGTGTTCGTCCGCATCGAGGCCGCGTCCCGCACCGTGGTGAGCGCGTGGTAGTCGGCGATGAAGAGGAAGCTCTCGTACTCCTGTGCGAGCCGGAGGGCGGGCCGGATGGCGCCCAGGTAGTTCCCGAGGTGCGGCGCGTTCGTCGGCTTGATGCCGGTCAGTGACCTCTGCACGGTGCCGCTCAGATCGCACAGCCGCCCCGCGCGTGCAATGACTCGGCCCATGAGCGAGCGCCCGTTCCGCATCCTCGGGGTCCAGCAGATCGCGATCGGCGGCCCGGACAAGGCCGCGCTGCGCCACCTCTGGATCGATCTGCTCGGCCTCGAGCTCACCGGCACCTACCGCAGCGAGCGGGAGAACGTCGACGAGGACATCGCGCGGTGCGGCGACGTCGAGGTCGACCTGATGCAGCCGATCGACCCCGAGGCGAAGCCGCGCGTCGACACGCCGGCGCTCAACCACGTCGGGCTCTGGGTCGACGACCTGCCCGCCGCGGTCACCTGGCTCGAGGCGGCCGGGTTGCGCTTCACGCCCGGCGGCATCCGGCGCGGCGCCTCCGGCCACGACATCTGCTTCCTGCACCCCAAGAGCGCCGGGGGCGTGCTCATCGAGCTGGTCCAGGCGCCCGAAGGACTTGGAACACGCCTTGCTGATTCCAACCCCGCCGAACCGTGACCCCGACAATCTGCGCAGATCGAGGCTCCCCGTGAACGGACGTTCGCTGATCGGCGCGTTCCTCGCGTTCACGATCCTCGCGGCGCCGACCCTCGCGTTCGCCGACTCGGTCGCGCTCTTGCCGCTCCAGGGCAACGTCGATCAGGACCGGCTCGACGCGATCGAGCAGGTCGTGAGCGAGGTCCTGCGGGCCGAGGGCCACCGGCTCGCGCCGCCGCCCGCGACCACCCGCATCGACCATCCGCCCTCGACCGCGCAGCTCGAGGCGATCGCGGACTCGGTGCGCGCCAACTACGTGCTGACCGCCGAGGTCGAGCCGATGCGCGGGCAGTACCGGCTCAACGTGCACGTCTACGCGCGCGCCGCGGGCCGCACCGAGGAGCTGCTCGTCACCGTGCTCGAGGCCGAGGAGCGCGCGCGCCTGACCGACGTGCTCCGCTCGATGGTCCGGCCCGAGGGCCTCGCCGACGACGCGCTCCGCCTGACCGGCGAGGAGACCCCCGAGGACCGGGCGCGGCGCGAGGCCGAAGAGGCGGCCCGTCGCGAGGCCGAGGCGCGCGAGGCGCTCGACGCGGAGGAGCGCGCGCGGCTCGAGGCCGAGGAGGCGGCGCGTCGCGAGGCCGAGGCGGCGGCCGCGCTCGCCGCCGAGGAGGAGGCGCGTCGCGAGGCCGCGGCGGCGGCGGCGGCCGAGGAGGAGGCCCGTCGTCAGCGCGAGGCCTTCGCGTCGCGCGTGCCCTATGGCGCCGACGGCGACTGGATGGTGCAGGTCGCCCTCGGCGGTCGCTACGCGGGCACCCTCGCGAACCTGCCGGCCGGCGCGCAGGGGGGCGGCGGGCTGTTCGACGTCGGGCTCCAGCTCGGGCGCACCTTCGAAGGCATCGACGGCTTCGAGCTGCGCGGCGGGCTCGACTTCGCGACGGGCGCGTTCACCGGCCTCGGCCTCCACGTCGGCGCCGCGTGGCTCGGGAGCCTCTTCGTCGAGCCCGTGTTCATCGGCCTCGGCGGCGAGCTCGGGGTGATCTTCACGTTCACCGGCGCGCGCGACGTGGGCTTCGCGGCCCGCGTGTCGGCGCTCTTCGCGTGGCGCCCCACCGAGCACTTCTACCTCGAGGCGTCGCTCCCCGAGCTCGGCTACGTGTCGCCCGGCGCGGGCGCGCTCACGATCGGCGCGAGCCTCCGCGCCGGCTACCGGTTCTAGCAGCCTCCGGCAAAAATGACTGCGCGCGCCTCGCCGGCGGGACGCCGCGCCCAGCACGCCAGTCGCTCGGTCGAAATGCTTCAGCATTTCGACCTCGGCCCGGCGCACTGGACACGACGTCGCGCTCGCCGATCCATCACGCGCATCTTTGCCGGAGTCTGCTAGCTCGCGGTCGGGTCGGTCTCGGTCGCCGCCTCGGGCATCGCCGCGAGGATGCTCTCCTCGCCGCCGACCACGGTGACGCGGTCGAGCATGAAGCCGCTGTCCGTCTTGATCCATCGCTGCTCGATGACCGACGTGTACAGCTGCATCGTGCGCTGGTCGTACCAGGACAGCGTCACGAGCGAGGTCGCGCTCTCCGAGTCCTCGCTGATCTGGACGTGGGTGCAGTCCGAATCCGCGATCTGGACGTCGTGACCCCACTCGCGGTGGATCAGGAGGAACTCCGGGCGGAACGACGGCGCCACCCGCTCGGTGGCCAGGTCGATCCGGGCCCACCGGATCTCGTCGTTCAGCGCGTAGACCTGATCGGTGAGCTGGTGCTCCGCCCCGAGGTTCTGGAGGAGGCAGCCGCTCAATCCGAGGAGCAGGAGACTGGCGAGGGTGTAGGCGCGCATGCCCCGAGGAGAGACCCGCGGCGCCCCGGCGGGCAAGAAACCGACAGAATGTCAGCCGCGCTCGTCCCGAGACCAGGCGTCGGCGAGGACGCGGCTCTTCCAGCTGAGGAGCCCGAAGGAGACCACCGCCGCGAGCGCCGGGCAGAACCAGGCCGCCGCGGTGTGGACCCCGAGCCCCGCCATCACGAACACGGTGAGGAGGGCGACCACGCTCAAGGCCAGCAGGCTCAGGAGCACGCGGCTGGTCCGGCGCTCCCGAGCGCGGTCGAGGCGCACCGCCTCGGCGGTGAGCTCCTGCACCCGCGCGAAGCTCTCCTCGCGCGCGCGCTCGAGGCGCCGCTCCGGGGTGGGCTCCCCGGTGCGGAACGGGCCGCGCTCGGCCTCGCTCGCGTTCAGCGCGTCTCGAAAGGGGTCGGTCACGAGAGTCGTTCCAGCAGCTCTACGATGGTAGCTGCGGGCGCGTCGACTGCCAGGCCCTCTCGGTAGCGCCACGCGCCGTCGACCCGCGCGAACTCGCTCAGCTCGGTGAACGAGCGGTCCTTGCCCTTCTCGAAGACGTGCGCGGTGAACAGAACGCGCGCGCGGTCTCCGTCCTCGTCGTGGTCGTGCACGGTGAGGCGCTGGTAGCGCAGGGTCTGCTTGGCGCGGGACAGCTCGCGGACGACCTCGGCCTCGGGTCGCGACCGCAGCGGGTGCGTGGGGTGGAGCGTCCGCCACAGGTAGGCGCCGTCCCCGAGCGCGAACGCCGCGAAGCGGGATCGCATCAGCCGGTCGGCGGTCGTCGCCTCGGCCCCGCGGTGAAACGGCGCGCAGCAGTCGGCGTACGCCGCGCCGCTCGTGCAGGGACACGCCTTGGCGGCGACGCGCTTGGCCATCGGCTCGCTCAGATCAGGAAGGTCGTGCAGCCGAGCTCGACGTCGACGCGGCCGCCCGAGTCCCCGCTGATCGCCGAGCAGCTCGACGGGCACAGGATGATGCGGGTCGGGTTCGCGAAGTCGTCGTAGTACCAGCCGCCGGTGGTGCAGTTGGCGCCGTCCGGCGTCCCCACGTACGGGAGGATCTGCTCGCCGCCGCTGCTCGGGGTGTAGCGGACGTTGACCCGCATGAAGTCGAGCTCGTCGCCGGCCGGGGGCTCGGGGATCGCGTACTCGCAGGGGATGACCATCGGCACCGCGATCGCCGCGGTGAGGCTCACGAACAGGTCGGCCCACTCGGCGGCGGGCGTGCAGATCGAGAAGATGCGGCCGCCCGTCGCCATCGCCATCTCGTAGTACTGCACGCCCGGCGCGGCCGCGCCCTCGGGCGGGAAGCCGCCGCCGGTGCTGCACGGCTGGCCCTCCGGATACATGAAGCTCGGCGGGCCGGCGACCTCCGACGAGATCGTGTGGAAGACGAAGTTGCGGCCGAGGCTGCGCCGCATCTGCGTCGAGAAGTCCATCCACGCGACGCTGCTCTCGTCGTCGGTGACGGCCACGAAGTGCGTCAGCGCCGCGCGCCGCAGGTGCGGCGAGTAGCGCGGGAACTCGGCCAGGAGCGCGGCCATCGGCTCGTTGGAATTCACCGCGCGATCGATCAGCAGGTAGCGCGGGTCGTCGGCGAGCGACGCGGGCACGTTCACGAAGTCGCGCGTGCTGATCATGACCACGTGCCAGTCGATCCCGACCGCCTCGATCGCGCTCGCGAAGGCGACCATGTTCATCTGCACGCGCTCAGCCTCGTCGGACATGCTGCCCGAGGTGTCGACGACCCAGATGATGTCGACGGGCGCGAAGGCCTCGACCGCCTCGTAGGGCGTGCCGACGCAGTCCATGAAGCCCGCGTCGAAGCCGCCGCCGCCGGGTCCCGCGTCGAAGCCGCCGCCGCCGGGTCCCGCGTCGAAGCCGCCGCCGCCACCGCCGGCGTCGATGAGGCTCGGGCCCGCGCTGCAGCCGGCCAGCGCGATCGAGAGGGCGAGGAGAGATCGGACCATGGGTCCAGACACTCTACCCGAGCTCGAGGTCTGTCGATCCATCGCCCCCGGCGATTTCTCTCCGGCGCGCCCCGTCGGCGGGCTCACTGACCGAGACGACGCTGGGCGGTTCGGTTGTTCGGCTCCGCCTCGAGCGCGCGCTGCCACTGCTCCTGCGCGCCCGCCGCGTCGCCCGCGCCCTGGAGCGCGTCGCCGAGCCAGATCAGGTACGAGGCCCGGCGCGGGCGCCGCGCGACCGCGGACCGCAGCAGGGGCACCGCCTCGGCGTAGCGCTCGCGCGCCATGAGCAGCCGGCCGAGCCCGACCATCGCGTGGTGCTCACGCGGGTCGAGCTCGAGCACGCGCCGGTAGAGCGTCTCGGCCTGATCGCTGTTGCCCAGGGACTCGGCCTGCCGCAGCACCGCCTGCGGATCGGTCGGATCCACCGGCCGCGGCGGGTCGGGCTCGACGTCGGGGGTGGGCTCGACGTCGGGGGTGGGCTCGACGTCAGGCTCCACGTCCGGCTCGACGTCGGGGGTGGGCTCGACGTCGGGCTCCACGTCCGGCTCGACGTCCGCGGTGGGCTCGACGTCGGGCTCGACGTCCGGGGTGGGCTCGACGTCGGGCTCGACGTCGGGGGTGGGCTCGACGTCGGGGACGGGCACCACGTCCGTGGTCGGCTCGACGTCGGGGGTGGGCTCGACGTCGGGCGTCGGCACGGGCACGGGTCGAGCGCGCGCGGCGCCGAGCAGCGCGAGCACGCGGTCGACGTGGGGCTCGTGGACGCCCGAGTACCGATAGCCGATGAGCGCGACCACGGTGAGCAGGACGAGCGCGGCCACCGCGACGAGGGCCTTGGCCATCGCGCGCGCGAGGCCCCCGCCGGTGCGCGGCGCGGGCGCGTCGGTGGAGAGCGACTGGGGCGAAGGCTCGACCGCCGCTGGCGGAGGGAGCGCGGGCGGCGGCACGCCGGGCGCGGGCTCCATCGGCGGGGGCGGCAGCGAGCCGATCTCGATCGGCTCGTCCAGCGGGGGAGGCGGCGCCACCGGGGGAGACACCGCGAGGGAGGCGAGGTCCCCGGAGTCGAGCGACTCGGAGCTCTCGGAGCTGCTCAGCTCGGCCGGTCGGACCGCCGCGACGGTGTCCTCTCCGGAGTCGGTGAGGCGCGTGCGGGCGACGAGCTCGGCGGAGGAGGACGGCGGCGGCACGACCGTCGTCGGGTCGGTGCGCGCGTCCGGCGCGGTCGCGGGAGGGCTCTGGACCTGCGGCGGCAGATCGAGGTCCATGTCCTCGTAGTTCATGATCGCGGTGGCTTCGTCGGACGAGCCGCCGCCCTCTTCGTCGTCCTCCTCCTCCTCGACGGGCTCGGCGGCGACGGGCTTCGGCCGCGCCGGGAACGGCTCGCGGCGGAAGTCCGGCTTGGGGACGGGTTCCTTGCGAGCCTCCGGAGCGGGCGCCACGGGCGTGGGCGCCGCGGGCTTCGGCGGCGGATCTTCCGGCGGGGGCGGCACCGCGAGCACGCCCATCGCGAGCGTCTTCTTGCGGAGCACCTCGCGGTTCTTCAACGACCGCTCGCCCGCGGCGACCGGCCCGCCGACCAGGGGTCGGGGCCTCGGCGGCGGCACGGCGATCTTCGGCGTGGGCCGCGGGACCGAAGGCAAGGTCGCGGCGCTCTCCTCCTCCGCGAGGAGGGCCTCGCTCGCCCGGGCGCGGGTCTCGAGGTTCTGCGAGAGCGTGTGCGCGTCCGAGGTCGGCTCGTCCTCGGCGAACGAGACGTAGCCGCGCAGCGCGTCGCGCTCCGCGTTCGCGGCGGAGAGCGCCTCGTCGACGGGGCTCATCACGTTGGCGACGGCGGGGTTCGCGCGGCGCTCGATGTGCACGCGGCCCGACGCGAGCGCGAGGAGCGACGCGAGCGCCTTGGTCCCGGCGAGCACCTTGCCGCCGTCGAGGTGCGACGTGGCGCCGACGACGAGGCCCTCGGCGAGGTCGAGCTCCACGCGCGCCTTCGGGTTGCGCACGGTGGCGTGCACCGTCTGCCCGGACTCGACGAGGACGCGGATGAACCGCGCCGGCCCCGTGGACTCGAGCCGGGTGTCGAACGCGGCGTCCTGGGCGGCGCGCTCCGCGAGATCGCGATCCGGATCGAGCATCCCGACGATCCGGCTCGCGAGCTGGTGCATGTCGGGCATCGACGCCGTCGACGGCCAGATCTCCTCCCAGGGCGCGACCAGCATCGACGCCCAGCGCAGCCGCATGTGCTGGCGGATGCGCCGGATGACCTCGAAGCCGTCGCCCTGCAGGCCGGCGCGGTCGACGATCGCGATCTGCGGGTCGAGCCCCGTCGCGCGCTCGAGGCCGGACCCCTTCGTGTCGGTCACGAACACGAGGGCGCCGCGCTCGCGGAGCTCGTGGGCGAGCGCGTCGGCCCGCGTCGGGTGGTCGTCGACGACGAGCACGCGGAGGTTCGGCAGCCCGATCATCTCCGTCGACTTCGTCCCCCCGAGGTCGAGCACCCCGACGGGGCCCCCCGCGCTCGTGTGGAACTGGTAGTGCATCGGCTCGGCGGCGGTCACGTGGGGCCGGAGCCGCTGCACGAACTCCTGGACCGCCTCGGCCACGGGCCGACCCGCGCCGAGCACGACCCGCGTGGTCTCGCCCTCGACGCCGGGCGGGTGCACCGAGAGGATCCCGCTGCGCAGCTCCTTCTTCACGAGCTCGACGAGCTCGTCGAACGTCGCCTCGCCGATCTCTCCGCTCCGATCCTCGAAGTGGTCGGAGAGCTCGCGCTCGAGCGCCACCACGCGGCGCGCGACCGCGTCGGCGCTCGCGCTGCGAGGGACCACCGCCAGCGCGCCGTGGCGGAACGCGTGCATCCGGCTCTCGAGCCGCTCGTCCTTGGCGAGCAGCACCACGGGCACCGACGCCGTGGACGATCCGGCGCCCAGCATGGTGAGCGCGACGAGGCCGCCGTCCGCCGCCGCGTCCCCGACCAGGAGCATCACGTCGGGCGCGGTCGCGTGGACGGCGGGGTCGAGCTCCTCGAGGCTCGTCGACTCCACCGACATCCCGTGGCGGTCGAGCGCGACCTTCAGCGCCGCGTCCATCGGATCGCCGGAGCCGACCATCAGGAGCGTGGGTCGGTCCCCTCGCCCGCCCTTGGTGACGGATCTGTCCAGAGGCTTCACCACGTCGCCCGAGTCTCTCCGAAACGGGCGGGGTCGCGCAAAGGTTCCGGCGACGTTGACCCTTTTCAGTGCTCGTGATTCGATCGTTTCAGGTACTTCCCATGAAATTCCGGACCTTCGGGCCGCCGTGGCTCGCGCTCGGCCTCCTCCTGCTCGCCTCGCCGGCCAGCGCTCAGATCGCTCCGCGGATCGCGATCGCGTTCGACACGTCGGGCTCGATGGCCCTCGATCTGAACGACATCCCGACCTTCGGGGACGGCGTGACCACGGGCTGCACCGTCACCGGGGGCCGCTACTGCGGCACCAATTGCACGGCCGGGATCGACACGAACTGCGATGGGCTGCCCAACGACAGCCGCATGACCATCGCCAAGGAGGCGGTCCGCAACACCGTCCTGGCGTTCGGCGACGTGGACTGGCTCCTCGCCCGGTTCCCTCAGACCCAGGGCAACGGGATCTCGTGCCTCAACGTCAACGCCTACGAGTGCAACGTCGCCGGCCCCTTCGTCACCTCGTACGGCAACCCGCAGTGCAACTCGGGCGGGGCCATCCCCAGCGCCGCCTGCCCCTTCGACTGGGCGTCCCTGTGGCCGGCGTCGTGCCGGCCGGGCAACGGGGGCCGACCGGCGCTCCGCTCCTACGCGGCCGGGAGCCCGTCGGTCTGCACCAACTACGCGGGCCAGTGCTCGATCGGCGCGAGCGGCGGCGACATCCTCGTCGGCTTCCCGGATCGCGGCGCCTACTCCGGGATGGACAACACCTACGGGATCCTGTCCTGGCTCGACAACCGCGAGTCGAACTTCGTCAACAGCCGCACCGCCGCGAACTTCTGCAACGTCGCCTCTGGCGTCGGCGACTGCGAGCTCCGCGCCGAGGGCCCGACCCCGCTCGCGGGGCTCCTCACGGAGGTCGGCAACTACATGAGCCCGATCCGCGCCGCGGACTCGGCGCGCACGTGCCGCCCCTACAGCGTCATCCTCCTCACCGACGGCGGCGAGACCTGCCTGGGCGACCCGGTCGCGGCGGCGTCCTCGCTCCTCGCGGCGGGGATCCGCACCTACGTGGTCGGCTTCGCGGTGGCGGGCTCGGCCCGCACCCAGCTCAACGCGATCGCGAGCGCGGGCGGCACCGACGCCGGCGCGGCCGGCGGGGACACCGCGTTCTTCGCCGACGACCTGGTCACCCTCTCCGCGGGCCTCTCCGCCATCGTGCAAGCCTCCTTGCGCTCGGAGGTGTGCAACGGCGCCGACGACGACTGCGACACGCGCATCGACGAGGGCGTGCTCAACGCGTGCGGCGCCTGCGGCGCGGTCCCGACCGAGACCTGCAACACGCGCGACGACGACTGCGACGGCACCACCGACGAGGGCGTCGCGAACGCGTGCGGGACGTGCGGCCCGGCGCCGGTGGAGATCTGCAACCGCAGCGACGACGACTGCGACGGGATCATCGACGAGGACGGCGCGGGCGGGGACATCTGCGCGGGCTGCCGCCCCACCGCCGAGATCTGCGACGGCCGCGACAACGACTGCGACTCGCGGACCGACGAGGGGCTCACGCGCGCGTGCGGCACCGACGTGGGCGAGTGCCGCGCGGGCACCGAGACGTGCGTCGTCGGCGGCACCGGGACGTGGGGCGCGTGCGCCGGCTCGCGCGGCCCGGTCCCGGAGACGTGCGACGGCCGCGACAACGACTGCGACGGAACGATCGACGGCTTCTCGCGGCCCTGCGGGAGCTCCACGGGGGAGTGCCGGCCGGGCAACGAGGTCTGCCTCGCCGGATCGTTCGGGATGTGCGTCGGCGCGGTCGGGCCCTCGATGGAGCGCTGCGACGGGCTCGACAACGACTGCGACATGTCGACCGACGAGGGCGACCCCGGCGGCGGCGGCGCGTGCGGGACCGCGCTCGGGATCTGCACCGCGGGCACGCTCGAGTGCATGGGCGGCGCGCTCGTCTGTCGCGGCGGGACGGGCCCCGACCCGATGGAGACGTGCAACACGCTCGACGACGACTGCGACGGGCTCGTCGACGAGGGCAACCCGGGCGGCGGCGCGGCGTGCGGGATGACCGACGTCGGCGCGTGCGAGCTCGGGGTCGAGCAGTGCCGCATGGGCGCCGTCGTCTGCGTCGGCGCTCGCGGCCCGACGGCCGAGGTCTGCGATGGCCTCGACAACGACTGTGACGGGATGGTCGACGAGGGCGACCCCGAGAGCGGCGGGGCGTGCGGCGACGACACCGGGGAGTGCATGGCGGGCACGTTCCGCTGCGTCGCGGGGACGCTGACCTGCATGGGCGGCGTCGGCCCGACGATGGAGATCTGCGACGGGCTCGACAACGACTGCGACGGAGTCGTGGACGACGGCATCCCCGTCGGCGCGCCGTGCGGGAGCGACGTCGGCGAGTGCGTGCCGGGCCGCAACGTGTGCGTCGGCGGGGCGATCGTGTGCGACGGCGGGATCCCGGCGGGCGCCGAGACCTGCGACGACCTCGACAACGACTGCGACGGGACGATCGACGAGGGGCTCGGCCTCGGCGGCCCCTGCGGCTCCTCCGAGGGCCTCTGCATGCCGGGGACCGAGCGCTGCATCCGCGGTCGCCTGATCTGCGAGGGCGAGGTCGGCCCGGCGCGCGAGACGTGCGACTGCGAGGACAACGACTGCGACGGCGCCACGGACGAGCCGCCGGACACGGGGGCGCTCTGCCCGCCGGGCTCGAGCTGCGTCGACTGTCAATGCGCCTTGCCCTGCATGACGAGCGAGTTCGGCTTCGTGTGCCCGACCGGGCGCGCGCCGCTCGAGACCGACGGCGCCTGCTTCTGCGTGGCCGAGCGCTGCCAGGCCGACACCTGCGCGGGCGAGACCGTCGAGCGCGCCGGGGCGGTCCGGTGCGCGCCGGGCTCCGAGGACGTCGCCAACTGCGTGTGCCGCAGCAACGAGTGCACGTTCTCGTGCGACGGCGTCGTCTGCATGGACGGCACCGTCTGCAACCCGCGCGATCCCCTCGGGCGCTGCGTGGAGAACAGCTGCCGCGGGCTCGGCTGCCCCGGCGGCGGGATCTGCGACATCGACACCGGCGAGTGCGACGCCGACCCGTGCGACACGGTGACCTGCGCCGCGGGCGAGGCGTGCCGCGCGGGCGCGTGCGAGCCCTCCTGCGCCGGCGTCGACTGCGACGCGGGGCAGGTCTGTCACCGCGGCGTGTGCGAGGCCGACGCCTGCGCCGACGCGAGCTGCGGCGCCGGTCAGGTCTGCGACCCGGCGTCGGGCGACTGCGTCGACGACCTCTGTCTCCCGATCCGCTGCCCGGCGGGTCAGGTCTGCGAGCTCGGCACGGGGAGCTGCGTCGAGGACCCGTGCGTGCGGCTCAACTGTCCGGCCGAGAGCGTCTGCGAGGACGGCGAGTGCGTCGAGGACCGGTCGATGATCGACGCCGGCGTGGACGCGGGCGGCGTGGACGCGGGGGTCGGCGGCGACACGCACGATCGCGTGCTCGCGACCGGCGGCTGCAACTGCCGCGTCGGCGCGCCGCGGTCGCCGTCGAGCAGCGCGCCCTGGCTGCTCGGCCTCGCGCTCTTCGGGCTCGTCGGCTGGCGACGCCGCCGGCGCGCCCACGGGCTCGGCCTCGCGGTGGCCGTGGTCGCCGCGGCGGCGCTCACGAGCGGCTGTGAGAAGGAGCCGTTCTGCCTCGACTGCGTCGACGGCGGCGGCGGGGTCGGCGACGCGGGCGTCGACTCCGGGGTCGGCGACGCGGGCGTCCGCGACGCGGGCGGCGACGCCGGCTACGACGCGGGCGTCGACGCGTGCGTGCCCGAGGGCTGCAACGGCGCCGACGACGACTGCGACGGCACCGTCGACGAGGACTTCGACCTCGCGACCGACGTCGAGAACTGCGGCGCGTGCGGCGACCTGTGCGCGCCGACGGGCGCGTTCCCCCGCTGCGAGGCGGGCGCGTGCGGGATCGACTCCTGCGACGTCGGGCGGCACGACCTCGACGGCGATCCGTCGAACGGCTGCGAGTACCGCTGCCTGATCGAGACCCCGGGCGACGACTCGATCTGTGACCTTCGAGACAACGACTGCGACGGGATGGTCGACGAGGACGTCGACCTCGACACCGACATCGTGAACTGCGGGAGCTGCGGGTACGTGTGCACGTTCGCGCACGCGGCCGAGACCTGCGCCGCCGGCGCGTGCGTGCTCGGGGCCTGCGAGGCGGGCTGGTCCGACATCGACGCCAACCCGGCGAACGGCTGCGAGTACTCGTGCACGCCCGCCTCCCCGGCGACCGAGGCGTGCAACCTCGCCGACGACGACTGCGACGGGCGCGTCGACGAGGGCGACCCGGGCGGCGGCGCGGCCTGCGGGATCACCACCGGCGACTGCACCGCGGGCGTCGAGGCGTGCGTCGGCGGCTCGATCCAGTGCATGGGCGCGGTGGCGCCGTCGACGGAGACCTGCAACGGCACCGACGAGGACTGCGACGGCTCGACCGACGAGAGCAACCCGGGCGGGGGCGCGGTGTGCGGCACCGACGTGGGCGTCTGCGCGACGGGCCGCCAGCAGTGCACGAGCGGCGCCCTGGTCTGCATGGGCGCGATCGGCGCCGACCCGGCGGGCGAGAGCTGCAACTCGCTCGACGACGACTGCGACGGGCGCATCGACGAGGGTGACCCGGGCGGCGGCGGCAGCTGCGGCATCACCACCGGCGAGTGCGCGGGCGGCACCGAGGTCTGTCGCGGCGGCGCGCTGGCGTGCATGGGCGCGACCGGTCCGCGGATCGAGGCGTGCAACATGCTCGACGACGACTGCGACGGCGCGACCGACGAGAACTTCGACTTCATGAACGACCGCAACCACTGCGGGGGATGCACGACGGTCTGCTCGTACCCGAACGGCGTCGCCGGATGCGCGGGGGGGACCTGCTCCTTGCTCGCGTGCCTCGACGGCTTCTTCGACGCCGACATGAACCCGGCCAACGGGTGCGAGTACGCGTGCTCGTTCGCGGGGACCGAGATCTGCAACGGCGTCGACGACGACTGCGACGGCACGATCGACATGGGGCTCACGGTGCCGACGTCCTTCTGCAACCCGAACGGGGTGTGCGCCGGGACCGCGCCGACCTGCATGGGCGCGTCGGGCTGGGTCTGCACCTACGGCGGCATGTACGAGGCGACCGAGGTGAGCTGCGACATGGTCGACAACGACTGCAACGGCATCGTCGACGACCCGTTCCCGACGGTCGGCAACGCGTGCGGCAACGGGAGCGGCGCGTGCCGCACGACGGGGATGGTGGCGTGCACGGCGGACCGGTCCGGGACGCTCTGCACGGCCCCGCCGCCGCTCACGCCCGCGCCGAACGAGCTCTGCAACAACCTCGACGACGACTGCGACGGCCGGACGGACGAGGCGATCCCGCTGAGCGCCATCCCGACCGTCGACATCGGCGGCGGCGTCCGGATCATGCAGTACGAGGCGTCGCGGCCGGACGCGACGGCGACGGCCGAGGGCACGGTGGCGACGCGCGCCTGCTCCCGCGGCGGGGTGCGCCCGTGGACGACGGTGCGGTGGTCCGACGCGCGCAACGCGTGTTGCGCACTCAACGCGAGCGGCTCCTGCACCGGCAGCACCGGCTGGCGCCTCTGCGACGCGCCCGACTGGGAGCGCGCCTGCGAGGCGGTGAGCGGCACCTGCGACTGGAGCTACCAGGCGAGCTGCACCACCTCGTCGAGCCTCACGTGCAACGGCGAGGAGTGGGACAGCAGCAGCACCACGCCGGGCGACCAGGACTCGGTCTACCCGACCGGGTCGAGCACGTTCCCGATGTGCAGCGCCAACTGGGGCGCCGCGGGCCGCGTCTACGACCTGAGCGGGAACGTGAAGGAGTGGACCAACACCGCGCCCTCGAGCGGCGTCCACCAGATCCGCGGCGGCGCCTACAACAACGTGGAGCCGGGTCGCACGTGCACGTTCGACTTCACCGTCGGCGACAACAACTTCGCGTTCCCCAACACCGGCTTCCGCTGCTGCTACTACTGAAGCTCGAGGGCTGCCGACACGCGGCTTCCCCTCGGCGCTCGGGCGGGGGATAGTCCCTCTCGACCGGGATGCCGCAGAAGGGAACGAACGGCGGGCTGGGCCGCGGGCTTCGGAGCTGGGCGAGCCCCTTCGTGATCCTGACGAGCATCTCGTTCTTCGTCTTCGCCTCGCTCTACTCGCTCGACCAGACGTACTTCGGCGACGGCAGCTCGGCCGGCGTGGTCACCCAGCTGCTGGCGTTCGACCCGACCTCGATCACCGACGCGATCAGCTCGCTCGCCGGCAACATCGCCACGGTCTTCGGGATCATCGTGACGGTCGTCTCGATCGTCGTGCAGCTCTCCGCGGAGCGCTACACGGGCGTCGCGCGGATGTTCCTGCGCGACCGCGTGAACCTCGGGGTCGTCAGCTTCTACCTCGTGGTCTGCATCATCGGGATCTGGACCTCGTTCACGCTGCACCACGACTTCGTGCCGCGCGCGACGCTCCTCGCGATGATGGCGTTCACGACCGTCGGGCTCGTCCTGATGGCGCCCTACTTCGGCTACGTGTTCTGGTTCCTCGAGCCGATGAACATCGTCCGGCGCATCGAGCGCGACGCGATCCGGGACGCGCTCGCGGGCGCCACCACGCCCGACGAGGTCCGCTGCGCGGCGCTGCAGTCGGCGACGCTCACCGGCATGGAGGAGCTCACCGACATCACGAGCAACTCCATCTCGGGCAAGGACAAGATCATCGCGAGCGGCGCCGTCGACGCGCTCAAGGACTTCGCGCTCGCGTACGTGCAGATGAAGCCGAAGGCGTCGGACGCGTGGTTCCGGCTCGGCCCCGGCCTCAAGCAGAACCCCGACTTCGTCGCCATGGACCCGGAGTCGCTCACCGACCTCGAGTCCCGCCGCACGTGGGTCGAGTGGAAGGTGATGCGTCAGTACCTCGGCATCTACAACGAGGCGCTGAACGGGATGCGCGACATCAACTACCTGATCGCGATCGACACACGCTACCTCGGCGAGGCCGCGAGCAAGGCCGGCGACGAGGAGCTCATCCACCTCGTCTACCGCTTCATGAACAGCTACCTGCGCGCGACGCTGAACGCGCGCGACGTGCGCACCGCGTACAACGTGCTCAACCAGTACCGCCTGTTCGTCGAGGCGCTGCTCCGCGACGGCAACGACGACGCGGCGCGCGACGGCGTGCGCCACATGACCTACTACGGCCACGTGAGCTTCGACATGAAGCTCACCTTCGTGACCGAGACGATCGCGTACGACGTCTCGACGCTCTGTCAGCTCGCGTGGGAGCAAGGCTCGACGAAGGCCGACGAGATGCTCGCGCAGTTCCTGAACCTCGACCGGCCGCTGCGCTCGCGCCTGCAGGAGGCGGCCGTGCTCGGCGTGCGCAAGGCGCAGGTGAAGCTCGCCACCGCGTTCCTCCTCGACGGCGAGGAGCAGCGCGCGCGGCAGATCGCCGACGACATGCGCAGCGAGCCCGCGGCGCGGCTCGAGAAGATCCGCGCGTCCCTCGAGGCGGTCACGACCAAGGACTTCTGGGAGATCATCGATCGAGGTCGCAACTTCGAGTACATGCCGCCCGCGCAGCGCGACCAGATGCCGACGTTCTTCGGCTGGCTGGCGCCCGAGGCGTCCGAGGCGGCCGACGTCGCCGAGAACGAAGCCTGAGCGAGGGAGGCCCGACGTGACGTGGAAGGCGAGGGCGCTCGGGTGCGCCGCGTTTCTCGCGAGCTGCGTCGGCTGCGGGGCGGCGGAGCCGGCGGCCGAGCAGCCGACCGCGGTGGAGGAGGCGCCCGAGCCGCCAGCGCTCGCGTGGCTCGAGGCCCTCGGCCGAGGGGACCGCGCCCGCGTCGACCTCGCGCGCGGCGTCGTGTTCGTGACATACGCGAGCGACGCGAGCGGCGAGGACCCCGACGCGGACGAGGACGGGACGATCCGCACGGCGCGCCGCCTCTGCGGCCCGGAGCTCGACGCGGCGCTGACGCAGCTCGCGGCGGACATCACGCGGCGCGTCGAGGACGACGTGTTCGGGCCGATGATGGCCTGCGCCGACGCGACCTGCTCGTTCCCCGCGATGGGCGAGTACGACACGACCGGCGACCTCGGGTTCGAGGGCGGCGTGCTCCAGACGGTGGTGCGGATCGAGGGCGGGCCGGTGGGCGAGGAATTCCGCGCCGAGGGCGCTCGCTGGGCGGACGACGCGACGGCGCGCCTCGCCGGCGGCCGCTGCGAGTGAGGGGGCTGGCGCTCAGCCGCGCACGCGGGCGCGCAGCGTCACCGGATCGACGAAGCGCGGGGCCTCGCCGCGATCGATCGCCGCCTCGTGCTCGCGGATCGTGTCGACCACCGCGGTGTTCGCGGGGCACGGCAGGCCGTGGGCCCGCGCGAGCTCCACGATCGCGCCGTTGAGGTCGGCGATCTCCGTCTTGCGGCCGCGCTCGAGGTCCTGGAGCGTGCTCGACTTCGCGGTGGGGTGCGCGGCCACGAGGCCCTTGGCGACGCGGAGCACGATCGCGTTGGGGAGCGCGAGGAGACGCGCGATGGCCGGGATCGGGATCGCGTAGGGGCTCCGTGGCCGCACGCCCTCGGCGCGGAAGGCGCGGACGCCCTCGGCGATGCACGCGGCGAACACGGTCCTCGCGTCCCTGTCGCGCAGCGCGGCGGTGATCGGGAGGCCCGTCGCGGCGCAGACGCCGTTGTTGAGGTTGATGAGGAGCTTGCCCGCGACCTCGCCCTCGATGTGCTCGGTCACGTCGACCCGCTCGCCCGCGCGGCGCAGCGCGTCGACCACGCGCCCGAACGCCTTCGGGGCCCGCGCCTCGGCGCCGATCACGAGCTTGCCCATCGTCGCCTGCCGCGTCCGCGCCGGGCCGTCGCGGTAGACGTTGTAGGTCACGATGCCTTGCACCGCGGGGCCCTCGAGCCCGGCGTCGAGCCGCTTCGCGTTGGCGAGCCCGTTCTGGAACGAGACGACGAGCGCGTCGGGCCCGAGCCGCGGGCGCAGCGCCTCGATCGCGGCGGGGGTGTCCTGGCTCTTCACGGTGACGAGGCACACCTCCACGCCGCGCAGGACCTCGGGGTCGTCGCTCGCCACGAGCCCCTTCGCGCGCGCGGTCGCGCCGGCGTGGTCGACCGCCTCGAGCTGGTCGGCGACGGCGACGACGTCGGGGCGCGCGAGGAGCCGCACCGACTCCCCGGCCGCGCTGAGCCTGGTCCCGAGGAAGCAGCCGATCGCCCCCGCACCGAAGATCCCGATCTGCATGTCGGCGGAGATGATAAGACTCGGCGATGCCCAAGCACCGTTTCCCGAGCCGACCGCGCGCGTTCGTCACCGGCGCGGCCAGCGGCTTCGGCCGCGCGATCGCCCTCGACCTCGCCGCCCGCCGCGGCCGCCTCGTCCTCGGCGACATCGACGACACCGGCCTCGCCGAGACGGCGGAGCTCGTCGAGCGCCGCGGCGGCGAGGTGCGTACGATCCGCTGCGACGTGCGCGACCCCGATCAGGTCGAGGCGCAGGTCGCGCTCGCGGACGAGGCGTTCGGCGGCGTGGACATCGGCGTCAACAACGCCGGCGTTGCCGTCGCGGGCCCCGTCGGCGACGTCACGCTCGAGGACTGGAAGTGGCAGATCGACATCAACTTGTGGGGAGTGATCTACGGGTGTCACGCGTTGGTCCCGCGGATGAAGGCGCAGGGCTCGGGCTGGATCCTCAACGTCGCGTCCGCCGCGGGCATCGCCTCGGCGCCCACCATGGGCCCCTACAACGTGAGCAAGGCCGGGGTGATCTCGCTGACCGAGACGCTCTGCGGTGAGCTGATGGACACGGGCGTGAGCGCGAGCGCGCTGTGCCCGACGTTCTTCCAGACGAACATCCACACGCGCGCGCGCACGACCATGCCGCACCTCAGGGACCAGACCGCGAAGCTCATCACCGAGTCCAAGTGGACGGCCGCGCAGGTCGCCGAGATCGCGCTCGACCAGCTCGAGAAGGGGACGCTCTACATCATCCCGCAGCCCGACGCGCGCGGGCTCTGGCGCGCCAAGCGCGCGCTCGGGGGGCGCTTCTTCCAGCTCATGGGCAAGGCGATGAAGAACCCGCGCTTCATGAAGGTCCTCGGGGGCGAGTGAGCCAGGATCGCGACCTCACCCTCCGCCTCGTGTGCGGCCTCCTCGCGTCGGCCGCGCGGCTCGTCCCGGTCCCGTTCCTCGACGACATCCTCCGCGAGCGCGCGCTCCAGCTCATGGTCTCGCGCACCCTGAAGGCGCGCGGACGCAGCTACGGCAGCGCCAAGGTCGGGCCGCTCTACGGCGACTCGCGCGGCTGCGTCGAGGGCTGCGCGGTGTTCGTCGTCTTGCTCCCGATCCGGCTGCTCTTGTTCCCGTTCCGGAAGATCCTCGTGTGGGTGATGGCGGTGAAGTACATCGCCACCGACCTGAGCGAGGCGGTCCTCCTCGGCCGCGCGCTCGACGCCGTCCTCGCTGACGGCCGCCTCCCCGAGGGCGCCGAGGACGGCCTGCTCCGCGAGGACGCCATGCGCATCCGCCGCGCCTTCGAGAACGCCATGGCGGGCACCGACATGAAGCTCCTCGCCACCGCCTTGCGAGAGGCGCTCCGCGGCGTCTCCGGCCTCCCCCGCGCCGCGCTCGGGGCGCTCCGCAAGCTCGGCAAGAAGGACGACGCCGACCCCACCGAGGGCCTCTCCGGCGGCCAGCGTCAGGCCGTCGACGAGGGCACGAGCAAGATCCAGGCGGTCCTCGCCACCCCCGAGATCGCCGCCCTGCTCGACCGCTTCGACACCAAGCTCGCCGAGAACCTCGCCGTCCTCGAAGCCCGCTAGAGGGTCGAACCGCTAACGGTGAGGCGCCTCACGCCCGGGCCGCATTCCGCGGGCGCCCCATCGCTCCTCGACGATACTCGGCATCGCCTCGTCGCGCCGGAACACCGGCAGAACCCGGCGCGAACGCGATCCATCCGGCCGTTAGCGGTTCGACCCTCTAGGCGTGCAGGGCGGGGCCCTCGCGGAGGCTGCGCTGGTAGGCGAGCGGGGTCATGCGCGTCCAGCGGCGGAAGGCGCGCTGGAAGGAGCGGGCGTCGACGAAGCCGAGGGCTCGCGCGACGGGGTCGACGTCTTCGTGGGTGAGCAGCTCGAGGGCGCGCGCGCGGCGGACGCCGTCGAGGCGCTCGCGGAACGAGGTGCCCTCCTCGTCGAGGCGGCGCCTCAGGGTCCGCTCGCTGAGGCCCAGGAGCTTGGCCGCGCCGCGCATGCCCATGCCGTCCGCGAGGTGGTCGCGCAGCAGCTCGTCGACCTGCCAGGAGATCGCCATCTGCAAGCGCTCGAGGGTGCGGCCGAGGTGCGCGCCCAGGAACGTGGCGACGTCGCCGTCGGCGCCCCGCGGCGCGGCGAGGAGGTCCCAGGCGGCGACGCGCACCCGCGGCAGGTCCGACCCGCTCGAGGCGTGCACGCCGAAGACCGCGTACGACGAGCCGTTCAGGGAGCCCGGGCCGCTGCCCGGGAGCGCCACCGCCTCGGGCGTGACCTGGGCGTGCCGCAGCGCGCCGACGAGCAGGCCGACGAGGAACGCCGCGTAGTGATCGTGGCCGCGCGTCCGGTCGCGCCACTCGTCGACGATCACCAGCTCGACCGAGTCGCCGACCGAGCGGCGCTCGAGCGTCGAGGAGCTCAAGACCCGCCAGTACGCGACGGCCCGCTCGATCTGGGCCTCCACGCTCGCGCTCGAGCGCAGCAGCAGCGGCAGCGCGGTGGCGGGCCGCAGCCCCGCGTCGACGCCCGCGCGCGCCGCCAGCGCGCTCCCGCCCGCTCGCTCGAGCGACTCGAGCAGCGCCGCCAGGTCGCGCGTCGGCAGCCGGTCGGTCTCGTCCGGCGGCGCCTGCGTCACCCCGCGTGGCCAGCGCACCATCGTGCGGGCCAGGTCGGGCGTGGAGCGGTGGAGGTAGTACGCGATCCCGAGCGCTTCGGACGACATGGACCGAGTCCCAGCGCAACGCGCGTGCCACGAACGCGAGAACCCCCGCGGGGGCTGGATCGGGCGACAACGTCGCGCCGACCCGACACCCTCGCGGGGGCTCCGAGACCCCAGAGGCGACACTCCCGCGGCCGGAAGTGTCACCTGGGGATGCTCACTCCCTCGCCGGCGTCATCCGCTCCGTGAGCAGCTTCGGGATGTCCACCCCGGTCGCCGCCTTCACCTGCTCGTTGGCCCGCACCAGCGTCGTCGCCAGGTCGCTCGACCCGTTGCTCGAGCCGTTGCCGTTGCCGATGACGGTGAGCTTGTCGACCTTGATGTCGCCGATCGTGCCGCTGACCTTGCGGAGCATCGGCACGAGCTTCTGCATGAGGAGCACGTCCCGGCCCGCCGAGCCGCTGGCTCGGTAGGTCGTGGCGAGGCTCGCGAGCACCTCCGCGGTGGCGCGGCCCTGCTCGATGATGTCGGCCGCGTCGGCCTTCGCGTTCTCCTCCGCCTGGCGACGGCTCGCCTCGGCGGGCTCGACCATGTCGGCGCGCAGCTTCAGGCGGACCTGATCGATGCGAGCCTCCTGCATGGCGATCTCCGCGGTGGACTGCGCGATCTGCGCCTGCACCTCCGCGCGCTGCTCCGCGATCATCGCCTCGCGCTTGGTGCGCGCGTCGCCGATGCGGCGCTCGGTCTCCTTGTGGGCGACCTGGATCTGCGCGTTCAGCTTCGCGAGCTCCGCCTCACGCGTGTTGCGCCACTTCTGGATCTTGGCCTCCGACTCGGCCTGCGCCTCGGCGACCTGCGCCTTGCGGCGGATGTCGGCGGAGCGCATGCGGCCGATCGCGTCGAGGTAGCCCACCTCGTCGCTCACGTTCTGGATCTTGAGGGTGTCGAGCACCAGCCCGATGTTCGTCAGGTCGTGCTCGGCCTCCTCCGTGAGCTTCATCGCGAAGGCTTCCTTGTCCTGGTTGACCTGCTCCGGCGTCAGGGTGGCCATGACGCCGCGCAAGTTCCCTTCCAGGGTCTCGCGGGCGACCTTCATGATCTCCGCGCGGGACTTGCCGAGGAAGCGCTCGAGGCAGGCGTGGATGAGGGGCTCCTCACCCGGCACCTTGAGGTTCGCGACGCCCTGCACGGTCAGCGGGATGCCGCCCTTGGAGTACGCGCCGCGGACCTGCAGCTCGATGATCATGTTCGTCAGGTCCATCCGATCGACGGTCTCGATCAGCGGGATCCGGAAGGCGCGGCCGCCCTTGATGATGCGGTACCCGAGGGTGCGCCCCTCCGTCGAGCGGGCGCGCCCGCTGAACACCAGCACCTCGTTGGGCTGGCAGACATACAGGATGTTCTTGATGAGCATCACGCTCGCCACGACGCCGATGACGGCGATCCCGAACAACGCCAGTACGGCACCCATGATCAGACCCCCCTCGGCGGCATGACCGACGCGCGTCGGGTCTGCCCGCTGTTCTCTTCACCCTTGAGGATCCCCGTGACGTCGACGCCCGTGGTCTCCTTCAGCGCGTTCATGACCTCGGCGACCATCTTGGGGTAGGTCGCCGCGTAGCTGCTCAGGCCCTGGCCGTCGCCCTGGTCGAGCACGTTCACCTCGTCGATCTCGATGTTGTCGAGCTGGTCGACGACCGTCCCGACGATGTCCTCGAGGTGCTGGATGACGTAGAGCTCGCGGGCCTGGTTGCCCATCGACTTCCACGCGTCCGTCATCATCCGCAGGACCTCGACGGCCGCCTCACCGTTCTCCTTGGTGGGCGCGGCGCGGCCGATGGCCTCGATCGCGCGCGCCTGGCGCGCGAACTCCGCGGGGATGATCACCTCGGCCTGCAGGCGCAGGTTCTCCAGGCGGGCCCGGATCTCCTGCAGCTCCTTCTCGGCTTCGGCGCGCGCGGTCTTCGCGGCCGCCTCGGCCTCGCGCTCGACCGCGGCCGCCTCACCCTCGAGCTCGGCCTGCACGCGCCGCAGCTCGTTTTGCTTCTGCTGCACGACGAGCTGCGCCTCGGCCTTGGACACCTCGGCGAGCTGGGTCGCCTCGGCCTGGGCCTGCGCGGTCTCCTGCATCGCCTGGTTCTCGGCGTTCTCGGCGTCACGCAGCGCCTGCGCGATCGCCGGGCGGCCGATCGAGTCGAGGTAGCCGGTGTCGTCGGAGACCGACTGGATCTTGAGCGTGTCGAGCTGCAGCCCGAGCTTGTCGAGGTCGTCCTCGGCCGTCTGGAGCAGCCGCTCGGCGAACTTCAGGCGGTCCTCGTTGACCTCCTCGGGGGTGAGCTGCGCGAGCACCTCGCGGAGCGCGCCCTCGAGGGTCTGCTGCGCGACGAGCTGGATCTCACCGGTCGGCTTGCCGAGGAAGCGCTCGATGGCGTTCCCGATCATCCGATCGTCGCTGTGGATCTTCACGTTCGCGATCGCGTGGATCATCAGGGGGATGTTCCCCTTCGAGTACGCGTTCTGGACGACCACGTCGACGGGGATGAGCGTCATGTCCATCCTGTCGATGCGCTCGATGATCGGGATCTTCAGCGCTCGCCGCCCCTGCCGGACGACCTTGTAGCCGACCACCTGTCCGTCAGGCGCCGTGTACCGCTGACCGCTGAAGATCAGGGCCTCGTTCGGGCGCGCGATGAACAGCAGATTGCGCACGATGGCGATGAGCATCAGCGTCCCGACCGCGACGGCCAGGGCCCCGAATACTACGAGCCATACTGTGGGTAACATCGTTCGTCTCTCTCCTTCTCCCGCGTCGGGAGCCCCCCGACGGCGCGCGGGCACCGTCTTCGTTTGATCCTAGAAGCAAGCGCTCAGCGCGAGGCCTTCTTCGACTCGAGGCGCGCGACCCGCGCCCGGCTACCGTCCATCTCGACGATCAAGACCTCTTCCTTGCCGCCGTAGCCCGGCTCGTCCTCGTCCTCGACGCCCGAGGCGAGCAAGTCCACGCTCCGGCCGCCGATCTCGACGCGCACCTTGCCGACGCTCGCGCCCTCGAACGGCACGAGGACGCGCGCGGTCTTGCCGACGTAGTCCTTGCTGGTGACGACGGCGCCCGCCGAGTCCTTCGTGAGCTTCTTGATGAGGCCGGTCGTGCCGCCGCCCACCGCGAGGCCCATGCCGATCGCGAGGCCGAGGCCGAGCAGCTCCGAGGAGACGAGCCCGAACACGTCGAGCACGATCCCGGTGAGCCCGAAGAACGCGAGGAAGAAGATCCAGAACCGCAGCGACAGGAACAGGTAGAGGAACCCCGCGACGTCGCCGTGGCCTCCGACGTCCTTGCCGAGGGAGCCGTGCGCGTCGGCCTCCACGTCCGCGTCGGCGTCCGCGTCGAGGTCTGCGTCGAGATCGGCATCGGCGTCGGCGTCGAGGTCTGCGTCGAGGTCGGCATCTGCGTCACCGTCGGCGTCGAGGTCCTTGCCTCCGAGGAGGATGGACGCGGCGAGCAGCACGCCCCCGACGATGACCGAGAACAGATACAGATACGTGAGCACTACCTTGGACGTCCCCCCCGCTCAGACGTGATTCGTCCGGCGAAACCCGGGCGGAGCATAGGCCATTCCGGTTATCGGTGCCCACGCCCATGGCTGACATAGGCATCGTCGAGGTCCCGCGCTCGCGCGGTTTTCGCTACCTTGTCGCCCATGCGCTTCTCTTTCGGTTTCGGGATTCTTCTCCTGTCGCTGTCCACGGGCTGCGACGACGGCTCCGGCCCCGCTCGACCCGACGCGGGCTCGGACGCGGCGGTGGCGGTGGACGCGGGTGACTCGGACGGCGGCTCGCCGCCCGACGGAGGCGGCGCGTGCGGCGCGCTCGCGGTCACCGAGGTCCTCTCCGGGCTCAGCGATCCGATCCTCGTCACGGCGCCCGACGGCGACGATCGCCTCTTCATCGTCGAGATCGGCGGCCGCATCCAGATCGCCCGCGGCGGCTCGGTGACGGGCACCTTCCTCGACCTCTCCGGTTCCGTCGTCCTGCGCGGGGACCACGGCCTGAACGGCCTCGCGTTCCACCCGAGCGACGGGCGCGTCTTCGTCAGCTACGCGACGGGGGCCACCACGCTCCGGATCGCGTCGTTCACCCTCGGCGACGCCGACACGGTCGACCCGACCAGCGAGCAGACGATCCTCGAGGTGGACTACCCCGAGGCTGCGCACACCGGCGGGCACCTCGCGTTCGGGCCGGACGGCTACCTCTACATCGGGATCGGCGACGGCGAGGCGCGCTCGGGCATGGCGCTCGCGCAGGACCTCACGTCCTTGAACGGGAAGATCCTGCGCATCGACGTCGACGGCGCCGCTCCCTACGCGATCCCGGGCGACAACCCCTTCACCGGCACCGCCACGATGCGCGACGAGATCTACGCGTACGGCTTCCGCCTGCCGTACCGCTTCACCTTCGACGGCACGGACCTGATCGTCGGCGAGGTCGGCAACGACCGCTTCGAGGAGGTCGACCTCGTCACGAGCGGCGGCAACTACGGCTGGCCGGTCGTCGAGGGCAACATGCATTGCAACTCTCCGGCGAGCGGCTGCGACCTCTCGAGCGAGCCGCCGATCCACGAGTTCCCGCACTCGGGCGGGCACTGCGCGATGATGGGCGGTCACGTCTACCGCGGGAGCGCGCTGCCGAGCTGCTACGCGGGGCGCTACTTCTACGCCGACTACTGCTCCGGTCAGGTCACCTCGTTCCGCGTCGAGGGTGGCGCGGCGGTGGACGTGCAGGACGGGCCGTCCGCGCCCGGGATGGTGGTCTCCTGGGGTCGTGGCGGCGACGGTGAGCTGTACCTGCTGGGGATGGACGGCAGCGTCTACCAGCTCACGGCCGCGCCTTGAGGGCGCTCGCCCTCGCGGCGCTCCTGGCGGGCTGCTCGGTCCCCGGGACGTGTGACGAGGCCGCGGCGACCGCCGTGGTCTCGACGCGCGAGGGGATCCCCGCCTACGAGGGGCAAGCGCTGATGATCCGATCGTGCGGCGCGCGCAGCTTCTGCCACAGCGAGGGCGTCGAGGCCGAGGCCCGCCACGGCGCGCCGCTCGGGCTCGACTTCGACCTGGGCCTCGCGTCGCTCGGCCCCGAGGCGGGGGACGTCGAGCGCCTCGACGTGCACCAGCGCCGCGTGTTCGGCCTCCGCACCAACATCTGGCAGCAGGTCAGCAGCGGCATGATGCCGCCCGGCGAGGAGGGGCGCCTCGCGCGCTCCGCGGCGCCCGTCTACGAGCGGACGATCCCCGGGTCCACGAGCGGCGATCCGCTGCCCGAGGTCGACACCGACGAGGGCCTCGAGATCCTGCGCAACTGGCTGCGCTGCGGCACGCCGGTGATCGAGCGGACGCAGCCGCGCGCGGACGGCCAGGCCAACCTCATCGGCGCCACCGTCACCCGCACGTGCGCGACGTCGGACGAGTGCGTGTTCGCCACCGCCGGGCGCTGCGACCCGGACATGCGGGTGTGCGGCCCGTGCGTCGCCAACGACGACTGCGGCCACCTCGGCGCCACGCCGATCTGTCAGGTCACGCGCGGCGAGTGCGTCGAGTGCGCCGTCGACGCGGACTGCGCGACGACGAGCGACAGGACCGCGTGCGACGCCGCGCAGGGCGTGTGCGTCCCGCCGGTGGAGCCGCGGTGGTCGGCGATCCACGCGCAGGTGATGACGCCGCGCTGCGCGACGCCGCTCTGCCACGACGACCGCGCGTCCGGGCACCTGGACCTGCGGGACGTCGCGGCCGGCCACGCGGCGCTCGTCGGGGTGCGCTCCGACGGCTCCATCCTCTGCCGCACCACGAGCCTCGAGCGCGTCGCCCCGGGCGACCCCGACGCGTCGCTCCTCGTGCAGAAGCTCCAGGGCGAGGACGCCTCGGGCGCTCACGTCTGCGGCGAGCGCATGCCCCTCGGGCGAGGGGAGATCCCCGCGCAGCACCTGGCCGCGATCCGCGAGTGGATCCAGGCCGGCGCGGCCCAGGACTGAACGGGCGACCGATGACCGAGGACGAGTGGTCGGTCCGCTTCGAGAGACGGAAGAAGCTCGGGTCCGGCGGCATGGGCACCGTCTACCAGGTGCATCACCCGGGCTGGGGGATCGACCTGGCGCTCAAGATCCCGCGCCGCGACCTGCTCGGCCGCGGGGGCGCCGCGATCTTCGCGCAAGAGGCCGAGGCGTGGGCGTCGCTCGAGTCGCACCCGCACGTCGTCGACTGCTACTACGTGCGACTGCGGCGCGGGTTCCCGTGGCTGGTCGCCGAGCTGATGGAGGGAGGAAGCCTCCTGGACGCGATCCGCGACGGTCGCCTCGACGAGGGCGAGGCGCCGATCGCGCGGCGGATCGATCTGGCCCTCCAGATCGCGTACGGGCTGCACCACGCGCACGCGCACGGCCTCATCCACCAGGACATGAAGCCCGCGAACGTCTTGTTGACGCTCGAGGGCGAGGCGAAGGTGGCCGACTTCGGGCTCGCGAAGGTGACCGCGTCGCTCGACGGCGGCGGGGACGAGACCGAGACGATCGTCGCGGCCTACGCGGGGATGACGCCGCTCTACGCCTCGCCCGAGCAGTACCGCGCGAGCCAGGCGCGCGGCGCCGCGGAGCCGCTCACGCGCCGGACGGACATCTGGTCGTGGGGCCTGACCGTGCTCGAGACGTTCGCCGGCGCCGCGACGTGGCGGAGCGGGACGCTCGCCGCGCAGGCGCTCGCCGCATACCGCGCGGCGCCGACGGGCGCGCGCATGCCCACAGCGCTGATGGACCTGCTCGCGCGCTGCTTCGAGACCGACCCTGACGCGCGGCCCCACGACTTCCTCGCGATCGCCGAGGCGCTGCGCGCCATCTACGAGGCGGAGACGGGCGAGCCGGCGCGCCCCGTCCCCGACCCCGCCGAGGACCTCGCGGACGCGCTCAACAACCGCGCGGTGTCCTTGCTCGATCTTGGCCGCGACGAAGAGGCCGCCGCGCTGTTCGAGCGCGCGCTCGCGGTCGAGCCCGAGCACCTGTGGGCGACCTACAACGACGCGCTCCGCCGCTGGCGCGCGGCCGAGCTGCGAGACGACGAGGCCCGGCAGCGTCTCCACGACGCGCACAAGGGGCGGCAGCTCTACCGGTGGGAAGGCCACCGCCTCATGGCGTGGCTGCACCACGAGAGCGCCGACCCCGCGTACGTCTCGTCGTCGGAGCGCTCCGCCGAGGAGCGCCGCGCCGGCTTCTCGCCGGACACGCTGCCCAAGCCGCCGAGCGACACAGAGCCGGGGTTCGCCTCGGAGAAGATCGGTCCGCTCGGGGAGTACCTGACGGACTTCGCGGTGAGCCACGACGGGACCCTCGGGGCGGCGCTGACGAAGAGCGGTGAGGTCCTCGCGTTCGACCTCGCCGACGCGGCGATCCTCGGGCGCGTCGAGGCCACGCCCCGCGGTTCGCTCGCGGTCGACGGGGCGAGGGTGGTCTGGCCGACGGACGACGGCGTCGCGCTCTGGGACCCCGCGACCGACGCGCTGCGCGCCGTGCGCCTCGGCGCCACGGTGACCTCCCTCGCCGTCGACGGGGGCCGCGCGTACGTCGCCGCGGGCGGGCGCGCGCATCGCGTCGAGCTCGCATCCGGGGCGGTCGAGCTCCTCCCGACGTCGGGGTCGCCGGTGGTCCGCATCTCCGCGCGGCACTTCAACGTCGCGGTGGCGCGCGCGGACGGAACGATCGAGCACCTCGAGCGAACGCCGGGCCTCTGGTGGGAAGAGCCGGCTCGCCGGTTCGACGGGATCGAGTGGATCTCCGTCGGCCCGCACTCGGACCTCGAGGTGGGCCTCGGCGGCCCGAGGGTGGAGCGGGACACCCTGATCTCGTGGGGCACCGTCCGCGACACCCCGGCGACCCGGCTCCGCGCCCGGCGACCTCGCCACGCGTTTCGATGGGAGTGGAGGTACCTCGTGGCGTGGGACGACGACCAGGCGCTCTCGCTCTGGGAGCTGTCGACCGGCCGCTGCCTGCGCACGAAGCGCCTCGGGTACCACTTCGCCTACGCGCCCGGGGCCAAACGCCTCTTCGGCGCCTACAACCACGGGCTCTTCGAAGTGTTCGTGCGCGACCACCAGCCGCGCGCCCCGCACCTCGTGGCCCGGCCCGCGAGCGCGGCGGATCGGGCCGCGCGGCGCGCCAAGATCCGCGGGCACGTCGAGGCCATGACCTCCAAGCTCGACGCCGGCGATCTCCAGGGAGCGTTGGCGGTGCTCCAGGACGAGGTCGATCGCATCTCCGGCGCGCGCCGGCTCGTCGCGATCCGACCCTTCGTCGAGCGCATCGCCGCGTGGTGCAGCCGGTACGGGATCTTCGAGACCTGGCTCGACCAGACCGTCCCCGACCTCGGCGGGCCGATCGTGGGGGTGGCGTGGGCCCCCGATCGAGTCGGCCTGACCGCCGTCGTGCACCGCGAGGACGAGGGGCGGCTCGCGGTCCTGCACCTGCGCCTCGACGGCGGCGAGCGACGCGACGTGCGCTTCGAGGCCGCCGGATCGATCGACGCCGTCACGGTGCGACCCGACGGCGCCGTCGCGGTCATCGCGGGCGGGGTCCTCTACGTCGTCCCCCCGCGCGCCGAGGCTCCCGAGCGGATCGGCCTCGTGGCCGACGCGCGCGACGTCGAGATCAGCGAGGACGGAGCGCTGGTCTTCGTCGCGGGGCCGAACGGGGTCGACGTCTACGACCGCTCCCAGCGCGCGTGGCAGGCGCGGTTCGAAGTCGCCGACGCCACCGACTGCTCGGTGGTGGCCGGCCTCGACACGATCGCGATCGCCTGCGCGACGGGGATCCCCGCGCTCTGGTCGATCACGGATCGCCGCGAGCGCGCGCCCTTGTCGCGCGAGCCCGCCTCTCGCGTCACCCTCTGCGCCGACGCCTCGACGGCGGCCCTGCCGCTGCAAGACCACTTGCTCTTGCAGTACCCCGACGACGACGTGCCGGAGGGGTTCGATCCGCTGGAGCCCGAGCGCGTGGGCCTGCGCGAAGCGCGCGAGCTCGCCCTGAGCCACGACGGCGGGATCATCGCCGCGATCACGGGTGAGGACCGCGTCATGGTGGTCGGCCCCAACTTCTCCGTGACGCGGCTCGGCACGCACGGCCCGCGCGCGAGCTGCGTCGCGATCACCCCCGACGCGAGCGCGGCCGTCTCCGGTGGGCGCGACGGCGAGCTCCGGATCTGGCGCATCGAGTACCGGCTCAGCACCACGCCGAGCGCCCGCGAGCGCTTCGCCGCGGCCCTGGCGGGCGAGACCACGCTCCCGAAGTGAGCTCTGCGCTCGACGCTCGGTGATAGCCTCCGTCCCTCCTCATGATCGAGGCCATCGTCCGCGAGTTCGAGGCGCAGCTCGCCGAGCTGGCGGCGCGGCACGCCGGCCGCCCCGAGGCGGAGCTCGACGCGCTGTGGGTGATCGGCGTCGAGCGCGAGGCGATCGTCACCGTCGCCTACCGCGGCTCCGTGATCGAGGCGCGGCTCGCCAAGATGCCCCTCGACGACGCGACGCGGGCGGCGGTCGCGCGCGCGATCCGCTGGGCGTGGCGCGACGAGACGGTCCACACGCTGTGGGTGCGGGGCGCGCTGCTGCGCCGCGAGCCGCTGCTGCGCGCGCGGGCGCTCGCCGCGCAGGTCGAGGGCGTCGTGGGCGGCTGGGTCTCGAGCCGACAGAATCACCTCGAGTGGACCGAGGCCCCCGTGTCGCGGCTCGTCGCCGAGGCGCTCGAGCTGGCGGGCGTCGCGAGCGGGCGCGTCCCCGAGGCGGTGCGCGGCGCGCTGCACTGGAACACCTTCTCGGACTTCTGCCGCTTCAACGTCGCCGCCGAGACGACCGCGTCGATGGCGTGGCGCCGGATGACGGAGCTCGCGCGCTCGATCGAGGGCCACGAAGCGGACGCCGCCGGCTTCGCGCACATGGCCGAGGACGAGCTCCGCCACGCGCGCATCTTCACCATCCTCGCCGACGCGTTCGACGCCGAGGACCGCGCGATCGTCGAGCTCGACGCGCTGACCGCGTCGCTCGCCGCGGTCGGTCAGCGCTTCGTCGCGCGGCCCGACGCGGCGGGCACCGCGTGGCGCAACCCGCTCGGCAAAGGCGGGCGCGTGATCGTCCGCGAGGACGACGACCCGGCGGCCGCCGTCCAGGCCGCGCTCGACGCGACCGGGCTCGCCGACGAGCTCGCGCGCCACGAGGCGCCGGTCGTCGCCGTCAAGACGACGTTCATGCTCGTGACGGACGCGCGCGATCCGTCGCCCGCCGTCTCCGTTCCCGTCACGCGCGCGGTCCTCGCCTGGCTCGAGGCGCGCGGCGCGACGGCGCGGCTGATCGACGCCCGCAACCACTACGACGCGTTCCACGCGAACCGCTCCGTCCGCGAGGTCGCGGCGTACCTCGGCCTCGGCGACGTCGACGTGGTCGACGCGCAGGAGGACGCGGCGCCCCACGCGTACGCGCGCGGCATGGACCTCTCCACGATGTCGGCGACCTGGCGCGACGCCGACGTGCGCGTCCTCCTCGGCAAGCTGCGCGGGCACCCGACCTCGAACGCGCTGCTCTCGCTCGAGGCGGCCGAGGGGCTCGGGGATCGCATCGACGAGCACCTCTTCGCGCAGCGCCGCACCGAGCGCGAGACGATCGCGCTCATGGGGCTCGACGCGTTCCCGCCGCACGTCGCGCTGCTCGACGCGACCGATCACGTGCCCGACGGCCTCATGGGTGTGCTCGGCGGCGGCGCCGCGACGCTGCGGCCGCGGCGGGTCTACGCCTCGACGGACGCGGTCGCGCTCGACGCGGTCGCCTGCCGACACATCGGCGCCGACCCGACCGACGAGGTGATGCTCGTCTCGCACGCCTTCGACTGGTTCGGCGACCCGCGCGACGCGACCGAGGTCGACGGCCCCGACACCCCCATCGACGGCTTCCGGCTGCCGAGCGCGTCGCTGCGGACCGCCGCCCTCGCGACCGTGGCCGACCCCGTCTACCGCTACGCGAGCGCGCGCGGCGCGCTGTTCCTGCCGCCGTTCGACGAGGCCGCGTTCCCGCCACTCGCGCCGGCCACCGGCGTCATGCGCGCGGCGCGCTCGATCACGCGGGCGCTCGTCGACGACGGCGCGGTGCTCGGCGGCGGGCTCCTCTCGACCCGGACCGTTGCCGGCCTCCGCGTCGCGCGGCTCGGGGAGGGCCCGCCGGTCGTGCTCCTCCACGGCTACCCCGAGACGCTGCAGGTCTGGTCGAACGTCGCGCCCGCCCTCGCGCAGCGCGGCCGGGAGGTGATCGCGATCGACTGGCCAGGCCTCGGGGGCTCCGCGGAGGTCGACGGGCCGGCCGATCCGGAGGCGCTCGCGGGGCACCTCGAGCGCGCGCTCGACGCGCTCGGGATCGCGCGCGCCGACCTCGTCGGGGCCGACATGGGGGCGCCGCCCGCGCTCGTCCTCGCGGCGCGTCGGCCCGAGCGCGTGCGGAGCGTGACCGCGCTCAGCGCGCTCCTCTTCGGCGACGAGGCGACCTCGCCCGAGATCCGGATCATGCGCCGCGCGGGGCTCGCGGGGGCCGCCTTCTCGCTCGCGCCGGGCGTCGTCTACGCGCAGTGCAAGCGCACCTTCCTCGGGCCCGGCGAGCAGCTCTCGCCCGCGCTCGATCGCGACTTCCGGACGGCGTTCTTCCGACCCGCCGTCCGCGCGCGGCTCGCGAAGATGTGCGAGGACTACGAGGCCGCGCTCCCGGGGCTGCCCTCCATCTACTGGCACATCGAGCGGCCCGTGCGCCTGCTCTGGGCCGAGCGGAGCGGGCACTTCCCGCCCGCCCACGGCGAGCGCCTCTGCGCGCTCCTCGCGCAGGCGCGGATGGACGTGCTGCCGGGCGCGCGGCACTGGATGGCGCTCTCGCGCGCGGACGAGGTCGCCGAGCACCTCGCCGGCTACCTGGAGGAGGCGGGACCATGACCACGGCCATCGTCGTCGGCGCCGGCGTCGGCGGGCTCACCGCCGCGATCACGCTCGCGGACCGCGGCGTCCGCGTCACCGTGCTCGAGGCGCGCGACACCGCGGGCGGCCTCGCGGGCGGCTTCGACGTCGACGGCCGCTCGCACGACGGCGGACCCTACATCCTGCTCGACCGCCCCGGCCTCGAGTGGGCGTTCGAGCAGATCGGTGAGCGCCTCGTCGATCACGTCGACCCGATCCCGCTCGACGAGGTCTACCGCGTGCGCCGCCCCGACGCGCCCGACGTCGTGATCTTCAAGGACGTCGAGCGGACGACCGAAGGCCTCGACCGCGCCTTCGGCGGCTCCACCGCGGACCGCTACCGCGCGTTCGTCCGGCAGATGGCGCGGATCTACGAGCGGCTCGAGCCGTTCCAGCGCTCGCCCTTCGCGGGCGCCAAGGGCCTGCTCCGCGAGGGCCTCGTCCGCGAGGGGCTGTTCCTGCTGCGGGGCCTCGACGCGCACCTGCGGAACGCCGGGCTCCCGGAGCCGGTCCGCGACGCGCTCGGCATCTGGACGCACATCGCGGGGCAGCCGCTCGACAAGGCGCCGGCGCCGCTCGCGTTCGTCCCCGCGCTCGTCCACGGCGTCGGCGCGTACTCCGCCAAGGGCGGCATCCGCCGGATCCCCGAGGCGCTCGCGCGCATCGCCGAGGCGCGCGGCGTGGAGGTGCGCCTGTCGACCCCGGTGGCGCGGATCGTCCGCGACCGGCGCCGCGTCCTCGGCGTGGAGACGGCGTCCGGCGAGCGGCTCGACGCCGACCTCGTCGTCTCGAACGCCCCTGGCGTCGCGACGTACGCGCGGCTGCTCGACCCGCCCGTCGGCGAGCTCGTGCGCCGCACCACGCGCTTGCCGCTCCAGTCGCCGGGCGTCGCGGCGTACCTCCACGCGGAGGTCGCGCCGGACGTCCCGTTCCTCCAGTTCTGGCTGCCCGGCGGCGGCGAGCACTGCCGGGTGCTCGTGCACGCGGGCGCCGTCGACGACACGCGACCGGGCACGCTGCGGCTCGTCGCGCCGACCGATCATGCCTGGGCGGAGCGCGAGGGCCGCGGCGGCCAGCGCGCGCTCCTCGACCGCATGCTCGAGGAGCCGTGGTGGCGCGACGCCGTCACGGGCTTCGACGTCGTCGCGTCGCGCGTGCCCGTCGAGTGGGGCCAGGAGTTCCACCTCTGGCGCGACAGCATGAACCCCACGATGACCGCCGAGTTCATGCGGCGCGGCCGCCTCGCCCACCGGAGCCCCGTCGCCGACAACTTGTTGCTCTGCGGCTCGTCCACGCACCCGGGGCAGTGGGTGAGCTTCTGCGCCGTGTCGGGGATCTTGGCCGTCCGGCAGTGGCCGGGCTGACCTCTCCGCGCTTGACCACCCCCAGGGTTCGGAGGATAGCTTCCGCGCATGGGGGAGCCCCTCGATCTGTTGCGCGCCACTCGGCTCGCCGCCATCGTCCGGTCCCCGGACCGCGACGATCTCATCGCGCGGGCCCTCGCGGCCGCCAAGGGCGGCATCCAGCTGCTCGCGCTGCCGATCTCGATCCCGTTCGTGGCCGAGATCGCCGCCGAGGTCGCCGACGCGGCCGACGTCACCGTCGGCCTCTGCGACGTGGTGCTCGCCGATCACCTCAACGTCGCGCTCGCCGCCGGCGCGGAGTTCGTGATCTCGCCGATCTTCGACCCGGAGCTGATCGAGACGGGCCGCGCGCGCGGCCTCGACGTCTTGCCGTCGGTGTCGACGCCCAACGAGCTGCGCTCGGCGACGCGGACGCTCGAGGGCCCCGTCGCGATCGCCCCCGCGGCCGGGCTCGGCGGGCCGTCCTACGTCGGCTGGTTGGCGCAGGCGTTCGAGACCAAGGACCTCGTCGCGATGGGCGGCGTCGGCTCGGACACCGCGCCGCAGTACCTCGAGCGCGGCGCGTTCGCGGTGGTCGTGGACACGGGGCTCTTCCCCCACGAGCCCGACCCCGAGGCGATCGCCGTCATCAGCCTCCGCGCGGAGGCGCTCGTCGAGCTGTGCGCCAGCGTGGTCATCGGCGAGCGCCAGAGCACGCCCTGAGAGGTCGGCAACGACTTGGTCGCGCGGCAGCGCGACCTCGTTGCCGAGCTTCTCAGGGGGGTGGTCGAGGGGCTTGCCCCTCGACGGGCCCGCGAAGCGAGCCCCAGACGACCCCGCGCGCGGCGCTCGTCGTCGCCCTCGCGCTCAACGTGGCGAACGTCGCGCGCGCCGAGTGCGGGCGCAGCGACGACCCGCGCTGGATGAGCCACCACTCGCTCGTGCTCCTGCTCAACCCGACCGGCGCCGAGTACAACGGCCGCTTCGGGCTGTGCGTGCCGCTCTACGACGAGGACGACGCGGCGCTTCGCCTCAACCACCTCGAGGTCGGCGTGTCCACGTACCTTTCGCCCATCTACGCGGTCGGCGGTGGCTACGCGCAGATCGGCCCGGCGAGCTTCCTGTTCCTGCGCGCCGAGCTGCACGCGCTGACGATCTGGCCGATCCCGCTCGAGGGCGCGGGGTTCTACGAGCGGACCGGCTACGACGACGGATGGCGCAGCGAGGACCTGCCCCTCGACGAAGGCGGCGCCGCGTCGGGGTGGTCGGCGCGCTTCAAGGCCGTGCTGCGCGGCGCGGTCGATCTCGGCGAGGCCTTCGAGCTCGTCCTCGTCACCTCGCCGTGGCTCGAGATCAACGTGCTCGACCGCGGCACCTACTACCTCGACGTGCGCGACGACCTGATCGCCGCCAACGGCGACTGGGTCTTCGCCAACGAAGGCGTGCTCCTGTTCGGGGTTCGCCTCCCCGAGGGGCCCTCCTTGCGGTTCGGCGCGTTCAGCGCCCTGCGCGTCGTCCCCGCGGCCGGCTACGTCGGCCACCGCGCGGGGCCGTTCGTGATGGCGTCGTTCCCGTGGCCCGACCCGGCCATCGAGTCCATCGACGTCTTCCTGCGGCTCGGCCTCTACTCGCACCACCGCTTCCGCGAGCTGTCGCTCGCGACCATGGCCGGCGTCGGCGTCGACCTCGACATGGGCCCGCTCTGAGCCGGCCGCGCTTCGCGCGGCCACATTTGTTGCCAACCTCTCAGCCGAAGCGCGCGCGGTTGGCTCGTGCGGCCTCGAGGTCGAGCGCGACGCGCGCGCGCTGCTCGCGTCGAGCGAGCGCGCCGCGCAGCTTGAGGGCGAAGACGATCACGAGCATGAACGGGGCGAACGTCGCCATGATCGTGAACCACATCGTCCACATGCCGCCCGGGACCTCGTAGCGGTCGAGCCAGGGCGCGCCGTTCACCGCGTCGAGCCAGAGCTGGTTGTTGGCCTCCATGCCCACCATCCGTCCGGCGGCGTCGCTGCAGTAGATGTTTGTCGACGAGCTGGTGTTGTTCCCGTTGGTGGTCGTGCTCCAGCTCTCGATCAGGTAGGGCGGCACGCAGTCGTCGCAGATGCGGGGGCACAGGACCCGGGCGTGCATGCCGAAGAGCGGGTCGGTCTCGATCATCCCCGTCAGCACGCAGGTCCACACGCTGCCGAAGAGGAACGTGAGGATCGCGGTCCCGATCATGAGCTGGGAGAACAGCCGGCCGTACGAGGGGCTGAGCTGCTCGAGCTTCACCTCGATCGCGCGCACCTCCGCCTCGGCGCTGCCTCGCGCGTTGGCCTGCTGCTTCGCGGCGGCGCGGCCGACGGCGTCGCCGAACGAGCGCTCGCAGAGCGTCAGCGGCGCGTGCAGGCCGATCGTGTGGCGGATCCTGTCGACGCCCCACTGCTTCACGAGATCGTTCATCTCCGCGATCGCGTCGGCCTCCCGGCCGAGGTGCTCGAGCGCGTCGATGCGGAGGATCCAGCACGCCACCTCGGTGCGGTTCTCGAGCGGCACGTCGTCGCGCCCGAACCCGAGCAGCTCCACGACCTTCGGGTAGTCGCCGCGCGCGCTCGCGAGGGTGGCCGCGGCGAGCCGATACGCGGTGTCCTGCTCGAGGTCCGTGGGCCGCGGATTCGCCGGAGCGAGCCACGCCTCGGCGGCGGTGAAGTCGCGCGCGCGCGCCGCCTCCCGAGCGAGCATGCAGCGCAGCACGTGCCGGTGCCCGGCGTCCGGCAAGAGCTCCACCGCCGTCTCGAGCGCGGCGCGCCGTCGGCGCTCGTCGAAGTGCGGCGCGAGGATCACGGTGAGGTGGAAGAAGCGCTCGCAGACCGGGAACGAAGGGGTGATCGCGATCTGGGAGCGCACGTCCCGCCACTGCGCCTCGGCGTTCGCGACCCGGTCCTCGGGGAGGTGGCCGTCGACGAGCAGCGCGGCGATCGCGTCCGGGATCGCCGCGGGCTGGCGGTCCTGCTGGCGCAGGCGCGCGTAGCGCTCTTGCTCGGAGACGTCCGCCGCGCGACCCGCGCTCGCTGCCGACAGGTCCGCGCTCTCGTCGCGCCGCGCGAACGACGAGACGGCGCTGCAGTACGCGCACGTGAAGCGCCCGCCCTCGGCGCTCGCGTCGAGCGGCGCGCCGCACTGAGCGCACGTCAGGATCCGTAGCGCGTGGGAGTAGAGCGTCTGCCCCATCTCGCCGATGGTACTCCGTCCTCAGCGGGTGCAGATCGGCGTCACACGCTGCCGGTAGAAGGGCAGCTCGTCGCGCCAGTACTCGCCGTCGAAGGGCCAGATCTGGTGCTCCTCGTCCACCTCGACGCTCAGGCCGCCGGCCTGACGGATCCGCTCGAGCTCGTCGCGCTGCGCCTGGCTGAGCCCCTCGCGGCGGACCCGCAAGAGCTCGACCTCGACGGTGTCCATCTGGGTCATCAGCTCGTCGAGCTCGTCGACGAGGCGCGTGAAGCGACCCCGGACCAGGTCGCCGCCGCGGTCGACGGCGAACGAGCGAGTGACCGTCAGGTCGGCGCGGATGCGGTCGCCGAGGCTCGACGCGCGCAGCGGCTCGGGCCCGGCCTCGAGCCGCGCGAGCTCGTCGTCGAGCACCCGCACGTACTCGAGGTGGCGCAAGAGCGTCCGGTCCGCGAGCGCGGTCGAGACGATCCCGCGGATGCGCGGCCCGAGCGTGTCGGGGTCCTCGCGAACGCCGACGAGGAAGCGGTAGAGCGCCTCGTTGTCCGCGAGCCCCTCGAGGGTGTGGCCGAGCTCCTCGCGCACCGGGTCGTAGCGCTCGTGGAACTGCGTGATCATCGCCTCCGCGTTCTCGGTCTGGCACGCGCTGAAGAACACGACGGCCTTGATGACGTACGCCTCGGGGTAGTACGCGCCCTCGAAGTACGGCGACTGCAGGGTGAAGACGTTGCCCATCGCGCGGCTCTCCTGGTTGGCGAGGTAGAGGCCCCAGGCCTGCTCGAAGAGCGCGTCGAGCCAGTGCTCGCTCGCGGGCTCCACGCGATCCCACGCGGCGAGCGCGTTCTCGAGGAGCGCCGGGTCGAGGGTCCGGTTGCCCATCTCGTCGGTGCGGTTGGCGGCCGTGTAGTAGACGCGCGCGAGCGAGAGCCACGCGAGGTTCCGCATCCGCGACGGGACGTCGGGCGCGTCGAGCACCTGCCGGAACGCGGCGATCGCGGGCCGCGCGCGGCGCAGCCGGACGTGGGTGACGCCGGCGAAGAAGCGGGAGCGGACGAAGTGCGGTGAGCTCGGGCTCACGCGGTCGAAGCGCGCGATGGCGGTGTCGAGCTCGTTCTGCGCGTACGCGTGTCGCCCCGATAGATAGAGCAAGTGGTCGTGCACCTCGCGCGTCTCGTCTCGGGCGAGCGCGTCGACCATCTCGGGCGGGTAGAGCCCGACGAGCTCGATGATCCCGGCCGGCTCGGGGAGCTGCGTCGCGAGCTGCGCGAGCCACGGCAGCGCCTGCTCGAAGTAGCCGTGGCGCGGCCCCGCCTGCGCGATCTCCTCGAGCAGCGACAGCGACGCCCGGTGGAAGCGCAGGTGGAAGAGCGCCTTGGCGAGGAAGAACTGCGCCTTCTGCACGTTCGCCGGCGAGTCGTCGCTCTCGCCCGACACCACCCGCGAGAGCTGGACGGACGCCTCGAGGTAGCGCTCGCGCTGGTAGAGCCGCAGCGCGTTCGCGAGGGGCTCGGACGGCGGCCGATCGTCGACGGCGAGGGCCGGCGGTTGCCCGGTCTCCTCGAGCGTGAATTCCATCTCCGAAGACGGGTCCTGCGCGCTCGCCGCGCTGACGAACGAAAGACAAGTTGCGACCCACCACGTCGCACGTGCGTACGGCATGTCGACCTCCCGACACGCGTTGGTGTCCGTCGACGCCGGTTCTTCTGATGCCGCGACACCGCGACGGCAGGGTGCGTCGGGCGGTGATCGGTGCGATGAGGTCCGTCGAGCATGCAACCCTCGATCTGCCCGCAGTGCCGCGACGTCCTCGGCCCGAGCTCCCCCGGCTGGCTCCGCTGCCCTCGATGTGGCTACCAGGTCGCCGCGGTCACCGGCCCGCTCCAGCCGTTCGGCGCGCCGCCGCCCATGATGGCCGCGCCGCCTCCGAAGAGCTCGAGCCCGATCGGCTGGATCCTGGCGATCGCGGGGCTCGTGCTCGTCCTCCCGGGCTGCGTCGCGGCGATCGTCCTGTTCGGATCCTTCGCCGCGTTCTCCAGCGCGAGGCCGTCGCCCCCGCCGGCTCCCGTGGTCGCGCCGGCGCCGACCGTCGCCCCCGCGCCCGAGCCCACGCCCGCGATCGCGGCGCCCGAGGAGCCGACGCCGGCGCCGGCGCCCGCGCCCCTGCACGCCCAGTCGCGCACGTGTCTGCTCAACGACCTCGACGGCGACGGCGCGGGAGAGATCGGCGTGCTCGTCTCGCAGGGTCGCGACCGCCGCCCTCGGCCCACCATCCTGGACGGCGCGACGGGGACGCCGCGGTGGCTCGGCGAGCCGCTCGCCGACTCGCGGGACATCCGCCTCCTCTGCGCGGGGCCCGACTGGCTCGTCGTCCTCGACGACGCGCGCTTCGAGCTGCGCTTCCACCCGATCACCTCCCCCGACGGCGTCCTCGTGCGCAGCCTGACCGACGAGGTGGATCGGTTCGGCGTGACCGACCGCTGCCTCGCGTTGCGGCTCGAGGACGGGACGCGCCCGAGCTTCTCCCTCGAGACCGGCAACGAGGCGAGCTGCTCCGCGAGCTACGGCTCCCGGCCGCACATCAGCGACTCGACCACGTGCGGGATCATCAGCATGAACCGGCGCGGCCGCACCGTGTCGGCGGGCGAGGTCAGCTACCAGATCCACGTCCGCCCACGCGGCACCGAGCTGCTCCAGGTCACCGCGCGCCGCCGCAGCCGCGAGCTGTGGAGCCGCCCCCTCGATCTGGTCCCCGTCGGCGGCACCGCGATCGGCTGCTTCGCCGGCGCCGCGTTCCCCGGGACCGCCGTGGTGCTCGGCTCGGAGCGCGACGGCAGCCGCGGCACCGGCCTCTTCGCGGTCGGCCTCGCCGAGGAGACCGGCGAGGAGCGCTACCGCCTCGACCTCCACGGCGGCTCGATGGGCGTGAGCGTCCGCGACGTGGTCAACAACGGCCGCTTCGCCATCGTCACGACGTCGAGCAGCATGACCGCCATCGATCCCACGACGGGCGAGCAGGCCTGGTCGCTCTGAGGCTCGGAGCCGTCGAGGTCGTCGGGCGGGTCAAAAAGACAACATGATGAACAGCGTCCCCATGGCCCCGGGGCACATGCCTCGACCTCCACGGCGGCTCGATGGGCGTGAGCGTCCGCGACGTGGTCAACAACGGCCGCTTCGCCATCGTCACCACGTCGAGCAGCATGACCGCGATCGATCCCACGACCGGCGAGCAAGCCTGGTCGCTCTGAGCCTCGGAGCGGTCGAGGTCGTCGGGGTGCGAACGTTCGAAGAGTCCGTCCCCGTCGCTCTCACCGATCGGGTCAAAAAGACAACATGATGAACAGCGTCCCCATGGCCTCCCATGGCCTCGGGGCAGAGGGCGGTCAGGTCTCGGCGGGCACGCCCAGAGGCGGGGTCCCGTCGGAGCGGCCGGTCAGGGCGCGCAGGACTTCGCGGGCCGCTTCGACAGTGACCGCGCCGCTCTCGTGGATCGCGCGGGCCACCTGCTCGACGTGGTCGCCGCGGGCGCCGGCGGCGATGGCGACGCTGCGGGCGTGGAGCGCCATGTGGCCTCGCTGGATGCCGTCGGTCGCGAGGGCTCGGAGGGCCGCGAGGTTGCTCGCGACGCCGGCGCACGCGGCCAGCATCGCCAGCTCCTGCGCGGAGTCCACGCCGGCGACCTGCAGGCCGAAGCGCGCGCCCTCGTGGACGCGCAGGGTGCCGCCGACGGTGCCGAGCGCGAGGGGGACCTCCATGAAGCCGACGAGGGCGCCGTCGTCGCCGCGGCGCCAGGTGCAGAGCGGCTCGTAGCGGCCGTTGCGCGCGGCGTAGGCGTGGGCGCCGGCCTCGATCGCGCGCCAGTCGTTGCCCGTCGCGATCACCACCGGGTCGATGCCGTTCATCGTGCCCTTGTTGTGCGTGGCCGCGCGGTAGGGGTCGCGCTCGGCGAACTCGCTCGCCTTCACGATGCGGTCGCGGACCTCCTCGCCGGTGTAGCCGCCGAACGCGAGCTGCGAGACGGGGATCGAGCAGCGGACGCGGGTGTTGCGGCGGTCGCTGAGGTTGCTGAGGATGCGCAGCCCCGCGCGGCCGCCGGCGAGCTCGGCGACGCGATCGCTGAGGGACTCGGCGACGGTGTTCACGAGGTTCGCGCCCATCGCGTCGCGGCAGTCGACGAGGACGTGGGCGACGAGCCAGCCGTCGCCGAGGTCGCGCAGCTCGATCGCGCGGGCGCCGCCGCCGCGGGCGACGAGGCCAGGGATCGAGTCGTCGGCGAGCGCGAGCAGCTCGGGCGTCGCCGCCTCGATCGCCGCGCGCGCGGCCTCCGCGTCGGTCACACCGTCGAGCTGGATCTGCGCGATCATCAGCGGCGCGTCGGCCTCGGCTTCGAACCCGCCGCCGTGGCGGATGATCTTGGCGGCGTTCGAGGCCGCGGCCACCACCGACGGCTCCTCGACGACCATCGGCACGAGGTAGTCGCGCCCGTTCATCTGCACGTTGAGGCCGATCGCGAAGGGCATCGCGTAGGTGCCGACCACGTTCTCGATGCACTTGTCCGCCCGCGCGGCGTCCATGCCTCCGTCGCCGATCGCGTGCTCGAGCTCCTCGACCTCGACGCCGAGCGCCTCGGCCGCGATGCGGCGGCGCTCCTCGAGGGTGAGCTTGTAGAACCCGGGAATGCGAGAGGTCACCATCGCGATCAGCGCTCCGTGGCCAGGACGCCTTCGGCGCCCAACGTGAGGGACAGTAGGGTCAAGTCGGCCGCCGCACAGCCGGCGCGAAACCGCGCTGCATCCTCGGCGCGGCGGAAGAACGCGAGCGCGACGTCGCCGCCGCCCGCGCCCGAGGGCTTGGCGCCGCCGCCGCACGTCCGCGCGAGCTCGGCGACGGCGTGGAGCTCCTCGGTCACGATCGGCGCGTCGGCCGCGTCACCGAGCGCGCCCATCGCGACGCCGTGCGCGTCCGCGGCGAGGCACGCGCGCGCCGCGTCGCCGTCGACGAACGCCGCGAGGAAGGCGTCCGACGCGTCGCGCAGCGCGCTCATCCTCGCGCGGTAGGCGGCGGGGTCGGAGACGGCCAGCGACTTCACCTTGGCGACGAGCACGTTCGTGCGCGCGGGCTTCCCGGTCCAGACCACCTCCACCCAGAGGCCGTAGGGCCAGTCGAGCGACTCGGCCGCCTCGGCGCGCGACCGGGTGAAGCGGACGATCCCGCCCAGCGTCGCCGCGGCGACGTCGGCCCCGCTGCCCTCGGGGGCGATCGCGCGGTGACCGGCGAGCGCCCAGCCCAAGATCTGGCGCCGGTGGGCGGCCGGGTCCTCGCCGCGCCACGCGAGCACCGCGCCCGCGGCGGCCGCCGACGCGGCCGACGACGAGCCGAGCCCCAGCTTGTGGGCTCCGCTTCGGAGGGCGCTCGCGTCGAGGGTGAGGTCCATCGGGGTCTCGCCGAGAGCTGCCTCGGCATACTGACGGGCTAACAGAGCCTCGGGAGGAAGGCTTCCGCCGTCGGGCGAACCGCCGCTCGGGGCCCCCGAACGGTCGGGAGCCGCCGCCGACCCGATCACCACGAGCCGCCGATCCACGGCCGCGACGAGGGCCTCGGCGCCGTCGAGCACGACGTACTCGCCGGAGATCATGAGCTTTCCCGGCGCGCTGACGACGACCCGCGTCATCCGCGGGTGACCTCGAGGCCCGGCCCGATGCGCGCCTCGAGGGTGTCGAGCACCCCGTCGGTGGCCGCGAGCGCCTCGCGGACGGAGGGGGCCGCGGCGGCGGTGCAGACGGCCTTCACGTGGGGGCCCGCGTCCATCGTCGCGCAGACGTCCAGGCCGTCGGCGCGCAGGCCCTGGATCGTCCGGATCGCCGCGACGCTGCCCGGCTGCCAGTAGAGGACCGAGGGGATCCCGGCCATGCCGACCGCGTGCATCGCGAGGAAGCTCTGCTCGACGAGCGGCGCGAGGGCCGCGAAGTCGCGGGCGAGCAGCGCGTCGCAGATGGCTCGCGTCGAGGTCGCCGCGTGCTCGACCCAGGCGCCGTAGTAGGGCGAGCTGCGCCGGCTCTCGCCCATCGCGTCGCGCGAGCCGATCGACTTGCGGCCGCTCGCGGTGATCGCGACGACGACGCGGAGGTCCCAGTGGTCGGCCGCCGCGATCGGGCGCGCGGCGAGCGCGTCGTCGCCCGGCACCCCCGCCGGCAGCTCGACGACGCCGCCGAAGATCGAGCGGGCCGCCGACGCGCTCGCGCGGCGCGCGCGCGCGCTGAGCACCGCCGCCGAGTCGTCGAGGCCGACCGCGGCGGACGCCGCGCCGGCGAGCGCCGCGAACCCGGACGCGCTCGACGCGAGGCCGGCGGCGGTCGGGAAGCGGTTCCGGCTCGTGACGCGCGCGCGGGTCGTGACGCCGGCGAGCGCCCGCACCTCGTCGAGCAGGGCGCGCACGCGCTTGGTCTCGCCGTCCTTGGCCGGCTGCCCGTCGAGCTCGAAGACGTCGTCGTCGAGGCCCTCGTCGAGCTCGACCGTCGTCTCGGTCACGAGCGGGTCGAGCGTGAGCGACACGCTCGGCACCGCCGGCAGGTTGAGCGCGTCGTCGCTCTTTCCCCAGTACTTGGCGAGCGCGATGTTCGCGCGCGCGACGGCCGTCGCCTTCATCCCGCCTCCGTCTGAAACGCGGCGAAGCCGAGCGCCTCGATCGCGTCCACGACCTTCGCCCCGACCTCTTCGGACTCGACGAGCGCGATCATGCAGCCGCCTCCGCCCGAGCCCGTCACCTTCGCGCCCTTGGCGCCCGCGGCGCGCGCGGCGCCGATCATGTCCTCGAGCGCCGTCGTCGACAGCATCCACGCCGCCAAGAGGTGCTGGTTGAGGTCCATGAGCTGCCCGAGCGCGTGGGCGTCGCCCGCCTCGAGCGCGAGCCGCGCGTTGCTCACGAGCGTCCCGATCGCGTCGAGGCTCTTGTCGAAGCGGGCCGCGTCGCGCTCGCGCTGCCGCGCGACCTGCTCGACCATCGCGCGCGTCGACGAGGACTCGCCGCTGTCGCCGATCACCAGCCGCAGCGGCGCGCGCACGTCGAGGCGCTCGAGCGGCTCGCCCCGGCGGAAGCACGCCACGCCGCCGTGCGCGGCCATGGTGTTGTCGAGCCCCGACGGATTGCCGTGGAAGACGCGCTCCCAGATCATCGAGCGCTCGGCGATCTCGGCGTCGCTGGCGGCGCGGCCGGCGAGCTCGTCGAGGGCGCGCAGGACGGCGACGCCCAGCGCGGCCGAGCACCCGAGCCCCGCGCCCGCCGGCAGCGCGACGTCCGCCTCGACGCGGACGGGCGGCAGCGGCGCGTCGGGGTGGGCCTCGATCACCGCGCGCAGGGCGCGGCCCAGATCGGTGTCCGCGTCGAGCCCGTCGGAGGTGCCCCAGGGCGCGCAGGCGAGCTCCGTCTCCGCGGCCGGCGTGGCGGTCGCGGTGACCCCTCGCTCGAGCCCCGCGGCCAGCGCGGGCACGCCGTACACGACCGCGTGCTCGCCGAGGAGGATGACCTTGCCGCGCCCGAAGCCGCTCATCGATCGCGCCGCCCGAGCTGGTCGGCGAGGGCGCGCAGCCGCTCGCGGCCCAGCTCGCGCAGGGAGTCGTCCTCGAGCGCGCGCCGCGCGTCGTCGAGCAGCGCCTCGAGCCTCTCCTCCACCTCGGCCTTGGCGCCGACGCGGACGAGCACCTCGCGCGCGGCCTCGATGGCCTCGTCGCTCGCGCCCCGATCGCCGAGCGCGCGCGTCAGGTCCGCGCGCGCGGCTGCGTCGGCGCGGCGCTCGGCCGCGAGCACGAGCGCGGTGCGCTTGCCCTCGCGCAGGTCGCTGCTCACCGCCTTGCCCGTCGCGCCGGAGTCGCCGAAGGTGCCGAGCAGGTCGTCGCGCATCTGGAAGGCCTCGCCGAGGGGGCGGCCGTAGCGGAGGAGCGCCTCGCGCTGCGCGTCGCTGGCCTCGCCGAAGGCGGCGCCGAGCATCAGGGGACCGCGGACCGTGTAGCTGCCCGTCTTGAGCTGCTGCATCAGCGAGACGTCCGACGTCGCCAGCAAGTCGAGTTGCTGGCCGTAGACGACCTCCTGGTGCATCCGCAGGAACGCGCGGGTGACCTCGCGCTCGATCGCGCGCGGGTGCTCGCCGCGGGTGATCAGCTCCCAGGCGCACGCGGAGGCGAGGTTGCCCGCGAGGATCGCGAGCGAGGCCCCGAGGTGCGCGTCGCCCCCGTGCGCCTCCCGCAAGGCGGCGTGCACGCTCGGGCCGCCGCGGCGCTCCTCGTCGTGGTCCATCCAGTCGTCGTGGACCAACAGGTAGGTCTGCAAGAGCTCGAGCGCGGCGCCCGTGTCGAGCAGGACCGCGGGATCGCGATCGGGGGCCACCGCGCAGAACGCCGCGTGCATCAGCGCCGGCCGCAGCCGCTTGCCCCCGCGCATCGTCAGCGCCGCGATCGCGTCGACCAGCTCGACGGACTCCGGCGCGAGCCCTCGGGCCGCGTCGCGCTTGGCCTCGAAGTAGCGCTCCAGGCGCTCGTCGACGCCCGCTCGGACCTCGGTCAGCCAACGCATCGAGGGCGGACCTTGCGGCCCACCCCCGATCAAGTCAACCGACCCCCGAGGGGGAGCCGCGGGTCAATCGTAGAAGCAGGACATGGGGGCGACGGGGGCCACCGGGGCGACGCCCGTGCAGAGGCCTCGGACGTTCTCGGAGAGGGTGGTGAGGAGCGCCCAGTCCGCGCCGATGTCCGGGTCCTCGTACTCGCCCTGCCAGCCGTCGTAGGTGCCCTCCATCGCGGGCACGATGCCGAGCGCCTCGCCGCAGCTGCCCTCGTGGTACAGCTCGACCGTCGTCCGCAGCGACAAGTACATGTTCAGCATCATGAAGGCCTTGCCGCGCAGCGGGTCGGCGAAGTGGGGGAACATGCCGCTCGGGTTCGCGCCGGGGGCGAGCGCGTTGCTGACCTCCTGGGTCTGCGTGACCGTCGCGCCCGTCTGCGGGTCGACGTAGCGGGCGAGCAGCGAGAAGGCGGGCGCGCCGGGCCCGATGCTCGCCGCGAGCTCGGGGTCGACGATCAGCTCCACGAAGAGCCCACCGCCGCCGCCGCGGCGCCCCTCGTCGACGTCGGTCGCGTCGCTGCGGTTGCCGATCATGAGCACCGGCGAGCTGAGGTAGGCCGCGCTCTGCTCGGCCCACGCGCGGCGCGCGCCGTAGACCCGACCGACCCGGTAGCCGGGCGCGGGCTCGACCACGAGCTCGAAGTCCGTCGCGAGGGGGAACAGCGAGGTCCGCCCCTCGAGGGTGAAGACCTCGACGAGGTCCTCGACCCGCTGCGCGTACGAGTAGGTGCCGCCGCCGCCCTCGCTGATCTGCGTCGCGAGCTCGGGCCGGAAGTCGTCGCCGAGCCCGACCACGCTGACCCCGACGCCCTCGCTGGCGAGCGCGTCCCCGAGGCCGAGGATGCGCATGTCGTCGGTCACGCCCGCGTCGGCGATCCCGCTCGTGACGAGCACGACCCGGTGGGCGCCCTCGAAGGTCTCGGAGACGTCCTCGATCACCAGCGACGCGCGCGCGAGCCCGTCGTAGAGCGCCGAGGTCGCCTCGGTCGCCGTGAACGCGGCGGGCACCGCGGCGAGCGCCGGGTCCGCGGGCGCGAGGCCCTGCGCGACCACCTCGGCGTGGGCGCCGATGCGGATCACGCTGATCCGGTCCCCGGGCAGCAGCTCGTTGGCGAGCGCGCGCAGCACCGGGCCCGCGCTCCGCGCGAAGCCCTCGGTGCGGACGGTGTCCTCGACCGCGACCACGACGTGCGTGTCGGGCCGCGCGAGCGCGCGCGGGTCGACGGCCGTGTTCATCGCCACGAAGGCCATCGTCCAGTTGCTCTCCTGGTCGATGCCCGGCGCGACCGCGAGGTTCGCGTGCAGGCACACGGCCTCGCCGCAGTCCGCGTCCGGCAGATCGATCGCGTGCTCCGCGAAGAAGCCGACCGCCTCGATCGTCGAGGGCCGCGGCACGCCGCCGCTCTCCACGATGGACCGGAAGTAGCCGATGTCCTGGGCGCCGCCTTGGGTGACGCTGCGCGACCCGATCGGACCCATCCGGCCCGAGTCGAGCGACGCCGACGTGTCCGCGCACCCGGCGAGCGCGACGGTCACGGTGAGCAAGAGAATCGAAGGCTTCATCGGGGTTCCTCTCCATAGACGACCAGCGCCTCGAGGCGCTGGCCCAGCTGATCCCGCCCGGCGCCGCACGCGGTGTGCGTCACCATCATCGTCTCGGCGCGACCGACCCGGAGCCGCGCGCGGCGACCGTCGGCGGCAGCGCGCTCCACCACGTCGCCCGGGTGCACGTAGCGGGTCGTCGAGCCCATCGTGAGGCCCCCCGCGGCGGGCACGCGGAAGCCGCCGCAGGCCATGCGCACGCCGCCGCAGTCGGCGTCGACGGTCGTCAGCGCCACCGAGAACGGGCCCTCGACGAGGCGGTCGGTGCCGCGCGACACGAACAGCTCGCCGGTCCGCCAGAGGCTGCCGTCGTCCATCGGGAGGTCGCGCGTCATCCGCAGGGTCGAGCCGCCGTTCGTGATCCGGACCTCGGCGTTGGTGTGGAACGGGAAGTCCTCGGGCGGCACGCAGAGGAACGCTTCGAAGCTCGTCGGCTCGCCGAAGCCCGCGCTGAAGTCCTCGACGACCTCGAGGTCGAGGTGCACGCAGCCGTCGAGGGTGGGCCGCACGTCCGCGAGCCGCACCCGCGCGCGGTCCCAGCTCGGCAGGTCCGACCAGTCGAAGCCGGTGATCGCGCCGTAGTCCCGGCACGTCGCGCCGCCGTCGTAGAGCTCGACCGGCGCGTCGTGGAAGTAGCCCACGCCGTTCTCGACGGCGATCGGTCCGTCCTCGCTCGGCGACGTGAGTCGCAAGCCGTCTTGCACCGCGATCCGGTCGTCGTCGTTCTCGACCACGTCGGGGATCACGCTCGTCGACAGGCCGCTCCAGTACACGATCGTGTCGGGCAGGCCGTCGGCGCTGAGCATGACGACGTCGCAGTTGCCCTCGTGAGGCGTGGGCGTCTCCATCACGTCCCAGGGGGTGCCGCCGCCGGTCTCGGCGATGCCGCGGTCGAGGGGCAGGGTCGCGTCCCGCTCGACGAGGAAGGTCGTCCCCGGCCCGAACACGTCGCGCGGCAGCGCCTCGGCGTAGCGGCTCCGGATCGCCTCGCAGTCCACGCTCGCCTCGACCCAGCGCACCCGCAGCTCGAGGCTGCGGCCGGTCTCGTTGACGAGGAAGGCGTCGGTCGTCCACTGCGGCTCGGGCGGCGGCGACGCGACGCAGGCGGCGACGCCGAGGCCGAGCGCGAGCCGCTCGCCGAGCTTCTTCGCGCTCTGCTCGCGGCGCCTCGCGAGCTGCCACGCGACGGGCAGCGCGGCGAGCGCGACGAGGTCGGTGGGGTCGACCCAGAAGGTCCAGGAGAGGCCGACCCAGGAGGCGACCGCGCTCGTCGCGGCGGCGACCGGGGCGAAGAGGTTGGCGGCGGCGAACCAGCCGCCGACGAGCGCGAACGCGACGGCGCGGCCGCGATCGGAGCGGGCGCGCAGGAGCACGCTCAGGACGATGGGCGCGACGATGAGCCCGCTGAAGTCGCTCAGCTTGCCCGTCACCCAGCCGGGGAGGACCCCCGCGCCCTTGAGGACGTGATCGTTGAGGACCAGCAGGACCAGCGCCCCCCAGAACAGGGGGTGCTTCAACGCAGCTCCATCGACAGGGCCTCGTCCACGCTCGCTCATACGACCTCCCGACACACCGGATGGGTGGATGAGCAAGGGTCGTGCCGGCCAAACTGTGCCAGCGCGGGTCGGGCGGAGTATGGTCTCGCGACGTGACCATCTTGAGCGACCGATGGCGGGGATTCCGGCACATCCCCTACGTCACGCTGGCCGAGCTCCCGACCCCGATCGTGCGGGTCCCGACGCTCTCGACGCGCGTCGGCGCGGACGTCTGGATCAAGGACGACGGGCTCACGTCGCCGCGCTACGGGGGCAACAAGGTTCGCAAGCTCGAGTACGTCCTCGGCGACGCGATGGCGCACGAGGCCGACACCCTCATCACCACCGGGGCAGCCGGATCACACCACGCGGTGGCCACGGCGGTCTTCGCGGCGGACGTGCGGCTGCGGGTGCACGTGGTGTCCTTCTCCCAGCCGTGGAGCGGGCACGCCGAGCAGCAGCTCCGCGCGCTGCTGCACGCGGGCGCCGAGGTGCACCCGGTCCGCGCGGCGGCGCTCGCGATCCCGCGGATGCACGCGCTCGCCGCGCGCCTCCGGATGCAGCGTCGGCGCCCGTACGTCGTCCCGCCCGGCGGCTCGAACGTCGCGGGGGTGATCGGCTACGTGGAGGCCGGCCTCGAGCTCGCCCGCCAGATCGAGGCGCGCGCGATGCCCGAGCCGGACGCGATCTTCGTGCCCCTCGGGACCGGCGGGACGGTCGCGGGCCTCGCGATCGGGCTCGCCGCCGCGGGCGTCACCTCGCGGGTCGTGGCGGTGCGCGTGGTGCCGCGTGCGGTCGCGAACGGGCCGCTGATCAACTCGATGATCAAGCGCACCGTCCGGCACCTCAAGGGCCTCGACGAGCGCTTCCCGGACGTGACGAGGCCGGCGCGCGATCACGTCGAGATCGACGGCGAGGAGCTCGGCGCCGGGTACGGCAGCGAGACCGCGGTCGGGCGCAACGCGGCGCGGCTCGCGCACGAGCACGCGGGCCTCGACCTCGACCCGACCTACACCGCGAAGGCGTTCTCGGGGATGCTGCGGGTCGCCTCGAAGGAGCGCGCGGGCCAGACGCTCCTCTTCCTCAACACCCTCAGCCGCGCGCCGGCCGAGCGAGCGCCGGGCCCTCGCCTGCCCGACAGCCTGCGCAAGCTCCTGCTCCGGCGCTGATAGAATCTCGCCCATGCGTGGCCTCTGGATCCTCGCCCTCGCGATCGGCCTCGCCGCCTGCGGCACCGTCGAGGGCGACCCCGTCTCGGTCGCCAAGGAGACCGCCGCTCCGAGCGCGGTGCCCGAGACGGCGCGTCCCTACGACGAGAGCGCCGACGCGCAGGCCCAGATCGACGCCGCCGTCGCCGCCTCGGCCGCCGACGGCAAGCGCGTCCTCTTGATGTTCGGCGCCAACTGGTGCCCCTGGTGTCGCCGCCTCGACTGGGTCTTCCAGAACCAGCCCGACGTCTCGCGCGAGCTCGCCGCGGGCTGGCGCCTCGTCCACGTCGACGTCGGCCCCCGCGGCTCCAGCACCAACCGCGCCGTCGCCCTGCGCTACGGCGACCCCCTCGGCAACGGCCTCCCCTGCCTCGTCGTCCTCGACGACGAGGGCGGCGTCGCCCACGTCCAGGAGACCGGCTCCCTCGAAGACGGCGACCACCACGACCCCGCCCGCGTCACCGCGTTCCTCGCCGCCTGGCGCGACGGCCAGGGTTGATCAGACGGCCAGGGCCTCGGGCCGGGCCCACTCTTCGCCGGCGTGGAAGCGGCCGCGGTCGTCGCGGGCGACGCGGGCCATGGCGCAGCCCGAGTCGTGGGTGAAGAACAGCCGGCCGTTGCGGGCCAACAGATCGGTGAGCAGCTCGCGCTTCTCGTCGATCAGCATCTCGGGGTAGCGGTCGTAGCCCATCGTGATCGGGAGGTGGACCCACGGTCGGCCCGGGATCAGGTCGGCCGCGAAGACGATGGGGCCGTCGGCGCTCGGGACCTCGGTGAGGACGAGCCCGGGGGTGTGCCCGCTCGAGCGGTGCAGGCGGTAGTCCGGGCCGAGCGCCTCGGAGCGCTCGCCGGCGACGACCTCGAGGCGCCCGCTCGCCTCGAGCAGGCCCGGCAGCTCGTCGATGAAGCTCGCCCGATCGCGCGGGTGCGGGTGCGTCGCGCGCTCCCAGGCCTCGGCGCCCACCACGAACCTCGCCTTCGGGAAGAGCAGCCGGGCCGGCTCCCCCGCGCGGTACACGTCGAGCAGACCGCCCGCGTGGTCGAAGTGGAGGTGGCTGAGCACCACGACGTCGACGTCCTCGTGCGACACCCCGACCGCGGCGAGCGACTCGAGCAAGACGTGTTGCGACTCCTGGACCCCGTAGCGATCGCGCAGGGAGGGCTCGAAGAACGCGCCGATCCCCGTCTCGAGCAGGATCCAGCGCGCGTCGTCCTCCCGGATCAGCATCGCGCGGCACGCGAGCGGGATCCGGTTGCGCTCGTCCGGCGTGATCCAGCGCTCCCACAGGACGCGCGGCGCGTTGCCGAACATCGAGCCCCCGTCGAGTCGCTGCGAGTTTCCGTCGATCGCCCAGATCGTTCGCTCGGTCATGAGGACGGCATAGCAGGGGCGAGCCGTCGTCGCTTTGCGCCGCTGCGCCTTTGCGTGGACCCTTCCGTCCTCGATGCCGCGCTCCTCCACTCCGCTCCGCGCCCTGGCCCTCGCGTCGGTGGCGTCCGTCGTCGCCGCGGCCTGCGCCGGCTCGCCCGCCCGACCCGTGACGGCGGCCGCCGTGGTCACGCCGCCGCCCGCGGAGCCCGAGCCCACGGTCGAGGCCGAGGCGCCGGTGGAGGCCGCCGTCGAGCCCGCGCCGGAGCCCGCTGCGAGGGCGCGCGCGGTGACCATCGGCGCGAGCGGAGACATCCTCTGTCACCTCAAGGTCGTGCGCTCCGCCCGCGAGCACGACGACGGCTTCGAGCACGTGTTCGGTCGCCTGCGCGACGTCATCGGCGAGCAGGAGGTCGCGTTCGCGAACCTCGAGACGCCGCTGTCGGAGCGCATCCCCCCCGAGACCGGCGAGCCCCCCGTGCTCGGGGCCCCCGGCGCGGTGGCGGCGGCCCTCGCGAGCGCGGGCATCGACGCGGTGAGCGTCGCGAACAACCACTCCTACGACCAGACCGCGGCGGGCCTCGGCGAGACCCTCGAGGCGCTCGCGGCCGCGCACGTCGGCTCGGCCGGCGCCGCCGAGACGCTCGACGCGTCGCCCGGCCCGATCGTGTTCGAGCGCGACGGCGTGCGCGTGGCCATCGTCGCGTTCACCGAGCGTGTGAACCGCGGCGGCGCGGGCGCCGAGCAGAACCGCGTCTGGGTCGCCCGCTACGACGACGACCTGGCGCGCGCCGCGCTCGCCCGGGCGCGCGCGGCCGCGGACGTCGTGGTCGTGTCGATCCACTGGAGCCACGACTACATCGAGCAACCTCTGTTGACGCAGCGCCGCCGCGCGCGGCTGCTCGTCGACGCGGGCGCGGACCTGATCATCGGCCACGGCCCGCACGTGCTGCAGGAGGTCGAGCGGATGGAGTCGCCGCGCGGCGAGGCGGTCGTCGCCTACTCGCTCGGCAACCTCGTGAGCAACCAGGCGCTGCGCTACTGGGTCGGCCGGCGCGTGCCCCCGGACCTGCACCCGGCGGTGATCCGCCCGACGCTCCGTGACGGGGCGTGGCTGCGGACGCGCTTCGTGGTCGAGGACGGCCGCGTTCGGGTGGAGCGGCTCGAGGCGGTGCCGCTCTGGACCGAGAACAACTACATCGAGGTCGCGAACCGGCAGGCGGACGTGCTCGACGTGCACGTCGCCGCGCTGTCGGAGGCCTCCGAGGCCGTGCAGGCCGAGCGCCGCCCGGTGATCGAGGCCTCGCTCGGGCCTGCGGTCACCCTCGTGGCGGACTGATCCGGTGGCTCAGGGGGACGCCCCGTCGCAGCGCGAAGAACGACGGCGTCCCCACGGTGGTGATCTTGGCGTCGACGTAGGACCAGCCGAGCAGGAGCGCGCTGTCGCCCTCGTTGACCGCGAGCAGCGGGTCGCGGACGGCGCCCGTCGGATCGGTGCGCGGGTTCCGGCCCAGCCCGTAGTCGAGCATCACGCCCGCGTCGTAGGGCCGCGGCATGCGGTAGCCGTCGCAGGGCACGACCCGGTAGTGGCCGTAGGTGATCGGCTGGCCGTCCTTGCCCTTGGTGAGGACCCACGGCTCGGTGAGCGGCGTCTGGTCCACCTTGCAGTTCCAGCCCCGCAGCGAGCCGTCGGGCTCGCGGAGGAAGACCTTGCAGAACTTCGTCCAGGTCATGCGCTCGACCAGCGACGGGAGGTTCAGCGAGACCCCGTCGTACTCTCGGTCGGCCAGGACGTCTTCGTCGATGGGGTAGCCGTTGCGCATCGTGTGATCGAGCGCGTCGGCGTCCATCGCTACCAGGTCTTCGAGGGTCAGCGCAGCCATCGGGGGATCCCTTCCGTCGAACCGGCGTAGAGTACCCCCATGAAGAGCCGGTGGTGGTGGCTCGCGGCGCTGGCCTTGCTGGCGGGCTGCGAGGAAGAGGCGGAGACGGTCGAGCCGCCGGAGGCCGTCGCCCCGGTGGAGGTGACCGCGGACGACACCGCCCCTGCCGAGGGTCAGGACGTGGAGGCCCTGCAGGCCCGCATCCGGGAGCTCGAGGCCCAGGTCGCGTCGCAGAACGCCCCGAGCGCCGGCACGGCCGAGCCGACCCCCGTGGGCGGGACGCAGGTCGCGGCGGTGCCCGAGGGGACCGATCCGCCGGCCGCCGACTCCGAGGCCGCCCCTTCGACGGCCAGCACGCGCTCGTCGTCGGGCAGCTCGAGCTCGCGCCGCGGCAGCTCGGGCACCACCCCGACGACGCCCGACGGCCTCCTCGGCGCGCTCCTCGGCGGGCCCACCGGAACCTCGAGCGGGCGCCGCGGCTCGAGCGACGACGAAGAAGAAGAGGAAGAGGACACCGGCGGGGGCCGGGGCCGCAACAACGGCACCCTCAACCCCGTCGACGTGCTGTTCCCCCAGTAAGCGAAATTCTCGAGGTCTGTCGATCAATCGCCTTCGGCGATTTCTCTCCGGCGAGATCCTCCGACGCTTCGCGTCGTCGGACTCAGCCCCCGACGAGGCGGGCGACGCCTTCGGCGATCGCGTTCTGCTCGGCGGGGCTGAAGCCCTCGCGCTCGCGCACGATGCGGCCGGTGCGGTCGACCCAGATGCTGAACGGGGCGCCGCGGCGCGGGTTCAGCTGGGTGGTCACGCGCGTGTCGAGGTCGGTGACGACGTCGAAGGTGATGCCGAGGCGCCGGGCCGCGGGGCCGGCGCGCATCACGCTCGCCTGCGAGTCCATGCTGATCGCGACGACCTGGAGGCCCTGGCCGCGGTAGCGCTGGTAGAGCGACTCGTAGAAGGGCAGCTCCTGCTGGCAGGGCTGGCACCAGGTCGCCCAGAAGAGGATCACGATCGGGTGCGTCCCGATGTGGTCGGCCATCCGGAAGGTGCCGCTGCTCGGGCCGCCGGTCGCGGCGGGCAGGGTGAACGGCGGCGGGCGGCCGCCGACGCGGGCGGCGGCGGGGGCCGGACCTCCCGCCTCACCGGGCGGGAGCGCGAGGCTCGCGGCGAGCGCGCCGAGCGCGAGGAGAGTGGACAGGATGGTGAGACGGACGTGTCGCATGAGCACTCCCTAGAGCCTACCGACGAAAGTCAGCTGAAAACCTTCAAACGTGGGGACGTCGCGGCACACGCCGCCCGAGCAGAGCTGCCCGCCGGGGGTCTGCCCCGCGAACAGCGTGATGTAGGTGCCGGGGTCGAACGTCCAGCGGATCTCGATGGACGGGTAGAAATCGCCCCCGAGGATGTTGTACTCGCGCATGCCGCGCAGCGCGACCACGCCCGGCTGGAAGTCGGTCCAGCGCAGGCCGAGGGACAGCGCGAGGGGGACGCCGAAGGTGTAGGTCAGCGAGGCGCCGCCGATCTGGAACTCGACCGCGTCCACGCCGCGGATCTCGCGCTCGTGGCGCTGGTCGACGACGAGGTCGAAGGAGTGGTCGCCGCTGCCGACGGTGATGTCGATCCGCCCGTGGATCATCCAGCGGTCGATGTCGCCGGCCTGGAAGCGGTCGTCGAAGTCGTGCAGCAGCACCTCGAAGCGCGCGCCCGCCTGGACGTCGATGCTCCAGTTCAGGTCGCCGCCGTACTCCTGGCGCTTGGACAGCGTCGCCCACGAGTGGGTGACGAGGATGCCGTCGAACGGGTCGTGGTCCGACTCCTCGTTGAACGCGTAGAGCGCGCTGTTGAGCGAGAAGCTCCACGGCCCGGGGAGGAACGCGTAGTCCATCCGCACCGCGCCGCCGCGCTGGTTGCCGATCCCGCGAAGGCGCTGCGGCCCGTCGAACTCGACCGGCGGCGCCGCGCTGTAGATCCGGCGCGGCGAGCCCTCGGTCGTCTCGGCCGCGACGAGGAAGTTCGTGTAGTCCTTCCACTCGATGAGCAGGGTCAGGTTGGTGAGCTGGAGCTGGGCCGACCCGTAGACGCCGCGCCCCGTCTCCGTCTGCGCCTCGTCGACGAGGAGCCGCGTGCGGCGCAGGCCGTTGGCCTCGAAGTAGAGGGCGAGCTGCCCGTCGGCGAGCGCGGGCGCCTCGACGCTCCAGCCCGCGACGTCCACCGCGCGGTCCTGGTAGCGCGACGGCGAGACCCCGTCGTTGGAGTCGACGTTCTCGAACCACACGCGCAGCGCGTGGACGCCGAGGGTGAGCGACATCGGGGCGGGCGCGGTGACGGCCATGTTCCCGCCGACCACCACGTCCTCGGGCTCCCGGATGACGCGCAGGTCGATCGGGTCGATGTTCTGCGGGTTGGCGACCCCGCCGTGGAGACCGAAACGGAAGTTGCTCCCCGAGTAGCGGACGTGGCCGCCGCGCAGGGCGTTGTCCACGCCGAGCAGGTCGACCTTGCGGAACGCGAGCGCGAGGCCGCGGCCGAACACGATCTGCGTGTCGCCGGCCTCGATCGTCCAGTCGCGCGGCTCCCAGCGCAGGGTCAGGCGCTCGGGGCGCAGGTCCCAGTCGAGGTAGCAGCGCGAGTCGTCGGCGCCGAGCGGGAGGTCGGCGCAGCGGGACTCCTCGAACACCGTGTGCGGCGCGAAGAAGTCGACGCGGGCCTCGGCGCGGAGCTCGTCGGCCTGGAGCGCGAAGTCGAGGCGCTCGTAGAGCGAGCCGAAGTCGTCGTCGAAGAGGTTCGCGTCGTAGTTCGCGCCGCGGTAGCGGGCGATCGTCGTGTTGGTGAGCGTGAACGTGGTGCGGCCGAGGCCGGGCAGCTCGAAGCTCAGGTCGTCCTGCGCGCGCGCCACCGCGCCGCCGCCGACCGCGGAAACGACCAGCGCCGCGATCCCCACGAGGAGGGAACGCGGCGCGACGGGTCGATGCTGGCGCCCACGCGACACGCGCCAGAGCCTACAAGACTACAGCCCGAGGAGGCTGTCGAGCTGCGCGCGGACGGTCTCGAGATCCGTGCTGACGCCGTACTCGCGGTGAACGATCACGCCGTTCGAGTCGACGATGAGGGTCGCCGGGAGCGCGCCCGCGGGGAAGTAGACCTGGGTCTCCTGCGCCGGGTCGAGCATGACCGGGTTGGTCAGGCCGTACCGGCTGACCCAGTCGTTGCAGAGCGCCACGTCGGGCGCGACGCCGCGCTCGTTGTTCTCGATGATCGCGACGACGACGCGGACGCCGTAGGACGCGTACCGCTCGACGAGGAACTCCTGCATCAGGCCCGCCTCGGTGCGGCAGGGGCCGCACCAGCCCGCGGCGACCGACACGACCGTGTAGGAGGCCTCGCAGTAGCCGTCGGCCTCGGAGTAGAAGCTGAACTCCGTCCCGTCGCAGCGGTTGAGCGTGAAGGGCAGGAAGTTCCGGCCCTCGCTGGTCCCGAACCCGCCGGTCGGCGGCGCGCACGCGGACTCCCCCGCGTCGGGGATCATGATGGGCGGGCCGGCGTCCGAGCCAGCGTCGCTGCCGCCGCCGCCGTTGTCACAACCCACGAGGCCCAGCGCCGCCACGCCGACCACGATGATGAACCGTTCAAGCATTCCGTCCTCCGACTCGCGCAACCGCATGGCTACGCATCAACGCCCGCACACGTTACGCGTGGCGCCCGAGCTATCCGTGACCGCCTGGCACGTGTAGCCGTCCGGGCACCCCGTGGTCATGCAATTCCCCGGGAAGCACACCCCGTTGGAGTAGCTCGCCGTCGCCCCGCTCGAGAGCGTGATGTCCTGCAGGCAGGCGTAGCCCGTGCGGCAGTCGGCGTTCGACGTGCACTCGGTCACGCACCAGCCGAGGTCCTGCTGCGCGGTGGCGGCCTGGCTCTGCGGCCAGCAGACGTTGCCGGTGGGGCAGCTGCCGGTGGGCAGCGCGTCGCCCGCGAAGAACGAGTTGCGGTTGTAGCCGACGGGCAGGATGCACTGCGAGATGCAGTAGCCCTGCGCCCACCCGGTGGGCTGACCCGCGGAGCTCGTCTCGTTGACGCAGATGCCGGAGCGGCAGGCGTCGTCGTCCGCGCAGGTCTGCCCGGTGGTCGCGCCGGTCTCGACGAGCGTCGTCGTGCACAGGCCCGTGTACGGGTCGCACTGGGTGCCCGCGCCGCAGTCGTCGTCGGTCGAGCAGATGCCGATGCAGACGCCGCCCGACGGCGGGAGCTCGCCGGCGCACGTGTACTCGGGGCGGCCGCAGTCGAGGCCGTTGAGGCAGCGCTGCTCGCAGTAGGAGCGATCCTCGCCCGCGCGCGTCGCGCAGTGGTGGTAGACGCCGAAGACGTCGCAAGGCGTCCTGTCCTCGCACGGGACCGTGCAGTACCCGCCGGGGTAGCCGTCGCTCGCGGATCGACAGATCGCGCCCTCGCCGGGGCACTGCGAGTCCTCCTCGCAGGGGCCGAACAGCTCGCTCGGCTCGAGGGTCGGGCCCGCGTCCTCGACGGCGGCGTCGGTGCCGCCTCCGCCGCCGCCATCGCAGCCGAACAGGAGGAACGAGGCACACACGAAGGAAGAGAAGTGACGGATGTTCATGGTCCGTTTCGGCTGAAAGAGGGCCGACGTCGCCGGGGTGGAGCCCCGATTGTTGGAACGATCGGGGGGGTGAGTCAAACGGAGGCCCGCATTCTCTGGCTTGAACGGTCCCCCCATCGCCGATCATGCTATGGGGCTTTGCGGCGCGGAGAGGTCCTCTCCCCGCGTGAGTGAAACTCTTCCTGCGGCCCCCTCCGGTCCGAGGTGCACATGCTCCGTCGATCGCTTCTCCTGTCCTGCCTTCTCGTCCTCGGCGCCTGCGATGGTGGTGGAGGCTCGGGAGACGACGGCGGCCTCGACGCCGGCGAGGCCCTCGTGGACGCGGGCCCGCCGCTCGCCTGCGCGACGATGACGCCGCTGATGGGCGTCCTCGACGACACCGTGTCGGTCACCTTCGACACGTCGATGACGGAGACGCGCCCGCGCGACCTCGGCCTCGGCTGCGGCAACGACGAGGCCGAGCTGCGCTGGGCGCCCCAGGAGGTGATCGAGTTCACGGTGCCCGGCGATCCGGGCAGCACCTACGCGGTCGAGTTCACGTCCAACCTCCCGGGCACCGACACGAGCTTCAACACGGTCCTGCAGGCGCGGGACACGTGCGAGACCGTGCCCACGGGCGCCTTCCCGCCGCGCTGCTTCGATGACGTCGCGGCCACCGAGTTCCGCACCACCGGCGCGGTCACCGTGCCCGGCGGCACCGTCCTCTACGTCTTCGTCACCGGCTACAGCGAGCCGCCGCCCGAGCAGATGACCGTCGATCGCGGCACCGTCGAGGTCGGCTTCACCGTCCGCCGTGGCGACCCGCCGACGCTCAGCGACGGCTTCCTTCGCCTCGCCAACGACGACGTGCGCATCCAGGGGACCGGGACGGATCCGAACGCCGACGTCCGCGGCCTCGCGCTCAACTTCTACGGGCCCGACGGGCTGCTCGACATCTACGGCGACGGCCAGGCGACCCTCGATGGGGACATCTTCATCGTCCGCTTCGACGACCCGCCGGCCACCGGCATGTCGTGGAGCGGCGGCGTCTGGGTGCGTGGCACGGCCAGCAACCTCGGCCGCTACCTGCGCGCGGTGGGCGCGACCCAGGTGCAGCTCCGCGCGTGGGACGCGGCCTTCGGGCTCAGCGAAGGGATCATGCGGCCGATCGAGGAGGCGACGCTCGTCGGCCTCGGTGAGACCTGCAACGACGAGATCTTCTGCCGTCAGGAGATGGTCTGCAGCAGCGGCGCCTGCATCCCCGGCTCGGCGATCGGCGCCCTCTGCGACGGCGCGCCCGACATCACCGTGCCCGCCACGTCCTCGATGGGCGCCACCACGAACCGCAGCGGCGCGACCGGCGCCGGCCTCGGCCTCATCACCGTCGACGCCGAGTGCATCGCCGACGGCAACCCGAACGGCGGCATCGGCGCGGAGGCCGTCTACAAGGTCGACGTGCCGCTCGAGGCGTTCGACCTCGTCGTGAGCACCGACAACCCCGGCACCGGGGCGATGACCGACACGATCCTCTACGTGCGCAGCTCCTGCCCCGACTCGGGGAGCATCCTCGGCTGCAACGACGACACGATGACGAGCGCGCACGCCGCCCTCGAGCTGCGCGACCTGACGTTCGGCACCTACTACATCTTCGTCGAGCGCTACGGCGGCCTGGCGATGGGCTCGCTCCCGCACGAGGTCAGCGTGATGGTCCGCCCGATCGTCCCGACCGGGCAGCCCTGCGACGCCGCGACCACCCGCTGCACCACCGGCGCCTGCCCGGCCGCCGGCATGTGCCCCTAGCCGGGCGCCAACCGCCCGGCTAGCCCGTGCCCGTGCCCGTGCCCGTGCCCGTGCCCGTGCCCGTGCCCCTGCCCGAGAAGCCCGCACCACGACCCACGTGCAAGCTCGCCTAACCCGGGCAGCCCGGGCAGCGCGTCCCCACGGCCGCTCGTCGTGTCCGAGCGGCGACACGCCGCGCGTTCGTCCCAGAAACCCTGGGCGGCAGGCGCGCTGGCACGGGCGCTGCTGTGCCCGACGGCATGGTGGAGCGATTGCGAGCGGGCCTGCGGCCCGGGTGGTGGGTTGCGTTCTCGATGGCCGTGGCGTTGGCCGGCTGTCCCTCGGGCGGCGGTCGGAGCGCGACGTCGCGCGCGACGATCCGGACCGCGTCGAGCTCTCCGACGGGGAAGTTCCGGTCGGTCGCGCTCGCGCACGAGGAGCCGCCGAACGCCGACGAGCTCCTCGAGGAGGCGCTCGCGGGGGTGGTGGAGGACTCCGGCGACGCGAGCTTCGGCGCGCGCATGCAGGTCCGCCGGGTCCGCGTGCCGCACCCGCCGCGCGGCGCGAGCGCGCAATTCAACTTCGGCCAGGGGCGGCGCGGCTGGGTCACCGCGATGCCCCGCGCCGAGCTCCTCACGAGCCCCGCGTTCCACGACGGGCGCGTGTTCCTCGGCGGCGGGTTCGCCTCCCACCGCTTCTACGCGTTCAACGCGTACAGCGGCGAGCTCGACTGGTCGATCGCGGCGCCCGACGGCGGCCCCACCGCGGCGATCGTCGAGGACGACAAGATCCTCTTCAACACCGAGAGCTGCACCATCTTCGTCGCCGACGCGGACACGGGCGCGCTGCTCTGGAGCCGCTGGCTCGGTGACCCGCTGATGAGCCAGCCCGCCGCGGCGGACGGGCTCGTGTTCAGCGCCTACCCGCACGAGGGCGGCCACCTCTTCGGGGCCTTCCGCCTCGCCGACGGCGAGCCCGTGTGGACCACGCCCATCGCGGCGGACGTGATCCAGGCGCCCCAGGTCGTGGGGCGCGACGTCTACTTCGCGACGATGGACGGCACCGCGTACCGGCTCGACACGCGGACGGGCCGCGTGCGCTGGTCGCGCGACGTCGGCGCGTCGAGCGCGGTGTGGGTGGACGGCAGCGACGTGATGCTCGCGCGCCGCCGCCCGGGCGCGGGCACGCCGCAGGAGCAGATGATCGTGCTCGCCGCCGCCGACGGCCGGCTGCACCACGAGGGGGAGCTCCACGAGGCGACGTACCTCTCGGGCAACAGCCGCGACCGCGAGCTCGCCGCGGGCACCGCCGGCGCGTGGGGCAGCGCCGCGTCGGGCAGCCACCTCGGCCTGACCAACGTCGCGGCGGGCTGGGCGTTCCAGGGCAGCTCGCCCGCGGTCGCCGACGGCCGCGCCTACTTCTCGATCGCCGGCGAGGTGGTCGCGCGAGACGTCGCGACGACGAACACGGTGTGGCGTCGCGAGTACGCGGCCGCCGACGGCGCCCAGGCGCTGAGCCCGCCCGCGGTGGTCGGCTCGCTGCTCCTCGTGGGCACCGTCGACGGTCAGCTGATCGCCACCGACATCGACACCGGCATGACGGTGTGGGCCTACGACCTCGGCGAGCCGCTCGTCTTCCAGCCGATCGTCGCGCAGGGCTGGGTCTACGTCGCCACGGGGCGCGGCAACGTGATCGGCCTCGAGCTCGGCGACGCGATGCTCGACGGCTGGCACATGTGGGGCGGCAACGCGCAGCACGCGGGGCTCGTCGAGACCGCGGGCCAGGTCGACCCGCGGCTCCTCGCGAGCCTCGAGCGGCCGACGCAAGGCATCTTGCGCACCGTCGCGCGGACCCTCACCGACGAAGAGCGCGACGAGACCCCCGTCGACGCCGAGGCGCCCGAGCAAAGGGAGTTGCCCCTGCGAGGGACCGAGGTCGAGGGGCGCGTGTCCGGCCGCGTCGCGGAGGTCTTCGTCACGCAGCGCTTCGAGAACGACGGCCCGGAGCCGATCGAGGCGGTCTACCTGTTCCCGCTCCCCGCCGACGCGGCCGTCGACCAGATGGAGATGCGCATCGGCGATCGCGTGATCCGCGGGGTAATCCGCGGCCGCTCCGAGGCTCGCCAGGAGTACGAGGCCGCGCGCACCGAGGGCCGCCGCGCCGCGCTCCTCGAGCAGCAGCGCCCGAACCTCTTCGCGCAGCGGGTCGCCAACATCGCCCCCGGCGACGCGATCGAGGTGCGCCTGCGCTACGTGCAGACGCTCCCCTTCGAGGGCGGCGAGTACGCGCTGACGTTCCCCATGGTCGCGCCCCGCCGCTACGACCCCGAGGGCGTCGCCCCCGACGCGCTCGCGGACGCCACCACGACGAGCGCGACGAGCGCGTTCGTCGACGAGCAGCCGCCCGTCCGCCTGCACCTCTCGGTCGACGCCGGCCTCCCGATCCGCTCGATCGCCTCGCCCTCGCACGAGGTCGAGCTCACCCGCGACGGCGACACCCGCGCCGCGCTCTCCTTCACCGCGAGCGGAGAGGACCGGACCCGCGACTTCGTGCTCCGCTACGCGGTCGGCGGCGACCGGCCCCAGGCCGCGCTGCTGTCGCACCGCACCGAGGAGGGCGGCTTCTTCTCGCTCCTCATCCAGCCGCCGACGGCGCCCACCGACGCCGAGATCGTGCCGCGCGACGTGACCTTCGTCGTCGACACGTCGAGCTCCATGCACGGCCGCCCGCTCGAGCACGCGCGCGCCTCGATCCGCTCGGTCATCGAGGGCCTGCGCGACACCGATCGCTTCAACGTGATCGGCTTCGCCGACCAGGTCCGCGCCCTGAGCCCCGCGCCGGTGGCGCGGGACGCGTCGTCGGTCGAGCGCGCCGGCGCGTTCCTCGAGGAGCTGCGCGCGGTCGGCGCGACCGAGATGGTGCCCGCGATCGAGCGCGCCCTCGCGACGCCGACCGAGGACGGCCGCCTCGGGATCGTGGTGCTCGTGACCGACGGATACATCGGCAACGAGGCCGCGGTGCTCCGCTCGATCGCGACGCACCTCGGCAGCCACCGGCTCTACGCGCTCGGCGTGGGCTCGGCGGTGAACCACTTCCTCGTCGAGCGCGCGGCCGAGATCGGGCGCGGGCGCGCGATCGTGACGGCGCTCTCCGACGAGCCGACCGAGGCCGCAGCGACCTTTGCCTCCTATATCGACCGCCCGGTGTTCACCGACGTTCGCATCGACTGGGGCGGGCTCGAGGTCAGCGAGGTCTACCCGAGGCGAGTCCCGGACTTGTTCGCGGATCGCCCGCTCGTCGTCTACGGGCGCTTCGCCGACGGCGGCGCCACGACGGTGCGGGTGCGCGGCTCGGTGGGCGGGCGCCGCTACGAGCGCGCGATCGACGTGTCGCTGCCGACCGCGCCCACCCCCGAGGGGCCGCACGCGTCGCAGGGCACCCTCTGGGCCCGCGCGGCGGTGCACGAGCGCATGAACCGCCTCTTCCTGCGCGACGACGAGGCGCTGATCGACGAGGTCCGCCAGATCGGGCTCGCGCATCACCTCGTGACGCAGTGGACCTCGTTCGTGGCGGTCGAGCAGCGCATCGAGCCGGAGTCCGAAGGGGAGGCCGAGCCCGAGGCGCGCGCCACCGTGAGCCCCGCGCGCGCGCTGCCGGGGGACCCGGAGATCCGCATCCCCGCGCCGGCCGACGCGCGCGACGTGACCATCCTGCTGCCGTTCGGCGAGAGCGTGAGCGCGGCGTGGGAGAGCGAGCTGTCGCAGTGGACCGCGCGCTTCCTGATCCCGCGCGACGCCGAGGAGGGGACCTACCCGATCGAGGTGCTCGTGACCCACGCCGACGGGCAGCTCGAGCACCTGCGCCTCTGGTACACGGTCGACGCGACCGCCGCGTCGGTGCACCTCGAGGTCGAGGGCGACGTGGTGCCCGGCGCCGAGATCGTCCTGACCGCGGAGCAGGTCATCACCGCCGCCGACCTCGCGCAGGTGGGCCGCACCCTCGGCGAGCTCAGCAACGAGCGGGCGCTCCTCCTCAGCGACGCGCGGCGCGTGGAGGCCCGGACGCCGAGCGGGGACGTCATCCTCTTCGAGCCCGCCGGGCCCGGCGCGTGGCGAGCGACCTGGACCGTGCCCGAGGACGCCACGGGCCGGCTCGAGCTCGACGTGGTCGTGGTCGACATCGCCGCGAACATCACCCACCAGGCGCTCGTGGTGCAGGTGCAGCGGTGAGGGTCGTCGTCGTCGCCGCGGTCGTCGCCGCGTCGCTCGTCGCGGCGCCGGCGCTCGCGCAGCCCGCGCTGCGCCGGCCCACCGTCGAACGCGTCATCACCGCGACCGCCGACGCTCGCGACGCCGCGCGGATCGGGGACAGGGTGTACGTCGCGACCGAGGGCGGCCTCCTCGTCCTGAAGGACGGCCGCGTCGAGCGCCGCTACGGCCCGACCGACGGGCTCCCCGGCGCGCGGCTCCGGTCGGTCAGCGTCGTCGACGGCGAGCTCTGGATCGGCGCCGTCGAGGGCACCGCCCGCGCGACCGTCGGTGAAGACGGCTTGCACGTCACGGAGACGCACGACGTCCGGCGGGTCCGCCGGGTGGCGCGCTTCGGCGACGCGATCTGGCTCGCGAGCTACGGCGGGGGGCTGCACCGGCTCCGCGACGGTCACCTCGAGCCGGTCTCCCTGGGCGCCGCGCACGCGTACGTGCGCCTCACCGACCTGCTGGTGCACGACGGAGAGCTCTGGGTCGCGACGCAGGGCGTGGGGATCTTGCGGGTCGGCGAGGACGGCCGCGTGCGCTCGCGGATCCGGCAGGGCGACGGGCTCGCGAGCCACTACCTGTGGCGCCTCGCGCCCGCGGGAGACCGCGTGCTCGTGACCTCGATCGCGGGGCTGAGCGTCGTGGGGCCGGCCGGCGTGGAGCGCGGGCACGCGTGGACCGCCTCGGCGCGACGGCTGCCCGTTCGCGACCTGCGCGCGGCGGTCGTGGTCGACGACACGCTCTGGCTCGGCACCTACGGGCGCGGGCTCTACCGCGCCTCGACCCGGGGCGGCCGCGTCCACGCGGTGACCGGCACGGGCCCCGTGCACGCGCTCGTCGCCGACGGCGCGGGCGTGCTCGTCGCTCACGAGCAGGGCCTCGCCCGCGCGAGCGAGTCGCGGGCCACCCCGATCGTCGAGGGCGGGCTCAGCACCGGCGACGTCACCGCGCTCGCCAACGCGTTCGGCACCCTGTGGGTCGGCACCTTCGGGCACGGCCTCGCGCGGATGCACCGCGGCGAGCTCGTCCCCGTGGCGACCGAGCGCTGGTCGCTCGATCGGCGCATCAACGACCTCGCGGTGAGCGGCCGCGGCGCCTCGCAGCGCCTCTGGATCGCGACCGACCGGGGCCTCTGGTGGCACGACGGCCGCGTGTTCTCGCGCGTCGAGGATCCGTCCGGCCCGAGCTGGATCCACACCACGTCGCTCGACGTGGATCGCCACGGCGCGGTCTGGGTCACCACCGGCCGCGAGGTCTGTCGCTACCAGTCCGATCGCTGGCGCTGCTGGACGGGGGACGCGACCTTCCCCGTCGCGCAGCTGCACGCGGTCACCACCGACGCGGAGGGCCGCGTGTGGGTCGGCGGGCTCCACGGGCTCTACGAGCTCGACCCGCGGACGGACCGCTTCACGCGTCACACCGTGTCGAGCGGCGACCTCCCCGTCGACTGGGTCACGGCGGTGGTGCCCTGGGGTCGCGGCGTGATGGCCGGCACGTACCACGGCGGCCTCGCGATCGGCGACGGCGCGCGCTTCACGACCGTCGCCGAGGGCCCGGGCGGCCTGCCGAGCGGTTGGGTCAACCCGCACGCGATCCGCCGGATCGGCGACGACGTGTGGATCGGCACGCTCGAGCGCGGGCTCGTGGTGGGCCGCCCCGGCGCGTGGCAGCACCTCACGACCGCGGACGGGCTCCCGAGCGACGACGTGACCGACGTGCTCGCCGACGCGAGCGGCGTCTGGGTGGCGACCCGCGGCGGCCTCGCGCGCGTGGCGCGCTGAGAGGAACGAGCGCGAGAGCACTCAGGCTCGAGGGCTGGCGCCGCAGTGCGTGCAGCGCTCGAGGGCCAACGCGTAGGGCTTGCCGCACGCGCCGCAGAACGTGCGGTCCTGCATCGAGCCCGCCTCGAACGTGGCGAGCTCGGGGTAGAGGGTCTTCAGGGTCTCCTCGCTCATGCTCCCGTGACGGGGCGCGACGATCAGCGAGTAGCGGCGCTCGCCGAGGAGCTCGTAGCCCTCGAGGACCTCGAGCGCGTCGTCCATGTGCCCGGCGTGATCGGCGTTCGCGATCTCGGGCAGCTCGGCCTTCGAGGTGACCACGAGCGTGATCACCCAGGCGTGCGGCTCGCCCGACGGCACGGCCCTCGCCGCGAACGCCCGCGCGTGCTCGATCTCTCGATCGCGCCTCGCGTCCGCGGCCGCCGGGCTCTCCATCGGGAAGTTCGAGGCCGCGCCGTAGAGCCACGCCATCCGGACCGACCGGAGCAGCGACGCGGTCCTACGCAGCCGCTCCTCGACCGACCCTCGGTGGGACTCGATCTCGGCGAGCCGCCGATCGACGAGCTCGCGGGCGCTCGGGTCGAGCCCGATGCTCAGCACGCTCACGTCGCGCAGGTACGCCCCCTCGTGCTTGACCCGGGCTCGCTTGAAGGGGCGGCGGCGCAGCTTCTCCCGCGCGATGAAGAAGCCCAGCGCACCGACCGCGGCGTACGCGATCGACGCCAGGACCCACCCGACCCACGGGTGGGTCCGCGCGAGGCTCACGCCCAGCAGCCACGCGAACAGGAGGCCGCCGACGAGCCCCTTCTCCCGCGCCTCGGTCACCAGCCAGGCGCCCCCGAGAAGCAGCGTCCCGAGCAAGATCGGCACGCCCATCAGCGGCTCGTCGATCACGAGCAGGATGGACAGGTAGAGCGCGAGGCCGATCGCCTCGCCGCCCCCGTCGTCGTCGTCCGACGACGAGCTGCTCGACGACGAGGAGGGGCTCGAGCTCGAGGAGCCCGACGAGGTCGACGAGGGGCTCGTCCCGAAGTCCCCGCCGCCGAAGCTCCCCCCCGTCGTCTGCGCCGCCCCGAGGGCGGGGACGAGGACCATCGCCAACCAGAGCGCGAGCAGCCCCGCGGCCCACCCTCGCGTGATCCGAGCTCGACCCCCCATCCCGTCGCCGAGGATACCCGTTCGTAGGGGAGGCGCCCGATGATCACGGGCCCGGCCCGACGTACCCTGCGCTCATGCGTTCGTCGTCGCTCGTCCTCGCGCTGCTCCTCGCGGCGCCCGCCCCCGCGCTCGCGTGCGGTGGCTTCTTCTGCGGTCAGCAGCCCGTCGACCAGCAAGCCGAGCGGATCCTCTTCGCGGTCGGCGACGACCACACGGACATGGTCGTCCAGATCTCCTACCGCGGAGAGGCGTCGGAGTTCGCGTGGGTCCTCCCGATCGGCTTCGTCCCGGAGACCTCGGACCTGGGCACCTTCTCGCCCCTCGCGCTGACGCAGCTCGACGCGAACACGGCGCCGGTGTTCGTGCGCCCCGACGACTTCGAGTGCGGCGGGGTGCTCCTCAACGGCGGCGGCTCGGACGCCGACACGCCCGGCGTGACGGTGCACCTCACCGACGTGGTCGGGCCGTACGAGGTCGCGGTCATCGAGGGCGCCGACGCCGGCGAGCTGATCACGTGGCTCCGTGACCACCACTTCCGGGTGACCGACGCGATGCTCCCGTACATCGACGCCTACGTGTCCGAGGGCATGAAGCTGCTCGCGCTGCGCCTCGTCGCGGACCGCGGGATCGAGGACATCGAGCCCTTCCGGATCCGGATGCCGGGTCGCACGCCGTCCATCCCGATCCGGCTCACCGCGATCGCGGCCGAGCCGGACATGGGCATCCTCGTGTTCGTGTTCGCCGACCGGCGCTACGGCCCCGGGAACTGGTCCGAGCTCGAGATCGACGGGGCCACGCTGCGCTTCGCGTCTCACGCGTGGCCGGCCGAGACCGACTACCTCGCGCGGGTCGCGCGCGACGCCGACGCGCTCGACGGACGGGCGTTCGTCACCGAGCTCGCCGGCCCGACCGCGCCGCTGCTCGAGGTGCTGAGGCGGGTCACGCCGACCACCCCCGAGCAGGAGCGCGCGCGGCGCGAGCTCGACGCGCTGCTCACCGAGCACCCGTACATGACGCGGATGTACGCGCGGCTCTCGGCCGACGAGATGACGGTGGACCCGCTCTTCGCGCCGCACCCGGGCCCCGACATCGCGCGCGAGGTGTACCTGGCCCGCTTCGTCGACGGCCGCGACATGTGCGCGGGCGAGGGACTCGGGCCCTGCGACTTCGCGCTCTGTGGCAACGGGGCTTGCGCCGTCGTGACCGCCGACGGGTTCCCGTACCAGCTCGCCGCGTGCGACTGCGCGGAGGGGACGGTGGCGCGCGCGTCGTTCGACGCGCTCGGTCAGATGAGCGTCGTGTGCGTCGACCCGAGGGCGTCGGTGATCGGCCCCGGGGACACCAACGGCCCCGGCTCCGAGCCCCTCGGCGACCCGTGCTCGGTCTACGACTGCGGCCTCGGCCGGTGCGTCCCGGTGAACATGACGCCGACCTGCGACTGCGACGAAGGCGCCGTCGCGGTCGGCCTGCGCGGCACGATGGGCGAGCGGATCACCCGCTGCGTGATGCCCGACGACACCGTCGTCGTGCCGCCGCCGCCGCCGCCTCCACCGCCGCCGCCGTTCGACGCGGGCACGCCCGGCGCGACCTCGCCCGACCCGCTCCCCGCCCGCGGCGGCCCGTTCGCGCCGGGCGGCGGCGGCTGCGCCTGCCGCGCCGTCCCCGCGGCCCCCGGCGCGCCCTGGCTGCTCGCGCTCGCCGCGCTCGCGATCGTGCGGAGCCGCGCGCGATGAAGCGCCTCGGGCTCGCGGCGCTGTTGCTGTGCGGGTGCGCGAACAACGTGGTGACGCCGCGCGAGGGCGACGGCGGCGCGACCGACGCGGGCACGCTCGTCATGGACGCGGGCTCCGTCGATCGAGACGCGGGCGGCGCGGCCGACGCGGGGCCGGGCGACGCGGGGCCGCCGCGCTCGTGCACGGAGGGCTGCGCCCCGCTCGAGCGATGCGTCGACGGCCTCTGCGCGCCGTACCCGCCGTGCGGCGGTGACGGCTCGTGCCCGACCGGGCAGATCTGCCAGCGCCGGCTGTGCCTGCCCGAGGGCGAGGACCTCGACGGCGACGGGAGCGCGCTCCCCGACGACTGCTACGAGGGCGACCCGTCGATCCACCCGGGCGCGACGGAGGTCTGCGACGGCGTCGACCAGGACTGCGACGGGACCCCCGACGACGGCGTCGCCCCGCGCGCGTGCTCGACGATGTGCGGCGCGGGCACCGAGGCGTGCACCGGCGGCGCGTTCGGTGGCTGCACCGCGACGACGCCGACCGACGAGACCTGCAACGACGTCGACGACGACTGCGACGGGATGACCGACGAGCTCCTCACGCGCGGGTGCTCGACGGCGTGCGGCTCCGGTACCGAGACGTGCAGCCGCGGCGTGTTCGGTGGCTGCACCGCCCGAGCGCCGACCACCGAGACCTGCAACGGCGTCGACGACGACTGCGACGGCACCGTCGACGGGATGACGCGGCCTTGCTCGACCGCGTGCGGCGCGGGCGTCGAGACCTGCCGGACGGGCGCGTTCGGCGGCTGCACCGCGCCGCCGGCGGTCACCGAGACCTGCAACCTGGTCGACGACGACTGCAACTCGACTTGCGATGACGTCGCTGGCGGATGCCGCCTCCCGGTGCACCGCAGCTACCGGTCGAGCGACGGCGAGCACTTCATGTCGACCAGCCGCTCCGAGGTCGCCTGCTGCGGCTTCGCGGTCGAGTTCTTCGACTACTACCACCTCTACCGCAGCGCGACGGGGGGCCTGGTCCCGTTCTACCGCTGCGTCCTCTCGAGCGGCTTCCACTTCTACACGACGAGCTCCACCTGCGAGGGCTCGTCGGGCGCCGTCCTCGAGGGGACGATGGGCTACCTCTCCCCGAGCGCGACCTGCGGCTCCACGCCGCTCTATCGCCTCGTGCGCGGCAACGACCACCTCTTCACGATCAGCGCCGCCGAGCGCGACTCCGCCGTCGCGGCCGGCTACCGCTCCGAGGGCGTCGCCGGCCACGTGTGGGCGTCGCCCTGAGCAGCACACGCAACGGCCGGTCCTTTCGGGCGATAGTGTCTCCATGATCGAGCTACCCCACTTCGTCATCGATGGAACGAAGGCGCCGAAGCACCACCTCGACCGATGGGATCCCGGTCGCTACGAGCTCGCCGTCGCGTACATCATCCGCACGCTCGTCGGCGGCTTCGAGGTGTCCCGCGCGCTCGAGCAGCACCTTCGGCACAAGGCGCTCGTGCACCCCTGCGCTCCACATCCGCACGCGATCGCCTGGGCCAGCGCGGACTCCGCCGACGACGCCACGCCGCAGGGGGAGTACCAGCGCTCCAGCCGCGACCATGAGTGGACGCCGTGGGACGACACCGGGCTGCCGAGCCGGGACAACCCGACCGGCACGGGTCTCGGCTCGGCCGGCAGGATCGCGTTCACGCCTAGCGACTCCCAGCGGCCCAACGCGCCGATTCCCCGCACGGGCGGGGCCCCCCAATACGCCGACGCCGTCTTCGTCCACGAGCTCGTGCACGTCGTGCGGTTTTCCCACGGGGTCTTCACCCAACTCCGCTTCGACCCGGATCGGCGTCGCTCCTGGGGCATGGAGAACACCGAGGAGTACTACGCCTGGATGATCGAGGGCATGTACTGCTCGCAGCGCGGGATCCCCGTGCGGCGGTCCTATCACGACTGGTCGCGCCAGCGCTTCGAGGACAACCCGAGGGGCCGCGGCAACCCGTACGTCGGCCTGCAGCACTACTGGGTCGAGCGGTTCTTCCGAGAGATTCCGACGCTGGCGAGAGCGCTCGCGTCGATTCCCGAACCTCGATGCCAGTTCAATCCGTTCCGGGACTACGTGACGGGCGACTATCGTCGAAGCTCGACGATTCGACCCGTCTACTCTGCGGCTCACCCGATCGCAGCGCGACCGCCGCCGGGTCCGCCCATCCCGAGCTCCGACATCTTCGATTGACGAGGGATCGACGTCGCCCGCTCGGTCAGCCCGCGTTGACCGACGCGCTGACCTCGACGGTCACGCTCACGGTGACCTGCACCGTCGACATCGCCTGGGCGGTCGAGGCGCTGGCTTCGGCGAAGCACGCCATCGCGTTCAGGCCGAGGCGACCGGTCGCGGAGGCGGCCCCCTCGAAGGTGTCGACGAGCTCGGCGCCGCTCTCGGCGACGGCGTTCAGGCGCGCCTCGAGGGCGGCGAAGCGGGGGTAGTTCGCGTCGAGGGTCACGACGAGGGCGTCGAGCCGCGCCTGGGCCTCGGGGTCGATGGAGACGCCCGCCACGACGGTGACGCTCGGCTCGGTGCACTCGGCGCGCAGGTCGATCTGCGCCTCGCAGGCCGCCTCGCACTGCGCGTCGGCGCGCGCCTCGGAGTCACCCCAGCAGGAGCGACCCACGACGTTCTCCTCGCACGTCACCTCCGAGCTCGCCGACAGGTCGGCGTCGCACCGCGCGACGCACGACGCCATCGCGTCGAGGCTCACGGTGCAGACGGGTGCGTCGTAGGCGACCTCGAGGGTCGCGTCGCGCGGGAGGCTCGCCTCGACGATCGCGTCGATCTCCGCGGCGACCGCCGAGCAGGTCGCGTCGACCTGCAGGCTGCCCTCGGTGGCGCGCGGGACCGCGATCCCGAGGTCGCTCGCCATCGCCGCGCAGGTCGCTTCGACGTCGTCGGCGAGCGCGTTGGTCTCGCGCTCGAAGCGCGTGGCGGTGGTGAGGAACGCCTCGATCTTCTGGGCGTCCGCGTCAGCGCCCAGGTCGTCGCAGACCAGCGCGCCGCTCCCACCGCCGTAGCCCCCGTAGGTGAGGGGGAGGCCGGAGCAGCCACCGAGCATCGCGGACAGGACGGTCAGCATCACTAGGTTCTTGCGGGTCATCGAGGGCGTTCCTTTCGTCACGCGCCGAGACATCGCAAAGCCGGGGCCGACCCCGAAAACGGCCCCGAATCCGAGCCGCTCAAGACTTCCGCAAGGAAATGCGAACCGCCGTTCCGTGACGCGCGATCACGCCATGTGGGTGGCGAGGCGTCGGGCCATGACGGTGGCGACCGCCATGACCGCCACCTGCGTGTTCACGCCCGCGGGCGAGGGGAACAGGCTCGTGTCCATCACGTAGAGGTTGTCGGTGCCGGTGACGCGCGCGTCCATGTCGGTGACCGCCCCGAGCCGCGCCGTGCCCTGCGGGTGGTAGCTGCCGAACGTCAGGTAGCCGGGCCCGAGCTTCAGCCGGTCGACCGCGTCGAGCTCGCTCGCGGAGCGGACCTCCACCACCTCGAAGGACGGGAGCAGCACCTTGTGCGCGCCGGCGGCGAAGTGGATCTCGGCCACGCGCCGGATGCCCCGCCGGATCTTGCCGTCGGTCGCTCCGTCGAGCGCCCAGTGGATCTCCTTCTTGCCGCTGCGCCCCCGCGTGACGCGCCCGAGCGAGCCGGTGTCGCGCGCGATGATCGCGATCCCGCTGTAGCGCCTCGCCTCGCGGGCGAGGACCTGGTGCTCGGCGCCGATCCCCGGGAGCACCGTGGCGAGGTAGTCGAGGGGGAGCGAGAACGTCTCGAGGAGGAAGCCCTCGGAGAGGTAGGCGTCGGTGTAGGCGCCGATCATCGCGGTGCCGACCTCGGCGTCGTCGTCGAAGAGGCCGAGCGGCGCGCAGATCGGGTGGAGCGCGAGGTGGCGGCCGACGTCGGCGCCCCCGAGCCCATGGTCGAGCAGCATCAGCGGCGTCGCGATCGCGCCGCAGGCGAGCACCACGGCCTTGGCTCGGACCCGCAATGTCCCGTGCTTCGTACGCGCCGTCACGCCGGCCGCGCGGGCGCCCACCATGTCCAGGCGCTCGACCCGCGCGTCGGAGATCACGCGCACCCCGGCGTCGATCGCCCCGGGCAGGTAGCTCCTGTCGACCGACTGCTTGCAGCCCCACGCGCAGCCGAAGAAGCAGTACTGGCAGCCGCGGCAGCCCTCGACGTTGCGGAGCACCGGCTTGGCCTCGAGCCCGAGCTTCGCGAAGCCGGGCAGGACGTGCGTGGCGCCGCCGAGGTTCCGGCCCCCGTCGGTGGTCGCGTGGATGCGCCGCTCGACCTCCTCGAAGACCGGCGCGAGCGTCGCCGCGTCGAGGCCGCGGACGCCGAAGTCGCGCGCCCACTCCTCGAGGACGGCGTCCGGGATCCGGAAGCAGACCTCCCCGTTGAGCACCGTCGAGCCACCCACGCAGCTGCCCTGCAGGACGAGCACGTTGCCGTCGACGGTCTCCTGCGCGCCGCGGTCGACGTAGAAGCGGCGCGCGGTGTCGAGGGAGCGCTGGGTGAGCTGCTCCGGTCGGACGAGCGGGCCCGCCTCGAGGACGAGCACGTCGAGCCCCGCGAGGCCGAGCTCGAGCGCCGCCGGCCCGCCGCCCCCGCCCGAGCCGACGACGACCACGTCGACCTCGTGCTCCTCGATCCCGACGATGTCGTCGCCCGACCGGACGTTCACGACGGGCTCCGCGGCACGCGCGGTCCGGCGTAGCCGAGGGCCGGCCAGCTGCGCGCGTCCGAGTAGTAGAGGTTCGTCACGAGGGTCCGGACGACGCGGTAGAGGTTGCGCCGGAAGTGGAGCCGGGAGCCTCGCCAGCCCGTGAGGTAGGCGACGCGGTCGGCGGGGCCGAGGCGGCTGAAGCGCCGGCCGTAGCGAGGCAGCGCGCCCGCGTCGAGGAGCGCGAGCCCGATCCCGAGCTGCTTCACCTCCTCGGGGTCCATCCCCGCGAGCAGATCGTCGAGCAGCTCGGGCACGACCTCCGATCCCGCCGGGGCGTCCGGGGCGGGCGGGAAGAAGGTGTCGGCGAGCGCGCGCACGACGTGGGGCGACGGAGGCACGGGCGGCGATGGTACCGTCGTGGTGCATGGCCGAGCCAGGGCGGAAGCGCGCCGTCGAAGAGGCGGCCGACCAGCTCCGACGAGACATTCTGATGGGCCGCTACCGGCCGGGTGACCACCTGCCCGGCGAGCGGGAGCTGTCGGCGCAGCTCGGCGTGTCCCGCCTGACGCTGCGCTCGGCGATCGCGCGGCTCGAGAGCCAGGGCCTGATCAAGGCGGTCCACGGCGCGGGGAACCTCGTCCTCGACTACCGCGAGAGCGGGGGCATCGACCTGATCGGCTACCTCGCGGGGCTCGCGATGGAGAACCGCGCGGTGCCCGTGACGCTGCTCGGCGAGCTCTTCGAGATGCGGCGCATCATCGCCGCCGAGGTGATCGCCCTCGCGACGGAGCGCGCGACCGACGCGGAGCTGCGCTCGCTCCGCACCCTCGTCGATCGCCTGAGCGAGGCGGTCGGTCAGCCGCGCCGCTTCATGGAGCTCGACCTCGAGTTCGCTCGCACGATCTCGCGCGCCACGAAGAACTTCGCCTTCGTGCTGACCTTCAACACCGTCCAGCGCGTGATCGAGCAGAACCCCGCGCTCGAGCTCGCGTACGCGGCGAACGCGGAGCAGACCGTGCAGGTCTACACCCGCCTCGCCGAGCTGATGGTCGAGCGCAACGCGGTCCGCGCCCGCCAGGTCACCGAGCGGCTCCTCGACCGCCTCGACCGGCGGACCCTCGAGCTCATCGCCCGCCTCACCGGCGGCTGACCTCGGGGACGCTCTTCGTCAGTTTCGTCACTTTGAGCCCGAACTGACGAAACTGACGAAGAGCGTCCCCATCCGACCCACGACGCTCACGCGGCGTCCGACGACACGAGCGGTGAGGAGCCTCAGCCGGTGAAGAGGGTCTCGTGGACGTCGCGCAACAAGGATTGCGATTCTTCCTTGGTCAGGTCGAGCGCGCGCGCGAGCGAGTCGATCGCCGCGGCCTCGGCGTGGGCGACGAAGTCGTCGACGAACGCGACGCCGGCGGCGAGCTGAAACGCGAAGTGCTTGGCGTCGGGCGCGCGGACGCGCGAGGCCGCGTCGTACAGGCGCGCCTTCCAGCCCTCCGCGGCGAGCTTGTCGGTCAGCTCCGCGATCATCGACTTCAGCTCGGGCGCGCCGACCGCCTCCATGTCGCTGATCGCCGACACGCTCGCCTGCAGCTCGCGGATCTCGTCGTCCGCGACGTCGCCGTCGACGGCGGCCATCAGGAACATCAGCTCGATGATCGCGAGCAGCTCCTCGGTCATCTCTTCTTCCGGATCCACCTCGGTCTCGGGGTGGTCCTTCACCCACGACGCGATCGCGTCGGAGACGCGCATCCCGGTGGCGATCTTCTTGAGGCGGTCGTCGAGCTGCATGGGCGAGACGTTACTCCGGCACGAGGGCGATCGCGAGGTCCGGGTCGAGGCGGTAGCCGCCCTCCACGAGCTGTAGGTGCTCGGCGAGGCCGAGCTGCCGCAGGCGGTTGATCGTGACGTAGAGGCGGTTCTGCGCGGACGCCGCGCTCATCCGCTCGTCGGGCCAGCCGGCCGCGATCAGCGCGTCCGCGTGGATCGGCGCGCTGGGCTGCTGGACGCGCTGCCGCGCCAGCCGAACCAGGATCCGTCGCAGCGCCTGGCGCCGACGGCAGTCCACGCGCTCGCCCCCGGGGGGCTCGAACCACGCGCCGCTCGGGTCGACGCGCAGGGCGTCCCCGCTCTCGCCCGCCTCGTCGAGCGCGTTCATCGCGTGGCGCACGATCCGCAAGGCGATTCGCACGTCTGCAGAGGCGCCCTCGGGGTCCTTGAGCGAGCCGCGCGGCGCGAGCGTCGCCGCGATCTGCGCGTTCGCGGCCTCGCGCGCGCCGGCCTCGCCGCGCGCCGCGCGCGTCACGTGGGGGAGCGCCGCGAGCACCGACACGCTCGCCTCGATCTTCGGGTGGGGGTGCGCGGCGAGCCGGGCGAGCGCCCGCTCGAAGTGCGGCGCGCCCCGCTCCGCGCGGCCCTCGAGCGCCTCGAGCGCGCCGAGGTAGCCGCGGAACAGCGCGCCGTGCCAGTGCTCCCCCACGTCGGTGGCGACCTTGCAGGCGGCCTCGAAGTGCGCCCGCGACGCCTCGAGGTCGCCGAGCTCGAGCTCCGCGATCGCGCGGTACCCGAGCCCCGTGCTCAGGAGCCGGAGGTCGCCGACCTCGGCGCAGATCGTCGAGCTCTCCGCGTAGCAGTCGCGGGCCTCCTCGAGGTCGCCCTCGAGCTGCGTGGTCGCTCCGAGGAGCTGCAGCATCAGCGCCTCGCCCACGCGCATCGCGAACTCGCGGTACGACGTCAGCGCAGCCTCCGCGTGCTCGCGCGCCTGCCCGAGGTTGCCGTGCTCGAGGTGCAGGATCCCGAGCCGCGTGTGCGCCTGGCCCTCGAACCAGCGGTTGCGGACCTCGCGGTGGATCGCGAGCGCCTCGCGGTAGTGCTTGGCCGCGAGCGCGTCGTCGCCGCGCTCCTTGGGCACCTGGCCGAGCGCGCCGAGCGCGATGCCCTCGAGCTGGCGCTCCCGCGTGCTGCGCGCGAGGTCGAGCGCCTCGGTGCAGAGCGCCTCCACGCGATCGAGGTCGCGCTCGCGCAAGAACGTCCACGCGAGGTCGAGGAGCGCGCGGCCCCGCTCGGTCGCGTCGTCGCCGCTGAGGGTGACCGAGCGCTCGACGTCGGCGCGCCCCTTCGCGACGGCCCCGCGCGCCGCGTCGGCGAGGCCCCGCGCCCGCAGCGCCCGCGCGTGCGCGATCGGGTCGACCGCGAAGTCGTCCACCCGCTGCAGCAGCGCGTCCAGGAGCTCCCGGTGGCCGCCCGCCGGGCCGCGCGTCGAGAACACCGCGTTGGCCGCGACCACGGCGTGGAGGCTCGCGTTCAGCTCCTCGACGTCGGGCTGCTCCCGCTCGAGCGCGCGCTCCGGGACGGCGAGCAGGTTGTCGAGATCGGCGGCCAGATCGTAGAGCGCGTCCGGCCCGCCCTCGCCGAGGCTCTCCTTCACGTTCCGCTCGCCGAACCGCGCGAAGTAGCGGGAGTGCCGCCGCTGCGCGTCGCGCTCGTCCTCGGGGTGCTCGGCGAGCCGGCGCGCGCCGTAGTCGCGGATCGTCTGGTAGGTCGTGAGCCGGCCCGGCTCGTCGGCGACGCGCACGAGCAGCGACTTGTCCCGCAGCGCCTGCAGCGCGTCGAGGACCGGCGGCGCGCCCGCGTGGCGCGACAGCTCGAGCACCGCCTCGGCCGCGTCGAGGGAGAAGCTCGCGCGGAACACCGAGCACTGCGCGAGCGCGTCCTGCTCCCAGGGCTCGAGGAGCTCCCAGCTCCAGTCGAGCGCGCCCTCCATCGTCGCCCGACGCTGGCTCCTGTCGCGGGTGCGCTGGCGAAGGACGTCGAACCGCCGCCCGAGCCGGTCGCGCAGCTGCTCGGTGCTCATCAGGTTCGCGCGCGCCGCGGCGAGCTCGATCGCGAGCGGGATCCCGTCGAGCCGCTGCAAGATGTCTTGCACCGCGTCGCCGTCGTCGCCGGCCATCGTGTAGGTGGTGTCGATCCGCTGCCTCGCGCTCGACCACAGCATCGCCGCCTCGCTCGGCCGGTCCTCGTCCTCCGGCGGCCGCAGCTCGAGCGGCCCGAGCTCCACCACCACCTCGCCGTCGAGGCGCAGGAGCTCGCGCGAGGTCACGAGGAAGCGCACGTCGGGGCACTCGTCGAGCCAGCCGCGCAGGACGAGCGAGTGCTCGACGAGCTGCTCGAAGTTGTCGAGGACCACGAGCCCGCGCCGCAGGCGCTTGAGCGCCGCGATGACCTCCTCCTCGCTCGCGTCCCGCGCGCGCAGCGCCCGCGCCAGCGTCGTCCGCAGGCCCTCGAGGTCGTCCTGCTCGGCGAGGTCGCAGAACCGCACCGACTCGCGCTCGGACCGGCGCGCGGCGTGCTCGAGCGCGACCCGCGTCTTGCCGATGCCGCCCGCGCCGGTGAGCGTGACGAGGCGCTCGCCCCGGTCGTACAGCGACGCGATCGTGCGCAGCTCGCGACGTCGACCGATGAACGGCGTGGTCGACGTGGGGAGGTTACTGCGCGGGTTCACGCGGGGAATCTAATACGCCTCGCGCCTGACGCGCGACCGCGGCTGACGAGACACGTTCGGATGCGTACCCTCCAGACGTCGGCACATGGGGGTGCTTGGCACGGCTCTTGGGAAGAGCCGCACCGGCAAAGGGAGGCCAAATCGATGCAACGACGGACTTGGATTCGCAGCTTCTTCATCCTCGGGACCCTTCTCGCGATCGCGCCCGTGGCGGCCGCGCAAGACGGGGAGGCCGGAGGGATCAACATCCGCGAGGTGCAGGTGGGCACCGCGCTCGAGGGCGGGCTGGTCGCGAGCCCGACCACCTCGATCAGCCGCACCGCGGGGCGCATCTTCGCGGTGATCCGGCTCGACAATCCGTCCCGCGCCGCGGGGACCATCCAGGTGTCCCTCGAGCCGGTCGGCGGCCCGCAGCGGGGCGGCTTCACGCTCGACATCCCCGCGCGGCCTCGCTACCGGACGGTGGCCCGCTTCGGCGCCTCGCACCCGCCGGGTCAGTACCGGATCGTCATCCGGAACGAGGCCGGGGCGGAGCTCGAGAGTGTGACGATCACGATCACGGAGTAGATTCCGGCTCGGTGGAGCCTCGCTGGACAACGCGCCAACCCAAGGAGCTCGTCGTCCACGACGAGCCCCACGAGTGCCCCTACCTTCCCGGACGGCAGGCGCGTCTCCCGATGCGCCTGCCGTCTCGCGCGTTGTCGCCCACCGAGCTCGACGCGCGCCTCGCCGAGGGCGACCGCCGCCACGGACCGTTCCTCTACCGACCGACCTGCGGCGAGTGCCAGGCGTGCGAGGCGATCCGGATCCCGGTCGCCGAGCTCCGGTCCCGCCGCTCGCACCGGCGGGTGCTGGCGAAGGGCGATCGCGTCTTCCGCGTCGAGCTCGGCCCGCCGCTCGTCGACGACGCGCGCCTCGCGCTCTACGAGAAGCACAAGAGCGAGCGCGGGCTGACCACCGAGCCCGGGCGCACGCTCGACCGCCGCGGCTACGAGGCGTTCCTCGTCGACCGCTGCGCGCCGAGCTTCGAGATGCGCTACTGGGACGGCGACCACCTCGCCGCGGTGGCCGTCGTCGATCGCGGGCAGGCGGCCCTCTCCGCGGTCTACTGCCTCTGGGATCCGGACTACGAGCCGGTCGGCCTCGGGACCTACTCGATCCTCAAGCAGGTGGAGCTGTGCCGACGGATGTCGATCCGCTGGCTCTACCTGGGGCTCTACATCGAGGACAACGCGCACATGAGCTACAAGGCGCGCTTCCGACCGCACGAGCGCCTGGTCGCGGGGACGTGGACGCGCTTCGAATGACGCGCGGGGGGCGACCCGTCGGAACCTGAGCCGGCCGCGCGTGTCCATCGCGCATGACCAAGCAATGGATGGGCGCCGCCCTGGCGCTCGGGGTGGGCTTGTGCGCGACGGACGCGGCGGCCTGTGAGAACGGGGTGGAGATCCGCGTGGTCCCCATCACGCGGCTGGTCGCGCAGGGCGCGCAGGCCCTCGCGCAGGAGCACCCCGCGCGCGCGGTGGACCTCGCCGGCCGCGCGATCCGGAGGATCCGCGGCTCTCGACGGTCCACCCGCAACCGGCTCCTGATGAACCGCAGCAAGCGGGTCCTCGCGCTGGCCACGGTGCGGCTCGACGGCGCGGTGGACACGGAGCGCTTCGTCGTCGCGCCCTCGCTCGACGCGGCCGCGCGGCAGCTCGCGCTGCGCTGGGCGGTGGGCATCCTCGAGTACGCGTTCGACCAGGAGCACGGGCCGATCGCGACGGCCGAGTACGCCGAGGCCCTCGCGCGCTTCGACAGCCAGCGCGCGCGGGCGCGGATGCTCCTGCGCGGGCTCAGCGCCGGAGACGTGATGCCGGACGCGCACGGCTACCGCGTGCTCGCGGGGCTCGAGGACGACGCGGCGGATCGGGAGCGGGCCCTCGCCGCGTGCCGGCAGCGCGCGGGCGCCCGGGCGGCCGCGATCTGCGCGGCGCCGGCGCCCGGCGACGGATGAGCCGAGCCGCGCCGGTCGCGCTCCTGCTCGTCGCGCTCCTGCTCGTCGCGCTCGGTGGCTGCGACGAGCCGCCGCCCGTGGCCGTCGAGGCGCCCGCCGATCCGGGCCGCGAGCTCGTCCTCCGCTACGAGTGCAACCGCTGCCACGTCCTCGACGACGTGCCCCCGGCCGACGCGCGCGCCGACTGCGTGAGCTGCCACCGCGAGATCGCGGCCGGCACCTTCGACGCGCCCGCCGACGCGCTCGCCGACTGGCGCCCCCACGTCGAGCCGCTCAGCCACGCGCCCTCGCTTCGCGGCGTCGGCCGGCGCCTGCGCCGCTCGTGGATCGAGCAATTCTTGCTGCACCCGCACGACCTGCGGCCGAGCCTCGCCGCGACCATGCCGCGGCTCGCGCTCGACCCCGAGGACGCGGCCCGCATCGCGAGCTACCTGGCCCCCGAGCGGCCCCCGGCGCCCGCGCTCGACGCGGCCGTCGCGGATGGACGCGCGCTCTTCCGGGCGCGCGGCTGCGCGGGCTGCCACGCGTTCACAGGCTCGGGAGAGACCCCCACCGACACCCCCCGCGGCGCCGACACGCTCGCGCCCGACCTGCGCTTCACGGGGGACCGCATGGACGCGGCCGCCGTGGTCGAGCAGATCGCCGAGCCCCGCCGCGCCAGCCCGGACGGCTCGATGCCCACCCTCGTGACCGACCTGGACGACGCACGCGCGCTCGCCGCCTTCGTGCTCGGGGCGCCCCTCGAGCCGCTCGCCGCCGCCGCGGTCCCGGAGCGCTTGCCCGTCCTCGAGCGCCCGGTCGCCTTCGCCGAGGTCGAGGCGCGGGTGTTCCGGCGCGTGTGCTGGCACTGCCACTCGGACCCGGACTTCGCGCTCGGCGACGGCGGGCCGGGCAACCACGGTGGCTTCGGCTTCGCCCCGCGGGGCCTCGATCTGTCGAGCTACCAGGGCGTCCTCGCGGGCGGCCGCGACGAGGACGAACAGCCCGCGTCGATCTTCCGCCGCGGCCCCGACGGCACCCCGCGCCTCGTGGAGACCTTGCTCGCCCGCCAGCGCGAGGAGCGCGGCGAGGAGGTCCCCGGCGTGCGCGGCATGCCGCTCGGCCTGCCGTCCCTGTCCCCCGAGGACATCCAGCTCGTCGAGACCTGGATCGCGCAGGGGCGCCCCATGTAGGGCTCGCGTCGGCTTGATCTGTCGCGCTTCGGCGCGAAGGTGGGCGGGTGGACTGGCTCGAGCACGACGAGGCCGACCCCGCCTCCCTGCCGAAGTGGGCGCAGGCCGCGTCCGAGGTCCACCGCGCGAAGGGCCTCGAGGTCCGCGTCGGCGCCGAGGGCGTCGTCCTCGCGAGGGGTCGGCGCGCGAGCGCCGTGCGCTGGGAGGACGTCCTCGTCCTCGTCCGCCTCGGCGCGCGACAGCTGCTCCTCTCGGCGGCTCGGCGCCCTCCGCTCCCGCCGTGGTTCGAGATCGTCGGGCCCGCGGTCGACACGATCGAGCGGACGCTGCGGACCCGCCTCGACGCGATCGACCACCGCGGCTACCGCGAAGTGCGCCGCCGGCGGGTGCACATCCCCGCCGACCAGGTGCTCGCGTCGGTCCTCGCGCACGAGCCGCTGCCCGGCGCGGTGGAGATCCCCGGCGCGAGCCTCGGCGTGTTCCGGAGCGCGGCGATCGGCGCGACCGTCGGCGGCGGCGTGCTCGCCTTCTATGGCATGTTCTTCGGGCCCGTGGGGATGGCCATCGCGGCGGGGGTCGGCCTCGTCGGCGGCGGCAGCCTCCTCGGGGGGATCGAGCACGCCCGCCAGCGCAAGGCCGGCCGTGTCCTCGTGCTCACCCCGGACGCCTTCGTCGGGGGGCTCGACGGCGAGAGCGTCCGCGCCGTCTCGTGGGGCGACGTCGGTGAGTTCGTGGCCGGCGTCGATCCGCTCGGCTCACCCGCGCTCGAGGTCCGCGGTCCGTCGGGCGACGTCCTCGCCCGCACCCCCGCCCGCTACTTCGCGCGCTCGCTCGACGTCATCGTCGCCGTCGCCGAGGCGTACCGCCGTCGCCACTCACCGGAGTAATTTCACGCGAAGGCGTCGCAGACTGCCTGGCCCATCGCGTGGGGGCGGCGCAGCACCGAGCTGACGTGGCCGTCGTCGATCCAGCGGAGCGGCGCGCCCCAGTGTCGGGCGATCGCCTCGCTGTCCTCGGGCGGGACGATCCCGTCACCGCGCGTGCCCACGATCCGCGCGAGCCGGGGGTCGTGCGGGGGAGGCAGGTCGAGCACGCTGAGCTGCTGCATGAGCCCGCGGAGGCGGTCGAAGCCGCCGGCCCCGAGCGGCGCGCGCTCCACGTCGGCGACGAGCGGCCCGTCGAAGAACACCCGCGCCGGCGACAGCGCGCTCGCGACGAGGATCACCCGCACCGGCCACGGCACGAGGACCGCGCTGATCGCGGCCATCTGCGCGCCCATGCTGAACCCGGCGACGCCGACCCGCTCGTAGCGAGGCCGCGCCCACGCCATCAGCGCGCGCGCCTCGAGCACCGTCGCGCGCCCCATCGCGACGAAGTCGCCGACCGTGCGCAGCCGGGGGCCGTCCTGCCCCACGCGCCGGCGCGTCCCGTACAGCGGGTTCTCGAGCAGCAGTGTGCCGACGCCGCCGGCGATCGCGCGCGACAGGAGCCGCCGCCGCGTGTCGAAGCCCTCGTCACCCCACGCCGCGAGCGCGACCACGAGCCCGCGCGGCGCTCCGTCGCGCGGCTCGACGCGGAGCACGCGACCGACCCGGCTCTCCGCGGGCAGCTCCGCGTCGGGGCTCGTGAGCAGGCCCTCGGTGACCTTCGCGCGTCCGTGGGTTCGCGAGCGCGTCCACCGGATCGCCGCGGGCTCGGGCTCGACCTCGCGCAGCGACGGGTCGAGGCCGCGCTCGAGCGTGAGCGCGTCGCCCCAGCCCTCTTCGAAGACCGGGCGGCGAGGCCAGAGGCGGACGTAGGTGTCGTCGATCCAGCGCACGCGTAGCGCATGGTATCAAGGCGCGGCGGCGTCTCGTATCATGGCGGGTCGGGATGTACGGGTCGGCCCAGGCTCAGATACGGATCTGCACACAGTGCCGTGCCTCGTACCGGGACCCGGAGCTGAGGGTCTGCCCGCGCGACGGCGGCGCGCTGACGGTGTGGGAGGAGGACCCGCTCATCGGCGAGGTCCTCGGCGATCGCTACCAGATCGTCGAGCCGCTCGGGCAGGGCGGCATGGGCGCCGTCTACCTCGCGGAGCGGCTGCCCGACGAGCTCGAGGTCGCGATCAAGATCGTGCGCAAGGAGCACCGCCACAACCCGACGGTGCACGAGCGCTTCCTCCGCGAGGTCAGGCACACCAGCTCGATCGACAGCCCCAACGTGGTGCGCATCCTCGATTCGGGCATGAGCCCGGACGGCCGCGCCTACCTCGTGATGGAGCTCTTGCAGGGCGAGAGCCTCACCGAGCGGCTGCGCCGCCCCCCCGCGCTCGGTCCGTACGAGGCGCTCCACATCGCCCGCGACATCGCCCGCGCGCTCGCCTCGGCGCACGCGGCGGGGGTCATCCACCGCGACCTGAAGCCCGACAACATCTTCCTCTGCAACGACGGGACGGTGAAGGTCGTCGACTTCGGCATCGCCAAGGCCTTCGCCCACGAAGCCAAGCGCATGGTCGACGAGCCGTCGCTCACCGAGGCGCACCGCGTGGTCGGCACACCCGTCTACATGGCGCCCGAGGTGATCACGAAGACGGGCCTCTTCCCCGCGTCGGACCTCTACGCGCTCGGCGTGATCCTCTACGAGATGATGGTCGGCGAGCCGCCGTTCTACGAGCGCGACGCGATCGGCACGATGTACCGCCACCTCCACGAGACGCCGCAGCGGCTGCGCGAGGTCGACGAGCGCCTGAACATCCCCGGCGGCCTCGAGACGCTCGTGCGCGACCTGCTCGAGAAGCGCCCCGAGGACCGCCCCGCCGAGGCGAGCGACGTCGGCCGTCGGCTGCAGGCGTTGATGCGGATCGTCCGCGACAACGAGCGCCGCCCCGAGCCTCAGACCAGCGGAGAGCTCACGCGGGTCTGGATGCCCAAGGACCGCGATTCGAAGCCGAGCGGCCAGGCGGCCATCGACGCGGAGCCGGCCCCCGCGCGGCGCCGCGTGCTCGTGCTCGCGATCGCGGCGGCGCTCGCGCTGCTCCTCGGCTTCGCGGCGACCGCGGCCGTCATCTACCTCCTGCACCCGCCCGACACGGGCACCGTGCAGCTCCCCTCTCGCTAGGCTTGCTCGTCCCGTAGCAGGAGTGCTAAGTCGGTAACCTCGAAGTTACCGACCGGGAGGGACCGAGGATGGCGAAGAAGCAGAGCAAGGGCACCGCGAAGGACCCGTGGACGCTGAAGACCCCGCCGGGGAAGTCGGAGTACCAGGCGTGGCGGGAAGAGGACGCGGATCCCCCGGCGCTCGTGGTGCAGGTGGGCAAGACCCAGCTCCGCTACCACCTGCGCTGCATCGAAGACCTGCACGCGATGCTGAAGGCGAACGGCGACTGGGTCGCGCTCGGCAACGCCGACGAGGGCAAGCCGGTCGTCGAGGGCACGGTCGAGGCGTGGGGTCGCAGCGACGACAACCCGGTCGGCGGCTGGTACGGCCTGAAGAAGGGCCTGCGCGGTCGCTTCGGCAACTACGTCCCCCCGGTCCTCGAGCTGCTCGGCCTCGCCGAGGTCGAGCACAACGCCCGCAACAACCGGATGCGCGCGAAGTAGCGCCCACGGAGCCTCACGCCGGGGGGCGGCGCCGGCCCGCGACCCGTGGTAATCCGCGCGGTCATGGAAGCCGACAAGAGCAACGGCCAGAGCCACGCTCCCGCCACGGGGCCGCTCCCCGTCGTGCGCGACGGACAGATCCACCGCGTCTCGCCGATCGACGGCGCGCCCCTGCCGCCCCTGCCGGTGGCGACGGCGGACGAGGTGCGCGCCGCCGTCGAGCGCGCCCGCGCCGCGCAGCAGGCGTGGAAGAACCGCTCGTTCGACGAGCGCGTGAAGGCCCTCGAGAGCGCGGCCAAGGCGATGCTCGATCGCCGCAACGAGGTCATGGCCCTCGTCGAGCGCGAGGGCGGCAAGCTCCCCGTCGACGCCCTCTTCACCGAGGCGCTCGGTCCGCTCGACGCGGTCGGCGGCTGGAAGCGCGTGGTCGGCCCGGCGATCCGTCAGAGCATCCGGCTCAGCCCGCTCGCGTTCCCGAAGAAGCGCGCCCGCATCGACCTGGTGCCGCGCGGCGTGATCGGGATCATCGCCCCCTGGAACTTCCCCGTCGCCGGCCTCTACCGCTCCGTCCTCCCCGCCCTGATGACGGGCAACGGCGTGGTCCTCAAGCCGAGCGAGCACACCCCCGAGAGCAGCGCGTGGTTCGTCACGATGCTCTCCGAGCACCTCCCCGAAGGCCTCATCAGCGTCGTCCAGGGCGGCGGCGCGGTGGGCGGCGCGCTCCTCGACGCGGGCATCGACGCGTGCGTGTTCACCGGCTCGTGCGCCACCGGCAAGAAGGTCCGCGTGCGCTGCGCCGAGCTCGGGATTCCGTCGAGCGTCGAGATGGGCGGCAACGACCCGGCGATCGTGCTGGCCGACTGCGACCTCGACCGCACCGTCGCGGGGATCACCCACTGGGCGCTCCAGAACGCGGGCCAGGCCTGCGGCGCGGTCGAGATCGTCTACGTCGACCGCCGCATCGCCGACCGCTTCGTCCGCCGGATCGGCGACGCGTGGGCGAAGCTCCGCGTGGGCGACGGCGACTTCGCCGAGGTCGAGGTGAACCCCCTCACGACCGAGCGGCAGCTCGCGATCGTCGAAGCCCACGTCGCCGACGCGCTCGCCAAGGGCGCCAAGCTCGTCACCGGCGGCGCCCGCGTCGGCAAGGGGCTCTTCTACCAGCCGACCATCCTCGACGCGTGCACCGACCGGATGGACGTCGTGCGCGACGAGACCTTCGGCCCCGTCCTCGCGATCGTGCGCGTCGACGGCGCGGCCGAGGCGATCCGCCGGACCAACGAGAGCCGCTACGGCCTCGGCGCCTCGATCTGGACCAGGGACCTCGCGCGGGCCGAGCGCCTCGCCGAGCGCCTCGACGTCGGCGTGGTCGACGTGAACAACCACGCGATGACCGGCGCGATCCCCGACCTCCCCTGGAGCGGCGCCCGCGACACCGGCTTCGGCATCGCGAACAGCGCGCTCTCGCTCACCACGTTCTGCCGACCCAAGAGCCTGCTGATCGACGAGAACGACGCCCCCGAGCCGTTCTGGATGCCGTTCGACGCGTCGACCTTCGAGCTCGGCGACCTCCTCGCGGACGCCCAGCTCATGCGCATCACCCGCGCGTGGAAGCTCCCGCTCTTGCTCGCGAAGCGCGCCAAGCGGATCAAGCGCTTCTTCAGCTGACCCGGTCGCGAGCGGGCCGCGCTACGCCCGATCCGCTCCGAACATTCCCAGCTCTTTTTTCGCGCTGCCGCGTCGTACCCGCAGCCACGTGAAAAAGGAGCCGACCCCGATGAAGCGAGCCCTCTCGATCCTGATCGTCGCCGCGATGTTGAGCGCCTGCGGAGGCGCGACCGCGCGCCCCGACGAGCCCTCCTCCGATGTCGCCGCGGTGTCCGACCCGCCCGCGCGCCCCGCCGTCGACCCGACCCCCGACCAGGCGCACCTCTTCGCCGACGCCAACGACCGCTTCGCGGTGGACCTCTGGGATCGCCTGCGCCGCCAGGACGGCAACCTCGCGGTCTCGCCCGCCTCGATCAGCGTCGCCCTCGCGATGACCTGGGGCGGCGCGCGCGGCGCGACCGCCGATCAGATGGCGAGCACCATGCACTACGGCTCCGACCCCGGCGCCTACCACGCGGCCGCGGGCGCCGTGCTGTCGACCTGGAACGACCCCGAGCGCGAGGCGTACGAGCTCGCGGTCGCCAACCGCCTCTTCGCCGAGCAGAGCTACGCCTGGCAAGACGACTTCCTCGCGCTCACCACCGACACCTACCGCGCGCCCCTCGAGCCGGTGGACTTCCGTGGCGCGTTCGAGCCCGCGCGCGGCCGCATCAACGGCTGGGTGGCGAGCCGCACCCGCGACAGGATCCGCGACCTGATCCCCGAGGGCGGCGTCGACGGCGACACGCGGATGGTGCTGACCAACGCGGTGTACTTCCACGCCGACTGGCAGCGGCCCTTCGAGGCGAACGACACCTACGGGCAGGCGTTCCACGCCGCGTCCCGATCGCACGACGTGCCGACGATGCATCAGACCGGCCGCTTCGCCACGGCGACCGCGTCGGGCGTGCAGCTCCTCGAGCTCCCCTACCAGGGTGGCGACATGAGCATGCTGATCGCGCTCCCGACGGATCGCGGTGGGCTCGCCGCGCTCGAGCAGGGCCTCGACGCGGACACCCTTCAGGCGTGGACCGACGCGCTCGAGAGCCAGATGGTGAACGTCTCGCTCCCGAAGTTCCGCGTCGATCCCGCGCAGCCGCTCGCGCTCGCCGGCACCCTCGCGGACATGGGCATGCGCGACGCGTTCGACCCGCAGCGCGCGGACTTCTCCGGCATGGCCGACCCCGACGCCAACGAGGGGCTCCCGCTCTACATCAGCGCGGTGTTCCACAAGGCGTTCGTCGCCGTCGACGAGGAGGGCACCGAGGCGGCCGCCGCCACCGCGGTCGTCATGGCCGTCGAGTCCGCCGCGATGATCCCCGAGGACGCGGTCGACTTCCGCGCCGACCACCCGTTCCTCTTCTTCATCCGCGACACCCAGAGCGGCGCGGTGCTCTTCATGGGTCGGGTCGCCGACCCGGCGTGAGCCCAGCAGGCTGCTGAAATGGGCCCGAAGGGACCGTTTCGGAGCCTGCTCCGTGCCCGTGCCCTTGCCCGTGCCCGCCCGTGACCCGTGAGCGTTCCCCGTGCCCGAGATCACGCGCCTTCTGCGGGACCGGATGACGGAACGGTCCGGGCACGGGCACGGGCACGGGCATGCGCGCTTCGCGCGCGGCACGGAAGCAGGCTGCTATTCAGCAGCCTGCTACGCGCGGGGCTTCAGGCTCGAAGCGAGCAGGAAGGCGCCGATCGCGATGAGGACCCAGAGGAAGAGCGAGGTGAAGTTGGTCAGGAGGTCGAGGGCGGTCATCGCGCCTTCGATCTCCTCGTACCTCCCCTCGTCGATCGCCGGCCGGAAGTAGAACGAGAACACGAGCCGGTGAAAGAGCCCCACGATCGCGGAGCCTCCGAAGCCGAGGGCGAACAAGATCCCCGTGGGCGTCGCGCGCAGCTTCACGACCGAGACGACCGCGAGCACGAGCATCAGGAGGACCGAGAGGTATCCGGCGAGGCGGGTCACCCCGGTGAGGAGGTCTTCCATCAGGGCGCCTCCGCCGACGCCGCGGGCGGCTTGAGGAGCGCGACGCCGACGATGAGCAGCCCCAGACAGAGCAGCTCGGTCAGCATCCCGAGCATCAACATCGCGCGGCGCAACAGGCCCCACTCGAGGACGCTCTGGGGGATGAGCTCGAAGAGGCCGAACCACGCGCCGACCGCGAGGTAGATGCCGAAGCCCACCGCGACGATCATCGGGGCGGGTCCGGGCGCCCCGCGCTTCTTCGCGGCCAGCGCCCCGAAGACGCCGCCCACGCACGCGAAGATCAGCGTCAGGGTCTGCACGCAGCCGAGCAGGGTATGGAGCATCTCGCTGGGTGAGGTCACCGATTCCACGGCCGCCAAGCTATCACGGCGGTGAGCCGGTCGACTCGCCTCGAGCGTCTCGGAGGGCATGCGCGTCGCGTGGCTCGGTCTGCTCCTCCTGCTCGTCCCGTCCGTGGCCTCGGCCCAGTCCGATCCGCTCCGCGCCCTGTCGCGGAACATCGGCGAGCTGCGCTCCGACGCGGGGCAGAGCTACGCCCACCTGCGGCTCCTCGAGGAGCAGCTGCTCGGCCGGACGAACGGCGCGCGCGTGACGATCCGGCAGGTCAGCCGGGTGGACCCCTTCTTTCGGCTCGTGTCGGCGACCTACGCGCTCGACGGCCACGAGCTGATCACGCGTCAGGGGGACGAGCTCACCGATCCCCTCGACGTGCACGAGGGGATCGTGGGACCGGGGACCCACACCCTCAGCGTGGTGCTGCGCTACGAGGGCGACGGCCACGGGGTCGTCGGCTACCTGCCCGGCTACCGGTTCGTCGTGCGCTCGAGCCACACCGTCACGATCCCCGCCGAGGGCGCGCTCGAGCTCACCGTCCGCCCGTTCACGCGCGCCCCGACGGTCCCGTTCACGGAGCGCCTCGGCATCGAGTACGAGGCGCGCGAGCTGCCTCGGCCCTGACCCTCACCCGAGCGCGTCCACGTCGAGCGCGACGAAGCGGTCCTCGAAGTAGCGGCGCTCCGAGAGGGTCCGCAGGCCCAGCGCCTCGACCGCCGCCGCCTCGGCCAGCAGGAACGGCGCCTCCGAGCGCAGCGTGCGCGCGCCTCGTCCCTCGAGGTGGGTGACGAGCCGATGCCGCGCCGCGCGCGCGGACTCGATCGTGTGCGCGAGGTGCGCGTCGTCCCCGAGCGCCCGCTCCGCGCTCGCGAGCGCGTCTCCGCCGACCGCGTACGGGTGACCCGCGCGCCGCAGCAGCGAGGCCGCGCGCGCCCCGACGACCGCGTACGCGACGCGCAGGGACGCGAGCCCGTGCGCCTTCGAGAACGTGCGCACCACGATCAGGCGCTCGTCTCGGACGGTGACCGCGCGAGCCGCCGCGTCGCTCGCGAACTCGATCCACGCCTCGTCGACGACGAGGGGCACGTGCGGGGGGAGCGCGTCGAGCAGCGCGGAGAGCCCGCCGGGATCGAGCATCGCGCCGGTCGGGTGGTTGGGGCTGTCGACGTAGACGAGGCGCGCGCGCCCCGCGGCCGCGGCGATCGCGTCGAGGTCGTGTCGCGCCGCGGCCGGCCCGAGCCGCATCGGGATCGGGACCACGCGCCGCTCGCGCATCCGCGCCCGCGCCGCGAAGGGCGCCCAGCTCGGGTCGCTCACGACCACCCGCTCCCCGACCCCGGTCAGCGTGTCGAGGACGCGAAACAACAGCTCCGTCGCGCCCGCGCCCACGACGATCTCGGCCTCGTCGCGATCCAGCCGCGCCGCGATCGCGGCTCGAAGGCGCGCGTCGTCGGGGTAGGTCGGCGCGACCGCCGAGACGCGCGACGACGCCGGCGGCACCCACTCGCGCTCGGCGGGCGCGAACTCGGGCCAGGTGGCCCGAGGCCCCGCCGCGACGAGCTCGGAGAACGGCGCGGCGCGCAGCCGCTCGGCGTCGAAGACGCGCCCGTGCACCGCGGCGGCCGGCGCCTCCGTCAGCGCGACGAGCGCTCGCGCCGTGGCGTCCGGCTCGGGCAGCACGGCGAAGGCGGCCGGGTCGACGCGCGCGCGGGTCAGCTCCGTACGGAGGCTCGCCGGACGGAGCCCGCACGCCGCGAGCCGGTCGGCTCGGACCTCCTCGGCCAGCGCCCGGATCATCCCCTCGAGCCCCGCCTTGGTCGCCGCGTAGGCGACGCTGCGCGCCTCGGGCGTCGCCGCGGCGCGCGAGCCGACCACGACGAGCCGCGCCCCGACCCCACGGGCGAGCAGCGCGCGCGCGAGGAGCAACGGCCCGAGCAGGTTCGTCGCGAGCACCGCGCCCAGCTCCGCGGCGGTCGCCTCATGGAAGGGCGAGGTGGGATCGGCGATCCCCGCGTTCGCGATCACGACGTCGACGCGCCCATGTCGGGCCCGCGCCGCGTCGAGGAGCGCGTCGACGCCGGCCTCGGTCGACGCGTCGGCCTCCACCACCAGCGCGCGCAGCGCCTCGGGCGCGTCGGCGGCCGAGCGCCCGTTGAGGACGACGGCGTCGCCCGCCTCGAGGAAGGCGCGCGCGGCGGCGAGCCCGAGGCCTCGGGTCGAGCCCGTCACGACCACGACGCGCGCCGCCTCCATCACCGTCGGACTCTACGCCGCCGTGGGATCGAGGGGGCGTAGTAGGCTTCGCGCATGGACCAAGAGGCGCCTCGGGGCTGGGCGGGTGGCGGCAACTGGGATCCCTACCAGGAGCCGCCGGCCCCGCCGCCGAGGGGGCCGAGGGAGCCTCCGAAGAAAGCGCCGGAGAAGGCGCCCGCGCCGCGCGAGCCCGCGCGGGATCCCAGCCCGCGGCCAGGTCGCCCCGAGACCGGCCTGGTCGCCGGCCGCTTCGATCCCCCGCACGTCGGCCACCGGTTCCTGATCGACTTCGCGAAGGCCGCCGCCGCCCAGCTGACCGTGGCCGTCTTCGTCCGCGGGACCGACCGGCTCGCGGGCTCGCTGCGTTGCCGCTGGCTGCGCGAGACCTACCCGGGCGTGGTCGTGGTGGCCGTCCCCGCGCAGAGCGTCCCGCTCGCCGAGGACGGCGCGCCCTCGACCGTCGTGGCCTTCGAGTCGGCTCGCGTCGTGAAAGACGTCTTGCGGGGAACGGTCCAGCGCGTCTACTCGTCGGAGCGGGACGGCGTCGAGCTGGCCGCCGCGCTCGACGCGTCCCACGTGATGGTCGATCCCGAGCGGTGCACCGTCCCCGTCGCGGCCACGACCCTCTTCGAGGATCCGCTCGCGAGCTTCTCGCTGCTCCTGCCGGCGAGCCGCGCGCACGTCGTCCGGCGGGTCTGCCTGTCCGGGGTCAGCGGCGTCGGCAAGACGTGGCTCGCGCGCGAGCTCGCGAAGCGCTTCGAGACGACGTTCGTGCCCGAGTACGCGCGGACGTTCGACGAGAACGTGCACACGCCGACCGCCGAGGACGTCTCGCTCATCGCCGACGCCCAGCTCCACGCCGAGGAGGCGGCGGCGCGGGTCGCCGATCGCGTGCTCTTCTGCGACACCGGGCTCGCGCAGATCGCGACGTGGGCCGAGCTCGCCTTCGGGGCGGCGCCCGCCTGGATCGCCGAGGAGGCCGCGCGGCCTCGATACGACCTGCACCTGCTCCTCGAGCCGGAGGCGCCGACGCCGCAGCAGCGCCGGGAGACCGACGCCGTGCGCGCGCGCGTGGAGGCGGCGGAGGACGAGATCGTCACCCTGCGAGGCCCCCGCGCCGCCCGGCTCGGCCTCGCCGTGCGGGCCGTCGAGGACGCGCTCGCGGACCGGCGCTTCCTCTCCCGCTGGGGTCGGTACTGAGTCCGACGACGCGAAGCGTCGGAGGATCTCAGTGGGGTGCGCGAGGGGCTTGCCCCTCGCCGGAGAGAAATCGCCGGAGGCGATTGATCGACAGGTCTCGAGTCCGAGGACGCGAAGCGTCGGAGGGTCTCAGTGGGGAGCGCGAGGGGCTTGCCCCTCGCCGGAGAGAAATCGCCGGAGGCGATTCATCGACAGATCTCGAGTCTCCGGAGGGGTGCTTCGCACCCCTGTCGTAGTCGAGCGAGGGACGCGGGTTGGGTGCGATTTCGTCGTGTTCAGCTCCGTGCGCACCGTCCTCGTGATCAGCGACCCTCCCGGCGCCGACGTGACCGTGGACGGGCTCGCGGTGGGCAGGACGCCGCTCACCGTGACCGTCGAGGGCCACGCCTCGGAGGCGTTCTTGCTCCGCCTCGGTGGCTACCACGGCCGGTGGGAGCCCATCCCCGACCAGGACGGCGAGGTTCGGGTCACCCTGATCCCCGCCCCGCCGCCGCCGCCGCCGCCTCCGCCGCCTGAGGAGGTACGCCCAGGAACGAACTGCGTCGTGCCGTGCCCGCCCAGACCGGCGGCACGCAGGATGATCGGACCCTCCATACGCTGGGACAGCGGTGAGCCAGGGGACTTCGGGATCTGAAGGGACGATCCTCTTCACCTTCTTCGCTGGGCGACGGGCGATGACGAAAGTGAAGAGGATCGTCCCCGAGACGGGGAACCGAGCGGGTATCCTCGGCGCCCCAACAAAGTTCACCGACCGACGAAACCTCTTCGGAGCCCGGTCGATGAGGTGAGCCAAGAGGCACTGATGGACGACGAAGACGATCTCCCCGAGCTCCCGGATCCCGAAGGTGAGCACCCCGAGTCCTCCGAGCCCGGAGAGGTCCCCGACGAGATCGGGAAGGGGGTCGATGCCGCCGGCAAGGTGGTCAAGGTCATCACCGAGGCGCTCGACGGGGACGTCGGCGGGGCGACGGCGGCGGGGTTCAAGGCCGGCGACGGGATCCTCGGGACGATCGCCAGCTCGCTCAACGAAGACGAGGAGGAAGCCCGCGAGGTCCTCGAGGGCATCGGGACCGCGCTCGAGATGGGCGCGAAGCTGACCGAGGTCGGCGAGGGCCTCGGCGAGATCGGCGAGCACTTCAACTCCGAGGGAGCGGGCCACGGCGCCCCCGGGGCGGGGGGCCACGGCGCCCCGAGCGCGCCCGGATCCACCGGCGCGGCCGCGCGGCGCGGGACCGAGTCCGACCTCATCTCGGAGGAGGCGATCTTCGGCCGCACCCGCACGACGTCCAACGTGCAGTACCACCTCGCGGTCGCCGAATCCGACGTCAGCTTCACCGTGCGCTCGGTGCAGTTCCAGGACGGCGTCTCGGAGCTGCCCACCTGCTACATCGAGGCCTCGTGCACGCCTCACGCGCTCGCGGGCGAGACGGACGTCTTCGACAAGGAGGTCACCCTCACCATCGACCGCGGTGAGGACCAGCGCGTCTTCAAGGGCCTCGTGCGTCGCGGCAACGTCGTGGATGGCGCCGACGAGCAGCACGTCGACCTCGACGTCGTCCCCGGCCTCTGGTTGCTCACGCAGCGACAGGACTCGCGCGTCTTCCAGAACTGGAAGGTCCCCGCCCTCGTCGAGGAGCTCGTGCGGGAGTTCCTCGGCTCGCGGAACCGCACCGTGCGCACCGAGCTTACGCAGGAGTACCTGAAGCACGAGTACCTCGTTCAGTACCGCGAGAGCGAATACGACTTCATCCGCCGCCTCTGCGACGAAGAGGGGATCTGGTTCTACTTCGATCACTCCGAGGGGGATCACGAGATCCTCGTCTTGTGTGACAGCAACGAGAACCGCCCTCGGATCAGCGGCGGCGACAATGGGCGGATCGAGTACACCGAGCACCAGACGGCTCAGTCGATGGAGGAGGTCGCCTTCGACTTCGCCCGCTCGCGATGGATCGGGCCGACCGACGCCGTCGTCACCGACTACGACTGGACCCACCCGCCGCTCACCGTGCGCGGCGAGAACACCGGCCGCTCCGAGACCTCCGGCCCCGCGCTCGAGACGCACGACCACGCCAGCGCCGCGCGCTTCCACGAGTACGGCGGCTCGCAGTACGGCGAGCACACGGCCACGCGCCGCGCCCGAACCCTCAGCGAACGGCTCGACCTGGCGCGCCAGTACTGGAGCTGCTCGACGAGCGTCGTCGGCGTCGAGCCGGGCCACGTCGTCGAGCTCATCAACGCGAACGAGAACGACGGCCGCTACCTCGTGCTGAAGGTCTCCGTGACCGGCAGCGCGGGGGCCGCCGCCGGCGGCTTTCACGCCGCCCTCGAGCTCATCCCGATCGCGCTGCCCTACCGCCCCCCGGCACCGCATCGCCCCACCGCGGTCGGCCCCGAGACGGCCACCGTCGTCGGCCCGTCGGGCGAGGAGATCCACTGCGACAAGCACGGCCGCGTGCGCGTGCAGTTCCACTGGGACCGCCGCGGCCAGCGCGACGACTCGGCGGGCACCTGGATCCGCGTCGCCCAATTCTGGGCGGGCCCCGGCTGGGGCTCCATGTTCATCCCGCGCATCGGCACCGAGGTCATCGTCAGCTTCCTCGGCGGCGACCCCGACCGCCCCGTGATCACGGGCCGCCTGTACAACGGCGACCACCCCGTCCCGTACGAGCTGCCCGAGCACAAGACGCGCAGCACGATCATGACGAACAGCTCACCCAACAAGAATGGGTTCAACGAGCTGCGCTTCGAGGACAAGGCCGGGAGCGAAGAGGTCTACATCCACGCGGAGAAGGACTTCAACGAGGAGGTCAAGAACTGCCACTCGACCCACGTGGGCGTGGACCAGTCGAACACGGTGGACCGGGACCAGACGGAGACGGTCAAGCGGGACCAGACCCTGACGGTCAAGAACAACCGCACGAAGACCGTCGTCGTCGACGAAGAGAACCAGATCAAGGGCAATCGCATCACCCGCGTCGGCCCCGACAGCGGCAACGACAAGCTCTGGGTCGAGGGACACCGCGAAGAGCGCGTCGACGGAGACCACGACCACCTGGTCGTCACGAACGGCAACAAGCTCACCGACGTCGAGACCGGGAAGTGGGACATCACGACCAAGGGTGAGTTCAAGGTCCTGCAGGATGGCTCCAACGAGCTCACGATTCACGACTACATCTACGCGACGACGGACGGCCGCATACAGTTGTTGTCGGGTCAGGGAGAGGTCCGATACGACGCCGCTGCGGACGGGAACCTCAAGATCAGCACGACGGGCAAGGCGTGGATCAAGTCGAACGCGGACCAGAAGCTCGAGGCTGGCGGTGATACGTTCATCGAAGCAGGCGGGAAGCTGACGATCACGGCTCCAACCGAGATCTCCCTCACCTGTGGGAGCACGATCATCAAGTTGACGCCGAGTGGGATCGCGATCGCCGGGGGTAGCATCAAGATCGAGGCGACCTCGGGTAACGTCGAAGTGGACGCCGCCGGCCTCGTGAAGCTGAAGGGCTGAGCCGATGTTTCCCGTCCCCATCACGCGGTCTGTCGATCTATCTCTTCCGATGATGGTCGTGCCACACGACTACGTCGGATCCGCCACCGCCTTCGCTAAGGCTCCCGGCATCGGAATCGAGATCATCTGTCTCAACATCCAGTGGCTGGGTGGCATGGCGCTCGGCAAGGCAAAGGTCGCTTCTAACGTAACTCACCGAGGCACTGGGGTGGTTCAAGAGGGAAATGATATGGGGCCTCTGATTCCTCAGATCAATATCGTTCCCGCCCCCGACAACGTCCTGTCGATCGTCCACCTGCTCACATCGTCGTGTAAGGTGACTTTCTCTGCCGGAGACGTCCAAGCGGAGGGCAAGCCTGTGGCCTGTATCTTCACGCTCATGCCCATGACGGTTTGTGGGAACCCCATCAAAGTCCCATTCGGCTACTCCGTGACGAACGTCCTCAACGATGTCTTCATCTACCCACACATCGTCGACTTCCTGGCCGGCATCGCGACTATCCTCGCGACTTTCATCATCGGTGCACTCACAGCATCGTCTTCCCCGGGGAGCCCCGCCGAAGGCTTCGGGGATGCCCTGTGGACGGGTGTTACCGACGCAATCCTCGGGAAGGCGCCGACGGCACGGGGCGTCGCGGCGAGCAACGCTCCAGGGATCATCACAGGCTTGGTCCGACTCGCCGGACGACTCACCTGCGATGACTACCAGGGACCCGTGAGCTTCGGCGTGAGCTACGACCAGGGTCGGGTGATCGGTGGCGGCGTTACCTACACATGGGGCTCCGATGGATCCCACACGGTTAGCGAGGACGTGCGTACAGGCGGCGGTGGACTGTTTCGTATGAGCCACTCCGACTCGGTCGAACCGGATGGGACTCACACCTCGACGACCTCGACCTCCGTTCTGCAGGGACGGGGGGCAAGCGACTCGGAGACCACCCGCACAGATTCGGAGGGCAACGTCACGCACACACTCGATCGCTCGAACGTGCATGGCCGGGACGAATCAGTCACCGAGAAGACCTCGAACCGTGGGGCAATCCGCACGGATCGGTATCGTGGAGGTCGCAAGGTGGGAGCATCGACTCGGCCCGGCGTGCGCGAGATCTGAATCGATGGAGCTCATCAACTCGACTGGCCTCGCTGCCGTCGCGACGCTCAGCCCCGATCCCTCGATCGAGGGAGCCCATCTGCTCGTCGTCTCGGCGAAGGCCACCTTTCAGTACTCCGACGACGGCCGCGTCGACCTGGACACGGAGACGACGCTCCCCCTTTGGGAGAAGGATATCCCCATCCCCCTGGGGATCTTGCCTAATGACTTGCCCCTGCTGGCGTACGCCGACGACACCCGCTGCGAGCTGATGCTCATCGGCGCGGCCTACGGCCGAGGCGCCGAGCGGGTCAGTGTGTCGATCGAGATCGGAGATTGGTCGAGTCGCATCGATGCGTGGGGACCGCACTCGGTACTGGAGGGGCAGGTAAGCTCGGCCACCCCCTTCGATCGACTTCCGCTCACGTGGGAGCAGACTGCAGGGGGTACGATCGAGGTCTGGATCGACCCCTGGACCGCTATCGATGTCAGTCACCCGACGAACCCCCTGGGTGCTGGCCAGGATCCAGCAGACGCGGCGCATCGAGTCGTCGCCGCCCTAGGCGCACCAGACGGTTTTCCGCGATGGGACCTCTCTCCCAGGGCCCTTCCGCGGGTCGTTCGCGCTGGAGACCCGGTTCACCCCATGCCGGAGCCCTTCTGCTGGGCGCCGCCTCCGCCTGAGGTCACGACCACGGTCCACCGCCACCTCGAGAGCTGGCGGGCGACGCGCCCCAACGAAGAGGTGGATCTCGAGTGGACCTCGGCGTTTCGCGCAGACCCGTCGATGGTCTTCGTCGCAGCGCCGCTCGGGCACCCCGTGGTTCTCGAGGGCTGCACACCGGCGGGTACCGCCCGTTTCCACCTTCCCAACGTGAGGGTCCTCGCAGATTTCGCCGTCGATGGGCGCTCGGGCACGCTCGACCTCGAAGCGCGACGGATCGTGCTGATGCCCGAGGAGAGCCGCTTCTACATTGTCTTCCACACGTTCGCCCGGCTGAGAGCGCGAGCTGCCGGCGGCGAGCGGTCTCTGCGCCTGCGTCTGGAGTAGCTGATGGGTGACCGCAAGCCGGTTCGAGATGACTACGACGCAGAGCTCGTCTTGATGCCGTTCGGTGAGCCTGCTCGCGACGTGTACGCGATCGTCAAAGAGACCTTCGACATCACGGAAGCGGGACCCCGCCGCGCTGCCCCGCAACCGCTCGTGCACGACATTCGCGAGGGAGACACGTGGCCACCCGGCAGTGACTTTTGGCCGCTCAAGAACCTCGTCGACGTCGTCGTCGATGGGTTTGCGTTTGGCGCCAACGGACAGCCATTCTCCGAACGCAGGGTGGCGATCGAGGTCGGAGATCGCCGAAAGGAGGGCCTGGTTTTCGGGCGGCGTGTCGCCGAGCTCGACCAGCGCGGCGCCTGGCGGTTCGAGAAGGTCGAGTCCGTCGACCGTGTGCCCCTCGTGCCTGAGAGCGCATACGGCGGCACTGACCTGATGGTCCCATCACCACCTCCCTCAGACCTGCGCGAACTCCTCGACGCGATGGCCGACCATCCGGGGGCGTATCCTCGGAACCGATTCGGGCGGGGATACGTCGCCACCCCGCGGAGCCCAGGCGCCGTCGTGGAGCTTCCATCGCTCGAAGATCCCGCTCAGCGTCTCCAAGCGGAGTCCTTCGGGACCAACACGCTGGAGACGTGGCACCGTCAACCGCTTCCCTGGTTCCTGCATTGGTTGATGCCGTACGATTTTCCCCGGTCTTGGTTCGTCGGTGCAGACCCGCGTCACCGCATTCCGGAGGGTGAGGTCATCGAGGAGGTTCGGCGGGGCTGGCTCATCCCCGAATGGCGCTCGATCCGCCCTCGGAGACCAGCGGAGCCTCCGCTGCCCCACGCTTACTACCAAGAGGCTTCACCTCAGATGCGCTTCTCGGCGCTGCCGCCTGGCACACCGATCCGATTGGGGGGGATGCACCCCGAGCGAGATCGCGTCGAGGTCGTGGTGCCCAGCCCGCCGGACCTCGAGATCGCGTACGACGGTGAATTCGAGCGCTGTGCGGTTCGGACGCTGCACGTGGTGATTCGGCCCCACGACCTTCAGTTCGACGTCACTTGGGTGGCATCGAAGCACGCGCTGCCCCGGGCCTTCCTCCCTGGTGTGCACGCACACATTCCGTTGGCGGTTCGTGTCAATGGCGACGCCCCAGTGCCCTACGACACACCCGAACCTGTCCGGGCGTCGCTCGAACGAGCGCTTGCTGCCGCCGGGGGATCACGGCGCCCAGGCGAATCGTTGATCTCGGCGCTCCGGGTGGCGGGCGTGGGACAGCCGAAACTCGAATCCTACACATCGTCGGCAGGTGAGCGTCATCGCTTTGGAGAGATCGAGGCCATCGTCGGCGCGGCTCGTTTCGACGAGGTGGATTTCACTCTCTCCGGGCCTGCGCCCTTGGTGTTGGCGCGTCACTACGACAGCTCGGTCGACCACATGGGGCTGTTCGGCCGGGGCTGGAGCTCATTACTCGATACGTCGGTTCGCGAGTTGGGCTCGGAGATCGTTCTACGAATGTCGAGTGGTCGGTCGGTGGCCCTGTCACGCGATCCGCTGGCGACGACCGACTGGTATCACCACCCGGCCACGGGACTCACGATCCGCAGAACGTCTCCGGACGAGTATCTGCTGCTCTCCCCCAACGGATGGCGCCGCGCGTTCCGTCGGGAATCCTCGGAGGACGTCGCCCGGCTCAGTGCGGTCCACACACCCGACGGAAGTCTCCTGAGGGTCGGCTACGACGCTTTCGGCCGCATGGATCGCATGGCTCTGCGTGGACAACCCATCCTGCGGTTCGAGGTCGGTGAAGACGAACGGCTTCACCGCATCTTCGGCGTGACTCGCACACAGACTGATTGGGTCCTCCTCGCTCACTACGAGTACGACGCGGAGGGCCAACTCCGTCGGGCCACGGACGGCCTGGGGCAGACTTCGACATACCAATACGAGAACCGTCGCCTCGCCCGCTCCATAAGTCGAACTGGGGATGCGATCGCGTACCGGCATGGCGGAGCGGATGGGTCGGCTCGGTGCGTGGCGACCACTCGAGGTACAGAGGGTCGGCGCGTCGAGACCGCAGGCGCGGCCGTGAGCGTCGCCGACTCCCTTGGACATTCCTTCGTGATCGAGGCACGCAATGGAGGCGTCGTGCGTGTGCTCGATCCCTTCGCCAACGAGACCACCCGCGAGCTCGACGAGGCGTCCGGCCTCGTCAGCTCGATGACCACGCTCGATGGCGAGACCAGCTACCTCTACGACGCGAGCTACCACCTCGCCGACGTCAGCGCGCCCGACGCGGGGAGCGTGGCGCTCGAGCACGACGCGGAGGGCCGGCTCACGTCGCTGCGGGATGCGGACGGGCACACCGAGACCGCTCACTGGGACTCGATCGGGCGGCTGTCGGCGCGCACGGATCGTTGCGGGGCCGGCGTGGTGTACGGCTACGACGGCGAGGGCGCGCTCACGTCGATCCTGACGCCGGCGGAGCTCGAGCTCTCTCTCGAGCGCGACGCGACGGGCAAGGCGATCGTGGCGGTGCGCAGCCCCCTCGGCGACCGGCGCGCGGAGCGCGACGCGCTCGGCCGCGTGGTCGGGATGACCGACGAGCTCGGAGCGGCGCACCGGTTCGCCTACGACCCGACCGGGCGCGTGAAGGAGCACCGGCTCCCCGCGGACGTGCGGGTGACGTGCCCGAGCGGCGCGGACGGACGGCTCACGGGGTGGAGCGACGGGGCGCGCGCGCTCGAGCTCGATCGCGACCCGCGCGGGGACCTCACGCACGTCGACGAGGGCGGCGGCGAGGGGCCGCGCCTGCACCGCGACGCCGAGGGTCGCGTGTCGATGGTGGAGTCGGAGGACTTCGACTACTGGGAGCTGCACCGCGACGCGGCGGGGCGGGTGATCGAGGAGAGCGGCTTCGCGGGCGAAGGGCAGCGAGCCCTGCGGGATCACCGAGGGCTCGTGAAGCGCGCGTCGCGCGGGCGCTCCCGCACGACCGTGACGCGGGATCGCGCGGGCCGACCGACCGCGCTCGAGCACGGCGACGAGACGTTCCAGCGCTACGCGTGGACGCCGGGGGGGCGCCTCGCGCGGGCGCAGGACGCGGACCGCGTGGTGACGTTCGCTCACGACGGCGCGGGTCGCCTCGTGTCCGAGAAGAGCGACGGCGCCGAGCTGACGAGCCGCTACGACGCGAACGGGGGGCGCGTGGCGCTCGACTCCTCGCGCGGGCTCGCGCTCCGCGTCGAGCGGGACGCGCTCGGGAACGCGATGAAGCTGACGGCGACGCAGGGCGCGCAGCGGCTCGAGCTGACGTTCGTGCGCGACGCCGCCGGGCGCGAGACGCGGCGACGGCTGCCGGGCGGGCTCGAGCTGCGCTGGGTGCGCGACGGACTCGGCCGCGCGACCCGCCGCGCGGTGTGCTTCGGCGACAAGGAGCTCTCCGCGCTCGAGATGAGCTACGCGGGGCTCGACCGCCTCCTGCGCGTGAACGACTCGCAGCGGGGCGTCCGCGCGCTCACCCACGACGCGCGCGGTCGGCTCGTGCAGGTCGGCGAGCTCGTCCGCGCGCTCGACGCGGTCGGGCGCGTGTTCCGCAACGCCGAGCGCGACGACCACACCTACGAGGGCGTCCGCCTCGTCGAGAGCTACGGAACCCGCTACGCGCACGACGACGCGGGCCGCCGCGCCGCGCGCACGAACGTGATGGACGAGACCACGCGCTACGTGTGGGACGGCGGCGGGCGCCTCGTCCGCGTCGAGCTCGCGGACGGAGACCGCGTCTCCTACGACTACGACGGCCTCGGTCGGCTGGTGAGCCGGCGGCGGGAGTCGCGCGTGGAGATCCCGGGCGTGGACGAGCCGGTGTGGGAGGCGACGAGCGAGACGGAGCTCGTGTGGGACGGCCTCGCGCTGCTCCACGAGATCGAGGGCTCCCGCGTGACGACGTGGATCCGGGAGGCGGGCCAGCTCGTGGGCAAGCTCTCGACCGACGGCGCGTGGGCGGCGCTCACCGATCCGCTCGGGATCGTCACCGAGCTGACCGACGCGAAGGGCAACCTCGCGTGGCGCGGCTCGGTGGATCTGTTCGGGACGGCGACGCTCGACGCCGCGCACACGAGCAACCCGTGGCGCCTGCCCGGCCACTGGGAGGACCCCGACACGGGCCTCGCGCACGCGTGGCTGCGCGTCTACGACCCGGACACGGGCGCGTACCTCTCGCCGAGCCCGCTCGGGATCGTCGGGGGCAGCAACCTCTACGAGTACCTCCCCGACCCGCTCTCCGAGACCAGCCCGCTCGGGCTCGGGCGCGGCTACGCGACGCTCGGCGGCGAGGTGCGCTCCGAGCGCCTCGAGGCGGAGCTCGTCGAGCGGTTCGTCGCCGCGCTCGATCGCGGCGACGGCTGCGCCGGCCCGCGCGGCCGCTTCGACCCGAGCGCCGCGCGGTGGCGCGCGCCAGACCCGGAGGCCGCCCTGTTCGGCCCGTGGGAGTCGCTCCGGCCGAGCCGCCGGATGCCGCCGCCGAGCTCGATCTACACGCGCCTGCCGAAACACCTCGGCCTGTCGCCCGATGACGGCGGCATGGGAGACGACACATGAAGCCCGAAGAGCGAGACGACGCCCTCGAGGGAGAGGCCGTCGAAGAAGCCCCCGCGCCCAACGCGCTCGAGGAGATGCTCGAGGACGCCGCCCCCGAGGTGCCCGCGCGGCTGCTACCGATCCCGGGCGTCACCACTAGCCTCGTCGGCGAGATCGTCGACGACAAGCACCCCGCGCTGCGCGGCCGCGTGCGCGTGCGCTGGACCGACCTCGAGGGCCAGCTCTTCGAGAAGTGGCTCCCGACCCTGCAGGGCCTGCCCGTGCGCGTCTCGGATCGCGTGCTCCTGATGCAGCCGAGCAACTGGCCCGAGCCCGTCGTGATGGGCGTCCTGGACGGCTTCGCGCGTCGGCCCGAGGTCGAGCGAGACACGAAGGCGAGCCTCGAGCTCAAGCGCGACGAGGCGATCCGCGTCCGCAGCCAGAGCGGCGACGATCTCCTCGAGGTCTTCGAGGAGCCCACGGGCCCCGTCGTCCGCCTGCTGAGCGGCGACGTCGACCTCGACGTCCAGGGCAAGATGCGCATCCGCGCCGACGCGATCACCCTCGAGGCGCGCAAAGGCCAGGCTCGCATCGAAGCCTCCGACGACGTCGTCGTCCGAGGCGAGACGGTTCATCTGAACTGAGGGGAGGATCGCGCCCTGAGGATCGGCCTCGTCATCGTCCTGCTCACGACGGCGTGCGCGACAGCTCTCCACGGCAAGAAGGCCAAGCCGCCGACCCTCGCGACGCGACCGCGTACCATCGCCGCGAGCATCAACGCTTCTTGCGCCATCGAAGCCGAGCGGCTGTGGTGCTGGGGCTCGCCCGATCAGGCCCCGGGGCCGGGTGAACCGCCGTGGCGCTCGGGGCGGGTCACGTCGGAGACGCCGCCGTTTCCCCCGTACGCGGTGACGCTCCCGCGACCACCGATCGCGATCGCGATCGACTTCGGGCTGAGCTGCGTCCTGCTCGACGACGGTGAGGTTCGCTGCGCCGGGATCAACCTTCACGGGCGCGATCGCTGCTGGCCGGATCCGTCGCAGGAGCTCGTGCGGGTCGAGCTGCCGGCGCCCGCCGATCGCATCGCGGTGTCCGGCGGGGCTGCTTGTGCCCGCCTGCGAGACGGTCGCGTGGTCTGCTGGGGTCGGGTCGACAACGTTCGCACCCTCTCCCTTCCCTGTGATCCCCAGGTGGTGAGCATGCCGGGTGGGAGCGCGTTCGGCGGGGCGGCGCGGCTGGAGGTCGGGGCCGCGCTCGACGGCAAGGGACTCCTGTTCCTCTGGGATCCCACGGGACAACCTCCGGTAGCCCGCCCGCGACCAGAGCTGGGCCGGCTCGTGGATTTGGCGGCGCGACACGACTCGGTCTTGGCGGTGGGTCGCGACGGCGAGATCCACGAGGTCGAAGGCGAGGGGATCGCGCTCGGCGCGGTCGAGCGACTACGGTGCTCCGCCTTCGGACCCTGCGCCGCGGTCACTCGGGACGGCGTCCATCAGGTCGACCCGCCGCTGCGTGGGCTTCTCGATCACCGCCCCGACGAGCTCGAGGTCGGCCATGGCGGGGGCTGCGTGCGAACCGGCGAGGCGATCCAGTGCTGGGGCAACGCGCGGCCCTACGGGCGCGACGCGGATCGAGACCTCACGCCCCAGTCCGTCCGGTTGCCGCCAGACGCCTCGCGTGGGCTCGGCTCGCCGTCCCCTGCCGGAGGATGACGACTCGTACGGGACCTGGCTCGCCGGCGACCGCTGCGCTCCGCCGAGCGGCGATCATGGCCTCACCGCTTCGCGCCCCTGGTAGGCCACCCGGTACGGCCGCGCCTGCACGAGCATGAAGCGCCGGTCGCCGCCCGTGAGGAGCATCTCCACGTCCACCGCGTTCGCCCACTCGGGGTCGAGGCGCGGCTCGAAGACGCCGTGGATCACCTCGAGCTGCCGCGTCAGCTCGAGCACCTCCTCGCGGCGGAGGATCGGGGTGTCGGGGCTCAGGCTGCTGCGCGCGATGAGCTCGGGCTCGCGGGCCGGCAGGTACGTCATCACGAGCCACTGCTCGGGGATCTGATCGCCCACCGCGCCGGTGACGCTCGCGCCGTGCGCCTGGATGTTGATGAGCACGCCGGGCCGGATCGGGTCGTACGGGTTGCGGGTGATCGCGACGCCGTTGCCCACCGCGTTCACGATCGCGCGCTGCACGAGGACCGCCATCGCGACGCGCGCGTGATCGATGCGGTAGTGCTCGCGCTCCTGGAACGCGCCGAGGTTCCAGACGCTCGCCCAGATCCGACGCAGGACGCCCGCGATCTCCTCGTCCGACGCGTCGGCGTCGATCATCTCGGAGGAGTACAGGCCCGCCCCGTTGAAGCCGGGGAGGTCCTCGGCGTTGGTGCTCGAGCGCAAGATCACGCGACCGCCCGGCGACAGGGCGCGGATCCGATCGCGGACCTGGCCGAGCAGCGCCGGCGCGACGGGGGCCGCGATGATCGCGGCGCGGAGGGCCTCGAGCGCGGCGGTGGGATCGCCGCGGCGATCGCTGCCCTCGAGGAACGCGCGGATGCGCGGGTCGAGGCCGTGCCTCGTCAGGTGCTCCACGTAGTGCGCGAACGGGATCACGAACCCCGGCGGGACGGAGACGCCTTGCTCCGCGAGCCGGCACAGGACGCCCATGTTGGAGGCCTTCGCGCCCGCCGACGGCACGTCGTCGAAGCCGAGCGAGCACTGGTCGACGAGCGCCCGCGCGCGCAGGTTCCGCGGCGGCGTGAAGGTCGGGCGCTCGACGCCGGCCCACGAGGCCTCGGCCTCCTCGCGCGTGGCGGCGCGGATCGTCCACTCCTGCGCGCCCACGTCGAGGCGGACGAGCTGACCCTCGAGCGCGGTGAGCTCGGCGGCGTCGACCGCGCCCCGGAGCGCCATGTCGGGCGTGCCGCGGTTGCCGCTGAGCACCGCGACGTGCGCGAGCGGCGCCTGGAAGCGGCTCGTGATCAGCGCGGCGACGAGCGGCAGATCGTCGGGGACCTCGTCGGTCACGAGGACGTCGTGCGGGGAGAGCGTCCCGCGCTGCACCGCGCCGCGCACGACGCGCAGCGTCCCGAACGCCACCCCGAGCTGCACCGGCTGGTAGCGCATCGCGCCGTACAGGGCGTCGTCGTTCGTGATGGGGAGCCGATCGGCGACGGACGCGATGTGCTCGACGTGGACGTCGGAGGTCGGCCGGAAGCGCAGCGCCTCGCCGAAGAAGGTGTGATCGCGCAGCGCCTCGAAGAGCCAGAGGATCCGCTCGCCGGAGAGGTTGTCGCCGCTGATGAGCTCGAACGTCCACGCGTCGGCGTCCTCGTAGCGGACGATCGAGCCCACCACGTACGGGCGGTCCTCGACGCGGTACACGCGCCGGTAGAAGTCCATCCCGTCGCGGTAGGCGCGCGGCTCGAGGAGCTGGTGCACGAAGTCGTAGTGGCTCTCGAAGAGGTTGCTCTCGAGGAAGTGGTACGCCGGCGTGGGCCCGCGGACGTCGATCACGAACTTCACCACCTCGGTGCGCGCGATGTGGTGGTTGCGGGGCCGCGAGGCGAGGCGCGCCCAGGTCGCCGCGTCGTCGATCCGCGGCACCGAGTGCGCGGTGCCGCCGGCCTCGGGCGGCGCGTCGGTGTCGGTGTGGGTGTCGACGCGATCGCCGGGAGGCTCCTCGGGGTGCGTCGACGCCCCGCCGCACGAGGCGATGAAGAGGGCAAGAATCGTTGCGCGGGCCTTCACGGCTCCAGGATAGCCCGGACGCGCGGGCCGTGGGCTGCTCGCGCCGGGGTGGCCTGCTCCTTGCGGTCTCCGACGTGGCCTCGTGCGCTCGGCGCACGCTGGCACAGAACCACCTCTGGGGGACCCTCGATGAACACCCGATCGCGCCACCTCGTCACGCTCGCCAGCCTCCTCGCGCTCGCGGGCTGCGCCGCCGACGCGCCGGACCGACCCGACATCCGACCGGTCACGCTGCACCGCGACACGGTGGCGCCGCCGCTCCCCGTCGAGGACGTGGTCGGCCGCTTCGACCTGCTCCCCATCCCCGGCGAGCCGACCGGCGTCGCCGTCGAGCCCGACACCGGCCGCCGCCTGATCCTGCTGAGCGAGGGCATGATCGTCGACCTCGAGAGCGGCGAGACGCTCTGGAGCGGCGTCCCCCTGCAGGGCGGCACCGCGTTCTCGGACATCGTCGCGCTCGGCGGCGGGCGGGTCGCGATCACCTCGGTCTCGGACGGCTACCTGGTCGACCTGGCCACCGGCGAGATCACCCCGCACTTCTGCTACGAGCCCGGCTGGTGGGACGGCGAGGGGCAAGACCCCGTGCAGCTGTCGCAGGCCGTCGCGCACGACGCGCAGCGCGGGATCCTCTACGCGCAGCCGCGCACCCTCACCGCCGGCGGGAGCGGCCCGGTCACCGAGTCGTTCGTGTCCGCGTACGACGAGGCCAGCGGCGCGGACATCGCGTGGTGGTCGATCGAGGACCTGGGCTTCGTGGCGACGGGCATGGAGATGCTCGAGCCGGGCCGCGAGGTCGGCGAGGCGAGGCTGCTCCTCGCCGAGGGCCACACCCTCCACGCGTTCGACGGCGCGTCCGGCGACCTCACCCCCGTCGGCGACCTCTACGGGCTCGACGTGGTCTACATCAGCGGGCTCGCCATCGACCGCGAGGCCGGCACGCTGCTCGTGCTCGACGCGGGCACCCGCCGGGTCCTCGAGATCCGCCTCGACGCCCTCGGGCTCTGAGGATGGTCAGTCGTCGTTGAAGGGCGCGCCGGGCGTGGTGGTGCGTCGCCCGCGGGCCGGGAGCACGGCGGGCGGGGGCGGGGCGCTGCGGCGCGGGAGCGGGGGTGGCGCGCTCGGGCGAGCGGGCGGGGACGCGGCGGCCGGCGCGCCGGCCATGCGGGCGGCGAGCTTGTCGAGGCCCTCGGCGCGCAGGGTCGGGGTGCGGCGCAGCTCGCCGCGGCCGACGTCGATCACGACGGCGTCGCTCAGGCCTACCGCGGTGAGCGGGGAGTGCGTGGTGAAGACCCACTGCACGTTCGGGTAGCGCGCCTCGAGGAGGGACAGCAGCGTGCCCTGCAGGCGCGCGTCGAGGTCGCGCTCGAGGCCGTCGACGAGCACGAGGCCCGGCGGGTCGAGGGCCGGCTTCTCGGGGCGCGCGCGCGCGGCCTCGACGCGGAGCGCGACCTCGGCGAACAGATCGATGGCGGTGCGGTGGCCGCGCGAGAGCTCGTCGAACCGCGGGCGGCGACCGTCGCCGAGGTCGAGCGCGCAGGCGCCCTCGTGGAACGAGAGGCGCGCGGTCGGCGCGCCGAGGAGCGACCGCAACATCTCTTGCATGGACTGGAGCCACGCCTCGTGGACGCGGCCCTCCATCGGGTCGGGCGCGCCGCGGCCGCGGGCGTGGCGCTCGCACAGCACGGCGGGCAGCCAGGAGCCGACCCGCGCGGTCGGCGCGAGGGGCGAGTCGAGGGGGCCGCGCGCGCGGGTGCCGTTGCGGCCCTCGTCGAGGTGGACCGCGAGCGCGACGCCGCGGCCCCACTCGCCGACGAAGTCGCGCTCCCAGCGGAGCTGGACGGGGCGTGAGACGAACGCGATGCGGAGCTGCTGATCGGCGCCGCCCACCGCCTGGATGTCGAGCGCGGGGTGGGGGCGGCCCTCGAGCTCGGCCCCGAGCTCGCTCGCGATGCCCTCGAGCAGCGTGGTCTTGCCGCTGCCGCTCGGCCCGAGGATCACGAGGCTCGATCCGTCGAGCCGGAGGTCGAGCCGACCGAGGCCTCGGAGCCCGCGCACCTTGATCGAGCGAAGCGGTCCCACGGGCGGAGGATAGCGCAGCCGAGGGCTGCTACCCTCCGCGCATGTCCGACGACCACGGGAGCGGCCCCGACCCCCTCGACGAGGGCGAGCGCGCGGCGCTGATGCGGGCCGAGCGACCCAAGCGCGGCCTGCCGATCGCGCCGCACGCCCCCGAGGCGAAGCGACGCCTCCCGCTGCTCGCCGCGCGCGAGAAGGACGCGCGGTACAAGCCGATCTACGCGGTGTGGGAGATCACCCTCGCGTGCGACCTCGCGTGCCGGCACTGCGGCTCGCGCGCGGGCCGCGACCGCCCCGACGAGCTGACCACCGAGGAGTGCCTCGACCTCGTCGACCAGATGGCCGCGCTCGGCGTCAAGGAGGTCAGCCTGATCGGCGGCGAGGCGTACCTGCGCGACGACTGGACGCAGATCCTGAAGCGCATCCGCAGCCACGGGATGATGGCGCTGCTGACCACGGGGGGGCGCGGCCTGACCCCGGAGCGGTGCGCGGACGCGGCCGCCGCCGGCCTCCAGAGCACGAGCGTCTCGATCGACGGAGACCGCGAGACGCACGATCGTCTGCGCGGCGTGGTCGGCAGCTACGACGCGGCGATGCAGGCGTTCGACAACCTGCGCGCGGCGGGCATCAAGGTCAGCGCGAACACGCAGATCAACCGGCTCTCGATGCCGCTGATGCCGGAGATCCTCGAGCGCATCATCGAGGCCGGCGTGCACTCCTGGCAGATCCAGCTGACGGTCGCGATGGGCCGCGCGGCGGACGAGCCCGAGGTGCTGCTGCAGCCCTACGACCTGCTCGAGCTGTTCCCGATGCTCGGCGCGCTCAAGAAGCGGTGCGACGAGGCGAGGGTCCGGATGTGGCCCGGCAACAACATCGGCTACTTCGGGCCCTACGAGTCGACGCTGCGCGGGACGATGCCGCGCGGGCACATGGCCTCGTGCGGCGCCGGCCGCGCGACGCTGGGCATCGAGGCGGACGGCGCGATCAAGGGCTGCCCGTCGCTGCCCACCGACCGCTGGGTCGGCGGCAACATCCGCGACCGCCCCCTCAAGGAGATCTGGGAGCAGACCGAGCCGCTGCGCTACACGCGCGACCGCACGGTCGAGGACCTCTGGGGCTACTGCCGCGACTGCTACTACAACGACGTCTGCCGCGCCGGGTGCACGTGGACGAGCTTCGTGCTCTTCGGCAAAGCAGGGAACAACCCGTATTGTCACCACCGCGCGCTCGAGCGGCAGCGCGAGGGCAAGCGCGAGCGGGTGGTGAAGGTGAGCGAGGCGCCGGGGCTGCCGTTCGACTACGGGCACTTCGAGCTGGTGCTCGAGGACGACCCCGACGCGCTCCTCGGCGTGGCGGCGGGCGAGTAGGATCGCGTTGGGGAGGGAAGAGACATGAGTCACTTGATCGCTTGCTCTGGGTGCGCGCGGCACGTGCGCGCGGCGGAGCCCGTGTGTCCGTTCTGCGGCGAGGTGCTGCCGGCGTCGCTGCGCGGCGGCGCGCCGCGCTTGCCCACCGAGCGGCTCGGCCGGGCCGCGACGTTCGTGTTCGGGGCCACGCTCGCCGCGTCCACCGCGGTCGGCTGCGGCGACGGGACGGGCTCGGACGCCGGCGCGGGCACCGACGCGGGCGCGACGAGCGACGCGGGCGGCGGCGGCACCGACGCCGGTGGCGGCACCGACGCGGGCGACGGCACCGACGCGGGCGAGGCGACCGACGCGGGCTTCGACGCCGGCAACATCGCCCCGCCCTATGGCCTGCCCCCGCCCGACGCGGGGGACGACGCGGGCTTCGACGCCGGCAACATCGCCCCGCCCTACGGCCTGCCCCCGCCCGACGGCGGCGACGCTCCGGCCTACGGCGCGCCCCCGAGCCCCTGAGGGCGCCCCCGAACCTTGCTCGCGCGAGCGGTCACCCCTAGGCTCTTCCTCCTGGGAGGGCACTCGTGAATCACTTTCTTCCTTGCACCGGTTGTCAGCGTCACGTGCACGCTACCGATCCGCATTGTCCGTTCTGTGGTGAGTCGCTGCCGATGTCGTTGCGGCAAGGCTCGGCGCCGCGGCTCCCGACGTACCGCATGGGCCGGGCCGCGACGTTCGCGTTCGGCGCGGTCGTCGCGAGCGCGTGCAGCGGCGGGATGGACTCCGACGCGGGCGCCGGCACCGACGCCGGCGCGGCGGTCGACAGCGGCGGCGGCAGCGCCGATGGCGGCGGCGGGGGCACCGACGCGGGCGGCATGATGGTCGACGCGGGCGAGGGCACCGACGCGGGCGACGTGATGGTCGACGCCGGTGAGATGATGACCGACGCGGGCGGTATGGCGGCCGACGCGGGCTTCGACGCCGGCGGGAGCATCGGCCCGCTCTACGGCGCGGTCCCCGTCGACAGCGGTCTGTCCGGGCTCGACGGCGGCGGGATCTCTCCGCTCTACGGCGGCGTCTCGGTGGACGCCGCGTTCGACGCGGGCGTCGACGCGGGCGGCTTCACCACCCTGTACGGCGGCGCTCCCTGAGCCTCAGGGCAGCGTCGCCCGGAGCACGCGGGTCTGCGCGGCGACGGCCTCTTCGAAGTGGCCGAGCCGCGCGATCTGGATCAGCAGCGGCGACGCGTTGATCTCGATGAACACCGCGCTCGACGGGTCCGCGTCGAGGCTCGGGAGCTTGAGGTCCACCCCGAAGTGCCGCAGGCCGAGCGCCTGCGCGGCGCGAAGGCAGTGGCGCCGGAGCGCGTCGGGGATGCTGGGCAGGTAGATCGCCGTCGACCCCGCGTTGAGGTTGCGGATCGGGGTGCTCAGGTCGAGCTCCTCGCCCGGCGCGAGGACCGTCTCCCAGGTCCAGCCGCGGGCCTCGAAGGCCTCCGCGACGCGCCAGTTGCCGAGCAAGGTCTCTTGCGTGTCGAAGCGACGGTCCTGCGCGCCGATGAGCGCGCCCACGGTGCTGTGCCCGTCGCCGCGCACCGCGATCGGGCGCCGCTCGTAGCCGAGCAGGTACTCGCCGTCGAGGAAGTCGAGGCGGAAGTCGCCGCCGTCGACGAGCCCCTGCACGAGCGCGATCGGGTCGAGCGCCCACGCCTCCTCGATCGCCGCGCCGAGCTCGTCCTCGTCCTCCACCATCACCACGCCGCGGCCGTGGCTGAGCGAGTTGGGCTTCACCACGAGCGGGTAGCCGAGCTCCGCCGCGAGCGCCCGCGCGGGGTCGAGGCCGGCGAGCCGCGGGTAGGCCGCGCCGAGGTGGTCGTCCTCGGAGATGCAGCGCACCGTGCGCGGCACGCGGAGGCCCACGCGCCCCATCAGCACCGACGCGTAGTGCTTGTCGCCGGCGAGCGCCGCGGCGACCGCGTCGTTGAGCGCGGAGCGACCGCCGAGCATCACGCGGCCCACGCCGTCCGGGCGGCGCAGCTCGAACAGGTACTCGCACTCGTCGAGCACCTCGGTCGTCCAGCCCATGCGCCGCGCGGCCTCGGTGGCCAGGGACAACGCCGTCGTCTTCGCTATGCTGCCGTCCATGCGCTGCCTGCTCCTCGCTGCGCTGCTCCTCAGCGCTTGTAGCAACTCGACGAGCTTGCGCGAAGACGTGACCGTCGAGCACCCCGCGCTCCCGCCGATCGCGCCCTTCGACGAGTGCGTCGTCACGACCTACCGCGAGCCCGCGTTGTCGCGAAATCACGTGGCGCCCTGCTCCGCGCTCCCGCTGCAGAGCTTCCCGCCGACGGGCGGCGATCACTTCGGGGTGTGGGCCGCGTGGGGCACCTACGACGCGCCCGTCCCGTGGGGCTTCTTGATCCACTCGATGGAGCACGGCGCGGTCGTCCTCGCGTACCGCTGCGACGAGGGGTGCCCCGAGGTCGTGAGTGAGCTGACGGCGATCGCCGACGGGATCGACGACCCGCTCTGCCGCGACGAGGACGTGCGGCGACGGATCCTCATCGTCCCGATGCCCGACCTCGACGTCGCCGTCGCCGCGCTCGCGTGGGAGCACGGCTACCTCGCGACCTGCCTCGACCCCGCGTCGCTCCGAGCCTTCGTGGACGCGCGCTACGGGATGGGCCGCGAGAACCTCTGCACTACGGGCGCCGACTTCTCCGCCGAGGGCTGGTGCCCCTGAGCGTCGACGGGTCGAACCGCCACGACTACAGGCGCGACTGACCGCGGCCTCGGCTATGCTGCGGCGTGCGATCGTTCTCGCGCTCCACGCTGCTCGTGCTGGCGCTCCTGCCGCTGTGGAGCTGCCAGCCGATCAGCGGCGTGCTCTTCGACGTCCACCTGCCGGAAGGTGAGCTGCCCACGCGTGAGCTCCACGTGGACGTCGAGGCGACCAACGGGCAGGGCGCGGCGGTCACGCCCGACCGCACCGAGATCTCGATGACGGCGCGCGGCTACATCGTCGAGGTGGCGTGGTTCGAGACGACCGTCGACGCGACCGTCTCGGTCTGGGTCGACGTCGACGGCGACGGCCAGCGCGGCGCGTCCGATCTGGTCGGCGCGCTTCCCGGGCCCATGCACCTGACCGGGCAAGGCTGCGAGGGGATCGAGCACGCCGCCGCGCCGATCGTCCTGCGCCCGCTGCCCGCCTCCTGAGGACCCATGCCGCGCTCGCCGTACGCCCTGCTCCTGCTGCTCACCACGTGGTGCTTCTGGGGTGGCCCCGAGCCCGAGGAGGTCCGGGACGACGACGTGCCCGACGACGTCCTCGACCCGCTGCTGCCGCCGCGGCCCCCAAGCGCGCCGACCTCGCCGACCGAGTCCGTGGAGCCCGGCGAGGCGCCGCCCTCGGTCGGAGGGATCGCCCTCCCCAACGACCTGACGCACCTGCACCGCGAGAGCCTGCGCCGGCTCGCCTACCCGGGGTGGGTCGTCCAGGCCGACGACCCGCGCGCCCTGTACGACCGCTCGGCCGGGGTCACGCTCTCGGGCCCGGCCCAGGAGGCGATGCTCGTGTGCCGCGCGGTGCTCCACGGCGGCGGCTACGACGACAGCTTGTTCGCCGGGGGCGCGGACGTGTACCTGCGGCTGCGGGTCGGCGGCGGCGCCCTGCGGCACACGCTGCAGACCCCGATCCGGACCTACACGTTCCCGTTGAGCGAGCTGGCACCCGGCGACTCGGTCGCGGTGACGGTGATGGACGACGACGTGTTCGCCGACGACCGCATCGGGTCGGGGTCGGGCACCTTCGGAGGAGGCGAGCTCGTGATCGACGCGGGCGGCGCCTCGGTCACCTGCCGCCCGGTCGCCCCCGAGGTCGTCCAGGAGGGCCGCGAGCGGGCGCGGCGACGGCTCCGCGCGGCGGTGGCGCGCCTCGGCACCCCGCGCCCCCGCCTCGACCAGCCCGACTTCGCCTACCCGATGAGCGCGGCGGGGGAGGTGCGCGCGGCGATCCCCCCGGCCCACGCCTGGTCGGTGCACTCGGACCCGGAGGTCTCGGCGATGGTGGAGCAGGCCGCGGCGTTCGAGGAGGCGTGGCAGGACGCGATCGGGACCGCGATCGACGACGCCGTCGAGCGGCTCCCCCCGGTCGGGTCGGAGGCGCGGCTCGAGCGCAGCGGCACCGTCTCGATCACCGCGCCCGCCTGCGGTGAGGCCGCGCAGCGGCTGCGCGAGGAGCACGCGGGGCACCTCTCGCCGAGCCAGCGCTGCCTGATCACGCTGACCCTCGTCACCGACGGCCGCGGCGAGCTCTGGAACCTCGGCGACGAGGCGCTGACCGTCAACGCGATCACCACGCGCGGCGCGCCCGCGTCGCTGCACCGCGTGGGCCTGCGGATGAACGACTCGTGGGACCTCGGCACGGGCCTCCCGCGCTTCCGTCGGGGTGACAGGTTCTTTTTCGTCTTCGAGCTCGGCGACGGCGCGCCGCCGCCGCTGCTGCAAGTCCAGCGGCGGCAGCGGTCGGTGTTGCTGCGGCTGGAGTGAGTCCGGCGGCTCGAACCGAGGTAGCCTTGGCGCGATGCACCGCCTGAGCCCCCTCGACATGGGATTTCTGCTCGCCGAGACCCGCGAGACGCCGATGCACGTCGGCGGGCTCTACCTCTTCACGCTCCCCGAGGGCGCCGACGAGACGGAGTTCCTGGGCGAGCTGCGCGAGATCCTGCGCTCCCCGACGGAGTGGCGGCGGCCCTTTGGCCACAACATCCGGCTCAACCCGCTGGTCGCCGCGGCGTACTGGGTGCCGGACGAGCACCTCGACGTCGACTACCACGTGCGCCACTCGGCGCTGCCCAAGCCGGGGCGCTACCGGGAGCTCTTCCGGCTCGCGAGCCGGCTCCACCAGTCGCTCCTCGATCGGCACCGGCCGCTGTGGGAGACGCACCTGATCGAGGGCCTCCAGGATCGACAGTTCGCGCTCTACTCGAAGGTCCACCACGCGGCCATCGACGGGGTCAGCGGCGTTCGGATCGCGCAATCGATGTTGTCGACCGATCCGACCGAGCGGCGCGAGCACTCGCCCTTCTCGCTGGCGGCCTACGAGCAGTCGAAGGCCGATCGTCCCCCGCGGGAGCCGCCCACCGAGCGGGAGATGAAGGCCGTCGCGGAGGTCCTGCGCGAGTCGTTCGGCGTGAGCCGGAGCCTCTTCTCGAGCCTGCGGACCTACGCGCGCGCGTGGCTCCAGCCGGACGCGGACAAGCTCATGACCGCGTGGACCACCACCCCGGTGACGAGCTTCAGCACCAAGATCACCGGCGCGCGGCGCTTCGTCGCGCAGTCCTACTCGCTGCCGCGGGTGCGCGCGGTGGGCAAGGCGCTCGACGGCACGATCAACGACGTCGTGCTCGCGATGTGCGGCGGCGCGCTCAGGCGCTACCTGCTCAGCCGCGACGAGCTGCCCGAGGCGCCGCTGACCGCGATGACGCCCGTGTCGCTGCGCACCGACACCGACCAAAACCTCGGCAACGCGGTCGGCGCGCTCACCGCCAACCTCGCGACGCACATCGCCGACCCGCAGGCGCGCTTCGAGGCGACGAAGGCGTCGATGACCGCGGGCAAGTCGCTGCTCACCGGGATGACGCCGAAGGAGATCGAGCTGTTCACCCAGCTCACCCAGGTGCCGCCGCTGATGATCGGCATGCTCGGGCTCGGGGACCGCTTCCCGCCGTACAGCACCGTGATCTCGAACGTCCCGGGGCCGCGCGAGCGGAGCTACTGGAACGGCGCGAGCCTCGACGGGATGTACCCGATGAGCGCCATCTATCACGGCTTCGCGCTCAACTTCACGCTGCTCAGCAACGCCGATCAGCTCGACTTCGGCGTCATCGCGTGCCGCGAGTCGGTCCCGAGCTGCCAGCGGATCATCGACCACCTCGAGGACTCGCTCGCCGAGCTCGAGGCGGTCGCCGGGATCTAGACCCAGCAGGCTGCTGAAAAGCAGCCTGCTTCCGTGCCGCGCGCGAAGCGCGCATGCCCGTGCCCGTGCCCGTGCCCGTGCCGTTCCCGTCAACGTTCCCGAAGATGGCGCGTGATCTCGGGCACGGGCAACGCTCACGGGTCACGGGCGGGCAAGGGCACGGGCACGGGCACGGAGCAGGCTCCGAAACGGTCCCTTCGGGCCCATTTCGGCAGCCTGCTAGACCCAGCCCGGGAGCTTCCACTCCCAGGCGTCGTAGATCGACTTCAGCGCCGTGAGCGCGTGCGCGTCGCCGCGGGCGAACGCGTGCGCGAGGAGGCCGCGCTCCATCTCCGCGCCGTCGGTCTCGGCGAGGTACGCGTCGAGGGGGCGCAGCTCGCTCGCGTCGGGGGGCAGCCAGTCGACCTTCTCCCCGTCGCCGAGGGGGCGGCCCGGCTCGTCGGCCACGCCGAGCTTCGACAGGCCCGTGCGCAGCCGCGCGATCGTGTCCGCGTCGACCCCCGACTCGGCCGCCGTGGCGACCATGTCGCGCAGGAAGGACGCCGTGTCCTGCGCGACGAATCGCAAGATGTCTTGCTCGTGATCCCAGAAGAGCCACGGCGGCGCGGGGTGGCCGTCGAAGAGCGGGTGCACGTAGACGCCGTAGGCGTCGCCGCCGCCGTTCATCGCGACGACGTAGAACCAAGGGTTGCGGCACCCGAGCGCGGGGCCTGGCTGCGGGGCGACCTCGAAGTGGGCCCGCTCGAGGTCGGCGTGGAAGCCGTCGTCGACGTCGGCGCGACCGAGCACCATCTGCAGCAGGTCCTCGGTGCGCGCGCCCGACTGCTGGATCGTGTGCAGGTACGTGCGCGGCACCGGCGCGGCCGCGGCAGCGGCCGCGGCGGGCATGGGTGCCCCCATCGCGGCCGCGGCGGCCGCCGGGCCACCGGCCGCGGCGTTGCCCTGCGCCTTGCGCAGCTCGGTCGCCTTCAGCACCCCGCCGTAGCCCGGCTTGGTGTCGATGACCTCGACCTGCATCCCGATCGCCGGCACGAAGCCCTTGCAGGCGGTGCCGCCGAAGCGGACCCGATCGCCGTTCGGCATCTCGATCCAACCCAGGCCGTCTTCCGGCTCGATCACCGTGATGGTCCCCACGTCGCTCATGGCCACGCATGGTACTCGCCCCGGCGCGAACAACGACACCTCTCGCGTCCGCTATCCTCGATGGCGGATGTTCTTTCGTCGCCGCCCGCCTCGCCCCGCCACCGTTCAGGACCAGCTGCTCGACGTCCTGCGCGAGCACCTGCCCGACACCCCCGAGGACGACGTCGAGATCCTCGGCGCCGTCGCGGGCCTCGTCGCCTGCGTCGCCTACGCCGACGGCGTCTACCACCCGGCCGAGGTCCGCGAGGTGAAGCGCCTCCTCGGGCGCATCCACGACCTCCCGCGCGACGCCGTCGACGCCGTCTGCGCCCTCCTCGACCTGAAGGTCGCCGAGCTCGCGCGCCGCGACGTCCACGACCACGCGCGGATCCTGAAGCAGGGCACCGAGCGCGGCGCGCGCGTCGAGGTGCTCGAGGTCCTCGTCGACCTCGCCGCCGCCGACGGTCAGATCACCGTCGACGAGACCGAGCTCCTCCGCCGCGTCACGAACATGCTCGGGCTCAGCGCGTCGGACTACGTCGCGGCGCAGAGCCGGCACAGGGACAAGCTGTCGGTGCTGGACTGAGTCCGACGACGCGAAGCGTCGGAGGATCTCAGTGGGGAGCGCGAGGGGCTTGCCCCTCGCCGAAGAGAAATCGCCGGAGGCGATTTATCGACAGACCTTGAGAGTCACGTCGGTTCCAGCCCGCGATCCTCTCGGGCGATGAGCTCGGAGGCGCCGACCGATCGCAGGTCGCTCAGCCCGGCCGCGACGAGGCTCGCGCCCTCGTCTCCGCCGAGCCGGACGCCGCGCTGGTAGCGGGCGATCCCCCGCGAGACCCGCAGGTCGAAGGCGTCCGCCATGCGCTCGGCCTCCGCGAGGAGCTCGAGCGCGCGCTCGGGACGGCCGAGGTGGTCGGCCGCGTACGCCTCCGCGCGCACCGCGCCGGAGTTGAAGATGGGCGGCGCCCCCCGCGCGATCTTCGCCCACCGCGCGATGCGCTTCGGCGACGCGTCCGGGTCGCCCATCCGGAGCGCGGCCGCCTCGTGCAGCGCGAGGAAGCTGCTGAAGCCGCCGGCGAAGTACGTCGACATCACGCGGAAGCTCTTCCCGCGCTCCATCGCCGCGGCGTTCCGCGCGCGCGCCTCGCGGGGGTCGCCGAAGTACAGCTCCCCGCACGACCCCATCACTTCGGCCAGCATGTGGTGGAAGTAGTATTCGTCGCTGGCCGCCTCGTTCGCGCGGAGCCTCTCCCGGCACTCGAAGTACTGCAGCCGATCGTGACGGAAGGCGGCGTAGCTCGCGCGCAGCACGATGGACTGGTTCTCCATCGTGCCCTGCTCGGGAGGGCACGCCGCGTCGAGGACGTCGAGCGAAGGGGCGAGCTGCTCGACCAGCTCGCCGCACATCAACGCGCCGCATACGTTCGCGCGCGCGAGCAGGTGCAGATAGGAGCGGGCACGCCCCACCGCCTCGAGCGCGCGCGCGGTCGCGTCGTAGCCCGCCGCGCTCTCGGCGAAGCGCCCGCTGCGGGTCTCCAGGAACGCCACCACCGCGTGGTCGAGCGCGTCGAGGTAGGGGTCCGCCGCCCAGTCCGTGTCGACGAGCCTCGCCCGCGCGGACGCGAGGTACTGCGCGACGAGGGGTGGCGCAGGCGCGGTCGCCTGGGTCGCGACGTTGAAGAAGGCGAGCGCGTAGTCGGCGAACGCGCCGCGCTCGGGGCGGCGATCCCGGTCGGCGATCTTCCGCATCCGGTGAGCCCAGCTCACGGCCGCGACGGGGTCCTCCCAGGTGAGGATCAAGACGACCTCCGCCTCCCGCTCGGCGCGCTCTCGCGCGAGCGAGTCCTCGGCCGCCGCCACCTGCGGCGCGGGCGGGCGAGGGGGCCCCCGCCACACCCGAAAGAACTCCCAGAGCGCGGAGAGGCCGGGGCGGGCGAGGCGCGTCAGCCCGCGCATTCGAAGCGAGTCGTCGAGGCTGCGCTTGGCCAGCGGCGTCGAGCCCGCCATGAGCAGCGCGTACGCGCGATCGAAGGCGAGCTCGGCGCGCTCCGCGTCGCTGCGGGCCTCGAGCGCGTCGAGCTGCGCCACCGCCTCCTCGTACAACCCCGCGCGGATCAGCGCGGCCGAGCGCGAGCGGCCGAGCTCGTTCTGTCGATCGACGAGGCTGGCCGCGGCCAGCGCGTACAGCTCGGCGGCGAGGCCGTAGGCGTGGCGCGTCAACGCGCGTTGCGCTTCCGCTTCGGCTCGCGTCGCCGCGTCGAGCCCCCTCCCCGCCCCGGCGAGGTGACGCACCAGCCGGAGAGGGTCCCGCCCGGGGCTCCTGTCGAGGAGCTCGGCCAGCGCCTGGTGACCCGCTCGGAGCCCCGCGTCGCCGAGCGCCTCGAGCGCCGCGACGCGCGCGACGTCGTGGTAGAGGTCGAGCTGCTCGCCCGGCCCCACGACGCCCGTCCGGCGGACCACCGCGAGCTCGCTCAGCGTGCGAGCCATCCCGTCCACCACCCCGACGGTCACGTCGAGCGCGGTCGCGAGGTCGGCGGCGTCCAGCCAGCCGTCGGCCGCGACGAGGGCGCCGAGCATCCGCGTCTCGGCCTCGCCGAGGGCGCCGAGACGCTCGGTCAACGCCACGCCGAGCTGGGACGACGGCTCCCCGCTCTGCGAGGACAGGCGCCCCGCGACCTCCGCGAAGTAGGCTCGACCTGCGCAGCTCTCGGCGATGCGCAGCGCCGCGTCCGCGTCGAGCGCGTCACCCGCCGCGCGCGACGCGATCATCGCCAGCGCGCTCACGTCGAGCGGGGGGACCGTCACCCGCTTCAGCTGCGAGCGCCGATCGACCCACGCGACGTGCCCCGCCGCCGGGAGGTCGTCTCGGAACGTCGCGACGAGCTTCACCCCGGACGGCGCGGCGAGCGCGATCGACTCGAGCAGCGACAGCGAGTCCGCGTCGGCCCACTGCAGATCGTCGATGACGAGCAGCACGCCGCGGCCGACCGCCGCGAGCGCGCCGAGCAGCCCGATCACGCCGTCGAACGCGATCTCCCGCGCGCTCGTCGAGTCGAGCTCGGCGTCGCGGGCGTGGCCCAGGATCGGGAACGCCGCCGACGCGCGGAGGCGGTTCAGCGTGAGCCGCTCGTCGTTCGGCACCGCCGAGAGCGCGGGCTCGAGGTCGTCGACGAGCCCGTCGACGGCGTTGAAGGGCAGCAGCTCGTTCGGTCGCGCGCGCCCGTGCAGCACCGCCCACCCGGTCGATCGGGCGTGCTCGCTGGCCCACCGACCCAGGGCGGTCTTGCCCACCCCCGACGGGCCCTCGAGGACGATCCCGCCGAACTGAGGGGACCGACCGAGCAGGTCCACGATGCGGAGCTGCAGCAGCTCGCGACCCACGAGGTCGGTGGCCCCGAGGGAGACGGCCTCGAGCCGCGGCACCTCGGCGTTCATCGCGGGCAGCAGGGACGCCGCGAGGCTCGTCAGGGTCGGGCGCTGGGCAGGGTCCTTGGCGAGGAGAGAGGCCACGGCCTCGTCGAGCTCGGGGAGCACCCCCGGCGCGCAGTCCCGGAGCCGGCGGGGCGTCTCGCCGAGGTGCTGACCGAACATCGCGAGCGTCGAGTCGGCCGCGAACGGAGGCGTGCCGACCACGAGCTCGAAGAGCGTGACCCCGAGCGCGTACAGATCCATCGCGGGGGTCGGCGGCGCGCCGCGGATCTGCTCGGGCGCCATGTACGCGGGGGTGCCAGCCATCTCTCCGCGGGGAGCCGCGAGCTCGGCGAGGATGCCGAAGTCCACGATGCGCACGCGGCCTTCGCGGTCGACGAGGACGTTCGAGGGCTTGAGGTCCCGATGGACGAGGCCGCGCGCGTGGAGGTGCGAGAGGCCGGCGAGGATCGAGGGCAGCACCGCCGCGAGACGAGCCTCGTCGAACACGCCCCCGGCGGGGCGCGGCGGCTCGAGGGAGCCGGGCCGCGACGGCGTGTTGGGGGTCTCGAGGGTCTCCGCGAGCGCCTCGGTCGGCGTCACGCCGCGGCGCGCCGGCGTGGTCGGGTGCAGCGAGCTGGCGGACGGTTCGCCGCTCGCGCCGAGCTCGGGTCGGCAGTGACGCAACAGATCGACCCCGTCGATCGCCTCCATCGTGAAGTAGACGCCGTCGCGGTCTTCACCGAGCTCGTAGACGCGGACGAGCGCCGGGTGGCTGAGCTCGGCCGTCGAGCGGAACTCGCGCTTGAGCCGAGCGAACGCACGCTGCGCGCGCGACGGGCTCGAGTCGAGCGGGCTCGCCCCGCCGACTCGGCATCGCTTGCGCGCGACCTCCTCCTGGCGGCGGTCGTCCCAGACGAGATCGACCGATCCCATCCCGCCTTGCCCGAGCTCGCGCACGAGACGGAAGCGCGGCGGCGCTGGGGAGACCATGCGCGAGATGGTACCTGGGTTCTCGGGCGTCCACGCCAGCCCGGTCGCGTGAGCGATCGCAGGCACGAGTAAGCGCGCGTAAGCGGGCGGCGCGCCACCGTGCGGCATGGGGAAGACCATCGAAGCGCTCGCGAGCCACGGCCTCGTCGCCCTCGTCGACACGCCGGCGCGAGCCATTCAGGCCTGGGCGCGGGCGATCGCGGACGGGGGGATCCACTTGTTCGGGGTGCCGATCGACCTGCTCAGCGTCGCCGCGGTGGTCGACGAGCTCGCCGACGAGGTGCAGGTGATCGTGGGGGTGACGGGGGTCGTCCGGGCCGATCAGCTGTCGGTGGCGATGGCGGCGGGGGCCGAGTTCGTGTGCTGCCCGATCGCCGATCCAGCGCTGATCGGGGCGGCGAAGGCGCGGGGGCTCGACGTGATCGCGGGGGCGATGACGCCGACGGAGATCCACGCGGCGCTCGAGGCGGGGGCCGACGCGGTGGCGGTGGATCCCGCCGGGATCCTCGGGCCGGCGTACTTCGCGGAGATGGCCAAGCGCTTCCGCGGGGCGCGGCTCCTCGCCGCCGGGGGGGTCGACATCGAGAGCGCGCCGCGCTTCCTCGAGCTCGGGGCGGTCGGCGTGATCGTGGACCGCGGGATCTTCCCGCAGACGCGGGAGCCCGCCGCGCTCGAGGTGATCTCCGCGCGCGCTCGCGCGCTCGTGGAGGTGTGCGAGGAGCAGCTCGCGTCGCGCATCGTGCTCACGGTGCCGAGCGATCGGCCGACGGCGCCGCCGACGCCGCTCTTCCGAGACCCCGAGCCTCGTGTGGCCGCGCCGCGCCCGGCGAGCTCGGTCCCACCGCCGATCCCGACGCACGCGCGCCGTTCGTCGCGCCCCGCCTCGGTCCCGCCACCGATCCCGCGCGAGGCGACGCGGATCGGCCCGCCGCCGATCGAGCGCTCGGTCCTGCCGCCCCGCGAGACGTCGGTCGTGCGCGCGGTGGCGCACCTGCAGCGCTCGAGCTTCGTGCCGCCCCCGCCGCCGGTCACGCGCGATCTCCGGTCGGTGCCCCGGCTCGTCGCCGGACACCGCTGACGGACCCGCCGCGCCGCGCGGGAGGCTACGCTCCCGGCTCGCGTGCTCTCACCGAACCCCGCCAAGGCCGCCGTCGAGCGATGGTGGCTGCTCTACACGCCCGTGTGGGGCGCCATCGCCGGCGCGGTGATGCTCAGCGGCTGGGCGGAGCGGTGGGGCGACGTCGAGTGCATGACGTTCGGCGTCGTTCTCGCGGGCGGAGCGCTGGTCCCGCTCGCGCGCCCGCACGCGAGCGAGCGCGCGGTCCCGTTCCACGAGCGCGCGTCGACGAAGCTCTGCCTCAGCGTGGTCCTGCTCGCGTTCGGGCTGAACTACGCGCAGACGCCGTTCTTCTTCGACGTCCTCCACATGCGCTACGGGTTCGACGTCACCTGGACGATCGATCGCAACCCCGTCTTCCTCTACCTCGTCACGGTCGCCTACTTCGCGACGTACGCGGCGCTCGCCGGGGTCGCGTTCCGGTGGCTCCACCGGCGGGTGCGCGTCGCGGCCTGGACGGTCGCCCCGATCGCGATCGCGTTCAGCGAGACGGCGCTCAACGCGAACCCGTGGCTCGACAGCTTGTTTTGCTACGACGATCTGCCGTTCATGCTCTGGTTCGGCACGCTCGCGTACTCGCTCTCGTTCGTCTTCGCGCTGCCGATGTGGATGGCGATCGACGAGACCCCCGAGCGGCGCCTGCCGGTGCGGCTGGTCTTCGTGTTCGCGGCGGCGGCGCTGTTCGCGGACTGGATCGCCCTCGAGGTGCTCCGCCACCACGTCGCGCCGCTCTTCACGACGGTCGTCGACCACGCGCCAGGGCTGCGCGCGTTCGCGGGGTGCCTCGTCCCGCCGTGAGGCGTCGACCTCGAGGTCGTGGTATTTCAAGCGGAGGGCGCGAAGGGGCAAAGAACGTTGCTTCGTCGACGCGTCAGGGGCAGCAGCGCGGGTCGCAGGCGACGGTGAACGCGCGCGCGGACGGGCAGGGGTGGTCCGGGCCGGGCACGCAGTCGGCGAACGGCTGGTGGAGGTAGCCGCAGGTGCAGGGCTCGCCGTCGGGCTGGCAGCGTCCCTGGTCGACGGGGCCGCACTCCGACGGGCAGTCGGCGGGCGGGGCCTCGACGACGGCGCAGTGACCCTCGACGCAGCGGCCGACCTGCGACGCCGGGATCGCGTGGGGCTCGCAGGGCGAGCAGAGGGGCACCTCGCCGCACTGCCTCCTGTAGTAGTCGGCCTCGGCGCCCGCGCTCACCGCGACGTAGCCCGGTCGGCACGCGCAGCAGTCGGGGCGGATGACCGCGCAGTCGGCGTCGGTCGCGCAAAGGGACAAGCTGTCTTGACGGACGTCGACCACGACGCAGTGGCCGGCCTGGCAGGTCGCGAAGAGGTTCGGGTTGGGCTCCGTCTCGCACGCCGGGCAGGTCGACTCGGCGCAGCGGTCCGGGTCCTCGGGCGCGCCGGCGGCCACCGCGGTCACGTCGGCGAGCTCGGGGACACCGCAGGCGGGGCAACACCCGCGCGGCCTCATTCGACAGTCCGTCGCGTCGTCGCACTCGGCGGCGGGGGCCGTCGGCACCGCCGGCTCTTCGCGGGTCGGCGCGGGCGTCGTCGACGCAGCCTCGGGGGTCCCGCAGGCGCCGAGCACGAGGAGGGTGGCGAGGAGGCGTCGGATGTCCGCAGCGTAGCGCCTCGCGCGCGTGCCCGTGAGGGCTGGGCGCAGTAGGGTGCGCCTCGATGGCGGACCTCTCGAAGTGCTTGATCTACGGGGCCTATGGCTACACCGGCGACCTGATCGCGCGGCGCGCGGCGGAGCAGGGCGCGCGCCCGATCCTCGCGGGGCGGTCGGCGACGAAGCTCGCCCCGCTCGTCGAGGAGCTCGGGCTGCCGCAGCGCGTGTTCGGCCTCGACGACCCGAAGGCCCTCGACGCGGGGCTCGAAGGTGTCGACGTGGTCATCCACGCCGCCGGCCCGTTCTCGCGCACCTCGAAGCCGATGGTCGACGCGTGCCTGCGGACGGGCACGCACTACCTCGACATCACCGGCGAGATCGACGTCTTCGAGGCCTGCGCGGCGCGCGACGCGGAGGCGCAGGCGGCGGGCGTGATGGTGATGCCCGGGGTCGGCTTCGACGTCGTGCCGTCGGATTGCCTCGCCAACTACCTCGGGGATCGGCTGCCCGAGGCGACGCACCTCGTGCTCGCGTTCGCGTCGATGGGCGGCAAGACCTCGCACGGCACCGCGACGACGATGGTCGAGAGCCTCGGCCGCCCCAACCTCGTGCGCCGTGACGGACGGATCACCGAGGTGCGCCTCGGCAAGCTCCGGCGCGACATCGACTTCGGCCGCGGGCCGCAGCCCACCGTGTCGATCCCGTGGGGCGACGTCTCGACCGCCTACTCGTCGACGGGCATCCCCAACATCGAGGTCTACACCGCGGTGCCGCGGGCCGCGCAGGTCGGCGCGCGGGTCGTCGGGTTCCTCGGCGGCCTGCTCGCGAGCGGACCCATCCAGCGCATCGCGCAGGGTCGCGTCGACGCCGGCCCCGCCGGCCCGACCGACGCGCAGCGCGCACGGGCCCACAGCGTGTTCTTCGGCGAGGCGCGCGCCGGGGCGCGGACCGTCCGGGCGCGGCTGCGCGTCCCGGAGGGCTACACGCTCACCGCGATGGCCTCGCTCGTGATCGCGGAGCGCGTGCTCGACGGCGCGTGGGCCGCCGGCTACCGCACGCCCGCGATGATGTACGGCGCAGACTTCGTCCTCGAATTCGACGGCGCCGAGCGCACGGACCTGTAGCTCGTCAATCGTGGGCGCGCTTGGCGCGGGCCGACGCGAGCAGCACCAGGCCGTAGCCGAGCGCCGCGCTCACGAACGAGCCGGAGAAGATGCCGACCTTGGCCGCCTCGATCTGCGCCGGGTCGGTGAACGCGAGGCCCGCGACGAACAGCGCCATCGTGAAGCCGATGCCGCCGAGCATCGCGACGCCGACCACCTCGAGCCAGCTCACGCCGCCTGGGAGGTCGGCGAGGCGCAGCTTCACCGCGAGCCACGCGGAGAGGCTGATCCCGATCGTCTTGCCGACGAAGAGGCCGAGCACGATGCCGATGACGAGCGGGTGGGTGAACGCCTCGCCGATCCCCTCGCCGAACGTGACCCCCGCGTTGGCGAGCGCGAAGACGGGGAGCACGACGAAGGTCACCGGCCCCGCGAGCGCGTGCTCGATGCGCTGCAGCGGCGCGCTCGCCTGATCGATCAGCTCGTTCATGCTCTCGAACAGCCGCTGCTGCGGGTTGGTGTTCATCTCGGTGTTGCTCGGCACCCCGATCGACCGGAGGCGCTCGAGCAGCATCGTCATCTTCCGCAGGAAGTCCGGCCCGTCGATGTTGGTCCGCGCCGGGATCGTGAACGCCATCAGCAGCGCGGCGATCGTCGCGTGCACGCCCGACTCGAGGAAGCAGCCCATCGCCACGAGCCCGATCAGGAAGTACGGCACCGGGTTGCGCGTCCCGAGGAGGTTCAGCACGACCGACGCCACGACGCAGAGGCTCCCGAGCCCGAGCGCGATCAGCGACAGCTCGGAGGTGTAGAAGATCGCGATGACGAGCACGGCGCCGATGTCGTCGACGATCGCGAGCGCGGTGAGGAAGACCTTGAGGCCGAGCGGCACGCGCTCCCCGAGCAGCGCGAGGACGCCGAGGGCGAACGCGATGTCGGTCGCCATCGGGATCCCCCAGCCCGAGGCGGCGTCGCCGTCGTGGTTCAGCGCCGTGTAGATCACCGCGGGCACGATCATCCCGCCGACGGCCGCGATCGCCGGCAGCGTCGCCTTGCGCAGCGTGGACAGCTCGCCGGTGAGCAGCTCGCGCTTGATCTCGAGCCCCACCAGGAAGAAGAAGACGCCCATCAGGCCGTCGTTGATCCAGTGGTGCAGGCTCTTGTGCAGCCCGTGGCCCGCGATCTCGATGCCGAGCTCGAGCTCGAGCAGGTGGTGGTAGTCGTGCGCGAGGCCGGTGTTCGCGAGCACGAGCGCGGCGACGGTCGCGAGCATCAGGAGGCCCGCGCCCGCGAGCTGGTGCTGCGCGAAGGACTGCAGCGGCGCGAGCAGCCGGTCGATGGGGCGCGGGGGACCCGAGGGCCGCAAGGCCGAGGCGAGCTCGGGATCGTCGGGTTCGGCGCCGCTCATGATGCCGGCGTACCGCGTTCGACCGCGGCCCGCACGCGATTCACGAGTAGAGGGTCGCCGGCCACAGCGTCGCGACGACCGCGCGCTGCGCGCGCTCACGCTTCCAGGCGGGTGAGTCGAGGTCCAGGCGGTGGCCGCGCTGGACCAGCGCCTCGAGGGTCGCCTCGAGCCCCGCCGCGAAGGCCGCGTCCTGCACGACGACGTTCGCCTCGCTCTCCCAGTAGCTCGCGGTGGCGTCGAGGTTCGCCGAGCCGATGCTCGCCACGCGACCGTCGACGGAGACGACCTTCGCGTGGACGTAGGGGCGGATGCGCCCGCCGCGCGCGACGATCGTGTCGGACGGCGGCGGCACCACCTCGTAGGCCTCGAGGCCCGCCGCGAGCAGCGGCTCGAGCTTGCCCTTCACCATGTACTCGAAGAGCGTGCGGTGGAGCGGCGCGGGGAAGAACGTGCCGTCGTCGCGGCGCGCGGCGGCGCTTCCCGTGAGCAAGCGGACGCGCACGCCGCGGTCGAGCATTCGCCGGATGGCGCGCTCGATCGCGGGCACGAAGGGGAAGTCGTTGACGATGTAGGCGTGGCGCTCGGCGACGTCGAAGAGGGCCTCGTACATCGCGAGGCCGTTGGTGTCGGCGAAGCCGCGGTGCACCACGAGCCGACCCGCGGCGTCGCCGACGCGAGCCGTCGTCGGGAGCACGTCCGCGTCGGTCGCGACCGGGCGCCCGCCGTTCTCACGCCACGTCTCGAGGAAGGTTTCTTGCACCTCGGCGACGAGGGGCCCCGTCACCTCGACGTGCGCGTCGAGCCACGGGATCCGCTCGTGGTCGGTCTGGTCGTGCACCGCGATCTCGTCGAAGCCGACGTAGTACTCGTCGCCCGCGTTGCGCCCCGAGACGAACGCGCAGCAGCCGTCGACGATGACGAGCTTGCGGTGGTCACGCTTCTTGAGGCGAGAGACCGTCACCTGCTCGCGGGTGGAGATCGGGGAGAGCGCGAGGACCTCGACGTTCGGCTCGTCGTGCAGCGACTGGAGCGACGCGTTGAGCCGGCCGAGGAGCTCCTCCTCCGAGTAGAGCGCGTCGACCATGAGGCGGACCCGCACCCCCGCGCGCGCGCGACGGATCAGGTGGACGATGAGCTGGTCGGTGAAGCGGCACGGCCGGACGATGTAGATCTGGACGTGGATCGTTTGCGTCGCGCCCTCGATCGCCTCGAACAGGCGCTCCCGGGCGAGGCGGTTGTCGAGCTCGGCGTGGAACGCGCATCCCTCCACGCGGCGCGACCCGGTGGTCTGATCGAGGTACCAGTCGAGCCGGCCGCTGCCTCGCTTGCCCTCGACGAGGCGGGCCGCTTGCTCGACCTCGGCGCGGAGCCCCGTCGAGCGCGCGTGGGCGAGGGCGAGGGCCGGCGTCAGGGCGCGCACCCCCTCGGCGCGGCCGCGCGCCCAGTCGACGCCGCGCTCGGTGAGCACCGTCGTGACGGGGACGCCCTTGGCGCGCAGCCGACGGATCGCCTGGGACGCGAGGAGCGTGGCGAAGTCGAGCCCGAGGGTCGTGAGCTCGTCCTCCTCGGCCGCGTAGACGAGGATCGCGCCCTGAGGGAGCCGGTGCCGCTCGATCTCCGCGTAGACCAGCGCGTAGCGATCCTCGTCGTCGAAGTCGTAGTAGGCCAGCTCGAGGCCCGAGGCGGCGAGGGTCCGCAGCGCCTCGAGGGTGTCCTCGCGGGCCGGCGCCCCCGTCGCCGGGTCGGGCAGGAGCATCGCCGAGTCGACGAGCGCGACGGGGCGGCCGCTCGCGACATGCAAGAATCGTTGCCCCACGAGACCGGCGACGCGCTCCCCCGCGCGGCCCTCGACCTCGACGTGGACGGCGTGCATGCCGGGCCCGGGCGCCTCGACCACCGCGTGCACCTCGGCCGCGCTCGGGATCGGGACCTCGCGCGCGAGCACGTCCCCGACGTAGAAGCGCGCGCTCGTCGCGAGGCGCCCCGAGACGCCGAGGCGCGCCGAGAGCTCGACCGGCTCGCCCTCGCCCGTGAGCACGTCGCGGCGCACGCCGCCGACGAGGCGAGCGAGGCTCGGGTTCCGGCTCCAGCGCGCGAGGGTCGCCGAGAGCGAGCGCGCGGCCGAGTCGACGAGGGACCCCGAGCTCGCCTCGGCGAGGGAGCCCGCGATCCGACGGATGCGCTCGCTCAGCTCCTCGGGCTCGGGGACGATCTTCTTCGTCTTCTTCACTGCGCGACCTTCGAAGAAGAAGGTGAAGAGGATCGTCCCCCTCGCTCCACGGCGACGATGGCGCCGAGCAGGAGGGTGGTGTCGGGGGTGGATCGGGATCGGAAGACGCGCTCGACGGCGGCGCCGAGCCCAGGCGCGGTGACGTCGGGGGCGGTGGCGAGGGGCTCGAGCTCGTCACGCGGGCAGCGGCGGAGGAGGCACGCCGAGAGCAGGAGCAGGCGGTCGCCGGGCGCGAGGGTCCAGCGCGCGGTCTCGGGTTCGGCGGCGTCGCGGGTGACGAGGCGGCTCGGGATGTCGAGGACCGCCCCAGGGACCGCGGCGGCCTCGAGGCCCGCGTGCGCGTTGCGGATCGTGTGGCGGGTGGTCTCGGCGATCACGCGACCCGCGCGGACGTGCCAGGCCTGGCCCGCTCCGACCCAGGCGACGACGGCCTCGTTCTCGCGGAGCTCGGCGACGACGAGGTCGATCGACGGGGACTCGCGCCCGATCAGGTCGTCCGATCCGTCGTACGGGAAGCGCTCGTCGAGCCACGACGGCAGGGCGGCGATCGCGGCGGCGGGGTCGTCGGAGCGCTGCAGGCAGCGCTCGAGGGCGGGCCCGCCGTGGAGGACGTGCCCGATGTCGAAGCCCGTCTCCGAGCCGGACGCGACGCCCGCGCGGACCCCGGCCGCCGCCTCGATCGCCATCGCGACGCTGCCCGCGGTCGGGTGCGCGGTCCAGGTGCTGACGAGCGTCCTGGTGGTGGTCACGGCCCCCGGATCCTAGTCCGTCCGGGGCGGCGCATCTGGCACCATCGGCGCGTGGGGTGGGTTCCTACGATCACCGGTCACGTGGTGCGGCGCGTGCTCGAGCACGCGGAGCGGGCCGGCGTGGACTCCCGTCGGATCGCCGCGGAGGTCGGCATCCGTAAAGCAGTGCTCGAGGACGAAGAGTCCCGCGTCCCCGTCCCGCAATACTTCTTGCTGTGGTCGAACCTGGCGCCGCACGTCGAGTCGCCGAAGTTCGGGCTCGAGCTCGGCGCCTCGATCGGGACGGGCGACCTGGGGATCCTCGGCTACCTCATGGCGAGCCAGCGGACCGTGCGGGACGCGCTGGAGCGGCGCTACGCGATGACGCGCCTGCTGATGGACTTCGGCGCCGAGCGCTACGAGGTGGACGCGTCCGAGGCGCGCATGGCGTACGCGGTGCCGCTCTTCCTCGTCCCCCTTCGGCACGTGGCGGACTACCTGTCGGCGTCGGTCGTGGGCGTGATGGCGGAGGTGACCGACGGGCGCATCCGACCCAAGCGCGTCGCGCTCCCGCACCTCGGGAGCCGCGCCGACGTGGAGGCCTACGCCGCGCACTTCGGCCCCGGCGTCGAGGTGCGCCTCGGCGAGCCGCTCGTCGAGATCGTCTACGACGCGGCGGCCCTCGACGAGCCGCTGACCACGGCCGACACGACCCTCGCGCGCTACCTCGGCGCGCAGGCGGAGCAGATGCTCGAGGAGCTGCCCACCACGGACGACGAGGTGGCGCCGATCCGCGCGGCGGTCTCCGACGCGATCCGTCGAGGCGAGGTGCCGACCCAGGGACAGATCGCCAAGTCCCTCGGGCTGAGCGTCCGCACGCTGCAGCGGCGCCTCGCCGCCGTGGACTCCTCGTTCACGCTGCTCCTCGACGAGGTGCGCTACGCGTTCGCCAAGCTCTACCTCGGCCGCCGCGAGCTCTCGAACCAGGAGGTCGCGTTCATGCTGGGCTACGCGGAGACGAGCGCGTTCTACCGTGCCTTCCGCCGCTGGGCGGGCGTGACGCCGAGCGCCTACCGCGATCTCGCCTGAGGGACGTTTGCGCCTCGACCCCGTCCCCACCGCTACATCGTCGGAGGGACGGCGTGGTGGGCGCCCCATTAGCGACCGAAGATCGGCAGGTCCGCGACGTCGGCGCCGAAGAAGCCCTGGGGGTAGCTCGGGGTGAAGCCGCTGCCCTCCTTGCGCTCGATGCACTTGCTGACCTCGTCGTAGAGGCCCTGCCAGGTGGTCGCGGCCTCCCACTCGGAGATCAGGCAGCCGTCCCAGTAGGTGTAGGTGACCTCCGAGGAGCAGCCGAAGCTCGTGCGGTCCTCGCGCGCGGCGGTGAGGATGATGCGGTTGGGCGCCTGCACCGGCGCGACGAACACGCCCGAGTAGCACGCGCTGACGAGCACGACGGTCGGGCGCGTCCCGCACGTGGCGTCGAGCATCGCGTCGAGCTGGTTCGGGGTGAGGAAGCCGCGCCCCTCGATCGAGAAGCCGGTGGTGTTGCCGTGCGAGGTCATGAAGACGACGCATCCGTCGCCCTCGCCGATGTCGAGCTCGGTCAGCGCCGCCTCCACGTTGTCGACGGTGGTGTCGCGGACGCCGTCGGTCTGCATGCGCGAGTCGCGCGACAGCTCGATCATGTTCTCGGCCAGCACGCCCTCGTCGAGGAACATGTCGCGCACGGTCTCGCGCGCGTTGTCGAACGCGGAGATGCTGCGGTCGCCGGTGAGGAGCACCGCGTGCCACGTGGTCGAGGGCGGCCCCGCGTCCAGCATCGGCGGCGGTCCGGCGTCGAGGCCCTCCGGCAGGACCCCGCCCGCGTCCTGGCCCGGCAGCGGGACGCCGGCGTCGTCGAGCTCGATCTGCGGAGGCGCGCCCCCGCCCCCGGCGTCGGGGGAGCTGAGCTCGAGCTCGCCGATGCACCCGCCGAGCGCGAGGGCGAGGGCCAACCACCACACACGATCCATGACCGCCGAGGTCAGCAAGGGCCGATCCAGCCCCGCTCCCCGAGGCCAGGGACCCGCGAGGTGTCACCCCTCCGCAGACACCCGACGCCCGGGAGTTGCAACTCCGGGGGTCGATCCCAGACTGCGCGCTCCGATGAAGCTCCGCACGATGGTCCAGATGATGGGGGGCGCCGCCGCGCCCGCCTACCTCGCCGCGATGCGGCTCATGACCCCCGTCCACCGCGTCGCGTGGCTCGCCGCGGCGAGCAAGCACGGGGTGCTCGAGCTCCTCCGGGCGGGTCCCCGCGAGCTCGGCGAGATCGCCGAGGCCCTCGACGCGCCGCCCGAGTCGATCGAGGCCCTGCGCACCTGGATGCGACACGGCGTGCTGCTCGACGAGCTCCACGACGACGGGCACCGCTATCGCCTGCACGGCCGCCTCGCGCGGCACATGGCCGACCCCGCGCACCCGGAGCTCGCGGCGCTCGCGGAGTCGCTGATCTCGGTGCACGTCGCGGGCATCTACGGCGCGCTCGATCACCTTCGCGACGGTCGCCCGTTCGCCTCGCTCGACGCGCCGGTGGTGGCGCGGGTCTCGGAGATGACGGCGCCGGTGATGCGGGAGGTGATCGACGCGCACGTCCCGAAGCATGGCCCCGCGCGCCTGCTCGAGCTCGGGTGCGGGTCGGGCCGGCACCTGCGCTACGCCTGCGAGCGCAACCCGGAGCTCGAGGCGCTCGGGATCGAGCTCGACCCCGCGATCGTCACCTCGACGCGGCGCGCCCTCGGCAAGGCGGCGCTCGCGGACCGCGCCCGGGTCAGGCAAGGCGACTTGCGGACGCTCGAGCTCGACGAGCGCTTCGACGTCGTGACGATGTTCAACCTCGTCTACTACTTCCCCGTCGCCGAGCGCGGCGCGGTGATCGCGAAGGCCGCGAGCTGGGTGAAGGACGGAGGCGCGCTGCTGATCGTCACGGCGTGCCGCGGGGGGACGCTGGCGAACAACATGATGGACCTGTGGTTCTCGGGGATCCGCGAGGCCGGGCCGCTCCCCGAGCCCGAGGCGCTCGTGCAGCAGCTGCGCGACGCGGGGCTCGAGCCCGAGGCGCCGGCGCGGATGCTCCCGGGCGAGGCCTACTACGCCCTCGTGGCGCGGCGTCAGAGCTCCCAGCCGACGTAGGCGGTCGCCTGCCAGCCGCCGTCGTACCCCTGGACCTCGCCGTCCGGCCGGTGGAACGTGAGCCAGTAGCGCCGCGCGCCGCCCTCCAGCGTCCAGGTGAAGCCCGGCTCGACGCGGCCGTGCAGCCGCAGCAGGCCGTCGAGGCCCATCACCTCGTAGTCGACGCCGTGCAGCGCGGTCAGGTCGCCGACCCCGAGCGGGAAGCGGAGCCCGACCTCGGCGTCGAGGACGAGCTCGCGGCCGATGAGGCGCACGCCGCTCACGATCGCGGGGCGGAGGTGGACGTATTCGGCCGTCGGGACCAGCTCGTTGAAGCTGAGCTCGTAGCGGTCCCACCCGACCCCGAACGCGGCGCCGAGCTCGACCGTGTCATCGATCCAGTAGGAGGCGCCCGCGTCGCCGCGGAGGCGGAAGAACTGGCTCGCGACCTCGCCGAGCGCCGGGTCCTCGCGGTCGGATACGAGCGCGACCGACGAGCCGAAGCGGACGCGGACGAACGCGACGTCGAAGAACCGGGCCGAGCCGCGCGCGGCGATCTCGAAGTAGGGCTCGGCGCGGTACGCGCCGTCGACGCCGTCCGGCCCGAGCAGCTCCACCGAGCGGGACCGCAGGCCGGCGCCGACCTGGAGCTCGGCGCGCACGGGGAACGGCTCCTCGGAGCTCGGGCGTTCGGCGCCGCGCGAGGGGCGCGCGGGGGTCGCCGCGGGGGTCGCCGCCGGGCTCGCCGTGGGAGCCGCGGGGGCCGGCTCGACCGCCTCGGCGACGGGCGAGGCCGCCGTCGGCACGAGCTGCAGCGCGTCGTCGACCTGCGCCGCGACGCGCGCGATCCCGCGCTCACCGCGGACGCGCAATCGCACGTCGCCTTGCGGGCCGCCGGTGCGGTCGCGGACCCACAGCTCGAACGCCCAGCGCGGGCCGCGGTGGGTGACCGAGCCGCCGACGACGGCCCCCGCGTCGGCCTCCTCCGCGAGGCGCGCGGTCGCGGCGGCGTCGTCGCCGGGCGCCTCGTCGGCGAGCGTCACGGTGTAGCCGCGGCCCTCGAGGGCGCGACCGAGGGCGCGCCGCGCGGGCCCGGACCCGGAGCCGGAGAGCGGCGCGAGGACGACCGCCCGCGCCTGCGCCGAGGCCGCCGCGGGGAGCGCGGCGATCAGGAACGCGGCGATGAGCGCGAGACGCATCCGGTCGCGAGTCTATCAGGCGGTCGGCGGCGCGAGCCGTCGCTCAGGTGCTGAGCAGCCCCGGGATGGCGGGGACGCGGAGGTCGGCGCGATCCTCCTCGAGGCCCGCGTCGACGAGCATCGAGCGGAGCACGTGCTCGGGGTAGATGATCGAGCCGGTCGGGTCGTCGGTGACGCGGCCGGTCGCGAGGTCGACGAGCTGCGGCGACATGCCGACGTCGCTCGCCGCGCCGATGACGCGGCCGCCCGAGCGGGCCTTGCCGCCGACGATCGCGCAGCTGTTGGTGAGCCAGTGGTCGCGGCCGCCGCGCGCGTTGAGCAGCGGCGTGCGCATGAACTCGCTGAACGCGACGATGTAGGTCCTGTCGAGCATCGACTCGCCGCCCTCGTAGGGCGTCTCGGCGAGGTGGGCGGCGAGGTCCGCGATCGCCTTCCAGCCCGTGCGCTGGCGCGGCGCCTGGTCGTCCTCCCAGTCGTCGAAGTGCGTGTCGAGGCTGTCGGTGGCGGTGAACGACACCGCCCGCGAGACGCCGTTGGCGAGGGCCTGGTAGGCGACCGCGGCCTGCGCGCCCGGCGTGGTGAGCTGGTTGGTGGCGAAGCCGTAGCGATCGCGGAGCGCCATCATCGTGGGGTCGGTCGCGTTGCCGAAGTCGAAGAGCGACTGCACGTCGGCGTCGAGCACCGCGCGCATGCGCTGACGGGCCGACTCGGCGCCGCGGAGCATCGGCGAGCCGAGCGCGCGGGCGCAGCTCGCCTCGTCGGTGTGCAGGTCGTTGATCGCCTGGTCGACCGCGTCCTCGGGGATCGGGTCGCGCCGGCGGAGCATCGCCACGAGGTCCGCGGAGCTGCCCACGCGGAGCGCGGAGAACTCGGGCGACAGATCCGGGTTGAAGCTCTCGACGCGGACGGAGAGGTTCGGGATGAGCCGCTGCCCGCCCCACCGCGACGCGAGCCACGCGGTGCCCGCGGAGCCGCGCGCGTTGAGGCCCGAGGGCGGCTTGCCGGTGATGAACCGCCGGCGACCGACCTCGTGGGTGAGCGTGTCCATGCTCATCCCGCGGACCACCGTCAGCCGGTCGGCGACCGCGTCGAGCGGGCGCGCGGCCGGGCCGAGCAGGATCTCGGTGCCGGGCGCGTAGGCCGGCGCGGCCTGGAACTCGGCCGTGGACTGGTTGCCGTAGCCCGGCATGATCCGGGTGACGCCGACGCTGTCCTCGCTGAACACGGCGGGGTCGCGCGGGTCGATCCCGAGCAGCGTGTCCCAGCCGCCCTGGAAGTACGCGAACACGTAGAAGCGGTCGGGCGGCGCGGTGCCGTCCTGACCCTGCGCGAGGCGCGCGAGCGCGCTCCAGCCGCCGACGCCGAGGCCCGCGGCGCCCCCGACGGCGAGCACGCCCCCGAGGAAGCCGCGACGCCCGAAGAGCTTGTGGTTCTTGTCGTCCATCACGTCGCCCTCAGTAGGTGTAGAAGTCCGGGTGGGTGATGAGCGCGACGCACACGCCGCCCCACACGCGCTGGGGCGCGGGGGGATCGGCGTCGGCGGTCGCGGCGACCAGGCGCCCGTGCAGATCGATCCACGGCGCGAGCTGCGGGTCGGTCGGCTCGAGGCTGCGCCCGTGGAAGCGGAGCAGGAGGTTGGCGAGCGCCTCGCTCACCTCCGCCGGGGTGTTGTCCGGACTCTCGACGATGGCCGGCGCGAAGACGCCCTGCGCGTCTCCGTCGTAGACCCGGCCCGAGCCCGCCTCGCGCGCCGCGAGCCGCGCGCACACGTCGCGGGCCGCGTCGTCGAGGAACTTCTCGAAGAGGAGCGAGACGCTCAGGTCCTCGGTCGAGCTGTTGATGTAGTCGGGCACCCCGAGGGTGTCGCGGTAGGTGTCGAAGTAGCGCTCGCGGACGAAGGGCGCGCCGTCGGTCGGCGTGCTCCACGCCTCCCAGCCGATGCCCCCGGTGACCGCGCGGATCGACGTGTCGAGCTGGTCGATGTCCATCCGCCGGCGCGCGCGCCAGGGCGCGGTGCCGAGGTCGACGTTCGCGCCGTCCTCGAAGCGGTGGTCCTCGTGGCCGACCGGCACCGAGCCGCTCTGGCAGCCGAGCAGCACGGTGAGCGAGAGGGCGAGCCTCAGCGATGTGCGCGCCATCAGAGGGCCCTCCGGTAGGTCTCGGACCGGACGACCGCCCGGACGAGATCGCGGTAGCGGAAGTCGCTGGTGAGGAAGTCGTCGGTGAGCTCGCGCGTCCACGCCTCCTCGCCCTCGCGCAGCTCGCGGCCGAGCAGCCACTCGGTCGTGCGGCGCACCGCGCAGGCGGTGAAGCGACCGTCGGCGAGGCCCGCGCGGACGAGGCCGGCGGGGCCCTCCTCGACGTTGGGGCGGTGCTCCTCGCGGAGGAACTCGAACGCGCGGAGGCGGCCGAGGTTCCCCTCCTCTTCGGGCGAGAGCGCGCGGGTCACGTAGTTGAAGCGGCAGACGTCGCTGCAGGGCTCCGCGCCGATCCCGCAGTCGAAGCACTCCTGCCGGAACTCGGGGAACAGCTCGGGCTCGAGGAAGCCGCCGCCCTGCTGCGTCCAGCGGCCCCAGTGCGCCGCGGCCGGCTCGAGGATCGCGTGGCAGTAGTTGCAGCCCGGGCGCTGCTGCACGTCGGGCTGCGCCGCCGCGACCTCGTCGTCGAGCGGGATGCCGCCCTCCGGCGGCTGGAACGGCTGGCAGAGGAACGCGTCGTAGAAGCGGTTCGCGCGGGCGCGGTTCGTCTGGAAGCGGAGCAGGTACACCGGGTGGGTGAGCAGGCCCGCGTGCTCCTCGGGGAGCGTGGTCGACGACCACGTGTCCTCGTCGGCGAACGCGAGGCCGCCGCCGTCGATCGAGGTCTCGGGGAGCGCGTCGACGTCGATCGCCTCGGGCACGAGGTGCACGTTGTTCGACGACTCGCGGTGGTAGCGCCAGAAGTAGTCGAGGGGCCCGTTCACGAAGCCGCGCCGCGAGGTGAGCAGCGCGTGGTAGGGCTCGTCGGCCTCGACGTGGGCGACGATGCGCTGCTCGAGCTCGTGCGAGAACGAGCGCAGCACCGCGTCGCGGACCGCGTTGGTGTGGCACCAGCGGAGGTTCGGGCCGCAGCCGCAGCCCGGGTCGCCGACCGCCGCGCGGGTCGCGCAGTCCGCGCCGCTCGGCGAGAAGCGCGCCTCCTGCGCGTCGAAGCCGCAGACCTTGATGCTCGTGCCGGGAGCCCAGAACGGCTCGACCATCACGTAGCCCTCGCGCCCCGAGGCGTCGACCTCGATGGACCCGTCCGCCGCGTAGGTGAGCGGCTCGTCGCGGCAGTCGGCCGCGTCGGTGCCGCCGCGGTAGGCGGTCTCGGTGGAGCGGTTCGTCTGGTGCCAGAGCCCCGCCGTGACGCCGAGCGTGCGCCGGAAGTGGTAGAGCCGCGTCGCCGTCGAGATGTTGTCCCAGATGAGCGCGCGGTGACGCCGCACGACCCGCTCGGCGAACTCGGGCGAGTCGAGCCACTCGTCGAGCATCGCGTCGCTGAGGCCGCCCTCGGCGTCGACGCGCGCGTGCTCTTCGGGGCTCGGGACGTGCCCGCGCACGTCGAGGCTGACGGCTCGCAGGTAGCCGTGGTCGTCGAGCCGCGTCTGCTGCGGGCGACAGAGCTCGGGATCGAGGCACTCCGCCTCGCTCGGGCTCAAGCCGATGAACAACACGATCCCGGTCACGAGCGCGAGCGCTCCGATGACCGTGGACGGGATCAGGGCGCGCCGCATGGCGGGCCTCCTTCCGCTCTCTCGTTCATTCGTCGAACCCTCCTACCTGCCAGGCCTGGATCAGCGCCACCTCGCGCCGGGAGAGCGGCGCCCGCCCGAGCGGCATGCGGCCCTGATCCACGTTCTGGAGGATCACCTCGATGCGCGTCTGCCACTCCTCGCGCGTGCCGAGCCGCGTCACCGCCGAGCCCTCGGGCCCGTGGCAGGCGGCGCAGTGCGCGTCGTAGAGCGGCTGCACGTCCTCGGTCCACGTCGCGTTCGTGATGACCTCGAACGCGCGCCGGTCCGTCACCGGCAGCGTCCCGTCGTCGTAGACCACCCGCACCACGAGCTCGTGCGAGCCCTCGCCGAGCGCCACCGGATCGAGCTCGACCCGGTTCGGGTCGGCGGCGACGGCCACGGCCTCGCCGTCGATCGTCGCCTCGATCGTGGGGCTGCCCTCGACCTCGATGTCGAAGGTCTGCGGGGTCACGAGCAGCGAGCCGTCCGGCGCGCCGCGGACCCGCGCGTAGCGGCGCGGCGCGTAGCGCACGATGCTGGCGCCGCTCGCGTAGAGCGACCCGTCGGCGGCGACCGCGAGGACCTGCGTCGGGTCGACCGTCACGTCGGGCGCGTGGAAGAGCGTGCCGTCGGCGTGCAGCCACGACGCCCCCGCCGCGTCGATCACCCACACCTCGTGCGACAGCGGCGACGTGAGCAGCCGCGCGACCTCGACCCCACGATCGACGAGGCGTCGGTCCGCGCCGATCGAGTGGAGCCGGCCGCCGAGGACGACCCAGCCGTTGCCGTCGGCGTCGCCGCCGATCGCGTCGGGCGCGCCCTCGAGGATCAGCGCCGCGGTGCGGATCACGCCGCTGCGGTCCCGCCAGATCTCGAGCACGCGATCGGCGAGCCGCACCCAGAGCGCCGGGCCCTCGGGTCGCCGCGCCGGCGCGAGCTGCGCGTCGGCGAGGGACTCGTCGAGGGTGAGCCGCTCCGCGACGCCGTCGACCACCCGGTAGAGCGACGACGCCGTCGCGATCCACAAGTCGCCTTGGCCCCGGCCGGTCGGCGACGGCAAGAGGAGCGCGTCCACGATCGGCCCGTCGAGCGCGTCGGCGAGGGGCGACGGGATCCACGCGTCCTCGCGGAGGATGAACGTGCCCCCCGACGCGAGCACGAGGATCGCGCCGTCCATCGGCACCGCGGCGTGCACCTCGCCGATGTCGGTGGCGGGCCCCACCACCGTCGGCTCGGCGTCGGCGGCGCGCGGGTCGTACTGGAGCAGGCGCCCGTCGTCCTCGACGACGATCGTCCCGTCGGGCAGCGCGACGAGGACGGCGCTGCCCATGGGCAAGACCTCGGAGCGCGCGGGGTGCACGTCGCCACCCTCGTCGATCGCGCTGCAGCTCGCGAGCGACGCGAAGAGGACGGCGGCCAGACCTCGACGCATGGTTGGGGCTCCCAGGTGATCCACAGGATAGAGGAGGAGTCCCTCCGCGGGGAGGTGTAGTCTTCACGGGTGCGCGGTCGTCCTCTCTGGTGCGCGGCCCTGCTCGTGGTCACGGGCTGTCGAGGGGAGTTCCCCGTCCCCCCGGAGCTGTCCACGACGGACGGCGTGCTGCCCCGCTGCGGCGAGATCGCCGCGCCGCTCTCGATCGAGCCCGGCTCGGCGACGGTCGGCGCGGGCCAGCTCTTCGTCCTGCGCGGCCGCGGCGGCACCGGCGCCTACCACTGGAGCGTCGCCGACAACCGCTCCGGCGCCGACGTCGACCCGAACGCGGGCGTCTACGTCGCGGGCTCGCGCGACCCGGACGTGGCCGACACGCAGGACGTGATCCTGCTCGAGGACCGCGGCTGCGACGGCGAGGCGAGCGCGATCGTCACCGTGGTCGACGCGCCGCGGATCCTGCCCGCGCGGGTGGCCCTCGAGCCGGCCGAGCGCCTGATGTTCCGAGGCGAGGGCGGCTCGGGCACCTACACCTTCGAGCTCGCGCTGAACGCGTCGGGCGGCTCGATCACCCCCGACGGCGCGTACGTGGCGGGCGCGCGGATCGGCCGCGACATCGTGCGCCTCACCGACACGCTGCTCGAGAGCAGCGCCGAGGCGATGGTCGACGTGGTCCTCGACGGGTCGGTGTCGCTGTCGCCGCCCGAGTGGGTCATCCCCGTCGGGAGCAGCGCGGCGCTGCCCACGCGGGGCGGCAGCGGCGAGTACGACGTCGCGGTCACCGGGGGCCTCGAGCACGTCGCCGGCACCACCGTCCGCGCGACCGCGCCGGGCGCGGGCACCGTCACGTTCACCGATCGCTACACGGGCCGCACCGCGATGGCGCGCGTCACGACCGTCGCGCCCCACGACGCGAGCCGCGCGCTCGACGGCGATCGCGCGGAGACCCACGTCGTCCGCTCGGGCGACGTCGACGGCGACGGCGACGACGACGTGGTCGTCGGGATGGAGTCGCACAGCGGCGACTACTTCGCCTCGGGCGTCGTGCTCGTCTTCCTGAACGAGGGGGGGACGATCGGGCCCGAGCCGGCGCGCGTCCTCAGCGGTCACAGCCGCGACGAGGAGTTCGGGACCGACGTCCAGCTCGCGGACATCGACGCCGACGGCTTCGTCGATCTGCTCGTCGGCGCGCGCCGCGCGGACCCGATCCGCGTCGACGTCGGCGCGGTCTACGTCTACGGCGGCCTCGAGGGCGGCGTCGACGAGGACGGCGCGCCGTTCACCCGCGCGCCCGTGCGCTCGTTCTTCGGCAACAACTCCTTCGACCTCTTCGGCGACTCCATCGCCGTCTGCGACTTCAACGGCGACGGCCGCCTCGACCTCGCGGCGTCCGCGCCCTTCGGCCAGGACCCCGACGGGCTGCGCGATCAGGGCGTCGTCCACGTCTTCCTCGCGTACCCGAACGGGCGGTTCCTCTCGGCGCCCGACGTGCAGATCTTCGGGCTCGGCGTCGACGCGATGGGCGCCGTCGCGCCGATCGAGAGCATGCGGCTCGGCGAGGGGATCGCCGCGGGCGACTTCGACGGCGACGGCGTGTGCGACCTCGCCGCCTACGCGGTGATGGGGACGGAGGGGACGACCGACTCGGGCGCCGTGTTCCTCTACCGGGGTCGGCCGGTGATGGGCTCGGACCGCGGCGGCCCGGAGGCGATCCCGCGCCTCATCTGGACCCGCGCGGACTCCGTCGACGACAACGCCCGCTTCGGCGAGGACGTGCTCCTCGGCGACGTGAACGGCGACGGGCTCGCCGACCTCGTGGCCACCCGCTACCTGCACGACGGCGCCGACGGCGTCGACTCGGGCGCGATCTACGCGCGCTACGGCCGCGCGTTCGGGGAGCCGGCGACCGGGATCACCGACATCGACGCGGGCGCGGACTGGTCGTTCGAAGGCCTCGCGTCGGACCGCGTCGGCAACGCCGCCGCGCTGTTCGACGTGGACGGCGACGCGCGCCTCGACCTGATCAGCGGCGACTCCCGCGCCGAGGTGATGGACGGGATGATCGACCGGCCGGGCATGATCCGGGTCTTCCTCGGCGGCGGCGATCTGCCCGCGCGCCCCGAGCTCGAGGTCGAGGGCCTCGTGAGCGGGGAGCGCTTCGGCCTCGGGGTCGGCGCGGTCGCCGACGCCGACGGCGACGGCCGCGCGGAGCTGATCGCGTTCGCGCCCTACCACGACACCGTCGAGGGGATGAACGACGACCGCGGCGCGCTCTACCTCGCGTCGTCGCGCGGCGGGATCACCGAGCTGACGGTGCCGCGGCATCCGTCGGGTCAGCTCGTCGGCTTCTCGACGGCGTGGCTCGGCGACCTGAACGGCGACGGCTTCCCCGAGCTCGCGGTGGGCTCACCCCGCACCGACGCGGTCGGCCCGGGACGCAACCTCGGGACGGTGCGCATCTACGCGGGCACCGCCGCGGGCACCGCGAGCGCACCGAGCCAGGAGCTGGCGGGGTTCACGACGCTGTCCGAGGGCGACGAGGTCGGCTGGCAGGTCGCGCGCGCGGGCGACTTCGACGGCGACTCGATCCCCGACCTGCTCGTGCTCTCGCGCAACGAGGACATCCCCGACACGCTCGCGCCCGAGACCTGGACGCCCGTCGGCGCGTGCGCCCGCCGCGACAACCCGGGCACCGTCTACGTGTTCCGCGGTCAGGCCGACGGGACCGTCGCGGACGAGCCGATGCTGCTCTACCACGGGCCGTTCGCGAACCAGCGCAACGAGGACGTGATCGGCGGCCTCGACGTCAACGGCGACGGCCTCGACGACCTCGTGGTCGGCGGGCGCGAGTGGGATCCCGGCGGGGTCACCAACGCGGGCGGGGTCGGCGTCGTCTTCGGCCGAGCGCCGACCGGCGACGGAACGATCTGGGCGGTGTGCGACGCCGACGTGGAATTCGACGGGACCACCGAGGGCGCGCGCCTCGGCGAGGGGCTCGTCGCGCTCGGCGACCTGAACGCGGACGGCTGCGACGACTTCGCCGCCGGCGCGCCCGAGGCCGACCCGCGCGGGGTGAACAACGCCGGCGAGGTGGTGGTGTTCTTCGGCTTCGACGCGTCCGCCGCGATGCGATGCGGCCCGGAGACGTCGTTCACGCGGACCACGCTGTTCGGGACCGACAGGGACGCGCAGGGCGGCTTCGCGCTCGGCGGCGGCGTGAACCTCTTCGGCGACGGCGCGCCCGACCTGCTGATCGGCGCGCCGCGCTACCGCGACGGACGCGGCGAGGTGGGTCGCGTGGTGCTCGTCGACGGCGCGCGCCTCGTCGCCAACGTGGGCGGCACGATCCCCTTCGTCGACGCGGCGTCGGGAGCGGAGCTGGTCCTCGACGGCCAGACCGCGGGCGAGCGCTTCGGCACGAGCCTCGACGCCGCGCGCGGCGCGAGCGGCGCGCTGGTGGTGATCGGCGGGCCCTTCGGCGCGTCGTCGGGGATCGTGAACACGGGCGGCGCGGGGCTCTACCGCGTGGGCGCGTCCGGGTTCGTCACCGCGCAGTACGCGCAGGTCGCGGGCGAGACGCTCGGGGAGTCGAACCTCGGCGGCGCGGTGAGCCTGACCTTCGCGGGGGGCCGCGCGTACGTGGCGATCGGCGCACCGAACTCGGGCTCGGTCGAGCTCGACGACGGCGCCTCCTACGCGTTCACGCTGACGCCCTGACGTCAGGGCGGGCAGGCGCCGTCCGGCGCGCCGCACGCGATCCACGCCTCGACCGCGTCGAGCTCCACCTGCCGGAGCGGGATCCCCCCGAGCGGCATCGGGTCGCCGCAGGGCGCGTCGCCGCGGAGCTTCGCGAGAAAGAGGCTGGCCGCGGGGTCGCCGGGGACCACGAGGCGCTGGCTCGGGTCGCACTCCGACCCGCTCGCCGCCTCGAGCAGCGCGCTCCGCGTCGCCGCCGCGTCCGCGCTCGTGCGGAAGCCCGCGCGCTCGTCACCGCCGCCGTGGCAGAGCACGCGGCTGCAGCCGCGGCCGCCGAGGAGGTTCTCGAAGATGCTCGGCCAGGTGGGCTCGATCGGCGGCAGGGGGAGCGGCGGCACGACGCGCGAGGGCACGCCGTCGTCGCGGGGCGCCGCGCGCTCGACGATCGGGGCGCCGCACGCGAGCCAGTTGCGCAAGATCTCGCGGCCCTCCTCGCTCTCGATCGCGGGCAGCGCCTCCGCGTCGCCGTCGACGAGCCGCACGTAGCGTGGCGCGCCGCTGAAGACGTCCTGGGTCGCGTCGCCGTAGGGCGGCATGGTGCCCTCGTCGATCGAGCGGAGGATGTCGGTCGCCTCCTGCACGACCCGGAAGCGACCGCGCCGCTGGCGGGCCACGCGCTCCTCGTCGACGGTGCCGTCGGCCGCGGCGAGCTGCACGTCGAACGACAGCCCGCTCGGCGCCGCGTGCCGGTTCGCGACGGGGATGCCGTCCGCCCCGTGGCAGAAGCCGCCGTAGCCGCACGACTGGATCATGAGCGCCTGCCCCTCGTACGCGGGGAGCCCGCTCGGCGGCGCGCCGTCGATGCTCTCGAGCCCGTCGTACGCGACGCGGAGCGCCTGCGGCTCGTCGCAGACCCCGAGCTCGGGGCCGCAGCCACCCGACAGCACGAACGACAGGGCTAGGGCGACGCGGCGCACGAGACGCGAGCATAGGGATCGGGGCGGGCTGGGGGAAACCCGAAAGCAACCGTAGAATGCGCCACGATGCGGACCGCGGCCTTGCTCTCCCTGATCCTCGTCGCCTGCGACGGCGCCACCCCGGTCGACGCGGGCGAGCCCGCGGTGGACGCGGGGAGCTTCGACGCGGGGACCGACGGAGGGCTCGCGGCGCGCGACGGTGGCGTCGCGCCGGACCCGACGGAGGCGTTCCCCGACCAGTGCGAGCCGGGCGTCGCACCCGACGAGGCGTGCTTCCGGATGCGCCGCGATCCGTCGTCGCCGGAGATCGAGCTCGCCTCGGCGATCGCCGATCGCTGGATGGCCGAGCACCCCGCGGACACGCTCGCGTGGGACTGGGTCGACGCGATCCTCGTCTACGCGTTCATGGAGCTGTCGCGCGTCAACGGCGACGCCGCGCTCCGCGACTACGCGGCGGCGTGGCTCGACGCGCACATCGCCGCTGGCTACGAGATCGCCTGGAGCGACCACTGCCCGCCGATGCTGTCGGCGACGGCGCTCTACGCGGAGCGCGGCGAGCACCGCTACCTCGAGATCGTCGAGGACGTGCTCGGTTACTACACCGTCGCGCCGCGCACGGACGCGGGCGGGATCGGCCACCTCGGCCGCTTCGGGCGCGTGAACCCGACGCAGTGGCTGGACTCGCTGATGATGGTCGCGGTCCCGATCGCGCGCTGGGGTGAGCTGAGCAACGACCCGACGTGGATCGCCGAGGGCGCGAGCCAGGCCGAGATCTTCGCCGACACGATGCAGGACGACTCGGGCTGGCTCGTCCACGCGTACGCCTACGAGGGCGAGCAGACGCCCGACACCTTCTGGGCCCGCGGCAACGGGTGGGTCGTCCTCGCCATGCACGAGATCTTGCGGATCTACAGGGTCCGCGGCGAGGCGCCGCCAGCCGGGCTCGTCGCCGCCGCGGACCGCCTCAGCGCCGCCGTCGTGGCCGCGCAGGACCCGGCGACGGGCCTCTTCTGGACGGTCGTGAACCGCCCCGGCGACACCTACCTCGAGACCAGCGCGACCGCCCTCTTCGCGTACGGCCTCGCGCGCGGGATGCGCTACGGCTGGCGCGACGCGAGCACGCGTGACGTCGTCCGCGCGGCGATGGACGGAGTCATCGCCAACGTCCGCTACGACATGGACGGCCAGCCGATCGTCGGCGGGATCTCGGGGCCGACCACGGTCGGGACCTACGACTACTACGCGAACGTGCCGGTCGAGGACGACCTCCCGTACGGCCTCGGCGCGGTGATCCTCGCGCTCACCGAGGTCTCCGGGCTGTAGTCAGCGGGCCTCGACGACCTCGTTGTCCCAGACGGCGAGCGGGATCCCGACGATCAGCGACAGCCCCATCAGCACCAGCCCGCCGAGGCCGAGGCCGAAGAGGGTGTCGTCGCCCTGCGAGGACGCGAGCACCGTGCCGCCGACGAGCGCGCCGAGGGTCACCCCGACCACGAGCACGACGTCGCCGGCGAGGCGCAGGTCCGCGTGGTCGACCCAGCGCAGGCGAAGGGTCCGCGAGGTCAGCACGTCGAAGTCGCCGAAGCTCGCCGGATCGAGCCCGCCCTCGGTGTGCCGACCGTTGCGCGGCAGCTCCGCGCGAGGCGGCGCGAACGAGAGCTGGACGCGCGCGCCCGCCGGCAACGTGTGCTCACACGGGGTCCGGCAGACGTGCCGCGGGCCCACGAACACCTCGAGCTCCTCCGCCTCCGATTCGAAGCGGATCGTGTGGCGCTCCTGGGCCTCGGCGCCGAGCGGGATCGCGACGAGGACGAGGGCGAAGGCGAGGGCGGTCCGGATCACCGTTCGCATGTAGACGCGATGATGCGCGAAGCCAAGCGCCGTTACCATCGAGGCATGTGGCCCGACGCAGACCCGGTGCGGCCTCGCGACGTGACGGCGGCGGCCATCGTCACCGCTCCGTGGGCGATCGCGCTCGCGGGCCTCGCGCTCGCGCTCCCGCCGACGAGCGCGCAGGCCGCGTGCGCCGACCCGCTCATCCAGCTCGTGCGCGGCCCCTGGCCGGTGGTCGCGCTCACCCTCGCGGTCCTCCTCACGTGGGCCCGGCGGGTCCGGCCGACGCGCGCGGACCTGCTGCGCGCCGCCGCGTGGGGCGCCGCCGGGGCGGTGGCCGCGACGGCGGTGGCGCTCGCCCTCCACGGCGTGTTCGGCGACACCCTGCCCGCGTTCATCCCGCCCGAGGAGAGCGCGCGCCCGGGCTTCACCAACGGCGTCGCCGCGGGGCTGGTCGAGGAGGTCGTCTTCCGCTTCGCGGTGCTCCCGCTGGCCTACGCCGCCGCCCGCCGACGGCTCCGCGTCCACGCCTCGATCGCGCTCGCGGCGCTCGTCGCCGGCGTCCTCTTCGCCGCCTCCCACGAGCTCGGCCCCGGCGCGGGCGCCTTCGAGCTCCGCTACTTCGCGACGCGCTTCGTGTTCCCCGGGGTGGTGATGAGCCTCGTGTTCCTGCGGGCGCACCCCGCGCTCATGGTCACCGCGCACCTCGCCGCGCACGTGGTGATCCCGGCGCTGTTCTGAGCGGAACGCTGACTCCGCGCGCGTCCTCGTGAGAGACTCTCCGGCTGGTGACCTGGGACCTGCACGGCGACGACGCGCTCCGCGGCGCGATCGCGGAGGCGATCGGCGACGTCGAGCTCCCCTGGCGCGTGCTCGTCGTGGACGTCGCGCACCCCGAGGCCGCCGCGCGATCCCACGAGGCCAAGGAGCGCGGCGAGGCGGTGCTCGCGATCGCCCACGACGACGACGGCGCCGCGGACGCCCTCGAGGCCGGGGCCAACGTCGTCGTCCGCTGGCCCGCCTCGGCGCGCACGCTGCGGCTCTCCCTGCTCCGCGCGGCGGAGCACGCGCGCGTCCCCTGGCTCGCCCGCCTCTTCGAGATGGTCACCGACTCGGTCGAGATCACCGACTCGGACACCTCGCTGCTCGACGTGAACCCGGCGTTCGAGCGCATCACCGGCTACTCGCGCGACAGCGCGATCGGGCACACCCCCGCGTCGCTGTTCCGCACCGCCAACCAGGACGAGACGCACTACGAGGGCATCGGCGAGACGATCGGCCGCGGCGACGTGTGGCGCGGACAGTTCACGGCGCGTCGTCAGGACGGCTCGCTCTCCTTCCAGGCCGTGGCGATCGCCGCGGCCTACGATCCGGAGCGGCGCGTCGTCGGGCACATCGCCCTGAAGCGCGACACCACGCGCGACGACCTCGCGTGGAACGCGCTCGAGAACGCCGAGAGCCGCACCCGCGTGGTCCTCGAGCGCGCGGCCGAGGCGGTCCTCGTCCACGACATCCACGGCGCGATCGTCGACTTGAACCCGGCCGCCTGCCGGATGCTCGACGTCCCCCGCGAGCGGCTCCTCGAGGCCCCCATCCACACCCTCGCGGTGGACCGCGATCCCGAGGCGATGCGCCAGCTCTACGAGGGGCTCGGCGCCGACCCGCTCGAGGACGTCGAGGCGCGGTGGCGCTGCGGCGACGAGGGGCCGATCGTCGACGTCGCGCTCTCCCTCGCGCGCACCCGCATCTCGGGCACGAAGCTCTACATCACCATCGCCCGCGACGTGACCCTGCGCCGCGAGGCCGAGCGCAAGCTCAAGTCCCTCAACGACGAGCTCGAGAAGAAGGTCGCCTCGCGGACCCGCGAGCTGCGCCGCGCGCTCGCGCAGCGAGGCGCCGTGCTCGATCACCTCAGCGACGGAATCGTCTCGGTGGACGCGCGCGGCCGGATGGAGCTGTGGAACCCCGCCTTCGCGATGCTCCTCGGCGGCGTGCCCGCGTCGCGCCTCGGCTCGCCGCTGCAGAGCATCTACCCGCCGCTCGCCGAGGTCATCCGCGAGTGCCTCGCGGAGGAGCGGTCGGTCGCGCGCGAGCTGTCGCTCCCCGACGGCCGGATCGCCGAAGCCGCCGCGACCCCCATCTTCGTCGAGGAGCTGAGCGCGAGCCGGCTGACCCTCGGCGCGGTGATGCTGGTGCGCGACGTGACCCGCGCCCGCGAGGTCGACCGGATGAAGACCGACTTCATCGCCACCGTCTCGCACGAGCTGCGCACCCCGCTGACCAGCGTGCTCGGCTTCGCCAAGCTCGCGCAAAAGAACTTGCGAACGCGGGTCGCGCCGGCGCTCGAGGGCGCCGAGCCGCGGGCCGCGTCGGCGTTCGCCACCGTCGAGAAGAACCTCGACATCATCGCCCGCGAGGGCGCGCGCCTCTCCGAGCTGATCGACGACGTGCTCGACATCTCCAAGATGGAGGCGGGTCGCATGGAGTGGGCGCGCGAGCGCATCGACCCGGTGGCGCTCGTCGACGAGGCGATCGAGGTCACCTCCGGGCTCTTCTCGAACGGCCCCGTCGAGTGCGCGCGCGACGTGACGCCGCTGTCCTTCGTCATCGAGGGCGACCGCCAGCGCCTGCTCCAGGTCGTCATCAACCTGATCAGCAACGCGGCGAAGTTCACCGAGCGCGGCGTGGTCACGCTCGGCGTCGCGCCGCACGCCGAGGGCGTGTGCTTCACCGTCACCGACACCGGCATCGGCGTCCCAGCGGATCAGCGCGACGCGATCTTCGAGAAGTTCAAGCAGGCGCGCGACACCCTCACCGACAAGCCGCGGGGGACGGGGCTCGGCCTGCCGATCTGCCGGCACATCGTCGAGCACCACGGCGGCCGCATCTGGATCGAGGACGGCCCGGCGGGGGGCAGCCGCTTCGCGTTCGTGATCCCCGCGTCGGGGCGCGTGGGGGTGGACGCCGACACCGCGCGTGAGCTCGCGAGCCACATCGGCGGCGCCCTCGTCGAGCAGCGGCGCGCGCCCGCGGAGATCCTCGTGGTCGACGACGACGAGGGGGTGCGCGAGCTGCTCCGCCAGACCCTCGAGGAGGCCGGCCACACGGTGCGCGCGGCGCCCAACGGGATGGAGGCGGTGGCGATGGTCCGCGACCGTCAGCCCGACCTGGTCATCCTCGACGTGATGATGCCCGGCCTGTCGGGCTACGACGTCGCGGCGATGCTCCGGGCCGACCCGCGCACCAAGCGGCTGCCGATCGTGATCCTCAGCGTGGTCTCCGATCGCACGCGGGCCGAGAGCCTCGGCGTCGACCGCTACCTCAGCAAGCCGATGCAGCAAGACGAGTTGCTGCGCACGATCGACGAGGTGCACGAGGCCCGCGCCGATCGCACGTGGGTCGTGATGGCCTACGACGAGGAAGAGCCGAGCTAGCTCGCGGAGGGCGCCCCAGCCCCGGCGCGTCAACTCGTGTTGCGGCCACACAGGCAACTTCTCGACGGGCATCGCGGCTGCTACGCTGGTGACCTCACGAGAGGAGCCTCATGAGCCGCGTCAGGGTCGCCGCCATCCAGTACTACCTCCGCAAGGTGAGCTCCTATCAGGAGTTCGTCGACCAGGTGTCCGGCCTCGTCGAGACCGCCGCGGGGTACCGCGCGCAGCTGGTGGTCTTCCCGGAGTACTTCACGCTCCAGCTGCTGACGCTGAAGGACGTGAAGCGGCCCGTCCCGGCGCAGGTGCGCGACCTCGCGCGCGACGCGCCGCGCATCGTGGAGACCTTCGGCCAGCTCGCGCGCGAGCACGGGCTCTACATCGTGGCGGGGACGACCCCCGTGATGGCCGCCGACGACGAGACGCTCACGAACGAGTCCTACTTCTTCAGCCCGAGCGGGCGATACGCGGTGCAAGGCAAGATGCACATGACCCGCTGGGAAGCGGAGGAGTGGAACGTCACGCCGCACGAGCACCTCAAGGTCTTCGACACCGCCTTCGGCAAGGTCGCGATTCTCATCTGCTACGACGTCGAGTTCCCCGAGCTCGCCCGCGAGGCCGCCCGCCGCGGCGCGTACATCATCGTCGCGCCGAGCTGCACGGACGACCGCAACGGGTTCTTGCGGGTGCGCTACTGCGCCCACGCACGCTGCGTCGAGAACCAGCTCTACGTAATCCACACCGGCACCGTGGGCTCACTGCCGCAGGTGCCCGCGATCTCGCTGAACTACGGGCAGGCCAGCATCCTCACGCCGTGCGACTACCCCTTCGCGCGCGACGGAATCCTGCACGAGGGCATCCCCAACCAGGAGTCGATGGTCATCGGCGACCTCGACCTCGAGCTCGTCGAGCACTCTCGCGCCCACGGCTCGGTGCTGCCGCTGCGCGACAGCCTCCGCTCGCGGGAGGTCGCCGAGCGCTGCGAGATCGTGGAGCTCCTGACCTGATCCCGGCGCCGCGCGACGAGCGCCTGATCGCGCGGGTCAGCGGAACAGCGCGAAGGCGCCGAGCTGCATGGCGAACTGGTTCGTCTCGAGCTGCGCGTCGATGTCGACGATGATGCGGCCGTTGGTGAACACCTGGTGGAAGCGCCAGCCGGCCTCGAAGAAGAAGCCGACGGACGCCGAGGTCACCACCTGGATGCCGGCGAGGACGCCCGTGTTCCAGCCCGGCCAGACGTCGTCGTCTCCCGACGCGTCGTCGATGTCGCGGAGCACGCCTAGCGACAGGCCGATGGGGAGGCCCACGTAGGGCTCGATCCAGAGGTCCCGGTTGACCTCGAACAGGTACCGGACGCGCACCCACAGATCGAGGTTGAAGACCGCCTCGCGCTCGGAGTCGAGCACGTCCGCCTCGAAGGTCATCAGCTCGAAGTTGCCGCCCACCGAGACGTAGTCCCAGACGCCGCGCTCGACGCGCGCGCCGAAGCCGATCGTGGGGTCGAGCCCCGCCGAGTAGTCGACGCTGTTGAGCTGCCCGGTCGCGTCGCCGCCGAGGCCGAGCGCGAAGTAGCCCCCGACGCGGATGTAGTCGTCGTCGACGTCAGCGGAAGCGATAGTCGGCGCCAAGGGCGCCAGCAGCGCCCCAACCAAGAGGATGAGGTATTTCATGCGAAGGGTTCGAGGTGGCATGGCTGTGAGCCACCCTATGTAGCCGCCATGGAGGAGGGGCAGGGAGTATTGCCGCGACAAGCGGTGACGCAACCGAGTCGGCTGGGTGTCTCGGTGCGCAGCCGGGGGATCGGCCGACCGCGGGGATGGAACTCGTGGGTCAGGAGAACGAATGTGGCAACATCCAGCAGCTTCGACCGATGAGGTTGGCCGTGAGCCCCGATTCAACGAAACGCCAAGATCGTATCCTCTGTTATGGCCGCTGGGTGAGCACGCTCGTCATTGTTGCCGCATGGGCATTCGCTCCGACGATTTCCTCGGCCCAGGATGACCCCCGTGTTTCCGAGGCGCGGGCACACTTCGAGCAGGGGGAGGAACACTACGGAGCCGGCCAATACGCGCTCGCTAGCATCGAGTATCAGCGCGCCTACGACCTGCTGTCCGCCGCAGGTCATGAGAACGCCGGCTTGGTCCTCTTCAATGTCGGTCGGTCCTTGCAGGAACTCGGCGGCCGCGACGCCGAGGCAAGACAAGCCTACGCAGGGTTCCTGGCCGAAGCGCGCGTCAACAACGAGACGGCCGACAGGATTCGACTGGCTCAGTCGCATATCCGTGAGCTCGACGCTCGGCTCTTGCGGCGGGGTCAGCAGGATCACGTTCAGCCCACGGCGCGCAGTATCTCACCGGTAGGGCCCGTAATCTTGGCGGGCGGAGGAGCGATCCTGCTCTCCGGTCTTGTGATCGCTGGAGTGGCCTTTGGACAGGACCAGGACAATATCGCAAGCTGTCCCGGCCGCATCGACTGCGACACCGCTCTCCGCTCCAGTGTCGATTCCACACGGGAGCTGGCTGTGGCCGGAGACGTATTGTGGATCGCTGGCGCTACTGTGGCGTTGGCGGGCCTGGTGCTCACGCTCGTCCTCCAGGATGAGTCTGATCAGCAAACGGCCATTGCAGTTCAGGGCATGCCGGACGGTGGAGGCCTCGCCTCGGTACGCTGGAGAACACAGTGACACGGTGGCTACTTTGGGGATCTATAGTGTTTCTTCTTCAAGGATGCCACTTGACTTTGGCGACCTTTGAGTTTCGAGATGATGCCTCTGTCGACCCCGAGGGGTTGGACAGCTCAGCACCTTCTGATTCGGGGCGCGAGGATGCATCTGTGGACCCGCTGCTTGACGGTGCAGTCGATGATGCTGCTATTGACGGCAGTCAAGATGCTGGATTCGAATGCGCATCTTGCACCTGGGGCTGTGTCGCGACCCGATGTGCCAGCCTGGTCGAAATCCGCGCCGGTGGAAATCACACCTGCGCGCGTTCCGAGAGCGGCGAGGTCTGGTGCTGGGGCCGGAACACAAGTGGCGAGTTGGGCGATGGAACTCGTATCACGCGAACGCGGCCTGCGAGAGTCAGCGGGATCTCGGATGCGGTGCAGATCGCGGTGGGCCACTCGCACACCTGCGCACGGCATGACGATGGCGGGGTGAGTTGCTGGGGCAATGGCGCTCGAGGTCGTCTCGGGCTCGGTACAGGAACACCAGCGAGCGTCCCTACACCAACGCGGGTCGAGGGCCTGACAGCCGTGGATATCGCGGCCGGTTTGGACGCGACGTGTTCAGTGAGCAGCACCGGTGAAGTTCGGTGCTGGGGCAACAACGCAAACGGACAGCTCGGGCTCGACCCAGCAACGACGAGTCTGACGTCACCTTCTACTCCAGTTCCGACCATCGATGGTTCCTCGGTCTCCGTGGGGGCAGCACACGCCTGCGCCGTCACCCGAGGTGGAGGTGTGAGTTGTTGGGGTCGCGACGTCGAGGGCCAGCTCGGAAACGGAAGCGGTGACGAGTTTGACAGCCTCGCCCCCGTGCCCGTGGCTCTGTCAGAGATCGTCGAGATCAGCGCTGGCAGCGTGCACACCTGTGCTCGCGACGATTTCGGGCTGGCTCATTGCTGGGGTGCGGGAACAGTAGGGGAGCTCGGCGACGGCCGACGCATGAGTTCCACAGCTCCGCTGAGCGTGAGTGCCCCCGACCGCATGCCATGGATCCAGATCGCAGCTGGAAACCAATCCACGGCTGCGCGCACCGGAGCACGCGCATGGTCCTGGGGTGGGGGGCTCAACCTGGGCGCTGCATCAGGTGAACGAGGGGGGCCAGGTTTCATCGATCCCCCCCTCACGTCCGCCAGTGACGTCTCCATTGGAAGCGGCCATGGTTGCGCTTTGTCGTCCGACGGGCAGGCGTTCTGCTGGGGAGCGAATACGGATGGACAACTCGGCGATGGCACTAACGATCTGAGCACAGTGCCGGTGCCCGTCCTCGACCCGATCTAGCGGCCCAGCCTACAGGTCCGTGACCGACTTCCACGGGAGCCGGGCTCCGATCGGCGTCGCGGGCTGGCCCTCGAGCTCGTCGAGGACGCGGACCAGATCGCAGTAGGCGAACGGCTTCTCGATCACGCGGTCGAACACCGCGAGCTGATCGTTGCGCAGCTCCACGAGCCACGCGGTCACGCAGACGATGCGCGGGCACCGCGATCCCAGCTCGGCGCGGAGGTGCTCGGCGAGCTCCTCGCCGCTCATCTCGGCCATCAGGAAGTCGGTGAGGACGAACGTCGGTGGGTTGGCCACGCAGGCCTCGATCGCCTCGGTGGGCGAGCGGAACAGCTCGGCCTGGAAGCCGTCCTGGTGAAGCAGTCGACCGACCGCCTCGAGGATCGCGGCCTCGTCGTCGACGACGACCACGCGCGTGGCTTGCTCCATGTTCGATCCCCCCGGATGAAGGTGAATCGTGCTCCAAATCGCGGTCGCGCGCATCGTCACCGATCGAGGAATGGAACCCCCCTGGACCCCTGGCGACGACGGACTGTGGCACCATCGGCGCGTGGCGGACCGTCCGCACGAGACAACGGAGCTTGCTGCCTTCGACCCGGGCGATCCGGTCCGCCGCGAGCGCGTCCTCGACAAGGCCATGGCGCTGGCGGGCGTCGCGAGCTGGGTGTGGCGCGCCGAGGAAGACACGATCGAGTGGTCCCCCAACATGTACGCGCTCACGGGCGTCGACCCGAGCGTCACGCCGACCATCGAGGGGTTCCACGCGCTCGTGCACGAAGAGGATCGCGAGCGCGTCGTCGCGATCGCGGAGCGCGCGATGACCACGGGGTTCGCCGAGCCGCACGAGTACCGCATCCGGCGCGCCGACGACGGGGCCGAGCGCTGGGTGCAGACCTCCGGCGAGGTCGTGCGCGCGGAGGACGGAACGATCGCCGGCTTCGTGGGCGCGATGCTCGACCTGACGGACCGCCGGGCTCTCGAGGCGCGCGCCCGCGAGGGGCAGCGGCTCGAGTCGATCGGGCGGCTCGCGAGCGGGATCGCGCACGACCTGAACAACCTGCTCACGGTGATCCTCACGAGCGTCGCCATCGTGGAGCTCGACCTCGAAGCGCCCGCGCCGCGCCGGGCCGCGGGTCACATCCGCGAGGCCGCGGGGCGCGCCGCCACCCTGACGTCGCAGGTGCTCGCCTTCGCGCGCCAGCAGGTCACCGTCGCGACGGTCATCGACCTCGACGAGGCGATCGGCGGGGCCATCGATCTGCTCGAGCCCCTGACGCCGGAGGGGGTCCGCATCGTGTACCAGCCGAGCCACGTGGGGCTCCGCGTCCTCGCGGACCGTGGGCAGCTCGATCAGGTCCTGATGAACCTCGCCGTGAACGCGCTCGACGCGATGCCCGGCGGCGGCCGCCTGACGTTCGCGACCCACCCGGAGCCGGGCACCGATCGGATCTCCGTCTCGGTGAGCGACACCGGCGCGGGCATCCCGATCGCGATCCAGCCGCACGTGCTCGAGCCGTTCTACACGACCAAGTCACCGGGGCGAGGGACGGGGCTCGGCCTCGCGGTGTGCGAGGGCATCGTCGCGCGTCACGGCGGGCGGCTCTCGTTCCACAGCGTCGAGGGGCAGGGGACGACGTTCGTCTTCACGCTCCCCGAGCCCGAGGGGGCCGCGGACCCGGTCCGCGCGTCGACGTTGAGGCCTCGGCCGCGCCGAACCGGCGAGCTCATCCTGCTCATCGAGGACGACCCGCTGATCCGCGAGCTCGTCTCGAACATCCTCGTCGCGGACGGCTACCGGGTGGCCGCGGTGGGCTCGATCGAGGCCGCGCGCGACCGGTTGCGCGCGGACGCCTCTCCGATCGCCCTCGTGCTGTCCGACTGGAGCCTCCCCGACGGCAGCGGCCCGCAGGTCTGCGAGGCGGTGGCCGATCGCGTCGCCCCCAGCCGCATCCTCTTCGTCTCGGGCCACCCACCCGCGCAGCTCGCCGAAGCGGTCGACCAGGACCCCGACCTGCGCTTCCTGCCCAAGCCCTTCGACGCCGCCAAGCTCACCGAGGCCGTCCGAGACGTGCTCGCGCGCGAGGCGCTCCGCGCGCGCGGCTGATCCCATTGCGTGTAGGGTTCGTGGAGCGATGCGCGAGCGACTCCTCGCATGGATCGGCGCGCAGGGCGTCGAGCGGCCTCGGTGGGTCCTCGGGATCGCGCTCGCCCTCGGCCTCGCCTCGGCGGCGTGCATCCCGACGCTCGAGATCGCGTCGAGCCGGTTCGAGCTCATCCGCAGCGAGTCGAGCTTCGTCGAGGCGCGGGGCGCTCGCACCGACCTGATCGCCACCGTCACCGCCGAGGATCCCGCGGCCGGACGGGTCGCCGCCGACGCGCTGGCCGAGGGCCTCGCGAGGGCGCTCCCCGACGCGCGCGGCGTCCTCCATCGCGTGGACCCGCGCGTGTTCGAAGGGCGCGAGCTGCTCTTCCTCGAGCCCGCGGAGCTCGAGGCGGTGGTCGGGGCGTCGGAGCTCGACGGCCTCGCCGCGATCGTCGCGGCGGCGCGCGAGGGGCTTGGCGCCGAGGACCGCGGCGAGACCCTCGATGCCCTCGACGACGACGCGCCCGCCGCGGATCCCGAGGCGGCGCTGGCCTTCCTCACCGAGCTCCTCCGGGAGGCCGAGCGGTGGCAGCGCGACCCCCGCCGAGACGAGCTCTCGCTCGGCCCGCGCGCCTCCGCCCCGCCCGTCGACGCCGCCGGCTACCTCACCTCGGCGGACGGCGCGACCCGCTACGTCGTGGTGACGCCGGCCGTGGCGACGGACCGCTACGACGTCGTCGGGCCCCTCGTCGAGCGCGCGCGGCGGGTCGGCGCCGAGGTCGCGGCGGCCCACCACGTCCAGGTCGCCTTCACCGGCTACCCCGCGCTCGCGGTCGACGAGATCGACGCGATCCGCACGGGCAGCGTGGTCACCGGCGCGGTCTCGGCGGTGCTCGTGATGGCGCTCTTCGCGCTCGGGTTCCGATCCCGCGGCGGCGTCGTGGTGGCGGGGCTGCCCCTCGGGCTCGGGATGCTGTGCGCGTTCGGGATGATCGCGCTCACGGTCGGGCGCCTGAACCTGCTGACCCAGGCGGCGGCCCCCGTCTTCGCGGGGCTCGGGATCGACTTCGCGGTCCACCTCCTCGCGGCCTACGACGCCGCGCGCCGTCGCGGCGCATCCCACGCCGCCGCCATCGACGCGTCCATGCGCGGCGCCGGCAAGGCGATCCTCACAGGCGGCCTGACGACCTCGGGCGCCTTCGCGGCGCTCGCGGTGACCGAGCACGAGGCGTTCCGCGAGCTCGGCCTCGTCGCCGGCGGCGGGCTCCTCGTCGTGCTCGCGGTGGTCCTCTTCGTCGTGCCCGCGCTGCTCACGATCGGGGAGCGACGCGGCTCGCGCTGGCTGACGATCGGTCACGGCGCCGCGCCCGCGTGGACCCGCGGCGCCGAGGGCCGGATCACCGACCTCGCGACGCGGCGGCCCTGGATCACGCTCGGCGTGACGGCGCTCGCGACGGTCGGCCTCGCGCTCGGGATCGGCCGCGTGCGCTTCGAAGCGAACGTCGAGGCGCTCCTCCCGGGGGACGCCGAGAGCGTGGTCGCGGCCGGTCGCCTGCGGCGCGACGGCGCCTTCTCGAGCGAGGTGCTCGTCACCCACGCGCCCGACGTCGCCGCGCTGCGCGCGCTCGAGGCGCGGCTCGCGGAGCGGCCCACCGTGGGTCGGGTCGAGAGCCTCGCCTCGTTCGTGCCCGCCGACCCCGAGGCGAGCCTCGCGATCCTCCGTGACGCGGCCCCGACGCCGCCGCCCGCCCGCGTCGAGCCGCTCGGTCGAGGGCTCCGGGGCCTCGCGCGCGACGCCCTCGCGGTGGCCGACGACGTGCGCGGCGTGGCGGGCGACGGCTCCGGGCCCGACGCCGCGCTGCGGGCGCTCGCGGCCGCCGCGACCGAGCTCGCGGACGGGCTCGACGAGGGGCGCGCCCGAGCCTTCGACGCGGCGCTGAGCGCGCGGCTCGAGCCCGTCCGCGCCGCGATCCCACGAGCGCGCCGCGGCGAGCTGCGACCGCTCTCGATCGACGAGCTGCCCGAGGCCGTGCGCGACCGCCTCGCGGACGACGGAGACGGGCTCCCGCTCTACGTGCACCCGGCCGGCGACGTCTTCGAGCCCGGGGTGCTCGACGCCTTCGTCGCCGACGTGCGCGCGGTCGCGCCGGACGCGACGGGCTCGCCGATCGACTTCGCGGCGTTCCTCGCGGCGATGGAGCGCAGCCTCGAGACGTCGGCGTGGCTCGCGGTCCTGATCGTGACGGTCCTCCTCGGCGCCGACCTGCGTCACCCGCGCGACGTCGCCCTCGCGCTCGCGCCGGTCACCCTCGGCGTGCTGTGGCTGCTCGGCCTCCTCGGGTGGCTGGGGATCCCCGCGAACCTCGCGAACCTCGCCGCGCTCCCCTTGATCCTCGGGGTCGGCGTGGACGACGGCGTGCACCTGATCCACCAGCGGCGCGCGACCGGGCAGGCGGGGCCCGCGCTCGCGTCGGTGCTGCGGGCGCTCGTGCTCACGACGGCGACGACCGTCGCGGGCTTCGGCGCGCTCGGCCTCGCCGCGCACCGCGGGATGCAGTCCTTCGCGCTCGTCATGGTCCTCGGCGCGAGCGGCTGCCTCGTCGCGGCGACGCTCGCGCTGCCCGCGCTGATGCGCGTGCTCTGGCCCGACGAGGGTCAGCCGAGCGCGAGCAAGTGAACGCGACCGAGGACCGGGAGCCAGACCGAGCGGACGTCGCGGACCCGATGGGCCGAGAGGTCCGCCTGGTACCCGGCGCGCTCGTGCGCCGGCAGGATCACGTAGGCGCGGCCCCCCTCGTCGAGGTGGGCGGGGACCTCGCGCAGGAACCGCTTCACGACCTCTCCGTCGGCGCCGCCGAGGTAGGCGCGCTCCGCGTCGTCGCGCGGCTCGCCGAAGTGGAAGGGCGGGTTGAAGAGCACGCGGTCGAAGCGCTCGCCGGCCACCGGCGCGAACAGGTCGCCGTGCAGGAGGCGGGGCGCGGCGAGCCCGTGCGCGGTCGCGGCCGCGGCGATCGACGTCAAGTCCACGTGCGATAGGTCCGTCGCCGTCACCCGCCCGCCGGCCCGCGCGGCGAGGAGCGCCCAGATGCCGCAGCCGGTCCCGAGGTCCAGCACGCGGTCGCCGTCGCGCAACCCGTCGAGGGCGGCGGTGAAGAGCGGCGCGAAGGACACGCCCCCGAACGGCGCCGGGTGGCAGACCCCGGGCGCGACGCGGACCTCGAGGTCGCCGACGCGCGCGACGCCAGCGCGCGACGAGCCCACCTTCATGAGCCGCACGAGCGCGTCTCGGCGCAGATCGGAGAGCGCGCCCACGCCTACTCCACGCACCCGAGCTCGTGGAGCACGACCTCGTTCGGCGCGTCGTCCTCGGCGGGGCCCGCGTAGATCAAGAGGACGCGCCCGTCCTGCGCGACGAGGTCGAAGCCGCTGAGCCCGAAGTACGTCGGGGGGTCGGGTCGCCAGACGTCGATCCGGCGACCGCGCTCGTCGAGCCGCATCACCGCGACCCCCTCGCCTCCGTCCGGATCCGCGAGGAGCCCCGCGAGCAGGAACCCGCCGCCCGGGAGCGGCTCGAGCTCGACGACGGACCACTCGTAGCCCGGCTCGACGAGGAGCGGCCCCTCGACGAGGCCACCGTCGGCGTCGAGGCGGATCGTCGGGCGCCCGGTGGGCTCGTCGAACGAGGTGCGGTCGGTCCCGACCACGAGCCAGCCGTCCGGCGACGCGGCGACGTCGGTGATGCCCCAGCGCGTGCTCGGCGGGGCGTCGAATTCCTGTCGCGCGCGCTCGCGGCCATCGAGCGAGTAGAGCACGAAGGCCAGGCGGGTCACCCGCGGCTCGGGCTGGTGGCCGGTCACCATCGCGACCGCGCCGTGGCCGATCGCGAAGCGCGGCGGGACCGAGAGGTCGCCGCTGCCCTCGTAGAGCGCGCTCCCCGCGCCGGTGCCGACGCCGTCCCGATCGGTGACGTCGACGAGCACGGCGCGGCCCTCCGCGAGGCCGCGGTTGTCGATCCAGGAGAAGAGCGCGCGCTCGCCGCTCCAGGTGACGTCTGGGTGCAGCGCCCCGCAGCCGACGTCCATCGGTTGCCGGCGCGCGGGCGCGACGAGGACCTCGCCGTCGGGCCCGACGAACGCCGACGTCATCACGTCGTCGCCGCCGAAGCGGCCGCAGAAGCCGAGCGCCGCGCGGCCCCCGTCGATCGGCGCGAGGCGGAAGCCGTTGGGCACGCGCGTGTCGAACAGGACGAACGGCTCACCGCGCGGGGTCCCGTCGAGGTCGAGGCGGCGCGCCCACGCGTTGGGCATCGGGCGGCTGCCGTCGAAGCCCATCCGCCACAGCGCGAGCATCCCGTCGTCGTGCAACCAGACCTGCGGCCCCGCGGCCCAGAAGCAGCTCGAGCACGCGCCGGTCGTGCCCTGCGTGTCGCGCACCACCACCCGCCGGAGCTCGCCGAAGCCGAGCTCCTCGTCGACGCGGCCGTCGCAGTCGTCGTCGACGCGGTTGCACGTCTCCGGCGCCGGGGGCCCGCACGGGGCGCCCGCGTCGCGGCCCGCGTCGCGCGGGGCGCCAGCGTCCGGGGTCGAGCTGGTGACGGCGGCCTCGAGCCCGGTCCGAGCGCCGCAGGCGCCGAGCCCGAGCAGCGCGAGGATCGGAGCCACGCGCCGCGCGTCATGCCATAAGTCGTTCATGAGTGAGCCGAGCGCCAGCGGGGGGAGCTTCCCCAACCGGGATCATTACTTCAAAGCCTCGTTGATCGGCGGCGGGGTCGCGGCCGCGCTCAGCACCGTGCCGGTGATCAACTGGCTCAACCTGTTCTTCTTCTGCCTCGTGATCGCCGGCGGCGCGCTCGCCGTGTACTGGGTTCAGAAGAAGACGGGCTCGGTCGAGGCGATGGAGGGCGGCGTGATCGGCGCGCTCGCCGGCGTCGTCTGCGGGCTGCTCTTCTTCGCCGTCTCGATGTGCATGTCGACGGGCTTCAGCTTGATGATCCTGCCCGACATGAGCCGCGGCGACTCGCGCGAGTTCACCGTTCTCATGATGGGCATGCTCACCGCGACGTGCTGCTCGGCGTTCACGCTCTACCCCGTCTTCTCCGGGCTCGGCGGGCTGATCGCGACGCTCATCTGGCCGCCCACCGCGACCGCTGGCGGCGAGCCCAAGGGCGAGCCGACCGAGGCCGACATCGCGCGACGCAAGAAGATGATGCGCGTCACGCTCGGCTCGCTCGGCGGCTGCCTCGGCCTGCTCGGGCTGCTCTGCGTGGTGACCGGCTACCTCGCCTACCTGCAGTCGCGGGGGCCCGAGGACACCGCGGGCGAGGAGGCCGTGGTCAGCGCGAACGTCGTGGTCGGCGAGCGCGCCACCCTCGAGATCCCCTCCAGCGGTCAGCGGCACACGGAGTACGGGATCTGGCTCGTGGCCGACGACGATCTGCCGCCGATGTACGAGCTCGAGGCCCGCGTCGGCTGCCGCCAGCACTACGGCTACTCACCCGATCGCGAGCCGTACCTGAGCCGCGTCTACCGGAGCACCCGCGACCCGGGCGAGCCCGCGTGGATGCTGCTCGACACCGAGTACAGCTACGGCGAGGGCGGCTCGACGTGCATCGTCGAGGTCACCGCGCTGCCCTCCGGGGTCACCAACCCGCGGGTCGTCGTCACGAGGCTGCACGAGCCGAGCGACTGGTTCTGACCTCGTCGTCGTCCGCCGCCTCGGCCTCGGGCGCCGCGGCGGTGGCGGCCTCGCCGTCGTCCTCGATCGCGACGCGCACCTGCGACGAGAGCGGACCGAACACCGCGTCGCGGGTGCGGCCGCGCAGCAGGATCGCGAGGCCGTAGAGCGCCGCCGGCGGGAACGGGGCGAGCATGAAGAGGTACGTGAACAGCGCGAGGCCCCAGCCGAAGCGCGACGGCCTCTCGGTGGTGTAGGCGGCGAGCGGCCCCGCGACGAACAGCGGGCTGATGAGCACGGCGAAGAGCGCCATGAGGCCGCGCGTGTCGTCGAAGGCGTCGAAGACGACGACGAGCCCGAAGAAGAAGAGGAACCACGCCGCGAACCCGAGCGGCACGACGATCAGGAGGGCGCGCGCGACGAACAGCGCGATGTCACCGCCCCACGCGACGTCGCGCCCTCGCTCGAAGCGCCCGAGCTTCGCCTCGGCCCGATCCGCGCGCGCGGTCTCGATCTCGAGGCGGTGGCGCAGGGCCGCCGCGTCGTCCCGGTACGCGGTCATCGGCAGACGTAGGACGAGCTGCTCAGGCTCGTCCGGCACTCCGCGTCGTCGTTGCAGCCGCGGTAGCGACAGCCTCCACCTTCGCAAACGTAATTGTCGGCACCGAACGCGCCCGAGTCGGTCGCGCAGTCGTTCGCGGACGCGCAGCGGCGCACACAGTTCCGGGTCGCGGTCGGGATCGGCAGGGGCGTCGGCGGCGGCTCCGCCTCGATGCAGCCGTAGGCGCCGCCGAAGGTCGACTCGCACTCCGCGTCGGTGTTGCAGCCGAGGTAGCGGCAGGTCCCGCCGTCGCACGTGTAGTTGTCGGCGTCGAAGGCGGCCGTCGCGCTGCCGCAGTCCGCCGACGCCACGCAGCCCTCGAGGCAGCTCCGCACCCCGGTCCCCGGATCGCGGCACACGTAGTCGGCGGACGAGAACGTGGCCTGGCACTCCGCGTCGTCGACGCAGCCGGTGTAGCGGCAGCTCGTGCCCTCGCACACGTAGTTGTCCTCGTCGAACGCGGGGCTCGCGGTGGTGCAGTCCGCCTCGACGGCGCAGCCGAGCACGCAGAACGCGACGCTCGGCGCCGGCGGGCCCGCGTCCACGCCGCCGCCCCCTCCGTCGGTGCCCGGCGGGATCGCGCCATCGGTGCCCGGCGGGATCGCGCCGTCGGTGCCCGGGGGGACCGCGCCGTCGCGCGAGCCCGCGTCGAGCCCGGGGGGCACCGAGCCGTCCACGGTCCCGCGCGTGTCGGAGCAGCCGGCGAGGAGGAGCAAGGTCAGCGAGAGGGCGCGCATCGTCCCCCATGATACGCGCCTCGCGCGCGAGAACCGCCCTCGGCGGCCGTCACTCCGGGGTGCGGAAGGTGACCGTGCGGCGCTGGTTCGAGCCGATCGGCTCGCCCCGCCGCTCCATCAGGGTGCGCTGGTTGCAGTCGAGGAGGCGGAAGTCGTAGGTGTCCGCGGGGACGCGCCAGCCGCGGCTCTGGCTGGGCGCGATGACCTCCTGCGCGCCGAGCCGATCCTCGCCCCAGTTGGGGTCCGTCGTCGGGGAGAAGTTCACGTAGCAGATCGTGTACGGGGACTGGTTGAGCACGACGAACTCCGCCGTCGCCTCCGCTTGGATGACGACGGTGCGGCCACCGCAGGCCTCCGCGACCAGCGCGAGCGCGCCGATCGCGAGCAGCTGGAGAGTGGTCCGTTTGATTCGATCCAAGGCCATGAGTGCTTTCTCCCTCCCCCTCGACGTGGTCGCCGGAAGCTTACGGTTGGTGGGGCGCGATCCTACGACTTCAGTCTGATTTCAGGAACGCGGAAGCGGACCGCCGCGGAACGGGGGCGCTGGCTCGACGCCGCGGCCCCAGGGGCTATACCCGGCGGATGGTCGGGCAGACGTCCACCCTCGACGAGCCGCGGATGCCGCCTCGACCGGCGGGGCGGATCACGACCCTGCGCGTGCTCTGGTCCGCCGGGCGTGTCCGCGAGGATCCGCCGATCGAATTCTCCGAGGAGATCCGGATCGGCCGCGACCCCGCTGCGAACGGCTGCGTGCTCGAGGACCCGCACGTCTCCCGTCAGCACGCGGTCCTGTTCGCGGACCCGAGCGACGCCGCCGCGACGCTGCGGAACCTGAGCCGCCGGGGCAGCCACGTCGCGGGCCAGCGCGTCGACGACACCGCCCGGGTCGCCGACGGTCAGGTGCTCGTGATCGGACACAGCCTGCTGCTGTTCCGCGTCGAGACGCGCCCGATCGAGGACGCGCCCGAGGCGGCCAAGCTCATCGGCTCGGCGCCGGCGATGCGCACCCTGCGCGCCCGCGCGGCGCTCCTCGCCCCGACCGACGGCGTGGTGCGGATCCAGGGCGCCACGGGCACCGGCAAGGAGCTCGTCGCCGAGACCCTGCACGGGCTCTCGGGCCGGTCCGGGCCGTTCGTGCCCGTCAACTGCGCCGCGATCCCGGACACCCTCGCCGAGAGCGCGCTGTTCGGCCACGTCGGCGGCGCGTTCACCGGCGCGACGCAGAGCGCGAAGGGGTGGTTCCGCGGGGCCGCGCACGGGACGCTCTTCCTCGACGAGATCGGCGAGCTGCCGCTCACACAGCAAGCCAAGCTGCTCCGGGCGCTCGAGAGCGGGCGGGTGATCCCGGTCGGGTCGACCGAGGAGATCCCGCACCACGCCCGGGTGATCACGGCGACCCACCGCGACCTCACCAGCGACGTCCGCGAGGGGCGCTTCCGGGCCGACCTCTACTCGCGGGTGAGCGACTTCGTGCTCGAGGTGCCGTCGCTCGCGGCGCGCCCAGAGGACACCCTGCCGCTCCTGCGTCACGGCTTCTCGGGGCCGCTGCCGCCGCTCGACTTCGCGCTCGCGCGCGCCCTGCTCGAGCACCCGTGGCCGCTGAACGTCCGCGAGCTGATGCGGATCGCGAAGCAGCTCGAGACCTTCGGCGCGGGGCGGGCCGCGCTCACCCTCGACCTCGTCGAGGCCTCGCTCGCGCGGTCGGTGAGCCTGCTCGGAGACACCACGGACTCCGAGCCCCCGCCCGCGGACGACGCGCGCGGCTCGGATCGCCCCCCGTCGCGCGAGGCCCTCGAGGAGCTGCTGCGCGAGCACCGCGGGGTGGTCGCGGACGTGGCGCGTCAGGTCGGCCGCTCGCGCAAGCAGGTGTATCGCTGGCTGCGCTCGCAGGGGCTCGATCTCGAGGACTACCGCGAGGGGTGAGCGACCCCATCGGAGACTGGGCCGACGAAGTTCGGGGCCGGCTCGTCGGGGGCAAGTACCGCCTCGGACCGCTCATCGGACGCGGCGGGATGGGCGCCGTGTTCCGGGCTCAGGACCTCGCGCTCGGGCGCGCGATCGCGATCAAGCTGATCCACCCGCAGCGGCGCGACTCGAGCGCCCGCATCGAGCGGTTCCGGCGCGAGGCGCGGGCCGCGGCGCTCGTGGGCGGGGACGGCGTGGTGGCCGTGCTCGACTTCGACTTCGACGCCGAGCTCGGGCCCTACCAGGTGCTCGAGCTGCTCGAGGGCGAGAGCCTCGAGGCGCGCCTCGAGCGGGGCCCTCTACCGCCGGCCGAGGCGGTCGCGCTCGCGCTCGGCGTGGCGACGACGCTCGCCCGGGTGCACCGCGAGGGGATCGTCCACCGCGACATCAAGCCGGCGAACGTGTTCCTCGAGCACGCCGACGGCGGCCCCGCGGTGGTGAAGCTCCTCGACTTCGGGGTCGCGCGGATGCGGGCGCCCGAGGAGCTCACGGTGCCGGGCGCCGCGCTCGGCACGCCGGGCTTCATGGCCCCCGAGCAGCTGCGTGGGGTGCCCGTCGACGCGCGCGCCGATCTCTACGCCCTCGGGATGCTGCTCCACACCTGTGTGTGGGGGCGGCCGCCGTTCGATGGCCTCGAGCGCGCCGAGGTCGCCGTCCGCACGCTGGACGGTTCGTTGCCCTCCCTGCGCTCGCTCGCGCCGCAGCTGCCCGAGCCGATCCTCGCGTGCGTCGAGGCGGCGACCGCGCTCGACCCGGACCGCCGACCGGCGGACGCGAGCGCGTTCGCGCGGCTGCTCGGCGGGACGGTCGCGGCGCCGATCTCCGTCCCCGCCCCGGCGCGGGTCGACGACGACGCGCCCTTGGCCTCGACGCTCCTCTCGGACGACGTCGCCCCGGCCCCGCGCTCGATCCCCGACACGGGAGACCCCGACCCCGACCGCGCGAGGCCCGCCCCGACCTCTCGGTCGGGTCCGCCGCCGGTCGCGGCGCCGATCCGCGCGACGCTCGATGGCGCGAGTCAGCCCGCCGCCGAGCGACCACCGCCGTACGGGGTAGCGGTCGTCCTCGTCGTCGGGGTCCTCGCCGGCGGCGGGCTCAGCGCGGGGGTCTGGTACGCGACGCGGAGCCCCGCGCCGACCGCGGCGCCCCCGGTCGCGCCCGCGCCCGTCTCGGCTCCGGCCGCGATCGCGGACGCCTCCGTCGCGCCCGACACCTCCGATCTCCGCGCCACGATCGCGCGGGCCGAGGCGCACCTCCGAGGCGGCGGCTACCACGAGGCGATCGAGGCGTTCACCTCCGCGCACGACGCCGCGTGGGCCTTGCCTCCGGGGCTCGAGCGTCGAGGCCTGGTCACGCGGATCCAGATCGGGCTCGGCGACGCGCACCGGGGCCAGCTCGAGCAGGCCGGGCGCGCCGCGCGGGGCGCCCAGTGCGTCGAGCGGATCGCCTCGCACCAGACCGCCGCGGGCGGCGCGTACCGCGAGCTGCACGCGCTCGCCGACGAGGACGCCTCGCAGAACGCGGAGCTCCACGCCGGGGCCCTCTTCGAGGCCATCGGCGAGCTCTGTGGCTCCACCGAGCCGTTGATCCGTCGCGCCTACCTCGACCACGCCCGGATCGCCTTCGTCGACGCCGATCGACCCGGCCCGCTCCAAGAGCAGGCCCGCGCCGCGATCCGACGCGTCGACCAGGCCCGCCAGCGCTAAGGGCTACGACCAGTCTTGGATGGCGAGGAGGTGGCGACCGCGCTCTTGCAGGGCCGGCTCGAGGACTCCGTCGAGCGCGGCGGCGAGCGCGTCGGCGAGGGCCTCGCCGTCGTCGAGGCGATCCGCGGGCTCCTTCGCCAGCGCGATCGCGAAGAGGAGGTCGACGTGGGGGTGCAAGCTCGCGTGCGCGCTCGGGCGAGGCGGCATGCGGTGGACGACGCGGTAGATCACGCGGGCCATGTCGCCGCTCCGGAACGGGGGCCGGCCCACGAGGCAGCGGTAGGCCACGGCGCCGAGCGCGTAGAGGTCCGCGCGGTGATCGACGGCCTCGGCGAGCGCCTGCTCGGGCGCCATGTACGAGGGCGTCCCGAGGAGGCGGCCGCGGGTGAGGGTGCCCGTCGAGGCGCCGAGCTTCGAGACGCCGAAGTCGAGGATCTTCCAGAGCCCGGCGCTCCCCGGGGCCTCCACGCGGTAGAGGTTCTGCGGCTTGATGTCGCGATGCACGATGCCCCCGGCGCGGGCCGCGGCGAGGCCGCGACCGATCTGACGGACCATCTCGACGACGTCCGCCGGGGTCATCGGCGCCCCGCCGCGCAGGTGCTCGGAGAGGTCGTGCCCCCGGAGCCGCTCCATCGCCATGAAGGGGAGCTCGGCCGGCGGCTCCCCGATCTCGAGGACGCGCACCACGTGCGGCGAGTCGAGGCTCGAGGCGGCGCGCGCCTCGCGCAGGAACCGCGACACCGCGTCGTCCCCGCTGCCGCCCGCCTGAGGCAGCAGGACCTTGACCGCGGCCGGCTCGCCGCCCGTCGCGGAGGCGCCTTCGTAGACCTCGCCCATCCCCCCGCGGCCGAGGAGCACCCCGAGCGTGAAGCTGCCCAGCTTGGTCCCCGTGAGCCGCCCCGCGCCTCCGATCGGGAGCGCGCGCTGGAAGTCCTCGCGCGCCTCGTCGAGCTGGACCTCGCGCCGCGCGACCTCGCGGATCGCCGCCTCGAGGTCCGCGAGGATGCGCCCCATCGTGCGCCGGGAGCTCGCGGCGGTCGCGTAGGTCCCCACGAAGATGAGCTGCAGCATGAGCTCGGCGAGCACGACCTCGAGCGCGCCGAAGTTGGTCGGCTCGAGGTGCCCGACGCGCGGCAGCCCGAACACGAGGGGCGCGAGCGCGGTGATCCCGTGGAGCACCGCCGCCGTCAGGTAGGTCGCCCAGGCCACGCGGCGGCTGGTGTTCCGGCCCGACACGTAGATCCCGAGGATCAACGCGGCGGCGACCGCGCTGAGCGGCCCGAAGAAGAAGACGGCGCCGTTGACCCCGAAGGTCGCGACGACCCAGACCGCGAGGAGGCGCCCCTCGGTGTAGGTCGCCGGCGAGCGCGCGATGAAGAACAGGTAGGCGTTCGAGAAGAAGAGGCAGCCCATCCCGACCAGCAGCACCGCGAGGGCGATCGCGTCCGCCTCGAAGAGCGGGGCGGCCACGCAGGTGATCAACGAGCCGATCGTCCCGAGCGCGGCGAGCCCCCGCGAGCGGGCCATCTCGTCGCTCCGGAGGGCCTCGGCGGGGCTCGTGACCGTGTCCATCGTGGGCCGCTGGGTGGCGGCCGAGGGGGCCGAGCCCTCGTCCGAGGCCTGCGCGGGCCGGCGCTTCGCCGCGATCGCGTCGGCGACGGTCGGCGCCTCCCGCGCGCTCGGCACCCGATCGTCGATCGTCGGCTCGTCCATTCCCCGCCCCGGCCCCCCGAACCGTAACCAGCCCGATCGACATCGGGCCAGGTCATCTGGTCGAGGAACGATTACACTCTACCGGGGCCGATGGCCGACCTCTCTTCGACAGACGCACGCAACTCGCTGACGCTGGGGCCCGTGCTGCCGTATTCGCTTGGTCGCTTCACGCTCTGCGAGGAGCTGGGGGCCGGCGGTATGGCGACGGTCTACCTCGCGAAGATGCGCCTCGCGGCCGGGCTCGAGCGGCACGTCGCCATCAAGACCATCCACGCGCACCTCGCCAAGCAGCAGGCGTTCGTGGACATGTTCCTCGACGAGGCGAAGATCGCCTCGCACATCAGCCACCCCAACGTCTGCGCCGTCTACGACTTCGGCGACGTCCAGGGCCTCTACTACATCGCGATGGAGTACCTCGTGGGCGCGCCGCTCATCGAGGTCGTCAACGCGGTCGTCGAGGCGGGCGACGACGAGCTGCTCGACACGCTGCCTTACCTCTCCGCGCGGATCATCGCGGACGCCGCCGAGGGGCTGCACGCGGCGCACACGCTGAGGGGCTCCGACGGCAACCCGCTGCACGTGATCCACCGGGACGTGTCGCCCCAGAACCTCTTCGTGACGCACGAGGGCTCGGTCAAGGTCGTCGACTTCGGCTGCGCCAAGGCGCTCGAGCGCGTGACCCAGACCAACACCGGCGTGCTCAAGGGCAAGGTGGCCTACGCCGCGCCCGAGCAGCTGCGCGGCGAGGCCGTGGACGCGCGGGTCGACGTCTTCGCGCTCGGGGTGTGCCTCTGGGAGTGCCTCACCCTGCGCAACCTCTTCCGGCGCGACAACGCGATCCTCACCGCGCAGGCCGTTCTGAACGACCCGATCCCGCCGGCCGACGAGGGGAACGACTGGGTCCCGAGGCCGCTCGCCGCGATCGCCGCCAAGGCGCTCGAGCGCGACCCGGAGAAGCGCTTCGCGAGCGCGCGCGAGATGGGTCGGGCGCTGCGCGGGTTCATCGCCGGCTCCGGCGTGATGTTCGAGTCCGCCGAGGTCGCGGACACGATGGAGAAGCTCTTCGCCCAGCGGCACGCGGACACGCTGCGGCGGCTCGACGCGCTCGGGAAGGTGGAGGTCTCGCAGGTGGGCCCCGTCGCGACGCCCGAGCCGGCCGCCGTCGAGGTGGTCCCCGCGGCCGCGCCCGAGACGGTCCCGCCGCCCGCCCGCAAGAAGAAGAAGAAGGGTCAGAAGGCGCTCGAGACCGCGCCGACGAAGCTCGAGAAGACCCCGGCCAAGGCCGAGAACGCCTGGGAGATCAGCAAGGCCGGGCTCGCCGAGGAGGACCCCGTCGTCCTGCCCACGAGGACGGGGCGCTACGTGACCCTCACGCTGCTCCTGCTCGCGCTGATCGGGGGCGGCGTCTACGCCTACATGTTCCACCGCGCGCCGATCTTCGCGGCGCTCGGCATCGCCACCGAGCCCGCGACCGACACCGACACCGACCCCGTGATCGCCTCGCCGGACCCCGAAGTGGTGCCCGAGGTGGAACCGCCTCCCGTCGAGGACCCCGAGCTCGCGACCCCGGAGGACACGCCGCCGGAGACCGTCGAGGACACGCCGCCCGAGGACACGCCGCCCGCGCTGGCGAACGACGACTCGCTCGAGCCAGCCCCGACCGCGACCAACAACGCGACGAACAACTCCCAGACGAACAACGGGACGGAGGTCGAGTCGACCTCGAGCCGACGCCGGCGGCGCCAGGCCGACGACGAGGCCACGACGACGGTCGCCGCGGGGACGCCGACGACGACGCAGCGCACGGACGAGGCGATCGTGCAGCCGAGCCGTACGATCGACTTCTCGCAGGGCGTGGTGATGGTGCGGGCCGCGGCGGGCTGGGCGTACGTCGAGCACGCGGGTCGCCGACTCGGTCGCACCCCGCTGCGCGCCGAGCTCCCCTCGGGCGCGCAGACCCTGCGGATCATCCCCTTCGGCCGCGCCAACCAGGCGTTCACCCGCAACGTCACCGTCGCCTGGGGCAGCCCCCAGACCCTGACCCTCGAGCTCCCGGGCACCGAAGGCTGGGACAACCCGTACTAGCCGGAGGCGCGTTGTTCGGTCGTCGTCGGTGGCTCGCGCTCGGTGTCCCGGCCCTCTCGCTGCTGGCGGCGAGCTGTGGGCTCGGGCCCAAGGTGCTCGTCGTGGTCGAGCTCCAGACCGACCTGGTGCCCCAGATCGAGTTCACCCAGGTCCGCACCGTCGTCGGCGACGAAGAGGTGACGGAGGACGTGGAGGAGACGACCTTCATCCGGCCGGCGCGGGTCGCAGAGCTCCAGGCGTCGCCCGGCACCGTCGACGTCCGCGTGCAGCTCCTCGACGAGGCGGGGATCGTCCGCGCCGAGCGGCTCGTCATCGCCGAGGTACGCCGCGACACCGGCGTCGTCGTCTTCATCAGCGCGTCGTGCCGGGGCGTGACCTGCCGCGGATCGACGAACACGTGCATCGACGGCATGTGCCAGGACGCGCGCTCGGTCTGCGGCGGCGAGGCCTGCGAGCCCGGCGACGACTGCGTCGGCAGCGAGTGCGACGTCCGCTTCTGCCCGCGCGGCGTGTGCGACAACGAGTGCGTGGACACGACGGACTGCAGCACCATCGACCCGTGCTCGGACCCGGTCTGCGAGTCCAGCGTGTGCGTCGGCGTGGCGCGGCCCGGCGCCTGCCCGCCGGGCTTCTTCTGCGCGATCGGGATCGGCTGCATCGACATCCCGTCCGGCTTCCTCGACGGAGGCGTGCCCGACGGCAGCGTCGCGGACGGAGGCGTCGAGTACTGCACGACCTGCGTGACGAACTGCGGGACCCCGGGCCTCGGCGTCTGCGACATGGGCTTCCCCACCGGCGAGTGCGTGCCCCCCGACGAGTACTGCAACGGGCAGGACGAGGACTGCGACACCCTCATCGACGAGGGCCTCGCGTGCGACCACGAGCACGGCATCGTCTGCGAGGTCGGCCGACGCCCGATCCCGGGCACGATGGAGACCGAGCCGAACGTCGCCGACACCTTCGAGGGCGGCGGGCCCGGCCTGATCTGCGCCGGCGCCGGGTGCGCCCCCGCGCTCACCAACTGCCGCACGCTGCGCGGCGGCTTCGACGCGCACGTCCACTCGGTGTCCTTCGGGGGCAGCGGCTCGTTCACGATCGAAGACGACGTGCCGTTCTCCATCAGCGCGACGGTGGGCTCCGCGTCGGGCCACACGCACGGCGCGCGCTGCGGCCTGGGCACGAGCAGCATCGAGGTCGAGGGCGGCCTCGCCTTCCACCGCATCCTGCCGATGGGCAGCGACACCGAGGACATGCCCGCCGGCCGCTACGACTACTTCTGCCTCCCGCCGGTCGGCGACCCCGCCACGGACTGCTACCCCGCCTTCGGCTTCTGCGAGACGAACTGAGGATCAGGGGCAGGCGAGGCGGCTGAAGACGAGCTGCTCGCTGCCGCTCGCGGGCTCCTCGACCCATACCACGCCGTAGCTCGTGCCGGACCAGGCCACCGAGGTCTGGTGGGGCGATCCGCCGAGGCCCGGGAGGGGCGTCGCCGCCTGGAGGCTGGAGCCGTCCGGGGCCACTCGGACGAAGCGCAGGCCGGGCTCCATCGCGGCGGCGTCCGGCCACACGACGACGGCCTCGCCGAGGCCCATGGCCATCCCGGGCGGGTCGTTGCCACCGAACGGCGACGAGCGATCGAGGCGTGAGGTCAACGTGGTCGGCGTCCCCTGCGGGGCGCCCGCCGCGTCGAGGACGACGAGGCTGAGGGTGCCGTCCGCGAGCAGGCGCGAGCGCGTGCCGACCCCCATCAGGAAGCCGTCGCCGGTCCAGACCATCGAGGGGCTCTCCGGGCGATCGAAGGTCCCCACCACGATGTCCGTCGGGGGGAACGCGGCCAGGTCCCCCTGCGTGAAGTACGCGTCGCTGTTGCCGCTCGCGTAGGCCAGCGCGAAGCGGCTCCCCGTGAACACGAGATCGAACGTCGCCTCGCGAGACACCGGCACCGAGATCCGCGGGCCGACGCGGTCGCCCATCTCGTCGCGCGCCTCGAGGTAGGGGTCGTCTCCGCGGTAGCCGAGCACGAAGGACGTGCCGTCCCACACCACGTTGGGCCGCGGCTCGTTGGCCGCGTCCGGCTCGACGCGCTCGGGGCCGGCGAGGATCGCGCCGTCGGGCCCGAGCACCTCGAAGTACATGCGGTCGAGGAGCAGCGTGCAGTCCGTCCCGCAGATCACCGTCTCCCGGCTCCACCACAGCACGCCGTAGGTCGAGCCGCTCCACGCGATGGCCGGCATCCGGCCCTCGTCGGAGATCTGCAGCGGGTCCATCATCGGCGCGCCGCTCGCGTCGAGCGTCCGGAAGTACACGCCGCGATCGTCGATGTCGTCGTGCCAGACCATCGCGTAGCGGTCGCCGGTCCAGATCACGTCGGGGTCGAGCGACGCGCGCTCCTTCTCTGTCAGCGCCACCGGCGCCGACGGGACGTAGTCGAAGGCCTCGTCGGTCATCCCGTCGCAGTCGTCGTCGGTCCCGTTGCAGACCTCCGCGCGCGGCGCGCACGCCGTCCACCCCATCGCCGTGCACACGCGGTCGCCGGGCGCGCCACAGGACGTCGCGCACTCCTCCATCGCGTCGAGCGGGGCGCAGCCGCAGCCCTCGTCCGTCATCCCGTCGCAGTCGTTGTCGATGCTGTCGCAGTCTTCGGTGGCCCCCGCGCTCGCGAGCGGCTCGTCGTCGTCGCAGTCCGTGCCGCCGCACGCGAGGCTGCCCTCTCCGTCGCCGTCCACGTCCCAGCGCATCGCGAGGCACGGATCGGAGTCGTCGAAGGTGGGCGGCGTCCCCGTCCACGCGGGCAGGTCGGGGCGCTCGAGCCCCACGCAGCCCGCGGCGTCGCAGGTGGCCGACGCGGCGCACTCGCGACCCGCGCACGAGCGGTAGAGGACGAGCAGCAGCGTGCGCGTCTCGCCGGGCACCAGCGTGACCTCCGCGCGCTGCCGCACCACCTCCACACCGCCGAGCCGGCCGGTCGCGGTGACGGTGATGGGGCCGAGCGCGTCACCGCCCGGGACCACGCCGAGGGTCAGGGGGAAGGAAGGCGCGTCAGGCCCGACGAGCGGCTGCGGGGTGACCGTCGACACGCCGTCCGGGTTGAGCACGGAGACCTCGACCGAGTCGAGCTCGGTGGGCACGTCCAGGTTCGTCTCGACCACGACCACGAGCTGGGTCTGCGTCGAGCAGCCCGCGAGCAGCGCGGCGACGAGGAGGGTGTGTCGCATCAGAACGTGACCATCCCCGGGCCGAGGTTGCCCACGAAGGGCTCCTCCCCGCTCGACAGCGCGACGCCGAGCGCGACGCCCACGACGATCGCGACCACCGCGACGCCGATGCCCACGCCGAGCCCGATCACGAGCCCGGAGTCGTCCTCCGGAGGCGGCGGCGCGACCTCGATCGGCACCTCGACCGCCGGGGGTGGCGGGTGGAGCGCGACCTCGACGCTGCGCCGCTCTCCGTCGACGAGCACGAGCTCGACCGCGCCGATCTCCACTCCGTCGCGGCGGACCACGAGCCGATGCGAGCCCGGGCTCATCGGCAGCGCGACGTCGAGCGCGGCCGTCGGCAGGTCGCGGCCGTCGAGGCGCACGACGTCTCCGGGCTCGCGATCGGGGATCGTCAGGTCGACGCTCGCGACGCGGGGCTGCAGCTCGTCGATCATCGCCTCCGCGTCGCGGCGGTGCCGCGCGTCGCGGCCCGAGGCCTCGGCGATGAAGCGCCGGTAGGTCTCGATCGCCTCGACGATCTGCCCCAGCTCGGCCTGCGCGGTCGCGAGGTTCAGGAGCGTGCTCGCGCGGGGGACCAGCCCGTAGGAGCGCTCGAACCGCTCGCGCGCGTCTTCGAAGCGGCCCTCCTCGAGCGCGGCCACGCCCTCCTCGAAGAGGCGACGCGCCGCGGCGGTCTCCGACGCCGACGCGTCCTGCGCGAACGCGCGCTCCGCCGGAGCCACGGCCAGCAGCCCGGCGGCGACGACGATCGGCAAGCCCCAGCGCACGTCCTCGATTCTAAGCGCGAAGGGGGATAGCCTGCGAGGGCATCGGGATGTTCTCCGTCGGCGACAAGATCGGCGTCTACGAGATCGTCGCGGAGCTCAAGTCGGGCGGGATGGCGACCCTGTTCCTCGGGCGCCGGGCCGGAGCGGCGGGCTTCGCGAAGCTCGTGGCGATCAAGGTGGTCCACCCGCACCTCGCCGAGGACCCGACCTTCGTTCAGATGTTCGTGGACGAGGCGCTCCTGAGCGCGCGCATCCAGCACCCCAACGTGGTCCACGTGGAGGAGCTGCGCGAGCTCGACGGCCACCACTTCCTCGTCATGGAGTACGTCCACGGCTGCTCGCTCGGGCAGCTCTTTCGCGCGCTCGGCAAGCGCGGCCGCCGCCTCTCGCCGGACCTCGCGATCCACATCGCGATCAAGGTCGCCGACGGGCTGCACGCGGCGCACGAGACGCGCGACGAGCGGGGCGAGCTCCTCGGCGTCGTGCACCGGGACGTGAGCCCGCAGAACATCCTGATCAGCTACCAGGGCAACGTGAAGCTCATCGACTTCGGCGTCGCCAAGGCGCAGGGGCGGGTGCAGCAGACCGGCGGCGGCTCGATCAAGGGCAAGTTTCGTTACATGTCGCCCGAGCACGCGTTCGCGCAGAACCTCGACCGGCGCGGCGACGTCTACGCGCTCGGCGTGGTCCTCTGGGAGATCCTGACGATGCGCCGCCGCTTCGACGGCGCCTCCGACCTCGACGTGCTCAACGCCGTCCGTCACCCCGACGTGATCCCGCCGAGCCGCTACGCGCCGGACCTGCCGGCGGGGCTCGACGGAGTGCTGCTCAAGGCGATGGCGAAGGCGCCCGAGGACCGCTACCAGACCGCGCGCGAGCTCCGCTCGGCGCTCGTCGACGTGCACCCGCGGGCGGCGTCGCTGCACGAGTCGGCGCTCGGCTCGCTCCTCGCCGCGGTGATGGCCGAGCGCATCGAGAAGGACCGCGAGAAGCTCCCGTCCAACGTCTCGGGCTTCACCCTCGACCTGCCGCGCGTCGACCCCGGGGCGGGGAAGGCGCTCGAGACGATGACGCTCAGCGCCGAGGACATCGAGGAGCTCGAGTCCGGGGACACGGGCGACAGCCTCTCCGGGGCGGGCACGCACGACGCCCCGACCCAGGTGCTGCCCGGCCTCGACGACGTCGCCGACGAGAAGACGGTGTTCTCGAACGACCTCGCCGAGCGGATGGAGCGCCTCGGCGACGACGAGCTCGCGCCGCTCCCCGGCCCGGACACGATCCCCCCGCCGTCCGCCGCGCCCGATCCGTTCGCCGCGCCGCCGCCGCCGCTCACCCCGAGCATCGCCGCGCAGCCCGCGGAGGGGATCCGGGTCCACCCGGCGGTGCTCGCGCTCGCGGTGCTCGTGATCCTCCTCGGCGCGGGCGGCTCCTCGTTCTTGGTGGTCTTGGCGTTGATGTCGGACGATCCGCCGACGGTGACCACTCCGACGATCCCACCGCCCCCGCTCGCCGCCGATCCGACGCCGCCAGTGACGGTCGCGGCGCCCGACGCCGGCGCCCCGATCGCCGCCGAGGCGCGGCCCGACAGCGGGCCCGTGGTCGCGGTGACCGAGCCCGCCCCGACGCCGACGCGGCCCGACCCGACCCCGGCGTCGTCCGGCCGGCGCCGGCGCGCCGCGCCGACCACCGAGGGGCGCCGCGCGGGGACCCGACGCCGCGGGCGTCCGATCGCGAGCGAGTGGTGAGGGGCGCCGCGCTCTGCCTCGCGCTGCTCGCCGCGCCGTCGCTGGCGCACGCGCAGACGGAGGTGTTGATGGTCGGCAGCTCGTCGGTCAACGGCGCCGCCGGCCGCACCGTCGAGACCGAGCTCGGCCGATGGGGCTACTCCCTCGTCCGGCGCTCGCGCGGGGCGTCCGGGTTCGCGCGGCCCGACTTCTACGACTGGCAGGCGCAGGTCCCGCGGCTCGCGCCGCTCGACCGCTACGCGATGGTCATCGTGCTCACGGGCGGCAACGACGTGCAGGCCCTCCACATGTCCGGCGGCGACTGGATCGCGTGGCGCGACGAGGAGGCGTGGACGCGCGAGTACACCGCCCGCGTGCGCGACTTCATCGACGCCCTCTGCGACCGCGGCGCCCCGCGCGTGGTGATGCTCCTGCCCGTCAACGGGGGCCGCCCCGGCTGGTCGGCGCGGATCCCGCGCGTCCGCCAGGCGCAGATCGCGGGGGCGCGCGCGTCCCGCTGCGGCGAGGCGATCGATCCGGGCGACGACGAGTTCGAGGCCCTCGACGGCGTCCACCTCAACTGGACCGGCGCGCGACGCATGTGGGCGCGCATCGAGGACGACATGTACCGCGCGCTCGGCCTCGACCAGATCTGAGGGGCCGGGCTACAGGATCCGCAGGCGGTGCTTGCCCTCCTCCTTGGAGAGGATCCCGGGGCTGCTCGGGGTGAGCGCCATGACCTCGGCGAGCGGGACGCCGAGGATCGTCGGGGACTCCGGCGCGTCGCCGAGCGGCTCGAGGCGGGTCTCGAAGCGGCCGTGATCGAACGGCTGCCCCGGCGCCTTCTCCACCTTCACGAGGGTCTCGCGGAGGCCCTCCTTCTCGTAGGCGAGCTGGCGGTGGATGCAGTACGGGTTGTTGCCCGGTCGACCCATGAGCACCTGCGCCGTCCAGGTGCAACCCGCCTTGCAGATGTCGGCGTAGTAGCAGGTGCGGCAGAACCCCCACAGGTCCTCGGCGGTGCGCTGCCCGATGTGGGTGAGCTCGGGCGTGCCGGCGACGACCTCGGTGAGCACGTCGCCGCGGAAGTTGCCGCCGGTGTAGGTGTCGGAGGGCAGCGAGGGGCAGCCCTTGATCTTGCCGTCGGCCTCGACGCCGATGCACGCGGTCCCCGCGCCGCAGCCGGCCCAGTGGGTGCCGCCGTGGCCCCCGTAGCGCAGCGCCTCCTCGTAGGGGCCGAAGTAGCCGATGTTGTTGCCGGGGAACACGGCGATGCCGCGCGGCGTCAGCTTCTCTTTCTTGATCCAAGCGAGCAGCGGGAAGAGCTCGAGCAGGTCGTGAGGCTGGAGCAGGAGCTCCGGGCGGTCCGCGGCGCGGCCCATCGGCACGGTGAGCTGGAGCTGCCAGGCCTGGCTCCCGATCTCCTCGAGGAGGTCCGCCATCGCCACCAGCTCGGGCATCGAGAGGCGGTTGATCTGCGTGTTGGTCGCCAGCCGGATCGGCGTCTTCGCGATCCGCTCGGCCGACTCGCGCGCCGTGCGCCAGGAGCCGCGCGCGCCGCGCTGGAGGTCGTGGGTCTGCTCGAGGCCGTCGATCGAGACGCTGATCGTCGAGACCCCCGCGTCGACCGCGCGCTGCACGCGCTCGTCGTCGAAGTCGCGGCCGCCGGTGGTGATCCCGACGCGCATGCCGCGCTCGACGATCTCGGCGGCGATGACGTCCCAGTCGTCGCGCAGGTAGGCCTCACCGCCGATGAGCGTGACCTCGCGGATCCCGAGCTCCTCGAGCTGGCGAACCACGTCGAGGCACTCCGCGGTGCTCAGCTCGTCGGGCCGCGCCTTGCCCGCGCGCGAGCCGCAGTGGCGGCACCCGAGGTCGCACGCGAGCGTGATCTCCCAGACGCAGTAGGTGACGCCGCCGTCGGAGACCGCGCCGCGCACGAGCTCGGACGGTCGCTCGTCGGCGACGCCGACGGGCGGCCGAGGGCGAGGCCGCTCGCTCATCCTTCGCTGGGCTCGGGCGAGATCCGCTGACGCATCGGCGGCAGACCGTAGCGCGGCGTGGGGCGCATGTCGGGGGCCGGATCCGGCCGCCACTGATCGGGGGGCGCGACGCCGTAGGCGGGGACGGCGATCGGGCGGTCCGGGGGCGCCACGGGATCGGGCTGGGGACGCGGGCGCGGTCGGGGTCGCTCGACGATCGGCTCGGGCGCCGGCTCCTCGACGACCGGCTCGGGCGCGACCGGCTCGGGCGCGACCGGCTCGGGCTCTGGGATCGGCGCGACGACGACCTCGCCGGGCTGCATCGGCTGCATCGGCTCGGGTGCCTCGACGATCGGCGCCTCGACGATCGGCGCCTCGACGGGACCGGGCGTTGGGTCGTCGGCGCCGCAGCCGAGCGCGGAGAAGGCCATCAAGCCCGCGGCGAGGATGCCGCCGCGACCGACCGCGACGATCGTCCCGCGAGCCTGCGAGCGCGGGATCCCGAGCTGGTTCTCACCGCAGAAGGGGCACGTCGTCTCGCTCGGCTTGGCCGCCGCGTGGATGTGGGCGCGGCAGGCGCGGCATCGGGTCAGTCCATGTCGGGAGCGCATCGGGCGATCCATCGTCGGTTCTCCTTGGCTGTCGTCGTCGAGGTCGGGCGTTCTACCCAGACGGGGCCGCGCGCCTTGGGATTCAGGTGCCGCCGGTTACCCCCGACTGTAAACCCGGTGCCTCGCCGAGACCTACGTACTAGCTTCGCACGGTGAGCGAGAACGACGAGCCCGTGCGCATCGGCACCCAGCCCGAGTGGACGCTGGTGCGAACCGACGACGTCGAGGCGCTGCTGCCGCTCGCCGACCTGCTGATGGCGGCGGCGTGGGCCGACGGCAACCTCGATCCGCGCGAGCGCGACAAGGCGCTCGAGATGCTCTGCAAGCTCGCGGGGTGCGCGTGGAACGACCTGCCGCCGGCCCTGATCGTCCGCGTGGCGGACTTCGACCCGGCGACGTTCGACATGGCCACCACGGCGCGCGCCTTCGAAGGCATGGAGCCGCGCGAGCGGCGGCGCCTCGTCGCGATGGTCCGCGAGGTGTGCGACGCGAACGACGCGTTCGACCTCGAGGAGGACCGCTTCGTGATGGCGCTCGTGCTCACGCTCGCGCTCACCGAGGAGGACGTCGGCGACCTCGTGTTCCGCGTCGCGCCCGGCCTCGACGGCCCGCTGAAGCGCGCCTTCGACGTCCTCTTCGCGGGCACCTTCCTCGCGACGGCGTGGCCTCTGCTCGTCGCGATCGGCGTCGCCGTGCGCGCGACCTCGCCGGGCCCGGCGATCTTCAAGCAGCTCCGGTACGGCCGCGGCGGCGAGGAGATCGAGGTCTGGAAGTTCCGGACGATGGGCGTGACCGAGAACGGCGCGACGGTGACCCAGGCCACGAAGAACGACGCGCGCGTCACCCCGCTCGGGGCGTTCCTCCGGCGCACCTCGCTCGACGAGCTGCCGCAGTTCGTCAACGTCCTCTTCGGCGACATGAGCGTCGTCGGCCCGCGCCCGCACGCGGTCGCCCACAACCGCCACTACCGGACCCAGATCCTCGAATACATGTTGCGCCACAAGGTGAAGCCGGGGATCACCGGCTGGGCCCAGGTGAACGGCTGGCGCGGCGAGACCGACACCCTCGACAAGATGGTCGGCCGCGTCGATCACGACCTCGAGTACCTCCGCGACTGGACGATCTGGAAGGACCTCGAGATCGTCTGGCTGACGGTCTTCGGCAAGAAGGTCCGGCGCAACGCCTACTGACGCTGCGTCCGCGTCGCCCCACGAGCTCAGCGGCACAAGGTCTGGACGGCGCGGACCACGTCGGGGCCGAGCGAGCGACCGTCGCTGCCGATGTCGAACACGATCGGCGTGCCGTCGGAGGCGACCGCGCCGGTGTCGCGCGCGATGGCCAACAGATCGTCGTAGGCGGGGGCGCCGCTCATGAGGCCGAGCACCTTGGCGCCGATCGCGTTGAGCGCGGTCACCGCCTGCGCGTAGGTGTGCGGGGTCGGCGAGATGCCCGAGTACGAGTAGACGCCTCCGGGGCCGTTGTGGAAGTCCGCGTCGGTGAACAGCAGGACGATCGGCGTGGCCCCGGGTCGGAAGCACGGGTAGCCGATCCCCGTCCCGCACGCGCCGCGCGCCGGCACGAAGCCGCCGATGCCCGCGCCCGTCGCCGCCTGGTAGAGCGCCTCGACCTGCGACTCGGGGCCGTCCGCGCCGCCCGACGCGCGCAGCGTGTTCACGGCGGCCTGGGTCGACGCCACGTCGGGCGTGATCGAGCTGACGAGGCGGAAGGGCACGTCCCCGTAGCTGCCGTAGCTGGCGACCGCGAAGTCGTCGAAGCTCGCGACGCTGAAGCGCACGTCGGCGATCTCGGCGGCGAGGCCCGGGATGATCGTGTCACGGAGCCGCGCCTGGATCTGCGCGATCTCGCCCGACATCGAGCCGGTCGTGTCGACGAGGAAGAGGACGTCGGCGACGGTGCAGTCGACCGTCGGCGTGCCGCAGCCCTCGTCGATGAGGCCGTCGCAGTCCTCGTCCATCGAGTTGCGGCAGACCTCCGCGCTCGCCGTGTTCGCGCCCCCGCACGCGCCCCACGCGCTGCCGCCGCCCGGCAGCTCCGCGCAGCTGCGCGTGCCCTCGCGGCAGAGCCCCACGCCCGGCGTGCCCTCCGCGGGCATCCCGCTCGGCGTCTCGAAGCAGGCGCGCGTGGCGCCGGGTGTACAATCGCAACCCTCGTCGACGAGCCCGTCGCAGTCGTCGTCGACGCCGTTGCACAGCTCGGTGTCCGGGAGCACGGAGCCGACGCACGGGCCCCAGCCGTCCGATCCGCACGTCTGGCTGCCCGGCGCGCACCGCCCCACGCCCTCGGTGCCGGGCGGGCCCGTGTAGCAGCCGCGGCCGTCGCCGAACCCGCACTCGCAGCCCTCGTCGGCGGTGCCGTCGCAGTCGTTGTCGACGCCGTCGCACACCTCTTCGCTCGGCCCGGTCCAGCCCGCGCAGGCGCCCCAGGAGCCGAACTCGCCGGACGGATCGCAGCTCTGGGTGCCGAGCCCACACGCGCCGACCCCGGCGAGCGCGGCGTCGCCGCCGAAGCAGCCCTGCGTCTCGCCCACCGCGCACGCGCACTGCTCGTCGACCTCGCCGTCGCCGTCGTCGTCGCGACCGTTGCCGCAGATCTCCTCGTCGCCCGCGGCCGGCGGGGGCGGGTCGTCGTCGGGCGGGGGCGGCGTCGCGCCGTCCTCCTCGTAGCCGGCGCCCGCGTCGGGCATCTCCGGGTCGAGGCATCGTCCGTCCACGCAGCGATCCCCGCGCGAGCAGTCGGAGTCGACCGCGCACGCGCGCGAGGAGCCCCCCACCGTGGGAGCGCACGCGGGCAGCACGAGCAGGCAGAGCGCGAGGGCGGTGAGGCCGTGGCGGAGTTCCATGAACGCCGTCCACTGCGACCCGTGTGCCAGATCGCACATCGGCGCACGCCACGCTCCGCCGCCGGGGCCCATCGACCCCGGCGAGCCCGCGATCGCGAGGGCACGCTGGCCCCAGTGGGGTCGATTGAACACGGCAGTGCTAGGTTGTCCGCCGTGCGGCTCGTCGCGCCGTTGTTGATCGTGCTCGCCGTCGGCTGCGCGGCCGAGGAGCCCCCGCCGCCGGTGGGCCCGCGCATCGCGTTCGGCCGCGACTTCGAGGGGTTCACGGGCTGGCGCGCCTACCCGCTGCCGGACGAGAGCCTCACCGACGGCCACCTCAGCTCGCCGAGCCGGACGCTCTACATCGACCGCGAGCCGCCCCCCGAGGGCCAGCCGTTCGAGCTCGGGACGATCGTGATCAAGACCATCGAGGAGGGCCCGCCCTCCGAGTGGGTGGTCCACGCCATGGTCAAGCGCGGCGGGGGCTACAACCCGGACGGCGCCGTCGACTGGGAGTTCTTCGACCTGCACCTCGAGGACGACGAGCAGGTGGCCATCGCGTGGCGAGGGACCGGCGACGACGGCGTCCTGTACTTCGATCCGACCACCGGGGACCGCCTCGCGTGCAACTCCTGCCACGCGTTCGGCGGCGAGCTCGACTACGTCTTCAGCCGCGCCGTCTTCTACCCCGCCGAGTGAGGCGCGCCGCGTCGGGGACGACGCGGGCCCCCGCACGAGCTACCCTGTTCGGCGATCATGGGTGAGCGGGCGGTTCAGATCCAGGCCTCGAGCGAGACTCCGCTCGGGCCCAAGCTCCCCCTCCGGCTCGGCCGCTTCACCCTCTGTGACGAGCTCGGCGCCGGGGGGATGGCGACCGTCTACCTCGCCCGGATGCAGCTCGCGGCCGGGCTCGAGCGCCTCGTCGCGCTCAAGACCATCCACCCGCACCTCGCCAAGGAGCGGGCCTTCGTCGACATGTTCCTCGACGAGGCGCGCATCGCCTCCCACGTCACCCACCCGAACGTCTGCTCCACGCACGACTTCGGCGAGGTCGACGGCGTCTACTACCTGGCGATGGAGTACCTGCTCGGCGAGCCGGTGTTCGACGTCATCAACCGGCTCGTGGAGCGCTTCGACGACGTGCGCGAGGTGCTCCCGTTCCTCGCCGCGCGGATCGTCGCCGACGCCTGCGAGGGGCTGCACGCGGCCCACATCGCGCGCGGCCCGGACGGCGAGAAGCTCGGGATCGTCCACCGCGACGTGTCGCCGCAGAACCTCTTCCTCACCTACGAGGGCGCGATCAAGGTCGTGGACTTCGGGTGCGCGAAGGCCGCCGAGCGGGTGGCCCACACCTCGACCGGCGTGGTGAAGGGCAAGGTCGGCTACGCGGCGCCCGAGCAGATCAAGGGCAAGTCGTGCGACGCCCGCGCCGACGTCTGGGCGCTCGGCGTGGTGCTGTGGGAGACCCTCACGCTCAGCCCGCTGTTCTCGCGCGAGACCGCCGTGTCCACCGCGATGGCGGTGCTCGAGGAGGACATCGAGCTCGCCTCGGACGGCCGCGACTGGGTGCCGCGCGAGGTCGCCGAGATCGCGCACAAGGCGCTCAGCCGGAAGGTCGACGACCGCTACGCGTCGGCGCGGGACATGGGCCGGCACCTGCGCAAGTTCATCGCGGACAGCGGCTTCACGCTCGAGTCCGCCGAGCTCGCAGAGTGGATGGACTTCCTCTTCGAGAAGCAGAAGACGGCCCGGATCGAGGCCGCGCGCCGGGTCCGCGAGATGGACATCTCCGGCGTCGGCGCGGCGCGCCTCCACGAGGTCACCGAGGCCGACGTCCAGCTCCTCGAGTCGAACCGGCCGCCCGCCATGGAGGCGGTCCCCTACGACGACGACGACGAGGACCCGATCCCGGCCCCCGAGATCTCGGGCCCGATGCCCCGCCAGCGGCGCGCGCTGAAGCGGCCCGAGGCGATCTCGGTCCCGCCCGAGCTGCCCACCAAGAAGCGGCGCTGGTGGCTCTGGCTGCTCCTCCTGGTGGGGCTCGCCGTCGGTGGCTACTACCTGCAGCTCTACTACGAGCCCGCGCCCTGGTTCCTCGAGATGATCGGCCGAGCCCCCGCGGACGCGACGCCCGAAGAGGACGCGGCCGGCCCCGGAGCGCGCCACCCGCACCGGCGCGGCGCACGCGACGTCGAGGGCGCCGAGGGCGTGAACGTCGAGGGCGCCGAGGGCGCGAACGCCGAGAGCGCGGGCGACGACAACACGAACGCCGAGGGCGCCGAGGGCGCGAACGCCGAGGGCGCCAGCGCCGAGGGCGCCAGCGCCGAGGGCGCGAGCCCCGGAGGCGAGACGTCGCCGTCGTCGTCGCGGCGCCGCCGGAGCAGCGGCGCAAGCACCGTCACCACCGTGATCTCCGGCGGAGGCTCGACCTACTCGCCCGAGCCGACGCAGGCTCCGTCGACCGAGCCGACGCCCGCGCCCGCGCCGGCTCGCTCGGACATGGGGCACCTGGTGATCCACACCTCGAGCGGCTGGGCCGAGGTGTACCTCGGCAACCGCAGCCTCGGCCGGACGCCGATCGACCGCGACGTGCCCGAGGGCACCCACCGGCTGCGCGTCCTGCCCTACGGCCGCGCCGACGCCGAGGAGATGATCGTCGTCACGATCAGCGCGGCCGCGACCGAGCGCCTCACGCTCGACGTCTTCGCGCCGGGGCCGTAGGGCCCAGCGCGGCCCGCCGAGCTTGCCGTTCTGGCCTCGGTGGCCGGATACTGGCAGCTCGTGCGGTTTCGGACCTCCCTGCTGTTCTTCGCTCTGAGCGCAACGCTGCCGTGTTGGGGAGCGTCGATCGCCGAGGGGCAGACCCTCGACCAGGCCGAGTCGAGCTACCGGCGGGGTCGCTTCCTCCGCGCGAGTCGGGAGGTCGACGCGGCGCTCGAGGCCGAGGCGCTGACCCGGGACGACCTCGTCGCGTTGATGGAGCTCCGCGCCCGCGTGGCCTTGGCCCTCGGGGACGAAGAGCGCATGCGCGCCGCGGCGGTGGCGCTCGCGGCGCTCGACCCGCAGCGCGAGCTGTCGGTGGCGATCCGACCGGAGCTCCGCGCCGCGTTCGAGGCCGCGCGTGACGAGGGCGGTGCCCTCGCCGTGGTCGTGGACGTCGAGCGCACGGCGACCGGCGCGACGCTCACCGCTCGGGCCGAGCACGACCCGGCGGAGCTCGTGCGCGGGCTGCGCGTGGAGGCGCGGGTCGGCGAGGGCGAGTGGCAGAGCGGCGAGCCGACCCTCGAGCTCGAGGTCGTCGACACCGAAGACCTCGCCTATCACGCGGTCGCCGTCGGTCCCGGGGGCGCTCGCCTCGCCGAGCTCGGGAGCGCCGAGGCCCCCCAGATCAGCGCCGGCCGCGCCCCCGCCCCGCCGATCGTCGTCGAGGCCGCGCCGGTCGTGGAGCCCCCGAGCGACGATCCCTTCGACCTCCCGCTCGTGGTCGGGCTGGCCGTGGGCGGCGCCGTGCTGATCGGGGTCGTCATCGCCATCGTCGCGGTGGTCGCCTCGAGCAGCGGCGCCCCCGACGATCAACGCGAGACCGCCGTGGGCCCGCCCACGATCGTGGTGTGGAGCATGCCGTGAGCCCCGCCGCGCACCCGGACGACGCCGAGGAGCTGTCGCTCGCGGACCTCGAGGTCATCCCGATCGGCTCCGAGAAGCCGGTGACCGCCGGCCAGCTCATCGGCCGCTACCGGCTCTGCTACGAGCTCGCCTCCGGCGGCATGGGCAAGGTCTACCTCGGCCGAGCCGGGGGCATCGGCGGGTTCGCGAAGCTCGTCGCGCTCAAGACGATCCACCCGCACCTCGCGGAGCAGCGGAAGTTCGTCGAGATGTTCCTCGACGAGGCGCGCATCGCGTCGCGGATCACCCACCCCAACGTGTGCGGCGTCTTCGACGTCGGGTTCGCCGACGACACGTACTTCATCGCGATGGACTTTCTGCTCGGGGAGCCCGTCAATCAGCTCATCGCGACGCTCGTGAAGCACCCCGAGCACCGCCGCTCGCCCAAGCTGCCGATCTTCGCGGCGGCGATCGTCGCGCAGGCGGCCGAGGGGCTCCACGCGGCGCATCAGCTGCGCGGCGACGACGGCGAGCCGCTCAACGTCGTCCACCGCGACGTCTCGCCCCAGAACCTCTTCCTCACCTACGACGGCACGGTCCGCGTCGTCGACTTCGGGATCGCGCGCGCGGCGGGCCGCCTCCACCAGACGGCGACAGGAGGCGTGAAGGGCAAGCTCCCGTACATGCCCCCGGAGCAGCTTCATCGAAAGCCGCTCGATCGCCGCGCCGACATCTGGGCGCTCGGGGTCGTCCTGTGGGAGCTCCTCACCACGCAACGTCTCTTTCGTCGCGACAGCGAGGCCGACACGCTGATGTCGATCCTCCAGGACGAGCTGGTCCCGCCATCGACGCATCAGCCCGCGGTCCCCGCGACGCTCGACGCGATCGTCATGCGAGCCCTCGAGCGCGACCTCGATCGCCGGTACGCGACCGCGCGGGACTTCGGCCGGGACCTGCGGCGCTTCGTGACGGACGCCACGGGCGGCGAGCCCGTGGGAGCCGAGGAGCTCTCGGAGTGGATGGAGGAGCTCTTTCACGAGCAGAAGGCGCACCGCCTCCGCCTCGTGGACCGAGCCCGTCAGGTCGGCGACGACGAGCCGATGCCCATCGTCCCGACGGCCCCCGGCGAGAAGAGCGAGCCGAGCGCCTCGGGGGTGGTCGAGCGCCGCACTCCGTCGGACGCCTCCGGCGCCGCCGCGTCGCCGGAGCCCGCGTTGGCCGTCGAGGAGACGACCGTGGATCCCGCGGTCCTGCCTCCCGAGCGGGGCGAGGGGAGCGTCTGGCTCCGGGTCGCCGCCGTGGCGCTGATCGCGCTCTGCGTCGGCGCGGGCGCCGGGCTCGCGCTCTGGGAGGGCGATCCCCCTCCGTCGACCGATCCCGCCCGGGCCGCCAGCGAGCCGCAGGAGGTCGAGGCGCCGGTGTCGGTCCCAGCCCCCGCCCCCGAGGCGACGACGACGCCGGAGCCCGCCGAGCCCGACCCGCCGGTCGTCGCCGCGGTCGTCGAGCCGGCGGACGTCCCGCCCGAGGACGCGCCGACCGAGGCGACCGCTCCGGAGGAAGAGGCGCCCACCCTCGCGCCGACCCCGGACGAAGAGGAGCCGACCCCGGCGCCGCCCGCCGAGGGCGGCAGCGGCTGGGTCAACGTCGTCGTGCCCGGGGGCTGGGGTGACGTCTATCGCCGCGGTCGCTCGATCGGCCGCGCGCCCGGGCGCCTGCGCCTGCCGGCGGGTGATCACGTGCTCGAGGTGCGCGTGTTCGGTCAGGCGCCGGGACGGATGATCCGAGTCCACGTCGAGGCCGACGAGACCACCACGAGCGTCGTCCGCGATCGCGGGGGCCCCCGATGACGCCGGCTCGGCGCGGCGCGATCGGGCTCGCCCTCCTCGTGGCCGGCTGCACCGCCGACATGGCGCCGCCCCTCGAGTGGCGGGTCGTCGCCGGCGAGGGCCTCGATCCCGACGCCGTCGTCGCGATCGAGGCGCGGATCACCGAAGGCAACTGCGGCCTCGCCGACCGCCGCGCGCCCGTTTGGTGGGGCGCCGTCCGCCGCGACGAGGAGGCCCGCTTCACCGCGCCCGGGCGGCTCGCCACGGGCACGTGGTGCTTCTCCGCCGTCGCCCACACGACCACGTGCGAGCTCGTGGCTCGAGGCAGCGTGGTGCGCCGCCTCCCGGAGGAGTCGGCGCCGTTCGACGTGGTGCTCGAGCTGGCCCCGGGCGCGAGCGAGTGCCCGGCCGCCTGCGATCGCGGCGTGTGCCCGGCGCCGTCGCTCGCCATCGACGCGGGCGTCGATCCGACCCGGGACGCCGGCGGCGAGACCGTCGACGGCGGGAGCGACGGAGGCCCCGGCGGCCGATGCCCCGAGGTGCCCTGCCCCGATGGCGAGCGCTGCGAAGGCGGCCTCTGCACGTGCGGCGCCGCGTCCGGAGAGACCGAGGCGTGCGCCGGCGCCCTCGAGTGCTGCGACGACGCCTGCGTGGACACGAGCTCGAGCTGTGAGGCCTGCGGCGCGTGCGGGCTCACCTGCGGCGATCACCAGGCCTGCAGCGAGAGCGTGCTCGTGTGCGACTCGGGCTGGGCCGACTGCAACGGGGCGCCGCGCGACGGCTGCGAGATCGACACGACGACCGACAACGCGAATTGCGGGGGTTGCGGGACGCGGTGCGAGGTCGCGAACGGGAGCGGGACCTGCGTGGCGGGCGTCTGCCAGATCGGCTCGTGCAGCCCCGGCTTCGCCGACTGCGCGGGCGGCGTGACCGACGGGTGCGAGACCCGGACGTCCAACGATCGGACGAACTGCGGCGGCTGCGGGACGACCTGCGCGGGGACCGACGAGTGCAGCGGCGGGACGTGCGGCTGCACCGCGGGCCGCGCCGACTGCGACGGCGACATGTCCACGGGCTGCGAGACCCCGCTCGGGACGATGACCGACTGCGCGGTCTGCGGCGACGCGTGCGGAGCGCAGGAGACCTGCACGGGGGGCGCCTGCGTATGCAACGCGGGCTTCCTCGACTGCGACGGGCTCCCGGGCTGCGAGCAGGCGATCGACCCCGGCAACTGTGGCGCGTGCGGGGCGGCATGCGGCGCGGGCGAGACCTGCAACGCGGCGCTGCTGCGGTGTGAGTGCGGGACCACGCGCGGCTCCTCCACGCCGGGCGCCGACGCGTGCTCTTCCTCGTCGCAGGAGTGCTGCGGGACGAGCTGCGTGAACACGGGCACCGACGAGGCGAACTGCGGGACGTGCGGCCGGATGTGCGCGACGGGCGAGACCTGTGGGTCCGGGATCTGCCGCTGCGGCAGCACCTTCGGCCCGGTGTGCACGGGCGCCCCGGGCTCGGTGTGCTGTGGCTCTTCGTGCCGCAACACCACGGCGGACCAGAACAACTGCGGCGGCTGCGGCGTGGCCTGCCAGACCGGCGAGATGTGCGTCACGGGCTCGTGCAGCTGTGGCGGCACGGGCCCCGACTGCGCGGGGACCACCGCGAGCTTCTGCTGCGGCACCGCGTGCGTGGACCGCAACTCGGACGAAGCCAACTGCGGGAGCTGCGGGACGACCTGCGACTCCGGAGAGCTGTGCACGTCGGGCAGCTGTCGCTGCGGCGGGACGGGGAGCAACTGCAGCGGGACGATGACCTCCACGTGCTGTGGGACCTCCTGCCGCAACCTCAACAACGACGAGACGGACTGCGGCGGGTGCGGGATGGCCTGCGAAGCCGACGAGACGTGCTCGAGCGGCATCTGCCATTGTGGGAGCTCGTCGGGTCCGGTGTGCGGCGCCACCGAGACGTGCTGCGATCTGTCCGGGCCGGCGGTCTGCGCCGATCTCATGACGTCGACCACCTCGTGCGGGGCCTGCGGCAACGCGTGCCGGCCCGGGGAGACCTGCGTCGGCGGCATGTGCGTCTGCGACACGGGCTTCGCGTGCAACTCCGACGAGCAGTGCGTGGACATGGGGGGACCGGCGAAGGTCTGCTACTGCCCCTCGGCGATGACGGTGTGCCCCGGTACGCCCGACGCGACCTGCTGCGGAGAGTCGACGTGCTCGGACACGCGCAGCGACGCGCGCAACTGCGGCCCGAGCTGCGAGCGCTGCGGCTCCGGCGAGGTGTGCAACGCGGGCGCGTGCTCCTGCCCGGACGCGCCCGGCGGCGCCGCGTGCACGGGGCCGTTCGCGATCTGCTGCCCCGGCGCCGGCTGCGTGAACCGGCTCACCGACCCCAACCACTGCTCGATGTGCGGCAACGCCTGCGCGGCGGGGTTCGCGTGTCAGTCGGGGAGCTGTCGCTGCGGCTCGGTCAGCAACTCGTGCCCCGCCAACGAGGTCTGCGATCCGACGGAGGTGCCGCCGCGGTGCGAGTGCGGGTCGAACCCGACCTGCCCCGCCGGGCTGAGCTGCAACGCGATGGGCTTCTGCGTGTAGCGCCCGCGCGGCGCGCCTACTCCTCTTCGTCGCGGCGCATCCGCGCCTCGTCGACCAGCTCGGTCTTCGCGGTCGCCAGGCCGGGGAGCCGAGGCGGCGCCGCGGGCTC
>JACKEC010000002.1 GCA_020633195.1 Sandaracinaceae bacterium | reverse complement strand
CGCGTGAAGCTCATCGATCTCGGGATCGCGCGGCTCACCGACGCGTACTATGCACGCGACGGCCGCTACGTCACGCCACCGTCCCAGCGCATCATCACGCCACGGGCGCATATCCTCGGGACACCGGGGTACATCGCGCCCGAGATCAGGCAGGAGCGCGCGGGTCCACGAGCAGACGTGTTCGGGCTCGGCGTTGTCCTGTACCAGATGCTGACGGGCGAGCTCCCATTCCGCGCTGGCGACACGAACTACGCGACACCACCTCCGGGGGCGCTCGACAGCCTGCCGCGCTCGCTAAAGCGAGCGGTCCGCACCGCGATCGAGATCGAGGCCAACGAGCGCTATCAATCCGTGCGTGAGCTCCACATGGACCTCGAGGACGCGCTGCTTGATCTCTCCGACGACAGCGAGCTTCACCGACTCGACGAGCAGCGGTCACAGGCAAACCGCGCCGCCGGGGGAGGTCGGACCTCGTGGTTCACGATCTTCGCCCTCGGTGCCGTGGTCGGTGGAGCGGGTGTGTTGGTTGAAGAGCGCTCAATAGCCGCGCTCCAAACTCCCTCACAGGAGCTCAGCTTCGTCGAGCCAGCGAGCCCCGGTGAGCAGGTCGAGCCCATTCCGCCCCCGGCCCCCGCCGCCGCGATGTCCTCCGAGGACGAGCCGGAGGCTGAAGTCGCTCCCACGAGAACCGCCGCTGAACCGGAGGTCGTTCCCGAGCGAGTCGTCGCCGATTCAACGCCGGTGCCGGTATCGCCGCCGCCACCAACGAACGAGAAACCAACCAAAATTCGCCAAAGCCGCACCCGCGTGCCGGCGTCCTTCGCGACCGAGATGGACAGGGCTCGCCCTGCACTGGCCGCGTGCCTCCGGTTTGTTCCACATGACGACGAGATAGCGATCGTCGTGAAGGTCCGAAACGGCGCCGCGTCGATCACCTCCCTGCCCGAGACCCCTGCGTCCGTACGTCGCTGCCTCGAGCGCGCCATCTCAACCCTCAGCTTCGAAGTCCAGAACTTCTCGGCGACCTACCGGATCAAGCCATGAACCCGATCGTCCTCGCCGTTCTTCTGCTCGTAGGCGCGACGCCTGCGTCCGAGGTTCTCGAGACCGCGAGCTCGCTGGCGATGCAGGGCCAGTACGCCGAAGCGACCGCGTTGTGCCTTGAAGTTCTCGAACGTATCGAGCACGACGACGCGATCCGGCAAGAGGCGCTGGTCGCCGCGCTGGGTTACGCGGACTCTGCAGCCGAGTCGACCGGGGACCCGACCCCGCTCTGCCGCGCTCACGCTGCGCTTGTGGACCGCGGCGGCGAAGACCTGGACGCGTTTCGCCCCCGTGTTGAGCAGCGACTCGAGGTGATCGCGGGCTCCGCGTGGCGGGAGGTCTGTGAGCCAGAGCCGCCAGAGCCCGAGAACACCGACGCCGCGCCGATACCCAGGCGAATCGCGTCAACTCCTCGGCCGCGACCAGGCATCGAAGGACCTCAGCCTCGCGTACTCTCGAGCGTAGACTCGACGGATGTGCCCTCGCGGCCACGTGAGCTGCTTATCGCTGGCGCGACGTTGACATCGATCGGCGTGGCGTTCCTCGGCGGGATGGCCGTGTCGCTGTACCTGTGGGATCAGGACACGCGCGAGCTGCAAGATCTAGGGAAGCTCAACAAGACGGCGGAGACGGACGCGCGAGCGCACGAGTTACGGGGGTCCCCTCTGGTCTTCGAGCCAATCGCTATCAGCACCGGCGTTGTGGGGTCCGCCGCCGCCATCTCCGGGATCGTGTTGCTCGCGCTCTCACGGCGACGCGCTCGACATCTCGAGCTCCTCCCGACGGCCTCGCCCCGAGCGGGCGGACTCACGCTCTCGGCGCGCTTCTAAGGACTGGAAGCTGACATGACTCAAAAGACAACACTGATTCTCCCGAGCGCGTGCGCGCTCGTTCTCGCGTGCCAGCTCGACACCGAGGCCGCGTACCAGGACTACATCGACAGCGGCGGCGAAGCCTCCAGCGACACGCTCGACGACGCCGACGAGGACGCGAGCACAAGCGGTGACTTCGAGCCGATCGCCACCTCGACGAGCGGGCCCTCGGTCCCACCGACGGGTGACGCGCCGCAGGGCGGCCCCGAGATTCTCGGCTTCACCGTAAACCCGGCCACTGTGAACGAGGCCGGCCCGGTCTCGATCCTAGTCGAGCACACGCCCGACGTCGCCGCTGTGATGCTGTTTGACATCTACGACGGCGAGACACGCCTGCTCGGCGAACTCGGCCCCGATGAGCCATGGACCTACGCGATCACGTCCGAGGCCGACTTCGAGGGCATCCACGAGTTGCACGCGATCGTCGTCGACGATCAGGACCGGTGGGCCGAGGCCGCCACCGAGTTGACCGTCGACCTCCCCCCTGGGGGGAGCATGATCTGGATCAATGAGGGCGAAGGCGACCAGTCGACGCTCAATTTCTCGCTGGCCGCCGCCGCGGTTGAGAGCGGCGTCGTCG
>JACKEC010000019.1 GCA_020633195.1 Sandaracinaceae bacterium | reverse complement strand
CGGCGGCGGGTGCGGCGGCGCGTCCATCGGCGTCTGGGTCCTCGGCGCGTCGCCGGACCCGCGCATCGACGCGTGGCGCATGGCGAACACGTTCACGCTCGGGCGACCGGGCATCGCGGGGCGCGGCGGCGGCGGCGCGGCTCCGGGGGGCGACGGCGCCGAGGGGGGAGCGATGGATGTCATCGTCGAATAGCCGCGCGCTCCTCGCGCTCGCGGCCGCGCTCGGGCTCGCGGGCTGCTACGACCGCCACATCTGCGGCTCCGAGGAGACCTGCAACCTCTACGACGACGACTGCGACGGCCTCGTGGACGAGGGCTTCGTCGACGCGGACGGGGCGTACCGGACGATCGACGACTGCGGGTCGTGCGGGACGAGCTGCGTCACCGCGTTCCCGACCGCGGCCGAGGTCGCGTGCGTGGACTCGGACGAGGGCCCGACCTGCGTGCTCGCGAGCTGCCCCGTCGCGTTCCACCGCGCGGGCGACGGCGCGTGCGTGCCCGACGTGCCCGTCCTGTGCTTGCCGTGCGAGGCCGACGAGGACTGCGCGCTTCGGATCGAGGGCGCGCGGTGCCTCGAGACGGGCAGCGGGCAGTCGCGCTGCGGGCAGCCGTGCGACGTCATGGCGCCCTGCCCCGAGGGCTTCGCGTGCACCGACGGCCAGTGCGCGCCGGGCAGCGGCTGGTGCGGATGCGACGCGAGCACCGAGGGCGCGGAGCTCGCGTGCCTGCTCGAGGTCGCCGCGGACGGACACGCCTGCGTGGGCGTGCGGCGCTGTGGGGCCGAGGGCCCCGGCGAGTGCGAGCCCGCGCTCGGCGAGGCGTGCAACGGGCAGGACGACGACTGCGACGGCAGCACCGACGAGGACTTCCGCGACGAGGCCGGGCGCTACGTCGACCGCCTCAACTGCGGCGGCTGCGCGATCCCGTGCGTGGAGCCCGGGCCCAACATGGAGGCGCTCTGCCTGCCCGCCGGCGCTGGCGTCACCTGTGAGATCGCGTGCCTCGAGGGCTTCGTCGACGTCGATCGGATCCTCGCGAACGGCTGCGAGTGCGAGCGCTTCGACGGGACCGGCCCGCCGCCCGCGGTGGGCGGCGACGCCGACTGCGACGGCGTGCCCGACGACACCGACACGTTCATCTACGTGACCTCGACCGGCAGCGACACCAACCCCGGCACCCTCGCCCGGCCGATGCGTACGCCCAACGCGGCGCTCGCCCGCGCACGCGCCGCCGGCAAGTCGGTGCTCGTGGCGCGCGGGCTCTACCGCGGCCCCGTGGCGCTCGTCGCGGGCGTCTCGATCTTCGGCGGCTACAGCCCCGACTTCTCCGACCGCGACCTCGAGCTCTACGCGGTCGTGCTCGAGGCGCCCTCCCCCGGGCTCCCCGCGCTGACATGCTCGAACATCCGCACGGAGACCTTCGTCGACGGCTTCACCGTGCTCGGGGCCGACGCGGTCGGCGCGGGCGAAGGCAGCACGGCGGTGTTCCTCGACGGCTGCGGGCCCGAGGTGCAGCTCAGCTCGCTCGCGGTCTTCGCGGGGCGCGGCTCGGACGGCGCCAACGGCCTCGACTCGAGCGCGCGCCTCGGCGAGCTCGGCTTCGACTCGCTCGACGACCTCGACGGGACCGCCGGCACGATGGGCCGCGACGGCAACGACGCCGGCGTCGCCTGCACGACCACCGCGGGCGGCACTGGAGGACGCAAGGCGTGTGGACGCTTCGACGTGAGCGGCGGCGCCGGCGGCGCGTCCGCGTGCGCGGAGACCGGCTGCACGAACGGGCGCCCCTGTGGCAACGCGGGCTGCACGGACTTCACGGTCGGCGGCGTGTGCGACTTCGACGCCGTGCTGCGCGCCGCGGTCCCCAACCCGGCCCCGGGCGCGGGGAGCGGGCCGGCCCCGGGCGCGGCCGGTGAGCTGACCTACAACGCCCCCACCAACCGCGGCGTCTGCAACTTCTGCGACGACAACCCGACCCTCGCGCGCGACACCGCGCCGGGCGGCGACGGCGGCAGCGGCGCCGACGGCTCGTCGGGGATCGGCTGCGAGGCCTCGCCCGTGCTCGACCCGCTCACCGGCCGCGTGAGCGCGAGCGGCGGCGGCGACGGCGCGGCCGGCACGAACGGATCGGGCGGCGGCGGCGCGAGCGCGGGGGCCGGCTACGACGTGATCGGCGGCACCGACGGAACCTGCAGCGCTCGCTCGGGCGGCAGCGGCGGCGGCGGCGGCGGCAGCGGCGGCGCGGCGCGCCGGCGGCGACCGGCGGCGGCGGCGGCGGCGCCTCGATCGGCATCGCGGTGCGGCTCCCGGACCGCGTCGCGCGCGGACCGGTCATGACCAACGTGCGCGTGGTCACCGCGAGCGGCGGCGACGGCGGCGACGGCGGCGTCGGCGCCGACGGCGGCGCGGGCGGCATCGGCGGGATCGGCGGCGTGGGGCGGTTCTGGTGCGCGCGCACGGGCAGCCGCGGCGGCGACGGCAGGCGCGGCGGCGCGGGCGGCGGCGGCGGCGGCGGCTGCGGCGGCGGGAGCCACGGCGTGCAGGTCGTCGCCGGGGGCCTCGACCCGGCGATGTACCAAGCCGAGCTGCTCGGCGCGCTGATGATCGAGACGACCGGCGTCCCCGGGCGCGGCGGCACCGGCGGCTTCTCGCCGGGCATGAGCGGCTCGCCGGGTCGAGACGGCGACGGCGACCCGGTCTTCACCTCCCCGTGATCCCGGGCGACGACGACGACGACGAGCGCCCGTGGCGCCTGGCGTTCTTCTTCGACAAGCGGCTCGCCCTGCTCGCGCTCGGCCTCGTCGGCGCCGTGGCGCTGTGGCTCGCGTGGCGTACCCCCGAGCGCGAGGGCTTCGGCTACCACGAGCTCGGCGAAGGAGACGGCGCCCCGACGGTCGTGCTGCTGCACGGCTACGGCGCGCCGGGCGACGACCTGACCCGCGTCGGCGAGGTCATCGTCGACGGCCTCCCCGGCGTGCGGGTGATCTGCGTCGAGGGCGCGGTGTCGGTCGGGCTCGGCGGCCGGGCGTGGTACCTCGACGAGCGGCAGCGCCGAGGGACGTCCGCCCGAATGGCCCGGTTCGTCGAGTCGCTCGTGGAGGACGGCACCCCGCTCGATCGCGTCGTGATCGGGGGCTTCTCGCAGGGCGCCGCGATCGCGGGCGACGTCGGCGCGCGCCTCCCGGGGCTCGCGGGGACGGCGCTGCTCTCGGGGGATCACTCCACGCGCGAGCCGATCCGCGGGCGCCTCTTCGTGTCGCACGGGCGCGCCGATCCGGTCCTGTCGTTCGGCGCCGCCGAGCGTCGCCTCGAGGACTACCGAGCGAGCGCGACGGTGACCTTCGCGCCCTTCGACGGGGGTCACCGGATCCAGCCCGCCGAGGCCGAGCTGGTCCGCTGGCTCGGTGAAGCGCTGGGCCTGGGGGGCTGACCCGGAGTCGACTATCCTCCGCCATCGACCCCGCAGTAGGGAGCCCCCCATGAAGTCGCTGCGACTCCTCCTCCTCCAGGCCCGTGAGGCCCACGACCCGATGCGCGGTCACGAGCACGAGTGCTTCGTCGATCGCACCGGCCTCGCGCCCGCGCAGATCACCACCCACGACCTCCTCGCCGGGCCGCCCACCCTGGACGAGGTCCGAAAGTTCGACGGCCTCCTGATGGGGGGCAGCGGCGAGTTCCTCGTCTCCAAGGGGAACCAGCCGAACTTCGAGCCCATGATGGAGCTGCTCCGCGAGGTCGTGGCGGCGAAGCACCCGACGTTCGCCGCCTGCTACGGCTTCCAGGCGATGGTGCAGGCGCTCGGGGGCGAGGTGATCCACGACCCCGACAACGTCGAGGTGGGCACCTTCGAGCTCGAGCTGACCGAGGCCGCGACCTCCGACGAGCTGTTCCGGCACCTCCCGCGGCGCTTCGTCGCGCAGCAGGGTCACAAGGATCGCGCGGCGCGCCTGCCGGAGGGCTTCGTGAACCTCGCGTCGAGCGAGCGCGCCCCGTTCCAGGCGCTGCGCGTCCCGGAGGCGCCGGTCTGGGCGGTGCAGTTCCACCCCGAGCTCACGCGCGACGGCAACCGCCTGCGCTACCGCCACTACCTCGAGAACTACTCGCCCGAGCTCACGCCGGAGCAGGTCGACGCCGCGATGGAGCGCTTCGGCCACAGCCCCGAGGCGTCGGAGCTGCTCGGGCGCTTCTTACGCATCGTGTACGGCTGAGGCGGTCGCGTGGGGGGTCTCGCGGCGGCCTACGCGGTCGAGGTGGTCGTGGTCTTCGGGGCCGCGATCGGGCTCGCCGTCTGGCTCCGCCGCCGGACCCGCGTGGGCTACGCGCTCGTCGGCGTCGGCGCGCTCGTGATGATCGCGTCGCAGGTCGTGCACCTGCCGCTGAACTGGGCGCTCGGGCACGTGCTGCCGTCCGGACGGCTCGGGATCACCGCGGCGGTCCTCGGCCTCAGCGCCGGCCTCTGCGAGGAGCTCGCGCGCTACGTCGCGATCCGCTTCTTCGCCAAGCGCGTGCGGGACACGGAGCACGCGCTGATGCTCGGCGCGGGCCACGGCGGGATCGAGGCGGCCTTCGTCGGCGTGCTGGCCGTGATCATGCTGATCAACCTGTTGGTGCTGCAGCGCCAGGGCGACGCGGTGCTCGCGGGGCTGAGCCCGGAGGACCAGCTCGTCGCCGCCGCGAGCATCGAGCGGATCCGCGCGCTGCCCGTCCTCGTGCCGCTCGCGGGCGCCGCGGAGCGGCTGATGGTGCTGCCGTTCCATCTCGCCGCGACGCTGCTCGTCACCGCGGCCGTCGCGCGACAGAGGCCCGCGTGGCTCCTCGGCGCGATCGCCTTCCACGCGCTCCTCGACGGGCCGATGGCCTACCTCGCGTGGACGGTCGGCCCGCTCGCGGCGGAGCTCTGGATCGCCGGGGTCTGCGTCGTCAGCCTGGTGATCCTGTGGGTCGTGGGCCGTCGGATGCGCCGCCCGCCCGCGCACGTCGAGGACGTCGAGCCGAGCGGCGCGCCGCTCGAGCTGCTGAAGACGAGCAAGACGTATGGCGGCACCGTGCGCGCGCTGAAGGAGGCGAGCCTCGTCATCGAGCCGGGGACCCGCACCTGCCTGCTCGGCCCGAACGGCGCGGGCAAGACGACGACGATCCGGATCGTGACGGGCGGCGTCGCGCCGAGCGGAGGCCACGCGTTCCTCTTCGGGCACGCGAGCGGAGACGACGGCTTCCTCGACGCCAAGCGCCGCCTCGGCGTCGTGCCACAGCTCCCGGGGATGTACGAGGACCTCACCGTCGGCGCGTGGCTCGAGCTCGTGCGCGACCTCTACGGCCGCGGCGACGTGGGCGCGATCGCCAAGGACCTCGGGCTCGAGGAGCTCCTCGACCGATCGATGGGCCGGCTCTCCGGCGGGCAGAAGCGACGCGTCGCGATCGGCGCGGCCGTGCTCGGCGAGCCCGAGCTGCTCATCCTCGACGAGCCGAGCGCTGGGCTCGACCCCGTCGCGTCGCGCGAGGTGCTCGACTACCTCGAGCGGCTCGCGCCCTCGCACACGATCCTGTTGTGCACCCACGACCTCGACGAGGCCGAGGAGCTCTGCGACCGCGTCGTGGTCATGCGCGGCGGCCGCGTGCTCGTCCACGAGCGGATCGACGACCTGCGCGGCCGCATCCAGCCGCAGCTCGCGTTGCGCGTGTCGAGCGACCTCGACGCGGCCGAGGCCGCGCTGCGAGAGCTCGAGCGCTCACCGACCCGCGCCGAAGAGGAGCTCCTCGTGGCGGCGAGCGCGCCGGACACCGACGCGCCCGCGCTGCTGCGCGCGCTGCTCGCCCGCGGGGTCGACGTCGTCGAGTGTCGGGTCGTGCGGCCGACCCTCGAGGAGCTCTTCCTCGACATCGTGGGCTCGGTCGAGGACGGCGAGGAGGTGGTGGCCGAGGAGGCGCCGCCGGCCGAGGAGCCGGTGCCGCCCGCGATCCCGCTCGGCGACCTGTTCGGCCCCGCGACGCGCCGCCTCCTGACCAAGGAGTGGCGTCAGCTTCGCGCGAGCGGCAGCGCGTTCTGGACCTCGCTCCTGATGCCCGTCTTCTTTCTGCTCGCGATGCCGCAGTCGATGATCTTCACCCTGCTCGCGGCCGCCGAGGAGGAGAGCATCGGAGACCCGCTGCCGAGCTTCGGCAGCCTCGGCGAGATCGGGGAGGACCCGACGCGCGCGATGATGGCGCTCATGCCCATGTTCGTGACGATCGCCGCGCTCGTCGCGCCGACCGCGCTCATCACCCACTCGATCGTGAGCGAGCGCGAGACGCGGACCCTCGAGCTGCTCGTCGCGTTGCCCGTCCGCATCCAGCAGGTCGTCGCGGCCAAGCTCGCGTGCGCGTTCCTCTTCGCGTTCGCGGTGTGCGGCGCGTGCACCGTCGCCGTCGGGATCGAGCTCGTCGCCCTCGACCTCGCGTCGATCCCGGAGGCGATGGGCCTGCTCGTGCTGTGCTTCGCGGCGATCGCGCAGGCCACCGCGAGCGCGCTCTTCGTCGCGCTCAGCGCCAAGGACTTCCGCACCGCCAACAACCTCGCGGGCCTGCTCATCGCGCCCGCGATCCTCATCGTCATCGTGGTCTCGATGGTCGTCGCCGGCGGCCTGGTGCGGCAGGTCGTGATCGCCCTTCTCTTCGCGATCGGCGCGCTCGCGATCGGGCGCGTCGCGCTTCGATCGGCGACGTTCGAGAAGCTGCTCGCTTAGCAGGGTGCTGAAATGGGCCCGAAGGGACCGTTTCGGAGCCTGCTCCGTGCCCGTGCCCTTGCCCGTGCCCGCCCGTGGCCCGTGACCGGTGCCCGTGCCCGAGATCACGCGCCTTCTGCGGGAACGGTTGACGGGAACGGTCCGGGCACGGGCACGGGCATCCGCGCTTCGCGCGCGGCACGGAAGCAGGCTGCTTTCGGCAGCCTGCTAGCGCTCCGCGCCCATGATCTCGGCGTCGGGGGCGAAGCCGGTGGGCTCGCGCGGGCCGAGCGCGGGGCAGACCCAGCGATCGCTGGCCACGTCGTAGGGGCAGTCGTGCTCCGAGCGCCCGCGGTCGACCTCCTCGTGCTCGGGGGTCGGGTCCTCGTCGGGATCGCAGCCGTCGGGGGCGTCGTAGGTGCGGCCCGTCCAGCGGGTCACGACGTGCAAGTCCGCGTGCCCGTCTCCATCCGTGTCGCCGAGCCGCCACACGCTCTCGCGCGTGTCGTTCTGCTCGTTCCAGTTGTTGACGAAGTCGTGGTGGTACTCGCGGAGGAACCGGGCCTGCACCTCGAAGTCGGCGCCGAGGATCAGCGCGACCGCGCCGCACTCGCTCACTTGCTCCTCCTCCTCGTACTGGGCGGCGAGCGCCAGCGGCACCCGGAGCCCCCCGAGGATCGCGGTGAGCTCGAGCTCTCCGTCCCCGTCGAGGTCCCGCGCGCGCAGCTCCGTCGCGACCTCGCAGGCCCAGTCCCACTCCGCGTCGGCCCCGACCATCGCGAGGTCGTAGATCGGCTCGCTGCGAACGACCTGCTCGCCCGCGAGCTGGCCGAGGAAATACACCCAGCGCGGCGTCCCCGCCGCCGCCGCGACGAGGTACGGGGCCCAGCGGCTCGCGTGGGCGCCGTATCGGGTGCGCGCGGCGGCCCAGCTCTCCTCGCCCGGATCTTCGAGCAGGACCCGCGCGGCCTCCGCGGCGGTTCCGTCGTCGGAGCGGTCGAGCTCGGCGAAGAACAGCTCCTCCCCCATCACCCGGTAGAGCACCCACGTGTGCCGCCCGTGCTCGACCGTCGCGTCGACGATCGCGAGCGCCGTGGAGTCGTCGGCCTCGACGCCGTGATGCGCGAGGAGCCGCGTCGCGAGCGGCGCGTCGTCGGCGACGGGGAGCGGCGCGACCACCTCCTCGTCGGGGGGCGGGGTCGGCTCGACGGCGACCGGCTCGGCCTCGCTGTACGGGGCGCCCTCGACGGCGGTGGCGGGCGCGGCGTCGAGGCTGGCGTCCGCCTCCGATCCCGCGTCCGCCGCCAGCGTCGCGGCGTCGGGTGACGTCGCGGGCGCCTCGCACTGGACCATCGCGACGGCGCCGATGGCGACGGCGATCCCGAGGACGCCGAGGACCGCCAGTGACGCGACGGAGACCCTACCGCTGTGACCCTCGCCCATGCGCGAGGGTACCACCGGCGGAGCGGCGACATTCCCTCCGCGCCTGCGCTCGCCGTCGACCGGGGTTCGTGCTCTCGTACGCCCCACATGGCCTGGCACACCGGCGACCGCGTCTACGACACCATCTTGGCGATCGGCTTCCTCTTCGTGGGGATCACCTCGATCGCGGCCTGGTTCGTCGACTCCCCGTACGGGCGCTTCAGCAACACCAAGCTCGGGCTGCGGATCAACCCGCGCCTCGGCTGGTTCCTGATGGAGATCCCGTCGCCGATCGTGTTCGTCCTCGTCTTCCTGCAAGGTCGCAACCGCGGCGAGCTCGTGCCCCTCGTGTTCCTGTGCGTGTGGCTCATCCACTATGGGAACCGCGCGATCTTCTTCCCGCTCTCGATCCGGGCGCCCAAGGGGCACCGCCAGAGCTTCGGGATCGGCCTGGTCCTGATCGGCTGGCTCGCCACGAGCCTGCACGGCTACCTGCACAGCGCCTACATCTCGGACCTCGGCGCGCAGTACACCGACGCCTGGCTCACCGACCCGCGCTTCCTGATCGGGATCTCGATCTACTACGTCTTCTTCGCGCTCAACCTGCAGACCGAGCACATCACCCGGAACCTGCGGAGCAAGGCCGAGGTCGAGGCCGGCGAGAAGGTCTACCGCATCCCGCGCGGCGGCCTCTTCCGATACGTGACCAACGCGCCGTACTTCACCGAGCTCATGGCCTGGCTCGGCTTCGCGATCGCCACCTGGTCGCTGGCCGGCGTCTTCATCCTCACCCTTAGCGCGGCCAACCTCGTGCCCCGCGCCTTCGCCACCCACCGCTGGTACCGAGAGCGCTTCGAGGACTACCCGAAGGACCGCAAGATCCTGATCCCCTTCGTGCTGTGAATCGCCGAGGCCTCTCAGCGGGCGTGCTCGAGGGGTCCGCCCGCGATGGTCGGAGAGCTCCACGGATTGGCGCTATCGTGCCCGAGTGAGATCCTGCGAGCGCCCTTCTCCCCCGCACCGTCTCTTGCGTGGCTGCGCTCGATGGCTCGGCCTGCTGGTCCTCGTCGGCGGCGTCGAGTGCGGCCCCCGCGAGCTCGAGGGCGGGGACCAGATGCTCGCGCGGCACGATCTCGACGGCGTCGTCTTCGAGATCCACGGGGCCTGCGCCGGCCGGCACTCCCCGATGCACCTGGGCGGGGGGCGCCTCCCCAGTCGCGTGGTGGAGGGACACGACGACTGGTACGTGGGGTTCCGGGTCGTGGCTCGTCGCGGCGGCGACGACCTCCACGTCCTGAGCGCGACGCAGTCCACCCGCGGCGGGGTCGAGGACCAGGCCACGGGCGACGCGATCGTGAACGGAATGACCATCGACTCCTGCGCGCGCGGCTCGCGGGCGGCGTTCCGCATCCGCGAGGCGCAGGGCCGCTACCGCATCCCCTGGTTCGTCGCTGTCGTGCGAGAGGACCTGCTGGTCCTCGATCACGCAGGCGAGGAGGGGACGTGCGCCGAGGCGTTGGAGCGCGCGCCTCCGATGGAGCAGCTCCTCGCGGCGCGCGAAGAGCCGCATCACTGCGACCACCTCGCGTACGCCGGTCTGAGCCTCGCGGCCTTCCAGTGCGCGGTGGGTCGAGGCTTCCCCCTGCAGCTCTACGAAGAGGGAGCCAAGGACGCGCTCCGGCGGCACGTCGCGACCGACCCGGAGCTGGCGAACGCGGTGGCTTCCCGTCTGATGCCCGACGGCGCGGCCGACCTCCGCTCGTTCGTGTGCGAGCTCGGCTCGAACCTCCCGGTCTCGACGCGCCAGCAGATCGTGGACGCGTGGATCACGGTCTGCGCGACCGATCCGGACCGCTGCGAGCCAGACGTGCCGGGCCAGCTCGGGGGGTCACTTCAGGAGGCGTCTCGCTGCGACTCGCTGCACCGGCTCGCGGCTGCGACGCCCGACTACGACCGCGAGGAGCTTGGGAGCTTCCAAGTGGCGGCGCTGACGAGGACCACGCTGGACTGCGGCGACCGAGGCCTCGTCCGCGCCGCCCTGCTCCGCGGGTTCGGGATGCGTGGGCTCCCGAACCGGGATTGCCGGACGGACGCGGTCCTCGTGGAGCCCCAGCGCTGTGGCGACGCCGCCAGCATCGCGGGAGGCTACTTCTCGCAACACTGCGACGCCGACGCGACACGGACCGCGCGCGAGCTGACGAGCCCCGAGCGCGCGCTCGCGCCGAGCGACTCGCGGTTCGGCGGGTCGCTGCGCGTGCTCGGGGCGTGCGACCGCCCCGCGTTCGAGGAGGTCGTGGGACGGCTCGACCCGGCGGCCGCCGCGACCGCGCGCGAGCGCTACGCCCCACGATAGAGCGCCGATCGGTTTGAAGAGCCGAGAAGGCTTGGAGCGCGATGGCCGTCAGGCGTGGTCAGACGTGACGAGGCGATGCCAAAGCATCGTCGAGGAGCGGCTGGCCGCGCCTGGCGGCTGGCCGGCCCATGAATTCCGGCGGTCTCGACCGATTGGCGCTCTAGCCATCGACGACGGGGGCAGCGCTTCGCGGGAGCGAGAGGCGGTGCGACGCCCGCGCCCAGGCGATGCGCGCGGCGAGCGCGTCGGCGAGCGCCTCGATCGCGTGTGCCTCGTCGCTGAGCACGAAGAGCGGCTCGTCCTCGATCGACTCGACGTCGAGCATCTCCGAGCGAGGGATCCCCATGCGCTCGGCGATGGCGTCGAGCGCCTCCGCGTGAACGGCGCGGGACTGACCCGCGTACTCGAGGGGCCAGAGACCGAGGGTGGCAGCCGCGTCGAAGCGCTCCTGACCCGCGGCGACCTCGGCGGCCTGCGCCTGGAGCTCGTCGCGGAGCGGCTCGAGATCTTCGCGGAGGCCGTCGAGGAAACACGCCCAGGCGTCCTCGCCGGGCTCCTCCTCTTGGTTCGCCCACTGCCACGTGTCGTCGAGCTTCCGCCAGACCTCGACCTCCGTCAGGACCTCGGCAACGTCGCGTGAGCCCAGCCGCGCCCAATCCTCGAACGACACCTCGGCGAGCTGCTCCCCGAGCGCCGCGAGGAGCGGCGGCGCGGCGGGGCGTCCCTCGAAGAGGAGCTCCAGGTCGGCCAGCGCGCGCGACGCGAGCGCGCGGGTGGCGCGGTCGCGCTGCTCGGCGCGCGCCTCGGTGATCGTCCGCCCCAGCTCGGCCCACTCGTCACGTGTCATGTGCCCGGCGCCGTACCTCGTTCGAGCTCGCTCCGCCATCCGACGCGGAGGCCTCGACGCGTCCCCTCAGCCGCCGCCCCAGATCGACTCCTCCGAGAGCCCGAGCGCCTCGAGCTCGCGGGCGCGCCCCGCGGCCTCGCCGACGCCGAAGAACTCGTCGAGGGGCGGCGGCGCGAGCTCCGTGGACGACAACATCGCGTGCATCTGTCCACGGTGGTGGATCGAGTGCTGGAAGAGGTGCGCGAGCACGCGGACGAGCGGGTCCCGCGTGTCTCCCGAGCGCCTCCGGATCCGCACCTCGACGTCGAGCGCGTCGTCCGAGAGCGCGCGGCAGCGGTCGACGAGGCGCAGATCGACCTCGCGTTGCGCCGACGCGAGCTCCGCACACCGCGCGAAGGGCAGCTCGGGCTCGAAGTGATCGCCGGGGCTCGGGTGCGGCGGCGCGCCGTCGAGGGCGCGCTCGATCGCGTCCACGTAGAACCAGTCGACGGTGAGGACGTGGTTCGCGGTCGCGAGGAGGGAGCCGAAGAACCCGACGCGGGGGGCGGCGAAGGCCTCGTCGTCGAGGCGCGCGCAGACCGAGAGCAGGCGCTGGTTCGCCCACGCGCCGTTGCAGGCCATCGTGAACAGGTGATGCGAGAGCGGGTTGGCGCGCATGCCGCTCCGTAGCACGAGCGAGCGTGCCCCAGCGTCGCATGGGACGAGCGCGACTCCGACCGCGCCCGTCGCGCGTTGCTACTCCGCCTACGTCGTCGCCTGACCTCCATCGGGTCGCGGGCGCTCAGCGTTCGAACCAGTGCCACAGGCGCTCGACGACGAGCGCGCGGCCTTCGGCGGGGTCGACGATCAGGAAGCCCACGCCCTCGTCCTTGAAGTCGTCGTCGTCGACCGCCCATCGCACCCGGTACCAACGCCACCGCGCCGGCCCCGGGCGTCGGCGCGCCGCGCGGCAGGCGAGGAGCGCCCCGCGGAACGCCGCGTTCGCGTCGGCCCCCGTCCACGACTCGTGCGGGATGCCGCAACCGTCGTCGAGCGGCGCCACCACCAGGTTCGGCCGGACCCGCCCGTGCGACAGCGCGCGACGGAGCGCCGGCACGTCGGTCGCCGCGAGCGACACCAGCGTGCGCCGCGCCCCCGGCCAGCGCCGCGCGAGCTCCGCGTCCACCGACGCCAGCCCCTCGTGAGGCTGCGCCCACGCCGTACCGGGGGCGAGGAGCAGCACGAGACACACGAGAGCACGCACGGACTCATGTACGGCGAGCGGTGCGCCTGGTCTTCCCCTCGGCGTGTGCCTGGGGATGTTCTCTGGCGCGCGTCGCGCGCGAGGCGGGGCCTTCGCCCGCGACGTTTTGAGACGGCGAGCTATGGGGACGGTTCGAACTTTTCGAACTTTCGACGGGCGATGGATGTGGGGCTCGGACTCCGCGAGCTGTTGTTCTCTCGCGCGCTTCGCGCGCGAGGCGGGGGCTTCGCCCCCGGTGCTGTGGGATGTACGCGTGGCGGGAGTCACGGGGGACGGATCGAACTTCTCGAACTTTCGCATGGTCGAGAATCACTGGCGCGGACTCCGCGAGCTGTTGTTCTCTCGCGCGCTGCGCGCGCGAGGCGGGGGCTTCGCCCCCGACGTTTTGAGGCGGTAGGGACGCTGGCCACGTGCGGGCCCGTGGGAGTTCTGTCCCCCAGGGGGACCCCAGTCCCCCTCGCCGGCGCCTGCGGCGCCGGCTCACCCCCTCGGCCTCCGTCTCCGGCGCTGCGCGCCTACGACGGAGGGGCGCTTCGCGCCGTCGGCGCGCGGAGCGCGCCGGTCGGCCGGGCCGCGCTTCGCGCGGACCACGGCCTCCATGCGACTCGAACGGTGATGGGGCGGCGGGTGGGCGGGCCCCGGCCGGCCCTGCTCGCGCTCGTGCTCCCGCTCGTGGTTGGGCTCGTGCTCCGCTCAGGCTTCGGCTCGTGCTCTTCCTCGGACTCCTGCGCGTGCTCCCGTTCCCGCTCTCGCTCGTGCGGGCGACCGCCAAGCGATTTGCGTTTCCATACCCACTGCCCGCCTGCGATGCTCCGCGCGATGCAACCGCCCCTCGACCAGCTCATGGAGGTCGTCGAGGCCTCCCCGGCGATGGTCGCGGCGCAGGATCGAGCCGGCTGGGTGAGCCTCTTCGCGCCCGACGGCATCATCGAGGACCCCGTGGGCGCCGGCCCGCATCTGCGCGCCGGCCCGGGCGGCGAGGATCAGCTCGGCCTCTTCTGGGACACCTTCATCGCCGGCACGGACATCCGCTTCGAGGTGGCGCGAGACGGCCGTCACGATCTCGCCATCGGACGTGACGTCACGATCCACACGCGCTTCGCGTCGGGCTTCACGCTCCAGGTCCCCGCCTACGTGATCTACGAGCTCGACGAAGGGGCCGACGGGCTGCTCGTCACGCGGCTCGCGGCGCACTGGTCGCTGCGTCGGATGGTCGTGAAGGTCCTGCTCGGCGGCCCCCTCGCGTGGTGGTCGATGACCCTCTTGAGCCTGCGCTTGCTCGCCAACCAGCGCCTGCGCGGGATCCTCGGCTACCTGAAGGCGCTCACGAGAGGCGTGTTCGGACGAGGCGAGGCCGCGGCCGTCGCGCTCGGCCGCGCGGTCGCGGCGAAGGACGAGGCCGCGCTCGGCGCGCTCCTGGCGGACACGTCGCCGGCGCGAGAAGCGCTCGTCGACCTCGCACAGCTCCGCGTGTCCAACCCCATCGCCTGCGGACAGACAGTAGCCGCCCGGATCGACTTCGCGCGCGAGGGCGAGCCGCAGACCGGGGTCGCGCTCTTCACCTTCGACGATGACAGGAGGATCCGCACCGCGACCCTCTTCGTCGCGGAGGCCGACGCCTCGCGCACGTAGCGCCGCTCACGGCTGCGCCATGTTCCAGCCGCACCCTTCGCGCATGAGCTGAAGCCATCCACCGAGGTCGGGCGGAAACGCGCCCGTCGGCTCGAACGCGCGCTCCGTCTGGATCTCCGGGCCGTAGAGGTCGACCCCGTCCGGCCCCGTCTTGCACTCGCACCGCCCTTGGGTGCAGTCGAGCCAGCGGACCGTCGAGTCACTGCAGCCCGTCAGCTGGCTCCACCCCGAGTCGAACGACGTCCCCCCGAGGTTGTAATCCGGACAGGAGATCCCCGCCGCCACGGCAGGCTCCTCGTCGGTCTCGGTCGGCTCCGCCGACTCGGTGGGCGCCGCCGCTGGAGCCATGTGCGGCAGCGGCGGATCGTTCGCGGCCGACGAGCCACCGCTGCACGCGACGGTGAGGAGAGACGAGAGCAACACGGTTCGGCGGAGCATCCCGTGAGGGTCTCCGGAGCAACGCCCGACCGCAACCCGTGGGATCCCTGACCCGGCTGCAATCACGGGCACCGGTCGCGGGGCGCCAGCACCGTGCCGGGTATGTGATCGCACGTCCACGCTCCGCGGTCGCACGTGGTCCTGTAGGTCGCTCCCGAGCTCGCGTCGCAGCAGTGCATGTCCTCTTCGCCGCAGACCGTCCCCACCACGCAGCAGAGGTAGAACGGGTCGTCGCAACGATCGCTCGTGAGCGCGAAGGCGCCGTTCACGAAGTTGCAGCCGGCGAGGGGTGCGCAGACGCCGCCGCGCGCCTCGCACGTGTCCCCCGTGCCCACGTCCGGCGGCGGCGCGCAGCAGGCGCCCGGGCTGGGGACGAAGACGCAGCCGGGATCGCCGGCTGGCAGCAGCGCGCCGCCCCCGCTGGTGCAGTCGGTGGCCGAGCCGGCGCAGATCCCTCCGAGCGTCTCGCAGGGGTTGCCGGCGTCAGCGCTCGACATGGCGTCCGCGAGCCCGGCATCGGTGCCACCCGCGTCCGTGCCGCCCGCGTCCATGCTGCCCGCGTCCGTGCTGCCCGCGTCCATGCTACCCGCGTCCGTGCTGCCCGCGTCCGTGCTGCCCCCGTCCGTGTCGCCCGCATCGATACCGCCCGCGTCCGCGCCGCCCGCGTCCGTGCCGCCCGCGTCCATGCCGCCCGCGTCCGTGCCGCCCGCGTCGGCGGCGCTCCCGCCATCCGCTCCGCCATCTCGTCCGCCCGCGTCCATCACCACGTCCCCGCCGCATGCGACGAGGAGGGTGAGCCCACCGAACAGACCGAGGATGCGCATGCTCCAAGGTTGCCAGCACCCCGCCTGATCGGGAAACCGAGGGGGACGCTCAGTCGCCGCGTGGTGTCAGGTCACCGCACGAGTGAAACCGCCCTGTGGTCGCCAGCGGCGGGCTCGATGGTCAGATTCCGAGGGTCATGCCCCAGACCCGCCGTCTTCAGCTTCTCAGCGCGTTCGTCTTCTTCGCCACCCTCTGCTTCGTGGTGGGGACCGCCGAGCGCGGCATCGACGCCACGCTCGCGGTGGCGCTCGCCGCGTGCATCGCGTCGGCCGCGAGCTTCACCGGCTTCGAGCTCAGGGCCCGCCGCGAGGTCGAGATCGCCCGCATGAACCGGGCGCCGGAGTACTGACGCGCGCAGACGAAGGCCCCTCCGCGCGACGATCAAGCCCTCGGTGATCGGAGCCGTCTCTCCGCGGACGACGCGCCGAAGTGGAGCTCCGCGCCAGCCGCCGTCTCGAGCGGTCGATCGAGCCACGGCAGGTGGCCTGCGTGCTCCCATGTCTCGACGCTCGCGTCCGGGAGCAGCGAGGCGAGCCGCGCCGCCACCTCGGGTCCGCCGACGACGTCGTCGGTCCCGATCTGGATTCGCACGGGGGCCCGCACGGCGCCGAGGGTCGACGCGGTCAGATCGAGCTCGGGCGCGAAGCCGTCGCGACGGGTCCCACACGCGACGATCATCGCGGCGTCGTGACGCATCGTCTCGGTGTCTCGCTGCCAGGTGCGCACCCAGTCCAGCATGGGCGCGGAGATCGTGCCCTCGGCGAGCGAGCGCGCGTGGCCCATCTGTCGGAGCCCGAGCCGCGCCGAGGCGTCCGTGACGGGCAGGCTCAGGAGGAGCCGCCCGATCAAGGGGGTGCGCAGCAGCGTGAAGAAGGACGGCGCGGTCCACCCGGGGACGAAGGCTGGACAGCCCGCGAGCAGCACGGCGGACACGCGGTCGGGATGCGCGGCCGCACCGCGCAGCGCGCAGTACCCGCCAAAGGACGAGCCCGCGATCCCCGCGCGGTCCAGACCGAGGCCGTCGAGGAGGTCACCCACGAGCGCTTCGACGAAGGTGGGGAGCGTGGCCGGCGTCGGCACCTCGCGCGGGGGCTCGCTCAGCCCCGTGCCGGGGCGATCGACGAGGAGCCAGCGGACGCCCCGCGTGCGCCCGGCGACGTACGCCCAGGTGGCCGCCGCGTTGGGCCCACCGGGAAGGAAGAGCACCGGGCGCCCCGACCCGACTTCGAGGACTCGACATTGGGTCCCGAGGGTCCGAAGGGTCACGTGGTGCTCTCGGGGGGTGATCCCCGCGTCATCGAACAATCGGCCTTCGGCCTCGCGGTAGCGTCGCTCAGTCGTCATGTGCCCTCGTTTCGTTACGCGTAACGTAACGCGTATCATAACCAGGGTTGGGCTAAGGTCAACGTCGAGTTGGGCAGACCCCGGGAGCACGACGAAGTGACGCGCGAGGCGCTCCGAGCGGCGGCGGAGCGCCTCTTCGACGAGCGCGGAGCCGACGGCGTGTCGGTCCGCGCGGTGGCCGACGAGGTCGGCACGACGACGCGCGCGGTCTACAGCCTGTTCGGGTCGCGCGAGGGTCTGCTCATCGACTCGCTCGCGGAGCGAGCCTACGAGCTCCTCGATCGCGGGCTGACCACCTTGCCCGAGACCGACGATCCCGCCGGCGATCTGATCGAGGCCGGAGTGACCGTGTTCCGTCCGTTCGTCCGAGAGCACCCGAGCCTCTTCCGAATCGCCTTCCAGCGCGTGGCGCCCGACCTCGAGCCGGGCCCCCAGCTCGTCGCCGCGCGCGCGCGCGCCTTCGACCGGCTCGTCGAGAAGATCCGGCGCCTCGAGGCCGCCGGCCAGCTCGGCGAGAAGGCGCCGACCGAGGCGCTGATCGAGTTCCAGGCGCTCTGTGAAGGGCTCGGCAACCTCGAGCTGCGCGGCGACACGATGCGGCTCCTCCCCTCGAACCAGGAGGAGACGACCTGGCGCGCGGCCTTCACCACGCTCGTGCGTGGCTTCGCCGCGCGCTGACGTGGCTCGTCGGAGTCAATCGCCGTCGGCGGCCGCCGCGCGTTCCTGGGATCGCGACGCAGGTCGGCGGCGGCGCTCGGCCTCGTCGTCTCACGGCGCCGGGGGCAGCTCCGGGCCGAGCCCGGCGACCACGATCCGATCCGCGTGCCCTCCGAGCCCCGGCACCGCTCCACGCGCCCAGCGACGCGCCACCGCGTGATCCGGCCCGAGCACGGAGAGGCCTCCGGTCGACGTGATCCACGTCCGGCCCCGCGTGTCGCGCGCGACGTCGGTGACGATGCCCGCGTCGGCGAGCGCGACGGAGACGGGATCGCCGGTCGGCGGCGCGACGATCGCGCGGTCGTAGCCGCCGGCGGCGACCGTGCCGTCCGGACCGACGGTGACCCGTCGCCACCCAGGTGGTGTGCAGCGCCAGTAGCTGCGGTGGACGCAGAGGTTGAGGTTCGAGACGACGGCCACGACGCCGCCCGCCACGGCGAGGTCGACCGCGTTGGTGTCGCCGAAGAGCGGGATGCGCTCCTCGCGGTATCGACCGCCGCGGCCCTGGAAGATCGTGTGCTGGCCGCGCGCCCAGATGACGCCGTCCGCGGCCACGACCGCCTCCTGCGGCTGCTGCGCGGCGAACTCGTCCTCGGCGTCGTCCATGACGTCGCCCGGGGACCAGCCCCGCCCCTGGCGCCGCCAGATTCCGAACGCGCCCGCGAGGACGGGGGCGCCGTGGGCATCGACGGCGATGGAGTGGAAGGTCTCCTGGTCCGGCACCGCGAGCTCGCGGCGCTGGCCGTCGGCGACGACGAAGAGGCGGCGCCCGATGTCGATCGGGGAGCCGCCGCCGGATCCGAGCACGAACACCCGGCCCTCCCCGTCCACCGCGAAGTCGACCACCGGGCCCTCGAAGAGCGTCTCGACGCCCTGGGCCGAGAGGCGGACGAGCCCGCGTCCGCCGACCGCGAAGTACGCGGCGTCCGCGACGGCCGCGGGCGCCGGCTCGGTCGGCGCGAGGACCGGCTCGTCGTTCGCTGGCGCGTCGCTCCCCGACTCGTCGGACGCGGCGACTCGGAGCGTCGGTGTCTGGGCTCCCGCCTCGGCGCCGGGCGCCTCACCCCAGACCTGGAGCTCCGAGATGCAGGTCTCCCTCCACTCCGCGCGCGCGCCCTCGACGACGCGGGTCACCGTCAGGCGGTAGCGCCCACCGCCGCCCGCGGCGGGGACGCGCTGGAGATCACGTGACTCGACGTCGAGGGGGTGTGTCCCGAGCACGACGTCGTCGTGCGACACGCGCACCTCGGCGACGCGGTGGTTCCCCGTGAACAGATCGTTCCCACGCTGAACGTGCGTGAAGCCGACCGTGAGCGCGATCTCGTGGACGGTCGCGCCGGCCGGGACGTCGACCTCGATCCACGCCCCCATGAGGTCGCCGGTGCGCGAGTTCCAAGCGGACTCGAGATCGCCGTCCACGAGCCTCGCGATCTGCGCGCTCTGATCTTGATAGGCGCTCGAGACCGTGAGGGTGGTCGGCGTGGCATGAAGCAGGTCGACGAGAGGCGGGCTTGGCGTGGGTGCGGGCTCCGCCGCGCCCGGCTCCGGCGCGACCGGCGCGACCGCCTCGACGGTCGAGGTCTCGGCCTCGTCGGGCACGGACGCGCGAGGCGGATCGGCGCCCTCCTCAGCGCAGGCACAGAGGAGCAGCGCGAGGAGGAGCCAACGGAGGCGAGCGCTCGGCCCGAGGGATGTCACGCCCCCTAGTGGCGCACGAGTCCGAACGCAGCGCTAGGTGCATGGCCCTGAGACCCGGTCACCATCATCACCGTCGGTTGCGGCTCGTTGCATTCGCGGGGCGGACGAGGGCGGGTGCGTCCTTGGCACGCGCTTCGCTGTGGTCTGGTCCCATGACCTCTGCCTCCAACCTCCGCGACAGCCTCGCCGCGACCTGGCCTCGCCACCGCGCGCGCGTGATGGGAGCGGGCCTCGCGTCGCTCACGCTGGGTCTCGCACCGTTCTATCCCCACGCCCACGTGTACAAACAGCTCGTGAACCTCGCGAACGGCACGCTCACGGCGCCGATCGACATCTTCGATCTGGTCCTCCACGGCGCGCCGTGGGTGGGCCTGGCCTTCTTCGGGGGCCGCTTCGTGATCGACGCGGCGCGAAACCACTCGCAACGCCGGGTGCAGCAGTCGTCGGCCACCTGAAACGGTCGGGGTGGGCGTCCGGACCGACGAGGATGAGGGTCGGCGGCCGACCAGCGGACCGGCCCGCTGCACGAGTCAGCGCGCTTGGCAGACGAACGCCGGGATGCAGCGATCGGTGTAACAGGTGCCGTCTCCCTCGGGCACGGTACCGGTGGGACAGGCCGGCGGAGCACGCCGACACGCGACCGTGCAGCTCGCCCCCGTGATCGGCACGCACTGCCCCATGGGTGACGGCTCGCCAGCGGGTGCGGTCACGGGCACGCAGCCCGGTTGGCTGCAGCTGTCCTCGTCGACCGGGAGCGCCGTCGAGCAATCGGGCGCGCTGGGATAACACCCCCACGACGGACCTGCGCCGCAATGGGAGCGGCAGCCCTCGAACGGCTGACAGCCGAAGTAGGTGTAGTCGGTGCAGTCCGCGCACGGCCCGTCGGTGCAGCTCGGGCAGCAGGCGTCATCGAAGACCGGCGCGCACAGCGGATCGCCGAAACACGCAGCCGGCGACAGCCCATCGCAGTGCGCGGGTCCGGCGCCCGCGTCGGTCCCTCCGTCAGCGCCGACCGGCCCGGCGTCGTCGGTGGTGCCGTGGGAGTTGGAGCACGCCACCGCGAGCGAGAGCGCGAGCAAGGCGAGTGTCGTGTCGTGCCATCGCATGAAGTCCCCGAGTGTAGGTGCAATGGAGGTGCCACGCCCCGCCGCAACCATCGCGGGCGGCGAAGGTGCGCCGCGCACGATCCCGCGGATCCGCGCCGGCGACCGCGACCTCCCTAGCCCCTCGACGGGAGCGCCTTGCGGACGCGCACGATGGGTCGGAGCAGCCAGCCCGGCAGGCGTAGCGGGCTCCGCCCGATCGCGCTGCGCGCCGTGGGGCGTGACCGAGCCGTGGCGAGCCATCGTCGTACCGCGGGGTAGTCGCCGGTGGGAAAGCCGAGCAGGTCGAGGAGCAGCACGTTGGGAAACCACGCGATGTCGGCGAGCCCATAGCCACCCACGAGCCAGGGGGCTCCCGTCAAGGCGCCCTCCATCCGGGCGAGGATGGCGTGGTTGCGCTGGACCGCGTCCGCGATCTCGGCCTCGGTGAAGCCGTCCAGCGACCGCTGGTGGAAGGCGACCAGGTCGGGATCGGACTGGAGCTGACGGTAGCGCTCCATGTCCTGCGGGCGCTTGGTTCGGGTCCCGGTGACGGCGTACTGCCAGGGCTTGAGGGTGGTGGGGTGGCTGCTCGCCGCCAGGTCGACCCACTCGCGCATCACCGCACGTTCGCTCTCCTCGACAGGGGAGAGCCGGGGCTCGGGGAACCGCTCCTCGAGGTGGTAGAGGATGTCGTTGGACTCGGTGACCACCACGCCGTCGTGGACCAGCGAGGGGAGGAGACTGGTCGGGTTGATGCGCAGGTAGCCGTCGTCGAGGTTGTCTTGCCGGGTGGCGTCCAAGAGGTGGGAGGTCCAGACCAGCCCCTTCTCCTCGAGCAACAGCCGCACGCGCATCGAGCTGTTGGACAGCTTGGCGTGGTAGAGGTGCAGTCCCCGCAGGGCCTGGATGTCGGGCTCCGTGCTCCTGCGTGTCGGCATCGTCCTCGCCCGAGCGAAGCTATCATGGGCCCGTCGCGCCCGCGTCGTCGGTGCGAGCGAGCCGGCGGTGCCCGGCGCGCGTCCTCAGCGGCCGTGGCACATCCGCAGCGCCTCGTCTTCGTCGTGCGTCACGAGGGCCTCGACGCCGCGTTCGCGGGCCAGCCGCCGGACTTGCAGCGCGCCGGCCGACGTCGCGACGAGCGTGACCACTCGCGTGAACATCTTGTCGAGGCGCTTGCGGATCGGTGCGAGGGCGCTCTCGAATTCGGCGAACCGCGACAATCGCGACCGAAGCCTGGACGACGACACGATTCGACGACGCGAGCCTGTAGCTCGCAAAGCGAATTGCTAGCCGCGAGCGCGACGGCCGACGGTCCGTGGGCGCCGGCGGCGCGCGAAGACGAGCGCGAGGCCAGCGATCGCGAGGCCGGCCAGGCGACCCGAGGGCGCTGGCGCACCGACCGAGCATCCGCCCGTGGACGGCGGGGGATCGCTCGCGGGACAGGTGAGGGTGATCGTCGTGAGGGGGCTGGTCGCGATCGGGTCCGCCCCCGGAGGACCGGCCTGGAAGCGGACCTCGTGCGGGCCTTCGCTCCAGAGGCCGCCGCGTCCGTCGCAATCCAGGTTGAGGGAGCTCTGAGCAGGGTCGGAGAGGACACCGAGCCTTCGCGGCTCGTGGCCGTCGATCTCGAAGTAGACGTCCCACAAGCCTGCGAAGGGCGCCGCCTCGGCGGACAGGTCGAGCCAGACATCGGTGACCGCGCGGTCCGCGTCCATCCAGCGCGCCGGGTCCGAGCGCACGGTGCCCAAGCTAGGCGGCGTGGTGATCGGCGCGCCCACGTCGTAGAAGCGCTCGTCCTCCTCGCAGGCGGACATCGCGCTCACGCGGTAGCGCGCGCCTTCGACCCAACCACCCACCACCGCGATCAGCGTCTCGGAGCCCCGGCTGACGATCATCGTGGTCGTCTCGACCGGCTCGAGCGTCCCGTCCTCGTGGACCCGCTCGATCGTGATCGTGTCTCCGCCGAACGCGTACGACCCGACGAGCCCTGGCAGGTCGGACGGGATCTCCGAGGTGTCGGGCCGAAGGGTGGAGATGGGACAGTAGTCTACGCCCGCGTCGCTCCAGGCGGCCGCCGGGCTGGCGGTGCCGATGACGGCAGCGACGAAGAGGACGAGGTGGATTCGAGAGGGTTGTGTCATTTGGTGTCGTTCCCAGAGAGCGACCTCGCTCTCTGCAGGGCCCATTCCAACCGCGTGGGAGCGACGCGGGCTCCGACCGGTGACTTGATCCCGAAGCTCGGGAGGATCTCGCTCTTGGCGCGCCCCGGGACGGCCATGCAGACTCCGACTCGGCCCTTCCGCGATGACCATCGAGCTCCACCCCGACCACGGCCTGGCTCGGCGCCAGGCCAACGCGATCGTCGCGTTCCTCGTCGCGATCGGACGCGCTCAGCGGGACGCGGTCGGTCGCGGCCTACGCTTCGCCCTCGCCGAAGGAGACGCCGTCACTGCTGTCGACGGTCGCCTGCACATCGATGAGGGGCTCGCGCGAGCCGGCCGCGGCGCGGTCGGGCTCTCGTGGACCTTCCTTCGCCTCTACGAGCTCGTCGAGAGCGACGCCGTCGTACGGCCACGCCTCACTGCCTCCATTGCGCGGGGCGGGGCGTATGGGGTCACGCGGCCCGATTTCGGCGGCCACGCCGTTCCGGGGCGGACCTACGCCTACCTCCCCGCGCCAGCGAGCTCGGTGGAGGTGACCGTGGCGACGTCGAGGCGCCGCAGCGCATCGAGTCCGTCGTGGGTGCCGCGAACATCGTTGGATATCGGACGCACGCTGATCCACGAGCTGTGCGTGCACGCGTGGCGCGACGTAAGCTTCTATCAGCCACCTCCTGGCGGCGGGCTCCCCGGGCGGCCCGCGCAGGAGTCTCGGCATCGAGCGGCGGAGCACGCGATGGCTCGGCCGGGGACGCCTCACAACCTCGCGGACGCCGAGGGTGATCTGATCGATCACTACTGGGACCTGGAGACGACGCGCCGCAACGGCCGACGCGTCGAGGACCCCCACGTCGCGACCATCGTCAACCAGGTCGGCGGCGTCATGGGTCGCCGCATCCTGCAGTGGATGCGGGAGACCGCCGCGCTCCGCCAGGCCTCGGCCGAGCTGCGACGCGAGCGAGCTCGCTTCGTCGAACGAAGGGACGACTTCGAACGCTCGCAGCGGCGGCGCGAGCGCCGATGAGGGCCCGCGGCGTCGCGCTCTGCGCCTCCATGCTGTTCGCATGCGGCACCCCGAGCGTTCGCGCGGGCTCGCCTCCGTGCGAGGAACCCGAGGCGGCGACGCCGCCCGAGCTGCCACGCTGTCCCGGGGTCGCGCTGCGGCCCGTCCAAGGACAGCTCCAGCTCGTCGTCGACGGGAGGGTCGCCGAGGGGATCGACGCGCCCGAAGCGCTCGCCTGGCGAGGGCCGAGCGGGGTGGGATGGGTAGCCGTCGACGAGAACCGCCGAGCCCGCTTCCGCGCCCCCGGCCGAGCCGCCGTTCAGCTCGACCTCATCCCCGAGGACGCGCAGCAGTGGGGCCTGGTCGGGGTCAGTGAGTCGTCCGAGGGGTGGCGAGTGCGTGCCTGGGCGTCCTGGGTCCACGAGCACTACGAGTCCGCGCCCGCGCGAACCCTCGTCCTCCTGATCCCACGAGGAGGTGGCGAGCCGGAGCCGACGTGCGACCGCCCTCCTCGCGCGCCGCGGAGCGACGCCTGCGTCTCGCGATCGGACCCCGTCGGGCGCTGCCTCGGTCGCTGCTGAGTTGGTGCAGGAAGGTGGTGTAAGACGCCTTGTCATCTTCGAGTTGCTAGACTGTTCGCGACGAACCCGTGTGGGGTGAAGCCGGTGCAGAGCGAAATCGACGCCATCGTTCGAGCCATCCACGTCGCCTTCGAGGGCGTACCGCGGGGAGAGATCACACTTCACGAGGCCGAGGTCATCGACGGGTACGGCACCGTCGCCGAGCGCGAGAGAGCGCGCCGTCGAGACACGGAGACGTCGTGGCAGCAGGTCTCCGACTCCGCCGTGGTGGAGTGCCGCAACGCTCTCAATCACCTCGACGCGCAGAGCTGGTGTCACTACCTGCCGCGCTACATGGAGTGGTCGCTTCGTCATCGAGGCGACGTGGTCGACCACACCATCTACTCGCTGCTTCTGTCCGGCGACCGCGAGCTGAACGAGCACCGTCGACGCCGCCATCGGATGCTCACCGCCGAACAGTCGGCGGTCGTCGGCGCCTTCCTCGTGCACATGTCGAAGCGAACCCGCGACTGCGATGCGGCGGCTGCGGCCGAGGCGCTGACTCAGCACTGGGGTCGTTTCGGCACCGAGTAGCGCACCGGCGGCGGCAGCCGCACGACCCGCTCGTGCACACGCCGCGTGCCGTAGCTCTGACGCGTTCGTTCGACCGTCCTTCACGGAGAGATGGTCACTCTACGGAGACAGAAAAGGCTCACGGTGCGACCCACGTTCGAGCGACTCTTCGGACATGAGCGCCGTTTCCACCACGCGACAGTGCCGGACCTGCCGCACGTGAGACACGGTCTCGACCCAGTGAGACACTCCTTCTGGATCGTGCTCCTGATCCTCGTGTCGACGAGCGGCTGCGCCTTCTATGGCGACGCGCACGTAGCCCTGTACGGCCCCTACGACTCCCTCGGCGAATCCGAGCTGGTCGAGCGAGTCGCCGAGCGCCTGAGGGAGCGCGGCTACACGGTGGAAGAACAGACCAGCGACGGGCGGATCGTGGTGTTGTCGCGCTACCATGACAGCCGGAGGCGGCGGGGGCGGTTCGTCTTTCAGTGCTACCGCGGTGGGTGGATTCAGCTCCGGGTCGAGGGGCCGCTCGTCCACGAGCGGCACGAGCGATACGACACCGTGCACAACGGCCTGCGCGACGAGTACGTGCAGCTCGCGAGCGACTTCGAGCTCGCGCGGAGGCGCCGTTGATCCGCGGGCTGTGCGCATTCCTGCTCCTCGCCTCCTTCGCTGCGCGCGCCGAGGCCCAGTGCGCCTCGGGTCGCGAAGTGAGCCCGATGACCGCCGGCCGCTGCTGCTGGCCTGGACAGCGATGGGACGCTGCGAGCTCGCGCTGCTCGGGGCCGCCGAGCGCCTGCCCCGCGGGGATGGGAGCCGAGGGGGAGGTCTGCATCCCGGATCCGGGCACTGCTGGAACCGCCAGCGTCGCGCCGGGCGGGATCGCCGCCACGCTCGCTGCTCCCACGGCGCCTTGGGCGACGAACGCCCACCTCCCGCTCCCACCCCCCGAGGGCCTCGTCGGGCTGCGGGATCCCCGAGCCGCCATCCACCCAGATTGGGCTCGCTGGGTGGGTGGCCTCGCCCTCTTCGCTTCGGGATACACGCTGGGTGTGCTCGGAGGACTCGCCAGCGCCGAGGAGAACGACGGCCTCGCCTTTCTCCCCGTCCTGCACGCGCTCGCGTCGATCGATGGGCGACCAGGCGACCTCGGACTCTTCGGGTTCTGTGTCGCGATGGTCGGGGGTCTGCTTGACTCGTTCGGGCTGGGGATGGTCCTCGATGGGGTCTTCCGCGCGTACCCGCACCTCGAGGGGAACGGCGTGCGCATCTCGGCCGGCCCCGGAGGGGTCACCGGCGCCTTCTGAGGCGTCAGCCGAAGAACCGTCCGCGTAGGGCTCGGACTGACCCCGCTTCTCCCTTGGCATTCTCTCCGCTGGACAATCCCAGGAGCCACGGCACGTCGATGCGATAGAGTCGTGCGTATGATGCGCCGCTCGGTCGTCTCTATCGCGTTTCTCTTGTCGATCTCGTTCGGCTGTGGGCCCTTCGAGGTGCGCACTGGTCCGGAGTCGTGTCGCGTCGCGCATCGCTACCCAAGCGCGTTCGGGCCAGCGGGGAGGGGCAATGTGTTTCGCTACCGGGACGACACCGCTGGAATCGGGCTGATAGCTCGTGAGGGTCAGCAGACGTCGCTCAAGTCCATCTGGACCGTCGGCACCGTCATGGGGGGCGAGATCCCGAGGGGAACACCGCTCAGAGTCGCAGTAGGCGACGAGACACTCTCCCTCGAAGTGGGCCGTGACTCGCACCCCGCCATCATGCAACGGAACATCCCTGGCACCGGTAGCATCTACAGCGCCCCGACTCAGCGTCACCTCACGACCTGGGACGTGCTGGCGGCCGTCGACGACCGCGCGCTCGAGACGCTGAGCCACGCCCCGACGAGCGCTCTTCGCCTCGAGCTGCCCGGCGGCAACCAGGAGATGGCCATCCCCGATCATGTCGGACGCCGCATGCAGTCTCTCGCGATCTGTCTGGCTGGCGGCTACCCGGTCCGGTGACTCCGCTCGACGAGACGGCACCCGTCCCGTGGCTGATGGTGGACCGCGACGCCGCGCGCCCCGCGCTCGAGCGGTGGTCTGGAATCCAACGACGAGAGCGTGCCGGGGAGCTCACGCTGGTCCGCGTGGACACGCTCACGAGAGCCCCGGCTCGCAGCTATACGAGCCCGAGGAACGCAGGGAGCATCTCGGCGCTGCGCCCCTCGACGAAGCGATCGAACGCATCGGTGTTGTCGGCGGGCTCGGCGTTGACGAGCCAGCTACGTCCACCCACTTTGCGTGCTCCTTCCACGAGCCCCGCGGCGGGCCACACGACGCCCGAGGTTCCGACGGCGACGAAGCGCAGGCGCGGGCCCGCCTCGATCATGAAGCGCTCGATGCGCTCGAGGTGCGTGGAGTCCAGCATCTCGCCGAACCAGACGATGTGCGGTCGCAGGATCCCTTCCTCGCCGCGCGCGTCGCACTCTCTGCACATCGGCAGCGTGTCGAGGTAGAGGTCGTGATCGACGAACGGTGCACGCGCGCACGTCGTGCAGCGGGTCACGAGGAGGTTGCCGTGGATCTCGACCATGCGCTGGCTGCCCGCGCGGGCGTGCAGCGCGTCGACGTTCTGCGTCACGAGGAGGAAGCGATCGCCGAGCTGCTCCTCGAGCTTCGCGAGCGCGTAGTGGCCCTCGTTCGGGTCGGCTTGCAACACGCCTCGTCGGCGCTCGGAGTAGAACTTCCAGACGAGCCGGGGATTGCGGGCGAAGCCCTCGGGCGACGCGACCTCGCCGACGTCGTGTCCCTCCCATAGCCCGTCCGCGTCGCGGAAGGTGGGGATGCCGCTGTCCTTCGACGCGCCCGCGCCGGTGAGCACCAGCACTCGCGCGTCGTCGTCGAGGTCGAGTCGTTCCGTCATGGCGGGACGAAGAATGGCGCCGCCCGCCGTGATCGGCTCGTGAAACCCGACCAGGAGCCGGCTTCGTCGCCGCGCTGGCTCACCCCTCGTCGGGCGGAACCGTCAAGTCGAAGTGCTCGCTGTAGCTCCCGATCACGCACGTGACCGAGAAGGTGGCGTCGGCCGTCCAGAAGTCGGTCGTCGTGCGGCCGTCGCTGCCCATCGAGTCGAGGCCCACGGTCGCGCCGCTCGGCTCCCACGCGCACCGCGCGCCGGCGACGCGGTCGGCGCCGGAGAACGCGGAGACGTAGTAGCGCACCGCGACTCGGTCGTCGCCGCCCCCCGCGGCCCAGCCGCCGTCGAGCTCCACGCGGTCGACGGCCTCCGGCGCCACGACGCGCAGGGCCAGGTGGGTCTCCGCCACGCCGCCGCGCGCGGTGAGCACCGCCTCGCCCTCGGTCGTCCCCGTGACGAAGACGTCCGAGTCGTAGGCGTCGCTCGATCCGACGGTGAGCCCGTCCCCTTCGAGCACCAGGTCCCCGGTGCCGAGCAGCGAGCGGCCGCCGGCGGAGAGCTGGACCAGGACGCCGTGCTCGTAGCCCGCGAGGAGAACCGTCGGCGCGTCGACGCCCACGGTCCGGAGCGTGATGTCGGTGATCGCGGCGACCGTCACGTCGACGCGGTCCACGAGCTCGCCGCGGGCGTCGAACGCCGAGAGCGTCGCGACGCCGGGCTCGCCGCTCGTGAGCTGGCCGTCCGGCGTGGCCGCGAGCACGGTCGGGGCGTCCGACTCGAACCGCAGCTGGTCGGCGCGGGCGTCACCCTCGAGGACCACGCCGCTGAGCGTCACCGAGGATCCACCCGCCGCGATGTCGAACGCGTCGGAGTCGCGGCCGTCGAGCAGGAAGAGGATCTGGCCGAGCTGACCGTTCGGGAGCTGCTCCGGGGGACACCCCGCGAGGGCCAGGCAGAGGAAGAGTCCGAGGAGGAGCCAGGGGGCGCGTCGTCGCATGCGAGGCCCGTGTGCAGGTCCGGTGCCAGGCCGCCTCACGCACCGGCCGCGGCCACGAGGGGCGTGCCAGATCGTGCCTCCGGAGGCTCGACCGCGCTCGACCGATCGGATCTCGCCTGAGAAGACCCTTGGGCGGTTGGACCGAGCGTCGATCGCGTGAAAGGGTCGGGCCCCATGCGCCGCCACCTCCTCGCCGCCGTCCTCCTCCTCAGCGCCTGCACCAACGGCGAGCGCAGCGCCGGAGAGGTCTGCGACCGCCTCGTCCCCTCGCTCTGTGAGTACAGGATCCGCTGCATGGACTGGGCGGGCACCCAGGAGGACTGCGAGCGCGTCGCGGGCTTCGAGTGCTGCCGAGACGCCGCGTGCGACATCCGGGTGATCGCCGACGACGGCCTCCTCGACACCTGCGCCGCTTCGATCCGCGGTGCCGTGTGCGAGTCGGGCGGCCCCGCGCTCTCGGAGGCCTGCGAGGACGCCGTTCGCCCCGTCCCCGTCGACGCGGGCCCGCCGCCCGGCTTCGACGCCGGCCCCGGCCCGACCGACGGTGGGACGGATGCGGGACCGACGGATCGCCTGTACGAGGAGTGCTCGAGCGACACGGACTGCCCCGGGGTCGACGACTGCATGGGGCTCGTCGGCTCGACGACTCAGCAGCTGTGCACCCACGCCTGCACGGGTCCGGACGACACGCGCTCCTGCCCCGGTGGCCACTGCGTGCGCGTGCGCGCGGTCGTCGGCTCGGGCCCCCCGATGGACATGGTCCCCCTCTGCCTCGAGAGCTGCACCCCCGGCGGCAGCGACTGCCGGCCCGGCTGGCAGTGCACGACCGCGAGCACCGGCTTCGACGTCTGCTACCCCGCCTTCTGACCTCTGCGGACGTTGGGGGAGGCGCGCCATGCAGATCATCATCGTGGGTGCGGGCGTGGCGGGCGCCGAGGCGGGGACGTATCTCGGGCAGCGCGCGCGAGAGCCGCTCGAGATCGTGGAGATCGAGCACGAGCCTATGCGGCGCTTCGGCGGCTGGGGCTTCCAGCGGTTCCCGGAGTCCGAGACGACCAACCTCGCCTTCCGCAAGATGTACCTCGGGCGCGACCCCGAGGAGATCCTGCGATGGGTCGAGGACGCCGAGGTGCGCGCGAGCTGGCCGCCGGCGCTGCGCGAGGCCGCGTTCTCGCCGGACCGACCGATCCCTCGCCCGCTGATCCAGCGCTACGTCGCGTGGCGGCGCGCGCGCGTGGACAACCCGCTCGTCACCTACCGCCCGGTCACGGGGGAGGCGATGCGCGTGCAGCTCGAGGGGGACGACCGCGTCGCGGTGACGCTGCGCTCGGGGGAGCGCCTCGTGGCCGACCGCGTGATCATGGCGTCGGGCTCGATCGCGGTGAAGGTGCCCGACTACCTCGAGGCCTTCCGCGAGCACGATCGCGTCATCGTCGATCCGCTGACCCTCGAGGGCCACGAGCGCCGCGCGGCCATCCCGACCGACGCCCGCGTCTTGATCCTCGGCACCGGCCTCACCGGCGAAGAGCAGGCGAGCCTCCTGTTCCGGCGCGGGCATCGCGCGCTGACGCTCCTCTCGCGCAACGGGTACCGCCACTACGCGTACCCCGAGGACCAGAAGAACGAGCCGCTCGTGCTCGACGAGCTCCCCGATTTCCTGCGTGCCGACACGGCCGAGGAGTTCGACGAGGGCCTGTCGGACTTCTTCGAGCGCTTCGTCGCGAAGGGGCACGGCCACGAGGACATCCTCGCGGCCATCCGCCCGTTCTGGGACGTGATGCGGCGAGAGCTCGGCGGCTGTCACGAAGCCGCCGACGTGCTCCACCGCTTCCGCCGCTCGCTCGCGGTCAGCTCCATCGGCGCGAGCCACGAGGTCGCGACCCGCCTCGTGACGGCCGAGTCGGAGGGCGCGCTCGAGATCGTGCGCGGGCAGATCGAGACGATCGAGGACCGCGACGAGGCCTTCCAGGTCCGCTACCAGGACGTCGACGAGCCCGCGCGGCCCACCCGCACCGTCGTCGTCGACGTGATCATCAACGCGGTGGGCCGGACCATCATCCGCCACCCGATCTGGGAGCGGCTCCTCGAGGACGGGCTCGCCGCGAAGCACGCGGGCATCGGCATCCGCGTCAGCGAGACGGGGCAGATGGTGGACGCCGCCGGCGAGGCCTCGGACCGCGTCTGGGTCGTCGGCATGGCGCGCGCGGGCGACCACGCGCTGCGGCATGGCTTCCTCGGCAACACCGCCTTCAACGTGCCGCAGGTCCGCGCCCACCTCTACGACACCATCGACGCGCTGCTCGGCGATCCCTGCCCGCGGCACGCGAGCCGCATGGACGAGGTCCTCTTCCTGCTGGCGCGCGACGGCCTCGACGCGCGGCTCAGCCACGGCGACGAGACCCCCCTCATCTGGGCGGTGAGCGAGGGGTACTCCGCGATCGTGCTCGCGCTGATCGAAGCCGGCGCCGCGCTCGACGCGCGCAACGGCCGCGGCAACACCGCCTTGATCCGCGCCGCCTGCGAGGGCCGGCTCGAGCTGACCCGCGCGCTGATCGACGCGGGCGCCGCGCTCGACGTGCAGAACGAGGACGGCTACGGCGCGGCGCTCCTCGCGAAGCGACGCGGCCACGACGCGATCGTCGCCGTGCTGCTCGAAGCGGGCGCCGATCCGACCCTCCGGAACCGACGGGGCCGCACGCTCGAGGACCCGGGCCACAGCCCCCGCCGTCCGATCGTGGGGCCGCGGGATCCCGCGCTCGAGGCGCGAATCCTCGACGCGATCCGTCGGCGCTAACTAGCTAGCCGAGGAAGTCGAGCACGGCGTCGCGGAACGCGACCGGGCACTCGCGGTGGACGAAGTGCCCGCCGGGCAGCGCCGCGACGCGGTAGTCGGCCGAGAACTTCCGGCGCGCCTTCTCGTATGCGTCGACGCCGATGGCCGGGTCGTCGAGGCCGGCCACCGCGAGCGTCGGCACGCGGATCTTGCCGCGCAGCGCCTCGGACCGCTCGCGCGGCGAGAAGCCACGGTAGTAGCCGAGCGCCGCGTCGAGGCTGGCGCGGTCCGCGAAGGACGCCTTCACCGGCGCCGTCTCCTCGGGGCCGAAGCGCCACGTCGGCGACCAGCGCCGATAGAGCCGGTCGATGTGCGAGAGGTCGTCGCGCGCGACGCGCGAGACGGCGCCGGGGATCTTGAAGTCGATGAAGTGCCGCCCGACCCAGAGCGTGCGCAGCGACGGCTCGAGGGCGGCCGGGTGCGGGATCCCGATGGTGACCAGCTTCTCCACGCGCGAAGGCTCCTTCGCCGCCGCGAGGTAGGCCGTCGCCGCGCCCCAGTCGTGGCCCACGAGCACGCACGAGCGATGCCCGAGCGCCTCGACGAGCGCGAGCACATCCGTCGCGAGCTCGTCGATGCGGGTGACCCGCGTCGCCGGGATCTCCGTCGGCGCGTAGCCGCGCGTGTACGGCGCGACCACCCGGTAGCCTGCGCTCACGAGCGCGGGCACGAGCTCGCGAAAGCCATGAGGCGTGTCGGGGAAGCCGTGGACGAGCAGCGCGAGCGGCCCCTCCCCCGCCTCGAGATAGGCGAACCGGAGGCCGTTGGCCTTCACGTACCGCAGCTCGTCCGCTTCCCCCGTCGATGTCGTCTCGTGCAGCTCCATGCGTCCTCCGAAGAGGGTCTTTGGATCGTCTTGAGCGATCGCTCAAGAACTTTTTGAGCGGTCCCTCAAAAACGAAGCTATGCTCCCCCTCGTGGCCCGTCCCAAGAGCTTCGATCGAGGCGCCGTCGTCGCCTCCGCCATGCAGGTGTTCTGGCGCGAGGGCTATCAGGGCGCGTCGCTCTCCTCGCTCGGCCCGGCGATGGGCCTCCAGCCCGGCAGTATCTACGCCACGTTCGGGAGCAAGGAGGCGCTCTTCCGCGAGGCGCTCTCCGCGTACTCGGCGCTCGTGCGCGAGGGCGTCGATGGCGACCATGGCCCGCGGGCGATCCTCGAGCGCTGGTTCGCGCGCCTCATCGACGCCGCGCTCGACGTGCCCGACGGAGAGCTCGGGCGCGGCTGCCTCCTCCTCGCGTCCGCCGTCGAGACCCCCCGCCTCGATCCCGAGAGCGCGGCCCAGGTGCGCCGCGAGCTCGACGCGCTCGAAGCGTTCCTCCGGCGCTGCGTCGCCGCCGAGCGACGTCGGTCCCCGCGCCCGGACGCACCCGGCCCCGCCGCGACCGCGCGCCTGCTCGTCGCCTCGCTCGCAGGCATCAGCGCGCTCAGCCGCGCGGGGGCTCCGCGGCGGACGCTCGAAGACGTAGCCAACGCGGCCCTCGCGCTCGTGTAGGGTCGTGCCGGCCTGCGTGGCCACGCTCCGCCACTAGCGGGGGGGCGACGGCGCGGGATTCGTGGGGCGGGGTCACGGGCTGGAGCTGGTCAGTACCCGCGTTGGCGCTCCCAAGATCCCTCGCCGCCCCCCTCCGCGGCGCCGTACCTCGTTCAGATCTCCGGTTGGCCGGCGCGGCCTCCGAGCAAGCTGAGGCAGCCGATAAACCGAACGATTTCCGAGAGCTAGACGTGGCCGTAGCGATCGTCGAGAGATTTTTTCGGCCACTAGCCTCTTCCAGTCGTTCCGTAAGTGATGACGAAGCGGGTAGACCAGCCCTCGAGGCAACGACCATGTCGAGCGACCACCGCGAACCTACCTGGCGTGACGTCTGGGAAATCCTGCTTGAGCAACGGGACCTCCTCGGGAGCGTCGCCGCGGCCGCAGCGCGAACTCTCGGGCCTGTGGAGGCGAACGATCTGGTTCACTCGTTTGCTCTCGAGCAGCTGCCTCGGATCCTTCGGCGGACAGGGAGTCTGGATGTACCGGCACGCGACGCCTACATCCGCGCCGCCTTTCGGAACTTCGTTCGGAGCGCTGCGAGGACGACTCGACGCCAGCGCGAGCTGCTCAACCACCTACAGCATGCGGAGCCTCCCGACGACGGCCACGAGCTTCGACCGACCGTCCCTCGCGAAGATCTTCTACGCGCGCTTGAGACCCTACCTACCGAGCACGCGCAGGCGATCTCGCTTTTCCTGGGCATCGAGGATGGCGAGCAGAGCCTCCGTGAGATCGCGTCCAAGCTGGAAGTCAGCCGCTACAAGGCCAGGCAGTTGGTTCTGGACGGATTTCTCGCGCTTGCCGCGGCACTCGGCATCGCGGGAGGGCTCACCCATACCGAGCTTCGCGTCTGCGACCTCCTCATCAATCACCAACTCGGCATCGCAGCTGTTGCGATGCATCTGAGCCTAACGCCGCACCAGGTCCGCGAAGCGCTCGCGCGCGCGCGTGAGGTGGTGAACGCTCAGCTCGCGTAGGAGACGAACATGAAGACGTACGAGGAGAAGCTCGCCGAGATCGAGGTGGCCCTGAGGGAGCATGACTCGGCCGAGCCGCCGGACAGCGATCTCCTCTCGCAGGCGCAGAGCGACCGGGAGACGATCATTGGGCACAACGCCCAGATCCTCTCAAACCGCTGGGGCGGAACGGCGAGCGTCGAGGTGGTGGGCCGGGCAATCGCCGCGGTGGGCGCCCTGCTACGCTCAGCCCTCCTTCACTCGGAAGGTGGAGTCGAGGCCGAGGGCAGTATCGAGGAGCTTGACAGCGAACCTCACTTCGAGGTGACGGTGGGACCGGGCTCGGTCATTCGGCTCCCAGAGAACCGCAAAGATCCGCGCGTCCGGATCGCTGCTACCGAGATTGCACGGGACCTGGCGCTGCAGCTCGGTATCGAGCCGAGTGATGCGCTCGGGCTGTGGGCTCGAATCGCCACCGCCTGTCGCGAGTGGGCGGAGACGCCGGAGGCCACGCCGCTTCTGCCCCACCTGAGCCTAAGAGTGGGAGAACGGGGAGTGACGGTAAGGCTCGAGCAGAGCGACTACGGTCTTGGCTAGGCCAGCCTTCTATGAACGTGCTGCATTGTCCCGAACGGACCCCCTTTCGTTCGGGCCAGCGCCACACTCCGCATTACCAAGTAACCTCCCTCGACCGAGATCCGGTGCACGAGAATCTCATGCGTGGGCGAGCGGCTCTGGCAAGCCGACCCGCTGCGGTACTCCGCGCCGTACGCGGCCTGCGCGGGTGGCAATCGCGTCGAATGTATGTGACCAGTCAGAATGGCATGCACTGAATTGGTCTGCATGAAGCCCTCCAGATCCGTCCTCGAAGTCGGATCCATAGCGTGCAGCATGGCGTTGACACCCGAGCTGTTCTCGATCGAGTGATGGCAAAGGAGGAGCCGGGCGACCTTGCGACTCTCGAGAGTTGCCTCCTGATTCGACTGAACAATATCTCTAGACAGATGAGCCTGAACGCCCGTCGGCAGTCTCCCCCGAGCGGCCACGTTGAGGCCCGCCCCGGCGCACGAGTCCAGGCCCATCAGTTGAAGTTGAATGTTTCCGTCGGGTCCGATGCGGTGCTTCTGGAAGAACCAGGGCTGCGCCGGCGTGGAGTCGAAGTACACGCCGTGAATGGCCAGTGCACCTGGATTGACGGCGAAGCTCCCGTATCGGCCGCCCCAATGGTCGTGGTTCCCCGGAACCATCACGGTGATGTCGAACAGACCGCCGAGACCAGTGCTGAGCTTGAGGCTCGTCTGAAATCTGGCGCGTAGATACGTAAGAGCGAGCGCGAACTCGGAGTCGTCTCCGATCACCGTCAGGTCGCCGACGACGGCGAGGGTCTTCGCGTCCTGCGGATACCGCAGCATGATGGAGCGGATCTCGTTCTCAAGCTCGCGAAGGGCGCCGACGCAATGCGGGTGCATTCCCGGGACCGCTCTACCGTGGCCGCGTCGGAGCACGTTCTGGCGCGATGCGGGTGGGTGGATCTCCCGGCCGAAATGGAGATCTGAGACTTGAACGATCAGGGCGCTATTCGACTGCGTGAAGTCCACGGAGGTACTGTGCGCTAGCCAACGCACATCGTAAACTGGAATTGGGAACCAGGCGGTTCTACTCAGCCGGAGTCGCTGTCAACCAACATTGACACGCCAAACCGTCGACGCTCGAGCGAGCCCGCTCTCTCGGGTAACGGAGATGGGTCGCAGACCGCGATGGGGCTGGGTACGCCGCGGCCGCCCGATGAACTGTCCGACGTACGCCACGCCCCTCGAGCCCCTCGAGGTCGCCTTCGGCGGTGTCTTGCCGACGGGTCGCGGCGACGTGCTGGAGCGGGGACACCACCTCCCTCGGCGATGGCCCCAGGCCGCACATCGGTGCGTTCACGGAGTCGAGGTAGACGTGACGCGCCGCGGCGAGCGACCGCGGCTCGAGGCCATGCGAGCCCGAAAAAGAAGAGGGGAGCACCTCCGCGCTGCGTCCCACGACGAGGCGATCGAACGCATCCGTGTTATCGGCGCGCTCGGCGTTGACGAGCCAGCTAGGTCCACCCACTTTTGGTGCTCCTTCCACGAGCCCCCGCAGCTGGCCACACCACGCCCGAGGTTCCGAGGGCGACGAAGCGCAGGCGCGGGCCCGCCTGCGCTCGTGTAGGGTCGAGCCACGCGCCACCCCGCGTGGGAATGCTGGGGATCGTGTTCATCGCCATCGGCGGGGCGGCGATCCTCGCAACGGTCGTCGCTGCCGTGGTGCTCTTCAGCGGCCTCGCTCACACCGGGGGCTGCATCGGTCCGTGCTTCATCGGTCCCTGAGTGGCGCCCAAGCAACGAAGCTCAGCAGGCGTAGGGCGACCACGCGCAGGGATACCCGCCCCAACCCACCGCCGCGCCCGCCTAGTCGCCGTCACCGACCAAGACGACCGCGACGTTCCCCTTCTTGTGCCCGGCCTCGACGTAGCGGTGCGCCTCGACGATCTCCTCGAGCGGAAACGTCCGGTCGACCACCGACCGCAGGGCTCCCGCCTCGACGAGGCCTCGGAGCGCGTCGAGGTCGCCCTCCTCGAGCGACGCCGAGCCGCTCACGGAGACCCGGCGGCCGCCCTTCTTCAGCAACGCCTTTTGCGCCCCCGCCTTCAGCTTACCCACCGCGTCGAAGACCACGTCGAAGGCGCGCGCCCGCGCGGCCAGGTCGTCCCGCGTGTAGTCGATGACCTCGTCGGCGCCGAGCGACTCGACGAGCCCGACGTTTCCGGTGCTGCAGACGCCCGTCACGTGCGCGCCGAGGTGCTTGCCGAGCTGCACGGCGAAGGTGCCCACGCTGCCGGACGCCCCGTAGACGAGGAGCCGCTCGCCCGCGCGGAGGCCGGAGCGGCGGAGGAACGCCTGCGCGGTGGTGCCGCCGACGGGGATCGTCGCGGCCTCGACGAAGCTCGTGCTCGTCGGCTTCCGCGCGACGAGGCCGTGCTTGGTCGGCTTCCCGCCCTCCTTCAGGCAGCGATACTCGGCGTGCGCCCCGAAGCCGAAGCCGGTGAACGCGAACACCTCGTCACCGGGCGAGAACCGCGTGGCGTCGCGCCCCGTCGCCTCCACGACTCCGGCGAGCTCGAAGCCCAGGATCTGCACCTTCTTCGGTCGGAAGAGCCCGTTGAAGAGCCGCGCGAGGACGGGGTCGGCCTTCCGCATCCGCCAGTCGCCCGCCGCGACGGACGCGGCGTGCACCCTCACGAGGATCTCGTCGTCCGCCGGCGTCGGCTTGGGCACCTCCTCGATCCGAACCACCTCGGGAGGCCCATAGCGCTCGTAGACCGCAGCCTTCATCGGTACACCCCGCAACGCTCGTCTGTCGTCCCTGACCGGACCCGGGCCGGCGCGCTCCTCGTCAGACGCAGCTCCCCATCAGGCAGACTTCGCCCGCGCCGCAGTGTGCGTCCATCGCGCATTCGCTGCACTGCGAGCCCGCTGGCCCGGCGTCGAGCGCGCCGCAGTAGGGTCGCTCGGGGTCGGGGCAGTCGGCGCCGGTCTGACAGCCGCAGGATCGGTCGCCGAGGCGGAAGCCGAGGCACGACGCGCCTCCGCCGTTCCCGACGCAGTGCCGGTCGCCGTCGCAGTTCCGCGCGCACGCGTACTCTCCCGAGTGCTGGAGGACGCAGTTCGGGCCCGCCTCGTGGCCGACGCAGTCGTCGTCCGAGCAGCAGTATCCCCTGCAGCTCAGCCCGGCGTCCTCACCCGGCGTGGGGCTGCACGCGCCGAGGACGATCGCGAGCCAGAAGCCCGCGAAGGCCAAGCGCGCGCCGCCCAGGAGATCCGCCGCGTCCATCGGGCGGATTCGTAGCACCTCGCACGGCGCACGTCGGGGTACGCTGACGCGATGAACGACATGGCGAGGACGTGGATGCGGAGGATCGCGCTCGGGCTCCCGGTCGTCACCCTGCCGTTCATCTCGGGGTTCGGGGGCTGCTATGGCTGCCCGGAGACGACCGACACCTTCCCGTTGAGCGGGGACGGCGCGGTGGTGATCATGACGGACGCGGGCCCCGCGGCCTCTTGCGAGGACGCGTGCGGCGAGTTGATCCGTCGGGGGTCGATCAGCGGATCCCTGATCTCGTGCCAGTTCGTCGGCGACCCGGCGACCGCTGTCGAGTGTCGGTACGACCCGTACTGCCCTGGGGGCCGCCGCCCGACCGGCCTACAGGTCGCGTCGAGGGAGCCGTCGAGCGCGGTCGGCGGCTGGCTCGCGGAGCTCGCCGCGGTGGAGGCGGCGTCGGTGCCCGCCTTCGAGCACGTCGCACGCGAGCTCACCGACCACGGGGCGCCAGGCCGCCTCGTCTCTGGAGCGCGCCGTTCGGCGCTCGAGGAGGTGCGCCACGCGCGGGCCATCGCCGGGCTCGCGCGGCGCTACGGCGCGGAGCCGAGCGCGGCGCGACACACCCTCACGCCGACTCGCACACTCGAGGAGGTTGCCCGCGACAACGCCGTCGAGGGCTGCGCGCGCGAGGCGTTCGGCGCGCTGCTCGCCGCGCGTCAGAGCGCCGCCGCGACCGACCCGGCGGTCGCGCGCGTCTTCGGCGCGATCGCGAGGGACGAGGCGCGACACGCGCTCCTCTCGTACGCCATCTGGGACTGGACCACCGAGCGGCTCGACGCCCGCGCCGTGCGCCGCCTCGACGACGCGCGGCGCGAAGAGCTCGGCGCCCTGCAGCGTCGTCACGAGGAGGATCCGGAGGGCGCGCTCGCGACCGCGCTGGGCCTACCCTCCGCCGAGCGCTCGCAGGACATGATCGCGCAGCTCGTCTGAGGCGCCGCTCCCGTTCGGTTCCTCCTCGCGATCGCCGCTCTCCTCTTCGCGCCGGCGTCGAAGAGGTCTTCGACGAGAAACCTGAGCAAGCGCCGTGAACCGCCTGAATTCTCGGGGTTTGGCGAGGGTCGAACGCGAGCTGACGAGCTGATCTCTCGCCGCTATTTTCTGCGGACGAAAAGGAGATCAACGCGGTGCAACCTTCCCTCGAACAGACACGTTGGCTTCTCAAGATCCTTCAGCCACACAAGACGCTCGGCTCGCTGCCCGGCGCCAGTGCGCTCACCGAGCCGCTCTGCGCTGCTCTTCTTGGGCTACCGGCCGACCTCTACACGGCCGAGCAGGCGCACATGCGAGAGGGAGCCGAGGAGGCCGCGCGGGCGCTCGCCTCCGACCCCGAGGTCGCCGCGATGATCGGGCGTCTTCCGTTGAGAGACGGCGCGCGGATCGTCGCGTTCGGCGACAGCCACACGTCCGATCCGCAGTCTTGGGCGGTGATCCTGCGCGAGCTGTTGGCCCTTCGCGGCGTGACCGTGGAGATCGACGCCGTCCCTGGTGAGACGACGACCCACGGGCTGATTCGTATCGGCCAGGTCACCGCCCAGCAGCCGGACTGGATCCTCTTTCTCCTCGGCACCAACGACGCGCGCACGCAGGGGCCGACGCCGAGCAAGACGCTCGTCTCTGCTCAGGAGACGGAGAGCAACCTGCGTGAGCTCTTCGCTCGCGTTGCGCACGAGACAAAGGCCCGATGCCTGTGGATGTCGCCGCCGCCGGTGAACGAGGAGTCCGTAAAGAACCACTGGGGTCTGTCGCGATTCGGCGTTCGATTCCGCAACGAAGACGTCGCGCGCGTCGCGGAGAGCGTTCGAAGCCTCGGCACCCCCCTCGTCGATCTGTTTGCGCTCCTCGGTACGCCTCCAGCGCCTGAGCTGCTGATGGAGGATGGGCTGCACCTCACCCTCGTGGGGCAGAAGCGCATCGCGCTCGAGGTCCTTCGCGGCTGGAGCAAGCAATCTTGACCTGTCTCGTCACTGGAGCCACCGGCACCGTGGGCTCGCTCGTCACCGAGCGACTGCTCGATCGAGGAGAGCGCCCGGCGCTGTTCAGCGCGTCCTCGGACGAGAGCCCGTCACGTTCGGTCAGTGGGTGAGCGAGAACGCCGAAGCCTTCACGCGTTCTCACACGAAGCGAGGCAAGTGAGGGCGGCCTCGACCGCGTGATCCCGCGCGAGGCGAGCCTCGACGGGGCCAGGCTGCTGGGCCACCCCGTGAACGACAGCCTCGATGACGTTGGGGAGGACGAAGAGCGCGCGCTCCGACGAGGTGACACGCTCGAAGCTCTTTCGAAGCGCGCGCCGGAACCCGAGCGGCCCCTCGGGCACGTGCTCCGTGACCAGCTCGTGGAGCTCCGGCTCGGAGGCGTGGAGATCGGCCAACCCCTCCACGAGCGCACGCGTGAACGCCTCGAGGGACGTGCCGTGCTCGGCCATCGCGCCCTCGATCACGCGATGAACGTCCTCGACGTGGCGCTCGTGCAGCGCCGCGAAGATGGCCTGCTTGTCAGGGAAGTATTGATAGAGCGAACCGATGCTCACCCCGGCGGCCTCGGCGATGCGGTTCGTGGTGATCGCGTCCACGCCCTCTCGTCGAATCACCCGCACCACCGCGTCCAAGACGGCTTCCACCGTCTGCCGAGACCGGCCTTGGCGAGGTTCGCGCCGCCGCTCGCTGCTCACTCTCATCCGCGTGGATTTAGCATGGATCTCAGGGCGCGATGGACACGTGAATACCCGGCCTCTCCAGCCAGCCGGTGACTGAAATGACGAGAATCCTCCCCGTCTTCGCCGAAATGGCGAGCCGGACCACGATCACGGCAGGGCCGCCACACTCCACGGCGCTGGTACGCGACCTGCTCCACGGCAGGCCATGTACCGCGACTCCATCCTCGCGCTCGAAGCCCGGCTCGCGCATCTCCGCGAGGTGCGCGCCGCGCTCGACGCCGACATCGCTACGAGCGAGAGCCTACTCCGCGCATGGCGGCGCGCTCTCCCCAGGCCAGGACGCAGGTGGTGGCAGTGGACGCCGCATGTGATCGTCCCCGCCCTGGTCGCCGGCTTGCTGGTGATGGGCGCGATCATCCCCCGCCTCGACTGCGAGCTCTGCAGGGCGGGATCGACGACCCGCGCCAGCGCCGCGACGATCCGGTCCGCGGCCACCCTCTACCTCGCGCAGAGCTCAGACTCCGATTGCCCCACCGTCGAGGAGCTGGTGGACGAGGGCTACCTCGGGGAGGACACCGCGGTCACGGATGGCTGGGGCCATCCCTACTGGGTCTCCTGCGACCGAGGCGACGTCTCGGTTCGCTCCGAGCGCTTCGATGGTGAGTCGCTACGGCCAGGTCTCAAGGGCGAGTGAGGAGGCAACACGGCATGGACCGCGACTCCGTCTCGGTGCTCGAGACCCGCCTCGCCGAGCTCGAAGAGAGCCGCGCCGAGATCGATGACGAGATCGCCTCGACCAAGCTCCTGCTCGAGGCCCGAGCGCCGAGTCCGAGACGCGGGTGGGTCCAGTGGGTTTGGTGGATACCCGTCACGGCCTCGATCCTCGCACTAGCCGCGATGGCTCTCGCCTTCGTGGCCTTCGACCCCTTGTGCCTCTACAGCTTCTGCTGCGGCTCACCGGAGCAGACGACGCAAGAGCGCGCTCAGAGTGTTCGCTCCGCCGCCCAGGTGTACCGGGCACAGCGGGACAGATGTCCGACGTTTGGGGATCTCATCGAGGGTGAGTACCTCATGCCCGACGCAAGCTGGACCGACGCTTGGGGTCACACCTTCTGGATTCAGTGCGACGCCAACGACGTCACCGTCCGCTCCTGCCGCTTCGACGGCGAGAACATCCTCGAGCCCCCCGAGTAGCTGTCCCGCCACCGATTCGACGCTACGCAGATCGGACGGATCTCTCCATGCTCATCCAGGATCGCGCGCATCCAGGCCAGGACCTGGGCGCCGTGCGCTCCGTCGCCATGGAAGCGCACGGGGCCGACTTCGACCCTCTCAGGACGTGAAGGCTGGTCGGTGCGCACCGCGGCCGCTCGCTTCTTCACCGGCTTGGGCTGCAAGAGGACGATTCGTGGCCTCGACTCGCGACGTACATCGGACGGTTCTCTCGCTCGGCCGCGCTCACGGACATGACGTCGTCTTCGGCTGGCCGGGGGCCGTGCTCGACTGACCCGCCCGCCGCCCACGGGACCGCCCGTGTCAACCTGTGCCCGTCTACTTACTTTTCAATAGCAGCAGGACCGGCATGCAATCTGCTGTGCTTGGTCGTCATGCACCGACTCCTCGTACGGCTCGTGGCGCTCGCGCTGCTCCTGCCCTCCGCGCCCGCCCTCGCGGAGAGCGGCGTCCCCCTGATCGACGCGGGACCGCTCTGCCAGCCCGGGGGGCTGGTCCCGGCCGACACCAACGTGCCCGCCAACCTGTCCGCGTGGCGTATCCACGACGTCAACGTGGGTCGCGACGGGAGCCCGGTGGTCGAGCTGTACCAGCGGTTCGGCCCGATGCGGGAGGCCCGAGGCCTCGAGGTCTCGTCCGACGATGGGATCGGGCCCGTGGTGCGACCGATCGAGCCCCTCGTCGCCGGTGGCGAGTACACCCTCGTCATCCGCACGTGCGAGGACGAGGGCGAGATCGTAGAGCACGACTTCACGGTGGACCCGGCGTACGCGGCCCCGGCGTCCCTCGGCGTCACGAGCCTATCGGAGCTGCGCGCGACGCGCCCGTTCCCCGGGGGAGACCTGCGCTACCACGTGATCGTCACGCTCACCCTGAGCGACGAGGCGCGCGCGGTCGCCCCGTACCACGAGCAGCAGCTGATGGTGTCGCGCCGCGCGCAGCGCTGGCGCTCGCCGCCGCTCGAGGACGTGAGCGAGGAGATCGTCGTGCAGTGCCGGCTCAACGGGGACGAGCCCCCGATCGTCACGGAGTCGTTCTGGCACTTGGCTCGGCCGATCGCGGGCGAGACCAACCTGCGGACGGACGTCGTGCGAATCGACGACGTGCCGTGCGCCGACGCGGTGCGCGTCCACCCCGAGACCGGGGAGCCCCTCACGCCCGAGGAGATCGCGGAGATGGACACGATGCCCGACGGCGGGGTGATGCCACCGCCGCCAATGGACGCTGGCGTGCCCGAAGCCGGCGCCACGCCGATGGACGGGAGCATGCAGCCCGATGTGAGCGGCATGGAGCCCGTCGAGGGCTGCACCTGTCGGTCGGCGGGCGCAGGCGGGTCCCCGACCGCGCCCGGGTTCCTCGTGCTGCTCGGCGCGCTCGCACGGCTTCGCCGGCGGTGAGCCCGCTGATCGCGGCGCGGAGCCGCGCCGAGATCGATGACGAGATCGCATCGACGAAGCTCTCGTGGGTGAACGAGGCCCTCCTTCGTCTAGGCGGCCGCGCCCTCGCCGCGCCCCGCTCGAGGGAGGGAGGATCGAGTCAGGGGCAGGTCGACCAGCGGTTCCCGGTCGCCGAGTTGCAACAGGGGCCCGAGTACACACAGCTCGTCGGGCTCCCCGAATCGACGGCCGACCAGCGATAGCGGCCCGTGCTGCTGCAGAAGTACGTGCGATAGCTCTGACCCGCGCGGAGCTCGCCGGCCTCGCAGTCACAGGTCCCGTCCGGGTCGTCGGCGCAGACGCGCACGTACACGGGGTACGAGCAGATGTTCTGATAGGTGAGGCTCATGCTCTCGGGCCGTCCGCAGCTCGTGCCTCTGCGGACGTCTCGGATCCGAATGCAGTCGTTCCGGCTCGTGCATGCGCCGCCGCCACCCCCGGTGGGGCAGCACCCCGAGCCCGCCGCGCAGCCCCGCGGAGCGTGTTGGCACACTCCCCCGACGCAGCTGTCGAGGGTGCACGCGTCGCCGTCCGCGCATTCGGCGTCGCCCGTGCAGCCCCCACCCGAGCACGTCCGCGTGTGCCCGCAGGCCCCGTAGGAGCAGACGTCGCGCGTGCATCCGTCTCCGTCGTCGCAGTCCGCTGCGCCGCGGCACGACACACAGCCCGAGCGTGGGGTGTGCTCGCAGCTGCCGGAGACACAGCGGTCCGTCGTGCACGCGTTCCCGTTGTAGCAGTGGCCGTCCGTCGCGCAGAGCTCGCACCCGGGGGCGTGAGGGAGGTCGCACTGGTTGTCGGTGCAGGCGGGCATGACGCACGGATCGCTCGTGCTGCACTCGCTCACGTCCCGGCAGCAGCCACCCACCTCGCGGTTCTGGCATCGGCCGTCGACTCGCGCCGAGAACGGCGTCGGCGGCTCGAAGGCCGAGCACTCGTCACGCGTGCACGCGTCCGAGTCATCGCAGTCGTCATCCGCGCGGCACGCGACACACTCCGGGATGGGCTCGTGTACGCACGCTCCGCCCTCACAACGATCGAGCGTGCACGGGTCGCCGTCGACGCATCGCCGGTCATCGCCTTCGTGGCAGGCGAGCTCACAGCCTTCGACGCGGGTGTGCTCGCACGCACATGCGCCCCCCGCGGCGTCCGCATAGGCACGGCCCGGCTCCTCGCATCGGGACGTCGAGCACGCGTCCGTCGTGCACGCGTCGAAGTCATCGCACGCGGAGTCGGCTGCGCACGGAGTGCAGAAGACGCCGTCACGCTCGTGGCGGCAGGCGCCGTCACTGCATTGGTCCCGCGTACACGGGTCCCCGTCTGCGCAGTGGTCGTCGGTCGCGCAGACGGTGCACATCGTCTCGTAGTCGTGACAGCAGTCGCCGCGCGCCACGCACGCGAAGTCGCACTGGCACGAAGCGGTGTCGTCCGCGTCTCCGCACCGACCGCCACAGGAGCCGCAGACGGTCGGAAGCTCGCCGTGGTACACCCACGCGCTGCGATCCTCGAGCGTTTGAATGACCGCGTGCGCGCCGATCCCTCCGGCGAGCTGCGGAGCGACGCTCTCCTCTGGCCCGAAGGTCAGGGTGGGCAGCGCGTGGAAGCGAGACCCGAGACCAGGGCTCGTGTAGTAGACGCTGAACGTGTTCCCTCTGGCCTCCTCGGCAGTGGCGCTCCACCAGTAGGCGCGACCCCGCGTCGAGAAGATCCCGCTCGCTTCGGTCGGAGGGTCGCGGAGTGAGATCGGATCGAAGGCCGTACCCGTGAAGCGCACCGCCTGCGGACGTGACGCCTCGAGCCCGAAGCCGAGGTCGAGCTCTCCCGGAGCGAGCAGCACATCATCGACGTCCATCGGGGTGAGCGTCGGTGAGCGGACGCTGGAGAACGGGCTACCGTCACGGTTCACCCCCGTGAGCGCGTACGTCTCCACGCGGAACGTCGACGGGTCGATGACCTGGATCCCTCCGAGGTTCGAGTACACCAGGCCCCAGTCGGCGACGACGGTCGACAGCGTCGGGGAGTTGATCTGGACGCCGACGTCTCGCCGCGACCACACCCCCGACTCGAACACGACGAGCTCGAACCAGTCGGTGTCGTGGAGGAAGACGAGTTGCTCGGGAGAGGTGCAGCCCCGAAGCGTGATCCCCCACTCGTCCGGTGTGACCGCGGAGTCATAGGGCACCTGAGTGATGCGCGACCACGTGGTTCCATCGAACCGCCACACCTCGAAGCTGAAGCTGCCATCGACGGGCCCCAGGTTCGTGCCGGCCACGATCAATTGATGGTCGTCGAAGGCGCACGCTCCCCTGAGCGACTGGAGTGGCACCGCTGGCGTCGTGGTCCACGAGGCGCCGTCGTAGCGAAGGAAACGATGCTCGTCGGGGCCGCCCCTCTCGTTACGTCGAAGCCACAACGCGCCCGGCCGTCGAACGTAGGCCAGCCCCACGTCCATCCTCTCCCGCCGCCACTCCCCACCGCCGGCACAGGGCCCCGCATCTCCGGCGTCGTCCAGGGCGCCGTCGACGATGGCGGCATCGCCGGTCTCGTCAGCCGCGTCGCGGAGCGTCGCGTCGAGCGAACCGCCGTCGGGCGGACTCGGGGTCTCACTGCGGCATCCGGCAACGCTCAGACAAGCTCCGACCATCGCCGCGATCACCGCGGACTCGCGCCCCCTGGCCACGGGGAGATCGTAGCGCGCGCGCACGCTTGGTGTCGCGTCCCGCCTCCTGGGCTCCTCGGTTTGTCGCGGAGGCCCTCCGTGAGGAACCGTCCGATGCGGAGTCGGAGAAACCTCCGATGTGCGCCGCAAGCGACGTACATCGGACGGTTCTCCCTTGGACGGTTCTCCCTTGGACCTCGGTTGCTTTGGAAGCGCACGGGGCCGACTTCGACCCTCGCAGTACCTGAGAGCTCGCGAGAGCCGTCCGACGTACGCCGCCGCGGCTAGACGTACGCCGCCGCGGCTAACGACAGTGACGCTGCCCTCGACGAGCTCGGCCCCCACGACCGGGAGGGTTTCCAACGGCGCGCCGAGATGGCTATCGTCTCTTTGGGGGGCGAAGATGGGGCAGGTGAGTCGGGGGATGGGCCTGGTCGTGGCTCTGGCGATGGCCTCGGCGGGGCTGGGCTGCGAGGAGGAGGAGCACCTCGGCGAAGTCCGGGTGAGCGTGCGGAGGATCCCCAGCGGGCAGGTCTGGGTCCACGTCAACGCACCGTTCGTCGTGCCGCTCCCCGAGGCCCGGCTCGTGCGCGCCGCCGACCAGAGCTGGCCACCGGACGTGCCGGCGCAGGAGATGGGGAGCTCGGGGACCATCTTCATGCTCGACCCCCCGCCGGGCGGCGCGGGCGCGTCCTTTCAGGTCGTCGTCACCAAGGGCGAGGAGAGCCGCACCGTCGACGCAACGCTCGAGGCCGAGCCGACCGGGCGGCTCTACGCGGCCGACGGGCAGCTGCACTGCGCCGATGGGCCGCAGTGCAACTTCTCCCTCGTTGGCGGCCACGCGATGCGGGTGACCGGGCCGACCGGCGCGTCGTTCACCGTGGGCGAGCATCAGGGCACGCTCGGGTCAGGCCCGACCGACATCGAGATCGATCCGGCGGCCGCGCTCACGGGGATCGATCTCGCGGTCGCGTGCAGCGACAGCTCCACAGGCGCGCCGACGCTCTCGTGGCCCGTGACCCTCACGCTACCCGACGGACCGGTGCTGGAGGGCCAGTGGCAGCTCGGCTGGACCGCGCAGCGCGCCCTGATCGGGGCGGCCGTCGAGGCCGCGCGACGGACTGGGTTGTCGGCGCCGGGGACCGGCAACGCGACCGTTCGCACGTGGCCCGGGCTCACGTGCTACGGCGAGGTCCACTCGCTGGGCGACATCGGCCGGGGCCTCTTCATCGACGTCCAGACCCGCGAGCGATCGTGCGGGCCCTATCGGGCAGCGGGCCGATCGGGCTCCGCGTCGCTGACGCTGGTGCTCCTCGACGCAACGGCGCAGTTGGTCGACCTGCGGACCCGCCGTCAGGTTGGGCAGCGGCGATTTCCGGCCGTCAACACGTCGTGTCCGAGCGGCTTCGAGGGGACGGGAAGCGCCCAGCTCCAGCGCCGATACGACGCCGAGGCCCTCGACGGCTGGATCCAGGCGCAGGTGCGTTGAGGCTCGTCCGCGATCGAGGAGCAGCGTGATCCCACTCGGGTCTCGGCGCTCTCGAAGAGGCCGCTCTGGCCGCATTGCGCCGCCAGCGACGCGCACGCTCGCTTGCGAAGTCGATCGCCACCACGGGCCCATCAACGTGCCGCCGAACATCCACACGGGGGCATACTGCGCACATGTCGATTTGGTCCCGAGGCCTGGTGTTCGTCTGCGCGTGTCTTCCGTGGCTGGGCTGCGGCGGCGGAGACGTCGTGGGAGACGCTGGGGCCGGAGGCATCGACGGGCTCTCGGTGACCACTCGGCGGAGCAGCTCCGGCGTGAGCGGCCCCGAGACGGAGTGCCTGCAGCTCGTTGCCACGGGCGATCCCGTGACCGTCGATCGGGTCGTCTACGAGGGGCGCGGTGCCCCGAGGACCTGGACGGACGTCGTGGTCGACGCCGAGGGAACCGAGCTCTGCATCGACGTCTGCGCGTGTGCCACCGGCCGCGTGGGAGCCTTCACGGTGACCGAGGGGGACCAGAGCGTCGAGATCGTGGTGAGCTGGTGGTCGATGAGTTGCTGCGAGACCGGGCCTTAGCGTGTAGCGCCGAGGATCACGCGCGGACGAGCACGCCCCGAAGGAACCATCCAAAGAAGAATCACGGTTCTCTCGATGGGACCCGCTCCCAGAGGAGAGCTGAGCGCGTGGACCCGCCTTCGAGACCGCGGGCGCGGCGGGCAACGGTCACATCCCGCAGCGCTGCTCGGGCTGCCCGACCTCTCGCGGCACGGCCGCTCGACACCGCCCTTCCCGACAGATCGCGACCGTCCACCACGCGTCGCAGAGGCCCTTGCCGACCCAGCGCGCTTCGACCACCGGGCCGCAGCCGACGGTCGCAGCGGTCGGGAAGCGGTCGGCCGCCTCGGCGAGCGCGCGCCGGTTGAAGGCCGGGCCGCTGGGGCCGCTATAGTAACCCGCGCAGTTGCACGTCTCCTCCACGCCGTAGAGCACGCACTCGTCGTCGGATGCACAAGCCGCGTTGACGTCGAGGAATGTCTCCCACTCCTCGGAGAGCTGCAAGCAGCGCGTGGACGTGTCGGCGTCCGCGGTCGCGGCGTCGGGGCCGATGGGCGAGGGGTCGCACGCCCCGAGCGCGGCACAGCACGAGAGCACGATCGAGGTTCCCAGGGGAAGACGCATGGCCCGTACGGCCGCAAGCCGCGTGCCGTCCTGCGAAGCGGCTCGAGACCGGTCCGCAGTGAGGCCATTGCCCCTGTGGCGACACATGCCCGCCTAGGTGTCACACCCGTGATGGGTCCCTGGTACGCGCGCCAGAGCACCCGCGACCGAGTGTAGGCCTCGGGCCGGTGGCCGCGTCGTGCTGCCGAAGGAACCTTCTTGCTCTTGCGCCGAGTCTGCGGCCCCGTGAAGACCAGAAAGGGTCCTTGCCCGTACGCCAGCGCGACGATACTCCCGTCGTCATGACGACACCGCGCGTGGGGGCGCTAGGCTGGCGGACGCTCAGCGTCACACCGACGTGGCAGTCCACTACTTCACCACCGTCACGGTTCTCTCGCAGCTCCGGATCGGACGGGCCTCTCGCTCCGGACGGTTCTCTCGCTCCCAGACGGTTCTCTCGCACCCCGCGGTCCGGGCGCCCATGTAGAATGCAGAGCGAATGGACGCGGTGCGCCTGGAGGCGGGGGCTCTCTTCGCGGGCGACTTCCGCGTCGTCCGTCCGCTCGCCGAGGGCGGGATGGGCGCGGTCTATGTCGCGGAGCAGATCAGCACCGGCGCCGAGCGCGCGCTGAAAGTGATGCGGCCCGAGCTCGTCCTCGCGCGGGATCCCGCGGCGGCCGCGCGCAATCGCGAGCGGTTCCTCCAGGAGGCTCGGGTCGGCGCACGGATCGAGAGCGAGCACGTGGTCTCGGTCCTCGGTGCCGGGATCGACGAAGCGAGCGGCGCGCCCTGGCTCGCCATGGAGCTACTCGCGGGCGAGGACCTTGGGCGGATGGCGGAGCGGCGCGGCCGGCTCCCGCCGGCCGAGCTGCTCTCGATCTACGAGGGGCTCTGCCACGCCCTCGGGGCTGCGCATCGCGCCAGCATCTTTCACCTGGACCTGAAGCCCGAGAACGTGTTCATCGCCACGTCGCGGCTGCAGGGGCTGCCCTTCGTCGTCAAGGTGCTGGACTTCGGCATCGCGAAGGTCGTCCTCGACCACCGGCAGTCCGCGACGGTGACGACCGCGATCGGATCGCCGCTATGGATGGCACCCGAGCAGGCCGAGCGCGGGGCGCGCGTGAGCGCGGCGACCGACGTCTGGGCGATCGGGCTGATGGCCTTCCGGCTGCTGACGGGGAAGCACTACTGGCTCGAGGGCAACGCCCCGGATGGGGAGTTTCGCGTGACCGCGTGGCTGATCGAGCTCGTCACGAAGGAGTTCGTGGCGGCCTCGGCGAGGGCGGCCGAGCTCGGCGTCCGGGATCCCCTGCCTGCTGCGTTCGACGCGTGGTTCGCGCGCTGTGTGGTGCGTGACCCCGCGCGGCGATTCCACGACGCCACGGAAGCCCTCGGGGCGCTTCGCCCCGTGCTCGCCGCGCCGGCGGGGTCGTCTTCGCTCGCCGCGACGGCGCCCATGGCCACCGTCCCGATCGGTGAGGTCTCGGAGACGATGGTGCTGCCCGGGTCCGTGCCGACCGGGCGCGCGACGAGGTCGTGGGTCGGGCCCCTGGCCGGTGCAGCCATCCTCGCGCTCGGGCTCGGCGCGATCGCCCTCTGGGCGGCGCGAGGACCCGCGGAGCGGGATCCGCCGCCCGCGACGACCGCGACCGGGCCGTCCCCGGTCGCCTCCTCCGAGCCGCCGCCGGAGAGCCCACCGCCCACCGACGAGCCTGTCTCCGATGTGGGCGTGGAGCCCGGCGCGGTATCCGAGCCGTCTTCGCCGGACGAGTCGGCCGGGCCGCCAATCGTCGACCCGGGGGCGTCGCCCAGGGAGCCCGCGCCGATCGCACGAACGTCGGGGCGCGTCGCCCTCCGATCGGGAGGCGGCTGCACCTATTATCGGACGGGGAGCTCCGACGCTGCCGCCTGCTGCCGGGGGGAGGTGCCGCACGGCACACCCTTCGCTTGGCGCTTCGATCCGTCGGCGGACTACAGCACGAGCGAGACGTTCCTGTCCGAGCTGCGCATGTGCCGGGAGCGCGCCGAGGCGCGCCAGTGCATCATCTGTCCGCGTCGCGCGGACACACTCTGCTGCCCCTGAACTGAGAAGCTCGGAGCCCGTACCTCGTTCGGATCTTCTGGTTCCGGCGAGCGCGCGCGGCAGCGCGCCCTGAAACACGCACCGAACGTTGACCGTCCCGGGCCGTGAGGTCACAAGGTCCCCATGACCTTTGGGAACGCCACCGCGTCGCGCGCGCGAGCCCTCGGCGCCGCTCTCGCGCTGCTCCCCCTCCTGACCGCGTGGCTCGCCTGCGGCGGCGGCGGAGAGTGGAACAACCCCGCCGCGGGCGCGCAGGAGATCGCACCCCGCGAGGTGGCCCCCGGCGTGCTGTGTCGACAGGGCGTGTTGGATCGGCAGGGCGTGCCGATGCGGGTGTGGCTGTACACGCCGGCCATGGTCGAGGGCTCGTTGCCGCTCGTGGTCATCGGCCCGGCCGGGAGCGACCTGATCACCGGCATGGCGCTCTCGGAGGAGGACCGCCCGGAGCACCTGCCCTATGCGGCGGCGGGCCTCGCGGTGGTGTCGTTCGACATCGACGGCGGCGACACGGACGGCTCCGTCTACGCGGCACGGCGGGCGTTCGCGGGGGCGGACTTCGGCGTGTCCAACGCGCGCGCGGCGCTCGACTACGCACTCGCCAACGAGCCGCGGATCGACCCCGCGCGCGTCTACGCCGCCGGCCACAGCTCGGCCGCGACGTTGGCGCTCGCCTTCGCGGCGCACGAGCCCCGGGTCCACGCCGTGGCCGCGTTCGCCCCGGTCGCCGACCTGCGAGCGTTCTTGGACGACGTGCAACCGTACGTCGGCAGGAGCGCTCGCGCGCAGGCCGAGGCCTACTCGCCCATCCACATCGCCTCGCGAATCCGAGTCCCCGTCTTCCTCTTCGACTCGACCCAGGACGGCGTCGTCGACGGCCCCGCGGTCGACCGCCTCTGGACCGCCCTCCCGAGCAACCCCGCCTCCGAGCGGATGCGCGTCGAGCGAGGCGATCACTACGGCTCGATGCTGGACCAGGGCGTGCCCGAGGCCATCCGCTGGCTGGGCGGGCTCACCCCCACGAGCCCGCCCTGAGCCAAGAAGGAACCGTGCGAGCCAAGAAGGGACCGTCCATACGGGCCGGCCAAGAAGGAACCGTCCGATGTGCGTCGATCGGCGTGGCGATCGCCGCCGGCTGGTGGGCGCGCGCCGCGGCCGCTCGCTTCGTGGAGGCGGCCAGCGCGGGATTCGTAGGGTACGTCGCATCCGCGAGAGCCGTCCGACGTACGCCACCGCGCGGCCCGGACCATCCGCGAGAGCCGTCCGACGTACGCCACCGCGCGGCCCGGACGGTTCCCGCCCGGGCGCAGACACCGCGAGAGCCGTCCGACGTACGCCACCGCGTGGCCGCGACGTGACCGATCAGCGAAGCCGGGCTGACGCCGATCGCGCCGCGTGCCATCGGGCCGGCGCGGCCGTCAGCCGCGCGCGACCTTGAAGGCGGCGGGCGTGATCTCGGCGAGCGGGAGCCCGAAGCGCTCGCGGTGCGTGCCGAGGCGATCGAAGGCCCAGACGAGGTAGGCCTGGACCGGGACGCCGATGACCCGGCAGGTGGCGACGATGCCGAGCAGTACGCAGGCGCGGTGGGCGCCCTCGGTGCTGCCGGCGAAGAGCATGTTGAGGCGGAGCTTCGCGAGGTTCTGGAACTCGCGCTCGGTGGGCGAGTTGTCGATCGGGACGAGCGGGTCGTCGATGAAGCGCGTGAGCGCGTCCCAGTGGTTGCGGTAGTAGCGCACGGCCTCGGTCAGCGGGTCCGAGGGCAACAGGGTCGGCTCGACGGCAGCGAGCCACCTCTGGAAGTCGTCGGCGATCGGCCGGATGTGTGCACGGCGGTGCACGAGGAGAGCTTCGCCGGTGAGGCCGCTCGCCTGCGCCTCCTGCTCGGCGACGTACATCGCGGCGAGGAAGGCGCCGCCCTCCTGCGCGAGCACCGGCTGGGTCGCCTCGGCGTCGCGGAACTTGCGGCGGCCATGCGCGTTGCAGCCGGCCTCGATCACGCGGCCCGTTGCGTAGACGGGGTTGAAGCGGTGCTCGGCGTCGGCGGTGAGCGTCCCGCGGAAGGGCGCGAGCTTGGCGACGACGTCGTCCGAGCCCTTGTGCGCGGCGTACTGGAACACTGCGCAATCGGCGTTGCGGTAGAGCTCGACGTAGCCGTCGTGCGCCGCGGGCAGGCCAGGCACGAGCACCTTGAGCCCCGTGCCGTCGGTCGCCATCCACGGGCTCGACAGGAGGGTCTTCCAGTGCAGCCCGTCGATCGGCGCGAGCAGGTCCGCCGCCCGCTCGACGAAGCTCACGAGCGAGCCCATCGCGAGCGGGACGCCGCGCTCGGCGAGGTCGCGGCGGATCCGGTCGAGCGGGACGAGGAGCCCGAACTTCTGGTGGATGAACCACGCGAGCCACTCGCAGGTCATCTTGGAGCGCGCGTAGGGCGCGGGCAGCGACGGCGGGGTCGTGCGACGGCCGCAGTCACGGCAGCGACACGTCGTGCGGCGCACGACGCGGCGACGCTGGTGCTCTTTGACGACGTCGAGCTTCTCCTCGACGACCTCGTCCGCCGCGGCGAGGTTCGTGCTGCCGCAGTGCTCGCAGCCCTCGGGACGGAGTCGATGCTCTTCGGCCTCGAGGTGTGACGGGATCGCGTTGCGGCCGGTTCGGCGCCCGCTGCCCTTGGACGTCTTCGTCTTGTCGGGCAGCGGGGGCGGCTGCGGTCGCGCGTCGAAGGCCTGCTGCGCGTCGGCCTCGAGCACCGGCGGCGGCTCGGGCTTCTTGTCGGCCGGGGTCGTCTTCTTGCGCTGCTTGCGCTGCGCGATGGCCAGCAGCTCCGCGACGCGGTCGTTCAGCTTCGCGATCTCGACCACGAGCTTCGTGTTCGTCGAGAGCAGCTCCGCGATCTGCGCGCGCTGCTCCGCGTTCTCGCGTCGGAGCTCCTCGACGTCGACGACCACGACGTGACGAGATCACGACTCGCGATCGGCGTCGATCCCCTACCGACTGGACCGCACCGGAAGTCGTCGGTACCAGCCGCGGCGCGACGCCGTGAAGTCGATCCCCGCGAGCAGCGAGGCGAAGGTCGGACCGTCCACCTGGACCTGCGTTTCCTGGCCCGAGAGCACCGGGAGCTGGAAGCTCCCCGCTTCGAGACGCTTCGCCAGCAGACACCAGCCCGAGCCGTCGAACCACAGCGCCTTGGCGATCCGTCGCCGCCGGTTGAAGAACAAGTAGACGTGCCCGTCGACGGGGTCGAGCCCCAGCCGACGCACCGCGCCGGCGAGCGCGTCGAAGCTGCCGCGCATGTCGACCGGTTCCACGGCCACGAACACCCGGACCGCGGGCGGCAGGCTCAGCACGCCCGCAGGACCTCGAGCAGGCGACGGAGCGTGTCCGCCTGGAAGTCGTCGCCGACCTCCACCTCCCCGTCGCCGACCCGCACCACGTACCGCGCCGACGCGGGCGCGATGGCTGTCGGTACCAGCTCGACGAGCCGCATCGGGGCCTCGGCCGCGGGCTTCCTCGATCGCGACGGCCGACCTCGCCGCGCCAGGTTCTGACGCCACGCGTTCAGCGACCGCCCGTCGATCCCGTGGGTCCGGGCGAACGTCCTCAGGTCACCCCCGGCCTTCGCGACCTTCGCCAACAGGATCCGCGCCTCGAGCTCGTCCCCGACCTTCCGCTTCTGCACGTCCGCCCTCCGCGAGCCCGCAAGGCTGCGCGGCGGCGAGTCGCCAGTCATCCCGGTGTCGCTGAGCGGTCACGCACAGGGGGTACTCGTCCCACGAGACGCAACGTCCGACGTACGCCACCGCGTGGCCGACGACGGCGCGTCCGAGAGCCGTGGCCGACGTACGCCACCGCGTCGTCCGCGAGAGCCGTCCGGCGTACGCCACCGCGTGGCCCACGGACGACGTACGCCACCACGTCGCGCGTGAGCCGTCCGACGTACGCCACCGCGTGGCCCGCCACCGCGTGGAGGGCCGCGCGTGAGCCGTCCGACGTACGCCACCGCGTGGATCGCCCTCTTCAGGAAGGCGCAGCCCCATTCGTAGTCGATGCCGTCCAGCTGAGCGTCCATCGGTGGTTGACCTAGTCCTCCGGCGACGCGCCATCTACGACGCCCGGGTCACCGACTGGGTGACCTTCGGGAGCTGACATGGCGCGGGCGCCGGATCATCCGTCGCTGCACGTCTGGTAAGTTCGTTCACGCGGACAGGCAACCGGTCGCATGCGCATCGATGTCGAATCGCTACTGAGCTCCTGGCGTGAGCGCAACGACGTCTGGCTCTACCTGGACGTCATCGAGGGAAGTGGTTCGCGAGGCGGGGCCCGACCGAGATCGCGTGATCGCAGCCGCCGCGCTCGGCTGCGACAGCGGACGTCACGCCTACCGCGGTGGGCGCGAGGTGACTCGTGGCGACCGATCATCGCGCTCGCGTTGCGAGCAGCATGAAGTCGCAGCCTCCTCTGAGGTCTTGGCGGTCGCCCACTACGCCTTTCGCCATGAATGGATTTCGGTCCGCTCCTCGAAGCACCTTCTGATCTGGTGCCCCGGGCGGCGCAGGATGCGGAAGCGCGCTTCGCAGCCGCCACCATCACCGAGGTGCCACCGATTGCCCAGCTCCGAAATCCGGTCTCGAGGTTGCGGCAATCGCGCTTGATGACGACGAGAGGGCGCCCCGCTTCAAAGCCCTCTCGACTGGTCGCCGCACTACCATCGGTTGTCCGCGAGCGTCGCGCTCCTCGCGCGACTGCGTGATGTCGGTCGCGGAGGTCGCTGGGATGGACGCTACGGCCGCCGGTGGCATGCGATCGCCTACGAGGCAGCGAGCGCGTGCTGACCTCCGTGGCGATGTCGATGGAGCGGTACTACGACGAGCTGGACTGGCAGGTGGGTGCTATGGGCCGTCCTCGCCAGGAGCGCTCGTCCTCACTTGCAGACGGTTAGACCACCACCGCTGGCCCAGCGTCGCCGGTGCCGTGACTCTGCGGTGTCGGCGCAGTACCCAGCCATGCCCATGCCGACCAACGCTTGGCAGACCTCTGTCGCAAGACATCTCGGACCCGTCCCCACCCACGGTGCATGCCCGATGGCACCTCTAGCTCGTCGAGGAGCTCACGCCTGATCCGCGGGTGCTCCTTTGGCGGCTTGGGCGAGCTCGATCGCATCTTCTTGTCGTCGGTCATCCGGGTCTCCTCCGGTCAGAGAACCGCCAGGCCGAACACGAAATTCCAGACACTCCCTTCCCTGGTCCAGGTGAACGGTGATGGCGTCGATCTGCTTCGCGCTCGGCTTGCGATGGTGAAGGGCTTCGAACTGCTGATACAGCAGATCTCGGCTCAGGTGCATTGCTAGCGCGCGGAGGGGCTCGGTCCGAATACCGTCACTGTGGGGCATGGTGCGAGTGTGGCAATTCTATGGGGAAGGGGAGACCGGTGCCGTAGGCCAGCAGGAGAGAGCCGATAACGGCGGAGTAGGTGCCCGCTCGAGGGTCGCCAGAAACGCATCGGCATCTCGCCATCTCGAGGGTGAGGGGATGGTGGGCGGCGCTGCCGCTGTGCGCCAGCCGACGCAAGACCGGCGGATCACCGCCGAACGATCGCCTCTGCGCTCCCCAGGTTCCCGCTCGCGTCACTCGCGCGCACGGCCACCACGTGCTCCCCGGCCGCCACCGCAGACAGGTCGACCTCGAAGCTCTCCGTGGCCGTGTCGAACAAGTCGTCCGCCGGAAAGAACGCCACCCAGTCGCCGCCATCCACGGCGTACTCGAGGCGCGCGATCGGCCCGAGCCCGTCGACCGCTCTGCCGCTCAATCGCGTCCCCGCGAACCGGAGCTGCTCCACGCGCGGGGCGTGGTTGTCGATCCGCAGGGGATCCGAGTCGCGCGAGTCCCTCAGCACCAGGGCGTTGGGGTTGTCCATCTCGTCCGAGGCTTCGACGCGGACGACGTACCAGCCGTCGGGGATCGACTCGGTCTGCCACTCGTGGTTCGTGTCGGTCAGCACCTGGTCGGAGCGCAGGACCTCTCGCCACACGCGCTGGCCTTCGGCGCGGTAGCGCAGGCGGTAGCGGAGGCGGTCGCCGTCGGGGTTGTCGACCGTCCACGCGATCTTGTAGCGGGTGCTCGCGTCGGGGATCTCGCTCTGGCGCTCGGCGCGCATGCGGTCGGTGACGGCCTTGGTCGCCCCCTCGAGGCGGACGTCGGTGACGTAGGCGCGCTGGTTCTGCGGCAGGAAGTAGATGGTGACGGCGCGCAGGGTGGCGTCGGGGTCGCGGGCGAAGCGCGCGCGAACCTGGAGGAAGCGCGCCGCCGGCGAGCGGACGGGGCCGCTGGCGGTGAGCTCGTTGGACCACTCGCTCCAGGTCTCGTCGGGCTCCTCGGTGTTACCGCTGCGGGTCTGCAGGGCGAGGTTGCCGTCGGCGCGGAAGTCGAGCTCGCCCCATCGCGCCGAGAAGCGGGCGTCGAGGACTTTGCTGTTCCAGATGGCGTCGCGCGGGCGCTCGTCGGTGACGCGGTACAGCGCCGCGCCGTCGCCAGTGACGAAGTACGCGGGGCCGGCGCCGAAGCTGACGTCGAGGACCTGGCGCTCGTCGACGTCGATCCACGTGGCGGTGGTGCGGTCGGGGTTCACGCGGACGATGCGGCCGTCCGCGCCGGTGCCGCCCACGATGGTGCCGTCGCCGAGGATGGCGAGGCTGGTGACGTGGCCGGCGTCCTGGGCGAAGACGCGCTCGGCGCGGCCGTCGGTGCCCACCCGCCAGATGCGGCCCTTGCCGGGGCGGGGCCGCGGCGGCGAGGCGGCCGGGCCGGTGGGGGTGTTCGCGTGCGCCGTGGTCACCGCGGGCGGGTCGGGGAACTCGTTGGCCGCCACCGCGAGGACGCCGTCGCGCAGGGCGAGCGCGGTGATCTCGTTGCCCTCGAAGTCCTGGACGACGGTGACGCGATCGCCCTCGATGCGCACGACGAGGGCGTCGTCGCTGGTGCCCGCGTAGAGCGCGCCGTCGGGCGCGAGCGCGAGGCTCATCACGTGGCTCGCGGTGGAGTCCCACCGGATGGTCGCGTGGCCGCTGCGGTCGATCGCGTAGACGCGGCCCTCGGGGCCCGTCGCGGCGTAGAGCGTGTGCCGGCGCGCGTCGTAGGCGAGGTCCCACACGTGCTCGACGCCGTCCGGTCGCGCGACCTCGGCGACAGTGCCGTCGGGGGCGACGCGGTAGATGCGACCCTCGGGGAGCGTGCCCGCGTAGAGCTCGCCGCCTTCGCCGAGGACGAGCGAGCCGACGAGGAGCTGGCCCGTCTCGGCGTAGAGCTCGACGTTGGCGCCGCGGACCCTGTAGATCTTCCCGTCGTTGCCGGTGCCCAGGTAGATCGCGCCGTCGGCCGCGCGCGCGCTCGAGTAGACGAGCGCCACCTCGTCGGGCAGCGCGACGCGCTCGATCCCGGGGCCGATGGTGACGCGGCCGTCCGAGTGCACCGCGGTGCGCTCGAGCTCGCCGGCGGCGAGCGACGCGGCGTCGTCGAGGACGAAGCGCTCCGTCGAGGTGGCCAGCGCGGGCGCGATCGACACGAAGGCCAAGAGGCTGCTGCCGCTCGCGAGCGCGAGGGCTTTCAAGGATCGTCGGTTCAACGCGGCGTCCTCCGGACGGTGAGCTCGATGCGCGCGCCGCCGCTCACCACGTTGCCGAGCCCCACCTCGTGGCGGTCGTAGGTGATGAAGGGCCGCGCGCGGTCGGCGTCGTTCGTGAGCTGGAGCGAGTCGAGCGCCGAGCGCGGCAGGTGCCGCACGACGTGCCCGGGGAAGCGGAGACCGCGCGACGGAGTCGCGACGGTGACGACCATCGAGGTGGTCGGGTAGCGCTCGCCGATCGAGGTGAAGAGCTCGTCGAGGCTCCGCGCCTGCACGTGCTCGATCGTCGCCGACGGGCCCGGCTGGAGATCGATGCGGACGCTCTCGCCCGCGAGGCTCTCGGGGATGCGCACGGGGACGACGCGGACCTCTTCGTCCTGGCCGAAGCGGCGGAGCACCACGCGCACAGGCACGGTGCTGCCGGGGTCGACCTCGTCGGCGGGCACGGACGCGTCGAGGATCGACACGGTCTCCCGCGCGAAGCGGACGTCGAGGTCGACCTCCACGTGGTCGGCGCGCGCGACCTCGAAGCCGTTGCCGTAGATGGCCTCCATGACCTGGAAGAGCCGGAGGCCCGAGAGCGCGAGGGGGTTCGCCGCGCCGAGGCGGCTGTAGCCCTCGTCGGCGATCGTGACGGGCTCGCTGCGGCCCTCGACCCAGACGCGGCTCGACGCGGTGTACATGACGTCGGCGCTGTCCGAGGCGGTGGCCGTCAGCGCGTTGAGGATCGCCGCGTTCATGATCACCGGCGTCAACACCCGGTGGCTCGCGACCTCGAAGTTCCACTCGGTGCGGGGCGCGCCCTCGACGCCGCGGATGCGGAGCCGCACCGGCACGGTCACCGCGCGGGTGCCGCTGTCGACGACGACGCCCGACTGGCGGTCGTGGACGAGGGTGCCGAGCGGGCGGACCGGCTCGCTGATCTTGAAGGAGCGGTTCTCGCTGACGAGGATGTGGAGGACGCGGACGAGCGCGGTCGGCAGGCTCGTCTGGCCGGCGCCGATCATGGGGTGGCCGAACGCGACGGCGCGCGCGCCCTCGACGTGGGTGACGGTGCCGACCGCCGTGGACGCGATGTCGCCGCGGACGACCTGGACACCCACCGCGCCGCCGTCGACGTAGCGCGTGGGCGCGTTCGGGGGCGGCGTGCGCTCGCCGGCGCCGCCCGCCTGGAGCGTCATCAGCCCGAGGGGCTCGAGCTGCGCGTCGAGCATCCGGACGACCGCGTCGTCGAAGCCGCCGAGCAAGAGCGGGGTGGCCGCGGGGCGGAGCGTGGCGCCGTCGGGCGCTCGCACCGCGCCGAGGCGCGCGGTGTGCGCGGCGAGCGCGGTCGTCGCGTCGACCGGGGTGTCGCCGCGATACGCGGGGAGCCCGGCGAGGTGCGGGCCGGCCGCGCGCGCGGGTCGGCGGGCGGCGAGCGGGCCGGTGCCCGCGAAGGGATCGGGCCGGACGGGGCGCCGCATCTCGGTGAGCATCGGCGCCGCCGGGGTGACGCCCGCCACCGCGTCGGAGCTGAACGGCCAGCCGTACGCGTAGGCGCCAGCGAGCCGACCATCGAGGTAGATGGGGCTGCCGCTCATCCCGGCGACGACGTGCGCGCGATCGAGGAGCGGGTGCGGGGTCCGGATCAGGATCAGGTCCTGGTCGGGCCGGAAGTTGTGGAGGACGTCGATGACCTCGACGTCGAAGCGCTCGGGCTCGGTGCCCTGGAACACGGTGAGGCCGTAGCCCCGCATCCCCGGCGTGATCTCCGAGACGGGGATCACCCCCGCGGGGGCGCTGCGCACCTGACCGAGGGCCACCGCCGAGACCAGCAGGCCGGCGAAGACCGAGACGACGAAGCCGTGTCGGACGCGCAAGGGCTGAGCCTCAGGCGAGCTCGGGCTCACCCTTCGGGAACGAGCGCAGCAGCTCGAGCAGCGCCTCGGGCCGGAAGGGCTTGGTGATCGTCGCCACCGCTCCGGCGAGCCGCGCGGCCATCGCGCTCTGCCCGCCCTGCTCGTCGCTCGACATCAGCACCACCGCGGTCTCCGGGTACTCCTCACCCAGGATCCGCGCCAGCTCGACGCCGGTCATCCCCGGCAGGGTGTCGTCGACGAGGACCAGGTCGACCGGCCACTGCCGGATCAGCTCGAGGGCGCCCTCGGCCGAGCTCGTCCCGACGACCCGGTTACCGCGCACCGTCAGCATGCGGGCGAGCCGCCACTGCAGATCGGGATCGTCCTCCACCACCAGCACGCCGCGGACGCGGACGGGCGGGATCGTGGCCACGGCGCGCCGGGCCCGCGCGAGCTTGCGTCGCTCGGAGACCGGCACGTCCCGTGCTCGTTCCGGCGGTAGGGTGCTGTCGCGTAGCTCTTCGGTCATCGGCGGTAGGGGAGCACGTTCTCGGCCGCGAGCCTCGTCACGGGATCGTGCGATTCGAGTGTCAAGCCGCGTCCAAGACCGTTGAAGGGGCCCGCGCATTCCCTGGCGGGCGCCTCGATGATAGGGATCATCGCCGCCCTCCGCAATCCCCGGGAAGGGTTCGCGAATTCCCGACTCGGCTCCGTCTCGTCGCGCACCCCTGGCCAGTTGCACGGAGCCCCGCTTCCGTTTCATCCTCGCGCCGTGCGTCCCCCCCCGCTCCCTCATCAGCTCGACGTCCTGAGCCAGGTCCTCGCTGGTATCGAAGAGCGAAGCTCGGGGATCGCGCCCGTCATCGTCTTCGACCTCGACGCCACCCTCTTCGACAACCGGCCGCGCACCCTGGAGATCCTCCACGAGCTGCGCGAGGAGGTCGCCGACGAGGATCCGGAGATCGCCAACGCGCTCCTCGGCCTCGAGCTCGACAAGGTGCACTACCTGCTCACCGACACGCTCAAGGCCTGCAACATCTACCGGGCCGACGTCGTCAAGAACATCACCCAGTATTGGCACGAGCGCTTCTTCCGGGACGAGTACATCGCCTGTGACGTGCCCCTCGAAGGAGCCCCCGAGTACGTCCGCGAGTGCTACGCCCGCGGCGCCGTCGTCTGCTACCTCACCGGCCGCGACATCCCGGGGATGCTCGTCGGCACGGTCGCCAAGCTGCGCGACGAGGGCTTCCCGATCGCCGTCGCCGGCACCGAGCTGATCCTCAAGCCCGACGAGCACATGCACGACGAGGCGTTCAAGCGCGGCGCGCTGCCCACCCTCTCGAGGGTCGGCGAGGTGACCGCGTTCTTCGACAACGAGCCGGCCAACTGCAACCTGGCCGCGTCCCTGTTCCCCGAGGCGACCGTGGTGCAGCTCGAGACCCAGAAGGTCCCGGGCGCGCCGAACCCGGTGCCCGGCGTCCAGGTCATCGCGGACTTCCGGACCCACTGACATGGCCTCATCGAGCCCGTCCTCCGAGCCCGCGGTGACTCACTCGCAGGCCTTCCGGGCCCGCCGGTTCCTCAACTGGTTCCCGCTCGGCATCGCCTACGCGCTCCTCTATATGGGGCGCTACAACCTGACGGTCGCCAAGGGCTCGCTCGGCCCGCTGATGACGAAGGAAGACTTCGGGATCATCTTCGGCGTCGGGACCGTCACGTACGCGCTCGCGTTCCTGCTCAACGGCCCGCTCGTCGACCGCATCGGCGGCCGCAAGGGGATGCTCATCGGGGTCGCGGGCGCGTTCGTCGCGAACGCCGCGATGGGTGCCTACCTCCACTGGGTGATCGCGTCCGGCCACGCCGCCGAGGCGCCGCTCTTGGCCGTGTTCAGCGGGCTCTACGCCGTGAACATGTACTTCCAGAGCTACGGCGCGGTCTCGATCGTCAAGGTCAACGCGAGCTGGTTCCACGTCAGCGAGCGCGGCGGCTTCTCGGGGATCTTCGGCACGATGATCTCGAGCGGGATCTTCCTCGCGTTCACCGTCAACGGCTGGCTCCTCGACGCGGCCGAGTGGTGGATGGGCGCGGACACGCCGAGCGAGGCGCGCGCGTGGGTCGTCTTCGCGGTGCCCGCGCTGATGCTCCTCGTGCTCCTCGTGATCGAGTTCTTCCTGCTGCGCGATCGCCCGAGCGGCGCGGGCCACGAGGACTTCGACTGCGGCGACGCGTCGAGCGGCGACGAGGGCGACGCGCCCGTCCCCGCGCTCGAGCTGTTCAAGCGGATCTTCACGAACCCGATCATCATGACGGTCGCGTTCATCGAGCTGTGCACCGGCGTCCTGCGCAACGGGGTGATGCACTGGTTCGACATCTACACGAAGGAGATCTGGGTCCTCCCCACGGACCACATGCTCCGCCGCGGCTCGTGGGACAACCTCTGGATCCTCGGCGGCTGCTTCCTCGTGGCGATGGTGAGCTTCGGGATCGCCGCGAAGTGGGCGAAGGGCGCGCGGCGCGGCTACCTCGTGATCTTCGGCGCGCTCGCGTTCCTCGCGCCGTTCGTGCAGGGCGGCTGGGGAGGCCTCCTCTTCATCGCGGGCGTCGTCGGTGGCAACGTCGCGGGCTGGGTCTCGGACCTGTTCTTCCAGAGCCGCCGCGGCCCCGCCGCCGCCGGGCTCTACGGCCTGCTCGTGCTGCTCACCATCGCGATGGGCTTCAGCCTCTCGCCGCCCACCAACGTCGTGATGGCGACCGGTGACGGGAGCGGCCTCGAGGTCGGGGACCGCATCGTCGCGATCGCCGGTGTCGAGGACATCGACGGCTGGGCCGAGGTCCGCGCCGCGGTCGTGTGCTGGGAGCCGACCTGCCGCAGCTCGCGCTGGAACCCCGAGGAGTGCATCTGCTCGACGAGCGGCGGCCTCGCGGAGCGCCCGCCCGTCGACGACGCGCGGGGGCTGCCCGCGGTGATCGAGCGCGGCGGCGAGCGCGTCGAGGTCACCCTCCCCGATCCGGCGGCGACGCAGCGCGCGGGCGACGTCCGCCTCCTCGACGCCCGCCCGGAGCTGCCGCTGCCGCCGTGGGTCCTGGGCCTGATCGTGTTCCTGATGAGCCTCTGCGTCATCGGGACGCACGGCTTGTTGTCGGGCACCGCGACGATGGACTTCGGCGGCCGCAAGGGCGCGGGCACCGCGGTCGGCGTGATCGACGGCTTCGTCTACCTCGGGACCGCGCTGCAGTCGTTCTCGCTCGGCTACCTCACGACCCAGGACTGGGCCTACTGGCCGTGGTTCCTCGTGCCGTTCGCCATCGTCGGCTTCCTGCTCACGACGCGCATCTGGAACGCCAAGCCCAAGGGCAAGGGCGGCCACTGATCATGCCTCGGGGACGATCCTCTTCACTTTCTTCATCTCGAAAGCCGAATGAAGAAATTGAAGAAGATCGTCCCCGGTGTTGTCGAGACCGGGGAAGCTCAGAAGAACAGCGCCGAGCCGATGTGGAGCGAGATCTCGTGCACGGTCGAGGCGAGCAGGGGATCGGGGCTCGCGAGCTCGCCGACGGTCGGGTCGAGGGAGAGGCCGACGACCTCGCCGACGCCGACGGCGTAGCGCAGGGCGAAGGTGCTGGAGAAGATCAGGCTGTCGGCGTCCTCGCCCTCGCCGAGGCGGTGAGGGGTGCGCAGCTCGAGGCCGAGGGTGCCGCCGTAGTAGTCCATGTTCTCCTCGCCGAGGTAGCGGATGCGGGTGCGGGTGCGGTTGTCGGTGAAGAGGCCGGCGCCGACGCGGACGGACTCGTCGACCTCGTAGTGCGCGCCGACGCGGGCGTTCCAGACGAAGTCCCGCTCGACGCCGACGGTGGGGTTGTCGAGCGGGTGCTGGAGGTCGACCTCCGCCGAGAGCCAGAAGCGGTCGAGGGTGAGCGCGACGCCGAGCCAGACCCGCAGGGGGGAGCTCGCCTCGGCGCCGAAGGCCCACTCGTCGCCGACGAGCGCATCGTAGGCCGCGCTGTCGAGCGTCGGGTCCACGTCGTCGAGGACCACCTCGCTGGCGACGTTGCTCGCCGCGTAGTTCCACGCGAACTCCATCGCCGGTGAGCGCACGGAGACGCCGACGGCGAGCTCCGGGATCGGGGTCCACTGAAAGCCGGCGCCGCCCTCGATGCCGATGGCGGTGAGCGACTCGCGGATCTGCGCCTGCTGCTGCACGAGCAGGTCCATGCCCTCGTAGTAGGCGCCGAGCTGCTCGTCGTAGGACCGGGTCTGGTAGCGCACGAAGACGTTGAACCCGACGCGGAAATTCCTGTCGATGCGCACGCCGAGCGCTCCCCCGGCGTGGTAGCGCTGCGACCGCTCCTGGATGCCGAGATCGAGTCGCGACCCCACGCCGCCGTCGAGGTGCTCGAGGTGCGCCGACAAGCTGCGTTGACGTAGCTCGGGCACGAAGATACCGAAAGCCAGGTTGACACCGTCATCGAGCCGACGGACGCCCGTGACGGCCGACGGGATCGAGATCAGGTCCACCGCGTTGCCGTCGGCGCTCTCCCCCGTGGTGAAGCGGATCAGCTGGGGCTGGTCGATGATGCGGAGCTGGAACGCGCTGCCGCTGACGTCGACCGCGTTGCGGTCCGCCGCCGCGATCCCGGCCGGGTTGTACCAGACCGCGCTGCCGTCCCCGACCGTGGCCACGACCGCGCCCGCGGTCATCGCGGCTGTGTTGCCGAGCAGCACCCCGTCGTCGTTCCCCGCGCGCGCCTCGGACGTGACCGCCCAACAAGCGATCACCAGCGAGCCGACCGCGATCTCCCGTCCCCCTCGACACCAACCCATGACGACCTCCGCGGGCGCGGAGTACCACGCGTGGCCATGGGGACGCTCTTCGTCAGTTTCGTCACTTTCGAACTGACGAAAGTGACGAAGAGCGTCCCCATGGCCGCGGGTTGGGCCGGAGGACGCTAGGCCGAGGCGCCGGCGGCGCGGCGGGCCATGTGCTCGCTCGTGTGCTGGCCGGGCTCGACGCGGTCTCGGCCGTAAAACGTCTTGCCGGTCTTGGCCATGTCGACGAGGACCGGCGCGGGCGCGAAGCGGTTGCCGAGGCGGTCGCGGAAGCGGTTGAGGCGCCGGACGATCTCCTTGGCGCCGACGGCGTCGACGTAGCGGAAGGGGCCGCCGCGGAAGGGCGGGAAGCCGAGGCCGAAGATGGCGCCGATGTCGCCGTCACGGGCGCTGCGCAGGATGCCCTCGCCGTAACAGAGCATCGCCTCGTTCACGAATTGCAGGCCGCAGCGCTGGGCGATCTCGTCCTTGGGCAGGCGCTTGTTGGGGGTGATCCCGAGCACGCCGTAGACGCTCTGGTCGACCTGCTTGCCGCCCTTCTTCTTGCCCTCGTAGAGGTAGAAGCCCTTGCCGTTCTTGCGGCCCTGGCGGCCGTCGGCGATGAGCTTCTCGAAGCCCGGCGGCGGCGTCATGCGATCGCCGAACGCCTCGTGGACGATGTGGCCGACCTTCTCGGCGACGTCGATGCCGACCTCGTCGAGGAGGGTGATCGGGCCGACCGGGAAGCCCCAGTCCATCAGCGCGCCGTCGATGTCCTCGACGCTCACGCCCTCGCTCAGCACGTACGCCGCCTCGTTCATCAGCGGGCCGAGGATGCGCGAGGTGTAGAAGCCGACGCCGTCGTTGACGACGATGACCGTCTTGCCCTGCTTCTTGCCGAGCTCGACGCAGGTCGCGGTGACCCAGTCCGCCGTCTTCTCGGTCACGATGATCTCGAGCAGCGGCATCTTCTCGACGGGCGAGAAGTAGTGCATGCCGATCACCGTCTCGGGGTGCCGGCTGCCCTCGGCGATCTTGGTGATCGGGAGCGAGCTCGTGTTCGACGCGAAGATCACGTCCGCGGGGCCGGCGTCCTCGACGTCCTTCAGGACGCGGTGCTTGAGGCCGAGGTCCTCGAAGACGGCCTCGATGACGACGGGGATCTCGTTGAACCCGGTGTAGTCCACCGCGCCGCTGACGCGCGTCATGATCTGATCGCGCTCGAGCTTGGTGAGGCGCTTCCGCTTCACGCGCTGATCGAGGATGCCGCGCGCGTACTGGAGGCCGCGGCCGACGCCCTCGGCGTCGCGATCCTTGAGCCGCACCGCGAGCTTGGCGCGATCCGCGGTGACGTACGCGATGCCCGCGCCCATCAGGCCGGCGCCGAGCATCCCGACGGTCTCGACCTTCTTGGCCTTCACGGTCGGATCGTCGACGCCCGTGTCCTTCTTCATCTCGGTGGTCGCGAAGAAGATGCTCATCAGCGACGCGGCCTGCGGGCTCACGACGAGCTCGCCGAACGCCTCCGCCTCCGCCGCGAGGCCCTTGTCCATGCCCCGCTCGAGGCCGGTCTTCACGACCTCGAGGATGCGCTCCTGCGCCGGGTAGTTGCCGCGCGTCTTCTCGAGGAGCGCCTTCTTGGCCTGGTCGAAGACGACCTTGCGGCCGAGCGGGTTCTCGGTGAGCGCCCACTCCTGGACCTCGCTCTTGAGGTCGTGCTTCTTCTTCTCGGGTGCGCCCGACGCGAGCGCGAGCGCGCGCTCCACCGCGACCTCGACGAGGATCGCCTGCGGGACGACCTCGTCGACGAGGCCGAGCTTCTTGGCCTTCCTCGCGTCCACCTGCTTGCCGGTGAGCAGCAGGTCGAGCGCGCTCTGGATGTCGATCAGGCGCGGCAGGCGCTGCGTGCCGCCGGCGCCCGGGAGCAAGCCGAGCTGACACTCGGGGAGGCCGAGCTTGGTGCGCTTGGACTCGGACGCGACGCGGCCGTGGCACGCGAGCGCGAGCTCGAGGCCGCCGCCGAGGCAGGCGCCGTGGATCGCCGCGACCACCGGGACGCGGAAGCCCTCGAGGCGCGCCATGTTCCGGTGCGCGTTGGTGCTCAGCTCGGCCGCCTCGGCCGCCGTCTGGCAGGACTCGAGCATCTTGACGTCGGCCCCGACGAGGAAGTCGGCCTTGCCGCTCGTGAAGACGACGGCCTTCACCTTCGGGTCGTCCTGCAGGTCCGTGAAGACCTCCGAGAACTCCTGGCCGAAGCTCGCGCGCAGCGTGTTCACGCTCTCGCCGGGCAGGTCCATGGTGACCACGGCCACGCCGTTGTCGCGCTTGTCGATCGTGAACGCGCTCATCGCCGTCTCCTTCACGCTGCTTCCAGGACCATGGCCGCGCCGAGCCCGCCGGCCGCGCAGGCCGTGCAGAGGGCGAGCCCGCCGCCGCGGCGGTTCAGCTCGCGCAGCGTCTGGGTGATCTGCCGCGCGCCGGTGGCGGCGAACGGGTGCCCGATGGCGATGGAGCCGCCGGTCACGTTGAGCTTGTCCATGTCGATGTCGCCGAGCGCCTCGGCGCGACCGAGCTTCTCGTTGGCGAACTTCTTCGAGCCGAACGCCTGCACGTTGCAGAGCACCTGCGCGGCGAACGCCTCGTGCATGTCGATCAGGTCCATGTCGGCGAGCGTCACCCCCGCGCGGTCGAGCGCCTTGGGCGACGCGTAGCTCGGGCCCATCAGCATGTGGCCGCCCGGGTCGAGCGCGGCGAACGCGTAGCTCTTGATGTAGCCGAGCGGCTCGAGCCCCTGCGCCTTGGCGCGATCCTCGCGCATGAGGATCAGCGCGCTCGCGCCGTCGGTGAGCGGCGAAGCGTTGCCCGCGGTGATCGTCCCGTGCTTGCGATCGAACGCGGGCCGGAGCTTCGCGTAGCTCTCGAGCTTCGAGTCCGTGCGCACCAGGTTGTCCTGACGGATGGCCGTGTAGTCCGGCGGCACCCAGACCTGCATGACCTCCTCTTCGAGGCGGCCGTCGGCCCACGCCTTGGCGGCGTTCGAGTGGCTCGCGTGCGCGAGCGCGTCCTGGTCGGCGCGCGAGATGTGGAAGTCCTTGGCCATGACCTCGGCGCTCTCGCCCATCGTCAGGCCCGTCGTGTACTCCTTGAGCGCCGGGGGCACGGGCAGGAAGTCCTTCGCCGACAGGCCGCTGAAGGCCGCGAGCCGACCCTTGAGGGACTTGGCGCCGTTGGCCGCGATCAGCGCGCTCGCGAGCTTCTTGCTCACCGAGATCGGCACGTCGGACGCGCTGTCGGCGCCGCCCGCGAGGCCGCACTCGATGGTGCCCGTCTCGATCGCCTGCGCGACGCTGACCGTCGACTGGTAGCTCGTCGCGCACGCGCGCGAGACGCTGAACGCCTCGACGCCCTTCGGCATCCCCGTCAGCAGCACGATCTCGCGCGCGATGTTCGGCGCCTTGAGCGAGGGCACGACCTGCCCGTACACGCACTGCTCGATCTCGGACGCCGCGACGCCGGCGCGCTGCAGCAGCTCCGCGACCACCGCGGTGCCGAGCTCGAGCGCGCTCATGTTCCGGTACGCGCTGCCCTGCTTGGCGAAGGGCGTGCGAAGGCCGGCGACGATCGCGACGCGGCTCTTGCCATTGCTCTGGCCCATGAAACCTCCGTCGCTGAATGACGATTCAGCGGGCTACGGCTTAGGACCGTTGACGCACCGTGTCAAGGCAGCGCGGGTGGGCGATCGTGGGTCAAACACCCCTGGCGACGCGCGACGGCGTAGCCTCGGTCGGTGGCCGCCGCGCCGATCGTCTCGTGGACCCCCGCGGAGCCCGGGCTCTTCGCGGAGCTCGCCGTCCGCGCGCTCGTGGCCTGCCTCGACGGAGGCCCTCCGACCCGCGCGGGGACGACCTCGGGGTTCGTCGTGGGGGTGCGTCACGACGACGGCGACGGTCGGCTCGACCTCGAGCTCGACGCCGACCGCGCGACGCTCGCGCTCGACCCGACGCTCGTGCCGGACCACCCGTGGCGCGACCTCTGGGTCCTCGTGATCGAGCACGGCGAGGAGGCCCTCCGGCTCCGGGTCGGCGACCCGCCCCTCGCGATCGCGCGGCGGCCCGACGACCCGCCGGGTCCGCTCCGCCGCGCGGGCTCGTTCGCCAAGCAGACGCTGGGTCTCGTGCACCCGATCGAGGGCGTGAGCGACCCGGTGCTCCTCCGCGACGTCGCGTTCCATCGCTACACACGGCAAACGACGTGGACAGCCGCGACCGCCGACGGCGTCCCGCGCTGGTCGCAGCCGACCGAGCCGGAGCACACGCCGTGGTGGGAGCTGGACCTCGGCGCCGGGCACTACCTCGCGCGGGTCCGCGTGGTCGTCGCCCGGCCGCCCGTCGCGGCGCGCGTGCGCGTCCACGCGTTCGGGCTCCACCGACCGTCGGGCGCCCTGCCCCCTCGGTCGCTCGTCTCGGACACCGCGTGCGAGCCCTCGTCGGAGGAGCCGCTCCTCTCGGTCGTCCTCGAGCTCGACCAGCGCCGTCGCGGCGTCGTGGCGCGCTACCTGCGGATCGAGCTCGTCGCCGAGGAGCCCGTCGTGCTCGACGTCCGCGCGACGGAGCTCCTCGGGAGCTCGCTCTACGAGCCGACGCTGCTGAAGACGGCGCGGACGACCTTCCGTCTCTTCCGCGATCGCCCGCTCGTCCTCGCGCGAGGCGACGACGGCGCGTTCACCGCGACGCACGACTACGGCGCGATCTGGACCGAGGCGCGCGCGCTCGCCCGAGCGCTGCACGCGCGCCTCGAGCCGGCGCCGTCGCGCGCGAGGGTCGTGCTCGCGACGCGCGGCGGACCCGCGTGGCTGATCGCCGAGCTCGCGTGCCTGCTGCGCGCGTACGTGACGGTGCCGATCGCGACCGACGAGCCCGACGAGCGGCTGGCCGCGATCCTGACCCGGGTGGAGCCGGCGTGCGTGGTGGCCGACGGCGCGGACGTCGAGCGGCTGCGCGCGCTCGTCCCCGGGGCGCCGCTCCTCGTCGCGGTGGGCGACTCCGTCGAGGGCGCGCTCGAGTGGACGGAGCTCCTCGCCGAGGGAGCGCGGCTCGCGCCGATCGAGGACGCCGCGCGATCGGAGGACGACGTCCACGCGATCCTCTTCACGAGCGGCTCGGGGGGCGTGCCGAAGGGCGCGATGCGGACCTACGCGGGCTTCCGCGACGTGATCGCGAGCTACTCGCTCGGCGCGTCCCCGCGGCACCTGTCCTTTCAGCCTCTGTCCCACCTCAGCGAGCGGATGTTCCTGCCCGCGGTGCTCGCGCACGGCGGCGTGATCGCGTTCTCGCGCGGGCCCGCGCACCTGTTGAGCGAGCTCCGCGCGTTCGAGCCCACGGGGGTCGGCACCGTCCCGCGGCTCTTCGCGTCCCTCCACGCGACGTACCGCCGGCGCCTCTCCGCGCTCGCCGCGGCGGCGCCCGATCGCACCCGGGCGGAGCTCGAGGGGGAGGCCCTCGCGGAGACACGCGCGTCGCTCGGCCGCGAGCTCGTCGCGATCTCGATCGGGAGCGCGCCCGTCTCGCGGGAGCTGCTCGCGTTCGTGCGCCACGCGTTCGACGACGTCTGGGTCTCGGAGGGGTACGGGAGCACGGAGGTCGGCACGATCGCGGTGGACGGTCGCGTCGCCGAGGGCGTCGAGGTCGAGCTGCGCCCGGTCGGGGACGCGGCGGACGGCGCGCAGGAGATCTGGGTCCGCTCGCCCCACGTGATCGCGGGCTATCTCGGCGACGGCGACGCGGCGACGATCGACGAGCGCGGGTTCTTCGCGACGGGGGACCTCGGCGAGCGCGACGCGGACGGACGCGTGCGGGTGGTCGGTCGCGCGCGCAACGCGATCAAGCTCGCGGCCGGCGAGTTCGTGGCGGTGGACCGGGTCGAGGCGGTGCTCGGCGGCGCGACGGTGGTCGACCGCGTGTACGTGCACGCGGAGCCGGGCGGTGACGGGCTCGCGGCGCTCGTGGTCCCGGACGCGGCGGCGCTCGCGACCGCGCTCGGCGTGGAGCCGGCGCCGCTCGAGGCGCTGTGCGCGCACGAGGACGCGCCTCGCGTGGTGTTGCGAGCGCTCCGGGCGCACGGCCGCGCCGCCCTCGCCGCGCACGAGCTCCCGAGCGCCGCGCTCCTCGTGGCCGAGCCGCTGCGCGTCGAGGACGGGCTCCTCACCGCGAGCGGCAAGCTGGTGCGCTCCGCGATCGCCAACCGCTACGGCGCCGCGCTGACCGCCCTCCTCGAGGCGCCGGCCGACCTCGAGCACGACCCGCTGGCCGCCATCGACGAAGACCTCGAGGGCCGGGTGCGCCGGATCGCGGCGAGCGTGCTCGGCCGCGCCGTCGACCTCGACGAGCCGCTCGCCGACGCCGCCATCGAGTCGCTCGCGGCCGCCGAGCTCCTCGCGGCGCTCTCGACCGAGCTCGGCCGCGAGGTGCCGCCCGCGTGGCTGTTCGGCTCGGCGAGCCTCGCCGCCCTGACCGAGCGGCTCGCGCGCTTCGAGCACGGCTTCTCCGCGGAGATCGACGAGGCGCTGCGCGAGGACCTCGCGCGCGCTCCGAGGGTGACCCCGACGTCGCCGCTCCGCGCGGAGCGGTCGCGCGTGCTCCTCACCGGCGCGACCGGGTTCCTCGGCGCCCACCTCGTCGAGGCGCTGGTCGCGCGCGGGCTCCACGTCACCGCCCTCGTGCGCGCCCCCGACGACGCGGCCGCGGAGGCCCGGCTGAGGGCCGCGCTCGAGGGCTGGCGCGTCCCGCCGGTAGCCGACGCGGCCCTGCGCGCGGTCGCCGGCGATCTCGACGCCGAGGGGCTCGGGCTCGACGAGGAGCTCGGGTTCGACGCGGTCGTGCACGCCGGCGCGCGGGTGTCGTGGCTGGCCGGCTATCGCGCGCTCCGCGGCGCCAACGTCGGCGGGACGATCGCGCTCCTCGAGCGAGCCGCGGCGCGCGGGGCGACGTTTCACCACGTCTCCACGATCAGCGTCGCGCCGCCCGACGCGGACGAGGACGGCTTCTTCGATCTCGACCGCGTGCGCGCGTCGAGCACGCCGTACGCGCTGTCGAAGTGGGTCGCCGAGTCGCACGTCCGCCGCGCCGCCGCCGCCGGCCTCGACGTCGCCGTGCATCGCCCGGCGATGATCGCGGCGCACTCGACGCGCGGCGTCGCCAACCGCGAGGACTTCGTGCACCGCTACCTCGCCGCGGTGATCGAGCTCGGGGTGTACGTGGACGACGAGGTCGCGATCCTCGACATGACGCCCGTCGACTTCGTCGCCGAGGCGATCGCGGCGCTCGTGGTCGCGGGGCCCGGCGCGGGTCGCACGCACCACCTCGCCAACGTGGAGGGGTCGCTCTCGTACGCCGCGCTCGGACGCGCGGTGAGCGCCGCCGGGGTGACCGCCGCGCCGGTGTCCCACGCGCGCTTCCTCGAGGCCCTCGCCGCGTCCGAGGGCTCGCGCCTCGCGCCGCTCGCGAGCTTCATCGCCACCCCCGCGTCGCTGCCGATGGGGCCGTGGCCGTGCGCGCGGACCGTGGCGGAGCTCGAGGCCCTCGGCGTGCGACGGCCGCGGATCGACGAGGCCTACGTGGCGCGCGTCGTGGCGTTCCTGCGTCAGCGCCGGTAGGTGAGCTGGTAGGTGAGGTCCCGCGGCAGCGAGCCCGCGTGCACGGTCACCTCGAGGCGGAGGCGGCCGTCGGGGAGGAGGCGGTAGACGTTGCGACGGGTGCCGCCGTCGGTGCGGAACATCTGGACGATGGCGTCGGTGCGGTGGAGGAACTGCACGCGGATCGTCTCGCCGTCGAAGGTGTGGTTCGTCCACTGGTTGAGCGCGCCGCGGTACGTCCGGCTGCCGTCGAACACGACGCGCGCGTTGGTGGCGGTGAGCTGGATTTCGATCCGCTGCACCAGCGGGTTCTTGTCGCGCAGGCGACCGGTCGCGATCGGCTGCGTGATGAAGTTCATGCCGTCGACGGCCCGCGTGATCGCGCGCTCGATGGTCTGCCGGCCCTGCGACGCGCTGCCCGCGAAGCGCCAGGTGCCGTTGAAGCGCTCGGGGCCGCTCTGGGCGGCCGCGGCGCCGCCGGACTCCTGCCCGAGCGCGACGGGCGCGACGCCGAGCGCGAGGGCGCCGACGGCGAACAGGACGGGGACGAGTCGGTGGGTCTTCATCATGGCCTCGGCTTCGACGTGAGGGTCGTCTTCGGATTCAGCGGGATGAGACCGCACTTCGAGCTCTCGATCGAGCGGGTTCTCCCGGACGCGGTTTCGGACCGGGCGTAGAGTCTGCGCCATGACCCGCCTCGTCACGCTCACGATGCTCGCCGCGGGCTCGCTCGCCGGGTGCTCCGGGCCCGCGACCGCCGAGCCCGAGGGAGCGCCCGCGCCGACGTCGGGCGCCGAGCAAGCCACCCCCGAGGCGCCCGCGACGCCGGGCTACGCGCTCCACGAGTGGGGCCTCGTCGACGTCGCCGCGGGCGGGACGGTCGAGCTCGCGGCGGGTCCCGGCCAGCCGGACGCTCCGCTCGAGGTGCGCAAGCCGGTGCTCTACGTGCGGCTCGATCCCGGGATCGACGCGCTGACCTTCTCCGCGGCGGTGAGCGTCCCGGGCGGGACGATCGTGGAGCACTGGCCCGCGGGCGACGTCGCGGGCGGCGCGCTGTCGTGGCCACGGGTCGAGGCGCGCGCGTGCGATGGAGCGCCCACGCGCGATCTGCCCGAGCAGCGCGAGTCGAGGCGCAACCCCTCCCGCGCGTGCGACACCGTGGACGGCTACTGCGAGGTCGCGGACCTGCCGGGCTACGTGGCCGACGGCTCGGCGTGCCTGCGGGTCGGCGAGCAGGAGGGCACGCTGCTCTTCTACCGCGCGGCGCTCCCGTCGACGCGGTTGCCGCTCGAGCTCAGCCGCGCCGGCGACGCGATCGTCGCGCGCGCGACCTCGGACCACGGCGTCGCCGGCACCCTCGTGCGCATCGGCCGCGACGCGAGCGGGCTTCGGATCGCGCGGGTCGCCGCGCCGAGCGCGCCCGGCGCCACCGCGACGCTCCCCGCTCCGACCCAAGCGCTCGACGCGGCGCGCGAGCGCGAGGGCCTGGTCCGCGAGCTCACCGGCCTCGGGCTCACCGCGCCAGAGGCCGAGGCCTTCGCGCGCGCGTGGTCGTCCGAGCTCTTCGAGCCGCAGCCCACGCGCAGCCTGATGCGTCCGTCCGCCGGCGTGGTCCTCTACTGGATGCCGCGCGAGGACGTCGATCGGATGGCGCCGCTCACGCTCGACCCGCCGCCCCGCGAGCTCGTGCGCGCGATCCTCGTCCGCGTCGAGCTGTGAGCTGGCGCTAGCGGAAGGGGCCTTGGCTCGACGCCTGGATCGCGGCGAGCCCGTCGTAGGCGTGCTTCAGGTGGTGCCACAGCTGCTGCAAGACGCCTTGCATGCCCGAGGCGCTCATGCCGCTGAGCGATCCGTAGCGCTGCACGATCGGCTGCAGGTGACCGGCGGCGGGGACGCCGAGCGACTCGAGGATCATCACGCTCCGGACGACGCGGTGGAGGCGATCGTCGATGTCGAAGACGTCCTTGGCGTACGCCGACTCCGACGCCTCGTGGACCATGCCGGCGATCGCGCCGGGCAGGACGCCGAAGGCGAGCACCGCGGGGGTGCTGCTCAGCCCGGTGGCCGTGCTCAGGTGGGACTCGGCGCGGCCGGCGCGATCGCAGGAGACGCGGACCAGATCGCCGGTCTCGAGGAGGAGCGCGAGCGTGTCGCGCATCACCTCGGGCGCCGACCGGGGATCCTCGCCCCGGCCGGCGGCGCGCGCCTGTGTGGCGCAAGGCTCGCTGCACACCGGGTTGCCGCCGAGCCACCCGTGGACGTCGGTGATCGGCATCGGGGTCCCGCAGGTGACGCACGGGAAGTAGAACATCCTCAGAACCCTCCGCGCAGCGCGAGCCCCGAACCGGTCGGGGCGAGGGAGACTCGCTCCCCTCCGTCGCCCTCGGCGAGGACGACGTCGAGGACGAAGAGCGTCACCGCCGCGGCGCCGAGGACCGCCGTGGCGACGTAGAGGCCGGTGGCGAGGTCGGCGTAGAGCCGCGCGTCCTCGAGCTGCTGATGCTCGGGCGATCCGCGGACCACCGTGGGCGCCGCGCCGAGCCGCGCGACGAGCTCGTCGACGAGCCCGCTCGACTCGACCGCGAAGCCGATCGCGACGCCGAGGGTCACGAGCCCGGCCGCGCCGACCGCGACGCCCCCGAAGAGCAGCCCGTGGTCGGGCTCGACGGGCGTGATCGGCTCCGGCGCGGGGACGCCGGCGACGGGCTCGTCCTCGGGCGCCGGCTCCTCGACGGGCTCGGCCGCCTCGCTCAGCGCGAGCTCGCGCTCGATCTCGGCGCTCCGGCGCTCGGCGTAGCCGCGGTAGCGCCCGCTCTCGTCGTCGCGCGCGCAGGTGCGATAGGCGCCCAGCGCCTGGTCGACGTGGTCGCCCCAGCGATCGTAGGTGAGCGCCAGGTTGCACATCGCCTCGACGCGCGGGCTCGCGCGGTACGAGTGCCGGAACGCGCGCGCCGCGTCGGCGAAGCGCTCGTCGCGCAGGAGCGCGACGCCCTGATCGAACTGCGCCTGGGCCACTTCGGTCGGGTCGGGAGCCACCGCGGCGCCGGACGAGGCCGCGTCCTGGGCGCGCGCGACCGCGCCGTGACCGACGACCAGGATCAGCGCGAAGGCGATTCGATGATGGTGCCGTCCCATGCCTCGGGCTCGCGCTCGGAGGGTACCTCGGCGACGGGCGGCGTCTCGGGCGAACGCGCCTCGGGCGCCTCGCGGACCTCCGGGGTCTCGGGGGCCGCTCGGCGGCGCGCTCGCGCGACGGGCGCGACGGGCACCTCCTCGGGCGCGGCCGCGGGGGGCGCCTCGACCACGACCGCGGGCGGCGCGATCTGCGCCTCGGAGTCGAGCGCCGGGGCCTCGGCCGCGGGCGCGACCTCGACCTCGGGCGGCGACGCCACCTCCACCGTCTCCGTCGCGGTGGGCTCGGGCTCGACGCGGGTGGACCAGGTCCCGACGGCGCCGCCGAGCGCGGTGAGGCCGATCCCGGCGAGCACGACCCCGGCCACGCGGAGCCCGCTCGACGGCTTCACGGGGGTGCCGACCGGCTCGACCCGCGTGGCCTCGGCGGTCGGGATCGAGCTCTCGTCGGAGGACGGGTTCACGATCGCGTCCTCGATCAGCTCGATCGCGGCCTGCGCGGTCGGGGGGCGCAGCGCCGCGTCCTTCGCGAGCAGTCGCGCGAGCAAGCCGCCTTGCCCATGCACGGGGAGCGGCGGCGGGGACTCGTTGAGGATCTTCTGGATCAGCGCGGCGGTCGTCGGCGCGTCGAAGGGGAGCTGCCCCGACAGCATCTCGTAGAGGACGATCCCGAGCGCCCACAGATCGACGCGCGGCGTGGGCGCCTCCCCGTGGAACTGCTCGGGCGCCATGTACGGCATCGACCCGACGACGCGGTGGCTCTCGGTGATCCGCGATCCGAAGCGCTCGTCGGCGCTCGTCGCGAGGCCGAAGTCGAGGAGCCGCACCTCCACCGGGCCCTTGTCGCAGATCCCGATGTTGCCGGGCTTCACGTCGCGGTGGACGAGCCCCGCATCGTGCACGTCCGCGAGGGCCTCGGCGATCCCGATCGCGATCTCGAGCGCGCGCTCGCGGCCGAGCGGCCCCTCGCGCCGGATGACGTCGTGCAGCGCCTCGCCCTCGACGAGCTCCATCACGTAGAAGGGCCCGCGTTCGTCGTCGACGCCGAAGTCCGTGACGCCCGCGACGCGCGGCGAGCTCACCTTCGCGAGCGCGCGGGCCTCGCGGCGGAAGCGCGCGTCGAGGGACTCGTCCCAGCGGTCGGGGCGGATGAGCTTGAGGGCGAACCGCTTCTCGAGATCGAGGTGCTCGACCTCGACCACCTGTCCCATGCCCCCGGCGCCGATCTCCCGGACCACGCGGTATCGCTCCGCGATGACCTCGCCGGGCTTCGCGCCGGAGCCAAAGTAGCTGCGCTCGCGCGCCTCGCCGGGCTCCCCCGCCATCCTCGGGACCAAGCATAGCAGCGAGGCCCGATCGCTCCAGGGCGCGCTGCTATGATCGCGGCGTGAGGCTCCACGCCCTCGGCTCGCTGCTCGCGCTCGCGCTCTCGGCGAGCGGCTGTCTGCCCGATTTCTCGGCGATCTCGGTGGTCGACGACGCCGGCGCGGACGCCGGGCGCGACGCGGGCGAGGGGGTCGATGGAGGCGTGGACGCGGGGACGGACGCGGCGGTCCCGGTCGAGGACGCGGGCCGCGACGGAGGCGTCGACGCGGGCTTCCTGCCGACCGCGATCGACAGGCGCTGCCCGACGACCTGGACCGAGCTCGTCGAGCCCGTGGCGGCCGAGTGCGCGGGCCGATCGGTCACCGACGTGGCGATCCCGTTCGCGACGACCGGCCTCGCGCTCGGACACGCTCGCGATGGGACGATCACGATCGCCTACAACGAGCTCGACGGGCCCGACACGGGCCGGGTCGGGACCGTCGTCTTCGACCAGGACGCGCCGGAGGCCGCGGTCGCGGGCCCGGCGATCGAGCCCGACTCGGCGTTCGGCGACGTGGTCGGGACCGACCTGCGCATCGCCAGCGAGTCGTCGGGCGTGCAGCACGTCGCGCTCTGGTACCGGTCGGACTTCGGGCACGAGGTGCGCCTCTACACCTTGCGCGGCGGGGTCTTCGAGGTGCCGGTCACGCTCGCGACGGGGGTCGGGCCGTCGGGGGTCGTCGACGTGGTGATCGACAGCGACGGCCGCCGGGTCGTCGCCTGGCACGACGACACGTCGGGCCGCAACGCCTCGCGTCGCGAGGACGGGTCGGGGGGCTTCGCGCCCGAGCGCCTGCTGCGGGCCGACGGCGACTCGCGGATGCCCGGCGACGGCGCGATGTCGCTCGTGGCGGGCAACACGAGGAGCGTCCACGCCGCGTTCCAGTGGGCGATCACGTTGGCCGCGTCCGCCCCGAGCTACTCGCTCGGGACCCCGGCGATGTGGACGAGCCCGACCACCCTCGACAACACCGCGATCGAGAACCGCACGAGCGGCGTCGGCGCGGACGTAACCCTGGTCGGCGACGAGCCCGTGATCGCGTACCTCGATTGGCGCGACGGCATCGGCGACGTGCGGCTCGCGCGCGTGCGCGGCGGCGGCGTGATGCCGGAGGTGACCTCGCACCTGATGGGCGTGGTGATCGACGACCAGCCCGGCGACCACCCGATCGAGATCGCGACGGACGCGAACGGCTGGCTCCAGCTCTTGGTCGCGGACGCCTCCGGCCCCGAGGTCACGCTCGAGTACCACCGCCAGACCGAGGTGGCCGGCGAGCTGCGCTGGCTCGTCGACACCATCGCGACGCTCCCGGGGCCGGCCGAGGAGGTGCTCGTCGACTTCGCGCTCGGCGCGGATCGGCGGCCGCACATCGCCTACTGGGACACGTCGCGCGGGGTGGTCCGCTACGCGACCCTGCGTCCGTGAGCGACCCGGCTCACACCCATTCGTCGCGCAGCGGCGGCGCGCCGTAGGGCATCGCGATCTCGCCGGCGTCGAAGCCCGCGTCGAACCCGGCGTCGTCGGAGGGGGTGCCCGCGTCGGAGCCGCCCGCGTCGGAGCCTCCCGCGTCGGCGAGGGCGCCCGCGTCGGCGGGGGGCGAGCCGGCGTCGACGGTCGTCGACTCGGCGCAGCCCATCGCGAGGCTGGCGCTCACCGCCGCGCCGAACGCGAGGACGGCCGGCCGTGACAGGCGCCGCGAGGGGCGCGGGCGTTCGGCCGACGCGACGGGCGTCGCGCCGCAGAACGGGCAGGGATCGTCGATCGATCGGAGGTGACGGTGGCAGGCGGCGCAGAGGCTCAGGCAGGAGTCCATGCATCGAGCGTAGACCAAGGCGATGCCTCCGCGCTCGGTCCGACGCGCCATGCGATGCGCCCTCGTCCTCACGCTCTCTTGCGCCGTCGGCTGCGGCCCGTCGGTCCCCGCCCGCGTGGCTCCGGGCTCGGAGGCCGCCGCGCCGAGCGCCGAGGCGCCGCCCGAGGAGCCCGCGACGGTGGCCCTCGCCGAGCCCCCGGCCGTGGTGGAGGGGCTGACGGTGGCCACCGATCCGCGCGCGTCGGCCGTCGTGATCTCCGAGTACTACGAGCTCCTCGAGGGGAGCGCGGAGCGGCCGCTCCGGCCCGACGCGGAGGGTCGACTGGTGATCCCGGAGGCCGCCGCGCAGGCCGGCAACCTCGTGCTGCTCTGGGCGCCGGGGCGCGCGTCGCAGCAGGTGGAGCTGCCCGCGCCGCCGGCTTGGGTCCCCGTGGAGCTCGCCGCGGCCACGGTCCTCCGCGGGCACGTCACCCGGGCGACGGGTCGCATCGAGCACGTCTGGTTGCACCCCGAGAACGGCCCGCCGCTCGCCTGGCCGCACTTCGTCCGGGCGGACGTGGACGGCGACGGACGCTTCGTCGTGCGCGGTCTCGCGGCGGGGCGCTACCGGATCAACGCGGTCCCGCTCGGCGGCGCGCCCGTGCTCGCGGCCGACGCGACCGGCGCGGTGCGCTTCCTCGCCGAGGACCCGGGGCAGGTGCCGCCGGCGGGCTTCCGCTTCCTCGATCCCTTCATCGACGCGGACGGCGCGGAGCACGACGTGCGCGCGGCGTTCGGCGACACCGCGATCCGGGGGCGCGTCGTCGACGAGGCGGGGCAGCCCGTCGCGGGGGCGACGGTGCAGCTGATGACCGAGGCGGAGCACGAGGCGACCACCACCACCGACGCGTCGGGCGCGTTCTCCCTCGCGGCGCCGCCCGCGCCTCACGTGCTGATCCGCGTCAGCCACCCGGACTACGGTGATCAGGGGACGGATCGCGAGTGGCGCGGCTGGATCCGCAACGACACGATCCCCGACGGGCCGATCGAGATGTCGCTGCGCCGGGGCGTCGTGCTGCGAGGCCGCGTCGTCGACGAGCGCGGGGCGCCGGTGCGCAACACCGCGCTGCTCCTGATCCCTGCGTACGTGGGGAGCGGCCCGCGGACGGTCGACGTACGGACCGACGCGCAGGGTCGCTTCACCTTCGCGCGGTCCGTGCTGCGCGACTTCGAGCTCGTGCCCGGGAGCCTGAGCAACTGGCACGAGCGCTCGGCGGGCGAGCATCGCCGCGTGCGAGCGCCGGATCCGCGCGCGTGGGTCGAAGCGGCGGGCCGGGGCGCGAGCGTCGAGCTCGTCGTCGAGCGCTACCGGATGGTGCCCGCGACCGCCGAGGTGCGAGGGCTCCAGACCGATCAATCGCAAGTCTGGTTGCGGTGGGGTCCCGACCAGTACCTCGGCTCCGCGCTCCCGGTGCGCGAAGGCCGCGTCACCTTCGAAATGGAGCGAGGCGTCCCGCACGAGCTCTGGATCGACGCCTGGCAGCCGGGACAGCCGCTCGAGGCCCCCTGGACCGCTCGCCCCGCCGACTGGTCGGGCACCCCGACCGGGCCGACCGCGATCACCCTGCCCGCACGCTGAGCCGAGAGCTCGAAACGTTCGGAACGGAAGGAGACGGATCGAACGATTCCCTCCCCGGGGAATTTCGCGCCAAGGGCGGGAAGGGAGCCAAGGCTTCCAACCACCCCAGACCGCCGGCGCGGCGCATCGAGAAAGAAGCTCTCTTTGCCCCCTTTCGCGCTCTTCGCGCGAACTCGAGCCATGTGAGATATCCGAAAGTTCGAAAATTCGAACCGTCCCCTACTCCCAGCCGACCCAGCGGGGGTCGCCGGGGCCTTTTTCGCGCTTCCAGATCGGGACGCGGTCTTTGATGCGGTCGATGAGGGCGCGGCCGGCGACGAAGGCTTCGTCGCGGTGGGGGCTGCTCGCGGCGCAGACGACGGCGTCGTCGCCGACGACGAGGGGGCCGATGCGGTGGTGTGCGGCGAGGCGTACGCCCGGGATCTCGGCCTCGATCTCGTCGACGATGGCGGCCATCTCCTTGAGCGCCATGGACTCGTAGGCGGAGTACTCGAGGGCCTCGACGTCCATGCCGTCGCTGTGATCGCGGACGACGCCGACGAAGGTGGCGAGGGCTCCTGCGCCGGGGTGACGCACGAGCGCGCACACTCGGTCGAGGGAGAGGGGCTCGCGGGAGATGGCGACGCGATCCCGCGAAGGCGCGATCGGGGAGCCGCCGGCGACGGGCGGGATCACCGCGACGACGTCGCCCTCGGCGATCGGGTCGGCCGGGCGCGCGAACGTCTCGTTGACGGCGAGCCGGACCTGGCCGAGCCGGCCTCGGAGCGCGGGGTGTCGCGCCTCGAGCGCGGCGGTCAGCGCCTCGACGCTCGACGCGTCCGTCTCGAACGACTCCTCGCGCGCGCCGACCAGCTCGGCCACCGCCGCGAAGTACAGGATCTTCACTCGCGTCATCGTCGCCACCAGACGTAGCTCGTTCGCCGCTGCATGCCCGCCCGGAGCGCGTTGCGATGGCTCGCCGACTCGGGCAGCACGTCGGTCACCACCCACGCCAGACCGAGCGCCCTCGCCTCGCGCGCTCGCGCCGCGTGGAGCGCGCGGTGCGCGCCCCGTCGACGGTGCGGCGCGTAGACGAACGCGTTGCCGAGCAGACCTACGCCCTCGTGGATCCAGAGCGTCGCCCAACCGACCGGCTCGCCGTTCACGCTCGCCACGTAGGCGCGGAAGCCGTCGGTGCAGTAGTGACGCGCTCGCTTGGCGCGGATCTCGGGCCCGAACGGGACCGGCGCGGTCCGCCCGATCAGGTCGAGCAGCAGGTCGGCCTCGCCGTCGAGCCGACGCACCGAGACGCCGTCGACGCTGGCGACGTCCAGCTGCGCGGGGTCGCCCCAGAGCCAGCACACGGTCTGCGAGGGGCCGAGCCCCCGCTCGGTCAGGGCGCCGCACAGCAGCGGGTCCATCCGGTCGACGGCCACGTCGAGCTGCGGCTGCACGTCGCCGAGCACCTCGAGGGCGGCGTCGATCGCGTCGAGCCGCGCGCCGTTCAACCCGACCACGCGGTTGTAGGTCTCGTCCTGGGGCCGAGCCGGATCGTGGAGCACGGTGAGGCCCCGGACGTCGTGGACGGTGAGCTCGGGATCCGCGAGCCGCAGCGAGCGCTGCGAGTTGAACCGCGCGTACGCGACGTCGAGCGCCTCGATGGCCTCGAGGCTCGGCGGGGAAGGACCCACGGACGGGGAGCCTACTCCACGACGAAGATCGGGTTGCTGTAGACCCACGTGACCTCGCGCACGAGGACGTCGGCGCGGTTGCCGAGCGCGGGGCGCGCGTGCTCGGGGAGCATGCGGACCTCGACGCGGTAGGCGCCCGGCTGCGTCGCGACGTGCTCGAGATCGCCGGGCCCGCTCGCGACCTCGACCGCGCCGTCGGCCTCGGCGCGCAGCAGCCGCACGGTCAGCACCGGCGCGGGCTCCTGCGGCCAGCCGTCCGGGAGCCGCGGCGCGGTGACTCGCAGGGTCGCCCCGACCGGCGCGTCCTCGCCCATCTCGATGGTGCCGTCGGCCGTGAAGTCGAAGCCGACCGGCGAGCCGAAGACCTCGGTGGTGACGTAGAAGCGGCCGGCGTCGAGCGCGTCGAGCACGCCCTCGCGGGATGCGTCGTCCACGAGCAGGTGGTTCTCGATCCAGAACATCATCCGCCGGTACGAGTCGGCCCGCTCGCCGTCGCCGAGCTCCATCGGGAAGGTGTTCTCGTGCGCGTCGCAGCCGCCCGAGGCCGCGACCCGGACGCCCTCGGCGAGGAGCGTGTCCCAGCGATCGAGCGAGACCTGGTTCGGCTCGAAGAACGAGAGGATCGCGAGATCCGGCGGCAGCCGCAGCGCGGGGCGCGTGAAGAGCAGCAGGTCGTCGACGAACGAGAGCGGCTCGAGGCCGAGCAGCTCCTCGCGGATGTCCGGCGCGAGGTTCGCGTGCAGGTTGTAGAGCTCGAGCCCGTCGACGCCCGACGCGCGCAGCTCGTCGACCGAGCGCCCCTCCGTGTGGGCCTGCCACACCAGCGCGCCGGCGGCGCGCATCGCGGCGATCGCGGCGGCGTCGGTGCCGTCGTAGATCGCGCCGATCGCCTCCGGGTCCGTCGAGTCGCCCGGGTGATGGCGCAGCCCGACGGGCATGAGCGCGTTCTCCGAGCCCACCGTGATCAGGACGCGGTGCCCGTCCGGGCACGCCATCCGGTTGGCGACCAGCTCGCCGCCGTCCATCACCGGCTCGTCGTCGCCCTCGATCCAGAGGGCCTGCATGAAGTCGACCTCGTTCACGTGCGGCGAGTGGTCGGTGAGCATCGCCGCGTCGAGGTGCAGCGCGCACATCGCCGCGCGGAGGTGCGCGAGGCACTCGGGCTGCTGCAGCGCGCCGTCGGTCCAGCCGGTGCCGTCGCACGCGTCGTGGCTGAGCGGGCTGTGCAGGTGGAGGGTGGTCCGGGCGATGGACCGACCGCGCCGCGGACCCAGCTCGGCGGCGCTCGGGAGCGTCGACGGCCAGAACGGCGGGGGCCCCGCGTCCGTGCCGGGGCCCGCGTCGACGGGCGGCGGGCCCGCGTCGATCGCGACGGGGCCGTCGCAGCCCGCGAGCGCGAGGAGGACCCAAGTCAGCGTGAGCGCGCGGCATCCCATCGGCGTCGACCTCGGACACGGTACCATCGGCCGGTGTCCTGGGGCTCGCTTCGCGAGCCCGTCGAGGGGGGAGGACGAACGTGAGAGCATGGACCTGGGGGATCGTCGCGCTGCTGAGCGCGGCGTCGAGCGTCGCGCTGGTCGGGGACGCGCGCGCGATGTGCGGCTGCATGGTGGGGCGTCGACCGCCGCCCGCCTCGCCGACCGAGCAGGGCGCGCTCCTGAACAAGGCCACCGTGGTGGTGATGCTGCGTGAAGGAACGCACACCGTCTTGTCGTTCCAGAACGACTACTTCGGCCCCGCGGAGGACTTCGCGCTCGTGGTCCCGGTGCCCGTGGTGCTGACCGACGACGACGTGACGACGCTCGACCGCGGCCTCTTCGACCGGCTGCAGGCCGTCGCCGCGCCCCACATGGTGGAGCTCTTCGAGCAGGACCCGTGCCCTCGGCCGCGCGCGAGCACGCGCGGCATCGACGCGATCGCGGGCAGCGCGCTCGGGGGGTCCGGCCGAGGCGGCGAAGCGATCGAGGGCGCGCCGCCGCCCGCGGTGGTCGTCGAGGCGCAGTTCCAGGAGGGCGAGTACGACATCACGATCCTCGGCGCCAACGACTCTTCCGCGCTCGAGCGCTGGCTCACGGACGCCGGCTACCGCCTGCCGTCCGGCGCGGAGCGCCACCTTCGGCCGTACGTACAGGCGGGGATGAAGTTCTTCGTCGCGCGCGTCGACATCGGCCGGCTCCGCGAGGTCGCGCGTCGCCGCCAGGCGCAGCTCGCGCGATCGCGCGCGTGGATGCAGACCGGCGGCCTCGGCCAGCTGATCGAGGGCCCCGCCGTCGAGCGCGCGAGCGACCCCACGCTGGGCCGCTTCTTGTCGCCGCTGCGCATCCACTACGAGTCCGAGGAGTTCTCGCTCCCCGTCCGCCTCGGGCTCCTCAACAGCATCGGCGAGCAGGACCTCGTCGTTCACATCCTCTCGCCCGAGGGTCGCTACGAGCTCGCCAACTACGGCAACCGCTGGGTCCCCACGAACGTCCACGTGAACGGCCGCGCCGCGCGCGACTTCGGCCGCTTCTACGACGCGTTCTTCGGGGCGCTCAGCGGGCGCGCGCCGCGGCGGGTGTGGACCGAGTACGCGGGGCCGCTCACCTCCGTGGCGGACGCCGCGACGCAGCAGCTGCTCGGGCCCGCGTCGGGGCTGCTGCCCTGCGTCGGCTGCGGTCGGGCGGGCCTCGCGCAGGCCGACCTCGACGCGCTCGGCGAAGCGGTCGTGCACCAGGGCGCGAGCCGGCTCACGGACTACACCCTGACGCGCCTCCACTACCGCTACGGGCAGCGCGGGCTGCCCAACGACCTCGTGTTCCGGCCCGGGCGGCCGATGGCCGGGGGCATCGAGGACGCGACCGGCCGGCGGCTCGGCCGCGCCGCGCGACCGGCCACGCGGAACGAGTTCCGCGTGCGCTTCATCGCGCAGCACGCGTGGGCCGGCCCGCTCACCTGCGCCTCGCCGCGGCGCGGGCAGTGGGGCGGGCGCCAGGCGGACGGCACGTACCGCGAGACCGAGCTCACCGCCTGGCCGGCGGACCGCCCCGTGCCCCTCGGCGCGTGGATCCGCGACTCGGTCCCCCAACTCGGCGTGGCCCGCCGACGCTGACCCGCGGCGCTTGACGGCGGAGGTCCCCGGGCGAATATGTGCCTCGTGGGTCGCTCCCTCCCGATCGCGCCGTCGCGGATCGCCCAACGCGTCGAGCTCCCGCCGCGTCCGGCGGGCTTCGCGGAGCCGTCCCCGCCCCTGCTCACGGACCGCGCCGGGCGCGTCTACACCTACTTGCGCCTGTCGCTGACCGATCGGTGCAACTACGCGTGCGTCTACTGCATGCCGCCGGGCGGCGAGCACGAGCACGCGCTCCGTCCCGAGCTGCTCTCCTTCGAGGAGGTCGTGCGGCTGGTGTCGGTGTTCGCGCAGGGCGGCATCCGCCGGGTGCGCTTCACCGGGGGTGAGCCGCTCGCGCGAAAGGACGTCGTGCGGCTCGTGGAGATGACCCGCGCCTCGACGCCGATCGACGAGCTCGTGATGACGACGAACGCCCACCGCCTCGCCGAGCTCGCGCGGCCGCTCGCCACCGCGGGGCTCGACGCCGTGAACGTCTCGATCGACTCGCTCGACCCGAAGCGCTTCGAGGCGATCACGCGCGGCGGCGATCTCGGCGCGGTGCTCGCCGGCGTCCACGCCGCGCTCGACGCGGGGATGAAGGTGAAGATCAACGCGGTCGCGCTCGGCGGCGTGAACGACGACGAGGTCGGCGCGCTCGTGGACTGGGCGTGGAGCCTCGGGCTGACCCCGCGCTTCATCGAGCTGATGCCGCTCGGCGAGGCGGCGCACCTGCCCGCCGCGACGTTCCTGAGCGCGGCCGAGGTGCAGGCGCGGCTCGGCGACCGGCTCGGCGCGGACCCTGGCGCGGCGGACGGCCACGCGGGCCCCGCGCGGTACGTCGCGGCGGCGGACGGCTCGGGCCGCCGCGTCGGCTTCATCACCGCGGTGAGCGAGGACTTCTGCGCGGCGTGCAACCGCGTGCGCGTGACCGCGATGGGCGACGTCCGCGCGTGCCTCGCCGACCGCAAGGCGATCTCCCTGCGCGACCGGATGCGAGCCGGCGCGACCGACGCGGACCTGAGCTGGGCGATCCACTGGTCCTTGAGCACGAAGGAAGCCGGCCACCGCTTCACCGACCCCGAGGCCACCGAGCACGAGCACGTCGGGATGAGCCTCATCGGAGGCTGAGCCGAGGCGAGCCAAAGGCGAGCCAAAGGCGAGCCGAAGGCTCCCCGTGCCCGTGCCCGTGCCCCTGCCCGTGCCCGACGGGCCCGACCGCCCCCGACCTAGATCGGCGCGTCGCAGTAGATGTCCGGCACGACCCCGCGGTTGTTCCCGTCGCGGCACTCGAACACGTCGCCCGCGGGATCGACGACCACGGTGACCGATCGCGCGCCCTCGGCCGGGACCGTCCACGGGCAGCTCACCTCCGTGCACGTCCCCGGCGCGAGCAGGCGCGGCAGCGTCGTCTCGCACGCGACCGCGGCGCCGCCGTCGGGATCGCCCGCGTAGAACACGACGCCCGCGCCGTCGGGCACCGGGTTGGTGCCGCGGTTGCACACGTTCGCCGCGAGCGTGACCTCGCCGCTGGTCGCGTCGCAGAGGTCCGAGGCCCGCGCGAGCGCCACCGTCAGGTCGGCCGCGCCGCGCCGCTCGAGGCTGCCCTGCGCGTTCATGCGGAAGTTGTTGAGCGTCGCGTCGGTGTGGTTCGGCGACCACGCGCTCGTGCGCGGGATCGCTCCGTCGTCGCCCACGTTCGTCACCGAGTAGGCGTGCTGGTTCCAGATCGGGCGCGAGGCGGCCCAGCGGTCGTCGACGTCGCGCAGGACGCGGATCCCCGTGCCGCCCGGCTCGAACGTGGACGTCCCGCGCGTGTAGATCGGGTCCGTCGCGGGGCACGAGACGCCGCGGGTGAGCGAGAAGACGATCTCGCTGTTGAAGTCGCCGTCGACGTCCGCGATCACCGGCATCTCGTAGCCGGTGCCGGTGGAGGCGCTGCTCGAGAAGAGCACCTCGCCGTCGGTCCCGCGGTAGATCCGCACGAAGCACTCGTCGCCGTAGACGACCTCGGCCTGACCGTCCGCGTCGAAGTCGAAGACGCTCGAGCCGGTCACGTTCGAGGACCGGTCCTGGCTCTGACGGCTCCACAGCACGCCGCGCGGCAGCCCGTCGACGCGGGCGCAGCCGGGCGCGGAGCCCGAGTCCACGTCGCAGTCGAGGTCGAAGACCGTGTAGCGGCTACCGCCCGCGACCGCGAGCTCGCGGCGGCCGTCGCCGTCGAAGTCACCGACCGTCGGCGGCCCACCGCGACCCGCGATCTCGCCGGACTCCGCCGGCAGCTCGTAGGGCCCGAACACGATCTGGCCGGTGAGCGTCATGACGCGCACCACGCCGGTCTCGGTGGGCCCCGATCCGGAGGAGGGCGCCGACGCCACCACGATCTCGGCGTGCCCCGGGGCGTCGCCGAGCGCCGCGCCGAAGTCGCCGAGGTCCGCCACCGCCACGTGCCCCATCCGGGTCGCCGCGGTCACGTCGGTCGGCGCCCAGGACGGCTCGAGCGTCCAGTCCGTCCCCGACCACGCGTAGACCCCGTCGTGCCGCACGAGCTCCGGGCTCCCGTCGAGGTCGACGTCCGCGACGACCGCGAAGAGGCCGAGCCGCAGGTAGTTCTCGTAGGTCCCGCCCGGGTTCAAGAGGCAGCCGTTCGCGTCGTAGACGAAGCCGTCGAAGAGCACCTCGGGCGTGCCGTCGTCGTCGAGGTCGTGCATCGACGGACCGTTGTTGTTCGTCCAGTCGTTCGGGATGTGGCGCGGCTCGCCGGGCATGTCGCAGCGACGCCCGTACCAGCGGCGGACGAAGCCCCCCGTCGCGGCGTCGTACCCGAACGCGACGAGGCCGCCGGCCATCTGCCGCGAGAGCAGCGAGGCCGCGACGATCTCCGGGCGCCCATCGGGCGCTCCGTCGAGATCGCCGATCGCGAAGTTGCTCGCGTACACCAGCCGGTCCGCCGGGTCCGTCAGCGCGGCTTGCTCGACGCACGTGCGGCCGTCGATGACGCGCAGGATCCCGCCGTCGGCCGAGGAGTCGAAGGCCGAGATCACGATCGAGGGCGCGAGCACCGTCGGGTCGTCGTCGAGGTCGAAGTCGGCGACGTGGGGCGCGCTGTAGACGTTCCCCCACGTCGGGTACGGGTCGGTCGCCGCCGGGCCCTCCCACCGGCACTGCTCGTCGGGCGCGAAGTCGCCGACCATGATCGTCCGCTCGCACATCGGGTCGGTGACCACGTCCTCGGGGACGCCGTAGGGCGTGCAGCGTCCGTCCGCGTCGCAGTAGCTGTCCCCCGCGCAGTCGTCGTTCGTGTCGCAGGGGCCCAGATCGATCACGCACCGTTCGAATGCGCAACGCTCGTTGCCCGCGCAGCAGGTCCCGAGGCAGGTCACGCCCGAGTCGCACACCTCGGGCGTCCCCCCGTCCGTACCGCCGGCGTCGTCCACCTGCGCGTCCATCCCACCGCCCGCGTCCTCGATCGGGACGCAGCGACCGTCCACGCAGGTCCCCCCCGGGCACCCCTCGTCGGACTCGCAGCCCGTGGTGACGGGGCCGTCGCAGTCGCAGCCGGCGAGCAGGAGCGCAGAGAAGAACAGCGAGGAGGCCAAGCGCATGGAGGAACGGTCGGCCCAGCGGCCGCCCGAGTCAACGTACGTCGCGGGTTGGAGGCGCAAGAAGTGCGCGGCGCGCCCGGTCTTGGGTCGCACGAACTTTTTTGATCACGACGCGCCCGACGGGTGACACAGGGGTGTGGGCGAGCGCTCCGCGAGGGATCCCTCCACCCGCAGGGCGGCGCCGATCGTCCTGGCGTTGGCGTTGCTCGCCAGCTGCCGCAACCACGGCGACCCGAACCGCCGGGAGATCGCGGCGGACGAGGACTGCGTGGTCTGCCACCAGCCCGACTACGACGCGACGACCGAGCCGCCCCACCCGGGGCTGTTCTCGACGGCCTGTCAGGGCTGCCACACGACGGACGCCTGGGTCCCTGCGGTCGCCATCGATCACGAGTGGTTCGTCCTGCGCAACCGGCACGCCGAGCTCGGCTGCACGGAGTGCCACACGGTCGGGTTCCGGCCCGGGGACACGCCGGGCACGTGCATCGGGTGCCACCAGGCCGACTACGACATGGCCACGATGCCGCCCCACGTCGGGTATCCGACGGACTGCGCGACGTGCCACACGGACGCGGGCTGGCGTCCTTCGACGTTCGACCACCGCTGGCCGCTCGACGGGGCGCACGTGTTGATCGCGTGCGCGAGCTGCCACGTGGGGGATCCTCCCCAGTGGGCCGGGATCCCCACCCAGTGCGTGGGCTGCCACCGGGCCGACTACGACATGAGCCCCTACATGGGCCACTCGACGTTCCCCACGACGTGCGCCGACTGCCACTCCACCACGGCGTGGACACCTGCGCTCGAGGGCGCGCACCCGAACGACAGGTTCCGCATCAACGGAGGCGCGCACGGCGGCTACGAGTGCACCGACTGCCACGATCCTTCCCTGGGCCCATCGCAGATGGGCATGAACTGCGACTGCGTGGGCTGCCACGAGGGCGAGCACACGCGCGCCCGAATGGACGACAAGCACCGCGAGGTCCGCGACTATCCGAGCGGGGCCGCGCCCCCGAGCTTCTGCCTGGACTGCCACCCCGACGGGCGTAACTGACCCGCGGCTTCTCCCACGATGCTCAGTTACTTCCTGATCACCGCGCTCGCGTTCGGGCTCGCCGCGCTCGCCGTCGCCCTGTGGCGACGCGTCGAGCTGAAGCGCGAGCGGCGAGCGTCCGCGGCGCTCGAGGACCTCGAGGGCATGGGCCCCGTCGTCGCAGCGGGACGCCACCCGAAGATCGATCCCTACCGCTGCATCGGCTCAGGCGCGTGCGTCGCCGCGTGCCCGGAGAAGGGCGTGCTCGCGATCGTCGACGGCCGAGGCGCGCTCGTGAACCCGCTCGCGTGCGTCGGTCACGGCCTCTGCCAGGACGCCTGCCCCGTCGAGGCGATCTCGCTCGTCTACGGCAGCCGCGAGATCACGCTGCGGTTGCCGAAGATCGACGAGCACCTCGAGACCAACGTCGCCGGCCTCTTCGTGTGTGGCGAGGCGAGCGGCATGGGGCTGATCAAGAACGCGGTGCGGCAGGGGCGCACGGCGGCCGAGCACATCGCCGCGGGGAACCGCCGCGGCAAGGACGGCGCGGTCGACGTGGTCGTCGTCGGCGCCGGCCCCTCGGGCATCTCGGCGACCCTCGCGCTGATGGACGCCGGGCTGAACGTGCAGCTCCTCGACCAGAACGAGCTCGGGGGCACCATCCGCCACTACCCGCGCGCGAAGGTCGTCATGACGGGCACGCTCGAGCTCCCGCTCTACGGCAAGGTCCGCGGCTCGACGATGAGCAAGGAGGAGCTCGTCGCGCTCTGGGAGGACATCGACCAGCGCTTCCACCTGCCGCTCCGCGCGGGCGAGCTCGTCGAGGACGTCGCGCGCAGGGACGACGGGACCTTCGTCGTCCGCTCCACGTCCGGTGAGACGCGCGCGGCCAGCGTCGTGCTCGCGCTCGGGCGCCGCGGGACGCCGCGGAAGCTGGAGATCCCGGGCGAGGAGCACCCCAAGGTCGCCTACCAGCTCCTCGAGCCGGCCGAGTTCGCGGGTAAGCGCGCGCTCGTGGTGGGCGGCGGCAACTCCGCGGTCGAGTGCGCGATCGCCCTCGCCGAGGCGGGCGGCTGCGAGAGCGTCGCGATCAGCTACCGGCGCGGCGAGTTCGCGCGCTGCCGCGGCGACAACCGCGCGCGCATCGCGGAGCTCATCGAGCGCGGCGCGGTGCGCGCGCTGCTGAAGACCGAGCTGACCTCGATCGAGCCGACGGAGGTCAGCCTGAAGCACGAAGACGGGCGCGAGGAGCGGATCGCCAACGACGCGGTGATCGTCCAGGTCGGGGGCACGCCCCCGAGCGCGCTGCTGACGAAGTGGGGAGTCGCGCTGGTGGCGAAGCGAGGCGAAGAGTGAGCGCGGACGCCGCCGTCGAGCGCGACGTGCGCAACATCCGCCGCCCGGTGGGCGCGTTCCTCCTGGTGCTGCTGCTGCTCGCGGTCGCCGGCGCGCTGATGTGGCGCGGCTGGGAGTTCTACGCGCTCGGCCTCGACGCGCGGATCGATCACGACGACTTCCGGGTGCTCAGCCCGGGCGAGGTCGTCGGGCACGGCTACGGCGTCATCGGCACCGGGTTGATGTTCACCAACCTCCTCTACCTCGTGCGCCGCAAGCTCGCGCGGTGGCCGCTCGGCTCGATGCGGTTCTGGCTCGACCTGCACGTCGTCACCGGCCTCGTCGGGGCGCTGCTCGTGGTCTTCCACTCCGCGTTCCAGCTGCGCACGCCGATCGCGATGGTCACCTCGGCCAGCCTCTTCGTGGTGGTCCTCACCGGCGTCGTCGGGCGCTACCTCTACGCGCTCTCACCGCAGGTCGACAGGGTCGCGCTCGAGACGCAGATCGGGGCCCTCGAGGGGCTCGTCGTCGGACTCGGCGACAGGGCGCGCGAGCGGCTCGCCCAGAACGCACCGACCGACCTGGGCGGCAACGCCGGGCTGATCCGCGCGCTCTTCACGCTGCCGCGCTGGTGGGGCGAGTCGCGCGCGCGCCGCCGGGAGCTGCGCGCCCTCGGCGACGAGCTCCCCGCGAGCGTCCCCGCCGACGAGCGCGTGTTCGTCGAGCGCGCGATCGAGGCGGTGGCCGCGCTCGGCGCCGCCGAGGTGCGAGCCGTCGCGGCGGCCACGCTGCTGCGCACCTGGCGCGGGCTCCACCGCTTCCTCGCCGTCCTCATGCTCCTGTCGGTCAGCGTCCACATCGGCGTAGCTTGGTTCTACGGGTACCGGTGGCTCTGGTCCGAATAGTCGCGGCGCTCGCGCTCTGGGCGAGCGCGGCGGGCGTCGCGCACGCCCAGCTCTTGAGCCCCGGCCCGCTCGCCAGCGATCACTCGGAGATCGACGGCGACTCGAATTGCTCGCGCTGCCACGAGTCGGGCCGACGGATCGCGCCGAGCCGCTGCAACCAGTGCCACGGCGACGTCGGCCGGACGATGTCCGCCGGCACGGGCCTGCACGGCCGACAGTACCGAGGGCAGAGCTGCGGCGAGTGCCACGTCGAGCACCGCGGCCGCAGCGGGCACCTCGTGCGCTGGCCCGGCGGATCGCAGCAGCGCCTCGATCACGCGCAGACGGGCTGGCCGCTGCACGGGGCCCACGCCCGGCCGGGCTGCGACGACTGCCATCGACAACGCAATTCCCGTGGACACCGGACGTTCCTCGGCGCGTCCCGTCAGTGCGCGAGCTGCCACGAGGATCCGCACTCCGGTCGCTTCGGCCGCGACTGCTCGAGCTGCCATCAGGACACGCGCTGGAGCGCCGTCGAGCTCACCGACTTCGACCACTCGCGCACGCGCTACGCCCTGCGCGGCGCGCACCAGCGGGTGGACTGCGCGGGCTGCCACCACTCGCCGCCGCGCTACCGGGGGATCGCGTTCGGGCAGTGCTCGAGCTGCCACCAGGACCCGCACGCCGGGCGCTACGGCGCCGAGTGCTCGAGCTGCCACACCGAGACCGCGTGGACCGACCTCGGCGACATGCGCGCCCATCACCCGGGCCTGCGCCTCAGCGGCGGACACCAGGACGCGGCGTGCGGCGACTGCCACGACGTCGGCGTCGATCGCGCGCCGTCGCGCGGGAGCGCCTGCGCGAGCTGCCATCGCCCCGTGCACGAGGCCGACCTCGGCCGCCGCTGCGAGCGGTGCCACGGCTCCATCCGGTGGCTCGGGCTGCCGCGCGGGATCGGGCTGCGCGCGCACGAGCAGACGCCCTTCCCCTTGATCGGGGAGCACGTCGACACGCCCTGCCAGGACTGCCACACCCGCGAGCGCCCGCGCGACGAGCGCTACCGCGGGCTCGCCTACGACACCTGCGCGAGCTGCCACCAGGACGCGCACGGCGGCGAGTTCGCGGCCCGCGACGGCGGCGAGTGCCGCGCCTGCCACGACGAGCGCGGGTTCTCGCCGACGCTCTTCGGCGTCGCCGCGCACGCAGGCACCGGCTTCGCGCTGCAGGGCCTCCACGCCGCCGTCGCGTGCGGCGGCTGCCACCAGGGCGAGCGCCCGCGCCTCGACTGGCACCTGACGAACCGCGCGTGCGCGGACTGCCACCAGAACCCGCACGGCGAGCAGTTCGCGGCCGAGATGCGCACCGGCGGCTGCGAGTCCTGCCACAACGCGAGCGGCTGGGACCGACCGAGCATCGATCACTCGAGCTGGACGCTCGACGGCGCCCACGCGCTGGTCGCCTGCGTCGCGTGTCACTCGCCCAGCGAGGAGGATCGTCGGACCGGCCAGGGCGCGAGCTACCGCGGCGTACCGCGCGAGTGCGCGGGCTGCCACGAGGACGAGCACGCGGGTCAGTTCCGCCTCTCGGAGCCGCGGCGCGAGTGCACCGACTGCCACGACACCGCGAGCTTCGCGATCGCCCACTTCGACCACGAGGCCACCGCGAGCTACCCGCTCGTGGGGCACCACGCGCAGGCCGAGTGCTCCGCGTGCCACGCCGCCGCGCAGCTCACCGGCGGCGCGGAGGTCACGCGCTGGCGGCTCGGCTACCGCGAGTGCCGCGACTGCCACCGCGACCCGCACGCGGGAGGAGGCTCCCGATGAGGCGCCGCGCGCTCCCGACCTTGCTCCTGCTGCTCGTGGTCACCGCCGTCGCCGGCGTCGTCACCGCGCAGCCGCCCACCCGAGGGGCGCGCCCTCGTCCGGCGCAAGCCGCGCCGCGCACGCCGCCGCGAGAGGAGCCGCGCGAGCACCCCTCGTTCACGAGCGAGATCCCGTGCAGCGCCTGCCACACCCCCGAGGGCTGGGCGATGCCCGGCGGCAGCTCCGGCGCCGCGGGCGGCTTCGACCACGCGCGCACGGGGTTCCCGCTGCGCGATCGCCACCTCGCGGCGGGCTGCACGGACTGCCACCAGGCGCGCCGCCAGATGCGCCGCGACTGCGTCGGCTGCCATCAGGACGGACACGAAGGGCGCCTCGGCGACGACTGCTCGCGCTGCCACACGGCGACTGGGTGGAACGACACCGACGAGCTCGAGGCGCACCGCCTCACCCGGCTCCCGCTCACCGGGATGCACGCGATCGCGGCCTGCACCGACTGCCACCGCCGCACCGGCGACCGCTCGTTCTCGGCCGTCCCGAGCACCTGCATCAGCTGCCACGAGAACGAGTACCGCGACCCCGGCATCCACCCCGCGCACGACGGCAGCGACGGCAACCCGCCCTTCCCGCGTCAGTGCGAGGGCTGCCACCGCACGAGCGGGTGGAGCCCGGCGATCGTGGATCCGAGCACGCTCGGCGGCGGGACGATGCCGCTGACCGAGGCCGCGCCCGCGCGCCACGAGCTGCGCTTCCCCATCCGCGTCGGCCCGCATCAGGGAGCGCCGTGCGCGAGCTGCCACGAGAGCCCGCAGGTGCCGACCGCGGTGCGCTGCGTGGGGTGCCACTCGCACTCGCCCGCGCGCCTCCAGTCCGACCACCGCACGGTGCGTGTCGGCCCCGACGGACGCGGCTGCCTCGGCTGCCACCCCGGAGGGATGGCGCGATGAGGCGCTCGCTCGTCGTCGCGCTCGTCTGGCTCGCGGCTACGGTCGCGCAGGCGCAGCCGGCCACGCGCAACGTCGCGGTCCGCGTGGCCGACGTGGCGGGGGATCGCGCGTACGTCTCGCCGGGGGCCGAGGGCGGCTTGCACGTCGGCGCGCAGATCACGATCGCGCGGGCGAGCTACCGGGTCGTCGCGGTGACCGCGTCGTACGCGGTGGTCGAACGAGGTGAGCGCGCCCTCGCCGTGGGCGCGCGGGGCCGCGCGCGCGTGCGTCGGGTCCGCGAGGACGGAACGCCGGAGCCGCTCCCCGAGCCGCCGCCGGTCGAGTCCTTCCGCGGGCAGTGGCCGACGGCGGTCCACCCGGCCACGACCCAGGAGGTCGCGCACGTCCCGCTCGGCGGTCAACTCGGGCACGCGCGGCAGCTGATCGTCGACGTGTCGGCGCGAGGCTACGCGTTCGTGCCGCTGCGGGGCGGCGGCGATCCGATCGGCCGCGGCGAGCTCCGCGCGCGGGTCCACGCGCAGCCGTGGACCGACCTGCCGCTCACCCTCGACGCCGACGCCGCCGTTCAGCTCTGGGTCGGCGACACGCTCGACACCGGCCCGGGCGCGGCCTCGCGACCCAACCTGCGCGTGCGCGAGCTGCAGATCGCCTACGGCCAGCAAGAGGACTTCTACGCCGCGCTCGGGCGCATGCGCTACGCGGCGTCGACCCTCGGGCAGCTCGACGGCCTGCGGGTGCAGACGCCCGCGCTCGGGCCGCTCACGCTCGCCGGCTTCGGCGGGTTCGTGCCCGATCCGCGCAACGGGCAGCCCGCGTTCGACGTGGGGCGGTTCGGCCTCGAGGCGACCGTGCGCGACCTCGAGTCGGAGCTGCGCCCCGTCGTCAGCGTCGTCGCGCACGGCTCGGTCTACGACGGCCAGATCGACGAGCGGCGCATCAGCGGCGCGTTCCACCTCTACCCCGGCGAGTCGCACATCGGCGGCTACGTCGAGGTCTCCGCGTTCGACGCCGACAACCCGTGGGACCTGCCCGAGGTCGTGGTCACCGCCGCGTCGCTCGACACGACGCTGCGCTTCGACTGGTTCCGCGTCGGCGCGCGCGCCTCGATGCGCATGCCCGAGCGCTCGAAGTGGCTCGCCGCGCTCTACCCGACGTCGTTCCTCTGTACGCCCGTGCCCAACCCGACCGGCGCCGAGGACCTGTGCTCCGGGTTCCTCGACATGCGGATCCTCGGCAACCTCGACGTCGGGATCGAGGTCGACGACGTCGCGCTCACGGGCGGCGCGACCCTCATCCACACGGGGACCGACGGGCAGCTCGACCAGGTCGCCGCGTTCCTCGCGTTCCGCGCGGTGCGCATCCTCGACTACGGCCACCTCGACGTCTCGGCGACCGCGTCGAGCGGCTACTTCCTCGAGACCCTCGCGCTGCGCGCTACCGTCGGCGTCTCCGCGATCCCCGAGGTCCTCGACATCTCGCTGCGCTACCGACCGGCGCTGAGCCAGTACGTCGCCGACATCGACCCGTTCGTCGAGCACCTCTTCGGCGGCCGCGTCCTCGTGCGCCCGATCCCCGAGCTCGACATCGTGCTCGACGCCGACGGGATGATGGGTCGGCAGGTCGACGCGTTCCTCATCCAGCTCGCGACCGCCTGGCACGGCGCGTTCTAACGCAGCGCTTCGAGGAGGCGCTGCGCGAGGATCTGGTGACCCGGGTCGGTGAAGTGGACGTAGTCCGACATGGCGAGCCCCGCGTCGACCCACCGCGGCATCGAGAGCGGGCCGCCCATCATGGCGACGAGATCGAAGTGTCCGCAGCCGTGGCGCGCGGCGAGCTCGCGCTGGATCGCGATGACCTGCGCGGTGCGCTCCCGGACGGCGAAGCTCCCGTCGGCGTGGCGCATCGGCCAGTCGCTCGGCCCGACGACCAGGCAGGACGCGCGCGGCGCGAGGGCCCGCGCGCGGCGGAGCGCCTCGTCGACGTCCTGCCGGTACGCGGAGAGCCGGCGACCCGTGAAGCCCGTCTCGTTGGTGCCGTAGGCCAGCACGAGCAGGTCGGGGGCGAGCTCGCGCACCTGCCGACGCATCGCCGCGTCGTCCCAGGGCAGACGGTCGCGGAGGCGCGCGCCGGGCACGCCCATCGCGTCGACGATGACGCCCGGCCCCGAGCGCTCGAGGGAGATCCCGAAGAGGCGGACGGGGCCGTCGCCGCGCGTCTGGATGCGGACGCCTCGCAAGCCGCCCGCCGGCGCGAAGACCCGCGACGCGACGCGATCGCCGCGCGTGGAGACCGACACCGGGCGCGCCGCGTCGATCGCCACGTCGAAGCGGCCGCCTCCGGGCTGCTCGAGGAAGAAGACCCGCGCGCGATCGACGGGCTGCGCGGGCTGCGCGTACGCGGTGGCGCGCGCGCGGGTCTCGATCGCGATGCCCGCGGGGCCGTAGCGGTCGTGGGCGCGCTGTCGGCCGTTGACGCGGAGCCCGCTCCACGCGCCGAGCTCCGCGACCTGCACGGTGCGGTGGGCGTAGAGCGGGAAGGGGCGCGCCGGCAGGACGAGCCCGGGACCTCCGTCGCCGTGCTGCGCCTGGAGCGCCTCGCGAACGTAGCCGGTGAAGCCGTCCTCGGAGGTGTGCGACGCGCCCCACACCATCACCCGCGTGCGTCCGCGCGCCGCGAGGGAGCGGTGATACGCGTCGAGCGCGTGCCCGCTCGGATCGTAGATCGCGGTGCGCTCGCCGAGCGGCGCCTGCGCCCGCGACGGCAGCGCGAGCGCGCTCAGCGCGAGCGCGCTCAGCGCGAGCGATCCGCGAGCCACTCGTCTCCGTCTCTGCATCGTCCGCCGCGAGCTTCTCTCCGTCCCCGAGGACGAAGAAGGCCCGCTCCGAACGCCCGGAGATCGGACGCGTCTTCCCGCGCGACGACCGGCGGCTTGCCCTCGCGCCCTCCCTCGGTCTATTCCTCGCCGGTGCGGCTGTTCAGGAGCGCGCTCTTCGCCGTCGCCACGGCCTCTCTGGCGGGCGCAGGTTGCGGCGATGATACCCCTCGCGAGAACGTGCGCGAGTGGCGGGCGACCGATCACGCACAGCCCAGCGCCGGCCAGCCGGCGCCCGACGCCGAAGAGCCCGCGGGCGAGCCGTCTCCGGAGGTCCTCGCGCGCGCCGCGGCCGCCCTCTGGGACGTTCGCTGCGCCTCGTGTCACGGATCGACGGGCGACGGCGCGGGCGCCGAGGCCCCCACCGCGGAGATGCCCGACTTTCGCACCGCGGCCTTTCAGGACGGACGCACCGACGCCGATCTCTCTCGGGCGATTCGCATGGGGCAGGGGCTGATGCCGGCGTTCGGCGGTCAGCTCAACGAGCGAGGGATCGACGCCCTCGTCGGACACATCCGGAGCCTGCGGCCCGAGGGCTGAACGCCATGGAATGCCGCGGCCCGAAGGCTCTCGCGCTCGGCGCGACGATCGCGCTGGGGAGCTGCCAGCTGGCGGCCTGCGCGGACCCTCCGCAGGAGGTCCGCGGCGCGCCCCTGAGCGCCGCCGCGCCGACCCACGAGGCCCCCGCGGACCCCGTCGAGCTCGACCTCGACGGCGACGAGGCGACGTACGCGGACGTGTCCACGAGCCCCGGCTTCACCCCGGACCCGCAGACCTTCACCGGCACCACCGCGGGCGGCCCGGTCGACCTCGAGCGCGTCGACGAGCGATGCCACGGCTGGGCGGCCGGCGATCCCGACGCCATCGTGCGCGCCACGCGGCCCTTCGCGGAGCTGCTCATCATGGCCGCGTCGGCCGAGGACGTGACCCTCGCGGTGCTCGACCCGGACGGCGAGCTGCGCTGCGGCGACGACGAGGAGGGGACGCACCCCATCGTCCGGGGAGAGCTGTCGCCGGGGGTGTATCGAGTGTGGGTCGGCACGCACCGGCCCGGCGCCCGCGCGCCCTTCACGCTCGCCCTCACCGAGCTCGACGACGCGCAGCCGTCGAGCCTGCTCCACTAGCTTCGTTTCAGCGGAGCTGGACGAAGCGACCGACGAGCCGGAAGTCGGGGCTGTCGCCGATCGCGTAGCTGAGGAACCAGTAGTCGTTCATCACGTGGGTGAGCGCGGGCTGGTACGACGGAACCGGCGAGTCGACGAGGACCGGCGCCAGGGACGGATCGCTGATCGAGGCGACGTAGAGGTCGTTCGAGAAGCCTCGAATCTGCCGGTAGAACGCGACCGCGACCGCGCCGCCGCCCGCGGCGAGCCGCGGCGAGTGGTCGACGCGGCCGGGCGCGCCGATCGTCCGCATCACGCGATCGGAGAGCGGAGCGATCACGTCGACGATCCGCAAATCGATTTGCGAATCTGCTTCGCCGGACATCGCGACGTACACCGCGCCGTCGACCGCGAGCACGTCGGCGCCGCCGGAGCTGACGAGCCCCTCGACGACGAGCTCCGGGGCCGCGCCATCGAGGTCCGAGAGCATCACCTGCGCCGCGCCGCCCGCGTCGGGCTCGCGGTCGTAGACGAGCCAGCGCGCGCCGTCGGAGGAGACGTCGACGGCGACGCTCGAGTTGGTGATCATGGGCTCCGGAGCGGGCTCGAGGGCGTCGCCGACGAGCGCTCCGTCGAGCCCCACGACCTGCGCGTAGGCGGCGAAGCGCATCACCTCGGGGACCGCGCGAGCGCCCGCGACGAGGAAGGTCCCGTCGGGCGCCACGGCGAGCTCCGCGCCGTTGTGGTTGTCGACGATCGGCGCTCCCATGCGGCTCGTGCGGAGGGTGTGATCGACGGAGTCTCGCGGCTCGCCTTCGATGGTGAACGATCGAAAACGTACTTGCAGGTTGGCGGTGCCGCCCGTTCCGTCGTCGGTGACCCACGCGATGAGGAGCGTGTCGCCGCTCTGGGCGATCGCCGGGTCGATGTCGTTGCCCGTCGGGTCCGCCTGCACGAGGAACGGCGCCACGAGCACGGTGCCGTCGCAGGCGCGGCGGGTCGCCCAGACGTCGAAGTTCCCGCCGCCGGGCTCGGGGCGCACGTAGGTGACCCAGATCCCCTCGCCGTCGAAGAGGACGCTCGGGTGGATCTGCGTGAGCGGCCCGTCCGGATCGAGGGCCACGCGGCGCTCCATGAGCGACTCGGCGCAGGTGCGCGGGCCGGCGTCCACCGACCCGGCGTCCTCGGCCCCGCCGTCGGCCATGGCCGCGTCCGGCGCCCCCGCGTCCGCGTCGGTGCGCGCGTCCACGCAGCCCGACGACCAACCCACGAGCAGCGCGATCGCCGCTCCCCTCGCCCCGTTCATCCGCTTGCCTTCCCCCACCGCCACGTCGCTTGCAAGCGAAGCCGTGAGGAAGGCGGTAGGATGCGCCTCGCCGATGGTTGCGTCCCGCCGCGAGCCGCCTGGATGAGCACACGACCAGGGAGGGTCGTCCCCTGGCTGCGCGCAGCGGTCGACCGAAGCCTCCCGCCCCTCGTCCTCGCGCAAGACTCGACGACGCGGCGGCGCGCTCGGCTCACCGTGATCCTACCCCTGCTCGGCGGGCTCGGGGCGCTCGCGGGGCTCCTCGTGCAGATCGTCCTCGAGCGCCCCGCCATCGGGATCCGGGTCTCGCTCGTCGGCTGCGTCGCGAGCCTCCTCGCGACCCAAGCGGTGCGAGCGACGGGCTCGGTGAAGGTCGCCGGTCACCTCATCGCGGGGCTGATGTTCACCTTCACGAGCATCTCGGCGCTCGTCGCGGGAGGGCTCGGCGCCCCGCGCGCCTTCGCGCTGATCCTCGTGCCCATGCTCGCGACCCTGCTCGTGGGCTGGCGCGGCGGGCTCGTGTGGATGGGCCTCGTCGCCGCCGAGGTGTTCACCCTGCTCACGATGACGTTCGTGGGACCCGAGCTCGCCCCCGCGGTCGCCGACGCCGTCACCTTCCAGCGCGCGCACGCCGCGGGCGTCCTGATCATCATGGCCTTCGCGATGCTGATCATCGCGTCCTACGACCGCGCGCACGCGGACGTCGCGGAGGAGCTCGAGTCCGCGCTCGAGCGCGCCGACGCGGTGAGCCGGCTGAAGTCGGCGCTCGTCGCGAACGTGAGCCACGAGCTGCGGACGCCGCTCAACGGGGTCCTCGGCAGCACCGACCTCTTGATGCGCAGCGGCCTCGACGACGTGCAGCGCGGGCACGCCGAGACGATCGAGACGTCGAGCGAGGCGCTGCTCAAGCTCGTCGACGACCTGCTCGACATGAGCCGCCTCGAGGCGGGCGGCATGGAGCTCGAGGCGACGGCGGTGCAGCTGCGGCGCGTGCTCGGCGACACGATGATCGCGCTCGCGCCGATCGCGGAGGCGCGCGCCGGCGGCCGGCTCGTGCTGCACGTGGAGCCGGACGTGCCCGAGCAGGTGGTCACCGACCCCTACCGGCTGCGGCAGGTGCTCACGAACCTGGTGAACAACGCGATCAAGTTCACCGACGAGGGTCACGTCGTGTTGCGGGTCGCGATGGCCGACGAGCGGGTCCGCTTCGAGGTGTCGGACACGGGCATCGGCTTCGACGACGAGGACCGCGAGCGCCTCTTCGGCGCGTTCGAGCAGGCGCGCGCGTCGACCGCGCGCCACTACGGCGGCACCGGCCTGGGCCTCAACATCGCGCGCCGCCTCGTCGTGTTGATGGGTGGCGACATCGCGGTCCAGAGCGTCGCCGGCGAGGGGTCGACCTTCTCGTTCGAGCTCGCCCTCGAGCACGCGCCGGCCGACGCGACCGCGTTCGCGTCGCACGAGGAGCCCGAGACCCACCGGGTCGCGGTGCGCCTCGCCGATCCGCTCGAGGCCGCGGCCGCGCGCGCCGCGCTGCGATGGGCGGGTCACACGGTCGTCGAGGAGGGCGAGGCGGTCGTGGTGCACGACGGCTCGTACCGCGCGCGCGAGTGGAGCGTCCGCGTCGTCTCGCCCTCCGAGCTCGGCGGTCGCGTGCGCACGGAGGTCCGCATCGCGCGCCCGTTCGCGCCGGCGACGCTCGCCAAGTCGGTGTGGCGCGCCGCGCACCAGGCCCCGTCGAGCCGCCCCCCGATGTCGTCGCAGACCGGGCGCGGCCGCGTCCTCGTCGCCGACGACACCCTCGTGAACCGGCGGGTCGCGGCGGGGCAGCTCACCCACCTCGGCTACGACCCCGTCGTGGTCGACGACGGCGCCGCGGCGGTCGCGGCGGTCACCGCCGACCCGCGCTTCGTGGGCATCTTCCTCGACGTCCGGATGCCCGTGATGGACGGCTACGAGGCGGTGCGCGCGATCCGCGCGTGGGAAAAGGAGACGGGCATGGAGCGCACGCCCGTGTTCGCGCTGACGGCCCACGAGGAGAGCGGCCAGCGCCGGCTCGCGGCCGAGGCGGGCTTCGATCGTTTCCTCGTGAAGCCGATGCGCATCGAGGACTTCGAGCTGATCCTCGAGGGCGCGAGGGTGCGCATCCCGCGGGCCGCGACCCCGCTGACGGGGTCGGCGTGGGAGGAGCTCGAGATGCTCGCGGGCGAGGAGCCGGGGTTCCTCGACGGGCTGGTCCGCTCGTTCGTCGAGACGTCGTCCCGGCGCATCACCGAGCTCGAGGAGGGCGGGGACGCGGCCGAGCTCGCGCACGCGCTCAAGGGCGCCGCGCGGCAGCTCGGCGCGACGGCGTTCGCGGACGTGTGCGAGCAGCTCGAGTCGGCGCCCGACCGCAGGGACGAGCTCCTCCCCGCGCTCGTGCGCGAGCTGCAGCGCGCGGAGGAGGCGCTGCTCGCGCGGGTCGAGGCCGAGAGGGCCGCGCCGTGACCGAGCTGATCGACGGGCGCTATCGCCTGCGCCTCGTGCGCGGCGAAGGCGGCATGGGCCGCGTGTACGACGCGTGGGACATCAACCTGCACCGCGCCGTCGCGCTCAAGCTCATGGCCCGCGCCACCTCCGCGAAGGAGGTCGAGCGCGCCGCCCGCGAGGCGCGCGCGCTGGCCTCGATCCGACACCGCGGCGTGCCCGAGGTCTACGCGTTCGGGCGCGACGGAGGCCGCCCGTTCTTCGTGATGGAGCTCGTGGTGGGCACCACGCTGCGCGACATCGTCCACAAGCACTACGTGCACGGCGCCGCGGTCCCGCTGCACCGAGCCACGACCATCGCGCTCGACCTCGCCGACGCGCTCGGCGCCGCGCACGCCGCCGGGGTGCTCCACCGCGACATCAAGTCGGAGAACGTGATCATCGAGGACGACACCGGGCGCACCGTGCTCGTCGACTTCGGGATCGCGACGACGAAGGAGAACGCCTCGGCGTCGGCGCCGGTGGGCACCCCCGAGACGGTCGCGCCAGAGATCTGGGACGGCGCTCCGCCGTCGGTCGCGAGCGACCTGTACGCGCTCGGCTGCCTCGTGCACGAGCTGTTGACGGGCCGCTCCCCGTTCGCCGGGGACACCCTGCAGGAGGTCGTCGAGGCGCACCGCTCGCGGTCGCCGCGCGCCCTCGTGTCCGTCGACCCCGCGCTCGCCGCGTTCGACCCCGTGCTCACGCGCGCGCTCGCCAAGGATCCCGCGGAGCGCCCGCGGACGTGCGCCGCGTTCGGCGCCGCGCTCGAGACGGCCTGGGTCGACGCGAACGAGCAGGCGCCCGAGGGCCGCGAGGTGCTGCTGACCGCCGACCCCGACGCAGTGCAGATCCTGATCGTGGACGACGACCCGGTGTTCGCGCGGCTCACCAAGCGCGCCGCGCAGCGCGCGTTCGCGGACACGCTGGTGGCGGTCTCGCGGGTCGACAGCGGCGAGGCCGCGGTGGCGAGCGCCGCGCACCGCATGCCGCACCTGCTGCTGCTGGACCATCACCTCCCGGGCATGAACGGCGCCGAGGCGCTGTCGCGCATTCGGGCCCTGCCCGGCGGGGAGTCGGTCGCCGTGATCGTGATGAGCGGCGCGATCGGGGCCGGCGACTGGTGGCGCTTCTCGTCGCTCGGCGTGGTCACCCACGTCACGAAGCCCGCCGACTTCGGCGCGCTCGTCGAGGCGATCCTGCAGAAGGCGCGACCCCGCGGGTGGCTGCCCCCCGTGGATCGCAACCGACCGACGCCCGAGGAGGTCGAGACGGTCGAGTGACCGCGGGTCACCGGACGAGCGAGCGCAGCCGCGTGCGGATCCGCTCGACCGACGTGTCCCGGCAGCGCGCGAGCTCGTCGAGCCGCGCCGGCTCGATCGCCGCGCCCTCCTGGATCCGCCGCTCGAGCTCGCGCGCGAGGTGCGCGAGGCGCGCGGCGCCGAGCAGCGCGGCCGACGACTTGAGGGTGTGCATGGCGCGGTGCGCGCGGTCCGTGTCGCCCTCGGCGAGCCCCTCGCGCGCGGCCTTCACGTGCTCCGCGCTGCCCTCGATGAACTCCTCGACGAGGGGCTCCATGTCCTCCTCGAGGTTGCCGTGGAGGGTGTCGAACACGTCGGGATCGAGGAGCCGCTCCTCGGTCCGCGGCAGGCGCGGGATGGCCATCGCGCTCGTCCGCCGGCGGCGCCGGGTGGCGCGGTGCGCGCGCTCGAGCGCGGCGCGGAGCAGCCCCACCTCGATGGGCTTGGCGAGGAAGTCGTCCATGCCGGCCTCGTCGAACGCGCGGCGCTCACGCTCCGAGGTGGCCGCCGTGAGCGCGACGATCCAGAGCGGCGGGGTCTGGTCGAAGTCGCTGCGGAGGCGGGTCACGAAGCGGATGCCGTCCTCCTCGGGGAGGTGGACGTCCTGGAACACCACGTCGACGCGACCGCCCCTCAGGATCTTCTCGGCGCTGGCGGTGTCGGGCGCGAGGATCACCTCCTGGCCCGCGCGCTCGAGGAGGAGCCGCGCGACCATCCGGTTGGTCTCGTCGTCGTCGACCACGAGGCACCGCATCCGCGGCACCGGCTCCTCGGCGGCGTCGCTGCTCTCCTCGGGCAGCACGTCGATCAGGAGCCCGCGCACGCGCGACGCGCGGTAGGGCTTGAGCATCGCGGCCACGTACCCGGGCGGCAGGGGCTCGGACAGCGACGCGGCCGAGCGCGCGAGCACCAGCTTGGCGTCGGGGGCGAGGGTCGCGAGGGAGCTGGTGACGCGCTCGGTCGCCTCGGCCTGCGCGGCGACGATCACGATGTCCGGGGGCCGCGCGCGGATCGCGGACATCGCGTCGGCGAGCGACCCGGCGAGGTGGAGCTCGAAGCCCGCTGCGTCGGCGAGCTCCTTGAGCGCGCGCCGTGACGCCGCGTGCGGCTCGATGACGAGGACGCGCGCCGCCGCGAGGATCATCGCCGAGCTCATCGTCGCGCTGGGCTGCGAGCCGCTCGCGCGGAACGTGAAGTGGAACACGCTCCCGCGGCCGCGCTCGGACGTCGCGCCGAGCTCGCCGCCGAGCGCCCGCGCGAGCTCCCGCGAGATCCAGAGCCCGAGCCCCGTCCCCTGACGGCGCAGGGGGACGTCGTCCTCCGCTTGCTCGAAGGCCTCGAACATCCGGGGCAACAAGTCTTTCTCGATACCGGGACCGGTGTCGCTCACCTCCACGCGCCCTTCGAACGTGCGGTCGCGCGTCACCGATCCGCTCACGTGGACCACGACCTCGCCGTGGGTCGTGAACTTGAGCGCGTTGCCGACGAGGTTCGCGGCGATCTGGCGGACGCGGAGCCCGTCGATCGAGACCCGCGCGGGGACCGTCGCGTCGACCACCGCGGCGAGCGCGACGCCCTTGTCGTGGGCGAGCACCCCGAACATGTCGACGACGTCGCCGAGGAGCTCGCGCAGGTCGGTCGGCTCGACGTGCAGGGTCATGCGCCCGTCCTGGATCCGCGTCACGTCGAGCAGGTCGTCGACGAGCTGCCGCAGCGCGGACGCGCTCGCGTGGAGGGAGCGCACCATCTCGAGGTGCGCCGGATCGAGGGGCGCGTCGGCGAGGACCCCGCTGAGCCCGAGGAGGCCGTTGAGCGGCGTGCGGATCTCGTGGCTCACGCGCGCCATCAGGCGGGTCTTCGCGTTGGACTCCCGCATCGCGTCCTCGTGGAGGCGAGCGAGCTCGGCGTGGACCTTCGCGAGCTCGTCGTTCTGACCGCCGATGGTCTCGCGCTGGTGCTCGAGCGCCTCCATCTGCTCCTCGGCCAGCCGCTGCACGAACGCGAGGTAGCCCAGGGCGAGGAGCACGAGCGCGAACGAGCCGAGCTGCGTGTCGAGGATCGTGAACTCGTGCTCCACCGAGACGGTCACGACCCCCTCGCTGAGGTGGATGAGCCCGACCGCCCCGACGCCGACGAGCGCCCACCCGAGCACGCCGCGCCAACCCGCGACGATGGCGACGAACATGGGGATGAGCGGCAGGTACCAGCACGCGAGCGAGCCGCCTTGCCCGCTGAACATCGCGACGCCCATCAGCCCGGCGACGGTGATCGCGGCCGCGCCGTGGACGCGGATCGCCATGCGCCGGCGGTCGCGCGTGAGCAGGAACAGCGCGAGCACCGCGAGCATCGCGGACGCGTGCACCGTCGCGATCGAGGGCCGGTCCATCGCGACCGAGAAGACGAAGAAGAAGCCCCAGGCGCAGCCGAGCAACGCGACGAGCGCCGAGGCGGTGCGCCAGCGGTGCTCGATCGGCGTTCGGGTCGCCGCGGTCACGACTCGGGCGCCCGCGACAGCCAGCCGCGCTCGCGGCCCTTGCGGACGATGGTCGCCACGAGCTCCGCGAACTCGACGGGCTTCTTGAGCACGTCGTGGACGCCGAGCGAGCTGAACCGCCAGCGCTCCTCTTCGCCCACCGCGCCGCTCATCACCACCACCGAGACCGTCTCGCCTCCCGGCAAGGCGCGGATGCGGGCGAGGACCTCGACCCCGTCCATCCCCGGCAGCATGTAGTCGAGCAACATGAGCTGCGGGAGGATGCGCTCCGAGTTCCGGACCGCGGCGGCCCCGTTCTTGGCCCGCGAGACCTCGACCTCGGCGTCCGCGAACGCGATCATCGCGGCGCGCTTGGCGACGCGGCCGAACACCGGGTCGTCGTCGACGACGAGGATGCGGATCGCGCCCCGCTGGATCGGGAGGAGCTGCGAGACGTCGGCGTCCGCGACCTCCTCTCCCGTCTCCACGCGCTCGAGCGCGCGGGCGAACGCGGTGCAGGTCGAGTAGCGGCGGCGCGGGTCCTTCTCGAGCGCGCGGAGGAGCACCTCGTCGAAGGGGGCGAGCTCGACGCCGTGACGCGACGGCGGCGGGGGGGAGCGCCGGAGGTGCGCGTCGACGAGGTCGTCGAGGGAGGTCTCGACGAACGGGAGCGTGCCGCAGATCAGCTCGTAGGCGAGGCACGCGAGGGAGTAGAGGTCGCTCGCGGCGCTCGCGCTGCCGCCCTCGAGGACCTCGGGCGCCATGAACGCGGGGGAGCCGCGCACCGTCAGCGTGTCGGTCGGGTCGAGGCGCACCGCGACCCCGAAGTCGACGAGCACGGGGCGGCCCGTGCCTCGCTCGATGATGACGTTCTCGGGCTTCACGTCGCGGTGGATGATCCCGCGCGCGTGGGCCTCCGCGAGAGCGAGCGCGAGCTTGTGGACGATCTGCACCGCCCGGAACGCGGGGAGACGCGCGCCGTGATCGCGGTGCTGCGCGACCACCTCGGCGAGGCTCGCCCCCTCGATCAGCTCCATCACGAAGAACGGCGAGGTCCCGTGGACGCCGAACACGTGGATGACGGGGACGTTGTGGTGCCGGACCGACGCGAGGGCGCGCGCCTCGCGCTCGAAGTCGAGTCCGGACCCGAGCGTGGGGTGCACCATCTTGAGCGCGACCCGGCGATCGAGGTGGACGTCCTGCGCCTCGAACACCTGCCCCATCGCGCCGTCCCCGAGGGAGCGGAGGATCCGATAGCGACCGTCGACGAGCACGCCCGGCCGCGCGTCGCTGGGACCCGACAGCGGTAGCGAGCATTCGTCGCAGTGCACCTCGCCGTCGAGCTCGCGCGTCATCCGTGGCCGATGATGATCACGGACCTGGGCTCGACTGACAAGCGCCGCCCGCGTGGTCGGGTCAGCCGGGGTCCGCCGTGCTCGCGAAGATGGCGTTGGTCTGGGCCTCGACGAGGGGCTGGGGGTCCGACATGCCCCGAAGGGTAGCTGGCGCCGCCTGAAACCTCCTCGAAATCGCCACAATTTCGCGGCGTCCGAGCCCAAGGCGAGGGGAATAGAACGGGTCCTGGATTCACTTGGGAACCCGGTCTGTCAGAGCGACACTCATCCCCGACATGCAACGGCTCCATCGTCTCGCCCAGCTGATCCGTCGCCGCCTCGTGCTGCGCTCGATCCTGGCGAGCACGGTGGCCACGACGATCGTCGTCGGAGCGCTCGCGGTGGTGGTGGCGATCGCGTGGCCCTGGGCGCCGAAGTGGTGGGCGTGGACGCTGGTCGCGCTCGGCCCGGTCATCGGGTGGCTGCGCGCGCGGCGCGGGATGCCCGACGACGAGGCGATCGTGATGTTCGTGGACCGGCGCCTCGGGGCCGGGGAGGCGATCGTCACGGCGTGGGAGGTCGGCGAGGACGCCCCCGCCTTCCTCGCGCCGACGATCCGAGACGCCGAGGCGCGCCTCGCGGCCGCGGACCCGAACGCGCTGCGCCCCGCGCTCGGCGCGCGACGCGCCCTCGCGCTCCCGGTGGGGCTCGCGTTCTTCGCCTGCGCGTTCCTGGCGCCGGTGCCCCCGGCCCGCGGCGGCGCGGCGGTCGGGCCCGACGAGATCCGCATCGAGAACGCGCCGGCGCTCGAGCGCATCGAGCAGCTCGCGCGCGAGGAGCGCGACCCGGCGCGGCGCCACGAGCTCGACGAGATCGCGCGCGAGGCCCGAGAGCTGCGCCGCGAGCTGACGCGAGGGATGGAGCGGCGCGAGGCGGAGGAGCGGCTCGAGGAGGTGCGCAACCGGCTCCAGTCCACGCGGCGCCGCCAGACCGAGGAGGAGCGGCGCGCTCAGGACGCCGCGCTCGAGGCGCTCGCGCGGGAGCCGGAGATGCGGCGCGCGCTCGAAGAGCGCGATCTCGAGGCGCTCGACCGCGCGGTGGAGCGCGCCGCGGCGCGGCGGGAGGCCGCCGATCGAGAGCGCGCGCGGGACGCGCTGCGCCAGGCGGCCGAGGCGGCGCGGCGCGAAGGCGACGAGGGTCTCGCGCAATCCTTGTTGCAGCGCGAGCGGCTGCTCGAGCGGCGCCAGGAGCAGGCCGAGCTCGCGCGGGAGCTCGCGGACGCGCTGCCCGAGCTCCAGAGCGAGCGGATCGGCCGGCAGCTCGATCGGCTCGCGCGGGACGGCGACGGCAGCCAGCTCAGCCGCGAGATGGTCGACTCGATGCGCGAGGCGTGGTCGCGGCTCACCCCGGAGGAGCGCCAGCGCCTCGCCGACGCGATGCGACGCGCGCAGGCGGCCGAGAACACCGAGGCGCAGGCGCAGTCCGAGGCGCAGGGCCAGCCGATGAGCGCCGACGAGATGGAGCGGCAGCTCCGCGAGGCCCTCGAGAACCTCGACCGCCTCCAGATGCAGGTCGGCGCCGGCCAAGGCGGCATCCCGATCGCCAGGCCGGGCAACGGCAACGGCAACGGAAGCGGCAGCGGCAACGGCAACGGCAACGGCAACGGCAACGGCAACGGCAACGGCAACGGCAACGGAAGCGGAAGCGGCAGCGGAAGCGGCAGCGGCAGCGGCAACGGAAGCGGAAGCGGCAGCGGAAGCGGCAGCGGCAGCGGCGGCACCGGCCCCGGCGGCGGCGCCGGCCCCCGTGGCGGCCACACCGATCCCGTCGCCGCCGGCGACGGCCCGCTCGCCCGCGTGCGCCCGACCGTGGGCATGGGCCCTCCCGCGCAGACGACCTTCGAGTGGGTGGATCCCGACGGCGCGCCGCTCCCCGAGGGGATGCCCGCGCCGGAGGCGAGCGGCGACGCCGCGAACGGGCAGGCGGGCGCGATCGAGCGCGCGCCGATCCCGGAGGACTATCGCGATCACGTCCGGACGTTTTTCGGGGGAGGCGACGAGTGACTGAGACCGACGCGCGCGTAGCGACGTTCCGAGAGGCGGCGGAGAAGCTCCGCGCCGCGATCGCCGAGGTGGTGGTCGGGCAGGATCAGGTCGTCGAGGAGGTGCTGATCTGCCTCTTCGCGGGCGGCCACGCGCTGCTCGAGGGCGCGCCCGGGCTGGGCAAGACGTTGCTCGTGCGCACCCTCGCGGAGGCGATGGAGCTGCGCTTCTCGCGCATCCAGTTCACCCCCGACCTGATGCCCGGCGACATCGTCGGCACCAACGTGGTCGTGGAGGACGAGAACGGGCGCAAGCGCTTCGAGCTCTCGAAGGGGCCGATCTTCGGCCAGCTCGTCCTCGCCGACGAGATCAACCGCGCCACCCCCAAGACGCAGAGCGCCTTGCTCGAGGCGATGGCCGAGACGAGCGTCACGATCGCGGGGACGGTGCACCGGCTCGAGGAGCCCTTCTTCGTGCTCGCGACGGAGAACCCGATCGAGATGGAGGGCACCTACCCGCTGCCCGAGGCGCAGCTCGATCGCTTCCTCTTCAAGGTGCTCGTCCCCCACCCCGACGAGGACACCCTGATCCAGATCCTCGACCGCACGACGGGCACGCGCGTCGCCGAGGTGCCGCGGGTCGTCGACGGGCCGAAGCTCCTCGCGATGCGCGGGCTCGTGCGCGAGGTCCACGTCGCGGCCGCGCTGACCCGCTGGGTCGCGCAGCTCGTCCGCCGCACCGACCCGCACGACGCGGAGGCGACCCCCACCGCGAAGCGCCTCCTGCGCTACGGCGCGGGCGTGCGCGGCGGCCAGTCCCTGATCCTCGCCGCGAAGGTGCACGCGCTCATGCGCGGCAGCGCCCACGTGAGCTTCGCGGACCTCGAGCGGGTCGCGGGACCGGCGCTGCGCCACCGCCTCATCCCGAGCTTCGAGGCCGAGGCGGACGGGATCGGGACCGACGCGATCCTCGAGCGGCTCCTCGCCGAGGTGCCCCGCGCGTCCGACCGCGTCGAGGCGCTCGCCGGGTGAGGCGCCTCCTCCTCATCACCCTCGCGCTCGCGCTCCCGGCGTCGGCGAGCGCGCAGTCGCTGCGCCGGCCGGCGCGGGTCGAGGCGCACGCGCTCTTCGGTGAGGGGACGCTGCTGGCCGACGGCTGGGGCACCGTCCTCGTCGAGGTCGAGAACCTCACCCGCAACGACCAGCGAGGCCAGCTCGAGCTGAGCATCGACAGCTATCGCGGCCAGGCGATGCGTCGCCGGGTGCCGCTGGACGTGCCCGCGGGGCAAACGCGCCGCGCGCTGCTGACGGTGTTCACGGGTGGGTCCGGGAACACGGTGAGCGTGCGCTACGAGGAGGGCGGCCGCGTCCTCGCCCGCGCCTCGCTCAGCGTCGACTACTCGCCCGCCGAGCACAGCGTGGTCGTCTTCTCCGACCCGCCTCGACTGCGCGGCGCGCTGCTCGATCTCGACGTCGAGCAGTACGGCCCCGGTGGCTCCCGCGCCCTGCGCTACCCGGTCGGCACGGTGCGCTTCGATCCCGCGACCGCGGATCCGCTCCTGCCCGAGTCGGCGGCGGCGTGGTCCACGGTCGGCCTCCTCGTCGCGAGCGCGCCGGCCCTCGCGCGGGTCTCCGCGCCGCAGCGCGCGGCGATCGAGGGCTGGCTCCGGAGCGGCGGCGAGCTGCTGGTGTTCCCGCGCAGCGACGCGGATCTCCGGCAGCCCTGGCTGACGTCGCTGGTCGGCGAGATCGCCACCGACGGCGAGCCGGCCGCGCCGGGCCTCTGGGTCCCGGAGGCGGGCCCGCGCTTCGCGCTGCGGTGCACCGGGACGCAGCGCACGGAGGCCACGGGCTGCGCGCGCTCGTTCGGCCTCGGCGCGGTGCACGTCGCCGCCTACGACGGCGAGAGCTCCGTCGCGATCGAGAGCGGGAGGCCGCGCGCGCTGGTGTCCGCGCTCCTCGTGTCCAACCAGGTCCAGCGACCGGCGCTCCACTTCGCGCGCGGCACCGACGACCTCGACCAGCGCTACTACAGCGAGCAAGGAACGTTCGGGTCCTTGCGCGCGGCGCTCGACCCGAACCAGGGCTTCCGGCCGGCGCTCATCCTCGTCGCGTTCGCGCTGATGTTCTATGTGGTGCTCGTCGGCCCGCTCAACTTCCGCTGGGTCGGCAAGCTCAACCGCCCGATCCTCGCGCTCGTCACCACGCCGCTCGCGGCGTCGGCCTGCGTGCTCGTGCTCCTCTCGGTCGGCTACGTCGGCAAGGGGGTCACGATGCGCTATCGGCGGGTCGAGGTCGTCGAGGCGCTCGAGGGTGAGGCGAGCGGGTTCGGGCGCCGCTACACCGGCCTCTTCTCGACGCGGCCGGGCACCTTCGCGCTGCCGCTCGACGACGCGCGGACGCTCACCCGGCGGATCGGCGGCGGCTCGGGCGACGGCCCGATCCACACGCAGGACGGCGGGCACGAGCGCCTCGTCGACTTCCGCGCGGGGCTCTGGGAGACGACGTTCGTGCGCGAGGATCGCCTGCTCGAGCTCGGCGGCGGCGTGCGCTTCGAGCGCGACGGACAGCTCCTCACCGCGGTCGTCAACGACAGCACGGAGGCGCTCGAGGGCGCCATCGTCGTGGACACCTCGGGCGCCGTGTACGTCGTGGGCGACGTCGCGCCGGGCACCCGCATGCCGATCCCCCGCACCGCGCGCGGCTCGCTCAACGGGACGATGATGCTCGGCCCGGAGAGCGACGCGCCTCGCACGCTCGTGTCGCTCATGGGCGGCGAGGACGACTCCGACGAGCGGGCGCGAGCGCGCGGCGTGATGCACCTGATCGGTCAGGACTTCGTCCCGCGACGCGCGCCGGTGCTCTACGCGCGCCTCACGGCCCCTCGAGAGCGCGTCGGGGGCGTGTTCACCCCCGAGGTCGACCAGCGCTGGCTCCGCGTCCAGCCGCGCGACGAGGTCCCGGAGCTGCGCTCGCCACCCGAGCCCGAGCCCGACTACGACTACGACGTCGATCGCTTCGACGAGCCCGAGCCGGTGGTGACCGACGCGCCCGACCTCGAGCCCGATGTCGAGCCGACCCCCGAGGCGGCCGCCGACGGAGGTGCGCCGTGATCCGCGTCGACCACGTCAGCCACTGGTTCGGCTCGCTGCACGTCCTGCGCGACGTGAGCTTCACCGTCCCGAAGGGCGAGATCTTCGGCTTCATCGGCCCCAACGGCGCCGGCAAGACGACGACGCTCCGCATGATCGCGACGCTCCTCGAGCCGCACGACGGCCGCGTCCTCGTCGACGGGATCGACTGCGTCGACGAGCCGAGCGCGGTCCGCGAGGTGCTCGGGTTCATGCCCGACAGCTTCGGCGTCTACGAGCGCATCACGATCCGCGAGTACCTCGAGTTCTTCGCCGCGGCGCACCAGCTCCCGCGCGAGCGGCGCGCGCGGACGGTGGACGCGGTGATGGAGCTGACCGACCTCGGCGACCTCCGCGACCGGCTCGTCCGAGCGCTGAGCAAGGGCATGAAGCAGCGCCTCGCGATCGCGCGCACGCTCCTGCACGACCCGAAGGTCCTCGTGCTCGACGAGCCGGCGAACGGGCTCGACCCGCGCGCGCGCATCGAGATGCGCGACCTGATCGAGGAGCTGCAGCGCCTCGGCAAGACGATCCTGCTCTCGAGCCACATCCTCACCGAGCTCAGCGACATGTGCACCTCGGTCGCGATCCTCGAGAAGGGGCGCCTCGTCACCTCGGGGAGCGTCGGCGCGATCGGGGAGCAGCTCCACCCCGAGCGCGGCGTCCGCGTCCGCCTGCTCGCGCCCCCCGAGGACGCGGCGACCCTGCTCGCGGCGGCGCCGGAGGTCAGCGCGGTCGACCGCGACCCGGACGGAGCGTTCGAGCTCACCTACCGCGGCGGCGACGGCGCGGTGGCCGACATCGTGAGCTACTGCGTGCAACACGGCTTGCGGGTCGTCCGCGTCGAGCCCGACCGCAACGACCTCGAGCGGATCTTCCTCGAAGTGACGAAGGGGGAGCTCCAGTGATGGACCGCCTGAAGCGCCTCGTGGCCGGCTGGATCGAGGACCCGAACCCGATCCTCCTCAAGGAGCTGCGCGCGACCTTCCGCACCGCGCTGTTCGCGCGCTTCCTCTACATCTCGACGGGGCTCGTCTCGCTGCTGGTGCTGTCGGTGGGCGCCGTCTCCGCGTCCGGCGACGTCCCGCCGGCCACCGTCGGGCAGATCCTCTTCCAGCTCTTCCTCGGCGTGACGCTCTTCGTCATCTGCCTCGTCGCGCCCGGCTACGCGGCCACCACGATCACGAGCGAGCGCGAGCAGCGCACGTGGGAGTCGCTGCAGCTCAGCGGGATGAGCGCGTCGCGGATCGTCCACGGGAAGTTCATCGCCGCCTACGCGTCCATCGCGCTCGTCATCGTCTCGCTGGCGCCGGTCTCCGGGATCGGGTTCCTCTTCGGCGGCGTCGCGCCGACGCAGGTCGGGGTGGGGCTGCTCTCGATGCTCGTCGCGCTCGCCCCCGCGATCGCCTTCGGCGTCGCCCTGAGCGCGCGGCTTCCGTCCACTCGAATTGCGATCGTGCTGGCGACGTTCGTCTACGTCCCGCTCGCCTTCATGGGCACCTCCATGATGGGGATCTTCGGCTCCATCGCCCACGACCAGTGGCACCTCCCGATGGAGGGGCCGTTCTTCTACACCGACGCCTTCACCGTCCGCGCCGACGAGTGGGACACCTGGGTGCTCCTCCTCGGCGGCACGGCCTACGCGATCGGGCTGCCGGTGTGGTTCCTCCTCGCCTCGGCGGTGGCGGGGGTGCGGCCCGCGGCCGAGAACCGGAGCGCGCCGCTCAAGAGCTGGTCGATCTGGATGACCCTCGCGACCCTCGTCGTGGCCCTCGTGAGCGTGGCGCTCGCGGGGAGCGCGCGCGACCAGGCCAAGCTGGGGCTCGTCGGCCTGACGGGGATCGGCACGCTGCTCGGCTTCTACGCGCTGCTCTTCGCGAACGAGCCGCCGCTCGCCCCGCGCCCCTACGAGCTCGCGCTGCGCGAGGCGCCGGTGTGGCGTCGGCTGCTCTCGTTCTTCGGCCCCGGCGCGGCGGGGACCCTGCGCTTCTCCGCGGCGCTGATCGTCGGCACCGCGGTCACCTCGTTCCTCGTCGTGGTCGGCGTCCGCCACGTGACCCACCCGAGCTGGCACGACCACATCCCGTGGGACCTCGCGTCGTTCGTCCTGATCGCGGGGCTCGCGGTGGTGGCGCTCTTCGGCGCGGCGTTCGGCACGTGGATGCGCCTCGTCCTGCGGCACGGCCTCGCGGCGCGCGTGATCACCATCTCCGTCGTGGCCGCCGCGGCGATCGCGCCGTTCATGTTCGCGCTCGTGATCGACCCGCACTCGGTGGATCGGCTCGGCGACGAGGCGCCCCTGCTCGTTCACTTCTCGTCGGTCTACCCGGTGATCCTCGCCGCCCAGCTCAACGACCTCGGCGAGCTCGACGCGTTCGCGAACCTCTTCCGGCTCGCGGTCCCCGGCGTGACGTACGGGCTCCTCGCGCTCGCGTGCTGGGCCACCGTCGAAGCCCGCGTGCGCGGGACGCGCAAGCTCGTCGAGCGCCGGCGCGCGCAGTTCGCGGCGAGCGACGCGACGGCGGTCGCGGTGGCGGCGGTGGCGGCGGAGGTGGGGTCGGCGGCGGCGGCCGAGTCGGCGGCGGCGTCCGAGCCCGCGTCGGCGGCCGCGTCCGGGGCCGATGCTCCGGTGAGCGCGGAGGACGAGTGAGCCTGCTCGACCCCACGTTCCTGCGACGGCTCGCGAACCTGCGGCTCCTCGCGAAGCGGCGGTTCGCGGGCGCGTCGGCGGGGGCGCGTCGCTCCACGCGGCGCGGGTCGTCGGCCGAGTTCGCCGATCATCGCCCCTACTACCCGGGTGACGACGTCCGCCGGATCGACTGGAACGCGTACGCGCGCCTCGAGGAGCTGGTGCTGCGCCTCTTCGTCGCCGAGGAGGACCTGTCGCTCTACCTGCTCGTCGACACCAGCGCGTCCCTCGGCGAGCCGGCACAGAAGCTCGAGGTGGCCAAGCACCTCGCGGCGGGGCTCGGCTACGTCGCGCTCACCGGCTCGGACCGCGTGAGCGTCTGGCCGTTCGGCGATCGCCTGCGCACCCCCACCGCGCCGGTCCGCGGCCGCAAGCGCGTGGGCGCCTTGCTGCGCGCGCTCGACGGGCTCGAGGCGACGGGCGAGACCGACCTCGCGCGCTCCGTCGACGAGCTCCTCGCGCGCCGGCCGCGGCCGGGGCTCGTCGCCGTCGTCAGCGACTTCCTCGATCCGGCGGGCTACGCACGCCCGATCGACCGCCTGATCTCCGAGCGCCACGAGCCGGTGCTCTTCCACGTCGTGCACCCCGAGGAGCTCGACCCGACGCCCGGTGGCGATCTCGTGCTCGTCGACGCGGAGCGCGGCCACGAGCTCGAGGTCACCCTCGACGAGCGATCGCTGCGCGCCTACCGCGCCCGGGTCCGCGCGTTCCTCGAGGAGCTCGCCGGCTACGCCAAGAAGCGCGGCCTCTTCTACGGGCGCGTCTCCACGGAGACCGACTTCGAGGAGGCGCTGCTCCGCTACCTGCGGGCCGCGTGAGCGATGGACCTGCTCTCCCCGTGGTCGCTCGCGTGGCTGGGGCTGCTCGCGCCGCTCGTCGCGCTGTACGTCCTCAAGCGACGCCGGCAGCGGAAGGTCGTCGGCTCGACGCTCTTGTGGGAGGCCGCGCTGCGCGACCTGCGCGCGGAGCGCCCGTGGCAGCGCCTGCGACCGCACCTGTCGCTGATCCTGCAGGCGCTCGTGCTCGTCGCGGGCGCGATCGCGCTCGCCCGACCCGCGGGCGGCGGGCAGGTCCCGGCGGGCGCGCGGCTCGCCGTCGTCGTCGACGTGTCGAGCTCGATGGCGGCGCGAGAGCCGGACGGCGCGCGGATCGATCGGGCCCGCGACCTCGCCCGCAGCCTCGCGCGCGACCTGCCGCCCGGCGGCGCGATGATGCTCGTCGCGGCGGGCGCCGAGCCCGAGGTCCTCGCCGCGCCGACCGCCGATCGCGCGCGCCTCGAGACGGCGATCGATCGCCTCCGCGTGCGCGGCCCGGGCGCCGACCTCGAGGGCGCCGTCGCGCTCGCCGCGGAGCGCCTCCGCGACGCGCCCGCGGGCAGCCGGATCGTGCTGCTCACCGACGCCGCGATCGCCGGCAACGTCCCCCTCGACGCGACCGTCCCGGTCGAGGTCAGCCGCGTCGGCGAGCCGCTCGTCAACCACGCCATCGTCACCCTCGACGTCCGCGCGCACCCCACCGAGGAGTCCTCCGATCGGGCCGACGTCTTCGTGCGCGTCGCTCGCTACGGCGAGGGCACCGGTGACGTGCGCGTGCGCGCGTCCATCGAGGGCGGCCGCGAGCTCGCGACCCGACGGATCACGCTGAGCGAGGGCGAGCCGACGAGCGTGGTGATGAGCGCCGACCTGCCCCCCGACGCGTCGGCGCGGGGCAGCGTGGTGCGGGTCACCCTCGAGCCCGTCGACGGCGAGGACCCGTTCACGCTCGACGACGTCGCGGTCGCGCCGAGCCCGGCCTCGCGGCGGCTGCCCGTGTTCCTCGTCGGCTCCGCGCCCGCCTCCGTCACCCGCGTGCTGCGCGCGGACCGCGAGGTCGAGCTCTACGTGACGTCGCTCGAGCGCCTCGCCGAGCGCGAGGACGACGCGCCGCCCCTCGACGGGCTCTTCGTCTACGCGGGCGCGACCCCCGACGACGCGCCGGCCGGCGACTCGGTCGTCGTCGCGCCGACGGGCGCGGCGGTGTTCGGGGTCGCGCTCGAGGCCCCCGTCGAGCGCCCGACCCTCGTCTCCTGGGAGGAGGGCGACCCGCGCCTCCGCTTCGTGCGCTTCGCCGACGTCCACCTCGGCGCGGTCCGCCCGATCGCCGGCGGCTCGGCGCGCGCGCTCCTCACCACCGACGCCGGCGCCGCGATCGCCGCGCTCCCGCGGCCGGACGGGGAGACGACGCTCGTCGCGTTCGACCCCGACGACGGCGACTGGGCGACCCGCCCGGGCTTCGTCGTGTTCTTCCGCAACGTGCTCGAGCGCGCCCGCCAGCGGCGCGCGGCCGGCGGCATCCCGCCCGGGCCCCTGGGTGCGCCGCTGCGCGTCCCCGTCCCCGAGGGCCAGCGCGCCACCGTGCGGACGCCCGGCGGCGCCACCGTCGTGGCGACCTCGCGCGGCGGCGTCGCGGTGGTCGACGTGCCGGCCGAGCCGGGCGTCTTCGTCGCCGAGGTCGACGGCCGCGAGCGCTTCGCGCTGCGCAACCTCGTGGACCCCGAGGAGAGCGACCTGCGCCCGCGCGCGACGTTCACGCGGAGCGACGGCTCGGGCGGCGTCGCCACCGTCGAGGCGGTCGAGCACCGCGAGGCGTGGCCCTGGATCGCGGGCGCGCTGCTCGCGCTGCTCGGGATCGAGGTGCTCTGGGGCACGCGCAAGGGGGCGCCCGCGTGATCCGCCTCGCCGCGCCGTGGATGCTCGCGTTCGGGGTCCCGATCGTGCTGCTCGTGGCGTGGCGGCTGCGGTCCCTGCCGCGCGCGCACGCCGGCTGGACGCGGCGGCTCGTGCAAGCCTCCTTGCTGCTCGCGGCCATCGGCGCGGCGCTCGCGCTGGCGCGCCTCGAGGTCGGCCGCTCGCTCGATCGGGTCGCGGTGATCTTCCTCGTCGACCGCAGCCGCAGCGTGGAGGGCGCCGACGATCCGCTCGAGCCGGTGCGCCGCGCGACGGAGGCGATGGGCACCGACGACCTCGCGGGCCTCGTCGCGTTCGGCGCGGTCGCGGCCACGGAGGTCGCGCCCTCCCCGCGGCCGACGTTCGGCGTGGCGCGCGCGTCGATCGCCCGGGACGCGACCGACTTGGGCGCGGCGATCCGGCGAGGGCTCGCGGATCTACCGGGCGATCACGTCGCGCGGCTCGTGCTCGTGAGCGACGGCGTGGAGACCCGGGGCGACGCGCTCGCGGCCGCCGCGGTCGCGGCGGGGCGCGGCGTGCCCATCGACGTCGTCTCGATCGAGCGCGAGGCGCGGCCCGAGATCGCGATCGAGCGCGTGCGCCTCCCGCCCGTCGCGGACCCGGAGCAGCCGCTCGAGCTGCGGGTCGTCACGCGCGCCACCGACGCCGCGCGGGTCCGCGTGGTGGTCCGCCGCGACGGCGCGCCGATCGCGAGCGGCGAGACGGAGATCCGCGCCGGCGCCGACGTGCTGACCCTTCGCGAGGTCGCGCCCGCGCCGGGCGTACACCGCTACGAGGTGCTCCTCGAGCCGCTCGACCCGAGCCTCGACGGCGCCCCCGAGAACAACGAGGGCTCGGCGCTCATCCGGGTCAGCGGCGGCTCGCGCGCGCTCGTGCTCGCCGGCCAGCCGCCCGAGGCGCAGGCCCTCGCCAACGCGCTGCGCGGCGCGGGCGTGGAGGTCGAGGTCGGCGGCCCCGAGCGCGTCCCCGCGGACCTCGCGGAGATGGCGACCTACGACCTGATCGTGCTCTCGGACCTCAGCGCGCGCGCGTTCACCGACGCGCAGATGAGCGCGCTCGCCGCGTACGTGCGGGACCTCGGCGGCGGCCTCCTGATGGCCGGCGCGCGCGACGCGTTCGGGCTCGGCGGCTACTCGATGACGCCGATCGAGGAGGTGCTCCCCGCGACCTTCGACCTGCGCCGCCGGCGCGACAGGGCCTCCCTCGCGATGGTCATCGCGATCGACAAGAGCGGCTCGATGGGCATCGAGGCGATCCCCGGCACGACCAAGCTCGACCTCGCCAACGAGGCCGCCGCGCGCTCGGCGATGCTGCTGTCGGCGCTCGACCGCGTCGCCGTCGCGCACGTCGACACGGAGGTCACCTGGACTCAGCCGATGACCGTCGTGGAGCACCCGCAGCAGATCGCGGCGGCGGTCCGAGGCGCCGAGGTCGGGGGCGGCGGCATCCTCGTCGACCTCACGCTCGAGGCCGCCTACGACGTGCTCGCGGACCAGCCCACGCAGCTCAAGCACCTGCTGCTCTTCAGCGACGGGCAGGACTCCGAGGAGATGACGCACGCGCGCGCGCTCGTTCGCGACGCCGCGCGGCAGCAGATCACGACCTCGATCGTGTCGATGGGCAACGGCCCCGACACGCCCGAGCTCGAGCAGCTGTCGCGGATCGGCGGCGGTCGCTTCTACATCGTCGAGGACCTCACGGAGCTGCCGCGCATCTTCACGCAGGAGACGATCGCGGCGAGCCGCGCGGCGCTCGTGGACCACGCCTTCCGCGCGACGCTCGGCGAGCCCTCGGACGCGACGCGCGGGATCGACTTCGGCGCGGCCCCGGCGCTCGGCGGCCACGCGGTGGTGAACCCGCGGCCGCGCGCCTCGGTGCTGCTCGGCGCGACCGACGACGACCCGCTGCTCCTCGTCCACCAGCACGGCGTGGGGCGCAGCGGGATCTTCACCACCGACGTCGGCTCCGCGTGGGGCCGCTCGTGGCTGACATGGGAAGGCTACGACGCGCTCTTCGGCCAGCTCGGGCGCTCGCTCGCGCGCTCCCCCGAGCGTCGGGACGCGCAGATCGGGGTCACCCTCGACGGCGGCCGCGGTCAGATCCGCGTCGAGGCGGTCGACGAGCTCGGGCGCGTGCGGAACTACCTCGACCTGTCGGCGACCATCGCGGGCCCCGGCGGGCGCTCGAGCGAGGTCGCCCTGACGCAGACCGCGTCCGGTCGCTACGAGGCGCCCTTCGACGCCGACGCGCCCGGCCCGTACCTCGTGACGGTGCGGGAGCGCGGCGAGGGGCTGGTGGGCTCCGCCGGGGTGGTCCGCGCCCGGGGCGACGAGCTCCGGGGCGAGGGCACCGACCACGCGACGCTCGCGCAGATCGCGGCGCTCACGGGCGGGACCGTCCGCGAGGGCGACCTCGGCGCCGTGTTCCGGGACCGCCCGCCCGCCGTCTACGCGTACGCCCCGGCGTGGCGCGAGCTCGTGCTCGCGTCGATGCTCCTGATGCTGCTGTCGGTGGCCCTGCGCCGCCTGGTGCTGCCCGATCTTCGTCGGAAGCGCGCCGCGGTGGGCGAGGTGGTCACGGGCGCGCGGCCCGCAGCGCCGAGGACCGAAGCGAAGGCCGCCGCCGCGAGCGCCGAGGCCGACCCCGAACCGACCCCGGTCGAGGCGCCCGAGGAGTCACCGCCGGAGCCGGCGCCGGCGCCGGATCCCGACACGCTGGCCGAGACCCTCCTCGCTCGGAAGAAGCGGAAACGCTGAGAACGCACTCCCGAGTGGACACCGGGACGGGGACACGAGCCCCGGGTGCTCCCCTCGAGGCGACACTCCGACCGTCCGCCGTCGGCGGATCGACGTGGATCGGCGCTTGCTCTCCGTTCCGGCATGGACGAGCGCGCCCCGATCTCCGATCCCCGCCCCCGACGCGCGCTCCACCGCGCCCACCGGGCCCTCGAGCTCGAGCTCCGCGGGTTCATGCGACCCGAGCTCGCCGACGCGCTCCTCGAGGCCGCGCTCGAGCGGGTCATGCACGAGAGCCCACAGGACCCCGGCCGGCGGCTGCGCGCGGTCGTCGGCGCCCGCCTCCTCGACGACGTCGCCGACCTGCTCACCCGTGTAGGGGATCGGATGCAGATCGACGAGACGCCCACCGTGAGCGTCCCGCTCGAGCTCGCGCCGGAGCCCGTCCGGCTCGAGACGGGCATCGACGAGAGGGCCGATCGCAGCCGGATCCGGCGCCGCTGGAGCCACGAAAGAGCGGTCGCCAGGCGCGGCCTGGGCTGACGTACACGAGGCCCGCCGACCCCATTTTCTTTCGGGTTGCACGCTCGCCTTTCGCCCTCATGATTCGGGGGACCCGCGACGACGGAGCGGTCGGTTCGACGCCCCTTGGGGGAGGAAGCGCGTACCGGGCCCGCCCCGGTTAGCCCTCTCTCGTCGAGCGGTTCCCCAGACTCGAACATGAAGAAAAGCACTGCATCCGCCGCACGGGCTCGCCCGCGGCCTCGAAGCCTCCGTGACCCCTTCGACCTCTACCTCGCGGGGCTCGGTGATCTCACGCCGCCCCTCGACCGACAGGGCGAGGTCGCGGCGGCCAAGCACATCGAGGAGGCCGAGACGGCCTGCTTCGATCTCATCCTCGACGCAGGCATCAACCTCCCCGAGCTCGGGGAGTGGTGCGACCGCCTCGCCGCGGAGGAGTCCACGGTCCTCGACCTGACGCACCTCGGCTCCTACGAGGGCAAGGAGGGGCTCGCGCTCCTCACGAAGCGGCTCGAGGACGCGCGCAAGGCGGAGGCGTGGTGCCTCAAGGTCGCCGCGCGCAAGACGGGCTCCGGCGCCGAGCGCCGCGCCGCCCGCGAGCGCGCGTGGGAGCGCCGCGGCAAGGCCGCGCGCAAGATCGCCCTTCACCGCGAGCGCATGCAGGCCATCGTGGAGCGCGTCGCGCGCGAGCTCGACCTCTTCTGCGAGGCCGACGCGCTCGAGGACTCGAACACCGCCGAGATCATCCGCAAGGCGGAGCTCTCCCTCGGTCGTCGCCGCCCGCTCCTGCGCCGCTTCGCCGTGACGCTCGGCGAGGCCCGCCGCGAGCTCGACCGGCGCCGCAACCACCTCGCGGAGGCCAACCTCCGCCTCGTGGTGATGCTGGCCAAGGCCTACCGCGGCTCGGGCGTGCCGTTCCCGGACCTCGTCCAGGAGGGCAACCTCGGCCTGATGCGCGCCGTCGACAAGTTCGACCACCGCGTCGGCACCCGCTTCTCCACCTACGCGACGTGGTGGATCCGGCAGTCGATCGCCCGCGAGGTGACGCGCCACGCCGAGACCGTCCGCGTCCCGTTCGGGATGACGGAGAAGCGCAAGCGCCTCCGCCGCGCCGAGCGCGAGCTGACCCAGCGCTACGGTCGCATCCCGACCGAGCTCGAGCTCGCCCACGAGGTGGGCATGACCCTCGACCAGACCCGCCGCTCGCTCGAGGCGCGCACCCGCAGCGTCTCGCTCCACGCCCCCATCGGCGAGGACGGCGATCGGTCGCTCGACGAGATGCTGTGCGACGACTCCGCGCAGAGCGCCGACGACCAGGTCATCGCGCGCGAGCGCGAGGGCACCGCCTCCAAGATCCTCTCCGTGCTCTCGCCCCGCGAGCAGTACATCCTCCGTCGCCGCTTCGGCATCGACGGGGAGCCCGACGGCCTGACCCTGCGCGAGATCGGCGAGCAGCTGAACCTCAGCCGCGAGCGGGTCCGGCAGCTCGAGGCCCTCGCCCTCGCCAAGCTCCGCGCCGCGCTCAGCACGCAAGAGTAGACGGCGGGGACGACCGCGGGAGGGAGTGGTTGCGGCCGCCCCCGCCTTGGGGAGCTACTCGATGTGGAGGGGAGAGCCTCTCGGCTCACCTCCAATCAACGCACCGGTTCTGAAGAGAACCTGAAGCGGCCGGAATTTTTTTCAGGGCGCTTCGTCGAACGCCACGGTCACCCCCGCGGGGAGCGACAGATGCGCGAGCGCGTCCTCGAGCGCGTCGCCGTCGGCGCGGACGTAGCGCTCGGCGGCCGGGCGGCCGTCGACGCGCAGGACGGCGCGGAGGCGACGCGGGCGGATCGACGCCACCTGCGAGAGCGGCACGAGCGCGCCCTGCCGGCCGCGGACGAGCAGCCCCTCGAGCGCGGCGGGGCCCTCGCCGCCACCCGGCGAGCGCAGGACGACGTCGAGCGCGTCGCCGCCCTCGAGGAGGCGGCCGACCACGACGCCGCTGGTGGCGAGCTGGATCGCCCGCGCGATCGACGCCTCGGTCACGCCGAGGCGCGTGGCCTCATCGCGGCGCAGCTCGACCTCGAGCTCGTCGCGCGCGAGGGCCGGCGCGCCCCAGGTGGCCCGGACGTCGCTTCGCTCGGCGAGCCACCGGTCGAGGCGGTCGGCGCCGCGATCGACGAACTCGGCGGTCGCCGCCTGCACCGTGAGGCGGACCCACCGATCGCCTGGCGCGAACGCGGCGGCGTGGACCCCGGGCTGCTCGGACGCGGCGCGCTCGATCGCGACGGCCCCATCTCGCGCGTCCTCGCCGAGCACGAGCACCTCGGTCGCGCCCGAGCGTGAGCCCCAGACCGAGTCGCCGCGCAGCGCGACCACCCGCGCGCTCGAGGTCGAGCCGACGGCGAGCAGCGAGCCGACCACGCGCTCCACGTCCTCCTCGGATCCGAGGACGTCGACGAGCACGATCGCGGCGGGGCCGCGAACCCGCGGGATCGCGCCCCACGCGCGGATCGTGATCCCCGCGGCCGGGTTCGCGGGGCGGGCGGCGACGAGCGCTCGGCCCTCGGCGGTCCGCGCCCACACCCCGTCGCCGCGGTCGTCGTAGCGGAGGTCGGCGACGTCCTCGACCCGCAGCCCCGGTCGGATCGTCCGGTCCCCGAGCTCCTCCAACGAGCCGGACGCGGCCGACGACCGGATGCGGACCTCGACGCCCGCGACCGCGATCTGACCCGCGGGCACGTCGGCCCGACCGAGCGCGGCCTCGACGTCCTCGATCGAGACGCCCATCGCGCTCGCCCGCGCCGGGGGCACCTCCACCACGACGCGCGGCTCGGGGACGCCGTACCGACGGCTCGCGTCGAGGGGGGCCTCCGAAGGTCGACCCACGAGCTGGACCTCGAGCCACGAGGGCTCGGGCGCGTCGACCCAGAGCTGCAGCGGCTCGGCGTCCGATGGCAAGTCGGCTTGCGTGAGCGCCTCCCGCGCCGCGTTCAGCGCGGCCTCGGGCTCGTCGACCTCGAGCACGAGCTCGGCGACCCCCTCGTCGATCGTCACGCGCGTGCGGCGCCGGCCGGGCACCGAGGCGAGCGAGCGCTCGAGCGGGATCACCACGGCGCGCTCCACGTCGTCCGCCCCGACCCCCGGCCACGCGACCTCGACCCGGAGCCGAGCCGCCTCGCTCGACGCGGGCCCGCCGCAACGATCGCAGGCCCCGAGGAGCAGCGCGCACGCGACGCCGAGCCAGCCGAGACGATTCCCCACGCCGGACCGTAGTACGTCGGGCGCGCGGCGCCCTCCCCGAGCTCACGGAGGCGTCGCGGTGATCTGGAGGCTCCGATGCCGAAGCTCGACGCGAGGCCCGTAAGTCCAGACGGTGAAGACGACGGCGACGCTGGCGAAGCGCCCCTCGGGGTCTCCCCGGGCCGCCATCATGGCGACGGTTCGGAGCGAGAGCGGAGGGGGCCGCTCGTCGGGCGACCACCCCGTCGACTCCTGGATGAGCTCCATCGGCGCCGGCATGGGGCCCGTCGAGTGAGACGCGTCGCTCCACCTCCGCTCGTAGCCGATCGGCGTCCCGGTCGGGTCGTAGAAGACGAGGGTCAGGTTGACCCCCCAGGCGCTGCCCGCGGCGATCGCGGTGAAGTCCCAATCCAGGTCTCGGTCGAAGTCCTCGGAGGTCGCGAGCGGGTAGACCTGGAAGAGCGAGAGGGCGACGACCTGGTTCGGGTCGCTCACGTCCGGGAGCCCCTGACGACCCATGATCACGACGCGCAGGGGGACGTCGTCGCTGCTGCTGAGCCGGGGCTCGGGGACGGCCGAGACGGTCGAAGCCCAGTGGTAGCACCACCGCTCGAGCGTGTGCATCTCGAAATTCGAGTTGACACCAGCGAGGCACCCCACCGGGGTGGCGTCGGCGAGGTTCTCGATCCGCTCGGCCCCATCGAGGAGGGGCTTGCAGAGGCCGCCGATGCACGCGGTCACCTCGGAGCATGGGCCGGGCTCGCAGGCGGGGATGCACACCCCACGGACGCAGCGCTCCGCGGCGGAGCAGGGCGTCGGACACTCGGCTGAACCGAACGTCTGGCAGCCGCCCACCTGGCACTGGGTGTCGACGGGGCAGTCGTCCGGGGCCACCGCGCAGGGGTGCAGGCACCGAAACGGGGCCGCCTGACACACGTAGTCGCTCGGACAGAATTCGCAGGACTCCCCGGCGTCCGCCCCCGCGTCCGGCGGCGACATCCCCGCGTCGCCGGGCCGAACGCACACCCCGCGCGACGCCGGCGGCGTGACCTCGCATCGCCACCCCGGCGGACACGCGCCGCCGTCGCCGGCGCAGGTCAGGCCGTCGGGGATGCTGGGCGGGGCGCACCCGACCGCGAGCACAAGCAGGAGCGCCGCCGCGCGTCGCATCAGAACGTCCCTCGCGCTTCGAGCCGCGCCTGGTTCGGCCCGACCGACCCCGAGAGCCCGACGAGCCATCCCCCGCCGAGGCCAGCGAGCCCGGCGCCGAGCACCAGCCCGAAGATCCCGACGGGGGCGAGGATCTGGCTGCGGTCGTACGCCTCGGCGTAGCGCTCCCACGACTCCCCGGCCGGCGCGCCCTCGATCCACGCGCGCTCGACGAGGCCCCAGACGAGGACCGCGCCGCCCACCACCGCCGTCGCCAGGCCGGCGACCAGCGTGACGTGTGCGGGTGTCCGATCGACCCGCGCGGGCGGTGCCGGGATCGGCGGCGCGACGACGACGGGCTCCGGCTCGGGAGGGGCGAGCGCAGGGATCGTCTCGGGTGTCTCCGGGTGCTCGGGAGGGCGAGCCCCGGCGCCGAGCCGGACGAGGTTGATGAGGCGCTCCCCCGTCGCGCCCGGGAGCAGCGAGACGCGGAAGACCTCGCGGTGATGGCGGGGCGCGTAGAGATCGATCACGTGCTCGCCGGGATCGAGCACGAGCTCTCGCTCGGAGCCCTCCCCGTCGATGCGGAGGCCGTCGACGCGCAGCTCGGCGTCGGCGGGGCGGACGGACAGGCGCAGGTGCGCGAGCGCCGCGCGCGCGTCCTCGAGCGCCGCGAGGGCGGCCGCGCGGTCCGGGTCGTCCTCGGGGGCGACGCGGAGGTAGCGCTCGTAGTGCTCCACCGCGTCTCGGCCGCGCCCGAGCCGGACGAGGATCCCCGCGATGTTGAAGAGCGTGTTGGGGCGCTCGACGAGCGCGAGGGAGCGGCGGAAGTACACGAGCGCCTCGCCCCAGCGGTCCTGTCGGGTGAGCTCGACGCCTTGCCCGAAGTACTCGCGCGCGCGGGCCGTCGTGTCCGAGGGCTCGACGGACGCCTCGGGCTCGCGCTCCTCCTGCGCGGCGACGCGGAGCGGCGCGAGGCACACCACCGCCGTGAACAGACCCGCCGCCAGCCGCCGGAGCACGCTCGCATTCTACACGGCTGCTGGCGCTCAGAACTCGTCGCGGATGCCCGTGGCGCCGCGCGGCTCGGTCGGCTCGTTGGCCTCCCGCGGGGACGTCGACGGTCCGTCCTCGCGAGGCGCACCGCGCCGACGGCGCGCCACCGGAGCCTCCTCGTCCGCGGCCGGCTGTTCCTCCTCGGCCAAGGTCGGGATCTCCGGCGTCGGCGTCTCCTCGATCGCGACGCCCGTCGGGACGGGCTCCTCGTCGGGCGGCGGTGGCGCCTCGACCACGGGCGGGTCGAGCGCCGGGGGCGGGGTCGTGACGACGGGGTGGGCGAGCGGCGCGATCGGGGGATCGTCCTCACCCCCGAGCTGACCCCACGCGATGGCCGCCCCCGCGACCACGACGACCGCGAGCCCCGCCGCGAGCAGGCCGGTGCGGGGACCGCGCGACGGCGTGCGCTCGGTCGTCGCTCGCGCCTCGGCGGGCTCCGCGCGCGGCGTCGCGGCGCGCTCCACGCGAGGGGTGTCGTTGCGCAACGTGGTGGCGTAGGCCTCCTCGCCGTCCACGACCTGAAGCGTCTTGAGCTCCGAGAGGGTGACGCGGCGAGGCACCTCCACGCCTTCGGCGGCGGCCGCCGTGCGGAGGGCGTCCGCGAACGCGCCCATGTGGTCGTACCGCTGCTTCGGATCGCGGACGAGCGCGCGGTCGATCGCGGCCGCGAGCGGCGCGGGGAGCCCCGGCTCGTCCGAGAGCTTGGGGACGTCGCCGGTCATGATCTTGAGCAGGATCGCGGTCGCGCTCGGCCCGTCGAAGGGGCGCTTGCCCGTCAACGTCTCGTACAGGACCACACCCATCGACCAGACGTCCGCGGGCGGGCCCACCTCCTCGGTCCCCGACGCTTGCTCCGGCGACATGTAGTACGGCGTGCCGAGCACCGTGCCGGTCTGCGTGTCGAGCGTCTTGGCCGACTCCATGATCTTGGCGATCCCGAAGTCGAGGACCTTCGGCAGCAGATCGCCGCCCGGCCCGCGATGGACGAACAGGTTGTCCGGCTTGAGGTCGCGATGGACGATCCCCTTCTCGTGCGCCTCGGCGAGCGCGTCGAGCACCGGCAGCGTGACCGCGAGCGCGCGCGCCGCCCCGAGCTTGCCGTGGCGCTCGATCTCGGAGCTGAGCGGCTCCCCCTCGAGCAGCTCGAGCGCGAGGTACACGCCGCCGTCGTCGTCCTGCCCCATGTCGAGCACGTCGACCACCGACGGATGGCGGAGCTGCGCGGCGGCCTTCGCCTCGCGCAGGAAGCGACGCACGACCTCGGGGCTGTTGGCGGCCTCGTACCGCAGGAGCTTCAGCGCGACCTTGCGGTTGGTCCACTTGTGGTGGGCGGCGAACACCACACCCATGCCGCCGGCGCCGAGGATCCGGTCGAGGTCGTACTTCCCCGCCACGGTCGTACCGAGGCGCTCCTCCGGGGTGAGGATCGGCATCGCTCGACGCCCATCATAGCCGGCGCGGTCCCCCGAGGCTCGGTTCGGTTGCCCGCGGCGCCTCTACCGCGTCGAGGTCGTCAGGGTGACGCAGGCGTGTCGAGGCCGAGCGAGGGGAAGCTCACGATCAGCCGCGCCCGCGTGACCCCGGCCGCGGGCCCGAACGACAGGCGCTCCAGCGCGCGCTCGACGCAGCGCCCGTACGAGCGGATCTCCTCGCCCGCGTGGGTGCGCTGGACCGTCAGGGCGCCGGCCGCGTCGATCTCCACGTCCGCGAGGAGGTCACCGCCGATGAACGTGTGCTGGCAGTCGGCGACCCGCGCCGTCCGGACGCGCGCGTGGACCCCGGCCGGCGTCCGCGGACCGCGCACCCGCGTCACGCGGATCGCCGGCGCCGGCGCCCGCGGCGGAGGCGGCGCGTCCGCGCGAGCCGAGCCGGCGAGGCCGAGACACAGAAGGACCATCAGCGACGAGCGCACGTCGTCGAGTACGCGCCGGCGCCGCGGTTCGTTCCCGTGCCCCCGGTCAATGGGTCAGCAGGTACCAGGCGCCGAGCGCCACCATCCCGAGCAGCGTCACGCCGGCGAGCACCCGCCGCTCGAACGCGCCGCCCGCGGCGACGCCGGGAGGGGGCCGCCAGGGTGAGGGGTCCGCTGGGGGCTCGCCCTCGCGCGGGACCGATCGTACGGGCCGGCTCGCGCCCACCCCGACCACGCGGACCACCCCGTCACGGCCCGGGCCGAGGATCCGCGCGGTCGGCTGCTCGCGGTAGCCGCCGCCGGTCGCGAGCCCGGCGGGGACCGGCTCGGTCGCGATGACCCCCTCGGCGACGACGCGGTCTCCGTCGGCGAGCACCACCTCGTAGCGGTCGACCGTCAGCTCGATGGTGCGGGCCGCCTCGCCCGGCCGCGTCCTGGGCGCGTTGCGCTCGATCCAGCGCCTCTGCTGATCGAGCGTGGAGCCCCCGAGGTGGATCTTGCCCTTCGCCTGCGCGCGGACCGCGAGGAGGTACGTGACGACGGCCGCGAGCTCCCTCTGCTTGGCCCGGACGCGCTTCGCCTCCTCGCCGGTCGCGCCCTTGAGCTGCTGCTTGAGGCGCGCCAGCGAGTCGGACAGCGCCTGGTGGTCGGCCGAGACCGTCTCGAGGATCTCCTTGGCGCGGCTCGCGCGCACGTCGACCTCGAGCGCGTCGGTCCGCACGAGGATCTTGCCCGTCTCGTCCTCGAGCCAGAACCAGCTCGCCTCGCGCCGCTCGGGCTCGTGACCGAGGCCGCGCCGCACGTCCCAGTAGACGCAAGGGCGCTCGAGCAGCGCGGAGCGGAGCGGCTCGACGGCGGAGCGCACGACCCCCTCGACGCGTGCGGCCGCGCCGTCCTCGAGCTGTCCGATGCGCCGCGTCGGCGCGCCTGCGTCCTGGGCCATGTCGGTCTCGCCGAGAGCCTATCGCACCGCCGGCGCGCGCCCTCGGCCGGTCAGCCGCGGCCGAACCAGCCGAGGATGCGCGCCTTGTTGACGCGGTAGAGCACGTAGCCGATGCAGCTCGCGACGAGGTTGGCCACGAGCGCGACCTCGAAGTCGGCCGAGAACGACAGCGCGGTGCTGATCACGAAGGCCGCGACCGTCACCGGGACGAGCACCCAGTTCATGACCTCCTGACGTCGCAGCGCCGCCGCCTGCTCCTCGCGCATCTGTTCGAGCAAACGCTCTTGCAGGGCGGGGTCCAGCCGAACCTCCGGGCGCGCCGACGCGTCGGGCATGGCTCCATTGTAGCGCCGCGAGGTGGTCCTCGACAGGCGGTCACCACCCCGACGTGCCGGGGTCGCCCTTGAAGGGGCCGACGAGCTCCGGGGTCACCCAGCCGCCGTAGAAGCCGCCGAGCTGGGGTCGGGCGCGCTCGCCGTCGACGAAGCAGTCGAAGCGCGAGGCGTAGAACGCGAGGTGGCCGCGGACCGCGGCGAAGTCGCCGAAGGGGTGCTCGTAGGACCAGGCGCCGCGCGCGACGTGCAGGCCGCCGGCGGTGGCGTCCCAGAAGGTCGCGTCGCCCTTCCACTCGCAGCGCGAGCCGCCGCCCGCGTCGGCGAGGAGGCGCCGGTCGACGTCCTCCGAGGGCACGTAGAAGGTCGGCGGGTGCGCGGTCTCGAGCACGCGGACGGTCCGCGTCGACTCCGCGATCACGACGCCGCCGAGCTCGACGCGGATCGCGCGGTCGTCGCCGACGATCGCCGGCGGCCGCGGGTAGTCCCACACGGACTCCTGGCCGGGGCCGGGCTCGACCGCGAACGGCGGGCGCTGGGTCCCCGTGTGGGTCCACTGCTCGCGCGCGAGCTGCGCCCAGCGGGGGAGCGCGGCGTGGCTCTGAGTCATCCGTTGGAGCTAGCGCCCACCGCGGTGGACGTCGAGGGTGGCAGAATCGCGAGCGAGCGATGACCGACCCCGCCCGCTTCCTCTCCGAGATGCTGGCCCCCTACGTCGAGATCGACGAGGCGGCGCTCGCGGCGCTGGCGGCTCGGCTCCGGCCGGTTCGCTTCGCGGCGGGGCAGGTCCTGTACGAGCACGGGGTCCCGTGCCGCGACGCCGTGCTGCTCACCGAGGGGATCGTGCGCGCCTACTACCTGCACGAGGGGCGCGAGGTGAACCTGCGGCTGATCGCGGCGCCCGCCGTCGCGACCGCGATGTCGAGCCTGATCACGGGGCAGCCCTCCGGCGAGTGGGTCGCCGCGATCACCGAGGTCCGCGGCTTCCGGGCGCGCTTCGCGCCGCTCGCGAAGGCGGGGCACGCGCTGCTCGTGGAGCGCATCGCGCGGGTGCTCGCGGAGCAGCACTACCTGTCGCTCGAGCGGCGCCTGCGCATGCTGCAGTGGAAGTCGGTCGAGGAGCGCTACGCGTACTTCCGCGAGCACATGGATCCCACGATCGTCGCGCAGACGCCCGGCTACCACGTCGCGAGCTACCTCGGGGTCGCGCCCGAGACGCTGAGCCGGGTGCGCGGCAAGGCGCTTCTTGATCGAAGTCAAGGACGGCGCGGCGCCGATCGACGTAGCCCCAAGCCATGACCACGAAGGCGACGCTGCTCGGGCTCAGCTACTCCCCCTGGACCATCCGCGCGCGGTGGGCGCTGAAGCACCACGCGGTCCCGCATCGGTATCGCGAGCACGTGATCTTCCTCGGCGAGCCCGCGCTCCGCTGGCGCGCGCGGCGGCTCCCGGGCGGCCGCGCGACGGTGCCGCTGTTCACCGACGGCCCGCTCGCGCTCGGCGAGTCCTACGCGATCATCGAGCACGCCGATCGCGTCGGCTCGGGCGCCTCGCTCCGCGCCGACGAGCCGTCCGTGCGCGCGTGGGCCGAGCGCGTCGAGCCGGCGTTGCAGGAGGCGCGCGTGCGCGTCACGCGGCAGATCCTGTCCGACCCCGAGGCGCTCACCGAGGCGGCGGCGTCCGCGACGCCTCGCTTCGCGGCCCCGCTGTTCCGTCCCCTCGCGGCGATGGGCGCGCGGCACGTCGCGAAGAAGTACGAGTTCGGCGTGAACGGCGAGACCGCGTCGGCCCGGACCGAGGCGGCGCTCGACGCGCTGCGCGCCGCGATCGGGGACGGCGAGTACGTGGAGGGCGGGTTCAGCGCGGCCGACCTGATCGCCGCGTCGTTCCTGCAGGGCGTGCGTCCGATCGACGGCTACATCCGCCTCGACCCCGCGACCCGCCGCGCGTGGACCGACGACGCGCTCGCGGACCGCTACGCGGATCTGCTCGCGTGGCGCGACGCGCTCTTCGCCAAGCACTGGCCCGCTCAGGCGAGCTGAACGCTCGCGCCGATCCAGACCGCGCCGACGAGCAGCGCGGCGGCGCCCGCGAGGCCCTGCGCCACCCGGTGCGCGCGGGCGCCGCGGCCTCGAAGGCTCCGCGCGAGGAGCGCCCCCGCGGCGGCCATCGCGAGGACCGCGGCGACGAGGTACGCGCCGAGGTAGGAGAGCGCGCCGGCCGGATCGAGGAGCAGCGCGGGCAGCACCAACAGCAGGTGATGCGCGCCGGCCGCTCCGTGCAGGACGCCGATCCAGAACGGGCCGCGCGCGTCCGGCGGCGCCGGCTCGACGCGCTTCAGCGTGCGCGCGAGGGCGCGGACGCCGAGCGCCACGAGCACGAAGCCGACGCTCAGCTCCGCCCACGCGCCGATCCGATCGAGCGCGACGAGGTCGCCGAGCAGCCGACCCGCGAGCGCCACCGCGAGCACGCCGACGCCGTGACCGAGCCCCCACGTCGCGCCGAGCCGCGCCGCTCGCGTCGGCGCGCGGCTCGCGGCGGGCCCGAGCGCGGCGAGGTGATCGGGGCCGCTGACCACGTGGAGCGCCCCGGCCGCGAAGCCGGCCCAGAGCGACATCACGCGAGCATGCCTTCGCGCTCGATGAAGGAGACGATCTCCTCGAGGCCGTGGTTGCGCTTGAGGTCGGTGAACACGAACGGCCGCTCGCCGCGCATCCGCTTGGCGTCGCGGTCCATCACCTCGAGGGACGCGCCGACGTGCTCGGCGAGGTCGATCTTGTTGATCACGAGCAGGTCGCTCTTGGTGATCCCCGGCCCGCCCTTGCGCGGGATCTTGTCGCCCGCGCAGACGTCGATGACGTAGAGGGTCAGGTCGCTCAGCTCGGGGCTGAACGTCGCCGCGAGGTTGTCGCCGCCGGACTCGATGAAGACCACGTCGAGCGGCGCGAAGCGCTCGATGAGGTCGTCGACGGCGGCGAGGTTCATCGACGCGTCCTCGCGGATCGCGGTGTGCGGGCAGCCGCCGGTCTCGACGCCGACGATCCGCTCCTTGGGCAGCGCCTCGCTGCGCACGAGGAAGTCGGCGTCCTCGCGGGTGTAGATGTCGTTGGTCACGACGGCGAGCTGGTGGGTGTCGCGCATGCGCTTGCAGAGGCGGTCGACGAGGGCGGTCTTGCCGGAGCCGACGGGGCCCCCGATGCCGACGCGCAGGACGGGTCGTTCGCTCATGGTCTCCTCACGATCGAAAGAGTCGGGTGTGCAGGGTCTCGTGCTGGGCGCTCGCGATCGCGAAGCCCGGGACGAGGGCGCCGAGGTCGTCGTCGGCCAGCGCCCTCGCGACGCCGGCGACCTCCTCGAGCTCGGCGCCGAGCGCGAGGGTGATGCGTTGCCCATCGGTCTGGCCGAGGGGGACGAGCTTGACCGCCGCGGTCACGCCGGACTCGAGCCACGACCACAGGTACGCGCTCACGGCGGCGTCCGCGTCGAGGCCGAGCCGATGCGCCGCGAGGCCAAAGGTCACGACGTAGCTCTCGCGCACCTCGCCCGCGAGCTCGCTCGGCGCGGCGAGCCCGAGCTCGACGAGCCACCGCCCGAGCGCGCGGCCCATCGCCGACGACTCGCGCCGCAGCTCGTCGGTCTCCCGGCACGCCTGATCGAAGGCGGCCCAGCGCGCGACGGCGGCGACGTCACCGCGCGAGAACGCGTCGTGCGCGCGCAGCACCAGCGGCGCGTCGAGCCGCCCCGCGCACTCGTGCAGCAGACCGCCGATCCACGCGCGCGCGGAGCCCGCGTCGGTCACCCAGCCGAGCTCCACCGCCGCCTCGAGCCCCCGTGAGTAGGTGAACCCTCCCACCGGCAGCGAAGCGCTCGAGAGCTGAAGCACCCTGGCGAGCGAGCTCAAACCAAGTCCTCGTGCGAGTGCGAGTGCGAGTGCCCGTGCCCGTGCCCGTGCCCGTGCCCGTGCCCGTGCCCGTGCCCGTGCCCGTGCCCGTGCCCGTCCTCGTGCGAGTGCGAGTGCGAGTGCCCGTGCGAGTGCCCGCCATAAGCCCCGCCCTCCGGCTCGAACCCGGCGTGCTCGACGCTCACCGCGAGCCCGAGCTGGCGGACCATGTCGTCGAGCACGTGGTCGTGCTCGTAGCGCAGCCAGCCCTCGCCGAGCTGCACCGGCACGTGCCGGTTGCCGAGGTGGTAGGCCGCGCGGGCGAGCGCCATCGGCTCCTCGCTCCGGACCGTGGACAGCGTCTCCGCCGCCGCCTCGACCTCGACGATCGTTCCGTCGCTCGCCTCGAGCCGGTCCCCGCCGCGCAGGATCGTGCCGCGCGGCAGGAACAAGCCCACCTCCCGTCCGTCGTCGAGCGCGGCCCGGAGGCGGCTCTTCTGTCGGAGCGAGAAGGGGAGGATGAGGCGCGCGTCGCTCGACGGAGCGCCCTCGACCAGGGTGTGGATCTCGAGCATCAGAAGAGGAAGTACCTTTGCGCCATCGGGAGCACCTCGGCCGGCTCGCAGGTCAGCAGCTCGCCGTCCGCCCGCACCTCGTAGGTCTGCGGGTCGACCTCCATCAGGGGCGTGTAGTCGTTGAGGATCATGTCCGCCTTGCGGACGCGCCGCGTCCCCGAGCACGCGACCACGCGCTTGCTCAGCCGCAGCCGCTCGGCCACGCCGTCGTCGCGCGCGGCCCGCGACAGGAACGTCACGCTGGTGCTCGTCAGCGCCCGGCCGAACGCGCCGAACATCGGCCGGTAGTGCGTCGGCTGCGGCGTCGGGATCGACGCGTTGGGATCCCCCATCGGCGCGCTCGCGATGAAGCCGCCCTTGATCACGAGCGACGGCTTCACCCCGAAGAACGCGGGCTTCCACAGCACGAGATCGGCGAGCTTCCCGACCTCGACCGAGCCGACCTCGTGGGCGATCCCGTGGGCGATGGCGGGGTTGATGGTCATCTTCGCCACGTAGCGCTTGATGCGGGCGTTGTCGTGGCGCGCCGGGTCGCCGGCGAGGCTCCCGCGCTGGACCTTCATCTTGTGCGCGGTCTGCCAGGTGCGGAGGACGACCTCGCCGACGCGCCCCATGGCCTGCGAGTCGCTCGCGATCATGCTGAAGGCGCCGAGATCGTGGAGGATGTCCTCGGCGGCGATGGTCTCGCGGCGGATGCGCGACTCGGCGAACGCGACGTCCTCGGGGATCCGCGGGTCGAGGTGGTGGCAGACCATGAGCATGTCGAGGTGCTCGTCGACCGTGTTCACGGTGTAGGGGCGCGTCGGGTTCGTGCTCGACGGGAGCACGTTGTCGCGCCCGCACGCCGTGATGATGTCCGGGGCGTGGCCGCCGCCCGCGCCCTCGGTGTGGTACGCGTGGATGACGCGCCCGCGGAGCGCGGCGAGCGTGTCCTCGACGAAGCCGCCCTCGTTCAGCGTGTCCGTGTGGATGGCGACCTGCACGTCGTAGCGCTCGGCCACGCCGAGGCAGCAGTCGATGGCGGCCGGCGTCGTGCCCCAGTCCTCGTGGAGCTTGAGCCCCATCGCGCCCGCCTCGAGCTGCGCCTCGAGCCCGGCCGGGAGGCTCGCGTTGCCCTTCCCGAGGAAGCCGAGGTTCATCGGGAAGGCCTCCGCGGCCTCGAGCATGCGGTGCAGGTTCCACGCGCCGGGGGTGCAGGTGGTCGCGTTGGTGCCGGTGTTGGGGCCCGTGCCGCCGCCGAGCATCGTGGTGACGCCGCTCGCGAGGGCCTCCTCGAGCTGCTGCGGGCAGATGAAGTGCACGTGGGCGTCGACGGCGCCGGCGGTGAGGATCTGGCCCTCCCCGGCGAGCACCTCGGTGCCCGGGCCGATGACGATGTCGACGCCCGGCTGCACGTCGGGGTTCCCGGCCTTGCCGATGGCGGCGATGCGCCCGCCGCGGACGCCGACGTCCGCCTTCACGATGCCCCAGTGGTCGATGATGAGGGCGTTCGTGATGACGAGGTCCATGACGGCGTCGTCGGCGCGCTGCCCCTGCCCCATCCCGTCGCGGATGACCTTGCCGCCGCCGAACTTCACCTCGTCGCCGTAGACCGTGCGGTCCGCCTCGACCTCGGCGATGAGCGCGGTGTCGGCGAGGCGTACGCGGTCGCCGGTCGTGGGGCCGTACATGGCGGCGTACTCGCCGCGCGGGGGAGCTGCGCTCCGTCGGTCACTCGGCGGCGACCTCGTGCTCGACGTCGAGCGGCCCCATCACCTCGGCGCGGAAGCCGTAGACCGCGCGCGCGCCGGCGAACGGCACCAGGGTCACGTCGCGGGTCTGGCCGGGCTCGAAGCGGACGGCGGTGCCGGCCGGGATGTCGAGGCGGAGGCCGCGGGCGGCGTCGCGGTCGAACGCGAGCGCGGGGTTCGCCTCGGCGAAGTGGTAGTGCGAGCCGATCTGCACGGGGCGGTCGCCGGTGTTCGCGACCGAGAGCCGCACGCGCGCGCGGCCCTCGTTGAGCGGGATGTCGCCGTCCGCGACGAGCACTTCGCCCGGCGTCATCGGATCGGCTCGTGGACGGTGACGAGCTTCGTCCCGTCGGGGAAGGTGGCCTCGACCTGCACCTCGTCGATCATCTCCGGGATGCCCTCGAGCACGTCCTCGCGGCGGAGCACCGTCGTCCCGAGCTGCATCAGCTCGGCCACGGTCTTGCCCGCGCGGGCGCCCTCGAGGATCGCGCTCGAGATCAGCGCGACCGACTCCGGGTAGTTCAGCAGGACGCCGGCCGCGCGGCGTCGCTCGGCGAGCATCCCGGCGCAGAAGATCAGCAGCTTGTCTTTGTCTCGCGGGGCGAGGTCCATCAGCTCCTCCAGATCGCGGGATCGACGCGGGGCCTCGACCACGCGTCGCGAACTCGGTGTCGAGCGCGCTCCAACAGGGAGCGCGCGTGGGCGCCGTCGCGTCCGAGGACGCGTACGACAGAGAGCTCACCGACCCGGGTCACCCCGACCCGGGCTTCGGTGATCGGCACGTCGGCGAGCGCGTCGCGGAGCGAGTCCACGCTGCCCTCGGTCGAGACCAGGGTCCCGAACGCGGCGAAGCCGGCCATCCCCCAGGGAGCGTCGAGCGCCGCGGCGCCGGCCTCGACGCGGCCGCGCTCCACGAACCGCAGCCGACCCTCGCGCTCGACCTCGAGGCGCAGGCGCAGGCCGCCGCGCTCGAAGCGCTCGCCGCACGCGGGGCGGCCGAGGCACACGACCTCCCACGCGAGCAGCCGCGCGCCGGGCGCCAGCGCGATTCGCGTGGTGAGCGCCGCGCGGGCGCCGTCGAAGATCACCGTCTCCTGAGGGACGTGCTCGAGGTCCGCGCCCGCGCCGACGTCGAGGTGCGTGTCGACGACCGACGTCGCGCCGAGGCTCCGGTAGGCCTTGCCCGCGCCGGTCGTCGTCAGCAGCGCGCGCGCGCCGTCGTCGACGCGGGCCCGCACGTCGAGGTGATCGCCGCCGACGAGCCCCGCCGGGGGGTGCAGGATCACGAGGTGCGCGGCGCCGTCGGGCTCGGGGTGGAAGGCGCGCTGCACGCGGAGCGGGCCGCGGTGCGACGCGTCGAGCAGGCGCGTGCGACCGTGGCGCAGCCCGAGCCGGACGCGCAGCTCCGCCCCCCATCCGTCGGATGGTGAAGCGCTCGGGAGCGCGCACGGAGCGAGCACGACGGAGGGTTAGACCGCTCCTGTTTCGAGCGCGTTTCGACGGCATGAACTCGTCGATCGCGCCGCTGGCGTGACCGGGAGCGGCTGGGGCAGCATGGAGCGATGTCCAGCGATCCACTCGAGCGCCTGCGCGCGATCATCGAGGTCCTGCCCGAGACGCACGAGAAGCTCTCGCACGGCACGCCCACCTGGTGGGGGGGCAAGAAGACGTTCGCGATGTTCCACGAGGGCGGCTACGACGAGGGCCGCGTCGGGGTCTGGATCAAGGCCGAAGACGGCGCGCAGCAGGACCTGATCGCGTCCGACCCAGCGCGCTACTACCGGCCCAAGTACGTCGGCCCCTCGGGCTGGGTCGGCGTGCGCCTCGATGGCGCCGACTGGGAGGCGGTCCGCGTGCTCCTCGTCGACGGCTACCGCCTCGTCGCGCCGAAGCGCGCGCTGAAGAGGCTCGACGGCGAAGGCGACTGAACCGGCTAGGGCTTCGGGGCGTGCGCGACGAGCGCGTCGTGGGCGCGTCGCACGGCGTCGCGCTGGAGCCCGTCGGGCCGGTGGAGCAGCCAGTACGTGACCCGAGGCAGGCCCGCGAAGGGCCGCGACACGAGGCCGCGCGGCGGCACGCAGACACCATTGACCACGGCGACGCCGAGGCCGAGGCCGGCGTAGCGCATGAGGACCTCCCAGCCGTGCGCCTCGACGGAGACCTCGGCGCGCGCGCCCGCCTCGTCGAGCGCCTTCAGCACCGCCTCGCGGTGGGGGCGCCCGCGTGGCGGGAGGATGAGCGTCTGCCCGTCGAGGTGGCGCGGGATCAGGCGGCGACGCTTCGCGAGCGCGTGCCCTCGCGGCATCACCACCTTGGCGCCCGCGCGGACCAGCGCCCGACCCTCGACGCCCTCGGGGAGCTCCGGGAGGACGGCGACCGCGAGGTGAGCGCGCCCGCTCCGCACCGCGTCGACGGCGCCCTCGGCGGGGGCGGTGAGCAAGCGGAGGCGGACGTCGCTCATCCGCGCGATCGCTCGTACGCCCTCGGCGAGGACGTAGAGGAACGCGCCCTCCCCGCCCGCGAGCACGACCGGCGCGTCGTCGACGCCGTCGAGCTCGGCCTTGAGGAGCGCCTCTCGCTCGATGACGTCCCGCGCGTGCGCGACCACGCGCTCCCCCGCGGAGGTCAGGATCAGCGCGCGCCCGCGTCGCCGGTAGAGCTCGGTCGAGAGCGCCTCGGCGAGCTTCTTCACGTGCATGTGCACGGCGGGCTGCGTCAAGTGCAGCCGCTTCGCCGCGGCGGTGAAGCTCGACGTCTCGGCGAACGCGAGGAAGGAGCGGAGCCAGTCCGGGTGAATCATGAGACTCACGAATCGTTATAACGGCTCACCACATACAAATGGTGCTCGATGATTCAGGGCGCACCCTGAGCCCATGAACAACCATCGACATACGCACCTCGCCCGGCGCCCGCGCCTCGGCGTGGACATCGGCCGGGTGATCCTCGGCACGGCCTCCCTCGGCGGCGGCGCGGACACCTCGTTCCTCTCGGGCGGCGACGACGCGGCGATGGCGACGCCCGCGGCGGAGGGCTCGTTCGAAGCGCTCGCGCGGATCACCGAGGCGTTCGAAGGGCAGGTCTGGCTCGTCTCCAAGTGCGGCCCGCGCATCCAGGCGCGCTCCCGGCGCTGGCTGAGCCATCACCGCTTCTTCGAGCGCACCGGGGTCCGCGAGGCGAACCTGCGCTTCTGCCGCGAGCGGCACGAGAAGCGCGGTCACGCCGAGGCGCTCGAGCTCGGCTTCTTCGTCGACGACCGCGCCGACGTGCTCCGGCACCTCGTGGGCCTCGTGCCGCGGCTGTACCTCTTCGGTCATCAGAAGCCGGGGACGACGGCGCCGAGCGGCGCGACGCCCGTCCTGGACTGGACCGAGGCGGAGCGCAGACTACTCGAGGACCTCGAGGTGCTCCGGCGGAACGGCCTCCACGAGCCACACCCCGTTGTCGGTCCTGTAGAAGGGCTGGCCCGCGCGCGCCATCGCCGCCGCCGCCACGCGTAGGACCACCGGCCGGCCCCTACGGCGGCCGACCTCCTCGGCGATCGCGCGCGACGCGCTGAGGTGCACGTGATGGCGCTCGCCCTTCACCAAGCCCTCGCGGAGGATCGCGGCGAGGAAGCGCTCGACGGTCCCGTGGAAGAGCTCGGCCGGAGGCTCGACGGGCGCGAGGCCGAGGTCCACCTCGACCGAGTGGCCTTGCCGCGCGCGCACCCGTGCGCCGTCCTCGGAGAGCGCGAAGCGCTGCTTGTCGCTGTGGGCGACGACCTCGGCGAGCTCCTCGGCCGAGACGCTCAGCCCACGCGCCGCGAGAGCCGACAGCACCGCATCGACCGACGCCCAGCCGGACGCGTCGAGCGCGATCCCCGCCTCCCGGGGCGCGTGCCGCAGCGCCCAGCTCATCAGCTTGCTGACGGCGATTCGCTCGTCCGGTGTCATGACGCCAGAGGTTGACGCGCCAGCGGCCATCGGCTAGCCAGATGAGAATGAAAGTCACACTCGTTCTCTTGTCTTGCTTGGTGCTCGGGCTCCTCGGCTGCTCCACGGCGGTGCTCTCGTCCGCGGAGGAAGCCCAGACGGAGGCCCTCGCCACCGTGGGCAGCGGTGAGGCGCTGAGCGCCGAGCGCGTCGTCGACGAGGGCAACGACGTCTGGAACGTCGCGGTTCGGATGCCGAACGGCGCCGAGCTCGAGGTGATCCTGTTCGCCGAGACGGGCGTCCTCTTCGAGATCAAGGACGTCGCCGGCCCGTTCGACTACGACCTCACGCCGCTCGCCGGCATGTCGACCTACGCCGAGGCGCGCGCCCGCGTGCTCGAGGCGAGCCCCGGCGTGATCGAGGCGTGGGAGGTCAAGCTCGTCCCCGAGGAGGACCGCTACTTCTACGAGTTCTACGTCCGCGACGACGGCGGTCAGCTCTACGAGATCAAGCACTGGGCCGACACCGGCGAGCTGATCCACTTCGAAGCCGTCACGATGATGGACTGAGTAGCGCGAGGGGCCTGCCCCTCGCCGGAGAGAAATCGCCGAAGGCGATGGATCGACAGGCCTCGAGCTAGCTCAATTGCACGGCGCTTCACCGGTGGCGTGCGGGCAGTGGGTCGCGGTGTCGCCCATCGCGGCGAGGCCGAGGTGGGTGGACACGCAGGTCTGCCGGGCGCCGTCGTAGCCGTCGTACGCGGTGGTGCAGGCGGCCGCGTCGGCGTGCCGTCCCGCGGCGCCGAAGCCGCACACCGTCTCGTACTCGTTGCAGAAGGCCGTCGCCGCCGGGGACGGGCCACCGCCGCCCGCGTCGGTGCCGCCACCCCCGGCGTCGGTGTCGCCGCCACCCGCGTCGGTGCCGCCACCCGCGTCGGTGCCCCCGCCGCCCGCGTCGGTGCCACCGCCGCCGGCGTCCGTCATCGCGACGCCGGAGTCGGTCCCCGAGTCTCCGTCACAGGCACCCAGGCACATCGCGAAGCCGACGACGGCCAAGATCTCGAGCAGCAAGCGTCCACGCATCATCACCCTCCGAGGTCGACGACAGCCTAGAGCACCCGCGGCCGGAACGCGGAGTCTCCGACCAACCCGGCTCTCGTAGTACCGTCGAAACATGCGAACGCTCCTCTGGTGCGCGCTCCTCGCGACCGCGTGCGGCGGGCCCATCGACACGACGACGGACGCGTCGAGCGGATCGATCGACGCGGGCGGCGCCGACGCGGCCGTCGCGGACGGAGGCGACGACGCCGGGAGCAGCGACGCGGGCGCCGAGGACGGCGGCGCGGCCGCCTCGCCGATCGCGGGCGCGGCCCACCTGGTCACGGTGCGCACGGCGGCGTGGGACGCTTCGAACGGCACGCTGCGACGCTATCGGCGCGGCGCGGCGGGCTGGGAGCCGGTGGGCGCCGAGATCCCGATCGTGCTGGGGCGGAGCGGTCTCGGATGGGGTCGCGGGCTGCACGGCGAAGGCGCCCTCCCCGGGCTCGGCGGCGTCGACAAGCGCGAGGGGGACGGGCGTTCGCCGGCCGGCGCGTTCCCCCTCGGGACGTCGCTCGGCTACGCGGCCGAGCCGCCCTCCGGCGCGACGGTCCCCTACGTCGCGATGACGCCCACGCTCCAGTGCGTCGAGGACGTCGCGTCCACGCAGTACAACCGCATCGTCGACCGAGCGACCACGCCGGTGGACTGGACGGGCGACGACAGGCTCCGCCGGAGCGACGGCCTGTACGAGTGGCTCGTGTTCGTGGAGCAGAACGTCGAGCCCGCCCCCGTGCCCGGCCGCGGGAGCTGCATCCTGCTCCACGTGTGGACGGACGCGCGCTCCCCCACCGCGGGCTGCACCTCGATGGATCGCGACGCCCTCGCGCAGCTCATCGTAGACCTCGCGCCTGCCGACAACGTGCTCGTCCAGCTCCCCGAGGACGCCTACGCCGCGCTCCGCGATCCGTGGGGCCTGCCCTGAGCGCGTCAGGGTCGAGGCACGAACCTGCAAGCGTCGCGTTCGAGCGCCTCCCGAAGGGCCTCGGCCACGGGGTGTGAGCTCCCGTCGAGCGCTTCGCCGGCGCCCTCGACGGCGAGGCGCACACCATCGGACCGGGCCATCCGGACCAGACACCACGCGGCCATGTAGTACGCGTAGGCGGTCTGAACGCCGGCGCCAAGAGCCGCGACTCGGAGGTACTGCTGGCGTGCTTCCTCGATGTCCCCCGAGCGCCAGTGCGTCCACGCGAGCCGGAGGAGGGTCGCCATCGTGAACGGGCTCGACGGGTGCCCGCGGGAGGCTCGGTCCATCGCGAGCCTCTCCTCGTCGTAGAGACCGAGCTCGTGGTAGGCCCACGCGAGCACGTACAGGCCGCGATCCTCGTGCGGGTGAGCGGGGTGCTCGCGCGAGAGCCGCTCGAGGCTCTCCGCCGCGTCGCGGAGAGCGCGTCGGTCCCGAGCGGCGCGATAGAGGACCCCGTTCGCCTCGGCGAGCTGACGGATGCGCTCGAGGCGTCGCGGGTCCCCGGGCGGCGCCTGCGCGAGCTCCTCCCCGCGCCGCGCCACGAGCGCGCGCGCGTCGGCGACCGAGGGCACCTCGCCGTCCCCGAACCAGTCCGGCGGGCCCAACGTGGGCTGGCTCGGACAAGGCGCCGGCTGCGCGACCGCCGTGACGGTCACCGCCCACGACGCGAGCACCCAAGCGCTGCCTCTCCAGCTCAACGACACCTCCTCCGCGGCCGAGGACCGGGGCCCCCGAAGTGGACCGATCCCCGGGACGTTCCCTACGCTTGATCGTACACGTGGGCCTCCGTGACTCCGATCTCGACCCGCTCGGACCCTTCGCGCCTCGCGGAGGGCTGGAGCTCGAGCTCGACGACGCGGCGCTGCCCGCGCGGGCCCCGGCCCCGGCCGCGGCGGCGCCGGTCGAGGCCCCGAAGGCCCGGCGACCCGAACCCGTCGAGGAGCCCGAGGGGACGCCGCGGCGCGCGCTCGAGCTGGCCCGGCACGGCGATCCGCCGCCGTTCGTGCTCGAGGGCTGGTACGCGATCGACGTCGTCCGGCGCAACCGCGCGCTGCGCCAGCGGCTCCCCGAGCTGCGGCGGGTGAAGGACCAGGCGCAGGCCGATCTCGAGGTGGCCACGCTCGAGCTCGGTCGCGCGCTCCACGCGGAGCGCGATCACCCTCGCGCCCCCGAGCTCGGCTCGGCGCTCCGCCGGGCGAACGCGGCGCAGAAGCTCACCGCCGACCACGACGCGGAGCTCGAGCGGGCACGCGAGGAGGCGCGCGATCAGACCGCCGAGACCGTGGCGTCGATCGCCCACGCGACGGAGGCGGTCCGCCCGCTCTCCGAGCGCGCGCGGGAGCTGCGGGCGCAGGTCGTCGTGTACCAGCAGGACTTCGAGGCGGCGTCGCGAGCCATCCGCGACGCGACCGCCGAGCTCGACGCGCTGGCCAAGTCCAAGAGCCCCGACGCGAACCGGCGCATCGAGCTCGAGGCGGGCCGCACCCTGCGCCGCGGCGAGGCCGACGCGGCGGTCGCCGAGATCGAGGCGCGCACCCCGGAGCTGTCCGAGGTCGAGGCGAAGATCCTCGAGATCGAGCGCGCGTCGGCGAAGGCGAAGAAGGTCATCGAGGACGTCGCGTCCGCGCTCGTCCGCACCGAGGCCCGCATCGCGAAGGAGGCGGCGGACGGTCGCGAGAAGTACGAGCGCGCCCTCGTCGAGCTCGCCGACGAGGCGGTGCGCCTGCGGATCGATCACGCGATCGCGAAGCCCGCCGCCAAGCTCGCGCGGCTCCGCTACGACACGTGGGCCGCGAACGTGCGCGAGCTCGAGGCGCACGAGATCGCGCTGACGCTGCGCCACCCCACGTCGCTCAAGCGAGGGTGGGCGCAGCTCGCCGTGCTCGCGGTCGGGGCGCTCGGCTGGCTCGTCTGGTTCGTGACCTGATCCCAGGAGCACCAGAGCCGATGGGCAAACACGACAGCCCATCGGACGGGCTCGTCCCGAGGGGAGAAGAATGCTGGGAGTAGAGGAGAGCAAGAGCAGGGGAGCGTGCGCGCTGCGCGCGCGATCTTCTCGTTCGCGGCCGCGAAGCGGACGCACCCTCCTCTTCTCCAACTCTCCCCTACTCCCAGCCTCTCGTTCCCGCCGCTCGAGCTCACGAGCCGGCGACGGCGACGTGGTCGGGGAACACGAAGTCGTCGCCGCGGGCCTCGAGGGGATCGACGCGCAGCACCGCCTCGAGCGGCACCGCGCCGTAGACGTGCGGAAAGAGCGCGCCCCCGCGCGAGGGCTCCCAGCGCAGGGTGTCGGGGGCGAAGCGCGCTGGGTCGAGGGTCACGAGCACGAGCTCGCGCTGGCCCGCGAAGTGGCGGCGCGCGGTCTCTCGCACCTGCGTCGCGTCGCTCAGATGCAGGAAGCCGTCCTGCTCGTCGACGGGCGCCTCGGGCACGCGACCGAGGGCGTCGGCGTCGGCCCAGCGCGCGGCTCGCAGGATCTTGTACAGCGGTGCTTCGATCACTCTTCAGCGTTGGCGTGAATCGAGATCAACGTCCAGCGCCCGTGCGCCGCGTCCCAGCGAAAGCCCGCCTCCGGGACCCAGTCGACCGCCGCGTCGTCGCGCTCCTGGCTGAAGAGCACGAGCCGCGGATCCCCGTCCTCGCCGGCGACGATCGCGCGGACGCTCGGGCCGAACATCTCGCGCACCCCGTGGCGGCGCACCTCGCGCCCGACCGCGGCGCTGCTCTGGTTGGCGCGACCGTAGAGCGTCACGCGCGCGCCGCGCGGGATCGTCGCGAGGAACCCCGCGGCGTCGTTGGACTCGATCGCCGTCACGATCGTCGCGCACGCCGAGCGCTGCTCCGGGCCGCTGAGCCCCTCGACGTCGGCGCACATCGTCGAGGCGCCCCGCGCGGGCGGCGGCGACGGGGGCCGCGTCCCATCGGGGGTGTTCGACGTCGGCGTGCTGAGCGCGACGAACTGACGGCACTGCGGGAAGACGCGCTCCACCTCGGGGCCGAGCGTCTGGCTGCAGGCCTCCACGTGCGCGGCCGGCGTCTCGGGCGCCGGCGCGCACGCCTCGACCGAGTAGGTGGCGACGCACGCGCACCCGAGGTCCCGCATCGCGTCCTGCGGCGACGCGCCTCGGCACGAGCCGAAGGTGGAGGTCCACAACACGTCCCGCGAGACGGGCGGGCCTCGCTCGGTCATCGGTCGCGCGGCCGGCCGCGGGATGTTGTAACCGAGGCGGAGGTGGCCGTACGAGGTGCACTGCGCCGTCACCTCCGTGTTCCACGCGCTCTCGTTCGAGACGATGCACTGCGCGAGCGCGGGGGCCTCGGTGACCCCCGTCTGCTGGCAGCGCCGGATCAGCTCGGTCGCCGCGCAAGCGCACAAGTATTCTTGCCCCGGCCGCGTCGCGCAGCCGGTGAAGAAGCGGTTCCACACGTCGAGCGGCGAGCGCACCTGCGCGGACGCGGGCGCCGCGAGCGCCAACATCGTGAGCACGAGCCACGTCCCCAGGCTTCGTCGACTTCGCATCGGCCCCCCTCCGGCTCCCAGCATAGCCAGGTCGCGCTCCCATAGACGCAATTGGTGCCCCGGCATTCTCTTCGGCCCTGGCACAACAAACCCGTTGACAGAGAATAAACCTGATTTATAACTCTCCCTGTGTCGACGGGGAGGAAGGCGGATCGCGTCGCTGACGACCTGCTCCGCAGGATCGTCGGGGGGGGCCTCCCCGTCGGCACCATCCTCCCCAAGGAGGCCGAGCTCGCCGAGGAATTCGGGGTGAACCGCTCGGTGATCCGGGAGGCGATCAAGCTCCTCGAGGTCCACCGGCTGGTCCGGCCGATCAAGCGGCGCGGCACGGTGGTGCTCGATCCGGTGACCTCGGTGAGCCCCGAGGTGCTGCAGGCGATGATGGTGCCCGCGCCCGGCCGCGTGGATCGGGAGCGGCTCCGCGACTACCTGGAGATCCGCGCCACGCTCGACGTCCAGATGTCGGTGCTCGCGGCGGAGCGACGCACCGACGCCGACCTCGAGGCGCTCGAGGCGCAGGCCGAGGTGCTCGCCGGCGCGCTCGGCCAGCGGGACCGCTACAACGCCGAGTCCGACGCGTTCGCGCGGACCGTGGCGCGGGCCACCCAGAACCAGATCTTCGAGATGCTGGTCTGGTGGAACCAGCAGATCGCGACCGAGCTGCGCGACGTGTTCAACGCCGTGCGCCCCGCGAGCGAGCCCCACCTGTTGGGCGTGCGCACGCTGGTCCGCCTGATCCGCGATCGCGACGGAGCGTCCATCCGCACGCTCGTCTCCGCCTACCACGAGTGGGCGACCCCCCGGACCCTGGCGGCAGCGGCGCTGTCGACCGGTGAGCCCCTCAGCCGCTTGCTCGAAGGAACCGCACGATGACCCTCGCCACGACCACGACGACCTCGATCCCCGAGCCCCGGCCCACGACCCGTCGGATGGGTCGCGGCTCCCTCACGCGCGTGGGGGACATCCACGTCCTGCACGTGGCGGGCAGCTCCTACGACATGGGCTACCAGCACGGCGTCCTCCTCGCGGAGGAGATCCGGCGCGGGCCCATCCCCTACTTCCGCCGCGTGGTCGAGAGCCTGATGGGCAAGGGCGCGCTCGGGCCGCTGTCTGGGCTGGTGTGGCCGACGCTGCAGAAGACGGTGGGGCGCAAGGTCGCGCGAGAGATGCCGCAGTTCGCGGTGGACACGCTGCGCGGCGTCGCCGACGGCGCGGGGCTCGACCCGCAGACGTTCCTCGACGGCTGCACGATGCCCGACGCGCTGATGTGGCTCGTCGCCCGCATGATGCAGGTGCGCGGGCCCGGGCCGGCGGTGGCGCACCGCATCGCGCTCGAGCTCGGTTGCACGAGCGCGGTCGCGTGGGGTGACGCGACGAAGGACGGGGCGCTGCTGCACGCGCGCAACTTCGATTACCACGGCGTCGGGTGCTGGCCGAGCACCAAGACCGTGATCTTCCACGACCCGGACGAGGGCCAGCGCTACGTCAGCGTGGCCGCCGCGGGCGTGCCGCTGGGCGGGATCACCGCGATGAACGAGTCGGGGCTGAGCCTCACCGTCCATCAGCACATGTTCACGGATCGGACGCGCCTCGGCGGCATCCCGATCGGGCTCGTCGGCGACATGGTGATGCGCGAGGCCAAGGACCTCGACGACGCGCAGCGCATCCTCGACGAGCACACGCCGATCGGCTGCTGGACCTACGTGGTCACCGACGGGAACACGCGGGAGGTGCTCTGCTACGAGGAGAACCCGGAGCGCGCGGTGGCGCACCGCTACGGCGCCGGCGAGCAGACCTTCGGCTACGCGAACATCTACCTCGACGAGGCGCTCGGCGAGACCGAGGTCGACCTGTACGGGTCCTACTGGCGCCACAACGAGGGGCGTCACCGGCGCGCCAACGAGCTGCTCGGGCAGAAGGCCGGCGCGCTCGACCCGCAGGGCATGGCCGAGATCCTCGGCGACACCGGCGCGGGCGACTGTCGCGTGCGCGACTCGATCGCGATGGTGATGACGGTGGGCTCGGTCGTCTTCCGACCCGAGGACGGAACGCTCTGGGTCGGCACCGGCGAGGCGCCGACGAGCCACGGGACCTTCGTGCCGTTCAGCCTCGCGCAGATGGGCCACGCGCCGGAGCGCGGCGAGCTGCGCGTCGAGGCCGAGGGCGCCGAGGCGTTCGAGCGGTTCCGCCGGACCTACGTCGCGTACGTCGACAAGGACGACCTCGCGGAGGCCCGCGCGCACGCGGCCGAGGCCAGCGCGCTCGCCCCCGACCAGCCGCTCTATGCCTCGCTCCGCGGCCTGCTCGCGATCGAGGCGGGCGACGCGGCCGAGGCCCAGGCAGCCTTCGATCAGGCGATCGCGCTGGGTCATGTCGACCCCGAGCGCCTCGCGGCCTTCCACCTGTGGCGCGGCCGCGCGCGTGACCTCGCGGGCGATCGCGACGGCGCGCTGCGGGACTACCGCTGGTGCCTCGGCCACTACGCGGACGCTCCCGTGCACCGCGCGGCGAAGAAGGGCCTCCGCAAGCCGTTCACGCGCAAGCGCGCGGCCAAGATCCACGTCGACGTCGGGATGATCGACGTCGTCGAGCCGTAGCCGACGCGAGGGGGGCTCGCCGTCCGACATCGTCCTCGGTTGCGCATGCCTCGTCGCGCCGACTGGCTGTTGGCTGAGGCGCCCGATAGACTCGGGTCGTGACCGCGGCCGCCAAGAAGCTCCTCGAAGACGCGCTCTCTCTGTCGATCGAGGAGCGCGCCGAGCTGGTGGAAGCACTGAGGGACAGCCTCCAGCTCGAGCCAACCGATCTCGGCGGCGAGTGGAGCCGCGAGATCGCCTCTCGGGTCGCCGAGCTCGAATCGGGAGAGGTGACGCCCGTGGCCTGGGGCCAGGTCGAGCAGCGAATCCGGGACCGCCTCGGTCGGAAGTAGTGCTCCTCGATCTTCATCCCGAGGCGGCGGCCGAGCTCGAGGCCGCGGTCGCCCATGTGGATGCGGAGCGACCCGGTCACGGCGAGCTCCTGCTCGAGGCCGTCCGCTCGCCCCGCGGCTACTTCAGGCCGAAGCGCTCCATCTTGCGGTAGAGCGTCCCGCGCGCGACGCCGAGGGCCTTGGCCGTCTGGAGGATGTTGCCCTCGAAGGCGGCGAGCGCCTTGGCGACCGCGCGGCGCTCGGCGTCCTCGAGCGACTCCACCTCGTCGGGGGACGACGGGGCGCCGGCCGCCGGGGCTCGCGCCGGCGGCGCGGAGCCGGTGCGCTGGATGATGCGGGGCACCTCGGTGATCTCGCGGGCGTCGAGCGGGGTGAGGCTCGCGACGCCCTCCACGAGGTTGGCGAGCTCGCGCACGTTGCCCGGCCAGCGGTACCGCACGAGCTCGGCCATGACGCGCGGGGCCACGCTCAGCGTCGGGCGCTCGTGGCGGCTCGCGTGCTGCTCGAGGCAGTGCACGACGAGCCGCGGGATGTCGAGCGGGCGCTCGCGCAGGGGCGGCAAGCGCAGGTGCACGACGCGCAGGCGGTAGAAGAGGTCGAGGCGGAACGCGCCGTCCTCGATCGCGCGCTCGAGGTCGCGGTGCGTGGTCGCGATCACCCGCGCGTGGACGGGGATCGCGCGCGTCCCGCCGAGGCGCAGGACGCTCCGCTCCTGCAAGACGCGTAGCAACTTGGCTTGCATCTCATAGGGCATGTCCCCGATCTCGTCGAGCAGGATCGTGCCCCGCCCCGCGAGCTCGAAGCGGCCGGCGTGCCCGCCCGCGCGGGCGCCCGTGAACGCACCGCTCTCGTAGCCGAACAGCTCGCTCTCGAGCAGCTCGCGCGGGATGGCCGCGACGTTGACGCCGACGAACGGGTGCGACGCCCGCGGGGACGCGTTGTGGATCGCCTGCGCGAGCAGCTCCTTGCCGGTGCCGCTCTCGCCCGTGATGAGGATGGGGACGTCCGCGACCGCGACGCGGCGCGCGTCCGCGACCGCGTCGACGAAGGCGGGGTCCTCGCCGATCAGGTCGTCGAAGGTGAACCGCGCGGCCGAGCCGACGAGCTTGTGGGCGAGCTGGCGGGCGCGGCCGAGCTCCTGGATCGTGAGGACGGTGCCGCCGTCGTACTGCCGGGCGCGCACGAGGACGTCGACGTGGGGCAGCGAGACCGTCTCGTCGTCGACCCCGCGCCGGGCCGCCTCGGCGAGCGCCGCGAGCCCCGGGACCTCCGCGAGCGGGCGCCCCTCGACGTCCGCGCGCGCGACCGCGAGGAGCGCGGCGCCGGCCCCGTTGATCGCGCGCACCCGGCCGTCTCCGTCGAGCGTGACGATGGCGTCGCGGATCGCCTCGAGGGTCGCCGCGTCGCGCGCGGCCGCGAGCCGGAGCGCCTCGGCGCTGCGCGTGCGCTCGTAGGCGGCGACGGCGACGCTCGAGAGCACCTGCAATCGATCGACCTCCGCGGCGCGGCCGCCGCGCCCGATCCCGCGGAGCACCAGCACCCGATCGGCGTCGGCGACGCGGATCGGGACGATGCCGAACACGCGCTCGTCGCCGCCGAGGATCCTCGCGGAGCCCTCCTCGAGCACGCTGCCGAGCGCCGAGGTCAGCCCGTCGAGCTCCGGGGGGCGCGGGCCCGCCTCGGACACGGGCGCGAACGCTCCGTCGCGGAGCACCCCGAGCGTCGCGGACTCGCCGCCGAGCGACAGCGCGAGCCGGGGGATCTCCTTGTCGAGCGCGGCGCGGCTCTGGAGCAGGAACATCCCGCGCACGACCTCGACGAGCTTGCCGGTGCGCTCCTTGTCGACGAGCGCGCTCTCGAGCGACGCGATCAGCGCCTCGCCCTTCTCCGCGAGATCGCCGAGCGCGTCGCGGAGGTCCTGCTCGATGCGCCCGCTCTGACCGCCGCCGGAGTGCGCGTCCTCGGCCGCGCGCGAGAGATCGCTGGCCCGGGCGCCCGCGCCGCGGAGGCCCTCGATCTGCTGCTCGAGGTCCTGGTCGACGAGGCGGTCGATCGCGCGCCGGCCGAAGCGGCGGAACGCGCGGCGCAGCAGCTCCTGGTCGAAGGTCGTGCCCGTGCGCACGAGGAGCGGGTGCGCGCGGGCGAGCCACTGCGCGGCGCGACCGCGGCCCTGCTCGAGCTGCCCCTCCACCTCCGCCATCAGGAGGTACGCGCGGCCGAGCTCGTCCGGGGCGCCGAGGCGCACGAGCCGCCACACGCCGGCGCTCAGCTCGTCGCGGGCGCGCACCGGCTCGGGCGGGTCGAGCGCGAGCCACGCGCGGGCGCGGATGCGGCGAGCGCGCGCGCCGAGGAGCCCGCCCGCCTCGAACCCCCACAGCAGCGCGAGCGCGCGGCGCGGGTCGTCGACGACGTGGGCGTGGGCCGCGACGAGCCGCGCGAACGCGTGCCCCTCGACGATGCCCTCGAGGCGCGCGTGGACCGCCGCGAGGTCTCCGTCGAGGCGCAGCGCCTCGGCCGCGAGGGCTCGCCCGTCGGCGCTGTCGGGGGCGCGGTCGGCGGCGACGAGCGCTCGCCGAGGATCGCCGGACCAGAGCGCCGCGAGCGCGGAGATGACCGCGTGACGATCGGACTCGGCGACGTCCTTGGCGCCCGCGAGCGCCGACGCCGCCTCCTGCGTTCGCATCGCGAGCGCCGCGAGCAGGGCCACCTCGAGCGCGCCCTCCGCGCTGGGAGGCCGGGCTCGGGCCGCGTCGAGGCGCTCGGAGAGGGGCTGGTCGCTTCCGAGCTCGTCGATCATCGCGGCTCGCTCACCGATCGGGTTCGGGCAGCGGCGCGGTGATGCGCACGCGGTTCCCGGATGGATCGCGCGCCCGGTACTCGAACACGCCCTCGGGCGCGAGGGTCGGTCCCGGCAGCGTGGGGTCGTCTCGACCGTCGGTGCGCCACACGCGGTCGAGGATGTCGATGTCGACGTTCACCTCGATGCGGGGGCGACCGTTGTCCTTCTCGAGCTCGTCGACGCGCTCGAGCACGAGCTGCATGCCCGGCTTCTCGAGGACGACCTCTTCGTGATCCTCGCTCGTGACGACGAACCCGAGCAGCTCGTAGAACGGAGCCGCCGCGCCCGGGTCCAGCACGGGGAGGAGCACGAGCTCACCGGAACGTCGGGCGATGCTCATCGCGCTCAGTCTACATCGCGCCGGATGGTCTGTGCCTTGTCGGGACCGACGCTCACCAACGTGATGCGGACGCCGGAGTTGCGCTCGATGAACTCCACGTAGCCCCGGGCGTTCGCCGGGAGCTCCTCCCACGCGCGGCAGTCGGAGAGCGGCTCGGTCCAACCGGGCAGCATCTCGGTGAGCGGCTGCATGCGGGACTGCCCCTCGAACGGCGGCTCGTCGCGGACGTCCCCGTCGAGCTCGTAGCCCACGCAGACGGGGATCTCGTCGAGGCCCGAGAGGACGTCGAGCTTGGTGAGCGCGAGCTCGTCGAAGCCGTTGACCCGCGCCGAGTAGCGCAGGACCGGCACGTCGAACATGCCGCAGCGGCGCGGTCGGGCCGACGTCGGGCTGAGCTCGCCGCCGCGGTCCTGGAGCGTCGAGGCGAGATCTCCGGTGACCTCCGACGGCAAGGGCCCGAGCCCCGGCCGGGTGATGTAGGCCTTCGCGACGCCGATGACCCTGTCGATCGCCTTCGGAGAGATGCCCGTGCCGGTGCAGGCGCCGCCCGCGACCGTGGAGGCGCCGACGACGAAGGGGTAGTAGCCGTGGTCCTGGTCGACCATCGTGCCGAAGGGGCCCTCGAGCACGACCATCTCGCCCGAGGCGCGGAGGTCGAGGATGAGCCGCGAGCCGTCGACGATGCGGGAGCGGAGCTTCTCACCCGCGGCCACGTACTCGTCGAGGACCTGCTTGGCGTCGGGGATCGGCGCGCCGAGCTCGCGCAGGGCGTGGGCGCTCGCCTCGATGCTCGCCGCGATGCGGCCCTCGAGCCCGTCCGGGACGAGGAGGTCGCCCATCCGGATCCCGCGGCGGCCGACCGCGTCCATGTAGGCGGGGCCGATCCCGCGGCGGGGAGAGCCGCTCGCGCCCTCGGACTCCTCGCGGAGCTGATCGAGGGCGATGTGGTGCGGCAACACGACTTGCGCACGTTGATCGATGCGCAGGTCGCCGGCGAGGGCGCCGTGGGTCTCGAGGATCTCGAGCTCTTCGAGCACGAGCCGCGGGTCGAGGGCCATGCCCTGCGCGAGCAGGCACGACTTGCCGGAGCGCAGCGACCCGGAGGGGACCACGTGCAGCACGAAGCGCTCCCCCTCGGCGACGAGCGTCTGCCCCGGGCTGTAGCCGCCGGCGTACTGCACGACCAACGCGGCCTTGGGCGCGATCGCCTCGATGACCTTGCCCTTGCCTTCGTCGCCCCACTGGGCGCCCACCACCGCGACGACCGTCATTCGCCCTCCTCGTTCGAGCGGCGGCTGAATCGACTCCCCGAGCCACCCCCCGAGGCGGCCTAGCCTACTCAAAGTCGGCCCCAAAATCGCGTGCGGCGAATCACGCTCCCCTCCGAGGTGGGCGAGACGGCGGCGATGCTGACGGCGAGGCCCGCGTGGTAGCCTGCGACGCGATGAAGAGCACCCTCGGTCACCTTCGGCTCATCGCGATCGCGATGTCTCTCGCAACGGCTTGCGGCGGAGGTGAGACCGCCGACACGACGGGGGGCTCCGGGTCCTCGGGAGGCGGGACCTCCGGGGGCTCGTCGGGCGCCGACGACGGCGACGGCTCGGGCGACTCGGGCGGCTCGGGCGGCTCGGGGGACGGGCAGACCTTCCAGCTCAGCGACTCGACCACCGCCGGTGACGCGCACGGAGACAGCCCCTCGCGGATCCGCTCGTCGGCGACCGGCGCGGCGATGCGGCTGTTCATCGTCGACCCGGAGAACGGCCCGCTGCCGGGCATCGTGATCAAGCTGACCGCGCCCGACGGCACCGCGTACTACACGAGCGAGAGCGACTCCGTCGGCTACGCGGAGGTGCTCGTGCCCCCGGGCGCGCGCTACCGCATCGAGTACCTGACCCTGGGCGGTCGCGCGGCGACCACCGCGAACGTCGAGGTGCCGCCGGGCCCGAACCAGGACATCCGCCTGACCATGCGCTACCGGCGACGCCGCCCGCCGCCGATCCCGCCCCTGCCCGACGCGCCCCCCCCGCCGGAGGACCCCGGCTTCGTCATGGAGGGCATCCTCTTCGAGACCGGCCGCGCCACGATCCAGCCCGAGTCGTTCCCGCGGATCGACGGCCTCGTCGAGTACATGACCTACGTCGAGAGCGCCCACATCCGGATCTCCGGCCACACCGACAACGTCGGCAACCCCGCGCGCAACCAGACCCTCTCCGAGCAGCGCGCCCAGGCCGTGCGCGCCTACGTCATCGCCCACGGCATCGACGCCAGCCGCATCGAGGCGGTCGGCTACGGCGACACGCGCCCCGTCGCGACCAACGACACCGAGGCCGGCCGTGCCCAGAACCGGCGCATCGAGGCCACGCAGCTCGAGTGACGCGGACGCTCAATCCCCCCGGGTAACCCGGGGACGATCCTCTTCAGTTTCTTCACCCGCGCCGGGGACGATCCTCTTCAGTTTCGTCGATCCGAAACCTCGCCATGTCTGCGCCCGACAATCGGGCATGCCTCGACAACGCCGCCACTGGGTTCCCGGGATGGGCGCTCACACCATCTCTCGCTTCGTCGACCGTCGCTTCTGCCTGGTCGATGACATCGACCGTCAATCGCTCCACCGCGCGATCACACTCGCCGACGAACGGTGGGATTGGATCTGGCTCTCGTACGCCGAGATGTCGAGCCACGTCCACTATGGGCACGTGGCGGGTTCGACCAACCCCGATCGCTTCTTTCGTTCCGCGCACACTCGCTTCGCCGGCAGCTATCACGGGCGAGATGATCGGGAGACGCTCGGTCCAGTCTTCGCCCAACGGCCCACGATCCATCCCGTGCCCACTCGGGCGCTCCCGCGTTTGGTCGCCTATCACCATCGCAACCCGGTGGAGGCGGGCGTCGTGGACCGGCCCCGCGACTCGAGCTGGACGAGTCACCGAGCGTACCTCCGGCTGGAGCCTCCTCCTCCGTGGCTCGACGTCGAGCGAGCGCTGGACATCCTGGGCTTCCGCGACAACGCGGCGGGTCGGCGTCGCTTCGACGAGTTCGTGACGGAGGTCGATCTCGACGCCTCGGAGTGGGTGTCAGAACCCGCGCCGGAGCTCGCGCTACGGCGAGAGTCCGCGCCCGTCGACTGGCTCCGGCTGATCGACCTCGCGCGCCAAGTGGCCGACCTGCCCGCCGGCGAGTCCCTTCTGTCGAGGCGACGCGGCGCCGTGAGGACCCGCGCCCTCGTCGCGCTCGTCGCGACACGTGACCTCAACCAGACCTACACCGTGGTCGGAGCACAGCTGGGCATCTTGCCCGGCAGCGTGTTCAACCTGCTCCATCGAAACGCCGCGGCGGTCGAAGGTCTGGCGTCAGAGCTTCGGAGGCGGCTCATCGTAGATGCCGCTGCCGAATAGCGCTCCTGCCGCGGTGATGAAGAAAGTGAAGAGGATCGTCCCCGCACCCCCAACCGCTGCGGGCGGTGATGAAGAAAGTGAAGAGGATCGTCCCCATCGGCTGCTTGGCAACGAAGGCCACGCTTCGGCGGGCCAGATCGTTGCCAGGCTCAATCGCCCACGGAGATGCCGTAGGCCTTCTCGTTCTTCAGCGGCGGGAGCGCGGCGCGGCGGATCTGCAGGGTCCGCACCGCCCACACGTCGTGGAAGACGCGGTAGCGGAGCGCGGTCTGGTCGAGGTAGTCGACGCCCGCGGAGCCACCGGTGCCGATGCGGCGGCCGATGATGCGCTCGACCATGCGGGCGTGGCGCTGGCGGAAGATCACGAAGCTCTGCTCGAGCGCGACGATCGCGTCGACGACCTCGCGCGGCCACGCGAGCAGGGGCAGCTCGCGGTAGCCCTCGATGAGCACGAGCGCGGCGCGGATGCGACGGCGGCGCAGGCGCTCGGACGGATCGACGTCCTCGGCGCGCAGGAACGACGCGGTGGACTCGACGGCGGCGGCGTACCGCGCGTCGAGGCGCTCGCCGTCGGCCTCCGTCAACGCGTCGTGCTGCGCGAGCTCGCGGGCGCGATCGTTCTCGCGGGCGTGCGCCTCGAGGTACGCGTCGACGAAGCGCTCGACGGTGGCGTCGTCGTCGGGCTGGCCCGGGGTCGAGCCGTCGATCGGGGTGCGGTAGAGCCAATCGGCGACCGCGCTCGCGACGGTGGTGGGGTCCGCGAGGCGCGCCTTCACGCGGCGCGACGCCGGTGACTCGGTGCCGTCCGGGTTGAGCAGCGCGCGCAGGTAGCTGCCCTCGTGGCCGAGCGGGATGCGCTGCGCGTCGTCGAGGCCGAGCACGATCTCGACCTCGCGGAGCTGCGCCGACTGGAAGCCGCTCGCGGGGCTGAGCTTGTCGCGGAACGCGAGGTAGTCCCGCGTCGTCATCGTCTCCATCAGCTGGAAGTGCGACGCGATGTGCTCGAAGAGCTGGGCGATGCGGCGGAGGCCGCGCACCGCGGAGCTCAGCGACTGCTCGGGCACGCGGTCGCGCGCGAACAGCTCGCGCACCGACACCAGCTCGCGGATCGCGAGCTTGAACCAGAGCTCGTCGATCTGATGAATCGTGATGAAGAGGACCTCGTCGTTCGCGAGCGTCGAGTCGTCGTCGACGATCCCCCCCTGCAACGCGAGGAGCTCCTCGACGCGGATGTAGTCCCAGTACGCGGTGGGCTTCCGAGTCATCTCGGGCGCACTCTCGACGAGCGGAGCCGCGCTGTCGAGACGCACGTGTGAGGTTCTTCCCCCTCACCGGCGGCGCCGCGCCGTATGCTCGGGCTCTCATGGGCACGTGGACCCGGCCCGTTCGTCGCGCGCTGGACCGGATGGTCGACGCGGAGCTGCGCGAGCGATACGCCGCCCTCGGGGTCGACCTCAACGCCTACGGCTACGACCGCTGGGGCGCCTCGCGGGACGACCAGCTGCGCTCCCTCGCGCTCTTGCGCTGGTTCCACCGCACGTACTTCCGCGTCGAGGCGCACGGCCTCGAGCACGTGCCGGACACGGGCCGCGCGCTCTTGATCGGCAACCACAGCGGCCAGCTCGCCTACGACGGCATGCTCGTGGGCAGCGCGCTCTTCCTCGACAAGGACCCGCCGCGCATGGCGCGCGCGATGATCGAGCGCTTCTTCATCCAGACGCCGATCGTCGGCACGATGATGACCCGCATGGGCCAGCTCACGGGCATCCAGGAGAACGCCGAGCGCCTGCTGACCGAGGAGGAGGCCGCCGTGCTCGTGTTCCCCGAGGGCGCGCGCGGCGGCGGCCGCGTGTGGGCCGAGCGCTACCGCGTGCTCGGTTTCTCGCAAGGCTTCTTGCGCCTCGCGATGCGCACGGGCACGCCCGTCGTCCCGTTCGCGTTCATCGGCGGCGAGGAGATGTGCCCGAGCTTCTCGCGCGGCGAGCCGCTCGCGAAGCTGCTCGGGATGCCCTACGTGCCGCTCGTGCCGTGGGGCCTGCCGCTGCCCGCGCCGGTTAAGGTGCACATCCACTTCGGCGCGCCGATGCGCTTCGAGGGGACCGGCGACGAAGAGGACGAGGCGGTCCTGCCCGAGGTGCGTCGGGTCGAGCACGCGGTCAGCGAGCTGATCGAGCTCGGGCTCGCTCGGCGCCGAGGGGTCTTCGGGTGAGCGACGTCGTCATCACCGGCGCGTCGGGCTCCTTCGGCCGCGTCGCCACGCGCTGGCTCGCCGAGCAGGGGCACACCGTCCACGCGGTCGACCTGCACGAGCACGACGGCTTGCGGGCGGGCATCTCGCTGCACCGCTTCGACGTGCGCAAGCGCGGCTTCGAGGACCTCGTCCGCCGCGTGCACCCGGCCGCGATCATCCACCTCGCGATGGTGCGCCGCTTCGGGCGCGGCGCGGCCGAGCGGCACCGCATCAACTTCGAGGGGACCGCGAAGGTCTTCGAGGTCGGCCGCCGCCTGCACGTGCCCAAGATGATCTTCTGCAGCCGCGCGACGGTGTACGGGGCGCTCCCCGATCAGCCGCAATTCGTGAGCGAGGAGCACCCGCCCTCGGCCGCGCGGACGTTCCCGGAGATGAGCGATCTCGTCGCCGCGGACCTCTACGTGAGCCAGATGCTGTGGCGCTACCCCGAGGTCGAGACGGTGCTGCTCCGACCCGTCAACGTGCTCGGCCCGACCGTGCAGACGCTCCTCAACCGCTACCTCGGGCGCTCGCGCGTGTTCACCATCCTCGGCTTCGACCCGATGCAGCAGGTCATCCACGAGGACGACCTCGGCCTCGCGTTCGAGCACGCACTGAGCGCGAAGGTGCGCGGCGTGTTCAACGTGACCGGCCCGGGCGAGGTCCCGCTGTCGGTGATGATCGAGGAGGCCGGCGCCTCGGCCGTCCCGCTCCCCGAGGCGCTCGTCACGGTGCTGCGCGGTCGGCTCGGCTTCCCCCACATCCCCGCGGGCGCGGTGGACTACCTCAAGTACCCGTGCACCGCCGACGGGAGCCGCTTCCGTGAAGAGACAGGCTTCGAGCCGCGTCACGGCCTCGTGGAGACGCTGCGGGCCATCCCGCGGCACGGGTGAGGACTGGCGTTCACGATCCGGGTGTGCAGCTGCGTCCCCGATCCCGGGATCTCCCCAGCCGCGCGCTCGAATGATAGAACCATCACCTGGTGGCACGGCATTCGCTCGGAGTGGCGTCCACGTCGGCGCTCGACCCAGGGATCGAGCCGATGGAACGAGGAGCAGACACGCATGAATGACCTCCACAACCTTGGCTTTCGCGCCGCGTTGGTAGCCCTCGTCGCGCTCACCGCGGTGGGGACCTACGGCTGCCACCGCCGCGTCGTCGTCAACCACGCGCAGGCGTCGCGCTATCAGCGCAACCTCCTGCGCTACGCGCAGCGCGACACCGGCTGCCAGGCGGGCCAGCTGACGCCGGTCCAGATCGGGCAGCAGCCCGACGTGTTCACCGTCACCGGCTGCACCTTCCCGGTGGAGTACTGGCTCAGCTGCGGCCGACGCGGTCGCCGCTGCAGCTGGCAGCGCATCCCGACTCTCAACGAGCAGGCCGCGGCGCCGCTGCAGTGCCAGCCGCAGATGATCCAGCAGCAGCTCACGCAGAACCCGAACGTCCGCGTCGCCGGGGGCTGCGGCAACCAGGGGACCTTCCAGATGGCCTGCAACGGCCAGGCGTGCGGCTGGGCGCTCGCCGGCCCCATCGCGGGCCAGGCGGTCGCCACCGCGCCCCCGCCCCCCGCGTACCAGGGGGGAGCCGGCGGCGGCGTCGCGGTCCAGCCGACGGCGCAGCCGGGCCAGGAGACGGCGGCGGTCCAGGCGCAGCTCCAGTCGCAGCGCGAGGCGATCCTGAGCTGCATCGACGGCCCCGGGATCAACCTCACCGTGCGCTGGACCGCTCAGGGTCTCGTGCAAATCGCGTTGCCGCCCGAGATGGCGGGCAGCGCCGCCGAGGGCTGCATCCAGGCCGCGCTCGGGACCCTGCGGGTCGCCGCCACGCAGGCCGGTCAGGTCACGATCCCCGTCCAGTAGCGCGCCGCGCCGCCCGCTCGGATGGGCGGGCGGCCTGTGCTAGGCCTCCGTGATGCCGACACGAGAGGCCATGTGGGACGCCCTGACGGGCCGCTTCGATCTGCTCGTCGTGGGGGCCGGCATCACCGGCGCCGGGATCGCTCGAGACGCCGCGCGGCGCGGGCTGCGCGTCGCGTGCGTCGACATGAACGACGTCGCGTTCGGGACGAGCTCGCGCTCCAGCAAGCTGATCCACGGGGGCCTGCGCTACCTCGAGCAGTACGAGTTCAGCCTCGTGTTCGAGTCGGTCTCGGAGCGCCGGATCCTGCAGGACATGGCGCCGCACCTCGTGAACCCGCTCGGGTTCCTGTTCCCGGTCTACAAGGGCGCGCGCAAGCCGCTCTGGATGATCAACACGGGCATCAAGCTCTACGAGGGGCTCTCGCTGTTCCGCTCGCCGAAGCGACCGCGCAGCCTCAAGCCCGCCGACGTCGCCGAGGTCGAGCCCGCGGTGAAGCGCGACGGCCTCAAGGGCGCGCCGCTCTACTACGACTGCGCGACCGACGACGCGCGGCTGACCCTCGAGACCGTCCTCGACGCGAGCGAGAACGGCGCGGTCGTCGCGACCTGGGCCAAGGTCACGAGCTTCATCAAGGACGAGAGCGGCCGCATCCACGGCGTCGTGGTGAAGGACCAGCTCGACGGAGAGCTCCGCGAGGTCCACGCCCGCGCCGTGATCAACGCGACGGGCCCGTGGACCGACGCGACGATCGCGATGAGCGCCGGCCCCAGCGCGAGCCTGCTGCGCCCGACCAAGGGCATCCACGTCGTCGTCCGCCACGACGTGCTCCCGCTCTCGAACGCGGTCGTGTGCTTCCACCCGACCGACAAGCGGGTCCTGTTCGCGATCCCGTGGGGCGACCGCACCTACCTCGGGACGACCGACACCGACTTCGAAGGCGACCCGGCCGAGGTCCACGCCACGCTCGAGGACGTCGACTACCTGATCGACGCGGCCAACTCGTACTTCCCCGACCACCAGCTCGCCCGCGGGGACGTGATCAGCACGTGGGCCGGCATCCGCCCGCTCATGGCGCCGCCCGAGGACAACGGGGACGTCAACGAGTCGAAGGTCAGCCGCGAGCACGCGATCGTCGTCAGCCAGGACGGGCTCGTCACGATCGCGGGCGGCAAGCTCACCACGTACCGGCGCATGGCCGCCGAGGTCGTGGACACCGCCGTCCGCCTGCTCGAGATGACCGACGGGCCGATGGAGCTCGAGCCGGCGCGCACCGACAAGGTGCCGCTGCCGGGCGCGCGCGGCTGGCCCGCCGACGACGACCACGCGCGCGTGGCGGACGAGGTCAGCAAGGCCGGCCACCCGTACGTCCCCGACGACGTCGCGGCGTACCTCGCCGACACCTACGGGACGCGCGGCGCGGACCTCGCGCGAGCGATCGAGAAGGAGCACGCGCTCGGCGCGCGGCTCGTCGAGGGTCGCCCCGAGGTGATGGCGGTGGTCGACTGGGCGGTGCGCGAGGAGCTCGCGGCCACCGTCTGCGACGTAATGGTGCGCCGCACGCAGCTCTTCTACCGCGACGTGGATCAGGGCCTCGGCGCGGCGCCGAAGGTCGCCGATCGGATGGCCGCGCTGCTCGGCTGGGACGAGGCCCGCAAGGCCCGCGAGATCGCGCTCTACGAGCAGGTCGTGGCGGCCTCGCGCGGCTGGCGCGCGGAGCTCGACGGGACCCAAGACAAATCGGAGGCGTCTCGGGTACCCTCCCGCGCATGAAGAAGGCCATGTTGGGGGTGGCCGCCTTGTGCCTGATGGCGTGCGGCGGTTCGGGGACGACGGATGACGGCTGGGACGGCGAGGACACCGCGGGCGGCGAAGAGCCCGCGTGTCGGCTCTCCGAGACCCCGATCGCGGGCTACCGCCTGCCGGTGCTGCCGACGGGCTACGACCTGCTCGAGCCGCGCCATCGCGAGCCGTGGGATCAGGCGCAGGCCGTGCTCGGCCAGTCGGCGCCCGAGCTGACCGGGGAGCCCACCGACGAGTCGGTCCAGGCGTACTTCGACGGCCCCTACACGCAGTTCCTCAGCGCGCACCGCGAGGCGCTGGTCCAGGCCGAGACGTCGCTGAACGAGCTCTCGGAGGACTCGGCGGACGTCCGCGCCGTCGCGTCCACCGTGGTCGGGCTCATGTACTACCACATGGCCGTCGAGATGCTCCGCGCGCCGGTGCCGCCGCGGGTCGCGTCCGACCCGGTGATGACGGCCCACTACCTGTCGGCGATCGAGCAGGGCGTGCAGCCGATCCTCCAGACCGTCACCGACCGCGCCGAGTACTGCGTGCACGTCGCCGCGTCGGTCCCCGAGCTCCACCGCTGGCAGGTCTACTGCTTCGCCCTCGTGGGCCACGCGGTCCTGCAGGCGCACCAGGTCCACTCGATGTTGGTCGAGGCCGAGGAGCAGGCGCAGTCGCCCGAGTACATCGTCCGTCGGTGGGGCAGCCCGCGCGCCGGCACCAACCTCGGCGCGCACGCGCAGGTCCAGGGCAACCTCAACTCGGACGACGTCGCCCACTACGTGACCTCGCACCAGACCCCGCTGCTCGCGTGCTACCACCGCGCGCTCGACGAGAACGAGGGCCTGCACGGGCAGCTCGTGCTCGAGTTCGACATCGCCGCCGACGGCACCCCCGGCGCCATCACCGAGACCGTGTCGACGCTCGGCAACGCGGGGCTCTCGAACTGCGTGCAGACGGTGTTCGGCGGCTTCCACTTCCCGGCGCCCACGGAGGGCACCGCGCACGCGTCGGTCGCGCTCGACATGCGGATCATCCCGATCCCGCAGGAGGCGCTCGAGGGCAGCGCGGGCGCGGCGGAGTCCTCGACGACCCCGACCGCCGCCGAGTAGCGCGTCTCCCCGGCCTCGACGCCGCCCGCACGCGCATCTACGTTTCATCCCTTGGAGATCCACGGGAACACCAGCGGGCTCGCGCCCGCGCAGGTCAAAGCGCTCGAGCGCATCTACCGCCGCAAGGTCCCCTTCGACCAGCTCCTGACGCCCGAGCTCGCCCGCTCCCTCTGCGAGGCGAGCCACGGGACGGGCCGGCAGGTCGGGGTGCTCGTCGACCGCAAGGGCGTCGTCGAGTTCGTGATCGTCGGCGACGCGACGACCCTCTGGCTGCCGGACTTCGGGCGCCTGCGCGCCGCGCAAGGGCGCTTCCGCGGCCTGCGCCTGATCCACACGCACATCGGCCCCGAGGGGCTGACGCGGGACGACCTCGTCGACCTCACGCGGCTGCGCCTCGACCTGGTCGCGGTGATCAACGTCGGCCACGACGGACAGCCGCGGACCGTCCACTACGGGCACAACGTCCCCGTCGCGGACGACGGCGGGCAGCCGCCCTACGAGACGGTTGGCCCGCTGCCGTACGGCAAGCTCGCGGTCGACCCGAGCGCGATCATCGCGGCGCTCGAGGAGGAGTTCGCTCGCAAGCGGCGCAGCCGCGACGTCGAGGCGAAGGACGGCCGCGCGATCCTCGTCCACGTCACCGACAAGCGAAACGCGCTCGGCGCGGAGGAGTCGCTCCGGGAGCTCGAGGAGCTCGCGCGGACGGCGGGCGTCGACGTCGCCGACGTGATCTTGCAGGTGCGGCAGCGCGTCGACCCGAAGTTCGTGCTCGGGCGCGGCAAGGTCGACGAGGTCGTCCTGCGCGCGATGCAGCTCGACGTCGAGGTGCTGATCTTCGACCGCGACCTCACGCCCGGTCAGGGCGCCGCGCTCGCGGGGGTGACCGACCTGAAGATCCTCGATCGCACGCAGCTCATCCTCGACATCTTCGCGCAGCGCGCGGAGAGCCGTGACGGCAAGCTGCAGGTCGAGCTCGCGCAGATGAAGTACCTGCTGCCGCGGCTCGGCGCGAAGGACGACTCGTTGTCACGCCTCACCGGCGGCATCGGCGGTCGCGGGCCCGGCGAGACGAAGCTCGAGATCGGCCGACGCCGCGCGCGCGAGCGCGTCACCCGCCTCGAGGCCGAGCTGCGCAACCTCGGCAAGCAGCGCAAACAGCGCCGGCAGCGACGCGCGCGGCGCGGCATCCCGATCGTCTCGATCGTCGGCTACACCAACGCGGGCAAGAGCACGCTGTTGAACGCGCTGACCGACTCGAACGTCATCGCCGAGGACAAGCTCTTCGCGACGCTCGACACGCGCTCGCGCCGCATCCGGTTCCCGCGCGAGCGCGAGGTCGTGATCACGGACACCGTCGGGTTCATCCGCGACCTGCCCAAGGACCTCTTCGCCGCGTTCCGCGCGACCTTCGAGGAGGCCCAGGACGCCGACCTGCTGCTCCACGTGATCGACGTCGCCGACCCCGCGCTGTCGGAGCACGTGCGCACGACCGAGGAGATCCTGAGCAAGCTCGACCTCGCGATGGTCCCGAGGCTGACCGTGTTCAACAAGCGCGACCGGCTCCCGCCTGGCGAGGCCGAGCGCATCGCCGCCGGCCGCGGCGTCGCCGTGAGCGCCCTCGACCGCGAGTCGCTGCTGCCCCTGCTCGAGCAGATCGAGCAGAACGTGTGGCCCCTCGGCCAGGATCACCTGATCGAGCCGGAGCCCGAGCCCGAGGCGTTCGACGACGGCGCCCTCGACGCGGAGCTCGACGCCGCCCACGCGGGCGAGAGCGACTTCATGGAAGACGAGCTCGGCGTCGCGGCTTCGTGACGGTCTCTGCGTCGTGAAATTTCGCGCGAAGCGCGCGAAGGGGGCAAAGAGGTTTTCTTCGTGGTCTCCATCCCTTTCCCCTTGGCTCCCTTTCGCGCGCTTGGCGCGAAATTCCACTCAGCCTCATCGGCGGGCCCTCGTCAGCAGGGTACGCAGACGAGCATGCCGCCGACGTTGATGCGGTCGTAGAGCCCGTTGTTGCAGGTCGCGCGGCACGTCCAGGCCTCCGTGGCCTCGTCGAACGTGGGGACCTGACCGCTCGGGCAGCGCAGGTCGGGGATGCCCGCGCAGACGTTGCGGCCGCCGTAGATGCTGCCGTAGTGGATGATGTAGTCGCACGGCGGATCGCAGCGCCACATGCCCGACGCGCGGTAGTTCGGCGAGGTGCCGTCGGGGCACTCGGGCGGCGGCGGCACGCAGATCGGCGACAGGCCCGGGCGGATCACCTGCACCTGCCCGGCCGCGCACATCCCCGACTCGCAGGTCATCGGCATCACCGGCTGACCGTCGCCCATGCGGATGTAGCTGCCGCCGTACGACGAGCCGAGCGCGCGCTCGCGGTAGGTCGGCACCTGACCCGTCGGGCAGGTCCCGGCCGTCGCGCACGCAGGGTCGGCCGCGCAGTCGCTGTCGGCGCAGTCGAGCGCGCCGTCGCAGTCGTCGTCGTAGCCGCCCCAGCAGAGCGTCTCGGTCGGGTCGCAGCCGCCGGGGCACCGGGCCTCGCCGACGCACGCGGGGTCGTCGCAGTCGACGAGGGTGTCGCAGTCGTCGTCGAGCCCGTTGCCGCAGTCGGCCCCCGTCTCGACGTTCGCGGTCGCGATGCAGATGCCGTCCGGCTCGTCGATCGTGCCGTCGCAGTCCTCGTCGAAGCCGCTCGAGAGGATCTCGCGCGTGGGCAGCGTCTCGCCCTCGCAGAAGCGCCAGGTCGCCGTCGCGCCGGACGACTCGCAGCGCTGCACGCCGTCGTGGCAGATGCCGACGCCGCGCGCGTCGGGCGGGCCGAGCCAGCACGGGCGCTCGGTCCCGACGACGCAGTCGCAGCCGTCGTCGATCATCCCGTTGTCGTCGTCGTCGACCTCGTTGCCGCAGATCTCCTCGCGCGGCGCGCCCTCCGCGATCGGGGGGCCCGCGTCCGACGAGCCGCCCGGGCCGGCGTCGGTCCCCGGGGTCGATCCGCCGTCGCCGTCGGCCACGCCGGCGTCCATGCCCGGCGTGCTCCCCGCGTCCACGCGCGGACCGCCGCCGCCGAGGCCACCGTCGCAGCCCGCCACGAGCAGCAGCGCCGCCGCCAGGACCCCGAGCTTCTCGTCGATGACCCTCATGCCCCGCCTCCGTTCAGATCGCCGTACACGTGACCGAGTTGCTGGTCGTGCAGCTGCTGCCGCAAGAGAAGTCGCACCGCCGACCGGTGACCGCGTAGCCCGACGGGCAGATCGCGCCGCACGCGTTGAACGACGAGCCCGCGTTGATCGCGCACGTCACCGCGTTGCTCGACGTGCAGCTCGATCCGCAGGAGAAGTCGCACCGGTACGCGGTGGTGTGGTAGCCAGCCGGGCACGCCTGGCACGACGAGAAGGACGTCCCCGCGTCCTGCGCGCAGGTCACCGCGTTGCTCGACGTGCAGCTCGAGCCACAGGAGAAGTCGCACCGGAACGCGGTCGCGTGGTAGCCCGACGGGCACGCCTGACAGCTCGAGAAGCTCGAGCCGCAGTCGGGCGTGCAGGTCACCGCGTTGCTCGACGTGCAGCTCGAGCCGCAGGAGAAGTCGCAGCGCCGGCCGGACACGTGGTAGCCGCCGGGGCAGCTCCCCCCGCACTGCGAGAACGCCGAGCACGTGCACGTGGTGCACGCGGTCGGGTAGCCGCAGCTCGCGTTGCAGGTGCGCGCCTGGCACGCGCCGCAGCCCGAGCTCGTCGTCGTGCCGGGCGAGCACTCGCCCTCGCCGGCGCAGAGGCTCCACGGGCCCCACCCGCAAGACGAGCTGCAGGTGCGCGACTGCGATCCGCAGCTCCCGCACGCGCGCGTCTCCGTCATCCCGGCGGCGCACTCGCCCTCACCGGAGCAGGCACCCCAGTCACCGAACGCGCAGGTCGCGTCGCAGATCCGGTTGCGCACGCCGCATCGCCCGCAGGCCTCGGTCTCCATCGTCCCGGGCGCGCAGGTCCCCGGCTCGGAGCCGCAGCCACGGCAGCGGTTGTCGACGCACGAGAGGCTGCCCTCGCACGCGCTGCCGCCGGGGCAGCACGCCTCGCCGGAGCCGCCGCAGGGCTGGCAGATCCCCGCCTCGCAGGACGAGCCGGAGTTGCAGGCGTCCCCCGCGCAGCACGGCTCGCCGTCCCGACCGCAGGTCCGGCACGCGCCCGCGACGCACACGAGCACCCCCGTGCACTGCGGCGCCGAGGCGCAGCAGGGGCCGTCGGTGAAGCCGCAGCCGAGGCCGCCGCCGTCGGGCGGCGCGCCCGCGTCGGTCCCCGGGGGCACCGCGGCGTCTCGACGGGGGATCACCGCGCCGTCGGTCGGCGTGCTCCCGTCCATGTCGATCGAGCCGTCGGCCCCCGGTCGAGGCATGACGACCTCACCGTTCGCGCACCCGCCGAGCACGGCGAGCCCGACGACGAGGGTCACCACACCCGCCCGCGTCACCACGACGACAGCATAGATCACGTTCCGTGCCCCGCGTCGGACCGCGCGGATGCGGGGGCTCGCGCCCGGTTTGCCGGGGACCGTCGTCCCCGCGTCGCGCCAGAGCGCCCGCCGGACTGGGGACTCCGGAGTGGGCCGCCCTGTGCCACGGATCGGCCAGCGGACGGCCGCACCGGGGCGTGAGCGCCAGGGCGCGCGGACGGAGACACCCGCGATCGGGTGAATTGTGCGCCTCGGCACCCGGGATGCGGTGACCGCGGTCATGGGTGAGATGTGGAACCGGGTGCCGCTCGGCGTGGCGGCGCTGTGCTTTTCGATCGCCGCGTGTGGTGGAGAGGGCGGCAGCCCGTACTTCGGGATCGACGCGGGGGCGCCGCCGCCCGAGGGCTTCGGTCGCTCGGACGCGTCGGTCGGGCCTCCCGAGATGGAGGTCGACATCCAGTTCGAGCCGCCCGCGGTGGGGGCGACGGTGCTGTACGCGACCAACCGCGCCGCGGGGCGCGTCGCGGTGATCCACGCGGACGACTTCTCGATCGAGACCGTCCGCGTCGGCGTCGACCCCGCGCCCGCGATCGCCGCGCCGGGCCGCGACGTCGCGCTCAGCCTGCAGCGCGGCGAGTCCACGGTGAGCGTGCTCCACACGATGGGCGCGAACACCACCGTGACCACCGTCCCGATCGAGCACGACGTGAACACCGCCGCGTTCGATCCGACGGGCCGCTACGCGGTGCTGTACGAGGCGGCGCGCCCGCCCGAGGAGCGGCGCAACTTCCACGACGTGAGCGTGCTCGACCTCGAGGATGCCGAGACGCCGGTCGCGCGCTTCGTCGTCGGCTACGGCCCGAGCCACGTCGCGTTCGATCCGGCGGGCGCGCGGGCCTTCGTCGTCACCGAGGACGGCATCTGCACGCTCGACCTCGCGCGGGGCGCCGCCGACCCGGTCCGCGCGCCGCTCCTCGGCTTCGACACGATCTTCCCGATCGAGGAGGCGCACGTGTCGGCCGACGGCCGCTACGCGGTGGCGCTCGTCGAGGGCACGCAGGTCCGCCAGCTCGACCTCGCGGACGGGACCCTCACGAGCGCCGACCTCACCGTGCTGTCGATGGACGGCGAGGTGACGGTCACCGACCTCGACCTCGCGCCGTCGGGCACCGAGGTGCTCGCGGTCGTCCGCTCGCACGAGGTGATCGCGAGGCTCCCGCTCGGGCCGACGCTCTCGGACCCGACCGCGTGGATCACCCTCTCGCTCGTGGGCCACGGGGTCGGCTCGCTCGCGTTCTCGGGCACCGGCGACCGGGTCGTCGGCTACACCACCGACCCGTCGATCGAGTCGATCACGGTGCTCGACCTCGCGCTCAACGAGGGCCGGCGCATCTTGCTGCGCAAGTCGGTCCGAGCGCTGCGCGTGTCGTCGGACGGCGCGTTCGCGCTCGCGCTCCACCACGCGGTGACCGAAGAGGGCACGACGGAGGACGCGCTCGTCGACGAGGCGCAGGGCTACTCGATCATCGACCTGGCCACCGGGTTCTCCCGCCTCGCGCTCGCGGAGGCCGCGCCAAGACCCGACGGCGTCGTCCTCGACGACGCGAGCGGGCACCTGCTGCTCGCGCTCCGCGACGACGCCACGGGGGTGCGCGAGCTGCAGCTCGTCGACCTCGCGAGCTTCGCCGTCGATCGCGTCCCCCTGCTGGCCCCGCCGACCACGGTGGGGATCTTCCCCGCGCTCGACCGCGCGTTCATCGGCCAGGAGGCCGACGGCGGCCGGGTCACCTTCTACACGTGGGGCTCCGGCGAGACCCACACGGTCGCGGGCTTCGAGCTCGCCGCGAGGATCCGCCGATGAACCGCGCACCGCTGCTCTCCTTCTTGGTCTTCCTGGGCGGCTGCGCGCCGTTCGAGCTCGGCCACCTCGCCCCGCTCGAGGACGCGCTCCTCGGGGTCGACGACACCCACTCGGTCGCGCGCGTCGTGCGTGTCGACAGCGACCCCGTGCAGACGACGGAGATCGCGCTCGCCGAGGGCCACGCGACGCTGGTCCCCCGCCCCGGCTCCGGCGACACGGAGATCGCGATCTTCACCGAGGGCACCCTCGGCAGCGAGGACGAGCTGCCGATCCCCGCCGAGGTCGTCCTCGTCGATCGCACGGGCGAGCTGAGCCGCTGGACGCTGCCTCGGCAGTTCCGGGTGGCGCAGATGTCCGAGGACGGTCGCTACCTGTACGCGACGGCGCCGTGGGGTCGGCTCGTGGTCGAGAACGAGGTCTCCGTCGTCGACCTCACCGAGCCGGCCGGGCCCATGAACCCGCGCTCGCTGAGCCTGCGCTCGCTCGGCGGCGAGGTCCCGAGCGCGGCGGCGTTCTCCGAGCCGATGCCGTGGCCCGACGGCGCGCCGCTCCGGCTCGCCGCGCTCTTCGCCGCCGGTCAGCTCAGCCTCTTCGATCTCGATCGGCCCGACGCGCCGCCGCTGACCATCCCCACCACCGTGAACACCGCCGCGGTCGGCCCCGAGCCCGTCGAGGCGCGCTTCGTCGATCAGGAGCTCGTCGTGCGGACCGCCGCGGGCTCGCAGCTCCTCGTCGTCTCGCTGACGCAGAGCCTCGATGGGGCCCGGCGCTTCGACGTGGCGCTCCGGACCCTGGCCGCCTCGGGTCGGGTCAGCGCCATCGCCGTCGATCGACGCTCGACCACGCCGCGCCTGATCGCGCTGACGGGCACGCGCGTCCACATCTACGACCTCGAGACGAGCCTCGAGTCGAGCGTGGAGCTCCCGTCCCCGTACAGCTCGATCCTGGCCTTCGAAGGCCCCGCCCCCGGCGACCCGACCACGCGACCGCGCCTCGTCCTGTGGGGCACCTCGCCGAGCCTCACGTTCCTCGAGCTCGGCGACGAGCCGTCGGCGGTGATGGACGCGAGCGCCCTGCCCCTCGCCTTCACGCCGTCCCACGTCGTCGCGGACGGCGCGGCGGGGCGCCTGCTCGCCTTCGTCGGCGGCGGCCACGGCGGCGGCTTCGACGTCGCGGGCTCGGCCGGGCGCACGCCCGCGTCGGTGATCGATCTCTACGACCGGTCGGCGCTCGCGCTCGCGACGACGCCCGACGTGAGCCGCGCCGCGGTGTCGAGCGACCTGTCCGACGTCTGGATCGCGTCGGGCGACGGATACGTGAACCGCTTCGACATCGACACGCGCTCGCAGGAGGAGCTCTGGCTCGACGATCCGGTGCAGAGCCTCCTGCCCTTGCCCGGGAGCGCGCAGCGCGTCCTCGCGTTCCACGAGCTGCCGGCGGGGAGCTTCACGATCCTGGCTCCGGGGGACACCGCGCCGCGGCACGTGGGCGGCGTGTTCTGAGGTCCGTGCTAACCCCGCGCGCATGGGCGCGGTCCACCTGGTCCGGCACGGCGAGGTCGAGAACCCGGACGGGGTGATCTACGGGCGGCTCCCGGGTTTCGGCCTCAGCGCGGAGGGCCGCGAGCAGGCCGCGCGGACGGCGGCCTACCTCGCGAGACAGGTCGACGGCGCGCCGCGCGTGGTGGCGAGCCCGCTGCTCCGCGCCGAGCAGACCGCGCGCATCCTGATGGAGCCGCTCGGGGTCGACGAGCTCGCGATCGACGAGCGGCTCACCGAGGCGATGAGCGGCCTCGAGGGGCTGCCGCGGCGGTTCACGGTGCGCGGGTTCGCGCGCCGCTTCCTCGACCCCGGCCGCCGCAAGGAGGCCGAGCGCCCCGGCGCGGTCGCGCGGCGCGTGGCGGCGGCGGTGCGAGAGCTCCGCGCCGAGACCGACGCGCATCGCGACCTCGTCATCGTCTCGCACCAGTTCCCGATCGCGGTGGGGCGGGTCGCCCTGGAGCGCGGGGTGACCGAGCGCGAGGGCCCCCGCCTCGTTCGCGCCGCGCCGTGGCTGTTCATGCGCGGCCGCTGCGGCCTCGCGAGCGTGACCACGCTCCGCTTCGACGCGAGCGGGCGCGCGACGCGGACGTACTGGGAGCCGGGCCGAGACCCCGCGCGCTGAAATTCGGCCTGGCGCGAGAAGCGTCGAGCGTGCAGAGCGAGGCGATGACCTACCCCATCGGCACCCCGGGCATCCCCTGGGGCGACGCGGAGCGCGCTCGATGGCGCGCCCAGCAGACGGTCCAGCGCCGCTACGCGATCGACGTGCTCCCCGCGATCGAGGCGCTGCGCGACCGCTTCGAGGTCCGCTCGTACGGCGAGCTCGTGTACGGCGCGGATCGCTACCCGCTGTTCGCGGTCGAGACGCGGGGGCCGACCGAGTCGCTGCCGACGGTGCTCGTCACCGGCGGCGTGCACGGGTACGAGACCAGCGGCGTGCACGGCGCGCTGCGGTTCCTCGAGGAGCGCGCGGCGAGCTACGCGGATCGCGCGCACGTCGTCGTCGCCCCCTGCGTGAGCCCCTGGGGCTACGAGCGGATCCATCGCTGGAACCCGGACGCGGTCGACCCGAACCGCTCGTTCGAGGCGGACGGCGCGGCCGAGGAGTCCGCCGCGCTGATGCGCTTCGTCGCGCCGATCCGGGACCGCGTGGTCATGCACATCGACTTGCACGAGACCACCGACACCGACGAGACGGAGTTTCGCCCCGCGCTCGCGGCGCGCGACGGCGTCGCCCACGAGCCGGGCGAGATCCCCGACGGCTTCTACCTCGTCGACGACACCGAGCACCCCGAGCCCGCCTTCCAGGACGCGATCATCCGAGCCGTCGCGGAGGTCACCCACATCGCGCCCGCCGACGCCAACGGCGAGATCATCGGCTCGCCCGTCGTCTCACCCGGCGTCATCCGCTACCCGCTGGCGAAGCTCGGGCTCTGCGCCGGGATCACCAACGCGCGCTTCCGGACGACCACCGAGGTCTACCCGGACAGCCCCACCGCGACGCCCGAGCAGTGCAACGCGGCGCAGGTCGCGGCGGTGTGCGCGGCGATCGACTTCGCGCTCGCGAGCTAGAACGCGGGGGGGCCCAGGGTGCGCACGCACCGGCCGAGGCAGCAGTGCGCCTCGGCGTCGCACGCGGGGTCCGGCGGGCAGGCGGCGTTGGTGAGGAGCAGGTGGTCGCGCGACTCGATCCTGTCGCAGCCGCAGAGCACGCACTCCGAGTCGCGGGTGCACTCGAAGCGGCTCAGCGCGCCGTGGGCGCCGGGTCGGCAGCCGGTGAGCTCCGCCGAGCTCGCGGGCGCGGGCGGCGCGGCGAAGCAACCGGTCAGCAACACCAGCGCGGCGAGGGCGGCTCGCATCGAGCGCAGCGTGGCGGGAACATCGCCGCGCCGCCACCCGTACTCGATGCCCATGAGCACGCGCGTCGTCCAGGTCTTCCTCGCCTTCTACGCGACCTTCCTCGTGGGGGTCGTGATCGCCGCGAACATCGGCGGGACCAACGAGCTGTTCGGCCCGATCGTCCGCGCGGTCCCGTACGGCGACAAGGTCGGCCACTTCGCGCTGATCGGCCTGCTCGCGATGCTCGTGGACCTCGCGGCGCGCCGCCGCGACTTCTCGATCGGGCGCCTCTCCATCCCGATGGCGCCGCTGGTCCTGTTCGGCCTCGTGCTCGCCGAAGAGCTGAGCCAGCTCGCGCTCGACACGCGGACCTGCGATCCCCTCGACGTCGCCGCGGACATCGCGGGGATGGTCGTGTTCGTGAGCCTCGGGCGGCTGGTCGCTGCTAAGTTCCTCCCGTGCGATTCGGGTGCGCGACGGCCTGCGCGGCGCTCCTGAGCCTGGCCTCGACCGCGGCCGCGCAGCTCCCGGCGCGCTGGCCCCGCGCGCCGCTGACCGAGGTGGCGCGCGCGCAGGTCCACGCCGACGTCGCCTTCGAGCGCTACGGGCTGACGGGCGCCGGCGCCACGCTCTGCCTCGTCGACACGGGCGTGGACGAGGCGCTCGACCCCGCTCGCGTCCGCTGGGTGTGGGAGCCGCGCGGCGACGCGCGCGGGCACGCGCTCGAGGCGACGTACGGCGGCGCCGTGTTCGGCCCCGACGAGGCGCTCGGGAGCCGCGGCGACGCGCAGGGCCACGGCACGGCGATGGCCTCGATCGCGGCGGGACCCGACGGCATGGCGCCGGGCGCCGCGCTGATCTCCGTCGCTGCGTGGGACCCCGCGCTCGACGGGTTCGCCGACGACGCGGTCGTCGACGGGATCCGCTTCTGCCGCGCCGTCGCGGCGGCCGACGACGCGATCGACGAGGCCGCGATGGTCATCTTGCTGAGCCTCGGCGGACACGACGGCCCCCACGACGGACGCGGCGCGTTCGAGCGCGCGATCGTGCGCGCGGCGGGGCCGGTCCCGGTGGTCGTCGCGGCGGGCAACGACGGCGAGCGCGCCGTCCACGCCGCGGGTCGGCTCTTCGCCGGCGAGCGCGCGCGCGTCGACGTGCAGGTGCCCCGCCCGGTGATCGAGGACCCGTCGCTGGGACTCACGGTGCGGCTCGAGCCACCCGGCGCGGCGGTCGAGCTCGTCGCACCGGACGGCGCGCGGGCGGCGCTCGGCCCCGGGAGCTTCGCGCTCGGCGGCGCCTCGATCACCGTCGCGCCGCGCGACGACGTGTGGACGGTGACCCTCGCCAGCGGCGTCACCGGCCTGCCGTCCGGGGCGTGGCGCGTCGAGATCGAGGGGAGCGCGCGCTTCGACGTGTGGCTCGCGGGCGAGCGCCTCGGGGCGACGTTCCTGCCGGCGTCGCTCGGCGGCGACCACGTCCTCGACGCGGAGGCGATCACGATCCCGGCGACCGCGCCCGAGCTCATCGCGGTCGGCGCCACGGTGGCGCGCCCGACGGTGGGTGGCCTCACGGACCTCGGCGTGGCGACGGAGGTCGCGACCTTCTCGTCGCGCGGGCCGACCGAGGCGGGCGCGCCCAAGCCGGACCTCACCGCGCCCGGGGGCTGGATCCTCGCGACGCTGTCGAGCGACGTGGTGGTGGGCGACTCCTCGAACCTGCTCGGCGGCCGACCGGACCACGTGGTCGACGGACGCGTCGCGGTGCGCGGGACCTCCGCGGCCGCGGCGGTGGTCGCGGGCGCGCTCCTGCTGGCGCTCGAGCTCGACCCGAGCCGCGGCCCGCTCGCGCGCGAGCTCCTCGTGTCGAGCACCGCCGACGCGGGGTGGGCCCCGGCGCGCGGGTTCGGCGCGCTCGACGTCGAGCGCTTGCTCGCGCGGTGGACCGACGCGCCCGTCGAGCGCGCGGAGCTCACGACGACGCGCGCCGCGCTCGAGCCCGGCGACACGCTCTGGCTGACCGCGCGAGGGGACGCGGAGCGCCTGCAGATCACGATCGGCGACCAGACCCTCGAACGGCCGCTGCGCGCGGGCGTCGCGTCGCTCTCGATCCAGCCGAGCGCCCTCGGCCCTCGCGCGACGGGCGCGCTGCGCGTCGAGGCTCGGCTCGATGGCGTCCCGCTCGCGCCGATCGAGGTGATCACGCTCCCGGATCGGCGCCGCCCGGTGGAGGTCGCGGGGGGGTGCGCGGTCAACCCCAGGCCCGGGTCCAGCGCCCCCAGGATCGGGTTTCTCGTGGCCTTGATCGGGTTTTTGCGTTGGCGGGCTCGCGCTGGCACAGGCGGTGCGTAGCTGTCTCCGCATGGAAGCGAAGGCCACTGCAGTGAAGCCCCTCGATGCCCTTTTCTTCGTGATTCCGGCGGGTCTCACCCTCGCCTACTGGGTCGTCACGTTCGTCGCCTGACCGCTCCGAGGCGCAGCGTGTGCGCCCGGCGCATCGGATGCGCCCGCGTTCAAGCTTCGGCGAAGAAGCGCTCGATGAACGCGAAGTCTTCCGGACCCAGCAGGCTCATCGAGCCCTCGGGGTTGCGCTGGCTGTAGGGGCCATCGTTCACCCAGCCCCGATCCGGCTCCCGCCGCCACGTCACCCCGGACGGTCCCATCATGTGCGTGACCGCCTCGACCAGGTCGGGGCGTCGCGCGGGGTCGAGCCCCGGGAGCTCCGTCGTGACGAGCTCGAGGAAGCGATCCCGCTCGCCGCTCGGCACGGCGTCGTAGGTCACCGTCGCGAGGAGCAGGGGCAGGTGCACGTACGGGGTCCCTCGCCATCGCTCGGCGAGCCCGTAGAGCTCCTCGACGCGGAGCGCCGGCGTCGAGAAGTGCCCGCTCTGGTAGCCGAGCAGCACGTGCTCCCCGGTGCCCTCGTCGCCGATCCAGAAGCGGCTCTGGTACTCGATCCCGGCCGCCGCCTCGTACTCGACGTAGCGCTCGCCGAGCCCGATCGAGGCGCGGATCCGCGGCCAGACGCCCGCGCGCCAGCGCGCGTCGAACGTGGCGCGGTAGTAGGGGTTGGTGTCCTTCGAGGCGACCCCGAAGAGCTGCTCGACGAGCTCGACGTCGGAGTCCTCGTCGAGCGGCGGCAGGAAGACCCCGAGCTCGGTCGCCCAGAAGAGCGGCTCGGTCAGCTCGCTGGTGACGTCGACGTGCGCGGGCGCGCGCAGCACGACCCCGTCGCCGCGGACCGGCTGCGTCGCGTCGACGGCGACCTCCCCGGGCCACGGGATGGTCAGCCGGACCAGCGTCGCGTCGCCCGCCTGCACGGGCCACCGCACGGGGTTCTCGAGCCCGTGCGAGACGACCACCGCGTGTCGCTCGGTCCCCTCTTCGTCGAAGAGCGTGACGGCCTCGGGCCCGGAGAAGGCGCCGGACACGATCCGCCCGTCGATCCACGCGTCGCCTCGGAGGTACTCGACCTCTCGGATCGTCAGCACGAAGGGCATGGCGACCCGAGCGTACCGCCGACGGCTACTCCGACGGGCCGCGATCGAGGATCAGCCGGAACGATCGGACCTGGTCGTTCGGCTCGTCGGCGTCGGCGAGGCGCGAGCCCATGCTCGTGACCACGATCAGCACCTGCTCCGTCTGATCGTCGGTGAGCTCGAGCGGGATGTAGCTGCGCGGGTTGAGCACGCGCACCGGCGCTCGCACGCGACCGCGCTCCGCTCCGTCGGCGCCGATGCGGACGGCCGCGAGCGCCCAGCCGACGCCGAGCTCGCCGCGGAGCCAGATGCGCAACAGGCTCCCCGCCGGCGCCTCGCTCGTGTCGACGAGCACGTACGCCGAGCCGTACGGCTCGAGCTCGAGGTCCCGCGGCTCGAAGCGGCGCGGGAGATCCTCGAAGGCCGTGTGCCCCTGCACCGGCACCGCCGCCGTCTCGGGCAGGCCGCGGAGCAGCGCGAGCGGCGCGTGGTCGCGGCGCGCCTCGGGCCCGGCGAAGTACCGGCTCACCGCGACCTCCTCGAGGAAGCGATCGAGCGGGTCGCGCCCGATCTCCATCACCGCGTGGACGACCTGCCACATGTCGGGCGCCGCGCGGAGCTGGTCCCCCTCCCACGTGCGCTGGGGCGCGGCGGTCCACAGGTCGCGGATGAAGTTCCCCGTCAGCCCGTCGGTGCGCGCGGAGAGCATCGCGAGGAACAGCGCGCCGCCCTCCCCGCTCCGCGCGTCGTCGCCGATCCAGGTCCTGTAGCTCTCGCGCTGCTGCGCGACGACGCCCTCGTCGCTGCAGCCCCAGTGACCGGTGACCAGCCACGCGACGTAGTCGCCCGTCGCGATCCGCCAGCTCGCCGCCTCGGCCGGGTCGAGGCCGAGCAGGGTCGCCTGCACGAACGCCGACACCACGCAGCTGTCGAGCCGCGAGTCCGCCACGAGGTCGTCGTCGACGCGGACGAACGGGACCGTGGCGTCGAGCCCCTCGTGGATGTGGGGGACGTCGTAGCCCGGGTGAACCGGCCGGACGGGCTCCCCCTCGGACTCCACGAGGTACAGGTCGAAGCCGGCCGTCCCGCCGCGGCCGCCGTCGGGCATCGGCATCGGCCAGCGGTGCGCCTCGAGGTAGTCGTAGGCCATCTCGAGCGCGGCGAGCGCGGCGGTCGCGCGCTCGGCGGTGACCCGCGGGCCCACGTGGACGTTCACCGGGTGCTCGATCGAGCGCATCACCCCGGCGGCCTCGGGGCGCGGGCTCGGCGCGGGCCAGTCGACGACGGGTCCCGTCCACCGCCGGGCGAGGCTCTCGGCCATCGCGTCGGCCCAGCGATCGATGACCGTGCGCTCGTCGTCGGGGTCGTCGTCCTGGGCGCGCGCGGGGCTCGCGAGCGACGCGAGGCACGCGAGAAGGAGCGCGACGGCGAACGGCAGCGACGACCTCATCGGCCCCCCTCCTTACCAGGGACGGGCCCCCTCGACGACTGCGAAGGATTTGACACGGAACGAGCAACGCGAATACACAAGCGATCACGCGTTGATCCGCGCTCGTGCGGTGTCTCTTCGCGCGGAGTTGAACATGGCGGCAGCATCGTTCGATCCGAGTGGGTTCTTCGAGTTCGATCTCGCGACCGGCTCCGTGCACGCGCGCGGGACGGGTCGCGTCCTGATCCTCTCGGACAGCGTCGTGGCCCCGTTGGTTTCCGCGGCGGTCGGGAACGGCGATCTCACGTCGGTCCGAAAGCTCGGTCGCGAGCTCGGCGACTGCGTGGTGGAGCAGCTCGGCGGCGGCGTCCTCGACGCGCCGGTCGAGACGGTGCTCGAGGCCGCCGCGGGCGTGCTCTCGCTGATGGGCTGGGGGCGGCTTCAGATCGACCGCTGGGGCGAGGCCCTCGTCGCGTCGCTCGAGCAGATCCCCCACCTCGACGACGACCACCTCGGCGTGGCCGCGCTGCTCGGCGGCTTGATGTCGCGCCTCGCCGACCGCGAGATCGCGTGCGTCCCCGTCTCCGCGGAGGGTCACTTCCTCCTCGTGGAGCCGAGCGTCGCGCAGAAGGTCTGGAAGTGGTCCCGCTCGGGCGACGACATCGCCGCGATCGTGGGCCGCCTCGCACCCCCCACGGAGGCCTCGTGAGCGCCGCCGCCCAGATCGCGAAGCTCGAGGCGCTCCTCGAGCGGATCCAGAGCAACCGCGGAGACGCGCCCACGCCCTACACCGGGTCGCTCGACGCGGCGCCCGACGTCGAGGCGACGATGGAGGCCCCGCTCGACCTCGACGAGCCGCTCCCCACGCCGGAGCCGGCCGTCCCCGCGTCCGCGTTGATCGCGGCCCCGCGGCGCGCGCAGGAGCCGACGCCGATGGAGCGCGCGGTCAGCACCGAGCTCGACCTCGGCCCGGCCGACGAGGACGACGACGACGAGCCCGAGCTCGAGATCAGCTACCCGGAGCCGGACGAGCCGGCCCTGCTCCTCGAGGTCGACGACCCGTCCGAGTCGACGCCGACGGCGCCCGTCCACACCCGCGCGCCCGACACGGTCCGGCCCGAGCCGGCGCCCGAGCCCGACGTGCTCCTCGATTCGCTCCCCCCGGAGCCCGAGCCGCAGCTCGAGGTCGAGCCGCAGCCCGAGCGGATCGAGCTGGCCGTCGCGGCCCCCTCCGCGCCGATCGCCAAGGTCGTCGCGCGGCCCAAGCCCAAGACCTTCGGCGAGCTCCTCGACCGAGCCCTCGCCCTGCGTCCCCGCTGAGGTCCACATGCTTCTCGTCGTGGACGTCGGCAACACGCAGACCGTCCTCGGTCTGTACGAAGGCGCGGACCTGATCCACGACTTCCGGATCGAGTCGAGCAAGGACCGGACGCTCGACGAGTACCACGTGCTCCTGCGATCGCTCCTCGACGTCGCCGAGGTCGACCGCAACGAGATCGAGGCGGCGATCATCGCCTCGGTCGTCCCCACCGTCACCGAGACGATCGAGCGCGCGGTGTCGCTCGCGTTCGGGGTGGAGCCCCTCGTGGTGGGCCCCGGCATCAAGACGGGGATGCCCATCCTCTACGAGAACCCGCGCGAGGTCGGCGCCGACCGCATCGTGAACGCCGTCGCCGCGCACGCGATCGTCGGCGGCGCGGTGATCGTCGTCGACTTCGGCACCGCGACCACCTTCGACGTCGTCTCCGCCAAGGGCGAGTACCTCGGCGGCGTGATCGCGCCCGGCATCCGGATCAGCGCCGACGCGCTCTTCGCGCGGGCGGCCAAGCTGCCCCGCGTGGAGGTGGCCAAGCCGCCGAAGGTCGTCGGGCGCAACACCGTCCACTCGATGCAGTCGGGCATCGTCTACGGCTACGTCGGCCTCGTCGACGGGATGGTCGACCGCATCATCGCCGAGCTCGGCTACCCCTGCGCCGTGATCGCCACCGGCGGCCTCGCGCGGCTGGTGTCGGCGGAGAGCCGCGCGATCGAGCGCGTCGAGGAGTTCCTCACCCTCGACGGCCTGCGCCTGCTCTACGAACGCAACCGACCTTGACTCTCTAGCGCTCGAGGCCGACGCGGTCCGCGCTCAGGTTCCAGAGGCGCCCCGCGAGCTCGGCGTCGTGGACGATGGCCGCTGGCTTCGCTTCCTTCGAGTTGGCGAAGTAGCGGCCGGTGACGCCCTCGAGCGACGGGTCGGACGCGACGTAGACGCTGGTCCGCGCGCCCTGGTCGGGGGTCTTGAGCGCGAGCGACGCGATCCGCATCCCGAGGGAGAGGAGCTTGCTGTCCCGCGTCACGTCGGTGGCGACCGAGCCGGGGTGGACGGAGTTGCTCGTGACCTTCGTCTCGCGGCGCGCGAGCTCGTTCGAGAAGAGGATCTGCGCGAGCTTGCTGCGCGCGTACGCCTCGAGGCCGCGGAACCCTTCGCGGCGATCGAGCTTCTCCTCCTCGAAGCGGGCGGGGACGGCGGCGATGGGCAGCCCGAGCACGTTGATCGCGTGGACCGCGCGGCCGCGCAGCGTCGAGGTCTGCCCGGCCTGCGTGTGGAGGCGCGAGCTGACGTGGACGACGCGCGCGCCGCCGCTCTCGCGCATCCGCGGCAGGAGCGTTCGGGTGAGCAGGTACGGCGCGAGGTGGTTGACCGCGAAGGTGTCCTCGAACCCGTCGCGCGAGGTCTTGAAGCTGCCGTGCCAGATGCCCGCGTTGTTGATGAGCGCGTGGACCGGTCGGTCGGTCGCGAGGATGGCGTCGGCGAGCGCGCGGACGTCGTCGAGGCTCGAGAAGTCGGCCTGAAAGGGCTGCGCGCCGAGCGACTCGGCCGCCGCGGCCAGCTTGTCGGGGTTGCGGCCGACGATGAAGAGCTCGGCACCGAGCGCTTTCAGCTGTCGGGCGGTGGCGAGGCCGATCCCCCCGCTTGCCCCCGTGATCACGCAGGTTCTGCCTCGCATGGGCCGCGTCATGGCCCATCCTGTCGATCAAAACCCGTGAGACTTCGCACACAGGTTACCTGACACATCGTCGAAGAATGTTATCTGACACATCGTCAACTAATGATGAGCGAGCGGGAGGACGAGATGACGGGTCGAGCGTTTCCGGAGCAGGGCAAGAGTCGCGACGAGGTGCTCGCCGCGCTGACCGATCACCGAGCCCGCGACCTGAAGAGCGACGGTCACGCGTTCGCCTTCGTCTACGACGCTGGCGCGGAGACGCGCGAGCTCGCGCGCGAGGCGTACGCCGCGTGCATGGGCATCAACGGCCTCGACCCGACCGTCTACCCCTCCGCCCGCAAGGTCGAGAACCAGGTCGTGGCGGCCTGCCTCGAGCTGCTGAACGCGCCCGAGGGCGCGTGCGGCACGGCGACCGCCGGCGGCACCGAGTCCGTGATGCTCGCGGTGAAGGGCGCGCGCGATTGGGCGCGCAAGAACCGCCCGCACATCAAGACCCCGAAGATGCTGCTGCCCGAGACGGCGCACGCCTGCTTCCACAAGGCGGCGACCTACCTCGGCGTGGAGATCATCGTGGTGGACGTCGACGAGACGTTCCGCGCGAAGGTCGACGACGCCCGCGCGAAGATGACCGACGACGTCATCCTCGTGGTCGGCTCCGCGGTCTCCTACGCGCACGGCGTGATCGACCCGATCGAGCAGCTCGCGGCGCTCGCCAAGGAGCACGGCGCGCTCATGCACGTCGACGCCTGCGTCGGCGGCTGCGTCCTGCCCTTCATGGTCGAGAACGGCGAGGACCTGCCGCGCTTCGACCTGTCGGTCGACGGCGTCACCACGCTCTCGATGGACCTGCACAAGTACGGGTTCGCGCCCAAGGGCATCTCGGTGCTGCTGTCGGCGCGCCGCGACATCCGCGACGCGCAGTACTTCGCGTGCGCCAACTGGAGCGGCTACGCGATCGTCAACTCGACCACGCTGGGCAGCAAGTCCATCGCCGCGACGGGCGCCGCGTTCACCCTGCTGCACTACCTCGGCCGCGAGGGCTACCGCGAGCGCGCCAAGCAGATGTGGGACGGCGCCAAGACCGTGATGAGCGTCGTCGAGGCGACCGACGGCCTCGAGCTGCTCACCAAGCCGGACATGGGCTGCTTCGCGTTCCGCACCACCGAGGGCGACGTCTTCGAGCTCGCCGACCGCCTCACCGAGCGCGGCTGGCACGTGCAGCCGACCTACGCGTTCGGGCGGTCGCCGGCGCACATCCACCTCACGATGGACCCGGGCAACGCCGCCAACGCGGCCGCGTTCGGCGAGGACCTCGTCGCGTGCATGGAGGGGCTGCCCGCGACCATCGAGCCGCCCGCGCAGGTCGTGCAGATGCTCGAGATGGTCGCCGGCGGGGGCGGCGGCGGCCTCGACTCCGGGATGCTGATGAGCCAGCTCGGGATCGCCGACGGCCAGCTCCCGCACCAGTCCGCGATGATCCACCGCCTCATCAACGCCGCGTCGCCCGCGGCGCGCCAGGCGCTGCTCGTGCTCTTCATCGGGGAGCTCTACTCGTGATCCGGCTCGGCCGAGGCGGTCGCCCGCTGCGCATCGCGTACGGGCGGATCTTCCACGAGGCGTGCGCGTACTCGCCCTCGCTCACGACGCGCGAGGACTTCGAGCGGATGCACCGGCTCGAGGGCGCCGCGCTCGCGCGGGCGTGCTCGCTGCGCGGCTCCGAGCTCGAGGGCTACCTGCCCGCCGCCGAGCTCAGCGGCTTCTGCGCGGCGGCCCGCGGCGCCGGCGACGTCGAGGCGATCCCGCTCGCGAGCTCGCTCGCGGTGCCGAGCGGCCCGCTCGCCGCGGACTGCTTCGCGTGGCTCCTCGAGGACCTCATCGAGCGCCTCGAGCGCGCCGGCGCCGTCGACGGCGTGTACCTCGCGCTCCACGGCTCGATGCAGGTCGAGGGCCTCTCCGAGGCGCCCGAGGCCATGATCTTGCGCCGCGTGCGCGAGGTCGTGGGGCCCGACACCAAGATCGCGGTCAGCTATGACCTGCACGCGAACTTGTCGAACGGGCTCATCGATCCGGTCGACGTGCTCATCGGCTACCGCACCAACCCGCACTGGGACCTCGCGCCCACGGGCTTCCGCGCGGGCAACCGCCTGATCCGCGCCCTGCGCGGCCAGGTCCGGCCGACCCACGCGTGGCGCAAGCTCCCGCTGCTCCTCGGCGGCGGCCAGGGCATCGACTTCCTGCCCCCGATGAACGAGGTGTTCCGCTGGATGAAGAAGCTCGAGCGGGACGACCCGCGCGTGCTCAGCGCGAGCCTCTTCATGGTCCACCCCTTCACGTCGGCCGACGATCTCGGCTGGGCCGCGCACATCTGCACCGACGGTGACGAGGCCCTCGCGGCCCGGCTCGCCGACGAGCTCGCCGACCGCGCGTGGGCCAAGCGCGAGGTCCCGATCCCCACGTTCCTGACGCCCGAGGCGGCGATCGACGAAGCCCGCCAGAGCAACCTGCGCAAGCTCGGCCCCGTCACCCTCGTGGACTGCGACGACATCGTCGGCGCGGGCGCGCCAGGCGGGAACACGCACGTGACCAAGGCGCTGCTCGAGCACGCGCGCGACCTCGTGTCGTACGTGCCGGTCCACGACCCCGAGGCCGTCGAGGCGCTCTGGTCGCAGCCGAACGGGGCGCGCGTCGCCTTCACGCTGAAGGGCACGCCGGGCTACGGCATGCCGCCGGTCGAGATCGCGGGCGCGACCATCGCCGCGCGCACGGTCGGCGACTCGGGCCGCACCCTTCGCCTCGACGTGGGCACGACGCACATCGCGATCTGCGAGCGGCCGCCCCTGCCGATCCACCCGAAGTTCTGGGCGGCGCTCGGGCTGAAGGCCCGCAAGGCCGACATCATCGTGCAGAAGAACTTCTTCCACTACCGGATCTTCTACCTCTCGCTCTCGTTCCATCACGTCCCGGTCAAGACCGACGGGGCGACGAGCTTCGAGCGGATCAAGGCGCGCACCTACGACGTGCCCGTCTACCCGACCTCGGATCCGAAGGGCTGGCGCGAGTCCGACCCGCTGATGCGGCGGGCCTCGACGACCGCCCCCGACGGCGCCCGCGCCTCCGCCTGATCTCACTTGGCTCTCCTGACGTAGCCCGCGGGTCCGTTCGGCCAGACCGGTGGAGCGCCCCGCTCGGATCGACGACGGCCGCGGGTTCGTGTGGGCTACGAGGGAGGCGGCGAAGACGGGGGTGCCCGATGCGGCCGTCGAGGCGCACGCCACCCCGTCGGCGACCGCGAGCGCCGTTGGGCCGCGGCGCGCGTTGCGCGCCTCACTGGGGGTTCCCCCCAGCCCCCCGACGGGATGGCGGCCGGTGGCGACGTGGAGACAAACGAGATTTCAAACGAGAAACCCTTGCACTGAACACGCGTTCTGCTATCATCGGTCAATGGATATTGTTCCCTGCGAGGATACCGGCTCCACCCTCACCGCCGAAGCCGTCGACGCCGTCCTCCGACGCATGGCGCGCGCCCGGAACCAGCAGGACCACGCGCTGCTGGAGTGGCTGTTGCGCGGCGACGAGCTGCAGGTCGAGCGGCTCCACGGCTACGCGTCCATGCGCGAGTACGGGGCGCGGGTCTTCGGCTTCGGGCCCCGCGGTGTCGAAGACCGGCTCCGCGTCGCGCGCGCGCTGCGACAGCTTCCGTGTTTGAATCAGGCGTTCGCTGACGGCGACGTCGTCTACACGGTGGTGCGCGAGCTCTGCCGGGTCGCCACGCCGGAGACGGAGGCCGAGTGGCTCGCCAGCGTCGAGGGGAAGACCGGCTCGGAGGTCCAGCGCGAGGTCGCGGGTCGGCAGCCCGGAGACCTCCCGACCGACGAGCCCGAGCCCGCGCTGGTTCCGCACCGGGTGACCCTCGAGCTATTGCCCGACGCCTACGCGCTGCTCCTGGCGGCGCGGGAGCGGGCCGTGACGTCGGCGGGCGCATCGGTCGACGACTCGACGTTCGTGACCCAGGCGATGCTCGCCTACCTCAGTGGTGATGGTGAGGGGGAGTCGGGGCGCGCGCCGTATCAGATCGCGCTGACCATCGACGCGCACCGCGGTGCGGTGATCGACGCCGCCGGAGAGTCGGTCCCGGTGGACGACGTGACGGTGGCGATGGCCTGCTGCGACGCGGAGCACCTCGGGGTCGTCGACGGCGAGGGACCCGCGAAGCGGGCCTCGCAGACGATCCCGCCCAAGACGCGACGGCAGGTGGAGCGGCGTCAGCACCACCGGTGCGCCGTGCCCGGCTGCTCGAACTCGGCGTATCTGCACCTCCACCACGTGCGACACCGCAGCGAGGGCGGCGATCACCATCCGGAGAACCTCGTGGGGCTGTGCTCGGCGCATCACCGCGCGGCGCACGCCGGTGCGCTCGAGGTGAGCGGGCGGTTCAGCGAGGGGTTCGTCTATCGGCACGCCGATGGGCGGCCGTACGGGTCGCAGAGGATCGAGGGCCCAGGCGCGTCGGTGATGCGGGACGCGCACCAGGCGCTGCGCTCGATGTCGTGGAGCGAGCGTGAGGCGCGAGGGATGCTCGAGCGGGTCCAGGGCGAGCTCGGCCCGGAGGCCGACTTCATGGAGATCGTGAGGCTCGCCTTGAAGAGCGAGCCAGTGGGCGGGGTGCGGGAGGACGTCATGCCCTACCAGCGCTGCGCCTGAGCGGCTTCTCTCGCGGTTCCGGGCTGCGAAGCATGACGTGAAGTATTTTCGCGGCGTGGACGAATTCTCGTTCACGTCTCGGAGCGGCCGTCTCTGTCTCTCAGAACACGGGAGACAGAGACCATGATGAACGACGACGACACCCGCTCCGCCCGCCTCGGCTCGATCCTCCTCGGCCTGCGGCTGACCCTCGGGCTCACCCTCGGCGCCGCCCTCGTCGCGGTCGGCAGCGTGTGGACCCTCGGGGCGATGGCGCTCGCGCGGCACGGCTCGCGCCGCGCCCCGACCCTGCGCACCGCCTGAGCGCGGCCCTCAGCGAGCTGGCCGCGTGGCTCGGAGCTCGCGGACCTCGCGCTCGAGGGCGTCGATCTGACGCTGCTGGGCCTGCACCGCCGCCACGAGCATGCTCGTGTAGCCGTAGAGGTCGACCTGGCTGCGCTCCGGATCCACCGAGTACGACCCCGGCTGGTCCTCGAGGATGAAGCCGAGGTGGCGACGGCCGGCGAGCGCCGGGTCGGTGTACTCGTAGGTCGCGAGCCGCGTCCGCGCGACCTCCCCGGCGAGCGCGTCGACGTCGTCGGCGTCGAGGTACTCGATGTCGCGCTTCGCCCGGCGCGTCGAGCGCGGGCAGCCGCCGGGCGCCGAGCCGGCGATCCAGCCGCCGCCCGAGCACACGCGCCGCTCGCCCTCCTCGCAGCCGTAGTCGCAGGTCTGCGCCTCCATGCTGCACTCGGTGCCGAGGAGCGGCTGCGCGACGGGGCAGTCCATGTCGGGGTTGGGGGCCTCGCAGGCCCACACCGGCGGGTCCACGACCATGCAGATCGGGTACGGCACGGGGCACGACGTGCACGTGCAGAGCAGCCCGTCGTCGTAGACGCAGGAGGCGCCCTCGTCGCCCGCGCACGCGGTCCCCGAGGCCGCCTCGCGCGTCGCCGGGCAGCCGCCGGTGGGGGGCGGCGGGCAGCGCGGGATCGCGACCTGCCACGCGCCCGAGACGCACTCGGCGACGGAGAGGCAGGTACGGACGCCGTACTCGCAGACGCGGCCCTCCTCGGTGCACGCGTCCGACGCGTCGGGCCGCGTCGCGGGGCACGGGCCGGCCGGGGTCGCCGCGTCGGTCGCGCCCGAGTCGCTCGTCGTCCCCGAGTCGCTCGTCGCGCCCGAGTCGCTCGTGCCCGAGTCGCTCGTCGCGCCCGAGTCGCTCGCCCCGGAGTCCGCCGTGGACCCGGAGTCCATGTCGCTCGATCCCGAGTCGACGGGCCCGCCTCCGGCGTCGGCCGGGGTGTCGTTGGAGCAAGCGCCGGCGAGGCTGGCGCACAGGGCGATGAGAAGCGAACGCGAAGCGAGTCGATGCACGGAGACCTCCTGCGCCGAGCTTCGTGGATGCGGAGCCCGTCGACCAGGGGGCGCCCCTCCATGGCTAGTCCGTCTCTTCGAGGAGCGCGCCGGGCGTCAGATCGCGTCCGCTCAGCCCGGGGTAGTCGGCGGCGTAGCGGTAGGCGCGGAACACGGAGCTGCGCGGGCTCGTCGAGCCGGGCGGCAGGACGCCGGCGCGGCCTACCGGGACGAGGTACTCCCACACCACGTCGCCGTCGGGTGTGATCTCGAAGAGCCGCCCGTTCGCGCCCTCGCAGACGAGCGTGGTCCCGGCGAAGAGCCGCTGCGCGCCGGAGATGTTGGCCGAGTGGAACGTCCCTGGATCCTCGAACGTCCACACCAGCTCGTCGGGCCCCCACGCTCCGGACGCGTCGCGCATGAACGTGCCGTCGACGGCGCGCGGCAGCTCGAGCTCGTCGACGCTGGAGTAGACGCGGTCGCGCATGTCGCCGTTGTTGAACACCAGCAGGTGGTCCTCGCCCGGCCGTCCGGCGGGGATCAGGTGCGCGTCGTGCTGGCCATAGAGGCGACGGTCGGCCGCCGTTCCGGCCCCCCACGCCGCCGGGTTGCCCCAGCGGTAGAGGAGATCACCGGCGGGGCCGCGCGCCTCTTCGGTGCTCGTCGCGTGATCGATCACCCAGATCTCGTTGGCGTTGTGCGCGCTCAGGATCAGCTGGTCGTGGTCGGCGTCGTACGCCACCGAGTTGAGGTGCAGCCAGTCGGCGCTCCGGGTGCCTCCGAAGTCGACGTCGATGCGCTCCGGGTGCTCGGACGGCTCGCCGTAGGTGGGCAGCGAGGCGTCGTTGCTCTGCACGAGGTGGTCCCACGCGTGCCACTCCCAGACGATCGTCGCTCCGCCGTCCGGCTCGGGCCGCACCTCGACGAGGTGGTCGGGCCAGAGCTCCGCGGCTCCGAGAGGCGCCACGCGCCCCGCGGCTCGAGCGTCCGCTTCGGAGACGCGCTCCCAGGCGATGAGCACGACGTTCCCGCTCGGGAGCCACGCCACGTCGTGATGCGCGCGCTTGGTGTCGTCGAAGTACGTGAAGCTCCACTCGACCGTGCCATCCCAGGCCACGAGCTCGACCCCGCCGCCCTGCCCGCCGGCGCCGATCGCGCCGTCGCCCGGATCGGTCGGCCGCAGGAGGCGCCCGTCCTCGAGGAGGTAGACCGATTGACCGGGCGGCAGGGCGTGGGTCCACTGATGCACCAGCCGCCCGTCGAGGTCGACGAGGTACGTCGCCCGGGTCCCGATCGGCGACAACAGCGTGTAGCCAGCCTCCGCGCCGACCTCGCAGCGCGTCACGCCGACCGTCCGCCCCGACGCGAACGCATCGCACGGCGCGGTCGGCGCGCCGGCGTCCGAGGAGATCGCGCCCGCGTCGGGAGCCCCCGCGTCGGCCGTGCCCGCGTCCGCCGGCGCGGCGGCGTCGAGGGGTCCGCTCGCCGGCGAGCCGCACGCGAGCAAGAGAACGGCGCTGGCTCCGGCGATGAGGCGTCGACGCATGCCCCCTCCCTCCAGCAGGGCGAGTGCCAGGCCGAGTCGCGGGGCGCACTCACCCAGCGCGGCGCCCGGCGTGCCGGCTCCGCACCGCGGCGTGCGGTTCTCGCATGGGCCTCGTCAGGACGCGTTCAGGTTCTCGAGGATCTCGTCGAGGTCGGCGGCGTCGGTGGTGTGCCTGTTTCAGGTCAGGAGGCGTTCAGGAATTCGGGAACCAGGACTCGTCTCGTAGCTCCCGTGCGTGACCGCTGAGCGAACCCGAAAAGCGGTTTGCAGCCAGCCGCTTGGCGACGTCGAGCTGGTTGACAGCGCCCCATCGGGTCTCGCCTGGGGCGTCGCGTCAGCGGTAGGGTTGGGTCATGGGCGTGAAAGCCACCGTGACCAACGGACGTCTCGTGATGGACGAGCCGACGACGCTCCCCGAGGGGACGGTGCTCGAGCTCGTGATCGACGACGAGGGGGACGAGCTCGACGACCGGGAGCGTGCCGCGCTCGACGCCGCGATCTCGGAGAGCCTGCGTCAAGCAGCGAACGGTGACACCGTACCCGCCGACGACGTCCTCGCGAAGCTCCGCGCGCGTCGAGGCAGGTGACCAAGCCGGTCCGCATTTCGGCGCTCGCCGAGCTGCACATCTGGAGATCGACGCCTACTCGACGATCACGCCCGGCTACGAGACGAACATCGGGGAGGTGTTCCGCATCCGGCATCACGAGAGCGCGCGCTTCCTGCAAGAGCACTTGCTGAGTCGCGGCTACGACGCTCCGCAGCAGGTCTGGGACGGGCGGTCCACGCACGCGATGCACCTGGTGGACGCGGGCGCGCAGCTCGAGTGGGTCCTCTACTCGCACCTGCAAGGGCCCAAGGCCGGCCTCGTCGAGCGGTCCGCCGACTGGCCGGGTTGGCTGAGCCCGTTGAGCCTCCTGCGTGGTGGCGTCGTCGTGGTGAAGCGGCCGGACGTGTACTTCGGCAGCCAACAGCCGGCCGAGCGAGAGCTGGTGTTCACCCCACCACCGGAGCTCGCGCGCTTGTTCGGCAGCGACCTCGAAGGGCTCGTGTACTGGCTCGAGAAGGCCGTCGAACAGCAGGAGCGGTGGGGTCGTCGGCGCACAGAAGCTAGAGCGCATCCACCCGTTCAGTGAGCCGGCCACGTGCCGCGAGCGGCGCGGTCGGCCCGTGCCTCGGTACAAGATCGGTCGCGGCTGGCTGCCGGAGGAGCATCGCGAGATCGACGAGCACCTGCGGCTCGAGGACCAGCGCTTCGGGGCCGAGGGCGGGACCGCCTGGAACGCGTGGACGGCCGGCGACCGTGACGCCGCCTTCCCGTGCGGCACCTTGCAGATGGTCGCCCAGCACAGCGCCAACGTGGCCGAGATGCACCCCGACGCGGTGCTCTGCGCCTCGGACCGGAGCGCGCTGTGGCCCGCGTCGCCGTTCGCCGCGCGCGACGCCGTCGCGACCGCGTGTGGCGCGGCGCTCGAGGAGCTCCAAGAGCAGGTCCCCGATGCGCGTGAGGACGGAGTCGATCCGGCCGACCTCGGCGCGGGGCCTCGCGCTGTGGATGGCGACGACGCGCCCCCTCCGGTCCAGACACGTGGGCTCGAGTCGCCCGTCGAGAGCGCGGCTCGGGAGCACACGGCCCGGCTCGTGATCCTGCGCAACCAGGACGCGCGGCGCCACAAGCCCGAGCCCGACACGTAGCTCGGCTCGGTCGGCCCTCGAGGCCACGCGCGGCTCGGTGACGGCCCGAGCCGCGCACCGGTCCGTTCGAATTGCAGGGAGCCGACCGGATGGCGGTGTTTCCCGCTGGGATCGGCGCCCACCGGACCAACCGGACGAGCTGGCGGGCGCAGGGTGGGCCAGAAACCGGCGTCGGACGTCCGCGATCCGTCGCCCCCCGCCCCTCCCGAGGTCCCGCACCTCGGACAGATCTTCGCATTCGCCACGAGGTCCCGCACCTCGGACAGATCTTCGCATTCGCCACCGGCCCCGGCCGCGTCGCCGAGCGCATCGAGGCGGCCAAGGAGGTCGTGGTGTTCCGGCAGGACTACCGCGCCTGCTGGCGCCGCTACCGCGCGGGCGAGCGCGACATCATCTGGCCGTACGGGACGTATCTCATGCGGGCGCGCCACGGCATGCGCGTGGCGGACCCTCCTTAGGCCGTGCCGGATCGCGAGTCGATGCCCGGGAACCGAGAGGTTCTCGGGCCGCGGTGCGTCCGTCGTGGCTCGAGCGGTGCAGGAATCCGCCGGTGCGGGCCCAGGAGGTGTGGTCGGGGGGCGCTCCGGGACCGTCGAGGGCTCCGACTGCGACCATCCCCCGCATGGATACAACCAAAGTTGTCGCGGCCTCCAAGAGACCCCGGGTGGGATCATCTTGGTGTCCACCGGGTGGGATCATCTTGGTGGGATCATCTTACCGCGCCTGCTGGCGCCGCTACCGCGCGGGCGAGCGCGACATCATCTGGCCGTACGGGACGTATCTCATGCGGGCGCGCCACGGCATGCGCGTGGCGGACCCTCCTTAGGCCGTGCCGGATCGCGAGTCGATGCCCGGGAACCGAGAGGTTCTCGGGCCGCGGTGCGTCCGTCGTGGCTCGAGCGGTGCAGGAATCCGCCGGTGCGGGCCCAGGAGGTGTGGTCGGGGGGCGCTCCGGGACCGTCGAGGGCTCCGACTGCGACCATCCCCCGCATGGATACAACCAAAGTTGTCGCGGCCTCCAAGAGACCCCGGGTGGGATCATCTTTCCCCGGGAGCTCGAGCGGTTCCGTCGGGCGTGAGGCGGTGCAGGAATCCGCTCTGGCGGGCCGAACGGGCCCGTCGGCGGGCGCCGTACGGGCGCGCTCCGCTTCGAGCGGAGCCGCGGATCGCAACACCTGTTGTCATGGCCACCGGCGAGACCCCAGGTGCGATCATCTGTCATCGCCTGCACACGGCGCAGAAGAAGAACCAACGATCTCCAAGCGATAGTTGGAAACAAGTGAAACAATGGCCGGTTCAAAGTCAAACCCTACCTGACCTGAGCCGGAGACAACGTGGAAGACTAGCTCATCTAGGTTCTCTGCGCCGACCGCGTGAATCAGACTGTTTGTCAGAGTGCTGATAGCCGAAGCAAGTCGGCGGGAGGCGACTTCCACTCGAGCAAGAGCTCTGCCATGCTGCCTGGCAGAGCAAGAATACTTGAAGTCTCTCGGCGCTCCGACCTTCGCTTCCAGCATCGCCTCAAGTCGGAACCCAAGGCCGGTCGTGCGCAAGACTTCAAAGAGGAGGTTGTCCCCCGGTCGAAGACGAAATGCTGCACCTGACACATCACCAACGAGGGAGACTCGCGCGGACGGTGCGTCTTGGGCTTCTGCCCCTGCGGAGGACAGCACCTCACCAAGAAACTCGCGGCACTGCCGCAGGGTGTCGGCAACTCGCTGGATTCCCGCAGCCGACCAATCTACATCTGAGGATACTTCAAATTGGATCAACGCGCCCGAGTCCCGCGGACGGACTCGCGGACGCGGGACTCCCGGGGGGTGCGGATCGAGCCTTCCCGCGAGTGCCTCCACGCCGTGCCCGCTGGGCACGTCGAGGAACATCGACCAACTCGATCTCGAATCTCTATCTTCAGTCTTCGTCAAGAATGTTGCCAATCCACTCACCGGTCTCAGCGTCGAACACATCTCCCGTCACGGTGTCGATTTCAATATCATCGGCACCACCGAGGCCCGCGGAATCTTTGACACTATGAATAGCTCGTCGGCACTGCGCGGAATCTAGGCCGAGTTGTCTGCAAGCTCTTCGAACATCCCTCGTGCGATTGAAAACGAGCAGGCTGAGTGCCCGGGGGATGTCGGAGAACGATAGTTCTGAGGCCTCATCAGCATCAAGGACACCAGCCGCTAGAGCGACGCTCGCGACGAACGCTATGAACAGAGCACGCTTTGCCGTCGACTCCTGGATTCGGAATCCCACGTTGAGAAGGGCGGGGACAAAGAGTGCGGCTGCGAATCGACCATCGGGATCTCGACTCATGAACGGGTTGTTGCGGCCCAGTAGATATGTCGAAGTACGAGCAGGATCAAGACGTTGGATTCGCGCCGGTTCGGCAGCAAGGAAACGGCCGCTAGCGGGATCATAGAGTCGGGCCCGAACGTAGTAGAGCCCGCCATCCTCCCACATCCCCTGAAACCGCGGCCCACCCTCCGCCGGCAGCCCCGCCAGCCCGCCATCGCTGCGCCGCTCATTCCCAAACCCGTCGTAGTGCACCCTCCCCGTGCTCGAGCCGCTCTGATCGACGAGCCCGATGACCGACCCCATCGCGTCGCGCAGGTAGTACACAGGCTCAGTCGACCCCGCATCGAACCGCGCGAGCGCGTGCTCCCCCACGTAGACGTACCCAGCCGCAGCACCCCCGGCCCCGTCATCCGACAGATGCGGAGAGTCCAGCCCGGAAGCCAGCCCCGGCGCGGTCGCGAACGCCATCGCGCTCAGCAGCACGGCCCCCGCGAACACCTGCCGCCCCGTCCGCCGCCCCTCGGCGTCGAACGCGAACCGCGTGGTCTCTCCGGTCCCGGCTTCGTCGATCGCGACGACGTGGTCGTCCGCGTCGTACGTGAACGTCAGGTCCCGCCCGTCCCGAACGATGCGGGTCACGCGCCCGCCCGCGTCGTACGTGAACTCCTGCGTGGGCACGCCGCCGACTTCCACGCGCAGCAGCTCCGAGCCCGGTCCATAGACGTAAGTCTCGGTCACGCCCGGGCCGCCGCCAAGCGCCTGGGTGCGCGAGGTGCGGTTGCCGTCGGCGTCGTAGGTGTAGGCGAGCTCCTCCTCGAGCACGTCCGATGCGTCGAAGTAGCGCTCCCTCTCGACCCGCAGCGCGGGGTCGTAGTCGACTAGGACGTAGCTGCCGTCCTCCCGGGTAATGCGGGTGGGCTCGCCGCTCGGCGACCGGAGGTAGGCCACCGACGCGATCACGGTGCCGCCCGCGTCGGCGTGCACGATGGAGGTCACCCAGCCGCGGCCGTCGTAGGTGTGGGTGCTCGTGACGCCGTTGGGCCGCGTCTCGGTCGCGAGGCGGTTGAGCGCGTCGTAGGTGTAGGTGGTGGTCCGCCCGAAGGGGTCGGTCACGCTCTCGAGGTTGCCGGCCTCGTCGTAGGTGTAGGTGGACTCGAAGACCCTCGCGTCGACTGCGGGGTCGGCGTGGACGCGGACGGCTTCGATGCGGTCGCTCGGGTCCCACTGCCGCTCGAAGCCGAGCTGGCTCGGGTAGTCGAGGCCGCTCATCCGGCCTGCCGCGTCGTAGTGGTACGTGGTCGTGCCGGTCGCGTCGGTGATGGTGTCGAGGCGGTTGCCGGGCGCGTAGCTGTAGGACCGGGACGAGCCGTCGGAGCCGGTGCGAGTGATCATCCGTCCGGCGCCGTCGTAGCCGAAGGCGAGCGTCGTCCCGAAGCGCCCCTCCCGAGGTCCCGCACCTCGGACAGATCTTCCCGTCTCGAGCGAGAGCTGGTGTTCACCCCACCACCGGAGCTGGCGCGCTTGTTCGGCAGCGACCTCGAAGGGCTCGTGTACTGGCTCGAGAAGGCCGTCGAACAGCAGGAGCGGGCGCTCGCCCGAGAGCGCCTCGGTGGGGTCGTCGGCGCACAGAAGCTGAAGCGCATCCACCCGTTCTGCGAGCCGGCCACGTGCCGCGAGCGGCGCGGTCGGCCCGTGCCTCGGTACAAGATCGGTCGCGGCTGGCTGCCGGAGGAGCATCGCGAGATCGACGAGCACCTGCGGCTCGAGGACCAGCGCTTCGGGGCCACGCGTGGACGGCCGGCGACCGTGACGCCGCCTTCCCGTGCGGCACCTTGCAGATGGTCGCCCAGCACGGCGCCAACGTGGCCGAGATGCACCCCGACGCGGTGCTCTGCAACTCGGACCGGAGCGCGCTGTGGCCCGCGTCGCCGTTCGCCGCGCGGGACGCCGTCGCGACCGCGTGTGGCGCGGCGCTCGAGGAGCTCCAAGAGCAGGTCCCCGATGCGCGTGAGGACGGAGTCGATCCGGCCGACCTCGGCGCGGGGCCTCGCGCCGTGGATGGCGACGACGCGCCCCCTCCGGTCCAGACACGTGGGCTCGAGTCGCCCGTCGAGAGCGCGGCTCGGGAACACACGGCCCGGCTCGTGATCCTGCGCAACCAGGACGCGCGGCGCCACAAGCCCGAGCCCGACACGTAGCTCGGCTCGGTCGGCCCTCGAGGCCACGCGCGGCTCGGTGACAGCCCGAGCCGCGCACCGGTCCGTTCGAATTGCAGGGAGCCGACCGGATGGCGGTGTTTCCCGCTGGGATCGGCGCCCGCCGGACCAACCGGACGAGCTGGCGGGCGCACGGTGGACCAGAAACCGGCGTCGGACGTCCGCGATCCGTCACCCCCCGCCCTCCCGAGGTCCCGCACCTCGGACAGATCTTCGCAAGCACGCCCCCCGCCCCTCCCGAGGTCCCGCACCTCGGACAGATCTTCGCAGCCCTCCGACCGACTACGGGTGGCCTCTCAGATCAACCAGTCCCCGAGCAGCTCCAGACCGACATTCCTCAAGAACTTCCGTGGGCTGCGTGACCCGGCATGAGCCGATCTGCACCCGATAGGGATCCAGCCCCCCCCTCAGGCTACCTGCGCGTCTTTCACTCGGAGTACCTCGACAGTTCCGAAGTCAGCTTCGGCATCCTGCAACAGTCTGGCAACCCAATCTCGCCAGAAGACGGCCTCTCGAGTGCCGAAAAGACGTATGTGGACAATGTCCTCATCAATGACATGCACACGTGGAAGCGGATCGAATGCCTTTGACAACTGTAGACATCGGCTCTCTTGAGCTTCTCCTGAGGCGGCTCGATCGGTTTCCCAACGCCAAGTCAGATTGGAAGCTACCCAGTGCTCCAGCCATTCGCCCATGTCCGCGGAGACGGAATGCGGAACTCGGACCACGACATCTACCACGAAGGTGCCGTCGATTCGGCGCGACGGAAACCTCACACTCCGACCCGTCATGGCAGGTCCCCCACAAAGAACGTAGCCCACCGGTCGAATCTCTCCCAATCGTGAATCTCCCAGACACCGGCACCGACGAACTGCATCACGCCCTCACGCCGCAGGCGGCGGACGAGCTCGCTGAGACCCTGGGTGGGATCGTGCTACTCCAAACAGGGACTGTTTGAGAAGCCTCCGCTCACTTACCTTCCTCCCACTGCTCGAGTTCGGCCAAGGCATGCGCGTCATCTCTCTCGGCCAGCAGGAATTCGGTGAGATCGCTGAGTCGCGCGATCGCTACGAACGGCTCGACCTCTCCGTCCCTCACCTGAGAGCGGATCTTGTCCAAATATCGCCTCGGATCACTGACGATTTGGGCTCGCTCTCTTACATGCTCGCAATGCGATTCATTGATCCCCAGAGAAACAAAAGTCCGCTGCCATGGCATCCCACTTCGCACATGCCTTTCACCGCTCGTAAGGGCCAGTGTCACCGGAGTACTCGGCGTCCAGTTCGCCCCGGTTTCGAAGGCAACGAGAACGCCCGAACTGGTCTGGAAAACGCCGGCAATCGTGACGACGCCCTCGTCTATGCGCTCACCGCCGGTAGTCACGTACACCTCGACCCGTTCGTGTGCACGAACACGTGGCCAGCCGGGTGACTGCTCGCCAACCAAGGGCAACGTCTGCAGTCTCTCGAGGAAGCGCGCCTGAAGCAACTGACGCACGCCGTGCTCCAATGCGTCGAATGCGATTCCGTGGCGTAGCATCTCCTCATAGTCGCGTGGGTCACTCACCGTCGACATCAATCCAGCCTCCCCTCCCGAGCTTACAACGGCAGGACCGCCGCACTGAGTTGCCACAACGCACTGCGAGATCCCGGGTGCGACCATCTCGCAGAGCGCCTTTCCCTCATCGCTGTCGTCCCTTCAGCTGCTGACGATAGTGCTCAATCCGGCGGACTCTCCAGGCCGGCCGAGCTGCACCGGCACCACCCAATCCTGCGGCAATTACTGCTCTCGCCTCGGAGGCCGCCGGGCCGGTCTTCTCCGCCGCACGGCGTAATCTCGCAACGCTCTCCTTGGAGCCAATCGCACAGAGTATTGACCCCATCTCTGCCACCCCATGAAGCGGGCCGCTGAGTGCCAAGTCTACCAACCGACTCGAGTGCACAGAACCTTCAATCAACGCCTCCATGGCTATCAGATATGTATGCGAAGCATCGCGCTTGCCAACGCGCACGCCCCGCGCGAACCCGTCCTGAATGCGATCCGCGAGGGAATCCTCTCCAAAGGCATTCCTTGCAGCGATCAAGAGAGCGATTCCACCGTATAGCACGCCTGGGTGCACTGATTTTGTCGCCTCAATTCCCAAAGATGTCAACTCGTTCCTAAGGGTGCGTAGATCCGGAAGCCGCATGGCCAGTACGGTCAGAATTGAGACACCACAATACGGCGATAGAGCCGCCCTAGCGAGCACATCCGCCTTGTCCGCCACATCCGTCTCCGGAGCTAGACGGGCATAGGAGACACACAGTTCAGGGCACGAACCCAAGTTCGAGCCCAACCCATCTACATAAAGATGCAGACCTTCCCGTACCGCGAACTCGCCGGGGGGGGTCCATCCTCGCGCCCGCTCCGCGATCTCCTGCCATGACGTACGAGCAACCCAGCTGGGAAGCTCAACGGCTAGATCGTGTGAGGAGGTTTGCCATACCTGTGAACTGCCACCCGCCTGCCAGGCCGACCGCCTTGCCCAACCAGTCATCTCTAACTGGTAGGTGGATGGCCCCAGGCAGGTCTTGACAAAACACGAGAACGGATCATTCACACGGTCCACCGACCACATTCGAAGCAGATAGTCGAGGGAGAGGAACCCTCTCGCCGACGAGTCTAGTGTAAGCACCTCCCCCGATTCCGCCTGAATGTTCACAACCGTCCCACGTCCTCGCAGCGTCGATGGCCCGAGGAGAGGAAGATAGTGGACGCCGGCCAACGCAGCTCCTTTCCGCACCAAGTCGCTGGCTTTCCTGGCAAGATGATAAGGGCCAAGGCCGGCCAGAATCACGATGCAATCGATCCAACTTGGGCTCGGCAAGGCGATACTGTCGATCAGTGAGTCGAGCGAATGAGAGCTGGGATCCGGCTTGACGATTAGTCGCTGCATGAATGGTTGCCTAGCGATAGGGCGCGGACTGTGACCACTCGGTGAGTGGCGTGCCTCCACCACCCAAGAGGACGCTGCGTCGGACGACCGGTAGTGCACCGACGGCGAACCAAGACTTCCATTTGCCGAGTGCGCTGTAACGAGCAGCGGTGTCGGAGTACTGATCCGGGTCGAATGGATCCGGAGGTGCCCACAACTCGTTCACGTGTGCGATTCCGGAGTCCAGTGGTTCAACGATGTTTATTATGGGGAAGTTGGATATGCCATAGAGACGATATGCGGCGACCGCATGAATGGCATCCGATGCGCTAACGATTACCCAGCCGCGACGGCGGGTGCGTACGCGGTCAGATACCTGATCACGTGGCAGGCTTGTCGATATCGCTACAGTGATTAATAGCGCCGCGATTGCCGCGGCTTCCAGGTCGAGAACGCTGTCCGCTGAAAGTCCTGTCGGGTCGAGGAGGAAATAGGGGTTTCCATCTGCGAATGCATAGGGAAGCGTTGATGTTGGGCGTCGAGTTTGGGTCGGACCTGGGTCCCGCGAGCCAAACCGCCCCGTCCTCGGGTCATACCTCCGTGCCCGCACGTAGTACCCGAGCCCCGGCTCCTCCCACATCCCCTGAAACCGCGGCCCACCCTCCACGGGCAACGCAGCCAACGCCCCATCGCGGCGCCGCTCGTTCCCAAAGCCGTCGTAGTGCACCCGCCCCGTGCCGGTCCCACTCCCATCGACGAGCCCGATGACCGACCCCATCGCGTCGCGCAGGTAGTAGACCGGCTCGGTCGACCCGGCGTCGAACCGCGCCAGCGCGTGCTCCCCCTCGTACACGTACCCAGCCGCGGCCCCCCCGGCCCCGTCATCACTCAAATGCGGAGAGTCCAGCCCCGAAGCCAGCCCGGGCGCGGTCGCAAACGCCATCGCGCTCAGCAGCGCGGCCCCCGCGAACACTTGTCGCCCGGTCCGGCGCCCTTCGGCGTCGAACGCGAACTCGGTCCGCTCTCCGCCGGCCTCGTCGATCGCCACGACGTGGTCGTCGGCGTCGTACGTGAACATCAGGTCGCGCCCGTCGCGCACAATGCGGGTCACGCGCCCGCCCGCGTCGTACGTGAACTCCTGAGTTGGCACGCCGCCGACCTCCACGCGCAGCAGCTCGGACCCCGGACCATAGACGCAAGTCTCGGTCACGCCCGGCCCACCGCCAAGCGTCTGACTCCGTGACGTCCGATTGCCGTCGGCATCGTAGGTGTAGGCCAGCTCCTCCTCGAGCACGTCGGCCGCGTCAAAGTAGCGCTCTCGCTCGACCCGCAGCGCAGGGTCGTAGTCGACGAGGACGTAGCTGCCGTCCTCGCGGGTGACGCGGGTGGGCTCGCCGCTCGGCGATCGGATGTAGGCGACCGACGCGATCACGGTGCCGCCTGCGTCAGCGTGCACGATGGAAGTGACCCAGCCGCGGCCGTCGTAGGTGTGGGTGCTCGTGACGCCGTTGGGGCGCGTCTCGGTCGCGAGGCGGTCGAGCGCGTCGTAGGTGTAGGTGGTGGTCCGGCCGAAGGGGTCGGTGACGCTCTCGAGGTTGCCCGCCTCGTCGTAGGTGTAGGTCGACTCGAAGACGCGAGGGTCCACCGCCGGGTCGGCGTGCACTCGGACGGCTTCGATGCGGTCGCTCGGGTCCCACTGCTGCTCGAAGCCGAGCTGGCTCGGGTAGTCGAGGCCGCTCATCCGGCCGGCCGTGTCGTAGTGGTAGGTCGTGGTGCCGGTCGCGTCGGTGATCGTGTCGAGCCGATCGCCGGGCGCGTAGCTGTAGGACTGAGACGAGCCGTCGGAGCCGGTGCGACTGATCATCCGTCCCGCGCCGTCGTAGCCGAAGGTCAGGGTGGTCCCGAAAGGCCGCGTCTCGGTGGCGATGCGGAGGTCGGCGCCGAAGGTGCGCGTGAGGACGCCGCCGTTCGGGTAGTCGACCTGGCTGATCTCCCCGCCCGGCCCGAAGGTCCACTGGGTGACCTCACCGAGGGGGCTGGTGACCGTCTGGAGGCGGTCGGTCCACGCGTCGAGCTCCTCGGGGCGCGGGCCGTCGCGTGACTCGTCGCGGCTGCCGTAGCGAGACACCGGAGCGCGTGCGCCTTCGGCGGTGAGGCTGACGTCGCCCGACTGGACGTCCCATTGGACGTCGCCCCCGAGGACCTCGGTGTGCGCGTAGCTCCAGGGGTTGCCTCCGAGGTCGGTGGCGCCGTTGAGCACGCTGCGCGCGTCGTAGCTGAAGCTACGCACGCGCGACGACTCGTCGGTCTGCGACGCGGGGAAGCTGGTGCTGCTGTCGATGTGCGTGAGGCCGTTGAAGGCGCTCGCGGTCGTCGCTCCCCCCGGGTAGGTCGATGACGACGGTAGGCCGTAGTCGGTCTGGGTGCTCGTGGTGGTGTTCGACAGGGCGTCGGTCGTGGACGTGCTCGTCGGCAGCGTGGTGCTCGTCGTCACGTGCATCCGCTCGTCGGTGGTCGTGGCGACGCTGCCGCGCGGATCGTAGGTGTACGAGCGCACCTCACCGGCAGGGTCCGTCTGGCTGAGGACGCGCCCGAGCGGGTCGCGGACGTACGAGGTGGTCGCGCCGCGGGCGGCGTCTAGCGTGGACTCCAGCCGACCGGCGGCGTCGTAGGTGTAGGTCGTGACGTTGCCGAGCTCGTCGATGCGGCTGCGGAGCTGCCCCGACGCATCGAAGGTCTGTGAGAAGGTGTCGCCGTTCGGCTCGGTCCAGGACAGCAGGCGGCCCGACGAGCTCACCCGGCGCTCGACCCGACCGAACGTCGGCCCTTGGATTGCGGTCCAGTCATCGCCGTTGTCGTACTCGTAGGCGACCGTCACGCCGTTGCCGAAGTCGGAGTGCAACCGTCGGCCGCCTGCGTCGTAGCGGAAGCGCTGGGTCACTCCGCCGCGACGCACCTCGGTGACGTTGCCGAGGATGTCGTAGTCGAGCTCGGTGATGGTGCCGTCGGCGCCCATCACGCGGACCGGCATGCCCTGCGCGCCGTAGTCGTAGGTGACGGTGCCGAAGCGGTCGGTGAGGGTCGCGATGCTGCCGTCGGGGTTGTAGACGCGCTCGAAGATCACGTTGCCCGCGTCGTCCGAGACCTCGGTCTGGTTGCCCCGGTCGTCGTAGGCGTAGTGGTAGGTCCCGCCGCTCGGCAGCGTGGTGCTCTCGAGCACGGTTCGGTAGTGGGTGGCGCCGATGAAGAAGCCGTAGGTGTGATCGGTGCGGAACAGGTCCGGGTCCTCACCGCCCGTGGTCGGGGGGATCTCCGAACGCAGGTCCCTCGAGAACGCGCTGTACGTGTACTGCGTGACCCCGTCGGCATCGATCCGCTCGATCAGGTTGTCCCAGGGCGCGCCGTCGTACGTGAAGAGCTGCGTGTTGCCCAGCCCGTCCTCGATGCGGTTGATGTTGCCGCGCGTGTCGTACGCATAGCGCGTTGGCGCGGGCAGCCCCGTGAAGCGCAGGACGGTCTGCGCCACCAGGTCGTACTGCTGCTCGATGCAGACGCCGTCGGCGTCGCACATCTCGCGCATCCGGCCGTCGGGCTGGTAGTCGATGGCGGCCATGCGGACGCCTCGCCAGTCGATGATGTCGGTCAGGTGGTGGGGGTGGCCAGGCGCGTTGTACTCGAAGCGGGTGTCGCGGCCGAGCACGTCGGTGAAGGTCGCGAGGTTGCCCTCGGGGTCGTACGCGTAGCCGACGCTGCGGCCGGCGCCGTCCATGATCTGGATGATGCGCTCCTCGGCGTCGCGCACGAACACGACGTTGCGGCCGCTCGAGTGGACGAGGCCACCGTCGTTGCCGAAGTCGTCGGGCTCGACGATGACGAGGGAGTTGCCGTTCTGGTCCGCGATGAAGGTGATGCCGCGCTGCGCGTTGAGGCCGAAGCGGCGGCCGTCGGGCAGAAGGAGCTCGAAGTCCTGAGGGTCGAAGAGGCTGTCGTCGACGGTGCTGATCAGGTTGCTCTCGGTCGCGAACGCGCCGAAGCCCGCCACCTCGATCGCGCTCGCGCGCACGTTGCTGTCGCCGATGATGCGCAGCTCGGCGCCGGGGCGGACGCCGTCGACGAGCTCGTAGGCGACCGTGCCGCTGCAGCCACCCGCGAGCGGGCCGGGCTCGAGCACGACGGGCCGGAACGTGTACCACTCGTCGTCGCTGAGCCGGACCTCGGCGTAGTGACCGAGCTGGTCGTCGAAGCGCTGGCAGGGCTGCATGTCGCCCGCTGTCGTGTATACGGCGATGCCCTCGCCCACGACGTAGTTGTGCTGGATGGAGCCCTGGCGGATGTCGAGGGTCCAGCCGTAGCCGAAGTCACCGATCTGGTCCGCGTCGCGGCTGTCGTAGATGCGGTTGGCGGCGATGGGGATACCGAAGTCCGGGACCACCAGGTCGGTGAACTCGAGGTGCACGACGCCGAGCTTGGCCCCGCCCTGCACGCGGACGGGGACCTCCACGCTGGACGTGACCCCGTTCAGGTCCTCGGCGCGCAGACGGAGGATCCAGATCCCGTTGCGGAGCTGGGTGACGTCGAGCTGGCCGAGCAGCGCCGACTCCACGGCGTGGGTGCCGGTGAGCATGGTGCGGAAGCCATCCCGATCGGCGGGGCGCATCTCGAGCCACCAGCGATAGAGGTTCGGGTCGCGCACGGTGCCGACCGCGTCGTGCAGGTAGGTCAGGATGTCGTTGGCGACAGGCGCGGTGAGCTCGACGAACGGCGCCTCGGTGTCGCTCGGATCGAGTACGCGGAGCTGCGCTTCGCCGAAGCCACGATTGCCGGTCGGGTCGATCGCGCTCGCCTCGGCGTCGAAGCGGCCAGGCGTGGTGGCCGTCCAGGTCCCCACGCCGCTCGGGTCGAGGGGCACGTTGACGCCGTCGACGGTCAGGCCCTCGACGAGCACCATGTCGTCGTCGGTCGCGGTCACGGTGAGGGTGACCACGTCGCCCGCGACCACCGGGTCGGGCGTGTGGGTGATCGTGACGACGGGCGGGCTCGAGTCACCGCTGACGGTGAGGACGAAGCGCTGCGGCTCGCTGAGCAGGCCCGTGTCGTCGCTGACGAAGACCTCGACGGAGTGGGGGCCGACGTCGGCGAGGGTGGGCGACCAGGTGATCACGCCGGTGTTCAGGTCGATGCCCATGCCCGCGGGGCCGTCGGCGAGGAAGTACTCCAGGATCGGCGTGTACACGATCGAGGTGTCGGGGTCGTACGCCTCGACGTCGTAGACGTAGGTCATGCCGAAGTGCGCGGTGCGCACGGGGCGCGACGTGATGAAGGGCGCGTCGGGGCGCGGCAGGACTCGGATGCCGAAGGTCACCTCGGCGCGGCCTCCCTCGGGATCGGTGGCCGCGACGGTGACGGGCACGATGAGGTCGCTGAAGCGCTCGTCGGGCGTCCACGAGAAGCGCTCGAGCTCGGAGTCGACGGCCTGACCGGGCCAGCCCGACACGAGCTCCCAGCTGAGCGGGAGACCCTCGGGATCGCTACCGACGAGGGCGAGCTCGAAGCGCTCGTTCTCGTAGGCGGTGTAGAGCGCGTCCATCGCGAGGATGGGCAGGTCGTTCGCCGGCCGCACCGTGATGCTGAACGTCGCCGGGTCCGAGCACAGGGTCGCGTCACAGACCCGGTACGTGAAGGAGTCGGGGCCCGCGTAGTCGGCGATGGGTGTGTAGGTCCGCGTGGCGCCGGAGCCGACCAAGCTGCCGAACATCGTGGGGCTGAGCAGGTCGTAGGTGAGCGGGTCGCCGTTCGGGTCGAAGCCCGTCATGACGAGCACCTTGGTGCCCTCCTCGAGCAGCGAGTCGACGCGATCGTACGCGAAGGGGGCGAGGTTGACGGCGGGGCCGGTCTCGAAGAACAGGTCCTCGTCGGCGAGGCCGTCGCCGTCGTTGTCGAGGCCGTCGGCCTCCTCCTCGTCCCAGCGACCATCGCAGTCGTTGTCGAGGCCGTCGCCGGGCGTCGTCGGGGTGGGCGTGCAGCCGCCCGCGAGGTCGGTCAGCCGCAGGCGCGCCGGGTATGCGTAGCCGTCGGCCTCGGCCCAGCCGTAGACCGAGACGCCGACGGGCACGGCCGGGGAGACGTGGGTGACCCGGTGCGCGCCGTCGACCACCGGCACCTGCGCGTACGACCACGAGCTCGCGCCGATCGGGGTGAAGGGCGCGGCGACGGGCGCGCCGTCGACGCGGACGCCGCCAGCGTCCGTGGTCGGGACGACGATGTTGAAGAAGTGCTCGTAGGCCCAGACCTCCTCCTGCTCCCGAACGCCGTCGAAGAACGTGTAGGTGCGATCCGGGACGGTGCTGACGGTGGCGCCGTTGTCGAACTGCTCGGTGGGGACGACCAGGGTCATTACCGGGTCGCCCGTCACGGTCGAGGTCGTCTCCGTCGTGATTCCCTTGGCGAGCTGGTAGACGAGCGCGGGCTGACTCGTCGTCACGACGTGGGCCGTCTGGGTGGCGACGTCGATGTCGTGGAGCTCGCCGCGGGCGAGCGTGGCGAGCAGGGTCCCGTCGAGGCGCACCTCGGTCCCGTTCTGGCTGGCGGCGACGCGAACGACGTAGCCCGTGCCGCGCAGCGCAAACGGCGTGACGAGGTACTCGGTGCCCAGAGTGTCGGTGGCGGGGTACTGCTCGACCAGCGTATTGCAGGCTTGAAAACCAACCGGCACGTACGCGCACATGTGGCCGCCGATCACGGCGACGGGGGCCGTGCTGGTGACGGTCGTGCCGGTCAGGTCGTAGTTCGTATCACCGGGCCCGGGCGGGGTGTTGCCGGCGGCGCGCAGCTGGACGACCTGCCCCTCGTCGAGTCGGATCGTGAAGGGGACACCCGCGGGTTGGATCGCCGGTCCCACATCCGGGCCAGCCTGGAGATTGAAGGCTGGGGTGATCGTGACGTCCGTGGCGTCTTGCGTGCCGACGACGACGAACTGGCTGACGTAGCGCGTGAAGCCGGGCCAGACGAAACCAGCGGCGGTGCCGACGACGTAGTCGGTCCCGAGCGAGTTGGTCGGCAGGGCGAGGAAGCCGTCCGTACCCTGGCGTACGTACGAGAGCTCGTGGACGCAGACGATGCGCTCGCTGGTGATGTGGATCGCGTCGTCGAGGATGGTGCTGGTCGCGCGGACGGCGCCGCGGGCGGGGACGTCGAGGGGCAGGTCGAACGTGCCGACACCCGTGCTGTCGACATAGGCGTAGGCGGTCTGGCCGTGCCCGGGCATGTCGACGCGGACCGCGGTCGATGCCTCGGCGCTGAAAAAGAGGCTGTAGCGGAAGGCGGGGTCGCCTCCGCCAGAGGGACACTCCCCGCTGTCGCCGCAAGGGTTGGGGATGGCGATCCAGTAGTCGGTGCCGCAGTTCCCGGGGTAGCTCGGGCGAAGGCTCTCGGGGAAGCTCGCCTCACCGCGAGCTGGGTAGTAGTAGGCGTCGCCCGCGAACGTCGCGGTGACCTGAGCCGGCACGCCTGCGGTGAAGTTGAGCGGAACGGTTGCGCGACCGCTGGCGTCGGTGACCGCGGTGGCGACCTGGGCTCCGAGCCGGAGCTCGATCGTGCGGCCCGCGATCGGGGTAGCGGCGTCATAGGCGTCGATGATCTGCGCCGTGACGTCCTGGAGGCCCCCCGCGGCTGCGCCGGGGACCGGGGACAGGGCGATGGCCGCGTCACGCGGGGTCACCTCGACGGTGAACAGGTCTTCGCCCTCGGCGCCGACGTGATCGGTCGCGATCGCGCGGACGACGTAGGTGCCCGGGACCGCCCACGAGTGCTCGACGTAGAAGGAGGCGACGAGGCAGGGAGTCGGTCCAGGAACGATGGGACCGTCGTCGAAGTCGTAGCTGCACGTCGGCGAGTCGAGGGGGGTCGCGTCGTGGAGGGTGGCCGGGTACACCGGCCGCCAAGGCTGGCCCCACACCACCGTCTGGTCCTCGCCGAAGTCGATCGTCGGCGGGATGTTGTCGATCGTCAGCTCGCGAGTGATCTCGTCGCGCAGCAGGGTGGCGTCGATCGCATCGACGGTCACGGCGAGGGTTCCGCCGTAGTTGGGCGTCCATGCGACCACGCCCCCAGGCGAGCGAGGAACCCGAACGCCCGTCACGGTGGTGCCGAGAGCGTCGCCGTTTGGCGTGAAGCCGACCTCGACGAGAGGCGCGCCCATCGCGTACGAGGTATCCCGAACGCTGACCGACTGGCCTTGGCTCGACGGGATCGGATCGGCGGTGAAGTCGGCGACCGGAGGCCCGTACGCCGAGTAGACGTACTCGTCCGTGCTGTTGAGACCGTACGCGTCGATGACCCGGAGGCTCACGACGTACGTGCCTGGCGCGGGGAACGTGTGGGTCGGGTGCCGCTCGTGGGAGACGGTGCCGTCGCCGAAGTCCCAGCGCCACGCCACGATCGGCTCGCCCCCCTGGGCGGATCGATCCTCGAACGGGACCGTGAGCCCACCCTCGTGAGCCGTGAAGACCGTGAACCCGCCCAACTGCGTGGCGCCTGCGCCGCCGTAGTTGTCGATGGTGCGCAGTCGGACGTACCGAGCGCGTGTCGGCGGGAAGAAGAACCAGAAGTTGCGCGCGGGATCGGGCCGCGGCAGCTCGGCCGTGGCGACGACGCTGAACGCCGCGGGGTCGTCGGTCGTGGCCGAGGCCAGCACCTCGAAGTTGCGGACCTGCCACGGCCCGTTGCCGCCCCACAGACGCACGCGGTCCACGACGTGGTAGGCGGTGCCGGGGAGGTCGACTGTCAGCGTCTGCCCCGCGATGGGCGCGCCGGATCCAAACGTGTCCCAGAGTGTCGTGGTGCTGAAGTCCGTGCCGTACTCGGGATGCGATCCGGCGCTGGCCGCCACGGGCACGCCGGCTTCGTAGAGGGAGATGGCGCCGCCATCGCGATCACGCGTCCAGATCGTCGCCGATTGGATTCGACCCGCGCCAGCGACCCCGGCGAGGCTCTCCAGTACGCGGACCCGGACGAAGCGGGACTGACGCCGAGCGCCTCGGCGGTCTGACGCTGCGTGAACGAGTCCACGAGCAGCTTGCGCAGGATCTCGGTCTCGCGCGGCGTCGTGCCGACCTCGCGCTGAAGGCGATGGAAGCGCGGCCCCTGTGGACCGCGGTCATAGTCGTCGACCGCGCTCAGGAAACGCTCCAGATCGTCGACGATGAAGGGCTTGCGGACACAGTGGACGTCGGCCCGAACACACGCGTTCGTGACGGCAGGGTCGCCGTCGCCGGTGACGACCAACGCGGGCACATCGGGCTGACGCGCGCGCAACTCGCCGACGACCTCGAGCCCGTTTCCGCCCGGCAGGTGGTAGTCGGTGATGACACCGCACCATGCCGGCTCGGAGTCGATCAGAGTCATCGCGTCGGGGACCGAAGCCGCCGTGCGGAGGTCGCACGTTCCCCCTTGGAGCAGGCGGTGTACCGCTCGCGCCATCAGGGGATCGTCGTCGACGAAGAGGAGTGGAAAGAACACCAGCCCGGGGCCCATGCCTACTCATCGAGCGGGCGCTCCCGAGGTTGCCTGGGTCGGTGACGATTGTGGGTTCCAGGCTGGTTACGGAGTCGAGCTCTTCCCACGGGTTCCCTAGGACGCGTTCAGGTTCTCGAGGATCTCGTTGAGGTCGGCGGCGTCGGTGGCGTGCAGGACCTGGAACGCCTCCTGCGGGCTCTTCGCGTGGTAGAGCGCGTGCTCGAGGCTCCGGTCCGAGCCGACCGCGCGGACGAGGGCCGCGACGACCTCGAGGTGGCGATCGCCGAGGCCGGACGGGGTGGCGAGCAGGACGACGCAGTGCACCGGCTGGCCGTCGTTCGTGTGGTCCTCGAGGCCCGCGGCGCTGATCCCCATGACGCCGACGATGTCGGTGCCTTGGCTGATCGCGGCGTGCGGGATCGCGAGGCCGTGGCCCGCGAAGGGGGCGCCGACGAGCTCGGAGAGGGCCTCGTCGCGCAGGGTCGCGGCGTCGACGCCGATGTCGTGCATGGAGACGAGCCGCTCGGCGAGCTCTCCGACGGCCTCCGCGAGGGTGCCCGAGGCGAGGTCGGTCACGATGTGGTCGGGACGCAGGAAGTCCATCGTCCCGGGCGCGGTGAGGCCCGCCTCGCCGCTGCGCTTCACCGCGAGGCGCGTGGTGATCGGGCCGACGATCTCGTTGATCGCGACGGCCGTGATCCCGACCGCGAGGAACAGGTCGCTGACGTCCGCGAGGTGCGGATCGTCCTGCACGACGAACACGAGCCCGATCGCGACGCCGGCCTGCGGGATCAGCGCGATCCCGAGGTAGCGCTGGGTGCTCGTGGGCGCCTTCGCGAGGCCCATCGCGAGGCGCGCGGCGCCCACCTTGCCCGCCGCCCGGGCGAGCACGAAGAGCAGCGCGAGCCCACCCGCGGGGACGAGGAACGCGAAGTCGAGCTCCATGCCCGCGAGGGTGAAGAAGACGGCGAAGATGGCCGACTCGAAGTCCTGGAAGACCCGGTGGCCGATCTCGTCGCGGTCGGGCGTGAAGTTCGCGAGCGCGACGCCGAGGAAGAGGCACGAGAGCAGCGGCGAGACGCCGACCAGATCCGAGACCCCGGCGGTGAAGAGGATCGCGACGACCGAGGCGCTCGCGAGCAGATCCGACCGGACGACGCGCCGCGTGGTGACCACCACCACCGCGCCGACCGCCACGCCGATGAGCAGCGGCTCGAGCAGCTGGATCGCCGGGCCGAGGATCAGGTCGACGGTCGAGCCGGCGCCGACGCGGCTGACCGTCGCCGCGCTCCGGGCGATCTCGAACAGCAGGATGCAAGCCATGTTGTTGAGCGCGACGCCCGCGATCAGGGTCCGGACGAACGCGCCGCGCGCCTTCGACTCGGCGATGATCGCGACCACGGTGGCGGGCGCGGTGGCGATCGCCATCGCCGCGAACATCGCGCCGAGGCCCCAGTCGCTGACGCCGCCCAGCCACATCCCGCCGAACACGAGCAGCGGGGTGAGGGTGACCTCGAAGAGCAGCAGCAGCGCGAGGCGGCCCGCCTTGGCCCGCAGGAGCCGGAAGTTCAGGTGGTTGCCGACGGCGACCGCGATGAGCCCGAGCGCGAAGTGGGTCATCGGGCGCAGCTCGTGGAGCGCCCCTGCGGTCACGAGGCCGAGGAGGCTCGGACCGAGGAGGGCGCCGATGACGATCTGCCCCGTCATCCCCGGCAGGGTGATCTTGCGCGCCAGCCAGCCCGCGACGAGGCCGGCGACGAGGATCAGCGCGAGGGTGAGGATGGAGTGGCCGGAGTCCAGCATCGAGCGATTCCGCGCGAGCTAAGCATGCCCGCCCCGATACAGCGAGAGTCGAGTACCGTCGGGCCATGAAGCTCTACGGCACGGTCACGTCCCCCTACGTCCGCCGGGTCCGCGTGGTCGCACAGGAGGTCGGCGAGGACGTGGAGCTCGTCGACACGTTCACCGAAGCAGGACAAGCCGCCTTGCGAGCCGCGTCGCCGATCTGGAAGGTCCCGACCGCGGAGCTCGACGGCGTCGTGCTGTTCGACTCGCACTCGATCGTGGACGCCCTCCTCGAGCGCCGGGGGCGCGGCGCGCTCCGGCCGGTCGCGGCCGACCAGCGCTGGGCCGAGTCGAACTTCCACCACGTCGTGGACGGGGCGCTCGACGCGCTGATCAACGTCTTCTACCTGGCCAAGGACGGCGTCTCGCCGGATGAGGCGTCGTACCTCGCCAAGCAACGCGATCGCGCCGCCGCGTCGCTCCGCTGGATCGAGGGCGCGCTGCGCGGCGCGTACGTCACGGAGCAGCCGACCCTCGGGGTCACCGAGATCGCGCTGCTCACGTCGCTCGAGTGGATGCAGTTCCGGCACGCCTACCCCGTCGAAACGCACCCGGGGCTCGTCGCCTTCCTCGCCGCGCACGCCGAGCGCCCGAGCGTCGCCTCGACCCGCCCCGGCTGATCGGATCTACGATGGCGCCCATGCCGGAGCGCCCGCGGATCGAGATCACCGTCCCGCCCGAGCCGGTCACGCTCGGAGGCACCCTGCGCGTCACCGCGCGCTGCACGCTGACCCGCGGGACCGACGTGAAGCGCATCCTGCTCCGGGTCGAGGGCGCGCAGTGGATCCGCTGCGCGCACTGCGGCGCGCTGCAGGCCCGAGAGAAGAAGCCCGAGCTCCAGCTCGAGGCGACCGTGCACGAGGCCGGGACGCTCACCGCGGGACCGCACGAGCTCGAGGCCTCGTTCGTGCTGCCGACCGACGCGATGCCGAGCTACGTCGCGACGCACTCGTACTTCGAGTGGACGGCGCGCTGCCTCGTCGACATCCCGTGGTGGCCCGACGCGAAGGGCGCGCTCCGGCTGTGGATCCCGCCGCCGCGTCGCGAGCGCCCGCCGCCCGAGCCGACCGTGCTCGCCACCGTCCGCACCGCGCGGGCGCCCTACATCGAGGCCACCCTCGAGGACGGCGTCTACTCGCCCGGGGACGTGATCCGCGGTCGGATGGCCATCTCGGATCTGCGGGGCGCGGCCGTGGAGGAGCTGACGTACGCGCTCCACAAGGAAGAGATCGCGGGGCCTCATCGGCTCGATCCGTACAAGCGGACGAGGCGTCACGACGCGTACACCGAGCGCCGCTGGGTGCCGCCGGCCGACGTCGCGGAGGGGGCCTCGATCCCGATCGAGCTCGTGGTGCCTCCGATCGCGTCGCCCTCGCTCGGCGGCCAGCTCTCGGTGTGGATCCGCTACGCGGTGAGCATCGCGCTCCGGACGTCGGACGCCGAGCAGGAGCTCTCGCTCCCGGTCGAGCTGCGGTGGCTCGGCGGCGAGCACGCGGCGGGCGGAGACGTGCCGGTCGGCGACGCGCGGTGGCGCGAGGTGTGGCGCGCCGCGGCGGACGCGGTCGGGCTCGCGCTCGAGCCGCTGCCCGAGCAGCTCGGCCTCGCAGGGCGCATCGGCGAGGCGGACGTCGAGATCCGACCCACGACCGAGGAGCGCGGGTTGGCGCTGTCGCTGCGCTGGACGTCGCGCTGGGGCCTCGGCCTCGAGCTGGCCCCGCGCCGGCTCCGGCGCCCCTTCGAAGACGACCCGTTCGCTGCGCACTACCGCCTCGAGGGCCGAGAGCGCGCGCAGCTCGACGCCGTGTTCACCCCCTCGCTCCGAGCCGCGATCGCCGAGCTCGAGGACGTGCACGCCGACGACGACGGCCTGCGCGCGTGGCACGCCATCGGCTCGTTCGAGCTCACCGACCTCGTCCCCGTCCTGCGGACGCTGCGGATCCTGATCGAGGCGGCGAGCGAGGCCCGCGCGAGCACGCCCCCGCCCGCGGAGCTCGCGGCGAGCCTCGACGCGTGGCGAGGCTTCGCCGCGCGGAGCGACGCCGCGCTCATCGTGGGCGCAATGGCGCTCGACCTCCCGGGCGACGACCCGGTCAGCGTGACGACGCGCTTCGACGAGCGCGGACACGCGGTCGGCGCGCGGATCGAGGTCTGCTTCCACCCGCCGCTCGCGAGCGCGTCGCCGACCGGCGAGGTCGCCACCCGCGTCGCGGCGCTGCGCGCGGCGGGTGAGCTCACGCTCGACCCGATGGGGCTCCGCCTCGACCTGCCCGAGGTGCTCCGCGATCCGGCCACCGCGAGCGCGTCGATCGAGGCGACGCGCTCGATCGCGCACGCGCTCCGCGTGGGGGTCGACGAGGGCCCCTATCGCTGAGCGTGGAGTCTGCTACACGGCGAGGGTGGAGCTCCCTTCCCTCATCTTCGGCGCGATGGCGCATCACGGCGCGGGCGACGACGAGGCGCGCGTCGCGCTGATGCGCGGCGCGGCCGACGCCGGCTTCCGAGCCTTCGACACGGCGCCGCTCTACGGGTTCGGCGCGTCCGAGCGCAACCTCGGCCGCGCGCTGAAGGGCCGCGACGACGTCCTCGTCTTGACCAAGGTCGGGCTGACGTGGGGCGACACCCACGGCGACGTGCTCTTCGAGACCCCGACGCACCAGGTCCGCAAGGACTCGCGGCCCGAGTCGGTGCTGCGCGAGATCGATCAGAGCCTCGAGCGCCTCGGCCGGGACAAGATCGATCTGGTGCAGGTCCACCACCCGGACGTGCACGTGCCCATCGCGGAGACGATGTCGGCGCTGCTCGACGCGCGCGCGGCCGGCAAGGTGGGGGCGATCGGGGTCTCGAACCACACCCCGGCGCAGATGCGCGAGGCCGCCCGCGCGCTCGGTGACGTGCGCCTCTTCAGCGCGCAGGACCGCTACAACCTCGTCTACCGCGAGGCCGAGGCCGAAGAGCTGCCCGTGTGCCGCGAGCTCGGCTGCGCGTTCCTCGCCTTCTCTCCGCTCGCGCAGGGCGTGCTGACCGGCGCGCTGATGGGCGGGCGTCGCCTCGACCCGAGCGACTGGCGCTCGGGCGACCCGAAGTACCGCGAGAAGAACCTGCGCGCGATCCACGCGGCGATGGAGGCGAGCCTGCGCCCCGCGGCCCGTCGCCGGGGCGCCACGCTGGGGCAGATCGCGCTGGCCTGGCTGATCGCGGAGCGCGACGTGACCTCCGTGATCGCAGGGGCCCGCACCCTCGAGCACGCCACCGCCAACCTCGGCGCGGCCACCGTGGAGCTCGACGCGGCGGAGCGGGCGGCCATCCGCGGCGCCTTCGAGGCGCTCCGGATCGACGACCGGGTGGGCCGGCGAGAGCGGGCCAAGCGGCTCGCCGGACGAGGCCTCGCGAAGCTGCGCAAGGTCCTCGGTCGGGACGCTTGATCGCGAAACCGCGTTCCGGGTTTGCCAAACGCGCAGATCGGGTAAGCTCCGGCCCATGCGGATCATCGCCCTGCTCGCCCCCATGTTCATGGCCCTCGGAATCCTGGCCGGCTGCGGCGGGGGCTGCGGTCATGGAAACCACCACCACGCGACCGGCAGCACCTACCAAGAGCCCCCGGACTACACGCACACGTGCACGTGTCAGGAGAACGGCGAGCTCGACTGCCAGACCCGGAACACCGCGGGCGGCGAGACCTCGTTCAACTAGCTCCTCGCGGGCCGTCCCGGCCACCCGATGTAAGTCCCAGGCTCACACGTCCAGGTGAGAAGTGTGTGCCGTGGTCGACGAATCGCGCCGTTCGTCAGCAGCGTCCGGCAACGATGCGCGTGATGGATCGGCGAGCGCGACGTCGTGTCCAGCGCGCCGGGCCGAGGGCGATAGGCTGAAGCCTATCGACCGAGCGACTGGCGTGTTGGGCGCGGCGTCCCGCCGGCGAGGCGCGCGCGGTCATCTTTGCCGGACGCTGCTAGGATGGCCGCGTGCACCGAACGCTCGCCTGCCTGGTCCTGCTCGTCCCTCTGACCCACGGCTGCGGTGACGACCCCGCGACCGACGCGGGCGTCCCGCCGGTCGACGCGGGTCCGCCGCCTCCGACGCCCGACGCGGGCGGCCCGCCCGGGTACGACGCGGGCCCGGTGGCGCGGATCCCCGAGGCCGAGGCCGCCGCGAACCGCGCGGCGTGCGCGTACGGCCCGGGCGCGTTCGCGCAGGAGACGGTCGGCGAGGAGTTCCCCATCGGCGACGACCTGCCGATGCAGCGCTTCATCCTGTTGATGCAGGAGAACCGGAGCTTCGATCACTACTTCGGGATGATGCCCGGGGTCGAGGGGCTGCCGGCCGACGCGATGAACCCGAACGCCGCTGGCGACCCGGTCCCCGCGTTCCACACCGAGGACTACTGCATCGAGGACGTGAGCCACAGCTGGCGAGGCAGCCACCGCGAGTACAACGGCGGGCTCAACGACGGGTTCGTGATCGCCAACGACCCGATGGGCGAGCGCGCGATGGGCTACCTCGACGGAAGCGACCTGCCCTTCTACTGGAACCTCGCGCAGACGTTCGCGTTCAGCGACCACCACCACTGCTCGGTGCTCGGGCCGACGCTGGTCAACCGGCTGTTCTTCATGGGCGGCTCGTCGGTCGGCCGCACCACCAACGGCCCCGTCGACACGGACCGCGTCGACGGCGAGTACAACATCTTCATGGAGCTCGATCGCGCGGGGATCGAGTGGCGGGTCTATTACGAATCGGTGCCGGTGATCTGGGGCGCCTATCCGGCGTATGGGCTCCACCCGCGGCGGCGGGGTCAGGCGCGACCCATCGCCGAGTTCTGGGACGACCTCGCGGCCGGCGACCTCCCGCCCGTCGTCTACCTCGACCCGCGCTTCGAAGCCGTCGGCGATCGCACCCGCGCGAGCGACGAGCACCCGCCGGCGAACCCGCAGTTCGGTCAGGCGTGGGTGCGGGGCCTCGTCACCGCCGTGATGGAGAGCCCGATCTGGCGCGAGACCGCGGTCATCTACACCTACGACGAGCACGGCGGCTTCTACGATCACGTGCCGCCGCCAGAGGCCTGCAGCCCGGGCGACTACCCGCCGGACGACGCGGGCGACTACGCCGACGACAACTACCAGCGGTACGGCTTCCGCGTCCCGCTGACGGTGATCAGCCCCTGGTCCCGCGCCGGCTACGTCAGCGATCGGACCACCGACGGGACGAGCGTGCTGCGGTTGATCCAGACCCGCTTCGGCTTGCCGGCGATCACCGGTCGAGACGCGAACGCGTGGCCGCTGCTCGACATGTTCGACTTCGAGGACCCGCCCTACATGGACCCGCCGACCCTCGTCGAGGCGCCCATCGACGACGCGGCCGAGATGCGCTGCACTGCCGCCTTCCCCGACGGGGGCGAGCTCTGAGTCCGACGACGCGAAGCGTCGGAGGATCTCAGTGGGGAGCGCGAGGGGCTTGCCCCTCGCCGGAGGGAAATCGCCGGAGGCGATTTATCGACAGACCTTGAGCTGACTTGCCGAGCGGCACCATGCGCCACCCGTTCGCCAGGTGGCGTACAGACATTCACGACAAATGGCCATGTGATCTTCTCGACTCGCAGGGGCCCGAGGGATCCCTGACGATGGGTGAACGATGGGCGTCCTTCGACAGGAAGAATTCGAGGCCGAGCGTCGTGAGTCGAGCACCCGTACACGCGTCCTCAAGGAGGCCGTCTACATCGGGCGCGACACCACGTTCGCGCAGCAGCTGAGCGAGCAGTGCCGCGGCGCCGGCATCGCCGTCCGAGCGGTCAGCCACCGGTCGGACGCGGACGCGCTCGTGGCGCTCGCTCGCATCCAGGTGTTCGTCGTCGACATGGCCGACACCGCGCTCGCGCCCTCGGAGCTGCTCGACGAGATCGAGCGCTCGATCGGAGGCCGCGCGGGATCCCAGGGGCGGGTGGTGATCTCGCGCGTGGGTCGCGGCGCCAACGTCGTCGGCTTCTCGCCCGAGGAGTGGCAGCTCACCTGCCAGCGGGTGATCAAGACGCTGCGCGAGGAGCCCGAGCGCGTGGCGCTCGAGGACCTCCTGCTCGGCGAGAGCGCCGCCATCGAGGCGGTGCGGGCGCAGATCCGCGACGTGGCGATGTTCTCCGACGTCAGCGTGCTCGTCCTCGGTGAGACGGGGACCGGGAAGGAGCTCGTCGCCAACGCCCTGCACCGCGTCGGCGCGGCGCCGGAGAAGCCGTTCCTCGCCATCAACTGCGCCGCGATCCCGGAGCCGCTGATCGAGAGCGAGCTGTTCGGCCACGAGGCCGGCACGTTCACCGGGGCCAAGGAGGGCCGGATGGGGATCCTCGAGGAGGCCGGCCGCGGCACCGTCTTCCTCGACGAGATCGGCGAGATGCCCAGCCTCGTGCAGCCGAAGCTCCTGCGGGCGCTCGACCAGCGGACGTTCCGCCGGATCGGCTCCAACCGCGAGAAGGCCTTCACCGCGCGCATCGTGTCGGCGACGAACCGGACCGAGGCCGACCTCGCCGGGCTCCGGCGGGACCTGTTCTATCGGCTCGCCGGCTTCGTGATCCAGCTCCCGCCCCTGCGCGAGCGCCTCGACGACGTCGTCCCCCTCGCCCGGTCGTTCGCCCGCTCCTTCGCGGAGGCCCACGTCCTGCCGATCCCCGAGATCGGCCCCGACGCGATCGCGGCGCTCCAGGCTCATCGCTGGCCCGGCAACGTGCGAGAGCTGAAGGTGGTGGTGCAGCGGTCGGTCATCCTCGCCCGAGGCGGCACCGTCAGCGGCCGGATGATCGAGCAGGGCCTCTACGCGGCGCTCCCCGCGCGGCAGCGCCGCATCTCGTCGGCGCCACCAGCGCAGATCCGATCGATCACCCCGGCGTACGGCATCGGCGACGGGCGCAACCTCCGCGAGCTCGAGCGCGACGTCATCCTCAAGACCCTGCAGTCGAACGCCGGGAACGTCGCGAGGACGGCCCGACAGCTCGGGATCCCGCGCTCGACCCTGCGCGCCCGCCTCCGGGGCTACGAGGGCAACGAGTGAGGCGTAGCAGGCTGCTGAAAAGCAGCCTGCTTCCGTGCCGCGCGCGAAGCGCGCATGCCCGTGCCCGTGCCCGTGCCCGAACCGTTCCCGTCAGCCGTTCCCGAAAGAGGCGCGTGATCTCGGGCACGGGGATGGGGCACGGGAGCGGGCGGGCACGGGCAAGGGCACGGAGCAGGCTGCGAAACGGTCCCTTCGGGCCCATTTCAGCAGCCCGCTAGCTCGGCGCCATCAGGCCGGCCTGGAGCGCGAGGTCGACGAGCTCGGCGCGTGAGGTGACGCCGAGCTTCTTCATCAGACGCGACCGGTAGACGTCCACCGTCGTGTGCCGGATCCCGAGCTCGGCCGCGATCTCCTTGCTCGTGAAGCCCCGGGCCACGCGCAGGAAGACCTCGCGCTCGCGGGGGCTCAGCGACTCGACGAGGGCGAGCGTGGCGGGCGCCGGCCCGGTGTCCGGCATGACGATGTTGAAGTAGGCGCCGCCGCTCGCGACGCTCCGGATCGCCCGCAAGAGCTCTTGCGCGCTCGCGCGCTTGGTGACGTAGCCGCCGCCCCCTGCCTGGAGCACGCGGTGGAGCGCCGCTGGCTCGTCGTGCATCGAGAGCACGAGGCACCGCGTCCCGGGCGACTGGGCGCGGATCTCCTGGAGCGCCGCGAGCCCACCGCCCCCGGGCATCGTCAGGTCGAGGATGACCAGGTCGGGGTGGTGCTCCCCGACGAGCGCGACGACGCTCGGGCCGTCCGAGGCCTCGCCGACCACGACCATGTCGACCTGAGCGCCGAGCATGGTGGCCAGAGAGTGACGCAGGACGACGTGGTCGTCGGCGATCACGATGCGGATCGTGTTCATCGTTTCCCGAGGGGGTGACGTCGGGATGGTCGACTATCTCGACCCACCTCCGCCACTCCCTTCCTCGAGGTCCGCCGAGTCGCGCGCCCCGATCTGGAGATAGAACGTCGCGCCGGCCCCTGGCGACGACTCGAACCACAGGCGCCCGCGTTGAAGCATGGCCGCGTGGCGCGCCACCTGGATCCCGAACCCGAGCCCGTGCATCGCCCCGCTCGCCGCGCGTCGACCGACCTGCTCTTCGCGCGCGAGCGCCGCGGCGTCGAAGCCGACCCCGTTGTCCCGAACGAAGACGACGGCGGCCGAGGCGTCGGCGCTCGGCGCGGCGCCCACGATGATCTGCGCCTCCTTCTTCGAGCGCGTGAACTTCCACGCGTTGGTCAGCAGGTTCCGAAGCGCGAGCTCGATCAAGCTGCGATCGCCGATCAGCACGAGGTCGGGCTCCACGACGAGGTCGACCTTTCGCTTGTCTTCGCCCGCGCGCAGCCGCGCCACGCATTGCTTCACGTAGGCCGCCACGTCGACGCGGTCGTCGTGGATCGCGATGACGGGGAACCGCACCAGCTCGAGCAAGTCCTCGAGCGTCCGCTCGAACGAGTCGAGGGCGAGGTGGACCTGCGTCTTGCACCGCTCGAGTTCGTCCGGCCGCACGGTGGCGGCGTCGAAGCTCGACATCGTCAGGCGCACCGCGAGGGTCGGCTGCCGCAGGTCGTGCGCGAGACCGAACGCGAGCGTCTCGAGCATCTCCTGCCGCGCCTTGAGCAGCGCGTTCCTGTCCTCCGCGTCGCGCTGACGGCGCTCGAGATCGTGGAGGGCGTCCGAGAGGACCCGACGCGTCGAGTCGACCTCCTTGAGGGTGCTCGTGAGCAGCTCGGCCTTGGCCTGCGCGAGGTGGGCCTCGCTGCGCGACGCGAGCGCCTTCTCGAGGAGCCGGGCCTGCACGCGGCGCCCGTGGCGCGCGTCGTCCATCATGGATCCTCCGCGGGCTCGAGATCGACGCCGCAGGGGAGCGCGCCGAGGTAGGCGAACGCCTCCGCGATCTTGGGGCCCTCGAGGACCGAGCCGTGCTGCGGCAGGAGCCGGACTGGCGCGAGGGCGGCGAGGCGGTTCAGCGCCGGACGCAGGATCGCGCCGCTCGGCATGTACGCCTGATGCCAGGCCTTCATCGCATCGGGGTGCCGCTCGTCCGCGACGAGCGTCCAGTCGGACGGGAAGAACGCTCCGAAGAGGTCGCCGGTGAACATCGCGCCCGAGGTCGGGTCGTGGGTGACGATCGCGCCCGGCGCGTGCAGGTACGGCGTGGGCACGAAGCGCAGCTCGCGGCCCGACGGGAACGTCCACCGCAGGTCGTGCTCGTCGACGGCGTACGGCGCGCCGCGCAGCCCCAGGTGGCTCAGCAAGCGCAGCGTGCGCGAGTGAGCGACGATCTGGAAGTCGTCTCGGCCGACGATGTCCTCGAAGACGGCGAGGCTCCCGCAGACGTCGGGGTCGTGGTGCGACGCGACCACCGCGAGGATCTGGTGCGGCGAGATGCAGTCGATGATCTTCCGCATCACCACCGGGAAGTCGGGGAGCGAGCCGCAGTCGAAGACCACCGCGTGGTCGCCATCCATGAGGAGGTAGGCGTTGCACTGCAGGGCCGCCTCCGGATCGTGACGGCCTACCCAGGTGCACTCGCGGCTGATCGGGATGGCTTCGTCCAGAATCGTCATTCGACCTCGGCTCCCAGACACCTCTTCTCTGACCACACTGCGGGTCGCGCTGGCCTGGAGCATACGCCGGCCGACCGGTCCGCGCCGGGCGGCGGGGTCGTTCGGCGCTCGACTCACGAGGTACCCCCCGCGGGCTCGACCGACAGGTAGAGGCTGAAGCTCGCGCCGGTCCCCTCGTCGTCGTCGAGGACGAGGTCGCCGCCCTGCTCGCGCGCCGCCTCTCGACCGGTGGTCAGCCCGAGCCCTGTCCCGGTGGGCTTCGTGGTGAAGAACGGCTGGAAGACGCGGCCTCGCACCGCCTCGGGGATCCCCGGGCCCTCGTCCATCACCCGCACCCGAACCCACCCGGGGCGCGCCTCCTCGGGGGCCGCGGTGACGACGATCTCGATCGGCTCGTCGGCCGCCTCGGCCGCGTTGAGCACGAGGTTGACGACGATCTGCTCGATCATCAGCCCCGCCCCCCGGACCCGGCGGGCGCCCGGAGCGACGTAGGTCCGCAGGGTGTGGCCCCGCTCCCGCAAGACCGGGCGCACCAGGCTCGACACGCGATCGAGCACGTCGTCGAGGTGGCTCGCCTCGTCCTCGGAGCTCGCGCGGGCGAAGCCGAGGAGGCTGTCGACGATCTGCCGCAGCCGGCGCCCCGAGGCGACGATGTCCGCGACCATCTCGGCGATCTCGGCGGCCGAGAAGCCCTCGATCCGCCCCATCAGCATCTCACCGCTGAACACCATCGAGGCGAGCGGCGCGCGCAGATCGTGGACGAGGCTCGCGACGAGGCGCCCCGTGACCTCGAGGCGCTGCTGGTGGAGGCGGCGCGTGAGCTCGCGGTTCTTGTGCGTCAGCTCCCGCATCACGACGAGGTAGTGCTCGTCCCCGAGGCGATGGCGCGCGCAGCCGAGGGAGGCGTCGTCGAGGGTCCCCCCGGGGCTCCACACCACCGCGTCGCCGAGGGGAGCGGCGTCGAGCGTCGCGAGCAGGTCCGGGTGGAGCGGCGCCACCTCCGCCGGCTCGCAACCGAAGGCCTGCAGCAAGGCGCGGCCGCGGGGGCTCGCTCCGCCGAGCCGCCCCTCCCTGTCGATGACGACGGCGGGGAGGTCGAGGCCCTCGAGCCCGAGCCGCGCCCCGTCCCAGCCGTCGCGCCGTCCCTCGCCTTCGGTCACGCCCGTCCGAAGGCAAGCCCAGGTCCGCGGCGCATGCTGGGCACGTCCACGCCCTTGGACGGTGGGGCCGGCGAAATCGGCCGGCGAGGCTGGCCGAAGCGGCCGTGGGGGCTGGCGGCATCGGCCACCCCCGCGGCGCGTCAGCCGCCGGTGCGGGAGAAGATCTGGTAGTGGTACGGGCCCGAGCCGCCCGACGCCGTGATCTGGATCGTGTGGCGCCCCTGGGTCTGCGCGCAGTGGCGGATCGAGGGGAACGCGTTGGCGCTGCCGAAGTCGCTCGCGAGCTGCGTGTTGCCGCGCGACAGCGTGACGTCGAGGTCGGTGATGCCCTCGCCCCCGACCGCGACGATCGCGTAGCACTGGCCCGCGGCGAGATCGACGTTGTGGCTCGCCGACGCGCCCTGGCGACGCAGCGTGCCGCGGCCCGGCGTGAAGCCCGGGTCGGGCTCGTAGCCCTCGACCCCGAGCAGCGCGGTCACCTCCGAGAGGCGCACCCAGGTCACGCCCTCGAGCCCGAACGGGCCGTGGGTGCCGCGCGGCCAGCGGTAGGACTTGTAGACGTAGGCGCCCTGACCCGCCGTCATCTGGACCTGCATGTAGTAGTTGCCGCTGGTCTCCGGGCAGACCCGCACCGTCGGCCGGGCGTCGTTCGCGGTGTCGCGATCGACGGTGTTGCCGCCGGGCCCGAGGAGGAGCAGGTCGAGGTTGCTCACGGTCGAGTCGCCGACCGCGAGGATGGCGTAGCAGCGGCCGCCCTCGAGCTGGATCTCGAAGTTGCGGTTCGCGCCCGTCGCGAGCTGACCGTTCTGTCGCGTCCCGAGGCTCTCGTAGCCGCGCGCCTGCATGTCGGCGTCGAGGAGCGCGAAGTTCTCGTCGAGGCCGGCCGCCGCGGTGGATGTCGAGGCCATCACCGGCGCGGTCGCCGCGGTGGCCTGACCGCTCTGGCGCACGTAGCCGACGGTGAAGAGCGGCCCCGACCCGGAGTACATCCGCACCTGGAGCACGTACGACCCGGTGACGGCCGCGCAGTGCTCGATGGTCGCGTCGATCGCGGTGGCCGTGTCGGCCTCGATGCGCTGGCCGCCCGAGTCGTTGAGGAAGATGTCGGTGTCGATCGCGCCGGGACCGCCGAGGCTCGCGAACGCGTAGCACTGGCCCTGCTCGAGGTTGAGCTGGAAGTCGCGGGGATCGCTGTTGCTCAGCACCACGCCGGCCGGCTCGCCGACGCGGGTGTAGCCCTGGGCCGAGAGGCGCTGGTCGAGCGCGCCGAGGCGCTGCTGCGTCTGCCCGTCCATCTGCGCGGTCTGGACCGTCGCCTGCGGCGTGTCGCCGTAGAAGCTCGACAGCTCCATCTGACGGTTCGCCGGGCCCTGGTAGGCGCCGTAGAAGTAGCCGCCCTGGCCGCCCGCCATCTGCACGCGCGCGATGAACCGACCCGCGGCCGCGGAGCAGAAGCTCACCCAGGGGTGGTTGTCCGGCCGCACGTGGTGCGCGGCGGGCCGCCCGTAGGGGTCGAGCACGATCATGTCGATGTTCTGCCCGGGGTCCTCGCCGAGCACGACGAGCGTGTAGCAAGCGTTCGGAAGCGCATCGACGGCGTAGGCGAGCAGGCCGTTCGCCTGGAGGCTCCCGTGCTGCGCCGGGCCGACGGGGGTCATGCCCTGGCCGCGCAGGATCCCGTCGAGCTGGTCGAGCTGCTCGCGGGGCGTGCCGCTGGCGGTCACGCCGGTCGCCGCGACCGTCTGCCCCTGCCCCGTCGTGGTCGCGCCGCCGCCGGTCTGGGGGGTCCAGCGCTCTCGCTGCGGGCCGCACCCGAGGATCGTCGAGGAGGCGTAGAGGGAGATCAGGAGAAGCGAGTGAGAGAGTGTGCGGTTCATGGGCTCGTCCGAGTTGGTCCTGGGACGGCGGCGAGGCCCCCCCTCTTCAATCCCCGGCGCTATCACGCGGGGCCGCTGCCATCAACCGGACCGGAGCAGCCAGATCAAGCCGAGGATGCTCACCGCGAAGACCACCGAAGCCAGCACGTAGATGACCATGTCGGCGGGGGCGACCGATTCACCCTTCGGCTTGGGCTCCGGGGCCGGCGCGGGCGGCGGCTCGTCCGGGGCGGGGGCCTCGGGCTCGGGCACCGGCTCGGGCTCGGGCTCCTGCCATCGCGGCGTCTCGACGGCGTCGTCGTCCCCCTCCTCGAGCGCGGCCACCTGCGCGGCGGCGGGGTCTTCGAAGCGCACCACCGTCGAGCCGACCCGCACCTCGTCCCGATCGCCGAGGAGGCGCTCGGTCACGCGTCGCTCACCGACCCAGACGCCGTTCTTGCTGGCGAGGTCGCGGACGCGGACGCCGTCGAGCGCGACGTCGATCTCGGCGTGCTCGCGCGACAGGTCCGCGTCGTCGAGGGTGAGGTCGCACTCCTCGCCGCGACCGAGCACGAGCTTCGCGGGTGGGTCCGGCAGCGTGACGCGCGTGCCCTCGGACGGGCCGTTCAGCACGCTCAGCGTCGGCCGCAGGGCCTGCGCGTCGACGTCGAGCGAGTCCCGCGCGAGGCGGCGCGCGAGCGAGGCGGTCCGCTCCTGCGAGGTCACCGTGGTGACGGGCACGCTCGCGAGGAAGACGATCGAGAAGCCGCCGAGCTCGATGCGGTCGCCGTCGCGCAGCGGCTTGCTGCGGCCGGCGACGACGCGGCTCCCCTGCACCGTCGTGCCGTTGGTGGTCTCGTGGTCGACGAGGGTGTAGCCGCGCCCGGAGTGCTCGATGGTGGCGTGCCGGACGCTCACCGCGCGGTGCGGCAGGCGCACGTCCGCGCCGCGCCCGCGCCCGATGGTGATCCGCGTCTGGTCGAACTCGAAGACCGCGTCACCCTCGGATCCCGACGCCCAGCAAGACCGGACGAGGAGCCGCACACCCATGCGGGGGCTCGCCTACCCTAATTCGGCCCGAGGAGCGAGCGGGCGATCTGCGAGATCTGGATCTCGTCGGTCCCGCCGTAGATCTGGAGCACCTTCGCGTCGCGGCAGAGCTGCTCCACCTGGTACTCGGCCATGTAGCCGTTGCCGCCGAAGAGCTGCACCGCCTCGAGCGCGACGTTCATCGCCGCGCGGGCGCAATACAGCTTGCACGCGCTCGCCTCGGCGATGTCCATCGAGAGGCCCCAGCCCTCCATCTCGATCAGGCGGAAGACGAGGTTCTCGATGTTCGACTTGGCGACCTGCATCTCGGCGAGCTTGAGCTGGATGAGCTGGAACTCGCCGATCGGTCGGCCGAACTGGACCCGGGTGCGGGCGTAGTCGAGGCTCAGCTCGAGGCAGCGCTCCACGATGCCGAGCGCCATCGCTGCGACCCCCGTGCGCTCGGACGTGAAGGTGGACTTCGCGCCCTGCCGGGAGCCGCCCTCGGTCTCGCCGATGAGGCGGTCCTTGCCGACCTTCACGTCCTCGAGGAAGAGCTCGCCGGTGGGCGACGCGTGGAGGCCCATCTTGCGCAGGGGCTTGCTCTTGGTGAGCCCGGGGGTGTCTCCGTCGAGGACGAAGCTGAGGATCTGGCGCTCGGCGGGGGGGTTGCCCTCGTCGAGCTTGCAGATGAACACGATGGTGTCGGCCCACGGGCCGTTGGTGATGAAGGTCTTGCTGCCGTTGAGCACGTAGCCGTCGCCGTCGCGCTTGGCGGTCGACTTCATGGAGCCGAAGGCGTCCGAGCCCGAGCCCGGCTCGGTGATCGCCCACGCGCCGACCTTCTCGAGGGTGAGCAGCTCGGGGACGAAGCGCTCCTTCTGCGCGATGGTCCCGCGCTTCATGATCGCGTTGGCGGTGAGCCCCATGCTGACGCCGAGCGCGGTGACCATGCCCGGGCTGTACCGCGACAGCTCGATGATCGGGATGATGCGCATCGCCATCGCGTCGGCGGCGCCCTGCGAGAACTTCTCGCGGCGGCCGGTGCGCTTCTCCTTCACCTCGCCCGCCTTCTCCCGGGCGAGGTCCTTCTCGAACTGCGCCTTGGCCATGTCGCCGACGCCGAACGTCTGCATCATCTTGCGGAGCACGTCGTAGGGCGGCTCGTCCCCGAACTCGATCGCCTCGCGGCGGGGGGCGACCTCGGCCTCGACGAACTTCCGGACGAACCCTCGGATCTGGCGGTGCTGCTCACTCCATTCGATCACGTCGACCTCCGCGTGGGTGCCCGAGGGTAGCGCGTCCGACCGCGAACGCGCCCGCTCAGCGACGGATGCCGGGGCGCATCTCCACGCCGGGGCGCCCGGGCATCGCCTCGCGCGCCCGGCGGTTCTCCTCGCGGCGCGTGGCCTCGCGACGACGCGCCTCCTCCTCGGCCTCGCGACGCGCGGCCTCGGCGCGGCGCTGCTCCTCCTCCGCCCGACGACGCGCCGCCTCGGCGCGGCGCCCCTCCTCGGCGTCGCGCGCTCGCCGCGCCGCCTCCTCCACCTGTCGCTGCCGCTCCTCCTGGACGCGCTGGCGAGCCTCGGCCTCGGCGCGGCGCTGCTCCGCCTCGCGCGCTCGCTCCTCCTGTGCGCGCTGGCGAGCCTCGGCCTCTGCGCGGCGCTGCTCCGCCTCGCGCGCTCGCTCCTCCTCCGCCGCGCGTCGAGCCGCCTCCACCGCCGCGCGGCGCTGCTCCGCCTCGCGCGCTCGCTGCTCTTCCGACGCGCGTCGGGCCGCCTCGGCTCGCTCGCGGGCCTCCGCCTCGGCGTGACGGCGCGCCTCCTCTTGCAGGCGCGCGTTCTCCACCTCCGCGCGGCGACGAGACTCGGCGTCCGCCGCAGCCCGCGCCTGCGCCTCGCGCTGCTCTTGCGCGGCCCGACGAGCCGCCTCCTCGGCCGCGCGCCGAGCCTCCGCGTCCTCGCGGAGCCGCCGCCGTGCCTCCGCCTCGGCCACGCGACGCTGCTCGTCCGCGGCGCGGCGCTGCGCCTCCTCCGAGGCCCGACGCTGAGCCTCCTCGGCCGCGCGACGCTGCGCATCTTCGGCCACGCGACGCTGCTCCTCGGCCGCGCGGCGCTGTTGCTCCGCCGCCGCACGACGCTCAGCCTCCTCGGCGGCGCGACGCTGCGCTTCTTCGGCCACGCGACGCTGCTGCTCCTCGGCCGCACGACGCTGCTGCTCCTCGGCCACACGACGCTGCTGCTCCGCGGCGGCGCGACGCTGCGCTTCTTCGGCCGCGCGACGCTGCTCCTCGACGGCACGGCGCGAAGCCTCCGCCGCAGCCCGACGCTGCTCCTCAGCCGCACGACGCGAAGCCTCCGCCGCAGCACGACGCTGCTCCTCGGCCGCCCGACGCGAAGCCTCCGCCGCAGCACGACGCTGCTCCTCGAGGGCGCGACGCGACGCCTCCGCCGCCCGACGCTGCTCCTCGATGGCTCGACGCGACGCGTCCGCGGCTCGGCGCTGCTCCTCGGCCGCGCGACGCGCGGCGTCCTCCGCGGCCCGACGCTCCTCGGCCTGGCGACGCGACGCCTCGGCCGCGGCGCGGCGCTGCTCCAGCTCCCATCGCGCGGACTCCTCGGCGGCGCGGCGCTGCTGCTCCTCGGCCGCGCGCCTCGCCGCGGCGTCGGCCGCGAGGCGGGCCTCGGCTTCGCGACGGGATGCTTCGGCGGCGCGCTCCGCCTCGCGGCGCGCCTCGGCGTCACGCCGGGACGCCTCGGCCGCGCGGCGCGACGCCTCTCGCTCCAGGCGGAGCCCCTCTTCACGGCGCGCGAGGTCCTCGTCGCGGACGCGACCGCGCGGGCGCTCCGCGGTCGGGACCGGCGGATCGAGGCGGCGACCGGACGGCGCCGACGCGGTCCTCACCCCGCGGCCCGGGCGCACGACCACGCCTCGCTCGCGCAGCCATGTCGCGGTCGGCGCGCCCGCTCGGCGGCCGTGGGGGTCGCGCGCGGACGGGCGACGGGACGGGGGCTCGAAGAGCGCCGTCGGGGGACAGTCGATCCAGCCGTCCGTCGCGTACCCGGCCGGGCCGAGGGGCGCCCACCCCACCGCGTCGTCGGAGGTGCGCCAGTCGACCCAGCCCGGTCCCCACACCACGTCCGGGATCCAGACCCACCGCGCTTCGAACACCCAGCGGCCGTGGTGGCAGGTGATGTCGCCGATGGGATCGCCCACCGACACCCAGACCATCCCGTAGGCCTCGCTCCACTCCCAGTAGCCGTCGCGATAGGGCGCGTAGCCGGGGTCGGCCGGCACGAACACGAGCCCGTCGCGGCGCTCCTGCCAGATGCCGTATGGCGCGAGCTCCGCTTCGAACGGCGCCGCGGTGAACGTCGCGGCCGTGACGACCTGGACGCGCCGCGCGCAGCCGGACGCGGGAAGGACACAGACGAGACAGAGGAGGAGGAGGCGAGTCGTCGAACCCATGTCGACAGCCTGCTCGACGGAGGCGCCGCGCACGCGACGAAGACCCCGCGCCGAGCCGAAAGAACCCCGCGCCGTCGCCGGAGGACGGGTCGCCTCGAACAAAGACGACACGCCGTTGAATGAACTTCGAGAGCCCTCGTCGAAGCGCGCCCCGCCGACCGGGCGGACGCCCCTCCGGCTAACTCAGTCCCAGTGCTCGACGCCCTCGTCGGGGATCCCGAGCCAGGCGTGCTTGCGGTCCTCGTAGACCGAGAACGTCGGCGACGGGAACGTGGGATCCGCGAACGCGCCGACGGCGACGCTCACGTGCTCGGCGCTCCCCTCGAGCTCCCAGTACAGCGTCGCGCCGCAGGTCGCGCAGAAGTGGAAGGTGATGCGCGTGCCCTCGTCGCCGACGCGGACCCAGGTGGCGCTCTGCCCTTCGAAGGTCACGCGGTCCTTCGACCAGCGCGCCTGGACGCCGACCGCGCTCCCCGTGCGGCGCTGACACGCGAGGCAGTGGCACATCGAGACTCGGATCGGATCGCCCTCGCACGTCACCGCGAGCTGACCGCAGCTGCACGTCCCCCGTCGCGTCGTCATCGAGACACCCTACTGCGCTCGGCCTCGACGCGGGTCACCCGTCGGCGAAGGCCCTCGCGAGGTGGTCGACGAACGCGCGGACCCGACCCGGGAGGTGACGCCGCCGCGGGTAGACCGCGAAGATGGACCAGTCGTGCGCCGGCATGCCCGGGAGGACCTCCACGAGGCGGCCGTCCGCGAGCGCGGCTTCGGCGAGCAGCCCGAGCACCAGCGCGATCCCGTGGCCCTCGATCGCCAGGTCTCGGACCGTCGTCGGGCTGTTCACGCGGATCGGTCCGTCCACGTCGACGACCTCGGGCCGACCTCCGACGCGGAACCGCCAGCGGCCGCGCTCGCGGAAGTTCGTGTCCACGAGGCATGCGTGCTCGCGGAGGTCCTTGGGCCGCTTCGGCGCGCCGTGGGTCGCGAGGTAGCTCGGCGACGCCACCGCGACGTGCGGCGCGGGGGCGAGCCGGCGCGCCACGAGCGACGAGTCGCGCGGCGCGGTGATGCGAAGCGCGACGTCGAAGCCCTCCTCGACGAGGTCGACCATGCGGTGGGTCAGCTCGAGCTCGAGGGACACGTCCGGGTAGGCGGCGAGGAACTCGGTCGTGACGAGGCTTCGGTAGCGCTCGACGAAGCCCGGCGGCGCGGTGACCCGAAGGCGCCCGCGCGGTCGCGCGTGGTCGTCGCGCACCGAGCTGTCGAGCGCCTCGAGCTCGCCGAGCAGATCCACGCACCGCCCGTAGTAGGCGCGCCCCGCGTCGGTGAGGCTCATCGAGCGCGTCGTGCGCCGCAGGAGCTGCACGCCGAGCCGCCCCTCGAGCGCGGTGACGTGCTTGCTCACCACCGCCTTCGATCGACCCCACGCGCGCGCGGCCGCGGTGTAGCCGCCCGCGTCGACGACCCGCACGAACGCCTCCATCTCGGTCACTCGATCCATCGTTCACGAATCATGAACGACGTGTCGCCATTCAACACGATTGTTTCGACGTCAGCGCGCGCCCAGATTGCACGTCGAAGGAGGTCGAGATGGCCGAAGGGACCTGGGCTCGCCACCGCAGCGACGTCGCGTTCACTGCGTCGGTGAAGGACGCGCAGCGCGCGCGTGGATCGCGTGACGCCTACGCGCAGGCGGCCGAGCGGCGGGACTGGTCGAACACCATCGACGAAGACCTCGCCGCGTTCGTGGCCGAGCGCGACTCGTTCTACCTCGCGACCGCGTCGGCCGATGGACGGCCCTACATCCAGCATCGCGGGGGACCGAAGGGCTTCCTCCGGGTGCTCGACGATCGCCACCTCGCGTTCGCCGACTTCGCGGGGAACCGGCAGTACATCACGGTCGGGAACCTCGCCGAGAACCCGCGCGCGTTCCTCTTCCTGATGGACTACCCGAACCGACGTCGCGTGAAGATCTGGGGTCGCGCGGAGGTGATCGAGGGCGACGCCGAGCTGCTCGCGCGGCTCACCGACCCTGGCTACAGGGCCCGCCCCGAGCGGGTGATCCGCTTCGAGGTCGAGGCCTGGGACGTGAACTGCCACCAGCACATCGTCCCTCGCTACACCGTCGAGGAGCTCACGCCGCCCCCGCGGTGAGCCGACCGTGCGTCGCCGCCGCGGCCGTGAGAGAGTCGGCGGCGATGGCCCTCCCCTCGACGCTGCGCCGCTACGAGATCGCGATCTCGGACTCCGACCGGGGCGTGTACGAGAGCGTCGAGTGGCGGGTCGCGCAGCACCCGAGCGAGACGGATCGCAACGTGGCCGCGCGGGTGATCGCGCGCTGCCTCGAGCACGCCGAGGGCGTCGAGCTGACGCGCGGCCTCGACGCCACCGACGAGCCCGCGCTCTGGCAGAAGAACCTGCGCGGCGAGCTCCAGGCGTGGATCGAGGTGGGCTCGCCCTCCCCCGAGCGCCTGCACCGGGCGAGCAAGCGCTGCGAGCGCGTGGTGATCTACGCCTACAAGCAGGCCGACAGGCTCCTGCGGGACGCGGTCGCGTTCGGGGCGCACCGCGTGGAGACGTGGAGCGTGGTCGAGCTCGACCCGGACCTCCTCGACGCGATGGCGGCGCACACCGATCGCGTGAACCGGGTCGACTTCGCGGTCGCGGGGGGCTCGCTGTACCTCACGATCAACGGCGAGCTCCTCGAGTCGACGCTGAAGGTCCACACCGTCGCGACGCTGTGAGCGGCCCGGGCGCGGCCCGGTTGGCCTATAGTCGGCGGGTCTCTCGATGTTGAAGACCGTCGGCCGCATTCGCCTGGTCTCGGAGCTGGCTTCGGATCCGTGGACGACGACCCGCGGGGCCACCGCCGAGGACGGGGCGCCCGTGATGGTCCGGCTCGGGAAGTTCCCCGTGCGCTTCAAGCCCGGGGACGACGAGGACGCGCGCTTCGGCCGAGAGGCCGACCAGGCCCAGGGCATCGACTCCCCGCACCTCGCCCCGGTGCTCGACCGCGGGGTGAGCTTCGCGATCCCGTGGGTCGTCCACCCGACCCTCCCGGGCCGCCCGCTCTCGGCGCTGCTCGAGGAGCACCCGGGCCCGCTCGCGCCGCAGCTCGTCGCGCTCATCGGCCGCGACGTCGCGAGCGCGCTCACCGCGGCGCACGCGTGCGAGCCGCCGCTCGTGCATCACGGCGTCGGCCTGCACGACCTCTGGCTCCACGCCGATCGCATCGAGGTCTGCCTGCTCGGCTACGGGCTGTCGCGCGTCTGCTTCGACGCCGCCCGCGCCATGCCGCCGGTCCGCGAGGCGGCGAAGGCGTTCGCGTCCCCCGAGCAGCTCGGCCGTGGCGAGGTGGGGCCGGCGAGCGACGTGTTCTCGCTCGCGGCGACGCTGCTCGCGCTGGCGACGGGCGAGCCCGTGGAGGCGGGCGACCCGAACGCCCTCGAGCAGCTCCCGGCCGCGCTCCGGCTGCCCTTGTCCCGGGCGCTCGGCGCGAACCCCGCGGGGCGAGGCAGCGCGGTGGAGCTGCGCGCCGCCCTCGAGCCGCTGGTCGGCGAAGGCGCGCGCGCCGCGCTCGCCGCGCGCTTCGGGCTCGAGCCGGGGCGACCCACCGACGTCCCCGTCGTGCACGAGGGCGCACCGGCGGTCGGCGTCCCGCTCGACAGCGTGACCAAGGAGGTCCTGCTGCCCGAGGCGCTCGCGAGCTACCGCTCGTATCGCCCCGCGGCCGCCGCGCCGGCGCAGCCCAGCCCCGATCCGTTCGACGACGACCTCGGGGACGACCTCGACTGGGCCGCGCTGATCGGCGACAGCGGCGACGTCGAGGATCTCGAGCGGCGCGACACGGCGGTGACGACGCTGCCCGCCGACATCGGAGCGCTGTACGAGCAGGGAGAGGTGTTCGAGCAGATGCCGACCTTCGTCGGCGTCAGCCCGCAGCTCCGTGCCGCGCTCGCCGCCGCGTCCGGCGAGACCCCGCTCGAGCCGACGCTCGAGCTGCCGCTGCCGACCGGGCCCGCGCACGGACACGAGCGCGCCACCGAGCCCCCCGCGCTCCCCGCCGCGAGCTTCGGGTACGAGGCGACCGCGGCGCTGCGCCCGACCACCCCGAGCCCGCCGAGCCCACCGAGCCCACCGCCGCTCCTGAAGCGCGTGGCGAGCTACGAGGTGCAGGGCTGGCCGCTGTCGTGGCTGGTGGGGCTCGGCCTCGCCGCGGTCGTCATGGTCGCGGTCGTCGCCCTGGTGACCGCGATGCTCGCCAGCTGAACCGATCGCTCTGCCGAAAACTGGACCGCGGTGGCCCGGGTCCGGCATGCCCGTCCCATGCAACCGGCGAAGACCGACCGCCGCGCGGCCCAGGCGACCCGCGTACCCCTCGATCTCTGGATCCGCCTCGCGCACGAGGACTACGAGGAGCCGTTCGACGCGGACGGCGTCGACCTCTCCACGGGAGGTCTGGCGCTGCGCGCGGACTACCTCCCGGAGGTCGGAGATCGCCTACGGTGCCACTTCGAGAGCCCGGCGTCCGGCGAGGAGATCGCCGTCGACGGCGAGGTCGCGTGGGCGCACGACGCGGGTGACCGCAGCGGCGAGTTCGGGCTGCGCTTCGACGCGCTCGACGAGCACGTGCAAGAGAGCTTGCGGGAGCTGGTCCAGCACCTGCGAGGCGGGGGCGCGTCCACCGTGGCGCGGCTGCACCTCGACGGCGTGGCGTCTCCCATCGAGGCCGAGATCCTCGAGCGCGAGGGCCGGTGGCTCACCGTCGAGCAGGAGCTGCCGTTCCTGAAGATGGGGATGGGCGTGACGATCGAGGGCGGGGGCGGCGCGCCGCGCGGCTCGCTGGCGTCGGTCGACCTTCGCATCGTCGACGGAACCCCGCGGCTGGTGCTCTCGGTCGAGCTCGACCCGGAGACGGCGCTCGCGCAGGACGACTTCGGGCACGAAGACCTCGCGCACGATGACGAGGGCGACTGGGGCGACGAGCCCGAGGCGTACGCCGACGACGCGTCCGGCTACCGCGAGGACACGTTCGACGAAGACGAGCCGCTGCCGGCCGCCGCGCCCCTCGGCGCCACCGACGACAGGACGGTGCAGGACTACCACTTCGCCGAGGAGCTCGGCGAGGACGACGACGAGGACGAGGACGACGCCGCGGCGTACGACCGCGACGAGGTCCGCGTCTTCTCGACGGAGCGCTACGACGACGAGGAGGAGCCGCGCGAGGCGATCACGCCTGGCGACATGGTGGCGCCCCCGAGCCGGCTCGCGGTGATCCAGGAGCGCATGGCGCCGATGCTCGCCAAGGCGAAGGCCGCGTTCGCCGCGGGCTGGGCCAAGGCCGGCCCGGCCGCGAAGGCGCTCTGGGCGAAGGTCGTCGCGCTCGCCGTCCTGCTCGGCAAGAAGGCCGGCCCGCGCTTCGTCGCCTTCTTCGCGAAGGCCAAGGCGAGCGTGCTCAAGCTCGTGGCCCGCAAGGGCAAGCGCCGCACGACGGCCGCGCCGCCCAAGCGCGTCGCCGGCACGCCGCGCCGTCGTCAGCAGCAGCCCGACGAGGAGGAGGCCGTCGCGCCGAAGCGGAACGGCCGCCGGATCGTCGCCCTCTCCGTCCTCGCGTTCGCCGGCATCGGCGCCACCGTGTACGCCCTCTCCGGGGGCGACGACGCGCCCGCCGCCGAGCCCACCGCGCAGCTCCCCGCCGCCAACGCGGCGCCCGCTCCCGCGCCCGATCCGATCATCGAGCCCGCCGCGGACGCGTTCCCCAGCGCCGACCCGGAGACGGGCGAGGCGGCCGCCGAGATCGTGGTCGCGGCCCCCGCGCCCGAGCCCGAGGGCGGTCAGCTCGGCGCGCCCAGCTTCCCCTCGCTCCGCGACGCCGACCCCTCCTCGGCGCCCGTCACGGAGGGCTCGTCCTTCGGCGCCGCGTCGGTCCCCGACGCTCGCTCCTCGACCATCCGCATGAGCCAGTCGGTCACCACCCTGCGCGGCCAGGCGAGCGACAACGGCTTCACCGTCACCGTCCCGGGCGCCCTCGCCCTCGACCGCGCCGGCCCCATCGCCGCGACCAACCCCTCGGTCGAGCGCGCCACCATCCTCAACCGTGGGGATCACGCCGTCTTGACGGTTCGCTTCGTCGCGGGCCGCACCCCCTCCTACCGCGTCGTCGCCCGCGGCCGAGCCATCGAAGTCTCCATCGGGCGCTGATCGAGGGCGCTCGAGCGCCCCGGCGCGCTGTGATCGGGCGTGGGAGTCATCTCGTCCTGCTCGCCCGTCCTCGTTCCCGTGTCCGTCACTCGACGCACCCCAGCTCGAGGACCTCGACCTGGTTGACCCCTCGGTCGAGCTGCCGGACGTAGCTCACGAACACGCTCCCGAGGTGGGAGTGCACCTCGGTCGTCTCGAGGGCGCCAGCGCCCTCGCCGAGGGTCCAGCGATCCAGCTCCTCGCCGCCCTCGGTCAGCCTGATGATGAGGAGCTGCGACAGCTCGCGGTCGCCGATGCGGAGCACGCCGAGGATCTCGTCGGCGCCGCGGCGAAGGAGGCCGATGTGCTGGACGTACGTGGGCGGCAGCGCGACCTCGGCCACCGAGCGGAGGGCCGTCGCGCCACGGTCGAAGCGAAACCACGAGAGCGAATACTCCGCCACACGGGGGCTCATGGTGGCGATGGCCGCCAACGGTCCCCCCGTGGCCTCGAGGGTCCCAACCCTGGCGTAGAGCCTGCGCGTCGTGGGGAACGGTACACGCGTCGACAGCGCGACGGCGCCCTGCCGATCCAGCTCCAGGATCGCCAGCACGCCGCTCTCTTCATCTCGGGCAAGCGTCGCGCGCTCCCCATCGAAGACGACTTCGAGATCGTCGTCGTCCCACGCGAGCTCGGAGGCGCCGAGGGAGTGACCGTCGCGGTCGGCGACGTCGAGGATGGTCCCCGTGCCGCGGTTGCTGCGCGCGAACAGGTGCCGCTCCCCCGTCCACACCACCCTCGGCGCCCGGTAGCAGCGCTGGTCCGGGAGGGACGGGACGAGCAGCTCGCCGACCCTGTCCCCGCGCCCGTCGAAGAGGCGAGCCCGCGGGTAGTCCCGTCGGTCGGGCAAGCGCTGGCAGAACGCCACCATCGTGTTCCCCGAGTGCGACGGCGCGAGACTGATTTGGGTGGTCGCTTCGTCGAGGAACACCCGCGACGCCTCGAGGGGATGCCCGTGGTCGTCGAGCCGGCGCGCGTACGCGACGGGCACATCGACGTAGCCCGAGAAGCGCAGGAACCAGACCGCGTGCAGCTCGCGGCCGAAGCTCACGAGCTGCGCCCCCGTCACCTCGCTGCACTCGGAGCAAGAACCCGTGCGCTCGTCGTAGGCCTCTCGCACCACGATCGGCTCTCCGATCGGCTCGAAGCCGAGCCCCTCGTCCACGCGCCCGTCGCAGTCGTCGTCGGCGCGGTTGCAGACCTCAGGCCTCGCCACGACCGGTGGGCAAGTCGCTGCGCGCCCGTCTACACAGCTCGGGATCTCCCGCGAGCAGGTCCCGTCGCCGCAGCTCAGCGGCGCGAGGCCCTCGTCGACGCGACCGTCGTCGTCCTCGTCGGTTCCGTCACACGTCTCCGAACCAACCGCCGCTGCGTCGGGCGCCTCCGTCGCCGATGACGACGTGTCGAGCCCGGTGCGGGCTCCGCAACCGAGCAGCATGACGACGACGAGCCAGCCAGGTGAACGCACTCCTCACCTTCGCTCAGCCAGCCAGCTCGGCCAAGCCCGGACTCAGCCGCAGCGGCCGCCCGAGCAGTAGCCCGAGGCGCAGTCGCCGCCCGCGAGGCACGCGCGACCCGCGTCGCGCGGCTCGCACTGGCCGCTGACGCAGTCCATGTAGCCGCAGCAGTCGGAGCCGCTCGAGCAGGTGCCGTAGCCCGCGACGCAGCAGTGGAGCGAGGGGTCCGAGACGCCCGCGCGGCAGTCGAGGGAGCCGGAGCACGAGCTCGCCGAGGTGCACGAGCCGCCGATGCCCGCAGTGCCGCCCGTGCTCCCCGTGGATCCGCCGCTCCGGGAGCCGCAGTCGTCGCAGTCGCTGCCGAGCGCGCAGAGGGCGTAGTCCGACCCGGGCCCGCCGTCGTCGCACTCGCCGTCACCCGCGTAGATGCAGGTGTTGGTGCACAGGCTCGACGAGGGAGGCGGCGACGTCGGCGTCGGCGTCGGCTCGGGGGTGGTGCCCGTCGTGCCGCCAGTGCGCGCGCCGCAGTCGTCGCAGTCGGTGCCGAGCGCGCAGACCGAGAACGAGGCGCCCGGGCCGCCGTCGTCGCACGCGCCGTCCCCGGCCCACCGACAAGTATTCGTGCACCCCTCGGTCCCCGATCCCGTGCCCGTGCCCGTGCCCCCGGTCCCCGTGCCCCCGGTCCCGGTGCCCCCGGTCCCCGAGCTGGTGCCCACGACCCCGAGCGGCGTCCCGGCGGGCGCCCACGAGACGAGCACGTCCGCGTCGGTGCTCACGCCGAGGTCGGCGATCGCCTGGGGCGACACGTCGACGATGCGGGCCGTGCGCGTGTTCGGGCCCCAGTCCACCGGCCGCAGCACCACCGCGCGGCCGCTGTCGGGAGCGACGACGAGGACGCGCGCGTTCCGCAGCCAGGAGCTCCCGCGCGGCGAGTACCGCCAGCGCATCGCGACGAAGTAGAAGTCGCTCGGCCGGCTCGCGATGGTCGACGCGGACGCGCCCTCGGGCGAGTTGAGCGAGCGCAGCCGCTCGCCGGTGATCGCCCCGGTCTCGGTGCTGGACACGCCCGTGTCGCTCGGCCCGCCGAAGTGGCTGATGGTGCCGCGCACGAACTCGCCGCCGGCGTAGCTCACGCGCTCGCCGTAGGGCTCCGTGTCCCCCATCCCCGTGCCCGCGAGCGTCGAGTTCGCGAGGCCGCGGTACGGGATCACCATGTCGTCGAGCGTCAAGCCCGCGTGCGGGAGACCAGTCGCGGTGCCGCCGGTGCCGCCGGTCTCGGCGGGCGCGCCGCCGCGGCAGTCCGAGCAGTCGCTGCCGAGCTCGCAGTACACGGCGCCGCCGAGGCTGCCGTCGTCGCACTCGCCGTCCCGCGCGTAGGGGCAGGTGTCGTTGCAGGCGGGGTCGATCGTCTCGCCGGCCGGCGGCGGCGCCTCGGCGGGGGGCGCCTCCATGCCCGCGCCGCGGAACCACGGGGTGGCCCCCGTCGCGCCCGCGCTCGTCAGCTCGATGTGCAGGTGATCATGGTGCGGGTGGGTGCCGCCGTACTCGCGGTCCTTCCGACCCGAGTACGAGATGTTCCACTTCGTGCGGTCCCAGATGATCAGCTGGACGCCGATCTCGGTCGCGTGCTCGATGAGCCAGTGAGCGATCGGATCGCCGAGCGAGTTGTCCGCGTCGCCGCCCGCGAGGGGCACGTAGATGTCGAGCGCGCGGCCGGTGCCGTGGACCGACATGCGGCTCGTGTCCGCGGTGTTCCGGCGGCAGTTGTAGCCGTCGTAGCGGTGCGCCCCGGAGAACGTCGCGGTGAGGTGGTCGCCGAGCGCGGCGGTCCCGGACAGGAGCCGCCCCGAGCAGGCCGACGGATCCCAGTAGGGCGCGCTCTCGTAGGTCCCCGTCTGCGCCTCGCCGATGCGCCGGACGTCCTCCGGCGGGATCCACCGCCCGCCCTCGGCGAGCTGGTCGGTCGACCGCCCCTTGAACGGGTCGTCCCCCTCGTCCGGAGCCCCTCCGGGCTTGGCCGCGCACCCCGGCACGAGCAGCAGGGTGAGCAGACCAGCGAGGCGAGAGCAGCGACGGCGTGCGAGCATCGGGACCTCCGCCCCCTCCTTGCGCAAGGCGCGTACCGGCCCAAAAAGCCCGACATCGGTGGAGCGCCGGGGGCTCGGGGGCACGCTGGACCCCAACGGCGCGTCCGCAGAGCCGGACGGCCGTCCCCACCCCGCGGGGGTCCACGCGGGTCAGCGGAACGGGCCTCGGCTCGCCCGCAGCGCGGCCGCCTTGTCGCGCAGCGCGCGCGCCCGGCCCAGCTCCATCCGCTCCGCCCGGGCGAGGGCGTCGTCCAGCAGCGCGAGGGCCTCGGGGGCGTGCTCCGCGGCGTCGGCCTGGAGCTCGATCGCGAGCACCTCGAAGCGCCGAGCCTCGAGCAGGAGCACCCCCGAGAGCCGCTCGTACGCCTCCCGCGCGCGCCGTCGCGCCGCCGACCGATGCCCCTCGGCGAGCTCGAGGCGCGCGAGCGCGAGCAACACCTGCGCGTGCTCGAGCGGGAGGTCGTGCGGCGCGACCTGGGCGAGGGCCAGGTCGAGGACGTCGCGGGCGCGGGGCGACGCCGCCTCCACCAGCTCGCGGGCCAGGGCGAGCCGCGCCCGCGCCGCGCCGAACGGATCGGCGTGCGCCTCGAACGCGTCCACCGCGGCCTCGAGATCGTCGACCCCCGCCGCCTCCCGCGACAGACCGCGGAGGAAGAGCGCGAGGCCGCGACGATCCGAGCCCGGCGGGAGCACCTCGAGCACGCGGTCGCAGAGCTCGCGCGCGACCTCGAGCTGATCGAAGGACAGCTCCGTCGCCGCCCGGTCGAGCACCTCGTCGACCGTGGCGACCAGGCCGAGCGCGTCCCGCGCCTCCGTCACCGAGGCACCCGTCTAGCTGCTGCGGCCCGGGAGCCGCACCACGAACTCGGTGCCGGACTCGCCGTTGCCGCGGACCGAGATCGTGCCCCCGTGCTGCTGCACGATGTTGCGCACGATCGAGAGGCCGAGCCCGGTGCCCTTCCCCTCGCCCTTGGTGCTGAAGAAGGGCTCGAAGATCTTCTCGCGCTGGCCGTCGGGGATCCCCGCGCCGTTGTCCGCGATCCGGATCGAGAGGTGGTCGTCGTCGTCGGCCTCGATCGCGACGACGAGCTGGCCCTGCCCCGCGGGCATCGCGTGGCACGCGTTGGTGATGAGGTTGATGAAGACCTGGTGGAGCTGGCCCTTCACCCCGTAGACGCGCGCGTCGTCGCACTCGAAGCGCCGGACCACGCTGGCCCCGACGTCCGCGACGACGTGATCGCAGAAGAGCAGCGACTGCTCCACGACGTCCCGGACCCGGACGAACGCGGGCTCCTCGGTGGACGGCCGCGCGTAGGTCACGAGGTCGCGCGTGAACTTCAGGATGCGGTCCGCGCTCTCGACGATCCGCCGCATCTTCTCGAGGTCCGCGGGCTCGTGGCCGCCGCGCTCGCCCTTGCGCAGGAGGTACTCGCCGTACACCGAGATGCTGGTCAGCGGGTTGTTGAGCTCGTGGACGACCCCAGCCGCGAGCTGGCCGAGCGTGGCGAGCTTCTCCGCCTGGATCATCTGGTTCTCGAGCTCGCGCAGCTCCGTCAGGTCGCGGCCGATCGCGATCACCGCGTCGATCTCGCCGTCCGGCGCGAGCACGGACGCGGTGTTGATCACGATGCGCGAGTGCCCGCCGCGCGAGCGCGGGAGGCGGACCTCGAAGTTGCTCGTCGGCTCACCGCGCAGCGCCCGGATGAACACGGGCAGGATGCGGCCGCGCTCCGTCTCGGGCAGGAGCTGCAGGAAGTCGCGGCCGAGCATCTGCTCGCGGGTCGCGCCGGTCAGCGCGAGGAACGCGCGGTTGGCCACGCGCAGCTCGCGGTCGCGCCCGATCACGAGGATCGGCGCGTTGGCGTGGTCGAGCAGCTTCTCGAGGTTGTCGCGGAAGTAGTTCGACTCGCGCAGCAGCCGCGCGTTGCGGAGCGCCGCGCCGAGCTGCACCGCGAGGGGCACGATCATCGAGCGGTCGTAGTCCGGCTCCCCGATGCCGGGGTCGTACTCGACGCTCATCACGCCCATGAGGTGACCCGCCTGGATCAGCGGGATGTCGAACCCGACGCCGGGCTCGGCGAAGATCGACGCGTAGGTGTCCCCCACCTGGCCGCCCGCGCGCTCGACCTCGAAGGGCGTCAGCTCGTGGCGCTCGACCGCGTCGAGGCTGACCTCGATGCGCTCCCGCGACGACTCGTCGAGGCGGCCGGTCGCGTACACGAGCGCGAGCTCGTCCGTCTCGGGCGCGAGCAGCCGCACGGCGATGCGCCGGCGCGGGAACAGATCGCGGAGCGCCGTGACGTAGACGTGGACGATCGCCTCGTCCTGCATCTCGACGTTCACGGTGCGGTTGAGCTCGAGGATCTTGAAGAGGATCTCGTCCGACGAGGGCGGCTCGAGCGCGCCCTGATCGGCGGAGGCGGCGCGGCGCGCGGCCTGGACCTCGTAGCGCTGCCGCTTGCCCGTCTCCCCGGGACCGGAGCGCGGCGTGATCTGGGAGTCCCGCTGGAGGTCTCCGTCGCGCATCGTGTCCCCGCGGTCGATCGCGTCGTCACGAGAGCTCATGGCCGACCTCCCGTCTCCACGTCATCGGGGGTGGACGAGGCGTCGAGGTCGAGGATCCGCTGGGTCCCGACGTAGCTCTTCGTCTCGTAGCGCGTGATCTTGCCGATCTTGCGGACGATGTCCGCCATACGCTCCGCCTCGCGCACGATCACGTCGGCGGCGTGGTGCTCGGGGGTGTCGGCGGGCAGCTTGCGCTGCAGCAGCTCGCCGTAGCCGATCACGCTGGTGAGCGGCTGGTTGAGCTCGTGCGCGGCGGTCCCCGCGAGCTCGGCGATGAGCGCCTGCTTCTCGCTGACCGCGAGCTTCTGCTGGGCCTGGGCGAGGCGCTCCTCCGTGTGGAGCTTCTCGCGCAGGTCGGTGAAGATCCCGACCGTCGCGTTCGGCACGCCGTCGGCGTCGTAGATCATCGCCGCGCTGAGCATGATCGGGACGATGTTGCCGTCCTTGTCGACCGCGTCGAAGCGGATGCTCGACAGGCGACCGGGGCCGCCGTGCGACGGCGAGCGCAGCAGGCGCATGACCTCCTTGGCGTGGCCCTCTGGGTAGAGCTCGGTGACGTGCCGCTTGCCGATCACGTCCCGCGCGGCGTGGCCGTAGATCCGCTCGGCGCCCTTGTTGAACAGGAGGATCTCGCCGTCGAGGCTGGCCGCGATGATCGCGTCGACGCTCGCGTCGATCAGCGACTCGAGGAAGTCCTTGGTCTGGACCAGCTCGTCGGCGATCTGGCGCTCGAGGGTGACGTCGCGGAAGGACACCAGGATGGCGCCCTCGCTGTCGCTGAGCGCGCTGAAGGCGCAGCTCACGATGCGTACGCCGCCGTCCCGACGGAGCATCCGGAGGTCGACGTCGCGGGGGTAGTCGCCCGCGCGGACGCGGCGCCACAGCTCGAGCATGCGCCCGTAGTCCTGCGGGTGGATGCGGCGGCGCAGGCTCTGGCCGCGCGCCTCGTCGTCGTCGATGCCCGCGATCTCGTAGGCGCGCGGGTTCGCGAACAGCATCTTGCCGTCGGCGTCGAGGGCGGCGAGCCCGTCGGCCGCGCTGGTGAAGAGGTTCGCGTAGCGCTTGAGCGCGCGCAGGCGGCGCTCCGCCTCGAAGCGCGCGTAGTTCACCTTCTGCGTCTGGTCCCGCAGCGACTGCATCACGCGGGCGTTGCGCAGCGCGATCGCCGTCGCGTTCGCGACGATGCGGCAGAAGTCCATCTCGCGGGCGCTGAGCGCGCCCTTGAGCGCCGAGCGCAGGAACAGGACGCCCATCGCCTCCTCCTGCCAGACGATCGGCAGCAGCGTCAGCGCGCCGACGGCGTGATCGGGGACGCTCTCGCGGACGCCGTCGAGCACCGGGTGCGTCGCCGTGTCCGCGATGGTGAGCGGCTCGCGCGTGCGCAGCACCTGCACGATCTCGGGGTACTTCTCGAGGCCGATCTGGAGGTTCGCGATCTCGCGGTCGTCGCTCGTCGCGACCACGTACCCGACCGAGGGCTCCTCCACGACGTCGGGCGCGAGGACGATCGAGGCCCTGTCGACGTTGACCACCTCGGCGATGCGGCGGACGACGGTGTGGAGGATCTCGGAGAAGTCGAGCGACGAGGCGAGCGCCTGCGTCAGCTCGAGCATCGCCTGCGCGTCGCGCTGCTTCTGCGCGATCACGTCGAGGTAGTCCCGGTTGCGGAGCAGGCCGCGGAGCCGGCCGACGAGCTCGGCGGCGGGCGCGTCGAGCGCGACGTAGTCGTCCGCGCCGAGCCCGTAGGCGTGGATGACGCTCTCCTCGTCGGGCTCGCCGCGCACCACGATCGCCGGCTGCACCCCCACGAACTGGGACCGAATCCACGGGATCGCGTCGATCGCGAGCGCGTCGGAGACCAGGATCGCCGCGCAGGGATCCGCCTCGAGCCGAGCGCGCGCCTGATCCCAGTCGGTGGCGCCGATCGTCAGAAAGCCCGCCCCATCGAGGAGCGGGCGGAGCCGGCCCAGTCGTTCTGCGTCCGGGTCGACGACCAGCAGCGAGCGCGGTTGGTCGGGCAGCGGTGTTCGCCGAGGTGTCACCCGGGCCTCAACATAGCAGAATTCCGGGCGGGTCCCTCCCCGCGCAACTGGCTCCCCCTCCGGCGCCCCACTATCATCGCGCGGCCGTCCTCATGCCCTCGCACCACGCCCACTCCCGATGCCTCGCGCCGCTCCTCGCGGGGCTCGTGGTCGGGCTCGGCGCGGTGAGCGGAGCGGCCGCGCAGGACCCGAGCGACGAGGTCGAGGGCGAGGTGCCCGAGAGCGAGGCCCCCGAGGTGTCGCCTCCCGAGCCCCCCCGGCGGCGCGTGGCCGTGCTCATCATGGCCACCGGCGGCGTCGACCCGGCCCTGGCCGAGGGCCTCGGCGAGGTCCTCGTCGGCGCGCTCGCGACCCGCGGGGGCCTGACGCTGGTCGGGCGCGAAGAGTTCCAGGCCCAGCTCGAGCAGGGGGACGCGGGCACCCTCGAGTGCATCAGCGACATGGCCTGCCTCGGCCGCGTCGGCGTCCAGCTCGACCTCGTGGAGGTGATCGCGGGGACGCTCGCCCGCCGGGACGAGCGCTGGGTCTTCAACCTCAACCGAGTCGACGTCCACGCCGGACAGATCGTGGGGCGGGTCTTCCGCGAGGTCGAGGGGGACCTCGGCGCCGTCGCCGACGGCCTGCAGACCGCCATCCCCGAGCTGTACGTGCCGCCTCGACCCGCGCCCCCCGAGGTGCCCCCCGCGCCCGCGGAGCCCGCGCCCGGCGTGCTCGTCCTGTCGGCCCCCGTCGACGGCGCCGAGGTCTCCGTCGACGGCGCGCTCATCGGGACCACCCGCGCGGGCGTCCTGCGTCACGAGCTGCCCCCGGGCTCGGTGGCGGTCCAGGTCGCGGCCCCCGGCTACCACGCGTGGCAGCGCACCGTGCGCGTGCTCGCGGGTCGGGAGGTCGAGATCGAGGCCAGCCTCGTCGAGGCCTACGAGGAGACCATCCACCCGCTCGTGTGGATCGGGGGCGCCGTCGCGGTGGCGTCGTTCGCGACCGCGCTCGGGCTCGGGGTCACGTCGCAGCAGACGTTCGACTTCACCGACTCGCAGCGCATGAGCGGCGACGTCCTGCGGGCCGAGCTGGTCGCGTTCTACGACGCCCGCCAGCGCGAGGCGATCACCGCGGACGTCCTCTTCGGGGTCGCCGGGCTCGCCGCGGCCGGCGCGCTCGTGGCGCTGTTCTTCCCCGAGCGGCGGCGCGTGACGGGCGTCGCCGTGCTCCCCACCCCGGGCGGGGTCGGGCTCCTGGGGAGCTTCTGATGCCGGCCCGGCTGCGGTGGGTCGGGCTCCTCGGGCTGCTCGCGGGCTGCACCGCGCAGTACCCCGACGTGCTCGAGGACGGCTTCTTCGTCTGCTCGACCCCCGAGGACTGCGGGCCCGACCAGGGCTGCGCGGAGGGGAACGTCTACAGCGCCGACTTCTGCCGCCCGGCCTGCGACCGCGACGATCCGAGCACCTGCCCCGGGGGCGTCTGCACGGTGTCGGGCGCGTGCCTCGACGGCTGCACGATCGACGAGGACGGCAACGCCTCCGACTGCCCGGGCGAGGACTTCACCTGCGTGCGCATCGACGCCTTCCGCGACGAGGGGGTCTGCTACCCGGTCGAGCCCTGCAGCCGCACCGCCGACTGCACGCGGGACGGCGTCGTCCCGCAGCTGTGCCTCAACGAGGCGGTCGGGCTGCCCTCGACCACCGTCAGCGTGGGGCTGCGCTTCGACAACCTGTATTGCACCGCTGCGGCGGACCGGGACGGCCGCTGCCCGACGGGCTACCTGAGCTTCGGCGTCTCCGACGAGGCCGGCCGGCCGCAGAACGTGTGCTTCCCGCCCTGCACCCTCGGCGCCGACGGCCCGTTCTGCCCCCCCGCGACGACCTGCTTCCGCGGCTTCGGCGAGCTCGTCGGGCTGCCGAACACGCCGCCGTGCCTGCCGGGCTTCTGGGGCATGCCGTGCCAGGACGACACCCACTGCCTCGTCGGCCGCTGCCTGCCGGTCGGCAACGGGGCGCGCGCCTGCACCGAGACCTGCGCCGACGCCGACGCGATGCTCGGCGGCTGCCGCGAGCTCGAGCAGATCGGCGCGATCTTCGGCGTCGCGACGCGCATGACCTGCGAGGACATCCGCGGGGTCGACACCTGCGTCCCGCGCTACGACCTCCTCTCGCTCTGCGACAACCAGCTCGAGTGCGCGGGCGGCACCGACGTCGCCTGCGCGCTGGTGGGGCTCGGCGACGACACGCAGGCGCACGTCTGCTTGCGCCTCTGCGCGACCGACGACGAGTGCGCGGAGGGTACCGGCGGCACCGGCAACGACTACCGCTGCGCGCCGACCCCGAGCGGGGTGAACATCTGCACCCGACGCCGAGGGCTCGGCGCGCGGTGCAACGCGGACGCCGACTGCGCCGAGGGGCGATGCTGCGACCTCGGCGGGTTCGGCGCGTGCCTGACGACGTGCACATGACGGCAGACGACCCCATCGGCGTGTTCGACTCGGGCCTCGGCGGGCTCACGGTGGTGCGAGCGATCCGGGAGGCCCTCCCCTCGGAGCGCCTCGTCTACCTCGGCGACACCGCCCGCGTCCCGTACGGGACCCGCAGCGCGCACACCATCTTGCGCTACGCGCGGGGCTGCGCGCGGCACCTCGCCCGGGACGGCATCAAGCTGCTCGTGGTCGCGTGCAACACCGTCAGCGCCGTCGCGCTGCCGATGCTGCGGGTGGAGCTCGACGTGCCGGTCCTCGGCGTGATCGGCCCCGGCGCGCGCGCGGGCGTGGCGGCGACCCGGAGCCACCGCCTCGGCGTGATCGCGACCCCCGGCACCGTCGCCTCGGGCGCGTACCCCCGCGCGGTGGCCAGCGTGTCGAGCCGCACCGAGGTGTTCCAGCGCGCGGCGCCGCTCCTCGTGCCGCTCGTGGAGGAGGGCTGGACCGACGGAGAGGTCCCGCGCCTCGTCGTCGATCGCTACCTCGAGCCGCTGATCGCGGCGGACATCGACTCGCTCGTCCTCGGTTGTACGCACTATCCGCTCCTGGCGGACGTGATTCGCGACCGGGTGGCCGCGCATTCGCCGCACCCCGTGACGGTCGTCGACAGCGCCGCCGCCACCGCGACGGAGCTCGAGGAGCTGATCGGCGAGCGGGGGATGGCGCGGACCGGCGAGGGCAGCCTCCGACTGATGGTCACCGATCGCCCCGATCAGTTCGCCGACGAGGCCGCGCGCTTCCTCGGCGCCTCGCTCGAGGGGCTGACGGTCGAAGCGATCGACCTTTGACGATCCGATCGTCACACGACTAACCCAGGGGCGTGATCGGTCCGTGACGATCCCGCGAGAGGGGCCGATCTCTCGCGGATCTCGTTCGGTCGGCGGGTTGGCACTGCGGTTGCTCAACGTCCCTGCGCATGAAGCGTTGGTGGTCGGAGGTCTCTCCAAGCTCATGTGAGGTGGGCCCACTCCGGATGGCGGTCCGGGTGGGCCCACCCTCCCTCTTCCTCTCGCTGTGCGTGGCGGCGTGCAGTGGAGGAGCGGGGGGAGGCGATCCCGACGGATCGATCACGTTCGACGCGGGCGCGCTCGCCTCACCCGATGGCGGCGGGAGCGCCGTCCCCGACGACATGTGCGGCGACGTCCGCAACACGCGGCTCGTCTACAACGGGACGGCCGAGCCGACGGCGATGCCGTTGACGCAGGGCCAGGTCTACGCGGTGGTGAGCTGGAACGGCTGCTCCGGCTCCTTCATCGCCGACGAGTGGGTCCTCACCGCGACCCACTGCGGCATCCGGCCCGGCCGGCAGGCGTGCGTCGGGGTGGAGCCCGCGCGCGCGAACGTCTGCTTCACCGCGACGGAGGTCTACGACCACCCGAGCGGCTACGACATCACCCTCGTACACGTGGACGCGCCGGCCTCGAGCCGGCTGCCCCAGCTCGAGCCGATCCCGATCATGACCGAGGTCATCGACGACTCGTGGATCGGGCGCATCGCCGAGGCCGCGGGCTACGGCCAGCAGGAGGACGGCTCGATCAACGAGCGCGAGTTCACCGCCGAGCCGATCGACGGCTACGAGCAGGATCGCTCCGGCGGCCAGCAGGTCCGCATCAACGGGATGGGCGAGCGCGGCGTCTGCTTCGGCGACAGCGGCGGGCCCCTCATGGTGCTCGCGAGCGACTCCACCGTGCGCGTCGTCGGCGTGCTGAGCTGGGGCGACCCGAACTGCCTCGGTCGCGACCGCTACACGCGCTCCGACGTCGTCGCGGACTGGATCGAGGGCTACGTCGGGCCGACGGTCGTCGAGGGCGCGCCGTGCGGGCGCATCACCCCCGAGGGCGACTGCACCGGCGGCACGCCCGTGTGGTGCGAGGGCGACACGCTCACCTCCGAGCGCTGCACCGACGGCACCACGTGCGGCTGGGACGCCTCGGCCAACGGCTTCCGCTGCGTCGCCGACGACCCCTGCGGCGGCGTGACCCCCGAGGGCGAGTGCGACGGCAACGCGGCGGTGTGGTGCGACCGCGGGACCCTGCGGCGGCGCGACTGCGGCGCCTGCGGCGAGACCTGCTTCAACGACGCCGACGTCGGCGGCTACTACTGCGGCGCCGACCCCTGCGACGGCATCGACTACCTCGGCGAGTGCCAGGGCGACACCGCGGTGTGGTGCTCCGACGGCGAGATCAACTCGCGCGACTGCGGCTCGATGGGCCTGCGCTGCGACTACGTCAACGATCGCATCGGCTACTTCTGCACGCGCTGACGCCTCCCCCCTCTCGCGAGCGGTGATCGACGACCCGCTCTCGTGCGACGATGCGCGAGATGGCCGAGCTCGTCGGGGGGCGATTCGAGCTGCTCGCGCGGGCGGGCGCCGGCGGTATGGGGGAGGTGTGGAAGGCACGGGACCTCCGCACCGATCGCACGGTCGCGCTGAAGCGAATCCTGCGCGACGACGGCGACGTCGCGCGCTTCTCGAGGGAGTCGCGCCTGCTCGAGCGGGTGAGGCACCCGGCCCTCGTCGGGCACGTCGAGCACGGCGAGCACGGCGGCCGCCCTTACCTCGTGATGGAGTGGGTCGAGGGCGAGGCGCTCGACGAGCGGCTGACCCGCGCGCCCCTGTCCCTGGCCGACTCGCTGACGGTGATGGGCCGAATCGCGGGCGCGCTCGACGCGCTCCACGCGCAAGGCGTCGTGCACCGTGACGTCAAACCCGCGAACATCATGCTCGCGGGCGGCAACCCCGCCCATGCGCTCCTCCTCGACCTCGGCATCGCTCGCCACGGGCAGGCCACCGCCGCGCTGACCGCGGCGAACCTCATCGTGGGCACGCTCGGCTACATGGCCCCGGAGCAGGCGCGCGCGGGTCACCCGATCGACCCTCGCGCCGACGTCTTCGCGCTCGGCTGCGTCCTGTTCGAGTGCCTCACCGGCGAGCCGGCCTTCCGCAGCGAGAACCCGATCGGCCTGCTCGCTCAGCTCATCGGGAGCGACGCGCGGCGCGTGCGATCACTGCGCCCCGAGCTCGCCGGTCCGCTCGACGACCTCGTCGCGGCGATGCTCTCGCGCTCGCTCGACGGCCGGCCCCGCGACGGCGCGGCCATCCTCCGCGCGCTGTCGACGCTCGACGCGCCCAGCGGACGCGACGCCGCCAGCGTGCCGCGCGCCACCCCCGCGCTCTCGGGCTCGGAGCAACGTTTCGTGCTCGCCGCGGTCCTGCAGCTCGGCGACGCGGTCGCGGAGGAGGACGCGACCCTCGGGGTGGACGACGCGAACGCGGAGATGACGGGGCTCGCGGCCGCCGTGGCGACGGCGGGCGGTCAGCTCGTGCCGCTGTCGGGGACGGTCGGGCTGGTCAGCACGCCCGACGGCCGGGGCACCGTCGCGGATCGCGTTCACTTCGCGGCCGAGGTGCTCCGCGGAGCGCTGGCAGCGGTGCCCGATGCGCGCGCCGGGCTCAGCGCGGGGCTCTCGACGACGCAGGCGGGCGCGCCGGCCGGCATGGTCCTGACCCGCGCCGCGGAGCTCGCGCAGCGCGTCGCGGGCGGCGAGATCGGGATCGACGAGACGGTGCGCGAGCTGATCGCCGATCGGTTCGAAGCGACCGACGGTCGGCTGGGCCCGCCGCGGGTCCAGCCCGCGCTCGCGACGCCGTTCGTCGGCCGCACCAAGGAGCTGCGGATTCTCGAGGCGACGCTCGAGGAGGTCCTCGACGAGGCGGTGCCGCGAGCGGTGCTCGTGACGGCGCCGCCGGGCGCCGGCAAGACCCGCCTCGGCCGCGAGCTCGCGCTCCGGCTCGCCGCGCGCGACGACGTGCGCGTCGTGATCGCGCGGGCCGAGGTCACCAGCGCGGGCTCGCCGCACGCGCTGACGCGCGCCCTCGTGCGCACGGCGTTGGGCTTGGGGCCGCGCGCGACCGCGAGCGACGCGGTGACGATCCGGGACCGCCTCACGTCGCTGCCGGGGTTGGACGACGCGGGGCGCACGACTGAGTTCTTGTGTGAGCTCGTCGGCGCGCCGCTCGCCGACGTGGGCGTGGAGCTGGCCGCGTCCCGAGGCGATCCGGAGCTCACACGGCGATGGATTCGACAGAGCGTGCGGGAGTGGCTCGCGGCCGAGTGCGCGCGCGAGCCGCTGGCCCTCTTGTTCGAAGACCTGCACTGGAGCGACGAGCTCGCGGTGAGCCAGATCGGCGACGCGCTTCGAGCGCTCGACGGCAGCCCCTTGTTCATCGTCGCGCTCGCGCGCCCGGAGGTCGCGGACCTGTTGCACGACCCGTGGCCACACACGCTGGCCCTGACTCTCTCCGCGCTGAGCCCGCGCGCGGCCGAGCAGCTCGTCCGGGACGCGCTCGGCGACGCGGCCCCCGACGAGGTCGTGGCGCGCGTGGTCGACCGCGGAGCCGGCAGCCCGCTCTTCCTCGAGGAGCTCTCGCGCTTCGTCCGAGAGCGGCGCGTCGACGACCTGCCGCCGAGCGTCGCGGCGATCTTGCACGCGCGCATCGAGGCGCTGAGCCCCGACCAGCGGCGCGCGCTCCGCGCGGCCAGCGTCCTCGGCGATCGGTTCGCGTCGGCGCCCGTCGCGGCGATCGCGGGCGAGCCCGTCGACGAGGTCGAGCGGACGCTCGCCTCGCTGTGCGGCCGGGGGTTGGTCGAAGCCTCCGACGATCGGTGGACGTTTCATCACGCGCTGGTCCGGGAGACGGCGCTGGAGACACTCTCCCCGGCGGACGCCCGTGTCGCGCACGCCCGCGCCGCCGACTGGCTCGAGGCTACCGAGGACCCCGATCCGACCGAGATGCTCCGGCACGCGAGCGGCGCTGGAGACGAGGCGCGCGAAGCGTTGTGGCTGGTCCGCGCCGCCGAGCGCGCGGCCGAGGCGGGCGCCGACGAGGAGGCGTGGGCGCTCGCCGGCCGGGGCATCGAGCTGTCGCTCACGTCCGAGCAGGAGGGGCGGCTGCGCACCTGGTACGCCCAGGCGTTCGTGATGGGTAAGAACGATCCTCGGCTCGGGCTCGAGCACGCGCAGCGCGCCACTGCGCTGCTCGTCCCGAGCGACTCGGCCTACTCGCTCGCGCTCGGGATCTGCGCTTGGTCGGCGGCGTCCCTGGCAGACATGCCCGCGCTGATCCAGGCCGTGAGCGCGTGGCAGCAGAGCGGGATCGCGCCGCAGACCCGCGTCGACGGCTACGCGCTCGCCGGGATGATCGCGGCGCTCTCCCACGTGGGCCTGCGCGACATCGCCCTGGCCCTCTCGGCCAACGCCGCGGCGCTCGAGCGCCCCGCCTCCGCGGCCTGGCTCGAGCTGATGCGAGCCGGCCCGCCGACGATCGTCGAGGGACGCCGAGGGGTCGGCCACCAGGCGGGTGCGCGCGCGCTCGCACACGCGGAGCGCGTGGGCGACGACGCGGCGCGCATCGCCGCGCTCGCCTTCCACTTCGGGGCCTCCTTCGGGTTGGCGTCCGCGGAGCTGCACGGGGCGCTGACGCGCGCGATGAGCCAGGTCGCCGATGTCCAGAACGCCAACTTCCACACCTACCTCGAGGTGTACGCGGCTGCGATGGAGATCGCGCTCCACGGCCGAGGCCGTGAGCTCCTCGAGCAGCGCGGTCGGGGCGCCGATCTCGTGATCGCCGAGATGGCCCGCATGGGCGTCGCGCTCTCGCTGTGGGATGCGCCGGCCGACGAGCTCGAAGCCGCCCTCGACGTGAAGTCGTTCGTCCTCCCCAGCTGGCAGTCGGGCGAGCTCGCGCTGCGAGCGTGGGTCGCCGTCCGACGCGGCGACTTCGAAGGCACCCTCCGCCGCTGCGATCGCGCCGGGGCTGCCACGCGCGCCGCCGCGGGGTTCGCCTGGGCGCCCGAGATCGTGCACCTGTGTCGCGTCGAGGCGCTGATCGAGCTCGATCGTCACGAAGAGGCCGTCGCCGAGCTCGGCAGGGCCGGTGATCGCCTCGCGGTCACTCTCGCGGGCGCGGGCGCGGCGCTCCTCGACGCCGCCGAGAGCGGGAGCCCCGTGGTCCGCGACCTGCGGGCGGCCGCGGGCCGCCTCGGCCTCACCCTCCCTTCGATCCATGACCTCGTCGCGATCGCCTGAGCCGAAGCCCGCCTGCGTCCTCGCGATCGCCACGGCCGTCTGGGCGCTGGCCTCGCCGGCGGCGGCGCAGGCCTTCGACGTGTACGTGGTGGGCTCGGCCACCGTGCGCGACGCGGCGGTCGAGGTGACGTGCGACGACGGGCCGGACGACGAGCACCTCCAGTGCGAGGCCCGGACCCGATACCAGCTCCACGCCGACGGTGAGGTGGAGCTGAGCGTGCGCTCAAACCGCGCGAGCCCTCGACCCGGCGTCGAGCTCGGGGTGTGGATCGACGGCGAGCGCGTCACCGAGCGCGTCTCGGTCGCGATCGGCCAGACGGTGAGCGTCGAGGTGGTCGGGCGATCGGTGATGCCGCGCGAGCCCGGGCCGGTGACCGGGGCGCCCGACTTCGAAGACGAGCCGTTCTACCTCTCGGCGATCCGGACGCGACATCCCTTCCTCGGCCACCACCTGCCGTCGGACGCGGCCACCTCGCCGTACGACGAATTCGTCGGCGCGGTCGGCCCCGACCTGCGCGTCGTCGGCCCCGTCCGGCACCTCACGGATGGCGCGCGGCACGTCGCGGTGACGGCGATCGGCGAGCGCGACGAGCCCACCCTCGGCGTCGTCACGACCGCGGACCGTCCTGGTCGCGAGCTCGTCCACGGCGGCCCGTTCCTCGCGCTCGGCGGCGCCGTCGGCTGGGAGGGCCACCCCCCGGACCCGCGGTTCGCCGTGCGCGTCGGCTACGAGGTGGGGCTCGTCGACGTCCTCGTCGCCGGCCTCGCGTTCGAGAGCGACCTCGAGTCGATCGCCGAGTCGCTCGTGCTCGAGGTCGCGTCGTCGGAGATCTGGTTCCTCTTGCCGAGCTTCGGAGCGGGCGTCGGGGTGGTCGCGCGCCAGCTCGGATCCCGCGACGCCGACGCCGCGCTGCGCCTGCGCGGCACGATCACCTGGGCGCTCGTCGGCTTCATGATGGACTTCGACTACTGGCCGTCGATCGGCGGCTGGACGGGCACGTTCCTCGCGCGCTTCGGGTTCTGAGCCACCTACCGCGGGGGCCCTGTCGGCGTCATGGTGCGCGCGACCGCGATGGCGCTGCACACGACCTCGGGCCGGGCGAGCCTCGGCCTCTCGCTCGCGCTCGCCACCGCGGCCCTCTGGGCGACCCTCCCCGTCGCCCTCGCGTACGCGCTCGAGGCGCTCGACCCGTACACGCTCACCTGGTTCCGGTTCCTCGTCGCGTTCGTGCTCTTCGGCGCCTGGGTCGTCGCGCGGGGCGGCGTGCGTCGGTATCGCGCGCTCGATCGCCGCGGCTGGGGGCTGCTCTCGATCGCCGCGGTGATGCTCACCTGCAACTACGTCGGCTACCTGCTCGGCCTCCACCGCACCACGCCGGCGAACTCGCAGCTCCTCATCCAGCTCGCGCCGTTCCTGATGGCGATGGGCGGCATCCTCGTCTTCGGCGAGCGCTTCACCCGCGCGCAGTGGATCGGCAGCGCGGTCCTGTTGCTCGGCCTCGGCCTCTTCTTCCGCGATCAGCTCGGGCAGGTCGCGGCCGACCCCGCGCGCTACCTCGAGGGCTCCGCCTTCATCGCCTTCGCCGCTGTCACCTGGGCCGTCTACGCGCTGTGTCAGAAGCAGCTCCTCCGGGTCCTCACCGCGGCCGAGGTCCTCGCGTTCATCTTCGGGTTCGCGACCCTCGCGCTGCTCCCGACCGCAGACCTCGCCGCGCTCGGCCGCGTCGAGCCGAGCTACTGGATCGCGATCGGGTACGCCGCGCTCAACACCCTCGCCGCCTACGGCTGCTTCGCCGAGGCGCTCGCCCACGTCGAAGCGTCCCGCGTCAGCGCGATGCTCGCCCTCAACCCCCTGATGACCCTCGGCGTGGTCACGACCGCGCACGCCGTCTTGCCCCTCGTGTTCCCGGAGTCCCACGTCGCCTGGCTCGGCGTCATCGGCGCGCTCGTCACCGTAGCCGGCTCGATGGTCGTGAACCTCGGCGGCAAGAAGCGCCCCGCTTAGGGGACGCTCTTCGTCACTTTCGTCACTTTTGGCGTGATGAAGAAGACGAAGAGGATCGTCCCCGACGCGCCGAGCGACAGGCTCCTCGACGGGGTCGCCCAGCGAGCCCAAGAACACGGCGTGACCGACAAGCTCTACCGCGGGTTCTTCGCCCAGTACGCGGCCGCGCACCTGCTCGGCGGCGTGGTGATCTTCGCGTGGCCCGGCGTGCTCGGCTACGTGGTCCAGCCGGCGCCCGCGCCGAGCAGCGCGATCCTGGCGGGGTTCCTCAGCGCGATGGTCGGCTTCGGGTTCGCGCCGGCGATCTTCGTGAAGGACCTCGCCGACCGACGCCGCTTCGTGTGGGCGTGCGTCGGCGCGTGCTTCGTCAACGGCGGCGGCCACCTCTACAACGTCGCGACCGGCGCCTCGCCGTGGAGCCTCGCGGTGCTCGTCGTCGTCGGCATCGGCGGCTTCCTCGCCGTGCTCCTCACCCTGCTGGTGCGCCTCCGGCCCGTCGATGCGTGACCCTTCTGGCGGTGGACCGAGGCGAGGCGAGCTCTTTCGAGTCGTCTTCGCTCCTTCGCGGGCTCCTGAGGAAATGACGAAAAAGTCGTTCGCGCGTAGCGCGATTTTCGTCATTTCCGAAGCCGGGGGGAGCTCGAGGGGGGATCCCCCCTCGAACTTGAGAGCTTTGCGCGAAATTCCACGACCACCATGCCCGGACACACGGGTCATCGGCTGACGCGCCGTCGGTCGCCGCCGCGCCGATCGACGACGGATCGCATCCACGCGGCGAGCGAGGGACGGCGGGGACGCGGCTCGAAGACGAACAGGTCGTCGGGGATCCGCTCGACGAGCGCGGCGAGGTGGGGGTCACGGAGATCACGAGGCGGGGTCATGCGGCGGCTCCTTTCGGGAGGGACTCGGCGACGAAGCGGACGCTCCGCGCGATCACGTCGGGGTCGGTCAAGATGCGCTGGTGACCCAGGCCCTGGGTCTCGTGGAGCTGGGCGCCGGGCCACGCGCGGGTGAGCGCGACCGAGCTCGACGCGGGGACCTCGCGGTCGTCGACGTCGTGGATCGCGAGGAGCGGCACGCGCAGGGACGGCGCGAGCAGCTCGCCGTGCAGCTCGCTCGGCGGGCGGCCCGCGCGACGCGCGAGCTCGGCCCGGAAGCGGCCCTCGACCGCGTCGTCGAGCGCGAGCATCTTCGTGAACTGGGCGACCCAGCGGCCCGGGTCGATCGGCGCGGCAATGAACACCGCGCGCTCGAGGTCGAGGCCGTCGGCGAGCGCGATCGTCGTGGCGGCGCCACCCATCGAGTGGGCGATCACCGAGTGCGCGCCGCCCGCCGCGTCGGCGACCGCCGCGATGGTCTTCGCGAAGTCGACGATGTTCGCGCGGGAGCCGGTCGAGCTGCCGTGCCCGACGCTGTCGAACGCGACGACGCGGAAGCCCGCCGCGCGGAGCGGCTCGACGAAGCCGGCGAGCTGCGTCGCGCGGCCGTTCCAGCCGTGGGCGAGCAGCGCCGTCGGGCCACGGCCCCACGACCACGCGACCATGCGCTCCTGCTCGAACGGGACCACGAAGCGCCGCGCGCTCGAGAGCACGTCGCGCTCGCCTTCACGCGGATCGCGGCGCTGCGTGGTGGTGAAGAGCCGGTACGCGAGCCGCCCCGCGAGCGGCGGCGAGACCGCGCCGAGCGCCTGCAGGGTGCCGCGCGCGACAGCGATCTTCGAGGCGTCGGCCGGTCGCGACGAGGGCCGAACGTTCGTGCTTTTTTGAGACCGTATCGAGGACTTCTGGGTCATGACGTAGAGCTCCTGAGTTCAGAGCGCGGGTTGAGAGCGACGAGTCAGGCGACGGACGATTGCAGGAGCCGCTCGAACGCGGCGCGTACGTGCTCGAGGGCGCGCGGATCGCGAAGCAGGCGGCTGTACCAGTGGTAGCTGAGGGCGAGGCCCCACATCTCGAAGGCCCACTGCGCGACGTCGAGGTCGGCGCGGAAGTGCCCCTCGTCGACCGCGATCTTCGCGGCGGTGCGCAGCGCCTGATCCCAGTCGCGCTGGCTGGCGACGAGGTGGTCGCGGGCGGGGCCGGGCTGGTCGTCGAGCTCCATCGCGGCGGCCATGAAAACGCAGCCTCCGGGCTGGAACTCGGCGGTCTCCCAGTCCATCCAGCGCTCGAAGAGCGCGCGGATGCGCGGCACCCCGCGGGGCGCTCGGAGCGCGGGCGCCATCACGTGCGCGACGAAGCGATCCCGCGCCTCCTCGAGCACCGCGACGTCGAGCAGCTCCTTGGACTTGAAGTGCGCAAAGAGCCCGGACTTGCTCATCCCGGCGGTCTTCGCGAGCTCGCCGATGCTGACGCCGCCGAGCCCGCGCGTGCTCGCGAGGGACAACGCCTCGCCGAGGATCGCTCTACGGGTTTCGGCGCCCTTGCTCATGCCCAGAACAATAGAACGACCGTTCGCTAAGTCAACCCGTCTCGGCTTCTTTTCCGCCGTCGGGTCGAGGGCGCATCCCGCTGTACTGGTCCACCTCGGGATCCTCGTCGTGGAGCGGCGGGTTGTCGACGAGGTCCGCCGCCGCGGCCTCCTCGGCGGGCGCCTCGGGCGGAGGCGGCGGGATCGACTCGCTCACGCCGAGGTAGTCCGGGAGCAGCGACCGGCGCTTCTCCGCTTCGAACGGGTCCTCCCACTCGCGCCGCCGCTGCTCGAGCCACTCGCGCGAGCCGAGCAGCACCGCCGCCCAGCGGAGGTCCTCGGTGCTCGCGAGGAGGATCTTGATGACCATCGTCAGCGGCACCGCGAGGAGCGCGCCGATGGGTCCCCAGAGCAGGCCCCAGAAGACCATCGACAGGAAGACCACCAGCGGCGACAGGCCGAGGGCGCGGCCCATGACCCGAGGCTCGACGAAGTTGCCGAGCGTGAAGTTGATCACGAGGTAGCCCGCGAGCACGAGGATCGCCGTGCCGGGCCCGAACTGGATCAGCGCGACCACCACCGGGGGGATCGTCGCGATGAACATCCCGAGGGTCGGGATGAAGTTGAGGAAGAACGCGAGGAGCGCCCACAGCAGCGGGAAGTCGACGCCGCACACGGCCACCCACACGCCGCAGAGGCCACCGGTGACGACGCTCAGCCCGCTCTTCACGACGAGGTACGTCTGGATCTCGCGCGCGGCGTTCGCGAAGCGCGGCAGATCCGAGGTCGGGCTGTGCAGGACGTACGCGAGCTTGATGCGCCACGGGCCCGCCTCGAAGAGCATGAACAGGACGAGCAGCGCGACGAGGAGCGCGTTGGAGCCGAACGCCCAGACGCGCTGGAAGAGGTCGGCGACGAGGTCCATCACCCCGACGCGCGCCACCGCGCGGCTCACCGTGTCCGGGTCGACGTCGAGGCCCTGGTGCTCGACCCAGAGCGCGGCGTCCGCGGTCAACGACGCGAGGCGCGCCTGGTAGGTGGGGACGCGATCGTAGAACTCGTTGAGGCTGCCGCCGACGAGGCCGCCGAAGCCGAAGAGCACCGCGAGGTCGAGCAGGACCGCGAGCAGGATCGCGGACCAGCGCGGGAAGCCGCGGGCGGTCAGCCACACGACCACGGGGAGCGAGATCACCGTGATGAAGCCGGCGGTGATCAGCGGGACGATGAAGGGTCGCGCTTCGTGGAGGCCCCAGACCACGGCGGTGATGCCCGCGAGCATCATCACGGCCTTGGCGCCTGCGCCGAGCTTCATCTCCACCGGAACCCGACGTCAGGGTAACCCCGAACCGGTCACGGTGCGACGCCGAAGAGGGTCTCGAAGTTGGCTTCGAGCTGCGCTCGAGCCTCTTCGGGCGTGCAGCCCCAGAGCTCGGCGGCGAAGCGCGCCGTCCCCGCGACGGTCGCGGGCTCGTTGTCCACGCCGGGCTCCGGGCCGAGGTAGGGGCAGTCGGTCTCGAGCAGGACCTTGTCCCGCGGCAGCGTCTGGAGCATCCGCGTGAACGCCTCGTTGCGCCGCGCGTTGGCGGGGATGCTGAGCCAGTGCCCGTGCTCCGCGATCTGGCGCGCGAGCTTCACGCGGCCGCCGAAGCAGTGCCAGTCCACACGTTTCGCGCCCATCTCGAGCAGGACCTCGAGCGCGCGCCGCTCGCGCTTGCGCGTGTGGATGATGATGGCCTTGTCGGCCTCCATCGCGATCGCGACGAGCGCGCGGAACGCCGCCTCCTGCGCGTCCCACAGCGCCTCGGGGACCCAGTATCCGTCGAGGCCGATCTCGCCGATCGCGAACGCCTCGGAGGCGTGGTCGCGGACCCACGCGATGGCCTCGTCGGTGGTGAAGTCGGGGCCCGGGTCGCGCGGGTAGTCGACCCCCATCGCCTCCATCTCGTTCAGGACGGCGTCGACCGGATAGAGCCCGAAGCACGGCTTCACGAGCGGGTCCTCGAGCGCGAGCGCGCGGACCGCCTCGTTGTCGTGCGGGTTGAGGCCGTTGGCGAGCACGCTCGTCAGCCCCGCGGCGCGCGCGTTGTCGAGGATCGCGTGGACGCGGGGGGCGAGCTTGGGGTGGGTGACGTGCGCGTGGACGTCGAAGAGGCCCATCAGTCCGGCTTGCGCTTCGCGGGGGCGTTGGGGTCCACGCGCGTGCGCACGAACGTGACCACCCCGGCCAGGATCGCGATGAACGCGCCGCCGAGGATCATCCAGAGCCCGAACCCCGTCCGCTGGAAGAAGAAGATGATCATCATGACCATCCCGTAGCCGACGATCAGGATCCCGAGCACCGCGGCGATCTGGCCCGAGTAGCGGACGCCGAGGAACCCGACCGCGGTCAGCGCGACGCCGAAGCCCGGGATGAGCAGGAGCAGGTAGGACTGCCATTCCTGGCCGAGGAAGGCGCGGACGACCGCGTTGCCGCCCACCACGATGTCGAGCCCGGACACGAGGTCGACCTGGTTGTCGGCGCCGTTGAGCCGAAGCCACGGGAAGAAGAACCCGATGAGCAGCAGCAGGCCCGAGAGCCCGAGGATGATCCGCAAGACGATGTGCGGGGTGCCCGGCTTGGGCGCCTCGTCCTTCTTCTTGGCGAGCTTCTTCCCCTTGGGTTCCTCGTCGAGGGCGTCCTCGACGTCGTCGTCCTTCGCGGCCATCGCCGGCAATGTAACAGCTTCGGGTGGGGAATCCGCCAGGTGCCTACCCGACCACGCGATAGACGTGGAGGCGCTCCACGCCGCGTCGCTCGAGGCGCAGGAAGAACGCGCGCTCCGTCCGCAGGCGCGCGTAGGCCGCGAGCAGCTCGTTGGGGTCGCCCATCGAGACGCCGTTGACCTCGAGCAGCGTGTCGCCGTTCCGAAGACCGAGGTGCCCCAGCCAGCCGTGGGGGCCGACGCCAAAGACCCGCACGCCGACCGTCCGACCACCGCGCTCGACGGGCAGGATGCGGCTCGTACGCGAGCCGATCGAAGCGCCCTGCGCGAGCCCGCGCTCGACCAGCGAGCGGTCGAGCTCCCAGGCCTGGGGCGCCATCCACCGGATGTGGCGGTCGAGGTCCGCGCGGGTCACCGGGCCGGGGTCCGGCGCGGGGGCCTCGACGGGAGTCACGGGCGCGGCCATCGGCGCCGGCGTCGGGGCGAGCTCGACGGGCGGCGTGGCCGGCACCGGAGCGACCGAAGCCATCGGCGGCCGCCAGAGCCGGGTCGCCCCCGCGCCCCCGCCCACGGCGCCGACGACGAGGCCGAGCGCCAACAGCCCGACCATGCGCCACGCCACGCGAGGCCGCGCGGGGGGACAGCTCCCGAACACGACGCGGCCATCGGCGCGACGGCGGAGCGGCTCGGTCGAGCTCGCGAGGAGCCGCTCGATCTCGGCTTCGGTCATGCGAGCGAGGTCATGGGCCTCTCCGTCGCAGCGGGCGCAGCGACGTGTGACGTCGTCGCCGACCATGTCCTCCCATCGCCCCTCGCAGGACGTCGGGGGGATGGCCTCGAGCGCTGGCGCGATCCGAGCGCGCAGCGCGTCGTCGGCGAGCGCGAGCCGGATCGCGAGACCGTGACGTCGCGTGGCCGCACGCTCCGCCTCGTCGAGCTGGGCCGCGATCGCCTCTCGCTTCGCGATCAGCGCATCGCGCGCGCTTCGGTACGGCTCGACAGAACGTCGCGCCAAGGGGCCGGGCTTGGACGTTCTGGCAGGGTCGAGGTCGAGATCAGGCGGGATTTCACTGCGATCGCGCGTCATGCACGGTGCCTGAGCACACGCCGTACCGAAAACGACCTCGGCTCCCCACGCGTCGCCGTCGTCGCTTCGCGAGGTGGGCCGCTCCGCGACGGTTCACTGCCTCGGGCTGCGACGCACCTCGGACGGTTCTCCTTCGCACATCGGACGGTTCTCCCTCGGTCCTGGAGCGCGCACCTGTGCGAACCTCCGTAGAATCTGGGCGGGGCTTCATCGCTTCGACGCAGGGCAAGAGGCGGCGCTCGTGGACGCCATTCGCGCGCGCGAGCTTCGCGGCGTCGACGCGCCCGGCCTCCGGTGATGAGCGCCAGCCCGCCGGGAGTAGGCTTCCGCCATGGCACCTCGCCGGTTCCCGGTCGCCTCCATCCATGACCTCCAGCTCACGGACATGGCGTTGGTCGAGCGGGGCGAGGGCTTCATCGTCCACTCAGCGACGCTCGACGGGAGCCCATGCCTCGTCGTCGATTGCGGGACGATGCTCGACGTCGAACCGCGCGTGGGAGCCGACGATCCCATCACCGTCTACGTCTTCTCCACCGCAGCCGAGCGCGAGTCGTTCCTCGCCGCGGAGAGAAGGTGCACTGCTTCGCAGTAGGAGGGATTGCCTCAACTCTCCTCACCCCATAGGGCGTTCATCGGGGCTATCCGCTCGAGGAGAGCGTCGAATACTTCGCGGTAGGAGGGATCAGGAAGACTCGCCTCACCCAACGGGGCGTTCATCGCCCCGAGAGAAGCGTCCGAGGCCATTCATATGTACTATCCGCCCACCATGGCGCTGTCCTTGCCCCGATGATTCGGACGCCGCGAGGGATTGGGCCGTGACGCTCTTCGCCACGTTCGAACATGTGACCGGGCACCCGTGGACGCGCCGCCTCGTCGTGCGCGGGACGCTCGACGTCTACCTGCGGCCCGACGCCTCGGCAGGCGGATCGAGCGAGGCGCGCCGGTACGCGTTCACGGTTCGACTGGGGGACGAGCTGCTCAGGACCTGGAACAGCATGAGCCTGACCCGCGAGCGGCCGGGCTCGGAGGCCACGTTGGTCCGCTTCGCGCTGCGGGCGCGATCGGGTTCGAGTTCGCGGGTTCGAGCGATCCTCCAAGGCGTCGATCCCGTAGCGCCCGATGCTTCGGGCGAGGCCAGGAAGCTGAGGGAGGCGCACCTTCAGGCCGAGCGCGAGCAGACGATGGTCGCCGCGCTGTTTCCTCGTGCGCGGCAGGAGCACGCGTTCGTAGCCAACGTGTCTCCCGACCACCGTGGCCGAGCACCCCGGGTTCACCAGCCGTGGAGCTCGGTCATGATCGTGCGGCCGTCGGCCTCGAGCTACACGCTCTCCCACGAGGTCGGTCACCTGCTCGGCCTCGGCGAGGGGTACGGCGACCTCGCGATTCGAGCGATCGGGGCTGCCCCCGTCGTTCCCGGCGGCGGGCCGGATCATGGAACGCTTCCCGGCGAGGAGGGGACGCCGATGGCCAACCCCGGCGAGGCGGGCCGCGACGCCAACCAGCGCCAGCTCGCCGCGATCGTCGGCTACGCCGAGGCGGCGCTCGCGCAGGGGGGCTCGCAGGGGCGCTACGGGGCCACGGTCCGACACTACCGAGCCCGGTGGGCGCCGTGATCGAGCGAGCTCAGGGCCGCCGCCGACGCACTCGGATTCTCGCCGCCGCGTCGATCGCGTCGGCTGGTCTCGCGGCGGGGCTCTGGTTCCTCTCGACCCAGCGGCATTGCCTCGGTGACTGCGGCGGCGCGCTCATCGATTGCGCCGGCATCGACGCCTGGGTCGCCGAGGTGCAGGCCGACGAGGTCTGGCCGAACGGTGACTCGAGCCGCCGATCAGTCACGCATCGCGCGCGGGTGCCGTACCGCGGCGGTCACCCGTGCGGGGCAGAGCGGTGGGGGATCGTCGCCTTCGACGCGCGCTCCTCGGCGCATCTCCACGAGGCGATGGACACCGACGGGACGGTCACCGTGTCGCTCCGCTACCGCAACCCACATGCCGATACCGAGGTCGTGCTCCTCGAGGCGATCGGGATCGAGCTGTCGGGCTGGGAGCTGCTCCGGGCCACGTGGGCGGCGGAGCTCCCTCGGCTCCCCCCAGGGAGAGGGTCGGCTGCCCCTCGCAGTAGGGGGGATTGTGCAGACTCTCCTCACCCAAGAGGGCCTTGATAGGGGCTATCCGCTCGGAAACGTTGCATGTCGTGCGACTCCCAGTGGCGAGGCTGGCGTGGACGGCTCTCGGGGCGGTGCCCGCAGCGCTCCCTTTGTGTCGGCGGCTGGCCCTGGCAAGCTCCGAGCGCGGCCCCTGTCGACGAGCGGACCGATGTACACGACGGAGACACTGGAGATCGACTTGGTCGCGGGGGCGAAGGACGCCATCAACATCTTTCGGCGTGATGTGCTGAGGCCCCGCGGGCTCGTTCCTGACGCAGCGTCGGATCCCGCCCTGCTCCCGCTCGAGTACGACATCGCCGAGCGGCTCGCGCGGACGCACATGGCGAGCTCGAGGGCCCGCCGGCGTCGAGCACCTGCGCGGCGTCGTCGACCGACAGGAAGCGAGCGCCGAGCCAGACCCGGTCGTACATCCGGAACATGCGGGTGCCCAGACGGAGCCGCTCGACGGATTCGTCGCCGTAGGGTGTGAGATCGCCATCGAGCAAGGCTTCACGGCCATCGGGTTGTCAGCGTCGATGACGTCGTAGGACACGCGTACCTCCCATCGCTTCTTCTCTACCACGCCCCCCGCAAGAGCCGTCCGATGTGCCTCGTTCGTCATCTCCCTCGGCCCCCCGAGGAGGGCGTCGGGTACTTCGCAGAACGAGGTATGATGCACCCTCTCCTCGTCGTCGGTGAGGCGTCGGGCGCTACCCGCCCGACGTGGCCGAGAGGTGCATGTGGTAGTGCACGTCGGGGTCCCGGGCGGAGAAGCCGCGCAGGCGCTCCGCGCGCACCGGCGCGCCGGTGACCATCTCGAGGCCGCGCCGGAAGTAGCCGCCGACGGCGAACTCGAAGTAGACGTGGTGGAGCTCGGGCTCGAGCCCCTCGACGACGAGGTGGACCACGTCGCCCTCCATCCAGGTGCGCGCGTCGCCACCGTCGAAGTAGTTCCGCCAGAGCAGCGGGCCGGACTGGGCGAAGCGCTCGAGGGACCGCCCCTCGCGCAGGTGACGGTAGGGCCCCTGGTCCCCGAGGGCGAAGTCGGCGCTCATCTCACCGACCTTCCAGTAGGAGTCGCGGTCGCCCCCGTAGAATTCGTCGACGAGCGCATCGCATAGCGCCAGGAACGTGAGCGCGGGGATCTTGGTCGTGGCGAGCACCTGCGTCGGGAGATCGGGATCGCGCTGGGCCCGCTCGGCGAAGAAACGCTCGGCGCGCTCCGAGCCGAACTCGGCGGCGAGGAGCTTCATGCGTGCGAGGTAAGCCGTTCCTTTGACGTGCACCGCCGCATCGTCGCCAGCGAGATGGCGATGATCAAGCCACGCGGGCGTGCATCGGCTCCACGAGGAGAGCGTCGAATACTTCGCGGTGGGAGGGATCAGGAAGACTCGCCTCACCCGACAGGGCGTTAATCGAGGCCATCGGCTTCCACGAGGTAGATCAGCGCGCGCTGACCGTCGCGTACGTGACCGCGATGCGCGTGGTCCGCGCCCGCGTCGATCGCGAGCGCGTCGCCGGCGACGAGCACCGTCCGGGTGCCGTCCCGCCACTCGAGCTCGAGCTCTCCGTCGAGCAGCACTCCTCGATGCGCCTTCTCGCACCACTCGGTCTCCACGTGCTCGGGCCGGTGCTCGATCCAGCGCGCGCCGGGGGCGCGCTTCTGGCGGAGCCCCGGGGCGAGGGTCTCCCAGGGGAGGTCGGCGAACGCGGTGGTGGGGGCGGGCACGCGCGCGGAGGGTAGCTCGCTCACGGATGGACGGGTGGTCCAGTCGTCGGCGAACGACTCGGAAGATCGAGGCTAGCGTCGGCGCAGCTCGTCGCCGTCGACCACCCAGACCGCGGAGGTCTCGGTCAGGTGCGTACCGCCGACCCAGCGGTCGAGCCGAGCGACGTCGAGACGATGGACCTGCCCTCGCAAGGCTCGATGGCCCAGGTCGGAGACCGTGAAGTTGGTCTTCGACATCGTGCCGCCCCCCACCTGCTCGAGCAGGCCGTGCCGCGCGAGCTCCTGCATGTGCGCGAACAGGATGAGGCCGTCGACCCTGTCGGGGGCGTCGTCGAGGCCCTCCACCATCACGCTGCCGACCGTCCAGGCCGTGGGCTCGTCCGCCTTCTCGGCGAGACGAGCCAGGAGGCGGCGCTCCCAGACGGTCAGCCCATCCCGTGCGCTCGGGAAGCGCCCGAGCAGAGACCAGAGGCCGCCGACGAGCGGGTCACCGCGGAGCGCGCGCGCGCGGTCCGCGAACCGCTCCGGGGTCGGCTCCGACCACGCGCGCCAGAGGTCGACCGCGCGCTCGATCTCGGCCGGAGAGAGGAGGCGCGGCACCACCGAGGCGATCTCCTCCGGCTGGAGCAAGCCGACGGACCGGCTGCGTCCTCCGCTCGGACCGCGCGCCACCCAGACGCGAGGCGCCTCCTCCGCCCGGGCGAGGATCGCGGCCAGCTGCCAACACAGGCCGAGCTGCTCGTGCGCGACCTCCGAGGTCCACAGCACCCCGCCGCGCACCGCCATCGCGCCGAGCCCCGCGGCGAGCGCCTCGGCGTCCGGGGTCGCCCCTTCGACGAGATCCTCGAGCCGCAGGAACGCCTCCCACCACGCAGCACGTCGCAAGAGGAATTGCAGAGTGTCCACGGGCTCACCGAAGCGGCAGGGACCCCAGCTCACGTCCTCGGTGCACCGAACGACCCCGGCGTCGGCGTGAGCTTCGCCAACGCACGCCGCGGCGCCCCATCCCGGGACGACGTGGATCCTCTGGTCTCCCGAGGCAGGCACGAGACCAGGGTAGCCGCATGCGCACGCCGAGGCGCGCTACATCTGGCGCGTCACGGTGCGCCGCAAGGTCGGGCGATGCGACAGCGAGTGAAGGCTGGCGAATGAGGCGTCGCACCATCCCCACGTCTCCTCTCGCCGCATGACCATCGGAGTCGTGGGCTTGCGAATCCGCGCGCTTCGCAAGAACACTCGCCGCATGCGTACCCGACTCGTCGCCGTCATCGTTCCTTTCCTCGTCGCGAGCTGCGGCGAGGCGGAGACGCCGCCCGCGCCGGCGCCGCCGGTGATCGAGGATCCCGACCCGAACGCCGACGACGTGGTGGCGCGCGCCAGCGAGATCGAGCGCGGCGTGGTCGCGGCGCTGACCGGAGACCGGCCGGGCCCCGGCGACGATCCGTGTCCGATCGAGCTCGGGCCGCCGCCGGCCGAGGGCCCCGTGGATCCGGACGTGCCCGACGAGGTGCGCGCGTCGATGGAGCCGTTCCGTCTGCAGGAGATCGAGCCCGGCGCGGCGGTCGCGACCAGCGAGCTCGCACGATCGATCCGCGCGCGCGTTCGCGATCGATGGACCGCCGACGAGCTCGCGGCGCCGGGCTACGAGGCGGTGCTCTTCGTCGAGGAGCGCACCGAGGAAGGCGACTTGCGCAGCGTGCGCGGGCGCGCGTACCTCTACGACCCGAGCGCGGCGCGCATCGCGTGCGCCGGCGACGTCGAGGCGCAGAGCTCGGGCGAGGTCGTGGCGGGCTACGCCGAGACGACCCGCACCACCCTCGAGGTCGACGGCCGCCCCGTCGATCTCGGCGACGTCGCGCCGTCGCTCGACCGCGAGGAGACCACCGTCCGCACCGTGGATCGCGACGCGGCCATCGCCGCCGATCTGCGCGCCGCCACGATCCGGAGCATCCACGCCGCCCTGCGCGCGGTGCCGTAGACAACCGATCCACGCCCACTTCGTCCCTCTCCCGCACGCGAACGCCGGGGGACGTCGAGCCCTCACTCCGGGTCGACGACGAAGCCCCTCCAGGCGCGCATGTAGGTCGCGAAGGTGTCGTTGAGCGAGAGACCGAGCAGGTCGTCGTGGGTGACCGGCGGGCGGAGCGGCTCCTCTCCTTCGCCGGCGACCCGACCCGGCCATTCCGGGTTGAGGATGGCCGAGCGCCCGAGCGCGACCGCGTCGGCGCCGCGCGCGAGCGCCTCCTCGCCGTCGGCGCGCGTCCACACCTTGCCGGCGACGATCAGCGGGACCTCGCGCGGGACCGCGGCGCGGAACAGCGGGATGGCGTGCTCGTCCGGGCGCTTCGTCGTCATCCGGTGGACGTCCCACAGCGACACGTGGAGGAAGTCGACGCCGGCGTCGGCGAGCCAGCCGGCCACGGTGAGGCTCTCGTCGAGATCGAGGCCGACCGACTGGCCGAAGTCCTCGGGCGAGATCCGCACGCCGATGACGAACCCCGGCGACGTCGCCGCGCGGACCGCGTGCACCGCGTCGAGCAGCAGCTTGGCGCGGCGCTCGAGCGGTCCGCCCCACGCGTCGTCGCGGACGTTCTGTACCGACGAGAGGAACTGGCCGAACAGGTAGCCGTGCGCGCCGTGGAGCTCGACGCCCGCGAGCCCGGCGCGCGCACATCGCGCCGCCGCCGCGGCGAACTGCGCGACCACGCGGTGAAGGTCCTCCTCGGTCGCGGCCCGCGGGGTGGGCACGTTCGGCTGCGCCACGGCGCTCGCGCTCCACAGCGGCGCGCCGGTGAGCTCCTCGCTCGCGCGCACGCCCCCGTGGAACAGCTGGGCGATGCCTAGCGCGCCGCGCGCCGAGAGGCTCGCCGCGAGCCGCTCGAGCCCCGGCGTCATGGCGTCGTCGTGGACCCCGAGCTCGCCGGGCCACGCCTTGCCGTCGGTCGCGACGTAGGCCGCGCAAGTCTCGATCACGCCGAAGCCGCCGTCCGCGCGCCGCTCGAGCCAGCGCAGCTCGTCGTCGGAGAGCGACCCGTCCTCGTGCGACTGCAGGTTGGTCATCGGCGCGAGCCACACCCGGTTGGGCGCGACGACGCCGTTGCGCAGGGTCAGCGGGGCGAGCAGGGGTGAGGTGGATGACAAGATCGGGCTCCCTCGGTGGGCATGGCCTCTGGACGAGATCACTCTCGGAGACCGTTCATGGCACCGAGCGGAGGCGCGCGCGACCCCTTCGGCCAGCGTCCTCGCGAGCGGTCGTCAGGTCTCCACGGGGCAGAAGCCGAGGCCGGGCACGTCCGTGAGGTCCGTGCACGCGCTCCCGCCCGGGCAGGCGTGGGTCGCGTCGCACAGGGTGCGGCACTCGAGCGCGCCCGTGGCGTCGACGCAGGCCATGCCCGCCCCGCAGTCGTCCGGAGATCCGCAGGTGGCGCCCTCGCCGCCGGCGCCGTCGAAGTTGCAGATGATCGCGGCGCCGGTCATCCCGTCGCGGATCGAGGCGCGAGGCGCGCAGTGCGTGCCCGCCACGCAGTCCGCGCCGAAGGGGTCGCACGTCGCGGCGCAGCTGCCGGAGAGATCCATCGTCCCGAGCCCGAGGCACACCTCCCCCGCGTCGCACTGGCTGTCGGCCGCGCAGAAGGCCAGGCAGCGCCGAGCCTGCGGGTCGCTCCGCGGGAGGCCCCAGTACGCGCAGAAGGTGCCGGCCGCGCAGTCGTCGTCCCCGGGCACGTCGTCGACGCGCGCGCAGGAGCCGCCCTCGGCCACCGACCCGTCCGTGACACACGCGGTGCCGGCGCTGTCGTTCCGGTCGCGGTCGACGAAGAAGACCCCGCGGCACTTCTGCCCCGCGGCGCAGTCCTGGGTCACGACGTCGCACTCGCGCGCGTCGCGCCCGTGCAGCCCGGTGACGTTCAGCCAGCTGAGCGTGATCGCGCCGGCCTCCGCGGGCATCTCGAGGCTCGCCATCTCCCCGGGGGTCCAGCCCGCGATGTCGTTGGCGCAGCTCGCGCCGGGCTGCGTCCAGGTCACGGAGTGGGTCCCCGGGCTCACGTTGAAGGCCCACGCGGCCCCGGCGCCGCTCGTCGCGGAGAGGCTCGGGTCGGGGACCGATGTGCCGTCGGGGTTGTCCACGATGTAGGTGATGGTTCCGTCGACGCCGGCCATCGTCGCGCCCACGAGGGTCTCGGGGTCCCCCGAGTCCGCGTCGGCGACGGCGACGAGGACCATCGCGAGGGCGTCGTCGACCGCGACCATCGCGGCCGTGGCGGCGGTCGCGACGAGGGCGTCGCTGAAGATCGGGATCCCGCCGACCTCCCCTCCACCGACCGGCACGTCCACGGGGAAGAGGAGCCGCCGATGACCGGGTGCCGTCGCCGCGACGTACTGCTGGCCCACGGGGACGCGGACGATCGCGCGCCCGTCCCCTGCGACCGTGCCGCACGGGATGGACGGGAACTGCGGCACGCAGACCTCGAGCCCGTCCGGCGTGCCGCCGAGCTCGACGTCGACGAACTGAAAGGACATCTCGGCGGTGCGGCCGATCATCGGGCCGCCGTCGATCGGGCCCGCGTCGCTGCCCGCGTCGTCGCCGCCGCCGGCGTCCATCACCGCGCCGTCCGGGCTCGCCCCTGCGTCCGTGTCTCCTCCGCCATCACACGCGGCGATCAAGCACGACATCGCCACGATGCGGGCCCAGCCCGGTCCTGCACTCATCCCTCCACCTCCGAAGGCGACCCTAGCCAGAAGACCTTGCGGAGACGTTTCGGCGCGCCGGAGTCGCGATTCCGCCAACGCTTCGAGCCGTGTAGGTTGGACCGACCCATGCGGCTCCTTTTGGTCGAGGACGACGAGGCGATCGCTCAGAAGCTCCAGAAGGAGCTGCTTCGGGCGGGGCACGAGTGCGTCTGGCGCGAGGGGGTGGCCGACGGCCTCGGCGCGCTGCGGGCCGAGGGGGCCGAGCTCGTCCTGCTCGATCTCACGCTCCCGGACGGCAGCGGGTTCCGCTTCATCGAGGAGGCCCGCGGCGAGTCGCAGGTCCCCATCATCGTCCTCAGCGCGCGCCTCGTGAGCAGCGACAAGGTCCGCGCGCTCGAGCTCGGCGCCGACGACTATGTGACCAAGCCCTTCTGGGTCGACGAGCTGCTCGCGCGCATCGCCGCGGTGACGCGGCGCCACCAGGCGGTGCCGCGGCCGGGCGTGCGCTACCGATTCGACGACGTCGTGGTCGACCTCACCGCGATGACCGCCGAGGTCGACGGTGCGCCCGCGGAGCTCACACCCACCGAGTTCGACCTGCTCGCGTACCTGCTGCAGCACCCGGACGAGGCGCTGTCGACGGATCGCCTCGGCGAGCGGGTGCTCGTGAGCGAAGGCGCCGGGCCCGACGCGCTTCGCGTCCACGTCTCCCGCCTTCGCAAGAAGCTCGGCGCCTCCGGCGGTCGCGTGGAGACGGTGTGGGGCATCGGCTACCGCTTCGTCTCACCGAGCGTCCCGTGACCGGCTCGCGCCGACGGCTGTGGCTCCGGGTCGCGCTGGTCGTGACCGGCATCCTCCTCGTCGAGGCGATCGCCTTCGTCGTCGTGGTCCGGAGGACGCGCAGCGAGGTCCTCCTGATCGGCTATCACCGGCAGCTCGACCTCCTCGAGGATACGGGCGCCCTCGCCCGCTGCGACGCGGACCCCGAGGCCTTCGTGCTCCCCGAGCGCGTGTCCGGGCGTGTCGTCCCGCTGCGCTCCGACGGCGCTCCCTTCGCGCCGGGCGTCGAGGTGCCAGACCTCTCGGAGGCCGCCGCGCGCCTCGAGCCCGGCGGCCATGTCCCCGTCGGGTCGCCGTGGCTCGCCTGGCCGGCGGTCCTCTCGGTCGAGCGCGCGGGGCCCTGCCGCGCGTTCTACATGACCCCGCCGGTGCCCGAGGAGGGGATGCCGCTCATGACCGTGATCGCGGTGCGGCTCGTGCTCGCCGCCGCGGTGGTCTTCGCCATCCTGTGGCTCGTGATGCGCCCGCTGACACGTCGCATCGACCGGCTCGCCGCGCAGACGCGGGCGCTGACGGCGGCCGACCTGCGCGGCCGGGTCGACGAGGGTGCCGACGAGCTCGGCGAGGTGGGCGCGGTGATCAACGCGGTCTCCGCGCAGGCTCGAAGGCTCCTCGACGCGGAGGTCGCGCAGCGCGAGCTCCTCCACGAGCTCTTCGCCGACCTCGCGCACGACGTCCGCACCCCGCTCGCCTCGGTGAAGCTGAGCACCGACGCCCTCGCCCACGGCGACGACCCCGACGAGGTGGCCACGGCGCTGCGCGTGGAGGTGGAGTACCTCGACGCGATGTTCGCGAACCTCGCGACGATCGCCCGCCTGCGCAGCACCGTCCTGCCGATCGAGCGCCGACCGGGCGACCTGCGCGAGCTCGCCGAGCACGTGCGAGACCGGTTCCACCCCCTCGCGCGGGATCGCGGGGTCACCCTCGACCTGGCGACTCCGGACCACGCGGTCGAGCGGGACTTCGATCCGCTCACGCTCGAGCAGGCGCTCGGCAACGTGGTCCACAACGCGATCAAGTACGCCAGAGCGCACGTGGCGATCTTGATCGTCGAGCACGGGGAGATCGCCGAGCTCCGCGTGATCGACGACGGCCCCGGGGTGCGCGAGACCGACCGCGCGCGGCTCACCGAGCGCCGCTTCCGCGCCGCCGACTCGAAGGGCCGCAAGGGGCTCGGGCTCGGGCTGGCGATCGCCGACCGGATCGTCGAGCGCCACGACGGGAGCCTCGACATCGACCCGTACGAAGGCGGAGGCACCTGCGTGACCCTCCGGCTACCTCCGATGGCGCCTCGGCCGGACGAGCCTTCGATCCGCTGAGGCGCCATGCGAGTCCTGGGTGGATCCTCTCGTCACCCAGTCAGACACGTGACGAGGGGGACGGAGCAGTGACCTGGGCTCACCAAGGAGCCTCGTCCAGCAAGCCGATCGCCTCGCGGAACCAGTCGATCCAGCGGTCGGAACCTTCGACCTTGGCAATCCGCGTCGTCGGATCCCACGCGCTCTGCACGCCGACCACCCGCAGGAATTGCCGCGGCTGCCAGATGGCGCCGGCCACGTTCTCGCGTCCGTCGAGGTACCAGAGCGCTCCCCCGCTCATTCCGTTCGGCGGGGGAAGCTCGCGGATCGTCGGGTCGGGGTCCACCACCATGTCCCGCCACTCGAGGGTGACGCGGCCACGGTCGTCTCGACCGAGGTCCTGCACATTGAGCGCGTACGAGACGTTGGTCATGCCGACCGTGCCTCGCCGCGCGCGGTGGTCTATCTCGAGCGCCATCATCTTCGTCGGGTAGCCGCTCAAGAGGACGGTGTCGTCGTCCTCGGCCTCGGCAATCCACGGGACGACGTGTGCATGCGAGATTGCGTGTTCGCGCATCGGGCCCTCGCGGTCTCGCGGCACGAGGAAGCAAGCGACGTCGACGTCGTCGGGGTGCTCGACGCGCGGAGGAGCGAACGGGTCGAGCGTATCCGGACAGTCGTACCAGCCCACTCGGAACGGGCGGTCACCGAGGTCGCTCCGCTCGAACATGTGTTTCGATGCCAGCACCACCAGCCGCCCGCCGGGAGAGTGCACCACCGTGCCGCTCCACACGTCGGTCGGCGCAGCCGTGCGCGCGCCGGGCAGGATGAAGACCGTGGCCTGCGCGATCCGCGCGTAGACCGCCTTGAACGCGTGCGCCTGCTTCGGGTCGTGGGGTGGGGGCCGCTCCCTCACGGGGCCTCGCGCGCTCGCAGGGACTCCCACAGGCCGGCGTGGTTCAGGAGGATGTCCCTCAGACCCACGCGGATCCGCTCCGAGCCGAGCGCCTGGGTGCTCATCGCGGTGTGCGCGTCGAGCGCCTCCATGATCGCGTTCAGGATCTCCGCGTTGAGATCGGGCGACGCCGCGAACTGCTCCTTCGTGTTGCTGGCCGCCTGCTTGGCGAGCGTCTCGGACTCGAGGAGCTTCCCGAGGAGCACGTCGTTCACGTAGACGAGCTTGTCGCCGTCCGTCAGCTCGCCTTCGAAGAGCGTGTTGACCTTCTCGATGATCTCGGCGAGGCGCGCCTTCTCGGGCTCCTGCACCGCGCCGGTCCCGGGGGCGCTCAGCGGCTCGAGCTTGTCGCCGGCGCCGAGAGGTAGCGCGCGGGCGCCGCGGTCGCGCAGCGTGTGGTGGGTCAGCTTGAGCTTCGAGAGATCGATCGTCTCGCGCTCGCGACCGAGCTCGAGCAGCGGCTCGAGGCGGCGGAAGAAGATGGCGCGCTTCTCCACCGAGGTGCTGCCGTAGTCGAAGATCTGCGAGAGGAAGGTGTAGAGCCGCACGTAGGCGCCGAGGTCGCGCTTGAAGAGCGTGAGCGCGTCCATCACGTCCTTCGCCCGCTTGGCGGCGGCGTCGTCCTCGCGTTGCGTGGCCGTCCAGTGCTCGAGCCGCGCGGCCGCGTAGCGCTTCACGATCCGGTCGGCGACGGGCTCGATCGCCCGCTCGAGGTCGCGCTGCTTGGCCTGAGGGTCGAGCTCGACGCGCACGACCGCCTCGACGTCGGCGTCGTCGTAGTGCCCCGTCGCGTCGAGCTTCGCCTTCAGGTCGAACACGAGGTCCGGGTTCGTCGTGCCGGCGAGCTCGGCGGTCGCGTAGTACGTCTTGAACGCCGCGAGCACCTCCTCGGGGTCGTTGACGAAGTCGACCACGAAGGTGGTCTGCTTCCCCGGGTGGGCGCGGTTCAGGCGAGACAGCGTCTGCACCGCCTGGATCCCCGCAAGTCGTTTGTCGACGTACATGCCCGAGAGCAGCGGCTGGTCGAAGCCGGTCTGGTACTTGTTGGCGACGAGGAGCACGTGGTAGTCGGCGCCCTCGAACGCCTTGCGGATGTCCTTCTTGCCGAGCCGCGGGTTCAGGAGCGGGCTGTGCTCGGTGAACGGCTCGGGCCCGGACTCCGCGTCCGTGACCTCACCCGAGAAGGCGACGAGTGTCCCGATCGCGTAGCCGCGCTCGCGGATGAAGCGCTGCATCGCGAGCTGCCAGCGCACGGCCTCGCGCCGGCTCGCGACGACCACCATCGCCTTGGCGCGGCCGCCGAGCAGCGGGGCCACGTGCTCGCGGTAGTGCTCGACCACGATCTCGACCTTCTGAGCGATGTTGTACGGGTGAAGCTTCACCCAGCCCATGACGCGCTTGAGCGCGGCGCTGCGCTCGACCTGGCGCTCGTCGAGCTCCTTGCCCTCGTGCGCGAGCTTGAACGCGAGGGAGTAGGGCGTGTAGTTGCGGAGCACGTCGAGGATGAAGCCCTCCTCGATCGCCTGGCGCATGGAGTAGACGTGGAACGGCCGGGGGACGTTGTCCTTCGCCGGCTTCCGGCTCGGATCGGGCCGGGTCCCGAAGAGCTCGAGCGTCTTGTTCTTCGGCGTCGCGGTGAACGCGACGAAGGTGATCCCGCCCTCCTCGGCGCGCGCCGTCATCTGGGCCGCGAGGATGTCCTCCGTGCCGATCTCGCCGCCGTCGCTCAGCTCCGCGAGCTCCGCCGCCGAGAGGACGGCGCGCAGCTTGGCCGAGGTGTCGCCCGCCTGCGAGCTGTGCGCCTCGTCGGCGATCACCGCGAAGCGCTTGCCCTCCGTGGCGGCGAGCCGCTGCACCTCGTCGAGCGCGAACGGGAACGTCTGGATCGTGCAGACGACGATCTTCTTGCCCTGCGCGAGCGCCTCGGCGAGCTCGCCGCTCTTGCTCCCGCGCTCGCCCTTGATCGTCGCCACCACGCCGACGGTCCGCTGGAAGCCGTCCACCGCGTCGCGGAGCTGTCCGTCGATCACGTTCCGGTCGGACACCACGAGGACCGAGTCGAAGAGCTTCCGGTCCTCCGCGTCGTGGAGGTCGGCGAGGAAGTGCGCGGTCCACGCGATGGAGTTCGTCTTGCCCGACCCGGCCGAGTGCTGGACGAGGTACCGCCCACCGGGTCCGTCGGCCAGCACGGCGGCCTGGAGCTTCCGCGTGACGTCGAGCTGGTGGTAGCGCGGGAAGATCACGCGCGAGAGCTGGCCCTTGTCGTCGCGCCGGGCGACGAGGTAGCGCCCGAGGAGCTCGAGCCAGCTCTCCCGCGCCCACACGTACTCCCAGAGGTAGGCGGTGCGGTGCCCACCCTCCGGGTTCAGCGGGTTACCCGCGCCGCCGTCGTCTCCGCGGTCGAACGGGAGGAACGCGGTGTCGGCGCCGTCGAGCCGCGTCGTCATCCGCACGTGGTGGTGGCTGACGGCGAAGTGGACGAGGGCGCCCCCTGGGAAGGCGAGGAGCGGCTCGGGGACGTGGGCCTTGGTCTTCGGGAGCCGCGTGGCGCGGTACTGATCGACCGCGTCCTCGACGCTCTGCGTGAAGTCGCTCTTGAGCTCCGCGGTCGCGACCGGGACGCCGTTCAGGAAGAGCACGAGGTCGATCGCGTTCTCGCTGTCGCGCGCGTACCGGACCTGCCGCACGACACGGAGCCGGTTCGCCTCGTAGCGCCGGACGATCTCGGGGTTCAGCCCGGTCGCCGGCCGGAACTGCGCGAGCCGGAGCGGCTGGCGCAGCCCGATCAGCTCGATGCCGTGGCGCAGCACGTCGAGCGTCCCCCGCTGATCGAGCTGCGCGCGGAGCCGCGCCAGCACCTGCTCCTCCGCCGCGTCGCCGTGGCGCTGGGTCAGCGCGGCCCACGCGTCGGGCTGCGTCGCCTCGAGGAAGGCGCGGACGTCGGCCGGGTACAGCGCCCGCTCGCGCGCGAACGCGGCGCCGTGCCCCGGCTCGTAGAGCCAGCCGTGCGCGGCGAGGTGCTCGCAGATCTCGTCCTCGAACCGGACCTCCTTGTGGAGGCTCACGCCGCCTCCGTCGCGGCCAGACCGCGGACGTCGATCTGGCCGGTGACGGCGGCGGTGATCAGCGCGGTGCGCCGCTCGCGGAGGAGCGCGATGGCGCGGTCGCTCTCTCTCGTGAGCTCGTCGTAGCGGTCGACACGGATTCGCAGGTGGCGAGCGATCTCCTCCTGTTCGGCGAGCGGCGGAAGGGGCACGCGGTAGGAGCTGAGAATCTCAGTATTCAGTGCCGCTTGATTCCCTCCGCGTCCTAGCTCGCGTAAGTCGTCATAGGCCGTGTCGAAGACGCTCAGAAGGAACTCCGAGTCGAGCCGGTCGCCAGGCACGATGGCAGCGAGGTTCTGATTGATGGTGGCGGGAATCTCGAGCACTGCGGCCAACCCTCGCGTCTTTCCCTGGCCGATCATACCGACGACGACCGCGCCGATGGGGAGAAGACGCAGCGAGCACTCGGACAGCGCGCGCATCGTGATGTGTCCGCTCGGCTCGCGGACACGGCGCTGGTTCACCGATCCCGACGCCAACCACGCGACGTCGCCGTCCCAGTGGCCTGGGTCGCGACGGCTTGGCGTCGTTCCGTTCTCCACCGTCGCGTACCGGCCCAGCTTGGCAAGCTGCCAGTGCTTCGGTACCCGACCGAGCCACTCGATGCCCGAGTCCTTCATCGGAACGCCGGGGTCGAGGCCCTTGGTGACCGCGTGGGAGATGACGGCCTGACGCTTCTCCTTCAGCAGCTCGATCAGGCGCTGCTGCTCGGCGATCAGCGCGTCGAGCTTCGCCGTCTCCCGATCCAGGAACGCCACGATGCCGTCCTGCTCCGGTGGCGGCGGGAGCGCGATCCGCAGCGCTCGGATGTCCGGCATGTAGATCGTGTTGTGAACGGATCCCATCCGCAGGCGTTCGAATTCACCGGTCATGGCCGAGAGGCAGTGCAGAAGGAACAGGGGACGGAGCCGATGGCCGCAAACCCAGTTCGCGAAGTCCTGCGTGGTCGCCATCTCGACACCCATGATGGCGCCGAAGCCGACAGAGGCCGTGCGCGAGAGCATCACCGTACCTGCCGGCAGCCGTCGCGCGGCGGAGTTCGTCAAGCCAAGCTCGCTGACCTTCTCCTTGGTCTCGAGGATCACCCTCCGACCGGCCTCTCGGATCTGCCACACGTCCGCCAACGTGAACCAAGGCACAGTGCAGTCTTCCCAGTACTCCGGGTGCGTTCGACTCGGCGTGTGGCCAGACTCGAGGCGGGCCGCGGTGCGGAGGGGGACGGCCGTCCACGAATCCGGGATCTCTCCGAGCCACTCCACGCCGCTCGGCCTGTAGGCCGGATACCTCGGGAACGTCACGGCTCGTCCTCGCGCGACCGGTCGATCCGCGCCGCCAGCGCGTCGAGCTCGCGCTCGCCCTGCGCCTCGCGCACGGTCCGTCGGCGCTCGGCGAAGGCCTCGTACTGCGCGGCCGCGTGCTCGTCGGCGGCGCGCCGCTCGACGCCGCCCTTGCCGGGGAGGACCGGGCGGTCGTTGAAGCGCAGGAAGTCGTCGAGGCGCTCGCGCCAGTCGCGCATGAAGACCTGCTTGCGGCGCCGGGCCTGGTCCTCGGCGAAGTCGAGGAACATCACCACGATGCGGTTCAGCTCGGTGATCTCCTCGCTCGCGAGGTAGTTCTTCGAGACGGTGACGTCGCCCTTGCGGACGGCGTCGCCGCGCCAGCTCGTGAGGCCCATGTTCGGGGCCTCGGCGTTGGCCCGCGCCAGGATGAGCTCGGGCGCGGTCTGGCCCGTGACCGCGAACAGGAGCTTGTTCTGCACGGTCTGGAAGAAGGCGTGCGTCTCATGATCCTTCGGCGCGTAGTCGGCGGCGAGGGCGAGGGTGTCTCGCACGCGTAGGTACATCCGGCGCTCGCTCGCCCGGATGTCCCGGATGCGCTCGAGTAGCTCGTCGAAGTAGTCCGGGACGCCGGGCCCAGGCGGCGCCTTCAGCCGGGCGTCGTCCATCGTGAAGCCCTTCACGAGGTACTCGTCGAGCCGCTCGGTGGCCCACGTCCGGAAGAGCGTCCCGCGCGGGCTCCGCACGCGGAAGCCCACCGCGAGGATGGCCGGCAGGCTGTAGTGCAGCACCTGGCGCGAGACCTGCCGGCGGCCCTCGGTCCGAACCATTAAGCGAGACTTAATGGTTCCCTCGGCGGACTGCTCGCCCTCCTCGTAGATCGCCTTGAGGTGGATGCTGACGTTCGGGACGCTCGTCTCGAACAGCGCCGCCATCTGGGCCTGCGTGAGCCAGAGGGTCTCGTCCTCGAAGACGCACTCGATGCGGGTCTGGCCGTCCTCGGTCCGGTAGAGCACGAGGCCGGCGGGCCCGTCGTCGACGTCGTCGACGTCGGGGTCGTTGGGCGCTCCGTCGGTCGGGCCGTCGCTCACTGCGACAGCTCCCCGATCATGTGGACGATGCGATCCGTGACGACCTTCAGGTCGGCGTCGATCGCGTCGAGCGCGCGCGGCGGCCGGAACACGTAGAAGTGCCGGTTGAATGGGATCTCGTAGCCGACCTTGGTCCGCTCCTCGTCGATCCACGCGTCGGGCGCGTGCGGGAGGACCTCGCGTTCGAAGTACGCCCGGACGTCCTCCTTCAGCGGCACGTTCTCGCTGTCGCGCAGGCTCGTGTCGGGCAAGGGCTTGCCCTTGTCCTTCCCCTTCTTGCCGACGATCACCTTCCCCTTCGCGTCCCGCTGCGGCCGCTCGATGGTGAGGGCCCGGTAGCCGAAGTCGTCGTTGTCGAAGATGCGGCTGATGGGGACGCCGTCGCGCGTCACGTCCTCGAAGGTCCCGAAGATCCGGGTGATGTCCTCGATGTGCTCCGGGCCGAGCTCCTTGCGCTTGTTGCCGAGGCTCTTGCGCATCTTCTGGAAGAAGCCGCTCGCGTCGATGAGCTGGACCTTGCGCTCACGGTGCGGCGGCTTGCGGTTCGTCAGCACCCAGACGTAGGTGGCGATCCCCGTGTTGTAGAACATGTCGGTCGGGAGCCCGACGATGGCCTCGACGAGGTCGTGGTCGAAGAGGAACTTCCGGATGTTGCTCTCGCCGGAGCCGGCGTTGCCGGTGAAGAGCGGCGAGCCGTTGAGGACGATCGCGAAGCGGCTCCCGCCGTCCTTCACGGGCCGCATCTTCGAGACGAGGTGCAGGAGAAACAGGAGCGAGCCGTCGCTCACGCGGGGGAGGCCCGGGCCGAAGCGCCCGTCGGAGCCGAGCTCCGAGGCCTCCTTCTTCACCGCCTTCTGGATCTTCTTCCACTCCACCCCGAACGGCGGGTTGGAGAGCATGTAGTCGAAGTGCTTGCCGGCGTGCCCGTCCTCCGAGAGGGTGTTCCCGAACGCGATGTTGGTCACGTCCTGCCCCTTGATGAGCATGTCCGCCTTGCAGATCGCGTAGGACTCGGGGTTGAGCTCCTGCCCGAACATCACGAGGCGCGCGCCGGGGTTCAGCGCGCCGAGGTGCTCGCCGGCGACGCTGAGCATCCCGCCGGTGCCGGCGGTCGGGTCGTAGATCGAACGCACGGGCTGCTCGTTCCGGAGCGCGTCGTCGTCCTCGACGAACACGAGGTCGACCATCAGCCGGATCACCTCGCGCGGCGTGAAGTGCTCTCCCGCCGTCTCGTTCGAGAGCTCGGCGAAACGGCGGATGAGCTCCTCGAACACGAGACCCATGTCGGCGTTGCTGACCACGTCGGGGTGGAGATCGACGTTCGCGAAGCGCTCGGTCACCAGGTAGAGGAGCTTCGCCTTCGCGAGGCGGTCGATCTGTACGTGGAAGTCGAAGCGCTCGAAGATGTCTCGGACCTCCGGCGAGAAGGCGTCGACGTAGGCGCGGAGGTTCTCGGCAATGTGATCCGGGTCCCCGAGGAGTCGGCGCAGGTCGAGCGGCGAAGCGTTGAAGAAGAGCTGCCCTGCCTTCTTCCGGAGGAACGGCTCGGCGTTGACGCCGGCCTTCTCGCGCTTGGCCTTCTCGGCGAGCACGGCAGGCTTCGTCGGGGCGAGGACGCAATCGAGGCGGCGCAGCACCGTGAACGGGAGCACGACCTTGCCGTACTCGGACTGCCGATAGTCGCCGCGCAGCAGCTCGGCGATCGACCAGATGAAAGCGGAGAGGTTGGTTTCGGACATGGCGCCAAGCTCGGCGGCAGAGATACCACGGCGTGGGCCCACCTTGTCGCGCGCTCCCCTTCACCGCCGACGCCTTCTCCCGACTGAAGGGTCTCACCCGGTAGGACGACGTCCCCCGTGTCTGGTGAGCTCCCCTGCCTCTGCGAGAGACCGTGAACCGCGCTCAGCATCGTCGACACGTTGACCGCGCGCCCGCCCCGAGACAGGCACGGGACCAGCGTGCCGCATGCGCAAGCGGATCCGCGCTACATCCGCCGCGTCACGGTGCGCCGCAGGGTCGGGCCGTCGGACGGCGGGCAGTCGGGGCCCGCGCGACGATCCAGGGAGAGCTGGCGCAGCTCGAGGACGCCGGGTCGAGGTTGGACGATCCAGAGGAGGGGCGTGTCGAGGCCGTCTTCGCGAGCGACGGCGACGCGGTACCTGTCGCAGGCCGCGCTGCCGGCCCCGGTGATCTCGACGTGGGCGAGGTCGACACGCGCGCAGGCGCGCTCCCCTCGGCACCGGACGAAGACGGCGTGGTAGCCGCTCCGAGCGCCGCGCGTGGCGCCCTCGAAGAGGATCACGAGGCCCGGACGATCCGCGCCGCGGACGGGGAGCAGCCCCACCCGTGTCTCGAGGCCCGCCCCGACGGCGTCGGTGGCGTGGAGCCGCGCCCGCTCCTCGTCGGAGAGCCGCGTCCACGCGGGATCCTCGAGCGTCGGGCCCAGCAGGCCGATCTCGTTCGGCTCGAAGGGCGCGAGGGCGTGGCTCGAGAGCGCGCGCTCGCAGGCCGCGTCCACGATGACCAGCGACCGATCGCCGACCAGCACGCGCTCCTGTCCCGCGTGGGGATGGACGTCGAGGCGGAAGGACGACGCGGTCGCCGGAGCGAACCGGCGCTCGCAGGCCGCGATCGGGCGGAGCGGCCCAGGGTCCTCGAGGAGCGCGCCGAGCCAGCCCTCTCGATGCGAGGCGACGCCGCGCGGGCTCGACGCGCACGCGCTCGCGGCGAGCGCCAGCGCGAGGCCGATGCGAGCGAGCGACTCCACCGTCGCTCTTACGCTGACTCGCTCCGCATCCTCCTCTCGTCGATCGGGGTCGCCGGATCGAGCCAGCGACGCCGTGTATGGTTGGGCTGCGATGCGTCTCGTTCTGCTCCTCCTCGTCTCGAGCCTCGCCTCGAGCCTCGTCGGTTGCATGGACGGCGGCGGCGGTGGCGGCGGCCCCCCCGTCGATCCGATCCCGGCGACCACCACCTCCTCGCTCTGCGCGGGCATCACCGGCCCGACCGCCGTCTACTGGGACATGGGCAACGGGATCGCGGTCCCGCTGGGGTTCGTGCCCGTGCCCGAGGCCGGCTGGCCCTTCTTCGTCCACCCGACCTACCCCGCGCTCGGCTTCCAGCACCCACCCACGTGGAGCGCGACGCCGTCGGCGGGGGCCCAGAGCGTGGGCGTCGATCTCGTGCGCAGCGACCGGCGCGCGGCCTTCCGGTACCTGACCACCACGGGCGATCCGGCGATCGGCGCGCGCGGTCACCGCGACCTCGAGATCACGGGGCTCCGCGACCTGTTCGGCCTCACCGAGGGTCGCGCGACGACCCTCTGCGTCAACGAGGGGACGCAGGCGCTCGCGCCCGGGCTGACGGGGCAGTTCTCGAACATCCTCGTCGACATCGACGGGGTCCGCATGCAGGTCGGCGCGCAGCTCTTCATCACCGACGGGCTGCCCGGCGCGCAGCTCGCGATCAACACCGCGGCCGCCCCCGTCGCGGAGTACGACGCCGAGGTCCTGGCCACGTGGCTGCCGATCCAGTTCCAGCTCCTCGTGGATCCCGAGGGCGCGCGAGACAGCGACGGGGACGGCACGCCCGACGTGTTCGACCGCTCCCCGTTCGATCCCGCGCGGCAGTGAGTCCGACGACGCGAAGCGTCGGAGGGTCGGGGCGTAGGCGCAGGGCATGCCCACCGAATCCGGACCCGCTGGACGGCCCCGAACGACCGGGCCTACGATGGCGTCGTGAGTCGTGGCCGGGCCTCGTCCGTGGTGCGTCTCGCCGCCTCGCGCGGGGGCCGAGCCGCGTGAGCGAAGGCGACGAAGCCCCGGTGAGCTGGGGACGGCGGGTGCTCGGACACCTCGGCGTCTGCGTCGTCGAGGCCGGCCTGGCCGCGGCGCTGCTGGCGGCGATCGTGTTGATCGCGGCGCCCCTGATCCTCGGCAGCGAAGGCGGGATGGAGCTGGGGTGCGCCGCCTTCATCCTGATCCTCTGGGCGCCCGTCGTCTTCCTCGGCTGCGTGGTCGTGTTCGTGCTCGCCAAGGGCCTCGTCGAGGCGCTCCCCGCCGCGCGACGCCACCTCGCCCTGGCCGTGTACTGGGCGCTGGGGATCGGGATCGGCGCGTGGGTCGTCGTCGACTCGGCGTCGTCGGTGTCCGACCCCTGGGACGGCTTGCGCCTCCGGTTCACCATCGTCGCCCTGTTGCTCGTCGCGGTCGGCCCGACCGTCCTCACCATCACGCACTTCACCCTGCTGCCCCGGGTCCAGCGAGGCGCGTCCGCGCGCGAGGCGCTGCGCGCGTGGCGGAGGCGACCGAAGGCGCCGAGCTGAGCTTCGCTGAGTTTCTTCCCCGCTCAGGCCGGGCGGCGGGCGCGGAGGGAGAAGCTCAGCGGCAGCGACAGCTGCCCCGGCGGGAGCCGCCACAGCCCGTCGTCGCCGCGCACGAGCCCCGGGATCATCTCGGAGCAGGTCCCGTCGTGCTCCTCGAGGCGCTCGAGGACGAGCCCCGCGTCGAGGAGCGCATTCACCACCTGGCCGAGCTCGTAGATCCACGAGTAGCGCGTGACCGCCACGAGCTCGGCGCCGCGATCGGCGTAGGTCCCCGCCGAGGTGTCGACGATGGGCTCGTCGGCGCGGAAGTAGTCGTAGGTGCGCGCCGCGGCGAGGGGGGAGCCGTCGAACAGCCACGCGGTCGGGTGCGTCTCCACGCAGTGGAAGACCCCGCCGGGCGCGAGCGTGCCGGCGACCGCGCGGGCCCACGCGTCGAGGTCGGGGAGCCACCCGAGCACGCCCCAGCTCGTGAACACGATGTCGAAGCGCTCGCCGTCGAGGGCCTCGGGCGCGCGGGTCACCTCGGACTCGACGAAGCGCGCGTCGATGGCCGCGCGCACGGCGAGCTCGCGCGCCGCGCCCACCGCCTCCCCGGAGAAGTCGAGCCCCGTGGCGATCGCCCCACGCCGCGCCCAGCTCAACGTGTCGAGGCCGAAGTGACACTGCAGGTGGAGGAGCCGCTTCCCCGACACGTCGCCGAGCGCGGCGCGCTCGATCGGCAAGAGGGTGCACCGCCCCGCGAGGAACGCGGGCACGTCGTAGAAGCGCGAGGCCGCGTGGACGGCGACCAGCTCGTCCCAGCGCGCCCGGTTCGCCGCGAGGGCTTCGTCGTGAGCCATGACGTCCGTTCGCTAGCACGCGCCGCGGCCTCGGACCTCATCGCCGCGCGAGACCGCCGTCGACGGTCCGTCAGGTGTCGACAGCTCGACGACGACCGCGAGACGATCGTCGTCGCTCGGCGCGGTGGGCGCGATGGAACGAGAACTGCTGAAGCGGCCCCCATGCGCAACACCACCTCGGTCGTCCTCGCCTTCGCCACCCTCTGCCTCGCCGGCTGCGGCGGCGACGACCTCGAATACACCCTCTGGGAGGCGGACATGAGCACCGTCCAGTGGGGCCCGGCCGGCAACGCCGTCGTCCGCCCGAACAACTACTGGCGCGTCGAGTTCGGCCCGGACCACAGCTACCGGGAGACCGCCGTGCTCGGCGGCCAGGCGAGCCACCCGGAGGGCACGTACGAGATCACGTCGCACGAGGGCGACCAATACACAGTGCACGTCACCGCTGCGGTCGAGCAGTTCGACCTCCAGATCCGCGGGCGGACGCTCTACTACTCTCGCGAGTCCGCCGCCGGCACCATCACGGCGACGATGCCGTGCGACCCGCGCATGTGCATCGACTAGCCCACGAGCGGGCCCGGGATCACTCCCGGACGCCGAACGGCGAGGCGTTCGACCTGAACACCCGCTCGCGAGAGCGATGATTTGGTCGTGATCTCGGAGGCTTCTGCCGCAGGACGCCGCGAGCGGCGGCGAGTCGCGCCAGAGCGCACAACGTGGGCATGCCGAACCGCACCACACCGCTCGCGCTCGCCGCGTCGCTCTGCCTCGCGGCCTGCGCCACCCGCGCGCCGCTCCCCACCACCCCCGCCGCCGAACCGACCGCGTGGCGGACGCACGCGCCGCCCGGCGCCGGAATCTCCTTCGAAATGCCCGGCGACCCCGAGGTCGTCACGCAGTCGACCTTCAGCCCGCAGGGGTCGGCCGTCGCGGTGACCGGCGTGTTCCTCAACGAGGGCCCGCGTGCGTTCGGGGTCGGCGTCGCGGAGGTCGAGGGCGGCGTCGCCGGTGACGCGCTCGCCTTCGCGAACCTTCTGCGCGAGTCGATGACGCGGGACACCGCGCGGCGCGTGACCGCGCCCCCCCGGCGGATCGACGTGCCCGGCTTCCACGCGCTCGCCTACGTCGGCCTGGCGCGGAGCAGCACGCTGCTCACGCACGTGGTGATCGGTCGTCGTCGCGTCTACGTCGCCTCTGCGATCGTGACCGACTCGGCGTCGCTCGAGGGGGCCGAGCGCTTCCTCGCGTCGATCCGGCTCGACCCCGCCGACGCCCTCGTCCCGACGATCGCCCGCGGGGAGAGCGGCGCGCTCGACTGGGTCTACGTCGAGCCCGAGCGCTTCGCGCTGCGGATGCCGCCAGCCCACCGCGACCTCATCCGCGACGCCAACCTCGTCGGGCGGCCCGCCGTCCGCCACCAGGTCGACGCGGACTGCGACGGCGCCGCCTACCACCTCGACGTCTACACCTTCGCGGGGGATCCGCCGCCGCTGGGCGAGGCAATCGACGCGCTCCACCTCGAGGGCGACCCCGCTCCCCTCACCACCTCCGGCTTCGCCGGGGCCGAGCTCTGCGACCCCTCGGGGACCTGCGCGCGCGTGCACCGCACCGATCACCGTCTGGTGGTCGCCCGGATCACCCCGGCGCCCGGCGCCGACCCGACCACCACTCGTGAATACCTCGACTCCCTCCGACTCTTCCGGTGAACGACATGCTCTCTCGAATCCTCGGCCTCGCCGCCCTCCTCGCTTGCCTGCCCGCCCACGCGTGGGCGCAAGGTTCCGTGCTCCGTCCGATCGACCGCGCGACCGTTCGCGTCCTCGCCATCGAGGGCGCGCGCCCCACCCTCGAGTCCGTCGGGGGCACCTCGTATCGGGTCGCCAACAACGACGTGTCGCTGGGCTCCGGGCTCGCGATCGAGCCCCGCGTCGTCGTGACCGCGGCACACGTCATCCGTGGTGCGCACGCTTGGATCGTCACCGCGCCGGACGCGCCCGAGCGGGCGTTCGCGGCGCACCCGATCTACGTGCACCCATCGCTCGACCTGGCGTTCCTCGCGGTCGACGGCGACCTCCCCCACCACGCGCGCCTCGGTCGGGCGCGCCAGCTCCGCAACGCCGAAGCCATCACCATCAGCGGCTATCCACTCGAAATGTCCGAGGCGACCCCCGCGTCCGCCTCGGGTCAGCTCGCCCGCGTCCGCGAGGACGGCACGCTGCAGCTCTCGATCGCGGTGAACCCCGGCCACTCGGGTGGGCCCGTCGCGGACGGGCGCGGCCGGCCGATCGGGATCGTCACGATGCGGGGTGACCCGGAGCGGGGCGCGGGGGGCGTCGGCTTCGCCATCGGCCTCGCCGCCGTCCGAGACGCCGACGCGGCCCGCCGGGCGGTGGTGCCACACGTCTTCACGGAGGTCGACCGCATGATCACCACGATGTTCGAGAACGCTCTGCGATCGGGGTCCACCCCCGCCTCTCGCGAGCAGGTCGCCGCGTTCTTCCGGGCTCGCATCGCGTCCGACGACCCGTACCCCGAGGCCGACGCGTGCCTCGCCGCGGCGGCGTGGAACGCGGCCATCCTGCTCCGTGTCCAGCACCCCGCCGACCCGCTCGGCCCCGAGCTCCTCGACGCGGCGCAGCGCCTCGCGCGGCGGGCGCTCGCGCAGGCCCCACACCTGCGCGTGAGCTACTCGCTGATGCCCGTGGTCGCCACCGGACAGCCAGTCTTCGCCCATCCGCCGCCCGCCCTCCAGGCCTCGAGGTAACGTCGGCTCCGCAACAAGGGAGCGTGGGAGATTTCTTCGGCCTTTGCCCCCTTCGCGCCTTTTGCGCGAAATTCCACGGCGACGAAGACCGACGACCTACGAAGCCGCCTTCTCGAGCCGCACCGCGGAGACCTTGTACTCGGGGCACTGCGTGTACTCGTCGGCGGCCGAGCTCAGCAGCAGGTTGGTCCGCGTCTCCGGGAAGTGGAAGGTCATGAAGACCGTGCCCGGCTTGGTGGCGCGCGTGACCTGCGCCTCGACGTCGATGTGGCCGCGGCGCGAGACGACGCGCACGGTCTCGCCGTCGTGGATGGAGAGGCGCCGCGCGTCCTTGGGGTGGATGCGCACGCGCTCGGACTTGGCGGTGTCGAGCTGCATCAGCGAGCTGCGCCGCGTCTGGGTGCCGACGTTGTAGTGGAAGAGCTGCCGGCCCGTGGTGAGGAACATCGGGAACTCGTCGTCGGGCAGCTCGCCCGGCTCCTGCCACGGGACGGCGCGGAAGTGCGCCTTGCCCGAGAGGAACGCGCCGCCCTCGTGGACGATCGCGGTGCCCGGGTCGTCCGCGCTCTCGCACGGCCACTGGAGGAAGGCCGCGTCGCCCTGCAGGCGCTCGTAGGAGACGCCGCGCCACAGCGGGGAGAGCGCCGCGATCTCGTCCATGACCTTTGCGGGATCCGGCGGGCTCCCGAACCCGAGGTCCGCGCCCATGCGCTCGGCCACGAGCTGGTAGATGTCGAGATCGCGCCGCGCCGCGCCGAGCACCGGCAGGGCGTGGCGGACCCGCTGGATGCGGCGGTCGCTGTTGACGAAGGTGCCGTCCTTCTCGAGGAACGTGGCCCCCGGGAACACGACGTGCGCGAGCTTCGCCGTCTCGCTCAGGAAGATCTCCTGCACCACGAGCAGCTCGAGCGCCTCGAGCGCGCCGACGACGTGCTCGGTGTTCGGGTCGGACTGCGCGACGTCCTCGGCGGTGATCCACATCGCCTTGAGCCGCCCCGAGTGCGCGGCGTCGAACATGTCGGGGATGGTGAGCCCCGCGTCGCTCGGCGGCTCGACGCCCCAGATGTCCCGGTGCTCCTGGCGGGCGACGGGGTCGCCGACCGGGCGGTAGTCCGAGAACACGTTCGGCAGCGCGCCCACGTCGGACGCGCCCTGCACGTTGTTCTGCCCCCGGATCGGGTTCGTGCCGGTCCCGAGGCGACCCATGTTGCCCGTCATCAGGCCCAGGTTGATCAGCCCGAACACGGTGTTGGAGCCGTGGCCCGCCTCGGTGACGCCGAGGCCCCAGAGGATCAGCGCGTTGCCCGCCGTGGCGTACGTCCGGGCCGCCTCGCGGATCTGGTCGGCGGGGACGCCCGACAGCGTCTCGGCCCACTCCGGCGTGAGGTCGTCGAAGGTCTTCGCGTACTCCTCGAAGCCGTCGGTGTGCGCGGCGATGAACGAGGCGTCGATGAGCCCCTCCTTCAACACGACGTGCTGCATCGCGTTGACGACCGCGACGTTGCTGCCCGGGTTCAGCGCGAGGTGCACGTCGGCGAGCTTGGCGAGCTCCGTGCGGCGCGGGTCGAGCACGACGAGCTTCGCGCCGCCGAGCACCGCCTGCTTGATGCGCGCGCCGTAGACGGGGTGCGCCTCGGTCGGGTTCGCGCCCACGAGGAGCACGCAGTCGGTGTGCTCGATGTCCTCGAAGCTGTTCGTCCCGGCGCCCGTGCCGAGCGACTTGCCGAGGCCGAACGCGCTCGGGCTGTGGCAGACGCGCGAGCAGTTGTCGATGGAGTTGGTCCCCATCACCACGCGCGTGAACTTCTGCGCGAGGTAGTTCTCCTCGTTGGTGCAGCGCGAGCTCGAGATCGCCGCGAACGCCTCGGGGCCGTGGGCCGCCTTGATCTCGGTCAGCCGGGTCGCCACGAAGTCGAGCGCCTCGTCCCAGCTCGCCTCGCGGAAGGTGCCGTCCTCGGTGCGCATCAGCGGCGACGTGAGGCGGTCGCCCGAGCGGGAGTACTCGTGGGCGAACCGGCCCTTCACGCACGCGTGCCCGCGGTTGGCCGAGCCCTGGGGGCTGGGCTCGATCATCGTCACCTGGTCGTCCTTGACGTGGACGTTCAGGGAGCAGCCGACGCCGCAATAGGCGCACGTCGTGTTGACGACCCGATCCGGGAGCCCGTCGCTGACGACGGCGCGGTCCATGATCGCGCCGACCGGGCACTCGACCGCGCACTGGCCGCAGCTCCGGCAGTCGGCCTCCTCGAAGCCGGTGTCGTTGCCCGCGATGACCTTCATGTCGTAGCCGCGGCCGGCCATGCCGAGGATGAAGCTGCCCTGCACCTCGTCGCACACGCGCACGCAGCGCGCGCAGGCGATGCACTTGTCCATGTCGAGCTTGAGGAACGGGTGCGAGAAGTCCGGCGCCGGGTGGTGCTGAGCGGGCGCCTCGTAGCGGACCTTGCGGAAGCCGACGTCGGCCGCCACGGCCTGTAGCTCGCAACGGTTGTTGGCGGCGCAGCCGAGGCACTCGAGCGGGTGATCGGAGACCACCATCTCGACGATGTTGCGGCGGATGCGCTCGAGGCGGTTGCTCGTGGTCGACACGACCATGCCCGCCTGCGCGGGGGTGTGGCACGACGCCTTGGGCTTCTGCCCCTCGACCTCGACGAGGCACATGCGGCAGGCGCCGTAGGGCTCGAGCGCCTTGCTGTCGCAGAGCGTCGGCACGTCCGCGCCGACCTTCTGAGTCGCCGCGAGGAGCGTGGTGCCCTCCTCGACCTCGACCTCGATGCCATCGATCGTGAGCTTCAACATCGTCGTCGCCTCTCAGAGCACCGGCGGCGTCTTCGCGCCCGGCACGTACGCCTCGAACTCGCTCACGAAGAAGGTGAGCAGGTTCTTGATGGGGATCGGGATGCCGCCGCCGAGCGCGCAGAGCGAGCCGAGCAGCATCGTCTCGTTGACCTCGCCGAGGAGGTCGATGTCCGCCTGGGTCCCGCGGCCGGCGAGGATCTTGTCGAAGACCTCGGTCGCCCGGACCGATCCGATGCGGCACGGGAAGCACTTGCCGCAGGACTCGACGGCGCAGAACTTCATCAGGCCGCGCCCGATGCGCACCAGATCGACGTCCTCGTCGTAGACCACGATGCCCGCGTGGCCGAGCATGCCGCCCGCCTTCGCGAGGGCCTCGAAGGTCAGCGGCAGGTCGAGGTGCTGCTCGCCGAAGATGCCGCCGAGCGGGCCGCCGATCTGCACGGCCTTGAAGGCCTTGCCGCCGGGCACGCCGCCCGCGAGCTCGAACAGGATCGTGCGCAGCGTGGTCCCGAGCTCGACCTCGTAGAGGCCGGGCTTGGCGACGCTGCCGCTCAGGCTCAGCAGCTTGGTGCCGCGGCTGTCGCCCGCGCCGAGCGCCGCGTAGGCCTCGCCGCCGCGCTCGACGATCCACGGGTAGGCCGCGAGCGTCTCCACGTTGTTCACGACCGTCGGCGCCGCCTTGTAGCCGTGGATCGCCGGGTACGGCGGCTTCGGCGAGACCTGCGCGGGCACCCCCTCGAGGCTGCGCAGGAGCGACGTCTCCTCGCCGCAGATGTAGGCGCCGTGCCCCTCGACGAGCTTCACGTCGAAGGCGAAGCCGCTGCCGAGCACCGAGTCGCCGAGGATCCCCGCGGCGCGCGCGTCGGCGAGCGCCTTCTTCCAGATGCCGATCGCGCGCGGGTACTCGCCGCGCAGGTACACGAAGCCCTGCGACGCGCCGACCGCGTAGGCCGCGAGGATCGTGCCCTCGAGCACCGAGTGCGGCGCCTGCTCGAGGAGCTCCTTGTCGATGAACGCGCCCGCGTCGCCCTCGTCGGCGTTGACGACCACGTACTTGTCGCCGCGCTTGCTCGACGCGTCCTTGACCGTCTGGAGCTTGAGCCCCGCGGGGAACCCGGCGCCGCCGCGGCCGCGGATCTTCGAGGCCTTCACCGCGTCGACGACCGCCTGGGGCGTGCCCTTCAGCGCCGCCTCGAGCGCGCCGTAGACGCCCGCCGCGCGCGCCGCCGCGAGGTCGGTGAGCTCGGGCCCGAAGCGCGACAACAAGACCTTCTCGCGATCGCTGCGCGGCGCGTGCACGACGTTGACCGGCTCGACGGGATCGAACGCGGCGCCGTCGAGGAGCGCGCGCTCCACCGCGGCGAGGCCCTCCCCGCGGAGCGAGAACACCTTCTTGACGCCGTCCTCGACGAGCAGCGCGTTGGGGCCCGAGCCGCAGTAGCCGAGGCAGGTGACCTCCCCGACGACGACGCCGTCGGCGCCGCCGAGCGCGGTGGCGAGGTGGGCGTGGCACCCCTCGGCACCAGCGACCGCGCAGGACTCGCCGTTGCAGACCTGGAGCGCGCGCTTCGCCGGCGCCTCCACCCGCAGCTCGTCGTAGAACTTCGCGACCGAGCGCACGTGCGCGGGCGGCAGGCTCAGCTCCTTGGCGAGCGCGAGCAGGTCCTCGTCCCGGAGCGCGCCGCGGTCGTGCGCGAGCTGCGCGAGGCGGTCGTAGACCGTCTCCCCTTGCCCGAGGAAGCGGTTCTGGAGCGCGATGAGGTTGGCGGACAATGGAGCCCCCGGAGTCGTCGAGACGACCGTATTCGAATGGTCATGGACCCGGGGCCGTGCTGCAAGGAAGCGGGTCTTCGGCTATGGACGCGCGATGCCCCTGGATCCCGCGTTCGTCGAGGAGTGTTTCTATCTCCCCGAAGGCCTGTTGATCGACGAGATCCTAGACGTCGACGTCGCCGACAGCCGCATCCGCGTGAGGATGCCCACACACGACGACCTCCCCATCACGCGCACGCAGCGCGTCCACCCGGTGCTGCACCCGCGCCACGTGTCGGGCGGCCTGATGATCCACATGACCGGCGTCGCCGGGATGGTCCACGCCTACTACGTGCTCGGCCTGCGCCACAGCGAGGGCTGGGTCGGCTACGGCGGCGCGATCCACAAGGGCCGCTTCAAGAACCTCGCGCGGCCCGGCGAGCCGATCATCATCGACTGCAAGGCGACCACCGTGCGGCAGCGCACCAAGAGCGTCGTGGCCCGCTACGACCTGCGCTTCACGCAGGGCGACGCGGAGGTCTATCACGGCGATCAGACCGCGATGTGGATGAAGGTCGAGGCCGAATGAGCAACACGAAGCTGGTCGTCGAGACGCGCGGCCGCGGCACCTACGAGATCACCGCCGAGGTCCAGCGCGCCGTCGCCCAGAGCGGCGTCACCGAGGGCCTCTGCACCGTGTTCGTCCACCACACGAGCGCGTCTCTGATCATCTGCGAGAACGCCGACCCGGACGTGCGCCGCGACCTCGACGCGTTCTTCGCGCGCCTCGTGCCCGACGGCGACCGCCTCTTCACGCACACCGCCGAGGGGCCCGACGACATGCCGAGCCACGTCCGCTCGATCCTCACGCAGCCCTCCATCGGCATCCCCGTGGACCGCGGCCGCTGCGACCTCGGGACCTGGCAGGGCCTCTACCTCTACGAGCACCGCACCGCGCCGCACCGGCGACGCGTCACCGTCGTCGTGCGCTGAGGTGGCTTGTCCACCGGCGCGGCCTGGACTAGCTTCCCGCGCCATGAGCTCACCGCAGGACGGACCGGCCCGTAGGAAGGCCAAGGAGAAGGCCACCAAGAAGCTCGCCGCGTGGCGGGAGAAGAAGGCCGCCCAGCAGGGCAAGGCCGCCCCCGCCAAGAAGTCGTAGCTCCCGGCCAGCTCGACCTTCGCGAGACCGTTTGCGCTCCCCCGCGTCCTTCACGTAGACAGGCGTCCATGCACGTCCTCGTGATCAATTGCGGCTCGTCCAGCGTGAAGTACCAGGTGGTCGACGCCGCCGGCGGGGACGCCCTCGCCGAAGGGAAGATCGAGCGGGTCGGCGCCGAGAAGAGCCACGCGGACGCCATCGGGGAGGTGCTCGCCGCGACGGCCGGGCACACCTTCGGCGCGGTCGGGCACCGCGTGGTCCACGGCGGCGAGCGGTTCCACGACGCGACGCGGATCGACGAGGACGTGATCGCCGCGATCGAGGCGTGCGTCCCGCTCGCGCCGCTCCACAACCCCGCCAACCTCGCGGGCATCCGGGCGGCGCGCGAGGCGCTTCCCGACGTGCCGCACGTCGCCGTGTTCGACACCGCGTTCCACGTGCGCATGCCGCGCCGCGCGAAGACCTACGCGATCGATCCGGCCGTCGCCGACGCGCACGGCATCCGCCGCTACGGCTTCCACGGCACCTCGCACGAGTACGTGGCCCAGGTCGCCGCGCGCTTCCTCGAGCACGACCTCGCGGACCTCCGCGTCATCACGCTCCACCTCGGCAACGGCGCGAGCGCCTGCGCGGTCGAGATGGGGAGCAGCGTCGAGACCTCGATGGGGATGACCCCGCTCGAGGGGCTCGTGATGGGGACGCGCTCGGGCGACCTCGACCCCGGCGTCGTGCTGCACCTCGCGCGCGCCCTCGGGGTCGACGCGACCGACGACGCGCTCAACCGCGCGAGCGGGCTCGCCGGGCTGAGCGGGCTCGGCAACGACCTCCGCGACATCCAGGACCGCGCCGAGGCGGGCGACGACCGCGCGCGCCTCGCGATCAACGTCTTCGCGCACCGCTGCCGCAAGTACGTCGGCGCCTACGCGGCGGTGATGGGCGGCCTCGACGCGATCGTGCTGACCGGCGGGATCGGCGAGAACAGCGTCGAGATGCGGCGCCGGATCCTGCAGCGCCTCGAGTTCCTCGGCGTGCGCGTCGACGAGGACGCCAACCGCGACGCGAAGGTCAGCCACGCGTCGCCCGTCGCCGACATCAGCGAGGCGCGCGCGCGCGTGCGGACCCTCGTGGTCGCGACGAACGAGGAGCGGATGATCGCGACCAAGGCGGCCGCCGTCGCCGCGGGCATCAAGCAGGTGAAGGCCGCGGGCCCGATCCCGATCGCGGTGAGCGCGCGCCACATCCACCTCGACCGCGCCGCGATGGACCTGCTCTTCGGCGACGGCAGCGAGCTGACCGAGTACAAGCCGCTCAGCCAGCCGGGCCAGTACGCCGCCGCGGAGAAGCTCACCATCGTCGGCCCCCGCGGCCGCATCGAGGGGGTGCGCGTGCTCGGCCCGTTGCGACGCTCCTGCCAGGTCGAGGTCTCGCGGACCGACGAGTTCAAGCTCGGCGTCGACGCGCCCGTCCGCCACTCCGGCAAGACGGAGGGCTCGGCGCCGATCACCCTCGAAGGGCCGAAGGGCACGCTGCACCTGAAGGAGGGGCTCATCTGCGCGTGGCGGCACATCCACATGACGCCCGCCGACGCCGAGGCCTACGGGGTGAAGGACGGGGACTTCGTCGAGGTGGAGGTCACCGGCGGCCCACGCGACCTCACGTTCGGGGACGTCGCCGTGCGCGTCAGCGAGAAGTACGCGCTCGAGATGCACATCGACACGGACGAGGCGAACGCCGCCGAGCTCGATCGGGGCGCCGCGGGCGACCTGGTCTACGAGGACATCGTCGGCTCGACCGCGTCGCTCCAGCGCAAGCGCTGAGTCGGGCCTCGGTGCGCTTCGTTCGCGACGCCGCGCCGCCTTGGTCTATCGTCCGGGCATGCGAACGCTGAACCTGCTCACGCTGTCCCTCCTCCTCCTCGTCGGCTGTGACGACGCCACCCCCACCGACGCGGGCGCCGACACCGACGCCGGAGGCGCGGCCGACGCGGGCCCGGGCGCCGACGCCGGACCGGGCGCCGACGCCGGACCGGGCGCCGACGCCGGACCGGGGGACGACGCCGGACCCATCGACGCCGCGGTCGCCGACGCGGGCGACACCGACGCCGGCCCCGGCGCGGACGCGGGCGGCGCCGACGCGGGCGGGACCGACGCGGGCCCCGCGTGCGCGCCCGACCTCATGCCGCTCGACGACGGCGCGGGCGCGGGCGGCGGCGTCGGCCTCCCCGACCTCGTGATGAGCGAGATCGCGCCCGGCCTGTTCATCGAGCTGTTCAACCGCACCGCCGACGACATCGAGCTCGCGCTGACGACCTTCCAGCTCTGCTCGCCCGTCGACTACGAGGCGCTCGCGACCCTCGCGCCCACGACCATCGTGCCCGCGGGCGGCTACGCGACCGTGCCGTGGCCGAGCGCGTTCACCGACATGGACGCCGGCGGCGAGGTGATCCTCTACCGCGACGCCGCGTTCGCGAGCGGGGGCTCGATCCTCGACTTCGTGTGCTGGGGCACCAACCCCCACGAGGAGCGCCGCACCCTCGCGGTGACCTCGGGCAAGTGGCGCGCGACCTGCGCGGACCCGCTGACGATGGGCTCGATCTCGCGCCTCCCGATGACGCAGGGCCTCCGGTCGACCGAGTACGACGTGACGAGCGCGCCGAGCCCGATGAACTGCACGCCCTGACGCGGCGCGACCGTGCGTCACGTCAGCATCCAGGCCGACCCGCTCTCGAAGCACGCCTCCGCCGAGGAGCGCGTGTGGGCATCGGCGCGGCTGGGGAACGCGGCGCTCCTCATGGCCGGGCTCTTCGGCGCCTGGTGGCTGCTGATCACCGCGGTGATCACCGTCAACGCGCCCCCGGAGCTGCGGCAGTGGCGCTTCGGCACGCTCGAGCACTGGGTGGACGTCGTGCTCGCGGCGAGCTTCGTCGTGTTCGGGCTGGCGCTGCGGTTCGGCCGCCCCACGCGCCCGAGCCTGCTCCTCGGCGCCGACTTCGTGTACGCGGTCGGCGCGTGCCTCGGCGCCGCGTGGCACGGGTGGAGCTGGTCGCTCACGCAACCTCCGTTGCAATCCTACATCTTGATCGCGACCTACGCGCTCGTGCTGCGCGCCGCGCTCCTGCCCGGGCCGCCGAAGCGGACCTTGATGGTCGGCTTCATCGGCTGGACGGTGGGCGCGGGGCTGGTGGGCACCCTCGATCTCGGGCTGGAGGCGCCGCCGGGCGTCCCCACCCCGACCATCGGCATGGTCGTGGGGGCGGTGGTGATCTGGGGCGGCGTCACCGTGGGGCTGACCGGGGCGCTCTCGCAGATCCTCCACGGCCTGCGGCGCAAGGCTCAGGCCGCGGAGCAGCTCGGTCAGTACGTGATCGAGTCGAAGATCGCCGAGGGCGGCATGGGGGTGGTCTACCGCGCGCGGCACGTCCTGTTGCGGCGCGCGACGGCGCTGAAGCTCCTCAAGCCCGAGCTCTCGGACCCGGTGTCCGTCGCCCGCTTCGAGCGCGAGGTGCGCCTCACGAGCCAGCTGCGCCACCCCAACACGATCGCGGTGCACGACTTCGGGCAGACCCCCGAGGGCGTCTTCTACTTCGCGATGGAGCTGCTCGAGGGCCTCGACCTGCAGACGCTCGTCGACCGGCAGGGCCCGCTCACCGCGCCGCGCGCGCTCTACATCTTCCGGCAGGCCGCGTCCGCGCTCGTCGAGGCCCACGAGGCGGGGCTCATCCACCGGGACGTGAAGCCGAGCAACCTCTACATCTCGAGCGCCGGCCCGGTGAAGGACTGGGTGAAGGTGCTCGACTTCGGGCTCGTGCGGAAGACCGACGCGAAGGCCACCAACCTCAGCGTCGCCGGGGCGCTGGTGGGCACGCCGCTCTACATGTCGCCGGAGCAGATCACCCACCCCGACGACATCGACGCGCGCTCCGACCTCTACGCGCTCGGCTGTACGCTATACTTCGCGTTGACGGGCACGCCGGTGTTCGACGGCGAGTCGATCGTGGAGGTCTGCGCCTCGCACCTCCGCGACGAGCCCGTCCCCGTCAGCGTGCGCAACCCCGACGTGCCGCTGCCCGTGGAGCGCCTCGTGCGCTCGCTCCTCGAGAAGGACCCGGCCGAGCGCCGGCAGACGGCCGAGGAGGTCGTCGACGCGATCGATCGGCTCCTCGACCAGCTCCCCTGGACCGCGCGCGACAGCGTCAAGGCGTGGGAGCGCCACGCCGAGCTCTACAAGCCGGTCGAGGCGACCGACTCGAGCCGGCCCTCCGGCCTCACCGTCGACCTCGGCGCTCGCCCCGACCTGGGCTCGACCGTCCGCTGATCGAGGCTCGGAGACTCAGAGCCCGCCGATGACCTCGAGGACCTCGTCGGCGTGGACGCCGGGATCGACCTGGCCGAACACGTGCGCGATCCGCCCCTCGGCGTCGATCACGTAGGTGACCCGCTGTGCGTACACCGTGTCGCCCTGCCTCGTCGCGACCTGGTAGGCCGTCGCGATGGACGCGTCGACGTCGGCGATGAGCGAGAACGGCAGCGAGTGGTGCTGCGCGAACGCCAGGTGCGAGGCCACGTCGTCGACCGACACGCCGAGCACCGTCACGTCGGCGTCCTCGTAGCGCTCCCACACGTCGCGGAACGCGCACGCCTCGGCCGTGCAGCCGGGGGTCTCGTCGCGCGGGTAGAAGTAGAGCACGACCACCCCGCCGCGGAGCGCGGAGAGGTGCCGCGTCGTCCCCGACTGATCGCGGGCGGTGAAGTCGGGCGCCTCGGAGCCGACCGCGAGGTAGGGGCTGTCCTCGGCGGCCGCCTCGTCGCCGGCGCCCTCGTCGTCGGTGGCCTCGTCGCCATCAGCCGCGGCCTCGCTCCCGGCGCTGGTGTCGTCGGCTGGCGCCTCGGCCGCGTCGTCGTCGCCCCCACAAGCCGCGAGCAGGAACGCGATCCCGAGCATCCATCGATGGGTCATGCGCGTCTTCTAGCAGAGGGGGGGTCCGGAGCGAGTCGATCGTGAGGCGCGATCGAGGGCGGCCGACCTGCTAGGGTGCGGCGCCTTGCTGGGTCAACATCACATCGCGGTCGTCATGCCGGGCATCGACGTCGCCTCCACGCTCGAGCGAACCGTCCGGGCGATCCCCGAGGGCGTGGTCGACGAGATCCTCTTCGTGGACGACGGCAGCACCGACGACTCGGTCGACGTGGCGCTGTCGCTCGGCTGCAGCGTCGTGTCGCACGCGCGGAACATGGGCTACGGCGCCGCCCAGAAGACGGGCTACCGCGAGGCGCTCGCCGGCGGCGCGGACGTCGTGGTGATGGTGCACCCCGACTTCCAGTACAAGCCGGAGCTGGTGCCGGCGATGGCGTCGATGGTCGCGTTCGGCGGCTACGACCTCGCGCTCGGCTCGCGGGTCCTGCTGCGCGGCGCGATCGCGGGCGGGATGCCGCGGTGGAAGTGGGCCGTGAACCGCAGCCTCACGCACCTCGAGAACGCGATGATGGACGCGAGCCTCAGCGAGTACCACACGGGCTATCGGGCGTTCTCGCGCCACGCGCTCGAGACCCTGCCGCTCGCCGACAACCGCAACGACTACGTCTTCGACAACGAGACGATCGCGCAGGCGCTCTGGATGGGCCTCCCCATCGGCGAGATCTCCTGCCCCGCGCGCTACTTCGACGGCATGCAGACGATCACCCTGATGCCCGGCATCAAGTACGGCCTCGGCTGCCTCGACACCGCCGGCCGCTACTTCATGCACCGCCTCGGCGTGAAGACCTCGATGCTCGATCCCGACGGCCGCACGCTCGAGGCGTGGACCGAGGGCGAGCGCGTCGAGCGCTGAAGCCGACCTGACATCGGAAGGGGGGAACGGTCATCGGCCGCCCGCGAGGACGATGCTCTCTCACCGGAAGAGCTGCTGGATGCGCTCGAGGGACCCCTGGTCTCCCTGATGGGCCTGATCGAACATCGGGAAGCGTGCCCGCGCCGACGCGATGACCGCGCCGTGCCCGATCGCGAGATCCCGGTGCGCGCGCGCCTCGCGCTGCTCGTCGAGAGCGGCGAGTAGGCCGTCGGCGGCGAAGGCGCGGTGCACTCCACGCAGCGCCAAGCCGCTGAGCCACGGGCGATCGACGAGGCGGTGGGTAGCTTCGTCGAGGGCGTCGTCCGAAGCCGAAGCGAGCGCGTCGCGCAGCATCGCCTGGCGAGGCGCCTCCGCGGGCTCGACGGCTGACGATCGCAGCAGCCCGAGCTGAACGCGCGCGCCGTCGGCGTCACCGAGCGCGAGCGCGCTCCAGCCGCGGAGGATGGCGATTCGCTCGCGCGACACGCCGAGCTCCTCGGCGTCCCCGATCCAGCGCTGGATGGAGCGCGCGGCCGCGTCGTGCCGTCCATCGCGAATTCGACAGCACGCGCGGGCGGCGCCCGAGAGCACCGAGAGGGCGCGGGTGAGGTCGGCGTGGAGAGCCGACGAGTCGAGGGCAGACGTGGCCAGCCAACGGCTCGTCGAGACCTCGACCTCCGCCCGGCTCGGGCCCGCCTCGAGCGCGGCGAGTGCTTCCGCCTCGGCCATCTCGCAGTAGCCCGCGCGCGCTAGCACCAACGCGCGGCCAGCGCGCGCCAACGCGCGCACGGCTGAATCGCGGACGCGCTCCGGGCTCAGCCGCGTGCTCTCGTACACGAGGATCTGCTTCGGAATCCGGGTGTCGTCCGTCGCGTCCTCGAGCAGCAGCGCCAAGAAGAAGGCCGCCTGATCCGAGGCCGCGTCGGCGTCCGCGCCTTCGGCCACGAGGGGCGCGAGGGCCCTCGCCGGTCGGCGGCCTTCCCTCAGCCAGCGCGCGCCGCGCTGACGTTCTGCGTAGACGCGCTCGGCGAGGTCACGAGCCCGCGCGGGTGAGCCCCGGGACGCGACGAGCTGCGCGGCCGTCTGCTCGGCGGAGGGCCCCTCGAGCTGGTCGCGCAGCGCGAGATGGAAGTGCACCGCGGTGCGATCGAGTCGCTCCTCGACGCGCTCGCTCTCGGTGGGTTCGGAGGTCCCGCCACAGCCGTGCCCCAGGAGCACGATCAGGAGGCCGATGGACGTTCGCACCTCACGAGTTTCGGGCCGGACGCCGATTCGACCATTACGAAATATTGATACCTGATTTCGGTTTTCTCGAAACCGGCTGCAAAACCCCCGAGCTCCTGGGGGGTGCGAGGACGGGGGGACGAATCTGGGGACGCGCGGCGGCTCTCCCGGTTGGTCACCGCTCCCTCCGGCCCTAGAACGCTGGCGATGGAGCTCGCCGGACTCACCGAACCCGCGACCTGGCTCGCCCTCCTCTCCCTGGTGGCGATGGAGGTCGTGCTCGGGATCGACAACATCGTGTTCATCACGATCCTCACCAGTCGCCTGCCGGAGGGGGTGCGGGACCGCACGGCGCGGGTGGGCATCGGCCTCGCGCTGGTGATGCGCGTGGGGCTGCTGTTCACGATCAGCTGGATCATGTCGCTCACGCGCGAGCTGGCCACCGTGCTCAACGTCTCGATCACGGGTAAGAGCCTGATCCTCATGGTCGGCGGTGTCTTCCTGATCGGAAAAGCCACCCTGGAGCTGCACAAGAAGATCGACGAGGAGGACGACGCACCGGTCGGTACGAGCAACGATCCGAAGGCCCGAGTGGCCATCGTGCTCGCCCAGATCGTCCTGCTCGATCTCGTCTTCTCGCTCGACTCCGTCATCACGGCGGTGGGCATGGTCCCGCCCGAACAGATCTGGGTGATGGTCGTCGCGATCGTGGTCTCGGTCGGGGTCATGCTCGCGGGCGCGAAACCCATCGCCGGGTTCGTGACGCGCCACCCGACGATGAAGGTGCTGGCGCTCGCGTTCCTGATCTTGATCGGCGTGATGCTGCTGGCGGAGGGGATCGGGCAGACGATCCCCAAGGGGTACATCTACTTTGCGATGGCGTTCTCGATCCTGGTCGAGCTCGTCAACATCAAGATTCGCAAGCCGCGGCCCGAGCCGAAGGAGCTGCCCAAGACATCGTGAGGCGGCTCGAGGATCGGCGACCTCGACCCCGACGAGCTGCTACGTTCCGATCCCGCAGCCATGCCTTCAGCAGACGTCTCGAATCGATCTGCCGTCGCCGTCGTCGGCCTCGGCTACGTCGGCAACGTCGTCGCCGCGTCGCTCGCCGCGGCGGGGCGCCACGTCATCGGCGTCGATCGGCGCCCCGAGGTGGTGGCGTCGCTCGAGCAGGGCCGCGCGCCGATCCGCGAGCCGGAGCTGCAGGAGCGGATCGACGCGGCGCGCGCGCTCGGGACGCTGCGCGCCACGACGTCGCTCGAAGAGGCGGTCGCCGCGTCCTGCGCGTCGCTCGTCTGCGTGGGCACGCCGCTCGGCGACGACGGCAAGCTCGACGAGACCGATCTGCTCGCCGCCTGCGAGCAGGTCGCGCGCGCCGTGCCCGCGGGGCGCGAGCACGTGATCGTCATCCGCAGCACCGTCTCGCCGGGGACCCACGGGCGGCTCGGCGCGCACCTCGCGAGCGCGCTCGGCGCGGCCTTCGGGCAGCAGATCACGCTCGCGCTCAACCCGGAGTTTTTGCGCGAGGGCAGCGCCGTCGCGGACCTCGAGCGGCCGCAGCTCATCGTCTACGCGACCGAGCACGACGCGGCCGCGCGCTTCTGCGAGGCGCTCTACGCCGACCACGCCGAGCTGCTCCAGCGCACCGACCCCGCGTCCTCCGAGATGCTCAAGCTGGTCAACAACGCGTGGCACGCGCTCAAGGTCGCGTTCGCCAACGAGGTCGCGCGCGCGGCCGCGCCCGCGGGCGTCGATCCGTTCGCGGTGATGGAGCTCTTGTGCCGCGACACCAAGCTCAACGCGTCGGCCGCGTACCTGCGACCGGGGCTGCCCTTCGGCGGCGCGTGCCTCACCAAGGACGTCGCGTCGCTCTCCGCGCACGCGAGCCGGCACGGCGTCGACGCTCCCCTCATCGGCGCGATCCTCAGCTCGAACCGCGCCCACCTCGAGCACCTCGTCGAGGCGGTCCTCGCCCACGAGCCCAAGCAGACCGCGATCATCGGCGTCGGCTTCAAGCCCGGCGCGCCCGACGTTCGCGACAGCGCGCCGGTGAAGCTCGTGCGCGAGCTGCTCGACCGGGGCGTCCACGTCACCGTCGCCGACTCCGCCGTGCTCGACGCGCGCGTCCCGCCGCTCGGGCTGCTCGCGCTGCAGCAGGCGCTCGGCGATCCGCGAGCGCAGGCCGCGCCGACGGTGGCTCACGCGGTGGCGGGCGCGGACGTGATCGTCGTGGGGCACCCGTGCCGCGCGGACCGGGACGCGATCGTCGCCCTCGAGCCGACGGTGCCGATCCTCGACGCGGGCGGCGAGCTCACCCGGACGCTCAGCGACGCCGAGCGCGAGCGCCTCGCGCCGGTCGTCCTCATCCAGCACTGAGTTTGCCGGAGGGGCGTTTCACGCCCCTCCCGCGCGACCGGCGAAGCCGGCTCGCGCTCCCACCCCAGCACGAGCCTCCGCTGCTTCGCAGCTACGGCTCGACCCATCGCGTCCGCGATGGGACCCCTCGACCAACGCCCATCGCTACGCGATGGGCTGGTCTCGATGGGCGGCTTGGAAGGGGTGATTGATTGCCACGTCTCGAGTTGATACAGCCCGCGCATGGACGAGCCGCAGATCCTGATGATCCCGACGCACCCGGGCGTGCAGTACCACTTCTGCCGCGTGGGCCTGCCGGTGCACTTCCTCGGGCACTGGGACCAGTTCCACTACTGGCGCCCGCAGCCGAGCAACGTGCACAACGTCTTGCCGGTCTTCGAGGACGACCAGCTCGACCTCGGGCCCGACGACTACGCGAAGCTCCTCGACGATCCGCGGGTCGGCTTCCCCGAGCGCTACGACCTCGCGTGGCTGATGTTCAACTGGCAATTCAAGTTGCTGCGCGAGCGCCGCGACATCAAGAAGCTCTACCGCGTCTCCAAGGTCGCCGAGCTCGATCGCGAGGAGTGGGACGAGCTCCTCTCGCGGGACGACTTCACGGTGGTCAGCTTCTACCCGAACACCGTCGAGTGGATGAAGGAGCGCTACGGGATCGACCTGCCCTACATCCCGCTCGGCCTCGACCCGGCCACGTACGACGGCTGGACCGGCGAGGCCGGCGACGTCCTCTCGATCATCCACAGCTACCGGGAGCGCGGCTGGCACTACCACCTCTACCGAGAGGCGATGGAGGGACTCCCGACGCTCCACGTCGATCACCTCGACCCCGATCAGCCGGTCTTCGAGTACGCCGACATCCAGCGCGCGCTGCGGCGCTCGCGCGTGTACCTGCACGACGGCGAGCAGGAGTACACGATCACCCTCATCGAGGCGATGATGACGGGCATGCCGCTGGTGAGCTTCCGGATCCCCGGCATCGAGCGCTACGTCGTGCACGGCGAGAACGGCTTCGTCGGGGACACCGCCGCCGAGATCCGTGAGCACTGCCAGCTCCTGCTCTCCGACGACGCGCTCGCCGCGCGCATGGGCGCGGCCAGCCGCGCGATGGCGATCCGCGACTTCCACGAGGAGCGCTGGCGCGCGCAGTGGATCGAAGCCATCGGCGCCTACCTCGGCTGATCCGCGCGGAATGGCGGCGCACCGCCCGCGTTGAGCACCCGTGAAGCGAGCCCTCCCCTACGTCGCCGCGCTGGCCCCCTCGCTCACGCTGGTCGCGATCGCGCTCGTCCGCGACGGCCCTCGCCCGGAGGGCGCCTCGCTCCTGTCGCTCCTCGTCATCGGTGGCCTCGCGCTCGCCTTCGTGCTCGCGACCCTCGAGCGGTCGGCGCGATCGACCGGCTGGTTGGCGGGAGCGCTCGCGGCCTGCGCCGCCGTGCTCGCGGTGCCGCTCGTCGCGGCGCTCTTCGCGGACCCGACGTACGTGGACCACATCGACCCGGCGCGGCTCGATGAGGTCGCCGCGCTCGCGACCGACGGCGCGTGGGCCCCGCTGATCGCGTCGGCGCTCGCGGCCGGGCTCGCGATGGGGCTCGGGGCGCTCGCGGCCGGGCAGCGGCGGCCGGGCGCCTGGGCGACGGCCTTCGTCGCCGCGGTCCTGACGGTGCCCGTCCCGCTGATCGTGGTGTGGTCGGCCTGGGGCCACGGACCGCTCTACTCGGCGCTTCGCTGGGGGCCGGTCGCGTGGTCGATGGTCGCGGTGGTGCTCGCCTCCGCGGGAGCGCGCGAGCAGCGCGCCGTGGGACACACCTACGCGGTCTACGTGGTCGCCGCGACCCTCGGCGTGCTGGCGGCGTTCGCGTTCATCGAGGTGCCCGTGCTGTGGGCCGCGTCCTCCGTCGACCTGCTGTCCCACCGCGCGATGCTCGACGGCGCCGGCCGCCTGGAGGCGACCACCTTCGGCTGGCGGCTGCCGCTCGTGCCGCTCGCGTCGCTGCTCCCGCTGGCGGTGCTCGGCGACCTCGGCGTCCGCGAGAGGCTCCGCTCGCTCGCCGTCGTGGGGGTGTTGCTCGCGGGCTGCGCGCTCACCCACGCGAGCACGTCGGAGGTGCTCGACGGTGTCGCCGAGCGCGCGACTCACGACTGGACGCGCGGCGCGCTCGTGGTCCGAGGGGACGAGGACGGCGCGAGCGTCCGCGCCCACGTCGTCGAGCGGGACGGCGTCCGTCGGGTGTTCGCGGTGGTCGACGGAGATCCCGAGGCACGGCTGACCCGGCTGGTCCGCGCGGCCCACGAGGAGGACGTCGGGCTCGTGCTCCTGAGCCGCGCGGAGACACCCGAGATCCGAGCCCTCCTCGACACGATGGACAGGATCGCGCCGCACCTCGGCCGCGAGCTCGACACCCAGCGCTGCGCCTGGCTGACGGTCGACGTCCGCGGGAGCTGCGACGACCTCCTCGACGCCTCCGCGCCGTGCTGGTCGCTCGAGGACACGGTGAGCGGCGACGTCGTCGAGCTCGGTCGCCGCGCCGGCTCCGGTCAGCTCGTCCTCGTCGATCCCACCCTCGTCGCCGCCGGCCGATAGCCGACCCCTCGCGTCCCCTCCGGCGCCGCCCGCTGCACCACGCGCAGCCGGAGCGGGAAGGTCGGATAGGATGCCGGGGCCCGTGCCTCCCCGCGCCGCAGCCGCCCCTCGAGGCGAGACGCCGATCGGCGTCGTCGACATCGTCGCGGGCCTCGCGCTCGCGACCGCGTGGGTCGCGGTCGTGCGCCCGGGCGGGCTGGACCTGCCGTTCTTCTGGGACGAGGCCGACGTCTACGTGCCCGGCTCGGTGTGGGTGGCCGACCACGGGCTCGACGTCACGCCGGGCGTGTTCCCCGACGACTACTCGCGCGGGCACCCTCCCCTGCTCTACCTGCTCGCGGGGGCGGCGTTCGCGGCGTTCGGGGCCTCACCCACGGTCGGGCACGCGCTGGTGCTGCCGTTCACCGTCGCGGCGCTCGCGGGGACCTACCTCCTCGGCGCGCAGCTCTTCGATCGGCGCGCGGGCGCGGCCGCCGCGCTGGGGCTCGGGGTGACGCCGCTGTTCATGTCGATGGGCAACATGCTGCTGCCCGAGATGCCGCTCACCGCGCTCGCGGTGCTCTCGTTCCTGGCGCTGGCGCGAGGAAGGGTCGGCGTCGCCGCGGCGCTCGGCGCGGCCGCGGTGCTGATGAAGGAGACGGGCATCTTCGCCGCCGCGGGGGTCGGCGCGGCCGTGCTCTTCGACGCGTGGCAGCAGAAGACGCTGCGCACCCGCGCCGGCGCCCTGCGGGTCGCCCTGTCCACCGCGCCGCTCTGGGCGCTGGGCCTCTTCTTCGTGTGGCAGAAGGGGACCGCCGGCTACTTCGTCTATCCCCATCACGCAAACCTGTTTGCGGACCGACCGTTCGAAGCCGCCAACCTCGTGACCGTGTTCCCGTCGCTGCTCGCGTGGCACGGGCGCTGGGCGCTGGGGCTCGGCGCGGTCCTCGCGGTCGGGATCGCGTCGCGCCAGACGACCTCGGCGCCCGCCCCCGCTCCCCTCGCGCGCTGGACCCCGAGCCGCGCCGCGGTGCTCGTCGGCGCGCTCGTCCTCGGGCTCGCGAACGCCGCGTTCTTCGCGAAGATGTTCTGGCTCGAGCGCTACGCGCTGCCCGTCCACCCGCTGCTGCTCGTGGCCGCGTGCGGCGCGCTCTTCCGACCGGCGACCCCCGAGCGCGCGACCCCGGCGCACGCGCTGCCGTGGGTGCCGGTCCTCGCGACCGCGCTGCTCGGCGCCCTCTCGATGCGCGCGCCGACCACCGCCGACTCCGAGGAGCACACCTTCGCGTACGCCGACGTCATCGCCACGCACCGCGCCGCGTTCGAGGGCCTCGATCGCCCCGGCGCGCGCGTGCTCACGACGTGGCCGATGACGGTCGAGCTGCGCCACGCCTACCTCGGCTACGTGGCGCGCGACACCGAGGCGCCCGACGCGCGCTACCTCGAGCCAGGCGACGACGTCGCGTTCACCGACGCGGTCGTGAACCCCTCCTCCGATCTGGCCGACGCCGTCCGCGACCGCGCGCGCCGACGCGGCATGCGGTTGCGGAGCACGCACCGCGTCGGCGTCGCGCCGCCGCTCGAGCGGTGGGGACCATGAGCCGCGCCGCCACCGAGCGGGTGAGCGCGCTCGCGGTGATCGCGCTCGCGACGGGGCTGCTGTTCGCGCCGGCGTTCGCCGGGCTCGCGACCGGCGCGCCGCGCTGGTTCGAGTGGGACGTGCCCGAGCAGTACTGGCCCGATCTGGTCTACACGTGCGCCGCGCTCCACGACGGTGAGCTGCCGCTCTGGAACCCCTACGACCGCGCCGGCTACCCGTCGTACGCGGATCCGCAGGCCGCGACGTACCACCCGCTCACGTGGGCGATCTGCGCGTTCGGCCCGAGCCCCGGCCTCGGGTGGGCGACCGCGCGGGTGATCCTCGGCTTCTTCCTCGCGGGGGCGTTCGGGTGGCTCTGGCTGCGGCGCCTGCAGGTGCCACCGAGCGGCGCGCTGCTCGGCGCGGTGGTGATCGAGGCGGCGCCGTTCATGCGGCACAACTGGGAGCTCAACCTCACGAGCGCGCTCGCGTACCTGCCGCTCATGCTCTGGGCGGCGGACCGCGCGATGGTCGAGCGGCGCGCGCAGGACGGCCTCGTGCTCGGCGGCGCGGTCGCGCTCTGCGCGTGGACGGGGTCGCCGCCGGCCCTGTGGCTCGCGTCGTCGCTCACGCTGCTCTACGCGACGTTCCGCCTCACCCTCGCGGTGCGGGAGGCGCCGTCCGCGCTCTGGCCCGGGCTCGGCGTCGGGCTCCTCGGGGCCGCCGTCGCGAGCGGCCTCGCCGCCGCGGTGCTCGTGCCCGGGCTCACCCTCGCGGAGCACTCGGTCCAGGCCGGGCGCAGCTACGCGTCGATCGCGGAGGGCGGCCTCGAGCCGCGCGCGCTCGGCGCGCTGCTGTGGGCGCAGCCGGGCAACCACCTCTACTTCGGCCTGCTCACGGTGATCATCGGCGTCCGCGCGCTTCGGAGCGGGCGCCCGCTCGCGCTCTTCTTCTTCGCGATCCTCGTCGTCGCCGTGGGGCTCGCGCTCGGCGATCACGGGCCGCTCTTCCCGGCCGCCTTCGAAGCGGTGCCGGGCGTGCGCCTGTTTCGCCTGCCGCACCGCTACGAGGCGTGGATCGGCCCCGCCGCGGGCGCGCTCGCGGCGCTCGGCCTCGCCGAGATCGAGCGGGCTCGACCGGGTCGGCGCGAGCGGCGGTGGCTGCGGATCGTGGCCTTCGTCGTCGCCGCGGTCGGCGCCCCGCTGGCGTTCCTCGCGCCGCCGATCGGCCTCGTCGCGCTCGGCACCGCCGCCCTGTTCTACGCGCTCGCGCAGCGACGCGTCGCCTCCGTCGCGCTCGGCGCGACGCTCGCGCTGCTCGTGCTCGCGGACGTGACACGCACCCTGCCGCCCGATCGCCACATGCGCGGCGGCCCCCCGCCCGGCGACGAGGCCGGGCCGATCCTCGCGCTCGCCCCGGGGACGGACGCCGCCGAGCGGTACATGGACGAGTTCGGCATCGGCTGCCGCTCCGGCACGCGCCTCGGCCGGCGCGACCTGCGCGGCTACCAGGACCCCCTCGAGCTGCACGCGTACGAGCGGGTGGTCGACGCGCTGCGCGAGACGCCGGCGCTCGCGGAGCAATACAACGTGCGCTACGCGCTGCAGGGCCCGCACTTCATCCACGGCTGGGACCGGCACTACCTGCCGCCGCCGCGCGAGCTCCGCGAGCGGCCCGGGGCGATCGATCGCGGCCGCGGCGTGACTGAGCTGACGCGGGCGCTCCCGTTCGCGTACTGGGTCGCCGCCGAGCAGGTGGAGCGCGCCGCCGACCGACCCGCCGCCCTCGCGCGCGTCCGCGCCCTCGCGCCCGCGCCGATCGCGATCCTCGACGGCGCCGCGTGGCCCGAGGGCGCCGAGCTCCCGCCGGCGGGGGTCGCCGTCGCGGACGCCGCGCGGGTCGCGGCCACCCGCGTCGAGCTGGCGCGGGACACGCTCGGCTTCCACGTCGAGGCTCCGTCCGCCGGCCTCGTCGTCGTCAACGAGGCTTTCTATCCTGGATGGACCGCGACCGTGGACGGGCGGCCCGTCCCGATCTTCCGCGCCAACGCCCTGGTGCGCGCGGTCCCCGTCGAGGCGGGCCCGCACGAGGTCGCGATGGTCTTCGCGCCGCCCGACGGCGCCCCGCTGCGGTGGCTCCTGCTCGCGACGCTCGCGCTCTCGGGGCTCGCGTGGGGGCTCCTCGAGCGGCGACGGCGAGCTCGGGGGTAGACGCGTTCACCACGCGCCGGCGGGCCCGAGGTCGTGCACCTCGAAGCCGCGCCCGCGCAGGAGCGAGGCGGCGCGGGAGGAGCGCGCGCCGGAGCGGCAGTACACGACGATGGGCCGCTTGGGATCGAGCTCGTCGATCCGAGCGCCGAGCGCGTGCACGGGGATGTTCGTCGCGCCCGGGAGCTTGCCCATCTGGAACTCGCTGGGTGAGCGCACGTCGAGTAGGAGCGCCCCTGCCTCGACCTTGCCGCGGGCGTCGGGACCCGCGATGCGGCCGGCGCCGCCGCCGAAGAGGCGACGCAGGAGGAAGAAGGACGCGAACGCGATGAGCGCCGCCATCAACAGGTTCTGAGTCACGCCGCACCTCCGGGGAGTGCCTTCGAGGGGATGTCCATGCCGTTCCCCTTCAGCGAGCGCCGTGCCAAGCGCGGACCGAAGGCCGCGCGGCGGCCTCCGCAACGACCTGCAACGAGCCCCCGTTGCACCTTCCCACCGCTTCGGCGCCATCGCGGATCGACGCAGCCTCTGGGACGTCGAGAGCCACGCGCGCCTGCCGTTCTCGTTCCCGATGCTGGTCCAGCCGTCGGTCGAGACGATGCACGCGCACGACGACGACGCCGGCCTCGCCGCCGTGGCCGAGGCGATCCCCGCCACGCGCCCCCTCATCGACGGGCTGCGCGCGTCGTAGGTCAGCGCCCGCGCGAGCAAGCGTGGTAAGCGTTCACGATGAGCACACGACTTCGTCTCCCGCTCGCGGCGGTCGCCCTCACATGGCTCGCGGGCTGTGGCGGCGCGAGCACGACAGCGGAGAGCGGCCAGGCCGAACGCACCACCTCGGGTGACGAGCGAGCGGTGACGACCGAAGCGCCGGCCTCGATGGCCGACGCGGAGATCCCCAACCCCTGCGACTCCGGCGCCGTGCAGCTCCGCGGGGGCGAGGGCGAGTACCCGAACACGATCGGCATGGAGGAGCCGGGCGGCATCGAGCTGCACGACGTCGGCGTCCTCGATCTCGATCACGACGGAGAGCTGGAGCACGTGGCCTACGTGCTCTGCATGCCGGGCGGGTCGGGCACCTTCGACTCCGTTCGCGCCTATCACTTCCGCGACGGGCGCTTCGTCCAGGTCGCCGCCATCGAGGGAGGCGACCGCGCCGACGGCGGGCTCGACACGCCGCGCTTGGAAGGCGACGCGATCGTCGTCGGTCGCTTCAGCGGCGACGAAGAGGGCCTGTGCTGCCCGACGCACGTGACCGACGAGACGTGGCAGCTTCAGAGCGGGAGCTTCGTCCGCACCGCTCGCGGCGAGCTGCGCCCGTACCCATCGGAGTGAGCTCCGGCCATCGGGGGCGGTTATCTCGGGTTAAATGGGCGCTCGTTCGAGAGCGCGAGGAGGAAACGATCCGCACCGTGGGTCGCAATGACCCACCGCCCGAACACGCTCCTCCTCGGAACCACCTCCGCGCTCGTCCTGCTCGTCGGCCTCGCCGCGGCTCCCGCCAGGGCCCAGAGCCCCGTGCGGCTCGAGCTGCTCGCCGGGACCACCGCGCCGCTCGACGTCGGCGCGCGAGCGCGGCTGGTCCTCCTCGACCGCGTCCTCCTCGACGCCTCCGCGGGGGCGGGCGCGTACGGCGATCTCTTCGGCGCGATCGCGGAGCCGCTCGGCGGCGCCGAGGCCGCGACCGTGGCGCGCGGCCTCGCGGACGGCGCCTTCGTCGGTCGGCTGTCGCTCGGCCTGCGCCCGTTCGGGGACGGCCTCGAGCTCGTCTTCGGCTACACCGTGATCCAGCGCTCGACCACCTTCGAGGCGGGGACGTTCGGCGCCCAGACGCCGGCCGTGCACGCGGAGCTGCTGCTGCACGCGCTCCACGGAGAGCTCGCGGGGACGTTCGCGATCGGCGACTTCCTGATCCGGCCCGCGATCGGCTGGACACAGGCGATCGGCTCGGAGGTCGGGCTCGCGTCGGAGCGGACGGGCCGGCGGATCGACGCCGCGCTCGCGCAGACCGAGGCGGACATGGAGTCCGCCATCGCCACCTACGCCATGACGCCGACCGTCTCGCTCGGCGTCGGCTACCGGTTCTGATGTCTCGTCGTCCGTGTCTCGTCCGTGTCGCCTCGAGTCGACACGGGTCGCCAGCTGTCGACGGATCGCGAGCGGGGACGCCGCCGCTTCGCGCAGCGTCGTTCGGAGATCGCCGTGGAATGGCCGTTGCTGTGTCTCCGCCGTGAAGGAGGTGCGCCTTGCCGTTCCGCCACCGCTCTCTCTCCCCGTCCGTGGTCCGCGTGCTCGTCGTGGCGATGCTCGCTTCTCTTTTGCCCGGCTGCGCGATGCCCGTGGACGACGACGCGATCGCGGCCCCGGCCGCGCTCCGGCGCGGACGCGACCGGTCGGAGGCGCGCGCCCGCCCGTGGGGGCCGACCGATTGGCGCAGCCTTCGGCGCCGCTCGCACGGCGGCTGGGATCCTCCCATCCTCGCCGCGGGGCCTGCGCACTTCTGCAGCCTCTCCTCCGCCGGCGACGTGGACTGCTGGGGCGCGACCGCGGCGACGCTGCCCGCGGGCTCGTACGAGGGGGTCGCGATCGGAGGGATGGAGGTCTCCGTCCATTCTTCGGACAGCACCGGGTACGTCTGCGGCGTCCGGTCGGCGGACCACCACGTGGAGTGTGATGGCGTGGTGCCGTCCCTCGACGTCGCGGTCCACGGGCTCGCCGCGGGGCCGCGCTTCGCGTGCGCGCTGCGCGACGCCGACGGCCGGCCCGAGTGCTGGGGCCCGAGCGCGCTCGCCGGGCCCGACGAAGAGCTGACCCAGGTGGTGGTCGGCCTCGGCTTCGCGTGCGGCCTGCGCGCCGTCGACGGCTCGGTGACTTGCTGGGGCGCGACCGTCGACGTCCCCGCGGGGGTGTTCACGTCGCTCGTGATCCAGCCCATCGTCGGGACCGTCTGCGGGCTGACCGCCGACGGGGAGCCGATCTGCGGGGGCAAGACGTCGCCGAGCCTCCCGCACGCGCTGCCGCCCGCGGACGCTCGCTTCTCGAGCCTCGCGTTCGGAGCCAACTACGGCTGCGGGGTCGTCTTCGGGACGACCGACCTCGTCTGCTGGGGCGCTCTCGATCGCGGGTGGTGGGACCCCGTGGAGACGACCCTGGGCTACAACCGAGCGACGCGCGTCCCGGACGGCCTGCGCGCGCAATCGGTCGTCGCGAGCTTCGATCACACGTGCGTCGTGCGCGCCGACGACGGCGGGATCACCTGCTTCGGCAGCCTCCTCGGCGGCGAGGGGCGCCCCGACGGCGACGCGTCCTTCGCGCGCCTCGTGTTCGGCCAGACCAACGCCTGCGCGCTCACCACCGAGGGCAACTTGCATTGCTGGCTCGAGAACGCGTCCGGGAGCCCGCGCGCGATCTCGCCCGAGGCGTACGTCGCGCCGGAGGGGCTCCGCTTCAGCGACGTGTCGTACGGCTACTCGCACGCGTGCGGCGTCGCACGGGAGACCGGCGAGGCGACCTGCTTCGGGACCGACCGGTGGTTCCTGCCCGACGGCGCCGGCATGCTGGACGCGCCGGCGGGCGTCGCCTTCGACGACGTCGCCGTCCACAACGCGCAGTCGTGCGGCATCCGCCGCGCGGACGGGCAGATCCAGTGCTGGGGCGCGAGCGGGACCCGGACCGAGTACCCCGCCGACTACGACCCGCCCGCCGGCGCCTTCGACAGGATCTACGGCGGCGTCGTGCACATGTGCGCGCTCCGCGCGGACGGCACCGCCGCCTGCTGGGGCGACGCCCAGTACGGCGCGTGCGATCCCCCGCCCGACGCGTTCGACATGCTCTCGGTCGGCACCCACTACGGGTGCGGCCTGCGGAGCGAGGACGGCCACCTGCGCTGCTGGGGCGAGAACGGCCCGAGCGTGAGCAGCGCCCCGACCGACGTCGCCTTCACGCAGATCAGCGTGGGCTTCGGCCACGGCTGCGGGCTCGTCGAGGGCACGGGCGAGGTCCTCTGCTGGGGAAGCTCGCCCGGCGCCGAGGTGCCCGCCGGCTTGCCGACGCTCCGCGAGGTCGCGGTCACCGGCGACAGCACCTGCGGCATCCGCGCGGACGACGACTCCGAGGTGTGCTGGGGTCGGTTTCGACGCCACCTGCCGCGCTGATCCCGCTTCCCCGCGCGAGCCGCGGAGGGTATGGCTGACCCGCGATGGGGCTGAGCTGGATCAGGAGGCTCGTCGCGCCGTGGGCGGACGTCCTCGCGGGCGCGCTCGCGGTCGCGCAGCTCGGCGCGATGGTGCTGTTCGGCTGGCTCGCGCTGGAGCTGAAGGACTGGACGGCGGGCGCGCTGGCGGTGCTCGCGGCGGTCGGGGCCAGCTGGCAGGTCGCGCAGGTCGTGCGCATCCGTCGGGCGAAGGCGCGCGGAGCGGTGCCCCTCGCGCTGGCCGGACCGCCCCGCGCGACGGGAGCGCAGCGGGGCACACCGGTCCCACGCCTCGCGGTCGAGGCGACGCACGTTCGTGGGTGGTATTCGCAGAAGGGGATGGTCGTGATGGCGGGAGGCGTCACCGCGTTCCTCCCGACGGGCCCGTCGCTGCATGGGGTGGCTCGGCTCCTCGTCGGCCTGCTCACGCTCCGCGTCATCCGGACCGTGATGGTCGAGCTGCCCGACTCCGGCGAGCAGCTCCTCGCGACGGCGCAGGCGAAGGGCGGCTTCGTCCTGGACGAGAGCTGGCGGTGGAGCCCGATGGGTGGGCTGCTCGTCCGCCCGGAGCGCGAGGAGGCGCTCGTCGCGCAGCTACCGTCGCCGTACTCCGAGCGCTGGGAGACGATGCCCGACGATCCCGCGGCGCGTCGCCGCGCGATGCGGAAGGTCTTCCTCGCCGCCTTCGCCGTCGCGGTCGCGCTCGTCGGCGCGGGGACGGCCGCGTGGCAGATCGCCGGAGACATGGACTACCTGGTGGCGGGGCTCTGCTACGGCGCGGTCGTGGGCGTCGCCGCGGGCGCGGCCTATCTCGTCATCGCCCGACGCCAGCCGCGGCGCTAGCGATCGACCCTCTCGAGCCTTGCGGCCCGTGACCGCGCGGGTTCAACTCCCCCGCGATGGCGGTTCGTGAGCCCCCGAGATCCACGATCCGACAGGTGCGCCTGCTCGTCGAGAACGTGCGCCGGGCGGTCGCGCTCGCGTTCCGGGTGGAGCGCGGGCTCACCGTGCGCTTCGTGCTCGTGTCGGTGCTCAACGCGCTGTTGCCGGTGTTCATCGCGTGGGTGGGCAAGGAGATCGTCGACGCGGTGGTGGCCGCGATGGCGGCGCCGACGCACCCGCTCGGGCCGACGCTGAAGTGGGTCGCGGTGGAGCTCGCGCTGATCCTCGGCACCCACACGAGCGGGCAGTACCTCGGCTACACGGCGCAGCTCCTGCGCGCGCGCCTCGCGCTCCACATCGACGTGATCATCTTCGAGAAGGCGCTGCGGCTGAGCGTCCGGCACTTCGAGGACCCGCAGTTCATGGACGTGCTCGAGCGCGCCCGGAAGGAGTCGAGCTGGCGGCCGCTCGAGATGATCACCAACGGGCTGCGCCTCGGGCGCAACGTGGTGACGCTCGTCGGCTTCGCGCTCCTGCTCGCGCAGTTCAGCCTCTGGGCGGTGCTCGCGCTGAGCCTCGCGGGGCTGCCGTTCCTCGCCGAGGTCCGCTTCGCGGCGGACCAGTACGCGATCAAGGCGCGCCGGACGCAGGACGAGCGGCAGGCTCACTACCTGCAACAGCTCTTGACGAGCGACTACTACGTCAAGGAGGTGAAGCTCTTCGCGCTCGGCCCGATGCTGCTCGGCCGGCACCGCGACCTGCACGAGAAGTTCTACGCCGAGGACCAGGCGTTCGCGCGCAACCGCGGCCTCGCGGTGACGCTCCTCGGGATGGTCAGCGTGGGCGTCTTCTACGCGATCTACGTGGTCATCGTCGGCCAGACCGCGATCGGCGCGATCACCCTGGGCTCGATGACGCTCTACCTCGGCGTCTTCCGCCAGGGGCAAGACGCCTTCCGGAGCGCGATGAGCAGCATCGCGGGCGCCTACGAGGACAACCTCTACATCCAGAACCTCTTCGACTACCTCGGGATCGAGGACGACGACGTCGCGACGCAGGGCCCGGGCACCGGCCCGCCGCCGGACGCGACGGGGCCGCGGATCCGCTTCGAGGGCGTGGGCTTCGACTACCCCGGCTCCGAGCGCCCCGCGCTCGACGGCATCGACCTCGAGATCGAGCCGGGCTCCACGATCGCGCTCGTCGGCCCGAACGGCGCGGGCAAGACCACGCTCGTGAAGCTGCTCGCGGGCCTCTACGACCTCGACCGCGGGCGCATCCTCATCGGCGACGACGACATCGCGACGCTCGACAAGGGCGAGGTGCGGCGGCGCATCGGCGTCCTCTTCCAGGACTTCGTCCACTACCACTTCACCGCGGCCGACAACATCGGCATCGGGTGGCTGCCGGCGATGAAGGACCGCGACGTCGTGGAGGAGGCGGCGAAGCAGGCCGGCGCCGACGAGCTCATCGAGGCGCTGCCGCGGGGCTACGACTCGATGCTCGGGCGCTGGTTCGGCGGCGAGCAGCTCTCGGTCGGCCAGTGGCAGCGCATGGCGCTCGCGCGCGCGTTCATGCGGCGGAGCCGGATCCTCGTCCTCGACGAGCCGACCGCCTCGATCGACGCGGAGGGCGAGCACGAGATCTTCGAGCGCTTCGCCGAGCTCAAGCAGGGCGCGACGGCGATCTTGATCACGCACCGCTTCAGCACGGTGCGCATGGCCGACCGCATCGTCGTCCTCGAGGGCGGGCGCATCGTGGAGACCGGCACGCACAACGAGCTCATCGCCAACGACGGGCTCTACGCGCGGATGTGGGGCCTCCAGGCCGAGGGCTACCTCGAAGCGGGGGGGCCGAGCGCGTGACCGCGAACAACCTCTACTTCCACTACGTGTGCGCCGGCCCGACGACGCGTCGCATGACGATCGAGGTCGGGGAGCTCGAGCGGATCGTCGAGCGCGAGCGCGCGACCCGACGCGCGGTGAGCCTCGACGCGTACGTCGGCGGCGCCCCCGCGGAGGACACGTTCACGGTCTCGTTCGACGACGCGCACGCCTCGATCCTGGAGCACGCCGCGCCCCTGCTCGCGCGGCTCGGGGTGCCCGCGACGCTGTTCGTGCCCACCGCCTACGTCGGCACCTCGCGCGAGCTGCTCGACTGGGACGGCCTGCGCGCGCTGCGGGACCTCGGCTGGACGCTCGGGTCGCACTCGGTGAGCCACCCGCGCATGGGCTGGCGCCTCTACGACGAGGACGACGCCGCGTACCGAGCGCGGCTGCTCGACGAGTGCGCGCGCTCGCGCGAGGTGATGGCGCGCGAGCTCGGCGAGGCGCCGGCGCTCTTCGCTTACCCGTACGGCGAGGCGCCCGACGCCGCGCGCGACGCGGTCGGCGCCGCGGGCTACGCGGCCGCCTTCACCGTGCGCGGGAGCACCGCGTGGGACGGCGACCCGCTCCGCGTCCCGCGCGTCGAGGGCGAGCCGCCCGAGCCGTCGCTCGCCGACACCCCGACCTCGTTCAGCGTGGTCGTGCCCGCGTTCGATCGCGTCTACATGCTCAGCGAGGTCGTCACCCGGCTCGCGTCGCAGCACTACCCCGAGGATCGCTACGAGGTGATCGTCGTCGACGACGGCTCGCGCGACGACCTGTCCCCGATCTTCGAGGACATGCCCGACAACGTGCGTTGCGTACGTCAGGGTGACGCCGCGTTCCGCGCGGGCCAGGCGCGTCAGCGCGGCGCGGACGAGGCGAAGCACGACGTGCTCGCGTTCCTCGACGCGGACGTCGCGGTGGGCCACGAGCACCTCTGGCACCTCGACTGGGTCCACCGGCACGTGCCCGACGCGGTGCTCCTCGGCTACCTGTCCGGCTACAACCTCCACGACCTCGGCCACGTCCACACCCTCGACGAGGTGCGCCGCGCGGACGTGGACCGGCTCCGCGTCATCCCGGACCGCTCGCGCGAGCCCACCCTGCGCGCGTGCCTCGATCACCCCGAGTGGCTCGACGACCCGTGGGCGCTCACCTACACGGGGAACCTCTCGTTGCCCCGCGCCCTCTTCGAGCGCGTCGGCGGCTTCGCGAAGGGCTTCGTCGGCTGGGGCCTCGAGGACATCGACCTCGGCTACCGGCTGCACCGGGCCGGCGCGCGCTTCGTGTTCTCGCGCTTCGCGGTCGGCTTCCACATGACCGACCCCGACGAGCCCGCGCCCCGCAACCCGTTCCGCGCCACCGCGCCGACGCCGGAGACGTTCACCGGCTACCTCGAGAACCTCGCGCGGCTCGAGGCCGAGCACGCGGGCGACCCGGTGATCGCCGCGTTCGCGGCCCGCACCCGGAGCGACGTCGAGGAGACGTGCTCGCGACCGCACACCGTCGGGATCGAGCTCGGCGGCGCCGCGAGCGTGCGCTCGCCGTTCCACGCGCGCCTCCATCGCCTGGTGCCGGGCGGCGTCCCCCCCCACGAGCTCTACGATCGCGTGGCCTACGCGGAGAAGGTCCGCGCCAAGAGCGTCTACCTCCTCGGCGGCGCTCCCGCCGAGCACCCCGCGTTCCTCGACGTCGTCCGGCGCGCGAACGCCGTCGTCGAGTGGGTCGCGATGCGCAGCCCCGTCTACCCCTTCGCGGCCGAGGGCCTCGCGGAGGCGGCGAAGGACGCCGGCCTCGTCAGCGTGACGTGCGAGGTGCACGCGATGGCGGCGGCGCCTCACGAGGCGGTCTTCGGCCCCGGCACGTTCGAAGCCTTCCGGCGCGGGCTCGACCGCCTCGCCGCGGCGGGCGTCGAGCGATCGGCGCGCGTGGTCTTGTCGCCCGCGACCGCGGACGCGTTCGAGGCCACCCTCGAGGCGCTCGCCGCCGAGGGCGTCCGCGTCGACGAAGTAGTCGCCACGAGCGCCGAGCTCGCCGAGCGCTACGCCGCCGCGTCGCCCGCGCCGATCGAGCTCCTCGACCCGTGAGGGCTCCGTTCTTCAGTCAGCCCATCAGCTCGCCGAGCGGGCCGGGCGCGCGGCGGGACGGGCCCTCGCGGCCGAACTCGTCGAGGGGCTCGCCGACGAGGTGGCCGATCGTGTTCCACACGTTGGAGACCTGCCGGTGCCCGTCCGACGACATGCCGGGGTAGACGATCGTGCGCCCGCCGGTGGCGAGCCCGAGCCGGCGCCCGCCGATGAGGAGGATGGGGAACTCGGACGCGGTCGAGTGGTGCTGCTCGCCGTTGTCGCCGATGAACACGATCACCGTGTGGTCGAGCATCGATCCATCGGCGCCCGCCTCGGGCGTCGCGGCGAGCTCGCCCGCGAGGTGGGTCACGATCGCCTCGACCTGCAGGCGCGTGACCTCGTGGATGCGGCGCAGCAGCTCCGGGTCGCGAGCCGATCCGTGATGCATGTCGTGCCGCCCGACGTCGGGGCTCACCGACGTGTACGTGAGGCCGAAGTTCCCCCCGGTCCCGCAGCCGACCACCGCCACGTGGGTCAGCTCGCCCTTGAGCGCCGCCGCCGTCAGCTGCAGGTGGGCGCGGAATCGGTCGAGCGGGTCGGGGCTCGTGAAGAGCGGGTTGGCGTCGGGCGCGGTCGGTCGGTTCGCCTCGAGCTGCGGCTCGAGCAGGACCAGGCGCTCGTGGCGCCGCGTGAGCTCCTCGACGGAGGCGAGGTAGGACTCGAGCTTGGCCCGCTCGCGCGAGTTGCCGGGGAACGCCGCGAGCGCGCGGGTGACGTCCGCCCCGGCGAAGTCGAGGAGGGAGCGCTTGCGACCGAAGGCCTCGCGGCCGGACGCGCTGCCGACGGAGCCGAAGAGCGCGTCGTAGGCGGCGGCGGGGTTCAGCATCAGCGGCGCGCCGCGGCCTTCGGCGTACGCGCACGTGCCGAAGTCGAGGGGATCGTTCCCCGGCGAGACGCCGAGCCGCACCGCGTCGAAGGGCGTCTCTCCGCGGACCTGCGGCAGCGCGCCGAGGTACGCGTCGAACGTCTGGCCGCCGGGCACCCCGGAGATCGTGCGCGCCGATGACAAGACGCCGTGCATGGCCGAGTGCCCGCCGCCGACGATGCGCGACGAGAGCCCGAACACGACCCCCGCCTGCTCGGCGACGGCCGCGTCGAGGGCGAGGGGCCCGAGCGCGGGCGCCGTCTCGAGCCCGCCGCCGACCATCAGCGGGGCGTCGTGGCGGTAGCTCCGGTACCACCAGCGCTGGGTGTCGAGGGGCGCGGCGGTCGTCGCGTCGATCGCCGCGCGCGCCGGCGCGCCGAGCATCGTGATGGGCTCGAAGCAGTTGCCCTCCACCACGAAGACGAAGCGGCAGGGCACCCCCTCGCCCGCGCTCGCGATGCGCGAGACGAGCGGCGCGAGGAGCGCGGCGCCAGCCCCGAGGCCGAGCCCTCGCAGGAACGTTCGGCGGCGCATCACGGCGCACCTCCCTCGATGACGCGGTAGAGGAACGGGTCGCTCGTGGCGAGCGCCTCGAGCATCGCGAAGAACGATCCGCCAGCGAACGCGTCCTCCATCTGCGAGAGCGTGCACGCGTCGGCCATCGTCTCGTCGCGCCCCATGAAGTAGCGGAACACGTGCCGGACGAAGCATCGCCGCGCGTACGGCGAGTCCGCGAGCATCTGCGACAGCTCCGCCGCGTCCTCGACGTCGCCGAGGAGCGAGGGATCGGGGGCGAGGGTGATCGAGCTGCTGCCGTCGGGCGGATGGCCGTGGTCGTCCGCGCGCTCGAAGCCCGCGTGGTTGAACACCTCGAAGGGCATCCCGAGCGAGTTCATCAGGCGGTGACAGCCCATGCACGTCGCGGAGGAGTCGCCCGTCTCGATGCTCTGGACGACGCGATCGCGGGCGCGCAGCGCCGGGTCGCTCGGCACCAGCTGCGCCTCGACGCGGACCAGGTCGAGCCCCGGCACGGTCTCGCAGAACAGGTGCTCGCGGATCCACCGCCCGCGGCGGACGGCGCTCGCGTCGTCCTCGAAGTTCCCGCCGTGCGCGATCAGCCACGCGGGGTGCGTGAGGACACCGGACCGCGGGCCGTCGGGCATCTCCACCCAGCGCCCCTCCTGGGTCGCGGGCACGTTCGTCGTGAGCCCGTACACCCGCTGCGTCGCGGCCACGCTGTTGCTGATGCTCGAGCTGCAGAACCCCGCGGCGTCCTGGCAGCGCGTGTAGCTCGCCTCGGCCGCGCAGTCGGCGTCCGAGGTGCACGGCGTCTCGTTCGAGGAGGCCAGGTTGGAGGGGAGCCGCCACGTCCGCGTCGTGAGGAGCGCGCGGTACACGTCGGCGCCGCTCGCCTCGGACTCGATCACGGCGCGCGCGATCGTGTCGTCGAGCTGATCGATGAAGCGCGACTCGTAGCCGTAGTAGCCGTGCTGCAGGTTCGAGAAGCTCGACGCCGTCTGGGAGTGCCCCTCGTACGCCGAGGTCGCCGTGGGCGTGTCCTTGAACGCCGAGTTCGCGCTCCCGTAGTCGAGCCACTCGCGGAAGAAGCCCTGGATCCGCGACGCGAGCCAGTACTCCCCGCGCGAGGGCACCTCGCGGCCGTCGATGTCGAGCAGCAGGTCCGTGCGCTCCGCGTCGATGCCGCCCCGGTAGGTCCGCAGCAGCGTCCGGATGACGTCCGGCTCCTGGATCGAGTGGTCGTCGGCGGCCAGGCGGATCTGCCCGAGCCAGCCGTGCTCGGGCATCGAGCGATCCGGCTCGCCCGGCCGGTCCTCGGTCGTGGTGCGCATCGCGGACCCGGGCGGGTGGGTGCTGAGCAGGTTCCCGAGCGAGAGCGCGAGCTCGTCGTCGGTGAGCCGCCGACGCCCGTCGGGGTCGCCGTCGATCGGCTCCCCGAGCTCGGGCCGGAAGAGCGCGCCGCTCATCAGCCAGGCCGCCGACGCGACGTGGGTGAGCGTGTCCGAGCGGCGGCTCACGTCCCCGCCCTCGGCGGCGATGTTCTCGACGAGGAACGCGCGCAGCTCGCTGCGCTCGCCGTCGGACGGAGTCCGGAAGAGCACGCCGTGCCGGAGCAGGCTGTCGACGTAGTAGTCGATGCACTCGTCGCTCGGCGCGGCGTCGCCGAAGACGCAGCGGATCTCGGGATCGCTGTAGACCGGCCAGAGCCGCGGGAACGCCTCGCGGCCGCGCCACAGCGCCGAGCCCTGCGTCAGCACGAGGGTGTAGAGGTCGAGCGTGGACGGGTCGATCCCGACGCCGTCCGAGTACGTCGTGTAGCTGCCCTCGGGCGCGAAGAAGGGGTTGCTGTGCGCGAGGGAGCCGAGCGTGTTCCCCGTCGAGTGCGTCCAGGTCGTGCGCTCGATGCGGCGGATGCGCGCGACCGATCCCGGGCTCGGCGTGGTGCACGTGAACAGCTCGCTCTGATCGAGCGTGTTCGGATCGACGGGCAGCAGCGGCGGCGGCGGCTCGCCCTCGCACGACGTCGGCGCGCCGGCGCGGATCCAGGCCTCGATGGTGGCCACGTCGTCGATCGGCTCGTCGGTCCCGAGCGGCATCAGCAGCCCGCCCTCGGAGCCCTGCGTGCCGCTCATCTTGTGGAAGACCCAGCTCGCGTCCGGGTCGTCCGGGACCACCAGCGTCCGGCCCGGCGTGCCCTCGCTCGGCGCGCCGATGATCCCCGCGAGCCCGGCGCGGCTCAGATCCGGGTACTGCCCGCCGGGCACGTGGCACGCCCCGCTCACCGCGCAGTTGTTCGTGAACACGCGCGCCGCGGGGATCACGTCCTCGCAGCCCGGCGGGATGTCCCCCACCCAGCCGCCGTCCGGGCGGGGCCGGAGCGGCTCGAGCCCGCCCCCATCGCAGCCGCACAGGACGATCGAGGCGCAGACGACGACGCGCACCCAGGTCATGCAGCACAGCATACCCGCCCCGCGCGCGATCCGAGCGACCCGCCTCGCGCCAGGTCAGGGGCACATCCCCGACGTGCACGTGTTGCACTGGAAGCGAAGCGGCGGATCGGCCGGCCCGTCGATCGCCACGCACGGACCTCCGCACACCGTCTGACACGTGAGCGGCCCCGCCATCGGCAGCGTGCAAAACGGGATCACCGCGCCGCCGACGTTGATGATGCAGACCTGCCCGACGTCGCAGGTGTCCCCTCGACAATCGAACGGCGCGCAGGCCTCTGTCGCGACGTGGAAGCTCGTCCCATCACACGTCGCGCGCACGACGCCCACGTCGTCGCACGCGAGGTACCCGCACACCTGCGCGACGTCGCAAGGGTCGCCTTCCGCGGGCGGCGCGAACGGACACCCCCCGCCTCCCGCGTCGGTCGCCGTGCCTCCGTCCGCGCTCGACGACGAGCTCCCGCAAGCCGAGACCAGCAACCCCACCACGAGCAAGAACGAGCGACGCATGCGACCTCCCCGACCGCCTGACGCGGTCTGGCACACCCGACCCGAGACCGGCAACGCACGTGCCAGCGTTGGCTCGTGTCATGGTGGACCGATGACGCAGCGTTGGGAGCACGAGTCGATGCGGGGCAAGCGCCACTGGCGCGTCACCCTGATCCTCACCGACGACGAGGTGCAGATCGAGTCCGGCCCGCACGAGGGCACCGCGCGAGGCCACGAGGGGATGGGCGGCGGCCAGCCGCTCTACGACTTCCTCGCGAAGCCTCACTCGATGTTCGAGGAGTTCCCCGACGCGCTCGAGACGATCCGCGCGGCGCTGAAGCGTCGGTGAGTGAGCCGGCGCCACGCCTTGGCACCAACGGTGACCGCGCGTAGGTTTGTCCGCCGAGGGGGAGACATGCGCGTCTATCTGATCGGAGCGGACTTCGAAGAGAACCTCGGCCTTGGCATCCTCGCGGCGGTCTGTCGCGAAGCCGGCCACGAGCCCTACATCCTGCCGTTCAACGTGCCCGAGGACGGCGGCGCGATCGTCGAGCGGGTGATGGCAGATCAGCCGGAGCTGGTGGGGCTCTCGATCCAGTTCCAGCACCGCGCCCACGAGTTCCTCGGGCTCGCGCGCAAGCTGCGGTCGGCCGGCTATCGCGGGCACGTCACGAGCGGAGCGCAGTTCCCGACGCTCGCGTACCAGGAGGTCATCGAGGGCGGCCACGGGGTCGACTCGGTGGTGTTCCACGACGGCGAGGAGACGCTCCTCGCGCTGATGGGCGCGCTCGAGAACGGCACGTCGCTGTTCGACGTCGAGGGCCTCGCGCTCATGAGCCACGACGGCGTGGCGACCCGGACGGCGCCGCGGCGGATGCCCGACGACCTCGACGCCATCCCGTTCCCGATCCGCTATCGGCAGCACAACCGGCACATGAACGTGCCGTTCGTCCCGCTCCTCGGCGGCCGCGGCTGCTGGGGCAAGTGCAACTACTGCTCGATCGTCGCCTTCTACCGCGACGGCCGCGAGCACGGCGGCGGTCGCCTGTTCCGACTGCGCAGCCCCGAGAACATCGCCGCGGAGATCGCGCTCCTGCAGCACCGCGCGCAGACGCCCTGCATCTTCTGCTTCCACGACGACAACTTCACGCTCCCGAACCCGAAGCGGACGCTCGAGCGCATGCAGGCGATCCGCGCCGCGCTCGACGAGTACGGGGTCGGCAAGGTCGCCTTCGTCGGCAAGGCGCGGCCCGACACGATCACCCCCGAGCTCGCCAAGGGCCTCGCCGAGCTCGGCGTGATTCGGCTGTACGTCGGCGTCGAGAACGGCTCGCAGACGGGCGGCGACAACCTGCGCCGCGGCACCCAGCAGGCGCACGTGCGCGGCGCGCTGAAGGCCTGCCGCGAGGCCGGCATCTTCAACTGCTACAACCTCCTGATCTTCGAGCCCGGCGCGAGCGTCGGCGACGTCGCCGAGAACATGCAGTTCATCCGCGACCACGCCGACCACCCCGTGAACTTCTGCCGCGCCGAGCCCTATCACGGCACCCCGCTCCACCTCGAGATGAGCAAGGAGCAGGACCTCGGCGGGAGCTACCTCGGCTGGAACTACCGCATCGCGGACGACAAGACCGAGCTGCTCTTCCGCGTCTGCTCGGCCGCCTTCCGCGAGCGCAACTTCGCGCCGCGCGGCGTCGCCAACCGCTACATGGGCATCGGCTACGCGGCCAACGTCCTCAAGCGCTTCTACGAGGGCGAGACGGCGAACCGCCTCGGCACGCGCGCGCGCCTCCTCACGCGGGCCATCTCGCTCGACACCGCCGACTACCTCGAGCGCGCCATCGACATCATCGAGGGCGGCGACGTCCACGACGCCGAGCGCATCGAGCGACACACCGCGCGCCTCGCCCTCGAGGTCGCGGCGTCGGACCGCGTCTGGCACGAGGAGCTCGACTCGCTCTACGCGGACATGAACGCGCACGCGAACGAGCCGCGGAAGCTCGTCGCGACGAACCCGACGCAGAAGCTCCTCAAGCTCGCGCGCAACGTCGCGTTCAGCGGCGCGGTGGTCACGCTCGCGGCGGGCTGCGAGTGCGGGATGGTCGTCGATCCGGTGCCGCCCGACGCGGGGCAGGACGCGGGCATGGTCGTCGACCCGGCCCCGCAGGACGCGGGGATGGACGCCGGCTTCGACGCGGGCACCGACTCGGGCATGGTCGTCGACCCGCCGCCGCCGGACGCCGCGATGGACGACGCGGGCTTCGACGCGGGCGACGACGCGGGGATGGTCGTGGACCCCGCGCCGTTCGACGCCGCGATGAGCTCGCTCCTGCCGGAGGCCGAGGACGACGCGGCGTTCACGGAGGACGGAAGCCTCAAGAAGCGCCTGCGCCTCGTGGACCAGTGGCGCGACAGCGCGCCCGCCAACACGCTGCGCACGGCGGACCTGCCGATGACCAACCCGCCCGCGCCCCGGCTGCGGGCGACCCGCGCCGACGAGCTCGTCCGCGTGACCATCGACGGCGTGCGCGAGCCCTTCTCGACGCGCTGGGAGTCGGACGGCGACGTCGACGGCGACGGCCCCGAGGTCGCGTGGCGGCCCGCGTCCGAGACCGATCAGCTCCGCGTCGCGGTGCGGACCCGCGGCGGCGTCGCCGTGGTCACGCTGCGCGCCACCGCGGTCTAGCGCCGGGTTGAGCGAACGCCTCCTGGCGTGGCATGGTTCCGCCGCGCTCCAGGAGGGCGGCTCTTGAAGGCTACGCTGGTCATCCCGACCTACAACCGCGCCGAGCGCCTCCGATCGTTGCTCCATTGCCTCACGCGGCAACAGACCGATCGGCTCGCTCGGGTCGTGGTCGGGGACGACGGCTCCTCGGATCACACCGCCGAGGTCGTGCGGAGCTTCGAAGGGCGCCTGCCGATCGAGCACGCCTGGCAAGAGGACCGCGGCTTCCGCGCCGGCCAGGCCCGCAACCTCGGGATCGAGCGCGCGGTCGGCGACGTCGTCATCTTCGCGGACGACGACGTGCTCGTCGGCCCCGACTACGTCGAAGCCCACATCGCCGCGCACGCGGCCGAGCCCGAGGTCCGCCGCGTCGTCCTCGGGCCGCGCCACCGCACGCTGGCCTTCGACCGCGACGCGCCGGAGCCCTCGGACTTCGAGCACGCCGAGCGCGACGACCGCATCGCCGACCTCGAGGGCCGCTCGGTCGACGAGCACGAGGCGCCCTGGATCTTCGTCTACTCGTGCAACTTCTCGGTCCGCCTCGGCGGCCCCGAGCTGTGGTTCGACGACGGCTTCTCCGGCTGGGGCCTCGAGGACACCGAGCTCGGCTACCGCCTCCACCACGCGGGCTACCGCATCGTCGAGGAGCCGCGCGCGATGGTGCTCCACGTCGACGACGACGCCCCGCGCGATCCCTTCCGCTGTGAGGCGCGGCAGCTCCCGCCGAGCTATGACACCTACGTGCGCAACGCCGTGCGATTCATGGATTTGCATCCTCACGATGAAGCGCTGGCGCGGTTCGTCCGTCAGGACCTGCGCTGGTATGTTCTCGACGACGGGGGGCGCTGGGTGAAGAACGGATACGAGAACGACGTGGAGCACGTCATCGCCGAGTGCCGACGGGCGCTCGTCCAGGCGCCCGCGCCGAGCTCCCCGAGGGCGGTCGAGCCAGCGTGAGCGTCTCCGCCTTCACGCCGCTCCGGCGCAGCCGCTCGCTCGCGCGTCCCCTGGACGAGATCGCGATCGAGCTGACCGTCTACTGCAACCTCAAGTGCGAGATGTGCAGCGTCTGGGAGCTGAAGCAGCACGGCGTCCCCTTCGAGACGGTCGAGAAGATCCTCCGGCAGGGCCGCGAGCTCGGCGCGACGGTGTTCACGCCGTGCGGCGCGGAGAGCTTCATGCGCAAGGACTTCCTCGACGTCGTCGAGCTCGCGCACGCGATCGGCTACACGAAGCAAGACATCGTGACCAACGGCACGATGATCACCGAGGCGCACATGGACCGCCTCGAGGCCTGCCCGTCGGTCTCGCTGCACGTCAGCATCGACGGCCCCAAGCCCATCCACGACGCGCTGCGCGGCGAGGGCAACTACGACAAGTCCGTCGCCACCGTGCGGCGGCTCATCGAGCGCGGCATCGACGTCGGCCTCTCAGGCGTGATCCTCAAGGAGTCCCTCGAGCACCTGCGCCCGCTCGTCACGCTCGCCGCCGAGCTCGGCATCGGCGAGGTGAGCTTCCAGCCCTTCCAGCTCGAGATCAGCGGGCCCGACAAGGACCTGCACCGCTTCTCGCTGATGCGGACGCCGCGCGAGAAGATCATCGCCGAGCTCGAGCTGCTCGACGCGCACGCCCGTCAGCTCGGCGTGAACATCTTCACCGAGTCGCTCTTCGGCGTGATCCCGGACTACCTCACCGAGGGCATCCGCCCGATCCCGCCCGGCGGCTGCTTCCTGCCGAGCAAGTTCCTCCTCGTCGACTTCCGCGGCGACATCTACCCCTGCTTCTTCATGCGGACCGACGACGATCGGATGGGCAACGTGATGCAGGACGAGATCGTCGACGTCTGGCAGTCGATCCACCACCAGCAGCTGCAGACGCTCGCGCTCACGGAGCGCTGCCCGGGCTGCCTCGCCGCCTGCTCCGACGTCGAGAGCTTCGACGCCGCCGGAGCCGCCGAATGAGCGCCAAGACGCGCGCCTGTCCCGGCTGCGGGGCCGACGTCAGCCACGCGATGAGCGGCCGCGAGGCGCTCGAGACGGAGGCCTGCCCGTCGTGCGGCGGCGAGGTCCTCTTCACGAGCTACGAGCGCATGGACATCGCGCTCAGCGAGTACTGCAACCTCACCTGCCAGATGTGCCGGCGCCCGAGCGAGGCGCTCTTCATGGACGCCGACGTCTGCAAGGGCGCGATCGACGAGGCCGCGCTCGTCGGCGTCGCGACGGTGAGCTTCTCCGGCGGCGAGCCGTTCGTGCACCCGCAGTTCCTCGAGATCCTCGAGCACGCGTTCGGCGCGGGCACGAAGGTGCAGCTCGTCAGCAACGGGACGCTCATCAAGCAGAAGCACCTGCCGCTGCTCTCGCACCTCGACTGCCTCACCATCAGCATCGACGGCACCGAGGCGGCGCACGATCACATCCGGCAGCGGCCGGGCACGTACCAGCGCTCGCTCAAGACCCTGCGCATGCTCACCGAGGAGTCGAGCATCCAGTGGGGCACCAACACGGTGATGCAGCGCGACAACTACGATTGCCTCTACGATTCGTTCAAGGCGATCCAGGCGATCGGCGGTCGGCGCTACGCCTACTGCGGCTTCTCCCACGTCGAGGTCGTGCCGGAGACGGCGCACATGCAGATGACGCCGGACGAGGAGAAGGTCGCCTACGAGCAGCTCGTGCGCATCGAGCGCGAGTGCGCCGAGACGAACACCTGGTTCAACGACAAGAAGCTCCTCCTCGATCACTTCGAGATGTACGCCCGCAAGGGCAAGCGGTACCGGCCGATCGACGGCTGCAAGATCCCCCAGAAGTTCATCGGGCTCTCGGACCACGGCTACTACCTCTGCTGGCACCAGGGCCGGAACATCGCCGAGGCGTCGCTCGTGACCGCGCTCCGCTCGGAGCTCGCGCGCGACATCGTCCGCGAGGGGCTCGAGAAGAAGTGCGTCGCCTGCAACGGCTTCAACTACGCCTGGGACCACGAGTGGAACGAGGGCATGGTCGCGAGCGCGCTCGCGGGTGACGACGTCGCCGGCGGCGTCGAGGAGGGCGTGGTCGCCCTCCGGGTCCCCGACAAGATGCGCACCGGCAAGACGCGCAAGGTCGCGGGCGCCGGCTCGGGCAACACGCTCGACATCCACGACGGCATCTGACGCGATGACCACCGACCGCAAGAGGGCGCTCCGCGGCGTCAACGTCTGCTATCTGCGCGGGGACTACGGCCACGACCTCGCGCCGAACCCCCGCTTCCCGACGTGGCCCGTCTCGTTCGAGGCGATGGCCTCCTACCGGCCGCTGATCGAGGCGCGCGAGCTCGGCTTCGAAGCGGTGCGCCTCTGGCTCTGCGAGAACGCCGAGGGCCTCGTCGTCGAGGACGGCGCGGTGGTCGGTGTGCACGACGACCTGCTCCGAGCGCTCGACGTGATCCAGGAAGCCGCCACGCTGCACGGCCTCAAGCTCTACCCGACGCTCCTCGACGGAAACGCGTGGCCTCGCGAGGAGGACCCCATCACGCGCTCGATCCTCGCCGACCCCGAGCAGGCGGCGCGCTTCGCCGAGCGGGTCGTGCGGCCGATCGTGGCCCAGCTCGACCCGGCGCTCCTCGTCGCGCTCGAGATCGTCAACGAGCCCGAGACCGCCACCGCCGAGTGCATGAAGCCCGAGGAGACGTCCCTCGAGCCGGTGCCGTGGGCCGCGATCGGCAAGGCGATCCAGATCTGCGGCGACGCCGCCCGCGCCGAGCGGAGCCTGCTCGTGAGCACCGGTACGGGGCACGTCTTCTTGCCCTCCCTGTGGAAGAGCGGCCCCGCCCTCGACCTCGTCGACGTGCACGTCTACCACCCGACCGCGGGGCTCCCCTCGCGCGAGCAGCTCGCGGAGTACCTCGGCGACGAGCGCCTGCTCGACCCGAGCTTGCCGCTGATCGCGGGCGAGGCGGGGATCCCCAAGGAGGACGGCGCCGACGAGGCCGGCCTCACCAACTACGTCTACAACGCGGACCGGCTCGGCTACGACGCGCTGTTCCTCTGGCAGCTCGACGGCGCGCTGCGCAGCGGCGAGGGGCGCGAGCGCACCACGACCGCGCTCGGCGACCAGGTCCGCCACACGCTGAAGACCACGCGCTGAGGGGGGCGAGGGATGCTCGGCGAGCTGAACTGGGACCGCTACTGGCGCTTCGAGCTCTTCCGTCGCCGCTGCGACCCGCTCGACTTCCGCCGCTGGAAGCGCGACAGCCAGCGCGAGCTCAAGGCGCTCTACCCCGGTCGCCCGCGCCTCCTCGACGCGACCGCGGGGCTCGGCGACCACACCGTGAACCTCGCCGAGGAGGGCTTCGAGGTGACCGCGTGCGACACGTCGGCGGTCGCGCGCGAGGCGACGGCCGCCGCGCTGAGCGACGCGGGCCTCGACGTGCCGGTGATCGCCACGCCGTGGGCCGAGCTCGGGGCGCGCCCGGAGCGCTACGACCTCGTGTTCAACGACGCGCTCCACTGGACCTACGACGAGGCCACGCTCCGCGCGGAGCTCGCGGGGATGCTCGCGGCGCTCGAGCCGGGCGGCGCGCTCGTCTACTTCTTCGCCGACGCGGCCGAGCCCGACGCCGGCGCGGGCCGCCGCGTCCTCGAGTGGGACTGGGAGCAGATGAGCCGCGCGCGCGTGGCCTGGGAGCACACGCTCGGCGAGCGCCACGTCTGCCTCTCCATCGTCGCGGAGCGCGGCGAGGACTTCATCGACGAGCATCACCTCTACCACGTGCGCGACCGCTCGGGCGCCACCGCGCTCGAGTCGCTGACGATGCGCCGCGTCTACCGGTGGGACCACGCGCGCCTCACGCCGCTGCTCGAGGAGGTCGGCTTCGTCGACGTGCGCACCGACCACTTCCCGAACGTGAAGGGCTACCACTTCGCGATGAACCGGGCGTTCCGCCCGCGGTGACGCGATGACGAGCGCGGCCCGGGGCCTGTGGGCCAAGCGCTTGACCCTGTCGCTCGTGGCGACGCTGCTGTCGCTCGCGGGCGCGGAGCTCGTCCTGCGGATCGCGGGGATCGAGGCGTCGCGCTGGGCGCACGCGAACCACCTCGAGTCCGCGGACAAGCGGGCGGTCGTCGACGCCTACCCGGACGATCCGCGCGGCTACTTCGACCTCGACCTGCGCGACGCGGAGGTGCGCGCGGAGTGGGCCGCGCGCGGCGTGCAGCGGCTCGACGCGATCGCCGAGCGCACCCCGAGCGGGGTGGGCCTCCGCTTCGACGAGCACCTCTGCCGCAGCGACTCCGGGGTCGCGCCGACCGAGGGGGCCCTGCGCGTGCTCGTGGTCGGGGACTCGTTCGCCGAGGGCCAGGGCGTGCGCGGCGAGGACACCTTCAGCGCGCGGCTCGACCGCCGCCTCGGGGATCGCGCGGACGTCGTGAACTGCGGCCGGCGCGGCTACGACTTCCCGCAGCTCGCCGACGCGCTGCCCGCGCGGCTCGCCGCCTACGCGCCCGACCTCGTCGTCTACGCGATGGTGCTCAACGACGCGCAGCGCTCGGAGGCGTTCGCCGCCCGGCAGACCTACCTCGACGACTGGATCGTCGATCGCCGCCGGATGCTCGCGTCCGATCAGGAGCCGCCCTCGACCTGGATCCCCCGCGTCTACACCGTCACCGCCGATCGCGTCGAGGCCGCGCGGGTCGGGCAAGAAACCTTGCAGTGGTACCGAGACCTCTACGCCGCCCCGAACGCCGACGGCTGGGCCGCGACGCAGGACCACATCGTGGCGATGCGCGACGCGGCGCGCGCCGCGGGGGCAGACTTCCTCGTCGCGCTCTTGCCCCTCCTCGTCGACCTCGACGGCGACTACCCGTTCACCGAGACGCACCGCGCCATCGAGCGCGCGCTCGTGGCGCGCGGGGTCGCGTTCACCGACACGAGCGCGGCGCTGCTCGGCGAGCGGACCGACGCGCTCTGGGTCCACCCCACCGATCACCACCCGAACGAGCGCGCGCACGCCCGCCTCTCGGCGAGCCTCTACCGCGCGGTCGAGCCGTTTCTGGCGCTCCGAGGACGCTGACGCGCCGAGCTCAGCAGCGGCAGTCTTGGGGGCACGAGTTGCAGTCCTCGGGCGGCTCGCAGCGGTAGTTGCCGCAGCAGTCGCCGCAGTCCTGCGGGCACGAGTGGCAGTCCTCGGGCGGCTGGCACTGGTAGTCGCCGCAGCTGCCTTGGAGCTCGTCGGCGGCGGGCGCGGCCAGCGACGGAGCTGGCGCGACCGGCGACGCGGCGGCGGGCGCCTGGCTCATGCCGAAGCCGAACGCGAGCGCGGCGGCGAAGAACGTTGCGATCATGCCCTGCTTCATCGAGACCTCCGGCGTCAGGGTAGCTCCGTCGCGGCGTGGACGGCGTGCGCGACGAAGCGGGCGAGCGTCCGGTTCCCCTGCGGGCCGTAGTGGAGGTTGTCGCCGGGCGAACGCAGGTCCTCGAACTGCTCCGTGTCGCGCCACTCGTCGAGGGGGTCGTGCACCGAGAAGCCCGCCGCTTCCCCGGCCTCGCGGACCGCCTCGTGGATCGAGGTCCAGTGGTAGCGGCGCCACGACTCGAGGATCGGCGACACGATCAGCACGGGGACCGCGCCGTCGGCTCGGATGGCCGCGCCGAGCCGCGACAGCGACGCGCGCATCCGCTCGAGCCGCGCGGGGTCCGCCGCCGCGATCGTGTACTCGTCGACGTAGTGATCGTCGAAGGTCGCGCGGCGGTAGAGCGCGGCGAGGTGCGCGACCAGCTTGAAGGTCGCCTCGCGCTCCTCGGTCTGCGCGACCCCGTCGAGCGTCTCGCGGCGGACCCGCGCGACCGAGTCGAACATGCGGTCCTGCTCGTCCTTGAGCGCGCGCTCCTCGTCGGTGGCGAAGCGCCCGTAGGGGCCGCTCGCCATGAACAGATCGTTGAGGCAGTAGACGACGACCACGATCGCGGGGTGGTGCGGCCGGACGCGGTGCTCGTAGTAGATCGCCTCCTCGCGCGTGTCGTAGCCGCTGACGCCGAAGTTCGAGACCTCGTACGCCTCCGCGCCGAGGCGGTCCTCGAGGTGGGCCGCGAGCGAGTCCGACACCGAGACCATCTCGCTCCACGCGAGCGAGTCGCCGACGAGCGCGACGCGCGTCCGGTCGCGAGGCGGCTCCGCGGGCGCGCCGTCCCACCGCCGCCGCTCGGCGTCGAAGCCGGCGACGCCGTACTCCATCTCCACGACGCTCTCGGGCCGAGGCTCGTAGACGAGGCCCTCGATCTCGGAGCGCATGTAGATCGTCTCGTTCATGTGGCGGTAGCGCTGGTACCAGGCGTCGTCGCCGCCGGCACCGCCGTCTGGCGCGAGGAACGCGCGGTACACGCCCTCCGCGCCGGCCACTGCCACGACCGTGCTCACGACGACGAGCGCGAGGCGAGCGGCGGTTCGGCGGGTGCAAGGATCCACGCCCCGTGAGGATAGACCGCCGAGGCTAGTCGCAGCGGATCACCGGATCGGAGAGCGTGGTCTCGATCCGGAACGAGGAGTCGAACGTGTGCCGCTCCGCGAAGAAGAGGTGCAGCGGGTAGCGCCCGCCGAGCTCGAGGCCGAGGCGCTCGCGCTCCCGGTCGAGATCCACGTCCTGCTCTTGCCGCCGGTGCACGCCGCCCAGATCGATCACGAGCTGCCGGTTGATGAAGACGAAGACGTCGTCGTCGCCGCGGAAGAGGAACGTCTCGCCGCCCTCGTAGACGAACTCGGTCGCGGCCGCGAGGGTGAAGTGGAAGTTGTGCTCGTTGCCCTCGTTGCCGAACCCGAGGTCGTCGATCGGGAAGAACGACTCGTCGTCGAACACGAACAGCGAGTCGTCGGGCCCGCCCGCGGGCGCGAGGATGAGCTCGATGGGGAGCCCCACGTTCACCTCGGGAACGTCGCGGTACCATTGGTCGAAGGCCTCGCGCCCCGAGGTGGTGCGGGACTCGCCCGCGTAGACCGGCACGTCATCGGCGCCGAGCGTCGCCTCCACGATCCCGCGGTCGGTCCCCTGGTTGAAGCGCTCGAAGTCGGGGTGGCTCTCGTGGAAGTCGCGCACGCGCACGGCGAGCGCGGGGGGGACCGGGTTCGGGTAGCTGCACTCGCTCCAGGTCCCGCCGCGGCAGGTCTCGATGCCCTCGCCGCACGAGCGCTCGCAGGGCCGCGTGATCACGGGGATGACGCACGCGGTCCAGCCCGCCTCGGTGCACGTCTGCGCGCCGACGCCGCACGCGTCCCGGCACTCGCGCTCGACCACGTCGGGCACGCACTCGCCCCAGAAGCCGCCCTCGCAGAGCTGCGTCCCCGACCCGCACGCGTGCGGGCAGCTCCGCGCCCCCGCGTCGCCGCAGCGCTCGACGAGCAAGCCCGTCTTGGCGCCGCAGCCGGTGAGCGAGGCGATGAACATCAGCGACAGCGGAGCGAAGCGAAGCGGCACGTAACCCAACATCGGGCCAGCTACGTACGGGCGCCGGTTAATCCAGGTTACGTCGCGCGCTCCTGCTCGTGTCGCGGTCGTGGAATTTCAACGCCGAGGTCGCGAAGACGCTTAGACGCCAAGGGATCGGTCGAAGGGTCGCTGCCCGAACCCGTGCCTGCCTCGACGGCCCTCAGACGGCCGAGACCGCCCCTCGATAAAGAAACCCTCTTTGCCCCCTTTGCGTTCTTTGCGCGAAATTCCACGGCCCTGAGCTGGACTCCGTGAAGCGCTCAAGCGCCAGCGGGCAGCGCCTTCACCGTGGAGGCCGGGCGCAGGCCGGCGGCGCGGGCGAAGAACCAGTCGATCAGGCTCGTCGGGAGCAGGTACGTGAGCCACGGGCCGAAGCCGTTGATCCAGGGCGCGACGTAGCGCGCGCGCGGGCGGCGCGAGACGACGGCGCGCTCGATGGCCTTGGCGACCGAGCGGGGGGAGGCGGCGAAGCGGTCGAGCTTGGACTCCGCGTCGTCGGCCATCGCGAGCGCGTTCGCGTACGGCGAGCCCTCCGCCGAGTAGTCCTTGAGGAGCCCGACGGTGGTGCTGGCGAAGTTGGTCTTGATGTAGCCCGGCTCGATGAGCACGACGCTCACGCCGAACTGCTTCACCTCCATGCGCAGCGCGTCGCTCATCGACTCGACCGCGTACTTCGTGGCGTTGTAGGCGCCGCCGAGCGGCAGCGTGAGCCGGCCGCCGACCGAGCTGACGTTGATGATCTTGCCGGCGCCGCGCTCGCGCATCTGCGGCAGGAACGTGCGCGTGACCGCGAGGAGCCCGAACACGTTGGTGTCGAACTGCGCGCGCACGTCGCGGTCGGAGAGCATCTCGAGCGGGCCGAAGAGGCCGTAGCCGGCGTTGTTCACGAGCACGTCGAGGCCGTAACCGTCGGTGATCGCGTCGACCTGCGCCGCGGCGCTGGCGATCGAGGCGTCGTCGGTCACGTCCATCCGGAGCGCGTGTACGCCAGCGTCGCGCAGCTCGGCCAACGCCCGCTCGTTCCGCCCGGTGCCGATCACGCGGTGACCGCGGCTCGCGAGGTAGAGGGCGGTGTCGCGGCCGATGCCCGAGGTGGCGCCGGTGATGAGGATGGTCTGGCTCATGGTCTTCGTGTCTCCGGTAGGGGTCGGTGGCTAGCGTGTGGAATGAACATTCATTCCGAGCACGGGTACATCGGGCAGGCCCTCGCCTGCCGCAAGGGGGGAGAGGGCGCCTCAGGCCTTGATGGCCTCCCAGCAGGCCTCTTCGGCCTGGGCCAGGAAGGCGTCGGTCAGCTCCAGGCTGCCGTTCCAGGCCTCGCGCATCATGCGGACGATGGTGCCCCACACGACGACGAGGAAGAGGTGGTCGTCGGCGTCGCGGGCGATGCCCGTGGTCTTGAGCATGCGCACGTAGTTGAGGGCGTACTCGGTGACCTCGCGCTCGAGGGCGAGGCTGTCCTCGTCGAGGTACGGCCCGTGGTGGTGGTGCTCGAGGAACTGGAAGGACTGCGGCTGGGTCCGAGCCCACTCCACGATCCGGCCGAAGAAGTAGTGGAACTGGGACCGGGGCGGCTCGGAGAAGGGGAAGCTCCCGAGCACGTGGTTGGTGACCGCACGCTTCTCGCGGCGGAAGAGCTCGTTGACGAGGCCCTGCTTGCCCTCGAAGTACCGGTAGATGGTGCCCGCGCCCACCCCGGCCGCCTCGGCCACCAGCGGCACCGCGGTGCCGTGGTAGCCCCGCTCGGCGAAGAGGCCGAGGGCGGCGTCGAGGATGCGCTCCTTCTTGGAGGCGCCCTCATCGGTGGTCGGGTTCGCGGTGGGCATGGAATGAACGTTCATTCCCTAACCCCGGGGTGGACCCGCGTCAACCCGGAAGTTGCGTCAGGCCCTCACTCCGCGGAGCGACTTCAGCCGCAGCCGGGATCGCCGAGGCAGGCGGTGATCTCGCCCGAGCACTCGCGCATCACGCACGCCAGGCCGCCGCCGCCACCGCCGCCGCCCGAACAGGCGCCGCCGAGGAAGGCGCCGGTCGCGCAGTTGATGACGTTGTTCAGGTACGACCGCGAGTCCGTGCAGGTCAGCGCGAAGCAGTCGATCAGGCAGGCGAAGTCGAAGCCGGGGACGCCGCCACCGGGGCCGGGGGGGCCGCCGCCGCCGCCGAAGTCGATGCAGCCGAACACGCAGCTCAGGCTCTCGCCGCACGAGCGGAGCGCGCAGGCGCCGCAGTCCGCCGGGCAGTTGATGCAGTCCTCGAAGCCGCCGGCCGACTCGCAGCGCATGTTGCCGCAGACCGAGCACACGCCGCAGTCGATGTTGCAGCTCGCGCAGTTCTCCGCGCCGCGGCAGCGCCCGTCACCGCAGCTCGGGCAGCGACCGCAGTCGTCCTCGCAGGTGAAGCACGTCTCGGAGATCTCCGGCGAGCAGGTCCCATCGCCGCAGCGCGGGCAGTCGTCGCAGTCGGGCGCGCAGGTGAGGCAGTCCTCGCCCTGATCCGCCTGGCAGAAGCCGTCGCCGCATCGCGTGCACACGCCGCAGTCGGCGGGGCACGAGGCGCAGCTCTCGGAGTCGGAGCACATCCCGTCGCCGCAGCGCTCGCAGAGCCCGCAGTCGCGCGGGCAGGTCGAGCAGTCCTCGGCGCCGTTGCACATCCCGTCGCCGCAGGTGATGCAGAGGCCGCAGTCCTCGGGGCAGGTGTCGCAGCGCTCGGTGCGCTGGCAGGTCTCGTCACCGCAGAACCGGCAGCGGCCGCAGTCGGCCGGGCAGCTCGAGCAGTCCTCCGCGCCGTTGCAGGTGCCGTCGCCGCAGGTCTCGCAGCGCCCGCAGTCGGTCGGGCAGCTCGAGCAGGTCTCACCCGGCGAGCAGTCGCCGTCGCCGCAGCGCACGCAGCTGCCGCAGTCGGTCGGGCAGCTGAAGCAGTCCTCTCCCGAGTCGCACATGCCGTCGCCGCAGGTCTCGCAGCGCCCGCAGTCGTCGGGGCAGCTCCGGCACGACTCGTCCATCGCGCACACGCCGTCCGGGCAGGTCTCGCAGAGGCCGCAGTCCGTCGGACAGATCGTGCAGTCCTCGTCGGGCGCGCAGACTCCGTCGCCGCAGCCGCCACACGAGCCGCAGTCGGACGGGCACGAGTCGCACGTCTCCGCGAGCCCGCAAAGGCCGTTGCCGCAGAAGTCGGGCGGCGCGTCGGGCAAGACGACCGTGCTGTCGGGGATCGGCGTGATGCCTCCGTCCATGCCGGGCGTGAGGCCCGTGGACAGGAGGGAGCGACCACAGCCGACGGCCGCCAAGGAGAGCGTGAGGAGAGCGTAAAGAGTGAAGCGTGCGCGCATCGCTCGCACAGCCTAGAACAGGCCCCGGCGGCGAGCCACTTGCACGCACCTTACGGGCGCCCGACGTGAGCCCCCTCACCCCTTCGGGGGGACGTCTTCCATCTCGGCGAGCTTGTTGTAGAGGGTCCGCCGGCTGATCCCGAGGAGGCGCGCGGCCTTGGTCCGGTTGCCCGCGGCCCGGTCGAGGGCGTCCCGGATCGCCGCCCGCTCGGCCTCCTCGCGCCGGTCGCCGAGGGTCTCGCCAGCCGCGGCCGGGGCGGGGCTCGAGGTCCGCCGCGGCTGGCGGTCGAGCTCGCGCTCGACGTCCTCGACGGTCACGCGATCACCGTCCGTGAACACGATGAGGCGCTCCACGAAGTTGCTCAGCTCGCGCACGTTGCCGGGCCACTCCTGCGCCTCGAGCCGCGCCACGGCGGCGGCGTCGAGCCGCACGTCGGGCCGCCCGTTCTGGGCGCCGAGCTCCTCGCAGAAGCGCTCGGCGAGCGGCGCGATGTCCTCGCGCCGGTCGCGCAGCGGCGCGATGAAGATCGGGATCACGTTGAGCCGATAGAACAGGTCCTCGCGGAACTCCTCGTCCTCGACCATCGCCTCGAGGTCCCGGTGCGTCGCGGCGACGAAGCGCACGTCCGCGGTGATCGACTGCGTCCCCCCGAGGCGCTGGTACTCCTTCTCCTGGAGCAGCCGCAGCAACTTCACTTGCACGCTCGCGCTGACGTCCCCGATCTCGTCGAGGAACAGTGTGCCGCCCTGCGCGAGCTCCACGCGCCCCGGCTTGCGGTTCGTCGCGCCCGTGAACGCGCCCTTCTCGTAGCCGAACAGCTCGCTCTCGAGCAGGTTCTCGGGCAGCGCCCCGCAGTGCACCGGCACGAACGGCCCGTCGGCGCGCGGGCTCGCCGCGTGGATCGCGCGCGCCGCGACCTCTTTGCCGGAGCCGCTCTCGCCGCGCACGAGCACCGTCGAGGTCGCCTTCGCGGCCCGCGCGATCAGCTTGGCCGCCTCGCGCATCGGCTCGCTGTCGCCGAGCCACGGCACCCCGGCCTCGCGGGGAGGGGGCGCCTTCTCGGGCTGCGCCGCGACGTGCCGCCCGCGCCGCAGCGCCTTGTCGACGGTGAAGAGCACCTCGTCGCGGTCGAAGGGCTTGGAGAGGAAGTCGGCCGCGCCGCGCTTCATCGCCTCGACCGCGTTCTCCACGTTCGCGTGCGCGGTCAGCATGATCACCGGCACCCCCGGGGCACGGCTCGAGAGCGCCTCGAGCAGCGCCATCCCGTCCATCCCGGGCATGCGCAGGTCGGTCAGGATGACGTCGAACGCGTCCGCCTCGACCTGCTCGAGCGCCTCCTTCGCCGACCCGACCCACACCGCGTCGTGGCCCGCCTGGCGGAGCTGCCCCTTGAGCACCGTGCCGACCGCGCGGTCGTCGTCGACCACGAGGACGCGTCCCCCATCGATGTCGCTCACGGCGCGATTGTCCTTTCCACGCGCGGGGGACACAAGCGAGGGTTTCGGCAACGTGGAGCCCTGGGACTACGTCGAGCTGGTCGTCTCGATCACCGCCAGCGCCGTCTTCCTGGGGCTCTCGGTGCTGACGGCGGTGCGGGGTCAGCGCGAGAGCTCGCTGGCGCTGCCGACGGCGCTGCTCTGCGCGGACCTGTTCGCGTACCTCGGCTTCGAGATCCTCGGCAACCTCACCGAGCGCGACCTCTTCGAGTGGCTCGAGGCGTCGGCCGCGTCGATGGCGGGCCCGCTCCTGTTCCACCTCGTGCTGACGTTCGTGGGCGCGCGGCGCTCCGCGCGAGCGCTGCAGATCGCGGTCTATGCTTACTTCGGCGGGCTCGCGATCGCCTCGCTCGCGCCGCTCGTGGTCGCCTCGTGGAGCTCGTTCCCGGGCGGCGATCACTGGGCGCTGCTGATGCTCGTGGGCATCGTGCCGACGTTCTCCTTCGCGATCTACGCGCTCGCCCGCCACTACTGGCGCGGCGGCGCCGGAGAGGAGCGGCTCCGCACGCAGCTCTTCATCGCGACCATCGCGGTCGGCGTCGGCGGCGCGGGGAGCGACCTCGCGTCGCTCGCCGGCGCGCCGGCGATCCCGCACCTCGCGGGGCCGGGGATGCTCGTCAGCGCGATCCTCCTCACCGCGCTCGCGCTCCGCGCCCGCTTCGTCTCCGGGGGGCTCGGCCCCTCGATCGTCACCGCGACGCTGATCGGGCTGCTCGGGGTCCTCGCGCAGCTCGTCGTGTTCCGCGCGCTCGGCGGCCAGACGACGGCGCTCGTGATCGCGACGCTCCTCGTCCTGCTCGTCGTCATCGCGGCGGCGCGCGCGGTCTGGTCCTCGTACACGGAGATCCGCGAGCGCACCGCGCACCTCGCGACGCTCGGTCGGCTCAGCGCGCAGATGGCGCACGACATCCGCAACCCGCTCGCGGCGATCCGCGGCGCCGCGCAGTACCTCGAGGAGGAGCGGGCCCGCGGCAGCTCCTTCGAAGACCAGGGCGAGTTCATCGAGCTGATCCTCGAGCAGACCGAGCGGCTCGATCGGGTGGTCGACGAGTACCGCCGGCTCGGGAGCGCGGAGCCCAAGCCCGAGCCCACCGACGTCGCGGCGCTCGTCGGTCGGGTGGTCGAGGGCGCCCGCGTCACGGAGGCCGCGTCGTCCAAGGCGGTGACGATCACCGCGGACGCCGAGCGCGTCGGGACGGTCGCGCTCGACGCGGAGCTGGTGACGACGGCGCTCGAGAACCTGGTCCGCAACGCGCTCGAGGCCCTCGAGAGCTCGGGCGGGACCGTCGTGGTGCGCGCGCGCGTCGAGGGGCCGCGCCTGCTGCTGTCGGTCGTCGACGACGGCCCCGGGATGGACGCGCGCGTGCTCGAGAAGGCGGTCAACGACTTCTTCACGACCAAGGCCGGCGGCTCCGGGCTCGGGCTCGCGTTCGCGCGGCGCGTCGCCGAAGCGCACGGCGGGCGCCTCACCGTGACGAGCGCGCCCGGCCGCGGCACCACCGTCGCCCTCGCGCTCGCGATGTGAGCGCTTAGACCAGCACGCCAGCGACGCAGGCGGTCATGAAGGCGGCGAGGGTGCCCGCGAGCATCGCGCGGAAGCCGAGCTTGGCGAGGTCGGCGCGGCGCGAGGGCGCGATGCCGCCGATGCCGCCGATCTGGATCGCGATCGAGCCGAGGTTCGCGAAGCCGCAGAGCGCGTAGGTGGAGATCACGATCGCGCGCTGGCTCATCCCGCCGTCGCCCATCTGCCCGGCGAGGTGCACGTAGGCGACGAACTCGTTGAGGATGAGCTTCTCGCCGAGCAGCGAGGCGACGGCCGAGCAGTCCTCGATCGGCACGCCCATCACGAACGCGAGCGGCCAGAACAGGTAGCCGAGCACGCGCTGAAGAGTCCACGGGGTCCACGACACGAAGTCGCCCGTCACCGTCGCGGCCGCGTTGACCTGGTCGATGCACGCCTGGTACGCGCCCGCGCCGGACGGGCTCGCGCAGCCCTCGGGCACCGGCGCGCCGGCCTGGTGCAGCGCCGCGAGGACGTCGGCCCACACCGAGCGGTTGTGCCAGAGCGTCGGGAGCTCGACGCAGTAGTTGATCATCGCGACGAGCGCGAGGAAGGCGAGGAGCATCGCGGCCACGTTGAGCGCGAGCTTCATCCCGTCGGCGGCGCCGCCGGCGGCCGCGTCGATCACGTTCGCGTGCGTGCGCTCGACGTGCATCTCGAGGGTGCCCTGCGTCTCGGGCACCTCCGTCTCGGGGAGCATGACCTTGGCGCACACGAGCGCGGCCGGCGCGCTCATGACGCTCGCCGCGATCAGGTGGCCGGCGATGTCGGGGAAGTGCTCGTGCAGCATGCCGACGTAGGCCGCGAGCACGCCGCCCGCGACGGTCGCGAAGCCGCCGGTCATCACCGCCATCAGCTCGGAGCGCGTCATCTTCTCGACGAACGGGCGCACGACGAGCGGCGCCTCGGTCTGGCCGACGAAGATGTTGGCGGCCGCGCTGAGGGTCTCGGCGCCCGACGTGAGCAAGGTGCGTTGCATCACCCAGGCGACGCCGCGGACCAGCCACTGCATCACGCCGAGGTAGTAGAGGACGCTCATCAGCGACGAGAAGAAGATGATCGTCGGCAGGACGTTGAGCGCGACGGTGAACTCGCTGTCCAGGTAGTTGCCGAAGAGGAAGCGCGAGCCGTCGTCGGTGAAGCGGAGGAGCTGCGTGACGACGTCGTTGAGGAAGGAGAAGAGCGCGAGCCCGGCGGAGGTCTTGAGCACGAGCACGCCGAAGAGGAGCTGCAGCCCCACGCCCCAGCCCACCACCCGCCAGGGGAAGCGGTCGCGGTGGGCGCTCATCGCCCAGGCGAGGCCGACCATCACCCCGAGCCCGAGGAGGCTCACGCCCCGCTGCCAGATCGGCACGTCGCCCGCCGCCGCGCGGTGCGCCGCCAGCGAGCTCGGCGCCTCGGCGACCGCCGCGCCCGCGTCCACGACGCCGCCGTCCTGCGCGAACGCGAGCGACGCGAGCACGACCAGCCAGGCGGTGATCGCGAGCAGCGGTAGCGCGCGCCGCGTCACGCGTAGAGCGCTTCGATCTCGTTCGTGAAGTGCTCGCTCACCTTCGCCCGCTTCACCTTGAGCGTCGGCGTGAGCTCGCCCTCCTCGATGCTGAGGGGGCGCGGGAGGATGGCGATCTTCTTCACCTGCTCCACCCGCGCGAGCTTCGCGTTGACGGCCTCGACGGCCTCCCAGATCGAGTCGTGGACCTCGCGGAGCTCGTGCGGCGCGCCGGAGAGCCCGCGCTCCTTCTTCCACGCCTCGAACGCCTCGAGGTCGGGCGACACGACCGCGGTGAGGAACTTGCGCCGGTCACCGATCACCACCGCCTCGTGCACGAGCGGGTGGTTCTTGATCCCCGACTCGATGTTCTTGGGCGTGATGTTCTTCCCGCCCGCGGTGATGATGATGTCCTTCTTGCGACCGGTGATGTGGAGGAAGCCCTCGTCGTCGATCTTCCCGAGGTCGCCCGAGCAGAGCCACCCGTCGACGAGCGCCTCGTTGGTCGCGTCCTCGTCCTTGTAGTAGCCGAGGAAGACGTTGGGCCCCTTCACCTGGATCTCGCCGTCCTCCGCGATGCGGACGTCGACGCCGGGGAACACCGGGCCGACGGTGCCGAGCCGCGTGCGGCCGAAGAGGTTGAACGAGGTCGGGCCGCTGTCCTCGGACTGGCCGTAGACCTCCTGCACGATCAGGTCGAGGCTCGCGAAGAACTCGAGGACCTCCTTGCTGATCGGCGCGGCGCCGCTGACGAGCGTGGTCGCCGCGTCGAGCCCGATCGCCGCCTTCAGCTTGTCGAACACGAGGCGCTTCGCGAGGGCGTACTGCAGCGCGTCGAGGCCCGAGGGCTCCTCGCCGCGCATCTTCATCGCGTTGACCTTGACGCCGACGCCGCGGGCCCAGCCGGCGATGCGCGCCTTGGCGCCGGTCGCGCCGGCGAGCTTGCCGCCGATCGCGGAGTGGAACTTCTCCCAGATGCGCGGGACCCCGAAGAACAAGGTGGGCCGGCAGTCCTTGAGGTTGTCGGCGACCTTGTCGATCGACTCGGCGAAATAGACCGTGCCCCCCGTCGTGATGGGCCCGTGGATCGAGGCCATCTGCTCGGCGATGTGCGAGAGCGGCAGGTAGCTGAGCACCCGCCCGCCGGGCTCCATCGCCGCGACCTGGCCGAGGATGCGCGAGGTCCACGCGAGGTTCTCGTGGCTGAGCATCACCGCCTTGGGCGGGCCGGTGGTGCCGGAGGTGTAGATGAGCGTCGCGACCTGGTCGGGCTCGAGCGCGTCGACGCGCCGCTGCAGCTCGCCCTCGTCGTCGCCCTCGCCCTTCTTCAGGAGCTGCTCCCACGTCAGGACGCGCGGATCGTCGACCCGCTTGGCGCCCTTCATCATCACGACGTGCTTCAGGTGAGGCAGCTCGTCGGTCTTGGCGAGCACCTTCTCCCACTGCTTCACGTCCTCGAGGAGGACGACGGGCGCCTCGGAGTGGTTGAGGATGTACGCGACCTCGTCGGGGCTGCACGTCGTGTAGATCCCCGCCGGCGCGCCGCCCGCGGCCATCAGCGCCAGGTCGAACACGACCCACTCGGGCCGGTTGAAGCCGAGGATGCAGCCCTTCTGGCCGGGCTCGAACCCGAGCCGGATCAGCGCGCGCGCGGCGCGCTCGACCTCGTCGCCGTAGTCGGTCCAGCTCGTCGCCTTCCAGACCGGCCCGTCCTTGACGAGGTAGGCCGGGGAGTCGCCGCGCTTCTTCGCCTGATCGAACAGCCGCTGAACGATGGTGTCGGGCACCTGCACCCCTCCGAGGATGGGAAAGCGCGCATTCTACACGGGCTCGCGGTCGGCAGGAGCCCAAGAGACGCGACCGTCAGCAGCCCCCGCTCGTGGAGCCGGTCTGGCAGCACGCGAGGCTGAAGCTGCAGACGCAGCCGCTGCAGTCGCGCGGCGAGAGGTTGAAGCTGATCCAGCACGGCGACGTGCTGCAGCGCGACGGATCGTTGCGGCAGACCTGCGAGACGGAGCCGCCCGAGCTGCGGGTCACGCAGCGCCAGGTCCCGTCGGGGACCCCCGCGCAGGAGTCGCCGTTGTCGCCCGTGCCGAGGTGCCCGTACCGACAGTCGGCGCAAGCCGCGCATGTCTCGCCGGTCTCGCACATGCCGTTGCCGCACACCGGGCCGCACGAGGCGCAGCCCGCGAACCCACCGAACGTGCCCCACGTGCACGAGGAGCTGCAGGTCCGGCTCCGGGTCTCCGTGCCCCCGCAAGCTGGCGTGCACGTGCGCGACTCCGTGTCGACCGCGCCGGCCATGCACTCGCCCTCGTCGACGCAGGCCATGGGGCCCCACTGGCAGTCGGCGCCGCAGTGGCGCTCCTGGCGCCCACAGCGACCGCAGGTCGTCCCCATGTCCACGTCCCCGGGGCTGCACACGCCCGAGCCCATGCACGCGCCGTCGTCGACCCACGCGCCGCCCGAGCAGATCTGCCGCTGCGTGCCGCACATCCCGCAGTCGAGGGACCGCGGCGTCGAGCCCTCCACGCAGTCGCACGTGAGCGGGGCCGTGCAGGTCGCCCACACGCCCCCGGTGCAGCGCTCGACCCCGGCGCCGCACGAGCTCGAGCACTCGCGCTCGGCGCTCGAGCCGACGCTCGCGTCTCCGTCGTCGCAGTCGACCGCCGCGTCCACCCCGTCTCCGTCGGCGTCGGTCCCCGTCGAGACGCACACCCCGGCGCGGCAGACGTCGGTGCCCGTGCAAGGCGGCGTGCACGGTGAAGGCGAGCTCGCGTCGACCTCGGGCGGGCTCGCGGCGTCGACCCGACCGCCGTCCTGATCGCGCGGCATGATCCCGTCGTCCCCCGTGGCGCAGCCGCCAGCGCAGAGGGCGGCGAAGAGGACGCACGACGAGAGATGTCGGAGCAACACGGCGGCAAGATCATCGCATCGATCGGGCCGCCGAAAAAGTCGGCCTTTGTGCGGCCGATTCGGTGGGGTCGCGGGGCCGCACCGCGCCAAGCGGGAACGCGACGCGCTCCATCGGGCCGGTGAGCAACGCGAAGTGCTGGATCGAGGCCGCGGTCCGTGACCAACTCCTGGACATGCGCACCCTCGGCCTCGTCCTCGCATGTCTGCTCGGTGGGGCCGCCCCGGCCGCCGCCGACTCGCTGCCGCTCTGTCCTCCGGGCCAGCACATGGTCTGCAACCCGAGCCAGTACCACCACGGCTGCGGGGGCTGCGCGCCCGACGATCCGACCGCGGAGGTCGACGCACCGTCGGCCGATCCACCAGAGGCCGAGCCCGCGCCCGAGCCGGCGACCGAGCCCGTCGCCGAGCCCGCCCCCGCGGAGACCACGGCGGCTCCATCGGCCGAGCGGGAGAGCTCCGGCGGCTGCGCGGCGACGCCCGGTGGCCACGGCTCGGCTCCGCTCGCGCTGCTCGCGCTGCTCGCCCTCGTCGTTCGACGCCAGCGCTGAGGCAGCCGAGACGCGGTCGTCACCCTCCATCGCTCGCGACGCCGGCGTCGAACGGCGTGCACGCGCCGGTCGCGTCACAGAGCATCCCGCCGCAGAGCCAGCGATCCTGGCCCGGACACTCTCCGCGGTAGTACGGCTCCGTCTCGCACCCGAGCGAAGCGGGTGGCGCGCGCTCGGGGCCACACGCGTTGCTCCCCTCGCAGCCCGGGAGCGCGACGACGGCGACGAAGAGGAGCGCGAGCAGCGAGCGTGATCGAGTCATCGCGGTTCCTGCAGCAAGCCTCACGCCAGCGATCGGCTGACACAGTCCGACACGTCGCGCGCCTCGACCGGAGATCCTGCTAGCTTCCCTCCCGCAAGGAGGAGTGGCCGAGTGGTCGATGGCAGCGGTTTTGAAAACGCGTGAGCGTGGTCCTCAGAACCCAAGCCGTTTCGCGTGCTTCCGCAATCGTCTCACGCACTTACGACCGCCCGTCGACAGCACGGTTCGGCCTCCAAGAGCACGGCTCGGCACGCCCCCCGGGGAGCCAGCGGGGTGACGGGTTTCGACCCTCCCGGAGACGAAGAATCGAATCGCCGCGCGACCGCGCTGCATCTTCGTGCCCGAGGCCCGGCCAGCGGCCAGCGTGCCTGCGCTCGAAGCGGCTCCAGAGACCTCGTAGCCGCTGCGGGAGCAGTAGGGCGGCTCGGGCGCTCGGGTCACGAGCTCCGGGATGGCGGACACCAGCGAGGAGCGGAGGACTGTATGCGACTACGGACGGGCATGCTGAGGTGCGCGGTCGTGGTGTCCGAGGCGCTCGAAGGCCGCGCCATCGTGGCCGAGGTGGGCGGACGCTGGGTCGCGCACCCGACGAACGCGAGCGACGCAGCGCGACTTGCCGCCATCGTGCACGACGCCACCCCGTCGCGCGCGACGGTGGAGTTGCTGTCGGCGCCCGAGGTCGCCCGCAGCCGGATGCTGCTCGCGGGCTGCGCCCCGGCGCTCGGCGTCTTGGCGGACCGTCTCAACGAGTCGATGGGACCCGGGAGCTTTCGTTGGCTGCCCCGCTCGAGCGACGTCGCTCTCGATGCACTCGCCGCGGATCGCGTTCACGTCGGAGGTACCCACTTCGTCGACGCGAGGACGGGTGCGCCGGACCTCGTGGCGGTGAGGCGGCGAGCAGTCGGCCGCGAGCTCGCCGTCGTAACGCTCGCGCACTGGGAGGTCGGCCTGGTCGTCGCAGCCGGCAACCCGCGTGGCGTCCGGGACATCGGCGCGCTCGCGCGTCGTGGGACGAGGATCGCGCTGCGCGAGGTGGGCTCGGGAGCCCGCCGCATGCTGGAGTCTGAGCTGCGACGAGCAGGCCTCCCGACGGCCCTGCTTGGCGAGCACGCCGTATTGACGCTGCACGGGCACCTCGAGGTCGCGCAAGCGGTCGCCCTCGGCGTCGCGAACGTCGGCCCGTCGACGCACGATGCGGCGCGAAGCTACGGCCTCGACTTCGTCCCCCTCGCACGCGAGCGCTTCGACGTCGTCGTGCCGCGCGAGGGCCTCACCGAGCCGCGCGTCGCGCGGATGATGGACACGCTCGCGTCCGCGCGCTGGCGACGCGAGCTCGAGGCGTTGGGATACGAGGCATCCGAGAGTGGTCAGGTCGCCGCGACCGTGCGCGCGGCGTGAGGAGGACTCCATGAGGTTTGCACGCTGCATGAGCGCGCTCGCCGTGTCGCTGGTCACCGCGTGCGGTGGGAGCGCGAGCTCCGAGGACGCCGGGGGAAATGACGCCTCCAGCGGGTCCGATGCGGGCGTCGTGGTTCGTGGACCGACGCGCCTTGCGCTCGAGGGCGATCCGAACGGCCTGTTCTGGGATGAGTCTGATGGCCGACTCCTCGTCGCCGACGACAACGGGAACCGCATCCTGACCTGGACCGACGCGGGTGGGTTCACCCTGGTCGCCGATCTCCCCGCGGTCGGCGGCTCGGGCGCGGGGCTCGGCCAGGTGGTGCGCATGGGCGACGGGACGCTCGTCGTGACCCGCTTCGGCTTCGGCACCGCGGGCGATGTCGTCTACCTCCGGGAGGGCGAGTCCCCTCAGATCGTTCCGGGTCTCGACGTGGAGCGCCGTCGCATCGGCCTCACGGTTGCGCCCGACGGCGCGCTGTTCGACTCGTGGTTCGTGCGTGTGGCGAGCGGCGATCGAGTGGGCGCAGTAGGGGCGCTCGGGCTGGACGGCACGGAGCCTGAGCTCATCACCGGGCTCGTCAAGCCGGTGGGCGTGCTCGCGACGGACGCCGACCTCTACATCGCCGATCAGGATCTCGGGCAGATTCTCCGTGCGCCTCGTGCGACACCGACCGAGCTCGAGGTCGTCGCGGAGGTGGAGTCGCCGGATCTCATCGCGTTCGGGAGCGCTGGCGCGATCTTCACGGGCACCGTGGGCGGTCAGGTGGTTCGGGTCGACGCGGCCGGGGCCGTCTCCATCGTGGCGGGCGGCTTCCAACAAGTGCGCGGGGTCGCGTTCGATCCCGCAGGTCGCCGGCTCTTCGTGGCGGATCACGACCCAGACGAGGCCGACGGCGTGGAGCATGCCATCCACATCGTGCCGGTCGATTGACGTGCGCTCGTCGTCGCTCGCGCTCGTCGTCGCGTCGTGGTCGTTCTCCCTCTCGCCGACGCCCGTCCACGCACAGCAGGAGGAGACGCCGACGCCCGTCCACGCACAGCAGGAGGAGACGCCTCCACCCGACGACATGGTCGAGGTCACGGAGCCGGCGCCGGAGGAAGAGCGACCGCCGCTACCGACAGTCTCCCCGGATACCGGAGCTTCGCCCGATCTCGGTGATGAGACCCGACCTCCCGCGAGCGATGCAGGCGATGTCCGCACCGAGGTGGCGCCGCCCCCCGATGTCGAGACGACCGTCTCGACGGAGACATCGCTCCTGCCGGCGTGGCTCCTCGATGGTCTCCGGGTGATCCGCCCGACGCTCCTCGGCGAGATCGACGGACGCCTTTACGCGCGCGAGCCCGAAGGCGAGTCCGGGTTCGCGCTCGCGCGGTTCCGCTTCGGGCTCGTCTTCGAGCCGACCGAATGGCTCCGCGCCGTCGCGACGGCGGAGTGGGTCGGCGAGCACGCCGCGCTCCTCGACGGCTACGTGATCCTCCGCCCGTTCGAGTGGCTCGAGGTCGGCGTGGGATACGCGAAGACCCCGCTCTTCCCCTCGTTCCGGCTCGAACCCGTGCACACGCTGCCGTTCCCGGACCGAGCGCCCGTAGTCACCGCGTTTCGCGTGCAGCGCGACGCAGGCGCAGAGGTGCGCATCGCGCCGCGCGAGGCGCCCGTCGAGGCCATCGTGCGCGTGGGCAATGGTTCGGGGAGCATCCTCGGCAACGACACGCCGATCCCCGCGGGTTACGCGTCCGCCGATCTCGTGCTCGGGCGAGCGTGGTCGGGCGCGTCCGCATCGGATCGCGGCTGGGGGCTCCGGCTTGGCGCCGCCGGGATGATTGAGAGCGTGCGCGACCGCAACGGCGTCGCGGGCACGGCGCCGCTCGGCTTCGTCTACTACCGACCGACCATCGTGAGCGGCGAGCGCCTCGTCGGCGAAGCGCATGCGATCACGTACCTCGATACCGTGCGGCTGACGTTCGAGGGCGCGCTGGCCCAGGAGTCCCGCTCACGCGATGACGATGGGAACCCGAGCACACCCCGCGTCGCGCTCGACCCGATCCGCTCATCGGGTTTGACCGCCGAGCTCGCGTGGGTGGCGCTCGGTGGCGCGCGTGCGCCCGGGTTCGCGCCGACGCTCGCACCGGGCTCTTCGGGCGCGTGGGCGGGCGGCGCGCTGGAGGTCGCGGTTCGGTTCGACGCGCTGTGGCTGGGGTGGGGCGCGGCGGACGTCACGGAAGGCGGTGCCCTCGCGGGCGGCGCATCGGTGCGGTGGTGGCCGGTGGACTTCGTCACCGTGACGCTCGCGGGGCACGTGACGCGCTACGCCACGCCGCCGATCGAGACGCCGCAGGAGATATGGAGCTGGGACGCGCTCCTGCGCCTCGGCGTGTTCTGGGGGCTGGGAGCGGTCAACGGTTGAACGGTCACGCCGGCACGGCGTCGGCCGACGTCCTGGGCCTCACGAGCAACGCGGTGGCGGCGACGAGCGAGACCTCGCTCCCCGCCAGATGAAGGATGTCGCCCTCGGCGAGCTCGAGGTCCGGCAGTCCCTCTTGGATAGGCACTCCGGCGCGCTCGAGGGCGAAGGCGATGGCGCCCGTCTTCTGCCGCAACGCGAGACCGACGAGCGTCCGACCGATCGCGACGGCGCCGACCTCGAGCACGACGGAGTCGACGCGCAGCTTTCCGAGCGCTGCCGCGTTGTCGCGCCAGGTGCTCGGGCTCCCGACCCGCTCGGTGCGCTCGCTCGCGAGCGTGCCCTCACGCGCTTCGGTGACGCGCTGGTCGACGATGTTCCGGGGAACGCCCATCCGGCGAAGCGTCATGGCGAGGAGCTCGACGCCCGACTCCACCTCCTCGACGACCGCCTCGTCGGCGCCCGCGTCCAGGAGCTCGGGTCGCTGCGCGAGGTAATGCGTCCGCACCAGGATCTGCGCGCTGGCATGACAGGATCGGGCCGCGGTCACGACGCGCGGAACCGCCGACGGATCGTTGATCATGATGGCGACGACGCGTGCCCGCTCGATGCCCGCGTGCTCCAGCGTCTCTGGACTCGTGGCGTCTCCGTAGAAGACGGGCTCGCCGCGAAGCCGGGCGGCACGCACCGTGTCCGCGTTCATCTCCAGCGCGACGAACGGAAGCCCCGAGCGCTGGAGCGAACGTGCGAGGAGCTGACCGGCTACGCCGAAGCCCACGATCACCGCGTGGTCCGCGACGGTCTCCTCGACCTCTGGGTGGAGCTCGATGCCGTCGCCCGAGAGCAGCCGAGCGAGCGGGGCGAGCAGCCGCTCTCCGGCGGTCACGTGGGGCGCCCAGCGCAGCAGCAGCGGGGTGACGGACATGCTCAAGATGCCGGCGGCCATCACGACGCGCGCGTCCTTGCCCTCGACGAGCCCGCCGCTCTCGGCCATCCGCAGGAGGACGAATCCGAACTCGCCGAACTGAGCGAGACCCACGCCGGCCAGCCACGCCACGCGCGCGGGGAAGCGCATCGCGAGGGCCGCGAGGGTGGCGAACAGCGCCTTCGCGAGCACGAAGCCCGCGAAGAGGAGCAGGACGAAACCTCCGGACTCGAGGAACACGCTCGGGTCGAGGAGCATCCCGAGCGACACGAAGAAGAGGCTGACGAAGACATCGCGCAACGGGAGCATCTCGCCCATCGCACGCTGGCCGAACGCGGTGTCGGCGACGGCGACACCGCCGAGAAACGCGCCGAGCGCGAGCGACAGGCCCGCGAGCGACGTGAGCCACGCGGTCCCGATGCAGAGGGTCAGCACCGCGAGCAGGAAGAGCTCTCGGCTACGGCTGGCGTCGACCCACCCGAGCACCCGCGGCACGACGTAGCGCGCGGCGAGGAGAACCAACGCGACGACCGCGATGGTCTTGACCATCGCGAGCCCGATGCTTCCCCCGAGCTCGGCGGCGGTCCCCCCGCGGGCGAGGAGCGGAACCAGCAGCACCATGGGAACGACGCAGAGGTCTTGGAAGATCAGCACCCCGACGATGAACCGTCCGTGCGGTGCGTCGAGCTCCCGTCGCTCGCCAAGCATGCGGAGCACGATTGCGGTGCTCGAGAGCGCGAGCACGCAGCCAAACGCGAGCGCCTCCGGAAACGCTCGTCCGAGCGCGATGGCGACGCCGACCACCGCCGCGATGGTCGCGCCGACCTGGATCGTGCCGCCGATGACCAGGAGTCGGAGAATGCGACGGAGTCGCGAGAGCGAGAACTCGAGGCCGACCGTGAAGAGGAGGAGCACGACCCCGACCTCGGCGAGCACTTCGATGGGCTCGCGTTCGAGGACCAGCCCAAAGCCGTGTGGACCGGCGACCGCGCCGGCCACGAGGAGACCCGTGATCGTGGGCAATCGAAGCCGGCCGAGGAGGAGCGCGACGACGACGCCGAGTCCAGCGATGATGGCGAGCTCTTCGAGATACGGGATGTGGGCCATCGCTGTTCGCTCTCAACGATGGCGGCGCGCTTCGCCCGACCACCCGTGCCGACGAAGGAGCTCCGCGAAGAGGATCGCCGCGGTGTAGAAGAGCGGAAGACGCCACGGCGAGCTCTCGGTCTCCCACGTCATATGCGGAGGCACGAACGCGTAGACGCTCCCGAGGGTGGCCAAGGCGAGGGCCAGGAGCGCAGGACCGATGCCGCCGCGCAGATGGGCCGCCATCACGGCAGCGCCGAAGAGCGTGAAGACGGAGAGGCCCGAGAGGCTGAGCACGAACGCCATCAAGACGGCCGCGATGCCAACGAAAGCGACCGCGGCTGCGTATTCACCGACCCCCGAGCTCCTGGGAAAGGAGATGCGACGCGCCCCGTTCATGGCGCCCGTGCGGGCCGCCACGAGGACGTCTCGGATTCGAGTTCGGGCGTCCGAGTTCCAAGGTCCCGTCGCTGTCAGGAATGTCTGTACGCGTGGCTCTCCGCGCTCGGGCTCCGTCCCGACCTCGATCGTCGCGTCGAAGCGTGGCGGCACGCTGAGCCCCGGCGAGCGCTCGGTCGTGACCGCTCCATCGTCGAGCTGCACGCGCAGCTCCAGCGCCGACGGTGCCTCGGCGAGCGCGTGGGCCCAGACGGTGACGAAGCACTCGGAGACGGCCGAGAGGGGCCCGCCCACACAGTCGAGTCGGCCTCCGGACTCACCGCGGAGCCGAGCCTCGAGCATCCCGTCGTCGTTCAAGTCCACCATCAAGTGGGTCGCGCCACCGATGCGGCGCGCCTCGAACAGGGTCACCGGCGCGACGCGAGCGCCGACCTCCACGAGGGCGTGCCAGGACCAGCCGGCCGCCAAGTCGATGGGGACTCGATGGCGGCTCGATGTCAGGTCAGGATCATCGTCCTCTGCCTCATGGGGGAACGCATCCCCGAGGCGAGAACGCTCATTGCGTCTCGTCACGAACTCCTCCACCCCTGCGTCGCAGGGTCCGATCGCCACGCTCAACGCCGCTCCACGGGGAGCGACGAGACCCCTCTCATGGGTCTCGGGCAGAGTCGGTACGGGGAGGGAGGAATCGGCGCTGGACGCTTGGCGGACGACGCTCCAGTCCGGTCCCCTTGGAGCCTGCCGTCCTCGGCGCGATGAGGTCGCGAGGCAGGTGATTCGTCGTGGAAGGACGAAGCGTCAGCTCGGGACTTCCGGTGGTCCGCACGACGGCTCCACCGTGCAGCGTGACCTTGACGATGCTTGCGTCGCCGGAGACGCGCTGCACGTGGGGCGGGGCCACGAGCGCAAGGACTGCGGCGATGACGGCGATCGAGAGCCCGAGCCGGGCGAGCACGACTCGGAGAGTGCCAGGCCCACGTGTGCGACCGCAACCCCCGGAGCCCCCGATCCGGCATGCAGCCGGACCCGCCTCGAGAGGACGGTGCGCGCGTCACATTGGCGACACAAGGCCGTGGATCCTGTGGAAAACGTCGCCGCTGTGACTGGCGATTGTGACCTTTGTGTGACGGCAGTACACTCGCATCCGTGTCCCTCGCAGCGCTCGCTTGCCTCCTGACCGTATGCGTGGGCGCTGGCCTGCTCTCGGTCCGGGTCCGCCACGCAAGAGCTGCTCTCGCGCTGGGAGGGGTGTCGCTCGTCGTTGCTGCGGTATCGCTCGCACTGCTCGCCGCGGATGTGATGGGTGTCCCCCACCCCGATCCGCTCCTCGCGTTGTCGTTCTTCGTGTTGTCGAGCGCTGGGGGTGGCCTTCTCTTCGGCGAGGTCAATCACCTGACGCGCAGGTTCTCGGGCGCCACAGCCTTCGGAGTGCTCTTCGGAGCATCGAGCACGGGTCTGACGGTCTACCTGCTCGCGGTCTAGGACCCGCCCGCCAGAAACCGCGATCGCCTTGCCTGGGAGCGTTGAAGTGCGGCGAAGATCGACCGCTAGCGAGACCGCGGTCTGGGAGAGCTGCTCCGCCGGAGGCAGGAGGCTCACAGCCAGAGCCCGCTCGCGATCCCCACGGTGACGACGCCGAGGACGATCTGCAGCGAACGGCCGAGGCCGCGCACCGCCTCGGCGCGTCGGGCGTGTTCGAGCTGATCGACGCGTTCCCCACGCGGTTCGAGCTGGACCTGCAACGGATCGAGCTGCTCGTGGCGGTCGTCGAATCCGAGACCGACGTCATCGCGGTCAGCGACCCCTGAGCCCTCGGCGCTCGAGTCGCGGAGCCCACTCACGTGACATTTGCGTGACACGACGTTTCGTGGATGTCACATTCGGGGGAGCCGTGGAGATCCTGCCTTGCCCTCCGCGTGCGCCGGAGACTCGATGATCAGCGCCCGAACCACACGCGTAGACACTACGAGGCTGGCCCTCGCCGCTACCTCTGCGTTCGGCTTTGGCGCGTGCCTCTCGATCGGCCTGGCGTATGAACGCGTGACCGGCGGCGAGATCGATGGCGCGATGGCCATCCGCGCGATCACGATCGTGCTGACGGCGGCGCTCGTCTGCGCCACTCGCTCTCTCGTGGAGCGGGGCCACGCGCCCGCCTACTTCGCAGCGCAGGTGGTGGCCCCCCTGTCGGCGATCGTGCTGGTGCACGCGGCGCTGGCGCTCTCTCCCTGGACCGGTCCCGGCAGCAACCTGCGCGAAAGCGCGCCGCAGCTCGTCAACGACGCCGTCGAGGTTGGTTGCCTGCTTCTGATCGGCTGGGGCTTCGTGGCTCGCTCATCGATCGCGCGCGCGTTCGCACCAGCGCTCGGCTTCCTGATCGTGTGCGCCTATTTGATGACCGCCCGCTGGTGGCACCTCGACGTGGGCGCGTTCCCGCACCTCACGACCCAAGAGTTCGTGGGCGCGCAGGTCTTCGGCACAGCGGGCGTGCTGTTCGTCGTCTACGTCATCGGGCGCGGTCGACGCGAGTCATGAGCGCCGCGATCCCGCTCAACGTTCTGCTCCTGCGCATCGCCATCGGGAGCGTCCTCGGCGGCGTCATCGGGTACGAGCGCGACATTCACGGCAGACCGGTGGGTCTGCGCACGCACGTCCTGGTCGGCATGGCGTCGTCCACGTTCATGGTGGTCTCCACGCAGTTTCCCTTCTTCCAAGGCTACGGAGCGGGGGACGGCCTGGTCGAGGTCGACGCCTCCCGCATCGCGGCTTCCGTGGTCTCGGGCATCGGGTTCCTGGCGGGCGGCGCGATCCTTCGTGCGGGCCTCACGGTGCGAGGGCTGACGACGGCCGCTGGGCTCTGGCTCGTCACCGCGATCGGCCTGAGCGCCGGCGGTGGCATGTACTGGATCGCGGCCGCGGTGACCCTGATGGGCACGGTGTCACTGCTCGGGCTCCGACGCTTCGAGGACAAGAACGACGAGGTCCGCAGAGGCAGGGTCCTCGTGGTGACTACCCAGCACGTCGACGTCTCTACGATCCTCGAAGCCGCCCGCCGCGCTGGCGTCTCGGCGAACAACCTCGAGGTCGAGCGACGCTACGGGGGGAAGGAGCGGATGCTCGTGTCGTTCGACGCCAGCTTGCCGAACACGCTACCCCTCGACCAGTTCCTCTCGGTGCTCGAACGGAGCGAGGGCGTTCAGAAGGTGCGTGTTCGGACGGATTGACGCTGTCGCGGCCGGCGCGGCCTCGTCCCCCGCTGGACGGTCGACTCCCGGCAGCGCTTTTCCCACCACGCTCAGAGGAGCCACGACGATCACCTCGAGCACGCGGCGCGTGAGCGAGCGTCGCCCGAGGTGATCGAAGCTCGATGGCGCTTGGTGGCTTCCCGCGAATGGCGGCACCATGCGTGACGGGTATGCGCCTCACCTCCTGCGGCCTCGCGCTCGCACTGCTGGCCGCTCACGAGCCGCGAGGCGCGGGGTCCGATGGACCCGAGGTGACCGCGCTCGACCACCACCTCGGAACAGCCGCCGAGGGCATCTTCCCCTTCGAGCGCTTGCCATGCTCGAACGATGGCGTGGCCCCCATGCCGCGCTTCTCGTCGCTGCTCGCGCTCGCCGACGCGCCGCCCTCTCGCGCGCCGCCCAGGTCGCGCTCGTTCTCGAGCCACCTCCAACTCGCCTTCGGCTGACGTCGCGCCCGTCGGCGGCGCACCGCTCCGTCTCGCCGTCCACCTCCCGAGCTGCTGCTCGCTGGCGCGTGCCTCCGGGACCACCCCCTCCGCGCGCAGGGAGCCCTCCCCATCTCCCCCACGGGAGTCGCCGCCCCATCCTCGAGCCCAGCCATCTCCAGAATCGTGCGTTCCGAATCCATATCCTCCGAGTGCGTGGAGCGCGACAGGCACTCGCGTCGAGGCGTGCTCCGCCGTTTCGTGTCGTGCTCGTCGCTAGCCCCGGGACCGAGCGCTTCGCGTCGGTGTGGGTTCACGTTGAGGCGGGCGCCGCGCCGGCTCTCAGGGTTCGCCTCCTTCGCGAGCGCCCCCGCGGTGTGGGCGCCACGATGGGAAGTCGACCACGAGGAGGGTTCCTTCGTCGACGTCGTCCAGGTGCGCCTCGCCTCCATGAAGCCGCGCCACGTGCGCAATGAGCGCGAGCCCCACTCCGTGACCGCCAGGCCCCGCGAGGTGTGCACCCTGCACGCGGTAGAAGGCTTCGAAGACCTTGGTGCGCTCGTTGGGGGCGATCCCCACGCCACGGTCGCGCACGTGGAGGCGCGCGGTCGTCGCGTCGACGGTCGTCCAGACGCGGACCTCGGTCGAGGAGAACTTGAGCGCGTTGGAGATGGCGTTCGAAATGAGCGCCTTCAAGAGGCTCTCGTCGCCGCGGAGCAGCGCATCCGGCGTGTGGTCCACGCGGACTCTCGCGCGGGCGTCGTCGGGCAGGGACTCTGTCACAGCGTCGATCACGTCCGCGAGGTCGATGGTCCGTAGAGCGCTCTCTGGGAGTCGCCCCGGCTGGGCGAGGATGAGCAGGCGCTCGACGAGCGTGCTCAGGTCGGCGACGCGCCGTCGAACGCGCTCGATGGATCGAGCGTCTGACGTGGTCGCCTGCTCGGCGAGTAGCTCGAGCTCACCCACGATCGTCGTGAGCGGCGTCCTCAGCTCATGCGCCGCGTTGGATGAGAACGAGCGAGCGCTGTCCAGCGAGCTCCTCAACCCCTCGAGCAGTTCAACCATGGCGCTGCGGAGCGTCTCGAGCTCCGCGTGTCGAAGCGGAGGATCCAGCACCGTCGGATCGGGTCGGGCTGGCTCCACGGCGCGCACACGACCCGCCAGGGTACGTAGCGGACGCAGGCCTCGCGTCGCGGCGACGAGCGTCGCGATGCCGCCCGCGGTCGCTCCGAAGAGCATCCCGAGGAGCGCGCTCCAGAGCCAGATCGAGACGCGAGCTTGGCTGGCTGCGGTGCTCGTCTCGAGCGTCAGGCGTTGGTCGGCGCCCATCGCGACGGTGCAGCGACGCGCGGGATGGGATGGTCGCGAGGCGTCCCTGCACTCGTCTCTCGGAGCGGCCTCGAGGTCGCGAGCTCCCGCGAGCCACCCAGTCGGCCCGTCGATCCGGGCTCGAGCGTAGGGGAGCTCCACGTCGTCGAGCTCGTCGATGAGGGCCTCCTCCAGGGTGTCATCGTCCTCCTCCTCGAGCTCTTCGCGGACCTCGGCCGCGAGGTGCGCCGTCGTCGTGAGCAGCGCGCGGTCCTCGTAGGCTGCGATCAGCTGGATGGCGAGCGCGGCGCTGGCGAGCGCGGCGAGCGCGCCGCCAATCGCGGCCGCTACTGCGGCGCTCGCCGCCACGCGACGCACGAGCGAGGGGCGCGGTGGGCTATCCGCCTCCGAGCGCATAGCCCACCCCACGGATCGTACGGATGACACGCGGACCGAGCTTCCGCCGGATGCGTGCGATCATGACGTCGAGGGTCGCGCTGCTGGCGTCGCTGACCTCTCCCCAGATCCCCTCCAGCACCTCCGCCCGGGAGGCCACGCGCCCGCGGCGGCTGGCGAGGAGCTGCAGCACCTCCCACTCGCGACCCGTGATGGGAACCTCGTCGGCGTCGACTCGGACGAGGCATGCGCCGAGATCGATCTCCACGCCCTCGACCTCGATGGTGTCACGTCGATCGACCGGACCCCGCCGTGCGAGGGCTCTCACCCGAGCGCGCAGCTCCGCGAGCGCGAACGGCTTCGCGACGAAGTCGTCCGCGCCAGCGTCGAGCCCTTCCACGCGTTGATGGACCGCGCCGTGCGCCGTCAGCAGCAGGATCGGCGTCTGGACGTCCTTCATCCGCAGCTCACGACACAGGTCGATCCCCGAGCCGTCCGGCAGCGCCACGTCCAGGACGACGACCTCGTGGGCTCGCGCGAGCGCCGCGCGTCGCGCCTCCTCGACGGTCCCGACCGCGGTCACATGGTGGTGGTCGCGCGCGAACGCTCGCGCGAGGAGGTCCCGGACCTCGGGCTCGTCGTCGACGATGAGCAGCTCCACCTCACGGAGTGTAGGGCCTCCACACGTCGAACCGAGGTCTCCTCTCTGGGCGTTCAGACGCGAGCAAGGTAGCGGCTCCGCGGTCAGCTCCGGTTCAGGTGCGTCGCCCAGGCTGCGGTTCGGAGGTACCTGATGCGAAAGACACACGTTCACCGGATCCCGCCCATCGTCGCTGCGTTCTTGGTCGCGCTCGCCACCGTCTCGTTCTCGGGAGGCGCGCTCGCGCAGCCGTCGTCGCCGAACGGCGACATCGGCTTCGAACGAGCCCGAGAGATCGCGCTCCGGCACGTGCCCGGAGCCCACGTCGAGAGCATCGAGCGAGATTTCGAGGCCGGCCAGCTCGTCTACGAGGTCGAGCTACGAACTCCACAGGGCGTCGAGCACGAGCTCTGGATCGACGCGCGGGACGGCCGCGTGCTCCGAGACGAGATCGAGGATTGAGGGCCGCCATCATTACGATCCTCTCGATCGCCAGCGGGCTCGTGGTGACCTGCTGTTCCAGCGCTGCGCTCGCCGACTCCACTACGACCCTCCACCTTGGCGTGTGGAGCCGTCTCACGGTCGCCGATGCAGGCGAGATCGAGATCGGGATCGCACGGCTACGTCCGCGCGCGTCGCTGCGCGTGGACCAGCTCCGGTTCGGGGGGAAGCTCGAGCTCGCAGCGGGACGACCAGAACTGCTCGATGGCTACGTCGAGGCGCCGCTCGGGACGCGCACGCTCGTCCGCGCGGGCCGGTTCAAGACGCCGTTCTCCCGACTTTACTCGACCTCGACGGCGCAGCTCGAACTCCCCGGCCGCGGGCTGGTCGTCGACTATTTCGCGCTCGGGCGCGCGCTCGGCGTGATGGTCGAGTGGAGTGACGAGGCGCGCTCCGACGTCGGGTTCGGGGCCTTCCTCATGGACTCCGGACCCGCGCTCATCGGACGTGGGGGAATCGCGATCTACGGCGAGGTCCCCTCGTATCAGTCCGCGTCGCTCGCGACCGCTCAGCCGAGTGGGCTGTCGGTCGGACTCGACGCTTCCTACGAGCACGACTGGACGCTCGACGACGCGATCACGGCCGGGCTGGATGTGCAGCTGGTGGAGGGAGCATTCGCCGTCCTCGCGGAGGGCTATGTCCGTGACACCGTCCGTGGTGAGGGGGGCGCCACTCAGGCGGTCGGAGCCATGCTCCAAGGCAGCCTCTTCGTGGTCCCGAGGCGACTCCAGTTCGTCGTCAGGGGCGGCTACCTGTCGGTGGCGCTCGAAGCGCCTCGGGGATCGTGCGAGCTGGGGCTGACCCTCTACGTAGAGTCCACGCTCGCCGGGGATCCGCAGGATGTCGTGCTCATGGCGAGCGCACTCTTCGAGGACGAGACCAGCTCGCACCTCACCCTCCAGCTCCTGACGTCGCTGTGAGCAACGAGACACATGTGACGGTGAGGCGACGATTCGCTTCTTTCTGTCACATTTCGGGGTGGTGCTCCGCCCAGCGCACGAAACGACGACGAGGTCATCGACGACATGTTTCTCGCCCCCAACCCGTCGAAGCGCTGGGGGCTGACGGTAGGGATCGCGAGACGGGACACGATGCCGGTTCGTTTCCCGAGGGTGGCCGAGGACGGGCCACGCGGGGGCGACGTGTCCCGTCCCGGGCGTTCACGCGTCGGGTTCGGTGTGGGTGCTCGCGCGAGCGGTAGAGTGGATGGGCGGCGATCATCTGCTGCATGAAGGGCCGTCGATCGCGTCCCTGCCGTGCGCGGCAGCGGCAATGAGGGCGTGGAGGGCGAGCTGGTCGACGTGGCGCAGCTTGCCCTGGCTGGCGTGGAAGATCTTGCGGCAGGCGTCGTCGGTCAGCAGGGTCGGCTCGACCTCGGCGCGCTGCAGAACCAGATCGACGCGATGTCGTCCGGCGGCCGCGAGTGGCACGTCGGTCGAGCGCCTCGGTAGACGAGCCGGCCGTCGGTCTCGTGATCGTAGACGCTCGCCGTGCTCGACAGCCCCGAGCCCAACACACGCTCCAAGCGCCCCCTCGTCGTCCCGGGCACCGCGCCCGGTATCGCCCGACGGGATCTGGGCAGCGACTTTCAGACGAACCGCCGCTCAGCTGGGAACCGAAGCCGAGACCGGACACGAGGGAGACTGGATCAACGGCAGGCGCATGACCATCTCCCGCATTCGCGTGGAGCTGCCGGAAACTCTCGCGGCGGTGGTTGCACGCTGGAAGACCGACTACATCGGCCTGGGCGAGTCCCTCCAGGAGCGCGTCGGTGCCGACCGGGTCGTCATCGGACGAGTGGGCCCGGCCTTGCTCGCCGATGGTCTCGACATCCCTACCTACCATGTGCCCGAGGTCGACGAGGACGAGCTCCGCGTGGACCTCGTCAGCCACGCGGAGGAGTGGATGGGATCGCCGGGTCGTGATCATCGATCGTTGGCTAGCGTCGATGCCGTAAACGGCACGCTCGTCAGTCCGTCGACCGCGAGCTTCAGCGTGATCTCGTGTCGACCGAGCCGCGCGAGATCGTGTGCACGCAGTTCCGGCGCGAACTCTGGCTCCAGCTCGAGCGCGTCGTCGGCGGACAACCGGAACGCGATGAGCGTCCCCGCGTTGCCGAGGAGCGCTCCACGCAGGACCGGGTCGAGCTGCGCGAGGTTCTGGTTCGCGAGCACGAGGCCCACGCCGAACTTCCGGCTTTCGGCGAGGAGCTCAGCGAACGACGGCGTCACGAACCGCGGGAACTCGTCGACGTAGAGCGTGAAAGGCCGGCGGCCGGTGAGCGGAACCGACGCGCGCGAGTACGCCGCCACCTGGAACGCGCCGAGGATGAGCGAGCCGAGGAAGGCGCTCGCGTCCTCGCCGATCCGGCCTTTCGAGAGGTTCACGACCACGAGCCGCTCGCGGTCCATGAGGTCGCGGAACGAGAGCATCGCCTTCGGCTGGTCGACGTGCGCGCGGATGATCGGGTTCGAGAGGAGCGCGCCCACCTTGTTTTGCACCGGCGCGATCACCTCGGCACGAAAGCTGGGCGGGAGCGCTGCGAACTCCTCCTCCCAGAACGCGCGGACCAGGGGATCGCGGACATGCCGCAGCGCCATCGCGCGGAACCGCTCGTCGCTGGCAAGATGGAGGACGCCCCGGAGAGTGCTCCGCGGCGTGTCGAGGAGCGCGAGGATCGAGTTGCGGACCACATGCTCCGTGCGGGGTCCCCAGCTCGCGTCGAACGTCTTCTTGAGCACCGAGATCGCCGCGGCGCCGGCGAGCGGGCGGTCGACGGGGTCCTTGTACCCGACGAGGTTGAGTGACGCGCTGGACGCGGTAGCGCGTCTCGATTCCCGCGAGCGGTCGCCCCCATGCGGCCTCCGTGGTCTGACGTGGAAGGAGTATCGCCCGTCAGCGGACGGTCCGGAACGTGAGGTTCAACCGCGGGCCGACCTTCCGGGTCGTCTTCGGTACGCCGTGGCGCCAGTGCTTCTGGACCGCGCCGCCCATCACAAAGAGCGAGCCCTCGCCGAGATCGAACACACGGCGCTCCTTGGTCCCCTTCGACTGGAGCACGAACCGGCGCGGTGCGCCGAGCGACACCGACGCGATGAGCACATCGTCCGGCGAGTTCGGTCCGAGCTCGGGCTCCGCGTCCGTGTGGAAGCCCATCGAGTCCCGGCCGTCCCGGTAGTAGTTCGCGAGGACCGAGTTGAAGCGCACGCCGAGCAGCGCCTCGAGCCGATCACGCACGGCGTCGAGCTCCGCGGTCCAAGGGTTCGGCTCGAAGTAGCGCCCCGAGTAGCGGTAGCCCGCGCCTGAATCCCCGTGCCAGCTCGTGAGGCGCGGCGTCGCGACCTCTCGGCCCATGATGCGCAGCCGCTCGGACTTGAGCGGGAGGGATGCGACGAGCGCGTCCATCACCGCCTGATGCTCGGGCACGAAGTCGTGCACGAGCGCGATCCAGCCGTTCGGTGAGAGGTCCTGCTTCGAGAAGGTGGTCATGCCGGCGTATTCGGTCGGCGTCGCCATCCTGTGGTGCCGCCACACTGGAGCAGCCCCCGTCGAATCCCTCACCGAGGTCATGCCTCGGAGAGGAGCGCGCGTGAAGTCAGGACACGAGTGGATGAGCGTACGGGAGGCTGCCGAGATCATCGGCTTCGCGGTGGTCTCCCTGCGACGCGCGATAGAGCGCAATGCGCGCCGCGCGGCAGATGGTGGAACCGAGGCGAGCTTCGATGGCGTCCGCGCCCGAAAGATCGGGCGCAACTGGCGGGTGCAGCTCTCGTCCGCGTGGGCTCCGAGGCGCTCCTGACGCCGTCGAAACCGCTGACTCCGCGTGCTACCTCTTTCCGAGCGGAAGCACGCGTCATGGCGGGAGTTGGAAGCTATGGCCGTGCGTACGGAAACGCGCCGCGGAACGCGGCGTTGGCTCATTGACATCAGATTCAGCAAGCCGGACGGAACCCGAGGCAGGTTCCGCCGGTACGCCGAGGTGCAGACGCTCACCGCTGCGCGCGCGGAGGACAGGCGACGCCTCATGCTGCTCGCGACGACGGGCTACCCGTTCGAGCGGGCCGAGGTCGAAGCGGAGGGCTCGTTCTCGGAGGAGTCGCCCGAGCCTCGGGAGATGCCGACGTTCGAGTCGGTGGCGGAGGACTACCTCGAGCAGTTCGCGGCGAGCCACCTCAAGCCGTCGACGCGTGCGGGGTACCGCAAGGTGATCGAGGCGCACCTGATCCCAGCACTCGGCTCGCTCAAGCTCGACGAGATCGACGCCGCAGCCGTCCGCGAGCTCGACGCGAGGCTCCAGGCGAAGAAGCGGCGCCCGTCCACGCGACGCAACGTCCAGCTCGTCCTCCGCTCGATCCTCCGGCGATACGCGGTCGAGGCACGCATCCTCGATGTGGCGCCGCAGCTTCCGAGGCTGCCGCGGAGCGGGGCGACGATCACGACGACGCTCACGGCCGACGAGGTCAATGCGCTGCTTGGGGTGAGCAGCTCCAACGAGCGGGTTGCGTTCATGCTCGGCGGGTACGCCGGCCTCCGAGCCGGGGAGATCCGCGGGCTGCGCTGGCGAGACGTGAACCTCGTCCAGGGGATGCTCGTCGTTCGGCGCAGCATCTGCCAGGGCGAGGTGGCGGCGCCGAAGTCCGGGCACGAGCGGTTGGTCCCGCTGGTGCGCGAGCTCCGCGAGGCGCTCGAGGACATCGCTGAGCGCCCGCTCGACGCGCCGGTCACCCGTGGTCCTCGCAAGCCATGGACGGACTGGTCGCTCAACAAGGCGTTCGTGCGGGCGTGCCGTCGGGCCGGGCTCCGGAGCACCTGGCGCCTGCACGACTTGAGGCACTTCTTCGTGACCTCGCTCTTCCGCGCGAACCTCCCCGCCCCCCTCGTTCAGAAGCTCGCCGGGCACGAGCACCTCGCTACCACGCAGAGGTATGCTCACCTCGTCGAGCTCGACCTCGCGGGTGTCGCCAGCGCGTTCGAGCGGGTGACGCGGGGCGCCAGCGGGGTGACGCCCGCCGAGCCGCCCCCGGCCGAGTAGTCCTCACCCCGGCGTTCTGCTAGTCATCTCGTGACCTTGGAGGAGTGGCCGAGTGGTTGAAGGCAGCGGTTTTGAAAACCGCCGAACCCGTGAGGGTTCCAGGGGTTCGAATCCCCTCTCCTCCTCTCGTACGTGTGGGGGGTGCGGCGAGGCGCTCGAGGGCGCCGAGCATCCCCAGCCGGGGGGCGGCGCGACGTGGACGTGGCGGTGCGACTGTGGGTGGGCCGCGGCCCGCACCGTCGCGGGCGCGTCCGCGGACACGGGCGCCCATCGCGCGATCGCCCGGGCCCTCGAGCGGATGAGCGACCCGCCGGTGGCCTCGACGCCCGACGGAGTGTATGGACCCGGCGATTACGGAGGGAACGGACCATGAGTGAAGCCGTCGAGAAGATCCTCGCGAACTACGCGGGTGAGAGCCCGGGCGTCATCGGCAACCTTCGCCGCATGCTCAACCACGGCGCGCTGGCCGGCACGGGGAAGATGGTCATCCTCCCCGTCGATCAGGGCTTCGAGCACGGCCCCGGCCGCACGTTCGGCCCCAACCCCGCGGGCTACGATCCCTTCTATCACCCGCGCCTCGCGGTCGAGTCCGGCTGCAACGCCTACGCGGCGCCGCTCGGCTTCATCGACGCGATCGCCCACACCTACGCGGGCGCGCTGCCCCTGATCCTCAAGGTCAACAACAGCGACAGCCTCTCCGACGTCGGCGGCTACCAGTCCGCGCTCACCTCGAGCGTGAAGGACGCGGTCCGGCTCGGCTGCTCGGCGATCGGCTTCACGATCTACCCGGGCTCGAGCTACCGGAACCAGACCTTCGAGCAGATCCGCGACCTCATCGCGGAGGCGCGCGAGGCGGGCCTCCCGACGGTCATGTGGGCCTACGCGCGCGGCAACATGTCGAGCGACGACGAGACGGCGCTCGACGTGATCGCGTACGCCGCGCACGTCGCCTGCCAGCTCGGCGCGCACGTCGTGAAGGTGAAGCCCCCGACCGCGCACCTCGGCCGCGCGGACGCCAAGAAGTACTACGCGGAGATCCCGCACGAGCAGCTCGCCGATCGCATCCGCCACGTGAAGCAGGCGGCGTTCGACGGCCGCCGCCTGGTGATCTTCTCGGGCGGCGCGTCCAAGGATCGCGCCGGCGTGCTCGCCGACATCCAGGGGATCAAGGACGGCGGCGGCGACGGCTCGATCATGGGCCGCAACGCGTTCCAGCGGAGCTGGGACGAGTCGCTCGGCCTCCTCTCCGACGTGATGGGCATCTACAAGAGCTGAACGGTGAGGCGCTCCCTGGCGGCGGCGCTCCTGTCCCTCTCGCTCGCGTCCCCGGCGGCGGCCGACGACCTCGCGCCGCCGCCCGAGGACTGCCCGCGCGGCAGCGTCGGCACGACCGAGCACGCGGGCGAGTGGTGCACCGCGACGCGCTGCGCGTCGGACGACGACTGCACTCCGGCGGGGCTCCGCCGGCAGGGCGTCGACCAGTACCACGCCGCCGGCGCGATGGTCTGCCGCGAGGTCGCGCTCTGCGTCCTCGAGGAGTCGTACACGCTCGGCGGCCTCTGGCCCGACGAGCCGCCGACGGCGACCCGCCGGATCGCGCGCGGCGCGTGCGTCGATGGGCGCTGCCCGGCGGGGGGCGAGTGCGGCGCCGAGCGACGCTGCGTCCTGGCCAGCGAGCCGGCGCCCGCCGCGCCGAGCGCCGCGCCCCCGCCGGCCACGCCGGCGGACCCACCCGCCGAGAGCGACGCGCGCGGCTCGGGGTGCGCGGTCGGTCACGGCGCGGCGGGGCTGCTCTGGTGGGCGATGGGTCTGCTGCTCTTCGCGATCCGACCCGTCAGCGGGAAGGCCCGCTGAGGTCCATGATCGGCCGGACCTCGACCCGGCCGTAGAGCGCCCCCGGGCACTTCGCGGCCCAGCCCTGCGCCTCCTCGAGGGTCGCGCACTCGACGAGGTAGTAGCCGCCGAGCTGCTCCTTGGTCTCGGCGAAAGGGCCGTCGGTGATGACGGTCTTCCCCGAGGCCGCCGTGACCGTGGTCGCGGTCGACGTGGGCATCAGCGCGTTGGCGCCGAGCATCACGCCTGCCTCCTGCAGCGCGGCCCCGTACTCCGCCCACGGCGACATCCACGCCTCGAACTCGGCGGGGTCCGTGGGGGCCGGCGGCATCCCCGCCTCGGGGCTGTAGAGAAGGAAAAGGTATTGCATGGTCGTCGGTCCTCCCGGGTGAGTGTCTACCCTCGGGTCGAACGAGGGACACCCGGATCGACAGCCGCGCGTTCGAATTGGCGCGGCTTGCGGATCGGGTTCGTCCGGGCAAAGGCTCGCCCCATGCCTCACCCCAAGAGCTTCACCTTGGTCGCTGGAGTCCTCCTCGCCGCGTGCGGCGGCGGCGAAGAATCGAACGACCACGCCGCCCACCACCCCGGCGCGACCGGCGGCGGCGAGCACGCCGGCCACCACGACTTCTCCGACGTCGAGCGCTTCGCCGCGCTCTTCGACGCCCCCGACCGCGACGAGTGGCAGCGCCCCGCCGAGGTCGTCGGCCTCCTCGAGCTCTCGGAGGGTCAGGTCGTCGCGGACCTCGGCGCCGGCACCGGCTACTTCGAACCGCACCTCGCCGCCGCCGTCGGCGAGAGCGGGCAGGTCCTCGCGCTCGACGTCGAGGAGGCGATGGTCGCCCACATGCGCAACCGCTTCGAGGAGGCTGGGCTGCACAACGTGGAGGCCCGCGCGGTGAGCCCGGACGACCCGGGCCTCGAGCCGGGCTCGGTCGACCGCATCCTCATCGTCGACACCTGGCACCACATCGAGGACCGGCCCGCCTACGCGCGTCACCTCGCGGCGGCGCTCCGGCCCGGTGGCTTCATCCTCGTGGTCGACTTCACCGAGGAGAGCCCCCACGGCCCTCCCGAGTCGATGCGCCTCTCGCCCCACCAGGTGAGCACCGAGCTCACCCACGGCGGGCTCTCGGCGAGCACCGTCGAGGAGACGCTGCCGCACCAGTTCGTGATCCGCGCCGCGCACCCCTGATCGACGCGGCGCTCGAAAAAAAGATGCGCCGGTCATCGATCGGTCGCGTTCAGCCCCTGAAAGGACGCGAACACGATGACCAAGCACCTCCTCCTCGCCCTCGCCCTCACCCTCGGGACCGCCGCGGTCTCCGTCCCCCAGGCCAGCGCCTGCGGAGGCTACGGCAGCCTCCAGAGCCCCGACGAGCTGGCCGTCCGCGAGGCCGTCCTCGCCCTGGCCGAGCGGCGCTTCGGCGAGGGCTCGGGCGCGTCGGTCTCGAACGTCCAGGTCGACGGCGACCGGGCGCAGGCCTCCCTCGTGGTGCCGCGCAACTACCGGTGGGAGACCCACCAGGTCACGCTCCGGAACCGCGGCGGCACGTGGCGCGTCGCGTCGTTCGCGTGAGTCACTCCTGCTGGGTCTGCAGCAGGCGCTCGACGCTCGCGTCGAACCGGCTCCGGATCAGGTCCATCACGCTGTCGACCTCGCGCGGGTCCGCCCCGAGCCGTTCGCGGAGCCCCCGCTGCGTGGCGCGCTCGATGGTCTCGCGGATCTTGGCCAGCTGACGGACGATGGTGGCGCGATGAACCCCGTACATCGTGGCGAGCGCGTCGAGCGTGACCTTGCGCAGGAAGTGCAGGCGCAGGAGGTTGCGCTCGCGCGGCTCGAGCCCCGCCACCGCCTCCTCGAACGCCGCCCGGAAGACCCCGCGGTAGCGCTCCTTGAGGTAGGCGAGCTCCGGGTCGGGCTCGCCCGCCTCGTCGAGGATCGCGTCGTCGCCCGGCGCCTCGCGATCGGTCTTCCGCAGCATCGAGATGGCGGTCCGCGTCGCGGTGACCTTGAGGAGCCCGCGGAGCGACCCGCGCCCCGCGTAGCCCGCGATCTTCGGCGGGTCCCCCACGAGGAGCTTGCGCCGCACCTCCTGCAGGACCTCGTCCCGAACGTCCGCCGGCAGCTTCATCGCCGCGAGCGCGCCGCGGACGCCCTCGAAGTAGTCGGCCTCGAGGTGCCGCAAGGCCGCTTGCTCGCCGCGCGCGCACGCGAGCCCGAGCGCGAGCTCGCGGATCGCGTCGGGCGAGAGCTCGTCGACGGGCGGCTCGAGGCCGGCGAGCGCGCGGCACAGCGCCTCGTCCTCGACGCCCACGTCCGCGTACGCGGATCGCGCGAGGGCGCACGCGTCGGCGAGGCGCGCCTCGAGATCTTCGATGGCGTCCCGCGCGTCGGGGCGCTCCGCGATGTACACCTCCGAGAGGGTCGGCATCCCGCCGACGATAACCGCTGACGCGATGGCGTGCCCCGAAGACGAGACCCTGCTCGCGATGATCGAGGGGCGCCTGCGCGGTGAGGCCCTCTCGACGCTCGACTCGCACCTCGACACCTGCGCCATGTGCCGCGAGGCGGTCGCGATGCTCGGCTCGGGCCCGAGGCGCCGCCGCGCCCCCATCGCCCGGGGCGTCGAGCTCGGCCGCTTCCTCGTCCTCGAGCCCCTCGGCGAGGGCGCGATGGGCGTGGTCCACGCGGCGTTCGACCCCGAGCTCGAGCGCAAGGTCGCGATCAAGGTGCTGCACGCCGATCGCGGCGACGCGAAGGCGCGCGCGCGGCTCGTGCGCGAGGCCCAGGCGATGGCGCGGCTGTCCCACCCGAACGTCGTCACGGTCTACGACGTCGGCACGCGAGGCGACGACGTCTACGTCGCGATGGAGCTCGTCGAGGGCGCGAGCCTCCGCGGCTGGCTGTCCGAGCCGCGCACGCCCGAGGCGATCCTCGAGGTCTTCCGCGGCGCCGGCGCGGGCCTCGCCGCCGCGCACGCCGCGGGCCTCGTGCACCGCGACTTCAAGCCCGAGAACGTGATGATCGGGCCCGACGACGTCCCCAAGGTGGGCGACTTCGGCCTCGCCGTCGGCGACTCGGAGGCGCCGGGCGAGGTGCCCGAGGGCGCGCTCCTCGAGGCGTCGCTCACCCGCACCGGGGCCCTGCTCGGCACCCCCGCGTACATGGCCCCGGAGCAGCTCGACGGAGCGAGCGCGGACGCGCGCGCCGATCAGTTCGCGTTCTGCGTGGCGCTGTTCGAGGCGCTGACGGGCGCGCGGCCCTTCGCCGGAGACACCCTCGCGGAGCTGCGCGCGGCGATCGACGGAGGCCCGCCCGCGACGCGGTTGCCCGGCGCGACCGCGGCCGCGCTCCGGCGAGGGCTCGCGGCGCGACGCGAGGATCGGTTCGAGAGCATGACCGCGCTGCTCGACGCGCTGCGCCCCGCGCGGCGCTGGCCCGTCGCGGGCCTCGCGGTCGCCGCCGCGTCGGCGCTCGCCGTCGTGGGCACGCTGGTCGCGCTCGCGACGCCCTCCGCCGAGCCGCCCGCCTGCGGCCCGAGCCGCGAGGCGTTCCAGGGCACGTGGGACGACGCGGCCCGCGACGGCCTGCCCGCGCCGATCGAGCGCGCCCTGAGCGCGTGGGCGACGCGCTGGACCGACGCGCGCGTGGCCGCTTGCGAGGCGACCCACGTGACCCACGAGCAGAGCGCGGAGCGCATGGATCGGCGCATGGCGTGCCTCGACCGCCAGCGAGGCGCGTTCGTCGCGGTGCTCGCGCGGGTGCGCGACGAGGACGCGGCGCCGTTCGGGGTCGACGCGATCGAGACGCTCCCTTCGCCGGAGACCTGCGCGATCGACGCCGCGGTGCCGCCCCCCGCCGCCGAGGACGAAGCCGCCGTGGCCGCGCTGCGCGCGCGCGTCGACGAGGCCCGCGTCCGGGTGGCCACCGCCGACGCGGCGGGCGCGCTCCGCCTCGCGGACGGGATCCTCGAGGAGGCGACCTCGATCGACTACGCGCCGCTGCTCGCCGAGACGCAGCTCGTGCGGGCGAGCGCGCTGCGGGCCCTCGCGCGGTTCGACGACGCGGAGGCGGCCGCGGAGCGCGGGCTCCTCGTCGCCGACGCCGCGGGAGACGACAGGGGCGCCGCCGAGGGCTGGCTCGAACGAGTCCGGGTCGCGGGCGAGCAGGGCCGCTTCGACGTCGCGGCGGCGCACGCGCGTCACGCCGAGGCGTCGATCGAGCGCGCCGGGACACCCGTCGATCTGCAAGAGTCCTTGCGCCTGCTCCGCGGCGTGCTGCGCACGAACCTCGGCGAGCTCCCCGAGGCCGAGGCCGACCTGCGCGCCGCGCTCGAGTCCGCCGCCGCGCGCCTCGGCGAACAGAGCCCGCAGCTCGCCTCGATCCACACCAGCCTCGGCAACCTCCTCCGCGTCGAGTCCCGCCTCGACGAGGCGCTCGCGGAGCACGAGGCCGCGCTCGCGCTCGACCGCGAGGGCCTCGGCGCCGATCACCCACGCGTCGGCCGCGATCTGCACAACGTCGCGGGGATCCTCCGCCGCCTCGATCGCTCGGACGAGGCGCAGACCCGCTACGAGGAGGCCCTCGCGATCAAACAGGCCGCGCTCGGCGACGAGCACCCCGACGTCGCGCTGACCCTGAACAGCCTCGGCCTCATGGCTCGCGATCGCGGCGACCGCGTCGAGGCGCGGGAGCGCTGGGAGCACGCCCTCCGGATCTTCGCGGCGCACGATCACGGAGACGCCGCGCTCGTCGAGTTCAACCTCGCCCTCCTCGACACCGACGAGGAGCGCTGGGACGCGGCCGTCGAGCACGCGCGGCGCGCGATCGCGATCGACGCGGCCCGCATCGGCCCTCGGGGCAAGCGAGTCGGCAGCGAGCACGCCTTGTTGTCGAGCGCGCTGGCGCACCTCGGGCTGCGAGAGGAGGCCCACGCCGCGGCGCAGACCGCGCGCTCGATCGGCGAAGAGCTCGGCGACGCCGAGCTCGCCGGGCGGGGGAGAGAGCTCGAAGCGGCGACCCAGAGCGCGACGCCGCGGGCCCGGCCGGCGACGGCGCCCGCGCCCACCTCCGCGGCGGCCACGGTTCCAGCACCGGCGCCCGCGCCCGCGCCAGCGCCCACGCCCGCGCCGGCGCCAGCGCCCGCCACGGCGCCCGCCGTCTTGAATCGCCCCACCGGCTCCGGCTCCTACGGCGCCGGCCAGCCCTGGGAGTGATCCCGCGGCCGCCTCGACCGTCCCCGCGCCTCCTTTGCGCCTCGGCGTTCGCGCCCTTCGCGTCGACATCCACCCTCCGCGCGCCGCCCGAAAACGCCCCCCGACCTCCGAGCCACGCGCATCGACGCTAGAACCCTCTTTGCTCCCTTCGCGCCCTCCGCGCGAAATTGCCGCCCGAATTCGTGCGCCGGTCGGGATCCGCCCGCGTTCCGTCTCCGAAAGGACAAGGAACCCATGCACCGTCGCCGATTCCTCGGAGCCTCCCTCGGCTCGCTCGCCTTCACCGCCGTCGCCGGCCCCGCCCGTCTCGTCCTCGCGCAGGCCTGCGCGGCGCGGACCGAGCCCAACATCGAGGGGCCGTTCTACCTCCCCGGCGCGCCGCGACGGAGCGCGCTCACCGACCGCGCGTCCCTCGAGATCGCAGGCACCGTGACCGACACGAGCTGCCGTCCGATGGCGGACGCTGTGATCGAGGTCTGGCAGGCCGACGCCGACGGCGAGTACGACCTCACCGGGGACGGATTCCGAGGCCAGCTACGGACCAACGATCGAGGCGGCTTCGTGATCCGGACCATCCACCCCGGGCGCTACCTCAACGGCGGCACGTACCGTCCGTCGCACATCCACGTGAAGGTCCACGCGAACGGCCGGCCGCCGCTCACCACGCAGCTCTACTTCCCCGGCGACCCGCACAACGACGCCGACCCGTGGTTCCGACAGAGCCTCTTGCTCAGCTTCCTGCCGTCCGGCTGCCACCCGAGCCACCGCGCCCGGTTCGGCTTCGTCGTGTGACGAGCACGCCGAGGGCGATCGCGAGGAGCGCCACCCCGGACGGACCGCTCGGCGCGGTCGCGCAGCTCGCGCAGCCGCCGCGGGCCGGGGGCTCGTCGGCGGCCTCGGGCTCGACCTCGTCCTCGTCGGTCACCTCGACGGGCACCACCCCGGCGCCCAGGAAGGCGATGTCCTCTTCGGCGTCCTCGATGCGGCGGGTCCGCGCGCAGAGGCCGGTCGTGAACACGTCGCCGACCGGATCGGCGTACACGAGCCAGCTCGTCTCGGGCTCGAACGAGATGCCGCACATCGAGCTCGCGGCGGGGGTGCTCACCTCGACCCGCTCGGTCGTGATGCCCTTCCAGTGCTGGACCACCTCCATCACCGCGACCAGCGCTCCGGACGGGTCGTCGGGCCGGCGGACCTCGACGACCCGCCCCTCGAAGACCGCCCCGCTCGCGTCGAACGCGCCCTCGGCGCTGACCTCCACGCAGGAGCAAGCGGACGCCACGCCCGGCGCGAGCCAGGCCCCCAGAGCCACCAGAATCGCCAACCTGTGCACGAGTCGGAGATAGCAGGCGCGTCCTCGATTGACAGCCCCCGACGGCGAGGTTATGAAATCGCCCCTTCATGGGGAGGTGGCCGAGAGGTCGAAGGCACTCGCTTGCTAAGCGAGCGTACGTTTCATCGCGTACCGCGGGTTCGAATCCCGCCCTCTCCGCTCCGTGATGTTCTTTCGAGAATCGAGAATCCGCGCCCATAGCTCAGCTGGATAGAGCGCCGGTCTACGGAACCGGAAGTCGGAGGTTCGAATCCTTCTGGGCGCGCAAAGCGGGACGCCGTCTCTTCACGAGGCGGCGTTTCGCGTTTTTGGGACATGAGCGTCACCGAAGCCGACGAAGCCTGGATGCGCGAGGCGATCGCCGAGGCCCGGCGCGCCGAGGAGGCGGGCGAGGTGCCGGTGGGCGCCGTCCTCGTGGCCGACGGTCGGATCGTCGGCCGCGGCCACAACCTCCGCGAGCGGGCGCAGGACCCGACCGCTCACGCCGAGCTCATCGGGGTCCGAGCGGCGGCCGCGCGGCTGCGCACGTGGCGGCTCTCCGGGGTCACCGTCTACGTCACGCTCGAGCCCTGCCCGATGTGCGCGGGCGCCCTCGTCAACGCCCGGGTCGACCGGGTCGTCTACGGCGCTCGCGACCCGAAGGCCGGCGCCACCGAGACCCTCTTCGCCATCGGGAGCGACGAGCGGCTCAACCATCGGTTCGCGATCGAGCCCGGAGTCCTGGCCGACGAGTGCGCTTCGCTGCTCACGGACTTCTTTCGAAGGATTCGAGAGGCTCGTCGCGATTGACGCCCACGACTCGGCTGCTATGGTCCGCGGCGGAGGGCTGGCCGAGTGGTCGAAGGCGCTTGATTCGAAATCAAGTATACCGGTGACGGTATCGTGGGTTCGAATCCCACGTCCTCCGCTGAAAACGGCTCCCGGTTGCGGGAGCCTTCGTTCTTTGAGCAGCAACCCCTCCTCGCGGAGGGATCTTCTCAGCTTCGTTGGGAGGGGTGACCGAGTGGTCGATGGTGCACGATTGGAAATCGTGTGTACCAGAAATGGTACCGCGGGTTCGAATCCCGCCCTCTCCGCTCCGAGCGCAAGCTCGGACTATGGCCCTGCCAACGCTGGCCCGCGAACCCCGCCAGGCCCGGAAGGGAGCAACGGTAGTGGTGCCCAGCGTGTGGCGGGGCCTTTCCTATTTCCGGAGGGGGCCCCCTCCCGCGCGACCGGCAAAGCCGGCTCGCGCTCCCACCCCATCCCCGGCGCTCGCTGCTTCGCAGCCTCGCCCCGGACCCATCGCTCCGCGATGGGGCCCGTCGACCAACGGCGAACGCTTTGCGTTCGCCTGGTCTCCACTCGGTCGGTGGATGACTCGCTGGTGCGCATGACCCTTTTCCGGAACCCAGCCGCCTGGGGACGCACTAAAGCCCAGTCGTGAGAGCCCCGTCATGAGAGTCCTGCTGCTCGGCGCGACCGGGTTCATCGGTGGCGCGATCGCGCGGCGGCTGATCGCCGACGGCGTGGACGTCCGCGTGCTCTGCCGCGACCCCAGCGCCTGGGACGGCGAGGCGCTCCGCGGCGATCTCGGCGACCCGGACTCGATCGCGGTCGCCGCCGAGGGCTGCTCGCACGTCATCAACGCCGCCGGGATCGTCGATCCGGACGCGCACCCGCGGGCGCTGCGCTGGACCCACGTCGCGGGCATGGAGAACCTGCTCAACGCGTGCCGTCACGCCGAGGTCGAGCGCCTCGTGCACGTGAGCTGCACCGACGTGACCCTCGCCAACCACGACCGCGTTCACTGGGACGAGCTCAAGCCCGTGCCCGGCAAGCCGTTCGGTCCGCGCGCGCAGTCGCTGCAGCTCGCCGAGGATCTCGCGCTGAGCGCCTCGAGCCCCGAGCTCGCGACGCTGTCGCTGCGCGGCGCGTGGGTCTGGGGGCCGGGCGACACCAGCCGCCTCCCGCAGCTCTGCGCCGAGGGCCTCGACGGCGGGATCAAGCTGGTCGGGAGCGGCACGACGTACCTGGCCACGACCTACATCGACCACCTCGTCGAGGCGACGGTCACCGCGCTGACGGCCCCCGAGGCGCCGGGCCGCGCGTACCACGTCGTCGATCCCGTCTTCCAGCACGCGCGCGACTTCTTCTCCGCGCTGAGCGAGGCGCTCGGGCTCCCCCGACCCCGCGACGGCAGCCCGTTCGCGCTCGCGTGGCCGATCGCGCGGGTCCGAGGTCAGGGCGCGGTCGAGCTCCTCCAGCGCGGCAAGAGCACGCTCTTCGACTTCAGCCAGGCGTGCGGGAAGCTCAGCTACGACCCGCAGGTCGAGCTCGAGGCCGGGCTCGCCGCGGTCGCCGCGTGGGTCGAAGAGCAAGGCGGGCCCAAGGCCGTGGCCGCGATGAAGAGGCCACCCCCCGGCGCCGACGCCGTCGACGCCCAGGTCGCCGCGGCCGGAGGCGATTGAATCGCCGCGAGGCGGCGACGACGCGCCCTTCTTGACTACACTCAGGGCGTGCGCTCATCGCGCCTCGCTTGGATCGCTTGGTTGGCCCTGACGTGCTGTGACGGAGGCGGCGACTGCGTCGACACCGACCGCGACGGCTACGGGCCCGGCTGCATGCTCGGCGAGGACTGCGATCCCGACAACGCAGACCGCAACGTCGATTGCGCATCCATACCGCCGCCCGACTGCGCGGCGGAGCCGACCTCGACCGGCTGCCCCTGCCTCGCGGGCTCCCGCGCGTCGTGCCTCGACGCGGTCGCGGGGATCGGGATGTGCGTCGCGGGGCAGACCGTCTGCGTGAACGATCACTGGGGCTCGTGCCTCGGCGGGGTCGGCCCCCTCTCCGAGCAGTGCAACGGCACCGACGAGGACTGCGACGGGCTCGTCGACGAGGGCGTCGTGAGCCCCTGCGGGGGCTGCACGCCCGGCTGCCTCGGGGGGGTCTGGGGGGAGGAGCCCGAGCCCTTCGTCGCGGAGGGCGGGATCGCGTTGACGCGCTTCGGCGAGGCCACGCTCGCGACCGTCGAGAAGACGTTCGGCGCGTTGTGGGTGGCGAACAGCGCGGAGGGCACCGTCTCGCGGATCGACGTGGACGCTGCCGTCGAGACGGCGCGGTACCCGAGCGGCGGGACCGAGCCGAGCCGCGTCGCGGTGGACCACCTCGGCGACGCGTGGGTCCTGAACCGCGAGTTCGAAGGCGTGCCGTCGGCGACGCGGATCTTCGGGGAGCGCGACCGCTGCGTCGACAGGGACGGGGACGGCGTCGTGCGGACGTCGTCCGGTCCCGCCGACGTGCTCGCGATCGACGAGGACGAGTGCGTCGCGCTCCACGTCGAGGTGGGCGAGTCCGGCGCGGTGGCCCGCGCGATCGCCATCGACGGCGACACGGGGCTCGACGGGATCGCGGGCGGGGACGCCTGGATCGGGCTCCACGACGCCGAGGCGGTCGTCGAGATCGACGGCCTCACCGGCGCGGTGCTCCGGCGGGTCGAGATCCCGGGCTTCCACCCCTACGCCGCCACGTTCGATCCGTGGGGCATCCTCTGGATGATCGAGCGCGACGGGATCCTGGTGCGGATCGACCCTCGCCCCGCCGAGCCGACCGTCGAGCGCATCGAGGTCCCCCTCCCCTGCTACCTGCTCTACGGCCTCGCCGCCGATCGCGACGGTCGGCTGCTGATGACCGGCTTCTCGTGCGACCGCCTCGCGACGTACGACCCGGCGCTCGACCTGTGGCAGACCCGGACCTCGCCCGCGAGCCCGCGCGCGGCGACCTTCGACGGCGTCGATCGGATGTGGATCGCCCACACCGGCTCGATGGTGAGCTCGGTGGGGCTCGACCCCTTCCGCGTCCTCGAGACGCTCTCGGTGATCGACGAGACGACGAACCCGATCGAGACGATCGGCGTCGCGGTGGACGCGTTCGGCCAGGTGTGGGGCGTCAGCTCCCGCACCGACGAGGGCGACATCGGCGTCGCGACGCGGGTGGATCCCGAGACGGGCCAGGTCACCGCGCAGGTCCCCGTCGGCCACGCGCCGCACGTGCAGGGAGATCTGGTGGGCAACCGCGTCCGCTACGGCCTGGTGCCCGAGGCGTCGGCGACCCACGTCTTCGCCGGCTGCGGTCCTGACGTCGAGACCGAGTGGGTCAACGTCCACCTCGCGGGGACCCCCGGCGCGAACGGCCGCGTGCTCGTCGACGTCCGGCACGCGGTGACCGAGGCGGGCCTGGCGGCGGCCGCGTGGACGCGCCTCGGCGAGATCCCCGACGCTCCGAGCCCGTGGGCGCTGACCCTGCCGGTCGGAGGCGTGATCGAGGTCCGGCTCACCCTCGAGGTCGACGGCCAGATCGGCGCGCCCCGGGTCCGACGTGTCGGCGTGGAGTGGCGGTGTCCCGGCCCCGACTGATCCGCATGGGGTCCCGGCGCGTATGCGGACTGTCAGGCTTTGTCGCCGTTTGCGACGACTGGGTTAGGATGAGCGCGATGCTTCGAAGAACACCGACCGTAGCTGCCGTGATCGTGGCTCTGGCGTGGGCGACCCCGGTCGCCGCCCAGGGCGGGGACGAGGCTCACCCCAACGCCGAAGAGGCCATGCAGGGCGGTGGCATGACGACCGACCGCGAGCTCGACGACACGCGCGCTCGAGAGCACTTCCAGATCGCCACGCGGTACTACGACGAGGGGCGGTTCATCGAAGCGGCGCAGCAGTTCGAGGAGGCCTTCGAGCTGAGCGGCCGGGCCGAGCTGCAGTACAACGCGTACATCGCGTACCGCGAGGCCCACCAGTCGCGCCGCGCGGCGGCGATGCTGGAGGGCTACCTCGAGCAGGTGCCCAACGCGCCCGACCGCGTGAACCTCCAGGCGCGCCTCGAGGAGCTGCGCCGGGTCATCGAGCAGGAGCAGCAGCGTCAGGAGCAGCTCACCGACGCGGAGCGACGCGCGGAGGAGAACAGCCGGCGGGCCGAGCAGGAGGCGCGCGCCCGCCGCGAGGCCGAGGCCGCCCCCGAGGCGTGGCCGTGGGTCGTGTTCGGCGTGGGCGCGGCGGCGACGATCGCCGGCGCGGTCGTCGGCGGCCTCGCGCTGAGCGAGGCGAGCGCCCTCCGCGGCGAGTGCGACGACATGGGGCAATGCCTGCCTCAGGTGAACCTCGACGAGCGGCGCGACAACGCCCGCACGATGGCCCTCGTCGGCGACTTCTTACTCTTCGGGGGCGGCGCCGTAGCCGTGACCGGCCTCATCCTCAGCCTCGTGTTCGGCCTCGGCGGCAGCTCCGACGACGCGCCCCAGGCGAGCGTGATGTGCACGGGCGACGGGTGCTACGGCACGATCGGAGGCTCGCTGTGAACGCCCGCATCGCCATCGCGCTCGCGCTGACCCTGAGCACCGGGTGCTCGCTGATCGTCGAGGACGAGGTCCGCGACCTCCAGCCGAACCTCAACGGCAAACGCGACGTGCGCGTGACCTTGATCGACATGAACCCGCACATCGGGCAGTACAACGACATCCAGATCATCCGCCCGGGAGATCCGGACGATCCGACGAGCCGCTCCGAGGTCGAGGCGCGCGCGATCATCAACCCGCTCCCGACCGGCTGCTTCGAGCTGTTCTGGCCGCTCGGCGCCTCGTTCGCCGCGAACCGCGTCGACTTCTACGCGGACCTCAACATGGACGGGATGCTCAGCGCGCCCGGCGAGGATCACCTGTGGCGCCGCGAGCTCGTCGACTCCGGCGACGGCGAGGCGTCGCTCGAGTTCATCCACGACGTCATGTTCGACGACATCGGCGCCGACCCCGCGGCGGAGCCGCTCAGCGACCTGATCGTGAACGTCACCGGCCAGGAGGCGCACGACGGCCAGCTCCTCGTCATCTCGGTCACGCGGGACTTCCGCGAATCGCCCGGCGCGCCCGCGCAGCAGACGACGCCCGGCATCATGGTGATCGGCGCGGTCGCGGGCGGGACGATCAGCGAGACGCTCCCGGGCGTGCTCGACCAGGGCAGCGAGTACACCCTCGACTTCGACTTCGGCGAGGGCGCCACGATCTGCCGAGGCCGCATCACCGCCGACGCGGCCGGCGCCACGGTGGACTCGCTCGACGGCTGGGACTGCACCGTCACCGACCGCCGAATGGTCTTCCGCGACGTCACGAGCGAGCGCCGCTGCGCCGAGCCGTGAGCTACCGGTCGGCCGCACGAAGCGGCGCTTCAAGCCCAGCGCGACGAGGAACAGCGCCGCGATGAAGAACGGCACGTAGGCCGTCTCTGGCGCGAACGTGCCCTCCGGACGCGCCGCGCACGAACGCCGTTCGGGCTGAGGCCGACACCAAAGAACCTCTTTGCTCCCTTCGCGCCCTCCGCGCGAAATTCCACGACCCCGGACCCCAGCGAGCGGCGATCGCCGCCGCCCTTTCGCCGCCTCCGCCGATCCGCGCCCGTAAGTCCGCGGGATCATTGAGCCGCATCTCCGGCGCGCCGCTTGCGCAGGGCGCCTCGCATGTTGGCGAGAGCGAGAGCGGGTTGTGTGGTCGGGGTCGAGGCGCGCGCGGTGGACGTGGAGGTCCACCTCGCCAACGGCTTACCCGGCTTCGAGATCGTGGGGCTGCCCGAGACCGCGGTGCGCGAGAGCCGCGTGCGGGTGCGGGCGGCCATCCTCAACAGCGGCTTCGAGCTGCCGCCGCGGCGCGCGGTCCTCAACCTCGCGCCGGCCGACCTCAAGAAGCGCGGCGCGTCGCTCGACCTCGCCATCGCCGTCGCGCTGCTCGGGGCGTGCGGTCGCTGCGCGCCCAACCGGCTCGAAGAGACCTTCCTCTTCGGTGAGCTCTCCCTCACCGGCGAGCTGCGCTCGGCGCGAGGGCTCATCCCGCAGCTCGTCTGCGCGCGCGAGCGCGGCCTGCGATCGGCGATCGTCCCGCGGGCACAGCTCGAGGAGGCGAGCCTCGTGGACGGCATCGACTGCCGCGGCGCGGGCGATCTCGCCGGCGCGGTGGCGCACCTCGGGGGCGAGCTCGAGCTCCCCGTCGCGAGCGGCGACGGACCGCAGGTGGCCACGCACGCGAGCGCGGACCTCGCCGACGTCCAGGGGCAGGACACGGCGAAGCGCGCGCTCGAGATCGCCGCCGCCGGCAACCACCACCTGCTGATGGTCGGGCCGCCGGGCGCGGGCAAGACGATGCTCGCGCGGCGCCTGCCCGGGATCCTCCCGCGGCCGAGCCGGGAGGAGGCGCTCTCGCTCGTCGCGATCGCGAGCGCCGCCGGGCTCGGCGTCGGGCGGATCGTGCGGCGCCCGTTCCGCGCTCCGCATCACACCGCCTCGACCGCGGCGCTCACGGGCGGCGGCGATCCGATCCGGCCCGGGGAGGTGACGCTCGCGCACGGCGGCGTGCTCTTCCTCGACGAGCTGCCCGAGTTCGCGCGGCCGGCGATCGAGTCGTTCCGCACGATCATGGAGCGCGGCGAGGTGATCGTGTCGCGCGCGAAGGGGCGCGAGCGGATGCCCGCCGGCGCGCTCGTGGTCGCGGCGATGAACCCGTGCCCGTGCGGCTTCGACGAGGACCCCACCCGCCTCTGCCGCTGCACGCCGGCGCGGATCGAGCGCTACCGGGCGCGCGTGAGCGGTCCGATCCTCGATCGCTTCGACCTGCACGTGCACCTGCCCAAGGTCGAGCTGCGATCGCTCCACGGCGGCACGCCCGGGGAGTCGAGCCAGCTCGTCCGGGCGCGCGTGGAGCTCGCGCGCGGGCGCCTCGAGTCCGAGGGGCTGCGCTCGGACCGCTCCGTCGGCGAGCTGCTCGACTCGCTCCCCGGCGAGTCGCGCGAGCTGATGATCGACGCGGCCGAGGCGATGGGCCTGTCGATGCGCGGGGTCGCGCGCGCGACGCGGGTGGCGGTGACGATCGCGGCCCTCGACGACCGACCGTCGGTGCGCCCCGACCACGTCGCCGAGGCGCTGAGCTACCGCATCTTCGACCGCGGCGAGCCGGGGCGGTCCCCGGCGCGTCGCGCGTCCAATTGAGAAAGGAAAGTTGTCATGTCCAAGGGAAAGCTGAAGGCGCTCGAGGAGGCGGTGAAGGGGATCCACAAGCAGTTCGGGAAGGGGGCGATCATGACGCTCGGCGAGGACACGGGGGAGCAGGTCCCCGCGATCTCGCCGGGCTCGCCCTCCCTCGAGGCGGCGATGGGCTGCGGAGGCTACCCGCGCGGGCGGGTCGTCGAGATCTACGGGCCGGAGGGGAGCGGCAAGACGACGCTGACCCTGCACGCGATCGCGGAGTGCCAGCGGGCCGGCGGGATCGCCGCGTTCGTGGACGCCGAGCACGCGCTCGACGTCCGCTACGCCCAGCAGCTCGGGGTGATCCCCGATCAGCTGCTGGTCTCGCAGCCGGACACGGGCGAGCAGGCGCTCGAGATCGTCGAGCACCTCGTCCGCTCGGGCGCCGTGGATCTGGTCGTCGTCGACTCGGTCGCGGCGCTCGTGCCGCGCGCCGAGATCGAAGGCGAGATGGGCGACTCGCACGTCGGCCTGCAGGCGCGCCTGATGAGCCAGGCGCTCCGCAAGCTCACCGCCGCGGTCCACAAGAGCCACACGTGCCTGATGTTCATCAACCAGCTGCGGATGAAGATCGGCGTCACGTTCGGCAGCCCCGAGACGACGACGGGCGGCAACGCGCTCAAGTACTACTCGTCGATGCGCCTCGACGTCCGCCGCATCGGCCAGCTCAAGGTCGGCGACGCGGTGATCGGTCACCGGCTGAAGGTCAAGGTCGTCAAGAACAAGTGCGCGCCACCGTTCCAGATCGCCGAGGTCGACGTCCGCTACGGCACCGGCGTCGACGCGATCGCCGACCTCCTCGATCTCTCGGTCGAGCGCGACGTGGTGACCAAGAACGGCGCCTACTACTCGTTCGAGGGCGACTCGATCGGCCAAGGCCGCGAGAAGGCGCGCGCGCGGCTCATCGAAGAGCCCGCCCTCGCGGAGAAGATCCGCGCCGCGCTCTTCGCGCCCGCCGCCGCCGCTGCGTGAGGTGAGGGTCGTGGAATTTCGCGCGAAGCTCGCGAAAGGGGGCAAAGAAGTGAGGGCGACGGAGCGCGAGGCGCGGGCGCTTAGAGCGAATCGGGTGGCGCGAATCGTCGTGGACGCAGCGATCAAGGTCCATCGCGCTCTGGGGCCGGGGATGCTCGAGTCAGCGTACGAGGCGGCATTGGCCCATGAGCTCGGCAGACGAGGGCTGTCGGTCCGAACGCAGGTTCCGATCGACATCCGCTATGAGGATCTCCGGATCGTCGGAGGCTTTCGGGCCGACCTGATCGTCGACCAGATCGTCCTCGTGGAGCTCAAGGCTCTCGCCGGAACGCTCCCCGTCCACAAGCGGCAGACGATCACGTACCTCCGGTTCACGGGCCTCCCGATTGGTCTGCTGCTCAACTTCGGAGCTCCGACCATGAAGGACGGAATCACGCGGCTGGTTCACCGACTCTAGGCCCCCCTTTGCTCCCTTCGCGCCCTTCGCGCGAAATTCCACGACCGAAGCGACAGCCCTGTCGCACAAACGCAAAGAGGGCCGGCGTGAGCCGGCCCTCTTCAGGTGCGAGCGAGGGAGTCGCTCAGCCGCAGGTGGGGTTCACGCAGAAGTTGTACGGCGTGGCGTTGCCCGGGAACTGGTCGGGGTTGACCGTCTCGAGCGGGCGGGTGTCGCAGACGTAGCCGACGAGGCCGGCGCCGCGGCAGTCCGCGTCGACGCCGCAGGGGACGCCGCAGGACCGCGTGTTGACGTCACAGCCGAGCGCCGTGCCGCCCATGCTGCCCTCGGCGCACGTCCGGCCCGGGTCGGAGGTCAGCGCGCCGGTGGTGGGCTCGCAGAAGGTGCCGATGGTGACGTCGCCGTCACCGCCCTCCTGGACCGACTGGAAGCACTCGAGGCGGACCTCGGCGCCCGACGGCGGCTGCGCGGTGAACGCGATGCGCTGCCACGGGACCGTGGCGGACGTCTCGCAGTTCGTCTGACCTTCGGTCGTGAAGGTGTCGTAGTACCAGCCCGCCGCCGTGGGGGGCGACGCGCCGAGGGTGCGGTTGTCGGGGACCTGCTGCTCGAGGACGCAGACGGGACGGTCACCCTCGAACACGGGGGCGCCCGCCTCCATCTTCGGGGTCGCGCCCGGGAGGTCCGCGCAGGCCTGACCCGAAGGCATGACCGCGACGACGTCGCAGGAGACGCTGCCGTCGGCCTCGAGGTTGAGGCGACGCGGCAGACACGCGGCGCCGAGCGCGCTCTTGATCTGCCGGATGACCTCGACGAGCGCGCCGCGGAACGACTCCTGACAGATCGACTGGACCGTGACGCCCGCGCCGAGCGCCTCGAGGCGCTGCGCGACGCGCACGATGCGGACGGGCGGGAAGGCCACGCCGCGGCCGGGCACGTTGCAACTGGGCTGCAGGCGGCTCGGCATCGAGGGATCGACGCGCTCTTCCATGCGGTCGTCGCGGATGGCCGGGTCCTCGGAGACGAGGGCGTCGTAGTTCGGGCGCGCGCCGGGCGCCGGGGTCAGGTCGACCGGGATGCCGACGATGGGCGCGAAGATGAGCAGGCCCGAGCGGTTGCGGAGCTGGATCAGGCCATCGACGAAGCGGCTGACCGGGTGCAGCGCGGCGTCCGCGTGAGCGAAGCAGCGGAGGTTCAGGTCGGTCGCGCCGTAGGTGGCGCTCGACGGGTTGAAGAGCTCCGGGTCACGCGCCGAGCAGTCCTCCTCGTCCGAGACGAGGATGACGGCGAGCACCGAGTCGTTCCGGACGAAGCCGTCGTTGTTCGTGTCCGCGTGACCGAAGGTGTTGCGGAAGAACGTCGGCGCGGCGAAGCCGTCCGCGGTCCACGTGGTGGGCGTTGAGGGCGAGAGCGCCTTGAGCGTCGCCTCGAGCTGCTGCTCGAAGCCGCAGCCGCCCGTGCCCGTGGTCGCGACGCACGCGACGTCCCGGGCGAAGTCCGCCGGGTTGCCGCCGCTGTCGGGGCGGAAGTTCAGGAACGACGGGTACGTCGCCATGCAGCCCGCGATGTCCGTCCGGCCCTGCGTGCGCAGGATGCCGTCGTCACCGAAGTCCGAGCGCGCGCACGTCGGGACGGTGAAGCCGCCGGTGCCCATGTCGGACGTGACGACGCCGATGTTGAGGTCGCGGACGGGATCGAAGTCCTCGTCCCCGTCCTCGCCGTCGCTGGCGTCGTCGCCGTCCTGGTCGAAGTCACCCGACGCGAGGATGTTCACCAGCGTCGGGAACTCGGCCGTGAGCGAAGCCTGCTCCTCGGTCATCGAGTTCGAGTTGTCGACCATGAAGAGAAGGTCGACCTTGTCGACGTTCGTCACCTGGATGGCCTGGCCAATGGTGACGTTGGTGCACGGGTTCACGGGGCGGCCCTCCCGCTCGATGCACCCGAAGGCGACGAGCGCGAGACAGAGGGCAGGTACAGCCCAGAACCGCTGGCGGTAATTCATCTCTCCTCCTCAGGAAGTCTCACTCGGGCCGAGGCACTCTACTCGGGGACAGCCCCGCGGATCAATGCCACTCCTACCAGGCGCACGTAGCAATGTCGGATCCTGCCCTCGAGTGGCCCCGGTCGGCCCTCTCGGGGGAGCCGACCGGAAACGTCGTTGGTCACTTTGCCAACCATGTTGGCAACCGACCTGGCGGCTCGATGGGCAGGACCGGCACGTTCAGCCCCCCGTCGTCCCGCCCGGGGTCTCGAGGAGCTCCGAGCAGGTGTCGGTGATCGGGTCGCAGAACCCGGAGCCGCACTGCGAGCTGCGGGCGCACTGCGCGCCGAGCTCCATCTGCAGGGGGAAGAAGCACTCGGCCTGGACGATCGCGCCGATCGGAGGCTGAGCGTCCTCGGTGAGCACGAGCTGCGGGCAGGCCTCGTGGGCGGGGTCGTAGGAGAAGCCCGAGCCCGCGCCGCCGACGACCTGGTCGACCTCGCAGACCTCGGATCCTTCGTGGTCCTCGAGGTAGCCGTAGCCGGGGTGGTCGACGCAGCGCCCGCCCGGCGGGAGCGTGACGGTCACCTCACAGGGGACGCGATCGCCGAGGCCGAGGGGGATCGCCCGCACGAGGCAGACGCCTGGGATCTGCTGGCCGATGCGGGCGCCGATCTCGGAGATCGCCGGGCCGAAGTCGTCCGTGCAGATCGTCGTGAGCACGCTCGACGGGACGTAGCGAGCCATCTCCACGAGCCGCCGCGCGGGGTCCGCGCGACCGAGGTCGGCGGGCGAGTCCGAGCCGCAGACCGCGATCGCTCGCGGAGCCCGCGCGCCGTCCTCGCGGAACTGCATGTCCTCGCGGGCGAGCAGCGCGTCGGGGTCGATGTCGGGGGCCACGCCGACCGGGATCCCCGCGATCGCCGCGTACACGAACGCCGACTCGTCGCGGTCCCCTCGGATCTGCGCGAGGAGCTCGGGGACGGGGGTCAGCGAGGCGGCGTTGCGACCGCAGTGCACGTTGTAGTCGCTGGCCTCCATCGTCGCGAAGAACGCGTCGTCGTCCTCGACCGAGCAGTCCTCCTCGTCGGTGACGACGATGAGCGCGAGCAAGTCGTCTTCGCTCGGGAAGCCCGTCTCGGGGGCGCGCGCGATGGCGCGGGCGGCGGCCTCGAGCGGCTGCTCGAAGGCGCAGCCGGTGATGTCGAGCGCGTCGACGGTCTCGCCCACGCGCGCCGCGAAGGCGTCGGGGTCGTCGCCCTCGTGCCACTCGAACACGCCGCCGCGCAGCGCGCCGTCGTCGCCCCCGGGGACGCACCCGCTCATCGGGATCATGGCGCTCCCCATCCCGACGTCGGTGGTCACGATGCCGATGCGCAGCACCTCGGCCGGGTTCCAGTCGGGCACTCCGTCGAGGTCGTCGTCGGGCGGGCTCGCGAGATCGCGGACGAGCGCCGGGATCTGGATCGCGAGGTTCTCCTGCTCCTTGTCCATCGACCCCGAGTTGTCGATGACGAAGAGGACGTCGACGCGGCTGACCCCGCCGTTGCCGATCCGGACCTCTTGGCCGTAGCCGACGTTCGGTCCGATCGGGGATCCCTTCCGCTCGAGGCACCCGCTCGTCGCGAGCACGCACGTCACCACCAAGAGCAGGCCGCTCTTTCGCATCTTCGCGCCTCCGTCTGAACCGGCCCGCCCACTCGGGCCTCGGAGGTGGGTCGATCGCGGCGCGTGAGAATTCCAACAGGGGAGACGAATCTCGGCGCGAAGACGACCCGGCCCGTCAGGCGAGGGGCAGGCGGCGGGCGCCGTCGGGCGACGCGGGGACGTGCTCGGCGCGGGCGTTCGAGAGCGACTTGTCGAGCAGGTGCGAGGCGCGGACGTTCGTCAGCGCGGCGAGCATGCTCTGCCGGGCCTGAGGCGCGAGCGCCTCGAGCTGGGTGAGCAGGCCCTTGACCTGCTGGCGCATCAATCCGTCCTGCGAGCCGCACAGATCGCACGGCAGGATCGGGTAGCCGCGGAGCTCGGCGTAGCGGGCGATCGTCTCCTCGGCGCAGTACAGGAGAGGACGGATGACGACGTTGCGGCCATCGTCGCTGGTCAGCCGAGCGGGCATGCTCTTCATCTGGCCGGTGAACATCAGATTGAGGAGCAGCGTCTCGAGCGCATCGTCGCGATGATGACCGAGCGCGATCTTGGTGCAGCCGAGCGCTTCGGCCGCGTTGTAGAGGATGCCGCGGCGCAGGCGCGAGCAGAGGGAGCAGTACGTCGCGCCCTCCTCGATCTTGTCGGTGACGATCGAGTACGTGTCCTCGGTCAGGATGCGGTGATCGTAGCCGTTGGCCTCGAGCCACGCGCGGAGCGGGCGCCCGTCGTAGTTGGGCTGCCCTTGATCGAGGTGCACGGCCACGAGCTCGAAGCGGATCGGCGCCCGCCGTCGCGCCCGCTCGAGCAGCTCGAGCATCGTGTAGCTGTCCTTGCCCCCGCTGAGGCAGACCATCACGCGGTCGCCCTCCTCGAGGAGGCCGAAGTCGGCGATGCACCGGCCGACGCCTCGCGAGAGCTCGCGCTCGATCCGTTCCTGCTCGGACATGAAGCCCTGGCTGTAACGGCGCGCGGCCGGGGCGGCAAGTTGGTACCCTCCCCGGACCGAATGGCCGACGACCCGCACTTCCGCCGGACCGCCCGCCAGCCGATCGAGCTCGGCGTGCGTTATCGACGGGACACGGAGGGATCTCCCCTCGAGCAGACGGGTCGGCTGATCGACCTCGGGCTCGGCGGCGCGCAGATCAAGTGCGCGCGGCCGCCGCGCGTCGAGACGGCGCTCCGGATCACCCTGACCGCGCCGTCGGCCTGGGATCCCCTCGACCTGCCCGCCGCGGTGCGCTGGGTCAACGCCAAGGAGCAGACCTTCGGCGTCGCCTTCGATCGACTGTCGCGCTCGCAGGCCGCCGCCCTGTACGAGCTGCTGCGCGTGTCACGCTTCCGCGAGGACGACTCGTGAGTGACCCCGTATCCAGCCACCCCGACGAGGACCAGAGCTACGAGGCCTGGGTCGGTCGCGTGATCGACTCGCGCTACCGGATCGACGGCCTCCTCGGCGAGGGCGGCATGGGCGCCGTGTTCGAAGCCGAGCACCTCAAGCTCATGAAGAAGGTGGCCCTCAAGGTCATCCACCCGGAGTTCGCGGGCGACGGCGAGGTCGCCGAGCGCTTCGTGCGCGAGGCGATGGCGAGCGCGCAGCTCGAGCACCCGCACGTCGCCACCGCCACGGACTACGGGACGCTGCCCGAGGGCGGCGGCTACCTCGTCATGCAGTTCGTGCGGGGCGAGTCGCTCCGCGACGTGATCGATCGGGACGGCGCCGTCGACTGGATCCGCTCCTGCGAGATCATGGCGCAGGTCGCCGACGCGCTCTCGAGCGCGCACAAGAAGGGCATCGTCCACCGCGACCTGAAGCCCGACAACGTGATGCTCGAGCCGCGCGACGACGGGACGAGCCTCGTGAAGGTGCTCGACTTCGGGATCGCGCGCGTGGCCAGCGACGGCACGGCGGGGCGCACCGGCCCCGCGCTCACGCGCGTCGGCACCGTCATCGGCACGCCTGGCTACATGGCCCCCGAGCAGGCGCTCGGGGAGCGGGTCGACTTCAAGGTCGACCTCTACGCGGTGGGGCTCCTGCTCTACGAGATGATCACGGGGGAGCCCGTCTTCGACGGCCACGACCTCACCGCGATCGTCACCCGCCAGCTCACCGAGGAGATCGTCCCGCTCGCGGACAAGGCGAAGGTGCCGCCCGAGCTGAACGCGCTCGTCACGAGCGCGCTCTCGCGGGACAAGGACGCGCGTCCGGAGTCGGCCGGCGTGATGCGCGAGACGCTCCGCGGGCTCGTCCTCGGGGCCACGCTGCAGGCCCACGCGAGCGGCGAGGTCGCGATCCCGGCGCTCGGCACGACGGAGCTCGCGGGCGCGAGCCGGCGCGAGCCGACGCCGATGCGCGTGAGCTTGCCCGCGATCAAGGAGCCGCCCGTGGTGCAGGCGCGGGAGACCAGCCCGCGCCTCGTGACGGCCAAGACGCAGCTCGCGATCGACGCGGTCAAGAAGCGGAGCCTCCCGCTGTCGCTGCTCGCCGCGGTGGGCTGTGGCGGGATGGTGATGCTCACGATCCTCGGGGTCGTGGTCGTCTCGCTCATGGGCGGAGACGACGTCACGCTCCGCAAGGGCGAGGGGCGCGCAGCCCCGGTGGCGCAGGGCGACGACACGCCGCCGCCGCCGGACGAGCCGGCCGGCCTCGACCCCACCCCCGAGCCGCCCGCGCCGCGGCCCGCGACCACGATCCCCGATCCCCTGTCGCAGGCCTACGCGAACCTCTTGCTCTCGGAGCGCGCCGCGACACGTCGCTCGGCGGGCCGCGAGATCCTCGCCTACGAGCCGCGGACGGATGTGCCGGAGTTCGTCGTGGAGCTCTCCGAGCTCGAGTCGACCACGGTCTGCGCGCGCCGCCGCGACCACGTGGTACGGCTCGGCGAGATCGGAGACCCGCGCGCGCTGCCCGCGCTCGAGCGGCTCGACGCGACGCCGCGCAACGAGTGCCGGCGCATGTTCAACCGCTACGACTGCCTCGGCTGCCTCCGCGACGAGCTCGGGACCGCGCTCGAGTCGCTGCGCTCGCAGATGTAGTCAGGCCGTCTCGAGCCGGTGGACCGGGAGGCGGACGTCGAAGCGCGATCCCGCGCCCAGCAGGCTGTGCACGGTGAGGCTGCCGCCGTGCGCCTCCACGATCTGGACGCAGATCGGGAGGCCCAGGCCCGTGCCCTTCGGCTTCGACGTCATCGTGTCCCCGACCTGACGGAACTTCTTGAAGATCGCGGACTGGTCGGCCTCGGAGATCCCGACGCCGGAGTCCTCGACGAACAGCACGATCGCCCCTTCGTCCTGGCGCGCGCCCACGCGCACGAAGCCCTCGTCGGTGAACTTCGCGGCGTTGGAGATCAGGTTGATCAGCACCTGGAGCAGCCGATCCGAGTCGCCGGTGATCGCCGGCAGCCCCTCGTCCAGCCGCTGCTCCACGTGGAGGCGCGCCCCCGTGAACAGCCCCGCCGTCGCCTCGATCGCCCGGGTCACGAGCGTCGCGGGCTCGATGACCTCGCGCCGCCAGACCACCTGCCCCGACTCCATCTTCGAGATGTCGAGCACGTCCCCGATCAGCGCGGTCAGGCGCTCGGCCTCCTGCACCACGATGTCGAGGTTGTCGCGGATCTGCCGCGCCGCCTTCTGCGCCTTGCGATCCTCGTCCGGCACATGCGGGAAGACCGTCGCCTCGAGCTTGTTGCGGCTCAGCTTCGCGAACCCGAGGACCGAGGTGAGCGGCGTGCGCAGCTCGTGGGAGACGGTCGCGATGAAGTCGGTCTTCATGCGATCGACCTCTCGCTCGAGCGTCACGTCGCGGAGGATCACCACCGCCCCGATCCCGTGGCCCTGCGCGCCGGTCAGCGGTGACGCGACGGCGACGGCGATGCGCTCCCCCTGGAGCTCGAGGTCCGCCCGCTCGACCTCGCCCGAGGCCATGCAGCGCTTCGCGAGCTCGGGGAGCTCGTCGGGGAGGACCGACAGCGCCGGCCGACCGATGAGGTCCTCCCGGATGAAGAGCATCTCGGTCAGCGCGGGGTTGGCCGCCTGGATGCGGTGGTCGGTCCCGATCGCGACGAGCCCGTCCGCCATGTTGTCGACGATCGCGCGGGTCCGCTCGAGCGCCTCGCGCAGCTCCTCGGTGCGCCGCTCCACGAGGTCCTCGAGCTGCTCGTTCAGCTCGGTGACACGGGCGTTGGCGTCCGTCAGCGCGCGCTGCGTGCTCTCCCGCGAGAACAGGATGTAGATCGTCAGCCCGAACACGATGCTCGAGATGGTGACGACGTTGATGACGAAGAACGTCGTGCGGACGACCGGCGCGGGATCGACGCTGAAGTGATCGTGGACCACGGGCTCGAGCAGCCCGGAGGCCGCCGTGAGGATCGCGTAGACCACGATCCACCCGATCGCGTCGTTGGCCTTCGAGAAGGTCAACGAGCCGACGAGCGCGAGCATCGCCCAGAGCATCACCGCGCCGCTCGACTCGAACCCGCCGAGGCTCCACTGGAAGAGGAACGGCAACAGTAGGCTGGCGAGCACCTGCACCGTGCGCGTGGCCGAGAAGCGCTTCGTCGCGCGGAACGCGAGGAGGTTCAGCGCGGTGATGACCACGTAGGCGTAGGGGATGCAGGCGGCCATCCAGAGCCCGAACCACATGGCCAGGCTGCCCCACAGCAGGCCGCCGACGCTCATGAGGACGCCCATGAAGACGAGCAGCCGGTGACGCAGCCGCTCGCTCTCGTCGTCCTCCGGTCGGTCCCCGATCGCTCCGAGCCGGAGCGCGAGCTCCGCGACGGTGGACGGCGGTCGAGGCGAGCCCGTGCTCACGGCCCCGAAGATATGCGCACGAGCCGCCCCGAGGCGAGCCTCGCGTCGATGGGCCGAGGTCTCACCGTCGCGCGTGGACGGCGCGGGCGTGGGCCTCGAGGCCCTCGAGCCGGGCGAGCCCCTCGAGCAAGTCGGCTTGCGATCGAATGGCCTCCGGCGAGTAGCGGATGATCGAGGTCCGCACGAGGAAGTCGTAGACGCCGAGCGGCGAGGTGAAGCGGGCGGCGCCGCCCGTGGGCAGGACGTGGCTCGGGCCCGCCGCGTAGTCGCCCGCGGCCTCGGGGGTGTGGCCCCCGAGGAAGACGGCCCCCGCGGCGCCGATCTGCTCGAAGAGCGCCTCGGGGTCGGCGACCTGCAAGGAGAGGTGCTCGGCCGCGAGCGTGTCCGCGACCCGCGCGGCCTCCGCGAGATCCCCCGCCACGAACGCGACCGCGTGATCGCGGATCGAGGCGCCCGCGACGTCCTCGCGGGGGAGCGTCTCGAGCTGGCGGGCGACCTCGGCGCCGACCGCCTCGGCGAAGGCGCGCGAGATCGTGACGAGCAGGGCGTAGGCGTCCTCGTCGTGCTCGGCCTGCGACAGCAGATCGGCCGCGACGTGCGCGGGGTCCGCGGCGTCGTCCGCGACCACGAGGATCTCGGACGGGCCGGCGATGCCTTCGATGTCGACGAGGCCGTAGACGAGCCGCTTGGCGCAGGCGACGTAGATGTTGCCGGGCCCGACGATGGTGTCGACGCGACGCACGGACTCGGTGCCGTAGGCCAGCGCGCCGATGGCCTGCGCGCCGCCGGCGTCGACGACCTCGGTGACGCCGGCGATCTCGGCCGCGGCGAGCACCTCGGGGGTCGGGCGCGGGGTCGCGAGCACGATCCGCGAGACGCCGGCGACGGCCGCGGGGATCGCGCTCATGAGCACGGAGGACGGGTAGCGCGCCTTGCCGCCCGGCGCGTAGACGCCCGCGGCGCGCACCGGCCGCACGCGCTGGCCGAGCCGCACGCCGCCCTCTTCGTAGGCGAAGCCTCCGTCGCGCTGGTGCTCGTGGTAGCGCCGCACCCGATCGCCGGCCTCCGCGAGCATGCGGCGCACCTCCTCGGGGGCCTCGCGCGCGGTCGCCCGCCACTCCTCGTCGGGGACGAGCACCGATCCGAGCGAGCGCCCTTCGAAGCGCTCCGTCAGCTCGCGGATCGCGTCGTCGCCGCGGTCGCGGACCGCGTCGAGGATCGCTCGGACGTCGCCCTCCACCCGGGACAGATCCGCGTCGCCGCGCCGAGCCAGCTCGCTCAGCGCCGCCTGGTATCCGTCCTCGCCTCGCTCGTGGATCCGAAACACGGGCGTGTTCTAGCGCTTTTGAAGCCACGCGTCGCCCGTACGCGACCGGCGCCCAGCACGTGTGCCATGATCCCGCGGATGTCGGGCTCGCTCCCGGAGCCGATCGCTCAAGGCGATCTCACACGCACCCCGTTCGCGCACGTGCTGATGCACCTGCGCCGTCACGAGCTCACGGGGTCGCTGGTGCTCTGGGACCCGGACGCCACCGAGGGTCCCAAGCAGGATCGGATCCGCTTCGAGGCGGGCAAGCCCACCTCCGCGCTCCTCCGCGAGCGAGCGTCACGGCTCGACCGCAGCCTGCTGCCGCTGTTCGCCCGCGACCGCGGCCCCTACGCGTTCTATCCCGACGTCGATCTGGTCGGGGACTCGCCGCACGCGCGCTCGGGCGAGGTCGAGGTGCTGCCCCTCATCGCCGCCTCGCTCCGAGGCTCGTCGCGCGACGACGTCGTCGAGCACGTGGTCGGCAAGCTCGGCGACCAGCCCCTCCGTGTCGTGTCGGGCGTCAACGTCGCCGACTTCGGGCTGCTGCCCAAGGAGCTCGGCTGCATCGAGCTCCTGCGCGCGGAGCCGGTCTCCGTCGCCAAGCTGCAGTCGCTCAGCCAGCTCGGCCCGGTGCAGGTCTCTCGGCTCATCTACCTGTTCGCGATCGCGAAGGCGGTCGAGGTGTGGGACGCGAGCGCGCACGCCTCGGCGGTGGCCGCGCGACGCCCCGTCCCGAGGCCGCGTGAGTCGGTGCCCTCGGAAGAGACGGCGGCTGCCGGCGGCGCCAACGAAGCCACCGCGAAGAAGGCCAAGGGCCGCTCGATCGCGCCGGGCGCGCCGGACGCCTTGCCGCCGATGCCGAGCGGCCTGTCGCCGGAGCACCAGGCGCTGTGGATGGAGATCGCCGCGCGCGCCGACTCCATCGAGAACGAGAACTACTTCATCATGCTCAACGTGCCGCGCGACGTCTCCGCGGCCGGGGTGCAGAAGGCCTACTTCGCGCTCGTGAAGAAGTGGCACCCCGACCGCGTGCCGGCGCCCCTCGCGGCGCTGCGGCCGACCGTGGAGCGGATCTTCGGCTACCTCACCCGCGCGCAGGAGACGCTCGGCGACGAGGAGAAGCGCGGGCCGTACCTCCAGAACGTGCAGGCGGGCGGGGGCACCCCCGAGGCGGATCGCCAGCTCGCGCTGATCATCGGCGCGGCGATGGAGTTCCGCAAAGTCGAGATCCTGCTGCGCCGCTCGGAGTGGGACGAGGCGCTCGCGATCCTCGACGAGATCCTGCAGCACAACGAGGACGAGCCCGACTACCACGCCACCCGCGCGTGGGTGCTCTACCAGAAGCACGCGGCCGCCGAGGCGATCGTCCCCACCGTGATCGCTGGCCTCGAGCGCGCGATCGAGACCGCGCCGAAGCACGACAAGGCGCACTACTGGCTCGGCCTCGTCCTGAAGCGCGCCAACCAGACCAAGAAGGCGCTCCAGCACTTCGAGCTCGCCGCGCAGGCCAACCCCCGCAACTTCGAGGCGGTGCGCGAGGTCCGGCTCGCGAAGATGCGCAAGAGCGAGGCGCCGCCCTCGGAGAAGAGCGGCACGACCGACAAGAACAAGAAGGGGCTCCTCGAGAAGCTCTTCGGGGGCAAGAAGTGAGGCGCGCGGGCCTCGCCGCGCTGCTCCTCCTCGGCTGCGCGGCGCCCGGCCCGAACGGAGACCTCGGCTGGGGCAAGGAGCCGCTCGTCATCTGCCCGACCGGGCCGACGGTGCCCGGCATCGACGTCAGCCACTGGCAGGGCACCATCGACTGGGACTCCGTCGCGGCGAGCGACGTGGAGTTCGCGATCATCCGCGTGAGCCACGGCACCGGGACGATGGACCGGGAGTTCGCGCGCAACTGGTCCGAGGCGCAGCGCGTCGGGCTGATCCGCGGCGTCTATCAGTTCTTCAGCGCGGGCGACGATCCGGTGGCGCAAGCCGACTTGCTGATCGACCAGATCGGCGGGTCGATGACGCCGGGCGATCTGCCGCCGGTGCTCGACGTCGAGGGGATGAGCCTGGACGGGCAGCCGGGCGCCACGGTGATCGCCAACATGCGCCTCTGGATCGCGCGCGTCGTCGAGCGCCTCGGGGTGCTGCCGATCATCTACTCGGCGAAGTACTTCTGGCAGGACCAGCTCGGCAACCCGGACTTCACGGAGCACCCGCTCTGGGTCGCGCACTACGGCGTGATGTGCCCCGACGCGCCGACGCCGTGGACGCAGTGGGTGATGTGGCAGTACTCGTCGACCGGCTCGGTCCCCGGGATCACCGGCAACGTGGACCGCAACCACTTCAACGGGACGCTCGAGGACCTGATGGCGTTCACCGGCGCGATGCCCACCTGCGGCGACGGGTGGTGCAGCGGCGGCGAGACGAACGAGACCTGCGCGGAGGACTGCCCGATCTGCCGGAGCGTCCCGCCGCTCGGCCGCGACGTCGACGAGTCGGAGATCTGCTTCGAGCGCGGCGGCCCGTCGATGTACCTGCGCGACGCGATGGAGGGCTGGCTCGACTCGCTCGTGTGGACCCACGCCACCGACTCGGCCACGCCGGCCAACTACGGGATCTGGCACCTCACCTTCGACGACGGCGGCCGGTACCGGCTCGACGCGCACATCCCGGCGCCGTGGGGCGAGTCGACGATGACGCGCTACGAGGTGCACCACGGCGGGATGGACACGACGTTCGTCGTCGACCAGAGCGCGACCGACGGCTGGACCACGCTCGGCGACGTCCGCTTCGAGGCGGGCGGCGACCAGTGGGTGCGCGTGAACGACAACACCGGCGAGCCGGTCTCCTCGATGACGCAGATCGTGTTCGACGCGCTGCGGCTGACGCGGCTCGACCCGCCCGCGATCGACGCCGGCGCGCCCGACGACGGCGGCGTCCCGCCGCCCCCCGACGCCTCGATGGGAGACGCCGGCGTCTCGATGGGAGACGCGGGCGGACCGGTGATGGACGCGGGCTGCAGCTGCCGCGCGGGCGGCTCGCGCGCCACGTCGCCGCTCGGCCTGATCGCGATCGCGGCGCTCGCGCTGCTGCGCCGCCGCCGCGCGCCTGCATGAAATGCAGTGGCGCGGGCTTCGGTCCGTACCATTCGAATCATGCGTTTCGAGCTCGTCCCCTCCCGCCGCCGGCGCACCCTGCGCCGCGCGTTCCGCACCGACTGTCAGGCCGTCCAGCTGCACGGGTTTCGCCTCGTCGGGCAACAGATCCTCGATCTGTCGCCGCGCGGCGCGCTGATCCACTGCACCGATCCCGTCGCCCCGGGCGACGAGCTCGTGCTCAGCTTCCGCGCGCCGCATCAGGGCCCGTACATCGACACCACCGCCGAGGTGCGCCGCGTGTTCTCGAAGCACGGGCGCCCGGTCGCGGGGATGTCGTTCATCGACCTCGAGGCGGAGGCGCGCGACGAGCTGCTCGTGCGCCTCGCCGGCCTCCCGCCGCCCGTGCCGACGCGCGCACACCGCGTGGACTACGCCGAGACGGTGTGGCGCATCGCGCAGGGCGCCTGAGCGGGCTGAGCTGGCTGAGCTGGCTGAGCTGGCTTCGCTCAGCCCGGCATCTTGAAGCTGGGCGCGATCATCTCGAAGCGGTTGCCCGTCGAGGCGACGCGGATCGCCTTGGCCGGCGCGTACTCCGGGTCGCTCTCCCAGGCCTCCGCCGCTTCGACGGACGGGAACTCGATGATCACCATCACGTGGCGCGAGCCCTGGAGCCACGTGCCGTCGCCGCCCGCGGAGAGCACCTTGCCCCCGTGCTTCTCCATCGTCCCCATGATCACGGGGAGGCTGCCCGGGTTGTACTTGGCGAACTGCTCGGGATCGGTGACGTCGTACGCTGCGATGAGATAGGCGGCCATGGGCTCCTCCGGTGACGAGGGGCCCATCGAGACCCCACGCCCCGCCCCCCCGGCGATCCACGAGTAACCGCTCCGGCGCCCCCGCGTCCAGCCCGAATCCCCGCGCGGCGAGCTCGATGGCCCGCACTGCGCGAGGGCGTACATCCGTCTCGTGGCTACCGAGGACGGCGGATCGGTCGAGGCGATCCGCGGCACGGTGCTCGACCTCGGCTTCGCGAGGCGCGCCCCGCCGCTGCTCACCGCGGTGCGCTGCGCGCGCCCCGACGGCGACGACGTCCTCGCGTGGATCCACGCGCACCTCGGCGAGCGGCGCGCGCGCGCGATCGCGGTGGACGACACGCGCGGGCTGCGCGCGGGCGCTCGCGTCGACGTCGTCGGCGAGCACCTGAGCATCCCCGTCGGCGAGGCGCTGCTCGGCCGCGTCATCGACCTGCAGGGCCGACCGCTCGATGGAGGCCCCGGCTTCGAAGGCGTCCCGCGGTGGTCCATCCACCGCGCGGCCCCGCCGCCGAGCGCGCGCGTCGGCTGGAGCGAGGTCTTCCACACCGGGATCAAGGTCATCGACCTGTTCTGCCCGTTCGTGCATGGCGGCCGCGCCGCCGTGTTCGGGGGCGCGGGCGTGGGCAAGACGGTCGTCCTCACGGAGCTGATCCACAACGTCGTCGAGGACCTCCGTGGCGTCGCCGTGTTCGCCGGGATCGGCGAGCGCTCGCGCGAGGGGCTCGAGCTGTGGGACGAGATGCGCCGGCGCGGCGTGCTCGATCGGACGGCGCTCGTGTTCGGGCAGATGAAGGAGGTCCCCGGCGCGCGCTTCAGCGTGGGGCTCGCGGCGCTCTCGCTCGCCGAGTACTTCCGCGACGAGCTGGGCAAGGACGTGGTGTTCGTCGCCGACAACCTCTATCGCCACGTGCAGGCCGGCATGGAGGTGTCGGCGATGCTCGGTCGCTCCCCGTCCCGCGTCGGCTACCAGCCCACGCTCGCCGCGGACATCGCCGCCATCGAGGAGCGCATCACCGCGACCAAGCGCGGCGGGATGATCTCGGTGCAGGCGGTGTACGTCCCGGCCGACGACTTCGGCGACCCCGCGGTGACGCACGCGTTCTGGCACATGGACAGCGCGCTCGTGCTGTCGCGCGACGTCGCGGCCGAGGGCTACTACCCCGCCGTCGATCCGCTGACCTCCACGAGCAAGGCGCTCGACGCCGCCATCGTCGGCGCGCGCCACTACGAGCTCGCCGAGCGCGCGCGCTCGATGCTCGCGCGGCACGAGGAGCTGCGCGACATCATCTCGATGCTCGGGATGGACGAGCTGTCGGCCGACGACCGCGCGATGGTCGGCCGCGCGCGGCGGCTCCGCGCGTTCCTCACCCAGCCGTTCCACGTGATGCAGACCTTCACCGGCGAGCCCGGTCGCTCGGTCTCGATCGGCGACACCCTCGACGGGGTGGAGGCGATCCTCGAGGGGGGCTGCGACGACCTGCCCGAGGACGCGCTCTTCATGATCGGCGCGCTCGCGGAGGCGAGCCGTGCCGCGTGAGCGTCACCTGCGAGCCGTCCTCCGCACGCCCGTGGAGGCCGTCCTCGACGTCGCCGTCGAGGGGCTCCGCGTCCCGTGCGCGAGCGGCCTCGTCGGGATTCGCCCGGGCGCCGAGCCGTGCGTGCTCCCCGTCGCGCACGGGCTGATCCTGATCCACACCGCAGGCGGCACGTCCCTCGCGGCGTCCGCGGGCGGGCTGCTCTGGGTGACGGACGACACGGCGACCCTCCTCTCTCCGCTGATCCTGCGAGGCGACACGGAAGAGAGCCTCCTCGCCGAGCTCGGCCGCGCGCTCGAGGCGCCGAGCTCGGGCCTCGCGACACGGCGACAGCTCGCCCACCTCGAGCAGCGCATCGCTCGCGAGCTCGGCGACTCGGCGCGGAGCTCGCGATGAACGATCGGCTCCGACGGGGCGACCTCGACCGCTCGGTCCGGCGCGACCTCGAGCGTCGGCGACGCCGCGAGCCGACGTCGTTCTGGCGCAGCGTGTCGCTGATCGGGGCCGCCGGATGGCCGATCGCGGGGCTCACGCTCGGCGGCGCGCTCGTCGGCGCGTACCTCGACGCGCGCTTCCACACCGGCGCCCGCGCCACCCTCGGTTTGCTGGTCCTCGGCGCGTGCGTAGGTGGAATTGCGGCCTATCGAGCGTTGAGGTCTCACCGATGACCGGCACCATCACGTTCGCCGCGCTCGGCCTCCTCGTCGGCGGCTCGCACGGCCTGCTGCTCGCGCGGGGCGAGGGACACCCCCTCGGCTTCCTCGCGCGGTACGCGCTCGTCGCGGGGTTCCTCGTGCTCGCCGCGACGCAGGGCCACGTGCTCGCCGGCGCCGCGGGGTGGGGCGCCGCGTTCCTCGTCGGCGTGCTGCGACACGCGCGGAGGCCGACATGAGGCCCGACCTCTTCGGCGACGTCACCGTGTTCTCGATCGGTCCGCTACCGATCACGCGCACGGTGGTGACGACGCTGGTCCTCAGCGCGACGCTCGCGGTGCTCGGGCGCCTGACCGCGCGCGCCGTCGTCCGGCGCCCCGCCGGTCGCCTCGCGGCCACCGCGCGCCTGACGTTCGGGTTCCTCGAGGACCTCGTGCAGCAGACCGCCGGCTCCTCGTCGCTGGTGCTCACGTCCTTCGCGGGGACGCTCTTCCTCTTCATCGCGGCCTCGGCGATCGCCGGCCAGCTCCCGGGCGTGGAGGCGCCGACGGTGAAGCTGCCCGCGACCGCAGCCCTCGCTGCGTCGGTGTTCCTCGCCGTCCCCATCGCGGGCATCGCGAAGCGCGGCGTGTGGGGCTACCTCCGCGAGTACTTCCGCCCCAACCCGCTGCTCTTCCCGCTGCACCTCGTCTCGGAGGTGAGCCGCACCCTCGCGCTCGCGCTCCGGCTGTTCGGCAACATGATGTCGGGCAGCCTCGTCGTCGGGCTCGCGGTCGCGCTCGTCGGCCTGCTCGTGCCCATCCCCCTGATGGCGCTCGATCTCGGGATCGGGCTGCTCCAGGCCTACATCTTCGCCGTGCTCGCGTGCGTCTACGTGGGGGCGGCGATCCGCGTCGGAGAGGAAGAACGATGACTGACCAAGCCGTGCTCATGTTGGCGTCGATCGTCACCGCGGGCCTGACCATGGGCCTCGGCGCGGTCGGCGCGGCGCTCGCCGAGAGCCGGATCGGCGCCGCCGGGATGGACGCGCTCGCTCGGCAGCCGGACGAGGCCGCGGGCATCACCCGGAATCAGTTCGTCGCGCTCGCGATGATCGAGTCGACCGCGATCTTCTGCCTCGTCATCGCGCTCGTGCTGCTGTTCGCCAACCCATTCATCACCACCTGAGGCGAGCCGTGTCCAGCGACATCACCACCTTCCTGTTCGAGCTGGCCAACGTCGGCCTGCTCGCGGTGGCGCTGGGGTGGCTGTTCTTCCGGCCGATCAAGCGCGCGCTCGACGCCGAGGTGAAGCGGCACGAGGACCTCGAGCGAGCGCTGAGCGCGCGCGAGGCGACGACGCGTGGGGCCGAGGCGGAGCTCGAGGCGCGGCTCACCGCGCTCGACGCGGAGCTCGAGGCGGAGCGCGCGACCTCCGAGGCGGAGGCGCGAGCGCGCGCCGACGCGCTGCTCGAGGGGGCGAAGCGCGAGGCCGCCGCCGTGATCGCGAAGGCCGACGAGGAGGCGGAGCGTCGCGTGACGCGCGAGGCCAGCGAGCTGACCGAGCTCGTCGCCAAGACCGCCGGTCGGACCGTGGACGGGCTGCTGCGCCGGCTCGAGGGTCCGGATCTCCAGGCCGCGCTGACCCGCCTCGTCGCGGCCGAGCTTGTGTCGATGAACCCGCGGCCAGACGCGGCCCGCGTCGAGAGCGCGACTCCGCTCGACGCGGAGCTGCGCGCTGCCCTCGAGCGCGCGGTGGGGGCCGCGGTGGAGGTGAGCGTGGACCCCGCGCTCGGGGCGGGGCTGCGCGTGACGACGAACGCCGGGGTCGTGGACGCGAGCGCCGCCTCCCTCGCCGAGCTGACCCGCGAGGGGGCGCGGTCGGCGCTGGAGTCCCGATGAGCGTCCCGATGACCGCCGAGCTCCGCGCTTCGCTCGCGTCGCTCGCCGAGCGCGGCGTCGACGTGGGCGCGCGGTTTCGCGCCAAGGGCGTCGTGCGCCAGATCGGCGACGGCGTGCTGACGACGAGCGGCATCCCGGAGCTCGGCTACCAGGAGCTGCTGCGGCTCGACGGGGGCGCCCTCGCGATCGCCATGGACGTGGGCGTCGACGAGGTCGGCGCGGCGCTCCTGACCAAGCAGGACGCGACCCGCGCGGGCGACGGGGCGGTGGCGACCGGGGAGCTGCCGTCGATCCCCGTCGGCGAGGCGCTGCTCGGGCGCCTGATCGACGCGAGCGGCGCCGTCCTCGACGGAGGTCCGCCGCTCCCTCGGGATCGAGCCCCCGTGTTCCGGCCGCCGCCGGAGCTGACCGAGCGCGCGCCGGTGAACCAGCCGCTGCACACGGGCGTGACCGCGATCGACGCGGCCATCCCCATCGGCCGCGGCCAGCGCCAGCTCCTCATCGGCGACAGGAACGTGGGCAAGACGGCGCTCGCTCTCGACATCGTCGCGGCCCAGGCGGGGACCGACGTGCGCTGCGTCTACGTCGTCGTCGGCCAGCCGCTTTCGCGCGTGCTCGCCCTGCGCGACACCCTCGAGAGCGCGGGCGCGCTGCGCCACACGACGATCCTCTGCGCCGACTCCTCGAGGCCGCCGGGCCTGCAGTACATCGCGCCCTACGCGGGGGCGACGGTCGCCGAGCACTTCCGCGATCGCGGCGAGCACGCGCTCCTCGTCATCGACGACCTCACCAAGCACGCCGACGCGTACCGCGAGCTCGCGCTCCTCCTCGGTCGCCCGCCCGGCCGCGAGGCCTACCCGGGCGACATCTTCAACGTGCACGCGGAGCTGCTCGAGCGCGCGACCGCCATGAGCGCGGCGGGCGGCGGCGGCACCCTCACCGCGATCCCGATCGCGGAGACCACCGACGGCGACATCTCGGCCTACATCCCGACCAACCTGATCTCCATCACCGACGGGCAGCTCTACCTCGACTCGGGTCGCTTCGAGCGCAACCTCCGCCCCGCCATCGACATCGGGCGCAGCGTGTCGCGCGTCGGCGGCGCGGCGCAGACCCCCGAGCTGCGGGCCGCGTCCCACAACCTGCGCATCGCGATCGCCCGGTTCGAATCGCTCGAGGGCCTCTCCCGCGTGGGCCTCGACGTGGACGCGCGTGCGCAAGTGACCTTGCGCCGGGGTCGTCAGCTCCGCGAGCTGCTCCGCCAGCCGCGCTTCTCCGCCCGCTCGCGTGCCGACGAGATCGCCTCCCTCGTCGCGATCACGGAGGGCCACCTCGACGGGCTCGAGCCGGCGGTCACCTCGCGCGTCCTCGAGCGAGCGCTCCGCTGCGCGCGGGACGAGGCCCGGGAGCTCGTCGCGGCCTTCACCAGCGCGCCGCGCGAGGGGTGGGAGCCTCGCTGGGTGGAGCTGCTGCGGGCGGCGCGCGAGACGGAGGGGCGGCGTGAAGCGAAGCCGTGAGCTGGCGCAGCGGCTCCACGCGCTGAGCGTCCTGTCCGAGGCGTTCGACGCCGTCCGCTCGGTCGCGGCGAGCCGGTTCCGCGGCGCGCGGGCCGCGCTCGAGCCCTACCGACTCTACCGGCAGGCCCTCCACGAGGCGGTGGCGTGCGCGGGGGTGATGCTGCCGGGGATCGACGCCGAGGCGCCGCGCGTCCTCGTCTGTCTCGGCAGCGACCACGGCCTCTGCGGATCGTTCAACGCGCGCGTGGCCGAGCGCGCGGCCGAGGAGCTCGCCGCGCGACCGGGGCCCTCGATCGTGGTGGGCCGGCGCCTCGGGCGGATCCTGGCTCGCCGCGGGGCGCCGACCGACGCGGTCCTCGAGGCGCCCGCGAACGAGGCCGACGTCGCGCGCGTGATGCTGCGCCTGAGCGACGAGGTGATGCGCGCCCAGGGCCCCGAGGGGCTCGGCGGCGTCGAGGTCGTCTGCGCGCGGTTCGGCGGCATCGGCTCGCTCGACGTGCGCGCGGAGGCGCTCCTCCCGCTCCACCTCGACGTGACCCGACCGAGCTACCCGCCGACGCCGTGGGCGTCCGAGGCCGAGCTGACCGAGGTCGCGGTGAGGGAGCTGCTGTTCGTCGAGCTGCAATCCTTCTTGCTCGAGTCGCTCGCCTCCGAGCACTCGGCCCGGCTCCTCGCGACGCAGAGCGCCTCGGCCTGGCTGGACGAGCACCGCGAGCAGGCGCGGCGACGGCTCGCGAGCGCGGAGCGCGAGGCGACGACCCAGGAGACGCTCGAGCTCGCGACCGTCGCGGGGAGATCCGGCGCGGGGATCAGGCGCCGAGCCGGACCACGCGCCCCTGGACGAGCGGCTCGATGACGCTCGCGTCGAGGTCGAAGTCGTCCGGGTAGTGGATCAGCCGCATCTTCGCGCGGAGCGCGGCGGGGAGCTCGGCGAGCTTCGCGTACGGCGTGTGCTGCGAGCCGTAGTTGGTCTCGTGCACGATCAGGTCGGCCTCGTCGAGCCACGCGATCAGCGCGGGGTCGAACGCGGTGTCGGCGCTGTAGCCGAGGCTGTGATCACCGGCGTGGATCCGGAACGCGGTCGTCGCGATGTGGTGACGCGTGGGCCGGCACTCGATCGTGAACGGGCCCACCTCGGTCGCCTCGCCGACGGTCAGCGAGGTCAGCTCGAAGTAGTCGGCGAACGTCCGCTTGGCGGGTCGGTCCGGCGTGACCAGGCGCTCCATGCCCGCCGCGAGGTGGCCATCCCAGAGCCGCGCCACCACCGGCGGGTGCGCCGCGATCACCGCGGGGCGCCCGAGCGCGAAGTGCGCGAAGTAGCCGTAGCCTTCGAGCCCCGACGCGTGGTCGGCGTGGAGGTGGGTGAGCGCGACCGCCTCGACGCGGTCGAGGTCCACGCCCGCGTCCGACTCGGCGAGCATCTTCCGGATCGGGTGCGGGCAGTCGAGGAGGATCCAGCGGTCCGCGTGCTCGAGGGCGAGGCACGACGAGTACCAGCGCGCGCTGAACGCGTCGCCGACGCCGAGGGGGACGAGCCTCACGACGCGTCTCCCGCGAGCCTCGCGACGAGTCGCTTCGCGACGACCGGCGGGCAGAAGGACTCGATCGGCTCACCGGCCCGCGCGCGGCGCTTGAGCTCGGTGCTCGACACGACCGACAGGGCCGGCTCCGCGGGGAGCATCACCGTGAGGATCTCCGGGCCGAGCTCGCGGTTGTTCTGCGCGAGGCGCGTCTCGTAGGCGGCGTCCGCCTCGCCTCGCAGGCCGCGGACGAGCACCGTCCCGCCGATCTCGCGCGCGTAGTCGACGACCATGCCCGCGGTGCCGTCGCAGCTCACGGTGGGCATGCGGCCGACCACCTCGCGCGCCATCGCGATGCGCTCGGCGAGATCGAAGAGCGGCTCCTTGGTCGGGTGCACCGCGACGAGCACGCGCACGTGGGAGAAGAGGCGCACGGCCTCCTTCACGACCGACAGGTGCCCGAAGGTGAAGGGATCGAACGTCCCGGCGTAGACGGCGATGGTCACGGCGTTTCCTCTCTCGGGCCCAGGAGCCCGTCGGTCATGGCGTGCAGGGTCGAGGCGGCGGAGCCCTCGGGGATCACCCCCGGCGCGATCGCGGCCAGCCGGAACGCGCCCTCGATGGCGGCGTAGAGCCCCGCGGCGATCGCGGGGGCGCGCGCGACGTCGCCTGCGGCCGCGTCGAGCGCGTCGCGCACGAGCCCCTGCAGGACGGCGAGGTGGCGGCCGACCATGTCGCGGTACGCCGCCCCGATGTCCTCGCGGGTGAGCGCCTCGGTCCCGAGCGCGACCCAGCACGCGACCGCCTCGGGTCGGGCGCTCGCGTCGCGCGCGAGGTGCGCGTCGACGAACGCGGCGAGCCGGTCTCGCGGGTTGGCCGCGCCGCGCGAGAACCGCACGAAGCGCTCCTCGAGGATCGCCTCGAGGTGCTCGAGGAGCGCCCGCAACACCTCTTCCTTGCTTCGGAAGTGGTAGTGGACGAGCCCCGGCGTGAGCCCCGCCTCCTCGGCGATCGCCGCGACGGAGGAGCGCTCGTAGCCGCGCGCCGCCATCACCCGCAGCATCGCCTCCACGATCTGCGCGCGGCGAGCGGTGCGGTTGGGTCGGCGGGCCACGACGTATAAGTTGGTTGACCAACCAAGTTTGTCAAGAGCCCGGTGACCGGGGAGCGCGGATGAACCTCCGAACCCTGTCAGTCGGCGCCGGGCTCGGCCGCGGACGCGGGCTCGGAACCGGCCGCAGGCTCGGTCGCGGGCTCGGGCTCGGGCTCGGAAGCGGGCTCGGAATGGGGCTCAACCTCGGCCGCGGCCTCGCCCTCCGCACCAGCGTCGGCTCCCGCCCCCGCGTCCGACCGCCCCTGGTCCTCGACGATCGCGTACAGGAACCCGTCGTCGCACCCGACGATGAGGGTTCCGTCTTCCGCCAAGATCGGCGCCGAGTCGATGTCCTCGCCGAAGCGGTGAATCCAGCGCAGCGCGCCCTCGCCCGAGATCGCGTAGAGGAAGTCGTCGTGCGCGCCGAAGTAGAGGTTGCCGTCCCGATCGACGAGCGGCCCGGAGGCGACGCCGATCTCGGGCGACTCGGTCACGTTGACGGGGAAGTACCAGCGCAGCTCCCCGTCGCTCGCGCTCATCGACACGACGCGCGGCCGCGGCCCGTACACCGCGGCGATGACGTCGCCGTTGCGCCCGAGCGCGACCGGCGCGCGGATGAACCCGTCGAGGTGCGTTCGCCAGACGCGGTGGCCGTCGCGGTCGAGGGCGTGGACGTACTCGTCGTCGGACCCGAAGTAGATCAGCCCGTCGTCGCCGATCACCGGGCTCGAGCTGATGTTGCCTCCGCTCCTGTACTCCCAGCGCTGGCGGCCGTCGGGCGCCACCGCGTAGACGTGGTCGTCGATCGAGCCGACGTAGATCGTCCCGTCCGAGTCGATCGCGGGGCTCGAGATGAGGAACGGCCCGCGCGCCTGGAAGCGCCACTGCAGCTCTCCGTCGAGCGTGACCGCGTAGAGGTGAGGGCCGGCGGTGAAGTAGACGTGACCGTCGTAGATCGCCGGCGCCCCGTCGGCGTCGCCCTCGGCGCGGATCCGCCAGCGCGTGTGGCCGTTCGCCGTGTCGAGCGCGAAGAACGCGTCGGCGTCGGAGCCGACGAAGACGGTGTCGCCGACCACCGCCGCCGCCGACCAGACCTTCTGGTGCATCGGGACCGACCAGCGCTCCTCGCCGGTCGGCGAGATCGCGTAGAACCGATGGTCGTGGGCGCCGACGTAGATCGTGCCGTCCTCGCCGAGGACCGACTGCGCCGAGATGCGCGCGCCGATCTCGTGCTGCCAGGCGCGCGCGGCGCTCGCGGGTCCGCGGAACGGGCTGCGCCCCGTGTGACGAACGCCGCCGCGGTAGTGCGCGACCGATCCGGTGTCCTCGGCGACGGCCAAACCGATGCGGCTCGGCCCCTCGGCCACGTCCTCGCCCGCGACGAACGTGCGGGCCTCGCCGCCTTCGCGGGTCTGCACGTCGTCGACCGGCGGCTCGAGCGTCAGGTAGATGGCCACGATCGCCGCGATCGCCGCGACCCACATCCCCCCGATCAACAGCCTCCGGCGATCCACTGCGCCCCTCGTTAGCACCCCGCGCCCGCGCGCGCCCCTCGCGGATCGGCGGCGATCGCCGCTCGATCTTCGCCGCCGTCGCCGATCCGCGGCCGCAACTGCGCGGAATCACAGGACCGCGAGTCCGGCCCCGGACCTGCACCAGGCTCGCCGCATGGAAGCTCTCACCCTCGAAGGCCCCCGCGAGCGCCTCCGCTCCGTCGGTCAGACCCGTTTGTCGGACGCCGAGCTCGTCGCCCTCTTGCTCGGCACCGGCGGGGCGGGCGAGCCCGTCGCCGTCCTCGCGACCCGACTGCTCCACGAGGTCGGCGGCCTCGACGGCCTCGCCAAGCTCGGCGCGGGTGGGCTCGAGCAGCTCGTCGGGCTCGGCCCCACGAAGGCCAGCCGGCTGATCGCCGCGGTCGAGCTCGGCCGCCGCGTCCTGAGCCGGCCCCTCGATCGTCGCGCGCGCATCTCGTCGAGCCGGGACGTCGACGCCGCGTTTCGAGCCTCCCTCGCGGACCTCGACGTCGAGGTGTTCTGCGCGGTCGCCCTCGACGCGAAGAGCCGCCCCATCCGCGCGATCGAGATCGCGCGCGGCGGGCTGACGGCTTGCCCCGTCGCCCCCGCCGACGTGTTCCGGGCCTTGATCCGCGAGGCCGCGGCGAGCGTGATCGTGCTCCACAACCACCCGAGCGGGGAGCCGACGCCGAGCGCGGAGGACGTCGCGCTCACCGAGCGGCTCGCCCGCGCGGGCGAGCTGATCGGCATCCGGCTGCTCGACCACGTGGTGATCGGGCGGGAGGGGTACTTCAGCTTCTTGGACGCGGGGTTGCTCGCGCCGCCTTGACAGGCTCCCGATCGAGCGTCTTACTTGCCGCCTTCTCGGCGTCGACGGTTCCATGCGTCCGCCGTAGAAGGCCCGATTCAACCCCGTATCGCACGGAGGAATGCTGTGAAGCGCACCTACCAACCGCACCGAACCCGCCGCCTCAGGAAGCACGGGTTTCGTGCTCGCATGAAGACCGCCGGCGGCCGCTCTGTCCTCTCGCGTCGCCGCTCCAAGGGCCGCAAGAGCCTCGCGGTCAGCGGCTACAAGAAGTAACGGAGCCGGCCACGACCGAGCAGGGCGAGGAGCTCCCGCGCGACGTCTTCCCTCGCGATCAGCGACTCCGGCGGCGCGCCGAGTTCCTCGTTGTCCAGCGGGACGGCCATCGGGTGCACACGCGACACTTCGTCGTCGTGCTGCGCCCCCGGCCGGACGCTTCGGCCCCGACACGACTCGGCGTGACCGTAACCAAGCGCGTCGCGAACGCGGTTGGGCGAAATCGGGTGAAGCGAGTGGTGAGAGAGGTGTTCCGGCGTAACCGTCTGATGTTCCCGAAGGGGTGCGATGTCGTGATCATCGCGAAATCGGGTGCCCCCCTTCTGGGTTACGACGACGTCGAGAACGAGCTCGGCCGCGTCCGCCGCCGCATGACGTCCGTCCTCGAGCCCCCCGAAACCACGTGACGAGCGAAGTCAGAGCAGCTCCCAGCCCGGGCATCATGGCGCAGGTCTTCCTGGTCTTGATCCGGGTCTACTGGTGGACGCTCTCTCCGCTCATCGGCAGCGTCTGTCGCTTCCATCCGTCCTGCTCCCGGTACACGGCCACCTGCATCGAGCGCTTCGGCGCGCTGCGGGGAGGCTGGCTGGGCGTTCGCCGTATCAGCCGATGCCACCCCTTCCACCCTGGTGGCTTCGATCCGCCGCCCGAGCTCACGGCCGACCCCGATGGACAATAACAACCGGCGCACCCTCGCCCTGATCGTCGTCGCGGTCGGGATCGCCGTCCTCTACTACACGGCGACCGAGCTCCTCGACTCCGAGGCGCCCCCCGAGACGCCCCAGACGACCGACGCCCCCGACGAGCCGTCCGACGCGACGCACGGGGAGGCCGCGGTCGAGCACCTCGCGCCCGAGGCGCGCCTCGCGCGGCGCGTGGTGGGCACCATCGTCGCCGACCACTACCGCGCCGAGATCGACAACCTCGGCGGCGGCGTCACCTCGTTCGAGATCACGAACGACCCGCGCTTCACCGACGACGAGGGCAACCCGCTCGACGTGCTCACCACGAGCACCCCCGGTCACCCGCGGCACGGCTACGACGAGCAGGAGCGCTACGAGTCGCTCCGCATGCAGCTCGGCGGGATCGACATCCCCGACGACGCCGTGTGGGAGCTCGATCAGGTCTCCGAGCGCGAGGTGCACCTGACGTGGAGCGGCAACGGCGTGCGCGTGGTCCGCGCCTTCGTCGCCGGCCAGGGCCCGTACCAGCTCTGGCACACGGTCCGCGTCGAGAACACGGCCAACTACGAGCGCACCACGCGGCTCGAGCTCGAGGCCTGGCACTGGGTCGAGCGCGAGGACGAGTCGGGCGGCATCATCGCGTCGCGCAGCTCTTACATCAGCCACGGCGCGTGCCTCTACGGCGACGAGACCGAGCGCAAGGACCGCGGCAAGCTCACCGAGGACGGCGAGCACGGCTACGGCGACGGCGACGTCCGCATCGCCGCTGTCGAGAACGTCTACTTCACGCAGGCGATGGCCGCGGACACGGGCGCCCCCGCGGCGCGCTGCGCCCTCGCCGCGACGGACCTGCCCAACAGCGACGACGCGATCGGGACGCTGTTCCGGTCGCGTCTGCTGTACGGCTGGGAGGCGATCGAGCCGGGCGGCTCGCACACGTACCGGACGCTCGCCTACATGGGCCCGAAGGCGCCCGACCCGCTCCACCTCGCGGGGCACGGCTTGCCCGAGATGATCGACCTGGGCTTCTTCGCGCTCATCGCGAACCAGCTCGCGCGGCTGCTCGGGGTCCTGCATCAGTACATCCCCAACTGGGGCCTCGCGATCATCCTGCTCACGCTGATGATCCGCCTGACGCTGTTCCCGCTGACCAACCTCAGCTTCAGCTCGATGGCGAAGATGCGCCGGCTCAAGCCGGAGATGGATCGCATCAACCAGCTCTACAAGGACGACGCCGAGAAAAAGGGCGCCGCCACGATGGAGCTCTATCGCAAGCACAAGATCAACCCGCTCGCGGGGTGCTTGCCGTCGCTCGTCCAGCTCCCGGTCTGGTGGGCGCTCTACACGTCGCTGTCGACGAACATCGAGCTGTACCACATGCCGTTCTACGGCTGGCTCGTCGACCTCTCCGCGCCGGATCCCTACTACGTCCTGCCCCTCTGCCTCGGCGTGCTCATGCACGTTCAGCAGCGGCTGAGCCCGACGTCCATGGACCCGACGCAGGCCAAGATGATGATGTACTTCATGCCCATCATGATCACGGTGTTCATGCTCTTCCTGCCGAGCGGCTTGTGCTTGTACATGCTGACCAACTCGGGGCTGGGCATCGCACAGATGCGGCTGAACGAGTATCGCCTCCAGAGGGAGGTCAACGCGGCGGGGCCGGCCGAGTCGTCGGATGACGACGAGGAAGAGGACCCCGACGACGGGAGCGACGACTCCCCCAACTCGCAGAAGCGCCGCCCGCGGCGCAAGCGGAAGGTACGCCGTGGACGAGCGTGAAAACGAGCTGAAGGAGGCGCCCCTCGAGGGAGCGCTGTTGGTGGGGGTCGAAGATCGCGACGACGACGACCTCGACGAGGACGGCAAGGCCGACTACGCGAGGGAGGTCCTCGAGGGGATCCTGTCTCGGATGGACCTCGACGCGACCGTGGACGTGCGAGAGGACGACGAGCGCGTCGTCCTCGACGTCGCCGGACCGGACGCGGGGCGGGCCATCGGCAAGAAGGGGCAGACCCTCGACGCCTTGCAGTTCCTCGTGAACAAGATCGTGAACCGCTTCCCCGACGGGCGGCGGTACATCGTGGTCGACAGCGGCGACTACCGCGACCGGCACGACAAGAACCTCGTGAACATGGCGCGCCGCGAGGCGAAGCGGGCCGTCGACCAGGGGCGCACGATCACCCTCGAGCCGATGCCAGCGCGCGACCGCCGCCTCATCCACCTGTCGCTCGCGAAGTTCCCCGACGTCACCACCAAGAGCAACGGCGAGGGCCTCGGCCGGCGGATCCAGATCATCCCGTCGTCTGGCAGCCGCGGCGGTGGTGGCGGCGACCGCGACCGGCGACGCCCGCGCCGTAGGGACTGAGCTCACTCAGATTCGATCCGTCCCCTCACTCAGATCCGGTAGAGGCCGAGGGCGCGCGGCTTGCCCGAGTAGGGCAGCTCGTAGCGGCGGGTGGCGATGCGCTTCCCGTCGGGGAGCGGCTCGCCGGCCACCATGACCACCGCGAGGGGGGCGAGGCCCTTGGCGCGCTGGAGCCACTTCGCGGGGGGGAACGTCGCGCGGCTCAGGGCGACGTCGAAGGGCGCCCCCGCGGGCGGGCTCGTCCCGAGCTTCTGCTCGAGCACCGTACAGCGGTCGGCGAGCTCGAGGGCCCCGATCGCGGTGCGCAGGAACGCGACCCGCAGGCGGCGCGGCTCGATGAGCGTCGCGGTCAGGTCGGGGCGGGACAACAGCAGCGGGATCGCGGGCGCGCCGGCCCCCGCGCCGACGTCGACGATGCGAGCGCCCTCCGGGAGCAGCTCGCGGTCCTCGAGGATCACCGCGTCCGCGAACAGGATCTCGGCTCGACCGCGGGGCTCTTTGGCGCCGACGAGGTTCGAGCGCGTGTTCCAGTGCTCGACGAGCTCGTCGAACCGGGCCCAGCCCGGATCGAGGGCGTCGAGCCGCGCGGTCATCGAGAGGGGGTTGCCGCCCGAAGGCTGAGCTGTAGACTCCCGGGGCTTTCGCTCTTCCATGCTCTGCAAGTCCCTCGTCGCCGCGGCCGCGCTCGCAGCCATGGTATCGCCCGCTCTGGCACCGGCCAGCGCGCGTGCGGACGAGTGTATGTGCGTGCCGGCGTCGATGGGCTTCGTACGAGAGCAACGCGTGCTGCAGAGCGCCGAGGTCGGGCCGTTCTTCTCGTCCGACGGCTCCACGCTGCTGAGCGACGTTCTCCACGACGTCCTGAACGACGCGCCCCGCGCGCGTCGCGGAGAGCACGAGCAAGGCTCCGAGGTCCTCTGGTGTGTCAGCTCGGACGACCCGCGCTGCTCGCCCCGGGACTCGGCGCCCAACGATGGACCGGGCTCGATCGACGCGGCGCACGTCGCGGCGTCGGGCGCGGTGCGGCCGCGAGTCGGGCCACCGTCTCCTGACGGTGTCTTCGCTCGCACGGCCGATCGGGGCTCCCGCCCCGGGGTTCGTGATCGCGTGGAGCGACCTCCGAGTCGCTGAGGGCGCCAACGGTGCCCGCCCAGCGGCAGGCAACGCGCGACGGCGCCCACCCCGGATCCGAAACCCAACCATTCATTGAACGAGTTTGAAGACTCGCGCGCCGACGACTGCGCGCGCGAGGACCGGAAAGGTTTGTACGAACATGAGTAAGGGATCTGCGATCATTTCGATCTTGATCGCCTTCGTCGCGGGCTTGGCGATCGGGAATCTGATCGGCCACAGCGGCGGCGGAGACGAGTCCGAGCTGGCCACCATCGCGGTGGACGAAGGCGGCAGCCGTGGCGCCGACAACGCGGCGCCGGCCCCCGGCGCGGCGAACAACGCTCCGGCGGACGGTGAGACGGTTCGGCTCCGCGCCGAGGTGCCCGAAGGGGCGCCGCAGCGGGGTCCGAGCGACGCCCTCGTGACCATCGTGATGTGGTCCGACTACCAGTGCCCCTTCTGCTCGCGCGTGGAGCCGACGCTCGCGCGGCTCGTGCAGGAGCACGGCAACAACCTGCGCGTCGTCTGGCGCGACAACCCGCTCCCGTTCCACCAGAACGCGGGCCCCGCGGCGCAGGCTGCGCGCGAGGCCTACGATCAGGGCGGCAACGAGAAGTTCTGGGCGATGCACGACCTGCTGTTCGAGAACCAGGGCTCGCTCGAGCGCGCCGACCTCGAGCGCTACGCCGGTCAGCTGAACCTCAACATGGCCCAGTTCCGCGCGGCGCTCGACAACAACGAGCACCAGGCGGCGATCCAGGCCGACCTCGCCGCGGCCACCGCGCTCGGCGCGCGCGGCACCCCGAACTTCTTCATCAACGGCGTGAACCTCCGCGGCGCGCAGCCGTACGAGGCGTTCGACCAGGCCGTCCGCGCGGAGCTCGCGAACGCGCAGCGCATGGTCCAGGCCGGCACCCCCCGGGCGCAGGTCTACGCGTCGCTCATGCGCAACGCGCGCACCTCCCCCCCGCCGGAGCCCGCGGCCCCCGCCGCCGACGCCCGGCCCGCCCAGCCGCAGCCCGACCCGGCCGCGATCTACCGCGTGCCGGTCGGCGAGTCGCCCGTGAAGGGCCCGGCGAACGCGCTCGTCACGATCGTCGCCTTCAGCGAGTTCCAGTGCCCCTTCTGCGCCCGCGTCGAGCCGACGCTGACGCAGATCCAGGAGCGCTTCGGCAACGACGTGCGCTTCGTCTTCAAGCACAACCCGCTCCCGTTCCACCAGAACGCGATGCCGGCCGCCGAGGCCGCCGTGGAAGTGCAGACCCAGCTCGGCGACGAGGCGTTCTGGACCTACCACGACACCCTCTTCGAGCATCAGCAGGAGCTCTCGCGTGAGAACCTCGAGCAGTGGGCCCAGGCGCTGCCGCGGATCAACATGGCGCGCTTCCGCGCCGCGCTCGACGGACACACGCACCAGGCTCGCATCCAGGCGGACCAGGACCTCGCGCGCTCGCTCGGCGCGAGCGGCACGCCGTCGTTCTTCATCAACGGCCGCAACCTCCGCGGCGCGCAGCCCTTCCCGGCCTTCGAGGCCGTGATCAACGAGGAGATGGCGCGCGCGCGTCAGCAGCTCGCGAGCGGCACCGCCCGCGGCGGCCTCTACGAGGCGCTCATCGCCAACGGCGCGACCTCGCCCCAGATGCTCCCCGGCGCGGCGGCTCCGGCCCCCGCGGAGCCGGCCGAGCCGCCCCCGGACCAGGTCTACGAGATCGCCGTCCCCCGCAACGCGCCGACGCGCGGCCCGGCCAACGCGCCGGTCACCATCCAGCTCTTCAGCGACTTCCAGTGCCCCTTCTGCGGCCGCATCGGCCCGACCCTCGATCAGGTGGCCGAGCGCTACCCGACGCAGGTCCGGATCGTGTGGCGGAACTACCCGCTCCCGTTCCACCAGAACGCGATGCCGGCCGCCGAGGCGGCCGCCGAGGTGTTCGCGCAGGGTGGCTCGACGAAGTTCTGGGCCTACCACAACCTCCTCTTCGAGAACCAGCGTGACCTCAGCCGCGAGAACCTGGAGCGCTTCGCGCAGCAGGTCGGTGGCATCGACATGAACCGCTTCCGGGCGGCGCTCGACAACCACACCCACCAGGCCGCCGTCCAGGCGGACATGCAGGCCGTGACGGCCGCCGGCGCCCGCATCGGCACGCCGAGCAGCTTCATCAACGGCCGGCTCCTCCAGGGCGCGCAGCCCTTCCCCGCCTTCGAGGCGGCGATCAACCGCGCGCTCGAGGAGTGATCCACACGGACGTTCGCTGAACGTCGAAGGCCGCCTCTCTCGGGAGGCGGCCTTTTTCAATTCCGGCCCGTGATTTCCCTTGGCGCCCGTGCCATCACGTCGGCGTGCTGCGCGTCACCCCGGTCGCCCTCCTCCTGTTTCTCTCCGCGTGTGGAGGCGGCCAACCCGGCGCCGTCACGGCGAACGAAGCGGCCACCATCGCGGGCCCGTGGGGCGAGCGCCCCGACCTGCCGCGGGTCGACGTCCCCCTCGACGACAGCCCCGGCCGCGGCGCCGCCTCGCCCCTGGTGACCCTCGTCGTCTTCACCGACTTCCAGTGCCCCTACTGCCAGCGGATGGCGCCCGTCTTCGATCGCCTTCTCGCCGCGCACCCCGACGAGCTGCAGGTCCATCACCGACACCTCCCCCTGCCGATGCACCCGTACGCGCTGCCCGCGGCGATGGCCGTGGAGGAGGCGCGCGCGCAGCGCGGGGTCGACGGGTTCTGGGCGATGCACGACGCGATCTTCGAGTGCGCGGAGCTCAGCGATCGGACGTTCCTCCAGCTCGCGACCGAGCAGGGCCTCGACCCCGAGGCCTTCGCCAGCGCCTTGCGCTTCCAGAACCACGTCGGCCGGGTGGAGGACGACCTGATGGTCGCCGACCGGGTCGGCGCTCGAGGCACCCCGACCTACTACTTCAACGGTCGCATCGTCCTCGGCTCGCTGTCGCTCGAGGAGCTCGAGACGATCTTCCAGGAGGAGGTCGGGTTGGCGCGCGAGGCGATGAGCCGAGGGATCGCCCGCGCCGACCTCTATGCGGCCGCGATGCGGGAGTCGCTGCCCGAGGCGCCCCCGCGGCCGCCCCCGACCGCGACCGCGCGACGCCGCCTCGACCGCCGGGTCCTCTACGCCGTCCCGATCGCCGAGCGCCCCGCCCGGGGCCCCGCGGACGCGCCCATCACGGTGGTGATGTTCAGCGACTTCGAGTGCCCCTGGTGCGCCAACGTCCTGCCCACCCTCGAGGCGCTCGACCGGCGCTACCCGGGCCAGCTCCGCTACGTCTTCCGGCACAACCCCCTGCCGGGTCACAGCCACGCCCGGCCGGCCGCGGCGGCGGCGATGGAGGCGTACGCGCAGCAGGGCGACGAGGGTTTCTGGCGGATGCACGACCTGCTGGTCGAGAACCGCCGGGCGCTCGGGCGCCACGACCTGGCCGTCTACGCCGAGGAGCTCGGGCTCGACCTGCCCCGCTTCGAGGAGGCCCTCGCGGAGGGGATCCACGAGGCGGCCATCGACGAGGACATGGCCCTCGCCCGACGGCTCGGGGCCCGCTCGACGCCGACCTTCTACGTCAACGGGCGCGTGATCGAGGGCGCGGTCGAGGAGGACGTGTTCGTGGTGGCGATCGACGACGCGCTCGAGCGCGTCGAGGCCGCCGTCGCGGCCGGGGCGGAGCCCGCCGGGGTCTACGACGCGCTGCTCCGCGAGGCCTCGTCAGAGGCCGTATATCGGGGTGATCGCTGAGGGAATTGACACCTCAGGGGGCCCGACCTATGGTGCGGCGCTTTTTCTCCCGAGGGGTGGTGGTGGACATGGCCAGAGCTACAGCGGCGGCACGCAGCACGAAGGCTCCGATGGTCGAGGAGCTGCACTTCAAGAGTGACAGCGCGTTCCTCTGCCTCCTGTTGAATCGACGCACCGGCTTCATCCGCGTGATCGACTTCCGCTCGGGGGCGCTCCCGGCCAAGCGGCTGTTCATCCAGTCCGTGGCGAAGCGCGAGGGCGTGGACAAGGTCATCACCCTGGTCGAGAAGGACGAGGTCTCGTCCTGGACCCGCGTCGGCTTCGTGCGCGAGGGGACCATCCCGGGCTTCTACAAGCGCAGCGACGGGCACCTCTGCGGCTGCCTGATCAACGAGCGCACCGCGTCGCTCGAGCTCTCGGCGGAGGCCGTCCGGCTCGCCGAGCGCACCGTCGCCCACGGGAAGAAGAACGCCAAGGAGGTCCCCGACGACCTCTCGCTCGTGTCGGTCCTCGAGATCGAGGACGGCCCGGCGCTCAAGGCGCGCGACGAGATCTGGCGCAAGGACAAGGGCCTCAACTCCTTCGACGACTTCGGTCGCGAGGCGGCCCGGATCTACTACGAGGCGACCGCCAAGCGGGGCCGCCCGATGTACATCTCCGCCGAGTACCAGGACTGCTTCGGGCACTCCCTGGTCGAGGTGGTCCGCCCGCCCGAGGACGACCTCGACGTGATCGCCGTCACCGCCGGCCTCCGCAAGCTCTGCGACCAGCTCGAGGAGCGCGGGATCGTCAGCGCCTTCGGGTTCGCGCCCAGCGACGACATCGGCATCGCGACCGCCTACTGCGCGACCGGCTTCCGCAAGACGGGCCTGCTCGCGGGCGGCATCTACTCGAGCGGCGAGCGCAAGGACGCGATCCTCTGGACGCGCAAGCTCGTCAACCCGACCGACGAAGAGTAAGTCGGCCTCGGAATAAGACCTCCGCTCCACGGCTTGTCGGCAAAACGGGATCGGCGGTAGTCTCGCGCGCGCTGCGCTCGCGTACCGTCGATGTGCAGTGGATCGAGGAGGCGAATGCGGACGCGTGAGGATATCGAGGCCTACCTGAGCCGTTCGGGTCACCCCCATCGAGAGGTGGCTCCAGATACCTGGCTCGTGTCCGACCCCTCGGACTCCCGAGACAGCATCGTGGTCATCGTGACCGAGGGGCTCGTCATCTTCCGGATGAAGGTGCTCGAGCTCAGCACGGTGGGCGAGGCACAGCGCGGCGCGCTCTACGAGCAGCTCCTGCGCCTGAACGCCGAGGACATGGTCCACGGCGCGTACGGCATCATGAACGGGGACCTCGTCATGGTCGCGACGCTCCGCATCGAGCACATCGACTTCAACGAGTTCTCGGGCACCCTCGACGACTTCTCGATCGCGATGACCAAGCACCACCCCCAGCTCCGCGAGCTCATCGCGGACGACGCCTGAGGAGAGACCGACATGGGATTCTTCGGCCGTCTCGCGACGCTCATCAAGAGCAACCTCAACGACCTCATCAGCAAGTCGGAAGACCCCGAGAAGATGCTGAATCAGGTCATCGTCGACATGAATCAGCAGCTGGTGGAGGCGAAGAAGCAAGTCGCCGTCGCCATCGCTGACGAGAAGCGACTCCAGAAGCAGTACAACAACGAGAAGAGCGTCTCCGAGGACTGGCACAAGAAGGCCATGCTCGCGGTGCGCGCGGGGGACGACGAGCTCGCCAAGGAGGCGCTCACCCGCAAGAAGGAGCACGAGGCGCTCGCCAACGCCTTCGAGGAGCAGTGGCGCAAGCAGCAGGTCGCGGTCAACCAGCTCAAGACCGCGCTGCGCGCCCTCAACAACAAGATCGAAGAGGCCAAGCGCAAGAAGAACGTGCTCATCGCGCGTCAGCGTCGGGCCGAGGCGATGAAGTCGATCCAGGAGACCATGAGCGGTCTCTCGGACAACTCCGCGTTCGAGACCTTCGATCGCATGGCCGAGAAGATCGACCAGATCGAGGCCGAGGCGGAGGCCGGCGCCGAGCTCAGCGAGGAGTACTCGGGCGACGTGCTCAAGCACAAGTTCTCCCAGCTCGAGGCGACGGCCGGGGCCGACTCGGATCTCGAGGCGCTGAAGCGGGAGATGGGCCTCATCCAGGAGGAGGCGCCCGCCGTCTCCGCGCGCGTCGAAGAGGCCGCCGAGGAAGAGGACATGGACGCCGAAGAGATGGCCGAGCTCGAGGCCGCGCTCGAGGAGCTCAAGCGGCGCGAAGAGATGAACAAGGGCTGACCGACGCGGGCTCGGCTGACTTGACCGAGCCCGCGGGCCGCCCCAACTTGGGGCCCATGCCGACGTACGAGTATGCGTGCAGCGCATGCGGGAACGAGTGGGAGAAGGAGCAACGCATCTCCGAGAACCCCGTCCGCAAGTGCCCGAAGTGTGGGAAGAACAAGGCGCAGCGCTTGATCAGCGGCGGCAACTTCATCCTCAAGGGGGACGGCTGGTACGCCGACCTCTACAGCAAGCCGCCCACGAAGAAGAAGGCGAAGGAGAGCTCGGAGTCCAGCTCGGAGTCGAGCTCGACGCCGGCCGCGACAGAGACCGCGAAGCCCGAGAAGAAGGCCAAGAAGAAGAAGGCCTCGGACGCGGCCTGACCGTCAGGCCGGCGACAGGTAGCTCAGCTGGATCGTCCGGACCCCCGCCTTGGGGAAGTCGACGTCCACGCGGGGCGGGACCGACGGCTTGATCGCGACGATGCGGCCGAGCCCGAACTTCACGTGGCGCACGCTCATCCCGACGTAGGGGCCGCCCATGTCGGAGCCGTCGGACGTGTCGACGTACGAGTCGCCGGGCACGCGCGGCTCGGCGGGCGGCGCGCGGCGCACCGGCGCGCGCCGCATGGGTTGGGACGACCGGGCGGGCGCGCGTCGATCGCGGCCCGGCCAGGAGACGTCGTCGGCCGGCAGCTCCCCGAGGAAGCGCGACGGGACCATGTAGCGGACGTCGCGCCCGAACATGCGGCGTGACCGGGCCCACGTGAGGAGCAGGCGCTCCTCGGCGCGGGTCAGCGCGACGTAGGCGAGGCGGCGCTCCTCCTCGAGCTCCTCCGCGTCGAGCGGCTCCTGCCCGCGGCGGAAGGGGAACGAGTCCTCCTCGAGCCCCGCGACGACGACGACCGGGAACTCGAGCCCCTTCGCGGCGTGCACCGTCATCAGGGTGAGCTTCTCCTCGCTCTCCTCGCCCTCGGCGCGCTCCGCCGACTCGAGCGTCACGCGCTCGAGGAAGCCGGCGAGGTCGAGCTCGGGCTCGTCCTCCTGCGCGAGCTGGATCGCGCCGAGCAGCTCCTGCACGTTCTGGAGCCGCGCGTCGGACTCGGGCGTGTCCTGCTCCTCGAGCCACTGCTTGTAGCCGCTGTCCGCGTAGACCGCGTACCCGAGCGCCGCGAGGGGCACCCCCGAGTCGCGCTTCTGCATGAGGTCGCCGATCAGGTCGACGAAGCCGCGGAACCGCTTGGCCCCCGAGCCCCCGGCGGCGACCGTCGCGACGAGCGCGTCCCACACCCCCTTGCCGCGCCGGGCGGCGAGGTCGAGCAGCGCCTCGATCGACTTCTTGCCGATGCCGCGGGCGGGGACGTTGAGGATCCGCAGCGCGCTCACGTCGTCGGCCGGGTTCGCGAGGAGCCGGAGGTAGGCGAGGACGTCCTTGATCTCGGCGCGGTCGTAGAACCGCATCCCGCCGATGATCCGGTAAGGGACGTTGTCGCGGCGGAGCTGCTCCTCGAAGACCCGGGACTGCGCGTGGATCCTGTAGAAGAGCGCGATCTCCTCGAGGCTGCGCCCGGCGGCGCGGAGCTCGGCGACGGCGGTCACGATGAGCTGCGCCTCGCGCCGCTCGTCCTCGCAGGTCAGCACCGTGATCGGCGGACCCTCGGGGTTCTGGGTCCACAGCTCCTTGGGCTCGCGGTCGAGCGCGCGGCTGATGATCGCGTTGGCCCCGCGGAGGATCCGCTGCGTCGAGCGGTAGTTCTGCTCGAGCTTGATCGTCTGCGCGTCCGGGAACTCCTTGCGGAAGTCGAGGATGTTGCGGCGGTCGGCGCCCCGCCACCGGTAGATCGACTGGTCGTCGTCGCCGACCACCGTCACCTCGCGATGCGCGGCCGACAGCGCCCGGACGAGCCGGTACTGGGCTCGGTTCGTGTCCTGGAACTCGTCGACCAGCAGGTGACGGAAGCGCCGGCTCAGCTCCGCGCGGAGGGCGTCGTCCGACTCGAGCGCGACGACCATCCGGTAGATGAGGTCGCCGAAGTCGAGCGCGTTGGCGGCCCGCATCCGCTCCTCGTAGCGCGCGTAGACCCGCTGGATCGGCTCGTCGAAGATGTTGTCGATGATCATCTCGTCGGGGCCGCGGACCTCCTGCTTCTCGGTGGCGATCCGCCCCGCGACGCGCTTGGGGTCGTAGCGCTTCTCGTCGAGGTCGAGCTCCTTGAGGGTCCGCTTGATCATCGCGCGGGTGTCCGCGTCGTCGTAGATCGAGAAGTCCCGCGCGAGGCCGATCTCCTTGGCGTAGCGGCGCAGGAGGCGCGCGCAGGTCGCGTGGAACGTGCCCACCCAGAGGTCGCGCGCGCGGGGGCCGATGAGGCGGCCGAGCCGCTCGCGCATCTCGCTGGCCGCCTTGTTCGTGAAGGTCACGGCGAGGACGTTCCAGGGCGCCACGCCGCGCTCGGCCACGAGGTGCGCGACGCGGTGGGTGATCACGCGGGTCTTGCCGCTGCCCGCGCCGGCGAAGACCACCAGGGGCCCGCCGTCGTGCAGGACCGCGCGCTTCTGCGGCGGGTTGAGCCCGGCGAGGCCCGAATCCACTGATTCGATGTTCACGACGCCGGTGAGGCTAGCAGACGCTCGGGAGTGTGCGCGTGCTACAAATCGGGCGATGAAGCCGGCGCGCGAGGACGACGCCCCCGCCTCCGCCGAGGCGGTGTCGGGCGTGAATGAAGCCTCGCAGGCCGCGTCCAAGACCTCGACGGACCAGATCGACGACCGGGAGCTCGTCGAGCGCGTCCAGGAGGGAGACTCATCGGCGTTCCGTATCCTCTTCGACCGGTACCACCGGCGGGCACACGCGGTGGCGTTCGGTGTCGTCAAGAATCAGCAGGACGCGATGGACGTCGTGCAGGACGCGTTCGTCAAAGTCCACCGGCACATCGGGCAGTTCCAAGGCTCCAGCAGCTTCTACACCTGGCTCTACCGAATCATCATGAACCTCGCGATCGACCACGTGCGACGCCGTAAGAACTCCAAAGGAGTCGAGTACGACGATCGGGTGGGCCGCGAGGCGGACGAGATCGCCGGGGACGGGACGTTGCTCCCACGCATCCTCGATGCAAACCCTTCGAAGACAGTGATCCGCCGCGAGCTCCTCGAGAAGATCCAGACCGCCCTCGACGACCTCCCCGAGTACCACCGCGCCGTGATCGTGCTGCGCGAGATCGAGGGGCTGTCCTACGAGGAGATGTCCGAGGTGCTCGAGGTGCCCAAGGGCACGATCATGAGCCGCCTGTTCCACGCCCGAAAGAAGATGCAGTCCGCGCTGAGCGAGTACATGCAAGGAGATCTCGACATCGAGGAATGACCATGACCGAGCCCAACCTCGACGAGACGCTGCAACTCTACTTCGACGGGGAGCTCCCCCCGGAGGAGGCGGACGCCCTGCGCGTGCGCATCGAGTCGGAGCCGGAGCTCCAGGCGAAGCTCGACGGCCTCGCCCACCTGCGGACGATGCTGCAAGCGGTCCTCGCGCCCGAGCGCCTCGCGGCCCCCGACGCCGACGCGATGTTCGCCGCGATCGAGGGCTCGCTCGCCGCCGGTGACGAAGCGGAGCCGGAGGCGGAAGAGGAGCCCGAGGTCCTGTCCCCGGTCGCTCCGGGGCTCCGCGTCGTCGCGGGCGGCAAGAAGGACGCGGGCGCGGAGCCGGCGCCCTCCCGCGGCCCCCTGTGGCTCGGGGTCGGCGCGGTCGTGCTCGCCGCGGCCGCGGCGTTCTGGTTCTTCGTGATCCGCCCCGGTCAGACCGAGACGCCGGACACCAACCCGGATCCCATCGCCGCTGCGCCGCCGCCCGGCTCCGAGATCGAGCAGATCGACTTCGGCCACAGCACGGGGGCGATCTTCCAGGTCGAGGACGAGGGCGCCCAGTACGCGGTCGTCTGGATCAGCGACGAGAAGCCCGACGACTTCGCCGAGCCCGCGGCCCCCGAGCCAGACAGGATTCAGTGATCGCATGAAGCACTGGATCGCCACCTCGCTCGCGCTCGTGACGCTCGCCCTCGCCGGCGCGGCGCTCGCGCAGGACGCGCACACGGCCGACGGCGAGATCCTGATCGTGCTCGCCGGCCGCGAGGCCGGCCCCGTGGATCCGCGCCTCGCGAACGTGCCCGCGCTCCACCGGTCCCCCTTCGACGCGTACCGCTCGATGGCGCTGCTCTCCTCGCCGCGCGTGCACCTGCGGGTGGGCGCCGAGGAGATCGTCCAGCTGCCCAACGGGCGGCGGATGCGGCTCGTGCTGCGCGAGGTCACCTCGGAGGGTCGCTACCGCCTCCAGGTCTCGATCAACCGCCCCGGCCAGCGCGACTACCTCCCCGAGCTCGACGTCGTGGCGTCCCCCGGCGACCCGGTCTTCATCGCGGGTCAGTCGTACCAGAACGGCACCCTCGTGATCGGCATCCGGATGGGCCAGCGACGCCCTTGAGGGGCGCCCCGAAGGCCTTGTGAGTCGAGGCCTCGGGCGATACCTTGGGCCCCGGCGGGGGAATGAGTCAGCAACGCTTCATCCGGTGCAGCCACTGCGGGCTTCCCCACGAGGCGGAGTCCACGCATTGCCCCGTGACCGGCAAGCGGCTCGAGGTCAGCAAGCCCCGCCGTCGCCCGAAGCCGCCCCCCTCCGAGGAGAACTACTCCTGGGAGCACAGCCTGCATCCCTGGTCGCAGGGTGAGGGCGGAGGCGCGGCGCTCGACCCCGCCCAGCTCGAGCAGTTCATCGGCATGCTCGTCGAGGACAAGTACCGCATCGAGGCGCTCATCGGCCGCGGCGGGATGGGCGTCGTCTTCCGGGCGATCAACGAGCGGATCCGGAAGCCCGTCGCGCTGAAGATCTTGTACCGCGGGTGGGACAGCGGCTCGGAGTCGGAGCGCCGGTTCCTCCGCGAGGCGCGCGTCGCGAGCTCGCTCGGCCACCCGAACATCGTCGAGGTCTTCGACCTCGGCCACCTCGACGACGGGAAGCCCTTCCAGGTGATGGAGCTGCTCGAGGGGCAGAGCCTCGCGCAGCGCATCCAGAACGAGGGCGCGCTCCCCGAGGAGGAGGCGCTCGACATCTCGGAGCAGATCCTCTCGGCGCTCGAGGCGGCGCACGAGCGGGGCGTGATCCATCGCGACCTCAAGCCCGAGAACGTCTTCCTCGTCGAGCGGCGCGGGATCACCGTCGCGAAGCTCCTCGACTTCGGCGTCAGCAAGATGGTCGAGGACGCGACGTTGTCGCTCACCGTCACCGGCGTCGTGGTCGGCACGCCGTACTACCTCTCGCCCGAGCAGGCGCGCGGAGAGCGCGACATCGACCACCGCGTCGATCTGTGGTCGATGGGCGTGCTCATGTACGAGTGCCTGACGGGCGTGCTGCCCTTCAACGCCGACAACTACGAGCAGCTGCTCCGCAAGATCCTCGGGTCGCGGCCGCTGCCGCCGAGCCGCTTCCAGCCGCGCCTCAACCCCACCGTCGAGCGCGCCGTGATGCGCGCGCTGAGCACCGACCGCGACGAGCGGCCCGGGTCGGCGCGCGAGATGCTCGACATGCTGCGGCACGCCAAGGACGACGTCCGCCGGAGCAAGCGCCCGCCGATGGCGATCGGCGCGCCCCTCGACTTCGGCGAGACGTTGCCCGACCCGCTGCCCAACCTCCGCAGCCCGACGATGACGATCGAGGACTTCGACTACGCCTCCGTCCCGGACGACGCGACGGAGGTCAGCGACAGCTTCATCGGAGACGAGATCCGCGTGCTCATCCGCAACGGGTCGAAGTCGGACGAGTAGTGCGCCGGGATCTCCCCGAGGTCATCGAGCTCGACGCCACCGCCCCGCTGCCCGCCCCCGCGGGCGACGTCGTGGCCGTGCTCTCGCCCCTCGTCACCGACGAGCGGCTCGCCCGCATGAACGCGGTCATCGCGCGGCGTACGCGCTCGCTCGTCCCGGTGCTCGAGGACCTCGCCGATCCCCACAACGGCGCCGCGGTGATGCGCTCGGCGGACGCGTTCGGCTGCCACGAGCTGCACGTCATCGAGGACCGCCACCCCTTCGCCGTCTCGCACCGCGTCACGCGGGGCACGCACCGCTGGCTCGAGCTGCACAAGCACGGCAGCACCGCCGCGTGCCTCGAGCACCTCGCGGCGAACGGCTACGCGGTCTACGTCGCGGCGATGGACGGCGCGGTCGGCCCCGAGGCCATCGCGGAGGTCCCACGCGCGGCGATCGTGTTCGGCAACGAGCACAAGGGCGTCTCCGCCGAGGTGCGCGCCGCGGCGGCCGGCACGTACGCGATCCCGATGGTCGGCTTCGTCGAGAGCCTGAACGTGTCGGTCGCGTCGGCGATCACCCTCTACGTCGCGTCCCGCGGCCGCCACGGCGACCTCACCGACGACGAGCGCCAGGCGATCCTCGCGCGCTACCTGATCACGCAGGTCAAAGACGCGGAAGGGGTCTTGCGCCAGAGGCTCGGCTCTCGCTGACTCTGACGGTGGTGCAATTTCGCGCAAAGTTCGCGAAGGGAGCAAAGAGGAACGGTTTCGAGGCGACCTTCGAGTCGGTCGCGATCCGTCGACGATCTTCGCGACCGGCGTCGAAGAAACGTCTTGGCCCCTTCGCGATCTTTGCGCGAAAATTCCACGACGCAGACCGCGCGTCAGAGCTCGTCGACGGGAGGCAGGGTGCCGCCGTGGGAGAGGATGACCAGCTCGGCGAACATGTCGCGCAGGAAGCTCTCGATGTTCTCGTGGCCGCTCGCGACCGCGCGCAGGTACTCGATGATCGCCACCTCGGTGACGCCCGGCTCGACCTCGCGCAGGAGGATCGAGCCTTGCAGATCTTCGATCGCCGAGCTGCCCTCCGTCTTCTGGTAGCGCGCCGACACGAGGAGCGGGCGCTCGAGGGTCCCCTCGACGACGCCGTGTCGCCACGTCACGTCGTACTCCACGACGATCACGTTCGTGATCACCGAGTGGATCACGTAGCTGAAGTCGTACTCGGGCTCGACGACCTGCGTCGCGCTCCAGTCGCTGAACGTGCGGCGGTCGGCCCCCACGTCGGGATCGCGGAGCGCCGCCCACACGTCCGCGGTGGGCGCGCGCACGAAGCCGCGCGCGTGCACCGAGTGGGTGCGCGGCGTGTAGGGCGCGAGCTGGCGGACCATCACCAGCGTCTCGGGGTACGGGTCGCCGTCCACGGGCTCCGGCGCGGGCGCGACGTTGTCCTCGAGCGGCTCGAGCCCGGGGGGGAACGGCGTCTCGACCTCGGAGAAGCACCCGCTCACGCAGAGGCCCATGAAAACGGTGATGAACGCGGTTCGCGGCACCGCCGTCCATCGTAGCCTCGCTCGACCTCCGAGCCGAGCGTTCCCTCACGGTGCCGCGTGTCGAGCCCGCCTACCGTCAGCGCCCGATGGCAGACATCGAGCAGCCCTCCGAGTGGTTCGACCGCGTCCTCCCCGAGACCGTCCGCGACCACCCCGAGAAGGTCCAGGGCTTCACGGGCACGCTCCTGTTCAACATCACCGGCGAGCAGGGCGGCACGTGGACCGTCCACTTCGAAGAGGGCGCCGTCGACGTGCAGACGGGCGACGGCCGCGAGGCGCAGTTCAGCATCAAGATGAAGGACAAGAACTTCGTCTCGATGATGAACGGCGAGGTCAGCGGCGCGAACGCGTTCATGAGCGGCAAGCTCAAGTTCAAGGGCGACGTCACCAAGGCCATGAAGCTGCGCGGCCTGCTCTTCGCCGGATGAAGATCCTCGTCACGGCCGACTTCGCGAAGGAGGGCATCGCGATGCTCTCCCGTCACGGCGAGGTCATCCACGAGCCGTGGAGCGAGACCGGCAAGCTGCTCATGGCCGAGGAGCTCGCCGAGAGGGTGAGCGACCTCGAGGTCGACGTGCTCATCGTCGAGGTCGACCTCGTCCACGAGGAGGTCTTCGAGGCCCGGAAGCTCCGCGCGATCGGCTGCTGCCGCGGCGAGCCGATCAACGTCGACGTCGAGACCGCGACCGACGAGGGCGTCCCCGTCGTGTTCGCGCCCGGGCGCAACGCGCGGTCGGTCGCGGACCTCACGCTCGGGTTCATCCTCGCGCTCGCCCGCGGGATCGTGCCGATGCACGGGCGGCTCACGTCGGGGCGGTTCGATCCCACCGACATCCAGTCGCTGATCGCCGACCTCGGCGCCGCCCGCGGCTTCGAGCTCGCGAGCGCGACGGTCGGCCTGCTCGGGCTCGGCGCGGTCGGCCGCGAGACGGCGACTCGGCTCCGCGGCTTCGGCAGCCGCGTCATCGCCTACGACCCCCACGTGGCGGACAGCGTCTTCGAACAGCTCGGGGTCACGCGGGTCACCCTCGAGGCGCTGTTCGAGCGCAGCGACGTCCTCTCGCTCCACTCGGCGGTCACCCCGGACACGCGGCGGATCGTGAGCGCCGAGCGCATCGCCTCGATGAAGGACGGCGCGCTCCTGATCAACACCGCGCGCCACCAGCTCGTGGACGGCGACGCCCTGCTCGACGCCCTGAGGAGCGGGAAGCTCGGCGGCGCGGGCCTCGACGTCTTCGCCGCGGAGCCGCCGCTCCCCGGCGACCCGGTGCTCTCGCTCGACAACGTCGTTTGCACGCCGCACATCGGCGGCGCGACCCGCGACGTGATCTGGCACCAGACCCGGATGGTCGCCTCGGACATCGAGCGCATCCTGCGGGGGGAGACGCCCGAGCACTGCGCGAACCCCGAGGTCCTGTGATCGACGGCGAGCTCGTGCTCGCGATCGACGCCGGCAGCGGCGGCGCGCGGGCCACCCTGTACGACGCGGGCGGCGAGCGCGTGAGCCGCGCGGAGCGCGCGTGGCACGCGACGGTCCCCCCCGAGCTCGCGCCGTTCGGACGCGAGTACGCGCCGGCCGAGCTCGCGAACGCGCTCGACGAGGCGACCCTCGAGGCGCTCGCCGCGGTCGACCCCGCGAGCGTCGTCGGCGTCGCGTGCACCGGCCAGCGGATCGCGTGCGCGCTCCTCGACGCCGCGGGCGCGACGCTCTACGCGGGCCCCAACGGGGACGTCCGCGCGCTCGCGGGGGCGGCGCTCGAGGACCTCGACGACGACGCGCTCTACGCGCGCACCGGCCGCTTCCCGCCGTGGATCTACGCGCCCGCCCGCGCGCGCTGGTTCGAAGCGAACGCCCCGGAGCTGCACGGCCGCATCCGACACGTCGTCGGCCTGCCCGGGTGGGCCGCGCACCGGCTCACCGGCGAGGTCGCCGTCGACGCCACGGTCGCCGCCGACCTGATGATGCTCGACGTCGCGAGCGGACGGCGCGCGCTCGTCGCCGGGTGCTTGCCCGACGAGGCCTGGCCGCGCCTCGCGGCGCCGACGGATCGCCTCGGCGGCGTCTCCGACGCGGCGGCGGCGCGGCTCGGGCTGCGGCCCGGTGTCCCCGTGGCCGTGGGCTGCGCAGATACGCAAGCCGCGTTGCGGCTCGGCGGCGCCGACACGCTCGTGGCCGGCAGCAGCGCGCCGCTCCTGCGTCGCGTCGACGGCCCGCGACCCGACCCCGCGCGGCGCCTGTGGCTCGATCCCACGCTCGACGGGTTCTGCCTCGAGGCGAACCTCGGCGAGATGGGCACCGCGCATCGGTGGCTCGAGGAGCTGCTCGCGCTGCCCTCCTTCGAAGCGTTCGACGCGCTCGCCCGCGGCGCGGCCGTCGGCGCGCGCGGCGCGAGCGCCCACCTCGGGCCGCGGGCGATGGACTTGCGGGCGTTGAGCACCGGGCGCCCCGCGGGGCTGCTGCTGCCGTTCGGCGAGACGAGCCTGAGCGCGCCGCCGGGCCGAGCGGAGATCGCGCGGAGCTTCCTCGAGAGCTGCGCCTTCGCGACGCGCGCCGGTCGCGCGTGGCTCGACGCGGTCGCGCCCGCCCCCGACGCGCTCCACCTCGTCGGGGGGCTCGCGCAGTCCGCGCTCCTCGGCGACGTGCTCGCGTCGGTCCTCGGCGTGCCCGTCCGTCGCGGGCCCCACGACGCGACCGCGCGCGGCGCCGCGGCGTGCGCGATGGTGGTCGCCGGGCTCGCGTCGGATCTCGACGACGCGGTCGCGCGGCTCGAGCGGGAGCCCGCTGTGCACCTCCCGGACGAGGAGCTCGAGGACGCCTACGACGACGCATACGAGCGCTGGCTCGAACGCGAGCAGCAGCTCGAGGAGATGTGACGATGATCTACGCCGAAGCACGCGCCCAGGTCTGCGAGGTCGCCATCCGGATGTGGAAGGCGGGCCTCGTCGTGGGCTCCGCGGGCAACGTCAGCGCGAGGGCGCCGGGGTCGAGCGAGCACTTCGTGATCACGCCGAGCTCGATCGCGTACGACGAGCTCACCCCCGAGCAGGTCGTGGTCGTGGACGAGGAGGGCGACCTGCTCGAGCTCGACGACGAGGAATTCGATCGCGCGCCGAGCTTCGAGACGCCGGTGCACCTCGGGGTCTACGCGGCGCGGCCGGACGTGGGCGCGATCGTGCACACCCACTCGAAGTGGGCGAGCGCGCGGGCGGTGGCGCGCGCGCCGATCCCCCCGGTCGTCGACGAGATGGTGGTCTACCTCGGGGGCACGGTGGAGGTCGCGAGCTACGCGTCGAGCGGCTCGGAAGAGCTCGCCGCGGCCGTCGTCGACGCGCTCGGTCCGCGCTCCGCGGTGCTCTTGAGCGCGCACGGGGTGTTGACGACGGGCAAGGACCTGAAGAAGGCGTTCAAGAACGCCGAGCTCGTCGAGCACGTCGCGCAGGTGGTGACGCTGGCTACCCAGATCCGCGGCGCCGGCCTGCCGCTGCTCCCCCGCGAGGTGATCGAGGCGGAGCAGCAGATGTACGAGATCGTCAAAGGGATGTGAGCTCGTCTTTGGTTGACGGGCCGGCGCGTTCGCCCCAGAGTACGTAACCCAGAGGTTACCTAGATGGCGGCGGCGGAGAAACGACGAGAGCTCGCGATGGACGCGCTCGGGAACCCGATGCGGCGACGCATCGTGAAGCTCCTGCGCGCGGGGCCGCTGCCCGTGGGCAGCATCGCGGCGGAGCTGCCGGTGAGCCGGCCCGCGGTGTCGAAGCACCTGCGGCTCCTCGAGCGGGCGGAGCTGGTCACGTTCGACAAGCACGGGAACCGGAACCTGTTCCGGCTGAACCCGAGCGGCTTCGACGCGGCCCGCGGCTGGCTGGAGGAGTTCTGGGACGAGGCCCTGGCGCGCTTCGCGCGCGCCGTCGAGGACGAGCTGGAGGGGAAGCGATGAGCTTGAGGTACGAGGTCGAGGCGACGATCGACGCGGCGCCCGCCGCGGTGTGGGAGATCCTCGTGGACACCGCGAAGTGGCCCGAGTGGGACCCCTTCTGCGAGCGCATCGAGGGCGAGGTCGCGCTCGGCGCGAAGCTGAAGGCGTTCACCAAGCTGCAGCCAGGCCGCGGCTTCGGGCTGAAGGTCACCGAGCTGACGCCGAACCGCCGGATGATCTGGAGCGGCGGCATGCCGCTCGGGCTCTTCACCGGCGTGCGCACCTACGCGCTCGAGGAGAAGGACGGCGGGACGCGCTTCTCGATGAGCGAGGAGTTCGGCGGGCCGATGCTCTTCATGATCAAGGGATCGATCCCGGACATGAACGAGGCGTTCCAGTCCTTCGCGGACGGCCTGAAGAAGCGCGCCGAGGGCGCCTGACGAGCGGTCAGCGCGCCTCGTCGACGCCCGGGTCGGCGTTGGCGCCACGCGGCCGCGGCTCGTCGTCCCAGTCGAGCGGCGGCGCCTCGTTGGAGGTGCCCATGTCGATGCACGTCGAGCCCGCCGGCAGGTGCGGGTCTCCGTCGGGGCGCGGGTCGATCACGCCGCAGTCGTCGTCGCGGCTCGGCACGCCCATGTGCTCGGGGGCGAGGTTCACGTCGGCGATGCGCGTCCGCGCGATCGAGCCCTCGTCGAGGTAGAGGCTGGTGCCGGAGCCGCCCGAAGGCGGGAACGACAGCATGTTCGCCTCGAGCCGCTCGGGGTCGTAGTTGGCGCCGCTCTCCCAGAGCGCATACCCGGAACCGCCGCCGCCCGAGTAGATGATGTTGCTCATGACGCGGCCGCCGACGAAGCGCGCCGCGGACTCGTTGATCCACCCGATCCCCGTCGCCGGGCTCCCCGTCGGCGCCCCGACGACGAGGTTCGAGTGGACCAGGGCGTTCACGATCGCGCCGGCGGTCGCGCCCTCGACCTCGAAGAGGATCCCCGCCGAGAGCCCGCTCTCGCTCTCTCCCGCGAAGACCTGGTTGTTGACCACGACGAGGTTCGTCGGCGTGCCGAGGACCTCCACGCCCGCGCAGAAACGCACGCAGCGACCGGTGAAGACGTCGTTGCGGCTCACCTCGAGCGCGCCGCCGACCACCACGATGCCCGTGCCGTAGTCGCTGCGCGTGCTCCCGCTCGGCCGGATCACGTTGTCCTCGACCTTCGAGCCCGCGAGCGAGAAGCGGATCAGCAAGCCGCGTTGCGCCGTCTGCTGGTCGACGAGCTCGACGCGGTTCCTGTAGACCTCGACGTTGGTGCGGTTGGCGAGGATCCCGATCGTCGAGGACACGGGGCCCGCGCCGAACGTCCGCGCGCGGCCCATGCGGATCGTGTTGTCCACGATGAGCGGGCTGCCACGGTTGTCGATCGCTGTCGCGTCGCTGCCCGCCGCGTAGATCGCGATGCCGATCGACTGGCCGCTCTCGTTGTCGGGGCCGATGACGGTGCACTCCCGGACCACCCCAGACGAGGTCGCGTCGAACGTGATCGCGTTGCTCAGCGTCACCCCCGACTGCCCCACCACGGTGCACCCGTCGAGCTCGGTGTCGCGGCCGGTGCCGGCGACGAACCGGACGCCGGACGGGGTCGACGAGCGGATCGTGCTCAGGTGCGCGGTGATGTCTCGCGTCCAGACGACGGGGTCGTACCCGCAGCGGATCGCGATGCCGTCGGCCATCGTGACGTTGTCGGTGTAGTGGCCCTCCGCCACGTAGACGTCCACGCCGCCGCCGATCGCTCGCGCGTTGGTCTGTCCGGCGAGGATCGTTTGGACCGGCGCGGCCATCGTGCCGGGGTTGGTGTCAGCGCCCGTGTCCGCGGAGACGTACGTGCCGAGGCCCATGCACGACGACTCGTCGCCGACCCCGAGGCACTGGTTGTCGACGCCGTCGCCGCAGCGGATGGGCGCGCCCGGGAACACCGTCGGGTCCGCGTCGTCGCAGTCACCCGCGCACGTCGTCACCCCGTCTCGGTCGGCGTCGAAGCAGCCCGCGTCCGGCGGGCCGCCGTCCGAGGTCCCGGCGTCGTCGGGCGAGACGCTCCCGTCCATCACGGGCGGGATCCCGGCGTCGTCGGGCGGGGTCCCCGCGTCGGCGGCGCCGATGCTGGCGTCCACCGCCGGCCCGCTGCCCGCGTCCTCGTCGGGCGCGGTGTCCAGCGTCAGCCCGCATCCGCACAGCAGCACGGAGCACATCAAGTTGCGCAGCAGCGTGGCGTTCATCGATAGTCCAAGCGAGCAAGCGGGGTGTACGAGAGCTGCACAGCCCAAGCTCACAGTACGCGTGAACGCGGGAGCCGTCGACTCGGGAGACTCAGCCCAGCCCCCGGGTGACGAACCAGAACGTGCCCGCGGCGACGCCCACGGCGCTGCCGAGCTGGATCGCGGGCACGCGGCGGCGCTCGTCCGAAGCGAGCCACGCGAGCAGCGGCCACGCGAGGAGCACGATCGCGAGCTGGCCGAGCTCGACCCCGACGTTGAAGCCGAGCAGCGCGCCGAACGCCGAGCCGGCGGGGAGGCCGCCCTCCGCGAGCGCGCCCGCGAAGCCGAAGCCGTGGAAGAGGCCGAACACCGCGGCGACGCCCCCGCGCCACGCGACGGGGCGCGCGCTGCGGTGGACGAGCGCGAGGTGGCAGGCCGCGAAGAGCGCGATCCCCGCGTACGCCGGCTGGCCCGTGAGCGCCGCGGCGACGAGCGGCACCGCGCAGGCGACCACGGGCGTCGCGCGGTCGCGCGCCTCGCGGACGAGCCAGACGTTCTCCACCGCGACGAGCGCGACCGAGAGACCGATCAGCGCCTCGACGGGGCCCACGTCGACCTCGACGAGGCCGAGCGCCGCCGCGCTCAGGGTGACCGAGTGACCGACAGTGAAGCCGGTGACGATGGCCGCGGTCTGCCGGATCGATCCGCCGAGGAGCAGGAGCATCGCGAGGAAGAGCAGGTGATCGACGCCGGTGAGGATGTGCTCGACCCCGACCGGGAGCCAGCTCGCGAAGCTCGGCGCCGCGGCCGCGTCGTCCACCTCGAGGGAGGCGACCTCGGACAGCTCACCGAGGAGGTGCTCGCTCGAGCGCCCCGCGTCGGGCCACTCGACGCGGGCGTGGACCACGTGCGAGGCGCGCATCGGGATGGGGCGCGCGCGGAGCGTGGTGGGCGGTCCGTCGCAGCGCGCGCGCCACTCGTAGCGAGCCCAGCCGAGCGGCGCCGCGAGGGTCGTGACCGATCCGGGCACCACCGCGCACGGCGCCGCGGCGCTCTCGAGGACGACGGCGCGCGAGAGGTGCTCGGCCGCCGCGATCCCCTCGGCGTCGAGCGCGTTCTGGTCGAGCGCGCGGATCCGCAGCGAGAGGGTCGCGGTGGACCCGCGCACGCTCACGCGGAGGTACGAGACGCTCCGGTCGTGCGCCCGCGCGAGCCCGGGCAGCGCGAGCAGCGCCAGGACGATCAGCGCGCCGCGCGTCACGGATCGCTCGTCAAGACGACGTGCGAGCTACGACGTCGCTCGGCGAGCAGGTCGCGGAGCGCCGCCTCGCCGCGCGCGCGCAGGAGCTCGGCGCGCACGTGCGGCTCGACCTCCTCGAAGGGCGGCGTGACGCCCGGGCGACGCGCGACGAGTCGCGCGACGTGCCAGCCGCCGCGAGCGCGCCAGGGGCCGCCGGTCGCGCCGACCTCGAGCTCCGAGACGCCGCGCGCCGCCGTCGGGCCGAGGCGCTGGGTCAGGGTGCGCATCGACAGCGGCCCGCTCGGCAGCGGCAGCGCGCCCTCGTCGCCCTCGAGCGGGCCGTCCGACCCGGCGGCGGCGCGCGCGCGGGCCTCCGCGTCGGGGACGTCCTCACTGAAGAACGCGTGCTCGACCTCGAGCCGCGGTGAGCCCGCGAAGCGCCACGGCTCCTCGTCGTAGAGCCGCCGCAGCTCGGTCTCGGTGGCGTCGTCGTCGACGCCCGCCTCGACCGCGTCGATGACGCGCTCCACGAGCCCGGCGCGGACCTCGGGGTCGGTGACGGGGAGGCCGAGCTCGATCGCGCGGCTCACGAGGAGCTCCTCGTCGACGAGGCGATCGAGCACCGCGCGCCTGTCGTTCGGCCGGAGGGTCCCGCCGCGCCGGTCGGTGGCGAGGGCCTCGAGCGCGCGCTCGTAGCGCTCGCGGGGGATCGCGCGGCCGTCGACCACCGCGACCACGTCGTCGCCGAGCGCCTCCGACGCGTCGCCGCGGACGAGGCTCACCGCGGCGAGGGCCACGCCGCTCAGCGCCCCGGCGGCGAGCAGCCAGGTCCCGCGGCGGTCGGGCGTCACGGGTCGGTGGCCTCGAGGTCGGCGGCGGGCTCCTCTTCCGGAGGCGGCGGCACGAGCGCCGCGTCGAAGCGCAGCCAGATCGGCGAGGACCACGCGCGCTCTTCGTTCTCCGAGAGGCAGTCCTCCGACATCGGGTTGCGGAAGTCGCCCCAGCAGGGTTGGCACGTGCCGCCCTCGCAGCGGAGGTTGCCCGCGTTCACCGCCATCGTCGGCTCCTGGATCGCGCGCACGTAGTAGAGGGCGTCGCGCCCGCTCTCGGTGAACTCGGGGTCGGTGATCTCGACCGTGCACACGTCGCCGGAGCCCTCGCACGGGTAGGTGCGCCAGGTGTCCTCGATGAGCGCCTCGAGGTCCTCACCCTCGGAGACCTGCGGGCGGATGCGGACGACCTCGATCCGCGTGATGCGGCGGCGGTGGTCGCTCGGGTACCAGCACTCGTTGCGGCACACGTTCTCGAGCCGCTCCGGGCCGAGCGCGTCGACGACGTGGTCCGGGCAGCCCTCGCGCTGCTCGAAGGAGCCCGCGGCGCGGACGCGGAAGGTGGGGGTGCCGCCGAACGGGACCTCGGAGCCCATCGGGTGCTCGCCCGCCTCGTCGACGAGGTCGAACCACAACAGGATGCGATCCCCGCTCGTCCCGTAGGTCTGGCGGCGCTGGAGCGCGTCCCAGATCGCGCCGCGCGCGCGGCCCGTCGAGTGCACCGCGACCAAGCCGCCGGTGAGGAAGAACGACGCCTGCCGCTCGAGCTCGACGATGCGGAAGGGCGCCTGCTCCATCAGCCACTCGGGATCGAGCGCGCGCGACTCGGGCTCGACCGGCGGGCGGGGCGGCCAGACCCGCTCGCGCCACTCTCGGGTCCGCGGGCCGCGCGACTCCGTGTAGTAGTAGCGGTTCATCTCCTTGTAGCCGGTGCCGGGGCGCGCGGTGTGGTTGTCGCTCGACGCGATGAAGCCCAGCACGTGGTGGCGCGCCTCCGGGCCGTCCTCGAAGCCGCCCCGCGCGAGCACGTACTGCGCGGAGCCGGCGGGGCGGAAGTTGAACGACGGATTGAAGCAGTCGGTGCACTGCCCGCAGTCCCCCCACTCCTCGGCCTCGACGTCCGGCAGGCTCAGGTGCCCGGCGACGCGACCGACGAGGTAGTTGTCGCGCGCGGCCTGCACGCGCCGCTCGCACTCCGCGCTCTGGGGATCGTCGCAGCGCCCGCGGATGATCTCGCCGGCTCGATGACAGCAAGGCTCGTAGCCCTCCGAGGGCTCCGGGCAGCTCTGGCTCTCGCCCTCGATCGTGACCGCGCGCCAGGGCCGGTACTCCTCGGAGTTGCCGTGCCCCGAGTAGACCTCGATGAGGCGCTGCCGCTCGGGGTCGTCCTGCGCGTCCGTGTTCTGCTTGTCCCACGTGTAGCCGGGCGGCGTGTAGAAGCCCCAGGTCGTGCCGTGCGGGATCACGAGCGCGGGGAAGCCCCACTGGTCGAGCTTCTCGAACAGCTCCGCGGGGGTCAGCGCGACCTCGCGGCAGTCGGGCGACAGGTCGTGGACGTCGACCCCGCGCGGGCACGCCTCGAGCGCGCGGTTCTCGCGGAAGAACGTGGCGAGGTCGAGGTACCGGTTCCGATCCGGGAACTCCATGATCGGCACGAGCGGGACCCACCAGCCGTTCGCGGGGAGCCGCATCGCGTTGGCGACGACGCCCGCCGCGCCGATCGGGCGGGTGGGCACCTCGTCGTCGGCGAGGTCGCGGAAGATCACGTTCTTGTGCCCGTAGTGCTCCTCGGGCACGCGGCCGACCTGCGACCACTCGAAGCCCACGAACGCGACCATGTCGGGGTCCTCGGGGTCGCCGGCGACCGCGTTGCAGCGGCGGATCGACTCGACGCTCTCGCGCCAGTGCTCGGGGGTCAGCGCCTCGGCGTGGTCGGTGAGCGCGAAGAAGTCGAGGCCCGAGCAGTAGCGCGCGAAGTCGCACGCGTCGGCCGGCGGGTGCGCGCCCTCGCCGCCCATCAGCGGCAGGCTCAGCATGAAGGCGTCCGCCGAGAACGTGGTGTGGACGTGCATGTCGCCGAAGAGGATCTCGGTCTCCGAGTCGGTCAGGTCGCGTGCGCTGGTCCGCGCGTCGACCTCGACCTCGGGCGTCTCGACCTCGGTCACCTCGCCGGGCGCCTCGTGCTCGCCGCCGCCGTAGGTCACCCACAGCGCGATCGCGAGCACGCCGATCGCCGCGAGGCAGCCGAGCCCTCTCCGGCGACGGCTCGGCTTGGACGGTGGGGTCGGCTTCGCTTCGTCGCCCATGACCGAGACGGTATCGCGGCGCGAGCCTCGTCAGGGGACGAACACGAACGTTGTCACGCTCATCGGCGGGAGCGTCGCGCGGAAGGCGTTGACGCCGACCCGCTCGGGCGCCGTCGCGTCGACGGGCGCGGCCATCGCCGCGGTGAGCTGCCACGCGCGCGCCGCGCCGACCTCGCCGCGGTGGGTGATCGCGATCCGCGCGTCCTGCGCGGCGCCGCTCCGGTTGATCGCGACCACGACCACGCGCGTGGCGTCGTCGGTGTCGGTGCTCGCGAAGACGGCGCTCGCCGCGTCGTCGTCGGTCGTCGCCCGCGCGCTGCGATCCCCGAACCGCGTCCCCGCGCCGTCGACGTCGCGGAACATCGCGAACGCGGCGTGGATGAAGCGATCGTCGGTCGAGCCGATGTGCCAGAGCGCGGCCGCGAAGACGTCCTCGCGGCCGAACACGCCGAGGACCGCCGCCTGCGCGAGGCCGCCCGAGATGTGGTCGCCGCCGCCGTAGTAGTACTCGGAGATCGAGATCCGCGTGCCCGGGTAGCGCGCGTCGATCTTGCCGCGCAGGTAGGGGATCAGCGCGATGGGGTGGCCGATGACGTCGGTGATCCAGCTGCTCTCGGTGTAGCTCGGGTCCCACAGCGAGCGCGGCGCCTGCGCGCGGGCCGCGGCGAGCCCGTCGGAGCTGCCGTCGCCGACGATGCGCTGCCCATCGCCGCGCGCCTCCGGGTACCAGTGCACGTCGAGGACGTCGAGGAGGCGCGCCCCGGCCGCGTCCGACGCGTCGCTCATCTCGCGGAGGAACCGATCGAGGTAGTCCTCGCCGCCCGCGTCGGGGGCGTCCTGCAGGTTCACCATCCCCTGCCATCCGTAGCTCACCGGGCCGAAGATCAAGCCGTCCGGCGCCGCCGATCGCACGGCGGTGGCGAAGTCGACGGAGCGCATGACGTGCTCGGCGTAGGTGAGGCGCGTCGGACGCAGGCGCGCGTGCGTGTCGCCCCAGAGGCCGGGCTCGTTGTCGAGCGAGTAGAAGACCTCGCCGCCCGGCGCGAGCTCCTGCTCGATCCAGCGGACCATCTGATCCTGGTAGACGACGGCGTCGCTGGTGTCCGGCGTGGTGCCGGTGGACGGACCGGGGCGCGACTCGTGGAAGCGCGCGGTGAGGTAGCTCGGCGTCGCGGCGACGTCGCCGTCGCCGTTCTTGTCGGCCGAGACGTACCCGAGGATCGGCACCGTCACGAGCGCCGCGGCGCCGGCCGCGTGCGCGGGCTCGACCCGGTCCCGGATCGCGCCGCCGGGCGCGTCGCCGCCGCCGAGGTAGCCGTCGTTCTGGTGCATGTAGTCGGAGCCGGCGTTGCTCGCGTTGGTCTCCCAGTTGTAGGCGCTCCAGCGGTTGCCCCCGCTGCGCGCGAGGGTCACGCGGCCGCGATCGCGATCCCACTCGGGCTGGTTGCTGCCGTAGATGTACTCGGAGATCGGGTGGTCGTCGGCGGTCGTGTCGATCACGAGCGCGACGTCGCCGTCGCCGGGATCGTCGGGGGTCACCACCGCGGCCGGCGGCCCCGCGTCGCGGCGACCCGCGTCGAAGTCCGGTCCTCCATCGAAGTCGGGGCCGGCGTCGACGCCAGCGCCCCCTCCGTCGCGCGCCGCCGCGTCCGGTCCGCCTCCGTCGGGCGTCGAGGTTCCGTCACAGGCGACGAGCAGGAGCGCGGCGACGAGCGTGGTTCGCATGAGCGACAGGGTCGGTCGCGAGCCGACGGCGATCAAGCGGAGCGAAGACCGCGGTATCGTCTCGTCATGAGCGGAGGACGAGATCGTCGCGGCGCTGCGCTGCTCGTCGGGGTCGGGGCGCTGCTCGCGGCGAGCGCGGCGCGCGCGGACGCCATCGGCGCCGGCGAGGCCTGCCCGCCCGGCACGAGCCCGGACGTGACGCACATGGGCACGCAGTGCGAGCCCTCCCCCTGCCCGGAGTCCGGGGAGTGCGCCGATCTCGACGAGCGGCCGCGCCGCTGTCGCGCGATGCGCGTCTGCCGGCAGAGCCACGAGGTGTTCATCCGCACGGGTCAGCTCGACGGGTACACGGCGTCGAGGCCGCTGGTCGTGGAGGTCTGCGCGCCGGACGCGCGCTGCGACGGCCACGGCGACCGCGCGCCGACGACCGGCGAGCCCGACAGCCGGACGATCACGTGCGTCGAGGAGCGGCTCTGCGTGGTCGAGCCCTTTCCTCCTCTCCGCACGCGCGGCGCGGAGCCGCCGAGCGCGGAGACGCCCGAGGAGGCGGCCGAGAGTGCGCCCGAGCCGGAGGAGCCCGAGGCGAGCGAGGAGCCCGAGGCGACAGAGGAGCCCGCGGCCGCGCCGAGCGGTTGTGGCTGCCACGTCGCGCCGCGCGGGGCGGGCGTCACCCCGCTGCTCGCCCTCGGCCTCCTGCTCGGGTGGAGGCGTCGATGAAGCACGTCGCCTTGCTCCTCGCGCTGCTCGCGCCGACGCCCGCGCTCGCGCAGCTGCCGGCCCCGTGGGTGGAGCGCGCGCTCCCCGATCGCTTCGGCCAGCTCTACGGCCTCGCGTGCTCGAGCGACACCGCCTTCGCGCGCTCCTGGCAGGGGCGCGCCGCGCGCCTCGACGAGAGCGGCTGGACCCCGCTCGAGCGGGTCCCCGGTCCCGGCAACTCCGGTCGCCCGCTGTGGGTGAGCCGCGACGGCGGCGTCCTCTTCACCTCCACGCAGGACGCGATCGTCCGCTACCACGACGGCGCCTGGACCGCCTTCGAGGCGCCGCTCGGCTACGAGTACACCAACCAGATCCTCTCGTTCGACGGGGAGCACGCGTTCGCGGTCGGGACGGGCCGGATCGTCGCCTGGAGCGGCGCCCGCTACGCGCCCTACGACCCGGGCACCTGGCGGCAGCTCCACGCGATCGGGGGTCGAGCCGAGGACGACCTCTGGGTCGGCGGCGAGGCGGGCGCCGTGACCCACTTCGACGGCGACCACTTCACCTCGCACCGGATCGACACCGAGGGCACCGTCATCCAGCTCTGGACGCCGGCCGCCGATGACCTGTGGGCGGTCACCGAGCGCCCGTCGCACGTCTTCCACCGGGACGGCGACCGGTGGACCGACCGCACCCCGCGCGGCGAGCACCTGCGCGTGGCCTCGCTCGGGGGCGACGCCGATCACGTCTACGCGGTCGGCAACTTCGGGGTCGTGCGCTGGCGGAGCGGCCGCTGGGCGGACGTGCACCGCGTGGAGATCGATCGCTACGCCCTGCCCCAGTTCACGACGGTCTGCGCCACCGCCACGCACGTCGTCATCGGCGAAGCGGAGCACCGCACCTGGGTGAGCCCGCTCCCCGACTGACGTCGCGAGACCGCAGGGCTACGCTGATCGCGTGCGATCGTTGGTGGTCATCGTGCTCCTCTCGCTCGGGCCAGTTGACGTGGCGGCGCAAGAGGGGGACCCCCACTTCGATACGGAGCTCGTCTTGCAGCTCGATCTCACGGAGGTCCCAGAGCCGGAGCTCGAGGCGCTGCATCGAGCCGGCACCCGAGAGGTGGAGACGCGCCGGGCGGAGCTCCCCGGCTTCGAGGTCGGCCCGGCGCTCCTGATACCGCTCGGAGGAGCGACGGGGATCGCGGCGCTCGTGACGTCGCTCTTCCGGATCGAGGGGCCCGTGGAATACGCCTATGCGGGGGCCGCGCTCGGAATCGGGGCAGGCGTCCTCCTCCTCTCGGGGGTGATCTGGTGGGTCGAGCGCCTCGTCGCGAGGGGGCGGAACCCCAACTGGCACCCCTATGTCCGCGCGCAGCACGCCGTGCGCCGTTTATACGGCGAGCACCGACGGCGCGTGGAGCGAGCTCGACGCGCACGCTGACGCGGAGCGGAGCGAGGTTATCCTCCTCGCATGCACTGGTTCGGGTCGGGCGGCGTGTTGTCGCTGGTGGGGATCGCCATCATCACCAGCGGCTGGCTGATGTTCATGCGCGTGAGCTTCCGCTACCGCCTGCACAGCTCGGCGCACTTCGGCGAGGGCCTGAAGAAGCTCTTCAGCGAGGAGGGCCGCGCGGATCGGCGGGAGTCGCTGCTCTGGATCGGCGTGATGTTCGTCGGGATGTGCGTGTTCTTCCCGAGCATGCTCATGGGCGACACGATCCGGAACCGGCCGTGCCACGACGCGTGCGAGGCGGCGGGGTGGGAGCGGGGGCGCCTCCGCCGCTCGCCTCACGACGTCGTGAACGGGGTCTCGCAGGGGCCGAGGCAGTGCTGGTACAACAACTCGGAGGAGGACTGGGCCCCCGAGCCGCTCGATGTCCCGATCCCGGACTGACGGCGCCCGATCAGGGGCAGAACAAGCGAGCCATGCACTCCCAGCGGGCCGTCGTGGACGCGTACTGACAGGCCATGAGCCCGCCGCCCGCGCAGTCCGCGTCGTCGGTGCAGCGGTCGTCGGCGGTGTGGCAGTAGTAGCCGGCGAGGCCGCCGCAGCCGCCGATGGTGGGGGAGCAGAAGCCGCCGGCGCCGCAGTCGGAGTCGACGCGGCAATTCCCGGGCAGGCACTCGTTGCTGTCGGCGTGGAAGGTCGCGCCGTGGCAGGCGCAGGTCTCACCGGTCGAGCACTCGGAGTCGTCCGCGCAGGTGTCGTAGGTGCAGCGGCAGAACGCGGCGCCGCCGAGGTTCATGTTGCAACGGCCGTTGACGCCGTCGGTGCAGTCGGCGTCGGTCGAGCACGCGCCTCCTTCGAACGAGCAGCTCCCCGCCGGCGCCGCGGCCCGACACTCGGAGTCGTCGGCCCGGTGGTTCATCGGGCTCCGCCCGCCGGCGTCCCGCGGCATACCGGCGTCGCTCGAACCGGCGTCGCTCGAACCGGCGTCGCTCGAACCGGCGTCGCTCGAACCGGCGTCGCTCGAACCGGCGTCGCTCGAACCGGCGTCGCTCGACCCGGCATCAGAGACCGCGCCCCCGTCCATGCCCCCCGCGTCCGAGCCGCCCGGGCCGGCGTCGGTCTCCGTCGCGCCGGAGCAGCCGAGGAGGAGCAGCACGCAGGCGAGAGCGCGGATGGCGTTCATTCGAGACGTTGTACTCGTCCCACGCTCGCCCCGCACGCTGGCTCGGGTCCCCGGACCTCTCACGCGTTGGGGGCTCGCTTCGCGAGCCCGCGCGCGGCGAGGACGGCGGCGGCCATCGCCATCCGGTGGTCCTTCTGCCACGGCGGTCCGAGGGACGCGCCGAGCTGGCTCAGGACCGCGTCGAGGTCGGCGCCGAGGGCCTCGCTCGCGTCGGCGTGCACGGTGGCCTTCCGATACCAGCACACCCGCCACCCGCGCGCGATCGCGGCCTCGGCGAGGGCCGTCCTGTACATCACGGGGTCGGCATTGTTCTGCGCGAAGTAGTCGGCGAGGCGCTCCTCGATCGTCGGCGGCAGCGCGGGGCAGACCCGCAGCGCGATGCCCGCGATCCGACCCGGCAGCCCGGCATCGAGCTCCTCGAGGCGCGCCTCCGCGCACCGCTTCGCCGAGGCGGCCACGCGCTCGACGAGCGCTACCGCGTCCGGCGTCGGGAGCCGCTGCGCGTCGTGGTGGTACGGCATGCACGGGAGCCCCTCCTCGACGAGCTCGACGCGTCGCCGATCGACGAAGGTCGCGTCCCCCGTGGCCGTGACGAGGATCGCCCACCCGTTGTGGTCGGCGACCCCGACGAACGCGCGCTCCCGCGACATGCGCGGGCGAGTCTACCGCGGCGCGCTCACGCGAGCGTGAACCGACACATGTTGTCGCACGTGTCGGTGTTCACGGTGTTGCCGTCGTCGCACTCCTCGCCCGCGTCGACGATGCCGTCGCCGCAGACCTCGCGCGTGCAGTCGGGGCGGCAGCCGTCGCCGACCATCGAGTTGCCGTCGTCGCACTCCTCCGGCCCGCCGACCACGCCGTCGCCGCACATGTTCTCGAAGGAGCACGTCGCGCTGCAGCCGTCGCCCGGCGTCGTGTTGCCGTCGTCGCACTCCTCGGCGGCGTCGAGGACGCCGTCGCCGCACACCGCCTCGAGGCGGCAGGCCGACGAGCAGCCGTCGCCGCTCCGGTTGTTGCCGTCGTCGCACTGCTCGGTCGGGCCGACCGCGCCGTCGCCGCAGCGCGACTCGACCGCGCACATGTTCGTGCACCCGTCGCCGCTGACGGTGTTGCCGTCGTCGCAGCCCTCGCCGGGGTCGACGATCCTGTCGCCGCAGCGCTCCGCGGTGCAGTCGTCCCGGCAGCCGTCGCCGAGCACGCCGTTGGCGCCGTCGTCGCACTCCTCGGTGCCGCCGAGCATCGAGTCGCCGCAGACGTTCTCGATGAAGCAGAGGCGCGAGCAGCCGTCGCCGTTGACGCGGTTGCCGTCGTCGCACTCCTCGCCGCCCTCGCGGACCCCGTCGCCGCAGGTCGTCTCGATCGCGCAGGCCGAGCTGCACCCGTCGCCGGAGGTCGTGTTGCCGTCGTCGCATTGCTCGGGCGGCATCACGACCCCGTCGCCGCAGATGACCTCGATGGTGCACATCAAGCTGCACCCGTCGCCGGTCCTGCGGTTGCCGTCGTCACACTGCTCGGGCGGCATCGTGTCGAAGTCGAGCCTGCCGTCACCGCACATCGGCAGGCGGCAGGTGCTGCTGCATCCGTCGCCGCTGACGGTGTTGCCGTCGTCGCACTGCTCGACGCCCGCGACCACCCCGTCGCCGCAGATGCTCTCGAGGAAGCAGAACGGGCTGCAGCCGTCGCCGGCGGTCGTGTTCCCGTCGTCGCACTCCTCGCCCGGCCGCACGACTCCGTCGCCGCAGACGATCTCGAAGCGGCACCGCGAGTCGCAGCCGTCGCCGTCCCGGGTGTTCCCGTCGTCGCACTGCTCGCTGGTCTGCACGATCCCGTCGCCGCAGTCGCACGCGATGAAGATCGTGACCGTCGCGCTGTCGACCTCGCCGCCCCCGAGGAGCGCCGTGTACTCGAACGTGTCGATGGTCCCGCACACCCCGGGAGGCGGCGTGTACGTCACGGTCTGCGCGTCCGGAGCGATCATCACGGTGCCGCGCGTCCCTGTCGTGTCGACCGAGGTGATGGCGACCATCGTGTCGCGGCAGACGCCCTCGGAGATCGTGTCGTTCGCGAGGACGTCGATGGTGTTGGCGGACGAGCCCACGTCGACCGTCGCGCGGTCGTCGCGCGCGAGCGCGGGTGAGGCGCAGTAGGGGACCGGCACGCCCGGCGCCATCGTGCAGATGCCGCCCGGCACGATCGTCTGACAGTCCTCGTCGGTCGTGCAGGTCCGCGCGAACAGGCGGCAGCCCTCGGCGGGCACCTCCGGGCAGATCACGAACGCGCCGCCGTCGGTCGCCGTCTCGGAGCCGTCGGCCGACTTGCTGTAGGAGTCGACCGAGGGCGGGGTGGTGTCGGGGAAGAGCAGCCCCGGCAGCGACGACTGGGCGAAGAGCGTCCCGCCGTAGTCGAAGAAGCTGAAGATGGGGTCGCGGCCGAACGCGTCGTCGTCGGGGTCGTTGAAGATCCCGAACGCGTTGGTCCCCGGGATGATGAACGCGCTGTTCATCGCGTCGGCGTCGGAGCCGTCGGCGTCGAAGGGCGTGCCCGCGCCGTCCACGTCCATCGGGATGAACTCGGCCGCGCGCGCCACGAAGGGCGGGCTGGCCGAGCGGCGCGTGTACACGTAGAAGCCGTCGGGCCGCTCGTGGGCGACGTAGAGCCGCCCGTCGTTGCCCACGGTCAGCGCCGAGCCGCCCGAGAGGCGGACGCCGGCGGTGTCCTGGAGGCGCAGCGTCGTGCCGGTCGGCTCCGGATCCCCCGACTGCAGCTGGTCGATCGGCACCTGCGTGAGCTGGTCGTTCGAGTTGATGAACAGGACCGTGTTGGTGAACGGGTCGTAGGTCGCGCCGCCGAGCTGGCCCCCGACGCCGCGGGGGCGCGGCACCAGCGTGGAGTCGCTGTTCGGATCGAGGAGCGTCCCGTCGAGGCACAGCTCGACCGGCGTCAGGCCGCCCGCCGCCGAGTTCTTCAGGCCGACGAACGAACGCGTCGACGGATCGTAGTAGAGGCCGTTCGGGCTGATCATCGAGAGGGTCCAGCGCAGGATCTCGACGAACTGCACGACCGGCGAGCAGCTCCCCGGGCCCGCGCCGGTGCAGACGAAGAGCGGATCGATGGTGCACGTGCTCGAGCACCCGTCGCCCGAGGTCGCGTTGCCGTCGTCGCACTCCTCGAGGCCATCGACCGAGCCGTCCCCGCAGCGGATCGTCATGCACGGGCCGCCGGTGGGCACGCAGTCGAAGCCCGGCTCGAGCCGGCACTCGCCGTTGCAGCCGTCGCCGCTCATGTTGTTGCCGTCGTCGCAGGTCTCGTAGCCGGCGACGGTCCCGTTGCCGCAGACCTCGGTGACGCAGGGGCTGCCCGGCGTGGGGCACGCGGAGAACGGCTCGAACCGGCAGGTCGAGCTGCAGCCGTCGCTGCTCGCGGTGTTGCCGTCGTCGCACTCCTCGGCGCCCTCGACCGCGGAGTCGCCGCAGACCGTGCGCCGGCAGCCGGCGACCGTGCACACGTAGCCGGTCTCGGTTCGACAGATCGCCGAGCACCCGTCGCCGCTGAGGTTGTTGCCGTCGTCACACTCCTCACCGCCGGCCGCCGCACCGTCGCCGCAGCGGGACGCGGTGCAGCTCATCCCGCTGCAGACGTAGCCGGGCTCGAGCTGGCACGTCGAGTCGCAGCCGTCGCCCGACGCGAGGTTGCCGTCGTCGCACGTCTCGAACGGGTCGTCGACGCCGTCGCCGCACTCCTCGCAGGGCGAGCCCGGCACGAGGCAGGTGAAGGACCCGCTCTCGATCTGGCACATCGAGGAGCAGCCGTCCCCGTTGGCCGCGTTGCCGTCGTCGCACCCCTCGCCGACGTTCAGGACGCCGTCGCCGCAGGGCGAGCACGCGAACCCGGGGATGACGCAGGAGAAGCCGGCCTCGACCATCGTGCACGTCGCGTTGCACCCGTCGCCGCCGACCACGTTGCCGTCGTCGCAGGTCTCGTGCGCCTCGACGCGGCCGTTGCCGCAGCGCTCGCACCCCGCGGGGGCCGACCCCGAGCGGTAGCAGAGCCAGCCCGGCTCGATCGCGCACAGGCGGCTGCAGCCGTCGCCGCCCACGGCGTTGCCGTCGTCGCACGCCTCGAGGCCCTCGAGCACCCCGTCGCCGCAGCGCGTGCACGGCCCGCCGCCCGGCGGGCAGAGCGAGGCCGGCTCGATCGTGGTGCAGTCCGCGCCGCAGCCGTCGCCGCTCATCGTGTTGCCGTCGTCGCAGAGCTCGATCGCCTGCACCACGCCGTCGCCGCAGTTGCCGCAGCCGATGCCGGGGACGGGGCAGGACCACTCCGGCCCGGTCAGGCTCGCGCAGTCCGCCTCGCAGCCGTCGCCGCCGGTGCGGTTGCCGTCGTCGCACAGCTCGCCGGTCTCGATCACCCCGTTGCCGCACTCGATGCAGAGCGTCCGGCCGCCGGAGCTGTCGCAGGTGAACCCGGCCTCGATCATCGAGCAGTCCGCGCTGCAGCCGTCGCCGGCGATCCGGTTGCCGTCGTCACACGCCTCGGTGCTCTCGACGACGCTGTTGCCGCACGCCTCGCACGCCGCGCCCGGCGTCACGCACCGGTGGCCCGGCTCGACGAGCTGGCAGTTGAAGGTGCACCCGTCACCCGAGAGGTTGTTGCCGTCGTCGCAGACCTCGCCGCTGTCGAGCATCCCGTCGCCGCACAGCTCGCATGGCGCGCCCGGCGTCGGGCAACGGTAGTTCAGCTCGACCATGCGGCAGTCGGCCGCGCAGCCGTCGAGGCCGACCGTGTTCCCGTCGTCGCACACCTCGTTGGGCTCGCGCACGCCGTTGCCGCAGAGCTCGCAGGGGCGCCCCTCGGCGGGACAGACCCAGCCGTCCTCGATCGCCGAGCAGTCCGCGGCGCAGCCGTCGGCGCCCACGCGGTTCCCGTCGTCGCAGCCCTCGGAGCTCTCGACGATGCCGTTGCCGCAGCCCTCGCACGGCGCGCCCGGCACGGGGCAGCTGAAGCCGGGCTCGAGCCGGCAGTCGAGATCGCACCCGTCGCCCGCGCGGTCGTTGCCGTCGTCGCACTCCTCGTCCGCCGCGACGACCGCGTCACCGCAGCCCGGGCGAAGCGGGCCCGCGTCCCCGGGTCCGGCGTCGCCGGTGATCGGGCCGCCATCGGGCGTCGGCCCCGCGTCGGGGGACCCCATCGTCCCCGAGTCGACGGCGCCGCCGTCGCCCGGCGCGCCTCCGTCGGAGCCGGGGTCGCTCCCACAGGCGGTCAGGAGGAGGAGGCAAGACAAGGACAGCGCGCGCGTCTTGGACATCCCGATAGGGTGCCGTGTCGGGATAACCCTGACCACCCCCCAACGACGCGCGAACGGGCGAACGGGGCCTCGGCGAGGCCCACGTTCGCCCGTCCATCGAGCGACCTCAGAACCAGCTGATGGTCACCTGGCCGTTGCCGCTCCGCACGCCGGACGAGTTCGACTGGGCGGTGCCCGAGTTGAACGATCCGCCGCCGCCCGCGACTCGGCCGAGCGCCGAGCAGCTGTAGCCGCCTGCGCCACCCGAGTAGCCGCCGCCGCCGCCGCCGCCGTTGCCGCCCGCGCCGCCGCCGCCGAAGCCGCCGGGGCTCTCGGACACGCAGTTGGTCGTGTCGTTCGAGCCGCCTGCGCCGCCGCTCGTGAACGCGACACCGCCGCCCGAGCCGGAGATCTGTCCGTCGCCGGTGAAGCCGCCACCCCCCGAGCCGACGCCGCCGCAGCCGCAGTCGGCGCCGCCGGTCGTGCCGCCGGCGCCGCCCGTGCCGCCGAGGTTCACGCCGTCACCGCTGTTCCCGCCGCTCGTGCCCGTCAGCCCGGGCCCGCCATCGCCGGTGACGTTGTGGTCGCCGGCTCCGCCGCCGCCCGCGACGACGAGGGGGACGTTGCCCGGCGCGACGACGAAGGAGCCGCCGCCGCCGCTGTGACCGTAGGTGTCACCCTGGGTGATCCCCTGGCCGCCGACGAGCACCTGGAGGGTCGTCCCCGCCGCGAGCGTGAACGTGCCGCGCATGGAGGCGCCGAGGCCCCCGCCGCCGCCGCCCTGCGCGCCCATGGCGGTGATGGTCGCGTTCAGGCAGGCCATCGGCATGGTGAAGGACTGGATCGCGCCGGTGTAGTTGAAGGTCATCGACCCGGCCGTGCAGGGGGGCATCACGCAGCTGCGGGACCCCGGATCACAGGCCCCGCTCGCGCAATCGCCGTTGCGGCGGCACGCCTCGCCGAGGTCGCAGCCGGAGCAGGTGCCGCCGCCGCAGTCGACGTCCGTCTCGGTGCCGTTGAGGACGCCGTCGCTGCACGTGGCCGCGCTGCACGTCATCGAGCCACCGCCGCAGATCCCGCTCGAGCAGTCCGTCCCGAGGACGCAGTCCTCACCATCGCGGCAGACCGGGCAGGTGCCGCCGCCGCAGTCGACGTCCGTCTCCGCGCCGTTGCGCGCGCCGTCGGTGCAGGACGGCATGTCGCAGGTCATGGTCGTCGGATCACAGGACCCGCTCGCGCAGTCCACGTCGGCGCCACACGGACCGCCGTCCGCGCAGCCGGGGCAGGTGCCGCCGCCGCAGTCGACCCCGGTCTCCGCGCCGTTGCGCACGCCGTCCATGCAGCCGGCCGTGTTGCAGGTCATCGTGGTGGGATCGCAGATGCCGCTCGTGCAGTCGGAGCCGCTCGAGCAGCCGCCGCCGGCCGCGCAGCGCGGGCAGGTCCCGCCGCCGCAGTCGACCCCGGTCTCCGCGCCGTTGCGCACGCCGTCCGAGCACGTGGCCGCGGCGCACATGGTGCCCGTGCACACGCCGCTCGCGCAGTCCGACCCGGTCGTGCAGGCGCCGCCGGTCGCGCAGCCGGTGCAGCCACCGCCGCAGTCGACCCCGGTCTCGGTGCCGTTCATGACGCCGTCGGTGCAGCTCGCGACCGCGCAAGTGCTCGTGCTCGGGTCGCAGACGCCGCTGACGCAGTCCGAGCCCGTGGCGCAGCCGCCGCCGGTGCTGCACGCAGGGCAAGTGCCGCCGCCGCAATCGACGCCGGTCTCGGCGCCGTTCTGGATCGTGTCCGTGCAGCTCGGCGCGTTGCAGGTGAGCGTCGTGGAGTCGCAGCTGCCGCTCAGGCAGTCCGCGCCCGCCGCGCAGCCGGCGCCGTCCGCGCAGCCGGCGCAGGTCGCGCCGCCGCAGTCGACGTCCGTCTCGTCCTGGTTGCGCACGCCGTCGGTGCAACTCGGCGTCGCGCACGTGCTCGTCGTCGGATCACAGAACCCGCCGACGCAGTCCGCGTCCGCGCCGCAGGCGAGCCCGTCCGCGCAGGGGCTGCACGATCCGCCGCAGTCGACGTCGGTCTCGTCGCCGTTGCGCGATCCGTCGGTGCAGCTCGCGGCCGTGCACGTGGAGGTGGCGGCGTCGCAGACGCCGCTCAGGCAGTCGGTGCCGGTCGTGCACCCGACTCCATCGGCGCAGCCGGCGCAGGTGGCGCCGCCGCAGTCGACGCCCGTCTCGTCCTGGTTCTGCACCATGTCCGAGCAGCCAGCCGAGCAGGTGCCGTCGGGGCACGCGCCGCTCACGCAGTCGCTGCCCGCCGTACACATCGAGCCGTCGGCGCACGCGGGACAGAGGCCGCCGCCACAGTCGACGTCGGTCTCGGCGCCGTCCTGCTCCCCGTTCTCGCAGCTCGGGTCGGGCCGACCGGCGTCGTCCCCGCCACCTGCGTCATCGCCCGGCGTGCCCGCGTCGGTCGTGCCCGAGTCCGTCCCCATCGTGCCCGAGTCCACACCGACGGTGCCGCCATCCGAGGTGGCGCCTCCATCGTCGGTCGTGTTCCCGCCTCCGCAGGCCGTCGCCAGCAGCATCAGCGCCGTGACGCCCCATGTCCGCTTCGTATGCATCTTTGAACCTCCCACGTGAGAGAGGGTACCAAAGCCGCGGTGGCTCGCGCGACGACGAACCTCTCGTCGCGCTACCCTGCTGGGCGATGGACGTCTCCGGCCCCGCGCTCGCGCAGCTCCCCCCTGGCCCCTCGTGGCCCGGCATCGTGCAGCTCGGCGCGTGGCTGCTGCGCCCCTTCGACCTGATGCTCCACCTCCGGGAGCGCTACGGGACGCCGGTCACGATGAAGTTCCCGCAGTGGCCCGCGATCGTGGCGTTCGACGACCCCGAGGCGAACAAGGAGATCTTCCGCGGCTCGAGCGACGACCTCTACGCCGGTCAGGCCAACCAGCCGCTCGGGCCGATCGTGGGCCGCAACTCGCTGCTGCTCCTCGACGGCGCCCGCCACCTGCGCGAGCGCAAGCTCCTCTTGCCGCCGTTCCACGGCGAGCGCATGACCCGCTACGGCGAGGTCATGCGGGACGTGGCGCGCGACGACCTCGCGACCTGGCCGCTCGACACGCCGTTCGCCGTGCAGCCCCACACCCAGGCGGTCACGCTCGACATCATCTTGCGGACGGTCTTCGGGGTGGAGACCGGAGCTAAGCAAGACGCCTTGCGGGACGCGCTGTACCACCTGATCCGGGACTTCTCGAGCCCGGGGCTGATGGTCTCGTGGACGCAGCGCGACCTCGGGCCTCGATCGCCGTGGGGCCGCTACGTGCGCACGCGCGACCGGACCGACGCGCTGATCTACGGCGAGATCGACGCGCGGCGCGCCGACCCGCGGCCCGGGGAGGACATCTTCTCGATGCTCCTCGAGGCGCGCCACGAGGACGGCGAGCCGATGAGCCGCGAGGAGCTGCGCGACGAGCTCGTCACGATGCTCGTCGCCGGACACGAGACCACCGCCACGGCGCTGTCGTGGGCGTTCCACCACCTCATCGAGCACCCGAGCGTGCAGCGGAGGGTGCAGGAGGAGCTCGACCGGGTGATGGGCGACGACCCGATCGATCCCGGCCGCAGCGGCGAGCTCGTCTACCTCGACGCGGTGGTGAAGGAGACGCTGCGCGTGATCCCGGTGATCGCGGCGGTCGGTCGGGTGACCCAGCGCCCGACGACGATCGCGGGGATCGATCTGCCGGCGGGCGTGCTCGCCTCCCCGTCGATCTTCCTCACCCACATGAACCCGAAGATCTACCCGCGCCCGGAGCGCTTCGAGCCGGAGCGCTTCCTCGACTGGAAGCCCACGCCCTACGAGTGGTTCCCGTTCGGCGGCGGGGTCCGGCGCTGCATCGGGATGGCCTTCGCGCTCTACGAGATGCGCATGGTGGTCGCGACGGTGCTGCAGCGGCACCGGGTCCGGCGAGCCCCCGGGGCCTCGCACCGGCCGGTCCGACGCAGCGTGACGATGGCGCCCGCCGCCGGCACCCCGATCGTGGTCTCGCAACGCTGAGCCGTGGCACGCGAAGTGCGGTATCGGCGGCATGTCCATTCCGCCTCCGCCCCCCGACGACCCCTGGGCGCTCGTCATCGCGCACGACCCGCGCGAAGGCGACCGGCTGGCGGCCCTGATCGCCGAGCACCGACCGGTGCGCTCGGTGACCCGGATCGCGGAGTGTCTGCGGATCCTGGCGACGCATCCGTCGGTCAAGATGGTTTGCGTCGACCTCGACCTCCCGGCGGGCGCCGGGGTCCTGTTGGCCCGCGCGATCCGCGCGGAGCGCCGTTACGATCACGTCGACGTGGTCGCGTTCGGCGGAGACGACGCGGCGGACCACGTCGCGGCCATCCGGGCCGGGGTGAGCCGCTGCCTGACGGCCCCCGTGCGCGCCAAGTCCATCGAAGGCCTCGTCCGCCGCACGCGTCGCTCGGCGCCTCCCCGCGCCGCCTGAGCCCTGGCTACCGTAGCTTCCAGGCGGCGGCTCCCGCCGCCGTCCGTAGGCGGCGACCTACAGCTCCTCGCTCGAGGTCTGTCGATCAATCGCCTTCGGCGATTTCTCTCCGGCGAGGGGCAAGCCCCTGGCGCTCCCCACTGAGATCCTCCGACGCTTCGCGTCGTCGGACTCAACCGAACCTCAAAGCGCTCACCTTCGCGTTCATGACCTCGTCGGAGAAGGCGACCGCTCCGCGGTCTCCCTCCGCGGCGCCCGCGCAGACCATCAGGGGCAGCAGGTGCTCCTCGCGCGGGTGGCTCGCCCGACCCGCCGGCGCGTCGGCCCAGCGCTCGAGCCGCGCGGCCCGATCCGGGGCGGACGCCGTCTCCGTGAGCCATGCGTCGAAGGTCCGCGAGTCCTCGAGCGCGGCGCTGGTCATGAAGCGGCGCATGTTGTGGTAGCTCATCCCGCTCCCCACGATGAGCACGCCCTCGTCGCGGAGCGGCGCCAGCGCGCGGCCGATCGCGAGGTGAGCCGCCGGGTCGAGCCCGCGGACGAGCGAGAGCTGCACGGTGGGGACGTTGGCCTCGGGGTAGGTGAGCTTGAGGGGCACGAACACGCCGTGGTCCCAGCCGCGCTCGGTCTCCGTGGCCGTCGCGATCGAGGCCTGCCCGAGCAGCGCGCGGACGCGCTCGGCGACCGCCGGCGCGGCGGGGGCCGGCCACTCGAGCTCGTAGGTGTGCGGCGGGAACCCGGAGTAGTCGAAGAGGAGACGCGGGCGCGTCGGCTCGAGCACCGTCGCGACCGGCGCCTCCCAGTGGGCCGAGACGACCAGCAGCGCGCGCGGGGTCTCGGGCAGGCTCGCGTCGATGCTGCCCAGCCACTCGCCCATCCGTTGCCAGGTGTCCGGCGGGCCCATCGTCCACTCCATGAAGAAGCAGGGGCCCCCGCCGTGGGGGAGGTAGATCGTCGGCTGCCGCGTCGAAGTGGCCATGACGGGTCTCTGAGGCGCGTCGCACCCGAGCGCCAGCGCCAGCGCGGACATCGCGCCGATCGCGTCTCTGCGGCCGATGGGATCCGTCACGCGCCAGAGCTTAGCGCGCGCCGCCTCGAGGCACCGAGGTCACCCCGAGGCGATGAAGCAGTGCTCTCAGCGCCGGCGGCGCCAGAGCACCACCGCGCCGAGCCCGAGCAGGAGGGCCAGCGGCCCGCGGTCCGAGCGGGGCGAGGCCGCCCGGCAGCCGCAGCCGCCGTCGGTGGTGTCCGTGCCCGCGTCGCCGACCGAGCCGTCGCCGCCCGCGCCGACCGCGCCGTCCGTCGGTCCGGCGTCGAAGCCGGCGTCGGTCGCGCCGCCGTCGCCGCCGAGGCCGCCGTCGTCGAAGCCGGTGCCCGCGTCCCGCCCGCAGCCGGGGATCCTGTCGCTCGAGCAGGTGGCGGTGCCGGTGTCACAGGTGTCGGTCGTGCACTCGTCGCCGTCGTCGCAGTCCGTGTCCGCCGTGCAGCAACCCGCGATCGAGTCGTTGGAGCACGTCATCGCGGCCGTGTCGCAGGCGTCGAGGGTGCAGGTGTTGCCGTCGTTGCAGTCGCCGTTGCTGAGGCAGCAGCCCGCCACGTCGGTGTTCGAGCAGGTCCCGCTCGACGCGTCGCACGCGTCTGCGGTGCAGGCGTTGCCGTCGTTGCAGTCCGAGTCCACCGCGCAGCAGCTCGCGACAGGGGTGCGGGTGCAGCGGTTGGTGGTCGCGTCGCAGGCGTCGGCGGTGCACGAGTTGCCGTCGTCGCAGTCCGCGTCGGCGGTGCAGCAGCTCGTGATCGGGCTCGCCGAGCAGGTGCCGCCCGGGCCCGAGCAGGTGTCGGCGGTGCAGACGTCACCGTCGTCGCAGTCCGCGTCGATGTTGCAGCAGCCCGCGACGGGCGTGTTCATGCAGCCGCCGGGCTCGGCGCACGAGTCCGCGGTGCACAGGTCGCGGTCGTCGCACGACAGGGGCGAGCCGGTCGCGCAGGCCCCCGCGCGGCAGGTCTCGGTGCCGTTGCAAGCGGAGCCGTCCGAGCAGGCGGTGCCGTCGGCGGCGGTCATGTCCATCGGGCAGGTCGCGCCGGTGCCCGCGCAGACCTCCTCGACGTCGCAGGCGCCCGTCGAGGCGCGGCACACCGTCGTCATGTCCGCGAAGCCGTCGGCCGGGCACGCGGTCGCGGAGCCGTCGCACACCTCGGCCACGTCGCAGTCACCGGCCGAGGCGCGGCACGCGGTGCCCGCGGCGAGCACGCCGTCCGCGGGGCAGGTCGGGCTCGATCCGTCGCAGACCTCCGCGGCGTCGCACATGCCCACGGCGACGCGGCAGGCGGTCATCGCCGGCGCCATCGCGTCGGCCGGGCACTGGGGCCGGATGCCGTCGCAGACCTCCGGCGCGTCGCACGGCCCCACGGCGGCGCGGCACTCGCGCGACGAGCCGGCGAGACCGTCGGGCGGGCAGGCCGGGCCGGTTCCGGAGCAGGTCTCGGCGACGTCGCACAGATCCGCCGGCGGCCGGCACACGGTCGAGCCGGAGAGGAATCCGTCCGCGGGACAGGTGGCGCTCGATCCGGTGCAGCGCTCCTCCGCGTCGCAGTCGTCCGCGGACGCCCGGCAGGACGTGGTGCTCGGCCGGAAGCGGCAGAACGGGTCGCAGCAGTCCAGCACCGCCATGCCGCCGCCGATGACGATGATCCGGGTGGGCTCACACTGCTCGGGCCCCTCGACGGTGCCGTCGCCGCAGACCGAGCAGTCGTTCGCGGCGCCCGGGGTCGGGGGGTTGGGGAGCCAGCCGCTCGTGACGCGAGCCGTGGTCGCGGGAGGGCAGCGGTTGATCGAGTCGCCGTCCTTGCCGCCACCCCGCGAAGCGCGCCCGTCCTCGTCGATCTGCGGCTCGCCGGGATTGAGCAGCGTGGTGAGGAGGCCCGCGTCGTCGCCGTCGTTGGTGTCGTACACGACGGCGTCGACGAGGTTGGTCGCGGTGACGGCGATCGGGGACCGCGGCAGGGCCGCGAGGTAGAAGCCGACCGCGTCCGCCCCGTTCTGGAGGAAGTTGTCGGCCCAGGTCACCGCGGGCGCGGGCGTGACCCCTGCGTTGCCCGCGACGAGGAAGCCCGAAGCGTTGGTGGACAAACCGTCGAGGTCGACGCCGCCGTACGAGGTGTCGGAGGCGCCGTTGAAGAAGATCAGCGACGTCCCGGTGAGCAGGACGTTGGGCGGACCGAGCAGCTCGACGAACTCGAGCATGTCCGTGCCCGCGGTGTCGGAGTCGAGCTCGTTGATGAGGATCGGCCCGACCGTCGTGAACGTGCCGAAGCTGGGGATCGCGAACGGGTTGGTGCCGATCGTGGCCGGCGCAGAGGCGAGGCCCTGGAACTCGTTGCCGCGGTAGCCGTTGCGGATGTTCAGGACGGTCGCGACGTAGCGGAAGGTCTCCCCGGGCTGCAGCCCGATGTCGTCCTCGTCGAGGGTGATCACGAACGTCGGTCCGCCGTCGCCGAAGCCCCCGATCGACGTGAAGGGCATGAGGCCCGCCTGCAGCGTGTAGAGCGTCGCGGACGGGTCGTCGTCGCACGGGTTGAGGAACGCGATCGCGTAGTCGGGACGGAAGCCGGCCGGGAACGTCAGGGTCGACACGTTCGCCGCGGAGCCGCCGGAGGCGTCGAGCTGGCCGCCGCTCACCGCCGCGCGGAAGGGATCGCTGACGTCGTCGAGGGTCGCCGTGCTCGCGATGCCGCCCGCGACCGAGTCGATGTAGATGACGCCGACGTCGTAGTTCGAGCGGAAGCTCGACATGCAATTCGTCATGCCGTCGAAGTCGATGATGATCCGACCGAGGACGTCCGAGTCGATGTTCATCTGTATGGGCGTGCCGACCTCGATGTCCGCGCCGATCATCCCGCCGAAGTCGTCACCGACCCCCATCGAGATCGGGGTGGGGGGCATGCTCGCCAGCAGCGCCGCCGTGCGATCGACGGTCGACACCTGCGCGGCGGCGACGGTCGTGAGGCCGAGAACGAGCGAGACCGCGAGCGCGGCCGACCGGGCGAGTCGAAGCATCGAGAGCATCCTCCGGGGACCTCCTTAGCACTCGCCCCGACGGCGAAACAGGCAAGCTCCCGGAAATGGAGGCGCCCTGAAACCCGGGCGGTCAATCGTCAGGAGATGCGCCGCGCCCAGGCGGAGAACGCCTCCGCGAGGCGCTTCGGGGCCTCGAGGTGCGGGACGTGACCGACCCCCTCGAGCTGCTCGAAGCGGCCGTTCTGCACCGCGCTCGCGATCCGCTCGCCCTGCGAGACGGGGAAGAGGCTGTCCTGGTCGCCCCAGAGCGCGAGGGTCGGAGCGGCGATCGAGGGCAGGTCCAGGTAGGACTGCCAGCCGTCCCCCGTCACGCGGATGTCGCTCGTCGCGAGGTCCTGGCCGAGCCGGATGAACCAGTCGGCGTTGCGGCGCTGCTCCTCGTAGAGGAACGCCTCGATCCAGCGGGGTAGCTTCAGGGGCTTCGCGAAGATGCGGCGCTGGAGACGCTCGTAGCCCTCCGTGTCGCGCACCTCGAACAGGTTGTGGCCCTCGCTCATCTCGACGTGCGCGCAGTGCACGCCGTCGATGCGCACGCCCGCCGCGTCGACCGCGACGACGGAGAGGACCTCCTCGGGCATCCGCGCCGCCACCGCGAGCGCCGTCGCGCCGCCGAGCGAGTTGCCCATGAGGTGGAAGCGGCTCGGGCCGGCGTCGCGCAGGACCGCCTCGATCCAGCCGGCGTACGCGTCGAAGGTGTGGCGCTCGTCGGGGTCGACCCAGCCCTCGCCGAACGCGGGCATGGACGGGGCGACGATGCGCCACTCCGACGCGAGGTGCGGCGCCGCCTGCAGGATCGTGTCGAAGCGATCGCCGAACCCGTGCAGCCACACGACGGTGCCCCGGCGCGGCGTGCCCACCTCGAGGATCGGCGTCCTCCGCCCGCGGGCGTCGCGGTGCTCGCGGATCTGCACGCGCTGGGCGAGGCGCTGAAGGCGGCGCACGGCGTCGATGGTCACGGACCCGAGCGCGCTCTCGATACGATGCGGAGGCTTCACCGCAGAACCGTAGCAGGCTGCTGAAAAGCAGCCTGCTTCCGTGCCGCGCGCAAAGCGCGCATGCCCGTGCCCATGCCCGTGCCCGAACCGTTCCCGTCAGCCGTTCCCGAAGAAGGCGCGTGATCTCGGGCACGGGGAACGGGCACGGGCAAAGGCCGGGCACGGGCAAGGGCACGGGCAAGGGCACGGAGCACGCGCCGAAAACGGTCCTTCGGGACCATGAACAGCAGTCTGCCAGTGCTCGCCGGCTACTGAAGCACGGTGAGGATGGTGCTGCCGTCGGGCGCGGTGAGGCGCTTGCGAACGAGGATGCCGCTCGGGCCGTACCAGAGCGTCGCGTCGAGATCGCCGCTCACCGTGACCCGCCGGCACGGCACCGCTCGGCCGCCGAGGGTGAGCGACTCGGTCGTGGGGGCGCTGACGCGCACGGCGAGCACCCGCGCGTCCTCGGCCTCGAACATGACCGGCCGCGGCTGATCGAAGACCCAGTGCTGCGGAGACGAAGGCACCGCGTTCGCCGGGAGCTCGCGCGCGCCCTCGGGGCCGCGGAGCCGGAGCACGTCCCCGGACGCGCGACCGAGGACCCGCAGCGCGTCGCCGTTCCGATCGGTGCTGGTGGTCAGCCCGAGCAGGCGATCGCCCTGCCAGGTCTCGCGGCTGTCCATCTGGTAGCTGTAGGCCTCGAGGGACAGCACGGTCACCCGGATGTCGATCCGATGGTGGACCGTGAAGCGCTCCCCGTGCCGCTCGAAGACGACCTGATGGGTACCGATCGGGTCGCCGTTGCGCCGGATCTGGTAGCGAACGGTCCGGTCGGGGGGCGGATCCGCGCGCACCACGCTGGCGATGGCCAGCGCCGCGAGGGCCAACCCCGGCAGGAGCTTCCGCACGATGTCGGGAGGATAACAGGATGGAACAGGTCCCCCTCCCCCAGGCGTCCTTCTCCCATAGCTTTGCGGTCCGACAGAGCGGCGGTAGGTTCGGGGCGCGCGATGGCGACGGCGCGACGAAGACGGGTGCGCACCGAGCCGGGGGCGAGCCGACCCTCGAAGACCGGCAGCGCTTCGAGCACCAAGCCCTCGAAGGGGCGCGGCTCCGCGCTGTGGCGCTGGACCAAGCGCGTCCTGGTGTCCCTGCTCGTGCTCGCGGCGATCGGCGCCGCGGTGATCGCGGGCGTGTTCTGGCACTACGGGCGCGACCTGCCCGACGTGAACCAGCTGCGCGAGTACCACCCGCCGCAGGTCACGCGGGTCGTGGATCGGGACGAGGTCGTCCTCGGCGAGACCTGGGAGGAGCGCCGCACCGTGGTCCCGCTCGAGCGGGTGCCGCGCGTGCTCGTGCTCAGCGTGCTCGCCGCCGAGGACGCCGACTTCTACAGGCACCAGGGCCTGGACTACCCCGGCCTGATCCGCGCGGTGGCGCGCGGGATCGCGACGGGCGGGCACTTCCGCGGGACGAGCACGATCACGCAGCAGGTCATCAAGAACCTGCTCCTGACCTCCGAGCGCAGCTACGAGCGCAAGATCCGCGAGCTGCTCCTCGCGCGGCAGCTCGAGCAGGAGCTCACCAAGGACGAGATCCTCGAGCTCTACCTGAACCACGTGAACTTCGGCCACGGCCGCTACGGCGTGCAGGAAGCCGCGCAGTTCTACTTCGGCAAGGACGTCGACGAGCTCAACCTCGCCGAGGCGTCGCTGCTCGCGGGGATCCCACAGTCTCCGACCCACCTGTCGCCGCGCACCCACCCCGAGGCGGCCCGTCGCCGGCAGCTCTTCGTGCTCTCGCAGCTCGAGCAGAAGCGCGCCGAGTACTGGCCGGATCTGAGCGTCGAGGACATCGCCGCCGCGCGCGACACCGAGATCGAGATCGTGCCGCTCCCGGAGCGCGACCACGCGGCGCCCGAGGTGCTCGCCTACGCGCGCCGCTTGCTGCGCGACCTCGTCGGGGAGGAGGCGGCGGAGCGGGGCGGCTACACGATCCACACGACGCTCGATCACGACCTCCAGGTCGCCGCGCGCGCCGCGCTCCAGACCGGCCTCGGTGCGGTCGACGAGCGGCAGCACCTCCGGGTCCCGCTGCACGCCCCGCGTCGCGCGCGCCCGATCGCGCCGGTCGCGGAGCTGCGGGTCGGCGCGACCCTCGACGGCGTCGTCCGCAGCGCCGACGACGCCTCGCACACGCTCTTGATCGACGTCGGGGGCCACGAGGTCGCCGCGCAGCTCGAGGACCTCGCGCGCTACAACCCCGAGCACCTGCCGGCCAGCGAGATCGCGGAGGCCGGCGCCCGCGTGCGGGTGTCGATCCAGCAGCTCGGGTCGGAGGAGGATCCGCGGGCGCGCGGGCGGCTCGAGCTCGGGCCGCAGGGGGCCGCGATCCTGATGGACGTGCGGTCGCGCGCGATCCTCGCGCTCGTGGGGGGCTACGACGCGGAGCCGGGCTTCGATCGCGCCACGCAGGCGATCCGGCAGCCGGGCTCGACGTTCAAGCCGTTCGTCTACGGCACCGCGCTGCGCTCGCGGCGGTACACGCCGGCGACCCTCGTGATCGACGCGCCCGGCGTCTACGACGACTGGCGGCCCGGCAACTACGAGACGTGGAGCTTCCAGGGTGAGCTGCGGCTGCGCGAGGCGCTGGCCCAGTCGATCAACCAGGTCGCGGTCCGCGTGATCGAGGACGTGACCCCCGAGGAGGTGGCGACGTTCGCGCACACCCTCGGGATCGAGACCGAGCTCGAGCCCACGCTCGCGCTCGCGCTCGGCGCCAGCGACGTGCGGCCCATCGAGATGGTGAACGCCTACGCGACGTTCCCCTCGGGCGGTCGGTGGGAGCCGTGGCAGCTCATCACGCGGATCGAGGGCCCCGACGGGGACGTGGCGCTGCCCGCCCCCGCGGCCCCGCGCGACGCGATGACGCCGGCCGAGGCCTACGTCCTGACGAGCATGATGACGAGCGTGGTCCGCACCGGGACCGCGCGGCGCGCGCGCTCGCTCCGCCGGCCCCTCGCGGGCAAGACGGGCACCAGCAACGAGGTGCGCGACGCGTGGTTCGTGGGCTTCTCGGCGGAGCGCGTGGCCGGCGTGTGGGTCGGCTACGACGACCGCCGGCCGCTCGGGCGGCGCGAGAGCGGCGCGTCGACGGCGCTCCCGATCTGGATGGAGCTGATGGAGCGCGCGCACCAGCGGCGCCCCGCCACGGAGTTCGCGATCCCGAGCGGGGTCGAGACCGTGCGCATCGATCCGGCCACGGGCTTGCTCGCGTACGACGGCCAGGAGAACGCGATCGACGAGGTGTTCCTCGAGGGCACCGCGCCGACCACGCAGGCGACGCCGCCCGACGTCGTCGACCCCAACGAGTTCCTCATGGAGCAGCTCGGCGGCGACGACGAGGCCGGGCTCGAGAACGAGGTCACGACGGAGCCGATCGAGGACGGGACGTGAGGACGGCGCTCGCGGCGCTGCTCTCCCTGCTGCCCGCCACCGCGCTCGCGCAGACCGGCGTCGAGAGCGCGGGCGCCGCCCTCGCCGAGGCCGCCGTCGGGAGCTGCCCGGGGCTCGAGGCCGGCGCGTTCGCGGTGCGGGTCGCCGTCGAGCTCCCCGACGACGCGCCCGATCCGGGCGGCCTCGTCCCCGCGCTCCTCGAGCCGACCCTCGTCGCGCTCCGCGCCGACCCGCGCTTCGCCGCGGTGCACCTCGCGAGCTTCGGCCGCGACGGCGTGGACCCCCCGCGGCTCGCGCACGACCTCGGCTACGCCGCGCTGCTCGACGTCACGATCCGCCGCGACGGTGGCGCGCTCGTGATCGAGGGCGCGACCTGGCGCACCGACGACGCGACGCGGCTCGCGACGTTCACGCGCCGGGCGCCGCTCGATCCGTCCATCCGTCGGTTCGTGGGCTTCCCCGCGCTCCTCGCCGACGACGCGATCAGCCCGCGATCGGTGCGCCTGCCCGGCAACGACTACGTCGCGCTCGCGATCGCCGACCTCGACAGGGACGGTCGCCCGGAGATCGTCGCGGCGCGGCCGGGCGAGGTGCACGTGTTGCGGCTCGCGGGGCGTCGCGTCGCCATCGTCGGGCGAGCGCCGATCCCGACGACCGTCCCCCGCGCGCCCTCCCCGCCGCGCCGCACCGTCGGGAGCGCCGTCGCGATGGGCGACCGCGTGGTCCTGCGGATCAGCGAGTACGACGTCGGCCTCGTCGTGCGCCTCGTCGGCGGGGTCCCGAGCGTCGCCGTCGCCGATGGCCCGTGCGAGGCGGACCGCTTCCCGATGATGGGGGGCTGCGCGCGCCTCGTGGTGGGCCGGGACTTCTTCGATCAGGAGCTCACCCACGCCATCGGGCCCACCGCGGAGGCGCCCGCCCACTTCTACAACTACGTCTTCGCGCGCTACGAGGCGCGGGACGGGGTGCCGACCTCGTACGAGGCGATCGTGATGCCGTCGGGCCGGCTCTCCCTGAGAGTGCGCACGGGCGCGGAGCCCGAGATCGAGGAGCGCGCCGCGGCGGCGGTCGGATACGGTACGGCTCTGGCCATGAGCGACCTCGACCTCGACGGGACCGCGGAGCTCCTCGTCAGCCACGCGGCGCTGGCGGGCGACGGGGATCAGCTCTCCCTCATCCGGGCGCTGCCGCGGGGCGCGCTCCGCGTGATGTGGCGCTCGGAGCCCGTCCCCGGGTCGGTGTGGGTCGCCGCCGCGGGAGACGCGGACGGAGACGGCGCCCCCGAGCTGCTCGCCATCGAGGAGCCCGCGTCGGGGCGAGGGAGGGCCGCGTTGTGGATCGTGCGCTGAAGGGCGCCGCGGTCCTGGCCCTCGCGCTCAGCGTCCTGATCTCACCGGCGCGCGGGGCCCTGCCCCCCCGCCACGGCGGCGTGCTGACGCTGCCCGCGCCCGAGCCGCTCGGCCCGCTCGACCCGGCCCGGGTGGAGACGAGCTTCGAGGCGACCCTCGCCGACGCCGTGTTCGACAACCTCTACGAGGTGCGCCCCGACGGGACGGTCGAGGCCGTGCTCGCGGCCGGGCCCCCGACCGTCGAGGGGACCACCGCGCGGGTGACGCTCCGCCCCGGCGCGCGCCTGCACGGCGGGGGGCGCGACCTCCAGGCGCGTCACGTCGTGCGCTCGCTCCTGCGAACCACCTCGAGCGCGCAAGCCTCGTGGCTGCTCGGCGCGTTTGCGAGCGAGAGCGGCCGCCCCGCGATCCGCGAGGTCGACGCGCACACCATCGAGCTCGAGCTCGCGCGGCGCGGCGTGCGCGTGGACCTGATCCTCGCCGCCACCCCGCTCGCGATCGTCGGCGGCGGCGACCTGCGGCGGCGACCGCTCGGCACGGGCCCGTTCTCGGCGCGCCTCGACGGGCACGGCGGCGCGGAGCTCTCGATCTTTCGCCACGCGCCCGAGGGCGCGCCCTGGATCGACAGGGTCGTGTTCACCGCGGCGCGACCGCGCGACGACGAGATCCGGGCCTACGAGCTCGGGCGGCTCGACGGCTCGTGGCAGGGCCGGAGCCTCTACGGCCGCGAGCCCTCGCGGCCCGCGCGCACCACCGAGGCGACCGTGGGGACGCCCTGGATCCTCGTCCCCAACCGCGCGCGGGTGCTCCACGACGACGAGACGTGGGGCGGCGTGGTGGCCTCGATCGATCGCAACCGCCTCGCCCGGGTCGGGCTCGTCCCCCGGCGGACGCTCAACGCCGGCCTGCCCGCGCCTCGGCTCCCGACCGCGGCGCCGCGCGCGGGGACCCGCCTGACCATGCCGGTCCGAGAGGACCGCCCGCGCGAGCTGCGCGCGGCCGAGGCGATCGCGGGCATGCTCGACGAGCGCGGGATCGTCCTCACGGTCGAGCGCCTGAGCGCCGAGCGCTACGAGCGAGCCATCGCGCGATCGCAATGGGACTTGCGGATCGCCAGGGTCCGCCCGCCGCTGCCGGGGCGCGGGCCCATGGCCGGCGCGGCGCTCGCCGCGGCGGGGCAGACCGATCAGGCGCGCGCGCTCGTGCCGACCCTCGGCGAGCCGGAGGTCGCCAACCAGACCGCCGAGGCGCTCGACGCGATGGTCCTCGGACACGAGCACATCGTCTTGCACCACCGCGCCGACCTGCGCCGCCTCAGCATCGACGTGCTCGGGCGCCTGTCCCTCGCGGAGCTCGCCTTCGCCCGCACCGAGGAGCCCTTCCGGTGAGCCTGCGCTGGCGGATCACCCTCGTCGCGGTCCTCGTCGCGATGCTCCCGGCGGGCGCGCTCGGGCTCCTGCTGCGCGACAACACCCTCGAGGACGCGCGCGCCGAGCACGAGCAGCGCCTCGGGGGGATCGCCGAGTCCGCCGAGCGCCGGGTCCAGGAGCGGCGCGAGCGAGAGCGCCGCGCGGTGGCGCGGCTCTGCGACGGCGAGTTCCTCGTCGAGCGCCTCCTCGACGACCTCGAGGGCTCGCGGTTCGGGCCGATCGAGCAGGGCGAGCTCGTCGAGCGGCTCCCGAGCCTGATGCGCTCGATGGGCCTCGCGGGGCTGATGCTCCTCGACGGGCGGCGCGGCAGCCGGTACGGCCGGGTCTTCGCGGCGGGGCACTTCCCCGGCCACGCGGACGCCACCGAGGCGCAGCTCGCGCGGGCGGTCGAGGACGCGGGCGAGCGCTGGTTCGTGCGCGACCTGCGGGTCCGCGAGGAGGGCGAGACGCACGAGGTCCGCTCGCTGCTGACCGGCTGCGTGGCCGAGCGCGGCGACGCGCGGGTGATCGCCGTCGGCGGGCAGGTCCTCGGGGACGGCTTCGTGGAGTCCCTCGCCGCCGACGTCCCGCCGGTGCGGCTGGTGCTGACGGGCCCGGACGGCGCGCTGCCGGCCGACCTGCCCAACCTCGGCCGGCGCCGCGACGTGCACGTCTTCGAGGACCTCGAGGGGCACCCCGCCGCGCACCTCGTCGCGGTCGTCGACGACACCCGCCTCAACGAGCGGCTCGAGCGGATCCGGCAGCAGACGCTCTACATCCTCGCGGGCGCGCTCCTCGGCGGCGTGTTCCTCGGGCTGCTCCTCGCGATGAGCATCACCCGGCCGCTCGGCGAGCTCGAGGGCGCCGCCGCGCGCGTCGCGTCGGGCGACATGAACACGATGATCACCGTCAGCACGGGGGGTGAGGTGGGCAAGGCGCTGAGCGCCTTCAACCACATGACGGGCGAGCTCCAGCAAGCGCAGAGCCGCTTGATCCGCGCGGAGCGCATCGCGGCGTGGCGCGACATCGCGCGCCGCATCGCGCACGAGATCAAGAACCCGCTGATGCCGATCCAGACCTCGATCGAGACCATGCGGAAGGTGCACTCGCGCCAGCACCCCGACTTCGACGAGATCTTCGAGGAGTCGACGATGACGATCCTCGAGGAGGTCGAGCGGCTCAAGCGCATCGTCACCGAGTTCAGCCGCTTCGCGCGGATGCCGCGCCCCGATCCGACCGTGCTCGACGTGGAGGACGTCGTGCAGCACACCGTCGGGCTGCACTCCGGTGGCACCGTCGACGTCCGGCTCGAGGTGGAGGGGGAGCTCGGCAAGGTGCGCGCGGACCGCGAGCAGCTCACGCAGGTGCTCGTGAACCTCGTGCAGAACGGCGCCGACGCGGCGCAGGCGCGTCACGGCGATCACGGCGGGCGCGTGGACGTCGTGCTGTCGCCCGACGAGCGCGGCGTCCGGATCGAGATCATCGACAACGGCACCGGCATCACCGACGAGGACAAGGCGCGGATCTTCGAGCCCTACTTCACGACCAAGTCGGGCGGGACGGGGCTCGGGCTCGCGATCGTGCACCGCATCGTGTCGGATCACGGCGGGAGCATCGACGTGCACGACGCGGACGGCGGCGGCGCGGTGTTCGACATCGTGCTCACCAAGGGGGGCCCCCCGATGGAGGCCTCCACGACCGCCACCGACACGGCGCTGCCCCTGATCGACCGGACGCGCTCGTGATCCGAGCCATCCTCGAGGGCGACAACCTCGAGCAGCTCGCGAAGCTCGACGACGGCTTCGCGCGGCTCATCTACGTCGACCCCCCGTTCAACACGGGCAAGACGCAGCGGCGCGATCGCATGCGCGTGAAGCGCGACGCCGACGGCGAGCGCGCGGGCTTCGGCGGGGCGCGCTACGCGGTCGAGCGCGTCGCGTCCGCGGCGTACGAGGACGACTTCGACGACTACGTCGCCTGGCTCATGGAGCGCGTCCGCGCGTCGCTCCACTGCCTGACCGACGACGGCTCGATCTTCGTCCACCTCGACTGGCGCGAGGTGCACTACGTGAAGGTCGCGCTCGACCGGATGCTCGGCCGGGCCTCGTTCATCAACGAGATCATCTGGGCCTACGACTTCGGCGGGCGGAGCAAGCGGCGGTGGCCCGCCAAGCACGACACGTTGCTCTGGTACGCGCGCGACCCGAGCGCGTACGTGTTCCACCACGAGGCGCTGCCGCGCATCCCCTACATGGCGCCCGGGCTCGTGTCGGCCGACAAGGCCGCGCGCGGGAAGACCCCGACGGACGTCTGGTGGCACACGATCGTGCCGACCAACGGCAAGGAGAAGACGGGCTACCCGACGCAGAAGCCGCTCGGCGTGCTGGAGCGGATCGTGACGGTGCACACCGACCCAGGCGACGTCGTGCTGGACTTCTTCGCCGGCTCGGGGACCACCGGCGAGGCGGCCGCGAAGCACGATCGCGGCTTCGTGCTCATCGACGAGAGCCCCGAGGCGATCGCGGTGATGCGGCGCCGGCTCGCGTCCTACCTCGAGTGAGGCAGGCCCGACGCGCAGCTCGGATCGCCCAGGCAGCTCACGATCGCCTCGACGTCGGCCTCCACGCGCGCGCCGTCGAGCCACACGTCCGGCGCGTACCCGATCCCCTCCGGGAACCCGCCGGTCGCTGGGTCGCGATGCGCCCGGCGACCGACGGAGGTCCACACCCCCGTCCGCGGCAGGCGGTAGTAGCGCAGCTCGCCGACCTTCATCGTGCCCTCGGTGTTCTCGCCCACGACGATCGTGCCCGGGAGCTGCCGCGCGAGGAGCACCGACGTCTCGCACGCCGAGCCGCAGGCCCGATCGGTCACCAGCACGAGCCGGCCCGCGAACGGCGCCGGCGCCTGACCCGGCTCGGTGTAGGTGCCCTCGATCCGATCGACGTAGGGGCCGCGCTCGCGCATCGCGGTGTCGAGCGCCCTCGTCGCCTGCGCGATGCGCTCCCGCATCCAGGCATCCCCCGCCGCGTCCCCGCCGGCGAGCGCCGCCTCGCAGGTCCAGAAGGTCAACGCGCCTTGCAGCTCCACGTCGCTCGAGACCCGCAGCGTGTCGAAGTACGAGAGGTCCTGCGAGGTCAGCGCGGCGAACCACGCCAGCAAGAAGCGATCGCTGCCGCCGCCGTTGCCCCGGACGTCGAGGACGACGACGGACGCGTCGCGCGCGGCCTCGGCGCTCGCCACGAAGCGGTCGAGCGCGTCGCGTCGCGCCATGCCGAGCGTCCGCAGCCGCAGCCACGGGGCCGCGCCCTCGCGGCGCTCGAAGGCCGGCCCCCGGTCAACATCCCGCGCGACCGGACGCAGCGCGTACGAGATCGTCGCCTCCCCTTCGGGGCCGCGCGCGCGGCACTCGATCGCCTCGGTCGGCTCGACGGACAGGACCACGAGGCGCGCGCTCGGGGCGCCGTCGCTCCACGTCGGGCGCACCTGATCGCCGCACGTGAGCAGCGCGCGGCCCTCGGCGTCGACCCAGCCTCCGTCGCGCGCTTCGAAGGTCGCCTCCGAGAGGTGCGCGAGGTGGTGCGCGCTCGTCGATCGCCAGCGGCGCTGCCCGTCGGCACCGCGCACCCAGAAGCCGAAGTGGTTGTCGTCGGCGAACCGCATGCGCTCGACGAGGAGGTCGCGGAACGCGAGCGCGGGGATCGGCTCGTTCGGGATCGCCGCGCGGCCCTCTTCGAACGCGCGCGCCCACGCGGCCTCGTCCGCGACCACCGTGAAGCCCGCGTAGCCGCGGCGGAGGATGTGCTCGAGCTCGGCCCAGTCCGCGCGCATCGCCTCGGGCGTGACGGTGGCGGGGCCGGGCGCCCGACACTCGGCGGCGGGGACCCGGAGCCGGGCGTACGCCGAGGCGGTGGCGGGCGGGACCGCCGGACCGCAGCCGGCGGCGCCGAGCGCCACGACGACGAGGAGCGCGGCCCGTGTCACGGGCTGGGCGCGGCGGGCTCGTCGGGGGTCACCGAGTCTCCGGCTGGCTCGTCACCGTCCTCGTCGTCGTCGGGCACGGGCTCGGGATCCGGCGGCGCGCCGTACGGCTGCGCGATCGTCTCGTCCGGCGGCGGGTCGGGCGGCGCCCCGTACGGCTGGGCGATGGTCTCCTGTTCGGCGGTGCCCTGCGGCCCGCACGCGCTCGCGAGCATCGCGCCCATGTAGACGATCGCGGCTCGGGTCGCGCCCCCGATCGGGCGCCGCGGCGCGCGCAGCCCCGGCGTGGCGCCCCCGCAGAAGGGGCAGCGGGCCTCGCGCACCTCGACGTGGCGCGCGCAAGTGGGGCACGGGGCGAAGTCCATCGCGGACGATCGTACCCGAGGTCGCGGAGAAGGTCAGGCGCCCGCGAGCAGCCCGAGGTGCGGGCCGAGCAGGTCGGCGAGGGTCCGGACGATCCGGCTCGGGTCGCGGGCCTCCAGCGTCGGGAGCCGCACCGCCGGGGTCCTCGGCAGATCGCTCTTCAAGGACAGCGCGAGATGATCGCCCGCGCGGACGCGCGTCGCGAAGTCGCCGCGCACGACCTCGAGCGCCGCCGTCAGCTCGGCCGGCATGCCCTCGCTCGGGAGCTCGTCCACCCACGCGGGGAACGACGGGTCGGCGCGGTTCAGGACCAGCGCGGTCGGGTGCTGCCCGAGCCGCTTGAGGCGCCGGCTCAGGAACTGCGCGTCCGCCGCCGCGGAGCCGGTCGGCGCGGCCACGAGGAGGTAGCGCGTCGTCGGCCCGACGAGCAGCTGCTCCGAGACCCGGGCCAGCCGCGCGAAGCGGTCCTTCACGATCGCGAGCTCCGCGAAGAGCCCCGCGAGGTCGCGCAGGGTGCGCGGGTTGAGGAGCTTCCCGAACAACGACTCGATGCGCTTTCGCCCGGCCGCGAGGAGGCCGCCGCTCTCGTCGCGGACCTCGCCGTCGTCGCTCGTGTCGGGGCGGCCCGAGAGGTTGCCGAGCCAGGTCACCGCGCGGCCCTCGTAGAGCGTGGCGAGGCGGCCGGGGTAGGACACGAAGTCGAGCCCCTGCCGCGACGGCGCGGTGTCCACGACGAGGTAGTCGAAGCGCCGCTCCTCGATCGCCTTGGCCACGAGCATCAGCGACACGACCTCGTGCATCCCCGCCGCGGCGTCCGCGAGCAGGAGGTACACGCGGTTCTCGAGCATCCGGGCCTTCGCCTCGGGCTCGTCCTCGAAGAGCAGGTCGATGAACGTCCGGGTGGAGCGCCGCGGCTCGGGCATGAGCGCGAAGAGCTTGTCCTCGATGCCGCCCTCGACGCGCGCCTCCATCACGTTCTCGCCGACCTCGACGCCCATCGCGGAGGCCAGCCGCCGCGCGGGATCCACGGTCACGACGAGGGTCCGGTGCCCGCGCCGCGCGAGCGCCAGCGCGATCGCCGCGCTCGTCGTCGTCTTGCCGACGCCGCCTCCCCCCGCGCAGACGATCGTCCTGGGCGCGGGGTGGCTCACGCGGCCTCCTGCGACACCAGCCAGTCGGCCACCTGGACGGCGTTCGGATCGAACCCGGCCTGCGGCAACAGCAGGGGCCGGAGCTGCACCCCGAGCGACGACGCGCCGCCCAAGGTGATCAGGGCCTCGCTGCGCGCCGCCTCGCGCGCCTCGAGCAGCTCGACGAGCTGCGATCCGGCCTCGGTCTGGAGCGCGCGCGCCTGCTCGATCGCCCCGGGCGGGATCGGCTGCGGGAAGCGGTTCACGACGAGCCGCGCGGGCGGCATGCCGACCTCCTTCTCGAGCGCGCTGCACAGCTCGAGCGTCTCCTGCAGGACCATCCGCTCCGCGAGCGTGACCACGACGACGGAGCACGCGCGGGGCGCGACGAGCCGATGCACGAGGCGCTCGGACAGCTCGTAGAGGCCGCCGGACCCGAACAGGTCGCGCATCTGGAGGGGGAGCCGGAGCCACGCGAGGCCGTGCCCGGTCGCGGGCATGTCGACCACGACGCGCCGGCCCTTGGCCTTGTCCGCGATGTGCCCGACGGCGTCGAGCATCGCGAGCTCGCGCAGCGCCGGCGCCGCCCGCAGCATCCGGCGGACGGCGAAGTTGCCGATGAAGACCTTGGCCAGCATCCGCGAGCCGAGGAGGCGACCCACGGAGGTCTCGAGCGCCGTCTTGGGCTCGACGACCTCGTGCATCACCCCGCTCGAGCGGGCGCCCGCGAGGACGCGCTTGCCCGAGTCTCCGTCGCCGAATTCGACGAGGACGGCCTTGCCGTCGCGCTTCGCGGCGGCGGCGGCCAGGCCAGCGGCGATCGTCGTCTTGCCGACGCCGCCCTTTCCCGTGACCAGGACGATCGACGCGAGCGGCGGGAACGGCGCCGCCGCATGGCTTCCGTCTGTCATGAAGGCCGAATCATTAGCAGAAAACCTCGCCCCTCGCTGAATGCGATCTATGGGAGCACGGATGGACCGGATACGGGTGCTGTACGACGCGGGGGGCGTCCTGGTCCTGGACAAGCCCCCGGGCCTGGAGACGACGGGGCGAACCCGCGACGATCCGGGGGGTCTGGAGCACCACGTGACCGCGCGGCTCGGGCGCCCGGTGTGGCCGGTCCACCAGCTCGACCGCGACACGAGCGGGGTCGTGATCTTCGTCCGGCGCAAGGCGGCGGTCGCCGAGTGGCAGGAGCGCCTCCGGCGGGCGACGAAGCGGTACGTCGCGATCGTGCACGGCCGCATGGTCTCGGAGACGGTCGACGCGGCGCTCGCCTACGACCCCGAGCTCCGGCGCTGGGTGACCCGGGCCGATGGCAAGGCCGCCCGGACGGTGTTCGAGGTGCTGGACGGACGCGATCGGGCCTCCCTCGTCGAGGCGCGGCCCGCGACCGGCCGGACCCACCAGATCCGGGTCCACCTCGCCTCGGTCGGGCACCCGCTCTTCGGCGAGGGCCGCTACCGCGAGCCCGCCTGCGTCGAGCACCCGCGGCACGCGCTCCACGTGCGGCGCATCGAGGTCGACGACCTCGCCTTCGAGGCCCCTCTGCCCGAGGACCTGCGCGAGCTCGCGACCCGGCTCGGCTTCGACCCTCGCTAGAGGCATCAAGGCTCGCCGGGCAGGGACACGTGGCGCCCCGGCGCGAGCACCTGCAGCACCGCGTCGTCGGGGATGTCGACGCGGCCGGCCTCCGCCCACGCGCCGGGCTCGGCCATCTCGTCGACGTCCTGCCGCCGCGCGATCACCGCGTCCCCCTCCCGCACCACCTCGTAGCGCGCGCCCGCGCCGGCCCACCAGCAACGAGCCGAGATGAGCACCCTGCCCTCGCCCTCGTCGTTCCAGCAGGCGCCGAGCTCGACGTGGAGCTGCACGAGCGTGCGGGCGCCGTCGGGCTCGATCCGCACGAGGGCCACGCGCGTCTGGGGCGTCTCGTCCTCCGTCGCGCCCCCGTCCTCGAGGCGCAGCGCGACGGCGTAGGTCTCGGGCGCGTCGTCCGACTCCTCGGGCTCGGTGGGCAGCGGCGTGGCCGCGCCGCAGGCGGCGAGGAGCAGGAACGGGATCGGGAGCGCGCGCCTCATTCGTCCGACATGATCCCGTAGGATCGCAACTTGCGTTGCAGGGTTCGACGATCGATCCCCAGCACCGAGGCGGCCTTGGTGATGTTGCCGTCGAGGTCGTCGAGGACGCGCTGGATGTGCTGGCGCTCGACGTCGGCGAGGCGGAGCGAGCCCGACTCGGTCCACGCGATGGGCGGCTCCGACGGCGGCAGCTCCTTGGGGCGGCCCTGCGCGAACACGCTCGCGGCCAGCATCTGCCGGATCAGCGGCGCGCCGATCACCTCCCCCTTCGCGAAGAGCGACGCGCGGCGCAGGACGTTGAGGAGCTCGCGCACGTTGCCGGGCCAATCGTGACCTCGCAGCGCGTGCTTCGCCTCCTCCTCGAGCACCCGCGGCGGGCCCGCCATGCGCCGCAGCAGGTGATCGGCGAGGGGCGCGAGGTCGTCGGGCCGGTTGCGCAGCGGCGGGAGCACGATCGGGAACACGGAGAGGCGGAAGTAGAGGTCCTCGCGGAAGCGACCGGCCTGCGCCTCGGACCAGAGGTCGCGGTTGGTCGCGGCGATGATGCGCACGTCGACGGGCACCTCGCGGGGGTCGCCGACGCCGCGGATCTGCCGCGTCTCGAGCGCGCGGAGGAGCTTGGCCTGGCTCTCGAGCGGCAGCTCGGCGAGCTCGTCGATGAACAGCGTGCCGCCGTCGGCCTCGCGGAAGAGCCCGAGCCGGTCGGCGGTCGCGCCGGTGAACGAGCCCTTCTTGTGACCGAACAGCTCGCTCTCGAAGAGGTCCCGCGGGACGCACGCGGCGTTGAGCGCGACGAACGGCCCGACCGCGCGCGGGCTGGCGAGGTGCAGCCGCCGCGCGACGACCTCCTTGCCGGTGCCCGTCTCGCCGTAGATCGCGACCGTCGCGTCGGTCGGCCCGACCTGCTCGACGAACGCGCGCACCGAGTCCATCGCGTGGCTCACCCCGACGATCGGCGGCGCGAACTCGGTGCCCCCGTCGCCGCCGCCGCGCGAGTCCGCGATCGCCTGGTCGAGGAGCGGCGCGAGCAGGTCGGCGTCGACGGGCTTCTCGAGGAACGAGAACGCGCCGAGCTTCATCGCCTCGACCGCCGCCGAGACGGTGCCGTGCCCCGTCAGCACGATCACCCGCGCGGGGGTCCCGCTGGCCCGGCGCAGCACGTCGAGCCCGTCGAGGTCGCCCATCCGCAGGTCGAGCAGCGCCGCGTGGGGCGGCTGGCTCCCGTTGAGCTTGGGCAGCGCCGCGAAGCCGCCGGCGGCCTCGTCGACGTCGTAGCCGAGGCGCCGCAGCGCCTTCTTCATCGCGAAGCGGAAGCTGTCGTCGTCGTCGATGACGAGCACGCGGCCCGCGGCGTCGGTCACTCGGCGGCCTCCGTCGCGACGCGCAGCGTCACGAGGCGCTCCTCGGGCGAGTGGGGCAGCGCCACGATCGCGCGGGCCCCGCCCTCCTCGCGCTCCTCGATCGACAAGGTCCCGCGCATCGAGTCGACCAGCATGTACGAGGTGTAGAGCCCGAGCCCGGTGCCCTTGCCCGGCGGCTTGCTCGTCGCGAACGGCTCGAAGAGCCGCCCGCGGATCGACTCGGGCACGCCGGGGCCGTCGTCGTCGATGAGGATCTCCACCCGCCCGCCGGCGTGTCGCGCGTGGACGCGCACCTGACCGCCGCCCGCCTCGCGCACGGCGTCGTAGGCGTTCTGCAGGAGGTTCACCATCACCTGCACGAGGTGATCGCGATCGGCGAGGACGGCGAACTCCGAGAGGTCCTCGATGATCGCGGGGATCGACTCGCGGGCGCCCGCGAAGACGAGCGCGCGCGCCCGCTCGACGACCGCGGCGAGCGACACCGAGCCCGCGACCTCGGACGCGGTGAGGTCGCGACCCGTCAAGAGACCTTGCGTGATCTTGCCGAGCCGACGCGTCTCGTCGTGCACCAGCGCGGCCGACTCCTCCAGGTCCTCGAGCAAGCCCTTGGTCTCGAGGGGCTCGACCTCGCCTTCCCCCGCGGCGCGCAGCGCGGCGAGCATGTCGGCCGAGAGGGTGCGGATGGTCGCGAGCGGGGTGTTCAGCTCGTGGGCCACGCCCTGCGTCACGCGGCCGAGGCTCGCGAGGCGCTCGGCGAGGATGAGCCGCCGCTCGGCGACGAGGGTCACGCTCCTGTCGACGTAGAGGTTCATCAGGCGGGGCGCGCCCTCGGGTCCCGGGCCGAGGGGGAAGACGTTCATCTCGTACACGCGCTCGACGCCGTCGATGTTGGCGGCGAAGCGGCAGTGACCGGACTCGCCCGAGGCCAGCGCGGGCTTCACCGGGCAGACCCCCGTGGCGTCCTTCTCGCAGTTGCGCGCGTCGCCCGGGCAAGCCCAGTGCTCGTGGGGAACGTCGGGGGCGAGCTGCTCCGCGCGCTTGTTCCGCCAGAGCACGGTGCCGTCCTCCTCGACGACCTCGAGCCCCGCGTCGAGCTCGTCGAGGGTGTTCGTCAGGACCTGCAGCTCGAGCGCGGCGCTGGCGCGGGCCTCGGCGAGCGCGCCCTCGCGCCGGCGGAGCTCCTCGACGGCGTGGGTCACGAGGTAGGCGACGGCGCCGACGGTGGTCACGAAGGCGGTGACCTCGGCCAGCAGGTCCCACGGCCAGGCGGGATCCCAGCGCCCGATCTGCAGCGCGGGCACCTGCTCGGTGACGAGGAGCAGGCCCGAGCCGAGGAGCGCCGCGAGCGCCGCGGTGACCGTGGCGTTCTTGCCGCCGAGGATCCCCACGATCGCGACGTGGAACACGTAGTAGCCGATGAACGGCGTGCGCATGCCGCCCGCGGCCCAGAGCACGATCGTCAGCAGCGTCATGTCCACGATGGCCTGACGCACGGCCTCGGTGGTTCCGCTCGTCGGCTCGAGCCGATGACGCCGATGGAGGATCAGGTTGTAGATCCCCGCGCAGGTCGCGGTCGCGAGCAGGACCTGCCAGCTCACCCCCGGGTAGCACCCCGCCGCGGAGACGATCGCGGCGCTGACGATCCCCGCGAGCGCGATCCAGCGCAGGCGGATGATCCACCGGAGCCGATCGACGGAGAAGTCGTCGGGCCAGTCCGGCGTGAAGCCGCGCGAGCGACGCATCCCCAGGCTCATGGCATCGATCCTGGGGTCAGCTTAACGTCAATGCGAGCGGGCGTCGCTCGCCGCGTCCCCTACTGGGTCCCCTACTGGGCGCTGGCGGAGAAGATGCGCGCGCTGCGGACGGCGAGGACGTACGCCTGGCGGGCTCGGCCGTCGTGCTGAACATCCGTCACGCCCCAGCGCGCCATGTGGTCGAGCGCGTTCGCGTGCATGTCGAGCGCGGCGTAGGTGCGCTCGCTGCACTCGTGGGCGGGGACCGGGGTCACCGTGCTGGCGTCGGCGGTGCCGAGCGACCGGGCGCAGCGGGCGCGCGCGAGGCGAGCGGTCGCGAGGGCGTCGTCCATCCGACCCGTCTCCTCGTAGGCCATCGCGAGGCGATGGAGGACCGCCGGGTCCTCCCGGACCGAGGAGCTGGTGTTGGCCAGCACGTTGACGGCGAGGCGAGGCGCATCGATGGCGAGGTAGTGATCGGCCAATTCCCTAGCGATCTCGGGGTTGGTCCGGTCGGCGGCGAAGGAGTCCTCGAGGGCCGCCAGCTCCGCCGTCGATCGGTCGGAGGGGTCGAGCGCGGCAGCGGGCTCGGTCAGGGTGGTGGCGCCCCACATGGCGATCAGCGCTCCCAGAAGAACCAAGCTCACCTTCGTCTGCATCGCTTCCCTTCCGCCGAACCCGTTCGACAACCTGCTCGGCCATCGGTTCCAAAGAATTCGTACGTCCGACCCCCTCCCGTTCCTTCCCTTGGAATTTCGCGCCAAGGCCGCGAAGGGAGCAAAGGGTCTTCTTTCGTAGCCCCCTGGTTTCGGCGGTCTGCAGACCGTCGAACCGGGCGCGCTCGGTCTCCATATCCTTCGCCTTGGCTCCCTTTCGCGTGCTTTGCGCGAAGTTCGGCCGCTTGCGCCAGGGCGGCGGGCTCTCTACGTTCGGCGCCGTGTCGAAGCCGGCCGCGATCCCGGGGGCGAGGGCGACGCTCCTCCTCTCCTTGGCGATGTCGCTGATCGGCGTCGGCGGGACGATCGGCGCCTACGGCATCCTCACCATCCCGCCCTCCGAGATGGAGCCGGTGGAGCTGGTGCCCGGGACCGCGGAGGCGACCTCCGCGATGTTCACGGCGATGGCCGAGTCGCCCCCGATGAAGGCGCTCCAGGTGGGCAACCTGCTCGCCTCCGGGCTGCTGATCATCTCGAGCCTCTTGCTCACGGTGCGGCGCGAGACCGCGATCTGGTGGGCGAAGCAGGCCCTCGTCGCGAACGTGCTCTACACCCTGGCCAACGCGATCGGGACGGTCTGGTTCGCCCACGGGCACCCCGAGCTCGTCGACGCGATGTTCACGCAGAGCGGTCAGGCCGTCCCCGAGGACGCGCCGACCCTGCTCGCCCACGCCATCGGGACGTCCTGCGGGGCCTCGATCATGGTGGGGCTCTACGCGGTGATGCTCCGGATCGCGCTGCGCCCGGACGTGCGAAGCTTCGTGAGCCGCGAGGCCAGCTGAGGGGGACGTATGGCGGGCAAGACGCCGGTCGACGCGATCGTGAAGATGCTCTCGAGCGAGGCGCCCGAGCGGCGGCTCGCCGCCGTCATCGTGCTCGGGGAGCTGCAGGCGAAGAAGGCCGTCCCGGAGCTGACGGCGCTGCTCGGCGACGGCGCGCCCTCGCTGCAGCGCCACGCGCTCGACGCGCTCTGCCGCATCGGGCTGACCCAGCGGGCGCTCGGGCCCGTGTGGCCGCTGCTCGGGAGCCGGGACGCGGACGTGCGCACCGCCGCGACGGAGGCGATCGCGTCGGTCGGCGAGGGCGTGGTCGGCGAGGTCCAGGTGCGGCTCGGCGAGGCGGAGGGCGACGAGCGACGCGCGCTCGAGGGCGTGCTCAGCCGCCTCGGCGGCGCCGAGGCGTTCGACGTCCTGCTCGCGGCGCTCGCGAAGGGCGACGAGGAGAGCAACCGCGCGACCGCGCTCGAGCTGCGGCGGCACGTGCGGGACGCCGACGCGAAGACCCGCAAGAGCTACCGCACGCGGCTCGAGCGCTTCCTGAAGAAGGACCACGGCGGCGTGGCCGCGGCGGCCGCGGTGAAGGTGCTCGGCTTCCTCGAGGATCGCGCGACCGCGCCCACCCTGCTCGCGCTGGCCCGCGACGCCAAGCAGCCGGCGGCGGTGCGGCAGGAGGCGCTGATCGCGCTGCGCTTCACGATGGCCGAAGGCGCCGACAAGGATCTGTTGAAGGCGCTCGTCGACGCGGCCGCGGCCTCGGACCGGTCGTTGGCCCAGACGGCGCTGATGACGCTGGCCGCGATCGACGTGCCGGCGACCCACGCGCCGGCCCTGGCGCGGCTCGCCCTGCACCCGGATCTGTCGCGCGCGCAGATGGCGATCGAGAAGCTCGGATCGCTCGGGGGCAAGGGCGCGACGGAGACCCTCGTCGAGATCGTCGCGCGCGGGGACAAGCGCCGCGCGGAGCTCGCCGCCGCCGCCCTCGAGGACCGGGCCGACGCCCTCGCGCCGCTCGTCGAGCTGCTCGCGAAGACCGACGAGCAGGAGCGCGCGAAGCTGCTGCGGCAAGCCCTTCGGAGCCGCCTCGGGGGGCTGACGCCCGCGATGAAGAAGCAGCTCGCCAGCCGCGCGGTGGAGGCCCTCGTCGAGGACGCGGCGACCGCGGAGCCGCTCCTGTCGACCGCGCGCGAGGCGGGGGCCGCGATCGCGGAGCCCCTGCGCGCGCAGGCGGCGAAGGTCCGCAAGGGCCGGAACCGCGAGGCCGAGATGCGAGCCCTCGCGGGGCTCGTGAAGATCGCCGAGGCGACCCCGGAGGAGCGCTACCGGCTCGCGACCCTGCACCTCGTGGACAGCCACCGCGACCCGCGGACGCGCGGGTCGGATCGCGGCCTGAGGCTCCTGAGCGAGCTGCAGCGCGGCGGCTTCGACGTGGCGACCGCCATGCGCAAGGACCGCGGCGCGGAGCTCGAGACGCTCTACTACGTCGGGTTCTGCTTCCTCGAGGACGACGTCGACGGGGGCGAGGAGCTCCTCCGCGAGGTCGTCGACAAGGGCGGCCGCAAGAAGATCGGCAAGGCGGCCAAGAACAAGCTCGCGCTCGAGGGGATCGACGAGCCGTAGCCGTCTGTGGGGTGAGTCCGACGGTCATGGGGTGCTCCCCACAGCCGCGCGACCCGTCCCCCGCCCAGGACCGCCGGCATCCCCCTTGCTCAGGCACCGCCCGACCTACTGGAGGGTCTGGAATGAGCATGACTTCGAGGCTCGCGCTCGGGCTGACGTGCGTCCTGTGCACGCCTGGGTTGGCGGCCGCCCAAACATTTCCCCCGGCCGGGGACTTCATCGACGGAATGTGCGATGGCGCCCCCGCCTCCGATCCCACGGCCGACGAGCCGGCGGCGCTCGGCTCCCGCGACGTCGTCGGGGTGCCGACGGCGCCGGTGTTTCAGTACGCGCGCGACGGCGCGTTCCTCTACCTGCGGATGCGCGTCGACAGCGACCCGCGCCTGACCGCGTCGCCGCTGCGGTGGCGGAATCAAGGCTGGGGGGTCGAGCTCGACGGCGATGACAACCTCCGCGACTACGAGGTGATCCTCATGCTCGACGGCACGGCCGCGGGTGGTGTGGGTGAGCTCGTGCTCTCGGAGAACCTCATCTCGGTGCCGATCGACGACCCGGCGGATCGGCCGGAGCGCCGCATCGCGACCTACCCGGTCACGACGCACGTCCGCGTGGACGCGGTCGGCTCGGACTTCTTCCTCACCTTCGCGGTCCCCTTCAGCGATCTCGCGATGGGCGGGGTGGTCGCGGGCGACCTCGCGGTGTGGGCCGGGACCTCGAGCGACGGCCGCGCGCTCGACCTCGACCTCGCCTGCCACAACGCGCGGCTGAGCCGGCCGTCGCTCCCGTTCATCCCGATCTACCCGGTGATCATCAGCTCGTTCGTCTCGATCGACGCGCCGATGGACGGCTCGACGACGAGCGATCCGTCGCCCGTGATCACGGGCCGCGGCGATCCGGGCGCGACCATCGAGATCCGCGTCGACGGCGTGCTCGTCGGCACCGTCACGGTGGCCGCCGACGGGACCTGGACGTTCAGCGGGCTCGGCCCGCGGTCGGACGGTCGCCACACGATCTCGGTCACCTCGACGTCGACCGGGGGCGGGACCGCCACCGACTCGATCAGCTTCCGCATCTTCGGCGGCGGGGCGATGACCGACAGCGACGGGGACGGCGTGCCCGACTCGGTCGAGCGGCCGATGGGGCGCGATCAGGACACCGACATGGACGGGACGCCCGACCACCTCGACACCGACGACGACGGCGACGGGATCCTCACCCGCGACGAGATCGGGTCGGGCGCGAGCTTCACCGACACCGACATGGATCGCGTCCCCGACTACCTCGACGACGACGACGACGGCGACAGCGTGCCCACGCGGGACGAGCGGCCGATGGGCGCCGACGTCGACACCGACAGCAACGGGACGCCCGATCACCTCGACGACGACGACGACGGCGACGGGATCCTCACCCGCGACGAGGTCGCCGACGAGGCGCGCTTCGGGGCGCCTGACGCGGACTCGATCCCCGCCTACCTCGACCTCGACTCCGACGGCGACGGAATGCCCGACGCCTCCGAGGGTCGCGGCGACGACGACATGGACGGGATCCCGAACTACCTCGACCCGTTCGTCGCGATGGGCACCGACGCCGGCACCATGATGGGCACCGACGCCGGAACCATGATGGGCACCGACGCCGGCACCATGATGGGCACCGACGCCGGCACCATGATGGGCACCGACGCCGGAACCATGATGGGCACCGACGCCGGCACCATGATGGGCACCGACGCCGGAACCATGATGGGCACCGACGGCGGCGCGCCTCCCCCGAGCGACGGCGGCTCCGTCGGCGGCGACGCGGGCACGACCACGCCCTCGGGCCCGGGCTACGCCGGCGGCGCGCTCTGCAGCGCGACCCCGGGTCGCTCGACCTCGAACGGCTGGGCGCTGCTCCCGCTGCTCGGGCTGTTCTTGCTGGGCTGGCGCCGTCGGCGCCGCGCTGGCGCGGCGGCCCTCGTCGCGGCGGCTGCGCTCGCGGCGCCCGCCGCGGCCTCGGCGCAGGCGGTCCACCTCGACCAGTACCGGGCCGCCGAGACGGCGAGCGACGGCTTCGCGCTCAGCCGCCCCGACGACCTCGGTCACCTGCGCTGGAGCGCTCAGCTCCACCTGGACTACGGCTACAACCCGCTCGTCTACGAGACCGTCCAGGGTGACTCCGGGACGGAGAGCGGGTCGGTGGTCGAGCACCAGCTCGTCGGCCACCTCGGCGGCGCGATCGGCCTCTTCGATCGCCTGGTCCTCTTCGCGGGCCTGCCCGTGAGCCTGGTGATGGACGGCAGCACCCCGACCGGCGCCTTCGGCCCGGACGGGACCGCCCTCGGGGATCTCTTCCTCGGGGCGCGCCTGCGCCTCTTCGGGGAGTCGCGGGACGTGTTCGCGCTCGCCCTGCAGGGCACCGTCACGTTCCCCACCGCGCAAGCCGCCAACCAGGACATGCACTGGGCGGGCGAGGACGGCGCGACGGTGCACCCCGAGCTCCTCGCGGAGCTGCGGCCGGGCGCCGGGATCCGGGTCACCGCCAACCTCGGCGCGCGCCTGCGCGCGACCGACCGCGCGCGCTTCGTCGCGCAGCAGCTCGAGGTCTCTCACGAGCTCACGTGGGGCCTCGGCGTGACCGTGCCGATCCTCCGCGAGGGGGACGAGGGCGACGAGTGGGACGTGCTCGCGGCGCTCGTCGAGGCGTACGGCACCAGCACCTTCGAGCACTTCGGGGACCGCGCGGTCTCGCCGATCGAGGCGATCGCGGGGCTCCGCGTGCAGCCGATCCGCGGCCTCAACATCGGCCTCGCGGCGGGCCCCGGCCTGCAGCGCGGCTACGGGTCGCCCGACTTCCGCGGGGTGCTCACGGTCGGCTGGTCGCAGCCCCCCGAGGCGCAGACCACGGCGCCGGAGCCCCGCCCCGGCGATCGCGACGGCGACGGCCTGCGCGACGACGTGGACAACTGCCCCGACGAGCCCGAAGACGCCGACTCGTTCCAGGACGACGACGGCTGCCCCGACCCGGACAACGACGCCGACGGCGTCCCGGACGTGGACGACGGCGCGCCGATGGACCCCGAGGACGTCGACGGCTTCGAGGACACGGACGGCGTGCCCGATCCGGACAACGACGCCGACGGAATCCCCGACACCAGCGACCGCTGCCCGAACGAGGCCGAGGACACCGACGGGATCCAGGACGAGGACGGCTGCCCGGAGACGGACGCGGACGGCGACCACGTCCTCGACGCCCAGGACCACTGCCCGCTGACCCCCGGCGTGCAGGTGGCCGACAACCCGGAGTGCAACGGCTGCCCCGCGCGGGCCTGCGTCAGCGCGACCGGTGAGATCGTGATCCTCGAGCGCGTCGAGTTCGCGACCAACAGCGACGAGATCCTGCAGTCGAGCGAGGAGGTCCTCAACGACGTGGTGTCGATCCTCCAGAGCAACGCGGGCATCCGGACCCTTCGCATCGAAGGCCACACGGACGACCGCGGCGCGGACGACCACAACCTCGAGCTGTCGCGGCGCCGCGCCGCTTCGGTCCGGCAGTGGCTCGTCGATCACGGGCTCCAGCGCGGGCGCCTCCAGGCGTGGGGCTGCGGTGAGAACCGCTTCCGCACGACGAACCGCACCGCGCGCGACCGCCAGACGAACCGCCGCGTCGAGTTCTACATCCTCGATCCGGCGCCCTCGTCGCCGCCGCCCTCGCTCGAGGGCTGCGTCCAGGCCGAGTAGGCAGCACCGACCCCCCGAGGCCCGGCGAAGGCGGCGCGACGCGCCCCTCGCCGGGCCTCCTCCTTTTCCGTCGCCTTTTTCCGTTGCGCCGACGGGCCCTGAAACTCGCCGGAAACCTGCCATCCGTTCCCGGCGGACTCTTTCGCTGATAGGGTCCTCGCCTCGGAGGGCTCGTATGACGCGTTGGAGTCGATGGCATCTCGTTCTCGGTCTCGGTGGGGCGCTCGCCGTCGCGTGCGGTGGCGGCTCGGGCACCGATGACGCCGGGGGCATGACCGGCGACTCGGGCGTCCGCGTGGACTCGGGCGGCGGGACCACCGACGGCGGGCCCGGAGACGATGGCGGCGGGGGCGACGACGCCGGCGGCGGCTCCGACGGGGGCGGGATGGCCAGCTGCTCGAACGCGGTCCTCGATGGCACCGAGACCGACGTGGACTGCGGCGGCGACTGCCCCGGCTGCCCGACGGGCGACATGTGCGCGATCGGCGCGGACTGCCTCTCGGCGAGCTGCGTCGGGGAGACCTGCGCGGCGCCGGCCTGCGACGACGGGCTGCAGAACGGCGACGAGACGGCGATCGACTGCGGCGGCGGCACCTGCCCCGGCTGCCCGGTGGGCACCGGCTGCACCGCGGGGTCGGACTGCGCGAGCGGCGTGTGCGACCCGACCTCGTCCACGTGCATCGCGGCCGGCTGCGACGACGGGATCCAGAACGGCGACGAGACCGACCTCGACTGCGGCGGCTCCTGCACCGGCTGCGACGACGGCGACTCGTGCACCGTCCACGCGGACTGCACGAGCGGCTACTGCAGCGCGACGACGATGACCTGCGCCACGCCGACCTGCACCGACGGGGTCACGAACGGCATGGAGATCGGCGTCGACTGCGGCGGCGGCGCCTGCCCCGGCTGCGGCGACGGCGGGCCCTGCCTGAGCGGCACCGACTGCGCGAGCGGGATCTGCGACGGCACCACCGAGACGTGCTCCGCGCCGACCTGCACCGACGGCGTGATGAACGGCGCGGAGACCGACGTCGACTGCGGCGGCGGCACGTGCACGGCGTGCATGGACGGCGGGAGCTGCACCACCGCGACCGACTGCCTCAGCGGCCGGTGCGATCCGACCTCGATGCTCTGCGCCGCCCCGACCTGCACCGACTCGATCCGCAACGGCACCGAGACCGGAGTCGACTGCGGCGGCGGCACCTGCGCGGGCTGCGCGGACGGCGGGCCCTGTGTCGTCGGGACGGACTGCGCGAGCGGCGTCTGCGACGGAACGACGATGACGTGCACCGCGCCGACCTGCACCGACGGCGTGCGCAACGCGGCGGAGACCGGGGTCGACTGCGGCGGCGGGACCTGCCCCGCCTGCGGCGACGGCGGGGGCTGCGCGAGCGGCGCCGACTGCACCAGCGGGGTCTGTGACCCGACGACGATGACCTGCCTCGGCGCGAGCTGCTCCGACAGCGTCATGAACGGCGACGAGACGGGCGTGGACTGCGGCGGCGGGAGCTGCCCGGGCTGCGCCGACGGCGGGCCCTGCGCCACCGGTACGGACTGCGCCTCGGGGATCTGCGACCCGACCACGATGACCTGCACCGCGCCGAGCTGCACCGACGGCGTGCGCAACGGGGCCGAGACCGACATCGACTGCGGCGGCGGCACGTGCTCGGCGTGCGCGCCGGGCGAGGACTGCCTCCTGGGCACCGACTGCTCGAGCGGGATCTGCGGCGGCGGCTCGATGACCTGCAACGCGCCGACCTGCAGCGACGGCGTCCAGAACGGCGCCGAGACCGACGTCGACTGCGGCGGCGGCACCTGCGCCGGCTGTGACGACGGCGAGGGCTGCGCGCGGCGCACCGACTGCGCCGAGGGCTACTGCGTGGCGCGCACCTGCCGCACCTTCCGCAGCTGCAACGAGATCCTCATGGGCGGCGCGTCGACGGGCAGCGGGATCTACCAGATCAACCCGACCGGGACCGCGCCCTTCGACGTGTTCTGCGACATGACCACCGACGGCGGCGGCTGGACCCGCATCGGCCGGCTCGCCGCCTCGACCACGATCGGCGCGCGCGAGATCGGATCGATCAACCGCAGCGGCGCGTTCTTCAGCAGCGCGTGGGTCCAGGGCGCCACGTCGTACACCACGAGCACGAACGCCGGGGTGAACCTCGGCACGACGACGGGGATGCTCGACGCCACCTCGCTGTGGCCGCTGAGCAGCCAGATGCGCTTCTCCTGCAACGCGAGCGACAGCCGCGGCGCGGTGAGCGGCGACGCGATCTGGACCCCGAGCGCGGCCGAGGCCGCGGCGTTCCGCGCCTCGAACCTCGGCGGCTTCGGCTACGCCACCGCGGCCTCCGCGATGAGCGTCAACCGGAACGGCGCCGGGTTCGCTTCGGTGTCGGCCTACCCGACCTCGACGCCGACCGGCTTCTGGGGCAACTGGCACATCTGCGGCGCCGGCGGCGGGGCGACCCCGAACGCCGGAGGCGGCGGGTTCCAGGTCGGCGTCTGCCACAACGCGGCGGGGACGCGAGACAACGACATCTCGAACGCCAACCAGGTCGTGATCGGCTACCACGTCGGCTTCAACGGGCTCCGGCTCGAGTGCACGCGCGACACGCGCAGCAACACGGAGCTCGTCGACGGCACCTGGATGGCCTGGGTGCGCTGATCACGTCACGTGACGCTGGATCCGGGCGCGCGGCCGACCTATCTCCAGAGGCATGGCGTACCCGGTGATCCTCGAGAACGACCTCCTCCGCGTGGAGGAGGTCCGCGAGCAACAGACGATCATCGTGCGGCGGCTCCCCGACCGCGCGCCGGACACGGCCACGTTGATCGGGACCTACCAGGAGGCGCTGGCGGCGTCGTCGATCTTCAAGGGCTGGTCCGTGATCCTCGACGTGCGCGAGGCGCCGCCCCGCAACGACCACGAGTTCGAGTCGGCGCTCGGCGCGATGCGCAAGAAGCTCGACGCGGTCTTCGTCCGGGTCGTGACGCTGGTCGCGACCGCCGCCGGCGCGCTGCAGGTGCGGCGCTTCGCCCGAGAGAACGGGCGCGAGGCCCTCGTGACCCACGACGAGGACGAGGCGCTCCGCATGTGTCGAGAGCGGTGAGAGCGCGCGACGCGGTAAGCTGCGTCGCATGCGCGCCCCCGCTCGCGATGACGCCGATCCGTCGGCGGCGCTCGGTCGGGCTCGGCCGTGACCGAGCTCCGCGAGTCGACGGCCGCCCGCTTGGCGGGCGCGGTCGTGGGGATCGCCCTGGTCGGCGTGGTCGACTGGCTCACGGGCACCGAGCTGCGCGTGTTCCCGCTCTACTTCCTGCCGATCAGCCTCGGGTCGTGGACCTCCAAGCGGCGAGGCGCGTTCGCGCTCGCCGGCCTCGCGACGGCGGCGTGGATGTCGAGCAACGTGGCCGTCGGCGTCGCTCACCCGGGCACGTTCGCCTTCAACTCCGTCATGCAGGCGACGTCCTTCGTGCTCGTCGCGGTGCTGATCGCGGAGCTGCACCGCCGCCTGCAACGGGAGCGCGAGGCGAGCCGGGTCGATCCGCTGACCGGCCTCCACAACCGCCGCGCGTTCCTCGAGCAGGCGGAGATCGTCCTCCAGATCGCGCGACGACACCCGCGCCCGACCACCCTGGCCTACGTCGACCTCGACCACTTCAAGCAGGTCAACGACACGCACGGGCACGACGTGGGCGACGAGGTCCTCCGGGCGGTGGCCACGCAGATCCGCGACCGCGTGCGCTCCGCCGACGTCGTCGCGCGGCTCGGCGGCGACGAGCTGGCGATCCTGCTCCCGGAGACCGACGAGGACGGGGCCCGCGAGGTGCTCGAGCGAGTCCGGAGGGGCGTCGCCGACGCCATGCACGCGAAGGGCTGGCCAGTCACGACGAGCATCGGGGCGGTGACCGTCGTCGGCGCGCCGCCACCGCTCGCCGAGCTCCTCACGCGATCGGACGCGCAGATGTACGCGGCCAAATCCGAGGGCCGCGATCGCGTGCACGTCGAGACCTGGGACGTCTCCCAGACCTGAGCGCCTCAGGCCACGGGCTCGCGGGCGCGCACGCCCTCGGCCTCGTCGACGCGCATGAGGAGCAGCCCGCCGATGACGAACGAGAGCAGCACGAACGCGAGCCCCGCGCGCTGCGTCTCGAACGCCTCGGTGAGGAGGCCGAAGAAGAGCGGTCCGATGAACGCGGTGGCCTTGCCGCTGAACGCGAAGAAGCCGAAGAACTCGGTCTCCTTGTCGGGAGGCACGAAGCGCGCGAGGAGCGATCGGCTCGCCGCCTGGTTGGGCCCGGCGAAGATCCCGATCGTGATGCCGGCGACCCAGAAGAGCTCGGGCGTCGGCGCGACGGCGCCGAGGAGCGTGCCCGCGCCGAGGCCGACCAACGTGATGAGCAGGGTCTTCTTGCCGCCGAGCTTGTCGTCGAGGAAGCCCATCGCGAACGCGCCGGCGCCGGCGGTGACGTTGAGGACGATCCCGAAGACGAGGATCTCCTCGAACGTGAACCGGAACGTGCCCGCCGCGTAGACGCCGCCGAACGCGAACACCGTCACGAGGCCGTCGTTGTAGATGAGGCGCGCGAGGAGCAGACGGCCGATCTGCCGGAAGTCCTTCAGCGACCGGAACGTGCCCGCGAGCTGCCGGCCCGTAGCGCGCAAGATGTCTTTCGCGGGCTCCGACGAGCGCGCCTCCTTCACGAAGAGGAACATCGGGAGGCAGAAGACCGCGAACCACACCGCGACGAGGAGGTTGGTGGCGCGGATGTTCTGACCGGCCTCGGTGCTCAGCCCGAACCACGGGGGCTCGGGGAACACGAAGCCGGCGAACGCGACGACCATGCAGAGCAGGCCGCCCACGTAGCCGAGCGCCCAGCCCCAGCCGCTGACCCGGCCGAGCATGTCGGGCGGCGCCACGTCGGGGAGGAACGCGTTGTAGAAGACGCCGCCGAGCTCGAACGCGACGTTGGCGATCACGAACAGGACGATCGCGAGCAGCGCGTCCTGGCCGCCGGGCTCGGGGAAGTAGAGCGCGACGGTCCCGCCGACGCAGACGACGGTGGTCGCGAGGAGGAGCCGCTTGCGCAGGCCGCCGCGATCCGCGAGCGCGCCGAGGAAGGGCGAGGCGACGGCGACGAGCACCGCGGTGACGGTGACCCCGCGCGACCAGAGCGCGGTGCCCTCGATCTCGTCGGCGGCCATCCGCTGCGTGAAGTACGCGGCGTAGACGAACGTGACGACGAGCGTCGTGAACGCCGAGTTGGCGAAGTCGTACAGGGCCCACGACGCGGTCGCGCGGCGATCGAAGGTGCGGCTCACGTGCGCAGCACACGGCCGGCGCGCGCGTCGCCGAGCCGAGCTCCGCCGCGCACCACCTCGGTCCCGTTGACGAACACGTGCTCGATCCCGACCGGGCGCCCCGCGGGCCGACGCGGCCCCGGCGGCGAGTCCGCGATCGTGTCGGGGTCGAAGACCACGACGTCGGCGGCCTGGCCCTTCGCGAGGCGACCGCGGTCGGTGATCCCGAAGCGCGCGAGGCTCGCGCTGGTCATGCGCCGCACCGCGTCCTCGAGCGTGAGCGAGCCGTCCCGGCGGACCTGGTCGGCGAGGATCTTCGGGAACGTGCCCTTGGCCGCGGGGTTGGGCCATCCGTCGCTGCGCACGAGCGCGTCGGTCTCGTAGAGGCAGGCCTCGTGCGAGAGCACGTCGCCGATCGGGCCCTGCCCCGCGCGGTCGCCGCTGTAGCTGTGGATGAGCATCAGCGCGCCGCCGTCGGTGCGCTCGCTGATCGTGAGCAGCGCGTCAACGGGGTCGACCTTCCAGCGGCGCGCGATCTCCTCGAGCGACAGGCCCTGCAGGTGCGTCCACTCCGGGACGCCGATCTCCATCACCTGGAAGTCGTGCCAGCCGAAGCCGACGAGCCTGTACCCGATCGCCGACTCCACCTTGAGGCGCAGGCGGGCCGCGCGGCTGCGGTAGCCGGCCGGCCCCATCGCGAGGAACCAGTACGGCAGCGTGACGTTGATGGTCGTGTTGCCCGCGGTGTACGGGAACGCGTCGATCATCACGTCGAGGCCCGACGCGCGCGCCGCGTCGATCTTGCCGAGCGCCGCCTCGGCGGTCGGCCAGGTGCGGCGGCCGACGAAGATGAAGTGCGACACCTGCAAGCGCGCGTCGGCGCGCCGCGCGACGTCGAGCATCTCGTCGAGCGCGCGCAGGTTGTGGGGCGCGAGGTAGGTGAGGGGGTACGTCGGGGAGACCTTCGAGTACGCCTTGAGGTGCACGGTGACCGGCTTGTCGTGCTTCGCGGCGACCTTCGAGAACGTCACGAGCTCGTCGAGCGTCGAGTACATGCCCGGGTCGTAGCCGAGGCCGAAGCTGAGCCCGCAGGCGCCCTCCTCGAGCGAGCGCTCGACCGCGGCGACGGAGCTGGCGAGGCCCGCCGCGTCGAGCGGGCCGCGCGGGACGTCGCAGCCCGCGTACTGGGCGGTGCCGTGGCCGACGAGCTGCGCGACGTTCACCGCGGGGCCCACCGCGTCGAGGCGGTCGAGGTACTCGCCCATCGACGACCAGCTCCACTCGAAGGGCGTGTCGATCGCGATCGCCGCGGCGCGCTCGAGGCGATGGAGCGTGGCCGACGCGCAGGGCGCGGGCGAGAGCCCGCAGTTGCCCGCGACGATGGAGGTGACGCCCTGCTCGAGGAACGCGCGCATCAGCGCGTCGTGACCGTCGTCGGGCAGCAGCAGGTCCGAGTGCGAGTGCATGTCGACGAAGCCCGGCGCGATCACGCGGCCGCCCACGTCGAGGGTGGTGTCGGCGGGCGGCGGCGTCTCCGCGGCGCGCCCGACGTCGACGATGGCGCCGCCGTCGATACGGACGAACCCGTCGAAGGCCGGCGCGCCCGTTCCGTCCACGATGCGCCCGTTCGTCAGCAGCGTCGTCGCCATACGCGTCCCTTCATACCAAGCGGCGAGGTCGAGCGGCGGGCTCATGTGGACCGACCGCGAGGGAATGCGCGCTCTTCGCCTGGCCGTTGGGCGCCGGATGGGACCGCGCTCCGCCGCCCGAGCCACGCTGCTCGTCGCCCTGTGCGGCCTCGCGGCCACGGCGCGCGCGGAGCCGCTGATCCTCGAGTGGCCCGGCGAGCCCGAGGCGGTGAACCCGCGCGCCGAGGACCAGGCCCTCGCGCTCTTCGACGACGACGCGTGGAACCGTGCGCTGGTGTGCCCCCGAGGGCGCGCCCCGACGCAGCCGCCGCTCGCCGCCGGGACGATCCGGTGCGCGTTCGAGCCCGTCGCGCGGATCGCGGTCGGGGGCGGGATCCTGACCGTCGGCGTCACCGAGCACGGCCACGAGTTCGACGGGATGTACGGCTACGACGAGGACCTCGTGCTGCTGTCCGGCGACGCCGCGCCGCGGGTCGCGCACACCCTCACGCAGTGGCGCCACGACGTGACCGACGCGGGCACCGAGGTCTTGATGCGGCGCCACCGCGTCGTCGACCTCGATCGCGACGGCGTCTCCGAGCTCTGCCTCGAGACCGTGGTGGAGAGCGGCGTCGGGCTGTTCCCGCTGATGGAGCTCGAGGCGCACGGGCGCCGGTGGTTCCCGTCGCGGCGCGCGCGCTCCATCGCCGCCTTCACGCACGACGTCACCGCGGGTCGGCTCGTGGCGCGGCCGGCCCTGGACCGGCGGTGCCCGCGACGCGGCTACCGACCGCTCGTGCCCACGACCACGGCGCCCCCAGACGGCGTCGCGTGGCGGCGGCGCGTCCAGGGCCTCGACGCGCGAGGCGTGGCCGAGGGCCAGCGCCTCGAGCGGCGCGCCTGGCGCTGAGCCTCAGCGCCGCCGGCGACGGAGGAGCCCGAGGCCGAGGACCGCCAACATCAGAAGCGCGTCGGTCTTACGAGCGCTCGCGCCGACTCGACACCCGCACCCCGACGTCTCCTCGGCGGGTGCTTGCGCGGGCGCCGCCTCCGTCGCCGGCTCCTCGGGCTCGGTCTCCTCCGGCGCCGGGCGCTCGCCGACGTCATCGGCGCCGAGCCCGAGCGCGGGCACGGGCTGACGCAGCACCGTGGAGAGGACGACCGCCTCGCCGCCCGCCCGCGCGGCCACGCGATCGCTCGCGTCGGCCGCCGCGTTCATCGTGCCGTACATCGGCTGCCCGGGGGGACCGCCCCAGCGACCGCGCACCGGCTCGTCGCACTCGATGGGCCCCTCCCAGGGGTGGCGGATCGCGTAGCGGCCCTGGAACGCGTTGATCTCGGCGGGCTGCGCGTCGAGCGAGAGCGCGCCGTCCTCGCCGCGGACCTCGCGGCCCCCGACGATCGCGGGCGCGGCGCGGAAGACGAGGTCGTCGGTGAGGGCCCCCTCGCCGTAGCGGTAGTGGAGGCGCGTCAACACCCAGGGCTCGGCGTAGATCGACGGGTCGCCCCCCGAGCGCGCGGGCCGCGGCGCCGGGCGCGGGCGGCCGATGGACCCGAGCCCGATCGACCCGAACCCGGGGCCAGGCTGCGACGCCCCGAGCGCGTCGGCGCCGAGGAGGAAGAGGTCGCGCTGCGAGAGCCCGTAGGTGTCGCCGGGGCACGGGTCACAGTTGGACGACAGCCACGCGTACTCGGTGACCACCGCGCCCGGGTGCCGCTCGACCGTGGCGTCGAAGAGCGCGGCGTAGAAGCCGCCGAACTGCTCGCGGACCGAGTCGTCCACGTCGAGGTTGGTGGGGATCGTGACGTTGTCGTAGTTGGCGACCTCGAAGCGCTGGCCGGGCGCGAGGATGTGGACCACGAGGTCCTGGGTGCCGTCCGAGTTCAGGAGCCCGAGCCGCACGGGCAGCTCGAAGCGCTCCGAGTCGTAGTGGACCCGCAGCGGGCTGAGCACCGCGCGGCCGGACTCGAACGTGACGCGATCCACGTTGACGCGCGCGACGAAGAACTTGGTCCCCGCCTCGACGTACGGGCGCAGCGCCGCCTCGGCGCCGTCGGGGATGTGGTAGTCGTTGCCGCGGAGCCAGGTCTCGAGGCCCGACGAGTCCTCCGCGCTGAGGATCACGATGTCGTACTCGCCCACCGCGAACTCCGCCTCGACGGTGACGCCGAGCCCGATCGTGCCCTCACCGACGCCGCCGCCGCCGCGCCCCGTGCCGCGCAGGCCGAGGCCGCCGAAGCCCCAGTTGTCCGCGTCCTCCGTGCAGGGGTCGTGCTCCCAGTACTCGACGAGGCGCGGCGACGCGAGCCGGTCGACGGTCGTGAAGAGCTCGCGCGGGAGGGTCTTCACGTCGTCCTCGGAGAGCACCACCGGGACGGGGACCACGAGCGCGAAGTCCTCCGGCGGGCCGCGGTAGTCGTTCTGCATCGAGAGGATCGTGGTGTCGTGTCGGCGCATGAGGACCACGTTCGTCGCGTCGGCGAAGAGCTCCGCGTCCGCGCCCGCGACGTAGAAGCCGCAAAACGCGTGGACGGGCGAGGGCGCGAGGAGCGCGAGCGCGGCGAGCGGCCAGTACGTACGCATCCGCGCAGGATACTCCCGGGCCCTCGAGGGCGGCGCGGGTTCAGCGGCCCGAGCAGCGCGCGGCGGTCGGGTCGCAGGCGCCCTGGGCGCAGCGGTCGGTCACCCCCGCCGGGTCGCACGGCGCGCCCGCGCCGCGGACCGGTCGGAGGCGTGCGTCGAGCTCGTAGCGCTCGCCCTCCCCGTCCGGCCGGGCGCTGCCCCAGAGCTCGACGAAGACGTAGAGGTCGCCGGCCGCGACGTCGCGCAGCTCCAGCCGAGACCGCTGGTTGGCGTCCGGTCCGTCGCCGGGCGTGATGTCGTCGTTGCACCAGTCGTCCGGCGCCGAGGTCGGTCGCGGGTCGAGGCACGTCCGGCGCGCGTAGAGGACGGTGTCCGGGCTCCGTCGCGAGCCCCCCGCCGTGCCCTCGCTGTCGGTGGTCAGCACGAGATCCCACGCGCCCGCGGGGATGGTGACCCGGTAGACGTCCTCGCGCCCCGCGGTCCACTGCTCGAGGCACTGCGCGCGGAAGTAGCCGGGGCCGGGATCCACGATCCCCTGCACGCTCGCGCCGATGCGCCCGTCGGCGCCCGCGGTCAGCTCGAGCGGCGCCGGGTCCCGACAGATCGCGCTCCTGTCGACGTCCGGCGCGCACGTCCCGCGAGCGCCGCAGGTGAGCTCGGCCGGGCACGCGCGAGTAGCGTCGCAGGCCTCCTCGGGGCCGACGATGCGACCGCGGACCACGGGCACGCGGATCGGCGCGCTCGTCCCGCCGATCGCGTCGACCACCCGGACCTCGGCCGACGCCGCGGCTTCGAGCCGGGGCGCGTCTTCGGATCGCAGCCGCACCGTGGAGCGCTCCTCGAACGTCCTGGACCCGGCGACCGATCGCTGGAAGTCCCCCCGCACGCCCCACGCGGCCTCGTCGTCGTCTTCGTCGTCGCGCGCGCGCACGTCGAGCGGCGCGCCGGCGGCGTCGAGCAGCCGGACCTCGATCGCCTCCGCGTCACCGTCCTCGTCGCCGGCCTGGACGGTCACGAGGAGCGCGCCTCGCGCGGCGAGGACCGTGGCCTCGCTCGCGGTCGGCGGCGTGCTCGAACGGAGCGTCGCGTCGAGCTGTACGAGCCCGCGGTCGACGCGATTGGAGTTGCCGCCGCCGAAGCCGGTGACGACGAGGGTCAAGACGTCGCCGCCCTCGACCGCGACGCTGCCGCGGGCCCGGAACTCGCGCCCCTGGTCGTCGAGGGCGACGTCCGGCGCGGCCGCGAAGATCGCCTCGGAGCAGGGCCCTCGGAACACCGCGATCAGGGTGTCGAAGAGCGTGTCGGTCCCCGCGTTGACGGTCGACAGGTCGAGCGCCTTGGGGCCGGTCCCCGGGACCGTGTACTCGATCAGGATCTGCGGGGCCGGGGCGACCTCTTCGTTGCGCGCGCCGGGCAGCTCGAAGGGCGACGCCGAGCCCCGCGTGTCGAGGGGCAGCGAGCGGGGAGCGCCCTCCGCGCCTTCGATCCGAGCCGCGATCGAGCAGCTCGGCGCGTCGGGCACCGAGGCCTGCTCGGGGACCGCCGCGACCGACGGAGGGTCGGGGTCCGAGCCCATCGCGAAGAAGCCGGCGCCCACCCCGAGCGCGAGCCCGATCCCCGCCGCGGCGACCATCCACCCGCTCCGCTGCCTCCGCACCTCGGCGGCGGGCGCGGCCACAGGCTCGTTCGCGATCGTGTCGGGCCCGACGGTGTCGGGCGCGATCGGGGGCGCGATCTCGTCGGGGGCGATCGGATCGGACGTTGGCAGAGCGGCCGCGCCCGAGCGGCTCCGCTCGAGCGACGTGGGCGCCGCGGCGCGGGTCACGTCGCCCGAGGGCGCCGTCCCGCCTTGGTCCGGCCCCGCGCCGGTGACGGACTCGCGGGTGAGCCGGCCGACCACCGTCGCCACGTGCTCGGCCTCGAGCGGCGGCGCGAGCGTCGCGTCCTCGAAGGTCCGCAACAGCTCTTGCTCGGCGCGCAGCTCCTCGCCGACGAACGAGTCGACGAGCGCGGCGAGGTCCTCCGGGTCGACGCGCAGCGCCTCGGGGCACGCCTCCGCGAGCGCGCGCCGCAGCGCGTTGGCGGTCGGGTAGCGGTCCTCGAGCTCGGGGGCGAGCGCCGTGAGGACGACCGCGTCGAGCGCCTCGCTCACGCGCGTGGTGATGTGGCTCGGCGGCACCACGCTCGGGTTGCGGACCAGCTCGAGGGTCTCGATCTCGGTGTCCCCGCGGAACAGCGGCCGGAGCGTGAGCATCTCCCAGAGCACCACGCCGAGCGCGTACACGTCGGCGCGCCGGTCGATGGGCTTCCCCCACGCCTGCTCCGGCGGCATGTAGCGCAGCTTGCCCTTGAGCGAGCCGGCCTCCGTCTGCTGCATGCTCCCGCGCGACTTGGCGACGCCGAAGTCGATCAGCTTCACGTGCCCCGCGCGAGACACGAGCACGTTCTGCGGCGAGACGTCGCGGTGCACGACCTCGAGCGACGCGCCGCGCTCGTCCTTGAGCTCGTGCGCCGCGTGGAGCCCCGCGGCCACGCGCATCGCGATGGCGCACGCGACCTCGGGCGACAGGCCGCGGCGCGCGCGGTGGATCCGATCGAGGAGGTTCGCGAGCGACGTGCCGAGCACGTACTCCATCGCGAGGTAGAAGACGCCGTCGGCCTCGCCGAGCGCCTCGACCTGCACGACGTTCGGGTCGCTGATCCGAGCCGCGAGCCGCGCCTCGTCGAGGAACATCTCGACGAAGCTCGCGTCGCCCACGAGGTGCTCGTGCACCACCTTGATCGCGACCGGCTTGGCGAAGCCCGCGGGGCCCTGGCGGCGGCCGAGGTACAGGGCGGCCATCCCGCCCGAGCGCAGAGGCGCCACGATCTGGTACGGGCCGACCGGGCTTCCAGGGGTCAGGGTGATCATCGGCGAGGGCGGGGGAGCGGCGCCGATGATATCGCCCTTTGCCCCTTCGACAGACCCCGAGTCGCGGTGGCGCCCTCACGCGGCCTCCGGCACGATGCGGCGCATGGCCACCCCCGAAGAGTTCGAAGCCGCCGCCGCCCGCGTCCAGAAGCTGCCGAAGAAGCCGTCGAACGACGAGCTCCTCGAGCTCTACGCGCTCTTCAAGCAGGCGAGCGTCGGCGACGCCACCGGCAAGCGCCCCGGCATGCTCGACGTGCGCGGCCGCGCCAAGCACGACGCGTGGGAGAAGCGCCGCGGGATGAGCCCCGAGGCGGCGCGCGCCGCGTACGTGAAGGTCGTGGCGCGGCTCGAGGGCAAGTGAGCGACGCGCCCCCGACGGGCATGACCGTCGAGGACATCGAGCGCACCGTCGACGCCGCGTTCCCGCAGGCGCGGCGGCTCGGCTGGATCCTCGACTCGAGGTCTGTCGATCAATCGCCTCCGGCGATTGCTCTACGGCGAGGGACAAGCCCCTCGCGCTCCCCACTGAGATCCTCCGACGCTTCGCGTCGTCGGACTCGAGGTCTGTCGATCAATCGCCTTCGGCGATTTCTCTCCGGCGAGGGGCGAGCCCCTCGCGCTCCCCACTGAGATCCTCCGACGCTTCGCGTCGTCGGACTCAGTCGGCGGCGGCGCGGCGCGGCTGCGCCTCCCGCTGCGCGACGGTCACCTGCGCCCCGGCCCGTCCGTCTCGGGCCCGACGCTCATGACCCTCGCCGACACCGCGATCTACTTCGCGTTGCTCGGCGAGCTCGGGCCGACGCTCCTGGCGGTCACCACGAACCTCAACATCAACTTCATGCGCGGCTGCGCCTCGGGCGAGATCGTCGCCGACGCGAGGCTGCTCAAGCTCGGCCGGCGCCTCGCGGTCGGCGAGGTGTCGATCCACCCCGTCGGGTCGGACGAGCTCATCGCGCACGCGACGGTGACCTACTCGATCCCACCGCGGTGACGGACGCGCGCGTGCCCCGCGACTGGAGGAGAGTCACGGGGCACGCAGGTCGGGTCGGCGCAAACGCGCGGTCAGTGGGCGGCGGGGTCGATCACGGGCGGGTCGAGCACGCCCGGCGTCGGCCGGGGGCGATCCTCCTGCGAGCAACAGTCGTCACACGTGACCGGGTAGCACTGACCCTCGGAGACGCAGCAGCGCTCGTCTGCTGCGCACATGCCGGCGCCGCACACGGTGCGACCCGCGAGGTCGCGATCGTTGGCGGACACGTCATCGGGCATGTCCATGTTCACGCCGGGGTCGTCGTCCTCCGGTTGGGGCCGAATCGGGTCTCCGGGCATCGGCCCGGGCTCACCGCGCTCGCCCGGCATCCCGCGATCGATCCCCTCACGATCGATGGGCGGGTCGTCGAGCTCGGGCGGGAGGTTGGGCATGCCGGCGTCGGGCATCGGCGGCACTTCGCCGAGGATCCCCGTGCCGTCGTCCAGGTCCATGACGCAAGCCCCGTAGCCGACCGTCCCTGCCACCAGGACGCTCAGCACGACGGCCGCGAAGAGCATGTGTCGCTTCTCCATCGTGTCCTCCCGAGCTGTGCTCTTGGAGGAGGTGAGCGCCCACGCGCACGCGACCAGTGGTGAACATCGCGCGTCGGCGCGAGAATTTCAGCGCTTCGCGGACGCGGGGAGGCTGTCGACGCGGGCGAGCAGGTCGGCCGTGACGGGGTCCTCGCCCGCGAGGTGCTGGTCGAGGAGGTCGAGGCTGTCGACGCCCCAGAAGTGCTCCTCGCCGACGCTCATCGTGGGCACGCCGAACACCCCCGCGCGCACCGCCGCCTCGGTCGCGTCTCGGACCGCCGCCTTGATCGCCGGGTCGGTCGCGCGCTCGAGGAGCGCCGCTCCGTCGAGCCCGACCGCGTCCGCGCAGCCCGCGACCACCTCGGGGTGCTCGAGCCCCTTGTGAGGCGCCTCGCCCCACGTCGCCGCGAAGAGCGCGTCGATCAGCTCGCGGTTCATCCCCGCGGCGTGGACGACGCGCAGCGCGAGCAGCGGGTTGAACGGGTGGGACGGCGGCGGGCCGTAGGGCACCCCGAGGCGAGCCGCGCGGCGGAACGAGTCCTTGAACACGTAGACCCGCTTGGGGGGGATCTCGGCGGGGCCCTTGTGGCCCCAGTGGTTCAGCAGCCCGGCGAACAGGATGGGCACGGGCCGGACCGCGGCGCCGTGCCGATCCGCCACCGCGTGGACCTGTGTCCAGGCGAGGTAGGCGTACGGGGAGATGAAGTCGAACGAGAAGTCGATCCGGCGGGCGCTCATCGCGGCTCATGGTAGATCGGCGCGTCATGGCGAAAACCGATCAAGAGAGCTTCGCGGACCTGTTCGCCAAGTCCGAGATGCCCCGGGGGCGCGCCCGTCACTACGCGATCGGCGACGAGGTCGAGGGGTCGATCGCCCACATCTCCAAGGACGCGATCTTCCTCGACCTCGACGCGAAGCAGCAGGGCTACTTCGAGCGCATGGAGCTCGGCGAGGTCGCGGTGGGCGACGTCGTGAAGGGCCGCGTCGTCGGGATCGACGACGTCGGCGTGAAGCTCGCGAAGGGCTTCGGCAAGGACGCCGGCCGCGAGCAGCTCCAGCTCGCGTTCGAGCAAGGGGTCCCCGTCGAGGGCAAGGTCCTGGCCGTGAACAAGGGCGGCGCCGAGGTCGAGGTCGCGGGCGCGCGCGGCTTCTGCCCCTTCTCGCAGCTCGACAAGCGCTACATCGAGGACCCGACCGAGTTCGTCGGCAAGACGCTCTCGTTCCTCGTCCAGGAGATCAAGGACCGGGACGTGGTGCTGTCGCGCCGCAAGCTCCTCGAGCAGGAGGAGCGCGACGCTCGCCACGCCCTCCTGGGCAAGCTGCAGGTGAACGCGACGATGCGCGGGCGGGTCACGCAGATCCGCGACTTCGGCGCGTTCGTCGACCTCGGCGGCGTCGAGGGCCTCGTGCCGATGCGAGAGCTGAGCCACGACCGCGTGCAGCGGGCCGAGGACGTGCTCGCGGTGGGCGACGTCGTCGAGGCGAAGATCACCAAGATCGAGCAGGACGGCGAGAAGCTCCGCATCTCGCTGTCGATCAAGGCGCTCGCGGCCGACCCGTGGGACGGGATCGAGGCCATCGCGCCGATCGGGAAGGTGCTCGCGGGGCAGGTCACGCGCATCACCGACTTCGGCGCGTTCGTGCGCATCGGGCCCGGCGTCGAGGGGCTGCTCCACGTCTCCGAGATCGGCGCGCGGCTGAACCACGCGTCGGAGGCGGTCGAGGTCGGCCAGCAGCTCCTGGTGGTCGCGCGATCGGTGGATCGCGGCAAGCACCGCATCAGCCTCACGATGGCGCCGCCCGGCGCGACGCCCGGCGACGCGGGCGCGGCGGGCGCCCCCGTCTACGGCGCGCTGGTCCAGGTGACGATCGAGAAGCACGAGAACTTCGGCCTGTTCGCGCAGATCGAGGGGACGCGCGGCCGCGCCGGTCGGGGCCTGATCCCGAACGCGGAGCTGGGCTTGACGCGCGGCGCCGACGCCCGAAAAGAGCTGCCGGTGGGCACCGTCGTCACGGCCAAGGTGGTGGACGCGACCGACGGTCGCGTGCGCCTCTCGATCCGCGCGGCGCGCGAGGACGCCGAGCGCGCGGTGTTCGACAGCTACCGCCAGGACCAGGCGCCCAAGGGCGCGATGGGCACCCTCGGGGACCTGCTTCGCGACAAGCTCAAGAAGTGACGAAGATCGCTCCGCGGCGGGATCTGCAGACGGCGATCCGCCGGGTCGGGCAGCGCCCGCGCTTCTTCACCGACATCTACGCGTTCCTGCTGCGCACGCGGTGGCCGATCGTGGTCGGCCTGGCCGCGGCCGCGTTCCTCGTCGTCAACGCGATGTTCGCGCTCCTGTACTGGCTCGTACCGGGCTCGATCGAGAACTGCGACGGGAGCTTCGAGCAAGCCTTCTTCTTCAGCGTGCAGACGTTCGGCGCCATCGGGTACGGCTTCATGTACTCCCACGGGACGTGGGGGAACTCGGTCGTCGTCCTCGAGTCGTTCGTGTCGCTCCTGTTCATCGCGGTGCTCACCGGCATCGTCTTCGCGAAGTTCTCGCGCCCGCACGCGCGGGTCCTGTTCAGCGAGAACGCCCTGATCGAGACGCGCGACGGCAAGCGCACCCTGACTTCCGGGTGGCCAACGAGCGCGGCAACGACGTGGTCGAGGCCTCCATCCGGGTCAGCGTGCTCAAGACCGAGACCAGCTCCGAGGGCAAGGTCATGCGCCGCTTCCACGACCTGACGCTGGTCCGGCAGTCCTCGCCGCTGTTCATCCTGACCTGGCAGATCTTCCACGTGCTCGACGAGAGCTCGCCCCTCTACGGGATGACCTGCGACGACCTGATGGCGGATGACATCCGGCTCACCGTCGCGCTCACCGGCCTCGACGGCACCTTCGCGCAGACGATCCACGCGAGGCACATGTACTACGCCGAGGACTTCCTCGAGGGCCACCGCTTCGTCGACGTGATCGAGAACCACCCGGACCGCTCGATCACGATGGACTTCCGCAAGTTCCACCGCGTCGAGCGCGAGTAGCCCGACGTCAGACGCGCGGTCAGACGATCTCGCGGCGCTTCGCGGTCGGGTCGGTCTGGGGCGGCTTCCCGTACGTGCCGGTGAGCTTCACCAAGGCGATGTGCGCCTTACAGATCGGGACCGGGTGCTCCATGTAGTAGACGGGGCAGCGGCCGATCTCGACGACCTCCATCCCGAGCTCGCGGGCGCGCGCGACCGCCTCGGGGTGACCCGTCTGGAACGAGAACCACACGCGCGTGCAGCCCCCCTCGTGCGCGATCTCGACCGCGCGCTTCGCGCTGCGGGGCTTGACCCAGAGGATGGCGAGGTCGCCGACGTCGTCGGGGACGTCCTCGATCTTCGTGTAGACCTTCGCGCCCTTGGTGCCCCCGCGGGACTCGGTGAGGCCGCCGAGGTCGAGGCAGTAGAAGGGGACCTTCGCGGTCGAGTAGTTGTGGAAGGACAGGCCGGGGAAGCGCTCCTGCGAGGAGTCGCCGATGAGCAGGAAGGTGCCCGCGTTGCGGATCACGTCCTCGAGGGGGTGTCCCATTCAGTACCTCTCGGTTCAGACCTTGGCGGCGATCTCGTCGGGCGCTCGCATCCGGCTGCGGCTGCCTCGGTGGACGACGCCGTCGGCGTCGACGAGGCGAACCGCGCCGCAGCGGCCGTAGGAGTGACCGCGGCGAGGGCCGCGGCGTCCCCCGACCAGGAGGAGCGAGCGATCGCCGACGCTGACCTCGGTGCCCAGCGCGGCCATCTGCTCGGCGCGCACGAAGCGCTCGGCGAGCCACTCCACCAGATCGCGCGCGGCGGTCGGGTCGGCGAAGAGCGCCTCGGGCGCCTCGATCTCCGGGAGCCCGAGGAGCCGCAGGCCGTCGGTGTACACGTGGGCCTCGGCGCGCTCGATCCTGGCCCAGAAGCGCACCGCCTGGCTCGGCGTCGCGGCGCCCCCGAGGATCGCGTCGATCGCCTGCGGCATCATCACGCGCCGCTCGCGCTTGAGGTACACGGCGTCACCCCCCAGCTCGGGGAGCAGCGATCGACCGCACTCGAGCAGCCAGCGCAGCTGCGCGCGGCGATCCGCCGGGTCGGCCGCGAGCGCGGTGGCGAGCTCGAAGAGCTGCGGCGTCTGCCCCGGCAGCTCCGCTGGCCACGCCTCGGCGAGGACGGGGCCGCGGACGTGGACGAGCCAGGTGTCGTGCGCGAGGACGCCCGAGTCGCCGTCGAGCAGCAGCTCGCTGCCCGGCGGGAGCGCCTCGGTGAGCGACGTGTCGTCGACCCCCGCGACGGCGACCGGGAGCCACACCACGCAGCGCTCGTCGTACGCCTCGTTGGTGCAGACGACCTTCCAGGGCGCGTCCGACTTCTCGCGCCGGAGCACCGTGACGATCGGCAGGATCTCCGAGGGCAGCTCGAGGTGCTCGTAGACCTCCGCCTCGAGCGCGTCGACCTCGCGCACGCGATCGAGCCGGACCTGGGCGCGGCGCCAGAACCGGGACAGCTCCCGGATCGCGTGCGCGAGCCCCTCGGCGGCCGCGAGGTCGCTCAGCAGATCGCGCTCGCCCGCCGGACGCGGCGCGAGCCAGCGCATCGACTGAACCCGATCGACGTCACCCGCCGCGAGCGCCGCGCGGAACGCCTCCGCGCACTGCACCACGCCCGCCGGCCCGCGCGTCACGGGGGGCCCCTCGGGGCGGTCGTCGGTGACGGCGCTCATGGCACCGCCAGCTTGCCAAGATTCGAGGGGGTGGGCCATCGGAAGCTCGTGCCCCATGCTCTGGCGCGTGACGCACCCCACGACCGCCCGAAGCCACCCGCCCGGACCGCCGCCGCGCCGGGCCTCCACGCTCGGGCGCATCCGCGACGGGCTCCCCTTCCTCATCGACCCCATCGGCTTCGTGGGGGGGCGCTTCCAGCGCTACGGCGACATCTACTTCGTCGGCTCCGAGCGCGACCGACACCCCGGCCTCTTCGTGCTGCGCCACCCCGATCACTTCGAGGAGGTGCTCGTCACCAAGGCGCGCAGCTTCGACAAGGGCCACACCGCGTTCGCGACGCTCGGGCAGCTCCTCGGCGACGGCCTGCTCAACACCGACGGCGAGGTGTGGCGGCGCCAGCGCCGGCTGCTCCAGCCCGCGTTCGCCAAGAAGCGCCTCGACGAGTACGCGGTAGCGATGGTGGCCGAGGTGGAAGCCGAGGCCGCGACCTGGCGCGCGGGCGAGGACCGGGACGTCGCCGCCGCGATGATGGAGCTGACCCTGCGGATCGTCTGCCGCACGCTGTTCGGCTACGACGCGTCGGGCGACACCGAGCCCGTGCGCCGGGCGATGAGCGCGCTGCAGGGCTCGCTCGCCGGGATCCCGATCCCACTGCCCGCGTTCCTCTCCCCGCAGGCGCGGCGCATGAAGCGCGCGCGCGCCGACCTCGACGCCGTGATCTACGGGATCATCGACGGCCGTCGGCCTGGAGATCCGCACGTCGACTTGCTCCAGCGGATGGTCGACGCGGTCGACGAGGACGGCTCGACGCTCACCCGCGAGGAGGTCCGGGACCAGCTCGTGACCCTGTTCCTCGCCGGCCACGAGACCACGTCGAACGCGCTCGCGTGGACGTTCCACCTGCTCAGCGAGCACCCCGAGGTCGAGGCGCGCATGCACGCCGAGCTCGACGCGGTCCTCGACGGGGGCGCGCTGACGCCGGAGCACCTCCCGCGCCTCGAGCTCACCGACCAGATCTTCACCGAGTCGATGCGCCTCTTCCCGCCGATCTACGCGCTGTCCCGGCGGGCCAGCGAGGACGTCGAGATCGGAGGCTGGCCCGTCCCCCGGGGGAGCGAGGTCACCCTCTGGGTCTGGCACGCGCACCGCGACCCGCGCTTCTGGGACGAGCCGTGGGCGTTCCGTCCCGAGCGCTTCGCCAAGGGCGCCGGCGAGGGGCGCCCGCGCCTGGCGTACATGCCGTTCGGCGCCGGCGCGCGCGCCTGTATCGGCAAGGTCTTCGCGCAGATGGAGGGCGTGCTCGCGCTGGCCGCGATCGCGTCGCGCTGGCGCCTGGTGTCGAGCGGTCAGCACGTGGAGCCGAACACGCGGCTCACCCTGTCGCCGCGCGGCGGCCTGAGGATGCGCGTCGAGCGCCGCTGACGGGTCAGGCCGCGCGGAGCATCGCGGAGCAGGCGACGGTCATGTCGCCGCCGAGCGCGTGCGCGCGGTCGCAGGCGCGGGTCGCGTTCGCGACCGCGTGGCGCACGGGCAGGCCGACCGGGCGCTCGGCGACGCCGAGGCTGAGCCGGATCCCCTCGCGCTGTGCCTCGAGGCGGAGCTCCTCGGCGAAGACGACGCCGTCGAGCTCGCTGCCCTCGCAGAAGAGCACGAGCCCGCGCGTGACGCGGGCGGCGGACGGGAACTGATCGCGGAGCCACTGCTCCCCGCGGGGGGTGGAGGTTCCGAGGACGACGATGGAGGTGGTGGGCATGCCCATCGCCCATCGCAGCGACCGGTCCACCCTCGAATTCGTGGGTTTTCAGGGCTCTGACGGCGCCCGCGGGACAAAACGTCGAGCGGGCGACGCCCCCGACGGACGTTCCGTCAGTCCAGGGCGTGGGGGTCGATCGCGGTCGCGAGGCCCTCGTGCTCGGCGGCGAGCGCCTCGTCGCCGGTCGCCCGCGCGGCGCGCGCCATCGTCGCGTGCAGCTCGGCCGTCCGGTAGCGGGTCGCGAGCAGGGGCTCGAGGCGCGCCCTCGCGTCGGCGGCGCGGTCCGACCGCAACAGGGCTTGCGCGAGCCGCACGGTGGCCTCGCCGCCCGGGCGCATCCGGTAGTTCGCCTCGGCGAGCTCGAGCGCGCGCTCGGGGGTGCCGTGCTCGAGGAAGTGCTCGAGGGCGTGGCCGTACGCCGCCTCCGGGAGCTGCTCGAGCTGCTCCTCGAAGCGCGCGTCGGCGCGGGCCCGGAACGTGGCCGCCTCGTCGGCGTGACCGCGCTGCTCGAGCAGATCGGCGAGCGCGTCGATGAGCTCGGGGTTGTTCGTGCGCTCGACGACGTCGCGGTAACGGCGCTCGGCCTCGTCGAGGTGACCGAGGAGGACCTCCACCTCGGCGATGTGCTCGTGGACGAGCCACCACCCGTCGAAGCGACGATCCGCCTCCTGGTAATGGGCGAGCGCCTCCTCGTAGCGACCGCGCGAGAGATCCATGAGGCCCATCTGCAGGCTCATCCACGCGCGCGTGCGGTGGTCGGTCGCGGGGGTGCGGCTCTCGGCGACGCCGAGCCAGCGCTCGGCCTCGTCGAAGCGCGCGGCCTGCCACAGATCGTAGGCGATGCGGAACGCGCTGCCCCCCGAGGGCTGCGCCTCGTCGGTCGCCCGGTGGCGGCGCTCGGCCTCCTCGAAGTCGCCGCGGTGAAAGGCGATGTCGCCTCGCAGCCCGGAGATCGAGTTGCGCGTCGCGGGGGTCATGAGCTGCGCGCCGTCGGCCGCGTCGAGATCCGCGGAGGCCGCGGCGAGGCGGTGCAACGTGTAGTGCAGGTGCGCGCGCGACAGGAACGGGCCGGCCCCCTCGGGGGCGCCGTCGAACGCGCGGTCGAGCGTCTCCTGCGCGCGGACGTAGTCGTCGTAGTTGCCGGTGAGGCCCGCGCGCTGCTCGTAGGCGTGCGACAGGCGCTCGAGGCGACCCCAGTCGTTGGCGTACCGGGTCGCGAGCCGATCGAGGCCCTCGAGCTGAGCGTTCTGCTCGGCGAGCTCGCGGCCGTAGGCGGTGTCGTCGGTCGCCGCTTCGGCGACCTCGACCGGGGGCTCGGGCTCGGCGGGAGGCGTGGGCGCGGCGGCGGTGTGCGGCAGCGGGGCCTCGGAAGAGGAGCACTGGCAGCCCGTCGAGAGCGACGGCGACAGCGACAGCACACAGAGGGTCGCGAGGAGGTCGATGCGTCGATTCGTCATGGGCGTCCGCCAGGTTCGAAGGATCGGGAGCGATTGGGATCGGGGGCGGCGACCCGAAGGCCGCCGCCCCCTAGGGTTGGGTTGGGCTCAGGGAGCGGGAGCGTGCGGGGCGGCGAGGTAGGGGAACGTCGCCAGGAAGTCGAGGTCGTTCATCGTGGGATTGACCCCGACCAGCGAGGTGGCCGTCTGACCGGCCGCGCTGAGGTCGAGCAGGATCGCGGCGAGCGTGATGTCGATCACCGGGTTGGGCAGGTCGCGACCGTTCGGGAAGCCGATGGTGCCCGTGCGATCGACGCTGAGCACGTCGGGCACGACCCCCGCGATGGTCTGGACCTGAGTGACGCACGCCGAGACGTCGTCGGCGACGCCCGCGGTGGACGAGCCGGCGGTGCCGCTCGGGGGCGTCGAATAGGTGGCGCAGGTGACGAGGCCCGCGTCGATGACGAGGTCGTCCGAGAGCACCGAGTGCAGCGCGGTGAGGTTCGCGCCGATGCCGTTCGCGCCGCCGACGAGGCTGCTCGTGTCGGGCGCGAGGTCGTTGTACATGTCGCGAACCGCGTTGCGCGCCGACAGGTCACCCGCGGAGGTGATCGTCGCCGCGAGGACGGTCGGCACCGCGGGCATGCCCGCGTGGTCGACGCGCGTGTAGGCGCTCGCCGTGTCGGTCCGGAAGTCCCAGCCGCCGACGCACACGCCCGCGCCGTCCGCGCCCGCGTGCGGGCAGTGGGTCGCGCGGTCGTTCTCGATGACCGCCACCGAGAGGTGGTAGAGGCGGCACTGGACGGTGTCGCCGTCGGTCACGCCGATCGCGGCGGTGTCGTCGAGCGGCGCGCACGCCGTCATGCACTCCGCCATGTCGCCATAGATCGCGTCGCCGCCCGTGCACACGCTGAGCGCGGCCGTGCAGTAGACCTCGCACCAGTCGCCGCAGGTGTCGCCGCCCGCGTACGACGCGTGCGGGCAGTGCAGGACCGGGTCCTCACCGGCGGGGGAGCCGCCGTGGTAGGTGCGGCAGCCGATGGTGTTGCCGTCGAGGGGACCGGAGACGGTCACCGCGTCGCCCGCCGCCCAGCCGAAGGCCTCGCAGATGGACATGCACTCGGCGTCGTCGGTGTACGCCACGGACTGCGTGGAGCAGTTCGAGGCGAAGGTGGTGCAGTAGTCCGCGCAGGTCGGCCCGCCGCCGCCGCCGCCGTCGGTGCCGCCACCGTCGGTGCCGCCGCCGTCCGTGCCGCCGCCGTCCGTGCCGCCGCCGGCGTCGACAGGGCCGGGGCCCGCGTCGCTGCCGCCGTTGTCGTCACAGCCGAACGCGCCGAGCGTGGCGCCGAGGATCACGATGAGCATTCGCTTCGTCATGGTCTTCATGGCTCAGCTCCCGATCCGCGAGGTGGTGGCCCAGGCGTCGAAGGTCGAGTCGATCGCCGTGTTCGGCACCTCGACGACGATCGCCGTGATGTTCTGGCCGGCGAAGCTGTCCCGCGTCGCGTCGAACGACAGCTCGCCGGTCATCAGGGTGGTCCCGAAGCCGGTGCCGTCGAAGAAGAACGGGTCGTCGCGGAGACCGGCCCAGTAGCGGCCGCCCCCCGTGACCATGTTCTGGCGCTCGACCGGGCCGCTGACGGCGCCGGCCGTGCCGGGGAACCCGGTGACCTGCATGCCCCAGTTCCCGGACGTGTTCTGCGCGAAGCGGATGTCGATGGACTTGGGCGCGACCCCGGTCCCGAAGCCGTCCTCGTCGTACCAGATCTGCGCGAGCACATCGCGGTCGTAGGTCCCCGTCTGGCCCGCGACGGGGACGGCCGGACCCGCGAGCGTCATCACGAACACGGTGTTCTCACCGCGCGTGAAGACGTACAGGTCGCCGATGTCGGCGGCGCGATCGGCGCTGGCGCCCATCACCCGCCCCGGCGGATCGTTGTGATCCGCAGCCTTTGCAAGTGGCTGAGCACCCGGCGCCAGCAACCACGCTGCGCCGACGGCCCCCAGCAGCCCACAGACCACCGCGGTGATGGTCAAGCTCCTTCGATTCATCGTCTCCTCCAGAGAAGGCGTGGAAGGGCCGAATCGCCCCCCCCGCGCCGTACGAGCCAGTCGCACGGCTGGTTCGACGAACCAAGAAGAAAGTGACGAGGTCCCCGCCGAGGGGAGCGTGGTACCGTCGCGCTTCCAATCCGAGGGACCTCCATGAGCGAGCCCGCCGAGCTGACCCACCAGGCCCGATTCACGAGCACGCAGCTCCCGGACACGGCCATCCGCGTGACCGAGGCGCGGGGGACCACCGAGCTCAGCGGGCTCTGGGAGTTCCACCTCTCGATCTGCCTCGAGCAGGACGTGCCCATCGACGCGGCCGCGCTCCTCGAGTCGGCGGCCGCGCTGTACTGGGAGCGCGACGACGCGACGGTGCACACGCCGTTCTTCGGCGTGGTCCGTGAAGTGGAGCTGCTCGAGGCCCTCCCCGGTCACTGGATCCAGTACCGCGTCGTGCTCGTGCCCAACCTCTGGTACCTGAGCCAGACGTTCCGCTCGCGGGTGTTCCTCGACCTCTCGGTCCCCGACGTCGTCGACCAGGTCCTCGGCGAGGCCGGCTTCGAGGCGGGCACCGACTACCAGTGGTCGCTCGCGGATCGCGGGGCCTACCCCGTCCGCGAGTACATCGTGCAGTACGAGGAGAGCGACCTCGACTTCATCAGCCGCCTCTTCGAGCACGAGGGCATCTTCTTCTACGCCACGTCGGAGACCGACGCCGAGGTGTGGACCCTCGGCGATCAGAACGACGCCTTCGTCGATCACGAGGACCCCATCTCGTACGACCCGCGGGACGCCGCCGACGGCTTCGCCGATCACAGCTTCCGCCGCTTCCAGGACCGCCTCGCCTCGGTCCCCAAGCACGTGGTCACGCGGGACTACGCGAGCCCCACGCCCGGCGTTCGCATCCAGCAGCCGCACCAGGTCAGCGCCGCCGGCATGGGGCTCGTCTTCTCGGCGAGCGACCACCTCAGGGACGCCGCGGACGCGACGCGCCTCGCGCGGGTCCGCGCCGAGGAGATCGCCGCCCGGGAGAACACCTTCCGCGCCACCGGCTCCGCGCAGGGGCTGCGCGCGGGCCATCGGATCACGCTCCAGAACCACCCGGTCGGCGACCTCGACGGCGAGTACGTCGTGGTCGAGATCCGGTACGAGCAGACCTACGGCGTGGTCGAGCTGAACGTCGAGCTCATCCGCGCGACGGTGCCGTACCGGCCGCCGAGGGTCACGCCGCGGCCGCGCATCTACGGCTTCCTCCCCGCGCACGTCGACGGCGAGGTCGTGGGCGTCCCCGCGCCCCTCGACGATCAGGGGCGCTATCGCGTCGTGCTCCCGTTCGACTCGGCCGGCCAGCCCGGGGGCACGGCGAGCCGCTGGATCCGTATGGCCCAGACCTTCTCGGGCCCGGGCTATGGCATGCACTTCCCGTTGCACGTCGGGACGGAGGTGCTGATCGCGCACCTCGACGGCGACCCCGATCGACCGCTGATCGTCGGCTCGGTGCCCAACCCGCAGACCGTGACGCCGGTCGTGGACACCAACGCGACCCAGTCGATCGTCCGGAGCAAGGCCGGCATCGTCCAGGAGTACGAGGACGACGCGCACCCGTAGCAGGCTGCTGAAGAGCAGCCTGCTTCCGTGCCGCGCGCGACGCGCGCATGCCCGTGCCGGTGCCCGTGCCCGGACCGTGCCCGTCGACCGTTCCCGAAAATGCGCGTGATCTCGGGCCGGGAGACGCTCGAGGGTCACGAACGGGCACGGGCACGGGCACGGGCACGGAGCAGGCTCCGAAACGGTCCCTTCGGGACCATTTCAGCAGCCTGCTGGAAGCGGTCTATGATGGGGCCGTGGGAAAGACGGTCGGCGAGCGCTACTCCCTGAACGAGCCCCTGGGCGACGGCCCCTTGGGCGAGGCCTGGCGTGGCGAGGCGAGGGGCGGTGAGGGCTTCACGCGCGCCGTGGTGGTGGTGGACCTCGCCACCGAGCTCGCGACGAGCAACGGGTTCGTCGACACCCTGATGGTCCAGGGGGGCGCGCTCGCGGAGCGCCCGCACCCGCACCTCGAGGGGATCCTCGACGTCGTGCGCGAGGGCGACCACGCGTACCTCGTCGTCGAGGCGACGGATGGGCCCACGCTCAAGGCGTGGGTCGAGGCGTTCCACGCGCGGGGCGAGCCGGCCCCGTGGGGACAGCTCCTCTCGATCGCGGTGGACGTCCTCTACGCGCTGCACGGGCTGCACGGCCGGCCCAAGCCGCTCGCCCACGGCGGCGTGGACACGCGCAGCGTGCGCCTCGATCGCTCGGGCGTCCCCGTCCTCACCCGGTTCGGGGTCGCCCCCGCGTGCGAGGCCGGCGGGATCGAGGCCGAGCGCCTGTACGTCCGGACCGCTCACCACGCGGTCGCGACCCCGATGGCCGACGTGTTCGCGATGGGCCTGCTGCTCTACACCGTCCTCGCGGGCAGCTCGGACACCGCGCTGCTCCCGGACGACCTCCGCGCCCGCCTCGACGCGGGCAAGCCCGTGGACCTCAAGCTCATCCGCGACGACATCCCGCCCGTCGTGCTCGGCCTCGTCGACCGCGCCTTCCAGAGCGACCCGAGCCGGCGCTTCGACTCCGCGCTCGCGATGGCGCGGGCCCTCGAGCTCGTGCTGCACACGCGGCCCGAGATCCTCGACGCGCCGGCGCTCGCCAAGCAGATCGAGGAGCTCGTCCCCAAGCAGCGCGCTCGCCCGAAGCTCGGGCTACGCTCCGCGGAGACGGATCAGCTCGACCTCGCCGAGCTCCAGCGGCTCAGCATCCCCGACGAGTAGAGGGCCGCTACCCGATCTTGATCGAGGAGCCCTTCACGCTGACCGACGAGCTGCTCGCCTCGAAGCGGCTCGAGGCGCTCGGGCCGATGAAGCAGGTCTGGTTCGAGGCCTTCATGACCTCCGCGCCCTGCTTGACCACGGTGCCGGACTCGGTGACCTCGAGCGTGGTCTTCGGGGTCTTGATCGTGATCTTCTTGCCCTTGTCGATCACGACCTGGATCTGCGCGTCCTTGATCTCGAACGTGAGCTTGTCGACGGCGTCGAGGGTGACGGACTTCTCCGAGCTGCCGGTGATCACGTCGTGGCTGAGCACGTGGAAGCCGGCGGTGCCCTCGTCCGGGCTGGACGAGCCGGTCGAGAGGCCGACGTGGTCGGTGGCCTTCACGGACACGGACTTGGTCGCGACCTGAGGGCTCTCGGGCTCGACCGTGCCGACGTGGATCGCGGGCGCCTGCACCTCGACCGCGGGGCCGGTGCGGCTGGCGATGTGGAGCGTGTCGTCCTTGGCGACGACGTCCATGCGCTTTGCGGAGTACAGGCGCGCGACGTCGTGCGACGTGGCCGCCCACGTCTGCTTGGCGACCTGGTCCACGGCGTCGCCGACGACGGAGACGGTGGCGCCCTTGAGACCGAGCCACTCGCCCGCGTAGGTCATCGCGCTCTTCGGGGTCGAGACGAGCACGCCGCCGCCGCCCGTCAGCGCGAGCGCTCCGGCGCTGCCCTCCACCACCGTGCCCAGCTCGTTGGGGCCCTTGAACGTGTCGGTCGCGAGCTGCGCGAGGTCGATCGCGTCCTTCGCTGGCCCGAGCTCGCTCGCCTGGTTCGGCGACATGTCGCTCTGGAGCGAGTCGCGGTCCGACGCCGCGCTGGTGAGGTCGTCGTTCACCGTGGTCCACGCGTCGACCTGCGCCTGCATGTCGTCGACGTGGCCCTGCGTGGCGGCGGGCGTCTCCGGGTCCTCGCCCTCCACCGCCCAGGGGGCGAGCGGGACCGCCGCGCCGGAGGCGATGACGACGCCGGCGGCGCCCATGACGTTGGTGACCGCGCTGGAGCTGAGCACGAGCGGCGCCGCGGAGACGACGTAGGCGCTGTCCATGTCGGACTGCAAGACGATTTGACCGTTCGCCTGGAGCGTCATCCGGCTCTCGACCTTGCCGCCCATCGCCGCGACGTCGACGTGGGCGATGGTCGTGAGGCCGAAGCCGTCGCGGTTGTGACCGTCGTGCCGCCGCCCCATCGACAGGACCGTGCCCGTCGGGTTCGAACGCGTCGGGACGCGCGTCTGCATGCGCTGGTGCTCGGCGACCTCCGTCGAGACCTCGACCGCGACGAAGCGATCGCCGTAGGCCGACTTCTCGGAGTCGACGTGCGACGTGATCCCCGACCGGGCCGCCCGCACGCGCCCCTCGTGACTCGACAGGTCCAGCTCAGCCATGCGTCTCCCCCTCTGCCGCGCGGCCCTCGTGCGCCACCGAGAGCTTCTCTCCATCGAACGAGAACCGGATCGACCCGCCGTCCTCGGCCACCGCGACCAGCTCCTTCACCGGACCGAAGACCTGCCGCAGCTCGTCCGTGGTGCACGTGGGGAGGTAGACGCGGATCACCCGCGGGTCGTAGTAGCGGAACAGGAGCCGCTTGCCGTCCGGGCCCCGCACGTAGTTGAGCTTCCGGAAGTGCTTTCGGAGGGTCTCGATGTCGGCGTTGGCGCGGACGACGATCCCCCAGCTGTCGGCCCAGTGCTCGCGGATCGTGTCGGCGAAGACCGTCTCCGGATCGAGCTCGACGAGGTACGGCGCGGTGTGGGCGATGGCCTCCGGCAGCACGCCCGCGTAGAGGCAGCGCACGTCGAGGCCGGGCTCGAGGGTGGAGGGGTAGACCTCCGGGTCGCGCGCGGCGTCGACGATCGCGTAGAGCGCGCTCTCGTCGGTCTGGTGCTCGAGCACCTCGCGGATGAGGCGGTTGACGATCTCCTTCATGGCTCAGCTCGCCTCCTGTCGCGCCGCCGCCTCGCACTCTTCGCAGAAGGGCGTTCCGTCCTCGGCGGCCTCGAGCAGCGTCGCGGCCTGCGCCTCGGCGTCGCCCTGCCACTCGGCCTCGCGCCGGGCGGCCTCGCAGACCGCGCAGAAGGGCGTCCCGTTCGCCGAGGCCCGGATGAGCGCCTCCGCCTGCGCCGCGGCGTCGCCGCTCCAGCGAACGAGGACCGGCGGGGGCGGCTCGGCGACCGGCGCGGGCGCGGGCGCCACGCGGGTCGGCGCGATCGGCTCGGGGGCCAGCTCGATGGCGTCGGGGAGCGGGACGCGGGCGGCCTTCATGGGCGGCACGCGCCCGAGCGCGGTCCGCAGCCCGGCCGCCGTGGTCGCCTCCGCGCGGACCGCGTCGAGCGCCGCGGGCGCGAGCCCCTCTCGCAGGACGCGAGCCCAGGCGCGGGTCGCGCGCGAGCGCTCGAGCCAGGGCGTCATCCCCACAGACCACGCGGCCGGGTGACGGTGCACGTGCCGGCGCTCCTCGCCGTCGTCCTCGCCCAAACGCATGCGCGGCTGAAGTTAGCACCGCGCGAGGCGCGACGGACGCACGGACTGCGCCCCGATCCCGGCTGGTAACCCCAGGGCGGTCGAGCCCGAACGCCCCAAAGGGAAGCGCCCGGGCCGACGGAGGTCGACCCGGGCGCCTCGAGACGTGGAAGCACCTAGACGAGGGTGGAGATCACACCCACGACCAGACCGACACCGGAGGCCGCAGCGCCGCCGATGAACGCCATCTTCGCGTTCTTCGCGCTCGATCCGAGCAGCTCGTCACGCGTCTTGGAGGAGAGCATCAGGCCGAGCATGCCCGTGCTCGTGATCACGCCCTGCTCGAGCTTGCCGAGGGCGAACGCCTGCGGGGGCAGGGGGACGATCCACTCGGTGCACTTGAAGGTGTTCGCCTTGGACATCGGCGGGTTCGCGAAGGGGTAGTTGCCGAACATGATCGGCTCGCCCTTGCCCACGGCGCTCTTGAGGTCGGCGAAGAAGCCCTCCTTCTTGGTCTCGTCGAAGGTCTTCTTCGTCTCCATGTCGCCGCCCGCGCTCGCGTCGACGGGGATGCCGCCGGAGCCGTCGTCGAGGGTGAAGGGCGCGGCGACCTTGTCTTCGACGTAGGTCTTGGACTTGGTGGCGTCGCCTTCCTTCCAGGTGCCCTCGACCTTGAGGGTGTAGTAGAGGCACGGGGTCCCGGTGACCGGCGAGACGAGCGGCTGGGGGCAGTTGACGCTCCCCTGCACGCTGACGCGGCCACCGTCCCCGGCGACGCTCGGGTTGCGGGCGGCGTCCCCGGTCGGGACGAAGGGCGTCTTGGCGATGCGGCCGCCCTTGAACTTGAGGTATCCGCCGACGATCAGGGCGACGATGCCGCCCCCGAGGAGGATTGTTGCGATGGCTCCCATGTCTCTGACTCCTGGTTTCTGCTTGAAAATCGGGCCGCCGCGCGCTGCGTCGCGTCGGCGCTCCTCCCCTTCGCAGGGTTGGGACCAGGGTCGGTTCGCGCCGCGATCGCGGGGGTGTCCCAGCGGGTCGGGGCGGGTGTCACGGTCGCCGCGAGGCCCCGTCTCATCGGGCTGGAGATCCGAGGCCGGGCCGCCTACGATCGGCCCCCTCCAAAGCGCGCCGGGAGCCCGATGACAGAGGAACGGAAGTACACCTTCGACCGCTCACCCGATGAGATTCGGAAGTCCGAGGGGCAGATTCAGAACCTGAAGACGCAGCTCCTCGTCGCGCCCAACGACCCGGTCAAGCGCTACTTCATCGGCAAGGCGTACCTGAACGCCGCGCAGCTCGACCCGGCCATCGAGCACCTGACCAAGGCGGTCACGCTGCGCCCGAGCTACGGGATCGCGCAGTACCACCTCGGCCTCGCGCACCTCGAGAAGGGCAACCTCGCCCCCGCTTCCGTCGCGTTCGCGATGGCGACCGAGCACAAGCCCGACCTCTTCGAGGCGTGGTACTGGCGCGGCCACACGCAGAACGTGGTCGGCAAGCACGCCGAGGCGGCGGCCGCGTTCGAGCAGGTCATCGAACAGCAGCCCGAGCACGCGCAGGCCCTGTACGAGGGGGCCGACGCGTACGCGGCGATCGATCAGAACGATCGCGCCTCGGAGCTCTACGGCCGCGCCGCACCGTTCTTCGAGAAGGACGACGAGCTCTGGTATCGGCTCGGCATCTCGCAGAGCAAGCGCGAGGACTGGGCCGCCGCGCTCGACGCGCTGTCCAAGGCCCACGCGCTCGCCGACCGGCGCACCGACGTGCTCGCGGCGCTCGCCCACGCGTGCGCGAAGCTCGGCAAGCACGTCGAGGCGGTCCGCTTCCACCGCAAGTCGCTCGACGTCGACTCGGAGCAACCGGACATCTGGTACCTCATGGCCGAGCAGCAGGAGCTGGTCGAGCTCGACGAGGACGCCGCGATGTCGTTCGAGGAGTGCGTCAACCGGCGCCCCGACGACGCGAACGCCAACCGGCGCTGGGGGGAGCCGCTGTTCCGGCTCGGTCGCTACGAGCCGGCGCTCGAGGCGTTCGAGAAGGCCCTCGAGCTGAGCGGTGACGAGATCCTCGCGCTCGACGGCAAGGGCAAGACGCTCGCGAAGCTCGGGCGGCACCGCGAGGCGGTCGAGGTGCTCGAGCACGCGACGGAGTTCGACAAGGGCTACGCCCTCGCCTTCTCGCACCTCGGCGAGTCCTATCGCGCGCTCGGCCGCGCGGAGGAGGCGACCAAGGCCCTGCGCCACGCGGTGCGGCTGCAGCCCGACGTCGCGGGCGTGCACTACGCGCTCGGCTTCCACCACTTCGAGCACGGCGAGCACTGGGAGTCGGTGCAGCCGTTCGAAAAGGCGATCGAGCTCAACGATCGGATGGAGCCGGCGTTCTTCCACCTCGGCGAGTCGAAGCGGCACCTCGGCGAGCACGAGCCCGCGGTCGACGCCTACAAGTCCGCGATCGCGATCCAGCAGAACCGGCACGCGAGCCACCGCGGCCTGGGCCTCTCGCTGCGCTCGCTGCGCCGCTACGTGGAGGCGCTCGAGGCCTTCGAGGAGGCCGAGCAGATCGAGCCCAGCGCCGAGGTCCTGCTCTTCAAGGGCGAGGTGCTCGCGTCGCTCGACCGCCACGAGGACGCCGTCGCCGCGTTCGAGAAGGGCATCAAGGTCAACGCGGAGATGCCCAAGCTCTTCATCGAGCTCGCCCGGCAGCTGCGCGTGCTCAAGCGCGACGAGCAGGCCCGCAAGGCCCTCGACGAGGCGCGCGTGCTCTCGCCCGACGACCTCGAGATCCTGCGCCTCCAGGGCGAGCTGCTGCGCGACCTCGGCCAGGAGGACGACGCGATCGAGGCGGTGCACTCGGCCCTGCGGATCCGACCGAACGACGCGTCGCTGCACGGGCTGCTGGGCGCGCTGCAGGTCTCGATCGGTCGTCACTCCGAGGCGCTCGAGGCGTTCGAGCAGGCGATCTGGATCGCCCCCGAGGACCCCGCGCTCCACGCCGAGCTCGGCTACGCGCTCGCCCACATGGGGCGCAACGACAAGGCGATCGAGGCGCTACAGGAGTGCCTCAAGCTCGACGACGGACACGTCGACGGTCGCTTCGCGCTCGCGAAGTGCTTCCAGGAGCGGGGCGACATCGACGACGCGCTGCGCGAGTACCAGGCGGTCGTGGAGCGCGCGCCCGATCACGCGGACGCGTGGTACCGGCTCGGCGAGGTGTGGCTCGGCAAGGGCGCGCCGGAGCAAGCCTCGGCGGCGTTCCGCCAGGCGACGCGCGTACGCCCCGACTTCGGCGAGGCCTACACCTCGGCCGGCGTCGCCTACCGGCAGCTCGGCGAGCTCGAGGAGGCGATGCGCGCGCTGCGCCACGCCGCGCGCTTGAGCGGCGAGGCCCCCGGCCCCGGCACCGCGCTCGGCCACGTCTACCTGGATCTCGGCCGCCCCGACGACGCCGCCGCGTCGTTCAAGCGCGTGCTCGAGAAGAACCCCGACCACGTCGACGCGCTCTACGGCGCGGGGCTCGCGCTCGTCCGCGCGAACCAGGACGGGGAGGCGGTGAAGGCGTTCCGCAAGGTCCTCGAGCTGCAGCCGCCGCACCTCGAGGCGCGCCGCGAGCTGGCCGCGACCTACCAGCGCGCGGGCCGGATGAAGGACTGCCTCGAGGAGCTCGAGCGCGCGACCGAGGTGGCGCCCGACCACGGGGAGGTGCGGCGCGACCTGGGCATGATCCTGATCGAGCTCGGCGACGAGGAGCGCGCCCGCAAGGCGTTCGAGGACGCGCTGCGGATCGACCCGGGGCTCCACGACGCGGCGCGCCGGCTCGGCGTGCTGCAGCTCGAGGACGGCGAGTTCGAGGACGCGGCGCGCACCCTCGAGGGCGCGGCCCGGCACATCGAGGACGACGCCGAGCTCTACTGGGAGCTGGTCCGCGCCTACGAGGCGACGGACAACCACGGCGCGATCGAGAGCGCGGTGCTGCGCGGCCTGCGGGCCAACCCGAACCACCCCGGGCTCCTCGTGGTGCAGGCCCGCGCGCTCGCCGAGGCGGGCGACCACGCCCAGGCCGCGACGACCTTCGAGAAGGCGCTGACCGGCGACGCCACGCTCGTCGACGCGTGGCTCGGCGCGGGCCAGTCGTACCTGTCGCTGAACCGCGTGATGGACGCGGCCAAGGCGTTCGACGAGGCCGCGCGGCTGAGCCCCGGCAACATCGAGGCGTACCTCCTGTCGGGCGCGGCGCGCCTGAAGCGCGAGGACTACGAGCTCGCGCTCAAGGCCTTCGATCAGGCCCTCGCGATCTACGACGGGGACCCGGCCGGCCACCGCGGTCGCGGCGACGTGCTGCGCGCGATGAACAAGAAGGACGAGGCGATCGCCGCGTACGACAAGGCGCTCGAGGCGGAGCCGAGCGACGCGGACACGCAGCTCTCGAAGGGTCGCTGCCTGCTCGACCTGCACAAGGTCCCCGACGCGATCGAGGCGCTCGAGGCCGCCGTGAGCGCGCGCTCGAGCGACGCCTCGGCGCGCGAGACCCTCGGCTACGCGTACATGCTCGCGGGGCGCTACGAGGAGGCGGCCGGCGCGCTGCGCATGGCGCTCAAGAACGGCAGCACCAACCCGACCACGCGGTACTGGCTCGGCGCGAGCTACCACCACACCGGCGCGATCCCCGAGGCGCTCGCGGAGTACGAGGCGGCGCGAGCCGGCGGCGTGACCGAGGAAGCCTTGTTGCGGGCGCTCGCGCCGCTGTACGACCACGCCGGCCGCTCTCAGGAGGCGGCCCAGGTGTGGGAAGAGATCCGCCAGCGCGCGCCGGGCGACGCCGACGTCTGCTACACCCTCGGCGTCCTGCGCCACCGCCTCGGCCAGGCCGAGCTCGCGCGCAAGGAGTACCGGCAGCTCCGGCCGCTCAGCGCGACCAAGGCCGAGGCGCTGTACCGAGCGCTGCTCGGGTAGACGGCGCGGCCTGCTAAGCTTCGAGCATGCTCGAGAAGCTCCCTGGCTGGGTGGTCGACGACGTGACCTCGGTCCGCCAGGAGGTCGCCGAGTGGGTCGACCTGACGCCGGCGGAACGCTGGAAGCTAGCGCAGGCGTGCGCGCGCGACGTCATCTGGGCCGTTCGGGCGAGCGGCGACGCCGAGCGGATCCTGTCCCACATCGACCCTCTGCCCGTGACCAGCGTCCGAGCCCTCGAGCGCCTGCGACGGAAGGCCGGCTGGGGCGATGACGGTCGCTGACCGCACGGCCGCCGAGGCCGCGATCCAGATCGCCGACGTGCTCGAAGCGGCCGGGCGAGGACGACGAGCGTGTCGTGCGATGGGATGACCTCGTCGCGAGGTTCGCGAGCACGCCCTGACCGCCTCCGGTGAAGATGGGGGCGGAGGACGCCATGAGCCGCTCGGCAGGGCACAGGTAGGGAACGGATCGACCATGAGGACTTGGGAGAGCGCGGGGCCGGGGCTGACCTACGTCTGCGAGGTTTCGGTGAACGGCGTCTGCGTCGGCGAGACGCGCGGGAACCCGCACACGGACGTCTACCAGAGCTGCAGCCACCGGGAGTTCCTGGACGGGCGATTCCAGGGGAGCGTGCGCTCGGCCCACGGCGAGAAGGTCCTCGAAGAGGTGATCGCCGAGGTCCGCGGCTGGACCGGACCCGACCCGAGCTGATCGCAGCGACGCGCGAAGATGTGGCTATCCTCCCGGCGATGGCGGAGCCTTCGGCGCGCACCCAGTGGACCCAGACCCTCGTCGTCGCGGGGATCTTCGGCCTCGGCATCGTCGGGCTCCTCGCGCTGTCGCGACACGTGGAGGCCAACCTGCGACGGCTCGACGCCGAGGGGCTGCGGGTCGACGCGCGCGTCCTCGCGGTGGACGGCAGCGGTGACGGGCGGTTGGCGGACGTCGAGTACGCGGTCGACGGCGCGACGCTCCACGCGAGCGTCCACGCCCGACACGTCGACGCTCGCGCGGGCGACGTCATCGAGGCGCGGGTGCTCCGAGACGACCTCGACCGGCCCCGGATCGAGCCGCTCGACGAGGAGGCCATCCGCCGCGAGACGCGCCCCTTGCGCGGCCTGAGCGCGCTCATCGCGCTCGCCGTCGGGATGATGGTGCTGCTCGGTCACGTGCGCGCGGCGCGCGAGCACGCCGGCCTCGTCGTGGGCGGCCTCTTCACCCTCTTGCTCGTCGGCGTCAACTTCGATCCGGACGTCGCCGCGGTGCAGGCCGCGGCGTTCGGCGAGCGCCCGTGGGGCGTCCCCGTCACGGGGCTCGTGTGCGGGGTGGAGCTCCTCGCGATCGCCCCCGCCCTCTTCGCGATCGGCGCCGGCCTCGTGCCGCTCGCGACGGAGGCGCGGCGCCGGAACCTGGCCGTCGGCCGCTGGGGCCTCCTCCTGTTCGGGCTCACCGCGACCGACCTCGAGCCGGCGCTGCGCCGGCGCGTCCGCCTCGCGGGCCTCGCCGGGCTCTACCTCGTGCTGTGCATGCTCGGCTGGATCGCCTACGCGGCCTGGCGCGGCGTCTGATCAGCGATCGAGCGCGGCGAGCCGCGCGGCGACGAGCCACGCCTCGATCGCCGCGGCGTTGGGGGGCTCGTCGGGCAGGGACGTGCGCTCGAGCGCGTCCGCGAGCATCCCGTCGAGCCGCGGCCAGGAGGCGCGGAGCTCCCCGTCGAGCGCCGCGGGGAGCGGCCCCTTCTCGGGTCCCGCGCGCTTGATCGCGATGAGCTCGGTGACGTCGAGGCCGTACTCGGCCGCGTTGCTCGTGACGTCCGTTCGGCACTCCGCCGCGCCGAGCAGGTGGATCCCCGTGAGCGCGACACGACACGCGTAGAGCGCCGACTTCGCCCGCGGCTCGCGCTCGTGCTCGCGCACCATGCCGCCGAAGTAGCCGCGGTAGTGCTGCGCAAAGCGCTTGGACAGCGCGCCCGTAGCCAGCGCGCGCAGCTCGTCGAGCGCGTCGGTCGCGTAGGCCTGAACCGGCGCCATCAGGCGCTCGAGCACGTTGCCGTTGCCGCGGAGCAGGAGCGCGAGCGCCTTGCCCGCCTCGTGGGTGGTCAGGTCGAGCTCGACCCCCTCGAGCTCCGTCAAGACGTCGTGCGTATCCGAGATCGGCGTCAGCCCCAGGAGCGACGTGGTGGGCGCGAGGTGCATCCCCTTGAGATCGAGGTCGCTGTCGGGCGACGGGAAGCCGTAGTCGTGCGCGCCCACGAGCCCGACGTGCAGCAGCGCGCCCGGCGGCGGGTGGGCCGCGAGGAACCGCCGCGCGAGCTCCATGTCGGGGATCAGCGGCACCGCAGCTCCGCTTCGATGAGCTCCACGCACAGGTCGTCGAGCGCCCGCTCGTCGGGGGCGTCGGGCAGCGCGGACGCGGCCTTCGCGGCGGCGATGCGACCGCGGAGCGCCTCGGCGTGCTCGAGCAGCGCGTCGTAGCTCCACGCCCCGTCGCGCACCGCGAGCAGCTCGTCGCGGTCGTCGCGCCGCACGCGCACCTCGCCGTGCTCGAGGATCTCGACCGCCATCCGGGAGAGCCGCACGAGGTGCATCGCGTGCTTGGTGTCGTAGCCGTGCGCCGCCTCGAGCGCCGCGCGCGCCTCGTTGCGGTGCGCCTTCCAGTGCTGGAAGTCCGCCCACTCCTTGCTCGCCGCGCGGAAGCGGCGCTCGCGATCGAGCACCGCGAGGAAGCTCTCCGACACCTGGACCGCGCCGCGCTCGAGCAGCGCCTCGGCCGCGCCGAGCTCGTTCTTGGGGATCGCGCGCTCCTCGGTGAGGCCGTAGTCCTGACGCGTCGGCTTCGCCTTCGGCGGCTCGAGGAGCCACCGCCGGTGCCGACGGATCCGCGCGAGCTGCGAGAGCGCGTAGCCGCCGAACGTGTCCGCGGTCCGCTTGCTGAGCATCGCGGGGCGCGCCGCGAGCAGCCGCTCCCCGGCGGGGCTGACGTGACGATGATCGTCGTCGTGGGCGAACAGCACCTCGAGGATGCTCGGGTTGTTCGCGGCGGCGAGCCGCATGAGCTTGCGCAGCTCGTAGCGGACGTGGTCGGCGGACAGCTCGATCTGCTCGGGCGCGTCGCCGAAGCCGAGGTACCAGGCCGCGGGGCCGATGATCACGCCCTTGAGGTCGGTGTCGGAGCCCGCGCGCGCGAGCCCGTAGGCGCGGCTGCCGTGCAGGGTCTCGAAGATGAGCGTCGGCTCGGACATCGACGTGGACCCCTATCGCACTCACCCCGCGTCGGCCAGGGTCTCGCCGTCGCCCATCGTCACGCACCGCTCTCGCGGCGCGATCGGGAACAGGCGGTCGGCGCCGCCGTCGCGAGGGCGCGCGCGCCGGACGGAGTCAGCGTCTCCATTCGTTGGTTCTTCGGAGCGGGCACGGGCACGGGCACGGGCATGGGCGCCGGTAGAGGGGGCGCTTTGGGCGCCCCCCCTACCGGCGGCGGGTCCAGAGGACGAGGGCGAGGAGGGCCCAGGCGAGGCCGGCGGGCGAGGGGCCGGAGGGGGTGGCGGCGCGGCAGGTGCACACGCCGGAGAGGGAGCCGAGGGCGGGGTTCATGGTGGGGGCGGTGGAGCCGTCGGGGCCGACGCCGGCGTCGGGCGCGACGCCGGGCGGGCAGGCGTCGGCCTCGTCGACCTCGCCGTCGCAGTCGTCGTCGGCGCCGTTGCACGTCTCCTGCATGGCGTGCTCGTCGATCGCGCCGTCGCAGTCGTCGTCGCGACCATTGCACGACTCGTTGACGATGTGGCAGGTGCGCGAGGCGCTCTGGATCGTGGACCAGTAGCGCTGGGCGTCCCAGCCGCCAGCGTCGGTCATCTCGTCGAGGAGGACGGGGGTCTCGGCGAAGCCGCCGCCCAGCGAGGCGTGGCAGCGCCAGTCGGTGGCGGTGCGCGAGCAGAGGTCGGCGAGGCCGTCGCCGTCGACGTCGACGAGGCGGATCGTCTGGTGGAAGCGCGCCGCGGTCCAGCCGGCGTCGTCGGACCAGGCGGGCCCCGTCAGCGAGGCGAACGCGGCGCCGTCGAAGGCGAAGCAGCGCATGCCCATGTTCGCGCGCACGCACAGGTCGTCGGCGCCGTCGCCGTCGAGGTCGCCGACCCTCAGCGTCGCGAAGTTGCTCTCGTCGGACCAGCCCATGTCGTCCGCGAGCGCGGCCACGTCGAGGCGCTCGCCGAACCCGCCGGCCCCGTCGCCGAGATGACAGAACAGCCCCGCCGCGTCGCGCGCGCAGAGGTCCGCGCGGCCGTCGGCGTTCACGTCCGGGAAGCGGATCGTGCTCCAGTGGCTGCGCTCGCCCCACCCCGCGTCGTCGCCGAGCGCGGGCCCGTCGAGCGGCGCGCCGAAGCCTCCGTCCACCGCGAGGTGGCAGCGGATCCCCGCGACGCGCCGGGCGCACACGTCCGCGCGGCCGTCGCCGTCGAGGTCCGCCACGCGGATCGTCCCGTAGTGCCGCGCCGCGCCCCAGCCCTGCTCGTCGCTCCAGCGCGGGCCCTCGATCGGCGTGGTGAACGCGGCGCCGTCGGAGCTCCAGCAGTCGAAGCCCTCTGGCCCGCGCGCGCAGAGGTCCTCGCGGCCGTCGCCGTCGACGTCGGCGAGGCGGATCGTCGTGTAGTAGCGCGGCTCGTTCCAGCCGGCGTCGTCCGACAACGCGGCTTGCCACATCGTCGGCTCGTCGAAGCCCGCGCCGTTGGACCGCGCGCACACCACGCCGTGGTCCGAGCGCGCGCAGACGTCGGCGAGCCCGTCGCCGTCGACGTCGCCCATGCGGATCGTCGCGAAGTTCGTGACGTCGTCCCAGCCGGTCCCGTCGCTCCACGGCACCGCCGGCCAGTCCGTCGCCCAGCCGCCCTCGACCGACGGCCAGCAGCGCACGCCCGAGAAGCCCCGCGCGCAGACGTCGGCGCGGCCGTCGCCGTCGACGTCGGTGCTCGTCGGCGACGCGTAGGCGCTCGGCGCCCAGTGCAGCAGCCGGATCTCGCACACGTCGTCCTCGTCGGCCGCGCCGTCGCAGTCGTCGTCGGCGCCGTTGCAGACCTCGTCGGTGGCGTTCTCGTCGACCCGCCCGTCGCAGTCGTCGTCGCCGCCGTTGCAGATCTCGGCCACGGCGTTCTCGTCGACCCGCCCGTCGCAGTCGTCGTCCATGCCGTTGCAGACCTCGGTCGACGGAGTGCACGCGCGGCACGAGGTGCTCGGGGCCTCGCGGTAGGCGCGCTGCTCGACCCAGAGGCTGATCGGGCCGCCGCAGCTGCCCGAGAAGGGATCGTCGGAGGCGCCGCTCGCCGAGGGTCGCCAGCCGAGGTGGAGGTGCGGCCCGGTGCTGTTGCCGCTCGAGGCGCTCACGCCGATCGGCTGCCCGCAGGTGACCGTGTCGCCGTTGTTCACCCGGATCGAGCCGTTGCGCATGTGGCAGTAGATCGTGCGCGTTCCGTCGGCGTGCTCGAGCTGCACGTAGTTCCCACAGCGCCCGCCGCAGGTGTTGCCGAGGCCGCCGTAGTCCGCGCAACCGTCGTTGCGGGCGACCACGCGCCCGGCCGCGCCCGCGAGCACGGTGGTGCCGAGGGGCGCGCCGAAGTCGCTCCCCGTGTGCCCGTTGTAGCAGGCGCCCATGCACGCGTAGTCGGAGCAGCCGCCGCCCGAGTCGTGGTCGAAGCCGTAGTTGAGGCGGTAGCTCTCGGCGTAAGGACGGCGGAGCAGCACGCGCTGCGCGCTCGCCACGGAGGGCGCGAGGAGCAGCAGCGCCAACGAGAGGCGGGCGATCATCGCAGCGCCTCGTAGGCGGCGCCCCGCCGCGCGAGCACCCGGCCGTCGGCGGTCGCGAGAAGGGCCGTGAGCTCGGCGTCCTCGCGCACGAGCTGGCCGCCCTCGAGGTCGAGCCACGCCACCCCGCGCTCGTCCCCGACGACGAGCTGCTCGCCGCGCCAGAGCGGCGCGCTCGGCGTCGTCGCGAAGCGCGGCGCGTCCACGAACCCGCGCCCCGGCCGGTAGAGGCGCGGGGTCCCGGTGACGCTCGTCACGAACACCACCTCGCGGCCGTCGGGCGACAGCGCCGGTGACCACGCGGGCCGCACGTCCGGCGCGACCGCGGTGACCTCGCCCGAGCTCGGGATCGCCCGCGCCACCTCGAAGTCGGGCATCTCGCCGCGCGCGTAGGCGATCGCGTCTCCCGCAACGCTCAGCGGCGCCTCCGCGCGCTCGTCGAGCACCGCCTCGCGCTCGCCGTCGATCACGCGCAGCCGGTGGTCGGCGTCGAGCACCACGAGGAGCGCGCCGACGAAGCGCGCGTCGAGCACGCGGCGGCCGTCGATCCCCGCGCCCCGCGCGACGAGCACGCGGTCCGCGTCCGAGCCCTCGGGCGCGGGCTCGATCCGACCGACGAGCAGCTCGGCGCCCCGCGCGTCGAGGAGCACCTCGTCGGCGCCGAGCGCGATCGAGGCCTGCTCGAGCGGCGCCGTTCGAGCCGCCGGGGGCTCGGCGCACCCGAGCACGAGAAGGAAGAACAGTCCGCACCGCATGGCGCGCTCCAGCGCAACGCGCATACCAACCCTCCCCGTTTCTGGGTGCTGCCTCGAGTCCGCGGAGCAGGGCGGGCAGGCCGCGCGCACCCCGCCGATCGTGACGGCCTGGCGCGACGGGTGGCCAAGATCCACGCAGCGCGACGGCGCGCGAGGGGGGCGAGTGGCGCTCCCGGGGCGCCGCGCGGCGCATGGACCCCAGCCGCGCCCGTTGAGCGCGGCCTCGCCCGCTGGCATGCTCGGGCGCAGATGTTCCCTGCGTGCACCAAGGCGGGTGGTCAGGCGTTCGCGTTCCCGGACGTGTGCAAGGTGCCCGCGCCGCCGGCGCCGCCGATCCCGACGCCCTTCCCCAACATCGCGATGTTGAACCAGGCGAACGGCGGGACCTGCAGCAAGAAGGTGAAGATCCTCAACCAGCCGGTCATCACCAAGGCCAGCGAGGTCACGCGGACCATGGGCGACGAGGCGGGCACGCTCAAGGGCGTCAGCTCGGGCACGAACATGGACAAGGCGGTCTTCAAGGCGGGCGTGTCGGCCGTGAAGGTCGAGGGCAACGACATCATCAACCTGCTCAAGCCCACCGCGCACAACGGCGCGAGCGCCAACGCGCCCGGCGGCGCCGTCATCGCGCCCAGCCAGACCGTCGTCCTCGTGAACGGCTGATTTCTCACGGTCCCACAGAGCTGCGTCGCTCCGAGCGATGCCTGCAGAACCGGCCCATTTTTCGGAGAACCGAATCATCTCGCGGATCGAGATGCCTGGATTTTTTGGGGGTGGACGACGTTCATCCTTCGCCCACTTGACCCAGCCCGACGGCGGGGCATGGTGCGCGCTCACGTCCCCGAGGAGAGACCATGGACATTCTGAAAGCCCTCAGCGAAGAACGCGCCTACTCCATGACCGAGCTGCAGGGGATCGTCTCTGCTTGGGTCCTGACCGGCGCGTTCGAGGGCAACGGCAACTCGAGCGTTTCGACCGTGGACGGCCACGTCGACGAGGCCGACTACACCAAGCAGTCCGTGTACTCGCTGCTGTACTCGATGTTCCGGTCGGTCGGGACCGTGAAGAGCGAGCTGGGGATCCCGTTCCAGTTCGAGTTCAACACCTGGGGCTACGCGTGGCCCGAGGCGTGGGGCCCGGCGCCGACGCGCGCCGACGAGCCGCAGCGCTTCGGCAAGAACGCGTACACCGGCCTGCTCCACTTCGACGCCATCCAGAAGCTCGTCGCCGAGCGCGACGGCCACGTCCACCTCGTCGAGATGGGCTGCGGGACCGGCGCCGGCGCGAACCACATCTGCACCCACGTCCTGCCGAAGTGCACCTACGAGGCCGTCGACATGCAGCAGGCCGGCGTCGACACGTGCCGCGCGCAGTTCGCGCCTCGCCACCGCGGCCGCCTGGTCGCCACGCGCGCCGACGCGACGAACCTGCCGATCGGCGACGAGGTCGCGGACATCGTGCTCGTCAACGAGACGCACGTGACCGACCAGGGCGAGGTCATGACCGAGGAGGACAGGAAGTTCTTCCGCTCCGCGCGCCGCATCCTCAAGCCCGGCGGCTTCCTCTCCTGGGGCAACGCGATCCCGGACATGGCGTGGCAGCCCTGCTTCGACTTCATGGAGTCGATCGGCATCGAGGTCCTCGAGGTCGTCGACGTCACCGCCGAGGCCGTGCAGGCCCGCGACGAAGACGCGGCGCGCATCGAGGTCTACATCGAGCAGGCGCTCGACAAGTTCTACGGCTTCCGCGTCCCGGTGTTCGGCACCCGCAAGCGCGAAGAGGCCGCCGTCGCGATGAAGAACCTCTGCCGCGACCCGGGGACCCGCCTCTACGACGACATGGTCACCCACGCGGACACCTACAAGGTCGTCCTCGCGCAGAAGAAGGCCTGACCCAGCCCCCTCCGGCTAACTCAAAGCGTGTCGATAGATGCCCGACGTCGAAGACGCGGATCGAGACCAGCCCACGCGAAGCGTGGGCGTTGGTCGAGGGGCCCCATCGCGGACGCGATGGGTCGAGCCGTAGCTGCGAAGCAGCGAAGGCTCGGGATGGGGTGGGAGCGCGAGCCGGCTTTGCCGGTCGCGCGGGAGGGGGCGCCCAGCGCGCCCAGCCCCCTCCGGAAACTCAGCTCTCGATGGCGACCAGGAGCTTGCCCTGGTTGCCGCCCTCGAAGAGGAGCTGGAGCGCCGACGCGGCGTTCTCGAGCCCCTCGACGACGTGGTAGCGCGACTTCAGCTCGCCCCTCTGGAGCCACGGCACCAGCGCGGCGAGCGCCTCGTTCGCGCGCGGCAGGTAGTCCAGCACGACGAAGCCCTCCATCCGCCCGCGCGCGACGACGAGCGCGAGGTAGTTGCTCGGGCCCGCCACTTTCTTTGCGTTGTACTGACTGATACCGCCGCAGACGACGACGCGGCCGCGCATCGCGAGGCTCGCGAGCGCCGCGTCGAGGATCGCGCCGCCGACGTTGTCGAAGAACACGTCGACGCGCTTCGGGCACGCCTCGCGGACGGCCCGCGTCAGGTCGGGCGTCTTCCTGTAGTTGATCGCCGCGTCGAAGCCGAGCTCGTCGGTGAGCCACGCGCACTTCTCGTCGCTGCCCGCGGTCCCGACGACGCGGCAGCCGTGGAGCTTCGCGATCTGACCGACGAGCGAGCCGGTGGCGCCGGCCGCCGCGGACACGAGCACGGTGTCGCCCTCCTTCGGCCGGCCGACGTCGAGCAGCCCGAAGTACGCGGTCAGCCCGATGTGCCCGAGCACGCTGAGCGCCGCGCGCGGATCGACGCCGTCGGGGATCCGCGTGAGCGACTTGCCGGGCAGCGCCGCGTAGTCGGCGAAGCCGCCCATCCCGCTGACCAGCGCGCCCTCCTCGAGCCCTTCGAAGCGCGAGGCCACGACGCGGCCCGCGGTGATCCCGCGCATGACGTGGCCGAGCGGGATCGGCGGCAGGTACGTCGCCTGGGCGTTCATCCACGAGCGGTTCGTCGGGTCGAGCGACAGCCACGTGTTGCGCACGAGGACCTCGCCGTCGGCGGGCTCGGGCACGGGGCGCTCCTCGAGGCGGAGGGTCTCGTCGGTGATGTCGGGGTCGGGCCGCTTCTCGAGCAGGAAGACACGGTTCGTGGTCATGCATGGACCATCGCACGAGAGCTGGCTCACGGGTGCGCGATGACGACGAGGCAGTGGGCGCGCTCCTGCACCGCCTGCACGCAGCGCTCGAGGGTGATCGGGTCGAGCGCGGCGAAGCTCTCGTCGAAGATCCACACGCGCGCCTCGCGCTGACAGAGCGCGCGAGCGAGGAAGAGCCGGCTGCGCTCGCCGTGGCTGAGCTGCCAGCCGTGGTCCCCGACCGACTGCTGCATGCCCGAGGGCATGCGCTCGAGGAGGGGGCCGAGGCCGAGCTCCCCGCAGACCGCCTCGAGCTCGGCGAGGTCCTCCGGGCTCGCCGGCCACGACCGGCCCATCAGGCCGTTGAACGCGAAGGTCCCGCTGAAGACGTGGTTCTCGTGGAACTGCGGCACCGTCGCGATCCGCGCCCGCCACCCTTCGGGGCCCAGGCTCTTGATGTCGAGCCCGTCCACGAGAAGGAGCCCCGCCGTCGGCTCGCGGAGGCCGCCGAGGATGCTGGCCATCGTGGACTTGCCGCTCCCGCTCGCGCCCTCGACGAGGACGCGGTCTTGGGGCAAGAGCGACAGCGAGCAGCGCTCGAGCACCGGCCGCTCCCGGGCCGGGTAGCGGAACGAGAGGTCGCGCGCCTCCAGGACGGGCTTGTCCGCGTCTCGCTCCGCGGCGGCGAGCCGGACCTCGAGCTCCCCCTGCGCCTCGCGGTCGCGGCCGGCCTCGAAGAGCGGACGCACCTGGCGCCACGAGACCGCCGCCTGCGCCAGGCTGCCGAGCCCGCCCGACAGCGCGCTCAGCGCCTGGTAGCCGAGCATCAGGCCCCCGATCGCGACGGCCACCGCGGTGGGGCTCGTCCCCCCGACGAAGGCGGGCGCCATCCCCAGCGCGCCGAGCACGAGCCAGCCCCGCGGGAGGAGCGAGAACACGAGCGAGCTCCTGTCGAGCGCGGCGCCGCGCGCCAGGTAGGCCTCGACCATCTCGTCCTCGTCCTCGTGCCAGCGCGCCGGCGCCTGCTGCGCGAGGCGCGTCCGGTGCCCGACCATCCGCTCGACGAGGTCGTGGGTCATGTGCAGCCGGTCCTCGGTCCACGCGACCGTGCGGCGGTAGAGCGCGCGCACGACGAACGCGGCGAAGACCGTGTAGCCGAGGAAGAGCGGCACCGTCAGCCACCCCCCGGCGCCCTCCGCGAGGACCCACCCCGCGAACGCGAGGTCCACCAGCGACAGCAGCGAGGCGAGCGAGCCGCCGAGGAAGAGCGACTCGATCGCGGTCGACTCGAGGACGCGGCCGAGCATGCTGCCGGCGCCGTCGCGGCGCATCGCGTCGGGATCGAGGCGCAGCGCGCCGTAGAGCAGGCGCTGCTTCATCAGTCGCCCCGCGGTGACCGCGAACCGCCCCTGCGCCCAGCTCGTCAGCGCGCCGAGCGGCACCGTGGAGGCGAGCGCGAGGGCCCACGCGACGAGCCACGCCGGCTCGAACGTGCCCGACATCGTGCCTTGCCCGATCACGAACCACGCGACGCCCAGCGCCGCCATCCCGAGGGCGTGCGCCGCGATCAGGGTCGCCACCGTCGCGGGCACCCCGGCGTGCCGTCCCTGGGCGCCGATCCCCGCCGACGGGTGAGGGCGCAGCACGAGGAAGGGCCCCATCGTGGCGGCGCCGAAGCGGTCGGCCGCGATGTCCCGGAGCACTCGTTCGCGGCGCGCGGGCGCGATGCCGGCGTCCTCGAGGAGCTGCACGAGGCCGCGCTTCTCGAGCGCCTCGTAGAGCCGGCGCGACAGCGCCTGCGCGAGCTCGCGCGCGCTCGTCGAGTGGACCACGCCGTCGGGCGCGACGAGCCGCGGGCGCGCGCCCCGGCGGGGGAGCAGCGCGAGGTAGCGGACCTCGCGCGAGTCCTCGAGCGGGAGGGGCAAGAGCGCCGGGCCGATCGAGCCGACGAGCTCCTCGAGATCGCGGTACGAGCCGTCGAGGAGCTCGCCCTCGACGCCGAGCTTCTCCACCGCGAGGCGGGCCCACTCGAAGTCGTCGAGCGGGCCGCGACCCGGAGGCGGGCGCCCGAGCTCGACGCCGCTCGCGAGCGGGAGCCCGCCCGCCCGCGCGAGCTCGATCAGGGCCTCGCCGATCCGGTCCGCGGGCCAGCTCCAGTCTCGGATGCTCATCGAGGCTCCTCGACGATCTCGCCGCGCTCGAGGCGCACGCGGCGGAAGCGCTCGTTCCAGAGGCCCTCGCGCAGCGCGCGGTCCGCGTCGAGGAGGCGCCGGTAGGCCGACCCCTCCTCGGCGGCGAGCGCCGCCGGCGCGCCGTCCTCCACGATCTGGCCGCCCTCGATCACGAGCACGCGATCGAGGTCGGCGGTGTCCGAGACGTCGTGCGTCACGAACAGCAGCGTCGCGCCCGCGTACCGATCGAGCGACGCGCGCAGGAGCTTGCGCCGGGTGCCTCGATCGAGGCCGCGGAACGGCTCGTCGAGGACCACGAGCCGCGCGTCGGGGCGCATCATCGCGCGGCCGAGGCGGACCCGTTGACCCTCGCCGCCGGAGACGAGCGCGCCGCCCTCGCCGAGCTCGGTGGAGAGCCCCTCGGGGAGCGACTGCAGCACCCCGAGGAGATCGGCCTCCTCGAGGATCCGGGGGATCGGAGTCGACGCCTCCTCGTTCCCGTAGCGGAGGTTGCGCAGCACCGAGCGGTTCCAGAGCTGCACCGAGGGGTCGAGCCAGGCCGTCTCCTGCCGCAAGGTCGCTTGTCGCTCCGAGTCGAGCGGCGCGCCGTCGATCAGCACGCGTCCGGCCGCCGGCAGGTGCCACCCGAGCAGCAGCCCGACGAGCGTGGACTTCCCGGCCCCCGACGCGCCCACCACGCCGACCCGCTCGCCCGGAGCCACGCGCGCGCTCACCGACTCGAGGATCAGGTGCCCGCCGGCGCGCACCGTGACGTCCTCGAGCACGACCTCGACGGGGCCGTCGGCGGCGCTGGGGGCGACGACGTCGGGGGCGACCTCCTCGGGCGCGTCGAGCGGCTCGAGGAGGCGCAGGACGACGTTGCGCAGGTGCGGGTAGCTCCGCGCGGCCTGCGCGACGCTCTGCCCGAGCGCGGGGATGCGAAGCGCCCAGTACACGAGGAGCAGCGCGCCCCCGAGCGAGCCGCCGCCGCCGAGGTAGCCGAAGAGGAGCCACGCGGTGAGCGCGACGCCGGCGGCGGCGTTCACGATCTCGGCCGCGATCACCACGTTCAGGAGGCGCAGCGAGGCGCGCTCCCACTCCACGAGCTGCGACTCGTGCTCGCGGCGGAGCGAGCGCTCCGCGCCGTGCGCGCGGAGGGGGACGAGGCCGAGCAGCGCGTCGAGGTAGAAGCGCGTCAGCGAGCCGAAGAGCGACTGCACCCGCAGGTCCCGCTCGTTCATCAGCGGCTGCAGGAGCAGGGGCAGCGCGACGGAGAGCGCGGCGACGACGAGGACCTCGAGGGCGTGCGACGGATCGAGGAAGATCACGCCCGCGACGGTGGCGACGAGCGAGAAGCCGCTCGAGAGCATGGTGGCGCCGAGCGCGGGCAGGCTGCGCAGCGCGTGCACGCCGTGGGCGCGCTCGGCCATGTCGCTGGTGAGGCGGCTGTGGAAGTAGCGATCGGCGAGCCGCGGGATCTTCTGCAGGATCGCGAGCCGCAGCCGCGCCTCGAGGCGGCGCCCCATCCGCAGCACGGTGGCCTGCACGGGGATCTGCAGGAGCAGCGAGCCCACGAGGAGGCCGAGGATCGCGAGCCCGAGCGCGGCGCGCTGCTCGAAGAGCCGCAGGACCGAGGTCAGGTCGATCACGCTGCGGAACACGAGCGCCTCGACGAGCACCGCGATCGCGCTCGTGGCGAGGGCCAGGCTGACGAACGCGGGGGCGAGGAGGCCGTCCTGCCGGAGCATCTCCCAGAGGCGCGCCGCCGGTCGATCGGGGGTCTCCGCGAGCGCGGCGGCGACGTCGGGGGGCAGCGACGGAGCCTCGTCGGGGGCGCCCGCGGGGCGGCGGCCGAGCGCGCGGACGAGCACCACCCCCGTCAAGACGACGTGCTCGTCGTCATGGGGGAACGCGACCCAGTAGTCGCGCGGGACGACGCTCGCGTCTTCGAGCGCGCGCTCGACGAAGCGCTCGACGAGCGCCGTCGCCTCCGCGCCGCGCTGGACCCCGCCGCCCTCGACGAGCACCGCGACCATCCGCACCACCGCGTCGAGCGTGGCCGCGCCGACCCACGTCTCGTCCTCGAGCGCGGTCGCGATCCAGCGACCCGCGCGATCCGCGTCGGTCCCGAGCGCGCGGATGCGTGCGCGCAGGACGTCGAGGAACTCGGGGGCGCCGGCGTACTCGCGGAACGCCTCCGCGGGCACGGGCATCGAGTGCACGTAGAGCTGATCGGAGAGCTCGCGGACCGTCGTCCAGCGGCGCCCGCCGCCCGGGTCCATCACCTGCACGAGCTGGCCGACGCGGCGCCACACCACGACGAAGTGCGTGACGCCCGACGGCAACCGCGTGACCGCGATGGCGGGCAGGCACGCGCTCGCCGCCTCGAGCACGTGGTCGAGCGGGACCATCACCTGCTCGGCGTCGAGGCCGAGCTGCACCGCGAGGTCCTCGAGGGTGTCGATGGAGGTGCCGTCGACGTCCGTCTGGCAGGCCTCGCGCAGGCGCCCGTAGCTGACCTGGACGCCGAAGCCGCCGAGGAGGCTCTTGAGCGCCGCCGGGCCGCAGTCCATCGCCGAGGTCTGCACCACCTCGGGCGCGAAGAAGGCGCGCGAGCTGCGCGTCACGAGCCCAGCCACTGCCCCGCGGTGCGGAGGAGCAGCTCGGCGGGCGACACCCGCTCGACCTCCACCTCCACCCGACCCGGGAGCCCGTGCTCGAGGGGCGCGGCGAACGCGTCGGGGTGCTCGAGCCCGAGCTCCACGCGGACGCCGTCCTCCGTCGTCTCGTCGGCGACCCGCGCGACCGTGGCGTCGAGCATGCCGAAGCGGGTCCACGGGAAGCCGTCGAGCCGCATGCGCGCCGACTGCCCGCTGCGGACGCGCCCGAACGCCTGCCCCGGCGTGAAGCTCGCGACCACGCGCAGGTCGCCGCGCGGGAGCACGCTCAGCAGGTGGGTCCCCGCCGCGACGTAGCGACCGGGAGAGAGCGGCGCGATCTCGGCGACGCGGCCCGACGACGGGGCGGTGATCGCGCGCCGCTCGAGCTCGCGCTCCAGCCGCTCCACGTGGGCCTGCGCGGTCTCGGCCTCGCCCGCGACGCGCGCCAGCTCGCGCCGGATGGTCTGGATGCGCGTCCGGACGTCCGCGTCCGAGACGAGGTGCTCCCAGCGCAGGCGCTGCACCGCGAGCGTCGCCGCCTCGGCCTCGGACTGCGCGCGCGTAGCGTTCGAGGACGCGGTCGACACCTCCTCGCGGGTGACGACGCCGCGGGGCGCGAGCTGCCCGAGCCGCGCCGCGTGGTCCTCGGCGATCTCCGCCTGCGCGAGCGCCGCGCGGCTTCGCGCGCGCGCCTCGGACACGGCACCCCGCGCGCCCTGCTCGCCGATCCCGAGGCGCTCCTCGGCGGCGGACAGCTCCGCCTCGAGCGGATCGAGCTGCGCCTCGAGCGCGCGCTGTCGGGCCTGGGCCTCGGACAGCTCGAGGCGCTGCGACTCGTACTCGAGCCGGATGAGCGGCTGACCCTCCTCGACCAGGTCGCCGAGGCCGACGAGCAGCTCGACCACGCGGCCATCGATCGGCGCCTCGACCACGTGCACGGGCTCGACCGTCTCGAGCCGCGCGGTCGTGCTCGACTCGTAGAGGGCGATGCGCGCCATGAACGCCCACGCCGCCCACGCCCCGAGGAGCCCGAGCGCGGCGACGCCGAGGACGATCGAGGGGCGGTGCGTGTCGCGGCGCAGCGAGCGCAGCGACCTTCGGAACGGGAGGACCATGTGCCGCGCCGACTATGGCCTCGCCAGGGCGCGGCTGCCCAGCTTTCGATCCGGCGGTCTCGGGGACGCGTCTTGGAGCTCGCGGTCGTGGGATTTCACGCGGAGAGCGCGAAAGGGGGCAAAGAGGTTTTCTGGATCTCGGGCGCCGGGCGCCTCGGCGACGGGCGATCGTTTCGGTCCTCGGAATTTCGCGCAGAGGGCGCGAAAGGAGGCAAAGAGTTTTTGGATCTCGGGCGCCGGGCACCTCGGCGATGGGCGATCGGTTCGGTCCTCGGAATTTCGCGCAAAGGGCGCGAAAGGGGGCAAAGAGGTTTTCTGGATCTCAGGCGCCGGGGGCATCCTGGGACCGCAGCGGTTCGACGACCGGCCCGCGGCCGCGCCCCCCCTCCCCTTGGCCCCCTTCGCGCCCTTTGCGCGAAATTTCCGGGCGCGAATTTCCGGGCGCGAATTTCACGCGGAGAGCGCGAAGGCGCAAAGGGATGTTCGGTGTGATCGCGAGCGGGCGATCGCTTCGCGACCGCCGCGGCGATCCCCCCACCTTTCTTTGCGCTTCTCTGCTCCTCGGCGCCCTTTGCGCGAAATTCCACGACCCCGATGGTCAGGAGGAGCTCGCTCGCCGCCGAGGTGGGAGCGGGTGGCCCCACGGCTCGTCGGCGAGCAGCTCGCGCTCCCACGACAGGACGTCGCTCCACGTCGGGCGCGCGCTCCACACGCCGCCCGCCGGCATGCCGCGCAGGAACGTGTAGAGGAGCCCGCCGAAGCGCGCCTCGTAGTCCGCCTCGTCGTGGACGCGGAGCGCGCGCAGGGCGCCGATGGTGTAGAGGCGGGCCTGCACCAGGTAGCTCGTCGCGACGTGCGCGCCGAGCGCGTCGGCGGCGTAGCTGGGGAGCCGGTCGGACTTGTAGTCGACGACGTGGTAGCGGCCGGCGTGCTCGAGCACCAGATCGATCACGCCGCGGATGAAGCCGCGATCGATCGAGAGCGGCGCTCCGTCGCCCCCTGGCGGGGCGGCATCGAGCGGCGGGTGACCGCGCTCCGGGATGGGCAGCAGGAACGGCATCTCGACCACGCGACGCCCCACCCCCGCGAGGCCTCGCTCGAGGCGGCCTCCGTCGGGCAGGTCGAGCGGGGTGAGCAACGCGCCCTGCAGCAGCGTCGCGGCGGCGGGGAGGTGGGCCTCGTCGATCCCGTTGGCCTGGGCGCGGCGCTCGAAGAGGCGCTTGGTGTCGGGGTCGGCGAGGAGGTCGCCGGCGAAGGCCCGCTCGAAGGGGAGGCGCTCGAGCACCTCGTGGAGGAACACGCCGACCGCGCTGCCCCCGGGCAGCTCCCCCGGCGCGGGGGGCAGCGCCACGTCCGGCTCCTCGGCGCCCGCGAGCGACTCGACGCCCTCGTCGAAGCCGGCCTCGCGCTTGCGCCGCTTCATGCGCGTGTAGCTCGTGATGTCGAAGCCGCCGCGTTCGCGGCGCGCGCGCTCGAAGCGCGGGTCGGCCGCGACCGCGTCCTCGACGCCGCCGGGCCGCCAGCCGGACAGCGCGAGGGACGCGTCCGCCGGCGCCTGACGCGACGGGGTGACGTCGACCACGACCCGCTCGAAGCCGGGCGGCTCGATCGCGCCGGTCGACACGAGCGCGGTGAGCCGCTCGTTGAGGACCCGATAGGGCCCGCTCATGCGGTCCATCTGGTAGTCGGCCGGGACGGCGGGCAGCTCGGGGTCGTCGAGGAAGAGCGCGAGCTGCGCTTCGCGCGCCTCGGGCGGTGGCTCCGCCTCGAGCACGTAGTCGGCCTGCGGATCGGCGGGCGTGCCCGGCGGCGGCGGGCCGAAGTAGGGGACGTAGAGGCGGCTCTTGGCGCGCGTCATCGCGACGTACACGAGGCGCTCGGCCTCCTCGCGACGCTCGCGGTCGATGCGGGCCCGGACCGCGCTCGGCGGGTCCCCGAGCCAAGCGACGCGCTCGCCCTCGTCGTCGTGCACGACCCGCGGGAAGAGGCTGTCGTCCCCCGGCTCGGAGAGGCCACCGACGAGGAACACGACCTCCGCCTCGAGGCCCTTGGACTTGTGCATGGTCAGGATCTGCACGGCCTTCTGCTCGCTCTCGAGGCGCTGCACGTCGCCGCTCTCCCCCGCCGGCAGCTCGCGGCCCGCGATGAACGCGCCGAGCCGCGCGACGAGCTGGCTCGGCGAGCGGCGCCCATGGTGCGTCTCCTCCAGGAGGACCTCGAGCACGTGCTGGTAGTCGGTGAGATCACGGTCCGCGCTGGCCGCGAACAGCTCACGGCGGACGAGCCCGCTGTCGTAGAGGAGCGCGCCGAACAGCTCGGACCAGCGGTGCGCGTCGGCGAGGGCTCGCCACGAGCGCAACGTGACTTGCAGTGGATGATCCGGCGGCAGCTCGCGGCAGTCCTCGATCCGCGACAGCGGGACCGCGAAGAACGGCGTGAGCCACGCATGCAGCCGGCGCACGCGGTCCGAGGGATCCTCGATCGCCCGGAGCACCTCCCACACGTGGCGCGCGGCGGGCGTCGCGAAGAGGCCCTCCTGCTTGTAGAAGGCGTGCGGCACGCGCGCGTCGGTCAGCGCGACGCCGATCGACTCGGCGTCCGCGCGGCTTCGGCAGAGGACGTGGACGTCGCTCGGCGACAGCCTCTCCGGCCCCTCGCCGCGCTCGACGCAGAGCGCACCGCCGAGAACCCGCTGGATCTCCCGCGCCACGAAGTCGGCGAGCGCGCGCGCGACCGGCGCCGCGCGCAGCTCGGGGCGGCCGACGAGGTGAACCAGCGCGATCGGCGGCGCGTCCCCGCCCGCGGCGTCGAGCAGGCGCAGCTCGGGCCGGCCGCAGCGCACCGGGTGGGGGTACTCGTTGACGCCGGTGAAGAAGTCGCGCGAGAGCACGAGGTTGAGGGCGTCGAGGAACGGCGCCGTCGAGCGGTAGCTCACGTCGAGCGGCACGATCTGCCCGCCCGCGTTCTCGAGCTCCTCGCGCGCGGCCACGTACGTGTACACGTCGGCGTTGCGGAAGCCGTAGATGGCCTGCTTCGGGTCGCCGATCACGACGAGGCGCCACGGCCCGTCGTGGTCGAAGAAGATCGTGCGGAAGATGCTCCACTGCACCCGATCGGTGTCCTGGAACTCGTCGACGAGCGCGTACCGATAGCGGCGCCGCAGCTCGGCGACGAGCACCTCGCCGCCGTCGGCCGCGAGCGCCTCGGCGAGCATCGAGAGCATGTCGTCGAAGTCGAAGTGCCCGCGCTCGCTCTTGCGCCCCGCGAGGCGCGCGACGACGCGCGGCACGAGCTCGCCGACGAGCACCCCGATGGGCGTGCTGGCCGCCGTGGCGAGCGCCTCCACGCGGCGCGCGAGCGGCGCGAGGCGCGGCGAGGCGGACTGCCCGAGGTACTTGCGGACGTAGCGCAGGCTGTTGAGGGACCCTGTCGCCGGCTCCTCGACCCAGCGCCAGTAGTCGAGCAGCGCCGCGAAGATCGGGGCGCCGCCGCGGACCGCGTCGACGAGCGGGGCGAGCGCGCGGAGCCGCTCGGGGACGACCTTCTTGGGGTTGCGCGAGAGCCCGTCGGTGAGCTGGCGGGTGATCATCCCGGTCGGCCCCAGATCCTGCCGGGTGGGCATCGCCGCGAGGGCCTCCCGCGCGCGCTCCCTGTCGAACGGCGGCTGCGGCGGGCCGCGCTCGGCGTACCAGCGGTAGAGGACGGCCTCGAGCCGATCGACGCCCCACGTGGAGACGGCCAGCTCGAGGATGGGGCGCAGCGGCTCGTCGTCGACGAGGGCCACGCGGAGCTCCTGGCGGAAGGCCCGGCCGAACACGTCCCGGGACTCGACCTGCTCCTGGCGGAGCAGCCGCGCGCAGTCGAACGCGTTCTCCGTCAGCACGCGCTGGCAGAACGCGTGGATGGTGGAGATCGGCGCGCGATCGAAGACCGCGAGGGCGTCCCGGACCCGCTGCCGGGCGGCGTCGTCGATGACCCAGGCGGGCTCGTCGGGCCCGACGCTCTCGGTCGCCTCGAGGACCCGCCGGAGCGTCGCCCGAACCCTCTCGCGCATCTCGCGGGTCGCCTTGTCCGTGAACGTGACGACGAGGATCTGCTCGAGGGGGACCGCGTGAACGATCACCAGCTCCGCGACGAGGTGCTCGAGCGTGTAGGTCTTCCCCGTCCCCGCGGACGCCTCGAGGACCACGTGCCGCGCCGGATCGATCGAGTCGAGGATCGGGGGCCGGGCGACGCGGACGAGCTCGCTCACGACGCATGTCGTACCACCCGGCGGCCTCGGCGGGGGCGGCCGCGCGCCGCGCTCGCGCATCGAGCGCCGGCGGCGGCGGGGCGCCTCACCCCACGGCTTCTTCGCCCGCACGCCCGGCCTCGAGCTTCACGAGCGCGGCGAGGAGCTTCTGCACCTCGTGGCCGCGGATGGTCACGCCCTGACGCGTCGGCAACAGCTCGCCCCGATCGCCCCGCTCGAAGCGGCGCACGTCGAGGAAGTGGGCGCTGCCCCGGTAGCGCCGCCAGCGCACGCGCACCTCGGCGTCGTCCCCGCGGCTCAGCGACAGGAGCGTCTGGTCGGCGTCGAGGACGGGGCCCGGCGCGCGCTCCTCGGGCTCGGGCGCGTTGGCCCGCGCGGTGTCGAGCAGGGTGCGCTGCGACATCGTCAGCGCGTCGCCCCGGAGCTCGGCCACGAGCGCGCGGCCGATCGCCGCCGCCTCGTCATCGGACGCCGTGTCGTAGCGGCCGGCGGGGCGGGCACCGGGGAGGAACGAGAGCTGAGCGGCGGCGTCATCGCGGGGCATGGGCGGCCGGACGGACGCTGCTCCGGGGAACTGACGGAAATCGCATCCCTGGTCTCTGACCGTGATGACGGTCGTGGAAGAGAACGCGAAGGGCGCGAAGACGCCAAGACGCAAAGGGGTCGATCGAGGGAGCGGGATGGAGAGGCCGCACAGGGCGCCGACCCCCGGGCCGGTCCGCCGAACGCATCCCCCGACCATCGCGCCCCCCGACCTCATCTCTTTGCGTCTTCGCGTTCCTTTGCGCCCTTTGCACCCGCGCGCACCCGCCGCGACGCTCCCGGACCGCCGAGCCCCCGCACCCACCAGGAAAAATCTCTTTGCTCCCTTCGCGCCCTTCGCGCGAAATTCCTCGGCGCGAAATTCCTCGCCGTTCAGGCCGGCGACACGAGGGCGACCATGCTGCGCGCGGGACCGGCGGGGACGACCTGGACGCGGGTCTCGAAGCGCTCGGCGATGATCGGCACGTGGGAGATCAGCCCGACCTGACGCCCGCCGGCCTGGAGCATGTCGAGCGTCCCGAGCACGGTCTCGAGGCTCGAGGGGTCGAGGGCGCCGAAGCCCTCGTCGATGAACAGCGAGTCGACCCGCGCGCGCTCGGAGCTGAGGGAGGCGAGGCCGAGCGCGAGGCCGAGCGCGACGAGGAAGGACTCGCCCCCCGAGAGGCTGCCCACCGCGCGGACCTCGCCGCCCATCTCGTGATCGACGACCTGCAGCGCGAGGTCCTCGCCGGGGACGCGCTGCAGCGCGTAGCGCCGCGCGAGCGTGGAGAGGTGGTGGTTGGCGTGCTCGAGGAGCAGCTCGAGCGTGAGGCTCTGCGCGAAGACCCGGAGCTTGTTGCCGGTGGCCGAGCCGATCAGGTCGGAGAGGGTGAGCCACACGTCGACCGTGGCGCGCGCCTCGGCGACGGCGGCGTCCAGGCTCGCCGCGCGCTGGCGCTCGACGTCGTCGCGCTCGATGCGACCCCGCGCGGCGTGCAGGAGCTCGCGGGTCTGCTCGACGCGCTTGGTCGCCTCGTCCCGGCGACGCGCGGCGGCGTCGGCGTCGAGCTTGGGCGGGTCGCCGAGCTCGTGCGCCTCGCGCTTGCGGCCCCGCTCCGCGAGCACCGCCTCGGCCTCGGAGCGCTCGCGATCGAGCCGCTCGAGCTCGGCGCGCCAGCCGTCGACCTCGGCCGGGTCGAGCCGCAGCCGCGACAGCGCCTGCTCGGGGTCGAGGCCCGAGGCCGCGAGCGCCGCGTCGAGCTCGCGCGAGGCCTCCGCGTGCGCCGCGCGCGACGTCGCGAGGTCCCGATCGACCGCCTCGTGGTGCGCGCCCGCCCGCGCGGCCGCGGCCTTCGCGCCGTCGAGCGCCGCCCGCGCGCGGCCCGTCGCGTCCCGCGCCGCCTCGAGCGCCTCGCGCGACCAGCGCTCCGCCTCGTCCGCGTCTCCCTCGAGCGCCGCCGCGCGCTGGGCGCGCACGTCGGTCTCCTCCGCCTCGGCGAGCTCGGAAGCCCGCGCGACGTCGGCGCAGCGCGCGTCGGCCGCGGCGCGCTCGGCCCGCACGCGCTCGCGCTCCGGGGCGAGCTCCCGCTCGGCCACGCGCACCGCCTCGAGCGCCGCGCCTCGGTCCCGGCGAGCCGCCGCCGCGGCGCGCACGCGAGCCACGAAGGGCTCGGCGGACCGCGCGGCGACCTCCGACCAGCTCGCGACGCTCGCACCCATCGGCGCCGACCCGCCCGCGATCAGCGCGCCGCCGACGCCGGCCATCCGCGCGGCGACCGCCGGCGCGACGGTCGGCGCGACCGCCGCCACTTCGACCACGCTCCACCAGGGCGCGAGCGCCGCGTCCAGCGAGCGCTCGAGCTCGGCGAGCTCCGAGGCGATCCGATCCCGCTCGCGCTCGATCACGCCGGCCTCGTGCACCTCGGAGGCGAGCCGACGCGCGGCGTCCGCGCGCTCCTCCTTGGCGGTCGCCTCGGCGCGGCTGGCCTCTTCCCAGCGGCGCCCGAGCTCATCGGCGGCGGCCTCGCGCTCCCGCCGCTCGCGCTCCGTCTTCTCGATCGCGCGCAGCTTCTCGACCGCCTCCTCGCGCGCCTCGCGCAGCGCGGCGTAGGCGTCGTCCGACAGCAGCGCGCCGCTCGCGGCGGGGCCGCTCAGCTCGAAGAGGGGGCCCCAGTCCTTCTGCTCGCCGGGCGCCGCCGGGAGCTCACGCGGCCAGGCGCCGGCGCCCAGGTCGGCGGCGGTCGCGCGGTAGGCCTCGCGCGCCCGACCGAGCGCGCTCGCCCACGACGCGGCCTCCCGCGCGGCCTCGTCGTGGGTGCTGCGCCAGCGCGCGGCCTCCTCCGCGGCGACCGCGCTCCGCGTCTCGAGCTGCCGCCGCACCTCACGCGCCGCGCGCACGCGCTCGTCCGCGTCCTTGGCGAGCGCGTCGAGCATCGGCGCCTCGTGCGCATAGGGGTGCTCGTCGCTCCCGCAGAGGGGGCACGCCTCTCCGTCGACGAGCTCGGCCCGGTGACCGCTCAGGTCGAGCGCGGCGCGCACCCTGTCGCGCTGGGCCTCGAGCACCTCGAGCCGGACGGCCTCCTCGGCGGCCTGCCGCCCCGCGTCGCCACCCGCGCGCTCGGCGCGCGCGGCCTCCTCGAGGGCCTGCTCGGCGCGATCGCGGTGGCGCCGCTCCGCCTCGTGCGCCTCCTGCGCCTTCTCGGCGACGCCCACGAGCGTCTCGAGCCGCGTCCGCCGCGCGACCCAGCCCTCGCGCACGTCGACGAGCGCCGCGGACGGCGCCTGCCGGATCGCGCGCCGCGCCTGCTCGAGGCTCGCCTCGACCTCGCGACGCGTGCGCTCGAGCCCGAGGAGCCGCCCCTCGGCGCGCGCGTCGTCGGCGCCCGCGCGGTCGAGCGCGGCGCGCGCGGCGACCCGGCGCGCCTCGAGCTCGGCGCGGCGCGCGTGAGCGACGACGAGGCGGTCGAGGCGGTCGTCGGTGCGAGGCCAGTCCGCCACGACGGAGCCCGCCGGATCCGCGGCGAGCCAGCGCTCGTGGCCCGCGACGTCCCGCGCGAGCTCGGCGCTTCGCTGCTCGAGGGCGTCGAGCCGCGCCGCCACCGACGCGCGCGCCTGCTCGGCGACGGAGCGGGCCTCGCGGCGCTCCCCGCTCACCCGCGACGCCACGCCGAGCCGCTCGTCGAGGGCGCGCGCCCGCTCGACCTTCGCGCGGACCTCCTCTCGGCGCCGCTCCTCGCTTTCGAGCGCGGTGACCGCGGCGCGCTCCTGCTCGGCGGCCGCGAGCTCGCTCGCGCCGGTCGCCGCCACCGCCTCGACGGCCTGGCTGAGCTCGCGCTCCCGCTCCGCCGCGCGACCGGCGGCGCCGTCCCGCGCCTTGAGCAGCGGCGCGAGCGGGCGCACCGCCTCGAACGCCGCGAGGTCCCGCCGGCGCGTCTCCCACAGGGCGAGCTGACGCTCGACGCGCTCCTTGTCCTCGCGCGCGGCGAGCTCCTCGCGGGCGAGCGCCTCCCGCTCGTGGTGCCAGCGGACGGCGCGCTCGGCGTCGGACCGCGCGAGCTCGTCCTGACGCACGCCGATCGCGAGCTGCTCGCACTTGGCGACGAGCGCCTCGCGCGCGGGCGCCTCGAGCAGCTCGATCGCGTTGCGCAAGGCTTCTTGCTGCTCCAGCGCCGCGCGCTCGCGACCGGCGCGCGCGTGCGCCTCCTTGGAGATCTCGCCGTAGATGGCCGTGCCCGTCATCCGCTCGAGGAGGTCGGCGCGGTCCTTCGGGTCGGCGTCGAGGAAGGCGGCGAAGTCCCCCTGCGCGAGGAGGACGGAGCGACGGAACTGATCGAAGCTGAGCCCGAGCCGGCGCTCGATCTCGGCGCGCACCTCGGTCTTGCGGCCCTCCCAGCGCGTCGCCGTCCCGAGCGCCTCGAGGCTCATCGTCGTCGGCTGGAGCTTGCCGTCCGGCCGGTTGCGCGAGCGGCGCACCTCCCAGCGGGCGCGGTAGGGCTCCTCGTCGACGCCGAGGAAGTCGACCTCGGCCCAGCCGCCGCCGGTGCCCTGGCGGAGGATCGACCGCGGATCGGTGGTGGTGATGCGCGCGTCGTCGTCGCCCTCGCGGCCGACGCGGACGCGGCTGCGCCCGTCGAGCCGCGGCGCGGTGTCGAACAGGGCGAGGCACATCGCGTCGAGCAGCGTGCTCTTGCCCGCGCCGGTGGGCCCGCAGATCGCGAAGACCCCCGCCTGCGCGAGCGGCCCCTCGACGAGCGACAGCTCGAACTCGCCGTCGAGGCTCGCGAGGTTGTTCCCGCGGATGACGAGGATCTTCACGTCCCGCCCTCCTCGAGCCGGTGCCGCGCGGCCTCGGCGACCTCGTGGAACGCGGCGAGGAGCGCGGGGCTCGGGTCCCCCTCGAAGCGGCGCGCGTAGGACTGCCGGAAGACCTCCTCGACGGTGAGGTCGCCGAGCTGGCGGCGCGGCGGGACGACCTCGGCGAGGGGGCCCGCGACGCCGGCGTACTCGACGCCGATCTTCACGAGGCGCACCGCCTTGCCCTCGAGCGCCGCCTCGATCTGCTGCCGAAGGTCGGGCACGGGCACGTCGAGGCGCACGCGCACGTCGAGCAGGGGCTGCCGCGAGTGCGGGACGTCGGCCGGCGCCTCGAGCGCGTCGAGCTGCGCGAGGACCTCCTCGAGCGTGCCCGGTCCGTCGCGCGGGACGCGGTAGACGTCGACGAGGCGCGGGACGCGATGCGTCGCCTGCGCGGCGGGGCGCCCGTCTTCGAAGCGGACGATCCGCACCTGGTGCGGGTAGCTCTCCTCGGGGAGCGAGAGGGGGATCGGCGAGCCGGAGTAATGGACCCGCTCGGTGACCGCCTGCGCGAGGTGGAGGTGGCCGAGCGCGACGTAGCCCACGTCGTCCCCGAACAGGTCGGCGGGGAGCGCGTGCTGCGGACCGCCGAGGATCTTCCGCTCGCTGAGCTCGCTCGGCGTCGCGTCGACCATGTGGCAGTGGCCCATCGCGAGCAGCGCCTGCGTCGGCTCGCGCCTCGCGCGCGCGGCGGCGAGGACCTCCGCGTAGACCGCGCGGACCCCCTCGACCATCGGGTCACCCTCGGTCACGCGCGGCAGGTCGCTCGGGCGCAGGTACGGGACCGCCGCGACCCACGCGGCCACGCCGCGGGTGTCGTGGAGCGGCACCACCATGTCGTCGCGCGCGGTGCCCACGACCCGCACCCCGATCGCGCGGAGCACCGGATCGGCCGCGGCCAGCCGGCCGGGCGAGTCGTGGTTGCCCGCCGTGATCAGGACGTCGAGCGACGGCATGCGGCGCCGCGCGTCGGCGAGGAAGGCGTACAGCATCGCCTGCGCCGACGCGGGCGGGTTCGCCGAGTCGAACACGTCGCCGGCGACCAGAAGCCCGTCGACCGCCTCGCGCTCCAGCACGTCGAGGAGGAACGCCAGGAACGCCGCGTGCTCCTCTTCCCGCGGGTGCCCGTGCAGGGTGTGCCCGAGGTGCCAGTCCGAGGTGTGGCAGAGGGTGAGCCGTCGAGTCATGGCGGTGCCGTTCGCGACCCGGACGCGCGAGGGCGCCCGGACTGACGCAAATGCGTCTCCCGTTAGATCACGGGCCGGGGTCGGCGTCGATCCCCCGAGCCTCGATTCGGGTCGAAACCCGTCCTTTTCGTGCCTGACGAGCCTCCGTGGGGCGTTCGTAGGCGATCGCCGGAGGGGTCCGCTGGAGTACGCTGGGCCGTGGCCGACGCGTCGATCCGCAGCTCGCTCACCGCCCACCGCGGCGGCACGCTCTCTTTGCCCGGCCTGCTCCGCGCGGCGGCGAGCCATCCGTCGTGGCTGGTCCCGCGCGACGCCGGCGGCGCGCCCACACGGATCGCGGGCTCGGCCGGCGAGCCGTGGGTCTGCGTGTTCGGCGATCGCGAGGCGGCCGCCGCGTACGAGGCGAGCCGCCAGGTGACGTTCGGCGACGCCCTCCTCCCGATGACCGGCGCGGCGCTGGTCGAGGCGCTCGCGGATCCGAGCCTCTCGCTCGGGCTCGACATCGGCAGCCCGCACGAGAAGGCGCTCTTCCCCGCCGACCTCGGGGTCCTGCGCGAGATGGCGACGGCGCTCGAGGTCGAGGCGTTCCTCGGCGGGCACTCGAACCGGGAGGACGGCTTCGCGCTGCTCCGCGGCTACCCGGGCTTCCTGATCTGCGCCGAAGGCGCCGGCGTGATGATGGCGCCCGACAACCAGGGCCGGCGCCTCGCCGCGGTGTTCACCGCCCCCGACTGCTTCGACGCGTTCCGCGAGCGGCACGCCGGCCAGCCGATCCCCGCGGCGACCCGCGTGACCGGCCAGGAGCTCTTCACGCGGCTCCGCGACGCGCCGATCCAGGGCCTCGTGTTCAACTGCGCGGGGCCGGTGAAGCCCAAGGCGGTCGCCGCGGCGTTCTCGGGCATCGCGCTCGATTGGGTGCCCGATCCCGCGACCGCGCAGCGCCTCGCCTCGGCGGCGCCCGCGGTCCCCGAAGGCAAGGTCGCGATGGCGCGCGGGGTGGACGCGCTCGTGCCTCGCCTCGCGCCGCAGCGCCTCGCCGACTCGCAGCCCGACGTGCTGACCCGTCCGCTCGTGGCGCCCGACGATCCGACCCAGCCGATCGTCAGCCCGCTGATCGTGCTGGCCTCGCTCGAGGGCGGCGCGCTCCGCTACGCGACGACGAAGACGCTCGGCACGGCGCGGCTCGACGAGGTGCTCGAGGCGGCCAAGCAGCGGCTCGCGACCGCGCCCCCGCCGAAGCTGATCCGGTTCGAGGCGATCCACACCGGCGTCCATCGCTGGAGCGGTCCGGACGCGGCCGACTCGCTGCTCGTCCCGGCGCACCTGCGCGCCATCGCGCAGGCCTGCCGGACGACGCGACCGGTGGTCGCGGTGCCGACCCGCGCGATGGGCCTCGCGTGCGCGTCCGAGGACTCGAGCGCGGTGCTGCGCATGATGGAGGCGGCGCGGCAGACCTTCCTCGGCTCCCACGACGAGGGGCTGTTCGAGCACGTGATGCTCGTGGAGGACGGCGCGGTCGTCGGCCGCGCGCAGTTCCGCGTCGACGCGGACGTGATCGCGAGCGCCCCCGCCGCCGTGGCCGCGAGCCCCGCCGCGAGCCCCGCGCTGCGCGCGCGCTCCATCGAGGAGTGCCGCGTCTACCTCCAGCTCCGCGGCTTCGGAGATCGCGGCCGCGAGGAGTCGATGCGGCCCGACGGCGAGGACGTGGTGGTCGAGATCCGCTACCCGAAGATGGGCACCGCGAACGCCGCGTCGTTCACGTTCCGGATCACGAAGGGCGACGTCGCGGCCACGAGCGGCGACGGGCCCCTGTCGTTCGGCGCGGGCGGCGCGCCCTCGACGCTCATCGACCCGGGGCAGTTCTTCGAGCTCGCGGAGACGTTCTCGAAGCAGGGGCCGGCCAACGTCGTCGGCCTGTCGAAGGAGCGCGCGCTCGCAGGCACCCGCGTCATCGAGCTCGCGGCCGCGTGCATGGACGAGGTCATCAAGTTCATCCCCGCGGGTCAGGACCCGGTGCCGCCGACGGCGTTCTTCACCGACGAGGGCCGGCGCAGCTACGAGAAGCAGGTGAGCCGGTTCTCCCGCGCGCGCCTCGGCGCGATCGGCGGCGCCTACAGGAAGATCGCCGATCAGTACCGCGCGCACTGCCACGCGCAGGGCTGGCTCTACGGGTGAGCGCCGAGCTCGACGCGACGGCCCGCGCCGAGCTCGAGCGGCGCATCGGCGCCCCGCACCGCCTCGACGGCAGCTTCCCGTCGCTGTGGAGCCTCGAGCTGCTGCTCCGATCGGTCCGGCGCTCGACCTTCGTGCACGCCGCGCTCGCGTGGGTGGGGCCCTACGTGCGCGGCGTCATCGAGCGCGCCTACCGCGAGCTCGGGCTGACGGTGGTGGACCTCGGCCCCGATCTGCTGAGCGTCGAGCGGCCGGGCTTCGTCACGAACCTCGCGAAGGCCGTGACGCAGATGATGTCGCAGCGGCCGCCGCCCGAGGGCTCGGACCTGTCGCCGGTGCTCGGGATGGCGCTCGCCCCGCGCTTCGGGCTCGAGGCGGTGACGCTGGGCATGCCGCTGCTGCGGCCGCGCGGCGCGAAGCACCCGCAGCTGCTCGAGCCGATCACCGCGTGGCTCGCCGCCGAGCACGCGCGCGCGACGGGCCTCGACGCGAGGGACGCGCCGATCGTGCGCGCGCTCGTGGCGCCGTCCTTCGGGTACGTCGCGAGCGACGGCGCGGAGCACGTCGCGGCCGTCCGGGCGATCCTCGGCTCGGCCGATCCGGCGCGTCCGCTCCTCGCGCTCGCCAAGGGCCCCGATCGGTACCTCGCCGTCATCGCCGCGCGCGTCGCGCTCGAGCTCGGGATCGCGCCGCCCGACGCCGAGAGCGCGCACGCGATGCGGCGCGCCTGCCGGCACTTCGCGCTCGACCCGGCGATCGCCGACGGGCTGCCGTTCGGCGAGCGGCCGCTCGAGGGCGCCGACGATCCCCGCTACGTGGAGGCCCGGCGGCTCGAGGGCGCCGGCGACCTCCTTCGGGCCCACGCGCTCGCCGACGAGCTGTGCCGCGCGCACCCGGATCGCGCGGCGGGCTTCCTTCTGCGCGGCACCCTCGCGGTCGGCCTCGGCCGCGACGGCGCCGCGCGGGCGGACCTCGACCGCGCCATCGAGCTGCGGCCCGATCACGCGGCGGCGTGGGTCGAGCGGAGCGAGCTGCGAGCCAAGACCGATCCCATCGAGGCGTCCGAGGCGGACCTGCTGGTCGCGCGATCGCTGCGACCCGACGACGACGACATGCGCGCGCGGCTCGTGGTCTCGTACCTCGTGACCCAGCGGCGCGGAGGCGCCCCGGCCCCGGCTCCGGTCGGCGCCTGGCCGGCCCCCCCGCCGCGACCCGCGCCCGCGCCCCCGCCCAAGCCTCAGCCCCACCTGTCGTACGAGCGCGAGCCCGACCCCTACGAGATCCGCGAGACCCTCGGCGAGGGCGGGATGGGCAAGGTGTTCCGCGTGCACCACCGCGGCTGGGGCATCGACCTCGCGCTGAAGATCCCGCGCGTGGAGCTGCTCGAGCGCGGCGGCGTCCAGGGGTTCCTCGAGGAGGCCGAGGCGTGGGCGAAGCTCGGGAGCCACCCGCACACCGTCGACTGCCACTACGTCCGGATGCGCGACGGCGTGCCCTGGCTCTTCGCGGAGCTCGTCGAGGGCGGGAGCCTGCGCTCTTGGATCGAGGACGGCCGGCTCTATCGACCGGCGCCCGGTCTGCTCGACGGGGTCCCGCGGCTCGTCGACGTCGCGCTGATGATGGCCTACGGGCTGCAGCACGCGCACGACCACGACCTGATCCACCAGGACATGAAGCCGGCCAACGTGCTCTTGAGCACGCGCGGCGTCGCGAAGGTCACGGACTTCGGGCTCGCCAAGGTGACGCAGCTCGCCGCGCTGCCGACGAGCTCGGACGGTCACGCGACGATGGCCGCGGGCTTCGCGGGGATGACGCCGCTGTACTGCTCGCCGGAGCAAGCGGCGGCGGCGCGCTCGAAGAGCCGCGTGCTCCTGACGCGCCGGACCGACATCTGGTCGTGGGGCCTCACCGTGCTCGAGATGTTCACCGGCGGCCCGACCTGGCGCAGCGGGGTGCTCGCGCATCACGCGCTCGCGCGGGTCCGCGCCGCCACGCCACGCGACATCCCGGCGATGCCCGAGGGGCTCGGTGCGCTCCTCGAGCGGTGCTTCCTGCCGGACGAAGCGGATCGCCCACGGACGATGGACGAGGTCGCCGCGGAGCTTCGATTATTGCAAGAGTCATTGACGGGCGAGCCCGCGCGCCCGAAGCCCGCGATGGAGTCCGACGTCGCCGGCGTGCTCAACAACCGCGCGGCGTCGCTGCTCGACCTCGGCCGCCCCGAGGACGCCGACGCGCACTGGCGGCGCGCGCTCGCGGCCGAGCCGCTGCACCTCGAGGCGACCTACAACCTCGCGCTCACGCGGTGGCGCCGCGGGGAGCTGACCGACCTCGCCGCGCTCGAGGCGGTGACGGGCGCGCGCGTCGCGGACGGCGGCCCCGAGGGGCACTGGCTCGAGGCGTGGCTCCATCACGAGCGCGCGTCAGCCGAGGGGGCGGCCCGGGCGAAAGAGCTCGGGAGCGCGCGCGCCGCCGCGGGCGTGCCCGAGCCCCCGAAGCAGACGCCGAGCGGCGTCGGCGAGGTGTCGCTCACGGGCGTCGAGGGCGTGATCCGCCGCCTCGCGGTGAGCGCCGACGCGAAGCGCGTGGCCGTCGCGACCGAGGCGGGGGTGTCGGTCCACGAGGGCGTGGGCGGCCTGGTGATCGGGCGGCGCGAGGGCGCGGTCGACGAGCTCGCGCTCGGCCCCGAGGGCCGCTTCGCCGCGACCGCGGGCGCGGGGCGCGTGACGGTCTGGGAGGTCGACACCATGGCGGAGCGCGGCGTGTCGATCGACGCGGTGGCCGCCCTCGCGCCGTGCGGCACGGGCGCCTTCCTCGTCGCCGCGGGGGACCGCGTCGTCCTCGTCGAGCGCGACGGCGCGGCGCGCGACCTCGGCCGGCACGACGGCGCGGTGCGCGGGGTCGCGTCGGCGCGCGGGGGCAAGCTCGTGGCGTCGGCGGGCGAGGACGCGCGGGTGGAGCTGCGGCTCCGCGACGGGACCGTCACGCGAACGCTCCGGCACGAGCGCGCGGTGGACTGGGTGGAGCTGTCGGCCGACGGGGCGCGCGCGCTCACCGGGAGCTGGGACGCCGAGCGAGCGCACTACCGGCTGGCGGTGTGGGACACGGCGAGCGCCTCGCTCGTGCGGCGCTTCGAGGAGCCGGCGTCGCGCCGCGCGGCGCTGACGGACGCCGGACGGCAGGTGGTCTCGTGGGACGAGCGCGCGCGACTGCGCCTCTGGCGGGTCCGAGACGGGCGGTGCCTCCGCACCGAGCCGCGCGAGGCCGGGGCGGCGGGCGACCGGCTCGCGTGGACCTCGGACGCCGACCTCGGCGTGCGCGCGAGCGGGGGAGGCGTCGCGCACCTCTCGCTCCTCCACGAGCTGCCGCGCGCGCCCATCGTGCTGGTCCGGCCCGAAGAGGACGTCGTGCTCGCGGAGCGCGCGGCCCGGGTCGGCGCGGCGATCGAGGCCCTCGCGGGGGCGCTCGACGCGGGCGATCGGGGCGCGGTGATCGCGGCGACGGAGGCCCTGCGCGCGCTCCCCGGCCACCGCCGCCACCCGCGCACCGCCGAGCTCGTCGACCGCGTGGTCGCCTCGACCGATCGCGGCCCCGTGCGCGCGTCGTTCCCCGGCGCGACCCGCATCGATCTGTCGGGGCCGATCGTCGCGCTCGCGGCGACCGCCGACGCGGACGTCCTCGCCGCGAGCTGGGACGAAGGGCGGGGCGTGCTCTCGGTGCGCCCGCGCGTGTTCGGCGGCAGCGCCGACGAGGGGTGGGAGGTCGACCTCGACGGCTCGCTCGAGCGCGCGTGCGCGAGCTCCGACGGAGCGTTGGTGGCGGCGGTGGGCGGGACGCTGCGGCGCGTCGACGCCGAGGGCGCGGTGACGTTCGCGCCCTTCGAGGACGTGCGCGATCTGGCCATCGAGGGGCGGCGCCTGTTCGTCGCGGGCGGTCGGGGCCTCGCCGTGTGGGACCTCGACGCCGGAGCGTGGGAGCCCTCGTTCCCGATCGACCGAGTGACCGACGTGTCGGTGGCCGGCGACGCGATCGCGATCGCGGCCGAGCGCGGCGCCCCGGCCGTCTGGTCCGTGTCCGGGCGGCGCCCGCGGCGCGCGCTGTACCAAGAGGCGGGCCGCCGCGTCGAGCTCGGCCCCGCCGGACGCAAGGCTGCTTGCTTGCTCGACGACACCGTCCTCGTCGTCGACGTCGACGACCCCGCCGACGTCCCCGCGCCGCGCGCGATCCCCGTCGCGGGCGCGCGCGCCGCCGCGTTCGCCGACGGCGACACCCTCCTCGCGATCGGCACCCGAGACGGCGAGGTCATCCTCGTCGACCTCGCGCACGACCCGACCCCACGTCTCCTCGGCCGCCACGAGAACGCCGTCCGCGCCCTCCTCGTCTCCGCCGACGGCCGCACGATCACCACCGGAGGCCGCGACCGCAGCGTCCGCCTCTGGCACGTCGAGCACCAACGCCGCTGAGGTAGGACGCCCTCAGGTGAGCGCGACCGCGGCCGCGAAGGCGCCGATCGCGATCGCGATCAGCGCGAGCCTCGCCCCGTGACTCACCAGGAACCGCAGCGCGTGCCCGCGCGCGCCGCGAGCCCGCTCGACGAGCGAGGTGACCACGAGCACGAGGACCAGCATCACCGCCGACAGCGCGGTGGCGAGGACGAGCAGCGCGGTGACCGGCGCGACGAGGCCGACAGCGCCGCGGATCACGGAGCTCGGGATCCCCCCGAACGCCGACGCGACGAGGTTCACGAGGAAGCCCAGGACGAAGAGCGCGACGGCCCCGCGCAGCGCCCCGCGCAGGTCACGAGCGCTCGGCGCGAGGTGCGCGCCGACGCACAGCGCGAGGTAGAGGAAGAGCCAGAAGCGAGGCTCGGTCACGTGGTCGAGCGACAGGATCGCGCTCGCCGCGTGCGCGCCCCGCGCGAAGGCCAGAGGCGCGAGCTGCGTCACGGGCAGCGACGCGTCGTGCGCCGTGAGGCCGCCGAGCTCCGCGCCGGGCAGCAGCAGCCGCGCCGCGGTGTAGAGGGCGACACCCCCGCCGAGCAGCGGCGCGACCCCGATGAAGAACCGGCCCACCTCCGCCCACGGGTTCGCCGCCGGCGCGCTGTGCCGCACGTACCCGAGGGTCCCCGCCTCCGGGTCCGGGTCGAAGAGCTTCACCTCCTCGAGCTCGTGCATGAACACGAGGCACGCGATCACGTGGCTGAGCTCGTGCACGGGGACGCCGATCCAGCCGGTCACGAGCACCGAACGCCAGCCGAACGTCCCCGCGAGCGCCGCGCCGGTGAGGCGCTCGAGCTGATGCAGGGCGAGCGCGCACGCGGCCGCCGGACCGAGCAGCCAGAGGAGCTGCGTGAGCGTCGTCCCGAGCGCGCCGAGCAGGTGGTCGCCGACGTCCGCGAGCATCGCGACCGAGCGTAAGCGACGCCCCCGCGCGACGCGGACTTCGTGACGCCCCGCGAGGCGTTACGCTGCGATGTCGATGCTCAGGTCGTCCGTCACCGCGCTCTTTGGCCTCTGCCTTGGGGCCTGTGTCAGCGCCGGTGGAGGCGACGCCGTCGTCACTACGACCCCACCGGCCGCTTCCGAGCCCTCGATCCTCGGCTTCGCGCTCGGCTCCGCACCCGAGCCCGCCCGCGCGGACCTCGCGTTCACCACCGACGGCGCGTCCCGCGTCGCGACCGGCGCCGTCGCGCGCGACGGTCACGACTATCGGACGAGCCTGACCTTCTACGAGGATCGCCTCGCGCGCGTCTCGGCGAGCGCCACGGGGCTCACCCTGGCCGACTTCGAGGCGCTCGCCGCTCGCCTCGAGGCCGAGCTCGGGCCCGGCGAACGGACGGTCTGCGCGAGCGAGGTGGGGCCGCCGCTCGAGCGCTACCTGGCCTCGGGCCGAGGCGGCGTGCGCGTCGAGTGGGCGAGCGAGCGCGTCCGCGCGAGCGCCGCGCTGAGCCCGATCTCGGGAGGCGCGCTGCAGGTCTTCGTGTTCGCCGAGCTGACGCCGCTCGCGGACCGCTACCGCGAGGACCTCGACCTCAAGGGAGGCCCCAAGCAGGCGGCGTCGAGCTGCGCCGAGATGGCGACCGCTCCGCCGACCGCGGCGGGCTTCCGCTTCGGCGACTCGGCGGACGCGGTCCGGAGGCTCCTCGGCACGGACGCGCCGATCGAGGGCTTCCAGACCACGACGCCTCATCGGATGGCGGGCGTCGATGGTGAGCTCGTCGTGCGCTTCCACGACGACTGCCTCGCGATCGTGATGTTCATCGCGCCGGGCACGCTGGCCGGCTACCGAGCGCTCCAGGGCGCGCTGCTGACCGAGCTCGGCGAGCCCGACCGGCGCGAGCAGTGCAGCCCGACCGGCGCGGCGCCGACCGCCGAGGAGCTGGCCGCGCGGCGCGGCAGCCTGCAGACGCTGTGGACCACGCCCGCCCTTCGCGCGGCGGTCCGATGGACGCCGGGCGTCGGCGACGAGGCCCCGCGGATCGTGCTCGAGGTGTCGGCGACGGGGCTCGAGGAGCGCGCGCCGAGCATCGACTTCTGAGCGCCGTCGCTCGGCGGAGGATCGGCTTCGTGGCATCGTATGAATGCACCGTGAGCGCCTCGATCGATCGACCCAGCCCGTTCTCTCGGATCGTCCTCCCGGGGGCGTTCTCGCTCGCGCTCGTCGCGCTCGTCGTCGAGGCGCTGCCCTCGGAGCTCGGCGGCGACGTGATGATGTACGGGCTCCTGGTCGGGCCCGTGGTGCTCGCGCTCGGGGCGATCGCGGCGGCGTGGCTCCTGGTGTCGGCGGTGCGCGACCCCGAGCGCGCGGTCCGGCTGCGTCGGGAGGCGCTGCTCGTGCCTTGCGTCCTCGCGCCGCTCGGGGTGCTCGCACCGTGGACGCTCGCGCCGTCGCACTTCGGCACGAGCTACGGGAGCCTGCCCTTCTTCCTGTCGTGGGTCGATCGCTACCCGACCGTCGGGCCGGTCAACCATGAGGTGCTCCTCGGGATCGGGGCGGTCCTCGGCGCGTGCGCCCTCCCGGCCGCGCTGGCCGCGCACGTGGCGCTGACCCGGCGGCCGCGGCCGCGGGTCGTGATCACGCTCGCGATCCTCCAGCTCGTCGCGTACCTCCCGGTGCTGCTGCGCCTCGACGGCGACCTCCTCCTCGCGTCGGCGGCGGTCGCTCGCGGCGGTGAGTGGACGATCGCCGGCCCGGTCGCGGCGTCGTGGTGGCAGAACGCGCTCGCCGGTCTCGCGATCGGCGCGGGCGCGATGCTGCGCGCGAGCGCCACCTTCGTGATGCTCGCGTTCGTCCCCCTGAGCCTGCGCGCGCGCGAGCCCGTGGTCGTCTGGGAGACGGCCTGATCAGCTCGGCGCGAAGCCGAAGAAGCGCTCCGCGACCCTCGTCGTCTGCTCCGCCACGTGCGCCTCGGGCTCGCCGACGGCGGCCGCGACCGCGCGGAGCACGTACGGGAGGAAGGAAGGCTCGTTGCGCCTCGCGGGGGCGCTCCTCGGCGTGAGGAACGGGGCGTCCGTCTCGATCATCAGGCGGTCGCGAGGGATCGTCGGGATCAGCGCGGCGAGGTGGGCGCCGCGCCGGGCGTCGCAGATCCAGCCCGTGATCCCGACGTGGAGGTCGAGCGCGAGGTAGGCCTCGAGCGCGGCGCGCTGCCCCGTGAAGCAGTGCACCACCCCGCCGACGAGCTTCGGCCGCCACCGCGACAGGATCGCGAGGAAGTCGTCGTGCGCCTCCCGCTCGTGCAGGAACACCGGCATGCGCCGCGCGGCCGCGAGCTCGAGCTGCATCTCGAACACGCTCCGCTGCACGGGCCGCGGCGAGAAGTCCCTGTCGTAGTCGAGGCCGCACTCCCCGATCGCCGCGACCACGGGCCGGTGCGACAGCGCCTCGAGCGCGGCCGGGCTCCGCGGTCCGACCGTCCGCGCGTTGTGGGGGTGGACGCCCGCGGTGCATCGGAGCTGCTCCGGTCGCGCGCTCGCGAGGCGCTCGGCCTTCTCGCTCACGTCCACGTTCAGGCCCGTGACGACCATGCGATCCACCCCGGCGCCCGCCGCGCGATGCAGCACCTCGGCGAGGTCCGCGCGGAAGCGCCGGTGGGTGAGGTTGCAGCCGATGTCGATCACGACGCCACCTCGTACACGAAGTCCTTCGCCACCGTCTCGGCCACCAGCCGGTGATGCCGCTCGCGGTCCCAGGTCATCGTCGGCGACCAGCCGTCGCGCGGCGGGCTCGCGAGGTGGAAGCGGCCGCGCAACCACGCCCGGAGGATCAGCAGCCGGGTGGCTCGGCGGCGGCAGCGCGCGAGCGCCCGCTGCGCGTCGGCCATCGGCTCGGTCCAGGGCTGGCGGAGCTGGCGCTTCAGGGTCCGGCTCTCGTCGGCGCAGGCGCGGATGGCGGCCACCAGCGCGGAGAGGCTCACGTTCTCGATGCTCATCGTCTCGTTCTCTCTGGGCAGCGCGACCCCGCTGCCCTCTCGGGTCAGCGTTGGAGTCGGCGTACGCAGGTCGAACGTACGCAAAGGAACTTGCGGGGGCCCGATTCGAACGAGCCTCTCCGGGTGGCTGACCCGGCGTAGGTGCCCCTCCTACCACCCCGCGGCAGGTACGGACCGATCGGGCGATGAACGAGCGTGGGGAGCCTGGTCCCCGAAGGTCTCGTTCGTCGCTGTCGCCTCGATCGTTTAGCCCGTCACCTCTTGGAATGGGACGAGAGCAAGTTGGGCAACCCAAGCCGGCTTGTCAACCGAGGGCCTCGCATTGACCGCTCGTCAGGACCAGGCGTAGCTTGCGCGCTCGGGCTGGAGGTGCTGCGTGACCGCGCGTGGTTTCCGCTGGGGTTGGCTCTTCTCGGTGTGTCTCGCCTGCGCGGGATGCGATGACGGAGGCGCGTCGGACGCCGGGGGCCTCGATGGAGGCGCGACGGACGCGGGTCAGGACGCGTCGTATGTAGCCCCGGACGCGGGCCCACCCGGGGCGGCGCTCGAGCCGGTGTCGTCGTGCGACGACGTCGCGGCCGAGCTCTACGCGACCCCGGCCGGGCTGCCTCCGTTCGATCCGTCGGTGCGCGGCGAGCTGCTCGGCTGCGCCCTCCTCGAGACGATCGATCGCGACGCGCTCGCGGCCCGGCTGCCCGACGACGCGGTCGTGCTCTCGGGCGCGCGGATCTACCTCGTGGCCTTCCGCACGGCGACCGCGCCGGACGTGGGCGCGCTCTCGACCGCGCTGGTGATGCTGCCCGACGTGGCGTTGACCGAGCGCGTGCCGCTCGTCGTCGCGATGCACGGCTCGGTGGGGTTGGCCGACGCGTGCGCGCCGTCGCACCTCCGGGACGACCCGCCGTCGTGGCTGCGCCGCACCTACCTCGATGCGATGCTCCTCGCGTGGAGCGCGCGTGGGCTCCCCGTGATCGCGCCGGACTACCCCGGGCTCGGCACCGAGGGCACGCACGCGTACGTCTCGTGGGGGGAGGTCGGGCGCTCGGGGATCGACGCGGCCCGCGCGCTGCGCTCGCTCCTGCCCGCGGAGCGGCTCGCCGGCGACACGATCGTCTACGGCCACAGCCAGGGGGGCGGCCTCGCGCTCGGGGTGGCCACGGTCGCGGCCGAGGCGCCCGACATCGAGCTGAGCGCGGTGGTGTCGATGGCGCCGTCGTATCGCCTGATCAGCCTGGTGGACGGGCTCCGCTTGCCGATGTTCGAGCTCGGTGGGCTGGTCCGCGGCACCGTCGCGATGGGCGTGTACGCGGAGCTCGCGCAGGTGACCAGCGACCCGACGGAGCTGGGCGCGGCGTTCGCGGAGCCGGTGCGCGACACGATCCTCGAGGACGCCGAGACGCTCTGCTACGGCGAGCTGATCACCGCCCTCGACACCGCCTCGGCGACCTACGCCCCGCCGACGACGCTCGGCGAGCTGATCGACGAGACCTTCCGCCAGTCGGTGCTCGCGTGCGCAGACGACGGCGTGTGCGCCGAGCCGGTCGCCGCGTTCGTCGCGCGCGACGACGCGAACGAGCCGCACCTCGACGCGTCCGCGCCGCCGCTCCTGTTCGTGTCGTCCTCGGACGACGAGGCCGTCACGCCTGGCGTCGTGGGCTGCGTGATCGATCGCGTGCGACGCGACGGAGTGACCTACGAGTCGTGCGTGCAGACCGGGCCCGATCACCTCGGCGTCGCCGAGACGGGCACCCCCCACGCCATCGCCTGGGCGCTCGCCGCGCGCGGCGGCGACCCGCGCCCCCCCTGCCCCGGGGCGAGCGCGGCGCCGCGCTGCGTGCCGTTCTGAACCGCGTCGGCGCGCGGTGCCGGGCTGCTCGAATTTCGCGCAAAGGGCGCGAAAGGGGGCAAAGAGGTTTTCTCGAACCCGGACGCCAGCCGCCTCGGCGCCTCGACGGGCGCATGTTGGACCGTCGCCGTTCGACGACCGGCCCGGAGCTCGCGCCCCCCTCCTCCCTTGGCTCCCTTCGCGCCCTTTGCGCGAAATTTCTCATGGCCGAGCTCTCAGCTCAGCGCATCCAGCATCTCCGCTGCGGACGCGAAGCGGGCCGCCGGGTCCTTCGCGAGCCCGCGATCCACGGCGGCGGCGAGGGACGGCGGGACGCCCGGGGCGCGCGACGCGAGCGGCGCCGGCGCGGCCTCGAGCACCACGATGAACGGGTCCTCGTCGGGGCCGAAGGGCAAGGGGTGTTGCCCCGTGATCGCGCGGTGCAGGATGGTCGCGACGGAGTAGAGGTCGGCGCTCGGCGAGACGTTGCGGAAGTCGAGGATCTGCTCGGGCGCCATGTAGCGCGTGGAGTCGTCCTCGCCGCCGTAGTGGAAGCCGCTCGCGCCCGACTCCTCGTAGGACCGCGCGAGGCCGAAGTCGGCGACCCACGGGCCGCCCTGCCCCATGAGCACGTTCGCCGGCTTGAGGTCGCGGTGCACGACGCCGCGGGCGTGCGCGTAGCCGAGCGCCTCGAGGACGGCGCGGGCCATCGCGAGCGCCTCGGGCACGGGCATCGTGCCGCCCTCCCCGAGCACCTCGTCGAGGCCGCGGCCCTCGACCGCGTCCATCACCACGTGGAACACGCCGTCCTCGCCGCCGACGATCTCGTGGACGCGGACGATGTGCGGGTGGTCGAGCCCGATCTGCGCGCGGGCGTCGGCGAGGAACCGCTCGCGGGCCGCCTCGGAGAGCGCCGCGTTGGGCATCACGAGCTTGATCGCGCGCTCGCGGCCGGCGGGGTCCTCCGCGAGCACGACCGAGCCCATGGAGCCCTTACCCAGGGTCTTCACGAAGCGGTACCCCGAGGGGAGCTTGGGTGTCTCTCGCAACGCGTCCTGACACGCCGGGCAGACGTAGAGGACCTTCTCGTCGGCGCCGCGCGCCCGCTCCCGGGGCGCGAGCGCGCCGCAGCGGTCACAGGTCACGGGGACGAGCGCGGCGGGAGCGGCCCCCGGCGGCGCCCCGAACGCGCGCGGCGCCTCGCCCGCGACGGTGACGCGCAGCGCCGTGTCGCCGCCGTAGATCACGTCGCCGTCGGCGAGGAACGACTCGTGCACCTTGCGCTTCTTGTCGTTGACCGACGTGCCGTTGGTGCTGCGCAGGTCGAGCAGGAACACGTTGGGCGGGTCCACCTCGACCATGAAGTGGTGACGCGAGAAGTAGCGGTCGCGCGAGACGCACAGCTGCGCCTTGCTGGACCGGCCGACGAGGAACCGATCCCGGCGGTCGTAGGTGAACGTCTGGCCGGCGTTGGGTCCGGCGATGACGGTGAGCGTGACCTTCACGGCGCCTCCGGCTCGAACAGGTCGAGGTGATCGACGAGCGCGCCGTCCTCCTCGCCGAAGCGGACCGAGCGCAGGCCGCTCGCGTCGCCGAGCGCGCGCACGACGCTCCCCGTGAGCAGGAGGCGGCGCGCCCCGTCCTCGCGCAGGACCTCGAGGACGAGCTCCGCCGCGGCGATCGCGGGGCCGGCCGGGGCGTCGTGCTCGAGGCCGCGGACGCGGCCGCGGTGCAGCACCGCGATCCCGTCGCGCGCGAGCGCCCGCGCGAGGTCGAGGCCGGCCCGCGCGCTCGCGAGCACCGCCACGATCGCCTCGTCGCCGACGGTGAGGCCGACCAGCTCCGGGCTCCAGGCGCCCGTCCGCGCGCGCGCGGCGAGGGGGTCCAGGCTGCCGTCGCCGCGCGGCGCCGCGACCACGATCGTGAGCTCGCGACGCGCGATCGCGGGCGCCGGCGCGGGCAGCGACTGCCTCGGCGCGTCGAGGAGCTCCCCGATGCGCTCGCTGATGATGCGCTCGAGCACCCGCGCGCCGAGGTCGAGGCTGCCGAGCTCGCCGAGCGCCTCCTCGAAGAAGCCGTCGGGGAGCGCGAGCTCGACGCCCTGCTGCTTCAGCCGACCGAGGATCCGCTTCGCCGCGAGCTCGGCGATCCCGCGCGCGGCCGCGTCGGTGAGGCGGTCGAACATCACGACCTCGCCGATCCGCCCGACCAGCTCGGGGGGCAGGGTGCGGGTCAGCTCGTCGCGGAGCGCGTCCTCGTCGCGCTGCGGCGGGGCCGCCTCGGAGTCGTCCGCGCGGAACCCGATCCGCCGCGCGCCCGGCCGCTCGCGGACCAGGTTGGAGGTCATCACGACCACCGCCTCGCGAAAAGACGCCTTGCGACCGTGCGAGTCGGTGAGGGTGCCCTCGTCGAGCAGCTGGAGGAGCAACAGCAAGACGTCGGGGTGCGCCTTCTCGATCTCGTCGAGCAGCACGACGCGCTGCCCGAGCACGTGCATCGGCCCGGTGAGCTGGCCCTCCTCGTCGTGACCGACGTAGCCGGGGGGCGAGCCGACGAGGCGCGAGACGGTGTACTTGTCGCCGTACTCGCTCATGTCGATGCGGAGCATCCGCTCGCGATCGCCGAACAGGAACTCGCACAGGACCTTCGCCGTCTCGGTCTTGCCGACGCCGGTCGGGCCGAGGAACAGGAACGACGCGACCGGCCGGCGGGGATCCTTGAGGCCGCCGTAGGCGCGCCGCAGCGAGCGCGCGACGAGCTCCACCGCGTCGGCCTGCCCGAGCACGTGAGCGCCGAGGAAGGCGTCGAGCTTCGCCATGCGCTCCCGCGCGGTCGGCAGGTCCTCGCTGAGCAGCTCCCTGTCGACGCCGCAGCGCTGCGCGAGGAGCGTCACCACCTGCTCGCGATCCACGGTGTCGGACCCGCCGTCGGCGCCCGGCACGACGAGGCGCGCGCAGGCCTGATCGATCAGCTCGATCGCCTTGTCGGGGAGGTGGCGGTCGTGGACGTGGCGCTTCGACAGGCGCACCGCGGCGACGAGCGCCTCGTCGGCGACCGTCACCCCGTAGTGCGTCTCGAACCGGTCCTTGAGGCCGCGCAGGATCGCGACCGCGTCGTCCTCGCTGGGCTCGTCGACGCGGACCACGGTGAAGCGCCGCTCGAACGCCGGGTCGGTGGCGATGTGGCGCTGGTACTCCGCCGTCGTCGTCGCGCCGATCATCCGGATCGAGCCTCGCGCGAGCGCGGGCTTGAGGACCTGCGCCGCGTCGCCGGCGCCGCCGCTCTTGTCGCCGGCGCCCATCACCGTGTGCAGCTCGTCGACGAAGAGGATCAGGTCGCGATCCGCCTCGGCCACCTCGACGACCTCCTTGAGGCGCTTCTCGAAGTCGCCGCGGTACTTCGTGCCGGCCAGCATCGCGCTGATCGAGACCTCGAAGAGCCGCTTGCCGCGGAGCGCCTCGGAGAGGGTCCCCGCCGCGAGCGCCTGCGCGAAGCCCTCGACGATCGCCGTCTTGCCGACCCCGGCCGGGCCCACCAGCACCGCGTTCGGCTTCTTGCGGGACACCACCGCCCGCGCGAGCGCGAGCACCTCGGCGTCGCGCCCGATCACCGGGTCGAGCTCCCCCGCGAGCGCGGCCGCGGACAGGTCGCGCCCGTACTCGGCGAGCGGCCCCTCCCCCGCGGGCGCCGGCGGCTCCTGCGGCGACTCCACCTCGCGCACGCGCCGCGCGGCGACCCGCGCCTCGGCGATCCGCAGCACCGCCACCGCCACGTCGTCCTGCGCTCCGTCGGCCTCGGCGCTCTCGAGCAGCGCGTCGGCGGCGGTCTTCGGGTCGTCGCTCGACGCGAGCAGCTCGGCGATCACGTCCGGCTCGAGCGCGTCGAAGAGGCCGTCCGAGGCGACGAGCACGACGTCGGTCGGGAACAGGTGCAGCCACGTCACGTCGGGGCTCACCGCCGCGTCCGCGCCGAGCACGCGCGTGAGGCGGCCGCGCAGCGCGTGGGTGCGCGCGGCCTCGGGGGTGAGGTGGCCGCGCTCCACCATGTCGCAGACGGCCGTGTGATCGCGCGTGAGGAACGCGAGCGTCGCGCCGTTCGGCGCGCGAACCACGGGCGCGTGCTTCGGCGCGACGGGATCGGGCAGGGGCTGGTCGACGCGCCGCAGGAGCGCCACCCGCACCGCGCCCACGTGCCCGACGTGCAGGCGCAGGGTCGGGTCGACCACCGCGACCGCCGCCGTCGTGCGGCCACCGCTCTGGCGCGCCGCCTCGTGCGCCGCCGCGAACGCGGCCGCGAGGGACGGCACCGACGGCTCGATCGCGCTCAGCAGCGCCTGGAGCGCGGCCCTCGCGGCGCGCCCGCCGCCGTCCCCGGTGCCGTCCGCGACGGCGACGATGGGCGCCTTCGCGTGAACGACGTCCTGGTCGCCACCGCGCGCTCCCCCGCGCGCTCCGGACGCGACGCGCAGCAGCTCCAGCACTCCGTCAGGCCCGCTCCAGCCGGATCCCGATGTCCCCGAGCGTCATCCCGAGCCAGCCGGTGATCTCCTGGATCGCGACCAGCTCGCCGTGCTCGATCTTGCCGTCGGCCAGCATCAGCTTCTTGAGGATCTCCCCGAGGTGCTTCTTGCTGTCGAGCGGCATCCCCGCGAGCCCCGCGCTGAGGCTCTGGAGCTTGCCCTCGCGGAGCAGCTTCATCAGGCCCTCGGTCCCGTAGCGGTCCCACAGGTCCGGGAGCTGGAACTGCTGGATGGTCTGCTTGAAGACGAGGTACTCGCGGTTGTCGATCGAGCCGTCCGACGCCGAGATGCGGAGGAACGCGAGCGTGATCCAGAGCGAGAGCTCCTCGTCGGCCTGCTGCTTGGTCTTCTGCGGCGGCGGCGGCGCGGCGGCCGGCGTCATGTTCCACTGGGGCGCGCCGAACGCGCCCTGGATCTGCGCGGCGCCGCCGAGCGACGCGGCGCGCTGCTGGACCTTCTGGGTGAGCGGGTGCTGCGGGCCGAAGTGCGCCTGCACCATCTGCACGACCGAGCGCGCCATGTCCGGCTTGCTGTCCATGCCGCCCGACAGGTAGTCGAACGCGCCGGCGAGCGTGATCGCGGAGTTGCCCGCCGCCTGCTGCGCGACCCCGAGCTGCATGCAGCGCTGGTAGAGCGCCCGGTAGTACTGCGCGCCGTGACGGAACATCTCCCACCGGAAGAACTGCTCGCCGAAGCGCGAGAGGTGCGGGAGGTCGTCCATCGTGGCCTGGTCCGCGAGCGAGCCCATCAGCGTCGTCGCGAGGACCGCCGTCGCGTTCGCGCGCTCGCTGTTGCGCGCGCTCAGGTCCGCGTCGATCGAGCGGCCGAGCCCGATGAGGGTCTCGACGAGGTTCACGCGCCCCCCGCCCGGAGGCGGACCGGCCGCGGGCGGGCGCGGGGCCGTCGCGGGCGCCGAGGCCGCGGCCCCGCCCGGCAGCGGCACGCCCGCCCACGCGAGGGGCTTGCCGCACTTGGGGCAGCCGCTCCCCGCCGCGAGCTGCGGGTTCTTGCGCGCGCACCGGTCGCACGTCTTCGTGTGGCACCCCGCGCAGTCGAGGTAGCTGACCGCGTAGCCCTCCGGATCGGCGAGCGCGACGGGGCTGCCCCCGGGGATCGCGGAGACGGAGATCAGGCGCGGGCACCCGCGCGAGCACGAGAAGACGGGCATCCGAGGACGCTACCCGACCACGGGCACGTAGGGGAAGCGATGACGGGCGGAGGGGCCCGGGCGCCTGCTACGCTCGCGCTGTGCGAGCCACCTCCACCGTCCTCCTCGCCCTCTCCTTGGCCGCCTGCGGCGGCGCATCCAGCCCCAACGGCACCACGCCGCTCGGGACCGGCGCCGTGGCCGACGCCGACGTCGAGCGACGCCCCGCGTCGATGGGATCACAGCAAGGGACCTTGACGGCGACGGACCCGATCAACGACGGCCGCGCGCACTACCACGTCTGGCGGATCGAGCTGAGCCCGAGCCAGCGCGTGCGCATCCAGATGAGCTCGACCGCCATCGACCCGCTGATGGAGGTGCGCGGGCCCGGCGACGTCCACCTGCGGAACGACGATGGCTTCCCCGGGATGCTCGACTCGATCGTCGACTTCCTGCCCCCGGTCGCGGGGACCTACGAGATCTGGACGACCACCTTCGGCGCCGGGGAGACCGGCGAGTACTCGCTCTCGATCACCCCGCGCGACGCGGCCGGCGTGGGTGTGCCCTTCGAGCTCGGCCAGGACGCCACCGCGGTCCTCGGGCGGGACGGCATGCAGGAGCGCCTGCCCGGGACCTGGATGCGGTTCAGCGGCAACGCCGGCTCGATCGTCCGGCTGCGGGTCACCTCGCAGGCGTTCGACACGATCGCGACCTTGATCGGGCCCGGCGGTCAGACCTGGATCAACGACGACGCGAACGACGTGGGGCCCAACGGCGACGAGCGCTCCCTCGACTCCACCATCGTGGCCGCGCTGCCGACCACGGGCGTCTACCAGCTCGTGGTGACGCCGTACGGCGGCCAGGGCGGCGGCCCGTTCCGCGTGCGCTCGACCGCGCGCCCGCCGATCGTGCTGCAGGGCGACGCGCGACCCGAGGGCCTCGCGGGGGCCAACGGCGGCGGGCGCCTGCTCGGCGTCTACGCGGGGATCACCGCCTACCAGGGGCACGGCCAGCTCTACGGCTGCGCCGACGACGCGCGGCTCCTCGGCGAGGCGATGCGCGCGGCGCACCTTCAGGACGCCAGCGATCAGCTCGTGCTCCCCGACGGGCTCGCGACGCGCGAGGCGTTCCTCGGCGGCATCGAGCAGATGGCGCAGCTCGCCGGCCCGGACGACGTGGTGCTCGTGTTCTTCAGCGGCCACGGCCAGCAGGTCCCGGACGAGGAGAACGGCGACGAGCTCGACCAGCTCGACGAGACGATCGTCCTCTTCGACCAGGCGATCCGCGACGACGAGCTCGTGGCGGCGCTCGATCAGATCCACGCGGGCACCGTCATCCTGGCGCTCGACTCGTGTCACTCGGGCGGGTTCGCGCGCGACTGGGTCACCCGCCCCGGCCGGATGGGTGTCTTCTCGAGCGACGAGGACGTCCTGAGCGACACCGCGGAGCCGCACCGCGCGGGCGGCTACCTCTCGTGGCACCTCCGCCGCGGGGTCCTCGGCGAGGCGGACGCGCGCCCGCACGACGGAGTCCTCCACGCGGGCGAGCTCACCGACTACCTCAACGACGGCTTCGTCGCCGACCACCGCCTGATGAACCCCGTGGGCGACCTCGACCCGGAGCAGCGGCTCGTCGTCCGGCGCGGCGCGGTGACCTGGGACCAGGTGCTGTGGGTCTACCCGCGCAACCCGGACTTCACGCTCCCGCCGCTGCCCGACGTCCCCCTGATGAGCGTCGCGCCCTGAAGGGTTGACCCGCGCGCGAGCGTGGACACCCTTGCTCCCGATGACGACACGCCGTCGCGCGTGGCCGCTCTTCTTGTGGGCGGTCGCCTTCTTCGTGATGGGCGCGGGCACCGCGAGCCTGGCCCACCTCGCGTGGCCGACCAACGGCGCCGGCCAGCCTCCGCCCGCGCCGCCCGACTTCCCCTCGTCCCCGCCGCCGGCGCAGCTCGTGACGCCGCGCGGGAGCCTCTCCGAGGCCGAGCAGAGCACCATCGAGCTGTTCGACGGCGCGGCGCCCTCGGTCGTCTTCATCACGCGGGTCACCGTGCGGACCGACCCGTTCCGGCGGCGCGTGCTCGAGATCCCCGAGGGCAGCGGGTCCGGCTTCGTGTGGGATCGCCAGGGCCACATCGTCACGAACTTCCACGTCATCGAGGGCGGCTCGGGGGCGCGCGTGACGCTCTCGGACGGGTCGACCTGGCCGGCCGAGCTCGCCGGCGCGGTCGCCGAGAAGGACATCGCGGTGCTGCGGATCGACGCGCCCGAGGAGCTCCTCACGCCGCTGCCCATCGGCTCGTCGCACGACCTCCGCGTCGGCCAGAGCGTGTTCGCGATCGGCAACCCGTTCGGCCTCGACCACACGCTCTCGGCGGGCGTCGTGAGCGGGCTCGAGCGCGAGATCATGAGCATCGGGCAGCGGCCGATCCAGGGCGTCATCCAGACCGACGCGGCGATCAACCCCGGCAACTCGGGCGGGCCGCTGCTCGACAGCGCGGGGCGCCTCGTCGGGATCAACACGATGATCTACAGCCCGTCGGGGGCGTCGGCGGGGATCGGCTTCGCGGTCCCCGTCGACACGGTGGCGCGCGCCGTGCCGCAGCTCATCGAGCACGGCCGGGTGATCCGGCCCGGGCTGGGCCTGTCGCTCGCCGACCCGCAGCTCGTGGCGCGGCTCGGCCTGCGCGGCGGCTCGCTGGTGCTCGGCGTCGAGCCCGGCTCGCCGGCCGAGGCCGCCGGGATCCGGCCCACGCTGCAGGATCGCGTGGGCCGCCTGCGCCTCGGGGACATCGTCGTCACGATCGACGGGCAGGAGGTCTCGGAGCCCAACGACATCTACCGCCAGCTCGACCGACACGAGGTCGGCGACACGGTCCAGGTCGGGCTCGTGCGCGGCGGAGAGCGCGTCGAGGTCCCCATCCAGCTCGTGGCCGTCGCGGCCCGCTGACCGCTTGAGCGCTCTCGCGCGGGTGCTAGGGTGCCCGCCTTCAAGCGCGGCGACGCCACGGGGTGGGTGGGCGCACGCGATAGAGGGGTAGATCCATGCGAAGCGTGAAGAGTGCAGTTTTCCTTTCCTTGGTCCTCGCCATCGGCTGCGACGGGACCCCGGCGCCGACCGACGGCGGCGGCGGTGACACCGACGGCGGCGTCGGCACCGACTCCGGCATGATGATGATGACGGACAGCGCGGTGCCGCCCACCGGCGACGGCAACGACACGTTCGCGGACGCGGACCCGATCGAGGTCGGCGCGGCGGACCCGACGATGGCCCGCATCGGCACCCCCGGGGACCTCGACTACTACTCGTTCGAGGGCACCGCCGGCACCTGGATCATCGTGTCGACCGAGGCGAACCCGGACGACGACCCGATGATGGTCGACACCGTCGTCACCCTCTACGACTCCTCGATGACGATGATCGCGGAGAACGACGACTCGGTCCCGCGCTTCAACACGGACAGCGAGCTCATCACGCGCCTCCCGTCCGACGGCACCTACTACGTGCTCGTGCAGGAGTTCTCGAGCTGGCGCGCGGGCGAGACGCCCGAGGGCCAGGCCGACTTCAACTACTCGCTCTCGGTGGCCGAGCTGAACCTCACCGCGGCGGCCGTCACGGTCGACGGCGAGGGCGGCGACGACGTCGCGAGCGCGCAGGCCGCGCGCCTCCCCGCCAACACCGCGGGCACCGCCGACTTCGGGATCATCATCGGTGACTTCGAGGACGCGACCGACGTCGACGTCTACTCGTTCACCATCGCCCCGGGCCGCGCGAGCGCCCGCGCCCTCATGATGCCGAGCGGCGCGGCCGGCTACGGCTCGACCACCGCCATCGGCCGGATGTGGATCACCAACGCGGACGGCAGCGAGACCATCGCGCGCCTCGCCGTGATGGAGAGCGACACCCTCAACCTCACGAGCATCTGGCCGCCCCTGCCGGCCGGTGACTACAACCTCTTCGTCGAGGCCAGCGGCGCCCCCGGCTCCAACGGCTTCTACGTCCTCAAGGGCTTCCGCTTCGCCGAGGACAACCCGCCCGAGGACACGGCGACGGAGACCGCGAACGACGACCCGGCCACGCCCCAGGCGCTGACCGTCGAGGCCGACCCGGACGACGCGACGATCCGCCGCGGCTACATCCTCGCCCAGCTCGGCGACGGCGACACCGACCACTTCAGCTTCAACGCGATGGCCACCGAGGAGATCAACGTCTACTGCGGCTCGGCCACGGCCGGCTCCGGCGTCATGGGCCTCAGCGCGGCGGTGCTCGACTCGACCGGCGCGATGACGCTCCGCATGCAGAACGAGACGGCGACCGCCACGATCGGCATCGAGAACCTCGCCGTCCCGGCGATGGGGACCTACCTCGTCCGGCTGACCAAGACGGGGCAGTCCCCCGAGGTCACCGGCACGTGGGTGCGCTGCGCCGTCGTGCTCGCGCCGCCCGCGGCTCCCTGAACGAGCCCCTCGGCTCCTCGCAGCGCCCCGCCCGGCTCGACCGGCGCGGGGCGCTCGCGTGTGAGGCCCGTTCCGCGCTACACCTTCGGGCGCCATGGCCAAACGCGAGATCGTCGTCCGCCTCGGCGACGAAGAGACGTCCTTCCAGTTCGCGAAGGTCGACCGGGGCAAGCTGTACGGCCGCAAGGAGCGGGTGATCCTCGACGAGAACGGGGAGCGCTGCGTCGCGGCGTTCCTCACCGCCGACGGCGCCGCGCTCGTGCCGCCGGGGGGGACCGCGCACCTCTACATCGACGAGGCCTTCGACACGATCGACCGCAAGGACCTGCGCGCGGTCGACGACGAGGGCAACGAGCTGACGCAGGTGCCCTCGACCCTCGGGGTGGCCCAGTCGCTCACCGAGGTCCCGCCGACGCGCCTGCTCGATCACGTGATCGCGAGCGCGTACGAGCTCGAGAGCGAGGCGCTCGGCGAGGGCCTGCGGGCCGCGCTCGAGGGCGGCGCGATCTTCGAGTGCCTCTACCAGTACCGCGAGGGCTACGACGCCGACGCGCTCTTCCTGCTGAAGAACGACGAGGGCGTGTTCGGTCTCGTCGGCCGCCCGAGCGGCTTCGAATTCCTCGAGCGCGAGGCGCCCGTCGTCGAGCCGGGCGACGACGACGACGACGAGGACGACCTCGGCGACGACTTCGACTTCGGCATGATGTAGCGCCGCGGGCCTCCGTCACCGAGCAGGAAGCAAGGAAAGATGCCTCGTTCGATCTCCATCATGGACCAGAAGAAGCGCGACGCTCAGATCGAGGTCGAGTCGCCTTCGAAGCGCGAGTCGCACCGCTGGGTCGAGCCCGGCGGCGGCCCGGTCACCCACGTGCGCCTGGTCAAGGGCACCGAGAACACGACCTACGCCGCGCTCGTCGAGAAGGCCGGCTCGCCCGAGGCGCTCTCGCAGGCGCTCATCGACGGCGACCCCGAGGTCGACCTCGAGCAGGTCGGCCGCCGCCTCACCCACACCTCGCGCGTCTACCTCGGGCCGGAGGGCAACGTCCTCTACGTCGCGCGGATCCTGAAGGTCGTCTACTCGCCCGAGGGCGTCGAGACCGCGCGCGAGGACTTCATCGACGTGGAGGCCACCGTCGGCGAGGACCTGCCGCCCATCCCGTGGACGGGTCGCCTGATGCCGATCGAGCAGGCCATCCGGCGCTTCGCGTTCGTGCGCAAGCTCCAGCTCCGGCACGTCAACGGGCTGACCTTCGACTTCCTCTACGAGATGGCCAAGACGCTCGAGGAGTCCGGCAAGCTCATGTTCGTCGGCGCCGGCGCGAAGGCGAAGGACCCGCTGATCTTCCAGACCAACGGGAGCCCGTTCCGCGGCTTCCTCGAGGGCCGCACGGAGGGCGAGAGCTACAAGCTCGTGCTCCACCTCTCGAACCTCGAGATCAAGAAGGTCGCCCCGAGCGGCGCGGCCGCCGAGGGAGACGCCTGATGCTCTGGAGCGAGAGCTGGGCCCCGTGGGGCGGCGGCAAGCGCGCGCCGGTCGGCGCGCTCGTCGACGAGGAGCTCGCCAAGCGGCTGCGGGTCTACAAGCGGCAGGTCGCGAAGCGCTACCGCGTCGTCGAGCCGGAGGCGATCGAGCGCCTGCTCGCGCCGGGTGACTACTTCATCAGCACCAAGCTCGACGGCGAGCTGTGGTTCCTCGTCAAGCGCGAGGGCGAGGTCGCGCTCTGCGCGTTCAACGGGCGGGTCCTGCGCGGGACGCCGCTGGTCGCCGAGGCCGAGCGCCTCCTCGCCGACGCGCCCGACATGATCTTCGCCGGCGAGCTCACCGCGACGCCGCCCGAGCACGTCGGCCGCGCGCGCGTCCACCACGTCGCGACCGCGTTCGGCGACGAGGCCGAGAGCACCCTCACCTTCCACGCCTTCGACGTCGTCGAGGACGACGGCAAGGACGCGCTCCTCAGCGAGTACCCCGCGCGCTTCGAGCGCATGAAGGAGCTGCTCGGCGGCGGGGACCGCGTGCGCCTCGCCGAGACGCAGACCGGAGATCCGAAAGAGGTCTTGCGCCTCTACCGCGAGTGGGTCCTCTCCGATCGCTTCGAGGGCGTGGTCGTCCGGTCCGACCGCGGGCTCACCTACAAGATCAAGAGCACGCTGACCCTCGACGCCGTGATCATCGCCTACGGCGAGCGCATCACGGGCGACGTGCGGCAGGTCCGCGAGATGAGCGTGGCGCTGCTGCGCGACGACGGGACCTGGCAGCTCCTCGGCGCCGTCGGCGGCGGCTTCTCGGAGCAGGACCGCGCCGACTGGCACGGGCGCCTCAGCGCGCTCGAGGTGCCGTCGCGCTTCCGGCTCGCCAACCGCGAGGGCACGCTCAGCAAGTTCGTCCGGCCCGAGATCGTCGTCGAGATCCGGTGCAGCGACCTGCTCGCGACCGACTCCTGGGACACGCAGATCCGGCGCATGAGCCTCCGCTTCCGCGAGGGAGACGGCTGGGAGCCGCTCCGCGAGACGCCGATGGCGGTGATGATCCACCCCGTCTTCTTGCGCGAGCGCTCCGACAAGGTCGTCGACGTCGGCGCGGTCGGGATGACGCAGATCACGAGCCGCCTCCCGCTCGAGACCCCCGAGGGCGCGGCCACCGACGTCATCGAGCGCGAGCTCTCCGAGGTCGTCCGGCGCGCCGTGTTCACGAAGACCACCAAGGACAAGGTGGCCGTGCGCAAGTACCTGATCGTCGACACGCACAAGGGCGAGGAGCGCAACTACGCGCCCTTCCTCGTGTACTTCACGGACTACTCGCCGGGCCGCAAGGACGCGCTCCAGACGACCCTGCGGACGGCGTCGACGATGGCGGGCGCCGAGGCGCACGTGACGGCGTGGCTCGACGACAACATCAAGCGGGGCTGGGGTGAGGTCGAGTCGGGCCGCGTGGGCGAGCCCGTCGAGCCGCCCGAGGCGGCGAGGGCCATCCTCGACAAGGCCAAGGCGTAAACTTCGGCGAGGGTCAGGTGGGGGCGATGTCGACGGCAGCGAAGCGCACCGTGTTCCACCTCCGCTTCGGGTGGTGGTCGCTGCTGTTCTTCCTGACCCTGGGCGTCGCGCTCGAGGCGATGCACGGCTTCAAGGTCGGCTGGTACCTCGACGTCGACAACGAGGTGCGCCGCCTGATGTTCACGCTCGCGCACGCGCACGGCGCGCTGCTCGGGCTCGTCCACGTGGGCTTCGCCGCGACCCTGCACCTCGCCGGCGCGAAGGGCTGGGCCACCATCTTCGCGTCGCGGGCGCTGGTCCTGTCGAGCGTGCTCCTGCCGCTCGGGTTCTTCCTCGGCGGCTTCGGGATCGCCGGCGGGGACCCTGGCGTCGGGGTGATCTTCGTGCCGATCGGCGCGCTCACCCTGTTCACCGCGATCGCGCTGACCGCGTGGTCCCTGCCCAAGGCGAGCGGGTGATCGAGCAGCTCGGCGCCCACGGGGTGAGCGAGGCCGACATCCTCACCTGGGCGTGGTTCGCCCTCGCGGCGTCGATCGGCGCGGGCTCGGGGTGGTACTTCCTGCGCGGGAGCTGGTGGCCGACGCGCCTCTTCGCGGCGCTCGGCGTCGGCGCGTTCCTCGGCGTGTGCACGCTGGTCTGGCAGCCGCCGGCGGTCGACGCGGAGCTCGCGACGCCGCTGCCCGAGCGCGTGCGCGACGCCGGCTACGCGTCCAGCGACACCTGCCGCGCGTGCCACCCCGGCCAGTACGCGTCGTGGCACCGGTCGTTCCATCGCACGATGACGCAGGTCGCGACCCCGACCGCGATCGCCGCGCCGTTCGCCGGCCAGGTCCTCACCGAGCGCGGGCGCCACTTCCAGCTCGCCCGGATCGGCGACGCGTTCTACGCCCGCGAGCTCGCGGAGCCCGTGCCGATCGAGGTCGACGAGGCGTTCTTCGAGCACTCCGCGCGCCTCGTCATGACCACGGGCTCGCACCACATGCAGGCGTACTGGTACGAGGGGCGGCGCGGGAACCTCGAGCAGTTCCCCTTCGTCTACCTGATCCGCGAGCAGCGCTGGCTCGCGAACTCCGACTCGTTCCTCGAGCCGCCGCACGACGAGGACGACGCGCTGGTGCGCTACACGTGGTCGGACTCGTGCGTGACGTGCCACAGCACCGGCGGCCCCTGGGACGGACGCGTGGAGCACGACGCGGTTCCGGAGGTGCGGGTCGCCGAGCTCGGGATCAGCTGCGAGGCCTGCCACGGCCCCGGCGCCGAGCACGTGGCGTCGAACCGCTCCCCCGCGCGCCGCTACGCGCAGCGACAGAAGGAGACCGGCGACCCGACGATCGCGAACCCCGAGTCGCTGAGCCACCGGCGCTCCGCGAGCGTGTGCGGCCGCTGTCACTCGGTGCACCCGGACGGCCAGGGCGATCGCGTCCACGAGTTCCGACCGGGCGAGATGCTCGACGACTACCTCTCGATCGGCCCGATGCTCGAGATGGTCGACGAGTCCCGCGAGCTCGCCGATCTCGACTGGCTCCCCTACGACGAGCGGGACACCGTCGGCTCGTTCTGGACGGACGGCTCGGTGCGCGTCGCGGGGCGCGAGCACACCGGGATGATCCGGAGCGGCTGCTACCTCGACGGCGAGATGGACTGCACGAGCTGCCACAGCATGCACGACGCGGATCCGGACCGGCAGGTGGACGGCCCGCGCGACGCGGACGCGATGTGCACGGGCTGCCACGCGGAGCCGTCGCTCGCGACCGAGGCGCACACCCATCACCCGGTGGCGAGCGCGGGCAGCCGCTGCGTGGGCTGCCACATGCCCTACTCGTCCTACGCGCTGCTCATGGCGACGCGCAGCCACCGGATGGACGGCCCCGCCGCGACGGGGCGAGGCGGGCGGAGCCGCCCCAACGCGTGCAACCTCTGCCACCTCGACCGATCGATCGGGTGGACCGCCGTGCACCTGTCGCGCTGGTACGGCCAGCGCGAGCCGACGATCGCGGAGCGACAGGACGACCTCCCCGCCGGGGTCGCCTGGATGATGCGCGGCGACGCGACCCAGCGCGCGATCGCGGCGTGGCACATGGGCTTCGGACCGGCGCGCGCGGCGAGCGACACCTCCGGGCCGCTCCGCGCCGCGCTCGAGTCGCTGCTCGCCGACCCGTACCCGGCGGTCCGCCAGGTGGCGGGCGCGGCGCTGACCGAGATCGACCCCGCGGTCGAGCTCGACATGCGCGCCATCGCCGCCGACCCGGTCGCCTACGCGCCGCTCACCGACCCGCACCTCGCGGCGCTCCGCCTCGAGCGCGACGACACCCCGGTCGCCATCCCGGAGTAGCCCGCTCGGCTTCGAGCGAGCCGCGCGGGGCTCGAATTCCGCGCGAAGGGGCGCGAAGGGGGCCAAGGGTAGTCGTTCTGATCGGTCGCTCGGCGTTCGACGAGTCGCCGCCGCCGAGTCGGTTACCGACGCTCGGCGTCGTACGATCGAAAACCTCTTTGCTCCCTTGGCGATCTTTGCGCGAAATTCCGGAGACTCCAGGCCCGCTCCCCGCGGGGGGCGACTACCCGCCGATGATGCGGCGGACGAAGTTGAACCCGATGATGTAGAGCTCGCCGTCGGGGCCTTCTCCGAAGGAAGACACGTTGCCCCCCGAGAGGCTCGACACGCTCTGCACGCCGACCGCGGCGCCCTCGCACACCTTGAGCGCGGTGACCTGGCCGGTGCAGAAGTCCGAGTGGAAGTACCAGCCGCCGAGGCCCGCGATGGCGGAGCCGCGGTAGACGTACCCGCCCGTGACCGAGCACGCGCCGCCGCCGTGGTCGTAGACGCGGATCGGCTCGGTGTGGACCGGGACGCGGCCCACGTCCGCCATGCGGTAGACCTCGTAGCCCTCGTAGGCGCGCCAGCCGTAGTTCTCGCCGCCGGTGCTCGACGCGGGCTGGAAGTCGATCTCCTCCCAGGAGCCCTGGCCGACGTCGCCGATGTAGAGGTCACCGGTGAGGCGGTCGAAGGAGAAGCGCCACGGGTTGCGCAGGCCGTAGGCCCAGATGCGGTCGTCGCCGGCACCGCCGATGAAGGGGTTGCCCGCCGCGACGAACATCCCGGCGTCGTTGTCGACGTCGAGGCGAAGGATCTTCCCGAAGATCGTGTCGGTGTTCAGGCCGTTGCCGAACGCGCCGTGCGCGTCGCCCGCGCCGCCGCCGTCGCCGATCCCCACGTAGAGGAAGCCGTCCCGGCCAAACGCGAGCATCCCGCCGTTGTGGTTGCTCTCGGGGTCGGCGATCGACGCGATCGAGCGCACCTCCGACGGGTCGCCGGTCGTCGGATCACTGCGCCGGAACTCGCCGACGTGGTTGTCGCGCCGGTAGGTGCCGCCGCGGGGCGTGTAGAAGAGGAAGAAGCGCCCGTTCGCCGCGTAGTCGGGGTGGAAGGCGAGGCCGAGCAGGCCCTGCTCGCCGCCGTACTGGACGTTGCTCGAGATGTCGAGGAAGTCGGAGACGCTGCCGTCGGTGGCGATGCGCCGGATGCGGCCGGGCTGCTCGACGACGTACAGGTCGTCGGAGCCGGGCGCGTAGGTGAGGAAGACGGGCGCGTCCCAGCCGCCGGGGGCGGTGATGTTCTCGGTCGTCACCGACGGGAGCGTGAGGTCGGCGCAGGGGTCGCCCGCGTCGAGAGCGCCCGCGTCCGTGCCGCCCCCGTCGGTCGCCCCCGCGTCGACGTCGCCCGCGTCGAAGTCGCCCGCGTCGGTCCCGGGGCCGCCGTCGCGGTCACCCGCGTCGCCTCCACCGCCGCCGTCACGAGCCGCCGCGTCGAGGTCGACGCCGCCATCCGAGCCTTCGCCGTCCCCGCAGCCGAGGGCGAGGAAAAGGGCCGAAGAGAAAAGGACCGTCAGGTAAATCCGACACATGCCGGGAGCATAGCGAACCAGCTATGATGAGCCCAAGATGCCCGCTCGTGACGACGACGCGACGCAGCAGGTCGAGACGCTCGGGTCCCCGTCCACGCGTCCCGAGGCGGCCCGGACCCAACCCACCGACGAGCCGCAGGTCTTCGGGCTCTCGAGCGTAGGCAAGGTCCGCAAGCACAACGAGGACAGCTTCCTCGTCGCGCGGCTCGAGCGCTCGATGCGCCTGATCCAGTCGAGCCGGCCGGTCGACGACGGCACCAAGGTGAAGGGCCCGCCGCAGGGCTGGCTGTTCATGGTCGCCGACGGGATGGGCGGGCACGCGGCCGGTGAGATCGCGAGCGCGCTGACGATCGACGCGCTCGCCCGCTACGCGTTCACGCTGATGCCGTGGTCGCTGCCGCGGAGCCGAGACGACTCGCGCGTCCTCGCGCGCGGCCTGCGGCGCGCGGTCAAGGAGTGTCAGGACGAGATGCGCCGCGCGGCCGACGAGGGCACGGGCCGCAAGGGCATGGGGACCACGCTCACGATGGCTTACGTCACGTGGCCCAACCTGTTCGTCGTGCACGTCGGTGACAGCCGCATCTACGCCCACCGCGAGGGCGCGCTGTTCCAGATCACGCGGGACCACACGCTCGCGCAGCAGCTCGTCGACAGCAAGGTCATGAGCGAGACCGAGGCGCAGGAGTCGGACTTCTCGAACGTCCTCGTCAACGCGCTCGGCGGCGAGAGCGAAGAGCTGAGCGTCGAGCTGCACCACGCGCTGCTCTTCCCGAAGGACACGATCCTGCTCTGCAGCGACGGGCTCACGAAGCACGTGTCGAACGACGAGATCCAGGCCCACCTCGGCGCCCTCGCGATGGGCGACACCGCCGAGGGCACGGCCAAGAAGCTCGTCGACCTGACGAACGAGCGCGGCGGCACCGACAACGTCACCGTCGTCGTCGCGCGCTTCTGAGGGCTCGTCGCGGCTAACGGCGGTCGCTCTCGAGGCGACGGATCACGCGGCGGAGGACCTCCGCCTCGCTCATCTCGGGGTGGCGCTTCATCTCCGCTTCGACGAGGCGCTCGGCGACCTTGGGATCGTGCGTCAGGCCCTGCAGCCGGCGGCGGAGCGCCTCGGCGGACGGACGGCGGCCGCCGCCTCGACGCGAGGCGAGCCACGCGACGAGGCCGAGCACGAGGACAGCGGCGAGGATCCACTTCACGTGGGGAGACTACGCCAGACGAGCCACGAGGATTCCCCCTGCAGGCTGCTGAAAAGCAGCCTGCGAGACGTGCCGCGCGCGAAGCGCGCATGCCCGTGCCCGTGCCCGTGCCCGAACTGTTCCCGTCGACGGTTCCCAAGAAGGCGCGTCATCTCGGGCACGGGGAGCGGACACGGGTCACGGACGGGCATGGGCACGGGCACGGGCACGGTGTAGCAGGGCGCTCTTCAGCGCCCTCCTAATGACGGAGGTGGAAGCTCTTGGGGCGGGTGAGCTGCTCGTAGCCGAGGCGCGAGAGCGTGCAGCCGCGGCCCGAGTCCTTCACGCCGACCCACGCGAGCTCCGGATCGAGGTAGTCGCAGCGGTTCATGAACACGGTGCCCGTCTCGAGGCGATCGCCGACGCGCTCGGCGCGGTCGAGGTCGGTCGTGTAGATCGCCGCGGTCAGCCCGTAGCGGCTGTCGTTCATCCGGCGGATCGCCTCCTCGTCGTCCGCGACCGCGGCGATGCCCACGACCGGCCCGAACGTCTCCTCGCGCATGACCTCCATGTCGTCGGTGACGCCGACGAGGACCTGCGGGACGAGGTAGGGGTCGCCGCGCTCGGCCGCGGCGGGGAACTTGGCCGGGTCGATGAGCGCCTTGGCGCCGGCGGCGACCGCGGCGTCGACCTGCGCGCGGATGCCCTTGGCCGCGGAGACGCGCACGACGGGGCCGAGGTTCGTCTCGGGCTTGGTCGGGTCGCCGAGCCGGTACGCCTCCACGAGCGCGACCGAGCGCTCGACGAACTCGTCGTAGACGTCGCGGTGCACGTAGATGCGCTCGATCCCGCAGCAGCTCTGGCCGCTGTTGAAGAACGCGCCGTCGATGAGGCCATCGGCCGCCGCCGCGACATTCGCGTCGGCCGCCACGTAGCCCGGGTCCTTGCCGCCGAGCTCGAGGCCCGTCGCGATGAACCGATCCGCGGCCGCGCGCTGCACGGCGTGCCCGCCCTCGACGCTGCCGGTGAAGGCCACGAAGCCCACCCGCGGGTCCTTGACGGCGTCCGCGACGAGATCGTGCGTCATGTGCAGGTACGAGAACACGGCCGGCGGGATGCCCGCGGCGACGGCGTGCTCGACGAAGCGCTCGGCGACGAGCGGGGTCTGCGACGCGTGCTTGAGGACCACCGCGTTACCGGCCATGAGCGCGGGGATCACCGCGTTGACCGCGGTGAGCCACGGGTAGTTCCACGGCGCGAGGACGAGGGTGACCCCGAGCGGCTCGCGGCGGATGTATCGAGTGAAACCCTCCTTGCCCCCGACCTCGAGGTCGCGGAGCTGCTCGAGGCCGAGGTCGACCATCGTGCGGCCGCGCTCCGCGAAGCCGCGGACCTCCCCCGGCGTCTGCGAGCGCGGCCGGCCCATCTGCCAGGTGAGCTCGTCGGCGATGCGGTCGGCGTCGGCCTCGACGCGATCGACGAGCTCGCGCAGCAAGATCGCGCGGGCCTCGAGCGGCTCGGCGCGCCACGCGCGCTGCGCCTCGACCGCCGCGGCGAGCGCCTCGTCGAGCGCGGCCGGGCTCGCGAGCTCGCGCTCGACGTAGACCGTGCCGTCGACGGGGGTGAGGGTCTTCTGGGTGCTCATGGGTGTCAGAACTCCGTGGGTTTCTCTGCGATGTGCGAGGTCGCCTCGAGGCTCTTCCCGCTCGTCTCGGGGAGCCACATCAGGATCAGGACGAGCGCGGCGAGCGGGCCGATCGCGGTGACGGCGACCGACGGGCCCCAGCCGAACACCTCGGCGGCGGCGCCGACGACGGCGGGCGCGAGCACGTAGCCCACGCGGCCGAGGAGGTTGTTCGACCACGCGAACGCGCTGCCGCGGAGGTGGGTCGGGAAGAGCTCGGTGCTGAAGGCGTTGAGCACGGGCAAGACGGCGCTCGCGCCGAAGATCGCGCCGACGACGGAGACGAACAGCAGCGTCGTGTTCGTCGTCGTGTAGGCGCCGACGGCCGAGATGGCGGTCGCGCCGAAGATCACGACCGCGCTCTTCTTACGGCCGAGCCAATCGATGAGGGGGCCGACCGCGAACACGAGCGGCATCGCGATCACCGCGCCGGCGACGATGTAGCCGCCGACCTCGGCGTCGGTGAGGTGGGGCCCCGCCGCCGGCGCGGCCGCCGTCGCGTACTCCTTCCAGAACGTCACCGCGGTCTGCGCGCAGACGTAGGTGAGCGCCCAGATCGCGGCGAGCTGCAGCACGCGCTTCGCGTAGGGCGTGCGCCAGATCTCGGTGAGCGGCTGCGCCTCCTTCGAGACCGCGGCGGGATCGAAGCGCTTGCTCTCCTTGAGGCCGCGCCGCGCGAACGCCAGCAGGATGAGGGGGACGGTCCCGACGAAGTAGACCGTGCGCCAGCCCCACGGCGTGTTCAGGAGCAGCGGGACCACGCCCGCGCACACGACCGAGCCCAGGCTCGAGAAGCCCTGGATGAGCCCGATCATCAGCCCGCGCCGCGCCGCGGGGAACTCCTCGGCGGCGTAGACCATGCTGATCGCCCACTCGCCGATCAGGAAGACGCGGGCGACGAGCTGCAGGATCGCGAAGACCCAGATGTTCGGCGCGAGCGCGCTGCCGAAGGAGAAGAGCGTGTAGCCCGCGATCGTGATCGTGAGCACGCGCTTGCGACCCCAGCGGTCGGCCTTGCGGACGAGGAAGTACGCGAGGATCGTCCCGACGTTGATGATCGCGACCGCGTAGCCGCCGCCGCTCTCGCTCACGCCGAACGCCTCGCGGAGGTTCGGTAGGAGCTGGCTCAGCGCGATGTGGTCGTAGCCCTCGAAGAACGTGGCGACGCTCAGGAAGCCGAACAGCTTCCAGTGGTAGCCCGTCAGCTTCTCGGGGGGGTCTGATCCGTCGGCCATTCGCGTGCCCTTCGAAAGCGCGAAGGGCGCCCAGCTTACGCGGGACGCCCTTCGGCTGGCTACTCGTCTCGTCCGATCAGGACTTGTCGAGCTTGCCCACGAGCGAGAGCGTGAAGCTCGCGCCCATGTACTTGAAGTGCGGGCGAACCTTCATCCCACAGCGGTACCAGCCGGGCTGGCCCTCGACGTCCTCGACGGTGATCTGAGCCGCGCGGAGCGGCTTGCGGGAGCGCACGGCGGGCGCCGGGTTCTCCATGTCGACGACGTACTGACGGATCCAGTTGTTGAGCTCGCGCTCCAGGTCGCCCCGCTCCTTCCACGTACCGATCTGCTCGCGCTGCATGACCTTCAGGTAGTGGCTGAGGCGGGTGATGATGAACATGTACGGGAGCTGGGTGCCGAGGCGGTAGTTCGTCTCGGCGGCCTTGCCCTCGGGCGTGTTCGCGAAGATCTTCGGCTTCTGACAGCTGTTCGCGGAGAAGAAAGCCGCGTTGTCGCTGTCCTTGCGGAAGGTGAGGCCGATGAAGCCCTGCTCGGACATCTCGTACTCACGGCGCTCCGTGAGCTGCACCTCGGTCGGGCACTTGGTCTGGATCTCGCCCATCGCCTCGTACTGGTGAAGCGGGAGGCTCTCGACCGCACCACCGGCCTGCGGGCCGATGATGTTCGGGCACCAGCGGTACTTCGCGAACGAGTCCGCGACGCGGGTGGCCATCGCGATCGCCGTCTGACCCCAGAGGTAGGCGTCGTGCTGGCCGACGACCTCTTCCTTGAAGTTGAAGCTCTTGACCGGGATGGTGTCCGGGCCGTAGGGCAGGCGCAGCAGGAAGCGCGGCGCGCAGAGACCCACGTAGCGGGCGTCCTCGCTCTCACGGAAGCCGTGCCAGCGGGCGTACTGCGGACCCTCGAAGAGGCTCTGCAGGTCCTTGAGCTTCGGCAGCTCGGTGTAGCTCTCGCAGCCGAACATCTTGGGCGCGGCGTTCGAGAGGAACGGCGCGTGCGACATCGCCGAGACCGACGCGATGTTCTGCAGGAGCTGCATGTCCTGCGGACCGGTGTCGAACTCGTAGTTGCCGACCATGACGCCGAACGGCTTGCCGCCGAACGTGCCGTACTCGTTCGAGTACACGTGCTTGTAGAGGCCGCTCTTGACGATCTCGGGGCTGTCCTCGAAGTCCTCGAGGAGCTGCTCCTTCGACACGTTGAGGAGCGAGACGCGCACGTTCTCGCGGAAGTTGACGTTGTCGATGAGGTACTTGAGCCCGCGCCAGGTCGACTCGAGCTTCTGGAACGCGGGGTGATGCAGGATCGCGTTGATCTGCGCGCTCATGCGCGCGTCGATCTCGGCGATCATGGCGTCGACGACGGCCTTGTCGACGCGCTCGCCCTTGCGGTTGGGCGCGAGCATCTCGGTCACGAAGGCCTGGATGCCGCGCTTGGCTACATCGTAGGTCTCGTCCGCGGGGTTGATCTTCGCTTCGGCGAGCATGCTCTCGAGGAGGGACCCATCGTCCAACTCGGCTGCTGCGCCTGCTGCCTCGGTCTCTTCTTCAGCCATGTTCTTACTCCTCGCCGCTCTCGCCCATGCCCAGCTCGGACATGAGACGCTCGCGCGCGGCATCGTCCCCAAGGAGACCCTGGATCTTCTTCCTGAACTTCGGGATGTTCCCGAGCGGCCCCTTGAGCGCGGTGAGCGCGTTGCGGAGCTGCATGAGCTGACGAAGCTCCGGCACCTGCTCGGCGACTCCCTCGGGGGTGAAGTCCTTGAGCGAGCCGAACTTCAGGTTGACGTTCATCTCCGCGCCCTCTTCGCCGGAGAGCTTGTCCGCGACGGTCATGTTCTCGAGCGAGAGGTTCTGCTCGGACATCACGTCGGCGAAGTTGTCCTTGTCGACGTTGATGGGCTTCCGCTCTTCGAGGGGCGTCTCGTCCGCCTTCCCCGTGTAGTCGCCCATCATCATGATCCGCAGGGGGAGCTCGACCTCCTCCTGCTGGTCCCCCGTCGCGGGCTTGTAGGTAATGTTGACTCGCTCCTTAGGAGCGACGGAGCCTTCTTTGCCCATCCTTCAGCTCTCCTCTGATCGTCGGGTTGGAATCGGAGGGGGCGATCCGGCCCTCCCCAAGGGACACGCAGTTTGCCCTTTCTCCGGGCGCTCGTGAACCCCCCATTTTTGTAGCCCTCAGGTGGGACCACCGGCCTTCGCCGCGCCGACTGGATCGACCCGGCAGAGCCGTCGGAACACCTGAGCAGCCCGAACCTTCGCCTCTTCGGACTTCATCTGTTTGAGGCACGCGAGGTGGGCTCGGTGGCACTCGGTGGCGACCTCCGGATCCCACTCTTCGAGCCCGGAGCGCTCGAGCTGCTGCGCGAGCCCTTCGAAGATCCCCTCGGCCGCGTCGGGTGACTTCGAGGCGATCGCCTGCGCCATCGCGAGCTTCGCCTTGAAGCGCGCGCGGCCGCTGCGGCCGCCGTTGGCGAGGCCCGCGAGCGCGTCGAGCGCCTCGTCGACCTTGCCGCCGCCGGCGAGGCTGCGCGCCTCGGCGATCACGTCGGCGCCTTCGCCGCCGTCGCCGCCACCGCCGCCCGAGGGCATCACCGCCTGCGAGATCCACTCGCGCGTCAGCGCGCTCGTGAAGGGCAGCCCGCTGTCGAACGTGTACTCGAGGAACTCGGGGAAGCGCCGGACGTAGAACGCGGTGCCCGCGAGCACGGCGTCGTGCGCCTCGGCGTACTTGTCGCCGAGGTTCGAGAGCGCCACCGCCGCGTAGCGGTTCAGGTCGAGCCACATGGGCTTGCCGATCATCGCCCCCTCGGCCCGCCTGAGGAGCCCCTCCCAGTCGCCCTTGGAGAGCGCGTTCTCGAGGTCCGTCATCGCGGCCGCCTGCGGCGCCGGGACGAAGGTCTTGTTGCCCTCGGCCTTGATCCGCGTCTGCTTCACCGCGGTTCCGAGCCGCAGGAGGTGGTACGAGGTCGCGTCTTCCGGGGACGCCTCGCGGATCGACTTGGCCGCGTCGGTCAGCACCTTGCTGACGTCGCGCGTGAACTTCGCGATCTCCTTGGCGTCGGCGAGCGAGCCCGTCTCGATCTGAGCGCTCGGGACCGACGCGCCACCGGAGCTGCTGGGCGCGGCGGCGGCGGGGCGCGGGGCCGGGGCGGCGGCGGGCGCGGCGGCCGGCTTCGGCGGCGGCGGCGGCGCGGCCTTCTCCGGCACGGACATCTTCAACCGCTGCACGTTGTCTTGCAGGGGTCGGATCGACGGCGCGGCGTCCTCGAACTTGTCGCGGACGGTCTCCGCGAAGCGCTTCACCGCGACCTCGAGGAGCTCGACCTTCGGCTTGTCGTCCGCCGTCAGCTTGACGTCGGGCAGCGGCCCCTCGATGCGATCGAGCAGCCAGGACAGCGCGTTGGCGCGGCCACGGATGCGGCGCGCGGGCGGCTGGCACTCCTCCCAGTAGCGCTCGCAGATCGCGCGGATGACCTCGAGGCCGGTCGCGAGGCCCTCGACGCCCTTGGTCTCCCACAGCGCGTACGCGAGGTACGCGGCGATGAGGAGGTCCTTGGACTTGTCCTTGAGGATCCCCCCCGCGCGCGGGACCACGCGGTTCCAATCGAGCTGGGCGCCGAGCGGGGTGTCGAGCGCGGTGATGTCGTTGCGCAGCTCCTCGTGCTCGGGCTCGTACTTGGCGTCCATGCCCGCCGGCTCGGCGCCGGGGCACGGCTCGGTCCAGGCCTTGGCGGACTCGACGAGCTGCGCCTCGTAGTCGACCGCGACGGGAGCCGCGGGGGCCTCGGCGGCGGGAGCGGCCTCCGCGGGTGCGGCCTCGGCCGGCGCGGCGGCGGGCGCGGCCTCGGCGGGCGTAGCTCCGGGGGGCGCGGCTCCAGGGGGCGCGTCACCCGGAGGCGGCGGCTCGGTGTCGGACGCCGGCGCGTCTCCCCCGACGCGCTCGGGGAGCGACATCTTGAGGCGCGCGACCGTGTCCTCGACGGGGCGGATCGAGGGCGCCTGGTCCTCGAAGCGCTCGTAGATCACGGCCCGCATGCGCTTCAGCGAGGCCTCGAGCGCGTCGACGGCGTCGTGGTCGTTCGCCCCGACCTGCACCTCGCCGAGCGTCGCGTCGAGCTTGTCGGTCAGCCACCCGATCGCGTTGACGCGCGCGCGGATGCGGCGCGCGGGCGGGTGCATGTCCTCCCAGAACTTGTCCATGCTCTCGGCGAGCAGGAAGAAGCCGGCGGCCAGGCCGATCAGCCCCTCCGTCTGGAAGAGGCCGAACGCGGCGTAGGACTCGATGAGGAGGTCCTTGGCCTTGGTCGAGATGAGCTTGTCGGAGTCCTTGACGACCTTCGCCCAGTCGGTGGTCCCGGTCAGCGGCGAGTCGATCTTCGCCGCCTCGTTCCGGATCTCCTCGTGGAGCGGATCGTAGCGGGGGTCCTCGCCCGCGGGGGTCGCGTCCGAGATCGGAGCGAGCCAGGACTCGACGCGCGCGCGAGCCGCGGCTTCGGTCATCGCATCGTCCCGGACGCGGCGCGCTGGACCAGGGACTCGAGCAGCGACCCGAACGGCGACTGATCGTTCAGGTGGTCGAGCGCCGGTCCGAGCGTGCTCTTCGCCGCTTCGACGGCCTTGTCGCGATCGGTGGTCAGGGGCCAGAGCCGGTTGTGCTGCATGTCCGGCTTCGCCATGAACGAGAGCATCTGCAGCGACGCCGGCCCGAGGGAGACGAGCAGGCGCGGCGCGGGATCCTCGATCCACATCGCCTGCGGGTGCGCCGGCGGGAAGCCGAAGATCCGCCGCGTCATCTCGAGCCAGAAGAAGAGATCCACGTCCACGTGGATCGGGCAGTCGAGCACCGTCGACGGCTTGCTCGGGTCGTTCTTGGAGGCGTCCTCGCAGGCGGTGAGGAACGTCTGGTAGGCGTAGAAGTGCATCGGCGAGCCCTCGCCGAAGATGCGGTCGTGCACCTCGAGGGGCAGCGGATGCCCGAGCGCCTGCTCGCAAACTTCCTTTGCGCGCGACAGCTCGGAGGGTCCGGGCTGCGGGAGACCCGGGAGCGCGCTCCGGAGCTGATCCCAGTCGAGCTCCTTGGCCCGATCGCAGAGCGCGGCCGCGCCATCGAGGAAGGGCGCCCAGCCGACGGGCACGGCCGAGAACCCGTCTCGGGCCTCCGCCACCGGCGCCTCCGCGAACAGCGCGAGGGGGAACTTGCGCCCCACCTTGTCCTCGCTCGGGACGAGCACGCCGACGACGGTCGTGTCCGACCCCGGCGGCGTGAACACGCAGCGGATCGTGTGCTCCGGCATCTCGCCGCCCGCACCGCGCAGGGCGTCGTTCGACTCCTGCACCCACTGCTCGAACGCACGCGCCGTCGCGCCCGTCACGTTGTGGCGGACGAAGTCTCCCTTGGCGGGGATCTTTCCGAACAGGCCGAGCTCCGGCATCGACTCTCCCTTACGACGCCGCGAATGGAACCGCGAAGAGCACGTGGACGTCAATCGCTTTGGCTGGTTCCCGTCATCGTCGGGGTGTTTGGGGCCGCGCGAGCGCGTCGCGGTGGCATCCTGTCGAGGTGGCAACGGCTCGAGCGCGGCGCAAGAGGTGGAGCTGGATCGCCGGCGCCGTCGCGCTGGCGCTCACCGGCTGCCCCGACGACGGGTCCACCGTCATCGTCGACGTGCTCACGAACTATCGGCCCGGGATCGACTTCGACGGCGTCGTCGTCGTCGTCCACGAAGGCAGCGACACGACCGCGACGGGCGCCCCCATCGTCACGAGCGCTCGCCGGAGCGTCGCCGCGCGGCCGGGAGCTCCGATGGCGTTCCGTGGCGCCGAGCTCGACGGAGTCGGGACGGGGAGCCGGCTCGTCCTCGCGCGGCTGCTGCGCGGGGACGCCGAGATCGGCCGCGGCCGCGTCCTCGTCACGATCGCGGGGTCGGCGACCAGCGTCATCGTCCTCGTGACCAGCGAGTGCGACGGGGTCACGTGCCCCGGCGCCGGGGATCCCGAGCTCACGGCCTGTCGCGCGGGGCGCTGCGTGGACCCGCGGTGCAGCCCGACCTCGACGGAGTTCTGTCCGCCCCCCGAGTGCGCGACCGACTCGGAGTGCGCGCCCGCCGGGCCTCCGTGTGTCCGCGGCGTGTGCTTCGCTGGCGCCTGCGCGAGCTTCGCGGACGACGACCGCTGCGAGGGCACCTGCGATCGGGACCTCGGGTGCGTGGGCGAGCTGGACGCGGGCGCGATGGACGCGGGCGCGATGGACGCCGGCGCGATGGACGCCGGCGCGATGGACGCGGGGTTCGACGCGGGCTTCGACGCGGCGGTGCCCCTCCCCCCGTTCGCCGAGGTCGCGGCTGGGAACGAGCACACGTGCGCGCGCACCACCACGGGCGAGGTGTGGTGCTGGGGGCGGAACGACCGGGGACAGCTCGGCGACGGCACGACCACGGATCGCGCGCGCCCGGTCCTCGTGCCGGGCCTGAGCGGCGTCGACCAGCTCGACCTCGGGCACTCCCACTCCTGCGCCCGGTCCGGCTCCACCGTGCGCTGCTGGGGCGACAACGACCTCGGCCAGTGTGGGAGCGGCTCCCCGGTCGTGGTGACGGCGCCGCAGGTCGTCGGGGGCGCGAGCGGCGCCACGCACCTCACCGCGGGCGACGATCACTCGTGCGTGCTCGTCGGCACCGAGGCCCGGTGCTGGGGCCGCGGCAACGGCGGCCCGCTCGGCAACGGGGGCAGCACCCTCATCGTCCCCTCGCCGTCACGCGTCTCGGAGCCCGCGCCCATCGCGCGCGTCTCCGCGGGCCAGCTCCACACGTGCATCGTCCTCGCGAGCGGCCAGACCAAGTGCACCGGCAACAACTTCCACGGCCAGCTCGGCGACGACACCACCACGACGTCGCTGGTCCCCGTGACCACCATGATCCCGCTCGACGTCACGGCCGTGACCCTCGGCTTCGGCCACACCTGCGCCGTCCGCGGGCCGGGTACCAGCGTGTGGTGCTGGGGCGACAACGACGAGGGGATGCTCGGCGACGGCACCTTCGACGAGTCGCACGTGCCCGTCCAGGTCACGGGCCTCGCGGGGGTCCTCTCGGTCAGCGCCGGCAACTTCCACAACTGCGCCCGCACCGCGAGCGGCCTCCGCTGCTGGGGTCGCAACGACCAAGGACAGCTCGGCGACGGTAGCGGCGCCAACCAGCCGACCCCCGTCTCGATCGCGACCCCGCTCCCCGTCGTCCAGGTGGCCGGCGGCGGCTATCACACCTGCGCCGTCCACGACGATGGATCGCTCTCGTGCTGGGGCGCCAACGGCGCCGGCCAGCTCGGCGACGGAACCCGCACCCCCCGCCTCGTCCCGACCCTGGTTCCCTGAGGCTGGACCCGAGCCGCGGAGCATCCACGCGGCTGAGGTGTCAACGCCGTCGACCCCCGTCCCCGCCGACGCGAGCTGGCCAAAAAGACAACAAGATGAACTCCGTCCCCAGCTCTCCGTCCCCGTCCCCGCCGACGCGAGCTGGCCAATAAGACAACAAGATGAACTCCGTCCCCAAGCTCCCCCCCGAGCTCCCGTCCCCTCCGATGACGGCCGAAAAGACAACAAGATGAACTCCGTCCCCAAGCTCCCGGTCCCTCTGCGCTAGA